>BBYL01000015.1:72658-299850 GCA_001570385.1 Microtetraspora glauca | reverse complement strand
CCACTACCCCACCAACAAGCTGATAGGCCGCGAGTCCATCCCCAACCGAAAAAACTTTCCACCACCATCGGATGTCCGAAATGGTCATATCCGGTATTAGACCCAGTTTCCCAGGCTTATCCCAGAGTCAGGGGCAGGTTACTCACGTGTTACTCACCCGTTCGCCGCTCGAGTACCCCGAAGGGCCTTTCCGCTCGACTTGCATGTGTTAAGCACGCCGCCAGCGTTCGTCCTGAGCCAGGATCAAACTCTCCAAACAATGTTTTCGAGTTCTCCTGGCCAACATTCGACATGAATGTCAACCAAAGGAATCCATCCCCCCACACCCGAAAGCGCAGGATAGGACGGGGTTGTGCATCATGCACTGGCTTTTAGCACACTGTTGAGTTCTCAAGAAACGGACGCGACCACCATCAAGACCGGCCATGACGGCCGATCCCTCAGGGGCATCGATCTCGCTTTGTTCTCATCCCGAGAGCTCCTGCCGATCACCGGCTGGAACCCACCATGGGATCCGATCCCCGTTCTCCGGGGCAACCATTCCAGACTACCTCACCGTCCGCTCCTTGTCCAACCAGCCTGGCGGGCTGAGATCTGGACACGTTACGAACCGGCCGGATGCGGCTCGAGAGCCGGACCCCTGTGGCGTGTCGGAAGTGGCTGGCCCGTGAAGACCCGTCCGCCTCGCGGCGTCCCGGTCTCTCGGGGCGATGAGAACATTAGGCAACACCCGGCCTATCGTCAAATCCGTCCGATTTCGGCGAAACCGCAGGTCAAAGGCTTGATCGGACGTTGCGCGGCGGCTCCGCCACCAGACTGTTACCACCGTCACAGCCACTTTTGACCCGTCAGACGGCCGTCACCGCCCGCGTGCGGCTCGCGTCTTGCCGGTCGCGCCCGGCCCGCAAACGCCGTACGGCACGGCCTCGGGCCGGGACCCGTGAAGCCGTGCCGTACGAAATGAGATGGAACCGAGACGAGGTCAGGCGACCTCGACGCCGCCGACGGTGCGCTTGCCGCGGCGGAGCACGAGGAACCGGCCGTGCAGCAGGTCCTCCTGGGCCGGCGTGTACTCCTCATCCGTGATCTTCACGTTGTTGAGGTACGCCCCGCCCTCCTTGACGGCACGCCGGGCGGCCGACTTCGACTCGACCAGGCCGCTCTCGGCGAGCAGGTCGACGTACGTCATCCCGAGCGCGGGAACCGTCGCCTTGGGCACCTCGGCCAGCGCGGAGTCGAGGGTCCTGGCGTCGAGCTCCTCCAGCGATCCTTGACCGAACAGGGCGCGCGACGCGGCGATCACCCTCGCGAGCTCGGCCTCGCCGTGGACCATGGTCGTCAGGTCCTCTGCGAGCGCTCGTTGCCCGGCACGCGCGGCCGGACGCTCGGCGACGTCCTTCTCCAGCTCGGCGATCTCCTCGCGGGTCCGGAAGGTGAAGACCTTCAGGAACCGCACGATGTCCCGGTCGTCGGCGTTCAGCCAGTACTGGTAGAACGCGTACGGCGAGGTGAGCGCCGGATCGAGCCAGACGGCGCCTCCGGCGGTCTTGCCGAACTTCGTGCCGTCAGCCTTGGTGATCAGCTTGCCGGTGAGCGCGTGGACGTGGGCGCTCTCGACGCGGCGGATCAGGTCCACCCCCGCCGTGATGTTGCCCCACTGGTCGCTGCCGCCGAGCTGGAGCGTGCACCCGTGCCGGCGGTAGAGCTCCAGGTAGTCGTTGGCCTGGAGGATTTGGTAACTGAACTCGGTGTAGCTGAGCCCCTCACCGCCGAGCCGCGCGGACACGGACTCGCGGGCCAGCATGCGGTTCACCGGGAAGTGCTTTCCGACGTCGCGCAGGAAGTCGATCGCGGACAGCTTCGCGGTCCAGTCGAGGTTGCTGACCATCGTCGCGGACGTCGGCCCCTCGTCGAAGGAGAGGAAGTTCTCCACCTGGCCGCGGATGCGGCTCACCCAGTCGGCGACGATCTCCGAGGAGTTCAGTGAGCGCTCGGTGCTGCGGCCGCTGGGGTCGCCGATGAGCCCTGTGGCGCCGCCGACCAGCGCGATCGGCCGGTGCCCCGCCCGCTGGAACCGGGTGAGGATCAGCAGGGTGGCGAGGTTTCCGACATGGATGGACGGCGCGGTCGGGTCGAAGCCCGCATAGACCGTGATCGGACCCTCGGCCAGTGCCTTGCGCAGCGCGTCGGCATCGGTGGTCTGCGCGATGACATCGCGCCATTCGAGCTCATCGAGGATGTCGGTCACGATCCTGGCTTTCGGTTCGATGGATGTACGGCTTTCGCCCCC
The DNA here is from genome assembly GCA_001570385.1 of Microtetraspora glauca. GTDB lineage: Bacteria > Actinomycetota > Actinomycetes > Streptosporangiales > Streptosporangiaceae > Microtetraspora > Microtetraspora glauca. The sequence goes on along the minus strand of BBYL01000015.1, from coordinate 297,560 downwards.
GTACAAGCCTGCCTGATCACAAAACCCTATCGCCACTCGATACGTGGCCGGTCCTGGCGAGCCAGGAGGTCACGTGCTCCTGAGCCTCACGGGGACGGGGCGCCGACCGGCTTCCTGCCCGGGGTGTCCCGGCCGCCCGGAGGTGGCGAACCATCGCCGGGTTCCGCGACCACGGCGGGGCGTCGCCGGAAGAATGGCGTCATGGAAATCTGGATCAACCCGGCCTGCTCCAAGTGCCGCTCCGCGTTGTCCCTTCTGGACGAAGAGGGCGCTCAGTACACGATCCGCCACTATCTGGAGGAGCCGCCGACCGTACGGGAACTCGAGGAGATGCTCCGGCGCCTCGGCCTGGAGCCCTGGGACATCGCCCGCGTCGGTGAGCCCGTTGCGGCGGAACTCGGCATGGCCTCGTGGCCGTGCGACGAGCGGAACCGCGGCCGGTGGGTCGAGGCGATGGCCGCCCATCCGGTGCTGATCCAGCGGCCGATCATCACCGCGGACGACGGGACGGCGGTCGTCGGCCGATCCCCCGAATCGGTCCGATCGGTCCTGCCCCGGGCCGAGCACCCGGCCGGCGAGCCCTCCTGAACGTCGAGCCCTCCTGAACGTCGCCGCCCGATCAGCGCACGTCGGGCTGGGGTCCCCCGGTCCGGCCACGCCGGCGCGGTACGTGGGGACGGTAGGGCGAGACCGTGGGATCGCCGTCGATCCAGAATCGCCAGGGTGTCTCCGCTCCGGCGGAGACACCCGTGCGGGGCCCCGTCCTGATGAGCGCCGGATCGACGGCGACGCCGGAGAGGACCCGGATCGGCCCGTCGGCGCAGCAGTCGAGTCCGTTGTGCCGCCGTTCCAGATCGAGGGCGACGGCCAGTCGGGCCGGACCCCTGGCCAGGTCCCGGTCGGGGATGCTCCGGCGTCCGCCGGACCGGGTACGGCTCTCGCCCGCCTCAGCCCTGTCCACATCGGCCCTGTCCACATCGGCCCCGCCCGCATCGGCGCTGTCCACATCGGCGCTGTCCGCGCCGGAGGAATCGGAGACAGCGGAAGCGGCCGAAGTCTCGGAAGCAGACGAACGGGAGCGGGACGCGCCGATCGAGAGGCGGCGGCAGCGGGCGGAGTCGGCCCCCGCGATCACCTCGCCGGCCCGCAGGAGCACGGCCGACCCGCTGCCCTCCGGCAGGCAGACGAGATTGGCGCAGAAGTGCATGCCGTACGTGAAATAGACGTACAGGTGGCCGGGATGGCCGAACATCACGGCATTGCGGGGCGTCCGCCCGCGATAGGTGTGCGAGGCCGGGTCCCTGCCCGGCCCGCCGTACGCCTCGACCTCGGTGAGCCGTACGGCCACGGGGCCGTGCACGATCACCCGTCCGAGCAGGTCCGGTGCGACCAGGTGGGACGGCCGGTCGAAGAACTCACGGGGCAGCGCCGTCCCCGCGCCCGGTGCGAGATCGCCGGGCAGGACGATCTCGCGGGCGTCGCCCGGCGCGGAGTGCCGCCCGTGGAGGACCGGGCCCGGCGGCACGGCGCCGTCGGGTGCCACGCCGTCACGCGTGGCACCCCCGGGCATGGAGAGCCCGGAAGCCGGCGGACGGGAGCCGGTCTCCCGCGGAACCGGGCCGGAGGGCATGGTCAGCTTCCGCTCGCCCACGCCGCCTGGACGTCGACGGCCTCGCGCAGGGCGACGAGCTGGTCCATGACCCGGTCGGGAGCGGTGCCGCCGTAGGCCTTGCGGGCCGCGAGGGCGCCGGCCACGTTCAGCACGTCCCTGACATCCGGCGTGAAGTGCGGCGAGACCTTGGCCAGCTCGTCGTCGGTGAGCTCGCCGAGGTCCTTGTCGTTGACCTGGCACCAGACGACCAGGTGGCCGACGGCCTCGTGCGCGTCACGGAAGGCCACACCCTTGCGGACCAGCAGCTCCGCCAGGTCCGTCGCCAGCGCGAACCCGTCGGGGGCGCTCGACTCGAGCTTGGCCGTGTTTACCCGCATGGTGGACACCAGACCCGACACCGCGGGCAGGACCAGGAGCAGCGTGTCGACCGCGTCGAACACCGGCTCCTTGTCCTCCTGCAGGTCACGGTTGTAGGTGAGCGGCAGGCCCTTGAGCGTCGTCAGCATGGTCATGAGAGCGCCGATCAGCCGCCCGCTCTTGCCCCTGGCAAGCTCGGCGACGTCGGGGTTCTTCTTCTGCGGCATGATCGACGAGCCGGTGGAGTAGGCGTCGTCCATCTCGATCCAGCGGAACTCCTGCGAGGCCCACAGGACGATCTCCTCGCCCAGGCGGGACAGGTGCACGCCGATCATCGCCGCGCAGAACAGGAACTCGGCGGCGAAGTCACGGTCGGCCACCGCGTCCATCGAGTTGGGCGCGGCGGCGTCGAAGCCCAGTTCGGCCGCGACCGCCGTCGGGTCGAGCGGCAGGGAGGACCCGGCGAGGGCGCCGGAGCCGAGCGGGGAGATCGCGGCGCGCCGATCCCAGTCGCGCAGCCGGTCGATGTCCCGCGTCAGCGGGTGCACGTGGGCGAGCAACTGGTGGCCGAACGACACCGGCTGGGCGTGCTGCAGGTGGGTCATGCCGGGAGCGGCGGTCGAGGCGTGCTCCTCGGCCTGGCTCATCAGCGCGGTCTCCAGCTCGACCAGGCGCGAGACGATCGTGCGGACGTGGTCGCGCAGATAGAGCCGCAGGTCGGTGGCCACCTGGTCGTTGCGGCTGCGGCCGGCCCGCAGCTTCCCTCCGAGCGTGCCGAGCCGCTCGAGCAGCCCGCGCTCAAGGGCGGTGTGCACGTCCTCGTCGGCGACCGTCGGCCGGAACTCGCCCGCCTTGCAGGCCCGCTCCAGGTCGTCGAGGGCGCCGAGCATGCGCTCGAGCTCCTCCTCCGTCAGCAAGCCGGCACGGTGCAGCACCCGGGCGTGCGCGCGCGAGGCCAGCAGGTCGTACGGCGCGAGCCGCCAGTCGAACTGCACGCTCACCGACAGGCGGGTGAGCGCGTCCGCCGGCCCTCCCTCGAACCTGCCGCCCCACAGCCGCATCGGCTTGTTGTCCGCCACCGTCGTTCTCCCTCCGAGTTTCATCCGCGACCTTAACCGACGTGCGCCCCGGCTCCGCACCAGAGCCGGGGCGCACGGCGAACCCTCTAGCCCTGGCGGGCGTCGCGGGCAGCCGCGATCTTGCTGGGCAGCGACCAGAGCTGGACGAAGCCCTTGGCCAGCGACTGGTCGAAGGCGTCGCCGGTGTCGTATGTGGCCAGCGAGAAGTCGTACAGCGAGGCGTCGGAGCGCCGGCCGGTGACGACGGCGCGGCCGCCGTGCAGGACGAGCCGGATGTCACCGGACACGTGCTGCTGGGCGTCGGCGATGAACGCGTCGAGGGCGTTCTTGAGCGGCGAGAACCACAGGCCGTCGTAGACGAGCTCGCCCCACCGCTGGTCGACCGAGCGCTTGAACCGGGCGAGGTCGCGCTCGACGGTGACGTTCTCCAGTTCCATGTGCGCGGTGATCAGCGCGACGGCGCCGGGGGCCTCGTAGACCTCGCGGGACTTGATGCCGACGAGCCGGTCCTCCACCATGTCCAGCCGGCCGACGCCCTGCGCGCCCGCACGCCGGTTCAGCTCGGCGATGATCTCGAACGACGACAGCGCCCGGCCGTCGAGGGCCACGGGAACACCCTTGACGAAGGTGATGACGACCTCGTCGGCCTCACGCGGCACGGTCGGGTCGGCGGTGTAGTCGTACACGTCCTCGATGGGCGCGTTCCAGATGTCCTCGAGGAAGCCGGTCTCGACGGCGCGGCCCCAGAGGTTCTGGTCGATGGAGTAGGGCGACTTCTTGGTGACGTCGATCGGCAGGCCCTTCTCCTCGGCGAAGGCGATGGCCTTGTCGCGGGTCCAGGCGTAGTCACGCGCCGGGGCGATGACCTTGAGCTCCGGGTTCAGCGCGGCGAGGCCGGCCTCGAACCGCACCTGGTCGTTGCCCTTGCCCGTGCAGCCGTGCGAGACGTGGGTGCCGCCGAACTCCTTGGCCGCCGCGGCCAGGTGCTTGACGATCAGCGGCCGGGAGAGGGCGCTGACCAGCGGGTAGCGGTCCATGTAGAGCGCGTTCGCCTGGAGCGCGGGGACGCAGAAGTCCCGCGCGAACTCCTCGCGGGCGTCGACGACGACGGCCTCGACCGCGCCGCAGTCGAGCGCGCGCTTCCGGATGACCTCCATGTCCTCGCCGCCCTGGCCGACGTCGACCGCGACGGCGATGACCTCGGCGCCGGTCTTGTCGGCGAGGAACGGGATGGCCACGGAGGTGTCGAGGCCGCCCGAGAAGGCGAGTACGACCCTGTCACTCATGATCTTTCTCCAATTGCGTGGTCACGATTAATGTTTTCACAGGTCACAACGCCTACCGGCGCTTCTCTTCATGATCGCGGGCGGAGCGTCGCCCGACCCTGCCGCGCCGTACGGGCCGCTCTACGGACCGCTGTGCGGGCCGTGCGCGGTCGCGGCGGCGTCACCCGCGGCGGTCGGCCAGTTTCAGCAGGGCGGCCGCCAGAGCGTCTCCCCCCAGAGGGTCGCGGCTGATCACCAGGATCGTGTCGTCGCCCGCGACCGTGCCGAGGATCGACTCCCAGTCGGCGTGGTCGATGGCCGAGGCCAGGAACTGCGCCGCCCCCGGCGGAGTGCGCAGGATGACCAGGTTGGCCGACGCCTCCGCCGACACCAGGAGCTCCTCGGCGATCCCGCGAAGCCTGGCGTAGGGGTTCTCCCCCATGCCCGTCCGGTAAAGCGGGATCCGGCCGCCTCCCTCACCGGGCACCGCGTATACCAGTGTCCCATCGTCGGCCCGGAGCTTCAGCGCGCCCAGCTCGTCCAGGTCGCGCGAGAGCGTCCCCTGGGTCACCTCGACGCCGCCCTCGGCCAGCAGCCGGGACAGCTCGGGCTGGGACCGAATCTTGTTCCTGGTGAGGAGGTCGACGATCCTGGCGTGCCGCGCCGCCTTCGTGAGGGGGATGGTCACGACGCCCCCAGCTCCGACGAGCCTTCCCCCGCAGCCTGCCCGCTGCGCGTCACCAGCCAGTGCAGGAGCGCCTTCTGGGCGTGCAACCGGTTCTCGGCCTGGTCCCAGACGACACTCCGCGGGCCGTCGAGCACCTCGGCGGTGATCTCCAGCCCCCGGTAGGCGGGCAGGCAGTGCAGCACGATCGCGTCCGGAGCCGCCCGAGCGAGCAGGTCCGCCCCGAGCTGGTACGGCGTGAACGCCGCCACGCGTTCGTCCTTGCCCTCCTGGCCCATCGACACCCAGGTGTCCGTGGCGAGCACGTGCGCCCCGGCGACCGCCGCCGCCGGGTCGGTGATCGCCGCGACCGATCCGCCCGTGGTGGCGGCGATCTCGGCCGCCCGGTCGAGGATCACCGCGTCCGGCAGGTAGCCGGCCGGCGCCCCGATCCGTACGTGCATCCCGGCCGTCGCGCCACCCAGGAGGTAGGAGTGGGCCATGTTGTTCGCCCCGTCGCCCAGGTACGCCAGGGTGAGCCCCTTGAGCATGCCCTTGTGCTCGCGGATCGTCTGCAGGTCCGCCAGGATCTGGCACGGGTGGAACTCGTCCGTCAGCGCGTTGACCACGGGAACGGACGACGCCGACGCCATCGCGTCGACACGCTCCTGCCCGGAGGTCCGCCACACGATGGCCCCCACCTGGCGCTCCAGGACGCGGGCGGTGTCCTCGATCGGCTCGCCCCGCCCCATCTGGGACGAGCCGCCGTCGATGACCAGCGGCAGGCCGCCGAGCTCGCCGACGCCGACCGCGAACGACACCCGGGTACGGGTGGACGGCTTGTCGAACAGCACCGCCACCGTGCGCGGCCCCGCGAAGGGCCGGTAGCCGTAGCGGTCCTTCTTCATCGCGTCGGCCAGGTCGAGCACCTGCGCCTGCTCCTCGGGCGTCAGGTCGTCGTCCCGCAGGAAGTGCCTGACCCGCGCCGGGTCCACGCCCTGTTTCACCCGCGCGTCCTCGGCAGGTCCGTGACTAGTCATTGGCGGCCTCCAGGATGCCGGGAAGCGCGTCCACGAAGGACCGCACCTCGGTCGATGTGACGACGAGTGGGGGCGCGAGCCGTACGGCGTCGGGCTGCAGCGCGTTGACCAGGAAGCCGGCCTCCTGCGCCGCCGCCTGGACCCGCGCCGACCGGTCCGCGGTGAGCACGGCGGCCAGCCACAGGCCGCGGCCGCGCACGCCCTTGAGCAGCGGGTGCCTGATCGCGGCGATCCCGTCCCGCAGTTCCCGTCCGACGGCCCTGACGTGCGCCAGCAGGTCCTCGCGCTCGATGGTGTCCAGTACGGCGAGGGCCGCGGCGCACGAGACGGGGTTGCCGCCGAACGTGGAGCCGTGGTCGCCCTTGTCGAAGATCGTGCCGGCCGCGCCGATGCCCACGCAGGCGCCGATCGGCATGCCGCCGCCGAGGCCCTTGGCCAGGGTCAGCAGGTCGGGGAGCACGCCGTCCGCCTGGTGCGCGAACCAGTGACCGGTCCTGCCGATCGCCGACTGGATCTCGTCGGCCACCAGGAGCGCGCCGGTCGCGGAGCAGATCTCCCTGGCGGCCCTGAGGTATCCGTCGGGCGGCGGCACGACACCGGCCTCGCCCTGGGTCGGCTCAAGGAAGACCGCCGCGCAGTCGCCGGTCACCGCGTTCTTCAGCGCGTCGGCGTCGCCGTACGGGACGAACCTGACGTCGATCGGGAACGGGCCGAACTGGTCGCGGATCGACGGCTTGCCGGTCAGCGACAGGGCGCCGAGCGTGCGGCCGTGGAAGCCCATCTCCGCCGCGACGAAGTAGCTCCGGCCGTTGGCCTTGCCGTACTTGATGGCCAGCTTGAGCGCCGCCTCGTTGGCCTCGGTGCCCGAATTGGCCAGAAAGACCCTGGCGGGCGCGCCCAGCAGGCCGCCCAGCCGCTCGGCGAGCAGGACCTCGGGCTCGTGCAGGAACAGGTTCGAGGTGTGCGCCAGCGTCGCCACCTGCCGGGACACCGCCTCCACCAGCGCCGGGTGCGCATGCCCCAGGGAGCTGACCGCGATGCCGCCGATGAAGTCGAGATAGCGCCTGCCGTCGACGTCCCACACGGCGCTGCCCTCGCCGCGCGCCAGCGCGACCGGCGGCACGCCGTAGTTCGGCATGAACGCCGCCTCGAAGCGCTTCCTGAGCGCCTCTCCGGCCGGGGTCCGGTCCGGATTCGTCGCCTCGCTCACGCGTCCCCCTTGATCGGAATGGTGACCTGCATGCGCCGCCCCACCAGTGCGGACACGGGCTGAGCGGGGGTGGAGTCGGGCAGGACCATGGTGCCGATGCCCTCGTCCGTGAAGATCTCCAGCAGCACGGAGTGCGGAACCCGGCCGTCGAGCACGTGTGCCTGCGGGACGCCGCCCCGCACCGCCGTCAGGCACGCCTCCATCTTCGGGACCATGCCGCTCGACAGCGACGGCAGCAGCTCGGCCAGCTCGGACGCGGCGATCCTGCTGACGACCTCGCCGCTGTTCGGCCAGTCGGCGTACAGACCCTCGACGTCGGTGAGCACGACCAGCTTGGACGCGCCCAGCGCGACCGCGAGCGCGGCGGCGGCGGTGTCGGCGTTGACGTTGTAGATCTCGCCGTCCTCGCCGCGCGCGATCGACGACACCACGGGGATCCGCCCGTCGTCCAGCAGGGCCTGTACGGCTCCCGCCTCGACCCCGACGATCTCGCCGACCTGGCCGATGTCGACGGCGACCCCGTCCACGACTGCGTGCTTGCGCTCCGCGGTGAACAGGTGGGCGTCCTCGCCCGACATGCCGACCGCGAACGGTCCGTGCCGGTTGATCAGGCCGACCACGTCGCGGTTGACCTGGCCGACCAGGACCATCCGGACCACCTGCATGGCCTCGGGCGTGGTCACCCGCAGGCCCGAGACGAAGTGGCTCTCGATCCCCAGCAGGTCGAGGTGCCGCTGGATCTGCGGGCCTCCGCCGTGCACGATCACCGGCCTGAGCCCGGCGTACCTGAGGAAGACCACGTCGTCGGCGAACTTCTCGCGCAGGTGCTCCTCGGTCATCGCGTTGCCGCCGTACTTGATGACGACGGTCGCGCCGTGGAACCGCGCCATCCAGGGCAGCGCCTCGATGAGCGTGTGCGCCTTGTCGAGTGCGCCGTTCAGCCGGGGCGTCATGACGAGTACGCCGAGTTCTCGTGGACGTAGGCCGCGGTGAGGTCGGTGGTGTGGATCGTCGCCGAATGCGGCCCCGCGGACAGGTCGATCGTGATCGTCACGTCGCGGGGGCGCAGGTCGACCTTGGACCTGTCGTCGCCCACCGCGCCGCCGCGGCAGATCCAGATGCCGTTGATGGCCACGTTGAGCCGGTCGGCGTCGAAGACGGCGTCGGTCGTGCCGACCGCGGACAGCACCCGGCCCCAGTTGGGGTCCTCGCCGTGGATCGCGCACTTGAGCAGGTTGTTCCTGGCCACCGCCCGGCCGACCGTCACGGCGTCCTCGACGCCGGCCGCGCCCACGACCTCGATCGCGATCGCCTTGGACGCGCCCTCGGCGTCGACCAGGAGCTGCCGGGTGAGGTCGGCGCAGACCGTGGTGACGACCTTCTCGAACTCGGCGAGGTCGGGCCGCACCCCGGACGCGCCGCTGGCCAGCAGCAGCACGGTGTCGTTGGTGGACATGCAGCCGTCGGCGTCCAGCCGGTCGAAGGTGACGGCGGTCGCCTTGCGCAGCACCGCGTCCAGCTCCTCCGAGGTGACCTCGGCGTCGGTGGTGATGACGCACAGCATGGTGGCCAGCGACGGCGCGAGCATGCCCGCTCCCTTGGCCATGCCGCCCACCATGTAACCGCCCTCGCCCCTGCGGAAGGCGATCTTGCTGACCGAGTCGGTGGTCCTGATCGCGTCGGCGGCGGCCAGGCCGCCGTCCCGCGAGAGCTGGGACACGGCCGTGTCGACCCCGCCGAGCAGCGCGTCCATCGGGAGCCGCTCTCCGATCAGCCCGGTCGAGCAGACGGCGATCTCACCCGCCGAGTCCTCCAGCGCCCCGGCGACCTTCTCGGCCGTGGCGTGCGTGTCCTGGAAGCCGAGCGGTCCGGTGCAGGCGTTGGCGCCGCCGGAGTTGAGGATCACCGCCTTGACCCGGCCGCCGGCCAGCACCTGCGCCGACCACAGCACCGGCGCGGCCTTGACCCTGTTGGCGGTGAAGACACCCGCGGCCGCGCGCGACGGCCCGTCGTTGACGACGAGCGCGAGGTCGCGCCCGCCGCTCGCCTTGATGCCCGCGACGACGCCCGCCGCCCGGAACCCGAGTGGAGCCGTGACGCTCATACACCCTCCTCGCCTCGCGGCGCGGGGCCGCACTCGCATGTCATGTGTGGATCGGTTCGCTGGTCGTGCCGTCGCCGGATCACGGGGCGAGCCCGTTCAGGGGGAGGCCGAGCTCCTCGGGAAGGCCGAGGGCCAGGTTGACGCTCTGGACGGCGCCGCCCGCCGTGCCCTTGGTGAGGTTGTCGATGGCGGCGACGGCGACGACCCGCCCGGCGCGCTCGTCGAGGGCGACCTGCAGGACGGCGGTGTTGGCTCCGGCCGTCATCGCGGTCGCCGGCCAGGTCCCCTCGGGCAGCAGGTGGAGGAACGGTTCGTCCTTCACCGCCGTCTCGTACGCCTCCCGGAGCGCGGCGGCGGTGAGGCCGGGGGCGGCCGGTGCCGTACAGGTGGCCAGGATGCCGCGGCTCATCGGGGCGAGCGTCGGGGTGAAGGAGACCCGGACGGGCCCTCCCGCGACCTTCGCCAGGTTCTGCTCCATCTCGGGGGTGTGCCGGTGGACGCCGCCCACGCCGTACGCGCTGACGGAGCCGATGACCTCGCTGCCGAGAAGGTGGGACTTGGGCGCCCTGCCCGCGCCCGAGGTGCCGCTGGCGGCGACCACGACCACGTCGGGCTCGACGAGCCCGGCGGCGAAGGCCGGGAACAGGGCCAGCGTCACCGAGGTGGGGTAGCAGCCGGGGACCGCGATCCTGCGGGCCTCGCGCAGCACCTCGCGCTGGCCGGGCAGCTCGGGCAGGCCGTACGGCCAGGTGCCCGCGTGCGTGCCTCCGTAGAAATGGGTCCAGTCCTCGGCGCTCTCCAGCCGGAAGTCGGCGCCGCAGTCGACCACGACCGTGCCCTCGCCGAGCTGGGCGGCGATGGCGGCGGACTGGCCGTGCGGGAGCGCGAGGAACACGACGTCATGACCGGCCAGCGCCTCGGCGGTGGTGTCCTGGATGACGCGGTCCGCCAGGGCGGGGAGGTGGGGCTGGTGCTCGCCGAGGCGCGTCCCCGCGCTGGATCCGGCGGTCAGCGCGCCGATCTCGAAGGACGGGTGACCGAGCAGCAGCCGGAGCAGCTCGCCTCCCGCGTAGCCGCTCGCTCCCGCAATCGCCGCCCTCATCGGCCCCCCTGCATGTTCATGCGAATATGCTCATTCTCTTGCTCTAGAAGAGTATGCATCCGTCAGCATGATCATGCAAATCGACACGCGCACGAACACACGCGGCGGATCTTTGCGTTCGCATCCCTGGCCTACGTACCTACCGGTCGGTATCGTGACTTTTCCGGTTACCAACGCGGCTTGGAGTGCACTCCATGGCTATCACGCATGCCCAGGTACAGGCCCAGCTCACCGCGCCCGGCCAGCTCTTCGAGATGGAGGAGGTGGAGGTCAGCGGAACGACGATCCGCGCGTGGAAGCACGCCCCCAAGACCTTCCGGGATCTGCTGGAGATCAGCCGTTTCCACGGGGAGAACGTCTTCCTCATCTATGAGGACGAGCGGATCAGCTACGAGGAGCACTTCCGCCGCGCGGCCACCCTGGCCCGGCGTCTGGTCGAGGACTACGGCGTGCGCAAGGGCGACCGGGTCGCCCTCGCGATGCGGAACTACCCCGAATGGGTCGTGTCGTTCTCTGCGATCCTGGCCGCCGGGGCGGTGGCCGTACCGCTGAACGCTTGGTGGACCGGCCAGGAGCTCGCGTACGGCCTGACCGACTCGGGGGCCCGGCTGCTGATCGCCGACGCCGAGCGGGCCGAGCGGCTGAAGGACGAGGAGGCCGCCCAGGTACCGATGATCGTCGCCCGAGGTCCGGGGGCGAACCTCGACGAGGTCATGGGAGAGGTGCGGGCCGACGTGACCCTCCCCCCGGTCGAGCTCGGCCCCGACGACCCCGCGACGATCTTCTACACCTCCGGGACCACCGGCCGCCCCAAGGGCGCGCTCGGCACCCACCGCAACCTCGGCCAGGCCCCCATGACCGTCGCATACGCGATGATGCGCGCCACCGCGCTGGCCGGCAAGGACCCGGCGGAGGCCGCCTCGGTCCGGCGCGTGACACTCCTCGCCGTTCCGCTCTTCCACGTGACCGGCTGCTTCGCCGTGCTGATCACTACCATCTTCAGCGGCGGCGGGCTCGCCCTGATGTACAAGTGGGACCCCGAGCGGGCGCTCCAGACGATCGAGCGCGAGAAGGTCACCGTCCTGACCGGCGTGCCGACCAACGCCTGGCAGCTGCTGTCCCACCCCGCGTTCGGCCGGTACGACATCTCCTCCCTGACCTCCATCTCGTACGGCGGCGCGCCGGCACCCCCCAGGCTGCTGGAGCGGATCACCGAGCTGCTGCCCGACCGGACGCCGTCCAACGGGTACGGCATGACCGAGACGACGGCGCTGGCCATCTACAACGCGGGTAAGGACTACGCCGCGAGGCCGGACAGCATCGGGCTCCCGCTGGCCGTCACGGACGTGAGGATCTGCGATCCCCTCGGCGACGAGCTCCCCACCGGCGAGGTCGGCGAGCTGTGCATGCGCGGCCCCATCGTGATCAGCGGCTACTGGAACCGGCCGGAGGCGACCGCCGAGACCTTCGTGAACGGCTGGCTGCACACCGGCGACCTCGCCCGCGTGGACGAGGAAGGCTTCGTCTACATCGTCGACCGGGCCAAGGACATGGTGATCCGCGGCGGCGAGAACGTCTACTGCGCCGAGGTCGAGGCTGCCCTGTTCGAGCATCCGGGGGTCGACGACGCCGCCGTGATCGGCATACCGCACGACGAGCTGGGCGAGGAGGTGGGCGCCGTCGTGCGCCGCGCGCCCGGATCGGATGTCTCGGCGGCGGAGCTCCAGGACTTCCTGCGCGGCCGCGTCGCCGCGTTCAAGGTGCCGGGGACGTTCTGGTTCCTCGACGAGGAACTGCCCCGGAACCCGGGAGGCAAGATCCTCAAGACCGTGCTGCGGCGGCGGGTGCTCGCCTCCTGAGACTCTTGAGACTGCTGAGACGCCTGACACTGCTGAGACTCCTGAATCGAGAGTCCTACCGCGACTGCCGCGGAGGTCGCCTGCGCGGTTCGTAACGAGCCGGATTACCTTCCGGGTAATCGACCGGGAACACGACGTCGTGGGACCTTTCCCGTGTCAGAGACGACACGAACGAAACCTAAGGAGTCCCGATGACCGACTTCCGCGCCCTGGTCGACCGTTACATCGCCGCCTGGAACGAGACCGACGCCGCGGCCCGGGCCAAGGCCGTGGCCGATCTCTGGACCGAGGACGGCACCTACACCGACCCGCTGGCGGCGGTCCGGGGCCACGAGGCCATCGCGGCGGTGATCGCGGGAGCCCAGGAGATGTTCCCCGGCTTCGTCTTCACCCCCGGCGAGGTCCTCGACGGCCACCACGACATCGTGCGGTTCACCTGGAACCTGGCTCCCGAGGGCGCCGCCGAGCCGGTCGTGGTCGGCTTCGACGTGGCCGCGCTTGACGACGCCGGGCGCATCCGCGACGTCCACGGATTCCTGGACAGGGTGCCCGCCATGTGAGCGGGGCAGGTCCCCCGGAGCGCCGCGTCCGGGGGCCCTGGCCCCCGTCTCGGCGGGTGAAAACCGATTGCCCGGCGGGGCCGCGATCAGCGATGATGCCGCTCCGTGTCAGAACGTTCCGATCGATCGCTCCTGGCGCTGGCCCGCCGGATGCGCGTCGACGTCAGCCCGCTGCGCGAGTCTCGCGACTTCCGCCTCCTTCTCGGCTCGGGCATGATCACCCTGGTCGGCACCGTCTTCACCATGGTGGCCGTGCCGTACCAGGTGAAGCAGCTCACCGGGTCACCCGTCGCGGTCGGCCTGGTCAGTCTGGCCGAGTTCGTGCCCATGGTGGTGTGCGGGCTGTGGGGCGGCGCCATCGCGGACGCGCTCGACCGGCGCAAGATCGTGATCTACTCCGAGGTCGGGCTCTGCGTCACCACCGCCATCCTGCTGGTCAACGCCCTGCTGCCCGAGCCGCGGGTCTGGGTGCTCTACGTGGCGGGCGCCCTGTCCGCCGGGTTCGGCAGCGTACGCGGGCCGAGCGAGCAGGCGATGGTCAACCGCGTGCTCAAGCTCGACCAGATGACCGCCGCGTTCGCCCTCCAGGGGCTGGTGCGCAACAGCGCCATCATCGTCGGTCCGGCCGTGGGCGGCGTGGTGGTCATCTCGCTCGGCCCGGCCGCGTCGTACGGCGTCGACGTGGTCTCGTTCCTCATCTCCCTGGCTCTGCTGGTCCGGGTGCGCCCCGTACCGCGGCCGGAGGAGGCGACCCCCGCCTCGCTGCGCTCCCTGGTCGAGGGCGTCCGCTACGCCGGGAAGCGTCCCGACCTGATGGGCACCTATCTCGTCGACATCGCCGCCATGGCGTTCGCCAGTTCCAACGCGCTGTTCCCGTTCCTCGCCGACGACCTGGGGGCGCCGCAGGCCCTCGGCCTGCTGTACGCCGCCGGAGGCGTCGGGTCGGTGATCGCCTCGCTCACGTCGGGATGGACCTCCCACGTGCGTCGGCACGGCCTCGCCGTGATCGTGTCGGCCACCTTGTGGGGCGTCTCGGTGGCGATCGCCGCGCTCATGCCGAACGTCTGGCTGGTCTTCCTGTTCCTCGCCGTCGCCGGCGGCGCCGACATGGTGAGCGGCCTCTTCCGGGGCACGATCTGGAACCAGACGATCCCGGACGAGTACCGGGGCCGCCTGGCCGGCATCGAGCTGCTCTCCTACTCCACCGGCCCGATGCTCGGCGACGTACGCGCGGGGCTCATGGCCGGGTGGGGCGGCGCCCGCTTCTCCCTGGGCGCGGGCGGTCTGCTCTGCATGGGGGCGGTGGCCCTGATGGCGGCCGTGCTGCCCCGGTTCCGGAGCTACGACGCCCGCACCGACGAGTACGCCCTCGCCGAGCGTGCCCGCCGCGCCGAACAGCCCAGCACCGCCTGACCGTGAGGCCGAGCGGGGCGCCTCCTCAGGTCACGAGGCGCAGGACGACGATGTCCTCCCGGTCGAAGACCAGCTGGTAGCCGTCCCGGACGTAGTCGTCGATCACACCGCGGAGATCCTGGCCCGCCGAGGCGATGATCCACGGCGTCCTCCGGTGGCGATAGTCCCACCACAGGACCGTGTCGCGGCCGGACAGATGGGGGCCGAAGTCGTTGCTCGCCTCCACCACCACGCCCTCCGGGATCAGCGCGAGCGCCTCGTGCCGCGCCGCCGCCCGCGCGTCCGGCGCGTAGAAGTCCGGATGGAGGAGCTCGTTGAACGGCCGGTGCGGCACCAGGGTCAGCGCGACGGCGCAGATCGCCACGGCCCACAGGAGGCCGAGCCGTTCCGGCTCCCGGGCCCGCCCGGTCCGGCGGAGCCATCTGATCAGGCGGGCCGTACCGTCCACCCCGGCCAGGAAGAGGATCGCGACGGTGAAGGCGTCGTAGTGCCAGGCGGTGGACCACCAGTTCGGCGCGTCGGCGAGCATCCGCTCGGCGATGTGCGGGAGCGCCGCCAGCGCGATCGGCGACAGGAGGCAGAGGAACAGCGTCGGCCACAGCAGCAGGGCGGTCGTGTCGATCTTGGCCTGGTCTCCGACCAGGACGCCGAGGACCCGTAGCGGGTCGGTGACGGCCGTGCGGACCACCTCGGGAAGGTCCGCACCCAGATGCGAGAAGTACCAGCGCTCGTCGGTCCGGCCGCCTGCCAGCGGGATCAGCACCTTGCGGATGAGTTCAAGCGCGGCCACGCCCGCGACCACGACGGCCGCGCCCAGGCGCCGCCGCCCGGTGACGAACAGCCACGCCCCGACGCCCATCACGATCAGTCCGGCGTCCTCCTTGGTCAGCAGCAGCCCGGCCAGCGCGAGGAGGCCCGGCAGCCGCTTCCCCGCGTGCAGGCGCTCGATCGCGGCGGCCGTCAGCACGGGGACGAAGGCCACCTCGTGGAACTCCACGCTGACGGTCTGCGCGATCGGCCAGGACAGCGCGTACGCGACCGCGACCAGATAGGCGGGAGCCGTACCGAGCAGGCGGCGGGTGAACATCCACAGGAACGGGATGGCCAGCGCGAACAGCAGGGCCTGGGCGACGATCAGCGTGGCGGGACCGTCGTGCACCCAGTACAGCGGGGCGAGCACGGCCAGGATCGGCGAGAAGTGGTCGGCGAGCTGGAGGTAGTCCGTCCCCCGGTCCATGGTGACGCCCAGGAGGGGAATGGCCGGCGGCCGGAAGTGGGCGTAGCCCCGCACCGCCTGATCGAAGATCGTCAGATCGTACGTGCCGGTGCGGAAGGTGCGCAGCTTGGTCAGCCCGTGGAGGGAGTACACGCTCGCGGCCAGGGCGCAGGCGATCGCCACCATGACGGGATGGCGCGGCCATTCCCGGGGCGGCGGGATCGACGGGATCGCCCGGAACACCGGCAACCGCGAGAACGCCGACAGCACCGGCTTCCCCGGGATCGCGGAGTCCACTGGACGGTCGAGCGTGCGGATCCTCCAGGCCATGCCGGGAGATTACGGGCAAGTCTCGGCTGTCTGCCAGCCCCGGACCGGACAGGCCGCAGAACCTGCGGTGCCGGGCCGGGGCGGCTGAAACGTTCACGACGGGCGGCGCCTACCGCCCGTAGATCTCGAACTCGTAGAGCGAGTATCCGTAGGACGTGCCGCGCGTGACGCCCTGCATGCGGACGTAGCGGGCGTTCACCGGGCTGAAGGTGACGTTGTCCACGCCCCCGTCGCCCGTGGTGGTGGAGTGGACCGTGCTCCAGTTGCTCCCGTCGGTGGATGTCTGGATGGTGTACGCCTTGCCGTACGCCGCCTCCCAGCGCAGGATCACCCGCGCCACGCTCGTGACCGATCCGAGGTCCACCTGGACGTACTGGTTGTCGCTCGACGCGCTCGACCAGCGGGTGGTCGGGTCACCGTCGTTCGCCTTGCCCGCCGGGTAGAGGAGGTTCTGCTTGCTGGACGCGCTCGCCGTGCCCCCGAGCGCGGCGTTGGCGATCGAGTCGCCGCGCCGCGCCGGGAAGGAGACCACCTGCTGGTAGGTCGGGCGGTTCTGCCAGGAGATCAGCGACTGCTTGATCCCGCCGAGCGGCGACTGCCGTACCGCGTCCGCGCACCACTGGTCACCGGCGGAGCACGCGTCGTCGGCCGGGTAGGTCACCGCCGCCGTCTCGGCCAGCGCGGCGGACAGGCTGTCCAGCAGGACCGTACGGCACGCCTGCACGGTGGCCCCGCAGTATTTCGCCGGAAGCGCGCCCTGCACGGTGTCCCCCAGCACGTTGCGGATGTCCTTGTCGACGTAGCCCCACCAGCCGTACTGGAACGAGGAGCCCTTGTGCGTCTGTGCCTCGTTCGCCGAGGTGGCCAGGGTGGAGACGTCCCCCTGCTGGTGCCCGGAGGGCGACTCGTTGATCTGCAGGGTGTTGATCAGCGACTGGTAGAGGCCGTCGCCGAGTCCGGGCCGGAACTGCGCCCGCACCAGCTTGGGCCACCAGGCGTCGAAGACGCGGATGGCGTCCGCGTGGGCGTACGTCTTGCTGCCCGCGGCGGTCTCGGCACGCCGGGCTCCGGCGGCCGCCCAGGCGGACAGCTTGGAGACGGCCGAGGCGAGCGCCGGGTCGGTCACGGTGCCGCTGTCGATGACGCGGAGCAGGTTGGGGAGGACCTTCCAGCCGCGCAGGTCGGTCGTCGCCGCGCCCGCCATGATCTTCACGACGCCGGCCCGGTCGAGCGTCCCGGAGGCGAGCGCGGCCTTCACCGGCGCGTCCAGGAGGTCGGCCCGGTGCACCGAGCCGAAGCTGAAGTTGCCGTCGGCCGCTCCGTAGTCCTTCGCCTGCTTGTTGTTCCAGCTCACGAAGTAGTCCTGGTTGACCGCCTGCGGGTGGGTGTTCGCCGCCTCGTACGTCGCGGTGTTCACCGCCGGGTCGTATCCGGCCCACTCGTGCGCGGCGTCGGCGGCCATCGGCAGGTTCGGGTCGGAGACGGCCGACCGCACCGGGCTGTTGCCGGACATGAAGTACGCCGAGTCGGCCGAGTTCACGTAGAACCAGTTGAACGCGAAGCCGATGTTCGCGGCGGAGTTCTGGAACGCCGCGGCCGAGCCCATCTCGGCGGGGTCGTTGAACATCTGGAAGCCGATCGCGGAGTCCGGTTCATGCCGGTAGGTCGAGCGCAGCGACGTGAAGGCCGTCGGGGTCCCGCCGACGGTGCCGCGCCATGTCACCAGGCCGTACTTGGTGCGCTTGATCACCAGGTCGTACGATCCGGCGGCCGTCGAGTCCGCCGTGGTCGGCTTCCAGGAGTTCTTCTTGCGCAGCGTCTCCATCGCGGTGCAGGTGCCGTGGTACAGGTAGTGGTCCGACGCCGTGGTGGCGGTCCCGCCGTTGGGGTCGCACAGCGTGATCGCGTAGGTGTCGGTGATGTCCTGCGTGCTGGAGGTGGCGCTCCAGGCGTAGTCGGCGCCCCGGCCGAGCAGCACGTACAGGTTGAGCCCGGAGAACGCCGCGCCGCGCGCCCGGATGCCCGGTCCGGACAGCTCCTCAAGCATGAGCAGCTGCGGGGAGAAGTAGCCGGTCTGCGGGCCGAAGACCGCGATGGGGTGGCCGGTGCCCGACTTGGCGGCGGAGACGACGATCGCGTTCGACATGCCCGGCTTGGCGTTGTCGACGGTGAGGCCGTCGAGCGGGCTCGTGGCGGCGGTCGTCGCCGAGGTCGCCGTGCCCGTCTCGTTCTCGGTGATGTCGACCGGCGCGGTCGACGCGTCGGGCAGCACCACCCCGGTGGCCCCGGTGGGGGCGGCTCCGGACGGGAAGCTCTGCCCGCCGTGCAGGGTGAGCACGGTCTCCGGGTCGTTCTGCCCGCGGAACGCCGCCCAGACCTGGTCGCCCACGGCGGCGCCGTACTTGGCCCGCGCGACGACCCGGACCAGGGCCGACTGCGTCTCGTTGCCGCCACCGCCGCCGAAGAGGCCGCCGATCACACCGGAGATCGCGACCAGGTCGGTCATGGTGAAGTCGACCGGCCCGCCCGCGTTGGTGATCGCGTCCATGTGTCCGGTCAGCACGTACTCGCCGGGGCAGTTGCGCTTGGACATGCAGACGTCGATGTAGGCGTTGATGCCGTCGATGTAGTTCCGTACGTCGGAGTAGAGCTGCGCGCCTCTGGGCCCCGAGTCCCGCAGCCGGTCGATCTGGGCCGCCAGATCGGCCTCCGTGTACGGAGAGTTGCGCCAGACGCTCTGCTCCAGCTCCCGGTTGCCCTGGGCGCCTCCGGCGAACGGGGTCAGCTCGCCCCTGCCGACGTGCCGCATCAGGTCCATGACCCAGAGGCGGTCCTGCGCGCCCGCGTAGCCCGCGCCGAACATGGTGCCCTCACGGGTGGTGCCGGTGATGTGCGGCACCCCGGTCGCCTTGTCCCGGACGATCGTGACGTCCGAGCGGGGGCTGACCGTGCTCTCGACCTGTCCGGCGGGTACGCCGAAGGAGGCGTCGTTGAAGAACGAGGCGATCTGCTCGTCGGTCAGCCCCGTGTAGCCCGAGATGAGCCCGGCGTACTTGCCGAGCTGGTCGGCGCTGTGCGCGGGGCGGGTGCCGACGGACTGGTTGCCGAGGATGTCGACCAGCGTGGCGTTGCCGTTCTGGCCCGGCGGGAGGACGTCCGCGCACTGGCCGAGGCAGTAGTCGTCCGAGACCGTGGCGGCCGCGGCCGCCGAGGCGGCGGAAGACGTGGAGGCCGCCATAGCGGCTGAGGCTGCCGGGGACGCCGGTAAGCCGGTGATCACGAGGGCGGACACGGCGACGGCCGTGAGCGCCCCTCGAAGGCGCGCGTGCATGGGGGAACTTCCCTTCGCGAGAAGCCGGAGGGTGAGGGGTGACATTCGCGCGCACGAATATGAGGGCTGCTCAGCTCTGGACGATACCCGTTGGTAACCCCTGCATCAATGGGCGAGTTTCGGCTCCCGAACACGGCGATGCCCGCCCGGCTCGGGGCCGGGCGGGCATCGCCAGAGGTGACTCGGTTCAGGCGCCGCGGAGCTGGGCTCCGGTCCGCTCGCCCGCGAGCGCCACCGCCGCGTCGCGGGCCGCGGTGGTCTCCTCCACCGTGAGCGTGCGGTCCGGAGCGCGGAAGCGCAGCGAGTACGCCAGGGACTTGTGGCCCTCGCCCACCTGCTCGCCCGTGTACACGTCGAACAGCCGGACGGACTCCAGCAGCTCACCCGCTCCCTCGCGCAGCGCGGCCTCGACCTCCGCCACGGTGACCGTGACGGGGACGATCAGCGCGACGTCCTGCGTGGCCACGGGGTACGCGGACACGGCGGGCGCCTGCACCGGCCCCTGCGGGGACAGCAGCGACAGCTCCAGCTCCATCGCGGCGGTACGCGGCGGCAGGCCGTACGCCTCGACGACGCGCGGGTGCAGCTCACCGGCGTGCCCGACGAGCACGTCGCCCGCGTACAGCGCGGCGCACCGGCCGGGATGCCAGGGCTCGTGCCGGTCGGCGCGGACGTCCAGCTCGATCCCGGCCTCGCGGGCCACGACGCGGGCCGCCTCCACGGCGTCCGCCCAGGACGCCTGACGGCCCTCGCCCCACCAGCCGGACCGCTCGAACTCACCGGCCAGCACCACGGCGACGCGGACCGGCTGCCGGGGCAGCGCGGTCTGGATCAGCGCCAGCTCCTCCGCGGTCGGCATACGGTCGACCGGCAGCACCGGCGCCGTGGCCGGAGCGTCCGGCTCCGGCCGGTAGACGAGACCCGTCTCGAACAGGGCCACGTCACCGAAGCCGCGGCCCACGTTCCGGACCAGCGTCTTCAGCAGGCCGGGCAGGAGGGTGGTCCGCATGAGCGGCTCGTCCTCGCTGAGCGGGTTGACCAGCCGGGTCGCCCGCCTGCGCGCGTCCTGCGTGGGAAGCTGCAGGTTGTCCAGGTCGCGGACCCCGATGAACGGGTAGCACAGCACCTCGACGTAGCCGGAGTAGGCCAGCGCCCGGCCGACCCTGCGGCGCAGCCGCTGCTCCTCTGTCAGCCCCGCCCCTGCCGGGGCGGCGGGCAGCACCGAGGGCAGGTGCTCGTATCCCTCGAGGCGGATGACCTCCTCCGCCAGGTCGTTCGGGTCCGTGAGGTCCGGCCGCCAGGACGGCGGGGTGACCGTGAGCGGGTCGTCTCCGCGTACGGCCAGCTTGTCGCGCAGGTCGCCGCTGGACACCACGCCCGTCGCGGCCACGCCCTGGCCGTCGCCGGAGACGGCGTCCTCGGCGACCACGCCTTCGGCGACCACGCAGCCGATCTGCTCCAGCCTGCGGATCACCGTCTCCCGCGTGTACGGCACGCCCGCGACGCCCCCGGGGTGGCCGGAGGGCATGACGATCCGGACCGGCGCCACGTCGACCTCGGCGTGCGTGACGCCCGGGTCGGCGGTGCCGGAGCCCAGCTCGACCAGGAGCTGGACGGCACGCCACGACGCCGCCAGCGGCAGCTCCCGGTCCACGCCCCGCTCGAACCGCTTGGACGCCTCGCTGACCAGGTCGTGCCTGCGGGACTCCCTGGCGATGCCCGTGGCCGAGAAGTGCGCCGCCTCGATCACGATGTCGGTCGAGGAGTCGGAGATCTCGGTGTGGAGCCCGCCCATCGTGCCGGCCATCGAGATCGGCCCCGTGTCGTCGGTGATGAGGATGTCCTCCTCATGGAGCTTCCGCGTCACGTGGTCGAGCGTCTCGAGGGTCTCCCCCGGCCTGGCCCGCCGTACGACGATCTCGCCGGACAGGCGGGACCGGTCGAACGCGTGCAGCGGCTGGCCCAGCTCCAGCATCACGTAGTTCGTGACGTCCACGGCGAGCGAGACGGGTCGCATGCCGGCGCGGGCGAGCCGTACGCGCATCCAGAGCGGGCTCTCGGCGGCGGGGTCGAAGCCGGTCACCGACCGCAGCACGAAGCGGTCGCAGGCCGTCGGGTCGCCGATCGACGCCGGGTGGGCGCCGCCCTGCGCGGCGGGCGGCTCGATCGCCGCCGGGTCGCGGAACGGCACGCCGAACGCGATGGCCGCCTCGCGGGCGACGCCCCGGATCGACAGCGCGTATCCGCAGTCCGGCGTGATCTCCAGCTCCAGCACCTCGTCACGGAGGCCGAGGAGCTCGACGACGTCCGTCCCGAGGGGCGTGTCCTGAGGAAGCAGCAGGATGCCCGGCGAGGACTCGGCGATGCCGAGCTCGGCCTCCGAGCAGATCATGCCGTCCGACTGCCGCCCGTAGGTCTTGCGCGAGCCGATCTCGAAGCCCCCGGGCAGGACCGCGCCGGGAAGCGCGACGGGAACGACGTCGCCCTCGGCGAAGTTGGTGGCGCCGCACACGATCTCGCGCGGCGCGGCCTCCCCCACCTCGACGAGGCAGTGCCTGATCGGCTTCTTGAAGCCGCTGAGCTCCTCGATGACGACGACCTGGCCGACGACCACGTTCTTGATCTCGTGGCCGTAGGACGCGATCGCCTCAAGCTTGAGCCCGGCCGAGGTGAGCTTGTCCGCCACCTCCTGGGCCGTGACGGCGGGGAGATCGACGTACTCCCGCAGCCATGAAAGCGGGACCTTCATCAGACCTCCATTCCGAACGGCAGGGTGAAGCGGATGTCGCCCTCGACCATGTCACGCATGTCCTCGGCGTTGTTGCGGAACATCAGGGTGCGCTCGATGCCCATCCCGAAGGCGAAGCCCGAGTAGACCGACGGGTCGACGCCGCAGGCGATCAGCACGCGGGGGTTGACCATGCCGCAGCCGCCCCACTCGATCCAGCCCTCCGACTTGCACGTACGGCACGGCGGGTTGCCCGGGACGGCCGACGCGCCGCGGCAGACGAAGCAGCGCAGGTCCATCTCGGCGGACGGCTCGGTGAACGGGAAGTAGTTGGGCCGGAACCGGGTGGTGATGCCCTCGCCGAACATGACCTCGGCGAACCGGTCCAGCGTGCCCTTGAGGTGGGCCATCGTGAGCCCCTTGTCGACGGCGAGCCCCTCGACCTGGTGGAACACCGGGGTGTGGGTGGCGTCCAGCTCGTCGGTACGGAAGACCTTGCCCGGCGAGATGACGTACACCGGCAGGTCGCGCGCCAGCAGCGCGCGGATCTGCACCGGCGACGTCTGGGTGCGCAGCACCTTGCCCGAGGCGGTGCTCTCGACGAAGAACGTGTCGTGGTCGGAGCGGGCGGGGTGGTCCGGCGCGATGTTCAGCGCGTCGAAGTTGAACCACTCGCCTTCGAGCTCGGGTCCCTCGGCCACCTCGTAGCCCATCGCGACGAACGCGTCGGCGACGCGCTCCTGCAGCGTGGTGAGCGGGTGGCGGGCGCCACGCGGTCCGCGGTCCCACGGCAGGGTGACGTCGACGGTCTCCTCGACGAGGACGCGCGCGTCCCGCTCGGCCTCGAGCTCGGACTGGCGGGCGGAGAGCGCCTGACCGATGGCCTTGCGCGCGCCGCCGATGCGCTTGCCCGCCTCACTCCGCGCCTGCGGCGGCAGCGCGCCGATCTCGCGGTTGGCCAGCGCGATCGGCGAGCGGTCGCCGGCGTGCGCGAGACGTACCTGCTTCAGTTCGTCGAGGTCGCGCGCCGCGGCGATCGCGGCGAGGGCGTCGGCCTGTGCCCGCGCGACCTCGTCGGCGTGCAGCGGCGTCACCTCGACCGGGTCATAGGTGTTCGACAAGAGAGAGCTCCGTATCCAGGGCTTAAGCGTGCACGAGTCTAGTGCCGCCAACGTCAAGATTCGCCCCCGCGAAGATCGGCGACAGGGGCGCCGGCGCGGTCGGCCCACCGGGTCTGAGGTCGGCTCTGAGATCAGGCGAAGTCAGGGGTCCCGGTGGGCACGGTAAATCGGAACTCCGCGCCGCCGCCGGGCGCGCGCTGCACGCTGATGGTGCCGCCGTGGGCCTCGACCAGGCCCTTGACGATGAAGAGGCCGAGGCCGGTGCCGCCCCGCCTGCGGCCGTTGCCGCGCCAGAACTGCCGGAAGACGCGCGTGACCAGCTCGGGTGCGACACCCTCACCTTGGTCGCGCACGGACACGGCCACTCCCCATTCGACGGCTTCGACCACTATCGTCACCGTACCGCGCCCGTGGCGCACCCCGTTTTCCAGCAGGTTGCCGAGAATCTGGTCGATCTTGTCCTGATCGAGCCAGGTCTCGGGGAGTTCGCCGCGCACGTCGAGCCGGAACCGGTCGGCGGACTCGCCCGCCGCGACCCTGCCCGCGATGAGCCTGCGGGCTCGCGCCGGGATGTCCACGACCTGGCGGTGGATCTCCAGCCGTCCGGACTCGATCCTGGACACGTCGAGCAGGTCGGTGATCAACCGGGTGACGCGGTCGGCGTCGGCGTTGACCGTCTGCAGCATGACGAGCTTCTGCGCGTCGGTGAAGCGTTCCCACTTGGCCAGCAGCGTGGCGGTGAAACCCTTGACGCTGGTCAGCGGAGATCGGAGTTCGTGCGCGACGGTGGAGACGAGGTCGGCCCTGCTGCGCTCCAGGCGGGCCCGGGCCGAGGCGTCCCTCAGCGTGATGACGACGCGGATCACCGGGCCGGCGCGTTCGGGACGGCGGACCAGGCGAGCCGCGACGAGTAACTCCTGGCGTCCCGGCAGGTGCATCGGGCGCTCGGGCTGGCGGGTCCGGGTGACCAGGCCGCCGTGCGGGTCGAGGCACTTCCACCAGTCTCGGCCCTCGGGGTCGCGTAACGGCAACGCGTCGGTGATGTGTTTGCCGACCGCCGTCCCGCGGGTCACTCCGGTCAGCCGTTCCGCGGCCCGGTTGACGAGCAGGACCACGCCTTCGGAGTCGGCCACGACGAGCCCGTCGGGGAGATCGTCGGAACAGACGTCCGCACTCCCGCCGGCGGCCGGTTCTCCGGCGCTCCGGGGAGTGCCCTCACCACGCACGAGACCGCCTCCCTCGATCCTGTGAAAGCCCGCCGGATGGGGACCCGCGCGTGCTCCAAGGCCGACAATAGCGGGTTTCCCGCTCTAGTCGGCCGCGTCAGACCGCGGGAGTAGATGGATCTTCCACATGATGTAAGGTCTGCCGCTGGGCCCGGGCCGAGGCGTACAGGCAGACGGCGGCGGCGGTGGCGAGGTTGAGACTCTCCGCCCGCCCGTAGATCGGGACCCGCACCACCTCGTCGGCGAGTTCGAGCAACTCCGGGGGCAACCCCCACGCCTCGTTGCCGAAGAGCCATGCCGTGGGCGCGCCGAGATCCACGTCGTCGAGGGTCGCCTTGCCCGTGCCGTCCGCGGCGAGGATCCGCAGCCCGGCGTCCCGCACCTGCCGTACGGCCTGCGCCACCGGGGTGCCGGTCGCGACGGGAAGGTGGAACAGGCTGCCCGCGCTGGCCCTCACGCACTTGCCGTTGTACGGATCGACCGAGGCGTCGGTGAACACGACGGCGTCGGCTCCGGCGGCGTCGGCCGTGCGCAGGACGGTGCCGGCGTTGCCGGGATCGCGCACGTGGGCGAGGAGGGCGACCAGCCGGGCGGTGGACGGCACCGCCTCGGACAGCGGGACGTGGACGAACCGGCAGACGGCCATCAACCCCTGCGGGGTGACGGTCTGGGCGAGCTCGGCCATGACCTCGCCGCTGACCCGGAAGACGGGGACCCCGGCGGCGGCCGCCGCGCCCACGATGTCGGCGTGCCTGGTCTCGGCCTCCGCCGTGGCGAACAGTTCGACCGTCACGCCGTCGAGCGTGAGGGCCTCACGGACGGCCTGCGGCCCCTCGGCCAGGAAGGCCCGGTCGCGGTCCCGGAAGGCGCGCTTGGTCAGCCGCCGCGCGGCCTTGACCCGCGGGGACCTGATGTTGGTGAGCTCGGATCCGGCCATGCCTTCCCCCGTCAAAAGGGGCCCACCGGATGCCGGTGAGCCCCTCGAGTATTGAATTGCCCGACTCAGGCGACCGGCGCGTTCACGTCGGCCGGAAGAGCCTTCTTGGCGGCCTCGGCCAGCGTGGCGAAGGTCTGGCTGTCGTTCACCGCGAGGTCGGCGAGGATCTTACGGTCCACCTCGATGCCGGCGAGACGCAGGCCCTGGATGAACCGGTTGTAGGTGATGCCGTTCGCGCGGGCCGCCGCGTTGATGCGCTGGATCCACAGGCGCCGGAAGGTGCCCTTCTTGTCCTTGCGGTCCCGGTACGCGTAGGTCATCGAGTGGAGCATCTGCTCCTTGGCCTTGCGGTACAGCCTGGACCGCTGACCCCGATAGCCACTCGCCCGCTCGAGGACGACCCTGCGCTTCTTCTTGGCGTTGAGCGCCCGCTTCACGCGTGCCATGTTGTTCAGTCTCCCCGGGGTCGGTTACTTCGCGAGCAGCTTCTTGATCTTCTTGGCGTCGGCGTCGCTGATCACGACGTCACCCTCGAGCCGACGCGTGCGGGTGGACGGCTTGTGCTCGAAAAGGTGCTTCCGGTTGGCCCGCCGGCGAACGATCTTGCCGGAGCCGGTCACCCGGAACCGCTTCTTCGCACCGCTGTGCGTCTTCATCTTCGGCATCTCAGCCGTCTCTCCCTCATTGGTCCGTGCCGACGGCCCGGGCCGGTAACCCGAGCCGGCGACATGCCTGGCTCTGCGAGACCGTCCCGGTCTCGGCTTCTCCATGCGTGTCTGATCACTCAGACGAGCGCGTCACTCCGCGGTCGCGGACTCCTGCTCCCCGAGGGGGGCGTCCTGCTCCGCTGACTCTGAGCCGCGCTGTGCCTTGGCGGCGGCCTTCTCGGCCTTGGCCTCGGCCTTCTTCTTGTGCGGGCCGATCACCATGATCATGTTTCGGCCGTCCTGCTTGGGCTGTGACTCCACGAAACCCAGCTCGGTGACGTCCTCGGCGAGCCGCTGCAACAGCCGGAAGCCCAGCTCCGGCCGGGACTGCTCGCGGCCCCGGAACATGATCGTGACCTTGACCTTGTCGCCCGCCTTGAGGAAGCGCACGACGTGACCCTTCTTGGTCTCGTAGTCGTGCGGATCGATCTTCGGCCGGAGCTTGATCTCTTTGATGATCGTGTGCGCCTGGTTGCGGCGGGCCTCGCGCGCCTTCATGGCCGACTCGTACTTGAACTTGCCGTAGTCCATGAGCTTGCACACGGGCGGCCTGGCCGTCGCCGCGACCTCGACGAGGTCGAGATCGCTCTCCTGGGCCAGCTTCAGTGCATCGCCGATCGAGACGATGCCGACCTGCTCGCCGTTCGGGCCGACGAGGCGAACCTCCGGCACGCGGATACGATCGTTGATGCGGGGCTCGGTGCTGATGGGACCTCCAAAGGACTTCCGCTTGATGCTCGACCGTGCGGGAAAACATAAAACCCCGCACGTCACGCATGCGGGGTCACTGAGCTCTCACTCAGAAAGCTCTGGTTGTGATCCTTGACCCGTCCGCCTTTCGGCCGATCAGGTGGGAGGAGGACCTCCGCTTGCGCGTCCAGCCGGCATGCCGGACCGATCGATTGACAACATTACCACAACCCGGCGACCACCCCGGATATTCCACCCCGGGGGTCACCCGGCCTCGGCGGCCCGCCTGAGGATCTCGGCCTCGCCTGCCGCGCGCATCTCCTCGACGGGCACGTCCGCCCGGCCGGTCATCAACTCGACCTGCATGACCGCCTGGTGCAGGAGCATCGGGAACCCGCCGATGACGACCCCGCCCCGAGCCTGTACGGCCGCCGCCAGCCTCGTCGGCCACGGCGAGTAGACCACGTCGAAGACCGCCTTCGCCCGCGCCGCCTGCGCGGCGAAGGCGTCCGCGGCCCCCGAGGGCAGCGTGGAGACGAGGAGATCGACGTCCGCGTCGAACTTGTCGAACTCCTGCGCCTCCACCGAGACCCCGAGCCGGTCGGCCACCTCCACGGTCTCCCCCGCGCGGGCGGGGTCGCGCACGACCAGGAACACCTCCCGCAGCCCCATCTCCCGCAGCGCCGCGATGGCCGAGGCCGCGGTGGCGCCCCCGCCGAGGATGGTGGCGGAGCCGGGAGCGGTCACCCCCGCCTCGGCGAGCGCCTGGACGATGCCGTACACGTCGGTGTTCTCCCCGTGGCGGCCGCCGTCGCGGAAGACCACCGTGTTGGCCGCGCCCACCTCGACCGCCAGGCCGGAGACCGTGTCCAGCAGCGGGAACACCACACGCTTGAGCGGCATCGTCAGCGACAGCCCGGCCCACTCCGGCCCGAGCCCGGCGACCAGGCCGGCGAGTCCCTCCTCCGCGCACTCGATCGCGTCGTACCGCCAGCCGGACAGGCCGAGCTCGGCGTACGCCGTGCGGTGCAGGATCGGCGAGAGCGAGTGGCGGATCGGGAGGCCGAGGACCGCCGCTCTGCGTGGCTCGGCTCCGCGCGCTCCGGTCATCCGTTGTTCCGGTTGAACTCTTCGCGGAGCTTCCAGAACTCCGACTCCTTGTCGGTGAACTTGGTGATGCCCTTCTTCGGGTCGACGGTCACGAAGTACAGCCAGTTGCCGTCGGCGGGCTTGAGCGCGGCCTCGATGGCGTGGTCACCCGGGTTGTCGATCGGCCCCGGGGGCAGACCGGGCCGCGTGTACGTGTTGTACGGCGAGGTGCTCTTCAGGTCCGCGTGGGTGGCGGCGATGCCGTACTTGTTCAGGCCGTACATGACCGTGCTGTCCATCGCCAGGTTCATCTGCGGGTTCCGGCTGAGCCGGTTGTAGATGACGCGGGCCACCTTGCCCATGTCGTCCTGGTTGCCGGACTCGGCCTGCACGATGCTCGCGATGATCATGATCTCGTGCGCCGAGTAGCCGAGCTGCTTCGCCTGGCGTTCCAGGTCGAGCCGCTGGGCGGTCTGGTTGTAGCGGTCGACCATCTTGGTCAGGATCTGGGCCGCGCTGAGCTTCGGCGAGATCTCGTACGTCGCGGGGAAGGCGTAGCCTTCCAACCGTCCCTTGGCGTACCGGGGAAGGCCGAGGTCCTTCTTCGCGGCCTTCTTGAACTCCTCGACCGGCTTGCCGGTGGCCGTGGACAGCTCGGTGAAGATCTTGCTGAGCCGCAGGCCCTCGCGAATGGTCAGCCGGTTGAGCACGCGATTCTTGGGATCGAGCATGGTCACCGCGGCCTCCGCGGACATGCCCTTGCGCAGGGTGTACTCGCCCGGCTGCAGGGAGGAGCTCTTGCCCGCCGCTCCGATGGCGTTGACGAACGCCCGCGCGCTGGCCACGACGCCCTGCTCCTCTAGCTCCTGGGCGACGTCGGAGGCGGTGGCCCCCTCCTTGACCTCCACGATGATCTCGCCGGTGCCGGTGCCGGTGAAGTCCTTGGGGACGATGACGTCGCGGAACCAGTTGAAGCCGAGGTAGCCGGCGCCGCCGAGGACACCCGCGACGACGACGATGGCGATGACGCTCGCGGCGAAGCCCTTGCGCCGCTGGCGCGTCCGGCGCTTGCGGCTGCGGCGGCGCTGGCTGCGGGAGGGGCCACGGGAACGGCGTCGGGACGGCCCGTCGTCGTCGGAGCCCAGCAGGAAGTCCATATCGAGATCATTCATAGTGCGCTGGCCAATCTCTCGGTACGGCGTACCCCGCGTCAAGCGAGTGTGCCGAACCGAGGGGGTTCCGGCGTTCGATTACGCGCCCGCCCCTGCTACGAGCGGGCGTGGGCCCCCAGATCCGGGTGAACCGCACCCCGCGCGAGGGAACGGCGACCCGGGCCGCCAGGGGGCCAGGACGATCCTTCCGGGCTCGGATGGTCATGTCCTAGATGGTCCCTAGGTACGTGTTCAACTCTTCCCGGTATTTCACAAACTCGCCCTCTTTGTCAGTGAATTTGATGATCCTATGGTGAAGATCGGCTCTGACAAACCGGTACCAATCGCCCGTTTTGGGGGCGAAGTGCACCAAGTATGGCATTATTCCGGGATTAATCGCCCACCCAGGGGGAAGGGCCGCACGGGCCGCACGGCGGCGGATCACGCGGAGCGATCTCAGGGACATCACCTGGTCCCGGCGCTGGTCGGACCGGCGCGCGCCGGTCTGACGCGACCCGGAGCGACGGGTCCGACGCGACCTGGGCGGAAAGCGGTGGCGTGTGACGTCGCACCGCGTGGTGGCCGGGTCACCACCGGGAACATCGGAACGGGCGGC
This sequence comes from Microtetraspora glauca, assembly GCA_001570385.1. Classification (GTDB taxonomy): domain Bacteria; phylum Actinomycetota; class Actinomycetes; order Streptosporangiales; family Streptosporangiaceae; genus Microtetraspora; species Microtetraspora glauca. The sequence continues at coordinate 268,153 of BBYL01000015.1, read as the reverse complement.
CCGAACCGCGACCGCGGGCATCAGCCGGCTCCGCCGCCCGCTTCCTCGCCGCCGGCTCCGCCCGGCGGTCCGAGGGGACGGCCCGGCGGCCTCCCGGTCGAGCGCTCGGAGTCGAGCGCGGCCTGGAGCAGCACCACGGCCGCCACCTGGTCGATCACGGAGCGCTGGTTCTTCGCCTTCACGCCACTGGAACGCAGCCGCTGCTGGGCGGTCACCGTCGTCAGCCGCTCGTCGAAGAGGCGGATCGGGATCGGCGCGAGCCGCTCGGCGAGGAGGACGGCGAACTCCCGCGCCGCCCCGGCCGCGTGGCTCTCCCGCCCGGAAAGGGATGTGGGCAACCCCACGACGACCTCGATCGCCTCGTGCTCCGCGACGATCGCGGCGATCCGTTCCACGTCACCCCGGCCGCGCCGTACGGTCTCGACCGGCGTGGCGAGCAGACCCGAAGGGTCGCTGCGCGCCACGCCGATGCGTACCGATCCGGCGTCGACGCCGACTCGTACACCCTGCCTCATGATGGCCGGTTCTCCCCGAGAGACCAGACCGTCAGGTGAGGGACGAGGAGATCGTCTCCTCCACGGCGCGCAGCGCGTCGCCGATCGCCTCGGGCCGGGTTCCACCGCCCTGCGCGACATCGTCCTTGCCGCCACCGCCACCCCCAAGCGCCTTGGCGGCGACGCCGACCAGCTGCCCCGCCTTCAGGCCACGGCCGCGTCCCGCCTCGTTCACGGCGGCGACGACGACCGGCCGGTCTGAGGGAACACCGGCGACGACGACCACCGCAGCGCGGTCGCTCGGGAATCGGCCGCGCACGTCGAGGGCGAGTTTACGCAGGTCATCGGGAGAAGTGCCAGCGGGCGCGCGATGCGTGACGACGGAGACGCCGTGCACGTCCACCGCTCCGGCGGCCAGTTCACCCGCGACCGCGAGCACCTGCGCCGAGCGGAGCTTCTCCAGCTCCTTCTCGGCCGTGCGCAGCCGGGTGACGATGCCCTCCACCCGCTCCGGCAGCTCCTCGCGGCGCGCCTTGAGCTGCTCGCTGAGCTGGGCCACCAGTACGCTCTCGCGGGCCAGGAAGCGGAAGGCGTCCAGACCGACCAGCGCCTCGACCCGGCGCACGCCCGCGCCGATCGACGCCTCACCGAGGACCTTGACCAGGCCGAGCTGGCCGGAGCTCGCCACGTGGGTGCCGCCGCACAGCTCGCGGGAGTAGTCGCCGACCTCGACCACGCGCACCTCGTCGCCGTACTTCTCGCCGAACAGCGCGAGCGCGCCCATGGCGCGGGCCTCGGACTGCGAGGTGTAGTACGCGTTGACCCGGAGGTCGTTGATCAGGACCGCGTTGACCTCGTCCTCGACGTCGCGCAGGACGCTCGGCGCGACCGCTCCGGCCGCCGTGAAGTCGAACCGGAACCGGCCGGGGGAGTTCTCCGAACCCGCCTGCGCCGCGGACTCGCCGAGCGCGTTGCGGAAGCCGCGGTGAACGAGGTGGGTCGCGGTGTGACTGCGGGAGATCGCGCGGCGCCGCTCCAGGTCGATCTCGGCCTGTGCCTGCTCGCCGACCCGGATCTCGCCGGTGCGGACCTTGCCGCGGTGCACGACGAGGCCGGCGATCGGCGACTGCACGTCGGTGATCTCGACCTCGGCGCCCGCGGTGCGGATCACGCCCTGGTCGGACAGCTGGCCGCCGCCCTCGGCGTAGAACGGCGTGCGGTCGAGGACGATCTCCAGGGTCGTCCCCTCCCCCGCCGCCGGGACTGCGCCGCCGTCGACGATCAGGCCGATGACGCCCGCCTCGGCCGTCGTGTGGTCGTAACCGAGGAAGTCGACCTTGCCGGCCTTCTCCAGCATGCCGCTGAAGACGGAGATGTCGGCGTTGCCGGTCTTCTTGGCCGCGGCGTCCGCCTTGGCCCGGTCCCGCTGCTCCTTCATGAGCCGGCGGAAGCCCTCCTCGTCGACCTTGAGACCCTGCTCGGAGGCCATCTCCAGGGTGAGGTCGATCGGGAACCCGTAGGTGTCGTGCAGCTGGAACGCCTGGTCGCCGCTCAGAATCGGCGCGCCCTTGCGCTTGGACTCCTCGACGGCCGCGTCGAAGATCGCCGTACCGGTGCGGAGCGTGCCGAGGAAGGACGCCTCCTCCGCGTCGATGACGGTGTGGATGTTGGCCGCGTCGCTCTTCAGCTCGGGATACAGCTCGCCCATCACGTCGATGGTGGTCGCGGTGAGCTCGTGCATGTAGCGGTCCTCGCCCGCGCCGAGCAGGCGGAGGTTGCGGATGCTGCGGCGCAGGATGCGGCGCAGGACATACCCGCGGCCCTCGTTGGAGGGCAGGACGCCGTCGGCGACCAGCATCACACCGGCGCGCGTGTGGTCGGCCACGACCCGCAGCGACACGTCCGCGCGGCTGTCACGGCCGTACTTGGTGTGGGTGAGCTCGGCCGCCCGGTCGAGGATCTTGTACGTGGTGTCGATCTCGTAGATGTTGTCGACGCCCTGCAGGATCGCCGCCATGCGCTCCAGGCCCATGCCGGTGTCGATGTTCTTGCTCGGCAGTTCGCCCGCGACGTCGAAGTCGACCTTGTTGCGGACCTCGCTGAGCTGGAACTGCATGAAGACGTTGTTCCAGACTTCGAGGTAGCGGTTCTCGTCGGCGACCGGGCCACCCTCGCGGCCGTACTCGGGACCGCGGTCGTAGTAGATCTCCGAGCACGGGCCGCCGGGACCGGGCACGCCCATGTGCCAGTAGTTGTCCGCGAGGCCACGGCGCTGGATGCGCTCCAGCGGGACGCCGACCACCTTGTGCCAGATGTCGGCCGCCTCGTCGTCGTCCTGGTAGACGGTCACCCAGAGCCGCTCCTCGGGGAAGCCGAAGCCGCCCTCGGACTCGGGCTTGGTGAGCAGTTCCCAGGCGTACGGGATCGCCTTCTCCTTGAAGTAGTCGCCCAGGGAGAAGTTGCCGAGCATCTGGAAGAACGTGGCGTGCCGCGTGGTCTTGCCGACCTCGTCGATGTCCGGGGTGCGGATGCACTTCTGGACGCTCACCAGCCTCGGCGCCGGCGGCTTGCGCTGGCCGAGGAAGTAGGGCTTGAAGGGCACCATGCCCGCGGGGACGAGAAGCAGCGTCGGGTCCTCGGCGACAAGGCTGGCCGAGGGCACGACGGTGTGCCCGCGCTCTTCGAAGAAGCGCAGGAAGCGGCGGGCGATCTCTGCCGACTCCATTTCAGCGGCCATCCTTTACGTCGTAGTTTCTGTCAAGACTTTCGAGTCCCATGCGGGCGCGCAACTCAGTTTCCCGGTCCCGCGCCAGCGCGCGGACGTCCCCGGCGAACTCCACGAGCTCACCGGCGAACCCGGCCGCCCGGCCGGCGGCGCGTCTGGCCACGTTCTCGGGCCGCATCGCCTGAAGCTTACGCATCGTCCAGACGGCGAGGCACACGCCGACCGCGATGTAGAAGAACCGGCGGATCACGGACGCCGCCCCCCGATCGCGCGGCGGTCCCGCCGGGCCAGCGCCTCGCGGACGCCGTACCCCAGCGCGGACAGCTTGATCATCGGCCCGGCGAACAGCATGGCCGCGACACCGGTGATCTTCACCATGTTGCCGCTGACGTCCTTGACGTTCTCCGTGATCGCCTCGACCGCGACCAGTTGGCGGTTGGTCTCGTTGACCGTCTGGCCGACGTCCTCCAGGAGGGGCACCACCCGATCGCTCAGCTCGGACACCACCTTGGTGGTCTCGGTGAGCAGGCGGGCCAGCCTGACGAGCACGACGGCCATGAAGCACACCAGGATCGCCCAGAACATCGCGACGATCAGACCGGCGACCTCTCCCGCGGTAAGCATGTGCGGATCCGTCTCCTCGGTAGGTGGCAGGCGCGTGTCTCTGCTCGAACCCGCGCCGCGCGGCTTCGGCGCGGCGGATTCGGCTGGAATGGCAAGACCCTACCGCGAACGCCGGGTACGCCGAGGCCCACCACGCCCTTCCCGGCCCCCGCCCGGCCCCTCCGGCCGCCAGGCGTCCGTCAGGCGCGACCTTCGGGTACGGCCCTCACGTACGGCCGTCGCCCCTGAGGAAGTCGCGGATCCGCGCCCAGCGCTCGGCGAACCGCGCCTCCGCGCCGTGCTTGGTGGGCTGGTAGTAGCGCCGGTCCCTGAGCTCCTTGGGCGCGTAGTCCTGCCGGACCAGGCCGTGCTCGAAGTCGTGGGGGTACTGGTAGCCCTTGCCGTGGCCCAGCTTGCTCGCGCCGGGATAGTGGGCGTCGCGCAGGTGGGACGGGATCTGCCCGATCAGGCCGCGCCGTACGTCGTCGGCGGCGGCGCCGATGGCCGAGACGACCGCGTTGGACTTGGGCGCGAGCGCGCAGTGGATCACCGCCTGGGCGAGGTTGATGCGGCCCTCGGGAAGCCCGATGAACTCCACCGCCTGCGCGGCCGCCACGGCGACCTGGAGGCAGGTCGGATCGGCCATGCCGACGTCCTCTGAGGCGAAGATCACAATCCGGCGGGCGATGAACCGGGGGTCCTCCCCCGCCTCGACCATGCGGGCCAGGTAGTGCAGGGCGGCGTCGGCGTCCGAACCGCGCATGCTCTTGATGAACGCGCTGATCACGTCGTAGTGCTGGTCGCCCTGCCGGTCGTAGCGGACCGCCGCCTTGTCGACCGCCCGCTCCACGACCTCGACGGTGATCTCGTCGGACAGCAGCGCCGCCGCCTCGAGGTAGGTCAGGGACCGGCGGGCGTCGCCCCCGGCGAGCCGTACGAGCTGGTCGAGGGCGTCGGGGTGCAGTGTGGCGCGCCCGCCGAGGCCGCGCGGGTCGCCGACCGCCCGCTCCAGGACGGCCCGCACGTCGTCTTCAGTCAGCGACTCCAGGGTGAGGAGCAGCGACCGGGACAGCAGCGGCGAGATGACCGAGAAGAACGGGTTCTCCGTGGTGGCGCCGATGAAGGTGACCCAGCGGTTCTCGACCGCCGGGAGCAGCGCGTCCTGCTGGGCCTTGTTGAAGCGGTGCACCTCGTCGACGAAGAGGACGGTCTGCCGGCCGCTCATGCCGAGCTCGCGGCGGGCCTGGTCGATCGCGGCGCGTACGTCCTTGACGCCGGCGGAGACGGCGGAGATCTCCACGAACCGGCGCTTGGTGGCGCCTGCCACGACATAGGCGAGTGTGGTCTTTCCCGTGCCCGGCGGCCCCCACAGGAACAGGGACATGGGGGCCTCGCTCTCGACCAGGCGGCGCAACGGCGTGCCCTGGCCGAGCAGGTGGCGCTGTCCGATCACCTCGTCCAGACCGCGCGGTCGCATCCGGACGGCCAGCGGTTCCTGGCCTCTGTGGGCCTCCTCGGCCATCGAATCGAACAGACTGTCCACAACCTCGACTCTAGCCGCCCCAGACCGCCGTCGCCCCGCTGTGCCCGGCGCGTACGACGTAGTAACCGGCGACGACCGCGAGGACCACGGAAGCGGCGGACAGCACCGTGCCGGCGGCCTTCGGCCACTTCCTGGCGCCGAAGACGAGCAGGAGGGCCACGAGGCCCAGTGCGGCCGTACTGATCAGCAGGGGGTTGGCGAAGCTCTCGTGCGCGGCGACGGCGGGCGACGTCCGCCCCTCGAAGAGATTCCTCTCGAACGCCTCGCCGCTCTCCTTCGCCACGAAGACGGCGACGGGAGCGCCGACCGCCGTCAGGACGAGCATCCAGTCGAACTTCCCGCGGAACCTCGGCAACGCGGCGTGGGCGACCGAGAGGAGGGCCAGCAGCGGTGTCAGCACGACCGCCGCGTGGACGAGCAGGGGGTGGACGGGCAGGCCGAGGATCTCGTCGAACATGGGCGTCACTCCTGGCTTCGTGATCGTGGCAGGGTTGTTCCTCACCCTGATACGGATGCGATCACGGCGAGGTTCTCAAAGAGATCTGAGAACAATCTGAATTTCTCCCCTCCCTGGAGGGAGGGGATTACCACCCTCACAGATCGGCCTTCCCGCGTCACCACCGGTCGCCCGCGTGCGCGCGACCCGCGGCCCGCGGCCCGGTCAGGTGACGGTCCTGCCCCTCCTCGGACGGGTCGCGGGGTCGGGCGGCGCGGCCGCGGGCGCGTCCGCGAGCTTCTCCAGCGCCAGCCGCACCGCCGTGTCGAGCTGCGGATCGGCGCCGGCGGCCCAGTCCGCGGGTGTGTTCAGCACCTCCACGTCGGGCGTGGCCCCCCGGTTCTCCAGCTCCCAGCCGTACCCGCGGATCCAGTTCGCGTATCCGGGGACGGTGAAGGAGGTGCCGTCGCCCAGGCGGTGCCATCCGTCGTAGCCGATCACACCGCCCCACGTCCTGGTCCCCACCACCGGCCCGAGGCCGAGAGTCTGCGCGGCTCCGGTGATGATGTCCCCGTCGGAGCACGTCGCCTCGTCGCACACCACGACCACCGGACCCCGAGGCGCGTCCATCGGATAGCTCTGCGGCCGCAGGTGGCGGCTCATCTCCCAGCCGACGATCCGCCGCGACAGCTTCTCCAGCACGAGCTGGGAGGTGAACCCCCCGCGGTTGCCCCTGAGATCGACGACGAGGACGTCCCGCACCAGCTCGCGGCCGAGGTCCCGGTGGAGTTGCGCCCAGCCGGACGCGTCCATGTCGGGGACGTGCAGATAGCCCGCCCTGCCCCCGCTCAGCCGCCGCACCCGCTCCCTGCGCTCCGCCACCCAGGCGTGGTAGCGCAGCGTCCGGTCGTCCCACAGCGGGACCACCGCCACCCGGAACACCCTGTCGCCCGACTCGACCGTGAGCTCGACCGGCCGGCCCGCCGTGCCCACGAGCAGAGGGGCCGGGCCCGTACGCGGGTCGACCGGGCGGCCGTCCACCGCGAGGACCGCGTCGCCGGGCCGTACGCCGGAACCGGCGAGCGGGGACCGGGCCTGCGGGTCGGAGGACTCCGCGGGCAGGATCCTGCGGACCCGCCAGAGGCCGTCGGTGTCAGGGGCGAGATCGGCGCCCAGCATCCCGACGGGCCTGAAGGACCCGCCGGACGGCCCCGGCCGCACGTACGCGTGCGAGGACGCCAGCTCGCCCAGGGCCTCGCCGAGCACGTCGGCGAACTCGTCGGCGCCGGAGACCCGGTCCAGCCAGGGGCGGTACGCGGCGAGCACGGCCGGCCAGTCGACGCCCGCGAGGTCCGCCACCCAGAAGTGGTCGCGCACCAGCCGCCCGGCCTCCGCGTACGCCTGCCGCCAGCGGCTCCGCGGATCGACCTCGACCCTGATCCTGCGCAGGTCCACCTCGGCCGGGTCTCCGGCCCCGCCGGTGACCTTCATGGCGTGGCCGTCGATGTACGCGACGCGCCCGCCGTCGCCGCTGACCGAGAAGGCGTCGGCGTTCGCGACCTCCTCGCACGCGCGCTTCCCGAGGTCGAACCGTTCGAGGACCGTCCGTGGCCGCGTCCCGTTCTGCCCGGTGCCCAGGGAGCCTCGGAGCGGGTGGCGCAGCCAGGCCAGACCGTCCTTGACCGCCTGGAGGCTCGAGTAGTGGGCCTCGGGGACCGGCAGGGCGACCACCCGGCTCGCCATCCCCTCGGTGTCCACGACGATGTCCACGCGGCCGCCCTCCTCCGGCTCGGCCGGGCGCCCGTCCACGGAGGGCGCGAACGGCGAGGGCGTGCTGCGGGCGAGCGGCAGCAGGAAGGGCCGGGAGCCGACGGGGAAGGCCAGGTCGAAGCTGTGCACGTCGAAGATCGGGTCGAAGCCCCGCATGGACAGGAAGGCGAGATATCTCCCGTCGGGTGTGAACACCGGCTCGGTGTCGCTGAACCGGCCGTCGGTGACCTCGACGATCACCGGACCCGCGTCCGTGCCGTCCGCACGGTCAGCGCCCTCCGCGCTGTCCGTCCTGGCCGCGCCTTCCGTCCTGGCCGCGCCATCCGTCCTGGCCGCGTCGGCCGCGTCCTCCGTCCTGGCCGCGTCTTCCGCGACGGACGCGGACGGCCTGGGCACCCGGGCCATCCGGATCGCGCGCAGCAGGCCCACCTCGGGATGCGACCAGGCAAGCCAGGCGGAGTCGGGCGAGAACCTCGCCCCGCTGAGCGGGCCGCACGCCGACCGCGCCAGCTCCGTCACCTCGCCGCTCGCCACGTCCACGAGCAGGAGCCCGCCGTCGTGGGTGGTCACCGCGATCGTGGCGCCGTCCGGCGCTCCGGTGATCTCCAGCACGCGCCCGAGCCGGCCGCCGGCGACACTCCTGACCGTGCCGCCGGGCTCCACGAGTTCGATCCCGTCCTCGCCGCCGGCGTCGCTCACCCATGCGACCGGCCCGTTGCCGCGCCGCGGTGTCTCCTCCCCCTCCTGGCCCCGTAAGGAGCCGAGCACGATGGGGAGCCTGGCCCGGACTCCCGGACGTGCGGTCAGGCTTCGCGCCGGCCCGTCCTCGTGCGTCAGCCACACCACCGTGCCCGCCACCTCCACGGCGCTGGCCCGGCCGGTGGCGTCGCACGACAGGTGCTCCACGGACGGCGGCGCCGCGTACGGCCGCCGGCCCGCCCCCGCGCCGCCCAGCGTCACATCGAGGCGCTCCGGGCGGGCGTCGAGGCCGGGGAGAAGCCACAGCTCCCCCGCCCGGCTGTACACGATCCGACGCCCGTCGGTGCTCGCCTGGCGGGCGTAGAAGTCCTCGTGCCAGGTGTGCCGTACGAGATCGGAGCCGTCCGGGGCGCAGGAGTAGACGTTGCCGACCCCCTCGTGGTCGGAGAGGAAGGCGATCCGGCCCCCGACGATCATCGGTGCGGCGATCTGGCCCTCGTGGCCTTCGAGCAGGCGCCGCCCGTTGAGCCAGAGCCTGCCGGTGCCGCCGCCCCGGTAGCGCTTCCAGTGCGCCGGGTCGTGTCCCGCCGCCCCGGTGAGCAGCAGCGCGTCCCCCTCCGCCACGTGCAGGTCCTCGACCGGCCCGTACGGCTGCCGCGTCGCCGGACCGCCGTCGTCCGGAACCGCGTACGCCCAGGTCCAGAAACCGAAGGGCTGGCCCTGCCCGCTGACGACGGCGACGGTGTGGCCGTCCAGCCAGCCCCGCGACTCCGTGCGGTAGTCCCCCCAATAGGTGAGCCGCGTGACGGGCCCGCCTCCGATCGGGACCACGTGGATCTCCGGGTCGCCGTCGCACCGGCTCGTCCAGGCGACCCTCGCGCCGTCGGGAGAGAACCTCGGGTGGCTCACCCTGGCCCGGTCGACCGTCAGCCGCCAGGCCCTCCCGCCGTCGAGTGGAGCGATCCAGACATCGTCGTCCGCCACGAAGGTCAGGGATTGCCGGTGAACGTGGGGAAATCGGAGGTAAGGCCCACTTGTCACCACGTAATCGTAACGGGATGGTTCTTTACCGCAAGATCGTGATTTCTGCTACTTGAGATACCTGTGAGTCTCCTGCTTACGCGAACCCGACAGGATCGCCGATAAAGTGACGCATCGCAGTGGTCAAAACAGGTAAAAGGGAAGGCATAACGGTGACCGACACGGACCGGCAGCAGCACCCGGCTTGGCGCAAGGGCAAGGCCAGGCGCACCACCTTCGGCGTCGGCCTCGGTGTGCTCGCACTGGTGGGCGGGCTCGCGGCGTGCAGCGAGTCCAAGGACATTGCCGAGGCGCCCCCTTCGGCCTCGCCTTCCGAGGCTCCCTCGGCCATCCCGTCGGATCTCCCGAACGCGACGCCCAGTGTCAAGCCCACGGACCTGCGCAAGGTCACCTGCGAGTACCGCAAGGACGACACCGGCAGCCCGGCGAAGTTCGTCGGGCTGCCGCCGAAGCGGCTCAGCAAGGCGGTGATCAACGCCAAGGCGATGACGATTTACACCAACCTCGGCAAGATCGTCCTCGACATCGCCCCCGGCGACACGCCCTGCACGGTGAACTCGTTCGCGTTCCTGGCCAGCAAGAAGTACTTCGACAACACGGTCTGCCACCGCCTCACCACGATCGAGACCAACGGCCTCGGCCTGCTGCAGTGCGGCGACCCCCAGGCCAAGGGCGACGGCGAGAACCCGACCGACGGCACCGGCGGCCCCGGCTACCTGTTCCCCGACGAGAACCTCGGGCCGCAGTACGCCCGCGGCGTGGTGTTCATGGCCCAGGCAGGCGACGCCGCCAACTCCAACGGCAGCCAGTTCGTCATCTCCTACACCGACGAGAACGCCCAGCTTCCGCAGGCGTACACGCCGTTCGGCATCGTCCGCCAGGGCATGGAGATCGTGGACAAGATCGTCAAGGGTGGGGTCAACACCGCCAAGGACGGCGTGGACATCACCAGCGACGACGGCGGCTCGAACGCACCCAAGATCAAGGTTGTGATCAAGACCGTCAGGGTCTCCTGACCCCGCGCTCGCGGGACGGGAAACGGCCCCTGGCGCCCGGCGATTCGCCGCCGGGCACCAGGGGCCGTTCCCGTATGGGAGACCGCGTCCGGAGCGCCCCGAGGGGCGTCTCCGGCGCCGTGTCAGGCCTGCGGGGCCGCCTCGCTCTTGGGCTTGGCGTCCACACCGGCCTCCTTGCGCTGGTCGGTCGTGATCGGCGTGGGCGCGCCGGTCAGCGGGTCGAACCCGGAGGCGGTCTTCGGGAACGCGATCACGTCACGGATCGACTCGCCTCCGCTGAGCAGCATGCAGACGCGGTCCCAGCCGTAGGCGATGCCCCCGTGCGGCGGCGGGCCGTACTTGAACGCCTCCAGCAGGAAGCCGAACTTGCTCTCCGCCTCCTCCTTGGAGATGCCCAGCACGTCGAAGACCCGCTGCTGCATCTCGGCACGGTGGATACGGATCGAGCCACCGCCGATCTCCATGCCGTTGCAGACCATGTCGTACGCGTACGCCAGGGCCTCGCCGGGGTTGTCCTGGAAGTTGTCGGCCCACTCGGGCTTCGGACCGGTGAACGGGTGGTGCACCGCGGTCCAGCCGGTCTCGCGGCCGACCTCGTCGACGACGGGCTCGAACATCGGGGCGTCGACGACCCACAGGAACGACCACTGGGACTCGTCGATCAGATCGCAGCGGCGGCCGATCTCCAGCCGGGCCGCGCCGAGCAGCTCCCGCGAGGGGCCGGGCAGACCGGCGGCGAAGAAGACCGCGTCGCCGGGCTGCGCACCCGTGGCCTTGGCCAGGCCGGCGATCTCCGTCTCGGACAGGTTCTTGGCGACAGGACCGCCGAAGCCGTCCTCCTGGACCAGCACGTACGCGAGGCCGCGGGCGCCGCGGGACTTGGCCCACTCCTGCCAGGCGTCCAGCTCCTTGCGGGTCTGCCCGGCGCCGCCCGGCATCACCACGGCACCGACGTACGGCGCCTGGAACACCCTGAAGGTGGTCTCCGCGAAGTATTCGGTCAGATCGACCAGCTCGACCCCGAAACGCAGGTCGGGCTTGTCCGAGCCGTACCGCGCCATCGCCTCGGCGTAGGTGATCCGGGGCAGCGGCGTGGGCAGGTCGTAGCCGATCGTCTCCTTCCAGATGCGGCCGATCAGGGCCTCGCCGAGCTCGATGACGTCGTCCTGGTCGACGAACGACATCTCGATGTCGATCTGGGTGAACTCCGGCTGCCGGTCGGCGCGCAGGTCCTCGTCGCGGAAGCAGCGCGCGAGCTGGTAGTAGCGCTCCAGGCCGGAGACCATGAGCAGCTGCTTGAACAGCTGCGGAGACTGCGGAAGGGCGTACCAGTTGCCCGGCTGGAGCCGTACCGGCACCAGGAAGTCACGGGCCCCCTCGGGGGTGGAGCGGGTGAGGTTCGGCGTCTCGACGTAGACGAACCCGCGCTCCTTCATGACCTCGTTCGCCAGGTACGTCGCCTGCGAGCGGATCTTCAGGGCGTTCGCGATCTGCGCCCGGCGGATGTCGAGGTAGCGGTACTTCAGCCGCGCCTCCTCGGACACCCCGGTGCTGCCCTCGATCGGGAACGGCAGCGGCGCGGCCTCGCTCAGCACCTCGACCTCGGAGGCGACGACCTCGACGGCGCCGGTCGGCAGGTCGGGGTTCTCGTTGCCCTCGGGGCGCACCCGGACCTCGCCCGTCACCTTGACGCAGTACTCCGAGCGCAGGTCGTGGGCGTGGTCCTCCTCGCGGAAGACCACCTGGGCGGAGCCGGAGGCGTCCCGCAGGTCGATGAAGACGACACCGCCGTGGTCCCGGCGTCGGGCCACCCAGCCCGCCAGCGTCACCCGCTGGCCTGCATGCTCCCTACGAAGCGTCCCTGCTTCGTGACTGCGGATCACGAGAATTTCCCCTTCAGGATGTCGACGACCTCGGCGATCGGCACCGCGGTCTGCTCGGCTGTGGTCAGGTCCTTGAGCTGTGCGGCTCCCGCCTCGAGATCTCGGTCGCCGAGGATCAGGGCGTACCGGGCGCCGCTGCGGTCGGCGGCCTTCATCGCGCCCTTGACGCCGCGCCCCCCGAAGGCCATGTCGACGGACAGGCCGGCCCGGCGCAGCTCGGCCACGAGCGTGAACACCCGGCGCCGCGCCTCCTCGCCGAGCGGTACGGCGAAGACGTCCATCGTGCCCGGCCGCTCGGTGAGCAGGCCCTCCGCCTCCATCGCGAGGACCGTGCGGTCCACCCCGAGCGCCCAGCCCACGCTGGGCAGCGGGGGTCCGCCGATCATCTCGCTCAGCCCGTCGTAGCGGCCCCCTCCGCCGACGGCCGACTGGGCGCCGAGCCCGTCGTGCACGAACTCGAAGGTCGTCCTGGTGTAGTAGTCGAGGCCGCGTACCAGCCGGGGGTCGTCGGTGTAGGAGACGCCCACGTCGGACAGCAGGCCGCGGACCTCCTCGTGGTAGGCCTTGCAGGCCCCGCACAGGTGGTCGGTCACCAGCGGCGCGTCCGCGAGCTGGGACTGGACGTCGGGACGCTTGTCGTCGAGCACCCGCAGCGGGTTGATCTCGATGCGCTGGCGGGTCGGCTCGTCCAGGTCGAGCCCCCGCAGGAACTCCTGCAGCGCGGCGCGGTACGCGGGACGGCACTCGCGGCAGCCCAGCGAGTTCAGCAGCAGCCGCACGTTCCGCAGGCCCAGCCCGGCGTAGCCGTCCACCGCGAGCACGATCAGCTCGGCGTCGAGCGCCGGGTCCTCACCGCCCAGCGCCTCGGCGCCCACCTGGGAGAAGTGGCGGTACCGGCCCTTCTGGGCGCGTTCGTAGCGGTAGTAGCTGCCGGAGTACCACAGCTTGACGGGCAGCGGGCCGCCCGGCAGGCCGTGCTCGATCACCGCGCGCACCACGGACGCGGTGCCCTCGGGACGGAGCGTGATGGACCGCCCGCCCTTGTCCTCGAACGTGTACATCTCCTTGGTCACGATGTCGGTCGACTCGCCGACACCGCGGGAGAACAGCCGGGTGTCCTCGAAGGCGGGCGTCTCGATGTAGCCGTAGCCCGCCCGGCGAGCCGGCGCGGACAGCGCGTCGCGTACGGCGAGGGCCCACTCGGAGCGCGGCGGCATCCAGTCGAAGGTGCCCTTCGGCGCTTGAAAGCTCATTACAGTCCCCTGGTCGGGCCGGCGTGCGGCGCGTCCCCGCCCGAAGCCTGCTCCTCGTGCAGGCCCCTGAGATAAGGGTTGGTCGCGCGCTCGCGGCCAATGGTCGTCTGCGGTCCGTGACCGGGCAGGACCGTCGTCTCGTCCGGCAGCGGCAGGCACACGGTGGCCAGGCTGCGCAGGATCGTCGCGTAGTCACCGCCCGGAAGGTCGGTACGGCCGATGGAGCCGGCGAACAGCAGGTCTCCCGAGAACATGATCTCAGGTACCCGGAACGTCACCGACCCCCTGGTATGGCCGGGCGCGTGGTCGACCGTGATCTCCAGACCCGCGAGTTTCAGCGTCGCGCCGTCCGACAGCTCCCTGACGTCGTCGGGCTCGGTGAACTCCAGGCCGCCGAACAGCATCTGCCTGGTCTGCAGGGACAACCCCTTGGCCGGATCCGACAGCAGTTCGCGGTCTTCGGGGTGGATCCACGCGGGGACGTCACGCGCTCCGCAGACGGGCACGACCGACCACATGTGGTCGATGTGGCCATGGGTGAGCAGCACCGCGACCGGCTTCAGCCGGTGCTCGCGCAAAACCTCGTCGAGGCCCTCGACAGCGTCCTGACCTGGGTCGATGACGACGCACTCCTCGCCTGCGGCGGGAGCGACGACGTAGCAGTTGGTCTGGAAGGACCCTGCGGGAAACCCGGCGACGAGCACGGAATCGGCCTCTTCGTCTCAGAAGATGTATCAAGGAATGCGCGAGCGAATGTAACCGAAGGGTACCGGTGCGGGTCGGCGGGCTGCGAACCAATACCCGTGTGCCGATACGATTCGCCCACCTCAATAGTCATTCTTGGACAGTCGGGAGGACGAAGTGGCCACCGGCAAGGACCGCCAGAAGCAGCTGGCCCGTGAGCATTACCAGCGGCAGGCGCAGGCGAGACTTGAGCGGCAGCGCAGGTCTCGGCGCACCGCGCTCATCGGGACGAGCACCGCCGTCGTGGTCGTGATCGGCGCGGCCGTGGGCGCGGTCGCGCTGATGGGAGGCGGTGACGACGCCACCGCGACGGCCAAGCCGACCACGGCGGCGGCGGAGCCCAAGGCGTACGACCCGTCGACGGGGACGTGCACCTACGTCGCGTCCGCCCCAGGAGAGCAGGTCAAGAACGTCGGCACGCCGCCGGAGAAGATCAGCACCGCGCCGGCGACCATGACGATCAAGACGAACTACGGCGACATCGTCGCCACGCTCGACTCCGTCAACGCGCCCTGCACGGTCAACTCGTTCAAGTTCCTCGCGTCGAAGGACTACTTCGACAACACCAGATGCCATCGGCTGGGCACCACGTTCCCCATCCTGCAGTGCGGCGACCCGCTCGCGAAGGCGGACGGCAAGAACGCGACCGACGGCCAGGGCGGCCCCGGCTACCGGTTCGTCGACGAGAACCTCGCGGGCGCCAAGTACAACCGCGGCGTGCTCGCCATGGCCAACAGCGGCCCCGCCACGAACGGCAGCCAGTTCTTCATCGTGTACGGGGAGACCGGCCTGAGCGCCGACTACACACCTTTCGGTACGGTGACGAAGGGGCTGGAAATCCTGGACAAAGTGGCCAAGCGCGGGATCATCGCTGGAGCCCAGAACGACGGAACGGGCGCACCCAAGCAGCCCGTCGAAATCAAAGACGTGACAATAACCAGCAAGAGCTGACGTAATACAACCAAGGGCACAGTGAAGCCCTGGAGGCTGATTCGAGTGCGGGAGGACACCGTGACCACCGACCCGTGGGGCCGGGTAGACGACGACGGCACCGTCTACGTGCGTACGGCCGAGGGCGAACGAGCCGTCGGGTCCTGGCAGGCCGGTGAGCCGGAAGAGGCTCTCGCCTACTACCACCGCAAGTACGAGGAACTGGCCGGGCAGGTCCAGCTCCTCGAACAGCGGGTGAGGGGCACCGACCTGCCGCCCGCGCAGGCGGAGGCGAGCATCCTGAAGCTCCGCGAGGCGGTCGCCGAGGCGCATGCGATCGGCGACCTGGGCGCGCTCCAGGACCGCCTCGGCGCACTCAGCGACCTCGTCGGCAAGCGCCGGGAAGAGGTGAAGGCCGCGCGCGACCAGGCACGGGTCCAGGCCCGCGAGGTCAAGGAGCGGATCGTCGCCGAGGCGGAGCGGATCGCCGAGGACGCCACCCACTGGAAGTCCGGCGGCGAGCGCCTGCGGCAGCTCGTGGACGAGTGGAAGGCCGCCGAGCGGATCGACCGCGCCACCGAGGCGGGCCTGTGGAAGCGCCTGTCCGCCGCCCGTACGGCGTTCGCCAAGCGGCGCAAGGCGTACTTCTCCTCGCTCGACGAGCAGCGTGACGCGGTGCGCGGCGCCAAGGAGCGCATCGTGGCCGAGGCGGAGGCCCTGGCGGCCTCGACCGACTGGAACGCGACGGCCGCCGCCTACCGCGAGCTGATGCGCCAGTGGAAGAACGCCGGCCGTGCCTCGCGCGAGGTGGAGGACGAGCTCTGGGGCAGGTTCAAGGGCGCCCAGGACCAGTTCTTCCACGCCAGGTCGGCCGTCTTCGCCGAGCGGGACGCCTCGTTCGCGGCCAACGCCGAGGCGAAGGAGGCGCTGCTCGCCGAGGCGGGCAAGCTGCTGCCCGTCACGGACGCCAGGAGCGCCCGCGGCGTCCTGCGCGGCATCCTGGAGCGCTGGGAGGCGGCAGGCCCGGTGCCGCGCGAGCAGCGCGACCGGCTCGAAGGCGGCCTGCGCAAGATCGACGACGCCGTCCGCAAGGCCGAGGAGAACGAGTGGCGCCGCTCGAACCCCGAGGCCAGGGCCCGCGCGCAGGACACGGTCAGCCAGCTCCGCAAGTCCATCGAACAGCTCGAGACCCGGCTGTCCAAGGCGCAGGCCGCGGGCAGGGACAAGGACGTCAAGGAGACCGAGGAGGCCCTGACCGCCCGGCGTTCGTGGCTTGAGGAGGCCGAGCGCACGCTCGCCGAGTTCTCCTGATCCGGCTCGTTCACACGTCGACCCCCGCCGCGCGTTCGCGACGGGGGTCGACGTGTGAACGAGCCAGTGCGCTCATTCGAGTGGTTCGAGTGGTTCGAGGTGCGGCCGGTCAGTTCGTCACGCGGTAGACGTCGTAGACGCCCTGGATGTTGCGCACCGCCTTGAGCACGTGGCCGAGGTGCTTGGGATCGCCCATCTCGAAGGTGAACTTGCTCACCGCGACGCGGTCCCTGCTGGTGGCCACCGTGGCGGACAGGATGTTCACGTGCTGGTCGGACAGGGTCCGGGTGACGTCCGACAGGAGCCGGGGCCGGTCCAGTGCCTCGACCTGGATCGCGACGAGGAAGACCGAGTCGTCTCCCGGCGCCCACGACACCTGCACGAGCCGGTCGGGCTGCTCGTTGAGCTGCTCCACGTTCGGGCAGTTGTTCCGGTGGACCGAGACCCCGTGCCCGCGCGTAACGAAGCCCACGATGTCGTCTCCGGGGACCGGCGTACAGCACCGCGACAGCCGTACCCACACGTCCGGGTCGCCGGCGACGTTGACACCGGCGTTGGAACCTCCCCTGGGGCGTCCTCTGAGCTTCGTGGGGACCGCCGCCTCGGCGATGTCCTCCTCTGCCCCCTCGACGCCTCCGAGGGACTGCACGAGCTTCTGGACGACCGCCTGGGCACCGGAGTGGCCCTCGCCCACCGCCGCGTAGAGCGCGGACACGTCGGGGTACCTGAGGTCGCGGGCGAGCGCGAGGAGCGCCTCCCCCGACATCAGGCGCTGGAGCGGCAGCCCCTGCTTGCGCATCGCCCGCCCGATGGCCTCCTTGCCGGCCTCGATCGCGGTCTCCCTGCGCTCCTTGGAGAACCACTGGCGGATCTTGTTGCGGGCCCGGCCGCTCTTGACGAACTTCAGCCAGTCGCGGGACGGTCCGGCGTCCGGGGACTTGGAGGTGAAGATCTCCACCGTGTCGCCGTTGCCCAGCCGGGACTCCAGCGGCACCAGGCGGCCGTTGACCCTGGCTCCGATGCAGCGGTGCCCCACCTCGGTGTGCACGGCGTACGCGAAGTCGACGGGGGTGGCGCCCTCGGGCAGCGCGATCACCTGGCCGCGCGGCGTGAAGACGAACACCTCCGAGACCGACAGGTCGAAGCGCAGCGACTCCAGGAACTCGCCCGGGTCGGAGGTCTCCTTCTGCCAGTCGAGGAGCTGGCGCAGCCAGGCCATGTCGTTGACCTGCTTCCCCTTGGCCGCCGGGCCGGGGGCGCCGTTCATCTCCTCCTTGTACTTCCAGTGGGCGGCCACGCCGTACTCCGCCCGGTGGTGCATGGCGCGGGTGCGGATCTGCAGCTCGATCGTCTTGCCCTCTGGCCCCATGACCGTCGTGTGCAACGACTGGTACATGTTGAACTTGGGCATCGCGATGTAGTCCTTGAACCGCCCGGGCACCGGCCTCCACTGGGCGTGGATCGTTCCGAGGGCCGCGTAGCAGTCGCGCACGGTGTCCACCAGTACGCGGATGCCCATCAGGTCGTAGATCTCCTCGAACGCGACGTCCTTGGCGATCATCTTCTGGTAGATCGAGTAGTAGTGCTTCGGGCGGCCCTTCACCGTCGCCCTGATCTTGGCCTCGCGCAGGTCGCCGGAGACCTTCTCGATCACGTCCTGCAGGAACAGGTCCCGGCGCGGCGCGCGCTCGGACACCATCCGGGCGATCTCGTCGTACCGCTTCGGATAGAGCATGGCGAACGCGAGGTCCTCCAGCTCCCACTTGATGGTGTTCATGCCGAGCCGGTGGGCCAGGGGCGCGAAGATCTCCAGCGTCTCGCGGGACTTCTGCTGCCGCTTGTGCTCGGGGAGGTAGCGCATCGTGCGCATGTTGTGCAGCCGGTCGGCGAGCTTGATGACCAGCACCCGGATGTCGCGCGCCATGGCGACGACCATCTTCCTGACGGTCTCCGCCTGCGCCGCGTCGCCGAACTTGACCTTGTCCAGCTTGGTGACGCCGTCGACGAGCAGGGCGATGCTCTCGCCGAAGTCGGCGCGCAGCTCCTCGAGGCTGTAGGCGGTGTCCTCCACGGTGTCGTGCAGGAGCGCGGCGCAGAGCGTCTCGTCATCCGTGCCGAGCTCGGCCAGGATCGTCGCCACGGCCAGCGGGTGCGTGATGTAGGGATCGCCGCTCTTGCGCTTCTGGTCGCGGTGGTGGTGCGCGGCGACATCGTACGCGCGCTCGATCAGCCGGAGGTCCGCCTTGGGATGGGTCGCGCGAACCGTCTTGAAGAGCGGTTCCAGAACCGGATTCATAGCACCCCACTGCCCCCCGAACCGCGCCCGCCGGCGTCGCACGGCAGGCGCGGGTCTCTCCTCCGCGGCCTCCGATGCGTCGCGCGCGGCTACGGTCTCCTCGGCCTCGGCGGGCCGGGATTCGCTCCGGGCCCGCACGCCGTCGGGCACGACCACATCACGGGGCACACAGACTCCTCACGTCGAGTCCAGGCTCCCCAGTGTATCCGCGTCGTCTGCCCGCTTTTCGCCTGGATGCGCCCGAATCAGACGACCACCAGGGAACGGACCTCCAGACCAGGCAGCCGGTCACGGCCGGAGAGGAAGGACAGCTCCATCAGGACGGACACCGCGACGACGTGGGCGCCCGATCTCCTGACCAGCTCCACCGTCGCGTTCGCCGTGCCGCCCGTGGCGAGCACGTCGTCCACGATCAGCACCCGCTCACCCGGAACGAAGGCATCGGTGTGCACTTCCACCGTCGCGGAGCCGTACTCCAGATCATAGTTCGCCGCGAGCGTCTGGGCAGGCAGTTTGCCCTTCTTGCGTACGGGGACGAACCCTGCTCCCGCCCGGTACGCCACCGGGGCGGCCAGGATGAAGCCGCGTGCCTCGATGCCGACCACCTTGTCGAACGTCAGGCCGCTTCCCAGCTCATCCACGACCTGCACGAACGCGCCATGATCGGCCAGCAGCGGGGTGATGTCCTTGAACAGGACTCCCGGCTTCGGGTAGTCGGGAACGTCCCGGATCAGGGAAACCCACTCAGTCATTTCCAACCCACTTCATGAGGACGGCGCCCCCGCGTCCCTCCCATGATGCCGGGCATCCCGGGAGGCGGCACAGGAGCGCCGTCACCGTCTCTGTCTGACTAACGCTTCTTGCGCTTTCCGTCATCCGTGGTCGCGACCCCGTTCTGGGATCCCGCCACCACGGGCTGCTTGGCGCTCGCGGCCGCCGCCTTGGCGACGGACGCCTCCCGCTGGGCCACGCGTTCGGCGAGCTTCCGCCACTGCGGCTCGCGCTCCTTCAGCGTGACCAGGATCGGCGTGGCCACGCAGAGCGAGGAGTAGGTGCCGACGATCATTCCGACGAAGAGCGCCAGGGAGAGGTCCTTCAGCGTCCCGGCGCCGAGCAGCGTGGTCCCGATGAACAGGATCGCCGCCACCGGCAGGATCGCGACCAGCGAGGTGTTCAGCGAGCGGATCAGCGTGTGGCTGAGCGCGTTGTTCGCGGCCTGCGTGTAGGTCATCTTCGCGCTCGTGCCGAGCTTGCCCGTCACCTCCTTGATCATGTCGAAGACGACGACCGCGTCGTACAACGAGTAACCGAGGATCGTGAGGAAGCCCAGCATGGTGGCCGGGGTGACCTCGAAGCCCGACCAGGCGTAGATGCCGGCCGTGATCACGAGGTCGTGCACGAGGGCCACGATGGCGGCGAGCGCCATCCGCCACTCGAACGCGAGGCTGAGGTACAGCATGATCGCGAGCATGAAGACGGCCAGGCCGATCCATGCCTTCTGCATGACCTCGCCACCCCAGGTGGCACCGATGACCTGGGTGCTGACATCGTCGGCCTTGAGGTGGTACTTGTCCGCGACGGCCTGCTGGACCTTGGGAACCTCGTTGGTGTCGAGGCTCTCGGTGGTGACCCGCCAGTTCGGCCCGGCCTCCTGGACGATGACCTGGTGGACACCCGCGTCCTTGATGGTCGTCCTGACCTCCTCGACGCTCGAGTTCGTGGCGCGGGGGAAGTCGAAGACCGACCCGCCCTTGAACTCCACGCCGAGGTTGAGGCCGTGGATGACCATGCCGACAATGGAGACGATCATCAGCAGGGCCGAGAGGCCGTACCAGAGCTTCCGCTTGCCGACGAAGTCGATGTTGATGTCGCCGCGGTACAGGCGGCTGATAATGCCCGGCATCACGCCTCCTGCAGGTGCTCGGCACCGCTGTTGGTACGGCCCATGCGCTCGGCGTCGAGACCGGACAGCTTGTGGCCCTTGGAGAAGAACTTCATCCTGGCGGCCAGCGACATGAGGGGCTTGGTGAACAGGAAGACCACGACGATGTCGATGAGCGTGGTCAGGCCCATGGCGAACGCGAATCCGGCGACGCCGCCGACCGCGAGGAAGTAGAGCACCACCGCGGCGATGAACATGACCGCGTCGGCGACCAGGATCGTCCGCTTCGCCCGCCGCCAGGCGACCTCCACGGCGGCGCGGAGGGTGCGGTGGCCTTCCTTCATCTCGTCACGGATGCGTTCGAAGTAGACGATGAACGAGTCCGCGGTGATGCCGATCGAGACCACGAGGCCGATGATGTGCGGCAGCGACCATCGGAAGCCGACGTTCGCGCTGAGGACGGCCACCGAGAAGTAGGTGACGATCGTCGCGATGCCGAGGCTCGCGATGCCGATGGCGCCCAGACCTCGGTAGTAGAGCAGCAGGTAGAGCATGACGATCAACAGGCCGATGGCGCCGGAGACGAGACCGCCGCGGAGCTGGTCCTGGCCGAGTGTGGACGAGACCGAGACGACGGAGCTCTGCACGAACTTGAGCGGCAGCGCGCCGTACTTGAGCTGGTCGGCCAGTTCGGTCGCGCTCTGCTGGTTGAAGCTGCCCGAGATCTCGGTCTTGCCGCCGGGGATCCGGCCGTTCGAGGCGGGAGCCGTGATCACCAGTCCGTCGAGGACGACGCCGATCTGGTTGCGCGGCGGCTGCGCGCCGAACGCCTTGGCGGTGAGGTCGCTCCACTGCGACGCGCCCTGGCTCTTGAAGTCGAGGTTGACGACCCACTCGCCGGTGTCCTGGCGCACGCCCGCCGACGCGGTGGTGATCTGCGAACCCTGGACCGCGGCCTTGTCGAGGATGTACCTCGCGCTGCCGTCCTGGCTGCAGGCCACGATCTGCTTGTTCGGATCGTCCTGGGCGCCCTGGCCCCTGTTCTTCGCGGTGCAGTCGATCGTCCGGAACTTCTGCAGCGCGGCCGGGTCGATGCCGCTGAGGTCCTGCCCGGCGAGCGGGTCCTCCTCGCTCGGCGCGACCGACGGGGTGGGCGACGGGGTCGCCTTGGCTCGTGTCCCCGCGCCGGTCTTCTCACCGGTCGCGGTATGCGACCTGGCGCGCCTCGTCACGGTGGGCGTCGGAGTCGGCTCGGCGAGAGCCTTCGACAGCGCGCGACCGGCGGGCGAGGTCCCGGTGGACGGGGTGACGGCGGACGGGCTCGGCGTGGCGGCCGTGGTGGGCAGTGTGGTCGGCGGCGTCGTGGCCGCGGCGACCGCGAGCACCTGGCGGAAGCGCATCTCCGCCGTGGTGGCGACCAGCTTGATGGCCTCGTCACGGCCGGCGCCGGGCACCGAGATGACGATGTTGTCGCCGGATCTGGCGACCTCCGCGTCCGAGATGCCGGTGCCGTTCACGCGGTCCCGGATGATGTTGACGGCCCGGTCGAGGCTCTCCTGCGGAGGCGCCTTGCCGTCGGTGGTCACTGGCGACAGCGTCACCGTCGTGCCACCCGCGAGATCGAGACCGAACTTGGGGACGAATGCCTTCTGCAAGGCGATCGTCGCCCCCATGGCGAGGATGATCGCCAGAAGAACCAGGAGCGTGCGTCCCGGCTTGATCTGGCTACTGGTCGGTGGGGCCACTGGTGGTCGATTCTTTCGTCAAGGGATCTTCAGTGAGCGTACTCAGGACTGCTTGGTGCTCGAATCCTTGGCGCCCCCGTCATCGGGGGTCTCGGTCACCGGCTCGTCCTTGTCTTTCTGAATGTCCTCATGGGCGTCCTTCTGAACGCCCTCTTCCGCCACGGACTGGGCAGAATCCGGCTCGGCGTCGTCAGCGTCCTCAACGGGAGTGACAACGCGGCCGATCGCCGCCTTGACCCATCGCGTCTCCACGCCAGGCGCGATCTCCAGGATGACGTCCTCGTCCTGAAGGCCCACCACGGTGCCGAACAGACCGGTGGTCGTCATGACCCGTGCGCCCGGAGCGAGCGAGTTCTGCATGGACAGCTGCTCCTGCTGCCGCTTGCGCTGCGGGCGGATCAGCAGGAAGTAGAACACCACTACCAGCAAGATCAGTGGCAGAAACGTCCCAAGCGGGTTGTTGCCCACGGGGGCCACCCTTTCCATTACGTGATGAACCGGCTTGACGCCGGAGGTCCAGTTTCGCGTTTGAGCGCGGCTGCCACGTCACTGAGAAGCGTCAGCGTAAGCGGCCAGTCAAGCCACGCAGTGTAGGCGAGCCGCTCGAAGAGCGGCAACGAACCCACGATATGGCACGCGGGAAAGTGCCCATTTCAGCGTCTTTGCAACCGATCTGTGACCATGCGCGGGCAGTACGCCCTTGGCGTCCGACTTCCATCCCCCCGATATTTCCGCCTCTTTCATGAAATGTACGGCTTTCACGCGCAGGCATTCAGGGCTCCGAGATGTTCTGCTGATCCTCCAGGAGCACCGGAACGGCACCGAAGGCGTCGGGCGGCGGCACCAGCCCGAGGTGCGCCCAGGCCGCCGCCGTCGCCACGCGACCCCGCGGGGTGCGGGCGAGCAGGCCCTGCCGTACGAGGAACGGCTCGGCCACGACCTCCACGGTCTCCGGCTCCTCCCCCACCGCCACCGCCAGCGTGGACAGCCCCACCGGACCACCGCCGAACTTGCGCAGCAGCGCCCCCAGGACCGCGCGGTCGAGCCGGTCGAGCCCCTCGGCGTCCACCTCGTAGAGGTTGAGAGCCGCGGCCGCGATCTCCCGTGTGATCACTCCTTCGGCCCGGACGTCGGAGAAGTCGCGGACCCGCCGGAGCAACCGGTTCGCGATGCGGGGCGTGCCGCGCGAGCGGCGGGCGATCTCGTGCGCGCCCTCACCGGGCAGCTCGACGGACAGCAGCCGCGCCGACCGGTGCAGGACCTGCTCCAGCTCCGCCGCCTCGTAGAAGTCCATGTGGGCGGTGAACCCGAAGCGGTCGCGCAGCGGCGCGGGGAGCAGGCCCGCCCGCGTGGTCGCCCCGACCAGCGTGAACGGCGCGATGTCCAGCGGGATGGAGGTGGCGCCCGGGCCCTTGCCGACGACGATGTCGACCCGGAAGTCCTCCATCGCGAGGTAGAGCATCTCCTCGGCGGGCCGGGCCATCCGGTGGATCTCGTCGATGAAGAGGACCTCGCCCTCGGCCAGCGTCGAGAGGATCGCGGCCAGATCGCCGGCCCGCTCCAGAGCCGGACCCGAGGTCATCCGGAGCGGCGCGCCCAGCTCTGCCGCGATGATCATGGCGAGCGTCGTCTTGCCCAGGCCGGGGCCGCCGCTCATCAGCACGTGGTCCGGCGGGCGGTTGCGGCGCAGGGCGCTCTCCAGCACCAGCGAGAGCTGCTCCCTCACCCGCCCCTGGCCGATGAACTCCTCCAGCCGCCGGGGCCGCAGCGCCGCCTCGATCGCGTGCTCGTCGCCCTCGGCGTCGGGCGACACCAGGTCTCGCTCCATGCTCACGACGGTCTCCCCGGGATCGGCGGGCGCGCTGAAGGTTTCACCGGACGGCTCACCGGACACTCAGCGCGCGCAGGGCCGACTTGAGTAGCGCGGCGACCTGGGGCGCCCGGCCGGCGGCCACTTCGGCGTCCGCCTCGGGGGCCACGGCGGCGACGGCCTCGTCGGCGTCCCTGGTGGAGTAGCCGAGGCCGACCAGGCCGGAATGGACCTGATCGCGCCAGGCGGGAACCGGAGCCCCGCCGCCCAGCGCGGCGTTGACCGCCTCGTCGGGCGTGCCCAGCTTGCCCTTGAGTTCGAGCACGATGCGCTGGGCGCCCTTCTGGCCGATGCCGGGCACCATGGTCAGCGCCTTGATGTCGGCGCTGGCGACGGCCACCCGCAGCGCGCTCGGCGTGTGCACGGCCAGCATGGCGAGCGCGATGCGCGGCCCGACGCCACTGGCGGTCTGGAGCATCTCGAACACGGTGCGCTCGTCGTCGGAGGCGAAGCCGTACAGGGTGAGCGACTCCTCGCGGACGACCAGTGAGGTCGCGAGCCTGCCGGGCTCACCCACCCGCAGGCCGGCCAGCGTGCCAGGGGTGCAGTGGACCAGGATGCCCACCCCGCCCATCTCGATCACGGCGGCGTCCGGCCCGATGCCGGTCACCCGGCCCGCCACGGATGCGATCACTGCGCGCTCCCTCCCCCATCGGCCCGCCCGGCCTCGCGGTCCCCAGTCCTACCAGAGGATGCCGACATCCGATGCGCCCCGCTCATCGGCCGGCTCCGGGGTGGCGATAACCGGGCTGCAGCGCGATGTTCGCCCCCGGACCGCCTCTCTTGGCGAGGGCCTGCGCCTGGGCCAGGGCCAGCCGGTTCTGCACGCCCCCGCGCCAGACGTGGCAGATGGCGAGGGCCAGCGCGTCGGCGGCGTCGGCCGGCTTGGGCATGGCGTCCAGCCTCAGCAGCCGGGTGACCATGGTGCCGACCTGCTTCTTGTCGGCGTTGCCGTTCCCGGTGATGGCGGCCTTCACCTCGCTCGGCGTGTGCAGCGCGACCGGCAGGCCCCGGCGCGCGGCGCAGGTGATGGCGACCGCGGACGCCTGTGCGGTGCCCATCACGGTGCGCACGTTGTGCTGGGCGAAGACGCGTTCCACGGCCACCGCGTCCGGCCGGATCTCGTCGAGCCAGCGCTCGATCCCGGCCTCGATGGCGACCAGCCGTGAGCCGATGTCGTCATCGGCGGGCGTGCGGACCACCCCGACGGCGACCATGCGAAGCGCGGCGCCGGGACGGCCCTCGACCGCTCCGAGGCCGCATCGGGTCAGCCCCGGATCGACTCCCATCACCCTCAGCTCGGGCAATCGCACCGGCACGCCTCCCCCGGATCCGTTCTTCGCCGAACACGTGTTCGGCGAAGAACTCTACTCCGGGCGGGGGCGCTAGATCGCCGGTAACGCGGAATCAGAAGTAGTCGATCATGTACGCCGCGCAACGGAAGGCCGAGTCGAGCGCCTCGTCGTCCTCGGCGGAGCCGCCCGTGACCAGGCCGGTACGGCGCAGCGTGGCCGTGGGGACGCCGGCGAACAGCGCGGACAGGCCGCCGACCGTGAAGGTGGGCCCTCCCCCGTCCGCGACGGCGGTGGCGGTGCCCGATCCCGCGGAGACCTCCAGCCGCCAGGAGCCGGAGTTCGACGGGCGTTGCGCGTCCTCGACGTGGACGACGGCGTCCAGCGAGACTCCCGCCGGGAAGCCGCGCCGGGCGACGGCGGCGGGGAGGTCGATCAGGCGGAACATCCAGCGCGTCTGCCTGATCTCGTCCTGCGACCGCTCGCGGATCAGCCAGAGCAGGGGGTCCTGCGGTTCGACGCACGCCGTGACCGACTTGGCGATCGAGGAGGCCGTGCCGACCAGCGACCACAGGGCCCGCGTCGTCGCCTCGGATCCGGCCACGCAGCCGTCGACCTCGATGTCCTTGCCGCTCCACCGGTAGATCACGAAACCGTCGTCGGCGATGTAGCAGAAGTCGTCCTCCTCGGCCAGCCACAGGCGCCACGTGCGCTCGTCGTAGCAGAGCGGGCCGGACGCGCGGGTGGAGGCGTAGACCCGCCCCATCGTCGCGATGAGCTCGGGCGCGTCGTCCGGGCCCATCCGGCGCAGCTTGACGTCGGCGCCGCCCGCGCCCAGCGCGCGCAGCGTCTCGGTGGGGAGGGTCGTCCGGCTCAGGCCGCCCGCGTGCTCCCAGCCCATGCCGCGATAGAGCGGCGTGGTGGCCGGATAGAGGGCGGAGACGACGTGACCGAGCTCGGCCGCCCGGTCGATGGTCGCCCGCATGATGAGGCGGCCCACACCGCGGCCCCGGTCCTCCGGAGCGACCGTGACGCCCGCGACGCCGCCCATCGACATCGGCCGGCCGTGCCACCACTGGGTGTAGGCGTTGATCCGCGCGGTGGCGACCAGCCGGGAGCCGTCGAAAGCGCCGATGTAGCGCCCCTCCGGCAGGAACGGCGCCACCATCTTGCGCCAGGTCTCGGCGTCTCCGCCGGAAAGAGGGCCGAAGGCGCGCTTGCGGTTGTCGAGTACCGCGTCGAGATCGTCGGCGGTCAGGTCACGGATGTCCACGATCGGCCAAACTATGCCGGTGGGCGGCCCGCCGCCAACCGGTTTTCCGTGCCGCCCGTGCCGTACCCGTCGTGGTCACGCGATGACCGGGACGACGGCGCGGGCGGCGGACCGGCTGGAGGCGCCTACGCCTCCAGCCTCTCCATGATCTCGTCGGAGACGTCGAAGTTCGCCCAGACGTTCTGCACGTCGTCGCTGTCCTCGAGCGCGTCGATGAGGCGGAAGACCTTGCGCGCGCCCTCCTCGTCGAGCGGGATGTTCATGCTGGGCAGGAAGCTCGCCTCGGCGGACTCGTAGTCGATCCCCGCGTCCTGGAGCGCCGTGCGCACCGGGATCAGGTTCGTCGCCTCGGACACGACCTCGAACGCCTCGCCGAGGTCGTTGACCTCTTCGGCGCCCGCGTCGAGGACGGCCATCAGCACGTCGTCCTCGGAGAGGTCGCCGGCCCTCGGCACCAGGACGACGCCCTTGCGGTTGAACATGTACGACACCGAGCCGGGGTCGGCCAGCGAGCCGCCGTTGCGGGTCAGCGCGACGCGGACCTCGGACGCCGCCCGGTTGCGGTTGTCGGTGAGGCACTCGATCAGCACGGCCACGCCGCCGGGGGCGTAGCCCTCGTACATGATGGTCTGCCAGTCGGCGCCGCCGGCCTCCAGGCCGCCGCCGCGCTTGCGCGCCCGCTCGATGTTGTCGATGGGCACGGAGTTCTTCCGCGCCTTGGTGATCGCGTCGTACAGCGTCGGGTTACCGTCCGGGTCGGGGCCGCCGGTCCGGGCCGCGACCTCGATGTTCTTGATGAGCTTGGCGAACAGCTTTCCGCGCTTGGAGTCGAGCGCGGCCTTCTTGTGCTTCGTCGTCGCCCATTTGGAGTGGCCGGACATCGCCTAGAACTCCCTCACCATTTCGACAAAATACGAGTGCACCCGCGCGTCACCCGTCAACTCCGGGTGGAAGGACGTCGCGAGCAGAGGTCCCTGTCGGACCGCGACGATCCTACCCCCGGGCTCCGCCCGGCCCAGCACCTCCACGTCGGGTCCGATCGACTCGACCCACGGCGCGCGGATGAAGACGGCCCGGACGCGGCCCTTGGCCGCGAAGTCGAGATCGGCCTCGAAGGAGTCGACCTGGCGGCCGAAGGCGTTGCGGCGCACGACCATGTCGATGCCGCCCAGTGTCTCCTGGCCGTCGACGCCGCCCTCGATCCGGTCGGCCAGCATGATCATCCCCGCGCAGGAGCCGTACGTGGGCAGGCCGTCCTTGATCCGTAGCCGGAGCGGTTCGAGCAGGTCGAACGCGGTCGCGAGCTTCCACATCGTGGTCGACTCGCCGCCGGGGAGCACCAGCGCGTCGACCGCGTCCAGTTCGCTCCTGCGGCGTACGGCCATCGCCCTGGCACCCGCGGCCTCGATGGCGCGGGCGTGCTCGCGCACGTCGCCCTGGAGGGCGAGCACGCCGATCAGCGGCGCAGTCGTCACGATCATCCTTTCGTCAGCGGTGGTCCCAGCGTAGAACCAAGGCGCAGAACGCCCCAAACCGCACGTTTTATGCCTGTGCGGGCGACGCGTCCTGGAAGGTGTGATCGACGTCGACGTGGTCCAGGGTGGCCAGGTGGTGCCGCCGGGCGTACAGGATCGCGATGCCGACGAGGCAGCAGGCCGCGCCCACGTAGTACGGCACGGCGTCCCCGAACTCCTCGCCCAGCTTGGTCACGATGTACGGCGCGAGCGCGCCGCCCATCCAGCGGACGAAGTTGTATCCGGCCGAGGCGACGGGACGCGGCGCGTCGGACACCTCCATCGCGGCCTCGGTGAAGATCGTGTTGTTGAACCCGATGGGAATGCCGCACAGGATGACGAAGACGACCGTCCCGGCCTGCCCGGAGAGCGCGATGCCCACCTGGAGGACGGCCAGCAGCCCGAGGGAGAGGAAGAGCACCCGGACCGACCCGAGGCGGCGCTGCAGCCAGGGAGCCCCGAAGACGGAGGCCAGCGCGACGCACACGCCCCAGCCGAAGAACACCGCGCCGATGCCGTACGCCGACATGCCGAGGATGAACGGCGTGAACGCCAGCACGGTGAAGAACGCGAAGTTGTAGAAGAGCGCGGTGAAGGCGGTGGTGGACAGGCCGCCGTGGGCGAGGGCGCGGATCGGATCGCCCAGCCGGGTCCGTGCGGCGGGCTTCGGCGTCGCCGCGAGCATGGTCACGATCAGGACGAAGCCGACGGCCATCAGCGTCGCGGTGCCGAAGAAGGGCGCCCGCCAGTTCCAGTCGCCCAGGAGCGCCCCGACCAGCGGGCCGAGGGAGATGCCGAGGCCGAGGGCCGCCTCGTACAGGATGATGGCCTTCTCGGCGCCGCCGCTGGCCGCGCCGACGATCACCGCCAGCGCCGTGGCCACGAACAGCGCGTTGCCCAGGCCCCAGCCGGCGCGGAAGCCGACGAGCTGCCCGACCGTTCCGGACGTCCCGGCCAGTGCGGCGAAGACGATGACGAGCGCGAGACCGAGCAACAGGGTCCGCTTGCCGCCGATCCTGCTGGAGACCCAGCCGGTGACCAGCATCGCGACCGCGGTGACCAGGAAGTAGCTGGTGAACAGCAGCGACACCTGGCTCGGCGTGGCGTGCAGGCCCTGCGCGATCGAGGGGAGGATGGGATCGACGAGCCCGATCCCCATGAAGGCCACCACCGCGGCGAACGCCGTGGCCCAGACCGATACGGGCTGACGGAGGATCCCGCCGTTCTGCTGTGACACCGTGGGCTCCTTCAGCTCCGGCCGAGCTTGGCGAGGGCGGGCAGTGCGACGTCGATGGCGGCGCGCTCCTCCGGGGTGAGCGTGCTCAGCTGACGGGTGAGGTAGGCGATCCTGGACTGCCGGACGGCGTACAGGCGGGTGCGCCCCTCGTCGGTGAGTTCGACGGTGCGGACCCGCGCGTCGGCGGGATCGGCCGCGCGCGCCACCAGTCCGGCCTCCTCCAGCCGGTTGATCTGCACCGTCATCGTGGGGAGTTGCACCGCGTGCTCCTCGGCCAGCTCGGTCATCCGCCGGCCGCCGCCCTCCAGGGAGCCGAGCACGGAGTACTGCTGGGTGGTGATCGGCTGGCCCGCCGTCGTGCGGCGCAGTAGGAGCACCAGGTGGCGCAGCTCGCGGGACAGGCTCTCCGCCAGCCCTCGCGTGTCATCCGTCGTCATACTTAGCCATACTAACTTAGTCTGTCTAAGTATTCGCCCGGCGGGGTCCCCGGAAGAGGCGGAAGGACCCCACAGACGCGGAGACGGCGGCCCCGTGGTCGGGACCGCCGTCGCGCTCAGCCGTGTGGTGGCGTGATCACCAGCCGCGCTCGGCCAGCCGGTGCGGGACCGGGATGTCGTCGACGTTGATGCCGACCATCGCCTCGCCGAGACCGCGCGAGACCTTGGCGACCACGTCGGGGTCGTCGTAGAAGGTGGTGGCCTTGACGATGGCGGCGGCGCGCTTGGCCGGGTCACCGGACTTGAAGATGCCGGAGCCGACGAAGACGCCCTCGGCGCCGAGCTGCATCATCATCGCGGCGTCGGCCGGGGTGGCGATGCCGCCCGCGGTGAACAGCACGACCGGCAGCTTTCCGGCCTTCGCGACCTCGGCGACCAGCTCGTACGGCGCCTGCAGTTCCTTGGCGGCGACGTACAGCTCGTCCTCGGGGAGCGAGGTGAGCCGCCGGATCTCGGCGCGGATGGTGCGCATGTGGGTGACGGCGTTGGAGACGTCGCCGGTGCCGGCCTCACCCTTGGAGCGGATCATCGCGGCGCCCTCGGTGATGCGGCGCAGCGCCTCGCCCAGGTTGGTGGCACCGCAGACGTAGGGAACGGTGAAGCGCCACTTGTCGATGTGGTTGGCGTAGTCGGCCGGGGTCAGCACCTCGGACTCGTCGATGTAGTCGACGCCAAGCGCCTGCAGCACCTGGGCCTCGACGAAGTGGCCGATGCGGGCCTTGGCCATGACCGGAATGGAGACGGCGCCGATGATGCCCTCGATCATGTCGGGGTCGCTCATCCGGGAAACCCCGCCCTGGGCGCGGATGTCGGCGGGCACCCGCTCCAGCGCCATGACCGCGACCGCACCCGCGTCCTCGGCGATCTTGGCCTGCTCGGGCGTGACGACGTCCATGATGACGCCGCCCTTGAGCATCTCGGCCATGCCGCGCTTCACACGGGCGGTGCCGACGGCGGCGGTCTCGTTGACTTCGGGCGTGCTGCTGGACACGTTGCTACCTCACGACGGCGGACCAATGGATTCCACTCCATGTTAGGTCCTGACCGAAGCTTGGCCCGACGCGCCATCCTGTAAGGGTTCGGCCCGCTTTTTGTACGCCCCGCCCATCAGGAGCCCCAGGGGCTCCTCCGGTCACTCTGGTCATGGGGCGACGGGCTTGCGGGAGGCGAGGACGACCCAGACCTGGCCGCGCGCGAACGGCATCGGCGTGCCGTCGGCCATGGTGTAGGTGGTGCCCTCCTCCTCCGAGGGGCGCTCCCACTTGACCTTGTAGGCCATGCCGTCCCGCAGCACGACGCCGGTGCCCTTGCCCACGGTGTGGACCATGGGCGTGTAGCTGCCGGTGAAGTCGTGGAACTCCGACCTGTCGGTCTTGACCCACTGGACCACGATCGTGGGCGCGCCCTGCTGGCCGCCCTCGGCGGCCATGTCCTTCTTGCCGTCCTGGCTGACCAGCCAGCGCTTCTGAGCCTCCGCCCAGGTGAACTCGAAGCGCGCCGCCGGGTAGCGCACGCGCACGCTCTTCTGCGGGACGCCACCGGCCGGGGGCTCGTCGGAGAACACGAATCCGATGTCGTCCGCCTTGGCCGCCTGGGACGCCTTGGCGAGCAGCTTCCTCGGGGTCCCGAAGAGGTTGTACGGCGCGTACCTGCCCGGCGCCCGGAAGTACGCGCCGGGCGCGCTGCTGTCGGACACGTCGAACAGCGACGCCTTCTGCACGTACGGGATCATCTTGGTCTGCACGCCGGAGTACGACAGGGCGGGCTTGCCGAACTGCGGCAGGATGTGCAGGTCGGAGATCCGGGCGCTGCGGACGGGGCCGACCTGGGCGGGCAGCTTGGAGGAGAAGATCGCCATGAGACGGGTGAGCCCGCCCTCGACCTGCTCGACGTAGACGATGTCGGCGCTGCGCACGCCCATCTGCGGCTTGCCCGCCGAGGTGTTCTCGATCTTCACGGCGAGCACCGGCCGGCGCTGGGCGACCGGCCGCCCGGTGAAGGGGTGTTCGGGTGGCGGGGTGGGAGACGGCGAGGCGGCCGCGGCCTGAGGCTGCGCGGCTGGCGCGGCGTCGCCGTCGGAGGAGCACGCCGCCCCGGCGAGAACCGCCCCCAGGCCGAGCGTGACACCGATCAACCGTTGCGCCCGCACTAGTCCTCAGCTCCTCCCTGGAGAGCCGGCCGGAGCGGCGACAGCCACGTCCGAACCGGCTCACGCCGCGAAACGGCAACGAGCTTACCGGCGCTAGATAGCAGATCCCTCTTGGAACGGTCAAAAGCCACTATTCCGCGGCGAGAGCCACCGGTGGAGCATCGTCGATCTCGAAGAACCGAGGATATTCGGTGTGCCCCGCCAGCCTCAGCGTCCGCGCCAGCCAGCGGCGTTGCGCCGTACGGGTGACGCCGACGGCGTTGTTGAAGAAGCGCCGGGAGTAGACGACCTTGGCGACCGCGGTGTCGATCTCCTCCAGCAGCGCGGGCCCCGCCGGATGCTCGGCCAGCTTCTCCCGGAACCGCTCCTGGTCCACGACCGCGCGCAGCGTCCGTGAAAGGTCGCTCTCGGCGTGCTCGCGCTCGTCCGGCCCCGCCGTACGGGCCTCGTGGGCGGAGGCCGCGAGCACGAGCGAGGTCGCGGGATCGAGGATGCGCGAACCGGCGAGTTCCAGGCAGACGGCGGCCCGCCGCAGGAGGGCGGCGTCGAGAGCGGCCTGCGCGGTCTCCAGCCGGATGTGCAGCCGGTCGAGCCGCCCGGCCCGCCAGGAGATGTAGACGGCGGTGAGCACGACGAGCACACCGACGACCAGGATCAGAACGGTGGTGGTCACGGTACGTCGTCCTCCACGACACCCGCGGCCGCGTCCGTCACGGTCTCGTAGACGCGCGACACGTCGCGGGCGACGGTCGACCAGTCGTACTTGCGTACCGCGTGACGCGCCTCGTCCGACAGCTTGGCCCGCCGCTCGGGATCGTCGAGCAGCCGGGCGGCCTCCTTGGCCAGCGCCTCGGGGTCGCCCGTCTCGAACAGCGCGCCGGCCTGCCCCTCCCCGAGCACCCGCCGGAACGCCGGGATGTCGCTGGCCAGGATGGGCGCCCCCGCGGACATGGCCTCGGTGAGCACGATGCCGAAGCTCTCGCCGCCGAGGTTGGGCGCGCAGAAGACGTCGACCGAGTGGTAGGCGCGGACCTTGTCGCCCTCGCTGACCATGCCGAGCAGCCCCACCCGGTCGTGGAACCTCTTCGGCACGCGTTCCAGTACGTCGGCCACGTCACCGGGTCCGGCGATCAGCAGCCGGAGGTTCGGCCGGTCCTCGGCGAGGATCTCGAAGGCGGACAGCAGGACGGGCAGGCCCTTGCGCGGCTCGTCCATCCGGCCGAGGAAGCCGATCACGTCGCCGTCCGGCCCCCAGCCGGGCAGCGGCTCGGCCTCGGCGTACCGGCTGACGGTGACGCCGTTGGGGATCAGCACGGCGTCGCCGCCGAGGTGCTCGACCAGGGTCTTGCGCGCCGCGTCGGAGACCGCGATCCTCCCGGTGATCTTCTCCAGGGCGCTCTGCAGCATCGGCGCGGCCACCGACATGGCGCGGGACCGCTCGTAGGACGCGTGGAAGGTCGCGACGATCGGGCCGCGCGCGACCCAGCAGGCGAGCAGGCCGAGGGACGGCACCGCGGGCTCGTGCACGTGCAGCACGTCGAACCTGCCCTCGCGGATCCACTTGCGCACCCGCCCCGCCGACAGGAAGC
Organism: Microtetraspora glauca; assembly: GCA_001570385.1. Lineage (GTDB taxonomy): Bacteria > Actinomycetota > Actinomycetes > Streptosporangiales > Streptosporangiaceae > Microtetraspora > Microtetraspora glauca. The sequence continues at coordinate 234,361 of BBYL01000015.1, read as the reverse complement.
CGAACGCCAGGCGGGCGACCGACCCGTTGTACGGCACGGGCACCGCGCGGCCCGCCGACACGACGTACGGCTCCAGCGGGGCGTCGTCACCCGCGGGAGCGATCACCGAGACGAAGTGGCCGTCGGCGATGAGCGCCTCGGCGAGGTCGCGGACGTGGGCCTGCACGCCTCCGGGGACCTCCCAGGTGTATGGGCAGACGATGCCGATCCTCATGCCCGTCCCCGCCTCCCCCCCGTCCCGTGCCGCGCCGCTCTCACGACGCGCCCTCACGACGCGCTCGCAGGTCGCGGCTCCAGGTCGTCGAGCCACAGCCGCTGGAGCATGTGCCAGTCCTCCGGGTGCTCCGCGATGCCCTTCTCGAAGACGTCCGCCATGCTCTGCGTCATCGCGGCGACCTTCTCCCGGCGGGTGCCCTCCTCCGGGACCGGGATCTCCTCGTGGATCCGCAGCCCCCAGTCGCGCCCCTCGAACCACAGGATGGCGGGCAGCAGCGCCGCGCCCGTCTGGATCGCGAGCAGCGCGGGCCCGGCCACCATGCGGGTCCGGGCGCCGAAGAACTCGACCTCCACCCCGGAGGCGGTCAGGTCGCGGTCGGCGGGCAGGCAGACCGGGCGGCCGGCGCGCAGCCGCTGGGCGAGCGTGCCGAACGCCATGCCGCTGCCGCCGTTCTTGCCGGTCAGCGGCAGGACCTCCATGCCGAGGGCCTCCCGGTAGGCCAGGAAGCGCTCGAACAGCGACTCCGGCTTGAGCCGCTCGGCCACGGTCGTGAACGGGTGTCCCTTGTGCACGAGCCAGGCGCCGGCGACGTCCCAGTTGCCCATGTGCGGCAGGGCGAGCACCACGCCGCGGCCCCTGCCGAGATTGTCGAAGATCACTTGCTCGCCGGTGGAGCGCATGCCGCCGAGGATGCGCTCGCGGCTCATCGCGGGGAGGCGGAACGCCTCGACCCAGTAGCGGAAGTAGGAGCGCAGGCCCGCCCGGCTGACCTCGCGTACGGAGGAGGCCGAGGCGTCGGCTCCGATCACCCTCGCCAGGTTGGACTCCAGCCGGCGTACGGACTTCCCCCGCCTGCGCCACATGACGTCGGCGATGACCTGGAAGATCCACCCGGCCACGCGCTCCGGCAGGTGGCGCGTCACCGCCCAGCCCGCGGAGTATCCCGCGGCGACGATCCGATCAGCAACGGATAGACGCCCTTGGGGGCGCTTCACCTCACCACCGCCTGTCGGTAGACGTGGACCATCCGCTGGACGACCGTGACCGCGCTCGCCGCTGCCAGCAGCCACAGCCCGATCGCCAGGATGTACGGCACGCCCAGGCCGGAGAGCCCCGAAGCCACGAGGATGACGGCGATCCGCTCCCCCCGCTCGGCTATGCCGACGTTCGCGGTCATCCCGAGCCCTTCCGCCCGAGCCTTGGCGTACGACACCAATGCTCCCGCGACAAGGCAGAAAAGCGCTACGCCCGCGAGGACGATCTCCCGCTCGTCCTCAAGGATGAAATGAAGGATGAGCCCGGAGAAGACGGCGGCGTCGCCGAGCCGGTCGAGTGTCGAGTCGAGGAAGGCACCCCACTTGCTGCCCGTGCCGCCGCTCATCCGGGCGAGCACGCCGTCGAGCAGGTCGGCGAGGACGAAGACGGTGATCGCGAGCGCCCCCCAGAAGAGGTGGCCCATGGGAAAGAGGATCAGCGCCGAGGCCACCACTCCCAGCGTGCCGACGGCGGTGACGACGTCGGGGGAGATTCCGTGGCGGGCGAGCAACCGCCCCAGAGGGGTCAGCACTCGGGTGACGGCGGGTCGCAGGACGTTCAGCATCGCGCTCCGATGGTAGGCCATGGAACACCTGGTGAGGCTCGCAAGCCCATTCCGTCGAAAGGTCTTGTGATCTGCGCCACATGGGTAAAAGGTGAAGAACACGCGCCTGGGATCCCCGACGGGGAGGACGGTCGGCCCGGCCTCGCCCGGCGGGTCCGCGAGGGCGAGGGGACGGGGCGCGCGCAGCGACGGCAGAGCGGCCGGCGCCCCCGGCCGCTCGTAGATCCGGGAGGCGAAGTGGCGGAGAAGGCGAACGGCGGCCAAGCAGGGGCCGCGGGCAGGGCACCCTCGGCCGATCGGCCGGACATGGTGCGTAATGTCGTGCTGGTCGGCCATTCCGGAGCCGGCAAGACCACGCTGATCGAGGCGTTGCTGGCGGCGGCGGGCACCATCCCTCGCGCCGGCCGGGTCGAGGAAGGCAGCACGGTCAGCGACTTCGACGAGGTGGAGGTGCGCCAGCAGCGCTCGGTCAACCTCTCCCTCGCCCCACTGGTGCACAACGGCATCAAGATCAATCTGCTGGACACGCCCGGATACGCCGACTTCGTCGGCGACCTGCGGGCCGGGCTGCGCGCGGCCGACGCCGCGCTCTTCGTCGTCTCCGCGGTCGACGGCGTGGACGGGCTCACCCGCATGCTCTGGGAGGAGTGCGGCCTCGTCGGCATGCCCCGCGCGGTGGTCATCACCAAGATCGACCACCACCGGGCCAACTTCGACGAGGTGCTCGCGACCTGCCAGGACGTGTTCGGCGACGGCGTCGCCCCGCTGTACCTGCCCGTCGACGGCAGGGGGCTGCTCGGGCTGCTGACCCAGCGGTTCCTCGACTATTCGGGCGGCCGCCGTACGGAACGGGAACCGGACCAGGAGCAGCTCGCCCTGATCGAGCAGTATCGCGGCGACCTGATCGAGGGGATCATCCAGGAGAGCGAGGACGAGTCCCTGATGGACCGCTACCTCTCCGGGGAGTCCATCGACACCAAGATCCTCATCGACGACCTGGAGAAGGCCGTCGCGCGGGGCAGCTTCCATCCGGTGCTGGCCGCCGCGCCGGGGACGGGCATGCTGGAGCTCCTCGAGATCATCACGCAGGGATTCCCGTCGCCCCTGGAGCACCCGCTGCCGGAGATCACCACGATCGACGGCAGGGCCGTGACGGACGTCACCGGCGATCCCGACGGCCCGCTGGTGGCCGAGGTCGTCAAGACCACGAGCGACCCGTACGTCGGGCGGATCAGCCTGGTACGGGTCTTCTCCGGGACGCTGCGCCCGGACATGCTCGTCCACGTGTCCGGGCACGGCCTCGCCGACCGCGGGCACGAGGACCACGACGTGGACGAGCGCATCGGCGGCATCGGCTCGCCCCTGGGGAAGACGCAGCGTCCCGTCGCCAAGTGCGTGGCCGGGGACATCTGCGCGATCGCCAAGCTGTCCAGGGCCGAGACCGGGGACACGCTGTCGGACCGGGAGCGGCCGCTGCTGATGAAGGCGTGGACGATGCCCGACCCACTGCTGCCGGTCGCGATCAGGGCGAGGTCCAAGGCCGACGAGGACAAGCTCAGCCAGGCCCTGGCCCGCCTGGTCGCCGAGGATCCGACCCTCCGCCTGGAGAACAACCCGGAGACCCGTCAGCTCGTGCTCTGGTGCATGGGCGAGGCGCACGCCGACGTCCTGCTGGACCGGATGACCCGGCGGCACGGCGTGGAGGTGGAGCGGGTCCCGCTGCGGGTGCCGCTCCGTGAGACGTTCGGCGGCCGGGCCCAGGGCATGGGCAGGAACGTCAAGCAGACCGGCGGCCACGGGCAGTACGCCATCTGCCACATCGAGGTGGAGCCGCTGCCGTCCGGAGGCGGGCTGGAGTTCGTCGACAAGATCGTCGGGGGCGTGGTGCCCCGCCAGTTCATCCCGTCCGTGGAGAAGGGTGTCCGGGCGCAGATGGAGCGCGGGGTGGTGGCCGGATACCCCATGGTCGACATCCGGGTCACGCTGTACGACGGCAAGGCCCACTCCGTCGACTCCTCCGACATGGCCTTCCAGATCGCCGGGCAACTGGCGCTGAAGGAGGCGGCGGGAAAGGTGCCCACGCTGCTGCTCGAACCCGTGGACGAGGTCTCCGTACTGGTGTCCGACGAGTTCGTGGGCGCCATCATGTCGGACCTGTCCTCGCGCCGCGGCAGGGTGCTCGGCAGCGAGCCGGTCGGCACCGGACGCACGCTGGTCAAGGCCGAGGTGCCCGAACTGGAGATCACGCGGTACGCGGTCGATCTGCGGTCGATGTCCCACGGAACGGGGACGTTCCACCGGGACTTCCTGCGCTACGAACCGCTCCCGGCCCACCTCGCGGAGAAGGTGGCGGCGGCGGCCGAGCACTGATCCACCGGCGGCCGGGCCACCGGGGCCCGGCCGCCGGTATTGGGCGGCCGAGGGCAAAATCTGCTCCGGGTTCCTTCTTCGGGTTAAACCATCCGGTCGTCGATGCCACACTGATGACCCATGGCGAATCGGGCGGGCCGCCGCGAGCGGGCGATCAGTGAGCAACGCGCGGCCGAGCGGGGAGGCTCGGCCCGCGGAGGGTCGGTGCGCGGCCCGCTTCTGGCGAGTCTGGTCGTCGCCGCCGCAAGCGCCGGCGCGGCGTACGCCTACGGCCCGCAACCCGCCCCGAAGAAGTCCACCACGACGGTCCGGACGGCCGCGGCCGCCGAGACCTGCACCGCGAGCGGCACCTCCCCCAAGCGGCAGCTCCGCGGGGTGTGGATCGCGACCGTGCACAACTCGGACTGGCCGTCCAGGACCGGGCTGACCCCGGCGCGGCAGCGGGCGGAGTACGTCGAGATACTCGACAACGCCGTGAAGCGCCGGCTCAACGCGGTGTTCGTGCAGGTGAGGCCCGCTTCCGACGCGATCTACGCGTCCACGCTCGAACCCTGGTCGCAGTTCCTGACCGGCACCCCGGGCAAGGATCCCGGCTGGGATCCTCTGCCGTTCCTGATCTCCGAGGCGCACAAGCGCGGCCTGGAGTTCCAGGCGTGGTTCAACCCGTACCGCGCCGCGTACACCACGGACGTGTCGGCGCTTCCGGCCGGGCATCCGGCCCGGGTGCACCCCGAGTGGACCGTCAAGCACGAGGGACGCCTCTACTACAACCCCGGCCTGCCCGAGGTACGCGCCTGGGTGGCCAAGGTCGTCACCGACGTGGTGCGCCGCTACGACGTGGACGGCGTCCATTTCGACGACTACTTCTACCCCTATCCCGGCAACGGCACCCGGTTCGCCGACGCCGCGGCGTTCGCGAAGTACGGCAAGGGCGCGAAGCTCGCCGACTGGCGGCGGGACAACGTCAACAAGCTGGTGGCGCAGGTGTCCGGGGCCGTGCACGGGACCAAGCCGTACGTGAAGTTCGGGATCAGCCCGTTCGGCATCTGGCGCAACAAGTCGAACGACCCCAAGGGATCCGACACGAACGGCATGTCGGCCTATGACGCGATCTACGCGGACGCGAAGGCGTGGATCAGGGCGGGGTCCGTCGACTACCTGATCCCGCAGCTGTACTGGCCGCGCGGGTTCTCGGCGGCCGACTACGACGCGCTCGTGCCCTGGTGGGCCGAGGCCGTACGCGGCAGCGACGTCGATCTCTACATCGGCCAGGCGCTCTACCGCGTCGGCACCAAGGACACCCCCGCCTGGACGAAACCGGCCGAGATGCCCTCACATCTCACCGTGAACCGCCGGTATCCCGAGGTGAAGGGCGACGTCTACTTCAGCGCCAGCGGCCTCACCGCGAACCCCCTGGGCGTCCTGGACCGCATCGCCAAGAACCACTACACGCGGCCCGCCCTGCTCCCGGTGATCAAGGGCCTCCCGGCCGCGGTTCCGGCCGTACCGGCGGGTTTGAAGAACACCGCCGGGAACCTCACCTGGACCGCCGCGCCCCAGGCCCGTGCGTACGGCGTCTACCGGGTCACCGGCGAGAACGGCGACTGCGCGACCGTGGACGCGCGCCACCTGGTGGCGGTCGTCCCCGCGGACGACCGCCCGGCGTACACCGCCAAGGAGAGCGGCGAGTACTACGTCACCGCCCTCGATCGCCTGAACAACGAGAGCGCCCCCGCGCGGGTCACGGTCGCCCTCCCCTGATCACCGCCCGCCGGGCCGTCAGGCCGCGGGCCAGGCGTCGGCGAGCAGGTCCCGCGTCTCACGCAGGAGCTGCGGAAGGACCTTGGTGTGCCCGACGACCGGCATGAAGTTGGTGTCGCCGCCCCACCGCGGCACCACGTGCTGGTGCAGGTGGGCGGCGATGCCCGCGCCCGCGACCTGGCCCAGGTTCATGCCGACGTTGAACCCTTGCGCGCCGCTGGCCTTGCGCAGCGCCTGCAACGACCGCTTGGTGAAGTCGGCCAGCTCCGCGGTCTCCGCGTCCTCCAGGTCGGCGTAGTCGGCGACGTGCCGGTACGGGCACACCATCAGGTGACCCGAGTTGTACGGATACAGGTTGAGCACGGCGAACACGGCGGACCCCCTGGCGACGACGAGGCCGTCCTCGTCGCTCATGGCGGGAATCTCACAGAAGGGGCAGCCGTCCCCCGGCCCTGACCCGCTGGGCTTGTTCTCACCCTTGATGTAGGCCATGCGGTGCGGAGTCCAGAGCCTCCCAAACGCGTCAGGCACTCCCGCTCCCGGCTGCAACTCCGGCTCGTTCGTCATGCGGGTCAGCATATTCCGGCCCCCGGCGACGCTCGCGTACGGCTCCGGCGACATCCATAGATACCGGGATAAATCACATCGAATTCCGGCAGAATCACGTCCTGCGAGCCCGCGGATCTTCCGTCTTCCGAGGAGTGTTCCCATGCCCGATGTCGCCACCGTCGAGGAACAGGCCGACGCGCTGATCGAGGAGGCGACCGGAACACCGGCCGAGACCTCGTCCCCGACCACCACCGCCCGGACGGCCGACGACGCGGCCGAGGCACCCGAAGCGGCGTCCGACGCGCCCGACGGAACGCCTGCCGGTGACGCCGCGTCCGGCCTGCTCAGCACGTCCGTCGTCAAGGGCCGGATCAAGGTGGCCGACGAGGTCGTCGAGAAGGTCGCCGCGCTGGCCGCCCTGGAGATCCCCGGCGTCGCCGACCTGGGCGGCGACTTCGAGCGCGCCTTCGAGTCGGTGCGGGAGCACATCGGCGTCGGCTCCAAGCGGGCGACCCAGGGCGTGCGGGCGCAGATCGAGAACCAGCAGGTGGCGGTGGACGTGACCATCGTCATCGTGTACGGGCACGTGGTCATGGACGTGGCCGCGGAGGTCAAGGTCAACGTGGCGAGGTCGGTGAGCCGGATGCTCGGCATGCGCGTCGTCGAGGTCAACGTGACCGTGGACGACGTACGCCTGCCGGGCGAGGGCCGTGCCGAGCACGCCGAGGACGACGCGGCCTGACCCCCGACGCGAGAAGCCCCCGCGTCCCGAAGGGAGGCGGGGGCTTCTCCGATGCGACCGCACCGGCCCGGTGCCCGGGGTCCGGACGGCGCTCAGACCGTGCCGGACCCGGACGAGCGGGCTCAGACCTGGATCCTGCGCTCGATCGCGTCGACGATCTCGGCGATGGCGACGTCCACCGGGACGCCGTTCTTCTGCTCTCCGTTGCGGTAGCGGAAGGAGACGGCCCCGCCCGCGATGTCCTCGTCCCCCGCGAGCAGCATGAACGGCACCTTGGCCTTCTGCGCGTTGCGGATCTTCTTCTGCATCCGGTCGTCGGCGGTGTCGACCTCGACCCGGACCCCCCGCTCCCGCAGCCGCTTGGCGACGTCCTGCAGGTAGGGGGCGTGGGCGTCGGCGATCGGGATGCCGACGACCTGGACCGGCGCGAGCCAGGGAGGGAAGGCGCCCGCGTAGTGCTCGGTCAGCACGCCCAGGAAGCGCTCGATCGAGCCGAACAGCGCCCGATGGATCATGACCGGGGTCTGCCTGCTGCCGTCCGCCGCCTGGTACTCCAGCCCGAACCGCTTGGGCTGGTTCAAGTCGAGCTGGATGGTGGACAGCTGCCAGGTGCGGCCGATCGCGTCCTTGGCCTGGACGGAGATCTTCGGCCCGTAGAAGGCCGCGCCACCCGGGTCGTCCACCAGCTCCAGCCCCGACTCGGTGGCGACCTGGTGCAGCGCCTGGGTGGCCTCCTCCCATTCGGCGGGATCGCCGATGAACTTCTCGGAGTCGTCACGGGTGGACAGCTCCAGGTAGAAGTCCGAGAGCCCGAAATCACGCAGCACACTGAGCACGAACCTCAGGAGCGACTTGATCTCGTCGGCCATCTGCTCCCTGGTGGTGTAGATGTGCGAGTCGTCCTGCGTCATGCCGCGCACCCGGGTCAGCCCGTGCACCACACCCGACTTCTCGTACCGGTAGACCGAGCCGAACTCGCACAGCCGCAGCGGCAGCTCACGGTAGGAACGCCCCCGCGACCGGAAGATCAGGTTGTGCATCGGGCAGTTCATCGGCTTGACGCGGTACTCGGTGCCGTCCAGCTCGAAGGGCGGGAACATGTCGTCGGCGTACCAGGGAAGGTGCCCCGAGGTCTCGAAGAGCGACGACTTGGTGATGTGCGGGGTGTTGACGAACTCGTACCCCGCCTCCGCCTGCCGTCTGCGCATGTAGTCTTCCATCTCCTTGCGGATGATCCCGCCTTTGGGATGGAAGACCGGCAGGCCGCTGCCCAGCTCCGGCGGGAAGCTGAACAGGTCGAGCTCGGCGCCCAGCTTGCGGTGGTCGCGCTTCTCGGCCTCCTCCAGCATGTGGAGGTACTCGTCCTGCTTCTCGCGCGATTCCCAGGCGGTGCCGTAGATGCGCTGGAGCTGCGGGTTCTTCTCACTGCCGCGCCAGTAGGCGCCGCCGGCGCGCATCAGCTTGAACGCCGGGATGACCCGGGTGGTCGGCAGGTGCGGGCCGCGGCACAGGTCCTTCCAGCACAGCTCGCCCGACTTGGGGTCGAGGTTGTCGTAGATGGTGAGCTGGCCGCCGCCGACCTCGACGTTCGCGCCGTCGGCGGCGTCGGCGGCGTCGGCCGCGCCGCCCTTCAGCCCGATCAGCTCCAGCTTGTACGGCTCGGCGGCGAGCTCCTCGCGGGCGTCCTCGTCGCTGACGGGACGCCGCCGGAAGGTCTGGCCCTGCTTGACGATCTCGCGCATGCGCTTCTCGACGCGCTTGAGGTCCTCGGGGGTGAAGGGCTCCTTGACGTCGAAGTCGTAGTAGAAGCCGTTCTCCACGGGCGGGCCGATGCCGAGCCTGGCCTCCGGGAAGATCTCCTGGACGGCCTGGGCCATGACGTGGGCGGTGGAGTGGCGCAGGATGGCGCGGCCGTCGGCGCTGTCGACGGCGACCGGCTCGACGACGTCGCCCTCGGCGACCTCGGCGGCCAGGTCCCGCAGCTCGCCGTTGATCCTGGCGGCGACGACCGACCTGCCGTCGGCGTCGAGCGCCTCCCCGGCCGTCGTGCCCGCCGCCACCACGCGCTCGGCTCCGGCGAGGGTGATGCGTATTTCGAGGGCGGCAGACACGGTAGCTCCTTGCTCGATCCGAACGGCTGAAGAGTCGGCCCGCGAATCCCGCGCTCGTGTGCGACGCGCTCGCGGCACCTTTTACCTTCCGATGCTACCGGTGCCGTCGGCCCGTTTTCGCGCGCTCGGCTCCGGCTCATTCCGACGTGCCACGGCGCCGCCGGGCGAGCTCCCCGAACAACGCCTCCCACTGGGGCGTGACCGCCTCGCCCGTGTAGGGAGCGGCTCCGGCGAGCGCGGCGGCGCCGAGTCCCTCGCGCAGCCCGCGATCGGCGATGACCCGGTCGAGCGCCTCCGCGAGGGCGCCGACGTCGCCCGGTGGCACGAGCAGGCCGTCCACGCCGTCGGTCAGCACGTCGGCGGGCCCGGTCGGGCAGTCGAAGCTCACGATCGGCGTGCCGTGCGACATGGCCTCGATCATGACCATGGGCAGCCCCTCGAACCGGGAGCTGAGCACGAACGCCGACGCCTTGGCCAGCTCGTCGTCGAGCCGTTCCGTGCGCCCCATGAGGAACACGTGATTGTACAGGTGCAGTTCCTCGATGAGCGCCCGCAGCGCCGGCTCCTCCGGGCCGGTCCCGAAGATCCTCAGCTGCCAGTCCGGGTGCTCGGCCGCCACCCGGGCGAAGGCGGGAATGAGCAGGTCGAAGCCCTTCTGTTCGGTCAGCCGCCCGGCGGCGACCACGACCTTCCCGCGCGGGCCGGGCCGTACCGCGTCGTGCTCGTGGACGGCGTTGGGGATGCGCAGCACCCGGGCGCCAGGGACGGCGCGTTCGTACTCGGCCCGGTCCCCGTGGGTGAGGACGACGACGGCGTCGAACGTCCGGTACGTGCGGATGATCTCGGCGCGCACGTCGGGCCGGTGGCTGGCCATGTTCATGTGCTCCTGGGCGACCCGGATCGCGCTGTCGGGCGCGTACCGCGCGGCGAGCAGGTTGAGCCCGGGACGGGTGGTGACCAGGACGCCGTCCCAGACCCCGGCCAGGTAGTCGGCGACGCCGCGCTCGACGCCCCTGGTGAACCAGTCGGACTTGTACTCCCCCTGCGGCACCGTCCTGCCCCGGCGGCCGGCGAGCCTGGCACGGTAGCCGGAGGGCTTCTCGCGCTGGTCGGTGAGGGGCACCAGGCGCACCCGGGGGTCGACGGGGAACTGCGGCTCGTCCCTGCGCCGGACCACGCTGGCCAGCTCCACGTCGTGCCCGCGCGCGGCCATGGCGTTGGCCTGGTTGATGACCGTGCGGATGGTGCCGCCCATGCCGTAGGCGTGCAGCAGCATGTACCGGATCCTCATCCCTCGCTCCATTCGTAGTCGACGGAGAGGTTGTTCCTGACCGTGTAGCGCGGTCGTACGAGCACGCGGCGGTCGTCGACCGGCACGGCCTGCGCGGGGAAGACCATGACCTTGTTCTTGTCGGGGATGTCGTCGAGCCGCCGGCCGACGCGCAGCCGGCGCTCCCCGCCTGCCCGCCACACGGCCAGGTAGGCGTCCCAGACGCCGGTGAGCGGGCCGTAGGCGGGCACCAGGTCGCCGATCGGGACGCTCACGTCGAACCCGTGGCCGTCGAGCTCCGCCTCGGCGTGGACCTCCTGCTCCTTGTGCTCCCTGAGGACCAGGATCAGGCGGCAGGCGCCCGGCTCCGGGTCGATCCCGTGGACGCGGCCGACGATCCTGACCCGGCCGTCCCTGGGCCAGACCTGCTCCACCTCGGCGTGCGGGGTCACGTGAGGTATCCCCACGTACGGCACTGCTCCTGCAGGACGGCGGGCACCTCGTCGGCGGCGGGCAGCGGGCGGCCGCTCTGCACCGCGCCCGATTTGATCTTGTCCTTCCAGTCGCCCAGCCCCTTCTGGTACGCCGCCTCGCCCCGCCAGGTGAGCATGCCCTCCTCCCATGGGATCTCCAGGAAGTCGCAGATGAGGCGGGTGGTCGCCACCGGCTCGGCGGTCAGGTCCTCGTAGCGGACGGTGAGACCGGGAAAGGCGCGCCGCGCCCGCTGGACCGCCTTCATGTACCGCAGGGCGTCCCGCGCCGCCTCGTCCATGTCCCGCTTGCCGCCTCCGGCCTCGTGCCAGGAGCGGGCGATGGACAGGGGGTGGCGCAGCAGGAAGACGAATCTGACGTCCGGCCAGCACGCGGCGATCCGCTCGGCGGCGAACGCGTTGGCGGGGGTCTTCTCGACGATGATCCGTTTGCCGCTCCGAACCAGCTCGCGGTGGAGCACCCGGTCCCACAGCAGGTGTTCGAGGTCGCCTCGGCTGTGCCCGAGCGCCTCCATGGCCATGCCGACGAGGGAGTTCCCGTAGCCCACGGTGAGCCGGCGGACGTGCAGCTCATGGGGCGCGTGGACCATGGAATGACTGTTGAGCATCGACCGCAGCAGCGTGGATCCCGATCTCACCGGGGAGATCACGAAGACCGGCGCCCGTACCAGACGGTCGTCCTCTCCCGCCGGGTGGTACGGCGCGGCTGCTGCCGCCCCCTGCTCCTTCGCCGTCGTCCCCTTCCCCTCGGACCGCTCCTTCGACGGGTCCGACGATTTCCCCACGGGGGTGAGGTGGTATCCGGTGATGCCGGCGACAGCGGCGTTGACCTTGCGTTTCCAGCTCATGCAAGCGCAAGCTAACAGCGCTTCCTGAAAGCCTCCTAAGGGTGCGGACGTCTCGTCTCGGCGTCTCCTGTGGTTCTTCCCCCACCTGGGACACTCTGCCCATTAGTGCGATATAGGTACTTATATGGGGATTTATCCCCGTCCCTCTGTGGCCCCCGGGGGGAGACGCTGGCAAGGGGAGCCGCCGGGAGATCCACGCGGCTGTGAGGACCCGGGGGGTAGAGGAAACATGGGCGAGCAGGCGTCACCGTCCACGCCCGCGGACGGTCTCGACCACAACCTTGATCACGATCTCGCGCCATCCTGGGGGCGGCGGGCGCGAATCTGGCTGACGAGCGCCTACGGCCACTTCCAGAGGAGTGGCACCCCTCCCCCCATCCAGGAGAGCGACCAGGACGACGTCACCTGGATCCTCACGCGGCACCCGTCCTGCGTGCGCCAGGCGCGACGGCTGACCCGCGCCCAGCTCGCCGACTGGAAGCTGCGCGGTCAGGAAGCCGTCGCGGAGCAGGTGGTGTGCGAGCTGGTCACCGACGCGCTGCGGCACGCGGGCGGACCGATCCGCCTCAGCCTCTATCTCGTGGACGGCACGCTCCGCTGCGAGGTCGAGGACGGGGACACGGTGCTCCCACCGACGACTCGCCACCCCGGCACCGCCGGTACGGACGCCGAGGACGGCCACGGACGGGAGCCGGAGCGGGAGCCGGGACGGGAGCCGCACCTGATCGAGCGGCTCTCCTGCTGCTGGGGCCGTGTCCGCACCGCCACCGGCAAGGCCGTCTGGGTGGAGTTCCCGGCCACGAGAGCCCTCCATCACTCCTGCGGCAAGGGACGGGAGTGACCGGGTCGCTCAGGATCCGGCGGCGTCCCGCTCCTCCGCGGCGCGGTGCCACTCGCGGGCCCAGACGGCGATCTGGGCGCGCGAGCTGAACCCGAGCTTGCTCAGGATGTGCTCGATGTGCCCCTCGGCGGTGCGCTGCGCGATCACGAGCGTGGCGGCGATCTCCTTGTTGCTCATGCCCTGGGCGACGAGCTGGGCGATCTCCGTCTCCCTGGGAGTCAGCGGTGACGCCTCGGCCGGCCGTTCCGCGCGTTCCTCCTCGGGAGCCGACTCCTCCAGGGCGTAGGCGACCACCTCGTCGCAGGGCATCCTGGCGCCCCGTTTGAGCGCGGCGCGGAAGGAGGGCTCTCCGAGCCCCTTGCGGATCCGGACCTCGCATTCGTCGCGATAGCGCATCAGGTACGCGTAGCTCGACAGGACGCTCCCCAGCGACTCCCAGATGATCTGCAGGGCACCCCGCAACCGGCCGGCCCGTTCGTACTGTCGCTGGACGGCGGCGATCCAGGAAAGCACCTCCAGGTTCAACCCGACGCCGAGCAGGTCGTCCAGGGACCGGTTGAACCGGAGGCTCTCCTTCTCCAGCTCGGCCGCGCGGACGACGTCGTCCTGGCGCCAGGCTTCGATCCCCAGCGCCATCAGGGCGTACGACCGATGCCACCCCTCCCCGTCGGCGTCGCAGACCTCGACGCACCGCTCCCCCGCCTCGACGGCGGCGGCCGATTCGCCGATCAGGGAGTACGCCAGGCAGAGCCGGAGATAGGTGAACGCCTCGCCCATGGGGTCGTCGATGCCGCGGTAACGGCGTACGGCCTCCTTGTAGAGCTCGATCCCCTTGTCGACCTCTCCCTGGTACAGCGCGACCACGCCGGAGAACAGCGCGACCCACGCGAGGACCCGCGCAAGGCCCAGCCGCTCCCCGAGGGCGCGGCTCTCCGCCAACATCGCCTCGGCCGGGGCGATCTCCCCCTGGATGATGGCCAGCCAGGAGTCCGCCCACAGGGCCCTGGCCCGCGCCTCGCCCTGCTCGCTCTCCGCCGCCAGGCCCCTGTCCAACCAGCCGCGGCCCTCGTGCAGGTAGTAGCTGGTGATCCAGTGGTAGAGGAGGTCGGTCGCCATTTCCAGTCCCGCGAGGGTCTCCCCCTGAGCGAAGCAGTACTCGAGCGAGGTCCGCAGGTTGGCGTGCTCGCGCTTGAGCCGGGTGAACCACGCCACCTGGTCCGGGCCGAACAACAGGCGGTCGGCCTCCGCCGCCAGGCCTTGGTAGTAGTCCCGGTGCCGCCGACGCATCGCGGCGTCCTGGCCGGACTCCTCCAGCCTCTCCCTGCCGTAGTGCCGGATCGTGTCGAGGAGCCGGTACCGCATCGCCTGGCCCTGCTCGTCCGGGATCAGGATGGACTTGTCGACCAGCCCGATCACCAGGTCGACCACGTCCTCCCTGGCGATCCCGTCGCCGGAGCAGACCTCCTCGGCCGCCTCCAGGTCGAGGCTGCCGGCGAAGACCGAGACGCGGGCCCAAAGGAGGCGCTCCTGCTCCGTGCAGAGGCCGTAGCTCCAGTCGATCAGCGCGCGCAGCGTCCTGTGCCGGGGCAGCACCGCCCGCGATCCGGCGGTGAGCAACCGGAACCGGTCGTCCAGCCGGTCGAGCAACTGGTCGAGGGACAGCGCCCGCAGCCGCACCGCGGCCAGCTCGATCGCGAGCGGTATCCCGTCGAGCCTGCGGCAGATCCGCTCCACCGTCTCGTGGTTGGCCTCGGTGACCGCGAAGCCGGGCAGCACGGCGGAGGCCCGCTCGGTGAAGAGGCGCACCGCGTCGTAGTGCGTCATCGTCTCCAGCGGCAGGGGCACGCCGTCCATGTCGGGAAGCGTCATCGCCGGCACGGCCAGCGTCTGCTCGCCGGCGGCGCCCAGGGGCTGCCGGCTCGTGGCGAGGATCCGCAGGTCCGTCGTCGCCCGCGCGAGCGTCTCCACCAGGACGGCGCAGTCGTGCAGGAGGTGCTCGCAGTTGTCCAGAACCAGCAGCGCCCGCTTGTCCGCGAGGTGGTCGACGAGCACCTCTGTGCACGGCCGCGCCGACTGGTTGCGGATCTCCAGCGCCTCGGCCACCGTCTGGCACAGCATGGCGGGGTCGTCCAGCGCGGCCAGCTCGACCAGCCACACGCCGTCGGGGAAGGCCCGGCGCACGTCGGCGGCGATCCGCAGCGCGAGCCGTGTCTTGCCGACCCCGCCCGGCCCGGTGAACGTCACGACGCGCGACTGGGACAGCAGCCGCTTGGCCTCGGCCACCTCGTGCCGCCGGCCGACGAAACTGGTCACCTCGGTGGGCAGCCTGTTGTGTGATCGCTTCGAGGTCTGGGTTGTCATCGCCGCCATCAAACGCCTCGGCTCGCGGATCGCCGCGCGCGGAACCGGACTCGACAGAATCTAGGTTATGTCTCCGCCGTAACTTCGCGCGCGTGCAGGTGCCGAGGGGATCGCCTCCGCGCGGCCGGTCAGCCGGGTTCCCTGACGACGTCGTCGGCCCTCCGGTCCGGGCGCAGACCCCGCCAGCTCGGGTGGCGCAGCCGGCCGTCCCCGGTCCACTCGGCGTACCGCACCTCGCCGACCAGGACGGGCTCCACCCAGCGCGCGTGCCGGGCGTGCTCGCGCGGCACCTCGTCGTCGAACGGGCTCTTCGCGCGGGCGAGCGGCGCCAGCCGTTCGGCCAGGCCGGCGAGCATCGCCTCGGTGAAGCCGGTGCCGACGTGCCCGGCGAAGACCAGCCGACCGGCTTCGTCGTGCACGCCGAGCAGCAGCGAGCCGATGCCCTCGGCGCGCCTCCCCTCGCCCGGTTTCCAGCCGCCGATGACGACATCCTGGGTGCGGAAGTGCTTGATCTTCAGCCAGTCCCTGCTGCGCCGTCCCGGCCGGTACGGCGAGGAGAGCCGCTTGGCGACGACGCCCTCCAGGAGCAGCTCGCGGCTGGTCTCGAACACCGTCGCGCCTCCTCCGGCTGAGTGGGGCGGCACATCCCAGCGCTCCCCCGCCACGACGGTGCGCTCCAGCAGGTCGCGCCGCTCGGCGTACGGCAGGCGGATCGTGGTGGCGTCCCCGAGATGGAGGATGTCGAAGATCAGGTATGTGACGGGGACGGCCCGGGCCAGCAGCCTGATCCTGGCCGGGTCGCGCTGGTGCATGCGCGGCTGGAGCGCCCCGAAGCTGGGCAGGCCGCGCGCACCGAACGCCACGATCTCCCCGTCGAGCACGACCGCGTCCCCGACCGCGTGCGCGAGCGGGCCGATCTCGGGATAGGCGACGGTGACGTCCAGCCCATTGCGCGAGACCAGGCGCAGCCGCCCGTCCTCGACGTAGCCGAGCGCGCGCACGCCGTCCCACTTCATCTCGTAGCCGTACAGCTCGTCCTGCGCCTCCGGCGGCAACTGCCCGAGCTGGGCCGTCATCGGCGCGTACGCCGGCAGGTGCCCCATGTGGGTGCTCCTACCCGGCGGGCGGCCGCTTCGTCACCCCAGCTCGGCGGCCACCGCCTTCGCCCAGGCCTCGATGTGGGCCCGGTCGCGGAAGTCACCCGCCATGGTCCTGGCCATCGACGACGCGGGGAAACCCGCGGCGTCCTCGGCGAGCCGCCCTCCGAACGTGGCGTGGCCGAGGGCCTCCAGCCTGGCCGACCAGCGGGCGACGTTCGGCGTCGGGGGGATGTCCCGCTCCACCGCGGAATGGTCCAGCGGCCCGCTGCTGAACAGCCAGACCGACACGGCCCGCAGGGTGGTCGCGTGGCGGCGGGCGAACCGCTGGACGTCCCTGTGCCATCGTCTCGCGTACAGCCCGCCGCCCAGGATCACCGCGTCGTAGCCTCGCGCGTCCCTCGCGGCGCCCGCCGCGAGGACGTCGACCTGATGGCCCTCCTCGCGCAACGTCTGACCGATCCACTCGGCGATCTCGGCCGTGGACCCCCTCTTGGAGCCGTACGCGACCAGAACCCGTGCCATGAAGATCACCTCCGGCGCCAGTCTCCGCCCGACCACGCGGGGCGTTTCAGGGTCGAAGGTCGGTCGTGGATCAGCCGATGGTCCCCCCGTGCGGCCGGCGGCGCGGTCAGAGGCACACGCGAGGCACACGCGTGGCACGGGCGGCGCCGCGGTCAGTCAGGCGGCAGCACGGGATTGAGATGGAACAGCCCGGTCCGCACCTCGCCCCGGCCCTTCTCCTCCCGCACGGTCCGGCCGGCCACGGCGCTCAGGACGTCGCTGACGGTGACCAGCCCCAGCAGCGTGCCCTCCGCCGAGACGACGGGTACGGCGTCGCATCCGACGTCGAGCATCACGCCCGTGATCCGCGACAGCGGGTGTCCCGGGCCGACCTTGGGCAACCGGCGCCGGCCGAGCAAGCTGCCCACCTGGCGGCGCGAGTGCTCGTCCGGGCCGCCACCGCACCAGGTGGCGGCGACGTCCTCACTGGTGAGGATGCCGAGAACGTGGCAGTCGTCGTCGACCACGGGCAGGTGGTGGACGCCGGCGCGGCGCATCAGCTCCCACGCCATCAGTGGGGACTCCTCCACGGTGACCGTGACCAGCACGCGGGTCATGATCTGCTCCGCGGTCAGGGTTTCCACGCTCATCGCTCCTCCTCTCCCCGGCCCACGACGGCGACGGCGCAATGAGCCCGGTGCAGGACCCCGTGGCCGACCGATCCCAGCACGGCCGAGCCGAACCCGCCGAGCCCGCGCGACCCGACCACGAGCAGGTCGGCCTCGCGGGAGAAGTCCGACAGGACGGCGATGGGATGCCCGCAGACGGCCGACTGGGTCACCGGCACGTCCGGGTACTTCTCCCGCCAGGGCGCGAGCTGGCGTCGCGCCATCTCCGCGCTCTGCTCGAAGACCTCGTCGAGCACACGGGTGTAGCCGACCGCGAACGGCGTGAACGCCGGCATCTGCCACGCGTAGACCACGCGCACCCCGGCGCCCCGCAGTTGCGCCTCTTCGAAGGCGTACCGCATGGCGGCCTCGGAGTGCTCCGACCCGTCGAACCCGACGACGATCTCCCGCCGCTCGTCCTTCCGCGGCCCCCGTACGATCACGACCGGGCAGGCGGCGCGACCGGCGATGCCCATGCTGATCGATCCGAGCACCAGGCCGGCGAACCCGCCCATGCCCCTGCTGCCGACGACCAGCGCGCGGGCCTGCCGGGACTCGGCCTTCAGCTTTTCCACGACCGTGCCCGTGGCCAGTTCCGCGGTGACCGCGAGGCCGGGGACGCGTTCCTTGGCCCGCTGCACGGCGCCGCTGATGACGCCCTCGCAGAAGTCGGACAGCGACTGGTCGAACCCCTCGACCCGGTGGAAGGGATACTCGTTCGCCCACGGCTCGCGAACGTGCACGATCTTCAACGGGACGCCCCTGCGGGCGGCGTCGTCCGCCGCCCAGTCCACCGCCGCGGTCGATTGCGGGGAACCGTCGACGCCGACAACGATGGGTCCGGTCATGGCGCGTCTCCTTCTCGGGGGCCTGCTGATCTCATTCCATCATCCGGCCGAACGACCGGGCAGTGGCCCAACGTCCCATGGATTCGGGACCTCCGCCCCGCATCGTGGCCGGTCGGTCCGCCCGCGTCCCCGCTCTCTACCCATCCAGGCGAAACGGACGCTAGCGTGCATGACATGATTCGTGTATTCCTCCTGGACGACCACGAGGTCGTACGGCGCGGCGTGGCGGCTTTGCTCGAGGCCGAGGACGACATCGAGGTCGTCGGCGAGGCCGGGACGGCCGAGTCCGCGATCGCGCGCATCCCGGCGCTCAAACCGGACGTCGCGGTCCTCGACGTACGGCTGCCCGACGGCAACGGCGTGGACGTCTGCCGGGAGGTGCGTTCGCGGATGCCCGAGCTGGCCTGCCTGATGTTGACGTCCTTCGCCGACGACGAGGCGCTGTTCGACGCCGTGATGGCGGGGGCCGCGGGGTACGTGCTCAAGCAGATCCACGGGTCCGATCTCGTGGGGGCCGTCCGGACGGTGGCGTCGGGCCAGTCGCTGCTCGACCCGCAGACGACGGCGACCATGCTCCAGCGCCTGCGCGATCAGGCCGGCAAAAGGGATCCGCTCGCGGCGCTGTCGGAGCAGGAGCGGCACATCCTGGAGCTGATCGGCGAGGGACTGACCAACCGGCAAATCGGTGAGCGTCTCTACCTCGCCGAGAAGACCGTCAAGAACTACGTGTCCAACCTGCTGAGCAAGCTCAACATGCAGCGGCGCACACAGGCGGCGGCCCTCGCCGCGCGCCTGAAGGTCGATCGCGGCGAGTGAGCCGCCCGGCGTGCGGCCGGAATGACAGCGGGGGGCGACAGCGGGAGCGACGCCGGGGGCGTGGCCGGTACGGCGGCCGGGGCACGGTCAGAGCAGCGGCGTCAGAGCAGCGGCGGGACGGCCAGGTCGTTCCTGGCGAACGTGATCTCGGTCGTGACGTCGATCACGCCCTCGACCGCGCGTACGCCCTCGACGAGATGGCAGACCTGGGAGCGCCGCCGCACCCGTCCCCTGAGCGTCACCATGCCGGACTCGATGACGATCTCCAGGCACTCCGGATCGGCCTGCCGCCTGATCACGTCCATGATGTCCGCGCGTACGTCCTCGACGGGACGGTTGAAGATGCGGAGCAGGTCGGACTGGTGCACGGTCCCGGCGATGCGCCCGCTGACCGGGTCGATCACCGGCAGTTGCTTGATCCGCTTCTCGTGCATCAGGCGCGCGGCGACCCGTACGGGCGTCCCGGGGGTCACCGTCACGGGCGGCGTGCTCATGATCTCGGCGGCGGTGACGCCGAGCGCCCTCCGGTGCTCGCGGCGGCGGCCGACGTCGAGGATCCCGCCGATCCCTCCGGGCTCGTCGGTCTCCCGGAGCAGCAGGTCGTCCTCCGAGACCACTCCGACGGGCCGGCGTTCTGCGTCGACGACGGCCACCGCGCCCACCCCGTACCGCTCCATCGCGGCAGCGATGTCGGCGAATCCCGCGTCCTCCTGGACCGCGATCGCCACCCGGCCCATGACGTCTCTGACGGTGACGGACATGGCTTCCTCCCTCGCTGCCGCCTCACTCGCTTCCCCGACCAGCGTCCGCCCGGGGCGGAGCCGCCCGGCAGCGTCTTATGTCCTCCGCCCGCAGGGGCTTAGGTCCCTGATGCCCTGACTCTGGCGGTATAAGCGGTCTTGGGTGGGGTATCGCGACGACCGCGACCGGAACGGCGTACCGTCGCTCATGAGGGTGTTCTGACACACCCGGTATGAAGGAAGGGGAGCCGATGTCCCGCCGTACAGTCTCGCCCGGTGATCTGGGCCGCCGCATCGCCTATCACCGCAAGCGTCTGGGACTCAGCCGCGAGGATCTGGCAGAGCGAGCGGGAATGGCCCCCGGATTCGTGGAGTACGTCGAGGAGTCCGCCGCCTCGATCACCGAGGAGGCGCTGCTGCGGCTGGCGGCGGCGCTGGAGACCACACCGGACGACCTGCTCGGCGCCGGGATGGACCAGCCGCCCGGCCAGGGATCCGCCGCCGCGCACCCGGTCCTGCACGCGCTCGATCCCGAGGAGTGCATGCGGCTCATCGCTCCCGGCGGCGTCGGCAGGGTCGCCTTCAGCGGGCCGTCCGGGCCGACGGTCTTCCCGGTGAACTTCAAGGTCCACAACGGGGCCATCGTCTTCCGCACTCAGTACGGCGGCCCGATGGAGAAGGCCGTGCGCACCGGCATGGTGGGCGTCGAGCTCACGATCGGCTTCGAGGTCGACCACATCGACGACGTCAACCGGGAAGGGTGGAGCGTGCTCGTACAGGGGCCCGCCCACCACGTTTCGGCGAGCGAGGTGGCGGAGGCGGCGAGCACCGAGGTCGAGCCCTGGGCCGGCGGTGAACGCGAGACGTACATCAGCATCGTTCCGCACAACATCACCGGGCGCCGTATCCGCGGCTTCTGACCCCTGGTCCCAAGAAAACGGATTAACGCGGATTTATAGCGACATACCAGGCCAAAAGTCCCTTCCGTCCGATCCGGACGGAGGGGACGCTGGAGTGGGAGGTGTTCGCGATGGAAGCCAAGGAATGGAACGTCGAGATCTTCATCAGCGAGGACGACGAAGATCAGGTGACCACGGCGAGGGCCGTGCTCCACGCGGGTGACGGCACTCGGCACGAGAGCGTCGCCCACGCCCGGCGCAACCCTCATGATCGGCCGGTCCCCCAGATCGGGGACGAGCTCGCGGCGGGGCGCGCCCTGTCCGACCTGGCCGCCAAACTGATCGAGGACGGCGCCGAGGACGTGGCGCAGTTCGCCGCCGCGTCACGGGCCCGCTGATCCTCATCCCGCCGGCCATCTTGCCGATCACCTTGCTGATCCGGTCGGGACGGGACCCCGCGCCACCGGGTCCCTGAGAGGCGCGGGGTCCCCCAGAGGGGCGATATACCGTGCCCGGCCGGTGCGCATCAGCCCGTGCCGGGTCACCGCATGCCGGTCACCGCGTGTCGGTCGGCTCGTGCCGGTCAGCGCGGCGGGACGACGGCCACCGGGCAGTCGGCGTGCTGCAGGAGCGCGTTGCTGACCGATCCGAGCACCAGCCCGGCCAGCCCACTCCGCCCCCGGGCCCCGACCACGAGCAGGCCCGCCCCGGCCGACGCCTCCTTCAGAACCTCGACCGGATGCCCGTTGACGACGTGCTCGGTGACTTTCACGTCCGGGTGCCGCCGCGCCGCCTCGGCCAGCGACTCCGTGAGCATGCCGCGCAGCCCGTCCTCCTCCTGGACCGACGCGGCCGCCTCGAACCCGCCGCCGGCGACGAGCCCCCTCCAGGCGTGTACGGCGTGCAGCTCCGTGTCGTGGAGGGCCGCCTCGGAGAAGGCGAAGTCGACGGCGGCCGCGTTCGCGGGCGATCCGTCGACGCCGACGACGATCCTGCGGCGGACGTTCACCGGAAGCGTGCGCACCACGACGACCTCGCAGGAGGCCCGGCCGGCCACGCCGAGCGCCACGGAGCCCACGAGCAGGCCGCGGAAGCCGCCGAGCCCGTGGTTGCCGACCACGAGCAGCTCCGCCTCCTCCGCCGCCTTGATCAACGCGATCCGGGCGTCACCGGGCAGCAGTGCGGAGTCGACGGCCACGTCCCCCTCCTGCTCGCCGATCCGGGTCAGGGCCTCCTCAAGGACGGATTCGGCCCCTTCCCGCATCCATCTCGCGACGTCCGTGTACGGACCGTGGCCGGGCATCTCGGACGCCCATTTCGGCATCGCGTGGACGACCCGCAGCGAGGTGCCGCGCAGTGCGGCCTCCCGGGCCGCCCACGAGGCGGCCTCCAGCCCGGCGGCCGACCCGTCCACTCCGACAATGATCATTTTCTCTCCTTCATCGCGAACCTCACCTATCCCTGTCTACCCGGCGAATACGGCGGGTACGGCTCCGGGTCTTCACCTCCGCCGTACGCGGGAATGGATAGGGCGACATTCGCCGCGAAAGGGGATCATGATGGACATCATCGAGATGCTCGAACAAGCCCAGGACAAGCCGACCGTCAATCGGGTGTTCGGCGAGCCGATCGTCCGAGACGGGGTCACGGTCATCCCGGTCGCCCGGGTCGCCGGCGGCGGAGGCGGAGGCAGCGGCAGGCAGGAGGGCGACAACCCCGGCGAGGGCGTCGGCGGCGGGTTCGGCCTCGGCGCGACCCCGGCGGGCGTGTTCGTCATCAAGGACGGCGACGTGCGCTGGCAGCCGGTGGTCGACGTCAACAAGCTGATCGTGGGCGGGCAGGTCATCGTCGTGGTCGCGCTGCTGACCCTACGCACCATCGCGCGTCTCCGGGCCAGGAAGCGCTGACGGGATGGACGCCTGGGTGGTCGCCCGTCCCGGTCCGATCTCCACCCACCCCCTCGAACGGGCCCGGCTCCCGATTCCCGTGCCCGGTACGGGCGAGCTGCTCGTACGCGTCGAGGCCTGCGCGGTCTGCCGTACGGACCTCCACCTGGCCGAAGGCGATCTCGCGCCGCGGCGGCCGAGGACGGTGCCCGGCCACGAGGTGGTGGGCAGGGTGGCGGCGCTCGGTCCCGGTACGGCCGGCCCGCCCGCCGGCGCCAGGGTGGGCGTGGCCTGGCTGCGCTCGACCTGCGGGCACTGCCGCTACTGCCTGGGCGGGGCGGAGAACCTGTGCCCGGCGTCCACCTACACCGGGTGGGACGCCGACGGCGGCTACGCCGAGCACGTCACCGTCCCGGCGGACTTCGCGTACCTCCTGCCGGACGAGGGGTCGGCCGAGACGTTCGCGCCGCTGCTGTGCGCCGGGATCATCGGCTATCGCGCCCTGCTCCGCGCCGACCTGCCGCCCGGGGGCCGCCTCGGGATCTACGGCTTCGGCGCGTCCGCCCACCTGACGGCGCAGATCGCCGTCGCCCAGGGTGCCGCCGTACACGTGATGACGCGATCGGAGCAGGCTCGGGAGCTGGCCATGGCGCTGGGCGCGCGCTCGGCCGGCGGCGCCTGGGACACACCGCCCGAGCCTCTGGACGCGGCCATCCTGTTCGCGCCCGTGGGCGAACTCGTCCCTGTCGCCCTCGCGGCTCTCGACCGCGGCGGGACGCTCGCCGTCGCCGGGATCCACCTGACCGACATCCCGGTACTGAACTACGAACGGCACCTGTTCCAGGAGCGCACCCTGCGCAGCGTCACGGCCAACACCCGCGCGGACGGGCGCGCCTTCCTCGATCTCGCCGCGCTCCACCGTCCCAGGGTCGCGACCACGCCCTATCCGTTCGACGCGGCCGACCAGGCCCTGGCCGATCTCGCCGCCGACCGTGTCGAGGGAGCGGCCGTGCTTCTGTTCTAGGCGGAACAGGTGGCAGCGCCGTGCCTTGAGCCGCTCCCTATGTCCGAACGGCCCTCCGTTTCGGGACCTAAGGCCTCTGCCCGGCACCGTCCGGCGCCACTTGGATGAGGGCAGGCATTCTCTGACCGTGTTTGGAGGCACGTGATGCGCGTCAAAGTGAAGGACGTCATGACCACGCATGTGGCGTCGGTCAACGGAAACACTCCCTTCAAAGACGTCGCTGAAGTGCTCATCGCCCACAGCGTCAGCGCCGTACCCGTCGTCGACGGCGAGGGACACGTGATCGGGGTCATCTCCGAGGCCGACCTGCTGCGCAAGGAGCAGTTCAAGGAGCAGTACTACCGCGAGGGGTACCAGCCTCCCCTGCGCTCCCGGCTGCGGCACCGCCTGACGGAGAAGAACCACAGTGTCAGGGACACCGCACACGGTGACACCGCCGCCGAACTGATGACGTCTCCCGCGGTGACGATCCCACCGGGAGCCTCCGTGGTCTCCGCGATCAGGCTGATGGACCAGCACGGGGTGAAGAGGCTGCCGGTGGTGGACGCGGACGGCGTCCTGGTCGGCGTCGTCAGCCGTCAGGACATGCTCAGGGTGTTCGTGCGCTCCGACGCCGACCTCGCCACGGAGGTACGCGAGGACGTCGTCGAGCACTCGCTGTGGGCGGAGAACTCGCAGATCGACGTCGACGTGTGGCAGGGAGTCGTGACGCTGACCGGGTGGATGACCCGGCGCAGCGACGCCGCGATCGTGGTCGCGATGGCACTGCGGGTCCACGGCGTGGTCGACATCGTCGACAAGCTGGAGTGGGAAGAGGACGACACCTCGCGGTGGGGCCGCAAGTGACACGGGCTGTCCACCTGGCCCCTGGGCGGAACCTGGGCGAACCCGGGATTTGACGGGCACGACACGGTTCGGCGGAGTCGATCGGGGCGGCGCCTGACAGCGCGCCGAGCGGCGGGAGAACGGTGGCCGCCGACGCGGAAGGGCGGGAGATCCTCCCGCCCTTAGCCGTTCGATACCCGGGATCCTTCGCCGATGCCCGGGTTCCTCGGCCTGGCGCATTGCGCAGCGCACCGCGCCGGGTCTCCCCCGGCCGGTCACCGCGCCGGAGCCCCGCGCCGGGTCACTGCCCGGTCTCAGTCTCAGACCGCTCCTCCTCCGCCTGGCGCTGGATCGGGATCTTCCGTCCCTCGGCCTTCCGCTCCGTCTCCAGGCCCACGCTCACTTCGAGTACACCGTCCTTGTACATGGCCTGGACGTCGTCCTCCCTGACGCCGGGCGGGAGCGTGAGGGACCGGTAGAGCGCCCCGTAGTGGAACTCGGAGCGGTGCCGCTCCCGCGTCTCCTGGGTCTTCTCCGCGCGGATCTCCAGCACCCCGTTGGTGAGGGTGATGTCGACGTCCTTGTCCGGGTCGATGCCGGGCAGTTCGGCCCGTACGACGTACCGGTCCCGGTCCCGGTCCACGTAGTCCTCGATGCGGATGAGCTCGGCCGACGAGCGCAGTCCCATCATCGGCGACTCCAGCAACTCCAGCAGGTCCGGGAAGGGCCAGCCGCTCTCCCTGCGTGCGATGACACCCATCTCTGACTCCCTTCGCGTGCGCGCCTACTCCCTCCATGACATCACCAGGCGGGCCACCCCGCGTCAGGGTCGCAGGTCCCTGACCTGTGGGGACCAATGGCGACAGCAGCTGACGATGCGGGCCTCTTCAGGGGTCGTTCGCGCGGCCGTGCCGGGACAGCGGGTCTCGGCGGGTCGGAGGTCGTGGACCGAGCGGTGTAGGTCCGCAGCTCCGGCGCCGCCCATGTGATCGCCGCCACGGTCACTGTCGTGAGCAGCCCACCGGCGCAGATCACCACGCGGGGATCGAGGAGTGATGTGGCGGCCCCGTGCAGCAGGTTCGCGATGTGCGGGCCTCCGAAGAGGACGACGGTGAGCGCCCCCTGGACCCGGCCGCGCATGGCGTCGTGAGTGTGTGCCTGTGTGATGGCGTTGCGGAAGGTGCTCAGCACGAAGTTGACCGCGCCGCCGAGGACGAGCGCCGCCAGTGCGACCCACAGCTGTGCGGCCAGTCCGAGGAACACGACGGTGATGCCCCAGGCGGCGGCCGCCCCCACCATGAGCGCACCGTGGCGTCGGGCGCGAGTGAACGTGCCCGACAAAAGCCCGGCTGTGACGACCCCGGCCGGATAGGCGGCGTAGAGCAGTCCCAACTCCAGGCCCCCTCCGGCGGGTCCGCCGTAGGTGTGCTGGGCGAGTTCCGGAAACAGGGCTATCGGCATGCCGAAGACCATCGCCGCGAGGTCCACCGCGAGCACCGCCAGAGGCTGTTCGCCGCCGGTAGCAGCTCGACAGGGACGAGGCGGGGCACCACGGCGCCCATCGTGGTCATGATCGCCGCGAAGGACAGGCCCTGGCAGGCGGCCAGTACCATCACGACCGGGACGGAGCGCCCGCCGAGCAGGGCTTGGGCCCACAAGGCCGCGTACGTGAACGCGAGCCCGCAGTTGGCCGCCAGTAACACTCTTCGCCGGTCCATGACGTCGGCGAGCGCGCCGATCCACAACGCCGCCACGACCAGCGCGGCGAACGACACCGCCGCCGCGCCCACGACGGCCGAGGAGCCGGTCACCGTGTACAGCTGCGTCGGCACGGCGACCACACTGAACGAACCGCCCACCGCGCAGACCGCCGACGCGACCCACAGTCGCCGGTAGGCCGGGACGGCCAGCGGGCGGGGGTCGACCGCGTAGGCGCCGGGCCCTCTCGCGGCGCGGCGGCGCCGTACCGCGAGAGGCCCGGCGGGTCAGGCGGCCGCGCGGGCGGCCAGCGCGACCGTGGCCTGGCGGGTGACGCCGTTGACGGTGACGGCGACCACGACCTGCCCCGGGCGCAGCGCCGTGATGGTCCCGGTCTCCGGGTCCAGCACCGCGACGTGCCACGGCTTGGCGCCGGCGCGATCGCCGACGTGCAGGTTAGGGGAGCCGGACCAGTCGGCCGAGGCGGGGTAGGCGACGGGCACCGTACGGCCGTCCTGCGTCAGGGTCGCCGACACCCGGCCGGACTCGCCGACCTGCACGGAAGCGGGCGCGGTGAGGGTCAGCTCGTCCACGTGCGGTCGGACCTGCGTGCCGATCCAGGTCGGCGCGTCCACGAACCAGTTGCGCCGGACGTGCTCGGCCTCCTTCGCCGTCACCGGGTCGACACCCCACAGCGACCAGCCGGTGAACCCTCCGTCGTCGGCCGCCGTGGCCGGGTTCTTCCCGGAGTTGCCGTTGATGAAGTACGGCACGGCGTCGACGTGCGAGGCGTGGAACGTCCCGACGTGACCGCCGATGTAGGCCGCTCCCTTGCCGGTGGTGCGCTGGAAGTCGGCCAGCCAGCCCTCGACCAACGCGGCCTCCTTGCGGTCACCGAGCTGGCTGCCCTTGCCGGGCGTGGGGTCGCGCGGGGGCACGTGGAACAGCACGGCCACCGAACCGATCGCGGGGTCCTTCGCGGCCGCGTCGAGCTGCTTCCTGAGCATGGCCACCTGCTCGAACCCTCCGCCGAGCAGGTTCAGCCGCGAGGTGTCGAGGGTGATGAAGCGGGTGCCCTTGCGGTCGAACGTGCCGTAGGTGTCGCCGAAGACCGCCTTGAAGTTGTCGATCTTTCCGCCCATCACCTCATGGTTGCCGGGCACGTAGTGGAACGGCAGCTCGCCGCCGAGTTCCTCGTCCAGGATGCGCTTGGCCAGCGCGAAGTCCTCGGGGGACGCCTCGTCGACGAGGTCGCCGTCGATGATCAGGAAGTCGGGCTTGGCCGCCTTGATCTCCCGCAGGGTGCGGCGGACATTGGCGACGATGTCGCTGCCGGGGTCGCGCGCCACGAACTGCCCGTCGGACATGACCGCGAACCGCCACGGCATGTCGGCCACCGCGGCGCCGGTACGGACGACCGGATCGGCCACCTTGGCGGCGGCCGGGGCGCCGACCGGCGGCGGCACCTTGGCGACCAGCCCGTCAATGGCGATCTCACCGTTGTACAGCTGGTCGGCCCTGGTCTCCGCGACGTAGAAGCGCCGGAGCTTCAGCGGGTAGTTCACCCCGGGCGGGACGGCGAACTCGACGTACTTCCAGCCGGTCCAGGTGAGATAGGGGCCGCGCAGGATCTGCGACTGTCCCTGGGCGTCGTAGAACTCCAGGCTCGGCCACTCCCCGTTCCCGGACGAGCGGATCCACATCCCGAACGCCTGCGGCTGCCCCTCCACCGTGATCTGCTGGGGCGGGCTGGCGTAGGCCGCCCGCGTGGCCGTCGACTGGGTGAAGTCGTACGCGAGCCGCAGCCCGCCGCCGCTCTGCCCCGGCGTCGGCGACAACGATCCGGTGGCACGCGCCGCGGCGAACGTCCAGGACGCGGCGTTCTCGAAGTCGGCGACCGAGACGTCCTGGAAGCCGACCGTCACCGGCACCGCGGTGGTCACCTTGCCGACGGAGACGGTGATCGTGCCCGAGCCGGTCGCCTTCTTCGACGTCACCGCGAACAGGCCGTGCTCGGCGGGGGCGACGTCGAACAGGGTCGTGTCATAGTCGAGGCGCACGTCGCCGGGCTCGATGGGGGCGGAGTTGCCGTTGCGGTCGTAGCCCACCACGCCGAAGACGCCCGAGTCGTCCGCGCCGGCGAGGCCGACCCGGTCGGCCGTGGCGCCGAGCCGTACGAGGGGCTGCAGGACGGTGAGCTCGATCTCGCCCTTGGCGCCGCCGCGCGAGGCGGTGACGGTCGTCTGGCCGGGCACGAGGGCGTGGAAGACACCGTCGCGGCCGACCTGCCCGTGCACGGCCGGCGTGGCCCGCCACGAGGGCGCGCCCTCCACCGGGCCGTACGTCTCGTCGTAGCCGTCGGCGGTGAGTCTGCGGGTGAGCCCGGGGAAGACGCGGTCGGTGCGCCCGCCCGTGGTCGGGCCGGTGCCCGGCGCCTTCACCGGATCGGCGGCCGTCTCCACCCAGAAGCCCTTGAGCTTGCCGCTCCCCGCGGGGGCGTAGAGGGCCAGGCCATTGGGGACGTGCCGCTCCTCGCCGTCGGAGGGGCTGTTCTCCACCCGGGCGTCGGCGGAGCCGGGCTCGCGGGCGAGCATCGTGGAGGAGCCGCCGCCGTCGAGGTTGATCGCGTTGTGCGCGCCCAGCTCGGCCATCATGGCCCCGAGCTCGGTGAGGGTGACGCCCCGGCTGTCGGTCTGGCGGCCGTCGACGGTCAGCATGTACATCTTGCGGCCGTCGGTGGAGAAACCGACGGCGGTGCGCGGGTGGGCGGCGTTGTCGGAGAAGACCTGCGCGACGCCATCCTTGACGACGATGTCACCGCCGCCGATCGCGGTCTTGACGGCGCCGCCGTCGGACGCCTTCGGCTGGTACGCCACCTCGACGCGGTCGCCGGGCTTCAGCCGGGCCAGGGCCGCCGATCCGGCTTCGCGGCCGAGGAGGATCGTCGTACCCGCCGGGATCGGACCGCTACCGGCGGCGGAGCGTACCTCGGCGACGGCGCCGTCGCGGAGCACGACCTCGGTGACCGCGGCGGCGCCCGCGACCGCGCGGCCGCGATCGTAGGAACCCCACAACGGGGTGAACACGCCGACGCCATTGGCCTGGATGAGCTGGTTGAACTGGGTCAGGGTGATCGGGTCGCCGCCCGCCGGGGTGGCGGTGCCGTCGAAGCGCATCTGCAGGACGCGCCCGACGCCGTCGGGCGTGAGCGCGACCGCGTTGCCGTGGCCGGAGGTCGAGGACTGGACGAGCTCTCCGTCGCGGACGCCGACGCCCTGGGCCGCCCCCGAGTTGTTGATGTCGAAGAAGTCGCCGTTGACGGCGGCGACGGCGCGGCTGCGCTTCACCGGCCCGGACAGCGGCTCGGTCTTCGACACCTCTCCGGAGAAGACGTAGCCGGCGCTGGCGCCGCCGGTGAGGTCGGCGGTGATCGCGTCGGCGCGTAACCAGCCGGCCGCGTCGTAGCGGTCGAACGAGGTGAGCGTGACGCCCGGCGCGACGGGCCGGGTCTGCTTCGCCGTCTCCAGCCTCTGCGCCCCCGGGGTGACGAGCAGCGTGGATAACGGCTGGTAGGACGACGCGGGGGGCGCGTCCTCGACGAGGGGCTGCGGCGGTTGTGGATCTGCCTGGGCCGGCCCGGCCACGCTGAACGCGAGCAGCGGAGCGAGAAGGGCCACGGCCAACATGCGGGGGTGGTGACGTTGTGACACGAGTGAACCCAATCGTGTCCTGGTTACAATTTTCAAGACCTCAAGGTGTCTTAAAAGAAAACTTCATCACCTCCGGCGGCACCCAGAGCCCGTCTGGAGCGCGGGTCGCGGCGCGCCGAACGGGGCCCGGCTGTCAGGGAACGCGGGATCGGGGAACGGCGATCGCCATGCGGCCACCTCCGTGCCGTCGCGGATGTTGTGGGGCCTGGTCCGGCCGCCGGTGAGGTGCGGGAAGACCTCGTCCAGGGTCGCGGCGTACGGCGACGTCCTCGGGGGTGACGGCGGCTTCGTCCAGGGCGCGTACCGCCTCGGTCAGGGCGATGATCTGTCGCGGACCGGTGCGCTGATCCGGCGGGCGTCGGGATCGACGTCCGGTTCCGCGGTGGACACGTTGCGGCGAGGGAGTCGGCCTGGGCCTTGGCGAGCTGGCTGCGGACCAAGCGTGACAGACCGTGACGACTACATCCCACCGCGTACGCGTCCGAGCCCGGACGAAAGCCGACGAAGGTCCTTTCCTACCCGGGTCGATCAGCACTGTGCCGGGTGACGGAGGTTCCCTAGCGTCGAGCACGTGTGGAGGTGTGTGATGAATACGCACGTACCGGCGAGAGCCGCCAGATTCCTGGGTCTGGACCGCAATCCGCTGCGCCGTCCGGCGGATCGCGTGGAGTCGGCGATCCTGATCACGCTGCTCCTCCTCTTCTGCGTGATCATGCCTCTGGGGACGTATCTCGCGACCCGCTCCGCTTACGTCACCGCGCAGCGGGAGAACGCCGGCAAGCACCAGGTGACCGCGACGGTGTACGAGCAGCCCACGTCCATGCGGGGAGCACGGCTGGGCGCGGCCACCGACCTGCGGGCCGGCGCGCGCTGGCACACCCCGGACGGCGCGATCCACCAGGCGAAGGTGCCCGTGGCGACCACGGCCACGCCGGGCACGCGGGTACGCGTCTGGGTCAACGCGGACGACCAGCCGTCCCTCGAGCCCGCGAGCACGGTGGAGATCCTCATGGCGACCGCGATCGTCGCGCTCGCGTCGCTGTCCGGGATCGCCGCCGTGCTGGCGATGCTCGTCGGCCTCCTCCGGTGGGTCATGCGGCGCCGCAACCAGCGGCGCTGGGAGGAGGCGTGGGCGAACGTCGAGCCTCGCTGGGCACGGCGCGACTGACCCTCCCGTCCACGGGGACGGTCAGTGCCGGTCGGCCCAATCTGACCGTCCCTTTCCACCGGGTTGTCAGTGCTGGGCGGCGGAGCCGTTCACCGTCAGGACGCTCTCGGGCGTGGTGATCGCCGGGAACGTCCCGGTGTCGATGATCCCGTGCTCGTTGTAGGCGGCCTCCAGGAGAGCGTGGGCCTTGGGCTCCAGCTTCCAGAGAGCGCGGTACTCCCGGGCGGTGGTCAGCGGAATGCCGATCTCGTGGGCGATGTCGGCGGCCCGGGGAACGAAGCGGCGCTCGATCTCCCTGTCCCAGTACTGCCGGGCGGCGCGCATCAGGGCGGCGCGCTGCGCCGTGTCGACGGGAGGCGCCGGTTCCGCCGTCTCCGCCCCTTCCTCGTCGTCGTCGTCGACGAGGACCGGGGCTGCCGGGGTCGCGGGCATGCCCGGTACGGCGCCGCCCGCGGCGGCGGGCAGGGCGGGGTGCACGAGTTGCGGGGGACGCGGGGCCCGCGCGGCCTGCTTCTCCTCCTCCTCGGGCGCCCACGGGACCGGTGGCTTCAGGTCGATCAGGGCGGACGTGTTGTAGAGCGCGCCGATCTGGGACAGCAGCGCCTCCTGCCGGGACGAGTCGACCGCCAGGCCGGTGTACTCCACCGCCTGGTCCATAGCCCGGTCGAGCTTGGTGAGCGCGGCGCGCATCTTCCGGTCGGACGCACCGGCCGCGCGCAGCGCGCGGGCCCGCTTGGCGGCCAGCGCGACGCGGGTGAGCCTGCGGTGGGCGTCCACCTCACTCGCGGTGCGGTCGCTGGCCTCGGCCAGCCCGATCCGGACCATGACCCGCTCGGGGGTGATCCGCCAGTTGATCCGGGCACGCCCGGTGATCCGGTGCCGTTCGATCGCCATGCCGCGCTCCCACAGCCACGCCGCGACGAGCGGGGCGGCGAGCCGGAAGAGGGCCTCGGCCAGGCTGCGGGCGTCCATGCTGGACAGCACGGCCGACAGGCAGGTGAACACCCACACGGCGATGCCGTCGATGCCCGCGGAGTAGTTCTCCCGCATGTTCCGGCGGGCCCGTACGGCACTGGTGATCACGGCGACTTCGATGAACGCGAAGAGCAGGAGGCGGAGCGGGCCGTCGAAGCCCAGGACGTCACCCGAGAAGCGCCACATGCCCTGCGCCGACACGCCGGTGGCGATGGTCGCGGCGACGATGGTGAGAATGTCCTCCGCCGGACGCGGGGCGGCGAAACGCCGGAAGAGGTCGGCCAGCGCCCGATACGTGGCGCGCAGCACGAAGAATCCGAGAACCAGGAGGACCAGGGCGACGACGCAGATGAGGGCGGTACCGACCGGATGGTCCGACGTGAAGGCGGCGATTTGATCCATGGGGGGCATCAGTCACTGTCCGTCAGTCTCGAAGCACACGAGGGAATATCCCGCGATCATTCCAGAATGTCGGCATCTTGTTTGCGAAACGGAGGTTCACCATCGTGACTGGTGGGACTTCGTGACCGTTCCGGCACCCCGGCCACCACACCGATCGACCACCCCGGCCGGACCGGTCAGTCGGACCGATCAGCCGAACGGGGTGAGCCGGACCGGCAAGTCGGGCCGATCAGCCGAACGAGGTCAGGCGCACCGGTCAGCCGAACGGGCTGAGCCCGACCGGTCACCTGAGGGCGCGGCAGAGGGTGTCGAGGGTGATTCTGACGATCTCGCCGGGATCACCCTCCTCATCCGCCAGGCGGCGTGAGCCCGCCCCGAGGATGCCCCACGCGAGATGGGCCCGCAGGCCCGCGTGGTCATATCCGGCCTCGTCCAGCGCCTCACTGAGCGGCTCGATCATGGACTCGTGGATCTCGTCCACCCGCTTCTGGCACTCGCCGGGCAGCCCCACCGCCTGCGACGCGGGGATGAGCGCGTGGTCGGGGCTGCTGACGAAATCCAGCGCCGCGGTGCCGTACGCGCGGATTCTGTCATCGAGGGTCACCCCGTCGCCCGCGTCGCGCAGGGAGTCCCGCAGGCGCACCAGCCACCGGGGGAAGGCGTCCTCGACGAGTTGGGCGAGGATGTCCGCGGTCGAGGCGAAGTACCGGTAGACGCTCGAACGGGCCAGCCCGACCCTCGCTCCCACGGCCGCGGGTGTGAGCGCGTGCACGCCCTGCTCCGCCAGGACCGCGCGCGCCGCGTCGAGCAGGGCGGCGTGCTGGTTGGCCCGATGGTCGGCTACGGTCGCCGCGCTGATCCTTGGCATCTCCACCTCCAGGTGCCGGCCTCCAGTATCCGCGCCGGGCGAGACCGCCTTGACCGCCGCGACCGCCATGACCGGCGTGATCTGGATGACCTCCATGACCTTGATGGCCTTCATGACCGGCGTGACCGGCGTGACCGGCGTGACCGGCGTGATCTCGATGACCGGTCATGACTGACGCCACACCCGCGACCACCGGCCGTGACGCCTTCGGCGTCGTATCTCAGACTCGGCCCTCCCGAGAGACGACCTCCACACCCGCGGCCTCGTCGGCGTCGCGCTCAGCCCTTCCCCGCACGACGTCCACGGACTCACCGGCCGTTGCCGCACCGTCGGCCGGTGCGGGGTCCTCCCCGTGGCCGGACGCGGAGGCACGCGGCAGCAGGAGCGTGGCGCCCATCCCCGCCAGCAGTACCAGCGCCGTGAGCAGTGTGACCCTGCGGGTCGCCTCGGCGGACGCCGCCACGGCCGCCGCGTGAACCGCCGGCTCGCGCAGCGACGCGATGGCCACACCACCGCTCTCCTGTACGGCACGCGCCACCTCGGTCCGCGTGTGTGCGGGAAACGCGTCCATATGCCGCTCGACCGACGAGCCGAGCCCCGTGACCAGCACCGCCCCGAGCACCGCGACCCCGAACGCCGCTCCGACCTGGCGCACCGTGCTCTGCAGCCCGGAGGCCTGACCCGACTGCCAGGGCGGTACGTCGGCCATCAGCACGCTGGTGAGCTGCGCCGAGGCGAAGCCGATCCCCATCCCGTAGACCACCAGCCAGGGAACCGGCCGCCACGGGTTCATCCCCGGTTCGAGTGACAGGGCGATGCCGAGCGCGCCCACGACCTCCAGGCCGATCCCGATCTGCACGACCAGGCGCGAGCTCGCCTTCCTGGCCAGCCCGGGAACCATGCCGCCGGCCAGGAACGTGCCCAGGGCCAGCGTGGCGATGACCAGTCCGGCCTGGAACGCGCTGTAGCCGAGCGCCGACTGCAGGAACAGCGGCAGCACGAGGATCATCCCGAACTCCCCCAGCGCCACGACCATCGCGGCCATCGCGCCGTACCGGAAGCTGGGCAGCGCGAACAGCGTCAGGTCGATCAGTACGGGGCGTCCCGCCCGTCCCCGGGCCCGTTCGACCAGCACCAGCGCGACCAGTGCCACGATTCCGACGCCGAAGGCGAAAGGAACGGGCGAGACGCCCTCGAAACGCACACCGAGGAGCGAGGCGGGCCGCAAGGGGGTGAGCCAGCCGTACTTCTGGCCTTCGATGAGCGCGAAGACGACCGAGGTCGTGCCGATCACCGCGAGTACGATGCCCAGCGGGTCGTGCCCCGAGGAGTGCTCGTCGCGCGAGTCGGGCACACGGAGCGTGCCGAGGAGGATCAACGCTCCGATCGGCAGGTTGACCCAGAACGCCGAGCGCCAGCCGTACTCGGTGACGAGCCAGCCGCCGAGCAGCGGACCGACGCCCGCCATGCCGCCGATGACCGAGCCCCAGACGGCGAACCCGATCACCCGCCGCCTGCCGGTGTAGGTGGAGTTGATGATCGCGAGAGCCATCGGGACGACCATCGCCGCCCCCACTCCCTGGATCACCCTGGCGCCGATCAGCGCCGGGCCGCTGCCCGCGGCGGCCGCCAGCATGCTGGCCAGGAGGAAGACGCCGACCCCCGACGCGAAGAGGCGGCGTCTGCCGCGCAGGTCACCCGTACGGCCGAGCGGGATGAGCAGCGCCGCGAACATCAGCGAATAGATGGAGTTGACCCACTCCACGTCGGTCGCGGTCAGGTGCAGATCCTCGATGATCGCCGGAACGGCGACGTTCACGATCGTCGCGTCCACGATGATCATCGAAGTTCCGAGTGCGAGCACGACGAGAGGCAGCCAACCCTGACGAGAATTTAGCGACATCACGTCGCTAACCATAGCAACGGCATGTCGCCATCTGTCACCCAGCCTGCTACCGCGCCGTGCCGTTCGCCCGTCCGTGTCGTTCGCCCGTCCGTGCCGCTCGCCCGTCCGTGCCGCTCGTCCTCACCCCGGCCGCTCCCCCGGCGGGAAGCGCCACCGCGCCCGTCACCCCACGGCGTCATCCACGGCGACGGCGGGCCAGATCGCGGGCGAGATGCGACCGCCGCGGCCCCGTGGCCATCAGGCGGCGCAGATCCGCCACAGTGTCATGCATGAGCTGGACGTGGAAGTAGTTGACGTACTCGAGCACCGCGACGAGGGCGAACACCAGGCCGGGCCAGGAGTCGCGCCCGGGATCGGCGGCGACGGCGCTTCCCGTGACCGTCAGTCCGGCCACCAGGAGCGGGACATCGGTCGCGCGCGCGATCAGGAAGGCCCGGGTTCCCGGCAGGAGAGCCGATTCGCGCAGCTGGCGCAGCTTGGCCATCCAGTAGAGGGCCCCCTGCGCCAGCAGGATCGCGAACAGGGCGAATCCGAGGGAGTTCACCACCGTCACCGGCAACCCGGCGATCCCGAACCAGATCCACGCCTGGAACGGGATGTTGCCCAGTTCGAGCAGCGCCATGGTCCGAAGCCGCGCACGTGTCTTCGAAGGAGCGCCCGGAGACGCCGCGGGGATTCGTGAGCCGACCATAGGACCATTCTGACGACACACTGCCGCCTGAAGCCCGCCCGCCCGGCTCCGCTCCCTGACGGAACCCGGGAGAACGTCAGAGGAGGAGCCCCGGAAGGAGTCCGGACAAGCGGAAAGGCCGGGCCCGCGAGGGGACCGGCCTTTCTCCGCGCCTACGCCTGACCCGCGCCGTCGCCGGGAACATCGGTCTCGTCGTCGCGCACGGGGTCATCGCCGACGGCGAGATCCTGGCGCAGCCGCTCGAGATCCATGTTGTGGTTGGCGTACTTGAGCTGGCGAGCCACCTTCGTCTGCTTCGCCTTGGCCCGACCCCGCCCCATTGATCGTCCTCCCTAACACAGGCCGTGCTTCGCCCTATTCTCTATCATTTGAAGAATTATGCAATTTCCCACACCGTGTGCCGTGGGACATAGATCGTTTGTCCGTCGTGTACGGCATGCGCCGGCGGGCCCCGCCTCCCCGAGTGCCCTGGCGAACCGGATCAACCGGTGTCACCGGCGGCCTCTCGCGAGGCGCGTCCCGCCGCGCGTTCCGTACCGCACGCCCGGTAGAGATCATCCGGGCCGCGTATGCTCAGCCTCCCGCAACTCCGCCAGCAGCTCCCCCTGGCCCGCGATCATGTCGGTCAGGATACGCCGTGCCGCCCGCAGCAGGTCGGCGACATCGTTGCTGCTCAGCGCGTACACGACCGTGGATCCCTCGCGCGTCGAGGTCACGATACCCGCTCGGCGCAGAACGGCGAGCTGCTGCGACAGGTTGGACGCCTCCACTTCGATCCCGGCGAGCAGATCGCGCACCGGGAGCGGACCGTCCTGGAGCAGTTCCAGGACCCGGATTCGTACGGGATGACCCAGCGTGCGGAAGAAATCCGCCTTCGCCTGGTAGAGGGGAATCGGCATCAGCACCTCCCCCGATGGCCGTCCACGTCCGGTGGCGTGGCCACCCGGCGTGGTGCGCGCGGTCCGGCGACATCACGCGCACACGTCTCCGTTCCATGGTGCGGATCCAGCTGACAACGAGAATTCGTCACACACCATGGTAGCCAATTGAAAACTTCTTCAAGTCCTATGACAGCCGCGCCGCCGCCCCGGGGTCCGCACTGACGTACGTCGACAGCACCCGACGGAGCAGGCCGGACACCGGAACACCGCCCCGCGGCGCACCCGGCCCGCCCGGAATCACCACCGGATCAGCACGGGATCAGCACATTTCATCGTTTCCGCCCGCACATTCGCGTGCTTGGGTGCGGAGAGGACAGGAAGAGAACCGCGAGCGGCACGAGGAGGACCTCATGGCGGGGTGCGGGCCCGGTCCGATGCGCGGCGTTCCTGCTCCTTGTCCTCCAGACGTGGCTGGTCGCGCGCATCGCCCACCGCGTGGAGAAGCGCGAACCCGGTGGCCCCCACGACACGGTGGACAGGACGGGGACGCCGGCCACTGGCACCGCCGCAGGCGAGACCTGAAGCCGTCGAACCGGCCCACCCCGTCGCTTCGGTCCAGGCCGGCCCGCTGTGCGGCGGCCGACCTGGACGCACGTCCTCGCCGGCGAACCCCGCCGGCACGCCGCGTCAGTCCCGCGTCAGTCCTTGATCTCGCAGATCGTGGATCCGGCGGTGACGCCCGCTCCGACCTGGGCGGACAGGCCGGTGACGGTGCCCGCCTTGTGGGCGGTGAGCGGCTGCTCCATCTTCATCGCCTCGAGTACCACGATGACGTCGCCCTCGGCGACGACCGCGCCGTCCTCGACGGCCACCTTGACGATCGTCCCCTGCATGGGCGAGGTCAGCGCGTCACCGCTCGCCGCGGAGCCGCCCGGCTTCCTGGCGCCGCCGGCGCGCTTCGGCCTCCCGCCGTTCGGGCGTGCCGCCGCGACCGATCCGGTCGCGCCGAACCCGGCGGGAAGGACGACCTCCAGGCGCTTGCCGCCGACCTCGACGGTGACCCGCTCGACGGCGGTGGGCTCGGCGTTCTCGGTGCCCCCGGCGTACGGAGGGATCGTGTTGTCGAACTCGGTCTCGATCCAGCGGGTGTGGACGTCGAACGCCTTTCCGTTGCCGATGAACGCGGGCTCGTCGACCACGACCCGGTGGAAGGGCAGCACGGTCGGCATCCCCTCGACGACGAACTCCGCCAGCGCCCGGCGCGAGCGCTCAAGCGCCTGCGCGCGGTCGCGCCCGGTGACGATGAGCTTCGCGACCAGGGAGTCGAACGAGCCCGGCACCGTCTCGCCCTGGTCGTAGCCGGCGTCGAGCCGTACGCCGGGGCCCGAGGGCGAGTGCCAGCGGGTGATCGTGCCCGGCGCGGGGAGGAAGCCGCGGCCCGGGTCCTCGGCGTTGATCCGGAACTCGATCGAGTGCCCCCGGACCTTGGGGTCCTTGTAGCCGAGCTCCTCGCCGCAGGCGATCCGGAACATCTCCCGGACCAGGTCGATGCCGGTGACCTCCTCGCTGACCGGGTGCTCGACCTGCAGCCGCGTGTTGACCTCGAGGAAGGAGATCGTGCCGTCCTGGCCCACGAGGAACTCGCAGGTCCCCGCGCCGACGTAACCCGCCTCGCGCAGGATCGCCTTGGAGGAGTCGTACAGGGTCGCCAGCTGCTTGCGGGACAGGAAGGGGGCCGGGGCCTCCTCGACGAGCTTCTGGTGGCGGCGCTGCAACGAGCAGTCGCGGGTGCTGACCACGACGACGTTGCCGTGCCGGTCGGCCAGGCACTGGGTCTCCACGTGGCGGGGACGGTCGAGGTAGCGCTCGACGAAGCACTCGCCGCGCCCGAAGGAGGTGACGGCCTCGCGGACGGCGGAGTCGTAGAGCTCGGGGATCTCCTCCAGGGTGCGGGCGACCTTCAGGCCGCGACCGCCGCCGCCGTAGGCGGCCTTGATGGCGATGGGCAGGCCGTGCTCGCGGGCGAAGGCGACCACCTCGTCGGCGCCGGACACCGGGTCACTGGTCCCGGCGACCAGCGGCGCCCCCACCTTCTGGGCGATGTGCCGGGCCTGCACCTTGTCGCCGAGGGCGTCGATGGCGGCGGGCGGCGGGCCGATCCAGATCAGGCCGGCGTCGATGACCGCCTGCGCGAAGGCCGCGTTCTCGGCGAGGAAGCCGTACCCGGGGTGCACACCGTCCGCGCCGGTACGGCGGGCGACGTCGAGGATCTTCTCGATGTCGAGGTAGGTCTCCGCCGGGGAGGCCCCGCCGAGCGCGTACGCCTCGTCGGCCATCCGGACGAAAAGGGCGTCGCGGTCCTGGTCCGCGTAGACCGCCACGCTGCCGATGGCGGCGTCCTTGCACGCGCGGACGACGCGTACGGCGATCTCACCGCGGTTGGCGACGAGCACCTTACGCAGGACGGGAGAGTTGCTCACTGAAGTCCTCCAAGCTTCCAGCTCGAGTCGCGCCAGCCCCCGGGACCGGCGACGACGGGCCGGCGGAGCATGTGGTGGCGGGCGGCCCAGCGACGTTGCGGGGTGGGCACGGGGGCCGGGGCGGCCGCCGCGCGGGCGGCGACCACCATGACCAGCGCGGCGAGTTCCTCCGGGGACGGCTCGCCCTTGATGACGCGCAGCTCGCTCACAGCGGGATGTTCCCGTGCTTCTTGGGCGGCAGCCCCTCCCGCTTGCCGCGCAGCAGCCGCAGCGATCGGACGATCTCCCGCCGGGTCTCACGGGGGGCGATCACCGCGTCGACGTAGCCGCGCTCGGCCGCCTGGTAGGGGTTGGCCAGCGTGTCCTCGTACTCCGTGACCAGTTTGGCACGCAGCGCCTCGGGGTCGTCGGCCGCCGCCAGCTCCTTGCGGTAGAGGATGTTGACCGCGCCCTGGGCGCCCATCACCGCGATCTGCGCGGTCGGCCACGCGATGTTGAGGTCCGCGCCCAGATGCTTGGACCCCATGACGTCGTAGGCGCCGCCGTACGCCTTGCGGGTGATCACGGTGATCAGCGGGACGGTGGCCTCGGCGTAGGCGTACAGGAGCTTGGCGCCGCGCCGGATGATGCCGTTCCACTCCTGTTCGGTGCCGGGCAGGAAGCCGGGGACGTCGACCAGCGTGAGCACGGGGATGTTGAACGCGTCGCAGGTGCGCACGAAGCGCGCGGCCTTCTCCGACGCGTTGATGTCGAGGGTCCCGGCGAACTGCATGGGCTGGTTGGCGACCACGCCGACCGGCCGGCCGTCCACCCGCCCGAAGCCGATGATGATGTTGGGCGCGAACAGCGCCTGCACTTCGAGGAAGTCGCCCTCGTCGAGGAGGGACTCGATGACGACGCGCATGTCGTACGGCTGGTTCGCCGAGTCGGGGATGAGCGTGTCGAGCGCCAGATCGGTCTCGCCGATCTCGAGGTCGGCCTCCTCGCCGGTGACCGGCGGGTCGTCGAGGTTGTTCTGCGGGAGGTAGGACAGCAGCGCCTTGACGTACTCCAGGGCGTCGTCCTCGTCCTGGGCCAGGTAGTGGGCGTTGCCGCTCCTGGCGTTGTGGGTGTGGGCGCCGCCGAGCTCCTCGAACGTGACGTCCTCGCCGGTGACGGTCTTGATGACCTCGGGACCGGTGACGAACATGTGCGACGTCTGGTCGACCATGACGGTGAAGTCGGTGAGCGCGGGCGAGTACACGTGGCCGCCCGCGCAGGCGCCCATGATCAGGGAGATCTGGGGGATCACGCCGGAGGCGTGCACGTTCCGCCGGAAGATCTCTCCGTACAGGCCGAGCGAGACGACGCCCTCCTGGATACGCGCCCCGGCGCCCTCGTTGATCCCGATGATCGGGGAGCCGGTCTTCACGGCGAGGTCCATGACCTTGCAGATCTTCTCGCCGTACACCTCTCCGAGGCTACCGCCGAGGAAGGTGAAGTCCTGCGCGAAGACGCACACGTTCCTGCCGTCGATCGTGCCGTAGCCGGTGATGACTCCGTCTCCGGGGACGCGGTTCCGCTCCAGCCCGAAGGCGGTGCTGCGGTGCTTGGCGAGCGCGTCCAGTTCGACGAACGATCCCTCGTCGAGCAGCCGCTCGATCCGCTCCCTGGCGCTGATCCTGCCCTCGGCACGCCGTTTCTCGGCCGCGCGTCCGGTGGTTCCGACCCGTACGGCCTCGTCGCGGCGGTCTTCGAGATCGGCGAGCTTGCCCGCCGTACTGTGCAGATCCATTGACCACCACACCTCTTGAGACTCAGTTTCAAGCGTACGATACTGAGTCTCACAGCGTTCGACAAGGTCGGGGAATCCGGGAGAATGGGCCGATGGCAAGATCGCCAACCAGCCAACGACTCGCCGAAACCGCGATTCGGCTCTTCAACGAGCGCGGTTACGACGAGACGACCGTGGATGACATCGCGGCCCGCGCGGGCGTGAGCCGCAGCACCTTCTTCCGGTACTACCGGTCCAAGGACGATGTGATCTTCCCCGACCACGACGCGCTGCTCGCGAAGGTCGAGGCCCGCCTGACGGCGTCGACCGCCGACACCGCCATCGTGGCGGTGTGCGACGCCGTCCGGATCGTGCTCGCCCACTACGTCGAGGACGCGGAGGTGTCGCTGCGGCGCTACCGCCTGGTCGGCCGGGTGCCCGCGCTGCGGCACCGCGAGATCGCCAGCGTCGCGCGCTACCAGCGGCTGTTCCGCGAGTACGTCGGCGACTGGCTGGCCGGGACCCCCGACGCCGCGCTGCGCGCCGAGCTCATGGCCTCCTCCGTCGTGGCGGCGCACAACCAGGTGCTGCGCGGCTGGCTGCGGGCGGGAGGATCGTACGACCCGTTCGAGCCGCTCGACCACGCGCTGCAGTACGTCATCAGGACCTTCCGGCACCTGGAGAACCTGGAGGGCCCGCGTGACGGCGGCGACCAGGTGGTCGTGGCGGCCTTCCCGCGCTCGGCCTCCCCGGACGACGTCATGGACGCCATCCGGGCACACCTCGGCTCGCGGTCGTAGCGTCCACCGCGAGCCGAGGTGCCCGTGAACCCGGAGCTCTTTCCAGTGCTGCTCGGGCCAGTGCTCGGGCCAGTGCTCGGGCCGGTGCTCAGGCGTACCGCTGAGCGGCCTGCTCGGCGAGTTCCGGCTTCAACGCCCGGAGGGTGGCGACCGTGATCGCCCGCGCGTCCACGCCGAAGTGCCTGCGCGCCGCCTCCCTCGTGTCCGACAGGCCGAAGCCGTCGGTGCCGAGCGAGACCCAGTCCTGGGCGACCCAGGGCCTGATCTGGTCGGGCACGGCCCGCATCCAGTCGCTCACCGCGACGACCGGTCCGTCCGCCCCGGACAGGGCGGCGGTGATGTACGGGACGCCTTCCCGCTCGGTGGCCATCGCCTCGCGGCGCAGCTCGCTCCACGACGTGACCGACCAGACGTCGACGCCCACGCCCCAGTCGTCCGCGAGCAGCCGCTGCGCCTCCAGCGCCCAGTGCATCGCGGTGCCGCTGGCGAGGATCTGGGCCTGGCCTCCGCCCGCCGAATAGCGGTAGACGCCGCGCACGATGCCCTCCTCGACGCCCTCGGGCATCTGCGGCTGGGGCATCGGCTCGTTGTAGACGGTGAGGTAGTAGAAGACGTCCTCCCCCGCCTCGCCGTACATCCTGCGCAGCCCCTCGCGGACGATCACGCCGATCTCGTACGCGAAGGCCGGGTCGTAGCTGAGGCACGCCGGGTTGACCGAGGCGAGCAGTTGCGAGTGACCGTCGGCGTGCTGCAGCCCCTCCCCCGTCATGGTGGTGCGGCCGGCGGTGGCGCCGATCAGGAACCCGCGCCCCATCTGGTCGGCGAACGCCCACATCTGGTCGGCCGTGCGCTGCCAGCCGAACATGGAGTAGAAGATGTAGAACGGGATCATCGGCTCGCCGTGCGTGGCGTAGCTCGTGGCGGCCGCGGTGAAGCTGGCCATGCAGCCCGCCTCGGTGATGCCCTCGTTCAGGATCTGCCCGCTGGCGGACTCCTTGTAGGACAGCAGCAGTTCCCTGTCGACCGCGTCGTACCTCTGCCCGAGAGACGAGTAGATCTTCGCCGTGGGGAAGAGCGACTCCATCCCGAACGTCCTGGCCTCGTCGGGGACGATCGGCACCCAGCGGTGCCCGCTCTCGGGCACGCGCATGAGGTCTTTGACCAGGCGGACGAAGGCCATCGTGGTGGCGATGGTGCCGCCGCCCTTGGTGAGCGCGGCGAACGGCCGTTCCGGGGCCGGCGGCAGCGGCGCGTACGCCGTGACGCGCCGGGGCACGGGGCCGCCGAGCGCGTTCCGCCGTTCGGCGAGGTACTCGCGCTCCTCCGGGCCGGGCCGCAGGTAGGGCGGCAGTTCACCGGCGAGCGCCGAGTCGGGCACGGGCAGGTCGAGGCGGTCGCGCATGGCGCGGAACTCGTCCTGCGTGAGCTTCTTCATCTGGTGGTTCGCGTTGCGCGACTCGAAGCCCGAGCCGAGCGTCCACCCCTTGACGGTCTGCGCCAGGATCACCGTGGGTCCGTCGCGATGGTCCAGGGCCGCGCGGTAGGCGGCGTGGACCTTGCGGGGCTCGTGTCCCGCGCGCGAGCCGCCGACGATGCGTTCGAGATCCGCGTCGCTGTACGGCGCCGCCAGATTCTCCAGGCCCTGGAACAGGCGTTCCCTGATGTAGGCGCCGTCGGAGGCGGCGTAGGTCTGGAACTGCCCGTCGGGCACCTCCCCCAGCCGGGCGGCGAGCCGGCCGCCGAGGTCGCGGGCGAGCAATCCGTCCCACTCCTCGCCCCAGAGCGCCTTGACGACGTTCCAGCCCGCGCCCCGGAAGACGTTCTCCAGCTCCTGTACTACGCGGGTGTTGCCGCGTACGGGACCGTCGAGCCGCTGCAGGTTGCAGTTGATCACGAAGGTGAGGTTGTCGAGCCCTTCCCTGGCGGCCAGGGGAAGTGCGGCCGTCGCCTCGGGCTCGTCCATCTCGCCGTCACCGAGGAAGGCCCACACGTGACCGCGCGAGGTGTCCTTGATCCCTCTGGCCGCGAGGTAGCGGTTGAACCT
The DNA here is from genome assembly GCA_001570385.1 of Microtetraspora glauca. Classification (GTDB taxonomy): domain Bacteria; phylum Actinomycetota; class Actinomycetes; order Streptosporangiales; family Streptosporangiaceae; genus Microtetraspora; species Microtetraspora glauca. The sequence continues at coordinate 190,517 of BBYL01000015.1, read as the reverse complement.
GGCCTGGTAGACCGCGTTCAGCGGGCCAAGGCCCATGGACACGGTCGGGAACTGCCAGAAGTCGGGCATGGCCCGCGGGTGGGGATACGACGGCAGGCCGCCGCCGCCCACCTCCCTGCGGAAGCGGTCGAGTCGCGCCTCGGTCAGCCGGCCTTCGAGGAAGGCTCTGGCGTAGATGCCCGGCGAGGCGTGGCCCTGGAAGTAGACCTGGTCCTCGGTGCCGTGGAAGAAGTGGTTGAACCCCACCTCGTACAGCCACGCGGCCGAGGCGTAGGTGGATATGTGTCCGCCGAGGCCGTATTTGCTGGCCCTGGTGACCATGGCGGCGGCGTTCCACCGGTCGTAGGCCGCGATCCGCTCCTCGATCGCGAGGTCACCCGGATACGGCGGCTCCTCGCCGGTGGGCACGGTGTTGAGATAGGGCACAGGCGGCCAGCCGATCGTGTCGAGCAGCCGCCCCATCAGATACCGGGCCCGGTCCGGACCCGCCTCCCGCACGAGCGCCTCCAGAGACTCGCGCCATTCGGCCGTCTCCTCTGGATCCACGTCGGGGATCTGGTCCCACAGTGACATAGCTGACCGCCTCTGCTTCCTGTGAAGTCCAATCATCCGATCACTCCATGAGATGATAGTCCCCGATCCCGCGTCCTCCCATGCCCGGATCAGGACGTGTGAGAACGCCGGTGCTCATGTGGCGGCGGCGGCAGGAACCGCCAAAGGTAGACGACCGGGTGCCGGATGCCGTTGAGGCCGAAGGCCGCAGGCGTGTCGCAGGCCGCGCCAGGCACAGTGGTGGCGATGCGCTCCGGCGCCCGCCCCTTCCATTACCTCGTACGCAGAGCTAACGTTCTAATATGGGCACAACGGGTATAACGGATCTTCCTGGCGCCCTCGCCGACGTCCTGTCGGGAATCCAACGGCTCATCCGGCGCAGGTTGCGGCGCGGCCTGACCGGGCCACCACTGCGCGGCGCCCAGGTCGAGTTGCTCCGACTGGCCCTGGCCAATCCCGGCATCGGCGTCTCGGCGGCGGCCAGGGAGCTCTATCTCGCCGGAAACTCGGTGTCCACGCTGGTCAACCAACTCACGACGGCCGGTCTGCTGCTCCGCGAGACCGATCCGGGCGATCGGCGATCCGCGCGGCTACTGGCCACGCCCGAGGCCGAGTCACGGCTACGGGCGTGGCAGGAGAGGCGCGCCGCGCTCGTCCGCGCGCAGGTGGAGCGGCTCGGCGACGACGACCAAGCGGCCCTGGCCGCCGCGCTGCCCGCGCTGCGCAGGCTCGCCGAAGGCCTGCAGGAGGAGATGGAGGGTCCATGACCGAGCGAGCGCGGAGTCCGCACAACCTTCAGGACACACACGGGGCACCTCAGCAGAGCCCGCAGGACGCGCCGTCCGTCCAGAACGCCCCGATGGCGCCACCGCTCCGGAACGCCGGGACGTCCGGCCGCGCCCAGCCGGACACCGGGCGCGCCGCCCCTGACGCCGTGAGCTGCACCGGGCTGAGCTATTCCTTCGGGCGGACGAAGGCCGTGGACGGCATCGATCTGTCCGTCGCCTCCGGCGAGGTCTTCGGCCTGCTCGGCCCGAACGGCGCGGGCAAGTCCACGGCCATACGCTGCCTCACCACGCTGCTGCCGGTGCCGTACGGCATGGTGCGGATCTTCGGCCACGACGCGGCGAGGGAGCGGATGTCGGTGCGCCGCCTGCTCGGCTACGTTCCCCAGCAGCTGTCCGCGGACGCGAGCCTGACCGGCCGGGAGAACGTCGCGCTGTTCGCCCACCTGTTCGACGTCCGCCGCCGTGAGCGACGGGCGCGGGTCGCCCTGGCGCTGGAGGCGGTGGGGCTCGCCGACGCCGCCGACCGGATGGCCGGGACGTACTCCGGCGGCATGGTGCGCCGGCTCGAACTCGCCCAGGCGCTGGTCAGCGCGCCGCGCCTGCTGATGCTCGACGAGCCGACGATCGGACTCGACCCCATCGCGCGCACCAGCGTGTGGGAGCACATCACCGCGATACGGGCCGCCACCGGGATGACGGTGCTGGTCACCACGCACTACATGGACGAGGCGGACCAGTACTGCGACCGGGTAGCGCTGATGCACAGGGGACGCATCCGGGCACTCGGCACGCCGGAGCAGCTCAAGGCCGCGCTGCGCGACCGCGACGACACCGGCCACGACGGCGGCGACGGCCGCGCGGCGCCCACGCTTGAGGACGTCTTCCGGGACGTCGTCGGTGGCGATCTCGGCGGTGCTCTCGGCGGCGCTGGAAGCACAGGAGAGAACGGAGCAGGCGAGGAAGGGGGCGACTTCCGCGATGTCCTCCGCACCCGCCGCACGGCCTCTCGCGTCGGCTGACACCGCCGCCCGAGGGCTCGACCTGCTGCTGACCGCGCCGCGCGCCCGCACCGGCTGGCGCGTGCTCCCCGCCCGGGTCGCCGCGATGTGCCTCGTCGAACTGCAGAAGCTGCGCCACGACCGCACCGAGCTGTACACGCGGGCGATCCAACCGGCCCTGTGGCTGCTGATCTTCGGGCAGACCTTCACCCGCATCAGGGTGATCCCCACCGGCGGCATCCCGTACCTGGACTATCTCGCTCCCGGGATCATCGCCCAGTCCGCGATGTTCATAGCGATCTTCTACGGCATCATGATCATCTGGGAGCGTGACGCGGGAGTCCTGACCAAGCTCCTGGTCACGCCGACCCCGCGCGCCGCGCTGGTGACGGGCAAGGCGTTCGCGGCCGGGGTGAAGGCGTTGATCCAGGCGGTGGTCGTGCTCCTCATCGCCACCCTGCTCGGCGTCACCCTGACCTGGAACCCGCTGCGCCTGCTCGGCGTGGCCGCCGCCGTACTGCTCGCCTCGGCGTTCTTCTCCTGCCTGTCCATGACCATCGCCGGGATCGTGCTCACCCGCGACCGCCTGATGGGGATCGGGCAGGCCATCACGATGCCGCTGTTCTTCGGCTCGAACGCGCTCTATCCGGTCGACGTCATGCCGGGCTGGCTCCGGGCCGTCAGCGCGGTCAACCCCCTCAGCTATCAGGTCGACGCGCTGCGCGGCCTGCTCCTGGGCACGCCGTCCCACCTGCCGCTGGACTTCCTGGTCCTCCTCGTCGCCGCGGTGACCGGGATCACGGCGGCGTCGTGCCTGCTGGGCAGGCTGGCCCGCTGAGCCCCGGCTCGCAGCCCGACCGTCCCGCCTCCAGCGGGAATGGTGATCACGCCGGAAGCGGCCGGATGGCTCCCTGGACGAAGGCGATGACGGCGGTCTCCGCGCCCTCCAGCGTCACCTCCCCGCTGACCAGGGGGATGCGCTCGGCGCCGATGACCGCCAGAACGCTCCGGGCGGTCGCCTCGACATCGAGGTCACGGAACTCCCCCGACCGGATCCCGCCGGCGAGGATCTCGCACAGGATCTTGTGCATCGGCGCCACGTGCCCCGCGAGCGCCTGGTACGCGTCGGGCCCGAGCGCGGCGGTGATCTCGGCGGCACCCGGATGAGGGTGGGCGAGGAGCCCCTTGAGCTGCAGCCGGACGAAGGACTCCAGCCGCGCGGAGGCGGTGACGTCCTCGCGCAGGTCCTGTTCGAGGCTGTCGACGAAATAGTCCGTCACGCGCTGGCTGAACGCGAGCAGCAGCGCGGCCTTGTCCGGGAAATAGTTGTAGAGGACCGTACGGGCGACGCCGGCCTCCGCCGCGACGTCGGTCATGGAGATCGCGTCGATGCCTCGGTTCCTGGAGAGCCGGGCCACCGCGTCGATGATGCGATTCACAGTCTGCGCGCGGTGCTCCCGGAGGTTCGGGGCGGAGATCCTAGGCATATCCGCATTTTCGCACGCAACGGGCGCGCCGTCAGGGACGCCGTCCTGCTGGAGCCCCGATACGCCGTTTCAGCACGGTTGTTTTTGCGACAGTTTGTCGTTATCTTTATGGCGACTCGTCGTAAAACGGAGGAAGCCGTGGACACCAACACCGCTCAGGAACGTGAGCCACTTTCCAAGCTGCTCTATCACGGGACGTCGGAGGCGCATCGTGCGGCCGAGAACACTCCGTACATGCTCGCCCTCTTCCAGGGCAAGCTGACCAGGGACGCCTACAGCGCGTGGCTGGTCCGGTTCCACGCGGTGTACTCCGCCCTGGAGCAGACGACGGAGGCCCTGCGCGACGATCCGTCCGTCGGCGCCCTTCACCTGCCGCGGCTCAACCGCACGGAGGCCCTCGAACGGGACCTCGCCTACTTCTACGGTCGCGACTGGCGGGACGCGCTGACGACTTCTCCGGCCACCGACGCGTACGTGGCCCGGCTGCACCGTGTCCGCGACGAGTGGCCGCTCGGCCTGGTGCCCCACCACTGGATCCGCTACGCCGGCTACCTGCACGGCGGTGCGACACTCGCCAAGCTGCTCACCACGACGTACGGCCTGAGCGACGGCGCGGGCGTGGCGTTCTACGACTTCACGGAGATCGAGGACAACCGCGCCTTCATCGCCGACTATCACGCCCGGATGAACGCGGTGCCCGTCACCGCCGACGACATCGAGCCGCTGGTCGAGGAGGGCAGTCACGCCTTCCGCGGCAACGCGGCGATCACCGTCGAGCTGGGCGAGGAGTTCGGCGTGTCCTGACACGAGACGATCACGCGGACATGCGGAGGCCACCCTCACGATGAGGGTGGCCTCTTCACGGGTCCGGCCACTGCGGGACCGTGCCGGCTTGGCGTCGCCCCGCCCCGGCAGCGCTCGGCCGGGGGCGGCCGCGCCCCGACTGCCGCCCGGCCGGCCCCTGTCACACCGCCTTGATGGCCTGCAGCGGACACGCTTCGAGGGCCGCCCGCGCGTTGGCCTCGTACTCCGGCGGGACCTCGTCCACCAGGACCTCGCCGTAGCCCCATTCGTCCAGCGCGAACACCTCGGGGGCGAACCGCTTGCAGTACCCCTTGCCGTCGCACACGGCTGCGTCGATGACGACCTTCATGATCCCTCCCAAGAGACGCGGAACCTTGTGTCCGCGGTGACATCGGTGGCGGCGCACCGCTCGCACTCCGTACCGACATGAGCGTCGACGAGATCGCGGTGATGCCGGAAGAGCGAGCCGACCAGGGCCGTCACGGCGTCGGGCGTCGCGCAGTTGCCCCGTCCGGCCAGCGCCGCGCCCCACCGCTCCAGCCGTGCCACGTCCTCCACCGTCGCGGAGCGTACGGTCAGCCTGGCGAGGACCCCCGCCACTCCGGACGTGCCCGTGACGCACGGCCCGCACTGCCGGGCGTTCTCCCGATCGAAGAAGGCCGCCACCTCGGCGGCCACACCGACCGGGCAGTCCCCGGCGAGCAGGACGAACGCGCCGCAGCCCAGCGTGCTGCCCGCCCGCGCCAAGGCGGCGTGGGTGAGCGGGAGGTCGAGGGCCGAGGCGGGCAGCAGTCCTCCCGCGAAGCCCCCGGCCAGCAGTCCGGTCACCCCGGCGGCCGTCCCCATGTGGGCGGTCACCAGTTCGCGCAGCGGGATGCCGTACGGGACCTCGTACAGACCGGGTGCCCGGCCCGCGCCCGACAGCGTCGCGAGGAACGTGCCGGTGGACTCCGGGGTGCCCATCCCGCGGTACGCCTCCGGACCGAGCCGGACGGCGAGGGCGAGCTGGGCGAGCGTTTCGACGTTGCTCACCAGGGTGGGCGCTCCGCACACCCCCTCCTGCCAGGGACGGGGAGGTTTCACGGTCGGGAGGGCGGGTCCGCCGTCGACCGCCCTGACGACCGCGGTCTCCTCACCCGCCACATATCCGGGCGCCACCGCCACGACGCCGATGGGGATGTCCACGGGGATGTCGGCGGGGGTATCGCCGCGCTTCGCCGCGAGGCGGCGGGCGGCGGACGGATCGCTGACGTACACGTAGGCACGATCGGCGCTCACGGCCCGGGCGGCCAGCTCCAGCCCGCGGAGCACGAGATCCGGGCGTTCACGGAGCAGGAAGCGGTCCTTGACGGAGGCGGGCTCGCCCTCCTCCCCGTTGGCGATCACGTAGCGGACGGGACCCGGGGCCGAGGCGACCGAGCGGAGCTTGACCGCCAGGGGGAAACCCGCCCCGCCACGCCCCCGGATCCCCGCCGCCTCGGCGATCTCGATGATCTCCGGCCCGGAGAGGTCCGCCGGGCCCGGTGTCCCGTCCGGCTCCGCATCGAGCAGCCGCGCGTTCCGGAGCGGGCCGACCCGCAGAGGAGAACTCATGCCACCAGGTAGTCGGGCAGCCGCTTGCCGATCTCGACGAGGACCTCGGTGTTGAGCTGGTAGGCGAGCACGGTCTCGGCGATGACCCTCCTGGCCTGCACCTCGTCCAGGTCCAGCGCGTTGAGCCGGTCCCGGTAGCTTTCCTTGAACGCCTTGAGATCGGGGATGCCGGTGAAGTCGTAGAACCTGGCTCCCGCGGAGCCGTCGAACCCGTACGTGCGCTCCGCGACCTTGCGAATCACCTGACCGCCGGACAGGTCGCCGAGATAGCGGGTGTAGTGGTGGGCGATGAAGCCACCGGGCCAGTCGGCGATCTGGTTGATCCGGGCGACGTAGGTCGACGTCGACTTGGACGGGGTGATCCTGTCACGCCAGTCCTTCCCGTAGAGCTCCTCAAGGTCGGCCTCCAGGGAGGGGACGCGCTCCAGTTCCGGGCTGACGAACGGCCCGGCGACCGGGTCGCCGGTGAGGGCTCGTCCCGCTTCCTCCAGCGCCACGTACGCGAAATAGTGCTGGGCCACCATCTCGCCGTAGCCCTCCCGGGACACGCGGCCGCTCATGAGCGCGTCGAGATACGCGGTGTTCTCCGCTTCCTCGTGGTCGCTCCAGGTCGCCTTCTTGAGCCGCTCGGCGAAGGTCTCGCTCTCTGTCATACCCGGACTCCCATTGCGTCGCGATGCCGTTTCACGACAGAGTGTCAGAAAGATGACCGAGAGGTCAAGAGTTTAACGACACCTCGTCGTCAACTGCTCAGCGGGGACCTCGCGCGGTACGCGGCGGGAGCCGTGGTCGGGGCGGCGGCGGGAGATCCGGCCGACGACGAGCCGTCGGAGAAGGCACGGGTCGTTCTGTGCGCTCGCCCGCGGCCCGCGGTGTCCGGAAGCGAACACCGCGGCTCCGCCTGCCCGCCCGGCGACTGCCATGTGAACGAGGTGATCCGTGCTCAGCAGGGACACGGGAACAACCCCGTTCGATCGGCGCCCGTTGAATTCCGCGGGTGCGCCGGGAACTCCTTTCTCATGAGGCGGTCGCATCACGTCATGACACGACCGACCGATTCACAGGTGGCCCATCTGGGCCGAGATCCGGTTCGTCGATTCGAGCAGGGCCTCGGCGCACTGTTCCGCCTCGTCCCGGAATCGTTCCAACGGCCCGCAGACGCTGATGACACCGGCCGGCCTGCCGTGATGGTCGAAGATCGGCGCGGCGACCGAGGCCGAGCCCGGCTGACGCTCGGCGCTCGATTTGGCGTATCCGCGCCGGCGAATCGCCGCGATCTCCTTGCGCAGCACATCCTCGTGGACCAGAGTGCGTTCGGTCAGCCGGACCAGCGGGACGGTTCTGACATACGTGTCGATTTCCTCATCAGAAAGAAAGGCGAGGAACGCCTTGGAAGAGGCGCCGGCATGCAAGGGATAGGGGATGCCGAGAGAGATCGACATGATCACTTCCCGGCTTGGCGTCACCTGGTCCACATAGACCCGCGTCGTTCCCGTACGAATAGACAATGTGGCGGTCTCGGACAACGTCCGGGAAAGTGTGACCAGTTCCGGCGCCGCCAGCCTGCGCACGTCCAGCCTTCCGAGGTAGGCCAGGCCCAGCCGCATGGCCGCCAGCCCGAGCGAGTAACGCCGGGTCTTCTCATCCAGCTCGATCAGCCCGTGCAGCCGGAACGAGGCCAGTACGCGGTGAACCGCGGCTTTGGACATGCCGAGTTTGTCCGCGATCTCGGTGACACCGAGCGTGACGGACCCGGGATCGGCGAAGAGCACGAGCACGTCCGCCGCGCGTTCGACGGTCGCGACCGTCTGACTGGAGGATTCCGCCGCACGGCGGCGTAACGGCTTGACAGTGTCCATCGGCTTCTCAGCCCCTTAACAACGGCGGCACACCCTATTCCCGGGAGAATCCCACGGGCGCGGGCGTGTCGGTGACGATCCTTGTGTCGAGGAAATCCCACCACGATTCCTGGGACACCCGCTCCTTCTCCCGTGAAGGATCGGTCTTCAGATCGGCCGGGGCGGACAGGGTCTCGCGGGAATCGCGTCCAGGCCGTCTCCCCGAACACGCCATCCAGGATGGAACATTTTTCCACAAATTGGAACACCCTATTCAGGGTCGCGCTCATCGTCTCCCTCGGCCTTTTTGGCCGTCTCGACTCCGCTCGCCGTTCTCGTCACATCCCGATGACGGCCGCGACCCCGAAAAAGGTGATCAGTTCCCATAAAAGGGCAGATCACAGACCCGCCGCACGCGTGTGAAGGCGGCGCGGCCACCGCCCCGGCCGGAAACGCGGCGCCTATGTGACCACGCGGAAGAGTGCCGCCGGTCAGCACCGCGCCGCTCGGACCCGCGACGAGGACGCCCCTCGTCGAACTCGCTACGGGACGGGCTTCCAGCGCCAGGTGGAGCTCGTGTAGCGAACGCACTTGTATCGCCTGCTGTGGGCCTCGTGCCGGGCCGAATATCCGTACGCGCCGTGCTGGGAGCTCGCGCAGTACGCGCCGGGGAACACGCAGTCCCAGTGCTTGCCGTGCTTGTAGTAGTACTTGCCGTTGCTCTGCTTCTTCGCGCACCAGGCCGCAGTCGCGACTGTCGAGGACGTAGCCGACGCGGCGGGAGCCGTCACGAAGAGGAGGGATGCGGCGGTGAGCGCTGCGATGAGGGGTTTGCGCATGGATCGCGAAGATATCGGCGTGACATAACGATCAGGAATCACGAGAACGAAACGGATCGTCATCCCCGGTTCAGGCCGGCGACCGCCGCGCCCACCCACGATGAGCTGGGGACGGCTACCGAGGATCCCGCCGCCGAGCGGACACCGACGAATCCCGTAGCTCTGATCGCGTCAGCCCGCGGTCACCTTGGCGAAGTGGAAGACATCCGGCGGAAGCGGGTGTTCCAGGCGCCACCGGAACCGGACCGGCCGGTCGCCTTCGCAGTGTTCGTAGATCATGGGTCCGGCGTACAGGTAGGGCGGTGCGCCCAGACCTTCCTCGCGCTTGTGCTCCCTGACGAACAGGTGGACGCTTGATCGCCCGGATCGGTAGCGCTGGGCCGTGGGGTTGCCGCGGCGCAAGGTGGACTGGGACTCCCACTGGAACAACGACGGGGTGATGGCCCGGTCGTGGTACATGGTCGTGGGCAAGTAGTGGGCCGCGGACTTGTCGATGGTGACGAAGAACAGGTCCGCGCCCGCATCGGGCACCCACTTGACGCCTTCACGCATATGGGCGGGTTTGTCCACGCCGAAGGCGGCCAGAGCCTCGTTCTTGCTGTACGTGGCGTGGACGTGCAGCGGAATGTCTCCGGACAGCGGGTGCGTCACACGACGTCTGCGCTCGGCCAGCAGGCCGGCGAGGTCCAGCAACTCACTCACCCGGTCGGGATGGGCCAGCAGGTCACTCAGGCGTGCTTCGGCGGTGGAGGCGGGCTGGGTGCCGCCCCAGAGCGCGACGTCGAGCATGGCGAACAGCCGCCGCTCGCGTACGGTGCCACCACTGCGCGGGCGGCGGAGGACGGAGAGCCGGTCGGGGTCGTCGATGTGGAGCATGCGACCGAACGCGCTGCCGATCTTCACGTCGAGGGGACCGGCCGCGGAGCCTCGGCCGGCGGCTCTGCGGAGCCCGGCCCAGCCGGGGCGGCGGCGGTAGAGATCCTCCAGCTCCAACCCGGTCTCCTCGATGAACCCGGCCAGGGTGGTCCGCTCGGGCAGCGCCGCGAGTTCGGCGATCAGATCGGGCCAGCGCAGGTTCAGCGTCTGGCGGATGTTGTTCAGCACCAGCCGGGAGACCTCGCGATCGAGATCGATATGGCAGCCGGGCGGCAGTGTGGGGAAGCCCGCCTCGACCTCGCGGGCGACCGCCGTACGGCCGGCGCCGGTCAGCGCGCGGTAGCGGCGGTCGAAGCGGAACTGACGGTGCTGGTTGCCGATGAAGTCCAGAACGGTCAGGCAGGCCTTGCCGGTGTCCAGTCGCAGCCCTCGGCCAAGTTGCTGCAGGAAGACGGTGGCGCTGTCGGTGGGACGCAGGAACAGCACGGTGTCGATGCCGGGGATGTCGACGCCCTCGTTGAACAGATCGACGGCGAACACCACGTTGACCTGACGGGACCGCAGCGCGGCGAGCCCGGCCTCCCGGTCGGCGCGCGGGGTCCGGGAGGTGATGGCCAGAGAGGGGATACCCGCCTCGGTGAAGCGGGAGGCCATGTACTCGGCGTGTTCGACGCTGACGCAGAAGCCCAGCGCCCGCATCCGGCCGACGTCACCGATCTTTCGGTGCAGGGTCCGCAGCACCAGCCGGACGCGGGCGTCGTTGCCGGTGAAGACGTTGCTGAGGCGGGCCAGGTCGTACCCCTGTCCGCGCTTCCACGGTACGGCCGACAGATCCACGCCGTCGTGCACGCCGAAATACTGGAACGGCGCCAGCAACTGCCGTTCGATGGCCTCCCACAGCCGTAGCTCGACCGCGACCCTGCCGCCGAACCAGTGTTTGACGTCCTGGCCGTCGGCCCGTTCCGGGGTGGCGGTCAGGCCGAGCAGGACGCGTGGTTCGAGGTGGCCGAGCAGGCCAGCCCGGCCAGAACCTCGCCCTGGTAACCGTAGGGCCGCACGTCCAGCGACGCGATCGCCAGAGGGAGCTCGCGGGGCCCGGCGCTCTCCAGCTCCAGCGCCTGGTCCAGGCGGCGGCGGTCCGCCTCCGCGCCGGGGTCGTAGTCCTCGAAGGCCGGATCGCCCCAGTACTCCTCGAAGGTGGCCGAGAAGGTGTCCAGCAGGTGTGGCTGCTCCAGGGCGGACAGACGGACGTTCCACTCCAGCCCGTCGACCAATGCGGATTTGGACAGGTTGGAGGAACCGACGTAGGCGGTGGAGAAGCCGCTGTCCCTGCGGAACAACCACGCCTTGGCGTGCAGCCGGGTCGTCCTGGTCTCGTAGGAGATCTTGATGGTGGCGCCCAGCTCGGCCAGCCGGTCCAGGGCGCGGCGTTCGGTGGCACCCCGGTAGGTGGTGGTGATGACCCTGAGCCGCCCACCCCGCCGGACGAACTCGGCCAGATCCTCCTCGAGAATCCGCACGCCGTGCCAGCGCACGAACGCGCACAGCAGGTCGACCCGGTCCGCGGAGGCCAACTCCCGTCTCAGCTCATGGCCGACGCTGGGCTGGCCATGCCCGTTGACCAGGAGCGCGCTGGCCGCCAGCGGAGTCTCCGGACGCCGCGGGAAGACCGGTTCACCCGTGGGAGTACGGCTGCGCGTCACGGCCAGCAGCAGTTCCCGGGAGGTCGCCACCAGGTCATCGGATGTGTCGGGGATGACCTCGCCGAGGACCGCCGTGAGCCGGTTGACCAGCTCGACCTGCCCGGCCAGCCGTTCGGCGTCGTCGCCCCGCAGCGAGCGCAGCGCCCTGCGGGTGAGTGCGGCCAGGTGGGCGGTCAGCACGTCAGCGGCCTCGACCTGGTCCAGCGGGCGCAGCTGGGCCAAATCTCCGTGACTGGCCAGGTCACGCGCCAGCCCTTCGGTGACGAGCCGTTCGTAGAGCCCCGGCGCGAGATCACCCATGGCCGGCACCGTACCGGATGACTGTCCGGCCGCGCCGCCATTGCGGATGAATAGCGCCTTTGGTGGTGGTATGCCCTACCAGCGTGGAGACCGCCGTCGTACCTGTCCACACGTACACCGGGGCCATCGTGCGGCCACCTTCGCCGCCGCACCGACGCTCACGGTCACTGTTCGCGCATGCCCCACGGGGCGCCGTACGCGGTCAGCAGGTCGAGGAAGGGCCGGGGCGGAAGGGCTTCCGGGCCAAGGACGCCGACGCCGGACCAGACGCCCGCGGCTATCAGCTCAAGGGCCACCACCGGGTTGACGGCGGTCTGCCACACCACGGCCTGGGAGCCGTACTCCCGCATGGACCACTCGTTGTCGACCACGTGGTAGAGGTAGACCTCGCGCGGGCCGCCGTTCCTGGTGCCCTTGACCCAGGTGCCCGCGCACGTCCTGCCGCGCATGCGCTCCCCGAGGGTCGCCGGGTCGGGCAGGCATGCCGCGACCACGTCGCGCGGGGAGACCATGACGGGAGTGCCGTCCGCACCGAGGACCTGGACCGGCTCGGTGCGGTCGAGGCCGAGCAGACGCAGGGTTCGCAGCGTCTGGATGAACTCCCCGCCCAGCCCGTACTTGAAGGTCACCCGCTCGGCGTCGACCCAGCGGGGGACGAGCAGCACCTCCTCGTGCTCGACGTTGACGCACTCGACCGGGCCGATGCCGTCGGGAAAGTCGAACACCTCCGGCTCGCTGAAGGGCGGGGTGGTGAACCAGCCCCGGCCGGCCTCGTAGACGACCGGCGGGTTGAGGCACTCCTCGATGGTGGTCCAGATGTTGAACGAGGGCGCGAAGTCGTATCCCTCAACGGTGAGGTCGGCGCCGTCGCGGATACCGATCTCCTCGATGTGATCGAAGAGCTCGTCGGCCGCGTAACGGGCGAAGACATCCGACAACCCCGGCTCCACACCGATGCCGACCAGCGCGAGCTTGCCCGCCTTCTCCCACTCGGCGGCCAGTTCGAACTGGGCGTCGCCGAGCTTGACCCCGCACACCTCATGGGGACGCTCCGGGTGCGGCCGGGACAGCGACATCGCCATGTCCAGGTAGTGCGCGCCGACGCTCAGCGCCGCCCGGAACAGCGGCATCACGAAGCGCGGGTCGGTGGCGTTGAGCAGGACGTCGCAGCGGTGCTCCTCCAGCAGTGCCGCCACTGCCGCCTCGTCGCTCGCGTCGACCCGCCCGGCGCTGAAGCGGCTGCCCGCCTCCCCGAGCGCGGCGACCGCCGCCTCGGCGCGGGACAGGTCGTAGTCGGCGACGACCATGTGGTCGAAGAACGATCGGCGGGCCGCGATCCGGGTGATCGCCGTGCCCACACCACCGGCACCGACAAGCAGAACACGCATGACAGAACATCCCCTTTCCGAGGCACACGCCTTGGTGCGCCCGATCCAACGTCACCACCGCTTCATACGTCAATGGTGTTGGCATAAGATAGGCTCTCCGGCGACGGAACAGGCCACAGGAGGAGGGGAGCACCGTGCCCAAGCCGGTGGTCTCAGAATCGGCGCGACAACGCCGCCGCCCGACAAAGAGCGGGATGGTTCTCTCGGAGGAACTGATCGTGCGGACCGCGCTGCGTATGCTGCGCGAGCATGGCTCCGCGGGTCTGACCGTGCGACGGCTCGGCATCGCCCTGGGAGCCGACCCCAGCACGCTCTACCGCTACTTCACCGGCATGGACGACCTGACCCTGGCCATCGGCGACATGCTCATCGGCCAGGCGATGGCCGACTGGCACGGCACCGGCGACTGGCGCGCCGATCTTCGCGAGCTGGGCCTGCGCATCCACGCCGCCTACCTCGAACACCCACAGGCCGCGGTGCTGACCGCCAACCGCATATCCGGCAAGTCTCACGAAGTCGCGGCCGACGAGGCGATCCTCGGGCTGCTGCGGGGCGCGGGGTTCCCGGACCGAGACGTGGTCCGCATCTACCACGCCTTCATCGACATGACTCTGGCCTTCGCCGCGCTGGACGCAGCGTCCCTGGCGCTGCCCGAGGAAGCACGCACGGCGGACGAGGAGATCTGGCAGGCGACCTACGCGCGCCTGCCGGCGGCCACTCATCCCAACATCGCGGCGGTCGCCCCCCTGCTGGTCGCCGGCATGAACGACAGCGCCTACCCCGCCGCCCTGGAGATGCTGCTCGGCAACGCCGAGTCACGCCTCACCGCCGGTCCGGGCGCGGCCTGACCGTCGGGCCCCGGGCGCGGCCTGACCGTCGGGCCCCGGGCCACGGCCTCGCGTCGGCGGCGGAGGTCAGCCGCAGCCTTCGAACTGGGGGACGGTGAAAGTGAGCGCCAGGCCGGACTTCCCGAACCACTTCCGCAGCAGCTTCTTGGCGGTTCCGTCCAGGTACATCTCGGTGATGGCCTTGTTGACCGCCTCGCAGCCGTCCAGGTCCCCGGCCTTGATGCCCACGCCGTACCGCTCGTCGGTGAACGGCGCGTTGACGATCTTCAGGTCCGAGGTGGCGAAGCCGGCCAGGATGAGGTCGTCGGTGGATACCGCGTCCACCTTCCCCGCCTTCAGATCGGACATGCACTCGCTGTAGGAGGCGGCCTCGACCAGCTCCACGGCGACCTTCCGTTCCTCCTTCACCCGACGCCAGGAGTTCGAGCCGGTCACCTGGCACAGCTTGCGCCCCTTCAGGTCCCGCACGCCGGTGACCGCGCTCTCCCGGGCCCGTACGAGAGTGTCCTGGTGTGCGACGTAGTACGGCCCGCCGAAGGTCACCTTCGTCTTGCGTTCCGGAGTGATCGAATAGGTGGCGACGACCAGATCGATCGAGCCGTCCATGAGCACCTTCTCCCGCTCGGACGAGGGCACCGCGACGAACCTGGCGTCCTTCCCCAGCTTTCGGGCGATGTAGGCGGCCACATCGACGTCGAAACCGGCGAACTCCCCCTCCGCCTTCTTCATCCCCAACCCGGGCTGGTCCGGCTTCACCCCGATGACCAGGGCGTCCTTGTCGAGGATCGACGAGCCGGCGCCGCAGGCCGACGCCGACAGCAGCGCTACGGCCCCGAGCAGCACCAAGGCGGCGACACGCCGCGAACGGCCCCTGCTGGTCAGCGCGACCATGAACATCTTCCCTTCACCGGTACTCGGCGAGCCGGGGCCGGACTCCGACCAGGATCAGCAGGGCGGCGGCGAGCGCCGTCCCCGGCAGCAGAAAGTTCCAGCCACCGAGGGCGCGGTCGCCCTCCGCCACGGCGTCGTCGAACGCCAGGCGGTGCAGCTTCGTCAACTCGACCAGGGCGCCGTCGTAGGCCCCGAACGAGGCGCCCGTGGCCTGTCGCACGGCGTCCCCGCTCTTGCCCGCTGTGGCGAACTGCCGCATCTGCCGGTCATCGTGCTGGAACTTCTGGTAAAGCGTGAGCACCCTGGCCAGTGCCTCACGCTGGCCGGGCAGGGTGATACGACCGGCCTCCGATCCGTAGAAGCCGAGGAAGTCCGCCCTACCGGGGAAGGCGGCGACGCTGACGTCCACCGCGGCGTAGTACTTGTCCAGGTTCCCGCCGGGGACATAGAGCACCGACTGTGACTTGTCGAGGTATACCTGCTCGTAGGTGTCCGCCCGCTGCGGGTCGAGCAGATACCTGCTCTCGTCACCGTGCAGACTGTTTCCGATCGCGCGGGCCCGAGACAGCACGAGAACCGAGTCGAAGCCGTCCTCCTTGGCCGTCCGCAGATCGTCGGACACCCGCTGCAGGACCAGCACTCCCGCGATGGTCAGCACGCCGACGACGACGGTGGCGGCCAGCAGCGCCGGGTTGATCGCACGGCGGAACCTGCGGGACAGGAAGACCTGCAACGCGACCAGGACGGCCAGCGCGAGCGCCCCACCGAGCGCCACCCAGAACCGGCCCGCCAGCACGGCGGACGACTCGGCCGCGTAGGCGTGCCTGACGACGGTCCCGCTCTCGAGCGTGAGGTTGTACGCCTTGGGCAGCAGGTCCAACCGCATCAGGTCGGTGGCCTGGCGGTAGACGTCGAGAGCCTGCTGCGAGGGGGGTCCGGCGGCATGCCGGGACTGCTCGTCCAGGAGCAGGGCGCGCGACGCGAGCCGCTCGTAGCGGCCGAGCCCGTCGAGTACGGCACGCACGGTCATCTGCTCCGTCGGGTCGCCGCGAGCCAGGTCGGCGGCCTGCAGCACGACGCTGTCGGCCTGCGCGCGGCGCTGGTCGTAGCGGTCCAGCGCGGCCTGGCGACCGGGCCCGCCCTCCACGCCGGCCAGCAGCACGGTGGCCACCTGAGCGTCCATGTCGCTCAGCGCGAAGTACAGGTCGGCGGTGGCCACCACCTGCGGGCCCGCTGTGTGCCCGATCGCCCGCAGCCCGTCCCCGGCGTGCCCCAGGGCCACGCCCATCAGCGCGAACAGCAGGCCGACGGCGAGGACGGCGGCACCGGCCCCGGCGCGGATCCGCCCGGGAACCGTTCGCAGCCGCGGGGCGCGCGGCGGCGAAGAGGCGGGCGTGGGCGCGGCCACAGGCGCGGGGCCGGTGGTGGGGGTGGGGGTGACAACGGCCATCTCAGCCCTTCCGCACCGTGATGCTGGTCCATGCGCCGACGTGGACGCGATCCCCGTCACCGAGCGGGACCAGCGCGTTGTGCTCCACCGTCGTGCCGTTGAGCAGGGTTCCGTTGGCGGATCCCGGGTCGACGAGCTGCCACGTCCCGTCGGCCTGTGCGAGCAGCACCGCGTGCAGGTGGGAGACGCCGGGATCCTCGGGCGGCCCGGCCAGGTCGATCTCGGGGGCCAGCCCCCGCGACTGGCTGCGCCGCCCGATCCTGACCTCGGTGCCGACCAGAGGTACCCGCCGCTCCGGGCAGTACGGCGGGAACGTGACGCGGGCCGCGTCGGGGCCGCCCTGCGCGATCATCGCCTCATAGTGGTCACGGTCCGCCGCGATCACCGCGACCCAGCCGGTGACCGGCGTGGACGGCGTGGACGACGTGGACGACGTGGAGTGCGGTGTCTCCCGGTTCCCGCCGCCGAGCACGAAGTCGTAGCCGCAGCTCTCGCAGAATCGGCCGCCACGTGGTGCCCCGCAGTCGGGACAGTCGTCCATCTGGTGGGCGTCGGGCGGGACGGCCGGAGCCGAAGCGGCCGGGGCGGCCGCGGCGGCCGGGGTGCCCGCCAGCAACGCGCCGCAGACGTCGCAGTACTCCTCGTCCGCGGAGTCGTGCCCTACCGGACAGATCGCCATGCTCAGGCCTCCGGGTCCTTACGCATCCGGACGGTGCGGACCGACCGGGTGTCCAGCGCGATCTCGTCTGCCTTGTCGACGTCCCGCCGGAGGCGGGCGGTTCCCGTGGCCGGGTCGATCTCGATCACCTTGTCGAGCAGCGTGGCGGTCTCCTCGTTGCCGGCCTTCTCGGCGATGCCGCGCGCCTTGCCGAGCCGGGCGGTCGCGGTGTCCAGGTCACCGTCGTTGCGGGCCTGCAGGCCCTCCTGGATGAGCGAGGCGAGTTCCTGCTGGCCGGTGTAATGGGCCACCCGGGGGTTGATGCGGGTCGACTGGACGGGGTCGTCGCTCCACTGCGCCAGGATGTTCCCCTTGGCCAGCACCTCCCCGGACCCGGGCAGGACCAGCCGCACCAGGCCGGCGCGCATCTCCTGGCCGACGTTCCCGGCCGGCACCCGCACGCTGATGTGGTACTCGCGGGACTCACCACCCCAGGCCCCGGTGGGGTAGTCGCCGGTCAGCGCGTCCACCTCGGTGCGTCGGCCGGTCAGGTCCTCCAGCGCCGGCGAGACCTGCTTGACGAAGTTCAGCTTCGCCGCCCGCGGCGTCCACAGGCGCAACGCCACGTCCGCGACCGTCTTGCCCATCGCCGCCTGGGTCATCGCCCGGAAGTCGGCCTCCAGGTCCTCGGGCCGGCGGATGTCCATCACGCTGCCGAGCAGGGTGGAGGCGATCTGGCGAAGCTCGGCGACCGCCCAGTCGACGCCCACGCCGCGGCAGTCGCAGACGAACTTCCCCGTGCAGTACGCCAGGTTCGCGGCGAACTCCGGAGCGCGCTCGTGCTCGTTCTTGCCGTCGGTCAGCAGGATGGCATGCTTGATCGCGCCGGGGTACGCCTGATGGAAATCGCCGAACAGGTCGGCGGCGCGACGCAGCCACCGGCCCATGGCCGTCCCCCCTTCGGCCACCAGCCGGGAGACGGCCTCCCTCGCGGCGTTTCTGCTCTCCGGCGTCGCCGGCACCAGCACCACCGCCCGGTCGGGGAAGACGAGCTGGGCCTCGTGATTGCCGGCGATGACCGCGAAGTACACGCCGTCGCGGAGGGTGTCGATGGCGGCTCGCGCGGCCTTCCTCGCCTCAGCGATCTTGTCGTACGACATCGAGCCGGAGGTGTCGACGATGATGATCTCGGCGGCCTCGGCCATGGGGGCACGCTCGATCGGGCCGCTCGCCTCGACCGTGACGATCGCGTGCACCTCCTCGCTTCCCGCGGGAAGGTATTTGTTCTGATCTACGCGCATGGTGAAGTCGGTCACTGCTGCTCCTTCGGGAAGACCACGGTGGCCTCGGCCTGATCCCCGGGTCCGAAAGGGATCACCACGACGGTGATGTTGTCGTGTCCTCCGGCCTCCAGCGCGAGCCGCACGAGCCGCTGTGCCGCCGCGCGGGGGGTGGCGTTCAGGGCGACGGCCGCGAGCGCCGACGGCTCGGGGTAGTAATTCCACAGGCCGTCGCTGCACAGCAGGACCACGCCCGGCCCGTCCGGGGTGAACGTGCGGACGTGCGGCACGACCTCGCCCGCGTCCGCGCCCAGCCAGGCGGTCAGCATGTGCGTCCCCGGGGTGGCGTCGTCACCGGTCAGCACCTCGGATCCGGATCCGGATCCGAGCCAGTAGGCCCGGCTGTCGCCCACCCAGCCGACCGTGACCTGCCGCCCGCCGGCCACCGCCGACACGTAGGTGCAGGCGGGCGCGTCCTCGCCCTGCTCGGCCAGGGCGACGACGGCTTCGGCGGCGAGCCGTACCGCCTCCCGGGTCGCGGTCTCGGGGTCGGTCCCCTCCCCCAGCTGCTTGGCGAGGGCGGCCACGGCGGTGTCGGCGGCGGTCTGGGACGCCTCCTCCGGGCGCGGCGAGGTCGACACCCCGTCACAGACCACTCCTACGGCCATCGTGCCCGCCGCCGTCAGCGCCATGGCGTCCTCGTTGCGGCTGTGCCGCAGGCCACGGTCACTCACCCCGGCCGCGACCTCCAGCTCGATCTCGACGTGGTCGCGCTCAGAGGGCTGGAGCATGCCGCAGTTCTCGCAGTAACCGTCGACCCCGACCGCCCGAGCGCCGCACGCGGTGCAGCCGGCGACTCCCAGCGCGTGGCCGCACTGCTCGCAGAATGCCTCGCCCACCAGGACGAGCGTCCCGCAGGCGGGACAGGCGCCGCTCACCACAGCGTCCTCGGGCGTACGGTGTTGGCCAGATCGACGAAGTCGTGCCGCTCCTCCGTGGATCGCGCCGATCTGGCCAGTGCCCGGTAGACGCGCTCCAACTCGGCGCGCACACCCCGCTCGTGCAGCGGAGTGCCCAGTAGCGTCACCTGCCCGGACGAGGTCGCCTTACCGGTGGCGACCCGGCCGAGGGCGCTCCGCAGCACCTCCGAGAGCAGCCCGTCGCGGTCCCGGGCGTCGAGCTTCAGGCTCCGCAGCCGTTCGCCCGCGGCGACGAGCTCGCCTTCGGCGGGGTCATGTCCTCGTACGGTCGCCGCCACCGCGGCCGCCTGCGCGGCGGTGCGGTGGATGGAGGTCGCGGGCACCTCGTCCAGGGCGGCGGTCGCCCCGGCGCGGTCGCCCTCCACCAGCCGGAGCCTGGCCAGGCCGAAGCCGGCGCTCACGTATGACCGGTCTGTCTGCCAGATGGCCGCGTGGTGGCGAGCCGCCTCCTGGCCCGCTCCGCCGGCTTCGAGGGCGAACGCGAGAGCGAGCCTGGGCGCGGCTTCGCCGGGGAACCAGGAGTAGAGCCCGTCGAAGATGCGCGCCGCTTCGTCCGGGTTCCCCGAGGCCAGCTGCCCGACCCCCCGGTACCACCAGATCCGCCAGTCTCCCGGCAGCTTCCCGGCGGCGGACGCGAACAGCTTGTCCGGAACCGGGCGGCCGAGTTCAGAGAGCACTCTGATCAGCGCGAGCGTGGTCTCCGGGGTGGACGGGGCCGATTCGAGCACCGTGACCAGCTCGGCGGGGTTTCCCGAAGTGAGGCCCGCGAGCAGGCCGGCGGCGGGGTCGAGCGGGTCCACCAGGGGGACGGGCAGCGCGGACGCGGCGGCGAGGCGGTCGAGCGGGCCGAAGACCCGCCCCGTCGCAGCCGCGGCGAGCTCGGTTCCGACGGCCCGGCGCTCCGGGCCGAACAGTCCGGACTGCGCGGGGTGGGGGATGCCCTCCTCGGCGGCGCGCACCTCCCTGAGCACACCGACGAGCTGGTCGGACATCTCCGCCGTACCCTGGAACCGCCGGGCGGGCTCGGAGTCGGTCGCCCGTTCCAGGAACCGGCGGTAGGACTCGTACCTCTGGTCGATCACCGGCAGCGGAGCGGCGGACCCGCCGCTGACGGGGCTGAACGGGAAGCTCAGCACGGCGAGCGTGCGCCCCACCGTGTAGAGGTCGGAAGAGACTGACGGCCCGGCGGAGGCGATCTCCGGCGCCTGGTATCCGACCGTCCCGTAGATCGCGCTGTCGGCGTCGTCGATCCGCCGCACGGCGCCGAGGTCGATGAGCTTGAGCTGCTCCTCCACCTGGATGACGTTGCCCGGCTTCAGATCGCAGTACAGCAGGCCCTGGTCGTGCAGGTAGCCGAAGGCCTTGAGGATCTCCAGCCCGTAGGCGATGGCCTGGGCGATCGGAAGCGCCTCGCGGTTGTCGCTCTCCCGTAGCCGCGCGCGCAGCATTTCCTGGAGCGGCACGCCGCCGATGTACTCCATCACGATGTAGCCCACCATCGTCCCGGTGCCGGGGTCGGGGTGGGTGACGAAGTTGAAGATCTTGACGATGTTCGGGTGGTCCATCGCGGTGAGGAAACGCCGCTCGGCCTCCGCCGCGGCCAGCGCCTCCACGTCCCCGGTGTCGAGCAGCCCCTTCAGGACCACCCACCGGCCCTCCAGGTGCCGGTCGGCCGCCAGGTAGATCCAGCCGAGACCACCGTGCGCCAGACAACCCTTGACCTCGTACTGCCCGCCGACGAGGTCGCCGTCGGCGAGCTTGGGGGTGAACGAGAACCGCCAGCCGCAGTGCGGGCAGAACCCCTCCGGCAGCCCCGGCTGGTCACCTCTGCGGCGGCCCACCGGCTTGCCGCAGTCGGGATTGCCGCAGAAGCGCCGGTCCTCCGGCACCTGGGCGTCGGCCAGCACCACACCGGCCGGGTCCCGGTACGGCACGGCCGGCACCTCGACCAGGCCCATCCCGAGGTGGCCCCGGCTTGACCGGCGGCTCGACCGGCTGCTCGACCGGCCCGTACCGGTGCGGGCCGTACCCGACATGTCCAGCGGGATGGACGGTCTGGTCGGCGGCGCCGGCTCCGACTGTGGTTGTGGCGCCGGCTGTGGCTGTGGGGCCAGGCCGCAGGCGTCGCAGTAACCGTCCTCCACCGTGCCGCCGCATCCCGGCTGGGCGCATCTGATCATCCGGCCACTCCGATCCGGCTGATCGCCCGCTGGTAGGCGGCGATCGCGACCGTGGCCTGCCGCAGATCGCACGGTGCCGTCCAGAGCAGGGCGCGGGCCTCGCCGTACATCTCACCGAGCGCGGCGTCCTCGGCATGCCCGAGCCGGACCACCTTGGCGTGGTAGGCCTCCAGTCGGCCACGCAGCTCGTCACGACGGCCGATGAGGCCCGCCATCGATTCGGTCGCGGTTCGCGCTCGCGCCAGCGCCTCGTCCACGGCCCGTTCCAACCCGGTCAGCCGCTCGACCAGCTCCAGCCAGCGGTCGCCGACCGTATCCAGAGCGCCCAGCCGGTCCCGCAACGCGGCGGCCTGGTCCGGCAGCGCCGGCAGCGCGGGTGAGGCGATCTTGACGAGCACCGTGTCCCGGACCGATCGGGCCTCGTTCTCGGCGTCGGCGACCTGCGCGATGCGGTCGCCGAGGCGGTGGGCCCGGTCGCCGTACTCCGCCCGGATACGCGCGGCTTGCTCCAGCAGCCCGTGACGGGCGGCGAGGTCGGCGAGCAGTCCGTCGAGCTCGCCACCGATCGTGCCATCGGGGGCGGCAGAGCCGAGCGGGTCGGCGGTGACCGCCGCGCGAATCCGGTCGATCCCGGCGCCGATGCGCTCCAGATCCGGATCAGCGCCGTCCAGGTGGCGCAGCAGGTCCGCAGCTGAGCGGCGGACGGCATCGGCCTCGTCGAGGCGCGGGAGCAGCGCACTCCAGGCGGCGTCCACGGCCGCGACCGTCTCGGCGACGTCGCGGTAGGCGGCGTCCATCCGTGCCACCACCGTGTCCAGCGTGATCCACTCGCCCGCGGCCCGCAGCAACGAACGCTTCTCGACGGGCACGTTCTCCGGCTTCAGCTCCACCGACGGGCCGGCGAGCAGCCCGGTCAGCGCGGCCAGGTCGGGCTTGCCTTCCCTGAGCTCCCGCGCGCGATCGAGGACCCCCCGGTAGGCGTCGAACAGCCACCACAAGGTCACCTCTCTGGCCTGTGCCCCGTCCCAGCGGCGCCGGGTCTCCCCGGTCAGCCGCGCACCCTTGAGCAACTGGTAACCCGGGTGGGAGTCGAGGTCCAGGAGGTCGTCCGAGATCCTGTCACGTTCCTCGGTACGGCGACGCAGCGCGAAGTCGACTCCTTCGATGCTCATCAGCGGGCCACCGGCCCTTGGCATGGCCAACGTTGCTTGCGCCCCCAGCGTGGATCGACAAGATTCTTAATACCCCATTCTTTATACAATTTTGGGATTCGCGCGCTACATCCGTCAGCTCCGCCGGTCGAACCGGTCGATGCCCGGAGGCATGGCAAGCTCCGCCGGGCGGCCACGTTCACACTCTGGTCCGCCTCCGCGACGGCCTGGGCAGACTGGACCGGCCGGGCCGGATCAGGGGTGAGCTCAGCGCGCGCTCACCGGTCGTCGCGTCCGGCCAGCGCGACCCGGTAGACCGCGATCGTCTCCCCCGCGGCCCTGGCCCAGCTCAGCCGCTTCCGGACGAACCGCTCCCCGTTCTCCGCGAGCGCGCGGCATGCCACCGGATCGCTCACAAGGTCGATCACGGCATCGGCGATGGAGCCGGGGTCGGCGCCCCGCGCGTACCGCACGGCGGGGTGGGCCGGGTCGCCGAGGAAGATCCGGGAGAACCCGTCGCCGAGGATCGTCGGCCTGGCCAGGGCCATGGCCTCGGTCGCCACCAGGCCGAACGGCTCGAAGAGTGAGGGGAAGACGCAGATGTCGGCCATCTCGTAGTACTCCAGCAGCGCCCGGCCGTCGACGAACCCGCCGGAAGTGAGGACACGCCCGTCCAGTCCGGCGTCCGCGACGATCCGCGCGACTCCGGCCTCGTCTCCCTCGCCGACCATCACCAGACGCAGCCCGGGGAGCGAGACGGCGATCTTCTGCATCGCCTCCAGCAGCTGGTAGATCCCCTTCTGCCGTTCGAGGCGGCCGACGAAGAGCAGGACCGGGTCATCATCCGCGATGCCGAGCCTGGCGCGTAGCGCGGCTGCGCCGGAGCGGAGCCCGGCCCGGTCGAAACCGGGCTCGGCGAGCATCCGTTCGAACGTGCCGCCCAGGCAGACCACATCGATCGTGTCCCGGTTCCATCCGGCGGCGGCCAGCTGCTCGCGCACCTCCGGTGTGGCGACCACGACCCGCCTGGCGATCCGTCCCAGCCACCGCTCGACGGCGGCGAACACGCCGAGCGGGTCGGCGATGCTGCGCTGCGGCGCGACGCCGTACTCGGTGGTGTGCACATGGAAGACGACCGGCAGCCGTAGCACGTAGTGGCACAGCAGGGCGGCCAGGAAGTTCGTCGAGTCGTGCACGGCGACCAGGGCGGGCCGCTCGCCCGGGTCCAGCCGCCGCAGCCGCAGGAAGTACCGCCAGTTGCTCACCACGACGTTAACCGCGAGCAGGACGAACTCGGCCCTGCGCGTACGGTTGAGCCTGCGGCGGCGGCTGACCGCGCCGAGCACGCGGCCAAGCGGCCGGTAGACGGTGACACCGTCGCGCCGCTCGTGCACCGGCTGGTGCCCGTCGTTCAGCGTGAAGACGGCCAGCCGGAGGTCGCCGGCCAGGTGCGGCGTGATCTCCTCGACGTAGCGGCCGAGCCCCGCGGTGATGGTGGGCGGGAACTGGTTGATGACGTAGGCGACCCTCACCGTTCTACCTCCAGAGTGTCTGCCCCGGCCGCCGCCGGGGTCTCCGGCCGGTACACCCGGGCCGCGGCGGCGGCCACGACGGCGACCAGGATGAGATTGGTCAGTGCGAACGCCATCAGGCCGCCGGTCAGGCCCCACCAGGAGATGAACGCCGCCTGGCAGGCGAGCGCGGCGGGCGACCCGATGGCGAGGCAGGCGATGAACACCCTCGCGCCGCGTACCCCGTCCATCGACAGGGCGAAGAAGTAGAGGTTGAACACCGTGTGGGCGCCGATCCCCACCGCGGACAACGCCATCAGGCCAGGCGAGTACGGATACTCCGCGCGCAGCAGCAGGAAGAACACCACGCTCGCGGCGAAGGAGAAGGCCGCGGTGGCCGCCGCGATCGCGGGTGCGACGCGGCCGATCCGCCGCAGCGCGGCGACCTTGTCGGTCGTCGCCAGCACCGGCAGCAGCACGAGGCCGATCCCCTCGGTGAACACCACACCGAGCAGCCGCTTCGGGAATCCGTTGTACACCGAGTACACGCCGACGTCGCTCCCGGAGGCCCAGTGGTTGAGAAAGATCACGTCCACCCCGAACAGCACGGCGGTGCCGGCGGCGATGACGCTCATGTAGGCGCCGTGCCGGAGCAGCGAGCGTGCCAGGGACGCCGACCAGGAACGCGGGACGACGTCGAGACCGGCCACGGCCACGACGGCGAAGACGACGTTCGTGACGATGAGCGCGACCAGGTAGATCTCGGCGTCCCGGATGCCGGCGACGAGCAGGCAGTAGGCGGCCGTGACCAGGTAGGCGACGGCCACGGCGAGCTTGAGCCCCGCCACGAACGCGAACCTCTTCATGCCGCGCAGGAAGCTCTCGGTCAGCTGGTTCACCGTCATCGACAGCGCGAGCGCCAGCGCGGAGCACAGCGTACGGACGTCGACGCCGAGCAGGACGGTCAGCAGCGGGGAGGCCAGCAGACCGGCGGCGACCAGACCGCCTCCGAGCGCCAGCGTGGTGAACAGCGCCGTCGTCACCAGGGCCGGCCGGCTCGACGGCTCGGCTCTCGGCAGCTCCTGGTACATGACGTAGTTGAGGTTCAGCAGCATGCCGACGGTGACGATCAGCGCGATCGACAGCACCAGGGTGAACCGGCCGAAGGCCGCGGCGCCGATCCCCCGGGCGATCACGAGCGTGGTCGCCGCGGCCGTGCCGCTGGCGGCGATGCTCACCAGCGTGGGCCAGACGGCCCAGCCTCGGCCGCCGAGCAGCCGCGCCACCCGGTCGTGTACCGAGCCGGACCGCGGATGCGACGTCACCGGGTCACCTCCGCGTACACCGCGAGAGTGGTCTCGGCCGTCCGCGCCCAGGAGTATCGCGCGCGGACGTGCGCGGCGCCACGCCGGGCGAGCCCGGCCGCGACCTCCGGGTCGTCCAGGCAGCGCGACAGAGCCGCGGCCAGTTCCTCCGGCGAGTCGGTCCGGCAGCGGATCGCCCCGTCCCCGACCACTTCCGGGGAGTAGCCCGGCCCGACCACGACCGGCCGTCCCAGCGCCATCGCCTCGACCGCGACCAGCCCGAACGGCTCGTACGCGGACGGGAAGGCGCACACGTCGGCGGCCAGGAAGTGCGCGAACAGCTCGGGCGGGTCCAGAAATCGGTAGCCGGCGACCACGTGTCCGCCGACGCCCTCCTCCTCGATCAGCCGGGCCACCTCCGCGTCGTCGCCGGTGCCAGGGGTCCGGCCGCCGATGAGCACGATCCGCAGGTCATCGCGTTCGCGGAGCATCGCCGGCACGGCCCGGATCAGCGTGTGCACGCCCTTGTGCGGCGACAGGCGCCCGGCGAAGACGACGAGCCGCCCGGCGCCGCCGGGCAGGTAGCGGCGGCGCACCGCCGAGCGGAGCCGGTCGCGGTCGGCTCCGGGCAGCCCGGCCAGCCGTACCAGCTCGGGATCCTCGAAGCCGTGCGGCACGACACGCAGGCGGCCGACCGGCCAGCCGCGCGCCGTGAGCTCGTCGCGCATGCCCGCGCTGGGCACCACGATCAGGCCTGCCAGCCGGGCCTGCGCGGTCTCCAGCGCGGCGATGCCGACGGCCACGGCGGAGCGGCGCGCACGCGGGACGGCGTTGTGCTCGCAGGTGTGCACGTGGAATACCACCGGCATACGGCCGAGCAGCCGGCACAGGATCCCGGCGAGACAGCCCATCCAGTCGTGCACCGCGACGACCGCGCCGGACCGGGCACCACCGCGCAGGATGCGGGCGGCGACCCGCACGTTGAAGGCGAGCAGCCCGGCGATCCTGACCGGCGGCCCGGCGGCCTCCGGCGTACGCGGCCGCCCGGTGCCATGAACTTCGGCGGTCTGGCCCGCGGTGCGCAGCCGATGCAGTGTGACGCCGCCGATCCGCTCCGTCCCGGCCGGCCGGTGCCGTCCGACCGCGCCGAACACCTCGACCGGGACGCCGAGGTCGCGCAGGGCGGGCATCATCCGCTCGGCGTACCGCCCCAGACCGCCGACGACGTCCGGCGGGACCTCGGTGCAGACGACGTAGCAGCGGCCTGGCCGGGCCGTCAGTCCGGGCACCGCTGGAACGCCCGCCGGGCGAAGTCGAGGTCGTCCCCGGTGTTGATGCCGCGGGCCTCGCCGGGGTCGCTGACCGGCACCACGGTGACCGGCCAGCCGCGGACCTGCGACAGATACGGCAGGAACGGCAGGAAGTTGACCTCACCCGTCGCCGCGCCGGGAACGGCGTCGGCCAGGTAGCCCGCCCACGCCTCCAGCAGCCCGTCCGTCCCGAGGCAGAACACGCCGACGTCACTGAGCCCGCCGGGGCGGCAGCCGTCCCCCTCCCGGGACATCCGCACCCTGACCAGGCCGGGCGCGGCGGTGTCCGGATCCGCCCCGGTCAGCTCGTACTCGACGTACGGGTCGGGCATCGGCACCAGAGGGAGGGTGAGGCCGGGGCGGCCCGCTGCGGCGTCGCCGTGGCGGGCGTGCACCACCTCGCGCACGGTCACCGGGGACAGGTTCACCTGGTCGCCCCACACGACGAGGATCCGGTCGTAGGACTCCCAGTGCGCGACGGCTCCGAAGACGGCGTCGCCCATACCGGTCGGCCGGTCCTGGACGCTCACTGAGACGGCTCCGCGCTCGATCTCACCGGCGGCCAGGCGCCGGAACGGCCGCTCCCCCGCCGGGGAGACGACGACGTGGACGTGCTCCACCCAGGGACTCAGCCGCCGATGCAGCAGGTGCCACACGGTGACACCGTCGGCGATCTCAAGCATGATCTTCGGGATGCCGAGGCCGAGCCTGGTCCCGCTCCCGGCCGCCGGGATCACCGCGCAGACGCGCTGGTCACTCACTGCCGCTCACTCCCACGTCGAGGAAGGACACGATCTCGTCCAGATGCCGCACCTGGACCGCCCCCACGGCGGGTTCCACCGCGTTGACCTGCAACGTCACCAGTCCGGCACCGACGGCGGAGGCGACGCCGTGGGCGGAGTCCTCCACGGCCACGGCGTCGTCCGGGTCGACCGACCAGCTGTCGCAGGCGTGCCGGTAGAACCTCGGGTTCGGCTTGCCTGACGGGACGTCGTCCCCGGTGAGCACGCCGCTGAAGTAGCCGGCCAGCGAACAGTCCGCCAGGATCCGCTCGACCGACCCCCTGCTGCCGCTGGTGACGAGGTAGGCCGCGCGGCCGTCGGTGTTCAGGCGGTCGAGAAGCCGGCGGGCGCCGGGGAACACCGGCACCCTGCCCGCCTTCACGTACTCCCGGTACAGCCGCTGCTTGTGCCGGACCAGTCGTTCGGCCACGTCGGCGTCGGCGCCCAGGCCGGCCACCACCTCACGGGTGGTCGCCCCCGCGTGCACGTCGTACCGGAAGGAGCCGAGCAGGGAGGGCGCGATCTCCGCGATCGCGGCACGGAACGCCGCCTCGTGGACCGGGGCGGAGTCGACGAGCGTGCCGTCCAGGTCACAGAGCCAGACCCGCCGACCGGCGATGATCCTGGCGATCCGCCCGGTCGGGGCGGCCTCCGGAGGCCGGGCCGGGCTCATCGGACTCCCGCCAGGGCTGCCTCGCCGGCGATCTCGGTCAGCGCGCGGACGGTGCGCGGGCCGCAGTGCATGCCGGGACGCTCGGGATCCTCCAGATCGGCGGTGATCCACCGTGCCCCCGCCCAGACGCCGCCGTCGACGACGCCTGACGGCAACCGCGGAGCCTTCGGGGCGGCCGTCGCCCGCGCCGCCTCCCGGTGGCAGAGCACGTGGGTGACGGTGCTGCGCTCGTTACGCGGGTCGCCGAGGTAGGACAGGGTGCGGCCCACCAGTTCGGGCGCGCTCAGTCCCTGGACGTCGTGGTCGTCCCGGGTGTTGACGACGAACACCTTGGCCGTGGCACGGCTCTCCGCGATCGCGTCCGCGATACCCGGGGTCAGATAGCTGGGAAGCAGTGACGAGTGGGGCGTGCCCGGGCCGTACACGAGGAGGTCGGCGTTCCGGATCGCCTCCCGGGCCTCCGGGTTCGGCGAGACCGTGGCACGGTGTCTCGCCAGGATCCGCCGCGCCTCCTCGACGGGATGCGCCTCCAGTTCGGCCCGGCGTGCCGGGGTGACCGGCTCGCGAAGCAGGAACAGGTCGGTGATCGCGGCGGCGTCCTGCGGCGCGACGATGTCGGCCTCGTCGGCCAGGAGACGGCCGTCCTGTTTGAGCGCGACCAGGAAGGCGTTCTCCCCGTTGGTCACGTTCAGCAGGCGGGCCGGCGACTCGAACGTCCGGGCGCATGCGCGGACCGCGGCGTTGAAGTCACCGCCCACCCGCAGGTACGCCCCGGCGAACACGAGGTTGCCGAGCGCGCAGTCGGTCAGGTCGAGTCCGTCGGGGTGGCTGTCGAGCCTACGCAGGAGCGCGGCCAGGTCCCGCAGGATCGCGGTGCGCGCCCGCGGTGGCAGGGCGGGGAACGCCGGGGGGCCGGCCCGCCCCTCGGACGCCGTCGAGCCGATCGCCTCGACCAGCTCGCCGAGCGCCTCCCGCGTGGTCCCGGCCGGGAGACGATGTTCCAGGACCGAGATGAGCGCGGCCTGCCGCGGGTCCCGGTCGTCGAGATGGAGCAGGAGGTTCTTGCGGAAGTCCGACGGGCCGAGCATCCCGGGGAGGTAACGCCGGAGCGCGCCGGTGGACCGCCCGTTGTCGTATCCGTTGATCACCAGGGACACGTCGATCCCCGGCGTGCGCAGCAGGCCGCGCGCGATGCTGGCCCCGCCGCGTCCGCCGCTGAAGAGGGTGACCGCGGTGCGGCCGGACCGCCGCGCGCTCATCGGGCCCGCTCCGTCATCCTGTGCGCCGGTTCCGCGGCCACGGCCGCCTCCGGTCGCGTTCCGGGCGCCTCCGGTCGCGTCCCGGGCGCCTCTGGAACGCGGAGCACGCCGCGGCGCAGCAGCCACTGGCGGTAGCCGAGATAGCCCACGAACAGGGCGCGGTCACGCGCGCCGCGCCAGAACCGCCACCCTCTGGCCCCGCCGCCGCGTTCCCGATGCTCGATCGGGATCTCCACCCAGGTACGGCCGAGCTCCGCGACCCTGGCGGTGATCTCGGTCGAGCAGTTCATCCCGCCGGATTCCAGGTGAAGAGCGCGCAGCAGCGGGCCGCGCACCACCTTGAAGATCGAGTTGAAGTCGCGGTACCGGGTGCGGTGCGTGAGGTTGCTGACCGCGCCGCTGGCCGCCGAGCCCCACCGGTACGCCAGGCCGTCGGCCTTCCTGATCCGGGCACCGGAGAAGGCGTCCGCCTCGTCGGCCAGGATGCGGTCCACGAAGGCGTCCAGGTTGGAGATCGGGAACTGCCCGTCGGAGTCGAGCAGCACGACCCACTCCATCCGGGTGTGCGCGATGGCCGCGGCGACGGCGGCCCCGGCCCCCCGATTCCTGGCGAACTCGACGACGACCAGCTCTGGGCAGCCTTCCCGCAGGCCCGCGAGGATCGCGCCGGTCGCGTCGGTGCTCCCGTCGTTGCAGATGACGATTTCCCATGCTCCGATCGCCGGGTGCCCGGCCAGGTACTCCCCCCATTC
Source organism: Microtetraspora glauca (assembly GCA_001570385.1). Taxonomy (GTDB): domain Bacteria; phylum Actinomycetota; class Actinomycetes; order Streptosporangiales; family Streptosporangiaceae; genus Microtetraspora; species Microtetraspora glauca. Next base: position 160,322 of record BBYL01000015.1, on the reverse strand, counting down.
GGTCACCGCCGCCGCGATGTTCGCCGCCTCGTTGTAGGCGGGCGCCGCCACCGAGATCTCGACGGTCCGGGGTACGTCGTAGGTGTCCGGCAAGCTTCGCCTCCTCGTGGTGGCTTCGGTCGCGTCGGTGACGGCCCACGGGCGGGGGCCGCCGGCATCGGTCACCGCGCCGGCGTGGGCGCCCCGCCTCCCAGCAGGCGGGAGATCCAGCGGTCCAGCGGGAGCAGGTTGATCCCGGCGACGATCGGCACGTGTGCCAGCGTGAACAGGACCGCCGCGCCGAACGGGATCGGCCCACCGGTGAGCACATTGATGTGCGGCGCGTCGATGACGTCGGGAATGCCGACCGGATTGACGAGCTGCCACATGATGTCGAGAAAGCCGGAGAACACGATGACGATGCCGCTGATCGCGATCTTCAGGCACCGCCCCGGGCTTCCACCGCCGATGCGGTAGGCGGCGGCGACGGTGAGCACGATCCCGGGATAGAACAGCAGGTAAAGATGGGTGTAGAAGCTGTCGCCCTGGGCGCGCTCGACGTCACCGTAGTAGAAGTAACTGACCCGCGGAATCACGTACCCGGTGAAGAAGACGAACGGGACGTACAGCAGCCAGTGCAGGCGCGGCGACACCCAGGGAAAGAACGCGATCGCGCAGCACAGGAAGGCGAAAGCGAGCAGCTTGACGCCGAGTTCCCAGGCCGCGCCGATCGCCCTGCCGTGTGGCGTGGCCAGCCACACGAACGCGAAACCGGCCGCCCCGGCGACGAGGGCGATCCACCACAGGTGCGCGGCCCATCCGCGTGGGGCGGCGGCGCCAGCCTGGCCGGGGGGCTCCGTGGCCGCGTCCCCGTCAGCGAGGCGCGGCGGGGAGTGCGGAGTGTCGCCACGGGCCGTCATGAAGCTCGTACCTTCCTTCCGACGTCGCCGCCGTGAACGCTGTGAGACCTGGTGGAATGCATCGGATCGCGGCGCCGCATCCGGACTACGCCGAAATCGCGACGCACGGCGTTACGGCATCCGAATACAACTCAATGTCCGACCAACATTCCGGAACCGGACCTTATCCGTTCTTCTGCATTGATGGGGTGATTTTTGCGCATCTCTCGCTGTGAATCGCGGAGATTTCGGTCCTACGCTCGCTGACGTTGCGGAACGCGAAAACAGCAAATGAAAGTTTCACGAGAGCGCGCGGCACTGCTGGTCGCACTGCGCGCCGTTCAGGGCTTCGCGGCCGGCGGCGAGTGGGGCGGCGCCGCCCGGTACGGCATGGAGTCGGCGCCGCGCCGGGCGGCAGCCTGGCGGCCGGTCGACCCGCGCGCGCAGAGCCGGAAGGAATCGCGGCTTCGGTTCGTGGACGTGGTGGCGGTCGACCCGCGCGCAGAGCCGGAAGGGGACGGCGCGCGGCGTCGTCTCCATGGCCCTGCCCGGCAGGGGGCAGAGCAGCCTGATGAGCTGCTCTGCGGCGTGCCCGGCCAGGTCCAGCGGCGGGCGGTGGCCCCAGAGGGCGGAGACCTGCCGGCGTTTTCCCGGCCGCCACGCCTCATGGGGAGACCGCCGCCTTTCGGCCACGAGCCCGTTTTAGCCTTACCCATATCGGCTCATCGAACGCGATCGGGGTGAGGCCTAACCTCGGGCTTTCACGGTGAATTTCGCCGAGGCAGATCGTTTACATGAGAAAAGTGCCTCTGAACTGGGAGGATCGGGCTTGTCTAAGGTCCTGTCCGCGCCAATTCAGAAAGCACTTTTCACGTGCAGACTACCGCTTCCCAGCGCAAGATCGTGGCCTCCGCCGATGGAGTCGGGCTCGTCTCCCAGGCGGGTGGGCTGCTACTCCTGGAGACGCTGCGGGTCACTGGCCTGGACAAGGCCTTATTCGCCCAACTGGAGCGGTGGCGGCCGCCCCGGGCGATCCACGACCCGGGCAAGATCATCGCGGACCTGGCCATCAGCCTCGCCCTCGGCGGGGACTGCCTGGCCGACATCGCGATGCTGCGGTCCCAGCCCGAACTGTTCGGCCCCGTCGCCTCCGACCCGACCGTCTCACGGCTGATCGACCGCCTGGCCGCCGATCCCGCCCGAGCGCTGAAGGCCATCCGCAAGGCACGCGCCACCGCACGCGAGCGGGCCTGGACCCTGGCCCAAACCCACGCCCCCGGCGCTGACGGCGAGCTGATCCCCCTCGACATCGACGCGACCATCGTCATCGCCCACTCCGACAAACAACAGGCCACCCCCACCTGGAAGAAAACATTCGGTTTCCATCCCATGACGGTCTTCGCCGACCACGGCGCCGATGGCGCCGGTGAGCCCCTTGCCCTCGTACTACGGCCAGGCAACTCCGGTTCCAACACCGCCGTCGACCACATCGACGCCACCGCTCTCGCACTGGCCCAACTGCCCAGACAGCGCCGCCGTCAGGTCCTGGTCCGCGCCGACTCCGGCGGCGGCACCCACGACTTCCTGACCTGGCTCACCAAGCCCGGCCGCCGGCTCGCTTACTCGATCGGGTTCGCCCTGACCGACGACATCCAGCAGGCGATCCTGACTCTGCCGCCCGATGCGTGGACGCCCGCCTACGATGCCGGCGGCCAGGTCCGGCCTGGCGCGTGGGTCGCCGAGCTGACCGGCCTGCTCGACCTTTCCTCGTGGCCGAAGGGGATGCGCCTCATCGTCCGCAAGGAACGCCCGCACCCAGGCGCGCAGCTACGCTTCACCGACATCGACGGGCACCGCTTCACCTGCTTCGCCACCAACACCCGACGCGGGCAGCTCGCCGACCTGAAGTTACGTCACCGCCGCCGCGCCCGCTGCGAGGACCGCATCCGCTCCGCGAAGGACACCGGCCTGCGCAACCTGCCGCTCCACGACTTCACCCAGAACCAGATCTGGTGCGAGATCGTCGCGCTGGCCTGCGAACTCCTCGCCTGGATGCAGATGCTCGCGCTGCACGGCACCTGCGCCCGTCGCTACGAGCCCAAGCGTCTGCGGCTGCGCTTGTTCGCCGTCGCTGGCCGCCTCGTCCGTGGCGGCCGACGCCTCCGCCTACGCATCGCCGCACGCTGGCCCTGGGCCGGCCAACTCGTCACCGCCATTACCCGGCTGCAAGCGTTCCCGACACCGACCTGACCATCGCAATCCCATCGGCACGATCAGGAAAGGACACCCGCGGGCCCGTGGAACCCCGCCCACCCGGCGCGACAGCCGGGCCAGCAAGCTGACCAGAGCCGCAAAATCAACACCCAGCCGAACGCCTCAGCCGACCAAACGAAGAACGCGAAAGATCGAGGCTAACTGTTCCTGGTCGCATGGTCCGATCGAAGAGCCGCGAGCATGGCCAGCGATACGACCCGGCTGCTTGGCGGAGGGACCGGTCGCGAAAGTGGCCACATGCCAACTCACAGCCATTCCTCACCGAAGCGGCGCCGAACAACCGCTACACGTTCTCGGAATTTGCGGCGTCGTTTCGAGTGAGATCCCTACATATCATGTCGGCGTGGGCTTACCTGATCTTCGCCGTGAGATGGTGCTGGCAGCGATCGAGGAGTATGACGAGGTGAGCCGCGATGCGTTCCTCGATCAGTACGGCTACCGCCCGGCCCGGGATTACTTCCTGATCCACGAAGGAAGGCGATACGCAGGGCCCGGATCACGACTGCCTCCCAGGCATCAGAGCAGGATAATGCGGTGACAGCAGTGTTGCCGCGCTATCAAGATTGGATCATGTCACACGATCTTCGGCTGCGAACCACCTTCGACAGAGCGGCCGGCTCCTATCAGAACGCACGCCCCGACTACCCGGCCGAGCTGTATTCGGACCTGCTCGCGATCACGGCGATCACGCCACCCGCGCACCTGCTCGAAGTCGGATGCGGCCCGGGGAAAGCCACGCTGCCATTGGCGCGGATGGGCTTCGAAATCACCGCGGTGGAACTCGGCAATTCTCTGGCGGCGGAGGCACGGCACCGCCTTGCCGAATTCGCCGACGTTTCCGTGGTCACGTCGTCATTCGAAGACTGGGAGCCGCCGGCAGGGATCCGCTTCGATCTCGCCTACGCGGCCACGGCGTGGAAGTGGGTGGACCCGGAGGTCAAGTACGCGAAAGCAGCCAAGCTGCTCAGCAAGGGCGGCCACTTGGCCGTGTGGAACGCCGACCACGCGATGCCGGCAGGCTTCGACCCGTTCTTCACCGAGATCCAGAAGGTCTACGAGGAAATCGGAGAAGGCCATGACGGCCCGTGGCCACCGCCACCGCCCGAGGCCCTGCCCAACCCCATCGCCACCGAACTGGATGCCTCCGGGCATTTCACGGTGGTCGGGACGAGACTCTACGTATGGGCTTTGCGCTACACGGCAGACGAATACATCGCTCTGCTTGACACGTTCTCCGGCCACATCGCCATGGAGCCGGCCAAGCGGGAACACCTCTACCAGGAGATACGCCGCCGCCTCGCCGCACGCCCGGACGGACAACTCACCCGCCACTGGTCGGTCGTCCTCACAATCGGCCGATGCCTGTGACGGGAGGTAGGGGGACCCAAAGGAGAAGCTCACACTGAAGATGCAGAGTTACTCCGCAGATGTGGCCCCCATCATTCGGAGCTGCCTGAAATCGTGCGATCAGAAACTAGACAGTACGACGACTGCGCCCGGACGCGACACGTGTCCGCGGCGCTGTCTTTCAGGCCCGGAGGAACACTGAAACTGATTCATTGGCGAGAAAGAGCTCCGCTGACGCCGGTGGCGATAGTGGTCGCGAGCACCCAACCCGCCAGGACGAGCCCATATGCAACCCACTGGCCGGAGCCGACCGGCTGGAACGCCCTCTCCTGTCCGAAATCGATCAGCGGGAACAGCAGGTCCAGCGCGTAGACCACTGCATTGAACGCAGGCCCCTTACCGGGCTCGGCGCGAGGCGGGACGTCCAGGGCGAACACGACGGCTCCGCGACGAGCAGCGCCAGGAACCACACGGCGGCGCGGACCGGGCGGTAGCCGTACTCGACCGTGACGTCCTGCAACGGGGCCCAGGCTCGGGCGTACAGCGGCAGCGTCGCGGGCCGTCTCCGCTGCTTGGCCAACAGGACCGTGCGCTGGTCCGCACCTTGCCCCAGCCGTCGGCAGTCGGCGGCGAGCTGCTCGTACGGCTGCGGCACTTACCCGTCACCGTCCGCACTCAGCCAGGCAAGGCACCGGGCCGCAGGCAGCGCAAGTGGACTCTCCGGGAGCGGACAAGGCTCTACACAGTCGACACGGCCCACATCGGATATAGGTGCAACATTCCAATTTTGACAACATCGAGGACTCATCATCCAATTCATCTATTAATGTACTTCGATTTCAATATCCGCACATATCGCACCAATCGGAAGATGGCTGCCGCGGCCAGCAACGCCAACCGCGACTCGCGCGATGAATCCACCAGCCCTTTCAGTATTCGCATGACAGCTCTTTGCCGCTCCGTCGATAATTGCGTGAATTCCGCTGTTCATTCACTATCGCCGCGTATCGCAGGGCACATGTGACTCCCGGGAGCTTCAATCATGTGGAGCCGTTCGACATCTGATCGGGGCGATCAGCCTCCAGCCGCCACTGGCGCAGGGCCTGCCGCACTGTCCGGACCGGACGCGCGCCGACTGCCTACATCGCCCCGCCGACGCCAGCCTGCCCTGGCCGTACTCGCCCTCTTGCTCATCCTTGGCGGTACGTCGGTCACCATCGCACTCATACTCCATGGCAACGCGCGTGTCTCAGCGATCCGCATCACCCAGCAGGTCACGCCTGGGCAGCCGCTCAGCCGCGCCGGCCTGGAGGAAGTCCGGATAGCTGACACCGGCATCAGCTATCTGCCCTGGTCACAGCGCGCGACATACGCCCAGCGCCTGGCCAGCGTGACCCTACTTCCGGGGACCCTGCTGACCGACGAGATGACCGCCACGGCGAGCGAAGAACTCATCCCGGGCAAGGCTCGCGTCGGCTTGGCACTCAAGTCCGGCCAGTTCCCCGCCGAGCTCGATTCCGGCCAGCGGGTGCAGGTCGTCTACCTGCCGGGTCAGGACAGCATCGATCGCAAGAGCACGGTGCTGGCGCAAAGCGCGCTGGTCGAGGCGGTCAAGGTGGCGAGCTCACGCGGCTTACCGCTCTTGGTCAACGTGATCGTGGACAGCACCGTATCCCCGAGAATCGCCGCCTACGCCTCCAACGGTCAGATCGTCCTGGCCTACCTGCCCGGGGCACGCTAGGGCCGCCCCTCATCTACTCCGCGGGATCATGTGATCGGCCGTTGCGGCGCATGGTGCGACCTTCCTGGGCGTACATCACCAGCGCCCCGACGGGCTGCAAGAACGACGGGAGCGCGTACCGCGGGCAGATAGCGGCCGTCGAACATCGACCACCTGTCGTTGACCTCGCGCACGTTGATACCGAGGAACACGACGACCAGTCCGACCAGTCACTGCCGCCTGCCCACGAACGCTCTCCCGAGTCCTGTACCGGATCTAACGACCTGCGAGAAGAGCATGCACGGCTGTCAGGTGATGCTCACCCTGCACCCTCGACGATCCGCCGGGGCGGGTAGACCGACGCGTCGACGAGGACACGGTCGCCGAGTGGCTCGTCGAGTTCGACGGTGACCGGCGTCGCCAGGTTTCCCTGACACGTCCGGAGCCCCGAAAGCGGCTGCACTCCGATGACAACCCGCACCTCCGTCGAGGTCGCCTCGAGGTCGGCGACACGGATCCGGCCATCTGCCCGCCGCCCGTTGGCACACTCACGCTCAGTGCCGAGTACGGCTATCTGCCGGGAGTCCCGGCCGGGCGGCGAAGCGGCGGGATCCAAGCTCACGTCGGCGACACCCAGGTCACCGAGATCGCGCCGTAGGTCGCAGCGGCTGGATGCCCGCATGTGCCAGCCGGGACGGCCGTTCTCGTCGGGCTCGCCGAACCGTTCGATGTCCAGGAACTCATGGCTGAAGACCATGCCCTGGCCCTGTGTCTGAGGGTGTCGAGTTCGCGGATGAGCGCCACCCGCGTGTCGCTCTCCTCGACGATGGTCAAGCTGCCCAGGTCGTCGATCCGCCGTACTTCCGTTCCCTTCAGTCCGGCGCGGCCATCCGGACCCAGCTCTGTGGCCGGTTGTCCTGTTCAGGGCCTGCAGCGACACCTCCTGGTGCTCGCCACCGACCCGGCGCTGCCTCAGCCCGCCAGCCCAGCAAGCAGCAGCACAGCCGTACTGACAGCCAGCCCACGCGACATCGCCCACCCGTTTAGGATCTTCTTGTCGAAGTGAACGGTTCGACGCGAGCCTCCGGCCACTGGTTCCCGGGAGGAAGCCCACGCGTCGTGTCCCGGCTCGAAACGGTCGGCGAAGTGCGTCTTCGACGCGTCTCATGCGCAGCGGCTTGGAAGCGAGCTCTTCCCCGGCAGTGACAATCGCTCCCGACCCGTCCTCTGGCGATGGGGGCCCGTCCCCCTGCCGTCATCGACTCGCTGATCATCGTGCTGCGGCCGTTCCACCGCCCCCAAGGCCCGACCCGACTGCCACCAGAGGGCAGGCGATGACAACCTCCCGTCGGGAGTGTCCTGATCTATCGTGACAAGACAGGATGTGCGGCGGAGAGGAACGGAATCGATGCCGACAGGAACGGGACCACTGTCTCCGGACTACAGCGGGATCGACCCCGACCTGATGCACGGCTTCATCACCGCCCTGGAACACGGCCGCGATGTGATCGGCGAGCAGTCCGAAAGGATCCGCCAACTGCTCGTGGCGGCCGAATTGCCGACGGCCGAGCTACAACCGATCAAACAGATCCAGGGCTGGATCGAGGACGAACTCCCGGCACTACGTCGCCGCAACGACACCATCCAGGCGAACAACGCCCTCACGTGGGTACCCGGCGCGGGCCTCCTCCCCTACCGCGAGCGCGACGTCCGCACCCCCGAGGAGTCCCGGCAGAAGGGCACAGCCCTGGGCAAACGCGCCGCCGAGCTCGGCCCGCCCGGCTTCTGGACCGGCTACGAGGACAACCAGCGAAGCATCCGCGTGATCGACGAACTGGACGCGGGCAAGGACGACCCCGACTTCACCGCCGCCTTCTTCGCGGCCCTGGGCACGAAGGGCACCCTCGAACTCCCCTCAATCCTGCGGCAGCAGTACCAAGGTCTCATGACCGACGATCCGATCAGGCCCGACGAGAGACTGCTCCGCATCCTCAGCGAGGCCTTCGGCACGGCGGTCACCGGAGGTGCGGCCGTTCCCGGGTTCGCGAAGATCCGGGACAAGGTCCAGTCCTCCTCCGACGACTGGGACGAACGCGTGGGTGCGGACCTGCTCCTGGGCGCCGGGAAGTTCCCCACCGGCTGGCTGACCGGAGCGATCGCGGCACGAGGAGGGCTGACCGATCCGCGAAAGGCCGGCATCGGGGTCATCCAGGCTCTGGGCAATAATCCCGCCGCTGCGAGGATCGCCATCGAGAAGGCCGTCGGGCCGTACACCAAGGACCAGTCCAAGCTGAAGGAGTTCATCAAGCAGCTCAACGAGCGCGCCGATGACGACTACACGCCCGCCGACAAGATCGAGGCCGACCTGTTCGGGCGGCTGCTCGCCGCCGCCTCCGGCGCGTACGACGAGCAGGACGGCAAGCACAGCAAGGAATCGGCCGTGTTCGCCTACACCGTGATGACCATGATGCCGGACCTCAAGATCGGCGATGGGGCCCGGGTACACCTGGCGGAGATCGCCGGCGCGTACGCCACCGAGATCATCGAAGGGGCGAACATCGGCGACGCGAACATGACCAAGCCCAGCGCGCTCACGCCCACCACGTCGGCGCTCGGCCTGACCTCGGCGTTCCGGCTGAGCCCCAAGGACACCTACCGCTTCCTCAAGACCTTCGCCGACTCGGCCGAGCACCTCGCCCCGTTCGACGACGCGATGGGCCGGTTCTCCGCACGTCTGATCACCGACGCGGCAGCCGAGGTCAAGCGGACCGGCAAGGTCAAACCCCTGGACGACGTGCTGACGATGCTCGGGAATGTCCGTGGCTTCGAGATGGGCGCCGCCGAGAAAGTCCAGGGCGACCTCGACACCCTCGACGAGCAAAACGAGAAGATCCGCAGCTTCGTCGTCAACTCGACCCTCGGCGTGACCGGTCTGTCCATCCCGGGCATGGGCGGCCAGGTGTTCTGGCTGGCACTGGGGAGTGGGCTCTCGATCGTTGACACGTTCGGGCCGGAGGATCAGAAGCGGACCGACGGTTTGCGCAAGGAGGCCGCGATCGCGACACTCGGCCGCCAGCACACGCTCGCGCTGGCCCTCATGACGAACGGTTTCACCCCGAAGATCACGCCCGCCGAGTATCAGGCGTCCTGTCCGCCCGGTGTCGCCATCGCTGATGCAAACGGCAACCTCAAACCCTTCGCCGAACTGATCAAGCAGGGCAACGCCGGGCTGGAAGCGTTCGAGAGATGGGCCACCGCCAACGGCATGGGCAGCGACGATCAATTCTCTGTGGGCAGGCTGTCCGACAGAGCCGCCAATCGGTTCGAGGGCGGCGGCATTCGCGGCAAAGAACGTGCCATGGCCTACGACACCTGATGCCCCCCGCATACGACCTCATCATCGTCGCTCCGCATCGCGACCGCCGGGCGTGATCAGACAGGTGTGACGCCCCTCCGGCTCATGAGGTCCGGAGACACTCGGTCTCACCGCGGACCTTGTACTGCCCGACCGACGACTCCAAGATGAGCACCGTCCCGTACTCCTTGCTGGCGAGCCGGATGGGCGCTGGGCCACGGTCTTCGACGATCCGATAAGGAGCGACTCTGGCGAGGACGCCCACGAGAAAGGTGTTGAGGCCATCCGGCTCACTCTCGGGCGTGGCGTCCCGGGCTGTCGCTGCGAAGGTCCGCTTGGCCTTGCCCTCGCCGCAGTGGATGTCACGTCCACCCGGATCGGTGATCTTGACATCCAGGACGTGGCCCTCCTTCATCAGCTCGGTGATGTGGCGCTTGAGTGTCTCGCCCGCCTGGGCGGCGGTGGGGCCCCTGTCGCCGCACCCGGACACCGCCAGCAACGCCGCCGCGCAAACCGTGACGCCAAGCCGTACGAGACGTGCCATGAAGTCCTCCAGAACGCTGGCCGACTTGCGCTAGATCCCATAATGTCCAATTGATCGGCCCGGCGTACCCCCGTCAGCAGAGGGACATATGAGCCAGCCCGAGGACCAGATGGTCCCCAACCCGCGCCGCCAGGCCCTGGAGCAGACGCTGGCGGAGGTCAGGGCGCGGATCGCCGTCCTCGAAGCCGCGCTCGACCCCGCCCACCGCCAGTTCACCGGCCAGGCCGTCTGGATCGGCGTGGAAGCCCGGCGGTTCGCCGACGATCTCACCGCACGCCGCGTACGGCTACGCCAAGCCGCCCAGGCCATCGTCACCGCCCTCGAAGATGAGATCCGAGCCACACCGGCGAAGATCACGTCGCCCGCCGGGCGCTTCATGTGACCACACGTCAGCACCTTTACGATGTAGATCAAATCGTCGCGTTCAGCGCAGCAACGTCTCGTGAAGCACCGGCAGACCGGTGCCGGAGTCCAGCAGGAGCCGGTCGCCCAGGGGCTTGGCAAGCGTGACACTGGTCCGGGCCCCGATGAGCTCCAGCGTGCAGGGTTTACCGCTGTTTTCGAGATCCACGTCGACCACCACCAGATCGTCGGTCTCGTAAGCACGGGGGCCGTGGATCTTGTCGCACCGGCCGTGGCCGTACCGGAGGAGAAGGTCCCGAGGTCTCGCCGGGTCGAGGTCGTAGGCCATCACCTCCTCGTACTCGCCATCCCGCTGGACCGGGCGCGGAGCGATCGCGGACGGGGCGACAGCCATCCACCCGAACTTCCCCTTGACCCCCTTCACCGTGAAGTACCAGACGGGCACCCGGATCGTCCCCCGGCCGGTGCGCAACGGCGCGTCACCCAACTCGGCTCCGGTGACATGCAGGGTGGTGCAGCCGCCCTGCGGGCACTCCTCCTCGATGAAGTCGGCGGGCCTGCTCAGCTCCGCGTACGCCGTCGCCGCCTCGACCAGCGGAACCGTCAGCGTGGAGCCGTCCGGCCAGCTCAGCGGCGCGGCGCGCGGTGATTCGGCGGGAAGCGCTACATCGAGGGCCCACGCGCCGTTGTGCGCGCTCAGGGCCGCCCAGTACGGGATCCTCTGCAACGGCGGCGGGATGTCGGGGCCCTCCAGCGGGACGAAGCCGGTCCGCCACGCGAGGTCGTCCTTGGACCCGCGCCAGCGGTCCACCTCACGGGCGCGGTCCTGGAACTCTCCCGACGACATACGTCCACCGAGGCCGCACGCGGACAGCGGCAGCAAGAGGAGCGCACAGATCACCGCGCGTGCGACGGCCGCACACGCGAAGCGGGGCGGCGGGGAGGCGACCGGCGGGATAGACCTCGGCATCCCCGGAGCGTACGGCAAAAACGATCAAGCGGAGGGCGGCTCCGCCCGCGCTCTCAGTCCCAGAACGCCCACTCTCCCGCTCCGACCAGCCGTTCGACGTACGGCCCGAGGGTGCCGTCGGCGTCGCCCCCGCTGGATGTTGTCTCGGCAGAACGCGAATTTTCGGCCGCCGCTACCAGCGCCATCGCGAACCCCGGTTCAGCCGCCGCTTTCCCGGTCCTGGGTGGGCGGCAACAGTCGGACAGGCATCGATCTGCGAGAGATCGTCCGGTGCCAGGGAAGGCGGCTCCGTGACGGTCCGGGACGGAACGTGACGTCTGGTCCCGCGGTCCAACCACGGTCCAGAAAGCGAAAGGCCGGAGCCCCAATCTCGGGGTCCGGCCTCTGAACTGCATCTATGTGGTGGGCGATACTGGGATCGAACCAGTGACCTCTTCGGTGTGAACGAAGCGCTCTCCCGCTGAGCTAATCGCCCGGGATGATCGGCCCCTTGCGGCGCCGACGGGGAAAACCATACCGCACTCGAAGGGGTCCTGGCGAAGCGAACGGACCACCCCCGGACACACCACCCCGACAGCCTCCGCGTCGCGCCGACCTCATGGCCACCGCCGGGCCGTCGAGATCGCATCCGGTCCTCGACCTCAACCGAAACGTTTCCAGTCGGACCGGCAGGAGGGCGCCGTGTTGTCATAGCATCGTGATGCCCCAGACTCGACCCATACGCACCGAGCTAAGATCATTTGTACCGTGCAAGACTTCGCCATGACAGTCGGAACGACACGCAAAACCGGCGCCAACATGCGCCTGTTAGCGATGTTTGGGCAGGTAGATGCTCAAATGTCTACCTGTGAGATGCGTTACAGAAGGCCCCGGAAGCGGAATCTCTCCTACGGGTTTCTTCGTTCGCGTACATAGCTTCGCGGGCGAGAGTGAGTCCGTGAGAGCAGTTGCAAGCCCCTGTGAGGGGACCCGACACGAAAGGTTTGGCTGACGATGAACAGCACCACCGTCACTGCCGAGCTGGGCCTTCGACTTGTGGTCCCCGACCGTACTACCGTGCCCCTGCTCGCCGGGCTCAGTTACACGGCCGAGGACCCTTACGCCATACGCATGGCCTTCCATGTGGGGAACGACGAACCGGTCGAGTGGATCTTTGCTCGCGAGTTGCTGACCGTCGGCATCGTCCGGCGCGTGGGGGAAGGAGACGTCCAGGTGTGGCCCGCCCGTTCCGACGGCGAGCGCACGCTGAACATAAGTCTCACCTCTCCGTTTGGACAGGCTCTGTTCGAAGTCCCCCTGGCTCCGCTGACGCAGTTCCTGCACCGCACGTTCGAGCTCGTCCCCGCCGGCCGTGAGACCGACTTCATGGACCTGGACGACGAGCTCAGCAACATGCTTTGGAGCTCCTAACCCAGGATGCGCCTCATGCGGCCGATCTCGGCCCGCTGCCCCGATACGACGTCACGGGCCATCTCCCTCATGAGCCGGTCCGTGCCGCCGCGCAACTCCTCCCCCGCCATCCGCACCGCCCCCTCGTGATGTCTGATCATCAACCGTAGGAACAGGCTGTCGAAGGCGGCGCCGCGCGCGCCGCGCAGTTGGTTCATCTCCTCCAGCGTGGCCATGCCGTACTCGCTCTCGCGAGCATGAGCGTGTACGGCCGGCGCGGGACGGCCGAGGGATGCGAGCCATGACGTCATCGTCGCGATCTCGGGCCCCTGGCTTCCGGCGATGCGCTCCGCGAGCGCGGTCACCGCGTCCCCCGCCTCCCTGGCCCCGGCCAGTCCGGCCATCTCCAGGGCCTGCCGGTGATGCGGGATCATCGCCTCGGCGAAGCGCACGTCCGCCGCCGCGGCCCGCGAGTCCGAGTCGCCGATCCGTTCACCCGGCGTCGCCGTACGGGCCAGCCCTCCGGGAGAGCCCGGCACCACGACGGGCGCTCCTGATCCGGCGACGAAGGGCGCGGGGCGGTCGGGGGACGGCTCCTCCGCGGCGCATCCGCTCACCGACATCAGCGCCGAGCCCAGAACTGCCAGCACAACTGTTACCAAAGCGCCCCGCACGCCGCTTCTGCCCGACATAACTTCCATAGTGGGGCAGTCTCCAAGATCCAGGGGGAACAGTGAAGCGTGCGGGACTGATGGCGTGCCTGGCGACGGCACTGTTCGCGACGGCCTGCGCCTCCGGCTCCTCCGGCGCCCCGCCCTCCTCCGACCCGGCCCGTGCGGTGCCCGCCGAGTCCGCGTCACCCGCCGCGGGCGGTACGGCACGCGCCAGCGCGGACCTCGGCACGGACGAGATCCTGCACAGCCCCAACATCACGCCGATCGCGAACGTCCCCCTTGAGGCGCCCTTCGACGGGAACCGCTCCTGGAACTCCGACCTGGCGTTCCAGGGCGACTACGCGTTCGCCGGGAACTACGACGGGTTCACCGTCCACGACATCGCCGACCCGGCCCATCCGAAGGTGGTCACCCGGGTGCTCTGCCCCGGCGGGCAGAACGACGTCTCCGTCTCCGGCGACCTGCTGTTCGTGTCCGTGGACGACCCCCGGACCGACGAGACCTGCCAGAGCGGGCGCTCGGATCCCTCCAACGCCTCCTCGTGGGAGGGTATCCGGATCTTCGACATCTCGGACAAGGCCAATCCGAAGTACATCTCCGCCGTACGGACCGAGTGTGGCTCCCACACCCACGCGATCGCCCCGGGACCGGACGCGGACACCCTCTACCTCTACGTCTCCGCCGCCGGGCCGGACCCCGGCTCGACGACCTGCCCGGCGCCCCACGACAACATCTCGATCGTCGAGGTGCCGGTCCGCGATCCCGAGGCGGCCAAGGTCGTCGCCAAGCCCGCCCTGTTCAAGGACCGCCAGGGGGACGAGGAGTACGGCGGCTGCCACGACATCACGGTCTACCCGGCGAAGAAGCTGGCCGCCGCCGCCTGCTACGGGGACGGCTACCTGCTGGACATCGCCGACCCCGTCGGCCCCAAGGTCCTCAGGACCGTGACCGACCGGGAGAACTTCTCCCTCTGGCACTCGGCCACCTTCAACAACGCCGGAACCAAGGTCGTGTTCGGCGACGAGCTGGGCGGCGGGATGGTCGCGACGTGCGACTCCTCCGGCCACGACACCAAGGGCGCGAACGCCGTCTACGAGATCACCGCCGACCGCGAGCTCGTACGGCACGGCTACTTCAAGATCCCCAGGCCCCAGGGGGCGTCGGAGAACTGCGTGGCCCACAACGGGGCGCTCATCCCGGTGCCGGGCAAGGACATCATGGTCCAGGGGTGGTACCAGGGAGGGGTCTCCGTCTGGGACTTCACCGACTCCGACCACCCGGTGGAGATCGCCTTCTTCGAACGCGGCCCCCTGCGGCCGGGGCTGCAGATCGGCGGCTCCTGGTCGGCGTACTACTACAACGGCCACATCTACTCGAGCGACATCACGAAGGGTCTGGACGTCCTGCGGATCGACGACCCGCGCACGGACCCCGCCAAGAGCGTGACCCTGAAGGAGTTCAACGCCCAGACCCAGTACGCGTACGGCGACTGACCCGTCACGGGTCCAGGTCGGCCGCGGACCGCTCGGCGAACGCCTTCATCGCCGCGAGCGTGACGGGACCGGGCGCCAGGGGCAGCTCGCGGTCGTCGACCAGCCGGATCGGCTGGACGTCACGCGTCGTGGAGGTGAGGAACGCCTCCTCCGCCTCGTACAGCGCGGAGATGGGGACGTCCTCCTCGGTCCCGCCGCACCACTCGAGGACCAGCGCCCTCGTCACGCCGGCCAGGCAGCCGGACGCCAGCGTCGGCGTCACCAGGCGTCCACCGGTCACGATGAAGACGTTGCTGCCGGTGCCCTCGCAGAGGTTGCCCGCGAGGTTCTCGAAGATCGCCTCGGCGCCTCCGCGCTCCTTGGCGTACGCGAGGGCCTTGGCGTTGTCGCCGTAGGAGGTGCTCTTGACCCCCGCGAGGGCGCCGCGCTCGTTGCGCGGCCAGGGCACGACGGTGACCGCCGCCGTCTCGGGGAACGGCTTCTGCTCGGCGACGATGACGATCGCGTTGGTCCCGTCGGAACCGCGGTCGGAGCCGAGCGGCCCCGGCCCGCTGGTGTAGGTGATCCTGATCCGGCCCAGCGGCCACGTCGGCGCGGCGGCGAGGCACTGCCGCACGCCGTCGGCGATGGCGCCGAGATCGGGCTCGGGAAGGTCCATCCGCTTGGCCGAGAGCGCGAGCCGGTCCAGGTGGCGGGTGAGCGCGAACGACTCCCCGTGCACGAACTTGATCGTCTCGAAGACGCCGTCACCGACCATCAGCCCGTGATCGAAGACCGAGACGGCGGCCTTCTCCGGGTCCAGCAATTCACCGTTGACCCACACGGGTACAGCCATCTAGGTCTCCATCCCTGCTCGTGCTAGCTCCGCGACGCGAGTGCGATGAGCCGGGACGCCTTCAACTCGGTTTCGCGCCACTCCCGCGTGGGGTCCGAACCCCACGTGATGCCCGCTCCGGTGCCGAAACGGATCATGCCTTGCTCCACCCAGAAGGTGCGGATGCCGACCGCCAGCGCGGCTTCCCGCCGGTCGGCGTCGACCCAGCCCACTGCCCCACAGTAAGGCCCCCGCGGCTCTGGTTCGAGCCGATTGATGATCTGAAGTGCCGTGTATTTCGGCGCTCCCGTCACCGATCCCGGCGGGAAGGTCGCGGCGAGCAGGTCCGGCCAGCCGGCGCCACGCGCGAGCCGGGCCCGTACGGTCGAGACGAGGTGGACGAGACCCGGATGCTCCTCGATCTCGCAGAGCGCGGGCACCGAAACCGAGCCGACCTCGGCGACCCGGCCGAGGTCGTTCCGCACCAGATCGACGATCATCACGTTCTCGGCGTGGTCCTTGTCGAGCAGGTCCGCCGCGGTGACCCCGGTCCCCTTGATCGGCTTGGATTCGACCACGTCTCCGGCCCGCGAGAGGTACAGCTCGGGCGAGGCCGACACGACCGTCAGTCCGGGAACGCTGATCACCGCGGCGTACGGGGCCGGGTTGCCCTTCGCGAGGCGTACGGCGAGGGCCGCCGGATCGGCGTCGCCCGGCAGCGGTGCCGACAGCACCCGGCAGAGGTTCGCCTGGTAGACCTCCCCCTGCTCGATGTAGTCCCTGATCGCGCTCACGCCCGCCTCGTACGCCCGCCGGTCGAGCGACGTCGTCCACTCCCCGGGGGCCGGGCCCCGCCACGGCGCGCGTGGCCGGGGCAGCGGCGCGGGCCGCACGTCGCCGAAGCGCGCGCAGGTGACCTTGCCCTCATAGGTCACGACGACGGCCCACCATCCGGTCCCGTCGAGAGCGGCCAGATCGGTGGTCACATCGCGCAGTCCGGTGGCCAGGCGGCCCCCCACGTGGGCGAAAGCGTCGTGCACCGGTCCATTCTCGCCCTATCCGGCCGGTGCCCTCTCACACCCCGTCGCGTACGCGTTCCGATCAGGCCTCGTCCTGGAGCGACCGCAGGAACGCCAGCGCCGCGGGAATCGGCGCCTCGGACGGCAGCGCGGCGTACACCGTCCGGCGCGAGGCGAACTCGCCGAGCGGGCGAAGCACGAGATCGCCGCGGTGGCGTATGCCCGGCGCCACCATGGCGGGGACCAGGGTGACACCGAGACCGGCGGCGACGTATCCGAGCTTGCCCATCCATTCGGCGACGCGGAAACCGGTCTTCGGCGTGAAACCGGCCCGCACGCACGAGGCGAAGATCACCGTCTCGTGCGGGCTCGGGCGCGGGGACGCCTCGATCCAGTTCTCGTCCTTCAGGTCGCGCAGGTCGACCACCTGGTTCCCGGCCAGCGGATGGTCACGCGGCAGCGCGACGAGGAGCTCGTCCTCCAGAAGCGGGACGAGCCGCGTCTCCGATCCCGTGACGAGCCCTGACGGATAGTCGCTGACCACGGCGATGTCGATCATGCCGGCCACGAGGCGTTCCACGAGGCGGCTGCTCGGCCCTTCGACGATCCTGGTCTCCACGCCCGGCCGCTCGCCCTGGAAGACGCGCAGCGCGCGGGGCACCAGGGCCGCGTTGGCCGTGGCGAAGGCGCCGACGCGGAGCCTCCCTCCGGCGCCCCGGTGGATGGCCGACAACTCCTCCGCCGCCGCTTCCAGACTGTTCAGGACCTCCAGCGCGTGCCGGTGGAGCGCGTGCCCGGCGGGCGTCAGCCGTACCCCCCGGGGCAGCCGCTCGAACAGCGGCCCACCGGCCTGGGTCTCCAGGGACGCGATGCGCCGCGAGACGGCGGACTGCGTGTAGTTCAGCTCGGCGGCGGCCGCCGTGAACGAGCCCGTACGGGCGACGGCGTCGAGCAGCCTGAGCGCGTCCGACTCGAACACGCCCCTCCTTCCATCCATGACTTCTGCGCATGTCTTACATGCAATCTAGTCGCTGGTGGAATGGGTCGGGCGTGCCTACAGTCACAAGACATGATCGCTTTCCTCGGACTGGGGCACATGGGTGCCCCCATGGCCCGGCGCCTCGTGAACGCCGGGCACACGGTGACCGTCTGGAACCGCACCCCGAAGGACCTGCCGGGCGCCACGGTGGCGGCCACCCCGGCGGAGGCCGTCACCGGCGCGGATCTGGTGGTCACGATGCTTGCCGACCCCGACGCCGTCGAATCCGTCGTGCGCGCCGCGCTGCCCGGCTTGCGACCCGGGACGGTCGTGGTCGAGATGTCCACCATCGGCCCCGACGCCGTCGCCCGGATCCGGAGATCGCTGCCTCCCGGAACGGGGCTGGTCGACGCTCCCGTCCTCGGCAGCGTCGCACCCGCGCGTGAGGGGAACCTGGTCGTCCTGGCCGGCGGCTCGCCCGAGGATCTGGCGCGCTGCCGTGCCGTGCTGGCCGTCTTCGGAACCGTCCGAGAGGTGGGCCGTACGGGAGCCGGCGCGGCACTCAAGCTGGCCCTCATGAGCGCGCTCGTCCCGGCCCAGGTGATGCTCGCGGAGAACCTGGCGTACGCGGAGCGGATGGGCGTGGACCGCGCGGCCTTCCTGGACGTGCTGGCCGGGACCCCGCTCGGCGCGCTCGTCCAGCGGCTGCGGCCCGCGATCGAGGAGGAGCCCTCCGAGACCCGGTACGCGCTGGGCCTCGCGGCGAAGGACCTGCGGCTCGCGACCGCCGGTGTCGGCGCGGAGCAGACGGTGGCCGCCGCGGCGCGGGACCTGCTCGCCGAGGCGGCGGACGCGGGGCTCGGCTCCGAGGACCTCACCGCCGTCATCCGATGGGCGGCCGGGCGGCGGAGTGAGCCGCGGAGCGGGAAGATCGCCGAACGGATCAATCCGGCCACCGTCCCCGCGACCAACGGGTGGTACTCCCACGCGGTGCGCTTCGGGGACCTGCTCTTCGTGTCCGGGCAGGTCGCGCTGGACGCGGGCGGGCAGATCGTCGGCCGGGACGACATCGCCCGCCAGTCGGAGTACATCTTCGAGAACCTGGGCCGGATCCTCGCGAACCAGGGCAGCTCGTTCGGCGACGTGATCCACATCAAGACGTTCGTCACCGACATGGACCGGCTGGCCGACTACGGGAACGTCCGGGCGCGGTACGTCACCGGGGAGCCGCCGTCGAGCACCACGGTCGAGGTCTCCCGCCTCTTCCATCCCGACGTGCTGCTCGAAGTCGAGGTGATCGCGGCCATCGCCTGACCGGCCCCTCGGCGCGCACCGCACGACCGGTTGTTACCGTACGTAACTGGAGGAAAGCGGCGGGAACCCCGAGCGCGCCCCGACAGGCCGCGCGGGAGCAAGGAGCCGAGATGGAACTCGTACCGGGAAACTCGCTGATCACGGCGACCCCGGAGGACGGCCGGGCGCTGGCCGTCCTGATGGCGCGCCACACGGTGCGCGCCATCCAGCCGGACGTGGACGTGCTCAGGGACGGGCGCCCCGACTACGCCGAGAACGTCGACGGCCTCACCTCGGCGGCGCAGGTCGTGGCGATCGAGTTCGCCACGATCGCGGCCGCCAACAACTACTGGCGGTGACGGCGCGGGGTCGCTCCCGGCGAGCCGAGCGGTTCAGGCCAGGGGGCCCGTGACGGATTCGGCGGCGGAGACCACGGCCCCGTCGGCGACGAGCCGCACCACCGCCTCGATCTCGGGCGCGAGGAACCGGTCCGTCCCGGGTCCGGCGACCGACTCCCTGATCACCCCGGTCACGGCCCCCGTCGCGGGCGCCGGCGCGTGCGGCGCCCGCAGGTCGATGGCCCGCGCGGCGGTGAGCAGTTCGACGGCGAGCACCCGGGTCAGGCCGTCGACCGCCCGGCGAAGCTTGCGTCCGGCCGACCAGCCCATCGAGACGTGGTCCTCCTGCATCGCCGAGCTCGGGATCGAGTCGACGCTCGCGGGGTTCGCCAGGCGCTTGAGCTCGGAGACGATGGCCGCCTGCGTGTACTGGGCGATCATGTGCCCGGAGTCCACGCCCGGGTCGTCGGCCAGGAACGCGGGCAGTCCGTGGCTGCGCGCGACGTCCAGCATGCGGTCGGTCCGCCGCTCGGCCATCGACGCGACGTCGGCGACCGCGATGGCCAGGAAGTCCAGCACGTACGCCACGGGAGCGCCGTGGAAGTTGCCGTTCGACTCGACCCGCCCGTCGGCGAGCACCACGGGGTTGTCGATCGCGCTGGCGAGCTCGCGCCCGGCGACGACGGCGGCGTGCGCGACGGTGTCCCTGGCCGCACCGGCGACCTGGGGCGCGCAGCGCAGCGAGTAGGCGTCCTGCACGCGGGTGCACGAGCCGTCCCGGTGCGAGGCCATGATCGCCGAACCGGCGAGCAGGGTTCGCATGTTGGCCGCGGCGGCGGCCTGGCCCGGGTGGGGACGCAGGGCCTGGAGCGCCGCGTCGAAGACCCGGTCGGTGCCGAGCAGCGCCTCGACGCTCATCGCGGCGCTGATGTCGGCCGTCCTGAGCAGCCGCTCCAGGTCGTGGAGGGCGAGCACGAGCATGCCGAGCATGCCGTCGGTGCCGTTGATGAGGGCGAGCCCTTCCTTGGCCGCCAGCTCGACCGGCTCGATCCCGTACTCCTTGAGCGCCTCGTCGGCGGGCCGGACGCGGCCCTCGCGGTCGCGGACGACCCCCTCCCCCATGATCGTCAGGGCGACGTGCGCGAGCGGGGCGAGGTCGCCGGAGCAGCCGAGGCTGCCGTACTCGTGGACCACGGGCGTGATCCCGGCGTTGAGGAGGCTCTCCAGAACCCTGGCGGTCACGGGGCGCACGCCGGTGTGACCGGTGGCGAGCGTGTGCAGCCGCAGGAGCATCATGGCCCGGGTGACCTCGGTCTCCACCTCCGGGCCCGATCCGGCGGCGTGCGAGCGGACCAGGCTTCGCTGGAGCCGGCCGCGCAGGGCGGGGTCGATGTGCCGGGTGGCGAGCGCGCCGAACCCGGTGGAGACGCCGTAGGCGGGGGTGTCGCCCTCCGCGAGTTCCTCGATTCTGCCGCGGGAGGCGGCCATCTCGGCGATCGCGTCGTCTCCGAGCCGTACGGCCCTGCCGTACCTGGCCACGCTGATCACGTCGTCGAAGGCCAGCGGCGCCGGCCCGATCTCCACGACCTCGTTGTCGCGCATGGTTCCACTCTTCCAGCACTTGGTAACTAGCGTTTGCAATGTTAGCTGCTTACACCGCATCGGTGTCCCACTTGATTTGGGGAGTGGGCGCGGATTCGCTAGAGTTCTCTGCGTGAGGCCGCCTCGGGCGGAAATCACGCGGAAGTGGCTCAGTGGTAGAGCATCACCTTGCCAAGGTGAGGGTCGCGGGTTCGAATCCCGTCTTCCGCTCGGAGCTTTACGTGGTGGAGTGGCCGAGAGGCGAGGCAGCGGCCTGCAAAGCCGCGTACACGGGTTCAAATCCCGTCTCCACCTCTGGCCCCAAGCCAAGGACGATTAGCTCAGCGGGAGAGCGCTTCCCTGACACGGAAGAGGTCACTGGTTCAATCCCAGTATCGTCCACATATGAGATCCCAGGCCCACGGCCTGGGATTCTCTGTTTTCCCGGTCGTCGGCCACGCGTTCACCGCTCCACACTGGAGCGATGCGGGCGAACCTTCTCGTGATCTACACCACCCGGCGTGAGGAATGCCGCCGCTTCTACGCCTCCCTGGGGTTGGCCTTCCAGGCCGAGCAGCACGGGAGCGGGCCGCCGCACCACGCCGCGGTCCTTCCGGACGGGATGGTCTTCGAGATCTATCCCGCCGCCACGGGTACGACAGGCCCGCTGCGGCTCGGATTCGCCGTGGAGACCCTTCCCGGATACGCCGCCGGACGACATCTGCTCCATGACCCCGACGGCCGCACCGTAGAGCTGCACATCGAACGCTGAGCCTCGCTCGACCCCGGCCCAGCCACAGCGGAGTCCGGCAGAACAGGCTCCCGGCCCACTCGCCATCGGTCAACGGCGCGCCCTCCTCGAGTGCGGCCGGATGTACAAATAGTCCTGACAAACTTGATCAGCGGTCGGCAGAATTCACCATGTGAAGGCATATGTCGGGGTTACTGACGGCGACTGGTACCGGTTCCTCGCCAACCGTCCAACCCTCACCGAGGCCAACTTCTGGCGTCCTTCCGGGAACACCCGGTTCCGCGTGCTCAGCCCCGGCGAGCCGTTCTTCTTCAAGACCCATCACCCCCACAACCGGGTGGTGGGTGGCGGCTTCTTCAACGGCTTCGAACAGCTCCGACTTTCAGAGGCTTGGGACATCTTCGGTGAGGCCAACGGGGCCACCGGCCTACTGGAGATGCGGCAGCGGATCAGCCGCTACCGCAAGCAACCCATCGCCCCAAGCGAGGACCCGGTCATCGGCTGCGTCCTGATTCGCGACACCTGCTTCTTCGACCAGCCCGCGGCCGAACCCCCGGACTTCGCTTCCAACATCGTGCAGGGCAAGGGCTACGATCTGGCTGTCCACCCCGAGGCCGACTACTTCCATGATCTGGTCGCGCGCCTGCTCGGCGACAATCGGGTCGAGATCGACGTGTCACGGCCGTGGCACCGCGAGGGTCCCGTCTACGGCGACCCCCGCCTGGTCCCCCAGCGCCTCGGCCAGCAGGCTTTTCAAGCTGTTGTCCTCAACGCCTACCACCGACGTTGCGCGATCACCGGCGAGAAGATCCGCCCCGTGCTGCAGGCCGCCCATATCCGCCCGATCTCCGCAGGAGGTACCCACCGCTTGGACAACGGCCTGCTGCTGCGTTCGGACGTGCACATCCTGTATGACCGCGGCTATCTGGCCGTCGATCCGAAACATCGACTGCGGGTCAGCCCTCGGCTACGTGAGGAGTTCGGCGACGGCAAGGAGTTCTACCGCCGTGCCGGAACGGCGATTGCCGTGCCCGACCATCTGCGTGACCACCCTGATCCCGAAGCCCTGGAATGGCATCTCAGCGAGGTGTTTCTCGCCTCCTGACCGCTTCGCTTCCCGCAAGGTTCCCGCTGGCGCGGGTGGTCAGGTGTGGGCGACGGTGAGCATGTGGCCGGCGACGCCGAGCAGGGTGGGCTCCCCCTCCGAACGCCTGGCCACGCCGAGCAGCAGCTCGCGACGCTCCGGGTCATCCAGCCACTCCTCCACGTCGGCGTAAAGGCCGAACACGCCCTCCAGGGCGTACCGCCGGGCGCCGGGCAGGCCCGCGTCGGCGAACTCGCCGAGGATCTCGTCCGGGTCGTGGAAATAGGCGGTGGTGAAGCCGATCCGTTCGTTCCCGCGGAGCAGGCCGTGCCACGCCGAGTCGTCGACCACGTGACGGACCGGCTCTTCGGTGTAACGGCCCGACCTGACCATGTCGTGCACGGCGGCCCACCGGCTGATGGTCGCCGCCGCGATCACCCCGCCTGGCCGTACGACCCGGCGAGCCTCGGCCAGGGCGCGCACCCGGTCGGCCCGGTCGGTGAGGTGGTACAACGGGCCGAGCAGCAGGACGGCGTCGGCCGAGGCGTCGGCGGCCTCCAGTGCCCGCGCGTCCCCCTCCCGCGCCGTGACGCCGGCCAGTCGGGACGCCTGCTCCACGTGCAACGGCACCGGATCGATCAGCTCGACGTCATGGCCGTCGGCGGCCAGCCACTCGGCGTGCACGCCGCTGCCCCCGCCGACGTCCATGACCTGGGCTGGAGCGGGCGGCAGGACCCGGCGCAGCACGTCCCGCGTGCGCCAGAACTCCAGCCGTCCCCGGCCGGTGCGCAGCCGCTCGTCCTCTCTCCCTCGCACGTAGTAGTCGAGGATCTCGGGCGGGAACTCCGGCGACTGCGTCATGCCCGCGAGGATGCCTCCCCGCCCACGCCCGGATCAACCCGATTTCGCACCCGTCGGCGGGACCGCCGCGGTAGCGTCCCCGAGCATGTCCCTCGACCCGCATCCCACCCTGTACGGCACGGCCGTGGCGTTGCGGCCCGCCACGGCCGCCGATGTTCCGGCGCTCGTCACCATCCGGTCCACTCCCGAGGTGTACCGGTGGTGGCGGGGCGGCGCGGACCTGGCCGCGGAGGTTTCCGACGACCTGAACGATCCGGACACCGCCGTCCTCGCGATCGTGTGCGACGGACGCGTGGTCGGCCAGATCCAGTGGGCGGCGGAGGACGATCCCGAGTATCGGCACGCGAGCATCGACGTCTACCTCGATCCCGCGGTGCACGGCCGCGGCATCGGCACCGACGCGGTTCGGACGCTGGCCCGGCATCTGATCGCCGACCACGGCCACCACCGGCTGACCATCGACCCGGCAGCGGCCAACGCCGCCGCGATCCGGTGCTACGAGAAGGTGGGCTTCCGCCGGGTCGGCGTCATGCGGAACTACGAGCGTGGCCCCGACGGCACCTGGCATGACGGGCTCCTCATGGACCTGCTCGCCGAGGAACTGGTCGAGGGACCCGCCGTCTCCTGAGCGGCGCACCGTGCCGCTCTATGACCAGCACCGCGCCGCTATAACTATCGGTGTTAGTCAGCGCCGGGTGATGGTGTCGAAGGTGATCGCCAGTCCGGCGATGAGAGAGTCGAGGCCGAGGGCGAAGGCCCCTTCGTCGACCGCCTCCTGGTGCTCGGGCAGCAGGTGGGCGTCCCCCAGGTGCGGATATCGCGTCTCGTCGAGGGTCTCGTCCCCCGCGAAGCCCATCGCGAACGATCCCACCGCCGACCCGACGACGAAATAGCGCATGAGCGCCCCCACGTGGGTGGCCCGCGCCGGAGGCCAGCCGGCCCGGATCAGTCCGCCGTACACGGCGTCGGCCATGGCGAGCGCGGCCGGCCTGCGCCCCGGCCCGTTCGCCAGGTAGGGCACGATCCGAGGGTGTTTCCGCAGCTCGCGATGATAGGAATGCCCCCAGAGCAGCAGCGCGGACTTCCAGTCGTGGGTCTGGAACGATGAGACGTCCACCCTGGCGATGATCGAGTCGGCCACCGCGTCGAGGATCTCGTCCTTGTTCCGGAAGTGGTTGTAGAGCGAAGGGGCGCTCACCCCCAACTCGGCGGCGAGCCGCCGGGTGGACAACGCCTCCAGTCCCTCGGCGTCGATCAGCTCGGTGGCCGCGGCCACGATGATGCCGGGGCTGAGCATCGGGCGGCTCGGCCGTCCCACGTCACGTCTCCCTCTCGCTCCGGGCGCGGGGCTCCGCGTCCGGGTGCCATGGTCCCACAGGGATCACCCTCCCTGGACGACCCAAACTAACAGTGGTAGTTTCCTCGCTACTGTAACCCAGAGTGAGAGGACCCCGATGGACCTGACCCTGTCGGAGGAGCAGCAGGCGGTACGCGCGCTCGCGGCGGAGTTCGTCAACAAGGAAGTGCTCCCGCACGTCCGGGACTGGGACCGCGCCGAGAAGGTCGACACCGCGATCGTCGCCAAGCTCGGCGAGATCGGGTTCCTCGGGCTGACGATCCCCGAGGAGTACGGCGGTTCCGGCGGCGATCACACGACCTACTGCCTCATGATCGAGGAGCTCGGCCGAGGCGACTCGTCGGTGCGCGGCATCGTGTCCGTGTCCCTGGGCCTCGTCGCCAAGTCGATCCTCACCTTCGGCACCGAGGAGCAGCGCCGGGAGTGGCTGCCGCGGCTGTGCTCGGGGGAGGCGCTCGGCTGCTTCGCGCTCACCGAGCCCGGCACGGGTTCCGACGCGGGATCGCTGACCACGCGTGCCGTACGCGACGGCGATGACTGGGTGATCAGCGGCGAGAAGGTCTTCATCACCAACGGGACCTGGGCCGAGGTGGCGATCGTGTTCGCCAGGACCGGCGAGGAGGGCCCGAGAGGCGTCACCGCGTTCCTCGTCCCGACCTCCGCCGCGGGACTCGACCGGCGCGAGATCCACGGGAAGCTGGGCCTGCGCGGCCAGGCCACCGCCGAACTGGTCCTCGACCAGGTGCGGGTGCCCGGCTCCGCGCGGCTGGGCGAGGAGGGCAAGGGCTTCCGGATCGCGATGACCGCCCTGGACAAGGGGCGCATGTCGCTCGCGGCCGGCTGCACAGGGATCATCCAGGGGTGCCTGGACGCCGCCGTGGAGTACGCGTCGGCACGCCGGCAGTTCGGCAAGCCGATCGCGTCGTACCAGCTCGTCCAGCAGCTCCTGGCACAGATCCGGATCGATCTCGACGCCTCCCGGCTGCTGGCCTGGCGGGTCGCCGACCTGATCGACCGGGGCGAGAAGTTCACCACGGAGGCGTCGATCGCCAAGCTCTTCGCCAGCGAGGCGGCGGTGCGCGCGGCCAACAACGCGCTTCAGGTCTTCGGCGGATACGGCTACGTCGACGAGTTCCCGGTCGGCAAGTACCTGCGCGACGCCCGGGTGACCACCCTCTACGAGGGGACCTCGCAGATCCAGCACCTCCTCATCGGACGCGCGCTCACCGGCGTGAACGCGTTCTGATCCGCACATCCCGACCCGCGAAACGCGAGGAGAACCGATAGTGACCAGATTCCAGAACCGGACCGCCATCGTGACGGGCGCGGCCCAGGGCATCGGAGCGGCGACCGCCACCCTGCTCGCCGCGCAGGGGGCGAGGGTGGCCGTGGTAGACCTCCAGCTCGACCGCGCGGAGGTGGTGGCGCGCCAGATCAGGGAGACCGGCGGGACCGCCGGAGCCTTCGCCTGCGACGTCACCGACGAGGCCGCGGTGACCGAGATGACCGGCCGGGTGGCCGACGAGTTCGGCGGCCTGGACATTCTGGTCAACAACGCGGGGATCACCCGCGACAACCTGCTGTTCAAGATGAGCCGCGGCGACTGGGACTCCGTGCTCGCCACGAACCTCACCAGCGTCTACCTGTGCTGCCAGGCGGCCCAGAAGTACATGGTGGAGGCGCGGTACGGGAAGATCGTCAGCCTCAGCAGCCGATCGGCCCTGGGGGCGCGGGGCCAGGCGAACTACGCCGCGGCCAAGGCCGGGGTGCAGGGGCTCACCGCCACGCTGGCGATCGAGCTCGGCCCGTTCAACATCAACGTCAACGCCGTCGCTCCCGGCTACATCTCCACCGCGATGACGGCCGCCACGGCGCGGCGCGTCGGCTCAACGGTCGAGGACCACCAGGATCGGGCCGCCCAGGCGACGCCGCTGCGTCGCGTGGGGCAACCCGGCGAGGTGGCCTCCGTCATCGCGTTCCTCGCCAGCGATGAGGCGTCCTACGTCAGCGGCCAGACGCTCTACGTCAACGGCGGAGCGCGCTGACACCGCGTCGCGGGCCCGGGGTGACGCCCCCGGGCCGCGACGGCCGGACTCAGGCGCCGAGCAGCTTGCGCACCCGGTCGGCGCCGACCGCGAGGAGCAGCGTCGGCAGGCGCGGGCCGGTGTCACGCCCGACCAGCAGCCGGTACAGCAACGCGAAGAAGGCACGCTGGGCGGCCTTCAACTCCGGCGTGGGCTTCGCGTCGGCCGCCAGGCCCGCCTGCAGCTTGGGCACGCTGTAGACGAGGGTGGTCAGCAGGTCAAGCGACCAGTGGTCGTCGAGCCCGTCCAGCAGCAGCCGGAGCGACTCCCGCTCGGCGTCGCCGAGGGACTCGAGCAGCTCCGTGTCGGGCTCGTCCCGCACACGGGTGCGCTGGTCGGCCGGCACCTGGGTGGTGATCCAGTGGGCCGCCCGGTCGAGCCGGGGCCTGACCTCGTCCAGGGAGTCGATCGGATCGGCGGGGTCGAGATCCCGCAGGATGCGCAGGGTCTGCTCGCCGTCCCCGGCGGAGACGTCCACCACGGAGGCCAGCGTGCGGTACGGCACCGGCCTCGGGGTGGTGACCAGCGGACCGGAGGCGGTGCCGATCGCCCGCGTGTGCGCCGCGACGTCGGCGGGAAGCGCCGTGCCGTCCGCGACCTTGCGCTCCAGCGCGTCCCACTCGTCGTAGAGGCGCTGGATCTCCTGGTCGAATGCGATCTTGAAGGACTGGTTGGGCTTGCGGCGGGCGTACAGCCAGCGCAGCAGGGGCGCCTCCATGATCTCCAGCGCGTCGGCGGGCGTGGGCACGCCGCCCTTGGAGCTGCTCATCTTGGCCATGCCGCTGATGCCGACGAAGGCGTACATGGGGCCGATCGGCTGCTCGCCGCCGAAGACCTCCCTGACGATCTGGCCGCCGACGACGAACGAGGAGCCGGGCGAGGAGTGGTCCACGCCGGAGGGCTCGAAGACGACGCCCTCGTAGTTCCAGCGCATCGGCCAGTCGACCTTCCACACCAGCTTGCCCCGGTTGTGCTCCGACAGCCGGACGACCTCGGAGAAGCCGCAGACGCAGGTGTAGGCCAGCTCGGTGGTCTCGTCGTCGTAGGAGGTGACCGTGGTCAGGTCGCGCTCGCAGGCCGTGCAGTACGGCTTGTACGGGAAGTAGCCGGCCGCGGCGGTGCCGTCGTCCTCGCTCGCCGCGCCGGAACCCTCGACGGCGGCGGCCTCGGCCTCGTCCACCGGGGTCTGCTTGGCCGCCGGAGACGCGGCCTTGTCCTTCGTCCGGTAGCGGTCGAGGATGGCGTCGATCCTGTGGCGCTCGCGCATCGCGAGGAGGATCTGCTCACGGTAGGCACCGGAGGTGTACTTCCATGTCTGGCTGATGGCGTGGAACTCGATGCCCATCGCCTGGAGCGCCTCGATCATGGGCGCCTTGAAGTGCTCGGCCCAGTTGGCGTACGGGCTGCCGGCCGGTGCGGGCACGGAGGTCAGCGGCTTGCCGATGTGCTCCGCCCACGCGGGGTCGATGCCGGCCGGGACCTTGCGGAACCGGTCGTAGTCGTCCCAGGAGATGATGTGCACGCACTCGTGTCCGCGGCGGCGGATCTCGTCGGCGACGAGGTGCGGGGTCATGACCTCGCGCAGGTTCCCGAGATGGATGGGGCCGGACGGGCTGAGACCGGACGCGCAGACGATGGCTTTCCCGGGCGCGCGACGCTCCGCCTCGGCGATGACCTCGTCCGCGAAACGGGAGACCCAGTCGGTCTCGGAACTTCCAGCCACGATCGACGCACCCTTTCTCTGAACCCTGGTCATCCATTCTCCCGGATGCCCGGGGCTACCTGGTCCCTCGAAGACGCGTTCGGCGGATTCGCCCCAGGAATTCGGGCACGAATTCCCCGCACGAGTTCACGCGCGGATCAGGCACACGTCACAGATACGCGGGTCAGACGCGCGGATTCACGTTCGCCGGGTGGGTCACCACTCGTCCTCCGTGACGGGCGTGTCGTGGTGTGGCCAGGGTGAGGCCGCCACGACGACCCCGTAGAGCAGGTGGTCGACCAGCAGCATCGACCGCTCGACCGGGTCATGGCTCTTCTCCTGGGCCAGTCCGACGGCGGGGGCGAGGGCGCCCTCGAACGCCCCCCAGACGAGCAGGCCGTACACCGGGCCCGCCCATGGGCGCTCGCGTATCGCCCGGGGCAGTGCCCCGAAGACCGCTCCGCCGGCGGCGCCGTACGTCCAGTGCGCGAACTCGACCAGGGCGGGCCGCCGCCGGGGCGGGACGCTGTGGAAGATCGAGGGGACGATGCGCCTGAGTAGGGACTCCGGAGGCACCCTCTCGACCAGGCCCAGCGCGACCATGGCCTGCCGCAGGCCGGACATCGCCATGGCGCCGATCGCGCCGCGGACCGCGGCGCGGATGATCGGTCTCCTGCCGCTCTCCTTCCGAGGTTGCGGCGGTGCTTCGGCGCCCGCGGTCGGCGCGGGGACGCGTGTCGGTGTCGTACGTGTCATGGCCTGCGACCTCTTACGGATGACGTCCATGCGGTCCGCGCCCATACCCCCGCATTTGGGGACGATTCACCCGCCTGGGGCGCCGCGACGATTCCTTGGCCGAACGTTGCCATGAGGCGGCTCGGGCATGTCCCGGACGCGACGTCCCGGAGCCCGCGCCTCAGAGCGCGGCACCTGCGAAGACCGTATTCCGCGGCGCGGACGGCGAGGACCCGGGGACATGTTCGTGGGCGTTGGGGAAGGTCCAGGGTCAAGGCCGGATTCCGGCGCGTTCGCCGGCGAACGCGGGCCGCGCGATACTCCCGCGACGCCACTCCTTCCAGAAAACCAGCTTTTCCAACTAAATTTGTAGGAAAACTGTGGAGAGGAGGCGGCGATGTCCCTGCCGGACTTCCTGGTGATCGGGGTGCCCAAGGCCGCGACGACGGCGCTGCACAGCGCCCTGGCCCGCCATCCGGGACTGCACATGTCGGCGGTCAAGGAACCGAAGTTCTTCCTCACGGACGGGCCGCCGCCGACGCGGGGCGGACCCGGCGACGCGGAGACCTACCGCGAGCACGTGTGGCGGCGCGCGGACTACGAGGCCCTCTTCGACGGCGCTCCCCCGGGCGCGCTGCGCGGCGAGTCCACTCCGTTCTACCTGTACGACCTGGCCGCGCAGCGGCGCATCCACGCGCTGATCCCACGGGCGAGGCTGATCGTCGTGCTGCGCGATCCCGTCGAACGGGCGCACTCGAACTGGACCCACCTCTGGTCCGCGGGACTGGAGCCGATCGACGACGTGGTCCTGGCCTGCGCCGAGGAGGGCCGCCGCGTCGCCGCCGGGTGGGCGCCGTTCTGGCACTACGTCGGGCTCGGCCGGTACGGCGCGCAGTTGCGGCACCTCTACACGTTGTTCCCTCGCGAGCAGGTTCTGGTGTTCCGCTACCGCGACCTGGTGGACCGGCCGGAGGTCGCGCTCGACCGTATCTGCGCGTTCCTCGGCGTGGAGCAGGGGCTCGTCGGCGAGGTGCCGCGCGAGAACGTCACGGTCCACCCGCCGGAAGGCCGCAGGCACCGCGTCCTGTCCCAGCTCGTACGGCTGGGCGACCGGGTGGTGGGGCAGTCCCTGACGACGCCCCTGGAGCGGGTGCTGCAACGTAAGGGACGCGCGCGCGAGCCGCTCACCTGGGCGCAGCGGCAGGAGTTGCTGTCCTACTTCGCCGCCGACATCGCCCTCCTCCAGGACGTGACGGAGGAGGACTTCAGCGACTGGCTGCGCCCCAGGGAGCGGTCGGGCGGCCTGGTGGGCGTCCGGCCCACCGGGCAGCGGCAGGCGCGCAACGGCCGCCCCAAAGGAGAGTGACCCGCCCGCCCCCAGCCCGCCCCGGGCCACCCGAACCGCTCGGGGCGGCTCCCGTTCACCGCGGAACAGTCAGCACGGAACAGTCAACGCGGAACAGTCAACGCGGAACAGTCAACGCGGAACGGTCAACGCGGAACGGTCAGCGCAGTTCGGTGCGGAGCTCGTGGGCGCCGTCGGCGCGGGTGAGCTCGTAGTAGAGCCGGTGTCCGCCGGGGACGGGGACGATGTCCAGGTAGCGCAGCCCTCCCCCGGCGTGACCGGACGCCGCGGGCGCCGAGCCGTTGGCCGTCAGGGTCGAGGGGTCGGGGCCGGTCGCGACGCCGGTGCGCTCCTCGTAGTTCTCCGCCGCCGACGCCCGGCCGTCGTAGTAGGCGGTGACGGCGCCGTCGCCGTCGAAGCGCACGGCGCTCACCCGTACGCCGCGGGAGTCCCAGGCACCGGGACGACGGTCGAGGGCGGTGCCGTGCCAGGTCCACGCCAGGCCGTCGTGGCTGGTGGCGTAGTCGGTGACCATCTGGTCGGCCTCCCGCGGGTCCTCCAGCGGATGGCAGGACGCCCACAGGTGCCACAGGCCGTCCCGGTGAACGATCACCGGGTCCTTGACGCCGGTCTTGAGGTCGCCGGGCAGCACGACGCGGGAGGTGGCCGGGTCGAAGGCCGCCGGGTCGGCGGCCTCGACGACCTCCACCCGCCAGTGTTTGGTGCCGTAGGTCGCGCAGCTCAGGTACAGGCGCCAGCCGCCTTCCGGCGTCACCACGAGGGTGGGGCGCTCCAGCGACTCGGTGTCCATCTGCTCCTTGGTGATCGTGAGGAGGGTCTCGAACCGCTCTCCGTCGGCCGACCTGGCGACGGCGACGGCGTAGCCCCTCCCTTCACCGAGGGGGCGTCGCAGCCGGTACGCGAGATAGATCCAGCCGTCCCGGTGGACGGCGCTGGGCGCGCCCGCCCAGAATCCGGGGCCGTCTCCGGGCGGGGGAACGGCGACGACGGAGCGGTCCGGCTGCGGTATGAACACGTCAATCTCTTCCGTTGGTCACATGACGACGAGGGCAGCCGGAGTCCGGCGAGCTCACGGCCCCGCCACGGCTGTACGCCACCCTTATATCGGGAAGCCGGCGGCGTTTCCGGCAGGACGACCGACCGGATAACTACACAATACCCATCTGTTTGATTGGTTTGACTGTCTCGCCTGATCAGGCGCGTACGGCCGGACGGCGGCGGGGACGCGACGTCCCGGGACGAGCCATGGGATAAGACTGGGACCATGCGCACAGCAGACATCGGAGTAACGGGGCTGGCCACGATGGGCCGCAACCTCGCCAGGAACTTCGCCCGCCACGGCCACGTGGTCGCGGTCCACAACCGGACCGAAAGCCGCACCAAGCAGCTCATCGAGGAGCACGGGCACGAGGGCGACTTCGTCCCGTCCGCGTCGGTCGAGGAGTTCGTCTCGTCCCTCCGGCGCCCGCGCAAGGCGATCATCATGGTCAAGGCCGGGCCCGCCACCGACGCGGTGATCGAGGAACTCGCCGCGCGTATGGAGCCCGGCGACATGATCATCGACGGCGGCAACGCGCACTTCGAGGACACCCGGCGCAGGGAGGCCGCCCTCAGGGAACGCGGCCTCCACTTCGTCGGGACCGGCATCTCCGGCGGCGAGGAAGGCGCGCTCAACGGGCCGAGCATCATGCCCGGCGGCGCCGCCGAGGCGTACGAGACGCTCGGGCCGCTGCTCGAGGACATCGCGGCGAAGGTCGACGGCACCCCCTGCTGCGTGCACGTCGGGCCGGACGGCGCCGGGCACTTCGTGAAGATGGTGCACAACGGCATCGAGTACGCCGACATGCAGCTCATCGCCGAGTCCTACGACCTGCTGCGGCAGGCGCTCGGGCTCTCCCCGAGCGAGATCGCGGACGTCTTCCGCGAGTGGAACAGGGGCGACCTGGAGTCCTACCTCATCGAGATCACCGCCGAGGTGCTCGGGCACACCGACGCCGCGACCGGCCGGCCGTTCGTGGACGTCGTGGTCGACCAGGCGGAGCAGAAGGGCACCGGCCGCTGGACCGTGCAGAGCGCCCTCGAACTCGGTGTACCCGTGACCGGCATCGCCGAGGCGGTGTTCGCGCGTTCGCTGTCCGGCCACCCCGGGCAGCGCGCCGCCGCCCGTTCCCTCGCCGGCCCGGAGGGCACCGCGCCTCGCGCGGAGCTCGTCGACGACGTACGGCACGCGCTCTACGCCTCGAAGATCGTCGCGTACGCCCAGGGGTTCGACCAGATCACCGCGGCGAGCGAGGAGTACGGCTGGGACGTCGACCGGGGCGCGATGGCCACGATCTGGCGGGGCGGCTGCATCATCAGGGCCAGGTTCCTCGACCGGATCCGCACCGCCTACGACGCCGACCCCTCCCTGCCGACCCTGCTGGCGGACCCGACGTTCGCCTCCGCCCTGGCCGACGCCCAGGACTCGTGGCGGCGGGTCGTCGCCACGGCGGCGACTATCGGCGTCCCCACACCCGGGTTCTCCTCCGCGCTCGCGTACTACGACGCGCTGCGCCGGGACCGGCTCCCGGCCGCGCTCGTGCAGGGCCTGCGCGACTTCTTCGGCGCGCACACCTACCATCGCGTCGACCGGGAGGGCGCGTTCCACACCGACTGGTCCGGCGACCGGGAGGAACGGCCCGCCTGAGCGGGATCGCCGGAAGACGCCCGGAAGGACGCGCAGCAGACACCCGGAAGACGCCTGGAAGTCGCCCGGAACGCGGTACGGCTCGCACCCCTGCGTGGGGCGCGAGCCGTACCGGATGTGCTCCGGGCGCTCAGCTCAGATCGTCAGAGCCGGCGTGCGGTTCGGGCCGTCACGCGTCAGTCGAAGACCGGCACCGGCGGCGCGGTCTTCTCCCCCGAACCTCCGGGCTCCCCTGGCTCTCCGGGCTTGCCGGGGCCTCCCGGAGCGGAGGGGCCACCGCGCAGGGGGACCTCCTTCACGAAGATCGCCAAGACCGGGACGAGCACGGCGAACAGGACCGACCACCCGAAGACCCCGCTGATGGAGTCGGCGAGCGCGCCCAGGATCCCGTCCTTCATCTGCAGGGGAAGCCGGCTCAGCGTGGTTGGGTCCATCCGGCCTCCAGTGGACGAGACCTGATGGGCCAGCTCGGGACCGAGCTTCTCGGTGAGCTGATTCGTCAGGTTGTTGTTGAAGATGGCGCCGAACAGCGAGATGCCGAACGAGCCGCCGATCGAGCGGAAGAACGTGGAGGCGCTGCTCGCGACGCCGAGGTCCTTCTGCTCGACGCTGTTCTGCGCGATGAGCATGGTGGTCTGCATCAGGAAGCCCATGCCGAGGCCGAGCACCGCGATGAACAGGCCGGTCGTCAGCGTGCTGGTCTTCGCGTCCTGGAGGGACAGCAGCCAGGTGCCGATGGCCATGACCACACCGCCGATGACCGGGTAGATCTTGTACTTCCCGGTCTTGGTGATGGCGCGGCCGACGAACAGGGAGACGACCATCGACGCGCCCATCATCGGCAGCAGGAGCAGGCCGGAGTTGGTGGCGGTGGCGCCCTGCACGGTCTGCTGGAACAGCGGCAGGAAGCTGATCGCGCCGAACATCGCGAAGCCGAGCAGGAAGCCGAGCAGCGAGATCAGGGTGAAGTTGCGGTCGGCGAACACGTGCAGCGGCATGATCGGCTCCGCCGCCCGCTTCTCGATCGGCAGGAAGACGGCGAGCGAGACCACGGCGAGCGCCGCCAGGCCGAGGATCTGCCAGGAACCCCACGGGTAGCCGTGCGCCTGGCCGCCCCACGAGGTGATCAGCACGATCGCGGTGATGCCGACGGTGAGGACGGCCGCGCCCAGCCAGTCGATGCGGTGCTCGGTGCGGTGCTTCGGCAGGTGCAGCTTGAGGATCAACCAGACCAGCGCGATACCGCCGAGAGGCAGGTTCACGTAGAAGGCCCAGCGCCAGTCAAGGTGGTCGGTGATGAAACCGCCGACCAGCGGTCCCGCGATCATGGCCAGCGACATGATCGCGGCCATGATGCCCTGGTACTGCCCGCGCTCGCGGGGCGGGACGAGGTCACCGATGATCGCCATCGCGTTCACCATGAGGCCGCCGGCGCCGAGCCCCTGGACGGCCCGGAAGGCGATGAGCTCGATCATGCCGTCCGCCGTGCCCCCGAAGAGCGACGAGCCCGCCATGCCGCACAGCGCGGATCCCACCAGGAAGATGATGATCGACGCGAGGAAGATGTTCTTACGGCCGTAGAGGTCGCCCAGCTTCCCCCAGATGGGCGTCGAGACGGTCGTCCCGAGGACGTAGGCTGTGGTCACCCAGGTGAAGTACTCCAGGCCGTTCAGCTCGCCGACGATGCGCGGCATGGCCGTGCCGACGATCATGTTGTCGAGCATCGCCAGCATGATCGCCAGCATGAGGCCGGGCAGGACCACCATGACTTCCTTCGAGCGCCCTGGCGGTGCGGCGGTTTCTGTCATCGACGTCCCCCTTGATATGTGACTTACTTGCCGACCGGTAAGCGGCAGAGGGATACGGTAGGCTCCGTGCTTACCGGCCGTCAAGTTAAATAAAGGGGTAAAGCAAGGCAATGGGTGCACAGACCGACACGCGGAGTCGGATCCAAGAGGTCGCGCTCCAACTGTTCACCGAGCAGGGGTACGAGGCGACCTCGCTACGCGAGATCGCCGAGGCGCTCAACGTCACCAAAGCCGCGCTTTATTACCATTTCAAGACAAAAGACGACATAGTCGCCAGCCTCATGGAGGACCGGCTCAAGTCGCTGGACGCGCTGATCTCCTGGGCCAAGGATCAGCCGCGCACCGCCGAGACGCGCAGGGAACTCGTCCGCCGTTACTCCGTGGACATGACCCGCTGCGGGGACCACGAGGTCATGCGCTTCCTCGAACGCAACCAGACCGCGCTGCGGGGGCACGGCAAGGCAGAGATGATGCGCGCCCGGATGACCACGATCCTGAGCGTGCTCTGCGACACCGACGACCCGCTCGACATCAAGCTGCGGCGATCCATGGCGGTCTTCTCGATGCACGCGGTCTGGTTCGTGCTGCGTGAGGAGAAGGTGACCGACGAGGAGCGGTCGGAGGCCGCGCTGAAGGTCGCGCTGGACCTGATCGAGAGCGCCGAGGAGCAGGACGCACGAGAGGACGGGTAGCCCCGACCACGCCCTTCGGAGCGGCACAGGCCCGCTGAGGAACCGCCGAGCGCTCAGGGGAATCTGAGGAACCGCCGAGTTCAGCGAGTCTGAGGAACCGCCCAACTCGGCCCAAGGCGCGCGGGCCAAGTGAATTACAAGTCGCCCTCTTTACGGTGATCCGGTCCTTCATCTCAGGGATTAGGAGTCGCCCATGGGCCGGATCTCATAGGAGCCACGCCAGGCTGCGGGGCCATGTCAGCGCGGCACAGGTGATGACGTGGCCGGAGCAGGCTCGCCTGAGCGAGGCGCGAAGCTCCAGCGGGAGCCGCCGGATCGCTTGTCCGTCGCCGACGGGCGTACGGAGAAGAGGCCGGGGCGCCGTGAGGACCTGAAGCGGCCTGAGAACTGCTCCACATCGATCGTCGGCTGAGCTGCCCAGCGGGTGGCGGCGGCGGCCGGCGTGATGGGTGACTCCCGCGTGACGGCGCGGATCTCCCTGGCCGACGCCTCTCGGCCCCGCCGGAGTGCCCTACTGACGCATGGGCCGCGAAACGACGTCCCTTGACAAACTTGGAGATCAACCATGAAGCGCGCATCAGTCGCCGTGGGTGTCAGCGTCGGCCTGCTGGGCTCCGTTCTCGTCTCCGCACCGGCTCGTGCCGCCAACGAGGTGTCCGCCCCCCTGGCCGGTGACGTGCCGGCCGCTCAGCAGGTCGCGGCGTTCTGGCTCGGCGACGGAGGGGCCAACCTGAAGAACGCCACGCCGTACAACGTGCAGACCGTGGTCTCCGGCGAACGCGTGCCCGCCGCGTCCACCGCGTCCACCGCCTCCGTCGCGGACGGCGTGCCCGGCTCCGTTCCGGCGTCAGATGATCCGAAGACCTCCGGCGCGTCCTCACTGGACGTCAGCCTGCCCGCGACCACGGGCAAGGTGTTCTTCGTCGGCGCCGACGGTCAGCCGCACTGGTGCAGCGGCACCTCCGTACAGTCGACCTACCGCAACCTGGTCGCCACGGCCGGTCACTGCGTGTACGACACCCAGAGCAACGCCACCACACTCGACAAATGGGTCTTCGTTCCCGGCTACTCCGAGGGCACGACCCCGTGGGGCCTCTACGTCGGAAAGCAGGCCTTCACCCACTACGACTTCGACAGGTACAGGGACTACAACCGCGACTACGCCTTCGTCAACGTCTACAACGGCGTTCTCTCCTCTCCCTCCGGGGGGCTGACCGACAGCGGGAGGCTGGGCGACAACGTCGCCGGGCAGGGCCTCACCTGGAACCAGAAGCTGAGCGCCTCGGCCCACGTCTTCGGCTATCCGGCCGGCCCCCACCTGGACGGCACCCGCCCTTACACGGGTCAGACCCTCGAATGGTCCAGCGGGCAGAGGTTCGCCATGAGATTCGCCGACTTCCATGCCGACCAGGCGATCGGCGTCGACTCTCCGTTCACCGGCGAAGGCTCCCTCGGCTCCTCCTGGGTGCTCCGCTACAGCAATGAGAGTCGCCTCGGCTACCTCAACGGCATCACCATCAGCGTCTCCGACACCGACGGCGACAAGCGCTACGACACGAGCGTCTCCCCCTACTTCGACGGTGAGACGTACGGCGTCTACTCCGCGGCCACGAAGATCTGGTCCGGCTCGATCGTGTAGCCGCTACGGATAACGGCCGGGGTGTACACGCGCGCCCGGCGGGAAAGTATGGTTCCCCCGTCGATCGGTCGCCGGCCAAGGGCTCGGCCCGCACGCATGGTCGCGCCCCGCCGCCCCGTTCGGCGGCGGAGCGCTTTCATGATCGTGCGTCACCCATGCGCGCGGATCGTGACTGTCACCGGATGGCGCTGGAGGATCGCGGAGGATCCAGAACGGCGTCGCCACGGGTCAGCGCGCGGATCGACTCGGTATCCAGCCACAACAGGAGGACGGCATGCTCTTCGGCGTCGAACACGTAAAGCGCTACGTCGAGACCGACGGCGCGGAAGGCCACGACTGGCAGGGGACGACGGTCGCGATCCTCACGACGACCGGCCGCAAGTCGGGGATCAGGCGCAGCACCCCGCTCATCTACCAGAAGTACGGCGAC
The DNA here is from genome assembly GCA_001570385.1 of Microtetraspora glauca. Lineage (GTDB taxonomy): Bacteria > Actinomycetota > Actinomycetes > Streptosporangiales > Streptosporangiaceae > Microtetraspora > Microtetraspora glauca. The sequence continues at coordinate 122,096 of BBYL01000015.1, read as the reverse complement.
GCCTACCTGGTGGTGGCGTCAAAGGGCGGGGCCGACGAGCCACCGCTCTGGTATCGGAACCTGGAGGCCGACCCCAACGTGGAGTTCCAGGTCAGGGGAGAAAGGTTCGCCGCCGTCGCGCGTACGGCGACGCCCGAGGAGAAGCCGGACATGTGGCGGGCGATGACCGCCACCTGGCCCGCCTACGACGATTACCAGCGGAAGACCGCGCGGGAGATCCCCGTCATCGTCATCGAACGGGCCTGACCGAACCAGCACCGGCCGGCCGGGGGCGGCCCGGCCCGCCGGCCGCTCCGGACCGTCCGCATCCTTGTCTCGACACCATTTGCCTGAGCCGGCCGCGGAGGCGGTGCCGCGCGTGCCGTCCGGGGAGGCCCGTCATCCGGACCGCGCCGCCTGGACCGTCATCAGAGCCGGAGCGGTGGCGATCGCCCGCGGCGGGAGATATCTTTCGGCTGCAGCATCCAGCGGACGGGGAGGTTCGTTGAGCGACGGCCGCACCGCGGAAATCATGATCGCCGAGGCCCGGAAGGCGTTCTGGGTCATGGTCGGTTTCCTCGGCCTCATCTGGGTCATCCAGGTCGTGAACTGGGCCGGTGACTACGGGCTCAGTTACAGCTACGGGATCAGGTCCTGGGAGCTGGACGGGCTGCCCGGCATCGTCTCCGCTCCGTTCCTGCACTGGAGCTGGGCCCACATCGAGGGCAACTCCGGCCCCCTGTTCATCTTCGGATTCCTCGCGGCATATCGAGGGGTGAAGAAGTTTCTGGGGGTGACCGCCCTGATCGCCGTCGCGAGCGGGCTCGGCGCCTGGTTCACCGCCGCCCCCTCGACCGTAGGAGCCGGGGCGAGCGGGCTGGTGTTCGGCTACTTCGGATACATCCTGGTACGCGGGGCGTTCGACCGGCACCTGATCGACATCGTGATCGGCGTGGTCATGGGGCTGTGTTTCGCCTACCAGTTCACCGGGCTCCTGCCGGCCGAGGGGATCGGCTGGCAGGCGCACCTGTTCGGATTCGTGGGCGGCATCGCCGGCGGCTATCTGTTCCGTGACCGCCGGCCCGCCGTCTCCCCCGACCGGGAGAGCCGGTCGCCCAAGTCCACGGGGACCACGGCCACGGGCGACTCCCGGTCGGCGCTGCTCAAGGAGATCGAGGATCTCGGGCTCTGAAGCCGGGGTCCGGTTCCCGGCCGGCCCGGTCAGGCGGCGGGCGGAAGCCTGCGGAGGATCTCCTGCAGCATCTCGCCATGCGACTTCAGGATCACCTCGACCCCGTCCAGGCGATGCTCGACCTTCGCGAGCCGGTTCTCGACCTTCGCGAGCCGGTTCTCGACGTTGGTGAGGCGGTTCTCGACGTTGGTGAGGCGCTCGTCGAAGCGATCCATCCGCTCTTCAAAGCGATCCATCCGCTCTTCAAAGCGATCCATCCGCTCTTCAAAGCGATCCATCCGCTCTTCAAAGCGGTCCATCCGCTCCTCGAGCCTGCCGACGCGCGTGCCGAGCGCGTCGAACCGCTCGTTCATCTCTGTGCGCAGTTCCTTGATCTCGATCTGCACGAAGCCGACGCATTCCGCGGTGGCCTCGTAACGCCGCTGCGCCAGCCCGGCGAAGTGACTCACGGTCTTCACTTGTCCTTCGAGCACGGTGACCCGCCTGTCCAAGCTCTCAATTGTCACGGTCAACGTACCAGTTCCCTTCGGGGGGTCTGTGATGGAACAGTCGCTGACAGTAACGGACCTCGAGGCGGATGGCCGTTCACCGAAAGGCGTTCAGGTTGGGGTTCCTTCTACCGGGGGAGAGAAGCTTCGTCCCCCACGAACCCGCCGGTCGGGCCGCCGTGTCCGGCTGCGACAGCCGTACAGGCGCGATGGCGCAAGACCCCGGGGACTCGAAACCCCTTCGACGGTTTCGGCTCTTCGCCGGCCCGGCGGCGGGGGACCATCGGTCCGCATGTGTCAGCGTGGCCATCTCCGGGGAGCCGGTAACTTAGCAGACGCCGCACGACGGCCGTGCGGCGTTTCCGCTCCCACTTGGAGACGGATATCTCCAGACTTAAGGTGATTTGATAACCAGCATGAATCTCATCGGGCGCCTTCCGGCCGACAGTGACGCCGACTCGCTCTACGAGGCGTTCAGCGCCTGGAACACCGAGCGGGGGCTCACGCTGTACCCGGCGCAGGAGGAGGCGCTGATCGAGGTCGTCTCCGGCAACAACGTGATCCTGGCCACCCCGACCGGGTCGGGCAAGAGCCTGGTCGCCGCCGGAGCCCACTTCGCGGCCCTCGCGAGGGACGAGGTGAGCTTCTACACCGCGCCGATCAAGGCGCTGGTGTCGGAGAAGTTCTTCGACCTGTGCGCGATCTTCGGCACCGAGAACGTCGGGATGATGACCGGTGACGCCTCGGTCAACTCCGACGCCCCGATCATCTGCTGCACCGCGGAGATCCTCGCCCAGATGGCGCTGAGGGACGGCGCGGACGCCGACGTCGGCACCGTCATCATGGACGAGTTCCACTTCTACGCCGAGCCTGACCGCGGCTGGGCCTGGCAGGTGCCGCTGCTGGAGCTGCCTCAGGCCCAGTTCGTGCTGATGTCGGCCACGCTGGGAGACGTCGAGCGGTTCGAGAAGGACCTCACCCGCCGGACGGGACGCCCCACCGCCGTGGTGAAGAACGCCGAGCGGCCGGTGCCGCTGCTCTACTCCTACCGGGTGACGCCGCTGCACGAGACCCTGGAGGAGCTGCTGTCGACGCAGCAGGCCCCGGTCTACGTCGTGCACTTCACCCAGGCGGCCGCGATGGAGCGGGCCCAGTCCCTGATGAGCATCAACATGTGCTCGAAGGCCGAGAAGGAGGCCATCGCCGCGCTCATCGGCAACTTCCGGTTCACCACGCGCTTCGGGCGAGCCCTCTCCCGCCTCGTACGGCACGGCATCGGCGTGCACCACGCCGGGATGCTCCCGAAATACCGCCGCCTGGTGGAACGGCTCGCGCAGGCGGGCCTGCTCAAGGTCATCTGCGGCACCGACACGCTGGGCGTGGGGGTCAACGTGCCGATCCGCACGGTGTTGTTCACCGCCCTGTCGAAGTTCGACGGCAACCGGGTGCGCAGACTGCGCGCCCGCGAGTTCCACCAGATCGCCGGACGCGCCGGCCGGGCCGGGTTCGACACCGTCGGCTACGTCGTGTGCCAGGCGCCGGACCACGTGATCGAGAACGAGAGGGCCCTGGCCAAGATCGGCGACGACCCCAAGCGGAGGCGCGGCTACGCCCGCAAGAAGCCCCCGGAGGGTTTCGTCGGCTGGAGCGAGGAGACCTTCGAGAAGCTGCAGACGGCCGAGCCCGAGCCGCTGACCTCCCGGTTCAAAGTCAGCAACGCGATGCTGCTGTCGGTGATCAACCGGCCGGGCGACTGCTTCCAGGCGATGAAGCGGCTGCTCACCGACAACCACGAGGATCGCAAGGCGCAGCGGCGGCACATCAGCCACGCGATCGCGATCTACCGCTCGCTGCTCGCCGGCGGCATCGTCGAGACGCTCAAGGAACCGGACGAGCACGGCCGCAGGGCCCGCCTCACCGTGGACCTCCAGGAGGACTTCGCGCTCAACCAGGCGCTGTCCACTTTCGCGCTCGCGGCGTTCGAGCTGCTCAACCCCGAGTCGCCGACGTACGCGCTCGACATCGTCTCGATCATCGAGTCGACGCTGGACGATCCGCGCCAGATCCTGCACGCGCAGCTCAACAAGGCGCGTGGCGAGGCCGTCGCCCAGATGAAGGCCGACGGCGTCGAGTACGAGGAGCGCATGGAGCGCCTCGCCGAGATCACCTACCCGATGCCGCTCGCCGACCTGCTGTTCGGCGCGTACGAGACCTACCGGCGCGGCCATCCGTGGGTCGGCGACCACACGGTCAGTCCCAAGACGATCGTGCGGGACATGTACGAGCGCGCGATGACCTTCACCGACTACATCCAGTTCTACGAGCTGGCCCGGTCGGAGGGTACGGTCCTGCGGTACCTCGCCGACGCCTACCGGACGCTGTCGAAGACCGTGCCGGAGCACCTCAAGACCGACGACCTGATCGACTTGATCGAGTGGCTCGGCGAGCTGGTCCGCCAGGTGGACTCCAGTCTGATCGACGAGTGGGAGAAGCTGGCCAACCCGTCGGAGGCTCTCGAGGCCGAGACCGAGCTGGAGTCCAGGATCAGGCCGGTCACGGCCAACGCGCGGGCGTTCCGGGTGCTGGTACGCAACGCGATGTTCCGCATGGTCGAGCTCGCCGCCCTGGACCGCGAGGAGGAGCTGGTCGAGCTGGCGTCCGAGGTGGACTGGGCCGAGGCGCTCGACGCGTACTACGAGGAGCACGACGAGATCGGCACCGGTCCGTCCGCCCGCGGTCCCGCGCTGCTCCAGATCGAGGAGGAGAAGGAGCTGTGGCGGGTTCGCCAGGTCATCGAGGACCCGGCCGGCCACCTCGACTGGGGGATCACCGCGCAGGTGGACCTCGCCGCCTCCGACGAGGAGGGCCACGCCGTGCTCCATGTCACCGGCATGGCCCGCCTCTGAGGGACTGAGTCACCCACCCGAGGTGGCGTCCTCGGCGTCCGCGCCGGGGACGGCCATCTCGTCGGGGTCGTCGAGCCAGCCGTGCGGAAGCATGACCTTGTCCCGCTCGCCGCTCTTTCCGCGCGGGCCGTCCGCCTCGGCCGGCCACGGCCGGCTGGGGTCCAACTCGGCGGCCCGCTCGCGCAGCTCGGCGAGACTCGACACGGTGGTGAGCGCGCGCCGCGTGTCGGCGCCGATCACGAAGCCCTTGAGGTACCACCCCACGTGCTTGCGGAAGTCGGCCAGCCCGTGCGGCTCGCTGCCGATGACCTCGCACAGCAGCTCGGCGTGACGGATCATCATGGCCGCGACCTCGCCGAGCGACGGCCGGGTCCGCTCCGCCGACCCCTGGAAGGCGAGGTCCAGGTCGCGGAACACCCACGGCCTGCCGAGGCAGCCGCGGCCGACCACGACGCCGTCGCAGCCGGTCTCCGCCACCATGCGCAGGGCGTCGTCCGCCGTCCAGATGTCCCCGTTGCCCAGCACGGGGATCTCGGGCACCGCGTCCTTGAGCCGCTTGACGGCGTCCCAGTCGGCGGAGCCGCCGTAGTGCTGCTTCGCCGTACGCGCGTGGAGGGCGACCGCCGCGACGCCCTCCTCCGCCGCGATCCGGCCCGCGTCGAGGTAGGTCAGGTGATCGTCGTCGATGCCCTTGCGCATCTTGATCGTCACCGGCAGCGGCCCGGCGTTCTTCACCGCCTCCCGGAGGATGGCCCGCAGCAGGTTCCGCTTGTACGGCAGCGCCGAGCCGCCGCCCCGCCTGGTCACCTTGGGCACGGGACAGCCGAAGTTCAGGTCGATGTGGTCGGCCAGGTCCTCTTCGGCGATCATCCGGGCGGCCTTGCCGATGATGGCCGGGTCGACGCCGTAGAGCTGGATGCTGCGCGGGTGCTCCTCCGCACCGAAGCGGATCATCTGGAACGTCAGCGGCACCCGTTCCACCAGCGCCCGCGAAGTGATCATCTCGGAGACGAACAGGCCGCCGCCCTGCTCGCGGCAGAGCGTGCGGAAGCCGATGTTGGTGATCCCCGCCATCGGGGCCAGCACCACCGGAGGCCACACCTCGAACGTCCCGATTTTCATGGGTTCATTGTCGCCGCCCGCCGGGTGTGAAAAGTACAAGATCATGGACGACGCGAATCGGCCGTGGATACCCTGGTCACGTCGAGGCGAGGAGGTCGTGCATGCTCTTGCGACTGAGAATCGCGCTCCCGGACCGCCCGGGCGCCCTCGGGCAGGTGACCCGCGCGCTGGGCGCGGCGGGGGCGGACATCACCCAGGTCACCGTTCTCGACCGGGGCGAGGGGCGGGCCGTGGACGACTTCACGGTCTACTGGCCGGACGCGGCTCCGCGTGAGCAACTCGCGGAGAGCCTGGAGAGCCTTCCCGGCGTCCGGGTGGAGGGTGTCTGGACGACCAGGGAGGCTCCGGGGACCTTTCCCGAGCTGGAGATCCTCAGGTTCCTCACGACGGCGGGAGACCGGGCCCTCGCCACGCTGATCGACTCCATGCCGGTGCTGTTCAGCGCCGACTGGGCCGCCGCGGGGACGGAGACCGTCCCCAGGGAGGTCGTCCATTCCAGCTGGCGGGCTCCGGAGGACATTCCGTTCCCCGAGGAGACTCCGACGCGCCCGACGGCGAGCACGCTGCCGTCGGGACTGCACCTGATCACCGCTCCCCTGCCGCCGCTGGCGCTCACGCTCGTGCTGGCCCGCGCGGAGGGACCGGACTTCCACCGCATCGAGGTGCACCGGCTGACCAGGATCCTGGAGATCTTCCTGATGCTGCCGGCGATCGAGCGGGGCGCCGCCCGGGCGTTCCGCAACCGGTCCACCAAGCCGATGTGAGTGCCGGTGTGCGTTACGCACGCACGCCGGAAACCCGGTACAGTTGCGACAACGCCGTGAGGCGGACGCGGAAGTGGCTCAGTGGTAGAGCATCACCTTGCCAAGGTGAGGGTCGCGGGTTCGAATCCCGTCTTCCGCTCTGCGAGGTCTCCGATACGGGCCTCTCTCGGTGGAGTGGCCGAGAGGCGAGGCAGCGGCCTGCAAAGCCGTCCACACGGGTTCAAATCCCGTCTCCACCTCTGAAACGACGCCGGATCCGAGTCGCGATGGTCCGATGTCCCCCTCGCGCATGCCCGCCTTTCGGGCGGCTCCGTCCCATTGGATCAACGGGCTGAGCATGGCGGTAGGGTGAGCGTGAACCGCGCCCGGTCTTGACAGCCGCGCGCATGCACCCCTTAGGAGGTCCGCATGACTGCCGCCGAACCGGAGCACGACGCCCCCGAAGACGAGATGAAGCGCAAGTTCCGCGAGGCCCTCGAGCGTAAGAAGCGCACCCAGGCCGAGCGGAACGCCGCGGGCACCGGCAAGGACCCGTCGAAGGTCAACGCCGCGCACGGCCCCGCCGGCGGCCGGCGCTCGTTCCGCCGCAAGAGCGGCGGCTGATCGACCTCGCCACGCCGCCCTCTCCCCCGCCCCCTCGGGCCGGGGAGGGCTCGCCCCCGGCGTTCGACGACCTCTCATTCGATGACGTCCTCCGAGACACGTCATCGCCTCGCGGGCGTCCCCGCGAGGCGATGACACGGATCTGCCAGATCGCGCCGGATCTAGCCTGAGCGGCGGATCGTCCTAGGGCGTGTCCGACACTCCCTGGAACTCACCGCCTCTCGTACTACTGGCGGCCGCGCTCCATGTGACCGCGCTCACGGCCGCGCTCCATGTGGCCGCGCTCCATGTGACCGCGCTCTCTGTGGCCGCGCTCCATGTGACCGCGCTCGTGGTCCCGGTCCCAGTGGTCGCGGCCTCTGTGGTCCCGATCCCAGTGATCGCGGCCTCTGTGGTCCCGGCCTCGGTGGTCGTGGTCCCAGCCGTCTCTGCGGCGACGGTGGTCGCGGTCCCAGCCGTCTCTGCGGCCACGGTGGTCGCGGTCCCAGCCGTCTCTGCGGCCACGGTGGTCGCGGTCCCAGCCGTCTCTGCGGTGGTCGCGGTCCCCATCGTCCGCTGCACCCGTGGCGGTCGAGGTGGGGCGTGCCGCCTGAGTGGAGACAGCGGCGTTCGCCGGCTGAGCTGAGAGGACGGCAGGAGCGACGAGTGCGGAGGCCACCAGCGCACCGGTGGCGAGTGCGTTTCTGAGCATGTAATCACTCCGTGTGTGACGGTTCCCCGCCCCTGCTCGGTGGCGGGGCCGGATCTCGTGGTGTCGGGTCCGCGGAGCGACGCGGCGGGGCCGCGAGCTGAGGTGCGGACGGACGGACGGAGCGTCGAATCGGTCTCCCGGGATGACGCCGAAACGGCGTGTCGACCTAACCCAACGGTAGGGAGGCCCACGGCCCGTGGTCACCCGTAAGTGGCAAAGGGCTCGGTCAGGGCTGATTACCGTTTGTTCGGATCGACTCGGCGTCAGATGAACGGTCCACGCGAATAAGCGCGTGCGCGCCACCGGGCCCGGCTTCTATCCTCGGGCGAATGCGCGACATCGCCCGGCTGCCCAAGGCCCATCTGCACGTCCACCTGGAGAGCACCGTCCGGTGGACGACCGCCCGGGAGATCGCCGACGCGAACGGCCTGACCGCTCCGGAGCTTCCGCCCGCGTTCGCCGGCTTCCGCGAGTTCGCCGACTACAACTCCCTCGTACGGGAGTGCCCGCGCAGGCCGGAGGACTTCCGGCGGATCGCCCTCGAGTTCTGCGAGGACGAGGCGGCGCAGGGCACCGGCTACGCCGAGGTCACCTTCACGGCGGCGTCGCACGGCGAGCGGCTGGGCCGGCCCGAGATGCCCCTGGAGGCCGTCCTGGAGGGCCTGGCAGAGGGCCGGGCGACCTACGGCATCGAGTGCCGGGTGATCCTCGACCACTCCCGGCGCCGTTCGGTCGACCGGGCCTGGCGCACGCTCAAGCTCGCCACGCGGTACGCCTCGGACGGCGTCATCGGCATCGGCCTGGCCGGCGAGGAGTCCTACTCCCTGGCCCCGTTCGCCGAGGTCCTCGACGCGGCGAAGGACTCGGGCGTCCATCTCGTGCACCACGCCGGCGAGGAGCGCGGCCCCGAGAGCATCCGTGAGGCTCTCCTGCTCGGCCACGCGGAGCGGCTCGGACACGGCATCCGCGCCCTGGACGACGACAATCTGGTCGCCGAACTGCGCGAGCGGGCGATCCCCCTGGAGGTGTGCCCGTCGTCGAACGTCGCCCTCGGGTTCGCTCCGTCGATCGAGGACCACCCGCTGCAGCGGCTGCGCGCGGCGGGGTTGGCGGTCACGCTGAACACCGACATCCCGGCCATCGCCGGAACGTCGCTGGTGGAGGAGTACACCCGCGTGCGGGACGCCTTCGGATACGACGATCCGACCCTGGCCGAGCTCGCCCGGGCGGGGATCGACGCGTCCTTCGCACCAGCCGCGACCAAGGAGCGCCTGCACGGCCGCGTCGACGCGTGGCTGGCGTCCTGACCTCCCCCGCCTTCGGCGTACGAACCGGTGGAGTCGCCCACTCGTTTCGCCGGCCAGGGACGAAGGGCCCCGCAGCGCACGGTGTCCCGAACAAGCACGGTGTCCCGAACGAAAGGACCGCGGGCGTGCGACACGGAAATGGGGAGGCCGCCCCGTGAGAAGCGCTCACGGGGCGGCCGTTCACCGCTGGGCGGCGTCATCCGTTCCGGTTGATGTTCCGGTTGATGTTCTCGTTGCGGTTGATGTTCCGGTTCTCGTTCCGGTTGAAGTTGCGGTTCTCGTTGCGGTTGAAGTTCTCGTTACCGCGGTGGTGGCGGCGGTGACGGCAGTAGACCACTTCGCCGTGGCAGATCTTGCAGCCGCGTCTCCAGTGGCAGCTGGAGGACTCCGTCGTGGTAGCCGACGTCGACGTCGAGTCCGCGCCGGTCGAGGACGGCGTGACACCGGCGTTCGCGGGCTGAGCCTGCATGGCGACCGGGACCGCGAGGGCGGAGACTACGAGTGCGCCGGCGGCGAGAACTTGTCTGAGCATGAGAATCACTCCGTGTGGTGAGGTTCCACGCCCTGCTCGTTGGCGGGACGCGTTCGCAGGTGTTGCCCGGCCCGCCGAGCGAATCGGCCCTGGCCTGGCACTTGCGGATTGACGGAGCGTCGAATCGGTCTCCCGGGAAGACGCCGAAACGGCGTGTGACCTAGCTTCACGTTAAAGGGCGGAAATCACGATGGTCACCTTTTAGCGGCAAAGGGCTCCATTGAGGCTGATTACTCGCCACCGGGGCGTGCCACCGTCCGGAATCCGTTGACCCGTGGCCTCTCCGATGGGCGGCTTCGCCGAAACCCGACTTTGCCAACGTCAAAGCAGCGGGCGCGGGAATCCCCTGGAATACGGGGTTCCCGGCGCCGGTCCGTGTCCCGGGGCATTGCCCGTTCGGGCCGTCACATGGAGGCCGAGGGGCGGGTTCTTCTCAATGAGGCCACCTGGGCGCACACTGGAAAGCGACATGTTGGGCGATTCGGGTGGGAGTTTCTCGTGCACGATCAGATGCCCACGGCAATGCCGCTGCTGTCACGCGGCAAGCATCGCAACCCCAGTAAGGGCGCCTGCTTCATGGAGCTCGCGTCCTTCCTCGCCGGAGAGCGCTGGAGCGATCATCCGGCTTGCACGCATCCACTGCTGGCCGGGCTCGCACGTCTGGTCAACGACCACACGACGGACGCGGCCCGGCCTTCGCTGGCCCCGCTGATCCCCTCGGTGATCGGGCTCACCGGCGACGACCCGCGCATCGACGCCCGCATCGCGCTGCGGTGCGCGACCTCGGCGCTGCCGGTCGTGTCGCACGAGCGGCAGCTCGCGCTGGCGGTGTCCGTGCTCTCGGCCGAGCACGTGCTGGCCGGCCTCGAAGGGCGGCCGCACGGCAGCGTCGGCGCGCAGAGCTCGCTCGCTCTGGCGCAGGTTCCCGACGCGGCCCGCTGGGCCTACAGGTTCCGGCGCGGCGTGCGGGTCTCCGCCAAGGGTTTCCGCAGGTACGCGGCGCCGAACACGGTTCAGCTCTCGGTCCGGGGGATCTCGGAGGCGTGCGTCGCCGATCCGGACGCGATGCTCAGGAAGCTGCTGACGGACACGATCGGCGACTGCGCCGACCTGATCCGTCACGAGGCACCGATCGATCCGCTGCGGTGGGAGGACGCCTGCCGTCTCACCCGTCGCTGAGTCGGCCGCCGGATCACGCGCCGCCGGGACGTCCGTTCGGCGGCGCCGGGCCACAAAGGCGACCGCCGCCGAGGCGGCGGCCGTCCGGGTGCGCCTGTCCGATGGCGCGATGATCGCTCAGAGTACGGAGCAGCCGATCCGGACCGGGACGCGGGGCGACCAGCGGCCGGAGACCACGTCGTACGCCTGGGCGTAGCCGTTGGCGGGCTTGCCCGCGGCGGCGCAGTCGAACACGCCGGTGTTCTTGCCGAAGCTGCCTCCGGCGAATCCGCTGTGCGCGGTGGCCGTGACGGCGCCGCTCCAGTACAGGCGACCGGTGTCGAACCGGATGTACAGCTTCACCTGTCCGACGTTGTAGTGGTCGCCGCTGAGCTTGAACCGCGGAATGTCGTCGACCGAGGTGCTGGTGGAGGTGCCGTCGCCGTTGTCGCGCGGCGGCACGGTGTACCGGCTGATCCACAGACGGGCGGAGACCTTGCGGTCGGCGGCCTTGCTGTTGTCGAGCTTCGCCTGGGCGCGGACCGCGGGGGTGACGCACACGTCGTCCCCGGTGAACGCCTCGCGCCAGACGAAACCGGTCACGCAGGTGTGCGGCCCGAACGGGCCGGAGGTCCAGCGGGACGCCTTGACCTGGTTGTCCTTGGCGGTCTGGTCGCGGACGGAGGGCTGGACGCAGACGAGGTCCGACGGCCGTGCCGTCCGCCACACGTACCCCTGGATGCAGGTGTCCGGACCGTAGTCTCCTGAGGCCATGGCGGGCGTGGCCGCGACGGTGGCGGAGAGGGCGAAAGCGAGGCCGGTCATCGCGGAGACGGCCAGGCCGAGCGTGCTGCGCTTCATCGTGATCTCCTGAGGTTCGTGGCGCCCGGACCGGCCGTTGTCTCCGAGCTTCGTGAGCTCAGTGAACGCTCCGCCGCCTGCACGCGCCTTGACCTCCGCTTGCCACCCGTCTGCAGGCGGTGTGCAAGGAGGCGCGGGGTCGGCCCCTCCGGCCCCCCTCGGCCCGGATGTACGGCCTCGCACGCGATGGACGCGGTGGCGGGCCGGGCGTACGATCACGCCCGGGAGGAGCGATGGCAGTCATCATCCACCGCCCGAGAGTCGCCTGGGAGGGCGCTCGCGTCTTCGTCCGGGCCGCCCCCTCCGACGCGTACTGGTGGCTGGGCGACATGGTCGGGCACTACCTCGGCGTGATGTACCAGCTGAAGCTGGCCGAGACCCGGCTGCGCCTCCAACTGGAGGACGTCGTGCCGGAGGAGATCGGGGCGTGGCGGTTCCGGCTGGACGAACTGCTCCGCGACCGGCCAGAGCTGACCGGACTGCTGGGCGACCTGATCGAGGAGACCTCCTACCGCCTGCCCCGCTGACCGGGCGGGCCGTTCCCCGGATCCCCGCCCGAGGCCGATCAGCGCGCGGTCAGGTCGTATACCGTGGTGCCGCCGATCGTCGTCGCGTCGTAGGTGTCCCGCACCCACGAGACGATGCGCTCGGCGTAGTCGCTGCCGCTGCCGCCTCCGCGGGTCCCCATGCCGTCGCCGACGAAGTAGTGGATCCTGCCCTCGGCGACGTACCGCTTGAACTGGTCGAGGCTCGGCGCCGGATCGGTGCCGTTGAAGCCGCCCACCGCCATCACCGGTTCGCCGGAGGCGAGCTGGTATCCCGCCGCGTTGTTGGACCCGACCGTCGCGGCGACCCAGGCGTAGGCGGAGGCGCCCGCCCGCAGCGCGGCGGTGAGCTCCGTGCTCGGGGTGGCCGCGGCGAGCAGCCCGCCCCCGCCCCGGAAACCTCCGGGGTTGCCCCCGCCGAAGCGCCCTGGTCCGCCGAAACCCCCTGGTCCGCCGAAGCCGCCGCCGACCGAGGGCCCCGCCGTGGGGATCGCGCCGGTGTGCGGGCTGCCCGCCGTGTCCACCGCGTACGCCGCGGGACCGGCGAGCGAGGCGAGGACCGCCAAGGCGGCGGCCGGTACGGCGAGGCGGACACGCCGGGCGACCGGCCACCGCCCGGCGTGGCGGACGACGAGCAGGGCCGCCGCTCCGGCGATCCCCACGACCAGGACCACGCCCCGCAGCCACGGCAGGAACTCGGCCGACCGGCCGAGCAGCGTGTACGCCCACACGGAGGTCCCCGCGACGGCCGCGGCGAGCGCCGCCGAGGCGGGGACGCCGGGCCGCCGCCACAGGACGTGGCATCCCATGCCGGTCAGCGCGCCGATCGCCGGAGCCAGCGCCACGGTGTAGTACGCGTGGAAGATCCCCTGCATGTGGCTGAAGATCACGATGGTGACCACCAGCCAGCTCCCCCACAGCAGGAACGCGGCGCGTACCGGATTCGTGCGCGGCGCGCGGCGGGTGATCCACAGCCCGGCGGCGAGGAGGAGCAGAGCGGCAGGGAGCAGCCAGGCGACCTGCCCGCCGATCTCGGTGCCGAACATCCGGCCCCATCCGGAGCCCTGGTTGAGGTTGCCCAGGCCGCCGACCTCGTCTCCGGTGATCCGGCCGAGCCCGTTGTAGCCGAGGGCGAGCTCCATGACGCTGTTGTTCTGGGATCCGCCGGCGTACGGTCGGGCGTCCTCGGGCACCAGCGCGACGGCGGCCACCCACCATCCGGCGCTGACCACCATCGCCACCCCGGCGAGCGCGAGCTGCCCGATCCGGCGCCTGAGCGGGACCGGCGCGGTCACGAGGTAGGTGAGCGCGAAGCCCGGGACGACCAGGAACGCCTGGAGCATCTTGGCCAGGAACGCCCATCCGATGAGCGACCCGGCGAGCACCAGCCACCGGGTGCTCCCCCGCTCCTGCGCCCGGAGCATCCCGTACGCGGAGAGGGTCAGCAGCAGCACCAGCAAGGCGTCGGGGTTGTTGAAGCGGAACATGAGCGCGGCGACCGGGGTGAGCGCGAACACCGCACCCGCGAGCAGCCCCGCGGCCGGATGGCACCGGCGCCGGACCGCCGCGTAGAGCACCCCGGTCGTGGCCACGCCCATCAGGGCCTGGGGCACGAGGACGCTCCACGAGCTGAGGCCGAAGATCCGGACCGACAGTGTCATCGGCCAGAGGGAGGCGGGCGTCTTGTCGACGGTGATGAAGTTCGCGGCGTCGGACGAGCCGAAGAAGAACGCCTTCCAGCTCTGGCTTCCCGCCTGTACGGCGGCCGAGTAGAAGGCGTTCGCCCAGCCGGAGGCGCCGAGCCCCCAGAGGTACAGCAGCGCGGTGGCCGCGAGCAGCGCCAGCAGGGCGGGCCGCGCCCACGGCGAGTCGCCGCGGTCGCCCCCGGCCGGGCGGGCGGTGTGGTCCCCGGCGATGGCCGGCAGAGCTGTCATGATCGTCCCTCGCTCGCGGAAGAGTTCCGGGCCCGACGCTAAAAGCCGTCTCTCCGCACTCCGTGAAGGACGGATGAGAAGTTCCTGAGCGGCCCGAGGCTCCCGAGCGGCCCGGACGGTGCGGCGGTGCGGACGGTGCGGCGGTGCGGACGGTGCGGGGGACGGCCGCCCGCCGGACCCGGGAGAACTAGCCGTTCAGCCAGACGTATCCGGCGAACCGGCCGGTGTGGCGGTCTCGCCGATAGGAGTAGAGATCCGGCGTCTCGATCGTGCAGCGGCCATCGTGCCTGATGTCGGCCACTCCCGCCCGGGCGAGCTGCGCGGCGATGCCCGCGCGGATGTCGAGGGCGGGCGTCCCCTGGCGGGTCGTGGACCACGTCTCCGGGACACGCGCGGCGACCCGTTCCCGCAGCTCGGCGGGCACCTCGTAGCAGAGGCCGCAGGCGGCGGGCCCGATCGCCGCGACCATCCTGGCCGGGTCGGCGCCGCGCGCCGCCATGGCGTCGACGAGGGCGCGGACCACGCCCGCCTCGGTCCCCGGGCGGCCGGAGTGCGCGCCTCCGACGATGCCCGCCACGGGGTCGGCGACCAGGACGGGGGCGCAGTCGGCGACCAGGACCGCGATCCCGAGGCCCGGCAGGTCGGTGAGCACCGCGTCCAGGGCGGGCGGGTCGTCACCGAACGGGGCCGTGACGTAGGCGACGTCCGCGCCGTGGACCTGGCGCATGAACACGACCCGGTCCAGGCCGAACTCCGCCGCGGTCGCGGCCCGGTTGGCCGCGACGGCCGCGGGGTCGTCACCCACCGCGCCGCCGAGGTTGCGGGTGCCGTACGGCTCGGCGCTGACGCCGCCGTGCCGGTCGGTGAAGGCCATCCGGACCCGGTCGATCGCAATCATCGGATCAGCGTAGTCCCCGGTGACGGACCGCCGCGCGGCCGCCGGCTCACGCCCCGGTGCCCGCCAGATCGGCGTACAGCCGGTGGGTCCGCTCGGCGATGCGCCGCCAGGAGAAGTGCTCCACGGCCCTGCGTCGACCGGCCGCGCCCATCGCAGCGGCGAGGTCCCGGTCGGCGAGCAGCGCGCCGACCCGCTCGGCGATGGCGGAGGCGAACACCTCCGGCTCGTACGGCTCGCCGTCCGCGCCCTGGTCGATCGGGACGAGCAGGCCGGTGACGCCGTCGTCCACGACCTCCGGGATCCCGCCCGTCGCGGTCGCCACGACGGCGGTCTCGCATGCCATCGCCTCCAGGTTGACGATGCCCATCGGCTCGTAGACCGAGGGGCACACGAAGACGGTGGCGTGCGTGAGGATCTGGATCACCTCGGGCCTGGGCAGCATCTCGGAGATCCAGATGACGCCCTTCCTGGCCCGGCCGAGCTCGGCGACCAGGCCCGCGACTTCGGCGGCGATCTCGGGGGTGTCCGGCGCTCCTGCGCACAGCACGATCTGGGCGGCCGGGTCGAGGGACCGCGCCGCGTGCAGGAGGTGGACCAGGCCCTTCTGCCGGGTGATCCGCCCGACGAAGACGATGTACGGCCTGCTGGGGTCGATGCCGTGCCTGACCAGCGCCTCGGTTCCGTGGGAGGGCGCGTATTCGACGGTGTCGATGCCGTTGTGAATGACGTGTACCCGATCAGGCGATATTTCGGGATACACGGTGAGCACGTCCCTGCGCATGCCCTCGGACACGGCGATGACCGCGTCGGCCGAGGCCAGTGCGGTCCGCTCGGCCCAGGACGACAGCGCGTACCCGCCGCCGAGCTGCTCGGCCTTCCACGGCCGGAGCGGCTCCAGGCTGTGCGTGGTCACGACGTGCGGCGTGCCGTACAGCGTCTTGGCGACCTGCCCGGCAAAGTTGGCGTACCAGGTGTGGCTGTGCACCACGTCCGCGCCCTCGCAGCCGGCGGCCATCTCCAAATCGACCCCGAGCACCTGGAGCGCCGCGTTGGCGGCCTCCAGCCCACCCGGCACCCGGTAGGCGTGCACGCCGGCCTCGTCGCGCCGAGCCCCGAAGCACCGAACCCGGACGTCGGCGAGCCTGCGCAGCTCGCCGGCGAGGTACTCGACATGGACTCCGGCACCGCCGTACACCTCGGGCGGATACTCGCGGCTGAGCAGATCGACACGCATGGCAGGAGCTTAGAACCATCTCGCCCTGTATCCGCTGCATCGGATTCGGCGTTGGTTTCGAGTTTCTAGTCAGGAATCGTGGTGTTTTGCACTGGCTTTGGCGGGTTAGGGTCCTGGCTATGAAGGTCCTCGCGATCGTGCTCGCCGGCGGTGAAGGAAAGCGACTGATGCCGCTGACCGCGGACCGCGCCAAGCCCGCCGTCCCGTTCGGGGGGATATACCGGCTGGTCGACTTCGTGTTGTCGAACCTGGCCAACAGCCACTACCTGCAGATCGTCGTGCTCACGCAGTACAAGAACCACAGCCTCGACCGGCACATCTCGCGGACCTGGCGGCTGTCGGCGATGCTCGGCAACTACGTGACGCCCGTGCCCGCCCAGCAGCGGCTGGGGCCGCGCTGGTTCGCCGGGTCGGCGGACGCGCTGTTCCAGAACCTCAACCTGATCTACGACGAGCTGCCGGACCACTGCATCGTCTTCGGCGCGGACCACATCTACCGCATGGACCCCCGGCAGATGGTCGAGCAGCACATCGACTCGGGCGCCGACGTGACGGTCGCGGCGATCCGCCAGCCGCTGGAGCTGGCCGACCAGTTCGGCGTCATCGAGACGGATCCCACCGGCCGGCGCATGGCCGCGTTCCGCGAGAAGCCGAAGGACGCCGTGGGCCTGCCCGACGCGCCGGACCAGATCTACGCCTCCATGGGCAACTACGTCTTCAAGACCCAGGCGCTGATCGAGGCGCTGCGCGAGGACGCGCTCGACCCGTCCAGCCGGCACGACCTCGGCGGCGACATCATCCCGATGTTCGTCAAGTCGGGCGGCGCCGAGGTGTACGACTTCGCCGACAACGTCGTCCCCGGCTCCACCGAGCGGGACCGGGGCTACTGGCGGGACGTGGGGACGCTGGACGCCTACTACGAGGCGCACATGGACCTCATCTCGGTGCATCCGGTGTTCAACCTGTACAACAGCCGGTGGCCGATCTACACCGGGCACGACCCGCTGCCTCCGGCGAAGTTCGTGCACAACCAGGGCGAGCGGGTCGGCCGCGCCCTCGACTCGCTGGTGTCACCGGGCGTCATCGTCTCCGGCGGCACGGCGGTCCGCTCGATCCTCTCCCCCGGCGTCGTGCTCCACTCGCACTCGCTGGTCGAGGACTCGGTGCTGATGGGCTCGGTCAAGATCGGCCGGGGCGCGATCGTACGGCGGGCGATCATCGACAAGAACGTGGTCGTCCCCGACGGCGCCAGGATCGGCTTCGACCTCGACTACGACCGGCAGCGGTTCGCGGTGACCCGCGGCGGGATCGTGGTGATCGGGAAGAACGAGATCATCGACCGTTGATCCGCCACATGGGCTCCACGACGCTCCACTGCGCCTCCCACACGCGCGTGGCACGCCGCTGGTTGACCGTACGGGTGACCAGGACGAGCAGGGCCAGCAGGGCGGTGGCACCGATGGGCAGGCCGAATCCCACGGTCATGGCGGACACGACGGTCGTCTCCCTGTCCTGAGGCCGGCGGGCGGGCGCGCCGCGGTCGTCGGTCCAGATCTGGACGACGTCGCCGGTGTGCTTCCCCGGCGGCGCCTCGACGACACCCGTCCAGTGGACGCCGTTGCCGGCCGTCCACTCGGCCCGGGCGCGGCCGACCGCGATTCCGGACGGGGACAACCCGCGCGCCGGAACGTCCTGGAGCAGCGTCGCGCGGGTCAGGTGCCGCGAGTGCGCCTGGGCGGCCTCCGTACGCAGGCCGTCACCGTACGCCCGGACACCCAACAGGATTCCGAACACGACGGCGACCGCCACGCCCACGACGGCGATCAACCTCATGATCGCCTCGATCCGGTCACACCGGCGGCGCAGCGGATTCCGGTCGAGTCCCAGCCATCGAGCGAGCCGGGCGAATGGTTTCTGCGACATCTCACACCTCACAGGGTCATTACCGCTGCGAGTCCCGTTTATGCCTATTTTGCTCTTCAAAATAATGCGGGGGAATGCCTTTTCCGGAAAGGCTTGACACCATTGGGCAATTCACCGCATCCCGCGTCGCCCGGGAGCCGCCGTGGACCAGCGTCTCCGACATACCTCATCTGATGCCATAATCACCGCGAAACACGGTGAGCCGGGCATCGCGCACGGCGGAGACCGTCAGGAGAGAAGGGGCTTTCGTGTTCGGGATCCTTCGGCCGTGTGCCCGCCACTCGTGCCCGCGACTGCACCGGGCGTGGCGGGCTCATCTGTGCGGGTTGTGCCTGACCCTGCGGGACCGGCACGGGCAGCTCGCCAGGGCCGCGACGAACTACGACGGGCTGGTGCTCTCCGTCCTGACCGAGGCGCAGCGCCCCGAGTCCACGACCCGCCGGGTGGCGGGGCCGTGCCCGCTGCGGGGCTTCCGGCGGGCCGAGGTGGTCTCCTCCCAGTCGGAGGGCGCCCGGCTCGCCGCCGCCACCTCGCTCGCGCTCGCGTCCGGCAAGATCCGGGACCACGCGGCCGACGGAGACGGCGCGGCGGGCCGCCGCGTCTCCGGAGCCCCGCTCCGCCTGGTTGCCGCCTCGTGGACGGCCGCGGCGGGCCGCGGGGCCGGCTCGATCGGATTCGACACGTCGGTGCTCGACTCGGTTCCCGAACGCCAGGCCGAGCTGGAGGGAACCCCCGGCCTGTCCCTGCTCGACCTCACCGAGCCGACGGAGACCGCCGTCGCGGCGGCGTTCGCGCACACCGCCGTACTGGCGCGGGCACCGCACAACGCCGGGGCCCTCCGGGAGGCGGGCCGGTTCTTCGGGCGGATCGCGCACCTGCTGGACGCGGTCGAGGACCTGGAGGAAGACCTGGCCCGCGGGGCGTACAACCCGCTGGTCGCGACCGGAACACCGCTCTCCGAGGCCCGGCGGCTCTGCGACGACGCGCTGCACGGGCTGCGCCTGGCCGTGGCGGATCTCGACCTGGAGGAGCGGCACCTCGCCGAGGCGCTCCTGCTTGACGAGGTACGGCGCGCCATCGCCCGCACCTTCGGCCACCGGACGGCCCCGGCCTCGGTGTCGGCGCCGAACCCCCTGCTCGCCGTGCTGGCAGGCATCCTCACGTTCTTCACCTGCGGCCTCTATCGTCCGCCGTGGAGCCGCCTGCGCAACGAGTCGTGGGACAACCGTTGCTACGCGGACAACTGCGACGGTTGCTGCGACTGCGCGAACTGCTGCCGGTGTTGCGGCTCCGGGCACAGCTCCGGGCACAGCTCCGGCGGGGGAGCCGACAGTGGGTCCGGTGGCGGGTCCCCCGGCGACTTCGGCGGCGGGGAGATGACCGCGGACGGCGGCGACTTCGGTGGCGGGTCCGGCGGCGACTTCGGCGGCGGCGATATGAGCGCGGACGTGGGTGCCGACGTCGGCGCGGACGGCGGGTGCTGCGACAGCTGCTGTTGTGACTGCGACTGCGGGTGCGGCTGCGACTGAGGGCTTGACCGGATAGGCGTGCCGTTGGAACGGTGGTGTTCCCGACAATGTGATCCCGTCAGGGCCCAGGAGGCAGTCCCGTGCGCCGATATGCCATCGCCTCCGCCCTCTGCGTCGCCCTCTGCGTCACCGGCGCCACGGGCTGCGGCGGCGCGGAGAGCGACGAGTCCGCGAGCGCGGTTCCGGACGGTTTCCGGCGGATCGGCGGCACCCCCAACGGCATGCTCGTCGCCGTACCCGAAAGCTGGGCCTCGATGGACCTGGCGGCGGGCGACGCGGAACGGATGATCGAGGACAGCGGGCTGTCCGGGCCGGCGCTGGAGCAGGCGCGCGGCAGCCTCAAGGGGCTGGCGGCGAACAAGGCGGTCTACGCGACCGACCCGGCGTCGGCGGAGAAGTCGCCGAACCGCTTCGCCACCAACCTCAACGGCTTCTGCCAACCGAGCGTGGGCGCCACCGCGCAGGCGCTGATCGACGTCGCGAAGTCCCAGCTCACCGAGCTCCACGCGGAGGTCTCGGAGGCGGCCGAGGTGCCGCTGGGCGGCGCCCAGGCTGTCCGGATCAGGTACGTGTTGCCGTTGCGGGGCGTGAAGGTGCGTGGCACGCAGTACTACGTGCCCTCCGGCAGGGGCACGACGTGCATCGTCACCCTCACCACCGACCTCGACGGCAAGGACGCCCTGTTCGAACAGATCGCCGGGACGATCCGGGCGATCTAGAGGTACAGTCCGTCGAGTGGGAAGATCACGGCCTTTCTGGCGGCTCAATCCGGCGGAGCGGAAGCTGTGGGACGCCTATCCCTCGGGGGCCTGGGTCGACCTGCGCGAGAGCGAGAGGGACGATCCCGCGCACGGCGCCTCGTGGGGGCGCGAGCGCGTCGTCCGCGCCCAGGTGATCGCCGCGTTGCTGCTCGGGATGCGCGAGGGCCGGCCGGGCGAGGTACCGGGCATCCGGCTCGCCGGGGCCAGGATCGTGGGCGACCTCAACCTGTCCGACGCCGTCTTCACCTCGAAGCTCCACCTGCTGAACTGCTACATCCCGGGCGCGGTCTCGCTCAACGACGCGCGCACCAGGGGCGTCCGTTTCCGCGGGTGCGACATCCACAGGTTCAAGGCCGGGCGGGCGGTGATCGACGGCCTGTTCGATCTCGACGGGTCCACGATCAGAGCCGGGGTGCGCCTGGACAACACCCACGTCACCGGGCAGTTCCGGCTGTCCCGCGCGACGATCGGCACCCCCGAGGGCGCCTCGCGCGGCTCGGAGAGCTACCTCACCGACGCGCGGGCGCCGTACACCCCGGAGGAGATGGAGGCGCGGGGGTTCACGCGAAGCCACACGGCACTGTGGGCGGGGGGTCTCACCGTGGACGGCGGGGCGTTCCTGCGCGGTATGCGCAGCACGGGGACGCTGCGCCTGATCGGCGCCCGTTTCAACAGCGGGATCTACCTGCAACGGTCCGTCATCGCGACCGGCGGAGCGTACGCCGTGCACGCCGACCATCTCCAGGCCACCACGGGCGAGTTCAGCGACGGCTTCACCGCCGAGGGCACCGTACGGCTGCGCGGCGCGCGGTTCTCCGGGGTGCTCTCCTTCGACCGGGCGAAGCTGAAGGCGCCGGAGCGCGCGCTCCACCTGAGCCACATGCAGGTCGACGAGCTCATCCTCACACCTGCCTCGATCGAGGGCGAGATCAACCTCGGCTACTCGCGGATCGGCGTGCTGCTCGACCGGCCCGACTGCTATCCGGGGAACGTCCACCTCAACGAGACGACGTACGAGTCGCTGCGCGGGCCGGCCCGGCTCTCCGACCGGCTGGCCTGGCTGCGGCGCGACCCCGACGGGTACCGGCCGCAGCCGTATGAGCAGCTCGCCGCCTACTGCCGGCGGATCGGGCACGAATCTGAGGCGCGGAGGGTGCTGCTGGCCAAGCAGCGCAGCAGGCGGCGGACGCTCAGGCTTCCGGGAACGATCTGGGGCTGGCTGCTCGACGTCATGGTCGGGTACGGCTACCGCCCCTGGCTGGCGGGGGTGTGGGCGGGCCTGCTGCTCGCCCTGGGCACGGCGGTGTTCTCCGCGCACCACCCGTCGCAGATCGGCCTGGACGAGCGGCGCAGCTTCAACCCCCTTCTCTACACGCTCGACCTGCTGGTGCCGGTGAGCCTGTTCGACCAGCGGGGCGCGTGGGAGCCGGTCGGCTGGACGCAGTGGCTCGCCGGCGGCCTGATCGCCGCCGGCTGGATCCTGGCCACCGCCCTGATCGCCGGCGGCACCCGCGTGCTCAGGCCGTCCGGGCCTTCCTGATCGCCCGCGCCCGGACGCCCGTTCCTCGCCGTCCGGTGGGTCAGAACGCCTCGTCCAGGCTGACGTCGCCCTCCACCGCCACCTGGTAGGCCGAGACCCTCCGCTCGAAGAAGTTGGCCAGCTCCTGCACGTCCTGGAGCTCCATGAAGGCGAACGGATTGGCGGTGCCGTACCGGAGGGGCAGGTCGAGCCGGGCCAGCCGCCGGTCGGCCACGTACTCCAGGTACTGGCGCATGCTGTCGGCGCTCATCCCGCGCAGGCCGTCGCCGCACAGGTCGTGGGCGAAGGCGAGCTCGGCCGCGACCGCCTCCTCGATCATGCGGGTGACCTGGGCGCCGAGCTCGTCGTCGAAGAGGTCGGGCTCCTCGGCCCTGACCGTGTCCACGACGCTGAAGGCGAACTCCATGTGCATGGACTCGTCGCGGAACACCCAGTTCGTCCCGGTAGCCAGCCCGCCGAGCAGACCGCGGGAACGCAGCCAGTAGACGTAGGCGAACGCGCCGTAGAAGAACAGTCCCTCGATGCAGGCGGCGAAGCAGATCAGGTTGAGCAGGAACCTGCGCCTGTCGTCCCTGGTCTCCAGCCGGGTCAGACCGTTGATCGAGTCGATCCACCGGAAGCAGAACTCGGCCTTGTCGCGGATCGAGGGGATGTGCTCGACGGCGGCGAACGCCTTGGCCCGCTCGTCAGGGTCGGGCAGGTAGGTGTCGAGGAGCGTGAGGTAGAACTGCACGTGCACGGCCTCCTCGAACAGCTGCCTGCTGAGGTAGAGCCGCGCCTCCGGCGCGTTGATGTGCTGGTACAGGTTGAGCACGAGGTTGTTGGCCACGATGGAGTCCCCCGTGGCGAAGAACGCGACGAGCCGGTTGATCAGGTGTCGCTCCCCCGCGTCCAGCTTGACCAGGTCGGCGAGGTCGGAATGGAGGTCCACCTCCTCCACCGTCCACGTGTTCCTGATCGCCGCGCGGTACCTCTCGTAGAAGTCGGGGTAGCGCATCGGCCTGAGGGTCAGGTCCATCCCGGGGTCGAGCAACATCGTGATCACGCTTTCTGGCGTCGGTACGGCTGGGGGCGGCTGCGGTGCGGGCGCGTACGGGGCGGCTACTGGCACGCGTCGCAGATCTCGGGGTTCTCCAGGGAGCACGCCACGGCCTCCGGATCCGGTACGGCCGGCGCCCCGGTGCCGCGCGCGGCGGGCACGGTGGGCACGGTGGGCACGGTGGTCTGGCTGATCCTGGTCGCCGGGCGGGACCGCAGGTAGTAGGTGGTCTTCAGGCCGGCCCGCCAGGCGTACGCGTACATCGACGAGAGCTTGCCGATCGTCGGCGTCGCCATGAAGAGGTTGAGCGACTGCGCCTGGTCGATGTACGGCTGGCGCGCGGCGGCGAGGTCGATGAGCGCCTTCTGGGGCAGCTCCCAGGCCGTCCGGTAGAGCGTGCGCAGCTCGCCGGGGATGCCGGGGACGTCCTGGATCGAGCCGTCGGCCCGCTTGATGGCGTCCCGCATCTCCTGCGTCCACAGCCCGAGGGCCTGGAGGTCGGCGACGAGATAGCGGTTGACCTGGAGGAACTCACCCGACAGGGTCTCCCGCTTGAACACGTTGGAGACCTGGGGCTCGATGCACTCGTAGCATCCGGCGATCGACGCGATGGTGGCCGTCGGCGCGATCGCGATCATCAGCGAGTTCCGCAGCCCGGTCTCGGCGATCCTCGCGCGCAGGGCCGCCCACTCCCCGCTCCGGCCGGCGCTCCCGGAGTCGCCGACCGCGCCGCCCTGATAGTGGTCGGGGTGCAGCACGCCGCGGGCGGCGCGGGTGTCGTCGTAGGCCGGGTGCCGTCCGCGCTCCACCGCGAGGTCTGCGGAGGTTCCGTACGCCGCGAGGGCGATCTCCTCGGCGATCCGGGTCGACAGGGCGAGCGCCTCCGGCGAGTCGAAGGGCAGCCGCAGGGCGAAGAACACGTCCGCGAGGCCCATCACGCCGAGCCCGATGGGCCGCCATCTCCGGTTGGCCGCCTCGGCCTCGGGCGTCGGGTAGAACCCGAGGTCGATGGTCCGGTCCAGGAACCGTACGGCGGTGCGGACGGTGGCGCGGAGCCGGGCCCAGTCGACGCCGCCGGCCGGGTCGGCGGGGCGGGTGGCTCCGGTGCGGGTGGCTCCGGTGCGGGTGGCGAGATGCGCGGCGAGGTTGATCGAGCCGAGGTTGCAGACGGCGGTCTCGGTGTCGCCGGTCACCTCAAGGATCTCCGTGCAGAGGTTGGAGAGGTGGATGACGTTCTGCGGGAGGGCCGTCTGGTTCGAGGTCCGGTTGGCGGCGTCCTTGAAGGTCATCCAGCCGTTGCCGGTCTGGGCGAGGGTGCGCATCATGCGGCCGTAGAGCGTGCGGGCCGGGATCCGCCGGACCTGGCGGCCTTCGTTCTCGGCGGCCCGGTACGCGGCGTCGAACGCCTCTCCCCACAGGTCGGTCAGCTCCGGGACCTCCTTCGGGTCGAACAGCGACCACATGGCGTCCGCCTCGACCCGGCGCATGAACTCGTCCGGCACCCAGTTGGCCAGGTTGAGGTTGTGCGTGCGGCGGGCGTCCTCGCCGGTGTTGTCGCGCAGTTCCAGGAACTCCTCGATGTCCGCGTGCCAGGTCTCCAGGTAGACGCACGCCGCGCCCTTACGCCGCCCGCCCTGGTTGACCGCCGCGACGGAGGAGTCGAGGGTGCGCAGCCACGGCACGATCCCGTTGGAGTGCCCGTTGGTGCCCCTGATCAGCGAACCCCGGGCGCGGACCCTGGTCCAGGAGACGCCGATGCCGCCCGCGTATTTGGACAGCCTGGCGACCTGGCCGTAGCGCTCGTAGATGCTCTCCAGCTCGTCACGCGGCGAGTCGAGCAGGAAGCAGGAGGAGAGCTGCGGCCGGCGCGCCCCCGAGTTGAACAACGTCGGAGAGCTCGGCAGGTAGGACAGCGTCGACATGAGCCGGTAGAGCTCGGCCGCCTCGGCGACCCCCGAGAGGCCCGACCGGTACGCCAGCCCGCACGCGACACGCAGGAAGAAGTGCTGCGGGCGCTCAAGGACTTTGCGGGTGACCGGGTGGCGCAGCAGGTAGCGGTCGTAGACCGTGCGCAGCCCGAAGTACTCGAACCGCTCGTCCGCCGTGTGATCGACGATCGCGTCCAGTTCGGCGGCGTGCCGCGCGACGAACGCGGCCAGTTCGTCGTGGACCAGGCCCTCCGCGTGGGTCGCGGCCACCGACTGGGAGAAGCCCGAGGAGGCGGAGGAGGCGGGTACGCCGTGCTCCGCCGCCTCGTCGGCGATCAGCGCGGCCAGCAGCCGGGCGGCGGCCTTCGAGTTCTCCGGATCGGTGACGACCCGCGCCGCCGCCTCCTCGATCGCCGCCCACCGGGCCTCGGCCCCCGATTCCGCGATCGTGGCCAGTGTCACGTGATCTCCCCTCCCGAGTCGGAACCCCGTCAGGGCCTCGGGAGGCGGGCGTACGCGTCGGAGCGGGCATGCTCGCGCCGTTGCCGGCGCGTCGCTCGTCGGCGGGCCCTCCCTCGAGGCCCGGACACAACGCGCGCGGACGTCCGGTCCGCGCGCGCGTCGCCGGCAGGTCTTCGGACTCGCGGGCGTGGCGTCGCTCGGGCCGGGTACGGCTCTCGCGCGCCGGACCTACTGGCCGTCGCTTCCCGGGCCGGTGGACGGCCCAGTGCTCGATCTGACGGCGGTCGTTCCCGCTCACCGCTGCGGGGCAGTCCCGGACTCGCACCGGGTTCCCTCTTGCCTCACCCCGGGCGTGGGGTGAACCAGCAACGTGGAGGATCCTACATGTAGTGCCGCCGGACGCAACCACCACAACAAATTGTGCCGATCCGTGGGTATCGGTGCCCGAGCGACGCCTCTCGGCGCGTTCGCGCGAGGGCGGTTCAGAGCAGTCCGAGGTCTCCGAGCACCGCTTTGGTACGGCGCGCCTCGGTGCCCAGCCACTGGCGGAAGTCGTCGCCGTCCAGGTACATCGGCACCCAGCCGTTGGCGCGGCAGGCGTCCGTCCAGCCGGGCAGGTCCGCGATGGAGCGGCACAGGTCGAGCAGCCGCTCCCGCTCCTGGTCGCCCAGCCGGCCGGGGCCGAGGAGCCCGGTCCAGTGCGCGTACTGCATGCGCACGCCGGACTCCATCAGGGTCGGCGCGTCCACGCCGTCCAGCCGCTCCCGTGACGAGACGGCCAGCGGCCGCACCCGTCCGGCTCGGATGTGGGCCGCGAGCTCCCGCCGGCCGCCGAGCCCGGCGACGGCCCTGCCGTCGAGCGTCGCGGCGAGCACGTGGGAGAGGTCGGGGAACGCCGCGTAGTTGAGCGAGCGGGCGTCGATCCCGAGCCCCTGCGCGGTCAGACCGTAGAGCACATGGTCGGGGCCGCCGGTGTCCCGCCCGGCGAGCCGCAGCCGGGCCGGGTCGCGGGCCAGGGCCGCGGCCAGGTCGTCGAAGGTGCGGAACCCGGAATGCGGCCCGGTGACCATCACCACCCACTCGCCGGCGAACCGGGCGAGCGGGGAGGTCCCTTCGATGAGGCCGCCGGATCCGTTCGTCGCCGCGACGGCGACGAGGGTGGAACCGGTGACCATCAGGTCGTCGGAGTCCGCCCTGGCGGCGAACCCCAGGGCGCGTGCCCCGGTGTCCGCCGATCGGGTGCGGATCTCGACCTTCCCGGCCAGTCTCTGGTGCTCGATGAGGGTCTTCAGCTCCCTGGCGAACGGGCCACCCTGGGCCCCCACCTGGGCGGGGACGACCAGGGAGATCGGGGGGCCGCCCCGGGGCCGGTCCGTTCCGCATCCGGCCGACAGAGGGAGCAGGCCCACCCCCAGTGCAAGAAACGCGCGGCGCCGCAAATCGGTACCCCTCCCCCGAGAGCCCCTTGTACCGTCAGAGTACGACCCATCACGGTTAGTGATGAAATGTCGGATCTTGCGGGTCTCTCGCAGGCGGACGGGACCCGCCGCCTTCACCACCCCTTCAACACGAGAAGCGGAAAATCTCGCAAATAAAAGCGCCCGCGGACGGAAATGAACGGCATTCTCCGGGCCATATACACCTCCCGGTGATTCAACGATTATTGACCTCGGAGATTACGTCTGACAGCGCAATGGACGATCAGCGGACTTATCTTGACAGATAACACTTTGTATGGGTTGTCTGGTCCTATATGGCCACGCTCGGGTGCGGGGCTGTCCGGCGGCTTCTGAGGTGCCCATGGCGATTTATGAATATCTCTGTCCGGACTGCGGGCCGTTCGACGTGTTCCTTCCGATGGGGACCGCGCCGGAGACCCGTGACTGCTCCGCCTGTGAGGAGCCCGCGCGCCGCCGCTTCTCCGGGCCCCACCTGCGCAGGGTGCATCCGGCGCTGGCCGCGAGCCTGGCCCGGGAGGAGCGCAGCCGGGAGGCGCCCGAGGTCGTCCCGGCGCCGGGCGGTACGTCCGGGAGCGCGCCGGGCGGCGTGCCCGGAAGGCGGGCCTCGGGGCGGCCCGCGCGACCGCCGCACCCGGCACTGGCCCGCCTGCCCCGACCCTGACCCCGGCCACAGTGCCGTTCATGAACGGCCTGACGCCGCCGGGGTCGGACGGTGGAGCGAGGACCATTCTCTCCGCGCCGGGGCGGTTACCTTTTCGCCTTCACCTATCTGTATGGGGGCCTCACCATTCTCGGAGGGTTCGGCACCACGGGATCCGGGTATTTCTCACTGTTCGTGGCCATCACGGCGCTGGGCTATTCGTACGCGGACTTCCAGATACTCGGGGACCCGCCGTTCGGCGTCATCTGGCTCTCCTGGCCGTTCCCGTGGTTCTTCTTCCTGTCGCTCGGCCTGAAACGCGAGCACCTCACCAGGTACACGGGATGGGTGGGGGCGATCGAGGGGTGGGTCCCGGGCGTTCGGCGTGGTCGTGTTCGCCGCGTCGTGGCCGCTCACTGATCCGGAGCCGATCCGGCACCGATCCAGAAAGAGGACGTCTCATGCCGAAAGTCGTGTTCAGCATCGACCAGTCGAAGTCCATGCGCGAGCAGGCCGTACCAGGGCACAACCGCTGGCACCCCGACATCCCCGCGGTCGCCACCGTCCGGCCCGGGGACGAGTTCCGCGTCGAATGCCGGGACTGGACCGACTGCCAGGTCGGCAACAACGACTCCGCCAACGACGTGCGGGACATCGACCTGACCCAGGTGCACATGCTGAGCGGGCCCTTCGCGGTCGAGGGGGCGGAGCCAGGCGACCTCCTGGTCGTCGACATCCTCGACATCGGCCCTATCCCGTGTCCCGAGCGGACCGGCGACGTCCCGGGGCAGGGCTGGGGGTACACCGGCATCTTCGCGAAGGCGAACGGCGGCGGGTTCCTGACCGACTACTATCCCGACGCGTACAAGGCGATCTGGGACTTCCACGGCGTCCAGGCGACGTCCCGGCACGTGCCCGGCGTCCGGTACACCGGGATCACCCATCCCGGCCTGTTCGCCACAGCGCCGTCGGCGGAGTTGCTCACGAGCTGGAACCGGCGGGAGAAGGCGCTCATCGACACCGACGCCGGCCGGGTCCCGCCGCTGGCCAACCCGCCGGAGCCGAACAACGCGGTCACCGGCACGGCGACCGGCGACCTCGTGGAGCGCATCGCCCGTGAGGGAGCCCGCACCGTCCCGCCACGCGAGCACGGCGGCAACCAGGACATCAAGAACTTCACGCGGGGAGCGCGGGTCTTCTTCCCCGTCTACGTCACGGGCGCCAACTTCTCGCTCGGCGACCTGCACTTCAGCCAGGGCGATGGGGAGATCACCTTCTGCGGCGCGATCGAGATGGGCGGTTTCATCGACCTGCACGTCGATCTGATCAAGGGCGGCATGGCGAAGTACGGGGTCACCACCAACCCGATCTTCATGCCGGGCAACGTCGAGCCGCGGTACTCCGAGTTCCTCTCCTTCGTCGGGATCTCGGTCGATCACGACACGGACACCAACCACTACCTCGACGCGACGGTCGCCTACCGCAGGGCGTGCCTGAACGCGATCGAATACCTGAAGACGTGGGGCTACTCCGGCGAGCAGGCGTACCTGCTCCTCGGCTCGGCGCCCATCGAGGGACGGATCAGCGGGATCGTCGACATCCCCAACGCGTGCTGCACCCTCTACCTGCCGACCGAGATCTTCGACTTCGACGTGCGGCCGAACGCCGACGGGCCGGTGAGGAAGGACCGCGGGCGGTGCGCCGTGACGTCCTGACCCCGCCGGTGACCCGCCCGCCCGCCTGACACGTACGGCTCCCGCCCCGGGAAGACGGGGGCGGGAGCCGTAGCCGCGTGTTCAGGTGCCGGGCACGGGCGCCTACTCGACGGTGACGCTCTTGGCCAGGTTGCGCGGCCGGTCGACGTCCCGGCCGAGGGCGACGGCGGCGTGGTAGGCGAAGAGCTGGAGCGGGATCGTCAGCAGGATCGGGTCCAGCTCGGTCTCGTTCTTGGGCACCACGACGCAGTCGTCGGCCGCGTCCGCCGTACGGTGGCCGATCATCAGGATGCGGCCGCTGCGCGCCCGGATCTCGCCCAGCGTGGTCAGGTTCTTGTCGAGCAGCTCGTCGTCGGGGACGATCGCCACGGTCGGCAGCTCGTGGCTGATCAGGGCGAGCGGACCGTGCTTGAGCTCGCTCGCCGGATACGCCTCGGCGTGGACGTAGGAGATCTCCTTGAGCTTCTGCGCCCCCTCGCGCGCCACCGGATAGCCCCGGACCCGGCCGACGAACATCATGCTGGGCGCCTGGGCGTACTTCTCGGCGAGCGTCTTGATGTGCTCGTCCAGCTTGAGGATCTGCTCGATCTGCTCGGGCAGCTTGCGCAGGCCCTCGCAGATCCGCCGGCCGTCCGCGGGGGAAAGGTCGCGCACCCGCGCCAGGTGCAGGGCGAGCAGCGCGAAGGACACGGCGGTCGAGGTGAACGCCTTCGTCGAGGCCACCGACACCTCGGGGCCCGCGTGGAGGTAGAGCCCGCCGTCGCACTCGCGGGCGATCGCGCTGCCGACCGTGTTGACGATGCCCAGGACCCGGCCACCCTTGCGCTTGAGCTCCTGGACGGCGGCGAGCGTGTCGTACGTCTCCCCCGACTGGCTGATCGCGACGTAGAGCGTGTCGGGCTCGACGACCGGGTTGCGGTACCGGAACTCGGAGGCGGGCTCGGCGTCGGCGGGGATGCGGGCCAGCTCCTCGATGAGCTGCGCCCCGATCTGCCCGGAGTAGTACGCGGAGCCGCAGCCGATGATCTTGACGCGGCGGAACGACCGGGTCTCCCTGGCGTCCATGTTGAGGCCGCCGAGGTGAGCGATGTGGAAACGGTCGTCGATGCGGCCGCGCAGCGTGCGGGCCACCGTGTCGGGCTGCTCCGAGATCTCCTTCAGCAGGTAGTGCTCGTAGCCGCCGTTGTCGTAGTGGCCGGTGTCCCAGTCGACCGTGAAGGGCTCCTTCGCGGTCTCCCTGGCGTCGCTGGTGAACGTGTGGAAGCCGTCGGCCCGCAGTACCGCCAGCTCGCCGTCCTCCAGGTGGACGACCTGCCGGGTGTAGCGGACCAGCGCGGCGACGTCGGAGGCGGCGAACATCTCCTTCTCGCCGATGCCGAGGACGATCGGGCTGCCGTTGCGCGCCACGACGATCTCGCCGGGGCGCTGCGCGTCGATGACGGCGATGCCGTACGTGCCGACGACGCTCTTCAGCGCGCGGCGGACGGCGTCGTCCAGGGAGTCGGTCTCCTTGACGGTCCGCGCGATCAGGTGGCAGAGGACCTCGGTGTCGGTCTCGCTCTCGAAGGTGACACCCTCGCCCTCCAGCCGCTGCCGCAGCGCGTCGGCGTTCTCGATGATCCCGTTGTGGACCACCGCGATCCGCTGCTCATGGTCCAGGTGCGGGTGCGCGTTGACGTCGCTCGGCACGCCGTGCGTGGCCCACCGCGTGTGCCCGATGCCGCAGGCGCCCTTGAACCGGGCGGGTACGGCCTCCGCCAGGTCGGCCACCCGGCCCTTGACCTTGCGCATCTTCAGCGACTTGCCGTTGACCACGGCGAGGCCCGCGGAGTCGTATCCGCGGTATTCCAGTCGCTGGAGCCCTTCGAGCAGGATGGGGGCCGCGTCCTTTGGCCCGACATAAGCGACGATTCCGCACATATCCGCTCCTATCCGTAGACGATCCGGCGCAGCTGGCGTAGAGACAGCTCCGGTGCCGCGACGCGCCTTCCCGAGAGCTCTGCCGAGATCCTCGGGAAGATCTTGTCGTTGGAGAACCCCTTCGACTTGAGCTCACCGTGGCGGCGCCGCACGTAGTCGTCGACGGGCTCACCGAAGTAGATGAGCACGTCGGCGACCACACGCGCCGCTTCTCCGGGACCGAGCGCGGTCGTCCGGGTCAGGTGAGCGATGAGGTCCTCATGGGGATGCCGTTGCGTCGACACAGAGCAGGACCTTACGGAGGGCGAATGTGGAACACCAAGTTTCGTGCCCGAAATCGGGCAGGATCAGTATCTCAGAGCCCCCCGAGATCGTCGCGTGCGGGTTCTCGGCCGCCGTCGTGGTCCGTCAGCGGAGCAGCACCGCCCCCTGGCGCACACTCTCGATCATCAGGTCGCGATGCTCTGGGAAGGTCCGCCGGGCGAGTGATCGTGGTGCTCGTGAGGCGGCGCAGGCCGTACGCCCGCGCCGGGGGTCAACGGCGCGGATTCCACCGGCCGAGAAAACGGACACGGTTCCCGATCCGGCGCGGCCCGCGCTCGTCGTTGCACGGGCAGGGGCCGGAAGGCGATAGAGTCTTCCGCGTGGCCGGGAGTTCTCCCGGAAGCACGCGGAAGTGGCTCAGTGGTAGAGCATCACCTTGCCAAGGTGAGGGTCGCGGGTTCGAATCCCGTCTTCCGCTCGGGTTCGTCGGCGGGCACCTCGTGTGCTGACGACGTACGATCCTGGTGGAGTGGCCGAGAGGCGAGGCAGCGGCCTGCAAAGCCGCGTACACGGGTTCAAATCCCGTCTCCACCTCTGGCGGATGGCACGGACACCCCGTCTGATCCGCTAAAGTAAAGAAGGCGTCGCCGAGGGAGACCTCGGAGATCGCGCGGAAGTGGCTCAGTGGTAGAGCATCACCTTGCCAAGGTGAGGGTCGCGGGTTCGAATCCCGTCTTCCGCTCGCAGTTCCTGCACGGACGATTAGCTCAGCGGGAGAGCGCTTCCCTGACACGGAAGAGGTCACTGGTTCAATCCCAGTATCGTCCACCAGCGTCGAGGACCCCGGGCCGAAAGGTTCCGGGGTCCTCTGCTTTTCCTCCACCTTCTCTCGGCGGAGAGCAAATGCATCGCGACGGGGCGTTCCTGAATTGCCTGGATGGCAGGGCCCGGCGATTCTCGTCGCGCGCCGGAAAACGCGGGACGGCAACCGGGCGGCGGCATCGGGGCGGAAAGGATCCGTCTGGTTTTCCGCCGGACTCTTCTCCCCGTTTCGATCCATCCCCATGGATCCCCCGGCTGCTTGACTCGACAGGACCGGCGTCGTGTACTGGGCCACATTAGGCCGCCTACCTGCGAAGACGATCGTCACTGAACCTCGGGAACACGGGCTGGGAGCGGTCGTGTGCGCCCCGCGGTCCCGGCAGGGTGGACGGCGCGGAACATCGCGCGAGGGCCGGGGAAAACCCCGCGGCGAACCCGGCAAGAAATCGCATCCCGATGCCAAGAATGCGTTCCGCGGGACGCCCGGGACGGCCACACGGGTATCTGCCCTCAGACCGATTCTCCGAATGAACGGAGACTTCAATGGCAACGACCTCGACGCAGTACGACCAGCTGCAGCGACAGGCCTCGAACCTGAGCCCCGCGGATCGCCTTCCGCTGGACTCTCCGTACGAGATCTCCAACGAGCTGTACGACGCCCTGCGCAAGGTGCTCCACGACGTCGGCGGCCAGCCCGACACCCCCGTTCCGTTCACGGAGAAGGGTGAGGAGGACTGGGAGATGAACACCTACCTCACCTGCGAATGCCTCGGGTGGCGTGGGGTGTGGAACTCCGAGGAACGGCGGCGCCGCGAGAACGACCTCGGCGCGACGCAGTACTTCGGGCTCCCGTACTACGCCCGGTGGATCACGGTGGCGGCGAAGGCCCTCGTCGACCGGGGACTCATCACCACCGACGAACTCGGCCAAAAGATCGACGAGGTGCGGACCCGCCTGGAAAGGAAGCGCTCATGAAGACGATGACCCCGCGGTTCCAGGTCGGCGACAGGGTCACCGTTCGTGACGCGACGACGATGTTCCACACCCGGACCCAGGGCTTCACCCGCGGCCAGACCGGCACGGTGGTGGAGCACCGGCCCGCGTGGATCGTTCCCGAGGACGAGGCGTTCGGCATCATGGAGAACGGGCGGTACACCCCCTTCTACGTCGTGCGCTTCAAGCAGACCGACCTCTGGCCGGACTACACCGGCTTCGAGGTCGACACGCTCGAGACCGAGTGTTCGGAGATGTGGCTCGAACCAGCAGGCAAGGGGAAGAAATGAGCACGACGCACAGCCACGCTCCGCTCGAGGAGTCGCCGCTCACCGAGTTCGAGGTCCTCGAACTCGCGGTGCGCGAACTCGCGATCGAGAAGGGACTGTTCTCGGCGGACGACCACCGCCGGTTCTCCGAATGGGCGGAGGCCCGCACGTACACCGTGGGCTCCCGGATGACCGCCAGGAGCTGGCTGGACCCGGCGTTCAAGGAGCGGTTGCTGAGCAACGGCACCGAGACCAGCAAGGAGGTGGGCGTCGACTGGCTCCAGCCGACCGGCCAGGGGACGCCCAGCGACTACACCTTCTTCTACGTCCTGGAGAACACGCCGAAGGTGCACAACGTGATCGTGTGCACGCTGTGCTCGTGCTATCCCCGGCCCGTTCTCGGGATGTCGCCGGACTGGTACCGGACGCCGAACTACCGCCGCCGGATGGTCCGCTGGCCGCGCCAGGTGCTCGCCGAGTTCGGCCTGCACCTCCCGCCGGACGTCGAGGTGCGGGTGCACGACTCCAACCAGAAGTCGCGGTTCATGGTGATGCCCATGCGGCCCGAGGGCACCGACGGATGGAACGAGGACCAGCTCGCCGCCATCGTCACCCGCGACTGCCTCATCGGGGTCGCGCTGCCGCGCGCGGACGTGACCGCCTCCCAGGTCCCCAAGCAGCCCAAGGGACGGAGCGGGGGGAAGAAGCGATGAGCGGCGGAAACCGCCCGTACGACGTGCTCATGAGCACCCTGGGCGACGTGGAGGAACGCACGAGTGCCGATCTGGTGTGCGGTGAGCGGACGCCCGCTCCCTGGGAGTCCGCCATGCAGGCGACCTGCGAGTGCCTCTCCTCCGGGGGGACGCTGGACAACCTGGAGCGCCGCCAGGCGGAGGACCGTCTCGGCGAGTCGGTCTACGCCCGGTTCCCCGTTCACACGCGCTCGGCCCTGATCGTCGCGCACTCGCTCATGGACCGGGACGTCATCACCGAAGAGGAGCTCCGGGCGAAGATGAAAGAGGTACGCGCCCGCCTGGAAATGGTGTAGACGTGCTCTCTGATCGAGCTGGGACGATCACCGCGAATCCTCACAAAGGCATCGACCGGCGGGACTGGACCCGCATCGGCGCGATGGCCGCGGTGATCGTCCTTCTTCATGCCGTCGCCTGGGGCACGCTGCTGCTGGGCGTGTTGCCGGGGCACTACACGATCGGCTCCCAGGTCTTCGGGCTCGGACTGGGCGTCACCGCCTACACCCTCGGCATGCGGCACGCGTTCGACGCGGACCACCTCGCGGCGATCGACAACACCACGCGCAAACTGATGAACGACGGCGGGCGCAAACCGGTGTCGGTGGGCTTCTGGTTCGCGCTCGGCCACTCCAGCGTGGTCCTGATCCTGGCGCTGATCATCCTGGTCGGAGCGCGCGGGGTCGGGATGCTGACCTCCGAGCGGTCCACGGCCCACCACGTGCTGAGCTTCATGGGCACCAGTGTCTCGGCCGGCTTCCTCTACCTGATCGGCCTGCTCAACCTCGCCACCCTGATCGGCATCGTGAAGGTGTTCCGGAGGATGCGCAGGGGAGACTTCGACGAGGCCGAGCTGGAGAACCGGCTCAACAGCCGGGGGTTCCTCAACCGCTTCCTCGGCGGGCTCACCCGGTCCGTCCGGAGTCCGGTGCAGATGTTCCCGCTCGGGCTCGTGTTCGGGCTGGGATTCGACACCGCGACCGAGGTCACGATGCTCGTCCTGGCCGGAACCGGCGCCGTCGGCGGGCTGCCCTGGCATGTGATCATCGTGCTGCCGCTGCTGTTCGCCGCCGGGATGACGCTGCTCGACACGATCGACGGCACCTTCATGAACGTCGCGTACGGCTGGGCGTTCGCCAATCCGATCCGCAAGGTGTACTACAACATCACCGTCACCGGGCTCTCGGTCGCGGTCGCGCTGGTCATCGGGAGCATCGAGCTGGTGGCGATCCTGCGCGACGACTTCGGCCTGGACAATCCCGTGACGGCGTGGATCTCCGGACTCGACCTCAACAACGTCGGCTTCGTCATCGTCGGGTTGTTCGTCGTCGTGTGGGGCGTCTCGATCGGCTACTGGCACCTGTTCCGGCTGGAGCGGAGACTGGAGCAGGGATACGAACGGGCACCGGAGGCCCCACCCGTCCCCTGACCACCGCCACCGGCCCGCGATCCGATCCGCGGGCCCGGATCAGAGCCGGACAGTGCCACACAGAGTGGATTTTGTGCAATTCCGGATGATATGTACTGCTATCGCGGGACAAGATCTGTAAAGTGCCTTACCAATGATGTCGGCGTGAACTCGTCGTGACGCGGAACGCGTCGTTGTTGGGGTGGGCATGGAGGGTCGTACGGCCAGGCCAGCCGTACCGGGCGCTCCCACGCCGCTGGTCGGACGGCGGGACGCGCTGGGCGCCCTGCACGACGCGCTCGGCGCGATCGGGCGGGACGGGTTCCGGTTTCTCGCGCTGGCGGGCGAGCCCGGGGCGGGCAAGACCCGGCTGCTCGGTGAGCTCGCCACGATGGCCGCGGACCTCGGCCGCGTCACGATGTGGGGCCGGGCCGCCGAGTTCGAGCAGATGATGCCGTTCAGCCCGCTGGTGGACGCGCTCGACGACCATCTGGAGACCCGGCGCGCGGACATCACGGACATTCTCGGACCCACGACGGCCCGGCTGCTGGCGACGGTGTTCCCCTCCCTCACTTCGCATCACACCGGGCACCACGCGGAACCCGCGCGTTCCGGGGCGCCGGAGGAGTCCGGGGAGCCGGGCCCGGATCGGGGCGGCCTCGCGCGCTACCGGCTCTACCGCGCCGTGCGGCAGATGGTCGACACGCTGTCGGCGCCGCGCGGGCTCGTGCTGATCCTCGACGACGTGCACTGGGCCGACGAGAGCTCGCTGGAGTTCCTCGACCACGTCACGCGCCACCCGCCGGCCGGGCCGGTGCTGCTCGCGGTCGCCTTCCGCCCGGCCCAGGCGCCGCCGCGGCTGGCGACGCTGCCCCTGGGCGCGGGCGCGCGCGGCCACGAGATCACGGTCGGTCCCCTCGCCCCGGAGGAGGCCGACGAACTCCTCGGCCCGCGGTTCAGCAAGGGGCGCGGCCGGGCCCTGTACGAGGCGAGCGGGGGCAACCCCTTCTACCTTGAGGCGCTGGCCAGGATGGACGGCGACGCGCCCGAGGCGATGGGGGCGCTGCCGCCCACCGTGCTCGCGGCGCTCCAGGTCGAGCTGGGCGAGCTGTCCCCCGGCGCCCTGCTGGTGGCGCAGGGCGCCGCCGTCGCGGCCGACGAGTTCGACCCGGCCATCGCCGCCGTCGCGGCCGAGGTCCCCAGGGCGTCCGCGCTCGACGCCCTGGACGAGCTGGCCCAGCGCGACATCGTCCGGGCGCACGGCGGCCGGTTCCGGTTCCGCCATCCGCTGGTCCGGCGCGCCGTCTACGAGTCGGCGGCGGCCGGCTGGCGGGTGGCCGCGCACGGGCGGATCGCCGCCAGGCTGGCCGCGCTGGGCGCGCCCGCCGTCGCGCAGGCGGGCCATCTGGAGCGTTCTGGGTCGTTCGGGGACCAGCGCGCCGTCGAGGTGCTGGTCGACGCGGCCCGCGCGGTCGCCGCGCACGCGCCCGCCACGTCCGCGCACTGGCTGCAGGCGGCGGTACGGCTGATGCCCGACGCCCCCGCCACCCGCGACTCCCGCATGGAGCTGCTGCTGGAGCTCAGCCGGGCCCAGGGCGTCAGCGGCAGGTTGGCGGAGGGCCGGGACACCGCCCGCGAGCTCCTGCGTATGCTGCCGGGCGACGACTATCCCCGAAGAGGCAGAGCGGCGCGGCTGTGCGCGCTGATGGAGCGCCAGCTCGACCGCCCGCACGAGGCCCGCGCCCTGCTCCTCGACGAGCTGGGCCGGATGCCCAACCCGCGGGCGGCCGCCGCCGTTCCGCTGCGCATGCGGCTGGTCGCCGAGAGCCTCATGCGGGTCGACTTCGACGCGGCGCAGGCCGTACTCGACCTGATGCCGGACGCCGCGGAGGACTGGGAGCCCGGCCTCGCGGTGGCGGTGGCGGCGCTGCGGCCCATGTCGGCGTACGCGGCGGGCCGTACGGACGAGGCCGTGCGCTACGCCGAGTCGGCCGGGAGGCTGATGGCCGCCGCACCCGACGACCACCTGGCCGAGTGGCTGGACGCCATCTCGTGGCTGTGCTGGGCCGAGATGAACCTCGGCAGGTACGGCGAGGCCCTGCGGCACTTCGACCGGGCGGCGGCGGTGGCCGCGGCGACCGGGCAGAGCTACATCCTGACGCACCTTCTGGCGGGCAAGGCGCGAACCCTGGTCATGGCCGGCCGGCTGGCCGACGCCCTGGCGACGGCGGAGGAGTCGGAGGGTGAGGCGCGGCTGCTCGACTCCGGGCAGCAGCTCGTCTTCGCGCTCACCCAGCGTTGCCTCGCCGCGTCCTGGTCCGGTGACGACGACGCGGCGATCCTGGCCGGCGAGGAGGCGGTACAGCGCGGCGTGGGCGGCGGGGAGGTCTGGGGGGCGATGGCCCGGCACGCGCGGGGTCAGGCCCTGATCAACGCCGGTCGCCTGGAGGAGGGCGCGGAGGCCGTGCTGGACGCCTGTGACAGGTTCTCCGCGCCCCGGCTGGACCGGGGGACGCTGCTGCTCTGCTGCGAAACGCTCGCGCGGGCGGCGGCGGAGCTCGGACGCCAGGACCAGTCGGTGGCCTGGGCGGACCGGGCCGCCACGCTCGAGGATCCCGGCCTGCCCGCCTTCCGTGGGCTCATCCCGCTCGCCCGGGCGCACGCGCTGCGGGCGAACGCACCGGCCCGCGCCGCGGCGGCCGCGCGGGAGGCGGCCGGCCTGCTGGCCGTGGCGGAGCGGCGGCTCGACGCCGGGCGGGCCCTGCTGGTCGCCGGTCTGGCGCACCTGGAGGCCGGGGAGCGGGCGCGGGCGCGGGAGGACCTGAAGGCCGCGGCCGCCGCCTTCGACGCGTGCGGCGCGCGGAACCTCAAGGCGCGGACCGACCGCGAGCTGCGCCGCCTCGGGGTGCGGGTGGCGAGCGCGCCCGCCGGGAAGGCGGACACGCCGTTCGGGCTCTCCCCGAGGGAGCTGGAGGTGGCCATGCTGGTCGCCGACGGGCTCACCAACCAGCAGGTCGCGCAGCGGTTGTTCCTCAGCGTCAGGACCGTCGAGACGCACCTCTCGCGGATCTTCGCCAAGCTCGACGTCTCGTCGCGGGTCGGCGTGGCGACGGCCCTGAGCCGTTCCGGCTGATCCGAGCCGGCCCGTACGGCGCGTGCGGCGCGTGCGGCGCGTGCGGCGCGTGCGGAACTCCCTTGAACC
Organism: Microtetraspora glauca; assembly: GCA_001570385.1. GTDB lineage: Bacteria > Actinomycetota > Actinomycetes > Streptosporangiales > Streptosporangiaceae > Microtetraspora > Microtetraspora glauca. The sequence continues at coordinate 83,258 of BBYL01000015.1, read as the reverse complement.
TGAGTGACGTCTGTACGGGAGATGTACGGGTTTTCCACGATGCCGCCGATACCCGCGGTGTTGGGAACATGAACGCCGTCAAGGAGGAGTAACGAGATGGGCCACAGCATTCCGCGTTTCACGCTGGACGGTGTGTCCGGCGCGACCGTGTCGGTCCACCCGTTCACGACCGAGGACGATCTCGGGCTCACACTGACCCGGTTCCTCGACCCCGGCGCGGGCGCGTCGGAGGGCGACGTCGTGCTGTTGGTCCACGGACTGACCTCGTCCAGCGACATGTTCATCATGCCGGAGCACACGAACCTGGTCAGGTTCCTGCACGGCAACGGGTTCGGGGACGTCTGGGCGCTCGACTTCCGGATGAGCAACCGGTTCCCGTACAACGTCGAGACGCGCAGGCACACGCTGGACGACATCGCGCACTTCGACCACCCGGCCGCGTTACGTGAACTCCGCCGCCACGTTGGGGCGCGGCGGATCCACGTGATCGCGCACTGCCTGGGGTCGGTGTCGTTCCACATGAGCCTGTTCGGGGGCGCGCTTGACACCGATGACGACGGTCCCGGCGGCGGCGTCGCCAGCCTGGTCGCGAACAGCGTCGGGCCGATCCCGCGGGTCCACCCGTGGGCGCGGCTCAAGCTGAGGCTCGGCCCCGCCCTCCTGGAGCACGCGGTCGGCCTGTCCTGCCTGGACCCGCGGTTCGCGGACGCGCCGCCGCTCTCCCGCCGTCGCCTGCTGGCCGGGGCGATCTCGCTGGCCCATCCCGAGTGCCGGGAGCCGGCCTGCCACATGCAGAGCTTCATGTGGGGCAGCGGCAGGCCCGCGATGTACCGGCACGGCAACCTCCGCCCGGAGACGCACGTGCACGAGCGGCTGGCCGACCTGAACGGCGCGTCCGGCCTGCACTACTACCGGCACGTCGCGGCGATGGTCACGGCGGGGCGGGTGGTGCGGCACGATCCCGGCGACCCGCGGCACGCCGGCCTCCCCGGCGACTATCTCGCGCACCACCTGGCGAACCCGGGGCGGGTCACCACGCCGATCCTCTTCCTGACGGGCGACCACAACGACGTGTTCACCGACTCCAACATCGTCGCCCACCGGATCCTGGAGCGGGCCGCGCCCGAGCGGCACGAGCTGGAGATCCTGCCCGGTTACGGGCACATCGACCCGATGATCGGCAAGAACGCGCACGTGGACGTGTTCCCCCGCATCCTCGACTTCCTGAAGCGGCACTGACGTGGCATCTGACACCGAACATGTGGACGTCGTCGTCGTCGGTTCCGGTTTCGGCGGCTCTGTCACGGCCTACCGGCTCGCCGAGGCCGGGCTCTCGGTGGTCGTGCTGGAGCGCGGCCGGCCGTACCCGCCGGGATCCTTCCCGCGCAGCCCCTCACAGATGGGCCGCGCCTTCTGGGACCCGGCCGAGAACCTGTACGGCATGTTCGACGTGTGGAGCTTCCGCGACTGCGACTCGGTGGTGGCGAGCGGCCTCGGCGGCGGCTCGCTGATCTACGCCAACGTGCTGCTGCGCAAGGACGAGAACACCTTCGTCCACGAGGAGCCGCTGCCGGGCGGCGGGTACGAGTGCTGGCCGGTGAGCCGCGCCGACCTCGACCCGCACTACGACGCGGTGGAGCGCATGATCGGCGTCACGCCGTACCCGTTCGACCGGCCCGCCTACTCGGGCACGCTCAAGACCGGGGCGATGCGGGACGCGGCGGCCGAGCTGGGCCTCGACTGGCGGCTGCCGCCGCTGGCGATCAGCTTCGCCCCCTCCCCCGGCGCGGAGCCGGGCCTCGGACTGCCCGTCGCCGACCCCCATTACGGCAGCATGCACGGCGTGCTGCGCCGTACCTGCCGGTTGTGCGGCGAGTGCGACATCGGCTGCAACGACGGGGCCAAGAACAGCCTCGACCACACCTACCTCGCCGCGGCCCGGCACCACGGCGCCGACCTGCGCACCCTGCACGAGGTCAAGACGATCGGGCCACGACATGGGCGCGGGCACGGCGGCGGGCACGGCGGCGGGTACGCGGTCGACTACGTGCGGCACGACCCCGCCGATCCGGATCGGCGATCCGCGGGCACGATCACGTGTGATCGTCTCGTGCTCGCCGCGGGCACGCTCGGGACGTCGTACCTGCTGCTGAAGAACCGGGCGCGCCTGCCCGGCCTCAGCGGGACGCTCGGCACCCGGTTCTCCGGCAACGGCGACATCCTCTCCTTCCTGCTCCGGGCCAGGGACCGCAGCCGCACGCTGCCGGTCAGCGCCAGCCACGGGCCGGTCATCACCAGCGCCATCCGGCTGCCGGACGGCGAGGGAGGCCGGGGGGCCTACATCGAGGAGGGCGGCTATCCGGGGTTCGTCGACTGGCTGGTCGAGGGCGCAGACGTGCGCGGCGAGCTGGGCCGGGTGGCCCGCTTCGTCGTGGACCGGCTGCGCGCCCTGGCCGGGCACGACACCAACATGTCGGCGGAGATCGCCGCGCTGCTCGGGCCGGGCGACCTCTCGGGGAGCTCGCTGCCGCTGCTCGGCATGGGCAGGGACGTTCCGGACGGCGAGCTCAGGCTCAGGGACGGGCGGCTCGACGTCGTGTGGACGGCGGAGACGAGCGAGGTGTACGTCGAGCGGGTGCGGGCCACCATGCGGCGGATCGGCCATGTCCTCGGGGCCGAGTACGCCGACAGCCCGGCGCGGCACCGCGAGCGGACGATCACCGTGCATCCGCTCGGCGGCGCGCCCATGGGCCGCCACCCCGGTGAGGGGGTGTGTGACGCCCACGGCGAGGTCTTCGGCTTCCCCGGCCTGTTCGTCGCGGACGGGGCCGCGATGCCGGGCCCGGTGGGGGCGAACCCGTCGCTCACGATCGCGGCCCTCGCGGACCGCATGTGTACGCGCCTGCTGGAGGCCGGGCCACCGGTCCTCACGGCGGGTGTGGGGGGAGACGCGGCGTGCGACCGCCTGGACGGACCGGCCCATCTGGGTGGCCCGGACCGGGCGGGCGGGCGCACGTCGCTGTCGTTCGTGGAGGAGATGCGCGGTTTCCTCGCCCCCGGCGCGACCGACCCGCGCGAGCTCGACGGCATGCCCGAGGGGGGCCGGTTCGCGTTCCGGCTGACGGTCACCGCCGACGACGTGGACCGCTTCCTGGCCGAGCCGGAGCATCCCGCCCGGGCCGAGGGATGGATCGACGCCGCCACATGCGGGGGCCGGCGTCCGGTCGAGCGGGGCTGGTTCAACCTCTTCGCCCCGGGCGACAGCCCGGACCGCAGGGAGATGCGCTACCGGTTGCAGTTCACCGACGGCGAGGGCCGGCCCCGCACCCTCGTGGGCTGGAAGGACGTGCGTCCGGGCCCGCCGACCCGGGTGTGGCCGGACACCACGACGATGCTCGCGCGGCTGCTCGACGGCCGTCCGGCCGACGAGAAGGAGGACGACGGCGCGCCGGTCCTCGCGGCGGGAACGCTGCACGTGCTGCCGTCCGACCTGGCCCGGATGCTCACGACGTTCCGTACGGAGGGGCCGGGGGGCACGGCCGCGCTGGCCAGGTTCGGCCGGTTCTTCCTGGGCGAGCTGTGGGAGGTCTACCGGCCGCGCCAGGGGTCGTAGTCGACGTCGAGCGGCTCCTGGGCGGGCCGTTCCGCCTCGGGGACGTGCTGGAGGTTCACCCGGATCCGGGTCCAGGTGGAGCTGCGGCCGCGCATGGAGTCGACGAGCACGTCGGCGGGCCTGAGCAGGCGGGCGGCGCCGGGATGGCGGGCCTTCCAGCGCTCGAACCCGGCCATGGCCTCGTCCACGGTCTCGGCGCGGGCGATCTCGATGAGGGGCATGACCGAGCGGCGGCGGCCCCTGGTCTCCCCGGAGTCCGAGGAGTCCCCGCCGTGTTCGGCCCCTTTGGCCGCTTTGGCTGCGCTGGCTGCTTTGGCTGCTTTGGCGGGCGCGGGCCGGGGGCCCTGCGCCTCGGCGAGTTCGAGCAGCCCGTCCAGCGATCCGGCCGTCTCGTCCATGGGCGCCCAGGGGTCGCCGGTCCCGGCGAGGCGGTCGGGGACGGTGGTGAGCGTGAACGCGTCCGGGCGGCACCGCTCCACCTCGTCCCAGTGGAGGGGTGTGGAGACGTGACCGGTGGGCCGCACCGAGTACGCCGAGGCGACGGTCCGGTCCCTGGCGTTCTGGTTGTAGTCCACGAAGACGCCCTGCCGCTCCTCCTTCCACCAGCGGCTGGTCGCGATCTCGGGGGCGCGCCGCTCCACCTCGCGGGCGACCGCCTCGGCGGCCCGCCGTACCTCGCGGAACGTCCACCGGGCCGCGATCCGGGAGTAGACGTGGAAGCCGCGCGAGCCCGACGTCTTGGGCCAGGCGGCCAGGCCGTGGTCCTCCAGCACGTCCCTGGCGTGCAGGGCGACCCTGACGATCTGCTCCCACCCGACGCCGGGCACCGGGTCCAGGTCGATCCGCAGCTCGTCGGGGTGGTCGAGGTCCGCCGCGCGTACGGGATGGGGGTTGAGGTCGACGCAGCCCAGGTTGACCGTCCAGAGGAGGTGCGCGAGATCGCGGACGACCACCTCGTCGGCGCTGCGCCCGGAGGGGTAGGAGAACTCCACGACCTCGATCCACTCGGGCCGCTTCGCGGGTGCCCGCTTCTGGAAGAACGGCGCGTCCTCGACGCCGTGGACGTACCGCTTGAGGATCACCGGACGGTCCGCGACGCCGCGCAGGGCCCCCTCGGCCACCGCCTGGTAGTAGGCGACCAGGTCGCGCTTGGTGTGTCCCGTCCGCGGGAAGACCACGCGGTCCGGGTTGGTGATCTTCACGTCCCTGCCGCCGGGTTCGAGCACCATGCGGCCACGATACGTGGTGACGGCGGGTTACAAGGGGACGCCGAAGATGACCCGGCCCCTGGGCTTCTCGGCCACGGTCCAGACCGTGTTCTTGCCCCGCCACACGGTGAGGTCCTCCGGCCCCTTGGGGTACTTGCGCTCCTGTACGGCCTGCCCGGGGAGCGCGGTGAGCAGCCGGTCGTTCGCGCCGGTGCCGCCGGACTGGCTGAAGTACCAGCGCCCCTTGTAGGAGACCGCGCCCTGGATCTTCTGGCCGGGGCTGTTGTACGCGTCGACCGGAACGGCCGTGCCGTCCGCGTCGGCCGCGAGGGTGCCGTCGGCGGCGAGGGCCCAGCGGACCACCCGCCCGGTGCCCGAGGTGAGGTACTCGCCGGACACGAGCAGGACGGGGTCGGCGCTCCGGTCCAGCGAGGCGAACGAGAACCTCGCGCCGAGCGCCGGGTCGCAGCGCCACATGTCCGACTGCGGCAGCATGAACGAGTAGCCGAAGAGCCCGCCCTCGCTCAGGTCGCGCAGGTCGAAGATCCGCAGGCCGCCCGTGGTGTCGGGCACGTAGAGCAGGTTCTTGTACCAGACGAGCCCGCCCGCGTGCACGTTGATCGGCGTGGGGTTCCCGTCGGCGTCCGGCTCCACCAGCAGCACGTGGGCGTACCGGAGCGTGGCCACGTTGAGGAAGCTGACCCGGATGCCCCGCTCCGGCTCGGCCGTGGGGTCGGGTTTCCAGTACCAGCTGACAGCGAACGCCGACGGGCTGCTCAGTCCGGCGTCGGAGCCGCACGACAGGCCCTGGGGGTACCACTTCTCGGTGGCGTCGTCCTTGGCGTCGAAGCAGAACCAGTCGCTCGCGGCCACGCCGTTGAGCGCGGCGACCGGCCGCTTGCGCGTCGCCACCCGGGACGCGGTCGCGAGAACCTTCGCCACCGTGGTCGTCCTGTGCGCCCCGCGGAAGGCCGCGAGGGCCTGCTCCCGTGCCGCCGCGCCCGTCGTGTCCCGTCGCAGCGCGTACGGCAGGGCCGCCGAGGCGGGCAGCCGCGCCACCCGAGCCAGAGCCACCTGTCGCCTCCATCGTGTGGGGATGGCTTCCACCCTGCCGCGCCGAAGCACGAAATATCGCCGTTCGGGGGGAGCGGTCACCGATTCGTGATCGAATCATCCCGAACCGGTATCCGCGAGGAGATCCCGGGGTCAGCGGACCGTGTAGCCGCCCACCAGCCCCGCCCGGGCCAGCCGATCCAGGTTGGCCCGCTGGTCGGCGGCGACCCGGCCGAGATCCCTGCCGCTGCCGGCGACGTCCTGCTCGACGACGACCCACCCCTCGTAGCCGGCCCGCCCGAGCTCGCGGACCACGCCCTCGACGTCGAGGTCACCCGCGCCGAGCGGCGGGAAGACCCCGCCGCGGACGGCCTCCCACAGGTCGCCGCCCGCCGCGCGGACCCGGGCGAGCGTGTCGCGGGAGGCGTCCTTCACGTGCACCTGCCGGATCCGGCCGGCCCAGCGGCCGATCGCGGCCACCGGGTCGCCGCCCGCGAGCCACAGGTGCCCGGTGTCCAGGCAGAGGGACACGTCGGTCAGTTCGAGGAGCCGCTCGATCTCCCCGGAGGTCTCCACGTCGGTGCCGAGGTGGTGGTGGAAGACGGGCTCCAGGCCCCGGTCTCTGCACCGGGCGGCGGCGCGGAGCACCCGGACGGCGAAGCCCGCCCACTCCTCATGGGTCAGCCCGAGCCCCGGGTCCACCGGCGCCCCGGGCCGGGCGAACCTGGCCAGGTTCGGCGGGCAGGCGAGCGTCGGCCGCGGCGCGAACCTGGCGTCGTCCACGGGGACCCCGGCGAAGACGTCCAGGGCCGCGTCCAGCGCGGCCAGGTCCTCCTCGAACCCGCCGGCGTCGCCGTATCGGAGGTCCACCCAGCCGCCCGCCAGGCCGAGGCCGTACCGCGTGAGCCGCCCGGCCAGCTCCGCTCCGGTCCCCAGATAGCCGATGGGGCCGGAGTCCGTGCCGGCGTATCCGGCGTCGCGCATCGTGGCGAGCATTTCGTCGGGGCCGATCGCCGCGCCCTCGGCCGCGTAGACGCCGAAGCTGACGGGCGCGCTCGCGATCCTGATGGGGCCGGGGGCGGGCGGGATGCGGTCCGGCGGGATGCGGTCCACGGCGGGGATTCCTCTCGCGCGGGTCTCCCCCGACCCCTACCCCGGCGTACGGCGGGGCACGCGGAGACGGTCAGTCCTTGGGCCGCTCGTCCGGGAAGCGGACCAGCCGTCCCTGCTCGCGTGCCGAGTGCGTGGTGCCGGTCGCCCCGCTGACATGGACGAGGATGCGGGTGCGGTCGCCCCGGAAGACGTCCTGCGAGAACTCGAACGGGACGCCCTGCTCGTCCGACGTGGTGCGGGTGATGGCCAGCACGGGGACGCCCGGCTCGACTCCGAGGACCGCCGCCTCCTCCTCACCCGCCGACACCGCCTCGATGCGCTCCAGCGCGGCAGCGGGGCGTACGCCGTACTGGCCGGCGAGCAGCTCGTAGACGGATCCGCCGAGCGGCTGCTCCAGCAGGCCGGGGAAGCGCATCGCGGGGAACCGCGCCTGCTCCAGGGACAGGGGGACGCCGTCGGCGAACCGGATGCGGACGATCTCGGTCACGAGGTCGCCGGGCTGGATGCCGAGGGCCGCGGCCGTCGGCTCGTCGGCACCCGCGATCGTGGCCCTGACCACCCGCGACCCGGCGGTGAACCCCTGCTCGCGCAGCAGGTCGGGCACGCCCACGACGCTCGACAGGTCGCGCTCGACCTTGGTGCCGCTGACGAAGGTGCCTCCGCCGCGGCCGGGCACCCTGCGCACGGCCCCGACCTGTTCGAGCAGGCCGAGCGCCGTGCGCAGGGTGGTACGGCTGACGCCCATCCGGGCGGCGAGCTCCCGCTCGGAACCGAGCCGCTGCCCCGGCTGGAGCTCGCCGGTCGAGATCAGCCGGAGGACCTCCTGCCGAGCCGTATCGACCGCGGACTCACCGTCCAGGTCGCGGGACACCTCACTCACCTCATTCAACGGCGGCGAACCATGACGAACCATGAAGAACCATAGGTCCGCCCGATTAGATCACACTACGTCGAGTGCTTCCTGCGATTCCGGCAGGACCTGGCCGCCGTCCACGACGAGGGAGTGTCCGGTGATGAACGCCGCCTCGTCGGTGGCGAGGAAGAGGCAGGCGTTGCCGATGTCCTCGACCGAGCCGAGCCGGCGCATCGGGATCGCGGCCTCCATGGAGCGCAGGTACTCCTCCCCCAGGTCGGCCAGGCCCTCGGTCATGATGTTGCCGGGCAGGACGGCGTTGACCGTGATGCCCTTGGACGCCAGCTCCAGCGCCGCCGTACGCATGAAGCCGAGCTGGCCCGCCTTGCTCGCGCCGTAGTGCGACCAGCCGGGAAACCCGGTGAAGGGGCCGGTGATGGAGGACGTCAGGATCACCCGACCGCGTCCGGACGCCTCCAGCGCGGGCAGGCACGCCCGTACGGTGAGCATGGTGCCCTTGAGGTTGACGCCGAAGACCTCGTCGATGTCGGCCTCGGTCATGTCCGCCAACTTCTTGTCAGGAAATATCCCGGCATTGGCGCAGAGGACGTCCACGCCGCCGTACCGTTCTGCGGCGGTCTCCGCGATCCGCGCGCAGTCGTCGGCGCGGGAGACGTCCGCGACGACGTGGGTCGCGCCGAGTTCCTCGGCCGCCGCCTTCAGGCCGCTCTCGTCCCTGCCCACGATCAGCACGTTCGCGCCCGCACGGGCGAAGACCCGCGCGATGCCCTTGCCGATGCCCTTGCTTCCGCCGGTGACGACGACCGACCGACCCGCGACTGAGGTGAACACACGCACTCCTTCAGAGTCCGTTTCAGAGTGATCCGGTGAGGTAACGCTCGGCGAGCTCGCAGCTGCCGTGGGTGTATCCGGCGCCCAGTTCCCCGGCGACGTCGGCGGCCGAATGGGAGCCGATCCAGGCGACCAGGAGCAGGCGGCGGAGCATGATGAACGTCCAGATCTCGTCCTCGTCCTCCTGCGGGAGGTCGAGCACGGTCCGGTAGCCGCGGACCCAGGAGTCGATCATCCGCGGCACCAGGGGATGGTGCTCGATGAAGCTGACGGCCGCGCCGAGGTCGTAGAGATACCAGCCGAGGCCGCAGTCGTCGAAGTCGATGACGCTCGTCCCGGCGGCGTCGTCGACGAGCAGGTTGGCCAGCCGCAGGTCCGCGTGGATCAGGCCGTAGCGTTCCGGCCCCCTGCCGAACCTCGCCAGCCGGTCACGCAACTCCGCCTCCAGCCGGGAGAGCACGGCGAGGGCCTCGCGGTCCACGCCCACGCCGTCCTGCCATCTGCCCCACCGGGGGGCCGGGCCGAACGCGGCGTCGGCGTCCCAGTGGAAGCGGGTGAACGCGGCCGGCCGTGCCCACCCGCGGGCGTGCCGGTGCATGCGCGCGGTGATCGCCCCCAGCGGCTCGAACTCCTCGACCAGGCGGTCCTCGGCGGGCTCCGCGCCGGGGAGGAACTCGAACATCACGCATCGGCGCGGCTCGGCCCCCGGATCCTCCACGGTGACGACCCGCGAACCGTCGCGGGCGGGCAGCACCGTGGGGGTCCGTATCCCGGCCTCGGCGCGTAGCGCGCCCAGCCAGTCGAGTTCGGAGGCGATCGCCTCCGGCGAATGGTAGCCGAGCCGGTGCACCCGCAGGATCGTCCGGGATCCGCGGTCGTCCACCGCGAAGGTGGCGTTCTCCGAGACGTTGAGGAGGCTCACGTCGGCGTCTGCGGAGACGTCGTACCGCCGGAGGGCGCCGCGGGCGACCCTCTCGATTCGGGCGAGCACGTCGTCTCCCCCGGACAGGTCGTGGACCTGCATTCGTTCTCCTAGGGCTCTCGTGGCTCCTATGGGTGGGTCGCGGGCGCGGCCCGCTTCCAGGTCGTGGCCCTTCGCACATCGCGGGACGTCCCTGGATCGTTTCCGGGTACATTCCGCGGATCTTCGCCGAGGCGCCGGCCGGGGTCGTCCGGCGCCTTTTAGTGATCCCGGCCCTCGTCAGTGATCCCGGCCCTCGACGGACTCCAGGACCCGGACGATCGCGTCGCGGGCCGCGCGTACGGAGCCGGGACGGCCGCTGATGTACAGCCGCCCGGCCGACCCGATCATCTGCACGTCGACGAGGGTGATGTCGGGCGCGGCCGCCTCCGCCTCGTTGGCCGCGACGGTCGCGAACAGCGCAGGGGTCATCTCGCAGACCAGCAGCGTCTCCCCCGGCAGCACCATCGACGCCTGCCGGTTGCGGTTGACGAGCACCGCGTGCTGGTCGGTGATCTCCTCGATGACGTCGGTGTAGAGGATGCGCGGCCGGAGCTGGTCTCCGGCCGACGCGCCGATGCCGTCGAGGATGGCCTGGCCGGCCCGCCGTACGTCGTCCAGGGAGGAGCCGTGCACCTCCAGCACGCCGAACTGCCGCTCGACGAACAGGATGCCGGGCTCGACGGACGGTACGGCGCGCAGCGCGAGGTCGATGACCCGCTCGATCGCCAGGCCGGGGGCGACCTCGACGATGAGCGCGTGCTGCCCCTCGTACGGCGGGTAGCCGCGGGCGCGGGTGGGCGCCGCCATCGCCGCCGTGAACTGCCGCCGCAGGTTCTCCACCAGCAGGTAGACCCGCAACTCCGCGGACCGCCGGCCGGCGGGCGGGGTCTCGGACGCGGGTGTCCCGGGGGTGGGTTCCACGGGGGCGGGCGCCGCCTTGGCGG
>BBYL01000015.1:0-72254 GCA_001570385.1 Microtetraspora glauca | reverse complement strand
GCGCACGGGGGCGGGGGGAGGCGGGGGCGCTACTCACCGGTCGAGACGTTGAAGGCGCGCGTCAGGTCGGCGTGCGGGCGCGGGATGACGTGGACCGAGACGAGTTCGCCGACGTTGGACGCGGTCTCGGCGCCGGCCTCCGTCGCCGCCTTGACCGCGCCGACGTCACCGATGACGGTGACGGCCACGAGCCCGGAGCCGACCTGCTCGCGGCCCACGATGGTCACGTTGGCCGCCTTGACCATGGCGTCGGCGGCGGCGAGCGCCGCAACGTAACCCTTGGTCTCGATCAGGCCGATCGCGTTGTTCGCCATTGTCGTTTTCTCCTTCAGGCGGGGTCGCTTGCGGGGATGCCGCTCATTGGGGGTCGTCGATGGAACCGATGATCAGTGCGTCGATCGGCGGCGGTATCTGCCGCGCGGAGAACCAGGAGGCGGCCACCGAGCCCTGGACGATCAGGACCCGCTCGCCGATGCCGGTGCCGAGCACGTCGAAGGCGACCAGGGCGGCCCCGCCGTCGAGCTCGACCTCGAGGAAGGCGCCTCCGGGTACGCCGTCGATGCGTTTGGTGGCCCACACGCTGGCCGTGACGGTGCCGCGCAGCATCAGTCCTCCCTCTCCACGGCGAGGCCGCTCGCGCGCACCCGCTCCCTGGCGAGCGGGGTGAGCACGGCCCTCGGCCCGAGGACCAGCCGCGCGCCCGCCGCCGCCGCGGCCGCGACATGGCGCTCGGTGACGGCGCCTTTCTCGTGACGATGCACGGCCTCCGGCGGAACCGCCGCCGCCACAGTGGGCTCGGCGGGCTCGGCGGGCTCGGCGGGTGCCTCCGTCCGGGCGGGCGGCGGATCCAGGCGGAACCTGAGCCGTCCGGCACGCAGGTCGGCGCTGCGCGCCGGATCGGCCGCGAGGTCGAGGATGCGCAGGGCGAAGGCGGTGAGGTCGCCGTCGGGCCCGACCGCGACCTGCTCCACGACACGCTCCACGACAGGCTCCGCGACCGGTGTCGCACCGGCGGCGGACCGCCCCGCCAGGGCCGGAAGCACCGCGGGCAGGAGGTCGCGCAGGACCTCCCTGACCAGCAGGCGAAGCTCGTCCGGCTCGGTCATCTCCGGCCTCCCGGTGACGGCACACGGTCGCCGAGGGCCTGCCGCGCGGCGTCGGCGGCCTGCCGTACGTCGGACTCGCGGCCGGACAGGTACACCCGGCCGGTCGCGCCCATCATGCGGTAGTCGACGACCTTCACCTCTGCGGCCTTCTCCGCCTCGTTGACGGCGAGGATGGCGTACGAGGCGGGCTGGCATTCCAGGACGAACAGCGACTCGCCCGGCAGCGCCAGCGAGCCGACCCGGTTCCGGTTGATGAGGAAGGCGTGCTGCCCGTCCAGACTCGACACGATCTCGGAGGCGAGGATGCGCGGGGCGACCGCGTCGGCGACGGTGGCGCCGAGCGCGTCGAGCACCGCCCCGGCCGCGGCCCTGACCTCGCCGATCTGGCCGTGGAACTCCAGGTAGCCGAACTGCCTCTCGACGACCAGCACGCCCGCCTTCACGTCGGCGTGCTTGAGCGCCACGTCGGTGAGCGGCTCGATGTCAAGGCCCGGGGCGATCTCGATGATCTGCGCCGCCTGGTTGAGCCGGGGCAGCGCGCCGCGCATCCAGGTGCCGAGGTAGCACATGGTCTGCGGCTGGAGTTGGTCGATGAAGATGAAGGAGCGCAACTCGGCCATGTCAGGACCTCACCAGCGACGCGAGCTCTTCGAGGATCAGCCGCCTGATCTCGTCGCGCAGCGTGTCCTGCGCCGTGCCGGACGAACCCGCGCCGGACGGGCCCGCGCCCGGGTCTCCGGACGGCATCCCGGGTGCGGCCGCGGACGTACGGCGGGCGTTGGACGGCTCGGGATAGCGCGGGACCGGTCCGTCGGGCGGCGACCACGGATCGAGCCCGGCGAAGTCGCCGAACGGCGCGTCCACGTGGTAGGCGACCCGGGTCCAGTCGACGAGATCGCCCGGCTGGAGGTTCGCCCCCGCCGACGATCCGCCGACGTACCCGGTGCCGATCGTCATGGAGATCGGCAGGTTCGTGTGGACTCCGGAGGAGCCCAGGCTGTTGCCGGCGTTGACGGAGATCCGCAGCACCGGGACCGCCGCGCCGAACTCCATGATCGTGCGCGGGTCGGTGCTGTGGATCGCGGCCGAGTGACCGGCTCCGGTGATGCGCAGCACCGCCCTGGCCGCGTCGATCCCGCTCCTTGCCGAGGGCACCCGGAGCAGGCCGAGCACCGGGCAGAGCTTCTCGTGGGCCAGCGGCTCCTCGGGCACGGCGAGGTCGATGGGGGCGAGCAGCACCCTCGTCCCGGGCGGCACGCGCACACCGGCGCGCTCGGCGATCCAGGTCGCGTCCTTCCCGACGAAGCGGGTGTCGAAGGTCCCGCCGGGGAAGAGCGCGTCGCGTACCCGGTCGCGGTCGGGGCCGGACAGCAGGTGGGCGCCGCGCATGAGCGACACGAGCCGGTCGGCGACCGCGTCCTCGGCGATGAGCACGGACTCGTTGGTGCAGAGGATCGAGTTGTCGAAGCTCTTGCTGTCCACGATCAGCCGCGCCGCCGACTCCAGGTCGGCGCTGCGGTCGACCAGCACCGGGACGTTGCCGGGACCGACGCCGAGCGCCGGGTTGCCGGACCGGTACGCGGCCCGGACGACCGGGGTCCCTCCGGTCGCGACGACGACGTCCACGAGCGGACTCGCCATCATCGCCTCGACGAGCGGCAGTTCCGGCTCCTCGATGACCTGGACGACCCCGTCGGGGGCGCCCGCGGCGACGGCGGCCTCGGCCAGCGTCCGCGCGGCGTCGGAGCAGCACTCCTTGGCCATCGGATGAGGGCTGATGATGATCGCGTTCCTCGTCATCAGCGACAGGAGGATCTTGAAGTAGACCGTGGCGACCGGGTTCGTCGACGGCGTGAGCGCGAAGACCACGCCGGCCGGCCGGGGAATAGACATGATCTTCTCGGCGGCGTCGGTGCGCGGCGACACATAGTCGTGGCCCGCGTACGCCTCGGCCAGCCCGGTCGAGCAGGCCACGTTCTTCAGCGCCTTGTGCTCGGCGACGCCGAACCCGGTCTCGCGCACCGCCCACTCGGCGTAACGGGTCGCGTTGTCCGCCGCCGTCCGGGCGACGGCCGCGACGATCCGGTCCACGGTCGCCCTGTCGTAGCGGGCGAAGGCACGGGAGGCCCACCGCGCGCGTTCCAGCAGGCCGTTGCCCGCGGTCGCCGTCTGGCCGCTCATCGGTGGACCTCCTTCGCGGCCCGCGCGATCGCGTGGGCCGTACGGTCGAGCATCTCCTCGGCCAGCGACGGGTCGATCAGGATGCCCGGCTTGTACTGCAGCACCCGGGGATCGAGGGTGGAGAAGATCGCCCAGACGCCGTTGTCGTAGAGCTGCCGCATGACGTGTTTGGCGCCCTCGGGGTGGTCGAACTCCAGGCCGATGACCAGGCCGTTCTGCCGGATGCCGGTGAACCAGCCGGGGTGGTCGGCCCGGATGCGCTCAAGGCCGCGCCCGATCAGGTCGGAGGCGTGGTGGACGATCGAGCGGGTCTGCGGCCGGTTGCAGATCTCCAGCGTCTTCATCGCGGCGACGCAGCCGAGCTCGGCGCCGCCGAAGGTGGCCATATGGGCGAAGCCGTCCTCCGTGAGCCAGCCGGCGCAGCGTTCGCTGACCAGGACGGCCGCGATCGGGTAGAGGCCGCCCGAGATGCCCTTTCCGGTGACCATGATGTCGGGCGTGATGCCGTGCTTGGTGATCGCCCACAGCTCGCCGGTGCGCATGAGCCCGGTCTGCACCTCGTCGGCGATGTAGAGCGCGTCGTACGTCTCGCAGAGCCGCTTGACGCCCTCCAGGTAGCCGGGCGCCGGCAGCGGGAAGCCGTACGTCGCGGGGATGGTCTCCATGATCACCGCAGCCACGTCCCGGGCGCGCAGCGCGGACTCCATCGCCGCCAGGTCGTTGAACGGAACATGGGTGAACTCCTCCGGCCGGTCGGCCAGGAACAGCTTGGCGAACCGGTCGTCCCCGGTGCCGACGGCCAGGCCGGTGTGCCCGTGGTACGCCTTGACGATCGAGACGATCCTGCGCTTCCCGGTGGCGTGCCGCGCGGTCTTGAGCGCGATGTCGATGGCCTCGCCGCCGCCGCTGCCGTAGATCACCTTGCTCATACCCTTGGGCGCCGAGGCGATCAGCGCCTCGGCGAGAGCCGTACGGGCGAGGGAGGGGAAGTGGTGGTTGCCGATGTCGAAGTGGTCCATGGCCTGCTTCAGCGCGGCCACGACCTCGGGATTGCGGTGGCCCAGGTTGTAGGTGCCCCCGTTGAGGTGCACGTCGATCAGGCGCCGGCCGGAGACGTCATAGAGGAAGTAGCCCTCCCTGCGGTCGATGACCAGGGGGACCCCGGAGTCGACCCAGAACCGGGTCTTCCCCGGATTCCAGTACGTCGAGGACTTCTCCAGCACCTCGTCCTTCGACGCGAAGGTGAACAGCCCGTAGTCCAGCATCCCGGTCCCATCGGTCCGTCAATCGGTAGGACCAAATAGTTAGCCGGGCGACCATAAAACGTCAATGGTTCTTTCTGTGCGGATTCGGAAACACCACGGGTCTTGCTCGGGCCGACCATAGGGTGGCACGATTTGCGCACCTTGTGTGACTTGGCACACATCATCCCCCCCTACAACGGTCTCTCCGGAGGGCCCACCTGTGAGCACCTTTGAGACGCGGGCGGTCTCGCCCGCCGAGCCTCCCACCGGAACACAGGGCGTCAGCCGTCTGCGCAAGGACGCCGTCGGCCTGGCCGGCGTCATCTTCATGGCCGTCGCCACCGCCGCTCCCATCACCGCCATGACGGGCAACGTGCCGATCGCGCTCGGCTTCGGCAACGGCCTCGGCGCCCCGGCGGGCTACCTGTTCGCGACCATCGTGCTGACCGTCTTCTCGGTCGGCTACGTCGCGATGGCGAAGCACATCACCTCCGCCGGCGCCTTCTACGGCTACATCTCGCACGGCCTCGGCCAGGTCGTCGGCATGGTGGCCGGCCTGCTCGCGACCATGGCGTACGTCGTGTTCGAGGCATCACTCATCGGGTTCTTCGCCTACTCCGCCCACGACACGTTCCTGACCATGGCCGGGGTGGACGTCCACTGGCTGGTGTTCGCCTTCGTCGGCCTCGGCCTCAACGCCGTGCTGACCTACTTCGACATCAACCTCACCGCCAAGGTCCTCGGCTTCTTCCTGATCACCGAGATCTTCATGCTGGGCCTCACCGCCACCGTGACGCTGTTCCACGGAGGCGGCCCCGACGGCTTCATGGTCTCGTCGATCAACCCGCTGAACGCCTTCCAGTCGAACGGACTCGCGGCCGGCGCCGTCGGGCTCGGGCTCTTCATGTGCTTCTGGTCGTGGGTGGGCTTCGAGTCCACCGCGATGTACGGCGAGGAGTCGCGCGACCCCAAGAGGATCGTGCCCAAGGCCACGCTGGTCTCCGTCGTCGGCATCGGCCTCTTCTACACGTTCATCTCTTGGATGACGGTGGCCGCCAACGGCGTGAAGGCGCCCGAGCTCGCCGCCACCGAATTCGCCGGGATCTTCTTCAACCCGACCAGGAAACTCGTCGGCGCGTGGGCCGTGGACCTGTTCAAGGTGCTGATCCTGACCGGCTCGTTCGCCTGCTCGATGGCGTTCCACAACTGCGCCTCGCGCTACCTCTACGCGCTCGGCCGGGAGAACCTGATCCCGGGCACCGGCCGCACCCTCGGAGCCACCCACCCCAAGCACGGATCGCCGCACATCGCCGGATTCGTCCAGACCGCGATCTCCGTGGTGCTGGTCCTCGCGTTCTTCTTCGCGGGCATGGACCCCTACATCCACCTCTACACGCTGCTCGCGGTGCTCGGGACGCTGGCGATCCTCATCGTGCAGTCGCTCTGCTCCTTCTCCGTGATCGGCTACTTCCACGTGAAGAAGAAGCACCCCGAGACGGCCAACGTCTTCCGCACCCTGATCGCGCCGCTCACCGGCGGGCTGGCCATGCTGTTCGTCGTCCTGCTGCTCTTCCAGAACCAGGAGGCCGCGGCGGGCGACGCGTCCAAGACCCTGCTGTTCCGCCTCATCCCCTGGATCGTGCTGGCGTTCGCCGCGCTGGGCGCCGGACTCGCCCTCTATCTGAAGGCCAGGAACCCGGCCAAGTTCGCGATCATCGGCCGCATCGTGCTCGAGGACACCGTCGAGCGCGACTGACCCCGTCCCGCCGATCTCCCCGCCCGTTCCCCGCCGCAGAACCGCAAGGAAGGAGAGCGCGATGATCCCTCCGTACGACAGCGACGACGACAGCGACAGCGACAGCAGACCGGCCGTCCCCGGACCGGTCGGCCGGATCCGCTTCATGGACGCCCAGCGGGTCAACCTCGACGGTTTCGCCGTGGAGAATCCCGAACTCGGACTGGTCGCCCTCGCCTCGCCGTACGACCCGAAGCCCGGTCTGGTCGTCGAAGACGGCGTGGTCACCGAGATGGACGGGGTGAAGGCGGCCGACTTCGACTCGATCGACGCGTTCATCGCGGCCCACGGCCTCGACCTCACCGTGGCGAGCGAGGCCATGGCGCTGTCCGACGTGGCCGTGGCCCGCATGATGGTCGACCCGTCGGTCCCCCGCTCGGAGGTCGTCTGGCTCTGCGCCGGGATGACACCGGCCAAGCTCGCCCGGGTGCTGGCCCTGCTGCGCCCGGCCGAGCTGGTCATGGCCATGACGAAGCTGCGGGCCCGCCGCACGCCGTCGAACCAGGCCCACGTCACCAACCGGCTCGACGACCCGCTGCTGCTCGCCGCCGACGCGGCGACCGCCGCCGCGTTCGGGTTCCGCGAACTGGAGACGACCGTGCCCGTGCTGGCCGACGCCCCGTCCAACGCGGTGGCGGTCTCGATCGGCGCGGCCGTCGGATCGCCGGGCGTCCTCGTACAGTGCTCCGTCGAGGAGGCTCTCGAACTGGAGCTCGGCCTGCGCGGGTTCGTCTCGTACGCCGAGACCGTCTCGCTGTACGGGACCGAGCAGGTCTTCACCGACGGCGACGACACCCCGTGGTCGAAGGCGTTCCTCACCAGCGCGTACGCGTCCCGGGGGATCAAGATGCGGGTCTCGTCCGGCGCCGGGGCCGAGGTGCTCATGGGCGGGGCGGAACGCCGGTCGATGCTCTACCTGGAGTCACGCTGCGTCGCGCTGGCCCGGGCGATGGGCGCCCAGGGCGTGCAGAACGGCGGCATCGACGGCGCCAGCGTGGCCGGCGCCGTCCCGCGCGGCGTGCGCGAGCTGATGGCCGAGAACGTCATGGTCATGGCACGCAACCTGGAGTCCTGCTCGGGCAACGACGCGCTGATGTCGGAGTCCGACGTGCGCAGGACCTCGCGAACGCTGCCCATCTTCCTGGCCGGATCCGATTTCGTCTGCAGCGGATTCGGCTCGATCCAGCGCTACGACAACATGTTCGGCCCGTCGAACTGGAACGCCGAGGACATCGACGACTACCTGGCGATGCAGCGCGACTGGGGCGTCGACGGCGGCCTGCGCACGGCCGACCCCGCCACGGTCGCGGAGCTGCGCGAACGGGCGGCCCAGGCCGTACGCGCCGTGTACGCGTGGTTCGGCCTGGCCGACTTCACCGACGAGCAGGTGGCGGCGGCGGTGGACGCGGCGGGGTCCAAGGACCTCGCCGGGCCGGACACGGTGGCCGTCATGCACGCCGCGCGTGTCATCCGCGAAACCGGGCTGACCATGGCCGACGTCGTGACCGCGCTCCAGGAGACCGGTTTCGAGCCCGAGGCGGAGCGGCTGCTCGACATGCTGAAGGTCAGGGTGGGCGGCGACTGCCTGCAGACGTCGGCCATCCTCACGCCGGAGATGCGCGTGTTGTCCCTCGTCACCGATCCCAACGACTACACCGGGCCGGGGACGGGGTACGAGCCCACGCCGGAGCGCCAGGCGGAGATCGACGCCATCCGCCAGCAGCGCTCCGTCGAGGACCTGCGCCGCGAGCAGGCCGCGTACGCCTCGGACGCGCTGCGGCCCCGCGGCCCGGCGACCCAGGGCGGCGATCCCCGCGAGGTCGTCGTCGGCGTCTCCCCCGCGACCGGCAGGGACGTCTGGGTCACGCTCTCGGGGCTGCCCGTGGTGGAGGTCCTGCGCCAGCTCCTCGCCGGCCTGGAGGAGGAAGGCTGCGTCGCGCGGATCGTACGGTTCGACGACACGATCGACCTCGGCATGATCGGGCTGTCCGCGGCCCGCTTGTCCGGCTCGGGGATCGGGATCGGGCTGCAGGCGAAGGGGACCGCGCTGATCCACCGCAGGGACCTCGCCCCGCTGGCCAATCTGGAGCTGTACAGCATCGCCCCGGTGCTGTCGGCCGACGACTACCGGCTGATGGGGGTGAACGCGGGCCGCCACGCCAAGGGCGCGACCCCGGAGCCGGCCCGCAACCCGTACACCGACGAGGCGATCGAGGCCCGCTACCACACCAGGGTGGTCTCGCTCGTCGCCATCGAGCGCGCCTGCTGCCGGGCCGCCGGACCTGAGGAGCTGACCTTATGACGAGCCCCGGACGACGTGCGTACTCCGGACGGCCGGTGGAGTCGGTGACCGTGGAGTCCGTACGGCGGGGCGAGGTGACCCAGGACGACCTGCGCATCCATCCGGAGACGCTGGAGTCCCAGGCGGTCGTCGCCGAGCGGCACGGCAACCCGCAGCTCGCGGCCAACCTGCGGCGGGCCGCCGAGCTCGCCCTCCTCCCGGACCGGGACGTGATGCGCGTCTACGAGGCCCTGCGGCCGCGCCGCTCGACCGCGGACGAGCTCTCGGCCCTCGCCGGATGGCTGGACGAGCGGGGCTGCCCGCGCAACGCCGCGCTGGTCCGCGAGGCCCGGGACGTCTACGTACGGCGGGGCCTCGCGCGATGAGCGCCCTCGTCGCGGGCGTGGACGTCGGCAACGCGACCACCGAGATCGTGGTGGCGCGCGACGGCGTCCCCGTCGCCTGGGACCGGGTCGTCACGCGCGGCGTCAAGGGATCGCCCGCGTCCCTGGCCGGGGCCGTCGCCCTGCTGCGGCGGATCGAGCGGGGCCTGGGCGCGCGGGTGGACGAGGTCGTGATGGCCCCCCTGCGCCCGGTCACGACGACCACCGCTGAGGTCCCGTACGGGCCGGAGCGCACCGGACGCCTGCGCGTCGTCGCCGCGGGAAGCCCCACCCCGGGAGGCGAGGGCGTGGCGGTGGGCCGCCCGTACCCGCTCGGCGGGCCCGTCGGCGAACCGCCCGAGGGAGGGCTGATCGCCCTGGTGCCCCGCCGGACGGGGTACGAGCGGGCCGCACGGGAGATCCGCGCCGCGCTGGGCGCCGGAGTGCCGATCACCGGGGTGCTCGCCGAAGGGGACGAGGGCCGCCTGATCGCCAACCGGATCGGCGTGACCGTTCCCGTGGCCGACCAGGTCGACGTCACGGCGGTCGCCGCCGCCGAGCTGGTCGCCGTGGAGGTGCGCCCGCCGGGCCGTCCCCTCCGGCACCTGTCCGACGCGCTCTTCCTCGGGTCGCGGCTCGGCGAGCGCGAGGGCGCTCCGGCGGTCTGCGCGCGGCTCCACGACGTCTCCAGCGCGGTCGTCGTCCTGCTGCCCGGCGGCCCTCCCGCGTCGCCGGCCGATCGGGAGCCCGCCGAGGACGCGGCAGCGGGCACGGACGTGCCGGCGGCCTCGACCGGGCGGGCCGTGATCGACCTGGACGCGGTGGCGGGATCGGTCAACGCGCGGGCCGGCACGACCGGCTCGCGATCATTGCTGGTGGCCACGCTGGGGCCGGAGTCCCCCGCCGTCCTGCCCGCCGATCTCGGCGTGCCCGTACGGCTCGCGCCGAGCGAGGCCGGGGCGGCACGCGCCGGGGCGCTCACCACGCCGGGCGCCGACGAGGGGGCCCTGGTCGTCGACCTCGGCGGCGGCACGGTGGACCTGATCGGCCCGTCGGAGGAGGTCGTGGCGGCCGGCGCCGGGGATCTGCTCACCGCGGCGGTCGCGGCCGTGCTCGGCGTCCCGCGCGGCGCGGCCGAGTGGGTCAAGCGCGGGCCGTGCGTCCGGGTGGAGACGCCCGGCGTGACGCTCGGGGAGGACGGCGTCCGCGTGTTCCTCGACTCCACCGCGCCGCCCGGGACGGTGGGGTGGCTGACCGTGCCCGGCCCGGCCGGGCCGCTGCCCTTCTCCCCGGCGATGAGCCCGGCGGAGTGGCGCGCCCTCCGGCTGTCCATCAAGCGCGAGGTGCTCGGCGCCACGGTCAGGCGGGCGCTGGCGGAGCTGGACGGTCCGGACGGGGCGGGGCGCGGGGCCGTCATCGTGGGCGGCCCGGCGGGAGACGACGAGGTCCTCGGCGTGCTGGCCCGCGAGCTGCCCCGTGGCCTGGCGATCGGACGCGGCGACGTGGCGGGCGCGCTCGGCCACCGGTACGCCGTCGCCTACGGCCTGCTCGTCGCGGCCCCGCCCTGACGCGTCTCCTGCCGGGATGTCCGCAGGACGCGGCGGGCCTGGCGGACCACCGCCTCGTCCACGAACCGCCCGTCCGGGAGGGCGACCGCGCCGCGACCGGCCGCCGCGATCACCTCGTGGGCGGCGGTGATCTCCGCCTCGGTCGGGCGGTACGCGTTCATGATCACCGGGAGCTGGGCCGGGTGGATCGCCGCCCGGCCGCGGAACCCCGACGCCCGGCCCTCCAGGCAGGACGCGGCCAGCCCGGCGAGGTCCCTGACGTCCGGGTAGACCGACTGGGCGGGCGCGGGCAGCCCGGCCGCGCGGGCGGCGACGACGACGCGGGACCGCGCCCAGGCCAGCCCGGCGTCGGCGGTGACGCCGAGGTCGGCGCGCAGGTCGGCCTCGCCCAGCCCGATGCCCGCCACCGCCTCAGCGGCGGTGGCGATCTCGAAGGCGCGTTCGAGTCCGAGCGCGGATTCGAGCAGCGGGTGCAGGGGCACGCCGGGCACCGCCGCCGCGATCTCCCTCACCTCCGCCGCCGACTCCACCTTGGGCACCCGGATGCCGCACGTCCCGGTGACGAGGGCGGCCAGCGCGTGCAGATCCGCCTGCCCGTACGGCGTGCGCACGTCGTTGACGCGGACCTGGACCCGGGGCTGCGGCGTGGCGAGCAGCGCGACGGCCTCGGCCCTGGCCTGGCCCTTGTTCTCGGGCGCGACCGCGTCCTCCAGGTCGACGATCACGACGTCGGCGTCCGTGGCCAGCGCCCTGGCCACCCGGTCCGGCCGGTCGGCGGGGACGTACAACCAGGTCAGCGGTGCGGTCTGCGGCACGGCGTCACTCCTCATGGCGTTCGCGGTCGCCTGATGATCCCCCTGACGCGCCGGGTCAACCCCGGCCGGGCTGTGATCCGTCACACGATGCCCTTCGCGCGGAGCGCGGCGATCCGGCCGGGAGGCAGGCCGAGCGAGGTCAGCACCTCCTCGGTGTCGGCCCCGTGCGGGCGGCCGGTCCAGCGGATGGCGCCGGGCGTCCCCGACAGCCGGAACATGACGTTCTGCATGCGCAGCGGCCCCAGCTCGGGGTCCTCCACCGTGGTGATCGCGTCGAGCGCCCGGAGCTGGGGGTCGGCCATGACGTCCCGCACGTCGTAGATCGGCGCGACCGCGGCCTGCGCCTCCTCGAAGGCCGCGAGGACCTCGTCACGGGTGCGGTCGGCCACCCAGGCGGCCACGGCCGCGTCCAGTTCGTCGGCGTGGCCGACCCGCCCGGCGCCGGTGGCGAACCAGGGTTCTGCGACGTACTCGGGCCGGCCGACGAGCCGCATGACGCGTTCGGCGATGTTCTGCGCCGAGGTGGACACGGCGACCCAGGAGCCGTCCTTGCACCGGTAGGTGTTGCGCGGCGCGTTGTTGACGGACCGGTTGCCGGTGCGCGGCGGCACGACGCCGAGCCGGTCGTAGATCGTGGGCTGCGCCCCGAGGACGCCGAGGATCGGCTCGATGATCGACATGTCGACGACCTGTCCCCGGCCCGATCGCAGGGCCGTCATGATCGCGAACGCCGTGGCGAGCGCGCAGATCCCGTCGGCCAGGCCGAACGGCGGCAGCGTCGGCGGGCCGTCCGGTTCGCCGGTCATCGCGGCGAACCCGCTCATCGCCTCGGCCAGCGTGCCGAACCCCGGCCTGCGGGCGTACGGGCCGAACTGCCCGAACCCGGTCACCCGGGCGAGCACGAGCCGCGGGTTCGCCTCACCGAGCCGGTCGTAGCCGAGGTTCCACCGCTCCAGCGTGCCGGGACGGAAGTTCTCGATCACCACGTCGGCGTCCCGTACCAGCTCGACCAGGAGGTCCTGGCCGTCCGGCGTGGACAGGTCGAGGGTGATCGCGCGCTTGTTGCGGCCGAGCGTCTTCCACCACAGCCCTTCCGGCCCGTGACCGCGCGCGGGGTCGGGTTTCGCCGGATGCTCGACCTTGATCACATCCGCTCCGTAGTCGCCGAGCAGCATCGCGGCCATCGGCCCGGCGAACAGGGTCGCGAGGTCCAGCACGCGGACGCCCGACAGCGGCGGCGCGGGCGGCACCTGTGGCGCAAGTGGCGCAGGTGGCACCGGCGGCGTGGCGGGGGTGGTCATCGTTCCTCCGTTTCGGAATTCCACGCGGCCGGAGGCCGGCCGGGGCGGGGTGCGGGGCACCACCGCCCGGCCGGCCTCCGGTCACAGCCCTCCGGTCACAGGAGGGCCGCGTCGATCTCGGCGCGGCTCGGCATGGACGTGCTCGCGCCCTCGCGCTGGACGGACAGCGCGGCGGCCGTCGAGGCGAACCGCAGTGCCTGCGCGGGCTCGCGGCCCTCGGCCCTGGCGACCGCGAGCGCGCCGACGAACGTGTCCCCGGCCGCCGTGGTGTCCACCGCCTCGACGGGTACGGCCGGCACGAGCAGGCGGGTCCCGGCGCGGGAGCCGTACAGCGCGCCCTTGGAGCCCAGGGTGATCACGGCCTCCGGGACGCGGTCCAGCAGGATCTTGAGCGCGTCGTCCGGGTCGTCGGCGCCGGTGATCGCGGCGGCCTCGTGCTCGTTGGGCACGATCAGGTCCACCGAGTCGAGCAGCTCGTTCGGCAGCTCGACCACGGGAGCGGGCGTCAGGACGACGGGCACGCCGGCGGCGCGGGCCGCGCGGGCCCCCGCGACGACCGCGTCGAGCGGCAGTTCGAGCTGCAGGAGGAGCGCCCTGGAGCGAGCGATCATCTCGATGTCCTCGGCGGTGCATCCGGTGATGGTGCCGTTGGCGCCGGGCACGACGATGATCGAGTTGCCGCCGCTGTCCTCCACGACGATGTGCGCGATTCCCGACGGTCCCGGCTCGACCCGCAGCCTGCTCGTGTCGACGCCCGACTCGAACAACGCGCCGCGCAGGGCCGGGCCGAAGGGGTCGTCACCCACGGCCCCGATGAACGCGACCTGGGCGCCCGCCCTGGCGGCGGCGACCGCCTGGTTGGCGCCCTTGCCGCCGGGCACCGTGCGAAACGCCCGTCCCGTGACGGTCTCACCCATCTTGGGGGCGGACGGTACGTAGGCCACCAGGTCCATGTTGGCGCTGCCGAACACCGAGATCACGATGCTTCCTCCAGGATCGTCACCTTTATCCCGCTTACCCTGCCATCAACCGGGTCCGCCGGGCGAGCTCGCCCAGGGCGATGCCCTCGAATCCGGTGATGCTGCTGGTCAGGCGGTCCTTCATGGACCACTGCCCGGGAACGCCCCCGTTCAGCGCTCCGGCGATCGAACCGACGGTCGCACCCGCCGAGTCGGTGTCCCAGCCGCCCGCGACCGCGCCCGCGATCGAGGCGGTGAAGTCTCCCCCTCCGTGGACCAGCGCCGCGGCGATAAGGGCGGCGTTGTTGATCGTGTGAACCCAGTGCAGGTGGCCGTGCCGGGCATGCAGGTGGTCCACGACCCGCTCGAAGTCCCGCTCCGCGCCCGCCACGGCCACGGCGTCCCGTACGGCCGCCGCCAGCCGGGACCCCGCCGGGACGACGGACAGGCCCGCCTCGACCACCTCGGTGACGGACGAGGCGTCGAGGGACCGCGCGCACATGGCGGCCGTGAACATCGCGCCGTAGACGCCGTTCGCCGTGTGGCTGAGCCGGGCGTCCCGCCAGGCGAACTCGGCCGCCGTCGCGGGGTCTCCCGGGTTCGCCCAGCCGTACACGTCGACCCTGATCAGGGCGCCGATCCATTCACGGAACGGATTGCGGTAGGTCGCGGTCTCCTCCGGCTCGATGCCCGTCAGGAGGTTGCGGTAGGCCACCCGCTCGGCGGTGAACACCCGGCCGCCCGGCAGCTCGTCCAGCCACATCTGGGCGACGTTCCCGGTGGTGAAGTCCCTGCCGTGCCGCTCCAGGACGGCGAGCGCGAGCAGCGCGAAGTTGAGGTCGTCGTCCTCGGGGATCCCGTCGATGTTCTCCGCGAGGCTGTTGACCGCGCTCCGCCGGTTCCACGGCCACCTCCGGGCGGTCTCCGGCGGCAGGCCCCTGGCGGTGAACCAGCCGCGGATCGGCCAGTTGCCGGTCGCCTCGGCGATCTCCCTGATGCCCTCGCGCGGGATCTTCTCCACCGGCTTGCCCAGCACGCATCCGGCGGCCCTGCCCTGCCAGGCGCCGAGCACCCGGGCCGGGTCGGCGCCCGGCACCCGGTCCGCCCGTCCTCGGGCCGGCCACGCGGGGCAGGCGGCGACGATCTCGTTCCAGCCGGACGGCTCCGGCAGCGGCGAGGGGATCGCGGCCAGCCGGTCGAGCAGATCCTCCGCCAGGCGGCGCAGCCGTACGGGAGGGGCCTCCGGGGAGGCGCCGGCGCGGGGCGGCGCCGCCTGGCCTCCCGCCGCGTGCCAGCGCGCGGCGATGTCCCGCACCTCGGGCAGGTCCCACCGGCCGTCCTCGGCGGCCTGGCGCAGCTCGTGGCCGACCAGGTCCTCCGGCTGGACCCAGGTGAGCCGCATCACGAGGCGTCTCCGGCGGCCAGCAGCTCGGCGAAGGCGGCGTCGGCGGTCCGGCGGCGCTCCGCGTCGGCGGCACGCACCCGGCGCGCCACCGCGGCGATGGCGAGTCCCGGGGCGACGAGGTCGGTCCTGCTGGCCGCCGACACCTCCTCGACCCACCCGGCCGGTACGGCGGCCCGCCCGCCGAGCGCCCCGGCGACCGCGCCGCCCATCGACGCGATCGAGTCGGCGTCCCGCCCGTAGTTCACGCCGCCGAGCACCGTCTCGCGGTAGTCGCCCTTGGCGATCAGCAGGAACGCGAGGGCGAGCGGCAGCTCCTCGATGCTGTGCGTCCGGCTCGGGCGGCGGGCGCCGAGCCCCTGGTCGCGGTAGGTGTCGGCGACCGTGTCGTAGGGCCGCATGGCGGCGCGCAGCGCCTCGAAGGACCCCTCCCAGTGGCCGTGGTCCCTGGCCGCCGAGCACACCGCCTCGATGGCCGCCTTCGTGCCGTCGCGGGCGAGCCGTACGCAGGTCGCGACCACGGAGTCGGGCGTGGCGCCGGGGCGCATCGCCTCGGCGACGGCGGCGGCGAGGACCCCCGCCGCCTCCCGGCCGTAGCTGGACTGGTGCGCGCCCGCGAGGTCGATCGCCTCGGCGTAGGCGCCGTCCGGGTCGCCCGCGTTGACGACGCCCACGGGCGCCATGTACATCGCGGCGCCGCAGTTGACGATGTTCCCCACGCCGGCCTCGCGCGGGTCGACGTGCCCGTAGTGCAACCGCAGGACCAGCCATTTCTCCGCCAGGAACACCCGGTGCAGCGGCAGCGCCTCGGCCTCCAGCTCGGGGATCCAGCGTTTCTCGCCCATCATCTCGGGGACGAGGTGCTCGGCCGCGGCGTAGGCGTCCAGATGCCCGCCGGCCCGCTCGTACACGCGGATCAGCGCATGGGTCATCAGGGTGTCGTCGGTCACGTGGCCGTCGCCCTTGTGGTACGGCGCGATCGGCCGGGCGTTGCGCCAGTCCTCGAAGTACGGCGGGACGACGCCTTCGACGCGGCCTCCGTACCGCGCCAGGATCTGCTCGGGCGTCCACCCCTCGGTGGCCCCGCCGAGCGCGTCCCCCACCGCTGCCCCGGCCACGCAGCCGACGGCCCTGTCCTCAAGCGGCGTCATGCCGTCCCCTCCGATTCGACCCACGCGGAACCATGGAACCGCGCAACTGTGATGAATGCCGTGTATCGCGGTTGTCCGGGCCACGGCGTCATGCCGGGCTCCCCGTCCCATGATCGGACGCCAGCGCCCGCGCGACGGCGAGCAGGTCCACGCCCGCCATCTCCGGCAGGCAGCAGCCCGTCAGCGTGCGCGCCGCCGCCCGCCATCCCTCCGGCAGCGCCGCGTGTCCCGCGTACGCGCCGGCGAGCGCGCCGGTGAGCGCGGGGGCCGAGTCGGCGACCGACGCCAGACAGGCCGCCGCCGACACCGCGGCTCCGAACGCCCCACCGGACGGGCCCACAGGCGAACTCGACGACGAACTCGCGGACGAACTCGACGACGGACTCGCCGACGGGCTCACGGACGACATCGCGGCGTCGGCGAGGGCCAGGGCGATCGGGACGGTCTCCGCGGCCGCCACGCCGTAGCTGTAGACGTGGCCGAGCAGCGCCGCGTCGAGCGCCGGGACCGCGGCGAACGGGTCGCCGTGCTCCCGTGCCACCGCCACGGCCCTACGCGCGGCGAGCCCGATCGCGCTGTCCTCCGGGAGCGCACCGACCGCCGCGTCGATCGCCTCCCGCATCGGCGCGCCCCGCACCAGCGCGCCGACCGCCGTCGCCATCGCCACGGCGCCGAGGACGCCGTCCCCGGAGTTGGTGACCCGCGCGTCGGCGACCGGGTCCATCCCCGCGGCGCCGAACGCCACGGCCCGTACGGCGGCCGCGTCGTCGAAGAAGTGCGGGTTGTCGTGGCCGCTCGCGGGTGGCCCCAGCCCCGCGGCGAGGTTGTCCAGCGCGGACCAGACGGAGATGCGGGCGCGCAGGTCGTCCCGCTCGACGAGCCGCCCGAACGCCTCGGCCCGGTCCTCGTGGATCGTCGTCGCCGTCCAGGCGAGCCATTCGGCGTCGTCGGACGGGCCCAGCGCCAGCGGCTCGACCGGCTGGTTCAGCGCGAACGGCACCGGCAGCGTGGTCACCTGGCGTTCCTCCGCGAACGCGTCCAGCTCGCGGTACAGCCGCCTGCTCCACGGTGCCAGCCGCAGCGAACGGTGACGCGCGGCCGGCCAGCCGGCGGCGTCCCCGGCGGCGAGCCCGACGAAGGCGCCCAGGATCCGATCCTCCGACGGCGGCGTGCCGCCTCCGCCCCCCGATGACATGTCCCTACGTTCCTTCCACGTGTCGGCCGGTGAGCCCGAGTCGTTCCGCGAGCCGGTCGGCGAGCTGATCGGCGACGTCCAGGACGTGCCGCCCCGCGACCACGGGCAGGCATCGGCCGTGGACCGGCCCGATCCTGCGCGCCCAGCGCGCGGGCACGCCCGCCTCGCCGGTGCCCGCGCCCGCGAGAGCGCCCGCGATCGCGGCCGTGGTGTCGGCGTCCCTGCCCAGGTTCGCCGCCGTCACCACGGCCGCCTCGACCTCTCCGCCGCCCCTGATGTAGGCGGAGAAGGCGAGCGCGACCGCCTCCGGGGCCAGATCGGTCCACGGATAGTGCTTCACGACGACGGCGTCATGGAGCGCCCGCGCGAACTCCTCGCGCGAGCTCCCCTCTCCCTGGGCGTCGGCGATCTCGACGGCCTTCCTGACGCAGCGCGCGGTCCACGAGTCCGCGGGGATCGCCCGCAGCCCCGCGTCGATCACGTCGCCCGGTTCGGCGCCGGTCATCGCGACCGCCACCGCGGCGGCGACCGCGCGGCCGCCGAGAACGCCCTCGCCGCCGTGGCTGACCCGCCCGTCGATCTCGGCCAGCCGCGCCGCCTCGTCCGGATCGCCCGCCGCGAAGATCCCGTACGGCGCCGCCCGCATGGCGAGGCCGTCGGACCAGCCGTGCGGGTGCCACCGGCCGGTCAGCGGCGGCCGGAGCCCGAGGCGGAGCGCCTGGACGGTGCCGAGCTCGGAGAACCCGGCCCCGCGCATCGGCCCGTCGAGCCGCGCCACGATCTCGGTGCGCCACGCCTCGGCGACGTCGTCGGAGGTGAGCGCGTGACCGTGCCGGAGGAGGAGGGACGCCGCGAACAGGGTGTATTCGGTGTCGTCCGTTCCTCCGCCCTCGATCTCAACGAGCACGCCCCATCGGGCCGCGATGGTCTCGGGGGTCAGGTTCTCCGCGGGCGCGCCGAGGGCGTCTCCGGCCGCCAGGCCGAGCAGGCATCCCCGGGCGCGGTCCCGCGGCGAGAGTGGATCGATCACTGGGCGTACCGCTCCAGCACCTTGTCGCCCTCCTCGACGAGCTTCTTCGCCGCCTCGTCGAGGCTGATCTTTCCGGCGAAGTACTCCTGGAGCGTCGGGGTGCCGACCTTGCTCTTCCACTCGTCGTAACCGTTGACCTTGAGGTACGGCGCGACCACGAGGTTCTTGGCCGACGCGGTGGCGACGTCCCAGAAGTTGTCCTTGGTGGTCATGGCGGGGTCGGCGGCCGCGGCGGTGCTCGTCGGGAGCAGCCAGTCGCCCTTGGCGAGCCTGGCCTGGTTCGGGCCGTTCAGGAAGAACGAGATGAACTTCACCGACTCCTGCGGGTGCTTGCTGTCCGCGGCGACCGACAACGTCTGCGACGTGGCGCCCTGCTGGGCGGTGACGCCCTTCAGCGGTGGCAGGGTGACCCACTCGAACCCGTCGGGCGCCTGCTCGGCCACCTGCTGGCGCAGGTAGACGCCCGCGGGCACGATCGCGTACTTGCCGGCGAAGAAGCCGGGCAGCGGGTCGGCGGTGCCCATGCCGAGCGCCGAGGGGTCGGCGGACTTGTCCTTGTGAAGCTGGTCGTGGATGCGCCGCAGGACCTCGCGCTCCTCCGGCCCGACCTTGACCGTGGTCTTGCCGCCCTCGGTGGTGAAGAAGGTCCCGCCGAAGTTGAGCCCGAGGCTGAGCACCTTGTTGACCGGCGACTTCATCGGCCAGGCCACGCCGTACGCGCCGCCCTTGGTCATCTTCTTGGTCGCGGCGGCGAACTCGTCCCACGTCCAGGGGTCGTCGGAGGTCGGGACGCGGACGCCGGACGCGTCGAGCAGCTTCTTGTTGGCGAAGAGGACCTGGGACTCCTGGAGGAAGGGCACGCCGTACACGCCCTGGCCGCCCTTGCCGTCGCCGAAGGTGACCGTGTCCCACGCGGCCTGCGGGATGTCGCCTTTCAGCTCGGCGGGCAGCGTGCTCGACAGGTCGAGCAGGAAGCCCCGCGAGGCGAAGCCCGACAGGGCCGGCGAGTCGTCGTGGATCACGTCCGGCGGGTCGCCCGCCTCGAACGACGTGACGAGCTGGTCGTTGACGTTGTCCCAGCTCCCCTGGACGTACTCGACCTGGATCTTGGGATTGGCCGTGTTCCATTCGTCGACGAGCTGCTTGTTG
Organism: Microtetraspora glauca; assembly: GCA_001570385.1. Lineage (GTDB taxonomy): Bacteria > Actinomycetota > Actinomycetes > Streptosporangiales > Streptosporangiaceae > Microtetraspora > Microtetraspora glauca. Next base: position 52,694 of record BBYL01000015.1, on the reverse strand, counting down.
GCGGCGATCGACTCCTTCTGCCAGGCGAGGCTGAGGAACCGCAGCTTCACCGGCCCGTCGGACGCGGCATCGCCGCCGTCGCCTCCCCCGCCCGAACATCCGGCGGCCAGAACGACGGCCGCGACCGCGAGCGCGGCACTCCAACGCCTCATGTGATTCTCCTATCGGGGGACTGGGGGGTTCTGGGAGATCTCGGGGGCACGGCTATCCCTTGACGGCGCCGGCCATCAGGCCGGATCTGAGCCGCCGCTGGATGACCGCGAAGAACGCCAGGCTCGGGATCGTCGCCAACAGGGAGGCGGCGGCGAGCGGGCCCAGCCGTACGACACCCTCCGGGCCGGTGAACTTCACCAGCGTCAGCGGCAGGGTGGCCACCTCGGGGTCCTTGAGGACCACGAGCGCGAAGAGGAACTCGTTCCAGGACGAGATGAAGGCGAACAGCAGGGTCGCGACGACGCCGGGGACGAGCAGTGGCGCGACGACGCTGGCGAGGGCCCTGAGCCGTCCCGCGCCGTCCACGGACGCCGCCTCCTCCAGCTCGCGCGGTACGGCGCGCACGTAGCCCTGGAGCATCCAGAGGGCGAACGGCAGCGTGAAGGTGACGTGCACGAGGGCGAGCCCGGGCAGCGTGTTCACCAGCTCAAGCCGGCGCAGCACCATGAACAGCGGGATGATGATCAGGATGACCGGGAAGACCTGGCTGACCAGCACCCACCCGATGGCGACCTTGTTCAGCGCGCTGCGGAACCGCGCCAGCGCGTACGCCGCGGGAAGGGCGACGACCACGGTGATCACGGCGCTCGCCAGCGCGACGGCCAGGCTGCGCGCGGCGCTGCCCACGATGTCCTGCTCGCCGAAGGCGTCGGCGAAGTTGGCCAGGGTCGGGCGGCGCGGGATCCAGGTCGGGTCCAGGTTCGCCATCTCCTGCGGCGTCTTCAGCGCCGTGGACAACAGCCAGACGAGCGGGAACGCCAGGAAGACGATGTAACCCAGCAGGGCGAGGTACTTCAGGGCGGTGCGCATCAGTCGGCCTCCCGCATCTGCCGCCACAGGTAGACGCCGAGCACGGCGAGGACGACGATCGTGATCGCGACGCCGAGGGTCGCCGCGTACCCGAAGAAGCCGTAACGGAACGCCTCCTCGTACGCGAACAACATCGGCAGCCGCGTCCGCCCTCCGGGCCCTCCCTGCGTCAGCACGTAGACCAGGCTGAACTGGTTGATGTTCCAGACGAAGTCGAGCGAGGTGATCGCCACGATCACCGGGCGGAGCTGCGGCAGGGTGACGTTCCAGAAGCGCCGCCACACGCCCGCGCCGTCGACCCCGGCCGCCTCGTGCAGCTCCTTGGGCACGTTCTGCAGCCCGGCCAGCAGGACGACCGTCGTCTGCGGCATGCCCATCCAGATCCCCACGAGGATCACGGCGGGGAGCGCGACGGAGAAGTCGTTGAGCCAGTCCACGTCGGTGCCGAGCACGGCGTTGAGGATGCCCGCGTCCGGGTGGTAGACGAGCCGCCACATCAGGCCGATGACCACGGGCGGCATCGCCCACGGCACCAGCGCCAGCACCCGGGCGAACCCGCGCAACCGCAGGTCCTGGTCGAGCAGCAGCGCGAGCCCGAGCGACGCGAGGAACTGCAGCACGGTGACGGAGACGGCCCAGATCATGCCGATGCGGAACGACTCCCAGAAGTCGACGTCCGTGAGGAGGTCACCGAAGTTCGCCAGGCCGACGAACGACGTCTCGGTGTTCCGCCCCGACCTGGCGTCGGTGAAGGCGAGCATGATGCCGTAGACCAGCGGACCGACGCTGAGCACCAGCACGGGGATCAGCGCCGGGAGCATCAGCATGAAGGTGTCCCGGTTCCGCGCCCTGTTGGGGGCGGGTCCGCGTCCGGCCCTGGCCGGCCGGACGTCCGTGAGGGTCATGGGCTCTCCTCCCCCTCGGTGCCTTCGCCGGCCCCCGGCACGTCGTCGGTCCCGTCCCGTACGCCGGCCGTCGAGGCGCGTACGGCCAGGCGCGGCTCGACGGTGACGACGCGCGCCTGCCGCTGGCCGTTCTCCAGCCGGTCGAGCAGCAGCTCGGCGGCGGCCCGGCCGCGTCGCTCGGATCCGAGCGACACGCTGGTCAGCGCGGGCCAGGCGACCCCCGCCAGGTAGGTGTCGTCCATGCCGACGACCGCCACGTCCTCGGGCACCCGCCGCCCGGCGCGGCGCAGCACGTCCAGCGCGCCGAGCGCGATCAGGTCGTTGGCGCACATGAGCGCGTCCACGTCGGCGGCCCGGTCCAGCAGGGCCCGTACGGCGGTGGCGCCCTCGGCGCGGTAGAAGTCGCCCACCTCGACGAGGTTCTCGTCGTACGGCAGGCCGAGGGCGTCGAGCGCCTCTCGGTAGGCGGCGGCCCGCGCGGCGCCGGGGACGGTGTCGGGCGGACCGTTGACGAACGCGATGCGGCGCCGGCCGAGCCCGTAGAGGTGGTCGAGCGCGAGCCGTACTCCGGTGCGCGAGTCGGCCCGCACGTTGTCGACGCCGGTCTCCTCGGGCACCGAGCCGATGACGACCACGGGGGCCCTGGCGGCGGCGAGGGCGCGCAGGTGCTCGTCGGTGACCCGCAGCGGGCTCATGATCAGCCCGTCGACGTACCGCTCGCCGAGCCCGCGCAGCACGTCCAGCTCGTCGGCGACGTCGGCGTCCGTGGAGTGCAGCAGGAGGCGGTAACCCGCCGCGCGGAGCACCGGCTGGATCTCGCGCACCATGGCGAGATAGACCGGGTTGCCGATGTCGGCCATGGCGAACGCGACCTGGTTGGTGCGCCGGTTCTTGAGCGAGCGCGCCACGGAGTTGGGAACGTAGCCGAGCTCCTCCGCCGCGCTCAGCACGCGGCGGACCGTCTCCTCGCGGGTCGGCAGTCCGTTCAGAACGCGAGAGACAGAGGCGATCGACACCCCGGCGCGCCGCGCGATCGTGTTGATCGTGGGGCCTTCGGTCACAAGTCACCTCGTCAGTGCTGGTGTAAACGTTTACGGAAACACCGTGTCTGTAAACGTTTACGGGTGGGATGAGGCCATGAAACACGCCCGTAACGGAGAGCGTCAAGTCACGATCACGTAAACCGATCAGGCTAAAGATCAGCATCAAGCGGTGGGTTGGTTCACTCATTCGGCCGGATTCGCCCTAGAATCCGCCGATGTGAACGAAGGTCACGACGACCCGCCGAAGCTTCCCACCCGGGAGCGATCCTCCCGGCCCGGAACCGGCCGCCACCGGCGCCCGCTCCCGGCGAACCTGCCGCCGGACGCGCCCGCCTTGGTGCTGGCCGTTCCCGGCATGGCGGGAGACGTCGCGGCCGAGATCGCCTCGGTCATCCGGCTCGACAACCCGCAGGTCGATCTGCGCCTGGTCTCCCTCATGGACGGCGGCGCCGACCTCGCCAAGGCGTTCGTCTCCGCCGCCGCCGACCGGCCGGCCGCGGAGACCGCGGCGGTGGTCGTCCCGCTCGTGACCGGCCCGCACCCCCGCGTGATGCGGGCCGTGCGCGACGCGGTCACCCAGAGCGAGAGCCCCGTGACGATCACCGATCCGCTCGGCCCGCATCCGCTGCTCGCCGAGGCGCTGCACATGCGGCTGTCGGAGGCGGGGCTGGCCCGCGTGGACCGTATGCGGCTGTTCAACGTGACTTCCCCCGTCGACGGCATCATCGTCGCGACCACGGGCGGCGACGAGGGTGCGCGCGGGGCGGACGCCACCGCGGTGCTGCTGGCCGCGCGCCTCACCCTGCCCGTGGTGCCCGCCGCGCTCGACGGCGTGCCGAACGTCGGCGACGCCGCCGAGCGGCTGCGCAAGATCGGCGCCAACCGTCTCGCGCTGGTCCCGTTCGTCATCGGGCCCGAGGCCGACCACGACAAGGCCACCGCCGCGGCCGAGGCCATCGGCGCGGGCTGCGCCGCGCCGCTGGGCGCGCATGAGGCCGTGGCCCGCCTGGTGGGCATCCGCTACGGAGCCGCGCTCGGCGAGTACGAGGAGATCGACGAGGACTGAGGTCCTGCCGGGGCCTCAGGGCGTGTTTCGTGGATCTTCTTGGCCTACTGCGGTCGCCCATATGGCGCCTCGCGGCGTTGCCACCCCGCCCAGGAAACACTTCCGAGGCGGGCTCGGGCGGTCCGGCGGCCCCGAACGACCTCTTCCCGGCCTGACAGACGCCCGCCCCCCGTCGACGATCTGAGGATCCGAGGAGCGGGCGCCGTGAGACAGGGCGGAACGTCAGTCCTCCTGGTCGTACCAGTGGGGCGTGGCGACCGACAGCGGGTCAGGGGCCGGACCGGCCTCGGGTCCGGGGACGACGTGGAGGTCGACGGTGTCCGAGCTGTGGTGGCTGGAGCCGTCGACGACCCAGCCGTCCTCGATACGGTCGGCCGTGACGCGCTGGTCGAAGAAGCCGCCGCCCGGAAGAGTCCAGTGCAGGCGGTAGCCCGCCTTCAGCCCCCGGCGGCCCAGCTCGGCCCGAACCTCCGCGACCGTCCTGCCGTGGCTCCGGTAGCCGTCCAGGGCCTCCTCGCCCGACGGGTCGTATGCGGGCTCGTCGGCGTAGGGCTCACCCGGCGCGGCGGGGCGGCCGACGCCGAAGACTACCCGGCCCGAGTAGTGGGCGGGCAGCCACACCTTGCCGCAGAACGCCGACGCGCACGGCGCCACGCCCTGCACACCGATGCTTCCCGGCCCGCGAAAGCCGTCGCGGGGACGATCGGGCCGATCAGCCTGCCCACGTCGCCCGGCGCCACCGGTATCACCTTCACCGTCACGTTCAGGCCGACCGCGCGGAACGCCTCCTCGAAACGCCGTGGGTCGGCCGCGGGGTCGGTGATGGTGACGCTGAAGTAGTCCGTGGCCTTCTCGATGGAGACGGCCGCGTTGGCGTAGCGGACGGCGGGGCCGCCCGGCAGGGCGACGCCGATCGCGACGGCGACGCCCAGCCCCACGGAGACCGCGCCGAGCGCGAGCGCCCGCCGCATCGGGACGCGTCTCGGGGCTCGGAGACGCCGCCATGGCCAGGCCCCGCGCGAATCGCTTGCGCGCCCGGTAGAGCCTGATCCGTACGGCGTTGCGGGAGATGCCGAGGGTCGTGGCGAGCTGCCCGGTGTCGAGCCTCTCCCAGGCGGCCAGGGACAGCAGCTCCCTGTCTCCGTCAGCCAGGGTGCGAAAGACCCTGCCGACCGGGGAGAAGTCCTCCCCCGGCGAGCGCGCGTGCGCCAGGAGGGGCAGGGAGGCGAGATGCTCGCGCAACGCCTCCGTACGCTGCTCCCTGCGCAGCTCGCCCCGCCGGTGGTTGGCGAGGACCCGGCGGGCCACGCCGTACAGCCAGAGCCTGGCCTCGTCGCCGTCGGGCAGCTCCTCGACGCGCCGCCAGGCGATCGTGAACGTCTCGGCCACCACGTCGGCGGCGTCCTCGGGGTCTCGGCAACGCCGCAGGACGTACCCGAGTATGGGTTCGTAGGCGTGTTCGTAGATTTCCACGAACCGGCCGTGGGGATCGGCTCCCATCCGGCCTCCTCACTTGGATCGTCGGTCACCCCGTCCATGTCCGCGGCACCGGAGGCATTTCGCGGCGTAGGGTCGGCGGGTGAGCACGTCCGATCGTGGTCCCGATCTCTCGTTCATCGCCGGGCTGACGCGCGTCCGGGCGGCGGCGGGCGCGCTGATCCGGGACGAGGCAGGCCGGGTCCTGCTCGTACGTCCCACGTACAAGGGGACGTGGGACATCCCGGGCGGCTCGCTGGAGCCGGGCGAGTCCCCTCGGGCGGCGTGCGTCCGCGAGCTGGACGAGGAGCTGGCCATCACGCCGGAGGTCGGGGCTCTGCTGTGCGTGGACTGGGTTCCCCCGGCCCCTCCGTGGGACGGCGGGCTGATGTTCGTCTTCGACGGCGGGGTTCTGCCCGCGTCGGAGGTGGCGGCCATCCGGCTGCCTCCCGAGGAGCTGGAGGGGTTCGCGCTCGTGGCGCCCGGCGATCTCGACGGCCCCCTGACACCGGAGATGGCCCGCCGGTTACGGGCCTGCCTGGGACGGCCGGGCAGGGGCGGCGTCTATCTGGAGGACGGCTACGCGGAGAGCGGCCCTCCGGAGAGCGGCCAATCGGACGACCGCCATCCGGAGACCTGACCCCCGCCGAGCCCGCCGCTCACCGGGGCAGCGGGCGCCGTCCGGGGAAGCCGAGTTCGGTGCGGTGGTACCAGCCGAGGTCCTTCTCCCCCTCGATCCAGCACAGCCGGACGGAGACTCCGTCGAGCACGGCGGGGAAGTCGACGAGGACGGGCGCCACGCCCTTGAGTTCGACGCCGTGGTCGCCGAACCACAGGAGGATCTCGCCGATGCGGGCCTCCAGGGCCTTGCCCTCGGGGATGCCGCCGAGGGGTGAGCCTCCGGCGTTCTCCAGGTCGTAGGAGAGCTCGGCGAGGTCCGCCCGGAGCGCCACCAGGTCGGTCACGCGCGCGACGACCTCGGGCATGAGCGACCTGGCCTCGTCGAGGCTGAAGATCCGGTCCATGCTCGGCACGCTACCGCCTGCCGGGACGGCGGGGTGCCGGAATCCCCCGCGCTCGACCCCATCCCCCGTGCCCGATCACGCCCCCGATCACGCCCCGGACCCGCGCTCGCCCCATCCCGATCCCGCCTCCCGATCCCGCCTCCCGATCCCGCCGACGTACCGGTGGCTTACGTCGGGATTCTGTCGGGATTCCGGCGGCGGATGACGACTGCTGAAGAGAACAGGAAGAACGGCTGTAACAGCGGCACCATATGGCGCGAAAATGGCGAAATATCCCCCTTATCACCTATTTGTCAGATAGTGGTGAAGCTATGTGTCACCTCCTATAGATTGTCCTAAATATTGGCTTATGTCGTATTTAAGGGGGATCGCGTGGCTTCTTGGTCCATGCGTCGCCGGATGCTCTCCATCGGCGCCACGGCGCTCGTTGCCGCGTTCATGGTCTCCGCCTGCGGCAGCGGCGGAAGCGGCGGGCGCGGCGACGGCGGCGGCGCCGCGAGCGCGAAGGGCGGCATCGCGCTCGTCAACGCCGGAAAGCTCACGACCTGTACGCACCTGCAGTTCCAGCCCTTCCAGTTCAACCAGGGCGCCAAGGTCGTCGGGTTCGACGTGGACGTCATCGATCTCGTCGCCAAGAGGCTGGGCGTGACACAGGACATCATCGACATCGACTTCGCCCCGATCAAAAGCGGTGCGGTGCTCAGCTCCGGAAGGTGCGACCTCGCCGCGGCCGGCATGACGATCACCGACGAGCGCAGGAAGAACATCGAGTTCTCCGTGCCGTACTTCGACGCCACGCAGGCCCTGCTGGCCAGGAAGGGCAGCGGGCTGACCTCGCTCGGCGACGTGAAGGCGAAGAACCTCAAGATCGGCGCGCAGGCCTCGACGACGGGGCTGGAGTACGTCAAGCGCAAGGGCTTCGACCCGATCGAGTTCGCCGACTCGCCCAAGGAACTGCTCGGCCTGCAGACCGGCCAGGCCGACGTGATCGTGCAGGACCTCCCCGTCGTGGCGACCTGGCTGAAGAAGCCGGACGTGCGCGCGAAGTACGAGGTCGTCGCCGTCCTGGACACCGGTGAGCGGTACGGCATCGGCATGAAGAAGGGCAACACCGCGCTGTCCAAGGTCGTCAACGAGGTGATCGAGGGCGCCAAGGCGGACGGCACGTACGACACCATCTACAAGAAGTGGTTCGGCACGGAGCCGAGCCCGGCGACGGCGTCGTGACGGCGCAGCGGCTCGCCCCCTCCCCGCGACAGGGCACGCGACAGGGGTGGAGTCCCCGCAAGCGGCAGCGGGTCAGCAGGGGCGTCCAGTACGCCCTCCTGATCGCCGTCGTCGCCGTGCTCGCCTCCCTCGCCGACTGGAAGTCGATCCACCAGTCGTTCTTCAACGGTCAGGTGGCGGCCGACGGCCTGCCCCGGTTGTTCACCGTCGCCCTGAAGAACACGGTGATCTACACCGCCTGCGGGTACGTCGTCGGGTTCGCCCTCGGCATGCTGCTGGCGCTGATGCGGCAGTCCTCGGTCGCTCCGTACCGGTGGATCGCCTCGACGTACATCGAGATCTTCCGCGGCCTCCCCGCTCTGGTGATCTTCCTGATGATCGGGAGCCTGCCGCTGGCGTTCCCGGGACTCAGGATCCCGGGCGACGTGTACGGCCAGGTCACGCTCGGCCTCGGGCTCGTCTCGGCCGCGTACATGGCCGAGACCTTCCGGGCCGGCCTGCAGGCCGTGCCGAGGGGGCAGATGGAGGCGGCCCGCTCGCTCGGCATGCCGTACATGCGCTCCATGGTGTCGATCATCATTCCGCAGGCGGTCCGCATCGTCATCCCGCCTCTGACGAACCAGTTGGTCCTGCTGTTCAAGGACTCGTCGCTGGTCCTGTTCCTCGGGCTCACGGCGGCCCAGGTGGAGCTGGCCAAGTTCGGCAACGACCAGGCGTCGACCTTCGCCAATCCGACGCCGATCCTGGTGTCCGGGCTGACGTACCTGCTGATCACCATCCCGCTGGGGTACGTCGCGCGACGGCTGGAGTCACGGCAGGAAGGGAAGAGGTGAACGACAGGTGAGCACTGTCGAGATCAGGAACCTGCACAAGTCCTTCGGGCCGCTCGACGTGCTCAAGGGCATCGACTTCACGGTCGAGGCCGGGCAGGTCGTCTGCGTGATCGGCCCTTCGGGGTCGGGCAAGTCGACCCTGCTGCGGTGTGTCAACCTGCTGGAGCGGCCGACGTCCGGCCAGGTGTTCGTGGACGGCACGGAGCTCACCGATCCGGACGTGGACATCGACGCCGTACGCCGGCGGCTGGGCATGGTCTTCCAGCAGTTCAACCTGTTCCAGCATCTGACGGTGCTGCGCAACGTCACGATCGCGCAGGAGCGGGTGCTGAAGCGCGGCAGAGCGGAGGCGAGGAAGATCGCCGGGAAGACCCTGGAGAAGGTCGGACTCGGCGAGAAGGCCGACTGCTTCCCCGCCCAGCTCTCCGGCGGCCAGCAGCAGCGTGTGGCGATCGCCCGCGCCCTGGCCATGAACCCGTCGCTGATGCTGTTCGACGAGCCCACGTCCGCGCTCGACCCGGAACTCGTCGGCGACGTCCTCTCCGTCATGCGCGAACTCGCGCGGGACGGCATGACCATGCTGGTCGTCACGCACGAGATGGGCTTCGCCAGGGAGGTCGCCGACCGGGTGGTCTTCATGGACCGCGGCGCGATCGTGGAGGACGGGCCGCCGGAGCAGGTGATCGCCGACCCCCGGCACGCCCGTACCCGCGAGTTCCTCGGCCGGGTGCTGCACCCGGAGCACTAGAGCCTGTACGGGCTTGAGATCATGATGGTGCGGATTCGCCTACGCGGAGCCCGCTGACCTGATAGATCATCCCGCCGTGCGCGGGGTGACCTTGCCGATGATGAAGGGCGCCCGGCTATGGGAGTGCCCCCTCCGCGCCTTTCGTGGGAGCGTGGGCGTGCGGCGACGAACGCCGGGCCAGGTACGAGAGGGCGACCATGTCAGCGAGATCACGTCAGGGACTTCATGACCGCGCATGAGAGAGGGGGCGGGCCGCACGAGCGGGCTCTGGCGCGTGTCCCGGGCGACGCCGCGTCGCTGGCCGAGCTGGTGCGCGACCTGTACGCCGACGAGCGGCAGGGGGGCCGGGTCCGCCACCTGGCCGCGCTGCTGGCGGAGCGACGGCGGGTCCACCACCTGGTGCCGCTGCTGGAGCACCCGCCAGAGGAGCCGGACGCGTGGGCCGAGCTGGTCGCCTGCCTCATCCAGGAGCTGGTGGCACGCCGCGTCACCCTGGTCAGGGTGCCGGCGGCGGCGCGATGCGCGGAAGCCCTGCGGGGACTCGGTCACCCCCTGGCCGGACTGCCCCTGAAGCGCACCCGGGGAGAGCGGCGGATGGACGCGGCCGTCCTCGGTCCCGGCTGGACGCCACGCGGCGAGCAGGCCCTCCCGGAGCCTCCGGAGCGGGACGACTGGCTCGCGGGCCGGGGTTCTCCGGACCGCGCGCCGAGGATCGTCAGCATGCGGGAGGACGAGCGGCGCATCGCCTCCGCGGTGGAGCACTGGAGCGCGCCGGCGGTCGCGGCCGTCATCGAGCTTCCCCGGCGGATCGATGCTCAGGACCTTACGCCGCTGGGGGTGAACGCGTTCCTGCCGGGCGCGCTCCGTGCCCAGATCGCGCTGTACGGCGCGATGACGAGCCTGGACGCGGTGGTGAGCGAGCTGTTCGCCGTGGCCTACTGCGACGCCAGCTACTCTCGTGGCCTCCGCGGCGGATACGGCAGGCTCGCGGCGTGGCAGTCGGTCGCCGGCCTCGTCCGCGCCCCGGCGGGCGCGTCCGTCCACCGGATCAACGAACTCGCCGCTCGATGGCGATGGACGGTGTTCCGGATCATCCGGCGGCAGCCGTACTGGGTGGATCAGGAACTCGCGATCGGCGCGCTCAGCCCGCGCGGAACCGTCCTCAGTCTGCTCGTCACCCACGACACCGACTAGCGACACCGACTAGGTGCCCCTCCCGGGGTGGCCGACCTTGTTCACGACGGTGTCGCCGGCGTTGAGCCGTCGCCCGTCGGTGGATCGGACCTCGAGAGCACGAAGCGGATGCCCGTGCCGACGGTCGACCATCTCGGAGTGAGGTTCGTCGGGGGCGAAGAAGTGCGCCTCGCCCCACTGCCGCAGCGCCACGATGACGTTGAAAAGATCCCTGCCCTTGGGGGTCAGGACGTACTCGTTGTAGGCGCTGCCGTCGGATGCCGGGACGACGTCGAGGATGCCGCCGTCGACGAGTGTGCGCAGGCGCGCCGCGAGGATGTTCTTGGCCACGCCGAGGCCGCGCTGGAACTCGCCGAAGCGGCGGCTGCCGTCGAACGCGTCGCGCACGATCAGCAGTGACCACCAGTCTCCGATCGCGTCGATCGATCGCGCGACCGGGCAGTCACTGTCGTTGAAGCGGGTCCGCTTGACCATCGCGCCCTCCCTCCACCTAGCCGGTTGCAACATGCTACCAAACTCGCCTAGTGTCGGCTGGTAGCAAGATGCAACCGATCGAACGAGGGGGATGCGGTGGCCCGCCGCGAGGGAACGACGACGATCACGGACGTGCCCGAGGAGACACCCGCTCCCGCGCCGTCCCGCCACGTCACGCTGCTGTTCGCCATCGCCTGCGGGACGGCGGTCGCCAACGTCTATTTCGCGCAACCGCTCCTGGTCACCCTGGGCCGGGACTTCGCGATGGGACCCGCGACCGTCGGCGCCGTCGTCACCCTCACGCAGATCGGCTACGGGCTGGGACTGTTCTTCCTCGTACCGCTGGGCGACCTGGTCGATCGGCGGCGGCTCGTCGTCACGCAGTCGCTTCTGCTGGCGGCGGCGCTGGCCGCTGTCGGCACCGCCGCCACCGCGCCGGTCCTGCTCGGCACCATGGCCGCGGTGGGATTCCTCGCGGTCGTGACCCAGACGCTGGTCGCCTTCGCCGCGTCCCTGACCGGACCCGACCGCCGCGGGCGCGTCGTCGGCCAGGTGACCAGCGGCGTGGTCATCGGCATCCTGCTCGCCCGCACGGTCTCCGGCGCGCTGGCGGACCTCGCGGGCTGGCGGTCGGTCTACCTCACCTCCGCGGCCGTCACCCTCGCGCTCACCCTGGCCCTGTATCGCCTGCTGCCACGCCACGGCGGGCCCCGCGCGTCCATGGGTTACGGGCGGCTCCTGCGCTCGACGATCGCCCTGTTCGCCCGGGAACCCGTGTTCCGCGTCCGCGCCCTGCTCGCCATGCTCGTCTTCGCCGCGTTCAGCACCCTGTGGAGCTGCGTCGCGCTGCCGCTGAGCGCGGCCCCGCTGTCGCTCTCCCACACCGCGATCGGCGCCTTCGGACTCGTGGGCGCGGCGGGTGCCCTGGCGGCGGCCCCGGCCGGACGCCTGCACGATCGCGGCCTCGGCCAGTGGACCACCGGCACAGCGCTGGTCCTGCTCGCCGCGTCCTGGCTGCCCCTCGCGTTCACCCGGCAGTCGCTGTGGGCGCTGGCGATCGGCGCGGTCGTCCTCGACCTGGCCGTCCAGGCCGTCCATGTCACCAACCAGAGCCTGATCTACGCGCTGCGCCCGGACGCGGGCAGCCGGCTGATCGGCGGCTACATGATCTTCTACTCGATCGGCAGCGCCACCGGCGCCCTCGCCTCGACCGCCGTCCACGCGGTCGCCGGGTGGAACGGCGTATGCGTCCTGGGCGGCGCGATCAGCCTGCTCGCCCTCGTCCTGTGGGCGGTCACGCGGCGCGGCGCCCGGCGAACCTAGTCCGGGTACGGCAGGCAGCAGCGGACTCCTACGGCCAGCGTCGCCACGATCGCGAGCTCGGCCCAGACCAGCCCCCCGACCAGGTACAGGCCGCCGAAGACGGCGACCGCGGCGGCCTGAGCGAGCATCGGACCGGTGGAGTTCAGCGCCGTCAACGCCGAGGCGCCGTCGGGTCCGACTCGGCGGGCCAGCCTGGCGACCAGCGGGGTGTAGCCCGCCGCGTGCCCCGCCGAGGCGACCAGCAGCACCGGCGCCGACCATGCCCCCGGCCAGCCGCCCCCCGCCGCGAGGACGGCGACGGCCGCGGCGAAGACGGCGGTGCCGACGGCGGGCAGGTGGCGTCCCGGCAACCGGTGGGCGAGCAGGCTGGTGCCGCCGAACCCGACGGCGTACGGCAGGAAGGCCAGCCCCGCCCCCAACGGCCCCACCCCCAGCTCCCCCTGCAGGTGGAGGGTGAGAGAGAAGATCAGACCCGCGTACGCGGCCGACACCAGGCAGCAGTTCACCAGCCCCGGCACGATCCCCGCGCGCAGGGTCAGCCGGAGGTCGAGCAGGGGAAAGGCGGTCCTGCTCTCGTGGCGGACGAAGGCGGCCAGCAGCCCCGCCCCGGTCAGGAGGGCGATCCACGTCCAGGGCCGCCAGCCGTACTGCCTGCCGAGCATCAGAGGGACGGTGAGGGCGAGCATGGCCACGGTGAGCAGCACGACGCCGGCAGGATCGAGCCGTACCGACCGGTCGCCGCCGGCGACGGGCAACGTCCGCCGACCGATGGCGAGCACCACCAGTCCGACGGGCAGGTTGATCAGGAAGACGGCCCGCCAGCCCAGTCCGGGCAGATCCGCACCCGCCACCAGCCCGCCGAGGAGCTGGCCCACCGCGACGCACAGGCCGAGCACCATCGCGTACAGCCCGACGGCCCGTTCGCGTGCCCGCCCGGCGAACCGCAGCTGGATCAGCGAGAACACCTGCGGGATGAGCAGCGCCCCCGCGACCGCCTGGGCGACCCGCGCCACGACGAGGACGGCGACCGACGGCGCGAGCCCGCACAGCGCGGAGGCCGCGGTGAAGCCGGCGACGCCGGAGAGGAAGGCCCTGCGGTGACCGAGGAGGTCGCCGAGGCGGGCGCCGGTGACGATCAGCACGCCCATCGTCAGGCCGTACCCCGTGGCGATCAGCTGCACGGTCGCGCCGTCGGCGGCGTAGGCGCGCTGGATGGAGGGGAGCACGACCGTGACGATGTTGCTGTCCAGTGACGCCATGGCCTGGCCGGCGAGGAGGACCGGCAGGACGGTCCGTTGGGCGGTTCTCATGGCGGCCACCATCGCCCGCCGCGATCCGGACCGTCTTGAACGAATATGATGCCCAGCCGTGGAGTTCGCCGTACGTGTGGTGGTCTGCGCGGACACGATCCCCGGCTGGTCGGCGCCCCGGCCGATCGACGTCCACCAGATCGTCTTCGTCCGCCGCGGCGGCTTTCGCGTGCGTAGCGACGGTGAACGGCTGACCGCCGACCCCAGCCTGGGCTACCTGCTGATCCCCGGACGCGACCACCGCGTCTCGCACCCGATGGGCGGAGACGTCTGCACCACGATCACCGTCGGCGACCGGCTGTGGCACGAGGTCACGCAGGGGCGGCCGGTGCGCGCCGGCGTTCCCGTGGACGGCCGCCTGGAGCTCGCGCACCGGCTGCTGTTGCGTGGCGCCGACCCCGAGCCGCTGGTCCGCGCGCTTGAGCTGGTCGCCGCCGTCCCCGCGAGCTACGGGCGGCCGGGGTTGGCCGCGCTGGCGCGTGAGGCGGTGCTGTCCGGCGTCCCCGACGCCTCCGATCTGGTACGGCTGGCGCGCACGCTTGGCGTCTCTCCCGGTCACCTCAGCCGGACCTTCCACGCGCACTGTGGCATGACGTTCAGCCGCTACCGCAACAGGGTGCGGGTGAGCGGGGCGCTGGCCAGGATCGAGCAGGGCGAGACCGACCTGGCCCGGCTGGCGGCCGAGCTCGGCTTCGCCGACCAGGCCCACCTGGCCAGGACGGTCCGCCGGGAGACGGGCCGCCCGCCCGGCCGGATACGGGCCCTGTTCACCGGGCCCGTTCGGCAGGCGTCCCTCCCTCAGTCGTCCCTTCCTCAGGCGTCCGGCGTCGCGGCCCGCACGTCGGCGTGGGCGGCCGGGATGCTGCCCAGGCGCCCGGCCTGGTAGTCCTCCATCGCGGTGATGATCTCCGCCTTGGTGTTCATGACGAAGGGTCCGTAGGCGACGACCGGCTCGCGGATCGGCAGGCCGCCGAGGACGAACACGTCCAGCCCACCGGTGCGGGAGTCCTGGCGGGCGTCCGCCGCGACGGTGATGGTGTCGCCCTGGCCGTAGACCGCGAGCTGCCCGGCGCTGATGGGCCGCCGCTCGGCGCCGACGGTGCCGCTGCCGCCGAGGACGTAGACCAGCGCGTTGAAGTCGGTACGCCACGGGAGCGTCAGCGACGCTCCGGGCGTGACGGTGGCGTGCACGAGCGTGATCGGCGTGTACGTCGAGCCGGGCCCGGCGTGGCCGCCGACCTCGCCGGCGATGACGCGGACCAGCGCGCCTCCGTCGTCGGAGCTGAGCAGCGCGACCTTGCTGGAGGTGATGTCCTGGTAACGGGGCGCGGCGAACTTCTGCGCGCGCGGCAGGTTCACCCAGAGCTGGAGGCCGTGGAACAGCCCGCCGCTGGCGACGAGGTACTCGGGCGGGGTCTCGATGTGCAGGATCCCGGAGCCGGCCGTCATCCACTGGGTGTCGCCGCCTCCGATGAGGCCGCCGCCTCCGTGGGAGTCGGAGTGGGCCATCTCCCCGTCGATCATGTAGGTGACGGTCTCGAAGCCCCGGTGCGGGTGCCAGGGCGTGCCCTTGGGCTCTCCGGGGGCGTATTCGACCTCGCCCATCTGGTCCATGTGGATGAACGGGTCCAGGGCGCGCACGTCCACCCCGGCGAAGGCCCGCCGTACGGGGAAGCCCTCGCCTTCGAGCGCGCGGGGCGCGGTGGTCACGGAGACGACGGGGCGGT
Organism: Microtetraspora glauca; assembly: GCA_001570385.1. GTDB lineage: Bacteria > Actinomycetota > Actinomycetes > Streptosporangiales > Streptosporangiaceae > Microtetraspora > Microtetraspora glauca. The sequence continues at coordinate 37,320 of BBYL01000015.1, read as the reverse complement.
CGGCGGCGGTCAGCGGGTCGGGCAGGGGGACGCGGGGCAGGGCGAGCGTGTTCTCCACGGTGACGGCGGGCATGGGGGCCTTCCTTCCGGTCTCGCAGTGGTCGCGGGGCGGCGTACGGCACAAGGTCGTTTCGCCGTCAACGACATTCACTCTACCCAATGTCGTTTCGCCGTCAACTATTCCCGTAGGCTGGGCGGCATGGACGAGGTGCGGTGGCTCGATTCTGAGGAGCAGCGGGCATGGCGTGCCTACCTGGACAGCACGCGGCTGCTGATCCAGGCCCTCGATCGCCAGCTCGAAGCGGACTCGGGCGTCTCCATGCTCGATTACGAGGTGCTGGTCGTGCTGTCGGAGGCCCCCGACCGGCGCATGCGCATGCGCGATCTCGCCGACGCCGTGCTGTCGACCCGCAGCGGCGCGACCCGGGCGGTGACCCGGCTGGAGCGGCTCGGCTGGGTACGCCGTACCGACTGCGCGGACGACAGGCGCGGCACGGAGGCCGAGCTCACCGAGGAGGGCCTCGCGAAGCTCGCGGCCACGGCGCCGGGGCACGTCGCCGCGGTCCGTGCCCACATGTTCGACCTGCTCACGCCGCGCGAGGTGGAACACCTCCGCACCGTCGGCACCAAGATCCGCGACCACCTGCAACATCCGGCGTCCTGACCCCGGCCGCGAGCGCCCCTCTGGTCAGATCGGGGCGAGCCGATGGTGCAACAGGCAGAACTCGTTGCCCTCGGGATCGGCGAGCACGATCCACGGCTCGTGTCCTGTCTGCCCGATGTCGGCGCGGGTCGCGCCGGCCGCGAGCAGGCGCACCAGCTCGTCGGCCTGATCCCGGTCGGTCGGGTTCACGTCGATGTGCAGGCGAAGCTTCGCCGGCCTGGGCTCGACCGACGGGTTGAACACCAGAGTCGGCTGGAGCCCGCCGAAACCCCCCTCCGGGGGGCCGATCCGCACGCTGCCCTCGAGCCGGTCGAGCACGGCGAAGCCCAGGACATCGCACCAGAAGGCGGCGAGCCGTTCCGGGTCGCGGCAGTCGAGGACGAGCTCGGTGATACGGCATGCCATGCGGTCGGCATACCCGATTCAGCGCGCGTGGCCCACCACCGGAACCCCGGGAAAACCGGGCGTGCGCCAGGTGCCGCCATCGGACGTGACCGCGAACGCCTCCATCCCGTCGAGTCCCTCCACCCACTCCCTGGCCGCGCCGCCCATGGCGAAGGCCGCCGTCGCGTACGCGTCGGTCATGGTCAGGCTCGCGCCGACGAGGGTGATCGAGGCCAGCCCGGTGGCCGGGCGGCCGGTGTGCGGGTCGAGGATGTGGGGGCCTCGCTCCGCCGTACCCGAGGTGGCCACGGCGAGGCCGGACCCGGTCACCACGGTGGCGAGCTCGCCCGGCCGCAGCGGGTGGGCGACGCCGACGCGCCAGGGCCGCCCGGGGGCGGCGGACCCGGCGAGCTGGATGTCGCCCCCGCCGTTGACGCAGTGGTTCGGCGCTCCCGCTCGGGTGAGGATGAGCGACGCCCGCTCGATCGCCCATCCCTTCACCATGGCGGAGGGGTCGAGCCGACCTCCTGGACGGGCGGTGAAGTACCCCCGTGAGGCGCGGGCCGCCGATTCGCACAAATCGAGGACACCCGCCACCTCCGCCGGGCAGTCCGCCAGGGCGATCTCGCCCCTGCCGAGCCGGCTGACCGGACTGTCCGTGCGGTACGTCGAGAAGGTCGCGTCGACACGGCGCAACCAGGCCACGGCCTCTTCGACGGCCCGGGTCGCGTCGACGGGGTCCCGTACGTCGAAGGAGAAGACGGTGCCCATGACGTGCTCGACGTGGCGCATCACAGCCCGGCCCTGTCGAGGGCGCTCTGCAACGAGGTGATGTACCCCTCGCTGGTGTAGGTGGCTCCGGAGACCGTGTCGATCCCGGCCGACTGGGCCGAGAGCGCCGCCTGGTTCAGGATCGGGAGCGCCCGGTTGTTGATGGCGATGTCCCTGTGGTTGTTGTCGGGGGCCTGGAGCACCTTGACACCGGTCACCTTGCCGCCGGAGATCACGAGCTCGACCTGCACCGGGCCCCAGCGCGTGTCGGCCGCGTCACCGGTGACCGTCTTGTCGCCGCTCGTCGCGCCCGCGCTCGCGCCGTCACCGGTCCAGGCGCCCGAGTTCGAGGAGACCCCGCCTCCCCCGTGGTCACCCGCGGGAGGACCGAACCCGTCACCGCCGCCGAACCCGTCACCGCCGCCGAACCCGGCACCGCCGCTGTCCTCGTCACCGTCGCCGTGGCCGTCGAACCCGGGGTCGCGGCCGGAGGCCGCATCGGCCCGCGCCCCGGCGGACGGGCGGTCGGCGGACGCGGTGATCTCGTGTGGTTTGAAGGACAACAACAGCACCAGGCCGACGGTGGTGGCGAGCACGGCCAATATCGCTCTGCGCATGAGTCTTCCTTCAGAACTCGAACGATTCGTGGTGGATGCGCCTCTTCGGCACTCCGGCGGCGCGCAGCGCGGACACCACGCTGCGCGTCATGCTCTCCGGTCCGCACACGTAGACCTCGTGCTCGCGCAACCCGGGGACGCGCTCGGTGAGCGTCTCCGGCGTGAACGGATCGCCGATCTCGCTCCGCGGTCCGACGCAGTAGTGCAACGCCGCCCCGCGGGCGGTGGAGATCGCCTCAAGTTCGGCGCGGAACACCAGGTCACCGGTGGTCCTGGCCCGGTAGAGGAGGGTGAGGTCGCCGGGCGCCGCCGGTACCGACTCAAACAGGGCGCGCACGGGCGTGACGCCCACGCCTCCGGCGATGAGCAGCACCTTGCGCCCCTTGAGGCGGCCCGCCGTGAACGCGCCGTACGGGCCTTCGGCGACCACCCGCGTGCCGGGGCGCAGGCGGGCGAGCGCGCGGCTCTGGTCGCCCAGGTCCTTCACGGTGATCCGCAGCTCACCGGGACGCGGCGCCGCCGACAGCGAGTAGGGGTTGGGAGACCACCACAGGTCCCTGGTGAGGAACCGCCACCGGAAGAACTGGCCGGGTTCGGCCCCGAGCCTGTCGAGACGGCGCCCGGAGATGTGGACGGAGACGACGCCGGGAGCCTCCTGAACGACCCCGGCGACCCTGAGCCGGTGCCGGAACGCCTGCCGTACGGGCATGAGGAACCGGTACCAGACGACCAGCACCGCCACCGCGACGTAGAGGACGTACCAGGCCGTACGGGCGGCGGGGAACGTCAGGAACTCGCTGCCGTTCGCGAGCTGGTGCCCGAAGGCCAGCCAGGCCACGAGGTACGTGTAGAAGTGCAGGTGGAACCAGGTCTCGTAGCGCAGCCGGCGCCGGACGGCGCGGGCCGAGACGATCCCGACGCCGACCAGGAGCAGCAGGGCCACCGTGGCCTTGAGCACGTCGGGATAGGTGAGGTTGAGCGTCACGGTCTCGCTCACCACGTCGGCGCCGTCGGTGACCGCGTACCCCCAGATGATCAGCAGGGTGTGCGCGACGGCGAGCCCGACGACGTACCGCCCGCCCATCGAGTGCCAGCGGGCGAGCCTGTCGGAGCCCACCCCGCGCTCCAGCGCGGGGACCCGGGCCATCAGTGCGAGCAGCACCGCGAACGCGTATCCGGCGAGGAGCCCGGTGATCCGACCGGCGTTGGTCAGCCAGCCGTCCAGCCCGGAGACGCTCGGCGTGCCCGCCCACCACAGGCCGAGTACGGCGAGCGCGCCCACGGCGACGGCCACCAGGACGGCCTCGGGACGCGCGCGGGCGCCTCGCTGCGGCATGGCCCGGTGCGTGCCGTCGACGGCTCCCCCGTTCCGAACCGGCGACGTGAAGGCGGTGCTCACGGAGATGTCCCCTTTCATCGGTCCGTGGATCACCGTGCCAGTCGAACTTCTCAGTTCCCTATGAGGCGGGGCATACCGGAATGATTCATAGGATTCTCAGAGCCGGCTCAGAGCATCCGCCGGGGAACAGGGAGGACGTTGTCATCACTATGCGTACGACCTCCCGCGATCTCCCTGAGCTGGTCCGCCCGGACGGAACCCCGGTCCGTGTGCTCGTCGTCGACGACGAACCCGACCTCGTCGAGGTGCTCGCCGCCGTGCTGCGCTACGAGGGGTGGGAGGTGCGCTCGGCCGCCGACGGCACGGCCGCGGTGAACGCCGCCCGCGAGTTCCATCCCGACGCGGTGCTCCTCGACATCATGCTCCCCGACATCGACGGGCTGGAGGTGCTGCGCCGCCTGCGCGCCGAGGCGCCGCACGTGTGCGTGCTCTTCCTGACCGCCAGGGACGCCGTGGAGGACCGGATCGCCGGGATCACCGCGGGCGGCGACGACTACGTGACCAAGCCGTTCAGCCTGGAGGAGGTCCTCGCCCGGCTGCGCGGCCTGCTGCGCCGCGCGGGCATGGCCCGGACCTCCCAGGGAGCCCGCCTGGCCGTGGGCGACCTGACCATGGACGAGGACGCGCGGGAGGTGACCCGCGGCGGCGAGCTGGTGGAGCTCACCCCGACCGAGTTCGAGCTGCTGCGCTTCCTCATGCGCAACCCGCGCAGAGTGCTCAGCAAGGCGCAGATCCTCGACCGGGTCTGGTCCTACGACTTCGGCGGCCAGGCCCACGTGGTCGAGCTGTACATCAGCTATCTGCGCAGGAAGATCGACACAGGACGCCGCCCGCTGATCCACACGGTCCGGGGCGTGGGATACGTGCTCAAGCCATGAGACCGCGCACCCTGCGAGCCCGGCTGGTGATCGGCGTGCTCGCCCTGCTCGCGCTCGCCTGCGCCGCGGTCGGCACGGCCGGCTCCCTCTCGCTGGAGCGGTTCATGGTGGACCGGCTCGACGCGCAGCTGTCGATGACGACCGGGAAGTTCGCGGCGAGCCTGGAGCACGGGGGAAGGTACGGCGAGCGCGGCGACAGCCGCGGGCAGTCCCTCGGGACCCTTGGCGCTCGTCTCCTGAACGGCCGGGTGACGCACGCCGCCGTGGTGGCGCCGGACGGAGCGGACGTCAGCCTCTCCGCCGGAGACGCCGCCGCCCTCGCCGCCGTGCCGGCGGACCGGCGCGGCCACACCGTGGAACTGTCGGAGCTGGACGACTACCGCGTGATGGCGATCGAGGGCGCCGACGGCGACGTCCTCGTCAACGGCCTTCCCCTCGAGGGCGTCAACACCACGATCCACCGCCTCCTGATCGCCGAGATCGTGGTGTTCGCCATCGTCATGGTCGTCACCGGGATCGCCGGCGCGACGTGGGTGCGGCTGTCGCTGCGCCCCCTGCAACGGATGGCGGCCACGGCCCGCCGGGTCAGCACGCTGCCGCTGGCCAGCGGCGCCGTGGCGCTGCCGGACCGCGTACCGGACGAGGACCCGCACACCGAGGTCGGCCAGCTCGGGGCCGCGTTCAACCGCATGCTCGGCCATGTGGGCGAAGCCCTCGCCCGGCGGCACACCAGCGAGCAGCGGATGCGCACGTTCGCCGCCGACGCCGGTCACGAGCTGCGCACTCCGCTGGCGACGGTCCGGGCCCACGTCGAGCTGGCCAGACGCCACCCCGGCGAGGTACCGGACGAGATACGGCACGCCCTGGAGCGGATCGACGCGGAGTCCTCCCGCATGGGCACGCTCGTCGACGATCTGCTGCTGCTCGCCCGGCTGGACGCGGGCAGGCCGCTCGCCCGCGACCCGGTGGACCTGAGCCGCGTGGTGATCGACGCCGCCGGGGACGCCCGCGTCTCCGCGCCGGACCATCACTGGCGGCTGCGGCTGCCGGAGGAACCGGTCACGATCACCGGCGACGCCGACCGGATCCACCAGGTCGTCGCCAACCTGCTGAGCAACGCACGCGCCCACACCCCGCGGGGCACCACGGTCACCGTCTCCGTACACGTCCCGGCTCCGGGAGCGGCGGAGCTGGTCGTGCACGACGACGGGCCGGGCATCCCCGAGGAGGTCCAGGGAGAGATCTTCGAGCGGTTCGTCCGGGCCGACAAGGCGCGCGCGCGTGCCTCGGGCGGCAGCGGCCTCGGGCTCGCCATCGTCAAGGCCGTGGTCGTCTCGCACGGCGGCACCGTGTCCGTGGAGAGCCGCCCCGGCAGTACGGACTTCCGCGTGCTTCTTCCCGGCCGGGCGGCCGGTTGAGTCACCGTGGAGTCACCTCAGGCCGGTCGGCAGATCCGCCCGCCAGGCGTCGATGGCGAGCACGGGGCGCATCCCGACGGACAGGTAGAGGTCGAGCGCGGGCGTGACGTTGTTCGAGTCCACGTGCAGGATCGTGCCCGCCCGGCCGCGCCTCGCGTCCGCCGCGAACGCCTCGCGCAGCAGGAGCCTGCCGAGCCCCCTGCTCCGGAAGGCGGGCAGCACGGCGAGGGTGCGCACGTAGCCGCAGTCCTCGTCGGACACGAAGTGGTTGGTCCCGAGCAGCATCGCGGCCGGCTCGCCGTCCACGCGGGCGACCAGGAGCTGGCTCCAGTCGTTCGCGCTGGACGCCTCCATGTCGGAGATCCACTCGTCGAACGTCCTGGGCACGAACCCGAAGTGCCGGGCGAAGCCCTCCTGCTGGATCCGGTGGGCCGTACGGAGCCTCTCCTGGTCGGGGTCTCCGCGCTCCACGGTCACGCCGGACGGGATCCCGGGCCCGGCGACCTCCGCGTCCATCGCGTGGTCGATCCGCATGCGGTGGAAGCTGGTGGCGGCGGCGAGGCCGCGCTCCTTGGCCGCCGCCCGCAGCGCCGCGTCCTCGCGGTAGACGCCGATGTCCACCCGCGCCTGGGCGTGCCCGAGGTCGCGGGCGATCTCCACCGCGCGCTCCAGGACCCGCTCCCACAGCCAGTCCCCGACGTCGGCCACGCGGGCCTGGACGTCGATGTCCACGTTGTCGCTCGTCCCCTTGGGGGAGGCCCACCCCCAGCCCACCAGCCGCTCGCCGTCGTACACCAGCCAGCCGTCGGTGGCGAGCTCCAGCTCGCCGAGGATCTCGGCGACGTCCTCCAGGGTGGCGTCGGGCTTGCCGAGGATCCTGGTGTCGTGCTCGGCGACCAGCTCGTGGATCGCCGCCGCGTCGGCCTCGGTGGGCCGCCTGATGTCGTATCCGTTCACCCTGCGGTTGTACCGTCCGCGACTTGGCGGGGGCTTACTCGCGGATTGGCGGGCAGCACGGTCAGGCGTACGGCTGGGTGATGACCTCCATGTTGTGGCCGTCGGGATCGTCGAAGTAGACCCCGCGCCCGCCGTACAGGTGGTTGATCTCACCGGGCTTCTCGTGGTGCGGGTCCGCCCAGAAGTCGAGTCCCCGTTCCCTGATCCGCCCGAAGATCACGTCGAACTCGGGCTCGGTGACGATGAAGCAGTAGTGGTTCTTCTGGACCTCGTCGACGTCCATGTAGTCGAGCGTGACGCCGTTGGCCGTCTTGATCGGCACGAACGGCCCCCACTGCGGGGCGGCCGAAAGGCCCAGGATCCCGGCCAGGAACTCCGCCGACGCGCGCTTGTCCCTGCTGGGCACGATGGTGTGGTTGAGATCGACGGACATCGAAGGCACCCTCCTGTCCCGTTTCAGCGAACCGGCTCTCCGGGGAACCGGATGCCGGGGAGGGGCATTCCCTCGCCGGTGGGAGCCTTCCTCGGTTCTCCCCCGATCTGATGGCATTCCCGCACCTTGGGGCATATTTCCCGGTCCGCCACCATAAGGTCGCCACGATTCGGGCAATCTCCCTGCGGTGGCGCACACACGCGATTCCGACGAACGCCGAAAAGATCGGCAAAGACCGGCATCGGCCGCCATATCGGGGTACTCCTGAGAAAGCATCCGCGGCGGGCGACGGCGCGCGACGCCAGGCACGCCGATCCGGTTCCGGCCCGACCCATGGACGACGCCGACCTATGGAAGCGACCTATGGATGAGCCGACCTATGGATGATGAGACACGCGCATCGGCCCCGGGGAGCACGCCGAGACCGCCGGCCAGGATCGCGCGGAGCAGGATGGAGTCCCTGCTGCTGCGGGTCCTCACCCGCGTCGAACGGGCGCTCCTCTACGTGGTCGCGTTCATCCTGCTCGCCATCGCGGGCGGCGTCGTGGTCATGATGTTCGTGACCGCGATCCAGACCCCGGCGAGTTGGGGCGACACGGCCATCGCCCTCCTGGAGGAGCTTCTGCTCGTCCTGATCGTCATCGAGATCTTCGTGACGGTGCAGACCCACCTGGAGGGCGGCCATCTCCAGGTCGAGCCCTTCATCATCATCGGCGTCATCGCCGTGGTCCGGCACATCCTGTCCGTGGTCGTACGGCTCAGCGTGACGATGACGCCGGAGCAGACCCGGGAGGAGTTCACGGAGCTGGCCGCCTACGCGGGAGTGACGTTCGTGCTGGTCGCGGCGCTGGCCCTCGCGCGCTGGTCGAAACGGGCCTCCCGCCCGGACTCCTGACCGCCTGCCCAGGTGTGGCCGAGCCCGCGTTCGCCGTGCCTTTCGGGGACGACCATGTGGCCGCTCACGTTGTCGATCGATCGTCGGTTTCCCCGCCGAGGGTGTGCCGATCGTCCCGGCGCCGCTGCCGCCCGGCTCCGGGCACGAGCTTGGGATGGACATTTAGTGAAGTAGGTAATAAAGTCTCGCTTCATTATGAAGGACGTACATAAATCATCGAGCGGCGTGAGCGGCTTCGAACGCGACCACGACGACCACCTCTTCGATCCGCGCGCCAGGGAGGCCATGGCCCGCTTCGCGGGCGGGGAGGACACCCTCGCGCTGGAGGCCGCGGCCGCCGTACGCACCGCCGTCCACGCCGTCGAGCGCATGCGCTCCCACGGAGCCGAGGGCCGCGGCCTGAGTTCCGGGGCGCTCGACATCCTGATCCGCCTCAGCGCCACGCCCGACGACGGCATCAGCATCGGCGACCTGGCCCAGGCGGCCGGGGTGAGCTCCCGCAACGTCACCGGGCTGGTGGACACCCTCGAACGCGACGGCCTGGCCCGCCGGGTCCCCGACCGCAACGACCGCAGGTCCGTGCTCGCCCAGATCACGCCTGACGGGCTGGCGTGGATCGAAGCCTTCCGCCGTCCGACGCAGGTCGCCATGGCGGCGATCTTCCGGGGATTCACGCCCGCCGAGCTCACCCAACTGCGACATCTGTGCCTGCGCCTCGCCGACAACCACCGCCAGCTCGCCGACCACCTGAGCCGCACGGCCGACCGCACCACCTGAGCCCGCACCACCTGAGCCGCAGCACCCGAGCACCGCCACCTGAGCGGCACCACCGACACGAACGGAGTGCGATGATCACCGACGCCACCCTGACCCGGCAGGCCGTACGCGGCTATCACGACGCCCGGTTCCGCGGGGACGTGCCCGCGGCCACGGCCCAGCTCGCCGAGACCTTCGCGTTCCAGAGCCCGATGATGAGCTCCGCTGACCCGCCGGGCACCTGTCCGGCCTCCCCGGCTTCCTCCAGATCGTCACCGGAGTCGACATGATCAGCGAGCTGTACGGCGAGTCCGAGGCGACCCTCGTCTACGACGTGCACACGGCCACCCCGGCCGGTACCCAGCGCACGGCCGAACACTTCCGGCTCGGCGACGGCAAGATCACCTCGATTATGCTGATCTTCGATGCGACGCCGTGGCAGCCGATGAAGGCGATGATGAGCTGACCCGGGCTCCGCACGGCATTCCCGGGGTCGGCCGGACGCCCGGCCCCGCCGGGCGTTCCGAGGAACACGCTCACCAGAACCTGTGTCAAAGCAGTTGCTCGATCATCAACGCATCTGGTGATCTTTCCCGTGATCGCTTACCAAAGGAGCAACACGTGCTGATCGGGAACCTCGTACGATTTCGGCCGATGGAGCCGGGGGACGCGGAAGCGCTCTGGCGCTGGAACAGCGATCCCGAGGCCATGCGCTGGCTCGACGACGGCTATCCGGAGTCCCTGGCCCAGGCCACGGCCCGTCACAGCGAACGTGAACGAAACTTCTACGGACACGTGCTCTTCGGGATCGAGACCATCGCCGAGGGCCGGCTGATCGGCCTCGTCCGGCTCAGCGGCGCGGAGCCCGAGACAGGCGACGCGGACCTCGACATCTACATCGGGGAGAAGGACTGCTGGGGTCGTGGGTACGGCACCGAGGCCACACGCATGATCTGCCGGTACGGCTTCGCCAAGATGCGGCTGCACCGCATCACTCTCTGGGTGGCGGAGGCGAACGCCGCCGCGATCCACGTCTACAAGAAGGTCGGCTTCGTGGAGGAGGGACGAGCGCGCGAAGCCTTCCGCCGGGACGGCGACTGGCACGACCTGATCCTCATGGGCCTGCTCGACGGCGAACTCGACGCCTGAAGCCGAGCCCCGGACCGCCGACCAACGGTGGAGCACCCGCCGCGCATGAGGATTGCGCGGCGGCCGAATGGCCGTGCTGACGCGGCCCGAGATCAACATCGACGGCGTGGCGTGGTCGACGCCCGCCTCGACAACGACGTCCCACCGGACTCCTCAGATCAGCCCCACAGCCGAGGTCCGTATGCGATTCGGTGGCGCAAGCCATGTCGGCGGGCGAGGCTCACGGTATGCCGGAGACGACCAGTTGATGCGCCGGTGCATGGAACAACGGGAGACCGGCGTCTTACCGGACCTGAGCCTTGATCGCGCTGTGGACCGCGTCCAGGAGGGTGGCGGCTCGCCGGTCCGGAACGTCTTCCTGAATGTGGTTCATGACATAGCCGAAAGCCAGGCCGCTCGCCGGGTCGGCGAAGCCGAGTGATCCGCCGTAGCCGGGAAACCCGAAGGCGGTAGGGCTGTACCAGAAGGCGTCGGGTGTCGGCAGGCCGAAACCGGTGCCGATCCGGACGGGAACCCGCAGGACGCGGTCGGTACCACTGACCTGTTCCGCGGTCGCCGCCGCCAGGGTCTCGGGTGTGAGGATGCGATGCCCGTCGACCTCGCCGATGAGCGCGGCGTAGAAGCAGGCCAGTGCGCGGGCCGTGCAGATGCCGTTGGTCGAGGGCATCTCGGCGGACTGCTCGCTCGGGTCGTCGTGGTTCAGCAGCGGCGTGACGACGGTCATCGACCGCATGGTCAGTGACGTGGGATCGGCATAGGCTCTCATCACCTCGCGCGCGGGTTCGGGAAGGGCGTCCAGGTCGATCCCGGCCAGTGCGTCCGGGTCGATCGGGTCGGCGACGATGCGGCTGACCCGATGCTGCTCGGCTTTCGGCAGCCCGATCCACAGGTCCAGGTCGAGCGGAGCGGCGATCTCTTCGGCGAGGAACGTGCCGATGCTGCGGCCGGTCACCCGGCGGACGACTTCGCCGACCAGCCATCCGTAGGTGTGCGCGTGGTAGCCATGCTCGGTGCCCGGCTCCCAGAATGGGCGCTGGGCGGCCAGCGCGGTCACCATCGGGTCCCAGGCGATCGCCTCCGCCGGAGTGATCGGGCGGTCGATCGCGGGCAGTCCGGCCTGGTGGGTGAGCAGCCAGCGGACGGGGATGCGCTCTTTCCCGTTGGCCGCGAACTCCGGCCAATACTCGGCGACGGGTGCGTCGAGGTCCAGTTCGCCGCGCTGGGCCAGCAGGTGCGCGCAGGCGGCGGTGACGCCCTTGGTGGTGGAGAACACGACCTGCAAGGTGTCGCGCTCCCAGCGGCGGCCGGTCTCGGGATCGGCGATTCCGCCCCACAGGTCGACGACTTTCCGACCGTGCAGGTAGACGCAGACCGCGGCGCCCACCTCCTGCTCGCCGCCCAGATTGGCCGCGAACGCCTCACGTACTCCTTCGAATCCTGGTGCGGTACTCCCGCCGATTTCGGGCATGCGTCATCGCCTTCCGTGTAGGACTGTGATGCCGGGAAGTGCTACCTGCGCCAGTGCCCGATGAGCCAGGCACAGATTTCCGGCTCGGTCATCTCGGGAAACTCTTCGGTGAACGTGACGAGTGCGCGCAGCGCTTCGTCGCGGTCCATGCCACGCTCCGCCGCTTCCTTGAGGTACTCCTGACGTGCGGCGGAAGGACGGCCTCCGCCCGCGCCACGGCCCGGTAGGCCGTTGCGCCACTGCACGATTTCCTCTAGCCGATCAGCCCGCCAGCCGGGGGCTCCGTCGACGTCGACGTCGGGCTCGGGAAACGGGTGATTCGAATCGCTCGGATAGCGGGAGCGCCACTTGTGCACCGCGTGCCGGCTCACCCCCAGCGCCTCGCCGATGCCGAGAACGCCGAGGAAGTGCTCGGTCATGGTGCACCAACTTGTCTGTCCGGCCTCCTCCGTGGATCTCATTACTACCACGCCCGAGGCGGAGCCCCGCGCCCGCGCAGGTGAACATCGTCTCTGGCAGAGACAACATTAGGCCGGGCATGGAAATATCGTCAACAACGAAGACGAAGTTATCCCGAAGATTCCGGGCATAATGGTCGTCGCGGCCCGGCGGAACCTAGGGCGGATGAGCGTGCAGGATCTGCCTCGGCATGATGAGCTACGGCGACCCCGACAAATGGGGCGGCTGGGTACTCCCCCAGGACCAGGCCGAACCCATCGTCCGCAAGGCCGCCGACGGCGGCGTCACCTTCTTCGACACCGCCGACGTCTACTCCCAAGGCGTCAGCGAGGAGATCACCGGCAACCTGCTACGCGCGATCTTCCCCCACCGCGAGGACTACGTCGTCGCCACCAAGGTCTACTTCCCCATGGGCACCGGCAAGAACGACTGGGGACTGTCACGCAAACACATCCACGCCGCCGTCGACGCCTCACTCCGCCGCCTCGGCACCGACTACATCGACCTCTACCAGATCCACCGCTGGGACGACGAGACACCCATCGAGGAAACGATGGACGCCCTCAACGACGTCGTCCGCGCCGGAAAAGCCCGCTACATCGGCGCCTCCTCCATGTGGGCATGGCAGTTCGCCAAAGCCCAGCAGGTCGCCGCCGACAACGGCTGGACCAGATTCGTATCGATGCAGCCGCACTACATACAAGCAGTTCACTTCATGCAGCAGGTTGAACCTGGCGGCCTGACGCCCCTCATTCGCCGACCACACGCTTGAATTGCCCCGTTGAGCTGCCGATTCGCTCCAGGGCACCTTCTTTCAGGTCAGCCGTCGCCGTCACGAGCCCGGCACAAGACCCGATTCAGCGAGGACTTTCATTACAAGGTCAAGCCGCCTTCGGCGGACACCGGTGCGGACCGACCGAGGGAAGCCCACCGAGAGCAGCAAGCGAAGAGCGCGAGAAAGCAAAACGCGGGGGTCGGCCTTGCCAGTGCGGGGGGATGGCACCGAGACGTGGCCGGGCGGGGATCTATTCAAGAGACGGCAGGCAGCCTTGCGCCCTGATTGTCCACCCACCGTCGCCCAGCCGATAGCCTGCCAAGTTGGAGCCGGGCGCGAGGCGCCCCTTCCTTCTTGCGCATTGATCCGGCGCTCCGTACGCCCCGGCCCCGCCGGACCACAACCGTCACCGTACGGAGTGATCTCGTGATAAAGGAAGCTCTCGCCACGGGCGTGATGGTCCTATCGGCCTTGGTTGCGCCGGCCACGATGCCTTCGCAGCCCGCGCAGGCGTACGCGACCTTCGTGCAGGCTGACCAGCCGCCGGGCGACCAGGGGTGCGACGGGGTGCCATGCGGCCAGGTGGACCCATACTTGCACCGCGGCAAGACGCGCAGCAAGGTCTACGATGAGCTAACTGGCCGTTGGCATTACGCACGTTATGCGCAGCATCACAAGCATCACCATCGCCGTCACCATGGACCAGGGTTCTTCCGTCGCTACTTCCATCACTACCCACGCGTAGGCGAGCACCAGTGGTGAGCCGCGGCAGTGCCGGATCAATTCCACATCAGGACCGAGCACGGAGCCGTGCCCGCTGGCCAGGATGCGACTCTCCTCGGCAGGCGAAACGAGTATGAGCCGTCTGGGCCGCGCGCCTCGCCACGGCGGGCGTGCGGCTCTTCGGCCGGTCCCGCCTCGCGGTCGCGCTGCCCGCCGGCAAGCGCGGTACGACGGTCGGCGAACTGACGGCATGGTTTGTGCCGATGAGGGTCTATTTCCAGAGAAGCAGCGAAGACCTTGGGGCGCTGCCCCAAACCCCGGGGCGCTCAGGCTCCGAGAGGTGGCCCGCGGAACGTGCTCCCGTAGATGGCGGGACTGGAAGTCCTGATCGCTCGCCAGCCATCGACCCAGGCAGAGCCCAGCAGACCGACTCCTACAGGGCAAGCCCGGCTGTGCGGGTAGGGCAACCAGCAGGCGAGGAAGGCCACCGGGATCATGTACACGCGAAGCCGAGCTTGCCCCTCCGTCGTCGGCCCGCTGCCCCTCCGGGGCGGGTCGAAGGCAGACGGGAAGATCAGGGCAGGGGTCGAGTGTGCGGCACCGCACGCCGATCGGCGAAACCCGCAGGCAAGGGGCGCGTCACTGCGTGACAACGACGGTGGACGATGATGGACGCTCCGGAGCAGGTAGACGCCACATCGGCCTAGTTAGAACACGTGTTGCCGTTGCCTGATAAGGAAGCGGTCCACCAGGATTTGCGGCGGGGAACGGCGACGTGTGATTCTCGGCCCGTGAGCAGCTCAGACACACCCGCGAGCTCGCGGGCCAGCTCCTTCGCGCGGACGACCCTTACGACACCGCGAGGCGGACCGGCCAAAGAAAGGAATCGAACCTCCAGCGGACCCGGAGCGGTTCACGAATCCCCGGGTGCTGCGCTTTGCTGCTGCTCTTCTCTTCGATGTCTCTCCATAGTCAGACGAACATCCAAGAAGAAGGCCGCGAGTAGCAACACACCGCCGACGGCCAGCAAAATCGTCGTTGGGATCTGAACCAGATTGCGAACATCCTCGCACTCGTTCACATGGTCCTGGCCGGCGGCAAGTGACGGCGAGACGAAGGCCGAACCGCACTCCGAGCCGCCTTCGGTGAGGGGCATCACACCAGCAAGCGCACCGGCACCAATAAACAGGAAGGCGATGAACGCGATCGCTCTGCTGGACATACGTGATCCTTCTAATCATCGATGCAAAGAAGGATCATTCCATCTCGGCCCTCAGATGCGGAAGTACTGACCCAGGGCCTAGTCTCCACCGAAGCCGGGCCCTGCGAGGTTGGGCGTTGTATCTGGCGGGCACAGCCAGGGCACATGAGCGCGAAAAGCAGCGCGAAACGATGAAAAGCGGCGAACGCTGAAAGCCCAGCTCAGCGCATGAGCTGGGCAGTCCCCGCAGGTCAGCCGTCAGGACAGATCAGATCTCGATGATCTGGAACCCATCGCACACTTGCGAGACAGCCCTTCTCGCGCCGATCAGGCTCAACTCTGCCCCGATTGTCGGTTATCCCTACGTCCCCGGCCCGCTGTCGCTTCGCGATGGGTCGACGGCAGACGAGAGGTCAGGACGAGCCAGGATCTGAATCATCGTCCGAATCCCGCTCCGCGATAATGGTCGCGGGAATCACTCGCCGCAGCTTATATAGAACAGAATCCGGAATGGCAAATATGACGAGATAAATAACGACAATCGCCACATAGTTGCCCAAGCTCCAGGGGGGTTTAATTCCTAAATCTTCGAATTTTTTGCGCGTTATGTCCTGGTCGTGAAAAACGAGTTTCAGACCGCGATTGAGAGGGCCGTCGTCGGGTTTTATGAGTACCTTGAAGTCCATTCCATATGCCAGCCCTGGCCGCTGACGTCCGCGCCTTGCAAGAATGAACGCTAAAGGAATGCCGACTATCGAGACTAGTAGGGCCACTATTCCAATAATGTCACTAGAGCTCATCTAGCCTCGATCTTTCGCACGCATCCGGTGGCTGGCTGAGCGGTTCGGCTGGAGTTTGAAATCGGGGCTGTGGTCAACCTGGCGGCCCGGCTGTCGCGCCGGGTGAGCGGGGTTCCACGAGCCCGAGAGGTGTCCTTCCTGATCGTCTGGGCGGCTTTGTGCTGGTCAGGTCGGAGCCGGGAGTCCCTGGAGCCGGATAATGGCCGCGACCAGTTGGCCGGCCCAGGGCCAGGACGCTGCGATGCGTAGGCGCAGGCGCCGGCCGCCGCGGACCAGACGGGCGGCAACAGCGAACAGGCGCAGCCGCAGCCGTTTCGGCTCGTAGCAGCGGGCCTGCCCCTCCAGCGCGAGCATCTGCATCCAGGCGAGGAGTTCGCAGGCCAGCGCGACGATCTCCACCCAGATCTGGTTCTGGGTGAAGTCACGCAAGGGCAGGTTGCGCAGGCCGGTGTCCTTGGCAGCGCGGATGCGGTCCTCGCAGCGGGCACGGCGGCGGTGCCGTAACTCCAGGTCCGCGAGCTGACCGCGCCGGGCGTTGGTGACGAAGCAGGTGAAGCGGTGCCCATCGATGTCGGTGAACCGCAGCTGCGCGCCCGGGTGTGGCCGTTCTTTGCGGACAATGACCCGCATGCCCTTCGGCCAGGTGGAAAGGTCGAGCATGCCGGTGAGTTCAGCGACCCAGGCACCGGCTCTCACCTGACCGTCTGCGTCGTAGGCTGGCGTCCACGCCTGGGTGGGCAGGGTCAGGATCGCCTGCCGGATGTCGTCGGTGAGGGTGAAGCCGATCGAAAAGGCGAGCCGCCGTCCTGGCTTGGTGAGCCAGGTCAGGAACTCTCGGGTGCCGCCGCCGGAGTCGGTGCGGATCAGCACCTGACGGCGACGTTGTTGAGGCAGTTGGGCCAGAGCGAGCCGGGTGGCGTCGATGTGATCGGCGGCGGTGTTGGACCCGGCGTTGCCGGGGCGCAGCATCATGGCCAAAGGTTCCCCGCCACCGCCGGCACCGTGGTCGGCGAACACCGTCATCGGGTGGAACCCGAAGGTCTTCTTCCAGGTCGGCGTGGCCTGGTCCTTGTCGGAGTGGGCGATGACGATGGTTGCGTCGATGTCGATGGGGATCAGCTCGCCGTCCGCGCCCGGCGCGTGGTGCCCGGCCAGTGTCCAGGCCCGCTGCCGGGCGGTGGCGCGGGCGGCGCGGATGGCTTTCAAGGCCCGTATCGGGTCGGCGGCCAGCCGATCGATCAGCCGCGAGACCGTCGGGTCGGAGGCGACAGGGCCAAACAGTTCCAGCTGAGAGCGCAGCATCGCGATGTCGGCCAGGCAGTCCCCGCCGAGAGCCAGGCTGATGGCCAGGTCTGTGATGACCTTGCCGGGGTCATGGATCGCGCGGAGCGGTCGCCACCGCTCCAGCTGCGTCGACAGTGTCTTGTCCAGGCCGGTGACCCGAAGGGTTTCCTTCAGTAGCAATCCACCGGCCTGTGAGACCAGTCCTGAGCCGTCGGCGGACGCCGTGATCTTCCGCTGGGACGCGATAGTCTTCACGTGAAAAGTGCCTTCTGAACTGGTGCGGATTGGACCTTCGACAAGCCCTATCCTTCCAGCTCAAAGGCGCTTTTCTCATGTAAACGATCAAGCTCGCTCAAATTCGCCGCGAAAGCCCGAGGCTAGCCTCGCCTCCGCGACTGACGAGAGCAGCACGGATGCATCAGCGGCGCCGGCCGTGACCGGCCCCCACGCCGCATGCCCGGCCCGCTGGCTGCAGAGCGGTCGGACGGGGCGAGCCTCCTTGACCCCCAGAACGTTGGAGTATGCGTTTTCGCAGCTCAAGGGCATTCGGACTGAAATCGATGGTGTGCCGTGGCGTGCCAGCTGTTCAGGTGTGTGCATGACGTTTGGTCCCCGCGTGGTCCCCATCCGGTTTCCGGCCGCCTGCACGGCGACTCAGTCGACCCCCACGTGTCACTCGCGCTCAAGGACTATGCTCCTGCTCATTCAAGCCTGGCTGCGCCTGTAGGGATAGGCCAGAAACCTGGTAGGGGCGAAGCCTTGAAGTCTTGAGGAGTACAAGCGGATTCTAGGGTTGGGTTCCGTCTTTCAGTAACTTGGCGACCCGCGTGACGAAATGACTCAGCACCTCGAACGGGAACTCCTGGTCGCCGCCGAAGAACACGTAGGGCGGCTTCTCCACATCTGGATCGTGAGCGACCACCGTGACGGCAGTGAGGCCGGGCAGTACATCGCCGCATTGAGAGATGTTCCGCCAAGCAGTGGGAGCCGGACGAGCCTCGCTCAGCTCGAAGTACCACGCCTCATCAGACTTCACATATGTCGACAGCAGACAGTAATGGTCTCCGCCGTACTCCCAGAACTCCAATGGCATGAGGAGATGCTGTCACCCCGGCAGGCCGCCCGATCGTCGAGAAGAGCAGCCCTCGCCCTCTCGCGTATAGGGATCGGGATTGCCGCCGTCCTGTGTGGGGACCGAGACGGCGGCACGGAGGCGCGACCATGCCCCACAGGAGGCAAGGGCACAGCAGCGCGAAGCGTGGAGGGCGCGACACCGCCTGGACGACTCCGGATCTCTCTTCCCCAGGAAGGGGAGTCGGCGGTGCCGCGCCCGGTCCAGGTGCGGACCCGGACCTGATAGGCCCGTGCAATGCCATGTCCGAGACCTCGCTGAGCAGCACGACGGCATCGTCTAACACGTCGTCTGGCACTCCTGCGGCCGGGAGTTCACGCGCCCAACCCCGAGCCTCCCCAACCAATTCAGGCCGTCCGGCGAACTGTGCTAGCCCCACTCACCGAGACCGCCGTACGCGAGTGGGCGCGTGGCTCACCAAGCGGATCGCCGATGTTCACCGCGACTCCCGCGGCCTACGGGACACCCCGCGTGCACACCGTCCTGCACGGCGAAGGCCACCGGTGCGGTCGTCGGCGGGTTGCCCGGCTGATGCGCCAGGCCGGACTCGCGGGCCATTACCGGCGCCGCCGCCCGCTGACCACGATCCCCGACCCGGCCGCGCTCGACACCCGCTGTGCCGCACCCTCAACCGGTGGGCGAGCAGTGCTGGGACAACGCCCTGGCCGAATCATTCTTCGCCACGTTGAAAGGAGAGTTGATCGACGGGCGGGTCTGGCCGAGCCGGTCCGCCGCTCACAGCGCGATCTTCGAGAGCTGGTACAACCTGCGCCGCATCCACAACAGCCTTGGCTACCGTAGTCCCGCCGCTTACGAGGCCCTCGCGGCCTGACGCACCACATCCGCCGACGACTGGACGACCGACGCGGCCGACATCGCCCGCGGACGCCAAGACGCAGGAAGGACAAGAAAATGCGGCACGACCACCATCACACATCCGCTCGACCACAGGTGGCCGTCCGGACCGCCGTTGAAGACGACGAACGGGCACTGGCGTTGATCGACCACGCTACCTGGTCGTTCGAGGCATCCCCAGCGCCGCTCTGGCCGCTCGAGACCCCATTCTTCGACGACCGGACGGCACCGGAAAACGTTCTCGTCGCGCACGAGAACGAGCACATCGTCGGCTACATCAAGCTCCGACCGGCCCCCATGGCCGCATCCAGCGGACACGTCCACGAGGTCAACGGCTTCGCCGTCGCCCCAGCCCACCAAGGACGAGGCATCGGCCACCTGCTCCTCAACGCAGCACGACAGGAAGCGGTCAACCGGGGAACCCGCCGCATCACCCTCAGAGTGCTGGGCACCAACACTCGAGCCCAAGCCCTCTACCTCGCGCACGGCTACCGCGTCGAAGGCAGGCTCAAAGACCAGTTCCTGCTGCAGGGCCGCTACGTCGACGATGTCCTCATGGCACTCGAGCTCCCGGCCCCGGCCTGACACTCCGTCAAACCGAAGCAACCCAGAGCGGGTGTGCCTCGCCCGTGTGTTCACAGCGACCGGACGGAATCTAGGGTGATCGACATGGATTACGTACGGCTGGGCAACACGGGCCTCAAGGTCAGCAGGATCTGCCTCGGCATGATGAGCTACGGCGACCCCGACAAATGGGGCGGCTGGGTACTCCCCCAGGACCAGGCCGAACCCATCGTCCGCAAGGCCGCCGACGGCGGCGTCACCTTCTTCGACACCGCCGACGTCTACTCCCAAGGCGTCAGCGAGGAGATCACCGGCAACCTGCTACGCGCGATCTTCCCCCACCGCGAGGACTACGTCGTCGCCACCAAGGTCTACTTCCCCATGGGCACCGGCAAGAACGACTGGGGACTGTCACGCAAACACATCCACGCCGCCGTCGACGCCTCACTCCGCCGCCTCGGCACCGACTACATCGACCTCTACCAGATCCACCGCTGGGACGACGAGACACCCATCGAGGAAACGATGGACGCCCTCAACGACGTCGTCCGCGCCGGAAAAGCCCGCTACATCGGCGCCTCCTCCATGTGGGCATGGCAGTTCGCCAAAGCCCAGCAGGTCGCCGCCGACAACGGCTGGACCAGATTCGTCTCGATGCAGCCGCACTACAACCTCCTCTACCGGGAGGAGGAGCGGGAGATGATCCCGCTGTGCCAGGACCAGGGTGTCGGGCTGATCCCGTGGAGCCCGCTCGCCCGGGGCCTGCTCGCCCGCGCGGGCGTCCCGGCCGAGACCGTACGCCAGGTCGGTGACGGCGCACGGCAGGAGCAGCTCTACGGCGGCGCGGCCGACGCCGCGATCATCGACCGGGTGGCCGAGACGGCGCGCGAGCGCGGCGTGGCCCCGGCGTCGGTGGCCCTGGCGTGGATGCTGCACCGGCCCGGCGTCACCGCGCCGATCATCGGCGCCACCAAGGAGCGGCACGTCGACGACGCGCTGGTGGCGGCCGGGCTCGAACTCTCCGACAAGGAGATGGCCTACCTCGAGGAGCCGTACCAGGCACGGGCCGTCCAGTTCTGATCAGGGCGGCGCCCGCGTCGTCCCTGCTCGGGCGCCGCCGCCCCACCGCCCCGCCGGGCTACGGGAGCCCGTCCGGGTTCCGGAAGTCGATGATGTACGGCGGGGGAAGGGGGTCGTCCTCGGTGCCCGGGGCAGGGCTGCGTTCCAGCAGCCGCGTCCCGACCACGTGTCCGGCGAACACGGCGTGCAGCCTGACGCCGCTCCCGGACCGGTTGCGGAACCCGTGGGCGACGCCCGGCGGCACCAGGATCACCGATCCGGGGCGCACGGGCCTCCACTCCCCGTCGTAGAACGCCTCCGCCTCGCCCTCGTCGATGATGAGGACCTCCTCGTTGGTGTGCGCGTGCACGGGGATCACCTCGTCCGACGCGAGATGCTCGAAGTTCACCACCAGGTCTTTCACGTAGCGCCCGTCGGGGCGGACCGGGTCCAGCACGAGGCTGTAGCGGGAGTTCGGTTTGTGATTGTGCGGATCCGCCGGGAAACGGCGGTATTCCGGCTTCTGAATGACGGTCATGCCGACCAGCATGGTCACGGACCGGCTCCCGGGGCAGATCGCACTTTCCGGTAACTCCGTCACACCGGGGTAACCGTCCACGTCGGCGGCGAAGGCGGAATCGAAGATTGTCGGGGGCACCCCGTACGCTGCTGGCATGGGACGGTCGAACGACGAGGCGGCTGCCGCCATCGAGGAGTACGCGGAGCTTTTTGCGCTGAACGGCGGGGACGCGTTCCGGGTGCGGAGCTACCAGAAGGCGGCGAAGTCGATCGCCGGCTTCCCTGAGGATCTCCGCCAGACGGACGTGCGCACGATTCCGGGCGTGGGCGAGGCGATCGCCAAGAAGGTCGAGGAGTTCCTCCAGCGGGGCAGCTTCCGCCAGCTCGACGATCTGCGCGCCGTCGTTCCGGAGGGGGTGCGCGAGCTCACGAAGGTCCCGTCGCTCGGGCCGAAGAAGGCGCTGTTCCTGTTCCAGGAGCTCGGCGTCGACTCCCCCGCCGCGCTCGCCGAGGCGATCAGGGGCGGGCGGCTGGCCGGGCTGCGGGGCTTCGGCCCGAAGACCGAGGAGAACCTGCTCAAGGGCGTCGAGCAGCTCGAGCAGTCGGGCGGGCGGGTCCACATCGGCATCGCCATGGATCTGGCGGAGCGGGTCATCGCCTCGCTGCCCGCCGAGCGGATCGCCTACGCCGGTTCGCTCCGGAGGATGCGGGAGACGATCGGCGACGTCGACATCCTCGCCGTCGGCCCGGTCGAGCTGATGGCCACCTTCGCGTCGCAGCCGTACGTCACCGAGGTGATCGCGCGGGGCGACCGCAAGACGTCGGTCCGGACCGATCGCGGCCTCCAGGTGGACCTTCGCGTGGTCCCGGCCGAGTCGTGGGGGGCCGCGCTGGTCTACTTCACCGGTTCCAAGGAGCACAACGTCCACATCCGCGAGATAGCGGTGAAGAAGGGGTGGAAGCTCTCCGAGTACGGCCTGTTCGACGGGGAGGACCACGTCATCGCCTCCGAGACCGAGGAGGACATCTACCACGCGCTCGGCATGCAGTGGGTGCCGCCGACGCTGCGCGAGGACGGCGGCGAGGTCAAGGCCGCGCTCGAAGGCCGCATCCCCCGGCTGGTCGAGCTCGACGACCTCAAGGGCGACCTGCACACGCACACGAACCTGACCGACGGCATCGCCTCGCTCGACGACATGGTGGCCGCGGCGGCGGCGCGGGGTTACGCCTACTACGCCGTGACCGACCACGCGCCCGAGCTGTTCATGCAGCGGATGACGCTGGAGAAGGCGCTCCAGCAGCGCGCCGAGATCGCCGCGTTGCAACGGAGCTATCCGGACATGCGGTTGCTGCACGGCACCGAGCTCAACATCGCCCCCGACGGCTCCGTGGACTGGCCGGCCGAGGTGTTGGAGGGGTTCGACATCTGCGTCGCGTCCGTCCACTCGCACTTCGGCCAGAGCCGCGAGGAGATGACCCGCCGCTTCATCGCCGCGTGCGAGAACCCCAACGTCCACATCATCGGCCACCCGACCACACGGAAGATCGGCAAGCGGCCCCCGGTGGACGCCGACTGGGACGAGGTGTTCCGGGTGGCGGCGCGCACCGGCACCGCCATGGAGATCGACTCCTTCCCCGACCGGGCCGATCTCCCGTCCGACCTCGTCCGGCTCGCCCGCCATCACGGCGTCAAGTTCTCGATCGACAGCGACTCGCACGCGATCCCGCATCTGGCCAACGAGAGGTTCGGCGTCGGCATCGCCCAGCGCGCGTGGCTGACGACGGACGACGTGATCAACACCTGGCCGCTGGACCGCCTGCTCGCGTTTCTCGGCCGGTAGGCCGGTCGCCGTCTATCGGGCCTCGCCGGGCCGGGGATCGGGCGAGCGTAGCGGGCGGTGATCCAGGTGAACGACTGCACCGCCCCGCCAGGGGTGCGGTGCTGTCCGGTGCACTCGCCGGCGAGGGTGACGGCGTCGCCGAGCTCGGCGGCAAGCACCTCGGCCGGCTCCTCGGGTCGGATGACTATTGGAGGTTGGGATGGGGCCGACATCGGCGAGTGCGCCGGTCGTGATCGACGGAGGCGACCGGACCTGCGTGAGGCTTCTGCTTGAGCTGCGGAAGCGCATCACGGAGCTGCCCCCGGGCACGACGATCCACCTCATCGCGTCCGACCCCGCCGCCCCGGTCGACCTCCCCGCCTGGTGCCATCTGACCGGCCACACCTACCTCGGCCCGCTGCCCGACGCCCCCATGCCCACGTACGCGCTGCGCACGACCGACCGGCCCGCCGCCACCGGGGCCGAGGCACCCTGGCACCGGGACGGGACCTGACCCGCCGGGACCGCGACGGAACCCGGCTCGGCACGCCTCCCTGACCGGACGCGTCATCCCAAGCCGAAAGGGCCCACATTCCTGGTGGACCAGGCCCAGGGTCCCGCCGCTTTCGCGGATTCAATGGTTTCCTGGTAGGTAATAGGTACATGGAGGAGGGGTGGTCCACATGGATCTCGAAGACCTGACCGGCGCGTCCGTCTCCAGGACCCGCGTCCCGCACCCGCGAGAGGAGATCCGCTGTCCCCCGGGGGTCCCCTCCCCCCTCGGCGAAAGCGACCCCCACCAACCCGAACCCGGAACCGACGGCCCCGAACGCGGCGATCCCGGACCCGGCCGCCCCTTCGTCAAGCCGATGCCTCCCGAACTGTTCGACGTGCACGGATCCTGCGCCGAGATGCGGTGGGAGGCGATGCGCGGCCGGGGCTTCCACGTCCCCAACGACCGGTTCTTCGTCAGGAACCACACCTCGACCCCGCTGATCGACGCCGCCACCTGGCGGCTGCGGCTGCACGGATCCGGGCTACGCTCCCCCCGCCACTTCACGTACGACGAACTGCTGGCCCTGCCGCCGCGGACCATGGACGTGGCGATCGAGTGCGCGGGCAACGGGCGGTCCTTCTTCGCCGCCCAGCAGGGCCTGCACACCCCGGGCACACCCTGGGGGCTCGGCGCGGTCGGCGTCGCCCGCTGGCGCGGTGTGCCCCTGGCCACGATCCTCACGCTGGCCGGGGTCACCAAGGACGCCGTGGACGTCCTGCCGAGCGGCCTCGACCCGGAGTACGTCGACAACGGCGTGAACCTCGGTCATGTCCGCCGTCCGCTCCCGATCGCCAAGGCACTGGACGACGTGCTCCTCGCCTACGAGATGAACGGCGAACGACTGCCGCCCGACCACGGCTTCCCCGCCCGGCTGGTCGTCCCCGGCTGGACCGGGATCGCCTCGATCAAGTGGGTGGGGGACATCGAGGTCTCCACCACTCCGCTGGCGTCCCCCTGGAGCACCGACCTCTACCGGATGCTCGGCCCCGGCCAGTCGGGGGAACCGCTGACCACCCAGGTGGTCAAGAGCGCGTTCGAGCTGCCCTGGAACGCGACACTCCGGCTCGGGCACCGGCATGTCCTGCACGGCAGGTCCTGGTCGGGCAACGGCCGCGTCGTCAGGGTCGAGGTCAGCTTCGACGGCGGGCGGTCGTGGCGGCGTGCCCTCACCCGTGGCCAGGGCGTGGCGGCGGCCTGGACGCCGTGGCACATCACCTGGTTCCCGAGGGAGCCCGGCCCGTACGTCCTCCTGGCCCGCGCCACCGACGAGACCGGGGCCACCCAGCCGACGCGCACGCCGTACAACACGCTGGGCTACCTCTTCGACGGGATCGTTGAACATCACGTCACGGTGGCCGACTAGAAGAGCCGCCGAACGGGAATGTCACCACGAGGCCACCTCACCTGCATCGGGCGAGGTGAGGCGCGTCCGACCGGCACTGGTCTCGCTCTCGTGGCCTTTCCCCGGCACTATGCCGGGGTCGCGCGCGTCTGAAGTCGCTCCCCGGAGACGTGCGGGAAACGCGGCGGTAACCCGGCGCGGAGATGATGGTCACACTCCGGAAGTGGACGATGATCGTCCGCCACGGAGCACGGAGGCGAGCAGGGAGGATTGCCGATGCGCCAGCTGACGGCACTCGACACGCAGTTTCTGAGCGCGGAGTCGCAGACGACCGCGTCGCATGTCGCGGGCGTGGCCATCGTCGATCCGGCGACCGCCCCGACCGGGACGATCACCCGAGAGGGACTGATCAGCCTGCTGCGCGAACGCCTCCACCTCGCCCCTCCGCTGCGGATGCGGCTCGCCGACGTGCCCTTCGCGCTCGACCGGCCGTACTGGACCGAGGCCCCGGACCTCGACCTTCGCGACCACGTGCACGAGTCCACGCTGCCGGCCCCGGGCGACGACGACCAGCTCGCCGAGCACGTCGCCCGCATCCACGCGCGCCGGCTGGACCGGGCGCGGCCGCTGTGGGAGATGCACCTGATCCACGGGCTGCCGGACGGCCGGGTGGCGCTGTACACGAAGGTCCACCACTGCGCCATCGACGGGGTCTCCGGCGCCGAGATCCTGGTCTCCTTGCTGGACCTCTCCCCGGAGCCGCGGCTGGTCGAGACTCCCCCGGACGTCCCGGCGGAGCGGAGGCCGGATCCGGTCGCGATGCTGGCGGGCGCGGTGGCCCGCTCGGTCGCCCACCCCGTCGCGGCGCTCCGCTCGTTCACGCGGGCGGCGGCCGACCTCGACGCGATCCCCCTGGCCTCGGCCCTGCCGGGCGCCCGTCTCATCGCCCGCACGACCCGGCGGCTCCTCGGCGACGAGCGGCCCCGGCCGGAACTCCCGCCGCTCGCGCCCCCGCGTACGCCGTTCAACGGGACCATCTCCGGCGAGCGGAGCTTCGCCTTCGGCTCGATCCCGCTGGTCGAGATCCGGCGGGTCTCCCGGACCTTCGGGATGAGCGTCAACGACGTCGTCATGACCCTGTGCGCGTCCGCGCTACGCCGCTGGCTGGTCTCGTGCGACGCGTTGCCCGACCAGCCCCTCATCGCTGCGGTCCCGGTCGCGGTCCGTACGGCACGCGGCAGCGAGACCATCGGCAACCAGATCTCCGCGATGATCACCCCGCTGGCGACGCACGTGGACTGCCCGAAGGAGCGGCTGACCATGGTGCGCGCCGCCATGCTGGCCGCCAAGCGGCGTTTCGCGGTGTCCCCGGCGACCTGGCTCAGCGACGTCTGCGCGATGTTCCCCGCGCCGTTCTCGGCGCTGGTCACACCCACGCTGTTCCGGCTGGCCGGCATGGTGGGGACCGGGGTGAACCTGATCGTGTCCAACGTTCCCGGCCCGCCGTTCCCGCTCTTTCTCTGTGGTGCCCGGGTGTTGTCGTACTACCCGATGTCCGTGCTGACCGACGTCACGGGAGCGCTCAGCATCACCTGCATCACGTACGACGGGCGGCTGGACCTCGGAGTGGTCGCCTGTCCCGACCGGGTGCCCGACGTGTGGAGCCTGATCGGCCACATCGACGAGGCGATGGAGGAGCTCACCACGCTGGCCAAGCGGGAGCGGGCCGGGGAGACGGAGAGTGAGGACGGCTCGGGGGACGAACCGGTCGCGGCAGCCGAGCCGGTCACCGTGGAGCGGAGCGCCCCGGCCGTGGAGAAGGTGCCCGCCTGACCCGGCGACGCCATACGGACGGTCAGCCCAGCGCATGGACGATCAGCTCGGCCACCGCGTCCGGGTCGATGTGGTGGCCGGTGAGCTGGCAGAGGCTCTCCTGGTAGAGCAGGACGGCGGCGAACGTGGCGGCGGCCGCCTCCAGCCTGGCCGCGTCGCCGCGTCCGCCCGGCATGGCGAGCTCCAGGGCGAACCGCGCCCTCCTGATGATCTCGGCGTTGAGCCGGCCCAGCCGCTCGCGCACCGATCCGTGCGTGTCGGCCTCGCGGAACAGGATCCGCCGCATCGCGGGCGACGCGTGCAAGGGCAGCCGGCGGGCCAGCCGGGACAGGGCTCCCGCGGCGTCGCCCGGCACCGCCTCGACCTCCTCCTCGGTGACCAGGGTCCGCTCGTCCACCAGCGAGATCAGTACGTCGATCTTGCGGGGAAAGTAGTGGAAGAGCAGACCCTTGGGCACCCCGGCCAGTTCCGCGATCCGCGCCGTCGGGGTCGCGTCGTACCCGCCGCCCGAGAAGAGTTCCTCGGCCGCGTCGAGAATCCGGGTTCTGGCCGTCTGCCGGTACACAAAACCGACAATAACCATGCGAGATCCGGCGTACCATCCCGCGGCGGACAGGTGACCCTTCATCCCGGCCGCGTCAGCCCGCCGCGCGTGAAGCGGCCCGGCCGCGGGCTCTGCGCCACCCGCGACCGGGCCTGACCTGAGGCGGGATCAGTGCTCGGCGGCCTTCTCCGCGCCGACACCGGTGAGCGAGCGGACCTCGATCTCGGCGTACTTCGACGCGTTGAACTCCTTGCTGAGGACCGTCCCGATGTATCCGGCGAGGAAGCCGATCGGGATGGAGACGATGCCCGGGTTCGACAGGGGGAACCAGTGGAAGTCGGTGTCGGGGAACATCGACGTCGGCGCCCCGGAGACCACCGGCGAGAAGATGACGAGCACGACGGACGAGACCAGGCCGGCGTAGATCGCCGAGACGGCGCCCGAGGTGTTGAACCTCTTCCAGAACAGGCTGTAGAGGATCGCCGGAAGGTTGCCCGACGCCGCCACCGCGAAGGCCAGCGCCACCAGGAACGCCACGTTGAGCGACTGGGCGAAGATGCTCAGCGCGATGGCGACCGCGCCGATCACGAAGGCGGAGATCCGGGCGACCACGACCTCCTGACGCTCGGTGGCGTTGCCCCGCTTGAACACGTGGGCGTACAGGTCGTGCGCGAAGCTGGAGGAGGAGGCCAGGGTCAGACCGGCGACCACCGCCAGGATCGTGGCGAACGCGACCGCGGCGATGACCGCGAGCAGGATCGTGCCGCCGACCTCGCCGAAGATCAGTTCACCGACCGCCTTGGCGAGCTGCGGCGCCGCCGTGTTGCCCGCCTTGTCCTGAGCGGTGATCGCCTTGCTGCCGACCAGCGCGGCGGCGCCGAAGCCGAGCACCAGGGTGAGCAGGTAGAACACGCCGATGATGCCGATGCCCCACTGGACGGACTTGCGGGCGTCCCTGGCGGTGGGCACGGTGTAGAAGCGGATCAGGATGTGCGGCAGGCCGGCGGTGCCGAGGACGAGGGCCAGGCCCAGGCTGATCAGGTCGATCTTGCCCGCGATGCCCTGGGCCTCGGTGCCGTACTTCAGGCCGGGCTCCAGGAACGCGGCGCCCTTGCCGCTCTTCTCGGCGGCCTCGCCGAGCAGGCCCGACAGGTTGAAGCCGTACTTGCCGAGGACGAGCAGGGTGATCAGCGTCGCGCCGGTCATCAGCAGCACGGCCTTGACGATCTGGACCCAGGTGGTGCCCTTCATCCCGCCGAACACCACATAGACGATCATGAGCAGGCCGACCGCGATGATCGTCCAGATCTTCCCGGCCTCGGAGTGCACGCCGAGCAGCAGGCCGACCAGGGCACCCGCGCCGACCATCTGGGCGAGCAGGTAGAAGATGCTCACCACGATCGTGGACACGCCGGCCGCCGTACGCACCGGGCGCGGCCTCATCCGGAACGCGAGCACGTCGGCCATCGTGAACTTGCCGGAGTTGCGCATCAGCTCGGCGACGAGCAGCAGCGCGACGAGCCAGGCGACGAGGAAGCCGATCGAATAGAGGAACCCGTCATAACCGGACAGCGCGATGATGCCGGCGATGCCGAGGAACGACGCGGCCGACATGTAGTCGCCGCCGATCGCCAGGCCGTTCTGCAGGCCGCTGAACGAGCGGCCACCCGCGTAGTAGTCCGCGGCGGTCTTGGTGTTCCTGCTGGCCCAGAAGGTGATGACCAGCGTTCCGGCGACGAAGACGACGAACAGGATCGTCGACAGGGTCTCGTGCTTCATGCGGCCGTCTTCTCCTCGACCTCGTTGCGGAGCTCGTCGGCGAGCGGGTCGAGCTTGGCCGCCGCGTGCCGCGAGTAGGCCCAGGCGATCAGGAACGTCGAGACGAACTGCAGGATGCCGAAGACCAGGGCGACGTTGATGTTGCCGAAGAGCTTCGTGCCCATGAAGCCCCGCGCGAAGCCGGACAGAACGACGTAAAGTACGTACCACACGAGGAACGCCACAGTCGCCGGGAAGACCCAGCCCCGAAACCTGCCGCGCAGTTCCTTGAACCGCTCGCCGGCTTGAATCTCCTCATAAATCGATGCGTCATGTTGCCGAGTCGTCACGCGACCTCCAACGGCTGTGATCTGGATCACGCAGAGCGTAGGAGCGGACGGTGCCCCGCGACGAGACGCCGGAGCGGGTTCTTCGGTGAGCCGCCGACACGCGGCGGTCAAGCAGGTACGGCCTGCGATGAGTGGTCCCATCAATGCGCCCAACGGTCGGCCGGGCCGCCGGACGTCAGACCGAACGCGGCCGCCAGTCGCCGCGGTCCACGTCCAGCGTCTCCGGGGTGTGCAGGCGGACCATCGTCCTGGCCACGTTCCTCGGCACGCGGGACGGCGTCAGCAGCGAGACGACGATCATGACGGTGAAGGAGATCGGGACGCTCCACGCCGCCGGCTGGGCCAGCAGCGCCTCCGGCCATCCCGTGTACGGCCCGCCGATGATGGTCGCGATGACCGCGGCGCAGGCCAGCCCGCCCCCGGTGAGGAGCCCGGCCAGCGCGCCGACCGTCGTGAGCCGCCGCCACCAGATGCCCAGCACGAGCAGCGGGCAGAACGAGGACGCGGCGACCGCGAACGCCAGCCCCACCACGTCGGCCACCGGGAGCGTCCGCGCCATCCCCGCCAGCGCGAACGGCACGGTCACCGCGAGCACCGTGGCCACGCGGAACGGCCGTACCCCGCCGCCCATGATGTCCTGCGCGATCACCCCCGCGACCGACACCGCCAGCCCGGACGACGTCGACAGGAACGCGGCGAACGCCCCCGCCGTCACCAGCGCGGTCAGCAGCTCCCCCGCCGTCCCGCCGACCAGCCGTCCCGGCAGGGTGAGGACGACGGCGTCCGTCGCGGGCAGCCCGTACACCCGGCCGAGGTAGCCGTACACCGCGGGCATCAGGTAGAAGGCGCCGAGCAGCGTGAGGACCAGCAACGTGGTCCGGCGGGCGGCCCGGCCGTCGGGGTTGGTGTAGAAGCGGACCAGCACGTGCGGAAGGCCCATCGTCCCGAGGAACGTCGCCAGGATCAGCGAGTACGTCGCGTACACCGGATGCTCGCGCCCGTGCAGCGGCAGCGCCCACGGATCGCCGGGCGGCAGGCCGGGCGACCCGTCGGACCGCCAGGCGATCAGCATGAACACCAGCGGCACCGCCAGCGCGGTCAGCTTGATCCAGTACTGGAACGCCTGGACGAACGTGATCGACCGCATGCCGCCGGACAGCACGTTGAGCGCGACCACCACCGCGACGAGCAGGCCGCCGGCCCAGGTCGGCGCGCCCGTGATCGTACGGAAGACCAGCCCGGCGCTCTGGAACTGCGGCATGAGGTAGAGCCAGCCGATCAGCACCACCAGCACGCTCGACGTGCGCCGCACCACCATCGACTCCAGCCGCGCCTCGGCGAAGTCCGGCAGCGTGTACGCCCCGGACCTGCGCAGCGGAGCGGACACGAGCACGAGCAGCACGAGGTATCCGCCGGTCCAGCCGACCGGGAGCCACAGCATGTCCGCGCCGTAGGTGAGGATCAGCCCGGCGACCCCGAGGAACGAGGCCGCCGAGAGGTACTCCCCGCCGATCGCCGAGGCGTTCCACAGCGGGGACACCGTGCGGGACGCGACGTAGAAGTCCGAGGTCGTCCGGGACACCCGGATCCCGAATGCCCCGATCAGGACCGCCGCGAGCAGCACGAGCACAACCGCGGTCACACCGTACGCGGGGCTCACCGGGTCATTCACGCTCCATCAGGTCGGCGAAATGGCGCTCGTTCCGCTCCGCCTGCCGTACGTAGAGCCAGGCGCCGACGACGAACGCGGGATAGATGAGACCGGCGAGCACCATCCACGGCAGCGGCAGGCCGAACAGGTCGGCCGAGCGCAGCTCGGGGACCAGCAGGAACAGCAGGGGAAGCCCGCCGACCACGCAGCCGAGCACCGAGCAGACGAACAGCCCCAGCCGGAACTGGGTGCGGACCAGCGACGCCATGTAGACCTCGCCGAGCCGCGTCTGCTCGTCGATCTCCGTGGTGAGCGGGCGACGGGGCCGGCGTGCGGCGGCCGTGCGCGGGCTGGTGACGGCGACGCGGCGCGGCCGGTCGGCGTCGGCGGCGGACCGGTTCACCCGCAGCAGATCCGAGATCCGCTTCTCGGTCATCGGGGCCCGGCCTTCCGCGCCCGGCGGACCAGCAGGTCGCGCAACTCGCGGGTGTGCCGCCTGCTGACGGGGATCTCCGTGTCGCCGATCCGCACGACGCACCGGCCGGAGTCAATGTGCAGCTCGTCGATGTGCCGGAGCGCGACCAGGTGGCTGCGATGAACGCGGACGAAACCGGCCGACGCCCAGCGTTCCTCCAGCGCGGCCAGCGGGATGCGCACCAGGTGGCTTCCCGTCGCGGTGTGCAGCCGGGCATAGTCCCCGCGCGCCTCGACGTACCTGACCTCGGTGCTGGTGACGAACCGGGTCACCCCGCCCAGCTCGACCGGGATCGTGTCCGCCTGCGGCCCGGCCTCCGGCACCGTACGGCTTCCGCACACACGCCTGATCGCCTCGGCCAGCCGTTCGGGCCGGACCGGCTTGAGCAGGTAGTCCTCGGCCTTCAACTCGAACGCGTCGACCGCGTGGTCCTCGTAGGCGGTCACGAACACGATCTTCGGCGGCCGGGTGAACTGCGCGAGGAGCCGGCCGAGCACCACGCCGTCCAGGCCGGGCATGCGGATGTCGAGGAAGACCGCGTCCACGGGCCTGCCCTCGGCCATCGCCCGGTCCAGCAGCTTCAGGGCCGCCGCGCCGTCGCGCGCGGTCAGCACCTCGCCGATGCGCGGGTCCGCTCTGAGCAGGTACGCCACGTCCTCCAGGGCGGGCTGCTCATCGTCCACTGCCAGGACCCGCAGGCCGGTCACAGGCGTCCTCCTTCACCACCGAATCCCATAGAGCGTGATGAATCAGGACAGCCGAAGTCAACGCCCGGCCCCACGGTTCTCACGCCGAGACGCCGGGGTGGTATTTGGGGAGGCGGATGCTGACCTTGGTCCCGGCGTCCCTGGCGGTCTCCACCACCAGGCCGTACTCGTCGCCGTACACCTGGCGCAGCCGCTCGTCCACGTTGGCCAGGCCGACGCCGGTGGCCCGGTCCTCTCCGGAGAGGATGCGGCGCAGCCGCTCCGGGTCCATGCCGATGCCGTCGTCCTCGACGCTGATGCCGCACTCGGCCCCCGCGTCCTCGGCCAGGATCGAGATCCGGCCGGCACCCGGCTTGCTTTCCAGGCCGTGCCGTACGGCGTTCTCGACCAGCGGCTGGAGGCACAGGAACGGCACGGCGACGGCCAGCACCTCGGGGGCGATGCGGAGCGTGACCTGGAGCTGGTCGCCGAACCTGGCCCGTTCGAGGGTGAGATAGCGCTCGATGGAGTGCAGTTCCTCGGCGAGGGTGGTGAAGTCGCCGTGCCGCCGGAACGAGTAGCGGGTGAAGTCGGCGAACTCCAGCAGTAGTTCCCTGGCCCGTTCCGGGTCGGTACGGACGAACGACGCGATCGTGGTCAGCGAGTTGTAGATGAAGTGCGGCGAGATCTGCGCGCGCAGCGCCCTGACCTCGGCTTCCATGAGCATCGTCCGTGAGCGGTCGAGCTCGGCCAACTCCAGTTGGGAGTCCACCCACCGCGCCACCTCCTGCGCGGCCCGCACCAGCCCCGCCGAGGCGTGGTCGCCGTACGCGGCGAGCGTGCCGACCACGCGGTCCTCGGTGGTGAGGGGCACGACCACGGCATGCCGGATGGGGCACTCCAGCAGGTCGCAGTCCAGCGCGAGCACCTGGGTCCTGCCGTCCTCCAGCGTCCTGGCGGCGTGGCCGAACGCCTCCTTGGCGTGGTGGTCGCCCTCGCCGTCGTAGACGAGCAGTTCCTCGCCGTCGGTGATGGCGATCGCCGGGGAACCGAGGAGTTCGCGCAGGTAGCGCGACGCCTTGAGCGCGCCCGCCTGGGTGAGCCCGGCGCGCAGCGGCGGCGCGGCCAGCGACGCCGTGTGCAGGGTCTCGAACGTCGCGCGTTCGGCCGGGCTGCTGCCGAGCTCGCGCCGGCCGCGCAGCACGCGCCACAGGACGATCGACGGCACGCCGATGAGCCCCGCCACCACCAGGACCGCCACAACGGGTTCCACGCCGCGTCCTTTACGTTGTAGATTTCTTGACTGCGGCCTGGATCCGCTCGGCGTACTCCCTGGCCTCGCCGTCGTCGGCGTACTTCACCCGGGGCCAGAAGAAGCCGCGCAGCCCGTCCTTGCGGTTGCGCGGCACAACATGGGTGTGCAGGTGGGGGACGCTCTGGCTGACCCGGTTGTTCAGCGCGACGAAGGTCCCCGCGACGCCGAGGCCCTCCTCGACCGCGCGGGCCACCTCCCGCACCCGCTGGAAGTACGGTCCGACGTCGGCCACGGGCAGGTCCGACAGGGTCTCGACATGGGTCCGCGGCACGACGAGGACGTGCCCCTTGAAAACCGGCCGCGCGTCGAGGAAACCCACGGCCACATCGTCCGACAGCACCGTCGCGGCCGGTGTGCGGCCCGCCACGATGGCACAGAACACGCAATCGTCCACGCGCGCCCCTTCTCGTGATCCTCTGGACATCGTCCCACTGGAGGACCACGGCCGGGGCGGCGCCGGGTCAGGCCGGCCGCCGCCGGCCTCGCCGCATCAGCCGGCGGAGGAGCACCGCCGCCGCCATCCCGGCCACGGCGACGATCAGCATGGGTCGCGTCCTGCCCGCCGCCCGGCGGGCCTTCTCGCCGGCGCGGCGCCTGACGTCGAGCCGGGACTTCAGGGCGGCCACGGTACGGGCGAGCTCCGCGCGGTCGCGCTCGATGTCGGCGAGCACCGCCGCCTCCTCGGCTTCGGCCGGCTGCCACACGACGACGACGCGCTGCAACGACTCGTTCAGGGTGTCGCCGGGCTCGCTGACCGCACCACCCTTCACGAGCTGGCTGTGCACCCCGACCTCTCCCGCGGTGTCGTCGCGGTCCAGCCAGGGGTCGGTCTCGCTCACCTGCGCGCTCCCTCACGCACGACGCCGATGTCACTCCTGACGCTCCGCATCGTCCGGCGCGGGGTCGGCGGCGTCGCGGCGGACACCTGCTGCTTGCCCACCACACCGAGCACGGCGGCCAGGAAGAGCAGCCCGCCGCCGACGGCGAGGGCCGCCGCCCAGGCGGGAATCACGAGCGCCAGGGCGAGGATCGCGGTGGCCACGAGCGCTCCCCCGCCGAGCAGGGCGATCACCCCGGCACCGCCGAAGAGCCCGGCGCCGATCCCGGCGTGCCTGCCCTTCTCCGTGAGCTCGATCTTGGCGAGCCGCAGTTCGTCCCGGACCAGCCGGGACATCTGCTCCGACATCTGCCGGACCAGCTCGCCGGTGGACGGAGCTTCCTTGGTGTGAACCATGGGTGCCTCCCATGTCGGAAGATGCGTATCCGCCTACCCCCGGACGCGGACCCAAACCACGGCCGTGACCGCTGGAGCGAACCCGCCGCAACAGCTGAAACTTTCACCCACCGCGCGGTCGCCGTACGGGGAGGTTCCGGCAAAAGACCAGCCCCGTGAGGGTGCCTCACCTACGCGGGACGGGGCCCGGTGAGCGGCACGCAACAGGTGATTGACATCCACACCGGCGCTCCCACAATCCTGAATGGGAGCGCTCCCATCCTACCGGTTCCACCTAGCCATCACTCCGCATCGCGCACCGCGTTCGCCACCTGGCATTCCATCCGGGCGATGCACCCCCCGACACCTTGGAGAACCCCCGAAAATGCGCAGAAGAGCCCCTAGTACGGGAGCGCTCCCACGATCTCGGAGACGGATCGCCCTGGTCGCCGCGGCCGGCGTGTCCGCCGGCGTGCTGACCGGTCTGGCGCAGACCCCCGCGTCCGCCGCGGTGTCCTGCGACGTGGCGTACGCGACCAACGAGTGGACGTCCTCCCCCGGCCAGGGCGGGTTCACCGCCAACCTCACCATCAAGAACCTCGGCGACGCCGTCAACGGCTGGACGCTGAAGTTCACCTTCCCCGGCAGCCAGCAGGTGACGCTGCCGGGCTGGTCGGCGAACTGGAGCCAGAGCGGCGCGGGCGTCACCGCGACGAACCTGTCGTGGAACGGCAGCCTGGGGACGGGCGCCTCCACCAGCATCGGCTTCAACGGAACGTGGAGCGGCAGCAACCCCAAGCCGACCTCCTTCACGATCAACGGGGTCACCTGCGGCGCCACCCCGTCGCCGTCGGCGTCCCCATCCGCCTCGCCGTCCGCCTCTCCCTCGGCCTCTCCTTCGGCGTCGCCGTCCGCATCGCCTTCGGCCTCGCCGAGCGTCAGCCCGCCGGCCAACGCGTACGTCCAGAACTTCCTGACGATGTACAACAAGCTGCACGACCCGGCCAACGGGTACTTCTCGCCCGAAGGCGTGCCGTACCACTCGGTCGAGACGCTGATGGTGGAGGCCCCCGACCAGGGCCACGAGACGACCTCCGAGGCGTACAGCTACTACCTGTGGTTGGAGGCGATGTACGGCAAGGTCACCGGCGACTGGAGCAAGTTCAACAACGCGTGGACGTCGCTGGAGAAGTACATCATCCCGTCCACCGCCGACCAGCCGACGAACTCGTTCTACAACCCCAGCAAGCCCGCGACGTACGCCGGGGAGTGGGAGGACGTCAAGCAGTACCCGTCCCAGCTGGAGTCGGGCGTGAGCGTCGGCGTGGACCCGATCGCGAACGAGCTGAAGACCGCCTACGGCACCAGTGACGTGTACGGCATGCACTGGCTGCTCGACGTCGACAACACCTACGGCTTCGGCCGGTGCGGCGACGGCACGACCAGGCCCGCGTACATCAACACCTACCAGCGCGGCCCGGAGGAGTCGGTCTTCGAGACGATCCCGCAGCCGTCCTGCGACACGTTCAAGTTCGGCGGCACCAACGGCTTCCTCGACCTGTTCACCAAGGACGCCTCGTACGCCAAGCAGTGGAAGTACACCAACGCCCCCGACGCCGACGCCCGCGCCGTGCAGGTCGCCTACTGGGCGCTGCAGTGGGCCAAGGACCAGGGCAAGGAGGCGCAGATCTCCGGCACGGTCGCCAAGGCCGCGAAGATGGGCGACTACCTGCGCTACTCGATGTACGACAAGTACTTCAAGAAGCAGGGCTGCACCAGCACGAGCTGCGCCGCCGGCACCGGCAAGGACAGCGCGGCGTACCTGCTGAACTGGTACTACGCCTGGGGCGGCGCGAGTGACACCTCCGCCGGCTGGGCGTGGCGGATCGGCGCGAGCCACAACCACTCCGGCTACCAGAACCCGCTCGCGGCGTACGCCCTGTCGAACGTGACCGAGCTCAAGCCCAAGGGCACGACGGCCGTCACCGACTGGTCGACGAGCCTCACCCGCCAGCTCCAGTTCTACAAGTGGCTGCAGTCGGCCGAAGGCGCGATCGCCGGCGGCGCGACCAACAGCTACCAGGGGCACTACGCGGCACCGCCGTCCACCCTGCCGACCTTCTTCGGCATGTCCTACGACTGGCAGCCGGTCTACCACGACCCGCCGTCCAACCAGTGGTTCGGCTTCCAGGCCTGGTCCATGGAGCGCGTGGCCGAGTACTACTACGCCACGGGCAACGCCGACGCCAAGACCATCCTCGACAAGTGGGTCACCTGGGCGCTGGCGAACACGACGGTGAACGCCGACGGCACCTACCAGATCCCGTCGACGCTGCGCTGGACCGGCCAGCCGGACAGCAACTTCAGCGGCCCCGGGATGCCCCCGGCCAACACCGGCCTGCACGTCTCGGTCGTCGACCACACCACCGACGTGGGCGTCGCCGGCTCCTACGCCAAGACCCTGATGTTCTACGCCGCCAAGTCGGGCCACGCGGCCGCCAAGTCCACGGCCAAGGCGCTGCTCGACGGCGTCTGGAAGAACAGCCAGGACAGCAAGGGCGTGTCGGTGCCCGAGACCAAGGCGGACTACAACCGCCTCGACGACCCGGTCTACGTC
>BBYL01000014.1 GCA_001570385.1 Microtetraspora glauca | reverse complement strand
GCCGGGCGGGCTGCGGCCGCGCGGCGGACTGGGACGGAGCGGCCGCCGGCTTGGCCGGCGCCGGCTCGTCGAAGCCCGCGGCGATGACCGTCACGCGCACCTCGTCGCCGAGGGCGTCGTCGATGACCGTGCCGAAGATGATGTTGGCGTCCGGAGCCGCCGCGTTGGACACGAGCTGGGCCGCCTCGTTGATCTCGAACAGGCCCAGGTCCGAGCCGCCCGCGATCGACAGCAGCACGCCGTGCGCGCCGTCGATGCTGGCCTCAAGCAGCGGGCTGGACACCGCCATCTCGGCGGCGGCCACCGAGCGGTCGTCGCCGCGGGCGTGTCCGATGCCCATGAGCGCGGACCCCGCGCCGGACATGACCGACTTCACGTCGGCGAAGTCCAGGTTGATGAGTCCGGGGGTGGTGATCAGATCCGTTATGCCCTGCACACCGGAGAGCAGCACCTGGTCGGCGGCCTTGAACGCGTCCAGCACGCTGACCTGCCGGTCGGAGATGGACAGGAGCCGGTCGTTCGGGATGACGATCAGCGTGTCCACCTCCTCACGGAGGGTCTCTATGCCGGCCTCGGCCTGCATCGCCCGGCGCTTGCCCTCGAAGCTGAAGGGCCGGGTCACGACACCTATGGTCAGGGCGCCGAGCGAGCGGGCGATGTTCGCCACGACGGGCGCGCCACCGGTGCCGGTGCCGCCGCCCTCGCCCGCGGTGACGAACACCATGTCGGCACCCTTGATGACCTCCTCGATCTCCTCGCGGTGGTCTTCGGCGGCCTTGCGGCCGACCTCCGGGTTGGCGCCGGCGCCCAGGCCGCGAGTGAGCTCGCGGCCGACGTCAAGCTTCACATCGGCGTCACTCATCAGCAGCGCCTGGGCGTCGGTGTTGATGGCGATGAACTCGACGCCCTTGAGTCCCTCCTCGATCATCCGGTTGACGGCGTTCACTCCGCCGCCGCCGATGCCGACGACCTTGATGACCGCGAGGTAGTTCTGCGGTGCTGCCACGACGAGGGGCCTTTCCGCTCGTTTGCGTTGGATGCGGGCGGTGCCCGCGCTGTCTCAAAACTCTCACCCTCAAGTTGAGATTTAGAGTTATGTCAACCTGAAGATTGATACGGACAGTAGGGTTGCCCCTCCCCCAGGGTCAACTAACCTCGCCGCAAGCGCCGTCCGGCGTGTCGCGGCCTGTCCGATTCGCGCGCGCGTCTGATCACTCCTGGCCAGGTTGATCGCGCGCTCCGTGAGAAATGTCACTTCACCGTCACCACGTCGGGTGAGCTGACGTCGTAACTGGCGGCCCGGGTCTTGAGGAGGGACTGCAGGACCCGTGTCTTCTCCGCCGACCGCCCGGCGTCTCCCCACGTGACCTCACGGCCGTCGGCCAGGAGCAGCGAGACGGACGAAGGCGACGGCGCGCCCACCTCGCTGACGCGTGCCCTCAGCCTCTCGGGAAGGGCGGTCAGCACGGTCAGCGCGGCCCGGGTGGCGACGTCGTCCGGGGCCGGCCGCTGGACGCGCAGCAGGGGCAGCCGGGCCGTCACGCCCGCCTCGCCCAGGACCACCCCGTAGCGGTCCATGGTCATGGCCCTGCCGTTCACCTTGGCCACGGCCACGGGGGTGCGCTCGACGACCGCGACCTGGAGCGTCCCCGGCCAGCCGCGGTCCACGCGCACCGACTCCACCTGGGTCAGCGCCGCGACCCGCCGCTCGACCTCTTCCAGGTCGACCCGGGCCAGCGGAGTACCCGGCGCCACTCCGGACGCGCGCCGCACATCGTCGGCGGGCACCCTCGCGCTGCCGGTGACCCGAACGTCCCGCACCCCGAGCACGGAGGAGAAGAAGACCAGCCACGTCGCCGCGCCGACCACGCCACCGGTCAGCAGGGTCGCCAGACCCACTCGCCAGATGGTCGCCCTCACGTCTCACTCCGATCGGCGGGCGGCGAGCCTCCAGGTGGGGTACCAGGTGCCGTACTCGCCGGTTCGGCTCACCACCTTCGCAGCCCGGAGGCCGTCACGCGCCGCGACTCGCCGGACCAGTGGCCCGCGACCGCCGCCACGACTCACCCGGCGGACAGTTCCTCGACGATCCGCGGGCCCAGCTCGGTCACGTCACCGGCGCCCATCGTGAGGACGATGTCCCCGGGACGCGCCCGTCCCGCCACCAGCGCGGGCACCGCCGACCGGTCCGGCGCGTACGCGACCCGCTCCTCGGGCAGCGGCACCTTCCCGGCCACCAGCGCGCCGGAGACGCCCGGCTCCGGATCTTCCCGAGCTCCGTACACGTCCAGGACGATCGCCTCGTCCGCGAGTCCGAGAGCCGCGCCGAACTCGTCGGCGAAGAAGCGGGTGCGGGAGTAGAGGTGCGGCTGGAAGACCGCGATCACCCGGCCGCCCTCCGCCACGACGTCACGCGCCGCGCGCAGGTCCGCCGCCAGCTCCGTCGGATGGTGGGCGTAGCTGTCGAACACCGAGACGCCGTGTGCCTCTCCCTTGGCCTCGAACCGCCGCTTGGCGCCGGTGAACACTGCCAGGCCGTCCCTGATCTCGTCGAACGGCAGGCCGAGTTCCAGGGCCACCGCGATGACGGCCGTCGCGTTGAGCGCGTTGTGCCGGCCAGGAACGGCGAGGCGCACGGTGCCGTGGCCGTCCACGGTGAACTCCAGGCCGAGTCCTCTCGGGACGATGTCGACGGCGCGGAGGTCGGCGCCCTCGACCTCGCCGTACGTGACGACCTTGAGGCCGCGCTCGCGGGCGATGGGCTCGAGCGCCGCGGCGCCCGGATCGTCGGCGCAGAGCACGAGCACCGACCCGACCCGCTCGGCGAAACGCGCGAAGCTGTCGTAGACCGCCTGCGGCTCGCCGTAGTTGTCCAGGTGGTCGGGCTCGACGTTGGTCACCACGGCGATGCCCGGCGCGAGCATGAGGAAGGACCCGTCGCTCTCGTCGGCCTCGGCCACGAAGACCTCGCCGTTGCCCTCGTCCGCGCCGAGGCCGGTGGTGACGAGCTGCCCTCCGACGCAGTACGACGGGTCGGCGCCGCACTTCTGCAGGGCGACCGTCAGCATGGAGGTCGTCGTCGTCTTGCCGTGGGTGCCGGCGACGGCGATCCCGGTCCGCCCGGCCATCACCGCGGCCAGCGCCGCCGCCCGGGGGATGACCCTCAGGTTCTGCCGCAGCGCCTCCCCCAGCTCGGGGTTGGAGTCGCGGATCGCGGTGGAGACGACGACGGTGTCGACGTTCTTGATGTGCGAGGCGGCATGGCCCACGTGCACGACGGCTCCGAGGTCGCGAAGCTCGCTCAGCATCTCGGAGGTGCGGGCGTCGCTGCCGGACACGGGGACACCGCGTTTCAGCAGGATGCGCGCGATGCCGGACATGCCCGCGCCGCCGATGCCGATGAAGTGCACCCGTCCCAGCTCCTCCGCCGGGACGGGCTGTACGAGCTTGACAAGACTCACTGGTGGTTCCCCGCTCCTCGGGTCGTCTTCGTTCTCATCGGGAAGCGATCTCCAGGACCTTGCGCGCCAATATGACGTCGGCGTCCTTGCGGCCCATCCGGGACGCGGCCTCGGACATCATCGCGACACGTTCGGGGTCCTGCAGGATGGGCAGGAGCATCCGGACGATCCACTCGGCCGAGAGGTCGGCGTCGTCGACCATCAGGCCGCCGCCCGCCTGCACGATCGGCTGCGCGTTGAGCCGCTGCTCGCCGTTGCCGTGGGGCAGCGGGACGTACGCCGCCGGAAGCCCCACCGCGGTCAGCTCCGCGCACGTCATCGCGCCGCTACGGCACAGTACGAGGTCGGCCGCGGCGTAGGCGAGATCCATCCGGTCCACGTAGGGCAGGATCACGTACTGCGGGTCGCCGGGCGGGGGCTCCATCTCGACCGTGTTCTTCGGGCCGATCACGTGCAGCACCTGGATGCCGGCCGCCCTCAGTATGGGCGAGGCTTCGAGCGCCGCCCGGTTGACGGAGCGGGCGCCCTGGGAGCCGCCGAACACCAGCAGCGTCGTGCGGTCGGACTCGAGACCGAAGTAGGACCTCGCCTT
This sequence comes from Microtetraspora glauca, assembly GCA_001570385.1. Classification (GTDB taxonomy): domain Bacteria; phylum Actinomycetota; class Actinomycetes; order Streptosporangiales; family Streptosporangiaceae; genus Microtetraspora; species Microtetraspora glauca. The sequence continues at coordinate 300,105 of BBYL01000014.1, read as the reverse complement.
GTCCCCCAGGGAGAAGCGGTCCATCATCACGACCTCGCGGCGCAGCGGGATGCCGACGCACTGGGCGCCCGGCAGCGCGGTGTCGGGATGGCCGGTGAAGACGTGGTCGGTCAGCCGGGCGCCCAGGCGGTTGGCGAGCCCGGGCCTCGGGTTGGCCTCGTGGACCACGATCGGGACGCCGCGGCGGCGCGCCGCGAGATAGCCCGGAGTGGCGACGTACCCGCCGAAGCCCACCAGGACGTCGGCCTGGACGCGATCGAGGACGCCGGCCGCCGCGTTGATCGCCCCGGCCAGCCGGCCGGGCACCGTGAGCAGTTGCGGCGTGATGGCGCGGGGCAGCGGCACGGCGGGGACCAGCGCCAGCTCGTATCCCCGGGCCGGCACCAGGCGGGTCTCCAAGCCCCTCTCGGTGCCGAGGCAGGTGATCCCGATCGCCGGGTCCTGCTGGCGAAGCGCGTCGGCCAGCGCGAGCGCCGGCTCGATATGGCCGGCCGTGCCTCCGCCGGCGAGGACCACCCTCATGTCACTCCCTGCCCTCGGGTCGGATCGAGCGCCGGGTCATCGGCTCGCGCGGCGAGATCTCACCGCCGGACGACCCAGGCCAAGCCAGCTTAGAGCCCGAGCGGCCGGTCCCGGTCCACGGGCGGCGAGGGCCTCGGCCGCTCCGGGCTCCTGCTTGGCGAACGACAACAACATGCCAAGCGCGGCGAGAGTCGGCAACAGGGCAGACCCTCCGTAGGAGACCAGCGGAAGGGGGATGCCGGTGATGGGCAGTACCCCGATCACCGCGCCGATGTTCACGAGCGCCTGGCCGGCGATCCACGCGACCGCCGCGGCGGCGGTCAGCCGGATGAAGGGGTCGTTGACCCGCGACGCGATCCGCAGCCCGGCGTAGCCGAGCAGGCCGAACAGCGCCACCACGACGAGCGTGCCCATCAGGCCGAGCTCCTCGCCGAGGATCGAGAAGATGAAGTCGCTCTCGGCGTGCGGCACCCAGTCCCATTTCGCCCGGCTGCTGCCGAGGCCGAGCCCGAACCAGCCGCCCGTTCCCATCGCTATCTGTCCCTGCGCCGCCTGGTAGCCCTCGCCCTGGGCGGAATCCCACACGTGCAGGAACCCCGTGAGCCGGGCCATCCGGTACGGCTCGACCATGATCATAATCGTCGTGGCGAGCACGAGCAGCCCGAGAACCGCGGCGAACAACCGCACCGGCGCGCCGACCACCCACAGCAGGGTCAGGAAGATCAGCATGAGCACGATCGTCGTGCCGAGGTCGCGACCGAGCATGACCAGGACCGCGAGGATGGCCACGCCCGGCATCAGGGGGACCAGGAGGTGCCGCCACTCGATCAGGCCGCCACGCGCCTTGCGCGCCAGCATGTCGGCGCCCCACAGGACGAGCGCGAGCTTGGCCGGCTCCGAGGGCTGGATGGTGAAGCCGCCGATGTAGAGCCACCGCTGCGCGCCCAGCTCGGTGGCCCCGATGAAGATCACCATGACCAGGCCGATGATCGAGATCGCCAGCAGCGGATATCCCGCGAGCTGGAAGATGCGCCGCGGCAGCCGGGAGCAGATCCACATGATCGGAAGGCCGAGCGCCACCGCGCCGATCTGCCGCAGGAACAGATAGAACGGCGAACGGCCCGGACTGATCTGCATCGACTCGATGCTGGACGCCGAGAGGACCATCATCAGCCCGAGCGCGAGGAGCAGAGCGCTGCACCCGAGGACCAGGTAGTACGAGACCAGCGGCCGTCCGAGGAGCTCACGGAGCCGGGCCCGCCACCGGAGTATGTCGTGCGCGTCTCCGGCCTTTTCCGCCGCCTCACTCGTCATATGTGCTTTCGTCCTCGTTTTCCCCGGCGTGACGTCTAGCCGGAAAGCCCGCGAACCGCTCGCGCGAAGGCGTCCCCTCGTGCCCCGTAATGCGGCCACATGTCCAGCGACGCCCCGGCGGGCGCGAGCAGGACGGTGTCCCCGGGAGAGGCGAGCCGCCGGGCTTCGCCGACGACGCGGTCCATGACACCAGTGTCTTGCCCGGGGACGTCCACCACCGGGACATTCGCGGCGTGTCGCGCCAGAGCCCGCCTGATTCGCTCGCGATCCTGGCCGAGGAGCACGGCTCCGCGCAGTCGCGGGGCGGCCCGGCGCACCAGGTCGTCGACGTCCGCCCCCTTCAGCTGGCCTCCGGCGATCCACACGATCGACGGGTAGGCCGCGAGCGAGGCGGCCGCGGCGTGCGGGTTGGTGGCCTTGGAGTCGTCCACGTAGTCGACCCCGCCGACCGTGGCCACATGCGCGATCCGGTGCGGGTCGGGCGTGAAGGCCCGCAGGCCGCGCCGTACGGCGTCGGCGGGCACGCCGTACGCGCGGGCGAGCGCGGCGGCGGCGAGCGCGTTGGCGACGTTGTGCGGCGCGAACGGCGTGATGTCGTGGAGATCGGCCAGTTCCTCGGCCTCATGGACGGGATCGGCCACGAACGCCCGGTCGACCAGGAGTTCCTCGACCACGCCGAGCTGCCCCGGCAGGGGCGTGCCGAGCGTGAAGCCCACGAGCCGGGCGTCTCCGCCGCGGACCTCGCCCGGCCGGTACGGCCCGGCCAGGCGCTCGGACCACTCGTCGTCGGCGTTGTAGACGATCACACCGGCGTTCTCGAAGATCCGGGCCTTGGCGGCGGCGTACTCCTCCATGGACCCGTGCCAGTCGATGTGGTCGGGGGCGACGTTCAGCAGCGCGGCGGCGTACGGCGCCAGGCTCGACGACCAGTGCAGCTGGAAGCTGGACAGCTCGACCGCGAGCACGTCGTACGGCTCGCCCACGGCCTCGGCGATCGGGACGCCGACGTTGCCGACGGCGGCGGCGCGGTGCCCTGCCGCGATCAATATCGAGGTCAGCATCCGCACGACGGTGGTCTTGCCGTTGGTGCCGGTCAGGGCGAGCCAGGCCGCGGCCGAGCCGTCGGTCGCGCGGAGCCGCCAGGCCAGCTCGACCTCGCCGATCACCTCGACGCCGGCCCGCGCGGCGGCGGCCAGCAGCGGATGGCCGGGACGCCAGCCGGGCGAGGTGACGAGCAATGACGTCCCCTCGGGGAGGATCGGCTCGCCGAACCGCACCTCGACGCCGAGGGCGGCCAGCTCGGCGGCGGCCGCCCGCTGGCGCTCCCCTTCGTTCGCCTCGAGCACGATGACGCTCTCGCCGCCCGCGGCCAGGCCGCGGGCCGCGGCTGCGCCGGAGACCCCGAGCCCGGCGACGACCACGCTCACTGTCTGGGCATCCATTCGAGGTAGAAGAGGCCGAGCGCGGAGGCGGCGCAGAGCGCGGCGATCAGCCAGAAGCGCACCACGATGGTGGTCTCGGCCCAGCCCTTCAGCTCGAAGTGGTGCTGGAGCGGGGCCATCCGGAAGACCCGTTTCCCTGTCAGCTTGAAGAAGCCGACCTGGATCATGACCGACGCCGTGATGACCACGGGCAGGCCCGCCAGGACGACCAGCAGGAGCTGGGTGCGGGTGGTGAACGCCAGGCCGGCGATGACGCCGCCCAGGGCGAGCGACCCCGTGTCGCCCATGAAGATCTTGGCGGGCGGGGCGTTCCACCACAGGAAGCCGACCAGGGCTCCGAGGACGGCGGCGGCGACCACGGCCAGGTCCAGCGGGTCACGCACCACGTAGCAGTTGGGGCCGAGCGCCGCGGTGCAACTGTTGCGCAGCTGCCAGTTGCCGATCAGCACGTACGACGCGAGCACGACGCCGGTCGCGCCGCTGGCCAGCCCGTCGAGGCCGTCGGTGAGGTTCACGGCGTTCGAGAAGCCGACGATGATGAACAGCACCCAGATCGTGAACCCCACGAGTCCGATGGACGGCCCGAAGTCGCGCAGGAAGGACAGCTTGGTCTCGGCCGGGGTGATGTCGTACGCGTTGGGGAACTGGACGCAGAGCACGGCGAACACGGCGCCGACGACGAGCTGGCCGAGCGCCTTGGCGCCGCTCCGCAGGCCCAGGCTGCGCTGCTTGTAGATCTTGATGAAGTCGTCCAGGAACCCGACGAGGCCGAGACCGGTCATCAGGAACAGCACCAGCAGGGCCGACACGGTCGGCGGTTCCGGCACCGAGGAGAAGAACGTCATCAGGTGCGCGCTGAAATATCCGATCAACGCGGCGATCACGATCACGGTGCCACCCATGGTGGGGGTGCCCCGCTTGTCGTAGTGCCCCGAGGGTCCTTCCTCGCGGATGTTCTGGCCGTAGCCGCGCCGGGCGAAGAGCCGGATGGCCAGGGGTGTGCCGGCCATGGACAGCAGCAGCGACACCATGGCGGCGATGAGGATGTTCCTCACCGGTCGTCACCTCCGAGCAGTGCCTCGGCGACCCGTTCGAGACCGGCCGCCCGCGGCCCCTTGACCAGGACCACGTCTCCCGGGGCGAGCCGCGTGGACAGTTCCGCGGCTGCGGTGGCGGCGTCGGGGACGTGCAGCGCGTCCGGCGCTCCGGCCAGGACCGGTCCTGCGTCCTCTCCGCCGACGACGATCAGGCCCTCGAGCCCGGCGCCCGCGGCGAGCCGCCCGACGTCCTCGTTCAGCGCGACGCTGTCCTCTCCGAGCTCGCGCAGCGCGGCGATCACGGCGAAGCTGCGCCGCCCCTCACCGAGTACGGCGAGGCTGTCGAAGGCGGCCCGCATCGAGTCGGGATTGGCGTTGTACGCGTCGTTGATGACGGTGACGCCGTCGCTCCGGTCGGTGACCTCCATGCGCCAGCGGCTGCGCGGCTCCGCCTCCGACAGCTCCTCGGCGATCGTCCCCACCGGGAGCCCCAGCTCGTAGGCGGCCGCGGCGGCGGCCAGGGCGTTCTCGACGGCGTGCGCGCCGTACAGGCGGAGCCGTACGGGCGCGGCGCCGGACGGCGTGCGCAGCGTGAAGGAGGCGCGTCCCCGGCCGTCGAGCGTCACGTCCTCGGCCCGCACCTCGGCGTCGGCGGACCGTCCGAAGAAGGTCACCCGGGCACGGGTGCGGCCGGCCATGGCGGCCACCAGGGGGTCGTCGGCGTTGAGCACGGCCACGCCGTCCTCGGGCAGCGCCTCCACGAGCTCGCCCTTGGCCTGCGCGATCGCCTCCTTGCCGCCGAACACGCCGAGATGGGCGGTGCCCACGTTCAGCACGACACCGATCCGCGGCGGCGCGATCCGCGCCAGGTCGGCGATGTGGCCGACGTTCCTCGCGCTCAGCTCCAGGACCAGGAACCGGGTGCCCTCGTCCGCCCGCAGCACGGTCAGCGGGTGGCCGATCTCGTTGTTGTACGAGCCGACGGGGGCCACGGTGGGGCCCATCCGGGCGGCGAGCCTGGCCAGCAGGTCCTTGGTCGTGGTCTTGCCGGCGGAACCGGTCACCCCGACCACGGTCGCGCCGGGCAGCTCGGACACGACGGTGGTCGCCAGCGCGGCGAGGGCGGCCAGGACGTCACCGACGATCACGGCCGGCGCCTCGACGGGCCGGGACGCGAGGACGGCGACCGCCCCGTCCGCGCACGCCCGCGCGGCGAAGTCGTGGCCGTCCGCACGCTCTCCCTTGATCGCGACGAACAGCGATCCCGGCTCGACGGCCCGCGAGTCGATCACGACGGGGCCGCGGACCACGGCGCGGGCGTCGGCCATGCCGGTGAGCGCACCCGAGGTGATCTCGGCGACCCGGGCCAGCGGCAACGGGATCATGCGTCTTTCCTGCTCTCTATCACGTTTGATCGGTCGACTCCGCCTCGCCTCACGCACGCTGCGGCGGCGCGTCCCGCCCCGCGTCGTGCCCGGCTCGGCTTCCTCTCCTGGAGATGGCCTCGGCGACCACCTCACGATCGTCGAAGGGGATGACCTTGCCCTCGACGTACTGCCCCTGCTCGTGGCCCTTGCCTGCCACGACCACCACGTCTCCCGCTCCCGCCCCCGCGATGGCCAGGTCGATCGCGGCGGCCCGGTCGGGCTCCACGATCACGTGCGCTCGTTCGCCCTGAGGCACCCTGAGCGCTCCCTCCATCATCGCGGCCAGGATCGCGAGCGGATCCTCGCTCCTGGGGTTGTCGCTGGTGAGAATCGCGACATCGGCCAGCCTCGCGGCGGCCTCTCCCATGATCGGGCGCTTGCCGCGGTCGCGGTCGCCACCACAGCCCAGCACGACGACGAGACGGCCCTGGGTCACCTCGCGCAGCGAGCCGAGGACCGACTCTACGGCACCGGGCTTGTGAGCGTAGTCCACGATCGCCTGGAAGCCCACCGAGCCGGGAACGCGCTCCATCCGGCCGGGAACGCCGGTGAACGCGCCGATGCCGTCCACCGCCGTCTGCAGGCCGACGCCCGCCTCGACCAGTGCGACGATCACGCCGAGGGAGTTGGCCACGTTGAACGGGCCGGGCAGGGCCACCGAGGCGTCGGCTTCGACTCCCCCGGGGCCGACCACACGGAAGGTGCTGCCGTCGGCGCCCAGCCGCACGTCCTCGGCCCGCCAGTCGGCCTCGGCGGCTCCCTTGGCGGAGAACGTCGTCGTCGGAACCTTGGCCCGGCCGAGGAGCTCGCGGCCGTACGGGTCGTCGATGTTGACCACGCCGACGCGGGACAGCTCGGGGGTGAACAGCCGGACCTTGGTGGAGAAGTAGTCCTCCAGGTCGCTGTGGAAGTCCAGGTGGTCCTGCGACAGGTTCGTGAATATCGCGACATCGTAGAAGATGCCGTCCACGCGCCCGAGCGCGAGGGCGTGGCTGGACACCTCCATGGCGGCGGCGGACACGCTCTGCTCCCGCATCAGCGCGAACAGCCCGTGCAGGTCGCTGGCCTCGGGGGTGGTGAGCTCCGGCGTGAACCGCAGGTCGCCCGCGCGGATCTCCACGCCGCCGACCAGGCCGGTGCGGTGACCGGCCGCCCGCAGACCCGCCTCCAGCAGGAACGTGGAGGTCGACTTGCCGCTGGTGCCGGTGACGCCGATGACCATGACGTCACGCGCCGGCCGGCCGTACACCCACGCGGAGACCTGCCCGAGCAGGGCCCGCGGGTCGGGCACGACGAGCACCGGCAAGCCGGTGGCCGCGGCGGCGTCACGGCCCTCCTCGTCGGTGAGGATCGCCACCGCCCCCGCCGCCATGGCCTCGCGGGAGAACACGGCGCCGTGGGCGTTCTTGCCCGGGAGCGCGACGTACAGGTCGCCCCGCCGGATACGGCGGGAGTCGATGCCGATGCCGGTGACGGCGCCGCGGGGCGCCTTCGAGCCGGGTGAGGGCACCACGGAGGACGTGCCGAGAACGGCCGCCAGGCCGGACAGCGGGCGGGCCGGCACGGCCTCGGGACGCATGGAGAACGGGGGACGCACGGCGAGAGCGTACCTTCCCTGGTCACTCTCCGGCGCGAAGGACGACCTTGGGCGCCTTCGTGCCGGTCGGCGGGATCTTCTTGGTCTTCAAGGCGAAGCTCATGACCTCCTTGAACACGGGCGCGGCCACCATGCCGCCGTAATGACCCTTCTTCGGATCCTGGATGACGGCCAGCGCCACCAGGCGCGGCGCGTCCGCCGGGGTGAAGCCGACGAACGTGGCCGTATAACCGCAGTACCCGCCGCACTTCTGGTCGTACCGCATGGCCGTGCCGGTCTTTCCCGCCACACGATATCCGGGGATCGCCGCCTCCGCTCCCGTGCCGTCGTTGCCCACGGCGGCTTCGAGCATCCCGGAGATCTGGCGCGCGGTCGTCTCGCTGATCACCCTCGTCTGCTTGGCGGTCGGCGCCGGGACCAGGTGCCCGTTGCCGTCGGTGGTCCCCGCGACGAGCGAGGGCGTCACCCGCACGCCGCCGTTGGCGATCGTCTGGTAGACGCTGGCCATCTGCAGCGCGGTGACCGAGACGCCCTGGCCGTACGCGACGGTGCAGCGCTGGCTGCCGGACCAGGACTGCCACGCGGGCAGCAGGCCGGCCTCCTCGCCGGGCAGCCCGGAGCCGCTGGTCGAGCCGAACCCGAACGCGCGGATCGTGTCATAGAGCCGCTGGTCGCTCAGCCGGCGCGCCGCCATGATCGTGCCGACGTTGCTGGACTCCGCGATGACCCCGGTGAACGTGAGCCGCTCGGGCGCGTGCGGGTGGGCGTCCTTGAGCGTCCGGTCCGCGCACTGGATCTGGTCGGGCACCCGGAAGACGGTGTTCGGGGTGACCCCGCCGTGCTCGATCGCGGCGGCGGCCGTGATCACCTTGTTGGTGCTCCCCGGCTCGAAGACCTCCGACACCGCCCGGTTGCCCCGGTCCGCCTCGGACACCGTGTCCCAGTGGTTCAGGTCCACTCCCGGCGAGTTCGCCATCGCGAGGATCTGGCCGGTCTTGATGTCCATCACGATCACGCTGCCGCTGAGCGCCTTGCTCGCCTGGACCTGACGGTCGATCGCCTGCTCGGCCGCCCACTGGACGTCCCGGTCGATCGTCAGACGCACGTCACGGCCCGCCACCGGCTCCTTGCGGGTGCTGCGCGTCATCGGGATGCGCTCTCCGCCCCGGCCGATCTCGATGCTCTGCTGGCCGTCCTGCCCGGCGAGGATCTTGTCGTACGTGCGCTCCAGCCCCTCGAGGCCGTGCCCGTCGAAGCCGACGAAGCCGAGCAGCCCGCCGGCGAGCCTGCCTCCGGGGTACTGGCGGCGGTAGGTCGGCTTGGAGCCGACACCCTTGAGCCCGAGACTCATGATCTTCTTGGCGCGCAGCGGCTCGACGTCCCGGTCGAGGGGGATGTACCGCTGGTCGGTCTTCGCGAGCGCGGCGGCGACCTTCTCCTTGGGCAGGTTCAGCTCCCTGGCCAGGGTGGCGCCGACGAGGTCCCGCTTCTTCGGGTCCACGTCGTACGGGTCCACGTAGATCTCGGCCGCGTCCATGGTGAGGGCCAACTCGTTGCCGTTCACGTCCGTGATCGAGCCGCGCTTGGCCGGCAGCGTCTCCGGCTGGACCCGCTGCTGGGCCGCCTTCGCCTGCAGCGCCTTCGAGTCCAGCCCCTGGAGCTGGACGAGGCGCCCCGCGAACAGGGACAGCACGAACGCCATGGCGATCAGCCCGGCGTGCAGGCGCCGCTCGGGGTTGCCCAGGCGCAGTACGGCGGGCGGCCGGGGTTGCGGGGTCCTGGGCGGCTGGTTCCTCGGCTGCCGGCTCCGGGGCGGCTCGTCGCCCGGAGGCCGGCCGGGCGGGCGGAGGCCGCGCGAGCGCATGGTCTCCTGCCGGTCGTCCCCCCTCGGGGCGCGTGGCCCTCCGGAACGCGGCCCACCGCCCTGCCCGCCGGGCGCGGGACGCGGCTTACCGTTCTGCCCGCCGGGCGACGAGGGACGAGGCTTACCGTTCTGCCCGCCCGGCGTCGCGGAACGCGGTTCACCGCCCTGCCCGGCGGCCTTACCGGGGTCCTCGCCCGTACGGCGCGGCCCGCCGGGACGTGAGTCCCTCGGAGTGCCTCCGGAGGCGCCGGACCTGCCGCCCCCGGGGCCGGACCGTCCACCGGCACCGGGGGCGGGCCTGCCGGACCCGGAGGTGCTCCTGCCACCACCGGAACCCTGCGGGCCACGCCTGCCCGAGCCGCTGCCGCCCGGACCCTGGCCGCCGCGCCCGCCCGTACCGCCCCCCGGACCCTGACCGCCGCGGCCACCGGAGCCGCCGCGGCCGGGCCCCGGGTTCCGGCCGCCGCCTTCCCTCACCGAGCCGTGCCCTCCGCCTGACGCTCACCCTCGCTGCTGATCCGGGCCCCGGGCTCGGGGTCGGTACGGACGAAGTTCGGGGGGGATCCGTTGGGGCCCACCCCGGAGCCGCCGCGAGCCTGCTCGTCGAGCGCGTAGGGCTGGGTCAGCGTGCGGACCTGGTTGTCGAGCTGGTCCGCCTGCTGGCGCAGCCGCTCGGTGCCCGACCGCAGGTCGCTCAGCTCGAACGAGTCCTGCGCGAGCACGGTGTTCAGCAGCAGCAGGCTGACGAGGCCGCCGCAGAGCAGGCCGACGACGAGCAGGACGAACGGCGCGCGCGGCGGCCGCCTTCCGCCCCGCGCGGCGGCCGCCGCGGTCTTCGGGACGGCACCGCGCCGCACCGGACGCCGCCTTCCCCTGACGACGACCGGCTCGGTGGTGACCGTCGTGGAAAGCTCGGCGTCCGCGGGGACCGTGCCGGCTGCGGGCGCCTCGGTGGTCGTCGTGGCCCTCGGCGCACGCCCGGAGGGAGGTGCGGCAGGACGCGCGGACGGGCTCGCGGTGGGACGGGCGGACGACCGTGCGGACGTGCGGGCGGACGCGCTCGCGGTGGAAGCGGAGGCGCGGGCGGACGTGCGGGCGGACGGGCTCGCGGTGGGGGCGGAGGGGCGGGCGGACGTGCGGGCGGACGCGCTCGCGGTGGGAGCGGAGGCGCGGGCGGACGCGGGCTGCGCCGTCGCGCCCTTCGCCGCGCTCCGGCCCTTCGCGGCGCTCGCGGTCCTCGAAGCACTCGCATTCTTCGAAGCACCGGCGCTCCTCGAAGCACCGTCACCCCTGGAGGCTCCGGCGCTCTTCGCGGCGCTCGCTCCCCTGGCACCGCCGGGGGCCTTCGCGGCATCGGTGGCGGTGGCGCCACGGCCGCCCGGCCGCACCGGCGGGTCGGCCGGAGGGACGGCGCGCGCCGCCGAGGCGGGCCTGCGGGTCCCGCTCGCGGGCGGGTCCACGGCCTCCCCTCCGCGGATCTGCCGCCCGTCGCGCCCGTTCTGCGCGCGGCCGGCGGCGTTCGCCGCCGTGCGCCCCCTGGCGGGAACGCGTCGCGCCGACTGCCGGTTCTCCTGCTCTGTCCTCATCCCTGGCGGATCCTCTCTGCCGCCCGCAACCGGGCCGACGCCGCCCGCGGGTTGCGGGCCACCTCGTCTTCGTCCGGGAGCTCCGCTCCCCTCGTCAGAAGGCGGAACCTGGGCTGGTGAGCCTCTAGCGGGACGGGCAGCCCGGGTGGGCTGGTGTCCCTGGTTCGCGCCGCGAGGACCTGCTTGGTGAGCCGATCCTCCAAGGAGTGGTAGGCGAGCACGACCACGCGCCCGCCCAGCGCGAGCGCGTCGAGGGCGGCGGGCAGTGCCCGCTCGAGAGCGGTGAGCTCCTCGTTCACCTCGATGCGCAAGGCCTGGAAAGTCCTTTTCGCCGGGTTACCCCCGGTACGCCGGGTCGCGGCGGGGATCGCCGCCCTGACCAGCTCGGCGAGCTGCTTGGTGGAGGTGATCGGCCGCTTGGACCGTTCCTTGACGATCAGGCTCGCCACGCGCGAGGCGAAGCGTTCCTCGCCGTAGTCGCGCAGGATGCGGGCCAGGTCCGCCGCGGAGTAGGTGTTGACGACCAGCTCCGCGGTGAGCTCCTGGTCCCGGTCCATCCTCATGTCGAGGGGGGCGTCGTAGGAGTACGCGAAGCCGCGCTCCGCCTCGTCGAGTTGCGGTGAGGAGACGCCGAGGTCGAACAGGACGCCGTCGACCCTGGGCCGTCCGATGCGGTCCAGGACGTCGGCCAGCTCGTCGGAGACCGCGCGCACGATGGTGGTGCGCTCCGCGTAGGGCGCGAGGCGCGCGGTGGACCGCTCGATGGCGGTCGGGTCGCGGTCGATGCCGACGAGGTGGAGGGAGGGGTGGGCGGCGAGCAGTGCCTGCGCGTGCCCGCCCAGGCCGAGGTTCGCGTCGACGACCACGGGATCCGGCCCGGACAACGCCGGCGCCAACAGATCCAGAACGCGATCGAGCATGACCGGAACGTGACCGGACGTCTGCTCGGAGAACTCCGACAACGCTGTAACCCCCATAAAAGCTGCCGCTGCAAAGCTCGCGGATGTGCGGCTGCCGCCGGTGATCTTCTTCTGGATCCCCCACCCAAAGGACCGGCTCCGGCGGGGAACCGACCCGCCCGGCCAGGTCCCCATCCGCGTCGCCTTCCGCGGAACCTGACACCGGGGAAGGTGCATCAGGTGCCGCCGGGAGCGGGTGGAGACCTCGCCGAACGTCACCGACGGGTCTTTCCTGGTCTCACGCGTCGGCGAAAGACCAGCTGTCACGAATTCACAGGACTCCGGGCAACACCTCCTCGGAAAGATCGGAGAACGCCTGCTCCTGATCCGCCAGGTAGGCCTCCCAGGCCGCGGCGTCCCAGATCTCCAGGCGGGTGTTGGCTCCGATGACGGCGCAGTCACGTTCCAGGCCGGCGTATTGCCGCAGGCTCGGGGGAATCGTGATCCGTCCCTGCTTGTCCGGCGTCTCGTCGGACGCGCTCGCGAAGAAGACCCGGCTGTAGTCCCGGACCGCCTTGGCGGTCACCGGCGCGGTGCGCAGAGCCTCGGTGATGCGCTGGAACTCCTCTACGGGGAAGACGTAGAGGCAGCGCTCCTGGCCCTTGGTGATCACAAGACCCTCCGCCAGCTCCTCGCGATACTTCGCCGGCAGGAACAGCCGTCCTTTGTCGTCCAGACGCGGTTGGTGGGTGCCGAGGAACACCGGCTCCACCTCCCGTGCCTTGCGGAGCGCTCAGCGCTTTCGCCCCTGCCCTCCACTGCGCACCACCATACTCCACTTCTCCCCACCGTCAACTGATTCCGGCCCTCCACGCGCCGTATTTCCTTCGCATTTCCGCAGGTCAATTGAGGTGGTGCGGAGTGGGGCGCCCCGGGGCGCCGAGCCCCTCTCCTGGGCGTGTCGGAACGGGCCTCCGGGCGCCTGCAAGCCCGGCGCGGGCGGGCTTTCCGCGTACGGCCGCCGCCGGGTGGAGGAAAGTGGAGCAGTTATGTCACGGGATTCGGACGGGCACGCGACCTCAACGAGAAACGAACTCATAACACTATGGGCAGTTCAACCGGATTTCTGGACAAAGTCGCCCGCGAACCTGAGGCGTCATAAGGTCGGTACGCAGAATGGATAAGGAACGCCAAACGCCCCATTCAGGGGGGCACTTCCTCATGGAGGCCAGGTGGCAGTAACTTCCGACGTCGCCCCCGACGCTGGCAACCGGCTGGACGACCTGGTCGACGTCGCGCATCGAATCCGCCGGGCGATCGAATCGGTGATCGAGGGCAAGTCCGACGCGGTCCGTCTCACTCTCACCGTTCTCCTCGCGGAGGGCCACCTGCTCATCGAGGACGTGCCGGGAGTCGGTAAGACGATGCTGGCGAAGGCGCTGGCACGATCCATCGACTGCCCCGTCAGGCGCGTGCAGTTCACCCCCGATCTGCTGCCGAGCGACATCACCGGTGTCAGCGCGTACAACCAGCAGACCCGGGAGTTCGAATTCAAGCCCGGGCCGATCTTCGCCAACATCGTGGTCGGCGATGAGATCAACCGCGCCTCCCCCAAGACGCAGTCCGCGCTGCTGGAGTGCATGGAAGAGCATCAGGTCACGGTGGACGGCGTCACCTATGAGCTCGAGTCGCCCTTCATGGTGATCGCGACGCAGAACCCGATCGAGATGGAGGGCACCTATCCGCTTCCCGAGGCGCAGCGGGACCGCTTCACCGCGAAGATCGCGATGGGCTACCCCGAGCCGACGGCCGAGCTGGAGATGCTCGACGTGCACGGCGCCTCCCAGCCTCTCGGCAAGCTGGAGCCGGTGGCCACGACCGCCGAGGTGCACGCGCTCATCGAGGCGGTCCGCGCGGTCTACGTCTCCCAGGCGGTGAAGAAATACGCCGTCGACCTGGTCACCGCGACCCGGCGCTCCCCGGACCTGCGCCTGGGCGCCTCGCCGCGCGCCACCCTTCACCTGGTGCGCGGTGCCAGAGCGCACGCGGCGCTCGCCGGTCGGGACTACGTGATCCCGGACGACCTGCAGGAGCTGGCGGTGCCCGTGCTCGCGCACCGGCTGCTGCCCAGCATCGAGGCGCAGGGACAGCGCCGCCATCCGGAGCAGGTTCTGGCCGAGCTGGTACGCCGCGTCCCCGTGCCGGACACGAACTGACGTCCTTCCCGGGCCGGAGGCTTCGGGCCCGCCGCCCCGGGAGAGTTCAAGGAGATTCGATGACCGGGCTCAAGGCGCTGACCTCGCGCGGCAGGTCCTTCCTCGCGTCCGGGGTCGCGGCGCTGCTGTGCGCCCTCGTCCTCGGCGAGCACGACCTGCTGCGCATCGCGGTGATGATCATCGCGATGCCGCTCCTGGCCGCGATGGTCGTGGCCAGGACCCGCTACCGGCTGACCTGTGCCAGGCGCCTGGACCCCGCCCGCGTCGAGGCGGGCACCGACAGCACGGTGACCCTGCGGCTGGAGAACGTCACCCGGCTGCCGACCGGGCTGCTGCTCGTCGAGGACAACCTCCAGTACGCGCTGGGGACGCGGCCCCGGTTCGTCCTCGACCGGGTGGAGTCGCGCGGCGTCCGGGAGGTCGACTACAAGGTCCACTCCGACCTGCGAGGGCGCTATCCCATCGGCCCCCTGTCGGTCCGCATCACCGACCCGTTCGGGATGGTCGAGCTCACCCGGTCGTTCACCATCACCGACACGCTGGTGGTCGTCCCCGAGGTGGTCCCGCTCCCCCACGTGCGCCTCTCCGGCGAGTGGAGCGGTGGGGGCGACAGCCGTACCCGGTCGGTGGCCGCGGCCGGCGACGACGACGTGGCGCCGCGCGAGTACCGCCAGGGCGACGACCTGCGGCGGGTGCACTGGAGGTCGACCGCACGGCGCGGCGAACTGATGGTGCGGCGTGAGGAGCAGCAGTGGCAGAGCAGGGGCGCGCTCCTGCTGGACACCCGGAGGCACGCGCACCGGGGCGACGGGCCGCGTTCGTCGTTCGAGGTGGCGGTCTCCGCCGCCGCGTCGATCGGCGTGCACCTGGCGCACGAGGGCCTCGGCCTGCGCCTGGTCACCGACCAGGGCCCGCAGCACCTCGCCGATGGCGGTGTGTCGTGGTCGCTGCTCGACACCCTCTCCGTCGTACGGCAGAGCTCGGCGCGCTCACTCGAACACGGTGTGGCGGCGCTGCGCCAGGGCGGCGGGGACGGGCTGATCGTGGCGGTCCTCGGGGCGATCGACATCGAGGAGGCTCAGGCGCTGGCCCGGCTGCGGCACACCGGGGTGACCGGGGTCGCGGTCCTGCTCGACGTGACGAGCTGGGACTCCGTCCCCGACGAGTCGTTCGAGGCGGCGCAGGGTGTGCTGGCCGGCGGCGGGTGGCGGGTGCTGCGGCTTCCCTCCGGCACGTCCCTCGCCACCGTCTGGCCCGAGGCGGCGTACAAGAGGAGCGCGGCGTGAGACGGAGCGAACCCGACGTGGCGAGTGAAGTGGACCGCGAGGAACGAGCGGCCCGCGCGGCGAGCGAGGAACGGTGAGCGACCGATGAGCGCGGTCATGCGGGCGAGAGGCGAGGGGCGAGGAACGGTGAGCGGGCGATGAGGCTGCCGATCGCGGCGGGGCTGGCCACCGGCTCGGTCGCCCTGACGCTCTATTCGCTGTTCGACGGCGGCGCCTGGTTCTGGGCCGGTGTGGGCACGCTCCTGGTGACGACGACCGCGGCGACTCTGGCGTCGCGGTTCGCCGTACCGAGGTGGGCGGTGCCGCCCGTGCTCCTGCTCCTGGTGGGGGTGTACCTGTCGGCCACGTTCGCCAAGCAGGAGACGTGGGCCTGGGTGGTCCCGACCAAGGCGTCGGTGCTCCGGCTGGGCGAGCTGTTCGCCGAGGGGTTCGCCGACATCCAGCGGTTCGCCGCGCCTGTGCCCACCGAACCCGGCGTCACCCTGCTGACGGCGAGCGGGATCGGCCTGATCGCCGTCCTCGTCGACCTGTTCGCGGTACGGCTGCGCCGCGCGGCGCTGGCGGGGCTGCCGTTGCTGGGCCTGTTCACGGTCCCCGCGGCCGTGCTGACCGAGCCCGTCGCCTGGCCCGCGTTCGTGATCGCCGCGATCGGTTATGTCGGGCTGCTGGTGGCGGACAGCCGCGAGCGGCTCAGCCACTGGGGCCGCGCGGTCCTGGTGCGGCGGTCGCGGACGGCTGGGGCGGACAAGGCGGACTCCGGCCGGCTGGCTCTGTCGGGCAAGCGGATCGGCGCGACCGCGATCACTCTCGCGATCGTCGTGCCCGCCCTGATCCCCGCGCTGAGCCCGGACCCGCTGTTCGGCTTCGGCGTGGGCAACGGCTCGGGGCGTGGTGGCAGCAGCATCGGCATCCCCGACGCCATCGCCAAGCTCAGCGGCCAGCTGGCCCAGCAGGAGAACGCGACGGTGCTGACGTACACCAGCGCCGACGATCAGCCGCGTTACCTGCGGATCTATTCGCTCGACGTCTTCGACGGGCTGAAGTGGACGGTGAGCCCGCTGCGCGGGCGTCCGGAGGACCGGGTGTCCGAGGGGCCGCTTCCCCCTCCGCCCGGCCTGGGGCCCGGTGTGGCGACGAACCGGGTGGAGAGCCGGATCAGCGTGAGCGACGACATCGACTCGCTGCTGTTCCTTCCCCTGCCCTATCCGGCGGTCCAGGTCGACGCCGATGGCGACTGGCGTGCCGACCAGGCGTCCCGGATGGTGTTCTCCACCAAGGACGAGGCCGCGGGGCTGGACTACCGGGTGGTGGTGACCGAGCCGAGGCCGACGCACGCCCAGCTGGAGGTGATGGGGACGCAGTCGCCCGACGCCCGCTTCGTGGCGCTTCCGGATCAGCTGGATCCCAAGATCAAGGCCATGGCGGAGCGGGTGACCTCCGGGGGCGGCACGCAGTACGAGAAGGCGGTCCTGCTGCAGGAGTGGTTCACCAAGAGCGGCGGATTCACCTACAGCCTGCGGACGAAGGGGTCGGGCGGCGACGCGCTGTCGCGGTTCATCCTCTCCGGCCGTGCGGGCTACTGCGAGCAGTTCGCCAGCGCGATGGCCGTGATGGCGCGGATGATCGGCATCCCCGCCCGGGTGTCGATCGGTTACACGGGCGGCACGAAGGTCGGTGACTCCTGGTCGGTGCGCACGCATGACGCGCACGCCTGGCCGGAGCTGTACTTCGAGGGCGCGGGCTGGCTGCGCTTCGAGCCGACGCCGGCCGGCGGCGCGGGTCAGGGCACGGCCCGTGTGCCCGACTACTCGCTGCCGCTCGCGCCCGAGGCCACGCCGTC
This sequence comes from Microtetraspora glauca, assembly GCA_001570385.1. Taxonomy (GTDB): domain Bacteria; phylum Actinomycetota; class Actinomycetes; order Streptosporangiales; family Streptosporangiaceae; genus Microtetraspora; species Microtetraspora glauca. The sequence continues at coordinate 283,075 of BBYL01000014.1, read as the reverse complement.
GGCGGATCCGTCCACGGGCCCGTCGTCGGAGGATGACGACACCACCGGCGGCGGCGCCCCGGTCCGCCGCAATCCCCGGGACTTCGACCGCGATCTCGGCGCCCTCCCCGTCACCGTGGACCCCGGTCTGCCGGTGTCCGCCAAGGTCGGGATGGGAGTGGCGGCGGTCCTGCTGCTGGCGCTCGTGCCGGCGGCGGCGCGGTCGCTGGTACGCCGCCGGAGGCGGACGCTGATCCGGCGCGGCGCGGCGGGACCGGTGCCCACGGCGCCCCGGGGAGAGCACGCGGCCGCGACGGCCGGGGCGTCGGCCGCGATCAGGGCGGCCTGGGCCGAGCTGTGCGACACGCTGACCGATCTCGGCATGGCGCGGGAGCCGAGCGAGAGCCCGCGCGCGCTCGCCAGGAGGCTGGCCGAGATGTACGAGTTCGACGCGGACACGGGGGCCGCGGTCACGAGCATCGCGACGGCGGAGGAGCGGATGCGTTACGCCCCGTCGCTGCCGGCCACCGGGCCGGGGTCCGACGAGCTTCGGCGGGTGCGGCGGGCGCTGACGGCCACGGTTTCGAGGAAGAGGCGGGTCGGGGCGGTGCTCGCTCCCAGGTCGACCCTGCTGCGGTTGCGGGCGGCCGGCACGGGGGTTCTGGACGTCTTCGACCGGCTGGAGGGCGTCCGGCTCTGGCCGTTGTCACGGAGCGGGGCCGGCCCGCGGTAGGGCACGCGCTGCGTAGGCCACACGGTAGGGAAACCGTCGGGCACCGCGCTGCGGTAGGGCACACAGTAGGCACGCGGTAGGCCATGCGGTAGGGAAACCGTCGGGCGCCGCGCCCCGGGATCAGGGGCGGCTCACTCCGGGTGAGCCGCCTCGGCGGGCTCCGGGCCGGCCGCTGTCGAGGGTGTGCTCACCGCTCGTCGGTGCGGCGGCGCCAGCGCTCCTCCATGCGGTCCATGAACCCCCTCCGCTGCTGGCGCCTGCCCCGTGCTTGGGCGGGCGGGCTCTCGCCGCCGAAGCCGTTCATGCGCTTCCAGCTGGACAGGCCCCACAGGCAGGTCGCCAGCATGACCACGAACCCGGCGACGCCGATGATCGGATTCGCGATGACGCCGACCATCAGCAGGACGACACCGAGTGCGAAGCCAATGGAGGCCTTCACCAGGCGGCGCTTGTAGTGGCTGCGTGGATCACTGATCCGAACGGCGTTGGCCCACTTCGGGTCCTCGGCATAGAGGGCCTGCTCGATCTGGTCGAGCAAGCGCTGCTCGTGCTCAGACAGCGGCACGGCGCCTCCCAAGGACGGCCCCATTTCGGGGAAGACGGCAACGGACGACACGGGGTGTCCGGACCTCGCGGTCGGTTATCCCCAGAATACGAGGCTGTAGACGTAGACGAAAGAAAACGTCCAACGTGGTCCAAACCGGAGGTGACGTCATAGATCCATTGGACCAAACGGACGCTGAACGAGAGAGGCCGGGCGGACCGCATCGGGACCGAAGCGCCGGATGGCCTTGTCCATCGCCTGTTCCGCCTCCCGCCAGCCCGTCTCCCGCTCGCCGAGGCTGAGTTGACGGGTGGCCGTACCGGCCGGGCGGAGGTTCTCCACCCGCACTCCGACCAGCCTGAGCCGGACCCGATCCAGCCCGGCGGCCTCGAAGAGCTCGCATGATGTGGTGAATATCTCCTTGGCGACGTCGGTCGCCTCTCGCAGTGTGCGCGACCTGGTGATCGTGGTGAAGTCGGAACGGCGCAGCTTGACGCTGACCGTCCGGCCGACGTGACCGCTCGCCCTGAGCCGGGCGGCGACCCGCTCGGACAGCCGCAGCAGCTCGCGCTTGATCGCCTCGGGGTCGTCGACGTCGAAGGGGAACGTCTCCTCGTTGCCGATGCTCTTGTCGGGGGTGTGCGGCACGACCGGGCGCTCGTCCCGGCCCCAGGCGAGCGCGGCCAGGTGGGCGCCCACGGCGCCGAACTCACGCTGGAGGGTGGAGACGGGCACCTGGGCGAGGTCGCCCACGGTCCGGATGCCGAGGCGGACCAGGGCCTGCTCTGTGCGCTCTCCGACGCCCCACAGCGCGGCGACGGGCAGCGGGTGGAGGAAGTCCACCACGCCGTCGGCCGCGACGACCAGCAGCCCGTCGGGCTTGCACTGGCGGGAGGCGAGCTTGGCCACGAACTTGGTGCTCGCGACGCCGACCGAGCAGGTGATGCCGTATCTCTCGGCGACCTGCTCGCGGATCATCGCGGCGATGGCCGCGGGGCGGCCGAGCCGGCGCCGGGCTCCGCCGACGTCGAGGAACGCCTCGTCCGAGGCGATCGGCTCCACCTCGGGGGTGATCGACCGGAAGATCTCCATGACGCCCCTGGAGACCTCGGCGTACTTCCCGTGGCTGGGCGGGATGATCGTCGCCCGGGGGCAGAGCCGCATGGCCCGGGTCATCGGCATCGCCGAGTGCACCCCGAACCGCCTGGCCTCGTAGGTGGCGCTGAGCACCACCCCGCGGGCCCCGGCGGCGCCCACGATGACCGGCAGGCCGCGCAGCTCGGGCCGGTCGAGGAGCTCGACGCTGGCGAAGAACGCGTCCATGTCCACGTGCAGGATCGGGCAGCCGCTGTCGTCGGCCAGCCCGCCGCCGCCTTGGGGGAGCATCTGCTTCCGGGACACGTTCGCGATCCTATCCGAACATCCGTTCTATCGATAGGCGATGACGTGCACCTGCGTGGCGATGTCGCGTAGCACGGGATGGGCCGCGGCCACCTGCTCGAGCTCGATGAGCGCGGCGGGATCGCCTTCGGCGAGCCTGCTGGGCACCAGGTCGGCGAAGACCCGGACGCCGTGCACCTCGCCGACGGTGAACCCCGCCTTGGCCAGGAGGCCCGTCACGGCCTCCCTGGTGAACCTGCGGGGCGTCGGGTCGCGGTCGCCCCAGCGCCCGGCCGAGTCGGCGAGCACCTGGCGCGCCTCGCCGAAGTTCCCGGACAGGGCACGGTGGATGGCCGTGGCGACCGGGTTGGCGGCCAGCACGCTGACCACGCCGCCCCGGCGCAGGATGCCCGCGGCGGCGGTGAGGGCGGCGGCGGGATCCTCGACGTACTCCAGGACGCTGTGACAGAGCACCAGATCGACGCTGCCCGGCTCCAGGAGGTCGCCGAGGTCTCCGGTGTCCCCCTGCAGGCCCTTGACGCTCACGCCCGTCTCAGCGGCCCGGCGCTCCAGGGCGGCCAGCGAGTCCGGTGTCGGATCGACCACGGTGACGGCGTGCCCGAGCCGGGCCAGCGGCACCGCGAACCCGCCCGTGCCACCCCCCGCGTCCACGATGTCCAGCGACCCGCGTCCCGTGGCGGCCATCCGGTCCGCCAGGACCGCGCGCAGCGCCTCCCAGACGACGGTCTGCCGCGTGGCGTCACGCACTTTCGCCCCTCCCTCGTACGGCTCCCGCCAGCCTAACGGCACTGCCGGGCACCCCCGGGCGGTGCGGCCGGTCTGCCGGGAACGGCCCGGAAGCGGAGACCGCACGCGGGCGGTCAGAGCGAGAGCGACGGCTTGAGCTGCTTGAAGCGGGCGAGGAGGCCGTTGACGAAATGCGGCGACTCGTCCGTGGACAGCTCCGCGGCGAGATGGACCCACTCGCTGATGACGACGCCCTCGGGGACCTCGGCCGACCAGAGCATCTCGTAGGTGCCGCCGCGCAGGATGTTGCGGTCGACGGCGGGCATGCGCTCCAGCGTCCAGCCCTCGGCGTACGTCGCGAGGAGCTCGTCGATGCGGGTCAGATGCCTCGCCACGCCTTCGACGAGGGTGGACGTGTACTCGTTGACGGGCGGCTCCGCGCGCTCGACACGCTCGGCCAGGACGTTCAGCGGGCTCTCGTCGCGCGCCTCCGCCTCGAAGAGGATGTCGAGCGCGCGCCGGCGGGCTTTGCCGCGAGCCGACACGTCAGGCCCGACCGAGGTATTCGCCGCTGCGGGTGTCGACCTTGACCTTCTCGCCGGTCGTGATGAAGAGCGGGACCTTGATCTCGGCGCCGGTCTCCAGCTTGGCGGGCTTGGTGCCGCCGGTGGAGCGGTCGCCCTGGAGGCCGGGCTCGGTCTCGGCGATGGTCAGCTCGACGGCGGCCGGCAGGTCGACGTAGAGCACGTTGCCCTCGTTGATCGCGACCGTGGCCAGCATGTTCTCCAGCAGATAGTTGGCGGCGTCGCCCACGGCCGCACGCGAGACGTTCAGCATGTCGTAGGTCTCGGTGTCCATGAAGACGTAGTCGTCGCCGTCGAGGTAGGAGTACTGCATCTCGCGCTTGTCGACGTTGGCCACCTCGACCTTGACGCCCGCGTTGAAGGTCTTGTCCACGACCTTGCCGGACATGATGTTCTTCAGCTTGGTGCGGACGAACGCGCCGCCCTTGCCGGGCTTGACGTGCTGGAACTCCACGACGGTCCAGAGTTCACCGCCGTCGAGCTTGAGCACCAGTCCGTTCTTCAGGTCGTTCGTCGTCGCCACGTGGTTCTCCTGAGTGCGGCTGCCCTAGAGGACGAGCAGCTCCTTGGTCGTCAGTGTGAGGAGCTCCGGCCCGTCGGCACGAGTCACCAGCGTGTCCTCGATGCGCACCCCGCCCCTGCCGGGCAGGTAGACCCCCGGCTCAACGGTGAGCGGAACCCGATCGTCTATTCTACCGGTCTTGCCGGGGCCGAGGAACGGCAGCTCGTGGATCTCCAGGCCGACCCCGTGTCCCAGGCCGTGGCCGAAGTGCTCGGCGTGCCCGGCCTCCTCGATCACACCGCGCGCGGCCGCGTCCAGGTCATGCGCCGTCGCCCCCGTCCGTACGGCACGGCGGCCCGCGCGCTGCGCCTGCCGTACGAGCTCGTAGAGGTCGCGCAGCCAGTCGGCGGGCCGGCCGACGGCCACGGTCCGGGTCATGTCGGCGTGGTAGCCGTCGACGCGGGCGCCGAAGTCCATGGTCACCAGATCGCCGGGCTCGATCGCGCGGCCGGACGGCGAGTGGTGCGGGATCGCCCCGTTCGGGCCGCTCGCCACGATCGAGTCGAAGGCGGGCTTCTCCGCGCCGAGCTCCGTCATGGCGGACTCCAGCCAGCGGGCGACCTCACGCTCGGTGACGCCGGGGGCGATCCGCTCGACCACCTGGGAGAACGCGTCGTCGGTGATCGCGCAGGCGCGGCGGAGCGCCTCGATCTCGCCCTCGTCCTTCACGGTCCTGACCTCCTCGACGAGGCCGCTGACGGGGGTGAGGCCCGGATGGTCGCCGAGGAGCCGGTGGTACTCGGCCACGGACATGTCGTGGGCCTCGATCGCCACCCGCCCCGAACGCCCGGCCAGCGCGCCCGTGACGTCGCGGGCCTCGATCGGCCCGGCGTCCGCGCACTCGCGCCTGGCGGTCTCGATGTAGCGGGAGTCCGTGGCGAGCACGGCCTCCCCGTCGGCGGTGACGAGGACCGCCGCGTTTGAGCTGGACAGGCCGGTGAGATAGCGCACGTTGACCGGTCGCGTGACGAGCAGCGCGGTCACGTCGTGCTGGGGCAGTGCCGCGGCGACCCTGGCGCGGCGTGAGACGAATGGCATGGAAGTCCTCCGATCCGACGGATCGGACTCTACGCGCCCGCCGGGCGGTTTCCGACCCCCGTGACCGGCCGCGGGCTCAGGAGTTCTCGGCGTGGGCGGGCCGCCGGGTCTGGGCCCCGCCCGAGGACCGCAGCGGCACCTCGCGCAGGAACAGCACCGCGACGACCCCGAGGAGCGCGGCGGGCACACCGACGAGGAAGACCATCTGCATGCCCCGGGCGAACGCCTCGAGCACGATCGCGCGGATGGGGTCGGGGAGCTTCCCGATCGCCTCGGGGGTGCCGAGGCTGAGCGTGGTCCCGGAGCCGGACGGCCTGATGTGCGCGGCCGTCATCAGGGACGTCATCTCGCTCTTGACCTTGTTGGTGAGGATCGCGCCGTAGGCGGCCACGCCCACCGCGCCTCCGAGGCTGCGGAAGAACGAGACGCCGGAGGTCGTGGAGGCCATGTCGCGCAGTTCCGCGGCGTTCTGCGCGGCGAGGATGAGCATCTGCATGGTCAGGCCGAGGCCGACGCCGAAGACCGCGATGTCCAGGCCGATCACGAGGTAGCCGGAGTCCACGTGCAGCCGCGAGAGCAGGCCGAGGCCGACCGCGACCAGCACCATGCCGGCCACGGGAAAGAGCTTCCACCGGCCGGTCCTGGTGACGATCCGGCCGGAGACGATGGAACCGAGGAACAGGCTCACCACCATGGGCAGCGTCATCAGACCGGAGTCCGTCGGGCTCATGCCCTTGACGATCTGGAGGTACTGCGGCAGGTAGATCATCGCGCCGAACATGGCGATGCCGACGAGGAGGGAGGCCAGGCTCGCCAGCACGAAGGTCCGGTTCCCGAACAGCCGGGGCGGGAGGATCGGACTGGTGGCCCGGCGCTCGGCGACCACCGCGAGCAGGATCATGATCACGCCGAGCGCGCACAGGCCGTACGTCCAGGGGGAGTTCCAGTCGAACTCGTGCCCGCCGAGGGAGAGCACGAGCATGAACGAGGTGGCCGCCCCGGTGATGGTGAAGGCCCCCCACCAGTCGATGCGGGCGTCGCGGTGCTCATGATCGAGGCGGAGGACCTTCTGGATGACGGCGAACGCGATGACGGCGAGCGGGATGCAGACGTAGAAGCACCACCGCCAGCCGAGCCAGGACGCGTCCACGATGAAGCCGCCGAGCAGCGGCCCGGCGACGGTGGAGACGCCGAACACCGCGCCGACGTAACCGGAGTAGCGTCCCCGTTCCCTGGGCTCGACCACGTCACCGAGGATCACCTGGGTGAGCGCGGAGAGGCCGCCCGCGCCGAGGCCCTGCGCGGCTCTCGCCGCGATCAGCATGCCCATGTTCTGCGACAGGCCGGCGACAACCGAGGCGGCCACAAACAGCACCAGGGCCGTCTGGAACATCAGCTTTCGCCCGAAGATGTCGGAGAGCTTGCCCCACAGCGGGGTGGAGACCGTCATCGTGAGCAGCGTGGCGCTGGCGACCCAGGAGAGTTGGTCCTGCCCGCCGAGGTCGCCGACGATCGTGGGGAGCGCGGTGCCGACGACGGACGTCGAGATCATCGAGGTCAGGAGCGCGAGCAGGAGGCCGGAGAGGATCTCCATGACCTCTCGATGTGTATACGTCCGGCGGGTTCCCGCCCGATTCGCCACGTCAGTCACGGATCCCCCACCTTAGTTAGTTCTTCTAAGGATTAGTAGACGCTTGTTTACATGTCAAACCCGTTAGGGTGGCCCCTCATGGCGAGAGATCGTGCCGCGACCAGCCGGCGGATCCTGGAGGCGGGCAGGGAGCTGTTCGCCGAACACGGCTACGAGCAGGTCACGATGCGGATGATCGCCGCCGCGGCCGACGCCAACGTGTCCCTGATCAACCGATACTTCGGCACCAAGGCGGGCCTGTTCGCCCAGGTGGTCGCGACGGGCTCGACGCTTGAGGCCGTCATAGAGGGCGACCCCGAGGGACTGCCCGCCCGGCTGGCGGCTCGGATGGCGGCGCGGCTGAGCACCGGGACGGTCGAGCAGCTCACCCGCACGATCGACCGCGCGGGGAACAGCCCGGAGATCAGAGCGGTGCTCCGGGCGCGGGTCGAGGACGCCATGATCGGCGCGATCGCCGAGCGGCTGACCGGCCCGCGCCCGAGGGAGCGGGCCGCGCTCGCGGTGACGTTCATCCTCGGCGTCAGCTCACTGCGCCGCCTGCTCGGCCCGGAGCCGCTCCGCGACGCCGACCAGGCGGCCGTGGAGGCCAGGCTCACCGCCGTCTTCTCCGCCTGCCTGCGCCCCTGAGCCGTGACCGCCGGCCTCCGGGCCGGCGCCGCGACGACCTGGTCATCACCACCAAGGTCAGGTACGGCACGGGTGACGCCGCCGGGCGGGCCGTTACGCCGCGATGTCCCTGATCTTCTCGATCAGGGCGAGACGTTCCGCGTGGGTGCCCGCGATCGGCGCGACGTTGATGGTGGTCACCCCGGCCTCCCGCATCGCCGCCACCCGCTCGCGCACATGGCCCTCGGAGCCGATCAGGGACATCCGCTCCAGCAGCTCGGCCGGGACCAGGGCGGCGGCCTCGTCCTTCTTGCCCTGGAGGTAGAGCTCCTGGATCTGCTCGGCCTCCTTCTCGTAGCCGTAGCGGCGAGCCAGGTCGTTGTAGAAGTTCTTGCCCTTGGCCCCCATGCCGCCGATGTAGAGCGCGGCCATCGGGCGGCCCAGCTCGCGGATGCCCTCCACGTCGTCGCCGATCGCGAGGAACGCCTGGGCGATGACGTCGAGCTCGCCGAGCGACGGGTCGCGCCGCGCCCGGCCCGCGGCCAGGGACGCGCCCCACACGTCGGCCGCCTTCTCCGGGACGAAGAAGATCGGCTCCCAGCCCTCGGCCAGTTCTGCGGCCAGCTCGACGTTCTTGGGCCCGATGGCGGCGAGCACGATCGGGATGCGCTCCCGCACCGGGTGGTTGATCAGCTTGAGCGGCTTGCCGAGGCCGGTGCCGCCCTCCAGCGGCAGCGTGTAGTGCTTCCCGGCGTACTGCAGCCGCTCCCGCCGCCAGACCTTGCGGCAGATCTCGATGACCTCGCGGGTACGGCCGAGCGGCGCGGTGTACGGCACCCCGTGGAAGCCCTCGATGACCTGCGGGCCGGAGGCGCCGAGGCCGAGCGTGAAGCGGCCGTCGGAGACGTAGTCCATCCCGGCGGCCGTCATCGCGAGGAGCGCCGGGGTGCGGGAGTAGATCGGCAGGATGCCCGAGGCGATCTGGAGCCGCTCGGTCCTCGCGGCGATGTAGCCCATCTGGCTGACCGCGTCGAAGCTGTACGCCTCGGCGACGAAGACGACGTCCAGCCCGGCCTTCTCGTAGTCGGCCAGCTCGGCGACGGTCTCCTTGAAACCCCCGGCGTAGTTGAGGGCCATTCCGATCCGCATCCCGTACGTCCTTCCGCGCGCAGCACCGAAACCGAATGATGTTCCGTTTCCTCGGGCCAAGGCTAACGATTCGCGCGCCCGGCGGCCAACCTCGGCCACGGCAGGCGGGGAACGCGGACCACTCCGCCGGGCACGGCAAGGTGTCGCCCCCGGATCGCGGGAACCGCGGAACCGGAAGACGCCGCCGCCTCGGGCGATCGGGTGATTCGCGGGAGTCAGCGGCCTTCCATCGCGCGCAGGTCCTCGGGGGTGTCGAGGTCGGCCGGATCCCCCACGTCGTCGCAGGGCACCCGGGTCACCAGCTCGCCGCGCGCGCGCAGGAAGGGGCGGGCCCCCACGTCTCCCTCCGCGAGCGCGGACACCTCGGCGAAGTGCTCGCGCGCGATGAGCACGGGGTTGCGCGGCGCGCCTCCGTACGCCGCCACGGCGACGGTGGCGCCCGCGCGGAACGCCTCGATCAGCCGGCGCACGGCCTCCGGGCGGACCAGCGGCTGGTCCACGAGGGCGATCACCACCGCGCGGGCCGAGCCGGGCAGCGCGTCGAGGCCCGCGCGCAGCGACGAGCCCATGCCGGTGGCCCAGTCCGGGTTGGGCACGGCAATCGCGCCCGCCACCTGGACCGCGACGGCCCCGACCACGATCAGGACGGGGTCGCAACCACCCTCCGCGAGCAGCCGCACGCCCCGGTCGGCGAGCCGCTCGCCCTCGAACTCGACCAGAGCCTTGGGCGCGCCCATCCTGCGCCCCGACCCCGCCGCCAGCAGGAGGCCCGCGACGGCGCCCCGGTCAGCCGTGCCCATGTGCCTCGCCGTCGCCGTGGATGCGGCCCGTGGTCTCGGTGAGCGCACGGCCCGAACCGCCCCACCGGAGCTGGATCAGCTCGGCCGCGATCGACACCGCCGTCTCCTCGGGCGTACGCGCGCCGAGGTCCAGCCCGATCGGCGAGCGCAGCCGGGCCAGCTCCGCCTCCGCGATGCCCGCCTCGCGCAGCCTGCGCAGCCGGTCCTCGTGGGTGCGCCGCGACCCCATGGCCCCCACGTACGCCGCCGGAGTGCGCAGCGCGACCTCCAGCAGCGGGACGTCGAACTTGGGGTCGTGGGTGAGGACGCAGATCACGGTCCGCTCGTCCACCACGGCCGTGGACAGGTAGTCGTGCGGCCACTTCACCACGACCTCGTCGGCATCGGGGAAGCGCCTGGCCGTCGCGAAGACCGGGCGGGCGTCGCAGACCACCACGTGGTAGCCGAGGAACTTGCCGATCCTCGCGACCGCCGCGGCGAAGTCGATGGCCCCGAACACCAGCATGCGCGGGGACGGCGCGAACGACTGCACGAAGACCTGGAGGTCGTCCAGCCGCCGCTCGCCCTCGGGCCCGTACCGGCGGACCCCGGTGAGTCCCTGCGCGAGCATGCCGCGGGCGTCGTCGTCCACCGCGTCGTCCAGCCGGGAGGAGCCGAGCGTGCCCGAGGCGCCGTCCGCCCGGACGACGCGGCGGGCGCCGATCCGGCCCGGCCCGGAGACGATCGTCGCCACCGCGACCGGTTCGCGGCGCTCGATGGAGGCGGCGATCTCCCCCAGCTCCGGATAGGTCTCGCGCGAGACCGGTTCGACGAACACGTCGATGATGCCGCCGCAGGTCAGCCCCACGGAGAACGCGTCGTCGTCGCTGACGCCGTAACGCTGGAGCACGGGCGTGCCGTCGCCGACGACCTGCTGGGCCAGCTCGTAGACCGCGCCCTCGACGCAGCCGCCGGAGACGCTGCCGGTGGCCTCGTCGCCGAGCACGGCCATGGACGCGCCGGGCGGCCGTGGCGCGCTACGGAACGTCCCGACCACCGTGGCGAGGCCGAACCGCTCCCCCGCCTCCCACCAGCGCACGATCTGGGACAGCACGTCACGCATCCGGCCTCCCCGCGTCGCCGTCGGGCCACGACCCGCCCTTGTCCTTGTCCATGCCGCCCATGCCCATGCCCTTGCCGTTGCCGTTGCCGTTGCCGTTGCCGTTGCGGTTGCCGTTGCCTTTGCCGAGCAGGGCCGCGAGCTCCTCGAAGGCCGCCAGGCTGTGCCCGGCGACGAAGTCCGTGATGTACGGCAGCGCCGCCCGCATCCCGGCGGTCAGCGGCCGGTAGGCCGGGTCCCCCTTGTGTGGGTTGACCCAGATCACCCGGTGCGCGAGCCGCGACAACCGCTCCATCTGCCGTCCGAGCAGGCTCGCGTCTCCTCGCTCCCAGCCGTCGGAGGCGATCACCACGATCGCTCCGCGTACGTCGGACAGCCGGAGCAGTTCCTTGAGCTCCTCCCCCAGCCGGGTTCCGCCGCTCCAGTCGGGGATCGCCGCCGAGACGGCGTCCATGGCGACGCCGGGGTCGCGGTGGCGCAGCTCCGCGGTCACCCTGGTGAGGCGGGTGCCCACGCTGAACACCTCGGTGGCCCGTGGTTCGGCGCGGACGAGGGCGTGCGCGAAACGCAGCAGCGTGTCGGCGTAGGCGGCCATCGAGCCGCTCACATCCACCAGCATGACGACCCGTCTGGGCTTCTCCCTGCGGGCGCGGAACCGCAGCCGGGCGGGCTCCCCACCGCGGCGGACGGCCTCGCGCACGGTCCTGCGGCCGTCCATCGCCCCCCGGTGGGACGGCACGCGGCGCCGCGACCTGCGCTGTTCGCGGGCGCTCCTGAGCATGCCGAGCAGCCGGGCCACCTCCCCACGCTCGGCGGCGGTCATCCTGGCGACGTCCCGGTGGCGCAGCACCTCGATTTCGCTCGCCGTGGCGGCCGTCGTGTCCACCTCGCGTCCCTCACCCCGGTCGCCGGAGTCCCCCGGCCGCAGAGCGAACCGGGTCACGGTCACGGTCGGCACGCGGTGGGCGGGGCCCGGCCGCTCGCCCCCGAAGTAGGCGGCGAAGCACCGGTCGTAGCGGTCGAGGTCGTCGGGACCCGAGCACAGCGTGAGCCGCCCGGCCCAGTAGACGTCACGCCGCTCGCGCACATCCAGTTCGCGGAGCGCGGCGAGGAAGCCCTGGGTCCGCTGGTGGTCCGCCGCGACCCCGGCCGCCCGCAGCGTACGGGCGAACCCGGTCATCGTCGACACGAAGGCGTCTCGCTCGTCACCCGTGGTCCCGGCGTGGAGATCAGGCCCGGCGTGGAGATCAGGCCCGCCGTGAGGTTCAGACACGGCCGCCGCCCGCGCTTCCCGGGAGCGCGGCGCCCAGCAGGCCGTTCCGGCGTACGGTCTCCTGGTCCTCGCGGTATTTGAGCAGCGCGCCGAGGGTGACCGCCGCCAGGTCGGGGCTGAGCCGGGAGGCCCCGAGCGTGAGCAGCGCCTCCGTCCAGTCGAGCGTCTCGGCCACACCGGGCGGCTTGACCAGGTCGGCCCCGCGCAGGCGTCCCGCCGCGTCGGCCACCTCGGCGGCGAGCTCCTCCGTACACGCGGGCAGCCGCCGCAGCAGGATCGCCACCTCGCGCTCGAACCCGGGGTGCTCGATCCAGTGGTACAGGCAGCGCCGCTTGAGCGCCTCGTGCACCTCGCGGGTGCGGTTGGAGGTCACGACCACGACCGGCGGCGTCTCGGCCCTGATCGTGCCCAGCTCGGGCACCGAGATCGTGAAGTCGGACAGGACCTCCAGCAGGAACGCCTCGAACTCGTCGTCCGCCCGGTCGATCTCGTCCACCAGCAGCACGCACGGCCGGGTCTCCAGAGCGCGCAGCAGCGGCCGGGCGATCAGGAACCTCCGGTCGTAGATCTCGCCCTCCAGCGCCCGGACGTCGGTGACCCCGGCCGCCTCGGCTGCCTTCAGGTGCAGCAACTGGCGGGCGAAGTCCCAGTCGTAGAGCGCCTGGGCGGCGTCCAGCCCCTCGTAGCACTGCAACCTGATCAACGGGGCGGAAAGGATCGCCGAGAGCGTCTTGGCCAGCTCGGTCTTGCCGACTCCCGCCTCGCCCTCCAGGAAGAGCGGGCGCCCCATCCGCAGGGCGAGGAACGCCGCCGTCGCCAGCCCCTCGTCGGCCAGGTAGTCGTGCTCCTCCAGCAGCGTGGCCAGCTTGCCGGGCGAGTCGATCTCCGCCGCCCTCCCGGTCATCCGACCGGCGCCCGCCGCCGGTGCCCGGTCCGTCCACTGGTCCATCGGCTGGTTCGTCTGCGACACACAGTCAGGCTACGTCCACCGCCCCTCGCCTGACTGTGGTCGATTTCGCCAAACACCGGATGGATTCGTATGAGTTGCTCTGCAGCTCCGGCCGTTCTCGCGTTAGAGAGCCACCAGCCGTCCGCCGCGGCCCCGCAGGCGTGCCGAGGCCAGAGCGCCACAGGCCAGAGCCACGGCGAGCAGCGTGCTGCAGGCCGCGACGGACGTGCGGACGTCGCCCGCGAGGGCGGCGCGCAGGCCGCGGACGGCCCAGTAGCCAGGGGAGATCGGGGCCGCGGCCGCGCCCCAGTGCGGCAGGACGGCGAGCAGCGGGAGCGGATGTGGAACGCTCAGGCCGAAGGCGCGCACCCCTCGGGGTGCGGCATCGGGCCGCGTTTCCTCCCCCGCCCGAAGGCGGGGGTCTCCACGCTCAAGGAGATCTGATGACCGGCCGTCCCCGACGGATTGCCCGGATTCGGCGATAAGGTCGCGGGCATGGAGCAGCCCGCCCTCCGTCCTCCGGCGTCCCTGGACCTCGCCGCCTCCCCGTGCGCGGACGCGCTGCGCGCCGAGCTGATCGCGCGCTGGGCGGAGCCGCACCGGCGCTACCACACGACCGCGCACCTCGACGCCGTCCTCGCCGCCGTCGAGCCGCTCGCCGGGCACGCCGACGACCCGGGCGCCGTACGGCTGGCCGCCTGGTTCCACGACGCGGTGTACGACGGGCGGCCCGGATGGGACGAGGAGCGGAGCGCCCAGCTCGCGCAGGCCCGGCTGGCCGCCTGCGGGGCGCCGGACGACCTCGTCCGCGAGGTCGCGCGGCTGGTGCGGGTGACGTCGGCGCACGCCTACGAGCCCGGTGACGCCAACGCCGCCGTTCTGTGCGACGCCGACCTGTCCGTCCTGGGCGGCGCGTGGCCCGGCTACACGGCGTACGCGAACGCCGTACGCGAGGAGTACCGGGACGTGCCCGACGCGCTGTTCCGCGCGGGGCGCTCGCACGTGCTCCGGCGACTCCTTGAGCACCCCCATCTGTACGGCACGGCCACCGGCCGGGCGCTCTGGGAGGCCAGGGCCAGGGAGAACATCGCCAGGGAGCTTGCCTCACTCGCCTGACCGGCCGCCTGGGAGCACCGGGGCGGGGAACCGGTCCCGCTCGGCTGACCACCGCGCATGAGGGGGGCCGGGCGAGGGAGCCGGAGTCACCCGGCCGGCGACCGCTTGGCCAGGGGAAGCCGCTTGGGCCGGCGCAGGCCAGAGGCCCTGAGGCGGAAGACGAGCTCCCGGCTCGACACCGCCACGGCGCCCAGCAGGACGGCCTGGTCGTAGACGGTCTCGGGGACGTCGTAGTGGTCGCGGTCGAAGGCGCGCGGCGGCACGCCGAGGACGCGGGCGAAGCCGTGCAGCTCCTCGTACGAATGATCGCTGACGAGGTGCGACCAGAGGAGTCCGCGGGGTCCGGGCCAGTTGGGCCGGTCGATCAGCACGCTCATTCGCAGCCTCGCCAGGTCGGACGGATGTTCACGCGGAACTTTACGGCGAAACCCGACACCGCTTAAAAACCCATTGACCAAGTAGGGAATATGGGTAATCCTGTGGATGACCGATCCACCGGCCCCTGCGAGGTTTCCCGATGTCCGTCCTCGAACTGGGGACACCGGCCAGGACGACATCGCGTCCCGGCCCTCGTCCCCGGCCCCGGCGGCTGCCCGGCAACGCCTGGCGGCGCTGGATCAGCCCGCTGGCTCTCGTGGCGGTCTGGCAGCTCGCCAGCGCCACGGGACTGCTCCCGGAGCGCCTGCTCGCCGCCCCATCCGTGATCGCCACGACAGCCGTCGACCTCGTCCGGCAAGGAACGCTCCCCACCGCCGTCGCCGTCTCCTTGCAGCGCGTCCTGATCGGCTTCGCCGTGGGAGCGGTCGCGGGCGTCGGCCTCGCCCTGCTCGCGGGACTGAGCCGCAGGGGCGAGAACGCGATCGACCCGATCATGCAGATGCTGCGCGCGCTGCCGTTCTTCGGGCTGATCCCGCTGTTCATTCTCTGGTTCGGCATCGGAGAGGCGCCCAAGATCCTTCTGGTGGCCCTCGCCGTGTCGTTCCCGCTCTACCTGAACACCTACTCCGGGATCCGCGGCGTGGACGGCAAGCTGGCGGAGGTCGCCCGGACGATCAGACTCGGCCGGGCCCGGCTCATCCGGCACATCGTGCTACCCGGAGCGCTCCCGCAGACGCTCGTCGGCCTCCGGCAGAGCCTGGGGGTCGCCTGGCTCGCGCTCATCGTGGCCGAGCAGGTCAACGCGAACGCCGGCCTGGGCTACCTGATCAACGACGCCAGGGAGTTCCTCCGTACCGACGTGATCGTGGTGGGCCTCCTCGTCTACAGCGCCCTCGGCCTGCTGACGGACGCACTCGTACGACTCATCGAAAGGAGGGCCCTGGCATGGCGACGGGAATTCATCGCGGCGTGACCCTTCCGGCGGGCCGGGTGGCCGCCGTCCGCGACCTCACCAGGGAGTTCGGCGACCGCACCGTGCTCGACCGCCTCGATCTGGAGATCGCCGAGGGCGAGTTCATCGCGCTCCTCGGCCGCAGCGGCTCGGGCAAGTCGACCCTGCTCCGGGCGCTCGCCGGACTGGACGACGAGGTCGCGGGCGAGGTGGCCGTCACCGGATCGGTCGCGGTGGCGTTCCAGGAGCCGCGGCTGGTCCCGTGGCGGCGGGTGCACGCCAACGTGACGCTCGGCCTCCACGTGCCGGACGCGAAGGCGCGGGCCGACGCGGCCCTGGCGGAGGTCGACCTGACCGCGCGGGCGGGCGCCTGGCCGCTCACCCTCTCCGGCGGGGAGGCGCAGCGGGCCAGCCTGGCGCGGGCCCTCGTGCGTGAGCCGGAGCTGCTGCTCCTCGACGAGCCGTTCAGCGCCCTGGACGCGCTGACCCGGATCACCATGCACCACCTCGTCCTCACGCTGTGGTCCGTCCACCGGCCCGCGGTACTGCTGGTCACCCACGACGTGGACGAGGCCCTGCTGCTCGCTGACCGCGTCCTCGTCCTGGACGAAGGGCGCATCGCGCACGAGTCGCTCGTCACGGCCCGGCGGCCCCGGCACCGCGACGATCCCGAGCTCGTCTCCCTCCACTCGACCCTGCTCGCCGCACTCGGCGTGTCCCCCCAAGGAACGGCGACGTGACCGGGAGAGTCCTCGCCGCGCTGCTGCTCGCCGCCTCGGTCGGTACGGCCTGCGCCCCGGCCGGATCCACGTCCGGATCCGCGGCCGGCCGGCCAGGAGCGTCCGGGCCGGATGGCGCCTCCGTGACATTGCGGATCGGCGATCAGAAGGCCGGATCCGAGGCGCTGCTCAAGGCCGCCGGGCTCCTCGACGGCACCTCCTACAAGGTCTCCTGGGCCCAGTTCACGTCCGGTCCGCCGCTCCTGGAGGCGGTGAACGCCGGGGCGGTCGACATCGGGGGCGTCGGCAACACCCCACCGGTCTTCGCCGCAGCCTCCGGGTCGAGGATCACGGTGGTCGCCGCCTACCGGCAGCCCCTGTCCGGGGCCGCGATCCTGATCCCCGGCGGCTCCCCCGTCACCGCGCCCGCCCAGCTCAAGGGCAAGAAGATCGCGGTGGCCAAGGGCAGCTCCGCGCACTATCACCTGCTCGCCGTACTGAAGAAGGAGGGACTGTCCTTCACGGACATCCAGCCGCAGTACCTCCAGCCCGCCGACGCGCTCGCCGCGTTCGTCTCAGGCACGGTCGACGCCTGGGCGATCTGGGACCCCTTCACCTCCCAGGCGCGGCTCGAACACGGGGCGAAGGTCCTGGTGGACGGCGACGGCTACGTCAACGGCCTCAACTTCCAGGTCGCCGCCCCCGCCGCCCTGCGGGACCAGGGCAAGGAGGCCGCAATCCGGGACTACCTCTCCCGGCTCGCCCGCGCGAGGAAGTGGGCCGTCGCGCACCAGGCCGAATGGGCGGAGGTGTGGGCACGGGAGACCGGCCTGCCCGTGAAGGTGACCAGGGCCGCCGTCGCGAACACCGTCACCACGCCGATCACCATCGACGACACCGTCACCGATTCGGAACAGCGGATCGCCGACGCCTTCACCGCCGAGGGCCTGATCCCGGGCAGCGTGCGGTTCTCCGATTTCATCGACAGCCGGTTCAACGACGTCGTCGGAAAGGGCCAACCATGAGATTCCACTGGTTTCTCCCCACCTCGGGTGACGGGAGGGCGATCATCGGCGGCGGGCACGGGCTGCGCCGCGGGTACGGCCTCCCGGTGACCGGGGCGTTCCGCCCGCCCTCGATCGACTATCTCGGCCAGATCGCCAGGTCCGCCGAGCAGCTCGGCTTCGAGGCGGTGCTCACGCCGACCGGCACCTGGTGCGAGGACGCCTGGCTGGTCACCGCCGCGCTCACCCAGGTGACGACGCGGCTGAAGTTCCTCGTGGCGTTCCGGCCCGGGGTGCTCTCCCCGACGCTGGCCGCCCAGATGGCCGCCACCTACCAGCGGATCTCCGGGGGACGGCTGCTCCTCAACGTCGTCACCGGGGGCGAGGGCGCCGAGCAGCGCCGGTTCGGCGACCACCTGGACAAGGTCGAGCGGTACGCGCGGACCGACGAGTTCCTCTCCGTCGTCCGGGGCGCCTGGGACGGGCCGTTCGACTTCCAGGGCACCTACTACGACGTCGAGGAGGCGACCGTCGCCGAACGGCCCGACCCCCTTCCCGAGCTGTACTTCGGCGGGTCGTCGGCCGCGGCGGGCCCGGTCGCCGCCAGGCACGTGGACGTGTACCTCACCTGGGGCGAGCCGCCCGCGCAGGTCGCGGAGAAACTGGAGTGGGTGCGCTCGCTGGCCGCGCAGGAGGGCCGCACGCTGCGGTTCGGCGTCCGGCTGCACGTGATCACCCGGGACACCTCCTCCGCTGCCTGGGCCGAGGCCGGACGGCTGCTCGACCAGATCGACGCCGAGGACATCGAGGCCGCCCGCGCCGTCCTCGGGCGCAGCGACTCCGTCGGGCAGAAGCGCATGCTCGCCCTCAGCAAAGGCTTCAGGGGCGGGGCCGTAAGGGATCTGGAGATCCATCCGGGCCTGTGGGCGGGGGTCGGCCTGGTCCGCGGCGGCGCGGGAACGTCCCTGGTCGGCAGCCACGCGGAGGTCGCCGACCTGATCGAGGAGTACGCCTCGGTCGGCGTCTCGGAGTTCGTTCTGTCCGGCTATCCCCACCTGGAGGAGGCGTACTGGTTCGGCGAGGGCGTGCTGCCCGAGCTGCGCCGCCGCGGCCTGCTCGGCGGCCCGGCGGCGGGTGCGGCGAACGGCACGGCGGACCCCGCCGCGGAGGGGCCGGTACGGCTGACGGCCTGACCGGCGGCCTCCGCGTCAGTCGTGGTCGGGGGCCTCGCCGCGGGCGCGGATGAGGGCGCGCAGCTCGGAGACCGCCTTCCGGGAGCGCGCCTTCTCCGTTCCCTGGATGCCCATCGCGCCGACGCTGTATCCGTCGGCCAGGTCGAGCTTGGGCCAGGGATCGCCCTCGGCCAGGTTCACGTCGAGCACCTCGGCCCACTCGAAACGGTGGGTCCGCAGCGCGTTGACGACCTTGATGCCCCGCTCGTCGGCCTCGACGCGGAGCCTGCCGAGCAGGTGCAGCACGGCCGCCACCGCGCAGCCGAAGAGGACCATGCCGATGCGATCGGGCAGCTTGAACTGCTCGGGCAGGATCACGGCGAGGATCAGCGCGCCCACGACCATCACCGCGGCCATGCCGTACGCGATGACGCGGGCCCGCCTGGGGCGCCAGGTCACCGGCAGCGGAGGCGGCGTCATGTCAGCCGTCATGGCTCACCACCCACTCGCCGAGGGCGTCGTGGCCGGTCAGAGGGGCGTCTGAGAACTTCTGCATGATCACCGAACTGCGTTGGTCGGATGGGTCGCATGCAAGCTACTGCATGGATCAGGTGCCCAGGAGCGCGGGGCCACGCAGGAGGAGCGCGGTCTCCAGCGCGGCGACCGTGGCCTCGTATCCCTTGTCCTCGTGGCCGCCCGGCACGCCGGAGCGGTCGAGCGCCTGATCGAGCGTCTCACAGGTGAGCACCCCGTTGCCGACGGGGGTGGACTCGTCCAGCGACACCCTGGTCAGTCCGGCCGTGACCGAGTCGCAGACGTAGTCGAAGTGCGCCGTCTCGCCGCGGATCACCGCCCCCAGCGCCACGACCGCGTCGCACCTGCGCGCAAGGGCCTGCGCCACGACGGGGATCTCCAGCGACCCGGCGACCCTGATGACGGTCACCTCCGCGCCGCAGTCCCGCGCCGCCTGCTCGGCCCGCTCGACCAGACGGTCGGTGATCTCCGCGTGCCAGCGGGCCGCGACGATGCCGACGGTCAGCCCGCCCGCCTCGACCGGCGCCGCTTTCGGGCGTCCAGCACCGCTCATTCCGAGTCCTCCCTGGGGATGTCGTGGCCGAGGCGGTCGCGCTTGGCCGTGAGGTACTTCTCGTTGTACGGGTTGACCGCCACGGGCATGGGCTCGCGGCCGATCACCTTGATGCCGTAGCCGTCCATGCCGCGCACCTTCGCCGGGTTGTTGGTCAGCAACCGCACGGATTTCACGCCGAGGTCGGCGAGCATCTGGGACGCGTTGGAGAACTCCCGCGCGTCCACCGGCAGGCCGAGCTCCACGTTGGCGTCGACGGTGTCGCTGCCGTTGTCCTGCAGGCCGTACGCGCGGAGCTTGGCGAGCAGGCCGATCCCCCGGCCCTCGTGCCCGCGCAGGTAGACCACGACACCTCGGCCGTCCTTGGCGATGGCCTCCATGGCGTGGTCGAGCTGCACGCCGCAGTCGCAGCGGAGCGAGCCGAGCACGTCGCCGGTGAGGCACTCCGAATGCGCCCGCACCAGGACGTTCTCCCCGTCGTCGAGGTCGCCGTAGACGAGGGCGAGGTGCTCGCCGCCGTCCAGGGCGCTGGAGTAGCCGTAGGCCCGCCAGACGCCGTACCGGTTGGGGATCCGGGTCTCGGCGACTCTGGCGACCATGCGCTCGGAGCGCTTGCGGTAATCGATGAGCTGCTCGATGGACACCAGCGCGAGGTCGTGCTCGTCGGCGAACTCCCGCAGGGCGGGCAGGCGCTTCATGGTGCCGTCGTCGTTGACGACCTCGGCCAGGGCGCCAGCCGGGGCCAGCCCCGCCAGCCTGGCCAGGTCCACCGACGCCTCGGTGTGGCCGGGGCGTACCAGCACGCCGCCGTCCCGGTACCGCAGCGGGAAGATGTGGCCAGGCCGGACCAGCTCGTACGGCTCGGTGGCCGAGTCGCAGAGGGTGCGGATCGTCCGCGCCCGGTCGGCGGCCGAGATCCCGGTGGTCACCCCGTCCCTGGCGTCCACACTGATCGTGTACGCGGTGCGCAGGCGTTCCTGGTTCTCGTGGACCATCAGGGGCAGGCCGAGCCGGTCCAGTTCGCCTCCCTCCATGGCCACGCAGATCACGCCGCTGGTGTAGCGGATCATGAACGCGACCAGCTCGGGCGTGGCCTTGGCCGCGGCGAAGATGAGGTCGCCCTCGTTCTCGCGGTGCTCGTTGTCGACGACGACGACCGGCTTGCCCTCGCGGATGTCGGCGACGGCCCGCTCGATCGGATCCAGGCGGATGGTCATGCGGTGACTGCCTCCAGAGTGCGGGACTGGCGCAGCCAGTCGCGGAACCCGATCAGAACCATGACGAAGAAGACGGCGTAGACAGCGCCGGAGACGACGAGTCCCGACCGGAACGCCAAGGGGACGCCGACCAGGTCGACGGCGACCCAGAGCAGCCAGAAGTCGACTAGCGCCCGGCCCTGCGCCCAGGTCGCCACCGCGCTGCCGACGAAGATGTACGCGTCGGGCCACGGCGCCCACGACACGTCCAGGCCGCGGGCGTTGAGGAACTGGAAGAGCAGAGCGACCACGACCGTCCCCGCGGCCAGCACGGCGAGCAGCGCCACGCGCTCCCTGGCGGTGGCCGACCTGATGGCCAGGGGGGCGCCGTCACGGAGGCGGCGCGACCAGCGGATCCACCCGTAGACGGCGAGCACGCCGAACAGCGCCTGCTTCAGCGCGTTCCCGGTGATGTGGGCGCTGATCGAGGCCGCGAACAGCAGCACAGCGCCGGCGAGCTGCACCGGCCAGGTCCAGATCGTCTTCCTGATCGCGAGCCAGACCGTGGCCAGCGCGCACACGTTGCCCACGAGGTCGGCCCAGCGGACGTGCTGGCCGAGGACGCCGAAGCCCGCCTCCGCCCAGTTCACGGCCGGGTCCCCAGACCGTGCGCGCCGATGAGCTTCTCGACGTACTTGGCGATGACGTCGACCTCCAGGTTGACCGGGTCCCCAGGCTGCTTGCGGCCGAGGGTGGTCAGGTCCAGCGTGGTCGGGATCAGGCTGACGGCGAAGCCCCCGGAGTCCACCCCGGACACGGTCAGGCTGACGCCGTCCACCGCGATCGAGCCCTTCTCGACCACGTACCGGTCGAGGACGGCGGGGAGCGAGATCCGTACGATCTCCCAGTGCTCGGCGGGCTCGCGGGAGAGCACCACGCCGGTGCCGTCCACGTGCCCCTGCACGATGTGACCGCCCAGCCGCTGGTCGGCGCGTACGGCACGCTCCAGGTTGACGCGGGACCCCGGCACCAGCACGCCGAGGCAGGAGCGGTCCAGCGTCTCCTTCATCACGTCGGCGGTGAACACGTCGCCCTCGACGTCGACGACGGTCAGGCAGACGCCGTTGACCGCGATCGACCCGCCGTGGACGGCGTCGGAGGTGACGACCTCGCCGCGCACCGACAGGCGTGCCGAGTCGGCGAGCGGCTCGACCGCGGCGATCTCGCCCAGTTCCTCGACGATTCCGGTGAACATCTCAGTTCTCCTTCGATGGTGCCGGCCGGAGGGACGCGGCGGCGCTCCCGGAGCCCTGACGGCCTCCCGGGCGGAGCACGACCCGCAGGTCCGGCCCGATGGGGGTGACATCCTCGATTTCGAGGCGGTGGATCTCGCCGATCGTGGCGACCCCGGCCGGGCCGAGCGCCGCCGCCCCCGCCCCTAGCAGCGCCGGGGCGAGGTAGCCGACGACCCGGTCCACCAGGCCCTCCCTGACGAAGGACCCGGCGAGCCTCGGCCCGCCTTCGAGCAGCACACTCACGACCTGCCTGCGGTGCAGTTCGGCCAGGAGCGCGCGGAGGTCCAGCCCGTACGGCGTGCGCGGCAGCCGTACGACGTCCCGGAGGTGCGGCGGCACGTCGACGTCGCTCGCCACGGCGACCAGGGTGGGCGCGGGGCCGGAGAGGACCCGGGCCCCCGCCGGGATCCGCCCGTCCGAGTCGACGACGACGCGCAGCGGGAGTCGCTCCGGCGGCTCCGCCTCCCCGGACGGTCTGGCGGTGAGCAGCGGGTCGTCGGCGAGGACCGTGCCGATCCCCGCGACGACCGCGTCGCACTCCGCCCGCAGGCGGTGCACGTCGGAGCGGGCCTCGGGCGAGGTGATCCACTTGCTGGTGCCGTCCTCCGCGGCGGACCTGCCGTCCAGGGTGGCCGCGAACTTCCAGGTCACGTACGGCCGGCGGGCCCGGACGGAGGTGAGCCAGGCCGCGTTGCCCCGCTCGGCCTCCTCGGTCAGCACGCCGGTGTCGACCCGGACGCCGCGTTCCCTGAGCCGGGTCACGCCTCCGGCGGCCACGGGGTTGGGATCGGTGACGGCGACCACGACCCGGGCGACGCCCGCGGCGAGGAGCGCCTCCGCGCACGGCCCGGTCCTGCCGGTGTGGTTGCAGGGTTCCAGCGTCACGTACGCCGTGCCGCCCCTGGCCCGCTCACCCGCCTCGCGCAGCGCGACGACCTCGGCGTGCGGCCCTCCGGCGTACGCGTGGAACCCCTCGCCCACGACCGAGGCGGCGGCGTCGAGGACGACGCACCCGACCACGGGGTTGGGGCTGGTCGTGCCGAGGCCGCGGGCCGCGAGCGCGATGGCGCGCCGCATGTGCGGGACGTCTCGGGGGTCCGCGGGATCCGTGGGAAACGCCTCATCGGCACGCGCGGGGATCTGCTCGCTCACCCCGGTCATTCCTCCTCGCCTGTGTCGCCAGGCGGGCCCCGGGGTGGATTGACGCGGCCACGCGTATGGCCACGTCAACGGATGACGCCCTCACAACCTGCCCGGCATCGCCGGACGGCCGTGGATCGGCCCCACCCGTTCGCGCGCTTCCTCCCATCCGGACTATGACCGTCGGTCCTGGAATCGCACCAGGTCCACCGGCCGATGGCTTCGGCCGGGTCGCGGACTTCACCGCGTTCCCGTGAGGAACGGATGTCACCGCCGGTTCGGAATTTCACCGACCCCGGAGCACGCTTGCTCTCTGTCTTCGATGGTCGCGGACCCGCGTATGGGTTCGCTACCGCTTATCAGTGTGCCATGGCCGGGCAAACCGGTCCCAACCCACCCCCCAAAGGTTTCCCGATCAGGTGCGGACGCCGCCGTACGCGGCCATGACCTCCCTGGCCCGCCGCGCGGACGGCGAGTAACGCATCTGGGCGGGCACCAGGCCGAGGCCCCGGTGCAGTGTCTTCAGTGTGGCGCTCGCCCACAGGTCGCCGAGCGGCGTGGCGGGCAGGCCGTACAGGCGGCGGGCCCAGCGGGGCAGCGAGGCGAAGGCGAGCATCATGATCACGGGGAACGCGGGCTTGAGCGGGGCCAGGCGGAGCGGCAACGGCGCGTTGAGCGACAGCAGCAGCGGATGCGACGCCTCGGGCACGAAGTAGAGACCCGGCCGCTGCGCCTCCATGTAATCGCGCAGTTCGGCGACGGATCCGGGGACGTCGTCGCCGCGCAGCCCGACGACCTCGGCCGCGCGCCGCCACTCGGCCACGAACCGGTCGGCGTCGGCGTCGCTCAGGGGGACGCCCGCCCGGCGGGCCACCGAGAGGTAGGAGTCGACCTCGCCCACGTGGACCCAGCGGAGGGCGTCGGGGTCGTCGAGGCGGAACCACTCGCCCCGGTCCGGATCGAACGCGGTCAGGGTGGCGTGGATCCGCCTGACCCTGGCCCCCGCCTTGGCCACCTCGGCGGTGGTACCGAACGTCCGCACGCGGACGAAGTCGGTGGTCCGCTGGAACCGCGCCCACGCCTCGGCCGGATCGAGGAGCGCGGAGTTCTGCGTGACGCCGCGCATCGCGCGCGGGTGCAGTCCCTGGAGCAGCAGCGCCCGGAAACCGCCGATCAGAAGGATCGGCTCGCCCATCACCCGCCAGGTCACCGACTCCGGCCCGAAGAGCCCGTTGTCGAGCCCGTCGCCGAGCCCGTCGTCCGCGCCGCCCGTACCGCCTGTGCCGCGCATGCCGGCCTCCCACCACGCGCCGAGAACGAAGCCGCCGGGCCCCTTACGGCCGCCAGCCCCGCGATCGGCCTCCGGTAGGTACCCCAACAGGGCGATCACGACACCCGTGAAATCCGGATATCTCGGACTGCGCGCCGCTATTTCCGCATGTCTCGGTGATGTTGGAGTTGTGTCACGAATCTGTGACACAAATGCATTTACGTAACAGACATGATCGGGTACCACGTCCGCCCAGGTCAAGCATTCCCTCGGACACAAGCTGATTTACTTTGGGGCACAAAGTAGGCAAAAAATAGATGGCGGCGGCTCTCAGATTGACCTACGGAAAATAACTTGCCAAAGTTCCCTCAAGTCGGGCTTTCTTCCGATCTTTAATGTCCCTCCCGGGAGCACCTGCGCGATGACGATCCCTTCAGAGACCACCTCGGAGCCGGCCGCGGCGATCGCACCCGTCGCATCCGGCGGAGCCCCGGTCGGACGGTCCCCCGGTCAGCTGATGTGGCGGCGCTTCCGCCGGGATCCCACGGGCATGATCTCGGCGGTCATCGTCCTGTTCTTCATCCTGGTCGCCGTCGCCGCCCCGCTGATCTCCATGCTGTACGGCAAGGACCCCTACACGACGTACGGCCAGGACCGGCCGGACCTGCTGAACGAGTTCGGCTTCCCGCTCCTGCCCAACGGCGGCATCAGCTCGGAGTTCTGGTTCGGCATCGAGCCCGGCCTCGGCCGCGACGTCTTCATGCAACTCGTGTACGGCATCCGCACGTCGCTGCTGATCGCGCTGGCCGCCACCATCGCCACGACGCTGATCGGCATCGTGGTCGGCATCGTCGCCGGCTACGTGGGCGGCAGGACCGACTACTTCATCGGCCGCGTGATCGACGTCCTGCTGTCGTTCCCCTCCACTCTCTTCATCATCGCCTTCATGCCGGTGCTGGAGAACCTCATGGTCAAGCCGGACGAGGAGACACCAGTCTGGCTGCGGGCCACGGCGCTGATCATCTTCCTGACGGTCTTCGGCTGGGCCGGACTCGCGCGCCTGCTGCGCGGCAACGTCCTGTCGCTGCGCGAGCGGGAGTTCGTCGAGGCGGCCAAGGTCACCGGCGCCTCTCCCGCGCGGATCGTCTTCAAGGAACTGCTGCCCAACCTGTGGACCCCGATCCTGATCCAGTCCACGCTCCTGCTCCCCGCCCTCGTCACCTCCGAGGCCGCGCTGTCGTTCCTGGGCGTCGGCATGATCGAGCCCACCCCCGACTGGGGACGCATGTTCCTTCGCGGGACCGAGGTCTACACCGACGACATCACCTACCTGATGTTCCCCGGCATCGCCCTGCTGATCTTCGTGGTCGCCTTCAACCTGCTCGGCGACTCCGTGCGCGACGCCTTCGACCCCAAGATCAGACGCTGACCATCTCCGCCGCAGATCCCCCAGATTAGGAGCGATATGTCCATCCGAAAGCGGTCGACAGTGGCCGTTCTCGCCGTAGGCGTCCTGGCCCTCACCGGCGCCTGCGCCAAGGGCGGCAGCGGCGGGACGCCCGCCGGCGACGCCAAGCCCAGCGCCGCCTCGACCAACGGGCCGTCCGTCAACACGGCACCGAAGATCACCATCGGCACCGCGGACGACTCCAAGGGTCCCGCGATCGCGCCGGAGGGCGTCGTCAAGGGCGGCACGATCAACCAGATCGGCCGTGACGACCTCGCCCACCTCGACCCGGGCCGCATCTACAGCAACGTCGAGTCCAACTTCGCCCTGCTGTACGCCCGCCAGCTCACCGGCTACAAGCGCATCGCGAAGAACGACTACAAGCTGGTCGGCGACCTCGCCACCGACACCGGTGAGGTGTCCGACGGCGGCAAGACCTGGAAGTTCACGCTCAAGGACGGCGTGAAGTGGCAGGACGGCACCCCGGTCACCTCCGCCGACGTGAAGTGGTCCATCGAGCGGCTCTTCGCCGACTACAGCACCGAGGGCGCCCCCTACGTCCAGCAGTGGCTGACGGAGGAGGACTACAAGAAGGCCTACAAGGGCCCGTACGACGGCAAGGGCCTCGACAACCTCGAGACTCCCGACGACAAGACGATCGTCTTCAAGTTCAAGGAGCCGCACGCCGACGCCAACTACGCGCTGGCGATGACGACGTACGGCATCGTGCCCAAGGCTAAGGACACCAAGGAGAAGTACGACAAGGAGCCCTTCTCCAACGGCCCGTACATCATCGCCAACCATGTCACGGACAAGTCGATGGAGCTGGAGCGGAACCCGCACTGGGACCCGGCCACCGACCCGATCCGCGGCGCGTACCCGGACAAGTGGCACCTGGAGTTCGGCTTCCAGGCCCTCCAGGTCACCGACCGGTTCATCGCCGACGCTGGTGACGACAAGAAGACGTTCAGCTTCTACACGTCGGTCGCACCGGAGCGGCTGCAGCAGGTGCTCTCCGACCCCACCTTCAAGCCGCGCCTGATGACCCAGGCGTCGCCGTACACCAGCTACTTCTACTTCAACCTCGACCGCGTCAAGGACATCAAGATCCGGCAGGCGATCAACTACGCGTGGCCGACGAAGCAGACGCAGCAGATCGCGGGCGGCCCGTCCTCCTCGGTGATCTCGACCAGCATCCTCAACCCGACCGTGTCGGGCTTCCAGGACTACGACCTCTTCAACAAGAAGACCAAGCCCGAGGGTGACATCGAGAAGGCCAAGGAACTGCTCGCCCAGTCGAGCAACCCGAACCCGACGATCGTCTACGCCTACAACCAGACGCCGACGCAGGAGCGCATCACCGTCGCGATCAAGACGGCGCTGGAGAAGGCCGGCATCAAGGTCGTCGCCAAGCCGCTCAACACCAAGACCTGGTACGACTCGGTCACCAAGGTGGACAACGGGTTCGACCTCTACTGGGGTGGCTGGGGCGCCGACTGGCCCACCGCCGCCACGGTCTTCCCGGTCATCTTCGGCCCGGTCACCGACGGCGCGCAGAACATCTCCCACCTGAAGGACCCGGCCATCCAGGCGGAGATCAAGCGCATCCAGGGCCTGAGCGACGCCGAGGAGGCCAACAAGGCCTGGGGCGCCCTCGACAAGACCATCATGGAGACGGTGACGCCGCTGGTCCCCGACCTGAACGACATCGCCAACTCCCTGCACGGCTCGCTGATCGGCGGCGCCGAGATCGACCCGATCAGCTGGGTCGTCACCCCGAACACCATCTTCGTGAAGCAGTAAGCCACGCCTCCGGGGCGCCCCTCACGGGGCGCCCCGGAGCACCGCACAGGAGCTCCAGTGCTTCGTTTCCTGACACGTAGAAGTCTCGGCGCGGCGTTCATCCTGCTGATCGTCGCCGCCGTGACGTTCTTCCTCTTCTTCGCCGTGCCCGGCGACCCAGCCAGGCTGGCCTGCGGCAAGGTCTGCCCGCCGGAGACGCTCGCCCAGGCCAGGCACAACCTCGGCCTGGACCAGCCGATCTTCGTCCAGTTCGTCGAGTGGTTCTTCGGGATCTTCGCCGGCCGTGAGTACGAAGGGCTGGGGCACTGCCCGGCGCCCTGCCTGGGCTATTCGTTCGTGAACCGGGAGCCGGTCTTCAGCACGATCGTCGACCGGTTGCCTGTGACGATCTCGCTGACCATCGGCTCGGCGATCATCTTCCTGATCTTCGGCGTCGGCACCGGTATCATCGCCGCGCTGAAGCAGGGCAAGCCCCTCGACAAGATCGCCAGTATCTCGTCGCTGATCGGCGCCTCGGTGCAGATCTACTTCATCGGCACCCTCGCCATGTACTTCCTCGTCTTCCAGTGGCAGGTCATCGAACGGCCGCGCTACGTGCCGATCACCGAGGACCCCATCGGCTGGGCGTACGGCCTGATGCTGCCGTGGGTCGTCCTGGCGATCATCTTCACCGCCAACTACACCCGTATGACGCGCTCGACCATGGTCGAGCAACTCGGCGAGGACTACGTCCGCACGGCACGGGCGAAGGGCATGTCCGCGCGCACGGTGGTGCTGCGGTTCGCGCTGCGCGGCACGCTCACCCCCATCGCGACGATCTTCGGCATCGACCTCGCCGGCCTCATCGGCGGCGCGATCATCACCGAGACGACGTTCAGCCTGCAGGGCATCGGCCGCCTGTCGATCCAGTCGGTCAACAACAGCGACCTGCCCATGCTGATGGCCACCGTCCTGCTCGCCGCCGCCGCGATCGTCGTACTCAACGTCATCGTGGACGCGCTCTACGCCGTCATCGACCCGCGCGTCCGCCTCAGCTAGGAGCAACAGCTTGACCGCCGTCACGCTCACCGAGACAGGCCCGGGCCGCCGGGGCGACTCCTTCCTGTCCGTCCAGGACCTGCACGTCTCCTTCTCGACCGAGGACGGGACCGTCAAGGCGGTCGACGGGCTCTCCTTCGAGGTCGAGAAGGGCACGACGCTCGGCATCGTCGGCGAGTCCGGCTCCGGCAAGTCCGTGACGAACCTCGCGATCCTCGGACTGCACAACACCGAGCACGCCGAGATCGGCGGCGAGATCTGGTTCGAGGACCAGGAGTTGGTCGGCGCGAGCCGTACGACCCTGGAGCGGCTGCGCGGCAACCAGATCGCCATGATCTTCCAGGACCCGCTGACCGCGCTGTCGCCGTTCCACACCGTGGGCCGCCAGATCGGCGAGGTCTACCGCAAGCACAAGGGCGCGAGCAAGCGCGAGGCACGCGACCGGGCGATCGAGATGCTCGACCGGGTCGGCATCCCCAACGCCAGGGTCCGGGTGGACGACTACCCGCACCACTTCTCCGGCGGCATGCGGCAGCGCGTGATGATCGCGATGGCGCTGGTCTGCGACCCCTCCCTGGTCATCGCCGACGAGCCGACCACCGCGCTCGACGTGACGGTGCAGGCCCAGATCCTCGACCTGCTCAAGGACCTCCAGGACCAGATGGGCACCTCCATCATCCTGATCACGCACGACCTCGGCGTGGTGGCCCAGGCGGCCCACAACGTGCTGGTGATGTACGCCGGCCGGGCCGTGGAGCGGGGCACCGTCCGCGAGGTGCTCGGCGCGCCCCGGCACCCGTACACCTGGGGGCTGCTCTCCTCGGCGCCGCGGCTCGGCTCGTCGGTCGACGTGCCGCTCAAGCCGGTGCGGGGCACGCCCCCGAGCCTGCTCAACCCTCCCTCCGGCTGCCGGTTCCACCCGCGATGCGACTACCTGAAGCAGGTCGGCCCCGACCTGTGCTCCACGGAGCAGCCGGAGCTGTCGCCGGAGACCGGGCACGCCGACGCGTGCTACCTCACGCTGAAGCAGAAGCAGGAGATCTACACCGAGCTCATGGAAGGCCGCTGATGGAACCGCTGCTGGAGCTCAAGGGGCTCACCAAGTACTTCCCCGTGACCGGCGGCTTCATCATCAAGCGCCAGGTCGGCAACGTGCACGCCGTCGACGGCGTCGACATCAAGGTGGGCGAGGGCGAGACGGTCGGCCTGGTCGGCGAGTCCGGCTGCGGCAAGTCGACGCTCGGCCGGCTGGCCGCCCGCCTGTACGAGCCGACCTTCGGCAAGGTGCTCTACCGGGGCCAGGACATCAGCCACGCCTCCCGCCGCGCGCTGAAGCCGATCCGGCCCGAGATCCAGATGATCTTCCAGGACCCGTACAGCTCGCTGAACCCCCGCCAGACCGTGGGCACGATCATCCGCGGCCCCATGGAGATCAACGGCATCAACCCGCACGGCGGCCACGAGAAGCGGGTCAGGGAGCTGCTGGAGACCGTCGGACTCAACCCCGAGCACTACAACCGGTTCCCGCACGAGTTCTCGGGCGGCCAGCGGCAGCGCATCGGCATCGCCAGGGCTCTCGCGCTGAACCCCAAGCTGATCATCGCGGACGAGCCGGTCTCCGCGCTCGACGTGTCCATCCAGGCCCAGGTCGTCAACCTGCTCCAGGAGCTGCAGCGCGACCTCGGCATCGCGTTCCTGTTCATCGCGCACGACCTCGCCGTGGTCCGGCACTTCTCCCAGCGCGTCGCGGTGATGTACCTCGGCAAGGTCGTGGAGGTCGGCGACCGCGAGTCGATCTACGAGCGGCCCCGGCACCCGTACACGCACGCGCTGCTGTCCGCCGTCCCCGAGGCCACGGTGGACGACGAGCCGCGCCAGCGGATCCGGCTCGCCGGCGACGTGCCCTCCCCGATCAACCCGCCCACCGGCTGCCGGTTCCGCACCCGCTGCTGGAAGGCCCAGGACCGGTGCGCCGAGGAGGTGCCGCCGCTGATCCAGGTCGCGGGCAACCGCGAGGGCCACCTCACCGCGTGCCACTTCCCCGAGGCGCCCACGACGCACGGCGAGGACGTGGTGCTCGACCCCGCCCTCGCCTGACCGACCCGCCCTCGCCTGACCGACCCGCCCTCACCTGACCGGTCCCGCTCGCGCCTGGCCGGTCTCGGCGCGGTCGAAGCGCGGGCGCCGTCCGCCGGGGCCCGCGCCCTCCCGGGCCGGCCGGGCCTACGACTGCTGGGCGCCGGCGGCGAGTGCCCGCAGGTCGCGTACGGCCTGGGCGGCGTCGTGCGCCCCGTAGACCGCGCTCCCGGCCACGAACACGTCGGCCCCGGCCTCGGCGCAGCGCTCGATCGTCTCCGCCGAGACGCCGCCGTCCACCTGGAGCCACACCTCGCCGCCGTGCTTCTCGATCAACGCACGGGCGCGGGCCAGCTTGGGCAGCACCACGTCGAGGAACTTCTGGCCGCCGAAGCCCGGCTCGACCGTCATCACGAGCAGCATGTCGATCTCGGGCAGCAGATCCTCGTAGTAGTCGATCGGCGTCGCCGGGTTCAGCGCGAACCCCGAGCGCGCCCCCGCCGACCGGATGGCGCGCAGCGTACGCACGGGCGCCTTGGCCGCCTCGGCGTGGATGGTCACGCTGCCCGCACCCGCCTCCGCGTACGACGGCGCCCACCGGTCCGGGCTCTCGATCATGAGGTGGCAGTCGATCGGGAGCGACGTCGCCTTGAGCAACGACTCGACGATGGGCAGGCCGAGGGTGAGGTTGGGCACGAAGTGGTTGTCCATGACATCCACGTGCAACCAGTCGGCGATGCCCTCCACCCGCGTCGCCTCGTCGGCGAGCCTGGAGAAGTCTGCGGACAGGATGCTGGGCGAGATCTGTACGGCCATGATGCCCGAGTTTAGCCGGGACCGCCCCTGGTCCCGCCCCTGGTGCCGCCGCGGGAACCCCCGCGGCGGGACCCGCCTCAGCCGCCCGCGCGGCTCACCCCACCGGCGGCGGAGCGGCGCGCGTCACCGGCGGCGGAGCAGAGCGAGGAACATCGCGTCGGTGCCGTGGCGATGCGGCCAGAACTGGGCGTACGGGCCGTCGCCGAGGCCGGGAACCTCCGGGAGGAACTCCCTGGCGTCCAGCAGTTCGGCCCGCCCGGTCCCCTCCCCCGTGAAGTCGCCCACCACCGCGCGCGTCTCAGCGAGATGCGGCGAGCACGTCACGTAGGCCACCACCCCGCCGGGCCGTACGGCGTCGAGCGCGGTGGCGAGCAGCCGGCGCTGCAACGCGGTGAGCTCGGGGATGCTGCGCGGGTCACGCCGCCAGCGCGCCTCGGGCCGGCGGCGCAGCGCGCCCAGGCCGGTGCAGGGGGCGTCCAGCATCACCCGGTCGAAGGCGCCGGGCCGCCACGGGGGCTCGGTGCCGTCCGCCACGATGACCTTGGCCTCGGCGGTGGCCCGCCAGACCAGCCGGGCACGGTGGTACTGCACGTCGGCGCCGAGCAGGTGTGCCCCCCGCTGGGTCGCCACCGCGTCCAGCAGCCCGGCCTTGCCGCCCGGCCCCGCGCACATGTCGAGCCAGCGCGCGTCCCGGTCCAGCGGAACCCTGGTGAGGGCGAGGGCGACCAGCTGGCTGGCCTCGTCCTGCACGGCCGCCCGCGCCTCGCCCACCGCCACGATCGCGCCCGGGTCGCCCTCGGGCAGGTAGGCGCCGTACGGCGAGTACGCGGCGGGTTCCGCCCCTGCGGCGACCAGCTCGTCCAGCGAGCACCGGCCGGGCCTGGCCACCAGAGCCACCCTGGGCCGGTCGTTGTCGGCGGCGAGGAGGGCGGCGGTCTCGTCGAAGTCGCCGCCGACGGCGTCCCGCAGAGCGCCCACGACCCAGCCGGGATGGCTGTAGGTGACCGCCAGGTTGCCGACGGGGTCGTCCTCACGCGGCGGCGCGACGATGGGCAGCCACTCGTCGAGCGTCCGGGTCGCGACCTTGCGCAGCACGGCGTTGGCGTACCGGGCGGGGCCGCCGCCGACGCGGAGCCGTACCAGGTCGATCGTCGCGCTCACCGCCGCGTGCGGAGGGATGCGGGTCCGCAGGAGCTGGTGGACGCCGAGCCGGATCGCGTCGAGCAGCGGCGGGTCCACGTCCTCGGGAGCGCGGTCGCTGCACATGGCGATGATCTCGTCATAGGTGCCGAGCCCGCGCAGTGTCCCGTACGCCAACTCGGTGGCGAGCGCGGCGTCCCTGCCGGTGATCTTCCGCTGCCGGAGCATCGTCGGCATCAGCAGGTTGGCGTACGCGTCGCGCTCGTCCACCGCCCGCATCAGGTCGTAGGCGGCGTTGCGCGCCTCGTCCCTGACCGGCCTGGACGGGCGGCGCGGCCCACCACCGCGGCCCGGCCGGTTCTGGCCGCCGCGCTCCTGGCCGCCGCGGCTCTGGTTGCCCCGTTCCTGGCCGCCGCGGTTCTGGCCCGGACGGTTCTGGCCGCGGTTGTCGCTGTTCACGGTCACTCAGTCCAGCCGATCCTGATCGGTGACGCGTACGCCGCGCGCCCACTCCGCTGCCGTCATCACGCGCTTGCCCTGGGGCTGCACCTCGCCCAGCTCGACCGGGTGGGTCGCCGTACCCACCAGGACGCTGTTCTTGGCCGCCCTGATCTCACCGGGGCCGAGCCGGTCCACACCGTGCTCCACACCATGCGGATCCGCACTGTGCGGTTCCACGGCGGGCGCGAGCCGTACCGGGCCGAGCTTGACCCGCTGGCCGCGGAACTCGGTCCAGGCGCCGGGAGCGGGGGTGCAGGCGCGGACCAGGCGGTCAACCCGCAGGGCGGGAGCCGTCCAGTCCACCCGGGCGTCGTCCACGCCGATCTTCGGGGCGAGGCTGACGCCGTCCTGCGGCTGCTCGCGGGCCTCCAGGGTGCCGTCCTCGATGCCGTCGAGGGTCGCGAGGAGCAGCTCCGCGCCCGACTCGGCGAGGCGGCCGAGCAGGTCGCCGCTGGTGTCGTCGGCACGGACCCGCTCGGTGACCACACCGAAGACGGGCCCGGCGTCGAGCTCCTTGACGATGCGGAACGTCGCCGCGCCGGTGATCTCGTCGCCGTGCAGCACCGCGTGCTGGACCGGCGCCGCCCCGCGCCAGGCCGGCAGCAGGGAGAAGTGCAGGTTGATCCACCCGTGCGGGGGAATGTCGAGCGCGGACTGCGGCAGCAGCGCGCCGTACGCGACGACGGGGCAACAGTCAGGGCCGATCTCGCGCAGGCGGTCGAGGAAGTCGGGATCCCCGGCCTTCGCCGGCCTGAGCACCTCGATGCCGACCTCGTCGGCGAGCTGGGCCACGGGGCTCGGGTGGACCTTGCGCCCCCGGCCGGACTGCGCGTCCGGGCGGGTGACGACGGCGGCCACCTCGTGCCGGGGTGAGTCCAGCAGCGCGCGCAGCGAGGGCAGCGCGGTGTCCGGGGTGCCGGCGAAGACGAGGCGCACTACAGGGCCCTCCCCCGCGTCGCGTGCGGCGAGAACTTGACGGCCGGGGCGGACAGCCCGCTCCACTCGGCCTCGCGGATCGCCCGCATCGCCATCTTGCGCTGCTTGGCGTCCATACGGTCGATGAACAGCACGCCGTCCAGGTGGTCGGTCTCGTGCTGGAAGCAGCGCGCCATCAGGTCGGTGCCCTCGAGCACGACGGGCTCGCCGTGCATGTTGAAGCCCTTGGCGACGGCCCTGATCGAACGCGGCGTCGGGAAGGACAGGCCGGGGAAGGACAGGCAGCCCTCCTCGCCCTCCTCGTCGAGCTCGGCGGAGAGGTCGAGATCGGGGTTGATCAGGTGCCCGAGCTGGTCATCGATGTAGTAGGTGAACACGCGCAGCCCGACACCGATCTGCGGCGCGGCCAGACCGGCGCCCGGCGCGTCCATCATCGTGTCGGTGAGGTCCTTGACGAGCCTGCGCAGCTCCTTGTCGAAATCCACCACCGGCTCCGCCGGGGTGCGCAGCACCGGGTCGCCGAACAGGCGGATCGGCTGAATGGACAACAGACGGCTCCGTTCACATCAGGTCATGTCAAGTTCCAGGGATCAGCCCAGTTTACGGCCCTCCGGCACTGGTGCCGAAAGGCGAGCGCGACGCGTGGCGGGCCCGCGCGAGCGCCGGAACCGCGCTCAGGCGTGCCGGGAACGGACCTTCATGGCGGTCTTGCGCGCCGCCTTGGCGATGACCACGTCGGGGTGATGCCGGCCCAGCATCTCCAGGACGGCGAGGGCGTCGGGATGGTCGGCGCGGCCCATCTCGGGGACCAGCGTGAGCAGGTCCTCTCCCAGCATGTCGATCTCCCCGGCCGACTCGCCGGCGGCACCGATGTAGAGCAGGGCGGCGAGCGTGTCCACGGCCACCCACGCGCCGTCCCCCTCGCTCAGCGCGGGCGCCTCCAGATCGCGGACGCCCAGCCAGGCCGCGGCGTACCGCCACATCAGCGGCTCGCCGAGCGCCTCGCGCACGGCGGGCTCGGCCTCCGGGCCCAGTTCCTCCAGGATCGTGCCGGCGGTCCCCCGCTGCGCGGCGTTGCCCGTCGCGGCGATCTTGATGAGTTCGCGGGCGGCGTCCTCGGGGATCCGCCGCTCCAGCCACAGCGTGGCGACGCTCGACGACGCCTTCCCCGCCAGCATCGCCTCGATCAGCTCGGCGGCGCCCAGCTCGGCGAACCCCGCCACCTCGTGCAGCGAGGGCGCGTCATGCCCCTCCCGCAGCAGGTCACGCCGCACCGCCCACACCCCCGGCCGGGTCAGCCGTACGAGGTCGGCGGAGGGCTCGATCAGCCCGCAGTACTCCAGCAGGGCCAGCGCGTCGGCGAGCTCGGCCGGCAGCGTCATCCGCAGGCGCCGCAGCTCCGCCGGCCGGGCCTCGCAGCCGACCTCGTGCGCCTGCAGGATGCCGGAGGCGAGTGCGGCGACCGGCATCCCCGAACGCACCGAGTAGATGGTCGCGAGGATCTCCGTCAGATGCTCGTCGATCACGCTGGAGCCGGTCAGGCCCTCGTCGGTCCGGTCCAGCACGTCCATGACCACGCCGTCCCAGAACTCCAGCAGGTCGCGCGCCGCCGGGCCCGGCCGGGCACCGGCGCGAGTGATCTCGATGAGGCGGCCGTTCACCGCGACGATCCACAGCAGGCGCAGCCATCGGGCCTCCAGGCCGAGGTCGCGGACCGCCGCCGCGGCGTCCTCCTCGGTCAGCAGCCCGACCTCGGTGACCTCGCGCACCCCGGTCCACCGCGCGAGCCGTACGGCGTCGCGCACGAGCGGCACCAGGGGCACGGCCTGGACCAGCTCCTCGTCGGGGGCGAGGTCGACCGGCGGGAAAGTGAGCGCGTCGCTGTCGGCCATTACAGCAACTTACTCCACACCGGGCGAAACCAGTGCCGTGTGCCGCGTAGTCCCCAGGGGACACAGGCGCCCGGTCACCCGTGGACCCCGCCACGGCGTGGACCGCGAGCCGCCACCTCGTTCTAGCGGATGCCCCGAGAGCGCGCCTTGAACGCGGCCTTGCGCGCCGCCTTGGCGGTGACCTTGTCGGGAAGGGTGTTGCCGAGCAGTTCGAGCACCTCGACCACGTCGGGATGATCGACCCGCCACATGTCCTCGATCAGATACGGAGGAGGACCGGACACCGCCATGTTCTCCGCGAACCCGTCGGGATCGATCTGCGCCGCGGGCAGCGCGAGGGCCAGCATGTCCACGCTGACCCAGAGCAGCTCGTCCTGGGTGAGCGCGGGCGCCGGCAGCCCCCGGGACGCGAGCCAGTGTATGGCGTGCGGACGCAGTTCGGCATCGTCGAGGCAGCGCGTCACCGCGGGTTCGGCCTCGGCGGAGAGCCGGTCGACGATGGTGACGGCGATGCCGCGCATCTCCGCGGGCGCGCCCGCGACCGCGCCGAGCAGTTCCGCCGCCGCCTGCTCGGGCGTGCGCCCGGCCAGCCATCGCTCGATGTCGCCCTCGGCCACCTCGGCGGGCAGGCCGCTGGTGATGAGGCCGGAGATGAGCCCGCTCGCGTCCCCCTCGGCGAGGTCGGCGGCGATGGGCGGCTCAAGCCCGATCTCCAGATAGAGCTCCCGCAGGCCCCACAGGCCGTGCGAGGTGAGCGCGACGCCACCGCCCAGGTGATGCACCGTCCCCGTGTAGGCGAGCCTGTCCAGGGCCTCGTCGAGCCCTTCCACCCGCTCTCCCGCGGCCAGCTCACGCAGGTATTCCGCTACGCCGTCCGGCGGAACAGGCACCTGGAGCCGGTAGAGCAGGTCGTGGACCGCGTAGATCGACTCGTCCACGGCCTCGTTGCCGGTGATGTCGACGGGAGCCTCGATGAGGAACTCCACGGTCGCCGCCCACAGGTCGAGCAGGTCCTCCTCGTCACGGGACGCCAGAGGGATGAACCCCTCCTCCACGAACACCGTGGTGCCCTCCAGCCGGGCCAGGCCGAGATCGAGGGCCAGCCGCCAGGCCAGGGCGGGCCGCTCCACGCCGGCCTCCTCCGTGACGAGGCGCGCGTCCTTCACCCTGAGCGCCTTCCTGACCGTGGTGGTCCTGCCGCCCTCGGCCATCCACTCCACCAGCAGGTGGGCGTCCCGGAGCAGCGGCACCTCCCGTACGGCCCGGGCGATCTCGGACGGCGGGGCGAGCCGCACCGCCGGGAGGGGAGCGCAGCCGGGGCAGTCGCAGGCGTCCTCGTCGAGGCCGTCGAACTCCTCCACCGCGCGCTGGACGGCGGCGGGGTCGGCCAGGTCGAGCGAGTCGGCGTTGATGGCGCTGAAGATGCTCTTGGCCATGCCGAACTTGGTCGTGTCGGCGAGGGCGGCGGGCATCTCGGGCTCGATCTCGTCGAGCACGGCCCGGATGCGCATCGCCGTTTTGGGGGCGATCTCGCCGGTGTCGACGAGGAACTCGACGAGGGTGCGCGCGGCCGCGACGGTCTCGCCCGCGCTCTCGGGCGGCGCGATGACCTTGCGCGGGTAGATCTCCAGCAGGAGCTCCTCGAACGTTCCCGGCCGGAAATCGCCGAGTTCGTTCACCTCCAGGTAGTCGCTGGCATAGTCGCACAGCAGTCGCACCTCGTCGACGTCGACCTCGACGCCCTTCTCACGCCCCCACGCGCGCAGGCCGTCGACAGCGCGGTTCACCCATTCGATCGACACAAGGAGACGCTAACGGGTTACTGACAGCATCGCGAATCGGCGAGGAACGGCCGGGAAACCGCAGGCCCGGGACTCGCGGCGCACCCTTCGGCCGCTCCGGGGGCGGCCGTCACATGGGGTCGAGCGGATCGACGCGCACCCGGACCAGGTCGGCCGCCTTGCGGGCGGAGCGCACGCCGCTCGCGCCCTTGAGGAGCCGTGCCAGGGCCGCGCCCTGGGTTCGGGGTACGCGGATCATGGCGCGTTCCAGCTCCTCATCCCGGTCCGGGCCCGCGCCCGGCCCCTCGACCCGCACCGGGCCCAGCACCTGGGCGGCGGCGGGAAGCTCCACCGAGGCGAGCATCTCCCTGACCGCCGACGGCGGCCCGGTCAGCGTGGCCATGCGGGTGACCGGAGGGAACCCGAGCTGTGCCCGATCGCCGAGCTCGCGCTCCGCGTGGGTGACCGGGTCCCAGCGCAGCAGCGCCTGTACGGCGGGAAGCCCGGAGTCGGCCAGCACCACCACCTCGGCGCCCGGCCGCAGCAGCGCCGCCGCGTTCATCCAGCGGCGCAGGGTCTCCTCTGCGGCCCGCAGATCGGGGCGGCCGAGCAGTGCCCAGCCGTCCAGCAACACGGCCGCCGCGTATCCGCCGTCCGGGACGGGTTCGGCCCCCGGCGTGGCGACGACCAGGGCGGGCGCCGCGCCGACGGTGGCGAGGACCCCGTCCCGGCCCGACGTACGCACCTTGGCCGAGGGGAAGGCGCGGCCGAGCTCCTCGGCGGTGCGGCGGGACCCGGTGACCACGGCCCGCACCCGGCGCCCGCCGCACGACCCGCAGCGCCAGTCGCCCGCGATCCGGCCGCACCAGCGGCAGTACGGCGCGGCGTGACCGGAGCGCAGGGCCAGCGGCCCGGAGCAGACGGACCCGGCGAACCGGCCGTCATCGGGCTGATCGCCGCGCGGCCCCCCTCCCGTACCCGGGGCGCCGGGACCCGTCCGGCCGTCGCGCGGGCCATGATTCGGATCACGGTACGGATCAGGGCTCGGATCATGGCTCGGATCATGGCTCGGATCATGATGCGGGCCGGTCATCGCGGCTCCGCCGCAGCGGGCGAGCGCGCGGCAGTTCTGGCAGGCGAGCACCGGCAGGTAGCCCCTGCGCGGCACCTGGACCAGCACGGGCCCGTGGTCGAGGCCCTGCCGGAGCGCCCGCCACGCGACGCTGGGCAGGCGGGCCGCGCGCGCCGCCTCGTCGCGGGCCATCTCGGCGTCGTCGCCCGCCGGGCGTACCCGGGGAGCACGCGCCCTGACCGTCTCGCGCCGGGCCACCAGCGGCCGCGCCCACCCCGAGGCGATGAGCTGGGTGGTCTCGACCGTGCGCGCGTAGCCGCCGATCAGCATGGCGGCGCCGGCCCGGTGAGCCCTCAGCGCCAGCACCTCTCGAGAGTGCGGGTACGGCGCGTGCAGCTCGGCGTGGAGATCGTCGCCGTCGTCCCAGATGATCACGAGGCCGAGATCGGCCACGGGGGCGAAGGCGGCGGCCTTGGTTCCCACGACGACCCGCACCTCGCCGCGCAGCACCCTGAGCCACCGGCGGTAGCGTTCCGCCGGCCCGAGATCCGCGGTGAGGGCGACATGGGGAGTGTCCCCGAGAGCGTGGTCGGCCAGCGCCACGTCCTTGCCGTCCGGCAGCACGACGACCACGCCGCGCCCGCCCGCCAGGGTGGCCCGTACGGCTGCCGCGACGGCGCCCGGCCACGAGGGCCCGTCAGCGCCGGTTCCGGGAAGAGCGGACCACACGGCCCTGGGCGATCGGCCCTCCGCCAGGGCGGCGAGGAAGGACGCGCCCGTGGGATAGGCACTCCACGCCCCCGCGTCCATGGCAGGCTCGGCGCCGGGGCCCACAGCGGTTCCCACGACAGGTCCCGCGGCCGCCCCGGGCTCGGCCTCGACCTTGGCGTGGCGCGGCGGTACGGCCAGACGGAGAACGTCGGACATCGTCCCGGCATAGCGGTCGGCGACGGCCCTGGCGAGGCCGGCGATCTCGGGCGTCAGCACGGGTTCCGGCGAGATCACCCGATCGAGGAACACCATCTTCCCCGTGTGATCGCTGTGCTCGGTCCGCTCGAGCAGGAACCCGTCCGTGAGCTTTCCGGCGAAGCGGACCCGTACCCGACAGCCCGGCACGGCGTCGGCGTCCATGGAGGCAGGGACGAGATAGTCGAACGGCCGGTCCAGGTGGGGAAGGGGTGTGTCCACCGCGACGCGTGCGATGGGGGACCGCGCGGCGGGCTCAGGAGCTCCCTTGGCCGGACCCACGACCGGACCCGCCTTCTTCGCGGCCGGACCCGCCTTCTTCGCGGCCACCGGGGGTCTCGCGGCCTCCCGGTCCCTGGACTCCGGCATCGCGAGCAGCGCCTCCTGGCCCTCGGGCGATGTCGGAACGGTCACGCTCCTGTCCTACCAGACGGGGCCGACGCCACCGTCCGGCCGGTGGGAGAGCCCCACGGGCGGAGGATGCGTCGGCGGACGAGGTCACCCGGCGCGCGGGCCGGGACGGGCGGTGGAACGCCAAGCGGCACCCGCCGGAGACGACGGGTGCCGCTTGCCTGGACGTGTCAGAGGCCGACGGCGTCGCGCAGTGCCTCGGCGCGGTCGGTGGACTCCCAGGAGACGCCCTCACGGCCGAAGTGGCCGTACGCGGCGGTCTCGGAGTAGATCGGGCGCAGCAGGTCGAGGTCCCGGATGATGGCGGCCGGGCGCAGGTCGAACACCTTGAGCACGGCCTCCTGGATCTGGACGACCGGGACCTTCTCGGTGCCGAAGGTCTCGATGAACACGCCAACCGGCTGAGCCTTGCCGATCGCGTACGCCACCTGGACCTCGGCGCGGTCGGCGAGACCGGCCGCGACGATGTTCTTGGCGACCCAGCGCATGGCGTAGGCGGCCGAGCGGTCGACCTTCGACGGGTCCTTGCCGGAGAAGGCGCCGCCGCCGTGCCGGGCCATGCCGCCGTAGGTGTCGACGATGATCTTCCGGCCGGTGAGACCGGCGTCGCCCATCGGGCCGCCGATCTCGAAGCGGCCGGTCGGGTTCACGAGCAGCCGGTAGCCCTCGACCTCGATGTCGAGGTCGGCGAGCAGCGGCTCGACGACGTGCTCGCGGATGTCGGGGGCCAGCATCTCCCTGAGGTCGATCTCCGGGGCGTGCTGGGTCGAGACGACCACCGTGTCGAGCCGGACCGGGCGGTCGCCGTCGTATTCGATGGTGACCTGGGTCTTGCCGTCGGGACGCAGGTAGGGGATGGTGCCGTTCTTGCGGACCTCGGCCAGCCTGCGCGCCATCCGGTGCGCGAGCGTGATCGGCAGCGGCATCAGCTCGGGGGTCTCGCGGCAGGCGTAGCCGAACATGAGGCCCTGGTCGCCGGCGCCCTGACGGTCGAGGTCGTCCACGCCCTCGCCCTCGCGGTGCTCGTAGGCGTCGTCGACGCCCTGCGCGATGTCGGGCGACTGCGCCCCGATGGACACCGACACGCCGCAGGAGGCGCCGTCGAAGCCCTTGTGGGAGGCGTCGTAACCGATCTCCAGGATCTTCTCCCGGATCAGGGCGGGGATGTCGACGTAGGTCTCCGTCGTCACCTCGCCGGCGACGTGGACCTGGCCAGTGGTGATCAGCGTCTCGACGGCGACCCGACTCTTGGGGTCGTCCTTGAGCATGGCGTCGAGAATCGCGTCACTGATCTGGTCGGCGATCTTGTCCGGGTGGCCTTCGGTAACCGACTCGGAGGTGAACAGGCGACGGGACAACTCAGTGGCTCCTCATGCAGCGGCTGCTGACGTCTACAATGCTTCGCTGAGTGTAGCCGCACCGGGTACGGCGCCGCGAAGCCCCGCCGCTTTTGAAGATCCGGTGACCGTGACCGCAGACGATCCGGACGCGAAACCGCCGGTCAGGCGAGTCGCGAGGCCACCAGATCCCAGACCACGTCGGCGAGATCCTCCTTGGGCCCCCTCGGGATCTCCACGGGGTCGCCGCCCGCCACGAGGACGACGGCGGCGTTGTCGGGGGTACCGAACGCGAGGTTCTCCCCCACCTGGTTGACCACGAGCAGGTCGCAGCCCTTGCGCTCCAGCTTGGCCCGGCCGTTGGCGAGCACGTCGTCGGTCTCGGCCGCGAAGCCCACGATGACCCGTGGGGACGGCGCGATCCCCTCACGGCGGATCTCACCCAGCTCGGCCAGCACGTCCGGATTCTTCACCAGATGGATCGGATCCGGCTCGGCCGAGGACTTCTTGATCTTCGTACCGCTCTGCCGGGACGGCCGGAAGTCGGCGACCGCCGCGGCCATGACCACGGCGTCGGCGTGGGCGGCGGCGGAGACGACGGCCTCGCGCAGATCCACGGCCGTCTCGACCCGCACCACCTTGGCGCCCGCCGGGTCGGGAAGCGCGACGTTGGCCGACACCAGCGTCACCTCGGCGCCTCGGGCGACGGCCGTACGGGCGAGCGCGTAGCCCTGAAGACCCGACGAACGGTTGCCGATGAAACGGACCGGGTCGATGGCCTCGCGCGTGCCGCCGGCGGAGATCACGACGTGCCGGCCGGCGAGATCGGGAGCGCGCCCGGTGAGCACCCGGCGGCAGACCTCGAAGATCTCGGCCGGGTCGGGAAGCCGTCCGGGGCCGCTGTCGGCTCCGGTGAGCCGTCCGACCGCCGGGTCCACGACGATCGAACCGCGTTCGCGTAGCGTCGCCACGTTGGCCCGGGTGGCGGGGTGCTCCCACATCTCGGTGTGCATCGCGGGAGCGAAGACCACCGGACAGCGGGCGGTCAGCAGGGTGTTGGTGAGCAGGTCGTTCGCCAGGCCGTGCGCGGCCCTGGCGAGCACGTCGGCGGTCGCGGGCGCGACGACGACGAGATCGGCGTGCTGCCCGATGCGGACGTGCGGCACCTCGTGGACCGAGTCCCAGACCTCCGTGGTCACCGGGTTGCCCGACAGCGCGGCCCAGGTGGGCTCTCCCACGAAGCGCAGCGCGTCACGGGTCGGCACGACCCGTACGTCATGGCCGGACTCGGTGAACAAGCGGAGCAGTTCGCACGCCTTGTAGACCGCGATGCCCGCGCTGACCCCAAGGACCACCGATCTCACGAGTGAAACCTC
This sequence comes from Microtetraspora glauca, assembly GCA_001570385.1. Lineage (GTDB taxonomy): Bacteria > Actinomycetota > Actinomycetes > Streptosporangiales > Streptosporangiaceae > Microtetraspora > Microtetraspora glauca. The sequence goes on along the minus strand of BBYL01000014.1, from coordinate 240,060 downwards.
CCGCGCGCCTCCCGCGCCAGCGGGGCGGGCGCCTCGAGCGCCGTTCAGCCCTCGATGGGCTCGGAGGTGAGCAGGCCGTCGCTGACCTCGCGCAGCGCGATGGAGAGCGGCTTCTCCTGGGCGTGGGTCTCCACGAGGGGCCCGACGTACTCCAGCAGGCCCTCGCCGAGCTGGGAGTAGTAGGCGTTGATCTGGCGCGCCCGCTTCGCGCCCATGATGACCAGGCTGTACTTGCTGTCGACGATGTCGAGCAGAGAGTCGATCGACGGGTTGGTGATGCCTTCCGCGTAGGCGGCGGTGCTTGCCACGTTGATGCTTCCCCTAGCTAGGTGGACGTCCGGTCGTCTCGGAGGACCTAAACCTCCGGGGTACCGGCCAACAAGGCTATCAGGCGAAGGCATACGTCCTGGACGGACGTGTTGACAAGGGTGAGGTCGAATTCCTTCTCGGCGGCCATCTCCACGCGCCCGGCATCGAGGCGGCGTTCGATGACGTCCGGAGGCTCGGTGCCGCGGCCGCGCAGCCGCCGCTCCAGCTCCTCCCAGCTCGGCGGTGCGAGGAAGACGAGCAGCGCCTCGGGCATGCTCTCCCGCACCTGCCGCGCGCCCTGGAGGTCGATCTCCAGCAGCGTCGGCACCCCGGCGGCCAGCCGCTCGAGGACCGGCGTACGGGGCGTCCCGTACCGGTTTCCGGCGAACTCGGCCCACTCCAGGAGCTCCCCGGAGCCGACCATGCGGTCGAACTCGGCGTCGTCCGCGAAGAAGTACTCCACGCCGTGGGTCTCGCCCGGGCGCGGCTTCCTGGTGGTCACCGAGACCGACAGCCACACCTCGGGGTGCGACCGCCGGAGCTCGGCGACGACCGTGGACTTCCCGACGCCCGACGGACCGGAGAGGACCGTCAGGCGGCGGTTCGGAGGCATGGAGTCACCGGCATGTGTCCCGGACCCGCTGGAAGCGGCTGCCTGGCGGGCCCGATCCTCACCGGGCCAGGACGTATCGGTCACTCAATATCCCCCGTAAATCTTGCTCGAGCGAAGCCGAGATCAGCTCTCGGCGCCGCCGAACTCCCGCTCCAAGGAGGCGCGCTGGTTGGCACCGAGACCCCGCACGCGGCGGGACTCGGCGATACCAAGGCGCTCCATGAGCTGCTTGGCGCGGACCTTGCCCACGCCAGGGAGCGACTCCAGCAGAGCCGAGACCTTCATCTTGCCGATGACGTCATCGGTCTGCCCATCCTTCAGCACCTCAGCCAGAGAAACCGCGCCGTGCTTGAGCCGGTTCTTGACCTCGGCACGCTCCTTGCGAGCCTTGGCAGCCTTCTCAAGTGCCGCCGCGCGCTGCTCGGGAGTCAGGGGAGGAAGAGCCACGCCGGGTCACCTCGAATTTCTGTCGATGTACTCGGACGGGAGGGGAAACTAGCTGGTCTATGCCCCCTCCGGCAACGTCAAGCCATGTTTCTCTCACCACAAAATTGAATCTATTACTTTCCGCACTCGAAAAATCACGCTGTGTCGATGAAAACCGCCTCATCAGCCACGGAAGAGGGCCCTCCTCCGAACCCCCTCGGACCCCCCTCCGAAGCGCCGTCGAGGCGTCCCGGAGGCGCGGTGCGAGCCGGCTCGAATCGAGGCGGGAAAGCAGCCCCGAACCGCCCGGAGCGGCTCCGCGAGGGCTCAGGAACCGCCTCCTCGCCACGCCCCCGAGCGCGATCGGGAGCCCCGCGCGAGAGCTCCGGAGGGGGTTTCGCGGCGGTTGTGGCGCGGGCTCGGGAAGAATCTGGGATGATCTTTGCCACAAGGACTCGGCGACGGCCCTCCGGACGCCGCCGAGCGCCTCTCAGCGGGCGCGCGAAGCGTCGCCCGCGGAACGGGAGACGTCCACCTTGCGGAGCGCGGCGGCGATGGTCGCCGCGGCCGCGCCCGGGTCCGGCGAGCCCGTGATGGGGCGACCGATCACCAGAAGATCGGCCCCGTCAAGGAGCGCGTCCTCCGGGGTCGCTACTCTTGCCTGATCCTGGGTGTCGGCGCCGACGGGCCGGACACCCGGGGTGATCAACGTGATTCCGGGTCCTACCTCGGCGCGCACCGCGGCGACCTCGCGGGGCGAGCAGACGAGGGCCTGGGCTCCGGCGCCCACGGCGAGAGCCGCCAGACGGCGTACGGAGTCGTCCGGGCGTCCCTCCAGGCCGATGGCGGCGAGATCGGCCTCCGAGAGCGATGTGAGAACCGTCACGGCCGCGATCTGGGTCTGCGGGCCCGCCGCGTCCACCGCGGCCCGGATCATCGCGGACCCTCCCGACGCGTGGACGGTGAGGATGGAGGGCTTGAGCCGCGTCACCGCGCGGGCGGCTCCGGCGACGGTGTTGGGGATGTCGTGCAGCTTGAGGTCCAGGAAGACCTGCACGCCGCTCGCCCCGCGCACCGAGGCGATCACGTCGGGCCCGTAGCGGAGGTAGAGTTCCAACCCGACCTTCACCGTCGAGACATGGGGTGTCACCAGGCTCGCCCAGCGGGCCGCGGTCTCCAGATCGGGCGCGTCCAGGGCGACGGCGATGGGTGCGGGGGTCACAGAGAACTCTCCTCCAGATCGATGCGGTTCCGGGGTCCCGCCCCGGCGGGTCGGTGTGCCAGCCCGACGGCGTCGGCCAGGCGGTCGAAGCCACGCGCCTGCAGGAGCTCCTCCAGCTCCCTCAGGATGCGCTGGCAGGCATAGGGGTCGTGGAACAGGGCCGTGCCCACGGCGACGGCGCACGCGCCCGCCAGGACCATCTCCAGGGCGTCCCTGCCGGTCATCACGCCGCCCATGCCGACGATGGGCACGCCGGGCAGGGCCGCGTGGACCTGCCAGACGCAGCGGACCGCGAGCGGCCGGATCGCGGGCCCGGAGAGGCCGCCCGTGCCCGCGGCGAGCGACGGCCGCATCGTGTCCACGTCCACGCTCATGCCCAGCGGTGCGTTGATCATGGAAAGCGCGTCCGCTCCCCCGTCCACGCACAGACGCGCCAGCGAGACGACGTCGGCCACGTCGGGCGCCAGCTTCGCGATCACCGGGACGTCGTACCGCGTCGCCGCCCGCACGGACGCCACGACCTCCGCGGCGGCCGAACCGTCCCGGGCGAAGACCCGGCCCCGGTCCTCGACGTTCGGACAGGACAGGTTCACCTCGACGGCCGTGACCCCCGGAGCGCCGGCCAGCCGCCGCGCCAGGGCGGTGTACTCCGCCACGCTGCCGCCGCCGATGGAGACGATCGTGCGCGCGCCCCGCTCGGCGAGCCAGGGCAGCTCCCGCTCCGCGAACACCTCCACGCCCGGCCCCTGAAGGCCCACGGCGCTCAACATGCCCGAGGGCGTCTCCGCCATCCGGGGCGTCGGACGCCCCGCCCTCGGCGCCATCGTGATCGACCGGGTCACGAACGCGCCGATCCGCGTCACGTCGAAGAACTGCGCCAGCTCGCGCCCAGTGCCCCCGCACCCGGAAGCCGTGAACACGGGGTTGGGCAACTCCACATGGCCCAGATAGCTGCGCAGATCAACGGGCATGCCGCCGCCTCCCACCCGGGCACCGGACACCGCCGCGCTCACCCATGCCGCCCCCCGGGAGCTCCCAGAGCGTCGAACGGGATCGTCCCCACGTCGTCGAAACGGACCCGCTCGCCGAGGAACACCGGGCCGTCGGTGCAGGCCCGGACCATCCGCGTCACGCCGTCCTCGGCGATCACCGGGACCACGCACGTCATGCAGATGCCCACACCGCACGCCATGGCCTGCTCCACCGACACCTGCACCGGGATGCCGAACTCCACGCACACGGCGGTCACGCCCCGCAGCATCGCCATCGGCCCGCACGCGTACACCACGTCCGCGCGCGCGTCCGCGATCACGCCCGCCAGCACGTCGGTCACCTCCCCGCGCATGCCCAGCGAACCGTCCTCGGTCGTCAGCGTCGTCGTCTCGCCCATCCGGCGCGCACGCAACGCGCCGAAGACCCGGTCCGCGCTGGACGCGCCCAGCACGAAATCCACCCGGCAACCCCGCCGCTGCAGGACGTCCGCCAGCACGAAAAGGGACGCCGAGCCGTACTCGCCGCCGACCAGCACGCACGTACAGGGATCACGCGGCAGCGGGAAGGGCCGCCCCAGCGGACCGACCAGATCCAGCGTGTCCCGCGCCCTGCGGTCCGCCAGCCACGCCGTGCCCGGCCCCCGCACGCTGAACACGAACTCCACCGTGCCGCCGTAGTCCGGCTTCACGTCATGGATCGCGAACGCCCGGCGCGTCAGCATCGAGCTGTACGGCCCGCCCACGGCCACCGTGACGAAGTGGCCCGGCCTGAACCGGTCGGCGACGGCGGGCGCCACGACGGTCAGCGCGTGGTAGGCCTCCACCCGCCGCGTCGTCAGCACCGTTCCCGTCACCTGAACCGGGGAACCGGCCACTCCCTCACCTCCGCCGTGGCACGGGCCCGCGGTCCCGCGACACTCAGTCCCTCAGCCACATGCCGACGGTCGGCTTCCCTTCCTCGCTCGCTTCGCGGACCCCGCGTCGTGCCGGAGGCGTGCCTCCGGCACCGTCCACGCGGGCCACTCCGCTCGCTCAGTCCCTCAGCCTCCGTGCGTGCTCCTGGAGCGACCGTACGCCCACGTCACCGCGGACGATGTGCTGGACGCCCTGAACGGCGGCCGCGAGCCCCTGCACCGTCGTGATGCAGGCGATGCCGCGCAGCACGGCGGCGGTGCGGATCTCGTAGCCGTCCAGCCGCGGCCCGGACTGGCCGGGGCTGCCGAACGGGGTGTTGACGATGAGATCCACCTCGCCGTCCAGGATGCGCCGCACGATCGTCGGCTCGCCGTCGGGACCCGTCCCGTCGCTCTGCTTGCGCACGATCTTGGCATGGACGCCGTTACGGCGCAGCACCTCGGCCGTACCCTCCGTGGCCAGGATCTCGAACCCGAGATCCGCCAGCGCCTTCACCGGGAAGATGACGGCGCGCTTGTCCTTGTTCGCCACGGAGACGAACGCCCGGCCCTTCGTCGGCAGGTCGCCGTAGGCCGCGGCCTGCGACTTGGCGTACGCGGTGCCGAAGAACTCGTCGATGCCCATCACCTCGCCGGTGGAGCGCATCTCCGGGCCCAGCACGGTGTCCACGCCGCGGAACCGGTTGAACGGCAGCACGGCCTCCTTGACCGCGATCGGCGCGTCCAGCGGCAGCGTGCCGCCGTCCCCGGTGGGGGGCAGCATGCCCTCCGCCCGCAGGTCGGCGATCGTGGCGCCGAGCATCACCCGCGCCGCGGCCTTGGCCAGCGGCACCGCCGTCGCCTTGGACACGAACGGCACCGTACGGCTCGCGCGGGGGTTGGCCTCGAGGACGTAGAGCACCCCGGCGGCCATCGCGTACTGCACGTTCAGCAGGCCGCGCACGCCGACACCGCGGGCGATGGCCTCGGTGGCGGCGCGGATGCGCTTGATGTCGAACCCGCCCAAGGTGATCGGCGGCAGGGCGCACGCCGAGTCGCCGGAGTGGATGCCGGCCTCCTCGATGTGCTCCATGACGCCGCCGAGGTACAGCTCCTCACCGTCGAACAGGGCGTCCACGTCGATCTCGATGGCGTCGTCGAGGAACTTGTCGATCAGCACCGGGTTGTCCGACGCCCGTACCGCGTCCGCCATGTACGTCCGGAGCGTGTCGTCGTCGTAGACGATCGCCATGCCGGCGCCGCCCAGGACGTAGGAAGGCCGGACGAGGACCGGGTAGCCGATCTCCTCGGCGATGGACTGGGCCTCCTCCACGCTCAGCGCGGTGCCGTGCCTGGGCGCGGGCAGGTTCGCCTCGGCCAGCACCCGGCCGAACGCGCCGCGCTCCTCCGCCAGGTGGATCGACTCGGGGGACGTGCCGACGACCGGCACCCCGGCGTCCTTCAGCGCCTGCGCCAGCCCGAGCGGGGTCTGGCCGCCGAGCTGGACGATCACACCGGCCACCGGGCCGGTCTCCTGCTCGGCGTGCACGACCTCCAGGACGTCCTCCAGCGTGAGCGGCTCGAAGTAGAGCCGGTCGGAGGTGTCGTAGTCGGTCGAGACCGTCTCCGGGTTGCAGTTGACCATCACCGTCTCGTAGCCGGCCTTGGACAGCTCGAAGGAGGCGTGCACACAGGCGTAGTCGAACTCGATGCCCTGCCCGATCCGGTTCGGGCCGCTGCCCAGGATGATGACCTTGGGCCGGTCCCCGTAGGGAACCTCGGTCTCCTCGTCGTAGGTGGAGTACAGGTACGGCGTCGCGGCGGCGAACTCGGCGGCGCAGGTGTCCACCGTGTTGTAGACCGGCCGCACGCCCGCCTCGTGCCGCGCCTCGCGGACACGGGACTCGGGCACGTCGAGGATCTCGGCGATCTGCGCGTCGGCGAAGCCGTACCGCTTGGCCCGGAGCAGGGTGGGCACGTCCAGCTCGGTGATCGAACGGGCGACCTCGTCGATCGTGTAGAGCTGGTCGAGGAACCACGGGTCGATGCTGGTGGCCTCGAACAGCTGCTCCGGCGTCGCCCCGGCCCTGATCGCCTGCTGCATGGTGCGCAGCCGCCCGTCGTGCGGCCTGCGGCAGGCTTCCAGGAGCTCCCGCAGGTCACCGGGGGCTCCGACCCAGGAGAAGGAGGATCCCTTCTTCTCCAGCGATCTGAGGGCCTTCTGGAGCGCCTCGGGGAAGGACCGGCCGATGGCCATGGCCTCGCCGACCGACTTCATGTGCGTGGTGAGGGTCTGGTCCGCCCCGGCGAACTTCTCGAAGGCGAAGCGCGGCACCTTGACGACGATGTAGTCGAGCGACGGCTCGAACGACGCCGGCGTCTCCTTGGTGATGTCGTTGGGGATCTCGTCGAGGGTGTAGCCGATGGCGAGCTTGGCCGCGATCTTGGCGATCGGGAAGCCGGTGGCCTTCGACGCCAGCGCGGACGAGCGCGACACGCGCGGGTTCATCTCGATGACGATCATCCGGCCGGTGTCCGGGTTGACCGCGAACTGGATGTTGCAGCCGCCGGTGTCCACGCCGACCTCGCGGATCACCGCGATCGCGACGTCCCGCATGTTCTGGTATTCGCGGTCGGTCAGCGTCAGGGCCGGGGCCACGGTCACGCTGTCGCCCGTGTGCACGCCCATCGGGTCGATGTTCTCGATGGAGCACACGATCACGACGTTGTCGGCCTTGTCGCGCATGACCTCCAGCTCGTACTCCTTCCAGCCGAGGATCGACTCCTCCAGGAGCACCTCGGTGGTCGGAGACGCGTCGAGCCCGGCACCCGCGATGCGGCGCAGGTCGTCCTCGTCGTAGGCGAAGCCGGAACCGACGCCGCCCATCGTGAACGACGGCCGGACCACGAGCGGGTAGCCCAGCTCGCCGACGGCGGCCAGGCAGTCGTCCATGGAGTGGCAGATCACGCTGCGCGCGGACTCGGCGTTCAGGCCGTGTTCGGCGGCCACCTTGGCGACGATGCCCTTGAACCGCTCGCGGTTCTCCCCCGCCTGGATGGCGTCGAAGTTGGCGCCGATCAGCTCCACGTCGTACCGCTCGAGCACGCCCGCCTCGTGCAGGGCGACGGCGGTGTTGAGGGCGGTCTGGCCGCCCAGCGTCGGCAGCAGCGCGTCCGGCCGCTCCTTCGCGATGATCTTCTCGACGATGTCCGGGGTGATCGGCTCGACGTAGGTCGCGTCGGCGAACTCCGGGTCCGTCATGATCGTGGCCGGGTTGCTGTTGACCAGGATGACCCGGAAACCCTCGGCTCGCAGGATCCGGCAGGCCTGGGTGCCCGAGTAGTCGAACTCGCACGCCTGCCCGATCACGATGGGCCCGGAGCCGATCACCATGATCGACCTGATGTCCGTGCGCTTAGGCACCCTTCTCCCCCGTTTCGCTCGTCGTCTCCGGCCGGGCACCGCCCGCCCGCTCCATCAGCTCGCAGAACTCGTCGAAGAGGTATGCGGCGTCGTGCGGCCCCGCCGCGGCCTCCGGGTGGTACTGCACGCTGAAGCCCGGGTAGTCGAGCAGGCGCAGCCCCTCCACGCAGCCGTCGTTCAGGTTCACGTGGCTGACCTCCGCCCTGCCGTACGGCGTGTCGAACGGCCCGTCGAGCGGGGCCCGGACGGCGAAGCCGTGGTTGTGCGCGGAGATCTCCACCTTGCCGGTCCTGCGGTCCTGGACGGGCTGGTTGACGCCCCGGTGTCCGTAACGCAGCTTGTACGTGCCCAGCCCCAGCGCCCGGCCGAGGATCTGGTTGCCGAAGCAGATGCCGAAGAACGGCCGGCCGGAGTCCAGCACGCCGCGCAGCGCCTCGACCGCGTAGTCAGCGGTGGCCGGGTCGCCCGGCCCGTTGGAGAAGAACACGCCGTCCGGCTCGATGGCGAGGATGTCCTCCGCCGTCGCGGTCGCCGGCAGGACGTGCACCTCGCATCCCCGCTCGGCCATCCGCTCCGGGGTCATCGCCTTGATGCCGAGATCGACCGCCGCCACCGTGAAACGCCGCTCGCCCGTGGCCTTCACGACGTACGGCTCGCCGGTCGAGACCTCCTTGGCGAGGTCGGCGCCCTCCATCCCGGGCGAGCGCCGTACCCGCTCGACGAGTTCCTCGACGTCGGCTCGCGCCGGGTCCGCGCCGGTGCCCGCCAGAGCCGTACCGGAGAAGATCCCGGCGCGCATCGCGCCGCGCTCGCGCAGGTGGCGGGTCAGCGCGCGGGTGCCGGGCATCGCGATGCCGACCACGCCCTGCTCACTCAGGTAGTCGTCCAGGCTCTTGGTGGACCGCCAGTTGGACCGGATCCGGGACGGCTCGCGGACGACGTAGCCGGCCACCCACACCTTGCCGGACTCCGGGTCCTCGTCGTTGACGCCCGTGTTGCCGATGTGCGGCGCGGTCATCGCGACGATCTGCCGGTGGTAGGACGGGTCGGTCAGCGTCTCCTGGTACCCCGTCATCCCGGTGTTGAAGACCATCTCGCCGAAGGTCTCGCCGACGGCCCCGAAGGCCGTCCCCTCGAAGACCCTGCCGTCCTCCAGCACGAGCAACGCCGTGTTCACGGTCCCGCTCTCCTCACTCATCGTCACACCAGCTTCCCTTCGAGAACGGTCGGGCGGCCGCGCAGCAACGTGGCCACGACCCGGCCAGGAAGCGTCATGCCCTCGTACGGCGTGTTGCGGCTCTTGGAGGTCATCGCCGCCGGATCCACCGCCGTGCGGACCGAGGGGTCGTAAAGCGTGATGTTCGCGGTCGCCCCCGCCTCCAAGGGGTTGCCGTGCCCGCTCAGCCTGCCGATCCTGGCCGGCCGGTAGGACATGCGGTCGGCGACGCCGGCCCAGTCGAGCAGGCCGGTCTCGACCATGGCCTCCTGGACCACCGAGAGCGCGGTCTCCAGGCCGATCATGCCCATGGCCGCCGCGGCCCACTCGGTCTCCTTGTCCTCGACCGGGTGCGGGGCGTGGTCGGTGGCGACGCAGTCGATCGTCCCGTCGGCGAGCGCCTCGCGCAGCGCCATGACGTCCTCGTTCGTGCGCAGCGGCGGGTTCACCTTGTAGATCGGGTTGTACGGCCCGACGGGGGAACGCTCCACGCACGAGTCGGTGAGCAGCAGGTGGTGCGGCGTCACCTCGGCGGTGACGTCCCAGCCCTTCGACTTGGCCCAGCGGATGATCTCGACGGAGCCCGCGGTGGAGACGTGGCACACGTGCAGCCGGGAGCCGACGTGGGCGGCCAGCAGGCAGTCGCGGGAGATGATCGCCTCCTCGGCGACCGCCGGCCACCCCGTCAGGCCGAGCCTGCCGGAGACCTCGCCCTCGTTGACCTGGGCGCCCTCCGTGAGGCGCGGCTCCTGGGCGTGCTGGGCGACGACGCCGTCGAACGCCTTGACGTACTCCAGCGCCCGGCGCATCAGCACGGCGTCGGAGACGCACTTGCCGTCGTCGGAGAAGACCCGGACCCTGGCGGCGGAGTCGGCCATGGCGCCGAGCTCGGCGAGCTGCCTGCCCTCGAGGCCCGACGTCACGGCTCCGACCGGCTGGACGTCGCAGTGGCCGTACTCCTGGCCGAGCCGCCAGACCTGCTCGACCACACCGGCGGTGTCGGCCACCGGCGAGGTGTTGGCCATGGCGTGGACGGCGGTGTACCCGCCGCGCGCGGCGGCCTGGGTGCCGGTCTCGACGGTCTCGGCGTCCTCGCGGCCGGGCTCGCGCAGGTGCGTGTGCAGGTCGACCAGGCCGGGCAGCGCGATCAGGCCGCTCGCGTCGATCGTGTCGGCCTTGCCCGCCCTGCCGGCGGCCGGCCCGATCTCGGTGATCACGCCGTCCCTGACGAGGATGTCGCGCGGCTCGCCGCCGAGTACGCGGGCGTTCTTGATGAGGATGGTGCTCACAGGTCTCCCCCGATCGCGGGCTCGGACCCGCTCAGCAGCAGATAGAGAACGGCCATGCGGACGGTCACGCCGTTCGCCACCTGCTCCACGATCGTCGAGCGGGGCGAGTCGGCGACCTCGGCGGAGATCTCCATGCCGCGGTTCATCGGTCCGGGGTGCATGACGATCGCGTCGTCGTGCAGGCGGGCGAAGCGCTCACGATCGAGGCCGTAGCGGCGGCTGTACTCCCGCGCGGACGGGAAGTAGGCCGCGTTCATCCGCTCCAGCTGCACGCGGAGCATCATCACGACGTCCGACTTCGGCAGGACCGCGTCGATGTCGTACGAGATCTGGCAGGGCCAGGTGTCGACCGACACGGGCAGCAGCGTCGGCGGGGCGACCAGGGTCACCTCGGCGCCGAGGGTGTGCAGGAGCAGGACGTTGGAGCGGGCGACCCGGCTGTGCAGGACGTCGCCCACGATGGAGACCTTGAGCCCGTCGATCCTGCCCATCCTGCGGCGCATGCTGAACGCGTCGAGCAGCGCCTGGGTGGGGTGCTCGTGGGTGCCGTCGCCGGCGTTCACCACGCTGCCGCGGACCCAGTTGGCCAGGCGATGCGGCGCGCCGGAGGCGCCGTGCCTGATGACGACCGCGTCGGCGCCCATGGCCTCGAGCGTCAGCGCGGTGTCCTTGAGCGACTCGCCCTTGGACACGCTCGATCCCTTGGCCGAGAAGTTGATGACGTCGGCGGACAGCCGCTTGGCCGCGGCCTCGAACGAGATGCGGGTGCGGGTGGAGTCCTCGTAGAAGAGGTTGACCACCGTGCGGCCGCGCAGCGTCGGCAGCTTCTTGATGGAGCGCTCGGAGACCCGGGCCAGTTCCTCGGCGGTGTCGAGGACGAGCAGGGCGTCGTCGCGGGTCAGGTCGCCCGCGGAGATGAGGTGCCGCTTCATCGTGCTCACCGCTCCCCGTTCGCTTCGCCGGCCGCGGGCCGGTCGTCTCCCTTGATGAGCAGTACGGCGTCCCGCCCGTCGATCTCCTCGAGATAGACCTTGACCTTCTCGCTCTTGGAGGTCGGCAGGTTCTTGCCGACGTAGTCGGCCCGGATGGGCAGCTCCCGGTGGCCGCGGTCGACCAGGGTGGCGAGTTGGACGGCGCGCGGCCGGCCCACGTCATTGAGCGCGTCGAGTGCCGCGCGCACGGTCCTGCCGGAGAAGAGCACGTCGTCGACGAGGACGACCGTCCTGCCGTCCACTCCCTCCGGAGGAAGGTCCGTACGGCCGAGCGGGCGGGCGGGCCGCAGCCGGAGGTCGTCGCGGTACATCGTGATGTCGATGGCGCCGACGGGCACCTTCACGCCCTCGAACTGGGAGATGCGCTCCGCGATCCGGAACGCCAGCGTGGCGCCGCGGGTGGGGATGCCGAGAAGCACGACTCTTTCCGCACCCTTGGTGCGTTCGAGGATCTCGTGCGCGATCCGGGTCAGCGCCCGGTGGATGTCGGGACCCTCAAGGACCGCACGGGCCTGATTTCGGGCATCGGACATGGAGATATCACCACCTTTCCCGCCTCACAGGACGGGTCTTAAAAGGGTGTCTGGCCGCGCCCACACTACCAGCACGGTCTCGGGGCGCCCGACGGGTCACCCCCTCCTGCCAGCGACGATGCCGTACGGCCGGGCCGCGTTCGCTCTGGGCGTCACTCACCGGAGAAGCCGAGGCAGGCTCGGATGGGGGGATTGAGGGGAGAGCACTGTTTGGAGCTCTTTTTTCCAATCAGCTTGACCTTTGACAGTGACGGCTTTACCGTCACTGTCCGTAACCACAACACACGACCTTCCTGGGTAAAACCCGACGCACTGGTCACCGAAGGTGCCTGGCTCAGGCGCCCGCCCCGGTGTTCCGTGCATACGGGACAAGGAAGCAGAATCAAGTGAGAACAGACATAGAAAGCCGGGGGCCACACGATGCCGTCTGACTACGCCAAGTCGCTCGGCGCGCGACTGCGCGCGATCCGCACCCAGCAGGGCCTGTCCCTGCACGGGGTCGAAGAGAAGTCCCGTGGCCGCTGGAAGGCCGTCGTGGTGGGCTCCTATGAGCGCGGCGACCGCGCGGTCACCGTGCAGAAGCTGGCCGAGCTTGCCGAATTCTACGGTGTTCCGGTGTCGGAGCTGCTCCCCGGCGGGGCCGCTCCCAGCCCGCTGGCCCCCGCGCCGAAGCTTGTCATCGACCTGGAGCGGCTCTCGCAGCTCCCGAAGGACAAGGCCGGCCCGCTCGCCAGGTATGCCGCGACCATCCAGAGCCAGCGTGGTGACTACAACGGCAAGGTGCTGTCGATCCGCCAGGAGGACCTGCGCTCGCTTGCGGTCATCTATGACAAGTCGCCGGTCGAGTTGACCGAGGAGTTCATCAGCTGGGGCGTTCTCGACGCGGAGGCCCGCCGGGCCGTGGAGTCCTTCTGACGCTGCGCGCCCTCATCGAGCGCCGCCATTGAACGTCTTCGTCAAGCACTGAACACGCATGACCGAATCGGGGCTCCGAGCCGCCCGGCCCGGCCGCCCGCAGCCCCGATTCGCACACGTCACCCACCACGCACCCCCGCGCCACGCCGTGCGAACCTATCCCGCCGTCGGGCGTGCGAACTTATCCCGCCATCGGAAGAGCCGACTGGCCGGGCACCCCGAGGATGGCCTCGACCTCGCCGACGAACCTGTCCGCCTCGGCGATGAGCTCCTCGGCGTCTCGCTGACTGACCACGCGGGTCATCCCCGCCTCGGCCGCCGCGCGTTTCGTGGCGCTCACCGCGAAGAAGGCGGCCCACTCGGCCAGCTTGGGCTCGGCCTCGGGCAGCAACTCCCAGGCGCTCCGCAGTCGGCGGCGCCGCCCGTCCATCGGCCTCGGGCGCGCGGCGAGCACGGCCGCCGCCGCACGGAGCGCCGCGAGATGAGCCGACACGTACCTGTCCGCCGGGGTGGGGCCGCCAAGGGCGTCCGCCAGGCAGGAACGGGCGTCCGCGAGATGCGCCAGAGCGGTCTGCGGGACCTTGGGCCCGCTCCTGCGGTCATCGACCTGTCCAGTCACGCCCGCCTCCTCGAGTCGTGGCCTCCGGCGTTGCTCGCCGGTGAGATCACCCTTGCAAACCGCACCGACAATTTGTCACGGCGGCCGGACGAGGAGCTTCCCCTCTCCCCGTCCGGCCCACGCCGTGGACCGCACCGCGCTCGTCTCCGCCGACGACGAAGGCACGGCATCCAACGGGATGAATGCGAGCCGCGAGTCTCACACTCACTGCATCGAACATAAATTCGACCAGGTTCGCTGTCAAGCACCATAGCGAACAAGGGTTCGATTGATCATGTGACGACCGCCCTGGTCAACGACCTCCGGGAGCGCCGGAAGCCCTGCGGGGAAGGGGATCGCCGTCCCCGGCCGACCCCGACGGTGATCGCCTGTTCCGCCGGCGCGCCGCGATCCGTGGCCGTTCCCGGAACGGTCCACGCCGACGTACGGAACGTCCGCCGGTCGTGCGCTGCGGGGCATCCGGGCCTGGCACCGTTCCGCGGCGGCCGCGCCGTCCCGGGCATGCAGGCCCGGGCGGGCATGTCGCCCCGGGCATGGCACGGGCCCGGAGCATGTCGCCCCGGGCCCGTCAGCGATCAGTCCGGATCGCTGCACGATCGGCGTGAATCGGTGCGCGATCGGCGTGAATCGGTCCGCGATCGGTGCGCGATCAGCCAGACCATCCCAGATCAGCCTGGTTCAGCCCGGATCAGGCCGAACCGGCGTGGATCGGTGCGCGATCGGCGCGGGTGGACGCGGTGTGAAGGTGTGAACTCGGTGTGGGCTCGCTGTGCACTCAGCGCGCGAACTTGCCGCGCACGTGCACGGGAACGCCGGTGCCGAGCATGCCGGGCAGGATCTCCGCCACGTTCATCGGCAGCCGCACGCAACCGTGGGACGCCGGGTAGAGCGGCACGGACAGCGCGCCATGGAAGGCGATGCCGCCGTTGAAGAAGATCGGGTTGTACAGCTGCCCCAGGTAGGACCGGTGCCAGCCGCTCCGGCGCCAGGTCGTCTTGTAGTCTCCCGTCGGCGTCCTGGCACTGCCGGTGAACTTCGTCCGCTTGCCGTTCCACATGGCGTACTCGGTGTAGGGGATCCCGCTTCCGGATGAGATGTGCGAGATGAGCTTCACCTCGCCCCCGGAGTACAGCACCATGATCTGCTGGGTCAGGTTGACCTCGGCCCGGTCCGGCTTACCACCCGGCACCAGGACCTTGGGCGCCTTCGGGTTCTCCAGTGCCCGCCAGGTGCGGCTCGCCACCGTGCTCGTCGGCTTGATGCCCTGGACCTTCTGGAAGGCCCAGACCGCGGCCTGGGTGGTCCCGCCGTACTTGCCGTCGAGTGCGCCGGGCACGTAGCCGAGCTCCTTCAGCCGGACCTGTAGCGCCTTGACCTCGGCCCCCTTGGATCCGGGCTTGAGCGTACGGCCCGGCGCGGCGAACGACGAGAACGCGGCGGAAGCGGCGCGGATCCCCGAGCCGGCCGTGGCCGCACTCGCCTGCGTCACCCTCACGGGCGCCGTGACCCTCACCGGCGCGGCGGCGGCCACCGGCCGCACCCGCGCGGTGTCGCCCGGCCGCACCTGCTCGGCCCCCGCCGTGCCGCAGCCCGCGAGCGTCACGGCCCCCACCGTGACCAGCGTCGCGGCGGCCAGCCACCGTCGTGCCCCCATTGGGATCAACCCTTTCAGTTCTCGCACTTCTCTCAGTTTTGGATCAAAGGACATTAACCCACGGATCAAGCGTCCGGGGTACTTGCCTTGGGGCCGTAATGCATGGCCCACGGCCTGTCCACCTGATTAGAGTTGCCGGATGCCAGAAAAGTTGCATCCGAGCGTGGTCCGTGTGACAGAGGTCCTGCGCTCCCATGACGTCGAGGGTGATGTCGTGGTTTTTCCCGAATCCGTGCCGACGGCCGCCGCGGCGGCGGCCCAACTCGGCTGTGAGGTCGGCGCGATCGCCAACAGCCTGATCTTCGACGCGGACGGCGCACCTCTCCTCGTGCTCACCAGCGGCGCCCACCGCGTGAACACCGACCTGATCGCCGGGCTTGTCGGCGCGGCGAAGGTGCGGCGGGCCACGCCGGAGTTCGTACGCGAGCACACCGGGCAGGCGATCGGAGGCGTCGCGCCCGTGGGTCACCCCGCGCCGGTGCGCACGCTGGTGGACACGTGGCTGGGCAAGCACAGCGTCGTCTGGGCGGCGGCCGGGCACCCGCACGCGGTCTTCCCCACATCGTTCGACGAGCTGATCAAGATGACCGGCGGCACCCCCGCAGAAGTGGAATGACCCATCGCGATCCCGGCCACGGACCGCCCGTCGAGGGTCGCGCGAGGGCCGGGATCCACGAATCCCCACGAATCCCCACAGATCTCCCCTCCGAGATACCCGTAGATCCCCGCAGGCCCTCGCAGATCTCCGCGTAGAGGCCCGTATGTCCCGATGGCTTCCCGTAGGTCCTGGTAGCTCCCCGGGTCGGTGATCGTGGTTCGCGCGTGTGGCACGGCCGGTGCCCCGAGATGGACGACTTTGCTAGTGTGCGGAAAGTGATCGAATTGCGACGCGTCGGACCCGACGAGTTCATCGCGGCACTCGACACGGTGCTCGCCATCTACACGGCTGCCATGCGTCCGCCCTCCGATCAGCTCTCCGGCCGCATCGGCATCATGCGCAACCACGCCACCTATCCGGACTTCGTCTGCGTCCTCGCCGAAGACCCCGAGATCATCGGCTTCGCGTACGGCTTCCACGGGATGCCGGGCCAGTGGTGGCACGACATCGTCGCCAGATCGCTGACGGACCAGTCCGGCCCTCTCGCCGCCGACGAGTGGTTCGGCGACGCGCTGGAGATCGCCGAGATCCACGTCCTTCCCGGCCATCAGTGCAAGGGCATCGGCCGCCGCCTGATCCACACGATCTGCGACGGGCGGCCCGAGCGCACCGCCGTGCTCTCCACGCACGACGCCCCGACCGTGGCCAGGCGGCTCTACCGCAGCATCGGCTTCACCGATCTCATGACGGGCTTCGCCTTTCCCGGCGGCCGCGAGAGCTACGCGATCGCCGGGACGAAGCTCCCCCTGGCCCCGGGAAGCTGAGCGGGCTCAGGCGGACAGCGCGGCCGGGCTCTGGTCCAGCGCCTGGAACACCTCGCGGGTGGCGCTCGACCTGTTGAAGGTGATGAAGTGGATCCCCGGCGCACCCTCGTCGAGCAGCGTCTGACACATCTCGGCCGCGTGCTCGATGCCCAGGCGGCGCACCGCGGCGGGGTCGTCGGCGACTTCCGCGAAGCGGGCCGCCACCTCGGGCGGGAACGGCGCGCCCGACAGCTGCTCGGAACGGGCGATCGTGCTCATCTGGGTCACCGGCATGACGCCCGGGATGATCGGCGTGTCGCAGCCCATCGCGGCCACCCGGTCACGCAGGCGGAGGTAGTCCTCCGCGCGGAAGAACATCTGCGTGATCGCGTAGTCGGCCCCGGCCTGGCACTTGCGCACGAAGTATTCGGTGTCCGACTCGATCGTGGCGGACCGCGGGTGCTTGTACGGGAAGGCGGCCACGCCCACACAGAAGTCGCCGGACTGGCGGATCAACCGCACGAGGTCCTCGGCGTACTGCACGCCCTCGGGGTGCTTGATCCACTCGTCGAGGGGGTCGCCGCCGCGCGGGTCGCCTCGTACGGCCAGGATGTTGCGCACGCCCGCGTCGGCGAACCTGCCGATCAGGTGACGCAGCTCCTTGATGGAGTGGTCGACGGCGGTGAAGTGCGCGACCGGTGTGAGCGTCGTCTCGTGGGCGAGGCGCTCCACGATGTCCACCGTGCGGTCACGCGTGCTGCCGCCGGCGCCGTAGGTCACGGAGACGAAGGTCGGTCGCAGCGCCTCCAGCTCGCGGATCGCCCGCCAGAGTTGCCGCTCCCCCTCGTCGGTCTTCGGCGGGAAGAACTCGAACGAGAATGACCACTCCCCCGCGGCGAGCATCTCGCGGACCGTGGGAACGCGGTCGGGAAGTCGTGACGGGAGACCCAAAGCCATGGTGACAAGGCTACCGCTCCTCTCCCTACCGGTCGCCTCCCTTCTCGCCATGCGGACGAATCATGGTCGCTTTACTACCACCTGCCACATATGTCTCCCCAGGTCTCCACTGTTCGATCTATGCCGGTTACGCTCAGAGGCATGACCACTTCCGCCGCCCCGCTCGACCTCGTACGTTTCGAAGTGGATCGTTCTCTCCGAAGGTTCCTCGACGACCAGCGACCGTTCTTCGACGACCCCCAGTTCGCCGTTCTGCTGACCGCCGTGGACGACTTCATCGCCGGAGGCAAGAGGCTGCGCCCAGCCTTCTGCCACTGGGGATGGCGTGCGGCGGGCGGTGCCGATGATCCAGCCCTCTACAGCGCCGCGGCCTCGCTCGAACTGCTCCAGGCCAGCGCACTCATCCATGACGACGTGATGGACGCCAGCGACCTGCGGCGCGGCATGCCCGCCGCGCACCGCCGGTTCGAGCGCCTGCACGCCGAATCCGGCTGGCACGGCTCGGCGGAGCAGTTCGGTGAGGGGGCGGCGGTCCTGCTCGGCAACCTGCTCCTCATCTGGGCGGGGCAGATGTGGCGGACCAGCGGCGTGCCCGACGACGCCCTCGCCGCCGCGCAGCCGGTCTACGACCACATGCGCACCGAGCTGATGTTCGGGCAGTACCTCGACCTGCTGGAGCAGGCCAAGGGTGAGAGCACCTTCGAGAGCGCCCTGCGGGTCGCGCTGTACAAGAGCGGCAAGTACTCGGTCGAGCAACCGTTGCGGCTCGGCCTCGTCCTGGCGGCCCGTGGCGTGACGCCGTGGATCGACCAGCTCTGCGTCGAGTACGGACAGAAGGTGGGCATCGCCTTCCAGCTACGCGACGACGTGCTCGGGGTCTTCGGCGATCCGGCCGAGACCGGCAAGCCGGCGGGCGACGACCTGCGCGAGGGCAAGCGCACCATGCTGATCGCGCGAACCCTCGCGGGCGCCTCCGACGCCCAGGCCGAGGTCGTACGGACCCTCCTCGGCGATCCGAAGCTGGACGAGGAGGGCGTCGAGCGGCTCCGCATGGTCATCGAGGAGACCGGGGCGCTGCTCCAGTGCGAGGAGATGATCAAGCGCTATCTCGACGACGCGCTCCGCTCCCTCGATCGCGCGCCCATCGAGTCCGAGGCGCGTGACGCGCTCGGAGCCCTGGCCGTCGCCGCCACCACGCGGCGCACCTGACCCGTCCGGACCCCTCCGGTATCTGCCCGTCCCTCCCCGCTGTGCCTTTCCGCCCGTCCATTTCCGCCTGTCCGGCCGCAGCCGAGCGGCGGCCGGACGACGGCTGGACTACGGCGGAGGCCGCCGCAGGAGGGGGACCGCCCAGCGGGAGAGAGCGGGTACCGGCAAGGCCCGGACACCTCCGGAACCCATGATGGGTCGATCCTGAAAGACGTTCCCGCTAGTCAGCGCCGGGCGTGCTGAACGCTCGCCTGCTGTGCACGAGCAGTTCACGCAGCGCCGGGCTGTGCGTGCTCCTCCACACCAGGGCGAGCAGGGCGGGCGTTTCGAGATCGTCGATCGTGAGTGCGGTGAGCCGGTCGCGGTAGTGCTCGGCCATCGAACGGCTGAGCACGCCGACGGCGAGCCCACGCGCGGCGAGGTCGGCGACGGCGTCCGCGGCGCTGGCCTGCAGCGCGATCATCGGCTGGAGGTTCCGCGCCGCGCACGCCTGGTCGAACACCGTACGCAGACCGGTGCCGGGCGGCATGCACACGATCGGGTGGGCGCACACGTCACGCAGGACGACCCTGCGCCGCTCCGCCAAGGGGTGGCCGTCCGGGACCGCCACGACGAGCCGCTCGCTGATGATCGTCAGCGCGTCCAGCCCCTCGGGGGCGGCGGTCGCGATCCCGACCAGAGCCAGGTCGAGGGTGCCGGCGCGCACCCCCTCGACGAGCCGGTCGGAGTTGTCCTCCAGGAGCGAGATCTCCACGCCGGGATGCGCCCGGTGAAACGCGGCGAGGGCGTCGAACAGCGGCGTGACGGTGCAGCCGATGACCATCCCGACCGTGAGGCGCCCCCGGATCAGGTCGGTCACCTCACCCACCGCCTGGCCGACCGCCGAAGCGGCGGCGAGCGCGGCGCGGGCGTGTTCGAGCGCGGCCTTTCCCGCCACGGTGAGGGTGGCGGTGCGCGCCGAGCGGTCGAAGAGCTCGGCACCGAGTTCACGTTCCAACTGGCGGATCTGGGCACTGACGCCGGACTGGCTGATGTGGACGCGCTCGGCCGCCCGGGTGAAGTTCCGCTCCTCGGCGACCGCGACGAAGTATTCCAGCTGCCTCAGCTCCATGACTGTGGATTCTAGTTTCCATCAGTTCTATCTGTTGGACTTCTATTGGCGGACGAGCCAGGGTGGGAAGCGTCGAAGCGCCCCCATCAGGAGGAATCCATGCCGGAGTACGAGAAGGCCATGCGACCCGAGGACATCACCCGCCTGTTCGTCGAACGATCCAACGCCGGTGACGCGGCCGGAGTCGCCGCGCTGTACGAAGAGAACGCGGTGATGGCCTATCCGCCCGGCGGCCGGACGGTGGGCCGCGAGGCGATTCGCGCCCTGTGGGAGAAGGTGCTGGCCAACCGTCCCCGCTTCGAGCCGGAACAGCCGCTGCCGACCCTGGTCAGCGGCGACATCGCGCTCACCTCCACCCCGCCGAAGGACGGGGCCGGCGCCCGCGCGCAGGTCGTCCGGCGCCAGCCGGACGGGAGCTGGCTACGCCTGCTCGACCAGCCCGAGTTCGTCTCCCCCACCCGCTGAGCCACCCGCCGGGAAACGTGGGTGGCAGCGGCGATCAGAGAGACACGGCGTCGAGGCGGGCCCGCAGCGCGGCCGTCGCCGCCGCCGGGTCCTCGGCATCCGTGATCGCCCGCACCACCACGACCCGGCGCACGCCGTGGGACACGACCTCGTCCAGGTTTCCGAGGTCGATGCCACCGATGCCGAACCAGGGCCGGGCCGCACCCAGGCCGGCGGCGTGCTCAAGCAACGCGACACCGGGCGCGGGACGGCCCGGCTTGGTCGGCGTGGGCCAGATCGGCCCGCAGCAGAAATAGTCGACTCCCTGCTCGGACGCCGCGGCCGTCGCCTCGGCCGCGGAGTGGGTCGACCTGCCGATCAGCACGTCGGGCCCGAGGATCTCCCGGGCGACGGGAACCGGCAGGTCGTCCTGGCCGAGATGCAGGATGTCGGGGCGCGCGGCGAAGGCGACGTCGGCGCGGTCGTTCACGGCGAGCAGGGCGCCGTGCCGGTCGCACGCGTCACGGAACACCTCGAGCAGCGCGAGCTCCTCGCGCGCCTCCAGCCCCTTCTCGCGGAGCTGGACGATGTCCACACCGGCGGCCAGCACGGTGTCGAGGAACTCGGGCAGGTCGCCACGGGCCCGCCGGCCGTCGGTGCACAGGTACAGCCGGGCGCCGGCCAGCCGCTGTCGGAGATTCACGTGACTACGATGCCATGCCCCCGAGGGTCGATCAGAACCCGAGGGCCTGCGCCCTGCGCTTGACCTCGGTGTGCCGTCCGGCGCTGATCGCGTCGATCGGCGCCCCGGGCAGCGACTCGTCGGGCGTGAAGAGCCAGCGGATCGACTCGACCTCGTCGAATCCGGCGTCGGCGAGCACGGTGAGCGTGCCGGGCAATCCCTTGAGCACGTCGTCCGGCCCGAGGAACCTCGCCGGGACCTGCGGCCCCCCGCCGCCGTCCCTGCGGGCGCCGACGAGCTTCTTGTCCTTCAGGAGCTGCTTGGCCCTGCCGATGGAAAGTCCGAGCCTCTTCGCGACCTCAGAGATGGGGAGCCACTCCCCTACGAGCTGGTCGGTTTCTCTGTCGATCTGCGCAACAGTAAGCGTCACAAATCCACGATTACCACAGGTGCCTGCCGCAAAACACCTCGATTGCGGCGCGGCCGGTAAAGCTTGGCGGGGATCCGGCGGCGCTCACACCGATCGCTCCGCCGGATCCCCGCCGGTTCTCATGCCAAGACGCAGTCACGCAGGGTGGCGGCGGGATCGACGATCCTGGTGGCGTTCACCCGCTTCCCCGCCTCGATCAGGCGCCGCCCCTGGACGAGGTCCCTGGGGCGGTCGACGGTCAGCACGGCGGCCAGCCGGTCGTCCTCGGTGAGCCAGCAGGCAGCCCATTTCCGGTCCTCGCGCGGCCTCCCCCTCAGGACGAGGCGGGCGCCCTCGCGGTATCCGGCGAACTGCACCATCCGGCCGAACTGCTCGGACCAGAAGTACGGGACGGGGTCGTACACCGCGTCCTCTCCGAGCAGCGAGGCGGCGGCGGTGTCCGGCGCGCCGAGCGCGTTGTCCCAGTGCTCGACCCGCAGGCGCCTGCCGAACCTGCGGGACCACCAGTTCGCGCAGTCGCCCACGGCGACGACGCCGGGGACCGACGTGCGCAGGTGCTCGTCCACGAGGACGCCGTCGTCGAGTTCGACGGCGGAGCCCTTCAGCCATTCGACGGCGGGGCGGACGCCGACGCCGGTGACGACGACGTCGGCGGGGATGCGCGCGCCGGACATGAGCGTCAGGCCGTCGGGGTCGACGGAGCCGACCATGGCGCCGAGCCGGAGCTCGATGCCGGCTTCGCCGTACCAGCCGGTGGTGTAGGCGCCGACGGTGGTACCGAGGGCCGCGGCGAGGGGCGTCTCCCCCGCCTCGACGACCGTGACGGCGCATCCCGCCCTG
This sequence comes from Microtetraspora glauca, assembly GCA_001570385.1. GTDB lineage: Bacteria > Actinomycetota > Actinomycetes > Streptosporangiales > Streptosporangiaceae > Microtetraspora > Microtetraspora glauca. The sequence goes on along the minus strand of BBYL01000014.1, from coordinate 217,889 downwards.
GCCGCGGCGGTGGCGACCTCCGCGCCGATCCAGCCGGCGCCGATGACGGCGACGCGGGCGCCGGACACGAGCCGGGCGCGCAGCTCGATGGCGTCGTCGATGGTGCGCAGGACGTGCTGCCTGCCCTCACCGCGCAGCCGGATGGGGGTCGCCCCTGTGGCGATGACGAGCCCGTCGTAGGCGAGTTCTCCTTCTGTGGTTTCCAGTACGCCGGTCCCGAGCCCCTTGGCGGCGGTCCCGAGGAGCAGCCGCACGTTCAGGGCGTCCAGGTCGGAGTCGACCACAGTGGAGTCGGTCTCTCCGAGCAGCACCGCCTTGGAGAGGGGCGGCCTGTCATAGGGGCGATGAGGTTCCTCGCCGATCAGCGTGATCCGGCCGGCGAACCCGTGGGCTCGCAGTGCCTCGATGCTCCGTATCCCGGCCAGGCCGGCACCTACCACCACGACGTGATCCACGCCCCGACACTAGATCGGCGACCGGGGCACCCGCCAATGGAGATTTGGTAACGAGTTGAGCAAGTAGCCCGCACAATGCGCGACGACCATGTTGTGCGTGACACTCCCGATCAAGACTAGTCTTGAGGCGTAAGACGCGCGGGAGCCCGGTGAGCCGGGCTGAGAGGAGAGCACTCCAGGCTCTCGACCGCCAGAACACCTGATCCGGGTAATGCCGGCGAAGGGAGCGCACAGATTGCGTGGCTACGACGTGGTCGTCGTGGGTGGTGGCGTGGTGGGCCTGTCGGCCGCATGGCGTACCGCACGGCTCGGCCTTTCCGTGGCGGTGGTGGATCCCGATCCCGGCGCGGGCGCGTCGCACGCCGCGGCGGGCATGCTGGCCCCGGTCAGCGAGGTGACGTACACCGAGGAGCCGCTGCTGCGCCTCGGACTGGCGTCGTTGGAGAGGTGGCCGTCGTTCCGGGACGCCCTTCAGGAGGAGAGCGGCGTCGATGTCGACTACCGCGCCGACGGCACGCTCGATGTCGCGTACGGCCCGGACGACATGGCCTACCTGGAGGATCTCGCGGCGTTCGAGAACACGCTCGGCCTGCGGGTGGAGCGGCTGACCGGGCGCGAGTGCCGCCGGTACGAACCGATGTTGTCTCCGTCGGTACGCGGCGGGCTGCTGGCGGCCGACGACGCCTGGGTGAACCCGCGCCTGGTGGTGCGGGCGCTGCTGACGGCGTTCGAGCGGGCGGGCGGCACGCTGGTCCCGGACCGGGTGGCCGAGCTGGCCGAGGCGGCGGACGAGGTCCGGGGCGTACGGCTCGCGTCCGGCGAGGTGCTGGCCGGGTCGCGGGTGGTGGTCGCGGCCGGTTCCTGGTCGGCGTCGCTGGCTCCCGGCCTGCCGGTACGGCCGGTCAAGGGGCAGATCCTGCGGCTGCGCGGCCCGAAGGGGTTCCTGAGCCGGTGCGTACGCGGGATGGTGCACGGCTCGCCCGCGTACCTGGTTCCGAGAGGCGACGGCGAGATCACGCTCGGCGCCACGGTGGAGGAGCTGGGGTTCGACGGCCGGGTGACCGCGGGCGGCGTGTACGAGCTGCTGCGCGACGCACGCGAACTCGTCCCCGGCATCACGGAGCTGGAGCTGGCGGAGACGACCGTCGGCTTCCGGCCGGGGACGCCGGACAACCTGCCGCTGATCGGTCCGGCGGTCGCGCCGGGCGTGATCGCGGCCACCGGGCACCACCGCGGCGGTGTGCTGCTCGCGCCGGTCACCGCGGAGGCGGTCACGGCGTTCCTGACCGGCGGCGACGTTCCGGAGGCCGTCCGGTCCTGCGACCCGGGGAGGGGCGTCCGATGAAGGTGACGATCAATGGAAACGCCGGTGAGCTGCCCGACGGCATGACCGTGGCGGAGGCCGTACGCACGCTGACGGCGCTGACCAGCGGCGTCGCCGTGGCGGTCAACGACGTGGTGGTGAGCAGGGGCTCGTGGGAGTCGACGGCGCTGGCCGAGAACGACCGGGTCGAGGTGCTGACGGCGGTGCAGGGAGGATGACCGTGAACGACGCGGACGACGTGCTGGTCCTGGGCGGGGAGAAGTTCACCTCGCGACTGATCATGGGGACCGGGGGCGCGCCCTCGCTGGACGTGCTCGACCGGGCCCTGGAGGCGTCCGGCACCGAGCTGACCACGGTGGCGATGCGCAGGCTCGATCCCGCGGTCCAGGGGTCGGTGCTCGACGTGCTGCGCCGGCGCAACATCCGGGTGCTGCCCAACACGGCCGGCTGCTTCACCGCAGGAGAGGCCGTGCTGACCGCTCGCCTGGCGAGGGAGGCCCTGGAGACGAACTGGGTCAAGCTGGAGGTCATCGCGGACGAGCGGACCCTGCTGCCCGACCCGATCGAGACGTTCGACGCCGCCGAGCGACTGGTCGCGGACGGGTTCACGGTGCTCCCGTACATCGGGGACGACCCGGCGCTGGCCCGCAGGCTGGAGCAGGCCGGCTGCGCGGCGGTGATGCCGCTGGGCGCGCCGATCGGATCCGGTCTGGGCGTCCGCAACCCGCACAGCATCGAGCTGATCGCCGAGGCGGCCTCGGTGCCGGTGATCCTCGACGCGGGCGTCGGCACCGCGAGCGACGCCGCGCTGGCCATGGAGCTGGGCTGCGACGCCGTGCTGCTGGCGACCGCGGTGACCCGCGCGCAGCGACCGGAACTGATGGCCGCCGCCATGCGCTCGGCGGTCGAAGCGGGACGGATGGCGCGCCTGGCGGGCCGCATCCCCCGGCGCCGCTACGCGGAGGCGTCCTCGCCGTCCTTGCCGAGGTTCGCATAACGTTCAGAAACGGTCTCGTTTTGGGGCCGGAAAGCCCTACCCGTGGCAAAGGAGCCGTAAACTCGGGCGGGTGGACACGACGCTAACCGACCCGTTGGTGGGGCAGCTGCTCGACGGACGTTATCGCGTCGAGTCCCGGATCGCCCGGGGTGGAATGGCCTCCGTCTATCTGGCTCTGGACGTCCGGCTCGACCGCACGGTGGCGCTCAAGGTGATGCACCGGTCCCTCGCCGAGGACCCGCAGTTCGTCAAGCGGTTCATCGGCGAGGCGAAGTCGGTCGCGAGCCTGTCGCACCCCAACGTGGTGCAGGTCTTCGACCAGGGCACGGACGGGTCCACCGTCTACCTCTCGATGGAGTACGTGCCGGGCAAGACACTGCGCGACGTGCTGCGCTCGCGCGGCCCGCTGCCCGCACGCGAGGCGCTGGAACTCATGATCCCCGTCCTCGCCGCCCTCGGCGCGGCCCACCAGGCGGGGCTCGTCCACCGGGACGTCAAGCCGGAGAACGTGCTGCTCGCCGACGACGGCCGGGTGAAGGTCGTGGACTTCGGCCTGGCCCGGGCCGTCGAGGCGAGCAACCAGACGAAGACCGGCATGATGATCGGCACGATCGGTTACATGTCGCCCGAGCAGGTGACCTCCGGCGTCGCGGACGCCCGCAGCGACGTCTACGCGGCCGGAGTCATGCTGTTCGAGCTGATCACCGGGCGGCAGCCGTACGAGGGCGAGACGCCGATGTCCATCGCCTACCGGCATGTGCACGACAGCGTCCCCGCCCCGTCGTCGATCGTCTCCAGCGTCCCGCCGCAGATCGACGCGCTGGTGGCCGCGGCCACCGACAGGGACCCGGCCCGGCGCCCCGCCGACGCGACCGCCATGCTGGTCGCCGCCGTGGAGGCGCATCGCACGTTGCCGCGCGGACACACCGGGCAGCATTCCACGCCGCTCGGGGCGGGGTCCGGCACGGCCGGCACCTCCAGCACCCCGGGGATCTCCAGTACGCCCGGGACCGCGTACGCCACGGGCGCCCACACGTCCGACGTGGCCGGGCACACGATGATCCAGCCGAAACCCGAGCTGACGACGGTCCCGCCCGCGCGGTCCACGTCACGCCGGTGGCGGCCGAACTGGTTCATCGTCGGTCTGGCGGTGGTGATGGTCGCGGGCATCGCCTTCACCGGCTGGTGGTTCTCCCAGGCGCGCTACACGCAGGTGCCCGACCTGCTCGGCCAGAACATCACGGCGGCCAGGCAGCAGGCGGAGAACGCCGGTTTCAAGGTCAAGATCGGCGAGCCCAGGTTCGACGAGGAGGTCCAGAAGGACCGTGTCCTGGAGATCTCCCCCGCCCCGGGCGCCGAGGTGGAGAAGGGGGCGGAGCTGACGCTCGTGGCCTCGGCGGGGCCGGAGACCGTCCCGGTGCCGAACGTCGAGAAGCTCAGCGCCGGAGACGCCAAGGTCAAGATCGCCGAGGCCGGCCTGGAGGTCGGCCGGGTGAGCAAGGTGCCGAGCGACACCATCGCGCGCGACCTCGTGGTCCGCACCAACCCGTCGGTCGGTGAGAGGGTCAGGAAGGGCGCGACCATCAATCTGGTGGTCAGCGCGGGCCTGCTGATGCCGGACGTCTCTCAGATGATGAAGGACCAGGCGGTCCAGTTCCTTCAGGAGAAGGGCTTCACCGTCCAGGTCGACGAGACCGGCGACAGCACTCCTCCCGGCACCGTGATCGCCCAGGACCCGGCCGCGGGCGCCGAGGTCACCGCCGGAGCCCCCGTACGACTGACGGTCTCGAAGGGACCGGACACCGGCTGGCACTGGCCGTGGGAGACCGACGACTCGCTGGCCACCCCCGACTTCGTGAACGTCCCCGACGTACGGCTCAAGGCCGTGCAGGAGGCCAAGCGCGAGTTGGAGGCCGCCGGGTTCAAGGTCAAGACGCGCAAGCTGATGGGCGGCCAGCGCGTCGTGGGCGAGAACCCCCTCGGCCAGCAGCCGATGGGCTCGACGATCACCATCTGGTACTGACACCGCGGAGCGCCCGCCGCGACCGGCGGGCGCTCCGGAATATGACCGTGGCGACTCGGGGACCGTTGCGACCGGGCGCCGCTCCGGCCACAACCGTTTCGATCAGAGCCGTTCCGATCAGAGCCGTTCCGATCAGAGCCGTTCCGATCAGAGCCGTTCGGGCAGAGCCGTTTGATCAGAGCCGTTCCGATCAGAGTGGGTCGCCGAGCAACGAGCCGAGCAGTCGCAGCCGGGCCAGCCCGCCGTCGGGGAAGATGTCGAGCCTGACGTGGGTCAGGGGACGATCGCCGTCCAGGCGGAACCGGTGCCGCGTGTCGGGCTGGAGCCGGGTCCTCGGCAACACGGTGAACCAGGCGTCCTCGTCCTCCAGCGCCGCCGCGCGCGCGTCGATGCCCGTGAGAGCGGCCGACCCCGGCGCGTTGAACAGCAGGTTCGAGGTGTCCAGCTCGGCCACGGCGACGGTGCCCGCGCCGGCCAGGGCGACGATCAGCCAGTCGTTGCCGCCGTCCCGCCTGCGGGCGGTCTCCCAGCCCTCGGCCTGGTTCCTGGCCTGACCTGGGGCGAGGACGTTGTTGGGCGAGGAGTAGAACTCATCCGAGCAGGCGACGACGACCGCCCCGTTCTCCAGCGCCGCGAGGTCGACGGTGAGACCGGAAAGGAACCTGGGGTCGGGCACCACCTCGCCGTGCACCCGCAGCCGGGCCACGCCGCCGTCGGGGAAGATGTTCAGCCGCACGTGCGTGAACCGGCGCCGGTCGGCCACCTCGAACTCGTGGGCGGTGTCGCCCTTGAGCGGGGCGCGCGGCACGATCTCCGCCCACCCGGTCAGCTCGTCCGGGGAGCGGCCCGCGTCGGCCGCGCACGCCTCGACCGACGCGAACGGCGGATAGTTGCCCTTGAACCACGCGGTGTCGATCACGATCGACCTGATCACCCCGGGCATGCCGAGCCGTACCACGGCCCAGTCGTGGCCGGGCTCGCGCCGCCTCCGGGTCTCCCACCCGTCGTAGACCTGGCCCTTCGCGCCGAACGTGTGCGGCCGGAACTCGGCCGGCCCCGGCCTGATCAGGGCCTCCTTCTCCGCGAACGACTCGTCGCTCGCCGCGACCACCGACCCGCCGTACGAGCGGAGCGCGAGGTCGGGAAGCCTGCCGAGATCCGTCATCCGATCCCCTCCCTGGTGAGGAACCTGCCGTGCGGGGTGACGAGGTCGGCCGGTCGGCCGCGCAGCCACGTACGGACGACGACGCCGGTCAGCGCCCTGCCGTGATAGGGCGACACCGGGTTCCTGTGGTGCAGCGCGGCGGCGTCCACGGTGAACCCCGCCTCCGGATCGAAGGCGACCAGGTCCGCGTCCGCACCCGGCCGGATCGCCCCCTTGTACGGCAGGCCGACCAGCGCCGCCGGCCCCTCCGCCATCCACCGCGTCACGGCGCTCAGGCCGTGGCCCCGCGCGCTCGCGGACGTCCACACGGCGGAGAGGCCGAGCTGCAGCGAGGAGATCCCGCCCCAGGCCGCGGCGAAGTCGGGCACCTTGAGGTCGGGCGTGGACGGCGAGTGGTCGGAGACGACACCCATCAGCACGCCGTCGGCGAGCCCCTCCCAGAGGGCGTCGCGGTTGGCGGCCTCCCTGATCGGGGGGCAGCACTTGTACGCGGGCCCGCTGACCTCCTCGGCGGTCAGGGTGAGGTAGTGCGGGCAGGTCTCCGCGCTGATCCGCACACCGTCGCGCCGGGCGGCCCGCAGCGGTTCCAGGCAGGATGCGGAGGAGACGTGCACAATGTGGGCGCGAGCTCCGGTCTCGGCGGCCAGTTCGATGACCTGCTCGACGGCTCTGCGCTCGGCCTCCTCCGTTCGGGATGCCAAGAAATCCGGATATGTCGGGCCGAGCGGGTCGGTGAGCACCGCCGGGTCCTCCGCGTGGACGATCATCAGCCCGTCGAACTCCGCCAACACCCGGAGTGCCTCCCGCAGCCCGGCGCGGTCCAGAGCGGGGAACTCGTCCACGCCGGACGGCGAGAGGAAGCACTTGACGCCGAACACCCCCGCCCGGTGCAGCGGCTCCAGCTCGCCCGAGTTGCCGGGGATCGCGCCGCCCCAGAAACCGACGTCGACGTGGCACTGCCCCTCGGCGGCCTTCCGCTTGACCTCCAGCGCGGCCACACTGACCGTGGGCGGCAGCGCGTTGAGCGGCATGTCGACGATCGTGGTGACACCTCCGGCCGCCGCCGCCCTGGTGGCCGAGGCGAACCCCTCCCAGTGCGTACGGCCCGGCTCGTTGACGTGCACGTGGGTGTCGACGAGACCGGGCAGCAGCGCCACCTCGCCGAGATCCACGGTCTCCCGCGCGGGCGGGGGCGCGTCGTGCGGGCGCAGCGCCGCGATCCTCCCGGCCCGCACGGCCACCGCGAGCGGCCCCTCGCCCTCCGGGGTCACCACCCGGCGGGAGCGCACGACCAGGTCGAACTCCGCGCGCTCATCGCCTTCCGCGTGGACCATACGGGACCTCCGTGGGCTTCCTAGTGATCGCTCCGGCCGGCGGACGGGGAGAGCCGGTCGGCGGCGATGGCCGCGGCCAGGCGCTCCAGCAACGGCCCCGCCTCCGCGACGCACCGCTCGACGTCGGGTTCGAGATCGGTCAGGGCGTAGGCGGCGGCGATGCCCGCCGTGTGGAGCTCCTCGTCCGAGATCGACCGGCGGCCGCACACGGCGACGACCGGGACCCCGTGCTTGGCCGCCGCCGAGGCCACGCCCACCGGCGCCTTCCCGCGCAGGGACTGCTCGTCCAGCGATCCCTCGCCGGTGATGACCAGCCGCGCACCCTCGACGTGCCGGTCGAACTCCAGCAGGCCGAGGAGGTACTCGATGCCGGGGCTGATCTCGGCGTGCAGGAAGGCCATCGCGGCGAAGCCGACGCCGCCGGCCGCTCCGGCTCCGGGCCGACCGGCCACGCCCATCGCCCGTACGACACCGTCGTGCTCGGCCGCTCCCACGACGCCGTGGGTGTGCGCGGCGACGGCGGCCAGCCGGGCCAGGCCGGCCTCCAGCACCGCCACGTCCTGCGGACCGGCCCCCTTCTGCGGGGCGTACATGGCCGCCGCTCCGTGCGGCCCGAGCAGGGGGTTGTCCACGTCGCTCGCGACCACGAACTCCACGTCCGAGAGATCGCCGCCGGAATGACCGTGACCGTGCCCGTGCCCCTGCTCGTGCTCGTGCTCGTGCTCGTGCGTGTGGCTCTGCTCGTGCTCGTGCGTGTGGCCCAGGCCGAACGCCGAGACGTCGATCGTGGCCAGGTTCCTGAGCGCGCCTCCGCCGGGAGGCAGCTCGCCGCCGTCGCCGTCGAGCAGGCGCGCGCCGAGGGCCTGGATCATGCCGGCGCCACCGTCGGTGCAGGCGCTGCCGCCGAGCCCGAGCACGACCCTGCGGGCGCCGTGCCGTACGGCATGGGCGATCAGCTCGCCGGTCCCGTAGCTCGTGGCCGTCAGAGGAGCGGGACCCTCCGGCAGCAGCCGCAGGCCGGACGCCTCGGCCAGCTCGATCACCGCGACGCCGTCCCGGGTGGCGTAGGACGCGCGGACGGGACGGCCGGTGGGACCGGTCACCTCGACCTCGACCCGGGTGAAACCGCACGCCACGACCGCGTCCACCGTGCCGTCACCGCCGTCGGCCACCGGGAGCGACACGACGGGCACGTCCCCCAGCCCGGCGGCCAGGTGCGCGGCCACGTCCGCGGCGGCCAGCGACCCCCTGAACTTGTCCGGCGCGATGACGACGTGGTCCCTCATTGCTGCTCCCTGGTGCTCGGCGAACGGATGACGACCATCATCGTCGAACGCCGTACCTCACCTCGACCGGCCTGGCCATCGGGCCGCGCCCGTCAGGCGGCGGTGCGCCGCCGCGCCCGCCCGGGCCGCCTCCGCGCCGGAGACCGTGCGAAGCTCGCCGTCCTCGACCAGGGTCCGGCCGCCCGCCAGCAGCCGGGCCAGCGGCGGCGTCCGGCCGTACGCGAACGCGACCACCGGATCGTCGATCGCGGCAAAGAAGCCGTCCAGCCGCCACAGGGCGACGTCGGCCAGCTTGCCCGGCTCCAGCGTCCCGATCTCCGCCTCACGGCCGAGACAGCGGGCGCCGCCCAGCGTGGCCAGCTCAAGCGCTTGGCGGGCGGTCAGGGCGCGCGGGCCGTACCGGGCACGCTGCATGAGCATGGCCATCCGGATCTCACCCGCCAGCGTGGTCATCTCGCTGGAGGCGGCGCCGTCGACACCGAGGCCCACGGGCGCTCCCGCGCGCAGCAGGTCGCATACCCGGGCGATGCCCGCACCGAGGCGGCCGTTCGACGACGGGCAGTGTGCGGTCCCCGTCCCGGTCTCGGCGAACCTCTGGACGTCCTTGTCGGTCAGGTGGACGGCGTGGGCCAGCCACACGTCGGGACCCAGCCAGCCGAGCCGGTCGAGGTACTCCACGGGGAGGACGCCGAACTGCTCCACGCAGTGGTGGTCCTCGTCCTGGGTCTCGGCGATGTGCGTGTGCAACCGTACGCCGTGGGAGCGGGCGAGCTCGGCGGACCGCACCATCAGCTCGCCGCTCACCGAGAAGGGCGAGCAGGGGGCGACCGCGACCCGGAGCATCGACCCGAACGACGGGTCATGATATTTCCGGATCGCCTCCTCGGTGGCGGCGAGGATGTCGTCGGGCTCCTCCACGACCTCGTCCGGGGGCAGGCCCCCCTTGGACCGCCCACGGTCCATCGACCCCCGGCAGGGGTGGAACCGCACGCCGATCCGCCGGGCCGCTTCGATCTCCGCGTCGAACAGGTCTCCGCGCCCCTTGGGGAAGACGTAGTGGTGGTCGGTCGTGGTGGTGCATCCCGACATGGCCAGCCAGGCGAGCCCCGCCGTCGCGGCCCCATGCACCACCTCGGCGTCCATCCCGGCCCACAGCGGATAGCTCGCGACCAGCCACTCGAACAGCGTCCCGTCGGGGGTGACTCCCTGCGCGGCCCACTGATAGAGGTGGTGATGGGTGTTGACCAGGCCGGGCGTCGCCAGGCACCCGCTCCCGTCGATCCGCTCGCTGTCGCCGCCGCCGGATCCGCCATCGGTCACGCCGTCGAGCACCGCGTCCGCGGGGCCGGGGCCGACCGCGACGATGCGATCCCCCTCGATCACGACATGTCCGGACGGGATCTCCGCACCGGCCACCGGGACGATGTACGCGTTCTCGATGATCACGCGCCGGAGTGGCCGATCAGTCATCGGAGGCTCCCTGCTGTGGCGGGACGAGCGGCGTGTCCCGTGCGGCGCACGCGCGGGCGGCGGCCAGGCGCACGGCGTCGAGGATCTTCTCGTATCCCGTGCACCGGCACAGGTTGCCGGCCAGGGCCTCGCGGATCTCGGCGTCCGCCGGCACTCCGGACGCGCCCGCGATCAGGGAGTGCGCCTGCACGACGAGCCCCGGCGTACAGAACCCGCACTGTACGGCTCCCGCCTCGACGAAGCAGCGCTGCACCTCGTCGAGCCCGCCGTCCGCGGGCTCCCCCTCGGCGGAGACGTCCTCGCTCCGCGTACCGCCTCCGGAGGAGAGCCCCTCCACAGTGATCACCTCACGGCCTTCGGCCTGCCCGGCGGCCACCAGGCACGCGCACACCGTGACTCCATCGAGGTAGACCGTGCACGACCCGCATTCGCCCTGCTCGCAGGCGTTCTTCGCGCCGGGCAGCCCCAGCCGCTCGCGCAGGACGTACAGCAGGCTCTCACCCTCCCAGACGTCGTCGGCGGACATCCGTTCGCCGTTGACGGAGACGTTCACCCGCATCGGACCTCCATCGGAAGGCGCCACGAGAAGACCCGGCCGTCTGGCCGGGAGGCGTCGGGGATCATCCGCTGTCACCGCTCCTTTCGGGCGCCCGGCCGGCCGGGCCCGCCGTGTGGTCGGTCCAGGCCCAGCCGAGCGCCCGTCGGGCCATGACACCCAGCGCGTGCCGCCGGTAGGCCGCCCGGCCGCGCACGTCGTCGATGGGCGACGCGGCCTCGGCGACCAGCTCGCCGAACCTGCGGGCGAGCGCGGGGTCGAGCGGCCCGCGGCCGTCCCAGTCGAGCTCCCCCGCCAGGAACTCCTCGGCCGCGTACGCCCGGCGGGGCGTGGGGGCGGCGGAGCCGATCCCGGTGCCCGCGCGCCGCTCCTCCGGACGCAGGGCGATGGCGAAGGAGCACACCGCGATCACCATCGCGTTCCTGGTACCGATCTTGGAGAAGTACTGCGGGCCGGCGGCCGGAGGGACGTGGACCGCGCGGATCAGCTCGTCGTCCTCCAGCGCGTTGCGTTTCACCCCGAGGTAGAACTCCGCGATCGGGATCAGCCGCGTGCCGCGCACCGACGCGGCCTCGACCAGCGCTCCGGACGCGAGGAGCGGCGGGTGGCCGTCCCCGGCGGGCGAGGCCGCCCCCAGGTTGCCCGCGACCGTTCCCCGGTTGCGGATCTGCGGCGATCCCACGGTCCGGGACGCCTGCGCGAGCCCCGGCAGCCACCCGCCCAGCTCCGCGATCAGCCGCGCGTACGTCACCCCCGCTCCCACGCGCAGCATCGGCGCGCCGTCCCCCGTCCAGGACCACTCGGCCAGCTCGGCGACGGGGTTCAGGTCGAGGAGGGCCGCCGGGCGCCCCTTGTCGAGGTTGATCTCGACCATCACGTCCGTGCCGCCCTGGATCGGCGTGGCGTCCGGCCTCGCGGCCTTCATCGCCAGGGCCTCCTCCCAGGTGCCGGGGCGCAGGAAGTCCATCGTCGTCACTCCCAGGCCGGTCCGGCGGCGGGCGCGTCGTCGCGCAGGACCGTCCCCTCGATCAGCCCGTACGGCCGGTCGGCGGCGAGGTACACCTCGTCCGGGTTGTCCAGCCCGAAGGGCGCGAGATCCACCAGGAAGTGGTGCCTGTTCGGCAGCGCCAGCCGTACCTCGCAGATCTCGGGGCAGTCGGCGAGCACCCGGGCCCCCATGGCGTACAACGTCTGCTGGAGGGAGAGGCTGTAGGTCCCGGCGAAGGCCGTCAGCAGGGCCTGCCGAACCGATTCGTACGACTTGTCCCAGTTCTTCGCGCCGTCCTCGTCCGGGTCGGCGGAACTCACCGCGGAATGCCGCCAGGACGCCTCGACCGCCGTGGCCAGGATCCGGTCACGGGTCTCCGGCAGGGTCGTGTACTCGTCCTTCACGAACCCCCAGAACTCGGAGTTCGTGGTGTTCAGCACGACCAGGTCGCGCAGTCCGCACACCATCCAGGCGGCCGACCCGTCGTAGTGGGCGACGCAGGTGCGCACCTCCCTGCCGGAGCGCACGAAGGAGTGCCCGGATCCGGCGTTCCGCTCCCAGGCGTACTCCTCGATCGCGACCCGCGCCCGGTGGATGGTCGGCCGCGAGTCCACGAAGTGCCGGGCGAGCAGCAGGGCGAAGTCCTCGACCGCGCCGACGCCGTGTTTCCTGGCGAACGCGAACACCGTGTTCTTCTGCGCGTCCGTGGTGAGCACGGCCGAGTTGTCGCCGGTCAGGTGCACGTCGGCCATCTCACCGGACAGCGACGTGCTGACGTTGAGATCCTTGATGTGGTGGACGTCGCCGTGCCGGGTGACCCTGACCACCCTGGTCTCGGCCTTGCCGTACCGGTTGGGCCCCAAGATGATCACATCAGCTCCCGCGGTAGGTCGAGTAGGCGAACGGGCTGAGCAGCAGCGGCACATGGCAGTGGCCGCCGGGCTCCCGGATCCTGAAGACGACGCTGACCTCGGGGAAGAAGGCGTCCCTCCCGAGGTACTCCCCCGTGTGGAAGACCAGGCGGTAGGTGCCGGGACGCGGGTCCACGCCCTCGACCCACTCCGCGCTCACCGGCGACCACTCCCGGATCCGGCCGTCCTCGTCCGTACGGCCCTCGGCCGCGGCGAGGAAGCCGTGCACGGTCATCCGCGAGAGCCGGACGAGCACACCGGCCGCGGGCAGCCCCTTGGCCGTGTCGAGCACGTGGGTGGAGAGGCTCACCGGCCGGTCACCGCCTTCTCCAGGCGCAGCCGCACGATCTCGGCGAGTTCGGCGCGGACGATCGTCCGTTCGGTCTCCTCGTCGTTCGCGAGCCGGGCCAGCAGCAGCCCGAGCATCTCCTCGGCGCTCCTGCCCGTGGCGCGTACCAGGTAGACGTGGCCGAACCGTTCCTCATAGACCGCGTTTCCCCTGGCGATGGCGTCGAGCACGGTCTGGGCCGCACCGGCCGTACCGGACTGCTCGGTCCGGGACCACCGCGCCTCGCGCTCGCCATCTGCCGCCCGTCCGGCGACGTCCCGCTCCCCTATCCGGGGATGCGCCGCGAGTGCCTCCTCCACGTCGGGCCAGTCCAGCGCCGCGATCGCCTCCTCGCCCGCCGCCGTCAGCGCGGCGAGGTCCGCGTACGGCTGCCGCGCCGCGACCGCGGCCGTCCAGGTCGTGGACGCGCAGCAGGAGCGCAGCTCCTCCTGGCTGAGTTCTCGCATGCCAGCAGTCAACATCGCGGCCGAGGGCCGGGTCTAGCAGCGCGAACACACAACTGTCCGGTCGTGTCCCAGCCGGGGTTTGTACGTTGCCACAAAGGCGCGGACACTAGGCTGGATTCATCATGACCCCTAGAAATGCGATTGGCGCGCACGTTTCCGTCACGGGCGGTCTGGCCACCGGCGGACTGCGCCATGCGGCCGACGTCGGCGCCGAGATCATCCAGGTCTTCGTCACCAACCCCCGGACCTGGGCGCTCAATGACGGCGACCCGATCGAGGACGCGAAACTCGCCGCGTCAGAGCTGCCGGTCTTCGCGCACTCCCCTTACCTCGTGAACTTCGGTTCGCCCACCGCGGCGACCCTGACCAACTCCGTGGCGGTGATCAGGCACACGCTCCGGCGCGGCGCCGAGATCGGCGCTCTCGGCGTGGTGATGCACACCGGCTCCGCCGTCAGCCAGCCCAGGGACGACGCCTTGCGCCAGGTGCGCGAGCACCTGCTCCCGCTGCTGGACGAGATCCCCGAAGGCGGCCCCGATCTGCTGCTCGAGCCGATGGCGGGGCAGGGGCAGATGCTCTGCGCGACCGTGCAGGACCTCGGCCCCTACCTCGACGCGCTGGATCACCATCCGAAGGTGGGCGTCTGCCTGGACACCTGTCACGCCTTCGCCGCCGGGCACGACCTGGCCGCTCCGGGCGGGGTGGGGGCGACGTTCGACGCGCTGCACCAGGTCGCCCCCGGACGGCTCAAGCTGATCCACGCGAACGACTCGAAGGACGTGTGCGGTTCCAAGAAGGACCGCCACGAGAACATCGGCGCCGGTCACATCGGCGCGGAGCCGTTCGCCGAGATCATGCGCCACCCCGCGACCGCCGGAGTGCCGCTCTGCATCGAGACGCCGGGCAAGGTCGACCAGGACCGGGAGAACATCGCGCTCCTGAAGAAGCTGCGCGACTGACCCGCGTCGCCGAGGCCGTCCCTCGGCACCGTGCCCGTCAAGCCATGCCCGTTACGCCGTGCCCGTTACGCCGTGCCCGTTACGCCGTGCCCGTTACGCCGTGCCCGTTACGCCGTGCCCGTTACGCCGTGCCCGTTACGCCGTGCCCGCTTACGCGCCGGGCGGCGCCGGACGTCGGTGAACGGTGGTGGACGACGGAGGGCCCGCTCGCGGTCCGGCGCCCCCGATGGCCGGACCGCTTTCGCGGATCCCGTGACAGGTCATATCCGGCAGACATCGCCTCACTCGGCAATTCACCGTCTGCCGGATATTTCCCAATCGGCCCCATCCCCAGTGAGGGCCCGCCTGGCATCCGCGCGGCATGGTCACGAACTTCTTCAGCTACGCGGCGTGGCCTTGCAATGACGGAGAGATTACGGTGGCGGGCCGTACCCGCGACCGGACTTCGGACGAGCGGTCGGTGTTTCGCGACGCGCGCGCGGACCCGTCCGGACCGGCGGCCGGTAGGACGCGACGAACGGTCGGACCCCTCGCCCCGCCGTCGGGCCTCCCCTGTCACATCGCGCCGACCGGCGGGCCGGCCGCGGGACCGACAGACGGGCCGGCCGCGGGACCGACAGACGGGCCGGCCGACGGACCGGTCACCCGCAGGCGCCGGACGAGCTGGTCGCGAACCTGCCGGGCGTGCCGCCTGCTGACCGGCAGCGCCTCCGTCCCGACCTGGAGCACCATCCGCCCCGCGTCAAAGCGCAGTTCGCTCACGTGGCGGGTGTTGACGAGCGTGCTGCGGTGCGCGCGGAGGAACCCCGAGCCGCCCCAGCGGCGTTCGAGCGCGGCGAGGGGCATCCGCACGAGGTAGGCCCCGTCCACCGTGTGCAGGCGTACGTAGTCGCCGTGGGCCTCGGCGTACCAGACGGCCTGCCGCTGGACGAACTTGGTGCGGCCGGCCAGCTCGACCGGGATGACGTCGGTGTCGTCCTCCTCCTCCTCGGCGGCCGCCGCCGCGACCGCGCAGGAGAGCCGTCGTACGGCCTCCGCCAACCGGTCGGCGCGCACCGGCTTGAGAACGTAGTCGACGGCCTCCAGTTCGAAGGCCCGGACCGCGCAGTCGTGGGCGGTGACGAAGACCAGCCGGGGACGGCTGGGGAATCCGGCGATCACCCTGGCCAGTTCGAGACCGTCCAGACCGGGCAGCCGGATGTCGAGGAAGGCGCCGTCGAGGCGCTCACCGGCGCCCATCATCGACACGATCGTGTGGAGCGCGCTCAGCCCGTCCCGGGCGGTGGTGACGTGCTCGATCCGCTCGTTCTGGCGTAGGAGATAGGCGAGCTCGGACAAGGCGGACGCCTCGTCGTCGACGGCCATGACACGCAGCATGCCCACCACCGTGCCGCCTCGCCCGCGGGGCCCGCAAGGGGTTCGGCGACGAAGAGTGCGCGATCGACTACGCAAGGGAGGCGGATGCGGGGCGTCAGGGAGGGCCCTCGCCCGGCTCCTCCTGGTAGGAGTAGCGCTGCTCCCGCCAGGGGTCGGCGATGTTGTGGTAGCCGCGCTCCTCCCAGAAGCCGCGCCTGTCCTCCGTCAGGTATTCCACCCCGCGCACCCATTTCACGCTCTTCCAGGCGTACAGGTGCGGGACCACGATGCGTACGGGGAATCCGCGCTCGGGGCTGAGCGGCTTGTCGTCCAGATCGGTGGCGAACAGGGTGGTGTCACGGTCGAAGTCGTCCATGCGGATGTTCGCGCTGTAGCCGTACTCAGCCCAGATCATGACATGCCGTACGCCGGGAGCCGGGGGGACCTCCTCCAGCAGTGTCCGCGCCCCGATGCCCGACCATTCGTTACCCATGATCGAGAACTTGGTGACGCAGTGGAAGTCGGCGATCACCGCGGTCCTGGGCAGCGCGGCGAACTCCTCCCACCCGAACATGTGCGCGTCACCTGAGGCGGTGGCGCCGAACACCTGGAACCGCCAGCTCTGGGGACGGAACGCCGGAACCCGGCCGTAGTGGATGACGGGCCGGCCGCGCGGGATGTACTGCCCGGGGGGCAGACGGCTCTCCTCTTCGGGAATCTCCGGCACGTCGCCATACTGCCACCAGCCGTTCCGTTCACCGGCACCGGGACCCCGCCAGCCACCCTGCCCGGCACCGTCCCGGCATGATCGGCGCGACGGAACGCCCAGGTGGGAGCGGAACGCGCCCCCACCCTTCGTGATCGCGAACAGGGAAGGGCGCCATTCGCGGTGCCGGACATGCGCTATATTGCGTGGCATGCGTATCGCTGAGTTTTGGTATGGCGACGGACCCGCAGGGACCGCTCGCCTCCTAGCGCTGCGCTGACAGCCAAGGCGAACGAAAGGCCCCGGGTCCACACGGACCCGGGGCCTTTCGCGTTTCGCGAGGAAACCGACAGGCACCTGCAAGGAGTGATCATGGTCATCGTCATGGGGTCCGAGGCGACCCAGGACGACATCGAGTCGATCGTGGGGATCGTCAGCACGTCCGGTGGCGAGGCGTTCGTCAGCCGGGGCGTGAACCGTACGATCATCGGTCTGGTCGGCGACATCGAGCGTTTCGCGGCGCTGAACATCCGCGGCATGTCCGGTGTCGCGGACGTCATGCGCGTGTCCATGCCGTACAAGCTGGTCAGCAGGGAGAACCATCCCGAACGCTCCACCGTCAGGGTGGGCGGGGTGCCCATCGGCCCGGACACCGTGACGCTGATCGCGGGCCCGTGCGCGGTCGAGACCCCGCAGCAGACCCTGGAGGCCGCCGAGATGGCCAAGGCCGCGGGCGCGACCCTGCTGCGCGGCGGCGCCTTCAAGCCGCGCACGTCGCCGTACGCCTTCCAGGGGCTGGGCGAGGAGGGGCTGCGCATCCTGGCCGACGTACGCGAGAAGACCGGCCTGCCGATCGTCACCGAGGTCGTGGACGCCCACGACGTCGAGCTGGTCGCGTCCTACGCCGACATGCTCCAGATCGGCACCCGCAACACGCAGAACTTCGCGCTGCTCCAGGCCGTCGGCAAGGCGGGCAAGCCGGTCATGCTCAAGCGCGGCATGAGCGGCACGATCGAGGAGTGGCTGATGTCGGCCGAATACATCGCGCAGCGCGGCAACCTCGACATCGTGCTCTGCGAACGCGGCATCCGCACGTTCGAGACCGCCACCCGCAACACCCTCGACGTGTCCGCGGTCCCCGTGGCGCAGCGGCTCTCCCACCTCCCCGTGATCATCGACCCGTCCCACTCGGGCGGTCGCCGCGACCTCGTCCTGCCGCTCACCCGCGCGGCCATCGCCGTCGGAGCGGACGGCGTGATCATCGACGTCCACCCCCACCCCGAGCAGGCGCTCTGCGACGGCCCCCAGGCTCTGGTCAACGGCGACCTGCGCGAGCTCGCGCGGGTGATGCGCCAGTTCCCCCCGCTCCTCGGACGCACCCTCACCGACGCCACGCACGCCGTCCCGGTGCCCGCGTGACCTTCTTCCGCCTACGGGCGCGGCCCGCCACCGCGTGATCCCGCGCCCGTGATCTTCGACCCCAGACGACCGGGTACGGCTTGCGCCACGAGCGGCGAGCCGTACCGACCGTCCGGGCATTTTTAGGGTGAAATCCGCGAATAGCCGCAGGTCGGACGAGCTTCCGGGGATTCCCTGGAATTCCAGCGGACGGCGGAGCTGGGAAAATACGCTGCCCCGCGTGCTGCCCAAACCTGACGACATCATTGACCGCGACGCGGAATGGAAGATCCTCAACCGGTTCGCGAAAACATCCCCCAGCGGGCGCCCTGGCTCCTCGGTGGCCGCCTGGACCGGCCGCCGCCGCGCCGGGAAGTCCTACCTTCTCAGGCGATTCACGAAGGCGACCGACGGGTTCTACTTCCAGGCCGACCTTGAGGAGACGCTTTTCCAGGCCCAAGAGCGGTTCCGTGACGAGCTGGCCGTCTACGACCCCTCACTCACCGCCGATCTGTCGGCGCTGCCCATCGCCGCGAACGACACCTGGGACCGGTTGCTCGAGATCGCGATGAATGCCACATTCCGCCGGAGGCAGGGCCGCCGGGTCCCGCCCGTGGTGATCGACGAGTTCCCCTATCTGCTGCGCGACGCGCCGCATCTGCCGTCGATCGTCAAGGCCATCCACGACTCCCATATGTTCCCGCCCGGAGAGGTCGCTCCACCGGGCGTCCGGATCCGTCACTACGACCGGATCATCGAGGGCTGCCTGCTGCTCTGCGGCTCGGCGATGTCGGCGATCCACGAGCTCGGCCACGGCTCTCGGCCGCTCTTCGGTCGTCTCACCTGCAAGATGACCATGAACGCCTTCGATCACGTCGATATGGCGCAGTTCTGGGGGATCAAGAACCGCCGGGTCGCGTTCACTCTCTTCGCGGTACTCGGCGGGGCCCCGGGTTACATGGAGGCCCTCGTCAAGCAAGCCGGAACGCCTCCGCCACATCAGAGCGCTGCTGGCCAAGGACCACGACGCGGCGAACGCCGTACTCGCGATCTTCTCGATGCACGGCTTCTCCGACCACCTGCGCGAGGCGGCGAAGGAGGCTCCCGGCGAGATCATGCTGTTCGACCTCGACGACGTCTACGAGTACCGGAAGCCTTCCTTCTGATCTACCGGGCCGGCGTGACGGCCCGGTCAGGCGTCTTCGAGCTTGTACTCCTGGAGGGAGTCGGCGAGCTGGACGGCCAGTTCCTCGGCGTCGAGCCGCTTCTCGATCTGCTTGAGGTCCTCGATCTTGGCCCGGGTCTCCGCCGAGCGCGGCGCGAGGAGCGTGCAGCAGTCCTCGTCGGGAAGCTCGGAGATCTCCAGCGTGCCGATGCGCCGCGCCTCGGCCATGATCTCGGTCTTGTCCAGCCCGATCAGCGGCCGCAGGATGGGCAGGTCGACCGCGTGGTCCTGGGCGGTGATGTTGGTCAGGGTCTGCGACGAGACCTGGCCGAGCGAGTCACCGGTGACCAGCGCCTCCGCGTGGATGCGGTGGGCCACCTCTTCCGCCGTCTTCAGCATCAGCCGCCGCTGTGCGATCACCGCCAGCCGGTCCTGGCCGGACGCCTTGATCGACTGCTGGGCCTTGCCGAACGGCACCACCCACATGCGTGACCTGCCCTGGAACCGGTCGAGCCTGCGGACCAGGGCGTACGCCTTGTAGATGGACTCGGACGTGGTGAACGGGATGCCGGAGAAGTGGAGGAAGTCCACCCGGAGGCCGCGGCGCATCATCCGGTAGGCGGCGACGGGCGAGTCGATGCCACCCGACATCAGGACCAGCGCCCGCCCGCTGGAGCCGACCGGCAGGCCGCCCTGTCCGGGCAGCCCGTCGGTGAAGACGAAGACCTCGTCCCTGTCCACCTCGATGTAGACGGTCAGCTCGGGGTTCTTCAGGTCGACCGGCAGGCCGTAGGTGTCGTTGATGGTGCCGCCGACGAGGCGGTCCAGCTCGTTGGAGCGGAGCGGGAACCGCTTGTCCCTGCGGCGGGAGCGCACGGCGAACCGCGCCTTGCGCGCGACCTCGTCCCTCTCCTTGATCAGTTCGACCGCGGCCTCGGTCACGGCCTCGGGGGTCTTGGCGACCCTCCAGGCGAGGTTGACCCGTACCAGGCCGGGAACCTCGGACACGCGCCGGGCGACCGCCTCGGCGACGTCCACGCCGGTGCCCTTGGGGAGGAACAGCGCGATCACGCCGTGCCGCTGCCGGATGTCGACCGTGAACTCCTTGAGCGCGGCCTTGATGTTGGCGCGCAGCCGGCTTTCGAAGAGCTCGCGGTTCCTGCCCTTGAGGACGACCTCGCCCAGCTTGAGCAGCACGCAGGGCTCCCCCAGGGCCGACATGGCCGTCACGGACATCGTGTTTACCTCCGGCGAAGCGGTTCGAGACAGGTACGGCTACCGCAAGTGTGGCGCGTACGGGCGGCTAGGGCGAACCGGAAAGCGGTCCGGGAAGGCACAACGCCGCGACCCCGCTACTTTAGTCCGCTTCGGTCCGCGCCCGGCCCTCGTCCGCCCGCCCCGGAGACACGACCTCTCGGTGCCGGCCGGGCCAGTCAGTCGTCCGCCGCACGGCCCATCCAGGCCGACAGCACGCTCAAACCCGCTTCCCGCTCACGCCGATCTTCCTGGAGCCGCGGTCGCCGCCGATGGCGTCGCGAGATACGGCGAATCGCGTGGTGGACGGCGGCGATCGTCGCGGTGGTGACCACGAACGAGCAGAACAGCATCGCGGCCAACACGACCAGCCCGGCCAACACGGGAAGGATGACCTGGGCGATCCAGAATGCGAGCCAGAGAAGGACTCCACCCGGTTCGTCGGAGAACACGACCGCTCCTCGTCACGCGAGTGACCGATGCCGCGAGCATAAACCGGACTCCGTGTGGTCGTACAGGTTCGGCGTGATGCCGCGCAGCCCCTGTTCCCGGGATTCGACGGAGAATCGGCGATGAGATTTTCGCCGCCCACGAGAGCCGTCGCATCGGTCACTCGTGAGGCGTCGTCCCGAACAACCCGCCGACCGGCCGCTACGGTCCGCGTGAGCCACTCCCCGTGAATACGGTCTTTCCGGCGCGAAGAATCGGGCATGTCCCGATCTGACGACCGCGAATTCGGCCGACCCGCGCGGGTCCATCTCGCGATCACCACCACGGGAAACATGAACAGAACCTCATTCGGAGTGCGCCTCTCCGTATCGGTGAGGAATTACCACTCCTCCGGAGCGAAAAGACGTACCCCGACTCCATCATCACCTCGTACGCGGATCTCGTAATTAGCAGGCAATTGCCATACTCCCAGTGTCTCGATTTACCGAAAGGTGAATTCATGGCACACATAAACCATTTCTCGTATGGTCTGCTCACACCGCTGCTCGCGTACGTGATGTCCAGCATCGGATCGATGCTCGGGCTGATGCTGACCGCGCGCGCCCGCTTCGCGGTCGGCGGCGCGCGGGTGCGCTGGCTCGCCGGAGGCGCCGTGTCGATCGGCGGCACCGGGATCTGGGTCATGCACTTCATCGCGATGATGGGGTTCGACGTCGGGAACGCCCCGATCCGCTACGACATCCCGCTCACCGTCGCCTCCGCGCTCATCGCGATCACCGTGGTGGGCGCCGGACTGTTCCTCGTGGCGTACGGCGGCGAGCGGCCGGGTCCGCTGCTCGCCGGCGGGCTGCTCACCGGCAGCGGTGTGGCCTGCATGCACTACGTCGGCATGGCGGCCATGAACATGCCGGGACACGTCAGCTACGACCCGTTCGTCGTCGCCGTGTCGATCCTGATCGCGGTCGCCGCCGCGACGGTCGCGCTCTGGTTCACGCTGCGCGTGCGCGGCGCCCTCCCGACCACCGGGGCCGCCCTGATCATGGGGGTGGCGGTCAGCGGCATGCACTACACCGGGATGTTCGCGATGAGCGTGCGGCTCGTTCACGACCCGGGCATGGTCCCCGGCGCCCAGGCCCTCGATTTCCTGGTGCCGCTACTGGTCCTCATCAGCATGTTCACTCTGGTGATGCTGCTGTCGGCCATCCTCGCCCCCTCGGAGCGTGAGCTGCGCGCGGAGGCGGAGCTGCTGGAGTGGCTCGCCGGGCGGCGGGCCGGGTCGATGGCGCCCCTCCCCCATGAGCCGCAGCACCACCGCCGCCAGGAATGAACGGCGGATATGGCGGGCGCGGACGCGAGGACGTCGTGGGAGGGTGTCCACGCCCGTGAACGCGGGCGTGTGCGAACCCGCGTCACCCCGTGTACACGGGCCGCATGTGAAGACGCGCCGCCCCGTGAACGCGAAGGGCCGCCCCGGAGCTCCCGGGGCGGCCCTCACGGCGACGCCGATCAGCCGAAGAAGACCTCGGCCTCCTCGTAACGCGAGGCCGGGACGGTCTTGAGCTCGGCGGTGGCCGCGTCGAGGCCGACCCGGACGATGTCCGTACCGTTGAGAGCGATCATCTTGCCGTAGTCGCCCTCGTGGACGGCGTCGATGGCGCCGAGGCCGAAGCGGGTGGCCAGGACCCGGTCGTAGGCGGTGGGCGTGCCCCCACGCTGGATGTGGCCGAGGACCGTGGTGCGGGCCTCCTTGCCGGTACGCTTCTCGATCTCCTGGGCGAGCATCTCGCCGATGCCGCCGAGCCGTACGTGCCCGAACGCGTCGAGCTCGCCGGCCTGCAGGGCCATCTGCCCCTCGATCGGATGGGCGCCCTCGGCCACGACGATGATCGGCGAGTAGCGGGTCTGGAACCGCGACTCCACGTAGGAGCAGACGCGGTCGATGTCGAACGGCTTCTCCGGGATCAGGATGACGTTGGCGCCCGCGGCCATACCGGCGTGCAGGGCGATCCAGCCCGCGTGGCGGCCCATGACCTCGCAGATGAGCGCGCGGTGGTGCGACTCGGCCGTTGTGTGGAGGCGGTCGATGGCCTCCATCGCGATGTTCACGGCGGTGTCGAAGCCGAAGGTGTAGTCGGTGGCGTTGAGGTCGTTGTCGATCGTCTTGGGAACGCCGACGACCCGCACGTCCCGGTCGTAGAGCTGCTTGGCGACGCCGAGGGTGTCCTCGCCGCCGATGGCGATCAGAGCGTCGACGCCGGACGCGGCAAGGTTCTCCTTGATCCGCTCGACACCGCCCTCGATCTTGATCGGGTTCGTGCGGGAGGAGCCGAGGATCGTGCCGCCGCGCGGAAGGATGCCGCGCACGGCCGGGATGCCCAGCTCCATGGTCTCGCCCTCGAGCGGGCCACGCCAGCCGTCACGGTAGCCGACGAACTCGTGTCCGTAGACGGCGATGCCCTTGCGGACGACGGCGCGGATCACGGCGTTCAGGCCGGGGCAGTCGCCGCCTCCGGTCAGCACTCCGATACGCATGACGGGTTCCTCCATATGGATTCACGGCCAGACCGATGCCGGCACTCCAGCACGTCAACGCAACGCATTCTGCCCGAGGTGTCACCAATGGTCTAGACCAAATGTGAGGTTGGGTGATCAAGCTTAACGAGCCGGCTCACGCCGCGCCGGGATTCCCGGAACCGGCCGCGCGGCGGCGTCCTCCCTATCAGCCTCCCCCGGCACATCGGTCTTACCGCGCCGGTCTCGCGTCCCGGCGCACCCTGCCCGGGTGGCGAACCAGCGGGTTAGTATCCGCCCACAACACAGTAGCCAACGTGCCGGCGAAGGAGGCGCGGTGAGCGTCCTGGCGATCGACGCGGGGACGACCGGGGTGACGGCCCTGGTCGTGTCCGAGGACGGCCGGATCGAGTCACGCGGATACGAGGAGTTCGCCCAGCATTTCCCCCGGCCCGGCTGGGTGGAGCACGCCCCCGAGGAGATCTGGCAGGCGACGCTGGCGGCCTGCCGCGCCGCGCTGGACGGAGCCGCGACGGCTCCCCGCTGCGTCGGCGTCACGAACCAGCGGGAGACCGCGGTCCTGTGGGACCGGACCACGCTGGCCGCCCCGCGCAGGGCGATCGTCTGGCAGGACCGCCGCTCCTCGGACGTCTGCGACCGGCTGCGCGCGCACGAGCCTCGGGTGTCCGAGCTGACCGGCCTGCGACTCGACCCGTACTTCACCGGCACCAAGCTGGCCTGGCTGGCCGAGAACGATCCCCGGTCGTGGCATGCCGGCAACCTGGCGATCGGCACGGTGGACTCCTACCTGATCGCCAGGCTCACGAACGGCCGGCGGCACGTGACCGACCCGTCCAACGCGTCCAGGACGCTGCTGTACGACATCACGCGCGGCACCTGGTCGTCCGAGCTGTGCGAGCTGTTCGGCGTGCCGGAGGACGCGCTCCCGGAGCTGGTCCCGAACTACGGGGAGATCGGCCGGACGTCCCCCGAGGTGTTCCTCGGACTCGACCTGCCGATCAGCGGCGTGGCCGGCGACCAGCAGGCCGCGCTGTTCGGCCAGGCGTGCTTCTCCCCCGGCGACGTGAAGTGCACCTACGGCACAGGCTCGTTCATCCTCGTCAACACCGGTGACGAGATCGTCCGCTCGGCGGCGGGCCTGCTCACCACGGTGGCCTGGCAGGCCCCGTCCGGCGCCCTGACGTACGCGCTGGAAGGGGCGGTGTTCGTCACCGGGGCCGCCGTCCAGTGGCTGCGCGACGGCCTTGGCCTGATCCAGAGCGCGGCCGAGACCGAGGCCGTCGCGCGGACCGTGCCCGACTCGGGAGGCGTCGTCTTCGTCCCCGCCCTGACCGGTCTCGGCGCGCCGTACTGGGATCCGGACGCGCGGGGCACGATCCTCGGCATCACGCGCGGTACGAGGCGCGCGCACGTCGTACGGGCGACGCTGGAGGCGATCGCCTTCGAGGTGCGCGACATCGTGGAGACGATGGACCTCCCCGTGCCCGTGCTGAAGGCCGACGGCGGGGCCAGCGCCAACGACCTGCTCATGCAGCTGCAGGCGGACCAGATCGGCACACCGGTCGAGCGGCCGGTCGTCCAGGAGACGACGGCCCTGGGCGCGGCGTTCCTCGCCGGGCTCGGGGCGGGGATCTGGTCCTCCCAGGAGGAGCTGCGCGCCACCTGGCGGCTCGACCGCCGCTTCGAGCCCGCGCCCGAGAACGGTACGGGCTACGCCCTGTGGAAGAAGGCGGTCGACCGCGCGCGGGACTGGGCTTCCTGACACCGCCGACATATCGTTGCCTCAGTCAACGAGATAGTTGAGGTAGGCAATGGACATGGTGGCCGAAGTCCGCGCGTTCAACCGCTTCTACACCGGCGTCATCGGCGTTCTCGGCGCCGGCATGCTGGACACGCCCTACTCGCTGACCGAGGCCCGGGTGCTCTTCGAGCTCAGCACGCCCTCCGAGGCCGGGGCGATCAGCAGGACGCTCGGCCTGGACCCCGGCTACCTGAGCCGGCTCCTCGGCAGGTTCGAGACGGACGGGCTCATCACGCGCGAGAAGTCGGCGCGGGACGGGCGCCGCCAGGTCGTACGGCTCACAGACAGGGGCCGGGCGGCGTACGCGATGCTCGACGAGCGCTCGGTCGTCGATGTCGGGGCGATGCTCGACCCGCTGACGGAGGAGGACCGGCGGCGGCTGCTGTCGGCGATGGCCACGATCCGGGACGCCCTCGACCCGCCCGCGCGGCGGGAGCCGTACGTCATCAGGCCACCGCGTCCGGGCGACCTCGGCTGGGTGGTCCACCGGCACGGCGTCCTCTACAGCGAGGAGTACGGGTGGGGCGCCGCGTTCGAGGCCATGGTGGCGAGGATCGTCGCCGACTACGCGGCCGGGCATGATCCCGCGCGGGAGGCGGGCTGGATCGCCGAGGTGGACGGCCGCCCGGTGGGCAGCGTGTTCTGCGTGCGCAAGGACGACACGACCGCGCAGCTCAGGCTGCTCCTGGTGGAGCCGTCCACGCGCGGCATGGGCATCGGCCGGCGGCTGGTCGAGGAGTGCCTGCGCTTCGCCCGCCGGGCGGGCTACCGGCGGATCATGCTGTGGACCAGGGACGCGCTAATCGGCGCGCGCAGGATCTACCGAAACGCCGGATTCGAGCTGGTCGAGGAGCATCCCGGCGAGGACTCGGGCCAGGCGGTGGTGGAGGAGGTCTGGGCCATGGACCTCTGACCGGGGTCACGGCCGCCGCTGAGCCCTGGAGCGCATTCCCCCTAATTCCGCTTTTATAAGTAGGAATAATCGGATATCATCGCGGCGTATCGGTTCCCCTTACCCCCGAGGCGTCGACATGCGGTTCCACTGGTTCCTTCCGACGGCAGGCGACGGTCACCATGTCCGGCCGGCCACCACGACCGTCGCGGCGGGAACCGCCCCCGACCGGCCCGCGACGCTCCCCTACCTCGTCCAGGTCGCGCAGGCCGCGGAGACCGCCGGGTTCGAGGCCGCGCTGACCCCGGTGGGCGCCGGTTGTCCCGACCCGCTCGTGACGTGCGCGGCCGTCGCCGCGCGTACCGAACGGCTGCGACTGCTCGTCGCGTTCCGGCCGGGCTTCACGCTGCCGACGCTGCTCGCCCAGCAGGTCCAGGCGTTCCAGGAGATCAGCGGCGGACGGATGCTGCTCAACGTCGTGACCGGCGGCGACCCGAAGGAACAGCGGGCCTACGGCGACTTCCTCGGACACGACGAGCGCTACGCCCGCACGGCCGAGTACCTCGACGTCCTGCGCAGGACCTGGGAGGGCACGCCGTTCGACTTCGACGGCGACCATCACCGCGTCGAGGGCGGCGGCCTGGCCGCACCGCTCACGCCCGCCCCGGAGATCTACTTCGGCGGCGCCTCCCCCGCGGCCGAGCGGGTCGCCGCCGAGCAGGCCGACGTCTACCTGATGTGGGGCGAACCACCCGCGATGATCGCCGAGCGGGTCGCGCGGATGCGCGCGCTCACCGCCGAGACCGGCAGGACCCTGCGGTACGGCATCCGCCTGCACGTCATCGCCCGCGAGACCTCCGAGGAGGCGTGGACGTACGCGCGGCGGCTCCTCGACGGCATGGACCCGGAGCGGATCGCGGCCGCCCAGGCGCGGTTCGCCCGGATGGACTCGGTCGGCCAGCGGCGCATGGCGGACCTCCACGGAGGATCCGCCGCCGAGTTGGAGATCTCCCCCAACCTGTGGGCGGGTGTGGGCCTCGTCCGCGAGGGCGCGGGAACGGCGCTCGTCGGCGACTACGACGAGGTGGCCGAGCGGATCAGGGAGTACGCCGCGCTCGGGCTGGAGGAGTTCATCCTGTCCGGCTGGCCGCACCTCGAAGAGGCCCTGCGCGTCGGCGAGTTCGTCCTCCCCCGTCTCCGGTCCGGCGTCGACCGTGCCGCGGACGATGTACCCGGCCGCGTGTCCGGAGTCTCGGTGTGAGCGCGCAGCCCGCGACCTCTGCCCCCTCCGGCCTCTCCACCCCGCCGAGCCCGTCGGCACCGTCCACCCCGTCCGCTTCCCGGGGCGGTCGCGGGAGGATGGGGGCGGGGCTGTGGCGGGCGGCCGGGCTGCGCCTGCTGGCGATAGCCGTGATCGTGGCGGTCTGGCAGGCCGTGGCGATGGCGAAGATCTGGCCGCCCGTGTTCGTGCCGGAGCCGGCCGCGGTGTGGCGGCAGTTCGTCAGGACCGCGACCGAGGGGTACAGCGGCTACCCGCTGGCCGAGCATCTGCTCGCCAGCCTGCGCCGCATCCTCATCGGCTGCCTGTACGGCATCGCCGGAGGTATCTCGCTCGGCCTGCTGATCGGCATGCTCCCCTCCGCGCGGGCGCTTCTCGGCCCCCTGGTCACGTTCGTGCGCACGCTGCCCCCACTCGCCTATCTCAGCCTGCTGGTGATCTGGTTCGGCATCGACGAGGAGCCCAAGATCTGGCTGCTTCTCCTCGCCTCGCTGCCTCCCGTGGCCGTGGCGACGGCGGAGGCCGTACGCGGCGTGCACGAGGACTATCTCAACGCGGCCAGATCCCTGGGCGCCCCGCGCTGGGCCCTCCCCTGGCGGGTGGTGCTGCCGAGCGCCCTCCCCGAGATCATCACCGGGGTCCGCGTCGCCGTCGGAGTCGCGTACACGACGGTGGTCGCCGCCGAGACCGTCAACGGAGTACCGGGGATCGGCGGCATGGTCCGCGACGCCCAGCGCTACAACCAGACCGACGTGGTGATCCTCGGCATCGTCGTCATCGGCCTCTCCGGCCTGCTGATCGATTTCCTCCTGCAGTCGCTCGACCGGGTGCTCGTGCCCTGGCGCGGCAGGACCTGAGCCCGCTCGTCGTCGGCGGCGGCGCACTTCCCGCCCGAAAGGAATCATTCTCATGAAGAGACTCGGCGTTCTGTTCGCCACCGCCGCGCTGGCGCTCGCCGCCTGCGGCTCCGGAGGATCCGGTTCGGACTCCGGCTCCGGCGGTACGGCCGCCGCGAACGGCGCGCCGGAGACCCTGCGCATCGGCTACCAGCTGATCCCGAACGGCGATCTGATCGTCAAGGACCAGAAGTGGCTGGAACAGGCCCTGCCCGGAACGACGATCGTGTGGAGCAAGTTCGACTCCGGCGGCGACGTCAACACCGCGATGATCTCCGGCGCGATCGACATCGGCCTCGCCGGGAGCAGCCCCGTCACCAAGGGCCTGTCGGCACCGCTGAACATCGCCTACCAGGTGCCGTGGATCTTCGACGTCATCGGGGACAACGAGGCCCTGGTCGCGCGGAACGGCATCACGGACGTCAAGGGGCTGGTCGGCAAGCGGGTCGCCGCGCCGTTCAGTTCGACGACGCACTACAGCCTGCTCGCGGTGCTGGCCGAGGCCGGTCTCTCGGAGTCGCAGGTCAAGATCCTCGACATGGAGCCGCCGGACATCCAGGCCGCCTGGCAGCGCGGGGACATCGACGGCGCGTACGTGTGGACGCCGGTGCTCGCCGAACTGCAGAAGACCGGGAAGACGCTGGTCACCAGCCGGGAGCTGGCCCAGCGCGGCAAGCTGACCGCCGACCTCGCCGTGGTGCGCACCGAGTTCGCCGAGAAGTACCCGAAGGCGCTCGACGAGTGGCTGCGGCAGCAGGACAGGGCCGTCAAGCTGACCCGTACGGACAAGGCGGCGGCCGCGGCGGCGATCGGCCGCCAGCTCAACCTCAGCCCGGAGGAGGCGACCCGCCAGCTCGACCAGCTCGTGCTGCTCGACGCGTCGGAGCAGCGGTCCGCCGACTATCTCGGCACGCCGGACGCGCCGGGCAAGCTGGCCGAGCACCTGCGCAGCGCGGCGGAATTCCTCAAGACCCAACAGAAGATCGACGCCGTGCCCGCGCTGGACGTCTTCCAGAAGGGCCTGGCCACCAAGGAGCTCGCCGATGCCTTCGCCGGCAGCTGACCGCACAGTGGCCCGCACAATGGACGGCACAGTGGACGGCATCGCGGAGAACGCGGTGGATGGTCCGGTGGGAGGCGCCGCGGCGGCGATCGAGCTGAAAGGGGTCTCCCACTCCTATCGCGGCCGCCTGGCGCTCGGGCCGATCGATCTCACGATCGAGGCGGGCGAGTTCGTGACCGTGGTGGGCCCCTCCGGATGCGGCAAGAGCACGCTGCTGCGCGCGATCGCCGGATTCACCGCGCCGACGGCCGGAGGCATCACCGCCTCCGGCGTGCCGGTCGACGGTCCGGATCCCTCGCGCGGGTTCGTGTTCCAGCAGTCCCGGCTGTTCCCCTGGCTCACGGTGGCCGCCAACGTCGGTTTCGGGCTGCGGCACCGCCCCAAGGCCGAGCGGGTCGCCCGGGTGGACGAACTGCTCGCGCTGACCGGCCTCGCCGACGCCGCGCGGCTGCGGCCGTACGAACTGTCGGGAGGCATGCGGCAGCGGGCGGCGATCGCCCGCGCGCTCGCGCCCGGCCCGCGCGTGCTGCTGATGGACGAGCCGTTCGCGGCGCTCGACGCATTCACCCGCGAACGCATGCAGGACGAGGTGCGCGACCTGTGGCGGCGCACCGGGACGACGGTCGTCTTCATCACCCACAGCGTGGACGAGGCGGTCTATCTGGGCACCCGGATCCTCGCGCTCAGCGGCTCTCCTGGGCGGGTGGTGCTGGACGAGCGCTCCGAGTTGCCCGCCCTCGACCATCCCCGGACCGACCCGCGTTTCGGCGTGTCGCGGGAACGGCTCGCCGAGGTGGTCCGCTCAGCCGCGGAAGGGGCCGGTGACCTCGTAGGTGATCCCGGCCGCGGGCGAACCCTCGCCGCCGAGGCGTGAGGAGAAGTAGAGCCTGCCGCCGTCCGGCGAGAAGGCGGGGCCGGTGATCTCCGACTCGCCGTGGCCCGTGACGCGCAGGAACGGCGCGGCCGTGCCGGCGTCCGTGATGACGGTGATCTCCATGGCGCCGCCGCACTCGGCGACGAAGAGATCGCCGGTCAGGCCCGGGGCCGCGTCGTCTCCCTCGTCCGGCGGCGCGTCCCCGCCGCGGAGGATCGTGATCCGCTCTTTCTCGGCGTCGTACGCCCAGACGCGCCCGTCGCCTTCGGTGGTGAAGTAGCAGAAGCCGGACGAGTAGTGGCATCCTCCGCTTCCGTCGAACCGTTTTGCCCCCTCGACCTGCTCCCGCGTCGGCTCGAACAGGGCGGCCGGGTTCGGCACGCGCCGCCAGCCGACCGGCCCGCTCCCCGGCCCGCCCACCATGACCTCCAGGACGCCGGTCGTCAGGTCGCCCCACTCCTCGGGCCGGAAGCGGTAGAAGCAGCCGTCCGGCTCACCCTCGGTCAGGTAGACGGCCGTCCGGGCCGGATCGAACGCGGCCCCCTCGTGCCGGAACAGTCCCATCGCGAGCCGGGGCATGGCGGCGCGGTGGCCGTAGGGGTCGCACTCGAAGATCCGGCCGCGACCGGTCTCCTCACAGGACAGCCAGGTGTCCCACGGAGTGGCCCCGCCCGCGCGGTTCCTCTCGGTCCCGGAGAGGATCCGGTAGCCGTTCCTGACGGTCCCGTCCGGGCCGAACCGGAGTGCCGACACACCGCCGAGCAGCGGGATCTCCGAGTTGGACACGTAGATCCAGCCGTCTCCGTCGGCGAAGCACCCGCCGCCGACGGGCGCGGCGTGCCAGGTCAGCCCGCCCACCCGCTCGCCGGAGCGCCCGACGACGCGGCTGGTGAACCCGCGGGCGAGGGCGATGCCGTTGCCGTCCGGCGCGTCCAGGTCCCCGTACGGGCTGCCGCCCGCGCCCCCGGCCGTACGCCCGGCGGGGTCACCTTGGACGGGAGGACCACCGGACGGGACAGGGCCGCCACGTGCCCTCCGGACACCGGGCGCCGTGCATGCGGAGCGCCACAGCGAGCCGGTCAGCACGGGGACCATCTCCGGCAGCACGGACGTACGACGCGACATGATCGTCTCCTTGGCCTGTCGTGGGCACACGGCCCGGATCGGCTCCGTACCCGTTTCCGCCGCCCGCCACCGTGTCCGTGGCGTGTGTCCGCTGCGTCGCGTTGGCACGCTACGCACGGTCGGTCCTGACAGCCGATCAAAACGTGGTGAACGCCCGGGGAATCCCCACGCTTCGTCCGTGCAAACTTTGCGCGAGAAGTACGTAATCGACGCCGCCCGTCGCGATCATCTCGAACACGCCCAGGTTTACATTGAGGCCGCTCCAGCCCTCCCAGCGGACCACGGTGATCGATCCATGAGCCACGGCACGGTAGACGTCCCGGCCCCGGGCACCTACCCGGCCGACGAGCCGACGGACGGCCGTGTCCGCGCCCGCAAGGCGCTGGTGTTCCTCGATCCGGAGGACCCGGGCGCACCGGCCGGTGACCCTTCCGGCGGCCTGCCCGCCCGGCGGCTGGTCGGCGCGCTGGCGACGAACGGGTACGCGGTCGAGTCCGTGCCGGGCGGGGGCTCCCTGGACCACCACCACTTCGGCAGGTTCCTCGACGCGGCCGAGCCGGGTGATCTCCTCGTCGTCCGCTGGCCGACGGGCCGCGGCTGGAGCTCCCGTGATTTCGCCGCGCTGATCAGTGGGTTCGCGCGGCGCGCCGGTGACTGCGCCGCTGACGCCCTCGTGATGATCGTGGACTTCGGCTGGGTCGTCGACACCGGCGACGCGGACTCGGACGGCTCCGGCCGCAGCGTCAGCAGGCTGCCCGTACGCGGCGAGCCGCCCATCGTGGCGGCCGCCCTGACGACCGGTCTGGCCGTGGGCGAACGACCGCCCGCGCGGGGGTTCTCGCTCACCGGCCTGATCGCCGACGGCTTCCTCACCGGGGCCGCCGACGTCGACGGCGACGGCGTGATCACCATCGCCGACCTGCATCGGTACGCCGTCACGGCCTGCGCGGGGACCGGGCTGCGTCCCCGCCTGATCATGTACGGAGACGCACCAGCCGTTTCCCTCGCGCGTACGGGCCGGGCCGCCTCGGGCACTCTCCCTGGGGAACTGCTCCCAGCGGCCGGCGAGCTGGTCAGACGGGGCGAGACCGCCGTCCCCTCCACGGCGTACGAGATCGTGACCCGGATCTACGACGTGTACCTGGGATCGTCGGCGCAGCGGCTGCTGCGGCTCGCGTCGCTGCTGGAGGACGACGAGCCGCTGACCCCCGAACTCGCGGACCTGCTGCTCACGGACGGTGAGGGAGCCGGGGCCCGCGCCGAGCTGGGCACACCGTGGGAGCTGACCGACCGCGCGGGCTCGCCCGCCCACCCGTCCGTACGCGACGCGGGGCGGGAGCGGCTGACCCGTGAGGAGCACAACCGCGCCTCCACGGCGCTGCGGCGGTGGCGGGCCGACCGGCGTGCCGTGCAGCCACGGGCCAGGCTCACCCCAGACCGCTGGACGACGGACGACCAGCTCGGGCACCGGATCTACGCGGAGGCGATCGCGGCGTTCGTCCGCCATCCCGAGACGTCGCCGCCGCTCACGATCGGGATCAAGGGACCATGGGGCACCGGCAAGACGTCGCTGATGCGCATGATCCAGGAGCTGCTCGATCCGGGGGCGGCGGACGGCAGGCCGGCCGAGATCCACCTCGCGCGTCCCGTGCCGCAGGGGAGGGCGCGGAAGCGGTCCCTGCTCTCCCGGCTGCGACCCCCGCGGGGCCGCGGGGGCGGACAGGGCGCGGAACCTCCCGGGGTGACCAACGCCGAGGTTCTCTCGCGCGCCCGGCGACGGGCGGCCGAGCGCTCCCGTGAGGACGCCGACCTCTCGGCGCCGGAGCGGCTCGCGCTGCGCGCCTCCGACTGGCGGCCCACGGTGTGGTTCAACCCGTGGATGTACCAGAACGGCGAGCAGGTCTGGGCCGGGCTCGCGCACGAGATCATCTCCCAGGTCACCGGCCGGTTGCCCCGGGGTGAGCGCGAGCGGTTCTGGCTGGAGCTCAACCTCGGCAGGATCGACCGCGAGGCGGTGCGCCGCCGGGCCTACCGGATGGCGATCACCCGGCTCACACCCGTCGCGCTCGGGCTCGCCGCCACGCTGGTGCTCACCGGTGCCTCGCTCGGCGCCGCCGCGCTCGTGCCCGCTCTCGGCCCCGCCCTGCGCGCGGCGGCCGCCGCGCTCGGTACGTGCGGATCGGTGGGCGTGTTCGTCGCGGGGGCGCTGCGGCTGGCGCGGTTCCTGACGGAGTCGGCCGACACGGCGTTCGGCCGGCTGATCCAGCCGCCCGACCTCCTCGGGCCCGCTCCCGGGCTGGCGCGTGATCTGGTGACCGACCCCGGATACGGCGCGAAGACGGGATTCCTGCACCTCGTCCAGGCCGACATGCGGCGGGTGCTGCGTCTGGTGGCCACGGAGGAGCGTCCGCTCGTGGTCTTCGTCGACGACCTGGACCGCTGCGGCTCCGGGACGGTGGCCCAGGTGATCGAGGCGATCAACCTCTTCCTCGCCGGGGAGTTCCCGGACTGCGTCTTCGTCCTGGCCATGGAACCCGAGGTGGTGGTGGCCCACGTGGAGGTCGCCTACCAGGTCCTCGTGGAGGCCATGCCCGGAGAACTGCGGTCCGGTCTCGGCTGGCGCTTCCTGGAGAAGATCGTCCAGCTTCCGCTCAGCCTGCCGATGCTGGAGGACGCCCACCGCCTTCCCGGGTACGTCAGCGCGCTGCTGGGCGTGGACCGCTCCGGGGGGCGCCCGCCCGTCGGGAGGCCGCGGACGCCCGGCTCCGGCGGCATGGACGCCACGGATACCGGAGCCTTCCCGGGCCGGTCGGCGGAGGACGGGCATCGCGCTCCACGACCTCGGGAGGCCGGGACGGGAAGCGCCCGCGCGCTCAGGACGAACCCGTCCCGGCCCGCGTGGGCCGGGACGGCAGGTGACCGGACGGGGGACGCGCGCTTCTGGGGGTGGACCGCGCCACGGGACGGCGAGGGTGCCGGAAGCCCGCGTGGCGGGCGCGAAGCCCGTTCTCCGAGGGCTCACGCTCAAGGAGCCGGCCCTCACGACTCGGACGCGCCGGGACCGCCCGGGAGCCGCACCCCCGACCTGCGGCTCGTGGAGCTCCTGGAGTCCGCCATCCGGGCCGCAGGGCCGACCGGGGACACGCTGGACACGGCCGCCCGGGACGCCCAGCAGGCGGTGGCCGCCGGGGCAGGCCGTTCCGACGGCGGGACCGGCCTGGACCTGTGGCCGGAGACGCGCCTCGCCGCCGACCGGGTGTACGACGACCTCTATACGGACGAGAACGCCTACCGGGCGATCGAGGCCGCGCTTCCCGCCCTGTCCGCGACCAATCCGCGCCAGCTCAAGCGCTATGTGAACGTCTTCAGGTTCTACTCGTTCGTGACGTACCGGCAGGGCCTGGCCGGGGCGGACCGCGCCGACGACGCCGCCGTGGCGAAGGTCGCGGCGCTGGCCGTCCGGTGGCCGCATCTGCTGTCCGCGCTGGCCAGGGAGTGCGGCTCCGGGGAGACGGTCCTGGACGTTCTGGAACGGGCGGCGTCCACGGGGCGCGCCCGCGCCTGGGAGGCGGCGCTCGCCCGGTGCGGGCTGGCGCCGTACGGGAGGGCGGCGACGCGCACGCGTATGAACGACGGGGATGCGCCCGAAACGGGCGAGGAACCAAGGGAGGAAACGCGCGAGGAAACGGGGGAGGAAACGCACGAGGGCGCCCCGGAATGGGACGCCCTGCGCGAGTTGCTGGCGAGCCGTCCGTCCGTGGCCGGTCTCGCCCGCAGGCTCCTGTGAGGAGCACCCGGACGATCAGCGCTGGGCCTGCATCATCCAGTGGTGCTTCTCGAGATCACGGGTGATCCCGATGAGAAGGTCCTGCGTGACAGGGTCGGTCGTCTCGGTCGCGTCGACGCGCTCCCGCATCCGGCGAATGATCGACTCGAGAACGTCAGTGAAGATCGCGATGACCTTGCCGTCCTCGATGTAGCCGCTGTCGACCCGCGTGACGTGGCTGTCCCTCGCCACGGTCCCGGGGCGGCCGTCGGGGTTGGACCCGATGGCCACCGCACGCTCGGCGACCAGGTCCGCGCTCTCACGGGCGAGGTCCACGATCTCGTCGAGGTGCAGATGGATCGAACGGAAGTGGCGTCCTATCACATTCCAGTGGGCTTGCTTGCCCTCCAGGGACAGGTCGATCAGATCGATCAACGCCCCCTGAAGGCAATCCGTGACGATCTTCTTGTTCTCGGACGAGAGCGGACTGCTTATCGAGGTCATGAAGGTACCTCCCCCTCGATCGGAGTCTGTCATCAGTACAACGGCCTAGCAGGACTACCCCTTCCACGTCCGATAAACATTGACACTGTCATGATGACAGTGTCACTATGGCGGCATGAGTGAGACGTGGACCATCGGAGAGCTGGCCGAGCGGGCGGCGGGTCTGCTCGGTGCCGGGCCGCGGCACAACGGGCGGGTCCGTGACGTGCCGAACGCACGGCTCATCCGGTGGTACACGACGATCGGCCTGCTCGACCCGCCGCTATCCCGGCGCGGCCGGGTCGCTCTCTACGGGCGACGTCATCTGCTCCAGCTCGTCGCGATCAAACGCCGCCAGGCCGAGGGCCTGTCGATCGCGGCCATCCAGGCCGAGCTCGCCGGAGCGACCGACGGCATGCTGGAACGCGTCTCCGGCCTGTCCGGCTCAGCGGACACCTCCACGGACCACGCCGTCGACGCGGCGGGCGGTGCGCCGGAAGACTTCGTTCCACTTCCCGCCGGGACCGGCCGCCGGACGGCACGGCCCGAGCGCTTCTGGACGCGCCCCTCCCCCGCTCCGGCCGAACCGGGGGAGCCTCCCCCACGGGCATTGGTGGACGACCCGGCGCCGATCGACGGGCCGGGCGGTTCCGTCCGCACGCCGATCGGCGCCGGTGATGTCCGGCCGGCGGCCGGTCTCGCTCCGATACCCGTCGACGTCCTGGGCGGCTACACGCGGGACCCGCTCCGGCCGCACGCCCCCGTCGCCGACCTCGTCTACGGCGTACGGCTCGCCCCGGGAGTGACCGTCATCCTGGACAGCGCCGCGCGCACGCCCACCGATCACGACCTGGCCGCGCTCCGCGAGGCGGCCGCCCCCCTCATCGCCGACCTCGTCGCCAGAGGACTGGCCACCGCGCCTGGTTCCTCTACGGAAGGGAGCTGACCGATGTCTGTCCCGATCACCACCTTGCCACCCGAGACATGCCGTCCGGTGCCCGACGCCGGACTGGGCACGCTCGAAACCGCCAGGGGCAACCTTCCGCTGGAGAGCGTGGACATCGTCGCCCGCGTCGCCGGGCTCGTGGCCGGGGTCGAAATGGTCCAGGGTTTCCGTAACCCGTTCGATGTCACGCTGGAGGCGACGTACGTCTTCCCGCTGCCGCCCCGGGCCGCGGTGACGGCCTTCCACATGGAGGCGGACGACCGGGTGATCGACGGCGTGCTGAAGGAACGCGGGCAGGCCAGGGCCGACTATGACCGCGCGCTCGCCGAGGGCCGCCGGGCCGCGATGGCCGAGGAAGACCGTCCCGACGTCTTCACCATCCGGGTCGGCAACATCCTGGCCGGTGAGCGTGTACGGATACACCTCACGCTCAGCCAGCCCCTCCCCTTCGAGGACGGGACCGCCGAGTTCCGCTTCCCGCTCGTGGTGGCGCCACGCTATGTCCCCGGCACACCGCTGGACGGCGGCCGGGCGGGCGACGGCATCGCACCGGACACCGACGCGGTGCCCGACGCCTCCCGTGTGACGCCGCCGGTGCTGCTCCCCGGTTTCCCCAATCCGGTACGGCTCTCGCTGGCGGCGGCCATCGACCCGGCCGGGCTGGACCTCCGCGAGATCCGATCCAGCCTCCACGAGATCACCCGAGAGGGTGACACGATCAGCTTGCTGCCCGGAGAGCGGCTGGACCGCGATTTCATCCTGCGCCTCGCCTTCGCGCCGTCCACGTCCCTGGCCCTCGCGCCCGACTCCCTGGTCGAAGCCGGGCCGCCGCTCCCGGCGACCGCTCCCTCCGACGACGAGGCGGTTCCCACAGACGCCGCCGGTCCCTCCGGTGCGGGGACATCCGCGTCCCCCGGCGCGAGGACGTCCGCGTCCTCCGGTGAGGGCACGTTCACGTTGACCGTCGTGCCGCCCACGGACCCGTCCGCCGACGCCGGCCCACGAGACGTCGTCCTCCTGCTGGACAGGTCGGGCAGCATGGCGGGCTGGAAGATGGTCGCCGCCCGGCGGGCCGCGGCCCGCATCGTCGACACGCTGACCGAGCGTGACAGGTTCGCCGTGCTCGCCTTCGACTCGACGATCGAGCGGGCCTTCTCCGGAGGGCTCACCCCGGCGACCGACCGCAACCGGTATCGGGCCGTCGAACACCTGTCCCGGGTGGAGGCACGGGGCGGCACCGAGATCCTGGCCCCGATGGAGGAGGCCCTGCGCTTGCTCGGCGAGCCGGACGCCGGTCCGGGCAGCGGTCTGAGTGCCGGGCCGGGCAGCGGGCCGATCGGCGGGCCGCGATCCGATCACCCGGGTGCCGACCGCTCCCCTGACCACTTCCCCGGCCAGGGGCCGGACCCGGCGCCTCAGCGTCCGAGAGATCGGGTTCTGGTGCTGGTCACCGACGGACAGGTCGGCAACGAGGACCAGATCCTGGAGCGCACCGGCGCCCGGCTGAGCACGATCCGCGTGCACGCCGTCGGGATCGACCGCGCGGTGAACGCCGGGTTCCTCGGCCGGCTGGCGCTGCTCGGCTCGGGACGGTGCGAGCTGGTCGAGTCGGAGGACCGCCTCGACGAGGCGATGGAGCACATCCACCGCCGCATCGGCTCTCCCCTGGTGACCGGCCTCTCGCTCCGCGCGGACGGGTTCGAGCTGGTCCCGGACACGATGACGCGTGCCGGATCGCTCTATCCCGG
Organism: Microtetraspora glauca; assembly: GCA_001570385.1. Taxonomy (GTDB): domain Bacteria; phylum Actinomycetota; class Actinomycetes; order Streptosporangiales; family Streptosporangiaceae; genus Microtetraspora; species Microtetraspora glauca. The sequence goes on along the minus strand of BBYL01000014.1, from coordinate 179,892 downwards.
TGTTCCCCTGGTGGTCTCTGGCCGCTATCGGGTCCGACCGTCCTCCGGGGAGCCGGTGGGACAGGCCACCCTCCCCTCGGGAGAGGGAGCGGTGACCGTGCTCGGCCTGAGCACGGATGGACACCCATGGGAGACGCGGGTGCCCGCCGTGGCCGTGGGAGGCGCCGCCGAGGGCGGCGCGGCGCGGGCCGTGTGGGCGCGCGCTCATGTCCGCGACCTCGAGGACCGGTACGCCACGGGCGACCGGTCGCTGGAGCAGGACATCATCGAGACGTCGCTGCGTTTCGGTGTGCTCTGCCGGTTCACCGCGTTCGTCGCCGTGGACACGCGCGTCGTCGCCGAGGGCGAGCCGGAGCACCACGTGATCCAGCCGGTCGAGCTGCCCAGCGGCTGGGAGTCGCCCCAGCCGGTGGTGATGGCGGCGTCCATGACCACGATGGCCTTCTCACAGAGCACGCCTGCGCCCGGTGGCGCCCCTGACGCGCCGATCGGCTGGGTGGATGCCGGGGTCGACGCGCCACCCGCGGGAAGCCCGCCAGCGGCCCCGAAGCCGCCCGCCCCGCCGATGGCTCCGAAGCGGCCCGCACCGGTCTCGGCACCTGTCCCAGCGCCAGCCCCGCCCTCGTCCGCGCCGTCCGGGGCACCGGGTTCTCGGGAACGACGCGCATCCGGGCCGTTCGCTCCCGGATCGCCCGCTCCCGCCCAGTCGGGCCGCCCTCCGCGACCCGGCCGCGGCTTCACCGGTGGTGCGCCGGGATGGAGGCAGAGCGGGGAGACCGCACCGGCGACCGATCTCGACGGCATCAGGGCACAGCTGGCCGAGGAGCTTCAGCGGCTCCGAGCGGCAGAGTCCACTCCGGAGCAGGCCCGCCGTCGTTACCTCGCCGATCTCGGCAGTCGGCTGCGGGTGCTCGATCACATGATCGGCGGCCATGCCGAGCTGTCCGATCTGGCGGCGGCGCTCGATCAGGCCGAGCGGGCCACCGCCGACCTCGCCGCGCTCTGGCAGCGGACCACCGACGTGCTCACGAGGCTCTCCGGCGGGTCCTCCGGACAGGCGGCGCCGACAGCGCCGGGGTCGGAGACGAGCGACTCACCTAACCAGGAAAAGGCACAACGTGAGCGCCGTCCCTTCTGGAAGCGCAACTGACCCGCCTGAGGGAAGAGCTGCCCGAGCGCAAACGCCACTGATCCGCCCGACGGAAAGATCCGCCCGAGGGAAAGCACCGCTGATCCGCCCGAGCGAAAGGTCTGCCTGAAGGAACCGGCCGTCTTCCGGCGCAGACGGCGTCCGGCCGATGAGCACGCGGATGCGGGAACGAGCCATAGCCCGCATCCGCGTGCGAGACCCCGGGGGCGGAGCAGCCTGATCTGCTCCCCGATGGATTCCGCCCCCTCGGAGGAACTCAGGAGAGGGTCAGTGGGGTTCGTTGAGGCGGATGACGTCGGACGGCGGGCGGGGGGCGGGACGCCGAGGCTCCCTCACCCCTCCCGTATCGGGCCGATCATCGCGTCCCCCTGCGGGGACGGGTGAACGGCGGCGCAGTACACGGTTGATGAGCCGTTTCAGCCCCATATGCGACGAACGCATAGGGTTGTCGGGTGAGTTCCCCACTGATCCTTGACGGCGGCCTCGCCACTCACCTCGAGGCCCTCGGCTGCGACCTCTCCGACGAGCTGTGGTCGGCCCGGCTGCTGATCGAGGATCCCGGTGTGATCCGTCAGGCCCACCTCGACTACTTCCAGGCGGGTGCGGACGTCGCCACCACGGCGAGCTACCAGGCGAGCGTCCCCGGCTTCGTCCGGCGCGGCCTGACGGTCCGGGAGGCCGGAGACCTCATCCGGCTCTCGGTCGAGCTGGCCGTGCAAGCTCGCGACAACATCGGGCGCGGGCTCGTGGCCGCGAGTGTCGGCCCGTACGGCGCCTATCTGGCCGACGGCTCCGAATACACCGGTGCCTACGACCTCGACGAGCAGGGGCTCGTCACCTGGCATCGCGAGCGTCTGGAGATCCTGGCGTCCGCCGGAGCCGACCTGCTGGCCTGCGAGACGATCCCCTCCGTCGCCGAGGCGCGGGCGCTGGCGACGCTGCTGCGTGAGTCGCCTTCGGCGAGGGCCTGGGTCAGCTTCTCCTGCCGGGACGGTGAGCACATCAGCGACGGCACCCCGCTGGCCGAGTGCGCCGCGCTGTTCACGGACCTGCCCCAGGTCATCGCGGTGGGCGTGAACTGTACGGCCCCGAGACATGTTCCCGGCCTGATCGGCCGGCTCAAGGACAAGCCCGTCGTCGTCTACCCGAACTCAGGGGAGACGTGGGACGCGGCGAACCACCGGTGGCTCGGACTCACCGACCCGGTCGAGTACGGCGAGGCCGCCGCGCGATGGCACGCGCTGGGCGCGTCCTACGTCGGCGGCTGCTGCCGCACCACCCCGGAGCACATCCGCCAGATCCGCGCCCGGATCTGACCCTGGGACGCGTCACACGCGTAGGGGCGGCGCCTCGCACGGAAGCGCGACGGGCGCCCCCGGACGCGATACCGTCCGTCCACAGTCCGTCAGCCAATCAGCGCGTCAGTCCGTCAGTCCGTCAGCCAATCAGCGCGTCAGCGCGTCAGGACGTGGAGGAGGCCGCCCTGGCCGCCCGGACCATCTCGACCTTGGCGCTGGCGGCGTACTTGTCGACGTACTCCTGGCCGGACAGCTCCATCAGCGCGTACATGATCTCGTCGGTGACCGCGCGGAGCACGAGCCGGTCGCCTTCCATGCCGTAGTAGCGGGAGAAGTCGAGCGGCTTGCCGTACCGGACTCCGGGACGGATGCCGAACTTGGGGATGGGGTGGCCCGGCGGCATCATCTCGAACGTGTTGACCATCGCCCAGGGGATCACCGGAGCGCGGGACTCCAGGGCGAGCCGGGCGACACCGGTCTTCCCCTTGTACAGCCGGCCGTCGGGCGAGCGCGTTCCCTCGGGGTAGATGCCGAGGACCTGGTTGTCCTTCAGGATGCGCAGGCCGGTGCGGAGCGCCGCCTCGCTGGCCTTGCCGCCGGAGCGGTCGATGGGCACAGTCCCGACGCCCGAGAAGAAGGCGCGGCTGACCATGCCCTTGATGCCGCGGCCGGTGAAGTATTCGGCCTTGCCGAGGGAGATGACCTTGCGCGGCAGGAACCCCGCCCCGAAGAAGTGGTCGGCGAACGACAGGTGGTTGCCTGCCAGGATCACCGGACCTTCGGCCGGCACGTTCTCCATCCCCTGTGTCCAGGGCCGGAAAATGAGCCTGAGCAATGGCCAGATGGTGTACTTCACCACCCAATACAACACCGCGGGCGCTCCTTCGGTCGGACGTGCAGTCATCTTCGCATGCCTTAAGGTGCTCGCACTAACCGTGGCCAACGTGCGACTATCGGGCAAATCAGGAGGAGCACCCGACACGGAGGTCTCTCATGCCGTTGCTTCCCGGCGCCGAGCCGTACCAGCACGACGGTGGCGAGATCGGCGTCTTGCTGTGCCATGGCTTCACGGGGTCGCCGCAGTCGCTGCGGCCGTGGGGCGAGTACCTCGCGGCCGCCGGGCTGACCGTCTCCCTCCCCCGGCTTCCGGGGCACGGCACCACCTGGCAGGAGATGAGCCGGACCCGCTGGGAGGACTGGTACGCCGAGCTGGACAAGTCGTTCGCCGATCTGCGCGGAGCCTGCGCCGAGGTCTTCGTGATGGGCCTGTCGATGGGCGGCTGCATGGCGCTCCGGCTCGCGGAGGTCCACGGCGAGGCGGTCCGCGGTGTCGTCGTGGTCAACCCCTCAGTGGTGAACGACGTGCCGCTGCTGCGGATGGCTCCGGTGCTGAAGTTGTTCCTCCGGTCGGTTCCCGGCGTGGCGGGCGACATCAAGAAGGAGGGCGCCGTCGAGATCGGCTACGGCCGGACCCCCGTCAGGGCCGCGGCCACGCTGCCGCGCTTCTGGAAGCTGGTCCAGGCGGACCTGGACCGGATCACGCAACCGGTGCTGGTATACCGGAGCCCGCAGGATCATGTGGTGAAACCGGCGAGTGTGGAGTTCCTCCGGGAACGAATGGGGAACAATCTGGAAATCAGAGAACTACCCGACAGCTACCATGTCGCCACGTTGGACAACGATGCCTCCGCGATCTTCGCGGGGAGCCTCGACTTCATCAGCGCCCATGCCTCGGTACCCTTGACGAAGGACTCCTGACCCGGGATCGAAGTGACGCCGCAGAGTGACGAGGACGAGGTCTGGCGTCAGATCGTCGCCTCCTTCAATGAGAAAGCCGAGGACACCTCGGCCGGTCAGCCATGGCCCGACCGGGAGAACGTCCCGGAGGAGCCCGCCGAAGAGGAGAAGGAGGACACCGAGCCCGTCCAGGCGGCGGCCGCGCAGGCCCCCTCCGACGACGAGGACCACTACGTTCCCCCGCCTCCGCCGCCGCTTCCCAGAGCGGACGCCGTCGCCAAGGTGGCGTGGGCGGCGCTCTTCGGCGGCCCCGCCTACCTGCTGCTCGCGGCCCTGTTGAGCTGGCCGATGGACGGCTGGATCGTCTTCACCGCCGTGGCTGCGTTCATCGGCGGATTCGTGGCGCTGGTCGTCCGGATGGGCGACGGCCCGCCCGCCGACTCCGGATGGGACGACGGCGCGGTCATCTGACCCGCCGGTCCCCGTCAGGCCGGGATCATCCGAGCCGTACGGCTCACTTGGCCGGCGAGCCGAACGTCTCGATCACATCGCGGTAGCGGTCGCTCGCGTCCAGCGTGTGCCCGACCGCCATGGTGGTCTCGCCGACCCTGGTCACCGCCTGCAGCCGGACCGTGCGGTCGGGAACCGAGTCGCCGTACACGACCTTCCACTTCGAGCCGGTGTAGGTGAGCAGGAAGGCCGTCCCGGGCCGCTGCGGGTCGAAGCCCGACACCCAGAACGCGCCGTCGCCGTCGCCCGTCACGCCGTACAGCTCGGCCTGGCGGATCGGGAGCTTCTCCCGGGTCCAGCTCTCGCCGTCCCAGGTGAGCACGAGAGGCATGATCTTCCCGGAACGCTGGTAGACCCCGCCGACCGCGAGCGCCCGCTTGCGGCTCTGGACGTACACGTCGCGCAGGAAGCCGCCCTTGACCACCGGGACGTGGGACAACTTCCAACCGCTCGACGTGAGCCGCATGATCAGCGGCCGGGAGCCGGAGTCGCCGACCGCCCATCCCTCCGACTTGCCGGCGAGGGCGACGCCGTACAGCGCGCCGACCGGGCCCTGGACGGTGTCCCACGTGGTCCAGGAGGGGCCGCCGGCCGCCGCCGCGAACGTCCTGCCGTCCCTGCTGCCCACCAGCACCACCCGGCCGCTCGTGGCCGCGACCGCGCCGAGCCAGTCGCCGGCGCGGAGCTGCGGCATGGTCAGCCGATCGAACCCGTCCCTGTTGCCCCTCGCGACGTACGGCAGGCCGTCGTGGCCGTCCCCGACCGCCCACACGTCGTTCTTGCCGGCGGCGGCGACGGAGCGGAGGTGCCCGGCTCCCGTGGTGTCGTTGCGGACGTCCACCTCGGTCCAGGCAGTGCCGTTCCAGTGCGTGATGACGCCCTGGTTCTGCCAGAAGTCCCAGACGTCCTGCTGGCCGACGGCCCAGACGTCCTTCTCCGACAGGCCGGCGACATCGGACAGCGAGCCGTCGGCCTGGAGTTTCGCGGACGACGTCCGGCTGCGCGCGGCCTGCTTGTCCGACTCCGGACTGCCCGGTTCGGCGTGAGCGTGCGCCACCGAGGTGGCGCACAGGAGGGAGCCGGCCACGAGACCGGCGAGGAGCACACCAAGCGGTGCCGCGCGCCGTCTGTGGCGGCGGGTCATGAACAAATCGTACGGGGACCGGAGCGGCTCGTGTGCGCGAGGTCACGGTTCCCGTCCGGAATGTGACCTACCCGATGGGTTCCCCGCCCTGCCGATCTCCGGTCGATCCCCGGCCGATCCCCGGCCGATCTCCTGCCGATCTCCGGCTCATCCCCCCCCGATCTCCGGCTCATTCCCGACCGATCTCCGGCCCGACGCCCGGTCCCGTGCCCGGTTCAGCTCCTGGTCGTGCGCGGTCCGGAGTCCGGTTGAGCGCCGAATCCGGTGTCGGGTCCGGGGCCCGGTGACCACGCGCGTAGATCGGCGACCACGGGACGGTGATCGGTGGCGGCCTGGAGGTCGGGAAGCGCCGCGTCCGCCGCGCCGCAGCAGGCCACGGCGAGCTCGGGAGCGGCGAAGATCCCGTCGATCCGCTTGGCCGGCGCCCTGGCGCTGTAGGTTCCTCCCTCCCCCTTCGGTGCTTCGGCGTAGCAGTCGGTGAACCGGCTCGCGAGGTAGCGCCAGGTCGGCCCGCCGGGCTCCTCGTTGACATCCCCGCCCAGCACGGCACGCGCCCCGAAGGCCCGGGCGAGACCACCGGTGATCGGCACGATCTGGGCGGCGTGCCGGAGCCGGGCCCCGTGGTGCAGATCGAGATGGAATGAGCACACCACCAGGCGAAGCCCGTCCTTCTCGACGACCGCGACGGCGACGGCCCGGGGTTCGAGCCCGGGAAACCAGCGCAGCCGGTGCACCTCCGCGTGCAGGACCCGTACGGCGGGGCCGGTGAGGACCGCCACTCCCGCGAGGCGGCCACCGGCCGCGGCCGTCATGCCCGCGTCGCGGACCAGCCGGCGCCGCCTGCCGGGGAGCGCCGGCGCCTCCTGCACGCACAGCACGTCCGGCCGGATGGCCCTGATGACCCTGGTGAGCGCCCTCCGGTCGTCCTGTGCCGAGCGCACGTTGTACGTGGCGATCCTGATGCCTGCCAGCCGTCGCTCCCGGGTCGTGTCCCTGCGTCCTGTCCTGTCCCGCGTGCCGGCCGTACGTGGTCTAGCGGAGCCGGGCGAGGTCGGCCGAGCCGACCATGCCGGCGGCCGGGCCGAGTTCGGCGGCGCGGATGCCGGCGAGGGGTCGGTGCCCCCTGCCGGTGAGCCGGGCGGCGTAGTCCGCGCGGACCTGGTCGAGGAACAGGTCCGCGGCGCCCGAGACGCCTCCGCCGATGATGAAACAGCCGGGGTCCAGGATGGCGGCGAGGTCGGCCAGCCCCTGGGCGAGCCAGCCGGCGACGAAGGCGAACGCCGCGAGAGCGGCCGCGTCGCCCTCCCTGGCGGCGTCGGTGACATGCTGTCCGACGACGGCGTCCGGCGTCCCGGCCAGCTCCAGCAGGCGGGCCGCCGAGGCCGGGTCCGCCGCGGCATTGACCCTGGCCTCGCGAACCAGGGCGTTCCCGCTGGCGTACTGCTCCCAGCAGCCGTGATTTCCGCATCCGCAGGGCAGGCCGCCGGGCACCACCTGCATGTGGCCCAGCTCTGCCCCCATGCCCCAGCGGCCGCGGTAGAGCTCGCCCCCGAGGACGATCCCGCCGCCGATGCCGGTGCCCAGGGCCACGCACACGACGTGGCTCTCGCCCCGGCCCGCGCCGAAGCGGTACTCCCCCCAGGCCGTGGCGTTGGCGTCGTTCTCCACCACGACGGGGAGGCCGACCAGCTCGGCGACCTTCTTGCGGAGCGGTTCCTCGCGCCAGGCCAGGTTGGGCGCGAACCTGACGATCGACCGGGTCTCGTCCACGAACCCGGCCGCTCCCAGGCCGACCGCCTCAACGGGGTGCCGCGCGGCCAGCTCGATCGCCGCGTCGGCGATGGCCTCGGCCACCAGTTCTGGACTGGCGGCGGGGGTGGGCCGCAGGGCACGGTCGATGATCCGCCCGTCCTCCGCGACGACCCCTGAAGCGATCTTGGTGCCGCCGATGTCCACGCCGATGGTCAAGGCCATTGCTCGAAACCTCTGTCAGCCCAGGTCGATGTGCTCTACTCGCGGCTCTTCCGGCTGCTTCGCCGGGGCCGTGCGCTGCTGCAGGGCGTCCACCGCCTGGCGCAGCACGGCGACCAGCTCGCCGCCCGCCGCGACCAGGTGGTCGGTGACGTCGCCCCCCGATTCCTTGCCCGCGGCGATCACCCGGCAGACCGGGCAGGCCCGGCAGATGTACTCGTCGTGGTCATGCCCGGCGACCGCCTCACCCCACACGTCCTCGGTACGGCCCGCGCCGGAGCCGCCTCCGAAGACGCCGCCGACCGCGCCGCCGAGGCCGCTCACGCCGCCCTTCACGAAGCCCTTGCCCAGCTCGCGGCCCACACGCTGCTGCAGCGCGTCGAACAGCTTCATGGCCTCCTCCGCCACCGACCCGAGCGGGTCCTGACGGGGGGAGCCGTTGGTGTCGTTGTTTTCCGTCATTTCGCCCCTCCTGTCTCGAACCGTACCCGGAGGTGCCCGTCGCGGAGCACCGCGGTGGAGATCGTCCTGCGAGCCAGGGCGGAGGGAAGCGCGATCACCCGGCGGTAGGCGCCCGCGGTGACGATCAGATCCTCCCCCTTGCGCGCCAGATCGACGGCCTCCTTGTCGGCCAGCGGAAGGGCCAGGACCAGCTCGTCGGCCGCGACGCGCATCGGCGGCTCGGCGGCGGGAGGCGCGAACGGGTCGGCCGTGCCGTACAACTCGGCGGCCACCTGTGCCAGGGCGCGCGGGCCGACCGGTTCGGCGGGCAGGTAGGGGACGGTGTGGATCGGCAGCGGGGCGAACGACTGGTGGATCTCCGACAGTTGCCTGGCCTGCGCTTCGACCCAGCCGCGCCGCCACTCGTCGGCGTCCTCTCCCCCGGGGAAGACCCGGTTGGCGATGACGGCGTCGACGCGGTAGCCGTACAGGCTGAGGGACGTGAGCGTGCGCCGGGCCTCGGCCACGACCACGGCCTCGGGGGTGAGCACGAGCCGGACGGAGGCGTTGTCGCCGGTCAGCAGCTCGCGGACCTCCATCAGCCCGTGGTGCAGCCGCTCCCCGGCCGATATGACGGCGCCTTCGGGAGCGCTCACCTTGGCGAGATGCCGCATCACCGGCGAGACCGCGCGCAGCACCCGCCGGGCGGTCGGAAGCAGCCGGTTGACGTGCCAGTCGAGGGCTTCCGGCAGGGCGAGCAGCCGCAGCGTCTCCGCGGTCGGCGCGCAGTCGACCACGATCACGTCCCAGCGGCCGGTGCGGGCCTGCTCGCGCAGTTCGAGGAGGGCGATGATCTCCTCGGCGCCGGGCAGGACGGTGATCTCCTCGGAGGTGATCTCGTCCAGGCCGAGTTCCTGGAACACGTTCTTGGCGTACTGCCGCAGCTCGCCCCAGTGGCGTTCGAGCGCCTTCTGGGTGTCGACCTGCTGGAGGTGCAGCCCGGGCGCCACCTCGACCGGCTCCCGCGACGGGGACGCGGACAACGCGTCGGCGAGCGAGTGGGCGGTGTCCGTGGAGACGACCAGCGTCTTCAGGCCGCGATCCGCGGCCAGTGTGGCCGTCGCCGCCGCCGCGGTGGTCTTGCCGACGCCGCCCTTCCCCGTGAAGAGGAGGACCCTCATCGGCCTTCGACGCGCTTCTTGAGCCCCTTGAGCGCGGTGTCGATGATGACCTTCTCGGCCTTACGCTTGATCATGCCGATCATCGGCACCTTGAGGTCCACGGCCAGCTCGTACGTCACCTCGGTGCCGCCGGCGGTCTCGGCGAGGCGGTAGCTGCCGTTCAGGCCGGACACCATCTTCCCCGCCTCGACGACGTGCCAGCTGACGGCGGCGTCGTCGGACCAGTCGTAGCCGAGGACGTAGTCATCGCTGATCACTCCGGCGTCGAGGACGAACCGGACCCGTGACGGGCGGCCCTCCGTGCCCGTGTCCAGGACGCTCGCGGACTTCACCTGGCCGGCCCACTCGGGATAGGCGGGGAAGTCGGCGATCACGGTCATGATCGACGCCCGGTCGGCGCCGATCGTGATGCTCGACGTGGTTCGATCAGCCATGGGCTAACCGTACTTCACCATTCCAGGGCGAAAGGCGTGCCGCGCCCGCGGAAATGGCCGACGTTGACGCATTCGGTCCGGCCCACCCGGGTCCTGCTCACCAGGGGCTGGTGCACGTGGCCGAACAGGGCGTATCTCGGCTGGGTCCGCCTGATCGCCTCCAGCGTGGCCTCGCTGCCGCGTTCCAGCCGGCGGGCGACCACGTCGTACAGCAGTTCGGGGATCGCGGGCGGGATGTGGCAGCACAGCACGTCCACCTCGCCCACCGCCTCGACCTTCCTCGCGTACTCCTCGTCGTCGATCTCGTACGGCGTGCGATAGGGCGTGCGCAGGCCCCCGCCGACGAATCCGAAGGTCAGGCCGCCGATCTCGGCGGTGGTCCCGTCGAGGACGAGATGGCCGGGCCGGGCGAACTCCGGCCACAGGCGCGGGATGTCGACGTTCCCGTACGTCAGGTAGGCGGGCTCCGGCATCGCCCGGAAGATCTCGGCGTACTGGCGGCGCACCGCCGCCTCGATGTGGTCCCGGGGGTCGCCTTCGAGCGTGGACCACAGCCGCGCCGACATGGCCCGCGCCTCGTCGAACCGGCCGGCGGTGCGCAGCCCGATGAACTCGGCCGCCCGCTCCGGCCCGAACAGGTCGGCGAAGATCCCGCGGGAGTGGTCGGCGTAGTCGACGAAGAGGATGAGGTCGCCCAGGCACACCAGGGCGTCGGCGCCGTCGCCCGCCCGCGCCAGGGCGTCCGCCCGGCCGTGAACGTCACTGACGACATGGACCCGCATGCGGGACATCGTAATACCGGTCCCCGGACACGGCCGGGGTGGCACCCTAGCGCTTGGTCACACCGCTGGTCGCGGGAACGCGCGCCCGCGACGGTAAGGAGCGGGTCGCGACTCCTTCACGGCATATGCGGGTCGACGGTCCGGCGTAGCTGCCCTGATAGCGTGCGAATGCCCAGATAACGCCTGGGTGACGGATCTACCCACGCGTAACTTCGCACGGTAGCGTCCGGTGAGGCCGATTCCCGCTCCAGCCTCGACCGTGGAGACCATTAGGAGCGCGCCCGAAGGAGTGACCGTGCGCGAGTACAGCGTTCCCGTGCTGGTGGACGTCCCGTTGTCCGCGAACTGCACAGACACGGTGTTCCAGCGTGGTGTCGACGAACCGGACGCCGTGGTGATCCGGCGCAAGGACGGCGACGCCTGGGTTCCGGTAACCGCGCGGGAGTTCCGCGACCAGGTCGCGGGCGTCGCCAAGGGCCTGATCGCCGCGGGCGTCGAGCTCGGCGACCGGGTGGCGCTCATGTCGCGTACGCGTTACGAGTGGACCGTCATCGACTACGCCATCTGGACCGCGGGCGCGGTCGGGGTGCCGATCTACGAGACCTCCTCCGCCGAGCAGGTCAAGTGGATCATCTCCGACAGCGGCTCAAAGGGCGTGTTCGTCGAGCAGGAGTCGCACGAGCAGACGGTCAGGGAGGCCGTACCCGACCTGGCCTCCGTCTGGCGCATCGAGGACGGCGGTCTCGAGGAGCTCACCCGGCTCGGCGCCGACGTGTCCGACGACACGCTGGCCGAGCGGCGGGCCGCGCGGGGTGGCCGCGACCTCGCGACGATCATCTACACGTCGGGCACCACGGGCCGCCCCAAGGGGTGCGAGCTCACCCACGACAACCTGCTGTTCACCGCGCGGAACGTGGCGCACGGCCCGCTCGAGCTGCTGTTCGACGTGCAGGACCGCGCCGCGCTGCTGTTCCTGCCGCTCGCGCACAGCTTCGCGAGAATCATCCAGATCGTCCTCATCGAGACGTCCACCGTGATCGGGCACACGGCCAACATGAAGAACGTCGCCCCGGACCTGCAGTCGTTCAAGCCGACCTTCCTGCTCGGGGTGCCCCGGGTGTTCGAGAAGGTCTACAACGCGGCCGAGCTCAAGGCCACGTCCGAGGGCAAGGGCAAGATCTTCCACAGCGCCGTCAAGGTGGCGATCGAGTGGAGCAAGGCGGAGAGCACCGGCGGTGCCTCTCTCGGCCTCCGCCTCAAGCACGCGGCCTTCGACAAGCTCGTCTACGGCAAGCTGCGGGCGGCGACCGGCGGTTCGCTCAGCGCGGCCGTCTCCGGCGGCTCCGCTCTCGGCGAGCGGCTGGGCCACTTCTTCCGCGGCGTCGGCATCGAGGTGTTCGAGGGCTGGGGCCTCACCGAGACGAGCGCGCCGTCGAGCGTCAACATCCCGGGCGCGAACAAGGTGGGGACCGTGGGCAAGCCGTTCCCGGGCGTCACGATCGGTATCGCCGACGACGGCGAGATCCTGGTCAAGGGCCGCCACGTGTTCGCCGGCTACTGGAACAACGAGCGGGCCACCAAGGAGGCCATCGACCCGCAGGGCTGGTGCCACACGGGCGACGTGGGAGAGCTGGACAAGGACGGCTACCTGCGCATCACCGGCAGGAAGAAGGAGATCCTCGTCACCGCCGCCGGCAAGAACGTCGCGCCGGGCCCGCTGGAGGACAGCATCCGGGCGCACCGGCTGGTCAGCCAGGTGATGGTGGTCGGCGACGACCGGCCGTTCGTCGCCGCGCTGGTCACGCTCGACCCCGAGGCCATGGAGCAGTGGAAGGAGGCCAACGGGCGGTCCGGCGCTTCGATGGCCGAGCTCTGCACCGACCCGGCCGTGGTGGCCGAGGTGCAGCAGGCGGTGGACAACGCCAACCTGTCGGTCTCCAAGGCGGAACAGATCAAGAAGTTCGTGATCCTCGACATCGAGCTGAGCGAGGACAGCGGCCACGTCACGCCGAAGCAGTCGATCAAGCGGCACGTCGTGACGCGGGACTTCGCCAAGCAGATCGACGAGCTGTACGGATAGGACCCGACGGCGCCAGCCCCGGGCGACGCGCCGGGGCGGGGAATGCCGCGAGGGACCCTAGGGAGGGTCCGACTGCCCGCCGCCCGGGATCGCGCGATCCCGTGGCGGGTCCGCCGGCCCCTCCTCGGTGCGGTCCGCCGCCAGCAGGGCGGAGAAGCGCGCGGCGACGAGATCCCAGCGCCACTCCTCCTCGATCCACGTCCGGCCGCGCTCGCCCATCACGCGGGCGCGGGCGGGATCGCGCAGCAGCTCGACCAGCGCGTCCGCCACCTCCTCGTGTGACGTCCCGTCGACGACCAGGCCCGTCTCGCCGTGCCGTACGGCGTCGGGGGCGCCCCCCGACGCGCCCGCGACGACGGGAAGGCCGGTCGCGGACGCCTCCAGATAGACGATGCCGAGCCCTTCCACGTCCAACCCGCCCATGCGGGTACGGCACGGCATGGCGAAGACGTCGCCGGCGTCGTAGTACGACGGCAGCGCGGACCATGGCACGGAGCCGGTGAACAGCACGGAGTCCCCCAGCCCGCTCCTGGCCGCCACCCGCCGCAGCGCGTCGCGGGAGGGGCCTCCTCCGACCAGCAGCAGCGCCGCGTCGGGGACCCGGGCACGGACCAGCGGCCACGCGCGGACCAGGGTGTCCTGCCCCTTACGCGGCACCAGCCGGGAGACGCAGACGACCACGGGCCGGGCGCCGAGTCCCAACGATCTCCTGATCAGCGCGCCTCCCGCGCCGGGGTGGAAGACCGAGGTGTCCACGCCCGGCGCGAGCCGTACGAGCTTGGTCGCGGCGATGTGCGGGGCGAGGTGGCGGCGCGTGTATCCGCCCAGGTAGGTGACCACGTCGGCGCTCTCGCCGATGCGCCGCAGGAGGTCGCGGGCGATCGGCAGCCTGGCCCAGGACGCCTCGTGGCCGTGCGTCAGCATCACCATCCGCCGGGCTCCGTCGTCGCGCAGCGCGGGGGCGAGGAGGCCGAGCGGGGCCGCGGCGCCGAAGACGACGGTGCCGCAGTCCCTCGCCAGCTCCGCGGCCCGGCGCGCCACCCGCCGCGTGGGCAGCATCAGCGACGTCGGATGCCGCACCACCTCGTACGGCTGCCGCGCGTCGAACGCCTCACACCCCTTCCATCGCGGGGCGTAGACCACGACCGAGGCCGGGTCGAGGCGGGAGGCGAGCCCGTGGACGAACGCCTGGATGCCTCCGGCCCTGGGCGGGAAGTCGTTGGTGACGAACAGCGTCCTGTCCACGGCCGCTCCTCCGGGCTCACCCCTGTTCATGGCCGTGCCGTCATGGTCGCGGCAGGCCGTTGAGTCCCGCCCAGGACCTGGCCATGGCGATGCGCTCCGCGGTCGAGGGATGCGAGGCGTACAGCAGGTACTCCAGGGCGTTCGGGGAGAGATCCGAGATGTTGCGCACCGCGAGGCTCTTCTGCATCGCCACGAACGTGGCGGGGTCCCTGGTGAGGTCGAGCGCGTGCGCGTCGGCGCGGGCTTCGATCTGGCGGCTCACCACGTTCTGCGCGGGGCCGGACAGCACGGTGCCGAGGGAGATGAGCCCGACGAGCAGACCGACGGCCCGGGGGTCGCCCGCGGAGGACACGCCCGCGCGCCGGCGCAGCGCCTGGACGGCGATGAACAGCAGGCAGGTCCCCGCCGCCGCGCCGAGCGCGCCCACCAGCGTGCCGTAGAGAACGTCGTCGCGCTTGGCGTGGCCGAGTTCGTGCGCGACGATCAGCTTGACCTCGTCCGCCGGTTGGCTGACCAGCGTGTCGTACACCACGATCCGGCGGGTCGCCCCGAACCCCGACACGTACGCGTTGAGCGCGGTGGTGCGGCGGGAGGCGTCGGCGACCAGCACGTCCTTGACGGGAACGCCGTCCTTTGCGGCCATCGCGAGCAGGTCGGCGCGCAACTGCCCGGCGGGCAGCGGCGTGAACGTGTTGAACATCGGTTCGACCACGACCGGGTAGGCGAAGGACAGCACGACGGTCAGCGTGAAGGCGCCGAGGGACGCGGGGATCCACCAGGTGCGCGGCCATTTCCGGGCAAGCGCGACGATCACCAGCACGGCGACACCGGAGAGCACGATCTGGAGGCCGAAGTTCTTCAGCCGGTCGGCGGTCCACGTGCCCCACGTCTGCGTGGACAGGCCGTACTCCCGCAGCACGGTCTCCATCCACATCCCGAGCGGCCATCTCAGCAGCAGCGAGACGACGTAGACGCCCAGCACGCCGAGTATCGCCCTCACCCACCAGGGCCCTCTGATCCGTCCGATCAGCCGGGCGCCGACCGGGGTCAGGACGAGCACGCCCGCGATGACCAGCGTCAGCGCGAGCGACAGATAGCCAGGAAGCGAGGTCGCCGCGTCGAAGGCGTCGGCGCGGGCGAGCTGCGCGGGGGTGAAGTCCCGCGCGGGATCGGGGCGCACCTCCGGGGCGCCGGGGCCGAGGGCGTTCCACGGGGTCGTGACGGCGACGACCCCCATCAGGACCGCTCCCAGGACCAGCAGCGCGATCCCCGCCGCCCGGCTCCCGGATCCCGTGCCGGCTCCGGGCCTGCCGACCCGGCCGGCGACGTCACTCCGTGGCATCCCCATCACCCCTTCACAGTCCCCCGGTGGCCTCTCGTGGGCGGCGCGTCAGGCGAGCTCGCTCCGCACGTACTCTCGCCAGGCCGCGGTGAGCTCCGCGAGGTTCGTGCCCAATGTTTTTACCAGCGCCGTGGCGAGATCATGGTCGCTCGCCGCGCGATAGAGGGCCACCAGGGCGCGCTCCCCGTACCGCTCGGCGATGTACCGGCAGGCCAGCCACGCCTCCTCGTACGCCTGCGGGAGCCGTACCGAGCCGGGGCGGAACGCCTCACGGCCGGGCAGCGCCGCGGGGAGCGTGCCGGCGCGGACCTCGGCGGCGAGCTCGGTGGCGACGGCACGGGCGGTCAGGCCGCTGTCGAGATAGCCGACGTAGTCGGCGAAACCCTCCACCAGCCAGGCCGGCATGTCACCGGCGACCGCGGCCCCGGTGGCGACGTGCGTCAGCTCGTGGGCGAGCACGACGCGGCGCCCGGTCTCCGACAGGCGGGCGAAACCCGAGGGCGCGACGATGACGTGATCGACGTCGGCCAGCGCGGCGAGGCCCGTCACTCCGGCGGGCGAGGCGAGAACGGCGGCCTGCGCGTCGGTCGCGGGGACGAGGATCACCGCGTCCACGGACCCCCAGACCCGCGCGACCGTACGGCGGGCGGAGTCGGCCACGGCGGCCAGCCCCGCGACCGGCACCGAGCCGGGGCGTACCTCCGGACGGGCTCCGGGCGCCGAGAGGGATCGCGAGGCGGACCGGGGATCGGCCGCCGTCCGGCCGCCGATCACGAGGGCGTGCTGTCCTCTGACGAGCGACGCTCCGGCCCACATCTCGGGATGCTCGCCCATGACCGCGCGCGCGGTGGCCAGCGCCCGGTCGGGCGGCGCGTCGGCGGGCAGGGCCGTCACCGCCCCCGCGACCAGCACGGCCGCCCCGAGGCGGACCACAGCACGCATGCCGAAATCGTACGAGCCTCCGGACATGCCGCGGCCCCGCCCCTCTGGCAGAGGGGCGGGGCCGTGCGGCGTACCGGTGTCGAACCGCACCCGGCCGGGGGGCGGCCCGGGCGCGCCCGGGTGGGGTTCGAGCCGGGCACGCCCGGCTGGGGGGTTGATGGGGGCTCAGTCCCCGGGACGGACCGAGAGGATGGCTCGGTGGGGGCAGCGGCCCAGGGACGGACGGCAGTCGGTCGGGGGGAATTCCGACGTTCGGCGTAGGGAGCTCAGGCCCCGGGACGGACCGCGCCGACGAAGCTGCTCTTGCGGTACGCGTCGAGCTTGTCGATCCTGACCTGCGCGCCGGTGTGCGGCGCGTGGATCATCTTGCCCTTCCCGACGTACATGCCCACGTGGCCGCCGCCGCTCGTGAAGATGAGGTCGCCGGGCTTGAGGTTCTCCCAGGAGACCTTCTTCTTGACGCCGCTCTTCTGTGACCAGGTCGTGCGGGGGATCTTGACGCCCGCCTTCTCCCAGGCGTACTGGACCAGGCCCGAGCAGTCGAACGCGCCCGGTCCTGTGGCTCCCCATCGGTACGGGTCGCCGATCTGCTTCTTGGCCACCTTGATGGCCTTCTCCGCGAGGCGCTTCTGGCGGGCTGCCTTGGCCTGACGGATCGTGACCTTCGAGACTATGGCCGCTTTGGCGGAAGTCTCCGCCTTCGCGGCGGCCGCCGTCGTGGTGGCCGTTTCCAATGAGAGGCCGTCCGTCACCGGTTCGGCCGACGCGGGCTGGGCTCCGACGGCTGCGACAGAGGCGGTGATCGCTGCGCCACCGAGGGTGACGCGGGCAAGGCGGGACAGGCGTGCAGGGGTGCTAGACAGGATCGCTCCTATGGTCTTCCGCTTGCGCCTACCGGGTTAGCTGACGGATTCGGGCGGGGAAGTCGCCCTACGGCGCGAAAGGCGCCGATTCACCCCGGACCTTCGATGAAGGTCATTGGTTCCCCGGCTCCGTGCCTCCTGACTGCACGGACTCGGCATGTCGCCGCACCCGGGGGGATCGCGAAGCGGGTGACGACGACGGATGATCGGCACGAACGCGGCTGGTACCGGCGTTCATGGCGACGGCGTGGAGTGCACGTCGCGGCCCAGAAGTTACCGATTCGTGCCATAGGTCGGCAAAGTCCATGCCAAGAAATAAAGATCGAATAAAGGCTCCGGTAAAACGAAAACCCCTGCGTACCCGATGCATTCCGCACTAAAATGTGACTCTGGTCACATATTGCGAAACATCCTCCGGAACTGCCACATTTGCACCAGCAGACACCCTAGAAGGTAGATCTATTTTGGTGATCGAAATTCCACGGGAAGCACCCTGGGTCCGATCGACGTTCGCGCACACGATGTGAGAGTTGTCACATATGCCGCTTCCGCCGATGGGTGAAGGTGATCGCGGAATCATGATTTTCCACCGTCGAATCGCCCCGTATAACAGGACCGAGTGATCCCGCCGCATAGAGCGGGACTGGTTGCTCCTTGAGGCGTCCGTTCGTGCGGGCGTTCAGGATTCACCGGCCCCGGCCTCACCCATTGGCATACAGCCGTCCCCAGGGGCTCGATCGAGCGCCCTACGGGCTCCATGCCGGCTCACAGGGCCGGAACCAGGGGAAGCCGGGCTCAGGAGGGACGGGGCCAGGGGCCATCGACATGGAACCTCGCCGCAGAGCACCGGCGCGCTCAGCGGCGTCCGGCCACGCGGACACCGCCGAAAGCCGCGCGAACACCGCCGAAATACGCGGCACAGGACAGATCCGAGGCATGCGGACTCGCGACAGTGTGACGGCGGTGCGGACGGGACACCAACGGGTGTGCGGCCCGGGGCACCGGCGATCCGGTGCCCCGGCCGGGGCGGTCGCCGGAGTTCCCGGCGGCCGAGATCAGGGACGTACGGCGCCGATGGCGTTGTACTGGGCGAGCGTGACGACCTTCACCACATCGCCCGTCCGGGGAGCGTGGACGACCTTGCCGTCTCCGGCGTAGATGCCCACATGCCCGTACCCACTGTGGAAGAGGAGGTCGCCCGCCTCCAGGGCGTCGAGCGAGACCCTGCGGCTGGCACCCCAGGCCCACTGCTCGAAGCTCGTACGCGGCAGCGAGACCCCGCCGCTCGACCAGGCCGCCTGGACGAGCCCTGAGCAGTCCCAGGCCCCCGGCCCGGTCCCGCCGTAGCGGTACGGCTTGCCGATCTGGCGGTAGGCGAACTGGAGCGCGGCGAGCGCGTTGCCGGAGGCCGAACCCGTATAGGCGATGCCCGCACTGTTGGGGTTGCCGGCGTTGTAGGCGCCCAGGCGACGCAGCAGCTCGGTCTGCTCCTTGACCAGTTCGTCGGCCTTCTTCTTCTCCTTGAGGAGATCGGCCTTGACCTTGGCCGCTTCGTCGAAGGTGCTCTTCTTCTGGTCTCGCTGCCGTTTGAGGTCGGCGATGGCGCCCTGGTACTCACTGAGCCGCCGGGCACGCCCCTGGGAGAGCTGGTCGAGCGCGGCGAGACCGCTGAGCATGGACTCGGGGTCCGGGCTGTAGAACAGACCGAAGGAGACGACATCCCCGGTCTGGTAGGTGCTGTTGGCGACCGTGACCAGCCCCTCGCGCAGCTCCTCGACCTTGCTGGCCTGCGCCTTGTAGGTGGTATTGACCGCGATGTACTGCTTCTTGGCCTTCTTCCACTTCTCGTTGGCCGCGTTGTACTGATCCACGATCTTGTCGGCCTGCTCGTCGAGCTTCTTCAGCTTGGCCTTGGCCTGCGCGACAGTGGGCTTGGGATCCGCCTGCGCGCCGGTGATGGGCAGCAGCAGCGCCACAGCGGCCAAGCCGACGGCCACCGGTACACGCCCTCGCACTCAGGCCCCCTTCGTCATAGACAAACCTGGGGCGCGACTTTACTCAGGCGATCATGGCGATTCAACCTATTCGCAGGTATTCGACCTGATCATCACCTATGGCGATCAGCCTGGCACTCTAGGTGATCAGGTACGGCCGAGACGGCGGAGCAACAGGAGCGACGGCACCGGCCGCGCCCCCATCCGGCGCACCGAATCGGCCACCTCCCGGTCGGAGGAGACCACAGCGATGGCGCGGCCGGACGGCTCCGCCTTGACCAGCTGCCGGATGAGATCGTCGGCGATCTGGCCGGGCGCGCTGAACATCACCCGGACCCCACGCGGAGCAGAGACCTGGACCGGCCCGTTGAGCTCGGCCCCGTCGAAGACGCAGGTCACCTCCACCCTTGCCTGTACGGCGAGGCCGCCCAGTCCGGTGAGGAGCCGCGCCCGCTGATCCGCCAGCGTGAGGGACGGGTAGCCCGTCTTGGTGACGTTGTAGCCGTCGATGATGACGTGCAGGTTAGGGATGGCCAGCAACTGGTCGAACAGCTGCGGATCGTCGTCGGCGAGCGCCCTGGCGGGCACCGCCCGCACGCTCGGCGCACCCGGCACCACGGCGGACACGTAGTCGGCCGGTTTGCTGATCATCGTGGGCAGGGCCAGCTCCTTGCGGAGCCCTGCCGCGGCGTCCTGCAGCGCGTCCATGAGCACCCGGATGCGGGCGTCCTCCACGCTGCGCCCCTCCCGGGCCGCACGACGGCTCGCCTCAAGGTGCCGCTCGGCGTCCGCGAGGCGTTCCTTGAGCTTGCGGACCTCGGTCTCCGCCGCGCCGCTGGCGTTCGCCACCCTGGCTCTGGCCTCGGCGGTCTCCGCCTCCATCTCGGCCGCCCTGCGCTCGGCCGCCTTCGCGCGCTCCCGCGCGTCGTGCAGCCTGCGTCGAAGGTCCGCGTTCTCCGCGCGAGCCACCCTCACCTGTTCACGGAAGCGCTCCGCCTCCTCCTTGGCGGCGGTCCGCTGGGTGGCGAGCTGCTCGCGAAGCCGGGCCTCCACCTGTTCGCGCCCCGCCTCGGCCGACGTGGCCTGCTCCAGGTCCTCGCGCGCTCGCTCGACCAGCTCAGGCCAGCCCGGAGGCCGGGTGAGGTAGGCCGCCGCGGCGACGAGCACCGGCTCGGCGGCGGCGGGCACCACTCCGTCGGCGAGACCCGCGACCAGGTCGGGCCAGGCCGACCGGAGCGTCTCCGCGACGGTCTCGCGGAACTCCTTGTCCGTTTCCAGCATGGCGGCGATCGGCGCGCTACCGAGGCGGGCGCGCTTGCGCGGATCGAACTTGGCGATGCCGCGCAACTGAGACGGAATCGCGGCGGCGGGCATGGACCCCAGCACCTGAGCCGCGAGCTCCACCACGTGTAACCGCACCTGCTCCGGCAGCGGACGAGACAGGCCCTCTCCGGCTGAACTCATCCGCTCGCTCCTCATCCTTGTCCTTTTTAAAGGGTACGGCTGTCGCGCCCCTGACCGGGTCGCGCATCACTCTCGCCTCAGCAGCCGCCCCTTCGGGGCTTTTCCCGCCGCATCATGGCGGTTCCCGCCCGATGCACGAACGTCGAGGCTAACGGAGTTCACCCAACCGCTTGGTTGCGATACGGACTCGGAGCACCCTCGTCAAGTGGCACGGGCGCACTCTGGCGGCTCCGCGCACGGGCCCGCCGACCTGCTCGGCGGCACGCCTCTCCCCGCCTCCGCCGACGCCCATTGAGCACGATCGCAATGTGATCAGAGCGCGGGCTCACGAGCCGTTCGGGAACCGATCACCAGTCGATTCGAGGTCGGGAAGAGACCCCTACCGGACGTCCCGCCACTCCTCCGGCACTTCCCCCGGCAAACAAACCGTGTTTCCGTGGACCCACACTTCCTCGCGCTCAGGAAACCCAACGATGCTCAGTTCAAAAGCGGCCACGTCTGCGTAAACTTCCGGATGCGCGGGCGCGTCCGAATTGTCCTCCTGAACGCGATAACCTCGGCTGCGCCAATGCGTCCGAACTGCTTTGACCGCAGCACGTGGATCCTTGCTCTTGATGTCGTAGCTGTAGCTGAAGGACCTCTTCTGCGCCTGATCACACTGCCAGGGGCTCTTGGTCTTCATATACGGCACTGCTCCGTCTAGACCTACAGCCACGGCCTCATCCATTGCTGCGACCATCAGCCGCAGTCCATCCGCCAACGTAGGCGGTTCGTTCTCAGTCATCAGGCATCCTTGTGAAAGAATCATGACCACGGCGACAAGAGGGGCGAACTCCTTAGCCTTCATTTGGTTCGCTCCTCGCGATACCGAAAGGCATCGGTCCCTGATCTCCGGCAACCACATGAGCCATGTTCTTAGTCGCAATCTTGCTCTGGCCGGTGGTGGTGAAGTAGTCGCCGTGGGCGTGGGCGTCGACGCCCAGCTGAACGAGGTCGGTGTCCGTGCCGGTGGCGAGTCGGGTCACACCACCGAGGAGGATCGGGTCCTGCCCGTGTCCCGCCCACGGCGTGGCGAGCAGGCCCAGCAACCCGGCCTTCGACGCCAACGAGAGAACGGGAGCCACACTGATCACGTCGTGCGGATGGCGCAGGGCGTACAGGCGGGTACCGGGGGCATGCAGAGCTTCGGCCGAGTACACCCCCCATCCCGGGCTCGCGACGGCGACGAGGTTGCCGGGCCGCAGGCCGGCGCTCACGGCGTGTCCCGTCACGGTGCTGCCGTAGGAGTGGCCGACCAGGGTCGTGCGGACGTCGGCGCCGAGGCGTAGGCCGGTCACGAAGTCGCGGAGCATCGGCCCGCCGGCCTCGGCGTACGACGTCCAGGTGGCCTGCGTGAGCGACTGCGGCAGGTCGCAGCCCATCCACGCGATCGTCGCTGATCTCCCGCCGGAGAAGCGTTCGGCGAAGTCGTGCAGGGCCCGCGCGTTCGCGCCGGGGCCGTCGGTGTAGGTCTCGAGGTTGTTCCCGGTGCCGGGCACGGTGACGGCGACGGATGTCGCCGTGTCGAGGTCGCCGAACACCTCGGCGACGCGGCCCTGCCCCGAGGCGTCGAACAGCAGGAACTGCCTGGGCGCCTTCTCGGACACGACCCGTCCGTCGCGCACGGTCCGCACCTCGCGCGGTTCGAGCAGCCGGGAGAAGAGGGTGACCCGATCGGTGAGCCACAGTGTGCGGGCCTCGGCGCGGGCCTGCCGGACGAGCAGCCGGTTCGCCGCGTAACGCAGGCCGTACGGCACGCCGCCGAGAGGCCCGACCAGGTCGGCGCCGGCGAGAGCCACCGCGAGCGCCGTGTCCGGCGGGAGCCCGGCGAAGAACCCGGCGACCGCCGCGTCGCGGTCGAACCCGGCCTCGCGTGCCGCGACCAACTGGCGGAGGTCGGCGAGCGCCGCGTCGGCCGTACCCGAAGCGGCGGCGACCAGCGCGGCCCGGACGGCCGTGGGCTCCACCGGGTCGAGGGACACCGCGTCGGCCTGCTCGGCGATCGAGGCTCTGCGCCGCAGGTCCGCCGCCGTCGCCTCGCACCAGTGCCGGAGGGACCGCAGCCGCTCGGCGTAGTGCGCCAGCTCGGGATGGCGCGACACCTGGTCGAGACCGAACACCGGGGACAGGCCGGGGGCGACTCGCGGGGCCAGACCGCCCGACACGTCGTCCAGGCGCGCGGCGAGCGCGCGCATGGACGGCGCGTCGGCCAACCACAGCATGCTCACCAGCGGATCGTAGGCCATCGGTCACGCTGCGTGTCGGCTTCTGCCAGGCTTGCGGCGTGACGTTCGAGAGTGACGCGATGCGCAGGGCCGCTCCCCGCTTCGACGAGCTGCTGGATCAGGTGGCGGCACTGCGCCGGTCCCCGCGCTGGACCGGCCCGGCCGCCGAGCGCTTCGACCGGGAACTCCGCGGGTGGCTCGGGATGCTGCACCAGTTCTCCGAGGATCTGCGGAGCGTCGCCACCAGGCTGGAGCGGGAGGCACAGCGGGCTGACCGACCATCCCCAATAGGATGATCGCGTGCTGAACCCTACCTATCCGATCAAAACTCCCCGGTTGCTCCTCCGCCCCTTCACCATGGACGATCTCGACGAGTTGTATTCCTTCCACTCGCGTCCCGACGTCGTCCGCTACCTCCCTTGGGACGCGCGTACGTACGACGGGACCAGAGCGGCCCTGGAGACCAAGCTCGGGCAGGCCGCGCTGAGCGCGGAGAACGGCACCTTCAACATCGCCGTCGAGCTGCGCGAGACCGGCGCGCTGATCGGCGATATCTTCCTGTTCTGGCGCAGCCCCGAGCACCGCCAGGGCGAGATCGGCTTCGCGTTCCACCCCGACTACCACGGACAGGGGCTCGCCTTCGAGGCGTCCCGGGAGATCCTGCGGCTCGGGTTCGACGACCTCGGCCTGCACCGGATCTACGGCCGCTGCGACGCCCGCAACGACGCCTCCGCCAGGCTGATGGAGCGCCTCGGCATGCGCCGTGAGGCCCATCTCGTGGAGAACGAGCTGTTCAAGGGTGAGTGGGGCGACGAGCTCATCTACGCGATGCTCCAGCGGGAATGGACTCCCGCGGCATAACCGCGAACGCGGACGACCCGGGCACCGGCGTGGGGAATGTCGGTGACCGTCTCTAAGGTCAAGCGCGTGGAAGCGGTACAGGGCACTCTGGACGAGCTCGGCACTCCCCTCCGGGACGTGACGTTCGTGGTCTTCGACCTGGAGACCACGGGCGGTTCGGCGGCCGAGCACGCGATCACCGAGATCGGCGCGGTCAAGGTGCGCGGCGGCGAGGTGCTGGGCGAGTTCGCCACCCTGGTCGATCCCGGCGGCCCGATCCCTCCGTTCATCTCCGTCCTGACCGGGATCACGGACGCGATGGTCGTGGCCGCGCCCAAGATGCCCGAGGTGCTCTCCAGCTTCCTGGAGTTCATCACCGGCGCCGCTCTGGTCGCGCACAACGCGCCCTTCGACCTGTCGTTCATCAAGGCGGCGTGCGCCGCCGGGGGCTACCCGCCGCCCGCCAACCCGGTCGTGGACACCGCCGATCTCGCCCGCCGGGTCCTCACCCGGGACGAGACGCCCAACTGCAAGCTCGGCACCCTGGCGCGGCTGTTCCGCAGTACCACCGAGCCCTGCCACCGGGCCCTCGCCGACGCCAAGGCGACCGTCGACGTGCTGCACGGCCTGATCGGCCGGGTCGGCTCGTACGGCGTGCACACCCTGGAGGACCTGCGCACCTTCGTCCGGGCGCCCAGTCCTGAGCAGCAGCGCAAGCGCCATCTCGCGCAGTCCGTGCCCGGCGCCCCCGGGGTGTACATCTTCGAGGACGCCAAGGGCGAGGCGCTCTACATCGGCAAGAGCTCGAACCTGCGCAACCGGGTCCGGAGCTACTTCACGGCGAGCGAGACGCGACCGCGCGTCCGCGAGATGGTCGGCATCGCCGAGAGCGTCCGCACGATCGTGTGCGCGACCGCGCTGGAGGCGGAGGTCCGCGAGCTGCGCATGATCGGAGCGGCGAAACCGCGCTACAACAAGCGGTCCAGGTTCCCCGAGCGGGTGGTCTGGCTGAAGCTGACCGACGAGCCGTTCCCCCGGCTCAGCATCGTCCGGGAGATCAAGGACGACCAGGGCACCTACCTCGGCCCGTTCCCGAGCAGCCGCATGGCCGACGACGCCCGCTCGGCCCTGCACGAGGCGCTCCCGCTGCGGCAGTGCACGCAGCGGCTGTCCACGCGCGTCCGTCGTGTCGCGTGCACGCTGGCCGAGATCGGCCGGTGTGGAGCGCCCTGTGAGGGCCGCGAGAGCGAAGAGGGCTACTCCCTGCACGTCGAGAGCGCCAGGCACGCCATGGAGCGGGATCCGGAGGTGGTCTTCTCCGCGATCGAGGCGCGCATGCGCCGCCTGTCGGCCGAGCAACGCTATGAGGAGGCCGCCGTCGACCGCGACCGTCTCGCCGCCTACATCCGCACGGCGGCCCGCATGCAACGGCTGCGCTCGCTCACCTCGATCCCGCAGATGGTGGCGGCCAGCCCCGCCTTCGACGGCGGCTGGGACATCCACGTGGTGCGCCACGGGCGGCTCGCGGCCGCGGGGGTGATGCCGCGCGGCGCCCATCCGGTCCCCTACGTCGACGCCCTGGTCGCCACGGCGGAGACCGTGGCGCCCGGCCCCGGCCCCATTCCGGCCGCCAGCGCGGAGGAGACCGAGTGCGTCCTGCGCTGGCTCGACTCCCCCGGCGTACGGCTGGTGCGGGTGGAGGGGACGTGGAGCCTGCCCGCGTACGGCGCCGGCCGGCTCAAGGACCGGGTCGAACGCGCCTACCAAGGGCTGCCCAGACACCAGGCGCGGGAGGGCAAGCCCCTACGATGAACCACGATCCCGCCCGGCGCCTCCGGAGCGCGGGCGGCGTCCGACGACGCACTCGACGACACACTGACGACACAGGAGAACGCGAATGGTCACCGCGATCGTGCACATCAAGGCTGATGTCGACCGGATTCCCGAGGTCGCGCAGACGGTCGCAGAGCTCAACGGGGTCAGCGAGGTCTACTCCATCACCGGCGAGTACGACCTGCTCGCCATGATCCGCGTCGCGAGGTACGAGGAGATCGCCGAGGTCGTTCCCGGCCGCATCAACAAGGTGCCCGGGGTGCTGCAGACCGAGACGCACATCGCGTTCCGCACCTACTCCCGTCACGATCTCGACGCGGCCTTCTCGATCGGCCTCAACGACGGAGACTGACCCGCCAGCAGGCGGACCCTCATCTCGAAACCGCCGGACACGACGCGCGCGGTCACCGAGCCGCCGAAGAGCGCGGCACGCTCCCAAGTGCCGAGCAGCCGTTCCCTGGGCACGCCGTCGTCCCGGATGGTCAGGTCGAGCACGCCCTGGGTCCAGCGCAGCATCACCGCGGCCGACCGCGCCGCTCCGGGCCGCATGGCGTTGCCCAGGGCCTCCTCCACGATCCGGTAGGCCGACAGCTCCAGGGTGGGCCGGGCCTGCCGCACGCCCTCCTCGGTGAACGTCACGTCCAGTCCCGCGGCCCTGAACGCGTGCAGCAGGGAGGGCAACTCGGCCAGGCGCGGCTGGGGGCCTCGTGCGGCTCCGTCCACGCGCAGCAACGCCATCATGCGCTGCAGGTCGCCCAGCACCTGGCGGCCCGACTCCTCCGCCTCACGCAGGGTCTGGATCGCCCGTACGGGGTCCTTGTCCATGAACACCCGTCCGGCACCGACGCCGAGGGTCATCACGCTCAGGTCGTGGGCGACGACGTCATGCAGCTCCGAGGCGATGCGGAGCCGTTCACGCGTGCGCAGCAACTCCACGCGGTCACGCGGAGGGAAACGGGGCCGCCACGGCGGTAGGAGAAGGGGACCTGACGGCCGTGACCCGCCAAGGCTCCGGAGCGTGGGCAGACATCGCCGGGAGAGGCGGACGAGGCAGGCAAGGAGGTGGCGCGTCATGCGGGCACCGTACGACTCGCGCCGTGCCGTACGCGTCACCTCAAAGGCGGACCGGGAATCCCTCCGGGGACGGACCCCGGCCCGCGCGGTTCATGAGGCGAGAGCGCGGCTGATCTCGACCCAGCGGTCGAGCGTCGCGGCCGCGCGGCCGGTGTCGACCGCCTCCGCGGCCCGGGCGTAGGCGGCGCCGAGGGCGGCGACCAGGTCATCGCCCGCGCCGTCGAGCGCGACCAGCGCGGCCGCGGCGTTCAGCAGCACCGCGTCGCGCACCGGCCCGGTCTTGCCCGCGAGCGTGTCGTGCACGGCGGCGGCGTTGAACGCGACGTCGCCGCCGCGCAGGTCGTCCGGCCGGGACCGGGCCACGCCGATGTCAGCCGGGTCGAACATCGTCTCCCGGGGCACGCCGTCGCGGACGACGAAGACGCGCGAGGGACCCGCCGTGGAAAGCTCGTCGAGCCCGTCCTCACCACGGAAGACCAGCGCCGACACGCCTCGCTCGGCGAAGACTCCCGCGACCACAGGAAGCATCCGGGCGTCGAAGACGCCGATCGCCTGGGCGGACGGACGCGCCGGGTTGGTGAGCGGGCCGAGGAAGTTGAAGACGGTGGGGATGCCGATCTCCCTGCGCGGCGGCCCGGTGAAGCGGAACCCCGAGTGGTAGACGGGCGCGAAGCAGAACGCGATCCCGGCCTCGACCGCGAGCCGCGCGGTGCCCTCCGGCGACAGGTCGAGGACGACCCCGAGGTGCTCCAGCACGTCGGCGGCGCCGCAGAGGGAGGAGGCGGCGCGGTTTCCGTGTTTGACGACACGGGCGCCGGCCGCCGCGGCGACGATGGCCGCCATCGTGGAGACGTTGACGGTGTGCGCCCGGTCGCCCCCGGTGCCGACGATGTCGACGACGGGCCCCTCGATGGACAGCGGGACCGCCCGGTCGAGCATCGTCCGGGCCAGGCCGGCCGCCTCGGCGACGGTCTCGCCCTTCGCCCGCAGCGCGACGGCGAAGGCGCCGATCTGTGCCGGTGTGGCGTCGCCGGACATGATCTCGCCCATGGCCCACGCCGTCTCGTCGGCGGTCAGGTGCTCGCCGGCGAGCAGGGCGGTCAGCAGGGACGGCCAGGTGGTACGCGAGTCCATGGAGAGGCTCCGTTTACGAGACGGGCTGGGCGGGGCGGGGCGATCCGGACGAGCTCAGCCGCCGGCGCATGAGGTCGGCGACGGTCTCGGCGACGGCCATGGGGTCGAGCGGCTGGGCGACCACGGCGTCGGCGCGGGACCAGTTGGCGAGCCAGCGGTCGTCCCTGCGCGCGATGATCAGCAGGATCGGGGGGCAGTTGTGGACCTCGTCCTTGGCCTGCCGGCTGATCCCCATGCCTCCGGCCGGGGCGGCCTCACCGTCGAGAACGGCCACGTCGATGTCGCCGGAGTCGAGATACTTGAGCACGGCCGGCTGGGTGGCGCACTCGACGATCTCCACGAGGGGCACGTCCGCGGCGGGGCGCCGCCCGATGGCAAGCCGCACCTTCTCACGGGTGCCTGCGTCGTCGCTGTAGACGAGAACCCTCATGTCACGCTCACTGTCGAATCGCGGGATATGGTCATCGTGATGCTACCGGCGCACACGCCGTACGCGCAGCCCAGGGCTTGTTGCCAAGATTCTCCGGTTCTAAACGGAGCAAAACGCCTCTAACGGGGGGGCGTGCGGCGACCCGACCAGGGGAGCCGCAATAATGCTGCGCGTGGCGACAGCATCCGCAATTACAACGACGACGACACCGTACGGGTCCCGCCGACCGAACCTCGTTCAGGTCGGGACCATCGTTTGGCTGTCCTCTGAGCTCATGTTCTTCGCGGCGCTGTTCGCGATGTACTTCACCATCCGGTCGGTCACCCTCGGCCAAGGCACAGCCTGGCCGACGGACACCCATCTCGACATCCCGTACGCCACGGCGAACACGATCATCCTGGTCCTGTCCAGTGTGACGTGCCAGTTCGGTGTATGGGCCGCGGAAAAGGGCCAGGTCAAGAAGCTCAGGCTTTGGTACATCATCAGCTTCATCTTGGGCGCGATCTTCGTCGCGGGCCAGCTGAACGAGTACCGCACCCTTGTGGAGGAGGGCACGACGCTGGCGTCCACCGCCTACGGCTCTGTGTTCTACCTGACCACAGGCTTCCACGGTCTGCACGTGACGGGTGGACTGATCGCGTTCCTGTTCATTCTGGGACGCACGTACGCCGCGAAGCGCTTCACCCATGAGCAGGCGACCAGCGCGATCGTCGTGTCTTACTACTGGCACTTCGTCGACGTGGTCTGGATCGGCCTTTTCGCGACCATCTACATCATCAAATGATCGGAACGGGGAGATCGGTGAACTCCATCACCGCGCGACGGCGGCATCCCCTCGCGCGTTTTGCCGTTGTGGCGCTCGCGCTTGGCCTCCTCGGCGGAGGATACGCGCTTGCCGCACCGACCGGCAGCACCGCGGACGCGGCGGTCGCGTCCGGTAAGGCCGACGACGTGGCGCAGGGCAAGGACCTCTTCATCGCCCACTGCGCCAGCTGTCACGGCCTGAACGCCGAGGGCACCAAGTCCGGCCCCACCCTGGTCGGCGTGGGAGCGGCGGCCGTGGACTTCCAGGTGAGCAGCGGGCGCATGCCCGCCTCCGACCCGGGAGCCCAGGCACCGCGCAAGCCGCTCGACGAGTGGGTCACCCCGCAGGCCATCGACCAGCTCGCGGCGTACGTCCAGTCACTGGGCGGCGGCCCGACCCGGCCGGCCGCCGAGCAGGTCGACCCGGCCAAGGGTGACCCGGCGAAGGGTGGCGAGCTGTTCCGGGCGAACTGCATCCAGTGCCACAACTTCGTCGGCGCCGGCGGCGCACTGACCTACGGCAAGTACGCGCCCTCGCTGAACGAGTCGTCGCCCACGCAGATCTACGAGGCGATGGCCACCGGTCCGCAGGCGATGCCCGTATTCAACGACTCGACGATCACTCCCGACCAGAAGCGGGACATGATCGCCTACATCACGAGCGTCCGCAGCCAGGTGGACCCGGGCGGCTCCGGTCTCGGCCGTATCGGCCCGGTGACGGAGGGTCTCGTGGCCTGGATCGCCGGCATCAGCCTGCTGGTCCTCGCCGCCATCTGGATCACCGCGAAGAAGCGACAGGCGCATTCATGACAGACAACACCATCGACCAGCCCGAGGATCGCGTACCGAAGCGCGTCATCGGCACGCCGCCCGCCACCGAGGCCGTCCTCAAGGACGAGACCGTCCACGAGGCCGCCGCTCTGCCGGGCGTGATCTACCAGGACCCGGCGAGCGCCCGCAAGGCCGAGAAGACGGTCGCGCTGCTCTTCCTGATCGCCTTCCTGGCGGGCGCCGGCTTCATCGCCTCGTACGTCATCTTCCAGGTCGGGACGATCGACAAGACTTCGACGTCCAACTTCGCGCTCGGCGGCACGCTGGCGCTGGCGCTGCTCGCGCTGGCCGCCGGCATCACCACATGGGTGCGGCGGATCATGCCGAAATACACCATGATCCAGGAGCGCCACCCGATGGCCTCCGACGCCGAGACCCGCGAGACCGTCAAGGAGACGTTCCTGGCGGGCGCCGAGGAGAGCGGCTTCGTCAAGCACGGGCTGCTGCGCCGGACGCTGCTGCTGGCGGCCGCGCCGCTGGGCCTGGCCCCTCTCTTCCTGCTGAAGGACCTCGGCCCGCTGCCGGGCACCAAGCTCCGGCACACGGTGTGGGGCGAGCCCACCAAGACCGGCAAGCCGCGGCGCCTCATCACCGAGGGCACCGGGCAGCCGATCCGCGCCGCCGACTTCAACTCGCCCGGCGGCATCCTTTCGGTGGTCCCCGAGGGGTACGAGCACGACCTCAACGCCCTGGCCAAGGCCACGCTGATCCTGCTCAAGTTCCGTCCGGAGGAGATCAAGTCCGGCACGAACCTGAACTGGACGCACGACGGCATCGTCGCCTACTCGAAGATCTGCACCCACGTGGGCTGCCCGGCGGCGCTGTACGAGCAGACGACCCATCACATCCTCTGCCCGTGCCACCAGTCGACCTTCGACGCGGCGGACGGCGCCAAGGTCGTCTTCGGTCCCGCGGCGCGGCCGCTGCCGCAGCTCCCGATCGGGATCGACGGCGAGGGCTTCCTCATCGCCAAGGCCGACTTCAACGTGCCCGTCGGGCCCAGTTTCTGGGAGCGCGGGGACGCGGAGGCGGAAGCTAGGGAGAAGGCGGAGAAGGCGTAATGGACACTCCTCCCAAGGCAATAGCCGGCGTCTCGACCTTTCTCGACGACCGCCTGGGCGCGGGCAGCTTCCTCAAGCGCAACCTGCGGAAGATGTTCCCCGACCACTGGTCGTTCCTGCTGGGTGAGATCGCGCTCTACTCGTTCATCGTCCTGCTGCTGACCGGTACGTTCCTGACGTTCTGGTTCAAGCCGAGCATGGGCCACGTGATGTACGACGGCTCGTACGAGCCGCTCAAGGGCATCATGATGTCGGAGGCGTACGCCTCGACGCTGAACATCTCCTTCGACGTCCGCGGTGGTCTGCTCATCCGGCAGATCCACCACTGGGCGGCCCTGCTGTTCGTCGCCGGCATGGTGGTGCACATGCTCCGCGTGTTCTTCACGGGGGCATACCGCAAGCCGCGCGAGCTGAACTGGCTGATCGGCATCGGCCTGCTGAGCCTCGCCCTGTTCGAGGGTCTGACCGGCTACTCGCTGCCCGACGACCTGCTGTCCGGCGCCGGCCTGCGGATCACCCAGGGAGTCATCCTCTCGATCCCGCTGATCGGCACGTACATCCAGTTCTTCCTCTTCGGCGGGGAGTACCCGGGCGAGGACATCATCTCCCGGTTCTTCACCCTGCACATCCTGCTCATTCCGGGCATCCTGCTGGCGCTGATCACCGCGCACATGATCCTCATGTGGGTGCAGAAGCACACCCAGATGCCGGGCAAGGGCCGCACCGAGAAGAACGTGGTGGGCGCGCCGTTCTACCCGGCCTTCATGGCCAAGGCGGGCGCGTACTTCCTGTTCACCTTCGGCGTGCTGGCGCTGCTGGGCACGTTCGCGCAGATCAACCCGATCTGGTTGTTCGGGCCGTACACTCCGGCGGACATCTCGGCGGGCTCCCAGCCCGACTGGTACATGGGCTTCCTCGAAGGCTCCCTGCGTCTGATGGTCCCGTGGGAGATCAACCTCTTCGGGACGTCCGGAGGCACGATCCCGCTGAGCGTGCTGATTCCGGCGCTGGTGCCGCTCGGGATCATCATGACGGGCCTGGCGCTGTATCCGTTCCTGGAACAGTGGGTGACCGGCGACCGGCGCGAGCACCACATCGCCGACCGGCCGCGCAACAACGCGCACCGCACCTCGATCGGCATCTCGGCGGTCACGTTCTACGGCATCCTGTGGCTGCTGGGCGCGAACGACGAGATCTCGGCCAACTTCCACATCGGCCTGTACGAGACGACGATCTTCGGTCGGTTCGCCATCTTCCTCGGTCCGGTGATCGCCTACATCATCACCTACCGGGTCTGCATCGGCCTCCAGCGCAAGGACGCCGAGGTCGTGTCCCACGGTGTCGAGTCCGGCGTCATCAAGCGGATGCCGAACGGCGAGTACATCGAGGTGCACACGCCGCCCGCGGACGACATCCTGGCGCACATCCGCGGCAAGAAGGAGATCCCGGTCATCGAGAGCGGAGTCGACCGTGAGGGGATCCCGCCGAAGGGAGCCCGCTCTCTCATCGGCAGGCTGCGCGCCAAGATGAGCAAGGCGTACGGCACGGACCGCATCCCTCTCGAGGAGGGCCACGGTCACGGCGAGGAGCACGCCGCCGTCGGCGCCGGGGAGCGCAAGGAAGTTCACTGATTCACCACGTGAGCGGCCCGGGTGGGATTCCCACCCGGGCCGTTTCGTATTCCCCGCCCGCACGGCCGTCGTTCCCAGCCTGTACGGCCATCGGCCGCCGCTCCCCCTGGACGGCCCTCAGATCCTCCGAGACGACGAGCGGCCCGCACCCTCCGATTCAGAGTGCGCGGGCCGAGGTCAGAGGCTCACAGGGCCGTCAGAGCGGCTCGGTGCTGGCGCCACGCAGCCTGCTCCACTTGAGCCACTGCTTCCAGGACTCCTGCCAGTGGCCCCAGCCGTTCGTGGGGTCGAGCGGGCGCGGCGAGCCGGTGACGACGATCGGGTCCCCGATCAGGGTGTTGGTCATGAACCACTTCGCGTTCTCCGGGCTGACGTTGACGCAGCCGTGGCTCACGTTGGAGTTGCCCTGATCCCCCACGGACCATGGGGCGCCGTGGACGTACTCCCCCGAGTCGGAGATCCGTACGGTGTCGTAGACGGTGGTCTGGTAGTAGCCGGGGCTGCCGGGGCCGATGCCGGGTGAGGTCATGACCGTGACGAGCTCGCGGTCCATGGCCAGATGGACTCCCGAGGTGGTGTAGTACTTCAGTTCGCCGCCCTTGCCCGCGCTGATCGGCATGTTGCGGATGAGCTTCCCGTCGCGTTTCACCTTCATGTGGTGGGTGCCCGTGTCGGCGTAGCTGATCTGGGAACGGCCGATCGTGAAGTCGCGGACGTAGTCCTTCGTGCCGTACATCCCGTCGGCTCCGCGTACGCCGGCGAGCCGGGCGACGAGCCGGACCTTCGTGTGAGCCGGCCAGTACTCCTTGGGCCTGAACGTCACACGGCGGTTGTCGAACCAGTGCCACGCGCCCTGGATCGGCTTGGACGCCAGCACCTGCAGGTTCTTCTCGATCGAGACGCGGTCCGTGACGTCGCGGTCGAACGTGATCATGATGGGCATCCCGACGCCGACGGTCAGCCCGGTCAGTTCCTTGTTCGGAAGGATGGTCTGGACGTCGAAGGACTTGGCCGCCTTCACCGTGGAGAAGACGCTCTTGGTCTCGGTCGTCTTGCCGGCCGCGTTGACCGCCACCGCGGTCACGGTGTAGTCGGTGCCCGGCGTCATCGGCCGTGCGCTCCGCCACCTGGTCCGGTCGGCGCTGAACATCCCCGCCACCCGTTTGCCCTTCGCCTCCACGGTGACGTCCTTCAGCGTCCCCCCGGCGGCCGACACCATGATGGGCAGCTCCGGGATCAGTCCCTGGGCGCCGTTCTCCGGCGTGATGCCCACGGCCGCCGCGGGTACGACGGCGACCTCCTTGTCGCGATCCGCCGCCGCGGCGGTACATCCGGTCGCCATCAGTAGGGCCAGCATCCCAGCACCAGCTCGCACGTCGGTCTCCCCCCGCCACACACCACTTGCATGGGGTTAGTACCCGATTACTGTGGGTCTGCGCTCAGGGCCGGGATGACAGCTGGCAAAGAAAAGCGTCGCGGCCGGCCAACAGGATCGTTGGCCGGCCGCGACGGGGAAACTCCCAGGTCAGTGCGAGAAGTTGCCCCGGTAGTACTGGAAGACGAAGCCGATCATGCTCAGCACGACGGCGAAGACCCCGATCAGGAACAGCCACATGCCGACGGCGAAACCGAAGAACGTCAACGCCGCGGAAAGGCAGACGAACAGCGGCCACCAGCTGTGCGGGCTGAAGAAGCCGAGCTCTCCGGCCCCGTCGCTGATCTCGGCCTCCTTGCTGTCCTCCGGCTGGTCACCGATGCGGCGAGCCGTGAAGAGCAGGTAGTAGCCGATCATGAGGGCGAGGCCGACGGAGATGGCCAGCACCGCGGTGCCGGTCGGCTCCTTGGACCAGAACCAGTAGACCACGTCCACGGCGGCGAAGAAGAGGCCGCAGAGCACGAACATCCATCCCTGGATCTTCATCGAGCCTCCTCCAGCTCAGGCTTCGCGGAAAGGTGCGGGTACTTGATGTCGAACGCGGGGCGCTCGGACCGGATCCGCGGCAGCGAGGTGAAGTTGTGCCGCGGCGGCGGGCAGGAGGTCGCCCACTCCAGCGAACCGCAGTAACCC
Organism: Microtetraspora glauca; assembly: GCA_001570385.1. Lineage (GTDB taxonomy): Bacteria > Actinomycetota > Actinomycetes > Streptosporangiales > Streptosporangiaceae > Microtetraspora > Microtetraspora glauca. Next base: position 145,344 of record BBYL01000014.1, on the reverse strand, counting down.
CACGGGTCGTCGACGGTGACCTTCGGCGCCTTCTTCCAGGTGATCCACACGTTGTAGAGGAACGGCAGCAGCGACGCACCGAGGAGGAACGCGCCCACCGACGAGATCAGGTTCAGGTCGGTGAAGCCGTCCACCGGGGAGTAGTCGGCGTAGCGCCGGGGGAAGCCGATGACGCCCAGCCAGTGCTGCACCAGGAACGTCAGGTGGAAACCGAAGAACGTGAGCCAGAAGTGGACCTTGCCCAGCCGGTCGTTCAGCATCCGCCCGGTGAACTTGGGCCACCAGAAGTAGAAGCCCGAGAACATCGCGAACACCACGGTGCCGAAGATCACGTAGTGGAAGTGAGCGACGACGAAGTAGGTGTCGCTGACCTGGAAGTCCAGCGGAGGCGACGCCAGGATGACGCCGGTGAGACCGCCGAAGAGGAAGGTCACCAGGAAGCCGACCGCGAAGAGCATCGGCGACTCGAACGACAGATGGCCTCGCCACATCGTGCCGATCCAGTTGAAGAACTTCACACCGGTCGGCACCGCGATGAGGAACGTCATGAACGAGAAGAACGGCAGGAGAACCTGGCCGGTCACGAACATGTGGTGCGCCCAGACGGTCACGGACAGACCGGCGATCGCGATCGTCGCGCCGACCAGACCGATGTAACCGAAGATCGGCTTGCGGCTGAACACCGGGATGACCTCGGTGATGATGCCGAAGAACGGCAGCGCGATGATGTAGACCTCGGGGTGCCCGAAGAACCAGAACAGGTGCTGCCACAGCATCGCTCCACCGGTGGCGGAGTCGAAGATGTGGGCGCCGAGCTTACGGTCGGCCTCCAGCGCCAGCAGCGCGGCGGCGAGGACCGGGAAGGCCAGCAGCACCAGGATGCTGGTGAGCAGGACGTTCCAGGTGAACATCGGCATCCGGAACATGGTCATGCCGGGCGCGCGCATGGTGATGATCGTGGTGATGAAGTTCACCGCGCCGAGGATCGTGCCGAGGCCCGACAGCGTCAGACCCATGATCCACATGTCGCCGCCGATGCCGGGCGATGTCACCGCGTTGGAGAGCGGCGCGTAGGCCGTCCATCCGAAGGCCGCGGCGCCTCCCGGGGTGATGAAGCCGGCCACCGCGATGGTGCTGCCGAACAGGTAGAGCCAGTAGCTCACCATGTTCAGACGGGGGAAGGCCACGTCGGGCGCGCCGATCTGCAGCGGCATGAGCTCGTTGGCGAACCCCGCGAACAGCGGCGTCGCGAACATCAGCAGCATGATCGTGCCGTGCATCGTGAAGAGCTGGTTGAACTGCTCGTTCGACACGAACTGCAGGCCCGGCTGGGCGAGCTCGGCGCGCATGACCAGCGCCATGACGCCGCCGATGAGGAAGAACACGAAAGACGTGATCAGGTACAGATGCCCGATCACCTTGTGGTCGGTGGAGGAAAGCCACTTGGCCACGACCGAGCCCTTGGTGTACGGCCGGGCGGCGATGGCGGGTTGCTGGATGGCGGTCACTGTGCACTCCCCGCCTGGCTCTGGATGTACTGGTCGAACTCCGCCTGCGGCACGAGCTTCACCGAGAACAGCATCTTGCTGTGGTCGACGCCGCACAGCTCGGCACACCGGCCGACGAAGACGCCGGTGCGGTTCAGCGTCTTGATCTGGAACTTGTTCCGCACGTCACCGGGGAACACGTCCTGCTTGAACAGGAAGGCCGGCACCCAGAAGGAGTGGATGACGTCGGGCGAGTGAAGCTCGAACTCGACGTCGGCGCCGGTCGGCAGCACGAGCTGCGGACCCTCGGGGTTCTCCACACTCTGCTTGGCCAGGTCGACCGGCACGCCCTCGACCTTGGCGGTCTTGCCCTGGTATTCGGTGGTGAAGCCCCAGCTCCACATGCGGCCCTCGACCTTGACCTTCACCGGGGCGTTGCCGGAGACCTTCATGATCTCGGTCTCGTCGCGCGCGGTGAAGTAGAAGAAGACCGAGACCATGATGATGGGCACCACGGTGTAGAGGATCTCGATCGGCAGGTTGTACCGCACCTGGGGCGGCAGCTGGTCCGGCGAGTTCTTCTTCTTGCGGTGGAACGCGCATGCCCAGAGGATCAGGCCCCACACGACGACGCCGGTGGCCAGCGCCGCGATCCAGGCTCCGTTCCAGAGCGTCTGGGTGATGAGCGACTGATCGGTGGCGCCTTCGGGCATGCCGCCCCGGGACCACTGCTCAGTCGCCTGGGCGCTACACGCCGACGCGGACGCCACGAGCACCGCCAGAGCGGCGACGCGTGGCAACCGGCGGCGGGCCAACGGTCGCCGTGTCGTACGGCGGGTCGGACTCACGGATCGCCTACCCCACAGATGAAGCCCAGGAGTCCCTCTCCTGGGCGGTTCTTCAGATTTGCTCGTTCAAGAACGACCGGCGATGTCTCGCATCGGTCGTCCCTTTACTTGATTGAGTTCACGCTGGGGGACACATTAGCGCGGACCGGCACCGCCCCTCTGAGCAGCCCCCGTTAATGTCCTAACTGTGGTGTATCTGGACGCGGCCTCGACCGAACCCCTCCACTCCGCGGCGCGGGAGGCGCTCCTCGCCGCCCTCGACTCCGGCTGGGCCGACCCGGCCCGCCTGTACGGCCCGGCCAGGCGGGCGCAGATGCTCCTGGAGCAGGCCCGTGCCGACGTGGCCGAGGTGCTGGGCGCCCGCCCCGACGAGGTCGCGTTCACCTCGTCGGGCACCCAGGCGGTGCACCTCGGTGTGCTCGGCACGCTGAACGGGCGCAGGCGGACCGGCCGCCACCTGGTGGCCGGCGCCGTCGAGCATTCCAGTGTCCTGCACACCGCCGAGGTGCACGAACACGAGGGCGGCACCGTGCGGATCGTGGGCGTGGGCCGTACGGGCCGGGTGGACGCCGAGGCGTTCGCCGAGGCCGTCTCCGTGCCCGGTACGGCCCTGGCCTGCCTGCAGACGGCCAACCACGAGGTCGGGACGCTGCAGCCGGTGGACGAGGTGGCCGCCGCGTGCCAGGAGGCGGGCGTGCCGCTGCTGGTGGACGCGGCGCAGTCCGTGGGACGGCTCCCGCTCCCCCGCGGCTGGTCGGTACTGACGGCGAGCGCGCACAAGTGGGGCGGGCCCGCCGGCGTGGGGGTGCTGGCGGTGCGCAAGGGGACCCGCTGGCGGTCGCCGTACCCACAGGACGAGCGGGAGCGGCGCCGCGTGCCCGGTTTCGAGAACGTCCCGGCGATCGTCGCGGCGGCGGCGGCGCTGCGCGCCAGGGTCGCCGAAGAGGAGGCAGAGGGTCCGCGGCTGTCCGCCCTGGTCAATCGGATCAGGACGGAGGTGCCGCGCCTGGTGCCGGACGTGGAGGTGGTCGGCGACCCGTTGCAGCGGCTGCCCCACATTGTCACCTTTTCGTGTCTTTATGTGGAGGGTGAGGCGCTGCTGGCCGAGCTGGACCGGGCCGGTTTCGCGGTCTCGTCCGGGAGCTCGTGCACCGCTAGTACGCTTCGCCCATCGCACGTGCTCGAGGCGATGGGTGTGCTTACGCACGGGAACGTCCGGGTATCGCTGCCCCGTGGCGTGTCCGAGGGCGACGTCGACCGGTTCCTCGCCGTACTTCCGGACATCGTGCGACGCATCCGAGCGAGTTTGGGAGTGCACTGATGTGGCGGAGGCGGTCGGGGGCCGGCAAGAGCGAGCCCGAGGAGCAGTGGAGCGAGCCGCGCGCCGAGGCGCGTGAGCCCGCCGCCCTGACGATCGACGCGCTGGGCCGCAAATGCCCCATCCCGATCATCATGCTGGCCGACCAGATCAACCAGGTGCCGATGGGGGCGGTGGTCGAGGTTCTCGCCGACGACCCCGCCGCGGTCACCGACATCCCCGCGTGGTGCCGGCTGAAGTCCCACGCGCACGTCGGCAGCGTGGAGATCCCTCAGGGCGGCTGGTCGATCCAGGTGCGGCGCAACTACTGACTGCTCGTCCCTCGCCTGGGTAGGGGGTTCTCGAAGCACACAATCCACGGATTCTTCGGGGGATTCCATGACGACTGCACGTAACGTCATGCACTTCGGCGTGCAGTGCATCGGCGAGAACGAGAACCTGCTCACCGCGGCACGGATGATGCGCGACCTCAGCGTCGGCTCGCTGCCAGTGTGCGGGAACGACGACAGGCTCAAGGGGATCATCACCGACCGCGACATCGTCATCAAGTGCGTCGCGGCCGGTAAGGACTGCTCCGAGGTCACGGCGAAGGACCTCGCGCAGGGCACGCTCGTCTGGGTCGACGCCGAGGCGGACCTGGAGGAGGCGCTCCACACGATGGAGGAGCATCAGATCCGGCGACTGCCGGTGCTGGAGAACCACCGGCTCGTCGGCGTCATCACCGAGGCCGATCTGGCCGCCCACCTGCCCGAGGACAAGCTCGCCGAGGCGGTCAGCCGGATCTACGCCGAGAGCACGCCCCGCGTGTAGAGGTTCACCCGCGCATCGCGGGTCTCACGCGTAGTGGCACTTCACGTGGGCGGCGACCTCGTCCGCGGCGTCCTGGCCGTACGCGGCGGCGAACCGGTCCAGGAAGACGCGCTGGCCCAGCTCGTACTCCTGGCAGCCGACCTGCTCCAGTACGTGCGTCGCGGTGAGGTTGCCCACCTGGGCGCAACGCTCCAGGGACAGGTCCCACGCGAGCGCCGCGAGGAAGCCGGCCCGGAAGGCGTCGCCGACGCCGGTCGGGTCGGCCTTCCCCAGCTCGGGCGCCGGGGGGACGTGCAGGCTCGGCTCGCCGACACGGTCGACCCTGGCGCCCTTGGGGCCGAGCGTGGTGACGCGGACGCCGACCCTGCTCAGGATCTCGTCGTCCGACCAGCCGGTCTTCTGCTCGATGAGGCCCTTCTCATAGTCGTTGCCGAACAGGTAGGCGGCGCCGTCGATGAGCTGGCGGATCTCCTCGCCGGGCATCCGGGCGAGCTGCTGTGAGGGGTCGGCCGCGAACGGGATGCCGCGCCCGCGCGCCTCGTCCGTGTGCCGCAGCATGGCGTCCGGGTCGTTGGGGCTGACCAGGATCAGGTCCAGGCCGCCGATGCGGTCCATGATCGGGCCGAGCTCGATCTCCCTGGCCTCGGCCATCGCGCCCGTGTAGAACGAGGCGATCTGGTTGTGCTCCTCGTCGGTGGTGCAGAGGAAGCGCGCCGTGTGGTGCAGCTCCGAGATGTAGACCGACTCGCAGTCGACGCCGTGCCGCTCGAGCCACGACCGGTAGTCCGTGAAGTCCGTCCCGACCGCGCCGACGAGGATGGGGCGCAGCCCCAGGCATCCCATTCCGAACGAGATGTTCGCCGCGCACCCCCCGCGACGGATCTGCAGTTCGTCGACCAGGAAGGACAGGGAGACCCGGTCGAGCTGTTCGGCGACGAGCTGGTCCCCGAAACGGCCGGGGAAGGTCATCAGGTGATCGGTCGCGATGGAGCCGGTGACGGCGATGCGCACGGGGTCGTTCTCCTCGTTGTCAGCATCTCGATGAACGTGTTGATGAACGTCTTGATAAACCCCGCAAGGATACGCGACCCGTGCTCGGCCGGTGCTCAACCTGTCCCCGGGCATACGAACGCCCCGCATGGCCGGGGCCGTACGGGGCGCGCGTGTCGCGGTGGGCGGATCCGCTCGGCGGGATCCGCGGGATCCGCTAGTTGAACGAGTCGCCGCAGGCGCACGAGCCCGTGGCGTTCGGGTTGTCGATCGTGAAGCCCTGCTTCTCGATCGTGTCGACGAAGTCGACCGTGGCGCCGATCAGGTACGGCGCGCTCATCCGGTCGGTCACGACGCTGACACCGCCGAAGTCCGACACGACGTCGCCGTCCATCGAGCGGTCGTCGAAGAAGAGCTGGTACCGCAGGCCGGAACAGCCGCCCGGCTGCACGGCGACGCGCAGCTGCAGCCCCTCCTCGCCCTGCTGCTCCAGCAGGCTCTTGACCTTGGCGGCGGCCGCATCAGTCAGGATCAGGCCCTGCTGCGTGGTCTCGCTGCTCTCAACCGTCATGTGCTGACTCCCGCGTCTGCGTCAACCGCCCACCGGGAGCGGTCGATTGATTCTGACGTCTCAGGTAGGGCTCAATGGGATATTTCCACCTTCATCGAAGGTCACTCCCTGAAGCTCTCCCCAGATAGACGCTACCAACACCGGCCCGGTGCCACACATTCCCCGCCGTCCCGGGAAGAGACCGCGGAAACCGCGCGCCGACGGGCACCGAACCGGCGCGACCGGGGCGGGAGCGGGACGCGAGCAGGGCACACGGAGCCGGACGGGGAGGCAGCCCCGGGGCCCCCTGGAATGAAACGGACGAAGGGTGTGTAATTATTAGTCGTCAGTTCGACGATAAGTCCCCGAAGGGGGTGTGGTCGTGACGACCACCGAGACCGGGATCCCGCTCTTCATCCTCGGCCAGGGCACCGACCCGCACAGCGAACGCGGAGTGGACTGTCCGGGCGAGCTTCCCCTCGCCTCCGATCCCGCGCTGGTCGAGCGCGCCCGCAAGGCCAAGGAGCGGCTCGGCGACAAGCTGTTCGTGCTCGGCCACCACTACCAGCGTGACGAGGTCATCCAGTTCGCCGACGTGACGGGCGACTCCTTCAAGCTCGCGCGCGAGGCCGCCGCCAGGCCGGAGGCCGAGTACATCGTGTTCTGCGGCGTGCACTTCATGGCGGAGTCGGCCGACATCCTCACCAGCGACGCGCAGAAGGTCGTCCTGCCCGACCTGGCGGCCGGCTGCTCGATGGCCGACATGGCGACCTTCGACCAGGTCGAGGAGTGCTGGGAGGCCCTGGAGGACGCGGGGATCGCCGACCAGGTGGTCCCGATCACGTACATGAACTCAAGCGCCGACATCAAGGCCTTCTGCGGGCGGCACGGGGGCGCGGTGTGCACCTCGTCCAACGCCCGGCGGGCGCTCGAGTGGGCCTTCGAGCAGGGACAGAAGATCCTGTTCCTCCCGGACCAGCACCTCGGCCGGAACACCGCCGTGCTGGAGATGGGCCTGTCCCTCGACGACTGCGTGGTCTACAACCCGCACCGTCCGAACGGCGGCCTCACCCGGGAGCAGCTCGAGAACGCCCGGATGATCCTGTGGAAGGGCCACTGCTCGGTCCACGGCCGGTTCACCGCCGAGTGCGTCGACGACGTACGCGCCCGCATCCCTGGCGTGAACGTGCTGGTCCACCCGGAGTGCCGCCACGAGGTCGTGACCAAGGCCGACTACGTGGGCTCGACGGAGTACATCATCCGCAGGCTGGAGGAGGCTCCGGCCGGCTCCTCGTGGGCGATCGGCACCGAGCTCAACCTGGTCAAGCGGCTCGCGCGGATGTTCCCGGACAAGGACGTGACGTTCCTCGACCGGACCGTGTGCTACTGCTCCACGATGAACCGGATCGACCTGCCGCACCTGGTGTGGGCGCTGGAGTCGCTCGCCGACGGCGAGGTCGTCAACCAGATCACGGTCGACCCCGACACCACCCACTGGGCCAAGGTCGCGCTCGACCGTATGCTCGCGCTCCCCTGACCTGGCCACGGCCCCCGACGTCGCACGTACGCGCGGCGACCCTCCCTGTGGGCGGATCGCCACGCGGCGACGGGCTCAGAGGCCCGGAGCGCCCCAGACGGGGAACCAGCGGGCGAGGTCCGGCTCGATCTTGAGCTCGCCCGCGAGCGCCCCGCGGACCTGCAGCTCCAGGGCGTTGTCCCGCTGGGTCCCGCCGGCGGGCGCGAAGGGGTAGAAGGTGCCCTGCTTGTAGAGGTAGACGATCGCGAGCCGCCGGTTCCGGGGATCGGTGAAGGTCACCAGCGAGCACAGCAGGGACGGCCCGAAGCCGTTCCCCTCCAGCGTCGAATTGACCGCGTGCAGGTCGGTGACCAGCGACGCCACGTCCTCGGCCGGGCGGCGGACCACCAGCCAGGTGTAGCCGTAGGAGTCGGGCGCCAGCTCGGTCCCCTTGCCCAGGAGGGCCTGGATGTCCTGTTCGAGCTGGATGAAGGCGCCGCCCTCCGCGGCGCGGAAGCAAACCGACCCGACGCCTGCCGGGGTGAACCCGGTGGCGGCCTGCAGGGTCACCGCCGCCGACGGCAGCGCGAACAGCGCGTCGAGATCGGGCCTCGCCGGTTTCGACCGGCCCAGGAGCGCGTCGAACCAGCCCATCAGCGCCCCAGCTCGGCGGAGATGCTGGACAGCTGCGCCAGGCGGCGCTCCAGCGGCGGGTGCGTGGAGAAGAGCGACGCGACGCTCTGCCCGGAGAGGGCGGGCGCGAAGTAGAACGCGTTGAACGGCTGGGCCTCGCGCAGGTCCTGGGTCGGGATCCGGGCGATCTCGCCACTCACCTTGGTCAGCGCGCTCGCCAGGGCCGACGGACGCTGGGTCAGCAGCGCGCCCGCGCGGTCGGCGGCCAGCTCGCGGTAGCGGGACAGCGCCCGCGTCAGCAGGAAGCTCACGGCGTAGACGATGCCGGACACCAGCAGGATGATCAGCCCGACGGGCGGGCCGTTGTTGTTGTCCCTGCGGCCTCCTCCCGCGAGGCCGCTGTAGAGCGCGAACCGGGTCATCAGCCCGGCCACGATCCCGAGGAACGAGGCGATCGTCATGACCGCGACGTCGCGGTGCGCGACGTGTGACATCTCGTGGGCGAGGACGCCTTCGAGCTCCTGCGCGTCGAGCCTGCGCAAGATCCCGGTCGTCACGCAGACGACCGCGTTCTTCTGGTTGCGCCCGGTGGCGAACGCGTTGGGCACGTCCGAGTCGGCGATCGCCACCCTGGGTTTCGGCATGTCCGCCATGGCGCTCAACCGGTCGATGATGCCGTGCAGCTCAGGGGCTTCCTGAGGGGAGACCTCCCGTCCGTGCATCGCGAACAACGCGATCTTGTCGGACAGGAAGTACTGCACCAGCAGGAAGCCTCCGGCGATCACCAGCACCACGACGGCGCGCACTCCGACCGCGATCAGGATGGCCACGAACGCGACGTAGAGCAGGCCGAGCAGGAACATGGTCGTGACCATCCGGGTGGTCAGACCACGATCTGGGGCGAACCTGGTCCGGGACATCAGCCCGGGATGAGCCCGGTGTCGCCGAGCATCTCCCGCACTTCCTCGATCGAGGCGTCGGCGGGCGGCAGGATCAGCTCGGACGGCTCCAGCGAGTCGTCCGGCAGCGCCTTGCCGACGTGGCGGACCTTGTCCAAAAGCGCGTGCAGCTTGACCCGGAACACCGCCTCGTCATCGGACTCGATGGCGGCCTCAAGCTCACTGTCCAGGGCGTTCAGAACGTCGAGATCGGTGTCCGCGATCTGGATCTGGCCCTCTCCCATGATTCGGACGATCACAGGCCCTCCCCCGGCTGACGCAGCTGCTGGGTCTGCGACGGCTGTGCCGCCTGACCCGGCTGCCCGGCCTCGATAGCGCTCTTGGGAGCCGGGCCCTGCCCGAGCTCCGCCTTCATCTTGGCGATCTCCAGCTCGACGTCCGTGCCGCCGCCCATGCGGTCCAGCTCGGCCTGGATGTCGTCACGCTGGCCGGTGAAGTCGTCGAGGGCGCCGCTGGCCAGCAACTCGTCGATCGCGCCCGCGCGCGCCTGCATCTGCGCGGTCTTGTCCTCAGCGCGCTGGATCGCGAGACCGACGTCGCCCATCTCCTCGGAGATGCCGGAGAACGCCTCGTTGATCCGAGTCTGCGCCTCGGCCGCCGTGTAGGTGGCCTTGATGGTCTCCTTCTTGGTGCGGAAGGAGTCCACCTTGGCCTGCAGCCGCTGGCTGGCGAGGGTGAGCTTCTCCTCCTCACCCTGCAGGTTGTTGTACTGGATGCGAAGGTCGGCGATCTGCGTGTTCAGACCGTTGCGGCGAGTCAGCGCCTCGCGCGCCAGGTCCTCGCGCCCCGCGGACAGCGCCTGCCTGCCCTGGCCCTCCAGCTTCGTGGCCTGGCTTTCCAGCTGGTTGATCTGCAGTTCGACCCGCTTGCGGCTGGTGGCGACGTCGGCCACGCCCCGGCGCACCTTCTGCAGCAGCTCCAGCTGGCGCTGGTAGGAGTAGTCCAGGGTCTCCCGCGGATCCTCCATCTTGTCCAGTGCCTTGTTGGCCTTCGACTTGAAGATCATGGAAAGTCTTTTCATCACGCTCATGCGCGTCGGCCGTCCCCTTCTTAAGGTTGCGTGGGTAGCCCCAGCCGTATTCAGTCGCCCAAAAGCGGCAGAGCCGCCTGGGTTCACCCTACGCATAACGCGTGAGGGCGTCACTAAGTTGCACTCCCGGTAGGCTGGGCGACGTGTTCGGACGTCGTAACCAGGCCGCTACGGACGAGGCCCCCGTCCCCGTGGAAGATCCTAAGCCCCAGGGGACTCCGGGTAAGGGCCGTCCCACCCCCAAGCGGAGCGAGGCGCAGGGGCGCCGCCGCTCGCCCGTGACCGCGCCTGCCAACCGCAAGGAAGCCTACCGGCAGCAGCGCGACCGTGACCGGGCGTTGCGGACCCGCCAGCGCGAGGGCATGATGCGCGGCGAGGAGAAGTACCTCCCTCCCCGTGACAAGGGCCCCGTGCGCAAGTTCGCCCGCGACTGGGTCGACTCCCGGCGTCTCCCCGGTCAGTACTTCCTGCCCGCGGTGCTGGTCATCATGCTGCTGTCGATGGTGCCGTTCCCTCTGGCGATCCGTCAGGTGGTCCTCACGGTGTACACCCTGGCCCTGCCGGTGGTGATGGTCGCGGTGCTCGGCAGCTCCTTCTTCGTCGCGAACCGGGTGAAGAAGGCGGTCGCGGCGAAGTTCCCCCACGAGAACCTCAAGGGCGTCGGTTTCTACGCCGCGATGCGGTCCTCCCAGATCCGCCGCCTGCGCTTCCCCAAGCCGACGGTGCTGCCCGGCGGCAAGCCGGTCGCGCCTCCGGCGAGCTGAGTTTCCGGTACGGCCCCGCACAGCGGTGGCCGTACCCCGCTCTTCACCGGTTCCGCTTCACCGTCGTGGCACCGGCGGTGACGCCGTCTTCGGCATCGTCCACGTCGATCCATACGAGCGTGCCATCCGTGACCTGCGGCACCAGCCACCCCTTCAGTGGCGTGCCGACCTCCAGCGCGTCCGCCGTCGCCCTCAGCAGCGCGTAGTAAGAGGACCAGTCGCCCCCTTCCGCGAACGTGCCCCCGTTCTCGACGAACGTGCCCGCGACGTCCCTCCGCACCGAATCGACCAGCAGATATTCACCGTTCTGGTCGTCCCCGACGGGGATCATGCGCCCGCTCCACCACTCGGCCCGAGGGTCGGCGGTGTAGTCAGTGCCTTCCTGGCGGCACAGGTCCCGCCAGGTGTCGCGAATCTCCTTCACGCCGTACATCCCGTAGAGGTACAGCTCAAGGCCCCCCGTGCCGCCGATGTCGCCTGAGCCGTTGTGCCGCAGCAGGGACGCGCGCAGGTCGTCGGGGAAACGCAGCCCCATCTGGGCCTCGGCCACGGCGATCGTGCGCGCCCTCGCGGGGCGCCGCAGCGCGCGATAGGTCTCGGGCGCGTTGGCCCTGAGCCACTTCTCTATGCGCCGCCACTGCCGGTTGACGGCGCGGGTGACGCCCGGCCGCACCGGCAGCACCCGGGGCCTGCCGACCGTGGGCGTGCACGCCGCGTCCGGCACCGGATAGTCGTCCTGCCCCCGGGCGTCCGGCACCGGATGATCCTCCTGGCCCCCGCCCTCGGATATGAACGTCGGAGGGTCGGACCGGCTGACGGCGGTGTCGTCCAGTGCCCCCGGCTTACTCTCCAGGCAGGTGAAGAGGCCGTTCGGTCGGGTCGCACAGCCGGATCTGTCGTACTCCAAGAGCCCCGCCGGGCCCTCCGCGCACTGATCCCCTTGACACGCGTCGTCACCGACGAGGGGCCCGTTCGTGGAGAAGACGATCAGGGAGCTGCCGAAGGTCGAGTTCTCGAGGAACTGGGCGCCGAGCGCGAGCAGGCAGACGGCCAGGGCTGCCGCGGCCCACCGGCGGGCCCGCCTGCGGGTCCGGCCGTCGAGCCTGCGCACGTCCGCCATCGGGCCCTCCGCGCGCTCGCCGGCGAACGCCTCGATCAGGGCGGCGCCGCGCGGGCTGTGGCGGGCATAGCGGCGGAGCTCCTCGGCCGAGGGCCGCCCCAGGATCGGTTCGGCGGGGAAGGGCGCGGAGTCACCGGTGCCGCTGGAGGCACGGGGTCCGGCCGCACGGAGTGCGGCGGTGCCCGGGGCGGCGGGGCGATCCGGTGCATGGGTGCCCGGCTGGACACGGTGGCCGGGGAACGAGGGCCCCACGGCCAGATCCGGGGCGTAACGATCCAGGGCACGGTCCAGGGCGCGGCGCCGGAGCACGATGACGGCACCGGCGATGCCGGCGGCCACCGCGACCGTGAGCGCGAGCCGTACCAGACGAGAAGTGATCAACCGCCGCACCGGGGCACACTACCGCCAATCCTCCGCACGCCGTGTCCGATCTCCCACGGCGTCGACGGGCCCCACCACCGGCTCCTGCGCGGCTTCCTGGGTGTACGGGCCGGTCATGGCACTATGGCGACCGGCATCGCGCCGGGAACGCCGCGGGCGAGAGCCGTACCGGTCGCTGGGGGCGGCGAGACGATCGCGAAGACGGGGCGGGGATGAGAACCAGCAGGCGGGGATTCTTGGGCGTCGCCGCGGCGCTCGCGGCGGTCGCGACGGGCACGGGCACCGGCACCGGATCGGCGGAGGCCACCACCTGGCGGGGCAGGGCATGGGGCCGCGGGGACGGAGACGATCCGCACGCGGGGGCGGGACAGGTCGGCTCCGGGCACACGGGCGGCGACCTCCCGGGCGCGGACCACGGACACGACCTCGCGCATGGCGATCCCATGCACGGCGACCGCGGCGGACTCGGCCGCTCCGGACTGGATCGGCCCTCCACCGCGACGCTCACGCCGTTCATGGACGCCCTCCGCGTCCCTCCGGTCATCCGGCCGCGCGGGCCGAGGCTGACCGTGGAGATGCGCTCGGTGGACCGGCGGCTGCACTCCCAGCTCCCGCCGACGCGCCTGTGGACCTACGGAGGGCACTTCCCCGGGCCGACGATCGAGGTACGGCGCGGCCAGCGGCTGGAGGTGGCCTGGAAGAACGTCATCGGGGACGAGCGCGTTCCGGTCACCGCCGTGGAGGTCTTCGCTCCCGTGGGGATCCAGCCGAACCCGTACGTCGTTCCCGGGCGGAGCGGGGGGACACCGCGCGCGGACGTGGCGGCGATCCCCCCGTGGCTCGTGGTCCACCTGCACGGCGCCGTCACCGGGGCCGGCCAGGACGGATGGTCGGAGAACGGGCAGTTCCCCGGCGAGACGCAGATCGTGGAGTACCTCAACGACCAGCCGGCGGCCACTCTCTGGTACCACGACCACTCGATGCACATCTCGACGTGGACGCTGTTCGCCGGGCTCATCGGCATGTACCTGATCAGGGACGAGGAGGAGGACCTGCTCGGGCTGCCCGACGGTGACCGGGAGATCCCGCTGGTGATCACCGACCGCAACTTCGAGGTCGACGCCGACGGCCGGCTCACCGGCGGCCTGCTGCACAAGGTGACCTACGCCGAGGCCGGGCCGCCGAAGATCACGGCGGGGTTCCGGGGTCCGTACACGCTGGTCAACGGCACGGTCTGGCCCTATCTGGACGTCGAGCCCGGCTGGTACCGGTTCCGGCTGCTCAACGCGTGCAACACCCGCACGTACCACATGATGATCATCGATGAGGAGACCGGGCGGCCGGTGCCCGGGACGATACGGCAGATCGGGACGGACGCCGGACTTCTCCCGGCTCCCGTGACCGTGGACTCGCCGCTCATCCTGTCGCCGGGAGAGCGGGCGGACATCCTGGTCGACTTCACCGGGTGCGGCGGCCGGCGGCTGCGGCTCGTGAACGTGCTGGACGACAACCCGCCGGCGCCGCCCATCTCGCGGGAGTCCACTCCCGGCACGCCCACGCCCGGCCTGCCGTACCCGGAGATGATGCAGTTCCGGGTGGCCTCCCAGGGGGGATCCGACCTGTTCGTCCCGCCGCCGGTGCTCTCCCCCACGTTCACCCGCACGACGTACGACTCGCTCCCGGCGGACCGCAACCACCGGGTGGTCCTCACCAAGGTCCTGGGCGGCAGGCACGCCGAGATGTGGGAGATGGAGGAGGTGGACGCGGCGTCGGTGACGATTCCCTCCGACGGCGTCGTGCAGCTCCGGGGCGCGGACGGCGGGGTCAGGACCTTCCGCCGGATCTCCCGCAACCCCGACGACACAGTCAACTTCTACGGCGAGCTCGGCAAGTGTGAGCACTGGACGTTCATCAACGCCGCGACGGCTCTGCACCCGATGCACATCCACCTGATGCGCTTCCAGATCCTCTCCCGGGAGGAGTACGACGTCAGCGGGTTCGACATGAAGCTCTGCGGGACCACCCGGCCCCTCGCCTTCAAGCGGACGGGCGTGGTCCAGGAGGGCGAGAGGGGCTGGAAGGACGTGGTCCGCCTCGGGGACGCGGAGGTCGTGGAGATCGCCGGGCGGTTCGAGGGCGGCACCGGCCGGTACGCCTACCACTGCCACCTGCTGGAGCATCAGGACACGGGCATGATGCGGCCGCTGATCGTCTTCCCGCCCGGGGTCGGGGCGCTGCGCCTGGCGCACCAGCACACCGCGTGATCGACGCCTTGTCCTAATGTTCGGTCTATGGAATTCCGCCATCTCGGTCGTAGCGGTCTCATGGTCAGCGAGATCAGCTACGGCAACTGGATCACCCACGGTTCCCAGGTCGAGGAGGACGCCGCGCACGCGTGCGTACGCGCGGCCCTGGACGAGGGGATCACGACCTTCGACACCGCGGACGTCTACGCGGGCACCAGAGCCGAGGAGGTCCTCGGCCGGGCGCTGAAGGGGGTGCGCCGCGAGTCTCTGGAGATCTTCACCAAGGTCTACTGGCCGACCGGGCCCGGCCGCAACGACCGCGGCCTGTCGCGCAAGCACATCATGGAGTCCGTCAACGGATCGCTCAGGCGACTCGGGACGGACTACGTCGATCTCTACCAGGCGCACCGGTTCGACGTCGAGACGCCTCTGGAGGAGACCCTCCGGGCCTTCGACGACCTCGTACGGCAGGGCAAGGTGCTGTACGTCGGCGTCAGCGAGTGGAACGCCGACCAGATCGCCCAGGCGCTGAAGATCGCCGACTCGATGGGATTCGACCGCCTGGTCTCCAACCAGCCGCAGTACTCGATGTTGTGGCGGGTCATCGAGGCCGAGGTCGTCCCGCTGAGCGAGCGGGAGGGGCTCGGGCAGATCGTCTGGTCGCCCATCGCGCAGGGCGTGCTGACCGGCAAGTACCTGCCGGGGCAGCCGCCGCCCGCGGGTTCGCGGGCGACCGACTCGACCGGGTCCGGGTTCATCGACGGCCTGATGCGGGACGAGGTGCTCAGCCGGGTGCAGGAGCTGCGGCCGATCGCGTCCGACCACGGGCTCACCATGGCCCAGCTCGCCGTCGCGTGGGTGCTGCAGAACCCCAACGTGTCGTCCGCCATCGTCGGCGCCAGCCGTCCCGAGCAGATCCGCGACAACGTGAAGGCGTCCGGGGTCAAGCTCGGCGCCGACGCGCTGCGGACGATCGACGACATCCTCGGCCCGGTGGTCGAGCGTGACCCGGCCAAGACCGTGAGCCCGTCGAGCCGTCCCTGATCGCCCTCCACGCCCTCGGCGTTCAGAGCGTTCTCGGCGTTCTCGGCGTGTTCGGCGTGTTCGGCGTTCTCGGCGTTCTCGGCGTCCGGTGAACGCGACGCGGCGCGGGTCCCTGCCGGTCAGGGGACCCACGCCGCGTCCTCGGGCCGTCTTCTCAGATCAGAAGCGGTCCCAGTCGTTGTCCGCCGCGCGCCACACGTCGATGTTGCGCGGGTCGGCGACCATCCGGCGCGGCCGGTGCGTCTCGTGCTCCTCGGGCGTGAACACCCGGTGCCCGTCGCACAGCTCGTACCTCGGGCCGTGCTTGGCCTCGTACATGTAGAAGGCGATCGACGTCGACGCGGAGTGGTTGACCAGGTCGGAGGCGATCGGCACCTTCTTGTACAGCGCCCGCGCCCGGCCGCGCATGACGTGGTCGAAGCTCTTCATCATGAAGCACAGGTGGGCGACGAAGAACTCCTTGTTGCGCTGCAGCGCCAGGCTGTGGTGGAACCGGTCCTCCGAGCGGAGGAACGCCGACACGTCGCCGACGTAGTCCGACACCAGGAACCCGAGGACCTTGGTGTAGAACTCCAGGCACTCGTCGTACTTGTCCGTGGCGAGGAAGGGGTGCACCAGCTTGAGCGGGCGCAGCTCGATCGTCGGCGGCTCCGCGTACTCCTGGAACTCGGTGAACAGCTCGATGATCAGCCCGTTCGGGTCGCGTACGGCGAAGCCCTCCTGGCACAGGCCCTTCATCCGGTCCTGGAGCGGCAGCACCTCGAGGCCGGCGGCGGAGACCCGGTCGCGCAGGTCGGCGAGCTCCTCGGCGGACCGGACGCTGTAGCCGACCGCCACGGTGCGCGACACCTCCAGGCTGGGGTCGCTGATCAGCTCGACGCAGTGGTGCTCGATGTCGGCGCGCAGGTAGGCGTACTCGTCGGTGTGCCGCTCCAGCTGGAGGCCGACGTGGTACCGCAGGAACTCGATGGTCTCGGCCATGTCCGGGACCAGGATCCGGGCGTACTCCATCCCGAAGGGCCCCCCGCGGCGGGCGCCGTCAGTCGTCATGTCAGTTCCTCATCGCTCGTGATCGCTCGTGGTCGTAAGGGGGGTGCGCGCGTCAGCACGCGAAGGTGACGATCGCCTGCCGGTCGATCACCGGGCGCCAGCGCTCCCGCACGAACTCCTCGTGCGAGTCGCTGCCGAGGTAGTCGAGAAGGTCCCGCTCGGAGTCGAACTCGACGACGAACCCGTGGGTCATGGTGGTGTCGCGGGTGCTGATGTTGGGCCCGCTGGCCCAGTTGCGCATGGTGGGGTACTTCGCCGGGAAGGTGTCCAGCTCCGCGAGGACCGCCGCGACGGTCTCGGCCGGGACGTCGTCGCGGAAGCGGAACACCAGCGTGTGCTTGATCACGGACGCCGCCTCAGAGGATGAAGCTCAGCCGGGCGCCCGGCGCCATGGACTCCATGGTCGGGATCGACCTGCGGAGCCGGTACCTGAGGCCGTCGTCGTCCACCACCAGGACGTGCTCGTACCGGCCGACGTAGGTGAACGCCTGGTTGTCGCGGTACCGGTGGATGATGAAGTTGGCCGCGACCCAGACCGTCTCGTCGCCCTGCTCCAGGATGATCACGTTGGAGATCATCCGGTGGGTGCGGGAGTGCGGGTTCTCCGCGTGCGCCTTGCGGCTCTTCAGCCGCTTCACCCTGGCCTTGATCAGGTCATGGTCGTCGCACATGAACGCGCCGGCCGAGGAGCTGTCCCACCCGTTCCAGTCGGTGGTGGTGACCTCCATGCGGCCGCCCTCCTCGAAGAGGGCCAGCCACTCGTCCAGGCGCCACTCGTCGAGCAGCTGTGCCTCCCGGTAGAGGAAGTCCTCCGCTTCCGCCCTGCTCACTGTGCGGCGGCCCATGGTGCTCTCCTTATGCTGGTCCATGCTCTCCACCCGCCCCGAACCCTCAGGCACCCGGGGTCGCGTCGTCTTCGACGCGGCGGGACCACTGCCGCCAGAAGCTGCGCATCGCGCCCTCGTCGATGGAACGCCCCTGGTTGCCCTGCTTCTCGTTGGCCATGCCGCGCGACATGTCGCTCCAGTCCCACGCGGGGTCGGCCGAGTCGGCGGTGGCCTCGATGCCGCGCTGCACTGCCTCGTACGCCTCGATGTCGTCCGGCGTGGCGAGCCCTCCGGGGCCGACGAAGCTGACCATCGTCTTGATCCGCAGCGCTCGCACGTCGTCCGGCTCGCCGGTCTCCACGAACTGCCAGGCCCGCACGTCCGTACGGCCGGCCTCTACGGGCTCGATCTGCCGGATGGTGAGCGCCTCGAGGTCGAACAGCAGCAGGTTGGGGAAGACGTAGAGGATCCGGCTGGCGTCGGCGATCTCGGCGGCCAGCTCCGAGCCGAGGCGGTCCTCCATCTCCTGCCGCTTGGCGACGGTACGCTCCCTCTCGGCCTCGCCGAAGCGCGGCTCCCACACCATGCCGATGCGGCCGTTGTGCCCGGTCAGGATGAGCAGCCCGTGCCCGTCGCCGAGGTCGTAGGCGTACTGGTCGTCGTCGGTGACGGCGAAGCCGGTCTCCCGCAGGTAGCCCACGAAGGTGTTGTGGGTGGGCGCGAAGTGGTAGCCGTCCATCGCGTTCTCGACGGCGAGCTTCCAGTTGCCCTTGACCGAGTAGAGCTGGACGCCGGGCACGGTCTGCATGCCCTGCGGCCCGATCTTGGCGGTCAGCGACATGTAGTGCGCCGCCTCGCCGAGGTGGGTCAGCAGGTCCGGCACGTCGGGGTCGAAGGAGATGAAGACGAAGCCCTCGTGGCTGTCCACCCGGGGCACCGAGCGCAGCCGGTGCCGCTCCTTGAAGCCGGGCACGTCGGCGTACGCGTCGTCGCCGGGCAGCGCGGCCAGCTCGCCCGAGTTGCTGAACGCCCAGGCGTGGTAGAAGCACTGGAAGAACTTGGTGTTCCCCTCGCTGTGCCGGCACAGGATGGTGCCGCGGTGTGTGCAGGCGTTGAAGAACACCTGGATCTCGCCGGAGGAGTCGCGGCAGAAGATGAGCGGCCTGCCGCCGAGGGTCCTGGACTTGAAGTCGCCGGGCTTCGGGATCTCGGTCTCGTGTCCGAGATACAGCCAGGTGTGTCCCCAGATCCGGGAGGTCTCCTTCTGGAACACGGCGGGCGACCGGTAGGCCGACCTGTGCACCTTGAACGTCAACGCCTCCCAGTCCTCCTGGACGAGGGAGTGGTTGGGCGTTCCACCGGGGTCCGTGTGTGTCAACTGCGTCATCGCCGCGGTCTGGCCCTTCTTGCGATTTGAGCGAGAATTCGAGATACCGTCTCGCAATGTGATGCTGGCCCCCGACCTCCCGGAATGTCAAGAGTCTCTCTCTTATCCCGATTCGCCGGTTACACCGCGTTAACAAAGCAGCGTTAGCCTCCGAACTCCCGGCCCCCGCGGGACCGACGCCGAACCGGTCGCGGCGGGCTGACAGGTGAGCCATGCCTGGATCCAGAGACTTCCCCCGGAGGGACAATGCTCCAGCCCACGAGCGGCCGCATCGACGGAGAGCACTACCTGCAGACCACTCCCGACACCTGTCTCTGGGGCCGCCTCCCCGGCCCCGGCCGCCCTCCGGCGCTGCGCGTCGCGTCAGGCGCCACCGTCACGATCGACACGCTCAGTCACGAAGGAATCCTGGAGGACCAGGGCCGCGACCCGGTCGGCTACCTCTCGCGGTTCGGCGTTCCCGCCGAGGGCGTGCTGGCCGACGCCAGGGATCTCGCCGCGTCCGGCGTCGCCCACGACTACGACGCCGACGGGCCCCACGTCGTCACCGGCCCCATCGCCGTGGACGGCGCGGAACCCGGCGACGTGCTGCGGGTCGAGGTGCTCGGCCTGCTGGTCCGCGCGCCGTACGGCTTCATCAGCAGCAGGCACGGGTACGGCGCGCTGCCCGGGGAGTTCCCGGAGACCGCTCCGGACACCGGCGCGGGCGGGGAGGGCCCGCGCGAGCACAACAGCGTCTGCGTCTTCACCGAGGTCGTCGAGGAGGCGGGGCGGCTGCACGGGATCGTGCCGTTCGGGCAGGGGCGCTCGGCCCGCTTCCCCCTCGCCCCGTTCCTCGGCCTGATGGGCGTGACGGCGGACACGGGCGACGCCGGCGACTCCCTCCACTCGGTACCGCCCGGCAACTTCGGCGGCAATCTGGACATCAACGAGCTCCAGGTCGGCTCCACGCTCTACCTGCCCGTCCAGGTGCCCGGCGCCGGTTTCTACGCGGGCGACCCGCACTACGCGCAGGGCGACGGCGAGGTGGCCCTGACGGCGCTGGAGGCGCCGCTGCGGGCCACGCTCAGGCTCTCCACGATCCCGCGCGCCGAGGCGGAGCCGCTGCTGGGCGCGCTCGGCGAGCCGTTCGCCGAGACGGCCGCGCACTGGATCCCCGTGGGTCTGCACGAGGACCTCGACGAGGCGATGCGGCGTGCCGCACGGGCGGCGGTGGACTTCCTGTCGCTGACGCAGGGCATGGAGCGGTCGAAGGCGCTCGCCTATCTCAGCGCCGCCGCCGACTTCGAGATCAGCCAGGTCGTGGACCAGGTCAAGGGGGTGCACTGCCTGATCCGCAAGGCCGACTTCGCGCCCCAGTGGTGACACCGGGCCGGTGGTGAGTCCGGGCCCGGCCCGCACCCCGGTGCCAGTACTCCGGTGCCAGTAGGCCGGTGCCGGTACGCCGGGCGGGCCGGGCGGGCCGGTCAGGGGCCCTCCGGCAGCCAGACCGCGTCGCGGAAGTCCGCGCGTGGCGGCGCGAAGACGTCGACGTTGACGCACGGCCCCTCGATGGGCTCGATGTAGTGCTCGGCGCCCCTGGGCACCAGCAGCATCGACCCCGGGCCCATCTCGTGGCCGACGCCGTCCACGTAGTACGTGCAGCGGCCCTGGTGGATGAGCACGAGCTGGTCGAAGTCGTCGTGGCGGTGCGGGTTGAGGGTCATCCCGACGGCCAGCTCGTGCCAGGCGAGCATGATCTCGTCGGTGGAGTACACCTTGCGCCGCACGCCGGGACGGATCTCGGTCGAGGGTATGTCGTCCCAGTTCACCGCTGTGCCGTACAGGTGCTGGTTGAACATGGTGGTTCCTTTCTGTGCGTCTCTCCGCGTCCTCCGGGACGCTCAGGACGCGGCGGATTCCGGGCAGGGAAGGTCGCGCGCGCCGGCCGCCGTCTCGCGCAGCGCGGACCCGAGCAGTTGCAGGTCGGACCCGGCGATGACGAAGGCGGCGGAGCCGAGCCCGGACGCGGCGATCAGACCGGCGTCCGGGCGGGCCACCCATCCGCCGAACGCCGTCCCCGCGGCATGGGCCGCCGCGGCGACCTCGGCCACCCGCGCCGCGAGCGCCGACTGGTCGGCGGCGCCCGCGATGCCGAGGCTGACCGCGAGGTCGGTGGTCCCGACGAAGGCGACGTCGAGGCCGTCCAGCACGGCGGGCAGCGGATCGCGGGTCGTCGCGGTCTCGATCTGCCCGACGAGCAGGGGCGGGTCGCGGTCCTCGGCGGCCAGGTAGGCGGCCAGGTCGGTCGCGCCGAATCCCGCCGCCGGATGCGCCAGGCTGACGCTGCGCTCCCCGCGCGGGGCGTACCGTACGGCGGCGACGAGCGCGGACGTCTCGGCGGCGCCGGTCAGCATGGACAGCTGCACTCCGGCCGCCCCGGACTCCAGCACCCGGTTGATCCACGCGGCGTTCACCGCCGGCACCCGGACCAGGGCGGCCAGTCCGGTCGCGGCGGCGTGCCGTACCAGGGCCAGGACGGTCTCGTCCGGGAGCGCGGAGTGCTCGCCGTCCACCACCACGAAGTCGAACCCGGCCTGGCGGGCCAGGTCGACGGAGTCGACGGTGGGCAGCTTGACGAACGTGCCGGTGACCCGGCGCCCGGCGGCGAGCGCGGCGCGCAGCCGCCGCCGGGCCTCCGTCGCGGAGGTCACCGGGCCCCGGCCGCCTCGGAGGCGGAGCCGGCGGCCAGGCCGCGCCACGGGGTCGGCTCCACCTTGCGGCCCTTGTGCAGGATGAGGGCGGGTTCGAGGCGGGGCGCCACGATCGAGTTGCCGGCCGCGTCGGGCAGCACCGTCTCTTCGGTCTCGGCGAGCACGGTGACGTGCGCGGGGCCGCCCTCGACGAGGGTTCCGTACCCCTCGGTGTCGAGGCCGAGCACGCGGGCCGGGCCGATGGTCATCCGCGGCGCGATCTCGTCCATGGACATGCCGAGCGCCTTGAGCTTGGCCGCGCTGGTCACCAGGTCGAACACCGGCCCCTGCCAGTTCCGCCCGCTGGTGTCGGAGGTGAGCAGGTCGGGCAGGAAGCCCTCGGCGATGGCCTGCCTGGCGACCTCGAAGCTGAGGTTGCTCTTGCCGTGCGCGCTGTCGAAGAGCACGCCGCGGGCCCTGGCCTCCTGTACGGCGGCGATGACCTTGCCGTCGGTCAGGATGCCGTGCGGCTTGCCGGTGTAGCAGTGGGCGACGATGTCGCCCGAGCGGAGCATCGGCAGGACGTCGGGCAGCGGCTCCTCGGTCTCGCCGATGTGCACCATGAGGGGCAGCCCCGCCTCCTCGGCGAGTTCGAGTGACGACTTGAGCAGAGAGCGCCAGGCCGGGCCGACGACGTCCTCCGACAGCCGGATCTTGAAGCCGCGCACCACGCCGGGGTTCTCGCGGGCCACGGCCAGCGCGTCCTCGGGGACCAGGGTGGCGGGGTTCAGCAACTCGCCGAAACGGAAGTCGATCAGACCGAGCACCGACACGTTGAGGAAGTTGACCAGCCGCATCTCCGCCCGGCCGACCACGTAGGCGTTGAAGGCCGCGAAGGTGGACGCGCCGACCGTGCCCGCGTCGGCGGCGGCGACCACTCCCCTGCGCAGGTGCGCCTCGTCCGGCGGGGCCCCCACCTTCGACACGTTCTCGAAGATGTGGGTGTGGCCCTCCACCAGGCCGGGGAGCACCCACTGTCCGGCGCAGTCGACGACCTCCCCGGCCCGCTCCTTCACGTCCGGGTCGAGGGACGGCGCGATCCGCGCGACTCGGTCACCGATGATCGCCACGTCGGCGACCGAGGACGTTCCCGCCTCGGTGTCGAAGACGGTGCCGTTCGTCAGCACCAGATCGTAAGAAACAGCTGTCTCGGTCATTTCACTCTTTCGGCGTGTATGGGTGCGGCCGGATGCCGCGACGGATCGGTTCGGCAAGGCTCGGAACGGTTCCCGACGGCTCCGGGCGGGAACGGCGCGAGGTCAGGAGCGGCCGGGCGCCGCCCGATAGCGGGTACGCAGCGGCAGAACCCCGGCCACGGCGATCTCCACCTCGTCGCCCGCGCCCAGGAAGACCTTCCTGTCCTGCCCGGTGCCGGCCGGGGTGCCGGTCAGCACCACGTCCCCGGGTTCGAGCACGGCGAAGCGCGAGATCCGCGAGATCAGGTCGGGCACCGGGAAGATCAGCTCGGCCGTCGTGGAGTCCTGGTGGACGACGCCGTTGACGGTGGCGCGGACGGCGATGTCGCCGGGATCGGGCACCCCGGCCAGTTCGAGCACCGACGCGCCGAGCGCGCCGAAGCCGGGGAAGCTCTTGGCCAGGGACGGCGTCCCGGTGGCGACCATGACGTCGCGGGCGGTCATGTCGTTGGCCGCGGTGACGGCGGCGATGTGCTCCCACACCCGCTCCGGCCGTACGCACGACATCCGGCGGCCGACCACGAAGGCGACCTCGGCCTCGTAGTCGACCTGGCCGGAGCGGTCCTGCGGCAGCTCGATCTCCGCGCCCGGCGAGGAGACGGCCGACAGGGCACGCAGGAAGAGGATCGGCTCCTCGGGCACCGGCCGCCCGGTCAGCTCGGCCTTGGAGTGGTAGTTCAGCCCCACGCCCCAGATCGCCCGCGTGCGCGCCAGCGGCGCCAGGAGGTCTCCTTGGACGCCGGCCAGGGGGACGCGGCGCAGCTCCTTCGCGGCGCGCGCCGGCGCGAAGCCCTCCCCCTCGGCGAGCAGCTCGGCGACGTCGCCGTGCGGCAGGTCGAGGAGAACGGCGTCCGCGCCGTCGACGTGGGCCAGCCCGTCACGGGTGGCGACCAGGTTCAGCGCGGTCATCGAGCGCCCGCCACGGAGCTCCGGCCGGACTCGTTGCCATCGCCGCATGCCGTGGGGAGAAGGACTGTGACCGGAACCGCGAGGGCTCCCACGCGTCGCGTTCGCATGCAGACTCCTTGCTTCCCTTGCCGTGCCGCGCCCGCGTCGCCGGAGGGCTGAGCCGTTCCGGGATGGGGCGAGGCCGGCCAGGAAGGGGGGATTGAGGGGTACGCACGAACGTAAGAGGAACCTTCTGCCCATGTCAATATGCGAAACAATATCTCGTATTACGTCACATCGACGGTGCGCTTCCCGCCGATGACGCGTGGGCGCGCGGGTACTCGGGCAGGCGAGATCGCCGGATCGGCGGGTGAATCGCCGCATGGAGGAAGGCGGGTGGAGACCCTGTGCCGACGGCCACCGCTCTCTCGGCGGACGTCGGACCCGCCGTCGGGCGGTGGTGGTGGTGTGTGGTGCCGGACCGCCGTCAGGCGGTGGCGGTGCCGCCGAGTTCGGCGGACAGGCGGCGCGAGGCGGCGAGCAGCGCCTCGGTCACCAGGTGCTCGGCCTCTCCAGCCAGCGTCGCCACGGTGCCGACGACCGCCATCGACGCCACGATCTGCTCGCCCTCGAAGATCGGGGTGGCGATCACCCGCACGCCGTGGTCGGCGGGCGAGTTGACCGCGATCCCGGTGCGCCGGACGTCCTCGATCAGGCCGCGCAGCTCCGGCATGCCGCGCAGTTTGCGCGCCAGCCCGGGGACCTCGCCCACCGGCAGGTACGCGCAGAAGACACGGCCCTGCGCCGAGCGGAGCAGGTCGAGCGTGGAGCCGGTGCGCACGCTCAGCCGGATGTCGCCCTCGGTGTTGTCGACGCACCGCACCACGACAGGGCTCTCGCCGTTCCAGACGCTGAGCACCGCCGTCTGGTTGATCTCGCGGACCAGCAGGTCGAGGTACGGCCCGGCCGCGGCGGCGATGGGCAGCCCGGCGCGGGCGGCGGCCTCCAGGGCCAGCACCTCCGGCCCCAGCGTGTAGGTCGCCTGCTGCGCGTCGTAACGCAGCAGGTTGGCCGCCCGAAGCGCGCGGGTGTACCGATGCGCGGTGGGCTTGCTGGTGCCGAGGCGAGCGGTGATCTCGCTCAGGCTGAGCCTGGGGCGTTCGACGGTGAAGGCGCTCAGGATCAGCGCCGCGCGCCGGACCGTCTGTATGGCGGGTGCCTCACCGGACTGGTTCGCGTCGTCGCGCTGCCCTGGCCCCGGCATCCCGTCTCCTCCGTCGAGTACCCCTTATGTCGGTTGGGACTCTATCCAGGGACGCGCTCCCGCGCATTCAACTCGCATCAGACGAATGCCCGGGAACCGTGCCGAACGCCGGATTCACGAGCGGAGCAAGGTTGTTGACCGCGGCGGCGGCCTCCCCGAAGCCGACGGAGATCAGCCGGACCTTGCCGTCGTAGTCGCTGATGTCGCCCGCGGCGAACACCCTCTCCAGGTTGGTCCGCATGGAGCGGTCGACGAGAACGTGCCGCTTGCGCAGGTCGAGGCCCCACTTCTGGACCGGCCCCAGGTCGGCGATGAAGCCCAGCGCGGCCACGACGGTCTGGGCGGGCAGGGTGACCCGCTCGCCGCTCCTGACCCGCTCGACGGTCACCTCGGCGATCCGGTCGTCCCCGGCGATCCCGGCGACCTCGAAGGGGGTGAGCACCCGTACGGACGACGCCTGGAGGCGGGCCACGCTGTGCTCGTGCGCGCGGAAGGCGTCCCGGCGGTGCACCAGCGTGAGCGAGCGGGCGATCGGCTCGAGCGCGAGCGCCCAGTCCACCGCGGAGTCGCCGCCTCCGACGACCACCACGTCCTGCCCGGCCAGCTCGTCCAGTTTGCGGACGAAGTAGCGCAGGCCGCGCCCCAGGTATTCGCCGCCGGCGGGCAGTTCCCTGGGGGTGAAGGTGCCGATGCCCCCGGTGAGGAGCAGGGCCTTGGCCCGCACCCGGGTGCCCGCGTCGGTGACGACCTCGACCGATTCCGCGTCGTGGCGCAGTTCCAGGGCGCTCTCCCCGAGCAGGTACAGCGGCTCGGCCTGGCCCGCCTGGGCGACCAGGGCGTCGACGAGCGCCTGCCCCTTGACCGCCGGATAGCCGGCGATGTCGAAGATGTCCTTCTCCGGGTACAGCGCGGCCACCTGGCCCCCGGGCTCGGGCAGGGAGTCGATCAGCGCGACGGACATGCCGCGGAAACCGGCGTAGTAGGCGCCGTACAGCCCGGCAGGACCGGCACCGACGATCACCAGGTCGACGTCGTGGACCGGGCGCGGCGCCGCGTCCGGCCCGCCCGGCGACTCGGCGGGCAGGTCGTTCGCGGGGCCGTCCAGGGTGCCCGCGGTCACGACCCGCCTCCGGTGACGGCGGGGTGGTCCGCTCCCGCCCGGCCGACCTTGCGCGCGCCGCCGGGGGAACCGAGGTCGGCGAAGAACTCGGTGTTGATCTGGGCGAACCCGGCCAGGTTCGGCGGCAGGTCGTCAGTGTGGAAGATCGAGGTCACGGGGCAGACCGGCTCGCACCGGCCGCAGTCCACGCACTCGTCCGGATGGATGTACATCATCCGGTCTCCCTCGTAGATGCAGTCGACCGGGCATTCCTCGACGCACGATCTGTCCTGCACGTCCACGCACGCGTCGGTCACGACGTAGGCCATCAGTCCTCCTGGGATGGGCGCCCGCGCGGGAACGGGGGGCCGCGCGCGAGCCGTTGGCCGGAGGCCCGCCGTCACGGGGGCGGGCCGGTGGCGGCGGGAGCCGTGAGAATCCGGTTGGCCTGCGGAATCAGCCTCTCCACCGACGTGAGGGAACAGTAGGATCCGGCCGCAAACGTTGTCAAGATGCGAGATGGCATCTTGAATGGAGTTAACATCAGTGCGATGAGGGTCCTCCGCGCCCCATCGCGGAGCCCGAGCGGAACGTCTGGAGCGCGCGCGTGACGACCGACCCCCTGGAACGCCTGCGGAGCGCCGCCCACGCCGCGATCAGCGGTGACCGGATCGTCGAGACGGTACGGCTGCTCGCCGCGGGCCCGAGCCCGCGCGGCGCCGAGCGCGACACCGCGACCCGGCTCGCGGAGTGGGCCGGGCCGCTGTGGCCCGCGCTGTCCTTCCGCCGCGACGACATCGGGGCCTCGGGCGCGAACCTCGTCGCCACCTCGGTCCATGAAGGCGGCGCCCGAAGCGGGGAGCTGCTCCTCTACTCCCATCTCGACACCTCCCTGCCCGGCGATGCCGCGCGGGACCGGTGGGCGACGGGGATCGACGCTCCCCCCGCTCCCCTGACCGTGGTCCCCGAGGCGGGGCTGCTCGCCGGCTTCGGCCTCGGTGTCGCGCGGGCCCCGGCCGCCGCGGCCCTGGCGGGGTACACGGCCGCCGCGGCCGCGCTCCTCGACGCGGGCGTCCCGCACCGGCTCACGCTGCTGCTGGCGAGCGCGGGCACGCACGCCTCCCCGTTCGCCGCCACCACCGAGTCGGCCGCGCCGGTCGGTGTGGAGGAGTACCTCCGGACACGCCCGCGCCCCGAGGCCGCCGTGGTGGCCAAGTGCGGCCCGCCCGGGATCCTGTACGAGGAGCCGGGGGCGGCGTTCGTCCGGGTCCGGCTGGGCACGGGATACCGTCCGGTGCTCGCCAGGGACGCGGCGCCGCCCGAGGGCGGCCTGATCGCCCATCTGGGCGAGGTGATCACCGTCCTGGAGCGATGGCGCGCGGAGTACGCCGCCACCCGCGCCGGGTCCTGCGGCCAGATCGCCGCCGAAGCCGGGATCGGCGCGGTGCGCGGCGGCCTCGCGGCCAAGCCCGACCTGCTGCCCGGCGTCGTCGAGCTGCATCTCTACGTGGTCACCGTCCCCGGCGACGACGTCGAGCGCATCGCCGCCGACATCAGGGAGGCGCTGGAGGCCGGCCTGCGGGGTGGCCCACTGGACGGGTGCGCGCCGGTCGTCGAGGCACGCGAGGCCCATCCCGCCGGCGTCACGCCGCCGGACGCGGCCGTCGTACGGCACGCCGCCGCCGCGTGGCGGCATGAGCACGGCGGGCCGCCCCCGCCCGTGAGTGGCTGGAAGGGCTCGACCGACGGCGTGGTCCTGCGCGGCCACGGCGTGCCCACCGTCAGGGTCGGCCCCGCCGTACGGCCGGACCCGGCGGACCCGCGCCGGGATGTGGTCGAATTGGACACTTTGCTGCGATTTGCCCGTATATACGCGGAAATCGTCTTGCGGCATGTCGTTTACGGCGAACCAGTTCTCGAACCGTCTCAGTCCTGAGAAGATCTTCACCGCCGGACCGCTCCGTCCCACCGGATGGGAACCGTACCCTTTCACAAGATGGCGTCTCGGAAAATGGAACGCGAGCTACCTCCGAGCCATCACCGCGACACGAAGGAGCCACATGGGTGACGAGACGACGCCTGCCCCTCCCGGCGCCGGGGGCGACCGGGCGGCCCCGGCGATCCAGACCGTCCAGCGCGCGGCCATGATCCTCAGCGCGTTCACGGTCAGCCGTCCCCAGCTCAGCCTCAACGAGCTGACCGCCAGCCTGGGCACGAGCAAGGCGACCGCGCACCGGTACACGAAGGCGCTGCGCGAGAGCAACCTGCTGCGCTACGACGACCGAGAGGCGCTGTACTCCCTGGGCCCGCAGATCCTGACGTTGTCCGCCGCCGCGCGGGCCGGGATGCCGGTGATCGGCATCGCCGGGCCGTACATGCAGCGGCTGGTCCGCGAGATCGACGAGACCGTCGTGCTGAGCGTCTGGGACGGCGACAGCGCGGTGGTGGTCCGGGTGGACGACAACACCGACCGCATCATCCGCGTGAGCGTGCGGACCGGCACCCGGCTGTCCCGCACCGAATCCGCCCAGGGCCGGGTCTTCTGCGCGTTCCTGCCGGAGGGCGAGGTACCCGGGCTGTCCCAGGAGCTGGACGCGTCCCCCGAACTGCGCCAGGAGCTGAAGAAGATCCGCGAGGAGAACATCTCGGCCAACACGCCGTCGGTGAACGGCGTGCGCACCATCGCCGCGCCGGTGTTCCGCGACCAGGTGCCGATCGCGACGATGGCCGTCGTGGCGACCACGGACTCGGTGCCGCCGGGCAGCGGCTCCCCCGCCGCCGAGGCGCTCAAGCGCGTCACCGCCGAGATCACCGCGGAGCTGGGCCGGGAGTCGCCGGACGGCCTCGCCTGAGCGGCCGGTCCCTCCCCCGCCCTCGGGGCGCGTACGGGAAGGACCGGCCGTCGGGGCTCCGGCACCCGGCCCCGCAGGGGGCCGGAGGCGCCGTCAGAGGTCCAGCACCAGGCGGGGTGACGTCGATCGGCCCACGCAGATCATCATGGTCCGGCCGGACTCCCGCTCCTCCGGGGTGAGCAGGGAGTCCCGGTGCTCGGGGGTTCCGGCGAGCACCCGCGTCTCGCAGGCGCCGCAGTACCCCTTCTCGCAGTCGTAGGAGAGCCCGGGGACGGCCTCGCGCACCGCCTCGATGATGCGCTGGTCCTCCCTGACCCGCACCGTACGGCCGCTGCGGGCGAGATGGACGTCGAACGCGGTGTTGCCCGCGGGGTCGAACGCCACCTCCAGGTCGTCGCCGGCCGCGAACCGTTCGATGTGCAGCCGGTCGCCGACGCCGAGGCGCGCGCAGGCCCGCTCGACCGCCTCGATCATCCCCGCGGGACCACAGCAGTAGATCGCGGTACCCGGACCCGCCGAGCCCAGGACGGCGTCCAGGTCGGGCAGGCCGTGCTCGTCCTGCGGCAGCAGCTCGGCGTGCTCCCCCGCGTGCTCCACCAGCTCGTCCCCGAACGCCATGGAGGAACGCGACCTGCCGCCGTAGACGGCGCGCAGGGGTGCGCCGTCGCGGGCGGCGGCCCGCACCATGGCCAGGATCGGGGTGATGCCGATGCCTCCGGCGAGGAACAGGTAGTCCTCGGCGGAGACGAGGGGGAAGTGGTTGCGCGGTCCCTTCACGGTGACGGTCACGCCGGCGCGGGCGAGGTCGTGCAGCTCGGCCGAGCCGCCGCGCCCGCCGTCCTCCCGCAGTACGGCCACGCGGTAGGAGGCGCGGTCCTCCGGGTCGCCGCAGAGGGAGTACTGCCGGATGCGTCCCGACGGGAGGCGGAACTCCAGGTGCGCGCCCGGCGCCCACGCGGGCAGTGCCTCCCCGTCCGGCGCGGCCAGCGTCAGCGCCAGCACGCCGTCGGCGACGGCCTCCGCCGCCGTGATGACGACATCGAACGGCACCGCCTGCTGGAAGGCCGCCGGAGCGCCGGACGAGGAGGGCGTCCCCCTGCGGGGCCCCGGCGTGAAGACGGCGGGGATGGCGTCCCAGCCGGACTGGTTGCCCCGGGTGGGGTAGGCGACCAGGCCCTCCTCCAGCACCCTGAAGTCGGGCAGCCTGGTCAGCACCTGGGTGATCATCTCGCGGAACATGGCACGGGCCAGGTGGGCCCCGGCACAGCGGTGCGTGCCGATGCCGAAGCTGAGGTGGCGGGTGGCGTCCCGGTCCAGCCGGATCTCGGCCGGGTCGGGGAAGACCGCCGGGTCGTGGTTGGCCGCGACCCAGGGGATCAGCACGCGCTCGCCCGCGCGCACCGGGCACCCGCCGACCTCCGCGTCGGCCAGGGCCGTACGCGCCATGGACTGCGAGGGGGCGAACGCGCGGAGGAACTCCTCGGTCGCCGTGTCCAGCAGGTCCGGCGACTCGATGAGGCGCCGGCGCTGGTCCGGGTTCCGGCTCAGGTGCACGAGGACGGAACCGGTCAGTGACGTGGTGGTGTCCACGCCGCCCGCGATGAGCAGGCCGATCACGGAGACGAGCTCGTCCTCGCCGAACGGTTCGCCGTCGGGTCGGCGCCGCGCGACGAGGAAGCTCACCGCGTCGTCCGCGGGCTCCTCGCGGCGCAGCCGTACCAGCTCGCGGATCCGCCGCTCCATGTGGACGAGGCCCTCGGCCCCGCGGCGGGCCCGGTCGCTGTCGGCGGGCGCGGCGAAGATGTCGTGGATGGGCCCGGCCAGCGGGGCCCAGTCCTCCTCGGGGAAGCCGAGCCAGTCCAGGGTGACCGCGGCCGGCAGCGGGTTGGTCAGGTCCCTGACGAAGTCGGCCGAGCCGAGCTCGACGAACGCGTCCACGACGCGCGTCGCGTGCCGGGCGATCATCGGCCGGAGCCTCTCGACGGCGTCCGGGGTGAGCAGCGGGTTGATCAGGTCGCGGTACCCCGTGGAATCCGGCGGGTCCAGCTCGATCGGGTACTGCTCCAGGCCGGGCCCGCTCGGGATCACGATCGCGACCCGGTCCCTGCCCGCGGCGGCCCGCGAGGAGGAGAAGGTCGCGTCGTCACGGGCGACGCGGACCACGTCGGCGTAGCGGGTCGTGTAGACGTAGCCGCCGTGGGCCGTCGTCCGGCCGACCGGGCAGCCTTCGCGGAAGGACTCGTAGTAGGCGACCGGGTCCTCCGTGCACAGGGCGGAGTGGTGGTCGAAGTCAACCTGTCGGGTCATGGTGCACAGGCCCCACATACATGGACGACGCGCGGTGTTTCCCAGCCGCGCCACTGGGTGTCTGTGGTCCCGGGAGTCTAACCGTGCTCACTCCGCGAGACAATGTCTCGCGGATTGCGGCGATATCGCGGCGGCCCAGCTCCCGGGAGGGACCGCAGGACGTCAGACGCCAGAGCGTGCAGAACGTGCAGAACGTGCAGAACGTGCAGAACGTGCAGAACGTCGGAATGTCAGAACGTCAGGACGGCTTTCGCGACCTCGCCCGCGCGTACCGCGGCGACGGCCTCGTTGATCTTCTCGAACGGGAACGCGGTCATCATCCGGTCCACCGGGAACCGGCCCGCGGCGTGCAGGTCGAGCAGTTTCGGCAGGAACACCTGCGGGACGCTGCTTCCGGCGATGATCCCGGTGATGGTCCGGCCGTTGAGCACGCTGCGCCAGTCGAAGCTCATCTCGGGGCTCGGGCCGACGCCGATGACACCGCACCTGCCGAGCGGTCCGAGCGCCTCGACCGCCGTACGCAGGACGTCCTGCCTGCCGGTGGTGTCGATGACGTAGTCGAACCCGTGGGGCGCGATCTCCCGCAGCGCGGCAGCCGAATCCGACGCCGTGGAGTCGACGGCGTGCGTCGCGCCGTAGGATCGCGCCGCCTCCAGCTTGGCCGCGTTGACGTCCACCGCCGCGACGATCCCACAGCCGCTGACGGCCGCGGCGATGATCGCGGCGACGCCGACGGCACCGGCGCCGAAGACCGCGATCGAGGAGCCGGCCTCCGGGCGCAGCACGTTGAACACTCCGCCCGCCCCGGTCTGGAACCCGCAGCCGAAGGGACCGGCGAGCGGCAGGTCGATGCCGTCGCCGATCGGCACGACCGCGCGTTCCGGCACCACCGCGTGGGTGGCGAAGGACGACTGCCCGAGGAAGTGCCCGTTGATCTCGGCGCCGTCGAGGGAGAGCGCGGAGGAGCCGTCGGGGCGGCGCCCGCTGAAGTTGACCGCGTCGAACCGGTGGCAGTACGCGGGCGAGCCGGTACGGCACGTCACACAACTTCCGCACGAGGTGAAGCTCATCGCCACGCGGTCCCCCGGCGCGACCGAGGTCACCTGGGCGCCGACCCGCTCGACGACGCCGGAACCCTCGTGCCCGAGGACCGCGGGCGTCGGGAAGAACGTGGCGAACTCCAGGTCGGTGCCGCAGATGCCGGTGCCGCTCAGCCGTACGAGCACCTCGTCCGGGCGGGGGTCGCCGAGGTCCACGTCGCGGAGGGCGAACGGGCCTCCCGCTGTCTCCAGAACTGCGGCGGTGATGCGCACGAGACCTCCTCAGAGCTTTTCATAAAACGAGATGGCATCTTGACATGCAGAATATTGGCGGTCAAGGATTCCCTCCATGGCCGAACTCCTGATCCCTTCCGCCCAGCAGCTGATCGACGGCGAGTGGGCGGCCGCCCGCGACAGGGGCGAGCTTCCCGTCACGGATCCCGCGACCGGACAGACGATCCAGGCGGTGGCCCGCGCCGGACGCGCGGACGTCGACGACGCCGTGTCCGCCGCCCGCCGAGCGTTCCCCGCCTGGGCCGCCACCTCGCCGTCCGAGCGCGGCGCGCTGCTGCGCCGCTGGGCCGA
Source organism: Microtetraspora glauca (assembly GCA_001570385.1). Taxonomy (GTDB): domain Bacteria; phylum Actinomycetota; class Actinomycetes; order Streptosporangiales; family Streptosporangiaceae; genus Microtetraspora; species Microtetraspora glauca. The sequence goes on along the minus strand of BBYL01000014.1, from coordinate 112,421 downwards.
GCTCATCGGCGGGCACGTCGAGGAACTGGCCGCGCACGAAGCCCGCGACGTGGGCAAACCGTTGTCCGGCGGCCGGATGAACGTGTACATCGCGCAGAGCATCATCGACTACTTCGCGGGCGCGGCCGACAAGCTCACCGGCGTGACCCTGCCCACCCGCACCCCCGACTACCTCGGCTACACCGTCCAGGAACCGTACGGCGTCTGCGCCGTCGTACTCCCATGGAACGTTCCCTCCGTGCTCACGGCGGCCAATGTCGCACCGGCGCTCGCGGCGGGCAACACCGTGGTACTCAAGCCGTCGGAGGTGGCGCCGCTCGCGCCGTTCGCCCTGGCCGAGCTCGCCCGGCAGGCCGGGTTCCCACCCGGCGTGCTGAACGTCCTCACAGGGTACGGAGCCGACGCGGGAGCCGCGCTCACCTCGCATCCCGGCGTGAACCACATCAGCTTCGTCGGCTCGACCACCACCGGCCGCGCGATCATGCGGGCCGCCGCCGAGAACCTGGTGCCGGTCAAGCTCGAACTGGGCGGCAAGTCGCCCAACGTGCTCTTCGCCGACGCCGACATGGACGTGGCGATCCCCGCGATCGTCGGGTCCATCACCGAGAACGCCGGCCAGAACTGCTACGCCGGGTCCCGGCTGCTGGTGGAGGCGTCCGTCAAGGACGAGGTCGTCGAGCGGGTGGCCGCCGCGATGCGCGCCGTCCGCATCGGCCCCTGGGACGCGGACCTCGACATGGGACCGCTGGTCAGCGAGGCGCAGTACCGGCGGGTGCTCGGCTTCCTGGAGGAGGCTCCGCGTGAGGGCGCCCGCCTCGTCACCGGCGGCGGCCCCGCCGGGGAACGGGCGGGGGGACGGCCGGACGGCTGGTTCGTCGAGCCCACGCTCTTCGACGACGTGGATCCCGGCGCCCGGCTGTACCGGGAGGAGGTCTTCGGCCCCGTGCTCGCCGTACAGGCGTTCTCCGGCACCCGGCAGGCGATCGAGATGATGAACGACACCGACTTCGGCCTGCTCGCGTGCGTCTGGACCAACGACGTGTCGCGTGCGCTGCGGCTGGCCGGGGAGGTGCGCTCCGGGCAGGTGTCGGTGAACCAGTTCGCCGACGCCGGGGTGATCGGCTTCCCGTTCAACATGCAGAAGGACAGCGGCTTCAGCCGGGGCGGCGGCCACGGCGCGATGCGGGAGTACACCCAGGAGAAGGCGGTCGCGATCCGCCTCCTGGAGCGCTGACCGGGCGCCCCGGCCCCGTGTCCGCACCGGTGTCCGCGCCGGTGCCGGTACCGGTGTTCGCGCCGGTGTCCGTACCGGTGGCGGCGTCACTGTGTAACCCGCGCGGAACCGTTCCGACATGCGTGTATCCCCTCCCGGCGATCCGCGTGTAACAAGCGCGTGACGTGCGGAGCCAGATGCCGTCGGGGCATTGACACGCTACCGGAGCGGTAGCAGAGTACGTCGCATTGCGAGCCACCGAATCACAATGCGAGATGGCATCAACATTGGCGATCCGTGGAGGGTAGCGTGCGAGCACTGGTCCAGACGGCCTTCGGAGGCCCGGAGGCGGTGGCCGTCCAGCGGGTCCCCGAGCCCGAACCCGGTCCGCACGACGTGGTCGTCCGGGTGGCCGCCTGCGCGCTCAACCGCCTGGACCTTCTCCAGAGGCGCGGCCCCGGGATGCTCCCCGGCTTCAGCTTGCCGCACATCGCCGGCATGGACATCGCCGGGCACGTTGTGGCGACCGGCGCCTCCGTCACGTCGCGGGCCGTCGGCGACCGTGTGGTGATCGACCCCACCGTGGGCTGCGGCTCCTGCGCGCACTGCCTGGCCGGAGAGCGCGGACACTGCGCGGCGCTGCGGGTCATCGGCGGCAACGCCCCTGGAGGCTACGCCGAGTTCGTCGCCGTGCCGGCCGGCCTGGCCCACCCGGTGCCGGACCACGTCGGCCTCGTCGAGGCCGCGGCGCTGCCGACGCCGTGGAGCACCGCCTGGCAGGCGACGTACCGCGTGGGCGAGGTCGGTCCGGACGACTGCGTCGTCGTCCAGGCGGCGGCCAGCTCGGTCAGCATCGCCGCGATCCAGCTCGCCAAGCGGGCCGGGGCCCGGGTCGTCGCGGTGGCCAGCACCGACGAGAAGCTCGCCGCCGCCGCCGGCCTCGGCGCCGACCTGCTGCTGCGCGGCGACGCCCCGATCTCCGGGCCGGTGCGCGACTTCACCGGCGGCCGCGGCGCCGACGTGGTCCTCGACCACGTCGGCGCCGCCACCTGGCAGCGCTCGCTCGACTGCCTGCGGATCGGCGGCCGGCTGGTCATGTTCGGCAACACGACGGGCGACGAGGTCTCCCTCTCGCTGGCGAACGTCTACCACCGCGGCCTACGGCTGCTCGGATCCGGCGCCTACACCGCCGACGATTTCTCCCTCATGCTGGACACGTACTTCTCGGGTGGCCTGCGCACCCTCGTGGCCGCCGAGTGCGGGTTCGAGGACCTGCACCCGACCTTCGGCCGGGGCGACTCCCGGTCCCTCGTCGGCCGGGTTCTGGTGCGGCCATGACGGCACCCGACACGGCGCCCGACACAGCACCCGACACGGCGCCCGCGCCCGGAGACGGCCGCGCGGACCTGCTCGTCGTGGGCGGCGACGTGGTGACGATGGCCCCCGGACGCGAGGTGGTCACCGGAGCCACGATCGCCGTGGCCGCCGGGCGCGTCGCCGCGATCGGCCCGGCGGACGAGCTGCGGGCCCGATTCCCCGGCGCTCCGGAGCTGGACGCGCGGGATTGCGTGGTGATCCCCGGACTGGTCAACGCGCACCAGCACACGACCGCCGATCCCCTGGTACGCAGCATGATCCCGGACGACATCGCCTCCGAGGAGGCGATCTTCGGATGGATCGTTCCGCTGCACGACCAGGTCACCGGCGACGACGACGAGCTGTCGGCGACCCTGACGGCCGCCGAGTCCCTCCTCCGCGGCGTCACCACGATCCTGGAGCCCGGTACGGTCGCCCACCCGCTGAGGGTGGCGGCGGGCCTCGCCTCGGCCGGGATCCGCGCCCGCGTCGGCCGCTGGGGCTGGGACGTGCCGGGTGTCGCCCACGCGCTGCCCGCCGCGGAGAGCCTGGCCCTCCAGGAGGAGACCGTACGCGCTCTCGCGTCGGGCGGGACCGTCACCGGCTGGGTCACCCTGGTCGGGCACGACCTGGCCGGCGACGAGCTGTTCGTCGGCGCCGCGGAGCTGGCCGAGCGGCTGGACGTGGGGCTGACCTGGCACGTCTCCCCCAGCGCCGCCGACGCGCGGGCCTACGCGGAGCGGGCGGGCACCCGGCCCGTGCTGCACTTCCGGCGGCTCGGCGTGCTGGGTCCCCGGCTGCTGCTCGGCCACGCCGTCTGGCTGGACGACGCCGAACTCGACGCCGTCGTCGAGACGGGTACGGCCGTCGCCTCCTGTCCCGGGGCGTACCTGCGGCTCGGCCAGGGATACGGCCGGGCAGGACGGCACGGGGAACTGGTCCGCCGGGGCGGCAGGGTCGCCCTCGGCTGCGACTCCCACAACGCCGGTGACGTGCCCGACCTGCTCGGCGCGGCGCGGTTGCTCGCCGCGCTGGAGCGCGACCGGGACGAGGCGCCCGTCCTGCGCGCCGACCAGGTCTTCGCCCTGGCGACGATCGACGGCGCCGAGGCGGTCGGACTCGGCCACCTCGTCGGCTCGATCGAGGTCGGCAAGGCCGCCGACCTGGTCGTACTCGACACCCGGGACTTGTCCTGGACCCCCAGGGGCGACCTCGCCACGCACCTGGTGTGGGGCGCGCCGACGCACACGGTCCGCGACGTGCTGGTCGACGGCAAGGTCGTCGTCCGCGACCGCGGGCTCACCACCGTCGACACCGGCGCGCTGCGCCGCGAGGCCGCCGAGCGGTCCGCGGCGCTGCTGCGCCGGGCCGGCCTGGACGTACCGCACCGCTGGCCGTCGATCCCGGCGGCGGCGTACTCCCGAAGATCATCCTGACCACACCCCCTGAAGATCACTGCCCGGAATCACGACCCCGACAACTCCCCTACGAACTCCCAGCAGATCGAGCCCCCAGAAGATCGAGAGGATCGTTATGGCCGGAAACTACCGAGCGGGCAAGGCCGCCGGTGCGATGATCGCCTGCCTCGGCACGATCGCCCTGGCCGGATGTGCCAGCAACGACGCGACCGCGGCGAAGGCTCCGGCCGCGACCGCCGGAAGCACCTCGGGTGGCGGCACCCAGGCCGGCCAGCCGGACGTCAACGGCGACGGCAAGGTCGTCATCGGGGTGCTCAGCCCCGGCGACATCAACGACGGCGGCTATTACCAGAGCTTCGTCGACACCGCCGAGAAGTACGCCACGTCACAAGGCTGGACGCTCATCAAGCGGGGCAGCGTGAACACCAGCGAGGCGCTCAGCGCCGCGCGGGCGCTCTGCCAGCAGAAGGTCGACATGGTGGCGCTGGGCGCCTCGGAGCTGAGGGACGCGATCCCCGCCTCCGAGGAGCCGGTCTGCGCCAACACGGCGTGGTACGTGCCGTCCGCCGACAACATCCCGCAGACGCCGAAGATCATGCTCTCCGTCGACGACGCCAACCAGAGCCTGCTGGCCGCCGGATACGCCGCCGGCCTGCTGCTGCAGGAGCGCGGCGACACCAAGGCCGGTTTCATCACCGGTCCCGAGGTCGACTTCACCACCTCGGCGGTGCGGGCGTACCGCGCGGGCATCCGCCTCGTGATCCCCGACGCGAAGGTGGTGACGACCTTCACCGGCGACCTCAACGACTCGGCCAAGGCCAAGGAGGCGATGCAGGCGCAGATCAGCCAGGGCGTCAAGGTGGTGTACCCGTACCTCGGGGGCGCCACGAACGCCGCCACGGAGCTGGCCAACGCCAACGACGTCTACACCCTCACCCCGGGCACCGACCAGTGCGCCTCCACCAAGCCCAAGTTCGACGTCTCCGTGCTGTTCAGCCCGGGCGACTACTTCGCCTCCGCGCTGGAGAGCTTCGCCGCGGGCAAGCTGCAGATGGGCGTCAAGAAGGTCTGGCAGCTCGGCGTCGACCCGTACCCGACGGTGAAGCTGTGCGGTGACAAGCCGGAGATCAAGGAGAAGCTCGACGCGTTCATCGCCGACGTCGGCGCCAACAAGTTCGACCCCGCCGCGGAAGTCAAGAGGCTCGGTTCCTGAGATGACAGATGACGAGCGGGCGAGGGAGCTGACCCCGCCATCGGCCCCCGCTCTGCGGCTGCGGGGCATCAGCAAGCGCTACGGCCCGGTCGTCGCCTCCGACAACGTGGATCTCGACGTGCACCACGGCGAGATCCACGGTCTGCTCGGAGAGAACGGCGCGGGCAAGTCGACGCTCATGAAGATCCTCCTGGGGCTGGTCCAGCGGGACTCCGGGACGATCATGCGCGGCGAGACGCCGGTGGACGTCCACAACCCTCAGGCGGCCGTGGCGCTGGGCATCGGCATGGTGCACCAGCACTTCAGCCTGATCGACGCGCTGACCGTCTGGGAGAACGTCATCCTCGGCGACACCGGGAAGATCGACCGCGCCGCCGCGTGCCGCCAGGTGGAGGAGGTGTCCCGGCGGTACGGCCTGCCGATCGACCCCACCGCCCGCGTCGACCGGCTCTCCGCCGGAGAACGGCAACGGGTCGAGCTGATCAAGTGCCTGCGCCGGGACCCGTCGGTGCTCATCCTCGACGAGCCGACCTCGGTGCTGACGCAGGCCGAGTCGGCGGAGCTGTTCACCGTGCTGCGCCACGTCGTACGCGCCGAGAACCGCGCGGTGATCCTGATCAGCCACAAGCTGGCGGAGATCACCGCGGCCACGGACCGGGTGACGGTGCTGCGCAAGGGGAAGGTCGTCTTCCACAGCGAGACCTCCGCGACCACGCCGCCGGAGCTGGCCCGCCAGATGGTGGGGCGGGACGTCTCGCTGCGGGCCGAGGGAGCCGCGCTCGGCATGCTGCCGGTGGACGGCGCCCCGGCCCCCGCGGACCCCGGCACCGGCACCGGCACCGACGCGGCGGCGCCCGGGACGGCACCGGCGCTGCGGCTTCGCGATCTGACGGTGACGATCGACGGCGTGGCCGTCCTGTCCGACCTGAGCCTGGACGTCGCCCCCGGCGAGATCGTCGGTCTGTACGGCGTCGAGGGCAACGGCCAGTCCACCCTCGGCGACCTGCTCTCCGGGCTCGTCCTCCCCACCTCGGGGACGGTCGAACTCGCGGGGCGTCCGGTCGAGCTGGACCGTCCCGGGGCGCTGCACCGGGCCGGTCTCGGCATCATCCCGGAGGACCGGCACAGCTCCGGCGTCGTGCTGGACATGAGCGTCGCCGAGAACCTGGTGATGAAGTCGATCGGCGACGTCAGCGGCCGCGGTTTCATCAGCCGGCGCAGGATGCACGCCATCGCGCGCCGCCTGGCGGCGGAGTTCAACATCGTCACCCCGTCCATGGACACGCCGGTCCGGAGCCTGTCCGGAGGCAACCAGCAACGGGTCGTCCTCGCCCGCGAGCTGTCGGCCGGGCCCGGCGTCCTCATCGCCGCGCAGCCCACCCACGGGCTGGATGTGGGTGCCATCGAGGACATGTACCAGCGGTTGCGGGACGCGGCGTCAGGAGGTGTGGCGGTGTTGCTGATATCCACCGAGCTGGAGGAGGTCATGGCTCTGGCGTCCCGGATCGCGGTGATCTCCTCGGGACGGATCACCGGCGTGCTCTCCACAGGGGAGGCCACGGCGGAGCGGCTCGGCATGCTGGTGGGCGGGGTGGCCGCGTGACCGCCTCCTCGGCCGCCGTCCCCTCGGGGACCGGCCGCCGCCTGCTCCGCCACCTCAACCCCGGCCCGTACGGCTGGCAGACCACGGCGGCGACCGTGCTCGCCCTGCTCGTGGCGCTCGCCCTCTCGTCCGCGCTCATCGCGATCACCGGGGGCTCGCCCGCCGCGTCGGTCCAGGCCCTGTTCCAGGGCAGCATGGCCGACTGGACGGCGTGGACGTCCACGCTGCTCTACATGGCTCCGCTGCTGCTGGTCGCGGTCGGCGCCTGCGTCAGCGCGCGCTCCGGCCTGTTCAACATCGGACAGGAAGGCCAGGTGCTCATCGGCGCGCTCGCCGCGGCCTGGGTCGGCCTGCGCCTGGCGATCACCGGCCCGGTGCTGCTGGTGGTCATGCTGGCGGCGGCCGCGCTGGCCGCGGGCGCGTGGGCGGGCCTCAGCTCGCTCATGTACCGGCTGCGCGGGGTCAACGTCGTCGTCAGCACGATGCTGATGACCTTCGTCGCCCAGCAGGTCGTCGCGTACGCGGTGAACATGCCGTGGCTGCTGCAGGAGTCCCGGGTCGGCAACGCGCCGGTCTCGCCGCAGTCCAACCCGCTGCCTCCCTCGGGCCTGCTGGGCTCGTTCGGCGAGTACCCCGACCTGCAGATCAACGGCGGCCTGATCCTCGCGGTGGTCGCGGCCGTGCTCGTCGCGGTGGCGATCACGCGCACTCCCTGGGGATTCCGCCTCACCATGCTCGGCCGCAACCCCCTCGCCGCCAAGCACGCGGGCGTACGCGTCAACGCGCTGGGCGGTGCCGCGCTGGCGATCTCCGGAGCGCTGGCCGGCCTGGCCGGGGCGGTCCTGCTGGCCAGCCCGGTGGGAGTCAACCGGCTCCAGCCGGGCATAGCGATGAACATCGGCTGGGACGGCCTGCTGGTCGCCCTGGTCGCGCGCAACCGGCCGCTGGCCGCCATGCCCGTCGCCCTGCTCTTCGGCGTGCTGCGCTCGGGAGGCGGCTTCCTGGCGGCGACCGGGGTGCCCTCGTTCCTGGTGGACGTGGTCAAGGCGCTGCTGGTGCTCGCCTTCGTCGCGCCGCCCGTGGTCGTCGCCCTCGTCAGGCGGCGCCGTTCCAGCGACCGAACGGCGGGATCCCGCCGTGAGGCCACTCCCGTCGCAGAGGAGGCGATCGCGTGAGCGCCGCCGACGACATCTCCACGATCCTGTCCAGCGGGATCCGGCTCACGGTGCCGCTGGCCTTCGCCGCCTGCGGCGAGTACCTCGCCGAGCGGGCCGGGACGATGAACATCTCGCTCGAGGCCATGATGCTGGGCGCCGCGTTCGGCTCGGTGGCCACGGCGTCGGCGACCGGCAGCGCCACCACCGGACTGGTGGCGGGCGTGCTGATCGGGCTGCTGATCGGCTTCGTGCACGGGAACCTCGCGCACCGCCTGGAGGTCAACACGTTCGTGGTCGGCCTGGTGCTGAACGCCCTCGTGCTGGGGCTGACCAGCTTCCTGATCACGATCAGCTCGTTCGACTCCCACCAGGTGTCGCAGGTGAGCGTCCCGTGGCTGCGGGACATCCCCCTGATCGGCCATCCGCTGTTCGTCGAGCGGTGGCCGGTGTACCTGCTGATCCTCGTCATCCCGCTGACCTGGTGGCTCGTGGAGCGCAGCAGGTGGGGGCTGGAGCTGCGGGCCGTCGGCGAGCAGCCGCAGGCCGCCGACGTCACCGGCATCCACGTCAACCTGCGCCGCCGCCAGGCTCTGCTGTGGTGCGGCGCGCTGGCCGGCCTCGGCGGCGCCTACCTGGCGGTGGGCGAGGTCGGCTCGTTCAACCAGAACATGACGGCGGGGCGCGGGTACATCGTCATCGCGGCGGTGATCTTCGGCGCCTGGCGGCTGGGCCGCACGCTGCTCGGCTGCGTGCTCTTCGGCCTGGCCGACGCCATGCGCCTCGCGCTTCCCGCCCTCGGCCTGACGCTGAACTCGCAGCTCCTGGTCGTCGCGCCGTACCTGCTCGCGCTGCTCGCGATGCTGGTCTTCGCGACCAGGAACCGCGAACCGAAGGCGCTCGGGCAACCGTTCGTACGGGGTTCCACCTGACGGACGGCACCATGACCCACCCCTTGATGGATCAGACAAATCGGAGGAAGAAATGAGCGGTCTGTCCCAGGCACGCTGGACGCACGTGGCCCTGCCGACCGGCGACCTCGACAAGGCGATCGACTTCTACACGGCGCTGACGCCGCTGGTCGTCGTGGAGCGGTTCCGGGACGCCGACGGTGAGAGCGCCTGGTTGTCCAACGACAAGCAGGTCGAGACGCCGATGGTGCTGGTGCTCGTGTCCTTCAACAAGGACAAGGGCGGGCAGCTCGGGCTGCTGACGCCGTTCGCGCACATCGGCATCGAGGTGCCGGAGCGCGGCGACGTGGACGCGATCGCCGAGCGGGCGCGCGACCTGGGCTGCCTGCACTGGGAGCCCCGGGACATGCCCGACCCGGTCGGCTACATCTGCGCCCTGAAGGACCCCGACGGCAACGTCATCGAGATCTCGCACAACCAGCAGGTGTTCGACACGGTGCGCAAGCTGTGGGCGAACCCCTCCTGAGCTCCGAACTCACCCGGGCCGCGGTCGCGCGGTACGTCGCCGCGCTGAACGCGCACGACGCCGACGCGATCGCGGCCTGCGTGAGTCCGGACTTCGTCAACGAGCACACGTCCACGCTCGGCCGTGACGTCACCGGCCGCGATCGCTACCGCGCGAACCTCGCGGGGTTCCTGGCCGACTTCGCGGACCTGCACTACGCCGTCGAGGACCTGATCGTGGAGGACGGCCGGGCGGCGCTCGCCTACCGGATGTCGTTCACGCTGGTCTCCGCCGGGCGCAAGCCGGTCCGGATACGCGGCGTCTTCCGCTTCCGGGTGGGCGCGCACGGCCTGATCACGCACCGTACGGACTACTGGGACAGCGGCGAGGTGCACCGGCAGCTCACCGAGCCGTCGGCGCCGTCGGCCTAGGAACACGTACACGAGATGCCCTGGGGACCGTTCCCCAGGGCATCTCCGTTTTGGGGAGAAGCGGCCGGGACCGGCCGGGCGGACAGACGGGAACGGCCGACAGGGGGGCGATCCCTGTCGGCCGTTCCGTCGCGGGCCGGACCAGCGGTCAGTTGCCCCAGTCCTGGTTGGGCACGACCGCCTCGGCGATGTGGAAGGCGCCGCCCTCCACTATCTTCTTCTCCTCGGCGCCGCGCGCCTTCACGACGTTCTTGCCGAAGCCGTCCACGAGCGGGCGGCCCACGTCGCGCTTGAGCCAGAGGCGGAGCAGGTGGCGGCGGCGCTCCGGCTCCGGCCAGTCGATGTACTCGGTGCGCGAGTGCAGGGCGGCGTAGTTCAGCAGCCACTGGACGTCACCCGGCTGGAAGTCCATGTCGAGCGCGAGTCCGGGCTCCTGGGTGATCTCGTCGTAGAGGTGCAGCAGCTCGATCTGGTCCTCGGTCAGCCGGGGCACGCCGTCGTACTTCTGCGCGGAGAAGATCATCGTGCTGCCCGCGTACGTGCTGAAGATGCCGTCGACGTAGCTGCAGATCGGGGACACGTAGGTCTCGGACAGCGCGTCCGGGTCCTGGCCCCGCCAGTCCCAGTGCCAGGGCTCGAACAGCAGGGGGGCGAGGTCGGGCCGGCGGCGCAGGATCTCGTTGTAGATCGTCGTACCGCTCACCAGGCTGCTGGCGCCGCCCTCCTTCGAGGCGCGCAGGCACATCAGCGCGACGACGTCGGAGCTGTCGGAGTGGAACGGCAGCCGGTCGCGCACCCGCGACGGCAGCGCGCCCGGGTCGTCCAGCGTCTTGTTGGACGTCGCGATGACGTGGTCGAGCACGTTGCCGAGCTGGTTCTGCTCCATCGGCGTGCCGAGGTGCAGGCCCATCAGGAAGAAGATCGCACCTGCCAGCGCGTCGCCGTACTCCTCGGTGCGCAGACCGCGGACCAGGACGAACCCGCGCCCGGCGTCCATCTGCCGCGCGCACTCCTCCATCAGACCGGTCGCGGCGGACAGCGGATAGTCGGCCGCGACCACGGTGCGCAGGTCGGGGTCGTCCGCGACGAACTTACGGCCGACCTCCTCGAGCTCCTCGCGCTCCGCGTCGCTGAGGAGGTAGATCCATTCGGTGGATCCGGCCAGCTCGTCGCCACGCCATGCGGACGGGCCGGTGATCGGGGACAGGGAGACCTCTGTGGTCATGATGATGCACTCCGAGTACTTTGGGGGTCGCGTCTCAGAAGGGCGGTGACAGCTCGAAAAGGCCGTCACAGCCGGGATGCGGGAGTCCGGACAGGCGAGGACGGCGGACGACGCCGCGGGACCGCTCGTGCGGCGCCGCTCGCCTCTGATGCGGAGATCAGAAAGGGGTCTGCGGATCTCCCGCGGCGGTGCCAGGGCGCATGCCCTTCCGCGGCGGGCGGACTCGCATCGGTTCCTCCCAGCCGGACAGGATCGCCCCGAAGCCGGGTACGGCAACGTGGATCATGGCGCTCTCCTGCGGGTGGTCGTCTTTCCGCCACGCTAGACCTGCGCCAAAGGTTCCGTCAATAGAGATGACGTCTCGCATTCCGCTACATGGGTGGGGGTTGAGCGCCCCGACCGGCCGCGGCATCAGCGAAAGGCATCAGCGAAAGGCCGCGGCATTGCGCCTGGCCCAGTCGGCGAAGGTGCCGGGGGCGCGACCGAGGATCTTCTCGACGTCGGGGCTGACGGTCTGCTCCCGGACGGTCGGGGTGCCGAGGATGTCGAGGGTGGTGTCCGCCACCGGGGCGGGCATGAAGGTGAGCATCTGGGCGCGGGCCTCCTCTCGGGTCTGGTCGACGAAGGTGACGGGCTCGCCGATGGCGTCACCGATGGCGGCCGCGCGCCCGCGCGGGGTGATCGGCGCGGGGCCGGTCAGTTCGTAGATCGCCTCCGCGTGGCCCGGCCGAGTCAGGGTGACGGCGGCCACGGCGGCGATGTCGTCGGGATCGATGACCGGGAGGCCGACCTCGCCGAAGGGGGCGGCGGCCGTACGGGACGTTTTGATGGACGGCGCCCAGGCGTAGGCGTTGGAGGCGAAGCCTCCGGGCCGCAGGATGGCCCACTCGGCGCCGGAGTCCATGACGGCCTGCTCGTAGGCGGCGAACGCCCGGCCGTGCGACAAGGAATCCGGGCGGGTGGCCACCCCCTGGGAGGAGAGCAGGACGATCCTGCCTGCGGCCGCCAACGGGGCGACGACCCGGACCGGGTCGCCGACCATCATCAGCTCTCCGCCGACCAGCAGGAAGACCGCGTCCGCCCCCGCGAACACGTCAGCGTGCGGCTGCGAGAGGTCGGCGGCGACCGCGCGGACGCCGGACGGCGCGTCGGCCTGTGCCATCCGGCGGGAGACCGCGGTCACCTCGCGACCCTGCTCGGCGAGGATGCGGACCAGCGTGCGGCCGACGTTCCCGGTGGCACCGGTGACAACGATCATGAGAGGCCCTTCGAGTTGTTAGTTAGTTGACTGACTGAGAAGGACCCTAACACATGAGAGACATATAGTTAGTGAGGTGACTGACTTGAAAGAGTCCGGCCGAGTCCGGGCGGCTGACGCCAAGCGGCGACGACTCATGAGGGCCGCGGCGGAAGTCCTGCACCGGCAGGGTGCCGAGCGCACCACCATCGCCGACATCGCGCGGGTGGCCGACGTCCCCGCCGGCAACGTGTACTACTACTTCAAGACCAAGGACGATCTGGTCGCCGCCGCGCTCTCCGAGCACGCGCGGCGACTGGAACTGCTCACCGGCCACCTGGACCGGCTCACCGATCCCCGCCTGCGCCTCAGAGGCCTCATCGAGACCTGGATGGGCCAGCGCGACCTCGCCGCCCGCTACGGCTGCCCTACCGGCACCCTCGCCGTCGAACTGGACAAGCGCGACGAGGGCGGCCTCGACGTCGAGGCGGGCAAGGTCATCCGGCTACTGCTCGCCTGGGTGGAGCGTCAGTTCCGCGAACTGGGCCAGCCGGAACCAGACGGCCTGGCCCTGACGCTGGTGGGCGCCTATCAGGGCATGTCCCTGCTGGCCAACGCCCTGCGGGACCCGGGGGTCATGGACCGCGAGGGCGCCCGCCTGCTGGCCTGGCTCGACTCCCTTGATGCCGCCTGAAGCCGCCCCGGCCACAGACGCGGAGCCGGGGGCGGCCATCACGGCGTCGCGCGGCTCATCACTCCGAGCGCAGCGACATCGCCGCGTACTCGACGCGGTCCTCTTCAAGCAGCGACACCTGCTCGACGCCGGAATCCAGCAGCTCCCGCCAGCTCTCCCCGAGCCAGGACTCGGCGTCGGCCTGGCTCGTGAAGATCTCCCTCGGCAGGTCCCGGTTGGTCACCTCGCCACCGTTCGCGTCCTCGTAACGCCATCGCCACGTCATGACTTACGCTCCTTTTCCGGGTCCGGCCGACACCCGCCCCGGCCGCGATCCGGTGGTTCGCGATCTCCGAGCAGGTCCCGCCGACCATACAACCGCTCAGGACGGCGATCCTTCCAGTACGTACCGGGAACGGCCTTCCGACGCCCCGCCATCCGCCGCGGGCGGGCGGCACGGGAAGATGGCGTCGCGCGGACCCGGCGTACAGGACCGGGAGGAGCGAGCGACGGCCTCAGCAGGGCCCGGCATCGGGCGGGCCCTGCGGCACGGAGGGGACGAAATGAGGATCTTCCTGGAGGGAACGGCCGGCCCCGAAGGATGGCCCTCCCCCGGCTGCCGCTGCGCCTCCTGCGGACGGACGAGCGCCCTGCCCCGCCGCCCCCTGTCGGTCGTCGTCGACGACGTGGTACGGCTCTCCCCCGATCCGTCCCCCACCCCCTCCCGCACGAGTCCGCGGCCGGGACCGGACGGCCACGCCATGGAGCACACTCCGGACGGTCTCGCGGTGACCGGCCCGGACGGAGGGCGGCTGCTCCACACGGGCATCCAGCGCGTAGGGCGGGAGGGGCCTCCGGACGAACAGGCGCCCGCGCCGTACGACGTGGTGCTCCTCGACCCGCTCGACCGGCCCGAGCGGCTCGGCGACCTGCGCCGGAGGGGCCGGGTGACGCCGCGCACCCGCGTCGTCGCCGTCGGCCTCGACCATCGTGTCCCATCCGAGGCGGAGCTGGCCCGCCGGCTCGCGTTCTGGGGGGTGGAGGCCGTGCCCGACGGCACCGCGCTGGAGACGCGGGACCTGCCCTCACCCGCCCGGTCCGCGCCACGGCGCACGCTCCTGCTCGGCGGCGCCCGCTCCGGCAAATCGGAGGAGGCGGAACTTCGGCTCGCGGCCGAGGCGGAGGTCACCTATGTGGCGACGGGCCCCTCGGGTGGTGACGATCCCTCCTGGCTCGCCAGAGTGCGGGCGCACCGCGACCGTCGTCCCGCGCACTGGGGGACGGTGGAGACCACCGACCTCGCCGGGCTGCTCCGCGCGTCGTCCGGAACGCTCCTCATCGACGGGCTCGGCACCTGGATCGCCGCCGTCTTCGACGAGTGCGGCGCCTGGCCGGGCCAGGAGAGCGCGGCCGCACAAGGGCGGAACACCCTCGACGATCAGGACTCCCCACACGAGAACGGCGGCCCCCGCGAAGGCGCCGCTCCCCGCCGGGGTGACGACCCCCACGAGGATGAGGGTCACCGCGAGAACGACGCCTCCCGTACGACCGACGTGGAGCCGTCCCCGCTCGACCGGGTGGCTCTGCGGTGCGACGAGTTGGTCGAGGCGTGGCGGCGGACATCGGCACGGGTCGTCGCCGTGAGCGACGAGGTCGGGTTCGGCGTGATCCCGGCGACCGCGAGCGGCCGGCTCTTCCGCGACGCTCTGGGGCGCCTCAACCAGCGCCTCGCCCGCGAGTCCGAGGAGGTGGCGCTCGTCGTGGCGGGCCGGGTGCTGCCGCTCCCGATCTGAGCCGTCTTCCGTGGCTCTCGGGGGAACTCCCGGTGGAGAGCGACAGCGTGAGGACCTGGCGGGCGAACCGACGGACGCCTCCTCCGCCTCGGACCGGTCCGCGTGGGGCCGAGCGACGGGCGGCGGGGAGCGCACACGTTCCAGCCTCGGCACGCCACTACCATCACCCGTTGTGTCCGGAACACCAGAGCAGGACCCCGCCTCCACGGCGGCGGCATGGCGGTTCGCGCTGGGAACCCTGAGCGTGTTCCCGGTACGCGCGATCGAGGTGAATCGCCGGATCGCCGGACGCGGGATGCTCCTGGCCCCGCTCGCCGGGCTGGTGCTCGGGGTCGCCGCCGCCGCCGTGTCGATCGGTGCGCGCTGGGCGAGCGGTTCCGCGCTGCTGGCCTCCGTGCTCGCGGTCGGGGCGCTCGCCTGGCTGACCCGCTGCCTGCACCTGGACGGGCTCGCCGACCTGGCCGACGGCCTGGGCAGCGGCAAGCCCGCCGATCAGGCGCTCGACATCATGAAGCGCTCCGACATCGGGCCGTTCGGCGTGGTCACGCTCGTGTTCACGCTGCTCGCGCAGGTGGCCGCGCTGACCCGGATGGACGGCTGGGGACCGCCCGCGCTGATCGCCGCCTGCGTCACCGGACGGCTCGCGATCACCTGGGCCTGTCGCGTCAGCGTCCCCGCCGCCCGCCCCGGGGGGCTGGGCGCCTTCGTCGCGGGCACCGTACGGCGTGGCCCCGCCATCGCCGTGACCGCGCCGGCCCTCCTGTGCGCGGCCGTCCTCCTGCCCGCACTCGAGCCCTCGCCGCTCCGGTCGGTGTTCCGGTGGGCGCCGGTCGCGTACCCGCTGGCCGTGCTGGCCGGCCTCATGGCCGCGGCGCTGCTGCGGCGGCGGGCGGTCCGCAGGCTCGGCGGGATCACGGGGGACGTGCTCGGCGCGCTGGCGGAGTGCGCGACGACCACGACCCTGCTGCTCTGCGCCTTCCTCCTCCGCTGAGGCGGTCTACGCGCCCTCACCGGCGCGGTACGGGGAGCGCAGGGCGACCACGACGACGGCGAGTACGGCCCAGCCGACGACACCCGTGACGCCCGCGAGCGCGAGGTTGGGCGGGTGGGCCGCGTCACCGGCGAGCAGGATCAGACCGGCCGAGGCGTTGAACGCCCCGTGTCCCACCACGGCCGGCCACACGCTGCCGGTGCGCAGGCGCAGCCAGCCGAGGATCGCGCCGAGCAGGACGCAGACCCCGACGAACATCGGCGCCGCCCACGGGCCGAGGTCCGGATAGTTGTAACCGAGCAAGGTCAGCGGCGCGTGCCAGAGCCCCCAGATCACACCGGACACGAGCATGGCGCGCCACACCAGCCGGGCCGGCCGGGGCGAGGCGTCGAGGGCGGGGCCGCCGAGGAGCCGCGGCAGAAGGTACCCCCGCCACCCCCACTCCTCGCCGAGGGACGGGATCGCGTTCAGCAGCGGCGCGACGACGACCGCAGAGACGAGCTGGGTCACAGCCAGCGTCTCCGGCTCCAGCGGAGCCCCGCCGGCCGCCTCCAGCTGTCGCCGGAAGAGGCTGAGCCCCCCGACGTCGAGGTCGACCGCGCCCGTGAGCGCGCTCACGGCCAGCGCGACCAGCACGAGCAGCGGCACGCCCAGCCAGGTGGCGGCGACGAGGCCGAGCGTCCTCCTGCGCACCGGCCCCCATGTGAGGCCGGTGAGGCGGGCCCATTCACGAAACGGGGTCCCGCGACGGCGGACCAGCCAGGCGGCGAGCGCGCCGAGGGACGGAGTGAACATCATCGCCGCCGCGACGGGCGTCACGAGCGGCGACCGCAGCCCCGAGCCGTTCAGCCACAGCGGGAGTGCCAGCAGCCACGCGCAGCCGAAGGAGACGACGAGAAACAGCAGAAGATCACCAGATCGGCGCATCGACACTCCATCAGTCTCAGGAAGCCACACCGGAAGCCACAAGAGCGTTGAGCAGGGCGGCTCCCTGAGCCGCGTCGTCCACGCTGATGCCGAGCTCGCCGCCCGAGGTGTAGCGGACGACCAGGCACTCGCCGCCACGGATCATGATCGTGCTCTGGCCGGGCAGCCCGCGATAACCCCAGCCGCCCACGTCGGCGGGGGCACGCCGCTCGGTCCAGGCCCGGTCGAGCTTGGCGAGCGGCACCGACCTGGAGGGCCACCGCAGCGGGCCGTAGGACACCGTGAGGCCTTCCGGGCTCACCTTCACCCTTACCGAGGAGAGCCAGAGACCGGCCAGGCCGACGACGGCGAACACCCCCGCCCCGATCCACAACTCGGCGGGGAGGCCGAAGAGGGCGCAGGCGGCGAGCGACACGGCGGCGGCGAGTGCGGCGAGGGCGAGTCCCACGGCGACCGGCGAGGACACGCTGGAAACCCACACGGGCCGCTCCCCCGGGCTGAGCACGAGAGCCGGCGGCGTGGCCTCGCCGGCAGCCGGCCGCTCGTCGGGCCCCGGCCGTCCGGCGAGCCAGCCGAGCCAGCCGGCCAGGAACGCGACGGCGATCACGATCGCCGCCTGCCAGCCGAGGGACGCCGCGTCCTCCCAGCGCCGCCGGTCCAGGTTGGCGCCGATCGTGAGGATCTGCAGGCCGAGTATGAAGGCGGCGCCCCAGCCCAGCCCGGCCGTGATCCAGCGGCGTGCCGCGCGCCGGTTCACCGCACGGCCGGCGGCCGCCGCCCCCAGGCAGGCTCCCGCGAGGACCACCCACAGCAGGGCGACGCAGACGAACACGGTGAACGGCATCGTGCCGTCCGGATCTCCGGAGGGCCCCCAGTGCGCGGCCAGCGGGTCGGGCAGCCGGTCCCTGAACCAGAGCGGCACGGCGACCAGCACGGCGGTGACGAGGACCGTCCACGCTCCGGCCGCCAGGAGGAAGCGCCCGCGGAAGGCGGCGTCCCGTACGGACAAGTCGTTCATGAGATTTCCTTGATCAGTTCAATGATGTCGTGGGGGCGATAGCCGTACCGGACGGCCTCATGGAGCAGGTCCCTCACCATGGCTCTGAGCGCCTCGCGGGGGTCGGGCCGGCTCAGGACCGAGACGCCGCGGCCGCGGCGGAACTCGAGCAGGCCTTCGTCTCGCAGGTCGCGCAGTGACCGCAGGACCGTGTTGGCGTTGACGCCCAGCGCGTCAGCGAGGTCGCGGGCCGGGGGCAACCGGTCCCCCGGAGCCACGTCCCCCTGAACGATCGCCTGCCGGATGGCGTCGGCGACCTGTTCATGGAGGGGCCGCGGATCGTTGAGATCGAGCTTCAGCAACATGATGCTAGCGACATTAGCATCATCATCCAGATGGTGCTAATTCCATCAGCACCATCTCCCCCACCCATTGGTAGGACGAACCCTCGTTTATGCGTACGCTGAAAGCGCGACTAGCATCGGCACCCGTGACCACAGTGCGCGTTCTCGCATCTGACACGGTCTCCATCGAGACCGGTGCTCTCGTAGTCGGCATCCACGCCTCATCGGACGGCCCACAGGTCGCCCCGGGCGCCGACGACCTCGACCAGGCTCTGGGCGGCACCCTCGCCGCAGCGCTCGGCGCGGTCGGATTCACCGGGAAACCCGAGGAGATCGCCAAGATCCCTACTCTCGGCGCCCTGCCCGCGCCGCTCGTGCTCGCCGTCGGCCTCGGTGAGCGGCCCGACGACGGATACGACCCGGAGACGCTGCGACGCGCCTCCGGCGCCGCGGCCCGCGCCCTCGCCGGTACGGCCTCCGCCGCCCTGGCCCTGCCCGCCTCGACGGCCGACGAGGCCGAGGCGGTCGCGCTGGGCGCGCTGCTCGGCGCCTACGAATTCAGCAGATACCGCACCGGCGAGCGCAAGGAGCCGGTCGGCGAGCTGACCGTGCTCTCCGCCGCCGACGGCGCGGACGCCGCCGTGGAGCGCGCGTCGACCGTCGCCGAGGCGGTGAGCCTGGTGCGCGACCTCGTCAACATGCCCCCGTCGGACCTGTGGCCCGCGAAGTTCGCGGACATCGCCGAGGACGCCGGGACCAAGGCGGGCCTGACCGTCGAGGTGCTCGACGAGACCGCGCTCAAGGAGGCCGGCTACGGCGGCATCTCCGGCGTCGGCCAGGGCTCGGTCAACCCGCCCCGCCTGGTCCGTCTCGCGTACGGCCACCCGGACGCCTCGCGGACCCTCGCCTTCGTGGGCAAGGGCATCACCTTCGACTCCGGCGGCCTCTCGCTCAAGCCGGCCAACTCGATGGACTGGATGAAGTCGGACATGGGCGGCGCGGGCGCCGTCCTGGGCGCGCTGATCACCATCGCCAGGCTCGGCCTTCCGGTCAACGCCGTCGGCTATCTGTGCCTCGCCGAGAACATGCCGTCGGGTACGGCGATGCGCCCCTCCGACGTGCTGCACACCTTCAGCGGCAAGACCGTCGAGGTGCTCAACACCGACGCCGAGGGCCGGCTGGTGCTGGTCGACGGCATCGCGCGCGCCGCGCAGGACAGCCCTGACCTGATCGTCGACGTCGCCACCCTCACCGGCGCGCAGATCGTCGCGCTCGGCTGGCGGACCAGCGGCGTCATGGCCAACGACGACGCGATCCGCGAGGAGGTCGTCGAGGTCGCCGTCTCCCAGGGTGAGGCCGCCTGGGGCATGCCGCTCCCCGACGAACTGCGCAAGGGCCTGGACTCGCCGGTGGCCGACATCGCCAACCTCAATCCCGACCGGTGGGGCGCGATGCTCGCGGCGGGCATCTTCCTGCGCGAGTTCGTCCCGGACGGCGTTCGCTGGGCGCACATCGACATGGCGGGCCCCGCCTTCAACAAGGCGGAGCCGTACGGCTACACACCCAAGGGCGGAACCGGGGCGATCACCCGCACGCTGGTGGCCCTGGCGGAACGCTACGCCGCCGACGGCGGACGCGCCGCCGACTGAACCACGATCTTCATAGACAAGTGAAAAGATGCTGTCGGGTCCAACCGGCGGTGTGGCAATCCAACGAGGAGCATTCCTGTGGCTGATGGCAGCGGCCCCTATGACATCGTCGTCCTAGGCGGCGGCAGCGGCGGTTACGCCTGTGCACTGCGGGCGGCCGAGCTCGGCATGAACGTCGTCCTCATCGAGAAGGACAAGGTCGGCGGCACCTGCCTGCACCGTGGCTGTATTCCCACCAAGGCCCTTCTTCACGCAGCCGAGCTGGCGGACCAGACCCGCGAGAGCGAGGCGTTCGGCGTCCGCGCGCGGTTCGACGGCATCGACGTCCCCGCGGTCCACTCGTACAAGGACAAGGTGGTCAGCGGGCTCTACAAGGGCCTCGCGGGGCTCATCAAGAGCAAGAAGATCACCGTCGTCGAGGGCGAGGGCCGGCTGGCCGGCCCGAACCGCGTCGTGGTGGGCGACCAGGTCTTCGAGGGGCGCAACGTCGTCCTCGCCACCGGCTCGGTGCCCAAGTCGCTCCCCGGCCTGGAGATCGACGGCGACAAGGTCGTCTCCAGCGACCACGCGCTGGTCCTGGACCGCGTCCCCAGCTCGGTGATCATCCTGGGCGGCGGCGTGATCGGCGTCGAGTTCGCCAGCGTGTGGCGGTCCTTCGGCGCCGAGGTCACGATCGTCGAGGCGCTCCCCCACCTGCTGCCGCTCGAGGACGAGTCCAACTCCAAGCTCCTGGAGCGCGCCTTCCGCCGCCGGGGCATCAAGTACGAGCTCGGCGTCCGGTTCGAGAGCGTCAAGACCACCGACACCGGTGTCGTCGTCACCCTGGAGAACGGCAAGACCCTCGACGCCGAGCTCATGCTCGTCGCCGTGGGCCGCGGCCCGGTCTCCGCCGGGCTGGGCTTCGAGGAGGCGGGCGTCACCGTCGACCGCGGCTACGTCAAGGTCGACGAGTACTGCCAGACCGGCGTTCCCGGCGTGTACGCCGTGGGCGACCTGATCCCGACCCTCCAGCTCGCCCACGTCGGCTTCGCCGAGGGCATCCTCGTCGCCGAGCACATCGCCGGTCTGAACCCGGTCCCGATCGACTACGACGGCGTGCCGCGCATCACCTACTCCGAGCCCGAGGTGGCGTCCGTGGGCGTCAGCACCGCCGTGGCCCGCGAGCGCGGCCACGACGTGGTCGAGCTCAGCTACAACCTCGCCGGAAACGGCAAGAGCAAGATCCTGCAGACCCAGGGCGAGGTCAAGGTCGTCGCCGAGCGCGACGGCCGGGTCCTGGGCGTGCACATGGTGGGCAGCCGCGTCGGCGAACTCGTCGCCGAGGCCCAGCTGATCTACAACTGGGAGGCCACGCCCGGTGACGTCGCCCAGCTGATCCACCCGCACCCGACCCAGTCCGAGGCCCTCGGTGAGGCGATGCTGGCCCTGGCCGGCAAGCCGCTTCACGTCCACAACTAAGGCCCTCACAGGAAACGCGAGAGAAGAGAACCATGCCGGTCTCCGTAACCATGCCCCAGCTCGGAGAGAGCGTTACCGAGGGCACCGTAACCCGTTGGCTGAAGAAGGAAGGCGAGCGCGTCGAGGCCGACGAGCCGCTGCTCGAGGTGTCGACGGACAAGGTCGACACCGAGATCCCTTCGCCGTCCGCCGGCTACCTCACCAAGATCGTCGTCGCTGAGGACGAGACCGTCGAGGTCGGCGCCGAGCTCGCCGTCATCGACGCCGAGGGCGGCGCCGCCGCTCCGGCCGCTCCCGCCGCCGAGGCGCCCGCCCCGGCTCCCGAGCCCGAGCCCGCTCCCGCGCCTGAGCCGGCTCCCGCCCCGGCGCCCGCTCCGGCTCCGCCGATCTCCTCGATCCCGCAGCCCGCCCCCGCCCCCGCCCCCGCTCCGGCTCCGGCTCCGGCTCCCGCTCCGGTCGCCGCGCCCGCTCCGGTGGCCCCGGCCGCCGAGGTCGCCCCGGCCGGCGAGAGCCCGTACGTCACGCCGCTGGTCCGCAAGCTGGCCGCCGAGCACGGTGTCGACCTCGACGCCCTGACCGGCACCGGCGTGGGCGGCCGCATCCGCAAGCAGGACGTCGTCGAGGCGGCTCGCGTCCAGCGCGAGCAGGCCGCTGCCGCCGCCCCTGCCGCCGCTCCGGCGGCTCCGGCGGCTCCGGCGGTCGTCGCCCCCGTGGCCGCGCCCGCTCCCGCCGCGGCCCCCGAGCAGGTCCAGGTGGACACCACCCTGCGCGGCACCACCGAGAAGATGTCCCGCCTGCGGCAGACCATGTCCAAGCGACTGGTCGAGTCGCTGCAGACCGCGGCCCAGCTCACCACGGTGGTCGAGGTCGACGTCACGAAGATCGCGCGGCTGCGCGCGCGGGCGAAGGACGAGTTCTTCCGCCGCGAGGGCGTCAAGCTGTCGTTCATGCCGTTCTTCGAGATGGCGGCGATCGAGGCGCTCAAGCAGCACCCGAAGCTCAACGCGACGATCAACAACGAGACCATGGAGGTCACGTACTTCGACGTCGAGCACCTCGGCATCGCAGTCGACACCGAGCGCGGCCTGATCGCGGCGACGATCAAGAACGCCGGTGACCTCAACCTCGCCGGTCTCGCCCGCAAGACGGCCGACCTCGCCGAGCGGACCCGCGCGAACAAGGTCACGCCGGACGAGATCACCGGGGCCACGTTCACGCTGACGAACACCGGCAGCCGCGGCGCCCTGTTCGACACGCCGATCCTCAACCAGCCGCAGGTCGGCATGCTGGGCACCGGCTCGGTCGTCAAGCGTCCGGTCGTGCTCGACACGCCGGAGGGCGAGGTCATCGCGGTCCGCTCGATGGTCTACCTCGCGCTGACCTACGACCACCGCCTGGTCGACGGCGCCGACGCCGCCCGCTTCCTCACGACGGTCAAGCGCCGCCTGGAGGAGGGCCGCTTCGAGAACCAGCTCGGCCTCGCCTGAGCGGTTCCCGGCGCGGAGCCGTACTGATCGGCGTGGATCCGCTGTGATCCGCTCCGGCCGGTGACGGACGTGCACTGAGCTGTACCGGAGCCGCATGGTTCCCGGGGGCCGTTCCGCGTGTCAGCGGGGCGGCCTCCGCCGTTTCCCGGCTCGCGACCTACCGTGGACGGCATGACCATCGTTGTGACCGGCTCGTCGGGGTTCCTCGGTTCGGCCCTCGTCAGCGCTCTCCGCGCCGACGGCGCCCGGGTCCTGCGGCTCGTACGGCGGGAGCCCGAGGCGTCGGACGAGGAGTTCTGGGATCCGGAGCGCGACCTTCTCGACCCGTCCGTCCTGGAGGGCGCGGAGGCCGTGGTCCATCTGGCCGGCGCCGGGATCGCCGACCGCCGGTGGACGGAGTCGTACAGGCGGGAGCTGGTCGACAGCCGCATCGTGGGCACGCACACGCTCGTCGAAGCGCTGGCCCTGCTCAGGAGCAGGCCCCGGGTGCTGCTGTCCGCGTCGGCGATCGGCTACTACGGCGACACCGGTGACCGAGAGGTGGACGAGTCCGCCCCCGCGGGGACCGGCTTCCTGGCCACGCTGGTCCGCGACTGGGAGGAGGCGGCCGAGCCCGTCGAGCAGGAGGGCATCCGGCTCGTACGGCTGCGCACCGGCGTCGTGCTGAGCAGCCGTGGAGGGGCGCTGGCCAAGGTCCTGCCCATCTTCAAGATCGGCGCGGGCGCCCGCCTGGGGAGCGGGCGGCAGTACGTCTCGTGGATCTCCCTGCCCGACTGGGTGGACGCCGTGAGATTTCTCATATCAAATGCGGATATTTCCGGGCCGGTCAATCTCACCGCGCCCCAGCCGGTGACCAACGCCGAGTACACCAAGGCCATCGGGAAGGCCCTGCGGCGGCCGACCATGCCCATCCCGACGCCCGCGTTCGCGCTGCGCATGGCCCTCGGCGATTTCGCGGACGAAGGGGTCCTGACCGGCCAACGTGTCATCCCCCGCCGCCTGCTGCGGGCCGGTCACCGGTTCTCGCATCCCACCCTCACAGAGGCGCTCGCCGCCGTACTCTGATGACTCCCTGTTTCCCGATATTGGAGTGACCGATGAGCCGGATCGGGCAGTCTCACATCGTCGCCATCGGTGGCGGGTCGTTCCGGCAGACCGAGCGGCACGGGTTCATCGAGCCGACCGGACTGCTGCGCTACGTCCTCGACCTCACCGGCCAGGATCGGCCCAAGCTGGGGCTCCTCGCCACCGCCACCGGAGACGACGCCGACTGGCTGCTGAAGATGTACGGAGCGTTCCGCGAGTGGGACGTCGAGGTCAGCCACCTGACGGTGTTCCCGATGCCGAACGTCGCGGAGCCGGGCGAGTGGATCCTGGAGCAGGACGCCATCTACGTGAGCGGCGGCAGCGTGGCCAACCTCGCGGCGCTGTGGCGCCTGCACGGGCTGGACGAGGCGTTCGCCGAGGCCTGGCGGTCGGGTGTCGTCCTGTCCGGCCAGAGCGCCGGAGCCCTCTGCTGGCACGTCGGGGGCAACACGGATTCGTTCGGGCCGAAACTCCGGCCGTGGGCCGAGGGGCTGGGTTTCCTGCCCTACTCCTGCGGCGTGCACTACAACTCCGACCCGCAGCGCAGGGAACTGCTGCACGCCTCGGTGGCCTCGGGTGAGCTGCCCGACGGGTTCGCCGCGGACGAGGGCGTCGGTCTGCACTACGTGGGGACCGACTTCATCCAGGCCGTGACGGTCGACCCCGGCGGCTACGCGTACCGGATCGAGAAGGACGGTGCAGGCGGTGTCAAGGAGTTCCGTATCGAGCCCAGACTCCTCACGTCTAACCTGGACGGGTGAACGAGAGCGACCCCGAGCCGCTGGGCGAGGAGACGTCATGAGCGAGCGGAGCGAGCGAATCGACAGGCACAGTGCCCTTCGCGAACGCGACTCCGAGCCTCTGGGCGAGGAGGAGTCATGAGCGGGCTCGCCGTGGTGCGGCTGGGTGTCGACGTTCCGTACGAGCAGGCGTGGAGTCTCCAGCGCCGGGCGCACCGGCGCCGGGCGGCGGACGAGATCTCCGATCTGTGCCTCATGCTTGAGCACGCGCCCGTCTACACGGCGGGCAGCCGCACCCTTGCGCACGAACGGCCCGCCGACGGCACGCCCGTCATCGACGTGGACCGCGGCGGGAAGATCACCTGGCACGGTCCAGGGCAGCTTGTGTGCTATCCGATCATCCGGGTCTCCGACGTCGCGGGGTACGTCCGGCTCCTCGAAGAGGTGCTGATCCAGATCTGCGCCGACTTCGGGCTGGCCGCGCGGCGGATCGCGGGCCAGGGCGGCGTGTGGATGCCCGGAGACGCCGCGAGCGGCCTGCCGGACCGCAGGATCGGCACCATCGGCATCCGGATCACCGGCGGCGTGACCATGCACGGCTTCGCCCTCAACTGCGTCAACGACCTGAGCTGGTACAACCGGATCGTGGAGGGCGACGCGGGCGTCACCTCCCTGTCCGCGGAGACGGGCCGCCGGATCACGGTCGACGAGGTCATCCCGTTCGCCGAGAAGCGCCTCGCGGAGGCCCTCGGCACCGAGCCGTACGACATGTACGAGGAGGACCTCGCCTGACGGCTCATCCTGGGGCGGGTAATAAGCTGGACAGCGTGTCCGTTGCCCCAGATGGCCGTAAGCTCCTCCGCCTGGAGGTGCGCAACAGCCAGACCCCGATCGAGAAGAAGCCGCCGTGGATCAAGACGCGGCTCCACAACGGCCCCAACTTCAACGAGATCAGATCCCTGGTGAAGGATCAGGGCCTGCATACGGTCTGCCAGGAAGCGGGATGTCCCAACATCTCCGAGTGCTGGGAGGACCGGGAGGCCACGTTCCTCATCGGCGGTGACCAGTGCACCCGGCGCTGCGACTTCTGCCAGATCGACACCGGCAAGCCCGCCGAGTACGACCGGGACGAGCCGCGCCGTGTGGCCGAGTCGGTCAAGCAGATGGGCCTCCGCTACGCCACCGTCACCGGTGTCGCCCGTGACGACCTGCCCGACGGCGGCGCCTGGCTGTACGCCGAGACCGCCCGCCAGATCCACGCGCTGCTTCCCGGCTGCGGCGTCGAGCTGCTGGTGCCCGACTTCAACGGCATCGACGAGCAGCTGGAGGAGGTCTTCTCGGCCAGGCCCGAGGTGTTCGCGCACAACATCGAGACCGTGCCGCGGATCTTCAAGCGGATCCGGCCCGCGTTCCGTTACGAGCGCTCCCTCGAAGTGATCACCAAGGCCCGCGCGGCCGGGATGGTCACCAAGTCCAACCTCATCCTCGGCATGGGCGAGGAGCGCGAGGAGATCGTCCAGGCGCTGCGTGACCTGCACGAGGCGGGCTGCGACCTGATCACGATCACGCAGTACCTCCGGCCGAGCCCGCGCCACCACCCGGTCGACCGCTGGGTCAAGCCCGAGGAGTTCGTCGAGTTGCAGCGGGAGGCCGAGGAGATCGGCTTCGCCGGTGTCATGTCGGGCCCCCTGGTCCGCTCGTCCTACCGGGCCGGCCGCCTGTACCAGCAGGCGATCACGGTGCGGCAGACCCTCTAGCCCCTGCCGGAAATCCGCTTCGAAACCACCCGGACCCGCTCGTACGGCTCACGCGTGAGCCGTGTGGGCGGGTCTCGTTTTCATTAATTCACCCTGGGATTTGTATCCTGCAGAGCATGGCGAAAGACCCTGCGACTCCGGGACGGCTCAAGCAGATCCGGATGGTCGCCCAGTTCGTTAAACAGGCCAACCCCAAGGGCATGCCGATCGTCTACGGGTCGGCGCTGGGCACCCTCGCCGTCTTCGTCGTCCTCGGCGTCTTCTTCGGCTGGACGTGGTACGTCTTCGGCGTGCTCGCCGCCGTCCTGGTCGGCCTGATCGTGTTCAGCCGGCTGGCACAGCGCGCGCAGTACACCATGCTCGACGGCCAGCCCGGCGCGACGTACGCGATTCTCCAGGGCATGCGCGGCAACTGGTACGTCGAGGAGAAGCCGGTGGCGGTCAACCGCGACCAGGACCTCGTGTTCCGGGTGGTCGGCTACCCCGGTGTGATCCTCGTCTCCGAGGGGCCGGGCAACCGCGTGCAGCGGATGCTGGTCGCGGAGAAGAAGCGGGTGCAGCGGGTCGCGCTCGACGTCCCGGTGTACGACGTCCAGTGCGGCGACGGCGACGGGCAGGTGCCCCTGGCCAAGCTCCAGCGTCACCTGATGAAGCTGCCGCGCAACCTCAAGAAGCCCGTCGTGTCCGAGATCAACAACCGCATGCGGGCGCTGACGCCGGCGATGCCGATGCCGAAGGGCCCCATGCCCAAGGGTGTACGCATGCCGCGTGGCCCCAAGGCCCGCTGAGCCCCGGATCCGACGTGGGTGTCACCAGGAGGTCCGTCACCCGCGCCGAGACCGCACAGGCCAATCGTGGCTGGTGGGACGGCGCGGCGGACGAATACCAGGCGGAGCACGGCGAGTTCCTTCGCGACGACGGGTTCATCTGGTGCCCGGAGGGACTGGACGAGGCCGACGCCCGGCTGCTGGGCGATGTGGCCGGTCACCGGGTGCTGGAGGTCGGCTGTGGCGCCGGGCAGTGCGGCCGGTGGCTGCTCTCCCAGGGCGCCTCTGTCGCGGCCTTCGACCTGTCCTACCGGCAGCTCCAGCACTCGCGCCGCATCGACGAGCAGACGGGGGCGTCCCTGCCGGTCGTGCAGGCCGACGCGGAGGTCCTGCCGTTCCTCGACGACTCCTTCGACCTGGCCTGCTCGGCGTTCGGGGCGTTGCCGTTCGTCGCGGACGCCGGGGCCGTGCTCGCCGAGGTGCGCCGCGTGCTGCGTCCGGGCGGGCGGTTCGTGTTCTCGGTCAGCCACCCGGTCCGGTGGGCGTTTCCCGACGATCCCGGCCCGCACGGGCTGACCGCGGACCGGTCCTACTTCGACCGCGCGCCGTACGTGGAGTTGTCCGACGGCGGGGTGCCGGCCTACGTGGAGCACCACCGGACGCTGGGCGACTGGGTGGGCCTCATCGCCGCGTCAGGGTTCGCCCTGACGGGTCTGGTCGAGCCGGAATGGCCGGAGGGCCACGAGGGCGTGTGGGGCGGCTGGAGCCCCCTGCGCGGCCGGCACCTCCCCGGCACCGCGATCTTCAGTTGTCTGAATACCTAGCCGCCATGGCGTGGAAGATCTCCCTCGGCTTCCAGCGCACCTCGTCGATCATGCTGACGACGCCGTACGAACCGGGGTCGCGGTCACCGCGCCGCTCGTATCCGGCGAAGGTGAACCAGAACGCGCTGTCCACTCCCTCCGCCTCGAAGGCGGCGAGCAGTTCCTCGAAGTAGCGCACCTGCTCGGACTCGTCCGGCACCAGGTTCTCCACCTGCTCGATCGCCCACGCCATGCCGCCTCGCTCGCCCGCGCCCCGGTAGGGGCAGGTGCCGAACTCGGTGACCGCGACCGGCTTGCCGTGCCCGAAGTGGCCACGGATCTCCTCGCGGAAGTTCGCGGCGTTGTAGGCGCCGCGGTACGCGTCGACGCCGACGACGTCGAACGGCGTCCAGTCGACGAACTCCCAGGGCGCGGAGGCGTAGGTCAGCCGCCCGCCGAACCGCTCGCGGGCGACGCCCGCCGCCTCGGCCAGGAAGGCGTTCAGCCGCCCGAGCATCGGCCCGATCGACGCCCAGTCCTCGACGGTGAACGACGCCAGGGCGCCCAGCCGGTCGTAGAGTGTCTCCCCCGGCAGGAAGCCGGGCGCGAAGCCGCTGATCTCGCACCCCATGACGTAGACCACCTCGGCACCCGCCGTACGCACCCGTTCTGCCCTGGCGGCGCAGTCGGCGAAGAAGGGCAGCATCTCCTCGGTGGTGAGCTCGCAGGGGAAGGGTGCGAACCACACTTCGAGGCCCGCGGCGGCGGCGTGCTCGGCGGCCACGCTGAGCCGCTCCGGGTCGCCGCCCGACACGCGTACGGCGGTGCAGTGCAGGTCGTCGGCGATGACGCGCATCTCGCGGCGTACCACCTCGGGGTCGAAGTGGGGCCGGGAGGCGCTGCCGGGGAGGAACCCGGTGTCGTAGTTGATGCCCACAGCTCTCATGTCACAACTCCCATGTCGGGGGACGGGGCGGGAAGGCCACAGGTCGATAGATCGCGAGGTCGCCGATCACGGGTCGGGGATCACGGGTCGGGGAGGTCGCGGCTCGTGCCGGGCGGCACGGCTAGGGGCCGAGACGGCGGGCCAGCCCGTTCTCGAGGAGGTCGAAGGCGAGGTCGACGTCGCCGGCCAGACGGCGTCCTGCCTCGTGGAGCGGCATCCCGGAGGCGATGCGGTGGAAGAACGTCTCCTGGATCGTCAGGACGGCCGCGCTGATCTGGGCGGCCGCCAACTCCGCCGCCAATCCGGCGCCGTGCTCCGCTGGCGGCTCGGCGCCGTCTCGCTCGGCGGCCTGTCCGGTGGGGTGGGTGCCCGGCCCCGCCGGGAGTTCGGCGGGCCGCTGGGCCGCCTGGGCGCCTGCCCGCTCAGGCGGCTCGCACGGGGCAGACAGCCCGTGGTCTCCGGACAGGGCGCGGGCGAGGGCGCGCCGCTGGCCGTACTGGAGCCGGTTGGCGGCGGCGGTGAGCGCGGGGCTGTCCACGATCACCTTCATCTGGGCGACCAGCCCGTCCGTGTCGGCGACGCCCGGTTCTGCGGCGAACGCGAGGAAGTGCGCGCGCAGCGCCTCCAGGGGCGACTGGCCGGGACGTCGGCCCGCCACGATCCCCGCCAGGTCCTCCTCCTCGATCGCGTGCAGGACGAGGGACTCCTTCGCCGGGAAGTACTTGAACAGGGTGACCTTCGCGACGCCGGCCGCCTCGGCGATCTCGTTGACGGTGACCGCCTCGAACCCGCGCTCCGCGAAGAGGCGCATCGCCACGTCGGCGATCGCCTGCCGCGTCCGCCGCTTCTTGTCTTCCCTGAGTCCGGCCATACCGGCACAATAAATGAACCGGGTTCATATGCAAACCCGGTTCATCTTTTCCGCGCTCAGCGCGCGGGCGTCAGAGGCGGACCACCACGGTGTTGGACGCCCGATCGTGCAGACCCCTGCGGTCGCGGTCCCAGATCAGCGCGGGTACGGCGAGGCACAGCAGGAACGTGCGGACCAGCACGGAGACGAAGGGCGGACGTCCACCGTCGAGCGTGGCGACCCGGAGGCCGAACAGCCGCATGCCGAGCGTCATGCCGATGGTGCCGACGAGCAGGACGTTCTCCACCGCGAAGACCGCGAGGCCGACCCAGCCGCCGTCCGGCCCGTGGGCGCCGAACACACCCCCGGCGATGGCCCAGGTGCACAACAGCCAGTCGACCAGGATCGCGCCGAAGCGCCGGCCCCAGCCGGTGACGGAACCGCGCCCATCGGCGGGCAGGCCGAGCCGCTCACCCGGATAGCCGAGGTCGATGCCGGCCGACCGGACTCCTCCCAGCCAGGTCTGCGTCCATCGGGGCTGCTGGTTGCTCATGACTCCACAGCGTATCCGCGCTCGTCACCGGTCTTCCGCTTGGAGGCCGCGACGACCATGATTAACCCTGTCTCCTGACTTTTCAGCCCTTGGAGTGATCTGTGCGCTCGGCGGACCCTGACGACATCGACGCGCGCTTCGAGGCGCTGGTCGCGCAGTTCGGCGAGGAGGAAATCCTCCGGATGGAGGCGATGGCGGCGCGACTCCCCCGCTCGGGGCGGCGCCGTACGCCGGTGGTGATGCTGGCCATGCTCGGGGTGGTGGCCGTCGCCGGGGCGATCATCAGCCTCCGGCCGGATCTGCTCGGCGGCGACACGACTCCGACGGCGACACCGCGTCCCTTGACGCCCGCCATCATGCGCCCGGCGGGTGAGGCGACCGATCCGTCGGTGACCGGCCCTCCCCCGGCGACCGATCCGTCGTCCGGCGCGGAATCGCGGGACACCGCCTCGTCGCCGTCGCCCGCCCTGTCTCCCGTGCCGTCCGCCATCACTTCGTCAGGGCGCTGACCCGGTCCCGGCCGCCCGGGATCGAGAACCTCGACATCGATTTCATCTGCCGGGGCGCGATTCTCCCATCGCCCCCTTCCGTATCATCACCTCGCCGCGACGACGCCCGATTCGCAAAGATATTCACAGAGTGGGCAATATTTCCACAGGAAATGCGGCGGCAGTATGGCGGCACTTCCATGATGGATTCGATCCGGTCCCGCGCGGCCGTCGCGTACGGGCCGTCAGGACGGACGGCGAGCCCGCGCGACCCGGCGGGGTCCCGATGATCGTGCCGGCGCGCCGACCGCGAAACCCTTGGCCATGCGGGGTTGAAACGCCGACCTGCGGGACACGAGAACATCGTTTCACCTGCGCCGATACGGCGTTAGTCGTCCGGGCGCGGTTACTGTCGGAGGGCGCTTCCATTAACACGCGCGAAACAAACGAGACATGGGGCGGAAACGGCTCGGGCCTATTTTCGGGTTTGCTAGCCCATGCCCCTGGGAGGTTCAAGAGTGTTTAACTCTGCCGACGACGTCCTGAAGTTCATCCGGGACGAGGGTGTGCAGTTCGTTGACGTCAGGTTCACGGACCTGCCGGGGACGACGCACCACTTCACTTTCCCCGTCGAGAACTTCGGCCCCAATGTTTTCACTGACGGGCTCATGTTCGACGGCTCGTCGATCCGCGGTTTCCAGGCCATCCACGAGTCGGACATGCTGCTGCTGCCCGACCCGTCGACCGCCGTGCTCGACCCGTTCCGCCTGCACAAGACGCTCAACATCAACTTCTTCGTGCACGACCCGCTGACGGGTGAGGCCTACAGCCGGGACCCGCGTAACGTCGCCCGCAAGGCCGAGGAGTACCTCAAGGGCACCGGCATCGCCGACACGGCCTACTTCGGCCCCGAGGCCGAGTTCTACATCTTCGACGACGTCCGGTTCGAGACGAAGTCGAACGCCGGTTACTACTACATCGACTCGATCGAGGGCGCCTGGAACACCGGCAAGGCGGCCGAGGGCGGCAACCTGGGCTACAAGCCGCGCTACAAGGGCGGCTACTTCCCCGTTCCCCCGATGGACCACTTCACCGACCTGCGCTCGCAGATGGTCCGCAACCTCATCGAGGCCGGCATCGAGACCGAGATGCAGCACCACGAGGTGGGCACCGCGGGCCAGGCCGAGATCGACTTCAAGTTCGGCACGCTGCTCAAGACCGCCGACAACCTGATGCTGTACAAGTACATCATCAAGAGCACGGCGCTCCAGCACGGTCACACCGTCACGTTCATGCCCAAGCCGCTCTTCGGTGACAACGGCTCCGGCATGCACTGCCACCAGTCGCTCTGGAAGGACGGCGAGCCGCTCTTCTACGACGAGGTCGGCTACGCGGGCCTGTCCGACATCGCCCGCTACTACATCGGCGGCCTGCTCAAGCACGCCCCGTCGCTGCTGGCCTTCACTAACCCGACGGTGAACTCCTACCACCGTCTGGTGCCGGGCTACGAGGCTCCGGTCAACCTGGTGTACTCCCAGCGCAACCGTTCCGCGTGCGTCCGCATCCCGATCACCGGCTCCAACCCCAAGGCCAAGCGCCTGGAGTTCCGCGTGCCGGACCCGTCCTGCAACCCGTACTTCGCCTTCGCGGCGCAGCTCATGGCCGGCATCGACGGCATCCGTAACAAGATCGAGCCGCCGGAGCCGATCGACAAGGACCTCTACGAGCTTCCGCCCGAGGAGGCCCGCCAGGTCCCGCAAGTGCCGGGCTCCCTGGAGGAGGTGCTCGACGCCCTCGAGGCCGACCACGACTACCTGCTCGAAGGCGGCGTCTTCACGCCCGACCTGATCCAGACCTGGATCGCGTACAAGCGGGAGAACGAGATCGACCCGATCCGTCTCCGCCCGCACCCGCACGAGTTCGAGCTCTACTACGACGTGTGATCCCGTAAGACGTTGCCCTGAGCAGATGGCCTCGTGCCACCCGCTCAGGGCACATCCAGGGCACTCGCGTTCAATGGAAGGCCATCGGCCGGCACTCCACCGAGGGCACGATCGATGGCCTTCCGCATGCGCTGCTCACCCGACGGCATGAGGTGTGTGTACGTCCGAAGCGTGGAGCTCGGGGTCATGGTGCCCGAGGAACTCGGCACGACTCCGGACAGCAACCCCAGGACGCGACCGGGCCGGACGGGCGTCCGGCCCGGTCGGCCCGATCGCTTAGAGCCGCATGCCCTTCGGCGGAATTCCGGCGTCCACCAGAAGCCGGCGCGCTTCCTCTTCCCGGGAATCGTCGACGAGCACCCTTCGGGGGAAGGCACCGATGCCGCCTTCAAGAATGCTCATGTTCTGATCCGCGATCTGATAGGGGATCTCGGCTTCCAGCAGCAACGCTTCGACAGCCGAGATCAGCGCCGGATCGTTGGCACGGACCACCTCGCGCACGTTCCCTCCCCTGTTGACATGGCAATAGAGGCCGATACGTTCAGAATACGAAGTCGGTTTTTTCGGCGTCATGGTGCCGTCGTGCTGCTGTTTCCCGTCGGGCAACGGTCGAGGGCAGCCTGGCGGCCACACCCATTCTCGATTGGAAGCATCCACGGGTACAGGGGTTGGTGGATGAAGTCCAGGACGGGAGCGCCAGGACGGACCGGGATCTTCTGGTCACGGCCCACCGGCTCATCGCCGGCCTACAGGGCGGCTCGAGGTCAGGCCTGACCCTACGTCGCCGGCGCCATCAGGCGTCGAGGTCGCGGAGCCCGACGGCGTCGTGACGCCAGAACGGCTCGGAGTAGACCAGCGTCCCCGTCATCCACGGCTCGTACGCCGGAAGCCTGATCACCTGAAAGGCGGGGTCGGGGATGCGCAGGGACGGCTTGCGGAAGCCCAACTCGGCCCCCGGGGTGAACCCGAAGCGGGAGTAGTAGCCGGGGCCGCCTTCCAGGAAGACGAGGGGGCTCTCCCCTTCGGTCAGAGTCTCGAGCCCAGCGCGGACCAGGGCCGAGCCGATGCCCTGCCGCTGACGCTCGGGCAGCACACCCAGCGGGCTGAGCACCCGCACATCGACCAGCCGCCGCGGAGCATCGAGCAGGCTGCGGGTGAACATGACGTGCCCGACGACCTGCCCGGCGTCCTCGGCCACGAGAGCGAACCCCCCGCCGGAGCGGATCCCGTCGCGCAGGCTGTCGACCAGATCGGCCACGATTCTTCCGTGATCGCCGAACGCTCGCAGATGGACATGACGCACCGCGCCCGCATCGCCCGGCCGCTCTTCTCGAAGCTCCACCCCCGCAGGCTAAGCGGTCTGTCCCGCCGCCGACATCTGTTTTTCACCCGCCTGCCCCGCGGCTGGCGTCGACGACGAGGCGCAGCGCGAGACCCGGCATGGCTGTACAGCAGCCCATGCAGCAGCGCCGTCTTACACGAGCGCACCCCACCGGCCCGCGTCTACCGACCGAACAGGGCGGCGAGCTCTGCGAGGGCCTGCCCTTCCCTTGCTGCGGGCTTTCCGCGTTGCACGCTCAAGCTTCCCTGGGCCGAGGGCTGAACGGAGACGGAACACGATTGCTCGGGCCGATCACGGCTCGGGGGATCTTTCCCTGTGATCGCCACGGCAGCGGCAACGAGGGCAGTACCGCCTAGGCCGGCCGCGCTGCCATCGTGCGCCGGCCGAAGGTGATGCTGCCGATCAGGAGCACCACCCCCGGCAGCACGCCGCCGACGAACGGCACCCAGGCGACGGCGACCGTCGATGCCAGGACGAGTCCTGTGGCGCCGAGCAGGGTGAGCGCCACACCGGGTACGGCGATGCCCCAGTCCTTCCAGATCGGCGCCAGCGCGATGAAGTGCACACCGACCACGAACGCCACCCAGGCCACGTTCGCCTGCTCAGGGCGTCCCCAGGCGGCCAGCACGCGGATCCCCCCGAAGATCAGGATCGCCTCCGCGGCGACGACGATCAGGTAACCCCGCCCGAACATGTTCCGCCGCCGCCCCTCGGCGGACCGCTCCCTCCGGGCGGTGAAAAACCACATGGTGAGAACGCTCGCGGCCCCCAGGCAGGCGGACACCCGTAGAAGATTCACCACCACGGCGCTCAGCGGGCTCTGTGCGTTGACGAGGACGAAAACCGCGCCGAAGACGGCGCCGACCAGCAATCCGGTTATTCGCTGCATGGCGTTCATTGAAATCGGCGCGGGATCGCCTCCGCATGGGGGCCAGGGCGAGGACGAGGTAGGCCTGGCACTACCTCGCCGCGCCGCGCAGATAGGCGAGCACCGCCAGCACCCGCCGGTTGTCGTCCTCCGTGGCGGGTAGCTCCAGCTTGGCGAACACGCTGGCCACGTGCTTGCCGACGGCCGCCTCGGTGATCGACAGGGCGCGGGCGACGGCGCTGTTGGAACGTCCTTCGGCGATCAGCGCGAGCACCTCGCGCTCGCGCGGCGTCAGTCGCTGAGCGGGCTCGGTGACCTCCCTGGCCCTGGTCCAGGTCTGCTCGAACAGGTCGACGAGGGTGGCGATCAGGCTCTGCTGCCTGATCACCAAGGCACCCGGAGCGTAGGCGACGGGGGTGATCCGGACGAACGCCACCGCACGATCGAAGACGAGCAACTGCTGAATCGGCTCGTCGACGACACGGTGCAGGTCGCCGGCGGCGTGCAGTTCCCTGATCCTCGCGGCCTTGCGGGGGTCATCCAGCACGCTCGCGTGGACGATCGTGCGCATCGCCACGCCGCGCCGCAGAGCGTCAAGCACGTCGCGCCTGCTCTTCTGCTCGTGGCGATCCTTCTCCGGCGAGCCCACCGGGTGCATGGCGCGCAGCTCACCGGCCGAGCGGGCGGCCTGCGCGATCTGCTGCCGAACGAGTTCGCTGTCGTCCAGCCGCTCGACGTCGACGGGGATGCCGCGCAGTTCGCCCACCACCTCCTCCAGCCGATGAGCCAGCTGGGCCAGCGACACGCTCTCGTCCACACGCCTCCCTCGCCGACCGCGCCGGTTTCCTCCCCGGGAAAGACCATCGGATAGGTTACGCGCCGCCGGGCCACTGGGTCAGGGCCGGCTTCGACGGCACAGGACGTCCGCTGTCCCACGGCGCCGCCCACCACCGTCGGCAGGGCTTCCGTCCATGGGCGGCAACGGTCAGCCGATTCCAAAGTGTCCAACCGGCCATGGCGTTGAGACGACCCGGAGGTGGCAAAGGCGCGCTTATCCGCGACCAGGGCGGCAAGCTCGTGATACGACGGCCGCTCAGCCCCGCCCGCGACACCCGACGACCAGTCCAGGGGCGGCGTCACACGACTTCCGGGAGCGGATGAACTCGGCGAACGAAGGGTGATGGGCACACCGCCCCGCGATGGTCCGGCATCCGGGACACCCCTGGGAGCGCGGACCTATGCGTGACGAAATCCACCACGGATCCATAGGGGGACGAAGTGGGTGAACGGAGCATTCGACGCATTACCGCACACGCGGCGCCGGCTCTGCTGGCGGGGACGCTGCTCGTCGGCTGCGGCGGCGACAGGACCACCATCCCGGCGCCCCAAGGAGCGGCCGCCACAGTCGCGCAGGTGATCGCCGCGCCGTCCCCGACCACCGGGCCTGAGTACAACGCCCCATGCCCGACGGCGGGCAACACCAGGCGGTTCGCCAAGACCCGCTTCGCGCTGCACGCGGGTCTCGCGCTGGGCGCCTTCCATCGCTATGTCTACAAGCCCCTGCGCAGCGGCGGCTTCGAGGCCGGGGCGGAGAAGCGGAAGCGCGCTTTCGTGAAGGCGGCGGTGGCGGGTGCCTTCGCCCTGCACCAGTTGAAGGTCGCCAAGGGCTTCGCCGTGGGTAATCCGACGCTGTGCAAAGCCGTCGAGGCCGCCAGCGACCGGTTCACCAGCCTCACCGACAAGCTGAAGGGCGGCACCGCCACGAATGCCGATGTCGAGGCCGGCAAGACGTCGATGGACGGCCTGCAGCGTGACGCCACGAACACCGGCTACCCGTTCAAGGAGCAGAACGTCACCATCCCCGGCGCCGCCTGACCGGCCCCGGGCGCGCGTACCGGCGCGCGGTTAGGCTGCGTATATCGACGGGCGACGGGAGGCGATTCTGTGACGGAGCGCAAACCACCCGGGGTCAGCTTCGAGAGCTGGATCGACCGGCAGATACGCGAGGGCACCGAGCGCGGCCTGTTCGACAACCTGCCCGGCGCGGGGAAGCCCCTCCCCGACCAGGGCAAGCCGTACGACGAGATGTGGTGGATCAAGCAGAAGCTGCGCGAGGAGAACCTGACGCTTCCTCTGCCCGGCACGCTCGCCCTGCGCAAGGAGGCCGAGGAGGCCCGCGCCGCAGCGGCGGGAGCGAGGTCGGAGGCCGAGGTACGGAAGATCATCGCGGACATCAACGAGAAGATCGTCGAGGGGACCCGGAAGGCGATGTCGGGTCCGCCGCTGAATCTGGCGCCCTTCGACGTCGACGAGGTCGTACGCGACTGGAGGGAGCGGCAGCCGGCCCGGACGCCGCCCGCCGCCGCTCCCCCGGAGCGACGGCCCAAGGAACGCTCCCTGTTCGGATGGCTACGGGGCAACAGGTGACGCCGGGCCCGGCGCCATCGTGATCAACTGACGTACGCACCGGCGCGGGCGGCGGCGACGGCGGCCTCGGCCGCACGCTCGTCACAGATGGCGGCCGCGATCACCGCGGCGAAGAGCCGCCCCTGGCGCGGGTCGGTCAGCGTGCGCCGCACCAGATGGGCTTCGGCAACATGCTCGCCATCGTCGGCTTCATGGTCACCGCGACGTCCGGGGTGCCGGACGAGGAGCAGGGCCTGGCCACCGGCCTGGCCATGATGACCCAGCAGGTCGGCATCACCATGGGTATTCCGATCATGAGTGCGCTCGCCACGGCCAGGATGGCTGGTCTGGGCGCCTCCGGTCCCGGCGTGGTCCTGTCCGGCGTCGGCTTCGCCATCCTGATCAACTCCGCGGTCGTCCTGGCCGGAACGCTGCTCGCCGGAACCCTCCTCCCCACCCGCCGCACCCCCACGACTGATACGCCCACCCCCTGACTCGCATCGCGCCGACTGGCGGGACACGCGCCGGCTTCATCCGGCGAAGAAGGAGGCGCTCGGAGTGCGAGATCGAACGCGTCCGACGCCGTGGACGACGGAGACACCCAATCGGACGAAAAGCCACGAAGTATGCTCGGCAACGGCCGATCGCACACAACGATGGGAGAGGGCATGCCGGAAAGCGCCGGGTTCACAGGGTTGATGGAGATCACTTCGGAGGCCGAGCTCCGCGAGCTGCTGGGCGATCCGATGCCGAGGGCGGTCACCAAGGAGCGTGTGTCGCTGCACGAACGGGACCGGGAGTGGCTGGCCGCCTCGCCGTTCTGCCTGATCGCCACCGCCGGCGCGGACGGGACCTGCGACGTCTCCCCGAAGGGCGACCCGGCGGGGTTCACCCTCGTCCTGGACGACACCACGATCGCGATCCCGGAACGGCCGGGAAACCGCAGGGCGGACGGCTTCCTCAACGTGCTGGCCAACCCGCACGTCGGCCTCATCTACCTGGTGCCGGGCCGTACCGAGACGCTGCGGATCAACGGCAGGGCCCGGCTGGTACGCGAGGCGCCGTTCTTCGACCAGATGATCGTCAAGGAGCACCGGCCGCAGCTGGCCCTCATCGTCGAGATCGAGCAGATCTTCTTCCACTGCGCGAAGGCGTTCCTCCGCTCGTCGTTGTGGAAGCCGGAGACGTGGAATCCGGACGTGCTGCCGTCGCACGCGCGGATCGTCAAGAGCGTCCAGCAGACGGAGGAGACGCTGGAGGAGCTGGAGCAGTACTACGGGCCCGGATACGCCACCCGCCTCTACGAGCCGGGTACCCGCCACACTCGTTGACCGCGGGAGACCGGGCCGTACGGAGGAGCCGTCGGCGCACGAAGGTCGTCCGGCCTCGGGCTTATTGGCTGGACAGCCTGAACGCGCCCATGAAGGATGCGACGCATGACACGCACCGACATGCCCTCGTCCTTCGATGAGCGCACCATGCTGACGACCTTCCTCGACTACGCCCGTGCCACCGTTCACGCCAAGTGTGAGGGGCTCTCGGACGAGAACGCCGCCAGTGCTCCCCTCCCGGGCTCGCCGCTCATGACGATCTCCGGGTTGGTCAGCCATCTGCGCTGGGTGGAGTACTCCTGGATACAGGTCGTCCTCCTCGGCGAGGAGGACGAGGGCCCGTGGACGCGCGAGGACCCCGACCGCGAGATGCGGATCGGCCCGGACTTCCCGATCGCCCAGCTGCTGGCGGAGTACGAGGCCCAGAGCGCCCGTTACCGCGAACTGGTGGCGTCCATGGAGTTGGACACCCTGGCGAAGCGCCCGGTCCGGGACGGCAAGCACGTCGAACTGCGCTGGATCATCATGCATCTGATCGAGGAGACCGCCCGGCACAACGGGCACATCGACATCCTCAGGGAGATGGCCGACGGCGTCACCGGCGACTGACCCCGTCCCCGTGCGCGTATCCCTGCGCCCCATGCGGTGCTGAACGAGCACGAACGCGGGCGCGCGCTTCGTCATCGGTGTTCTGACGGGGAAGCTCGACGCCGTCGGCCTGGGCGCGGAGCGGCACACGCACCTGCTGCCCGGCGTGGCCGACCTGCCCGCCCTCCCCGGCCTGCTCATGCGCTGACGGTCACTTCTCCGGGGTGGAGACGCGGGAGCGGATGCCGGTGACGCGGCGCAGGATGTCCCACCAGAAGGGCGCGCCGAACAGCAGCGCGATCAGGGTGATGAGATAGCCGGGCCAGTGGGCGGGGGACGACACCCGGCTCCACCAGTCGCCGCCGCGCCACGTCCAGGCCGGTCCGGCG
The DNA here is from genome assembly GCA_001570385.1 of Microtetraspora glauca. Taxonomy (GTDB): domain Bacteria; phylum Actinomycetota; class Actinomycetes; order Streptosporangiales; family Streptosporangiaceae; genus Microtetraspora; species Microtetraspora glauca. The sequence goes on along the minus strand of BBYL01000014.1, from coordinate 72,979 downwards.
TCGGCGCTCATGTCGACCGCGACCGGCGCGTGCGTGAAGATCTGCACGAACGCCGGCGTGCTGAGCACCTCGGTCACGCAGGAGTACGTGTCCTGGCCGGCCGCGCACCGCTCCTTCAACGGTGCCAGCGCGTCGGGGCCCGACTGGGCGAACGCCGCCACCGAGCTGCGGTAGGCGCTGTCGTTCAGCAACGACTTGCCGTACTCCAGGGCGTCCATGCCGAACAGGACCGTGACGGTGAGGCTGAGCACGGCGATCACCCAGCGGACGTACCTCCGGTAGAGGATCGTCAGCCGCTCCATCTCGCCGTCGAACCAGTCCTCGACACCCTTGCGGAACGCGTCGACGTCGTGGGACGCCCGGTCCCATACGGCCTTGAGCGGCCGGTAGAGCGGACTCTTGAGCATGTCGAGGTCCCGCATCATCCGCTCGACGCCGCCCATGTCGGTGGCGATCTCCATCATCGCCACGGCGAAGCGGGAGGGAGGGATCTGGGCGATGTTCGTCCTGCCCCGCGTCGAATGGTCGATCTCCTGCAGCCGCTCGTGGAGGAGCTCGGCCAGGGACTTGCCCTCCCCCGCCGGAACCACCGGCTGAGCCCCTGACTCAGTCCCTCCCGGAACTCCCGCCTGTGCCCCCGCCTGAGCCGGGTCGGCGGACGGGGAGGGGGATGGTCCGGTCTCCTCCGGGTCCGCCTGCCCCGGCCCGTGCGCCGGATCGGCGAGCCCGACGCCGGCGATGTCCGGTGTCGCGATCCCCTGCGTCGAGAGGACGGCGAGGCCCGACAGGCCGTGGGCCGGTGCCGCCGTCATGTCCGCCGTAAGATCCGCCGTCATGCCGGCCGTCATGTCGGCGGCGACGGCCTCGGCGGCGACCGTGCCGGGAGCGGGCGCGAGCGGCGGGCTCTCCACCGGCGCGGGCTGGGCGCTGAAGGCCGGTCGAGGATCCCGGCCGAACGGCAGCATGGCGAACACCCCGAGCACGGTCGCGGGCAGCCTGGACCGCCCCGTGCCGGACGGCGGGAGCAGGTCGGCCAGGCGGTTCCGCAGCCAGCGCCCGACGCCCTTGAACCGGTCGAGCGCGCGCATCAGGAACCGGAGCACCGCCGGGGCCCTGCCCGCGACCTCCGCGCCGTCGAGCGTGTCGCGCAGGTACGCCCACAGGAACTTGCTGCGGATGCCGAGCAGCCGGACGATGCCCTCGTTGAGGCCGCTGACCAGCAGTGACAGCAACAGGAAGGCGAGCACCAGGCCGAGGGCGAGGTCGGTGTAATACGAGATCAAAGAGATCACCGGGAATCTACAGCGCGGAGGCCTTCAGGCCGGGGGGAAACGCGGAACGGTCGTGCACGTCGATCTCTTCACGAAGGGGAGGACGTCAACCGGACTGTTGATACACCCGCGTGTCGTCGGGGCGCAACGGACTCGGCACATCACGGCACGCGTCACTGCCGCACCAGAAAGATCACGCGGTCCGGTCCTGACGATCAGTCCTCGTAGAACACGCGCTCCGCGACCGCCCTCGCCCGGCGGGTGACGCGGCGGTAGTCCTCGATGAAGTCCTCGGAACCGTCCGGCGGGTAGCCGAGCGCCCGGGCGATCAGCGCCCGCTCCTTGACGGCCGTGGGGATCATGTCCCCGGCGCGGCCCCTGACGAGCATGATGGCGTCCCTGATCCGGGAGACGAACCGCCAGGCCCGGTCGAGGGCGGCCTCGTCCTCGCTCGACAGCAGCCCCTCCGCCACGGCGGCCCGCAGCGCGTCGAGCGTCCGCGTCGTGCGCAGCGCGGGTACGGCTCCCGCGTGGCGGAGCTGGATGAGCTGGGCCACCCACTCCACGTCGGAGAGCCCGCCCCTGCCCAGCTTGGTGTGCAGGGCGGGATCGGCGCCGCGCGGCAGCCGTTCGGCCTCCATCCGGGCCTTCAGCTTGCGGATCTCCCGTACCGCGTCGGCCGGGATGCCCTCGGCGGGGTACCGTACCGGGTCGATCATGTCGGTGAACTCGGCGCCGAGCGCGGCGTCCCCGGCACAGAACCGGGCCCGCAGCAGCGCCTGGGCCTCCCAGTGGGACGACCAGCGGTCGTAGTACGCCTTGTAGGACGCGATCGTCCTGACCAGCGGCCCCTGCCTTCCCTCGGGACGCAGCCCGGCGTCCACCAGCAGCGGCGGATCGGGGGCCTGCAGGGCGAGCAGCCTGCGCAGCTCCTCGGCGACGGCGTGGGCCGCGTCCGTCGCCTCCCGGTCGGCGGCTCCCGGCAGCGGCGCGTGGACGAACATCACGTCGGCGTCGCTCGCGTACGAGCTCTCCATGCCGCCCAGCCGGCCCATCGCGATCACGGCGATCCTGGTCGGGGGCGCCTCCCGCCGCTCGACGCTCACCTTGTTGATCGCGGCGTCGAGCGCGGCCTGGATGGTCACGTCGTTCAGCGCGGAGAGCGCCTGCCCCACCTGCTCGATGTCGAGCAGTCCGGACAGATCCGCGCACGCCGTACGGAGCAGTTCCCTGCGGCGCAGCGCGCGGACCGCGGCGACGGCGGTCTCCGCCTCCTCGCCGTGCCTGTCCACCGCCGCGGCGGCCTCGCCCGCCAGGGCCGCGGCGGGCCGTACGGCGAGCTCGGCGTCGGAGCCGAGGATCGCGACGGCGTCGGGCGCGTGCAACAGCAGCCCGGTCACATAGCGGCTGGTCCCGAGCAGCCGGGCGAGCCGCTCGGCGACGGCGGTCTCGTCGCGCAGCAACCGCAGGTACCACGGGGTGGCCCCGAGCTTGTCACTGATCTGCCGGAACCCGAGGAGGCCCGCGTCCGGATCCGGGGCGTCGGCGAACCAGCCGAGCATGACCGGCAGCAGGGTGCGCTGGATCGCGGCCCGGCGGGACACTCCGCTGGTGAGGGCGGCGATGTGGCGCAGCGCGCCTTCGGCGTCGGTGTATCCGAGCGCTTCGAGCCGGGCCGTGGCCGCCGCGGTGGACAGCCGCGTCTCGGTCTCGGGCAAGCGCGCGACGGCCTGGAGGAGGGGCCGGTAGAACAGCTTCTCGTGCAGCCGCCGCGCCTCCAGCGCGTGCCGCTTCCACGTCGTGGTGAACTCTCCGACGGGATCGCTCGTCATCCCGAGACCGCGCCCGATCCTGCGCAGGTCGGCGATCTCCGACGGCACGACGTGCGTACGGCGCAGCCGGTGGAGCTGGATCAGGTGCTCGACCTGGCGCAGGAAGGTGTACGCCTCCGCGAGCGCCTTGGCGTCCTCCCGTCCGACATATCCGCCTCTGGACAGGGCGGCGAGCGCGGACAGCGTGGCCCGGCGACGCAGCAGCGGGTCGGATCGCCCGTGCACGAGTTGGAGGAGCTGGACCGCGAACTCGATGTCGCGCAGGCCGCCGGGCCCGAGCTTGATCTGGCGTTCGGCGTCACCGGCTCTGACCTGGGCCTCCACCCGGCGGCGCATCGCCTGCACGTCCTCGACGAAGTTGTCCCTGGCCGCGGCCTGCCAGACCAGCTCGTTGACCGCCGCGACGTACTCCTGGCCGAGCTCCAGGTCTCCGGCGACCGGCCTGGCCTTGAGCAGCGCCTGGAACTCCCAGGTCTTGGCCCATCGGCGGTAGTACGTCAGGTGGCTGTCGAGCGTACGGACCAGCGGGCCCATCCTGCCCTCGGGACGCAAGCCCGCGTCGACCTCCCAGAGGGAGCCCTCGGGGGTGCTCTCCGAGCAGGCCCGCATCATGGTCTGGGCCAGCCTGGTCGCGATCTGGAGCGCCTTCGTCTCGTCGGCGCCGTCCCCCGGCTCGGCCACGAAGATCACATCGACGTCGGAGATGTAGTTGAGCTCCCTCGCGCCGCACTTGCCCATCCCGATGACGGCGAGCCGCACGTCACCCGCGTCGGCGACCTCGGCGCGCGCGATGGTCAGGGCGGCGTCGAGCGCCGCGCCGGCCAGGTCGGACAGCTCGGCGGCGGTCTCCGCGAACGAGGACTCCCTCATCACGTCGCGTGCCGCGAGGTGCAGCAGCCTGCCCCGGTACGCCACGCGGAGCGCCTCGATCGCGGCCCGGTGGTCGTGCGGGAACGGGGAGACCGCGGCCGACAGTTCCTCCCGCAGTTCGCGGTCGGTGGGCCGGTCCGGGCTCTCGGGGGTGTTCTCCAGGAGCCGCAGGTGCTCCGGGTGCCGGACGACGTGGTCACCGAGGGCGGCGCTCAGGCCGAAGACGCGGAGCAGCCTTTCGCGCAGCGCCGGATCGGCCCGGAACGCGCCGAGGACGCTCGGGTCACGCTCGACCAGGCGGCTCAGCGACGTGAGCGCGAGATCGGGGTCGGCGGTCGCCATCAGGTCGTCGAGCAGGCCGAGGTCGCCGACCGCCTCCGGGCCGAGCTCGTCCAGCAGCCGCTCGGCCCTGGCACCGTCGGCGAATCCGAGCCTGGCCAGGCGCCCCGCGGTGGTCTGCATCCGGGAGTCGGCGTTCACCGTGCCTTCTTCCAGCTCGACGTCGATCATCACATCGGCCATCGTGGACGGGCCTTCCCAGCAACGGTACACATGGCGGGAGAAGCCTCCTCGCTAAGATCGGCTCTGGCGCGCCGGACCGCGCGCCGCCCCCGGCGCACACGGTAACCCGTGGGCTTGTGCGCCGTCCTTAGCGGTTTCTCTGCGTAATCAGGCCATCACGCGCTTTGGGCGCGGGCCTCCCGCCTCACGGTGTTCCCGTCAGGCGCTCCCGCACCAGCGCGGCGAAGCCCTCGGCCAGTGGGCGCCACGCCGCCTGGAGGTTCGCCTCGCTCTCCTTCACGCCGCGGTCCAGCTCCGCGACGTCCTGATCGGCCAGCTCACCCTCGGCGGTCCAGCTCATGAAGATCTCCGCCGTCGCCTCCGGGTGGAACTGCACCGCCCACGCGGATTCGCCGAGCCGGTACGCCTGGTTGGGGTAGGGCGATCCCGTCGCGAGCCGTACCGCGCCGGGGGGAAGCTCGGTCATCGCGTCGTAGTGGTACTGCACGGCCTCCGGCTCCGGCATCGCCTCCGCGACCGGGCCGAACAGCCGGTCACCCGCCGCCTCGGGGAGCAGCTCGATGGAGCAGAGCCCGATCTCCAGGCCGTCCGTTCCGCGCTCGACCGTGCCGCCGCACGCGATGGTCATGAGCTGCGCGCCGAGGCAGATGCCCAGCGTCGGGACGCCGCTCTCCACCGCTCCGGCGATCAGGTGCCGGACGTCCGGCAGCCAGGCGCACCCCTCGTCGTCCCACGCCGACGGTGATCCGCCGAGCACGACCAGCCCGGCTCCAGGGTCCGTGGGGACGGCCTCTCCCCTGTGGGGCCGGACGATCTCGTATCCGATCCCCGCGTCCTCCAGCCAGCCTGCGAAGAATCCCAGGCCCGCGCCGACCTCATGCTCGATCACGACGACACGTTCGCTCATGCCGACGAGCATAAGGGGGGAGAAATTACACGTCTGTCACTGGACGTACCTTTTGTGGTGTCGCTGCCGTACAGTGCCGGAAACAGTGCCAGAAAGATCTTTCATTGCTGGAGGAGCCGATGCGGTTCGACGAGGTCGCGGTACCGGGTGGAAAGCTGCGGATCGCCACGTTCGGCGAGGGACCGCGCCAGATCATCGCGGCGCACGGCATCACCGCCTCTCTCATGGCCTGGCGCGCGGTGGGCGAGGCGCTCCCGGCCGGATGGTCGCTGGTCGCCGTCGACCTGCGCGGGCGCGGCCACAGCGCGGACGTCTCCGGCCCGTACGGCCTGCCGCGGCACGCGGAGGACCTGGACCTCGTCGCCGAGCACGTCGGCGCGGACGACACCGCGGTGCTCACCGGCCACTCGATGGGCGCGTACGTCGCCGCCCTGCACGGCGCGAGGCGCGACTACTCCAGGGTGGTCCTGATCGACGGCGGGCTTCCGCTGCCGATGCCGCCGGGGGCCGACCCGGACGCGGTGCTGGAACTCACACTCGGCCCCGCCATCGCGCGGTTGAGCCAGACCTATCCGAGCGTGGACGACTACATCGGTTTCTTCAAGGTCCACCCGGCGTTCGCCGGAGGCTGGTCTCCCCTCGTGGAGGAGTACGTACGGTACGACGCGACCGGCCCGTCCGACGCCATCAGGTCCCGCGCCCAGGAGGACGCCGTACGGCAGGACGGCCGGTGGCTGCTGACCGGCGCGGACGAGGTCGGCGCGGCGCTGGAGAGCATCACGGTGCCGCTCAGCCTGCTGCGGGCGCCGCGCGGCCTGCTGAACCAGGAGGTCGGGATGCTCCCCGACGATCTCGCCGCGCACTGGACCGGTCGGCTCCCCGATCTCAAGGACGAGGTCGTCGAGGACTGCAACCACTACACGATCGTCTTCGACGACCGCTGCGTCCGTACCGTCGTGGACCGGCTGACCACCGGCTGACCACCGTTCGGGCGGACCACCCTCGGGAAGGCCCGCCCGGGAAACGGACGGCGGCCCGTGGTCTCACCCGCTCTCGCGGGGACCACGGGCCGCCGGACGCTCGTCGGGCCGGATGTCACCGGCTCAGGCGCGCGGAACGATCCAGGTGGCCTTGGCGGCGGCGACCAGGGTGCCGTCGACCTCGTAGACCGCGCTCTCGCCGAAGAGCTTGCGCCCCTCGCGGCCCGAGACCCGGCCCACCACCGAGTACCTGCCGAGGGGGTAGACCCGGCGGTAGACCTGCGCGGTCAGGCGGCCGAGGAGGGCGGACTGGCCCGGCTGGGGGTGGTCGTCCGGCGACGCGTCCGGCCCGCCGAAGTGCGCCCAGAAGGTCACGCAGTCGAGGGCGGACCAGATGATCGAGTCGGGTACGACGCCGTCCTCGTCGGTCACGTTGACCGGGACCCGCCAGCCGGCGGCGACGGCGCCGGTCTCCGGGACCGGGCCGGGGAAGATGCGCAGGCCGTCGCCCGGCTCGCGCAGCCCGCAGGCGAAGCATCCGGCGATGGCGTGCCCGCGCAGACCGGCGAAGCCCGCCTCGGCCCGCGCGGCGTCGGTGAACGGCACGAACGGCGGCGGCGTCAGGTGCTCGGCGACCGGAATGGCCTCGGCGAGATGCCGCTCGGCGTCGCCGAGGGCGAGGGTGTTGCCCACGTGCGCGACACCGAGCTCCGTCTCCAGCGGCACCGGTCTATGGAGGGTGACCTCGACGGCCGAGTCATGACACGCGCCGGTCAGCAGACCGGCCAGCGTTCCCGAGATCCAGCCGCCGTTGGCTGTTCCCTCGGGGCCCCGGAATCGCTCCGGAACGGTCAGAACGGTCTGCAGCCCGGCAGCCGTCGTCATGCAACACCCTCCAACGTTACGTACCAATTACGGCCCATCCGCATCAGTCGTAACCAACTATCCGATTTTACGCTTCTCCGATTAAGAGAAGTTAAACAGACCCGGATGTCGGCCATGTTGGCCGTGCGTAACGGAACGATGACGCGACGGACCCATCGCGCCGACCGGATCGTGTCGCGAGGTGACGAGGTGACGAGGTGACGACGCCGGACGGCCGTCAGAGGATCGGGAGGTACCGTCCGAGTTCGAACTCGGTGACCTGGCGGCGGTACTCGCTCCACTCACTCCGCTTGTTGCGGAGGAAGAAGTCGAAGACGTGCTCTCCCAGCGTCTCGGCCACGAGCTCGCTGTGCTCCATCACCGAGATCGCCTCGTCCAGCGACTGCGGCAGCGGCTGGATGCCGAGCGCCCTGCGCTCCCCGCTGGTCAGCGCCCAGACGTCGTCCTCCGCGCCGGGCGGCATGTCGTACCCCTGCTCGATGCCCTTGAGCCCGGCGGCGAGGATCACCGCGAAGGCGAGGTAGGGGTTGCACGAGGAGTCCAGCGACCGGAACTCGATGCGGGTCGATCCGCCCTTGTGCGGCTTGTACATCGGGACGCGGACCAGCGCGGACCGGTTGTTGTGGCCCCAGCAGATGTAGGAGGGCGCCTCGCCGCCCGCTCCGGCGATCGCCTCGGCGCCGCCCCACAGCCGCTTGTACGAGTTGACCCACTGGTTGCACACCGCGGTGATCTCGGCGGCGTGCCTGAGCAGGCCGCCGATGAAGGACCGGCCGACCTTGGAGAGCTGGTAGTCGGCGCCCGGCTCGTAGAAGGCGTTCCTGTCGCCCTCGAACAGCGACATGTGGGTGTGCATGCCGGAGCCGGGGTACTCGGTGAAGGGCTTGGGCATGAAGGACGCCCAGACGCCCTGCTCCAGGGCGACCTCCTTCATCACCAGGCGGAAGGTCATGATGTTGTCGGCCGTCGTCAGCGCGTCGGCGTACCGCAGGTCGATCTCCTGCTGGCCGGGAGCCCCCTCGTGGTGGCTGTACTCCACCGAGATGCCCATCGACTCCAGCATCATGATCGCGTTGCGGCGGAAGTCGTGGCCCGCGCTGTGCGGCGTGTGGTCGAAGTAGCCGCCCTCGTCCACCGGCATGGGCCGCTCCCCGCGCTCGGGCCGGTCGCGCAGCAGGAAGAACTCCACCTCGGGGTGGGTGTAGAAGGTGAACCCCATGTCCGCGGCCTTGGCCAGCGTGCGCTTGAGCACCCAGCGGGGGTCGGCGTGCGACGGCGACCCGTCCGGCATGAGGATGTCGCAGAACATGCGGGCCGCCCCCGGCGACTCGCTGCGCCACGGCAGGATCTGGAAGGTGGACGGGTCCGGCTTGGCCAGCATGTCGGACTCGTAGACGCGCGAGAAGCCCTCGATCGCCGACCCGTCGAACCCGATGCCCTCGGCGAAGGCCCCTTCGAGCTCGGCGGGCGCTATCGCCACCGACTTGAGGAAGCCGAGCACGTCCGTGAACCACAGCCGGATGAACCGGATGTCGCGCTCTTCGAGCGTGCGGAGCACAAATTCCTGCTGGCGGTCCACGGCGTACCCCTCGGAAACTACACGTCTGGTCTCGTACCAGTGTGCCCCCTGCGTGTTTCGCCTGCATTACGAGGGAACGGGACACCGCCGTTGATCGGTCATTCATTCGGAGGCGATCCGCGGCCGTTACGGTGCCGGTGATCAACGTGCCGGTTGAAGGGCGGTGGCCGTGCGCGAGCCAGGGGCAGGGGAGCCCGTAAGTGACGAACCTGACACCGGAGACCACGGGAACGTGGCGTCCCGGTACATGCGGGTGCCCGAATCGTGGGCCAGGGCCACGGCGGTCACGATCGCCGTCGTGTCGGTCTGCCTCGAACTGACCGACATCTGGGTGACCGCGCGGCTCCCGCGGCCGTCCTACACGCCGCTGCCGTTCGCGCCCGAGGACATGGCGGGCACCGCGTTCCCGCTGTTCGGGGCGTTGCTGGTGATCGCCAGGCCGCGGCTCGTGCTCGGCTGGCTGCTCTGCCTCGGAGGACTCGGCGCCGCCGTCAACATCCTCAGCCTCAACGTCGCGGCCCTGATCGTCCAGAACGGCGGGCATCCGTCGGTCCCCGCGATCGTGCTCTTCGCGCACGCGGTCTGGTGCCTGACGACGTACGCGCTGGGGGTCCTGCTGCCGCTGCTCTACCCGACCGGCCGCATCCTGTCGAAGCGCTGGTGCGTCCCCGGAGGGTTCGCCGCGGCCGCCCTCGTCCTCGGATGGGTGTGTGACCTGATCGGCCCCGCGACCCCGCTGACCGGGCACAACCCGTGGGCGGTGGCCGCGTTCGCGCCGTACCACGAGGTGGTCGCCCGGGTGCTGGACGGCGCGGTGACGGCCGGGATGGGGATGGCCCTCGCGTCACTGGCCGTGCGGTTCCGGCGGGCCGGCCCGGCCGAGCGCCGCCAGATCCTCTGGCCGCTGGCGGCCTTCACCGGTCTCATCGTCCCCTGGCTGGTCGGCGATCCGATCTGGTGGACGGCCTCGTTCACCATCCCGCTGGTGCCCGCCGCCATCGCGGTCGCCGTCCTGCGCTACCGCCTGTACGGCATCGACACCCTGATCAGCCGCGCCCTCGTCGGCGCCGGGCTGGTCGGCGTCGTGGCCGGCGTGTACATGCTGGCGAGCGCCGCCTCCAGCCTGTTCCTGTCCGAGGTGGACCGGCTGGCCGGGCTGGCCGCCGCGCTGTTCGCCGGGACGTTCTTCCACCCGCTCAGGCACGGTCTCCAGCGCCTGGCCGACCGCATGCTGTACGGCTCGCGCGGCGACCCGATGACGCTGGCCGCCGAGCTGCGGCGACGGCTCCAGCATGCCGACCCCGCGCACGGCCTGCTCGCCTGCCTGGACGTCCTCAGGGAGGGCCTGTCGGTCACCGGGATCGCGGTGGAGATCGACGGGACCACCACGACCTCGGGCGAGTCCGGCCGGGTGGCCAGGGAGATCCCGCTGGTCTGGCACGGCGAGCCGGTGGGCCTGATGCTGGTCGGCCCGCCGGGCAGGCGCCGCTTCCCCGCCGCCCACGACGAGCGGGTGATCGCGGTGCTGACGCCGTACGTCGCCGACGCCGCGCACGCGATGCGCTTGACCACGGCGCTCCGCCGGTCCCGGGAGCGCATCCTGACCGCACGTGAGGAGGAGCGCCGGCGGCTGCGCCGGGACCTGCACGACGGCCTCGGCCAGACGCTCACGTCGATGGCGATGACCATCAACATGGCCAGGCTCACCCTGCGGACCTCGCCGGAGGGCGCCGACTCCCTGCTGTGCGAGCTGCGCGCCGGCATGGACATGGTCACCGCCGACATCCGGGAACTGGTGTACGGCCTGCGGCCTCCGGCGCTCGACGACCTCGGGCTGGCGGGAGCCGTACGGGCGCTGGCGGAGGCGGCGGGCCCCGGCCTGGCGGCGGACGTCGAGGTCGAGGGGGATCTCACGGGGCTGCCGGCCGCTGCGGAGGTGGCGGCCTACCGGATCGTGCAGGAGGCGCTGACGAACGTACGCAAGCACGCGAGCGCCGAACGGGTGCGGGTTTCGCTGCGCCGCGACGGCGAACTGCGCGTGGTGGTCGCGGACGACGGCGTGGGACTGCCCCGGGACCGGCGGTCGGGCGTGGGCATGTCGTCGATGATGGAGCGCGCCGCCGAGCTGGGCGGAACCTGCGCCGTGACCTCGGAGCCGGGGCGGGGCACCACCGTGACCGCCCGGCTTCCCGTCGATCGTCAGGCGCTGCTCACCAGGGCGTCTCCGATGGGTGTGCGCCGGTAGAGCACCTCCCTGCCCATCCGCCGCCGGGTGACGAGGCCGCCGCCGGACAACACGGAGAGGTGCTGGCTCACCGCGCCCGGCGTGAGCTCCATCCGGCGGGCCAGCGCGGAGGTCGAGGCCGGTTCCTCCAGCGCGGTGAGGATGCCGGCCCGGGTCCGGCCGATGAGCGCGCCGAGCCCTCCGGAGGTGCACGGCCGCCCCGACGTCCACAGGGTGCCGACGCCCCGGGCGGGATAGCAGAGCAGCGGCTGGTAGGGCTCGAACATGATCGCGGTGTCGGGCCAGTGGAACGCGCTGGGCACGAGCAGCAGGCCGTCACCGTTGATCGGCCCCGAATAGTCGCAGTCCCTCATCGCGACGAGCCGGTCGCCGTGCCAGGTGACGGACTCGTGCAGGTCGGCGAAGAGCTCACGCACTCCCCCGGTGGCGAGGATGCGCGAGCGCCACATGACGTCCGCCTCCAGCAGGCCGTAGACCTTCGGCCAGAACTCCTCGAAGGCCAGTTTCCAGTAGGCACGCAGCGTGTCGGCCACCCGCCGGATGCCGGCCTCCGGATCCGTCCCGAACCGCTGGAGCGCCTCCGGGTCGGCGGATCGCACGCAGGCCAGCTCCTCCACTGCCGTCTCGGGCGGCGTGCGCCGTACCCTGTCCAGCTCAGCGGCGAAGTCCGGGAGCGGCGTGTCCGGCGGCGGCGTCAGGAAGTCGGGCAGATAGCCCCGCACGGGGACGAGCGCGAACAGCTCGGTGAGGTCCAGCCCGGCCAGGCGGGGCCGTACGGCGCGCAGCCACGGCAGGTGGACCGAGTGGGCGGCGGGATCGCGCAGCACGCGCAGGCTCGACACCAGCTCCCACAGGGGCGAGAACGCGAACCGCATCCGGGCCACGTCTCCCGCGGCGAACCTCCACTCGACCGGCACGTCCGCTCCCCCTTCCGGCGTCGGCCCACCCCAGCGGCTCCCCGAGGCGCCCATGCGGGGATCGTTTTAGCCAGGGCTAAAGCATTCGCATAGTACCGAACACATGTCCGACGCTTGCCCGGTGACAAGCACGACCATCGCCAAGGCAGGTTTCCTCCGATCACGGGTCGGGGGCCTCCCCGGCCCGTTCTGGGTCCTCTTCGGCGGCACCTTCGTCAACCGGCTCGGCACGATGGTGGAGCCGTTCATCGGCGTCTACCTGACGCAGTCGCGGGGCATGTCGCTGGCCACGACCGGCCTGGTGCTGACCGTGTTCGGCGCGGGGTCGCTGGCCTCGCAGCCGGTCGCGGGCTGGATGGCCGACCGCTTCGGCCGGCGCGTGACGCTGACCGGCGCCATGGTGATGACGGCGGTCGCGATGCTCGCTCTCGGATACACGACGAGCGTCCCGGGGATCGTGGCCGGGATGTTCGTGCTCGGCGTGGTGATCGACGCCTACCGTCCCGCCTCACAGGCCCTCGTCGCCGACCTGGTCTCCCCCGAGGACCGGCCCAGGGCGTACGGCCTGATCTACTGGGCGCTCAACCTGGGCTTCTCCTTCGCGATGGTCGCGGGCGGCTGGCTGGCCAAGAGCGGGTTCACCACCCTGTTCTGGGTCGACGCGATCACCTGCGCGGTCTTCGGGGCCATGGTGTGGCGGGCGATCCCCGAGACCCGGCCGGACAAGGGGGAGAACCCTCCCGGCGGCTTCGGCGACGTGCTGCGCGACCGGCTGATGGTCGGGTTCACGCTGATCAACCTGGCGTACGCGTTCGTCTACCTCCAGGCGTTCACCACGCTGCCGCTCGCGATGACCGGTCAGGGCCTCCCCACCAGCGCGTACGGCGGCGCGATGGCGGTCAACGGCGTGCTCATCGTGTTCGTGCAGCCGCTGACGACCGCATGGCTGGCCCGCCGTGACCCGAGCCTCGTGCTGGCCGTCGGCTTCGCGGTCGTGGGCGCCGGTTTCGCGCTCACCGCGCTGATGTCGTCGCCGCTCGGCCACGGGACGGCGGTCGGCGTCTGGACCCTCGGCGAGATCGTCCTCGCGGGCATTCCCGGCACGATCGTCGCCGCCCTGGCGCCCGCTCATCTGAGGGGCCGCTATGCCGGGCTGAACGGCTTCGCGTGGTCGGTCGCGTCCATGCTCGCGCCGCTGGTCGGCACCCGGCTGCTCGCCCTCGGAGCGCCGATCCTGTGGATCACCTGCGGCGGGCTGGCCGTCCTCGCCGCGGCCGGAATGGTGGCCCTCGCCCCGGCGATCCGCCGGCGCGCTGGCAATGAGCGACTTATGCCGACATAATTTCCGTTCAGCATGGACGAACGACGGGGCCGGACGGTCGCGAGCGTCATGGCGGCTACGGCACTCGCCCTGACGTCGTTCGGCCTGCTGGTCCAACTCCGGCTGCCTCCGGAGTGGCGGTCTCCGGTGATGGTGTCCCCGGATCTCGGCGTCGGCCTCGCCTTTCCACTCGTCGGCGCCTTCCTGGTGTGGCAGCGTCCGCGGTTGAGCCTCGCCTGGCTGATGTGTGTCGGTGGGCTCCTCGGCGCGGGCAATGTGATCTTCGCGGCGCTGATGCTCCGTTACGCCGCGTGGGGCGAGTTCGCCGTCGCCGGGGTCCTCCGCTGGATCGACGTGGCGTTCTGGGCCGTCGCGGGCTTCCTGCTGGCGATCGTGCTCCCCCTCTATTCGCCGACCGGCCGGCTCCCCTCGCGCCGCTGGCGGCCGGTGGTCGTGGCCGGCGTCGTGGCGACCGTCGCGGAGATCGTGCTGATCGTCGTGCGGCCCACGCCGGATCCCGCGACCTACGCGTGGCCCGTCGTCATCCCCAACGCCCTGGCGATCGAGGCGCTCGCGCCTTACTACGACCTGGTCCTGCAGGTCCTGCTCTACGCGATCCAGGTGTGCGTGGTGGCCGCGCTGCTGTCCCTCGTGGTGCGGCTGCGTCGCGCCGACCCGGTCACCCGCCGCCAGATCGCCTGGCCGCTGGTCGCCTTCGCCGGGTACGTCGCCTTCTACCTGGCCGGCGAGTCCACGGTGGTGCTCGCCTCGGCGTGGACCGCGATCATCCCCCTCGCGATCCTTTTCTCCGCGCTGCGCTACCGCCTGTACGGCATCGACACCGTGATCAGCAGGACCTTCGTCGCGGCGGGCGTGCTGGCCGTGGTCAGCGGTGTCTACTTCGGGGTGAGCGGGCTGTCCAGCCTGCTCGCGTCGGGATTCCACCAGGTCGCCGGACTGGCGGCGGCACTGTTCTCCGGCGCGTTCTTCCAGCCGCTGCGCCGCGCCCTCCAACGCGCGGTCGACCGGATGCTCTACGGCCGGGTCGGCGACCCCCGGGTGCTTACCGACCGCCTCACCCAGGAGGTCCGCCGGGCCGACCCCGCCGACGCGCTGGCCGCCGTCGTCGCGGTCGTCAGGGACGGCCTGGCCGTCGACGGCGCCGCCGTCGAGGTGACCGACGGACGGCCCGGCTACGTCGAGAGCGGTGACGTGGGCGGCACCCCCCGGGAGATCTCCCTCGTGTGGCACGGCGAGCCGGTGGGCCGCCTCCTCATCGGCGAGCCGGGAGCGCGGCGGTTCGCCGCCGCCCACGACGAGCGGGTGATCGCCACGTTGCTCCCCCACGTCGCCGACGTCGCCCACGCCGTACGGATGGCCGCCGACCTCCAGAGGTCCCGGGAGCGGATCCTCGCCACCCGCGAGGAGGAGCGCCGCCGCCTCCGCCGGGACCTGCACGACGGGCTCGGGCAGACCCTGTCCGGCATGGCGATGACCATCAACATGGCACGGCTCAGCCTCAAGCGTTCCCCCGCGACGGCCGACGACCTGCTGCGCGACCTGCGCACCGGCATGGAGGCCGTCACCAGCGACATCCGCGAGCTCGTGTACGGCCTGCGGCCCCCGGCGCTCGACGACCTCGGGCTGGCGGGAGCCGTACGCGCCCTGGCGGAGGAGGGGCCGCCCGCGGCGGAGGTCGTGATCGAGGGAGAGACGACCGGACTGCCCGCCGCCGTCGAGGTGGCCGCGTACCGCGTCGTCCAGGAGGCGCTGACCAACGTCCGCCGGCACGCCGAGGCCACCCGGGTGCGGGTGACCCTGCGCCGGGACGCCGCCGACCTGCGGGTCTGCGTCACCGACGACGGGATCGGCCTGCCCGAGGGCAGGCGGGCCGGAGTCGGCACGTCCTCCATGCGGGAACGCGCCGCGGAGCTGGGCGGAAGCTGCCTCATCGTCGCCGTCCCCGAGGGTGGGACCGTCGTCGAGGCCAGGTTCCCCCTGACGGCCGCCCTCGGCGAACCGCCTTCCGGGGATCAGCCGGAGTCGCTCGCCGGACACCACCGGGGATCCGGCCGGGCCGGGCTCCGTTAACGGTCCGTCCCTTGGGAGGGATCGAGCACTGCTCACTTCTCCCGGATGGCCCTACGCTTACCGGTGCGATGGTGAAATTTCGTGCTCTCGGGCCGTTCCAGGCGGAATCCGATGGTCAGGTGCTCGACCTGGGCGGTCAACGGCAGCAGGCCGTGCTGGCCCGGCTGCTCGTCGCGGGCGGCCGGGCCGTACCGGTGGGCGTGCTCATCGACGAGCTGTGGCCGGGCGAGCCGCCCGCGCAGGCGCTCTCGACCATCCAGGGGTACGTGTCGCGGCTGCGACGCGCGCTCGAACCGGACCGCGCGCCCCGCGAGCAGGCCGGGATCCTCGTCTCGGCTCCTCCGGGATACGCGCTGCGCGCCACCGTCGAGCAGGTCGACTCCTGGCGGTTCGATCATCTCGTCAAGAGCGACCACGGCGACGACCCGGCGCGCACGCTGGAGCAGATGGAGGCCGCGCTCGCCCTGTGGCGGGGCCCCGCGCTGGCCGAGTTCCTCGACCTGCCCTGGGCGGTGACCGAGGGTCAGCGACTCGAGGAGCTGCGCCTGCTCGCCGTCGAACGCCGCGGCGACGCCGCCGTACGGCTCGGCAGGACCGGCGCGCTGATCCCCGACCTGGAGGCGCACGCCTCGGCGTACCCGCTCAGGGAGGAGGCCTGGCGGCTGCTCGCGCTCGCGCTCTACCGGGCGGGACGGCAGGGTGACGCGCTCGGCGCCCTGCGCCGGGCCCGCGAGGTGCTCCGCGAGGAGCTGGGCCTCGACCTGGGGCCCACGCTGCAGCGGCTGGAGCAGGACATCTTCTCGCAGGCGCCGCACCTGGACGCGCCCGCTCCCCGGGACTCCGGCGCATCGGGTGCCGCGGCGGGCCACCGGTCCGCCGCCGGGTCCGGGCCGGGTTTCGGCACCGCCTCCGGGGCCGGTACGGCGACCGGATCGGGAACCGGCTCCGCGTCGGACTCCGTCTCGACGGAACGGCTCCGGGTCGTGATCGCCGATGACCAGGCGCTGGTTCGCACCGGCCTGAAGGTGGTCCTCGAGTTCGAGCCCGGCCTCGAACTCGTGGGAGAGGCGGAGAACGGCGAGCAGGCGATCGCCGTCGTCCAGGCGACGCGGCCGGACGTGGTCCTGATGGACATCCAGATGCCCCGCCTCGACGGACTGGCCGCGGCGCGGCGGATCCTGGCGGCCGAGGGGCCACCGAAGGTGATCATGATGACGACCTTCGGGACCGACGACAACCTGTACGCCGCGCTGCGCGCGGGGGTCAGCGGCTTCGTACTCAAGACCTCGCCTCCCGAACAGCTCGTCGCGGCGATCAGGGCCGCGGTCGCCGGGGACGCCCTGCTCGACCCCGCGGTCACGACGCATCTGATCGCGGCCTTCGCCGGGCGGCGCGACCCCGCGGCTCCGGCGGGCCTCTCGGACTCCGATCTCGACCTGATCAAGCTGGTGGCACGCGGCTTCACCAACCGGCAGATCGCCGTCACGCTGGCAGTCCCGGAACACGAGATCGCCGACGAGGTGGCCGCGCTGCTCAGGCGGCTGGAGCTGCTGGACCGGGCACAGCTCGTCGTCCTCGCCTACGAGAGCGGCCTGGTCAGCCCCGGGTCTCCCGAGAGCTGACTTATCGTCGCTTTGACGACAAATGACGGAGGGTTCTACGCTGGGCCTGTGGCACAACTGCGTATCGCCCTGGCCCAGACCAACCCCATCGTCGGCGACCTCAGCGGCAACGCCGACCGGCTCGTCGAATGGACGCGCCGCGCCGCCGAGCGAGGCGCGCACCTGGTGGTCTTCACGGAGATGTTCCTGACCGGATATCCCGTGGAGGACCTGGTGCTGCGGACCTCGTTCGTGGACGCCTCGATCGCGACGCTGGAGACGGTGGCGCGGCGCCTCGCCGACGAGGGTCTCGGCGACATCCCCGTCGTGACCGGCTACGTCGACCGGGCGAATCTCGAACCCCGCGTCGGTCAGCCGAAGGGCGCCCCGCTCGACGCGGCGGCCGTGTTGCACGGCGGCCGCATCGTGACCCGGAGTGCCAAGCACCACCTGCCCAACTACGGCGTCTTCGATGAATACCGCTATTTCGTGCGCGGTGACCGGCTGCCCGTCGTGCGGGTACGCGGGGTCGACGTCGCCGTCGCCGTCTGCGAGGACCTCTGGCAGGACGGCGGCCCCGTCTCCGTCGTCGCGCGGGCCGGCGCGGGGCTGCTCGTCGTGCCCAACGCCTCGCCGTACGAGGTGGAGAAGGACGACGTGCGGTTGGAGCTCGTCGGGAGGCGGGCCCGCGAGGCGGGCTGCGCCCTCGCCTACGTCAACCAGGTCGGCGGCCAGGACGAGCTCGTCTTCGACGGCGACTCGGTCATCGTGGACTCCTCCGGCGAGCTGGTCGCCCGCGCCCCGCAGTTCAAGGAGGAGCTGCTCGTCGCCGACCTGGAACTGCCGCTCGGCACCGGCG
This sequence comes from Microtetraspora glauca, assembly GCA_001570385.1. Taxonomy (GTDB): domain Bacteria; phylum Actinomycetota; class Actinomycetes; order Streptosporangiales; family Streptosporangiaceae; genus Microtetraspora; species Microtetraspora glauca. Next base: position 55,099 of record BBYL01000014.1, on the reverse strand, counting down.
AGCCCGGCGAGTTCCCGGTCGACGCCCATGACGGGACGACGATCACGGTCGAGCGGGTGGAGCTCTCGGGTGAGCCTGTCGCGACGTACGCGCCCGAGAAACCCGCCGTGGCGCCCCGGCTGGACGACCTCGCCGAGATCTACCACGCGCTCGTCCTCGGCGTGCGCGACTACGTCACCAAGAACGGCTTCCGCTCCGTCATCCTCGGCCTGTCCGGGGGCATCGACTCGGCCCTCGCCGCGACGATCGCGTCCGACGCCATCGGGCCGGAGCGGGTGAACGTGGTGCTGATGCCGTCGCGCTACTCCTCGGAGCACTCGGTCGGCGACGCGGAGGAGCTGGTGCGGCGGCAGGGCGTCACCGCGCGGACCGTCCCGATCGCCGACATCGTCGCCGCGTTCGAGAAGGAGATCGACCTGCACGGTCTCGCGGCCGAGAACCTCCAGGCCCGGGTGCGCGGCATGCTGCTGATGAGCCTGTCGAACGAGCACGGCCACCTGGTGCTGACCACCGGCAACAAGAGCGAGCTGGCCACCGGATACTCCACGCTCTACGGTGACTCGGCGGGCGGCTACGCGCCCATCAAGGACGTGCCGAAGACCCTGGTCTGGAAGTTGTCGGAGTGGCGCAACGCCCACGGCCACGACGAGTTCTTCCGGCTCCGCACGGGCGAGCCGCCCATCCCGGAGAACTCCATCACCAAGGAGCCGAGCGCCGAGCTGCGGCCCGACCAGCGCGACACCGACTCGCTCCCGCCGTACGACGTGCTCGACCGGCTGCTGGACGACTACGTCGAGAAGGACATGGGCCGGGAGGAGCTGGTCGCCGCCGGCCACGACACGGAGCTGGTCAGCCGGATCATCCGGCTGGTGGACCTGGCGGAATACAAGCGGCGCCAGTATCCGCCCGGCCCGAAGATCACGCCGAAGAACTTCGGCCGTGACCGCCGGCTGCCGATCACGAACCGGTGGCGCGAGACGACCCGCTGATCCGTCTCTCCCGCATGGAACGTCTCACCTCAGACCTGAGCCCTCCTCCGCCCATGGACGGAGGAGGGCTCAGCGGACGAACGTGCTCGCTCACCGGCGGCTACCGGGCACCGAGTCCGCCTGATCAGCCGACTCGGTGGCTCCCATTGGCGGACGAATCTCCGGCGGCGGGAGGTCAGCGGGGACGGAAGCCGCGCAGCGCCTCGTCCACGATCCGCTCGGCCAGGTCGTCGGGCAGGGCGGTGGCCCGGTGCGACCACTTGGTGTACCACAACATCGCGCCGCTCAGAATGGCCATCGCCATCTCGACGTCGAGGTCGGGGCGCAGCTCCCCGCGCTCGATGCCGCGCCGCAGCACCTCCATCATGACGGCGCGGCGCGGCTGGATGGCCAGCTCGTCGAACCGCGCGGCGAGGCGGGGGTGCCGCTCCGAGTCGCTCATCGCGATGTTCATGATGCAGCGGGTGTGGGTGTGCCGGGCCTCGTCCCTCATGACCGAGAGGTAGGCGACCAGGTCGTCCCGGACGGAGTCCCCACGCAACGGCGGGATCGGCGGTTTCAGCGTCGTCAGGGCGTCGACGACGAGGTCCTCCTTGTTGGACCAGCGGCGATAGATCGTCGTCTTGCCGACGCCCGCCCTGGCCGCGATGCCCTCGATGGACAGCTCGGACACCGCGACGCCCTCGCCGATCAGTTCGAGGGTGGCCTCGATGATCGACTTCTCCGCCTTCTCACTGCGCGGGCGCCCCGCGGCACGGGCCGCCCCTTCCGCCGTCTGCCGCGTCATCATCGTGCGCTCACACTACCGCCGCTTCCCTGTCCACCTCGGGTGACTGCGCCTCCACCGCGGCGGCGGGCCTCCCGGGCATCCAGCGCGCCATCAGAAGGGCACCGATGAGCGCGACCGCGGCCGAGCCGAGCGCCGCCCAGTGGATGCCCGAGACGAACGCCTCGTTGGCCGCCCTCATCAGGCCGGCCCCCTGGTCGCCCAGGCGCGCGGCCACACCGGCGGCACCGGAGATCGACTCGGTCACGACGTGGCGGAGCTGCTCCGGAACCGCGGTGACCTCGCCCTCCATGCCGTTCCGGTAACTCGCGGACAGGACCGCGCCGAGGATGGCGATGCCGAGCGTGCCGCCGACCTGCCGGACGACATTGCTCATGGACGAACCCACACCGGCCTTCTCCCGGGGCAGGGCGTTCATGATGGCCGTGGTCGCCGGGGGCATGATGTGGGCCATCGCCGACCCCTGGACGAAGGTGAGCACCAGCAGGATCCAGATCGGCGTGTCGACGCCGACGAGGGCGTAGGCCGCGAGGCAGGCGGCGATCACGATCATGCCGATCGTGCCGACCGTCTTGGCGCCGTACTTGTCGACCACCTTGGCGCTCCGCGGCGCGAAGATCAGCTGAGCCACGGCGAACGGCAGGACCAGCGCGCCCGACTGGAGCGGGGAGTAACCCCGGACGATCTGCCAGTAGAAGGCCATGAAGAACATCACGCCCATGGCCGCGAAGAAGACCAGGCCGACGCTCGCGATGGCGGTGGAGAAGGCGGCGTTCCTGAAGTTGCGCACGTCGAACGCCGGGTGGTCGATGCGCCGCTCGTACCAGAAGAACACGCCGAGGATGGCGAGGCCGATCAGCGACGGGACGATGACCGAGGTGTCGGCGAAGGTGCCGAGGTCGCTGATCCGCACGATGCCGTAGACCAGGGCCACCAGACCGACGATCGACAGCAGCACGCCGACCGGGTCGAGACCGGTCTTGCCCGGGTCCTTCGAGTCCGGCACGAGAGTGGCGATCAGCGCCAGGCCGACCAGCACGATCGGGATGTTGACGAGGAAGACCGAGCCCCACCAGAAGTGCTCGAGGAGCAGGCCGCCGGTGATCGGCCCGATGGCGACGGCGATGCCGACGCCGCCCGCCCAGATGCCGATGGCCTTGCCCCGCTCGTGGATCGGGAAGACGTTCGAGATGATCGCCAGCGTGGCCGGCATGATGGCCGCGCCGCCGAGCCCCATCAGCGCCCTGGCCAGGATCAGCTGCGTCGGGTCCTGCGCGTACGCGCTGACCAGCGACGAGAGACCGAAGATCACCATGCCGACGAGGAGCATCTTCTTGCGGCCGTACCTGTCGCCGAGCACGCCGAAGGTGAACAGCAGGCCCGCGAAGACGAGCGTGTAGGAGTTCATCGCCCACTCCAGCTCGCTCTGGGTGGCTCCCAGACCGTGCACCGGGTCGGCGATGGTCTTGATCGCGACGTTGAGAATCGTGTTGTCGAGCACGACGGCCAGCAGGCTGAACACCATCACGCCGAGGATCTGCCAGCGGCGTGGGTGGCCGGTATGCGCGTCCAAGGGTCCCCCAGTCAAATTTCGATACGCATGAGTTTCGGAACGCTACCGTAGCGGTTCGATATTCGATACGCAACCGTCGCGTTTCATAATGCGGACGGCGCTCGGGGCCGCGCGGCCCCGAGCGCCGGGTCAGACGCTCGCGGTCACGGGATCGGACGCGGGCCGCCGGGCCTCGTTCCAGAACGGAAGGGCGATCAGGACCAGCACCAGCCCGACCGCGCCCGAGGCCGCGAACGCCCAGCCCGGACCGTGCGCGTCGACCACGGCTCCGGCCGCCGGTCCGGCGCAGGCGCCGCCGATCAGCAGCGCCGTGCCGTGCAGGCCCATCGCCTCGCCGCGCGCCCCCGCGGGCACCCGCCCGTTGACCGCCGCCACGGTGGCGGACATCGCGGGCGCGCACAGCAGGCCGGCGGGGATCAGCGCCAGGCAGAGCCACCACCAACCTCCGCCGACGATCCCGACGGGCGCGGTGAACGCGCAGAGGATCCCGGTGAGGAGCAGCGGCGAGAAGCCGCGGGAGAGCCCGCCGTACACGAATCCGCCGATCAGCGAGTATCCGCACCACAGCCCGAGCACCAGACCGGTCCACCGCGTGGCCTCGCCGGTCTTGAGGATGGCGACGACCGACAGCTCCGTCGTGGTCAGCACGAACGTGAGCGACGAGGCGACGCCGAACAGCGTGAGCAGGCCGGGCGTGAGCCACCTCCGCCGCGGCACCGCCACGGCGGCGTCATCACCCGGGGAGCTGGTCGGCGGGTTCAGCGCGTACAGGGCGACGCCGGTGCCCACCAGGCCGACGCCCACCGCGTACATCGTCACCGTGCTGGAGAAGCCGGTCGAGATGGCCACGGCCAGGGCGGGCCCGACCATGTACGACACCTCGACGGCCATCGAGTCCAGGGCGAACGCGGACTGGTGGCGTTCCGCCGGGACCATCGCTCCCAGGCACTGCCTGAGCGCGCCGAAGACGGGCTGGTTGAACAGTCCCGCGACGAGCGCGCCAGGAAGCAGCGCCTCGTACGGGAGCCACGGTGCCGAGCACCAGAAGACGAACTGCACGGTGGTGGTCACCGCGAACACCGGACGCAGGCCGCGCCGGTCGACGAAACGTCCCGCGAGCGGCGCGCCGATCGCGCCTCCCACGAGGTTGGCCGCGCCGATCAATCCGGCCTGTAGGAATCCCAGCCCCAGCCCGTTGACCACGTGCAGGGTGAGTGTGATGCCCGTGCCGGTCATCGGGATCCTGGCGAGCATGCCGACCAGCAGCAGCGCGGGGACGCCCGGCAGGGCGAGAACCCTCCGGTAAGGTTCGAGTGCCATTTGGTTGTCTACCTCCGGAATGGCATTGTGCCGTGCCCCACCGACATGGTTTCCACCGGATTACGGCCAGTCCCTCGGGTGTTCTATTTGCGGGTCGCATGCGATGATCTGACTGTCCGGGGACGCCACAGGGGCGCCACGAGACCTGGAGGTAGCCATGTCCTCTGTTTCCGCTGCATCCGCCGCGTCCACCGCGCTCTACGGGGGCGCGTCGGGACGCAGGGTGACCGTCCGCGATCTCGCCGCGGCCAAGGAGCGTCATGAGAGGTGGCCGATGGTCACCGCGTACGACGCGATGACGGCGAGGGTGTTCGACGAGGCGGGGATTCCCGTCATGCTGGTCGGCGACTCGGCCGCCATGGTCGTCTACGGGTACGACTCGACCCTTCCGGTGACGGTCGACGACCTCATCCCGCTCACCGCCGCCGTGGTCCGCGGCTCCAAGCGCGCGATGGTGATCGCCGACCTGCCGTTCGCGTCCTACCAAGCGTCGCCGCAGCAGGCGCTGGAGACGGCCGCCCGCTTCATGAAGGAGGCCGGAGCCCACGCGGTGAAGCTGGAGGGCGGCCGTCGCGTGCTGTCCCAGGTCGAGATGCTCGTCTCGGCGGGCGTCCCGGTCATGGCCCACATCGGCCTGACCCCGCAGTCGGTGAACGTCTTCGGCGGGTACCGCGTGCAGGGCCGCGGCCAGTCGGGCGACGAGCTGATGGCCGACGCCAAGGCCCTGGAGCACGCCGGGGCGTTCGGCGTGGTCCTGGAGTGCGTACCCGCCGATCTGGCCGAGCGGGTGACCGCGTCACTCAGCGTTCCCACGATCGGCATCGGCGCGGGGGCGGGCACCGACGCCCAGGTCCTCGTCTGGCAGGACCTCATGGGGCTCACGCCGCGCCCGGCCAAGTTCGTCAAGAAGTACTTCGACCTCGCGGGCGAGATGGACCGCGCCGTCCGCGCGTACGCCGACGAGGTCGTGTCCGGCGTCTTCCCCGCTCCGGAGCACAGCTACCACTGATCTCCCGGCGCCACCGCCCGGCGGCCCCGGTCACGCGTACGCCGTGGCCGGGGCCGTCGTGATCGGGGCCGTCGTGATCGGGGCCGGTCGATCCGGGTCGTCAGCCGAGCGCCTGCTCGAAGTCGGCCCATAGGTCCTCGGGATGCTCGATGCCGACGGACACCCGGACCGTCCCCTCGCCGATCCCGGCGGCGGCCAGCCCCGCCGCGTCGAGCGACCGGTGCGAGGTCGTCGCGGGGTGCAGGATCAGCGTCTCGACACCGCCCAGCGAGGGCGCGAGCAGCGCGAGCCGTACGGAGCTCATGAACGCCTCACCGGCCGCCCGCCCGCCGGTCAGGTCGAACGAGAACACGCCGCCGAAGTCGGGCAGCAGCTTGGCGGCCACCTCGTACGAGGGATGCGAGGGCAGGCCGGGCCAGTGGACCGCGGCCACGGCGGGGTGCTCGGCGAGCCGGGTGGCCAGCAGGCGCGTGTTGGCGCAATGGCGCTCCATGCGCAGCGCCAGGGTCTGCGTCCCGCGCAGGGTCAGCCAGGCGGCGAACGGATCCGCCGTGGCCCCGAGCTCGATCGCGTACGACCAGACCTTCCGGTGCAGGTCATCGGAGGCGAAGACCGCGATGCCGCCCAGGACGTCCGTGTGGCCGGAGAGGTACTTCGTGGTGGAGTGGACCACCACGTCGGCCCCGTGCTCGATCGGCCGGCACAGGATCGGCGAGGCGAAGGTGTTGTCCACGACGGTCAGCAACCCCGCCGCGCGCGCGGCGGCAGCCATCCCGGGCAGGTCCGCGACCTGCGTCATCGGATTGGCGATCGTCTCCAGGTAGAGCAGCTTCGTCTCCGGCCGTACGGCGTCGCGCACCGCCGAGGGGTCCGCCTCGTGCACGTAGGTCACGTCGATGCCGAACCGCGCCGTCAGATCGGCCAGCATGTGGGCGGTGCCTCCGTACAGGGCCCGCTGGGCTATCACGTGGTCGCCCGGCCGCAGCAACGCGAGCAGCACCGTGTTGATGGCGCCCATCCCCGAACCGGTGGCGATGGCGCCCGGGCCGCCCTCCAGCCCGGCGACGGCCTCCTCAAGCGCCCGCACGGTGGGGTTCGAGAGCCGCCCGTAGACGAAGGCGCCGTCCGGCCGACCCATCCCGTCGGCGAAGACGGCGGGGCTGTCGAACGCGAATCCCGACGTCTGGTAGATGGGGATCGTGATCGGCGTACTGCCGTTCAGATCCGGTCGGGGCAGGTGGACGGCTCGCGTCTCGGGGCGCAAAGAGGTCATACCTACAAGGATTACCTGGTTTCCCGAACGATGTCAGATCAGGGAGCCGTCACCGCGTGCGGGGAAACCGTTACGCGCTCAGAGGATCACCCTGTCCTGGCCGGCCGCGATTGTGAATGCTGGCGGGCATGGACACCTTCATGCTCGTCCACAGCCCCTCCGTCGGCCCCGCGACGTGGAACCCCGTGGCCGAGGTCCTGCGCGCACGCGGCCATGCCGCCGTGGTGCCGTCGCTCGTCGACGTGACCGCCGGGCCCGCGCCGTACTGGCCGCGCGTGGTCGACGCGGTGACGGCCGCCGCCCCGCCGGACGGCCCGCTGGTGATCGTCGCGCACAGCAACGCCGGACGGTTCGTCCCGCTCATCGCGGAGGCGCTGCGCGGCCGGATCTCCGCCTGCCTGTTCGTCGACGCCGCGCTCCCGCCTCGGAGGGGTCCGGTCCCGGGAGAGCCTCCCGAGCCGGCCGCCTTCCTGCGCGATCTCGCCGACGACGCGGGGATCCTGCCCCGCTGGACGGACTGGTGGCCGGACGAGGTGGTCGCGGACCTCTTCCCCGACGAGGCGACACGGCGCGTGGTCGTGGCCGAGCAGCCCCGCCTGCCGCTCGACTACTACCTGCTGGACATCCCGGTCCCCTCGCGCTGGGACCACGTCCGCGGCGCGTACCTGTGGTTCGACTCGCCGTACGCCGAGACGGCGAAGGAGGCGAGCGAGCGCGGGTGGCCGGTCGAGCGCATTCCCGGCGGACATCTGCACCAGCTGACCGACCCCGAGTCGGTCGCCTCGTGGCTGATCAGATCCGCCACCGGGGGATGATCTCGGGGTGCGCGGGGACCGTCAGACGTCGGTGATCCGGAATCCCGCGTGCGCCTTGTAGCGGCGGTTGATCGAGATCAGGTTGGCGGTCAGCGCCTCCACCTGGCCCGCGTTGCGCAGCCGGCCGCCGTAGACGCCCCGCACGCCCGTGATGCGCGACGCGAGCGCCTGCACGAGGTCCGTGGCCTCCCTGTCGTCGCCGAGCACGAGAACGTCCAGTCCGACCTCGTCCACCTCCGGGTCGAGCAGGATGACCGCGGACACGTGGTGGAACGCCGCGACGACGCGGCTGTCCGGCAGTACGGCCGCCGCCTGCTGGGCCGCGCTGCCCTCCTCGACCGGAAGCGCGTACGCGCCCTGCTTGTCGAAACCGAGCGGGTTCACGCAGTCGACGACGATCTTCCCGGCCAGCTCGCCGCGCAACGACTCCAGCGTGGCCTTGTGCCCGTCCCACGGCACGGCCACGATCACGATGTCCGCCTCGGCGGCGACGGCGGCGTTCTCGGCGCCGCGTACGCCGATGCTCTCTGCGGCCTCCCGCGCGCGCTCGGCGCTGCGGGAACCGATCAGTACGGTGTGACCGGCCAGGGCGAACCTGCGCGCCAGGCCCTTGCCCTGGTCACCGGTGCCTCCGAGGATCCCGATGGAGAGGCCCGCAACGTCCGGAAAGTCATTCAGATCTGCCATAGGCAGATCATGCCAGGGCGCTTCCGGCTCTCCGCTGGCAGGGGCGGCGCGGAGCACCGCGCCGAGATCGGGATTCACCGGACCGCGTCCGAACCTGTCAGGCACCATGGGCTTCGTGGATGCTGACTCGGTAGGCCTTCTCCGCGAGGTGCTCGCCTCGACCGGCTGGCTGGAGCGCACCCGGGAGCTGGGGCTGGCCCTGCGCGCGACCCGTTCTCCCGGAGGTCTGCTCCTGGTGGGGACGCCCGACGACGAACCATGGCACCTGACCGCCCACCTGTCCGACGAGGCGCGGCTGTCCGGACTCCCCCAACTCTCCCCGACGCTGCTGCGCTGGTCACCGCCCGCGAACGCGCCCGCCCATCTGCGGATCGGCCTGGACCGGCTGCGCGAGGCCCGGCGCGGCGAGACGCTCTTCGTGGTCGCGGAGGAGCGGGCTCCGGTGCCACTCCTGGAGCGTGTGGACGACGCGCGCCGGACCGGCGCGACGATCCTCGCCCTCGACGTCGGGGATCCCACGCTGGAGTCGCTCGCCCACGACTCGCTGGCCGTACCGCGCCTGGAGGGCCCGCTCAGCTTCGACGGCGCCCAGCATCTGGTGAGCAGCGCGGCGGGCGACGTCCGGCGGCTCGGCCTGCGCGAACGCCTGGCCCGCCTCATGGACCGGGTCAGCGGGCCGCGCGTCCCGGACTGATCCGCCGCCCGGTGGGGCGGGACGGGGAGCCGGACGGCACGGGCCCGGCATCCGTCCGGGGGTCGGGGCCGGGGTCGAGGTCCGCGTCGAAGCGGATGTCGTAACCGTCGCCGACGACCCGCCAGCCGCGGAGCACGTGGCTGTGCGGGACCGCGGTGAACCAGCGGACCCCGGCTTCGGCGGCGGCCCGGCCGAGCCCGGTACCGCGTGCGTCGATCACAGCGCGGTCGGCGTGGCGGGCGGCGCGGCTGAGCGCCATCGTCACCGCCACACCCGTGTCCCCTTCGGTGAGCACGACGAAGTCGGTCGGCCGTCCGTCGACGAGGGCGTCGGCGCGGCCGGCCGGATGCCGGTGACCGGTTCTCCGGCCGTCGACGGGGGCGACGGGGGCGACGGCGACGACCTGGTGTCCTTCGGCGGCCAGCAGCGCCGCCACGCGGCGCTCCGCGCCCGACATGCGGCGCGCGCCCTCGTCCACACCGCTCAGAGCACCGGGCTCCTTGGGCTCCGCCATGTACCACCTCCCGCCCCAGGCCAGCTTCGCAGGCCATCGGCGGGCATGTCCCCCAATTTCAGGTCAAGGCGTTAGTCGTCCCATTCCTCATCCTTGGCCTGCCATACCTCGTTCCGCTCGGAGGCCGTCTGGAGGGCGTTCGCCGCCTCCGCCTCCGTGGCGTACGGGCCCATACGATCCTTGTTGGGGCAACCCTCGTCCGGCTCGACACGCATGTGCTTGAGGCAGAACCACCATTGATCGCTCACGGGGCTAATCCTCCCCCTCCGTACCGCATCTAGACTTGGCGGCATGACAACACTCCTCCGGCCAGGGCGAGTGTCGCCCATGCGTAAGGTCCCCGCCCACATCGAACGCCCGGAGTACGTGGGGAAGGCCGCCCCGAAGAAGGGCACCACCGACGTCCAGACTCCCGAGACGATCGAGAGAATGCGGGTCGCCGGCCGGATAGCCGCCCAGGCGCTGGAGGAGGTCGGCAGGCACGTCGCTCCCGGCGTCACCACCGACGAGCTGGACCGGATCGGTCACGAGTTCCTCCTCGACCACGGCGCCTACCCCTCGACCCTGGGCTATCGCGGCTACCCCAAGTCGCTGTGCACCTCCATCAACGAGGTGATCTGCCATGGCATCCCGGACGACACCGTGCTGAACGACGGTGACATCGTCAACGTCGACATCACCGCGTACATCGGGGGCGTCCACGGCGACACCGACGCGACGTTCCTCGTCGGCGACGTGGACGAGGAGTCCAGGCTGCTGGTCGAGCGCACCCGCGAGGCCACCATGCGCGCGATCAGGGCGGTCGTGCCCGGACGCCAGCTCAACGTGGTCGGCCGGGTGATCGAGGCGTACGCAAAGCGATTCGGCTACGGCGTCGTCCGCGACTTCACCGGCCACGGCATCAGCACGTCGTTCCACTCGGGCCTGATCGTCCCGCACTACGACGATCCCTCGCTCGCGGTCACGCTCGTGCCCGGCATGACGTTCACGATCGAGCCCATGCTCACGCTCGGGACCATCGACTACGAGATCTGGCCGGACCAGTGGACCGCCGTGACCAAGGACCGCAAGCGGACCGCCCAGTTCGAGCACACCATCCTGGTCACCGACTCAGGCCACGAGATCCTCACGCTGCCCTAGGTCTCATCCGGCCGCCGGATCAGCCGGCGCGGACCACCCCGGTGACGGTCGTCCCGCCACCGGGGACGCTGTTGACCGTCAGTGTGCCGCCGACGCCGGCGAAGTGGGCGCGCATGGCGGTCAGCCCCCGTGCCGCGTTCGGCGCCGCCTCGTCCACGGCGAACCCGGCGCCGTCGTCGCTCACGGTCATCCGCAGGCCCGCCTTGCCCGTGGTGACGGCGACGGAGACCAGCCGCGCGTGGCTGTGCCGCTCGACGTTCGCCAGGGCTTCGACGACGGTGGCGTACACCGCCTGAGCGACGCGCCGCGAGACCGCCTGGCCCGGCAGCGCCCAGATCTCGACCGCGATGCCCGAACGCCCGGACCACTCCGCGAGATAGTCCTCCAGAGCCGACGCCAGATCGCCGTTCGACCGGATCCGCAGTTCCTCCGCCAACCCGCCCCTCCTCAATCGCCGCGCCGTCATCCCGGCGGACGGCGACGCGGACGCCAACGGCACGAGCTCTGAACGGGCTTACCGACCACATGACTCCGCCCGGGGCACGGCCCGGTCGCACACGTGGTTATGCCCGTTCTCCGAGCAGGTCACGCGCTTCCACCGTACCCGCGGGCGGCGTCAGAGGACGGGTCAACGACCCGACTCGACAGGGCGGACCCGGCGGCGGCACGACGGATCGACGACGGGTCACTGGGCGGTGTCGCGCTTGTTCAGCTTGGCCAGGTAGTCGTTGTAGGCGTCCAGCTCGGCGTCGCCCGTGCCGCCCGTCTTCGCGGCCCGCTCGTCGGCCCGGCGATCGGCCCTGCGGGCCACCCGGTCGTCGGCCCGCCACCACTGGATCGCCAGGGCGATGACCACGATCAGGGTGGGGATCTCACCGAAACCCCAGGCGATCGCCCCGCCGGTCTGCTGGTCGGACACCGACGACGCGCCCCAGGTGCGGCCGAGCTGGTTGTACCAGTCGGCGGCGAGGACCGTGCCCATGCTCATCAGCGCGATGCCGAAGAACGCGTGGAACGGCATGGTGATGAACAGCAGCAGCAGTCGCCCGACATGGGGCAGCCGGTGCGGCCCGGGGTCCACGCCGATGATCACCCAGAAGAACAGGCAGCCGCTGACCAGGAAGTGCACCGTCATCGCGATGTGCCCCAGGTGTTCCTGCATCGCGGAGGCGAACAACGGGGTGAAGTACAGCGCGTACGTCGACACGATGAAGATCGCGGTCGCGATGGCCGGGTGGGCGACGAACTTGACGTACCGGCTGTGCAGGATCACCGTGATCCACTCGCGCGGGCCGCGGTCGCCGCGCCGTACGGCGGGCTTCAGCGCGCGCAGCGCGAGCGTGACGGGGGCGCCGAGCACCATCAGGATCGGCACCAGCATGGCGAGCACCATGTGCTCGGCCATGTGGACGCTGAACAGGACCGGCGCGTACTTCGCGATGCCGCTCTGCGTGGCCAGGACCAGGATGACGACGCCGAGGAACCAGGAGGCCGTCCGGCCGTGCGGCCACGAGTCGCCGCGACGGGCCAGCCGTACGACACCGGCCGCGTAGAGGCCGGCGAGCGCGGCGGCGACCGCGGCGAAGAACAGGTCGAACCACCACAGCGTCACCAGGTTACCCAGCGAGATCGGGGGCGGCACGATGTAACCGAGCAGCTCGTAGGCGCGGTCGATCGGGCCCTTGATCTCCGGCGGGGCGGTGCGGGCGAGGGCGACGGCGACACCGGTCGTCGCGGCCATCAGCAGGATCTCGCCGAGTGCCAGCCGCAAGAACGATCCCGGCTGCCCCGCGGTCAGCGCGGGGACGGTGCGGCGGCGGTGCCACCAGCCGATCACGCCGAGGGCGACGAACGCCGCCATCTTGGCCACCAGCAGCAGGCCGTACGGCGTGGTGAACAGCGCCTCGACGGAGGCCAGCCGGGCGAGGACGCTCGCCACGCCGGAGACGCCGACCCCGACGAAGCACCACAGCGCCATCCGGGAGAACCGGGAGGCGGCGACGTCGAGCCGGGTGCCGTCGCGGAAGGAGTGCACGCACAGCATGCCGAGCCCGCCCACCCACAGCGCCAGGAAGAGCACGTGGAAGGCCACCGACGTGGTGGCGAGCCCGTGGTTGGGCGACGAGGAGGAGTGCCCGGTCAGCGCGGGCGGCAGCAGCGTGGCCAGCGCGAACACCAGCAGCCCCGCGGCCGAGCCGACCGTGATCGCGCCGCGCGCGAACAGGGCGACGGCGACCGCGAAGAGCACGACGAGGGTGAGCGCGATGCCCTGCGGGACCTGGCTGGCGTAGCTGGTCAGCTCGTTGCCGCCGAGGACGTCCCCGACCGGCATGCCGAGCGTCTCCGACAGGCTGAAGACCAGCGTGGACGCGGCCGCGACCGCCCAGACGCACGCCGACCACGAGGCGGCCTTGACGTAGTCCTGGGCGGGCTTGCCGAGCAGGCCCTTGTCACTGGGCAGGAACGCCGCGCTCATCAGCAGCAGGCCGACGGTGAGGAGCCCGGCGCCGTCCATGGCGAGCTTGGACAGCGGGAGCATCCATCGGGTGAGCGTGCCCTCGTCGGGCAGCCCGGGGATGATCCGGGGGGTCGCCGCGCCACCGGCGACCATCCCGATCACCAACGCGACGGCCGCCGCGCAGATCGCGGCGACCGCCAGGCGCGCGGTCCGGCTCACGGCTTCTTCCGCATGCTGAGCGCCATTCCGATGCCGACGCCGGCCACTCCGAAGACCGCGATCCATACCCAGGCGGGGACGGCGCCCTGGCCGCCCTCGTCCTGTGCGTCCTGTGCCTGGTCGTCACCCGCCTGTACGAAGGTCGGCCCGGCCGTCGGTTCGACGCTCGGCTCCACGCTCGGCTGGACGCTCGGTTCGATGCCGGGGGTGGGGGCCGACGCCGTGGGCGTCGCACCGGTGTCCGGGGTGGCCCGCGCCGCCTCGGAGGCGACCACGGTGAACGGGATCTCCCCTTCAATGGGATGGCCGTCGCTGGACACCACCCGCCAGGCCACGGTGTACGCGCCGGCGGGCAGCGAGTCGGCGACGGCCTGGGTCACCTTGGGTCCGTCGAGAGTCGGGTCGCCGGTCTCATATTTCTTGCCGTCCGAGCCGCGCACCAGCACGACCGGGAAGCGGACCGATTCCGTGAAGACCAGGCTCACCTTCGTGAGGCCGTCGACCCGGGCGTTCTCCTTCGGGTCACTGCTCTTGAGCGAGGTGTGGGCCAGCGCGGGCATGGCGAGAGCCGTGCCCAGCAAGAGAGTCGCGACGAACGCGATCAGGGCCGCAAGCGGGGATTTTCTCATGGCAGCTCCAAGGCTACCGACGCGTGGGTCCGGTCCTTACCCCGCGTCACCCACAGAGACGGGACACTCGCGTAACGCCACGTCCCCAGCGTCCCCGGCGTCCCGCACGGCCCGGAATCCCCACGGCACCGGCCTCGCGGCCTCCGGATCGACGCGATCGACGCGATCGACACCCCGGAGGCCGGAGGACGTACCGGCCCGAGCGGCCGGAGAGGCTACAGGCCGACGCAGGCGAGCGCGCGCTGGTAGGCGACGGCGCCGGCGGAGTGGTCCTCGATGCGCTGGAACGCCTCGGCCGCCTCCAGCCAGCCCTGCGCCGCCATCCTGACCTTGGGCGACCGCTCCAGCCACTCGCCCGCCGCGGCGAGCTCGGCCGCCGCCTCGTCGCGCCTGCCGAGCTGCTCGTACGCCTGGCCGAGCACGAGGTGCGCCTCGGCCCGAAGCTCACGCAGGGGCTCCTCCAGCAGGTCCTTCGCGGCCTGGGCGTGCTCGGCGGCCTGCTCCGGGTGGCGCAGCGCCAGCTCGGTGCGGGCCAGGAACACGGAGCAGCGGGCGATGTCCGCCTTGCTCGCCGCCGACTCGCCGAGCTCCCTGTGGGTCCGCTCCATCAGGTCACGGGCGGTCTCGAGGTCGTCAGGGCGGACCCGGAGCAGCAGGATGGCGTACGCCAGGCGGAGCCGGGCGAGGTTGCGCGAGTCGCCGGTCTCACCCTGTACGGCGAGTGCGCGCTCCGCGAGCGCGAGGGACTCCTCGCCGCGCCCGGTGAGCTCGGCGATCCTTGCCGCGTTCCAGTTCGCGGCGACCGTCGCGCGGGGCGTGCCGAGCAGGTCGGCGGCGGCCAGCAGCTCGTTCGCGAACTGGCTGGCGCGCAGCAGGTCGCCGCGCACGCCGTACGCGGCGAGCAGGGTCGCGGCGAGCTCGATCAGGTCGTCGGTCCAGGTGGCGCGGTTCATGTCCTTGAGCATCGTCTCGCCCACCTGGACGGCCAGCCCGAGATCGCCCTTCTCGCGGTAGCACCGGCACAGCGCGACGGCGATCGCCACCCGGCGGTCCTCGGGCATCGCCCCGGCCTCGGTCTCGAGGAGGCCGTTCAGGATCGTGACGGCCTCACCGAGGTGGCCGCACGCCTCGGTGGCGAGCGCGTAGCCGAACTCGGCGTCCTGGTGCAGCTGGGAGAGGCCGACCAGGCTCCGGTCGGCCAGCAGCTCGCCGAAGCGGCGCCTGGCCTCCTCGACCTCACCGTTGTCCAGGGCGAGCCGGGCGAAGCGCAGGCCGAGTTCGAGCTCCTCCATCTGCTCGGCGGTCACGCCATTGATCAGATAAGTGAGCGAGCAATCGAGCTTCTGTGAGAGCAGTTCCAAAACGGCCGGAGTGGGCGTCCGCTTGCCGCTCTCAATAAGGGAGACGTAGCTGTCCGAGAGCTCCGGATGCGCCAGTTGAGCCTGAGAAAGACCACGTTGGCGGCGGATCATCTTGATGCGCTGGCCTACTAGATCTTGACTGGTCACGGGCTCCCCCTGCAAGAATGGTGTTAAATCAGACGATTTCCCGACAGGAGCTGCTCATGCGCCGCCGACTCATCGTCTCTGTCCTGGCCGTTCTCTTCTCAACCGGTGTGGTTGTCGGGGCAAATGCTACGGCCGCCAGTGCGGACACGTCTTCCCCCAAGTACGTGATGGCCGACTGGTGCTGCTGAGTCGTTATCTAGTCTCCACATCCATCGGGTCCACGACACTGTCCGGCGACCACGTCATCCCGCCCGCAACGCAAGGAAGAGATCGACCCGATCCGCCATCGAGGAGAGATCCTTACCGGTCAGCTCCTCGATGCGGCGGATCCGATAGCGCACCGTGTTGACGTGGACGTGCAGCCGTTCCGCGCACCCGTTCCACGAGCCCGCGCAGTCGAGGAAGGTGCCGAGGGTCAGCACCAGCTCCGCCTGGTGGCGCCGGTCGTAGTCGAAGAGCGGGTCGAGTAACCGGCTCGCGAACGACCTGCGCACCCCGTCCGGTACCGTCGCCAGCAACAGCGCGTGCGTGTAGATCTCGTCGCTGGTGACGACGCCGCCTCCGCGCATCTCCGCCATCCGCCTCGCGTACCCCGCCTCCTCGGTGCCGCCGCGGATCGCCGGGGCCCCGGCCAGCCCGGCGCTCACCCCCACGGACACGCGAACCCGCGGAAGCCCCGCGGCGATCACCGCCACCCGTTCCCCGACCTCGGCCGCCAGCGCGGCCGCCGTACCGTGATCCCGCAGCGGCACCAGCGCGACCGCGCCGTCCGCCCCGGCCGCGGCCACCGCCCGCCGGCCGAGCACCTCCTCGACGACCTGGCCGCCCAGCGTCGCCGGGTCGGGACCGTCCGCCGCGCCCGGCCGCGTCACCGTCGCGGCGACCACGGCGTACGGCTCCGCCGCGTCGATCCCGCAGGTCCTGAGCCTGGCGGAGAGCTCGGCCAGGTCCGCGCGGCCCGACGTGGCCAGGCCGATGAGCTCCTCGGCCAGCCGTCGTTCGACGCGGCGCCCCTCCTCCATGCGGGCGCGCTCCATGGCGACGCACGAGGCGAGCTCGTACCCGATCTCGACGTCGAGCTCGCCCCGGCAGGCGAGCACCCAGCCCGCCGCCCGGTGTGCGCGGTCCACCGCGAAGAGGGTGAACGGCCCGGCGTCCCCGCCCGCCCTGACCACTCGGGGAAGGCGGATGGCGCGCAGGTATTCGCCCGCCAGCCGTACGGCCTGCTCCTCGGGCAGGTCTCCCGCGATGACGGAACCGGCTGCGGACAGCACCGCGCCGGTGACCCCGAGCTCGCTCGCCATGAGCGCGAAGAGCCGGCCGAGGCCCGCGCCCTCGGCCACCGCGGCGACGATCCTGCGGCGGCTGCCGAGCACGCTGCGCAGGTCCCCCGCGCGGGCCCCGGCCAGCCGCCGGTTCACGAGGTCGGCGATCGCGCCGAACGAGACCTCGACGGGTACCGCGAAGAGGGGCAGGCCCCGTTCCTCGCACGCCGCGACCAGGTCGTCGGGCACCATGCCGAGGCGGGCGTCCCCCGCACCGAGCGCGACCACACCGGCCGTGACGAGCGCGTCGGCGAACGCCCGGGAGTCGGCGGGATCCCGGCGCCACATCAACCCGGTGAGCACCAGGTCCCCCGCGGAGACGTAGCGTCCGGGATCGGGCAGGTCGGTGACCAGCACGCCGCCGATCTCGCGGTCCACGCCGCCGGCTCCGGCCAGCAGGGCGAGCCGGAGTTCCTCGACGGCCAGCAGATCCCGCAGAAGCATGCGAATCAGATTATTTGGAGAAATCTACAATTAGCATCCCCTGGGGTCACAGCGTTTCATCACGACGGCAATTGGCCCCCGTGACCTGGGCTGATGTACTGCCGGTACGCCCCGGGCCCGGCGGGTACGGCCAGGTCGGCGGCGGCGTGAAGGCAGGCCGGAAGTGGGGAGCGACCGTTGCAGACCGAGACCCGCACCAGCATGGGCGTCGGCGCGAGCGCCCCACGCCCCGACGGAACGCTGAAGGTGACCGGCGAGTTCGCCTACGCCTCCGACCTGTGGCTGGACGGCATGCTGTGGGGCGCGACGCTGCGCAGCCCGCACCCGTCGGCGTGGATCCGCTCGATCGACGTCGGGCCGGCCCTCGCCATGCCGGGCGTGTTCGCGGTACTGACCCACGAGGACGTGCCCGGCGAGAAGTTCTACGGCCTGGAGCACAAGGACCAGCCGGTGCTGGCCGTGGACCAGGTGCGCTACCAGGGCGAGCCGGTGGCCGTCGTCGCGGCCGACCACCCCGAGACGGCTCGCAGGGCGGCCGCCGCCGTCGTCGTCGAGTACGAGGTCCGCGAGGCCGTCGTGGATCCCCGCCGGGCGGCCTTCGACCCGTCCTGTCCCCCGGTGCACCCCGGAGGCAACATCGTGCGGCACCAGCCGGTGAGGGTGGGATCGGCCGGGCCGGAGGCCCGCACGAGCGACGGAGCCGGGGCCGAGGTGGTCGTCACCGGCGAGTACGAGGTCGGCATGCAGGACCAGGCGTTCCTCGGCCCCGAGTCCGGCCTCGCCGTACCGGCGGACGACGGCGGCGTGGACCTCTTCGTCGCCACCCAGTGGCTGCACGTGGACCAGGACCAGGTCGCGCCGTGCCTCGGCCTGCCGAAGGAGAAGGTACGGCTCACGCTGGCGGGCGTCGGCGGCGCCTTCGGCGCCCGCGAGGACCTGTCGATGCAGATCCACGCGTCGATGCTGGCCCTGCGCACCGGCCGCCCCGTGAAGATCGTCTATGGCCGTGAGGAGTCGTTCTTCGGGCACGTCCACCGGCATCCCGCGTGGATGCGCTACGAGCACGGAGCGACCGCCGACGGGAGGCTCGTCTACGTCCGGGCCGAGATCCTGCTCGACGGCGGCGCCTACTGCTCGTCCTCGCCCGCCGTCGTCGGCAACGCCGCCTCCCTCGGCGTCGGGCCGTACGAGGTGGCGAACGTGTCGATCGACGCGTACGGCACGTACACCAACAACCCGCCGTGCGGCGCCATGCGCGGCTTCGGCGCGGTCCAGGCGTGCTACGCCTACGAGTCGCAGATGGACCGGCTCGCGGAGGCCTGCGGCCTGTCCCCCGTCGAGATCCGGGTGCGCAACGCCGTCGCGCAGGGGTCGCGACTGGCCACCGGTCAGCTCATCGACACCCCGGCGCCGCTCGCCTCCATGCTCCGCGAGCTGGAGGCGATGCCACTTCCCGGGCCGCTCCCCGGACCGCTCCCCGGGTCGCTCCCCGGGCCCGCGGACCTGCGGTCGTTGCCGGGCGGCGTCGCCCAGACCACCCACGGCGAGGGCGTACGGCGCGGCGTCGGGTACGGCGTCGGCATCAAGAACATCTGCTTCTCTGAGGGCTTCGACGACTACTCGACCGCCCGGGTCCGGATCGAGCTCCTCGGCGGCGAGCCGCACGTGCTCGTGCACACGGCGGCGGCCGAGGTGGGGCAGGGCCTCGTCGCGGTCCAGGCGCAGATCGCCCGCACCGAGCTCGGCGTCGACCGGGTCACCGTGGCCCCCGCGGACACCTCCGTCGGCTCCGCGGGCTCGTCGTCCGCGTCCCGCCAGTCCTACGTCACCGGCGGCGCGGTCAAGACCGCGTGCGCGGCCGTACGGGAACGCCTGGACGAGCTCGGCGCCGCCAACCCCGGGTTGTCCCTTGAGGAGTTGCTCGACCGGTTCGGGCCCGTCGAGGAGACGCGGGAGTACCGCCACCGGCCGACGTTCCCCATGGACCCGGTCACCGGTCAGGGCGACTCGCACACCCAGCTCGCGCTGTGCGTCCACCGGGCGGTCGTGGACGTGGACGTGGACCTCGGTCTGGTCAAGGTCGTCGAACTCGCCGCCGTGCAGGACGTCGGGCGGATCCTGAACCCGCTCGCCCTGGAGGGCCAGATCCACGGCGGCTCGGCGCAGGGTCTCGGCCTCGCCCTGATGGAGGAGATCCAGGTGCGCGATGGAAAGGTGACGAACCCGTCGTTCACCGACTACCTGATCCCGACCATCCTGGACATGCCGCCGATGCGGCTGTCGATCCTGGAGAACCCCGACCCCCACGCGCCGTACGGCCTGCGCGGGGCCGGGGAGCCGCCCACGCTGTCGTCCACGCCCGCGGTGGCGGCGGCCGTACGGGCGGCGACGGGGCTCGGGCTGCCCCGCGTCCCGATCCGCCCCGACGACATCGCGTTCGGCCGCGCGAGCTGATCGGCGGCATCTGGACCGTTTCGTCCGATCCGGCCGTCCTCGGCGCGGTGGTGAGCTCCCGGGCCGCGCCCCACGAAGGAGGTCAGAGGTCGGGCGAGTTGCAGGCGACGCCGTCGTTGTTGGCGTCGACGTACCAGGCGTACTCCTTGTGGACGCCCTTGGTGTACGGCCCGTAGCCGGCCGCACGGGCCTCCTTGCAGGTCGCGTAGCGTCCGGGCTCCCTCGACTGGCCGCCCTGGGTGACATGGGCCTGCGTCGCCCCGGTGGTGTCGCCGGTCGTGTTGCCCGTCGTGGTGCCGGTGTCGGCGCCCGTGGCGG
The DNA here is from genome assembly GCA_001570385.1 of Microtetraspora glauca. Lineage (GTDB taxonomy): Bacteria > Actinomycetota > Actinomycetes > Streptosporangiales > Streptosporangiaceae > Microtetraspora > Microtetraspora glauca. The sequence goes on along the minus strand of BBYL01000014.1, from coordinate 34,943 downwards.
CTCCGGTGGGGGCGGGCGGTTGGGTCCCGGCTGTGGACTGCTGCGGGTTCGGCCCCCCGGTGCCGCCGGTCGTGTCGCCGGAGCCCCCGGTCGTGTCTCCCGCGCCGCCGGTGTCACCGGTGGTGCCCGTGCCGGTGTCTCCCGCGCCGCTGCCGAGGAGACGGGCGATCAGGGCGTCCGCGTCGGCCTTCGTGAAACCCGCGATGCTGAGGCTGTCCTGGGTGATCTCCTGGGCGACGCGCGGCGCGGCGACCACCTTCTCCCCCACGACGATGGCGAGCTGCTGCTTCACCGTCTCCCGGGTCAGCTCGGCGACCTGCTCGCGGGTGGCGGGCGAGAGCACCACGCGGATGGAGTACGTGCCGTTCTGCTCCGCCACCGGCTCGATCTTCTGGACGGTGGTGACCGTGACCCCCGGATCGAGCTGGAAACAGGTGGTCCCCGCGTCGTCGGGCACCGCGTCGGTCCCCGTGCACGGCCCCTGGCGGACCCCGGTGACCGGCGCGAAGTGGATCGACGTCTGCAGGGTGCGCGGCGCCGTACGGGACAGCGGGGGCGTGTCCTGGTTGCGGGTCATCAGGACGGCGACCGCGCCGAGCACACCGGTCATGACGACGACGAGAACGAGGGCGACGGCGAGGACGATCGTGGTCCCGCGGGTCGCCTGCGCGGGACCCTGCTGGGCCGTACCCGGCATACCCGGCGAGCCCGGCGTGCCGGCCGGAGCGGAGCCCGGTGCGGCACCTGGCCCTGGCGCCGGCGGAGCCGGCGATGGGGCCGCTGAGGGGGCTCCCGACGGGGCTTGCGGACCGTCCGGCCTGTGATCGGGCCCCTGGTCACCTGGAACCGGCGTGTTCTGCATCCCGACCTCGATCCCTGACATCGTCGCAGAGCCTATCGAGCTATGCCATGGCGAGGTAATCGGATGATCAGCGATATTTCACGAATACACATTCACCACAATTTGTGACGAATGATATGCAATCGGTTGCGTCGGGTGACCTGCCGCTACGGTTCCACGGCACGGACAGTGAAGGCATGAAGGTCGGAGTTCCGCGCGAGATCAAGAGCCACGAATACCGTGTCGCCCTCACCCCCGCCGGCGCCCACGAGCTGGTACGGCACGGCCACGAGGTCCTCGTCGAAAGGGGGGCCGGTGTCGGATCCGCCATCACCGACGACGACTTCATCGGGGCGGGCGCGGAGATCCTGGAGTCGGGCGAAGAGGTCTGGTCCCGCGCCGAGCTCGTACTCAAGGTCAAGGAGCCGGTCCCCCAGGAGTACCACTGGATGCGCAAGGGGCAGGTCCTCTTCACCTACCTGCATCTGGCCGCGTCGGAGCCGTGCACCCGGGCCGTGTTGAACTCGGGCATCACCGCCATCGCGTACGAGACCGTCCAGACGGCGACGGGGGCGCTGCCGCTGCTCGCCCCCATGTCCGAGGTCGCGGGCCGGCTCGCCCCCCAGGTCGGCGCGTACCACCTGATGCGGCAGGGCGGAGGACGCGGGGTGCTGATGGGCGGCGTCTCCGGCGTCTACGCGGCCAAGGTGGTGGTGATCGGCGCGGGCGTCTCCGGCATGAACGCCGCGGTGATCGCCCTCGGAATGCAGGCCGAGGTGCTCCTGCTGGACCTCGACATCGACCGGCTCCGCCAGGCCGACGTCATCTACCAGGGGCACTGCCAGACCGTGGCGTCCAACGCGTACGAGATCGAGCGGGCGGTGCTGGACGCGGACCTGGTGATCGGCGCGGTGCTGGTGCCGGGGGCCAAGGCGCCCACGCTGGTCACCAACGACCTGGTCTCCAGGATGAAGAGCGGTTCCGTCCTGGTCGACATCTCGATCGACCAGGGCGGCTGCTTCGAGGACTCACGGCCGACGACGCACGCGAACCCCGTCTACCGCGTACACGACTCGGTGTTCTACTGCGTCACCAACATGCCGGGCGCGGTGCCGCACACCTCGACGTTCGCCCTGACCAACGCGACGGTGCCGTACGCGCTGGCGATCGCGGACCTCGGCTGGCGTGACGCGCTGATGGCCGATCCCGCGCTCGCCAAGGGGCTCAACGCCCACGAGGGGCACCTGACCAGCCGGCCCGTGGCCGAGGCGCACGGGCTGGAGGCGGTGCCCCTGGAGCAGGCGCTCGCGTGACGGTTCAGGAAGCGGCCGGGCTCGGAGCGGCGGACGGCTCAGTGGACGGCATGGTGGACGGCATGGTGGACGGCTCGGTGGACGGGCCGACCGAGGGGTCGGGCGCCGGGAGCGCCTGCTGGGCCGACGTGGTGCCGATGCCCCGGTCACAGGCGGCACCGAACTCGGGGGTGTAGGTCGGGTTCTGCTTGTACTTCTTGATGTACGCCGGGAGGCGGGGGTCGTCGGCACCGTTGAGGGCGAGCTGGTGGTTCCACGAGCTCACCACGACGTCGCTCTTCAGCCCCTCGTACGGGCTGAGGAGCATGAAGTCGCTCGACGCGAGGGACTTGAGCGTGTCCACGTCGCCCTGCGGCAGCCCGGGCCGATAGGTGATCCACACGGCGCCGTGCTCAAGGGAGTGCACGCCGTGCTCGTTGTGGATCGGCTGATCGTAGATGCCGCAGTTCTGCCAGTAGTAGTTGTGCGGGCCTCCGGCCGGCGGGGCCTCGGTGTAGGCGACCTTCTCCCAGGTGTGCTCCGACCCCTTGTAGGCGAAGGTCTTCACACCGGTCAGCGACTTCTGCGCCTGGTCGTTGATGACGTAGAACCCGACGAGGCCGACGAGCACGATGACGACGAGACCGCCGATCCCCCACATCAGCAGCGCGGAGCGCCGCTCCTTGCGCTTCTGCTCCGCACGCATGCGGGCGAGGTGCTCGCGCCGCGCCTGCGCCTTTTCCTTGCTCATCGGTCCTCCAGCGACTGGTCACCAAACTCCCCGCATTGCGTATGGAGAATAGTGGGTTGGCCGGAGCGGTCGCCGCCCCGCGCGACGCCCCGATCATGAGGCCGCGCCGCCCCGTCGCGCCGAGTAGCCTGTGGAGCGATGAGCACCGAGACCGTTCCCCCTGCCGCGGAACCGGCCGCCGATCCCGCGGCCGGCATGGCGGCGCGGCCCCGCAGGAACGCCTTCCTGGTGGTGCTGATCGCCCTCGTGGCGGCGGCGGCCGCGCTCCTGCTGCTGATGGGCGGGTCGGGGGCCCCGGGCGACACGTCCCCGGAGGCCGGATTCGCCAGGGACATGTCCACCCACCACGCGCAGGCGGTCGAGATGGCCTTCGCCGTTCGGGACGTGAGCACGGACGGCCCGATCAGGAACCTGGCCTACGACATCATCACCACGCAGTCCACCCAGCGTGGAATTTTCATGGGCTGGCTCCAGCAGTGGGGCCTCGACCAGGCGTCGGACCGCCCGCCGATGGCGTGGATGGCGGGCCACGGCCATGGCGCCACGGCCCAGAGCGCGGCCGTGAGCGGGGCGCAGGGCGCGATGCCGGGGATGGCCTCGCCCGAGGAGATGGACCGGTTGCGCGCGGCCAAGGGGCGGGACGCGGAGATCCTCTTCCTCCAGCTCATGATCCGTCACCACGAGGGCGGCGTGGACATGGCCAGGGGCGTCGTGCGGCTGTCGGACCGCACCGAGGTCCGGGAACTGGCCCAGCACATCGTCGACGGCCAGACCGCCGAGATCACGCTGATGAAGGACTTCCTCCGCGCGCGCGGCGCGCAGCCGCTCCCGTCGATCCTGACTCCCTGAGCCGCCCCCTCAGTCACCCTCAGTCACCCTCAGTCACCCTCGATCGTCCGCCGGTACGCGATGAATCGACCTCTGGGAATCGAGTCGTGTCATAACGCGCGGAATCGCGCTCGCCAGGGCAACATGAGGGGAAGTGTCCGGAGGAGAGTCGAACATTGATTGAAGAGCCGGAGAGCCGCCTCGAGGTGAGCATCTCGGCCGAGGTCGAAGCGGGGCAGTACGCCAACTTCGCCTCGGTCTGGCATACCCGTGACGGGTTCATCCTGGATTTCGCGGTGATCACCCGGCCACCGGCTCTCGCGGACGACCCGCAGTCGGGCACGCCGTACGTCAGCGTGCCGACGCGGATCGTCAGCCGGATCCGGCTTCCACCGGCCCAGGTCTTCGAACTGATGAAGGCGCTCGAACAGCAGCTCACGGCCTTCGAGAAAGAGACCGGCCACAAGCTCTGAGCCTGCGGGCGCAGAGCTTGTGGCCGGTCTCCGGATCTCTCACGAGCGGCCCGGGTGTCGGGACACGCTCAGGCGTGCATCTCGGCGGCGAGAGTGGCCGCGAAGGCGTCGACGTCCGCCTCCGTCGTGTCGAAGGCGCACATCCAGCGGACCTCGACCCGGCCGCCGCCGATCTGCTCGTTCCAGTTGTAGAACCGGAAGCGCTTGCGCAGCCGGTCGGCCGCGTCGGCGGGCAGGATCGCGAACACCGCGTTCGCCTCGACCGGCCGCGGAACCTCCACGCCGGGGATGTCCCGGACCGCGTGCGCCAACCGGGCCGCCATCGCGTTGGCCTGGCGGGCGCTGCGCAGCCACAGGTCGCCGCCGAGGAGCGCCTCGAACTGGACCGAGACGAACCTCATCTTGGAGGCGAGCTGCATGCTCGTCTTCCGGAGGTACGGCAGGCCGGCGACGGCGGTGGGGTGGAGCGCGACCACGGCCTCTCCCAGCAGCAGGCCGATCTTGGTGCCGCCGAACGAGAGCACGTCCACGCCGGCGTCGGTCGTGATGGCGCGCAGCGGCACGTCCAGGGCGGCCGCCGCGTTGGTGACGCGCGAGCCGTCCAGGTGGACCAGCATGCCGAGCTCGTGAGCGTGGTCGCAGATCGCCTTGATCTCGCCGGGCGTGTAGAGCGTGCCCAGCTCGGTGGTGTTGGAGATCGAGACCACCCGCGGCTGCGCCCGGTGCACGTCGCCGAACCCCCACGCCTGGCGGTCGATCAGCTCGGGCGTGAGCTTGCCGTCCGGGGTCGGCACGGGAAGCAGCTTCAGCCCGCCGGTGACCTCGGGCGCGCCGCCCTCGTCGGTGTTGATGTGCGCGGTCTCCGCGCACACCACGGCCTCCCAGGGGGAGCACATCGAGCGCAGCGAGATGACGTTGGCCGCGGTGCCGTTGAAGACCGGCCACACGTCCGCCTGCTCGCCGAAGTGCCCGCGGAAGATCTCCCGCGTCGCCTCCGTGTAGACGTCGTCGCCGTAGGAGACCTGGTGACCGCCGTTGGCGAGAGCGATGGCCTCCAGGATCTCGGGATGCACGCCCGCGTAGTTGTCGCTCGCGAACGTCTTGATCTCGGGATCGTGCCGCCGAACGGCATCCGTGGTCACGAAAGCTCCCCCTGTCCTCTCATATTTCCTCAGGCGTACTCAGACGGCGTACTCAGACGGCCGTGAGGTCGATCCGCTGCCCGTTGACGTCCTCGGGGCGACGCTCCCACAGGTCCGAAACGGCCTTCGCCAGGGTAGCGACGTCGGTGTACCCCTTGTACGGCCGATCCGGGTTGGCCGCCCGCATGGCCTCGGTGACCAGGGCCATCACCACCAGGATCGTCGCCGCCGACGCCGTGCCCTTCAGGGCGTCGGCGAGCGCGAGCGTCCACGCCTCCGCCGCCGCCTTCGCCGTCGCGTACGCCGCGTTGCCCTGGGTGGGCGCCTGTGCCGCATTGGCCGAGACGATCGCGAACCGGCCGTCGTCGCTGGCGCGCAGCAGCGGCTCGAACGCGAGCGAGACATGCTGGAGCGTGCGGACGAGCAGGTCGTGCAGCAGGTTCCAGTCGTCGAGGGAGGTCTCGGCGAAGGTCTTCGACCCGCGCCAGCCTCCGACGAGGTGGACGATGCCGTCCACCCGCCCGTGCTCGTCGCCGATCCGCTTCGCCAGATCGCGTACGGCCTGCTCGTCGAGGAGGTCGATCGGAAGGCACCCGTCGGCGCCGGTGCGGTCGACGCCGATCACGGTGTCACCGAGTTCCTCGAACCGGCGGACGACGGCCTGCCCGGCCGGACCGGCCGCGCCGGCGACCAGGATCACTCTGCTCATCGCTCACTCACTCTCTCGCGTACGGCTCGTACGGGTGGACCGGCTCACGCCCGGATACCCCTGGTGGACTCGACGACATCGGCGAGCTTACGACGCAGGGCCTCGTAGAACATGCTCAGGGGGAACTCGTCCGGGAGGACGGCGTCCACGACGGCCTTCGGGAAGCCCTCGACCGGCAGCGCGTCCACTCCCTTGTGCCACACCGAGGCGGGGTGCGGCTCGACATAGGCGGCCACCAGCTGGTGCGCGGCGAGCCAGTGGGCGAGCTTGGCCCGGTCGATGCCGTCGCGGTAGAGCTTCTCGACCTCGCCGCGCAGATCGGCGACGCCGCCGGCGACCCGGTCCCAGTCGATCGTGAGCCGGTTGTCCGTCCACCGGACGATGTCGTTCCTGTGCAGGTAGGCGAACAGCAGCTGCCCGCCGAGCCCGTCGTAGTTGCGCACCCGGTCACCGGTGATCGGGAAGCGGAACAGCCGGTCGAACAGGATCGCGTACTGGACGTATCTGGCCTGCGGAACGCCGTCCGCCTCCAGCTTCACCGCCTCGCCGAACGCGGTCAGGTCGCAGCGCAGCTCCTCCAGCGAGTACAGCCAGTACGGCATCCGCTGCTTGATCATGAAGGGGTCGAACGGGAGGTCGCCGTGGCTGTGGGTGCGGTCGTGGACGAGGTCCCACAGCACGAACGTGTCCTGGGCGAGCTGCTGGGAGGCGAGCAGCCGGGCCGCGTCCGGCGGCAGGGCCAGTTTCAGCGTGGCCGCCGCGGCCCGGCTCACCACGCGGAACCTGGCCGCCTCGCGGTCGCAGAAGATGCCGCCCCAGGTGAACGCGGGCGGAGTGCGCCTGACGGCGACGGTCTCGGGGAACAGCACGGCCGAGTTGGTGTCATAGCCCGAGGTGAAGTCCTCGAACGCGATCGGGACGAACATCGGGTTGTCGTAGCCGCCGCGCTCCAGCTCGGCCAGCCACTCGGGCCAGACGGTGCGGATCCAGACGGCCTCGATGTTGCGGTCGAGGTTGCCGTTCTGGGTGTACATCGGGAAGACGACGAGGTGCTCCAGCCCGTCCACACGCTGGGTGTCGGGGTGGAACGCCTCCAGGGAGTCGAGGAAGTCGGGCACGCCGAGCCCGTCGGCCACCCACGTGCGGAAGTCGGCGACGACCGCCTCCAGGTACACGCGGTCGTGCGGGAAGCGCGGCATGAGCCGTACGACGTGGTCCACGATGTCGCCGACGAGCGCGACGGCCCGGTCACGGTCGCCCACCACGGACCCGTCCTTGGCCTGCAGGCCGCGCAGCTCCTCGACGGCCGCCTTGAGCCCGGCGAACACCTCGGCGTAGTTCTCGGCGGAGTTCTGGCCGGCCTCCTGGCTGGAGCCCTCCGCCGACCGTGCGGCGTGGGCGGTCACGGCGGGGTCCCTGGCCACCCAGGTGACGAGGTTCCCCCAGAGGCGCTCGTGGTCGAACTCGCCGATCGAGTCGTCCCCGAAGAGGTCGGAGTCGGCCAGCACGACCACCCGTCCCCTGCCGTGCCGTACGGCCAGGGCGAGCGGGCGGCGGGCGGGATCCGCGGTGGCCGACGTCTCGAACAGCACCGTCGCGCCGGGCGGCGGGACCAGCGTGCCGGAACGGTAGAAGCAGGCCCGCCGGACGCCCGCGAGCAGATCCTGCGCGGGTTCGTCGCTCTTCGCGGGAGCGGCGGCCGGCACGGGGCCGGTCAGCGGAGCGCCGAGGACCCACGTGGCGACCTTGTTGTGGCAGTTCGCGGGGTCCTGGACGGTGACGTGCTCGATGCCGACACCGAAGCGGGCCAGAAGGTCGGCGAGGTTGCTGCCGTACTTCTCCTGCTCGCACTCGGCCAGCACGACCAGCCCGCCGCCGTCGGCGACGTACGCCTCGATCGCGTCCAGTTCCTCGGCGGGGAAGACGGGGCTGCCCAGTCCGGTGGTCCGCTCCCACAGCTCGCCCGACGGGTGCGCGACGACGAAGACGTCGTGGGCGCTCAGCAGCGAGGGCGTGATCGGCCCCCCGGTGTGGGCGGTCACCGCGTGGCCCAGCTCTCGCAGCGTCGCCGCGGCTCTGGCGTAGCTGTTGTCGTCGGGATGCGCCGGATTCATGGCCTCCGCGACCTCACGGCGGATGGTCCATGCCTCGCTGTGTGCCTCGTCGAACAGGATCGAGGGGAACGTCGTCATGAAATATCTCCCGAATCAGGACCTATCTGCAGGAAAATATACACATACCGACACCTGTGACCACAAGTCACCCGAGCGGTGGACCGTGAATCACCCCGCCGATGGACGTACGCCGGCGGGACGGAGACCTAACGTCCCGCTGCGATCGAAACGCGATCGGAACGCGATCGCACGCGCGTCATCGTGAGGAACGTCCATGCTCAAGAACTCGACCCGGTTCAGGCGCGTCGCCACCGGCACCCTGCTGATCCTCGCCCCGCTGCTGCAGCTCATCGCGGTGATCGTCGACCCCGGCACCTGGGGCGACGACCGCGAGGCGGTCAGCTACGGCGCCAACCCCGCCCTCGCCCAGCTCGAATCCGCGCTCTATCACTGGAGCTGGCTGCTGATGGCCGTCATGGCCGTCGGCCTGCTCCACTTCGTACGCCGCCGCGCCGTGGTGTTCGGCAACATCGCCGGCGTGATAACCGTCCTCGGCTACATCAACCTGTCATCGCTGCTGATGACCGACCCGGTCGAGTGGTGGCTCGGACAGCACTACCCGCCGGAGGAGGCACAGCGCATCCTGAACGAGATGATGGACCTGCCGCACCAGACCTTCGCCTTCGTGCTCCCGGCGATGGTCGGCCTCGTCTCCCTGCCCCTGCTGCTGACCGCCGTGTGGCGGGCCGGGGCGGTCCACTGGTGGGTGCCGCTCACGGTCGCGATCGGCTACATCGCGTCGTTCCCCGTGCCGTACGGCCCGCTCACGATCCCCTTCTGGGCGCTGCCCGTCGTCGCTCTCGGCGCGGTCGGCCTGAAGGTGCTGCGCATGGGCGACGACGCGTGGGCGGCCTACTACCCCGCCGCCCCCGGGGTCACCACGCCCGACTCGTACGCGAACACGACCGCCTGAGCGCGGTCGCGGAGGTTCAGCTTCATGAGCACGCGGGCCACGTGGGTCTTGACCGTGGCCTCGCCGACGAAGAGCTCCCCGGCGATCTCGGCGTTGGTGAGGCCGCGGGCGAGCATCCGCAGCACCTCCAGCTCGCGCGGCGTCAGTTCGGCGAGCTGCGGTGGGCGGACCGGCTCGTGCCGCCCGGCGAAGGAGGCGATCACCCGGGTGGTCACGGCCGGGTCCAGCAGCCCGTCGCCTCCGGCGACGACCCTGATGGCCTCGACGAGCTGCTCCGGCGGCGACACCTTGAGCAGGAACCCGCTCGTCCCCGCGCGGAGCGCGGCGTACAGGTTCTCGTCGGTGTCGAAGGTCGTCAACATGATGATCTTCGGGGGCCGGGGCGTGTCGAGCAGCTGCCTGGCCGCGGTCAGGCCGTCCAGGCGCGGCATCGAGATGTCCATGAGAACGACGTCCGGCTGGAACCGCCGTGCGATGGCCACCGCCTCGACTCCGTCGGCGGCCTCGCCCACGACCTCCATGCCGGGCTCGCTCTCGACGACCATCCGCAGCCCGGCGCGGATCATGGCCTGGTCGTCCGCGAGAACGACGCGGATCGGGGGTTCGGCGCTCATCGCGCACGCTCGCTCATGGAGATCCCTTGGGAGATGGGAAGCCTGGCGTGGACCCGGAAACCGCCCTCGGCCGTGGGGCCCGCCTCGAGCGAGCCGCCGAACAGCTCGGCCCGCTCGCGCATGCCGATGAGGCCGTTACCGGTGGACAGCCCGGTCCCGGCCGCAGTCTGGCCGGTCGTGCCATTATCGACGATGTCCAGCTCCACGACGTCCTCGCGATAGGCGATCGTGATCGTGACCTCGGCTTCTCCCGCGTACTTCACCGCGTTGGTCAGCGCCTCCTGGACGATCCGGTAGGCCGACAGGTCGAGACCGGGCGGCAGCCGTACCGGGTCGCCCTCGACGGTGAGGCCGATGCGCGGCCCCGACCAGCCGACGGTGGAGACGAGGCTGTCCACCATGTCCAGGCCCGGCTGGGGCAGCGCCTCGTCCTGCGGCATCCTGAGCGCCCCGAGCATGATGCGCAGCTCCTCGACGGCCTCCCTGCCGGTCTGCTCGATGCCGGAGAGGATCTCGTTGTCGCCCCCGAGGCTGCGGCGCAGCACCCCGGCCCGCATGACCATCATGCTCACGCTGTGGGCGACGACGTCGTGCAGTTCCCTGGCGATCCGGGTGCGCTCGGCGGCGACCGCCTCGGCGGCCCGGCGCTCGCGCTCCAGCTCCAGGTGGGCCGCCCGCTCGGCCATCCGCTGCGCGCGCATCTGGTAGCCACGCAGGGCCAGCCCGGTCAGGTACGCGGAGCCGAAGATGACCGTCAGGAAGATGACCTCCTCCAGGGGGAGCGTCCGGTGGTCCACGGCGCCCGAGTCGAAGACGAGGATGCCCACGATCGCCCAGGACGCCCCCGGCTTCGGCGGCAGCTTCGCGCCGAGCGTGTGGAAGACGATGAGGAGCGAGGCGAGCTGCCAGACCGGACACTCTTCGTTCCCCTGCCGGTGCCACGCGTACTGCGCGAGCAGCATCAGGATGAAGACCGCCACGGGGAACCTGCGGCGGTAGACGACCAGCACACCGGTGACGATCGCCTGGAGCATCCACCAGAACTCCGGGTTCTCCGCCGCGCCGTACGACGTCGCGACCGTCAGCGCCTCGACGGTGCCGAGAACGATCACCGCGACGCCGATCAGGAGATCGACCAGGGGAAGCGTACGTAGATGCCGGATGAGGGAGGGCATACGGGGCACACTAATATGCCCCCCTTGTCGGGCATACGGGCCTGACCACGTCTCCAATTCGTTGCCAAGTCATTTACAAGTGACCGCGCGATCGAGCACCGGTATCAACTGAATGTCGGTCACTGTGCGGACCCTTGAACATCACTCTCCGCACTGGGACCCTTGGACTGTTCCCACCGGGTCATAGGAGGCGGAAATGCCCTCCCTGCACTCCCTCATTGCGGGGCTGGGCGCCCTCGGCATGCTCTCACTGCCGTTGCACCCCCATCCCAGCGGCTCCACGGACCGGGTCACCCCCGGCGCCGTACGCGTCGAGTCCACCTCGCACGTCTCGATCACGTTGCTCGACGACCGCAGCGTCATCCAGCAGATCGTCCGGGAGTACGACACCGACCTGGCCGACGGCAGCGGGTTCACGGTCACCCCGGACGGGGTGGTCGTGACCGCGACCGGCGTGGTGCAGTCGAGCCGCGACCCCAGGGTCTACGCCGCGAACAAGGTCTTCGCCGAATACTTCAAGGTCAAGATCCCGGCGGACTTCTCCCGGCACTCCCTCGACGACGCCGACCTGAACCGGCGGTTACAGGCCTGCTACCCGCCCCAGGGTCCGAACTCGACGTGCATCGCGACCGTTACCACGAACGTGACCGTCTTCCCCTATCTCGACCCCCCGTTGCCGGACGGGCTGCCCGCGCAGATCCTGACGACCGGCACCTCCCCCGCCGCCCCCGCGGTGCTGAAGGTCACCAAGGGCGGTGAGAAGCAGACCCTCCCCACCGTCCCCATGGGCGTCTCGCTCGGCCAGTCCGTGGTCGCCCTCGACGTGATCTCCTTCGCCGGCCGCCCGTCGGCGAAGCAGCCCGCCAAGGCGGAGACCGCCCACCTCGACCCGCCCGGAACCCGCACGTTCAAGCAGGAGGACCGGGACAAGCTCGCCAAGCTGCTCAAGGACGGGGCCTCGGGCGGAGCGCTCATCGACGACAACAAGAGCGAGGTCGTGGGACTGCTGGCCGGGGACTCCAGCACTCCTCTGACGATCACACCGGTCGAGGAGATCCGCACCTCGCTGGTCGCCGCCGGGGTCACGCCCCGCCGCGGCCCGGTCGACGTCGTGTACGAGAGCGCGCTGGCGTCCTATCACAACAAGCTCTACGCCGGAGCGGTCCCCGTGCTGCTCCAGGTGCTCAACCTGCGGCCGGACCACGCGGTCGCGCTCGACCACCTCAAGGTCGCCAGGTCCAAGGCCGGGACCGCCGAGGACACCGGCAACCGGCCGTCGCCGTCGGCCGGGCCCGCGGAGAAGCGGTCGTCCGGGGTGTCACCGCTGCTCTGGGTGGGCGGCGGCGCCGTGGTCGTCATCGTGATCGCGGCGGTGGCCATGCCCGCCCTGCTGCGCCGCAGGCGGTCCGGCGCCGGGCAGCCCGCGCCCGCTCCGGACGGCTCGTGGGAGCCCGGACGGCACGAGGACGGCCATCAGGAGGCGGCACGTCAGGACGCCGTGCCGGTCTCGTCCTGGCCGCCCGCCAGGACCCAGGTGTTCGAGGCCCATCCGTTCGACGCGCCCTCGTTCGACGTGCCGGTGGCCGCGACGCCCGCTCCCGGCACTCCGGAGGTCCCGGAGAGAGCGCGGGACGCGCGGCCGGTCGAGGTCCGGCCGTTGGACGTACGGCCTCCGGGCGACCCGTCACCGCCGCGCGGACAGGCGCAGCTCAAGTTCTGCACGCAGTGCGGGATGCGGCTCGGGCAGGGCCACCGGTTCTGCGGGTTCTGCGGGCATCCGGCGGACTCGCGATGACCGAAGGACCCTCGACACCGGCCGGGCTGGTCGGCCGCACGCTGGGCGACTACACGATCGAGGCGGTCGTCGGCCGCGGCGGGATGGCCACCGTCTACCGCGCCAGGGACCGGCGGCTCGGGCGTGCCGTCGCCCTGAAGATCCTGGCGCCGCAACTCGCCCACGACCACAGGTTCCGCGAGCGGTTCGTCCGGGAGTCACGGCTGGTCGCGAGCATCGACCACCCCAACATCATCCCGATCTACGAGGCGGGCGAGAAGGACGAGCTGCTGTTCATCGCCATGCGGTACGTCGAGGGCAGCGACATGCGCAGGCTCGTGCAGTCGGCGGGACCGCTGCCGGTGGCGCGCGCGAACCGGCTGTTCGCGCAGATCGCCTCGGCGCTCGACTCCGCGCACGCCAACGGGCTGGTCCACCGCGACGTGAAACCGGCCAACATCCTGGTGGCGGACGACGACCACGTCTACCTCACCGACTTCGGGCTGACCAAGAGCTCGTCCGCCGAGGCGGGACTGACCAGCCACGGGCACTTCATGGGCACGCCGCGGTACGTCGCCCCCGAGCAGATACGCGGCCTGCCCGTGGACGGGCGCAGCGACCTGTACGCCTTCGCCTGCGTGGCGTACGAGGCGCTCACCGGGCTCCCGCCGTTCCAGCGGGACACGGAGCTCGCCCTGCTGTACGCGCACGTCTCGCACGAGCCGCCCCCGCTCACGCCGTACCGCCCGGACCTGCCGCACGCGGTCAACCAGGTGACGGCGCGGGCCCTGGCGAAGTCGCCGGAGGAGCGCTACCCGACGTGCCAGGCGTTCGTCTCGGCCCTGCGCGACGCGATCAGCGGTTCCGGCGGCGTTCAGGGCGGCGTTCATGGCGGCGACGGGGACGAGGCGGGGGCGAGCCCGGCGCACGGGCGGCCCGCCTTCGCGTCCGGTCCCTCGTCCAGCCACTCGTCCTACCCGCCGGGGTCGTCGGCGCCGACGTCCTACCCTCCCGTGTCACACCCGTCCACCTCCCGGCCTCCCGTCTCCCAGCCTGCCGTCTCCCGTCCTCCCACGTCGTATCCCCCCGGATCACCGGACGACGGCGCGGCCACCGCCCCGGCGAAGCGGGGCCGCCGGCTGCCGCTGGGGCCGCTGATCGGCGGCTGTGCCGTACTGGTCTCGATCGTGGTGGCCGCCGCGCTGATCCTCACCCGGGGCGGGGACACCGCGGCGAGCTGGAACACCTATCCCGGCTCCGTCGCGGCGCCCTTCACCATCGCCTACCCGGCGACCTGGGGGACCGCGAAGACCAACGGCGACCAGTGGATGATCGCCACGCCCGCGACCGACGAATTCAACGCGCTGTTCGCCATCCCGGGCAACACCGACTGGTCCACGGTCAACCCGATCATCAGCGGGCAGCCGGAACGCGCCTCGGGGATCTTCGCCCAGGTCAACAACGCACTGAGCACGTCGGACTCACCGGTGGAACTCCAGCAGAGTCTGCAGTCCGCGCTACCAGGGAACGTCGCCTTCACCGGCGCTCCCATGGCGGTCACGGTGGGCGCGCGGCCCGCCGTGAAGCTGACGGGCGTGGCGGGCGACCCCCAGCAGGGCGGCCGGCTCGACTTCTCCGCCTACGTCGTACGGCAGGAGACCGGGGAGTCGTCGGTGCTGATCACGTTCTTCTGCGCGAAGTGCGACCAGGGCCTGATCGACCACATGGTCAACACCGTGCAGTTCACTCCGTGAGCCCCTGGACGTCACCGCGCGAGGCCGTGCCGGCGCGGTGACGGTCTCGGTGACGGTAGGGCAGCCACAGGCCCAGGCCGTACATCGAGAGGCCGAGCAGGACCATGAAGACGATCACCGGCCACTGGAGCGCCTCGGGCAGATAGAGCGCGAGGAACCAGCTCCGCTCCGAAGTTGCGTTGATCTTGAAGGCGCCGGCCACGATGCCCTGGGGGAACAGCGGGATGGCTCCGGTCGACCAGCAGACGACCGAGACGATCCGCTCGCGGCGCGGGAGGTCCTCGAACCTCACCCGGCCCCACCGGCTCCCCGGTGCGGCGGGGGGCCGCTTGCCCGTGCGCATCATGTGGAGCAGTTCGGGCCCGTGGCTGTGCAGCCGCCGCTGGGCGAGCAGCCCGAACAACCAGAAGCACAGGACGCCGGTCACCACGCCCACGGCCACGCCCGGCCAGCCGGACAACGCCGCCACCACCCCCGCGGGCGCCCCGGTGAGCGCCACCAGGGCCAGTACGGCGTACGCCTGGCCGGTCATGGCGCCGTCGTCCTCGGTGAAGCGCAGCGGGTTGCCGCCGCGCCGATGCGGATCGGTGCCGGGGATGAGCCCGTACACCGACATCAGGACCACGATCCCGGCGCCGCCGCCGAGCAGGGCCGGCGTGAGCGCCAGCACCAGCGGCCACGGCCCTCCGGTCACGGAGGTGAAGGCCAGGGTCAGGGTCACCGCCACAGGCCCCACGGTCAGCAGCCAGGCCCGCTGCCTGCCCCGCACGTCGGCCGCGTCCGGGCACATCAGCGTGAGCCACAACGCGGTGCCGTCGATGCCGTACACGTTGGCCGACATGGCGGCGGCCATGACGATGAAGATCGGCCCGGCCAGGGGCAGCATGCCGTTCCACCCGAGGGCGAGCGGGGCCGCGGTGAAGAAGACGCCGTAGGCGAGGGCGAAGGTCAGCTGGTGGGTCCGCACCAGGTCCCGCGACCAGGTGCGCAGTTCCTTGGCCAGCACGGCGCCCGACACGGTCGAGGCCCTCATCGGCCGCCGGCCTCGGGTGGACGGTCTGGTGGCGCCCGCGCGCCGGGTGAGCAGCGCCGCCCAGGCGGCCAGCAGCAGCACGACCAGCACCGCCATCGCGCCGACCGCGAGGGCCGTGTGCCCCCAGTCACCGGCGCCCGCCGCCTCGACCGCGACCAGCCCCCAGCCGGATGGGAGGTAGCGGACCGTCGCCGACACCCCCGCGGGGAGCCCGCCCGCCTGGCCGAGTGCCACCGCCAGGATCCAGCCCTGGCCGAGCGCGGCCAGGATCACGCCGTTGATCAGGCCGGCGCTGATCGCGCCCACGCGCGAGCGCAGGGCGATACCCAGGACGGCCACCGCGACCCGGGACAGCAGGACGAAGATCGCCAGTTGCAGGGCCATGGCGGGCAGCGCGACCAGGGCCGCCAGCGGGCTCTGCCGTACGCCGACGACCACGAGCCCGGTCAGGGCGAGCAGGCTGATCGCGGGCGCGACGCCGACGAAGGCCGACACCAGCAGGCCGGTCGCCAGGCGGCGCGGCGGGAGGCCGATGAGGGTGAAGTACTCGGGGCGGAGCGTCTCGTCGCCGCCCCCGGCGAAGACCGGGCCGAAGATCCATCCGAGCATCCAGATCGCGTACGCCGCGGCGAGCAGGTCGCCGTTGAGGACCGCGGCGGCGACGGTCCCGGCCACCAGGATCAGCCCGAGCCCGCCGCCGGTCGCGATGAGGCTGCCCTTCTGGCCGGTCATCGAGTTCCGGAGGATGGCCACCTTCATCGCGACCATGGTCAGCGCGACAGCCACGTCAGCTCCTTCGCCCCGAGGTCGGACGCTCCGACGAGACCGACGAAGGTGTCCTCCAGGGATTGGCCGCCCCTGACCTGCTCCAGCGGCCCCGCCACGGCGACCCTGCCCTTGTCGATCACAGCGACGTGGTCGCAGAGCTGCTCGACCAGGGCCATGACGTGGCTGGACAGGACGATGGAGCCGCCCCCCGCCACGAAGCCCCGCAGGATCGTCTTGATCGTGGCCGCCGAGACGGGATCGACGGCCTCGAAGGGCTCGTCGAGCACGAGCAGCCGCGGGGCGTGCAGCAGGGCGATGGCCAGCCCGATCTTCTTGCGCATGCCCGTGGAGTACTCGATCACGAGGGTCTTCTCCGCCTCGTCGAGCTCCAGCACCGCGAGCAGCTCGTGGGCGCGTTCGGCGACGACGTCCCTGGGCAGGCCGCGCAGCAGCCCGAGATAGGTGAGCACCTCGCGCCCGGTCAGCCGTTCCGGCATCGCGAGACCGTCGGGCAACACGCCGACCAGGGCCTTGGCCGTCGAGGGGTCGGTCCAGACGTCCGCACCGAAGATCCGGGAGCCACCGGCGTCCGGCCGCAGCAGGCCGACGGCCATGGACAACGTGGTGGTCTTGCCCGCGCCGTTCTGGCCGACCAGACCGTAGAACGAACCTTGGGGGACCACCAGGTCGATGCCGTCGACCGCGACCTTGTCACCGAAGGTCTTGGACAGTCCGCTGATCTCTAACGCTGAGGTCATGGAGGCTCTCTCCAGGTGCGCTGGCGTGGGGGTGTGGCCGGGCCGCGTACGAGGCATGCAGGTGCGGATCACGAAATTCCATCATCCGAATGGATCTGCCGTCTACATCCCGCCCGGCCGAGACACGATCACCCGAGGTGTGTCGCCGTCCATTGCTCGGCTCCCGCGAGCACGGCCCGGTGCACGGCTCGGGCGATCCGCGCACCCCACGTGGATCTCGGGCCGCCGAAGAGCTCTCCCGTGCCGTCCACCGTGCCGTCCCCTGGCCGACCGCCCGCCCCGGTGTCCCGTACGGCGACGCAGACGGCGTCGGAGGCCGTGCCCGTGCACCGGAACCCGGCCTCGATCAGGGCCTGGGTCTTGGCCTCCGTCACGGTCATGACCGCGTTGACCAGCGCCGCGTCGGTGAACGCCACCGGTACGGCCACCACGATGTTGATCGTCCCGGGGGCGGGAACGGCCGGGGGCACCGGATCCAGCAGCGCGGGACGCAGTTCCGGATCGGGCCTGCCTTCGGGGGACGCCGCCCATGTCGGAACCCGCAGCCCCACCGTGGCGACCGCGTCCACTCCCCCGTCGGACGCCAGGACGTACCGGTCGACGGATGCAGCCGTCAGCATGCCGACGCCGGGGCCCGCGCCCTCCGGGCCGAGCTCGGCCAGGTGGTCCAGCGGGTCCATCCGCGCGTACGCGGCGATCACCTGGGCGTTCAGCACCCACTCCCGGGGGCCGATGCCGCCGCCGAGCATCGCCGAGGAGATCATCCGCCAGCCCGGCCCGAACTCCCACAGCAACGACGCGAGCCGCGCCCCGTCCTCGTCCCGGTATCCGAGTGTCATTCTCATGCCGGGAACCTACCGATCACCGGGACGGACCAGGTGCACGAGGGGACGGCCGTCCGTTCCCGGCTCCACCCGTACCCGGGCGCCGAAATGCCTGGCCAGCAGCGGCTCGGTCAGCACCTGCCGGGGCGGCCCTGAGGCGATCACCCTGCCGCCCGCGAGCAGCAGCAGCGTGTCGGCGTACTGCCCGGCCAGGCTCAGATCGTGCAGCGTCGTCACGACGGTGAGCCCGTCACCCGCACGCAGCCGGTCCACCAGTTCGAGGACCTGCTGCTGGTGTCCCAGGTCGAGGGCGGTGGTCGGCTCGTCCAGCAGCAGCACGGGCGCCTGCTGGGTCAGCGCCCGGGCGAGGACGACGCGCTGCCGTTCGCCGCCGGACAGGTGGGCGAGCGGCCGGGTCGCGAACCCCGACAGGTCGAGGCGCTCCAGCACCGCCCCGGCGATCTCGCGGTCCCGGGCGCTCTCCCGTCCCAGGTAGGCGATGTACGGGGTCCGGCCGAGCAGGGTGTAGTCGAACACGGTCATGTCGGGCGGCAGCGACGGGCTCTGCGGCGCGTACGCGATGAGCCTGGCCCGCTCCCGGGGCTTGAGGTCCCGCACCCGGACGCCGTCGACCACGACCTCACCGGTGTGCGGAAGGAGTCCCATCATGGCCTTGAGCAGGGTGGACTTTCCGGCGCCGTTGGGACCGACGACGGCCAGCCATGTCCCGCCGCCCGCCGAGACGCCGGCGCCGGCGAGGACCTCGCGCCCGTCGAGCGTCACGCCGAGGTCCCTGACCTCCAGCGGGTACGTCCGTGGGCCGCTCACGTGCCCACCCGCCGGGTCAGGCGCAGGACCGCGACGAAGAACGGCGCGCCCACGAAGGCGGTGACGACGCCGATGGGCAGTTCCGCCGGGGCGAGCGCCGTACGCGCGACGAGGTCGGCGAGCACCAGGAAGGCCGCGCCTCCGAGGAAGGAGAGGGGCAGCACGACCCGGTAGGACCAGCCCGCGAGTCTGCGCACCACATGCGGGACCACGATCCCGACGAAGGCGATCAGGCCACTGACCGCGACCGCGGACGCGGTGGCCAGGGACGCGGCGAGCAGCACGACGAGCCGGACCCGGCCGGCGCGCAGCCCCAGCCCGGTGGCCTCGTCGTCGCCGACCGACAGCACGTCGAGGAGCCGCCCGTGCAGCAGCAGCGCGATCGTCGACACCGTGGCGTACGGGGCGATCAGCCACACCTGCTCCCAGCCGCCGCCGACGTCGCCCAGGATCCAGGAGTAGATCCGCTGCAGCTCCTCGACCCTGAGCTGCTGCACGAAGGTCTGGATCGCGGTCAGGAACGACGTGACCGCCACGCCCGCGAGCACCAGCGTCGCCGTTCCGCCGCCGCGTCCGGCGGTGTTGCCCACGGCGTACGCGAGGAACACGCCGCCGACCGCGCCCGCGAAGGCGGCGACGGGCACGGTGACCGCCCCGGTGTCGCCGCCGGAGAACACGATCACCAGGGTCACGGTGAGCCCGGCTCCGGCGGCGGCGCCGAGCAGGTAGGGATCGGCCAGGGGGTTGCGGAAGACCCCCTGGTAACCGGCGCCCGCGACCGCGAGCAGCCCTCCGACGATCGCCGCGAGCAGCACCCTCGGCAGCCGGAGCTGGAACAGCAGTCCCTGTTCGACCGGCGCGAGTCCCGAATCCACGTCGACGAACGGCATCCGGTCCAGCAGCGCGAGCAGGATCCCCTTCGGGGAGATCCCGGCCGCGCCGGCCAGCAGCCCGAGGAGCATGCTCACGAGCAGGAGGGCCACCGCGATCAGCAGCGTCACCGCCCGCACCCGTCCGGTGCGCGGCAGAGCGGCGCGTGGCTGGACAGCCGGCTGATCGGCGGTCATGGCGTGCTCGTCACCTGGCTCGTCCGGCTCAGCTCGCGGCCTTCTGGACGGCCTCGCCGACCGTCCTGGCGAGATCGACGACACGCGGACCCCAGCGGGAGGCGATGTCGTCGTCGAGCTCGATCACGGCGTCGTTCTTGATCGCCGA
This sequence comes from Microtetraspora glauca, assembly GCA_001570385.1. Classification (GTDB taxonomy): domain Bacteria; phylum Actinomycetota; class Actinomycetes; order Streptosporangiales; family Streptosporangiaceae; genus Microtetraspora; species Microtetraspora glauca. Next base: position 15,077 of record BBYL01000014.1, on the reverse strand, counting down.
CAGCTCCGACCAGCCGGGACGCTTGGCCAGCGCGTCCTTGTTCTGGCCGCAACACTTGGTGTCCCCGAGGAAGATCAGCGCCGGGTCCGCCTTGGCGACGAACTCCGCCGAGAGCTTGGGATAGCCGCCGGCCGCGTCGGGCGCCTCGTCGGCCACGTTGACGAGCCCGAACAGGCCGTAGATCTGGCCGAGGAAGGTGCTGGAGGTCGCCGCGTAGGGCGTGGTGTCCAGCTCGTGATAATAGGTCAGCTTCTTGTCCTTGGGCGCGGCGGCGGCGAGCTGGTCGAGCTCCCGCTTCATGCCCGTCACGATCTCCGTCGCCTTCTCGGCGTTGCCGGTGGCCGCGCCCAGGTCGGTGATCTCGTCGTACGCCTCGTCGAGCGTGTTGGCGGCGGGCTCCACGAGGACGGGCACGCCCACCTTCGCCAGCCCCGCCACGACGCCGTCGATGTCGTTGGAGAGCACGACCAGGTCGGGCTTGGCCGCGGCGATCGCCTCGACATTGGGCTTGAACCCGGACAACGCGGTCTTCGGCGCGTCCGCCGGATAGTTGGACTGGTCGTCGACGGCCGTGACCTGGCTGCCCGCTCCCAGGGCGTACAGGGTCTCGGTGGCCGTCGGGGAGAGCGACACGATGCGCTCCGGGCGCGTGGCGATGGTCACCGCGCCGTTGCCCGCCTGGACCGTGACGGGGAAGGCGGAATCCCCGGCGCTCGTGGCGCCGGTGGGAGTGGCCGCGGGGGCGGCGCCGGACGTCTCGTCGGTCTGGCCGCATCCGGCCAGGGCGACGACACCCAGCAACGCGCCCGCGACAACCGTGCGTAGGGGCGACACGAAGTCCTCCAGGGGGATCGCCGGGAATCGGAGAGACCCGTGTCGATTGACGGATCACCCTTTTCCACGAGGGTCGATGGCGTCGGCACGGTGCAGGCGACCTGGCTCATCCCCGGGGGAGGGAGTTCACAGTTGCGGGACAGCGCCGGAATCTCACCGGACTTCGCTACGCCGTGCGTCGGGATGAACGGTATCAACCGGGTCACTGACCCCATAGTCTTGCCCCCGTGGGAGGCATCGGGCGGCGCGTCGTAAGGGCCGCGCGGGCGACCGGTCACCTGGTCCTCAGCCTGCTGCTCGTCCCTCTCTGCGTGCTGGCGCTCCTGCAGTTCGTCCTGGCGCTGCTGCTCAGCGTGACGTTCGTCGGCCTGCTCCTGCTCCCGTACGCCGCCAGGGTGAACCGCGGCGTCGCCGGGCTGGCCAGGCGGCTCGCGTCGAAGGTGCTCGACCGGCCGGTCACCGCCCGATACGGCCCGCGATCCGGCGTGCTGAACCGGGCCCGGCTGACCCTGAACGACCCGGTGACCTGGCGGGACGCCGGGTGGCTGGCCCTCCACATCCTCACCGGCGTCGCGCTGCCCGCTCTGGCGCTCGCCCTGTGGGCCGGTCTCGGGTTCGACCTGTCGCTGCCGATCTGGTGGTGGGCGCCGCTGCCCGAGCACGTCGTCAACCTGGCCGGCGTCAGCATCGACAGCTGGTTCCGCGTGGTCACCGTCGTCCCCGTGCACTTCGCGGCCGTCGCCGCCGTCGCGCTGTTGGGGATCCCCTGGCTGGCCCTCGCCGACGCCCATCTGGCCCGGCTGGTCCTCGCCACCCCCGAGCGCGTACGGCTGGCGGAACGGGTCGCGGAGCTGACCGAGACGCGGGCGGCGGCCCTGGACGCGCACGGCGCCGAGCTGCGGCGCATCGAACGGGATTTGCACGACGGGGCGCAGGCCCGGCTGGTGTCGATCGCGATGCGCCTCGGCATCGCCGAACGGATGATGGCGACCGACCCGGACCAGGCGGCGGAGCTGGTGTCGGAGGCCCGGCAGAGCACCGAGGAGACGATGACCGAGCTGCGCGGCATCATCCGCGGCATGTATCCCCCCATCCTCGCCGACCGGGGACTGCCCGGCGCGGTGGCCGCCCTCGCCGCGCGCTGCCCCATACCGGTGACGACGGCGACGGACGGGGTCGGCCGGCTGCCCGCCGCGGTGGAGGCGGCCGCCTACTTCGTCGTCGCCGAGGCGCTGACCAACGTGGCCAAGCACAGCGGCGCGTCCTCCGCGTCCGTACGCCTGTCCGTACGCCAGAACGACGAGGGCGGGTGGCTGACCGTCCTGATCACCGACGACGGCCGTGGCGCGGCGGACGAGGCCGGGGGCACGGGTCTCGCGGGGATCAGGCGCAGGGCGGCGGCCTTCGACGGACGCACCGACCTGGCCAGCCCTCCGGGCGGCCCGACGACCCTGACCGTGGAGCTGCCGTGCCGGTGAGAGTGCTGATCGTCGAGGACAACGTGCTGCTGGCCGAGGGGCTGGCGCTGCTGCTCCGCACCGAGGGCCACGAGGTGATCGCGACAGTCGACACCGGCGAGGCGTTCCTGAAGGCCGTCGACCAGCACCGCCCCGACATCGCCGTCGTCGACGTACGGCTGCCGCCCACGTTCAGCGACGAAGGCGTGCGCGCGGCCGTCGAGGTACGGCGCAGGCATCCCGGCCAGCCGATCCTCGTGCTGTCGCAGTACGTCGAGCAGACGTACGCCACGGAGTTGCTCGCGGGCGGCGGAGGCGGCATCGGCTACCTGCTGAAGGACCGGGTCAGCAGGGTCTCGGAGTTCGTCGACGCGCTGCTCCGCGTGGCCGGAGGCGGCACCGCGATGGACCCGGAGGTCATCTCGCAGTTGCTGGTCCGGCACGGCCGGCATCCCGTCGACTCGCTGAGCCCGCGCGAGCGCGAGGTGCTCGCGCTGATGGCCGAGGGGCGGTCCAACGGCGACATCGCGGAGCAGCTGACCGTCACCGAACGCTCGGTGCACAAACACGTCGGCAACATCTTCGTCAAGCTCGGGCTGCCGCCGAGCGACGGCGGGCACCGCCGGGTCCTGGCCGTGCTGAGCTACCTGTCGCAGTGATGTGACGTGGTCGTCGGGGCCGGGGGGTGTAGCTGGCTACACCATCGGGGGTAGGCCAGGCCGAACGATCAGTACGGGGGCCTGCACCGCTGCGCTGAACTGGGGTTTCTCGGCATTCTGAAGGGGTTGATCCCCAGCGGAGGCGAAACCCCCATGTCACTGACCATGCTTCCCCCATCCCGTGTCGGCGTTCCGGCGACGCCTGCCCCCCGGGACAGGTTCGTCGACATCCTGCGCGTGTTCGGTATGGTCCTGGTCGTCGTCCAGCACTGGACCATGCCGGTGCTGGTCTACGCGGACGGCCGGCTGACGACCGGGAACGCCCTGGCCGGAGTGCCGCTGATCACCTGGATCAGCCAGGTCATGCCGCTGGTGTTCTTCGCCGGCGGCGCGGCCAACGCGATCAGCTGGCGGTCCGCGGCGCGTAAGGGGCAGGCGCCGGGGCTCTGGCTGGCCAGGCGGCTGCGGCGGCTCGCCTGGCCGGTGCTTCCGCTGGCGTTCGTCTGGCTGCCGCTTCCGTATGTCCTCACGGCCCTCGGCGCGCCCGCCCAGCCGGTCGCGGTGGCGGCGCGCACCGTGGGCCAGCTCCTGTGGTTCCTCGCGGTCTATCTGCTGGCCGTCGTGGCCACGCCGTACCTGACCCGGCTCCCGACCGGGCGGGTGCTGCCGGCCCTGGCGGCCGGCGCGGTGGTGGTGGACGTGGTGAGGTTCTCCGGGCTGGAGCAGGCCGGATATCTGAACGTGCTCTTCGTCTGGCTCGCCGTCCACCAGGTCGGGTTCCTGTACGCCGAAGGCCGCCTGGAGTGGCTGGCCGGACGCCGGGCCCTGGCGCTGGCCGTCGCCGGATTCGGCATGGTGGCCGGCCTGGTGGCCGTCGGGCCGTACCCGGCCAGCATGATCGGCATGCCCGGCGCGGTGTCGAACATGGCTCCGCCGAGTGCCTGCATGCTCGCGCTGTTCGCCGGCCAGCTCGGCCTGGCGATGTTGCTGCGGCCGGCGCTCGACCGGTTCGGCCGGAGGCCGTGGACCGACACGCTGCTCACCGTCCTGGCTCCCCGGATGATGACCCTCTACCTGTGGCACATGACCGCCCTGATCACCGTGGCGGGCATCGCGCTGCTCGGGTTCGGGGTGGAGTCGCCCGAGGTGGGCTCGCTCTCGTGGTGGACACGGATGCCGCTCTGGCTGGCCGCTCTCACGGTCGTGCTGCTGGCGCTGGTCGGGCTGTTCGGCCGGATGGAGGAACCCCCCGGTACGGCCTCGGCGCGCATGGTGGTCGTCGGCACCCTGATGGTCGGTGCGGCGCTGACCGCACTGATGATCACCGGGTTCGCCGTCGGGGTCGTCCCGCCGCTGGCCACCTGCGTGCTCATCGCCGGCCTTCTCCTGCTCAGCCGTACGGGAGTGCGCCGGTCCGGCGGGCCGGACCCGCACGGGCGGGGCGTGACCGGACCCGCGCGAGCCGGCCAGGCGTGAGTGGCCGGAACTATCCGAGCTGCCGCTCCGCCTCGTGGATGATCTCCTGGAGGCGGAGACCGTGGCGGGCGTCCAGCGGATGCCCGCCACCCCGGCGTACGGTCTCCGCGAACTCGGCGGCCATCGTGGTGAAGAGCCCGTCGCCGAGCTCCGTGGCGGGCAGCGAAGCGTTCCCCTTCCGGCCGTACACATCTACACGGGACGGCGGGACCTCGCCCGTCGCGGCCATGGACAGCGACGCCTCGCTCACCGCGCCGCTCTCGTGCTCCAGCAGCAGCCCGACCCAGGCCAGCGGATCACCGTGCGCCCGGACGGCGGTGACCGGGCCGAGAGCGGCGTCCAGCAGGTCGATCATGTGCGGCCCGACGTCGAGGAGCGCGCCCCGCTCCAGCCGCCACGGCGTCGCGAAGGGCCCGCCGTGCAGCGCGCCCGAGATGTTGGCGGCGTAGCCACCGAACGGCTCGATCGCGCGGGCCCTCTCCAGGAAGGCCCTGGTCACGGGCGAATAACGGAAGGTGAAGACCATCTGGGAGGCGACCCCGGCCTCGCCGATCGCGTCGGCCAGCCGCTTCGCCCCGTCGAGGTCGGCCGCGAGCGGCTTCTCCAGCAGCAGCGCCTTGCCCGCCTTGGCCGCGAGAATCCCCAGCTCTGCCTGTACGGCGGGCGGCACCGAGAAGGCCACGGCCGAGCAGACGTCGAACAGGTCCTCCAGCCGTTCGAAGGCGGGGACGCCGTGCTTGGCCGCCAGTTCGGCCGCCGCCTCGGGCCGCCGCGCCCAGACGCCGGCGAGCCGTGTGTGCGGTCCGGCGGCGAGAGCGGGGGCGTGCACCATGTCGGCCCAGGGGCCCGCTCCGACCAGTCCCACCGGTACAGCGTCCATCGGCGATCCCTTTCGTCAGCGCCTGGGGAACTCCGGCGGGATTTCGGCGGCGTCGCGACGAGAGTAGTCCGCGATCACCGGGTTGGCCAGGCGTCTGGGTGGCGGACGGGCGGCGGCGGACCGGCATGATGCCTGGTATGGAAGTCATTCTGCTGCGGCACGGCGAGACGGAGTGGAGCAGGGACGGACGGCACACGGGCCTGACGGATCTGCCGCTCACGAAACGCGGCGAGGAGCAGGCACGGGCGCTCGCCCGCGTGGTGCGGGGGCGGACGTTCTCCCTCGCCCTGTCCGGCCCCGCGCAGCGGGCCCGGGTGACCGCGCGGCTCGCCGGGCTCCCCGCCACCGAGACCGACCCCAATCTGTGGGAGTGGGACTACGGCGGTTATGAGGGGATCACCACCGAGGAGATCAGGAAGACCCGTCCCGGGTGGTACGCCTGGCGCGACGGGGTCATTCCCGGTGACGCCGCACACCCCGGAGAGAGCATCGAGCATGTGGGCGACCGGGCGGACAAGGTCATCGCGCGGATCCGGCCGATCGACGGCGACGTGGTGCTGGTGTCGCACGGCCACTTCCTGCGCGTGCTCGCCGCCCGGTGGCTGGGCCTGCCCGCCGACAACGGGCGGTTCTTCCGCTTGGACACCGGGACGTACTCCACGCTGGGATTCGAGCATGGCGAGCCCGTCATCCTGCGGTGGAACGCTCCGGTCTAAGGCTCGGTTTCCGGGCTCGGTTTCCGGGCCGGCACGACGATTCCCGCCGGTGCGAAGAGCGATGCGGAGCACGCTTTCGACGCATCGCCGTTGACGCGTCGGTACGTACGTGTGCGTATGTCTACGTGCTCAGCCGGCGGCGACCGGCTGCGGCTGGGGCCCACGGCCGGTCAGCCACTCGAGGACCTTGCGGTGTCCCCTTCGCGCGTCCTCGAAGTGGCCCCAGTGCCAGTACCTGGGCTGATCCATGACCCCGGTGACCCACGTCCGGTAGGCGACGGACCTGGGCCGGCCGTCGGCGGACTCCGCCGCCGACGCGACGCCGTACGTGCGGATCACCACACGTCCTCCTGGTGCGAAGAGCACGTCGTCGGCCACGGGATAGAGAGTCATCTGGTCCAGCATGCCGAGCCCCCTGATCGTCACCATCGTGTGGGACCCAATCTGCCGGACGCGTGTTACGCGGCTCCGCACGAGCCGGTTAAGGCTGCGCGTGTCGTGTAAAAACGGCGTTACACCAGAAGGCCGTCGAATTCCCCGTCTTTGACGCCGAGCACCAGCGCCCGGATCTCGTCCCGCGTGTAGATCAGCGCCGGCCCCTCGGGGAATCGCGAGTTCCGCACGGCCACGCCGCCGTCGGGAAGCTCGGCGAGCTCCACGCAGTTGCCGGTCGAGTTGCTCCGGACGCTCTTCCGCCAGGTGACTCCGGTCAGGTCATTTGCGGGCATTCCGTTATATGTCTGCATTTACATCTCTCTGAGAAGATCGCCGATGATCTCGGCGGTACCCCCTGGCGTGGTGCTCTCCACGCACAACTGCTCCATGGCCGTGAGGTACGGGTCGATGTCCTCACGCTTGTCCAGGTACAGGGCACCCCACAACTGCTCGACGTAGACCACGTCCGAAAGATCGGACTCCGGGAAACGCAGGATCGTGAACGCCCCTCCCTCGGCCGCGTGCATGCCGAAGCGGAACGGCATCACCTGCACGGTGATGTTGGGCAGCATGGCCACCTCCAGCAGGTGCTGGAGCTGCTCCCGCATGATCCCGTCACCACCGATGGGACGCTTGAGCGCGGCTTCGTCGATGACCGCCCAGAGCCTCGGCCCGTCCTTCTGCCGCAGGCGCTCCTGGCGCTGCATGCGCAGATGCACACGGTGCTCGATCGCCTCGTCCGGATCGTCCGGATAACCGAGCCGGATCACCGCGCGGGCGTACGCCGCCGTCTGGAGCAGGCCGGGCACGAACTGCACCTCGTAGGTGCGGATCACGCTCGCCGCCTCCTCAAGCCCGATGTAGGTGACGAACCAGCCCGGCAGCACGTCGCCGTACTTGTGCCACCAACCGGGCGTGTTGGCCTCCCGGACCATTTCCAGCAGGCCGCGCCGTTCGGCGTCGTCGTGCACGCCGTACAGCGTGAGCAGGTCTTCGACATCACGTGTCTTGAATCCGACCCGGCCGAGTTCCATCCGGCTGATCTTGGACTCCGAGGCGCGGATATGGAATCCCGCCACCTCCCGGGTAAGTCCCCGGTCCTCGCGCAGCTTGCGAAGGCTCGCACCCAGCATGATTCGCCGAACGGTGGAGCCGGATCCAGGCGGATCTATCGACACGTGCTATTCCTCCGGTATGTGGACTGGTTCACAGTCTGTCAAAGATCGCCCCCTTCGTCCCAGAGGTGTATTGGGGGTAACCGTAGCGCGTGCATCCTTCAAATGCACGTGCATCCGCTCTTGCACATGCACGGGAGCTTGCACCATCATGATCTCGTGCAGTCCGCGAACCTGACTCGTGGCCAAACCCAGTGGTCGGCGCTCGATTGGTGGCCTCCTCTCGGCTGGTGGCCGGAGCCCGCCCGCGATCTCCTCGCCCCTGGATCCACCGCCGCAAGCGCCACCTTCGTTCTGCTTCCCCGAGCGGAATCGGTCCATTCGGCCCGCAGCTTCGCCACGGGCACGCTGGCCGGCTGGGGCATGGGCGACCTGGCCGAAGGCATGGAGCTCATCGTCTCCGAGCTCGCCACCAACGCCCTGAGACACGGCCTCATGCTCAGCACCATGCCGAGCCGCCGCGAACGCGAGGTCGTACGGCTGTCGCTGATCCGCCGAGGGCCACTGGTCACCTGCGCGATCACCGACCCCGGCTCCGCCGTTCCCGTGCTCCGCGACCCGTCGCCGTTCGAGCCCGGCGGGCTGGGACTGCACATCGTCGAGTCCATGAGCGTGTGCTGGGGCTGGTCACCTCTCGCCCCCCAGGGCAAAGCCGTCTGGGCGGTCCTGTCCGCCTGATCCCGGCGGGCAGGCTCCAGGCAGCCTGCCTGGCTCTCATGGGTTCTGCCGCGTTGATGTATGCCGGCCGAGGCATCGGGGCCCGGGCTGATCCGTCCAGCTGATCTGTCCGGGCTGACGAAGTGGCGTTCCCGGTAGGGCCGGCGATCATGTCTCGCGACCACCCAAGGGCGCCGCACCGTCCCCGGTGCGAATGAACGCAGGCTCATATTTCTGCCGCGCGGCCCCCTTGGGCACGTGATCTGGATTACGGTGGCCTCCCGAGACTCCCAAGAGATCTGTGATGGACGATCACCTGACCGGCTGGCTGGCCACTCTCGACGAGGAAAGACTCACGCGCGTACTGGGCAACCGCCCCGACGCCCTCGCGCCGCCGTGGCCACGCAGGCTCGATGCGCTCGCCGAGCGGCTTTCCGGCGACTTCGCCGTGATGGAGGTCATGCACACGCTGCCCCTCCCGGCTCTGGAGATCGTGCAGGCGTGCCTCGCGCTCGGCGGCCGTCCCGGCGAGGACGAACTCGCCCGGTTTCTCGGCGTCAGCGTCTCCGAGACGATCCCCTGGCTGGACCGGCTGTACGACCACGCGCTCGCCTGGCCCGCACCGGATGGCAGGATCGCCCTGGCAGGGGCGCTCGCGCGATGGTGGACGGCTCCGTGCGGCCTCGGCGAGCCGTTGTCGGCGTACCTCGAATCGTGGACGCTGAACACCGAGGGCCTGCGACGGATGTGCCGCAATCTGGGCATCTCCGCCCAGGGCACGAAACGCCAGTTGATGGCCCGGGTGTCGGCGACTCTCGGTGACAGCGAACTGCTCTCCTCCCTGGTCGCCGACGCGCCGGAGGGCACGATCGGCATGCTCGACGACTTCGCCTGGGACGGGCCGATCCGCAGCGTGAACGGGGACCTGTTCATCACACCGGGTACGCCCGAGAAATGGGCCCTCGACCGCGGTCTGCTCTTCCGTACCCAGTGGGGCGTGGCGGGGATGCCCCGCGAGGTCGCGCTGGCTCTGCGCGGCCCCGACTATCACGCGCCGTTCACGCCCTACCCGCCCGATCTCGCCACCGTGCCGGTCGACGTGGCCGCCGTCGAACACGAGATGTGCCTGGCCGCGCCCCATCTGCTCGACCGCGCCACCGCACTGCTGGAGAACATCGACAAGTCGCCGCTCCCTCTGCTGAAAGGCGGCGGCGTCGGCGTGCGCGAGGTGAAGCGCGTCGCCAAGGAGACCGGCTGCACCGAGGAGGAGGTCCGCCTCCTGATCGAGACGTCCGCGGTCTCCCGGCTGATCATGTTGGACGAGGACACGGGCGGGCTCGTCCCCACGGACCGGTTCGACACCTGGCGGCTGTCGGAGGGCCCGGCCCGGCTGCGCGTCCTGCTGGCCGCGTGGTGGCGGATGGAGCGGTCGTCGCTTCGCCGCGTCCAGGACCGGTACGCGACCGTGCTTGGCGACGACCCTGAGGGAGAGACCATCGCCCGGACCCGCCGGGCCGTACTCGGCGCTCTCTCGGAGATCCCGGAAGGCCGGGGATTCGCCACTTTCCCCGAGCTCGTGCAGTCCGTCCACTGGCAGGCGCCGCTGCTCGACAGGGAACTGCTCGCCGAATGTGCCCCGGCCGTCCTGGAGGAGGCGCGGTTGCTCGGGCTGTTCTCAAACGGCGCCCCGACCTCTCTGGGGCGGGCGCTGGCCGCGCTCGGCTCAGTGGCGGGCGCCGAGAACGACGGCACCGCGCCCGAGGTCGAGCACGATCCCGCGCTGGCGGAGCGCTCGGCCAAGGCACTGGCGAGCGCCCAGCGTACGGCGCTCTTCGGGGCAGACCTAACCGCCGTGGTCACCGGCCCGCCCTCAGCCGAGCTGGCATCCCTGCTCGACCGCGCCGCCGACCGCGAGTCCCGGGGCGCGGCGTCGGTCTGGCGGTTCGGCCCGGCCAGCGTACGGCGTGCACTGGACGGCGGGGAGACCGCCGACACGTTGCTCGACCAGCTCGCCGAGGTGGGTGCTCTCCCCCAGCCTCTCGTGTACCTGGTCCGTGACGTGGCGCGCAGGCACGGCGAGGTGACCGTGGCCGCGGTGGGCTGTGTCATCCTCGGTTCGGATCCCGCGTTGCTGACCGAGATCTCCGCCCATCGGAAACTCGCCAGGCTCGGACTCCGTTCGCTGGCTCCGACCGTTCTGGCGAGCCAGGCACCCGCCGACCGGACACTCGCCGCCCTGCGCGACGTCGGGTACGCCCCGGTTCCCGACGGGGCAGGCGGCATCACCATCCGTCGCGACCTCCACGGAAGGCGGCCGGTCCAGGCCGGCACGGCATCACGGCTCGTCACGGCATCACGGATCGGCGCGGAACTCAGCCCGGACATGGGGCATGGCGCGAGTCGGGATCACGGTGCCGCGCCGGGGCAGGGCGCGGGTCCTCCGCAGGGCCGGGACCGGGAGCAGGACCCGGCCGGGGGTCATGGCCTGGGACGTGACCAGGACCCGAACGGCGAGCATGGCGCAGAGGGCGAGCGTGCCGCGGATCGGGAGCTTTCCTCGGAACGAGAGCCTGATACGGAACGGGAGCAGGGCCCGGAACCTCTCGGTGGCCGGTTGATTCTGCTGCCCGGCGGACGGACGACCGAGCCCGCGCCTTCTCCCCCACCGCCTCACACGCCGGAGGGGCTGCCCAGCCCGATGACGGGTCAGTTCCCGCATCAGCTTTCTGACCCGCTGTCAGGCCCCCTGCCGGATCCGCCTCCGGACCCCCGCGAGCACGCAAGGCGGCTGATCGTCGCCGGTCGGCCCGCGCAACCGGGCGACGCCGGTCGCCCGGATATTTCCGGTCAACCCCGGCAGCCGGGTGACAGGTCCGACCGGGCGCCGGGCCGTACCTGGGCGGTGATCGGACGCCTGGCGACCCGGCTGCCGACCGCGCAGCAGACCTTGCTCGGGTTCGTCGTCGACCGCGGCGTACGTGCCCTGATCACGCTGTCTGACGGCGTGACCGCGACGATCAGCCACGGTGAGCTGCGCGGCGGCGGCATCCTGGACGCCTGGTGCGAGGAGGCAGGGGACTACCTCGACTTCCCGCTGAGCGAGATCACATCGGTCGTCACCGCCCACTAGCACAGAAGCCGTTGATCGCCCCCGAACAGAACGACCGCCGATTCACGGGTCGCCGATTCACGGGCTCGCCGGTCCATGGGTCGCCGGTTCACGGGGTCAGTGTGAGAGTGTCCACCGCCTCCCGGCGTACGCCCTGCTCGGAGAAGGGCCAGGCGGTCGTGCCACCGTCGGCCCACAATTCGGACTGGTCGTTGTAGTTGGCATGAAAGGCGTGGCCCGAGGCCCCGGTCAGGTTGACCCAGCGTGAGCGATCGAAGTCCGCGAGGTCGATGACCATCCGCATCGAGGGCACCCAGTCGACCTCGTACCCCTTGTCACTGTCCCAGCCCGTGGCGTCGACCGCGTCCTTGCTGCCACCGAGATGGAGCGGGCCGCGGTTGAAGAGCCACTCGATCGGGGCGATGCCCGAGGTGCCGAACGTCTCGTTGGTCAGCTCCAGGGTGTGCAGGTCGCCCCAGCGCCAGTCCTCCGGAGTATCGCCGAGCTTCTCCCGCAGGTCGGCACCGGCATCCTTGATCGCCGCCGCCAGGATGTCGTCGCGGTTCTCCGTCGTGTCCTCGGTACGGACGTCGTCCCACCACGGGGAGTCCGGGTCGCCGAGCAACGTCCTGACGACCTCGAACCATCTGTCGCCGCCACCGGGCCGCCCGCTTTCGGGAATGTCGTCATCGAACGTCCGCTTGAGCAGGTGCCGCCAGACCGCGTTGAAGTAGGCGGCCTCGGACGAGTCCCGGGTCTGGGCGAAATCCCACCCCTTGAGCATCGCGGTGTCGCCTCCACCCACTCGCAACAGGTGCGGGACGAGCGCCTCGGCGAGGCCGTTACGGGAGTCCATCTGGATGTCCCGCATGGTGTCGACCGTGATCTTGCCCGCCTCGATGGCCTGCGTGATCCGGTCGACGATGCGCTGCGAGCGGTACCCGTACGACCAGTCGGACGTGAGGAGCGGGCCGTAGTCAGGCCGGACCGCGGCGTTGTTGGCGGTGACGATGAACCCCTCGGGCGGGTTGTACACGTGGGGAAGCTGCTCGAACGGGATGTATCCGGTCCACTCCTGCTCCCCTGACCATCCGGCGGCGGGCCACTGGCCGTCGCCGTCGGACCGGATCGGGATCTTGCCCGGCGCCTGGTAGCCGATGTTGCCCTCCAGGTCGGCGTAGATCAGGTTCTGGGCGGGAGCCTCGAACTTCGACGCCGCCTCGCGGAACTGCTCCCAATTCTCCGCCCGGTTCATCAGGAAGATCGCGTCACCCGTCCTGCCGGGGTCGAGCGCGGTCCAGCGCAACGCCACGGCCATACCCTTGTCGATCTTGCCGAGCTTGGCCGCCGCGCCCGGCAACGCCTCGCCGGCGTCTCCCAGGACCTCCGAGATGATCGGCCCGTGAGCGGTAGAGCGCACGGGGAGTTCGACCGTCTTTCCACCCGCTACCTTGATCTGCTCGACCCGTGTCTGGAGCGGCACCCACGATCCCTTGACCTCGTAGGTGTCGTTCTGCACCCGCTCCACGTACAGGTCGGTGACATCGGGTCCGAGGTTGGTGAACCCCCATGCGATCTTGTGGTTGTGCCCGATCACCACACCGGGCACGCCGGAGAAGGTGTATCCACTGACGTCATAGGGGCAGGCCGGCCCGCGCGAGCGGCAGTGCAGCCCGGCCTGGTACCAGATCGAGGGCATCCTCGGCCCGAGGTGAGGATCGTTGGCCAGCAGGGGCTTGCCGCTCTCGGTGTGCTTCCCGCTCACCACCCACGAGTTCGAGCCGATGCCCGCCTGGTCGCCGCCGGCCGTGCCGAGCAGGGTGGGAACGGTGTCGAGCACCTTCGCAACGCGGGCGAGCGCCTCGGCGGCGGGCGCGTCCACACGCGTATCGCCGGGCGCCCCACCGGATCGAGCCGAAGAGTCATACGTGCGCGCGGCATCGGACACGGCAGCGGACGTGCCACCGGTCTTGCCGGTCTTGCCGGCGGTTGCGGCCGTGAGTTCGATTGCGCGTCCGGTTCTGAGTTCGCCGGGGGGCCGGGTCCTGGACTCGACGATCGGCTGAGCGGCAGATTCGGTGGCGGGCCGACCGGCGCGCTCCGCGACGGAGGCAACGACGGCAGCGGAGGCGACGGCGGGCGAACCTGCGGACACGGCGGCCGGTACCGCGCTCGTCCCGACCGCGGTACCCGCAGCACTGTCCGCGGTGGTGCCGGCCCCCTCCTCGGTGCGGAACTCACCGTCCCGCACAGATCCCCTGGTCACGATCGGCTGGTGGCGGTCGAACGGGTAGCCGGGGAAGAGCTCCTTCACCCGATCCAGCGGTAGCACCGACGCGTCGATGGCGCGTTCTATCTCCGCGCTCATGTTGGACCGCAGGTCCCAGGCGAGGGCCTTCAGCCAGGAGAGAGAGTCTGCGGGCGTCCACGGTTCCGGTTCGTACGAGCCGTTGGTCAGTGCGAGCACGCCGTACTCGAGACTGCGTGCGGCGAAGCCCTGGTGCTGGTCCAGCCACGCGTTCACGCCGGAGGCGTAGTCCTCGAGCGCCTTCCGCGCCTCGGGATCGAGCAGCCCGAACTCCTTCTCGGCGGTACGACGCCAGCCGAGCGTGCGTACGACCTTGTCGATGTCAAGGGTCGAGCTCCCGAACAGCTCGGACAGGCGGCCTGCCGTGGTCTTACGACGGAAGTCCATCTCCCAGAAGCGGTCCTGGGCGTGGACATAGCCCTGAGCCTTGAACAGATCGGCGGGGGTGTCGGCGTAGATCTGCGGAACGCCGTACTGATCGCGGAGGACGCTGACGTTCGCCGACAGACCAGGCAGCTTGATCTCGCCGTGCACCTGCGGGAAGGACCTCCGGACGGCCCACGTGACCACCCCCGCGAGTATGAGCGCGAGGACCAGCAGAACGGTCAAGAAGCGGAACAGCCATCGGATCGGCCAAGAGAAGCGAGCATACGGGGCGAGCCTGACCATCAACCGACCTTTCCTCCAGAACGCGCATCACAGTATGAAGGCCTAGCGCGTAAGATCAATCCCCAGCTTTCTCTCAAACCGTCCAGGTGTCCGAACTACCAGGGTGGTCCGTCCTCACGGCCGCTTTCTGTAGGCAGACCTCGAAGACACCATCGAAGGCGACATCACATCGAAACGGCCTCGAAGGCGAGCCTGCGCGCGAGCCCGGGATGGATCACGAAGAGGGGTTACGAAGGCGGGGCTACGGAGGCGGGCTTAGGTAGCGGGGCAGGCAGCCAACAGCCTCGCCCAGCCCCGCCCAACTTCGCCTCGCCCAGCCCCGCCCAACTTCGCCTCATCCAGCCCCGCCCAACCCCGCCTCACCGAGCCCTGCGGGGACCAGACGACACCCGCGCTCACACGGCTAGTTCGAACGGGATGTGCGTGTGCGGCGGGGGCCGGTGTAGGTGAAGGCCCATCGTTTGCCGTCCGCCCGGCGGAGCTGGTAGCGGTCGGGATTTCGGTAGCGGTCGCGGTTGTGGAACTGGCAGGTGGGTCCGAGTTTGTCCAGGTCGGTGGCGCCGCCGTCGCTCCAGTTGTCGATGTGGTCGATCTGGCACAGGTGGGCGGGCAGGTGGCAGCCGTCGACCATGCAGGTGGCGTAGCGGCTGAGGATGACCCGTCGTTGTGCAGTGGTGGCGCGGCGGACTTTGCGGCCCATGT
>BBYL01000013.1 GCA_001570385.1 Microtetraspora glauca | reverse complement strand
CCTCCTTCGCCTCCCTTACCGGCCGCGACCGCTCAAACCAGCGGCCTGCCCCTGCCATCACCTGTCCGGCAGGACCGGACTCCGCAGCAGCGATGAGGTCAGGCCGGCCGGCGGCGGGCGGGGGCGAAACCGGCCGGCGAAGACGAGAACGGTCGAGCAACAGCACGGCACCGTACGCGTCACCGGCGAAACGACCGGCCCCGGCCGGCGGCCTGTGCCGCCGGTGCGCACGCCGCCCCAAGGAGGACGGCGGCAGCCCACATGACTCCTCTGAGCCCTCCGCGTGACGTGACAGCAGCACGCCACCCGAAACAATCATCCGATTACGCCTCCCTTCCCTCTCTGGTCGCTTAACCCACCGCAAAATATATCGCTCACACGTTCTATAAATAACCCTCGGTAGTCACGCATGTACTCTTTGTGCGCAAACTGCTGAATGTCGTTTTCGAGGTTGGGCATCCCGGTAAAGATGGGCGGGGAGCGCCCGTATTCAGGGCCACCTCGTTCAGGGCCACCTCGCGCCCTTGCATTGCGTCCCTTCGCTGTCGTCTTCCTCCATAGGGGGCAACCAACTACGGGCGCCCGCCAGTACACAGGCGCCACGCGACGGCTTCCGTACCCCTGTGGTCGGCTCCGGACAGCCCCATTCGGCTTCCGTACACCGCAATCGGCTTCCGGCAGCACGCGGGCGGATGGGAGAACACAGGATCGATGGGGCGGGCCTCACTCGCCGTTGGCCTTGAATACGGCAGGCGACCTCGAAGACGGCGGGTGACCTGACGACCGCGTGACGACCTGACGACGGCCCGTGACCTGAAGAGCGCAGGGCCTCGAAGGTGGGCGAGGTGCCACGAGGGCAGGTACGGGAAATCTACAACTGGTGGTGACGAGGCCCTGAACGGGATACAGGACCTCGTCAGCCGTCGGTTCCCGCGATCTCCGGCGCCTACGGAGGTCTCACCGTCGAGTGGAGACCTGTGGCCCGTGAACCACTGCTGGCTCTTGGGCCACTCCTGAACCCTGAAGCGCTCCTGACCCTTGAACCACTCGGCACTTCAGTAGACGGTCTTCATGGCGGCCCGAACCTCTCCGAGCGTGGTCTCCGCGACCTCGTTGGCGATCCGGGTGCCGTCGTGCAGGACCTGCCGCACGAAGCCCAGGTCCTGGGCGTAGTCGGCGCGGCGCTCGCGGATGGGGGCCAGGTACTCGTTGACGGCCTCGGTGACGGTCGCCTTCAGGGCGGCGGCCCCTCTGCCGCCGATCTCCGCGGCCACGTCGTGGGGGTCGCGGTCGAGGCACAGCGCGGCCAGGAGGACGAGGCTGGACACCTCGGGCCGGGCTTCCGG
The DNA here is from genome assembly GCA_001570385.1 of Microtetraspora glauca. Taxonomy (GTDB): domain Bacteria; phylum Actinomycetota; class Actinomycetes; order Streptosporangiales; family Streptosporangiaceae; genus Microtetraspora; species Microtetraspora glauca. Next base: position 309,169 of record BBYL01000013.1, on the reverse strand, counting down.
GTCGTAGGTGATGTGCCGGTCGACGTCGGTCTTCGCCCCCCGGATCAGGCGGGCGGTCTCGTCGGCGCTCGCGGCCAGGCCGACCGCGTTGCCCCGGCTCTTGCTCATCTTGGTGCCGTCGGTGCCCAGCAGCAGCGGCGCGGCCGACAGCAGGGCGTCCGGCTCCGGGAAGACAGGGGCCGCGCCCGTGCCGTACCGGTCGTTGAAGCGACGGGCGATGGTCCGGGTGAGCTCCAGGTGGGGAAGCTGGTCCTGCCCCACCGGAACCACGTCGGCCTTGCAGAACAGGATGTCGGCCGCCTGGTGGGCGGGGTAGGTGAACATCAGGCCGCTGACCGCCGACTGCCGGGAGTGCGCGATCTCGTCCTTGACGGTCGGGTTGCGGTTCAGCTCCGACACCGAGACCAGGCTGAGGAACGGCAGCAGGAGCTGGTTGAGCGCGGGGACGGCGCTGTGCGCGAAGATCGTGGTCCGCGTGGGATCGATGCCCACGGCGAGATAGTCCAGGACCAGGTCCTCCACCCGCTCGTTCAGGCGGTCGGCGACGTCCCTGTCTGTCAGGACCTGGTAGTCGGCGATGATCAGGAAGGTCTCCACCCCGAGGTTCTGCAGCCGTACCCGGTTGTGGAGGGTGCCGAAGTAGTGGCCCAGGTGCAGCCGCCCCGTCGGGCGGTCACCGGTGAGCACGCGGAACCGCCCGGGTTCCCGGCGGATCAGCTCCTCCAGCTCGGCGCTGCGCCGCTGGGCCGCGCTCACACCGGCTCTCGTCTCGGCGATCGTCCCGCCGTTCTCCCCGTTCTCCCCGTTGTTCCCGCTGTCCTGGGGGCTCGTGCCGCCGGGCGGGGGCAGTACGGGGGCGGGTGCGCCGGTCGCCGCGCTGAGCGCGGCGTCGGTGGTCGTCGATCTTTCGGTGACGGTCGTCATGAGGTCCTCCTGGCGTGTGGATGGTTCGCCATCCAGAGGAGGCCCCCTTGACCGGGGAGAGCATCGAAAAGGGCCGTCCATCCGAACGGCCCGGGGTCGTGCGCGAAAAGTGGCCGCTCCTACGAGGAGCGCCACCAGCTCAGACACGACGAACGATGCATGGGGGAAGCATACTTCCGCTTTCGCAGCGGGAACACCATGCCGCCTGCACAATGAGGATCCGGTACGGCGCCGCCGTACCGGATCTCAGAGGTTCTGGGCCGGGAGGGCCGACCAGTCGATGGCCAGGCGCTGCGGGTCCGCGGGATCAGCCCAGATCTGGACGACCCTGCCAGGAAGGACGGCACCCATCAGGAGGCGCGGCAGGATCTGGCGGTGGTTCACGGGGTACGGCCGGCCGCCCGTGGGCTGGACCTGGAGATCGAAGGCGACGACCACCTGGTCGTTCACCATCGTCCCGGTGTCCCGCATCGCGGTGATCAGGGCACGGCACGGAACCCCGGTGCCGATCAGTTCCTGGTTGCCCGTGCCCATGAAGTCCTTCATGCGCCCGAGTACGCCGGTGGACGGCCCCTGGCCTCCCGCGAGCCTGGCGACGAACGCCGTCACACCGATGATCAGCAGGAACAGGCCGATGACGAAGATCGGTACGCCCCAGGACATGGTGGAGAGGGAGCTCATGCCGAACACGCCGCCGATGAGGAGGACGAGTCCCGCGGCGGCGGCGACGAGCAGCGCGTTTCGCGCCATATTTCACAACCTTTCGCCTGCTTCATACGTCACAGGGATAGGGACGCCCGCTTGACCACCGCTTGCAGCCTGGTTGCCAACATGGCGATACGCGGCGTTCAAGGTAGATCGCTACACTTTCCGCGATTTGCCGGTATCGGGCTCTCTGACGCGGGTGACAGCCCTCGTCCGATTCTCAGGAGTTAAGAACGTGGGTCTTGTCGACGTGCGTCCTGCGCTTCCCGTGGAGGAGCCGCCCGCGCCGCCCGCCCCGCCCAAGTGGCGGGCCTGGTTGTGGGCGACGCTGGCGGGCGTCCTCGGCGTGGTGGTCGGCGGCGCGACCTTCCTCGTCGGCGGATACGTCAAGCTCACCGGTAACGTCAAGCACGAGGTCGTGGCCAAGCAGGATCTGGGTCCCCGACCCGTCAAGATCAGCAAGGCGATGAACGTGCTGATCGTCGGCTCCGACCAGCGCGACGGGGCCAACGCCAAGTACGGCAAGTTCGAGGGCGAGCGGACCGACACGATCATCCTCGCCCACATCTCCCCGAAGCGGGACGGCGCGATGCTGATCAGCTTCCCGAGGGACTCGCTCGTCCAGCTCCCCTCCTGCCCCGCGAAGAACGGCCTCCCCGGGCAGCGGGCGCACGTCGGCATGATCAACGAGTCGTTCAACTCCGGCGGCGTCGCGTGCACCTGGCGCACGATCGAGGCGCTGACCGACATCCACATCGACCATTTCGTGAAGGTGGACTTCACCGGGTTCAAGTCGATGGTCAACGCGCTGGGCGGCGTACCCGTCTGCGTACCCGAGGCGATCGACGACAGGAAGGCGCGGCTGACCCTGGCCGCCGGTCGGCAGGTGCTCCAGGGCGAGCAGGCGCTCGGATACGTACGGGCCCGCTACAGCCTCGGCGACGGCTCGGACATCGGCCGCATCCAGCGGCAGCAGATGTTCCTCGCCTCGATGGCCAAGAAGGCGATGAGCGGCGAGACGCTGACCGATCCGAAGACGCTCTTCGGCTTCCTCGACGCGGTGACCAAGTCGATCACCACCGACCCCGACCTCACCGTGGGGGTCATGAAGGATCTCGCGGTGAGCGCCGAGGGCCTGACCGCCGGGCAGATCCGGTTCGTGACCACGCCGTGGCGCTATTCCGTCACCAACCCCGGCCGGGTGGAGTGGGTCCAGCCGCAGGCGGGCCGCCTGTTCAAGATGGTCGCCGCCGACCAGATCAGCAAGGGCGTCAAGAGCGGCGAGCAGAAGATCCCGAAGTCCCAGATCCACATCATCGTGGAGAACGGCAGCGGCAGGCAGGGCACCGGCGCCGCGGTGGCCGCCGAGCTGGAGCAGCGCGGCTACCACATCCAGAAGATCGTCACCGCGCGGAAGCAGTACACCAAGACGTTCATCAAGTACTCCCCCAACGGCGCGAGCCGGGCTCCACGGCTCTACCGCGAGCTGGTGACGTCGAAGACCTACCTCGTGCAGAACGCGCAGACCCAGACGCTGGTCCTCGTCCTCGGCGCCGACTGGCGCGGCCTGAAGCCGCCCAAGACCCTGGACGACGTCGAGGGCTTCGACGCGACCCAGGACAGCTGCACGGCAAGCTGACCGCGATTCCACGGGTTCCGTTACTAATCTGTTATGACGCCTGCTCGGCGGGCAGTAGCGACGGATACCCGGACGTGGAGTGCTGCGGATGCGGACCGACTGGCGGAACCTCGGACAGGCGCTGGGGCTGACCCTCGCCTCGGCCATGGTCTGGGGGATCGCCCATCTGGTGGCGGGCCGGACCAGGACGGGGCTCGCGCTCGCGGGCGCGTACACCGTGCTGCTCGCGACCGTGGCCATGGCCGTCACGGCGCTTCGCCCCGCCCTGCTCGAACTGGCCGTACGGCCGAACTGGCTGACCGGTCTGATCATGACGGCGCTGGCGATCGGGTTCTGCTGGTCCGCCGTCATCGTCTCCTCGTACCGGCTGGTCCGCCCGCCGGATCTGGACAAGGTGGAGCGCGGCATCGCGAGGGGCGTGATCTCGCTGCTGTGCGTACTCGTGATCGCCCCCATGGCGTACGCGGGCCGGCTGGCCTACGTGTCCAGGGACGTCCTGCTCACCGTGTTCAACGGCGGGGTGCCGCTGCGGCAGGACCCATGGGCGAGGAAGCCACGGCTGAACATCCTGCTGGTCGGCGCGGACGCGGCGAAGAACCGTCCAGGGGCGCGCACCGACAGCATGACCGTCGCGAGCGTGGACACCCGTACGGGGGACACCGTGCTGTTCGGGCTGCCCCGCAACCTGGAACACGTGCCGATGCCCGCGGGCCCGGCCAGGGACGCCTTCCCGTGGGGGTTCTCCGGCGACGGCGACGAGACGACGCCCGGGCTGCTCAACGAGGTGTACCAGTGGGCCGAGGACCATCCGGCGATCGTCCCGGGAACGCATCGGGACCGCGGAATGCGGCTGCTCAGGGACACCGTGGGCGGGATACTCGGCGTCCACATCGACTACTACGCCATGCTCGACATGAAGGGCTTCGCCCAGGTCATCAACGCGATGGGCGGCGTCACGGTCACCATCAGGCAGGACATCCCGTACGGGCTGGAGGGCGGCGTGCTGGAGGCGGGCCGGCGCCGGCTCGACGGCCAGCAGGCGCTCTGGTACGGCCGGTCGCGCACCGACAGCGACGACTACGTGCGGATGGGACGGCAGAAGTGCCTGCTCAACGCCGTCGCCAAGCAGGCCGATCCGATGGCCGTGCTGCGCGGCTTCGAACGGATCGCGGACGCGACCAAGCGGTACGTGACGACGGACGTGCCGCAGAGCATGCTGCCCGCGATGCTCGACCTCTCCGAGAAGATCAAGAGCGCGCACATCCGGAGCCTGCAGTTCGTGCCGCCGCTGGTCAACACGGCCGATCCCGACTGGGACCTCATCCGGCGCGAGGTCGGCAAGGCCCTGCGCCCCCAGCATCCACGGGACAAGCATCCACGTCCCCGGCATGCTCCCCGGTGGTCGCCTCACACGCCGAAGGGCACGTCGTCGCCGGGCACCGCGCAGTCGCTGGACACCATCTGCTGACCCGGCCGCCCACCCTTGGCACAAAAACCTACCGGGCTTGACGGGAATATCACCATGGGCTTCAATATCTGCTAAGCCGACTCATTTAGTAGGAAAAGCAGGGAGAAGCCCATGAGCGTTCGCAGGCTACGGGGGATCACGGCCGCCGTCATCGCGACCACCGCCCTGGTCACGGCCTGCGGGGGAGGCAGCGGTTCCGGGGGGGACGGCAAGGTCAAACTGGCGCTCGTCGCCTACTCCACCCCGCAGGCGGCCTTCACGGACATCATCGCCGCCTTCCAGAAGACGCCCGAGGGGAAGAACATCACCTTCACCCAGTCGTACGGAGCCTCCGGCGACCAGAGCCGGGCCGTGGCGTCCGGGCTGAAGGCCGACATCGTCGAGTTCTCCCTCGAGACCGACATCACCCGCCTGGTCAAGGCCGGGCTCGTGGCCGAGGACTGGAACAGCGGCCCCACCAAGGGCATCCTGACCAAGTCGATCGTGGTCATCGGCACCCGCAAGGGCAACCCGAAGAGCCTCAAGACCTGGGACGACCTGATCAAACCCGGCGTCGAGGTGATCACGCCCAACCCCTTCACCTCGGGCGCCGCCCGCTGGAACCTGCTCGCCGGATACGGCGCGAAGTCGGACAAGGGCGCGAACCAGGACGCCGGGCTCGCCTACCTCGACTCACTCCTGCACAACGTCCCGGTCCAGGACGACAGCGGCCGCAAGGCCCTGCAGACCTTCACCGGCGGCAAGGGCGACGCGCTGCTGACCTACGAGAACGAGGCGATCTTCGCCCAGCAGAACAAGCAGGAGCTGGAGTACGTCGTCCCGGACGCCACGCTCCTGATCGAGAACCCGGTCGCGGTCACCAAGAACTCCGCCCACCCCAAGGAGGCCGCGGCCTTCCTGAAGTACCTCTACTCGGTCGAGGCACAGACGATCTTCGCCAAGAACGGCTACCGCCCGGTGACCGACGGCGTGAACGGCTTCACCTGGCCGAACCCGCCGCAGCTCTTCACCATCGAGGACATCGGCGGCTGGGACAAGATCACCAGCGAGTTCTTCGACGCCAAGACCGGCAAGGTCGCCGAGATCGAGCGCAAGCTCGGCGTGGCGACCGAGAAGTGACCGGCCCGAGCAATGACAGGCCCGAGCAATGACAGGCCCGAGAAGCGACCGGCTCCGAACGATCTCCCCAGAACGATCTCCCAGAACGATCTCCCCGAAATGACCGACCCGGAATGACCGACCCGGAATGACCGACGCGGAGTGATCGGCTCAAAGTGACTGCGGAAACCGCCACCCGCCCCGCTCCCCCGCCGCGCGCGGGGGCGCGGCGGCGCGCACGCATCTCCGGGGGCACCGCCCTCGGCCTCGGCTCGGCCGTGCTGTACCTGAGCCTCATCGTGTTGATCCCGCTCGCCCTCGTGGTGTGGCGGTCCACCGACGAGGGGCTCGGCTACTTCTGGAGGGCGGTCACCACGCCCGACGCCTGGGCCGCGCTCACCCTGACGATCGGCGCCTCGGCGATCGTCGCGCTCATCAACCTCGTGCTGGGCACGATCATCGCCTGGGTGCTGGTCCGCGACCGCTTCCCCGGCAAAGCGATCGTGGACACGCTCATCGACCTGCCGTTCGCGCTGCCGACGATCGTCGCCGGCCTGGTCCTCCTCGCGCTGTACGGCCCGGAGAGCCCGCTGGGGGTGAACCTCGCCTACAGCAGGGCCGGAGTCGGCCTCGCGCTGCTCTTCGTCACGCTGCCCTTCGTCGTCCGTACGGTCCAGCCGGTGCTGATCGAGCTGGACAAGGACATGGAGCAGGCCGCGGCCTCCCTCGGCGCGAGCCCGTTCCAGACGTTCCGGCGGATCATCCTGCCCAACCTGGTGCCCGCGATGTTGTCCGGCACCGCCCTGGCGTTCACCCGGGCGATCTCGGAGTTCGGCTCGACCGTCCTGATCTCGGGCAACCTCCCGTTCAAGACCCAGGTCGCGGCGGTCAACATCTTCAGCCAGATCGAGGGGGACAACACGACGGGCGCCGCGGCGATCTCGACCGTCCTGCTGATCGTGGCCCTGGTCGCGCTGGTCTCGCTCGACCTCCTGCAACGATGGGGGAGCCGCCGTGGCTAAGTACGGCCTGCGTACGATCGCCGTCGCCTACCTACTTTTCCTCCTGGTCCTCCCCGTCGGGTTGATCGTCTGGAGGACGTTCGGCGACGGCCTCGCCCCGTTCGTCGAGGCGCTGACCTCGCCCTCGGCGCTGCACGCGTTCCGCGTCACCCTCGAAGTCTCGCTGTGGGCGGTCGTCGCCAACACCGTCTTCGGCGTCGGCGCGGCCCTCCTGCTGGTACGGCACGAGTTCCCCGGGAAGCGGCTGCTCAGCGCGTTCATCGACCTGCCGATGGCCGTGTCCCCCGTCGTCGTCGGGCTCGCGCTCATCCTGCTGTACGGCAGGTTCTCCCCCGTAGGCGGCCAGTTGGAGAGCTGGGGCATCCAGATCATCTTCTCCACGCCGGGCATGGTGCTCGCCACGGTGTTCGTGGCGTTGCCGCTCGTGGTCCGCGCCGTCGTCCCCGTCCTCGAGGAACTCGGCGACGAGCAGGAGCAGGCCGCCCACACCCTCGGTGCGAGCCGCTTCCAGACGTTCCTCCGCATCACGCTCCCCGGCATCCGGTCGGCCCTGGCGTACGGCGTGGTGCTGTGTCTGGCCCGGTCCCTCGGCGAGTACGGCGCGGTCGCCGTCGTCTCCGGGCGCCTGGTCGACCAGACCCAGACGCTCACGCTGTTCGTCGAGGAACGCTTCCAGAACTTCGACCAGCCGGCCGCGTTCGCGGCGGCCACGGCGCTCGCCCTGCTCGCCGTCGTCACCCTGCTGCTCACCAGGCTCCTGCGCCCAAAGGACTGAAATGGCCATCGAAGTACGCGACGTGAACAAGTCCTTCGGGACCACCCCGGTGCTGCGCGATGTCTCCATCGACGTCGCCTCGGGGTCGCTGACCGCGCTGCTCGGACCGAGCGGCGGCGGGAAGTCGACCCTGCTCCGTGTCATCGCCGGGCTGGAGCACCCCGATACCGGCACCGTACTGATCTCCGGTGTGGACGCGACCCGGCTGTCGCCGCAGCGGCGCAACGTGGGGTTCGTGTTCCAGCACTACGCCGCCTTCAAGCACATGACGGTCTACCGCAACGTGGCCTTCGGCCTGGAGATCCGCAAGCGGCCCAAGGCCGAGATCCGCAAGCGGGTCATGGAGCTGCTCGAACTCGTCCATCTGGAGCAGATGGCCGACCGGTACCCGTCCCAGCTCTCCGGTGGCCAGCGCCAGCGGATGGCCCTGGCCCGCGCCCTGGCCGTGGAGCCGGAGGTGCTGCTGCTCGACGAGCCGTTCGGCGCCCTCGACGCCCAGGTGCGCAAGGAGCTGCGGACCTGGCTGCGCCGTCTGCACGACGAGGTCCACGTCACGACCGTGTTCGTCACCCACGACCAGGAGGAGGCGATCGAGGTCGCCGACACCATCGTGGTCCTCGCCGACGGCGCGGTGGAGCAGGTCGGCAGCCCGGCGGACGTCTACGACAATCCGGCCAACCCGTTCGTCATGCGCTTCCTCGGCCCGGTCACGGAGATCGGCGGCAACCTCGTCCGCCCGCACGACATCGAGATCACCGCCGACCCCCGGCCGGGCAGCAGCGAGGCGACGGTCGCCCGCGTCGTCCGGCTCGGCTTCGAGGTCAGGGTGGAGCTCCAGATCGGCGACCGAGACGCCTGGGTGCAGGTGACGCGCGGCGTGGCCGAACAGCTCGCGCTGAACCCCGGCGACACCGTCAACGTGCGGCCCAATCCGGGCTCGCGGTCGCTGGCCCTCACCGGGGCGTGACCCCTACGGCGCATGCGGCTTTCCGCCCGTACCCAGTACGCCCTGCGCGCCGCCGCCGAACTCGCGGCGGCGCCACCCGGTCCCGTGCCCGCGGAGCGGATCGCGACGGCGCAGGACATTCCCCGCAGGTTCCTCGACAACATCCTGCTGCAGCTCCGCAGGGCCGGTCTGATCAACAGCCAGCGCGGCCCCGACGGTGGCTACTGGCTGGCCAGGCCCGCCGACGAGATCTCCCTGGCCGACATCATCGTGGTCATCGAAGGAGTGTGGCCGCAGAGCGAGCGGTTCCCCGGGGTCGCCGGGCCGCTCGCGGGCGTCTGGACCGCCCTGCGCGAGCACGAGCGGACCACGCTCACCGAGATCACTTTGGCCCATATAGCGAGCGGGTCCCTTCCGCCCCTTTGAGGCATGCCTCCGGGATCGCCGGCCCGCCGACGGCCACCACGGCAAAGATCCACAGAACGCTCCCTAGTTGTGCAAGACTCCCGATCCAGTGATATTTGCCCTTGTGCAGAGGCAGGCAGGATGGGAACTCCGGGGCAGCTGATCGTCCGGCGCTACCGGCTGGTGCGTGCTCTCGGCCAGGGCACGACCGGCGTCGTCTGGGAGGGACACGACAGCCTGCTCGACCGGCCCGTCGCCGTCCGCGAGGTGCTGCTCCCCGCGGGACTGCGCGAGAGCCGCCGCCTGGAGATCCTCCGCCGGCTGGCGGCGGAGGCGCGGCAGGCCGAACGGCTCCACCACCCGAACATCGCCGCCGTGCACGACTTCGCGGAGGAGGACGGCACCCCGTACATCGTCATGGAGCTGGTCCGCTCCCGCTCGCTCGACGGCGTGGTGGCCGGCGACGGGCCGCTCCCCGTCCCGCGAGCCGCCACGATCACGCGCCAGGTCCTCGCCGCGCTCTCCTACGCGCACGCGGCCGGGGTACGGCACGGCGACGTGCGACCGGCGAACGTGCTCCTCGGCCACGACGGCCGGATCCTGCTCGCCGACTTCGGCGTGAGCGTGCTCGCGGGCGACCCCGCGTTCGCGCGGGAGGTTCCCGGCCGATCCCCGGCCCACGGAGATCCGGTCAGCGCCGTCCGCGGCGCGGCCGCGTTCCTCGCGCCCGAACGTGTGGACGGCGGCGCCCCCACGAACGGCCCCACCCAGGCGCCCGCCCAGGCCCCCACCCGGGCCTCCGACCTGTGGGCGCTCGGCGCGACGCTGCACACGGCGGTCACCCACCGGCCTCCTCGCGCCGCCGATCGGATGGTCGACCTGGCACCGGTGCCCGAAGCGCTGCGGCCCGTCGTGGGCGGCCTGCTGGCGAGGGATCCGAGAAAGCGGCTTACCCCGGAGGACGCCGACCGGATGCTCGCCGACCTCGAACCCGCCCCCGAGCCGCAGGCCCGGCCGCGGGGCGGGAGCCGTACGAGGCTGGTCGCGGGGGTGGCGGCGGCGGTCGTCGTCGCGGGAGCGGTGGGCGGTTGGGCCATGTCGCGGCCCGGCGTCGCGGAGGGCATGGAGCGGATCCCCCTCGCCGGAACCGGGGGTCCCGCCGTTCCGGCGGCCCGGACGCCGGGGGCGGAGCCCGCCGCGACACCAGCCATGTCACCGGCCGCCGTCACACCGTCGCCCGGCCCCGTACGCGCCGCGAGGCTGAAGCTGAAGTGGTACCGGCCGAGCCCGCCCGACCACGGGTGGCGGGCGGCCGTCCCCCGTGACTGGGTGCGGTTCACCTCCGTCGGGCGTGAGGCCGTGTACCAGTGGCTCGATCCGTCGTCGCGGGCGCGGTTCGACATCGAGATCACCCGGCAGAGCGGAACCGACGCCCTGGGCTCGCTGCGCGAGGCCGAGGCGATCTTCTATCCCGAGGTGAAGGGCTACCAGCGGCTCCGCCTCGCCTCCGTGTCCAGCGAGCACGGCACCGCGGCGGACTGGGAGTTCACCTTCCGGCCGCGCGCGTCCTCCCCCAGGAACCACCTGGAGAAGGGGGTGACCTACCACCAGTTCCGCCGGGTGCTCTCCACCGGGGCCACCACCAGCGTGCTGACCTGGACGACCGTGGCCGAGGACTGGGCCACGCTGCGCCCCACGCTGTCCAGGATCGTCGCGCTCTTCACCCCGCCCACCGCCTGACGCTCCCGGCGCCGCCTGACTCTCCGCGCCGCCTGACTCTCCGCGCCGCCTGATGCTCCGCGCCGCCTGATGCTCCGCGCCGCCTGATGCTCCGCGCCGCCTAAAGCTCCGCGCCGCCTGACCCTCCCCGCCGGCCGGCCCGCGCGCCCACGCCGTCCGTTTCACGGTTCGCCGCGCCGCCTTACCTCCGCGGTTCTCCTTCGCCCGCGCCCCTCGCTGTGGCATCATCACGTTGCCCACAGAAAATGATTTTCATAACCATGTTAGGAGGGCAGCATGCGTGTGGCGTTCGTCGGCAAGGGCGGGAGCGGCAAGACCACCCTGTCGTCGCTCTTCGCCAGGTACGCGGCGCAGTGCGGGACGGTCGTCGCGATCGACGCCGACATCAACCAGCACCTCGGCCTCGCGCTCGGCGCGACAGGCACCCCACGCCCGCTCGGCGGGATGATCGGCGAGATCAAGGACTACCTCCGGGGCGACAACCCCCGGATCCGCGACGCCGCGTCGATGGTGAAGACGACACCGCCCGGCCGGGGCTCCCGGCTGATCCGTCCGGACGATCCGTTCTTCCCGTCGGAGCGGGTCGAGGGCGTCTCGCTGATGGTCACCGGCCCGTTCGGTGAGGACGACCTCGGCGTGGCCTGCTACCACTCCAAGGTGGGCGCGGTGGAGCTCTACCTCAACCACCTGGTCGACGGCCAGGGCGAGTACGTCGTCGTCGACATGACCGCCGGGGCCGACTCCTTCGCCTCCGGCCTGTTCACCCGGTTCGACGTCACGTTCCTGGTGGCCGAGCCGACCAGGCAGGGCGTGAGCGTCTACCGGCAGTACCGCGACCACGCCGCCGACTTCGGCGTCGCCGTCTCCGTCGTCGGCAACAAGGTCCAGGATCCGCGCGACGTCGACTTCCTCCGCGAGCACGTGGGAGACGACCTGCTCACCTGGTTCGGGCACTCACCCGCCGTACGGGCGATGGAGCAGGGGCAGGCGTTCACGCTGGACGCCCTGGAGGCCGACAACCACGACGCGCTCGCCGTTCTGCTCAAGCGCGTCGACGCGCAACCCAAGGACTGGGAGAGGTTCGGCGCGCAGGCGGCCGAGTTCCACCTGCGCAACGCCAGGGCGTGGGCCGACCGCGCCACCGGCGAGGACCTCTCCACCCAGATCGACCCCGAGTTCGTGTACGGCCCCGCCTCCATAAAGGTGTCGCCTCGGCGCCACATGGAGGCGTGCCCGAGCCCGGCCTAACGTCACATCCGAGACCACAGGCCTTTCCATCCCTTACAAGAGGAGAGATCCATGTCGCTGACCGTTCCCACCGACCTGCTCGACCAGGCCCGCACCGGCGAGGTCGAGGACGCGGCGTTCGTCGCCTGTGTGCGCGACTCGCTGCCGTACGCCTGGTCGCTGATCAGCGGGCTGGTCGAGCAGCGCGACCGGTCCGGCGCCGACTTCGCCGACAACGAGGTGCCGCCGCCGGACGAGGCCGCACGCGGCCAGCTGCTGCGCTGCCTCGCCAGCGATGCGATGCGCGGCGCGCTCGAACGTCACTTCGGCGTACGGCTGGCCTTCCAGAACTGCCATCGCGTCGCGGTGTTCCATCCCGCGGCCACCGACGCGTTCGAGGAGTTCGTCACGCCCCGGGCGCAGATCCTCAACCAGAAGCCCGAACTCGTCGACTGCTGACCACGCGGGAGCCGGCATCGGCTCTGTAGGCGGGGATCCGCGCCTACAGAGCCGACGGTCAGCCGAAGAGGGAGAGCTGGCCCTCTCCGGCGAGCGCGTTGCGGTGCCGCTTGAGGTGGCGCCACCGAGGCAGGTCGTCCATGTACGACCAGGACAGGCGATGGTGGGGCGTGGGGCCGAGTTCCGCCAGCGCCTCCTGGTGAACCGGCGAGGGGTACCCCGCGTTGTCCGCGAAGCCGTACTCCTCGAAGCCGAGCGTGGCCATGAACGCGTCCCGCCGCACCTTGGCGATCACGGAGGCGGCGGCCACGGAGACGCAGGTGAGGTCGGCCTTCGTCTGGCACCGCACCGCCCAGGGCGAGCCCAGATAGTCGTGCTTGCCGTCCAGGATCACCGCGCCGGGCCGCTCGGGCAGTTCCGAGAGCGCCCGGCGCGCGGCGCGGCACAGCGCCTCGGTCATCCCCAGCGTGTCGATCTCCTCGACCGACGCCTCGCCGTACCCGATCCCGGCGGCCCACGACTCGATCTCGGCGGCCAGGGCCGTACGGCGGGCGGGGCTCAGCAGCTTGGAGTCGGTGAGGCCGTCGGGGGGCGGGGACATGTCGGTCACCACGGCGCAGACCGCGACCGGGCCGGCCCAGGAACCGCGCCCCACCTCGTCGACGCCGGCGACCGTGCGCGCTCCGGAGGAGCACAGAAGCCGCTCCAGATCATATGAAGGACTCACGTCAGGACAAGCTACTGTCCCTGTCGCGTACCCCGCTCAGGTAGCCCAGATCGGCGGCGAGATAGCGGGCGGCGACGTGGAGCGCGCGCAGCGTCGCCGCGATCGACGGCCGCTGGACGCTCGACTCCCTCGCCACCGCGTACACCCGGCGTTCGATCGGCTCGCCGGGGAACTCCCGTACGGCGACGCCCCGGACCCCGGCCGCCAGCGCCAGGGCGGGCACCGCGGCGATGCCGATGCCCTTGGCCACCAGGCTGAGGATCGTGCCGAGTCCCTCGAACTCCCAGGCGATCGGTGGCAGGCCGCCCACGTCGGCGAGCAGCCGGTCGACGGCGGTGCGGGACGGCTCGCCGTCGGGCGTGGCCATCCACGACTCCTCGCGCAGTGCCGCCAGATCGACCGGCACGGACTGGTCGGCCATCGGGTGGCGGCGCGGCACGACGAGCACCAGCGGATCGGTGAGCAGCGGGAACGCCTTCAGCGTGGCGTGCCCGTGCACCCTCCCCCACCAGTCGTCGACCAGGGCGATGTCCACCTCACCCGACTCGACCTCGCGCAGGCCCCGCCCGGAACGGCTCTGCCGCAGCCGCAGTGACAGCTGCCCGTGCCGGCGCAGCGACCGGGTGAGCGCCGGCGCGAAGGCCACCCCGGCGGTCGCGAAGGCGGTGACCACGACCCGCCCGGACGGCGTCGACGCGTGGGCGGAAAGGTCGGATTCCGCGGTCTCCACCATGGCGAGGATGCGCTCCGCGTGAGTGACCAGGCGCCGCCCGGCGTCGGTGAGTTCCGCGCTCCGGGAGGTCCGGTCGATCAGTACGGCGCCGGCCTCCCGCTCCAGCGCGGCGAGTTGCTGCGAGACCGCCGACGCGCTGTAGCCCAGGGACGACGCGGTCGCCGCGATGCTTCCCCGCCGGGCGAACTCACAAATCAAGATCAATCGTCGTAGATCGAGCATCGGTTTTTCTTACTCCTACCACCGAAAAGCCTCGCTTGTGCTGATGCCTATACCCATCCACCCTGGGAACGTTCCGTACACACCGGGCCAGTCCGGCGATTTCCGAAACGAGGCGAAATCGACGGAAATCCCAGGGAGGCAACCCCAATGAATGTGACCCTGTCGGCCACGCTGGCGGCGAACGAGGACATCGAGCGAAGACGCCGCGCTGGACAGCGGGTGCTTCACCTCGCCTTCGGCGAGGCCGGCCTGCCCGTCCACCCCGAGCTTCGCCGCAGGATGTCGGAGGCCAGCGGAAACAACGGCTACGGCCAGGTGGCGGGATCCGCCGAGTTGCGCGAGGCCGTCGCCGGGTACTGGTCGCGACGCGGCCTGCCGACCGACGCCGACCTCGTGGTCTGCGGCCCCGGCAGCAAGGCGCTCCTCTTCGGGCTCATGCTCGCGCTGGGAGGGGACATCGTGCTGCCCATGCCGAGCTGGGTCAGCTACGCCGCCCAGGCGGAGATCATCGGCGTCCGGCCGATCATGGTCCCGGCACCCCCCGGCGAGGGAGGGGTGCCCGATCCCGATCTGGTCGCCTCGGCCGTCCTGCACGCGCGGGCGCAGGGCCGCACCGTGACGGCCCTGCTGGTCACGCTGCCCGACAACCCGACCGGCCGGCTGGCCCGGCCGGAGACCGTACGGCGGCTGGCCGAGCTGGCCAGGAACCTCGATCTGACGATCATCTCGGACGAGATCTACCGCGATCTCGTGCACGATCCGGTCGCCGAGTACACCAGCCCGGCCGAGATCGCGCCCGAGCGCACGATCATCACGAGCGGGCTGAGCAAGAGCCTGGCCGTCGGCGGATGGCGCATCGGCGTGGCCAGGCTGGTCGATCACGACCTGCGCGACCGGCTGCTCGCGGTGGCCAGCGAGATCTGGTCCAGCGCGGCGGCCCCGGTGCAACACGCGGCCGCGTACGCCTTCACGGAGCCGGACGAGCTCGTCCGGCGCGTCGCGGAGAGCAGGAGGCTGCACGGGATCGTGGCCCGGGCGGTCACCGACCGGTTCGTCAAGGCCGGGGCCTCGGTCGCCCAGCCGCAGGGCGGGTTCTACCTCTATCCGGAGATCCCGGGTTTCGAGTCGTCGGCCGACCTGACCGCGGCCCTGATCGAGGAGCACGGCATCGGGGTGCTCCCGGGCACCGCGTTCGGCGATCTTCCCGGCGCGCCGCGCGTGCGCGTCGCCACCAGCCTGCTGTACGGCGAGACCTCCGAGCAGCGAATCGCCGCTCTGCGGGCCGATGATCCGCTCGCTCTGCCGTGGATCGCGGAGTCGTTGGATCACCTGGAGAAGGGGCTCGCGGCCCTGACCGGAACCCGGCGGATCCAGGTGGATCACGCCGCCTTCGGCGCCCCGGCTAACGTCATCGTGGGGGTCTCCACGCCCGCCTAGTGATCGTTGTTGAATCTTTACCCTCGGCGGCCGGTCAGCGGGGTCGCGTTCACTGCCCTGACCTGCGGTTATGCGGCTAGCCTGGGTGCTTTACCGGAGGCTTCGAAAGATGTCTCCTACCATTTGGCACCGGGAGCGTGCTCGAGCCCCCATCATGTGCTCATGCCCGCTTTTGTCACCCTGTTCGGGCGCTCCGTGCGCCTGGAACCGCTCAGCCTCGCGGTCGTCGACGACCTCGTCGCCGCGGCGAGTGAGGACCGTTCTACCTACGCCTTCACTCGCGTTCCCGAAGGACGGGAAGAGATGGTCTCCTATGTGGAGGCCGCCCTGGCTGAGCAGGCGGAGGGCCGCACACTGCCCTTCGCCATCCGGTGGCTGCACACCGACCGCGTGGTCGGTGCCACCCGTCTGATGAACCTGGAGTACTGGCAGGGCCCCATGCCCTGGCCACCAGGCGCCAAAGGCGTGGTGGGCGAGGTCCCGTCGGTGGCGGACATCGGTTACACCTGGCTGGCGGCGTCAGCCCAGGGCACCGGCGTCAACAGGGAGAGCAAGTTCCTGATGCTCTCCCTCGCCTTCGAGACCTGGCAGGTTCACCGGATCACTCTCAAGGCAGACGTACGCAACACACGATCCCGGGCCGCCATCGAGGCCCTCGGCGCGCACCTGGACGGTGTGCGACGAGCGGACAGCCGAGGCGCCGACAACACGGTCCGAGATACCGCGTACTACTCGATCCTCAGCCCTGAATGGCCGACGGTTCGAGAACGGCTCCGCGCGAGGCTCGGCCTCGTCGTAGCCGCCTGACCTTCAACCTGGACCTCCACACAGAACGACGTGGCCCGTCCTCCTGACCGGAGGACGGGCCACGCTCGCGTTTCCGACTCAGAACTCGTAGTTGTAGTCCTCGTCGTACGCGTTGTAGAGGTCGTTCCAGTAGCCACAGCGGGTCGGGTAGTTGCTGTACAGCCCGATCTGGCAGACCTGCGCCTGGACCTGCGCCACGTCGTAGCGCCAGAAGCTGAACTGCTTGTAGCTGCCGCCACCGCAGTACTTGTACGACTTGAAGGTCGAGGACCAGTCGTTCTCCTCGTCCTCCCAGGACTGGACACGGAACCGGATGTACGCGCACTTGCCACCCTGCGCGTACGTACGACGGTCGAGGTCCCACAGCTTGCCGGTGATCCGGACGCGGTTGGACTCGTCGTCGGTGTAGTTGACGTCGATGTAGCCCTTGGCCCTGGCCAGCCGGTTGCTGGACCAGTACGAGCCCCAGTAGCCGTCGTAGTCGAAGGAGTGGGGCGAGGCGGTGGTGGAGGCGCCCAGGGTGGAGGCGCCGGCCGCGGTCGAGAAGGCCGGGATGCCGACGGCGATGGTGGCGGCGGCAGCGGCGAGACCGAGGATGTTGCGGACGGAGCGACGCATTTCTGTTCTCCCGTTTTCGAGGACGATCCCCGGGCGGGATGCTTCCGGGGGTGCACCCCTGTGATAGGCCGCCTCGCCTGCAGGGCGCTTTCAGGGCCCTGACGGCCATTTGCACCCGGCTTGAAAAGGAAGAGGTCCTCCACCGGGCACCCCAGGCCCGGGGGAGGACTCCGCGATATCTCCAGAGCATGGCCGCCCCCGCAGGGGCCATGCTCTCTGCCTCACAGCTTCCCGGATCGGACTTGTCACCCGATCAACGGACAATCAACGCTTCGATTAACGAGTCCGACGCTCCCTATTGACCAGGTCGTGCCGCATCTATCATTTGATCGGGAAACTTCCTGACATGTCGGGCGAGGAGTGCGGGCGTTTTTCGGCGGAGAGATCACCTCCCTGTTATGGTTCCTTGGTTCGAACCGGTCAGGGCTTGGCCGTCGCCCACCTCATCCGAGGGAAGCGAGAAGCCGCTCTCTTCAGAGAGCGGAGGAGTCACTGAATATGCGTATCGGAGACGCACATGGCAGGTCGCGCCACCGCGGACGGGCTGCGCTTCGCGGTACTCGGACCTGTCCTCGCCTGGCGTGACGGGATCGAGCTCGACCTCGGCACCCCTCTGCAACGTTCCATCCTCGCCATGCTGCTGCTCAGGGAGGGCCGCCCGGTCACGCCGGACGAGATGATCGACGGCATCTGGGGCGCGGACGCCCCGCCCCGGGCGCTCGGCGCGCTGCGCACCTACGTGTCGCGGCTGCGCACGGTGCTGGAGCCGGACCGCTCACCGCGGACCCGCCCCGAGCTGCTCACCTCGGTGGGCCGCGGCTACGCGCTGGTCATCGGCACGAGCGGCCTGGACCTCGCCGACTTCGAGCGCGGCTGCGCGTCCGCCGAGGCCGCCCGCCAGGCGGGCCATACGCGGAACGCGGCCGAGACGCTGCGCGAGGCGCTCGCCCTCTGGTCGGGAGAGCCGCTGGCCGGCGCGGTCGGCCCGTACGCGGAGCGACAGCGGGACCGGCTGGCCGAGCGGCGGATGGGCGCGGTCGAGACCCTCATGGACCTGGACCTGGCGCTCGGGCGGCACGCCGACGCCGTCTCCGAGCTGGTCGCGCTCACCGCCGACCATCCCCTGCGCGAACGGCTGCGCGCCCAGCTCATGCTGGCGTACTACCGCTGCGGCCGGCAGGCCGACGCCCTGTCGGTGTTCACCGAGACCAGGCAGGCGCTGATCGACGAGCTCGGCATCGAACCCGGCGCCGACCTCGCCGCCCTGCACCGGCGCATCCTCGCGGCCGACCCCACGCTGTCCCTCACCGGTGACACGGGCGCGGGGACGACCGGAACCACAGGAACCACCGGTATCACCGGGACGACGGGAGTGACCGGGACGACAGCGGGAACGGCGCCGGGAACCGCGATGACGGACTCCGGACCCGCCGTCGACATGCCGAGGCCCGCCCAGCTCCCCGCCGCGGTGACCGACTTCACCGGGCGGAGGACGCTGGTCAACCGCCTGCTCGCGCTGCTCGCCGAGAGCGAGGGCGTGCCGGTCGCCGCCATGTCCGGCATCGGCGGCGTGGGCAAGACCGCGCTCGCCGTCCACGTCGCCCACCTCGCCCACGACCTGTTCCCCGACGGGCAGCTCTACGCCGACCTGCGCGGCTACGGCACGGAGCCGACACCTCCGGAGACGGCTCTGGTCGCGTTCCTGCGCGCGCTCGGCATCCCCGTCGACGTCATCCCGGACGGCCTGGCCGAGCGGTCCGCGCTGTTCCGCTCGCTGCTGGCCGACCGGCGCATGCTGGTGTTGCTGGACAACGCGCGCGACGCCGAGCAGGTCGAGCATCTGCTGCCGGGTTCGGCCGGATGCGCGGCGATCATCACCAGCCGCGGTAAGCTCGCCGACCTGCCGTCGGCCCGGCTCGTCGACCTCGACGTGATGGAGCCCGACGAGGCGCTGTCGCTGTTCTCCGCGGTCGCCGGCCGCGACCGGGTGCGGGCGGAGCGGGCCGCGGCCATGGACGTGGTCGCCGCCTGCGGCTTCCTCCCGCTGGCCGTACGCATCGTGGCGGCCAGGCTCGCCGCCCGGCCCTCCTGGACGGTCGCCTCGCTCGTCCCCCGGTTGGCCGACGAGCGCCGCCGCCTCGACGAGCTGAAGATCGGCAACCTCGCCGTCTCCGCGACCTTCGCCCTGGGGTACGGCCAGCTCGATCCCGAGCAGGCGCGGGCGTTCCGGTTGCTCTCGCTGCCCACGGGGTCGGACATCTCGACCCTCGCGGCGGCCGCCGTACTGGACATGCGCCCGGGTCCCGCGGAGGACCTGCTGGAGTCGCTGGTCGACGCGAGCCTGCTCGAAGCCCCCGCGCCGGGACGGTACCGCTTCCACGACCTGCTCAAGCTCTTCGCCCGCAGGCAGGCCGAGGACACCGAGGAACCCACGGAGCGGATGGCCGCCCTGCGCCGCCTTCTCGGCTTCTACCTCGCCTCGGCCAGGTCCGCCCACCGGCTGGCCTACGAGGGCAGCGCGATCGCCGACGCGCTCACGGACATCGGCACACCCGGCCACACCTTCTCCTCGGCCGACGAGTCGGTCGCCTGGCTCTCTGTGGAGGCCGAGGACCTGTTCGCCTCCATCGGGCAGGCCGCCGGCACCGCGAGCCTGCTGCTGCCCGCGGCCGACCTGCTGCTCGCGATGGAGCCGCTGCTGGAGTCCGGCACCAGCGGCCGGGAGTTCGAGCAGCGCACGGGGGCCGTCCTCGCGGCCGCCCAGCGGGCCGGAGACCGGCACAGCGAGACGCGCTGCCGCTACGTGCTCGGCCGCGTCCTGTTCGGGATGAACCGGCTGGACGCGGCGGAGGGGCAGTTCCAGCGGGCGCGGGAGCTCTCCCTGGAGACCGGCGACACCATCGTGCTCGGCGAGACGTACAACGCGCTCGCCGTCGTGGCCGGCCGCCTGCGCCGGCACACCGAGGCGCTCGAATGGTTCGGCCACGCGACCGACGTCTACCGCGAGGTCGGCAACCCCGCGGGCGAGGCCCTCGTACTGAGCTACTCCGCCCGCGACCATCTCGGCCTCGGGCGGGTCGACGAGGCCATCGCCGCGTCCGAGCGCGGCCTGGCCATCTTCACCGAGATCGGCAGCGGCGCCGGTGTGGCCAGGGCGCGCTACCACCTCGGTATCGTCCTGTCCTACGTCGGCAGGCTCAACGAGGCCGTCGTCCACCACGCCGAGTGCCTGAACTTCTTCCGGGCCAGCAACCAGCGGGTGTGGGAGCAGCGGGTCTGCTACCGGCTCGCCGCGACGTTCATCGCCGCCGGGCGTTTCGCCGAGGCGTCCCGCCACGCCGAGCAGGCGCTGACCGTGAGCCGCGAGATCACCCATCCGTACGGCGAGGCCCAGTCCCTGACCGCGCTCGGCAAGGCGTTGCGCGGCATGGGCGAGGGTCCGCGAGGCAGGGAGGCACTAGAGAAGGCCCTCGGGCTCTTCACCCGGCTCGGCTCTCCCGAGGCCGACGACGTCCGCGCCCTCCTCCTGGAACCCGACCGGATCGACGTGTAGGTCGACGCGCAGGTCGTCGTCCAGACGCGTCATGCGGACGTGATTAATCACACTCGATCACTTCCATCACCGGACCCGCGCGGAGGACATGTGACCCGGCCGGCCGTCCGACCGCCACCCTGTGCATAGGGGGCCCGGTGTATTCCGGAGCACCTGGTGGCGGCTCGCCGCCTCGTGACGACGGCCGGCCGGGTGTGGCCCGGATCTCGAACCCCCCAGATCCGTGCCGACGTGCCAAGGGTGGCGACCCCGGTTCAACGTCCGATCAACGCGTGTTTGCAGCCGCCCGCGCGATCCTGAAGAAGCCCTCGGCGACCAGCGGGCGCAGTGCCGCCGGAGCACGGTCCAGCAGTTCCCGCTCGTCGTCCCCGGTGAGCTCGGCGATGGCGGCGAGCAGCGGGCGGAGCGGCAGCTCGCCGTCGCACACCCCGGCGAGCGCCGCCTCCACGGTGCCCACGCTCGCGGCACGGCACAGGCCGCCCGTCTGGCGCAGGACGATCCGGGACGGGTCGTCGGCGCCCGGAGGGCCGACCCGTTCTTCGACGACGCCGTCCGCGACCGCCAGGCAGGCGTTCAGCAACTCCTCGTCGCCGATCCGGTGCGCGGTCGTGACGGCGTCCAGCACGTCCGGGACGTACGCGCCGACCGGGAGCTCGACCCGCTGGGACAGCTCCTCCACCCGGACGACCGGGTCCATCGCGCCCGAGTTGTGGAGCGAGATCCAGCCGAACCCGACGCCGACGACGCCGAGCGACTCGAACCACGCCAGCCACTCGTCGTAGTGCTGCCGGTAGGCCGTCGTCCCCTGCTCGGCCGCGTCGCGCAGCCACAGCTCGACGTACTCCGCGGGGTCCTGCACATCACGTTGTACGGCCCAGCCGTCGCAGCCGGTGCCGGTGAGCCAGCCGCCCACCCGGTCCTGCCAGTCCTCGCCCTTGACGTGCAGCCAGTTGGCCAGGAACCGGCCGTGGCCGTCGGGGTTGAGGTGGCGCGGCGCGCGACGCAGCATCTCGCGGCAGAAACCGTCGGCGGGGAACCCCGACTCGCGGTAGGTGAACCGGCCCTCCGGGGAGATCACGAACGGCGGGTTGGAGACGACCAGGTCGAACCGCTCGCCCTCGACCGGCTCGAACATGGAGCCCGTACGCGCGTCGACGTCCCGGACGCCGGACAGCCGCCAGCTCAGGTCGGCCAGCTCGATCGCCCTCGGGTTCACGTCCGTGGCGACGATCCGCGCGGCCCGGCCGGCCAGGTGCAGGACCTGGACGCCACAGCCGGTGCCGAGGTCGAGCGCGCTCTCCACGGGCGGGGTCCAGGCGAGCTGGGCGAGGTTCGCCGACGCCCCGCCCGCGCCGACGACGTGGTCCCTGCGGAGCGCGGGGTCGCCGGGCCGTACCTTCCGGTCGGAGACCACCCAGGCGGGGGTCTCGCCGCCGATGTCCCAGGGCTGGAGGTGGACGGTCGCCTGGACGGCGTCCCCCACCCTGACGGCCAGCCCGGCCTCGATCAGGTCGGCGAGCGGCAGGTCGGCGGCGGCCGTGCTCACCGGCACGCCGAGCCACCACAGGCGGATCAGCGTGCCGAGCGGATCGTTGTCGCGGGTCGCCCGGAGCGCGGGAACGAGCTCCTCGCGCGCCAGCGCGGCGGCGGCCACGCCGCCCAGCCGCTCTCGAACGCCGTCGATGGTGTAGCCGGACTCGGCGAAGCGGTCGCGAAGCCGGTGGACCAGATCGGATGGCACGTGCACGAGAGGAAATCTATCCCTGTAAGTCCAATGCAAGTCGCCTTCAAGCAGCCACGCGTATCTGTTAGGGCAGTCCGCCGTCCACGAGGAACCCTACGATGATGCTTCCCTGCCTGGCCTGTGAGTCGCGTTTCGTCCCCGACGACTACTTCGGAGCCTGCCACGACTACAACCGGGGCAGGGATCTGGTCGCGTGGACCTGCCCGCGTTGCGGGAACACGGACGAGATCAGAGTGCTGCCCGGAGAGCTCGGCTTCGGATATCGCCGCCGGGGCCGCTATGACGTCATGGACCGGATCCGGGTGCCCGGGATGAGCCGCCGCAGGCACGACCTGAGGCTCGACATCTCGCTGGACAAGCGGGTGTGGCGGGTCCCCACCCGCGTCCTGTCCATGAGAACCGTCACCCCTGTCTGAGGCTGTTCCACGCGGCCTCGCACAGGCCCTTGATCTCCTCGTCGGTGGGCTGGTGCGCGCCGGCGAACCACAGGCGGCACATCTCCTGGGCGGGGCCGAGCCAGAGCACGTAGCACATGGTCGCGGGCACCGGCTGCAGCAGCCGGGCCTTCATGTGCGGCTTCCACCAGTCGGAGACCTGCCGGAAGAACGCGCGCCTGGCCTCGGAGACCTCCGGGCCGCCCGGCTCCTCACGCCGCGGCGGGCGCTCACTGATCAGCAGCCGCGCCCGCTCCGGATGCTCCCCGCACCACGCCATGTGCAGAGCCACGATGGCCTCGATGCCTCCACGGGCCTCCTCGTGGCGGACGAGCTCGGCGACGAACGCGTCCTGGTACATCTGCAGCGTCTCGGCGTACAGGACGCCGAAAACGTGTTCCTTGCTGGCGAAGTGGTGATAGAAACTACCCACGCTGACGCCGCTCTCCTCGCGGAGGCTGGCGAGCGTCGTGGCGGAGACACCGTCCTGACTGAAGCGGCGTAGGGCGCCTTCGATGATCCGGCTTCTGCCGTCACGCCCGTTCTTTCCGGTTCTCACCCCTCAATGGTGGACTAACAGAACCTTGTTCTGCAAATGCGAGATCCGTTCCCACCTCGATCGATCCGGATCTTGCACGCCTCGGGGCCTCGGCCATCGGCTGAGTATGCCATCTAGACTGAGATGGGATGCGAGGGGAATGACCTACGATGCGTGACATGCGGCCCTCCCGGGTGGACAACTGCTCCATCGAGCGGACCCTCGCCGTGGTCGGCGAGAAATGGACCTTCCTCGTGCTCCGTGAAGCGTTCATGGGGGTCCGCCGGTTCGGCGACCTCCAGGCCGCGACCGGCGCGCCCAGGCAGGTGCTCAGCGCGCGGCTGACCCGCCTGGTCGAGGAGGGCATGCTGCGCAAGGCGCCCTACCAGGAGCCGGGACAGCGCCAACGCGACGAGTACCGGCTGACGGCGAAGGGGATGGACCTCTATCCGATCCTGGTCGCGCTGATGCACTGGGGCGACCAGTACCTCGCCGACGCGGGCGGGCCGCCCGTCCTGCTGACCCACCGCGACTGCGGCGCCCCCGTGACGCTGCGCCTGCGCTGTGACGACGACCACGAGGTCCCCGACCCGCGTTCCGTCACCCCGATCCCCGGCCCCGGCGCCCGCACGGTCGTCTGAACGGACCAGCAGAACGGCCCGGCAGAACGGCACCCACCGGTAGGGACCGATAGCGGGACCACTCGGTGCCGTGCCTACGCTGGATGGCGTGTACCGGTTCCTGCTGACCCGCCGCTGGCTGGCCTTCCACCTGCTGGTGCTGCTCCTCATCCCCGCGTTCTTCTTCCTGGGGAAGTGGCAGTTCGGGCGGTTCGAAGAGCGGTCGGCGTCCAGCGAGCGCACCACCGCCAACCTGAACAGCGCGCCCGTGCCTCTCGACCGGCTGGACACCGTCGGCGGAACCGTGTCATCCGACGTGAAGTTCCGGCCGGTGACCGTGACCGGGAAGTACGACGCGTCCCACGAGCTGCTCGTACGGCGGCGCCCGCAGAACAGCCGGGTCGGCTTCTACGTGGTCACCCCGCTGGTCACGCCCCAGGGCGCGGTCCTGGTCAACCGGGGCTGGGTGCCCGCGGGCGCCACGGCGGAGACCCGGCCGGAGGTGCCCCCGCCGCCGTCAGGCGAGGTGACCGTCACCGGACGGCTCAAGCCCTCCGAGACCGAGGACACGACCGGCATCAGGAACCGGTCCGCCGGACTTCCCGCCGGCCAGGTCCTGCTCGTCAACACGACCGACATCGGCGCCACCCTGCCGTACCGGCTGTACGGGGGATTCGTGGAGCTGACCGGGCAGCGGCCGACCGCCGATCGCGCGCCCGAACCGGTACCCGCGCCCGACCTGGGCGGCGGCGGAGGGCTCAACCTGGCGTACTCCGTGCAATGGTGGTTGTTCATCGGCGTGGCGGTCGGCGGCTGGTTCCTGCTCATCCGCCGCGAGGCCCGCGATCTGTCGACCGCGGACGCGGAGGGCGACGGGGCCGGGAAGGATCAGGAAGAGGTTCGCGCCCAGTCGTGAAGCGCCTGGTGAACGAACGGATACCAACCGGAGACCTCGCAGCTTGTTAGGTGTTATTCCTTGGCTCTACGGTTTACTCCTGTGACTACGCCGCTGCATCCCGACCCAGAGCCGAGGCGGCGGGACTATGTGATCATCTCCGCCGACGATCATCTGATCGAGCCGCCGGATCTCTTCGAGGATCGCCTCCCCGAAAAGTACAAGGACCTGGCGCCCAAGATCGTGGAGACGGACGCGGGCCACCAGGTCTGGCGATACGGCGGGGCGACCTACCCCTGCGCGGGGCTCGACGTGGGCGCCGGCCTGCCGAAGGAGCAGTGGACGCTCGACCCGGTCCGCTTCGAGGACATGCGGCCAGGCTGCCACGACATCGAGGCCCGCATCGAGGACATGGACCGAGCCGGGATCTGGGCCGCCCTCTGCTTCCCCGGCATGCTGGCCAGCCAGTCCGGCATGCTCTTCGCCAAGACGCGCGACCAGGAGCTCGGCCTGGCGCTGGTCAAGGCGTGGAACGACTGGCACGTCGACGTGTGGGCCGGCACCTACCCCGAGCGGATGATCGCGCTACAGCTCCCCTGGCTGCTCGACCCGGACGTGGCCGCCAAGGAGATCAGGGCCAACGCCGCCCGAGGCTTCAAGGCCGTGGTGTTCCCCGAGTTCCCCACCCGGCTGCGGCTGCCGTCGATCCACAGCGGCCACTGGGACCCGTTCTTCGCCGCCTGCGAGGAGACCGGCACCGTCGTCTGCCTGCACACCGGCGCGTCCTCCTGGGCCCCTGTCCCCTCGCCGGACACCCCCATCGAGGCGATCACCACGCTGATCCCGGCGAGCGCGATGTTCGCGTGCGCCGACTGGCTGTGGTCGGGCGTCCCGCTGCGCTTCCCCTCGCTGCGGATCCTGATCGTCGAGGGCGGCGTCGGCTGGCTGCCGATGCTGGCCGAGCGTGCCGACTACGCGCTGGACCACCCGGTCGCCGGTGAGGCGAGCTGGGAGGGCGGGCTCAAGCCGAGCGAGGTGCTGCGGCGCAACTTCTTCTTCGGCACACTCGACGACAGCGCGCTCGGCGGGGTCCGGCTCGCGGTCGGCATGGAGCACGTCCTGCTGGAGAGCGGTTACCCGCGGGCCGAGTCCTCCTGGCCCGACACCCAGCGGGCGGTCACGCGCAACCTCGGCACCCTGCCTCCGGCCGACATCGCCCGGGTCGCGTACGGCAACGCCGCGCGGCTGTTCGGGCACCCGCTGCCGTCACGGGCGTGGCTTCTGATGGAGGAGCTCTAGGTCCCCACGCTCCCACTCGACGTACCGGCCGCTCGCGCCGAGCAGCGAGGACATCAGCCAGACGAAGACGCCGAAGTCGTCGACGATGCCGATCCCGAGCAGGAAGTCGGGGATGGCGTCGACGGGCGAGATGATGTAGGCGAGGCCGGCCGCGAACATCGCGAGCTGGCCCTTGCCGAGGTGCGGATAGTCGCCCTTGACCGCTCCGCGGAGCATTCTCGGCATCGCCTTGAGCCGGGTGAACAGGCCGGGCGAACCCGGCTTGGACACCTCCCGGTAGGCTCGCCAGGTCGCCGCCGCACGTCCTGCCTTCGCCATGAGGCCACCTCCAGCGGGCATTGTGCCCTTTTTGTCGTCTCATTAACGTTCGGCGGCCCTCCGGCGGTTCCAGCGCCCGCTAGGCGTGCGGAGCCAGCTCCCGTACGGCCTCGGCGATGGGCACGTCGCCCCCGGGCAGCGGGGACAGGACGGGCGTGGTGAGCCCGTTCGCGACGTACTCGCGGATCCGCGCCCGGCAGGTCGCGGCGTCACCGTGCACGATCAGGTCGTCCACCACCTCGTCGGGGATGGCCTTCACCGCCCCCGTACGATCTCCCGCGGCCCATGCCTCCTGCATGGGCCGCAGCACCTCACCGCGCCCCAGCCACTCGTGGAAGGCCGCGTAGACGGGCACGGTCAGATAGGCCGCCAGCATCCGCCTGCCGAGCTCCCTGGCCCTGGCCGCGTCCTCGGTGACGACGACGAAGAGCCGGGCGATGAGCTCGGTCTCGGGGGCGAGCTCCGCGCGTACGCTGTGCACGTCCTGAGGCGACAACCAGTTGGTGATCGCGCCGTCGGCCTCGTCTCGGGCCAGGTGGAGCATCCGCGGGCGGAGCGCGGCCAGCACGATCTTCGGCGGGGTCTTCGGAGCGTGCTCCAGCCGGAACCCCTTGATCTCGAAGGTCTCGTACCGCTCGGTGACCTTCTCGCCCGCGAGCGCCCGGCGCAGGAACCGGAGGGTGTCCCGGGTCCGCGCGTACGGCTTGGCGAACACCCCCGCGTTCCAGCGCTCGACGATGACGGGCGACGAGGAGCCGATGCCGAGCACGAACCGTCCCGGCGCCAGGTCCGCCAGCGTCGCGGCCGACATGGCGAGCAGGCCAGGACCACGGGTGGAGACCGGCACGATGGCGCTGCCGAGGCGCAGGGACGGCGCCCATTCTGCGGCCATGGCCAGCGGCGTGAAGCCGTCGGCGCCGTTGACCTCGGCGGACCAGGCGTCGGTGTATCCCAGCGACGGGAGTTCCGCGACGAGTTCTCTGGACGCGGCGAGCGTCCGGTCATGGAACGGAATCGTCATGCCCCAGCGGTCCACGGGCACCCCTCTCGACAGAACTTCATTCTGGAGAGACGTTACCAACCAACCGGACGGTATGTCCCGCTTTTCTCAGCCGCGCAGTTCCCGTACGACGTCGATGAAATCCCGCG
Organism: Microtetraspora glauca; assembly: GCA_001570385.1. GTDB lineage: Bacteria > Actinomycetota > Actinomycetes > Streptosporangiales > Streptosporangiaceae > Microtetraspora > Microtetraspora glauca. The sequence continues at coordinate 281,667 of BBYL01000013.1, read as the reverse complement.
CCACACCGCGCAGGCCGGGCAGGTTCGACAGGGCGACCAGCCGGTCGACCAGCGGGACGACCCGGTCGATCAGCCGGTAGGTCCGCTCACAGCCCGGCGAGGTGTCGTGCACCCAGAACAGCACCACGCCCATCGACAGCAGCCAGAGCAGCTCGGGCAGCTCGGCGCGCAGCTCGGAGTCCATCCGGTCGGCGGAGCCCTCGACCACCTCGCGGTAGATGGCGATCGACGACTCGCGCGCGGGCGCGGACTCCGCGCTGAAGGGGCTGAGCGGGTTGCTCGGCTCCGCCGCGTGCTTGAAGAACTTGGCCGCGAACTCGTGGTACGGCTCGGACACCCGGACCCAGGCCCGCAGCGCGCCGCCCAGCCTGCCCGCGAAGGACCTCTCGACCGCCAGCAGCCCCCGGCACGCGGCCTCGTGCTCGTCCTGGGCCCGGTCGTAGTACGCCTGGATCAGTTGTTCCTTGGACGAGAAGTAGTAGTAGGCGTTCCCCACCGAGACACCGGCCTCCGCGGCGATCGCCCGCATCGTCGTCGCCTCGAACCCCCGTTCCTTGAACAACCGAAGGGCGGTCGCGACGATGCGCTCCCGTGTCTTCTCGGCCACGGTGGTCACTGTACGACCCTGGCACCCGCTGGGTCATATACGCGCCAGATGATCCATAGGAGGCGGCAAATTCCCAGCCGTCCGCGAATGGGCGATCATCCGACGTGGGCATTGATCATCCTGGCGCGCTCCCCCGCCACTCCAATCGAGGACTGAGCATCGGGGAAGATCCATGGCCTTACGTCCCTCGTGGTGGGGACTCGCGGGAACGATCATGATCGTCCTGCTGTCCCAGCCAGCGACCGCAATGAAACCGACGGCCGTCGCGAACGCGCAGCGGATCTCGTACGCCGCCGTCCTTCCCGTACGGCTGCCGCCGGCGCGCACGCTCGCGTCCGCGCCCAGCGGGAAAGCGATGTCGGCGATGAGCGCGACCGCCCGGCTCGCACACGTGGGGGCCATGCGTCAGTTCCGCGGGGCCGGACTGCGCTGGAAGTCCTCCGGCGGCTGCACCGACCGTACCCAGCCGACCTGCACGTCCCTGGAAGGCCTCCGGTACGGCACGCTCGTCCAGGCGATCGAACTGAAACGGGCCAGCGACTGCAGGATCGTCATCACCGGCGGTACCGAGGTCGGCCACAGCAAGGGCCGCTTCAGCCACGAGAACGGCTTCAAGCTCGACATCGCCCACAACCCGTGCATCGACGCGTACGTGACCCGGACGTTCGGCTACTGGACGACCAGAGGAGACGGAGCGCGGATGTACCGCCCGAAGGCCACCGAGAGCGCCGCAGGAAACACCGGGGAAAACACCGCGGGAGACGCCGCGGGAGACACCGCTGAGGCCGCCCTCGGGGACGCCGTCGGGGGCGCGGCCGTCTACGCGGACGAGGACAACCACTGGGACATCCTCTTCCGCTAGCGGCGGCCCTGGATCGCGGAGTGCTCGAAGGGCCGGACGGCCTCGATCTGGGCGGCGATCCGGACCAGCAGGTCCTCGCGTCCCGCCGCGGCGACGAACTGGACGCCGACCGGCAACCCCTCCGCCGTACGGTGCAAGGGAAGCGAGAGCGCCGGCTGGCCGGTCGCGTTGAACGGCGAGGTGAAGGCCGCGCCCTGCCCGGACCGGTCCAGGGCCGTGTGCAGGTCGTCGTCCGAGATCCAGCCGATCGGGAACGGCGTGACGCCCATCGTGGGCGTCACCAGCAGGTCGAAGCCCGAGGTCCACCACGCGGCCATCCGCCGGCGGTACCCGTCGAGCCACCTCAGCGCGGCCAGATAGTCGGTCGCGCTGATGCCCCGGGCGGCGGTCACCATGAGCCGATTGCGGGGTTCGAGCTCCTCGACGTCCACGGGCCTGCCCCGCCACGCGCCGAGGACGTCCAGCTCCGCGGCCACGTTCGTGCCGATGAGCGCGCCGAAGTTCATGCCGAAGTCGTGCTCACCCAGGGCCTCGGGGTGATCCTGGACCACCTCGTGGCCGAGCGCCTCCAGCAGGGCCGCGGTCGCCGTCACGGCGGCGGTCAGCTCGGGATCCTCGGGGACGTCGCCCCGGGGGTGGACGGTGAGGAAGCCGACACGCAGCCGTCCGGGGTCCGCGCCGACCTCCTCGGCCAGCGGGCGCGCCAGCGCGGGGGCGTCGTACCGGTCGCCTGGCATCATCCCGGCGATCAGGTCGAGCAGCGCGGCGCTGTCCCGCACACTCCTGGTGAGCATTCCCTGCACTGAGAGGCCGCCCCACGACTCCGCGAGGTCGGGGCCGTGGCTGCTGCGGCCGCGTGCGGGCTTGAGGCCGACCAGGCCGCACATGCTCGCGGGGATCCGGATCGAGCCGCCACCGTCGCTCGCGGTGGCCACCGGGACCATGCCCGCCGCCACGGCCGCGGCGGAGCCGCCGCTGGACCCTCCGGTGGAGTACGCCGGATCGTAGGGGTTGCGGGTCGGTCCGAAGGCCGCGGGCTCCGTCGTGATCGTCGTGGCGAGCTCCGGCGTGCTGGTCCGGCCGAGGATCACGAACCCGGCCCGGCGCAGCTTCGCGACACTGTAGGAGTCGTCTCTGGCCACCACGCCGTCGAGCACCTTGGAGCCCGCGCCGTACGGGTCGCCGCCCGAGGCCCAGCCGATGTCCTTGAGCAGGATCGGCACCCCGCGGAACGGGGCGTCCGCCGGGATCGCGTCGATCTCCTCGAGCGCCCGCTCGAATCGCCGGTGGACCACCGCGTTGAGCTCGCCGTCCACGGCCTCGATCCGGGCGATCGCCGCCTCGGCCGGCTCGCGGGGCGAGACCTGCCCGTTCCGTACGGCTTCCGCCTGCCCGACCGCGTCCAACGTCAGCAACTCGTCCACTGGCGCCCTTTCCGAGGGGATGAACCCGGCCGTCCCGGCAGGCGCGGCCGTAGGGGAAACCCTGCCTCCGGGCGGCACGGACGGGGGGAGGGCGTCCCGGTGAGCGGGAAAGCCCCGGATATCACCCGGCCCGGCACAGGAGCTCCTGTGCCGGGCCGGGAACGACCAGCCGGCGCGGTCGCCGGATCAGCCGGTGAGTTCGGCTCTCGCGAACTCGGTTCTCATGAGTTCGGTTCTCGCGAACTCGGTTCTCATGAGTTCGGTTCTCGCGAACTCTTCTCGCGAACTCGGTTCCCGCGGACTCAGCCGGTGAACTCGGCCGCGATCAGTTCGGCGATCTCGGCGGCGTTCAGCGCCGCCCCCTTGCGCAGGTTGTCGCCGCAGACGAACAGGTCCAGCGTGTTGGGGAAGTCAAGCGCCTGCCGGATCCGGCCGACATAGGTCGGGTCGGTGCCGACGACGTCCACCGGGGTGGGCCAGACGCCGTTCTCCGGGTCGTCCATCAGGACGACCGTCGGCGCGGCGGCCAGGACGCGGTGCGCGTCAGCCACAGTGATCTCGCGCTCGAAGGTCGCGTGCACGGCCAGCGAGTGCGTGGTGACCACGGGGACGCGGACGCAGGTGGCCGACACCTTGAGGTCCGGGATGCCGAGGATCTTGCGGGACTCGTTGCGGAGCTTGATCTCCTCCGACGCCCAGCCGCCGTCCTTCAGCGACCCGGCCCACGGCACGACGTTGAACGCGATGGGCGCGGGGAACGGGGACTCCGCGTCGCCCAGCTTGTTCTGCAGGGTCTTGCGCACGTCACCGGCGGTCTGCCCGGCGGTGCGGTCGCCCGCCAGCGCCTCGACCTCGTCGTACAGGCGGGCGGGGCCGGCCACACCGGCTCCGGAGACCGCCTGGTAGGACGCCACGACCAGCTCGCGCAGGCCGTACTCACTGTGCAGGGCGCCCATGGCGGCCATCATCGACAGGGTCGTGCAGTTCGGGGTGGAGACGATCCCGAGCGGCCGGTTCCGCGCGTCGGCGGGGTTGACCTCGGGCACCACCAGCGGCACCTCGGGGTTCATCCGGAACGTGCCCGACTTGTCGATCGCGATCGCGCCGCGCTCGGCCGCCACCGGCACCCACTCGGCCGACACCTCGTCGGGCACGTCGAAGATGGCGATGTCGACACCGTCGAACACCTCGGGGGTCAGGGCCTGGACGACGATGTCCTCCCCGCGAACCGGCAGGATCTTGCCGGCCGACCGGGCGGACGCGACGAGACGGATCTCGCCGTAGATGTCCTCCCGGCCCGAGATGATGTCCCGCATCACGGTGCCCACGGCACCGGTCGCGCCCACGAGCGCGAGGGTGGGCTTACGACTCATCGACCGGTACCTCCGTAAACGACTGCCTCGACCTCGTCGGCGTCCAGATCGAACGCCGAGTGCGCGGCGTTGACGGCCGCGTCCACCTCGTTCTGCCCCACGATCACCGAGATCCGGATCTCGGACGTCGAGATCATCTCGATGTTGACCCCGGCGTCGGCCAGGGCGCTGAAGAACTTCGCCGTGACACCGGGGTGCGACCGCATCCCCGCGCCGATCAGCGAGACCTTGCCGATCTGGTCGTCGAACAGCAGCGACTCGAACACCACCTGGCTCTGGATCTTCTTGAGCGCGGTGAGCGCGGTCTGCGCGTCATTCGTCGGAAGCGTGAAGGAGATGTCCGTACGCCCCGTCGCGGCGGCCGACACGTTCTGCACGATCATGTCGATGTTGACCTCGGCGTCCGCCAGCGTTTTGAAGATGGCGGCAGCCTCTCCGATCTTGTCGGGCACCCCGACAACGGTGATCTTGGCCTCGCTCCGGTCGTGCGCGACGCCGGAGATGATCGGCTGCTCCATCTCGGTTCCTTCGGTCTTGGGGCCTGAGTAGACCCACGTGCCTTCCTTGGCGCTGAACGAGCTTCTGACATGGATCGGGACGTTGAACCTGCGCGCGTACTCCACGCAGCGCAGGTGCAGGATCTTGGCGCCGCAGGCAGCCATCTCCAGCGTCTCCTCGTAGGAGAGCCGCGGGATCTGCCGGGCCGTTGGGACGATGCGCGGGTCCGCCGTGAAGATGCCGTCCACGTCTGTGTAGATCTCACAGACGTCGGCCTCGAGCGCGGCGGCGAGGGCGACCGCCGTGGTGTCGGAACCACCGCGGCCGAGCGTCGTTATGTCCTTGGTGTCCTGCGAGACCCCCTGAAACCCGGCCACGATCGCGATCCGGCCGAGGTCGAGCGCCTCCCGAATACGGCCGGGCGTCACGTCGATGATGCGCGCCCTGCCGTGCGTGGAGTCGGTGATCACCCCGGCCTGGGAGCCGGTGAAGCTCCGCGCCTCGTGACCCAGGTTGGCGATCGCCATCGCCAGCAGGGCCATCGAGATGCGCTCGCCAGAGGTCAGCAGCATGTCCAGCTCGCGGGCCGGAGGCAGCGGCGACACCTGCTTGGCCAGGTCCAGCAGCTCGTCGGTGGTGTCACCCATGGCGGAAACGATCACGACGACGTCGTTGCCGGCTTTTTTCGTCGCGACGATCCGCTGGGCGACCCGCTTGATGCAGGACGCGTCGGCGACGGACGAACCACCGTACTTTTGGACAACGAGCGCCACTGGAACTCTCCGAACGAATCAGGACGTGGAGCTCACAGTCTACTGGCGGGTCTCACCAGCCCGATGGAACATGCTCACCATGTGGATGATCATCGTGTGGACCGCTGTGCGGGTCGCTCTGTGAACGCTGCGACGTTCAGACGACGGTGCTCTCCTCGACCACGTCGAGCCGGGTGTGCGCGACCAGCGCGTGCAGCGCGCGAAGCGCCGCGCCCGCGTGGTTGCCCCACGTGTTGAAGTAGGAGTACTGCCACCACCACAGCGCCTCGAGTGGGCGCCCGGCGCGGTAGTGCCGCAGCCCGTGCACCAGGTCGGCCGCCACCGCGGCCAGGTCGTCCGACAGCCGGTACGGCGTGACCACCGTGTCCTTGTACGGGTCGAACACCTCGGCGTAGTCGTCCACCGGGCCGAGCCGGGCGGCGAGAGCCGTACGAAGAGGATCGACGTCGGGGTCCTCGCTCAACGCCGGCTCGAAGTTGCCCTGCAGGATCACGTCCTGCATCGCGCCGAGCTGAGTGCCGGCCAGGCTGACCTGCGCCACCTCGACGAGCAGCAGCGGGAGGATGGCGTCGCCGCCCTCACCGCTCGCCAACCGGGTCAGGCCGTCGAGATAGTTCTGCGCGTGCCCCGCGATCCGTTCCGCCAGGGCGCCCCACTCATCAGACATCCAGCAGCCTCCGTCCTTCGAAAGCGCGGCCCAAGGTGACCTCGTCGGCGTACTCGAGATCACCGCCCACCGGCAGACCGCTGGCCAGTCGTGTCACTTTCAGCCCCATGGGCTTGACGAGCCTGGCCAGGTAGGTGGCCGTGGCCTCGCCCTCGAGGTTCGGGTCGGTCGCCAGGATCAGCTCGGTGACCTGGCCGTCGGCCAGGCGAGTCATCAACTCGCGGATCCGCAGGTCATCGGGACCGACGCCGTCGATCGGGCTGATGGCACCGCCGAGCACGTGGTAACGACCGCGGAACTCGCGGGTCTTCTCGATCGCGACGACGTCCTTCGACTCTTCGACGACGCAGATCACATGCGGGTCGCGGCGCTGGTCGCGGCAGATCCGGCACTCCTCCTCGGCCGCGACGTTGCCGCAGACACGGCAGAACCGGACCCGCTCCTTGACCTCCAGCAGCGCGTGCGCCAGCCGCTTCACGTCCGCCGGATCCGCCGCCAGCAGGTGGAAGGCGATGCGCTGCGCGCTCTTGGGACCGACACCGGGCAGCAGCCCCAGCTCGTCGATCAGATTCTGGACGACCCCTTCGTACATGATCTTCTAGAACCCGGGCAGCTGGCCGAGCCCGCCTCCGAGTCCCTGTGCCAGCGGGCCGAGCTTCTCCTGTTGCAGCTCAGCCGCGGCCCGGACCGCGTCGCGTACGGCGGCCAGGACCAGGTCGGCGATCGTCTCCACCGTCTCCTCCGGGTCGCCCGCGTCGACGGCCTTGGGACTGATCTTCAGTTCGAGCAGCTCACCGCTGCCGTTGACCGTCGCGACCACGAGCCCGCCACCCGCGGTCCCCTCGACTTCGGCGTCGCTGAGCTCCTGCTGGGCCGTGACGAGCTGCTGCTGCATCAGCTGGGCCTGCTCCAGCAACTGCTGCAGGTTGACATCTCCAGGGTTCACGTTCGTGCGCTCCTCGGCATCCAGCGACTTGTCGTCGCGACGAGCCTACGGCGTTTGCCGCGGATCTGATACCGGAGCATGTGCGTGTTCCGGGTAAACGCACCCCAGCAAGGCGGCGTGCGCCTCTCAGGAGTGGTCGATTTCCTCAATGACACGGCCACCGAGTTCGCGCTGGATGAGCGCCATGCCTCTGAGCTCGTCACCGTCGGCGTCCGCGTCGCCCCGCGGATCGACGTCGTCCGACTCCTGGCCCGGCTTCGCCCGGCTGGGAACCGACTCGGGCCACGCCTGGCGCGGGCCCGCCTGAGCGGCCGCCCTGGCAGCCGACCGGGCCGCCGCCAGGCCCGGGCCGGTGGCCGTGGCCCGGGGAGCCCCCGATCCACCTGATCCACCTGGTCCGCCCGTCGGGCCGTCGAAGTCGTCCGAGGGTGCGTCCGGCCACGACTCGTCCGTGGTCGGAGCCGCACCTCCGGCGTCGCCCGCGTCGCCCGCGTCGCCGGTTCTGGCTGCGCCCGCTGGACTGGCCGCACTGGCTGGACTGCCGGTGTTGCCGGCGATACCGGTGGCGCCCGCGTCGCTGGTGCCCGCCGCGTTCCACGCGCCCTCTCCCGGACCCGCCGAAGGCGTACGCGCCGGGGTGTCGGCCGGACCGGAACCGGAGGGCCGGGACGGAGCCCGCGAGCCGGTGTCGGCGGGGCCCGGCGCGCCCGAGGGGCCGCCGGAGCCACGCGGGGCCGCACCACCGGCCGGGCCGGTACCGCCGACGACCACGTCGACCCGCCAGGTGCCGCCCATGACGTCGCCGAGCGCGGCGGCGACCACCTCGTCGCGTTTGCCCTTGAGGAATCCCTGCACGTCACCGGGCTTCTCGAATCCCACGGTCACGAGGTTGCCGTCGACGCCGAGAAGGCGGCCCTGGGCGTTGAGGATCATCCAGGCGACCCGCTGCCTGTTCTTGATCGCGTCGAGCACCCTGGGCCAGGACTGCTGGACCGGGCCGCCCACCGCCGCCGGAGCGGCGGAGGGGGCCTCCTCCTGCGAGGGCGCGCTCGGCGCGCCTGGCCGTGCCGCGGCCGGCCAGTCGTCCTGGGGCTCGGGCGCGGAGGCCGTACCGCCGGAAGTTCCGGACGCCACAGGGGCCGGAGCCGCGGGCGCGACCGGAGCCACGGGCGCGACCGGAGCGGCGGCCGCAGGAGCCGCGGGAGCGGCTGCGGGCGGTGCGTACGCCGGGGCCGGTGCTCCCGGCACCGGAGCGGCCTGCTGGAACACACCGCCGCGTTCGAGGCGCTCGAGCCGCGCGAGCAGGGCGGCCTCGCCCTGCGCCGCGGCGGGCAGCAGCACCCGGGCGCACATCAGCTCGAGGAGCAACCGCGGCGAGGTCGCGCCGCGCATCTCGGTCAGCCCCGTGTTGAAGACCTCGGCGGCGCGGGTCAGTTCGGCGGGGCCCATGGAGGACGCCTGCACCTGCAGGCGCTCCAACTCGTCGGCGGGCCGGTCGAGCAGGCCGTTGCCCGCCGCCTCCGGCACGTTGGCGAGGATCACGAGGTCACGGAAGCGCTCCAGCAGGTCCATCGCGAACCGCCGGGGATCGTGGCCGCCCTCGATGACCCGGTTGACGGTCTGGAACACCGCCGCGCCGTCCCGCTTGGCGAACGCCTCGATCACCTCGTCGAGCAGGTCGCCGTCGGTGTAGCCGAGCAGGGACACCGCGCGCTGGTAGGTGATGCCGGCGTCGTCGGCGCCGGCCAGGAGCTGGTCGAGGATCGACAGCGAGTCACGGGCCGACCCGGCGCCCGCCCGCACCACGAGCGGCAGCGCCGCCGGTTCGTACGGCACGGACTCGGAGCCGAGGATCTCCTCCATGAGCTGGCGCAGCGTCGCCGGCGGCATCAGCCGGAAGGGATAGTGGTGGGTCCGGGACTTGATCGTCCCGATGACCTTCTCCGGCTCGGTCGTGGCGAAGACGAACTTGAGGTGTGGCGGCGGCTCCTCGACGAGCTTGAGCAGCGCGTTGAACCCCTCGCGGGTCACCATGTGCGCCTCGTCGATGATGTAGATCTTGTAGCGCGCCGAGACCGGGGCGAAGAAGGCTCGCTCCCTCAGGTCACGGGCGTCGTCCACACCACCGTGGGACGCGGCGTCGATCTCGATGACGTCGAGGTGGCCGGGACCCGTCGGAGCCAGGGCCACGCAGGACTCGCACTCACCGCAGGGGTCGGGCGTCGGGCCCTTCTCGCAGTTCAGGGAGCGGGCGAGGATGCGGGCGCTGGAGGTCTTGCCACAACCGCGGGGACCGCTGAAAAGGTAGGCGTGGTTGATCCGCCCGCTCCGCAACGCCTGGCGCAGCGGCTCAGTGACGTGCTCCTGCCCCTTGACCTCGGCGAACGTCCCGGGCCTGTACTTGCGGTACAGCGCAAGACTCATGCCGTCTCCTCGGGGGGTCGACCCGGCCGGCGGTTTCCCAAACTCAGAGACCCCCCGCACACCCGCCAGAGCCCGCTTATCCTTGCTGCCTTCCGGCCCTGGGGAGGTTCACAGGATGACGCCGCGCGAGGGGTCCGCAGACAGTCTAACCACTCCCAGGGGATGCCGACGCCCAGAAAACTGTGGTCACCACATGTCGGAAAGTCCGCTAAGCTTTTCGGCGGAGGATTCGCCTAGTTGGCCTAGGGCGCACGCTTGGAAAGCGTGTTGGGGGCAACCCCTCACGAGTTCGAATCTCGTATCCTCCGCGCTTGGTTGAGCAGCAAGAACACGAAGGGCCCGGACCGATACAGCCGGGCCCTTCGTGCTGTCCGGACCAGTTTCGGGTCTCGCTTCGCTCGCCACGACCTTCAATCGCCGCGACCTTCGCTCCCCGCACACCTGGCGGCTCACGTGACGCGTCTCGGATCAGGAGCTGCTCGTACCGCACTCCAAGAAGCCTGCGGGTGATGACGGCGAGGCCCGGGAAGCCCACCCGCCGGCGAATTCCGCGATGATCGCCAGTCCGCCGAGGACAACCGACAATTAGTAATGATCTCGTACATGCGGGGCATCACGGCTGTGGCTAACATCGGCATGCGCATGAGGACCACGCGCACACTGGGGAGCGTCGCGGAATGGATTTCGATGACCGGGCCGAACTCGACGCGTCACAGGTGGACGATGTCGGCTCGAGCGGCATGTCACGCGGTGGCGGGCTCGCGATCGGCGGCGGAGCGGTGGGCATCGTCGTGCTCGTCCTCGCCCTGGTCTTCGGCGTCGACCCGTCAAAGCTCCTGAGCGACGACAGCCCACCCGCGCAGACCGGGCGGTCCGGCGATCTGTCCGCCCAGTGCAAGACCGGCGCGGATGCCGACCAGTCCGAGAAGTGCCGGGTCGTCGGAGTCGTCAACAGCCTCCAGAAGTACTGGAAGGGCCAGGTCGACGGTTACCAGCAGGCCAAGACGACGTTGTTCAACGGCGCCATCCGGACCGGCTGCGGCGCCGCCGACTCCTCGGTCGGGCCCTTCTACTGCTCCGCCGACCGGCGGGTCTACCTCGACCTCGGCTTCTTCGACGAGCTGCACAGCCAGTTCGGCGCCGAGGGCGGCCCGTTCGCCCAGGCCTACGTGATCGCCCACGAGTACGGCCACCATGTGCAGAACCTTCTCGGCGACATCGCAAAAGGCACCGGCCAGGGAGCATCGAGCGGGTCCGTACGGCTTGAGCTCCAGGCCGACTGCTACGCCGGTGTCTGGGCGAAGAACGCCGTGAGCACCGGCTTCTACGCCAAGCCCTTCGACGACACCGACATCCGGCAGGCGCTCGACGCCGCCGCCGCCGTCGGGGACGACCGCATCCAGGAGAAGGCGCGGGGTCGAGTCAGCCCGGAGAACTTCACGCACGGCACGTCCGCCCAACGAATGAAATGGTTCAAGAAGGGCTACAGCACCGGCGATCCGCGCCGCTGCGACACCTTCTCCGGAGCCGTCTGACGAGATCCCGGAGGTCGAGGCGCGGCTTTCTCTCCTAGACTACGTACCGTGATCTTTAAGTTGGTCGGCGACGGACGCCCTTACCCCGAGCACGGCCTGTCGAATCGCGAATGGGCCCAGATCCCTCCGCGTCAGGTCAGGCTGGACACGCTGATCACCACGAAGGCGGTTCTGGATCTACACTCGCTCCTCGCCAAGGACTCCACGTTCTACGGCGACCTGTTCCCCCACGTGGTCCAGTGGAACGGCGACCTCTACCTGGAGGACGGCCTGCACCGGGCACTGCGCGCCGCGCTCCACCAGCGTTCCGTGCTGCACGCCCGGGTGCTCGAACTCGCACACTGACCGGCGGCCGCCGGAACCGGCACCCGCGAAAACCGAACACGAAACAACCCGAAACAGCGCGATAAAGAGAGCCGCCGACCTGCTGCTGGGCTGGAAGTCCCAGCCGACCTACACCGCGGCGAGGAGTGCCGGGATCCGGCGCGTCCAGTAGGCCGCGCCCTCGAGGAGCCGCCCCTGCTCACCCTTCACAGGTGGGCAGGGGCGGTTCCGTCGTGCTTGGAAGCGCGTACCCGGCAGCAACCGCACGCCTCAGGGGTGTGGACGGTACGCACTGACGCGTACCCCTGCGTTTCTCTTCAGATGCCCTGACGCGCGCCCGCGCGTAGCGTGGGCTTGGGATCTGCCGGTCCTGGCAAGAGCACCCCGCCTTCGGGCGGGGGTGCCTTCGCGTTGTGCTCAGCGGCTACACGAGATGGTGATCGTGGCCACGTAGACGATCCCGTCGAAGTCGAGGGTCGAGCTGACCCCCTGACATTGGATGCTGGTGAACCCTGCGGCGGCGGCCTGCGCGTAGGCGTCGGCCCGGGCCATCGTGATCGCTGGGGGCGGCTTGAGGCCGGCCCCGTTCCCCTCGAACTCCTGGGTCTCTTGGGCGCCGGCGATGGACTGGACGGCGGCCGAGGCCGGGGCGGTGGCACCGGCCAGTGCCACGATGGCCAGGACCACCCCGATCATGACTCTTCTGAGTGACATGTGCTGTCCCCTTTTTGGAGGTGTCTCTCAAAAGAGGCGTTCCATGGCGTTCCTGGCGTTCCATGGCGTTCCATGAGGGGCGGGATCTTCGTCGTATCTGGCTACTCGCCGAGCGCGATTTCCTCTGCCCGCCGCTGTGCGCGGCGGAGCGCGTCCAGTCTCAGGGATAGGGCGGCCTCCGTGCGCGTCCCGCACCTGGCAGGCGAGACGGAGGCCGCCCGCCCCGCCTGGTCGATGACGGCCAACCAGACCAAGCGGGGAGCCTTTCTATGTGCTCTCGTCGTCGCCGTCCGCAGATGGGGCGGCACCGTCGCCCGTGTCGGGCGGGATGCTCGCCGCGGCCGCCGGCCCGCCGGCTCGCTCTGGCCGAGTTCTGACCCGCTACGTCGTATTCGTCCCCGTCGTCCCGGAGCCGGGTCGGGTGTCTCGGCCTCCTGGGCGACGCGGTCGCCCGTGCCCATGCCGTGGCAGCCCTTCGGGTAGCCCTCGGGTCGTCGGTCGCCGTGTGCCTCGACGAGGCCCTTGAAGATCCTGGCCGTACGCCGGTCGTAGCAGGTTTCGCCGTCGCGGGCCCCAGCGCGGGTGCCGCCTTCGCGCCAGGCGACGCGCCAGCTCTTGATACCCGCCTTGCTGATCCGTTCCTCGATGGATGCCATCGGAGTCCCTTCGGCGGAGGGGATGTCACCGCTGTGCCCCTATGGGGGTAAAAGCAAAAGAGCCGCTGACCTGTACACGCAGGTCAGCGGCTCTTTCTTGCTGGCGGTGGCGGTGGGATTTGAACCCACGGTAGGTTGCCCTACACACGCTTTCGAGGCGTGCGCCCTCGGCCACTAGGCGACGCCACCGCGGATCAGCTTACCGGACAAACACCCATGCCCGCGCATCGGTTTCAGAGCCGGCGCTCGGCGAAGAAGTCCGTCAGCACGGCGGCACACTCCGCGGCCAGGATCCCGCGCACGACCTCGGGCCGGTGGTTGAGCCGACGATCCCGCACGACGTCCCAGAGCGAACCCACGGCCCCCGCCTTGTCGTCGTCCGCGCCGTACACGATGCGATCGACACGGGACAGTACGGCGGCGCCCGCGCACATCGTGCAGGGTTCGAGGGTGACGACCAGCGTGCACCCACTGAGCCGCCACTCGCCGCGCGCCGCGGCGGCGGAGCGAAGCGCCAGGATCTCCGCGTGGGCGGTGGGATCCCCGGCGGCCTCCCGGTCGTTGCCCGCCTCTGCCAGGATCGCGCCGTCGGCGTCCAGCACGATGGCGCCGACGGGGACATCGCCCCGCTCCCCAGCGCGTACGGCCTGCGCGAGCGCGAGCCGCATGGCCTCCTCGAACTCCGAGGACGGTCCGGTCACCGCAAGCGGTCGAGCTCGTCGGCGAAGGCCAGTCGCTCGGCGATCACGGAGAGGACGTCGGCGGGCAGGCCCTCTTCCATGCTCAGCTCGAGAAGCTCGTCGGAGCTCACCCCGAGGTCCGCGAGCAGCTCGAAGTCGCCGGCGGGCCTCACACCGAGATCGGAGGCCTCCTTGTCGACCGCGACACCGGCGAGCTCGGTGAAGATCTCGCCGAGCGGATCGGTCAGTCCGGCCTGCGCGTCGGAGAGGAACACCCGCAGGTCCAGGTCGTTCTCATAGCGGACGATGGCGAACCACTCGTCCTCGACCTCGACACAGAGCAGAACGAGTTCGTCGCCTTCGAGGGCGAGCGCCTCCTGCACGGCGTCGCCCAGGTCGTCGGCGATCTCGGCGGCGCCGAGATCGACCTCGGCACCGGTCCAGCCGCCGTCGACCTTCACGAAGGCGGCGGAGAAGAGGTTGGATCTCGAGGGCATGGCCGGGCTCCGAGGTCAGCCGATGGCGGCGTCGACGGCACGTTCAAACGGCTGGGAGAAGCCCAGCCGCGCGGCGATGCTGGACAGCACCTCATCGGGAAGCAGGTCGAGGTCTCCGGAGAGCGCGCCGAGCTCCATCTCGTCGAGCCCCAGGTCGGCGAAGATCGACAGATCGCCGGCGGGTAGCACGCTGTCCAGCTCTTCCTCTTCTGGGACGGGGACATCGAGGTATTCAAGGACCTGCTGCGCGAGCGGCCAGTCCCAGGAAGCAGTGATATCTGACAGGAAAACGCTCACACGCTCACCAAAGACACGTAGCGCCACGAAGAAGTCATCCCCCACGGCGACAAGGCCAATCGTGGTGCCCATGCTCGGCGTCTGGCGAAGCGCATGGATCAGCCCGTGCAGATCAGAGGTCAGTCCCACCGGCAGCATCTCGGCTTCCCAGCGGTCATCCTCGCGATAGACCACGATGGCGAAGTCCAGCGCGTCCTCGTCTGTCATCGTCATCCCCACCGATGCGGTCCCAACGTCAGGCAATCGTCCCAGAATCCGGTCCCCACCGTACGGCTTCCGCGCCAAATTGTGATCAAAACCGGCGGTGACGTTCGTCCCTATTGCGAAGGACGGTACCTTCTGTGGCATGGAAAGCCTCGTCGTTGACCATCCCCTCGTCGCCCACAAGCTGACCACGCTGCGTGACGTCCGTACGGACTCGCCGACGTTCCGCCGCCTGGCCGACGAACTGGTGACGCTCCTCGCGTACGAGGCGACCCGCGACGTCCGCATCACGGACGTGACCGTGCAGACCCCCCTCGCCCCCGCCCACGGCGTGCGGCTGGCGCGCCCGGCTCCCCTCGTCGTGCCGATCCTGCGGGCCGGCCTGGGCATGCTCGACGGCATGATGCGCCTGCTCCCCACGGCCGAGGTCGGCTTCCTCGGCATGATCCGCGACGAGTCCACGCTCCAGGCGCAGACCTACGCCACCCGCCTTCCCGAGGACCTCTCCGGCCGTCAGTGCTACGTGCTCGACCCGATGCTGGCCACGGGCGGCACGCTCGGCGCGGCGATCCAGTTCCTCTTCGACCGCGGCGCCGAGGACGTCACCGCACTCTGCCTGCTCGCGGCGCCCGAAGGGGTGGCGTACCTGGACGAGATGTTCCAGGGCTCGGGCAAGCCGATCCGCGTGGTGACGGCGGGCATGGACGAGCGTCTCAACGAGAACGGGTACATCGTCCCGGGCCTCGGCGACGCCGGAGACCGCCTCTACGGCGTCGTCTGATTTTTCGCAGACTTTCCCGCGTCTAGTTACGTCATGTACCCGGTTGGGTACGTAGAGTAATGACGACGTGTCTTTGCGTTCCCGTTCGCCGGGACCGCTCATCAGGGGGAGTCATGAGTCAGCTTCCGCATGGCGGACGCTACGAGCTGGTCGAGGCCGCGCTCAGGGACGAGTTCGCGGGGGTTCACCCGGCCGCCACCGTGACGCGGTGCATCGAGGTCGCCCATCACGGGGCCGTCGAGGTCACCGGCCACGCATATCCCGCACTGGTGGAGCGGATCGCGCGCAAGCACCTTCAGGTTCTCGCCGTGGCCGCCGAAGGGCGCGGATAGACCGTCGACACAGAAGCCGGTTCTTCCGGTTTTACCGCTTTACCGAAGTAGGCGCCTGGGTAATCTATTGGTCATGGGAGTGGTGACGGCGGTGCAGGGCAAGAAGATTCTCAAGTGGAGCGCGATCGGGCTGGTGGCCTTCTACCTGTTGTCGAGGCCGACTGACGCAGCGCAAACCGTACAGGGAGCTGTGAACGGCGTCGTGAAGGCGGCAGACTCGATGGCACAGTTCTTCGCTCGGCTGACATGAGACTAGTGACCCACGGGGACTCCGCCCCGTCGTCGGTCAACCGTTACCTCCTCCCCCACGAACACCAGGTCATCATGGTGCGGCGCCACCCCGCCGTGCTCCTCAGGCCGGTCGCCGAGATCTTCGGCGGCCTCATCCTGGCGGGTCTGCTCAGCAAATGGCTGAGCGACGCCGGAGGCGGCGAGGCGCTCGTCATCGTCTGGTGGGCCTGGCTGTTGCTCCTCATCCGCTTCGTCTGGAAGGTCGCGGAGTGGTCGGTCGACTACTTCGTGGTCACGTCCCAGCGCATGCTCCTCACCACGGGCCTGATCACTCGCAAGGTCGCGATGATGCCACTGGCGAAAGTCACCGACATGAGCTTCCAGCGCTCACTGCTGGGCCGGATGCTCGGTTACGGAGAATTCGTCATGGAGTCGGCCGGCCAGGATCAGGCCCTCCGGTCGGTTCCCTACATCCCCTACCCGGAGACCTTGTATCTCGAGGTCTGTCAGATGATCTTCCCGAGCAAGGACGACGGGGACGACTGATGAGTCGTGAAGCTGTGATCGAACCTTCACCGCGGCGATTCCTGACCGAGGGTTACACGATTCGCTAGCTTCATGCCATTATGACGTGACCATTGACCATTTTCCCGCCCTGAGAGATCAGATGCCGAGTCAGGGAACCATCGGTGACCGCGTCCGCGGACTGCGGTTGAGCAGGCGCATGTCTCAGGCCCAGCTGGCCGGACCCGACCTTTCCGACAGTTATGTGTCGCTCATCGAGTCCGGAAAGCGGACGCCGACGCCAGTCGTGGCGCGGCTGCTCGCCGAACGGCTCGGGTGCACCACCGAGTTCCTCCTGCACGGGATCGAACCACGGCAACGCATCGACACCGAGCTGGGGCTTCGCCACGCCCAGCTCGAGCTCTTCCACGGCGATCCGGCAATTGCGGCCGACCGTTTCGGCGACATTGTCAAGGCAGCCGGCGAGGAGAACGCCATGCTCGCCGCGCACGCCCAGCTCGGTCTGGCGCGCGCGCTGGAGGCCCAGGGCCTCACCGGATCCGCGGTGGAGGCATACGAGCGGCTGCGCCGGGAGGCGACCGCGCACCCCGAGCGCCTCGCCGATCTCCCCATCACCGTGGCGCTGTGCCGCTGCTACCAGAGGGCGGGCGACATGCTGCGCGCTCAGGATCTGGGCGCGCTGGCGCTGTCGCAGGTGGAACCACTCGGCATCAACCAGGGCGATCTGGCGATGGAGCTCGCCGACGCGCTCGCCGAGACGGAGACCGGCCTTCCCTATGTCGAGCGCGTCCTGGCCGCGCATGAGACCCACGAGTGCGCCGACCGCAGCGACGAGGTGATGGCTCTCTGGCAGGCCAGCGTCACCGCCTCCGAGGGTGAGGACTCGGCCCTCGCCGTACAGCTCGCGGAGGACGCGATCGCGACCGGAAGGTCCGGACGGCTGGCGCTCCGCTTCGCCCGTATCGCGATGAACTGGGCGAGGGCCACCACGGCGGGCCCAGTGGACGCCGATTTGGACCGAGCCAACGAGTTCGCCACGTCCGCGACGACGATCTTCGCCGGTTTCCCCGGCCGGGTGCTGGAGCACGCACGCAGCCTTATCGTGTTGTCCCATGTGCGCTTCCGCTCGGGTGACACGGAGACGGCGTCGGATTTCGCGGCCCGCGCGCTCAACCTTCTGAGCGGGGTACGGGGGACGGTGCCGGCCACGGCCCATCTGGTGCTGGCCGAGATCGCATTGGCACGCTCCCAGGACGCCCTTCCTGCCCTCCGGCAGGCTCAGGAGTTGCTGGAGTCCGTGAGTGCGGGCATCGACCGGGAGACCGCTCGCGCCTGGCGCCAGCTGGGCGACCTCTGGGGCCAGGCCGGTTCTGGCGACGAGCAGGCCAGGGCGTATCGTAGAGCCCTTGAAGCCGTCGGAGTCCGCGCCAACATGCCCGGATCAACCGCATCGGCGGCACTCGTTCGATAAGTCTCCCCTGAGCTCGCGACTCGTTCGGGGGGCTCTGGAATAATTAGGGTCGACCGGTCATTGACTCATGGGATGACTGTCCCCCGAGGAGGCGGATGTGAGCCTGCGTACTGCGCAACGGGCATCACTGGTCGACCAGGTGATCGATCAGCTCAAGGAGCAGATCACCTCTGGGGCCTGGCAGATGAACGCCAAGATCCCCACCGAGACCGTACTGGCGGAGCACCTCGGCGTCGGACGGAACACGGTGCGCGAGGCGGTCAGAGCCCTTACCCATGCCGGGCTGCTCGAGTGCCGTCAGGGCGACGGCACCTACGTCCGGGCCACGAGCGAGCTGTCCGGCGCCATGGCCCGGCGGCTGCGTGCCGCCGAGCAGCTGGAGATCCTGGAAGTGCGGCGGGCGTTCGAGGTGGAGGCCGCCCGCCTCGCGGCGACCAGGCGCACGGCCGCGGACATCGAGGCGATCGAGAAGGCCCTCGCCAAGCGTGAGGAGACCTGGGCCGGCGGGCACGTCGACGCGTTCGTGGAGGCCGACCTGGCCTTCCACATCGCGGTCGTCCAGGCGACGCACAACCAGGTGCTGATGGACCTGTACGGCGACTTCGCGGCGGCGCTGCGCGCCAGCATCGCGGCGGCGGGCGGCTCGCTCAAGCAGAACTACATCCCTCACGACGCCATCGTCCGCGCGATCGCGGCCGGAGACGCCGCGGCGGCCGAGCGGGCGGGTCACGCCTGTATCGAGCACATCCTGATCGCGCTCACCGACTCACAGGACCTCGCGGGCTGACGCCCGGACCTCGCGGGATGCCCCCGGGCCGGGGGCATCAGCCCTGACGCAGCGACATCACCAGGTAGCGGAAGTCGGGATCGTCGCCCTCGTTGGAGATGAGCGCCGGCCGGGTGGGCGAGTCCATGCTGATGCGGGCGTGCTCCGTCTCCACCCCGGCCAGGCCGTCGAGCAGGAAGTGCGGCTGGAACGCGATCTGGATGTCGTCTCCCGTGAACTGGGCGTCCACGACCTCCGCACCACGGCCGATGTCACCCCCACCCGCCTGGATGAGGCACCTGCCGTCGGCCGAACCTCCCTCGCCCGCGGAGAAGGAGAGCCGGATCGCCGTGTTCCGCTCGGCCACCAGGGCCACCCGCTTGATCGCCTCGATGAAGGGCGCGACCCGCACCTCCGCGTGCATGGTCCAGTCGCTGGTGAGCCGGGAGCGGTAGTCGATGAACTGCTCGTCGAGCAGCCGGACCGTGGTCGTGCGCCCCTGACTCTCGAACCCCGCGACGCTGTCGCCCAGACCGATGGACACCTCGCCGCCCCGCAGCGAGCGGGCGACGTCGACCAGCACCCTGGCGGGCACCACCGCGGCGTGTTGTTCTCCGTCCCGGGCGGGATGCCAGAGGAAGTCGCGCCCCGCGATGCGATAGCGGTCGGTGGCGGCCATGGACACCGTGACACCGTCGACGTCGATGCGGATGCCGGTGAGCATGGGGAGCGTCTCGTCCCGGCTCGACGCGGCGGCGACCTGGCCGATCGCGGTGGCGAACACACCCCCGCCGACCGCCCCGATCTTCGGCGGCATCACGGGCAGAGACGGGAAATCCTCGGCAGGCATGGTGATCAGGCCGAACTCGGCGCTGCCACAGGTCAGCAGGGCCTCGGCGCCGTCGAGGGCGATCTGCACGGGCTCGTTGGGCAGGCTCCTGGTGATCTCCGCGAGCACCTTGCCCGGGATCAGCGCTCGGCCGGGCTCGGCCACGTCGGCCTCGATCACCGCTTGGGCCGAGACCTCATAGTCGAACGCGGAGATCCGCAGGCCGTCCCCCGCCTCCAGCAGCAGACCCGAGAGCACCGGCACGGCCGGGCGCCCGGGCAGGACACGGGCCGCCCACGCCACCGCGTCGGCGAGGACATCACGGTTCACCTGAAACTTCACGGGACCTCCTGTGCACGCCGTACCTGCCTGGTAAAGGTACCGGGCGGCACCGACAGAACGCCTCCCACTGATGCTTTCCGGTGATGCTTTCCAGCAAGGGCGGATCCTGCGGATCTCCGCCGCGGCGTCGGCACCGGCTGGGCGATCACGCCAGGCCGGGCGACCGTGGCAAGCCGGGCCACCGTGGCAAGCCGAGCCGATCTCCTCATCGTCTTCCAGATGCTCGGCGCGAAGCTGCCGCCGAAACCTATGGCAGGCGGGGCGATACGCCCCTAGCGGTTTCCCGGCTGCAGAAGGCCGGACTCGTACGCGACGACGACGGCCTGGACCCGGTCGCGCAGACCCAGTTTCGTGAGCACGTTGCTGACGTGTGTCTTGACCGTGTGCTCGCTGACCACCAGTTCGGCGGCGATCTCGGCGTTGGAGAGGCCGCGCCCGAGGAGGAGCAGCGTCTCCCGCTCACGCTCGGTGAGAACGTCGAGTCCCACCGGTGACACCGCGGGATGTCTCCTGCTGCGCACCATGTCGTCGATCAGCCTGCGGGTCACCGCCGGGGCCAGAAGGGAATCGCCCGCCGCCACCACGCGTACCGCGTGCACGAGGTCGTCCCTGCGGACGTCCTTGAGGAGGAAGCCGCTCGCCCCCGCGTGCAGGGCGTCGTAGACATAGTCGTCCTGGTCGAAGGTGGTCAGCATGAGGACCTTCGTGCCGGTCTCGCCGCAGACCACGCGGGCGGCCTCGATGCCGTCCATGCGGGGCATGCGGATGTCGAGCAGCAGTACATCGGGCCGGTGACGGCGGACCGCCTCGATCGCCTCGGCTCCGTCACCCGCCTCCGCGACCACGGACATGTCTGGTTGGGAGTCGAGGATCATGGCGAAGCCGCTGCGAACCAGTTCCTGGTCGTCGGCCACCACAAGGTTGATGGTCACGTGGTCACCTTGCCAGAATCCCACCCAAACCGGGCAACACGGGAACTACCCGGACGGGCTCCCTCCTGCCCGTTCATTCCGCCCATCTGCCCGACCGCCTGCTTCCTCTGGCCCGTTCCTTCCGCCATCTGCTCTCTCCTGCCCACTTCCTCCTCCCCTCTGCTTCTTCTTTGTGTGCTCCTGCCGCGCTCACTTCTTACGTGTTATGTGTCTGCTTCTTCTGAGCGCCCGTTTCCTCCGTGGCCGCTACCTCCGCCCGCCTCTTCCGTGACCGTTTGCTCCGCCCGCCTGCCGCCGCTTCCGTGGGCACTTCCCCAGGCTGGTTCCAGGGCTGCGGGCTCCTGCGTGGCGCCTACTCGGGCTTCTACGCGGGAGTTCTTACGCACTTGCGAGGGGAAGCCGTACGGACACCTGGAAGCCGCGTTCGCGGCCGGGTGGGGTACCGAAAGTGGCGATGCCGCCGCAGGCCGCAGCCCGCTCCCTGATCCCGATCAGCCCGTTACCACCGGAGAATCCCGGCCCGCGCAGATCAGTGCCCCGCTGAACGTCGGACCCGCCCGAGAGGTCGGTGCCGCGCGGGTCGGTGCCGCGCGGATCCGTGCCCCGCTGGACGCCGAATTCACCCGAGAGGTCGGTGTCGCGTTGATCTGCGCGGCGCAGGTCAGTGCCGCGTAGACGCGTGCGGCGTAGGAAGTCGGCGCCGCGCGACTCGGGGCTGCCCGGCCCGCCGCGGCCACGCTCGCGGGTGCTCGGAGCGGCGCCTCTACCGTCGTCGGTGACGGTGATGACCAGGGCGTCCTCCGACCAGTCGAGCCTGACCTCCGCCTCGGTGGCGGCGGCGTGCTTGACCATGTTGGTGAGGCATTCCTGGACGATCCGATAGGCGGCGATCTCCGCGTCCGGAGACAGGGCGAGCGGCTCCCCCGCGGTCGTCAGCGACACCCGTGGCCCCGTCTCGCCAACTCTGCCGACCAGCTCGGGAATCCGGTCGAGCGTCGGCTGGGGGTCCCTGGGTCCCTCGGTCTCCTTCAACAGGCCGAGCATCCGGCGGAGCTGCGCCATCGCCTCCCTGCCCGCCGCGCCGATCGCGTCGAAGGCGGCCTCCGCCCGGTCCGGATTGGTCCGTACGGCGACCGGGCCGGCCTCGGCCTGTACGACCATGATGCTGACCGCGTGGGCGAGGATGTCGTGCATGTCCCGGGCGATCCTGGCCCGCTCACGTTCGGCGGCGCGCTCCGCCTCGATCTCGCGCTCGCGTTCCAGCTGGGCGGCCCGGTCCTCCAAGACTTTCGTGTACGTCTGGTGCACGGCTACCGCCCGGCCGAGTGCGTAGGCGGCGGCCCATGTCAGCAGGCCGCGGACCAGGGTGGGGACCGAGCCGACCGTGACGGCCACACCCGGCACCATGACCAGGATGATCAACAGGCGCTGCCAGCGCGGCGCGAGTTGGGCGACCGTGTACGTGGCGACGAGCTGGCCGTACCAGAGAGGCTGCGCGGGGATGTCCGGATCGTTGAGCGAGTACGCGGCGGTCGCCATGAGGATCGCCAGAAGCACGGCGAAGGGGTATCTACGGCGCACGATCAGCGGCAGCGCGGTGCCTACTACCGGGAGGTACTCGAGGACCGTCCACGGCTCCGGGCCGGCCATCCGCCTCGTGTAGAAGAACGGGACCGACTGGGCGGCGAGCACCACAGCCGTCAGTACGGCGTCGACCCCGAGTGGAGGAAGCGCCCGAAGTCGCACCATAAGTGACATAGCGCCCAAGTATTGCGGGCGTACCACGCGGATCCCTCCCTCGCGCGAGGGATCTCCTTCCGGGAGGCATCCGTCACGTTACGGAGCGGGAAGACCGCTCGCACCGGCGATCTCACGGAGTACCTCGACGGGAAACCATGAGGACGTCGCGTTCCCCAACGCGACGGGCGACGCCATGAACGACGCGACGGGCGATGTGATGGACGACTCCTCCATGTCGCCCTCTGTCGCCCGAAGTCCCCGAAGTCCCCGAAGTCCTCGAAGTCGCTTCACCTTGCCCTAAGACACCCGATGTCACTTCACGTCGCGCACATGGCCTTTCCCGATGTCTCGCATCCCCGGAGCAGCCCTTGAAGATCACACTTGGCGCCGCGTACCTCACGCTGGCCCTCGCCGCCGCTGCGCCCGCCGTGATGGTCCCCGCCACCGCCGCACAGGCCGCCGCCGCGAAGATCTCGAACACGGCCGCCACAAAGACCGCCGTCGCGGACGCCGGCGCCACCACGACGGCCACGACAACCACGAGGGCCACGACAACCACGAGGGCCACGACAACAGGCGCGGCCGGGCTCAAGACCGCTGACGTGAGCTTCCGCACGAGCGACGGGCAGACGCTCGGCGGGCGGATCTTCGAACCCGCGCACGCCACCGGCAGGCTGCCCGGCCTGCTCCTCGTCCACGGGTCGGGCCAGGCCAACCGGTGGAGCGAGCTCCAGAAGGAGGCCGAGGAGTTCGCCAAGCAGGGCATGGTGGTGCTGGCGCCGGACAAGCGGAGCGTCGGCTACTCCAAGATGAAGCGGGACTACTCCCAGCTCGCCGACGACGCGCTGAAGGCCTTCGCCGTCCTACGGGACCGTCCCGAGGTGGACCCGGCGAAGGCCGGCATCTGGGGCCTCAGCGAAGGCGGTTGGGTGGCGCCGCTCGCCGTCACCCGTACCTCGGACATCAAGTTCATGATCACGGTGGGCGGGCCCGGCTTGGAGCCGCTGCGCACTCAGGCGTGGAACATGACCAACAAGGTGGACAGGGCCGGTATCCGGGGCTCGGTCCAGGACCTGCTCAACAGGAACTTCTACCGCTTCGGTGCGGATGCCGGGCTGTTCCCCGAGGCTCACTACGACCCCGTACCGACGCTGAAGAAGATCCGACAGCCGGTGCTCGCCCTGTGGGGAGCCGAGGACGACCAGGTCCCCCCGGCGGAGAGTGCGGAGATCTTTCGCGCGACGATTCCGGGAAGTGTGACGATCAGGTTCTTCCCCGGCGCCCCGCACGCGCTGTGGGCCGGGGGACGTGAGGGGGCCGACGAGCTGGTGCCCGGCTACGCCGAGACCGTGGGGTCCTGGGTCCGCGACGTCACCGGCGGACACCTCCCGGCGTCGAGCGCCGACCCGCTGCCCGCGCAGCCGGCCAGGAGCGTGCCGCTCCCGGAGTCGGCGTGGTGGGAGGGCTGGCAGGCCCAGCTCCTCGTGCTGGTGCTGCTGGTCGCGGCGTTCATGACCTATCCGGTGGCCGCTCTGGTCCGTCGCCGCCGGGGTGGCGCCGGCGGTTCCTGGCCCGCCCGGATCCTCGCGGCGTCCGGTCTCGTCGGCGTACCCCTCTTCATTTACTCGGTCGTGTCGATGTTCGGTTCCGCCAACGGCCACGGCATCGACCTCGGCCCGCTGCTCGCCGGTCGGCCGATCCTGTGGCTGGTCGTGCAGTTCCTGGCCTTCACGACCCTCGTCACGACCGCGGTCGCGGCCACGCAGTGGCGTACGGCGCGGCTCCGCGAGCGGGTACTGATCGCCGGGGGCGTCCTGTTCGTCCCCTGGGCGCTCTACTGGGGCCTGCTGCTCCCCTGACCCATCTTTGCGAACAGGCTCCTCAGGGGGCCTGTTTGCCGTTCAGGAAGGTGAGTACGGCGAGCACGCGACGGTTGTCGTCATCGGAGGGCGCCAGTTCCAGCTTGGTGAAGATGTTCGCGGTGTGCTTGCCCACCGCGCTGTCGCTGAGGAACAACCGCTGCCCGATGGCGGCGTTGGACCGGCCTTCGGCCATCAGTTCCAGGACCTCGCGCTCGCGGGGGGTGAGCCGGCCGACGGGCTCGCTCCGCGCGTTGCTGGCCAGCAGCTTGGCGATCACCTCTGGGTCCATGGCCGTGCCCCCGTCGGCCACCCGGCGCACCGCGTCGATGAACTGGCCCGCGTTGAAGACCCGGTCCTTGAGGAGATAGCCGACGCCGCCGGAGCCGTCGGCCAGCAGCTCCCTGGCATACAGCTGCTCGACATGCTGGGAGAGGACGAGCACGGGCAGGCCGGGGATCTCGCGGCGCGCGGCCAGCGCGGCCTGCAACCCCTCGTCGGTGAAGGTCGGCGGGAGCCGCACGTCCACGACGGCCACATCGGGGCGCTCCCGCAGCATGGCGGTCAGCAGCTCCGGGCCGGACTCGACGGCCGCGACCACCTCGAACCCATGGGCATGGAGCAGGGCGACCAGCCCTTCCCTGAGGAGATGGAGATCTTCGGCTATGACGACGCGCACGCGTCCACCTTGGCACGCTTGGCCTGGTTTGCGAGAGTCACCCCGGTCGCCAGCATGACGCCGCCCAGGCAGATCATCCCGATGATCACCGGCCACTGGAGCGGCTCGGGCAGGTAGAGCGCGAGGAACCAGGACCTTTCCGGGCTGCCGACCAGCTTCATGACCATCGCGACGAGTCCCTGCGGGAACAGCGGCAGCCAGCACAACCCCCAGCACAGCCCGAGGATCGTCCGCTTCCACCTCGGAAGCGACGGGATCGTCTCCTCCAGCGCGCGGGTCAGCTCGAAGGCCGCCGTGGTCGGGCCGCCGACCGGGCTGTTCACCGCCAGCACGCCGTCGAACGCCGCGAGTCTGCGCTCGATCCCCCGCAGCCCGGTTCCCCGCTCGGGGTCGGCCCCGCCCCTGCCGTCGTCCGTCACGGTGACGCGCAGGGCCGTTCCCTGGTGGCTGATGTCGATCCACACCTCGGTCGCGTCGCCGTGCCGTACGGCGTTGGTGAGCAGCTCACTGACCGCGAAGTACGCGGCGGACTCCACCGGAGCGTCCGGACGGTTGGGCAGATCGACGGTCACATGTGACGTGAGCGGGGTGTCCAGGGCGAGCGCGCGTACGGCGTCGCCCAGCCCACGCTCGGCGAGAACCGGAGGGTGGATGCCCCGCACGACCTGGCGGAGCTCACGCAACGCGGTGGCCGACGCCTCGCTCGCCTTGGCGAGCAGCGCCTTGGCGGCGGCGGGATCGGAATCGATGAGCTGCTCGGCTGCGCCGATCGTCATGCCGATCGCGACCAGCCGCGCCTGTGCGCCGTCGTGGAGGTCGCGCTCGATCCTGCGCAGCTCGGCCGCCTGCGAGTCGACCGCGTCGATCCGTGTCCTGGCGAGGTGGCTGACCCGCTGGGCGAGCCTGGCCTTCTCGGTCGGCGCGAGCAGGGCGTGCGCGATCTGCCCGTGGACGTGCACGCTCCAGGGGGCGACCGCGGGGGCGGTGACCAGCGCGACGACGAGAGGAAGGAGACCGGCCAGGTTGCCGTCCACCAGCTGGGGGACCCCGGTCACGGCCAGCAGCAAAGGGATGCCCACGATCAGGCCGGAGCTCCACGGACTCACCATGAGGTAGGCGAAGTCGCGCCAGGTCGCGGGATCGTTCACGAGCCAGCTGAGCCGCCGGTTGAACGCCGGCACGCGGGGGGTCTTGTACAGGTTGCGACCTTCGCGGTACCAGCCGTCCCGCTGCCGCTGCGGGGGCGGCGGCGCCGGCCGGTAGGGCTCGTCGATCGTCACGCCCGACCACTCGGCGGCGAGCCGTCGCTGGAGTCGCGTCGTCGCTCGCGTCAGCCGCACCGCCGGGGAGAACACGAACACCAAGCCGATCAGGAAGCTGAGCGCGATGGCCACCAGCATCACGAGACCCACGAGCTGTCCGAGGACCGCCATGCCCAGGAGCCCCGCTCCGCGGGCCAGCGCCGTCAAAGTGCGTCGGTTCATGCACTTCAGTGTGTACGCAGGACACGGACGCCGGGAGTGGTCCGAGACGCCTTGTCAGGGTGGGCCTAGGTACACCCTCT
Source organism: Microtetraspora glauca (assembly GCA_001570385.1). Lineage (GTDB taxonomy): Bacteria > Actinomycetota > Actinomycetes > Streptosporangiales > Streptosporangiaceae > Microtetraspora > Microtetraspora glauca. The sequence continues at coordinate 255,135 of BBYL01000013.1, read as the reverse complement.
CCCGGAGGGAAAGTCCATCCGGGTCGGGCACTTGGCCGCATTCCGCGCAGATCACGGCAGTTTTAGCTTGTTGTGCATGGCAATCATCTCCGTCCACAACCTCCGCAAGACGTACGGCGAGAAGGTCGCGGTCGACGACGTGTCGTTCTCGGTCAAGGAGGGCGAGATCTTCGGGATCGTCGGCCGGAACGGCGCGGGCAAGACGACCACCGTGGAATGCGTCGCCGGGCTGCGCACCCCCTCGGGCGGGACGATCGAGTACGGCACCGCCATCCGCGATCTCAAGGAGCAGATCGGTGTCCAGCTCCAGGACTGCTCGCTGCCGGACAAGCTGAAGGTCGGGGAGGCGCTGGCGCTGTACGCCTCGTTCTACTCCCGGCCCGCTGACTGGCGGGCACTGCTCGCCGAGGTCGGTCTCGATCCGGGTGCGGCCTTCGCCAAACTGTCGGGCGGCCAGCGCCAGCGGCTGTCCATCGCGCTCGCCCTGGTCGGCAACCCGCGGGTCGCGATTCTCGACGAGCTCACCACCGGCCTGGACCCCCAGGCTCGCAGGGACACCTGGGAGCTGATCTCCCGCGTTCGTGAGATGGGCGTGACCGTGTTGCTGGTCACGCACTTCATGGAGGAGGTCGAGCGGCTGTGCGACCGCGTCGCGGTGATCTCCTCGGGGCGCGTCCTGGCGGTGGACACCCCTGACGGGTTGATCGCGCGAGCGGGCGGCGAGCAGCGGATCGTCTTGACGTCCACGGCCCAGGTCACGGCGCTCACGGCGTTGCCCCAGGTCACCGGCGTCCACCGGGACGGTGACGAGGTCATCGTCACCGGAACGGGCGATCTGCTCGCCGCGGTGGTCGGCGCGCTCCCCCCGGACCAGCTCGCCGGTCTGCGCACCGAGCGGATCACGTTCGACGACGCGTTCCTCGCGCTCACCGGCCACGCCCCCGGGTGAGGAGCTCGTCCCGCCGCCCGGCTCCGAACACCGAAGCCGCTCCGGAGCCGGCTCCCCACGCCGGCGACCGTCACCGCCGGACCCGGCTTCCCACGCCGGCGACCGTCACCGCCGGACCCGGCTTTCCTCACATCCTCACCGTGACTCCTGGAGAACCCCGATGCTGGTCCAGAAGCAACTGATCCTCACCGAGTCGAAGCTGTTCCTCCGCGAACCGGCCGCGGTGTTCTTCGCGACCGTCCTTCCCGCCACACTGCTGCTGGTGCTGGGCGGTTCCATCCCCGGCTTCCGCGACGCCGATCCGTCGATGGGAGGCGAGCGGGTCATCGACACACAGCTTCCCGGGATGATGGTCCTGCTCTCCGTCGTGACGCTGGCGCTGAGCACGCTTCCCTCGGCGCTGGTCGCCTACCGGGAGAAAGGCGTGCTGCGGCGGATGTCCACCACGCCGGTCCGGCCCAGCGCCCTGCTGGTCGCGCAGATCGTGATCAACGCGGTCGTCGCCGTGCTGAGCACGGCCCTGACGCTGTCGCTCGGCCACATCGTGCTCGGCGTGCCGATCCCCCGGCAGCTCGCCGCGTTCGCCGGTGTGTTCCTGCTCGGTTCGGTCGCCATGTTCGCCATCGGGCTGTGTCTGGCCGCCGTGTCGCCGAACTCGCGGGTCGTCCAGGGGGCGGGGGCCGCGGTGATGTTCCCCCTGCTGTTCCTCGGGGGCATGTGGCTTCCGCGCGAGCTCATGCCGTCCGCGCTGCGCGTGGTCAGCGACATCACGCCGACGGGGGCGTTCGGCCAGGCGCTGCGGGACACGATGGCGGGGCACGCGCCCGCGCTGTCGCACCTCGCGATCCTCCTCGGCTGGACGTTGGTCGCGGGGTTCGCCGCCACCCGCATGTTCCGCTGGGAATGACGGCCGTCCCGCCTACCGGACCGATCGCATCCCGCTTACCGGACCGATCGTTCCGCGTTCCTCATCGGCCGGCCTCAACCGAGGCCGGCTTCGCCGTCGGCCACGACCCGGTCCCGGACCTCCGGCCACGACCCGGTCCCGCACTCGCCGTCACCGTCGCACGCTCTCCATGACCTCCGAGGGAATCGCGGCCGTTCACCGGCGGGCATACTGTCGGGGCGTGACCACAGCCCCGATCTACCGGCGACCGGTCGGCGAACTGCTCCGCCAGTGGCGCGAGTACCGCCGGTTGAGCCAGCTCGACCTCTCGATCCAGGCCGAGATCTCCACCCGGCATGTGAGCTTCCTGGAGACGGGACGGTCCAAGCCCAGCCGCGACATGATCCTTCATCTCTCCGAGCATCTCGACATCCCGCTCCGTGAACGCAACCACCTGCTGCTCGCGGCCGGATACGCCCCGGTCTATTCGGAGTCGACCCTGGGGTCGCCACAGATGGCCGCCGTACGCGAGGCGATCGGGAAGCTGCTCGCCGGGCACGAGCCGTACCCCGCGGTGGTGGTGGACCGGGGGTGGAACCTGGTGGACGCCAACGCCGGCATCGCCCTGCTCGCGGAGGGGATCTCCCCCGACCTGCTGGCCAACGTGCTGCGCGCCAGCCTGCACCCCGACGGGCTCGCACCCAGGATCGCCAACCTGGGCGAGTGGCGGGCACACCTTCTCGGGCGGCTCAAGCGGCAGATCGGCCTCACCGGAGACTCCGGGCTGGCCGAGCTGTACGCGGAGCTACGGGGCTATCCCTGCGATCAGCCGGAGCCCGAGGTGGAGGTGCCGGGGCCGGGCGACATCCTCGTGCCCCTCCGGTTGCGGCAGGCGGACCGCGAGTTGTCGTTCTTCAGCGTCATGGCCACGTTCGGGACGCCGCTGGACATCACCGTCGCCGAGCTGATGATCGAGTCGTTCTTCCCCGCCGACGAGGAGACCTCCCGATTCCTCCGGGGCGCCTGACCAGTCGGCCTGTGGTGAACCGGTCCGGCCCTTATTGGGCACGCGGGTGACCGGCACCCGCCTCCGCGCTCGGGAGCAGGAAGCAGACGCCGTCTCGATCCCGACCGAAATTCGGCGGTACGGGCTTCTCCCAGGGCGCGGACTTTGTCACAATTCCCGGCATAGATCACGAACCATGGCCGGAGGCGTCGTGCCGCAGAGGGTACTGACCAATACATTCCACGTCGAAGCCGCCCCCGAGGCGGTGTTCGAGCATCTGACGACGCCCGAGAGCTACATCGGGCTGTCACCGCTCGTCGTAGCGGTCGAGGACGTGGATCGTTCCGAACCGGGCGTCGTCCGCTACACCTCGATCGAACGGTTCACGTTCCTCGGCGTGTTCACACACGACAATCCGATCAGGGTCACCCTCCTCACCGAAGGACTCTCCGTACGCGGTGACGTGAAGAGCCCCGGCAACGTCCGCCTGGTCTACCAGTTCGACCTGGCGCCCGACGGGCCCGGCACCCGGGTGGACGACCGGCTGGAGATCACCGCCCCCTGGTTCCTCGTGGGGTACGCGGCGCGCGAGGCGCGCAAGGTCCAGCTCGCCCGGGCCCGCATCCTCGCCGAGCGCCTCACCGCGCCGGTCGGCTGACCCCCGGACCGGCCCGTGAGAGCCTGAGATCCCCGACCCGGAGGCGACGACCATGCTCGTGCTGGCCCACGTGAGCGACATCCACATCGACGGAAGCGATCGGAACACCGCACGCGCGACCAGAGTCCTCGATCACGTCGGACGGCTGCCCGTCGACGCGATCCTCCTCACCGGCGACATCGCCGACCACGGAGCCGTCGAAGAGTACGAGATCACCCGCGGGCTCATCGAGACCCGCGCACCGCTCGTGCTCTGCCCCGGCAACCACGACATCCGCGAGAACCTCCGCAAGGTCCTGCTCGGCGACCTGAACGGGGACGGCGTGGGAAGCGGCGGTCCGGTCAACCAGGTCCTCCGCCTGCCGGGCGCGACGATCGCGCTGTGCGACTCCAGCATCCCGGGGCGGCCGGATGGGCTCCTGAGCGACGAGACCCTCGACTGGCTCGACAGCGTCCTCACCGCCGCCCCGGACGTGCCCGCATTCGTCGGCATGCACCACCCCGCCGTCCCGCTGGGCATCCCGTACGTCGACGAGATCAGGCTGGGCGAGCCCGAGCGCCTGGCCGGGGTGCTCGCCCGCCACCCGCAGGTGGTGGCCGTCCTCGCCGGGCACGCCCACACGGGTGCGGCGACGACCTTCGCGGGCCTTCCACTGCTGGTGGCGCCGGGTGTCGTGAACACCGCACTGCTGCCGTTCGAGATCGAGTCCCATCCGCCGGTCGACCGCGATCTCCCTCCGGCCGTCGCCTTCCATGTCTTCGACGAGGGGCGGATCACCACGCACTATCGCCCGGTGGGGTGAACCTGCGTCACGCCTCGTCCCCGATCCAGGAACCGTGGAATCCGGCGGGGACGCGGCGCGGCAGCCGTACCGAGGCGACCCGGGTCAGGTCGGCCGCGTCCAGGACGAGCAGCTCGGCGCACGACCCGACGATGGAGAGCAGCCACCCGTCGTCCTCGGCGCCCGATCCGGACGCGCGGGGCACGAAGACCGCCTCGCCGGGAGGGCCGTCCGTGCGGTGCATACGGCTCGCACCGGTCCTGATGTCGTACTTCACGATCTCCCCGTCGGTCACCGCGTAGAGATAGTCGTTGGCCAGGCCGGTGTGCCGCTCGTTGATCGTCGGGAACTCGACGCCGAGATCGTCGAGCGGCTCCTCCTTGGCCGTGCCGGAGGCCGGGTCGAGCACCCAGCGGTGCAGGACCGCCCCTTCGGCCTGCGCCGCCGGGTCGGCGGCGCCGCCGATGTGTCCCCAGAGCCGCGTGAAGGCGCCCGGCGCGTACCTCGCCGCGTCGATCACGACACGGCCGAGCGTGTCCTCGCGGGCGTTGCCGACGTGGAAGACGTAGCAGGGATCGATGTCGAACCAGCGCACCTCGCCGCCCGCGCGCGGCATCATTCCGAGCCGCGCCCCATAGGAGTCGTCCCATCGGTACGGCATGCCGTGCCCGATCAGCCCCAGATCGAAGACCACGGGCAGGTCGAGCCACACGACGTGGTTCCGCGTGATCGCGAAGTCGTGCATCATCGTCGGCCCGGGAACCGGGATCTCCCTGCTCTCCACCAGTTCGCCGGCCGCGTCCAGCCGGTGATAGGTGAGGTACGGCGCGGCGAAGCCGTACCCGAAGAAGTGCAGTTCCCCGGTGAGCGGGTCCTCCTTGGGGTGGGCGGTCATCGCGGTGGTGAGCCGGCCGCCGAAGTCGCACGGACCGACGGTCTCCAGCTCGCCGGTCACCTCGTACGGCAGGCCGTTCTCGACCAGCGCGAGGATCTTGTCGGCGTGGTGGATGACGTGGGTGTTGGCGATGACCGCGGACAGGTCGATTCCGGCCGGGCCCACGAACTGCGCTCCCGCCAGCTTGCGGGTGCGCACCCAGCGGTTGCGGTACCACTCGGCGCGGCCGTCGCGCAGCCGTACGCCATGGATCATGCCGTCGCCGGTGAACCAGTGACCGGGGTCCTGGCCGGGCGGCGGGTTGGGGCCGTTGCGGAAGTAGCGGCCGGTCAGCTCGGGCGGCAGCGTTCCCTCGACGGGCAGGTCGAGGGCGTCGATCTCGTCGGGAACGGGGGCGAGATGGCCCTGGAGATAGGTGGCGGTCATCGCGGGCTCCAATCAGACGGTGCGGCAGGTCAGCCGGTTGTGGCAGGTCGGATGGTGCGGCGGGTCAGGCGGTTGTGGCAGGTCGGATGGTGCGGCGGGTCAGGCGGCGTACCGGGCGCGGACGATCTTGGGGTAGCGGACGGTGAACAGGGCGGGCAGGGCGAACCCGCAGATCTTGACCACGATGATCGCGATCGTCGCGTGCGGGGCGAGGGCGAGCAGCACCGCGAGGCCGACGGCGTTGAGCGTGAACGCGACCGCCCAGACCGCGGTGATCGTCGCGTTGACCCGGTAGAACAGCGGGCTCGCCTGGACCTCGGGAGGGGTCATCCCCCGGGCGATGCCCAGGGTGAACGGCCGGCGGATGGCGAGGGAGCCCCACGCCGTGACGGCGAGCCAGCCCACCGACACCGCCGGGCCGTACTCGCCGAAGGGCGCGGGGGCGATCACGAACGCGGCCAGCGCGAGCCCGGCGAAGAACACCGCGGAACTGGCCTCGATCACCAGCGCGTCCCAGGCACGTCCCTTCCTCCGGTCCATCAGCAGCAGCACGACGGCAAGGGCGAATCCGGCGAGCGCGCCGATCCGGGCCTCGCCGTTGGTGCTGAGCACCGCGAAGGCGATCCACGGAAGGAAGGTGCGGAGATAGCTGATCACAAAAGGCTCCCTGACGTTCCAACAGTGACAGGTCGAACCTAGAACCTCCTGTAGCGACATGTCAACAGTGGAATGTAGGCTGTGCGGCATGAGTCTCCGTCACGCCATGCTCGGCCTGCTGGCCCGCGGCCCCGCCAGCGGCTACGACCTGCTGAAACTGTTCGAGATCTCGCTGGCCAACGTCTGGCCGGCCACGCAGAGCCAGGTGTACGCGGAACTGGGCCGCCTCGCCGACGCGGACCTGGTGAAGGTCGCCGCCGAGGGGCCGCGCGGCCGCAAGGAGTACGCGATCACCGATGGCGGAGTGGCCGAGCTGCGCCACTGGCTGACCGACGTCGAGCCCAACCGGGTGGGCCGCAGCGACATGCTGCTCCGCGTCTTCTTCCTCGACAGCGTCGATCACGGCCAGGCCCGGGAATACCTGGAACGCCAGGCGGTCGTGGCCGCGCGAAGCCACCAGAGCCTGCTCGGGCTCCGCGACGTCGTCGCCGGAAGCGACCCGCTGAAGACATACGGCAGGATCGCGCTCGAATATGGCCTCCGCTTGACCTCCATGCAGCGCGAATGGGCGGAATGGGCCGCCGGCGAGATCGATCGGCAACCGGGGACATAACTCCCGTTGGTGTCAGCCTCCCGATTTTGGGGATTCCTTTACCGAGTCTCATCGGGGAGGCGGCTCTGGGCGCGCGCGAAGTGATCACTGTCGTTGTGGCGGGCATAGCGCTCGCATCTCTCACTACCCGGAACGACGCACACGACCGACTTCGGAACGAGACCCGCGCCCAGAGCGCGGCCGGAACCGGGACCGGCCGCAAGGCAGTGGTCATCCCCCTGAAGAACCCTCGGGGGACCCGGCCGGGGCTCGCGCCGATCACCTCCGCGGCCGGCCGGGCCGCCGCGACCAGGCTGATCAGGAAGCTCCGCGTCAGGCGCATGGGTTCCAAGGCCGGATACTCCCGGACCCGGTTCGGCCCCAACTGGGCGGACACCGCGCGCGGCGTGCCGTACGCGGGGAACGGCTGCGACACCCGCAACGACCTGCTCGCCCGTGACGGCCAGAACGTCAGATACCGCAAGGGGTCCGACTGTGTCGTGATCAAGATGACCTTGCGCGACCCGTACACCGGCAGAACCATCCGATGGCGTAAGAAGCACGCGGGCCTCGTCCAGGTCGATCACGTGGTGCCGATGTCGTACTCGTGGCGGATGGGCGCCGCACGATGGCCGAAGGCGAAACGGCTGCGCATCGCCAACGATCCGCTCAACCTGCTCCCGGTCTACGGCCCGGTCAACCAGGCGAAGCGCGGCTGGGGGCCGGGGTCCTGGCTGCCCCCGGCACGGAAGATCCGCTGCGCCTACGCCGTACGGTTCACCCAGGTCGCGCTCAAGTACAACCTCCCGGTCACCAGAGCCGACAAGGCCACGATGCTCGCCAAATGTCGCTGAAATCCCGCAACTTCGTCGCTGACGACAGCATCTAACGGCTGAGTCCATCTAAGACGACGGGGTGCGATCGTATGAGCCTGGCCACAGCGCTGCTTCCCGGCGACCCGACCCGGCTCGGAGACTTCTGGCTCGCCGGCCGGCTGGGCGTGGGCGGGCAGGGCGTGGTCTACGAGGCGTACGACGCCGAGGGCACCCGGGTCGCGGTCAAGGTGCTGCACGGCGACGCGGCGAGCGACCCCGACCTGCGGGCGCGTTTCGGCAAGGAGGCGACGGCCGCGCGACGGGTCGCCTCCTTCTGCACCGCCCAGGTGCTGGCGGCCGAACTGGACGCGCCCAAGCCGTACATCGTCAGCGAGTACGTCGAGGGCCCGAGCCTGCGCCGCGCGATCGCCGAAGGGCGCCGCTTCACCGGGGACGACCTGCACCGCCTGGCCACGGCCGTCGCGACCGCGCTGACCGCCATCCATGACGCCGGGGTCGTCCACCGCGATCTCAAACCGGACAACGTGCTGCTCGGGCCGGACGGTCCCCGTGTGATCGACTTCGGCGTCGCACGGACGCTGGAGATGTCGCTCACCGCGTCCGGCCTGGTCACGGGCACTCCGACCTACATGGCCCCCGAGGTGTTCACCGGCCAGCGTGCCGGGGCACCGGCCGACGTGTTCGCCTGGGGCGCGATCGTCGTCTACGCCGCCTGCGGGGACGGCCCCTTCAGGGCGGAGACCCTCGGCGCGGTCATGCACCGCGTGCTGTCGACCGATCCCGACCTCAGCGTCATGCCGGAGTCGCTGCGGCCCCTCGTCGCGGCGGCCCTGCGCAAGGATCCGCTGGCCAGACCCACGGCGCGGCAGCTCCTCCTCGGTCTGGTCAGCGGCCCGGTGGGCGGCGACATCGACCTGCTCACCATCGGCAGCGCCGAGGCCGGGCTCCTCGGAGGCGGAACACCGGGCGATCCCGCGCTCGGGACGCTGGCCGAGGACGCCTACGGATTCCTCAGTCCCTTCGAGCGCAACCTCGTCCCCGACCTCTTCCTCAGGATGGTGAGCGTCGACGAGTCCGGCGACATCACCGTCCGGCCGGTGGCACGCGGCGAGTTGTTCGACGGGAGGACTTCTGAAGAGGGCACCGCCCTCCACCGCGTCCTCGACGTCTTCTCCTACCTGCTCGTCGTCGACGACCACGAGGTCTCCCCGGACACCGCCACCCGGGCGGCGCTCGCCAGTTCGTGGGCGCAGCGCGAGCGCGCCTCGTTCACCGATCCGAGCAGCGGCGGAGAGACCGTGCGGCTGCTTCCCCAGGACGGGCGGAGCCTGGTGAGCGTGTCCCCCGAGGGTGTGCGGATCTTCGACCTGCGCAGCGGGAAGCGGACCGGCGGCTGGAACGACCCGGACGTCGGCGACGGCGGCCTCCTCGGGGCGAGTCTCAGCCCGAACGGTCGCTACCTCGCGGTCGCGGCGGAACATGACGTCCGCGTCTGGGACGTACGCACCGGTACGCCGATCAAAGAGCGATACGCCCTGACTACACCACTTTTCAATGGGATCGAGTTCGGGGCGGGCGACCGGTACGTCACTATTCGCGAAGGCGACACCAACACGGTGTGGGACACCGGAACCGGGCGCACGATCGCCCCGGATCAGAGCATGGACGTGGCCTTCTCGCCGAAGGGTGCTCTGGTCGCCCTCGCCGACGTGGCAGCTCACTTCCGACTGCTCCGGCTGCCCGACGGCACACCACTGGCGGGGTGGCACGACCCCGGGACCTGCACTGGCATGGCCCAGGCGGTGGCATTCAGCCCGGACGGGCGCACCCTGGCATGCGGGAACCGTTCCACCGTCACCCTCATCGACCTGCGGACCCGGCGCGTCCGCTCGCTTCTCACCGGTGCCGGAGGGCGGCGCGGAGGCCGCGAGGTTCAGCCCGGACGGCGCACTGCTCGCGGCACGCGCAGGAGCGCTGACCCTGTGGGATGTACGGCGACGCGCACGCAGCGGCTCACCGCTGCCCCTCACGGAGAAGGAGGGCGGCACGCGTCCGGTCTTCAGCGGCGACGGACGGCTCCTGGCCGCCCTCGACATCGCCTTCCGCCCCGGAAGCTCGTTGATCGTCCCGGTCGGCGGGAAGTCCCGCCACCTGATCGATCCGGCCACGGGAAAGCCGTCCGGCCCCTCTCTGGGGGTCGTCGGCGGTGACCGCGGACGGCTCGACGCGCTCCCGTTCAGCCCCGACGGCGCGACGCTGGTCACGGGCGACGTCGACGGGCGGGTCGCCTTCTGGGACGTGCGCACGGGCGCCAGGCGTGGTCCGATCGTCCAGGCGCACTCCGACACGATCGCCGAGATCGTGTTCTCGCCCACGGGCGGTGTGGCGGCGTCCATCGGCCTCGACAAGAGCGTGCAGTTCTGGGACGCCACCACGACCCGCGCGCTCGGGCACCCGATCTCGGGCGGCACGGGCCGCCATCTGGCCGCCGCGTTCACCGCCGACGGTTCCGTGCTGCGTACGTTCGGCGACTCGCGCGACCTGCGTGACATCCCGGTCGCGCCCGAGATGGTGGCCGCCGCCGTCTGCTCGCGCGCCGGACGCACCCTCACCGAGACCGAATGGCACCGCTACTTCCCCGGCCTGCCGTACGCGGACCCGTGCGAGCCCCGGCAGGACTCCTGACGCGCTTCCCGACACCGGCGCGACCGGCGTCGGTTCCGCGCGTGCGCGCACGTCCGTCTTCACGCACGCGGCTACGTGGCCCGGCCGGTTCGCCAGCGGGCCTGTTTGACACGGTTCCCGCACAGTTGCATCGAGCACCAGCGGCCCGTCCGGAACCCCCCGCCCGGCACGTCCGCACGATCAAGGAGGTCGCCCCCTGACGGGCCGAACGCGGCGGCGTACCCGCGGCCGAGCCCCAACCGCGCTAGCTTGATCTTTAACCTGTGCGACGTGGATGCGGGTTGGCAGATTTCTTGGCCGGCGGTTTCTTCAGGGCCGGTTTCGTGCTGGTCAGCCCGGTCGCGGTGTGCACGTCATGACGTGGAGCCGGTCGCTGGTTGGGCGTCCCGTAGGCCAGTTGAACACTCGAATACCGAAGCCGGCCACCGGCCCAGGAGTGGGTCTGGCCCCACCCACCCGTACGGCCAAGCCCATATTGGGACGGCCAGGCGCTACCTAACACCGCTACTACAACGACACGGAGGAGAAAGATCATGGCGAACGCCGGCGACATCACGATCGCGACGGCGCACATCGGCGACGCCCGCACCCCGGAGGCGTTCACCACGGTGAAGAAGTGCATCATGCTCTTCGGCGCCGTCAGCGCCATCGCCCTCGGGACGGTTGCCGTGATGGCGTTCACCGGCCACGAGGCGACCTCGTTCATGTGGATCCGGGGAGCCATCCTGCTCGCGGTCACCCCGCTGATCTACCGGATGACTGTCCGCGCTTCGGAGGGGTCACAAGGCTTTCGACCGCGTGCGCACTCTGTCCACCATCATGCCGGTCGCGATCACCGGCGTCGACCTGATCCCCGGCCTCTACCCAGAGTGGTACGCCGTGCTCCAGGGCCTGTCTGCGCTGCCCCTGATCGGCGTCGCCTTCATTACCCGCGGTTCCGCACTGAGCGCCGCCTTCCCCAAGAAGAATTGAAGTCCTGAGGACCTGCTCTGCCCTTCGGATGGCCGGACCGCCTTCGGTATCCAGCCATCCGACATCTGGACAAGTGATGTCCGTGGGCTACCCGCGCGACCCCGCCGAACAGGTTAAAACTCAAGCTAGTGGCTCGTCCGGGCCCGGTCTTCCGGACCGGCAAGGCCTCGATCAGTGCGTGGCCATGTCGACGAAGCGGCTGTAGTGGCCCTGGAAGGCCACGGTTACCGTCGCCGTGGGGCCGTTACGGTGCTTGGCCACGATCAGGTCGGCCTCGCCCGCCCGGGGCGACTCCCGCTCGTACGCGTCCTCCCGGTGCAGCAGGATCACCATGTCCGCATCCTGCTCAATCGACCCGGACTCCCTCAAGTCGGACACCTGGGGGCGCTTGTCGGTGCGTTGCTCGGGACCACGGTTGAGCTGCGAGATCGCGATGACGGGCACCTCGAGCTCCTTCGCCAGGAGCTTGAGAGATCGGGACAGTTCCGAGACCTCCTGCTGGCGGCTCTCGGTCCGCTTGGGCGAGCTCATCAGCTGGAGGTAGTCGACGATGACGAACCGCAGGTCGTTGCGCTGCTTGAGACGCCGGCACTTGGCGCGGATCTCCATCATCGACATGTTCGGGGAGTCGTCGATGAACAGCGGCGCCTCGGCCACCTCGCCCATCCGGCGGGCCATCCGGGTCCAGTCGTCGTCGTTCATCAACCCCGACCGCATGGTGTGCAGCGCGACCCGCGCCTCCGCCGACAGCAGTCGCATCGTGATCTCGTTGCGCGACATTTCCAGCGAGAAGATGACAGTCGTCAGACCGTTCTTGATAGCGGCAGATCTCGCGAAATCCAGCCCGAGGGTGCTGTTGTGCGTGGGAACACAGGCCCTGCTCGCGAGATACATGTGGTCGGCGTTGTCCACCTCCACGCAACGCACCGGCACCGACGTCACCGGGCGGACGTCGGTGATGGTGCGGCACGTCGCCTCGGGATGGGCATTGGTGTTCACGCGGGCGTTCTTGCGGCTCAGCCGGAAGACCTTGTCGGAGGGCGTGAACGTGATCGCATAGCTGGCTGAGCTGGCTTCAGTGCGTCCTGGTACCTCCTTGGAAGTCCAGGTTGCTTTGTATCCCAAACTCAGGATCAGTTCACAGGCGTCCTCTGCCAGGCGGCGGTTCGTGACGGCGAACTGGACTGTCCCGGCGGCGCTGATGTAGCCGTCGGTGTCCAACAGCCCGGCCAGGAGCGCTCTGCGCTGCGCCTCAGACGCGCGCAGGTATACGCCCGGGATGTGCTTGTTGCCCAGTACGCCCAGCTTTCTCAGTTGAGCGTGCATAGTGCCGTGGTCGTTGCGGCACTTCTGGCACTGGCGAAGCCCGCTGGACGGACCTCCGCAGTCCGGGCACATGGACGGCCGTGAGGAGCCGTGTTCGGAATTCCTTGACTGGCAGCCGCACACCCTGCCGCAGGTGCGCACCTGCGCTGTTTTGGGCGTGAACGGCTTTCCGCACACGATGCACGGTTGTTCGGCGATCGGCTCGGGCTCGGGCTCGGGCAGTAGCATCGCGTACAGCAGTCCGCCTCGGTGCTCCACCCGAAGACCTTCGGCGGCCACGTGCTCAGCGATCTCCGGATCTCCAGTGGTGAACCGCGCGCTGCCGGAGTGGCCCTCTCCGAGCCAGACGCCCAGCGCATACGGAGGGATCAGCAGGTCACGGTTGGGCAGGTCCAGCGGCCGGGCGTTGACGACCGTGTGATTGAGCCGCTTTTCTGCGGTGTCGCACCACAACGTCGCGGCGATCTCCTCTGTCGTGCGCACCTCAGCGAATGTCTTCTGATTCCGGTACCTGTCGTAGCCGGACGCAGCGGCCTGAGCCGATTTGCGGGAGGCGCGCGTGTCGGTGAGCCACTGGTGCTGAGCATCGGCCACGATCACCGCGCCATCGCTGAACTCCACCTCGTAGCACGGGCGGCCGTACATCACTTCGGTGGCGGCCACCACGCGGGTCGGCTTACCATCCGCGCCGATCAGATAGTCGCCGACCTCCACCTCTCCCATGGTGGTCCAGCCGGTGGGAGTGGGCAGAGGTGTGTCCAGGGCTAGAGCCTTGCCGATGGCGGGGCGAGCGGCCACGACGATCATCTGGCCGGGGTGCAGGCCGTTGGTCAGGGCGTCGAGGTCCTGGAAGCCGGTGGGGACGCCGACCATCTGGCCGCCGCGGCTGCCGATGGCCTCGATCTCGTCCAGCGCGCCGGGCATGATGTCCGACAGCGGGAGGTAGTCCTCGGAGGTGCGCCGCTCGGTCACCTTGTAGATCTCGGCCTGGGCGCGGTCGACGAGGTCGTCGACCTCCTCGCTCTGCCCGCCGTATCCGTAGGAGACGATGCGGGTGCCGGCCTCGATCAGCCGTCGCAGGATGGCCTGCTCCCGCACGATCTTGGCGTAGTACCCCGCGTTGGCCGCCGTGGGGACGACCGCCGTCAGCGTGTGGAGGTAGGGGGCGCCGCCGACCCGGCCGAGCTCGCCGCGCTTCTGCAGGTCGTCGAGGATCATGATCGAGTCGGCGGGCTCGCCCCTGCCGTAGAGGTCGGTGATGACCTCGTAGATGATCTGGTGCGCGGGGCGGTAGAAGTCGTCGGAGCGGAGGACCTCCACCACGTCGGCGATGGCGTCCTTGGACAGCATCATGCCGCCGAGGACGGACTGCTCGGCTTCGATGTTGTGCGGAGGAGTCCGCTCGAACGTGGCGTCGGAGCCGCCGGGGCCTCCAGGGCCGCCGGGGAAATCAAGCACGCTCACCTACACACCCCCCCAACACAGCAACCCCAGTTGTAACCCGCCGGTCTGACAGTTTCGCGGCTGCCGCACCCTACCGGCAACGCGACCTGTGGACGTGCCTGTGGATAACGTGTGCACTTCCGCAGCTCAGATGTGAACACCCTGGGGACGAGCCTGGGGATAACCCTGTGTCCGTCGCACATGAAGCCCGTCTGACCAGCGGAAACATTATCCAAGGGCTGTGGAGGAAGGAAAGTAGGGAGATACCTGAGACCAGATGGGCATGGCCCGTCGCGCCTCGCGGAAAGACGACACCGAGCAATCGGATGTAAGTGGCAAAATACCTCTATGCCACTGTCAACGGACGCCGGTCCGCAGAGCGGGCCTGGTACGGGGAACAGGGAGATCCTCCGGCTCGCCGTACCCGCGTTCGGAGCCCTGGTCGCCGAGCCGCTCTTCCTGCTGACCGACTCCGTCATCGTCGGGCGGCTGCCCGATCCGGCACTGGGCGCCCTCGGCGTGGCGAGCGCCGCCCTGTCCGCCATCGTCGGCCTGTGCGTCTTCCTCGCGTACGGCACGACCGCGGCCGTGGCCCGGCAGATCGGCGCGGGCGATCCGCGCAGAGCCATGCGGCAGGGCATCGACGGGATGTGGCTGGCGGCGGCGGTGGGCGTCGCCGTCATCGCCGTCTGCTGGCCGCTGGCCCCCGGGATCGTCGACCTTTTCGGCGCCTCGGAACGGCTGGCGGAGCTGGCGACCACGTACCTGCGGATCAGCCTGCTCGGCACGCCCGCGCTGCTCCTCGTGCTCGCAGGGACGGGGGTCCTGCGCGGCCTCCAGGACACCGTGACGCCCCTCGCGGTCTCGGTGACCTCCTTCCTGCTCAACGGTGTGCTGAACGCCTGGTTCGTCCTCGGTCTCGGCTGGGGGATCGCGGGGTCGGCCTGGGGCACCGTCATCGCCCAGGCACTGGGCGCGGCCGTCTACCTCGTCATGGTCGTCAGGGGCGCGCGGCGGCACGGCACCTCGCTCCGGCCCGATCTCCCCGGCATCAGGGCCGCGGGCACCGCCGGGCTGGCCCTGGTCATCCGTACGGCGTGCCTGCAGATCGTGCTGCTGACCGCCACGGCGCTGGCGACCCGGATGGGCGACGCGCAGATCTCCGCGCACACCATCGCCACCCGGATCTGGACGTTCCTCGCCTTCGCCCTGGACGCCATCGCCATCGCGGGACAGGCGATCACCGGCCGGACGCTGGGCGCGGGGGACACCGCGGCGACCCGGTCGGCCACCCGCAGGATGGTCGTGTGGGGCGTCGCGTGCGGCGTCGTCTTCGGCCTCGCCGTGCTCGCACTCCGGCCGATGCTCCCGGGGGTGTTCGACGCCCCGGCCGCGGTGTCGGAACGGCTGGAGGCGGTGCTGTGGCTCGTGGCGCTGTTCCAGCCGGTCGCGGGAGTCGTGTTCGTGCTCGACGGCGTGCTGATCGGCGCGGGCGACCAGCGCTACCTCGCCTGGGCCGGTCTGATCACGACCATCGCCTACCTGCCGTTCGCCGTGATCGCGGGCAGTCTCGTCGCCCTCTGGGCGGCCTTCGGCGTCTGGATGCTGGCACGGATGATCACCCTGTCCCTCCGCGCGTACGGCACGGCCTGGCTGGTCACGGGAGCGTGATCGGCGGGTGGCCGGGAAGTGACGAGCACGTGACCACCGCTCCCCTTGCCACTCGCTGACCACTTAGGGCACTGTGGCCACCGGTCACGCCTCTCACGATTGGCCGTGGTGTGTCCTTCTCCCCCCGCGTCCCACGCTCCACCTCGATCCTGCGCAGGATGTCGCCGGACGAGGTCTTCGGCCTGCGCACGATGGGCCTCACCGAGATCTACGGCCGCGGCGACCTGGTCGTCCTCGGCCTCGGCGTGATGATCGGCGCG
The DNA here is from genome assembly GCA_001570385.1 of Microtetraspora glauca. Classification (GTDB taxonomy): domain Bacteria; phylum Actinomycetota; class Actinomycetes; order Streptosporangiales; family Streptosporangiaceae; genus Microtetraspora; species Microtetraspora glauca. Next base: position 239,092 of record BBYL01000013.1, on the reverse strand, counting down.
GGCATCTTCAGCATCGCCGGGCGGCAGGCGGCCACCACGGCCGGGCCGGGCGTCTTCCTCTCCTTCATGATCGCCGGCATCACCAGCCTGCTCGCCGCGCTCTGCTACGCCGAACTGGTCTCGTCGATGCCGGTGTCGGGCAGCGCGTACACGTTCTCGTACGTCGTCTTCGGCGAGGTGTGGGCGTGGATCGTGGGCTGGGCACTGATCCTGGAGATGGAACTCGCCGCCGCCGTGGTCGCGCGCGCCTGGTCGCTGTACGCCGTGCAGACACTGACCGAGTTCGGCGTGTCACTTCCGGGTCTGATCACCGGCGCCGGAGGCTTCGACCCGCTCAGCATGGTCATCCTGGTCGCGCTGACCGGCGCCATGGCGTTCAACGCCCGGGTCGGCCTGCGGGTCCTCTGGGTCATGGTGGCCGCGAAGCTGCTGGCCATCGGGGCGGTGATCGTGGTGGGCGCGGTCCATTTCGACGCGGCCAACCTCGCCCGCATCCCCGCGCCCGTGGCCCCGTCGCCCGGAGGCGGGGACGCCCTGCACACGACGCTGGTCGGCCTGGTGATCGGGGAGACCCACAGCTTCGGCTGGTTCGGCATCATCGCCGCCGCCCCCGCCATCGCCTTCGCGTACATCGGGTTCGACGTGGTGGCCACGGCCGCCGAGGAGACCAAGGACGCGCCGCGCGCGGTCCCGGACGGCATGATCCGCAGCCTGGCGCTCACCACGCTGATCTATCTGGCGGTGGCCGTCGTGATGGTGGGCATGGTGGCCTACACCGCGATCTCGACCAAGGCACCGCTCGCGGACGCGTTCGACCGCGTCGGCGAGGGGTTCATGGTCCACGTCATCAACGTCGGCGCGGTTCTGGGGCTCACCACCGTCATCCTCGTGCTGCTGGTCGGGCAGACCCGGGTGGTGTTCTCGATGGCCCGCGACGGCCTGCTGCCCCACGGCCTGTCCCGGCTGAGCGGGCCCCACGCGACCCCTCTGACGGCGACCCTGGTCATCGGGGCGGTCGCCGTGCTGCTCGCCGGGTTCCTGCCCGTCCTCACGCTGGAGCAACTGGTCATCATCGGGACGATGGTCGCGTTCATGTCCGTCGCGGCGGGCGTGCTCCGGATGCGCCGCATGCTGCCCGACCTGCCGCGTCCGTTCCGGGTGCCCTTCGCGCCGGTGGTGCCCGCGCTGTCGATGGCCGCGACCCTGTGGCTGATGGTGAACCTGGAGGCGCTCACCTGGGTGTACTTCACCCTGTGGACGGCCTTCGGCCTGCTGGTCTACCTGCTGTACGGCAGACGGCACAGCCTCCTGGCACCGAACGCACCGAACGCGTCGAACACACCGCACGCGCCACACGGGCGCGGCCGCCACCGCCGCTGAGCGGCGCTCAGCGGGCCGGCGACGCGGTCACAGGCGCCCCGCGTCCAGTACGCGCTGGAGGAACTCCCGGGTACGCGGATGCTCGGGCGAGGAGAAGATCTGCTCGGGAGAACCCCGTTCGAGCAGGACACCGCCGTCGAGGAAGCAGACGGTGTCGGAGATGTCCCTGGCGAAGTTCATCTCGTGGGTGGCCAGGATCATGGTCATCCCGGTGTCCTTGAGCTCGCGGATGATGCTCAGCACCTCGGTGACCAGGATCGGGTCGAGCGCGGAGGTCACCTCGTCGAGCAGCAGCAGGCGGGGCTGGGTGGCGATGGCCCGGATGACGGCCACCCGCTGCTGCTGGCCGCCGGAGAGCCGGTCGGGGTACTCCCCCGCCTTGTCCGCGAGCCCGAATCGGGCGAGCAGTTCCCCGGCCTGCTCCTCGGCCCGCGCCCGGTCGACCTTGTGCACCTTGCGCGGGGCCAGGGTGATGTTGTCCAGCACGGTCATGTGCGGGAAGAGGTTGTAGGACTGGAAGACCATGCCGATCCGCTTGCGGACCTCGTCCACGTCGGCGCGGACGTCCGTGATCTCGTCCCCGTCCAGGTGGATGGCGCCGTCGTCGATCGTCTCCAGCAGGTTCACGCAGCGCAGCAGCGTCGACTTGCCGGAGCCCGAGGCGCCGATCAGGCAGACCACCTCGTGCGGCGCCACGTCCAGGTCGATGCCGCGCAGCACGCTCTGGTGGCGGTAGTTCTTCCAGACGCCCTCGATGCGCAGCAGCGTCATCAGGCACCTCCGGGGCCGCGGCGGCGGGCGGCCCGCGCCGACAGGTAGTCGGTGAACCGCGCCATCGGGATCGTGAGCAGGATGAACAACATCGCCGCCACGAGATAGGGGGTGTAGTTGAACTTGCTCGCCGCGTAGATCTGCGCCTGCCGCAGCGCCTCGATCACGCCGATCGTGGAGACCAGCGCGGTGTCCTTCTGCAGCGAGACGAAGTCGTTCAGCAGCGGCGGGATCACCCGGCGCACCGCCTGCGGAAGCACGACGTGACGCATCGCCTGCCCGTGGGACAGCCCGAGCGAGCGCGCCGCCGCGATCTGGCTCGGATGCACCGTGTCGATGCCCGCGCGGAAGACCTCCGCGACGTACGCGCTGTACGCGAGGACGAGGGCGATCACCCCCAGGGTGATCTCGTCGGATGGCACGCCGGTGAGTTGGAGCGCGGGCAGGCCGAAGCCGACGAGCATGATGACGAGCAGCGTCGGGACCCCGCGGAACACGTCGGTGTAGACGACGGCCAGCACCCGCAGCGGGAAGAAGACCGGTGCCCGAAGGCCCCGGGCCAGCGCGACCAGCAGCCCGACGACCAGGATGATCGGCTCCGCGATCAGGAAGATCTTGACGTTGGTCCAGAAACCCTGGAGCACGTCGGGTAACGACCGGACGAACCACTCGGGGTCGAAGAACGTCTCCCGGACCCGCGGCCATCCCGGCGAGTTGGTGACCAGGACGGCCACCAGGGTCAGGAAGACGATGGTGGACGCCGTGGCGATGGAACTGGAGCGGACCGCCTGCCTGCGGCGGATCCGCTCCCTCTCCAGCTGCCGCGCGCTCCTCGCGGGCCGCGTCACTTCATCTGTCACTTCATCTGTCACTTCAGCTCCGGCGCGCCGGCCGCCGCGCTGAGCCACTGCTGCTCGATCTGGGTCAGCTCACCGGAGGACTTCAGAGCGCCGATGGCCTCGTTGACGCAGGACACCAGGGCGTTGCCCTTCTGGAAGACCAGGCCGAACTCCTCCGGCGTGCCACCGGTGGCGGCGAACTGTCCCACGATCTTGGAGTTCTCGACCTGGGCCGCGGTGACGTAGAACGCCGTGGGCAGGTCCACCACGATGGCGTCCACCTGCTTGTTCTTGAGGGCGTTCACGGCGTCGACCTGCTGGGTGTAGACCTTCGGGTCCTTGGCCGGCTGCACCACGCTCTTGACCGCGTCGAGCGCCGTGGTGCCGACCTGCACGCCGATCGTGGCGTCCTTGAGGTCGGCCAGACCGGCCGCCGAGGCGTACTTCCCGTTGTTCAGCGTGACGACGCCCTGCTTGACCGTGTAGTACCCGTCGCTGAAATCGACGACCTTGGCCCGGTCGGGCGTGATGGACACCTGGTTGAGGTCGAAGTCGAACTTCTTGTCGCCCGGAGCGTACGCGCTGTCGAAGGGGATGGTGGCCCAGGCGACCTCGTCCTTGGTGAAGCCCAGCTTCTGCGCCACGGCGTAGGCGACGGCGCTCTCGAAGCCCTCGCCGGTCGTCGGGTCGTCGTTCTTGAACCAGGGCTCGTACGCCGGCTTGTCCGTGCCGATGGTGAGCTTGCCCGGGGTGATCAGCTTGAGCTGGTCCTTCGTGCAGCTCGCGGAGGCCGCCGGGCTGGCGGCGGCGGTGCTCCCCGCCGTGTCCGCCGCGTCGTTGGCCGGTGCGCACGCGACCGCCGCCGTCGTGAGGACGCCAAGCGCCAGCAACAGCGAGGTACGGTGCATTTCAGCCTCCATGAGGTACATCTTCCGCGAAATCCGCGTTGGGACGGGCTAGATACTATCGGCCATATATTTCAGCCCCGTTCGGGTACGGTGCGCGCACGTCAAAGGGCCCCTCCCGGCATGGGAAGGGGCCCTTCGAACAGCTATCGTGCCGGGATCAGCCGGCGACGACCTCGACATCGAGGGTGGCCGACACCTCGGGATGCAGCTTGACGCTGACCCGGTGCGAGCCCACGCTCTTGATCGCGTTGCCGATCTCGATGCGGCGGCGGTCCAGCTTGGGACCACCGGCGGCGGTGACGGCGTCGGCGATGTCGCCCGTGGTGACCGAGCCGAAGAGACGACCGGCCTCGCCGGCGCGGGTCTTCAGGACCACCTTCAGAGCGCCGAGCTGGCCGGCGACCTCCTTGGCGGTGCCCAGGTCACGGATCTCGCGGGCGTCGCGCGCCTTCTTGATCGAGGCGACCTGCGACTCGGCGCCGCGGGTCCAGCGAATCGCGAAGCCGCGCGGAACGAGGTAGTTGCGGCCGTAGCCGTCCTTGACCTCGACGATGTCACCGGGAGCGCCGAGGCCGGAGACCTCAGTGGTGAGAATGAGCTTCATGTCCTGAGACTCCTTTCCTTAGCGCGCGGTGCTCGTGTACGGCAGCAGGGCCATCTCACGAGCGTTCTTGATAGCGGTGGCCACGTCGCGCTGGTGCTGGGTGCAGTTGCCCGTCACCCGGCGGGCACGGATCTTGCCGCGGTCGGAGATGAACTTCCGCAGCAGCGCCGTGTCCTTGTAGTCGACGTAGGAGATCTTGTCGTGGCAGAACAGGCAAACCTTCTTCTTCGGCTTGCGCAGTGCCGGCTTCGCCATCGTGGTGCTCCTTTCAGAGCCCCGCATGATGCGGGAATGGTCGCTCGGATACGTGTTCGTGTGGTGCTGTCACCCGGAGGGGTGACTAGAAAGGCGGTTCGTCGCTGAAGTCGCCGCCGCCGAAGCCGCCGCCCCCACCGCCGCCACCCTGGTTGTAGCCGCCACCGCCGCCAGGAGCGGGGGTGGCCGACGCCCAGGGGTCATTGGACGGGCCGCCGCCGAAGCCACCGCCGCCGCCCTGCCGGGCGGTCTTGTTCACCTTGGCGGTGGCGTTGCGCAGCGAGGGGCCGACCTCGTCGACCTCGACCTCGTAGACCGTGCGCTTCTCGCCTTCCTTGGTCTCGTACGACCGTTGGCGCAGCCGTCCCTGCACGATGACCCGCATGCCGCGCTGCAGGCTCTCGGCGACGTTCTCCGCCGCCTGTCGCCACACGTTGCAGGTCAGGAACAGGCCTTCGCCGTCCTTCCACTCATTGGTCTGGCGGTCCAGGAACCGCGGAGTGGATGCGATGCGGAATCGGGCCACAGCCTGCCCCGTCGGGGTGAAGCGCAGCTCCGGGTCGTCGACAAGGTTGCCGACGATGGTGATCGTGGTGTCGCCTGCTGCCATCGGTCGCTTTCGCCTTCCTATCCCGTCAGCTCAGCCGTAAGGGCTTCAGAGTACGGCCATGGCCCGACAAAAACGCCGGGCTTGGCCGTTCCCGCTCAGTGGAGCTCGGGACGGATGACCTTGGTACGGAGAATGCCCTCGTTCAGGTTGAGCTGGCGGTCCAGCTCCTTGACCGTGGCGGGCTCCGCGGTCAGGTCGACCACGGCGTAGATGCCCTCGGGCTTCTTCGCGATGTCGTAGGACAGCCGGCGACGGCCCCAGACGTCGACCTTCTCCACGGTGCCGCCGTCGTTGCGGACGACACTCAGGAACTGGTCGAGCGAGGGCTGCACCGTGCGCTCATCGAGGGCCGGGTCGAGGATGACCATCAGCTCGTAACGACGCATGCGGAATCCAACCTCCTCTGGACTCTTGCGGTCACGACGCCTTGCCGTGACAGGAGGACGCTGTGGGCGGCGCGGGGGAAGTCCACCCCACGCTGTACAGAACACAGCCGATTCAGGCTACCAGGCCACTGGCCGTTCGCCGTCCCGCGAGGGAAACTGAGCAGCAAGAGGGGGTGACGCACATGCCGAACGTTCTTGGCCGCGTCAGAAGGCCGCCTTTCCGCCTCACCTTGAACACGGATGGCAGGCCGCACACGCTGGAGAACGCACTGGCGCTCAGCACGCTGGTCCTCGGTCTCCTGGCGATCGTCACCGGGTTCGTCGTCAGCCTCCACATGGTCGCCTCATGGGTGGGCGCCATCGGCTTCTGCGGGGGGCTCTACGCGCAGTACGTCTCCGTGACGACGCCGCAGCGCAGCCTCATCATCTGCGGCCTCGTCGGGTCGTTCGTCGGAGCCGCGCTAGGAATCGCCCACGGAGGGTTCCTCCCGACCGGCTGACCACACCGGACGCTCGACCGGGCGGCCGACCGGGCGGCCGACGACCTCGCGGACGCGACGGCCGGGCCGGGTTCGGCCGGCTCGGCCGTTCAGCGTGACAGCCGGCCGTTCAGCGTGCCAGGTGCAGGTCCACGCCCAGCAGAACGAGGACCCAGAGGAAGACGGCCAGCAGCGCCTCGCCGATCTGCCGCAGGATGCCGGGGGTCAGATAGTGGTGCACCCAGGCGACATAGACGCCGACGACGATGTAGATCACCAGGATGACGCGCAACAGTCGGGGGGTCATGTCGCCTCCTCGTGCGTCGGCGCGCACGGCGCCGTCGAAAGAGCGCTTCCCGGTCAAGTCCGCTTAAAACCCTCTTTGCCGGTGGCATGGAGTGCTTCTCCACGCTGTCCGCCGCCGAGACGCCCTTCGCCCGGAGCGTCTAGTGTCTGTACGGCGTGCCGCCCGGTACGGCACGGCCGACGGCGGCCCCCGGCGCGCGGCTTTCCACACACGACTTCCACACACGACTTCCACACACGACTCACACACACGACTTCTCCACACGACTCACACACACGACTTCTCCACACGACTTCTCCAACGGAGGTACGACGACGATGGGCAGTGGTCAGGACGGACGGTTCCCGCGCATCGGCGCGCACGTCGACCAGGACGACCCGCTCGCCCACGCGGCGGCGCGCGACGCCGACGTCGTGCAGTTCTTCCTCGGCGACCCGCAGGGCTGGAAGGGACCGGTCCTGCCGGAGAGCGCGGACGCGATCAGGGACTCGGAGGTGGACGTCTACGTCCACGCGCCGTACGTGATCAACGTGGCGACGGCGAACAACCGGATCCGCATCCCGAGCCGCAAACTCCTGGAGGGCCATCTGAAGGCGGCCGCGTCCATCGGCGCCAAGGGCCTGATCGTGCACGGCGGCCACGTCAACAAGGACGACGACCCGCAGATCGGGTTCGACAACTGGCGCAAGGTCTTCGAGCGGATGGACTGCCCCGTCCCCGTGCTGATCGAGAACACGGCCGGCGGCGGCAACGCGATGGCGCGCAAACTCGACCGCATCGCCCGCCTGTGGGACGCCGTGACCTCCGGCGCGCGGGACGCCTCGATGATCGGCTTCTGCCTGGACACGTGCCACGCGCACGCGGGCGGCGAGGATCTCACCGACGTCGTCGACCGGGTGAAGGCGATCACCGGCCGCATCGACCTGGTCCACTGCAACGACTCGCGCGACGCGTTCGACTCGGGGGCGGACCGCCACGCCAACCTGGGCGCCGGGCAGATCGACGCGGAGCGGATCCTCGCCGTCTGCCGGCAGGCGGGGGCGCCGATCGTCGTGGAGACGCCGTTCGAGGGCCAGGCGGACGACATCGCCTTCCTCCGCAAGCACCTCTGACATCCACAGGCTGTGGATAACTTCTCTGGATTACGACCGGCTCAGAACGGGTAAGGGTTCACGTCACGCGCATCCGGGAACCGCGCCCCGAGCCGTCCCCCAGATCGTCGAGACCCTCACCGGCATCGGCGTTCTCGGCGTCCGACCCGCGTGAATCATGCGGACCGCGCGGGTCGAGGGTGACCCGCGCGGGCCTGCGGGTGCTCCGCCAGAGCTGGACGAACGACACGACGGCCGCCGCGAGGAACACGAGGTTGCGCGCGACCAGGACCAGCGTGCCCGGCAGCCGGCCGCTCCAGCTGTAGTCCTCCTCCACCCACGGGTACATGATCCCCGTCAGCAGGGTGGCGACCAGGACGAGCCAGGCGGCGGGCCGCTGCCGGGTCCGTACGACGAGAACCACCGCCACGGCGCCGAGCAGCCAGATCAGATACTGCGGCGACAGGACCCTGCTGGTCACCACCAGGAAGAGGATCGTGGTGAGCGCGGCGTCATAGTACGTGTCATCTGTCGGCGCGGCGCGGAACCACCACACCGCGAGCAGGACGAGCGCGGCCGGCGTGGCGGCGACGCTGACCAAGGTGGCCGTCTCCACGCCGGGACCGACGAGCTCCATGGCGCCGTGCTGGTACGTGGTGAACCCGTCCCACCAGCCCAGCGCGCGGCCGAGCGCGAACGGCGTGGCCGTCAGCGACTCGATCTGGAGACCCCGATCCTGCTGGGCGGTGAGGAAGTCGAGCGCGTGCGGCAGGACCAGGGTGGCCACACCGCACCCGAGCGCCACCACGACAACGGCCGAGGCCGTACTCGTCAGCAGCTCGCGCCAGCGGCGCAGCCCGGTGAGCAGCGCGACCGGCCACACCTTGATCGCGAGCCCGAACCCGATCAAGGCTCCCCGTACCGCCGGGTCCGTCGAGGCGGTGAGCGCCAGGACCGCGACCAGGGTGACCATCAGGTCGTACCGGGAGATCAGCAGCGGCCCCAGCAGGGCCGCGCCCACCGTCCACGCCCACACGCCGGTACGGCTCCCGCCGGTCTTGACCGTGAACCGGCACAGCAGCAGCAGGATCGCCAGGTCACACACCAGCGCGAGCACGTAGAAGTCGATCCGGTAGCTCCACGGCAGCAGGTGCGGGGCCAGCATGGGCAGCGCCGCGTAGGGCGGGTACTGCCATTTGTCGTCCCCGGCGGGGAACTCTCCGCCGAGCAGGATCTGCGACCAGTTGCCGTAGAGCCTGACGTCACCCTCGAACGATCCCTCGTGCCCGACCGGGATGACCTGCGTCGCGGCGAGGAAGAGCACCAGGCGAGTGATCACCCAGACGGGCAGCACCTGCCAAGGGAAGCGGTGTCGCACCCTTTCAGGCTTCCATGGTCGCGACGTCGGCCTTCGGCCGGGGCGGGAGCGTGAACCGGTCCTCGGCCCGGTCGAACACCCCTCCGGAGGGGTCGTCCACGCCGGCCCGGCGGATGACGTCCGACTCCGGCCGCAGGATGTCCCGGACGACCAGGGCCATCAGGAAGACGATCGTGATCGCCCGCACCCACACCGACAGGAAGTACGCGGTGTCCCCGATGCCGAGGTTCACGCCGTCGGGGTACTGCGCGGTGAGATAGAGCCAGATCGCGAAGAAGTACCAGCATTCGGCGATCTGCCAGGCCACCAGCGCGCCCCACTTCGGCCGGGCGAGGACGGCGAACGGCACCAGCCAGAGCACGTACTGCGGCGACCACACCTTGTTGGTGATCATGAATGCCGCGAGCGCCAGGAAGCAGAGCTGCATCAGCCGCGGACGCCGCGGGGCCATCACGGCGAGCGCCGCGATCCCCAGCAGCAGCACGGCCAGCGCGGCCATGGCCATCGTGTTCAGCGCCTCGGCGTCGGCGAGGAAACCCCAGTTCTTGCGCTGGAAGAAGAACCACAGGCCGCCCCAGTCGGCGCCGCGCTCGCTGCTGAAGGAGTAGAACCGCTTCCATCCCTCGAAGTTGATCAGCATGACCGGCACGTTGGCGACCAGCCACGTCCCTGCCGCCGCGACCGCCATCCGGGCGAACGGCATCCACTTGCCCGTACGCACCGTGAGCAGGAACAGCGCGCCGAAGAACATCAGCGGATAGAACTTCGTCGCCACCGAGAGCGAGAGCAACACCCCGGCGAGCACGTGCCGGTCGCGCGACCACGCCAGCAGCCCGCCCAGCGCGAGCGCGCCCGCGGCCAGGTCCCAGTTGATGTACGCGCAGAGGATGACGGCCGGTCCGATGGCGTACCAGAGGGCGTCCCAGCGGCGGGCGGGTCCGGCCAGGGCGGCCATCAGCAGCGCGCCCGCGACCAGGGTGGCACCCATGAGGATCACGGTGATGTCGTAGAACGCGACGCCGTCACCGCCCGCGAGGCGCCGGGCGAACTCCATGATCGCGCCGATGCCGACGGGGTATTCGACCGGATAGTCGACGTAGGGGATCTTCCCCTCGTTCAGATGCTCGGCCCACCACAGCGGATAGATGTCCGTGTAGCAGAAGTTCGTGTACTGCCCGAGGCCGCCGTTCCACGCGCCGCCGAACCGGCACGGCCATTTCCACAGGAAGGCGAGCACCGCGCCGAGACCGGCGAGGAGTCCGATCGGGAGATACGGCACCGCCCTCTGCGTGACCGCGCCGAGCGGTCCAGGAGCGTTCGTGGTCCGGGTCATCACGCGCCTAACGATCACTGTGCGGGGGACGGTGCAGCGGAACTGCGCTGAAGAACGATCAGCTTTTCAGCATCGGTACGGTACGCACAATAAGCCAAGAACGGCGGAGCGGCCTTTCCACGCGTTGGACGCGATGAATTCACGGCATTCCTCGCTGAATCTTTCATGAGAATTCTCCGTACCCCCGGAAGTGCCCGGAAATGGCGAAGCCCCCGCAGGCGCAGCGCGCGCGGGGGCCTCGATCACTACATACCCGTGGTGGCCGTGGACTTCCTGCTACCGGAAGGTGAGGGTGCCGGGACCATCATCGGACTCTGGCCGAAACCGTCACCGCCGCCGAACGGGTCCTCACCGTCGCCGCCCGGATTCACGTCCTCGGTGCCGTTGCAGGCGAGGTCCATGGGGTCGCAGTTGCTTGTGTCGTCCGGCGGGAAACCGCCGTCCGGGGGGAAGTCGTCCTCGGGCGTGGGCGACGGCGTCGGCGTCGGGCTCGGCACGATGTTCTCCGGCGCCCCGGACGACGCCCTGGCCGGGAACTGCTCGACCTTCTCGCCCTCCATCGCCGCCATCATGAACGCGCGCCAGATGCTGGTGGGCGGACCGGCGCCTTCGAAGCCGAGCGAGATCTCCTTGGGATCGGTGTACTTGTTGTCGGGCCCGTACTTGGGCGCCTTGCCCTCCGGGCAGTTGGAATGCTGCGGTTGGACGATCTTCCCGCTCTTGGTCCTGCACTGCTCGCGGTACATGCCGACCGCGGTGACGAGTTGGGGGGTGTAGCCGACGAACCAGGCTTCCTTCTCGTCGTTGTTGGTGCCGGTCTTGCCGGCGGCGGGGCGGCCGATGCCCTTGCCCCCGGCCGTACCGGTCTTGAGCACTTCCTCCATCGCCACGGTGGCGTCCGCCGCCGCCTCGGGGCTGATCACCTGCTTGACCGCGCTGATCTCGGGCAGGGCGACGATGTCGCCCTGCTTGACCTCCTTGACGACGTGGTAGTCCACGTGCTTGCCGGCGTTGGCGAAGATCGAGTAGCCCGCCGCCTGCTCCATGGGGCTCACCAGGGCGCTGCCGATGGTGAACAGGTACTTGTGGGCCTCGACGTCCTGATCCATCCGGCCCTTGTCCAGCCCGGCGTCGATGGCGATCTGCTTCACCGCGGCGAGCTGGCCGATCGTGCCGTTCTTCTCGTCCAGCGCGTATCCCATGGAGGCGAAGGCCGTGTTGACCGACTGGGCGGTGGCCTTGACCAGGTCGATGGCCGCTCCGACGTTGTGGCTGTTTCCGATCTTCGTCGTGCCGGGCAGTTTCTCCGGCACGGTCGCGTTGCCGGGCACGAAGCTGTTGAGGCTGTAGCCGGCGTCCAGCCACGCGGCCAGCACGTAGGGCTTGAAGGCCGAGGCCGCCTGCTTCTTGGAGTCGAACGCCTCGTTCCACTCGTCGTTGAGGTAGTCGTCGCCTCCGTAGAAGGCGACGACCCGGCCGTTGCGCGGATCGACCGCGGCGAGACCGGCGTGGAACTCGTTGGACATGCCGTTGGTGACGTCCTTCACGGCCTTCTTGGCCGCGAGCATCAGCTTCTTGTCGAACGTCGACGTGATCTTGTAACCGCCGCTCCTGACCGTGTCCGGCGACAGCCCGCGCACCTTCAGCTCCTGCAGGACCTGAGTGATCATGTAGCCCTTGATGCCGCTGTAGACGTCCTTGTCGTTCTCCTTCGCCAGCTTGGGGAACTTCTTGACGTCGACGAGCTTGGCGTCCTGCACGCCGTACTTGGCCGGGAGCCCGCCGTACTTCGCCGGGTCCAGCTTGGCCATGCCGTCGATGGCGTACGCGAACCGCTCGTAGGTGGGGGCGAAGTTCTTCTTCTGCTCCTCCACGTCGAACCTGCTCGGGCTCTGGATACGGCCGGCGAGGTAGGCGGCCTGGCCCTCGTTCAGCTCCCAGACGTGCTTCTTGAAGAAGGCCCGGGCCGCCGCCTCGATCCCGTTGGCGCCGCGCCCGAAGGGGACCGTGTTGAGGTACTGCAGGAGGATGTCGTCCTTGGACATCGACTTGTTCAGCTTGATCGCGACGAAGATCTCCTTGATCTTCCGCTGCGCGCTGACGTCCCTGCTCAGACCGTCGTAGTAGTTCCTGGCCATCTGCTGGGTGATCGTGGAGGCGCCCTGGATCTGCTCACCGCTGACGGTCATCCAGACCGACCGCATGAGACCGCTGAACGAGATGCCGGCGTCTTCGCGGAAGCTGCGGTTCTCCGCGGCGATCACCGCGTCCTGCACATGCCGGGGGATCTTCTTGATGTCGTCGATGATCACCCGCGTCTGGCCCACCCGGGCGATGGCGGTCTTGCCGTCGCGGTAGTAGATCACGCTGCCCTGGGCCGTGGCCTCCGCCTGCTTCCCGGTCGGCACCGGTGTGTTCGCGTACGCGACGGCGATCATGCCGAAAACGCCCGCCACCAGGATGGTGAACGCGGCGACGACGATCTTCCAGTTGGGGATGAACCGCTTCCAGCCGGTACGGCGCGGCTTGCGGTCATCGTCGTCGTCGGAATCACGCGGACCGCCGGGACCGCGCCCTCCGGGGCCACGGCCTCCTGGACCGTCGGGCCCCCGCCCACCCGGACCTCGGCCACCGGAGCCCGGTTCTCCCCTGCGACGGCGGCCGTCCGGGGGCATCGCCTGGGTCTCCTCGCCGCTGATCCGGCGACGCGGGTCGCCGGAGGGCATGCCCATGGCCTGCGTCCTGTCGCCACCGGGCCCGCCGGGCCGCTGGGGACCTCCCTGACCGGGGGGGCCGTCAGGTCGTCCACGCCCGCCGGGACCACCGGGCCCTCCCGGACCACCAGGAGCGCCCGGGCCGTTCGGCCGCGGCAGGTTCTGGGTCCGGTCCTGTCCCCCGGGCACACCCGGGCCGCCGGGACCGTTCCTGCGGGGATCCGGTCCGGGCCGGGACTGCTGCACGGACGGCATGCCCTGGGTGTCCTCGAAGGCGGCCTCGCTGCGGCGCGGGGCGCCGGGCCGTCCAGCGGGAGGGCCCTGGGGAGCACGGCCGTACTGGTCACCGGGCGCCTCGTCCGCGCGACGGCGGCGCCCAGGGCGGGCTGATCCACCGGAGCCCGAGGAGTCCTCGGGACGGCCGGTCGGCTCCGGTCCATAGTTGCTGTAAGTCACGCGTCCTCGTCCAGTCAATCAGGGAAAATCGCCGGCATCGGCCGACGGGCAGGTGAGCGTATCTCCTCAAAGGGAGGACCGCCCTGAACCGGAGGGTCGTCGCCCGTACCGATGACGAACGCGACATGCCTGTGGTTCCAGCCCCAACCATGGCAGACCTCGACCACGTAGACGCTGGATTCTCCGCATTCCCGAGCGGTCTCAGGAAGGTCTGACGTGGCTTTTACCCTGGCCGCCGATCGTCCCCGCCGAACGTGCGTGATCTTGGTCACATCGGGGCCGGGGGGCCGGAAAGGGGAATGTCTCCCACGGTTCGGGGTAGCGCGCGGGCGCACGAGACCACGACGGATCGGCGAGAACGCCGTCCGTTCCGTACGACCGGCGAAACCGGCCGTCCAGTGTGACCGCATGTGACACAGATTACGGCTCTTTACCGGATCGTGCCCCGCGCTTGACACGTTGCACGGTATGCCAGCCAGACGTATCCTGCGGATGTATCGCTTCGATACATCTGCGAGATACAAGGGGGTGTTCCGGTGACCGGCCCACGTGGTGGCATGCTGGAGCTCGCCGTCCTTGGCTCGCTACACGAAACCCCCCTGCACGGGTACGAGCTGCGGAAACGGCTCAACACCCTGCTCGGGATGTTCCGCGCGTTCTCCTACGGCTCGCTGTATCCCTGTCTCAGGGCGCTGCTCAACGACGGTCTCATCACCGAAGAGGAGCCGCCGGCGGACACCGTCATCGGCCGCAGGTCGAAGATCGTGTACAAGCTGACCGCCGAAGGCAAAGAACGGCTGCACGAGCTGCTCACCCAGGCCGGGCCGTCCGCCTGGGAGGACGAGAGCTTCGGCATCCACTTCGCCTTCTTCCGTCACACGGAGGCGGAGGTACGCCTACGCATCCTCGAAGGCCGCCGCAGCCGCCTGGAAGAGCGTCTGGACAGCGTCCGTACGGCTCTCTCCCGGACGAGGGAACGGCTCGACAGCTACACGCTGGAGCTGCAGCGCCACGGGCTCGAATCGGTCGAGCGCGAGGTGCGGTGGCTGAACGAGCTGATCGACTCAGAACGGCGGGGCACCGCGGCACGCGAGGACCCGAGCACGACCACAGAACGACCGTCTGCCGTACAGGACACGACCACCGGGGCCGAAGAGCCCAGGACAGATGAGTAAAGGAGCGAGTGCGATGGGTTCGGTGCGCGTAGCCATCGTGGGTGTGGGGAACTGTGCCGCGTCACTGGTGCAGGGCGTCCACTACTACAAGGACGCCGACCCGGCCAGCCGAGTGCCGGGCCTGATGCACGTGAAGTTCGGCGAATACCACGTCGGTGACGTCGAGTTCGTCGCCGCTTTCGACGTGGACGCCAAGAAGGTCGGTCGCGACCTGTCGGAGGCGATCGTGGCCTCCGAGAACAACACGATCAAGATCTGCGACGTGCCGCCCCTGGGCGTCACCGTGCAGCGTGGGCACACCTTCGACGGTCTCGGTGAGTACTACCGCGAGATCATCGAGGAGTCCGACGAGCAGCCGGTCGACGTCGTGCGGGCGCTCAAGGACGCCGAGGTCGACGTCCTGGTGTCCTACCTGCCCGTCGGGTCCGAGGAGGCCGACCGGTTCTACGCCCAGTGCGCGATCGACGCCAATGTGGCGTTCGTCAACGCGCTGCCGGTGTTCATCGCGTCCGACCCCGAGTGGGCGGCCAAGTTCACCGAGGCCGGCGTGCCGATCGTCGGCGACGACATCAAGTCCCAGGTGGGCGCCACCATCACGCACCGGGTGATGGCCAAGCTGTTCGAGGACCGCGGTGTCGAACTGCTGCGCACGTACCAGCTCAACTTCGGCGGCAACATGGACTTCATGAACATGCTGGAGCGCAAGCGGCTCCAGTCCAAGAAGATCTCCAAGACGCAGTCGGTCACCTCGCAGATCCCGCACGAGATGTCCAAGGCCGACGTCCACATCGGCCCGTCCGACCACGTGCCGTGGCTCGACGACCGCAAGTGGGCCTACGTCCGCCTGGAGGGCAGGTCGTTCGGCGACACGCCGCTCAACCTGGAGTACAAGCTGGAGGTCTGGGACTCCCCCAACTCCGCGGGCATCATCATCGACGCGGTCCGCGCCGCCAAGATCGCGCTTGACCGGGGCATCGGCGGCCCGCTGCTGTCGCCCTCGTCGTACTTCATGAAGTCCCCGCCGGAGCAGTACTCCGACGACGTCGCGCGTGAGGCCGTGGAGAAGTTCATCCGCGGCCAGCTCGAGCGCTGACGCCCCTCCCTCCGAGGGGCCCGGAATCGACGGACGCCCCGGCTCGTGTTCGAGCCGGGGCGTCGTCGTCAGATCATGTGCTTGCCCGTCCCCGGCGAGCGCTCCGCCGAGCACCGCGATCTTCTTGTTCTGGTCCTGGCGCGGTCGGCCTCTGGTCAGCGGACCGCGGCGGGCAGCTCCGCCGGATCGCCCACGGGCCAGGTGAGCGGGTCAGGCCCGAGCGCCACGAGCTGCGGCACCTGCTCCCGCGCCCAGGGCGAGATGTCCATCTCGCCGCTCAGCACCATGTCGGCGAACTGCTTCCACGGCATCCAGCGGACCGCGTCGACCTCTTCGGGGTTGGGCACCGCCTCCTCCGAGACGATCACCCGGTAGACCGGGCACAGCTCGTTCTCGACGGTCCCGTTGTCCATGACCGCCCGGTACGCGAACCGGGGCAGCAGGAGATCCACGCTCTCGACGGCGAGCCCGAGTTCGTACCGCAGCCGCCTGATCACCGCCGTGGGAAGGGCCTCATCCGGCAGCGGATGCCCGCAGCAGCTGTTCGTCCACTGCGCCGGCCAGGTCAGCTTGTGCCCGGCCCGCTGGGAGAGCAGCAGCCGCCCCTCGCGGTCGAAGACGTAGCTGGAGAACGCCAGATGCAACGGCGTGTCGGTGCCGTGCACCTCGGCCTTCGGGGCCGTGCCGATGGGGTTTCCCTCGCCGTCGACCAGCACGACATGTTCGTCATTGGTCACACGACCGAGGTTACGGGGTTTGTCCCGGGAATCCTCACGAACCATGAATATCTTCAGGGGCGGGTCAGGGATCTTCCTGATACGCCGGTCCGGCGGCCCCGCGTAGGCTGTCGCACGTGTCATACGTCTCAGATCTGCGTGTGGTCCTGCGGGGGCGGGATTTCAGGCGGCTCTTCGGAACCCGCCTGGTGTCGCAGTTCTCCGACGGAATCTTTCAGGCCGCCGTCGCCGGCTTCGCCTTCTTCAGCCCGGAGAAGCAGGCCACCGCGACGGCGATCGCGGCCGGCATGGCCGTGCTGTTCCTGCCGTACAGCGTGCTCGGGCCGTTCGTCGGGGTGTTCATCGACCGCTGGTCACGTCGGCAGATCCTGGTCGTCGCGCCCGTCGTCCGGGGCACGCTGCTGGTCCTGACCGCGGCCCTGCTCGCCGGCGGGGCCTCTGAGGTCGTCTTCTACACCGCGGCACTCGCCGTGCTCGGCGTCAACCGCTTCTTCCTCGCCGCGCTGGGAGCGTCGCTCCCCCATGTCGTGCCGTCCGACCGGCTCATGATCGCCAACTCGGTGACGCCGACCTCGGGCACCGTGCTGACCTTCGTCGGCGCGGGCATCGGGCTCCTCCTCCGCTTCGCGCTCGGCCCGCACACCGGCGGCACCGTCGTCCTACTCGTCGTCTCGGGCCTGGCCTTCGGGTTCAGCGCGCTGATCGCGCGCACGATGCCGCGCGAACTGCTCGGTCCGCCGTACGACCCGGACCGGCCGCGCGCGAGCGAGGTGATCCGGGACGTCCTGGCCGGGCTCGTGAACGGCGCGCGGCACATCCTCTCCCGCCGCCAGGCGGCGGCCGCGCTCGGCGCCATGGCCACCCACCGTCTGATGTACGGCATGTCCATCGCGCTGGTGGTCATGCTGTACCGGTACTACTTCACGACGGACGCCGAGGTGGCGCTCAGGGGCATCACGCTGGTGGTGGCGACTTCGGGCGTGGGGTTCTTCGTCGCCGCGCTGATCACGCCGTGGGGCGCCGAGCGGTTCGGCATCGAGAACTGGATCCCGGCCATGCTGGCGGGCTGCGGAGTGCTGGAGCTGGTGCTCTGCCTGCCGTTCCACCAGTGGGGCTTCCTCGTCGCCGGGTTCGTGCTCGGCGTGGGCGGCCAGAGCGTCAAGATCTGCGCCGACACGGTCGTGCAGCGGGACATCGACGACGTCTATCTCGGCCGGGTGTTCTCGATCTACGACATGCTCTTCAACGGCACGACCGTGCTCGGCGCGATGATCGCGGCGACGATGCTCCCGCCGAACGGCAAGTCGTACACCGCCCTCGGCGTCATCGCGGGTGTGTACGCGCTGGGGGCGGTGGGGTACCGCCTGCTCGTCCCGTCGGGCGGCGCCGCGACGGTCGGAGCGTCGAAGAACGTCTGAGGCCGCGACCAGGGCTCCGGTGATCCTGCCGATGTCCTCCGGCGTGCAGGCGTACGCCCTCGGCCCGGCGCACCGCGTGGACCGGGACGCCCGCCGGCACCGCCGCGTAGAGGTGCCACACGTACTCCCGGTCCAGCCGCAGGATCTCGTCGCCGCCCAGGCCATGCACCCCAGAGGGTGACCGCGTGCCGGATCAGGGCAGGACGTTCTGCGCCCTGGCCCAGGTCAGCAGCTCCTCGCGGGCCGCGTCCTTGCCGATCACGCCCAGATCCATCCGCACTTCCAGCATGTGCTTGTACGCGCGGCCGACGACCGGTCCCGGGGAGACGCCGAGGATCTCCTGGATCTCGTTCCCGTCGAGCTCGGGACGCATCTTGGCGAGCTCCTCCTCGTCGGCGAGCCGGGCGATGCGCTCCTCGAGCTGGTCGTACGTCCGTGACAGCGCGGCGGCCTTGCGCTTGTTGCGGGTCGTGCAGTCGGCCCTGGTGAGCTTGTGCAGGCGGTCGAGCAGATGTCCGGCGTCGCGCACGTAACGCCGCACGGCGCTGTCGGTCCACTCGCCCGAGCCGTACCCGTGGAAGCGCAGGTGCAGCTCCACCAGCCGGGAGACGTCGGCGACGACGTCCTTGGGGAACCTCAGCTCCGCCAGCCGCTTCTTGGCCAGCTGGGCGCCGACGACCTCGTGGTGGTGGAAGGACACCCGCCCCGCGGACTCGTTCCTGCGGGTCTTGGGCTTGCCCACGTCGTGCAGCAGCGCGGCCCAGCGCAGGACACGGTCGGGCCCGGGATCCTCCAGCCCGATCGCCTGCTCAAGGACGATCAGCGTGTGCTCGTAGACGTCCTTGTGCCGATGGTGCTCGTCGATCTCCAGGCGCAGCTTCGGCAGCTCGGGCAGGACGTGCGCGGCCAACCCGGTCTCCACGAGCAGCGACAGGCCCTCACGGGGGTGCGCGCCGCAGACGAGCTTGTCCAGCTCGTCGCGGATCCGCTCGGCGGAGACGATCTCGATGCGCCCGGCCATCGCCGTCATCGCCTCGACGGCCTTCGGATCGACGGTGAACCCGAGCTGGGAGGCGAACCGCGCAGCGCGCAGCATCCGCAGCGGGTCGTCGTCGAAGGACTGCTCCGGCGTGCCCGGGGTCCGCAGCACCTTGGCCATCAGGTCGGAGAGCCCGCCGTGCGGATCGACGAACTCGTGGCCGGGCAGGCGCACCGCCATCGCGTTGACCGCGAAGTCCCTGCGGGCGAGGTCGCCGTCCAGCGTGTCGCCGTACGCCACGTCGGGTTTCCGGGAGGCGCGGTCGTACGACTCGTCGCGGTAGGTGGTGATCTCCAGCAACCAGCCGCCCTTGCGCACGCCCACGGTGCCGAAGTCGATCCCGATCGTCCAGATGGCGTCCGCCCAGTCCTTGACGATCTCCAGCACCTGCTCGGGCCTGGCGTCCGTGGTCAGGTCCAGGTCGTTCCCGATCCGGCTGAGGAAGACGTCGCGGACCGATCCGCCGACGAGGGCCAACTCGTGGCCGCGCGCGGCGAACATCGCGCCGACCTCGTCGGCGACCGGAGCGATCCGCCGGAACAGGTCGTCCACGGCGCGTTTCTGAAAGTCGCTCAGATTTGAAACGGACAAGGCTGGGTACGTCCTTCGGTCACGGAACAGGTTTCCCCCGACACGCTGCGATCACGTTCTACGGGTGGGCCGGGGGCTCTGGGACGAGGCAAGGAGCATTGAGATGAAGGACGCTCTCGCCATTCACCGCTGGCTCCTCGCCCACCAGATCCACCATGAGATCGTACGTCTTCCGCGTCCCTTGACATGCGCCGACGAGTTGCCGGAGGTCCTCGACGCCCCGGCCTCCCGGTGCGTCTGCGTCACGGTGTTCGAGGCCGTGACGCGCGGCGTGGCCGAGCCCGTGGCCGTGGTCGGCGCGGCCGGGACGGTCCCCGCGCCGTCCGCGGTGGCGGCCGTCCTCGGCGCCGACCGTGTTTCCACGGCGTCGGCCTTCGTGGTGAATTCGGTGACCGACTACGCCGCCGGGCTCGTCTGCCCGCTGCTGCTCCCCGACGGCCTGGCGGTCCTCGTCGACCAGCGACTCGCCGACGGCCCCCATCCGGAGGAGTCCGTCTACACCGCCACGGGCGAACGACGCACGGCACTGCGAATCCGTGCCGCGCGCCTCTTCTCGCTGGTGGCGGGCAAGCCCGCGGACCTGACAGTGCCCCGGCCACGCGGTTTGACGACCCTGGCAAGCCCAATGAGGACGGCTTAGGCCATACCATTCTGGGCGTGCGCCGATCCTCACACCTGGCCCGCACGTGATCCGTAAGGCCGCTCCGCTGATCCTGCTGACCGCCCTGCTCGCTCCGACGGGCATGGCCGGTACGGCTGTCGCGGGCACGGCGGCGACGAGTGCCGTGACGACCAAGGCGACGGCGGTCGATCCGCTGGTGATCGAGCAGATCAGCTCCGGAGTGCTACGGGACCAGGCCAGCCCAATAACGATCTCCGGTGTGGTCACGGGCACACCGTCGGCCTCCGTACGGGTCCGCATCCATTGGGGACAACCGTTCCGGTCGCGGGCGGAGATGGCGAGCTTCGCGACCGGCCAGGAGTACCCCACTCCCTCCTACAGCACGAAGGTCCAGGCCACGCCGCTCGACGGGGCCGGAAAACTGCGCTTCGAGTTCACCGTGGCCCCGCGCGATATCGGCATGACGCGCCAGGGCGTCTACCCCCTCGCCATCGAGGTCCAGGACGGCGTCAGCCTGCAGTCGATCGAGATCGAGCGCACCTTCCTGACATACGTGCCGCCCGAGCAGCCGGTGCCCAAGGTGAAGCTCGCCATGGCGATGCCGATCGTGGACCGCCCGCACCGGGCGAGCGACGACGACTTCATGGACGACGACCTGCGCGCGTCGGTCTCCACGGGCCGCCTCGCCTCCCTGCTCGACCTGGTACAGAAGAGCGGGCGCACCGTCACCTGGTTCGTCGATCCAGCGCTGCTCGACGACGCCCGCCGTACGGCCACCGGGGAGTACACCGTCAAGACGGCGAGCGGCGGCGCGAAGAAGGCCGCCGACCCCGCCGCCCGCCGCTGGCTCGACGGCCTGCGCGCCGCGCTCACGAGCAGGCCCGTGGTGGCCACGCCGTACGCGGATCCGGACGTGACGGCGCTGGTGCACGCAGGACTGGACGCGCCCACGCAGGATGCGGTCAAGAAGGGCGCGGAGGTCGCCGGGGACGTCCTCGGCCGCGAGATCCCGACCTCGACGACGTGGCCGGTCGGCGGCGCGCTGGATCGCGACGGCCTCGACGAACTGGCGACGGCGGGGGTGCGCACGGTCCTGATGTCCGGGGCGACCCTGCCACCGGATCCGCAGATCGCCACGACGCCGGACGCGGCGACGACCGTCGACACGGTCTCCGGGTCGCTCACCGCGCTGCTCACCGACCCCACGCTCAGCGCGGCCCTCGACGTGGACACGTCCCTCCCCGGGGCCGCCCTGCTCGCGCGGCAGCGTTTCCTCGCCGAGACCGCGATGATCGCGTTCGAGCAGCCGCAGCCGGCGGGACAGGCCGGGCTCTCGCAGCAGGCGGGGGCGACCGGGCAGGCCGTCCAGCCGCAGCAGCAGCCCAGGACGGTGATCGCCGCGCCGTCCACACGCCTGTGGAACCCCGATCCCGAGTTCGTGTCCGGGTTGATCAAGGCGGCGTCGTCGGCTCCCTGGCTGCAGCTGACCACGCTGAACTCGGTACGGCCCGGCAAGGTGCAGGTGCCGCGCTCCGACCTCGTGTACAGCGACCAGGATCGCGCGGCCGAGCTGACCCGCTCCTATCTGGGCGGTGTGAAGAAGCTCAGCCGCCAGGCGGTGATCGCCGAGACGGTGACCGCCGAGCAGCAGAAGCTGTTCGGTGACGCCATCCTCCGGCTCGCCTCCGCCTCCTGGCGTGGCGACGCGAAGCGGGCGGGCGGCTTCGTCAAGCAGGTGCGCGCGTCCATCGAGCAGCGAGTCGCCCTGGTGTCGGTCATCGACACGCCCCGGGCGCTCGCGGGCACCAACGGCCAGGTGCCGGTCAGCGTGGACAACTCGCTGCCCGACAGCGTCGCGATCAAGATCAGAGTGACGTCCGACGACAGGTCGCGGCTGGGGATCGACGCGCCGGGAGGGGTCTACGAGACCGAGCGGCTCGACATCTTCAAGAACCGCAGCCAACTGGTGAACGTCCCCGTGACCGTACACGGCAGCGGCGGAGAGAGCACGATCGCCGTGCAGCTCCTGACCGCCGACGGCAAGCCGTACGGCAAGGAGGTCCACGTGACCGTCCGCGCCACCGGCTACACGGGCATCGCGCTGGTCATCGTCGGCGCCGCGCTCGCGATCATGCTGGCCGCCGTGGTCATGCGCATCCTGCGGCGCCGGTCCGGCAAGTCACCGCCTCCCAGTACGCCCGGGGCGGCCCGCGAGCAGAGCACCGTACCCGCCGAGCACGGCGAGGGGCAGGCATGAGCGAGCGAACCAACAATCACAGAGCTTTCCGCGCATCCCGGCCCGAACCGTCAGGCGAGGGGCAGGCATGAGCGAGCGAAGCGAGCGAATCAATAAGCGCAGTGCATTCGGCGCATGCCGACCCGAGCCGTCAGGCGAGGGGCAGGCATGAGCCGGGTGTTGCGCGCGAGCGCGGTCATGATGGCCGGGACGATGGTGTCCCGGCTCACCGGCTTCCTGCGGACCGCGGTGATCGCCGCGGCCATCGGCACATGGGCGCTGGGTGACGCCTACAACGCGGCCTACCAGATCCCGTACATCCTGTTCGACCTGCTCATCGGCGGCGTGCTGAGCAGCGTGATCGTGCCCATGATCGTGCGGGCGCAGAAGCGGGACGCCGACGCGGGCAAGGCGTTCGAGCAGCGGCTGATGACGCTGGCGATCCTCATTCTCTCCGTGATCGCCGTACTCGGCGTGCTGCTGGCCGGACCGATCATGCAGCTGTACACGGCGGACAACTGGACGCCGCGGAAGGTCGAGATCGCCACCACGCTGGCCATGCTGATCCTCCCGCAGATCGCCTTCTTCGGGATCGGCGCGCTGGCGGGCGCGATCCTCAACACCCGCGACAGGTTCGCCGCCCCGATGTGGGCGCCGGTGCTGAACAACATCGTCGTCATCGGGGTCGGCATCGCGTACATCGTCATCGGCGGCGCCTCGGCGAACATCGAGGAGGTGACCGACCGCGACCTGGTCCTGCTCGGCCTCGGGACCACGGCGGGCATCGTGGCCCAGGCGATCATCCTCATCATCGCCCTGCACCGGGCCGGGTTCCGGTTCCGGCCGCGCTTCGGGCTGCGCGACACCGGGCTCGGAGAGGCCGCGAAGACGGCGAGCTGGACGTTCGTCTACGTGGGCATCACCCAGCTTGGCTTCCTGGTGACGACCAAGCTCGCCACCGGCGCCGGCGAGCAGGCGCCGGGCATGGGCAACAGCGCCTACGCCTACGCCTTCCAGCTCTTCCAGCTCCCGTACGGGATCATCGCGGTGTCGGTGATCACGGCGATGCTGCCGCGGATGAGCCGGTACGTGGCCGACGGCGAGTTCGGCTCGGCGCGGGAGGAGTTCGGCTCGGCGGTGCGGCTCATCTCGTCGGTGATCGTGCCGGCCGGGATGCTGCTCATGGTGCTCGGCCCGGCGGTGACGACGCTGATCTTCTCCTGGGGCCGGATGACGGGGGGCAACGCGCTCTACATCGGCAACGTGCTGCAGGTCTTCGGTCTGGCCCTGGTGCCATTCTCGATCTTCCAGCTGCTGCTGCGGGTGTTCTACAGCTTCGGGGACACCCGGACCCCCACGATCCTCGGCGGCCTGAACGTCCTGATCAACGCCGCCCTGAGCCTCGTCGCGTACTTCATGCTCCCGCCGCGCTACATCGTGATCGGCCTGGCGTTCTCCTTCATGATCGCCTATGTTCTGGGTAGCGGTGTCGCCTGGGCGCTGGCCAGCCGGAAGGTCGGCGGGCTCGGCGGCCGGGACGTGTTCTCGGGGCTCTCCCAGATGTACACCGCGGCGATCCCGGCGGCGCTGATCGCGTTGCTCGCGCTGTGGCTCACCCGGCAGTTCGCCGACATCACCGCGCTCACCTCGGCGATCATGCTGGCCGCCGGAGGCGGGTTCGGCGTGGTGCTTTACCTCGCCACGGCGCACAGGATGCGGATACCGGAAGTCAGCTCCATCATTGGACTGGTGGCGGGGCGGGTAAGGCGCTAGTGTCCGCCTGCCCGTTCGAGGCGTCTCCCAACAGGAAGGCGGGCAGGACCGGCACGGCACTAGCATGGTGCGCCAGGAGTTAGACCGGCGAGCGGAAGCGAGAAGGCGTGGGCGGATCCACCCGGCATCGTCTGATGCGTGCCGGTCGGCTGCGGGGTAAGGCGGCCTGATGAGTATGTCCACGGTAGAACCGGGGTCTCGTCTGGCCGACCGGTTCCGCCTTGAGGACCGGGTCAGCGAGTCCAATGGCGTGACGCTCTGGAAGGCCATCGACGAGATCCTCGCCCGCCCGGTCGCGGTGCACACCTTCTCCCCCGAGTTCGACCGGGTCGAGGAGGTCGTGACCGCCGCCCGCGCGGCGAGCCGTCTCACCGACCCCCGTCTGACGCAGGTGTTCGACGCCGCCGACGAGGACGGCACCGCGTACGTCGTCAGCGAGTGGGTGAGCGGCGACTCGCTCGCCGACCTGATCTCGGCCGGAGGGCTGGAGCCCGAGCGCGGCGCCGCCCTGGTGGCCGAGGCCGCCGAGGCGCTGGCGCACGCGCACGAGGCCGGGCTGACCCATCTGCAGCTCACTCCCGCCCGCCTGGTGTGGACTTCCAGCGGCACGGTCAAGCTGCTCGGCTGCGCCGTGGACGCCGCGATCGTCGGCCTGTCCAGCGACGATCCCGCGAAGGACGACGCCGAGGGCCTCGGCCGGCTGCTGTACGCCGCGCTGACCGGTCACTGGCCGAGTGACGAGGACACCGGGCTTCCCCCCGCGCCCACGGACGACGGCAAGCTGTGCACCCCGCGCCAGGTCACCGCGGGCGTGCCGGGCTATCTGGACACCATCACCTGCCGGACGCTCCTCCCTGAGAGCAGGCGCGGGCTGACGCCGCTGACGACCCCGTCCGAGGTCTCGGACGCGTTGTCCGAGGTGCCCCGGCCCTCCCCGGTTCCGGTGTCCGCGGTTCCGCCCGCGGTGCTGCACTCAGAGGGGCGGGACACGATGGCTTCGCGGCCGCCCCTGCCGCCCACGCTGCCGAACCCCACACCGCCGCACCGCCCTTCGTCGGGAACGCTCAGCCGGGCCCTGGTCACCGTGCTGGTGCTGATGATCATGCTCGCGGTGGGGATCGGCGCCTGGACGGTGGGCAGGAGCCTGGGCAACAACCCGGTCGCCGCGCCCACGACGTCCCCGTCGCCGACGGCCATCCCCAAGCCGGTGGCCATCAAGCCGGTCAGCGCCGCGGGGTTCGACCCCCTTGGCGACGATCTCGAGGAGAACCCCCAGTTCGCGCCGTACGCCATCGACAACAAGCCGTCGACCGAGTGGCACACGACGAACTACAACACCGCGGAGTTCGGCCGGTTGAAGGAGGGCGTCGGGCTCATCCTCGACATGAACGGCCCGGTCCAGATCTCCGACGTCGTCGTCTCGCTGGCCAACACCCCCGGCGCGTCGGTCCAGCTCAAGGTCGGGAACGCCGCCGATCTCAGCGTGCTGAAGACCGTGGCCGAGAGCAAGGACGCCTCCGGCACGGTGACCCTCACGCCCGGCAAGCCGGTGACCGGTCAGTACGTTTTGATCTGGTTCACCCGGCTTCCGCCACATGAGGGTAGGTATCGTGGCACCATCTATGACGTAATAGTGCATTCCCCTGGATCGGCATAGCAGGCCTTGTGAATCCCCCACCTGAGAACTTCCCACCGGCTGAGCACGCCGCCCGGTCGGCGGTGAGCGATGCCGACCTTCTGAGCCGCCACATCGGCGGCGATCCCCACGCGTTCAGCGAGATCGTCAAGCGCCATCGAGACCGCATGTGGGCCGTCGCCCTGCGGACCCTCGGCGACCCTGACGAGGCGGCCGACGCCGTACAGGACGCGTTCGTATCCGCCTATCGCAAGGCGGAGAGCTTCCGCGGCGAGGCCGCGGTCACGACCTGGCTGCACCGCATCGTGGTGAACGCCTGTCTCGACAGGATGCGCCGCAAGTCGGTACGGCCCGTGGCCGACGACGAGCTGATCGAGGCCGCCGAGCGTGACACGCCGATGCCCGACCAGGCCGGCGAGCGCGAGGTCTCGATGGACGTCTCCGCCGCGCTCAAGGTGCTGCCCGCGGACCAGCGGGCGGCCCTGGTCCTGGTCGACATGATGGGCTATTCGGTGGAGGACGCGGCTGGTGTGCTCGGCGTCCCCGCTGGGACAGTGAAGAGTCGATGCGCACGCGGACGCGCCAAACTTGCCCCCATTCTTTCGCATTTGCGGAACCGATCGGACAGAACTCGCGTCTCATCCGCGAAGGGAGCAGAACTTCGTGACGGGTGATACGCACTACGACCTGGAGATCCTGGCCGAGCTGGCCGAAGGTCTCCTCGACGACGCCACGGCCCGGCGGGTCCGCGAGCATCTCGCGATCTGCGATCCCTGCGGGGAGAGCCTTGCCGACCTGGCGGCGGTTCGAGAGGTACTGGCAGCGGTCCCGGTGCCGGCGATGCCGTTGGGCGTCGCCATGCGCATCGATCGCGCGCTGGCCGCCGAATCGTCCCGTGATCTCGGCGACGGCGGGCTCCGCGTCGTGGAGACCCCCGACTGGGGCCGGATCATGCGGGACGCCCCTTGGGAGACGGCTCCGCAGGAGGAGACCGCACCCGCGGTTCCCGCCGCGGCCACTCTCGGCGTCGTCGCGGACGACGGCACGATCGTGCCCGTCGCCACCAAGAAGCGGCGGCGTCTCTGGGCGATGCCGGCTGTGGCCGCCGCTGCGGCCGCCGTCGTCATCGGAGGCACCGGGGTGGCCACCACCGTCCTGTCCGCCCAGGGCGGCGGGTCGACGCCGTACGTGGCGAGCCAGGCGGATCCGAGCAGCGACCCGACGGCGAGCGAGCTGAAGGCGACGACCTACACCGTGTCCGCGAGCGGCCACAACTACACCAACCGCGAGCTGAGCGGCCCGCTGCTCGGCTACTTCGGTGTCGGCCCCGCGTCGGACACCACCGACGACGAGCCGCTCGACAAGTGTGTCAGGCGGTTCTCCAACCAGCTCGACCGCAAGCCCATCGGGGTCGACAAGGCGCTCTACAACGGCAACGAGGCCACGATCATGGCCTTCTGGGAGGACAAGAACATCAACGCGGTCCGCGTGGTGGTCGTCGACTCCTCCTGCAAGAGCCTGCGCCCCGAGAGCCTGGCCTCCTGGAACTGACGCGTACGGCACCGCCGTGCTGACAACTTCCGGACAGCCCCTCGCCTCCACGCGGGGGGCTGTTCCCGTTCTCGGGTGGATGGGGTGTAACCGGAGCGGCGGTGGCGGGTGGCGGGAATCCCGGACGCCTAGGATCTGTTGACGCGACTGGCATTACCCGGATCGAAAGGCAGACCGTTGAGCGACGTCCGTAACGTGATCATCATCGGGTCGGGGCCCGCCGGCTACACGGCGGCCGTCTACTCGGCCCGCGCGGAACTGAACCCCCTGGTGTTCGAGGGGTCGGTGACCGCGGGCGGCGCCCTCATGAACACCACCGACGTGGAGAACTTCCCCGGGTTCCCCGACGGCATCATGGGACCCGATCTCATGGACAACATGCGCAAGCAGGCCGAGCGGTTCGGGGCCGAGCTGGTCGCCGACGACGTGATCGAAGTCGACCTGAACGCCACCCCCAAGGTCGTCAAGACCCACACCGGCACCTTCTACGCGAAGTCCGTCATCCTCGCGACTGGATCGGGCTACCGGGAGCTGGGCCTGGAGAACGAGAAGCGCCTGTCCGGCCACGGCGTCTCCTGGTGCGCCACCTGTGACGGCTTCTTCTTCCGCGGCCAGGACATCGTCGTGGTCGGCGGCGGAGACACCGCGATGGAGGAGGCCATCTTCCTCACCCGGTTCGCATCGTCGGTGACCGTCGTGCACCGCCGCGACGAGCTGCGCGCCAGCAAGATCATGCAGGATCGGGCGTTCGCCAACGAGAAGATCCGCTTCATCTGGGACAGCGAGGTCGTGGACGTCCTCGGCGAGAACAAGATCACCGGTGTGCTGATCCGCAACCGCAAGACCGGCGAGGAGACCGAACTCGCCGTCGGCGGCCTGTTCGTCGCGATCGGCCACGACCCGCGCACCGAGCTGGTCAAGGGCCAGGTGAACCTGGACGCCGACGGGTACATCCAGGTCGAGGCGCCGAGCACCCGCACCAACATCGATGGCGTCTTCGCCGCGGGCGACGTCGTGGACCACACCTACCGCCAGGCGATCACCGCCGCCGGCACGGGCTGCGCCGCCTCCATCGACGCGGAGCGCTGGCTCGCCCACCACAACAGCTGACCTGGGAATGCGGGGCCCGGCTCCGCGGTTGAACCCTCCACACCGAGCAAGGGGAGAGATACATTGGGCGCCATCAAGAGCGTGACCGACGCCACCTTCGAAGCCGACGTCCTCAAGAGCGACAAGCCCGTCCTCGTCGACTTCTGGGCGGAGTGGTGCGGTCCGTGCCGCCAGGTCGCGCCGATCCTTGAGGAGATCGCGACCGAGAACGCGGACCGGCTCGCCATCGTCAAGCTCAACATCGACGAGAATCCCGTCACTCCTCGGGACTACGGCGTACTCCAGATCCCGACGCTGAACGTCTACAAGGGTGGAGAGGTCGTGAAGCAGATCATCGGCGCCAAGCCGAAGGCGATGCTGCTTCGCGAGCTCGAGGGCATCATCTGACGATCTGCCCCCTGCGGCGCGAGCCGTACCACCGCCTTCCGGCGGCACCCACCCACACCGAAGCCCCCTCGCCGTCCGCGGCGCAGGGGGCTTCCACATGGTCCGGCATCCGTCGGGTCCACGAGCGACCGGAGGGCATCGCCGCCTCGATCGCGCTGAGAAGGCGTCGCGTCGCTCGCGGAACGAGGTCGGTGGCGCCCGAAGGCGCTGAGATGGCCTCAGACCGGTCGAAGCGCCCGCTCCGGACTCATCGACCCGAGCAGCCTCTCCAGGGCCACCTCGACGTCCTCGCGCCAGGAGACGGCGGTCTTCAACTCCAGCCGGAGCCTCGGGAAACGGAGGTGCGGGCGCACCGTCTTGAACCCGACGGACAGCAGATATTCGGCGGGGACCAGACAGCCCGGCTGCTCCCACTTCAGATCGCCGAACGCCTCGATGGCCCGGACTCCGCGCCGGGTGAGGTCCTTGGCGACGCCCTGCACCAGCATCCGGCCGAGCCCGCCACCCGAGAACTCGGGGATGATGTGCGCCGTCATCAGCAGCACGGCGTCCGAACTGACCGGCGACGTCGGGAAGGCGACCGAGCGCGGCACGTAGAGCGGCGGCGCGTACAGCACGAAGCCCGCGGCCACACCGTCGACATACGCGATCTTCCCGCAGCTCCCCCACTCCAGGAGCGTCGCGGAGATCCACGCTTCCTTCTCCAGCCCGGGATCACCGGCCTGCGCGGCACGCTCACCGCTCATGGGGTCGAGTTCCCAGAAGACACAGCGCCTGCATCGCCGCGGCAAATCGTCGAGGTTATCCAGAGTGACGTTGGCCAGCCGACGCGACACGTGTTGCCCCAATCCCCGAGAGGAGTACATGAGCCCCCGAAGACACCGTCGCATGTGCGGAAAACCACACGACCACCGCGTCTCCCGCTGGCATCGTAACTCAGCGACCCGGCCCGGTCCCCGTACTGCCGACCCCTTGCGGTACGTCCGCGCGTCGAAGGCGGCCACCAGCTCCGGGATCGCTACGCGTCACCGGGAAGCGGCCCGGCGACGATCGAACAGCAACACTGCCGTAGTCTGGTTTCTCGGCTATGTGAACGGAGGTGGACCGTGACGCACGAGCTCGATCACGGTCGGACGACCGCGCCCCACGGGTCGCGAATTGACGCCTATGTCGATCGGTACGCCGCACGAGCTACCGGGATGGTCGCCTCCGAGGTCCGAGCTCTCTTCGCCGTCGCGTCGAGGCCCGAGGTGGTCTCGCTCGCCGGCGGCATGCCGTACGTCACGGCTCTCCCCCTCGACGTGGTCGGCGAGCTGGTCGCCGATCTGGTCGCCCGACGCGGCCCGGTCGCACTCCAGTACGGCTCCGGCCAGGGCGACCCCGATCTGCGCGAGCAGATCTGCGAGGTCATGCGGATGGAGGGGATCGAGGCCGGGGCGGACGACGTCGTCGTCACCGTCGGCTCCCAGCAGGCTCTCGACCTGATCACCCGGATCTTCATCGATCCCGGCGACGTGGTGCTCGCCGAGGGGCCCTCCTACGTCGGGGCGCTCGGCACCTTCAGCGCCTACCAGGCCAAGGTCGTGCACATCGCGATGGACGACCAGGGACTCATCCCCGAGTCGCTGGCGCAGACCATCTACGCGCTGCACACCGCCGGCAAGCGCGTCAAGTTCCTCTACACCATCCCGACCTTCCAGAACCCCGCGGGTGTGACCCTCAACGAGGTCCGCCGCAGGCAGGTCCTGGAGATCTGCCAGCGGGCCGGTGTCCTGGTCGTCGAGGACAATCCGTACGGGCTGCTCGGGTTCGACGGCGAGCCGCTGCGCGCGCTGCGGGCCGACGATCCCGATGGCGTGGTCTATCTCGGCTCGTTCTCCAAGACCCTCGCTCCGGGCTTCCGGGTGGGATGGGCGCTCGCCCCGCACGCGGTCCGCGAGAAGCTGGTGCTCGCCATGGAGTCGGCGGTGCTGTCCCATTCGACCTTCACCCAGCTCGCCGTGGGGCAGTACCTCGCCACCCAGCCGTGGCGCGAACAGATCAAATCGTTCCGCGAGCTGTACCGCGAGCGGCGCAACGCCCTTCTCGGCGCGCTCGAGGTGCTGATGCCCGCCGGTTGCTCATGGACCCGCCCCGCCGGCGGGTTCTTCGTCTGGATGACGCTCCCCGAGGGGCTCAACTCCAAGGCGATCCTTCCGCGCGCGGTGGCCGAGCGGGTCGCGTTCGTTCCCGGGACCGGCTTCTACGCCGACGGCGGCGGCAAGCAGCACATGCGGCTGTCCTACTGCTATCCCGAGCCCGACCGCATCCGTGAGGGCGTGCGCCGGCTGGCCGGCGTGATCGAGCAGGAGCTGCAGCTCCGCGACACCTTCGGCACCGGCTCGGCCCCGGAGCACCCCGGAGTCGACACGCCGGGTCCGGACCTCGCCTGAGATTCCGGTACGGCTAGCCTGTTCGGGCTGGCCGTACCGGAATCCTGAAGTGAGAAAGGCCCTCTCCCTATGAGTGACTTGGCGCATGTGCTGGTGTTGGCGGGGGGCCTTTCCTATGAGCGAGAAGTCTCCATCCGCTCCGGCCGCCGGGTCAGCGAGGTGCTGCGCGCGGCCGGGGTGGTCGTCGAGACCCGCGACACCGACTCCACGCTGGTCCCCGCAGTGCTCGCCGACCCGCCGGACGCCGTCTTC
Source organism: Microtetraspora glauca (assembly GCA_001570385.1). GTDB lineage: Bacteria > Actinomycetota > Actinomycetes > Streptosporangiales > Streptosporangiaceae > Microtetraspora > Microtetraspora glauca. The sequence continues at coordinate 207,529 of BBYL01000013.1, read as the reverse complement.
GTGACGCTGCACGGCGGAGCCGGTGAAGACGGAGCGATCCGTTCCGTGCTGGAACTGCTCGGCGTGCCGTACGTCGGTGCCACTCCCGACGCCTGCCGGGTCGCCTATGACAAGCCGACGGCCAAGGCCGTCGTCCGATCCTGGGGGCTGAACACGCCCGACTCGGTCTCCCTCCCCAAGGAGACCTTCCACGACCTGGGCGCGACGGCAGTTCTGGCGCGCATTGTGGACCGGCTCGGGCTGCCGCTCTTCGTGAAGCCCTCACGCGGAGGTTCCGCTCTGGGCGCCTCCATCGTTCGCTCGGCCGAGGAACTGCCCGCCGCGATGGTGGGCTGCTTCGCCTACGGCGACACCGTGCTGATCGAGAAGTACATCGCCGGAGTGGAGGTGGCCGTCTCCGTCGTGGACCTCGGCGACGGGCCGGTCGCCCTGCCGCCGGTCGAAATCGTCCCCGACGGAGGCGTCTACGACTACGCCGCGCGCTATACGGCGGGGCACACCGAGTTCTTCGCTCCTGCTCGCCTGTCGCCGGAGGACACCGAAGCATGCGCCGCGATGGCGGTGACCGCCCACGCCGCACTCGGCCTCAGGGACGTCTCCCGTACCGACCTCATCGTCGACGAGAGCGGTCGCCCCTACTTCCTTGAGGTGAACGTCGCTCCCGGCATGACCGAGACCTCACTACTGCCGATGGCGGCCGAGGCTGCCGGCCGGGATCTCGGCGCCCTCTGCAAGGGACTCCTCGAACTGGCCGCCCGCCGCGGCTGACCGCCGCACGCGTTGCCACCATGAGGGATCGGCCACCAGGGCCGGTCCCTCATGTGTTTCACGTGAAACGGACCCACAATCCGCGCACCGCCACCTGGAATCCAGTCACCTCGCAGCCCCAGTGACATTCATTAGCTCGCCGCCTCGGTGCGAAAGTGCCCCTCCCCATCGTCCAGCGGTGCGAGCAAGCCCGGCTCCCGAGTTCCTCCGGCACCGTCCCCGCCTACATCCGCCGGCCCGATAGGTCGCCGAGCGCACACCGCCCTTCACCTCGCTCCCCAGAAGCCGAGTGTCCGGCTCTAACTCGCCACGCGAAAACACCCCCGCGGCGGTCACACCAGCATGCGTCCGGCGGCATCGCCCACGACCCACCGACCGCGTTGGTGTGGGAGCGCCTACCGCTCACGGCGTACAGGGACAGCCTGGGCGGTGAACAGCGGCCAGCATCGGGCTCAGGCGCCGCGGAGAAGGCGAGGGAGAAAAGGCCGGATCGACGGTAAGAAGGCGCGCGCCATGGGAAGCCGGCGTCACTGACATCGAAGGCGGCACGACGAAGGCGGCACGACGAAGACGGCACGACGAAGACGGCACGACGAAGGCGGCACGACGCGTGGGTGCAGCGGGAGAAATCACATGGATTGAAGGAGGGCCGCTTCATATGGCTTGAGCCTGGAGTGGATAGAGGTAGCGCACACGCACATTACGGGGCTGGCGCGAGGTGCGGCGGGAAAGCTTGGCGCGGAGGCGGGGGTTTGTGGAGGCCGGCGTAAGACCGTGCCAGCAACCACCGCGCCCGCGACGGCCGCGAGAGCGGTATCACCAGGGGCCCGCTATCACGGCCGGCCGGAGCAAGCCCCCGTCGCCGTGCCTACGGACACCAACCACCGCGACTCGCCCCACGGTACAGCGCCCACGGGCGCCAGTCCCCGCGCTGCACCCAACCTAACTAGCCGTCCAACCAACCGACCGCCCTGCGGGTCCTCAACCGCAGGCGAAGCCGACTTCGCCACCGGCTTTCGCCACCGACTTCGCCACTGATTGTCCGGCTGATCTTCCTAGCCGGCCTTCCCCACCGATTCTCCCCCGCCGACCCTCATGCCGATCTTCACGCGGTGTTTCACGTGAAACACGACGGGTCACAAGATCGGAGCTATTCCTCGCCGTCGCCCATGACGGATACAGCGTCAGGCGCCATGGTGCCGATGATCCGCTCCAGATCATCGATCGTGGAAAACTCGACGACGATCCGACCCTTCCGACTCCCCAGGTCCACTTTCACCTTGGTATCGAAATGGTCGGAGAGCCGTTCCGCCAACTCCGTCAGTGCGGGCGCGGTCGGCTTCTTCGCCCGAGGCTTACGAGGAGCAGGGCCGGCCGTGGCCTCGCCCAAAGCGACGATCTCTTCCACCGTACGAACCGAGAGTCCCTCCGCGACGATCCGGCTCGCCAGGCGCTCCTGTGCCGCGGGGTCTTCCAACGGCAACAATGCCCGAGCGTGCCCGGCGCTGATCGTCCCGGCCGCCAGGCGCAGCTGGACGTTCGAGGCCAGGTTCAGCAGTCGGAGCGTGTTCGTGATGTGCGAGCGAGATCGACCGACCTTCTTCGCCAGGACCTCGTGCGTGGCCCCGAAGTCATCGAGCAGCTGCCGGTAAGCGGCGCCTTCCTCCAGCGCGTTCAGCTGCTCACGTTGAAGGTTCTCGATCAGTGCCTCGCGAAGCATCTCGTCGTCCTGAGTGCTGCGCACGATCGCGGGAATCTGCTCCAAGCCCGCGAGCTTCGACGCCCGCCACCGCCGCTCCCCCATCACGAGCTCGAAACGTCCCTCGCCGAGAGCGCGTACGACGATCGGCTGGAGCAGGCCCACCTCCTTGATGGAGTCGGCCAGCTCGTCCAGGCGGTCCTCGTCGAACACGTCGCGCGGCTGGCGCGGGTTGGGCACGATCGCCTCAAGGGGGATCTCCTGGAAGTATGCGCCCTCGACAGGTCGCAACCCGGAATCCGCAGGCTCCGCCGATGGACCGGTCGCGATCGTCGGCTCGACGATCGGCCCGGTGGGAATCAGTGCCCCAAGGCCCTTGCCCAGTCCCCGACGCTGCTGAGACAACGCTGCTCCTTAACACCGCACGAAAGACAGTGCCCAGCGATCCAGAGTCGCCGGGCACTCCACCACGAGAGGTTACCGCTGTACGGGCTCGTTAAGTGCCCGCAACCCGCTACGCCTCCGCAACCGCCGCGCCTCGGTAGGCCATCTCGCGGGCGGCTTCCTTGTACGCCAGGGCACCACTCGATCCGGGGTCGTACGTCATGACCGACTGGCTGTAGCTGGGCGCCTCGGAGACGCGGACGCTTCGCGGAATGACCGCGTTCAACACCGTGTCACCGAAATGCGACCGCACCTCTTCCGCCACCTGCGACGCGAGCCGGGTCCGGCCGTCGTACATCGTCAGCAGGATCGTCGAGACGTTCAGATCCTGGTTCAGGTGAACCCGCACCAGTTCGACGTTCTGCAACAGCTGGGTGAGTCCCTCCAACGCGTAGTACTCACACTGGATGGGGATCAGAACTTCCTGCGCCGCCGCCATCGCGTTGACCGTGAGGAGGCCGAGCGAGGGCGGGCAGTCGATCAGGATGTAGTCCAGCTCCATGGAGTCGAAGGCGTTCAAGGCGCGCTTCAGCCGGGTCTCCCGCCCGACCATCGGCACCAGCTCGATCTCCGCGCCGGCGAGATCCAGCGTCGCGGGGGCGCAGTACAGGTTCGGCATCTCCGGAACCGGCTTCACGATGGACGCCAACGGGAGATCGTCCACCAGGACCTGATAAACAGACGGAACACCCGACCGATGCTCCGTCGCCAACGCCGTCGAGGCATTGCCCTGCGGGTCAAGGTCCACCACAAGAACGCGCTGCCCGTGCATCGACAGCGCCGCGGCCAGATTGACGGTGGTCGTGGTCTTTCCGACGCCGCCCTTCTGGTTCGCCACTGTCATAACGCGGCACTTCGGGGGGCGGGGCCACTCCCCTTCGTTCCGTGTCGAGTATCCAATCGAAGGCGCAGCCGCAGGAGCGGCCGTGGCTGTTTCACGTGAAACCACAGAGCTCAGTGCCTCTCGTACCAGCGGCGAATCGCCGGAAATAAGGGGGGTCTGGGACACGGTCGTCGCCCTTTCGCTCTGCGAAACAGAGATAAAAGGCCAGCCGACCCCGGACGGCCGACCTACCGACGCGATCTCCAAGGGTACGGCGATGTGATTCTCCGGCCAACCCAGGCCCGCTTCCGCACCCGGCAAGACCTTCACCTCTTTCGTCGGTGCCGCGCGCCCTTTCCACTCTGCTGGGGAGACCGGCCCGCGACGACGCGAACGAGAGTGGTGGGCGGCTCGACCTTACCGTGCCCCACCGTAACAAGCTCGGCGGTACGCGCCCCGTACGCCTTGAGTTGCGGCCCGGCGGCCTCAAGTTCCTCCGCCGCGCGCTCTCCCTTCATGGCGAGCAGCTCGCCACCCTCTCCAAGCAGCGGCATGGACCATGCAAGCAGACGGTCAAGTGGAGCCACCGCACGCGCGGTCGCGACGTCGAACAGCCGCTTGCGCGCCAGTTCCTCGGCCCTGCCGCGCAGCACCTCGACATTGCCCAACTCCAGCACCGTCACGCACTCCTCCAGGAACGTGGTCCGGCGCAACAGCGGTTCGAGCAACGTCACCGTGATGTCGGGGCGGACGATCGCCAGGACCAGACCGGGCAGCCCGGCACCGGATCCGATGTCCACCAGTCGAGTGCCCTCTGGGATGGCCTCCTCAACGACCGCACAGTTGAGAAGATGGCGGTCCCAGATCCGGGGAACCTCGCGTGGCCCGATCAGTCCGCGTACCACTCCGGGGCCCGCGAGCAGCGCCGCGAACGCCTCGGCCCTGCCCAACGCCTCACTGGTGAACACCTCGCGCGCCACCGCGGGCGCTTCGGGCAGCTCGTTGCTTTCCGTCATCACTCACTCATCTATGGATGCTCTCGGGGTAAGGGTAGCCGCCCCGCTCCGGCCGAGCCTGCGACGCATTCCCGCGCGCTCCCGCGAGGCTCGCTCGCCCGCGGGTACGGAAAAGGCCGCCGACCCTCGGAGGATCGGCGGCCTTCTATGCGAAAGCGCGACTACGCGGGAAGTACGACGACGAAACGCCGGGGCTCCTCGCCCTCGGACTCGCTACGCAGACCGGCCGCGGCGACGGCGTCGTGCACGATCTTCCGCTCGAACGGCGTCATGGCCTGCAGCGCCTTGGGCTCTCCGCTCCGCTTGACATCGTCGGCGGCGGCAGAGCCGATCTTCGTCAGCTCGGCCCTGCGGCGCTCCCGATAGCCGCCGACGTCGAGCATGAGCCGGGACCGCTCCCCCGTCTGGCGGTGCACCGCGAGCCGGGTGAGCTCCTGGAGCGCCTCCAGCACCTCGCCTCCGGGGCCGACGAGATCGCTTCCCTTGATGCCGACGACCGACACCACCGCACGGTCGCCTTCGACGTCCATGTCGATATCACCGTCGATGTCGGCGATGTCCAACAGGCCCTCAACGTAGTCGGCCGCGATCTCGCCTTCCTGTTCCAGGGCGGCGATGTCGGGAGCAGGCTTGACGCTCTCCTCGGCTTCGGTCACGTCCGGTCTCTCCTTCTGCTACGACTTCTTGCTGCCGGTCCGCTTGCTACGTGACTGCCGGGACGGCTGCTGACGGACGATCTTAGGCTCCGGCGGAGCGGCAGGCTCCGCCGGGGTGTTGACCTTCGGCTTGCCGAGCAGCTTCCCGAAGACTCCGTTGGACGGCGGCGGCGTCGTCACGTTGCCTTTCTCGTCGACGACCGGCATGGGGTGCCGGCTGTAGAACCAGTGCTGCTGGCTGAGCGTCCAGATGTTCGTGGTGACCCAGTAGAGGATCAGACCGAGCTGGAAGTTGAGGCTGAAGACGGCGAACAGCGGCGAGATGTACATCAGGATCTTCTGCTGCTGCGCCATCGGGTTGTCGGGCATCTGCTGCATCGACCGGGTCACGCTCTGGCGGACCGTGAGGAAGGTGGTGAGCGAGCTGATGGCCACGAAACAGGCCAGGACGATCTTCGTGATGACCGGGTCGGCGCCCAGCGCCTGGATGTCCGCGCTGCTGGTGAAGAACGTGGCGGGAAGCGGCGCCATGATGACGTGCGCGTGACGCGCGCTGTCCACCAGCTCCTGGGTCATGCCGAACTTGGCCTGGTCCTCGGCGATCGCCCGGAGCACGGTGAACATGGAGATGAAGATCGGGAACTGCGCCACGATCGGCAGACATCCACCGAGGGGGTTGGCGCCCGCTTCCTGGTAGACGCGCATGACCTCCTGGTTCATGCGCTGCTTGTCGTTCTTGTAGCGCTTGCGCAGCTCCTGCACCTTGGGAGCGAGCTCCTGCATCTTCCTCGACGAGCGCATCTGCTTGAGGAAGAGGGGGAAGATCAGCAGACGCATCAGCACGGTCAACGTGATGATGGTCAGCGCCCAGGTCAGCCCGCTGTCAGGGGAGAGAAAGGTGCTGTAGCCCGCGTGGATGTGGGTGATGACCCACGCCACTGCCGTATACAGCCAGTTGAGGAATGACAGCTCCACCGAGCTAGCTCCCTTGCGTTGTGTCGTGAGACCGGACTCGGGGTGGGGGCACCGGGTCGAAACCTCCGGGGTGGAACGGGTGGCAACGCCCGATACGCCTGATGGTCAGCCACGAACCGCGCACCGCTCCGTGTACGGCGATGGCCTCCAGTCCATAGGCGCTGCAGGACGGTTCGAACCGGCATCGCGGCCCGAGTGCCGGGCTGATGAACGCCCGGTAGAACCTGATCGGGCCAAGCAACACACGGGCGGCCATTGAGGGCCGCACGCCGGAGGTGGCCGGCCTCTCGGGGCTCGACTGCTCGACTGTCATGACCGTCCATCCGTCAGGGTCCGCGGGGCGGACCCCCACCGCCGGAGTAAACGATCGAGCGCGATGTCGAGTTCGGCGGCCAGGTGCTCGCTTCGCGCGGACGCGGCAGCTGGGTTGGCGCGTACCACAAGCAGGCTACCTCGCGGAAGCCGGTCGAGTCGGGTCCGCATCAGGTGTCTGAGCCTGCGCTTCACCCGGTTTCTGGTCACAGCGTCACCGATGGCCTTGCTCACGACGAAACCCACCAACGGCGGCCCCTCACCTTCGCCCACGTTCATATGGGCGACCAGGGTGGGGCGACCGGCGCGTTGTCCACGCCGGATCGCGTCGGCGAACTCGTCACCGCGTCGCATGCGGGACGCGGACGGCAGCACCGGAACTTCCTCGAACTACGACTATCGCCCGCCGACACGTGGACGGCGGGCGATGACGGTTTCGCTCGTCAGACGGTCAGCTCGGCGCGGCCCTTGCGGCGACGGGCGGCCAGGATGGCGCGGCCGGCACGCGTGCGCATGCGCAGCCGGAAGCCGTGGGTCTTCGCGCGGCGACGGTTGTTCGGCTGGTAAGTACGCTTGCTCACGAGTGGACTCCAGGCTTCAGATACGTCCGCAGGAGGCCGCGGACGCGCAACATTCCAAGGATTCGGCTCGCCAGATGCGTGGACATGCGAAATAGCCGTCGCGTGACCAGCCGACCTCCACACGTTAGGCGGCAATGGTGCCACAGGTCAAACCAGACCGTGATCAGGGGCCGCTCCCACTCCTATGGCACTCCCCTGTGAAAGGGGTTTTTCTCCTGGTGCGGACATCGCCCACGCGAGGCGCCCATGGCTACCAGTAGGCTGTGGACAACGTCTTGAACCCAGGTCGCGCACACCACTACTGTCAACCCTCCGGACCCTCCTCCATCGAACGTGGATGCGCCCGGGACCTGTGCGTGGGCTGTGCATAACGTGTGGATCCTCTGTGGATCACGTATCGGGGGCTGGTACCGCCGGGGAGCCCCCGGCCGGGACCGGCGTGGAAAAACGGATCGCGGCGAATATGCGGGGGCCGCGCAAGGGAGGAGTGCCGGACCATGGAGGCCGACGACCTCAACGAGGTGTGGGCTCGCGCTCTGGGGACCCTTCTCGATGAGGGCGTTTCAGGACAACAGCGGGCGTTCCTCCAGATGACCGAGCCGTCCGGGCTTATCAACGACACCATCCTCCTCGCCGCCCCGAACGATTTCGCCAAGGAAGTCATCGAAGTACGACTTCGCCCCCTCATCGCGCACGCTCTTTCCCAGGAGTTCGGCCGTCCCGTTCGCATCGCGGTGATGGTCGATCCCCGCGAGAGCACGGGGGACACGCGCACGCACGACACCTTCTCCCCAGGGCCGTCCTTTCCCCAGGCCGGGCCGGGACCGCAGGTTCGCCCGGCCGCCGCACCGCCGCCACCCGGCGACTATCCACAGGCGCACCCGCAGCACGACGCCGTCCTGCCTCCTGAGCCGATGGACCAGGCCGTTCCCGAGCCCGCGCAGAACAGGTGGGAGACCCGCGGCAGCCGCACGTCCGGCGAGCCCGCGCGCCTGAACGCGAAGTACACCTTCGAGACCTTCGTCATCGGCGCGAGCAACCGTTTCGCCCACGCCGCCGCGGTCGCGGTCGCCGAGGCGCCGGCCAAGGCGTACAACCCGCTGTTCATCTACGGCGACTCCGGGCTGGGCAAGACCCACCTGCTGCACGCGATCGGCCATTACGCGCAGAGCCTGTACGACGGCGCGCGAGTCCGATACGTGAGCTCCGAGGAGTTCACCAACGACTTCATCAACTCCATCCGCGACCACAAGGCGGACGGGTTCCGTGCCCGTTACCGCGCGGTCGACATCCTGCTTGTGGACGACATCCAGTTCCTTGAGGGCAAGGAGCAGACGCAGGAGGAGTTCTTCCACACCTTCAACACGCTCCACAACGCCAGCAAACAGATCGTCATCTCCAGCGACCGCGCTCCCAAGCAGCTGGTCACCCTGGAAGACCGGCTGCGCAACCGCTTCGAGTGGGGACTGATCACTGACGTCCAGCCGCCCGAACTGGAGACGAGGATCGCGATCCTTCGCAAGAAGGCGATCCAGGAAGGTCTGGCCGCCCCGCCCGACGTGCTGGAGTACATCGCCAGCCGGATCGCGACCAACATCCGTGAGCTGGAGGGCGCGCTCATCCGGGTGACCGCGTTCGCCAGCCTCAACCGCCAGTCTGTGGACATCAAGCTGACCGAGATCGTCCTCAAGGACCTGATCAGCGAGGACTCCACACCCGAGATCACCATCTCGCTCATCATGTCGACGACCGCCGAGTACTTCGGCGTCTCCCTCGACGACGTCTGCGGCAGCTCGCGCTCGCGCGCCCTCGTGACGGCCCGGCAGATCGCCATGTACCTCGCCCGCGAGCTCACCGACCTGTCCCTGCCCAAGATCGGCCAGCAGTTCGGCGGGCGCGACCACACGACCGTCATGCACGCCGAACGCAAGATCAGGTCCCTCATGGCCGAGCGCCGGTCGATGTACAACCAGGTCAACGAGCTGACCACGCGGATCAAGCAGCGCGCACGCAACGCTTGATACACAGGCTGTGGATATCTCTGTGGATCGGCGTGCTCTGACGCCCGTCCACTCCTTCGAATAACCCCGTCGTCAGGGGGAAAATCGCGCCCACATGCTGGGGACAAGTGTGTGGACAACCTGGGGATGACCCGTGGATACCTTGGGGATGCCCTGTGCGTAGTGGAAAGATGTCCACCTGAGGAGGTCATTTACCCCGTGGATAACCGGTGGAAACCTCGTGGATAACCGGTGGACAGAGACCCCCTCTCCTGGGGACGTCCTGTGGGAAAAGGACGGTCATCCCCAGGCGGGCCCCGTTCATCCACCGGTCCTCCACACCCGGCAGTGGATGAATAATGGGCTCTGACCTGCAGAGGGGTCTGATTTCCACAGTATCCACCGCCCCTATGACGATGACGTTTAGCTCTCTCTACTAAGAACTCAAGAGCCATAGAGGGTTCTCGAGGCCCCAAGGTGCGGGAGAGTGAAGACTTGCGACAATGCACAAGCAGCGATACCCAGGAGGCTGATCCACGTGATGTTCCGGATCGACCGCGACGTACTCGCCGAGGCCGTCGCGTGGACGGCACGCAGCCTTCCGGCGCGGCCGTCCGTGCCGGTGCTGGCGGGCATGCGCCTAGAGGTCACCGACGACCAGCAGTTGAAGCTCTCGGGCTTCGACTACGAAGTCTCGGCGGAGGTGACGCTCGAGCCGCAGACCGGTGAGGCCGGTGTGGTTCTCGTCTCCGGCAAGCTCCTCGCCGAGATCACCCGAGCGCTTCCCGCACAGCCTGTGGATTTCGTGGTCGAGGGAGCCAAAGCGGTGGTCACGTGCGGCAGCGCGCGGTTCACCCTGTTGACGATGCCTGTCGAGGACTACCCCTCGCTGCCCGCCATGCCCCCGGCGGCCGGGCGGATCGGCAGTGACGTGTTCGCCGGAGCCGTCGGCCAGGTCGCCGTGGCCGCGGGCAAGGACGACACGCTCCCGATGCTCACCGGCGTCCGCATGGAGATCGAGGGCGACACGGTGACGCTCGCCGCCACCGACCGCTACCGCCTCGCCGTACGCGAGTTGAAGTGGCACCCCGAGCAGCCGGACCTCCAGGCGATCGCGATGGTGCCCGGCCGTACGCTCGCGGACACCGCCAAGGCGCTGGGCGCCACCGGTGCCGAGGTCGAGATCGCGCTCAGCTCGGTCGGCGGCACGGGCGAGGGCATGATCGGGTTCTCCAGCGCAGGCAGGCGGACCACCACGCGACTGCTCGACCCCGAGTTCCCGAAGTACCGCTCGCTGCTGCCCACCGAGTTCTCGGCGCGGGCCGACTTGTCCACAGCCTCGTTCGTCGAGGCGGTCAAGCGCGTCGCCCTGGTCGCCGAGCGCAACACGCCGGTACGGCTGGCCTTCCGCGGTGACGAGGTCGTCCTCGAGGCGGGCAGCGGCGACGAGGCGCAGGCGGTCGAGGTCCTGCCGGTCGAGTTCGACGGTGACGAGATCAACATCGCGTTCAACCACCAGTTCCTGCTGGAGGGCCTCGGCGCGATCGACTCCGACGTCGCCCGCCTTCAGTTCACCACGTCGACGAAGCCCGCCATCCTCACCGGTGGCAAGCCTGTGGACGAAGGCACCACCCCGGACTACCGCTACCTGATCATGCCAATCCGTCTGTCGAGCTGATCCGGGGGCGTACGATCTCCCGGCGTGGAGGTCGTATGTCCGGGTACGGCGTCCCTGTGGATGTTCGACCCTGAGGGGGTAGCTCTATGCAGATCGGCATGATCGGACTCGGCAAGATGGGCGGCAACATGGCCGAGCGGCTTCGCCGTGGCGGTCATGAGGTGGTCGGTTACGACCGCGATCCGCAGATCAGCGACGTCGGCAGCCTCAAGGAGCTCGTCGACCGGCTGGACGCCCCCCGTGCCGTCTGGGTCATGGTGCCCGCCGGGGAGCCCACCCACAGCACCGTCCGACTGCTGGGCGAGATGCTCTCCCCCGGCGACATCGTGATCGACGGCGGCAACTCACACTATGTGGACGACCAGAAGCACGGCGCCGACCTCGCGGCCAAGGGGGTCGGCTTCGTCGACGTCGGTGTGAGCGGCGGCGTCTGGGGGTTGGAGAACGGCTACGCCCTGATGGTCGGCGGCACGTCCGACGACGTCGCGCGGCTCATGCCGATCTTCGAGACGCTCAAGCCCGAGGGTGAGGACGGCTTCGTCCACGCCGGCGAGGTCGGCGCGGGGCACTTCGCGAAGATGGTCCACAACGGCATCGAGTACGGCATGATGCAGGCCTTCGCCGAGGGCTGGGAGCTGCTTGAGGCGGCCGACATCGTCACGGACGTCCACGGGTCGTTCAAGAGCTGGCGGCAGGGCACCGTCATCCGCTCCTGGCTGCTCGACCTGCTGGTCCGCGCGCTCGACGAGGACCCGGGCCTGTCGGACCTCAAGGGGTACGCCCAGGACTCGGGAGAGGGCCGGTGGACCGTCCAGGCCGCGGTGGATCACGCTGTTCCGCTGCCGGTCATCACGGCCGCGCTGTACGCCCGGTTCGCGTCCAGGCAGTCCGACTCCCCCGCGATGAAGATGGTCGCGGCGCTGCGCAACCAGTTCGGCGGGCACGCGGTCACCGCCCAGGAGGGGCAGACCGGCAAGGGCGCGGACGCTCCCGGCGCCGACGTGACCCCGCCCGTGGAGACCCAGCGCTGATCCACAGCCTGTGGACAACCGGCGCGGTCCGGGCCTGAAGGGGGCGCGGTTCTTCGCCCCCCGGACGGGTGCCGGCAGGGACTAGCCTTTCGGGGTGCGTGTGTGCCACCTGTCCCTGACCGACTTCCGGTCCTATCCGTCGGCCGAGCTCGCCCTCGACCCGGGGGTGACGGCGTTCGTCGGTCCCAACGGGCACGGCAAGACCAACCTGGTCGAGGCCATCGGGTACGTCGCGACGCAGTCGAGTCACCGGGTCGCCACCGACGCCCCGCTGGTACGGCACGGCGCCGACCGGGCGATCGTCCGCGCGATGGTCGCCAGGGACGAGCGGCGCGCACTGGTCGAGCTGGAGATCAACCCGGGCCGGTCCAACCGGGCGCGGGTGAACCGTTCGCCGGTCTCGCGGCCGCGTGACGCCCTCGGCCTGCTGCGCACCGTCCTGTTCGCGCCGGAGGATCTCGCCCTGGTGAAGGGCGACCCCTCCGAGCGGCGCCGGTTCCTCGACGATCTGCTGGTCGCCCGCGCCCCCCGTTTCGCCGGGGTTCGCGCCGACTACGACCGCGTGCTCAAACAGCGCAACACCCTCTTGCGTACGGCGGCCGCGACCAAGCCGGGACGGCGGCGCGGCGCGCGCAGGCAGGACGACGAGTCGGGGTTCGCCTCGGCGGGGGCGGGCGACGTCCTGAGCACGCTCGACGTCTGGGACGCCCATCTCGTACGGCACGGCGCCGAGTTGCTGGCCGCCCGCCTGGACCTGGTCGAGGCGCTTCGGCCGCTGGCCGCCAAGGCGTACGCGACGCTCGCGCCGACATCGGCCCCGGCGGACCTGGAGTACCGGACGAGCGCGACGTTGTCCACAGGCTGTGGAACATCTCGCGATGTTCTGGAAGAGGCACTGCGCGCGAGTCTCGCCGAGGCACGGCAGGGGGAGCTCGAACGCGGCGTCACCCTGGTCGGGCCGCACCGCGACGATCTGCAGCTGGCACTGGGCGAGCTGCCCGCGCGCGGATACGCGAGCCACGGCGAGTCGTGGTCGTTCGCGCTGGCGCTGCGGCTGGCCGCCTACGACCTGCTCCGCGCGGACGGCGGCGATCCCGTGCTGATCCTCGACGACGTCTTCGCCGAACTGGACACCCACCGGCGGACCCGGCTGGCCGAGATCGTCGGCCCGGCCGAGCAGGTCCTGATCACGGCGGCGGTGCCGGGCGACGTTCCCGCCGAGCTGGCCGGCGCGCGGTTCGACGTCACGGAAGGGAGCGTGTCCCGTGTCCGATGAGCCCGTGGGCGGTCAGTCTCCCCAGGGCGCGGCGGCCAAGGGGGCCGCTCTCGCCAGGGAGAAGCTGGCCCAGGCGAAGGCGGACGCGGCCAGGCGGGGGCAGCTGCCGCGGACCGAGCCGCGGCGCAGGTCCTCCGGGCAGCGGCGGGACGCCGGCGATCCACAGCTTTTCGGAAAGGCCATCAGGGATCTGCTCGCCGACCGGGGATGGGAGCAGCCGGTCGCGGTCGGCGGGGTGTTCGGGCGCTGGCGCGAGATCGTGGGGCCGGATCTGGCCGCGCACACGAAGCCCGAGTCCTTCGAGGACGGCGAGGTGTTCGTGGCGGCGGACTCCACCGCGTGGGCCACGCAGGTGCGCCTGCTCGCGGCTACGCTGGTCAGGCGGCTGAACGAGGAGCTCGGCGACGGCACGGTCAAGCGGGTCAGGGTACGCGGCCCGGGTGCGGGCCCCCGGCAGGGCGGGTTGCGCGTCCGAGGCGGCCAAGGGCCCGGCGACACCTACGGCTAGGCTCCAAAATTGCGCCTGAGCGGTTGACCCCCTTCCCAAAGGGGGGGTGCCAGAAAACATGATCGTCGCGCTAGGGGGCATCACAGCGGCCGTCATTGCCACATAAGTGCTCCGAGAGCAGTAGAATGGACGCGGACTCAAGGACACGGTCCGCTTGCGCGTCACCCCGGTTCGAGGCCGGTTTCCTCTGGGTGATCGCACGGGGCTTACTCACGACGGTGACGGGCACGGCAGGGGCAGCCAGCAGGGGTCTCGCTCGCCACGTGTCCTCGGCAGGAGGATTTCGCACTTGTCCTACGACGCTAGCTCTATCACCGTTCTCGAAGGTCTGGAAGCGGTCCGCAAGCGCCCCGGCATGTACATCGGCTCGACGGGCGAGCGCGGTCTCCATCACCTGGTCTACGAAGTTGTGGACAACTCGGTCGACGAGGCCCTGGCGGGGTACTGCGACACCATCGAGGTGACGCTCCTCGCGGACAACGGGGTCAGGGTCGTCGACAACGGCCGTGGCATCCCCGTCGGTGAACACCCTGTGGAAAAGCGGCCCGCGGTCGAGCTCGTTCTCACCACGCTGCACGCCGGTGGCAAGTTCGACAGCCAGTCGTACGCCGTCTCCGGCGGTCTGCACGGCGTCGGCGTGTCCGTGGTGAACGCGCTGTCCACGCGGCTCGACGTGGAGATCCGCACGGACGGCTACTACTGGACCCAGACATACGAGCAGTCCAAGCCGACCGCCCCGCTGCACAAGGGCGAGCCGACCGACAGCACCGGAACCTCGGTCACGTTCTGGGCCGACGACGAGATCTTCGAGACGACCACCTGGAACTTCGAGACGCTCTCGCGCCGGTTCCAGGAGACGGCCTTCCTCAACAAGGGCCTGACGATCATCATCAGGGACGAGCGGCCGGACCACATCGACGGCGAGCCGGTCGTCGCGACCTACCACTACGAGGGCGGTCTGACCGACTTCGTCGGCTACCTCAACAAGAAGAAGGAGCCCATCCACGGCTCCGTCATCGACTTCGAGGAGCACGGCGACGGCATCTCGGTCGAGATCGCCATGCAGTGGAACGCCTCGTACTCCGAGTCGGTCTACACCTTCGCCAACATGATCAACACCGCCGAGGGCGGCACCCACGAGGAAGGCTTTCGCGCGGCGCTGACGAGCATCGTCAATCGTTACGCGCGCGAGCAGAAGTTCCTCAAGGAGGGCAAGGACGACAACCTCACCGGTGACGACATCCGTGAGGGACTCACCGCGATCATCTCGGTGAAGCTCGCCGACCCGCAGTTCGAGGGTCAGACCAAGGCCAAGCTCGGCAACACCGAGGCCAAGTCGTTCGTGCAGAAGGCATGCAACGACCACCTGCGCGACTGGTTCGAGCGCAACCCCGGCGAGGCGAAGGACATCATCGGCAAGTCGCTCCAGGCCTCACGCGCGCGCATCGCCGCGCGCCAGGCTCGTGACCTCACGCGGCGCAAGTCGCTGCTGGAGAGCGGGAGCGGCCTGCCGGGCAAGCTGGCCGACTGCCAGTGGTCCGAGCCGGAGAAGTGCGAGCTGTACATCGTCGAGGGTGACTCGGCCGGCGGCTCCGCCAAGGGCGGACGGGATCCGAAGTTCCAGGCGATCCTGCCCCTCCGCGGCAAGATCCTCAACGTCGAGAAGGCACGCATCGACAGGGTCCTCAAGAACAACGAGGTCCAGGCGATGATCACCGCGCTCGGCACCGGTGTGCACGACGAGTTCGACATCACCAAGCTCCGCTATCACAAGCTCATCCTGATGGCCGACGCCGACGTCGACGGCCAGCACATCACCACCCTGCTGCTGACGTTGCTGTTCCGCTTCATGCGGCCGCTGATCGAGGCAGGGCATGTCTATCTCTCCCAGCCTCCGCTCTACAAGATCAAGTGGGACCGTAAGGGCGAGGACGCGTCGTACGCGTTCTCCGACCGGGAGCGCGACGCGATCATCGAGGACGGCATCGCGCGCGGCAAGCGCGACCCGCGCATGCACGACGGCGTCCAGCGCTTCAAGGGTCTCGGCGAGATGAACGCCGCGCAGCTGTGGGACACCACCATGAACCCGCACTCCCGGATCCTCCTCCAGGTGACGCTCGACGACGCCGCGCAGGCGGACGAGCTGTTCACCGTACTGATGGGCGAGGACGTGGAAGCCCGCAGGAACTTCATCATCCGCAACGCCCGTGACGTCCGCTTCCTCGACGTGTAAGGACTGACTTTTCGTGACGGAAGTGAACACTCCGCCTGGACCGCCCGCCGACCGCATCGAACCGGTCGACATCCAGTCCGAGATGCAGCGCAGCTACATGGACTACGCGATGTCGGTCATCGTGTCGCGTGCCCTGCCCGATGTGCGTGACGGACTGAAGCCGGTGCACCGCCGTGTCCTGTACGCCATGTTCGACGGCGGCTACCGGCCCGACCGCGGATATTTCAAGTGCTCCCGCGTCGTCGGTGACGTCATGGGCTCCTACCACCCGCACGGCGACACGTCGATCTACGACACCGTCGTGCGGCTGGCGCAGCCCTGGTCGCTGCGCTATCCGCTGGTCGACGGCCAGGGCAACTTCGGCTCGCCGGGCAACGACCCGGCCGCCGCGATGCGGTACACCGAGTGCCGCCTCGCGCCGATCGCCATGGAGATGCTCCGGGACATCGACAAGGACACCGTCGACTTCCAGCCCAACTACGACGGGCGTTCCCAGGAGCCGGTCGTCCTGCCGTCGCGGTTCCCGAACCTGCTGGTCAACGGTGCCGCCGGCATCGCGGTCGGCATGGCGACGAACATCCCCCCGCACAACCTGCGCGAGGTCGCCGCAGGGGTGAAGTGGTGCCTGGAGAACCCCGAGGCGAGCGAGGAGGAGCTGCTCGAGGCCCTCGTCGCCCGGGTGAAGGGGCCCGACTTCCCGACCGGTGCGCTGATCGTCGGCCGTAGGGGCATCGACGACGCCTACCGCACCGGCCGCGGCTCGATCACCATGCGGGCGATCGTGGAGGTCGAGGAGGACGCCAAGGGCCGGCAGTGCCTGGTCGTGACGGCCCTGCCGTACCAGGTGAACCCCGACAACCTCGCCCTCACCATCGCGGAGCTGGTCAAGGACGGCCGGATCACCGGCATCGCCGACGTCCGCGACGAGACCTCCTCGCGTACCGGCCAGCGGCTGGTGATCGTGCTCAAGCGCGACGCCGTGGCCAAGGTCGTGCTGAACAACCTGTACAAGCACACCCAGCTGCAGACCACGTTCGGGGCGAACATGATCGCCCTGGTGGACGGGGTGCCGCGCACGCTGCGGCTCGACCAGTTCGTCAAGTACTACGTCGAGCACCAGATCGAGGTCGTCGTCCGGCGGACCAGGTTCCTGCTGCGCAAGGCCGAGGAACGCGCGCACATCCTGCGCGGTCTGCTCCGGGCGCTCGACCGGATGGACGAGGTCATCGCCCTCATCCGGCGGTCCCCGTCGGCGGCCGAGGCCCAGGGCGGCCTGATGACGCTGCTGGAGATCGACCAGGTCCAGGCGCAGGCCATCCTCGACATGCAGCTGCGCAAGTTGGCCGCTCTCGAACGGCAGCAGATCCAGGACGAGTACGACGGCCTGATGGCGCAGATCGCCGACTACCAGAGCATCCTCGCCTCGCCCGAGCGGCAGCGGAGCATCGTCTCCGAGGAGCTCGGCGAGATCGCGGCCAAGTTCGGCGACGAGCGGAAGACCGAGATCATCGCCTACGAGGGCGACATGTCGATCGAGGACCTGATCGCCGAAGAGGACATGGTCGTCACGATCACCCGTGGCGGGTACGCGAAGCGCACCAACATGGACCTCTACCGCGCGCAGAAGCGCGGCGGCAAGGGCGTCAGGGGCGCGCAGCTGCGCCAGGACGACATCGTCGAGCACTTCTTCGTGACCACCACGCACCACTGGCTGCTCGCCTTCACCAACAAGGGGCGGGTCTACCGGGTCAAGGCGTACGAGCTGCCGGACTCGGGCCGGGACGCGCGCGGGCAGCACCTGGCGAACCTGCTCGCCATGCAGCCCGACGAGCACGTCATGGAGATCCTCGACCTCCGTGACTACGACGTGGCGCCGTACCTGGTGCTGGCCACGCGCAGCGGTCTGGTGAAGAAGACCCGGCTCTCCGAGTACGACTCGCCGCGCTCCGGTGGTCTCATCGCGATCAACCTGCGCGACGACGACGAGGTGATCGCGGCCCGGCTCGTCTCCGAAGACGACGACCTGCTCCTCGTCTCCAAGGGCGCGCAGTCGATCCGGTTCACCGCCTCCGACGAGGCGCTCCGCCCGATGGGCCGCGCCACCAGCGGTGTGATCGGCATGCGGTTCCTCGACGGTGACGAACTCCTCGCGATGAACGTCATCGGCGACGGCGACGATGTGCTGGTCGCGACCGAGGGCGGCTATGCAAAGCGCACGCCAGCGAGTCAATATCCGGTTCAGGGCCGTGGCGGCAAGGGCGTGCTTACGGCGAAAATCGTCAGCGCTCGTGGCAAGCTGGTCGGAGCCGTCATGGTTCGTCCTGAGGATGAGGTTTTCGCGATCACCTCTGCCGGTGGGGTGATCCGGACCAGTGCCGGTGAGATCAAGCAGTCCGGCCGGCAGACCATGGGTGTGCGCCTGATGAACCTCGCCGAAGGCGACAGCGTCGTGGCCCTTGCTCGGAATGCCGAGTCGTTGGAGACCGAGGAAAACGGGGCAGGAGACGAGGCATGAGCAACTCCAGCGGCGGGAACGCGGCCGGCGCGCCCAAGAAGAAGCCGGGAGGCGCCCGTCCCGCATCTTCTCCGATGCGGGATCAGGTGACCGAGCGGGTCGGCGAAAGCGGTAGCGTCGCTGGGGTGGCGCGCGATGCTGATGATGTGACACCTCCCGGCAAGGACAACAAATCCGGGGACACCGTCCGCGTTCGGCCCGCTGGGCCGGACGCGTCGTGGAAGCCGTCCGGTGACGGCGCTCCGCGTCCCGGCGGCAATCCCAGCGGCGGTAACCCCGTCGGTAAGCCCGGCGGCAATCCCGGCGGCCCGCAGCGTCCCGGTGGCAATCCGGGACCGGGCGGCCCCGGCGCCAACGGCCCCGGTAACTCCTCCTCAGGTAGGCAGGTGGCCGGCCCCGGGCCGACCGCCGCCTACCCCCGGCCTTCCATGGGCGCCCCGCCGAAGCCGGGAGCCGGTGCGGCCACCGCGGCCGGCGGCTCCGAGCCGGTCGTGCGGACCGACCCGGCTCCGGACAAGCCCGGCATCCGCGCCCCGCGCAAGGCCCACCTGGTGCTGCGCCGGGTGGAGCCGTGGTCGGCGATGAAGTTCAGCTTCGTCCTGTCGCTGGTCTGCTTCGTGGTGCTGTTCGTCGCCGTGGCCGTGCTGTACGGCGTGCTCTCGGCGCTCGGCGTCTTCGACACCATCACCGACGCCGTCACCCAGTTGACGTCCGGAGATGGCGGCAAGGCGACGAGTGATCTCGCCCAGAGCATCGACGCCTGGTTCGACCCCGTCCGCATCCTCGGCTACACGGCCCTGCTCGGTGCGGTCAACGTCGTCCTCATCACCGCGCTGTCCACCCTGGGCGCCGTCATCTACAACCTGTCGTCTTCGCTGGTCGGTGGCATCGAGGTCACCTTCAGCGAGGCCGAATAGCCCGCGGTACGGCCGCCGCCCCGGCGGTGGCCGTACTGACCGGAGGCGCGAGCAGCCTTCGAAACACGGTAAGCTTTTCCTCGTTCGAGCAACGGAATTCGCCTCCGTCCAGCGGATGCGGTAACGTTCGTGGCGCGTGCAAGGGGCTATAGCTCAGTCGGTTAGAGCGCTTCCCTGATAAGGAAGAGGTCCCAGGTTCAAGTCCTGGTAGCCCCACCACAGTTCACAGGCCGTTTTCCGATCGTCGGAGAACGGCCTTTTTGATCTCTGCGTGCCTAACTGCGTGACTAATGCTCTCAATAGCAGCGGTGAGGAGAGACATGGTCGGCCTTCCGAAGGACCGACCTGAGCTTGATGGCTCCCCAACCGGGAGCGAGATCACCGAGACAAACGGGCCTCAGCCCCAGCACGTGACACGACATGTGTTCCTTGAAGACAGCGCTACTGGCGAGGAATCCATGGTCATCGACGGTCGAGGTATCGATGGCAGCGCAACCATCCGCGTGTTCCGCAGCGGCGTCGATGGACGAACCGCGAGCGCGGACGTCGATACGAACGGGCTGCTTCTTGATCGTATCGGGGGCAGGGCCTCTCAAAAGGAATATAGGGAACTGCGCGCGGCTCAAGGTCTCCTGCGTCGGCTCAACCAGTTCGGACAGAACTGGCGCGATCCCGAGGTGCTGAGCGCGGGTGCTCGGGATGAGCGGGGCGTGGACTGCATTGCCCATAACGACGCTGGGCAGAGTTTGATGATCCAAGTCACCACGGTAGAGAGAGTGGCGTGGGCTGTGCTGGCACGCCAGCCCTCTTTGGAGCGGATCCGCACTCAAGCAGAGGCCGTCGAGGAGATCCGAGACGCTATCGGAGCCAAGAGAACTCGCGCTGATCGAAGCGTGATCCTTGTCCTGGACGCCACCGACAGCGTGGGAGGCGCACTGCAACCGGTAGTCAACGCCTTCCGCGAGCAGTATGGCGAGTGGGCGGTCGGCATCGGATTCCAGCAGATCTGGGTTGTTGGTCCCACAGTTGACCTTGTCCATCGTCTAGATAGCCCCTAAGACGGACCGCTTGAAGATCTGGTCCATCACCACCGCGCCACCTTGGAGAACGGGCCGGATCTGCTTGCGGTAAACGAGTTCCGTCACGGCCGTACTGCTGTGCCCGACGAGACGCCCCGTCCTTACCGGTGCGGTGGGCGTGGACCGGCCCGAACGACGGCGCGGTCAGCGTGACCAGGGCGCGGGGATGCTCGCGCACCGAATCCGGGACTCCCTTGTCTCCCCCGAGCAGACCGGCGCGGATCAGGTGGAAGGTGTCGGCCCGGTACACCTCAGCGCAGGCAGGACAACGCGATGCACGGCGGTTGCCGCAGGCGACCAGGAGAACGCCGCCGATCTCACCGCGGGTGCTGTAGACCTTGCGTTGGATGCCGTCGGCACCGACGTGGGACATCTCCCCACGGACGCGGATCGGCTGGACGCAGCCGCCCAGGCGGGCCAGGTCGCGGTATCGGCGACGAAGCCCGCCCGGAAGGTGATGGAAGTACTCGGCCCGCTGCGGAGCGGGATCCAGAGTGGTCAAGCGGCCACCTCCACCGACGAGCGGTGACGCGCGATCAGACGGGGACGCCGGGCGACGACCGCCGCGACAGCCGAGCGGACGCGGGCGAGGAAGCCGGGCCGCGACTGCGGACGGGGGCGAAGACCTGGAGCCAGGCCGTTCGGACGGAGGAAGGTCTGCGGGAGCTGGTCAGCCTTGGCCTGGTTGCAGGCGTAGCAAGGCGCTGTGATTGTGGAGTGAAGACCTTCGCCGCCTCTGTCCTATCGTGTCAGGGAGGTGGAGCCGGGGGGCAGCCTGATCCGGGTGGTGCCGGGAAGGGCGGGAGCAGCCCTGACAAAGCCGGGACGTGCCGGTACCGGCAGATGGTGCGGGTCTGGTGAGAGCTACTCCGCTGGATGAGCGAGGGTGATGCGCTGCTGACGAGTTGCGGCGCTTCCCCGCGCGAGACGGCGTGCCATACCGCTGATCGCGGCCCATCGGATCATGGCCTCGGCTGTGGCTGGCTGGCGCTCATAGTCCCGGGCCAGGCGGCGGTGGGTGGTCACCCAGGCCAGCGACCGTTCGACGACCCACCGCCGCTCGATCACCGCGAACCCGATCTGCCCGGGGGCCTTGCGGACGATATGCGGCACGGTCCGCAGCACGCGCTGGGTCCAGTCCACCAGCATCCCGGCGAAGCCGGCGTCGGCGAACACGTACCGGACCGGCGTGACCAGGTACATGCTGAGCAGAGTGGTCTTGGCTCCATCGCGGTCCTGGACGGAGGCGGCCATCACGCAGACGACCAGCAGCAATCCGAGGGTGTCGGTGACGATGAACCGCTTACGCCGTTGACCTTCTTTCCCGCGTCGTAGCCGCGGGACCCGCGGCCGACGGTGTCGGCGCCCTTGACGCTCTGGGAGTCGATGATGCCCGCCGTTGGTTCCTCGGCTCGCCCTTGCGCCGCCCGGACCCGACGCCGCAGCACGGTGAGCATCTGCTCGGTGACCTTGGCTTCTTCCCAGCGGACGAAGTACCAGTACACGGTCTGCCAGGGCGGGAAGTCGACCGGCAACTGCCGCCAGGCGCAACCCGTCCGCACCACATACAAGATGGCGTCCACGATGTCCAGGCGCGGGTGCTTGTCCGGCCTCCCTCCCGTGTTCGGCGCGGGTAGCAGCGGCTCGACCAGCGCCCATTGGGCGTCGGTCAGGTCGGAGGGGTAGCGACGTTCGCGGGGCACCCAGTCATGATCGCGATCTGACGGTGGTCACGGCGGCGAGATGCGCAGACCGCTATCGACCCTTCTCAAACACGCTCTGACAGTGGCGGTGAATATGGTCAAAACGGCACTTTCCAACTGGGGAACAGTGTGAAGTCGACCTCGTAGTCAGCGCCCTGGGCCAGGCGTATCCTTGTCTGCACGGGGCTGGTCAAGGGGTCGAGCTTGATGGGCACCCGGACGAGGCGGTCGTGATCGCTGAAGATGTCGTAGTCCCAGATTTCGATGTAGGCCCAGCCGCCGATGGCCAAGAACACCGGCTTTGTATTCAGCTCGCTTGCGGCTGTATTCCCGATAGCGTTAGTGCCCGACGGGCATGGAGCCCCCTCGGTGCTGAAGCAGTCCTTGGCCTTGGCCGTCATCGTAAACCAGCCGTCCGCGCCTGGGGACCCTTGCTTGGGGAAGACAATGACGTCCCGGGGCATTATCGGGAACGCAGTGGGGCCGACCATCCGCACGTACAAGTCGTCACCTACGCTCTCCGACGGCTGCCAGGAGGTGACCGTGTTAAGGACGATCTGGACCGAGGGGGCGGTCTCGGCGGAGGCGGCGGCAGCGGTGGCGGGGACGACGATCGGCCCCAGGAGGGCCGCCCCGACGAGGACCCGGAACAGGCTCTTTGAGAGGTTCATGCCGCCATCATCATCATGACCCCTTGTGTCCGTCTTGTACCGACTTAAAGCGACACCTCACACACGCCCGAACCGGCTGTTTAGACAGCGTGCGGCGACTGACGGTTGGATGCGCTCGGCGCATTGATGGACAACCATGGACGCTTGTGGACGAAAGGAGACGATCCCGGCAGGTGGAGACGCTATAAGACCAGCTCCTACACCCATCGCCGTTGACTGACAAGAAGCGAGGGCAGGGCACAGTCAGGGCACATAAGCGCGAAAAGCAGCGCGAAACGAAGAGAACCAGCGAACGCTAAAAGCCCAGCTCAACGTACAAGGCAGGCAGTCACCGAAGGTCACCCGCCATGACGGAGCAGATCTCGATGATCTGACATGCACAGCGAGGCCGCAGCCAGCTGAACAAAGGTCTGGTGCGTGACGGACTGCGTGACAACGGTGACGGACAACCTTGGACACGTATGGACGGCGATGGACAGTCACCGCAGGTGAAAAGTCAGGAAGGCCAGTTCGGTCGCCTGTCGTCGTTGCCTGATGAGGAAGAGGTCCCAGGTTCAAGTCCTGGTAGCCCCACCACGAAGCATCAGCTCAGAGGCCAGGTCCCACGATCAGGGATCTGGCCTTTTGATCGTTTGTTGGCCATTCGTCAGCGGGTCGGCCCCGACCAGGTGACAGAGATCAATTCGCATCGACGGTCGGTCTCGCCGGCGGCAACCGCGGCGATGTCACTCAGCCCATGCCGCTGCTCGACGGCATCCCGCCGGTGCGGGGCAGGCGGGGCCGGCCGACGTACGCGAGGAGCGCCAGCTTGTCGGCACTGTCGGTGCCGGGGTCCGGGTGGAGGACGACGAGCGTCTGACCTGTCGCGCCGCTGACGCCCAATCTCTCCCGGTTCAGCCAGAGGCCACCGACCTGGGGGTGGTCGATGTGCTTGGGTGTGCCTTCGCACGTGTTCACGTCGTGGCGGGCCCAGAGCCTGCTGAAGCGAGGGCTGGCGAGGGAGAGTTCGCCGACGAGTTCGATGAATCGGGGGTCGTCCGTGTCGGTGCCGACGGACTCGCGGAAGCCGGCGACCATGCCCTGCGCGGCGTCCTCCCAGTCCGGGTAGAGGGCCTGCTCGGCGGGGTCTAGGAACACGTCCCGCAGGCGGTTGCCCCCCGCCACGAGTCGCGGCGACAGAGCGGTCGCCAGCGCGTTGGCGGCGAGGACATCGAAGTAGCGGCCCTCCACGTACGCGGGGAGCGGGAGCGTGACGACGAGCTTGGCGACGCCGGGGGGGACGGTTTCCTTCCGGGGTCGCCGTCGCCGCCGGGGTTTTCCCGCCCCGAGGCGTAGCAGGTAGGCCGTCGCGTCATCGTCGAGCAGCAGCACGCGGGCGAGGGACTCGAGGACCTGCGCGGAGGGGTTGCGGTCGCGGCCCTGTTCCAGGCGCAGGTAGTAGTCGGCGCTGATGCCGGCGAGCATCGCGACCTCCTCCCGGCGCAGGCCCGGCACGCGCCGTACGCCCACGGAGGGGATGCCGGCCTGTTCAGGAGTGACGAGCTCCCGGCGGGCGCGTACGTAATCGCCCAGAAGGTTGGATTCGTCCCTCATGTCCCCACTGTAATTCGCGCACTTTCGTGCGTGCCTGGTCCTGTCACCCCCAGGATCGCGGGGGCTCTGGCTCTGTCAGCGGGTGAGCGGAAACCTCGCTTCCGGGACGAACGCTGGGGAAATCGGCTGGTGGTCCCTTCCGCAAACAAGGAGCTACACCATGTCAACATTTTTGCTCGTACACGGGGCCTGGCACAGCGGGCAATGCTGGGAGCGGGTGGTCCCGTTGCTGGCATCGGCCGGGCATCGGGTGGTCGCGCCGTCGCTGACCGGCTACGGCGACAAGGCGCATCTGCTCGGCCCCGAGGTAGGGCTGGACACGCACGTCGACGACATCGTCAGGCTGATCAACGAGGAGGACCTCACCGACGTGATCCTGGTGGGCCACAGCTACGCCGGGCTGGTCATCTCGTCCGCCGCCAACCGGATCCCGGATCGGATCGCCCATCTGGTCTATCTCGACGCGATGGTCCCGGAGGACGGCGAGAGCGCGGTCGAGGTGCATCCCGTGACCCAGGCCCTCATCGACCGCGCCGCGGAGTCCGAGGTCGGCTGGCGGATCCCGCCGATGCCCGAGTTGCCGCCGCCCCTGGGCCTGTTCGGGGTCACCGACCCGGCGGACGTGGCGTGGTTGCGGACGATGTTGTCGGATCAGCCGGTGCTCTGCCTCCGGCAACCGGTCCGGCTGGACAACCCGGCCGTGCGCACGATTCCGCGGACGCACATTCACTGCGTCGCCGGCGTACCGGAGGGCATCAAGCGGCGGCCCGTCCCAGAGATACAGCCCAACGGCAGCCCGGCACAGGTGTGGGAACTGGAGACGGGCCACGACTGCATGATCACCATGCCGGCCGAGCTCACCGAACTGCTGCTCAAGCTCGGCTGACCCGCCCACTCGAGCCGCGTGGGCCGCTTCCGGCAGCCCCTGATAAGGAAGAGGTCCCAGGTTCAAGTCCTGGTAGCCCCACCATCGTTGATCATTCAGAAGGCACGGTGTCGAGCACGGGCTGACCGGGTCCGTCAGCCGGTCCCGGCCATCGCCGCGAGGCGGCGGGCGAGCAGGGCGGCGGCCTCCCGCAGCTCCGGAGGCTCCAGCACCTCAGCCTCGAAGCCCAGCCGGGCCACGTGCACGGCGATCCGGTCCAGGTCCTCCCCGCCGACGACGAGCACGCACCACCCGTCGCGATCATCCTCGACGCGCCCCACCTGGGGCGGCACCAGCCCCCGAACCCGATCGGGCCGGGCGTGCACCCGCACCCGGGCGAGATACCGGTACGGCGCCTCGGTCACGGACCGCTGCACGTAGGCGACCGGGTCCGGATGCTCCCTCGCCCGGAAGCGCCAGGTCGTCGCCGCCACCTCGCGCATCCGGTCCAGCCGGAAGGTGCGCCAGTCGTCGCGGTCGACGTCCCAGGCCATCAGGTACCAGCGGCGGCCGGTGGCGACCATCCGTACCGGCTCGACCGTGCGCTCGCGCTCCCCGCCGTCGCGGCCGGCGTACCGGAACCGCACCCGTACGGCGTCGCGACAGGCCCGCGCGAGTGTCACCAGCAGCTCCGCGTCGATCTCGACTCCGGGGCCGAGCAGGGTCTCGGTGGCGCCGTACACCGCCCGCACCTCGGCGCGCAGCCGGGGCGGCATCACCTGGTCGAGCTTCGCGAGCGCCCGCAATGCCGCCTCGCCCGCCCCGGCGACCGTGCCCCCCGACGCCAGCCGCAGGGACACCGCCGTCGCGATCGCCTCCTCGTCGTCGAGGAGCAGCGGCGGCAGCCGGGTGCCCGCGCCGAGCTGGTAGCCGCCGCCGACGCCCGCCGTCGCGTGCACGGGGTAGCCGAGCGCGCGCAGCCGCTCCACGTCGCGGCGCACCGAGCGGTCGGTGACCCCCAGTTCGGCGGCGAGCTCGGCGGCGGTCCAGGACGGCCGGTGCTGCAGCAGCGCCAGTAACCGCAGCACCCGCTCGGTCGTCGCCTCGACTGTCACGCGCTCATCGTTCCACAGATCGCGGAACGATCCTGTCCGCTATATGCGGCAGGGTGGACACCATGACCGACCAGACCTGGAGCCCCGTGCTCCGCGACCTCCACCCGCACACCCACCAGCAGACCCGGCGGGAGGCGAGCTGAGATGGCCCGCGACGTGCAGATCACCTTTGACTGCGCCGACCCGGCCGGGTTGGCGGCGTTCTGGGCCGAGGCCCTCGGCTATCGGCTGCAGGACCCGCCCGAGGGGTTCGAGTCGTGGGAGCAGGCCCTGGAGGCGATGGGCGTGCCGCCCGAGAGCCGCAACGACGCCTCGGCGGTGGTCGACCCCGAGGGCTCCGGGCCGCGGCTGTTCTTCCAGCGGGTGCCGGAGGGCAAGCAGGCCAAGAACCGCGTGCACCTCGACGTGCGGGCCGCCCCCGGCCTCGTGGGCGACGCGCGGATGGCGGCCATGGAGGCGGAGGCCGAGCGGCTCGTCTCCCACGGCGCCACCCGGCTCCGGCGCTATGAGCCCGCTCCCCCACTCGGCGCCGGTCACATCATCATGGCCGACCCCGAGGGCAACGAGTTCTGCCTCGACTGATCAGCCGCGCGGCGGGGCCGGCGAGTCGCCGGCCCCGATGATCGTGCCGGAGGCCCGCCGCGCGGCGCCGGCCACCGCCCGATCTCCGTCACATCCCGCGCGAACCGTACGAACCTGGTTGACTCGGGGGATCGTTGTGCGGGTGGGAACGGATCGAGGGATGGCCGTGGACGGGTTCGGCACGCGGATCGACGAGCATCGGCGTGAGCTGCACGTGCACTGCTATCGGATGCTCGGCTCCTTCGACGAGGCCGAGGATCTGGTGCAGGAGACGTTCCTGCGGGCCTGGCGCGGACGGGACACCCTGCGGGACGAATCCGGCCTGCGCGCCTGGCTGTACCGGATCGCCACCAACACCTGCCTGGACCACCTCAGGGCGCATCCCCGGCAGCCGCAGCCGCGCTCGGCGCCGGTCGTGTCCGATCCCGGGCTCGACGTGCCGGCCTCGGACGCGGTGCCGTGGCTCCAGCCGTACCCTGATGTGCTGCTGGACACGGCCGACGTGGTGATCGACCGCGAGACGATCGAGCTCGCCTTCCTGGTCGCGATCCAGCATCTGCCGCCCCGGCAGCGCGCCGTACTGATCCTGCGCGATGTGCTCGGCTGGTCGGCGCAGGAGACCGCCGAGTCGCTGGACCTGACCGTCGCGGCGGTGAAGAGCGCGCTGCAGCGGGCCAGGCCGACGGTCAAGGAGCACCTGCCGGAGCGGCGGCTGGAGTGGGGCGCCTCCACCGAGCCCACCAGCGAGGAGCGCGCCGTCCTGCAGCGTTACATCGAGGCGGTCGAGCAGGCCGATCCGTCCGTGCTCGCGACGGTGCTCCGGGCCGACGTGTGGCAGACGATGCCGCCCGAGCCGATCTGGATCCTGGGACGGGAGGCGTTCCTGGCGTCGTGGACACCCGCGATGGTGGGCCCGGAGGCGTGGGGCGACTGGCGGCTTCTCCCTGCCTGGGCGAACCGGCAGCCCGCCGCCGCCGCGTATCTCCGCAAGCCCGGCGAATCCGTCTTTTCGCCTTCCTGGCTGGGTGTCCTGCGGGTCGAGGGCGGTCTGGTGACCCAGATCACGACGTACGGGGGCGAGATGGCCGCACGGTTCGGCCTTCCGGCCTCGCTCTGAGGCGCGACCGATTCCTTTTTCGCGCTCCCCTCGTCTCATGAGGGAGTCATCGAGAGAGGAAACCACCATGACCGATCTTCAGCGGGACGTGCAGGCCGTCATCGACGAGCTCGTCGAGTCAGGAGCCGAGCGTGGGGTGCAGGTCGCCGTCTACCGGCGCGGCCTGCTCCTGGTCGACGCCGTGGCGGGCGTCGCCGACCCGGAGACGGGCCGCGCCTTCACGTCCGGCACCCCGGTCTACGCCACCTCGACGGGGAAGGGGGTGACCGCGACCGTCGTCCACGTGCTCGCCGAGCGTGGGGTCCTCGACTACGACACGCCCATCGCGGACGTGTGGCCGGAGTTCGGCGCCCACGGCAAGGAGAAGGCGACCGTACGGCACGCGCTGACGCACGCGACCGGCGTGCCGGGAGTGCCCGTCGGCACCACTCCGGAGGACCTGTGCGACTGGGACGCGATGTGCGCCGCGATCGCCGCCGCCGTGCCGTGGTGGGAGCCGGGCACCCGGTTCGGGTACCACCCCCAGACGTACGGCTACGTCCTCGGCGAGGTCGTACGCCGGGTGACCGGCAGGACGATCTCGCAGGTGCTCCGCGAGGACGTGGCGGGCCCGCTCGGTGTGGCCGGTGAGCTGTTCTTCGGCGTGCCGCGGGACGAGCTCGGCCGGTTGGCCAGGATCGAGGACGCCGGGCCCGCCATGGAGCTCCCCGCCGAGATGCTGGCCGAGATCCCGTTCTTCCGGGTGGTCGACGGGTACACGGCGGCTCCGATGGCGGCGCTTCCCGATGCCGCGTTCAGTAACCGCGCCGACGTGCTGAGCTCCGACATCCCGGCGGGCGCGACGATGACCGCCCGCGCGGTGGCCCGCATGTACGACGCGCTGCTGGGCGGGACGCTGGTCTCCCCTGACCGGCTGCGCGAGCTGTCCTCGGCGGCGGTGACGGGCATGGACGAGGTCACCGGTGCCCCGGCCACCTGGGGGCTGGGGTTCTCGATCGGGCTGACCGAGACGCTCGACGCGCCCACCCTGTTCGGGATGGGCGGCAGCGGCGGAACCGCGGCCTTCGCGGACACCGCCACAGGGACCAGCGTCGGCGTGATGAAGAACCGCGTCTCGGCGGGCGACTTCACCACCGTCGAACGGATCGCCCGGATGGTGCTCCAGGCGAGCTGATCATCGGCTATCCCTGGTCGGGTTCGGATTCGGGGGATCTCACGGCGTCCAGGACGAACAGGCCGACCAGCCTGCCGTCGGGCAGGGTCACGACCATCTGATGGATCTTGGCCCGGTCCATCCGCCTGACCAGGGGTTCCATGTCCTCGCTGAGCCGTACGGTGGTGACGCCGAAGCGCATGGCGTGCTCCGCGGTCGCGCCAGGGGGCACGCCCTTCAGCTCGTCGGGGCCGATGACGCCCTGGACGACGCGGTCTCGGTCGACCACCACGGCGAGTCCGGCCGGGTCGTCGATGATCCGTTCGGCGACCTCGTCGGCCCGGTCGTCGAGGTAGGCGATCACCGGGTCGCGGCGGACGGCCTGCGCGACCAGGACGGCGTGCCCCTCGAAGGGCAGCCCGGCGGAGATCCAGTCCATCTTGCCCTCGGCGTAGTCGAGGACCCGGTCGAAGCCGATCCGTTCGAGGCGGCGGGCGGCGCGCGGGCTCATGTCGCACATCCGGTCATGGCAGTAGACGATCACCGGTCGCGATGCGTCCAGCCAGGTGGCCGACTCCTCGTCGAGTCCCTTCAGCGGCAGGTGCGCCGCGCCCGGGAGGTGCGCCCATTCGTATTCCTCCAGGGGCAGCACCTCGACGAGCTGGGCTCGGTGGTTCGCCAGCAGGTCCTGTACGGTGTCGCGGTCGATCGTGTGCGCCATGAGTCAGCCCTACCCTCCGGCCGGGAAACGGCACTCCTGAGGGGACGTCGGGCGGTTCGGAAAATGACGTTCTCGGGGCGGGAACAATGCCCGGCGGCCGGTGGTTACATGACACGTGGCCGGTGTGCAGGTGTCCCCGGGCCTCACCTAATTTAGCCTTCGCGGACTACCGTTCGGCTGGAGCCGCGTTGTGCCTTTCGCCGAGAGGCGACCCGGCACCGGTTACACACACGTCGAGACCCCGTCAGGAGCGATCCTGGCGGGGTCTCGTCTTGTCCGGCCTCCTCCGGACGCGGGCCGTCGCCCGCATCGGGGCGGCGCTCGCGGGTAGGCGATCCTCGTCGAAGGGGGACACATGACCGAGAGTTCCGACCCCGAGGTGGATCTCCTCTGGGAGGAGTTCCACGAGGTGGTCAACATGACGTCGGCGGAGCTGCGCTCATGGCTGCTCACCTCCGCGTCCGGTGAGAGCGCTTTCCCCGCTGATCCCGACCTGGGCGTCCAGGAACTGGGGCGTGGCGTCCTGCACGTGCTCGGGAAGCGCAAGGGTGATCTGACGGGCGAGGATCTCGAGGTGATGCGCCACGTCGTCGACTTCGTGCGAGGGAAGGTGGCCGGCGCCCCCGCGACGGCGGCCAGGGACGAACGCTGGCGGCACTCCCTGATGTCCGTGGGGCACGATCCGCTCGGGCCCGCCCCGACCGGAGGCTGAGCTCATGTGGGGAAACCGGCGAGGGACCGAACCGACGGAGGCGCGCAGCGCGCTCCGCATCCGGGCGGTGCTGTCCGGTGTGGCGCTGCCCATCGCGCTCGCGGCCACGATCTTCTTCGCGTACGCGGCCGCCGCGACAGGGCTGACGGTCTGGGCCGTGGAGGCCGGCATCGCCGCCTTCATCGCCCTTGTCGCGGCGATCGACCTGCTCGTCGTCTGGTATCGGATCAGGCGTGCTCGACGGCCGCCTCCGTGACCTCGCCGACCGGTTGGCCGCCCGACGCCGCGGCCAGGGGACGCGGACGCCCGACCTCGGCCAGGACCCGCTCGATGCGGTCGGCCGCGGCCGTGATGTCGGCCACCGGGCCGATGGGGGTCTGCCAGGGGAACCAGAACCAGAGGTCGCCCTCCTCGTCGGGGGCGGTGAACACGCTCTCCGCCAGCGCGGGGGCCGCGACGTTGGTCACGTTCAGCGTGGCATGGCCCTCACGGGCCCGCACGCGTACGGCGAAGCGCCGCTGTTCCAGTTCCGAGCCGAGCTTCTCCAGATGGCCGATGGCGTCGATGCTCATGTTGGTCCTCGCTGTTCGAACCGTTGGTGGAACAAGGTGGGTGGCACCGGCCGCCACGGGGGCCGCGACGGCCGGTGCGCGCCGCTTGCGCGGGGTCAGCCGAGCCGCTGCCAGAGGGCGGGAACGTTCGGCGGCTCCCAGCCCGTCTGCGCCGTGTGTCCCTGGAGGCACCGGTAGGAGACGCCGGCGTAGGTCACCTGGGCGCCCGCCGCGTACGCCGTGCCGGCCTGCCAGGAGGTGGAGCCTCCGGTGGGGCTCGGGCTGGGGCTGGGGTTGCCGCCGCCGCCCTCGACCGTCAGGGTGAGCCCGTAGGCCGAGAGGATCTCGCCGACCGGCTGGAAGTAGGTGATGCCGCCGCTGCCGCAGTTGCCGGTTCCGCCGGAGGTGACGCCCTGGGCCTGGTCGCCCGAGATGAAGGAGCCGCCGGAGTCGCCGGGCTCGGCGCAGACGTTGGTGCGGGTCACCTCGTAGACGGTGCCCTCCTGGTACGTGACGCTGCTGTTGCGCTGCTGGACGGTGCCGCAGTGCCAGCCGGTGGTCGATCCGGATCGGCAGACGGAGGCGCCCTCGATCGCCACGGTGGAGCCGCGTACGGGCAGGTTGCTCCCGTTGCTGTACACCCACGGGCGGGAGGTCCAGTTGCTGTTGGCCGCTACCCACGCGTAGTCGTTGCCCGGGAAGGACGAGCCCTGGAAGGTGCCCTGGGCGACCCGGTTGGAGCCGCTGGTGGAGCTCGCCACGGCGCAGTGACCGGCGGTGACGAACCCGTTCGTGGTGCCGCGGGTCACCGGGAAGCCGATCGAGCAGCGGGTGCCGCTGCCGATGTAGTAGGCGTCGCCGCCGCGCAGGTCGTAGAAGGGGCGGGGCCGCTCGGCCGACTTCTCGATCCGGACCAGGGCGCGGTCCGCGCCGCTGGCGGCGACGAACGCCTCGGCCCCGGCCGGCTGGGAGGACAGCACGACGACGCTGTTGCTCCGTACGTCCACGTACCAGACGGGTGTCGTGCCGGGCGCCTTGGCGGCGGCCCGGTCGAGGGCCTCCTTGGCGGTGGTCAGCGAGGCCAGGGTGTGCTCGACGACCGTGGCCTCGGCGCCCGCGGCGACGATGGAGGGCACCGCGGCGGCGTCGGTGGTGGCGACCACGAGCGTGGCGGTGGGGCCGTTCAGCCAGGAGCCGGCGAAGTGGTCGGCGAGGCCCGCGCGCAGCGCCGCCTCGGTACGGCCGGCCTGCTGCTCGTTGGCCAGACGGGTTCTGGCCTGTTCCGCGCTGAGTCCGAGGTCGCGCTGCATCGCCTCGGCCACGCCGGGGGGCGGCTGCGGGGCGGACTGCGCGGCGGAGGGTTCGAGGGAGGGGGAGCCGGGTTGCGCGAGCGCCGCGGTGGCGGGGAACGCCAGGGCGGCGAGGGTCAGGACGCATCCCGCGATGACGGAGGGTCTGCGGAGCATGCCGTTTCTCCTTGGGGGGTGGGGAACGCCCTCAAGGTAACGGCCATCACATCGGCCGTGTATCTACCGCTTTTCCCCTGTCCAGGTGTTATGGAATGGCGTGGAACTGCGGATTCGCGGCGAGCCATTCGGCGCATCGGGGGCTGCGTTGTACGGCGTCGGCGTGCGCCGCCATGGCGTGGTCGATCATCATGGCGGCCGCTCGGGCGACGGGGGCGTCGGCGTGCCAGCCGATCCGCTGCCGCCAGTGCAGCGGCGCCCCGGCGAGCGGGACCATGACGATCCCGGGCACGAGCTGGAAGGTCGCCTGGCACAGTACGGCGGCGCGGCCGAGCTGGGCGAGGTGGACGCAGGTGGCCAGATCGGTCTCGTACATCGTGGCCGGAGTGAAGCCGGCCCGGGCGCAGGCGGCGGCGAAGCAGTCGCCGAAGCAGCCGTCTCCGGGGGTGACCGCCCAGCTCTCGTCGGCGAGCTCCGCCAGCTCGACCTCCTCGGCGCCGGCGAGCGGATGGTCCTCGCTGAGCAGGACGAACACCGGCACGGTGCCCACGGTGCTCCACAGCACCGGGTCGCCCGCGGGCGGCGGGCTCTCGCCGCAGGTGCCGACGAGTGCGAAGTCCAGCCGCCCCGTGACCAGCATGTTCGTGAGCTCCCGCGCGGACCACGAGGTGTAGGTGCTCACCGGCGTCTCGGGGCAGCTGGTGGTCAGCCGCGCGACCAGCCCGCCGAGGATCGGCCCGTTGGTGGCGCCCATGCGGAAGGAGGTGATGCCGTCGTAGGTGTTGGCGAACCGCACCGCCTCTTCCTGGAGCTCCCGTACCGCGGGCAGCACCACGCGGGCCCGGCTCAGCACCAGCTCTCCGAGGGGCGTGGGGCGGGCGCCGTAGCGGTCGCGCTCGAACAGGGCGCCGCCGAGCGTGCGCTCGATCCGCTTGAGCTGCGCGGTCAGCGCGGGCTGGGCCAGGCCGAGCAGTGTGGCGGCCTTGGTGATGCTTCCCGCCTCCGCGACCGCGGTCACGATCTTGAGGTGACGCAGCTCGAGATCCATAGCCGGAAAGTACGGCGCTTGTCCTTGTCCGTGCAATCAAGCTATGTCACGAAATTAAGACGTATTTCATTTGGAGCGTGACATTTCGGATTCGGAGAGTGAAGTGGTGGGCGGCTCCCCGCTGCCGCCCACCTGATCACGGCAGGATCAGATCCGCTGCCAGAGAGCGGGGACGATCGGCGGCTCCCAGCCAGGCAGCGCCGTGTGTCCCTGCAGGCATCGGTACTGGACCCCGCCGTAACTCACGACGTCGCCCGCCGCGTACGTGGTGTAGGGCGCCCAGGTGTCGCCCTCACCTCCGCCGACGGTCAGGGTGAACGTCGCCGAGTGGTTGGCCGACGTGCCGGTCCCGTTGAGGTTGATGGTGTACGTGCCCGCCGTGGTACTCGCCGAGGTGGCGATCGTCACCGCCGAGGACTGGCCCGCCGTGACGGTGGCCGGGCTGAACGAGACGGTGATCCCCGAGGGCGCGTTGGATGACAGCACGACGCTCTGCGCGCTGCCGCTGGTGACCTGTGTGCTGACGGTCGCGGTGACCGACTGGCCGGGCTGCGCCGAGGCCGACGACGGGTTCACCGAGAGCGAGAAGTCGTTCACCGGAGGAGGCGTGTCCCCCACGGCGAGCTTCCACAGCGCGGCGGCGATGGCGTCGCTGTTCCGGTCGAGCGCGGTCGTGCTGACGTTGGCCGGGTACCGGTCGCAGGACGAGTGGTAGCACGAGTCGTACGCCTGGCCCGCCGTGCCGCCCCACTTCTGTGCCTGGGCGGCGGACTTGACGCCCTCCGCGCCGGTGAACAGGCCACCGACCCGAACGCCCGCGTTCTTGAAGGGCGCGTGGTCGCTGCGGCCGTCGGCACCGGTCTCCGGCTCCGTCTGCACGTTGATCGAGGTGAAGTAGTCGGTGAACACCTTCTGCAGGGCGGCGTCGTCCTGGTAGACGAAGTATCCGGCGTTCGGCGAGCCGACCATGTCGAAGTTCAGGTACGACTCGACCCCGGCGGCGCCGCCGTTCTGGACGTAGTACGTCGAGCCGCGCATGCCCTGCTCCTCGGCGCCCCACCAGGCGAACCGTACGTGCTTGGTGAGCGTGGGGTTACGGGAGGCCAGGGTGAGCGCGACCTCCAGCAGCGCGGCCGAGCCGGAGCCGTTGTCGTTGACGCCGGGCCCGGCGGCGACGCTGTCGAGGTGGCCTCCCAGCATCACGGTCGGGCTGCTGGGCCCGCCGGTCCAGTCGGCGATCAGGTTCGCGTGGGTCGCCCCGTTGTAGGTGAAGTTCTGGATCCGTGTGGTGTAACCCACCGCGTCCAGCTTGCCCTTCACGTAGTTCAGCGAGGCGGTGTAGCCGGCCGTCGCGGAGGCACGGCTGCCGCCGTTGGCGGTCGCGATCGATTGGAGCTGGTTCAGGTGCGCGGTGACGTTGTTGACCGCGATGTCCGGCGTGCCGGACGGCGGCGAGCCGACCGTGAGGGAGAACGTCGCCTCCTTCTCCACCGACCCGCCGGTGGCGATCACCGTCACCGGGTAGACGCCGGCCGCGGTGCTCGACGCCGTGCTGAGCGTCAGCGTCGACGACTGGCCCGCCGTGATCGTCGACGGGGCGAAGGTCGCGGTCACGCCGGTCGGCAGCGGGGTACGGGTGCGCAGCGTGAGCGACGGGGCGCTACCGCTGACCAGCGCGCTGGTGACCGTGGTGGTCGTCGACTGGCCGGGCTGGACGCTCCCGGAGGCCGGGCTGACCGAGATCGAGAACTGGCCGCCCGAGGAGGTGCAGGTCGGCTCACCGGACTGCGCCGGGACGCTCACCGCGTTCCAGGCGGCCTTGGTCGCGTCGAACTCGGCGCAGCTGCCGGGGAAGAGCGACTTCGCGGCGTTCAGCGTGGCGACCCGCGCCTTCGCGTGCGTCCACGGCACCGTCTTGGTGCCCAGGCCGCCCAGGAAGATCTTGCCGGCCTTCTGGATGCCGATGCCGGTGATCGCCGTGTTGTTGCAGGTCGGGCTGGTCGGCTTGCCACCGCCCGGGTTGCTGCCCTCGGCGAGCAGGTAGAACCAGTGGTTCTGCGGGCCCGCCGCCTTGTGCACCTCGGTGCTCGGGATCGAGGAGCTGTAGCAGTTCGGGTCGCCCAGCGCGCTCGGGTTGTACATGTTGCGGATCGGGCCCGACCCGGTGAGGTTGAGATCCTCGCCGACCAGGTAGTCCGGCTCGTCATAGGTGGCCGGCTCGTTGACGTAGTGCTCGGTCAGCGCGCCGAAGATGTCGCCGGTGGACTCGTTCAGCCCGCCTTCCTCGTTGGCGCTGCTCTGCTGCATGCTGCCGGAGTACTGGAAGATCGCGTGGCCGTACTCGTGGGCCACCACGTCGATCGAGGTCGCCTGCTTGCTGTTCGCCGAGTTGTGGCCGAAGTTGGTGTACGACCCGTTCCAGTAGGCGTTGACGTCGTTGAGCCCGACCCGGGCGGGGAACGCGCCCCCGGACCCGTTGAAGCCGCTGCGGCCGAGCCAGTCGCGCAGCATGTTCCATTCCTGCTGTGCGGCGTACAGCGCGTCGACGCAGGCGGTCTCCAGGTTGGTGCCGGACCCGTTGCCCCAGCTGTCGGTGGACTTGGTGTAGGCCGTGCCGGTCTGGCCGCCGCACCGGAGCCCCGGCCGGGTCGTGTCGGTCATCGAGTACGAGCCGGCGGATCCGGAGGTGGCGATCGTCACCTGGCCGTGGTAGTTGCTGCTGCCGGTGCCCTCCCGGACCTCGTCCCAGGAGTCGAAGACCGAGCCGTCCGTGGCGTCGACGTACACGTGCAGGACGCTGGGAGCCTTCTCGCCGCGGCCGGTGACCACGACCTCCCAGGCCAGCCTGGGCCGCTCGCCCGCCGCGTGCACGAGCAGCGTCGGCTCGCCCACGGTGTCGACCCGTGCCAGCTCGGCGCGGGCCTTGGTGGCCGCGGCGTCCGCGGTCACCGTGGTCCGCGGGTCGATCTTCAGGGTGGCCCGCTGGCCGGTCGTCACCGAGTGGACGACCTGGCCCGACCTGTCGGTGGCGACCACGACGTCGCCGCCGTACACCGGCAGGCCCTGGTGCGTGCGCCGGTAGGTCAGGTACTGCAGGCCGTGACCTCCGGCGACGGTCCGGGCGAGCTCGAACGTGTCGTCGGCGGACGTGTGGAGCGCCGCCGCGTCACCGGCGAGCGCGCCTCCCGCGCTGCTGATCGCGCTCCTGCGCTCCTCGGAACTCGGCGGGCTGAAAGCGGGCGTGGGGTCGGGGGCGGAGGCGCCCAGCGCGGATCCGGCCGGCGCGGATCCGATCGGACTGGATCCGCCGGGGAGGGACGATGTTCGTGCGGCTGAGGCACCGGGGGCGGTCGCCAGCGTGGCGGCGGCCATCGCCGTCGCGAGCACGGCGACGACACCGGGCCTGACCTTGGGATTCACTCTCGTGACTCCTCTTCAGGGGGGTGAGGGGGAGCCCGCGGGCGGGCTGCGTAAAGCTGACACCGAGAGCGGGAGGGCCGGGTACCCTCCAAAAATCCATAGCGCCGCGATATGGAACCGTCCGCGCGGGTTCGTCCGCTGTTCGCCCCGTGCGGTCTCCGCCGTTGGTCCCGGTGTCCTTCTCGGCCGTTCGTCCTGTGCCTTCTCCGCCGTTCGTCCCGTGTCCTTCTGGGCCTCCGGACCCGTGAACGCCGACGTCCCGGCCGCGTTAAATGAAGCGACAGCTCCATGCCGTGAACGGCACTATGGATCCGTTTCGGGGGTCTTCCAGCGAGGAGTCGCAGGTGCACAGTGTCCGTCGCGATCTCGGTATGCTCCGGGATCGGCGCTTCGCCCTGCTCCTCGCCGTCCGGACCATCTCGGTGCTCGGCAGCGGGTTCGCGCCCGTCGCCCTCGCTTTCGGCGTGCTCGCGCTCCCGGGGTCGACCGCCACGACGCTGTCCGTGGTCCTCACCGCCGAGGCGCTGCCGATGGTCGCGTTCATGCTCGTCGGCGGCGTCATCGCGGACCGGTTGCCCAGGCATCGCGTGATGATGGCGGGTGAGGGGCTCAACGCGGCGGCGTACCTGTCGCTCGCCGCGATGATGCTCACCGGCTGGGCCCCGGTTCCCGCCCTGGCGACCGCGGCGGCCGTCAGCGGCGTCGCGACCGCGATCTTCTTTCCCGCGCTGACCGGGATCGTTCCCGACGTCGTCCCCACCGAGCGGTTGCAGACGGCGAACGCCCTGCTGGGGCTCGGTACCAACATCTCCCGTGTCGCGGGCCTCGTCCTGAGCGGGGGCGCGGTGGTCCTGCTCGGCGCCGGCTGGTCGCTCGCGGTCAGCGGCGCCATGTTCGCCGTGGCGGCCACGATGGTGACGGCGCTGCGCCTCACCCCGGCGGAGCGCGCGGCGGCCGAGCGGCACTCGGTGCTCGCCGACCTGCGCGAGGGGTGGCGCGAGTTCGCCTCCCGGCAGTGGCTGTGGGTGGTGGTCGCGCAGTTCTCCATCCTCGTGATGGCGGTGCAGGCGGCGCACGGCGTCCTCGGCCCGCTGGTGGCCAAGGAGAGCCTGGGCGGTGCCCCCGCCTGGTCGGCCGTACTCGCGGGCGAGGCCGTCGGCATGATCGCCGGCATCCTGGTGACCCTGCGGCTGCGGCCGCGTCGCCCCATCCTGGTCGCGACCCTGCTCACCCTGCCGACGGCCCTGCCGTACCTGCTGCTCGGGTCGTCGGCTCCGCTGTGGGCGGTGGTGGCGGCGGCGGTCGTGATGGGGATCTGCTTCGACGTCTTCGGCGTGCTGTGGAACACCACCATGCAGCGGGAGGTCCCGCCGGAGGCCCTGTCGCGGGTCAGCTCCTATGACGCGCTCGGCTCGCTGATGTTCGGCCCGATCGGCCTGCTGGTGGCCGGGCCGGTCGCCATCGCGATCGGGCCGCGCCCCGCGCTGCTCGCCTGCGCGGTGATCGTCGCCGGAGTCTCCCTGCTCGCGCTCCTGTCCCCGGGCGTACGCGGCCTGCGCGCTCCGGTCGAGGAGACGGTGGAGGAGCCGGTCGCCGCGGCTCCGGACGGAGCCCCGGCGGAGGCCGGCGCCTAGCTAGTGCCCCTCCCACACCCTGGGGCGGGGAGGCCAACCCCTTGGAGGACTGGGTCCGGAGGGGGTTGCGGGGTCTGGATCGACGGTACGAGCGAACTTAGACGGTTCCAATCCCAAATCCGTGCCATCTTCTTGATGTGATTCACGTCACATATTTCCCCTTGACTTGGGCGATTCGGACTGGTCAGGCCGCGTGGCCAGATATCGCGTTTGACCTGCGTAAACGCCGTTATCTCGATCTGATCGTCTTTTAGGTAACGAAACGGTCACTCGTCCGACCTGGGAAAACGATGCCCTCAAACGGCCTTACGGACAGTTGGTGTGGCTTGTAGGTTCTTGACCTGTCCTTAACTGACGGATGGGACGCAGATGACGTCCCACGACAGCGCAAGGAGCTTTTCCCTTGAAGCGCACCCTCGCCATCGGCGGAACCCTCACCGGCCTCCTGGCCGCCGGCCTGGTGGCCACCCCGGCCCAGGCAGGCAGCTACAGCGTCAAGGAGACGCTGGCCGGCACCTCACAGGCCGCACAGCAGGTCGCCTTCTTCTGGTCGGCGCAGATGCTGAAGCAGGCCACGCCGTACAACGTCGAGACCACGGTCTCGGCCAAGCACATCTCCACCGGCGGACCGTCCGCGAGCAGCAAGGCCGGTACGGTCCCCGCCATCGGGGACGAGAAGAAGTCGTCCTCGACGTCCAAGAACGTCAACCTCCCGAAGACCACCGGCAAGGTGTTCTTCCTCGGTGCTGACGGCAAGGCGCACTGGTGCACCGCCACCTCCGTGCAGTCGAACTACCGCAACCTGGTCGCCACGGCCGGGCACTGCGTGTACGACACCGTGAGCAACAAGGCCACCCTGGACAAGTGGGTCTTCGTGCCCGGCTACTACCAGGGCAAGACCCCGTGGGGCATCTACGTCGGCAAGCAGGCCTTCACGCACTACGACTTCGACGTCTACGAGGACGGCGACCGCGACTACGCGTTCGTCACCGTCTACAACGGCATCAAGCTCGCGGGCGACAAGGAAGTCGACAAGAAGACCTACGACGCCTACACCGGTGACAAGCAGACCATCTCCGAGGAGGTCAGCGCCTCCGAGTTCGCCGCGAAGTACACCGAGGGCGGGCCGTACTGGAAGAAGGTCCTCGACCCCGAGAGCGTGCAGGTCGACCCGCCGGCCGACGGTCACGCCAAGCACGAGGAGTACTACACCAAGGGCATCGACGGCATCAAGCTGACCGCCGTCGAGGTCAAGGCCGCCGACTACAAGGCCGCCCCCAACGGCTCCGACGCCATGAAGAACGGCGAGAAGTGCCCCTCCTGGTGCGGTAACAGCAGCGACCAGTGGACCCGCATCTCCTGGATCGAGTACCACAAGCTCAAGAAGGACAAGAACTTCCTGGGCGACCTCAAGGTGACGCGCGGCAAGCGCTTCGCCGAGGCGTACAAGAAGCAGTACTTCGTCAAGAAGTGGATCAAGACCTCCAGCCAGGAGAAGTACTACAAGGACCACTACTACGTCCGTAGCGTCTCCGACGCCGGTCGCCTGGGTGACAACGTGGGCGGCCAGGGCCTGGCCTACAACCAGAAGGTCGGCAAGAACGTCTACGTCTTCGGCTACCCGAGCGGCTCCCACCCGGACGGCAACCACGCCTACACGGGTCAGACGCTCAAGTGGTCGTACGGCAAGACCTTCGCCGCCAAGGCCCCGGCCATCAAGGGCGAGGAGCTCCTCGGCGTCAAGTCGTCCTTCACCGGCGAGGGCTCGCTGGGCTCCGCGTGGCTGCTCAACTACAAGAACAGCCGCCGCCTCGGCTACCTGAACGGCGTGACCATCGCCGTCGCGGACCGTGACGGCAACAAGCGCATCGACACCAGCATGTCCCCGTACTTCGACGGTGAGACGTACGGCGTCTACAAGAAGGCCGCGAACGTCTGGTCCGGCTCGATCATCTAAGACCGCTCCTGCGGAAAAGGGATGCCGATCGGGGTCCGGCGGCGAACGCCGGGCCCCGATTCGGTCTCATCCGGACGAGATCCGGTGGCACGCGGGCGTGGGCCGTGCCGTTCGGTCAGCCGGGGCCGAGCCGTTCGCGCAGCCGGGAGCAGGCCCGCGACTCCAGCCGGGACACGTGCACCTGGGACACACCCAGCTCGCAGGCGATCTCCGACTGGGTGTGGTTTCCGTAGAAGCGCATCAGCAGGACGGTGCGCTCCCGGTCGGGCAGGTCCGCGAGCAGCGGCCGCAACGACTCCCGGTCCACGATCAGATCCAGTTCGCCGTCTTCCGTGGCGATATGGGAGGTATCTGGCCGTTCGGCGTCCTCGCTGATCATCAGGTCGAGGGACAGGCAGCTGTACACGCTGTCGGCCGCCATGCCCTCGTCGGCCTCCTCGACGCTCACGCCGAGAGCGGCGGCCAGCTCGGCGGACGTGGGGCGGCGGCCGAGCCGCTGGGTCAGGGAGTCCACCGCCTCGTGCACGAGGATCTTCAGGTTCTGCGCCCGCCTGGGCACGTGGACCGCCCAGCCCGCGTCCCGGAAGTGCCGGCGGATCTCCCCCAGGATCATCGGTACGGCGTACGCGGTGAAGACGTTCCCCCGGCTCAGGTCGAACCTGTCGATGGCCTTGACCAGGCCGACGTTCCCCGACTGGACCAGGTCCTCCACCGGCTCTCCGCGGTAGGTGAACCGCCGAGCGAGCGCCTCGACGAGTCCCTGATGGCGGCGGGCGAGCTCCTGGCGGAGGGTCTCCCGGCGTGAGTGGCCTGGCGGTAGCTCCGCGAGGCGCTCGAACATCCGTTTTTCTGCGGGATCGTTCCACTCGGGTGCGGCAGAGTCTCGTGCGGCAGAGCTGAATGAATCGGGCATCACGCCCCCCGTCGCGCTGTCCTTGCATTATCCATCTCGCCCGTATGGGGCCGCCTTCCCCGGGTAGCGGCCGGACCAGGAGGTGAGGGACATGGCGCGCAGAAGGTCTCGGGTGGTCGTGGTCACGGGGGCGAGCGCCGGTGTGGGCCGCGCGACGGCCCGCGCGTTCGGCGCGCGCGGCGACTCGGTGGCGCTGCTCGCGCGCGGTGAGGCGGGTCTCGCCGCCGCCGCCGATGAGGTCGAGGCGGCCGGCGGCCGGGCCATGGTGATCCCCGTCGACGTGGCCGACCACCGTGAGGTGGAGGACGCCGCGCGCCGGGTGGAGGAGGAGCTCGGTCCCATCGACGTGTGGGTGAATGTCGCGTTCGTCGGGGTTTTCGCGCCCTTCAACCAGATATCGCCCGACGAGTTCCGCCGGGTGACCGAGGTGACCTACCTCGGTTACGTCTTCGGCACCCGGGCGGCCCTGGACCGGATGTTGCCGCGGAACCACGGCACGATCGTGCAGGTCGGCTCGGCCCTCGCCTACCGGGCCATCCCGTTGCAGTCGGGCTACTGCGGCGCGAAGCACGCGATCAAGGGATTCACCGAGTCGCTGCGGTGCGAGTTGCTGCATCGGCGCAGCGCCGTACACGTGACGATGGTGCAGCTGCCCGCCATGAACACGCCGCAGTTCGACTGGGTGCTCTCCAGGCTGCCGCACCGGCCGCAGCCGGTGCCGCCCATCTACCAGCCGGAGGTGGCGGCCAGGACCGTGGTCTTCGCCGCCGGACATCCCCGGCGCAAGGAGTTCTGGGTGGGCGCCTCGACCGCCGTCACGCTGCTGGCCAACAAGGTCGCCCCCGCGCTGATCGACCGCTATCTGGGCAGGACCGGCTTCTCCTCCCAGCAGACCGACGAGCCGTACGATCCGGGCGGCCCGGTCAACCTGTGGGAGGCCGCGGACGGCAAGGACGGGCACGACTTCGGCGCGCACGGCCGCTTCGACTCCCGCGCCCGCGCGACCAGCGCGGAGGCGTGGCTGT
This sequence comes from Microtetraspora glauca, assembly GCA_001570385.1. Classification (GTDB taxonomy): domain Bacteria; phylum Actinomycetota; class Actinomycetes; order Streptosporangiales; family Streptosporangiaceae; genus Microtetraspora; species Microtetraspora glauca. The sequence continues at coordinate 164,772 of BBYL01000013.1, read as the reverse complement.
CGCGGCACCGCGAAGCGGTGACCGTCGCGGCCCTCGGCGCCGGGCTGGTCGCCGGGGCTCTCACCGCGCTGGTCAGAACCCGGGCCGGAGGCCGCGTCACAGGGTGATCCACGGTTCCACCCGGAGCGGCTCAGTCGCCCACGCCGCCGTACGTACGGAATTTCTCCACGTCCGCCTCACGCAGATCGAGACCGAGGCCGGGACGGGACAGATCGGGTCGCAGCACACCCTCGACCGGCTCGCGGAAGCCGTCGAAGAACATCGACTCGATCCTGACGTGGTCGTGGAACCACTCCAGATGGCGCACGTTCGGCGTGGCCAGCGCGGCGTGCAGGTGCAGCTGCGGGGCGCAGTGGCCGGACACCTCCAGGCCGCGCGCCGCGGCGACGGCGGCGGCCCTTCGCCACTCCAGGATGCCGCCGCAGCGGGTGACGTCGATCTGCAGGCAGTCGACCACCCGGACCAGCCGCCGGAAGTAGTACAGGTCGCACCCGTACTCCCCCGCCGCGACATCGGCCCGCACGGCGTCACGGACCCGGCGCATCCCCCGGATGTCGTCGGAGGAGACGGGCTCCTCGAACCAGCGGACATCCCACTCGTCCATGGCATGGGCCATCCGGATCGCCTGCTTGGCCGTGTAGGCGCCGTTGGCGTCCACGTACAGCTCGGCGTACGAGCCGATGGCGTCGCGGGCCTGCCGTACCCGGTGCAGGTCCCGTTCCTCCCGCGTGCCCCGGCTCTCCCCGATCTTGATCTTCACGCGCGGGATCCCCCGGTCGTGTACCCACCCGCCGAGCTGCTCGGCCAGCAGCGCGTGTGGATAGGTGGTGAAGCCGCCGCTGCCGTAGACGCGCACCCCGTCCGACGCCTGGCCGAACAGCGCGCAGAGCGGCACGCCGAGCAGCCGCGCCTTCAGGTCCCACAGCGCCGTCTCGATCGCCGACATGGCGTACCCGGCCGCGCCCGCCCGGCCGATGTTGCGCACCTGGCGCGCCATCGCCTCGAACGCCGCGGGAACGTCGAGCGCGCTGCGCCCGCGCACCACGGGCGCGAGGTCGTCGCGGACGATCGCCGCGCAGGCGGCGGAGCCGTACGTCCAGCCGAGGCCGGTCTGCCCGCCGCCGGTGGCCCGGACCAGTACCAGTGTCGTACGGTCCCAGGCCAGCGTCCCGTCGGCCTCCGGCCGGTCCGTCGGCACGGTGTAGGCGGTGGCGGTGAGGCCGCGGATCGGCGTCATCGCGTTCCGGTGGTCCGATCGACGGGCGCGGGGGCCCGCCGCGCCTGGCGCGGGAGCGCGCCGGACACGGCGGCACGCCACGCCTCGTCCAGGGCCTCGGCCAGATGGACCGGCCGCCGCCCGATGCCCGCCTGCTCGATCTGGGTCCGGCAGCTGAACCCGTCGGCGAGGACGAGCGCGTCCTCCGGGGCGGCGCGGAGCGCGGGCAGCAGGGCGTCCTCCGCGCAGGCCATCGAGACGGCGAAGTGGTTGTCCTCGAAGCCGAAGTTCCCGGCCAGGCCGCAACATCCGGCGTCGAGCACGGTCAGCCGTGCCCCGGCCGCCTCCAGCAGCCTCCGGTCGGCGTCGAACCGCATGATCGCGTGCTGGTGGCAGTGGGGCTGGGCGACGATCTCGCGGTCCAGCGGAGGCGGCTCGACGCCGTGCTCGTCCAGCAGCTCGGCGAGAGTGCGCGTCTGGTCGCGCAGCCGCCATACGTCCAGGTCGTGGGGCATCAGGTCGGGCGCGTCCGACCGGAACACGGCGGTGCACGAGGGTTCCAGCCCCACCACCGGGATGCCTGCCCTGATCTCCTCGCGCAGCACCCGCGACGTCCGCTCGATCACCCTGCGGGCGACGCCGAGCTGCCCGGTGGAGATCCAGGTCAGGCCGCAGCACGCTGCCGCCCGCGGCAGCCGTACGGAGAATCCGGCCCGTTCGAGGACCCGGACCGCGGCGACGGCGACACCGGGATGGAAGTTGTCGGTGAAGGTGTCCGGCCACAGCAGCACCTCACCCCTGTGACCGTCGCCGAGCGGCACGTGGCGGCGGAACGCGCGGCTGAACCGGGCGGGGGCGAAGGCCGGGAGCGCCCGCTCCGGCGCGATGCCGCCGAGCCGCTTGATCAGGGCGTCGAGGGACGGTGTCCGGGCGGCGAGGTTGACCAGGCCGGGGGCGAGAGCGGCGAGCCGCGCCCACGCGGGCAGCCACCCCATCGAGTAATGGGCGCGCGGGCGCAGCCGGCCGGCGTAGTGGTGGGACAGGAACTCGGCCTTGTAGGTCGCCATGTCCACGTTGACCGGGCAGTCGCTCTTGCAGCCCTTGCACGCGAGGCACAGGTCGAGGGCGTCCGCGACCGCGTCGGACCGCCATCCGTCGGTGATCAGACCGCCGTCGAGCATCTCGAACAGCAGCCGCGCCCGGCCCCGGGTGGAGTGCTTCTCCTCGCGGGTGGCCCGGTAGCTCGGGCACATGACCCCGCCCGCCTCGTGGCGGCACTTGCCGACGCCCACGCACCGCAGCGCCGCGCGGGCGAAGGAGCCGCGATCCTGGGGGTAGGCGAAGTGCGTCTCCGGGTCGGCCGGGGCGTAGTCCGCGCCCAGGCGCAGGTTCTCGTCCAGCCGGTACGGCGGCGCACCCGAGAGGCGGATCAGCTTGCCGGGGTTCATCCGCTCGCGCGGGTCGAAGACGGCCTTGAACTCGGCGAAGGCCGGCATCAGGTCGGGTCCGAACATCGTCGGCCACAGCTCGCCACGGGCCTGGCCGTCGCCGTGTTCCCCCGACAGCGACCCGTTGTAGGAGACGACGAGGTCGGCCGCCCGTTCCATGAACTCCCGATATTTCCTGATCCCATCCGCGGTGACCAGGTCGAAGGAGATCCGCGTGTGCAGGCATCCGTGCCCGAAGTGGCCGTAGAGCGCCGACGCCTCGGCGTAGCCGTACTCCTCCTGGAGCCGGTGCAGGTCGCGCAGGTAGGAGCCGAGGCTCTCCGGGGCGACCGCGGAGTCCTCCCAGCCGGGCCAGGTGTCGTGCTCCAGCGGCACCCAGGCCGTGGCGCCCAGCCCGGCCTCGCGCACCTGCCAGAGCTCGTCCTCGTGCGCCGGGTCGTCGAAGTACCGCACCGCGTGCCCGAGCTCGTCCGCGAGCGCCTGCGCCTTGCCGTGCGCCTCCTCCTCGGTGTCCCCGCCGAACTGCACGATCAGCCAGCCCGCGCCCTCGGGCAGCAGCCGCAGCGCCTCGGCGTTGAGGTGCTTGCGCTTCTCGAAGCTGATCAGCTTGTCGTCCACCCCTTCGAGCGCGAGCGGGCGGTGCGGCAGGATGGTCGGCACGGCGTCGGCCGCCTCGAAGATCGAGGGATAGCCGAAGACGACGAGCGCGCGGGCCTTGGGCTCCTCCACCAGCCGCAACCGCGCGCGCAGGATCGTGACCAGGGTCGACTCGGAGCCGACCAGGGCGTTCGCCAGGTCGAACCCGTTCTCGGGCAGGAGCGCGTCCAGGTTGTAGCCGGAGACCCGGCGCGGGATGTCGGGGAACCGCCGCCGGATCTCCTCGCCGTATCGCTCCCCCAGATCGCGCAGCCGCGCCTTCATCTCGTACGGCAGGCCGTCCCCGCCCCCGGGACCGGCCCAGAACCGGGCGCCACCGTACGTCAGCACGTCGAGGCCGAGCACGTTGTCGGACATCTTGCCGTACGCCTGGGCGGTCGAACCGCAGGAGTTGTTGCCCAGCATCCCGCCGATCGTGCAGTGGTCGTGCGTCGCGGGCTTCGGCCCGACCATGAGTCCGTACTCGTGGGTCCGCGCGTTGAGCACGTCCAGCACGATGCCCGGCTCCACGATCGCCGTCCTGCTCTCCGGGTCGATCTGGACGACGCGGCGGCAGTACTTGGACCAGTCGATCACGACGGCGGCGTTGCAGCACTGCCCGGCGAGGCTCGTGCCCCCGCCGCGGGACAGTACGGGAATGTCCTGTTCACGGCACACCGCCACCGCCTCCACGGCGGCGTCGACCGTACGCGGGACGACGACGCCGGTCGGCACCTGGCGGTAGTTGCTCGCGTCCGTGGAGTAGATCGCGCGGCTGCCGTCGTCGAACCTGACCTCGCCGTCCACGCGGCGGCGCAGCTCGCGTTCGAGCAGAAGGTTGCGGGAAGCCATGATCTAGTCGCCCATCTGCTGGATGCGGTCCTTGAACAGGGTGGTGGCGATCGACGCCTTGTGCGGCTGGCCGCGCAGGAACGCCTCGGTGAACTTCTTGGCCTGCTGGTACGTCACCTTGCCCGGCATGGGCGGCTCGTTCGGGTCGACGTTCACGTCCACGAGCGCGGGCCCGTCGTGCGCCAGCGCCTCGCTGACCGCCGCGGTGAGGTCGGCGGCGCGGGTGACCTTCGCCCCGAAGCCGTGGCAGGCGCGGGCCCACACCGAGAAGTCGGGCCACGGCTCGTTGAAACGCACGCCGTGCTCGGGATAGCCGAGCACCATCTGCTCCCAGAGGATCTGGCCGAGCGAGTTGTTGTCGTTGATCACGACCTTGATCGGCAGGTTGTGCTGCGCGGCGGTGAGGAACTCGGCCATCAGCATGGCGAACCCGCCGTCCCCGACGAAGGCGATCACCTGCCGTCCCGGGAACGCGTGCTGCATCGCCACCGCGTACGGCAGGCCGGGTGCCATCGTGGCGAGGTTGCCGGACAGGTAGAAGCCCCGGTTCCCCCTGATCGTCCAGTGCCGGGCCGCCCAGGTGGCGATGGTGCCGCTGTCGCAGGTGAGGATGGCGTCGTCGGTCGCGAGGTCGTCGATGACCGACATGAGGTACTGCGGGGCGATCGGGTCCCGCTTCGGGTTCTCCAGCGCCTCCATGTTTGACCGCCAGGACCTCATCTTCTCCTGATATTTCTGGAGATGAACGTGATCGTGCGGGGTGAGCAGCGGCAACAGTGCCCGGAGCCCCTCCTTCGCGTCACCGATGACCGGCACGTCGGTGGGAATGCGGACGCCCGCCCGCGACGGGTCCACCTCGAGCTGCACCACCTTGACTTTTCCCGGCGGCGGCAGGTGCTTGGTGTAGGGGAAGTTCGTGCCGACCATGAACAGCACGTCCACGTCGTCGACCAGCTCCTCGCTCGGCCGCGTGCCGAGCAGCCCGATCCCGCCCGTCGTGTACGGCGAGTCGTCCGGGATCACCGCCTTGCCCGGGAGCGTCTTGATCACCGGCGCCCCGAGCCGTTCCGCGGTGGCGATGACCTCCTCGCGCGCGTGCAGCGCGCCCGCGCCGACCAGCATCGCGGGCCGTTCGGCGGAGTTCAGCACGGCCGCGGCCTGCTCCAGATCGGCCTCGCGCGGCCGGGCCGGCGGTTTGAGATAGACGGGCGCGGTCTCTGGCGGCCGGGCCGGCGCCACATGCTCCCAGGGATCCGCGTCCGCGGGCGCGACCTGGATGTCGTTCGGCACGGTGAGGTGGGCCACTCCGCGCCGCGCGTATGCCGTCCTGATCGCGATGTCCACCAGCGCGGGGAGCTGCACCGGGTTGTAGATCATCTCGTTGTAGACCGTGACGTCCTCGTACAGGCGCTCCAGGTGCACCTCCTGCTGATAGCCGGTGCCGAGTACGGAGGTCTCCTGCATCCCGGTGATGGCCAGCACGGGCACGTGGTCGAGCTTCGCGTCGTACAGGCCGTTGAGCAGGTGGACGCCTCCGGGGCCAGAGGTCGCCAGACAGACGCCGATCCGGCCGGTGGCCTTCGCGTGGCCGGTGGCCATGAAGGCCGCTGCCTCCTCGTGGTGGACGAGGAGGAACCGCACCTTGTCCTGGTGGCGTCTCAGTCCTTCCATGATCCCGTTGATGCCGTCACCGGGCAGGCCGAACACCGTGTCAACGCCCCAGGCGGCCAGCCGTTCGATCAGGGATTCCGACGCTATGCGAGCCATGAGCCCGCAATTACCCCGGGTCGGTCAGGTCATACCCGTGCGAAGGTTCGCCGGTACGCCGTGGGAGTGGTCCCGACCGCGCGGAGGAAGTGGCGGCGCAGCATCGTGGTGGTCCCGAAGCCGCACCTGGCGGCGATCTGCTCCACGGACAGGTCTTCGGTCTCCAGTAGGCGTTGCGCCTCGGCGATCCGCTGCGCGACGAGCCAGCGTGCCGGGGTCGTCCCGGTCGCCTCGGTGAAGTGCCGGGCGAACGTGCGCGGCGCCGACCGGGCCCGCCTGGCCAGTTCCGCGACGGTCAGCGGCCGGTCGAGGTGGCTCCTCGCCCAGTCCATGGTCTCGGCGAGCGCCGACCTCGTCGTGGTGACCGGTGGGATCGGGCGCTCGATGAACTGCGCCTGCCCTCCGGTCCGGTGTGCCGCGGTGACCATGCGGCGGGCGATGGCGTTGGCCACCCCCGCGCCGTGCGACCGCCGTACGAGCTCGAGACAGAGGTCCACGCCGCCCACGGTGCCCGCGCCGGTCCAGATGCCCCGGTCCTCGGTGAACAGCACGTCCGGTTCGACGCGTACCTCCGGATGGCCGGCGGCGAGCCGGTCGGCGAGCGCCCAGTGCGTCACCGCTCTGCGCCCGTCCAGCAGCCCGGCCGCGGCGAGGACGAACGCGCCCGCGCAGAGCGATCCGATCGGGACTCCGCGCGCGTGCGCCCCGCGCAGGGCGTCGAGCACCGCGGGCTCGACCGGGGCGAAAGGGGTGTCCCGGCCGGGGACCACGACCAGGTCGGCGCCGTCGAGCCCGTCCAGGTCGTGGGTGGCCGACACCGTCGCACCGGGGAACATCCGGACCGGCCGCGCGCCCGCCGAGCACCGGCGCAGCTCGAAGCCGGGTAGGCCGCCGCTCACGCGGTCCATCCCCCAGACCTCGCTGATCACCCCGAAGTCGAAGGCCCGGACATCGTCGTACAGAAGCGTCGCCACGGTGAACATGGCAGGAAACTATCGCAGGATGACATTCCTGCCACTCACGGTCGCGGCGGGGCAGGGATCAGGCTTGGGGCATGCGAGAGATCGACCACAACGCCGCCCTGATCGTCATCGACGTGCAGAAGGGCTTCGAGCATCCGTATTGGGGGCGCAGGGGCAACCCCGCCGCCGAGGAGAACATCGGCGCGCTGATCCGCGCCTGGCGGGCCGCCGGGCGGCCGATCGTGCTCGTGCGGCACGACTCGGCGCAGCCGGGTTCGCCCCTGCTGCCGGGAACGCCGGGCAACGAGTTCAAGGACGTCGTCGCCGAGGCGATGGGCGGCGCCGAGGCGGACCTGTTCGTCAGCAAGACGGTCAACTCGGCGTTCTACGGCACTCCGGACCTCGCCGGCTGGCTGCGCGGACACGGCGTCGGCCAGATCGTCATCGCCGGGATCCAGACCAACATGTGCAACGAGACCACCGCCCGGATGGGCGGAAACCTCGGCTTCGACGTGCTCTATCCCATCGACGCGATGCACACCTTCGACGCCGTCGGGCCGGACGGCGAGGTGGTCACCGCCGAGGAGCTCACCCGGGCCACCGCGGCGAGCCTCCATCACGGGCGCTTCGCCACCGTCCTCCGTACGAGCGACCTCACCTAGGTCGTGTTCTAGCTGGCCTGCTTCACTGTCCAGATCGTCACGCGATGATCGGTCGGGCGATGACGATCTTCCCGAGTTCTCCCCTGGCCGTCGGCATCGGAGTGCTGCCGACGGCCGTTCTTGTCGTGATCCGCGCGCACTTCACGCTGACCGTACGGCGAGACCTCTCTGCCCTGCCCATTCGGTATAGGTCGGGAATTTACGTATGCATGTACGGATGCACGTGCAAACGTAAAGAGTCATATTCTTGCCCATGATCAAGAGAGAGTGAGGCATGGATGACCGAGGTATACAACGGGATGCCGTCCGCCGAGCTGGGCGACGTTCCGTGGCGCAAGAGCCGGCACAGCAACCCGAACGGCAACTGCGTCGAGCTCGCACCACTCCCCGACGGGAGCGTGGCGATGCGGAACTCGAGGCATCCCGAGGGGCCCGCGCTGATCTACTCCGCCTCTGACCTGCTCCTGTTCGCCCGCGCGGTCAAGGCGGGGGAGTTCGACGATCTCGTCGGCGGCTGAGCCTTCCCGCGTGCTTTCCTCCGCGAATTGGCCGGAAGACGTGTCAGCCCCGCATCGGCGGTAAGTAGAAGTGAGGAGCGAGGGAGACGAGCGCGGCAGACGCAAGAGGCGGTGATGATGTGTCGGGCACCCTGCTGAGCCTGGAGTTCGACCGCAGCGCGATCACCCTGGTCCGGCACATGGTCACCGAGTCGGCGCGCAACGCCGGTCTGGTGGGTATGGCGCTGGAGGACTTCGTTCTCGCCGTCCACGAGGCGGTCACCAACGCGGTCCGGTACGGCATCGCGCCCAGGGGGATCGCCATGTGGCGAGAACCCGGCCTGCTCCGCTGTGAGGTCACCGACAGCGGCCCCGGGATCCCGGACAGGACGCTGCATCGCAAGCGCATGGCCCGGTTCGATTTCGGTGGCCGCGGGATCTGGCTGATGCACCGCCTCGCGGACGTCACCATCCGGACCGGACCAGATGGTACGACCGTCCTCCTCTCGGCCGCCATCCCCTGAGAATCGTTTTTGCTCAGAGCGGAGTAGGTGATGGTTGTCCGAAAGTCCAGGTGTTCCGCTCGCCCTCCCGGGATTAGCGAGCCTGTGACCTGGGAAATCTGAGGTAGTACACCGCGCGTCGCCAGTCGTGCGGCCTGCTATACGGGCCGGTCGGTCCTTTGATTGGGTCCAACCGGTTCTATCGTGAGCAGGGCTGAACGCCGATCCCTTGCTAGGCTGCAGGGAACCGTAGAACCGGGCGTTGTCTCACCCGGCAGGTGAGACCGTCATAGAAGTGGGGTCACACCGTGAAGAAGCTGCTCGTTCTCGCGCTGGTCGCTCTTGGGGGACTGCTCGTCTGGCGCAAGGTGCAGGCGGACCGCGCCGAGCTGGACCTGTGGACTGAGGCCACCGGCAGCGAGAACTGACCACCGGGGATGGACCTTGATCGTGGGGAAGGAACGGGCATGACACCCGTGAGGCTGGCCTGTCTTGATCTGGCCGGCACCACGATCGGCGACATCGCCATGGTGGAGCGGGCGTTCGCTGAGGCGATCGCCACTCAGGGCATCGTCCCCGGGACCAGTGCGTACGCACGCGCCATGGTGCACGTGCACAGGTCCCGGGGATGCCCGACGATCGAGGTCTTCAGGGGCATCTTCCCCGGCAACGAGGCCCAGGCGCAGGCGGCCAACCTGACCTTCGAGCGCTCCTACGAGGGAGCCATCGAGAGGACGGGGCTGTTCCCGCTCCCGGAAGCCGTCGAGGCGCTGGAAAAGCTCCGCGAGGCCGACATCAAGATCGCCCTGATCACGGGGTTCAGCAGGTCCACGCTCGGACGTGTCCTCGGCACGCTCGGATGGGCCGGTGAGCTCGACTTCGCTCTCTGCCCCGAGGACTGCGCCGGACGGGGACGTCCCTTCCCGGACATGGTCCTCACCGCCGTTCTGCGAGCCGGCATCAAGGACGTACGAGAGGTGGCCGTTCTCGGCGACTCGGAGAACGACATGCTCTCCGGCAGGCGCGCGGGCGCCTCGATCGTCGCCGGCATGCTGTCCGCCGGCCACAGCCGCGACCGTCTCATCGAGGGCGGTGCCACGCACATCGTCGAATCGATCGCGGAGTTCCCGGGTCTGCTCACCGGCAGCGGGGTCGGCGCGCACCACGCTGCCACTTCCGCCCGGTAGACCTTCCCTGGCCCCTGGGGCCTCGGCTCAGTTGGCAGGGCGCCTGCTTTGCAAGTCCCTGCACCTCATACGGTGTGTAACTTATGGCCAGGGCCTTATTGTCCTGGCCTTTCGTGTGTCAACGACAATCGCTGAACCTACGGTGTGCGACCCGATCAGGCGCTGTAATTCGGCATCGTCCGACGCGGTCTGCAATCGCCGGATCGAATGATCAGGTACCCCTCACCGACCGTGTGGTCGTTCAGCTCAGTTGGGGGCCGCTTGTACGCCCAGGAGGCGCTCCGGTGCGCGGGCCGGGCCACCAGCGTGTTCGGGCCCTCCGCTGTTGGGCCGACCACCCTGTCGGCCCTCGCCCCTCCCTGACGGCGGGGCCCGGCGGCAGGGCGGGAGCCTGGTCCTACTCCTCGACAACTTGCAGGACGATCTTTCCTTGGATGTGCCCTTGTTCAGCGCGGTCATGAGCCCTGGCCGCGTCAGCAAGCGGGAAGACGCTGTCGATGCCGACGCGTACGGCACCGGTGTCGATCAATCGTGCCAGCTCGGCCATCTGCGCCCCGTCGGAGTGGACCTGGCCTGGTGCGAAGGTGATGCCCAACTCGGTCGCGCGGTCGTGGTGGTACTCGCCGAAGAAGACCGGACTGATCGTGCCTCCCGCCCTGACGACTGGGAGGAACCGGTGGCCTCGGGGACCGCCCACGGTGTCCAGGAGGTGGTCGACGCCGCGTACCGCCTTCGCCACGTCGGTGATGGTGTAGTCGATGAACTCGTCGACGCCCAGGCCGCGGAGGAACTCCTTGTGGCGTCCCGAGGCTACGGCGATCACGTGTGCGTCCCTGGTTTTGGCGAGTTGCACGAGGAAGTGGCCGACCCCACCGGCCGCGCCGTTGACGAGCACGGTTCTGCCGGGTTCGAGCCGTACATGGTCGAAGAGGAACTGGTACGCGGTGAGTCCCGCCATCGGCACGCCGGCTGCCCGCACGTGGTCGATGCTCTCCGGCTTACGGGCGAGGTGGGACACGGGCGAGGTCGTGTACTCGGCGTAGCCCTTGCCGCCGTTGTGGATATCGGGAAAGCGCACCAGTCCGAACACGGCGTCTCCCTCGGTCAGATCGGTCACCTCCGGGCCGACGGCGGCGACGACGCCCGAGATGTCCGAGCCCGGAGTCCATGGCAGGGAGAGCCGCGGCCGTATCTCCTCCGGGATGTTCGCGAACCCTGTGCGCCCGTACCAGTCGGGCGGGTTCAGGCAGGCGGCGTGTACGCGGACGAGCACCTCGCCGGGCCCGGGCTCAGGGCGCGGGACCTCCTCGTACACCAGGGCCTCGGGGCCGCCGAAGGCATGCACCCGCACCGCCTTCATCGTTGTTCTCGGCATCGTCTTCTCCTGACTCGCAGGTGGCTTTGGTCGACGGGACGTGTTCCCGGTACGATCCGGAGCGGTGCTCCAGATACTAACCGGAGCGCCGCTCCGATTGTCAATGCCGAGGAGTCGCGCATGACCGGGAAGACGGCGTCCGATCCGGATCCGCAACGCGCGCAGCGCGCCGACGCACAGCGCAACCGCGCCCGCATCCTCGACGCGGCCAGAACCGTCGTCGATGAGCAGGGCACCCAGGCCTCGCTCCGCGACATCGCCCGTCGGGCCGGTGTCGGGATGGGCACGTTCTACCGGCACTTCCCGACTCGCGACGCGTTGCTCCAGACGCTGCTCTGTCAGGGGTTCGACCGCCTCTCGGTGAAGGCTGATTCGCTCGCGGCCGCCGCCGCGCCGGAGGAGGCGTTGATGGAGTGGCTCCGCGACTTCACCGCGGGCTCCACCGCCTATCGCGGCCTGGCCGCGTCGATGATGACGACGCTCAGCGACGAGAGCTCGCCTCTGCACGCGTCGTGCCTGGCGATGCGTGAGGCCGGGGCCCGTCTGTTGAAGCGCGCTCAGGACGCCGGCCGAATCCGCGCCGACGTCGACGGCACGGACCTGTTCGCGCTGGTCAACGCCGTGAGCTGGATCGCCGAGCAGGCGCCTTCCGTCGCTGCCCGGCGTGAGCACCTCTTCTCCCTGGTCATGGATGGACTCACTCGCCGTCCATAGGCGACGAGCGTGCCGATGGTGCGTGCGCATGCCGGATCAGCCCACGTTCCTTGCGGGCTCTCGGGAAGGATGATTTGGCGGGCGGGGCTTCACTACGAGAGGGCCGATCGATCCGGCGAGTCGTGAGGTGAACGTCGATCCTCGGTGTCCGGATTCGTCGCCAGGGTGGCCTCGGCGACCTCCCACAGGCGCGTCCGGCGCCCACAGCCGAATTTACGGTGTGCGACCCCAATTAGGCGCTGTATTTCGGTGTCGTCTGACGCGGTCTGAAATCGCAGGATCAGCCGATCAGGCGCTCTCGCCGATCGTCACTGACCGCACGTCGACCACAGGCAGCTACTCGGCGCGGCCAGCGTGCGGAGCGTCCTCGGACGGCGCTATCGACCTCCGGCGTCACGCGGAATCTCGCTGTGCGCCTTCCAGTCAGATCATGGTCAGACCGCGATCTCGAGCTTTTGTTGATCAATGACACGACAAGAGCTGCCTAAGAACGGTATGGCGGTGTTTGTCATTGCGTGGTTCTGGAGATCCAGACGATGCGGAAATAGCCCTATCGGGGGTGATCCGGGGCATTCTTCGGCATGAATGGCGGAGATGTTCGAGCGTCTAGAGGAATCGATTCCTTTTCGGGGGAGAATCGCTATGTCCAAGTTTAAGAGTCTCGTCGGGCTGCTGGCCGTCGGCGCCGCGTTGACCGGCGGGGCGGTCGCGCTGTCCGCCGCCACCACGGCCACCGCGGCGAGCGCGTCCGTCGTTCAGGCGGGAGGCTTCGCCAGCTGGGGCGGGGGCGGCTGGGGTCGCGGCCAGCGGAACCGTAACTGGAACCGCAACCACAACCGCAACCGCCAGCACCAGCGAGAGGACCAGCGTCAGCACCAGCGGCAGCGCCAGAACCTGATCAATAACATCCGGGTCCGCCAGCCGGAGGTGCGGCAAGAGCGTGAGGTCAGGGAGGAACGGGACTTCGACATCCCGGCCGCCGCCTTTCTCGCCCAGCTCGTCGCGGCCCGCGGCGGCAATGGCGGCAACGGTGGCTCGATCGCCGGCGGCGGCAACAACAATGCCAACGGCGGCAACGGTGGCAACGGCAACGCCGCAGGCAATGGCTTCCTGATCACCTTTCCCACCCGGGATTAGGTAAGCACCCTCTCCGGCCGTAGACCGCCGGGCCGGTCGGTCTCGCCCTGGTGAAACCGGCAGGTGTGCTGTCGCAGCACCTGGAAGACCGTTTCAACGGCTTCCGCGTTCCATGGGGACGTGGTTGTTCCCGACCTGACGTTCACGAGGAGCGCGGGCAGGCCGGAAGGGATCTCGAGGTCGGAGTGTCGGAACGCCGCTCCGTGAACGGCTGACGATACGCGGCCCCGCCGACCCTAAGGTCGGTGGGGCCGCCAATGGATCACGGACGCGCTGCGTGCCTAGGCTGCTTCGGCCCCGTGGCGCGGAGCGGGTCGAGAAATCGTGATCCCAGCCTCGTACAGGCGCCGCCAGATGAGTGCCTCGCCCTTCGGCGTGGCGTACGTCGTCGACCGCTCCCGGGGCGGCTCGCCGGCGAGCGTGACCTTGACCTCGAAGTGCCCGGACTGGATGTAGCGGGTTCGGCCCGGGTTGGTGTGGATAGGTCGAGTGGCGCGGAAGCCTACGCTGTTGCTACGGTGTCCATGCCGAACAATTTCGCGATCATCTGCGTTTCCACAGGTAGCGGGCTTGTTCTAAGGGGGCCTTAGCTCAGTTGGCAGAGCGCCTGCTTTGCAAGCAGGATGTCAGGAGTTCGAATCTCCTAGGCTCCACCTGCGAGAACGCCGCTTCCTCGATCAAGAGGAGCGGCGTTCGGGCCATTAACGTGCCATTAACCCTTCGAGACCGGCACATCGGTCGAGCTCTCTTCGTCGTTCTTCCGCTCGGCCTCAACGCAAGCGCTCAGCGCATGGGCGATCTTCTGGTCAGCGTCGCGGGTGGCATGCTGGTAGATCAGCGCCGCCGGTCGCTGTCGTGCTCCATCCGGGCCAGATGATGTCGGGGGCGTAGCCCTCGATGAGCTCCCGCATCTGCGGGAGCATGTAGTTCTTGACGTAGCCGCGGACCCGTGGCGCCCCGGTGTGTTGTGCCACCCCTACAGCCAGTAGTAGAAGCCCGCCTTGAGCCCGCTTGCGTCGCGTGTCGCGGTGAATAACTCCTTGGCCACCGTAGCCCCGGATGCCCTGGGTCTGCCGGATGACCCGGGTCTACGCGACGGTGGCCAAGCGCATCACGGCCGGCCGCCTTCACCACCAAGACGAGCTTGAACTTCCAACCGCCCTAACCTCGGCCTTTGACGCCCTCTAAGGGCACAGCGCAGAGGTCATCAGGGTCATGGCCGCCTTATGGGGGTCGCCGGAGAACGTGGTGATCGACAATGTGACCTGTCGCGAACCGTCGGCCGAACTGAACGCCACCACGAGGAAGCCTGGGCCACCGCCGCCGTGACCGAACGCAGTGCCGCAGGGCAGGGGTGCCACCTCCAGCCCCAGCCCGTACCCCTTCGCCGTGCCGGGGTCCTTCATCTCCTTCAGCAGACCAGGACGGAGCAGCTTGCCCTGCAACAGGGCGCGGTAGAACCGGTTGATGTCCTCGTTCGTGGAAATGATCTCGCCCGCCGCACCGGCCATCGTGGGATTGAACCGCGTGACGTCAACAGGGACGACCGTGCCGCCCCTGGTGACCGGCACATAAGCGTGGGCGTGCGGGCCGTACACCTCCGGAGAGGCCCCAGGAACGCGGGTGTGCCGCAAGCCGAGCGGCCGCAGGATCCGCTCCCTGACCTCTGTCGCGTACGGCCTGCCGGTGACCTTCTCGATCAGCATGCCGAGCACGATGTAGTTCGTGTTGGAGTACCTGTAGTCGGTCCCGGGCGGGAAATCGCGCGGAAGCTTGTCCGCCCTTTCCACCAGTTCGCGTGCCGACCAGGTGCGATAGCGCTCCTTGGGGATGCCCGCCTCGTCCATCATGCCCGTCGAGTACTCGGGAAGGCCGCTGGTGTGCTGGAGGAGGTGCCTGATCGTGATGTCGGCGCCCTTGTCCACGAGCCCCGGCAGCCACTGTTCCACGCTGTCGGACAGTCGCAGCTTTCCCTCTCCCACGAGTTGAAGCACCACGGTCGCCGTGAATGACTTGGTGACGCTCCCGGCCCGGAACCGCCCGTTCACCGGAGCCGGCTGGGCGTTGTTCAGCTTCGCCTTGCCGCTCGCGGCTCGCCAGGTCTTGTCTCCGTCGCGAACTTCGGCGATGGCGGCAACCGAGCCGTCGGCGACGGCCTTGTCCAGTATCGCCTGCAAATTCGGCCGACTGCTCGGGCTCGTGTCGGCCGCCGCGGCGGTGGTCACGGCAGGTGTTGCCAGCAGTGACACGGTCACGCAGGCCACGACGGCCGCGCTGGTGCGTTTTCCCTTCACGTTTGTTCCTCCGATTTACGGAGTCCGGCTCTCGGCCTCCGCCGCATCACGATCGCCCACGAGAGGGCAGTGCGGCATCGGAGCTATCCCTGACGGAAACCCTGATCCCAGGCCGACGATCTCCGACTTGGGAAGGATGCCTGGGTTGGCCTTTTGGCCACCCAGCCTTTGAATCTCGCCATCCTCAGGCCGCGCTGGGGGCGCCCATCCAGTCACGCCCTTCGGCCTTGCGGAGCCAACGCCGCAGCTTCTCGAATCGAGTCCGATCCCGATGTCGTGGATGAGGTTATGGCCGTCACTCGAACAAACGCGGATCAGGTGTCATTCGAGGCTATGCGCTTGCTCATTCTCTACCTCATCGATCGGCTTGACCGGCCGCCAGACATAGCGGTGCGGGTCGATCGATTCGTCTGGCAGGCCGAGGGCTTCCAGGACCCAGGTACGGCGGTCGTGCTTGTGCTCGGTCAGGGTCTTGTTCGACCACTTCCGGGAGACGAGTACGCGGCGTCCGGCGTAGCCGAGGTGTTCGGGCTTGTGCGCCTTGCCCCGGCACCGGCCGGGGATCATGCCCCGCTTGGCGCCCTTGGGCTGGATGTCTCGTCGTCGAGGTCGGCTATCGCCGCGTCCAGGTCGGTGGTGTCGTCGCCGGCCTTTTCGGCGTCGTCTCGCCAGGCTTGGGCGGGGCGGCGTGATGCGCAGGAGCGCTTGCGGCCTTACGGATGTAAGGATAGCGTCTGCAGCAGCCTTACAGGTGTAAGAGGCGGAGCGGCCGGCCGCGGCGACATATACGGGGAGAAGTGTCATGAATACAGCCAGGCGAGCAACTGCAATTGCCGGCGCACTAGTCATCGTGGGCATGGTCGTCGGCGTGTTCAGTGTTGTTCCCGCCATAGAGGAGCCGCACTATCTCGATCTCATTTCTGCGCATGAGAGCCAGATCATCATCGGCGCAGCTTCTCAGTTCATCATGATCCCCGCCTATGTCGGGTTTGCGCTGTACCTGTATCCAACATTGAGAATGGCGAATGAAGCGCTCAGTCTGGGCTTCCTTGGATTCAGGATGATCGCAGCGACGTTCCATTTCACAGGTGTGATTCTCTTACCGCTGTTCCTGGTGCTGGGTCAGGAATTCACCCAAGCCGGCGCTGTGGGTGCATCCCACCTCGGAGCCTTGGGCGAGTTGTTGCGGACGGCGCGCGACCTGGTCAATCATGTCGCCTTGATCATCTCGCTGAGCCTCGGAGATCTCCTGCTGTTCGCCATTCTATATCGGTGGAGATTTGTCCCTCGCTGGCTGTCTGTATGGGGAATCCTTGGGGCTGGATTGGCCATGTCGGCGAGTTTCTTGGTGCTGTTTCGTGTGACTGGCGTCGTCACGCCGCTCTACCTGGCCATGAACGCACCACTAGCCCTACAAAGCTTGGTTCTGGCCGTGTGGCTGATCACAAGAGGCTTCGATACGAAGGCCTTGACGATAACCGTGCCGGATAACCGTGCGGATAGCTATGGCATGCTGTAGGCCGCAGTGGCGTCGTCCAAAGACTTCCCACGGGGCCAGCGCTTGCCGTGTATGTCTGAGTGTTCCGCCTGGCGGACTTGGCGGATGAGTTCGGCGGGGCCGCCCTGGGCGAGGATGTCGAGGGCTTGCCGCCAGGTGGCGAGGCCGAAGCGGTCGACGAGGCGGGATGCTCCATCGCTGAGGAGTGCCGCCGCGCGAATCTGGTCAGTGGGCAGTGTTCCTGTGAGCGCCTGTTCTGCAGCGAGTGGATCAGAGGCCGCGACCCAGAATCCGCCGTCGCGGTTGCGGTGCGCCCGCATGGCCTCCACGTACTCATGCAGAGCGGCAGTGTGATCGGGAGTGCCGGAGCCCAGCGCATCCATGGCCGTCCGGTAGCGCTTACCGACTTGTCCTTCTCGATCATCGGTGATGACCATCGGCGCATCCGCGCCGATCACGTCAAGTACGAGGACGGAGTCGGCCAGAACGAGGAAGTCCAACGCGTCACCGGTACGGCGGAGCATGACGACAGTGGCTGAGGGCGAGCCGGGATGGTTCACGTCGCAGGTGAAGTCATGCAGCGACGCTGTGACGGTGAACAGCCCGCCGAATCGACCGCTTGCCGAATGCCGTACGGCGTTGGTGGCCAGTCTCACGATGAGTTCGGCCGATTGCAGGGACGGCCAGCACTTCAAGAAGGTGGTGACGAAGCGGCGGGCTTCGGTGATCGAGGCGGGGGAGCCGAGGAAGTGGCGGGACATTCGCCATACATCCATGTCGGCAGCGTATGACCAACGCTAGAAGCTACTCAAGGCATTCGACGCATAAATGCGCTAGGACTGGCTACTTGCTGGCGAGAGCGCGGTAGTCCGCCCCGATCTGCCCTAGAAGATCCCGTAGGGCATCGTCGTAGACAGCGGCAGCCGCGAACGCCTCGAACACGTCCATGTGCGTGTCGATCTCGCCGGTCTCCGTCAGGGTGAGATCACCGGTCAGGCTCTCGACCACGCTCACCGAGCCGTCGTAGATCGTGAACCCGTGAAGAGGGAAGGCCGGCGCTTCCACGCTCCAGGGAACGACCCCGAGGCGCACATGGGGAAGCGTGGACACCTGGGCGAGCCGATCGAGTTGCGCTGGCATCAACGACGGCGATCCCGGCCACGTCCGCACCGCGCCCTCAGTCAGAACGAACGCGAACTTCCGACCAGGCTCGAACACGACGGATTGAGACTCGACCCGTACGGCCGCCGCCTTGGCCACGTCGTCCTGGTCCACATCCTGGCCGATCGCGAGAGCGAGCCGGGCGTACTCGGCCGTCTGCAACAGCGGCGGAATCATCGCCGAGGAGAACACGGCCATCCATTGAGCCGAGCGAACCCGTGCGGCGTTCGCCGCTTCTCGGCCGGCAAGCCCACTCTTCAACCGGGACACCTCATCGCGCAGCCGCAGTAGCAGCGCGTCCAACTCACGCCGCTTGTCCTCGTCGAGGTTAAGCGCTGCGGATACCCGCTCAACCGTCTCGGGAGTCGGCAGCAGTCGCCCGGTCTCCATCCGAGAGATCGTCGGCTGAGCCACTCCGGCCCGCTGCGCGAGATCCTTACCGGTCAGCCCCGCATCCTTACGCAGCCGCCGCAGCAGCTCGCCCAGCTCCCGCAACCGATCCTGCCGATCCTCCATGACCAACGGTCTACCACCGGACGTAGACAGCCCGACCGGATCATTGCCGAATTGAGCTTTTAAGGATCAAGCGGCGGCGCTGCGCGCCGCCTCGCGGCCCTGCGCCCGCTCGGCGGCCGGGCATGCGGCCTGGGGGCCGGTCCCGGCCGCCGGCAGCTCGGGCCGGTCCGCCGCACGACGGTCGTCTGATCGCTCAAGCAGGGAGCGGTCCGTATAGCAAAGACACAAGCACCTGAGCCGCGATGACGAAGACCGGCAGCGCAGGCATGGCCCATGCCGCCAGCTGTCGGATGCGAACGAGGCGCCTGGGCGCCAACCACAGAAAGAGTCCCGCCAGCAGCCAGGCAAGTGGACTGGCAAACAGGGCATAGGCCGTGACGCTTGCCCATTGGCTGACGGGAGCGCATTTCTCTGTCTCATATTCCGTGAGTGGGTCAAGGCCGCACTCGTCAAGCTCTAGGGAGAAGCTGACCAAGAACCAAGCGATGAACGCAGCAACCCACGACAGCACCGCGGCAAGCAGAGCCCACCCGACGAATGTCACTCGCAACGGGAACCTTGTAGGCGACGTTGCCGATCTGACCAGATCATCTGCCACGGCTCCGAACCTAGGCTTTCGCCATAGAGGGATCAATTCAAACCCAGCCTCCAGCGGGGCGCTCCGGCTCCAGGGTGATCGCCAAGGCCCTGCTCATCGTGCTCGGCCGTAGCTGGCTGAGGTAGGGGCCTGATCACCCCGCCCGCCATCAACCCGGCAGCCTTGGCCCACTTCCCCTTCGGGCGGGTCGACGGCGGACAGGGTGATCAGGCCGGGCCCAGGCCATCCGTAGCTATGTGTCGACGACGCCGACAGCAAGAGCGCTTGATCAGTGGCTTGCTCTCCGCGAGCAACTTCCCTAGCTGATGGGGCAGGGGTAGGGGCTTGATCGCCGCTGGGCCACTAGCGGGCTATTGAGCAGGGCAACGAGGGAGCAACCCATCGCGTAGCTGCGCATGGTGGCCAGGATCGACCGGGCCGAGGCGGTACGGACCCTGCATCGGTCCTCTCCGAGGGTGACATCCCTCAGGTAATGATCTTTGTTTTCGATCGACCATTCGCCCCTGACCAGCTCGGCCAGGCGTCGTGGGCCGGCCAGCGTCGCGGGCAGGTTGGTGACGCCCAGCACCGCGACGCTCGACAACGGCTTCCAGCGCAGGTCGTAGACGTGGCGTTCGAGGAGGAAGACTTGCTTGACGTGCAGGAAGCGGGTTGTGGCCGGGGCGGGCATGACCTGGATGGTGCGGATCTCGGTGCGGCCGTGGCCGCGGTCGTAGGTGGTCCATCCGATCGGCACGTCCTTCCAGGCCAGAGTGTCGAGCTGGTCGAACAGGGCCGGCTGGTTGCCGCCGACCGGGAAGACGTAGAAGGCCTCACGCCGGTGCAGGTAGCGGGCGTGCTCCCGCTGCGTATGGAGCCTGTCGGCTGATCACGACGTTCTTCAGGCAGCCGATTTGGTCCAGCAGCGGAGAGAAGGCAGTGATCTCGTTGGATTTGGAGCCGACGTCGATCGTCGCGACCATGAGGGCGTCGTCGGCCAACTGTGCGCCGAGTCGATGTCGGGCGGGTGTGCCGGGGGTGGTCGTCTCAACATTCGAGAACTCCGTCAGCCCTGATGCCGGGGCCGTGGCCCTGCCGCGGCAGACACCCTCGCAACTACAAGTTGGCCGTGGTCTTTTCCAGGATGCCGGCAAGTGCGTCGTAGTCGACGTTATCTCCTTCCTTGATGTCGACGGTCTTGCGTTCACCGGTGCCCATTGCCCGGAGGAATCCCTTGACCTCAGGGATGTCCGTCGCGTTGAACACCATGAACGAGACCTTGGCCTTGGCTACCGCGATGACGGCCGCGTAGTGCCCGTTCTTGAGGTAGTGCGGCTTGCCGTACTGGAGCCGTTCCTCGACACCTGGAATGGTCTCGCCGATCATCGCACGTAGTTTCTCGCACACGTCGATCTGCCACGGCTGCGTCTTGTTGATGTACTGGGTGACGTCGTCGTTCACGCTCTTCACCTTGATTTACTGTCGCTGGAAAGGACGGGCTTATACCCAGAACGTGTCGTGGCGGAGGTAGAACTCGGCGAGTTCCTCCTCGCTGGGGCGCCCGGACACGGCGAACTCGACCAGCCCTTCGAAGTAGCCCTCGCGGGGCGCGCCGGGCGAGAAGTGCAGCAGCATGCTGGCCGGTTCACCGGACTCGTTCCGGAAGCCATGGATGCCGCCCTCAGGGACGTGCACGAAGTCGCCAGGGACGGTGTCGATCCACCGGGTGCCGTCGTAGATGCGGATTGTGCCGGTGAGGACGTAGAACGACTCGGAGATCGAGCGGTGGAAGTGCGGGCTCGGGCCGCTCGGCACCGGGCCCATCTCCCACCGGTACATCCCGAACTGCCCGTTCGTCGAGGCGCCGGTGGCGAGGTAGTGCGTCACGGTGCCACCGGGGGACCGCAACTCGGGCTCGTGATCCGCGGTGCGGTAGGTGGCGTTGATCTCGCCCGTGTCGCCGAGGTAGCGGGGTTCCGGATAGCTCATGAATGTCCTGCACTCACTGTTTGGGGGTCGTCATCGGGCACCCAGGCAGCGGCATAGGTGACGTTGGTCATGGTCGCGACCGTACCGAACGGGTCTGACAAATAGTCGCTATTCGGAAGCACTGCCGCATCGAAATACGCCCCGGACTCCCAACTTATCCGACGACTCGGTACGCCTCTTGATGCGCGAGTTCCTCACTGTGGAGTACCGGCTGCCACGTTGGGGCGAATCATCGCGGCCCCACTCATCCGGCGAACGCCGTCGACGGCATGCCCACGGCGCCCAACTGATCGATGGCGAGCACGGGGTCGCCGTCGGAAAGATCGAGCCCTTCGCGGGCCGACGTGATGTACAGAACGTCGAGGCGGGATCCGCCGAACGTGCAGGAGGACGGCTGGTGCACGGGAGAGCGGGACCTCGCCGAGCAAGTGTCCGTCCGGAGAGATCCGTGCCAAGCGGTCGCCGCCCCATACCGCGACCCAAAGGCCACCCTGCCGCGTCGACGGCAAGTGGCGCGCCGCGCTCGATGGCACGCTCAAACTTGTTGCAGATTTCGGCTATGAGCAACTGCGCTCTCAGGTCGGAGCTCTGGACCTTGATCGAATCGCAATCCGCGGGTTCCTGCGTCAACTCGCTCCCCAGCGTGCAGAGCGACGGGGTCCGGTGCTATCCAAGAACCCGGCGTCGTGCCCGATCGCCTACGGCTTGGCTCACCAAGCTGTACCCATGCGGGGAGGTGCGGTGCAATGCCGAAGAACGTCCCAGCGAGGATATCGCCGTGCCCGTCGCGTGCCCGATGGGACGGGAAACAAGGGAGAACAGCGGGGAGTCACAGCGAAGGCGATCAGTGCGCTGAACTGGGTTTCGCTGGTAAAGCAAGATCGGTATGCGTCTTTGCAAGCAGGATGTCAGGAGTTCGAATCTTCTAGGCTCCAACGCACGTCAAAGGCCACTTCCCATGATCAGGAAGTGGCCTTTCGATCTTGTGGGGCGGCGAGGTACGGAACCGGCGCGGGCAATCGGCGTCCGGCGGATTGCGTTTCCGCTATCAACAGGCCGGTTCTGAAAGTCACCCTGCCTTGAGGAACTGCTCGAATGCTTCTCGGGCCAGTGCGGACACCGTCTTTCCCTCTTGCTCGGCCCGAGCCTTCGCACGTTCGCGTAATTCTTCGGGTACCCGGAAGGAGACTCTTGGTGAGTGCGTCCCTTCGCGTGTCAGTGAGGGACGCCCGCCGCGGCTGGTCGGGACGGGTACGTGGCCCTTGTCGATCGCACGGTGAACATCGGCGATCGCATCATCCACATAATTGTCGGTGATCCGATTGCCCTTGCTGTCGTAGATCTCTTCGACGTCACTATCGATCTCGGAGTCGTGATCCAGGACCAACTCGATGTCGTCAGGCGGCCACGCTTCTCGGTGCTCGGTCATGGCTTCCTCCTCCTCAACGCGGTCGGCATCACGTGAATGATCACCAGGTACTTATCGGTGAGGATGCCGATCACTTCCAGTTCCACGCCCCTATCATCTGGGCCGATCCACACCCATCGGTCCTCCAAGTTGGGGTCGGCAGCCGGAACCATGGCCGGCGGTCCGGATCAAACCACGTGAAGAACACGCGCCTGCCCGATGCGGTGCTTGCGTGCCGACCGGTAGAAGCGCAACTTCCTCATGCCCATATTATGTCCGACACAACCACGATGGGTAGGGCGTTCCGTAGACACGCGCACATGGTGGGCGGTGACTCGAAACGAAGGAACCCCAGACTGGCATTTCTGCTGGTCAGGGGCTATTTCCTTTTGGTCTGGTTGATCGCACATGTGAGGATCAGGTTGTGAAGTGTGACGTGTGTGAACACGCGATGCGGCAGTGGCCGATGCAACCGAATCAATTCGAAGAACAAATCTGGTCCTGCGCCTGGTGCTATGCGGTAACGCATCTGGGTGGCGAGTGGTTCGAAATCGCGCGACCGCCGTACATGCCCGTGAACATGCGGTGGGAGAGGGCCGTCTCGGATGACCTGCCGGCTGACATCGCCCATGCCTTCGGTTCGTTCGGTCGCACACTGTGCGGCATCGAGTTGGCAGGCATGTCTCCGTCTGACTACTTGTGGTTCCCAGAACGAGCCAACGCCTGTCGTGCCTGCCGAGAGGCCGCAGACCTTATTGATCAGCGCTGGCCGCAGCGTATGCGAAGCATTGACGCAAGAGTCAGCGTGAAAAGGCGGTCTACTGAGTGACCAACTGCGTGACAACGCCGACGAACGACACTGGACGCTGGCGGACGGCAGTGGACTGCCTCCGCAGGTAGAGGCCACGCAAGGCCAGTTCGAACACCTGTTGCCGTTGCCTGATAAGGAAGCGGTCCACCAGGATTTGCGGCCGGGCACGGCGACGTGTGATTCACGGCCCGGGCCGCCGTTGATCTCGACCAGTTCGGCATTCATGTCGGCAGGCTCGACGCCCCTGGTAAGTGACCTTGCCGATGGCTGCGAACCAGGCGGCCACCGTTTGTGCGCCCACGACTGGACGCAGGGCCTGGCGGACCTTGCCGCCGCCGTCGGTCCACAGTGTGACGTCCGGGGACAGCTCGCGAGCAC
The DNA here is from genome assembly GCA_001570385.1 of Microtetraspora glauca. Taxonomy (GTDB): domain Bacteria; phylum Actinomycetota; class Actinomycetes; order Streptosporangiales; family Streptosporangiaceae; genus Microtetraspora; species Microtetraspora glauca. Next base: position 141,184 of record BBYL01000013.1, on the reverse strand, counting down.
GTGCGGGCCCAGCGGCCACGCTTTACCGTGGACCGGTCGCGGCAGCGCGACGTCACCGGGCGGTTCTTCGACTTCGACGCTGACGGCCGCATCACCGCCATCCACAAACGTCGCCAACCCCGACAAACTCCAGGCCATCGCCGACAGAACCACTCGCGACGTCGGCATGCCCTGAGTGTTGCGAACGTTCGAGGACGTTGCCAGTCAAGCTTGCCGCCAAAGGCTAGAAGAACGGCCGCAGCCATGATCGGGCTCGGGGTGTTCCGTGGAGTCGCTCTGGAGCAGTCCACGAAGGTGCGAAGATCTGGCCTGGCCGCTTCTGCGGCTCCCCCTCTCTCCTCCCCATCAGGCTCCGGATGATCTCTGTCGCGGGGACGCCATCACTGCGGCGGACCGCGTACCGTCCCTAGTGGAAAATGACCGCGCAGCCAGTCGCGATGCTGGCCCGGCACACCTCATGCAAAGCGAGCCACACCACAGATTCGATCTCGAACGGTGCGCTCTCCGGAAGCGCGAACACCCGGGAGGCTTCGGCATCCGACAGGGCCCCGTCCTCCTCGATCTGGATGCCGATCATCGGAGCGCACTCGTGCAATTCCGCCAGAAGACGGTGACTCGACCCGACCATCCCGCCTCCGATGCTCCCCGCGCCATCGGACAGGAAGAGCGGGTCGTAGAAGTCGACCGGAACGTAGTAGCCGTCGCAGTCGGAGTGGCAGAGCAGGTGTGAGGAGAACGTTAAGGTCTCGTCTTCGACCTTGTAGTCGTCCCGGGAGAGTTCTTCCTGGCTGAAGACCGGCGTCACCGGCTCCTCCCTCCTCATGAGGGCGAAAACTCTGCGCAGGTAGTGGAGGTACCCGTAGGGGAACGAAGCCGCATGGCTGCGCATGAACGGCGGCGTGCTCTCCGGTCCGCGCCAGACCGGTTCCTCCGGCTGACGCCACGTCACCCCTTCCTGCATCAGGGCCGTGCTCAGCCTGTCCATCTCCGCGCGGTAGTGCGTGAGGCCTTCTTCATCGCTCGCCCACGACTCGATTCCCACAGATACGCCCAGACCCATGCGGTAGAACGTAGCTCCCCCGAGTGAGCCGTACGTGAACCGCCCTGAGCCCGCCTGCCTTGGTGTAGCCCGAATCGTCGGGCGGCATCGAGGAGAATGGAGGCGGACCAGGGGACGCGCCGCACATAGCACGCCGCCGCAGGTCTTGTGCGGGATCATCGCGCCATATCCCAGCCTGGCCAACGCATTCACCGCCAGGACCGGTCTGGACTTCCAGTCGCCCTGAGCTCAGCTTTGAAGTTCTCTAGCCGGTCTGGTTCGATACGACACTGGTGCCGATCACTCCAATGACATCGGTTACGCCGATAGTGCCACCTTCGGAATCGCCTCGATGAGCGCGGGAATCGAGGGAGATATTCCGGTTGTCACCCTGAATCCAAAGACGTCCACGTCCGATGTTGACAGGACCGAACGAGAGGGCAGAGGCAGGATTGGTCGTCACATAGGGCTCGACTAATGGATGGCCGTTGACCACCATCTGCCCCTTTGAGTTGCAGCAGCTAACTGAGTCGCCGGGAATGCCGATGACCCGCGAGATGTAGGTGCCCGCCTGCTTCCATTCTGAACGACTCCACGAGGCGGGGGCACGAAAGACGACGATGTCGCCTTCGTTTGGCACGTAGTTGCCGCGAGTGAGGCGGGCTGTGCCACGACTGCCCTTCTTTAGTGTGGGTTCCATGGAAGCGCTCTGAACGACATATGTTTCGCGACCGGAGGCCTTGTCGACGAGCCCGCAACTCGCCACGGGGCCAGCGATCAGCATCGCCATTAAGATGAGAATTCTTCCATAGTTCATCGTTGTATTATCGGCGAAAGACGCGGCATTGCGAAATCCCGCGCCATCGCGGATGGGGGAGCTGTCGATCACCGCCTTGGACCAGTCCAGCTGGGTCCTGGATGGAGGCTGGTGTTGACCGGAAGATCAGGGTGTAGCAAAGGCACACGACAGCGAAGAACGCCATCGATCCGAGCGAACCCGTGCGGCGTTCGCCGCCTCTCGGCCGGCAAGCCCACTCTTCAACCGGGACACCTCATCACGCAGCCGCGGCAGCAGCGCGTCCAACTCACGCCGCCTGTCCTCGTCGAGGTTAAGCGCCGCGGATACCCGCTCAACCGTCTCCGGAGTCGGCAGCAGTCGCCCGGTCTCCATCCGGGAGATCCAGCCGGAGCCTCGCCTGAAGCCGCGTACCGCCTGCGGGTGCGCTATCTCAAGGGAGAAGGACTGGCTGACGTCGGCGCGGGTCCACCCATGAAGGGGGCGAGAGTGCCCGAGCGGTGGGAGAGGACGGTGTGCACGAGACGGGAGGCGACGACGGCTGCGGCGGCCAGCGCGCCGGTGCCGGCCCAGATGTACAGCGCGAGCCAGACATAGGTGATCTGGTCCAGCGTGCCCACCCGACGCATCAGGAAGCCGATCAGATCGGCGAGGCCGACGAAGAACGCGATCGGCAACGCGTAGGGAACCAGCCGTACGAACAGGCGCCACACGGCGCGGCCCGTACGGCGGCGGGCCCAGGTGCGGGCGCGGTGGACCCCCACGAAGCCGAGCCCGAGATTGAGCAGCGTCAGGCCGCCCAGCCAGAGATCCGCGGTCATGGTGAAGGGGACGGCGTCCGCGTCGGGGCGACCCTCGATGATGTTGATCAGGCCGTCGGTGATGATGACCGCGTCGTCACCGGAGATCATCCCGGTGTTGGTGACGACCGCGATGCCGTATCCGCTCGCCGGCAGGAGGGTCTGCGCGGAGTTGTGGGTGAGCAGCCAACCGGTGTGCCGGAGCTGAGGCGCTCCCCCGGCGGTCTTCCCAGTCTCCCAGCCCATGCCGTACTTGCTGCCGTCCATGCCGGACGCGGTCTGGGTGATCCTGACAGTCTCCTCGGGGAAGACGTGGCCGGCGCCGTTCTGCGTGATCAGCCACTTGGCCATGTCGCCGGCGGTACTGACGACACCGTAGGAGCCGTTGACGAACCACTTCGGATGGGAGCGCCTGACGACCTGGCCGTAGGCCCGGATGTACCCTTCGCCCGCGCCGGGGAGGTCCATGGTGGTGTTCACCGTCCTGGTGGACGTCATGCCGAGCCGGCCGAACACGGTGGCGCCCATGTAGTCGGCGAACGGAACTCCGGCCACCACCTCGACCAGGCGCGCCGCGACAGCGTAGTTGGGGTTGTGATAGATCATCGTGGTGCCCGGGTCCGTGGCGAGTGGGGCGGTCCGCAGCATCGCGACGGCGTCCTTGAGAGTGTCCGGCGGGGGGAGCGTCAGCTCGGGGAAGGTCTGGTCGCTCATCCCGGACGTCTGCTGGAGCAACTCCCGCACGGTGATCTTCCCGGCGCGAGGATCGGCCATGGTGAACTCGGGCAGATACGTCTGGACGGGGGCGTCCAGGACGATCTTTCCCTGGTCGGCGAGGTGCAGCACCGCCAAGGCCGTGAAGGACTTGGAGACCGAGGCAAGCGGCATCGGCGTCTCCTTCGTGATCGCCCCGCCGCCGGCCGTGTGGCCGTAACCCGCGGTGTGCACGACATGGTCGCCCTTTGTCACCGCGACCAGGGCACCGGGCAGTCGGGTCCGCTCGATGTAGTCGCGCATGTAGTGGTCGATCACGGTATCGCTCAGCCCGCCGGTCTCCGGCGCTTCCGCCGAGGCGCTCGCCACCGTTCCCCCCATCGCGAGCAGTACACCGGTCAGACCCGCGATCACCGCGACCTTCCGGGTCTTCATCGAGGGCCCTCCGAGGTCTCTATTCGCATGGGACGAACGTTAGAAATCGGCGGGAAGGTCACACAGCGTACGATCGTATGGACCCTCACCTGACTTTCGTCAGGTCCCGGATAGGGGCGGCTTCTCCGGCTTCGGATCGGTCGCCGAGTGATGCGCTCTACGGTCGCCAGGGGTAAACGCCTTTGAGGTGCGTCAATCTCGGCATTCGTCGAGAAATGGTGCAAATACTGTGAAAGTAGTCAGGAAGGCCGGGCAGGGGCTTTCTTGGTCGCAGAGACTGCGCCGGTGCCTACTACGAGAAGTTTCCGATGCTACAGAGTTCCGCCCATCGTGGCTTCGCTTGGATGGCTCTCGCTGGCAGGCGCCTGCTATCTGCGACTACCACTGTTTCGCGCGATCTGGCTGGGCTACTGGCTGTTGATCGTGGCGTTGTGGGCGTGGGTCTTCCTGTGGACTTTTCTGACCGTGATGACGTACCTCTCCCGCAAGGCCTACGCCCGCGCAACAGGTGCCCTGCTTGTGGCAGTGATCGTAGGGGCACTGCTTTCAGTTCCGAAGTGGGAGAACGCCTTCATAGACAGCCTCTTCCTTCTGCAGCGCGACCGGTTCGACGCACTCGCCACCGCATACAGGAACGGCGAGCCCTTACCGGTGCCGTGGTGGATGAGCCTTCTCTCGATCGACGGACGTGTGGGAGCGCAGGAGCACGCGCTATATCTCCCCGTGTACGAGGACTGGAGAGCCGAGACGGGGGTGGGGATCGCTTACGTGCCGTTACCACTCGATGCCGACGACTGGATTGTGACCGCGGCGGGGGACATGGGCAGGCCGACCCGTTCCTTCGGGAACGGGTGGTGGTGGGTGGAGTAGCCATCAGATCCCCTGGAGTTCGTGGACGGCTTCGCCGACCACGATGGGAGGCCCACCGCCGATATGCCGACCACCACGGTACGGATGCGGCTGACCGAGCACGACGGCGGCACCTGGATGGAGGCGTGCTCGGTCTTCGACTCCCGGGAGCAGATGGGCCAGCCGGTGAGCATGGGTATGGCGGAGGGGCTGCGGCCGGCGGTCGGTCAAATGGACGCCCCGCTCGTCGGCTGAGGAGCGCACGACGGCCGCCGCTCAACGGGCTGGTCGGCTCATGACGCGAACACCGCCCTTACTCAGCGGTTGTCGGCGATGTGGTTGGCGGCGACGTATCCGAACGTCATGGCGGGGCCGATGGTGGAGCCGGCGCCGGCGTAGCTGTGGCCCATGACGGCGGCGCTGGCGTTGCCGGCCGCATAGAGGCCGGGGATGACCGTACCGGCAGGTGAGAGCACGCGTGCCTTGCCGTCGGTGACCATTCCGCCCTTCGTGCCGAGATCACCAGGGACGATCTTGAAGGCATAGAACGGCGGGAGCCACAGCGGGGCGAGACAGGAGTTGGGAACGACCGCCGGATCGGTGTAGTAGTGATCGTAGGCACTGTCGCCGCGCTTGAAATCAAGGTCCCTGCCGGTCGCGGCGAAGCCGTTGAAGCGGCTGATCGTGCCCTGTAGGGCACTGGCGGGGACGCCCATCTTGGCCGCCAGACCCGCGATCGTGAACGACTTCACGAGGGCGCCGTTACCGTACCACGCGTCCGGGAACGGCAACGTCGGCGCGAGGTCCTTGAAGAGGTAGCGGTTCCGGTAGTTCTGATCGACGATCATCCAGGCGGGGATGTCCGGCGCCGCGGCGTTCTTCTCGTACATGACATGGACCACGTCGCTGTAGGGCGCGGCTTCGTTCACGAAGCGCACGCCTTGCTGGTTGACGATGATGCTGCCCGGAAGGGTGCGCTCGGCCAGGCAGAAGTACGGTTCGCCGGGCAGCGGGATCACGGGCCCCCACCAGGAGTCGTCCATCAGCGCGACCTCGGCGCCGGCCGCGAGACCGGCCGCGATGCCGTCACCGGTGTTGGAGGAGGCGCCGACGGTCCAATCGGTGCCGATGGGCTGTTGCTGATAGTGGTCGCGCATGTCGGCGTTGTGCTCGAAGCCACCCGAGGCGATCACCACTCCGTACGTGGCCTTGAGCAGGGTCTGCGTGCCGTCGCGTGTCACGAGCACACCGGTGACGCGGCCCGCGTCGACGCGCAGATCGACGAGCGGGGTGTTCAGCCAGACCGGCACCCCCGCCTGCAGCAGTCCGGCCCGCAGCGCCCCGGCCAGTGACTGGCCCATGGTGAGTGGCTTCTTGCCCTGTGCCGCGGCCTTGATCCAGCGATCGTAGGTTCCGAGCGCGATGGCCGCGCCCTTGGCGTTGACCAGGGCGAGGTTGAGCCATTTGTAATCGGCGCTGAAGACCACCTGACCGCTCGGTACGGGGATGTAGGCAGGGTTCAGGTTGGCCAGTTCCGGGCCGAGGAGGTTCCCGTCGAACATGTCCGGCTCGATGGATCGGCCGTTCGGCAGGCCGCCGGGCCGTTCGGGATAGTAGTCGGAATAGCCCTCCATGAAGCGGAAGCGCAGCGGGCTGTTCTGCATGACGAAAGAAATCATGGCGGGTCCGTTTTCGAGAAACGCCGCCTGCCGGTCCGCGGGCACCTCGCTTCCGACGACCGCCGCCAGATAGGCGGCGGCCTTGGCCGGAGTGTCCGGTACGCCTGCGGAGAGAATGACCTGGTTGTTCGGAATCCAGATCCCCGCACCCGAACGGGCCGCCGAGCCGCCGAATGTGGCCGCTTTCTCGACCACGAGCGTGTTCAGCCCTCGTTTCGCCGCGACCAGCGCGGCGGTCATTCCCGCCGCCCCGGCCCCGACCACCACGACGTCGTACTCCGGCGCGTCGGTGGTATCCGCGTGGGCGGCGACACTGCCGAGAATCGTTGAGCCGAACGCGATCCCGACGCCGGCGGCGGCACCGCGCAGAACCTGCCGGCGGGTCGGATGAGAGCTGTGACCAGGCATTCGACGACCTTTCGTATAGGACAACGGCCTTGCCGGCACCTCGCGTTCGGCACCTGCTGCGCAAAACATGATCTATGTCGAGGACCAATCATGCGCTTGGTTGGTATGCCTGTCAACGGTGGACGATATCGATATCGGCGTGTTCAGATGTAGGCCACCGGACATTCAGCGGGCGCGGTTCCGGTCGCCGCCGTCGCCGTTTTCGGCATGTCTCACGATTGCGATCCACAAGAAATGAACGATGATCGACAATGCCGATTCGCGCGTGCTCCATGCATATGAAAGTCCACCTGCTCATCTCCCATGCCGGCGGCTTGGGATCCGTACGGCACGGAAACACGGCGACGGGTGCGAATCCGGTTTCCAAGGCGCCTGATGCGTCTCCTCCGGCAGCACGTTCATCGTGACCGGGACGGATTTCCCCTGGCAGCCAATGGAACCGTTCATGCCGTCTCGCGGTGCTCACCGAGCATCCGGCCGCTGAGTACCAGGACGCCCTCGGTCCTGTCGCGTGCCGACCTTGGATAACGTCGAGGTCATGCGGCTCCATGTGGGATGTGCGATGTGGACTCATGCGTCATGGCAGGGGCGCTTTCTGCCCCATCCGCTTCCTCCCGGGGAACGCCTGCGGTCCTATGCGACCTGGTGCAACGCGGTGGAGGGCAACACGACGTTCTATGCGACACCGGCGAAGAGCACAGTGGAGTCGTGGGCGCGGCAGACCGACCCCGACTTCCGCTTCGTGGTGAAGTTGCCCAAGTCGATCACGCACGAGCGCCGCCTCAACGGTGTGGACGAGGAACTCCGATCGTTCCTGGACACGATCGAGCCACTCGGGCCGCGGGTCGACGCCCTCTGGATCCAACTGCCGGGATCATTCGCTCCGACCGACCTCGGTACTCTGGCGGGCTTTCTCCGTCGCCTGCCCCGCGCGCACAGATACGCCGTCGAAGTCCGCCACCGCTCGTTCTTCGATGACGCGCGATCCGAACGGCTTCTCACAGGAGTTCTCGCCGGCGCCGACGCCGAGTGGATCCCGTTCGACACCACCGTTCTTTTCCAGAGCCCACCGACCAGTGACGCCGAGCGGGACGCGTGGACGAAGAAGCCGCGGGTCCCGCGCCGGTCGCTCGCTCTCACTGACCGTCCGATCGTCCGCTACATCGGCAGGGACGCCACGGCGCGCACGATCGAAGGCTGGCAGCATTGGGTCGATACGGTCACAGAATGGCTGCGCGAAGGCCGTTCGCCGACCGTGTTCATCCACACCCCCGACAACGCCGACGCGCTGACGCTCGCCCGTCGTTTTCACGACGATGTGCGGGCCCGGCTGCCCGAGATCGAGCCGCTCCCCGAGCCCATGCCGTCCGAGCCGCTGACCCTCTTCTGACTCCTGGTGCTTTCGGTGGGAGCCTCTCCTCACGCCGGGACGTGATCCGTGACCACCGGGGGTGCGGAGGTGATCTCCACGTGGCCCCACCAGCCCAGCAGCCTGAACCAGGAGCCGTCCCACCTGAAATCATCGATGTTCCCGTAGTCGATGTCTCCGTACCGGTCCTTGAAGGGCTGGAACGTGCGCTCGACCCAGTCGATCTGTGACGGGTTGGGGAAGGCGATGCGCACCTGCCGGTAGCAGTACTGCTTGCCGGGCTTGGCCGGATGCCACTGCGGGTGGCCCTCCCTCAACGCCGCTTCGACGACGAAGGTCAGGCTTTCATCGCTCTCGATCAATTGAAGGAGGTAGGAGTCCTCCAGGTACAGATGCTCAAGGCCCGGCAGTTCGTGATAGGGCCGGAGGGCGCCCCTGTGCTCCATCAGCTCTCCCGGATCTCGTCAGGATCGGGACACCCCCTCACGGTTCTTCGAGGGGTGAAGAACACGCAGGGATGTCGTACCGGTCAGGCAAGCCTCCCACGCCGTAGCGATCTTCGGATATGCAGGCGCGTGATCTCCATGTCCGGCGATGCGCTGACCGGCCCGCGTCTCCTGCCGTACGGGCGCTCCGCGCCGCCGACGGGCCACCGTGTCCCCCGCGTCGTGTGACCATCGGGGGCTCACCCGCCCGATCGTGAGGTCAGCCTGCCTGAAGGTATGGGCGGCGCTTCCGGCGGAGAACCCAGAGCACATGACCGGCTGACGCCCGATATGTCAGGCTTTCCGGATGAACCTCGACCAGAAACGAGACGGCCCGAGGTCCAGGCGAGGCCGGGCCCGCGGCTGCCCGTCATCGCCCGAGGTCCAGGCGAGGCCGGGCCCGCGGCCGCCGGTCATCGTCCGAGGTCCAGGCGAGGCCGGGCCCGCGGCCGCCGGTCATCGTCCGAGGTACAGGCTCCATCGGATCTCTCCGTCCTGCCATCGGCCGGTGGGCGTGAGACCGGCGGCGGTGGCGACGGCCGCGGACGCCTGATGGTCCGGATGGATATGGGCGATGACGCGTTGTACCGGTTTCCCGGCGAGCCAGGAGACGAGACCGCGGGCCGCTTCGGTGGCGATTCCGCGGCCTTGCCAGGGCGTCCCCACCACCCAGGCGATCTCGGCGACGAGACCGTTCGCGGAGGGGCCGACGGTCGCCTGGACGGTACCCGTCAGACATGCCTCCTCATCGAGCCGGATGACCCAGTTGCACCATGACACGGCGGGATCGGGTGAACCGGCGATCATCCGCCGGTAGCGGGAGCGCAGGGCCTCCGGTTCGGCCGGCACCCCGCCGACGAAGGTGTGCAGACCCGGATCCGACAGCACCGCGGCCATCTCCTCGGCGTGCTCGACGCGAAGCGGCAGGAGCAGCAACCGGTCGGTACGGATGCCCTCGGGGACGATCGCGCTCAATGCGTGCCGTACCGATGCCGGAGGAGACCGTACAGATCAGGGGACATGCGGTCACTCTAGCCTCGGGCTTTCGCGGTGAATTGCACTCTTGAACGAAACGGCGTCGGATATGACGGCCTCCAGACCCCCCGGGGCAAGGACAGGTTCCCGGGGGTCGCTCCTTTTCCGCACCCGGTACGGCGCGGCCGTGCCGTCCCCGGTCGACCGCCCGGTCGCAGGTCGAGCTCCCTCAACCCGCAAAACAGGGTCATCATCATGATGGACAACGAATCCCTCGCGGGGTGGATTACCGGGATTCGCGGCCGAACATACCTTTCTCCCTGTTTATTGCGGCTGGGTCGCCGTTGGTTCTGGCCCGGCTGTTCCTTCACAGGGGGTCACATGAGCCGTATCACCACACCGCGCCGCCGTCTGCTCGCGGCTGCCACCGGGGGCCTTGCCGTACTGTCCTTCCAGGCGTCCATGACCGCCGCGACCGCCGCGACCGCGGACGACGCCGTGACCGTGGTCGCCAAGGGCCTCGACAACCCGCGCGGCCTGTCCTTCGGGCCGGACGGGGCGCTGTACGTGGCCCTGGCCGGCAGCGGCGGGAAGATCAAATGTGCCACGATGCCCGCCGAGCCCGGCACCAAGCCCGAGAAGATGTGCTTCGGCACCTCCGGGAAGATCATCAAGATCAAGGACGGCGCCACGTCCACCGTCCTCTCCAAACTGCCCTCCGCCGCGTCCGGCGGCTTCGGCCTGGGACCGCACGACGTGGCGGTCGCCGACGACGGCCGCATGCTGGTCACCATCGGCCTCGGCGGTGACGCCAAGCTGCGCGCCAAGCTGGGCCCGAAGGCGCGCACCCTGGGGACACTGCTCAGCATCGACGGCAAGGGCAAGGTCGTCCGGGTCGCCGACCTGGTGGCGCACGAGGTCAAGCACAACCCCGACGGCAAGGACAAGGGAAGCAGTGTCGACGCCTATCCCTTCGGTGTCGTGGCCACGCCGGACGGCGGGGCGCTCGTCACCGACGTCGGCGGCAACGACGTGCTGAAGGTCAGCGCGAAGGGCAAGATCAGCACGCGGGCGGTCTTCCACGCCCGCAGCGCGGACGCTCCTCCGGCGCTGAAGATGCCCAAGGGGTCCAAGCTGCCGCTGCAGTCGGTGCCGATGGGCATCACCCGTGGCCCCGACGGCGCGTACTACGTCGCCGAGCACGCCGGATTCCCGCAGCCCGAGGGTGCGGCCCGGGTGTTCCGCCTGTCCGGCAAGGGCAAGCCGACGGTGGCGGCCAAGGGCTTCACCACCGTGGTGGACGTCGCCTTCGACGCCAAGGACCGCATGGTCATCCTGGGATCGGTCGGCAAGGTCCCGGCCAGCGGCCAGCCGCTGACCACGCTGTACCGGATCGAGGCGGACGGCAGCCGCACCGAGCTGCTCAAGCCGGGCACGCTGAAGGCCCCGATCGGCATGGCCCTCGCCGACGACGGCTCGGTCTACGTCTCGCAGAACCCGTACGCGCCCGGCAAGGGCGAGGTCGTCCGGGTCACCGTCGCCGAGTAGATCGCACGGCCGCCCTTCTCCGTCGGATCGCACGTGTCCACGGCCGGTCTCCGGTTCCCCGAGTGAACCGGAGACCGGCCGTTGACCGTACGTCGGGGTTTCGCGGCGGCAACCCGCGGGTACGACGATGCGATGGCAAGGTGTAACTCCCCTGCTACCCTCGGTGGCCTAAAGATGGAGCCACGGTGCCGGGAACCTTCCGGAGGGGAGTCGCGATGATGATCCGCGTCGGATTGCCGGCGGTGGTATTGCTCGCCCTCGGCTCCACGGTGGCCGCGGTGACTCCCCCGATGGGGACGACCCGCTCCGACGTGCTCACCGTCGCGCCCCTGGGAAAACGCCAGAACGACCTGACGATCACCGTTCCCGGCACGAGAAGCCTGCTCAGCGGGTTCGCGGGCGGGCAGATCAGCCGGACGCTCACCACGGTGCAGGTGAGCGACACCAGGGGCGGGGGCGACTGGGTCGCCACCGTCTCCGCGACGAACTTCACCACGGGCGGCGGGACACTCGCGGAGACGATCCCCAGCAGCGACATCTTCTACTGGTCGGGCCCGGCGACCGCCACCACCGGACCCGGCACCTTCACCCCCGGCCAGCTGAACGCGGCGGCCGCGCAGTCGCTGAACGTCTCGCGCACGGCGTTCACCCACACCGTCGCCGGCGCTGCGGGGAACAACACCGCCTCCTGGAACCCGACCATCGTCGTGCACGTGCCGGTCACCGCCCTGCCCGGCACCTACACGGGTACGGTCAACCACTCGGTGGCATAGGACGCCCGCTCCAAGAGTCCGACAAGCCGCGCTGAAGAGTTGGCAGACATCACGCCGGCGCGCCTTCGCGTCGATCTTCGCCGCACAGGATGAGCCGCGTAAGTACGCCCTACCTGGGCGTGGATCCGATGAAGAGGAGCGGCCGTGTCTGCAAGCCGTCTCGGCCTGGTGTGTTCGGGAGTCGCGAGCCTGGTTGCGGCCATGGTGGCCGCGTTACCGGCACAGGCGGGCACCTGCCCCGCGTCCACCACATGTCCCACCACTGTGAACTTCACCGTCAACGCGCCCAACGGCTTGACGATCAACGTTCCCGACGGCCCGGTCAACATCGGAAGCGGGGCGCCAGGGGGGCAGATCAGTGGACAGCTCGGCTCGGTCCAGGTGTCGGACGAGCGTGCCGCGCTCGCGGCCACCTGGGTCGCGTCCGTGATCGCCGCCACCGGCGGGTTCAAGACGGGAGGCGGCACCGCCCCGGAGACCATTCCCAACACCGACGTCCTGTACTGGTCGGGCGCCGCGACCGCCACCACCGGCAGCGGCACCTTCGTTCCCGGCCAGGCCAACGCCGCCGCCGCGCAGTCGATCGACGTCTCGCGCACCGCGTTCAGCAAGACGACCGGATCCGGTGTCAACAGCGCGACCTGGAACCCGACCATCGTGGTGAACGTCCCGGCCGGCGCCGTCGCGGGCACGTACACCGGCACGGTGGACCACTCTGTTGCGTAACCCCCTCGTACGGCCGTGCCTGCTGGCGACGCTGCTCGCGCTCCCCCTGTACGGAGTGCTCAGCGGACCGGCGGGCACGGCCTCGGCCGCGGACGCACGACGTCCGGACACGAAGGGCGCCATCGGGATCAAGCTGCTGGAAGCGCCGAAGAACCGGATGGACGACCCCCGCGCGCACGTCTTCATCGTCGACCACGTCAATCCCGGCACCACCTTCACCCGGCGGCTGGAGGTCAACAGCAGCTCGTCCAGGCGGCAACATGTGGAGATCTACACCGCCGCGGCCGACATCGACCATGGCAGGTTCACGTTCGCACCGGGCCGCACCCCGAACGAGCTGAGCCGGTGGATCACACTCAACCGCTCCGAAGTCGATCTGCCGCCGCACGGCAGTTCGGAGGTGAAGGCCACGATCGGCGTGCCCGATTCGGCGACCAAGGGGGAGCAGTACGCCGTCATCTGGGCACAGGTCTCCTCCGGCGAGCCGGGGGAGAAAGGGAACGTCGCCCTCGTCAACCGGGTCGGGATCCGGGCCTATCTCGATGTCGGTCCGGGAGGCGATCCGCCGTCGGAGTTCCGGATCAGCGACGTGATCCCGCGGCGTACCGAGGACGGCAGGCCGGCGATCACGGCGGGAGTCCGCAACACCGGCAAGCGTGCCCTCGACCTGGGCGGGCAGCTCACGCTGTCCGACGGCCCCGGCTCGGTGCGGGCCGGCCCGTTCCGGATCGTCAGCGGCACGACCCTGGCCCCCGGAGACGAGGGCTCCATATCCGTCCTGCTGGACGACCGGCTGCCGGACGGGCCGTGGAAGTTCCGGCTCACCGTGCGCAGCGGCCGGGTCGAGCACGAGGTGACCGGCACCCTCACCTTCCCGGAGGATTCCGGTGGCCGGGGAGCGCCGGCCGCTCTGGACTCCCCGCTGACGATGGTGCTCGGGCTGATCGTGGTGGTGACGCTCATCAGCGCGCTGATCCTCGTCCGGATCGCCCTCACGCGCCGCCGCCGCGCGGTGCCGTACTGACGGACCGGGCGCGACGGCGGAGGTGGAACGCGAAGGCGGGCGTGACGTCAGTGCGCGGGCGCCGGCTCCTCCACTTTCGCGGGCGCGGCCAGGTCCACGCTCTCGCGCAGTCTGATCGAGGGGAGGAACAGGACGGCGATGATGCCGATGACCGAGATCCCCGCGGAGACGAGGAAGATGTGGCCGGTGGCGTCGCCGTACGCCGCGCGCACGATGGTCTTCACCGGCTCGGGCAGGGCGGCGATGTTCAGGTTGCCGCCCTGGGAGCCGGACGCCTTGATGCCGAGCTTGGCCAGCCCTTCGGCGATGTTCGTGGCGACCTGGTTGGCCAGGACCGCGCCCAGGACCGAGACGCCCATGGTGCCGCCGAGGGAGCGGAAGAAGGTGACGGCGCCGCTGGCCGCGCCGAGCTCGCGCAGCGGGACGGTGTTCTGGATCGCGAGGACCAGGTTCTGCATCGACATGCCGACGCCGGCGCCGACCAGCACCATGGCGGCGGCGATGACGACCAGCGAGGTCTCGTGGTCGATCGTGGACAGGCACAGGAAGCCGAGGGTGAGCATGACGGAGCCCACCACGATGTACGGCTTGACCTTCCCGCTCCTGGAGATGAGCCGGCCCGAGATCGTGGATGACACCAGCACGCCGAACATCATCGGGATGGTGAGCAGGCCCGCCTCGGTGGGGCTGTAGCCGCGGCCGATCTGGAAGTACTGCCCGAGGAACACCGAACCGCCGAACATCGCCATGCCCACGGCGAGGCTGGCCACGATGGCGAGGGCCGGGGTGCGCATGCGCACGATGTGCAGCGGTACGACCGGCTCCTTCACCCGGGACTCGACGAACGTCGCGGCGGCCAGGACGATCACGGCTCCGCCGACCATGGCGGCCGTCTGCCAGGAGATCCAGTCGAAGGAGTTGCCGACGAACGTGACCCAGATGAGCAGGACGCTGACGCCGGCCGCGATCAGGGTGGCGCCGACGTAGTCGACCTTGGTGTCCGGCCGCCGCACCGTCGCGATCTTCAGCGTCTTGTGCAGCATGGCGAACGCGATCACGGTGAACGGCACGGCGATGAAGAAACACCACCGCCAGCCCAGCCACGAGGTGTCGGCGATCAGGCCGCCGAGCAGGGGTCCGCCGACCGTGGCGACCGCCATGACGCCGCCCAGGTAGCCGTTGTACTTGCCGCGCTCCTTGGGCGGGATCATCGCGGCGATGATGACCTGGACGAGGATCTGCAGCGCGCCCATGCCGAGCCCCTGGAAGGCGCGGAAGGCGATGAGCTGTCCGGTGTTCTGGGCGAATCCGCAGGCCAGGGAGCCGATCAGGAAGATGACGATGGAGGCCTGGAGCAGCAGCTTCTTGCTGAACAGGTCGGCCAGCTTGCCCCAGATGGGGGTGGACGCGGTCGCCGCGAGCAGTGACGCGGTGACGACCCAGGTGTACTGCGACTGCGTGCCGTTGAGAGCGCCGATGATCTGGGGCAGGGCGACCGACACGACGGTGCCACTGATCATTGCCACGAACAGCACGAGGAGCAGGCCGCTCAGTGCTTCCATGATCTGCCGATGGGTCATCGGCGCGGGGCCGGGCGGCGACGCGGACTGCGCGCTCAAGAGGTGCCTCCGTAGCAGGGGATTTCGAGACGATTGCGTATCGCATAATATATGCACAGTGAGCAACTTTGCTCAGTGGGCAGATATTCCCGGACGCTAGGATTGCCGGAACCATGGACACCACGGTGGGGCTGCGCGAGCGCAAGAAGGCCGAGACACGGCAGGCCGTTCACGAGGCCGCGATGCGGCTGGTGTTGGAGTTCGGCCTGGACAACGTCACCGTCGAGGCCATCGCCGACGCCGCGAACATCTCGCGCCGGACCTTCTCCAACTACTTCGCCGGCAAGGAGGACGCCCTCCTCTACGGCGAGGAGCGGCGCATCTGGTCCCTGGTGAACACGTTCCGCGAGCGGCCGGCGGAGGAGACGTCGTGGCAGGCGCTGTGCAACGCGGCGCGCGCGCTCTACGCGGAGCTCGGAGAGCCCAACCGCGAGCGGGCCGTCCAGACGCACCTCGCCAAGCGGCATCCGTCTCTGCTGGCCAGGCAGATGGCCAACCACGTCCGCGTCGAGCGGGAGCTCGCGCAGGCCATCGCCGTACGCGAGGGCGAGGACCCGGGCGCGTCACCGCGTCCGCGCGTTCTCGCGGCCGCGTTCCTGATGGGGCTCCGGGTCGCCGCCAACATCTGGATCGACGAGGAGGGGTCCGACGACACGCCTTCCCGGTCACTCATGGACATCGCCGACGAGGTCCTCGAGCAGGTCGCCCGGCCGTTCCACTAGAAACGCGGCTGGAAATACGACCGGAGATCAGAGGCACGGTCCCACCACGCCGACGGGGTCCCTGTCCCGGGACGGGACAGGGACCCCGGTTCGTGGAAGGCGCGGCCTCGAGGGCTCACCCGAAGACCCGTGGACTCACATGAAGTAGCGGAGCCAGACGTAGACCCAGGCCATCACGGTGCTGAGGATCGTGACGACGATGCCGTACTTCGTGAACTGCCAGAACGAGATCTTGTGGCCGGTCCTGGCCGCGATGCCGACGGCCACGACGTTGGCGCTCGCGGCCACCGCCGTGCCGTTGCCGCCGAAGTCGGCGCCCAGGGCGAAGGCCCACCACAGCGCCTGGCCCACGGCCGCGTCCGGCGCCTGGGCGACCAGGCCCTCGACGACGGGGGTCATGGTCGCGACGTACGGGATGTTGTCGAAGAAGGCGCCGAGCACGGCGGAGCCGAACAGCAGGGACGTCGCCGCTCCGAAGTAGTTGTCGCCCACCGCGTTGACGGCCCAGGTGCCGATGGTGGAGATGACCCCGGTGTGCACCAGCCCGGCGACCATGACGAACAGGCCCATGAAGAACACCAGGGTCGGCCACTCGACCTCGCGGAGGACCTCCGGTACGTCGGGGCGGGCGACCATGATCATCAGCCCGGCGCCGACCAGGGCGACGATCGAGGGCTCGATGTGCACGACGGCGTGCAGTCCGAATCCCGTGATGACGAGCCCGAGCACGATCAGGCAGCGCACCAGAAGGCGCGGGTCGGTGATGGCACGCCGCTCCTGGAGCGCCATCACGGACGCCACGTGGTCCGGGTTGTACTGGAACGACTTCCGGAACAGCACCCCGGAGAACAGCACGAACACCACGAAGATGATCACGACGACCGGCGTCATGTGGACCAGGAAGTCGTTGAACGTCAGCCCGGCCCGGCTACCGATGATGATGTTGGGTGGGTCGCCGATGAGCGTGGCGGCGCCGCCGATGTTGGAGGCGAGGACCTCCGCGATCAGGTACGGCTGCGCCGGGATCTGCAGGCGGTTGCACACCAGGACGGTGACCGGGGCCACCAGCATGATCGTGGTGACGTTGTCCAGGAACGGCGAGGCGATGGCGGTGATGACCATCAGCATCACCATGAGCCGGTACGGCCGGCCGCGTGACTTCTTGGCCGCCCAGATCGCGAGATAGTCGAACAGCCCCGTCTGCTTGATGATCCCGACGATGATCATCATGCCCAGGAGCAGGAAGATGACGTTCCAGTCGATGCCCTCGTGCTCGGAGAAGAAGACCTGGGCCCCCGGGATCAGCCCGAGGACCGCCATCGCCCCCGCGGCGACGAGCACCACCTTGACCTTGTCGACCTTCTCCGTGGCGATGAGAAAGAACGCGACGACGAAGATGGCGAGCGCGGCGATGGAGCTCATCCGGTCCACCCGGGCGGTCCCGCCTGCACCCCGGTCACGACTCGGGCGGCGAAGCGCGCGGACGGTACGGCGAAGCGTGGTGACGGGACGCACCGGAACGGCGTCACCGCGGACAAGAGGTGCACGAGAGGGCCTCCGAACGATATGCGGGCATGCGACACCGCGGACCGGGGCCGGCCGGCGGCGCGCGGGAACCGGGCTGGGGGTGCGCGGGCGTGCGGCGGCGCCGTCACCACCCGGCGGGTGATGGCGCTGAGACGACGAGAGGCGGGCGGCGGTGCCGCCCCGTCACCGGAGCCCGGGTGAAACCGTCCGGAGACCGGCGGCGGAACCGCCGGAGGATGCGACCAGAGGACGACACGCGGGCGTCACGGGACCGGTCAGGAGGGGGCCGCGGTCAGCTGTCCGAGTCGGAGACCGAGTCGGAGACCGCGAGACCGGTGAGTAACCCGTCGAGGGTGATCGCCCCGGCCAGCACGCCCGAGCGGTCGACGACCGCCACCAACGGGCTGCGCATGGACGCCATCACGGCCGCCACTTCGAGCAACGTCGCGTCCAGGGCCACGATGACCGGCCGGACCAGTTGGCTCGGCAGGCAGTCACCCACCGTGCGGTTGCCCAGCTCCTGCCAGAACAGGTCGGCGTGGGCCTCGTCCACCGTCCGGGCGAGGGCCGGATCCTCCTGGTATGTCCTGGGGACGGCCAGCCGCAGCACCTGCGTACCGGGCAGCACGACGCGGGGACGGCCGCCGCCGTCGACGACGATGAGTCCAGGCAGGCGCCCGAGAGTCATCACCCGAACCGCTCTGGTGACCGGATCTCCGTAGGCGACCGTGGGCAGTTGTACCGCTATATCGCGCGCCTGCATGTCACCATCCCGTCGTCCGTCTGGGGTGCGTTGTCGTGGTCGTCCGTGTCCGCGCGGGTCATGACGCCTTTCCGGAGAGTTCGGCCAGCCGTCGTTCGAGTACGGCGAGCCGGTCGGAGACGGACCGGTCACGCAGGAGGTCGGCGACCTGGTCGGCCTCGTCGTGGTCCAGGACGATGGTCTGCCTGGGCACGTCAGGGTCGTCGGAGGATTCGTAGATCAGCAGTGAGCGCCGGTCGGTTTCGTCCACCATCACGCCGAATCGCTGTCCGGCACGCGTGCTGCAGTGGTGCAGGACGCCGACGCCGGGGACGGTGGTGCGGGCGATGTCCATGTCCGATGTGTCTCCGTTCCTCGTCCGTGGTGGTGACCTCAGCGCGCGGATAAGGGCATGACCTCTTCCTCCCTGGTGATCGGAGCCCGGACGTCAGGAGCCCGGACTCCCGGAGCCTGGACGCGTGGCGTCGAGAGCCCGGACTCCCGCCGCCTCAAGTCTCGTCGCGCGGGGTCCCCGGACACCATCGGGTCCAACACCCATCTCGGGAGGGGGGCGGCATGTAGGAACGGCAGGTGGGACGGTGCGGCCACGCGCGCGAATGAGCATCGCGCCCGATGGACAAACACTCCTCGCTACGACCACGGTGGTGATATGAGCAATCTCGCCGACCGGCAGGCGGACGGGCGGCCGCGGGCGGCCCGCGCGCGGTGGAGGGCCCCGCGCACGCTGTTCTGGCGGCTCTTCATGATCAACGGCCTCGTCTTCACCGCGGGCACGCTGATCCTCGCGCTCTCCCCCGCCACCGTATCCTCACCCGTCCTCCTGAAAGAGGTGCCGGTCCTGACGGTCGGGCTCGCGCTGATCCTGGGCGCCAACGCGCTGCTGCTGCGGGCGAGCCTCGCGCCGCTCGGCGCGCTCGCGACGCTCATGCAGCGGGTGGACCTGCTGCGGTCCAGCGGTGACCGCCTCGCGCTCCGCGGCAACGGCGACCTGACCCATCTGGTCGACACCTTCAACGCCATGCTCGACCGGCTGGAGGCCGAGCACAGCACCAGCAGCGCGCACGCGCTGGCCGCCCAGGAGGCCGAGCGCGGCCGCATCGCCAGGGAGCTGCACGACGAGATCGGGCAGACCCTCACCGTGGTGCTGCTCGGCCTCAAGCGCGCGATCGACCGCGCCCCCGAGGACCTGCGCGACGACCTGCACGCGGTCCAGGAGACGGTCCGCTCCAGCCTGGACGAGGTACGCCAGATCGCCCGCAGGCTGCGCCCGGGCGTCCTGGAGGATCTGGGGCTGCTCAGTGCCCTAAGCGCGCTGGCGACGGACGTCGCCCAGGTCAGCAAGCTGTCGGTGATCCGGCGGACGGACCCGGACCTGCCCGCTCTGAGCGGAGACGTCGAGCTCGTCATCTACCGGATCACGCAGGAGAGCCTGACGAACGTGACCCGGCACTCCCAGGCCACCCAGGTGGAGCTGTCGCTGACGGCCGAGCCCGGCGCCGTGGTGCTGCGCGTCGCGGACAATGGCCGTGGCGGGGTGCTCCAGGAGGGCGCGGGCATCCGGGGCATGCGCGAGCGGGCGCTTCTCGTCGGCGCGTCCCTTACCGTCACCTCGCCTCCCGGCGGTGGCACGGAGATACGGCTTGTCATCCCCCTCGCGGGGAAACCGACGGCGGAACGGAGTTGAACCCGGTGGACTCGCCCACGACACGGATCCTGCTGGCGGACGATCACGCACTGGTCCGCCAGGGCCTCCGGCTGATCATCGACGCGGAGCCGGACCTCATGGTCGTCGCCGAGGCGGCCGACGGCGCGGAGGCGGTCGAGCGCGCCTCCGAGGAGGAGGTCGACCTGGCGATCCTGGACATCGCGATGCCCCGCATGACGGGCATCCAGGCGGCGCGCGAGATATCCCGGCGCGCGCCCGGCATCCGCATCCTGATCCTGTCGATGTATGACAACGAGCAGTACCTCTTCGAGTCGCTCAAGGCGGGGGCGTCCGGCTACGTGCTCAAGTCGGTCGCCGACCGCGACCTCCTCGAAGCGTGCCGGGCGGCCGTACGGGGAGAGCCGTTCCTCTACCCGGGGGCGGTCACCGCGCTCATCCGGGACTACCTGCAGCGCAGCCGGCAGGGCGAGGCGATTCCGGACAGCATCCTCACGCCGCGAGAGGAGGAGATCGTCAAGCTGATAGCCGAGGGGAACTCCTCCAAAGAGATCGCCGAGACCCTGGTCATCAGCGTCAAGACGGTCGACCGGCACCGCGCGAACATCCTGCAGAAACTCGGTATGCGCGACCGGCTGGAGCTGACCAAGTACGCCATCCGCGCCGGGCTGGTCGAGCCCTGAAAGCTGGTCGAGCCCTGAAAGCTGGTCGAGCTCTGAAAGCTGGTCGGGCCCTGAAGCGGGCGTGTCTCTGAAATCGGGCGTGCCCCGGAGACCTTTCGTGATCGCCGTCATGTGCCGCGAATCCGGTTAGGCGTCCTCGAAAGGGAACGAAAGGGAACGCCGGAGGCGTCGAGGGGTGGGTCGGCTCGGCTCGGCCGTACCGACCTCGCGGCGGCGGCCGGTCCTCCTGCGCCCGGCGAGCGCCGCCAGGCCCGTCGTCACCCACTCTGTTCGAGCTGGTCGGTTCGAGCTGGTCGGCGAGGTGGAGCGGGCAGCCTGACGGCCGCGCGAGCACGGGTTCCAGCTCTTCCGGGCGGCGCCGACGAACGAATGGCGAACGGGAACGGCGGCGATACACGACAACGCGAGGGGAGAACTGATATCCTCAACCCTCTGTAGAAATGGGCCGACAAAGAACCCAACGATAGGATTCTAGCAAAGCCATGATGAGCCGTCAACCCGCGCAAGCTCTCAGGGAAGAACAGTCCTACGTCTCCATGCTCTACGACCGGCTCGACACCGCACGGGAACGCGCCGAAGCGGCGCTGAGCACGGTGTTCGCCCGTGGTGGAGGCGGCACCCGCCAGGCCGCCATCGAGCGGGAGGTCTCCGCGGACGAGCACGCCCGCAGGGTCGCCCAGCTCTCCGGGGTCGAGCGTGGTCTGTGCTTCGGGCGGATCGACGACACCGGCGGCGAGACCTACTACATCGGCAGGATCGGGCTGCGCGACGACGAGCACGACTCGGTCCTGATCGACTGGAGGGCCCCCGTCGCCCGCCCCTTCTACGTCGCGACTCCCGGCGATCCGGCGTCCCTCGTCCGCCGCAGGCACATCCACACGCGCGGCCGTACGGTCACCGGACTGGACGACGAGGTCTTCGACCTGGACCGGATGGACGAGAGCGACCGGAGGAACCTGGTCGGCGAGGCCGCCCTGATGGCGACGCTCCGGCGCGGCCGCACCGGCCGGATGGGCGACATCGTGGCCACCATCCAGACGGAGCAGGACCGCGTGATCCGGTCCGGCCTGCCAGGGGCGCTCGTGGTCCAGGGAGGTCCCGGCACCGGCAAGACCGTCGCCGCGCTCCACCGGGCGGCCTACCTCCTGTACGCGCACCGCGCCACGCTGGAACGCCGGGGTGTGCTCGTGGTCGGCCCGAACGCGATGTTCAGCCGCTACATCGGCCAGGTCCTGCCCGCGCTCGGCGAGACAGAGGTGGTCCTGTCCAGCGTCGGAGAACTCCACGCGGGCGTGCACGCGACCGCGGACGACGAACCCGCCGTGGCAGTCCTCAAGGGCGACCTGCGGATGGCGGATGTGATCGAGGCCGCCGTACGCGACCGCCAGCGGGTTCCGGACGGCGACCTGGAGGTGCTGATCGACGTGCGCACCTCGATCCGCGGCGGCGTCGAGGTGGTCGTCGAGCGGATGGCGCTTCGCCTGGACCACGGCGCCTGCCTGCGCGCCCGTGACCGGGCACGCGCGCTCGGCAGACCGCACAACCTCGCCCGGCGGGTGTTCGTCAACAAGGTGCTCATGGGCCTCGCCGTGGACGAGGCCAGGAGCCTCGACCGGCCGTACGACGAGGAGGACCTGCGCTACGCGCGCGAGGCCCTGTGGCAGCAGGCGTCGGTGCGCGCGGCACTGGAGGAACTGTGGCCGTACCTCACGCCCGAACGGCTGGTCGGCGAGCTGCTCTCGGATCCCGCCCGGCTGCGCGCGGCGACGGCCGGGCTGCTCGGCGACGAGGAGCGCTCCCTGCTGCTCCGCCGGGCGGGCGCGCCCTGGACGGTCGGGGACGTCCCCCTGCTCGACGAGGCCGCCGAACTCCTCGGCCAGGACGACGCCGAAGCCAGGGCGCGAGAGCGGGCCGCCGAGGAGGAACGCCAGGACGAGGAGACCTACGCCAGAGGCGTGCTGGAGATCGCCGACCTCACGGGGATGATGGAGGCCACCGCGCTCGCCGAGCGGCACCACGACACCGGCCGGGCCGTCACCACGGCGCAGCGGGCGGCGGCCGACCGCTCCTGGGCGTACGGGCATGTGATCGTGGACGAGGCGCAGGAGCTCTCCGCGATGGCCTGGCGCGCCATCATGCGCCGCATCCCTGCGCGCTCCCTCACCGTCGTCGGTGACATCGCGCAGACCGGGTCCGCGGCCGGCGCCCGCTCATGGGGCGAGATGCTCGACCCGTACGTCAAGG
This sequence comes from Microtetraspora glauca, assembly GCA_001570385.1. Taxonomy (GTDB): domain Bacteria; phylum Actinomycetota; class Actinomycetes; order Streptosporangiales; family Streptosporangiaceae; genus Microtetraspora; species Microtetraspora glauca. Next base: position 118,343 of record BBYL01000013.1, on the reverse strand, counting down.
ACCGCTGGCGCGAGGAGCGGCTGATGGTGAACTACCGCACCCCGGTGGAGATCATGGATGTCGCCGCCGACGTGCTGAAGGTGGTCGCTCCGGAGCAGGAACCCCCCGAGTCCGTACGCGACGGTGAGGCGCGGCCCCGCGCCGTGCCGTACCGGGGGACGGACCTGAGCGCCCTGGTGGCGGAGGAACTGGAAGCGATCGGAGAGGGCACGCTCGCGGTGCTCACCCCCGACGCGCGCCACGCGGAGACGGCCGCGCTCTTCCCGCAGGAAGCCGACCCGTTGGAGTCGGCGGTCGCCGTGCTCACCGTGAACCAGTGCAAGGGACTGGAGTTCGACGCGGTGGTGGTCGTCGCCCCCGAGGAGATCCTCGCCCAGTCGCCCATGGGTGGTCAGGACCTGTACGTCGCCATCACCCGGGCCACCCGGCGGCTGACCGTGCTGCACGACGGCGGCCTCCCCACGATGCTGGAGCGGCTGGCACACGAGGGATGACAGCGCGGACGGCCCACAGGGCGAACGGCCACAGGGCGAACGGCGGCGCGGACGAGAACGGGCCGCCCGCCCGGAGGCGTCGGCCCGCAGGTGCCGCGGCCGGCGCCGGAGCGCCGGCCGTACGCACTACTGGATCTTGCCCGCGATCTCGTCGGCCTTGTCGCCAGTCCTGGAACCGGCCTGCTTGGCCTTCTCGGCAGCCCTGGTGCCGGCGTGCTCGGCCTTCTCGCCGGCCCACCTGGTGGTCTCCGACGCGGTTTCCTTCATGCTCTCGGCCCACTGCTCGGACCTGTTGCGGTACATCACCGCGCCGATCGCTCCGATGGCCAGGCCGGCGAACAGCATCAGTATCGGCCAGCGCCGCCGGGCCCTGGCCACCGGCGTCGGTTCCACCCGCCTGGCCGCACCCGCGAGAAACGAGCTCACCATCGGCGCGAGCTGCTCCTCAACCGAGTGAGCGGCCTGGTCCAGCTTGGGCGCCGCCCACACACGGGCATCCGTGATGCGCGTGGCGGTGACGTCCCGAGCATTGCCGACCATCGGGCTCACCTTCCCGACCATCGGGCTCACCTTGCCCGCGATCGGGGTCACCTTGTTGACCATCGGGCTCACCTGGGCCTTCATACGGCCCAGCCGCGTCCGCGGAATCGGTACTTCCACGCGGCGTCTTCTGAGTGTCAGGGACACGACAAACCTCCCCGGTGTTGGGGCCCCGTGACGACCCTCTTCCCGTGTCAAAGCGGCTCAATCATGACCGGGCGCCGCAGGAGGGCTCGCTACGCTGTTCACCGAAGTTCAACGGACAACCGAAACCTGCATGAAAAGGGGGCGGCCCTCGTGGCTGACAACCTCATCGCGAACCTTCGCACCAATCACGGCACCATCCGGATCAAGCTCTGGCCGAACCAGGCGCCCAAGACCGTGCGGAACTTCGTCGAACTGGCCGAAGGCACCCGGGAGTGGACCCACCCCGAGACCGGCCAGAAGAGCACCGACAAGCTGTACGACGGCACGATCTTCCACCGTGTCATCAGCGGCTTCATGATCCAGGGTGGCGACCCGCTCGGCCAGGGCATCGGCGGCCCCGGCTACGACTTCGACGACGAGATCCACACGGAGAACAACTTCAACCGTCCCTACCTGCTCGCCATGGCCAACGCCGGCAAGCGCTTCGGCAAGGGCACCAACGGCTCCCAGTTCTTCATCACGGTCTCCCCGCAGCCCCACCTCAACCAGGGCCACACCATCTTCGGTGAGGTCATCGAGGGCAGCGAGGTCGTCGACGCCATCGCCAAGACCCCGACCGGGCGGATGAACCGTCCCGTCGACGACGTGGTGCTCGAGGAAGTCACCATCGAGCGTTCGTGAAAAACGGCTTATAGGCTAGGAGGCCGTGGACACGCCCTTCGGAAGGACTCCATGACCTCCCAGCCACCGCCGACGCACCCGGGGGCCGAAGCCGCGCCGACCTGCTACCGGCACCCCGAACGCGAGACATACGTGCGATGCCAGCGCTGCGAGCGCTCCATCTGCCCTGACTGCATGCGCGACGCCGCCGTCGGCCACCAGTGCGTCGAATGCGTCCAGGAGGGCAACCGGAGCGTCCGCCACGCCCGGGCGATGTTCGGCGGGGCCGCCGTCACCAAACCACGCGTGACCTGGACCCTGCTGATCATCAACGTGCTCGCCTACCTCGCCGAGCTGACCAGAGCCGACGAGATCATCAACACGTTCGCGACCTCGTCCGTCTACGTCTTCTACGGCGAATGGTGGCGACTGCTCACCGGCGCGTTCCTGCACGCCCCGCCGCCGTCCTTCTGGCACATCCTGTTCAACATGTGGGCGCTGTACGCCATCGGCCCCGAGCTCGAACGCCGCCTCGGATCACTCAGATTCGCCGCGCTCTACCTGCTGTCCGCACTCGGCGGCTCCATCGCCGTCTACCTGTTCGGCCTGTGGGCATACGGAGCCTCAGGCGCGATCTACGGCATGTTCGGCGCGCTCTTCGTCGTGTCCAGGAAGCTCGGCTTCGACGCCCGCGGCGTGCTCTGGCTGATCGGGATCAACATCGTCCTGACCTTCGTCGTCCCCGGGATCAGCTGGCAGGGCCACCTCGGCGGCCTGGTGACCGGCACGGCGGTCGCCGCCGCCTTCGTCTACGCCCCGCGCAAATCCCGGAACGCCGTCCAGCTGGCCGCCGTCGTCGCCGTGCTCGCGGTCATGGCCGTCATCCTGCTGACCCTGCCACCGTACGGTGCGATCGCGATCCAATGATCCGAATGTCCACAGGTGTGGATAACCCTGTGGACAACAATCTTCGTCAGCGCCAGCGCGTCGACAGGACCACACCGAAGATGATCAGCCCGAAACCGATCAGCAGGTTCCAGTTGCCCAGGGCACCCAGACCCGGCGCGGTCGGCGCGATGTAGTACACCGCGATCCAGGCGATCCCCAGGATCCAGGACACCACCATGAGCGGAGCGAGCCACCGGGGGCTGACCTTCAGCGTCTGCGCCTTCTGCGGCGGCGTGTAGACGGCCTTCTTACGGAGCTTGGACTTCGGCACGGCAGTTCCCTCGTTAGTGGGCGCAGTTCCGAGTAAGGATAGTCTGCATGGTCGACCGACCGCGATTCCCGGCCCGTGTCCTCGTGGTGGACAACCACGACAGCTTCGTCCACACCATCGTGCAGTACCTGCGCGAGCTCGGAGCCACCTGCGACGTCCACCCCCGCGACGACGTCACCGTCGACGACGCCGACCCATACGACGGCGTGCTCGTCTCCCCCGGCCCCGGCACCCCCGAAGCCGCCGGAGTCAGCATCCCCATGATCCACCACTGCGCCGAACGTAAAATTCCCCTGCTCGGCGTCTGCCTCGGCCACCAGGCCATCGCCGTCGCCTACGGCGGCACCGTCGCACGCGCCCCCGAACTCATGCACGGCCGCACCAGCCTGATCATCCACGACGGCAAGGGAGTCTTCACCGGCATCCCCTCACCGGTCACCATGACCCGCTACCACTCGCTCGCCGTCACCCGCGTACCGGACGCGCTGGAGGTCACCGCCACCACCCCCGAAGGCGTCGTCATGGGCCTGCGCCACCGCGACGCCCCCATCGAAGGCGTGCAGTTCCACCCCGAGTCGATCCTCTCCGAACACGGCCACCGGCTACTCGGCAATTGGCTCGCCCAGATCGTGTAACGCTTCCCTCCCCCGCGACGACTAAAGAATGAGGGCTTCCGCCATTGCCCCCGAGTGGCGGAAGCCCTTCCCATGTCGGTCGGGCAATGGCAGCCATTGCCCGCTGTCCCGCCCAAGGCTGGCGGAAGCCCTTCCCATTGCCCGACGCCCCGTTCATCCGGTGGTGGGAGCGGGGACGGCCTTCTCGGCGGCGCGACTGACCTGCTCCCAGCGGGCCCAGGTGTCCGTCCGCCGCCGGGAGATGTCGAAGGCCAGGTCGTAGACCATGCTCCCGAGCAGCAGCCGCAGCGGTGGATCATCGCTGTCGACCAGCTTCATCACCGCCTCCGCGGCCAGGCGCGGCTCGCTGTCCACCGATCCTTCCGCCCACTGCTTCTCCAACGCGGCCCGCAGTGGCGCGTACGCGTCGTTCGGAGTGGTCGAGGTCATGCTCGTGTACAGGTCGGTCCAGTAGCCGCCGGGCTGGACGATGCTCACCTTGACGCCGAACGGCGCGGCCTCCATCGCCAGGGCCTCACTCAGCCCCTCAAGGGCGAACTTGCTCGCGCTGTACATGCCGGTGGACGGAAATCCTCCGAGCGCGGCGATGCTGGAGATCTGCACGATGTGCCCGGACCGTCGCGCCCGCAGGTGCGGCAGGACCGCCTGGCCCACCCACAGGGCTCCGAAGAAGTTGACCTCCATCTGAGCCCGGGCTTCGGCCTCGGTGAACTCCTCGATCATGCCGGATGACAGGATCCCCGCGTTGTTCACCACGACATCGAGTCCCCCGAAGTGCTCGACGGCCCTGGCGACGGCGGCGAACACTCCGGCGCGATCGGTGACGTCCAGCGGGAGGGCCAGCACCCGGCCCTCATGCTCGGCGGCGAGTTCATCAAGCGATGCCGTACTGCGAGCGGCCCCGACCACCCGGTCACCGCGCTCCAGGGCGGCCCGGGCGAACGCGTGGCCCAGGCCACGGCTGGCCCCGGTCACGAACCAGACGCGGCCGGCGGCAGTGGCGGTGGTGGCGGTATCGGCGGTGGTCATCGGCGGAACTCCATTCAGTCGATCGGACATTAACGAGACAAGACGGATCGTCTCGTCAACGAGAACCACCCTGCCCGGTCGCCGGGTCAATGTCAAGACGGACCGTCTCGTCTCAGAATTGATAGTCTGCGCCCATGACAGCGCAGCCCAAGGACTCCTCCGCCCGCAGGGGCACACCGGACGCCACACGCAGGAACGAGGCGTCGCGGCGGGCCATCGTCACGGCGGCGTTCGAGCTGGTCGGGGAGGTCGGATACGCCAAGCTGAGCATCGAGGGCATCGCCGCCCGCGCGGGCGTCGGCAAGCAGACCATCTACCGCTGGTGGCCCTCCAAGGGCGCCGTGCTGTTCGACGCCTTCCTCATGTTCACCGGAGACCAGGCCCCGGCGCTGCCCGACACCGGTGACCTGGAGGCCGACCTGAAGACGGTGCTGCGCGCCACCGTGGAGGAGCTGAACGATCCCCGCTTCGACGAGCCGATGCGCGCGCTGAACACCGAGATCCTGCACGACCCTGCGCTCGCAGCCGTCTATGCCGAGCGGCTGGACGGGCCGATGAAGGAACTCAAGAAGCAGCGGCTGCGCGCCGCGCAACGGGCCGGGCAGCTGTCCGAGGCCGTCGACCTCGACGTGGCGATCGACCTGCTGTGGGGGCCGCTGCTGAACCGGTGGCTCCAGCGCAGCGGTCCCCTCACCTCCGGCTATGCCGACGCCGTCGTCGAGACCGCGCTCAACGGGCTACGCCCCGACGCCTGACCCGGCGGGCCCGCAGGCACAGAAAGAGGCCCGCTCGGGGGGAGCGGGCCTCTTTCGCGATCTGTGCCGGTTCCGGTGATGCGTCAGTTGCCGAACGGGTTGTCGCCCTGGTCGGGGAGGATGCCGCCGTCATCGCCGCCGTCGCCGCCGTCGTCCACCGGCGGCTCGGTGACCTGGTCACTCGGCTGATCGGTCGGCTGCTGCTGGTTGGGCCCGCTGGAGACGGTCAGCGTGATCGTCGTACCGGACTGGAGCTTGGCTCCGGCGTCGGGCGTCTGCGCGATCACGTTTCCTGCCGGAACCACGTCGCTCGGCTGCTGTGAGAGCTTGACCTTGAAGCCGGCGCCTTCCAGCGTGGACTTGGCGTCCTCCGCGGTGAGGCCGAGCACGCTCGGGACCTCGATGGCCTCCTTGGGCACGTAGATCCGAACCGCGCTCTCCTTCGCGACCTCCTTGCCCGCCTTGGGCTTGGTGTCGAAGACCTTGCCCTGCGGCTGGGTGGAGACCACGTCGACCCGGGAGACCTTGAAGCCCAGCGCCGTCAGCTCGGCCTTGGCCTCGTCAGGCGTCTTGCCGACGACGTTCGGCACCGCGATCAGCTCGGGACCCTTGGACAGTGTGAGGGTGACCGTGGACCCCGGCTCCACCGCCGTGTCCCCGGCGGGGTCGGTGCCGATCACCACCCCCTTCTCGACGTCGGCGCTGAACTCCTCTTTCTCGGTGAACTTGAGGCCCGCGTCCGTCAGGGCCTTCTCGGCCGCCGGCTTGGTCTGGCCCTTCACGACGGGCACCTTGATGGTCGCGGCGTTGCCTGTGTCGCCGGTCAGGAAGGCGTACCCCACGCCGATGAAACCGCCGATGACCAGAAGCGGGATCAGGATCCACGCCGCGGTCTTCAGCGCGGTGTTCCCGCCTCGGCTGCGCCTGCGGCCGTCGTACCGGCCACCGCCGCCGTCGCGCTCCTCGGGGCCGTAGTCGTACTGCGGGATCGCCCGGGTGCCCTGAGCGGCCATCTGGCCGCCCGCGCTGGTCATGGTGCGGGTGCGGTCGGCCGGGCCGTACGAGCCGTGGTTGGTGGCCATCGCCATCGTCTGCGGGTCGACCGGCATGCCGGACATGACGCGCTGGATGTCGGCGCGCATCTCGGTCGCGCTCTGGTAGCGGTTGACCGGGTCCTTGGCCATGGCCTTGAGCACGATCGCGTCGGCCCACTGGGGGATCTCGGGGTCGATGCCCGACGGGGGGATCGGGTCCTCGCGGACGTGCTGGTACGCGATGGCGACCGGGGAGTCGCCGGTGAAGGGCGGCTGGCCGGTCAGCAGTTCGTACAGCACGCAACCGGTCGAGTAGATGTCGCTGCGGGCGTCCACCCGCTCGCCGCGGGCCTGCTCGGGCGACAGGTACTGCGCGGTGCCGATGACCTGGGCCGTCTGGGTCATGGTGGCCGCGGAGTCGGCCATCGCACGGGCGATGCCGAAGTCCATGACCTTGACCTCGCCGTTGAGCGTCAGCATGATGTTCGCCGGTTTGATGTCCCGGTGGACGATGCCGCCGCGGTGGCTGTAGTCGAGCGCCCTCAGGATGCCGTCGACCAGCTCCATCGCCCGCTCGGGCAGCAGCCGCCGGTCGGCGCGGAGCAGGTCACGGAGGGTCCGCCCGTCCACGAACTCCATCACGATGTACGGCACGGGCGTGTTGTCCATCATGTCTTCGCCGGTGTCGTACACGGCGATGATCGACGGATGGTTCAGTGACGCCGCCGACTGCGCCTCCCTGCGGAACCTCGCCTGGAAGGTGTGGTCCCGGGCAAGGTCCGAGCGGAGCGTCTTGATCGCGACAACACGGTCCAGCCGGATGTCCCGGGCGCGATACACCTCGGCCATGCCGCCACGCCCGACGACACCGTCGAGTTCATAGCGACCACCGAGAAGCCGAGGCTGAGTCATTTCCTGCACTGTCCCTTGCCGTTCATCTTGGGGTGCCGCCGGTGTCCATCATCGACCCCTTTTCGCATCACGTCTCCGTATTGGACGAGTTAGCGGGTGTTGGGGAGGCTGTGGGAGGTTGAGTGTCACTTGGCGTCGGGGTGGGGGTGGGAGTCGGAGTGGGGGTGTTCTTCGGAGTGGGCGTCGGCGATGGCGTCGGCTTCGGGGTGGGCGATGCCGACGTGCTTACCGTAGCCGACGCCGAAGGGGACGGCCGGGTTGAAGGCGGCCGCACTCGGGACGGCGATGCCGTGGGAGTCGCCGACCTGGGAGGTCGCACGGTGGGAGATTCGACCGTGGGGACGGCGGTGACCGAGCTCAGGTCACCCTCCGGCCCCCTCGGCGCCTGCATCCCCCGTACCGCCAGGGCTCCGAGGCCGACGGCGGCCGCGCACCCCGCCGTGGCGAACACCACTGTCGTGGTCCGCCTGCGGCGGCGCCTGCCCGGTGCCGGGCTCCGGGGCGCCGTCGCGGACACGGCCGCCGGGACCGCCCGGGTGGCCGCCGGCGGCGTCGCGGGGGCGTGGATCGGGCCGTGGGCCGGGGCGCCGACCGCGAACCACGCGGGGTCGGTCAGCGTGCCGAGCATGACGGTGTGCGCGTCGGACAGGGACTCCCGGATAGCGACGGCCCGTTCGGCGAGTTCCCGCGTCCCGGCCGGCCGGGCTTCGGGATCTTTGGCCAGCATGGCCAGCACCAGCTCGCGCACCCGCGCGGGCACCGCGGCGGGCAGCGGCGGAGGCGGGTCGTACAGGTGGTGCAGCGCGATCGCGACCTGCGTTTCGCCGCTGAAAGGAGGGCGGCCGGCCAGGCACTCGTACGCCACGACACCGAGGGAGTAGACGTCGGTGGCAGGGGTCAGCGTGCTGCCGGACGCCTGCTCCGGGCTGACGTACTGCGCGGTACCGAGAACGACGCCGCTCTGGGTCACCGGCGCGGCCTCCAGGGCGCGCGCGATGCCGAAGTCGGTGACCTTGACGACCCCGGCCTCGGTGACGAGCAGGTTGCCCGGTTTGATGTCGCGGTGGATGATCCCCGCCCGGTGCGCGGAGTGCAGGGCCTTGGCGACCTGCCCGATCACGTCGAGCGTGACCTCCTGGCTGAGCGAGCCGTTGCGCCGCAGGATGCCGGAGAGCGGCTCGCCCGACACGAGCTCCATGATGAGGTACGCGACGCCGTCGCTCTCGCCGTAGTCGAAGACCTGGGCGATCCCCGGGTCGGTCAGCCCCGCCGTGATCCGCGCCTCGTTCCGGAACCGCTCACGGAAGGAGGGGTCGGCCGCCACGTGCTGCCGCAGCAGCTTCACCGCGACCTCGCGGCCGAGGAGCTCGTCCGTGGCCTGCCACACCTCGCCCATGCCCCCCGCGGCGATGCGGGAGGTCAGCCGGTAACGGCCGCCGAGAACGGGGTTGCCGGATGTCACTGACCGAGCACCGCCTGCATGACGTCGTGCGCGATCGGGGCGGCGATGGCGCCGCCGGTGGCGTCGTTGCCCGCGCTGCCGGACTCGACGAAGACCGCGACGGCGATCTCCGGGTCCTCGGCGGGGGCGAAGGAGATGAACCACGCGTGGGACGGCTTGCCGGGGGCGGTCTCGGCGGTGCCGGTCTTACCGGCGACCGTGTGGTTCGGCAGGCCGGCGGCCTTGCCGGTGCCGTTCCGGACAACGTTGATCATCATCGTGGTGAGCTGGGCGGCGACCTCGGGCGTCACCGCCTCGCTCAGCTCATCGGGATCGGTGGTGTCGATCTCGCCGCCGTCCGGGCCGGTGATCTTGTTGACGAGGTACGGCTTCATGACCGTGCCGCGGTTCGCGATGCCGGCCGCGACCATCGCCATCTGCAGCGGGGTCATCTGGTTGCTGCGCTGCCCGATGGCGGTCATGGCGAGGGCGGCCTTGCCCTCGTCCGGGCCGATGTCGCTGCGTGTGACGTTCAGCGGGATGCTGAGCGAGCTGCCGATGCCGAACTTCTCGGCCTGCTCCTTCAGCTTGTCGTACCCCATGGCCATCGCGACGTCGGCGAACGGGGTGTTGCAGGAGATCGTGTACGCGGCCAGCAGCGTCGCCCGGCCGCCGCAGGACTCGCCGTGGTAGTTCGGCAGCGAGATGTTCGTGCCGGGCAGCGGCAGCGCGTCCGGCGCGTTCACCATCGTGTTCACGTCGCGGGACTGGTCGTCCATCAGGAACGCCGCCGACGTGATCGTCTTGAACGTCGAGCCGGGGGCGTACGTGAGGCCGATCGCCCGGTTGAGCAGCGGCTTGTTCGCCTTGTCCTCGTCGAGCTTGTTGTACGCCTTGTTGACCTCGGCCTTGTTGGCCACCGCCAGCGGGTTCGGGTCGTACGACGGCACCGACACCATGGTGAGGATCGCGCCCGTCTTCGGGGCGATGGCGACGACCGCGCCGCGTTTCCCGGTGCTCGCCAGGTCCTTGTACGCGATCTTCTGCGCCTTGGCGTTCAGCGTCAGATCGACGTTGGCACCCTTGTGCGGCTTGCCGCTGATCAGGTCGATCGCGCGGCGCACCACCAGGTCGGGATGGCTGCCGTCGAGGTAGCGGCCCTCGGCCCCCTCGATGCCCGACGCGCTCTCCGGGGCGAAGTAGCCGACGACGTGCGCGAACGCCTTGCCCTCGGGGTACTCCCGATCGAACCTGAACCTGGCGTTGCCGGTGTCCTTGCTCTTGGCCAGGACGACCTTGCCGTTGTCGGAGGTGATCCACCCGCGGTCCACGGCGTAGCGCGCGTAGAAGGCACGCACGTTCCGGGAGTCGGAGCGCAGGCCGTCCGCCTTGACCGCGCCGAGGTAGGTCACATTGGCCATGAGCAGGCCGAACATCAGCAGGCAGGCGAGGGCGACCCGCTTGAGAGTGCCGTTCATCGCTGCATCACCTGGGTCAGTCCTTCGTCCTGGATCGCCTGTGGCGGCGGTCTGCGCGCCGCGTCTGACATGCGTACCAGCAGCGCGATAAGCATCCAGTTAGCGAGCAGGGCCGAACCGCCCGCCGACATGAACGGGGTGACCAGGCCGGTCAGCGGGATCAGCCGAGTCACGCCGCCGACGATGATGAAGACCTGCCAGGCGATGATGAACGACAGGCCCCCCGCGAGCAGCTTGGAGAACGGGTCACGGGCCGCGAGCGCCGTGCGGAGCCCCCGCTCGACGATCAGCGCGTAGACCATGAGGATGGCCATCAGGCCGGTGAGGCCGAGCTCCTCGCCGGTGGCCGAGAAGATGAAGTCGGAGAAGGAGAACGGGATCCGGTCGGGGTAGCCCTTGCCGAGCCCCGTGCCGAGGATGCCGCCCGACCCGATCGCGAACAGGCCCTCCATGAGCTGGAAGCTGGTCCCGTTGAAGTAGTGCTCGTTCGACTCGGCGTCCAGCCATCCGTTGAACCGGACCTGAACGTGGCTGAAGATCATTCCGGCGAGGATCGCGCCGCCGACGAAGAGCAGCAGTCCGATGAGCACCCAGGACGTGCGCTGGGTCGCGATGTACAACATCGCGATGAAAGCCCCGAACAGCAGCAGCGAGGTGCCGAGGTCCTTCTCCACGACGAGGACGGCGATGCTCACGCCCCAGGTGATGAGTACGGGGCCGAGGTCGCGGGCGCGGGGCAGGTCGATGAAGAGCAGGCGGCGTCCCGCCAGGGCCAGCACGTCGCGCTTGGCGACGAGGTAACCGGCGAAGAAGACGACGAGCGCCAGCTTGGCGAACTCGCCGGGCTGGATGGAGAAACCACCGATGTGGATCCAGATGCGGGAGCCGTTGATCTCCGTGCCGAGGAGCGGGAGCATCGGTAGCACGAGCAACCCGAGACCGGCGAAGCCCGCGGTGTACGTGAGGCGCTGCAAGGCGCGATGGTCCTTCAACACGATCAGAGTCGCGGAGAACATCACGACGCCGAGCGCCGTCCACATGAGCTGGTTGGTGGCGGAAGCGCCGTCCTGGCCGGTCTGTTCGATCCGGTAGATCATCACCAGGCCGATGCCGTTGATCAGGGTCACCAGCGGGAGAAGCAGGGGGTCCGCCCACGGCGCCCACTTGGCGAGCACGAGGTAGGCGGCGAGCATGAGCGCGCCCAGGCCGAGGCCGTAGGTCAGCATGCCCGCGGGGATCTTGCCGTCGAGACTGAGACCGACGCTCGCGTACGCGCCCATGACGATGACCACGGCGAAGGCGAGCATGGCGAGCTGCGCCCCCCGCCGCTTGGCGGTCATGGGGACGGGGGCGGCTTCCGCGGAACTCACTTACCGGATCCCGACGACGGGGACGGGGAAGCGGTCGCCTGTTGCGTGGAGCCGTCGTCGCTGAAGTTCTTTATGGTCTTTATCCCGGCCTGCAGGTCGTCGACCGGGATGCCACTGCGTATCTGGTCCTGCTGCACCGCACTGAGCGAGGACACCGGGGCGTCGTCGGTGTAGGCGACCTTCTTGAAGGAGACCGGGCCCAGCTCGGCGTCGACGCCGCGGAAGACCACGATCTGGTCTCCCTTGGCGCCGACGTAGTACTGATCCTGGGTCCACTCATAGCCGAAATAGCCGCCGAGCCCGAGCACGGCGGCGACGATCACGATCGACGTGACCCGAAAGGGCCAGGAGCGGCGTTTCTTGGCCCGTCGGCCGGAGGCATGGGCCTCCGGCGCGGGTTGGTCGTCGAGGTCCTCGTCCACGATCACCGGTTGGGGCGCGGTCACCGTGGTCGCCCGTCCGGCCGGAGTGTCCGGCGGAGCGGATCGCAGTCTGCCCGAGCCCGCGGCCCCCACCACGGCCGCGGCGTAGACCGGCGGCTGGACGTCGTCCACCTCGATCACGTCGGCGACCACGCAGGTGATGTTGTCCGGCCCGCCGCCCCTGTTGGCCAGGTCGATGAGCTGCCGGACGACGTCCTCGGGATCGTCGATCGTGCTGAGTGTGTGGTGCAGGGTCTCGGCGCTGACGACCGCGGACAGGCCGTCCGAGCACAGCAGGTACCGGTCGCCCACCTGGGCCTCCCGGTCCTGCAGGTCGGGGTCGACCTCGCCGCTCCCGTCGAGCGCGCGGAGCAGGATCGAGCGTTGCGGATGGTTGGCGGCCTCTTCGAGAGTGATGCGGCCGTCGTCCACCAGCGACTGCACGAGAGTGTGGTCGTGCGTGATCTGGTACAGCTCCTCGTTGCGCAGCAGGTACGCACGAGAGTCACCCACATGGATCAGGGCGAACCTGGGGCCGTTCCAAAGCATCGCGGTCAGTGTGGTGCCCATGCCCTTGAGGCTCGGGTCCCGGGCCACCATCGCGTGGAGCTGATGGTTGGCCTCCCGGACCGCCGCCTCGATGTCGCTGAGCAGGTCACCCCCGAGGGCGTCCCTGGCATGATCGAGGGACGACATGGCGGCGATGGCGACCGAGCTGGCCACCTCGCCGTGTGCGTGCCCGCCCATGCCGTCGGCGACGGCCAGCAGGCGGCCGCTTGCGTACGCCGAGTCCTCGTTTCCTTCGCGGAGGAGGCCGACGTCCGAGCGGGCGGCGTAGCGGAGTGCGATTGTCATTTGCGCAATTCGATGACGGTTTTGCCGATGCGGATCGGAACTCCGAGAGGCACCGGGGTCGGTCGGGTCACTTTGGAGCGGTCGAGGTACGTGCCATTGGTTGAACCGAGGTCTTCCACGATCCACTGGCCGTCCTGCGGGAAGAGCCGGGCATGCCGGCTCGAAGCGTAGTCGTCGCTGAGTACCAGCGTGGCGTCAGTCGCCCGGCCGATGGTGATTGGCGTCTCCGTGAGGTTGATGACGGTCCCTTGCAGGGGGCCACCCGTGACGACCATCTGACGAGGTTCCCCCCTCTTGGGTTTAGACACTGGTTTCGCGGTTTTGGTTGGCTTCCGTGCGGGTGCGGCAGCCGTACGTGCACCGAACAAGTCTGTCCGGATCACGCCGACCGCGGCAATCACAAAGAACCACAGCAGCGCCAGGAAGGCGAGCCGGATCAGCAGCAGCGTGAGCTCGGACATGGACCGTCTGTCTACCCCTAATCGCGCCGGAACACCAGGGTCGTGCGCCCCAGTGTCACCCTCGTCCCGTCCTGCATCTCGATCCTGCGGATCGGCTGCCCGTTGACGAAGGTGCCGTTCGTGGACCCCAGGTCGACGAGGACGACCTGCTGCCCCTCTACACGTAGTTCGGCATGATGCCGTGATACGCCCGGATCGACCAGTCGAAGATCACAATCGGTGCCGCGGCCGAGCAGCGTCACCGGTGTGGTCAATTCGTAGGACCTCTGGCCCTGCGGGTCGTCCTGGGTCGAGACGAGCAGCCGTGGCCGGCCGCCGAACGCCCCGGGTCGCCCGGCGGGCAGATCGCTCACCGGTTGCCGGATCTCGTCCTGTTCCACCGTCGCGCCACGGATGACGCCCGACCGGATCCGGAACAGCCCGACCGCGAGGTCGTCGGCGGTCTCGAAACGCACCCGGACGGGTCCTACGAATGAGTACCCCTGCTCCTTGGCGTACTCCCTGGCGAGGTTGGCCAGTTCGTGGCTGATGCTGTCGGCGTACACCTCCAACCGCTCGCTGTCGGTCGTCGACAACTCCACCACGAAGTCGTTCGGTACGAGCGTGCGACCCTGGGCGACGATCGCGGCCCGCTCGTCCATCTCTCGCTGGACGGCGCTGGCGACCTCGACCGGCTGAAGGTCAGACTTGAACGCCCGTGCAAAGGCCCCCTCAACCAAGCCTTCGAGCCTGCGCTCGAAGCGCTGAAGGACTCCCACCGGGTACCTCCCTTCCTCCATCGTCTAGAGGGATCGTATCCGGGTTCGTAAGTATCGGCGGTTACGTGCTAACCTTTCCAGGCGCCCAGCGATGGGGGCACCCGCAAGGGGCAAGTGGCGGAATGGCAGACGCGCACGGTTCAGGTCCGTGTGTCCGAAAGGACGTGGGGGTTCAACTCCCCCCTTGCCCACGAACGGTTGGGGTCGGCTGGTCGGAAGCAGAGCTTCCTTCCCATCCGGCCCCTTCGTTGTATCTACCGGGGGGACGACCCCCCGAGCCCCCCGATGTGAGGGGCCGCGCCCCCCACGCCCCCCTTCAGCGGCTGGGGTAGTGGTCAAGAGACGCCTGTTCTTCCGGGGATTCGGCGGATCGTCTGGATGGGCGACCCTCTCAAGCTCCCGAGGTGAGGGGCTGCGCCGACTGCGCCGCCCTTCGGTGACCGGGGCGGTGGAGAAGCGCTCGGTTCTGTGTGGCACGGAACGGCATCCCCTTCGGTCGGAGTACGGGTCAACGTAGCGGGCGGGCGGCCGTCGCAGAACCCGGAAACCGGAACGCGTGCCTTCCCGATCCCGGCCGGTGCCGGGCCCTCGGATTCTCCGGCTCATGACTTTCGATCCGCTTGCAGATGGATGATCAGCGTTCTTTGCTTTATGTCTCATTATGTGACCATAACTGTCTTAGATTGCGAGATGCTTCATATGCTGCCCTCATGAGGACTCCCAACCGCTGGATCATGCTGAGCCTCGGTGTGGCCGCCCAAGGCGCGGGCTGCGTGTTCATGTACGGCCTGCCGTTCCTCCTGCCCGCCTTCCAGGAGGAGAAGGGCCTGACCCTTCCTCAGGCGGGACTGCTCGTCGGCGCCCCGAGCGCGGGCATGCTCTTCACCCTGATCGCCTGGGGCTGGGTCGCCGACCGGTACGGTGAGCGGCTCGCGATGACCGCCGGTCTCGGGCTCGCGGCCGGATTCCTCGCCGCCGCCGCGTTCGCGGGGCACCCGGCCGTCCTCGCGGTGCTGCTGGCGCTCGCCGGCGCCTCGGGGGCGTCGGCGAACGCGGCCAGCGGCCGGGTGGTCCTCGGCTGGTTCCCCAAGGAGCGGCGCGGCGTCGCGATGGGCTGGCGGCAGACGGCCCAGCCCCTGGGCGTCGCCGTGGCCGGGATCGTCACCCCGGCCGTGGCGCATGTCACCGCCGCGCTGCTCGTCATGGCCGCGATCTGCCTGGCCGCCGCGGCCACCGTGGGCCTGATGGTGGTGGACCCGCCCCGGCCCCCCGCCGCGCCGGGCACGCGGACCGCGTCGCCGTACGGCATGGCGGCCCTGTGGCGGGTGCACGGCGCCAGCATGTTGCTCGTCGTCCCGCAGTTCGTGACCGCGGGCTTCGCCGTCACCTATCTCGTGTCGGCACGGCACTGGGATCTCGGCACGGCCGCCCGGGTGGTGGCGATGGCCCAGTTCGCCGGGGCGGCGGGGAGGCTGCTGTGCGGCCGCTGGTCGGATCTGGCCGGCAGCCGGGTGGGGCCGATGCGCCGGCTGGCTCTGGTCAACGGAGCGGTGATGATCCTTCTGGCGGTGGCCGCACAGGCCGGAAACGGCCTCAGCGCGCCTTTTCTGGTGGCCGCCCTGGTGATCTCGATGAGCGGCAACGGACTGGCCTTCACGGCCGTCTCAGAGCTCGCGGGCGCGTCCTGGGCGGGGCGCGCGCTGGGCGCGCAGAACACCGCGCAGAACGTCGTCGCGGCCGCGACCCCGGGCGTGATGGGACTGTTCATCTCCGGATCCGGGTTCGCGGCCGCCTTCGCCGTGGCGGGAGCGCTCGCGCTCGCCGCCGCCGCGGCGACTCCGTCAGGAGGCTAGGAGCTGGCCGATGAGGGCGGGCAGGCTGACCATGCCGACCACCATGCCGCTCGCGTCGGTGACCAGGCCGAGCTGCGCGTGGGCCTCCTGCAGCACGGCCACCGCGTCCGAGATGCTGGTGTCCGCGGCGAGCCGGGGAGCGGGCGTGGCCAGCTCCTCCGGGCGCCGTCCCGGCTGCATGAGCGTGTCCCGGACGTGCAGCACGCCCACGACGGACTCAGGGGAGACGACCAGCATCCGCAGGTCGCCGGTCGCCGCGGCGGTGTCCCGTACGACCTGGTCGTCGGCGCCGGCGGGGACCGTGGCGGCGTGCTCGATCGGCACCATGAGCCGCTCCACCGGTAGCAGGTGGACACGCAGCGCCCGGGTGAGCAGGTTGTGCTCGTCCCGGTCGAGCATGCCCATCCGCCCGGACTCGGCGACCAGCAGGGCGAGCTGGTGGGGCGTGCGGGTGGTGGCGAGCTCGTCCTTGGGGTGGACCTTGAACAGCCGCAGCAGCCCGTTCGTCATGCCGTTCAGCGCCGCGAGCACGGGCCGGACGAGCCGCGAGAAGCCGCGGAACGGCAGCGCGAGGCCCATCGCCGCCTTCTCGGGGTGGGTGAGCGCCCACGACTTGGGCGCCATCTCCCCCACGACCATGTGCAGGAAGGTCACCAGGGCGAGCGCGATCACGTACGCGACGGGCGTCCGCGCGGACTCCGGCAGCAGCACGAGGATCGGTTCGAGCAGGTGCTCGATGGCCGGTTCGGCGACCATGCCGAGCCCCAGGGAGCACAGCGTGATGCCGAGCTGCGCGCCCGCGAGCATCAGCGACAGTTCGCGCGCGCCGCGGACGGCCGCGCGCGCGGTCAGTTTCGTGAACCGGCCGCCGGAGGCGGCGAGTTCTTCGAGCCGGTGCCGCTTGGCCGACACCAGGGCGAACTCGGCGGCGACGAAGAAGCCGTTGGCCACCAGCAGGACCACGCCGAGGAGAATGGCCGCTATCTCGTTCACGCGGACCGCTCTCCCTGGAACAGGGCCGAGAACAGGCCGGGGGCGTAGTCACCGGGGTGACGGTGGGCCGCCGTGTCGGTGGCCGGCTCCTCGTCCGCCGCGGGGGACGTCTCGTCGCGGAGCGAGAGCCGTACCCACCCGGGGACGCGGCGTTGCAGGGACAGCACGGTGAGCACGGCCAGCTTCTCGTCGGATTCGGTGAAGGGATCGGATTCCTGCTCGACCGGCACGGTGATCTCGTCGCCGGGCTCGGTCATCCGGCCCAGGGACGCGAGGACCAGGCCGGCCACGGTCTCGTAGTCCTCGCTCTCGGGGAGCCGGACGCCCGTGGCGCGCTCGACCTCGTCCAGCCTGAGCGTGGCGGGTACGTCCCAGGAGCCGTCGTCGTGAGGGACCACGCCGAGCGGTTCGGGGTCGTTCTCGTCGATCAGTTCGCCGACGAGCTCCTCGGCGAGGTCCTCGACGGTGACGATCCCGGCCAGTCCGCCGTACTCGTCGATGACGCACGCGAACGTGTCGTCAGAGGCACGCATCCGCTGGAGCACCGTGGGCAGCGGCAGCGTGGCGGGCACGAACACCGGCGCGCGCATGACGGCGGACACCGGCTCGTTCTCGTGCGGTCCCTCCTTGAGGATCTCGCGCAGTCCGGTGACGCCCACGACGTCGTCGCCGTCGGTGCCGAGCACCGGATAGCGCGAGTGACCGTGGTCGCGTACGGCGTCGAGCAGGTCGCGGACGGTGCGGCCGGCACGGAGCGAGACCACGCGGGGACGGGGGACCATCACGTCCTCGGCCGTACGGTCGCCGAAGGAGAGCGCGCGTTCGAGCAGCTCGGCCAGCCGCGGGGGCAGCTCGCCCGCGGCGGCCGACTCGGCCACGATGCGGGACAGCTCCTCGGGAGTGGCGCCGTGCTCCAGCTCCTCCACGGGCTCGATCCCGGCGAGCCGGACCAGCCGGGTCGCCGCCGAGTCGAACAGGTGGATCAAAGGGCCGGCGACCTTCAGGTAGATCAGCGTCGATCGGGCCAGGAACTTCGCGACGGGCTCCGGCCGGGCGATGCCGAGGTTCTTGGGAGCGAGCTCGCCGAGGATCATCTGGACGATCGTGGCGATCGCGATGCCCAGTGCCACGGAGAGGCCGGGGACGACGCCGGCGGGGACGCCCAGGTCCCGCAGCGGGTCCCGGATGACGTCGGAGATGGCCGGCTCGGCGATGAAACCCACCAACAAGGTGGTGACGGTGATGCCGAGCTGGGCTCCGGAAAGCATGAACGACAGGCGCCCGGTGACTTCGAGCGCCCGCTCCGCGGCGGGATCACCCTTCTGTTCGCGGAGGACCGCCCGGTCCGCCGCGACGAATGCGAACTCCTGCGCGACGAAGTATCCGGTCGCGAGGGTGAGGACGAGTACGGCCAGAAGGCCGAGGGCGATGCTCATCGGGCGCCTGCCCGGGGGCGGTAAGATCCCGTGCCTGGGCACGGGCAGGTACTCCACGAGTCCGAAGCGGACACGACCGTCCTTTCAGGTAGGGGTCTACCACCGTAACGGCTGAATGTGCCGAAGTGTTTCCGGCAGTGCCTTTATTGAGGTCTTAGGGCACTTCTGGGTACGTTTCCACAGGAAACCTTGATGTCACGCCTGCGCTCTCATGGGTTTACGGCATGGTTGACGGCAGGACGCTGAGCGGCAGGGGGAGAAGACGTGGCCGAGGACGACGACCCGACCCGGGCCATCCGCAAACCCGGCGTCGCACGCCCCCCGGTTCCCGGCATTCCACCCGTGCAGCATCCGGTGCCCCCTCTGCGCGGGTCCGAGCCGCCGCCCGCGCAGGACGCCCCGTCCTCGCGCCGCGGCTCCTCCAAGGTGTACGGCAAGCCGCGTTCGGGGCAGAGCCCCGTGCGTCCCCTGCCGGCCGATCGCACGGTCGCGGACCATTTCCCCCCGCGGAAGCCGAGGCGGATCGGCCGGACGATCATCAAGGTCGTCGCGGGTGTGCTGGTGGTCCTCATTATCGCCGCTATAGCCGGATATTTCTGGATCGGTTCCAAGCTGCAGCCGGTGGAGTCCCTGGCCGACTACTCCGGACGGCCCGAGGCCACACCCGGCCAGGACTGGCTCCTCGTCGGCTCCGACAGCCGGGAGGGCCTGTCGGCCGCCCAGCGCAAGAAGCTGGCCACCGGCAAGGCGGTCGGCAAGCGCACGGACACGATGATGCTGCTGCACATCCCCGACGGGGACGGGCGGCCCACCCTCGTCAGCCTCCCCCGCGACTCCTACGTCCCGATCGAGGGCCACGGAAGCAACAAGCTGAACGCCGCGTACGCCTTCGGAGGGCCCGAGCTGCTGGCCAAGACGGTCGAACGGGTCACCGGCATCCGGATCGACCACTACATGGAGATCGGGTTCGGGGGATTCGTCGGCATCGTCGACGCGATCGGCGGGGTCAACATCTGCGTGAAGCAGAACATCAAGGACTCCAAGGCCGGCATCAACCTGAAGAAGGGCTGCCAGGACATGGACGGGGGCACCGCCCTGGGCTACGTCCGGACCCGGGCGACCGGCAACATCCCCGACTTCGAGCGGACCCAGCGGCAGCGTCAGTTCTTCTCGGCCGTGGTGCAGAAGGCGGCGAGCCCCGGCACCCTGCTCAACCCGTTCACCTCGGTGCCCCTTGGTCTGAGCGCGGCGGAGTCGGTGGCCGTCGATCCCGGGACCGGCCTGTACGACCTGCTGTCGGTCGGCCTCGCGATGAAGGGCAGCCCGATCGCCACGGGCGTCCCGGTCAGCGGGTTCCCCACGATCGACGGTCAGTCGGTCGTCAAGTGGGACTCCGTGAAGGCCAACCGCCTGTTCGAGGCGCTGGCCCAGGACAAGCCCGCTCCGAAGGACACCATCACCAAGTAGCCCGAGCGGCCGGAGCGGGCGCGCCGACCGCTCCGCGCGTGCTCACCCGGTCGACGCGCTGGCGGCGACCGTCGCGGCGATGGTTCCCGCCAGAACGGCGGCGTGGATGGAGGCGATCGTCTTCTTCACCGCCGCGCCGGCCCACTCGCCCTCGGCGATCTCCTTGATCCGCTTCCCGGGGGCGTCGGGGAACGCCTTGCGATCGAGCTTCGACGCGTGCAGCACCGCGATGAGCACGGCCGTGCGCTCGTCGGGATCCTCGCCGCCGAGCACGCGCTCGATCCGCTGCCGGATCTCCAGCTCCGGGGCCGGGTCGTGCTCCGGGTAGCGGGTCGAGGGGAAGATACCGAGGATCTTGGTCCGTTCCTCGGACAGGACGCCGTGCTCGGCCAGGCGGGCCAGCAGGCGGCCGCGGAGCTTCCTGGAGTCGAGCTTGCCGACCCACCACTCCGGCTTGCGTTCCCGGGTGTCCCCGGCGATCCGGGCGAGGGCCGCGTCCAGCTCATCGTCACCGAGCGGGGTCGCGTCCTTCGCCACGACCTTCGTGCCGTCCAGATCGATGCGGCCGTTCACGGCGAGCTCGGCCAGGACGGCGCCCGCGACCGCGGCGTCCAGTTCGACCGAGCCGATCTGGGGCTTTCCGGTGTCCTCACGGTAGGCGAGAAGCAGGACCTCTTCGGCGATTGTCGTCGTCACGCCCTCGACCATATGGTGGCGCGGGATCCGGGAAGCGCGATGTCAGCCACAATGTCCCCTTATGGGGATTTCTCAGGAACTGCACGCCGTCGGCCGTCCGCTGCTGGAGGCCCAGCTCGCGCATCCCACCGTGCGGGGCATCGCGCGAGGTGACCTGCCTGACGAGGTCTTCCGCTCGTGGCTGGAGCAGGACTATCTCTACCTGCTCGACTACGTCCGGGTCTTCTCCCGGCTGGCCTGGCAGGCGCCCGACGCCCACCTCGGGGTGCTGGTCGATCTCGCGTACTCGACCTGGCACGAGGAGCTGGACCTTCACCGGTCGCTCTCCGCGGACTTCGGCGCCGACCTGGGCGGCGCCGTGAAGGGGCCCGCCTGCGCCGCGTACACGGCGTTCCTGCTGGAGTCCGCCGCCGACTACGGGAACGGCCTGGCGGCGCTGTATCCCTGCATGTGGGGCTACTCGACGCTCGGGCGGATCCTCGCGGAGAATCCGCCGGCCGAGCCGCGCTACAAGGCGTGGGTGGACACCTACGCCGACCCCGGATTCGCCGCGCTCTCCGACCGCATCGCCCAGATGATCGACGACGTACGGCCCGAGCGCGCGGAGGAGTTCTTCGTCGAGGGGATGCGGCACGAGCTGGCCTTCTGGGATGTGCCGTAGCGTTTGTCCACAGCCTGTGGACGAGCGGCCGGTAGTGTGAGGGCATGCCGGAGCTTCCCGAGGTGGAGGCGCTCGCCGAGTTCCTGGGCGAGCGCGCCGTGGGCCGCGTGATCGCGGCGGTCGACGTGGTCGCCTTCCAGGCGTTGAAGACCGTGGACCCGCCGGTCAGCGCGCTCGGCGGGCTGACCGTGACCGGCGTGGCCAGGCACGGCAAGTTTCTCGACCTCGACTGCGACGGTGTGCACCTTGTCACGCACCTCGCCCGCGGCGGATGGCTGCGCTGGCGGGAGGACCTCACGGGCGCGAAGCCGGTCCGCCCCGGCAAGAGCCCGCTCGCGGTGCGGGTACGGCTCGCGCCGGACGGCGACGGCCGGGCCCCCGGCTTCGAGCTCACCGAGGCGGGCACGCAGAAGCGCCTCGCGGTGTACGTCGTGCGTGATCCGGCCGAGGTCCCCGGGATCGCGAGCCTGGGCCCCGACCCGCTGGCCGACGATTTCACCCCGGACGCGCTCAAGGCGATCGTGACCGGCGGCCGCACCCAGATCAAGGGGCTGCTCCGGGACCAGAAGGTGATCGCGGGCATCGGCAACGCGTACTCCGACGAGGTGCTGCACGTCGCCCGCATGTCCCCTTTCAAGATCGCCGGGACGTTGACGGACGCCCAGATCGCCGAGCTGCACGAGGCGATCGTCACGACGCTCCGCGACGCCGTCGGGCGGGCTCGGGGGCTGGCCGCCAAGGACCTCAAGGCGGAGAAGAAGTCGGGCCTGCGCGTGCACGGCCGTACCGGCGAGACGTGTGAGGTCTGCGGCGACACGATCAGGGAGGTGTCGTTCGCCGACTCCTCCCTACAGTACTGCCCCACCTGCCAGACCGGCGGCAAGCCGCTCGCCGACCGCCGCCTGTCCAAGCTGCTGAAATAGCGCGGAAAGCCGGGGAAGCCGGGGATCGGATCAGGGATCTCCCTGATCCCCTCCGGAGCCGTTCCGCGCGAAGATGGGACGACCCCGCCCCGGCGCGCGGGAGCGGCACGGACCGACTGGGGAACGGCATGGCGAGCGCGAGTGTCATCGACGACTACGTGACGGGGCTCGCCCGTTCCCTGCGCGGTCCGTGGCGGGTCAAGCGGGACCTGATGGCCGAGGCGCGCGACGGCCTCGTGGACGCCACCGAGGCGCTGGAGGCCGACGGCCTGCCCCGATCCGAGGCCGAGCGGCTGGCGGTCGAGGAGTTCGGCGCGATCGGCGAGATCGCCCCCGCCTACCAGGAGGAGCTCGCCGTCGGACAGGGGCGCCGCACGGCGCTGCTGCTGTTCCTCAGCGTCCCCCTCACCACGCTGATGTGGAGCGTGATCTGGCAGAACTACCCGGCCGATCCCGCCGCGGCGATGGCACAGTGGCCCGGCTGGTTCGGCCCCGTCTCGCGTGTGGTCGACTACTCCGGGATCGCCGTCGGGCTGCTCGGGGCGGTGGCGCTGATCGTCGTCGGGCCGGCACGGCGCCGGGTGCGGCGTCCCTTGCTGGTCACCCGGGCGCTGGGCGTGCTCATCTGGGTCAAGGTGCCGGTGGTCGGCGTGCTGTCCTTCCTGCTGTCCTCAGCTTCCGCGATCGACATCACGGTGTACGCGCCCGGTGTCGTCGCGATGCTGCTCACCGGCGCCGTCACCCTGTGGCAACTCCACAGCGGGACGCGGTGCCTGATGGCCAGTTCCCGCGTCTCCGGCTGATCGTGGGGACGGGCTGACCGCGGGGGAACGGCGTCACTGGGTGCGCGGCTCCAGCACGCTGCCGATCGCGGCGGTGAACTCCCGCCAGGCCGACCGCTCGCCCGCGAGAGCCGTACGACCTGTCGGGGTGAGCCGGTAGGTGCGGCGCTTGCGCCCGCCCACGGTCGCCCACTCGCCGGCGAGATAGCCGGCCCGCTCCAGCCTCCTGAGGGCGGGATAGACCGTGCCGGTCGGCACGGCGAGCGCTCCACCGCTGCGTTCCTGGAGCGCCTCGATGATCGCGTAGCCGTGCAGGGGCTCGTGTTCCAGCACGGAGAGCAGCAGGGCGTCCATGTGTCCATGGAGCGCGTTGGTGTTCACGGCCTCACCCTAATCCCTGTGTCTTTCTTGCCATCCTACATGTAGGCTCTCTATATGTAGAGAGACACAACAAGGGAGTTGGGACATGGACGTGCTCGATCTGGCACGGGCGCAGTTCGCGGTGACGGGAAGCCTGCACTTCCTGTTCGTCGTGCTCACCCTCGGCCTGGCCCCCCTTGTCGCGATCATGCAGACCCGCCATGTCATCAGCGGGAAGCCGGTCTTCGAGCGGATGGCCCGGTTCTGGGGCCAGATCTACGTCATCAACTACGCGCTGGGCGTCTTCACCGGCCTGGTGATGGAGTTCCAGTTCGGACTGAGCTGGAGCGGGCTGTCGCGGTACGCGGGAGACGTCTTCGGCGCGCCGCTGGCGATCGAGACGATGGTGGCCTTCTTCCTGGAGTCCACCTTCCTCGGCCTGTGGATCTTCGGCTGGCACCGGCTGCCGCGGTGGCTGCACCTGGCGTGCATCTGGCTGGTCGCGCTCACGGCGTACGCCTCCGCGTTCTGGATCCTCGTGGCGAACTCGTTCCTGCAGAACCCGGTGGCGGCCGAACTGCGCGGGGATCACCTCGTGCTGACCGACTTCGGCGCCCTGTTGACCAACCCGACGCTCGTCTTCGCGCTGCCCCACGTGCTTGGCGCGGGCCTGTTCGTCGGCAGCTTCGTCATCATCGGCGCGAGCGCCTACCACCTGTTCCGCCGCACGTCCGAGTGGGAGTTCTTCGTCCGATCGTTGCGCCTCGGCGTGGTGGGGGCGCTCATCGGCACCACGATCACCGTGGGCTTCGGCTACGCCCAGTTCGGCGCGGTCGGCCTGGTCCAGCCGGGCAAGTTCAACGGCGGACCGGCCGTCGGTGTCCCACTGGGCTTCATGATCCTCATCGGACAGCTCATCCAGTTCGCGGTGATGTTCGGCCTGACCCCGCTGCTGTTCCGCGACTGGCTGGCCCGCTGGCGGTGGACGCACCCGCTGCTGATGCTCATGACCCCGCTGCCGTTCCTCGCGGCGATCCTCGGCTGGCTGGTCCGCGAGATCGGCCGCCAGCCCTGGATCGTGTACGGCAGGCTGACCGTGAAGGACGCCATGTCCCCCGGGCTCACCCCAGGCATGATCGTCGGCTCCTTCGTCGCCTTCACCGGTGTGCTCGGCCTGCTCGCCGTCGTGGACTACCTGCTCATCGCCCGCACCGTACGGCGCGGCCCGGCCGCCGCGACCCTCGGCGCCTCCGGGCGCCCGCCCGCGCCCGCCCCGGCGCTGATCCTCTGATGCCGCCTCTGTGCCGCCCTCTAGTGCCGCCTCTCTAGGAGACGACGATGGACATCCTCTGGCTCGGCGTGTTCGCGCTGCTGCTGATCGGCTACTTCGCCCTGGAGGGCTTCGACATCGGACTCGGCATGCTGCTGCCCGTGCTCGGCCGTACCGGCGCGGAGCGGGACCGGCTGGTGGCGGGGATGGCGCCGTTCGTCCTGGCCGGCGAGGTGTGGCTGGTCGCGGTGGTGGGCGTGCTGTTCGGCGCGTTCCCCCACCTGGAGGGCGAGGTGCTGTTCACCCTCTATCCGCTGGTCGTCGGGCTGCTCGTGTCGTGGGTGCTCCGTGACGCCGGATTGTGGTTCCGGCGCAGGCTGGACGGCCGTGCCTGGCGGGCGTTCTGGGACGGCGTGCTCTGCGTCGGCTCGTTCGGCCTGGCCCTGACCTGGGGCTTGGCGCTGGCCGCCCTCGTCCAGGGCGGGCCGGTGCTCACCCCGCTCGGGGTGGGCTACGCGGCGCTGGTGGTCGGGGTGTTCGCCCTCCACGGCCGGAGGTTCGCGGTCTGGCGGCTCGGCGGGCCCGGCCGTACCGGCAGGGCGCTGCTCGGCTCGGCGTGCCTGGCCGCCATCCCGGTGGCGGTGCCCCTGGCCGTCGCGACCCCGTGGCTGCTCGACCACGTGGCGCCTCCCGGCACCCTGGGCGTGCTCACCCTGGTGGTCCTGCCCTGCGTGCCCGTCATGGTGGTCGCGCAGGTGTGGGTGTGGCGCACCTTCGGCCGCGGCGCCGGAGTCGGCGCGGGGGCCGGAGCCCCGTCGTTCTTCTGACCTCTTCAGGCACCCTTTCGGAGTCTTCCGGATTTTGCCGGGAGCTCCCGGATGGCCGACCGTGCCCCCGCATGACCGGTGGCTGGGAAAATAGACGGTATGACGTTCCCTGAGATCGACGTGAAATCCCTGCCGGACGGGGCCTACCTTCTCGACGTCCGCGAGCCGGACGAATGGCAGGCCGGGCACGCGCCCGACGCGTGTCACATCCCCCTTGGCGAACTGCAGAGCCGCGTCGGCGAGGTCCCCCTGGACCGGCCCGTCTACGTGGTCTGCCGGGTCGGCGGCCGCTCAGCCCACGCCGCCGCCTGGCTGAACCACATCGGGCGCGAGGCGATCAACGTGGACGGCGGCATGCAGTCCTGGGCCGCCGCCGGGCTGCCCATGGTGAGCGAGAGCGGCAGGCCGCCCTTCGTGGCGTGATCTCCGGCGCGCGGTGCCTGATTGCCGCGCCTTCGGCACGGCGGGCTCGGGGCGCCCTCGAGACGGTGGCTTTCCTCGTCGCTCGGGACTCGTCCCTCGCCCGCTCGCTTCTCGTCAAACCACCGCCGCGCCCCTCGCTGTTGGACATTTCGCTCGTGAATGCCATAATCCGGGGCGATAACTCGATACCGCGGGAGCTCGGGCGTTACCGGGCTGAGAGGGCGGCTCCTCCACGAGGCGTGCCGCCGACCGCATGAACCTGTCCGGATAATGCCGGCGTAGGGAGCGTGCGATGGCGTCTGCCGTCTTCGATGCGGAAGCCCCCCTCACCCTGGAGGAGGAGGCCCCGAAGACCCTCGGGGTCCTCGACCAGGGAGCCTTCTGGGCCAATCTCGGTGTCAGCCTCCTCGGGTTCTCTGGGGCGCTGTTCCTCCTCGACCCGCTCGGTGGCAAGCCGCTGACCTTCACCGGAGCGATCGTCGCGGCCGTCGTCGGCAGCCTGATCGGGACCGCGATGGTCGGGCTCGCGGCCATCCCGGGAGCGCGCACCGGGCAGCCGGCGATGGTGCTGCTGAGAGGGCTGTTCGGGGCCAAACTGTCCTACGCGCCGACCGTGCTCAACATCGTCCAGTTGCTGGGCTGGGGGGCGTTCGAGTTGTGGGTCGTCGCCACCGGCGCCCAGGCGATCTTCGGGACCGCCGTGCCGTACGCGGTCTGGGTGATCGCGGCCGGGCTGCTGACCATCGCGTTGACGATCCGTCCGCTGGGCGCGCTCCGGCTGCTCAGGCGGTACGTCACGGTCGGCGTGATCATCTCGATGGTGTGGCTGTCGGTCGCGCTGTTCAGCCAGGGGCCGTCGCTGGGCGCCGGGTCGTGGGACTCGTTCGCGCCCGCGGTCGACTACGTGATCGCGCTGTCGGTGTCCTGGGTGCCCCTCGCGGCCGACTACGCGCGGCACTCGCGGTCGAGCGGCAGCGCCTTCGCGGGCGTCGTGGGCGGTTACACCGTCGCGCAGGTCGCGTGCCTGGCCCTCGGCATCGCGGCGCTCGCGCTGGTCGGCAACGACGCGGAGAAGGTCTGGGACCCGTTCGTCGCGGCGCCGCTGGGCGCCTTCTTCTTCGGCATCCTGGTGCTTCGCGAGGTCGACCAGTCGTTCGCCAACGTCTACTCGACCTCGATCTCGATCCAGAACTTCGCGCCGCGGGTGGACCGGCGGATCATCTCGGTGGTGATCGGCGTGCTCACCATCGCCATCGCGCTCTTCGCCGACGTGAACTCCTACGGCGCGTTCCTCAGCGTCATCGGCGCGGTGTTCGTCCCGATGTTCGCGGTCCTCGCGGTGGACTACTTCCTGCTCGGCGGCGCGGCCAGGTGGAACACGGCGCAGAACGCCCCGCTGCGCTGGGTGACGCTGCCGCCGTGGATCCTCGGCTTCGCCGCGTACTGGATCGTCACGGTGACCCCGACGGTGGCGTGGTGGGACGACGTCTGGGCGAGGGTCCGCGATGCGATCGGGTTCGCGCACCAGCCCTGGATGAACGCTGCGCTGGCCGCGTTCCTGGTGTCGGCCCTGACGATGCTCGTCGCCGGTCATCTGGCCCGCCTGTCCGGTGCCCGGGCCGTACGGCGTGGCAGGTGAGCGCCGCCGGGGCTCCGGGCGCGTGACGCCCGGAGCCCCGGCCCGACCGACTAGGTCATGCGTCTAGTCACCGAACTCGTTCTGCACTCCGGGCGGAGTGAGCGCGGAGAGATAGTGGTGCGGCAGGTGATCGTCGATGGAGTACACCGCGGGGAGTGATCGGGCCACGGGGAACATGCGGGCGACGAAGGCCGGTGCGGAGACGGGCATGCCCAGCAGGTGCGGCACCTGTCCGGCCGGGTGGCCGCCGGTCCTCCACTCGCCCGCGTGACCTCCCGCGTGGGATTCCGAACGGCCCAGCACGTCGGCGACGACGTTGCGGATGTGTGGAATCTCATAGCGGTACTCCCGGCCGAAGTGCCGGAAGGGGCCCGATGTCGAGGGCGGGAGGTGCGGGACGACATCCCGGTCGTAGATGTACCGGATGACGTTGTCGTGGAGGAACTCGTCCCGCTCGCACGCCTCGGCGAACCTCGGGTCTCCGATCATGGGCTGCCCGTATGTGTAGACGGCCTTCAGGCGGTCGCCGAGTGCCTCGCGGTACTTCCGCTCGTGCCGGATCATCACGCCCATGAGCGCGGCCATCGCGCCGCCGTGGCCGTGTCCGGTGATGTAGAGCGCCTCAAGCCGGCCGTCGACGCGCCCGAGGTCGAGGCCGGGAGAGCCGTTCGGCAGCGACGTGCGGACCGAGTGGCGGTCAGAGGCGTGCCGGAGCGCGTTCATGACCTCGTACCTGGTCGCCCGTACGTTGCGGTAGATGCCCGCGTGCACCGTGGCCGACGGATGGCAGGCCCGGTACGCGATCCGCTCGGGCTCGCGGTCGGCGTCGCCGAGCCGGTGGGCGGCGTCGTGCGGCTCCGCGCCCCGGTAACAGAGGATTCCGACTCTTCCGCTCTTGCTCTGTATCAGGAACGCGGTGGAATGAATCATCATCGCGTCGACGGATGCCTGGATCATGCGGCATTGATTGTCCTGGAGACCCATTCTCGCCATGATCATCGAGACCGTTTCCGGTCCCGAATAGGCGTAGGCCGCGCAGGCCGCCATGACGTGCGCGATTTCCGGATCCGGATGTGCGACGGCGTCGAGTAGCCGTTGTTCCAGGTCCTTGTATACGGGGAATCCGGCGGTTTCCCTGGGCCCGTACGGGCGGAGTTCCTCGTAGGTCGGTGCCTTCGCGTCGCGGGTCCAGAGGCCGCCGATTTCGAGCGTGTCCCGTAGCCGCATCTCCCATTCGAGGGAGCGGAACTCGCCCGGTGTCCTGGTCGCTGATGTTACTTTCGCCGTGCTCGCCTGCTCGGTGGTGGAGGGAACAGACTTGTCCGCCTGGCGGGTATTCCGCGCGGTGTCCACATTCGCCATGCCGTACACCTTCCGGTCATGAGATCAGGCGGTGATGACGACCATTCCCGGGGCCATGAAAAACCGGGGCGGCTTGTGCCGTCCCGCGTCGAGCGCCCCGTGGGTCCCGCCTGTCCGTCACAATTTCCATGACAAAGCGGGACAAATCCCTTAGGCGCGCAAAGTCATTTCCAGGGTCAGCCGAGAGCACCTTCGAGCCGGAGCAGATTCTCCTTGGCCACCGGCCCTCCGGCGTACCCGCCGAGCGCGCCCGGCGCCTCCACCGCGCGGTGGCAGGGGACGAAAAGGCACACCGGATTGGCGGCGAGGGCGTTGGCGATGGCGCGGAGCGCCTGCGGTCGCCCGATCCGCTCAGCGATGTCGTGATAAGTCGTGACCTGTCCGTACGGCACCGCGGCCGTCATCTGCACGACGGTCCGCGTGAACGCGGAGACGAGCTGGAAGTCGACGGCCGACGAGAAGGTCCGCAACCGCCCGTCGAAGTACGCGTCGAGCTCCCGGCGCACCGGGTCGAGGCGGCGCGGATCGGGTCCGATGAAGGAGCTGATGTCCCGGTGGATGCGGGCGAAGACCGCGTGCTCGTCCTCGTAGCTGCACGCCACCACGCCGCGCGCGGTGGCGGCGAGCACCAGGCGGCCCACCGGGCTGTCCACGGTGCCGAAGGCGACCTCGGGCGGGGACTCTCCAACATATCCCCGGGCGGTCACCCGCAGCAGGGCTTCGAGGTCCCCTGTGGACATGCGCCCCACTTCCTCTCAGTGCCTGAGCGAAGCGTATCGGATGCAAAACCTCAAGATCAGGCTGGGAAAGGGGGCACCATGGGGGAGTGGGTGACGACAGCAGCGACTACGAGGACGGCATAGCCCGCGCCGCCGTCGCGAGTTCCCCCGACGCCATCGTGGCCCTTGACCGTGATCTCTCCGTCCTCGGATGGAACCCCGCGGCGGAGCGGTTGTTCGGGTGGCCGGCGGAACAGCTCATGGGCAGGCGGGCCCCGATCGTCCCGGCCGAGTTGATGGCCGAGCACAACGCCGTCATGGAACGCGTCCGCACCGGCGGCCAGGTGTCGCTGCGTACCAGGCGTTTCCACCGCGACGGCCGTCTCCTGGAGGTCCGCGTCGACACCAGCGCCTTACGCACCGACACGGGAACCCTGCTCGGCTACGTCAGCGTCTACCACCTCGCGGAGGACGACGAGGCCGCGCGTGCGGCGCGGCGGGCCCGGCTGGTCCGGCGGCTCACCGACGTCGTCGGCGACATCAACGCCGAGCTCGACCTGCCCACCGTGCTCGACCGGATCGCCGGCAGCCTCACCGAGCTCACCGGCGCCGACGCGGGCGGCTTCGTCCTGATCGAAGGCGATCGGCTCCGGCTCGTCAGCGGGCACCACCTCCCGCCGGAGCTGCGCGGAGTCACCGCCGACCTGCACAGGAGCCTCGTCGCCAAGCTGCTGCGCACGGGCAAGACCGTGCTGCTGGAGACCAATCCGGATGGCCTGCAGGATCTCGTCTGGGCCCGGCTCCCCGGGTTGCACACGGTCGCGGTCGGCATCGCCGCGGTCGGCGGCCGCCCCTACGGAGCGCTGTACGCGCTCTTCGCCAAGGGCAAGGCCGGACACGTCGAGCTGGAACTCCTGGAACTGCTGGCCGGACACGCCGGCATCGCCGTCGGCAACGCGGTGGCCTACCAGGAGGCGGTACGGCAGCGCGCGCACGAGCGGGCGGTCTTCGACGCCAGCGCGGACGGCATCGGCGTGCTCGACGGGGCGGGTCGGGTGACCCAGTGGAACCCCGCGGCGGCCGAGCTGACCGGGTTCCCCGCCGAGAGGGTGATCGGCGGGCCCCCGCCCTTCCCCCTGCCGGACCCGGGCGAGAAGCTCACCATCCAGCTCGCCTCGGGCCGCTGGCTGGACGTGCTGTGCGCCGAGATCCCCGAGACGGGCGAGGTCGTGGCCGACTTCCGCGATGTGACCAGGGCGAAGGAGCTGGAGGAGGCCAAGGACCTGTTCCTCGCCACCACCAGCCACGAGCTGCGCACCCCGATCACCATCGTGCACGGCTTCGCCAGCACCCTGGACGCCCGCTGGGACGACCTGTCCGACGCCGAGCGCCGCTCCGCCGTCCACACCATCGCGGAGCGGGCCAGGTCGCTGGGCCAGCTCATGGACCATCTGCTGCTCGGCGCCCGCGCCGGAGCCGACGAGCTGCGGATCAGGATCGAGACGTTCGACCTGGCCGCGCGGGTCCGGGCGGCCACCCTGGGCCTGCCCGTACTGTCCGACCGGCACCGGGTCGAGGTGCGGATCCCCGACGACCTGCCCAAGGTCCACGGCGACTCCCTGGCCACCGACATCCTCCTCGGGCAGCTTCTGGAGAACGCGTTCAAATACTCCCCCGACGGTGGGCTGATCCGGGTCGAGGCGTGGGCGGAGGACGGCCACGTCGTCCTCGTGGTCGACGACGAGGGGGTCGGCATCGCCCCGGCCGACCGCGAGCGGATCTTCGAGCGGTTCGTGCAGGCCGACAGCGGCAACCGGCGCAGGTTCGGAGGCGTGGGCCTCGGGCTCTACATCGTGCGCAACCTGGCCCGCGCGCAGGGCGGCGACGTGACCGCCCACTCCCGGCCGGGTGGCGGCACGCGGATGCGTTTCGTCCTCAACGGGGTGACCGGCGTGTCCAATGGTGAGCACGGCATGATCTGATGTGCGCAAGCCGTAATCATGACGCGGTTTCTTGGACCCCAGAATGGGGCATTTCGGTCCTACTGGGGTGTGTTGTCTCCTCGGGGGAGGGGGAAGGTGAGTCCGTCGAGCGTCGTGATGTTGCCGTACGCGCTGGCGAGTGTCGCCACCGCGCGTCGGCGTCTCAGCTCGGATCTACTCGCTTCGGGGCTCATCAGCGCGACCGTGGACGACGCGGTCCTGGTGGTGAGCGAGCTGTTGAGCAACGCGTTGCGGCACGCACACCCGCTCCCATCGGGGCAGCTCAGGCTGGCGTGGACGTGCTCGGAAGAGCGGCTGGAAGTGGCCGTGAGCGACGGAGGCGCCACCACGGAGCCGCGGGCGGGCCGCCCCACGCTCTCGTCGCTGGGCGGCCGGGGCCTCGGGATCGTCGAATACCTCGCGGAACGGTGGGGCGTACGCCATGACGGCGAGACGACCACCGTGTGGGCGATCCTCGTCCTTCCACAGCCTGTCCGAAACGGCCAGACGCGAAAGGCCGAAATTCACGCCCTGCGGGGGTGAGTCAGCGGGACATCTTTCCCACGAGCGTGATCGCCGCCACGACCAGGAAGGCGATGATCGCGAACATGAGCAGGAACTTCAGCGTGGCGAACAGCGCCGGGATGATGAACGCGAAGACCAGCCAGAGGGCGAGGATGATCCCCAGGACGGTCAGTACGGTACGGGCCATAGGCACAAGGTACGCGCTGGCGCCCCTCGCCGCGAAGATCGGGACGTTTCACGTGAATCACAACTGACGATCGGGGCCGGCGACCGTGAGAATGGGCGCGTGACCGGAAAATCCGCCCGCATCCTGGTCGTCGACGACGACCCGATGGTGGCCGAGGTCGTCGCCCGCTACCTGGAACGCGAGGGACACCTCGTGGAGTGCGCGGACGACGGCGCCGAGGCTCTGAACCGGGCGCTCGCCGACCCGCCGGACCTGCTCGTCCTCGACCTCGCCCTGTCCGGAACGGACGTCCTCCAGCTCTGCGGGAAACTCCGCGGGAGCGTGCGCGGTCAGGGTCCGCTGATCATGCTCACCGCCCTCGGTGAGGAGATCGACCGCGTGGTGGGGCTGGAGACGGGGGCCGACGACTATGTCACGAGGCCCTTCAGCCCCCGCGAACTCGCGCTCCGCGTCCAGGCCGTGTTGCGCCGCGCCCGCGGCACGCCGGTCCCCGCGGGCACCGGCGTGCTCGTCGACGGTGATCTCGTCGTCGACGTCGGCACGCACGAGGTACGGCTGGCCGGCAAGGAGATCGGCCTGACCGCGCGGGAGTTCGACCTGCTCGTCCACCTGCTCCGCAACCCGCGCCAGGTGTTCAGCAGGAGCGCGCTGCTCGACCAGGTGTGGGGCTGGTCCTTCGGCGACTCCTCGACCGTCACCGTGCACGTGCGCAGGCTGAGGGAGAAGATCGAGGCCGACCCGGCCGAGCCGCGGCGCATCGTCACCGTGTGGGGCGTGGGCTACCGGTACGAACCCGTCACGTGAGGGCGTCCGACATCGCGCGGAAGGTCGGGCACGGCCACCGCCACATGCAGCTCCGGCAGCGCAGGATGGGATTCGCGGTGTCGCTGGTGATGCCGCCCGCGTCCCTCGGCTGGTGGAGGTCGAGCAGCCGGATGCCCAGCTCCGAGAGGCTCAGCAACTCCTCCCGAGCGGCGGAGAGGAACTCGAGGTCCTCACCGGCCAGCCGCGCCGTGACCGGGACGTACCCCTCACGGTTGATCAACGACTGGAGTCGTCCGGTGCTGTCCCGCCACGACGTCGCCTTCTCCGTGCGGATCTGGATGGCCTCCAGCCGCTCGCGTAGCAGCCGACGCTGCGGATCCTCGGGAGGTTCCATGCCTGCTGGGCCTGACACGCTCGTTCCTCCGCCCCAAGCCGGGTGTCGCTTTCCGTCAAGCTTCGCGCACCGCGCGTTTGCGTGAGGGCGGAATCGGGGACAAAGCGCGAACGACTCTTCGGCTAGCCTGGGGGAACGTGACCCCGGGCCGGTACGGCGCTAGTGTGCGCGCTGTGGAGCTCAAAGTCGCGACGCAATCACATGCTGGCCAGGCCGTTATGGCCATTGTCGGCGAAATCGACCTATATACCGCGCCTCGCCTGCAGGCCGAGTTCACGCGCCTGCTGGAAACCGGGCCGGAGCGAGTGGTGATCGACATGTCAGGAGTGGAGTTCTGCGACTCCACGGGCATGAACGTGTTGCTCTCCGCGCTCAAGCGGCTGCGCGAGCGCGGTGGCATCCTCGAGGTGGCCTCGCCCCGCCCCGCCGTACGGAAGATCCTCCAGGTGACCGGCCTGGACTCCGTCTTCATCGTCCATGAGAGCGTCCCCGCGGAGGTGGCCGAATTCCTATGAGTGACCTGGTGGAGCGGCCTGCGGACACCGCGGTCGTCATCCCGGCCAAGGACGAGGCCGACCGGATCGGCGCCACGGTCGCCGCGGCGTCGCGGCTTCCGGGTGTGGATCTCGTCGTGGTCGTCGACGACGGTTCGACCGACCAGACCGGCCGGGTGGCCAAGGCCGCCGGCGCCCGTGTCGTACGGCACAGCCGGAACACCGGCAAGGCGGCGGCCATGGAGAGCGGGGCCGAGGCCGTGCGCCTCCTCGACGAGGAGACGCCCCGGCACCTGCTGTTCCTGGACGCCGACCTGGGCGAGACCGCGCAGCAGGCCGCTCCGCTCATCACGCCCGTCCGTTCGGGTACGGCCGACATGACTATCGCCGTCTTCGCCACCAGAGTGAAGCTCGGCGGACACGGCATCGTGGTACGGCTGGCCCGCGACGGCATCAAACGGGCCACCGGCTTCGAGGCGGCCCAGCCGCTCAACGGCCAGCGCTGTCTGACCCGGGCCGCGTTCGAGGCGGCCCTGCCGCTCGCCCGCGGGTTCGGCGTGGAGACTGGGCTGACGATCGACCTGATCCGGAAGGGATTCCGCGTCCTCGAGGTCGAGGTCGACATGGCACACCGTGCCACCGGCGACGACTGGAGATCCCAGTTGCACCGGGCCAAGCAGCTCCGCGACGTGGGCTGGGCCCTCGCCGCCAGGGAGCCCTCCGTCATGAAGGGCGCCGACGTCCTGCGGACCATCCGGAACTGACCCGCTCACGGCGAACCATCCGGAGCCGACCGGCGCCTGTGATGGAATTCGGGGGTGAATCGGGAGAGCGCGCGGCGGTTGGCGACGGCGGTGCCGCCGGCCTGTGTCGCCGGGTCGATCCTGCTGACGATTACGATCGCCGCGCTCGGTCCCTCGGCGATGGTCCCGCCCCTTCCGGGTGCCGCCTGGCAACCGCCGTACTCCCTTGACCTGCGGCCCGGCGGGCATCTCGTCGTGGCGCTCGCGGCGGTGGCGATCGTGGCCGGCACGATCGGGCTCGTCGCCGGGCTGCGCGGTCTCCGCCGTACCGGGCCTTCCACAGCCGGTGGTACGCGGTGGCTGGTCGTGGCCGGCTGCCTGGCGGCGGGTGTGCTGGCGTTCCTGCCGCCGATCGGATCGGCCGACCACCTGAACTATGCGGCGTACGGGCGGATCGCCGTCCTCGGGCTCGATCCGTACGTCACCGTGCCGTCGGCCCTGCCGCAGGACCCGGTCGCCGGGGTGGTGGAGGAGTGGCGGAACACGCCGAGCGTCTACGGCCCGGTGGCGACGGCGGTGCAGGCTCTGGCGAGCTGGGTGGGCGGCGACTCGGTCCGGCTGACGGTCTTCGTGCTGGCCCTGGTCAACGCCGCCGCGTTCGTCGCCACCGCGCTGCTGCTCCACCGGATCACCCGGCGCGATCCCGTCCGGCAGCGCCGCGCCGCGCTGCTGTGGGCGGTGAATCCCCTCGTCGTCTACCAGCTCGCCGCGGGCATGCATGTGGACACCCTGGCGATCGCGTTCGTCGTCGGTGCCCTGGTCGTCGAGTCGGGTGTGCTTCTCGGGCTCGGGATCGCGGTCAAGGTCACCGTCGGCCTGGTCGCGCTCGGGCCCGCCTGGCAGTACAGGCGTGATGCCCGGAGGCTGGCGCTGATCGCGGGCGCGGCCACGCTGACCGTGGTGGTGGCGTACTGGCTGGCCGGCCCGCACGCGCTCGACCAGGTGCTGAACGCGAGCAAGACGGTGTCCTTCGCCACTCCGTGGAAGCTGGGGCAAAAGGCGCTCCAGGCCCTGATCGGCTCCGGCGCGTACCGCGCGTGGATCCAGGCCGGGTCGCTGGTCCTGATGGCCGTGCTCGCCTGGTTGTTGCTGCGCAGAGGGGCGGACGCGGACGGCCAGGTGGGCGCGGACGGCCAGGTGGACGCGGACGGCAAGGCGGACGCGGCCCAGGTGGCGGTGGCCTTCGTGGTGGCCTGGTTGTTCGCCACGCCGTACGCGCTGCCGTGGTACGACGGGCTCGCGCTCGCGCTGCTGGCGATGGTTCCCGCGTCGACTCTCGACTGGTTCGTGGTGGCGCGGATGGCCGCGTTGTCGATGGCGTACCTGCCGGCCAGGCAGCGTGACCAGCCGTCCGACCTGGGGTGGCTGGTGACGGTCGTCAGGGCGCAGGTGGTGCCGTGGCTGTTGCTTGCGCTGACGGCCGGCCTGGTGTGGTGGGCGGCGCGAGCTGGAGCGCGCGCACGGACGCGGCGAGCGTGAGCGGCACGGCCACGGTGAGCGCCATGGCCGGGATCGCGATCCCCGAGTCGTTGATCAGGAAGCCGACCATGGCGGTGGTCAGCGCGCCGAACAGCCCGGCACGCAGCGCCGGCGCCCGGTCGTAGGCCAGGGTGAGCGCGGAGGCGCCCCACCGCGACGGCCGGGACAGCACCAGGAACAGGAACGCGATCGCGACGACCGACAACAGCGTCAGCTCGGCGTTCCCCAGCGTGTGGAGCATCGCCCCGAGCTTGCGGCCGATGACGGAGGGGCCCTCGCCGTCGGCGACCTGCTGGACGAACGCGCCGAGGTGGGTCCGCCGATCGGCGGGGCGAAGCCAGTCGAGCACCGCGATGGCCCCGATCAGCACGGCTCCCACCGCGCTGACGGCGGCGAGCCTGCCGATCGACACCCGCCGGCCGTACAGCAGGAGCGTGAAGACGGCGAATCCGACGACGAACGCGGGAACGCCGCCGAAGTCGGCGCCCCAGCTCGGCCAGCCGTCCGCGACGATCGCCAGCAGGCCGTAGGCGAGCAGGACGAACCGCGGCCTGATCACCCGGGCGAGCCCGGCGAGGGCGAGGATCGTGCCGGTCGCGAAGATCGCGAACGCCATGTTGGAGAAGCCGTAGAAGCGCCCGCCGGTCACCGGTTCGTAGCCGGTCACCGCGTTCACCTGGAGCGTCGACCCCGTCATGACGTCGATCAGGAGGGCGAGCGAGCTGACCGCGGCGACCACCGTCAGGGGCCCGGCCACGTGGGTACGCCACGGCCCGGCGAAGGCGAGGGCCGCGATGACTCCGGCGAACCCGAGGATCGTCCCGATCAGCGCGGGCATGGGATGCGCCATGCTCCACCACGGCACGAGCTGCGCGAGGAACGTGGAGACCGGGATCGCCCCGCTGACCACGGCCACGACCTGGGTGGTCGACAACATCCGCCGGTGCCGCCTGATCACGACGGCGGCGAGGCCGTAGAACAGCAGCTGGATGGCGACGAGCGCGACGAAGAACGGCTGCCTGACGTCCCTGAGCACCTGGGAGGCCAGGTCCGTGTCGGCCAGTCCGGCGACGATCTCGCCGGTGCCGGGGGCGTCGCCGGCCCGCTGCCAGGCCCGGCCCACCACGCCCTGGGGCGGTTCGACCGACACCGCGCGCAGGACGGTCGCGGTCAGGTCGGTGATCGTGACCAGCGCGTCCTGCTGGGTCGAGGTGGCCGTCAGGAACCCCCGCGCGTACGGCCCGGCGCCCGTGCCGGAGGTGCCCCCGAAGGTCGTCGCGGCGACGGCGACGTGGAGGTGCGCGTCGAGCCCCGAGTCGGCGAGACCGGCGACGAGGACGGTGGACCCCGGAGGCACGTTCCGGAGAACGCCGCCGACGGTCCGGTCGGCGGCCGCCACGGCCTCGTCGCGGGCGTGGCCGGTCAGGTCGGACGGGGTCCCCTCGGGATGGCTCGCCGTGCGGACCGCCAGGGCGGCCCGGGTGATCTCGCCCGCTTCGGCGAACACGGCGGTGTACGGCGTCAGGTCGGGCAGCTCATCAGGCGTTGCCGCATATTTCTGGACTTTTCCAGATGTGTCGGCGGCAGCGAGGGCCGCTCCCGGGCCGATGGCGGCGACATTCCCGCCCGCGGCGACGATCGTCCGGCCGAGCAGCCCGATCTGCCCGCCGTACGACTGGGACCGCTGGTAGGCCGCGAGCGCGTCCCATCCGGGAACCGTCGCCGAGCCGTCGGCGGCCGCTTCGGGCACCGGCGGCGCCGCGCAGTCGTTCCCCCCGGCTCCGGCCCGCTGGCCCGCCGACACCGTCAGCCACCCGCTGATCGGGCACGTCACGCTCAGGCCGCTGGGCGGGATGGCGCGGGTGGACAGCGACGCCGAGCTTCCTTCGCCGGTCAGCCGCCACAGGTTGGGGGTGCGCGCCGGGTCGATGTCGCTCCACACGAGGCCGGGCACCCCGATGACGACCACCCGTCCGGCCGGGGCCGCCCGTTCGGCGTGCGCCGGTGTGGGGAGCGCCAGGAAGAGCAGGCCGAGCACCGCCGCGAGCAGGGCGGCGACCACGGTGCGGGGAGCGACGGAGGACACGCTGAGTGGCCGTGACCGGGCGATGCTGGTCCCGAATGGCCTCACGCGCGCTCCTTCACTCTGGGCGGGTCTCCTGGCTGTGCTGTCTCTCGGGTTGTTCCGAC
Organism: Microtetraspora glauca; assembly: GCA_001570385.1. Lineage (GTDB taxonomy): Bacteria > Actinomycetota > Actinomycetes > Streptosporangiales > Streptosporangiaceae > Microtetraspora > Microtetraspora glauca. The sequence continues at coordinate 79,903 of BBYL01000013.1, read as the reverse complement.
GACGCGGTCCCGACAAGCCGGTTTCGACGATCTGACCCCCGACGGCCGGATCCGGCAAGCGAGCCCGACAACTGTGACGAAAGTCCACGGTAGCCTGCCTGGACATGAGGACAGGCGAAACGATCATCGCGAGGCGGCCCCTGTGGGCGTGGCCTCCGGCTCTGGTGATCGTCGTCTGCGCCGCGATCCCGCTCGTCGCGTACTGGTTGACGAACCCCGCTGACCAGCGTCTCGTCGACCTGGACGTCTATCGGATGGGCGGCGAGAGCCTCCTGCTCGGTGTCCCGCTCTATGACGCGATCACTCCGGCGCCGCAGTTGCTGCCGTTCACCTATCCGCCGATCGCGGCCATGCTGGCGGTGCCGCTCGCCGCGATCCCGTGGCCGCTCGCCCAGTGGGTGTGGACGGCCGCCATCGTCGTGTCCCTCGCCGTGACGGTCTGGTACGCCTTCCGGCCCTCGCTGGAGCGGGTCCGGGTGGCCATGCCGCTGGTGTTCGCGGTCCTCGTGGTGGCGTGCCTCTATCTGATGCCGATCAGGGACCAGATCCGGTTCGGCCAGGTGGATCTCTTCCTCGTCGCGCTGTGCCTGCTCGACTGCGTCGTGCGCCGCCCGTGGTGGCCGCGCGGGATGCTGATCGGTGTCGCCACCGCGGTGAAACTCACACCCGGCGTCTTCCTGATTTATCTCGCTATAACGGCGTTTTCCCGGCGGAAGCCGTACATGCGGGATGGGGAGCAGGGGCGGGCCTTCTTCATGGCGGTGTTCACGGCGGCGCTGCTCACCGTCCTGCCGTTCCTGGTCATCCCCGCCGACGCGAAGGACTTCTGGTTCTCGGCCCTGCTCGACCCCGGCCGCCTGGGGGCGAACGCGGCGACCACGAACCAGTCCGTCCGGGGCATGCTGATCAGGCTCTACCTGCCCGACTCGATCACCTCCGCGCTCTGGCTGGTCGCCGTCGCCGCCATCGGCTGGTACGGCTTCCGCCGGGCCCGCGCCGCCTTCCTCGACGGCGACCCGATGACGGCGGTGGCGTTGACCGGCCTGATGGCGGTGCTGCTCTCCCCCGTCGCGTGGATCCACCACCTGGCCTGGATGGTCGTCGTACTGGCCGCGCTGATGGGCACCGGGACGGACCGCGTGCGGCTGCTGGTGGCCGGAGGCGTGTGGCTCTTCTACGTGGTGCCCGTGCCCTGGTGGGGCGTCTCGCTGAAGGCTCTGGAGATCCCCGTGCTCAGCCCGGTACTCGGGAAGATCGTCCAGAACGGTTTCGGTCTCGGGGCCGTCGCCCTGGTGTGGCTGCTCGGCTCCTGGCTCCCCCGGCGCCGTGCCGTACACGCCTCGCGGGCCGTCGCCGGTGACGTCCGCGCCTGATGGGACGCGTTATCACCTAATCCCGGTGTGGGCACGTATGGGCGGTGGCTAACCTTGTGCTATGTCAAAGCTCGCGTACCTGGGGCCGGAGGGCACCTTCACCGAGGCCGCCGTGCGTGCCCTGGCGCCCGACGCCGAGCGCCTGCCGTGTGCGAACGTCGGAGCCGCCCTGGACGCCGTCCGGGCCGGAGAGGCCGACGGCGCCGTGGTCCCGCTGGAGAACTCGCTCGAAGGCGGCATCATCCAGACGCTGGACGAGTTCGCGTGGGGTGAGCCGTTGCTGATCGTCGCGGAGTACCTGCTGCCGGTCGAGTTCTCGCTGCTCGTCCGCCCCGGCACCGAGCTCCGCCAGATCAAGCGGGTCACCACGCATCCCGCCGCGCACACCCAGTGCCGGGGCTTCATCGAGCGCGAGCTGGCCGGCGCGGTCGTCATCCCCGCCTCCTCGACCGCCGCCGCCGCGCAGGAGGTGGCGAACCCCGAGTCTCCGTACGACGCGGCGATCAGCCCGGCCATCGCGGGCGAGGTGTACGGCCTGACGGAGGCGGCGTCGAACATCGGTGACCGGAACGACACGGTGACCAGGTTCGTCCGGGTGGCCCCGCCAGGGCCGATCCCCGAGCCGACGGGCGCCGACCGCACCTCCCTGGTGGCTTTCCTGAAGGAGGACCACGCCGGAGCCCTGCTGGAGATGCTGAGCGAGTTCGCCGTACGCGGTGTCAACCTGACCCGGATCGAGTCCCGTCCGACGGGCCAGGGGATCGGCAACTATTTCTTCCACTTCGACTGCGAAGGGCACGTCGCCGACGCCCGGGTCGGCGAGGCGCTGTCCGGCCTGCACCGGATCTGCGGTGATCTGCGCTTCCTCGGCAGCTACCCGCGGGCCGACCAGGTCGTCACCCAGATCAGGCCGGGCACGGCCGACACCGACTTCGACGAGGCGGGCGGCTGGCTCGGCCGGATACGATCCGGTCAGGTCTGATCATCCATCGGGGCGTCGCCGACAATCGGGGCGCGCGCGGTATCCGTACCTCGGTAGCCTTTGTTTCGTGATTGACCTGCGTACCCTTCGTGAGGACCCGGACCGGCTCCGGGCGTCGCAGCGCGCCCGCGGTGAGGACGACTCGGTCGTCGACACGCTGCTCTCCCTCGACGAGCGCCGTCGAAGTGCGCTGACGGCCTTCGAGTCGCTGCGCGCCGAGCAGAAGTCCATCGGCAAGTCGGTGTCCAAGGCCTCCGGGGACGAGCGCCAGGCGCTGCTCGACCGTGCCAAGGACCTCGCCGCGCAGGTGAAGTCCGCCGAGGCGGAAGCCGAGAAGGTCGCCGGCGAGCTCGACGCGGTGATCGAGGGTGTGCCCAACCTCGTGGACGAGGCCGCCCCGATCGGTGGCGAGGACGACTACGCCGTGCTGGAGGAGGTCGGCGAGCCGCCCTCGTTCGACTTCGCTCCTCGCGACCACCTGGAGCTGGGCGAACTGCTCGGCGCCATCGACATGGAGCGCGGCGCCAAGGTCTCGGGCGCGCGGTTCTTCTTCCTCAAGGGCGTCGGCGCCCGGCTGCAGCTCGGCCTGCTCAATATGGCCATGCAGCAGGCGATCGAGGCCGGGTTCACCCCGATGATCACTCCGGTGCTGGTGAAGCCCGAGTCGATGCAGGGGACCGGTTTCCACGTCGCCCACGACAAGGAGATCTACCGCCTGCCCGACGACGACCTCTACCTGGTCGGCACCTCGGAGGTGCCGCTGGCGGCCTACCACGGGGACGAGATCCTCGACGCCGGGTCGTTGCCCCTCCGCTACGCCGGCTGGTCGTCGTGCTTCCGCCGCGAGGCCGGTTCGTACGGCAAGGACACCCGGGGCATCATCCGCGTCCACCAGTTCGACAAGGTCGAGATGTTCTCCTACTGCCGTCCGGAGGAGGCGGGTGAGGAGCACCGGCGCCTGCTCGCCTGGGAGAAGGAGATGCTGGCCAAGGTCGAGCTGCCGTACCGCGTGATCGACACGGCCGCCGGCGACCTCGGCTCGTCGGCGGCGCGGAAGTTCGACTGCGAGGCGTGGATCCCCAGCCAGGGGCGCTACCGCGAGGTCACCTCGACCTCGAACTGCACCGACTTCCAGGCCCGCCGCCTGCGCGTACGCTACCGCGACCAGGACGGCAAGCCGCAGCACGTCGCGACGCTGAACGGCACGCTGGCCACCACCCGCTGGATCGTCGCCATCCTGGAGAACCACCAGCAGGCGGACGGCTCGGTCGTGGTTCCCAAGGCGCTGCGCCCCTTCGTCGGGCTCGACGTCCTGGAGCCGGTCAAGTAGCTCTCGGCGTCCCGAAGGCCCCGTCTATCCGGCGGGGCCTTCTTCTTTTCCGGCGCCGGAAAGGAGCTTGGCGAGGGCTCTGCGCGCGATCAGCCAGGCCGTGGGCATCGCGCCGAAGACCACGGCCAGCAGCACGGCCAGGTCGTACGAGTCGGGCCAGCCGGAGCTCCAGCCGAGGAACGGCAGGTAGATCCCCGCGAAGGTGAGCAGGGCGACGAGGGCGCTCCGCCCTCCCCATCGCCCGTTCTGAGTCAGGGAGAAGGCCCACCCCAAGATCAGCCATATGCCGCCGCCCACCGCCACCGGCACGCCCGCGAGGACGACCAGAAAGCCGATGAGCCCCAGGGCCGGGCCCAGGGCGACCAGAAGCAGCCCGACCCACAACAGCAGGCTCGCTCCCATGAAGCTCCCCAGTGATCCCTCCCAGCAGTCCTCCACGGCGATCCCGACGATCAGGACGAGAAGCGCGATCAACACCGCGGCCCACAGTTCGCTCCTGATCCGCGCGCCGGGATCGGTGAGGGGCGCCGCGGCCTCCGCTGTGAAGCCGCGGTCGGGCGCGAAGCCCAGCCGCCGCCAGTGCCCCGAAGGATCCCGTACGGCGATGCCGTCGGGGCCGTTGGCGACGACCACGATGTGCGCGCCTTCGCGACCGGGCACGGTCTGCACGGCGATGGCGCGGGAAACGGACCGATCGTTCTCCGGCCGGTAGTAGTCGCCGTCTTGGTATGTCCGGTCGAGCCACTCCTTGCGGCCGGGAGCCACCTGCCAGGCCGTCGCCCATGTCCTGCCGCCGTCCGTGGACTCGTCGACCCGGAGCAGGCCGGGGACGATCCGGTAGCAGTGCTGGTGGTCGCCTTGCACGCAGGCCGCGCTCTGCCCCGCTCCGGCGGGTGGCCCGTTCCACTCTCGCCAGGTCGCACCGCCGTCGGTGGAGGTGAGCGGCTGGTATCCGCCTACGTCCACGATGACGGCCGCGTCACGCACCGCCACGCCGGTCGCCGACCGCCCGTAGGGTGCGGCCGAGGTCGCCGTGGCGGCGAACAGCGCGACCGGGACGATGAGCAGGGCGTGTGGGAGTCGTACGGGAGGGCGTCGGGTGGCCTGGCGCCAGGTGAGCCAGGCGAGGCCGAGGGCGGGTAGCGCGATCAGGTCGGTGGGGTCGGCCACGACCCGCGACGGGATGAACAGGGACCACAGCCAGGACGCGGTTTCCGCGCCGATGGTGGTGGTCTTCATCAGGGTGAAGAGTGTTCCGGTGGTCAGGATGGCGAGGGGTGGCGGGCATCGGAGGAGTAGCGCCAGCAGTGGTGGGGCCATGGTGAGTCCGGCGAGGTCGCTGAGTTTGCCGGTGATCGGGCCGGGCCACAGCCCTTTGAGGAGGTGATCGTTGAGGAGGAGCAGGGCCACGGCCAGCATGGTGACCGGATGGCCGAGCCACGAGAGCGTGTGGCCGGAGCTTCGCATTGTCACGGTTTGTTCGATCTCCGGTACGGGGATCGGGTTGTCACGATGCGGTCCCGGAGTGAGGACGACTCGGTCATCCCTCCCGAAGGTCCCGTCTACTCGGCGGGGCCTTCTCCTTTCGCGGGGTGGTTTCGGCGGACCTTTCTCGCGATCATCCAGACGTTCGGCGTCACGGCCAGGATCATGGCCAGCACTATGGCCAGGCCGTACGGAGCGGGCCAACCGGCACTCCAGCCCAGGAACGGCAGGAGAGTCCCACCGAAGGTGAGGAGGGCGACGAGGGCGTTCCGTCCTCGTGATGCCTCTTCCGTGGCCTGGGTGGAGCCCCGCACCGATGTCCATGCCGCGAGCACCATGATGCCGCCGGCCAGCGCCATCAGCGCACCGACGATGAAGGTGGAGATGCCGGAGGGGCCCGAGCCGATGCTCAGGGCGACCACGAGCGGCCCGGTCAACAGAAGCACGCTCCCGATCGTGAAGATCACTGGGGACTTCCTCCAGCAGCCGTCCACGCCGATCCCGATGAGCAGGGCCGCGAGCGCCGCGAGGGCGGCGGCCCACACTTCCTCGCCGATCCGTCCGCCGGGATCGGTGAGGGGCGCCGCGGCCTCCGCTGTGAAGCCGCCGTCGGGCGCGAAGCCGAGCCGCCGCCAGTGCCCTGACACGTCCCGTACGGCGATGCCGTCGGGGCCGTTGGCGACGACCACGATGTGCGCGCCCACCTCGCCCGGTACGGTCTGCACGGCGAGCGCGCGGGAACCGACGGGATCGGCGTCCAGCCCTAGCGGGTCGGGGTTGCGGAATCCGCGATCCAGCCACTTCTCGCGGGGAAGCCGCCACGCGGTCGTCCATGTCCTGCCGCCGTTCGTGGACTCGTCGACCCGGAGCAGGCCGGGGACGATCCGGTAGCAGTGCTGGTGGTCACCTTGCACGCAGGCCGCGCTCTGCTCCGCTCCGGCGGGTGGCCCGTTCCACTCTCGCCAGGTGGCGCCGCCGTCGACCGACGCATATCCGCCGGCCCCCTCGCCGTACACGACGACGGCCGCGCCGTGGACCTCCACGGCGGTCGCGGACGGCGGCGGCTGAACAGGCGAGGTCGCCGTGGCGGCGAACAGCGCGACCGGGACGATGAGCAGGGCGTGTGGGAGCCGTACGGGAGGGCGTCGGGCGGTCTGGCGCCAGGTGAGCCAGGCGAGGCCGAGGGCGGGTAGCGCGATCAGGTCGGTGGGGTCGGCCACGACCCGCGACGGGATGAACAGGGACCACAGCCAGGACGCGGTTTCCGCGCCGATGGTGGTGGTCTTCATCAGGGTGAAGAGTGTTCCGGTGGTCAGGATGGCGAGGGGTGGCGGGCATCGGAGGAGTAGCGCCAGCAGTGGTGGGGCCATGGTGAGTCCGGCGAGGTCGCTGAGTTTGCCGGTGATCGGGCCGGGCCACAGCCCTTTGAGGAGGTGATCGTTGAGGAGGAGCAGGGCCACGGCCAGCATGGTGACCGGATGGCCGAGCCACGCGAGCGTGTGGCCGGAGCTTCGCATTGTCACGGTTTGTTCGATCTCCGGTACGGGGATCGGGTTGTCACGATGCGGTCCCGGAGTGAGGACGACTCGGTCATCCCTCCCAAGCGGGTGGGTCGCTCAGCTCGAACGCGCGCGGGACCGCCTCGGTGTGCCGACTGAACTGTCCTTCGGCGAAAGACGAAAGGCGAAAGAGGAGCCGGGGTCGTCGGCCAACTGCTGGGTGATGATCTCGGCCAGCGGGATCGAGAGGATTTCGCGTTCGGCATCGGTGCCGACGTCCGGGACCGTGTCGGCGCGGACGGCGGCCAGGTCGTCTTCTAGCGCACCTTGATCCAGGTGTTGCCGATGAGGTCCTTCCTGGTGATCTCGTCCAGGTAGTCGCGCGTGCTGCCGCCGTAGTCGAGCGTCACGGGCCTCCAGTAGTGCCCCGAGCGGAACTTCCCGTTGTAGCTGGTCTTGATCCACACGTTGAACGACATGGTCAGCTTGCTGTGGTTGAGCGAACGGATCACGCAGTACACCGCGTAGTTGCCGACCGAGTTGCGCTTCTGGGTGCCGCACGTGGCGCCTCGCGGCTTGGTCACGAAGCGGACCTTCGACACGATGCCGCGAGGGAGGTCCGTCTGCAGGACCAGCGCCTCGTCGCCGAACTGGTCGGGATGGCTGACCTTGTAGGTGATGCGGGCGGGATGGCCTCGCCTGATCGCCGAGGGGTAGGTCACCTTCACCTTGGGCACCCGCCGTTCGACCCTGGAGGAGTCGGCGGCGGCATGGGCCCGGGAGGACGCCGCGGTGGCGTGGGCCGGTGCGGGGGACGCGAGGAACGCCGCCATGAGGCACGTGGCGGCCACGAGGACTCTGCGCATGATCGCTCTCTGCTGGGGGAGTGCCGATTCGCCGGTGCCCTCCCACGATCACAAGAGCGAATGCTCACGGCAAGCCCCTTTTGTTCCTCCGATCGCCGGGGCAGGCGGTCAGGCAGCGCTAAGCGGCGTCGGAGCGACCGTCCGCCGGTCCGATCCGTGGGGCGGCGCCTCGGGCCGCCAGCCCGATCCTGAGCCGCGAACTCTTGCGTCGGCTGTCGGGCCCGGTCTATCGGTGAGGCCGCCTACAGGGCGCTCTCAGCCCCGGGAAGGGGCATGGAAAGCGCGAAGGCGGGGCCCGCGGATGCGGACCCCGCCTTCAACGGTGTTCAGAGATCAGAGCGCACGGACGTTGGACGCCTGCGGACCCTTCGGACCAGAGGTCACCTCGAACTCGACCCGCTGGCCGTCCTCGAGGTTGCGGTAGCCACTGCCGGAGATCGCGGAGAAGTGGACGAAGACGTCCGGCTCCCCGCCGTCCGGTGCGATGAAGCCGAAGCCCTTCTCAGCGTTGAACCACTTGACGGTTCCCTGAGCCATTAATGCTCTCCCTAAGGAAGTGAATCTTGGGGCTCACACCTCGTGAACCCCGGTGTGTCGCACAGCTCCCCGGGTGGCTCATACAGTCAAGCTGGCTTTCGCTACGGGAACAGCTAATACAACGCCATCACATCTAACACTATGTCGCCGGTGGGTGTTCCACGTCCGGGGGAAGATTTCCCCCGCCTTCCTCCCCGAGGACGGACGCGGGTACAACAGCGTGCAAACTGGAGGCTGTTATGACCAGCCCCCGCCTTGTCGCCACGGACCTGGACGGCACCGCCCTGCGGGCCGACGGGACCGTCTCCGCCCGTACGGCCGCCGCCTTCGCTCTCGTGGAGAACGCCGGTGGGACGCTCGTCTTCGTCACCGGACGGCCGCCCCGCTGGATGCACAGCGTGGCGGGAGCCGTACGCCACCGAGGCTTGTCGATCTGCGCGAACGGGGCGCTCGTCTACGATCTGCACACCGAGCGGATCGTCGAGGCCCGCATGATCGCCCCCGACGTCCTCGACGAATCCGTCCGCCGCCTGCGGGAACACCTGCCCGAGCTGGTCTTCGCCGTCGAATACGAGGGCGGTTACGCGCACGAGTCCGACTTCGCCGTCAAGGGCGCGGAGGCCAGGAGCGCGCCCGGGCTTCGGGTGGGGACGTACACGCTGACGTCGCGGCCGTGCGCCAAACTGCTCGCCCAGCACCCGTCGATGAATCCGGACGAGTTCTACCGGCTGTCGGTGGACCTCGTGGGCGACCTGGTGACCCCGACGCACTCCAGTGGCCGGGCGCTGATCGAGATGAGCGCGCACGGCGTCACGAAGGCGTCGGCGCTCGCCACCCTGGCAGCCGAGCTCGGGATCAAGGCCGGCGAGGTCGTGGCGTTCGGCGACATGCCGAACGACCTGCCCATGCTGGCCTGGGCGGGGACGTCCTACGCGGTGGCCAACGCCCATCCCGAGGTGCTGGCCGCCGTCGATCACGTGACGGCGGCCAACAACGACGACGGGGTCGCCCTGATTTTGGAAGCTCTTTACAGATAAGCGCTTACAGGCCCGGTCTTACAGGTAGGGCCCAGAGGCGCGGAGGTGCTGCTGGTCGTCCTGCCCCTGCGACATGCCGCCGGGCAGAGCGCGGCGCATCTGCTCCAACTGGGCACGCGCCGCCATCTGCTGGGCGAACAGCGTGGTCTGGATGCCGTGGAAGAGTCCCTCAAGCCATCCGACGAGCTGCGCGTGCGCCACCCGGAGCTCCGCGTCCGAGGGCGGCGCGCCGTTGTCGTCGGTGAAAGGCAGCGACAGCCGCTCCAGCTCGTCGACGAGCTCGGGCGCGAGGCCGTCCTCCAGCTCCTTTATGGAACTTTCATGGATCTCCCTGAGGCGCTTGCGGCTCGCCTCGTCCAGGGGAGCGGCACGGACCTCCTCGAGAAGCTGGCGGATCATGCTTCCGATGCGCATGACCTTCGCCGGCTGCTCCACGAGGTCGGCGACGGAGCGCTCCTCGCGCTCGCCGTTCTCGCCGGACACGGACAAGCCGTCGGGCCCCACGACCACGATCTGCGGCGTGCTCTCTTCTGCGTTCATCGGCCGCTCATCACTCCTCGTCCGCGTCGGGCTCGGTCGGTACTCATGCGTTCAAACCTAACTCACCGAACCAGGAGGATTTTGCCGATGTGGTCCCCGGACTCCAGCAGCCGGTGCGCCTCGGCGGCGTCCCGCATCGGCACGGTGGCGTGGATCACCGGCTTGATCGCGCCCGCGCTGATCAGAGGCCAGACGTCCTGCACGACTCCCCTGCAGATGGCGCCTTTCTCGTCCACCGGCCGGGCGCGCAGCCCCGCCGCGGAGATCGACGCGCGCTTGGCCAGAAGCTTGCCGAGATCCAGCTCGCCCACCCTGCCGCCCTGCATGCCGATCACGACGAGGCGGCCGCCGACCGCCAGGGCGTCCAGATTCTTCTTCAGATATGCCGCGCCGATGATGTCGAGGATCACATCGGCCTTCTTGACCGAGAAATCCTCCTCGCGGTAGTTCAGGGCCTCGTCGGCGCCGAGTTCGAGGCACCGCCGCACCTTCTCCGCCGAGCCGGCCGTCGCGATCACGCGGGAGCCGTACGCCTTGGCGAGCTGGATCGCCATGGTGCCGATGCCGCTCGCGCCGCCGTGGACCAGCAGGGTCTCGCCCTTGCGCAGGCGAGCGGTCATGAAGACGTTCGACCAGACGGTGCAGGCGACCTCGGGCAGCCCCGCCGCCTCCACCGGCGACACCCCCGCCGGAACGGGCATGACCTGCTGCCAGGGCACGGCCACGCGCTCGGCGTACCCTCCGCCGGCGAGCAGCGCGCAGACCTGGTCCCCCGGCCGGAAACCCTCGACGTCCGCGCCGACCTCGATCACCGTCCCCGAGCACTCCAGGCCGGGAATCTCCGAGGCGCCTTTCGGCGGAGGATAGTGACCCTGGCGCTGGAGGAGGTCCGCCCGGTTGACGGCGGAGGCGGCCACGTCGATGACCACATCACCCCGCCCGGGCTCAGGATCGGGGACTTCCTGCCAGTCCAAAACCTCAGGTCCACCAGGCTCCATAATGACGATCGCGCGCATGGGACCAAACTAGCGGGGCCGCGAACTCGGCGGTTGCCCGCATTCGCTGCATTAGAGGGCGCTAATCTGCAATGTGTTTGCTGCCCCTTTAGCCCATCCCGAGGGGGAACACGGTGGCAAGACACGATCGTGAGGATCCCCACTCTCTCGAGGACCAGCTCGCCTGGCTCGACGCGATCAAGGAGATGCCCGACGAGGTGGACATCGCGGTCAGCGCGGTGACCTCGGCGTCGTTGGCGCCTGCTCCGGTCACGGAGCCGGAAGTGCCTTCACCGTACCCTCAGGACCCCTGGCGTTCGGTGCCGTCGGAGCCCGCCTCCCAGGCGCTGTTCCGTACGGCGACGGATCCCGCGTACGGCGCCACGGTGGTCGTCGCTCCGGCCGGCGGGGCAGCGGACACCTCTGGATCGTCCGCCGGCTTGTCCGGGTCTTCCGGGTCTTCCGGTTCTGGGGGTTCGGGGCTTTCCGAGGACGGTGGGCTGCCCGGTTTCCCCGGTACGCCTCCGGCGGGCCTCGGGCGGGGCCCGCTGTTCCAGGACTCCCCCGTCGACACCGACTCCTTCAATGTGGGCGCGTTCGGGGAGTCCGACGTCCGGACTTCTTACAAGGAGCACCACACACAGCCGGTCCGGTTCCCCACCGGGGAACACCGCCTTGAGGACCTCCCGTCCGACGAGAGCGGATCCGAGGAGAGCAGGACAGAGGCGTCCAAGTCCGACGAGCCGGTGCGCGGGTGGCTGGAGCCGGCGGTGCCGGTCGTCGAGACGGATGGATCTTCCAGCACCGGGTCTTCCAGCACCGGGACTTCCGGTTCGTTGAACTCCGGCACCGGAACTTCCGGCCTCTCCGGTTTCGGATCATCGGGTTCCGGGTTCTCCGGCTCCGGAGTTCCTGGGTCCGGGCTCTCCGAGTCCGGGGTTTCCGGTGGGGCTTCCGGTTCGGGGAGCAGTGGTTCCGGGGCTTCCGGTTCTGACAGCGGGACGCCCTTCTCCGGCGGACTGCTCGGTGCGGTCACCGAACGCTTCACCGGGCCCTTCCCGGAGGAAACGCCGGTCGAGGAGCGCAAACCGTACGAAGGGGAGCGGTCGTTCGGCGGCTCCTTGCACGAGGAGACCGGCGGTCAGTCTTTCGGCGGTTTCTCGCGTGAGGAGACCGGCGGTCAGTCCTTTGGCGGATTGGGCGGGGATCTCCCCCCCGGTCAACCGTTCGGGGGGTCCCTGCGGGACGATTTGGCCCCTGGACAGCCCTTCGGCGGCTCCTCGCGTGAAGGTTTCGGTGGCTCTCCCCATGAAGAGACTGTGGGCCAGCCGTTCGGGGGGTCCCTGCGGGACGACCTGGCCCCCGCGCAGCCCTTCGGGACGGCCCCGAGCGCGGATCCGCTGCCGGACCGGCGATCGGACGGAACCTCGCGTGAGGCTCCGTCCCCCACCTCTTCGGAGGATCAGGCCCTGGAGGAGCGTGAGCCGTACCAGCCTCGCCGCAGGCAGGCTCCGGCGGTTACCACCTTCGGCGCTCCCGGGCGTACAAGCGGGGCGAAGGCGGGAGGCAAGCCGTCCGCGGACAGCCTCGACCCGGGCAGCCTGCTCAAGGGCCGCAGGAACGCTCCCGCGCGCGGATGGCGCCGGTTCGTCTACAAGGCGTCCGGTGGCTGGATCAAGCCGGGCGAGGCCCCTGACGTCCGGCGGCGGCGCGAGCTGATCTCCCGCGCCCGCACCCCCGTCGCCACCGGGCACCACAGGGTCGCCGTGCTCAGCCTGAAGGGTGGCGTGGGCAAGACCACCACCACGGTCGGGCTCGGGGCCACGCTCGCCCAGATTCGCGGTGACCGCGTGATCGCCGTGGACGCCAACCCCGATCGTGGAACGCTCTCGGACAAGGTCGAGCTGGAGACCTCGGCTACCGTGCGCGATCTCCTCAACGAGCGGAGCCAGATCAAGCGATACGTCGACATCCGGGCGTTCACGTCCCAGGCGCCGTCGCGGCTGGAGATCCTGGCGTCCGATCGCGATCCCTCGGTGTCGGAGGCGTTCAGCGCGACCGACTACCAGGCCGTGGCCCAGGTCCTGGAGAACTTCTACTCGATCTGCATCACCGACTGCGGCACCGGACTGCTCCATTCGGCGATGTCCGGAGTCCTTGATCTGGCGGACCAACTCGTGCTGGTCAGTTCCCCGTCCGTCGACGGAGCCCGGGCGGCCTCGGCCACCCTCGACTGGCTGGAGGCGCACAACCACGCGGAACTCGTCAGGGCCGCGACCGTGGTGCTTTGCAGCGTACGGCCGCGCTCGAAGTCGGCTGTCGACCTCGACCGGCTGGAGGGCCACTTCGCGGCGCGCTGCCGGTCGGTGATCCGCGTGCCGTACGACCCGCATCTGGAGGAGGGCGCGGAGATCGATTTGGACCGGCTGCTGGAGCCGACCCGGGAGGCGTATCTCCGGCTGGCCGCCGCGGTGGGCGACGGCTTCGCCGGGCCGCAGGCGAATGCGGAGCGCCGGTACTCCGAGATCCCCGACCAGATCTGACCCGATGCTCGGAGATCGTCTTTTGTCGCGGGCACCCGGCGCGTGGTGAGAGACTATGGTGATGTTCCGTGCCTTTGGGCATCGGCCAGGAGAGCTCGCCTAGTGGACGATGGCGGCGGTCTTGAAAACCGCTAGGGGCTTGACGCTCCTCGTGGGTTCGAATCCCACGCTCTCCGCTCCTACCTCCGAAAACGGCGTCTGACCAGCGGTTTCGCTACGGTCGGACGCCGTTGATCGTTTCCACCCATGTGCAGCCATACGCCACCGAGAGCAGCTCCCGGCCGGTGGTCGCGGGATATATGCGGGATGGATCACGGCTTGCCTTCCCAAGTGGCCCCAGCCGATCGCTCACGGGCCCCATGGCGCGACAGTGGAGCGGCATCTGCCATCTGTCCATCGGACTACAGAACGGCCTTCCGAGATCACGTCTCTATGTGCGACCTGGTCAGGGCTCCCGAAACCTGAGCCACGTCGGGAGCTGACGACCCCACTCCCACCACCCCTGCGCGTTCCAATATGGCGGCCACAAGTCGGCGACCTGCGCCTACACGAGACCAGCCTCAATCACGTGTCGAATTTAGGAACACTCTTAAGGTAGTTAACAAGTTTGTGTTGGTCCGAGTGCAGGACCAACGAGGCCGGGGTCCAGATGAGAGGAAACGTTTGGGAGTTCGCCGATATAGAGAAGCCAAGACATGTGACATGAGGTCCCTCTATAATCGGGCCTATGGCCTACGACTTTGACGGGCTCGGCTCCCTGCAGTTTGAAGTCCTTTGTGAAACTCTAGCATTCAATATCTTCGGCCCGAATATTCATGCCCTAAAAAATCCGGGATGGGGAGACATTGCCTTTGAGGGCATCTTCTCCGTGGGTGCTCAACACAATTGGGACGGATATGGGGTGATGGATGTCCGATTCGTGCCCTCATTAATAAGGCCTGATGGTAAGCGAGTCGACCGTAACCCCAAGTTTGCCGAGCAGATAAACCATTCACTGAGAACGCTTGCCAGGCGGAGGGAAGAGGACCCTGAGTTTAGGTGTCCGGATTACATTGTATTCGCTACAAATATTCCCGTATCGCCTCATAGAATGGACTGGGTAAACTCTCTAATTGAGAGCTGCTCCAATGAGTTCGGATTGAAGGGGTGGGTGGTATGGGATGCTGCTGCTATTACCACCTATTTGGACCAATTTCCAGAGGTCCGTCATCGCTTCTTTCTCGCACTTGATTATGTGCTGCGTAGTCCTCTGGATGTCCAGGAAGCTACAACGAAAACGTATGCGCTGGCCCCACTCCAAAACATGCCGCCCAGCGTTTCGGAGGTCCAAGCAGCCTGGTGGAGGGTGGTCAGTACGCATAGGAGCGTGTCCGGCCTTCTGGATACGATTAATATTATTCAACGTATACGGCGGGGGGGACTCTCAGAGAGATGGCCAGGGTTACGTCGATGAGGACATACAAGATATTTTACGCGCTGCGGTCGTGTTCACATCCGCGGGTATAGATGCATGCCTTGGTGCGCTTCTATCCCATGCGATTCCGCCTCTCGTGAATGGCATGGAATCCGCCCGTAAGAGATTTGAGATCTTCATAGAAGAGCAGGTGAGAGCCCCAAAGGTTGACCGCATATTCCTAGGTGCTCTAACTTCTCCCGACCCGCGGGCTCAGATGCTGAATCAGTACATTATCGCTCAAACAAAAAGCAGTTTTCAAGGCAGTTTGAGTTTAAAGAGTCGCGCCCTTGCCCCGTTGGGGATTAGGAATGAGCAAATTTCCGATTTGAGGCTGAAGGCACTCAATCCTATCTTTGAGGCGCGGAATGAAATAGCTCATGCGCTTGACCTGCTACCCCCCGCAGGACCGCATTTTATGCCTGAGCGTAATCCGAGAAATGCCGATGAAGTAGTGCGGATGTGTGATGAGGTCTTTTCGTTGCTCTCCGACATCATAATGTTGACTGGGGAGAATATTAAAGCATCTTCCGAAGTTGATGGTTCAAGTGGCGAGTGAAGGAACTGCGACGCAAGTCAAGCCGTGATATGGGACAGGATGATATCTTGGCTGAGACGCGTGTGATCGCCTTTCCTTCAGGGATTTATTAGGACACAAAAAGAGGGTCCCGTGATACCAGGACCCTCTAGCTTATCGCGCAGCCTCATCCCTTCAATGCGTCGCCGATCCTTTGGTTGGCAATCGCCACGCCGCCGTCTATGCATTTGGCGTAGACCCTCAGCAGCACATCAACGCCATGCCCGGCCCGTTCGGCGACCTCGGGTGCGGCTACCCCCGCGTTGAGCCATAGCGAGACGGCGGCATGCCGCAGGTCGTACGGCCGGGCCGCCAGCGGGGACACCACTTGTTCCGGCGTTAGCGCCAATGTCCGGGCCTTCTGCCATGCCTCGCAGTACGTCCCGATGGAGATCACGCCGCCACGCGTTGTACGGAATAGGCGCCCATCGTCGTGGACGCCGAACTCTTCGATGTGCTCGCGGAGGATGGTCACCAACTCCGCAGGAATCGGGACCGTACGGCCCTCGTCCTGTGCTCGATGCTTCAGGCCGCGGTCGTCGTGTGCCTCTCCGCTGTCTGTCCATCGCTTGTTCGCTTGGGGTTTGGATTTCGCGAGCACGAGGCGGCCCCAGCCGGACTCCGGAAGGTGGCAGTCCTGCTTACGGAGCCCAAGGGATTCGGCAGGGCGCAGGCCCGCGAAGTAGAGGCAGGCGAAGAAGGCTCGGAGATGCCGGCCACGGGTTACACGACCCGCATAGGTCACCGCAGCGAGCAGCTCCCGAGCCTGGACAGGGTTGACGACTACCCGCCGGTCCACCGCCTCACGGACCTTCGGGGGCTTCCACGCCTTCACCTTGTCGATGGGATTGGAAGACAGTTCTTCCAGGTCTACCGCGTACTGAAGGACGTTGTAGAAGACCGAGCGCTTTCGTGTGATCGTCGTCGCGGCAGCCGCGCCGCCGTCGAGCCGAAGCGTCAGCGCATCGAGGCCGAGTCGTACGTTGCGGACCTTGGCAAGGTCGGCAACGGCGAGCGAATGACGTTCGAGCCACGCGGCCGCAGCCGCGATATCGGCAGGGCGCGCCAGTTGCCGAGAGGCGGGGGGAAGGACGTACTGCCGTAGTGCTTCCCGAAGGACGAGCTGATCCGGCCTGCCGGGTGCGTCCTCATCGACGAGTGCGGGGGTCACGGTCGCGAGAGCATCGGTCAGGCTGTCGCGTGTCTTGGCCGCCGCGTGGGGCCACTTCATATCGACGTATGCCAGGACGAAGGCGAACCAGGTGACCGCGTTCTTCACCTTGGCCATGGAGATGGGCAAACCGGTCTCCATGTCGAAGGCTTCGCCCCGTTTGGCCGCCTGCCGGAGATCCGACAGGAAGCTCTCGGCCAGGGCCTTCGTTCGCAGGGTCTTCGACTTCTGTCGGCCACCAACCTTCCAGCGGACCTCATAGGACGCGGTCTTACTGGACTGATTCCGCCGGACTTCCCAAAACTTCACGTCATAGGTCGTGTTCACACGACCTCCCGGAGGGTTTCCAGCCAGGTCGTGAAATCGCTTCGCCAGACGCGGATTTCGCCGTTCGGGAGCTTGATGCACTTGGGGGCGTGGCCGAGTTCGCGCCAGCGGTAGAAGGTCCGGCGGGAGACGCCGCCGAGTTCGTCGAGTACTTCCGGCAAGGTGAGGAGCCTGTCATTACGCGCCATCAGGCATCACCTCTGACCACTGACGGCGAGGGCGGTAAGGCGGTGCCCGTCAGGGCGGCGGCGAGGAGGGCGTCGCCGGCGGAGAGGCCCTGTCCGGCGTACTCCCAGTGCGCGATGACGAGGACGGTGTCTTCTTCGAAGAGCGGGAGCCGTCCCGTGGTGATCTGCTCGTCGCGCATGTGGTCGGCCCGAGCGGCACGCAGAGCGCCCAACGTGGTCGAGTAACGGCGAGACTTGGTGGAGAAGTGGCCTTGGAAGCCGAGCATGTGAGCCCACTGGATCAGCCGCAGATCGGCCAGCTCCTCCAGGGAACCCAGTCGCAGACACTCGGCGATCAGCCGCCGGGCGTGCTCGCGGACGGGCAGCGCGGCCAGGTCGTCGAGGAGCTGTATACGCCTGTCCAGGGTGCCGACGCATTCCGCGGCCTTGGTGGCGTACTTGGCGATGTACGCCGCTACGGCCTGTTCGGTGAGTTCGCCGCTCATGGTGATCTGTCGGACGTCGAGCTGATCACCCCACCGCAAGACTCGCGCCGGGTCCCCCTCCACGGCCGGAATGGTCACGGTGACGGCGGAGCCGGCGTGCCGTACGGCGTCGGCCAGGGCGTCAGCGGACGCCCAGGCGGGAGGCGGCGAGGTGGGTCCGTCGGGGCCGTCGAGGCGGATCACGGCGTGGAAGTGGACGACGCCACGGCGCTGATATTCGGCGACCTTGGCGAAGGAGATGAGGAGCTGTTCCCGCAGTTCCTTCAAGGTCAGTCTGGAGGTTCGGGCGAAGCGCCGGCGTAGGGCTTCGGTGAAGCGGCGCCATAGCTCTGGGGCGGTGGCGTTGAACAGCACCGACCCGGCGTAGTCGTAGCAGTCCGGGCACAGCGGCTCACCAAGGCATGACTCGTCGGCCCCGTGCCGGGCGGTGCAGGACATGACCACGCCGTGCGGGCACGTCTGGGCGTCGCGGCGGGCGTGGCACGGGAGGACCTTGCCGTTCTTCTCCGCCCTGGTGTGGACGACGCCGAACGACGGGGCGGTGAGGGTGACGAACAGGCACGGGTGAGTGGTCACCGTCTCCGGGACGCCTTTCCCACCGACGAGGCCCGCGCGGACGAGTTGGTAGGTGTCGGCCCGGTAGGTCTCGGCGCAGGACGGGCAGCGGGAGGCGCGGCGGGTCTTGCACGCGACCCGCAGGACGCCGTTCGGTTCGAGGTGGGTGCTGTAGCGGTGGAGGAGCCGGCCGGTGGCGCGGTCGATGTGTTCGACCTTGCCGCGCAGGTGGACGGGCTGTCGGCAGCCGCCGGTCTTCCTGATTTGGGAGGCCCAGCGGGCGTATTGCGGGTCGTGGAGCCGGGCTATGAGTCCGGCTTTGGCATGGGCGGTTGGCATGATGGGGTGCGTCTCTTCCGGGCTTTGCGGTTCGGTTCGGGATGGCCCCCGACGTGACGGACTTCTTGGCGGTTGTGCGGTCACGCCGGGGGCGCCGAGGCTCAGCAGAAGCCGAGGCCCTCGCAGTGCGGGCAGGTCTCGCCGTGGCTGTCGACACCGGTTCCTCCGCAGTGGCAGCACTGCCAGCGCTTGGGCGTGAGGTCGACGGGCCGGGCGTCCTCCTGGTCAGGGGTCACGCGCTCCACCTCGTTTCGGTGCGGTTGGGGGCGGTGTCGATGAACACGCGCCAGGAGTACGGGCGTCGGCGGCGGTAGATCATCGAGATGGAGCCGACGGGGAGAATCGCGGAGATCTTGTTGATGGTGTAGGCGAGTTCGGCGCGGGTGCCGTCGATGCGGATTCGCATGATCGGGTTCCTCCTTTCGTGGTCAGGCGGCGGGGGCGGGGCCGGTGGTCGAGTCGATGGGGTCGGGATCGACGCAACCGAAGTAGCTGGTGTTGGCCGCGTATCGTGCGCGGGCGTCGGACAGGACGGCGGTCGCCTCGAAGCGGACGGGGCCGAAGTCGAGGCCGGTCTTGTAGTGGCCGAACGGCAGATCCACGGGGTCGATCTCGGTTCCGAGGAGTTCGGCGATGTGGTCGATCTCCGCGCGCATCTCGGCGTCGCTTCCCCGGGTGGGGAAGCACCGGATCAGGATGGGGAAGTCGGGCGCGGGGACGGCGAGGTTGGCCTCCAGGAATTCGGCCAGGTCGCGCAGGCCGCTGATGACGGCGGTCCGGTCGATGACGGGCATGGCGATTGGTCCTTTCAGAGGGCGTCGGATGCGGTCCGCAGGCTGCGGAGCAGGTCTGAGGCGAGTTGGTTGGACACGCCCAGGCGGGCGCGGAGGAGGTCACGGGTGATCGGTTTGCCGTGCTTGGAGTGGTGTTCGTCGGCCACGCGCCGGGCGTAGTCGACGAGTGCCGGGGACGGTCCCGGAGCTTCGTCCTCGTCGGCGGGGACGGGAGCCGGGACGGAGGACGAGTTATCGACTGATGAGGACGACGCCAGGCTGTCGAGGACGGCGAGAGCAACGGACGCGGACGGCGGGGCGCTGACCGGCGAAGACGCCGGGACGGCGACTGAGGACGGAACCGGGGACGGCTCCGGGCGAGGGCCGGAGGCCCGTCGCTCCAGCATCGAGACCGCGACCAGGAACGCCCCTGCCGGAGTCGCGGCGGTCAGCCACCCCCACACGGTCGGGTCGGCCTGGTGGAGGTTGGCGGCCAGGGACAGGACGATCCCGGCGACGAGGACGAGCGTCGGCCACGACATCCAGCCCCGTCGGACGCGTCCGGTCTTCTTGTCCCGCTGGCGTTCCCGGGCGGCCATGACACAGGTGAGGTCGACGCAGACCGCCACCGCCCAGGCCATCCAGCCGCTCTGTCCGCTGGCGGCGGCGGTGTCGCGGATGTGGGTAAAGCTGCCGGCCCCGGCGATCGCGGCCAGGACGACGACCGGACCGGAGTCGACCGCCCGCGCCCCGAGGCGGGACAGCATCGCACCCATCTGGCGTTCTCCTTGCATGTCGCGGGCCGGTTGTCAGGCGGCGAGTTCGGGGCTGCCGTTGGCGGGAAGCTCGTGGCCGAGGCCGGAGGCGGCGACCTGTGACCACGAGGGCGTCACGGCGGCGAAGGTCTCGGCGGCCTGCTCCGCCGCCGAGGTCGAGACGTAGCCGGATCGGGCGCGGTACCAGCGGCCATCGCTCCCGGTCACAACGGCGACGCCAGGCAGCTCCGGCGGGATCGACCGCGCGGCAACCAGCGCATCCGGGTCGAGGTCCCCGAGCGTCATCACCGCGGTCTCCGGATCGTTCACGCGGTGGCAGACCCGGCCACCGATCTGCGCCCGCAGCGCCGTCACACCAGGGCCGAGGTCAGAGCCGATCCGCTGACCCGACAGCACGAGATGGATGCCGAACGCCCGCCCGAGCTGCGCGATCCGCAGCAACGCCGTAGCGGTCTGGGTGACCTGGTCCTTCTCGGCCCTGTCGGCGGTCAGGAACAGCTCGGCCACCTCATCCACCAGGAGCACGACCGGGATCGGCCGCGCGCCGTCAGGGAGCTGCCAGATGTCGCGCACCCCGTACCGGCGGCAGGCGAGCATCCGGGCGCCCATGACTGCGATCAGGTCAGCCAGCAACTCCAGACACTCCCCGCGCGTCGTCGCCAAGGCGGTCAGGCGGGGCGCGTACGGGGACAGCTCCACCCCGCCTTTGAGGTCGAACCCGACCAGGGCGACCGGTTGCGGCGCGAGGCCGACGATGAGCGCGTTGATCAGGTTGGACTTGCCTGACTGAGTCGCTCCCGCGTTCATCCAGTGCGGGATCAGCCGCAGATCCATCCGCCAGGCCGCGCCGGTCTCCAGCACCCCAACCACCGGCCGTAGGAGATCATCGGCCCGCCAGCCGTCCGCCGGTTCAGCGGGAGACATGGCCGGAGCGACGTGCGCTAAAGGGTCGCGGTTGATCCCCTGCACGGTGACCCGGCCGGGCCGGGAGCCGACGACGCGGACCGCTTCGATCCGCCAGGCGTGCGCCAGCCGGTCGCAGATCTTGGCGTAGTCGTCGGGGATCTGCCCGTCCAGCAGGTGGAAGGTGATGCGGAAGCCGTGCCGTACCGGGCGGGGCAGGCCCATCCAGGGCTTGGTGTCGACGGCAACCCGCTGAAAGCGGCGCTTGACCCGGACGACGCCGGTTGAGGCGACCAGGCCCGGGACGGTGGTGAACCACCAGCGGTGCCGCTTCTTGGTCAGCCCGCAGCCGGAGGCCACATGCCGCCAGGACCAGCGCAGCCAGACAGCTTTGCGTGGGAAGACCAGCAGGTACCAGTACGAGACCGGAGCCCACCGCCGCCAGGCCAGCAGGACGACCAGGGCGGCGACGGCGAGCAGGATCGGCCGGGGGATGTCAGGCATCAGTTCACCCCCGCACCAGCAGCGGCCGTGACCGGGGTGAAGGACTGGGCGCGGTAGGAGATGCCCCACCGGCCCGCCTGCTCCCAGACATAGCCGACCAGCCCGACCGGGATCACCTCATCCCCCGCCGAGACCTGCGGCTCCGGGGTGACGCTGACCTTGACGAGCTCCATCCGGCCGAACTCGTCCTCAACCATGAGGGTGACCTCGTACATGACGTTGCCGTCGCGGTCCCGCTTGACCTCTCCGGTCTCCTTGCTCACCAGGCGCGGCCGGGCGCCCTTGGCGACGGAGACGGACAGCCGGGTGACGTCGACGGGGATCGGGATGTTACGCATGATCGTTTCCTTTGATCAGAGTGAGACTACTTGGAGTACATGGAACGCTTAGAATTCTAAGTTGTCAAGGAGTACTTCGAGGACTTGGTTGGTTTCTTTACCTGGGTGTGCTCAACTGGAGGGCGGAGACGAGGAGAGCACCGATGGTGGAGAAGACCGGCCGACCGGCCTACTTGCAGATCGTTGACGAGCTGCGCGCCCAAATCCGCGCCGGCTCACTGCCGCCCGGCACGGCACTGCCGTCCATCGCGCAGCTCTGCGAGCGGTTCGAGGTCTCGGCCAGCGTGGTCAAGTCCGCGATCAGCGTCCTGCGCACCGAGGGACTCGTGGTCGGCCAGCAGGGCAAGGGCGTGTTCGTCCGCGAAGCCCCGGCATTGGCCGCCGAGCCCGAGCCGTCCGGCGTCAACGCCGAGATCCTGGACCAGCTTGCCCAGATGCGCGCATCGGTCAAGGAGTTGGGGGATCGGCTTGCCGCTCTGGAATCGGCGGTCTTCCCAAAGCTGAAGTGATCTCCGCGACCCTGCAGGCCAACTCCTCCAACTCCGCCCGCATTTCGGCCAGCTCTTGAATGATGCGCCGCTCGTCCGCATTCACGCTCGTCTCTCCTCGCTCATCCCTGGCGCCTTTCGCCCTTTCGGGATGGCTCAAGTTCACCGTGAGCTGCGGGTTTCCGGTATCACACCGATCTAGTTAAGATTTTTCAGTCCGTCTCAACGGGCATTTACACGAGCGTTTTCACATGCACGACCGCACACCGCGCACCACCACCCCGAGCGTGAAGGCGAAGGTATGCAATGAAGACGACCCAGCGACCCGGCTGGACCCCTTCCCGCCTGCGGGAACACCGCGAAGCGCACGGCCTCACCCTTGAAGCCGCGGGTGAACGACTCCGGCTCGCGGCCAGCCGCCATGGCCTTGCCGTACCGGCGGCGAACTTTCAAACCCTCTGGGGGCACGAACAGGGAACCATCTTCCCCGGCCCGCACTATCGACGCGCGTACTGTCTGCTTTATCAGGCAACGGAGCCTGAACTAGGCTTCCGCCCCCCTCTGCCCGGTGAATCACAGAAAGCGGAAATTGTGATTTCCGAATTACCCGCGCCCATGGACCCCGCCACCGACAACGCCGCCGCCCAGGTCATCGAAGAAGCGTTCACCAAGGTCTCCATCGGCGGCATCGAGCCAGGAGACACCCCACAGGCTCTCTTGCGCGCCCGCGTCGTCGATGCATGGCGCAGACGCCACGGCGGAGGCAGCCCCAAACCGATCCTCGTCCTCGTCGGCGGGTACGCCGGATCGGGCAAGACCGAGTTTTCCCGCTTCCTGTCCGACATCACCGGCTGGGCGTTCCTGGACAAGGACTCCCTGACCCGCGCCATCGTCGAACGGCTGCTCATTTCCCTGGGCGGCGATCCCCACGACCGGCACACCGACCTGTACCTCAAAGAGGTCCGCCCGCTGGAGTACCGGTGCCTCATGGAGACCGCGTGGGACAACCTCAACGTCGGCACCTCAACCATCCTGTCCGCGCCGTTCATCGCGGAGCTGAACGATGAGGCGTGGTTCGCCCGGCTGGAGAACCGGTGCGCAGCCAAGGGCATCGACGTAGCCGCGATCTGGGTTCGCTGCGACCCGGAGTCCATGCGCGAGTACATCGAGTTCCGCGCCGCCGCCCGCGACACCTGGAAGCTGAGCAACTGGGACCAGTACGCCACAGGGCTCAAGGTCGAGACCAGCCCGCCCACGGCACACGTAACCGTCGACAACCGGCTCGGTGCAGCGATCAGCCTCGCCGACCAGACCCGCGAAGCGCTCAAGCGGATTCTCGCGTGAGGCTGCGCGGCATCGTGCTGTATGGGCCCCCCGCCAGCGGCAAGAGCACCGTCACGGCCGCACTCGCCGAGATCGATCAACGGTTCGCCCTGCTCCGCAAGCTCAAGATCGGCACCGGCCGCGCCGATGAGTACGACTTCGTCACCGCCGAGCACCTGGAGCAGCTCCGCGAGGCTGGGCGGTTGCTGGTCGAGACCCGCCGGTACGGCAACATCTACGCCGTCGACGTCTGCACGGTCGAGGCGATGGCCGAGGCCGACCAGGTCCCGATCGTCCACGTGGGCAGCATCGCTGACCTGCACCAGCTCACCAGCGGCGGCGACTGGTTGCGCGTACGGCTCTGGGTCTCCCGTGAGATGTGTGAGCGGCGGTCCCGAAGCCGCGGTGACCCCGACACCGGCAAGCGCCTCCAGGCGTGGGACGAGGCCCAAGCCGACCTCAACGCGCACGCCGAGACGGTGACGTTCGACCGGTCGATCTGTACGCAGGATGCCGAGGCCGTAGCGGTGGCGCGGGAGATAGCCGGCGCTTTCGCTGCTCTGGCGGCCGAGGGGGAGGGGGCGGGGTCGGTCGGTCATCGGAGGTGACCGAGCAGGATGTTGGTCCACAGCAGTCGGGCGGGGACGGAGCGGAGCCATTCGCTCTCGGTCACAACAACGCCGTCGGCGGCGCGGTAGTGGCGGCGGGTGAAGAGCAGGCCCCCGGCCTGGCACAGCTCATAGACGATGTCCTGGCATTCGCAAGTGTGCTCAAGCACCCGGACCCGGCGCGCCCGGGGGCGGCATTCCTGCCATGGGAGCTTCTCCCATCCGGCTTTCGGTGGTGCCGGGTGAATGCCGTGGTACTCGACAGTCAGGCCGCCTGCTGCCATGCCGCTGGTCACCTCCTCATGAGGGCGTCTGAAGGGTGGTAGCCCCCGCAGAGGGGCACTCGGGGGCGTGTGGCTCTGCGGGGGCGGCGCCCGCCGACGGGTCGGGGGAAGGCCGGCATCGGCGGGCGCGGTTGAGCGGTGGCCTCCTCACCCACCCCCAGTGCGCACGGAGGCCACCTGTCCAACGGCCCCGAGCAGCGGAGCGTCCAACTCCTCGGGCCACATCTCAAGCTCTTGCGGACGCCACAGCGGCAGCCGAACCAATCCCGGCGCCACCAGGTCCAGGCCGCTGAGCAACGCGGCGATTTCTTCTGCCCTACGCGGTACGGCCGGTGCGTTGGCATCCCGATAAAGGTCAGCCGCCCTGTTCACCTCGGGGCGCCGCTCAACGTGGGCGATCACCAGGTAGGAGCCAGGCGCCATTGCCGCGCGTAGTTCGCCGATGATCTGACGCGGGTCGTCAGTGTCGGTGATGAAGTGCAGGACGGCCACCAGCAGGACCGCGACCGGCTTGGACCAGTCGATCAGGTCGAGCACGTCGCGATGCCCGACGATGCTGGACGGCTTGCGTAGATCGGCGTCCGCTACCCGCGTATTGGCATCGGTGGCCAGCAGCGCCCGCGCGTGCACGAGCACCATCGGGTCGTTGTCGACGTAGACGACCCGAGCGCCCGGGGTGATCTGTTGGGCGACCTCATGCACGTTCCGCTCGGTCGGCAGGCCAGACCCGATGTCGACGAACTGAGTGATCCTGGCCTCACCAGCGAGGAACCGAACCGCCCGGACGAGGAACTCCCGGTTCAGCCGCGCGAAGGTCCGCGCCTGAGGGACGAGCCGCAAGACCTTCTCCGCCATAGCGCGGTCCGCGGCGAAGTTCTCCTTGCCGCCAAGAAGGTAGTCATACGTCCGGGCGACGTTTGGCGTGGAGACATCGATGAGTGATCCCTCTGGCATGACGTCCTCCTGTCTGGGGGGACCTCATCATAGGCAGATAAAGCTATGGCACGCTATAGCGTGCTGTCCATCGCCATGGCATGTGATGATCTTCTACGTTCAGCGGCATGGTCGAACTCAAGCCGAATCAGCCGAGGTGGAGGCAGGTTTTCGAGATCATCCGCGATCGGATCCACTCCGGGCAGTACAAGCCAGGCGAGCGCATTCCATCGATCGTCGATCTCATCGAAGAGTTCGGCATAGCCAACGCCACCGCGCAGAAGGTCATGCGCGCACTCCGGCAGGCAGACCTGATCCACACGGAACCCGGCATGGGCTCCTTTGTCAAAGCTTCCGAAGAGCAGGCCGCAGGCGACTGACCGGAAGACTGTTAGGCCCTGGGGCCAGCGGTTCAGCGGTTCAGCGGTTCAGTAGTGCGTCGGGCCTCGGTTGATGCTTGACGCTTCGGCCCCAACTGATGCTTTACATGATTACGGCGAGGCTGGCGACACTTCCCCTTCTGCCGATGAGAGTGCGCAGCACGTATAGCCATCCGTGAGGGCAGCCGGGGGTCCCGAAGTGGCAGAGTCGCCAACCTATTCGCTTGGGGTGCCTTCGCGGGCTTCCGGCTTGTCGTCGACGCCTTTCTCGGCGACCGGGTTCGAGTCCATGGCGGCAGGGTCCTGCTCACGGCCCAAGGGGTGCTTCGAAACAAGCCTCCATGGGCCGAGCTTCCAGAGCACGACGCAAGCTGCCGTGACGACGGCAGCAGTCGCAGCAACGCCGATCGCCACGCCCTTCTTTAGGCCGATCTCTTCGCCGATGGCGAGGCCCTCTTCCATGCCCGTGTGGTGGCCGGCGCCCCACGCCGCGTTGCCCATGCCAGTCCCTTCCCGCGTTGCCCATGAATTGCAGAGAAGCCTAGCCGCGGACTGCCACCTGTTCATCGGCTCTCGATGGGGTCAGCTGGTCGCGGGGCTCCGCGTCGGCCAGGTCGTCGAGCACGAGCACGGCGTCGAACCAGCTCATCGTCCGACAGAGACGGATCGTCGTTCGGATGACGCCGCACGGGTGAGCTGTCTACCGACTTATGGCGTCAGGAGTTGTGCTGCCTCGACGTCCGCTTCTGCCGCGAGACGCACCCCCGGCTCCACTCCGGATCGATCATGACAACCATCAACCGAGGCCGCAGTGTCAAGCATCAGCCGAGGTAGGAGAAGCGGTTCAGTAGTGCCGGATGAGAACTTTCTCTACGTCTTCAAGGGCGAGCCGCCTCCGGCGGCCCGCCTCGCGCGCCAGTCGGCCAGCCGGCCGGGCATGCGGCTCTTCGGCCGGTCCCGGCCGACGCCGCCCGCGCGCTCCAAACCACCGAGACGGAACGCCAGACGATAGAAGACCGCCGCAGCCAGCACGGCGGCCAGGGCGGCGCGGTTCAGGTCGCCGAGCCACCGTAGGGACAGCCGCAAGCTCCGGCCCTCTGCGCCGGTCACCCCGCGTGTACACCAGACCCAATTGCGTCACGTCTTGGTCCGATAACAGGTCATCGAGTGGATCGGGCAGCCCGAGCTGAGGCCTGACGATCGCTGACTTCGGTTCCCGCCATACGGGGCCAGGGCGATCGGCTGCCGCGCCGCCCCGGTGCTCGACCCTGGCGGGCCTGCGCTCCGGGCCGACTTGCCACCGGGTTGCCTCGGGTAACCGGTGCCGGGGTCCCCGGCATGGCGGTATCGGCCTGCATCGTTTGGGCTATCCACAGTAGGGCCGAGGCTTCGACCAACAGTCGGACCCTCTGCATAGCGATACCAGAACTCTTGAGTATTTATAGCAGTTCAACGATCATGGACACCCAAGGTGGCGTAAAAGTTGCACATGATCTGCAGGGGCTAAAGCTTGGGATCGGCGATTGAGGCGACGTGGACAAACAGCTGACTAACCTGGCGCGTTCCTCCGCTAACTTCGGGCGTTTGTTCGACCATAATCCGTTGCTCGCGCTCTACGGTGCCCAGGCCGAGGCGGTCGTGTTCACCGACTCGAACGCCGCGCTGGTTCACACTCGCCAGTTCGGGGAAGTGCTGGCCGAGGAACTCATCGCCCGTTCTGGGGTGCGGGTATCCGGCGACCACCAGGTCCATCGAGTCGCGGTGCTGGCCGATGCGGGCATGCTGCCCCCGAACATCCGCGTGGGATTCGACACCCTTCGCCAGACGGGTAATCAGGCGACCCACCGGCACATGTTCGACACGGCACGCGCTCTTCAGGGCATCCGTGTCGCGTGGGAACTGGGGACGTGGCTTCACCGGGCGCTGACGGGGGACCGCACGGTCACCGCCTTTGTCCCGCCGGTCGAGCCGGTCCTGACCGATCCGGCCGAGCTCGCTGAGCTGCGTAAGGCTCTGGCGGCGGACCGGGCGGCCCTGGCTGAGTCGCAGTTGAAGCTCGATCAGGTCGCCGACCTCGCCCAGGAGCACGAGCGTGCACGGGTGATTGCCGACTCTCTGGTCGCGACCGCCCAGGCTCGCCACGAGGAGCTACGGGCACAGAACGAGGCGCTGCTTGCCGAGCTGGCGCAACTGCGCGCGGCCCAGCAGGCAAAGTTCAACACGCTCAAGGCCGAGCCGAAGAAGGTCTCGTCGGCCGAGCGGGCCGTCATCGTGGAACGAGCGCTGCGCCCAGCGCCGCTGAACGAGGTACAGGCCCGGCGTGTGATTGACCAGAAGCTGGTTGAGGCCGGCTGGTTGGTACAGGATGTCAGGGACCTTAACCCGATCGCCGGGCGTGGTGTCGCGGTCCGCGAGTTCCGTCTCGCGTCCGGTCCAGCCGACTACGTGCTCTACGTGGACGGGAAGATCGTCGGGGTGATCGAGGCCAAGCGGGAAGGTGAGACCCTGAGCGCGGCGCAAGCCCAGAACGCGCGCTATGCCGCAGGCGCCCTCAAAGAGCATTCCCTCGCGGTGTGGCGCAAGGACGAACCTCTCGCCTTCCGTTATGCGAGCACGGGCACGGAGACGGTGTTCCTTAATCGTCTGGACCTGCAGGCCCGCACCCGTGAGGTCTTCTCCTTCCACCGCCCGGAAACCATCGCAGCGTGGATGCGAGAGGCTGACGAACTCCCGGAGGCCCCCACCTATCGGGCCAGGCTCAAGCACCTGCCGACGCTTGAGACCAGCGGACTACGCCCCGCGCAGGTCGAGGCGATTACCGGCCTGGAAGCCTCTCTCGCCAGCGACCAGCCGCGTGGGCTGATCCAGATGGCGACCGGTGCCGGTAAGACGTTCACAGCCGTGACCGAGACCTATCGGCTGCTTAAGCACGGCAAGGCGCGGCGGGTTCTGTTCTTGGTGGACCGGAACAATCTCGGCCGCCAGGCCCTTGGCGAGTTCCGCAATTACGTCACCCCGGACGACGGTCGGAAGTTCAGCGAGCTCTACAACGTGGAGCGCCTGGCCGGGGATCATGTCCAAGATTCGTCCAGTGTGCTGATTTGCACGATTCAGAAGATGTACGCGCTACTGCGCGGTGAAGCCGTGGTCAATGACGACGTGGCCGATGACGCCGTCGAGGACACCGACGCTCAGTATGAGATCGACGGCCCGGTAAGCGTCGAATACAACCCGCAGGTGCCGCCGGAGTCTTTCGACCTGATCGTGGTGGATGAGTGCCACCGCTCGATCTACGGGGTTTGGCGTGGCGTGCTCGACTACTTCGACGCGCACATTGTCGGGCTGACGGCGACCCCGACCAAGCAGACTTTGGGGTTCTTCCGGCAGAATCTGGTCTCGGAGTACACCTACGAGATGGCCGTCGCCGATGGGGTCAACGTCGACTTCGACGTTGTGCGCCTGTCCACGAAGATCGGCGAAGAGGGGTCGCTAATCGAGGAAGGCACCACGGTCAAGGTCCGCAACCGCAAGACCCGCGCGCAGCGCCTAGAGCAGCTCGACGACGACTTTGTGTACAGCAAGCGGCAACTCGGCCGCACGGTCATCGCCGAAGACCACATCCGCACCGTGCTCACGACCTACCGCGACAACTGGAAACGCTGGTTCTCCGACCGCGAGGTGCTGCCCAAGACGCTCATCTTCGCTGCCGACGACAACCACGCCGAGGAAGTGCTCGACCTCGCCAAGCAGGTCTTCGGCCAGGGCGACGAGTTCGCCACGAAGATCACCTACAAGGTACGCGCGGCCGGCAAGAACCCCGACAGCCTGATCAACGACCTGCGACATGACGCCGCGCTGCGCATCGCCGTCACCGTTGACATGATCGCCACGGGGACCGATGTACGCGCCCTGGAGTGCGTCATCTTCCTGCGTGCCGTCCGTAGCGCGGTGCTGTTCGAGCAGATGAAGGGCCGGGGCGCGCGGACCCTGGACCCCGAGGAACTGCGCGAGGTCACCCCAGGCGCGACTGACCAGATCGCTAAGACCCGGTTCATACTGCTCGACGCGGTCGGGGTCACAGACTCGCCGCTGGTCGACTCCAAGCCTTTGATGTCCGCCACTGAGAAACAGATCAGCCTGGAGAACCTGCTCAAGAAGTGCGCTACCAAGGCAATCAATGTCACCGAGGCCGCCGCACTGGCGGGCCGTCTATCCCGGCTCAACCAGCAGATCACTCCCAAGGAACGCGAGGAGCTCGCCACCGTCGGCGGCGGTGTCACCATCGCGGCACTGTCTCGCGCGATCGTTGCGGCGATCGATCCGGATGCCCAGGAGAAGGCCCGTCTTGCAGGCGGTACGGCTGCCGCGCGCAAGCTGGTAGAAGACGCAATCGCGCCACTGACCGGGAACCCGCCCTACCGGGACCGCATCTTGGAGATCCGCCGTGACCACGACATCACCTACGATGCGACCACCAAGGATGAGGTGCGCAGCCTGGTCGAGGTGCCGCGGGAAGAGCGCGCGGGGTCGATGGTCGAGTCCTGGCACGGCTTCCTAGAGAAGCACCGAGACGAGATCATCGCGATCCAGGTTCTGACCCAGCACCGCGGGGGCGGGCACGATGCTCTGGCCAAGCTCAAGGAACTGGCTGCCCGGATCAAGCGCCCCCCGCACGCCTGGACCCCGGAGACTCTGTGGGACGCCTACGAAACCCTCGGCAAGGCGGCGGCCTCACCCCAGGGGAACGCGGAGGTGCCCGACCTCGTCAGCCTGATCCGCTACGAACTCGGCATGGACACCGAGCTCAAGCCGTACCGCAGCGCGGTCGAGGAGCGCTTCGCCGCGTGGCTGGCCCGCCAGGAACAGGCCGGGGCAGGGTTCACCCCTGATCAGACGTGGTGGCTGGAGCGTATCCGGGATGAGATCGCTATCGGCGTTGGCATCACGGTCGAGGACATCAAGGGCGTAACCTTTACCCCGCGTGGAGGCCAGGCCGGTCTAGTCCGAGACTTCGGCAGCCGAGACCGCGCCCGTGACCTGATCGCCGAGATGGATCGAGAATTAGCTTGACCGAGGAACTGCCGGACGGGTGGGTCTGGACGACGCTCGACAAGGTAGCTCTGATCCAGGGCGGAATCCAGAAGCAACAGAAACGTCGTCCCGTCCATAATCGCTATCCGTTCCTGCGCGTAGCGAATGTCGGCCGGGGAACACTCGATCTCGACGAGGTCCACGAGGTGGAACTTTTCGATGGCGAGCTTGAGCGATTTGTGCTCAGCACTGGTGACCTGCTGGTGGTCGAAGGCAACGGCAGCGCTGATCAGCTTGGGCGAGCAGCTATGTGGCGCGGCCAGATCAAAGAGTGCGTCCATCAGAACCACCTCATTCGTGTCCGTCCGAGTTCAGCCCTTGATCCGTCGTTCTTGCAGTACCTGTGGAACAGCCCAGTGGTCACTACGCAGCTGAGACAGGTCGCGAGCTCGACAAGCGGCTTGCACACGCTGAGCACGGCAAAGCTCAAACGAGTTGAGATTCCCCTCCCGCCCCTGGCCGAGCAGCGCCGGATCGTCGAAGCACTCGAAGACCACCTGTCTCGACTTGATGCGGCGAATCACTATGTTGTTCGTGTTCATCAATCGACAGCCTCGTTCGATAACGCACGACGTCGCGAGCTTCTCGACCCCTGGCTCTCATCGGCCCGCAAATTGAAGACGCTCCTGGCCTCGCCGCTTATCAACGGCCGATCAGTGCCGACAGATGACGACGGCTTCCCGGTCCTCCGCCTCACTGCGATCAAGAACAGGGTCCTAGACCTTTCGGCACGTAAGGGCGGGGCTTGGCGGAAAGAAGATGCTACGCCGTTCCTAGTTGAACGCGGCGACTTCATGGTCAGTAGGGGGAACGGCTCCCTTCGCCTCGTCGGGCGCGGGGCCCTTGCGGTTGATGACCCTGACCCGGTTGCTTTCCCGGACACTATGATCCGCGTGCGGCCGAACCCGCATGTCATCGATCCTGAGTTCCTAGCTTTTGTGTGGGACTCCCGAACCGTGCGTCGCCAGATCGAGGCCGCGGCGCGGACAACCGCAGGAATCTACAAGGTCAATCAGAGCATCCTTGAAGCGCTTAACATCCCGGTACCTCCGCTCGATGTGCAGGCTCGCATTGTCGAAGCTGCCCGGGATCACTTTGCGGAGGTAAAGCGCTTGACAGGGGCAACTGGCATGGCACAGGAACGGTCTGAACACCTCCGGCGTTCCCTTCTGGCAGAGGCATTCACGGGGAAGTTGGTCCCGCAGGACTTGGCAGACGAACCAGCGGTAGAACTACTCAAGCGGATCGAGGCCGAGCGCCACAATCAGCCGAAGACGACCCGCGCCCGGAAGTCCACTGCCGCCAAGGGATAATCACACCGCCGAAGACCACGATCGTGCCCACTGGCATCCAGGAAGAGCTTGCACTGTGACCATCGAAACGCCCTCCGGTACGACCGCTGCCGTAGCGCAGGCCGAGACGAACTCGCTTGTCGCGAAACTGTGGAACTACTGCACGGTGCTGCGCGACGATGGCCTCTCGACGATCGACTATGTGGAACAGCTCTCGTACCTGCTCTTCCTGAAGATCGCCGACGAGCAGTACCAGAACGATCTAGCTGATGTCCCGAAGCGGCTCGTGGCGGAGCACCTGGACTGGTCCTCCTTGGTCGCGAAGAAGGGTGAGGAGCTTGAGCGGCACTACCGGCACGTTCTGATCGAGCTGGCGAAGAACCCGCACACGAACCTCGGCACGATCTTCGCCAAAGCCCAGAATAAGATCACCGATCCCGCGAAGCTCCAGAAACTCGCCGTCGATCTGATCGGCAAGCAGGAGTGGGCCGCCGCCGGGGTCGACATCAAGGGCGACGCCTACGAGGGCCTGCTGGCGAAGGGGGCAGAGGACGTCAAGACCGGCGCGGGCCAGTACTTCACCCCGCGCCCGCTGATCGACACGATCGTCGAGGTCACCCGGCCCACTCCGGATGACACGATCCTCGACCCGGCCTGCGGCACTGGCGGATTCCTGATCGCCGCGCATGCGCACATCGCGCGCGAGTACCAGGGCCGGATGACCAAGGAGCAGCAGGACCACCTCTCCTCCGGCGCGATCCGAGGTGTCGAACTGGTCCCGGGAACCGCGCGCCTGGCCGCGATGAACATGATCCTGCACGGGGTCGGCACGAGCGACGGCCCATCCCTGATCGATGTGCGGGACGCGCTGGCCAAGCAGCCCGGCGGCGACGAGCGAGTCTCCCTGGTGCTGGCTAATCCGCCGTTCGGTAAGAAGTCCTCAATCACCGTGTACGGTTCGGACGGCCGGTTGGACAAGGAGGACATTTCCTACGACCGCACCGACTTCCGCTCCACCACAACGAACAAGCAGCTCAACTTCCTGCAACACATCATGTCGGTACTGAAGATCGGCGGTCGGGCAGCGGTTGTCCTGCCGGACAACGTGCTGTTCGAGGGCGGAGCCGGGGAGGCGATCCGGCGGCGACTGCTCAAGGAGTTCGACGTTCACACGCTGCTACGCCTGCCGACCGGGATCTTCTACGCCGGCGGAGTGAAGGCGAACGTGCTCTTCTTCGACAAGAAGAGCCCACGAACCGACAACCAGCCGTGGACCTCGAAGCTGTGGGTCTATGACTTCCGAGTCGGCGAGCACTTCACCCTCAAGACCCGGCCGATGCGGCGCGCGCACCTGGATGACTTCGTCGCCGCGTACCTGCCGGGCAAGCCCCGCAGTGAGCGGGTTGAGTCCGAGCGGTTCAAGATGTTCGAAGTCGAGAAGCTACTCCAGCGCGACAAGGTGAACTTGGACATCACCTGGCTGAAAGACCCTGCGCTGGAAGACGCGGACAGCCTGCTCCCTCCAGCCGTGATCGCCCGCGAGATCGTCGATGACTTGCAGGCCGCGCTCAACGAGTTTGCCGCCATCGCCGAGGCCCTGGGCGAACCGGTCGTAGATGAGATAGAGGCAGATGCCGGGCTGCCTCTTTAAGCGAGTTGGGCTTCCATCTCGTTGGTGAACGCCCTTGAACCAAGGTGAATCGTCAGCACCCTGTTGCCTTGATCGAAGCTTGCCAGATCACAAAATGGATCTTCTCCATGATTGCGACACCCCGACCCGCCTGACTCGGCCATAATCTGGTCACTAGATGACGTGATCACCGCTAGTCCCCTGAAACGGCAACCCTTGATGTCGGAACGTGTGCGATCACATCATCTCCCAAGCAGCCATGTGACGAAGAGGTAGCGGGTGGCGGAGAGCACGGTCAACGCACGCGGCTATACGATCGAGGAGCTCTTCTCAAGAGCACGCTTTCGCTTCGACTACTACCAGCGGGAGTACACCTGGGAGCGGGACGATGTCGCCGTGCTCCTGTCTGACCTGCGGAGACGGTTCTTGCGTCGGTGGAATCCACGCGACGATCGCGACCGTGTCGATTCCTATCCCTCTTACTTCCTTGGGCCGTACGTCTACTACAAGAGGGACGGTGGAACTCACCTCGTCGACGGCCAGCAGAGGATAACCACACTGCATCTGCTCCTGATTCACATCCGC
Source organism: Microtetraspora glauca (assembly GCA_001570385.1). Classification (GTDB taxonomy): domain Bacteria; phylum Actinomycetota; class Actinomycetes; order Streptosporangiales; family Streptosporangiaceae; genus Microtetraspora; species Microtetraspora glauca. The sequence continues at coordinate 45,713 of BBYL01000013.1, read as the reverse complement.
AACCTTCTGATGGACCAGGAGTTGAATGACGACGCCACCTCGCTTCACGAACTAATCTGCACCATACGGAAGGGGCGCCGGACCTTCACGGTTGACGTCCTCGAGCGGGTTGACCTCTTGGAAGCGCTCCTCGCGCGAAAGCCGTACGACTTGCCAGCGATGGCTTCGCCGTCGGTAACGAATTTGTGGGCGCGGAGCCAGGACTTGGAGGAACTGTTCCCTGAAGACCTCCGGAGTGACGCTCTGCCGTACTTCCTTGACTGGCTGCTCGATCGCGTCTACCTCGTCGGCATCGAAGCGACGGACAAGGAGGGCGGCGAAGAGATCTTCGAGTCGATGAACGACCGTGGCCGGAAGCCAGGGGCCATCGACCTGCTCAAGAGCTTCCTCCTGGGCAAAGCCGACGGCCACCAAGATTCACTGAACCAGGAGTGGCGCGGCATGCTGACCACCCTGCTGAATCTAGATAGGAACGCGCCGAGCGAATTCATTAAGACCCTGCTGATCGCTCAGCATGCGGAGCTGAGCGAGGGATCCCAGGATCAGGCCCAGATCACGGTGGCCTTCCACGAATGGGTACGCCTGCGACAGGATCACCTCGGTCTGGTCAAAGCCTCGGACTTCACCTCGTTCACCCGCTCGATCGTCCTAATGTCGTACCTGTATGACCGACTCGTCCAGGCGTCGGTCACGGTCGTCCCCGGGTTAGAGCCGCTCTTCTACAACGCGGTGAATGGACTCGAAGGCCAGATGACCCTGGTTCTTGCGTCCATACGCGCCACCGACGACCAGGCGACGGTCGACGAGAAGGCGCGGCTCGTCGCCAACTACCTCGATCTGAGTTACGTGCATCGCTTGGTCAACAACGAGACCATGGACATGGAAGTCGAGATAGTCCGCTTGATTCCGAGGCTCCGCGCATGTTCCAGCATCGAGGAGCTGCGCGTTATCCTCGGCGTGGAAATCGCGGATCTGCCCGACCTCACTCCACTCAATGAGTATCGGCTCCAGGCCAACAACCGGCGCCAGGTTCGTTATCTCCTTGCCAGGATGACGGCGTTCGTCGAGCGCGGATGCGGCCAGCCCGACCGCATCGAGGTCTACCTCGAGGCCAAGGTTCCGTACGAGATCGAGCACATCTGGGCGAACCATCCTGAGCGTTACCCCGAGGTGCGGATCGACGAGTTTCAAGCCTGGCGTAATCGCCTCGGGGCGCTCCTGCTGCTCGCTAAGCCGGAGAACGCAAGCTTCAACGACAGCCCCTATGACGTGAAGGTCAAGTACTACTACGGAAAGAACCGGCTCGCGGCCTCACTGTCGGCCCTGAGCTACCAGAAGGGCGGAGGTAACACGCCGTTCCGCAGCTTCATCACGGCTGCGGGTCTCGAGGGAATGTTCCAGGCGTTCCCAGATACCTTCGGCAAAGCCGCGATCGAGTCGCGCCAGGCGCTCTACCGGGCGATCTGCGATCGGATCTGGAACCCCGAAGAAATTGGATTTGTTCTACCTGCGACTCCTGTCAGTCGACGGAGGCCTACCATCCGCAGGTACCTCGTTGAGGTAAGTGATCTGATCGCCATCGGCCTTGTTGAGGTGGGCGCCGAGCTGAGAGGAACCCGCCGCGATGAGGCCTTCACCGCGAGAGTCGAACCGGATGGCCGTATCCGAGTGTCGGAGCACCAGGTGTTCCCCAAACTATCCACAGCTGGAGAGTTTGTGCTCAACCGCCAGTCCTGCAATGGCTGGGCCTTCTGGAAGATCGAAACCAGTGACGGTTGGGTTCCCATCAAGACGGTCCGCGACTACGCCCTCAGTCGTGGTCTGTTGGGACAACCACCGGAGCCTGGTGAGGCCTTTCGGTCGTGATCCTCTCATGGAACGCGGCGCTGCATGGACGTACCGGCGGGTTGCGGCCAGTGACGTGGTGTACGGCAGTTGCATGCAGCAACACCGCCTTACATGATTACGCGTCATCGGTTCGTAACTACTGGCTGAGGTGCGGTGAGAGTTGACGACAACGTCGGCCACCACAGGCACACGGCAGCAGCCGTACACCACCCTCTGACCCCGCGTCGGTCAAGCTGAGCAGGGCGTTGGTCCGCCTGAAAAAGCGGAAGGTCGGCAGTTCGACCTAGAGATGCGTACCGTGTGGAGATGGCCCGCGCCGTTGGTGGTCGTTGCGGGGACGAATCGGGGTTTCTGGGTCTCAGCGCACGAAAGTGAGACCGGACGGCGATGGCTAAAGTAGGCGACGTGGCCGCGCATCGAGGCCGGTGAGCGAGAAGGGCATCGTGAGCGATCTTCATTCCGAGCTGACTGATGACCAGATCTTCTTGCTGTCCACGATCGCGCAGCCGTATGTGCGCTCGGGAACCTGGCCGACCTGGTACTTCGTGCAGCACCAGCTCTATAGCCGCGATCTCGATGCCCAGCAGATCCTCAAATCTCTGCCGCGCGTCGGTTCCACGGGCCGATTCGGTCCGTCCTATGGATTCACAATTGCACCCCAACATCACATCGATGACGCCTACATCATCAGGTTGACCGTCGCGGCGGCGCTGCCTCTACCTGAGCTGCGTCCGCTCATCGCGGACCCGTTCCTGCTCGTGCTGCACGAAATGATCGCGAAGCTTCTGAGGTCGGCGCCGACTCCTACGGAATCCGTGCGGCCGAGGCTGGAGGCGGTCGAGCTCGGGTTGACGATCCAGAACCTGCCGCCCGGGTTCCTCGCCGGATTGCCGGATATCCTGGACGGCGAGCCCGCGACCTGGGCAGTTTCTTCCTCGCGTACCCCTGGCGGTTCATGGACCCGGGAGATCTCCCGTGAGGTCCTCAAGTATCGGCAGGCGACCGACCTTCAGGGGTACGTCGCGACAGCCAGCGAGCTCGTTACTAGCTGGGCCGTCCACACAGAAGCCCTCCACGCACCTGTGCCGGCGATCGGCCAGCCAGACTTGGAGCCGACCTACATCCGCCTCGATCTCATCCGAGAACTGGAGGAGCTGGACTCTGCCTGCCAATGGAGCCTAGACAAACTGGTGAGCTTGGCCCGGGAGCTCAACAGTAACTACGCGGCCGATCAGCCCTACGCCTGTCACATGGTGCTCCGCGCAATCCTCGACCACATTCCGCCGGCGTTCGGGTGCAAGGACTTCGCTCAGGTCGTTGCCAACCACAGGTGGGGCAAGACCGATGCCAAGTACGCCAAGAAGCTCAATGAATACCGCAACCCGAGCGACGACGTCCTGCACCGGCAGATCCGCGCCAGCCCCAGCCGGATCGGCATGGACGACCTGCCGCCACGCCCGTACATCAACGCGCTGCTCCAGGAGCTCCTCACCGTGCTGCAGGCCCCGAACGGGACGTCCGCGACACCCTAGATGAAGGTTCTAGGAGACCGGCGAAGCCGCCAGTCGAGCGGCGACCACATGGGATCACGGTGCTCAGTGGGTTACCACCTTCGAACGACGTACGTGACTGCTTCCCGGACTGCACCGACTAGCGCTACCCTGGCCCGCAAGATCGGGAAGGATGCATATGCTGGGGTTCCAAGGCCATGCCGACTGGCGTGACATGTCTGAATACTTGGTGCACCTCACCCATCGAGAATCCTTCTGGTCCATCCTGTCCGAAGGGCAGATCGCCGCTGGCGGCCCGTATGGCACCGCGCGCAACCTCAGCCTGGGCGACAGCCAGCGCGGCGTGTGCCTAAGTGAGATCCCTCTTGATCGCCTTGACCGCCTCGCAGAGCGTCACGGAACCTACGGCATCGGATTCCACAAGGACTGGATCCGAGACGCCGGTGGGGCTCCGGTGGCCTACTGGCGGCCCGGTACGCCCGCAGCAGAGGCGGTCCAGGAGCTTGTTCGTGATGCGTTGAGGGGTGGCATCGACGATAGTGACGCCATCTGGCGTTTGACGCCTTTCGTCGATAATCCGCAGGTCGGTGAATCGTGGGCGTACGAGTTCGAGTGGGAACGCGAACACCGCGTCATCGGAGAGCTCTACTTCGAGCGGGCGGACGTCGTATTCCTCTTCGCCCCGGCAGCTGAGCACATGGTATGGCGCGCTGAGCTGGCTAGGCGGGGATGGCAGCTCCCAGCCAATGCATTTCTCGATTCAACATGGAAGATGGAGGACCTTCAGGCCGCATTGGCTGCAGCCGATCTCTAAAATCTGACCATTGGATCTATACCTGGCGACCCACCGCGACCCGTTGGAAGCGCCGCCGGACCTTTACGACGTCGGTGAGGGGATCGGCCTCGGGACGACAAACCTCCGCGGCGGTGCGGGATATGTGCGGGATGATCTTCTATCGCTGGGCGGCAGTTGGGAGCGTAAGCCCAGGTGAGCGGCTACACAGCGGTGTGATTCGCAGTGTTCTTGAAAACCGCTAGGGGCTTGACGCTCCTCGTGGGTTCGAATCCCACGCTCTCCGCTCCCACCTCCGAAAACGGCGTCTGACCAGCGGTTTCGCTACGGTCAGACGCCGTTGCTCGTTTCCCCCATGTGCAGTCGTAGGCCACCGAGAGCAGCCCCCGGCCGCTGTTCCCGGGATATATCCGGGATGGATCACGGCGCGTTTCCGCAGGTGGGCTAGCCCTTCGAGGCCGGCTTCCACTCCTGGACGAGGAGCCCGAGCAGCACCTGGTCCAGGAACTCGCCCATCACCCAGGCCGAGGAGCGCAGCACGCCCTCGCGGACGAAGCCGTTGCGCTCGGCGGAGCGCAACATCGCGGCGTTGTCCGACAGCGTCTCGATCTGCAGTCGCTGCAGGCCGCGCACAACGAAACCGTAGTGGCACAGCACCGCGACCACGTCGGTGCCGTAGCCCTTGCCGCGGGCCGAAGGCAGCAGCCCTAGCCCGATGTGCGCGGACCGGTGGTGGTTGTCGATGCCCCACAGCGTCGCGGTGCCGATCAGCGTGCCGCCGTCCAGCTCCACCACGGAGAACGGGACGTGCCCTTGCTCCTTGTCGTCCACCACGAGCCGCGAGTCCTTCGAGCCGGGCGTGATCGGCCGCCACGGCCGCGCTTCGGACCGCACGGAATTGACCACGTCGTCGTAGAGCTCGGTCCGCAGGATCGGGATGTCGTCCTCGTGCCGGGCCCTGAGCCCGACTTTGCTGCCTTTTAGCACCCAAGCTTCCTATCCGGCCAGGCTGGCCGGCGGCAAACAAATTAGCGGGGGTTTCGCCCTGGATTCGGCGGAACAGGGGAGGTGCATGGGCCTGTTGGTGCGGAGCGGCCATGCGCGGGAAGACCGAGCTGGGAGCTACCGGCCAGGTCCGATGGTGCTGTGTGCAGTCAGCTCGGGTTTCCGATCAGGCGCCGTTCCCGATGCTCTCCTGTTGTCAACGACGCTCAGTTTTCACGTGTCGTCGACACCTGTTTCGTGCGACTCCTTCGGGCAGGACTGTCGGAAGCCGCTGTTAGGTTGCTGCACAAGTTGAAACGGCCAGGTGATGGGGAGAGAGTCGATGTCGGGTGTGGCGTTGCGGGGTGTTGAGGACGGCGACCTGGATGCGCTGTTCCACCAGATGCGCGATCCCCAGTCGGTTCAGATGGCCGCCTTCACTTCCAAGGACCCCGACGATCGCCAAGCGTTCGATGCGCATATATCGAAGCTGAGGACGTCCCCCGATGTCATCCTGCGTGCGGTGACCCGGGATGGTCACCTGGTCGGCAGCATCGGCAGCTTCGTCATCGAAGGGGACACCGAGGTCACCTACTGGATCGACCGCGCGGCGTGGGGCAAGGAGTCGCCACCCAAGCTCTCGCCCAGTTCCTTGAGCTCGTCCTCGTCCGCCCGCTGTATGCCCGTGCCGCCAGTGACAACCTCGGTTCGCTCAGGGTCCTGCAGAAGGCCGGTTTCGCGATCACCGGCACCGAGACCTCGTACGCGCCCGCGCGAAACGCTGAAATTGAGGAAAGCATCCTGCGCCTGGGCTAGGCGAAACGAAGAGGGCCCCGGGATGACCGGGACCCTCTGACGCTACCTTGCGCCCTCATGTCTCCAAGGCGTCGTCTATCCGCCGGTTGGCGATCGCTACACCGCCGTCGATGCACTTCGCATAGACCCTGAGCAACACGTCCGCGCCATGCCCGGCGCGTTCGGACACCTCTGGAGCGGCTACCCCTGAGTTGAGCCAGAGCGAGACGGCTGCGTGCCGGAGATCGTAGGGCCGGGCCGCCGGTGGGGACGCGATCTGTTCCGGCGTCAGCGCCAGGACCCGAGCTTTGTGCCATGCCTCGCAGTCGATGGAAATCACGCCACCCCGCGAGGTACGGAACAGTCGCCCGTCTTCGTGAACGCCGAACTCTGCGATGTGCTCGCGGAGGATGGCCACACACGACGGGCACTGTCGATTACCCTCGACCCCAGGTCTTCGATGGGCAACAGGGCGACTGCTACACCTGAAAAGCGGAAGGTCGGCAGTTCGACCGTGCCCCTGACTACACTCTCTGAACAGCCCAATCGCCCCAAACAGATCATCGTTCGGGGCTTTTTGATCTCCAGTGGCAGCAACGCTGACAGCAACGGATTCGCAGTCCACCTCCTGTGCGCCTCAAGCGGCCGCGGCCCGGACAGGCGACCGGCCTGTCCGGGGTTCGCGCCCGCACCTGGATCCACTCGCCCTCGTTCGCCACGTTCTTCACGACCAGTGGCGATAACCCGGAAAACACCACATTCACAAGCTCGTCGAGATCATGCACGATTTACCGTCGTGCCGGGACGTTCCGTCACCACCGAATCTGCGACAGAGCCGTTGTTCTTACAGTCCCGCTCGTTTCGTAGCGGTAGGAGTTCAGGGCCGTGTCGTGAGGTCTGACTTCGTGTCGGCGTTCGGCGGCGGTGCGCGGCGGTGGCTCCGCCTCGGCGTACGTGGTGCGGCGGCGCTGGTGGTCGCGTTTTCGTCCCGGGGCGGGTCAGCGCGTGATCATCTCGTCCGGTTGTCCCGGCGTGTTTGGTTCATGTGGTCCGGGGTCCGGCCGGCGCCCGCGGTTGCGTAGCGACCTGAACTGATCGGCCGCCTGGCCGAGCAGGTAGTACAACTGATCGGCCGCCTGGCCGAGCCGGTAGTACAGCCGTGGTGGGACGTGCGGGAGGAGCGGGGAGCGCCGCTGGCCGAGCAGTTCGAACAGTTGCTCCGGTGGAAGGCCGACGTAGCGCGGGAGGTTCTCGTACCATCGGGCGCTATAGCGGGCCGCTCTCAGGGAGAGGCGGATCGCGGCTTGGCGTTCCCGGTCGTAGCGGGCGAGGGCGGCCTGGAGTTGTGTCTCCCCGTGTAGTGCGTTGACCAGGAAGGCGGCGTCTTCCAGTGCGAGGGCGGTGCCGGCGCCGATGGAGTAATGGGTGGTGTGCGCGGCGTCTCCGAGCAGGACGAGGTTGTCGTGGTACCACGTCCGGTTGGTCAGGGTGCGGAAGTTCAGCCATTGTGTGCCGTCTTCGGTGTGCGCCTGGGCGATCAGTGGGTGTCCGTCCAGGATGTCGGCGAAGAGTTTCTCCAGGAGGGCCAGGCTGTCGGCTTTGTTCGCCTGGTGGAGTCCGAGTCCTTTCCAGGTGGTGGGGGAGCATTCGATGACGCAGGTGCTGTGGTCCTTGCTGAATCCGTAGCCGTAGCACCAGATCCAGCCGTGCTCGGTCTCCACGAAGGTGAAGGTGAAGGAGCGGAAGACCTTGGTGGTGCCGAGCCAGGCGTAGACGTTGCGTCCGACCGTGATCTCGGAGCCGAAGTGGTCGGTGTGGCGTTCGCGCAGCAGGCTGTTGACGCCGTCGCCGGCGACGACGAGGTCGGCGTCGGCGAGTTCGTCCCTGTCGGTGATCTCGTGTTCGAACTCGATGTGCACGCCGAGGGAGCGGGCGCGTTCGGTGAGGATGTCGAGCAGTTGATGCCGGCCGATGCCGAAGCCTTCGCCCCAGTCTTCCCCTGCCACCGTCGCCACCGTGGCGCGGTCATAAACGTGCATCTCCCAGCTGTCCCAGTGGACTGAGTTCTCCTCGATGGTGCGTGCGGATTCGGGGTCGGCGCCGTGGAGGTAGTCGAGTAGTCCGTCCCAGTAGGTCACGCCCCAGCCGTATGTCGAACCGGCTGGGTTCCGCTCGTGGACGGTGATGTCGTGGGATGGGTCCACCCGTTTCATCAGGATCGAGAAGTACAGGCTGGCGGGTCCGCCGCCGACGCAGGCGATCTTCACAATAACCCCCGTTGTTACGCATTGTGATTAATTAGCATCATAGAGTAGCAGGCAGTGGTGTCTACCCAGGTCATCAAGCCAGGCGCCGAGCCACCAGGGCACGTGCGCGCCCCGGTGGTCGCGGAACTCCGGCACGAGCGGCTCGTCCGGCCCGATGTGTTCCGGGAAGATCCGGCGAGGTAGGCGGAGAGCAGGCTCCCGGCGTTCGGCGACGACGGCCACGCTGCGCGCCCCGGTGTAGTCCACTCCCAGCCCGACGTCGAAGTAGACGTTCGGGTACACCTGGGCGAGGAAGCCGGCGTTGCGGTGGAAGGGGTAGCAGTGCAGCAGCAGCGGGTCGGAGCGGTGCAGGTCGACGTCGGGGTCGCCGTAGCCGATGTGGACCTGCAGTGGCAGCCCGCGCTCGACGCCCTTCCATGGGTCAGACTCCGAACGCGGCCGGGTAGCGGATGGTGCCGGACGGCACGGGCCGGGTGGGGTCGAAGACGAGCGCCATCATGTACTTGTCCTCGACGTCGAAGGGCGGCCGGATGGCATGGCGCGAGGCCGGGACGAAGCCGAAGCGGGGGTAGCACTCGGCGTGGCCGAGCGCGAGCACGAGGTTAGCGATCAGCGGATTATGGAAGTGCGCGCCCATCGGGTGCCGTCGGTGATGTTGGTGAAGCCGAGCAGGCGTAGCGCGCCGATCGCGTAGCTGCGATTTCGACATTCGCCGACGCGACCGACGGGGAGGCGTCCTCAGGGAGTACCACCATGCGGATTTACCTGGCCGGATGAATAATCGGCACCCGCACCGTATCGGACATCCGGCTCAGAGAAGGGCGCTTCCGGTGACTCCCGTCACGCCGGCCACGTCCCGCGAGTCCCCCCGCGGCCGGTGGCCGCGGGGGGACGGACGTCAGCTTCCGGACCTGAGGGGCCGGAAGAAGGCGCGCAGCTCGTTGGCGACCTGTTCGGGTTCCTCATGAGCCATGAAGTGCCCTCCCCGTTCTGGGGTGCTCCAGTGGCGCAGGTCGGTGCAGAGACGTTCGGTGAGGCTCCGGGGGATGTTCGCGTAGGCCGGTTCGTTGCTCAGCGTCACCGCGCTGGGCACCGTGATGTTCGGGACCGGTCTGTTCTGGGGGTAGTCGTAGTACTGCCGGAAGGATGAGCCGATGGTGCCGGTGGCCCAGTAGAGGGTCGCGATCGTCAGCAGGGTGTCCTTGTCCCAGCGGGTCTCCAGGTCGCCGCCGCAGTCGCTCCAGTCGCGATACTTGTCGATGATCCATGCGACGAGTCCCGCCGGGGAGTCCGCCAGTGCGGCGGCGATCGTGTCCGGCCGGGTGCACATGATCTCGCTGTAGCCCTGGTCCGTGGCGTCGTACGCGCTGAGGGCTTCGAGGTATGCCGCCTCCTCGGCGGTCGGCGGCTGCTCCCGGAAGTCGGTCGTGATCACTGCGGAGGTGACGTGGACGCCGACGACCTCGCCCGGGTAGAGGGCGCCGAGCCACTGCGTCACCCCGCCCCCGATGTCACCGCCGAAGGCCCCGAAGCGCGGGTAGCCGAGGGTCTCGGTCATGAGCGTGTGCCAGGTCTCGGCGACGCCCCTGCGGGTGAACGGCCCTTGCGGCAGCTCGGAGTACAGGAAACCGGGCAGCGAGGGAATGACCACGTCGAATGCGTCAGCGGGGTCACCGCCGTGGCCAGCCGGGTCGGCCAGCCGCTCGGCGACTCGCAGCATTTCCACGAAGCTGCTTGGCCAGCCGTGGGTCAGGATCAGCGGCAACGGCGCGGGCGCGCCTTCGGCGCCTCTGCCGCGCAGGTGCACGAAGTGCACCTGCTGTCCGGCGATCTCGGCGATGTGATGCGGGTAGGCGTTGAGCGCCGTCTCGGCCGCGCGCCAGTCGAATCCGTCCGCCCAGTACGTGACGAGCTCGCGCAGGTAGCCGGGATCGGTCCCGGCGGCCCAGTAGGTGGTGTCTGACGCCGCCGTGAAGAGGGTGCGGGCGAGGCGCGTACGCAGGTCGTTCAGGACATCATCGGATACGGAGATCTGAAAGGGCTTGACTGTCATTGTTCCTTCGTTCAGGAGTGCTCGACGGGCGGGCGCTCCTGAGTGCCGGTCAGACAGACGCAGCGGCCAGGAGTGCCCGGACAGGGTGGTTCGTGGTCATCGGGCTCACCTCCTCGCGTTACGTGGCTTGGGAGACTATATCCCTATTGGGTTCGCAGATCATGACTTTATTGCCGTTTCGGGGTGGCCTGCGGCCTCATCTCGGTTGATCCGCCTGCTCGGCGGGCCGTCACGCAGACAATGACGAGTGGGCTTGCCTCGACCGCGCTCTTGATCGAGCCGGCCAGGGTGGCGCCGTTGGCGACGGGATCGTCAGCCTTGGCCGACGAGCGGTTCCAGACGGTGATCGGGTGACCATTCGCCAAGAGGCCCGTGGCCAACGCATGGTCCATCAGTCCCAGTGGTGGTCGATCCCGCGGCCGATCACGTGTGGCCGGCGGGTGGCGGCTGGAGACGACGACGGCGGGGACCGGCCGCCTGATCCGGGGGAATGACGGATCCCTCTCGAGAGGGATGTGGGAGTTCGCTCGCCTCGGCGATGTCCGTGCGGCCGTGGGAAACCAGGATTGGGGAGGTCATCGCAGCTAAGGAGTCAACGAGATGAACCCCCGTATCGCCTTCGTCGCCGCCCCCGTCCTCACCTTCACCTACGGCGTGATCCGCATCCTGGACGGCCTGGACGGCAGCCGCGGTCCCGGGGTCGCCTGGACGACCGGGCATCTGGCCTTCATCGGCGCCCTGGCGTTCTTCGCCGTGGCCTTTCATGAGATGCGGAGGCTGGCCGGTCGCGGACGCCTGGCCACTGGTCTGGCCTCCACCGGATATGTCGGCATCGCCACGCTGATCGCTCAGTTCGTCATCGACATCGTCTTGGGGTTCCGGTCAGCCGACCACGCCGCGATGGGCGCGCTGTTCGATCAGGTCCAGGCGGTTCCCGGGGTGCAGCAGGTGATCTACGACTTCGGGCCGCTGCTGTTCTTCGTCGCCCAGATCGGCCTGGTCCTCCAGCTTGCGATCCGGCGCCGCGTCAAGGCGTGGACGCCCGTCCTGGTGATCGCCGACGTCCTGGTGCCGTTCGTGGAGAAGGACCTCATGCCGCTGGGCGCCGCCTTCCTGCTGATCTCCTTCCTGGCGCTGGCCCGTGTGTCCCGTGCGTCGCGGCTGGCTGACGGCCGGCACCGCGTGGTCGAGCCCGCCGTACCGGCTTCTGTGTGATGAATTGAGAATGCCGAGATTCCCTGTCAGATTATGTCGCTGACTGTCCAGAAGCTGGCAGGAACCCAAAAGGGTGCTTTCTATGCAAAAACTATATATGTCGCTGATACCGTTTCGCCGTTGTGATCATTCAAGTCTCGTAGGGAGAAATGCTCTTATGGCACTGACCGGCGGCGGCGGTTCATCATCGAGAATCCTTCCCGGCCTTCTGCCACGTACCGCGGCGCTGACGATCGCATTCGGACTGGTGTTCGCGCAGTTTGGTCAACCGGCGACTGCCGGCACCGGCGCTCACAGCGCCCAAACCATCGCCTCGGTTGAGGGCGACGACATCGGACCAGCCACCGGGGTCGGCACCGACATCATCGACGAGTCGGATGTCGGTGCGGCGGCCGCCTCAAATTGCCAGTGCGTCGCGTTCGTGCAGCGATATTACGGGCTGACCGGACAGATGAGGAACGCCACCGACATGGGAGCCGTTCTGAAGCAGAACGGGTTCAAGTATGTCGGGTACGGCATGGCGCCCAGGAAAGGTGATGTAGCCGTGTGGAAGGACACCTACTACCCACGCTATGGACACATCGCCATCGTCGAGTCGGTGACCTGGGACTCGCCTGGTTGGATCGTCAAATTCCGCGGCGCCAACCAGGGCGGGTCACTCTTCACGCAGAAGAACTGCCGAAATGTCAGCATTAGGGGAAACATGGGCTACACGGCGGCGTACTACTACCGCCGCTAGGGAGCGTCTGACAAATGCTGTCCGTCGCGAGCGCGGATCCAGATGATGCATCGCAAGGCGGAGGAGGAGGCCGTAGCGGAGCCTACGGCTGACATTCCCGGGCCCCGCGGAAATTCCGAGCCTGGCCGGCGGAGGTCCTGACGGCGATCAGATCTGATGCGGTGCCGTGTCAGCGGCCGCGTCAGCACGGCAACGGCCCGGTATCAGAGCGGTCGGCGATCGTGGATGCCATGAACGGTTCAGCGATCGTGGCCTCGGGGCTGCGAAAGGCATACAAAGACAAGATCGTGCTCGACGGCATCGACCTGGATGTTCAGACCGGCACGATCTTCGCCCTGCTCGGGCCCAACGGCGCTGGGAAGACCACGACGGTGAACGTGTTGACCACGCTGCTGGCCCCCGACGCTGGGAAGGTGGTCGTCGCCGGGCACGACGTGGCCACGGAAACCAAGGCGGTGCGCGCGGCGATCGGGGTCACCGGGCAGTTCGCTTCGGTGGATGACCTGCTCACCGGCGAGGAGAACCTGCTGATGATGGCGGATCTCCTGCACCTGCCCAAGGCGGAGGGCAAACGAATCGCCGACCGGTTGCTCGACCGGTTCGATCTGGTTGAAGCGGCGAGCAAACCGGCGGCGTCCTACTCCGGCGGCATGCGCCGCAAGCTGGACCTTGCCATGACGCTGGTCGGCGACCCGCAGATCATCTTCCTGGATGAGCCCACGACGGGACTCGATCCGCGCAGCCGCCGCACCATGTGGGAGATCATCCGGGAACTGGTCGCCGACGGTACGACCATTTTCCTCACCACCCAGTATCTCGAGGAGGCCGACGAACTCGCCAACCGCATCGCCGTGCTCGATCAGGGCCGGCTGGTCGCCGAGGGCACCGCCGATGAGCTCAAGCGGCGGGTTCCCGGCAGCCATGTCCGGCTACGGTTCACCGATCGGCACGAACTCGACGTCGCGGCGCGGGTCCTGCACGAGTCCACAAGGGACGACGAAGAGCTGACCTTGCGCGTACCCGGCGACGGCGGGGTGAGGTCACTGCGAGAGCTGCTCGATCGACTCGATGCGCAATCCATAGAAGTCGAGGAATTGTCGGTGCATACACCGGACCTGGATGACGTCTTCCTCGCCCTCACCGGTCACGGAAACAAGGAGATCAGCGCACGATGAACGCCATCGCAGCTTCCCTGGCGGATTCCGCGACCATGATGCGGCGCAACTTCCGACACACGATGCGGAACCCGCTGACACTGCTCAACGCCATCATCATGCCGATCTTCGTGATGTTCCTCATGGTCTACGTACTCGGCGGCGCATTCAGCGTCGGTACGGACTACGTCGACTACGCGACGCCAGGAATGATCATTATGACCATCGGCTACGGCATCGGTCCCACCGCGACCGGGGTGAATTCCGATATGACGACCGGGTTCATCAACCGGCTTCGCGTCATGGACGTGTCACGGGCCGCGGTGCTGAACGCGCACGTGATCGCGACCATGCTACGGACCCTGGTGGCCATCGCGTTCATCATCGGGGTCGCGTTCCTGATGGGATTCAGCCCGTCGGCGAGTTTCCCGGAGTGGCTCGGCGCGATCGGCATCGTCGTGCTGACGGTACTGGCGATCAGCTGGCTGACCATCGCCGCGGGTCTCGCGGCGAAGTCACCGGAAAGCGCGGGCATCCTCGGCGTCCCGTTGATGCTCCTTCCCTTTTTGAGCAGCGCATTCGTACCGGCCGACAAGATGGGGCCGGGTGCGCGGCAGTTCGCCGAGTACCAACCGTTCACCCCGATCATCGAAACCCTGCGCGGGTTTCTGACCGGCACGCCATCGACGGGCACGGCCCTCACGGCGGCCGCCTGGTGTGTGGGACTCGCGCTGATCGGCTACCTGTGGGCGCGCGCGACGTTCACGAAGCGAGCGTGATCTCGGCCAGCTCACGCCAGTCCCGCCGCTGTCCGTCGCGGGTCGCCTCGGCGAACACCACTTCGCCGAGGCGATTTCGCGTGTCCGCGGCGATCCTGGAGACGTCCGGCTGCGAACGATCCGGCGTACCGCGCACGCCGTCGCTGGCCGCGAGCAATCGCACGGCCTGCTCGTACTGTCCCTGGCGCAGTGCGAGATCCGCGATCCCGATCAACACCTCGGCGATCAGCGGCGGATACGTCGCACCCACAGCAGCGCGGTACGCCTCGCTCCGATGCGCGCGGGCCCTGTCGAGGTCCTCGGCGAGGTAGCCGTACAGGTCCATGGCCTTGGCGTGGATGAAGTCGCTCAGTTCCTCGTTGCCCAGCACCGCCGGCACCGTGGCCAGGTGCTGCCGTGCCTCGTCCGGCTCGCCGCGCCGGCGCGCCAGCTGCGCCTTCGAAAGCGCCAGCTCGGCAAGCACGTCCGGCCAGGCGATCCCGCCCGCGCACCGCTGCGCTTCCTCCATGGCGGACGTGCTGGATCGCTCATCGCCGAGCAGCCAGTACAGCTGAGCCTGCCGCGCCCGCAGGCTGACCACGTCCTCGGCCGCGCCTACCTCGGTCAGCGCCGCGACCGCCTCTTCGTAGTGCTCACACGCGCGGGCGAACTCGCCGCGCATGGCGAGCCGATCGGCCAGGAAGGTCAGCGCCGTCGAGATCCCCCACCGGTCACCCAGCGTGCGGAACTCGGCAAGGGCGATCTCGATGTCGGTGTCCACGTCAGTCTCGTCGCGGCCGAGCGTGAGCCGCAGTCGGCCACACGTGAGCCTGGCCTGCGCGCGCACCCACGGATCGTCGGCGGCGATGAGCGGCTCGAACGCGGACAGGAAATCCGTCGGCTCCCGCAGCATCCGCTCCAGCGGAGCGACGAACCCGAGGATCGCGTGGCGATACCCGCTGCGCTGGGTGAGCCGGTGCGCCTCGTGGATCCACTCCCGCGCCTGATACTGATCGCGGCCGGGTCCGGAAGTCACGAACACTGCCACGATGCTGTACGCCATCGCCCGCACCTCATCGGACACCTCACCGTGCAGCGAGGCCGCCGCGATGCTCAACTCGGTGCCCTCGGCCCTGTGCCCACTGAGGAACCAGTACCAGCCCACGGCCGCGACCAGCCGCATCGCCTCCTGGGCCCATCCCTCGGCGATCGCCCCGCGCAGGGCCGTACTGATGTTGTCGTGTTCGGCCCCGAGCGTGGACAGCCATTCCAACTGCTCGGCCCGACGCAGGTGCGGGTCTGCCGTCTCGGCCAGCTCGGTGAAGTAGGCGAGGTGTGCCCGGCGCGCCAGTTCGGTTTCCCCGGCTTCGATGAGCCGGTGCGCTGCGTATTCCCTGATGGTGTTGAGCATCCGGTAGCGCGGCGCGCCCTCGCCGTCGGCGAGCAGCAGTGACTTCTCGATCAAGGCGGTCAGCATGTCGAATACGTGCTCCCCGGCGAATGCCTCGTCCCCGCACACCCGTTCGGCCGCTTCCAGGCTCGCCCCACCGGAGAACACCGAGAGCCGCCGCAACACCACGCGTTCGGCCTCGGTCAACAGATCCCAGCTCCAGTCCACGACCGCGCGCAGCGTCTTGTGCCGGGGAAGCACCGTACGGCTGCCGCTGGTCAACAGACGGAATCGGTCATCGAGCCGACGTGCCAGCTGATCGATGGACATGGTGCGCAGCCGCGCCGCGGCCAGTTCGATCGCCAGCGGCATCCCGTCGAGCGCCCAGCAGATCCGCGCCATGGCCGACAAGGTGTGCGCGTCGGAGCCGATGCCCTTGCGCACCAGATCCGCACGGTCCCGCAGCAGCCGCACCGCGGGCGAGGACCCGGCCTCGGAGGGGTCCGCCTTCTTCGCGGGCAGCGCGAGCGGCTCGACCTGCCACAGCACCTCCCCGGTGATACCGAGCGGTTCCCTGCTCGTGGCCAGGATCCGCAGCCTCCGGCACTCCCCCAGAAGCCGATCCGCGAAAGCCGCGGCCGCTTCGATCACGTGCTCGCAGTTGTCCAGAATCAGCAGGATCGAGCGCTCCCGGACCGCGGCGATGAGCCGATCCATCGGTTCCCCACCCCGCGCACCGCCGAGCAACGCCTGGTCACGCAGGCCGATCGCGGTAAGAGCGGCCTGCGCCAACTCACCGCCTGCCCGCACCGAGGCCAATTCGACCAGCCACGCCCCATCCGGCAGCTCGGCGAGCATCGTCCGCGCGGTCTCCGTGGCCAGCCTCGTCTTGCCAGAGCCACCCGCTCCCGTCAAGGTAACCAGTCGGTGCTTGATGGCCAGACCGGCGACCGCGGAGATGTCAGCGTCCTTGCCGACGAAACTCGTCAGCTCGGCGCGCAGGTTCGTCCTGCTGTTCTCCGCCCGCTCGCCCAGCTCGCCACGCAGCAACGCGGTGTGCAGCGCGGAGAGCTCGGCCGACGGATCGGCGCCCAACTCCTCAGCGAGCCGCTCGCGCGTCCGCTGGTACACGGTCAGCGCCTCAGTTCCACGCCCCGCCTCGGCGAGCGCTCGCATCAAGGCCGCCACGAACCCCTCCCGCAGCGGGTACGTGGCGACCAGCTCGGTCAGCTCGGAGACCAACTCCGAGCCACGCCCGAGGCGAATATCTGCATCCACCCGATCCCCGAGCGCGGCAACGTGGAGTTCGGCCAGACGCGCGACCGCGGCGTCGAACGCATCGCTGCCTTGCAGTGCGATGTCCGCCATGGCCGTACCGCGCCACAATGCCAAGGCCGAGCGCAGCTGGTCCGCCCGCGCAGCAGGCTCGGCGGCACGGGCCTGGCCGACCAGGTGCTCGAACCGGCACACGTCCACGGCATCAGGAGCCACGGCCAGCCGGTACCCGCCGGAATCCGCCTCGATCACACCGTCTGGCAACACCCTGCGCAGCCTGGACACCAGCGCCTGCAAGGCATTCACTTCGTCCGCGGGCGGCCGTGGCCCCCAAATCCAGTCCACCAGCCTCGCACGCGTGACGATCCGGCCGGATTCGAGGGCGAGTGCAGCAAGCAGTGCGCGCAGTCGAATCCCAGGAACCTCCACCACGGACCCATCGCGGTTTCGGACCTCGAACGGTCCGAGCAATCCGACTCGCACATCGGCAATTGTGCCGAACTGTGACGACGACCGACTAACCGCCGCCGCGCGCACACCGCCGACCTTCATCGGACCGTTATCCTCGCAGGTCGGGCGAATATGGTGGATATTCGGCGTAGGTGGCCGGTCCAGGAAGCGTCTCGTGGGCCCGGCTCAGGAGATGTCGCGGGTGGCGGCGGTCCGGATCCTGGCCACCTGGGATTCCAGGGCCTGGACGTCGAACGGCACGGCTGAGCTCTCGAACTCCCGGCCCAACGCGTGCAGCATGTCCATGCCGTCCCAGCTCGCGGCGAACTCGTCGTCGATCGGCTGCATCAGGTCACCGAGCACGCTCTCGACCCGGTGACGCAGTACGAGGATCCGCCACTTCCCGAGGAACCTGCGGAACTCGGCCAGCCGTTCGCCCGCTTCGGCGACGTCGGAGACCACGTCGCGCAGTGCCTGGTTCACCTGCTGTGCCCTGGCCGACATCTCCAGCACGCTCTCATGTACGGCGTCGCAGAGCTGGGGCACCTCGCGCAGCGAGGTCGGTGGCGCGATGCCGTCCACGACCTCGGCCGCGAACGCGGCGACCATGTCGTTGTGCAGGCTCGCCAGCGCGATCCGGAACCGCAGGTCCGAGACGTACGAGCGAAGCGCGGCGAGCCGTGGCACCAGCCGCTCCAGCGTGACCACCGCGGTGTGCGTCGGCGT
Organism: Microtetraspora glauca; assembly: GCA_001570385.1. Classification (GTDB taxonomy): domain Bacteria; phylum Actinomycetota; class Actinomycetes; order Streptosporangiales; family Streptosporangiaceae; genus Microtetraspora; species Microtetraspora glauca. The sequence goes on along the minus strand of BBYL01000013.1, from coordinate 27,755 downwards.
GGCCATCACCCGGGCGACGTTGCTCAGCACCGGCGCGGTGTCGGCGACCACCGCGGAGGCGTCCTGGGCCTTGGCGACCGTGCCGTCGAGTCGGCGGGCGACGTCGAGGACCTTGGTGGACGACCACATGAGCCGCTCGCTGAACTCCCGATAGCTCTCCAGCCGCTCCACCAGGTCGGTCAGCATCGTTTCCAGGGCTCCCGCGCCGGAAAGCACCTCCGCGATCGCTCCCTGGGCACGGGGGCGGGCGTAGGTCGCGGAAGCCAGCCGGCCGCGCGCCGCGACCTCGGTGGTCAGCGCCTCGGTGAGGAACTCGTCGTGTGAGCCGAACCCGAGCTCGCCCAGCAGCTGTTCGATCTGCTCCATGCCGAGCTGCGCCACGTCGCGCCGGTTCATCCCGTTGCGCTTGGCCGCCTCGTACTCGATGTCGGCCACGTACTTGTAGACGCGCTTGACGGCCTCGAACAGTTCGGTCTGCGGCGCCATCCGTACCGACAGGAAGCCGTCTGACGAGGGCGTCATGGTGGCGAAAACCCAGTAGTGGCTGCCGTCCTTCGCCAGGTTCTGGACGTAGGCCCCCGCCGGGCGCCCGGTGAGCAGGCGGTCCCACATCAACCGGAAGACGCCGGCCGGCATGTCGGGGTGGCGGACGATGTTGTGCGGCGCCTCGGTGAGCTCATCGAGGGAGAACCGGGAGGTCCGGACGAACACCGAGTTGCCACTGCGGATCAACCCGTGCTGGTCGGTCGTGGAGAAGAAGAGCTCCTCCGAACCGATGATCTGCTCCACGCCATTGGGCACGATCAACTCGCCAAGACTCATCGTCCACCTTCCGATCTTTCGAGAGAATATCGGTCGGGTTCTGTGGGCCCCGACACGGCCTTACGCGATCACCTGCTACTCGCCCAGATCTGCCTTATGAGCAGGACGAATAGCAGATCGAGCAGATGCGCCCGACGATGCTCCCGGTAATTATGGGCATCCGAAATCCAGGCTCGGTCCCATCGCGAGCATGGCCACACGCCGCGGCGTGACTCTCAACGGTGGAGGTTGGACGATCGGAAACGACCTCACCGCCCGACAGGGCGGGCGGGCATGCCACAGGCCCACGCACGATCTGGATCGACCGCGGCACTCGGCCAGGTCAGGAGCACAGTACGGATCACGTCGTCTCCGACGCGATCAAGGATATGGGCATTCGATCCTGTCATCGCCCTGAGCCTCGTGCGGGGGATCGGGGGCGAGATCGCTGATCGCGGGTGAGGTCGCTGACCATCCCCGGCCGCCTGACGGCCCGCGGAATTCCGCTGCGTTCCGTTCCTGCGGTCATTTGGAGCAGGCGTCTCCGCCGGGGGAGATTCCTGACCCTTTCTGTCGACCGAATGACGGATCCCATCGCGATCAGGACGGTCGTCCCCGCGGCCGGGGAGATGAGTTCGGACAGGTCCGGCACAGTCCGTCGAACAATATTGCTGTCCGTAGACGACGGTCGTTCCCATGGAATGTGCAGCTGTGTCGCCGATCGGTCCGACAACGAATTCTGTGCGTGAGTTCGACGCGGCCGCCGCCGTTCGCCAAAGAAACGGTCCTGCCCGATCGGCGGTGATGACACGCCGCGCTTCCTGCCACGGTGTTTGTCGGTGTACGGCGATCGATGCGCCGCACTGAGCGTGAGCGGATCTGTCGAGCTCTTCCGATGCAATTCCCCTGCCTGCTGCCCATAGGCGAGGCACCGGATCCGTCTCCACGGTTAGTTGTGACTTCGCCTGATCGCGCGAACTCCACACGAGAGCCGGGCGTGAGGAGAAATCCGTTATAGCTGGGGGGTTATCGCGAAGCGAGATTACCTTCGATTCGAACGAGCGCTCACTCTGGGGTCGAAACGCCACGCACACTCCCAAGGAGACGTTGTGCGCCATCCCCTCAGACTCGCCTTGAGCGCGCTGACCGCCGCCACCGTCGTCGCCGTCGGAACTCCGGCGTCCGCCGACACCCCGCCGCCCCGCCCGACATCCACGGAATCGGTGGAGGTCTTCTCCCCCGACGGGAAGATCGGCCGAATCGACATCCCGAAACGGGAGGAATCCATCACGACGTTCGCCGCACCGCCGCCAGCGAACGTCATCGCACTGCGGCAGACGGGGCGGGCGGTTGCGCGAGAAACGGTAGCCCGAGCAGTTGTGCCCCGCCCGCCTGCCCCGTCACCCGGCCCATGGACCCAGACGTCGTACGACATGGGTCCGAAGGCTATCGCGCGCGATCAGGCGAGACGGGAGCCGAGGTGGCCGAGATCACCTTTTCCGGCCGGCGCGGATCGCGAGCCTGATGGCGAGGACGAGAAGGCCGACGGTCAGGCCGAAGATGACCAGCAGGATGATTCCGAAGATGGCGAGTTCTAGGGGGCCGACATTGCCCATGTGGACTCTCCTCACGTCACACCGGACTGCCTGATCCGTTCGTGATGATGGCATGTTCCGGTTCGGCCGGAGGTGAGATCGTGTAAATTGCCCGGATTTTCAGTGTCACTACATCGCGTAATCGAGCATGATCATGCTATGTCTGTTCCGATGCAGCATAATGACGGCCTTATGGTGACACGTGTCTTGACAATGGGCGGATCCGGTTTCTCGATGAACGGCGACCGGACCGCGCTCGACGAGTACGCGCCGGCAGCCACGGAGAAAGAGCGTCCATCGGTCCGCGTCGGTCGTCTTCACGTCGCCTTCGAGTGGTCGCCCCGCGATCCGACGCACCCGAGCCGTTGACACGCCGGATGCCCACAAGACGGTGGACGAAGCAACTGGTCCTGGTCGCCGCCGTGACCCTCGCGGCGGCGGCCGTACTGATCTGGCAGCCGTGGAGAGAAGCGCTTCCCGTGCCGGTGGCGTGCCCGGAGCGATGGGGCGGAGACGCAGACGGTTTCGGTTTCGGTGGCTGGGTGCCCGCCGCGGCGGACCTTCCCGGAGTCGAGGAGTCGCTGGTGCCCGGAACACCGATCGAGGTGATGATCTGCGCGTATCCGGGCAGCAACACACATCCGGGGAACGAGCGTCTCGCCGGGAGCCGGATCCTGACCGGTGGCGCCGAACAGATGGCGCGTGACCTCGCCTACCTGCCGGTGGGTGCGGACCTTGGAGGGTGCACTCTCATGGGCGGCCCGATGACGAGCTATCTCATCCGGTTCACCTATCCCGATCAGCGGAGGTTGTGGGTCGGAAGTGCCGACGAGGTCAACGCCTGCGTGACGACGACGAACGGCATTGTGACCAGTCGCGCGTACGTCGGGCGCGACATCACCGCCGCCTACCGGAGTGGGACATGGACGCTCAAGGGGCCCGAGGACCCGTGCCGGGATCCCGGAGCACGCCGTGGCCAGAACGTGCGGATGGTGCCGGATGACCCCACATCGGTGCTGATCTGCTGGGACAACGCGAAAATCGCGTACACCGAACGGGCTCCCCGCGCGCGGTACGGCCGTGACGTGGCGAAGTCCCTGACCGCGGCGCTGAACTCCGTGGACATCCTCCCCAGCCGTCCGGGATGCCGCAGGGACGACAGCGCCTCTGATCAGCGTACGTTCCGGCTGATGTTCGGCTATCCCGACGGCCCGGCGGCGCGTGTCACCGTCATGCTGGGCTGTGCGCCGGCCATCGCCAACGGACTGCTCCAGGCGGACATCGACGATTCGGTTCGCCGACAGGTGACGCGGCTCGCTCCGCCGCAGTGACTCCGCCGGCGCGTCGACTGGTTCAGCCTCGACAGATCATCGTGTCTGGCTGCCTGAGAATGCGTCCTGATTGTGCGGGTAGCGCCTGATCCGGTGAACGAAACGGGTGGGCGAGGGAAGATGCCATGACGCGAGAAGATCCTCAGCGTGACTCGCCGGGAGCACCCGAGAGCCCCACTGATCTGCCCAGGAAGTCGTGGCGTGCCGTGCTCAGGCGGACCGTCAGGGAGTTCCAGCGGGACAAGGTCACCGACTGGGCCGCCGCGCTGACCTACTACGCGGTGCTCTCGATCTTTCCTGCGCTGCTGGCGGTCGTGTCGCTGCTGGGCCTGTTCGGCACCTCGGCCACGCAAGCCCTGATGGACAACGTCGGCGCGCTGGCCCCCGGCCCGGCCAAGCAGACCCTCGCGCCCGTACTGCAGGCACTCCAAGGAAGCCGGCAGGCGGCGGGGGTCGCCACCATCATCGGGATCGTCGTGGCCTTGTGGTCCGCCTCGGGGTATGTCGCGGCGTTCATGCGGGTCGCCAACGTGGCGTACGACATGCCCGAGGGGCGGCCGAAATGGGTGACCCTGCCGCTGCGCCTCGGCATCACCGCCGTACTCGTGGTGCTGACCGCCGCCGGAATGTTCGCCGTGGTCTTCACGGGTGGGCTGGCGGATCGGGCCGGACGGGCGCTGGGGATCGGCCAGACCGCTCTCGCGATCTGGAACATCGGAAAGTGGCCCGTCCTGGTGGTCCTCGTCGCCCTGGCGCTCGCCCTGCTGTACTGGCTCGCTCCCAACGTCCGGCAGCCGCGGTTTCGCTGGCTGACCCCCGGCAGCATGCTCGCGGTGATCATCTGGATCATCGCGTCGCTTCTGTTCGCCCTGTACGTGGCGAAGTTCGGCTCCTACAACAAGACCTACGCCACGCTCGCAGGCGTCATCGTCTTCCTGATCTGGTTGTGGATCACCAACATCGCGATCCTGCTCGGGGTGGAGTTCGATGCCGAGCTGGCTCGGCAACGCGCCATAGAAGCGGGCCACGCGCCCGACAAGGTGCCGTACGTCGCCCCTCGGGACACCCGGAAGATAAAGAAGGAGCGATGAACGACGAGGTCCGGGAACCGCGCGCCCGGTAGTACCGATGGGAGCGCGGCCCGGGATCGCTCGTCTCAGCTCGGCGGGGGCGAGATGTGGTGCGGCACAGGTCCGGAGGGCGGACCTCCGAACCTGTGCCGGCTGATGCCGTACCGGGAACGTCCGCCTGGGAAGCGGCGCGGTTCCACCGGTCGGCTGGTTCTGTGGTTCTAGCGCGGACGTCCGGACTGGCCGGTGTCGCCGAAGTCGTCGCGCTTGGCGCCGGGACGCTCCTTGCGCGACTGTTCCGGTGTCAGGTATCTGCGCAGGCGGGTGCCCAGCGACTCTCTCCTGCGGCCGGCCCCTGTCTCGCCCAGGCGACCCGTCTCTCCCGGGCGGCCCGTCTGGCCCGAGGGCGTGGGCTCGCCGGGCAGTCCGCCCAGGCGCTCGCGCTCCTGCTGGCCGCCGGTGTGCGCCCAGCCCTGGCCGGGCCGGTTGGCCTGATCCCAGGACGTGTCCCAGTTCATGTCGTAGTAGCGGTAGAGCTCACGTTCCTGCTCCACGGACAGATGCCCGCCGGCATCGACGTCGACGTTCGGAGCGCCCTTGACACGCTCCTTGTCGTACGGGACCTCTACATGGTCTTCGACCAGGTCCGCGTTGCGGATCGGAACGAACGTCTCGTTCATGCCGAACAGCCCGGTCTTCACGCACAGCCATTCCGGCTGCCCCGTGTCGTCGTCGAGGAAGACGTGTTTGACCTCGCCGAGCTTCTGTCCGCCGGTGCCCTGGACCGGGATGTCCAGTACCTGCGGAATCTGCTCCTGCCTGATCATCTTCTCCTCCGTCCTTCGCTGTCCTCATCGGCCCTACCGCTGGACCTTGATGGGAAACGCGACGCACTGGATGAAGCGCCTAGATCTTCTGTGGTCCCTCTGTGGCGGTGGGGGTCACCGGTCGACGTCACAGCGCGCGAGCCATTCCCGCGTGAGGTCACGGAAAACCCGAGCTTGCTCGAACGGCACGTAATGTCCCGCATCGGTCAGCGCGCTGAAGGTCGCGTACGGATAGGACGACAAGGCACGGAACTGGTCGGCGTATCCGCCGATCCGGTCCTGCCGCCCGTTGACGAGGCTCGTGGGGCCCGAGTAAATCGCGTCGGCGCCCTCGTCGGAGACCGGATAACCCGTCGCCCGGAGCCGCGCCTGGTAAGCGTCGTCGCCTGTGGCCGAGGAGGCGAGTACGGCGGCCACGCGCTCGGCGACCTCGCGGTCCCGGTTGCCGAGCGCCAGGGAGAGATGGTCGCGCAGGTCGGCGGGCACGCCCGACAGCCACCCGTCGGGGTCGGCACGGTCCGGAAGCTCGGGAAGATCCCGATCTTTCCTCCCGATCTTCACACCTGAGCAGACCAACAGCAGGCCGGCCACCTGTTCCGGGCGTCGGCGGGTGATCGCGGCGGCGATGTATCCCCCGTAGGAGCAACCGGCGAGCAGGAACCTCTCGGAGCCGATCCGCGCGTCGACGAACTCCAGCACGGCGTCCACGACCTCGTCGGAATTCTCGGGACCTCCCGGCGACCGGCCATGCCCCGGCAGATCCGGATAGAACCGGCGCAGGGCGATCGTGTCAGTCAGGGCGGGTTCCATCGCCGCCGCCATGGCGTCGCCGTCCAGCCCGAACCAGGACAGGCAGACAAGGGGGAAACCGTCGCCGTACGTTGTCGATGCCAAGCTCATGCTCTGTGATCCAAGCACACCGGAAATCGCGCGGCGAAGCCGAAGGCCGGGCCTAAAACCGTTTGAACCGCTGGTGGACGCACGGCAGGATTTCAGGTGCCCTGCGTGCGCCCGGTCGGACCGGTTCTTCACTCAACCCCGCCGATCACGACCGTCGTCCTCTCACCGGATCCACTCCGACCCGAAGGAACCACGTGACCGACCAGCTGATCGCCGGCTCCGCCGTACGCGTCCTCGATGTCGGTGACCTGCCTGCGTGCCTGCGCCTGGGCGAGGACCGCGAGTGGTCGCCCGAGGAGCGCAAGTGGCGGTTGCTGTTCGAGGTCGGCGACGTCTACGGGATCGACGATCCCGACGGTGGGCTGGCCGCGACGGTCGTGGCCACCCGCTTCGGCCGGAAGGTCACCGCCATCGGCATGATGCTCGTCGCCAAGCGGCACGAACGCCGTGGACTCGGCGGCGGCCTGTTGCGGTACGCGCTGGACCGGTCGGGTACGTCGAGCGCCTGGCTGACCGCCACCGCGTACGGGAGGCCGATGTACGAGAGGCTGGGCTTCCGGCCGGTCGGCGAGTGCGCCACCTATACGGGACAGGCGGTGGGGCTGCGCCGAGGGTCGTCCCGGCCCGCGGCACCCTCGGATCTGCCGGCGATCCTCGCTCTGGACGCCGAGGTCTTCGGTGCGCCGCGCGTCGAGTTGCTGACCCGGCTGCGGTCGTTCTGGGAGCAGTTCCGCGTGGTCGACGGCCCCGGCGGGCTGGCCGGGTTCGGCGGTGCCTGGCGCAACGTGAGCGACACGGTCCTCGGACCTGTGATCGCGCAGGACGCGGACATCGCGCTGGAACTGCTCTCCGATCTGGCCTCCGATGTCGAGGGGCCGGTGCGCGTCGATATCGACACGGGCAGGCCCGAGCTGGTCGCCTGGGCGATGGAGCACGGTCTGACCCACGGCTTCTCCACCACGATCATGGAGTACGGCGAGGAACTCCCCGGGGACCGAGCTCGCCTGTTCACCCCTGTGATGGTCGCTCTCGGCTGATCGTTCCCCACGTTCGGCGCGGCTCCCCGCGGTCCTCACTCATAAGGCTCCACGGGCTGGGGAATCTCGGTGACGTCGGTGGCCACGAGCTCGGGGGCGACCATCCCGTTGGGAATCCTGTCGGACTTGGGGCGCACCCATGTGCCGGTGACCTCCACCCAGGTGTCCACCGGCGGCCGGGCAGCCTTGAGGACGGCCACCTTCAGCGGGATGCCGTCGGCGGCGCAGCAGTTCATCTGGATGCGCGTGACATACCACCGGTTCTTCTTCGCGGACGGCACCACGAACCCGGTGAGCCGGACCCGCTTCCCCGTGAGGGAGTAGGTCGAGTCCGCCCAGGCCCGGCCGATGAACTCCCCGATCGGCATCGCGGTCACCGTGTCCCCGGCGAGGGCGCTGTAGGTCTCCGCGCTGATCGGCGGCCGCGGCGGAGGCTCCTCGGAGCGGGCGGCGAACGCCCCGAGCGCGGGCGGGGCGATGAGAAAGATCGCGAACACCGGCAGGCAGAGCAGCCACGCCACCCGCGGACCGTGCGAGTGATCGTGTCCGCCGTGCTTGCCGTGTTCATCGTGGCCGCCGTGTTCACTGTGGCCGCCGTCCGGGTGGTGGTCCGGGCCGGTGAGGTACGGCTTGCGCCACTCCTGGATCAGGCCGATGACCCCGAGTGCCAGCACCACGGCACCCGCCGCGATCAGGAACGGGCGGAACCCGGGTTTCACGTAGTTGAGATAGGTCGTGGAGAACACGGTGATCCGCAGCACGGCTCCGCCGAGGAACACCATCACCAGGCTCTGCGACATCCGGTTCACAGCAGGACGCCTCCGACGGCCATGCTCACCAGCACCGCCAATATGAATGTCAGGGGGACGAACCGGGCCGCGAACGCCCGTCCGAACGTCCCGATCTGGAGAGCGATCAGTTTCAGGTCCACCATCGGCCCGACCACCAGGAAGGCCAGCCGTGCGGTAGGGGAGAACGCCGTCAGCGACGCCGCCACGAAGGCGTCCGCCTCCGAGCAGATCGACAGCAGGACGGCGAGCAGCGCGAGCACCACGATGGACAGCAACGGCACGTCCGCCACCGTGGTCAGCCAGGAGCGCGGCACCACGACGTTCAACGTGGCCGCGGTCATTCCACCGACGACCAGGAAGCCTCCGGCGTGAAGCAGATCATGCTGCGCGGCCTCCCGGAACGCCTCCCATTTCGAACCGGCGGCAGCCGTACGGGTGGGGACGCGCAACCAGGTGGAGCGGCCGAAGCGCAGCCAGAGCCACCCGACGAGGACGGCCACGATGAGGGATGCGGCGAACCGCGCGACGGCCATCATCGGCTGGCCGGGGAACGCGACCGCGGTGGCCACCACGACCACCGGGTTGATCGCGGGTGAGGCGAGCAGGAACGCCAGCGCGGCCGCGGGCGTGACGCCCCTCGACATCAGGCCCGAGGCCACCGGGACGGACGCGCACTCGCACCCGGGAAGGACCGCGCCCGCCGCCCCCGCCACGGGAACGGCGGCGTACGGATGCCGGGGGAGGGCACGGGTCCAGAACGAGGCCGGCACGAAGGCCGTGATCGCGGCCGACAGCAGCACGCCGAAGACGAGGAACGGCAGTGCCTGGACGGAGATCGCCACGAAGATCGTCGCCCAGGTCTGGAGCGAGGGGAACGCCAGCAGAGGAGTCAGGACGAACCGGCCCGCGACCAGCAGAACGACGATGGCGGCGAAGATCCACGGCGTCGCAGGAGGCGCCGCGGACCTGCGCCCCCACTCGGAGGGCGGCAATTCCGTTGGTGCGTCGGCCAGGGCCCGGTCGGACATGAGGTCATCCTGGCAGACCTCCGGCGCCGGTCGGCCGGCCCTGTGGATAACCGGGTTCCGGTTCGTCCTGGCCAGCCGGTCCGGTGTCCATCCGCGGAATTCGCGGTTCGGCGCGGGGCCACAGGGCCGGATCAGTGGCGTGTCCACGAACTGTTCCCGCCCGGCTCGAAGCGGCTCGGCCCCCGGGTTCGGACCCGGCTCCCAGCTGTCCGGACCCCTCTCACTCCGGACCTCGCGCAAAGCGGTTCAGGCCGGAGACCCGGCCCAAAGAGGTTCACACCCGGTTCAGCCGACACCAGCGGGGACCGGTGAACGCCGCCCCGAGGGCCTCCACCCGTCAGAGTTGGTTCAGCAGCCAGCGGGGACCGGTGAACGACGCCCCGAGGGCCTCCACCCGACGGCGGAGTTCGCGGTCCGCCGTGACGACGAGCACCTTCTCCCAGGGCATCGTGTCGCGTACCAGGGCCACGATCGCGTCGTCTCCGCTGCCCGAAGCCTGGACCACCGTGACTCCCGAGACGTTGGAGACCGCCGAGATCTCCGACACCTCAGATACAGCCTCCGGCACCGAAGAGCCGCCGGTCGCCCCCTCTGAAACAGCCGGCATGGCAGGGCCTCCGATGGCTCCTCGCGCCGCCCCTTCGACCACGACGGTCAACCGGGGGAACCACTGGGCGAGTTCCGGCAGGCCGTCCGGAGGCCGGCGCAGACCGTGCGCCGCGAGCGTGCCGAGCTCACCGATCAACTGGGCGGTCGCCCCGGCACGGTCCTTCCACCAGCCGTGCTCGGCTCGCGCGCCGATGACGTTGGCCGCGTCCACGACGACGACGAGTGGGGTGAGCGTGAGCCGTATCCGGGGCCAGGTCTCGGCGAACCCGGGATGCAGTTTCCTCGCCGCGATCTCGTCGGCCGCGATCCATCGCATGTCGGAGCTCTCGCCGTTCGCCGGGGAGGCGTCGAGCAGGCCCTCGGCCTGGGCGATCACGGTCTGGAACGACCAGCCGCCGTGGTCGTCGAGATAGACACCCTGGACCCGGAGGAGGTCACCGGTCAGCGCCGCCTCCTCGTGGGCTTCGCGCAGCGCGCCGGTGATCGCGTCCTCGTGGCTGTCGCGGGCGCCGCCGGGAAGCCCCCATGTGCCGCCGTGATGGCTCCACCAGGAGCGTTTCTGCATCAGGACGTACGGCATGCCGTCCAGCGTGTGATGGACGGCGAGTAGGCCGGCCGCGCCGTGGATCCCCCAATGCCGGTGCCCGCGATCGCAGAGGGCCCAGCCGTCCCCGTCCTTAGCCGCCATGACCCTCGTCCTGTCGTGTCAGAGACTCACCACTGCTCGGCCGGGATGCTGGTCCCGGAGGCCAGGTCGTAAAGGATGGCGCCGTCCTCGAGCCGGATGGCCTGCATCTGCGTCACCAGCCCGGTGTCCCTGAGCCGGAGCACGGCTTCGTGCGCGTTCTTGGCGAAATGGTAGCGATCGGTGGAGGAAAACTCGGGGCTCGGCCGCACACAGCGGACTTCGAAGCGGTCCGGTGGCCACAATTGGGCGATTGGACCTGAATTGTTCCAGCCAGACATCTGGTGCTTCTCCTGTCACGCTGTCGTCAGACAAAGCAATTGATCTGTTGGGGACGTGGCCGGTCCGTTGGAACGTGACTGGCCCGATGGCTGATCGTTATGGAGTGGTAAGCGTTCCTTCCCGTTCCTCCTGCCACATCCGTTAGCGTGTGAGCCCTCGCTCGCGGTTCCCGGCGGCTCCGGGCACCGCGAGTTGTCATAGCACGGCACAGACGCCCGCCCCTTCGGCCGGAGGAGCGGGCGTACGCGTTCTCATGAGGGTGCCTCCCCTGGCCACATGGCTGTGTCAGCTCCCTCAGTGTCCGGCCGAACTCCGGCGAAGGCCGGACCAGAGGTCAGCGTGACACGCTCGGTCCCGCTAGCACCAGTGCGATTCCCGGCGCGGGACGACTACCTGCCGCTCTTGGAGAAGTGCTGGTAGTCCTTGGCCCCTGACCAGTAGCCGCCCCAGCCCCAGCTGATCGTCTCGAAGGCCCGGACCACCCGGTCGCCCGCGTTGATCACTCCGGGCTTGTGCAGCGGGCGCTTGACGTACGCGTCGGCGTTGCGGTGCGCGTGCGACCCGTTCGCGTACACGTACGGGTTCTCGAGGGGGTTGAGGTCGACCGCCTGGCCGTACGCGTGCTCGGACCAGTTGGTCGTCCCCGTGGCGGCCCGGCAGTTGAACGCCGAGGTGTTGTCCGCGTCGATCGAGGCGTAGTCGTCGCCCTTGTAGGCGTCCACCGGCTCCATCCTGCGGATCGGATAGCGGAAGCCGTACAGCTTCTTGAAGACCGACACGACGTCGTCGGCGACGGTCTGGTTGACGACGAGCCTGCCGGTGTGCACCTTGCCGTCGAACCCCCAGTGGGGCATCGTGATCATGCGCAGACCGTTCAGAGGGACCGGGCATCCCTGCCGCCAGGAGTACCGCACCTGGTCTCGCGAAACCTTGGTGATCTTGGCCGAGAACGGAGGAGGGCCCGATGGGGAGGGTTTCTCCGTCGCCCCCGGACTCTCCGTCGCCCCCGGGCTCGCTGTCGAAGCCGGTGAGGGAGTCACCGCGGCGCTTCCCGTGGGTGTGGCCGTGACCGGGGCGGACATCGCCGACTTCCCCTCGGCGCTGCACGCCGTCACTCCGGCGATGGCCAACATCACTATCGCTGATCTGCGGAAACGTGTGGTAGCCATACGTCAGAGTAACTCCGCCGCGGCCACGGGACCGGACAATGGGGCGCCGAAACCGTCGGAGTGCCCCGCTATGGTGACGATCGTGCTTCCCGAGCTGCGCTTCGGCGGGCTGGCCGTCCCCACCCACGGCTTCTTCGTCGGTCTCGGCGTGGTCGTGGCGGCCGTCGTCTTCGTCCTCGAGGCCCGCCGCAGGGGGACACTGCACGAGGACTCGCTGGTCGCGGTCACCGGCGCGCTCGTGGGCGGCGCGATCGGGATGCGCCTGTCCGGCTGGGCCGAGCACCTGGACCCGCACCTGAACCCCAGCCTTCTCGAAGCGTGGATGTTCGGCTCCCGCAGCATTCTCGGCGGGCTCACCGGGGCCTACGCCGGCGTGTTGATCGCCAAGCGGATCATCGGCTATCGCGGCAAGACAGGCGATCTGTTCGCCCCCGCCGTCGCGCTCGGCATGGCCGTGGGCCGGATCGGCTGCTTCCTCACCGAGGCGCCGGGGCGTCCCACCGGCCTCCCGTGGGGTGTGCACGCGCCCGCCACCGTCCCCGAGTGCCCAGGGTGCCTCGCCGGGCAGGCCATGCATCCGTCCTTCCTGTACGAGGTCGCCTTCCAGCTGGCCGCTTTCTTCGCCCTGCTCTGGGCGCGTGACCGGGTCAGCCGGCCGGGCGAGCTGTTCACGCTGTACGTCGGCGCGTACGCGGTGTTCCGCTTCCTCGTCGAGTTCACCCGGGCGAACGAGACGGTCTGGCTCGATCTGACCCGGCCTCAGTGGTTCCTCGTCCCCGGCCTCGTGCTCGTCTTCTTCAGGATCCTGTACGGCTATCGCCACGGTTATTACGACATGCTGGTACACAGGACGGACCGCCGGATCTACACGCGACAGGAGGAAGGCGCCTCTCCGGGCCCGAAGACGCCATGACCACTCCCCCCGAGCCTCCCGGCGAACCCCGGGACGACCGGGGCTCCGAGCAGGAGCCCGGCACCCCGAGCCGGAGCGGCCCCCAGCCGCCCCAGCACCACCAGCCGCAAGGGCCCGGTCCCCAGGGACCCCAGGGGCCGTACGGACCGCCACCGCCCGGCTACGGCTGGCCGCCGCCACCGCAGCCGCCGAAGAACACGACGGGGATCGTCGTCGCCATGACCTTCGTCGGGCTGGTGGTCTTCGTCGTCGTCAATTTCGCGGCCGTCCTGCTCACGTTGACCCTCGCGGACACCGGCGACCACGCGGTTACGATCATCGGCGCGGGTGCGCTGATCCTGGCCGCCTTCGCGCTCGGCGGCGGCGCGGGGCTCGTCTTCCTGCGCAAGCCGTGGTCCAAGGGGCTCGGCCTCGGTCTCATGATCGGCTGGGCGCTGGTCTCGATCGTGTCCGTCGGATACTGCACCGGGATCAACCCGTCCATCTACGCGGGCGGTGTCCTGTGAGCGGCATGCCCCTGCGCGGTGATCGCATCCTGCGTTACGTCAACGCGTTCTGCCCCCGTTGCCACGACGAGCGTCCGGACCGCCCGCTCGACCAGGTCCCCCGGCTGTCGGGCTGGCTGGCCGCCAGGAACGACCGGGTCTATCTGGAACGCGGCTGCCGTACGCACGGCATGGTCCGCACCATGTACGACGAGGATCCGGAGATCCTCGCCTATCTGGAGGAATGGACCGCTCCCACCAAGGCCCACATCCCCGACGTCGCGGGGAACTTCGCCCCGATCCCCGAGGCGTACCTCCACGGGCTCCCGGAGATGCAGACCCAGCACACCTGCATCCTGCTGGAGGACATCGCCGAGACCTGCAACCTCCGCTGCCCGACCTGCTTCACCGAGTCCTCGCCCGATCTGCGCGGTGTGGTGCCGGTCGAGGAGATCCTGGCCAGCGTCGACCAGCGGCTCGCCCGCGAGAACGGCCGCATCGACGTGCTCATGTTGAGCGGCGGCGAGCCGACCCTGCACCCCGCGCTGCCGGAGCTGCTCGGGCGACTCGTGTCCCGGCCCATCACCCGGATCCTGATCAACACGAACGGCGTCCTCATAGCCAGGGACGACGCCCTGCTCGACCTCCTGACCGAGCACCGGGAGCGGGTCGAGATCTACCTCCAGTACGACGGCGTCAGCGCGGAGGCGTCCCGCCACCACCGGGGCGGTGACCTGCGGCGGTTCAAGGCGCAGGCGCTCGACCGGCTCTCCGAGCGAGAGATCTTCACCACACTCGTGATGACCAGCGCCCTCGGCGTGAACGACGGTGAGATCGGCGACGTCGTGCGGCTCGCGCTCGACACGCCGTACGTCGGCGGGGTGTCCATCCAGCCCCAGTTCGGCTCGGGCCGTTCGGGGCTGATCGACCCGATGGACCGGCTGACCCACACGGGCGTGCTGAAGCGGCTCGGCCCGCAGACGGACGACCTGGTCACCTGGCGTGACCTGACCGCGCTGCCGTGCTCGCATCCGCACTGCTGCTCGGTCGGTTACATGATCAAGGACGACGCCGGACAGTGGCGGTCGCTCACCGCGCTCATCGGCCACGACCGGCTGAAGGAGAACCTGGGCCTGGTCTCCAACCGGATCGCCGACTCGGAGATCCCGCGTGAGCTGCGCCTCGCCGTACAGGAGTCGCTCCTCGGGCTGCTATCCGAGCAGTCGTCGCTGTCCCACCCCGAGGTCGGCAAGCTCTGGCGCGACATCTGCGAGAACTGCGATCTCGGCCTGTCCACCCTGCTGACCCTCGCGTCCTCGGCGCTGCCCGGACGTAAGCGTCGCCTGCGGCGGCTGCTCGGGGAGCGTGTGGTCCGCATCACGATCAAGCCGTTCATGGACATGTCGACCATGATCGAGGAGCGGTTGACCCAGTGCTGCGTGCACGTCGGCACCCGCTCCGACCAGGACCAGTGCGCGCCCTTCTGCGCGGTCCAGGCGTGGCCGGCGCTCGCCCGCCAGCGCCTGTCCGCCGTCGCCTCCGTCGACGCCGGCGCACCGCTCCCGCTGGTGGAGCTCACGTGACGTCCGATCGGGGGAGGGCGCCGCTGACCGGAGTGGCGTACGAGGAGGCTCTCGCGGCCCAGGCGTCCGCGGCGCGCGGCGACACGGTGGGCGGATCCACGGTGGGCGGGTTCACGGTGGGCGGCGACACGGTGGGCGGATCCACGGTCCACAGCGGCCGGAGAGGGCCGGGCGCCGCCCCGTTCGATCCGTTGCGGCTGTGCGTCTACACGACGGTGGCCCTGCTGGGCTGGTTGCTGGGCCCGCTGGCGGTGCTCGGCTTCGCCGTCGTCGGGTTCGCGGGTTACGTCCGGGCCCGAAGGGCCGGGCTCGTGCGGAGCAAGTGCCTCCTGCGCGACACGCGCCTGGTCCTGGCCTATCTCGCCCTCATCGTGGTCGCCGCGGTCGCCGCCATCGTCCTGCGCTTCTTCACCTAGTGCCCTGACGCGCCCCTTCTTTGCGGTGGCTTTTTTCGCAAGACGTCGCGCACATGTTCGAGGGAGCGCTACAGTCTTCGACATCGGATCGAACAGGGGTTCGGTCGCCGAGTCTGCAGGTGAGGTGTGCCATGGCGTTGCTCGCGGCACCGATGGCGTCCCGGGAACGGACGCCGGCCACCTCGGGGCGATGTGTCCCGCTCCGGCCCGGAGCGACACGCCGTAGCGCTTTCTACGGAAATCTACGACGGCCGCTATATCCGGTCATAAAGTCCGAGAGCGTGGACCCCGTGCGCAACCCCTACGCCCCCGGTGCGGGGCAGCGCCCACCCGAGCTCGCCGGGCGCGATCGTGAGCTGCAGCAGTTCGAGGTCGTGCTGGAACGGGTGGCCCGCGGCCGCCCGGAGCGGAGCATGGTGCTCACCGGGCTTCGTGGCGTCGGCAAGACCGTCCTGCTCAACACCTTCAAGTCGATGGCCATCCAGCGCCTGTGGGGCACCGGCAAGATCGAGGCGCGGCCGGAGCAGTCGATCCGCCGCCCGGTCGCCGCCGCCCTCCACATGGCGATCCGCGAGCTGGCCCCCCGGCATCGCGCCCCTGACCGCATCGAGGAGTTCCTCGGCGTGCTCAAGGCCTTCGCGATGCGCGACCCGGCCGCCGCCAAGGGCACCTCCCACTGGTCACCCGGCATCGACGTCCCTGCGTCGCGCGGCCGGGCCGACTCCGGCGACCTGGAGATCGACCTGACCGAGCTGTTCGTCGACGCCGCGGGGGTCGCGACCGATCTCGGTGTCGGCATCGCGCTGTTCATCGACGAGATGCAGGACGTGCAGGCTCCGGACATCTCCGCACTGTGCGCCGCGTGTCATGAGCTGTCCCAGAACGGCGGCCCGCTGATCGTGGTCGGCGCCGGGCTGCCGCACCTCCCCGGCGTCCTGTCCGCGAGCAAGAGCTACTCCGAGCGGCTGTTCCGGTACGCGCGGATCGACCGTCTGGACCGGGACGCCGCCGATCTCGCGCTCATCGCCCCCGCCGAGCGTGAGGACGTCGAGTTCACCGCGGAGGCGCTCGACGCCCTCTACGAGGCGGCCGACGGCTATCCCTACTTCGTTCAGGCGTACGGCAAGGTCGCCTGGGATCTCGCCCCGCGCAGCCCGATCACGGCCGAGGACATCAAGGTGTCGGCGCCCGAGGCCGAGGAGGAGCTCGCGGTCGGGTTCTTCGGCAGCAGATACGAGCGCGCCACCCCGGCCGAGCGTGACTACATGCACGCGATGGCCCAGCTCGGTGATGACCCGGTGCCCACCGCCGACGTCGCCGACGTGCTCGGCCGCAAGCCGTCGAGCCTGTCGCCGGCACGGGACAGCCTCATCAAGAAGGGCCTGATCTACAGCGCGGAGCGTGGCGTGATCGCCTTCACCGTGCCCCATTTCGGGAGGTTCCTGCGTGCGCAACCGCTGTAGCGATCCCCGCCATTGACCTCTCTACGGCTTTCTAGTGGGGAAGCTAGAGAGCCGTAGAGAGCTGAATTCGCCTGCCCGCATTCGAGAATCTACGGATGTCTAGTGTCAGGCCGATACAGCGATAGATTCCTGTATCGGCTCGACGAGGGTGCCGTCCTGGCCGACGACCGCCACCCTGACGGCCGGGCGCCGCCCACTCAGATAGACGGCGAAGACCACCTCCGTGCCTCCTCGGCCGGGGAAGGCCAAGAACCGCCAGCACAGCTCGCGCCATGAGTCGAACGGCTCGTCCGACTCCAGCACATCGGCGTGCGCGCGCCACTCCGTACTCGACCTGAGCCGCGACAGGGCGCGGCCGGCGGGGATGGACCGCTCCTCACAGGGGGCCCGGTGGCGGAGCCGGGAGAAGGTCTCCTCGACCTCGGGCGAGAGCGACAGCAGCAGCGCGAGGCCGCACACGGCCCAGGCCGCGGCCGTCCAGGATGCTCTGGACAGGGCCTCGGCGGGGCCGACGTCGGTCGTCGCCACCACCGCGGCCAGCACCGCGAGCACGGCCGTACGTGCGACAGACCGTAGGCCGACCGGGGCGGAGCTCACCTCGCCGAAGCAGCCGCATCCCACGTCGGGACGGCGGCGCCGCAGGTCCCACAGCACGTACGTCGAGACGGTGAAGAACACGACGGTGAGCCAGCGGGCGACGGCGAGGTCGGCGACGAGCTGCCCGGCGACCAGCGCGAACTCGCCGAGCGCGCAACAGAGCATGGCGGCTCTCCTGAAACGCTCCGGCACGAGTACGGCGGGGCCGAGCCGGTTCAGCGCGCCCTGCCGGGCATCGTCTCCGGCGCTGATCAGCTTGGCCGCGCCGCCCATGATCAGGAGCAGCGTCAGTATGGGCAGGGCGGCCACGGCCGCGGTCACCAGCACACCTCACCCCAATCCGACCTGGGCGTTGAAGCAGCCCTTGGTCAGGTCGCCACCGAGTCGTACGTACGAGAGCGCGGACAGCTCCACGATCCTGCCGCGCGGAGACGTGTCGCAGTCGAGGCAGCGGTCGCAGAAATGACCGGCCATGCAGCCGCACCCCACGATCGGAACGGTTCCGGACCGCCGCGCGCAGACATTGCGCACGAAGAGCATCGACCCCAGCGAGAGGTACGGCAGCCGGGCGCAGGAGACCACCCCCTGGTCGCAGCCGGTGTCGGAGCTCTCCAGCATCGGATAGGCCGCGCCGTGGTCCGTGTAGTCGGACCACACGGCCGTCCCGGAGATCCTGGTCCGCGTCCCGCCGAACGCCGGAGGCGGGGGAGGCAGCGCCTCCGCCCGGTACGGAGGCTGCGACGTGGCGGGGACCTGGGCCACGGCGGCGCCGTCCTGCATCGTCCCGATGGCGTCGAAGAGATATCCGGGCTCCAGCCGCGGATGCCGTACCAGGATCCGGCCGGTCGACCGGTAGGGGATCACGATCGAGCGCCGTCCCCGATGTGGTCCGCCATCGATCTCGACGGTGAGGTCACGCCTGCCTCGGACGTCGAGGATGATCCCGGTCATCCGGGTCATGTCCGCCCACACGCAGTCGGCGACCCGGCCCGCACGCGTCCTGATGATCACGCGGGAGCCGATGGGCAACCTGGTCGGGGGGACGGGGCCGCCGCGCCAGGCGGTCGCCCACGGGGCGATGACCAGGCGTTCCTCCTGGCCGTCGTCGTTCTCGACGACCAGGAGGTGGGTGGTGGCGTCGACGATCTGGCCGCTCACAGCGTCGATCGCCGTGCCGTCGTCGTCGGCCGGCCGGGGCGTCTGGACGTCGCGGCCCAGGGCCGCCGCGGACAGCAGGTGCCGGCGCTCGACCCGTGCGTGCGACATCGGAACTCTCACCCGCCCAGCGTCACATGACGCCGATGACCGATAGAGACGTATTCGGGACCGATGGTGGATTCGGGAGCAATATTCCTCCACTTGGTGGAAGCTGTTTGTCTCCCGAACCCCGGTGAACCCGGGCCGACGGGTACCGAACGGGGCCCATGAGCGCCGTGTCGTTCCGCCACCGATCTGCCGTCTCTTTGCACTTGACGGTACGAAACCTGGATGACGGTTCAGTCGGATCGCGGGTCCCAACTGCGATTCTGGCGACGAAGCAGCCTCTCCACGGCCGGACCGGTGATCGTTTTATGGGGAATCATGAGGAGTTCCGCGAGTACGTCGTGACGCGCGGGCCGGCACTCCTGCGTGCCGCCCATCAGCTCACCGGGAACCCCTCAGACGCCGAGGACCTGCTGCAGGCCGCGCTGGCCAAGACATATGTCGCCTGGGACCGGATCCAGGATCGTTCCTCACTCGACGGGTACGTGCGCCGGGCGATGGTCAACATCAACATCTCGTGGTGGCGGCGGCGCAAGCTCCAGGAGTACCCCTCCGACGAGCTCCCCGAGGTGCCCTTCCAGCAGGACGTGCGGCATCACCACGAGGACCTGGAACGGGCCCTCGAACGGCTCCCGGTGCGGCAGCGGACCGCGATCGTGCTGCGCTACTACGAGGACATGACCGAGCCCGAGATCGCCAAGGCCCTCGGGATCAGCATCGGAACGGTCAAGAGCACGGTGTCACGCGGGATGGCCAAGCTTCGTGGGGACATGGCCGTCCAGCCTTCGTTGAACTGAGGGCTTCTCCGGTCATTCGACCTTGACGGGCTCCGTGACCCCCGCCGTGGCGCAGGGCCGTACGACGTCGCGGATGAGGCGGAGCGTGGTCAGGAAGTCGGTGAGCTGCTCGGGGGTGAGCAGGCCGGTGAACCACGTCTCGATGTCGTCGAGGTGCTGGGGAAGCACGCTCAGCAGCCGGTCCCTGCCTTCGTCGGTGAGGACCGCGTACGACGCGCGGCGGTCGCTGTGGCAGGCCCGGCGGATCACGAGGTTGTCGCGCTCCAGTCGGTCGACCACGCGGGTGATCCCGCTGGTGGACAGCGATGTCTGTGCGGCCAAGTCGCTCATCCGAAGGCCGTGTTCTGGGGAGCGGGCGAGCCTGATCAGCGTCTCGAAGTCGGCGTCGGACAGCCCGGCACCCGCGAGGGCGGGGCTGATCTTTCCGGAGATCCCCGACATGACCTCGGCGAGCAGGCCCATCGCGGTGAGGCGGGGATCATCAAATGGGCTCATATGGCGCAGTCTACCGCGTCTTATTTGACATGGGGAATATTCCTCCTGTAGACAATTGCTTGCTCAGACATCCACGCGGCAAGTACATCGGGAGGCCAGCATGAGCATCCGTGAGTGGGAAGGCATCAAGATTCCGACGGCAGGGACCTTCGCCCTGGACATCGCGCACACGCGCGTCGGGTTCGTCGTCAAGCACATGATGGTCAGCAAGGTCCGCGGCAACTTCGCCGAGTTCGAGGGCAAGATCGTCATCGCCGAGAACCCGCTGGAGTCGGGCGTCGAGGCCGTGATCAAGACCGCGAGCATCCACACCGGTGTGGGCGACCGCGACAACCACCTCCGCAGCGACGACTTCCTCTCCGCCGAGAAGTTCCCGGAGATCACCTTCCGCAGCGCCCGGGTGGCCGACCACTCCGACGACGAGTTCGTCCTCGTCGGCGACCTCACGATCCGTGACGTCACCAAGGAGGTCAAGCTCAAGGTCGAGTTCGGCGGTGCCGCGCAGAACCCGTGGGGCCAGGAGATCTTCGGCTTCAGCGCCGAGACCGAGATCGACCGCGAGGACTTCGGCCTGACCTACAACCAGGCCCTGGAGACCGGTGGCGTTCTGGTCGGCAAGAAGGTCAAGATTGAGATCGAGGGCGAAGCCGTACGGCAGGCCTGAGCGAGTTCCCCAGCTTTACGCACAGCTCTTGTCCACAGGCTGTGGACAAGAGCTGTGCGTTCGGGATCGCGACCCAGCCGACGGGTGATCGCGGGGTGATGTCGTCCACCTGCCGGCATACCCTCCTCGCGCTGTCGCCTGTCGGGATCGATCAAGGCCGGTTTCGCTTTGCTGGCTGGCACAATCGCCGGTACTCTGTCTTGAGCCGATCGGCAACCAGGAGGCTTCGCCTAGTCAGGTCTATGGCGCCGCACTGCTAATGCGGTTTGGGTCTTAAGCCCATCCGGGGTTCAAATCCCCGAGCCTCCGCAGGTCAGAGCCCCTCTCGCGACTTCAGCGAGGGGGGCTCTTCTGGTTTCTGGGACCGTCAAGGTCCATCAGGTCGCGAGCGCGGTGCGGCGGCCGCGGCGGGCCACCTCGCGCTCCAGGTACCACTCCACGGCCAGCAGCGGGATCGTCCAGCCGAGCCAGCCGGACAGCCCGGAGATCGTCCACGCCATCAGGTCGGGGTCGCCGTGGAAGACGGTGTCCTGCAGCGGGGGCAGGGCGATGATCAGGATCCCGGTCCACACCCGGTTGGTGATGATGGAGTAGGTCAGCACGGCGCTGCGCAGCATCCAGCGCCGGTGGTCGGCGTACCGGCGGGCGCGGGCGGCGCGCCAGCCCGCCACGGTGAAGGCGAGCCACAGCAGGGCGAGGAGCACGTCGCTGACCGCGAGGAACGGCCCGAACGGGGTGCGCGCCCCGATGACCAGGCCGGTCAGCCCGGCCGGCAGCACCCCGGCGAACACGTAGACCCGCCCGGCGCGCCGGTGCCACACCGGGTGCCGCCGGCGGAACCACGGCCACACCTGGAAGAACGCGGTGATCATGGAGACCGAGGCGAACAGCACGTGCGCCACGAGCAGCGGGTAGTGCGGGCCGAACCCCTCTGGCTGCGGCACCCGGGACAGCGACGGGTCCCCGGTCAGGTACGGCGGCAGCGAGAACGCGAGGAACCCGGCCGTGACCAGGCCGAGCGGCACCGTCCAGCGGCGCCGCCACCACGGACGCCGGCGGGCCGGTACCGGCGGAGGACTGTCGATCGTCGTGTGCATGACGGCTCCAAGGAGGACGGTCGAGTGGATGCGTATGCCATACGCTTATTGCGTATCATATACGCAAAGCGTAGGCCATACGCAAACTGGTAAACTCCCTGGAATGCCGGACGACATCGGAGACGAGCTGCCGCACGCGCTGAACGTGCTGTGGGGGCGGGCCAAGCCGAAGGGGCGGGGACGCACGCCCGCGCTCAGCCTGGAGCGGATCGTGGCGGCGGCCGTCGCCCTCGCCGACGAGGAGGGTCTGGCCGCGCTGTCCATGGCGCGGCTCGCCGAACGGCTCGGCTGCGCGCCCATGTCGCTGTACCGGCACGTGGCCGGCAAGGACGACCTGCAGCTGTTCATGCTGGACGCTGTGCCCGGCCCGCCGCCGGAGTTCGGCACTGCGCCGGCCGACTGGCGCGGCTCACTCACTCGGTGGGCCGTCGAGCTGTTCGGCGTCTACCTGCGGCATCCGTGGATCGTCCAGCTGGTGAACTCCCCGCCGATGGACCCCGGCCAGCTCGCCTGGCTGGACGCCGCGCTGCGCGCCCTCGGCGGTACGCCGCTGGACCAGCGGGCCCGGTTCTCGGTGGTCATGCTGGTGCTGCACTACGTGCGCGGCGCGGCCCAGCTCCTGGCGTCCATGCCCGCCGAACCAGAGGAAGGGGCCGACGGGGCGTACGCCGCCCTGCTCACCGAGCTCGCGAGCCCCGGCCGGTTCCCGGCGCTGGCCCGCGCCGTCGAGGCCGGGGTGTTCGCCCCCGACCCGGGGGCCGGTCCGGACGACGACTTCCGCGCCGGCCTGGACTACCTGCTCGACGGGGTGGGGGTGGCGGTCGAACGCGCCGCCCGGGCCTGAGCCGGGTCAGTCGGCCGGCGCGGCGACGACACCTCCCCTGCATGAGAACAGGCCGGCCGCCGCTCGTCTCCACTGGTTGCGGCATCGTCGGCCAGCATGTGACCTCGGGCTGGTCGGCCGAGTGGTCGCAGGCCGGAGCCGTGGTGACGGCCAGGGGCGTGGCATGGAACAAGGACATCGCCCCTGGACAGACCCTTCACATCGGATTCAATGGCACCAACACGGGCGCCGACCTTACCCCGGCACGCTTCCTGATCAACGGCGCCGCGTGTAGTTAGGCGTGTGCTGGTCGCCCGTCGGGTCGCATGGATGGCCGGCCGGCCGCCGGATCGGTGGGTCGATCCGTCAGCCCTCGGCGAGCAGGATGCCCTTGGAGACATCGAACACCCAGAATTCGAAGTCTCGATATTCGCCCGGAGTCGTCTTGCTCACCTACGGAGTCTTCAGCGCTGGAAGGGGCTTTGGGGACACGTCTGTTCGGGCGTGATCACCTCGCTGAGCAGGCTGCGAAGTACGATCGGTTAATGACCGAAATGACCGAAACCACGCCCAGTTGGCTCAGCCCAGAAGAACTGGAGTCGACCCGCGCGCGGATGCCGATCCTCTACGTCGACGCCGTGCCGGTACGCGTCGACGACACAGGAGTGGTCACGCATGTCGGCCTGCTGCTGCGCATCGGATCGGACGGGACGGTCAGCCGGGCCCTCGTCTCCGGCCGCGTGCTGCACCACGAGCGGGTCCGTGACGCGCTCATGCGCCACCTGGAGAAGGATCTCGGGCCGACGGCGTTGCCGCGCGTTCCCGCCTCTCCGCAGCCGTTCACCATCGCCGAGTATTTTCCGACGCAGGGCATCACGCCCTACCACGATCCCCGGCAGCACGCGGTGTCCCTCGCCTACGTGGTGCCGGTCGTGGGCGACTGCCGTCCCCGGCAGGACGCCCTCGACCTCGTCTGGTTCACGCCGGAGGAGGCCGCGTCGCCCCTGGTGCAGCAGGAGATGGCCGGCGGGCAGGGCGTCCTGCTGAAGCAGGCACTCGCGTACGTCGGGTGCCTTTCCTGACCGCTCAGGCGGGGTGGTGATCGAGGCTCCAGGGCGCCACGGTTCGGTGTCAGAGCGTGAGCATCATCAGGATCTCGTCGCGATCGTCGCCGGGCGCGAGCCGCAGCGCGCCGGGCCGGCGGCCGATCTCCTTCCAACCCAGCCGGCCGTAGAAACCTTCGAGTCCCACACCGCCGCGCGCGGCGAGGTGAAGCTGTTCAAGGCCCATCTCCTCGCGCGCCAGGTCGCGTACGCGGTGCATCAACGCGGCGCCGACACCCCTGCCCCGGAAGTCGGTGTGCGTCTGGACGTGGTGAACTGTGCCCCAGTGCGCGATCAGCGGGTTGACGTCCCGGCGCACGTTCAGCCAGCCCGCCAGCACCCCGTCAACGAAGGCCAGAAGGAAACGGCTGCGCCGCGGATCGAGGCCGGCGATGAGCTGATCGGCCACCGACGCCACCTCGTCGAAGCCGACAGGAGGGAAGGGGAAGCCGGCCGCGCCTCCCGCGTTGCTCACCGTGACCCAGCACTCGATCAGTTCCCGTCTCAGCTCGGGAGACATCTCCCGCCGATCGGTGATCTGGCGGAAGTCCGGCGCATCCTTGTTCCTCACGGGCCATCAGCCTGCCAGAGGCCTCCGACAGACGTGTTCCTCACCTCTTGATCACGCGGGAGGCGACATGTCAGTCGGACTCGGGGCGTCGCCTGAGGATCCGCCAGCCCGCGAAGGCGATTGCGGCGCCGGCGCCGGCCGCTCCCGTGTAGATCCCGATCGGGGCCCGGCCGTCTCCCGAGGAACTGCCTGAGGTGTTGGGGGTGAGGGTGACCGCGGGCGACGGCGTGGGTGCCGGAGCCGCTGTCGGCTTGCCGAGTGCGGTGAGAAGCGCCTTGCCCAGGCGCTCCCCGCTGTAGCCGTCCTGGTCGCGTACGATCCCGTCCCTCGGGCGGAGCGGGCCCGTACCGGGGCGGACCATCTGGTCCCCCGAGCACAGCGACGTGTGCAGGCGTACCCCGGGGTCGACCTGGAACAGGCCCGACTTGCCCGCCGAGGCGAAGACCAGGTAGCGGGAGCCGACCGTGAAGTTGTATCCGCACGCGGCGCTGTCGGCGTTGGTGGCGACCTGGAACTCCGCCTTGGCCGCGCCCTTGTAGATCTGGTCGGCTCGGAAGGTGTAGACGATCGGTGGCGTTGGGCCGAGGGGATCACCGTCGATCCGGCGGATCGCGGTCACCGTGCCCGTGAACACGGAGGCCGACCCCTTCATCTGCTGGGACGGCTTGAGCGGCATGCAGGAGCAGGCGCATGCCGTACTGGGAGTGAACGCGACCGTCCCGATGATCAGCAACAGGACGGCGAGCAGTCGATATCTCATGCCCGTATCACGTACCCGTCCCCAGGCCGGTTCGGCGCTGAGTGATCTTCAGATGTGATCTACCTCCCGATGTACGGTGTCCGGACGGTGGCGGGAGCCGGTCCCCGGCGCGCCGGTTCTCCGCCGTGCGTCTCACAGGACTAGGTCGCGGGAGAACTCTGAGAGGTCCATGGGCGGCGGGATCATGAGATGCCCGCGCTCGATGGAGGAAGCGCCTTCCCGCTCTTGTTCAAGCAGGCTGTTGAGAACGTCGACCTGATGTTTGGTGAGGACCGGCTCAGGCAGTGAGGTGTAGACCTCGCAGTACGCGATGTCGATCTGCTGAACCTCGTTGGGGTCCAGCGGGGCATGCCGAGTCGGATTCAGCTCCAACACGTCGTCAGCGACGGCGTGGCGTCCGACCGGGGAGAGAACTCCGACCACGGGGATCCCGTCGAGGTCCTGGGCATAGTGACGCCATTGGCGCGCGTTCACTTCGAGTCCGCGCCACGAGTAGCCAACGGCGACTCTCCGGCAGATGTCCTTGGGGATCTTGCCGTAGAGGTGTGCTCCCTGGCGCAGGTTGACCTTCAACGTCAGGCGAGGATCCAGCTGGGCCGCTTGGCGCAAGAACTCACCGCCTTCGGCCAGAGATCCTTTGTTCAGCAGCAGCACGCCCAGTTCGAAAGCCGCGAGGGCTTGTCGTTCCCCGGCCCAGTCGAGGAGCTCGGCACCTCGCGGCCCGAACCACATCAACATCCGGCTTCGATCGGGTGAATGCGATCGCGAGACGCCGGAACCTGCCTCGGCTGTGGTGACTCGGGTTCGACTTTCGATGTCCTGAACACGGGTGTCGGGTGTGAGGACGGGGGAGATCGCCCCCGTGGGCAGGTCCCCGGCTTCGGCGGCTTCTTGCTGGGGGGCGCCATTGTGCAGGTAGCTGCAGTACCGCTGATGCCAGTCCGCCACCGTCCCGAGCGCTTCATCGGGATCGATACCAGTCTGTTCCAGGGCCTTACGGCAGGCGTGCACGAGGCTGGAAACTGTCTCCCACCGCAGAGGAGTCAGCCGAAGTCCGTTCAGAATGTCGTGGACGGCGGTCTTGCTCAACGGATGGGTTTTGGGAGTGTAGCGAGACAACGCGCCGTAGGACGGGTTCCCTGCTATCTCACGGGCTTCCCTGAGCGCTGCGACAAGCTGTTCGCTCCCCTGGCTCGGGAGACGGCCGTTCACGGCTATGGACACCGCCAATCGTTCATCACCATTGATGCGATCTCCGAATTGTCCCGCATGTCCGAGGTGTCAGGAGCATCTACAAGGGCGCTCCGGTCGTCGCAAACCATTTCGGAACGAATAAGATCAATGATCGTCTTCTCTGGGCGAGTGTTCCAAGTCGGTCCGAATCGCTCTGATCAGCGAGAATGACTCGGAATGATCATGTGCGGCCTTGGGTGCCATTGGGACGTGCCGCATAACAGAATCTTCGTACGGTCCGTTCCGTTCCGCATTGACCGGAAACCTGCCGTGATGATCTGTGTGGATATGTCCACATCCATCAACCGATAGATAAGTAAGCGAGTAAATAGCGGCTTCCGGTCAACCAATAGGTCCGGAGGCTTTTCGATTCGGAGGTTGGATGACCCAGTCCGGCGCGATGATCAAGGCGATCATCGCCATCGCCCTCTCGGTTGCTGTGGGAGGGGGCGCCGCCCTGCTGGCTCGGCGCTCAGGCAAGTCGCGGTCGGCCTCGCTTCTGGTGGGGCTGACTGTCGGGACCGCCGCCTTGGGCGGCTTCTCTCCGATCCTGTCCAGCTAGTGCCGCATCAGCTTGGGTTTGCCCTGTTTCGTGGTGACACGCCGATCAAGGTCCCACCACGGTCGGCGTGATCGCTTCACACTCTGCGTGTGGCTGAACGGGTTCGCGTACGTGAGATCGATGACGATGAAGGCAACCGGCTGCTGCGGATCGTACGGCGCGGCAGTGGGTCGGTGGTGACCTGGCGGCGGGCGCAGATGGTGCTGCTGTCGGCCCAGGGCATGCCTGTCGCGAAGATCGCGCAGGTGGTGTTCACCAGCGAAGACCGGGTCCGGGACGTGATCCATAACTTCAATACCGATGGCTTCGACTCGCTGTATCCCAAGTACAAGGGCGGCCGGGCACCGACGTTCACGCTGCCGCAACGCCGTGAGATCAAGAAGATCGCCAAGTCCCGACCGGCGGAGCATGGGTTGCCGTTCTCCCGGTGGAGCCTTGCCAAGTTGGCCGATTTCCTGGTCGCGGAGGGGGTGGTCGAGGACATCAGCCATGAGGGCCTGCGCGAGCTTCTACGTGCGGAAAGTGTGTCCTTTCAAGCCATAAAGACCTGGAAGGCCTCCCGCGACCCGGACTATGCGACCAAGAAGGCCCGCGTTGAGCACCTGTATGCCATCGCCGACGGCGAGGTCGTCCCCGACCCGGGCGAACCAACGGTGATCTTCTGTATGGACGAGTTCGGGCCGCTCAACCTGCAACCCCGCCCTGGCAGGCAGTGGACCGACGTCGGCGGCAAGGGCAAGGATCCCGACCGAGATCCGCGACCGCGGATGCGCGCCACCTACACCCGCACCCAAGGCGTACGGCA
>BBYL01000012.1 GCA_001570385.1 Microtetraspora glauca | reverse complement strand
GTGCGGACTGCGGCGCGCCGGGGACGGGCCGGGGGCAGCCGAGTCCGGCGCGGAACAAGCGGGCCGCTGACTGGGTGACACCTGACGGGCTGATCTCGGGCCGGACGCTCCCCGGACTGCTGCTCGCCACCGGACAGTTCCTGCCCGTCTCCGACATCCACCGCCTGGCCAACACCTCCACCCTCACCCGGCTGGTCATGAACGCCGACGGCGAGGTCCTCGACATGGGCCGCAAAGTCCGCCGCGCCACCACTGCACAACGACGGGTCATCCTCACCCGCTACGCCACCTGCATGGTCGACGGCTGCCACCTGCCCGCCCACCTCTGCCAGATCGACCACATCGACAACTGGAGCGACGGCGGCGCCACCGACCTGGACAAACTCGGCCCCACCTGCCAGTTCCACAACCGCGACCGCTACCGAAACCCCGACCGCTACCAGCTCTATCGGGCTGGGCAGGATCGCTGGGCCTTCGCCTACACCGGCCCCCGCACCAGCCGGAGATAAGACCAGTGCACTCGCCATCTGCGTACCCGCACCCGGGCAAGGCCCCCGATAGGGGCACAAGGGGACGTTCCCGCGAAGCTGCAGTGCTGTCCCCTCGGGGCTGTGCAGTGCTGTCCTCTCGGAGCTGTGACGTCCACCTGGGATGTGTAGCTGGTGAAGGGCCTGACGCCATGAAATGACGACGGCTGTCGCCTGATCCCTTCGAGATGCGTGCTTCAAGATCGAAAGAGAAAGGGATGGTCACGCAGTGTAACCCCTGCTGCGCAGACCGGCGAGGCGGATGTGCGCCGTGGAGCGGCCGGCCGCCGCAGCTGATGCGGCGGCCGGCCCTGAGCAGACCTCAGGTGATGTCGCGGCGGACGGTGGTCGCGGAGGCCACGATCGCGAAGACCACCGCGTATCCGGCGAGCACGAGGGCACCGCCCCAGGCGGGCAACATGTTCGCGTCCATGCCGGTGTCCACGTCGATGCTCATCAGCGCCCGTGCCGCGCCGCCGGGGAGCCATTTGCCCACGACCTGGAGGGCGGGAACTCCAAGGAAGATGTTCTCGATAACGTACGCCCAGGCCACGGCACCGACGATGCCGGCGATCTGGTTGCGTACGAGCGCGCCCAATCCGATGCCGAAGAGCGTGTAGAGGGCGAGCGAGGCGAGAATGCCGAGGCTGATCTGCGGAACGCGCGACTCCCCGAGCGACAGCTCGCCGCCGGCGATCATCACGGTGGGGATCACGACCAGAGCGGTGAAGATCAGTACGGCCACCGCGAACAGGGCGCCGACGATCAGACCGGCGAACAGCTTGGCGGCGATCACGCGCTCCCGGCGCGGCGTCGTCAGAAACGTACCGGTGATCGTCTGGTAGCGGAACTCCGAAGTGATCATAACCACGCCGAGGATCATCACGAAGATCCCGCCGCCCGATCCGGCCGACCAGGCGAACTGTACCCACTCCGGCGTGTCCAGCGCGGGCAGGCCGCCTTGCGGATTCCCGGCGAACCCGATGAAGAAGGCGAGGTTCACACCGATCAGAAGGAGCGTGACGAGGAGCATGACCCACCAGAGCCGCGTGGTGGACAGCTTCAGCAGCTCCGCACGCACCAGGCCGATCATCGTTCCTCCGTCAGTTCCAGGAAGACCTTCTGCAGGTCCGACCGTTCGGCGGCCATCTCGGTCAGCACCACCCGCTGGTCGAGCACGATCTGCCCGATCTCCTCGGGTTCGAGACCGTGGACGCGCAGCGCGCCGTCGTCGAGCCGGTCGACCGTCGCCCCCGCCTTCTCGAGCGCGGGTCCGAGGTCACCACCCTCCACCGTGCGGATCCGTACGGTCTTCTCGCCGTTGGTGGTGAGCTCGGCGAGCGTGCCCTGCCGTACGAGACGGCCACCCGCGATGATCACGACGTTGTCGACGGTCTGCTCGACCTCGGACAGCACGTGACTGGACACAAGGACGGCCGCGCCCCGATCGTGGGCGAGGTGACGCAGGAAGCCGCGCAGCCACTGGATGCCGGCGGGGTCCAACCCATTGGCCGGTTCGTCCAGAATGTAGACCTTGGGCTCGCCGAGCAGCGCGGAGGCGAGCGCGAGCCGCTGGCGCATGCCGAGCGAGAAGCCGCCGACACGCTTACCCGCCGCCTCCGCCAGGCCGACCTGGCCGAGTGCCTCGTCGGCCCTGGTGACCGGAAGTCCGGCCGCGACGCAGAGCAGGCGCAGATGGTTGCGCGCCGTACGACCGGGATGGAAGTTGGTGGCTTCGAGCACGGCCCCCACCTCGTTGAGGGGCGTGGCCATGGCGGTGTAGCGCTTCCCGTTGACCAGAGCCTCGCCGGAGTCCGGCGTGACCAGGCCGAGTAGGGAGCGCAGTGTGGTGGTCTTTCCGGCGCCGTTCGGTCCGAGATATCCGGTGACGGAGCCCGCCTCCACCGTGAAGGAGACGCCGTCGACCGCTCGCACCGCGCCGAAAGATTTCGACAGGTTTCGGATCTCAATCGCAGTCATCGCAGGCGATTATCAACCCGAGATCATCCAATTTCCTCCTACTTTGTGACGAGAAAACGATCGAAAAGATGTGAATCTGGGTACACATAGCTCTCATTCGGGCGACCAGCCGACCAATGTTCGCGTTCATGGTTCGCCTTCGTGGTTCGCGTTCGTGGTTCGCGTTCGCGGGTCCGAGTTCGCGTCGGTCACCGCGCTGCGACGGCCGACCCCGCCGGAACGCCGTGACAATCACGATCTGGTGAGCCGCTCGCGCGATTTCCGCGCCGCCATATGTCCCCCGCCAAACCATCGGCATCGACATCGGCATCACCCAACGCAGAGGGCCCAATGTTCTCTGCCACCACGAAGGTCGTCCGGCACCATCGCGGTCCCTGCCTTCCAGGCCGGCCTCACAGCGCGCGGAGCCTTGTACTCCGATCCATGTCGCCGCCATTCGCCCCAATAACGCCGCCCACGCAATGGCCCGTCTCACCACCAGTCGCTGGCCACCGGCCCCGGGTCTCGGTTGCGACCCCCCGCATGGCGTCGCGGCCGAGCGCGCCGCCGCCGGGAACGCGAGAGCCGTACCGGATCGGACGGTTACCCGCCCGCCGGTACGGCTCCCACCTCACCAGCCCAGTCACGCCGTCCCCTGCCGGACACCTGCCCGACACCTACCTGACGCGCGCGACAGACGCCCGCGGAACGGCTACTTCGCGCAGAGACGCAGGACGTTGGCGATGATCTTGGCACCCGCGCCGCCCTGGGTGGTCAGGATCGACTCGGGGTGGAACTGCACGGCGAAGCGCCGGTTCTCGGCGTCCTCGATGGCCATCGCCGCGCCGTCCGGCGTCGAGGCGGTGACGGCGAAGCCGCGCACACCGGGCCGCTTCGCGTGCAGCGAGTGGTAACGCGCGGCGACGAACTCGGCGGGCAGGCCGTCGAGCAGGGCGCTCTCCCCTTCCCTGCGCACCTGGCCCCGCTTGCCGTGCTCGGGGTACGGCAGCAGTTCCAGGGTGCCGCCCGCCTGCTCGATCATCGCCTGCATCCCGAGGCAGACGCCGAACACGGGCAACTCCCTGGCGTACAGCGCCTCGATGAGAGCGGAGCAGCCGAAGTCGGACGGCCAGCCGGGGCCGGGGGACAGCACGACGAGCGTCGGCGCGATCTCGTCGAGCATCTCCTGCGGGAACCCGTGCCGCATGGTCACCACGGACGCGCCCTGCTGGCGGAAGTAGTCGGCCAGCGTGTTGACGAACGAGTCCTCGTGGTCCACGAGAAGCACGGTGTGGCCCGTACCGGGCAGTTCGGCGTCCTGCTGCCGCGCCTCCTCCTGCGGCGCCTGGCCGACGGAGGCGAGGGCGCCGAGGAGGGCGCTCGCCTTGAGTTCGGTCTCGCGCTCCTCGGCCCCGGGGTCGGAGTCGAACAGCAGCGTCGCACCGGCCCTGACCGTGGCCACACCGCCGCGGATCTGCGCGGTACGCAGCGTGAGACCGGTGTTCATGGAGCCGTCGAAGCCGATGAAGCCCACGGCTCCGCCGTACCAGCGCCGGGTGGTGGCCTCGTTGTCCTCGATGAACTGCATGGCCCAGGTCTTGGGCGCGCCGGTGACGGTGACCGCCCACATGTGGGTGAGGAACGCGTCGAGGGCGTCGAACTCGGGACGCAACCGGCCCTCGATGTGGTCGACGGTGTGGATGAGCCGGGAGTACATCTCGATCTGGCGGCGGCCGATGACCCGGACGCTGCCGGGGACGCAGATCCGCGACTTGTCGTTGCGGTCCACGTCGGTGCACATGGTCAGCTCGGACTCCTCCTTCACGCTGGAGAGGAGGGTGCGGATGGCCTCGGCGTCCTCGACCGGGTTGGCCCCGCGGGCGATGGTGCCGGAGATCGGGCAGGTCTCGACGCGGTCACCGGTGACGCGGACGTACATCTCGGGTGAGGCGCCCACCAGGTGCTCGCCCTCGCCCAGGTTGAGCAGGAACTCGTACGGCGCGGGGTTGCTCGTGCGCAGGGACCGGTAGAAACCGGCGGGGTCGGTGCAGGAGGCGTGGAAGATTTGGCCGGGAACGACCTCGAACAGGTCGCCGCGCTTGAACTTCTCCTTCGCCTTGGCGACGATCTCGGCGTATGCCCCCTTTTCCGGGTCTCCCGGGATCTCGGTGGGGGTGACCAGCGGGAACGTCTCCCCCGTCCGCTCCAGGCCCCGGGTGGAGGCGCCGTCGACGACGAAGTCGTACAGGTACTCCATGCTGGTCTCGCGCACACGGTCGATCACGACCAGCCGGTCCGGCAGGTGGAGCACGAGGTCACGCTGGTCGCCCGGCCGGGGCAGGTTGTAGCGGATCGGCTCGAACTGGAAGGCCAGGTCGTATCCGAAGGCTCCGTACAGCCCGAGGTGCGGGTCGTCACCGCGGAAGGCCGCGATCAGCTCGCGGATCGCGGTGAACACGGTCGGGCGCCGGCTGCGCATCTCCTCGGGGAGCAGGTCCTCGGACTCGTCGACCGTCACCTCGACGTATTCCGGGGTCGGGGCGCTCACCGGCTTGCCGGCCGCGAGCAGGCACGAGGCGACGGCGGGCAGGACGACGCGGCCGCGTTCGTTGAGCGCGCGGGCCGAGATCCGCCGCCCCCTGGCGACGATCTCCACGCAGGGGTCGACGTAGCCGAACGCCCAGCGGCTGTACCGGCCGGGATAGTCCATTCCGGAGGAGAACGCCCCGCCACGACGCTCGCCGAGCGAGGTCACGATCTCTTCGAGGGCCGCCTCGGGCACCTCTCGCACGAAGCGTTCGACCTCGACGCCGCCGGCCGTGGTGTATCCGCTGCTATCCACTTTGTCTCGCCCCTTGATTTACGTAATGCCCCGGGGGCGGACATGAAGAAGGCCGCCTGTCGGGGCGGCCAGTTGCTCCTGCTCGCGAATGCGAAAACCACGCCGCCTGCTAGCGGCGCCACCACTGATTCGGAGTTCGCATGTCGTACAGATTAGCGGGCTCGCGCACGATCATGCAACGACGGCCCTCCCCGGCCGTGGCCAATAATGTTACTACCAAGTAAACTCGGGTGGCGAGGAGGACGAATGACGTTCACTCTACCCCGGCGCGCCGCCCATCGAGTGCTCGTCCACCGTGACGTGCCCGTGCCGATGCCCGACGGCGTCATGCTTCTCGCCGACCGATACGTACCGGTCGGCGCGGTGAACCCGCCCACCATCCTCATCCGCTCCCCGTACGGCCGGGCCGGATTCCTCGGCTGGATGTACGGCAGGGCGTTCGCGCGACACGGTTTCCACGTGGTGCTGCAGAGCTGCCGGGGCGGATTCGGCTCCGGAGGGCTGCTCGACCCGCTCGCCAACGAACGTGAGGACGGCCTGGCCACGGTCACGTGGATGCGGTCCCAGCCCTGGTACGGCGGCAGCTTCGCGATGTACGGCCCCTCCTACCTCGGATACACGCAGTGGGCGATCGCCGCGGAGACGCCGGACCTCAGGGCGATGGCCACGCAGGTGACCGCCTCGTGCTTCCGCGAGGCCGCCTATGTCGGCGGCTCGTTCGCGCTGGAGTCCACGCTCGCGTGGACGACCCTCACCGCGAGCATGGAGGGGCGGCTCGGCGGTGCCGCCGCGTTCCTCGCCCCACGCCGGACCCGCCGCGCGGTCATGTCCGGGCGCCCGCTGTCCGAGCTCGACCTCCTCTCGGCGGGGCGGCCGCTGCCGTTCTTCCGAGAGCTGCTCGCCAATCACGCCGACCACGCCGACCCGGAGTCGCCGTACTGGCGCAAACGGGACTTCTCGGCCTCGGTCGGCGACGTGCTGGCCGAGGTCACCATGACCGGCGGCTGGTATGACGTGTTCCTGCCGTGGCAGCTCAAGGACTACGCGGCGATGCGGGCGGCGGGGCGGCAGCCGTACCTGACGATCGGGCCGTGGTATCACGCCGGCCTCAAGATGGAGAGGGCCGCGGGAGCGGACGCGCTGGCCTGGTTCCGCGCCCACCTGCTCGGCGATCCGTCCGGGCTGCGCGCCTCCCCCGTGCGGGTCTACGTGACCGGCGCGGACGAGTGGCGGGACCACTCGGACTGGCCGGTGCCCGGGACGCGGGCGGAACGCTGGCATCTGCAGGCCGGCTCGGGACTCTCCACCGGCAACCCGTCGCCGTCGGAGCCGGACCGCTTCCGGTACGACCCGCGGCATCCCACCCCGGTGCTCGGCGGCCCCGTCCTCCTCGGCAACTCGATGCCCAGGGACAACCGGCGGGTGGAGTCGCGGCAGGACGTGCTGGTCCACACCTCGCCGCCGCTGGCCGCGGACGCCGACATGATCGGGGAGGTGTCGGCGGACCTGTTCGTCCGGACGAGCACGGAGCACGCCGACGTCGTGGTCCGCGTGTGCGACGTCCACCCGGACGGCACGTCGATGAACGTGTGCGAGGGCGTCCGCAGGCTGACCCCGGCCGACCGGGCCGACGCCGACGGCGTACGAAGGGTCCGGGTGGAGTTGTGGCCGATCGGTCACAGGTTCCGGCGCGGCCACCGGATCAGGGTCCAGGTGGCGGGCGGCGCGTATCCCCGGATCTCCCGCAACACCGGAACCGGCGACCCGCTCGGGCCGGGTTCGGCCATGGTCTGCTGCGACCACGAGGTGCTGCACGACCCCGCCCACCCCTCCGCGGTCGTCTTCCCCCGGGTCGGGGCGCACTGACGCTCGGCGCGCCAACACGACCGTTCGGCGATCGGTGATCCTGCTGTGACACACGTCACTTTACGCTGCGGAGCGATCCCCTGTCAGAGAGGAGGGCGCGTTGGCCGCCCCGCGCAGTGACCGCAGTCCCTGGAACTGGTTGCTTCTGATACCGATCGCGATCCCGCTGATCCCCGCCCTGTTCAACGCCGTCGAGCCGCGGTTGTTCGGCATCCCGCTGTTCTACTGGCTCCAGCTCGCCTTCATCCTGCTCGGCGTCGCCACCACCACACTGGTCTACCGGATGACCAGGAGCGGCCGGTGAACACCGAGATCGTCATCTTCGCGGTCCTCTTCCTGCTGGTGAGCGGCATGGGATTCGTGGCCGCCCGGTGGCGTCGGGCGGACGACCTGGCCAGCCTGCACGAGTGGGGTCTCGGCGGCCGCAGCTTCGGCTCGTGGATCACCTGGTTCCTCG
This sequence comes from Microtetraspora glauca, assembly GCA_001570385.1. GTDB lineage: Bacteria > Actinomycetota > Actinomycetes > Streptosporangiales > Streptosporangiaceae > Microtetraspora > Microtetraspora glauca. The sequence goes on along the minus strand of BBYL01000012.1, from coordinate 304,610 downwards.
TGGGCGGCGACCTCTACACGGCGTACACCTTCGTGGCGGTGCCCGCCCTCCTGTTCAGCGCGGGCGCCACCGGGTTCTTCGCCGTGCCGTACACGGTGGTGGTCTATCCGCTGGTGTTCCTCGTGATGATCCGGCTGTGGTCGGTCTCGCACGTGCACGGGCTGGTCACCCCGGCGGACTTCGTCCGGGCCAGGTTCGGCTCGCCGACACTCGCGCTGCTGGTCGCGATCACGGGCATCGTGGCGACCATGCCGTACATCGCGCTGCAGCTCGTGGGCATCGAGGCCGTGCTGAAGACCATGGGCGTGAAGGGCGACCTGCCGCTGATCATCGCGTTCGCGATCCTCGCGGCGTACACGTACCAGTCGGGGTTGCGCGCTCCGGCGCTGATCGCCTTCGTCAAGGACATCCTGATCTACGTGGTGATCCTGGTCGCGGTGATCTACATCCCGTCGCGACTCGGGGGGTGGGAGGCGATCTTCGGCAAGGCCCAGGCCAAGTTCGACGCGACTCCGGCGCCGGGCGACGGCACCCTGCTCAACGCCAACAACCAGCTGCAGTACGTCACACTGGCCCTCGGGTCGGCCCTGGCCCTGTTCCTCTATCCGCACAGCGTGACGGGCGTGCTGGCGTCGAAGAGCCGCGACGTCATCAAGCGCAACATGTCGGCGCTGCCCGCGTACAGCCTGCTGCTCGGGCTGATCGCCCTGCTCGGGTACATGGCCATCGCGGCCGGGGTCAAGCCCATCGGCACCGACGTGAACACCGTCGTACCCCAGCTCTTCGACACGATGTTCCCCGACTGGTTCGCGGGCGTGGCGTTCGCCGCGGTCGGCATCGGCGCGCTGGTGCCCGCCGCGATCATGTCGATCGCCGCGGCGAACCTGTTCACCCGCAACATCTACCGGGAGTACATCAGGCCGGACGCCACCGACGCCCAGGAGGCATCGGTCAGCAAGATCACCTCGCTGGTCGTGAAGGTCGGGGCGGTGCTGTTCATCCTGCTCATCGACCCGCAGTTCTCGATCGACCTGCAGCTCATCGGCGGCGTGATCATCCTGCAGACCCTGCCGTCGGTGGCGCTCGGGCTCTTCGGGCGCTGGTTCCACCGGGCGGGTCTGATCGCCGGATGGATCGCCGGGATGGGCTCGGGCCTGCTGATGCTGTACAACATCGCGAACCCGGCCAACAAGCACGCGCACTTCGGCGGCTCGGCGTTCCCGCTGGAGAAGCTGGGCCTGGACACCAAGATGACGATCTACGCCGGGTTCCTCGCGTTGGCCGTCAACCTGGTCGTCGCCGTGCTCGGGACGTTCCTGGCCCGCGCGTTCAAGATGGCGGAGGGTCAGGACGCCACCCGGCCCGAGGACTACGTCGCCGACCGGGGCGACCCCCGCGTCCACGATCTGGAGGTCGCCGGCTCCTCCTGAGCCCGTACGGCCCGCGCCCGGTGCCTCGATTCACCCCCGGCCCGATTTGAGACGATCTTTCAGGATTTCTCAGCGATTCCTCATGTGCCCTTCCTAGGTTTCCGAGCTGACACCGGAACAGCAACCGGAACACCGAGGGGACGTACATGGGACACGACCACGAGGGCCAGCGGGTGAGCCGCCGCATGGCCCTCACCGGCATCAGCACGATCGGGCTGGGCGTCCTCGTGGCGGCCTGCGGCAAGGAGGCGGGCACCTCGTCCGCGGTCACCACCTCCACGGGCGCGACCGCCACGATCACGCCGCAGGCCCAGACGACCGCCGACCTGACCAGCCTGTTCGCCGGATCGAACACCTGTGTGCTCACCGCCTCGACCACGCAGGGGCCGTACTACTTCGACGCCGACAAGATCCGTGCCGACATCCGGGAGGACCGGCAGGGCAAGCGGCTGAAGGTCGCCATCAAGGTGCAGGACAGCGAGACCTGCAAGCCGCTGCCGAACGCGGTCGTCGAGATCTGGCACTGTGACGCCGCCGGCATCTACTCCGGGGCGGAGTCGATGTCGGCCGGCGCCGGCGGTGGTCAGGGCGGCCAGGGTGGTCAAGGGGGCCAGGGCGGGGGGCCGGGTGGTCCCCGTCCCAGCGGCGCGCCGAGCGGCGGGCCCGGAGGGCCCGGTGGACCGGGCGGCGGCGAGGACGACGGTTTGGCCGACCTCAAGCCGCAGGACGACAAGCGCTACCTGCGTGGGGCGCAGGTCACGAACGCGGACGGCATCGTGCAGTTCACCACGATCTGGCCGGGGTGGTACACCGGCCGCACCGTGCACATCCACGCGATGGTGCACGTCGACAACGCCCGGGTGCTGACCACGCAGCTGATGTTCGACGAGGACCTCAACGCCAAGGTCTACAAGGAGGCCCCGTACTCCGCGCACACCGGCAGGGACATGGTCAACGACGCCGACGGCATCTACAAGGACAGCATGTTGCTGAAGGTCACCGAGGACGGCGACGGCTATCTCGGCGTCATCGTCTTCTCCGCCGACTCCGACAAGGACGGCGCGTAGCGCGGCCGGACCTCCTCCCCTACCTCCCGCTTCCTCTCGCCTCCTCGCCGGACGGCGCCCAGGTGATCCTGCTATTTCCATCCATGGCGTGATCTCTGCGGTAGTGTTCCGCACGGTTGTCTGGAGGTGGGTCGGTGGGCGAGGCGGGCATGCCGCTGTTGCCGGGCTACGAGACGCTCGGCGTCCTCGGGCAGGGCGGTTTCGGCGTGGTCTACCGGGCCCGCCAGCTGGCCGTGGGCCGCGAGGTCGCCCTCAAGCTCGACAACCGCGTCCTGCTGTCCGACCGTGACCGCCGCCGGTTCCTGTGCGAGGTGACCTCGGCCGGGGCGCTGTCCGGCCACCCGCACGTGGCCGACGTCTACGACGCGGGCGTGCTGCCGGACGGCCGGCCGTACATGGTGCTGGAGCTGTGCCCCGGCGGGTCGCTGGCGGACCGCGTCAAGGCGTACGGACCGCTGGGCGCGGCCGAGGTCCGCGACATCGGAATCAAGATCGCCGACGCGCTGGCCGCCGCGCACTCCGCCGGTGTGCTGCACCGGGACGTCAAGCCGGCGAACATCCTGATCAACTCGTACGGTCTGGTGGCGTTGTCCGACTTCGGGCTGGCCACGATGCCGGGGAAGGGCGGCGGGGAGCACGCCTCGGTGACCCTGGAGTCACTCACCCCGGCGTTCGCGCCGCCCGAGGCGTTCGACCTCACCGAGCCCACCGCCGCCGGGGACGTCTACGCGCTGTCCGCCACGCTGTACGCGCTGCTGCGGGGCAGGCCGCCCCGGTTCCCCGAGGGAGGCGTCGTCAACGTCGCGGCGATCCTCGCGCTCCACCGCCTGCCCATCCCGGAGATCCCCGGAGTGCCGCCCGCGCTGGTGGGCGTGCTGCGCGACGGCATGGCGAGCGACCCCCGGGAGCGCATCGGGAGCGCGGCGGAACTGCGCGACGCGCTCTCGAGGCTCCGTCCTGACGGCGCATCTCACGAGGAGTCCGGTCGGCAGCCCGGCCCGGAGTCCCATGCCTGGCCTCGCGTGGAGCCGCGGACGAACGGCGCGGCGGGCCGCGTGGAGCGGGCTCCGGAGGCCGCAGGAGGAGTGCCGGGACGCTTCCTGGGAACCACGGGCGGGGCGCGTAATCCCCATGTGACGGCCGGAGGCGCGGGGCCGTACCAGGTCGTGAGCCCGCACTCCGCGCTCGCCACCCTTCCGCCGGAACCGCGCACGCACCGCCGTTCGGCGGTCTACGCCACGATGGCGGCCGTCTTCGCGACCCTGCTCGTCCTCGGAATCGTGCTGCTGGCCCCATGGAGCCCCGACGGCGTAGGCGTGGACGCACACCCCGGATCAACCGGCTCCACCACCGGCTCCGCGGTCCCGTCCGCCCCGGCCACCGGGACCACCGGACCCGCCTCGACCGCGGGCGGAGGGCGGAACGGGATCGAGGTGGCGACCTACACGGCCGGCTGCCCCGCCGCCGAGGTGGCCTCGGCCTCCGCGGCGTGCGTCACCGATCCCGAGTGCTGGGCCGGCACGGTCTCCATCGCGGGCGACGTGACCGCGCGGTCCGTCCCCTGCGCGAAACCGCACGCGTGGGAGACGTTCGCGATCGCGCCGCTGCCCCCCGGGGTCACCACCGACGAGGACACCGTGGCGAGCCACCCCACCGTGACGCTTCTCTGCTCGAAGTACGTCCTCCTGCTGTCCCGGCGCGGCGCCTCCGCCAAGATCCCGGCGAACAAGTGGCAGATCACAGTGCTGCCGCCGAGCGCGGCCAAGTACGCGGCGGGCATGCGCAGCTACCGGTGCCTGGGAAGGCTGTACGGGAACGACACCTCGGGGAGCCGGTTCGCCCGGAGCACCTGACCTCCCCTTGGTCGCGCTTCGCGGGCCGCTCCCCGTGCACGCTCACGAGTTCGTACGGCGCAACTCGTCCAAGGCGTCCTTCAGATAGTCGATGAAGTCCCACACGTCGGGCACCATGTCACGGTCGACCACGATGCCGACGTCGAGCGACCCGTCGTAGGAGAACACCGTGATGTTGATCCCGCCGCTGACGTCGGTGATCACCGAGACCGGATAGTGGGCGAGCAGCCGCGCTCCGCACATGTACAGCGGGAACTGCGGCCCGGGAACGTTCGACACCATCAGGTTCATGGCCGGTGCCGTACGCGAGGCGATCCGGAAGGCGGCGCGGTCGGCGAGGCCGTTCAGCGCGGCGGGCATGGCCTCGCTGAACTCCAGCAGCCAGGTGGCCGGGGCCGCGGCGTACCGGTCCTTCACGGTCTTCATGGAACGGCTCACCCCGCGCAGCCGCTCGCCGGGGTCGGAGACGTCCGTGGGGAGCGTCGCCAGCGCGAGGACCACCTCGTTGGCGGGGATGTCACCGCCTTCCGTGATCCCCCTGCTGGAGATGGGGATGCCCGCGACCAGCGGCTCGCGGGGCAGCTCGTCGCGCTGGACCAGCCAGCGCCGGAGCGCGGCGGCGCACAGTGACAGGACCACGTCGTTGACCGTCACGCCGAACTCGTTCTTGATCCGCTTGACGTCGGCGAGCGGCAGCGTCCCGAACGCGAACCTGCGATGGGGCGAGATCGGCCCGGAGAAGGGGGTACGCGGCACGGCCATCCTCGGCAGGCCGGGCAGCGGCTCCGCGCCGATGCCGCGGATGAGCCGGGAGACGAGCCCGGCGCCGGGAAGCTGCGAGACGACCGGGATCTCGTCGAGGCGGGGCATCACGCCCGCGACAAAGCGCACCGCCGCTCCCGGGTTCTCCAGCACGCGTGCGACGCCGCGAGCGATCATCTCGATCGTCTCCGGCGGCGCCTCCGGTTCGGACTGCGGCGGGGCGGCCTCGCGGCGCGGCTCGGGACCGAGGTCCATGAGCGCGGCGAGCACCTCGGCGCCGGTCACGCCGTCGATGGCGGAGTGGTGCACCTTGGTGTAGACGGCGACGCGGCCGCCCGACAGCCCGTGGATCAGGTACAGCTCCCACAGCGGGCGCCGCCGGTCCAGGCGCCGACCGTGCAGGCGGGCGACCTGCTCGCCGAGCTGGTGGTCGTCACCTGGGCGCGGTAGGGCGATCTCGCGGACGTGGTAGTCGAAGTCGATCTCCCGATCCTCCACCCAGTACGGGTGGTCGAGCCGGAACGGCACCTGGACCAGGCGGCGGCGCAGCGGCGGAGCGAGATGCGCCCGCTCCTTGATCAGGTCGATCAGCGTCGCACGGGTGACCTCACCTCCCGGCGCCGTGGACGGGTCGAGGACCGCCAGCCCCGCGATGTGCGCGAGGTTGGCGCTCGTCTCGAAATTGAGGAACTGCGCGTCGAGCGCGCTCAGTTGCCGCGCCATACCTGGTCACTGCCCCCGTTGTCCGATGTTTCTGCCCGATGTTTCTGCCCGATGTTTCTGCCCGATGTTTCTGCCCGATGTTTCTGCCCGATGTTTCTGCCCGATGTTTCTGCCCGATGATTCTGTCCGATTCTTCTGATCCGCTATCACCAGTGATGGTGCACCGCGCGCGACGCGCCCCGGTCGGCGGGGTGCACCGAACGTGACCCGCCGGATGACCGGCCGGCCACTCAGAGGACGGAGGCGACCCCGACCCCGATGCCGGCGAGCAGGAGCAGCAGGCCGACTCCGAGGAAGATGCCGCCCAGCAGGGTCCCGTTGCCGGTCGCGTTGTCGATGCGGATTCGGCGCGGATCCGCGGGATCGTACATGACCGTGACGGTCTGACCGGGGCGGGCGGCCGGCGGGTTGCTCCCGAAACGGCTCTGCGTCTCCACCTCCTGGCCGTACGCCGTCATGAACCGCACGATCGGATAGAAGGTGGGGCCGTCGCCGGAGTCGCTGCGGCGCAACCCGACGACGTGGCCCGGCGCTCGCAGGGCGCGTCTGCGGAACTCCCGGGCGTTGATGAGCAGGCCTGCCCCCACCAGCGAGAAGATCACGCCGATCAGGCCGAGAACGAGGATGGCGATGGTGCTTTCTGACACGCCGCGAAACGTACGGCAGCGCGATTGATTCCCACTTGCGACGGACTTGTCATGAGGCGCGGCACTTGTTCATGAAGCGCCCGTGAACCGATGCCGATCGAGCGGCTCCCTCGTCACGGGCGCAGCCGCATCACGGCCTCGGCCACCTCGATCACGGGAGTGCCGAGGTCGTGGCGGCTGAACAGGTGCACCTGATCACCCGTGTCGATCTCCAGGAGGCGGGTGGTGACCCCGTAGCGGTGGCGGGTGTCCACCCGGATCCGGTCGACGTCGTTCCAGGAGTATCGCTCGCTGCCCGCGAAGCCGGAGACGACCGTGACGCCGCCCTCGTCCACGGCCAGCCGTACCGGCGCGAGCAGGTCGCGCAGGACCAGCGCGGCGAACCCGGCCGCGGCGACCCCCGCCAGGAAAGTCTGGTAGGAGTCACCGATCAGCGCCAGGACGACGCAGACGGCGGCGGCGACCGCCTTGACCACCATCATCTGCCGCGGCACCCGCCACTCGCGCCGCGCGTCAACACCCGCCATCATCGCAGCGTAACGGGTCCGGCCGAGGGCTCGCCGATCTCGGCGGCCCACTTCGCTCACAGCCGATCTCGTCACGGATCTTCCGGTCGCTCCCTGGTCGCGCCTCCGCGGATTCCCGCGCCGCGCGCCGGGGACGCGTCAGTCCGGTTCGATCCGCATCGCGGTCTCCTCGGGCGCGAAACCACCGGCGTCGGGGCCGACGTCCTCCCCGATCATCTCCCGGTCCACGTCCTCGTGAGCCCCCTCGTCCGGATCCACCAGGCGCCCCGTGGGGTGGCGTGCGTTCTCCGGATAGCCCGCGTCCTCCTCACCGCCGTACGGGACACTCTCGTCGGCGATGTCGGGTTCGGCGTCCTCCGGGGAGCCGTAGAGCAGGCTCTTGTCGGGGACCTCCCGGCTGAGCCGCATGTCCAGCGACTCCCCCCGGGCCATCTCCTCGGACGTGGTGCCGTACTCGTCGATGCCGACCGGCGATTCCCCAGGGAGCGGCTCCTCCTGCGGGTCGTGTGCCCACTCCCGTTCCGGGGTTCCCTCCCTGAGGTCGGGGATGCCTTCGTCCTCGGCCCGGGACCGCGGATCGGGTTCCGGTCTCGTGTGCTCGGTCATACCCGTCACCTGCCCAGCCCTGCCGCCGTATGCCTCCGTGCCCCGCTGCTTTGCCGGACCGTGACGCGGACGCCTCGCGCCGACATGTGGAGCCCGGTTTCCCGTGTTCGAACCCCGATTTTTGGGCAAAAGCAGTTTCGTATCCGTCGTCAGGCGTGCCGTCACATGCCGGACGCCTCCGTCCGGCCGCAGCCCGGGAGGACCGATGGCCAGGCAGATCCACGAAAGCCTCCAGCAGCCGTCAATGGCGGAACTCGAGGCGCGGATACGCGGCCTGGAGAGCCGGCTCGCCCATCTCACCAAGATCGTCGACGCGCTGACGGAGGCGACACCGGTCAAACTGACCGAGTGATCATGCCGGAGGGCGCGGGGCCAGCGCGCCGCGGGCGTCCTGGTCGTCGCCGACGGTCTCGGCGGCCAGCCAGGAGAGCAGCGCCGTGAGCTCCGGATTGCTGTCCGGGTTCCACCCGTCGAGGTGGCGGGCCAGCGCGGCCCTGCGCACCGCGATCACCCGCCGGGCGGCCTCACGGCCCGCACCGGTGATGATCAGGTCGTCGCCGGACCGCTCGACGAGGCCGCGGTCCACCAGCGGCTGGGAGCAGTCCGTGCCCCGCTGGACGGTGGTCCCGGCCCGCTCCGCGAGAGCCGTACGGCTGGCGCGGCCCGTCCTGGCCACCCGCGCGAGAACCCACGTGGCTCCGGCGGGCAGGTCGTATCCCGCGCGCCGGGCCAGCTCGCCGTACAGCCGGGCGGCCTGCGGGTCCCGGCGCATGAGCACGGTGAGGGCCCGCTCGATCTCCTCCAGCGACGATCTGCCGCACGGAGCGGCGTAGCCCTCGCCGAGATCGGGGGCGGAGGCTCCGACGGTCGTACGCAACGGCACCTGGCGCAGGAAGCACGCGAGCACGAATCCGGCGAACGCGACGGGCGCCGCGTACAGGAAGATCGTCGTGGCCGATTCGGCGTAGGCGTGCACGACGCGTGCCGCAACGTCCGGGGGCAGCCGGGACAGCAGCGCGGGGCTGCCCTGGATCGCCGCCGGGTCGAAGCCCGGCGGGAGCGGCGTGCCGCGCAGGGCGGCCGCGGCCCGTACGGCCAGCTGACCGGCGAAGACGGCGCCGAAGACCGAGACGCCGAACGATCCCCCGATGGACCGGAAGAACGTCGCCGAGGACGTCGCTACGCCGAGGTCCCGGTAGTCCACGACGTTCTGCACGGCGATCACGAGGACCTGCATGACCAGGCCGAGCCCGACGCCGAGGAGGAGGAACCGGATGCTCATGGAGAGCGTCGAGCTGTGCTCGCTCAACTGGTGGAGCAGCAGCAGGGCCGCGGTCGTGATCGCCATTCCGGCGATCGGGAACATCCGGTAGTGGCCGGTATGGCTGATGACCTGCCCGGACGTGATGGAGGTGCCCAGCATCCCGGCCATCATCGGCAGCAGGTAGAGGCCGGAGGAGGTCGCCGAGACGCCGTGCGCCACCTGGAGGAACAGCGGGAGGTAGGCCAGCGTGCCCATCATGGTGAAGCCGACCACGAAGCCGATCGCGGCGGTGACCGAGAACACGTTGATCCGGAACAGGTGGAGCGGGATGATCGGCTCCGCCGCGCGCCGCTCGGCCAGGGCCCACAGGACGAGCAGGACCACCGCCGCGCCGGCCAGGCCGAGGATCTGGGGTGATCCCCAGGCGTACTGGGTGCCGCCCCAGGAGGTCGCCAGGACGACGCAGGTGACCGCCGCCCCGAGCAGCAGTGCCCCCCGATAGTCGATCGTGTGCGGCGTGCGGTCCCGGTGCCCGTGCAGGGTCGCGGCGACGACGAACAGCGCGACGACGCCGATCGGCAGGTTGACGTAGAAGACCCAGCGCCAGGAGAGTCTGTCGACGAACAGCCCGCCGAGCAGCGGGCCGACGACGCTGGCGAAGGCGAAGACCCCGCCGAAGAAGCCCTGGTAGCGGCCCCGGTCGCGCGGGGCGACCACGTCCCCGACGATGGCCATGGCGAGCACCATGAGACCGCCTCCGCCCAGGCCCTGCAGCGCCCTGAACATGATCAGCTCGAACATGCCCCCGGCCAGGCCGCACAGCGCCGACCCCACCAGGAAGATCACGATGGCGGCCTGGAAGAGGTGCTTGCGGCCGTACTGGTCGCCCAGCTTTCCCCACAGCGGGGTGGAGACCGTCGAGGCGAGCAGGTACGCGGTCACGACCCAGGACAGGTGGTTCAGCCCGCCGAACTCGCCGACGATGGTCGGCAGCGCCGTGGACACGATGGTCTGGTCCAGCGCGGCCAGGAGCATCGCCAGCATGAGCGCGAGGATCACCGCCAGGACGCCGCGCTCCCGCGCGGGCGCGGTGGCCGTCCCGCTCTCCCCCATGGGTGCCCAGTCCCCCGAGAACGCGCCTCCATGCACGTGTCACCGGGTCCCGGGAGCCGGTGACAGCCCGTGGAAGCAGGTGCGAGTTGTGAGCTGTGAACGAGGAGGTCAGGAGGATCCCGCGCCCCTGATCAGGGGGAACCGTGCCCGCGCGCCGGGCCGGGACGAGGAGGTGAACCGTAGCGGATGAGCCGCTCCCGCGAGGTGGTCTCACCCGCCGCCCGTTCGCGTCCCGCCGGCTCCCGCTCGTACCGCTCCCGCCGCGTGGACGCGGCCAGCGCCGCCAGCCCCACGAGCACGCAGAACGAGATCAGCAGCAACGCGATCAGACCGAGCACCGTCACGGCCGCCAGGGAGATCATCGCTCCCAGCAGCTCAATCATCCGCTTCCTCCCCGACTCCGACCTTGAAGGACAGGTAGGTGCCCTCCCAACAGCAGGTCACGCATTATCTGCCTATAAATAGGCATACGTCATAGCGCGACCTGCGTGCACCATCCGGTCGGGGTACAGCCCGCTGACCCGGCGCCCACGGGCCGGATCACCGCCCTCTCGCGAGGGCGTGACCTGGCCTGCGGGCGACGGCGCGTCTCACTCGCCGCTTCTCACTCGTCGCTTCACTCGCGTCTTCACTCGAAGGGAGTGCCGACGTAGTTCTGGGCGAGCTCGGCGGCCGCGGTCTCGGAGTCGGCGATCCGGTGCAGCTGGGAGAGCTGCAGCCGGGTGTCGAACTCGCTCTGCGCGGGGTCGGGGTGCAGCGTCGTGGTCATGAAGTACGAGAAGTGCTCCGCCCTCCAGACCCGGCGCAGGCAGGTGTCGGAGTATCCGTCGAGCAGGTCGGTCTCTCCCGTGGCGTGCCACCGCGAGAGCGCCTTCGCCAGGACGACCACGTCCGAGACGGCCAGGTTCAGCCCCTTGGCCCCGGTCGGCGGCACGATGTGCGCGGCGTCCCCCGCGAGGAAGAGCGGGCCGTACCGCATGGGCTCGGCGACGAAGCTCCGCATCGGAGTGATCGACTTGGAGGTGATCGGCCCGCGTTCCAGCTTCCAGTCGCCGTCCACGGCGAACCGCAGGTCCAGCTCGTCCCAGATCCGCTCGTCCGGCCAGTCGGCCACGTCCGTGCCGTTCGGCACCTGGAGATAGAGCCGGCTCACCGTCGGCGAGCGCATGCTCAGCAGGGCGAAGCCGTGCTCGGAGTGCGCGTAGATCAGCTCGTCGGACGACGGCGGGACGTCGGCCAGGATGCCGAGCCAGGAGTACGGGTACTCGCGCTCGAAGGTCCGCAGCACGCCGGACGGGACGGCGGCCCGCGCGATGCCGTGGAACCCGTCGCAGCCCACCACGAAGTCGCAGGACAGGGTCCGCTCGCGGCCCTCGTGGACGTATCTGACGGACGGCTGTCCCGACTCCAGACCGTCGATGGCGACGGCCTGCGCCTCGAACAGCAGCGGGTCTCCGTCGGCGAGCTGGAGCGCCACCAGGTCCTTCACCATCTCGGTCTGGGCGTAGACCATGACGGCGCGCCCGCCGGAGAGGGAAGGGAAGTCGATCCGGTGGCCCCGGCGATCGAAGCGCAGCTCGACGCCGTTGTGCGGAAGCCCCTGCCGGTCCATCCGCTCGCCGGCTCCGCATTCCCGCAGGACGTCGATCGTGCCCTGCTCCAGGATGCCGGCGCGCTGGCGCTGCTCGACGTACGCGCGGTCGCGGTGCTCCAGGACGACGGAGTCGATTCCGGACCGCCGGAGCAGCCGGGCGAGGAGGAGCCCCGCGGGACCGGCCCCGATGATCGCGACTGTGGTGTGGGCGGGAATGCTCATCGGTTTCTCTCCTGGGCCTCACGAAGTGTGCGCTGAGCCACGGCGAATGCCGCGTTGGCGGCCGGGACGCCGCAGTAGACGGCGGCCTGCAGCAGAACTTCCTTGATCTCGTCGGGGGTGAGCCCGTTGCGGAGCGCGGCCCGGACGTGCATCGCCAGCTCCTCCAGATGGCCGCCCGCGACCAGGGCGGTCAGCGTGATGCAGCTGCGCGTCCGCCGGTCAAGGCCGGGCCTCGTCCAGATCTCGCCCCACGCGTAGCGGGTGATGAAGTCCTGGAAGTCGGCGGTGAACGCGTCGGCCTTCGCGGTCGCGCGGTCCACGTGCGCGTCCCCGAGTACGGCGCGGCGCACGTTCATGCCGGCGGCGTACCCGCGCGCGCCGTCCCCGCCGCCGAGGTGGGTGAGGAGTGCTGCGAGCACGGGCTCTGGGCGCTCCACGCCGGCCAGGTGGGCGGCGCCCGGGACCTCCACGAGCGTGGCGCCGGGGATGCCGTCCGCCAACTCGCGTGCGTGCGCGGGCGGCGTGGCCGGATCGTCCCGCCCGCCGATCACCAGGGTCGGCGCGGTGATCCGGCCCAGCTCCGCGCGGATGTCGTACGCCGCGAGCGCGTCGCAGCAGGCGGTGTATCCCTCGGCGGCGACCTCGCGCAGGTCGTCGAGGAACGGATCCGCCCCCTCGAACGCGGGGGTGAACCACCGCTGGGCGGCGGTTTCCGCCATGACGGCGGTGCCCTTCGCCCGGACGAGCGCGGCCCGCTCATGCCACCCGCCGGGCGGACCGAACCACGCCGACGAGCAGACCATGGTCAGCGAGGACACCCGCTCGGGATGGTGGAGCGCCAGCCACGCGCCGACCGCGCCACCCAGGGAGATCCCGGCGTAGTGGAACCGGCCGACGCCCAGGCTGTCGGCGAGATCGAGGACGAGCGCGGCGAGATCCGCGACCGTGGCCCCCTCCGGCAACACGGACGGGGAGCCTCCGTGCCCCGGAAGGTCCCAGCGCAGGACCCGGTGGTCGCGGGCGAGCGCGGGCACCTGCGGGTCCCACACGGAGAGCGAGGTGCCGAGTGAGGGGCCGAGCAGGAGCGCGGGAGCGCTGTCGGGGCCGTCGGCGCGGTGGTGCAGGCGCGGCCCCCCGGACGTTTCAGGTGTCTCCGGTGTCTCCGGTGTCTCGGGAGCGTGGGCAGGCTTCATCGTCACTCCTTGACCTGCGGGTGGCGGCGGAGGGCCCGATCGGTCAGCGCCGGTGCGGAGCCCACGTAGGCGGCGGGGTCGAGCAGGCGGCGCAGCTCGCCCTCTGTGAGAGGAAGTCGTTCGTCACCCAGCGCCTCCCCCAGGCCGATCCCCTCGGCCGCCGCCCTGCGGGAGGCGCGCTCCACGGCGGCCCTGGCCTCGGAGCGGCCGATCAGCGGGGTGAGCGCCGCCGCGACGCGTTCCGCGAGGACGAGGCCGCCGGTGCGGTCGAGGTTGGCGCGCATCCGCGCGGGGTGGACCCGCAGCCCCTCCGCCAGCTCGGCGGCGCTCGCGGCGGCCCCGCCCGCGAGCCGCAGCAGGTCCCGCAGGGCCGGCCACTCGGCGTGCCACGCCCCCGGGGGCCGCTCGTCCTCGGCGACGAGGGACCCGAGGAGTACGGCGGCGGGCGCGGGAGCCTGCCGGGCGGCGGCCGCCATGAGCGTGGCCCGGACGGGGTTGCTCTTGTGCGGCATCGCGGAGGACGTGCCGCCCGTGCCCTCGGAGACCTCGCCGATCTCGGTGCGGGAGAGGACCAGCACGTCGGCGGCCATCTTGCCGAGAGCGCAGGCGGTGAACGCGAGGGCCGTACCGAGGTCGGCCACCGGCGTGCGCAGGACATGCCAGGGCAGCGACGGCTCGGCCAGCCCGAGCTGTCCGGCGAACTCGCGGAGGAGTGCCGGTCCGGCGCCGCCGGAGCCCTCGTCCGAGCCGCTCCCGGCGTACTCCTGGAAGGCGGCCAGCGTCCCGGCGGCCCCGCCGAGCTGGGCGGGCGGGCCGATCCGGGAGAGCCGGTCCACGGCGTCGAGGACCAGCGCGCGCCACCCCGCCGCCTTCAGGCCGAAGGTGGTGGGCACGGCGTGCTGGGTGAGCGTGCGCCCGGCCAGCACCGTGTCGCGGTGCTCGGCGGCGAGCCGGGCCAGCGCGGCGTCGGCGCGCCCCAGATCGGCGATGATCGGTGGCAGCGCGCGGGACGCCACCAGCATCAGCGCCGTGTCCACGATGTCCTGGCTGGTCGCGCCCTGGTGCACGTACGGCGCGGCCTCGGGCGAGCGACGGGCCACGGCGGCGGTGAGATCCGCGACCAGCGGGATCGCCGGGTTGCCACCGGACCTGGCCCGCACCGCGATGTCCCGCACGTCGTAGAGCCGGACGTCGGCGACCTCGCCCACGGCCTCGGCCGCCGCGTCCGGGACGAACCCGAGCTCCGCCTGGGCCCGGGTGAGCGCCGCCTCGGCGTCGAGCATCGCCTGCAGCACGGCGGCGTCGCCCGTGGCGGCCGCTACGGCGCTCCCGGCCCAGATGGGGGTGAGCAGGCCCGACTCGTCAGCCGAACTCAAGGAAGACCGTCTCCTCGCTCCCCTGGAGGTGGATGTCGAACCGGTAGGTCGCGTGCGGCTCGGGCCGGGCGACCAGGGTGGCGCGACGGTCCGCGTCGAGGGAGTCGAGCAGCGGGTCGCCCGCGCCGTCCTCCAGGTAGACGCGGGTGTACAGGTGGTGCAGCAGCCCCCGCGCGAACACGCACACCGAGATGTACGGCACGGCACCGGGGGCCGCCGGACCGGGGACGACCGTGCGGAGGGTCCAGTGGCCGGCGGCGTCGGTGGCGACCCGCCCGAACCCGGTGAAGTCCACACCGGAGCGGCCGGCGAACGTGCCGGTGACCGGGTCACGGCGCATCGAGCCAGGAGCGCCGTCGAGCCCCCCGTCGGGGTCGGCCTGCCAGAACTCCAGCAGCGCGTCGGGGATCGGCTGCCCGGCGCCGTCGTAGACCACGCCGTGCAGCGTGATCGCCCCGGGATGCCCGGGAGGGACGAGCTCGCCCCCCTCGGTGAACGGCAGCGCGTAGCCGTAGAAGGGACCGACGGTCTGGGACGGTGTGGGCGGTCTCAACGGCCTTCCTCCATCCAGGTCGCGGACGGCCCGTCGAGGACGATGTCCCAACGGTAACCGAGTGACCATTCGGGGCTGGACAGGTCATGGTCGTATCCGGCGATCAGGCGCTGCCGCGCCCGCTCGTCGGTGATCGAGTTGAAGATCGGGTCGTACGGGAACAGCGGATCGCCCGGGAAGTACATCTGGGTGACGAGCCGCTGGGTGAACGCCGTGCCGAACAGCGAGAAGTGGATGTGCGCCGGACGCCAGGCGTTCAGGTGGTTGCGCCAGGGGTAGGGCCCCGGCTTGATGCTGGTGAAGGTGTACCGGCCCTCGTCGTCGGTGAGGCAACGGCCGGTGCCGGTGAAGTTGGGGTCCAGCGGCGCGGGGTGCTGGTCGCGCTTGTGCGCGTACCGGCCGGACGCGTTGGCCTGCCAGACCTCCACGAGCTGCCCGCGCACCGGGCGGCCGTCCCTGTCGAGGACCCGCCCGGTCACCACGATGCGCTCACCGAGCGGTTCGCCGTGGTGCTGCCGGGTGAGATCGCTGTCGAGCTCCGTCACGTCGGTCACGCCGAACACCGGCCCGCGCAGCTCGGTGAACGCCTCCCGCGCGGCGACGAGGGGCCGCTTGGGATGGCGCAGGATCGAGCTGCGGTAGGGCGGGTAGTCGCGCCGCGGGTGGAGTTCCTCCTGGCCGCCGTCCGCGAGCGCCTTGTCGGCCTCGGCCTGGATCCGCGCCGTCTCGGCGTCGATGAGGGCCTGCGGTTCCGGAGTCGGGGGGTTCGTGCTCATGCCTGCTTCCTCGCTGTCATAGGGCTCGTTCCTTGGCCGGTCAGCGTTCCAGGACGACGGCGAGGCCCTGGCCCACGCCGATGCAGAGCGCGGCCACGCCGGTGCCGGAACCGGCCGCCGCGAGCTGGTGGGCGACCGCGCCGGTGATCCGGGCTCCGGAGGCGCCCAGCGGGTGGCCGATCGCGATGGCGCCGCCGCGCGGGTTGACGACGGCCGGGTCGAGGTCGGGCCACTGGCCGAGGCAGGTCAGCGCCTGGGCCGCGAACGCCTCGTTGAGCTCGAAGGTCAGCAGGTCGCCGAAACCGCGCGAGGCGCGTCCGAGCGCCCGGTTGACCGCCTCGACCGGGCCCGCGCCGAAGTACTGCGGCGCGATGCCGGTCACGGCGGAGGCCCTGATCCGCGCGAGCGGCTCGCGCCCGGTGGCGGCCAGTCCCGCCTCGTCCGTGAGCAGCAGCGCGGCCGCGCCGTCGTTCAGCGGGGAGGAGTTGCCCGCGGTGACGGTGCCACCCTTCCTGAAGGCGGGCTTGAGCTTGGCCAGCGCCTCCATCGAGGTGTCCTCGCGGATGCTCTCGTCACGGGCGAGGTCGTTCACGGGAACGACCTCGGCGTCGTACGCGCCGTCCTTCCAGGCCCGGGCCGCCTTCTCATGGCTGGCCAGCGCGAAGGCGTCCTGGGCCTCGCGGGTCAGGCGGTACTCGTCGGCGAGCAGCTCGGCGCTCTCGCCCAGCGCGATCGTCCACTCCTCCGGCATGCGCGGGTTGACCAGCCGCCAGCCGAGCGTCGTGGACACCATCTGCTGGTGCCCGGCGGGGAAGGCGCGCTCGGGCTTGGGGACGACCCAGGGGGCGCGGCTCATCGACTCGACTCCGCCCGCGATCACCACGGAGGCGTCTCCGACCGCGATGGCGCGGTACGCCTGGATCACGGCCTCCATCCCGGAACCGCAGAGCCGGTTGACCGTGGTGCCCGGGACGGTCACCGGGAACCCGGCGAGCAGGGCGGCCATGCGCGCGACGTTCCTGTTCTCCTCACCCGCGCCGTTGGCGTTGCCGAACACCACGTCGTCCACGCGCGCGGGATCCAGGTCCGGGCTGTGGTCGGCGATCGCGCGCATCACATGAGCGGCGAGGTCGTCCGGCCGCACGCCGGACAACGCCCCGCCGTACCTGCCGACGGGAGTGCGGACGGCGTCCACGATGTAGACGTCACGCACGGGTGTCACCTCCGGATTTGAGCGCGCGCAGCGCGGCCAGCTCGGCTTGCGTGGGGGGTTCGGTGACGCCGACGGTGTCGGCGATCCGCAGCTTCCAGCCGGTCGCCTCGATCACCTGCGGGACGGTGACGCCCGGGTGGATCTCGGTGAGGACGAGCTGGGCGGTCTCGGGGTCGGGCCGCAGGACGCCGAGGTCGGTGATCACGGCCACCGGGCCCTCCCCCAGGAGGCCCAGCCTGGCCCGGTCGCCGGGGCCGGAGCCGTGCCCGACGGTGGTCACGAAGTCGAGCTTCTCCACGAAGTTGCGCCGCGAGTGGCGCAGCACCATGAGCACCTTGCCGCAGCTCGCCGCGATCTCGGGAGCGCCGCCGGCGCCGGGGAGGCGGCCCTCGGACCGGCCGGGACCGCGGTCGATGACGGTCGTGTTGATGTTGGCGAACCTGTCGACCTGGGCGGCGCCGAGGAAGCCGACGTCGATCCGGCCGGCCTGCAGCCAGTAGTTGAAGATCTCCGGCACGGACACCACCGCGTCCGCCGTGGCGGCCAGCTCGCCGTCGCCGATCGACAGCGGCAGCCTGCTCGGCTTGGACCCGAGCGTGCCGGACTCGTAGATCAGGACGAGGTCCGGTTCGGACGTGCGGCGGGCCAGGTTGGCGGCGGCGCTGGGCAGGCCGATGCCGACGAAACAGGTCCGGGAGCCACTGAGCGCCCGCGCGGCGTTGACGGTCATCAGCTCGTCGGGCGTCCAGGTCACGGCCGGGCTCCCAGTGTCGGTGGCTGTGTCGGTGGCTGTGTCGGTGGCTGTGTCGGTCGCTGTGTCGGTCGCTGTGTCGGTGGCTGTGTCGGTCGCTGTGTCGGTCGCTGTGTTGTTCACGGTCACGGCGCCTCCAGCACGTGCTCGCGGATCCAGGCGAGGAACGTCTCACGGTCGCGGGAGATGGGGTCCCATGCCTGGTAGAAGTCGTTGTCACGAACCGTGTAGCCCGCGGCGTACGAGGGGTGGGCGCCGTTCGGCACGTGCGCCACGGCGTGCACCGTCCAGCTCGGCAGGACCACGGCGTCCGGCCGGGGCTCCAGCTCGTCGACGATCTCCTCCACGGTGACCAGGACCCGGTCGGCGGCGAGAGCGGCCTCCTTCTGGACGCCGACGAGACCCCAGAGCTGGACGTTGCCCCTCCTGTCGGCCCGCTGCGCGTGGATGACCGTGACATCGGGGTTCACCGCGGCCACCGCGGCCAGCTCCTCGCCCGTGAACGGGCAGGTGACGGTCGCGATGGTCGAGGAGCGCTCCGGCAGATCGCTGCCCCGGTAGCCGCGGAGCACGGCGAACGGCAGCCGGGACGCGCCCGCGACATAGCGGTTCGCCATCCCGGCGTGGCTGTGCTCGTCGAGCTCCAGCGGCCGGGGCCAGCCGTTCTCCACCGCGTCGCGGAACCGGTGCAGCGAGCCCACGCCGGGGTTGCCGCCCCAGGAGAAGACGAGCCGCCGCGCGACGCCCATGCCGATGAGCTGGTCGTAGATCACATCGGGTGTCATGCGGACGAGGGTCAGGTCCGTGATGCCCTGGCGAATGATCTCGTGCGCCGCCGCGAACGGGATCAGGTGGGTGAAGCCCTCCATGGCGACCGTGTCGCCGTCATGGACGAGCTCGGCCACGGCGTCACGCAGACTCCGGATATCTGCCATCGCTCCTCAGAGTTGTTCGTCCAGTGAACTTTCGTTCATAATTGGCCTGCCTGGAGTTTCCTCCCGCCTACGAACGGATGTCAAATGGATGTCGTCGGGCCACTCGACCGAGGGCTGGCCGTGCTCCGCGCCATGTCGGCGCCCGGAGGGCACCGGATGCGCCCGAGCGAGCTCGCCCGGGCCACCGGCCTCGCCCGCTCGACCGTGGACCGCGTGCTGGCCACGCTCATCCACCTCGGCCACCTCAGAGAGGTCGACCGGGAAGTCGAGCTCGCCCCGCCCCTGATGGAGCCCGGCAACGCCTACCTCACGGGATGCGGTGTTCCCGACGCGCTCGGGCCGGTCGCCGAGCGGCTGGCCGACGAGTTCGACGAGTCGGTCTCCATCGCCGTGCCGGACGGCGACGGCGTCAGGTTCGTCACCCAGATCACCCGCCGCCGCACCATGTCTCTGGCGTTCCGCATCGGCGACCTGCTGCCCGCGGAGCGCTGCGCCCCCGGCGCGCTCTTCGCCGCCGGGTGGGACGAGGCCGACAGGGCCGCATGGCTCGATCGGCGGGACTCCCCCGAGCGCTTCCCCGCCGTGCCCCCCCGCCCCGCCACGAGCGCTGAGGTGTTCGACGAGCGGGTCGCCCGCGCCGCGGCGGACGGCTGGTCGGCGGACGACCAGCTCATCGAGCCCGGCCTGATCGCCGTCGCCGTGCCCGTGCGCGACCCGGCCGGCCGTACGGCCTGCGCGGTCAGCGTGGTCAGCCACACCAGCAGGCACACGGTCGCCTCGCTCGCCGAGGCCACGCTGCCCCGGCTGCGCGCAGAGACCGGCGCCATGGAGGAGGCTCTGGCGCGGGCTCTCGCCGAGCAGGCCGCGTCCTCGGGCACATGGGGCACACGGGGCGCACGCACGGCGGACACTGCGGGCACGGCGGGTACTGCGGGTACTGCGGGCACCGCCGACGAGGGCGTTCCCGTCATCGGCGGCGATCCCGCGCGCACGGCCAAGCGCGAGTTGGGCCCGGAGTTCCTGCAGTCGCTGGCCCGGGGCCTCACGGTGCTGTGCGCGCTCGACGGCACGCGCTCACTCTCGGCGGTCGCCGACGCCACCGGCCTGGCCAGGGCCACCGCGCGGCGCGCCCTGCTCACCCTGGAGCACCTCGGCTACGTCGAGCGGATCGGGCACGACTTCCGGCTGCTGCCCCGCGTGCTGGAGCTCGGCTACGCCCACCTGTCGTCGCTCGGCTTCGCCGAGATCGTCCAGCCGCACATGGCGGACCTGGTCAGGCGCACCCGCGAGTCGGCGTCCATGGCGGTGCTCGACGGCGACGACATCCGCTATGTCGCCCGGGTGCCGACCTACACCATCATGAGCGTGGACATCACGCTGGGCACCCGGTTCCCCGCGTACGCGACCTCGATGGGGCGGGTGTTGCTCGCCGGCCTCCCGCACACCGAGCGCGCGGCCCTGCTGGCCGGTACGGCCGCGCGCCCCATCACCGAGCGGACGGTCACCGATCCCGCCGAGCTGACGAGGATCATCGACGGCGTCGCGGAGCGGGGCCACGCCTTCGTGGACGAGGAACTGGAGGAGGGCCTGCGGGCGCTGGCCGTTCCCGTCAGGGACGGGACGGGCCGGGTCGTGGCCGCGCTCAACGTCGCGACACACGCCGCCCGCGGCCCCGCCGAGGAGGCTCTCGCGGCCCTGCTGCCGCCGCTCACCGACACGGCCGCCCGGATCGAGGCCGACCTGCGCGTGGTGACCAGGAGGAAGCGACTGCGCCTGCCCTGACCCCCGCCCCGGCCTCGCCCCGCCCTTCCCGGTGGACCGTTCCCGCCGCTCCGGAGGGGGACGCCTGGGCATCGGCCTCCGCCCGTCAACGACCGGCGTCGGCCACCCGTCCGTCATCGACCGGTCCACCGGCACGGGCGGAACAGGCGCGCGCGGCCCGCCCGGCCAGTTCCCTCAGGTGGTCGAGGAGTTCGGGCGGCTCGTGCACCTCGAACTCACACCCGAGCATGAGCAGCCGGGCCGCCAGCCATTCCAGGGTGTCGGCGTGGCCGCTCAGCCGGCAGGTGTTCCCGTCGATCGCCTCCAGGTCGCCGGGCCGCTCCGACAGCCGTCCCCGTACGCGCTCGATCGGCAGGCTGATGGTCACGACGGGCCGGTAGACCGGGGCCTGCGAGTAGAGCCTGCGGGTGACGAACGCCGCCGCGTCCTCCTCCGGGGGCACGCGCGGCGCGAACCGCTCACCGGTCGCGAACGGCTCCGTCATCCGGTCGACGCGGAAGGACCGCCAGTCGTCGCGGCCGGTGTCGTAGGCGACGAGATACCAGCGCCGCCCGGACGCCACCAGCCGGTAGGGCTCCACCAGCCGCCTGCTGCCGCTCCCGTCGGCCGCGCTGTAGGCGAACCGCAGCCGCTCCCCGCCGGCGGACGCGGACGCGACGACGGCCAGAACGCCCGGATCGACGCTCGGACCGGCGCCCGCCTGCAGCGGGACGGTGGCGGCGTTCAGGGTGGCGACGCGCCGCCGCAGCCGCGACGGCAGTACCTGCTCCAGCTTGGCCAGGGCACGGACGGACGCCTCCTCGATCCCCTCGACGGCGTTCCCCGCGGCCGTGCGCAGGCCGATCGCGATGGCCACGGCCTCCTCGTCGTCCAGCAGCAGCGGCGGCATCGCCGCACCCGCGACCAGCCGGTAACCGCCGTCCGGCCCCATCGTGGCCTGCACCGGATAGCCGAGGTCGCGCAGCCGTTCGACGTCGCGGCGGATGGTTCGCGGGCTGACCCCCATACGCGCGGCGAGTTCGCTCCCGGACCATTCGCGGGGGGCCTGCAGAAGGGAGAGCAGTCCGAGCAACCGTGCCGATGCGTCCGCCATGACCACCATCATGGCTCGCATCTAGGACAGGATCTGACCTATAGGGCCTCTAGCGTTGATCGCGTTCGACCGCCGTCCGCTGAGGAGCGACAACCGGATGACCTCCACCGACGTTCAGAAGATGACCTGGGCCGAGGTCCGCGCCCGGCGCCTGCGCCGGCACGGGCTGGCGACGCCGTTCACCGGATCGGGACCCGCCGACGTCGTCGCGGCCATGGCCGGTACGCACGCCCAGGTGATGTCGGCCGCGGAGCTGGCGATCGGGCTGCGCCTCGGCC
Source organism: Microtetraspora glauca (assembly GCA_001570385.1). Lineage (GTDB taxonomy): Bacteria > Actinomycetota > Actinomycetes > Streptosporangiales > Streptosporangiaceae > Microtetraspora > Microtetraspora glauca. The sequence continues at coordinate 282,852 of BBYL01000012.1, read as the reverse complement.
ACTCCACCCGCTCCGACGTGCGGGCCGCGCTGTGGGACGAGCACAGCCTGGTCAAGACGTACGGGCCGCGTGGCACGGTGCACCTCCTGCCCACCCGCGACCTGGGCATGTGGATCGGCGCGCTGTCGGCGGCGGCGTCCGTGCCCACCACGTTCCCTCCTCACGTACGGCTGACGCCCGACCAGGCCGAGGAGGTCGTGGCCGCGATCGGGGACGCCCTGGCGGACGACATGCTCACCATCGACGAACTGGGCGACGAGGTCATCGGGCGTACCGGGCCGTGGGCCGGCGACCTGGTCATGCCGGCGTTCCAGGGCATGTGGCCCAGGTGGCGGCAGGTGATGCACCTGGCGGGGATGCGCGGCGCGCTGTGCTTCGGCCCGAACCGGGGCAGGAAGGTCACCTACACCAACCCTCGGCGGTGGCTGCCGGAGTTCCGGCCCGCGGACACGGAGCCGGCACTCGCCTGGGCCGTCCGGAGCTACCTGCACGCCTACGGGCCGTCCACGCCGCGACGGTTCGCGAACTGGCTGAGCCTGTCGGTCCCGCGCGCGTCGGAGATCTTCGACGCGCTCGGCGACGAGCTGCGGCGGGTCGAGGTCGAGGGCACCCCGGCCTGGGTGGCGGACGGGGACGCCGAGGCACCGCCGGAGGCGCACGGCGGCGTCCGCCTGCTGCCCTATTTCGACGGCTACTCCTACCGGGTCGGCGTCCAGTGTCCCGAACAGCTGTATCCGGGGCGGGCCGCCGAACGTGTCCTGCCCGGCGCCTTCCAGAACCTCGTGGTGGACGGCGTCGTCACGGGCCTGTGGCACCAGCGCCGCTCCGGCCGCCGCCTCGACATCACTGTGGAGCCCCTCGTCCCGCTCACCGCCGCCCAGCGGGCCGAACTGGACGAGCAGGCCGAGCGGGTCGCCATGATCCTGGAGGGGACGCCACGGGTGACGATCGGCACGGTGACCGTGGGCGCGCACGCCTGACCACCCGGCACCGGCCTACCGTTCAGGTGACATCATCCTGACTTAAGGTAATCGATTCAATACTGTTCGTAGTGATTCGTCGGCTTGCTGGCGTTCCCCAGCCGCGCGGACACTGGGAAATCCACGGCAGAACAGTGCGCCTGCGGGGGTGATCCTGGTGCGCGAGGGATTCAGCACCAACGAGAAGTGGCCTTTGGAGTGCCTGCGCTGCTGGCTCGTCTGGGAGGAGGAGTACGTCGTCAAGCACGCCTCCGACGGGCACGGCAACGACGTCGTCGTGTGGCTGCGCGGCGGCTTCCCCGCCCAGTCGCCGTGGACCGGGGTGATCTGCCCGAACTGCGGGTGCGGCAGTGTCACCACCTTCCCCGCCGGATATCTCGCGCACCACGCCGAGATCGACACGACCTCGCACGTACCCGCCGTACCAGTCGGACCGGTCGGACCGGTTGGACCGGTTGAGCCGGTCGAACGGGTCGAGCCGGTGCCGGCGACGCCTTCGGCCCGGCGCGCCGAGAACGCCGGGCGCGCGGCGGACACCGGGCACACGAGAGAGCCTGTCGCCGCGCGACGCCCCGGCGGGCGGACCGGGCCCGCCGCGCGGCGGGCGTTCGGGCGGGCGGCGCGGGTGCGCCACCGGCCCTCGTACCTGCTCTACACCCTGCTGGCGATCTCTCTCCTGATCTTCATGACCTTCGAGTTCTACCGCAGGGTGCGGATCCACTGATCAGGGGTCGTTTCAGCCGCGGCCGCGCTTGACCTCGAAGAAGATCGGGCTGTGGAACAGCGGGACGATCGAGTCCCACAGGGTCACGCTGTCGTCCACGCCGGGGATCTCGGACAGGATCGGGCCGTGCAGGCCCCGCTCCGCGCCCTCCAGGATGATGACGGGCGAGCCGATGTCCGGCCCGGCCGAGGAGAACGCCCGAACGTGCGCCGCGCGGACGGCCGCGTCCCATGACTCGTCGTCCAGAGCGGCGGCGGCATCCTCCACCCCCGCGGCCTTGACGGCCTCGGCGACGACCTCGCCGGACAACGGCGCGCCGGCTTCGTGCACCCGGGAGCCGAGCTCCGCGTAGAAGGCGGCGGCGTCCTCGTCCCTTCCGTCCGCGTGCAACGCCTCGACCAGCCGCAACGCCCGCGAGGAGGCCGCCATCGGAGCGCGGTACGCCTCCGGGATCTCCTTGCCCTCGTTGAGCGCGGCGAGGCTGAACGACCGCCATTCGACGTCGAGGCCGCGGGCCTGCGCGACGTTCACGAGCCAGCGCGAGGCACGCCAGGTCCACGGGCACAGCGGGTCGAAATGGAAGGTCACGTCGGCCATGGGGTGGCCCTTTCTCTCACGGTCTCTCTGGGGCTGATGCCCGCAGGGACAACACCCGCGTACGCCAGATGTTCCCCGCCTGCCAGGCACGCCTCATCGGAGATATTGACGCGCGATCCGACCGCGGGTAGGTTCACGGGAAAATAAAAAGGAAAGCTTACTAATAGTAAGCCGGAGACCCGCAGGCGGGAGCGCGTCCATGCCGCGATCACCACCCGATGAGGCAACCCCGCGCCTCACCACCCCGCGACCGGCGGTCCGCCGCGTCGCACGCGTCCATCGCACCCCCCATCCCCATCAGCCCACTGGACGTGGAGCACGCATGAAACGCAAGATCATCCCGACGTTGTTCGCGGCGGCGGGGGCGCTCCTCCTGCCCCTCGTGTTCGCGCCGCCCGGCGCCCAGGCCGCCGTGACGACCCCGATCCGCGCCAACGCCAACGGCCCGGCGCTCACCGACGGCTCCGGCAACGCCTGGTCGGCCGACAAGGCGTACTCCAGCGGAAGCTGGGGACACGACACGCTGTACGGCTCCGGGTCCACCCCGAGCGCCATCGCCGGGACCTCCGACGACGCCATCTACCAGACGTACGACCTGTTCAACGGCTGGTCGGGCTACAAGTTCGACCTCGCCAACGGCACGTACTCGGTGACACTGCGGATGGTCGAGGACTGGGCGAACGCCGCGGGCCAGCGCAAGTTCGACGTGCGCGCCGAGGGCGCCAACGTGCTCACCGGCTTCGACATCTTCGCCTCCTGCGGCGCGTTGACCGCCTGCGACCGGACCTTCACCACGACGGTCAGCGACGGCCAGCTCAACGTGCAGTTCAACATGAACGGCGGCGGGAACTACGCCACCGTCTCCGGCATCGAGGTCACGGGCGGCACCGGCGGCGGGGACGACAAGACACCGCCCAGCACGCCGACCGGCCTCACCGTCACCGGCACCACCACCACGACCGCGTCACTGTCCTGGACCGCCTCCACCGACAACGTCGGCGTCACCGGCTACGACATCTACCGCGGCACCACCCTCGCCGGAACCTCCACCACCACCACGTTCACCGACACCGGCCTCACCGCCAACACGTCCTACACGTACACGGTCAAGGCACGCGACGCCGCGCAGAACGTCTCCCCCGCCAGCAACCAGGTCACCGCCACCACCAAGGACGGCGGGAGCGGGGACGACAAGACACCGCCCACCGCGCCGACCGGCCTCACCGTCACCGGCACCACCACCACGACCGCGTCACTGTCCTGGACCGCCTCCACCGACAACGTCGGCGTCACCGGCTACGACATCTACCGCGGCACCACCCTCGCCGGAACCTCCACCACCACCACGTTCACCGACACCGGCCTCACCGCCAACACGTCCTACACGTACACGGTCAAGGCACGCGACGCCGCGCAGAACGTCTCCCCCGCCAGCAACCAGGTCACCGCCACCACCAAGGACGGCGGCGGTGGCGGCGGCAAGAAGCTGCTCGGCTACTTCATCCAGTGGGGCGTCTACGGCCGCAACTATCACGTGAAGAACGTCGAGACCAGCGGGTCCGCGGCGAAGCTGACGCACATCAACTACGCGTTCGGCAACGTGACCAACGGCCAGTGCGCGATCGGCGACGGCTACGCCGACTACGACAAGGCCTACGACGCGGCCGGCAGCGTGGACGGCGTGGCCGACACGTGGGACCAGCCGCTGCGCGGCAACTTCAACCAACTGCGCAAGCTGAAGGCCAAGCACCCGGGCCTGAAGGTGCTGTGGTCGTTCGGCGGCTGGACCTGGTCCGGCGGCTTCGGCCAGGCGGCGGCCAACCCGACCGCGTTCGCCAACTCCTGCTACAACCTGGTCAACGACCCGCGCTGGGCGGGCGTGTTCGACGGCATCGACATCGACTGGGAGTACCCGAACGCCTGCGGTCTGAGCTGTGACACCAGCGGGTCCGCGGCCTTCAAGAACCTGATGTCGGCGCTGCGCGCCAAGTTCGGCCCGAACGCCCTGGTCACCGCCGCCATCACCGCCGACGCCACCTCGGGCGGCAAGCTCGACCTGGCCGACTACGCGGGCGCCGCCCAGTACGTCGACTGGTACAACGTCATGACCTACGACTTCTTCGGAGCCTGGGACGCCAAGGGCCCGACCGCGCCGCACTCGCCGCTCACCACCTACCCGGGCATCCCGAAGGAGAAGTTCGACACCGAGTCCGCGATCCAGAAGTTGAGGGACAAGAACGTCCCCGCCTCGAAGCTGCTCCTCGGCATCGGCTTCTACGGCCGGGGCTGGACCGGCGTCACCCAGGCCACCCCCGGCGGGACGGCCACCGGCCCGGCGCCCGGCACGTACGAGCAGGGCATCGAGGACTACAAGGTGCTCAAGACCAGCTGTCCCTCGACCGGCACCATCGCCGGTACGGCCTACGCCAAGTGCGGCGGCAACTGGTGGAGCTACGACACACCGAGCACCATCTCGGGGAAGATGAGCTACGCCAAGAACCAGAGCCTCGGTGGCTCGTTCTTCTGGGAGCTCAGCGGTGACACCGCGAACGGCGAGCTGATCACGGCCATGAAGAACGGCCTCGGCTGAGCCGGCCGCCGGGGGCGCGGCCCGACCCGCGCCCCCGGCACCACTTCCTCCCTCTCCCCCGCTTTCCCCGTGTTCCCGCCCCGCTCCCTCGCCCCGTTCCCTCGCCCCGCGTACGGCCCGGCCTGGACGTACGACGCGGATTGTCGGAGGCGTCGGGCAGAATAGGCGACCGTGACGACCTCTATTCAGCAGCGGATCGCCGACGAGCTCGGCGTGCGTGAGGCCCAGGTGACCGCGGCCGTCGACCTGCTCGACGGCGGCGCGACCGTGCCGTTCATCGCCCGCTACCGCAAGGAAGTAACCGGCATGCTCGACGACGCGCAGCTGCGCACGCTCGAGGAGCGGTTGCGCTACCTGCGCGAGATGGAGGAGCGCCGCGCGGCGATCCTGGAGTCGATCCGCTCCCAGGGCAAGCTCGACGACGCCCTAGAGGCGCAGATCATGGCCGCCGACTCCAAGTCACGGCTCGAGGACATCTACCTTCCCTACAAGCCCAAGCGGCGCACCAAGGCGCAGATCGCCAGGGAGGCCGGGCTGGAGCCGCTGGCCGACAGGCTGCTGGGCGACCCCACCCTCGACCCGCAGGCCACCGCCGAGACCTTCGTCGGCGAGGCGGTGGCCGACGCGGCCGCCGCGCTCGAAGGCGCCAGGGCGATCCTGGTCGAGCGGTTCGCCGAGGACGCCGACCTCATCGGCGAGCTGCGCGAGCGCATGTGGTCGCGGGGCCGGGTGGCCGCCGCCGTGCGCGAGGGCAAGGAGGAGGCCGGCGCCAAGTTCGCCGACTACTTCGACTTCTCCGAGCCTTTCACCAAGCTCCCCTCCCACCGCATCCTCGCCATGTTCCGTGGCGAGAAGGAGGAGGTCCTGACCCTCACGCTCGACCCCGAGGCCGAGGAGCCCAACGGATACGAGCTGCGCATCGCGCAGCGCTTCGGCGTCCGCGACCAGGGGCGGCCGGCCGACCGCTGGCTGTCCGACACCGTCCGCTGGGCGTGGCGCACCCGCGTCCTCGTCCACCTCGGCATCGACCTGCGCACGCGCCTGTGGCAGGCGGCCGAGGAGGAGGCGGTCCGGGTGTTCGCCGCCAACCTGCGCGACCTGCTGCTCGCGGCACCGGCCGGCACCCGGGCGACCATGGGCCTGGACCCCGGCCTGCGCACCGGCGTGAAGGTGGCGGTGGTCGACGCGACCGGCAAGGTGGTCGCCACCGAGACGATCTATCCGCACGAGCCGAAGCGGCAGTGGGACCAGTCGCTCGCCGTCCTCGGGCGGCTCGTCCAGCAGCACGGCGTCGAGCTGATCGCCATCGGGAACGGCACCGCCTCACGGGAGACCGACAAGCTCGCCGGTGAGCTGGTCAAGCTGATGCCCGGACTGACCAAGATCGTGGTCTCCGAGGCCGGGGCGTCGGTCTACTCCGCGTCGGCGTACGCCTCGCAGGAGCTGCCGGGCCTGGACGTGTCGCTGCGCGGCGCCGTCTCCATCGCGCGCCGCCTGCAGGACCCGCTGGCTGAGCTCGTCAAGATCGACCCCAAGTCGATCGGCGTCGGCCAGTACCAGCACGACCTGTCCGAGCTCAAGCTGTCCCGCTCGCTCGACGCCGTGGTGGAAGACTGCGTGAACGCCGTCGGGGTCGACGTCAACACCGCCTCGGCCCCGCTGCTGACCCGCGTCTCCGGCATCGGCTCCGGCCTGGCGGAGAACATCGTGGCGCACCGCGACGCCAACGGTCCGTTCCGGTCCCGCCGCGCGCTCAAGGACGTGGCCCGCCTCGGTCCGAAGGCGTTCGAGCAGTGCGCGGGCTTCCTCCGCATCCCCGGCGGCGACGACCCGCTCGACGCCTCCAGCGTGCACCCCGAGGCCTACCCTGTCGTCCGGCGCATCCTGGACACCACCAGGAGCGACATCACGACCCTGATCGGCAACACGGCGGCGTTGCGGGCCATCGAGCCCGCGCGGTTCGTGGACGACACCTTCGGCCTGCCGACCGTCACCGACATCCTCAAGGAGCTGGAGAAGCCGGGCCGCGACCCGCGGCCCGCCTTCAAGACGGCCACCTTCAAGGAGGGCGTCGAGAAGATCTCCGACCTCACGCCGGGCATGCTGCTCGAGGGCGTGGTCACCAACGTCGCCGCGTTCGGCGCGTTCGTCGACATCGGCGTCCACCAGGACGGGCTGGTGCACGTCTCCGCCATGTCGACCAGCTTCGTGAAGGACCCGCGCGACGTGGTGAAGCCGGGTGACATCGTCCGGGTGAAGGTCCTCGACGTCGACATCCCGCGCAAGCGCATCGGGCTCACCCTCCGGCTCGACGACGAGACCCCCGCCCGCGGCGAGCAGCGTCAGGGCGGCGCGCGCGGCGGCCGGCGGGACGGCGCTCCCAAGGAGGAGGGCGGCCGGTCCCAGAAGGATCGCGGCCGGTCGAACCGCGGTTCCTCCGGCGGCGGCGCCTCGGGCCGGGGCGCCGGTGGCAACGCTCCCGGCGGCTCCATGGCCGAGGCCCTGCGCCGCGCCGGTCTCACCGACCGCTGACCTCGGGTGCGTTCTCACACCGGTGGCCGGCGGATCCCTCCGGCCACCGGACCGATCGCGGGCCGGCTCCCAGCGCGTCCGCGCACAGCTGGGCGAACCAGCCGATGAAGGGAAGCAGCAGGAGCCATCCCACGAGGGCCCAGCCGAGGTTCAGGTGCTGGGCCGCGTGGGCGAATGCCGCCACGCCCGCGGCGCGCGTCCCATCGGCCCGCTCATAGGTCATCCGGCGGATGCCCCGCGGGTGGTCCTCGGCGGGCACGATCCGCAGCGCGACGGGCCGCCTCCGCTCGATCCACCGGCCGACCTCGGCGCACTGCGCGCAGGTCGCGGCCACGTGGACGACCGCCGGAGGCAGGCCCGAGTACGGGCGGAGACGGGGAATCCACGGTCGCACCTCCGCCCGGTACCCTTGCCACGCGTGCCCGTGGCGCCCGGTGAGCTGCTCGTTCTCGTGCCAGGCGGCCAGGCCGGCGCCGTACGCGAAGGCGATGCCCGCCGCGAGAAGAAACCGCGCGTCCGCGATGCCGAGCACCAGGTAGCTCGCGGTCATCGACACCTGCATCGGATTGCGCACATAGGCGTACGGGCCACCGGTGACCAGGCGCGCGGGGGCGTCGTAGGGCAGTGGTGTGCCCTTCCCCGCGACCGCGAACTCGCGGACCGCGGCCACCCCCGGCAGCGAGGTCACGACCAGGAGTTGCGCTCCCAGACCGGCCAGCCAGGCCGGTTGCCGCCACACCTCCGTCAGCGCGATGGGAAGGCCGAGCATGAGCCCGCCCGACAGGAGCACCTGGAGGACGGCCCGCTCCGGCAGCCTCCGGTCGTCCGCCGTCCACCGGCCGAGGAGCAGCGCGGGCAGCAGGCAGACCGCCACGGTGAGCGCCTCGCCGTACAACCAGTCCGGGCCGAGCTGGACGACGGGATGGGCGAGCGGCATGAGCGCGAGATCCAGCCAGACGAGGGTGGCGGCGACGAGCGGGAGCGGCAGGCCGCGCGCCGCGTGGACGGGCAGCGCGCCCCACAACAGCGCCCAGCCGAGCATCAGGTCGACAGGAATCCCCTCGACCACGGCGCCATCGGCCTGGAACGACCACCAGCCCGCCCTGACCGCGACCACGTTCGCGATCGAGAGCGTGAGCAAAGCCCAGGCGGTGGACAGGATCATCGCGGCGACGTCCCTGGCCGAGGCGCGGCGGAGCGTCACCGCGCTCCAGACGGCGGCGATCGGTGCGAAGAGGGCGATCGCCCGGATGGCGGCGCTCACGACGTGAACGCGCCCGCCAGGTAGGCGCCGGCCTCGGACACCGCGTACCGCTGGAGCGGGCCGAAGTACCAGCCCGGGTCGAACGTGCGGCGGTAGCGCATGGTCACTGTGATCCGATCGTCCCTCCAGCGGAACTCGGTCTCGCGCAGGTCGAGCCAGCGCGCCACCGTCGTGTCCTCGGTCACGGCGAACACGACCCGCCCGGGTCCGCGCTCGCTGACCCGCAGTGTCAGGCTCCGCGGCTCCAGCGGCGCGCCGATGCCGAGCGACCTGCGCGGGGTGAAGGTGATGGTCCTGGTGTCGCCCACATCGAGGCCCTCCCCCACGCAGGTGACGGGCTTGGGGAATCCGATGGTGAGGAACGGCGACTCGACCGGAGGGAACCGCGGTGACGACGCGAGCGCCGCCTCGATGTCCATGCCCGGCGTCGCCTGGCGTACGACGGTCACCTCGTTGTCGCGGGGAAGCGAGTACGCGTCCGTGACGCCCTCCAGGGAGAGCCCGAGCACCAACGGGAGCGCCAGCAGGGCGTGCGGGTGGCGTGGGTGCTGTCGCGCCCAGTCGATGGTGAGCCCCATGACCAGGCCGATCAGGTAGAAGAGCGGGGACGCCATCACCAGGCACACGAAGCCTTCCGCGAGCAACGGCCCGGCCAGAGCGAGGCAAATCGTGATCGTGACCATGATGAGGCCCGTGACGCTCCTCGGCTTGGCGGTCAGCGCCACCGAGACCGCGATCACCGCCGGAATCCCGACGTAGAACAGTGCCGTCTCCGCCAGACCCCCTTGGTGGAGCACGCGGTAGAGGAACATCGCCGCGAACACGGCCACGAGTACGGCGGCCAGGATCCGGCGTGCGACAGGCTGCTCCATCCCGCTCCTTCATCGATCGGTTTAATCAGTTGATTAAACCGTATGATGAAGCAACGAACCGTGATGTTGTCAAGAGGACGGAGACGAGTGGCCGGGAAGCAGCAGCCGGGGGCGGAGACGCGGGACCGGCTCATCGACGCCGCCGCCGAGACCCTGCGCACGGAGGGATACGCGGGCACCAGCGCGCGCACCATCGCCAAGACGGCCGGGGTCAACTCGGCCCTGGTCTTCTACCACTTCGGAGGGGTCGATCCGCTGTTGCTCGCGGCGCTCGACAGGTCGTCGGAGCAGCGCATGACGGCCTACCGTGAGGCTGTCGCGAAGGCCGGAAACCTGGAGGAACTGGCCGAGGTGGCCACCGATATCTACCGCGCCGACATCGAGGGCGGCCACATCACGCTCTTCACCGAACTGGTCGGCGCCAGCATCGCCCGCCCCGACCTCCGCGAGGAGATCGTCAAACGGGCCGAACCCTGGATCGAGTTCGTCGAGCAGACCCTCGATCGCGTCATCGGAGGCTCACCGCTCGCCAAGCTGCTGCCGCCACGCGATCTCGCCTATGCGGCGATCACCTTCTATCTCGGCGTCAACCTCTTCACCCACCTCGACGCCGACCGTACGCGTACCGAGGCGCTGTTCAGCCTCGCTGGACGTGTCGCCCCGCGCGCCAAGCTGCTGACCCTGCGGCTCCCCCGCCGCCGCGAGACGCCGTCGTAACCGTACGGGGCCGCCCGGGCCACGCCGCAGCCGGTCAGGGCAGGCACGTCACGCGGCGCGGTCCTGGGCGCAGACCTCGGCGAGCACGTCCAGGGAGACGTTCAGAACGGCGGCGAGCGCCGCGATGGTGAAGAAGGCCGGTGTCGGCACGCGCCCCGTCTCGATCTTGCGCAGTGTCTCCGCGGACAGGCCGGCGGCGGCGGCGACCTCCACCATGCTCCGCTCGCCTCTGGCCTGCCGCAGCAGATTGCCCAGGCGGTTGCCTCGTTCGTGATCCAGCTCGGTCAGCGGGGGTCGCACCATGACCGCGATCCTAGCAACCGTGATAACAATACCGGCATACCTATTGGACAACCGGGAGAGTCGCCTGGTCCCGCGCGGTCAGGCGACGCCCTGCCACCAGCCGTCGACGGCGGGCGGCCGGTCCGCACTGATCCGCTCTCCCGGGCGTGGCACGGCGAGCCGCAGGTCACGGGCCTTCGCCTCGCGCCACAGCCGGTCGACGGGCTCCGCCCAGGAATGGAAGGCGAGGACGAAGGTCGCCCAGTGCACCGGCACGAGCAGTTCCCCGCCCAGCGCGACGTGGGCCTCGACGGCCTCCTCCGGGGTCATGTGGATGTCGGGCCAGCTCGGGCTGTACGCGCCGATCTGCATCAGCGTCACGTCGAACGGCCCGTACGCCGCGCCGATCGCCGCGTAGCCGTCGAAGTATCCGCTGTCGCCGGTGTAGAAGACCTTCCGGCGCTCGCCGGCGAGCACCCAGGAGCCCCAGAGGGTCGGGTTACGGGAGAGCCCGCGACCGGAGAAGTGGCGGGCCTCGGTGACCGTGACGCGCAGCCCGGCGATCGTGAAGGTCTCGTTCCAGTCGAGCTCGACGATCCTGTTCGAGGGAACGCCCCAGCGGTCGAGGTGCGCGCCCACCCCCAGCGGCACGAGGAACGGCGCCACCTGCGTTCTCGTCAGCGTGCGGACGGTCGCCATGTCGAGATGGTCGTAGTGATCGTGGGAGATCACGATCGCGTCCAGCGGCGGCAGTTCCTCGGCCTGCACGGGGAGCGGGTGCAGCCGCTTCGGCCCCAGCAGCGGCGTCGGCGAGCAGCGGTCGCTCCACACCGGGTCGAACAGCACGCGGCGACCCTCGATCTCCACCAAGGTGGTCGCGTGGCCGTACCAGACGATGTCAAGGTCGGACTCGGCGGCGGCGGTCGGGACCAGCACGGGGACCGGCCCGGCCGGCTTGCGCCGCCGCCCGCTCATGAGCATGTCGCGAACGAGCTGGCGGCTGTCCGCCGGCGTGGCGACCACGCTGGGCATCGAGTTGGCGAAGGCCGAACCTTTGAACTGCGGTGAACGGCGCACGCGCGCGGCCCGCGCGCCCCTGGGTCTGGCGCCGAGCTCCGCCGGGACCTCTCTCAGCGCCCATCCCGCGGCGGCGAGGGCCGCCGCCCCGGCCAGGACCGCCCCCACACGCAACGCCCGGTTTCCCGCCATCCGCACCTCTCCCGTCGCCCTGCCGCGGCCCCGCTGTGGCCGCCCGCCCCTTGATCAGGGTAGCCAAGGCGCGCGCGACGGGAGCGGGGACGCGGGCGCCTCACTGGTCACGCGGCACCCGGCGATGCGAAACCCGACACACCGCCATATGCCATACCGGACAGCACTGCCGACGGCAACACGCGGATGATCCGGTGAAATCGGGAGCCTCCGCAACAATCCGAAAGCTCCATAAGACAGCGACAAGACGGAAGCCGCAGGCAGAGGGCGAAAGGCCAGAGAAGTCCCGCGTATGGCATGTTCCGTACTGCAGTAACGTTCCTCGCGGGGATTCCGGTTCACGGTATAAATGCGCAATATCCTTGCGCACATTGCAGGGTCATGGCCGAAGGGGCAGGTCATCTTGGACGCTACGGGGGCTGGGCTTTACTTTTCCGTTCTCGGCCCGTTGACGGTGACGCGAGCGGGCTCGGAACTCGATCTCGGGGGGACACGGGTCAAGGCGCTGCTCGCGACTTTGCTCATCGCGCAGGGGAGGGTCGTCACCGTCGACCGGATCGTCGAGGCGATCTGGGACGGGCGCTCTCCCGGATCCGCGGTGGGCACCCTCCACTCCTACGTCACCAAGCTGCGCCGCACGATCGAGCCGGATCGGCCGCCCCGCGCGGCGCACGGGTTCGTGGACCGGCAGGGGCCCGGTTACGTGCTTCGTGTACGGCCCGAGTCGGTGGACGCGGAGCGGTTCACCGCGCTCGCCGAACGCGGCGCCCGCCTGCTGAACGACGATCCCATCCACGCGGCGGAGCACCTGTCGGCCGCGCTCTCCCTTTGGCGCGGCCCCGCCTACGCCGACCTGCGGAACAGCGAGGTGGCGGCGGCCGAGATCGCCCGCCTGGAGAGCACCAGGCTCGACGCCCGCCAGGACCACGCGGCGGCCCGGCTCGCCATGGGCGCGGACGCATCGGCCCTCAGCGATCTCGAGGCGCTGGTCCGCGAGCACCCCCTGGCCGAGCGCGCCTGGGAGCTCCTCGCGCTCGCCCTCTACCGGAGCGGGCGGCAGGGTGACGCGCTGGCGGCGCTGCGCTCGGCCCGCGACCATCTGCTTGAGGAGCTGGGCGTCGATCCGGGACCGGGGCTGCGCGCCATGGAGACCGCGATCCTGAAACAGGACCCGGAGCTGGACGGGCCCGCGTCGCGGCTGGGGGCCCAGCCCAACGGGGACCAGCCGGGCACGGCCGCCCCCGCCTCCTCCACCGCCTCGCCCGCCCCCGCGACGGCACCCCATATCCCACGGATCCCCTCCTCCTCCGCGGCGGTCTCGTCGATCCCGGTTCCGCTGACCAGGCTGATCGGCCGCGACGGTGACGTGGCGGCGATCAGGGAGCTGCTGGAGTCCCATCGGCTCGTGACGATCAGCGGGCCCGGCGGGTCCGGCAAGACGCGCGCGGCGTTCGAGGCGGCCAGGGGCCACGGCGCGGGCGAGGGTCCGTGGGCCGTGCTGCTCGCCGACCTGACCGACCCGGAGCTCCTGCCCGACGTCATCGGCGCGGCCATGGGCGCGTCGTTCGTGCGGGGCACCGCGGAGCTGGCCACCGCGATCGGCGACCGCGAGATCCTCCTCGTCCTCGACAACTGCGAGCACCTGGTGGGAGATGTCGCCGCCCTCACGGAGGAGCTGCTGTCGCGCTGTCCGCGCCTGCGGCTGCTGGCCACGAGCCGGGAGGCCCTCGCGATCACGGGAGAGGTCACCTGGGAGATACCCCCGCTGGACGCGGACGGCGCCGGCGTCGAGCTGTTCGTCGAGCGCGCCCTCGCCCTGCGACCCGGCTGGCGGCCCCGCCGCTCGGAGCGGGAGATCGTGTCGGGGATCTGCCGTGCCCTCGACGGGCTCCCACTGGCGATCGAACTGGCCGCCGCGCAGACCCGGATCCTGTCGCTGGAGCAGATCGCCGACGGCCTCGCCGACGGTTTCGACCTGCTCTCCACGGGATCCCGTACGGCCCCGGCACGACACCGCGACCTGGAGGCGGTGATCGAGTCGAGTGTCCGCCTCCTCACCGAGGGCGAACGGGAACTCCTGGCCCGTCTCGCCCTGTTCGAGGGAGGCTTCGACCTGGAGGCGGCCCAGTGGCTGACCGACCAGCCGCGCGTGCTGCCGAGCCTGAGCGCCCTGGTCGCCAAGTCGCTGGTCGCGGCCGAGGCCACGGGCTCCCCCCGGCGCTACCGGATCCTGGAGACGATCAGACGGTACGCGGAGCGCCTGCTGACCGGCGACGAACGGCGCCGCTGGGCGGACCGGCACGTCGCCTGGGCGAACGAGCTGGCCGAAACCGCGAACCGGCGGCTGAGGTCGTTCGACGCCGACGTCTGGATGCGCCGGCTCCAGCACGAGCAGGCCAACATGCGCGCGGCGCTGGGCCACGCCATGGCGACGGGCGACGTCGACTCCGCGCTGCGGCTCGCCTGCGCCCTGTCCTGGTACTGGTACCGCACCGGACACGGGCACGAGGGCATCGGATGGCTGACCAGGGCGCTCGACGCCGCCGGGGCCGACCATCCGGGGCGCGGGCAGGCGCTGGTGGGCCGGGCCATGCTGCGCTACCTCGTGGGCGACGCCTTCGGCGGCAACGAGGACGTCGTCCAGGCGTCGGAGGAGGGGGAGCGGACGGGCGAGATCGAGGTCGTCGCCCGCGCCCTGCCGTACCGGGCCTATTTCCAGCAGCTCACCGGCAACCCGGGGCGGTCGCAGGAACTGATCCAGGAAGCGGCCCGGCTGATCCCGAGCGTCGGCCTGCCGTGGATCGAGGCGGAGATGATGATGATCCGCGGCCAGATCACCAGGGCGACGGGGGACTTCCGGCTCGCCGCCGCCCAGCTCATCCAGGCCGCGGACATCGCCGACCTGTGCGGGCACGACTGGGCGTCCGTCTCGTCGTGGTGGATCGCCGCCAAGGTGTCCATGGACCTGGGCGACGCGGAGCGGGCGATCCGCCAGGCGGCGCACGCCGTCGTCCAGCTCGACCGGAGACTGGACGTCACCAGCTGGCTCGCGGGCGTGCACGTGCTGGCCGGAGCGCTCGGCATGGCGGGACAGCCGATGGAGGGCGCGGTGCTGCTCGGCGCGGTGGAGGCCATCGGCGGCCGGGTCGGCTACTCCCCCGCGGCCATGGACCCGGTGGACGGCCCGCGCAACGTCGCCGCCGTACGCTCCGCCCTGCCAGAGGAGACCTATGCGGACGCGGTCGCCATGGGCGCGAGCCTGAGCCGCGACGACGTCACCGCGACGGCCAGACGCCTGATCCACACCAGCCCGGGGGACGACGCGGTGTACCGGCGGTGATCCGCGTGGACCATTCGTGACCGAGTCCTACCCGATCGGGTGATGTGACGGCTCCGAGGCGTGATCAGCATGAAGTGAGGCGAGCCGAAGGAGCCAGGAGATGACCGAGCAGCGAGCCGAGCTTCCCCGCGCGCAATGGCACAGCTTCTTCGAGATGCTGACCAAGGACTATGAGGGTGCCGACGTCACCGTCGAGGTGTTGGACCGCGCGTTCGGGGACCAGTTGGAGGCCGCGAAGCTCCCGCTCGCCTACCTGGAGTACGACGAGAAGGACGACTGCTTCTCCGTCGGCCTGGGCGGGCGTGACAGCAAGTATCCGGTGGTGCTGCGGCATGCCGTCACGCGGCCGCGGCGGATCCTCACGACGTCGTCGATTCCGGGGACGCCGTGGGCGCTGGACATAGAGGACGAGGACGGGACGCAGACGCTGGTGACCCTCCACCTCCGGCCCGAGATCCGGTGAGCCGGGCCGTCCGGTGAGCCGGGCCGTCCGGTGAGCCGGTGCTACTCGCCGACGGCGTGGCTGAGCGCGGCGGCGAGCGTGGGATAGATGTTCATCCTGACGGTGAGGCCGAGGATGGTGAACAGGTGCTGGATGTGCGGGCTCAGCCCGCACACCGTCACGCCCCCGCCGGAGCCGCGGGTGCGCGTGTAGCAGTCGAGGATGACCCGGATGCCGGAACTGTCGATGAACCGCAGCGCGGTCAAGTCGAAGAGCAGCTGACACGACGGTTCCCTGTCGAGGGTCCGCTCCACCTGCTCGCGGAGCTCGGGCTCGGTCAGCACGTCGAGTTCACCGATCACGCTCACGACCGTGAACGGCGGGTGCGGCGAGACCGACACACGGAAGTCACGCACGCTCTCCACCTCCCAAGGTGAAGGACCCGGCCCGTTGGCAATTGTACGACCTGGCCACCCAGAAGATGATCATGCTCTGCGCCCCGGCCGGACCCCGCGCCCGGCCGCGCCGTCGCCACGGGGCGGCCTCACTCGCGGGAGCTCGTCGCGAGGGAGAAGTACGCCTCCTCCTCCTGGGCGAAGTGCAGGGTCAGCACGGCGTACAGGCCGTACAGGCAGGCCCGCAGGTCGTCAAGCTGCCCCGGACGCGGGCCGTCGGGCTCCGCGAGCTCGATGTGCCGGCCGAGCCGGGTGACCAGCCGGTCGATCTCGGCGTGCGCCCTGCTCATCGTCACCGTCGCCTCTGGGTCGCCGAGCAGGTCGCCCATCGCCGGATAGAGCCGCTCCTCCTCCTCGTGCTCGTGGGGCAGCAGTTCCTGGGTGAGGAAGTCGTGAACCCGCCGCAGCCGGGCGAGGGTGTCCGGCGCCGGAGGTGAGGAGAGCTCGTCGGCGACGTCCCTGATCATCTCTAGGGGAGGGCGCAGTTCGGCGTGCTCGCTCTCGAACCGGCGGAGCAGGGCGTCCGTGCGGCCGTCCACCCGCCGCCGCGCGCCGAGGCCGGGGGTGAGCGCCCGGAGCGCGTTCAGGATGACGGCCACGTCGATGCCCTCCTGGAGCAGGGCGCCGCCCGCCGGGGGCAGGTATCCCAGCGCGGCCACGACCATGGCGGCCAGGGACAGCCCGATGCCCACGCCCGCGCTCTGCACGGCGATGCGCCGCGACCGGCGGGCGACGTCCATCGCGTCGGCCAGCCGGTCGATCCGGTCGGTGGTGAGCACCACGTCGGCGGCCTGCGCCGAGGCGCCGGAGCCGCGCGCGCCCATCGCCACGCCGACGTCGGCGGCGGCCAGCGCGGGCGCGTCGTTGATGCCGTCGCCGACCATCGCGGTCGTGGCCCGCCGCACCTCGTCCCTGACCCCCTCCACCTTGCCGGCCGGGCTGCGCTCGGCGAGCACCTGGTCCACCCCCAGCACCGTGGCGACGCTCTCCGCGACCTCGGCCCGGTCCCCGGTGAGCATCACCACCCGGTCGATCCCGGCCGTGCGCAGCCGCCGCAGCGTGCGCCCGGCGTCGCCGCGCACCTGATCCCGCAGCAGGATCACACCGGCGACCCGGTCGTCCACGGTCACCCAGACGGTCATCGCCCCGTCGAGCGCGGCTCTGGCCCGCTGGGCGTCCTCCCAGGGGGAGCGTGACGCCGTGCGCGCCTTCCCGACGCGGATCTTGCTCCCCTCGACGAGCGCCGTCGTGCCCGAGCCCGGCTCCTCCCGCACGTCGCCGGGCGCGGGCAGGGCGAGGCCCCTCTCTCGGGCCGTACGGACGATCGCCGCGGCCAGCACATGCGACGACATCTGGTCCACGGCGGCCGCCAGCCGCAGAACCTCGTCGCGGTCCCGGCCGGGGGCGGGAACGATGTCCACCACCTGCGGCCGGCCGACGGTGAGCGTCCCGGTCTTGTCCAGCACCAGCGTGCGCGCCCGGCCGAGGGTCTCCAGCGCGCCGCCGCCCTTCACCACCACACCGTGCCGTGCCGTACGGGACAGGCCGGAGGCGATGGCGGCGGGCGCGGCGAGCAGCAGCGGGCAGGGGGTCGCCACGACCAGCACGGCGACCGCGCGGACCGGCTCACCGGAGACCAGCCAGGCCAGCCCGGCGACCAGGAGCGTCGCGGGCAGGAACCAGGCCGCGAACCGGTCGGCGAGCCGCACGATGGGGGCGCTGTCCGCCTCCGTCTCGCGGGCCAGCCGCACCACGCCCGCGTAGGTGCTCTCGGCCGCGGTCACCGTCGCGCACATGTCGAAGGCCGCGCCCGCGTTGACGACGCCGCTGGGCACGCTCTCGCCCTCGGAGTGCTCCACCGGCAGCGACTCCCCGGTCAACGCCGACTCGTCGAGCAGCGCGACGCCCCGCCGCACCACGCCGTCCACCGGAACCGTCTCGCCGCTCGGGACGAGCAGCAGGTCGCCGAGCCGTACGTCGTCCACGGGGACGACGTACGGCGTGCCGTCGTCGTAGCGGCGTGCCGTACGCGGCGCGCGCTCGTACAGGGCCGTCAGGTCACGGCGCGCCCGGCGCAGCGCGTAGTCGTCCAGGACCTGGCCGGTCGAGAGCATCACACCGATCAGCGCACCCGCCAGGTACTCCCGCACGGCGAGGGAACCGGCCAGGGCGAGCACGGCGATCGCGTCCACGCCGAACCTGCCGTGCCGCAGCGCCGAGATCACCCACCAGGCGGCGGGGAACAGGGCGGCTACGGTCCCCACAGTCCACGCCACGTCGGCCGCGCCGACCGCGCCGAACAGGTACAAGGCGCCGCCCGCGAACAACGCGCCGATCGTCACGACGAGCAGTGCGATGAGGCCGAACCGTCTCACGTCCGTCCCCTCCTCCGAGGTGAATGCCCCTCCCCCTACTCTGGACCCTCTGTCCGGAGCCGCCGCGACGGCCCGGGACCTGGGCGGTGCGCCTCCGCCCCCGCGGTGCCGTACGCCGGGGACATTGGGCCCGCCGATCACGGACCTTCGGCCTTTCCCCCGGATCTCGCGAGATGGTGGGGTGGTTCCAGGCCGCCATGGAGCCGTCCCTCATGATGGAACGGTCCGGTGGTGCCCATCCGAACCGGAACGGAGAGGCTCGTGTTCACTCCAACGTCCAGCACGGAAAGGGCGGCGCCATGGCGGCCATCGATCTGACCTCGTTCAACGCGGCGATCCTCGACACGGACGGCGTGGTCACCGACACCGCGCGCGTGCACGCCGCGGCCTGGAAGCACGTGTTCGACACGTTCCTGCACGGCCGCTCGGAGCCGTTCGACATCCGCGACGACTACCTGCGCCACGTGGACGGGCGGCCACGGCTCGACGGCATCCGCACGTTCCTGGCCTCCCGCGGCCTCAGCCTGCCCGAGGACGGCCCGCCCGGCACCGCCAGCGTCCGCTCGCTGGCCGAGGAGAAGGACGCGCTCTTCACCGCGCATCTGCGGCGGCACGGCGTCGCGGCCCACCCCGGAAGCGTGGCCCTGCTCCGCGAGCTGCGGCGGCGTGGCTTGCGCATCGCCGCCGTCTCCGCGAGCAGGCACTGCCGCCGGATCCTCACCTCGGCGGCGGTCGGCCACCTGTTCGACCAGCTGGTGGACGGCGACGACGCCGGACGGCTCGGGCTTCCCGGACGGCCCGACCCCGCGATGTTCCTGGAGGCCGCCCGCCGCCTCGGCGTCCCACCGGAACGGACGATCGTGGTGGAGGACACGCTTCCCGGCCTTGAGGCGGCACGGCGGGGCGGTTTCGGACTGATCGTCGGCGTGGACCGGGGCGGAGCGCGGGATACGCCGTCCGGCACCGGGACCGGTTTCGCCATGGCGGATCTCCTCGTCTCCGACCTCGACGAGGTGTCGGTGACCGGCCGGGTGCCCGTGACCGCACGCTGACCCGCGCGCCGGTCTCGATGCCGGTCGCCACGCCCGCCGTCCCGGGGACCGGTCGGCGATTCGGGTCCGTACGGCAGGTGCCTCCGGGGCGGTTCTCGCAATAGTCTTCGCACTGACAAGCGAGGGCAAAGGAATCTCCCGCATGGCACATGCAGACTCGTGGGTCGTCGTCGGACTCGACAACGGCGGCACCAGCAACAACGCGACCGTGCTCGACGCCTCCGGCCGCTTCCTGGTGGATCGGATGGCGGAGACGCCGAGCCTGGTGCGCGAGGGACCCGAGGTGGCGGTCGAGCAGCTGGCCCATGCCATGGAGAACGTGCTCCAGCTGACCGGGATCACCCGCTCCCAGGTGCGCGCCGTCGGCCTGGACACTCCGGGCCCGGCCAGCGCGGACGGCGTCATCTCGACGAAGGGCGCGACCAACTTCTCCGAGCCCGCCTGGCACGGCTTCGACTTCCGGGGGGCGCTGGAAGCCCATCTGGACCTTCCGGTCGTCTACAACAACGACGGCAACGCCGCCGCCCTCTACGCCCATCACGTACGCTTCGGGGCCCGCGAGTGGGAGTACTCCTCGATCTCCGCGATCGTCGGCACGGGGCTCGGCGGCGGCATCATCGAGGAGGGGCGGGTGGTCAAGGGGGCCGCCGGGATGGCGGGCGAGCTGGGGCACGTCCACATCCCGCTGCACGGCCTGCTGGAGGAGGGGCAGCCGCTGCCGGAGTGCAACTGCGGATTCACCGGCGACGCCGAGAGCGTGGCGTCCCTGACCGGCATCGAGAAGAACCTGCTGCCCTACTGGCTGACCCGGTTCCCCGACCATGAGCTGGCCTCCGTCGAGCCCATCGGGAAGGCCGCCAAGCTGCTGCGCGGCTACGGCGAGACCGGCGACCCGCTCGCCCTCAAGGTCTTCGAGCAGCAGGCCATGGCGATCGGCCGGCTCTTCACGATCGCGGCCAACTTCACCGATCCCAGCGCGTACTTCCTGGGCGGCGGGGTGGTCGAGGCGGCGCCGCACTTCCGTGAGTGGTTCCTGGAGAAGGTGCGCGAGCACACCCTCCTGCGTGAGGAGCAGCGGCGGGTCGCGACCGTGTCACTGGTGGACGACCTTGACATGGCGGGCGCCCGGGGCGCGGCACTGGCCGCCCTCGCCGAGAGCGTCGGCCGTTGACCGGCCGGCGCCCGCCCTCGGCGCCGGCCGGACATCGATGAACGTTTCACCAGCGGGCCGGTACCCCGGTCGTGGACGCGAGCCGGACGGCCGAGGGTCCCCGGCTCAGCGACGCAGGAGCTCGGTCGCGGTCACCGCGCGCAGGTTCCGGGACCGCAGCCCGTCCAGGATCCGGGGAAGTGCCGTCACCGTCCCCGGATGCCCGAGGTGCATGCTCACGACGGAGCCGGGCCGTACGGCGCGCAGGACGCCTGCGACGACGGCGTCCGGCCCCGGATCGGTGTGGTCGAGCGAGTCGACGTCGTAGGACAGGCACGTGGGATAGCCCGCCTGGGCGCTGAGCCTCCGCACGAGCGGCGTGGCGGTGCGGGCCGCCGACGGCCGGAACCACGAGCCGATCGACCCGGTCAGGGCCCGCAGCCGGGCCGCGCACTCCTCGATCTCTCTCCGCGCGGAGGCGGCGTCCAGCGACGAGATGTCGAGATGGTTCTGTGTGTGGTTGCCGAGATCGTGGCCGCCGTCCAGGACCCGCCGGGCCATCGCCGGATAGCGGTCGAGCCAGGTGCCCACGGCGAGCACGGTGGCGTGCCCGCCCGCCTTCTCGATCGCCCTGAGCGCCTCCTCCGCGAGCTTCGGCGGGCCGGAGCCGTGGAAGGTCAGGGACACCACGGGATCATCGCGGCGGCCGTGGGCCACCTCCGCGGGCAACCGGGGGACGGCACGGGCCGACGAGCCGGGCGAGCCGCCACGCGCGGCGGCGGCGCGGCGGCCGCCGTCACCGGTTCCCGCGCGGGTGCCGTCACGGGGGTCGTCACGGGGGTCGGAGCAGGCGGAGGCGACGGCCAGCGCACCAGCCACGAAGAGCAGGCGGCGCCGCAGCCGTGGAAGGCCCGAAGGCGGGACCTCCCCGGACGCCTCCGGTCCCTCTGAGGTCACCGGAAGATCCCGGTGTGACCGAGCGAGTAGCGGCCCGGCTGGGGATACACGCACAGGCCGTGCGGCCCCGATCCGACCTTGATCCGGTGCGTCAGCTCACCGGACACCGTGGAGAAGACGTAGACCTCGCTGTTGTAGCGCCCGGACAACCACAGCTCGCGGCCGTCGGCGGTCAGCCCGCCCATGTCCGGCGAGCCGCCTCCGGGGATGTACCAGGTCGCGATCGGCTTGCCCTCCTTGAACGACACGACCGACACGGATCCGGCGGCCCGGTTGGAGACATAGAGCACGCGCGAGTCCCTGCTGACGTACAGGCCGTGCGCCCCGGCCCCGGTGGGCATGAACCGGATGACCTTGAAGGTGGCCGCGTCCACCAGCCAGACCCCGCCCCTCGACATGTCGGCCACATAGAAGGTCGTGCCGTCCGGTGACAGCTTGACGTCCTGCGGCATGGTCATGGAGCCCAGGGCGATCGTCTTGAGCACCTTCCGCCGCTGCCAGTCGATGACGACGAGGTCGCCGGAGAACTCGCAGCTCGCGAGGAAGACGGATCCGTCCGCGGTGAAGTCGGCGTGGTTGATCCCCCGGCAGGGCACCGGCATGGAGTGCAACAGCCGCATGGACCGCGGGTCGCGGAAATCGAGTTCGTTGTTCCGCTCGGCCATCACCAGGGCCGTCGTGCCGTCGGGCGTGAAGTACAGGTTGTACGGGTCCTCGACCGGGATGGACCGGCCGGGCTTGCCGGTCTTCGGATCGATCGGGGTGAGCGTGTTGCCGATGTTGTTGTTGACCCACAGCTTCTTCATGTCCCATGACGGCACCACGTGCTGCGGCAGGCGGTCGGTCCTGAACCGGTCGACCACCTTGTACGTCGCGGGGTCGATGACGTGGACGCTGTTGCTCTCGCTGTTGGGCACGTACACGCGGGACGGGAAACCTCTGACCGCGGGGCTGAGCATCCCCGGCCGGTCGGCGGCGTAGATGTCACGCTCGGCCCCGCCCCGCTTCGGATCCGCCTGCGCGGACGAGCGCGCGGTCGTGGTCCCGGACGCGGTCGTGGACGCGCTGGGCGTGGGCGATGCCGGGACGGCGCCGCGTTCCGCGGCGGGGCTGGTCGTGGCACCGTGAGGAGCCGAGCCGCATCCGGCGAGGACCGCCCCGAGAAGAACCAGGGTGACCGAACGGAGACGCCCCGGGCCGACGTCCCTACTGAAGCCCGTACCTGCTCGCCACAAGGGGTCGGCCGCCGTCATGACGGCCCGTGGAGTCGCTGCGCCATGCGCCCAGGCTAGGGAGCGAGCCCTCCTCCGCCGGTGAGCGTGCGGTTCGGGGAGGGTCCATGCGCTACTGGGATCATTCGCCGCCTCCGCCGCGGATCCGGCCGGGGGCTCCCTCGGTCACCCGCGAGCCGCCGACCGTGGTTCGACAGGGGACCCGCCGTCGATCAGGGGCTCTGCCGGGGGTCCTGGCGCCGCACGACGATCTGCCCCTCGACGACCTCGTCGTCCTGGATCACCTCGCCGTGGACGACCCGGCCCGCACTACCGGGACCTCCCGGAGCACCGGGACCGCCCGCGCGGTCGAACAGCGGGCCGTACGGCGAGCGGGCCGCCATGGCGCCCACACGGCGGCCGAAGAACCACGCGAGAGCGCGTCGCGCGATCGGCCGGGTGACCGGCAGGGCGAGGAAGATCCCGGCGATGTCGCTGAGGAAGCCCGGGACCAGCAGCAGGGCACCACCGGCCATCACCATGGCGGAGTCGCCCAGCTCGCGCTCCGGCATGCGGCCCGACTGAAGGGCGGTCTGCAGCCCCGCCCAGGCCCGGCGCCCCTCTCTGCGCATCAGCCACCCACCGAGCACGGCGGCGGCCAGCAGCAGCACGACCGTGGCCCCGCCGCCGATCGTCTGGCCGACCAGGATCAGCAGCCAGATCTCGATGACGGGAATGATCAGAAAAGCGAGGAACAGCCCAGCACGCGACATCACGACCTCCGTTAGGAGGAACGCCGCCATCGGCCCAGGCGGTTCCGGTATCGCTCAGAGCGAAAGCGCGCGGGCCGCCGATGATCGACCGGGAACCGGCCCGCCAAGGAGAGCGGCGCGGATCAGCCCTTCTTGCGGAAGCGGTCGGGCAGGCCGCCGACGCCCCAGACGGCGATCCGCCAGAAGGCCTCGACCATGATGTTGCGGTTCATCTTGCTGGCGCCGGCCGTGCGCTCGACGAACGTGATCGGGACCTCGGCCACGCGCAGGCCCTGACGTACCGTGCGGAGGGTGAGGTCCACCTGGAAGCAGTATCCCTGCGACTCGACGTCGTTCAGGCCGACCTTCTCCAGGGTGGCGGCCCGGTAGGCGCGGAAGCCGGCGGTGGCGTCCCGTACGGGCATGCCGAGCATGAGGCGGCTGTAGGTGTTGGCGCCCCGGGACAGGAACTCGCGGGAGGCTGGCCAGTTGACGACCTTCCCGCCCGGCACCCAGCGGGAGCCGATCGCCAGATCGGCGCCCGCGGCCACCGCGTCGAGCAGTTTGTGCAGCTCCTCGGGCTGGTGGGAGCCGTCGGCGTCCATCTCCACCAGGACGTCGTACCCCTCGGCGAGGCCCCACTGGAACCCCGCGACATAGGCGGCGCCGAGCCCCTGCTTGCCCGGACGGTGCATGACGTGGACGTGGTCGTCCTTCTCCGCCAACTCGTCGGCGATCTTGCCGGTGCCGTCGGGGCTGTTGTCGTCGGCGATGAGCAGATGCACGTCCGGCAGCGCCGCACGCAGCCGCCCGACGATCATCGGCAGGTTCTCACACTCGTTGTAGGTGGGGACGATGACGAGCACCCGCCCGGAAGTCCGCTCCATCAGCTCTTCCTCCATGCCCAAGGGGTCGCTCACCGCTCCTCGCTCGCGTCGCCGATGCCTTCCGGCCGTACCGGGGGCACGGGCGGGACGTCCACGCCGCTCACGTTCCGGGTTCGCTTCCGTGAGATGACCGCCACAGCCGTCGCGCCGGCTCCCATCAGTATCAGCATCCACTCGGGAACCGCGCCCAGTTCCGTGGCAAGCGTGTCGCGTGTCCTGACGGGGACGGTCACGACGTTCATCGCGGGCTCCAACTCGCGGGTCTGCCACTCGACCGTGCCATCTGGGTCCACATATGCGGATATACCCGTCGTGGCGGTAGTGATCACACTCCGGTTGTGCTCGACGGCGCGCAATTTCGACATCGCGAGTTGCTGCGGCGGCAGGTTGGTCAGCGCGTAGCTGGCGTTGTTGGTCTGCACGACGAGCGGGCTGCCGCCCGCGACGACCGCGTCACGCACCGTCCCGTCGAAGGCGACCTCGTAGCAACCGATCGCGCCGATCGTGACAGGGCCCATCCGCAGCGCGCCGGGGCCGTCCCCCGGGATGGACTGGCGGCCGACCAGGTTGGCCCGCTCCGACAGCGCCAGGATGATCTCCTTGAACGGGGTGAACTCGCCGAACGGCACGAGGTTCCGCTTGTCGTAGTAGGCGCCGGGGCCGGTGACCGGGTCCCAGATGAGGCTCCGCGTCGCGCGGTTCTCGTCGCCGATCAGCGCGACGATGCCGGTGAGGACGGGTACGCCGACGTCCTTGACCGCCGAGTCGATGATGCCCCTGGCCAACTCGCTGCGGTACGGGTCGATGTCGCTGGAGTTCTCCGGCCAGACCACGATGTCGGGTTTGGGGAGCTTTCCCGCGCGTACGGCCTCGGCCAGGCGGTGGGTCTCGTTGGCGTGGTTCTGGAGCACGACGGCCGGCTCGTCGCCCAGGAAGTACATTCCCCGGCCGGGCACGTTGCCCTGGATGACCCCGATCTTCACTGTCCTGCCCTCGTCACCGGGCCGGGGCACCGCGAACCCCAGCAGGGGTACGGCTATCGCACCGAGAAGCGCGCCCGCAACGACGCGGGTCCACCGGATGCTCCGGACGAGCCGGATGAGCAGCAGGGACAGCAGCGTCCCGGACAGGACCACCGTGAAAGTTACAAGCGGCGCGCCGCCCAGCGCGGCGTAGCCGGTGTACGGCGAATCGCCCTGGCTGAACGCCAGCCGGGCCCACGGGAATCCCCCGAAGGGGACGACGCCGCGGGCCCATTCCTGGGCGACCCACAGGCAGGCCACCCAGAGCGGCCACAGACGCACGCGCATCACGAGGGTGGCCGCCACCCCGAGCACGGCCCAGAACACGCTCTCGATCGCCACCAGGGCCAGCCAGGTGTCATCACCGATCGGGCGCACCCATGACAACGTCGGCAACAGGAACGCCACCGCGCCGGCGTAGGCCAGCCAGGCCGCCCGGCGCGGGCGCGTGCCGTACAGCGCCAGGGTGAGCAGCGCGACGCCGATGGGGGCGCAGAACCAGAGATCGATCGGCGGGAAGGCGAGGAAGAGCAGCAGCCCGCCCGCGACGGAGGCGGCGGCGCGGACGGCAGGGCGCGCGCCGGGCGCCGGCCGACCGGCACCGGAGGGGGCCGGCATCGCCTGCGGTTTCACTTCGGTTGCCACGGGGCGGTGTTCTCCTCGCCTTTGACGTCCTCCCACGGCCCGAAACCGGGGATCACAGCGCACGGCCTTCCGGCCGGGCCTGTTGGTTCACGGTTCACAGGCCGGGCAACCCCGAAGCCTCCCCGCGCAGACACGACACGCCCTGCCGCGTTTCGAGCAGAAAGCAGATGTGTACATTCCACTTGGCCATCGCGGAACACCCCGACCTTATCTGGTCGTACCGGCAGGCCGGGCAGGGCTTCACTCTCCGCGGGACGGGACCTCACCCCTCCGGCGAGGAAGCACGGTGACGGAAGGGGGCCCGGACAGACCCTTCGGACCGGATCCGTCCCGTCGGCGGCGGGCGCGGAGCTCCGTTGTCTACTGGGTATCCGGACCCCTCCCGGGTCCAACCCCCCGGCCGGCTGAGGTGCCCCGACTCGACGGAACGCCAGCGCTGCGCCTGGCTGTGCAGACGGAGTCCCCCTCCGTCACGGACGCAGAATCGGGCGAAGTCAGAAGACGGTCAACCGGTCAGTCCCGTGCTGGACTGCGCAGCAAACTACCGACCTCAGCGCAGATGTCAACCGTGCCCCGAACAGCGGAAACACCAAGTTTTCGCAGCTAGGACAGGCTGGATGTCCGTGATCGAGGCGGGACGTGTGGGCGATCTCGCTCATATTTCCACAGATCCCGACACTCCCGCATCACTCAGGACGCGGAACAAGGCTCCGCAGCGCCTCGGGCAGCCCCTCGGAGTGGATCACGCCGAGCCGTCGCGTCGCCCGGGTCAGCGCCACATAAAGATCGCTTGGTCCTCGCGGGGACTCCCGGAGAATCTCACCGGGCTCGACCACGATCACCGAGTCGAACTCCAGGCCCTTGGCGTCCGCGACGGTGAGCACGCACACCGGCGCGTCGAGCGCCGCGGGGCCGGGGCCCGCGGCCGCGCCCGGCACCCCGGCCACCAGCGCAGCTCCCAGATCCGCCTCACGCGCGTGCGGGACGATCACGGCCAGGCGACCGTCCGGGACGATCTCCTCCCTGATGACGGGCGGCAGGCCGGTCTCCGGGTCGGCGAGCCGCAGCGCCCACGGCCGCTCGCCCGTCTCGCGTACGGACTCCGGGGCCTTCAGGCCGGAGCCGACCAGGCCGAGCACGTCACCGGCCACGGACATGATCTCGGCCGGCGTGCGGTAGTTGACCGAGAGCCCCGCCTCGCGCCAGCGGCCCGCGACGTAGGGGTCGAGCACCCGGCCCCAGCTCGCCGCTCCGGCCGCCGATCCCGTCTGCGCGATGTCGCCCACCACGGTCATCGACCGGCTCGGGCAGCGCCGCATCACCGCGCGCCAGGCCATCGCGGACAGCTCCTGCGCCTCGTCGACGATCACGTGACCGAACGCCCAGGTGCGGTCCTTGGCGGCCCGTTCCGCGGTCGTCAGGTAGACCTCGTCGGCCTGCTGCCTGGCGGCGAACCGTTCGGCGTCCATGATGTCCGCCATGCCGGTCAGCTCCAGCACCTCGCGGGCGTAGGCGAGCCGCTCCTCGCGCTCCTCCTCGGCGCGCCGGGCCGCGCGCAGCACGCCCTCGTCGATGTCGCCGAGGAGCTCGGCCGCCTCGTCGAGGAGCGGCACGTCGGCCTCGCTCCACCAGTTCTCGCCCGGTCGCGGCGGTTCCCGGAGCAGCAGGTCGCGCTCGTCGGAGTCCAGCCCCGCGTAGGCCATCCGCTCCTTGGAGGTGTACAGCCCGATCAGGAGCTGCTGCGGCGTGAGGTAGGGCCACAGACGGTTGAGCGCCGTGCGCACGGGCGTCTCGGTCCGCAGATCCTCGCGCAGGTCGGCGAAGTCGTCGTCGTCGAGCATGCCGCGTCCGAGCTGCCTGGCCGCCTGCCTCGTCAGCGCGTTGAGCAGCTGCCGTACGAACACGGCCCGCGCCTGGTTGTGCGGCTTCTTCGACCGGACGGCACGCGACTTGGCCGCCTCGAAGGTCTGGCGGTCGAGCTTGAGCGTGAACTTGTCCAGGCGGATCTCGACCGGCTTGGACGGCACGCGCTGCCGGTCCCGTACGGCCTTCGCGATCACCTCGGCCATCCGGACGTCGCCCTTGACCGCGGCGGCCTCCTGCGGCTCCCAGCGGGTGGCCGTGAGGCCGGGGTACAGCTCGGCGACGGTGGACAGCAGCACGTCGGTCTCGCCCAGCGAGGGCAGGACCTGCTCGATGTAGCGCAGGAAGGTGAGGTTCGGGCCGATGATGAGGACGCCGCGCCGTTCCAACCGCTCGCGGTAGGTGTAGAGCAGGTAGGCGGCGCGGTGCAGGGCCACCACGGTCTTGCCGGTTCCCGGTCCTCCCTGGACGACGAGCACGCCGTTCAGGTCGCTGCGGATGATCGCGTCCTGCTCGGACTGGATGGTCGCGACGATGTCGCGCATGCGGCCGGTGCGCTTCTCGTCCAGCGCGGCGAGCAGGGCGGCCTCGCCGTTGAGCGAGGCGCGGTCGGCGTCGGACAGGCCGTCGAGGTCGAGGAGGTCGTCGTCGACGTTCGTGACGGTACGG
The DNA here is from genome assembly GCA_001570385.1 of Microtetraspora glauca. Classification (GTDB taxonomy): domain Bacteria; phylum Actinomycetota; class Actinomycetes; order Streptosporangiales; family Streptosporangiaceae; genus Microtetraspora; species Microtetraspora glauca. Next base: position 254,265 of record BBYL01000012.1, on the reverse strand, counting down.
CCCCGGGTCTGCAGGTGCCTGCGGCGGGTGACGCCCATCGGCGCGGCCGGGGTGGCGCGGTAGAACGGCTGGGCGACCGGCGCCCGCCAGTCGATCAGCAGCCGCTCCTGGTCGTCGTCCGCCAGGCCGATCCTGCCGATGTACAGCCGGCCGCCGTCGGTGTTGTCGAGGCGGCCGAAGCACAGGCCGTTCTCGACGGCCCACAACCTCGCCAGACGCTGCGCGTACATGCCGGCGAACGAGTCGCGCTCGGAACGGTTCTGGTGCGTGCCCGTGGCGCCCTGGGCGAGCACGTCGTCCAGTTGCCCGCGGGTACGCGCCCGCAGCACGTCGAGCCGCTCGTAGAGAGCGGCGACGTACGTCTGTTCCCGGGCCAGTTCGCCCGCCGATGAATGAGGCATAGGCCGCCCGATTGTACGTGCCCCTCGGCAGTGCCTCCATCTCCCCCTCGCCCGAGCTCCACGAGCATCGCCAGTCCGCGGTCGGCATCGTCCTCGCCGTCGGGGTCGCGACGGTGCTCTTCGACGTCCGCCTCCCGAGTGACCCCGTGCTCGCCTTCGGTGTGTTCGGACCGACAGGGAACCTCCCCGACGCCGTCGCCCGCCTCTTCCGCTGGCAGTAAGGCGGGGCCCCGGCGGTCCGGTCACGTCACGAGTCGGTTGCGGGGTGCGGCGACCCCTTGACGAGTTCGGAAGGTTTCTTTACTTTCTCTTCCAGTTAGGGACCTTTCCTAACTTCTCTCGTCCCCTGGAAGGACTCCAGTGAGCCAGCCGACCCCCGGCACGCCCAGCCTGCTGCGCGCGATCAACGACCGCGCCGCGCTGATGGTCCTGCTCGAACGCGGTCCCCTCACCCGGCCCGAGCTCGGTGCGCTCACCGGCCTGTCCAAGCCCACGGCGTCCCAGTTGCTGGCCCGGCTCCAGGAGGCGGGCCTCGTCGTCCTCGACGGCATCCGCGAGGGCCTCCCCGGGCGTACGGCGGAGCTGTACCGGATCAACGCGTCCGCGGCGCACGTGGCGGCGCTCGACGTCACCCCGACGCGGATCGCCGTCGCCGTCGCCGACATCACCGGCGCGGTGGTCTCCGAGTACCGCCTGCCCACCCCCGGGCGGTCGGGCGGCGACATCGTGGAGAAGGTGCGGGCCGCGCTCGACGGCGCCTGCGCGGGCGTCAAGCTCGGCGACGGGGACCCTGGCACCGAACCCGGCACTGGGACCGGCGGCGGGATCGACGCCACCGCGCTGCGCCGCGTGGTCATCGGCATCGGCGGCGCCGTCGACCCGTCGACCGGCCGTCTCGGCTACGCCGCGCACATCCCGGGCTGGCACATCCCCGACGTCGTCGGCACCCTGCGTGACGGCGTCGGCGTGCCCGTCGACGTGGAGAACGACGTCAACCTCGTCGCCCAGGCCGAGCAGGCCCGCGGCGCCGCCCGTGGGCACCAGGACTACGTCCTCCTCTGGGCGGACGAGGGCATCGGCTCGGCGCTCGTGCTCGGCGGCAGGCTGCACAGAGGGGCCACCGGCGGCGCGGGCGAGGTCGGGTACATGCCCGCGATCGGCGCCCCCACGGCCCGCGACGTCGGCCGGCGCGCCGACCACGGCTTCCAGGCGCTCGCGGGCGGCCCGGCCGTACTGCGGATCATGCGCGCGCACGGGCTGCGCGGAACCACACCGGCGGCGGCCGTGCGGAACGCGGTGCTGGCGGCCGAGTCCGGCGGGCGGCTCGCCGCGGCGGCCGGTGAGGCGCTGCGGGAACTCGCCTCCCGCCTCGCCGTCGGCCTGGCCGCGATCACGGCGGTCGTCGATCCCGAGATCGTCGTCCTGTCCGGCGGGGTGCTGATCGCCGGAGGCGACCCGCTCCGTGAACTGGTCGAACGCGAGCTGCACACGCTGACCATCCCACGACCTCCGCTGCGCCTGTCCACCGTCGAGGGCAATCCGGTTCTCGCCGGCGCCCTCGACCTCGCCCTCGACACCGCGCGGGACGAGATCTTCGGATGGACCGGGCGCCGGGAAGCGCCGGAGCGGGGCGGCAACCCGCTCGCCACCACCCCCCTTCGCCCGTAGGAGGCACACGTGAAACGATTGCTGGCGATCTCCACCGCGGCCGGTCTCGCCCTGGTCACCGCCTGTACGGCGGGCACCGAGAACCCCGCTCCCGCGATCAAGTCCGCGACCGCGAACGACCCGGTCACCATCGAGTTCTGGCACGGTTTCAGCGCCGACAACGAGCTCAAGGCGTTCGAGGACAGCCTGGCCGGGTTCAAGCAGAAGTTCCCGTGGATCACGGTCAAGGCGACCAAGGCCATCCAGGACTCCCAGATCGTGCAGGCCGTACGCGGCGGCAACCCGCCGGACGTGGCGCTCTCCTTCACCACTGACAGCGTCGCCGAGTTCTGCAAGGCCGGGATCTTCCAGGACCTCAACCCGTACCTGGCCGCGAGCAAGATCGACGCGGCGACGCTGTTCCCGAAGGTGATCGCCGAGTACACCCAGTACGGGGGCAAGCGGTGCGTCATGCCGATGCTCGCCGACACCTACGGCCTCTACTACAACAAGAAGCTGATGAAGGGGAACGAGCCGCCGAAGACGCTGTCCGAGCTGGCCGACCTCACCAAGAAGCTCACGGTGAAGAACACCGACGGCACCATCAAGGTCGCCGGGTTCATGCCGACCAGCCAGATGTACGAGAACGCCCCGATCCACACCGGTGTCATGGTCGGCGCCAAGTGGACCAACCCCGACGGCACCTCCGCGATCGGCTCCGATCCCGCCTGGAAGACGCTGATGACCTGGCAGAAGGAGCTCACCGACTGGTTCGGCTACGACAAGCTGGAGAAGTTCCGCAAGAGCTTCGGCGACGAATGGTCCGCCGAGAACCCGTTCCAGCAGGGCAAGGTCGCCATGGCCATCGACGGCGAGTGGCGCAACGCCATGATCGCCGCCGACGCGCCAGATCTGGAATACGGCACCGCGCCGCTGCCGGTCGCCGACGACCAGGCGGCCAGGTACGGCGCCGGCTTCATTGCCGGCACGGTCATCGGCATCCCGCGCGGCGCCAAGCACCAGGAGGCCGCCTGGGAACTGGTCAAGTACCTCACCACCGACACAGACGCGCTGGTGACGCTCTCCAACGCGATCAGGAACGTGCCGAGCACGCTGCCCGCGCTGCAGTCGCCCAAGCTGAACAAGGACCCGAACTTCCAGACGTTCCTCGACATCTTCGCCAACCCGAACAGCTCCACGCTGCCCGCGCACATCAACTCGGTGTTCAACCAGCAGACCCTCCAGGAGGCCCAGATCGCCTGGGAGTCCGGCCGCGCCACCGACCTGGACGCGGTGCTCGCCGGGGTGGACAAGAAGATCGACGACAAGCTCAAGCTCACCGCGGGCGACTGACCTCATGGCCGCCATCACCCTCGGGAACCGGCTCCGCCCGCTCGCCTACCTCTCCCCCTGGCTGATCGGGTTCGCGGTCTTCTTCGTCTACCCGCTCATCTCCACGGTGTACTTCTCGTTCCAGCGGTACGACCTGTTCACCCTCGAACCGGTCGGGCTGCTGAACTACGAGTACTTCCTGAAGGACGAGGCCGCCTGGACCTCCATCAGGAACACGCTGTGGCTGGTGGTCGTGATGGTCCCGCTGCGCGTCGTCTTCGGCCTCGGCGTCGCGCAGCTCATCACCCGGCTGAAGGCGGGCGCCGGGATCTTCCGCACGATCTTCTACCTGCCGTCGCTGGTGCCGCTCGTCGCCGGGACGCTCGGCTTCGTCTACCTGCTCAACCCGAGCACCGGGCCGGTGCAGGCGATGCTCGGCGCGGTCGGCGTCCAGTCACCGGACTGGTTCGGCGACCCCGCCTACTCCAAGTGGGGGCTTACACTGCTGGCCCTGTGGTCCGTGGGCGACCTGATGGTCATCTTCATGGCCGCCCTGCTTGACGTGCCGAAACAGCTCTACGAGGCCGCCGCGCTCGACGGCGCGACCGGCTGGCGGCAGTTCGTGCACATCACGCTCCCGGTGATCCGGCCGGTGCTCATGTTCGCCGCGGTGACCGGGGTCATCCAGACCCTGCAGTACTTCACCCAGGCGATGGTGGCCGCGCGGGTCGCCTCCGGCGCGACCGACTCCGCCGGGTCGGTCTTCACCCCCGGCTATCCCGACCAGTCCACCCTGACCTTCCCCGAATGGCTGTTCCAGCAGGGGTTCCGCGACTTCGCGATGGGCTACGCGTGCGTGCTCGCGCTCATCCTGTTCGCGGTCTCCATGGTGTTCACCCTGATCCTGCTGCGTCAGTTCCGCGGGTTCGCCGAGGAGGAATCATGACCGCCGCCCCCGCGGTGATCTCCGTGCCGAGGAGCGTGGCGCCGTGACCGCGACCGCCGTTCCCGAGCGGGTGACGGCCCGCCCGCCCGCGCCCGCGCGCGGGCCCCGTGGCCGCGCCACGCTGTACTGGATCGCCAAGCACGCCGTGGCCATCGCCCTGGCCATCATGTTCCTCGGGCCGCTGGTGTTCATCGGGCTCACCGCCGTGATGAGCGACCAGCAGGCGCTGACGTCCCAACTGTGGCCCACCACCTGGAACTGGGACAACTTCTCGGACATCTTCGAGAAGGCGCCGCTGCTGACCTGGATCCGCAACACGCTCATGTACTCGCTGCTCGCCACCGCGTTCATGCTGCTGTCGTCGATCCCCGTGGCGTACGCGCTGGCGCGGTTCAGGTTCCGGGGGCGCAAGCTGGCGTTCCTGCTGGTCATCACCATGATGATGCTTCCGCCGCAGGTCGTCGCCGTACCCGTCTATCTGGTGTGGGCGCGGTTCCACCTGACCGGGACACTGTGGCCGCTGATCATCCCCATGCTGCTCGGCGACGCCTTCTCGATCTTCCTGCTGCGCCAGTTCCTCGTGACGATCCCGCGCGAGTACTCCGACGCGGCCCGGGTGGACGGCTGCGGCGAGTTCCGGACGCTCATACGGGTGATCCTGCCGATGGCCAGACCGGCCATCGCCGCCGTCGCCCTGTTCCAGTTCTTCTACTGCTGGAACGACTACTACGGCCCGCTGCTGTACGCGGGGACCGACCTGGACAACTGGACGCTGTCGCTGGGGCTGGCCGCGTTCCGGTCGGTGCACCGGGTCCAGTGGAACCTCACCATGGCCGCGACCGTCCTGGCCATGGCACCCGTGATCGTCGTGTTCTTCTTCGCCCAGAAGGTCTTCATCGAGGGCGTCAAACTGACAGGAGTGAAATGAAGCTGGCCGTTGTCGGGGGCGGCTCCACGTACACACCGGAGCTGATCGACGGGTTCGCCCGCCTGCGTGACGAACTCCCGCTTTCCGAGATCGTCCTGGTCGATCCGGACGAGCACCGTCTGGCGCTCGTGGCCGGGATGGCCCGGCGGATGTTGGCCCGCGCCGGCCATTCCGCCACGGTCGGCACGGCCACGACCGTCGAGGACGGCGTCGCCGGGGCGGGAGCCGTGCTGCTGCAGTTGCGGGTCGGCGGGCAGGCCGCCAGGAACGTGGACGAGACGCTGCCGCTCGAATGCGGCTGCGTCGGCCAGGAGACGACCGGTGCGGGCGGCCTGGCCAAGGCGCTGCGCACGGTCCCGGTGGTGCTCGACATCGCCGAGAAGGTGCGCCGCCTCGCGCCGGACGCGTGGATCGTGGACTTCACCAACCCCGTGGGCATCGTCACCAGGGCGCTGCTCGACGCGGGCCACCGCGCGATCGGCCTGTGCAATGTGGCGATCGGATTCCAGCGCCGCTTCGCGGCCGGTCTCGGCGTGACCCCCGACCGGATCTCGCTCGGCCACGTCGGTCTCAACCACCTGACCTGGGTGCGCTCCGTCCATCTCGACGGGGAGGACGTCCTCCCCCGGGTGCTCGCCGAGCACGGCGAGGAGATCGCCGCCGGTCTCGAACTGCCGGTGGAGCTGATCCGCGACCTCGGGGTGGTCCCCTCGTACTATCTGCGCTACTTCTACGCGCACGACCTGGTGGTCGAGGAGCAGCGGCGCAAGCCGTCGAGGGCGGCCGAGGTGGCGGCCATGGAGTCCGCGCTGCTCGACCTGTACGCCGACCCCTCGGTGGACACCAAGCCGGAACTGCTGGAGAAGCGGGGAGGCGCCTTCTACTCGGAGGCGGCCGTGGCGCTGATCGCCTCCCTCGTGAACGACCGGGGCGACGTCCAGGTGGTCAACACCCGCAACGGCGGCACGCTGCCGTTCCTGGACGCCGACGCGGTCATCGAGGTGCCCGCCCGCATCACCGCCGCCGGGGCCGTGCCGCTGCCGGTCGATCCGCTCGAACCGCTGTACCGGGGCCTGATCGGGCACGTCTCCGCGTACGAGTCGCTGGCCCTGGAGGCGGCGCTGCGCGGCGGCGAGCGGCGGGTGCGGGACGCGCTGCTCGCGCATCCGCTGGTCGGGCAGGCGTCCCTGGCGGACGACCTGGCCCGGCTGCTCGTCGAGGCCAACCGGTCCCATCTCGCCTGGGCGGTGTCCCGGTGACCGAGCGTCGCCCGCGTACCGTGCTGGCGGTCGACGGAGGGAACAGCAAGACGGACGTGGCCCTCGTGTCCGAGGACGGGTCCGTGCTGGCCACCGGCAGGGGCGCGGCGTTCCTGCCGCAGAGCGCCGGGGTGGCGGCGGCGATCGACGTGATCGGCGAGATCGTGGAGCGGACCCTCCCTCAGGCCGGTCCCGCGCCGGCTTCGTCGGCTTCGTCGGCCTCGCCCGGCGAGGCGGACCACGCCCGTCACGCCGGTCACATCGCCGATCACATCGCCGCGTACGTCGCGGGGGCCGACCTGCCGATCGAGGAGGAACGGCTCCGCGACGAGCTGCTCCGCCGCGGCCACGCGCCGGACGTCGTCGTGGGCAACGACACCTTCGCACTGCTGCGCGCCGGGGCCAGGGGCCCCTGGGGCGTGGCGGTGGTCTGCGGCGCCGGCATCAACGCGGTCGGCGTCGCCCCTTCCGGCGAGGTGGCCAGGTTCCCCGCGCTCGGCCGGCTCAGCGGCGACTGGGGCGGCGGGTACGGCCTCGGCGAGGAGGCGCTCTGGCACGCCGCGCGCGCCGAGGACGGCAGGGGTCCGCGGACCGCCCTGGTGGACGTGGTCCGCGCCGGGTTCGGCACGGCGACGGTCGAGGAGGCCGTCATAGGGCTGCACTTCGGGGAGCTGCCCGTCGAGCGGCTGCACGAGCTGGTGCCCCCGCTGCTCGCGGCGGCGCGGAGCGACACGATCGCCCGCGGCCTCGTCGAGCGGCTCGCCGAGGAGGTGACCGTGCTCGGCGAGGTCGCGATGCGCCGCCTCGGCCTGCTGGACGGGCCCTGCGAGGTCGTGCTCGGCGGAGGCGTGCTCACCGCGGGCGACGAGCTCCTCATGGCGCTCATCGAGCGGAGGTACGCGGAGCGCGCCCCGCACGCCGTGCTGGTCGTCGCCGACGTGCCGCCGATCGTCGGAGCCGCCCTGCTCGGCCTCGACCGGATCGGCGCGGCCCCCGAGGCGTACGAGCGGGTGCGCGGGCACTTCCTTCCCGCCCAGGTGTAGTGGCCCGGCGCGCGAACGCTGAACGGGCGGCCCGGCACCGGGGCCGCCCGTTCAGCGTTCGGCGTCGTCCCCGGTCAGGCCGGGCTCGATCTCGGGGGCGCGGTAGTCGTACGGCGTGCTCAGGACGATCGTGGTGCGGGTGCTCACGTTCGCCGAGGCGCGGATCTGCTGCAGCAACTCCTCCAGGGCGATGGGCGAGGCGACCCGGACCTTGAGAATGTAGCTCTCGTCGCCGGCCACGCTGTGGCACGCCTCGATCGCCGAGATGTGGCTGAGCCGTATCGGCGCGTCGTCGGGCGCGGCCGGGTCGATCGGCTTGATGGAGATGAACGCGGTCAGCGGAAGGCCGATCTCGTCGTAGTCGACGAGCGCCGCGTATCCGCGGATCACGCCACGTTTCTCCAGGCGGCGTACGCGCTGGTGCACGGCCGACACCGACAGCCCGGTCTCCTTGGCCAGATCGGTGAAGCTCATCCGGCCGTCACGGGCCAGCAACGACACGATGCGGCGATCGATCTCCTCCACGTCTGAAACGGTAGCGCCGTATCGGCGCGTCGCGTGCCGACAAATGGTGTCAGTTTGCCCTTTCCCTCATCTCACCTTCACCTGGCGGGTCTTCGGAGCGGCCTTCAGATCTCCGCTCTGGCCGCTGTAGCGCACCTGCCACTCGCCCGACCTCGCCGCCGTGAGCTTCTTGGTGAAGGAACCGTTGTTCGTGGTCGTCGCCCTGGCGACGGGAGCCGACGACCACGAACCGCCGGAGGGCTTGAACCAGAAGGTCACCTCCCTCGACGGGGCGGCCACCCATTCGACGCCGGGCGGCGGATCCAGCGGGGTCTCGTGGATCAGCTTGCCCGTGTGCTTCACGAGCTTCCCCGAGCCCGCTACGGACGGGAGCGCGTTGTACCCGGAGAACCGCGACCGCATCTTGGGGCCGCTGCGCACCATCGAGTAGGCGGCCTCGCTCCGCGTACTCCGGAGGGCGCGGTAGCCGTCGGACCCGCGCGGCGTGCCGAGATAGTCCGCGCGCCACCATCCCGGCTCCCACGCGTCGAGCGTCACGGCGAACTCGCCGGACTCGTCCGTGCCGATCTCCGCGATCTCGCTCCACGACAGCGCGTCCTCCTGCCGGAAGGACAGCACGATCCGGTGCTTCTCCGGCCGGACCCGCTCGGCCTTCAAGGCCCCGCTGAGCGTGATCGGCGCGTCCTCCTCCACCTGCTCGGGGCTGACGCGGAAGTCGACGATCGCGGCCGGATCCCTCTCCTCCGCGTCCTCGACCGAGAACTCCAGCTCGTGGGCCGACTCGCCCAGCGTCATGGTCGCCCGCCAGATGCCGCGCGCGGCCCTCGGCGAGAAGACGTGCTCCGCCCGCCATCCCTCCTCGAACGGCGACTCGGCGGCGCGGTGGAAGTCCAGCTCGGTACGCCACCCGTCGGGGCCCGAGAGGACCCCGCGCGGCGGTTCGCCGCCCGATCCGCCGGTGACGACGTCGATCCGGACCGGGACCCTGGCGTCGGGGTCCAGGACCACCGGGTCCGGCGTGACCTCGGCGTACTCGACGGCCGGCGGATCCGGACGGTCGCGGCCGTCGAGGCGGTCGGTCCGGTCACCGCCCCGGCCGCCGCTCCGGTCACCGCCCCGGCCGCCGGTGAGATGCGCGAGTCCAAGGAGAAGGAGAAGTCGCAGCACGATCAGCACACCTTCCGGTAGGACACCTCGGGGATGAGGCGTCGCCATTCGTCCTCTGACAACGTCGCCCCCGCGCGCGCGCACACCGCGGCGGCGGCACGCCCGGGATCGACGGGATAGCGCTGGAGCGTTCCGTCCCAGCCCAGGCTGTAGAGATCGCGTCCCCCCGCGCCGAACGCCAGGGCCGTCACCTGACCCGTGTGGGCCGTGTACGGCTGGCCCAGCGGAAGGCGCGCCGCCACGTCCCAGACGCGTACGCTGCCGCTCGCCCCGCCGGTGGCGAGGAACCGGCCGTCCGGGGAGAAGGCCAGCGCGACCACGTCGTCGAGACGCCCCTGGAGCGGCGCCAGACGGCCCGTCCTGCGGCGGGTCGTGGCGTCCCACAGGTCCACGCCGAGCTTGCTGAACCCGGTCGCGACGGTGCGGCTGTCCGGGCTGAACGCCACCGAGCGCACGCCGTCGTCGCTGGGCCCGAAGGGCCGGTCCCAGACCGGCCCCCGGGGCAGCGCGACGAGCGCGTTGGCCAGGCCGCCCACGGCGAGGGCCCCGCCGTCCGGCCGGAACGCCATGACGTCCCCGCCGTCATGCGCGAGGACGTCGCTCCTGGTCCGGCGGGCCACGTCCCAGAGCTGCACCGGCTCGGGGCTGCCGCTCGACGGGCTGACCGCGAGCGTCCGCCCGTCCGGGCTGAACGCCAGCCCGCCCACCCAGTTCACGTCCGCGAGGGGGAGCGCGGCCAGCCGTACCCGCCGGGACACGTCCCAGAGGGTGAGGACGGGCGGGTCCTCCGCGCCCACGGCGAGGACCCGCCCGTCCGGGCTGAACGCGAGCGCCGTGGCGGCCGGGGACGCCAGGGGAGGTCCCAGCCTCCGCCCGCCGGCGACGTCCCACAGTTCAAGGGAGGTTCCGGTCTGCACGGCGGCCAGCCGCGCGTCGCGGCTGAAGGCGACCGTCTGGATCTCGGGGGCGAGCCTCAGGGAGTGGGCGCCGGCGTCCACGTCCAGCACGGCGACCGCCCCTCCTCCCAGCAGATAGCTGAGGGTGCGGCCGTCGGCGCCGATCCGCGCGGACGGCATGCCGGAGGTGTCGCCCAGGGGATAGCGCAGGAGCGACACGCCCTCGGCCGACCACAGGCCGACGCTCCTCTTGTCGTAGGTGACGACGAAGCGCCCGTCGGCGCTGAACGCCAGCCAGACCGCGCCCGCCCCCTCCAGCCGCCCGCCCCTGCGGGCCCGTTCCGGCAGGTCCCAGAAGACGACGTCCGCGCCCGCGCTCACCGCCAGGGTCCGCCGGTCCGGGCCGAAGGCGACCCAGACCGCCCGCCCTTCGCCTGGTACGGGCAGCCGCCTCCCCGTGGTGACGTCCCACAGCTCGAACCGGTCGCCGTCCAGCATCGGGGCCGCCAGCCGGTCGTCGTACGACATCGCCACGGCCTCGACCCCGGCGTCCGCCCGGTCGACCATCCGGGTGCCCTCGGCGGTGTCCCAGACCTGCCACCTGCCGCCCTCGGTCACCAGGCCGAGCGACCGCCCGCTCGGGCTGAAGTCCAGCCACCTCGCCACCTGGCCGATCTCCGAGCCCGCGGGCCGCCGCGACACGAGATCCCAGACGCGCACCGAGCGCTCCCCCGCGACCGCGAGCCACCTGCCGTCCCGGCTCAGCGCCACATCCCGTACGGCACGGCCGACCCCGGAGACGGCGCCCCGCTCCCGGCCGGCGGCCACATCCCACAGCACCGCCCGGTCCTGGTCGACGACGGCGAGGGTCCGCCCGTCGCCGCTGAGGCCGAACCGCGCCTCCGCGGTCACCTTCGGCGGCGGTGACACGCTGTGCTCGCGCTGGGCGAGCGAGCTGTACAGCGCGGCGCGTGCCTCCGACACTGGGGCGAGCCGCCACGCGGCGACGCTCAGCAGCATCGCCCTGGCCGGGTCCGCCGACCGCAGCGAGTCCGCCCGCGCCGCGGTCTGGCGCGCGGCGGCGACGTCACGCTGCCGGGCGGCGGCCGCCCCCTGGACCACCGCGACCACCGCCGACGCCAGCACCAGGACGAGCAGCGCGGAGAGCGCCCCGGTGAGCTGGCGCCTGCGGCGGCCCCGCACCCGGCCCAGCGCGAGGGACGCGTCGAGGAAGGCGCTCTCCAGCAGGTTGAGCGTGACGTGCTGCCGCCCGGTGGCGGCCCAGGCGACCGCGGTCTCCAGCGCGGTGCCCTGGTAGAGATCGCCGGGGCGGCGGCCGTGCCGGTCCCACATCCCCGCCGCGTCGCCGAGTTGCCGGTGGATCCGCAGGCCGTCCCTGTCCGCGTCGATCCACTCGCGCATCCGGGGCCATGCGCGCGGCAGGGCCGCGTTCGCGAGGGAGACGGCGTCGCCCTCGCGTGCCACCACGTCCATCCGGGCGAACCCGGACAGCACGCGCTCGGCCGTCGCCGGGCCGACCACGCCGTCGAGGAGTTCGCCGGTGTGGATCTTCCTCGGCAGGTCGTCCTCGCCCTCCCCCGGCGTGACCATGCGGAGCAGGATCCTCGGCACCAGCGCACGGTCCGCGGGGCCGAGTCCGGAGTAGGCGTCCTCGGCCAGCGCGGCGAGCGACGGCGGCGACGTGCCGGCGGGGGGCCGGACCAGCTCCGCCGTACGGGTGCCCGCCGCGAGCAGCAGCGCCAGTTCGTTCCTGCCGCCGACGAGGCCGAGCAGCAGCGACCTGGCGGTCGGCCGGTCGCGCGGGTCCTTGGCCATGGCGGCGGCGACCAGGCCGCGCAGCGGCTCCTCGATCATGGAGAGGTCGGGTTCCGCGCCCAGGATGCCGTGGAAGAGAGACGCGATGCCGTCCCCTCCGAACGGCTCGCGCCCGGTCGCGGCGAAGGCCGTCACGGCGCCCCACGCCCAGATGTCGACCGCCGGGCCCGCCCGCTGTCCGAGGACGCTCTCCGGGGCCATGAACGCCGGGGTCCCGGCCACGTGCCCGGTGGTCGTGAGGGACATCTCCCGGGTGCGGGCGATCCCGAAGTCGATCACCCGTGGTCCGTCGGGGCCGATGAGCACGTTGTCCGGCTTGAGATCGCGATGGATGACCGACGCCTGGTGGATGGCCGCGAGCGCGGTCGCCACACCGGTGGCCAGCCGGTAGAGCCGGTCCTCCTCGTACGGCCCGTCCCGCTCCACGGCCTGCCGCAGGCTCGGCCCGCCCACGTACTCGCTGACGATGTACGGCAGGGCCGCGTCGAGGTCGGCCTCGATCACTCTGGCGGTGCAGAACGGCGACACCTTCCGCGCGGCGGCGGCCTCCTTGGCGAACCTGGCCCGCATGCCGGCGCCGTCGTCCGCCCGCAGCACCTTGACGGCCACCCGGCGGCCCGTCGCATCGTATGCCTCGTAGACGACTCCCTGGCCGCCCTCACCCAGCCGCCCGGCCAGCCAGTAGTCACCGAGCCGGCGCGGATCGCCGGGAGCCAGGGCCGCCATGCACCGATGGTGCAACGCCGCCCGTGTACCGGCCAAGAGCGTCTTTCCTCGCCGACGTGACCTGTCCCGTTCGTCCCACCTGGGCCGTCCCGATCAATCAGGCTTTCAGGTGAAAAATGCGTTTGCCCGGTGAAGAGCCGATTCGCGACGCTGATCGGTATGAACGTGCCCTATCGGCAGATCCGTGCCGCCTACTCCGAGGAGTCCGTCACCGTCTATCCCCTGCCCGCGCCTCTCGCGGACGCCATCGGCGCCACACCGGGCGGCGAGGCCGCCTGACCGTCGGCTCTCACACGTCGGCGGCCGGGACGAGCAGGGCCTCGGCGCCGACGGGGGTGAACCCGGCGGACAGGAAGGCCCGGACGCTGGCCGCGTTCCCCGGAGCGATCTGGGCCCACACCACCTGTCCTTCGCCGAGCAGGTGCCGCCCGGCACGGGCGAGCCGCGCGCCGAGCCCCCGGCCCCGGTATCCGGGATCGACCTCCACCGCGATCTCCCACCGGCCGGCCACGCCCCGGCCCAGCAGCACGATCCCACCCTCCGCCCGCCACACCCGCACCCCGTCGCGATGCCGTACGGCACGGCGCACCCGGGGATGGTCGGGATCGGCGAGTTCGCTGAGGGACACCGGGGGTGGACCGGCCAGCGGACCGGCCACCACCAGCATGTCCACGTTGTTCACGCTGCGCCCGGTCCGCTTCTCCAGAGCGCTGAGGAACGGCGGGTTCAGCGGCGCGGACAGATCGTCACCGGGAAGCAACCCGCGCGCCCACTCGGGGTCCACGTCCGCGAAGACCACGCTGTGCCCGGTGAAGGCGATCACGCCGCAGTCGCGGTCGTTCGGCTGGCCCAGGACGCGCACGGCGCCGTCCGCGTCCGGGTACTCGCCCCTGCCGACTCCATCCAGCACCTCCGCGAGCGGATGCGTCAGCGAGTCTCCCACCGGCGCTCGACCCGGGATATCGGCCTCAGGGCCACCGTCCAGGATCACGCCCCACCTTTCCTTCACAGTTCCGGCCGAGGGTCCCGGCGCCTGCTCGCGTACGACATGCGACCGATCGCCGAGATCGTCGCATCAGTCCGTTCTCGGATCAACTCCTTGATCGCGCCCATGGCGGTCATCCCGCACACTGGATGACTTGACTCCCAAGCCGCCGCCGAACACCGGTCAGCGTACCCGTGGCATCCAGACCGACGGAGGAATCACACGTGTTGGAACAGCTGAACGGGATTCGCTGGGACGAGCTGAAGCACAACTACGGCGCGGCCGACGACATTCCCGGGCTGCTGCGCCAGATCATCGACGGCCCCGCCGCCGATGAGGCACTGTTCAAGCTGGAGAACAACCTCTTCCACCAGGGCGGATGGATCTGCTCAGCCGCACCCGCCGCTGTGCCGTTCCTCGTCGAACTGGCCGCCGCCCCCGGTGTTCCCCTCCGCTCCAAGCTGGTGGCACTTGCCGGAAACGTGGCGTACGAGGCCGGAGAGCTCAGGGGGCGAGGGGTCGATCCGGCTTGGCAGGAGGCGTGGGCGGCATCCATACCTCCGCTGCTGGAGTTGCTCGACGACGCCGACGTCCACGTACGGCGGATGACGACGTGGGCGCTCGGGGCCGCGCGTCCACAGGCCGAGACGGTCGTGGAGCGATTGCGCGCCAGGTGGCCGGCCGAACCCGACCTGACCGTACGGCTCGGGCTGGTGCTCGCCGCGGGCAAGCTGTCCCCGCACGGCGCCACCTGGCTGCAAGGTCTGCGGGAGCATCCCGAGCCTCAGGTACGACTGGCCGCGACGATGGCGCTCAGCCGCCTGGCCGCGGACATCGACCTGGTCTGCGGCGCCGTCCGCGACGGTGATCTCGCGGCCTGGCGGCACAACCCGTGGTACGGGGGCACACCCGAGTCACTGGTCTGGGGTATCGACCACGAGCTGGGCGGGCACTGCCGGGCACGCATCCGCTTCGCCACCAGAATGCTGGCGCATCGCGACCCGCAGGTGCGGATCGGTGGGGTGAAGGCGGCGGGCGTCGTCCTGAGCACCTGGCTGTCCGCGCTGCCCGAACTGCTCCCTCCGCTGGTCGAGCACCTCGATGACCCCGACGCGACGGTCCGCGCGTTCGCGCTGCACCTGCTCGTCGCCAGCGGCGAGGCAGGGCCGCACCTGGACCGGCTGGCCGCCATGCTGGCGGATGAGACGCGACTGTCCCGTCGCGGGAAGGCCCGCATCGCCGACGTCGCGTTGTGGGGGCTGGCGTGCCGCGCTGCCGGGTCTGCACGAGTTGCTCGGACGGCTTGAGGGATGGGACGACGTCCTCGTACCCGCCGCGCGCGATCTCCTGCGCCGGGCTGACAACTTCGAACTGCGACGTGTCCTCGCCCAGACTCTGGAAGCGTGGGGAGCGTCGGCGGCGCCCGCCGTACCGGAGCTGAGGAGTCTGCTCGACGGCGACGCGCGCCTGTGGGCCGCCGCGGCGCTCGGCGCCATCGGCCCCGGATATCTCGGCGAGATCGGCGCCCCCGCCGCCGGCGCTGCCCCGTTGCTGGAAGCGGCCCTCGCCGGCGACCTGCGACTGAACTACTTCGGCGGCTGGCGCGCGTTCGCGGAGGATGGCGAGCGGCGCCGCCACCTGCGGCGTGCTCTAGATCGGATACAGGACGCCACCGCGCGCTGACCCGCGATGGCGCGCCCGATATGGGTCCCGATATGGGTACGGCTTCGCGATCGGGGCGACCGGGGTCACCGGCCACCCCGATCGTGAAGCCTGACCGCCATCAGCGCACAGAGGTGTCACACGATGACGAGGTCACGCGTGGAGTGGTTGAGCCGCTCTCCCTCGGTCTCCCCGCAGATCATGATGTCCTCGATGCGCGCGCCGTGCTTGCCGGGAAGGTAGATCCCGGGCTCGACGGAGAAGGCGAATCCCGGCTCCATCAGGGCCGTGTTGCCGGAGACGATGTACGGGTCCTCGTGGGTCTCCAGGCCGATGCCGTGCCCGGTCCGGTGGATGAAGTACTCGCCGTAACCGGCCTCCGTGATCACGTCGCGGGCGGCGGCGTCCACGGACTCGCAGGTCACGCCGGGGCGTACGTGGGCACAGGCCGCCTCCTGGGCGTCCTTGAGCACCTCGTAGTACTTCACGAACTCGGGTGACGGCTCACCGACGCAGTAGACCCGGGTGGAGTCCGAGCAGTAGCCGCTCGGCATGGTGCCGCCGATGTCCACCACCACGGCGTCGCCCGGCTGGATGACCCGGTCGGACACCTCGTGGTGCGGGCTGGCGCCGTTCGGGCCGGAGCCGACGATCACGAAGTCGACCGTGACATGCCCGGCGGCGAGGATCGCCTCGGCGATGTCCCGGCCCACCCCGCGCTCGCTGCGGCCCGCCTTGAGGAACCGCGGCACCTGGGCGTGGACGGCGTCGATGGCGGCACCCGCGGCCCGCAGTGCCGCGGCCTCGGCCGGGGACTTGCGCGCGCGCAGGGGGCTCAGCACACTCCCGGCCAGCACCTGCTCGACCCCGGGCATCGCGTCGCGGAACCGCAGTGACTGCAGAGCCCACATCCGGTCGGCGAGACCCACCTTGGACAGGGACCCCAGCCGGTGCGCGACCTGGCCGTACGGGTCGTCCGTCTCGTCCCAGGCGACGAACTCGACGCCGAGCCGCGAGGCGGGCGAGTGCTCGGCGGCCGCCAGTTCGAGCCGGGGAACCATCATGAACGGCTCTCCCGAGGCGGGGACGACGAGGCAGGTGAGCCGCTCCAGGGGCAGCGCGTCGTAGCCGGTGACGTAGCGCAGGTCGGGTCCGGGCGTCAGCAGCAGCGCGCCGAGGCCCGCGGCCGCGGTCGCCTCCTGAACGGCGGCGAGACGGGACACGGGATAGAGATCAGAGGACGTCGTTGTCACGCGCTCCAATCTAACGAGGAGCTCGGGTCCGGCACACACCAGGTACCGGCCCGAGGCTGGTCGGGGCCCCACCCCCGCGGTACGTGAAACGGTCTCGCGATGCTACGCTGCGCGTCGGAACAATCACTTTCCGTTCCCCATCCCTTCCTGCTCGAGGAGCTGTTCACATGATCGCCGTAGCTGGCGGCGCCGGGCCATGCCCTCCCTTCACCGGCGAACGCACAGTGGTCCCCGCGACGACCACGGAGATCGTGGACCGGCTGCGGACGCAGCTTCTCGAAGTACGCGAGCAGGCCGCCGAGGACCGCACCATCACACTGGCACTGCGGGACGCGATCCTGCCCGAGCCCGGCGGCTCGATCGACCTGCCGCACGCGCGGGTCGCGGTCCGCTACGTCCCGGCGGAGAAGGCGGCCAGCCTCGGCGGCGACTGGTACGAGGCGGCCCAGTTGCCCGACGGCCGGATGCTCCTCGCGATCGGCGACGTCTCCGGTCACGGCCTGCCGGCCATCGCGCAGATGGCCCAACTCCGGCACGCCCTGGTGGGACTGACCATGACGGGCGAGTCCCCGGACCGGCTGCTGGCGTGGCTCAACGAGCTCGTGCTCAGCCGCCTCGACGAGACCACCGCGACCGTGATCATCGGCCGTTTCGACCCGGCGACCCGCGTCTTCACCTGGGCCCAGGCGGGCCACCTGTCCCCGATCCTCGTCCGGGACGGCGTCGCCCGCCAGCTCCAGCCGCCGCAGGGCATGGTCCTCGGCGCCGCACCCGGCCCGCGGTACAACGTGGCGGAGATCCTGCTCCACCCCGACGACCTGCTGCTGATGTTCACCGACGGCCTGGTGGAGCGGCGCTCGCGCGACATCGACGAGGGCCTGGCCCTCACCCTGGGGGCGGCGGAGACGATCTCGGGGCACGACGACCTCGATCCCGGTCTCGACCGGCTCCTCGACGCGCTCGGCGGTCCCAACCCGGAGGACGACACCTGCCTCCTCGCGGTCGGGGTCCTCGACGGCTAGGCGCCACCGGGACCCGGAAACGCGACCGGGAGAGGATTTCCCTCCCCGGTGAGCCCGGCGGACCCTCTCCCTGGCCATGATGGACGGGTGCTGATGCTTCTCGACACCCCTTCGCTCTACTTCCGCGCGTTCTACGGTGTGCCGGAGTCGATGACCGCGCCGGACGGCATGCCGGTCAACGCCGTACGCGGGCTCATCGACATGATCGCCACCCTGGTGCGCGACCACTCGCCCACGCGGCTCGCCGCCTGCATGGACGCCGACTGGCGGCCCGCCTTCCGGGTCGCGGCGATTCCCACGTACAAGGCGCACCGCGTCGCGACGGGCGACGAGGAGGAGGTGCCGGACACCCTCGTGCCCCAGATCCCCGTGATCGAGGAGATCCTCGACGCGGTCGGCATCGCACGGCTCGCCGCCGACGGATACGAGGCCGACGACGTCATCGGGACGCTGACGTACCGGGAGGCCGGGGCGGTGGACATCGTCACCGGGGACCGCGACCTGTTCCAGCTCGTGGACGACGCCAAGCCCTGCCGGGTCCTTTACACAGTAAGAGGCATTCGTAACCTTCAGACGATCGATGAGGGATTTGTCGCCCAGAAGTACGGGATCCCCGGCCGGGGCTACGCGGACTTCGCGACGCTGCGCGGCGACCCCAGCGACGGTCTCCCCGGCGTGCCGGGTGTCGGCGAGAAGACGGCGGCCACGCTGATCAGCCGGTTCGGCTCGCTCGACAAGCTGATCGCCGCCCTGGACGAGGGGGTCCAGGAGGGCTTCCCCGCCGGGGCGCGGGCCAAGCTGGCGGCCGCTCGCGACTACCTGAACGTCGCGCCCGCCGTGGTGAAGGTGGCGCACGACGCGCCGGTTCCCGGCACCGGCCTGGCCTGCCCCACCGCGCCGCTCGACGCCGACCGCCTGGTGGCCCTCTCCGACAGGTACGGCCTGGACGGCCCGCTGAACCGGCTCCTCTCCGCGCTCTCCTCGCGCGCCGCGACCTGACCCCGCCGCCGCCACGCGCGCCCGGCACGCGCCATCACCTGCCATCCGTCAGTCGTCACATGTGATCACGGCGACGGGCCCCGAGGACGAGTGTCCTCGGGGCCCGCGCGTTTCCGGTGCGGTAGCCGCGGGAGGCTACTTCTTCAGGCTCCAGCTCGTGCCGTACCCGCCGAGGTGCAGCGCGAGGAAGAACAGTCCGGCGACGCCGAGCGTGGTCACCGTGAGGACGGCGCCGACGGCCCAGCCGCCGATGGCGAAGACCAGTGCTGCGAGGAAGAAGAGCGCGGCGAGGAGAGCGAACATCCCTACCTCCAGGGACTGCGGGGCTTGTTGTAGGGAGATTTCCACCCAGATCACCCGAGAACCTTGCCCTGTGGTTACTGTGCGCGAACTGGCCGCTACACGCCCCCGACCGGGCGGTCAGTTCGCCGCCGATCAGTTGACCGAGGAGTACGCGACCACGCCCCGGCGCAGCGCGTCGATGGCCTTGTTCGCGTTCTCCTTGACCTTGCTTCCGACCGGCGCGGCGTCCCTGAGCTGGCCGAGGAGGTCGAGCAGTTGCTTCATCCAGCGGACCAGGTCACCGGCCGCGAGATCGCCGTCGGTGAGAACGGCGTCGAGGCTGTGCCCCTTGGCCCACCGGAACGCCACCCAGGCGAACCCGAGGTCGGGCTCCCTGATGAACGACAGCCCGTGGTCCTCCTCGATGGACTCCAGCTCGCCCCAGAGCCGGATCATGGCCGCCAGCGCCTCCTTGGCGGCGCCGGCCGGGATGCGCGGGCTGCGGGCGTCGTCGGACTGCCGCGACTCGTAGATCAGCGACGACACGCAGGCGGCGAGCTCCGCCGGGTCCAGCGTCTCCCACAGGCCCGCGCGCAGGCACTCCGCGGTGAGCAGGTCCAGCTCGGTGTAGAGCTTGGCCAGCCGCCGCCCCTCCTGGGTGACGGTCTCGCCCTCCAGGTAGCCGAGCTGGTCGAGCACACCGCACACCCGGTCGAAGGTCCGGGCGATCACATGGGACCGGCCCTCGACCCTGCGGCGCAGGACCTCGGTCTCGCGCAGCAGCTTGTGGTACCGCTCGGCCCACCGCGCGTGGTCCTCCCGCTCGTCGCAGCCGTGGCAGGGGTGCTGCCTCAGCTGCCGCCGCAGCCGCAGGATCTCCTCGTCCTCGGCCGCGTGGTCCTTGGCGCGGGGCGGCTTGCCGAGATCACGGTCGCCGATCTTGGCGTGCATGGTCGAGACGAGGTTGGCCCGCTCCTTCGGGGCCCGCGCGTTGAACCCCTTGGGGATCCTGATCCGCTCGACCGGCTCCACCGGCACCGGGAAGTCGGCCGGGGACAGCCGCTTGACCTGCTTGCCCGCGGTGAGCACGAGCGGGGAGGGCCCTTCGCCCCGGACGTTGACCCCCGGATCGAGGACCACCGCCAGCCCCGCGCGCCGCCCGCCGGGGACCCGGATGACGTCTCCCGGCTTCAGCTCCTCCAGGGACTGCACGGCCTGCGCCCTGCGGGCGGCCCCGCGCTGGCGGGACAGCTCGGCCTCCCGGTCCGACAGCCGCCTGCGCAGCCCCGCGTACTCCTGGAAGTCGCCGAGGTGGCACGTCATGGCCTCGGCGTAGCCCTCGAGAGCCTGCTCGGACTTGCGCAGCTGGCGGGCCAGCCCGACGACCGCCCGGTCGGCCTGGAACTGGGCGAACGAGTCCTCCAGCAACGCGCGGGCACGGGCCCGGCCGACCTGCCCGACGAGGTTGACCGCCATGTTGTACGACGGGCGGAAGCTGGAGCGCAGCGGGTACGTGCGGGTGCTGGCGAGCCCGGCGACGCCGATCGGGTCCATGCCGGGCTGCCACACCACGACCGCGTGGCCCTCGACGTCGATGCCGCGCCGCCCGGCGCGACCGGTCAGCTGGGTGTATTCCCCCGGGGTCAGGTCGGCGTGGGTCTCGCCGTTCCACTTGTCGAGCTTCTCGATGACCACCGACCGCGCGGGCATGTTGATGCCCAGGGCCAGGGTCTCGGTCGCGAACACCGCCTTGACCAGGCCCTTGGTGAACAGCTCCTCCACGACCTCCTTGAACGCGGGCAGCATGCCCGCGTGGTGCGCGGCGAGGCCGCGCTCCAGGCAGTCGCGCCACTCCAGGTAGCCGAGGATCGCGAGATCCTCGTCCGGTAGGTGGGCCGTGCGCTCGTCGACGATCTGGCGGATCTCGTGCCGCTCCCGCTCCGTCGTCAGCCGCAGACCGGCGTACAGGCACTGCATGACGGCGGTGTCGCACCCGGCGCGGGAGAAGATGAACGTGATCGCGGGCAGCAGCCCCTCCGCGTCGAGCTTCTCGATGATGTCCGGCCGGTGCGGGGCCGGGCCGCGCCTCGGCCGGGTGTACCCCCGTCGGCCCCGGGCCTGCGCCAGCCGCACCTCGTCACGGGAGATCCGCATGAGGTTGGGATTGATGCGCAGCACGCCGTCGCCCTCGTTGGCGAACAGGTCATACAGGCGGTTGCCGACCAGCATGTGCTGCCAGAGCGGCACGGGACGGTGCTCGTCGACGATGACCGTGGTGTCGCCGCGGACCTCGCCGAGCCACTCGCCGAACTCCTCGGCGTTGCTGACGGTCGCGGAGAGCGCGGCCACTCGCACCGACTCGGGAAGGTGGATGATCACCTCTTCCCAGACGGCGCCGCGGAACCGGTCGGCGAGATAGTGCACCTCGTCCATGACCACGTAGCCGAGACCGGCGAGCGTGCCGGACCCCGCGTAGAGCATGTTGCGCAGGACCTCGGTGGTCATGACCACGATCGGCGCCTCGCCGTTGACGCTGTTGTCCCCGGTCAGCAGGCCGACCTTGGCCGCGCCGTAGCGGCGGACGAGGTCGTTGTACTTCTGGTTCGACAGCGCCTTGATGGGCGTCGTGTAGAAGCACTTGCGGCCCTGCTCCAGGGCGAGATGGACGGCGAACTCCCCGACCACGGTCTTGCCGGACCCGGTCGGGGCGGCGACCAGGACACCGTCACCGGCCTCCAGGGCCTGACAGGCGTCGATCTGGAACTCGTCGAGGGCGAAGTCGTACAGACCCCGGAACGAGGTGAGGGCGGGCCCGCTACCGGCCTGCTGCTCACGGAAGGCGGCGTAGCGTTCCGCAGGCGTGCTCATGGGTCCAACCCTACCGATCCCGGGATGATCGGCTGTCCTCGGCTGTATTTGGCTGTGTTTGGCCGTATGAGGCTGCCGAGGTCAGGACACACCACACCCGATCAGACCCAGACCTCGCACGCGGTCACCAGAATGTCGCTGGTAGCACGGCCGCCGTCCAGGTAGATCACGATCAGGAAGAAGTCGACCACGATGACCAACGCGCTCACCGACATGCTCGCGGCCCGCTTCGCCGTAGCCCCACTGCGGATCGGTACCCGCACTTCCGTCCTGGCCCGTGTCCAGGCCGAGCACGTCGCCATGCTCGTTAGCAAGCACGCACCCGGCATACCAGTGGAGATCGTCCCCACCCAGGTCAGTGCCGACCTGTGGCCCGGCGACCTCTCCGAACTCGGCGGCAAGGGCGCGTTCTCCAAGGAGATCGACCGCGCCCTCATCAGCGCACAGGTCGACATCGCCGTGCACTGCATGAAAGACGTCCCCGGAGACGTGCCCCTCGCCGAAGGAACCGCCTTCGGCGCCTACCTGCCGCGGGACGACGTCCACGACGTCGTGATCACACGGGACGGCACCCCGCTCGCCGACCTCCCCACCGGGTCCCTGATCGGCACCAGCTCCGTGCGCCGCCGCGCCCAGCTCTCCATCTACCGGCCCGACCTGCGCACCGAACGCATCCGCGGGAACATCGACACCCGGCTCGCGAAGCTCGATGAGCCGGACAGCAGGTACACCGCGCTGATCCTCGCCCACGCCGGCCTCAGCCGCCTGGACATCCTGGACCGCCACCACGAGGTCCTGCCCATCGACTTCCACCCCTCCGGCGAGGGCGCGATGTCGATGGTCCCGGCGGTCGGCGCCGGCGTCCTCGGCGTCCAGGCCCGCCAGGCGGACACCCCCGTGATGCGGCTGCTCGACGAACTCAACCACCCGGCCACAGCCAGGCACATCCTCGCCGAGCGGACGATGCTCCACATGCTGCACGGCCACTGCAACTCCCCGATCGCCGGATACGCCTCCACCACCGCCGACGGGCAGCTGAGCCTGTACGGGATGGTGTTCAACCGCGACGGTTCGCAGTTCGTCCGCTCCCACGCGTGGGGCGACGTCGACGACCCGGCCACCCTCGGCTGCCGCGTCGCCGCCGACCTTCTCCACCAGGGCGCCCGCCGTCTGATCACCGCCACCCGCACATGACCGCGGACCCCGCCTTACTCGCCGGAAGGACGGCCGCGCATGGGGGTGTTCTTCACCGCCTCCCGCTGGGAGGGCGAGGTCGTGAACGCCGAACCGGGCAAGTGCGCCAAGCTCATCTGGGCGCCGCCGGACATGCTGCCGGACAACACGGTGCCGCACACGGCCGCGGGTGTCGGCTTCTGGATGTCCGGCTGCAGCATCGGCGTACCCGGCTGGCCCCAGCAGTAGGGCCTCGCACACAGTCGAGCGCCCCGCACCCTGGCGAAGGGTGGCGGAGCGCTCTGGTGTGGATCAGCAGGCCAGTTCTGGGGAGATGCCTGCGGCGTTGCCGTCGCCTCCGTTGCCGCCGTTGGCGTTGTTGTTGCCACCGCCGCTGATCGCGCCCCCGCTACCACCGTTGCCGCCGCGTGCCGCGACGAGCTGGGCGAGGACATCGGCCGGGATCTCAAAGCCCCGGTTCTCCCTGACCTCACGCTCCCGCCGCTGCTCCGGCTGGCTGACCCGGATGTTGTTGATCACATGCTGGCGATCTATGGCGATGGCGGCCCATCTCACCGGCCTGGTCCCACACCCGAAGCGGATCGACGTCCGGAACTCCACCCCCACACCCTTCGCCGCGGGACCATGACAGCCGACGAGATCTCCGAGAACCTCGCCGCGTACCGCCAGAGCATCGACTGCTCAGGGCATCAGTTGGTGCAGTCCTGATTGTTGAGGGCGAGGGCCATCTCGTAGATCCGGCCGCGTGACAGCAGGAAACGGTAGGAGGCCTTCCGGTTGCCCGGGACGGTGACGACGGGGTATCCGCTCGCCGACTGCTTCAGTTTGGGGTAGGCATCCTTCAACTCCGCCTCGGTGGAGCCGATCCCGATCCCCTGAGGGGTCATGACCCCCTTGGGGGCGAAGATCATGGCCACGCCGCGCCTCTTGGAGATGTACAGGCCCACTTCGTCGCGGCCGGTCGGGTGCGCCTTCAGGTCCCAGCCCGTGCACGGGCTCCAACTGGCCTTGGACACGATCTTCTTGGTCGCACGGGCCTGCTTGGCGCTCATCCCGAGCTTCACACCGCCGTATCCGTACGGCCCCAACGTGCCGGTCGCGTACGCGGTGGACGCGGCGACCGCGGCGGGTGCGACGCCGCCCCACAGCACCCCCGCGGCCAGCGCCACCACCAGCGCCGGACGGCCCAGCCGCCGGACAACCGCGTGCTTCATCGTGCTTCCTCCATCATGGTCGTGAGTCATACGCCGGTTCGACTGAAGATCAGTCGCGAGGTTTTCGACACCTCGCCGGCACGGCGACCGCGCACATCGGTGACCGCAGCGGCGAGTACGCCGTCCGTCGCGCACTGAACGCGGCCGAGGTCGCGGCGATGACGGGAGATCTTTTCTCCTGCCGAGAAGCTAGTGATCTCCGCTTGGAGATCGCTGGAAGTTAGATTGTGGTGCGGTGCGGCCTTCACTCACGGTGGGGAAGGTCACCATGATGACCGGGCCTCCCCACAGATCTCGCGTCCGTCAACGCCGTCCACGCCCGCATGGGATTCGGGCCGGCGTTGACGGAAGGTCACGACCGGCTCGAGCTAGAGCGTCGGAGTCGGGTTCCCCGGAGTCGGAGTCGGGTTCCCCGGAGTCGGAGTCGGATTGCCCGGAGTCGGAGTCGGGTTCCCCGGAGTCGGAGTCGGGTTCCCCGGAGTCGGAGTCGGATTGCCCGGAGTCGGAGTCGGGTTCCCCGGAGTCGGAGTCGGATTGCCCGGAGTCGGAGTCGGATTGCCCGGAGTCGGAGTCGGATTGCCCGGAGTCGGAGTCGGGTTCCCCGGAGTCGGAGTCGGGTTCCCCGCGATGGTGGCAGCGCGGGCGGCATCTCCGCCGACAAGGTCACCGGCGGAGACAGCGAGAAGCGTGGTCAGAGCGAACAGAGCCCCGGACCGGGCGATCGTCCTCATGTGCATGGGCACAGCGTGGACCCGCCCACTTGGAGATCACTTGCGTCGAGGCACTTCCGCTGGTCGGAGCCGACGAAGGAACTGATGGGGAAGGCGGCTCACAAGGTCGACGCGTTGGCCCCAGGGGCGAATCGGCGGGGTGTGGCCGAGCCGGTCACGACCGGCTGACCGCCTTCACGCGGGCGGGGCGCCGGGCGCCAGGACGCGAAGCGCGCCCGGCTCCACCGAGCAGGTCACCGGGACGGGCCCGACACGTTCCCCGTCGGCGTAGGCGACCACGTCCATCGCCTCCAGCGTGACCCGGGTCGCCCTCCGGATGGTGACCGCCGGATGGCCCACGTGGCCGCCCCGGTAGACCTTCGGGAACGTACGGAGGAACTCCCCCTTGGGCACTGCCCCCAGGACGAGCACGTCGAGCAGGCCGTCGTCCGGCCGGGCGTCCGGGCAGACCCGCATGCCCGCGCCGTACGAGCGGGTGTTGGCCACGGCCACCAGCATCGCCTCACGCTCGATCACCTCGACGCCGTCGGCGGAGTCGAGGACGATCCTGAACGGGATCGGGGTGAAGGAACGCAACTCCTGGACCAGCGCGACGAGGTACTTCGCCATACCGGGCGGCCACGCGATGCCGTTGGCGCGCTCGTTCACCCGGGAGTCGAAGCCGCAGGCCACCACCCCGGCGAACCACCGCTCCCCGCCGATCCTCGCCGCGTCCACCTGTCGTACGACCCCCGCGCCGGCGACCATGGCGGCCGCGGCCAGCGGATCTCCAGGGATGCCGAGCGCGGCGGCGATGTCGTTGCCCGTCCCGGCCGGGACGATGCCGAGCGGCACATCGGTCCCGGCCACCGCCTGGACCGCGAGGTGCACGAGCCCGTCGCCGCCGAGGGCGACGAGGGCGTCCGGCCGCTCCGCGACGGCCGTACGGGCCTGGTCGAGCGCGTCCTCGGCGGTCGCGCCGACGATCACGCGGACCTCGCGTCCGCCGTCGCGCAGCCGCCGTACGACGGGATCGACCAGGCGTCGCGCCCGGCCGCCACGGGCGGTGGGGTTCACCAGGACGACGAGATCACCGCGCACAACCGGAACCTATCGGGACGAATCCGCCCCCGTCGAGCCCTGTCGAGCCCCGGGACCAGCCGATCCGGCCCCGCCCGGAGGCGAGCCGGCGTCTGCCTACCAGTCGTCGGAGGCGGCGGGAGAGCCGTCGAGTTCCTCTTCCAGGGCCGTGGCGCGGGCGGCCTCCTCCGCGTCACGCTTGCGGTCGCGGAAGTACATGATCCCCTCGGCGCCGAAGAACAGCAGGACCATGGGCATGGCCAGGGCCAGCATCGTGAACGGGTCCTGGCTCGGCGTGGCGACCGCGGCGAAGACGAAGAACCCGAAGACGATCATCCGCTGGTGCTTGGCGACCGTCTTGAACCGCAGGATCCCGACGACGTTGAGGAACACCATCAGCAACGGCATCAGGAACGAGATCCCGAAGATGACGAGCATCATGATCAGGAACCCGAGATAGTCGCCCACGTCGATCAGCGGGACGGCGTTCATCGGGACGAACCCCAGCAGCAGCGCGAGGCCCTTGTCCAGGGTGAGGTACGCGAGCGCGGCGCCCGCGCCGAACAGCGGGACGGCCAGGCCGAGGAAGCCCAGTGAGTATCGCCGCTCGTTCTGGTAGAGCCCGGGGGTGACGAACGCCCAGATCTGGTAGAGCCAGATCGGCGCGCTGACGACCACACCGAAGATCGCCGCGACCTTCAGGTTGATGAAGAAACCGTCCAGCACACCGTGCACGACCAGCGTGCACCCGGTGCCGCCATTGAGCTTGTACGCCTCCGGAAGCCGGCAGAACGGCCCCGTCATGAACGTCCAGATGGGGTCGAAGAACACGAAACCGACGATCGTCCCGGCGACCACGGCCAGGATCATCTTGACCAGCCGGTTACGCAGCTCACGGACATGCTCCATGAGCGTCATGCGACCGTCGTCGTCGGAGGGGACCTCCGCGCTCGACCGCTTCAGCAGCGCCATCTAGGGATCCTTACCGCGCGGTGGGTCTCAGCTGGACGACTGGTCCTTCTTCTGTGCCTGGGAGAGCGGCACACCGTTGACGGTCGGCTCGGAGGCGGCCTTGAGGCGCTGGTTCTCCTCCTCGAGCGCGCGGAGCCGATCCTCGACCGAGGAGGCCGCGGTCACCTGCTGGGGCGGGGCCGGCTCGGCCTGCGCCTTGACGACGGTGGCGTCCGCGTCCTCGTCGCGAAGCTTCGCGGTCTCCCGCTTGAACAGGCGCAGGGACTGACCCAGCGCCTTCGCCGTGTCCGGCAGCCGCTTGGCGCCGAACAGCAGCAGGACGACAATGCCGATGATGATCAGCTCGGTGGGGCCCAAGTTGCCCATAACGCATCCTTACCAAACGCAGCGGAGTACCTCAGCCCGATCGTACGCGCTGTTGTGCGCAGTCTTCACCCATGCCCGTCCTGGTTGGTCCCGATCCCCACCCGAAAATCGCCGGAGTGACGTTCCAGCCGCTGTCGCGTTCTGTCGATTTCCCGGCTGAGACCACGGGCCGCGACGAGGACCCGGGACGCCAGGACGCCGAGCACCGCGAGGCCGATGACGGCCAGCGCGACCGAGGCGGAGATCCAGATCATGCTGCGCAATCGTACCCACGCCCCGCCGCCGGCGACGACGCGAGGTCGCCGCCGGTCAGGCGACGCATTCGTAGTTGGCCAGGGCCTGCCGGGCGGCGTCGGTGACCTGGTCGGCCAGGGACGCGGGCGCGACCACCCTGCCGTTCTCCCCGAGGCGGAGCGCGAGCCGTACGAGCCAGGACTGGTCGCGGGCGCGCAGGGCCACCCGGAGGCGGCCCTCACCCAGCTCGGTGACCTCCTCGCAGGGGTAGTACTCCGAGACCCACCGGCCCAGGGGGGTCAGTTCCAGCTCCACGAGCTCGTCACTTTCGGAGGGCCGGAACACCCCCTCGGTGACATCCATCGTCTCGGCCTCGGCCGGCGGGTCGGCCGCCACGTCGAGCACCTCGACCTCGATGATCCGGTCGATCCGGAACATCCGCATGGCCTCGGCCCGGTAGCACCAGCCTTCGAGGTAGTGCCTGCCGTCCACGAGCACGACCCGGATCGGGTCCACCTCGCGCGGAGTGATCTCGTCCCGGCCCGGCACGTAGTAGCGCAGGGAGAGCCTCCGGCGCCGCCGCGCCGCGTCGGTGATCACGGCGTGCGCGCCGGGCGCGGCGCCGATCTCGACCTGGACCTGGGCGCTGACCGTGGCCGCGCCCTCGCCCGCCGCGCTCTCCAGCTTGGCGATCACCCGGCCGAGCACGTCCATGTCCTTGAACTCGGGGAGCTCGCCGAGCATGCGCAACGCCACGAGCAGCGCGCTCGCCTCGTCCACGCCGAGCTTGAGCGGCCGGGCGATCGTGTCGGCGTTGTCGATCAGGATCTCGCCGCCGTCCCAGGACACGTCGATCAGGTCGCCGGGCGTGTGACCGGGAAGGCCGCACATCCACACCAGCTGGAGGTCGTCGATGAGCTGCTTCTCCGACAGGCCGAACAGCTCGGCCACCTCGGGCACCTCCGCGCCGGGGTGCGACATCAGGTACGGCACCAGCGCGAGCAGGCGCGGCAGCCGATCGGAACTCATCGCTTCTCCACCCTCCCAGCGGTGCGCGGAGCCTCGATCACTGGAGCGCTCCCTTCAGCCGGCGGATCACGGCCTCACGGGCGTCCGGCGGATCGACGACGACGGCGTCGGAGCCGAGGCTGGCGATCCACCCGGCCAGCCACTCGGGGTCGGAGAACGTCAGCTCGGCCTCGTCCCAGCCGTCGGCGCCCGTCCGGAGGGCCTGCGCCGCGTGCCGCAGGCCGAGGCAGGTGCCCTGGCGGACCCGGATGAGTGCCACCCGCTCGACGCCCATCTCCTGGTATCCGACCATGGAGCGCAGGTCGACGCCCTCGGGCACGGTCACGCTGCCGGGCCGGCCGAGCGGGGTGACCTCGCCCACAATCCGGGAAAGCCGGAACACGCGGGCGGCGCCCCGGTCGCGGTCGTGGCCGACGACGTACCACCTGCCGCGGCGGCTCACCACGCCCCACGGCTCGACGACGCGGGTCAGCACCGACTCCCCGGCCGCCCGCCGGTAGCCGAACGTCACGGCGCGGCGGTCCCTGACGGCCTCCCACAGCGGGGGGAACGACGGGTCGCGGGTGTCCACCCGGAGTTCGAGCGGGCTCGGGCCGAGATCGGCCCGCACACCCCCCGCCCTCAGCTTGAGCAGCGCGCCGCTGGCGGCCTCGGCCAGGCTGGCCCGCTGCCAGACCTGCGCGGCCAGGCCGATGACGGCCGCCTCGTCGTGCTCCAGGGTGATCTCGGGCAGCTCGTACGCCTGGCGGACGATCCGGTAGCCGGGGTCCTCCTCCCAGGGGTCCTTGTGGACCTCGATGGGGATGCCGATCTCGCGAAGCTCGTTCTTGTCGCGCTCGAACATGCGCTGGAACGCCTCGTCGTTGTCCGGGTCGTACCCAGGGACGGCGTGCCTGATCTGTTCTGCGCTCAGCGGCCGATGGGTCGCGAGCAGGCAGATCACCAGATTGAGCAGGCGCTCGGTCTTCCGCCGTGACATCGTGCCTCCCCTCCGGCCTGGTTTCGTGCGCCCGTGTTCCGTGCTGAACGCTACCCTTTGCGACGTGATCAGATGGCGCAAGGGCGAGGTGCTCCGGGTCCGGCGGGAATGGCCGGGAGCCGTGGAGCTGGACGTCTCCGTCCCCGAGGGAGAGTGCCGGGCGCTGGCCTATCCCTCGCTGGTCGGTCGTCCTGAGCCCGGCGACACGGTGCTGCTGAACACGACCGCGCTCGCCATGGGCCTCGGTACGGGAGGTTACGCCATGGTGGTCGCCGTTCCGGACCGTTTGCCGCAAGATCCTTCGGGACCCGGCCATCTGGTGAAGGCGAGGTACACGCCGCTGCAGGCGACGGTCCTCGGCGCGGACGAGCAGGACTCGCCCCACCACGCTGTCCTCAGGGACGCCGACTCGATCGACGGGATGCCCGTCGTGGTCGCGGATCTGCACTCGGCGCTGCCCGCCGTCCTCTGCGGTCTCTTCGCGGCCGGCCGTACGGGATCTCTCGCGACGGCGCCGGGCGAGCTCGCCCCGTCCGGCGGGCGGCCCCGCGTGGCGTACGTCATGCCGGACGGCGGCGCGCTTCCCGCCTGGTTCTCGATGTCGTGCGCCCGGTTGCGCGAGCTGGACTGGCTGTGCGGGGTGGTCACCACGGGCCAGGCGTTCGGCGGCGACGTCGAGGCGGTCACCCTGCACACCGGCCTGCTCGCGGCCCGGCACGTGCTGGGCGCGGACGTCGCGGTGGTCGCTCAGGGGCCGGGCAACCTCGGTACCGGCACCCGCTGGGGCTTCTCCGGCGTCTCGGCGGGCGAGGCCGTCAACGCCGCGGCCGTGCTGGGCGGCCGGCCGGTGGCCGCGTTGCGGGTCAGCGAGGGCGACCTGCGCGAGCGGCATCTGGGGGTGTCGCACCACTCGCTCACCGCGTACGGGCGGGTCGCGCTCGCTCCGGCGCAGGTCGTGCTCCCGGAGCTGCCCGGCGACTTCGGCAGGCGGGTGGCCGCGCAGGCGCAGGCCCTCGCCGTACGGCACGAGTTGATCCGCGTGCCCGTCGACGGCCTGTACGAGGCGCTGCGGCAGAGCCCGGTCCGGCTGTCCACCATGGGCCGGGGGCTCGACGAGGACCTCGCCTGCTTCCTGGCGTCGGCGGCGGCCGGACGGCACGCCGCCTCCCTCCTCACCTGAGCCAGGGCCGCTCACGTCCGGCGGCTCGGGCGGTCACTCCTGAGCGGGGAGGCCGTCGGGCTCGTAGAAATCCCTGAAGGTGAACGCGCCGGGTCCCGGACCCTTGGCGCGCAGCAGTTCCAGCCGCTCCATCCCCTCCTCCAGCGTCGGGACGTGTCCCTCGGGGATCCACCACATCACCGTGTACGGCACGGCCGCCCGCTCGAACCACTCGCGGCGGCGGCGCATGACCGGAAGGTGCGGGCTGCGGTAGACGAAGTTCCACAACGTCTCGCGCGACTCCCACACGGAGAAGTTGATGAGCAGGTGGTCTCCGTAGTCGTGCTGGACGGTGTCGGTCGGCAGATCACCTCCCTTGAGCCGCCAGACGAACCCGGGGGCGACGTCGGAGAGGGCGTTCACCGGCTCCAGCGAGGCGACGAAGTCGGCGAGCCGCGGGCTGTCCAGGGGGGCGCTCATGTGCGCGACGTTCAGCTGGGCGAGATGCATGCCGCTCAGCCTTCCGCGCCCGGCGGTTCTATGTCAACTCTCATTGTTTTTAGAAAACACCACGCAGCACTCCCCGGGACGCGGGTCCAGCTCGGCCGATGTCCCCGTGTCGGCGAGGCCCGCGAGAACCCCCTGGCAGAGCGCGAGGTTCATCGAGCACACCAGCAGCGGATGCCGCTCGGCCAGCACGTGGAACGGGCAGTTGCGGAGCCGGATCCGGCCCTCCTCCTCGTACGGCTCGTAGCCGCGATCCTCAAGCAGCGCGGCCAGGCCGGGACGGGCGCCGCCGTCGGCCGCGTCGCCGCCCCCCTCCGCGACGGCGCCGCCGCCCTCCGGGGACGCGCCGCGCGCCAGCCGTTCTCCGGCACGGCGCGCGGCCTCCTCGGCCTGCTCGTCCGCGCCGAGCAGGTCGACCACCTCGGCCAGGACCAGCGCCAGGGTCCGGTAGTCGCGCGGAGGCAGGCTCACGAGACGCTCCCCCCTGGCCCGCCGGTAGACCTTGGCCGGACGGCCGCTTCCCGGCCCCGTCCGCTCGGTGAGGCGCCGGAAGTCCGCTTCGAGCAGTCCGGCGTCGGCCAGCTTGTCCAGATGGAAGGCCGCGAGCGTGCGCTGGATCCCCAGAGCCTCGGCCGCCTCGTTCCGGCCGACCTCCCGCCCCCGCGCTGCCACGAACCGGTACAGCTCACGCCGGAGAGGATCGTTCAGCACGCCCACGGCGTCGAGTTCGTCGCTTCCCACAGGCGGAGTTTAGGCGGCCGCGATCCAGGCGGTACGGTCCCTCCCGCCCCCGGCACTCCCGTACGGCCGGCCGGAGGTCGTTGACAGAGAACACCGATACTGCTCTCATTAGGAAACCTTCCTAACTAAGTTTTGTCAGGATATATCCCCCTATGCGATCCGCCCCCACTCCCCGCTTCCCCTCCGGAGACAGGGGCGGGAAACGGAGACCACCCCCATGCCTTATCCCGCCATCAGGCGAGCCGCCCTCCTGCTCACGGTGACGGCGGCCGCCGTACTCACGGCCGAGGTTCCGGCCCACGTCTCGGCCCGTGTCTCGGCCCGCGTACCGGCGCCGGGCCCGGTGCGGGCCGAGCTCGCCGCGGCCCAAAGCCCCGCCGTCGAGATCAGGGTCGTCGGCGCCGAGGCCGCCGACCTCACCGATCCGCACAAGAAGGACATCGCGATGCGGCTGGTCTCCAGCGCGGAGAACTCCTCCCTGAACTGGAAGGCCCAGTACAAGTACATCGAGGACATCGACGACGGCCGCGGCTACACGGCGGGGATCATCGGGTTCTGCTCAGGGACGGGCGACATGCTCGACCTCGTCGCGCTCTACACCGAGCGCGTGCCGGGGAACGTGCTCGCCCGATACCTTCCGGCACTGCGCAAGGTCAACGGCACCGATTCGCACAAGGGCCTCGGCTCCGCCTTCATGAGGGCCTGGCGCAGGGCCGCCGCCGACAAGGCGTTCCAGCGGGCGCAGAACGACGAGCGCGACCGGGTCTACTTCACCCCCGCCGTACGGCAGGCCAAGAAGGACGGGTTGCGCGCGCTCGGCCAGTTCGTCTACTACGACGCCATGGTCATGCACGGGCCCGGCGGCGACAGCGTCAGCTTCGGCGGGATCCGCAGGACCGCGATGAAGAAGGCCAGGACGCCGGCACAGGGCGGAGACGAGGTCGCCTACCTCAACGCGTTCCTCGACGCGCGCAAGGCCGCGATGAAGACCGAGGAGGCGCACAGCGACACCAGCCGGGTGGACACGGCGCAGCGGGTCTTCCTCAGGGCGGGCAACCTCGACCTCGTGCCGCCGCTCAAGTGGAAGGTGTACGGCGACAGCTACACGATTCGTCGGTAGCGCTCCGGCCTTCATGCCGGGGTGAGGCGGACTCTCCCGCAGCGCGAACGGCGACGGCGCGCCGGAGGCGATGGGCCTCCGGCGCGCCGTCACGACGTGACCCGGGACTCAGGCGGCCCCGAGGACGTCCACGACGAAGACGAGGGTGTCGGTGCCCTTGATGCCGCCCTGGGCGTTGCCCTCCTTGCCGTACCCGAGGTCCGGCGGGATCGTGATCAGGACGCGGCTGCCGACCGGCACGCCGGTAAGGCCCTGCGACCAGCCCTTCACCACCTGGTTGAGGGCGAACGTCGTCGGCTCGCCGCGCTCCCAGCTGGAGTCGAACTGCTTGTCCGTGCCCCAGATCTTGCCGGTGTAGTGCGCGAGGACCATCTGGTCGGCGGTGACCTTCGGACCCTTGCCCTCGATCACGGTCTTCACCACGAGGCCCTTGGGCGGCTTGGCGTTGGTCTTGGTGGTCAGCGTCGGAGCCTTGTCGCCGCCCGGGTTGACCAGCTTGACCCCTTCGACGCCGGGGTCGGTCGCCGTACCCTGGGCCGCCTTGGCCGCCGCCGAGACCACGTCGACCACGAGCACCTGCGACGTGGTGGCGAAGTCGGTGCCCTGCTGCTTGGCGGAGGCGAGCTGGTCCTCCGTCAGGTTGTCCTTCGCGATCACCGCGAGGACGCGGCCGCCGGGCTTGGAACCGACGAGGGCCTCGTGCAGCGCCTTGGGCAGCTGCGGGCTGACCGTGACGAACTCGGACTTGTTCTGGTCGTAGTCCGAACCGGGCGACTTGTTGTCCTTGCCGTCCCAGTTGTAGACGGTCACCTTGGCGGTGAGCACGTCGCCGTCCTTGGCCGGCGTGCCGTTACCCTCGATGATCTTCTGTGAGGAGGACGTCAACTGCGGCTTGCCGGACGGGAACGTCACGGTGGGTTTCTGGTCGGCCTGCCCGGTCACCTTGATGCCGGAGCCTCCCGCCGGAGCCGCCCCGGAGTCGGTCTTCTGGGCGGTTCCGCAGGCCGCGGCGAATATCAAGGGTAGAGCGGCGA
This sequence comes from Microtetraspora glauca, assembly GCA_001570385.1. Lineage (GTDB taxonomy): Bacteria > Actinomycetota > Actinomycetes > Streptosporangiales > Streptosporangiaceae > Microtetraspora > Microtetraspora glauca. The sequence continues at coordinate 220,149 of BBYL01000012.1, read as the reverse complement.
GTACTGCCGTACGGCGACGCATGTGGATTCCTCTAGACAGACAGCTAGGTTCGGGTAACCCTACCCGAACCCGCCGTCCGCCCGGCGTAAAGAGATCACATGCCCGCGATCAGCTTGTCGACCCTCTCGTCAACGCTGCGGAAAGGATCCTTGCAGAGCACGGTCCGCTGCGCCTGATCGTTCAGCTTGAGATGCACCCAGTCGACGGTGAAGTCACGGCGCTTCTCCTGGGCCTTGCGGATGAACTCGCCGCGCAGCTTGGCCCGTGTGGTCTGCGGCGGAACCGATTTCGCCTCGAAGATCCGGACGTCGGAGGCGACCCGCTCGACCGAGCCGCGCCGCTGCAGGAGGTAGTACAGACCCCGCCGGCGGTGGACGTCGTGGTAGGCCAGATCGAGCTGGGCGACCCGCGGCGACGACAGCGGAAGGTCGTACTTCCGTCTGTAACGTTCAATCAGCTGGTACTTGGTGACCCAGTCGATCTCGCGGGCGACGAGGTCGAGATCGCCGGTATCGACCGCGCGGAGCGTGCGCTCCCACAGCTCCAGCACCCGCTTGCTCGTCTCGTCGCCACCCCTGCGGTCGACGAAGTCCTTCGCCTTGAGGAGGTACTCCTGCTGGATCTCCAGCGAGGACGCCTCACGGCCGTTCGCCAGGCGGACCCGGCGCCGCCCGGTCATGTCGTGCGAGACCTCGCGGATGGCCCGGATCGGGTTCTCCAGCGACAGGTCGCGCATCACGACGCCGGCCTCGATCATGCGCAGCACCAGGTCGGTGGCGCCGACCTTGAGCAGCATCGTCGTCTCGCTCATGTTGGAGTCGCCGACGATGACGTGCAGGCGGCGGAACCGCTCGGCGTCGGCGTGCGGCTCGTCCCGGGTGTTGATGATCGGCCTGGACCGGGTGGTCGCGGAGGACACGCCCTCCCAGATGTGCTCGGCCCGCTGGGACACGCAGTAGACCGCACCGCGCGGCGTCTGCAGCACCTTGCCCGCGCCGCAGATGATCTGCCGGGTGACGAGGTACGGGATCAGCACGTCGGCCAGCCGCCCGAACTCGCCGTGCCGGCCGACGAGGTAGTTCTCGTGGCAGCCGTAGGAGTTGCCCGCGGAGTCGGTGTTGTTCTTGAACAGGTAGATGTCCCCCGCGATGCCCTCCTCCCGGAGCCGCTTCTCGGCGTCCAGGAGGAGACCTTCGAGGATGCGCTCCCCCGCCTTGTCGTGGGTCACGAGCTCCACGACGTTGTCGCACTCGGGGGTGGCGTATTCAGGATGGCTGCCCACGTCGAGATACAGACGTGCGCCGTTGCGGAGGAAGACGTTGCTCGATCGGCCCCAGGACACCACTCGCCGGAACAGGTACCGCGCGACCTCGTCCGGTGACAGCCTCCGCTGCCCCCTGAACGTGCAGGTGACGCCGTACTCGTTCTCCAGCCCGAAGATGCGACGATCCATCACCTCACCCTATTCCTCGAAGGGGACGAGCGGATAGGGATAGGTCACAGGTGTGTCGACGTACGGCTACCGCGGGCGTGGCGCGCGGCGGTAGCCGTACCCCGATCACGGGGCGTAGATCTCGACGACCTTGGCGATCTGGTGGTTCTTCACCGTGATCAGCGCGTACAGGCCGCCCTTGACCGCGCGGGAGATGAGCTTGTCCCGCGAGCAGCTCTGGGTGCCGACGTACTGGTTGTTGATCGTCTGGTCCTTGCCGTCACAGCCGACGGCGCTGAGGAAGACGACGTTCTTGGCGATCGGCGCGGCGAAGGCCATCGCATCGCCCTCCTTCGGCCCCTCGAAGCGGCCCTGGCCGCTGCTCGGGTCCTTGACGAACTTGATGGGGACGTACTCCGCGACGTTCGCGTCCTGCATGGTCCGGAGCTCGCCGCGGACGATGCCGTCACGGCTGGGGCTGATGCCCTTGGTGAAATCGTGCCCGGGGTCGGACTGGAAGACCTCCCCGAAGATCGGCGGGGTCTTGTCCGAGATCGGCGGCCAGTCGTCGTCCGCCGGGTCGTCGAACACACCGGTGGAGGAGGGTTCGGGCGAGGGAGAGGACGACGGTGACGCCTCGGGGGACGGCTCATCGGATGGGGAGGGGGGTGCGGTGACCGTGACCGTGGCCGTGGGTTCGGCGGAGCCGGAGGAGCCCGAGCAGGCGGCCAGCGAAAGGGCGGAAACGGCCAGAGCGACGGGAACTCCCACCCGCCGCCACGCGCCGAACGTCGTAAAGTCCGTGAATATCGTCATAACCGCATGAGACTAGCGAAACCCGGGTTTGGTTTGTCCGTTACCCGTGATCTCCGACGAGCACCCTGCCGACGAGCCCGCGCAGGGCACGGCGGTGGACCGAGGAAGCAACCCGAGCACACCGCCTCAAGGGCTCCCGAAGCCCGCGAACGGAGCACGCGACGGGCACTGTCGGGGCCGCGCCCCGCGGAGGGGCGCGGCCGCGGGAACGTTTACTCGCCGGAGCCGGTGTCGATCTCGCCCTCGGGGCCGATGGGCGGCCCCGTCTCGGGGGCGGGAGCCGGGGCGGGCTCGGTGGGCGGCGCGGGGGCCGGAGCGGCCTCCTCGAGCAGTCGCTGCAGACGGGGACCGGTGAGCCGGAGGAACTTGCGGTGCTCGCGGTTGCGGTCGAGGACCGCCACTTCGAGCTGGGTGGGGGACGGGCGCTCGCCTCCCGGCTCGGTGAGGGCGAACAGCGCGGCGTCGAGCGCCTGAGCGAGCGGCAGGCCCTCGCTGTAGCGCTCCTTCAGCCGGCTGCCGACCGCCTCGGCCTGGCCGCCGATCACGGCCATGCCCTGCTCGTCGAAGACCGAGCCGTCGAAGGTGAGCCGGTAGATCTGGTCCCGCCCGGGGTCCTCGCCGACCTCGGCGACCACGATCTCGACCTCCAGCGACTTGATCGACTCGGTGAAGATCATGCCGAGCTGCTGGGCGTAGAGGTTGGCCAGCCCTCGGCCGGTCACGTCGCTGCGGTTGTAGGTGTAGCCGTTGATGTCGGCGTAGCGGATGCCGGCCAGGCGGAGCGACTCGAACTCGTTGTACCGCCCGACCGCCGCGAAACCGATCCGGTCGTAGATCTCGCTGATCTTGTGCAACGCCTTGGACGGGTTGGGCGCCACGAACAGGATGCCGTCGGCATACTGCATGACGACCACGCTGCGGCCTCGCGCGATGCCCTTCCGCGCATATTCCGCCCTGTCCCGCATGATCTGCTCGGGTGAGGCATATCCAAAGGGCATGGACACCGGTGGTGATCCTCTCTTCGAGTTATCGCAGCGGGGCGGTGGGGCCGTCGGGGTCCGTCATCCGGGCGTCGAGCATGCCATGGACGTACTCGGCGACCTCCTCGTCGGACAGGCGGCGGAAGCCGTCCGCAGTGATCACCGAGACCACCGGCCAGATCTTCCGCGTCACGTCCGGCCCGCCGGTCGCCGAGTCGTCGTCGGCGGCGTCGTAGAGAGCCTGCAGACAGGTGAGCACGGTGTCCTCGGGGGTCGCGTCCTCCCGGTAGAGCTTCTTCAGGGAACCACGCGCGAAGATCGAGCCGGAGCCGATCGAGTGGTACTGCCGCTGCTCGTACGGCCCGCCGCCCACGTCGTATCCGAAGATCCGCCCGGCGTCGCGGTCGGGATCGTACGCGGCGAAGAGCGGGACGACCACCAGTCCCTGCATCGCCATCGCGAGATTGCCGCGGATCATGGCGGCCAGGCGGTTGGCCTTGCCCTCGGTGGAGAGCGAGCGGCCCTCCATCTTCTCGTAGTGCTCCAGTTCCACGCGGTAGAGCCGGGCCACCTCGATGCCGGTGCTCGCGGTCCCGGCGATCCCCATGCAGGAGTAGTCGTCGGTGCGGAAGACCTTCTCCATGTCCCGCTGGGAGATCATGTTGCCGGAGGTGGCGCGCCGGTCACCGGCCATCACCACGCCTCCGGCGCAGGTCGCGGCCACGATCGTGGTCGCGTGCGGGATCTGGTCTCCGACCGGAGCGGCCAGCGCCTGCGCGCGGGTCGGCAGCAGATCCGGTGCGTGTGCGCCGAGAAACTCGGTGAACGACGACGACCCCGTGTTCGTGAAGAGGTTGCTCATCCAGGCCTGCTGAGATGCCACGCGACTCCCTCCAAGCGTGCGTTGTTACGAACCGACCCTACTCATGTCGCGGCGCTGGTTGCACTCTTCCCGATCAGCTAAGGGCGAACCGCCCGGAACGCGCGAGCCCTTACCGGCCAGGCAAACTCGTTCTTTACCGCCAAGTCATAACGTGCGAGTGTCGATTTGTCTGTACGTCCTAACCTCGACGGGGAGGTCGTCCATGAAGCCTGCGCTCGTGATCCTGGCGGCAGCCGTACTGGCTCTGGCGGGGTGTGGGACCGACGGTGGATCGGGGGACGGCGCCATCACCCTCGTCATCACCGCGAACGCCATCTCCGGCGGCAAGAACGCCGAGTCCGCCGACTGGACCAAGCAGTGGGTGATCCCGCGCTTCGAGGCCGCGCAGAAGGCGAAGGGGCGGGACGTCCACGTTCTCTTCCAGCCCAGCGGCGTCGACGACGAGCAGTACAAGACGAAGATCGCGCTGGACCTCAAGTCGCGGACCGGCGCGGACGTGATCGACCTGGACGGCATCTGGGTCGGCGAGTTCGCCCAGGCCGGATATGTCAAGCCGCTGGCCGAGGTGGCCGGGCCCGAGGCGGACTCCTGGGAGGGCTGGGGGCAGATCCCCACGGCCGTGCAGGGGCTCGGCATCTTCGACGGCAAGCGGTACGCCCTGCCGCAGGGCACGGACGGACGGGTCCTCTACTACAACAGGAAGCTGTTCGAGAAGGCCGGGCTGCCGTCCGACTGGCGACCGGCGAGCTGGCAGGAGATCCTCGACGCGGGCGCCGCGCTGAAGAGGGCCGGGGTGCCCATCCCGATCCAGGTCGACGCGGGCACGGCCATGGGTGAGGCCACGACCATGCAGGGCGCGCTGCCGCTGCTGGCCGGCGCGGGCGCCGAGATCTACGCGAACGGCAAGTGGACCGGCGCGTCGCAGGCGCTGAAGGATGTGCTGGGCTTCTACCGGCAGATCTACACCACCGGGCTGGGTGATCCGAAGCTGCAGCAGGAGGCGCAGGGCAGGGACAAGTCGTTCGCACGGTTCGCCGAGGGCAAGATCGGCATCCTGGCGGAGGGCGACTACTTCTGGCGGGCCGTGATCGAGCCCAAGGCCGGGGTCGCGCCCATGGCGAACCGGGACGCTGACGTCGGGTACGCCCTGATCCCCGCCGCGCGCCCGGGAGCGGGCATCCGCGGCCAGGACGCCGTCAGCATGTCGGGCGGCGCCGTACGGGTGCTGAATCCGTTCTCGAAGAATCCCAAGCCGGCCTGGGAACTGCTGTCGTTCATGCACTCGGCCGAGGCGACGGCGGCGCAACTCGCGGGCGCGGCGCGGATCACCTCCCGCACGGATGTGAACGACCAGGTGCTGGGGGTCGATCCGATGCTGAAGTTCGTCTCGGACGAGGTGCTGCCGGTCACGGCGTACCGTCCGCCGCTGGCCGTCTACCCGCAGGTCTCGGTCGCCCTGCAGGAGGCCACCGCCGACGTCGTGTCCGGCACGTCCGTCGACGAGGCGGCCGCGTCGTACCAGCGCAAACTCGAAGCCATCGTCGGTGCCTCCAACGTCGCCCGATGATCCCGCGAAGCGGAGCGAGCCATTGAGCCGCGAAGGGCGCGGCGGGGAAGTAACCGCCGGGCGAGCGGGAGGCGGGGAACGAGCGACCCCGAGCGAGAAGGGCACGAGCCGCCTCAAGGGGCGCCCTGGGCCCGCGAGCGGAGTGAGCGCATGAGCACCGACGCGGCGGGGCTGGGCCGGGGGCGTGCGGTGGGGTTCGTACTGCCCGCCCTGGTGCTGATCGGGGTGTTCCTGGTCTTCCCGGCGCTGTGGACGATCTATCTGGGGCTGACGGACTATCGGCTGACGGGGTTGGAGGCGGCGGAGCCGCGGGTGGTGGGGCTGGACAACTACACCGCTGCGCTGGGCGACGAGCGCTTCCGAGGGTCGTTGTGGTTGACGGCGCAGTACGTGCTGGGTTCGGCGGTGATCGGGCAGGCGGGGCTGGGGTTCTCGATCGCCTGGGTGCTGCGGGACCGGCGGGGGCCGGTGAAGCGGGTCACCGAGGGGCTGGTGCTGCTCGCGTGGATCCTGCCGTCGTCGGTCGTGGCGTTCCTGTGGATCGCGTTGCTCGATCGGGACGAGGGCACGTTGAACGCGTTGCTGCACACGCCGGGGCTGGCGTGGCTGCTCGACCATCCGATGCCGTCGATCATCGTCTTCAACGTGTGGCGTGGGACGGCGTTCTCGATGATGCTGTACGGCGCGGCGCTCGCGAACGTGCCGCCCTCCCATCTGGAGACGGCACGTCTGGCGGGGGCGTCCACGTTCCAGCAGCTCAGGGATGTGGTGGTGCCGCGGATCAAGGGGCATGTCCTGACGAACCTGCTGCTGATCAGTCTCTGGACGTTCAACGACTTCTCCGCGTTCCAGATCACGGCCGGGGGGCCGGAGGGTCGTTCGGAGATCCTGCCGATCTACATCTACAACGTGGCGTTGAGCGGGGGGCGCCTCGGTTTCGGAGCGGCGATCTCGTTCCTCGTTCTGATCATCAATCTGGTCGTGGCCTTCGTGTATCTGCGTCTCCTCCGCACCCGCCGCGAGGACGCCCGGCGGGAGGTGGCGGCGCCGTGACGCGCGGAGAGCACGGCGGTGAACGCCCGCGGCGAGGAACGGGCGAGGACGTGACGACCGAAGCACACCGCCGCGAGGGCGCCCGCGGCCCAGCGGGCGGAGCGAGCCGACGGACACCGGGCGGAGCGGGCCGACGGACACCGGGCGGAGCGGGCCGACGGGCACCGGGCGGAGCGGGCCGACGGGTACTGAGCGGAGCGGGCCGATGAACGGCGCGGGACGGCATGCGTTGGGGGTGCTCGGCCGGGCGACGTTCCTGGCGCTGGTGCTGGGGTTCTTCGCGCTGCCGTTGCTGTGGCTGGCCACGGCTCCGTTCGACGGCCATCCGGGGATCGCGATGTCGGTGCCGGATTTCACGCTCCGGAACTTCCGGGCGCTGCTCGGCAATCCGTACGCCCTGACGTCGTTGCGGAACTCGCTGATCCAGGCGGGGGGAAGCGCGGCGCTGGTCGTGACGCTCGCGGCTCTGGCGGCGTACGCGCTGTCCAGGGTGCGGGTGCCGGGCCGGGACGCGCTGCTGTACGTGCTGCTCCTGCTGTCGTCGGTCGTGACGGGGACGGCGGCGATGGTTCCGCTGTTCGAGCTGGCGACCCGGTTGAACCTGATCGACACTCATCTGGGTGTGGTGCTGACGATGTCCGGCGGGCTGCTGCCCGCGGCGATCTTCATCATGAAGGACTTCATGGACGGCACGCCGACGTCGTACGAGGAGTCGGCGCGGGTGTTCGGCGCGTCGCCGCTGCAGATTCTGCGGCATGTCGTGATCCCGCTGGTACGGCCGGGCCTGGCGACGATCGCGGTGTGGGCGGTGGCCAACGTGTGGGGCGGCTTCCTGCAGCCGTTCATCCTGCTCCGCGACCCGGACAAGGCGCCGGGGGCGGTCATCCTCTACACGCTGTACACGGAGGGCGGCGCGCCGCGGCTCGACCTGATCTCGACGTTCTCGCTGCTCTATTCGCTGCCGGTGGTGGTGATGTACGTGTTCGTCAGCCGCAGGTACGGCTTCCGCTTCCACGGAGGGATCAAGAGGTGATCGTGTTAGGCGGGCTGACCAAGGAGTTCCCCGGCGGGGTGAGGGCGCTCGACGGGCTCGATCTGGAGATCGCCGACGGCGAGTTCTTCGCGTTGCTCGGGCCGTCCGGGTGCGGGAAGACGACGCTGCTGCGGACGATCGCGGGCCTGGAAACCCCTACATCCGGAAATATCGGGATCGGCGGGGTCGACGTGACGTCCGTTCCTCCCGGGCGGCGGGACGTCGCCATGGTGTTCCAGGACTACGCGCTCTTCCCCCACATGGACGTCACGGCCAACATCGCCTACCCGTTGCGGATCAAGAAGGTCCCCCGAGCCCGGCGCGAGGCCAAGGCGGCCGAGACCGCGTCCCTGCTCAGCCTGTCCGACCTGCTCGCCCGCCGGCCCGGCCAGCTCTCCGGCGGGCAGCAGCAGCGGGTCGCCCTGGCCCGGGCCGTCGCCTGCCATCCGAAGGTCTTCCTCTTCGACGAGCCGCTGTCCAACCTCGACGCCCGGCTCCGCCTGGAGGCCCGGACGTTCCTCAAACGGCTGCAGCGCGAACTCGCGGTGACCACCGTGTTCGTGACGCACGACCAGGGCGAGGCCCTGGCGCTCGCCGACCGGATCGCGGTCATGTCGGCGGGCCGTTTCATGCAGGTCGGCACCCCGTCGGAGATCTTCCGGAGGCCGGCGAACACGTTCACGGCCTCCTTCATCGGTTCCACGCCCATGAACCTGCTGCCCGGAGTCGCGGGGGACGGCGCTCTGCGGGTCGCCGGGGCGGTCCTCCCCCTGCCCGCCGGCGTCTCCGACGGCCCGATCGTGTACGGCCTGCGGCCCGAATATACGGATCTGTCGCTATCGCCGAGGGATGACGCCTTCACGGGGAAGGTAGCGGTCGTGGAGAACCTCGGAACGGCCCATCTCGTCACCCTCGAATCCGGAGACCACCTCATCCAGGCCGTCGTCCCCGAAGGGGAGGAGCCCGCCCCGGGCACGGCGGCGTGGGCGGTCCCCCGGCCGGGCCGCGCGCTCGTCTACCGCGACGACCGGCTCGTTTCGCCCCTCCCGGCGGACGGCGCCCGATGACGACGATCAAGGGCGTGTGGACGCTCGCCGACCGGATCTCCGGCCCGGTCCGCGAGGTGCCCGTCGAGCTGCCTCCGGGAACCGCCGCCGTGACGGTCCGGCTCTCCTACGACCGCTCCGCCGGAACCCTCGATCTCGGCTGTGCCGGGCCACGCGGCTTCCGGGGCTGGTCGGGCGGGGCGCGGTCGGAGTACACCGTCACCGCGGACTGGGCCACCCCGGGCTACCTTCCCGGTGAGATCGAGCCGGGCGTCTGGCTGGTGCTCGTCGGGCTCTACCGGATCCCCGACGAGGGCCTGCCGTACAAGATCACGGTGATCGCGCACCGGCGGCCTCCGGCGGTGCCCCGCGACCATCCGGCCAGAGGCGTGCGGGCGCCGCGCGCCCAACACCGGGAACCGGCCGCCTCCCGGCGCGGCGCACCCGCGCTCGAGGGGCTGCGCTGGCTCGCCGGCGACCTGCACGCGCACACGACGCACTCCGACGGCTCGCTCGGCGTCCATGAACTGGCCTGCCTCGCCGCCGACTGCGGGCTCGACTTCCTCGCGGTCACCGACCACAACACCGTCAGCCACCACGCGGAACTCTCCTCGGCCTCCGCACTGGCGGGCATCCTGCTCCTCCCCGGGCAGGAGGTGACCACGGATCTCGGCCACGCCAACGCGTTCGGCGACGTCGGCTGGGTGGACTTCCGCAAGGGGCCGGACGAGTGGGCGAAGGCCGTACGGGATCGGGGCGGGGTCCTGTCGATCAACCATCCGGTCGCCGGTGACTGCTCGTGGCGGCATCCGATGGCGCCGGACCGGCCGAGGATCGCCGAGCTGTGGCACTGGAGCTGGTGGGACCGCACCTGGGGCGCCCCGCTCGCCTGGGGCCAGGCGTGGGCGGACGACCTCGTCGTGGTCGGCGGCAGCGACTACCACCGGCCGGAGGAGGGGCATCCGCCCGGAGCGCCGACCACCTGGGTGCTCGCCGATCCCGCCGCCGGGACGGCGGGCATCATCGCCGCGCTCGCCGACGGCCGTACCGCCGTGTCCGCCTCCCCGGACGGCCCGCTCCTGCTGCGCCACGGGGACGAGTTCGTCGCGATCGGGGCGGACGGCCTGGTCCTGTGGGGGCCCGAGACCCGTGCCGTCGTGCGGGGCGACCGGGCCGCGTTCCCCGCCAGGCCGGGCGCGCACCGGCTGGAGACGCCGAGGAACGAGGTGATGGCCCTGTGCACGTGACGGCGCTGAACGCGATGACTCCGTACGCGATGACTCCGTACGCGATGGCTCTGCATGCGACGGCCCTGCACGCGGCGGCCCTGCGCACGTGACGCCCGCCTGTCAGACCGCGGACCGCGTCGTCGCATGTCGGGGCGCTTCACAGGGAATCTGTACCTGGTCACGAACCGGGGCAGCATGCTCATCCGCGCACGTTTCCGGGTGATCAGGCCCAAAGTGATTGGGGGAAGCCATGAAGGTCGCCATCGTGGGGCTGGGGATCGCCGCGCAGGTGATGTACCTGCCGCTGCTGGCCCGCCGCAGGGACCTCTTCGAGCTCAGCGCCGTCTGCGACCTGGACGACGCCCACGCCGCGAAGATCGGCGGAGAGCTGGGCGTGGCCGCGTTCGACGACCCCATGGCCATGCTCGGGAAGGGCGGCTTCGACGCGCTGATCGTGCTCACCCCGGGGTCGCACGCGCCGCTGGTCCGGGCCGCGCTCGACCACGGCCACTGGGTGCTGTGCGAGAAGCCCCTCGCCTACAGCCGGGCCGAGCTGGCCGGGATCCCGGGCGACGCCCGCCTGATGGTGGGCTACATGAAGCAGTACGACCCGGCCACCCAGCGGATGGTCGAGGCCCTCCACGAGGCCGGAGGCCCGGAGGCGGTACGGCATCTGGACGTGACCGTGCTGCACCCGTCCACCGAGTCCCAGCTCCTCTTCGCCAAGGCGCGGGCGTCACACCCCACGCCCGAGGCGCTCGCGCCGTACCTGGAGGCGGACGAGGAGGCGCTCACGACGGCGCTGGGCGCGGACGCGCCGCCACGACTGCGCCGGCTCTACTCCCAGGTCGTGCTGGGCAGCCTCTGCCACGACCTGTCGCTGATGCGGATGTTCACCGGGCCGCCCGGCACCGTGGACCACGTCGCCGTCTGGCCCGGCGACGTCTTCCCGCCCTCGATCGAGGCGAGCGGCGACCTGGCCACCGGCAGGTACGGCCTGCGGTGGCACTACCTGGCGGGATACCCCGCCTACCAGGAGCGGGTGACGATCCACCACGAGCACGGCTCGCTCGAACTCGACTTCCCGTCCCCCTATCTGATGAACACGCCCACGACGCTCACCTCGGTGACCCGTCTCGGGACCACCGAGCGGAAGATCGTCTTCCGGGACGTCGCGGAGGCCTTCGAACGACAGCTCGTCGCCTTCCACCGGTTCGCCACCCAGGACGAACCCCCGCTCACCGGACGGGACGGCGCGCTGAGCGATATCGTCACGGCGCAGCGGATCATCCGGCGCCACGCCGAGTCCGCGGGCCTGCCGATCGGCGGCGAGGCCGCCTCCCCGGCCGCGTCCCCGGACGCCTCGCCCGCCACCGGTCCCCCGGACGCAACCCCCTGAGGAGCACGCGTGCACCCTGAGATCGTCGTCGTCCCGCACACGCACTGGGACCGCGAGTGGTACCTCCCCTTCCACCGGTTCCGCATGGGGCTCGTCCGCATGCTGGACGAGGTCCTCGACATCATGTCGGCCGACCCGCTCTACCGCTTCACCATGGACGGGCAGCTGGCCGCGGTCGAGGACTACCTCGAGATCCGCCCGGAGAGGCGGGAGGACGTGAGGAGGTTCGTCGAGGCGGGCACGCTCGCCGTCGGTCCCTGGATGATCCTCGCCGACGAGTTCCTCTGCTCGGGCGAGACGCTGATCCGCAACCTGGAGTACGGCATGCGCGGCGCGGCCGCCCTCGGCGGTGCCATGCGGGTGGGCTACCTGCCGGACCAGTTCGGGCACTGCGCTCAGATGCCGCAGATCCTCTCACTCGCCGGACTCGGGCGGGCGTGCCTGTGGCGCGGGGTGCCCGAGTCGGTCGGCCGGGACGCGTTCGCCTGGACGGGCGCCGACGGCACCACCGTCGTCACCCGCTATCTGCCCGGCGGGTACGGCAACGCGGTCGCCCTGTTCAGCGGCCCGGCCGAAGGGCTCGCCGACCGTGTCTCCGCCTTCGCCGCCTCCATGCGCCCGTGGCGCCCGGACGGTCCCATGCTGGCGATGTACGGCGCGGACCACTCGGCTCCGGCGGCCGAGATCACCGGGCACGGTCTGCGCGTCGCCACCCTCGAGGAGTACCTGGACCTGGCCGGGGTTCCCTCGGACCTGCCGGAGGTCCGCGGCGAGCTGCGGTCGCACGCCCGGGCCAACATCCTGCCCGGTGTCGTCTCCGCCCGCGTCCCTCTCAAGCAGGCGATGGCGCGCGCGGAGCGCGCCGTCATCCGGTACGCCGAGCCGCTGTCCACGCTCTGGCTGGCCGACCGTACGGCCTCCGCCCGGCTGCTCGACCTGGCGTGGCGGCGGCTGATCGCCTGCTCCGGGCACGACTCCGTCACCGGTTGCGGCGCGGACGAGACCGCCCAGCAGGTCGCGGCGCGGATAGCGGAGGCGGAACAGATCGGCCAGGCGGTGGTGGACCTGGTGAGCGCCACACTGGCCGCCCACGTGCCGCGCGGCGCGCTGGTCGTGGTCAACCCGTCGCCGTTCGAGCGGACCGCGCTCGTGCTCGCCGACCTGCCGGAGCACCGCGCCCGGCTGACGGACGCGTCAGGCGGGACCGTGGCGGTCCAGCGACTGGAACACGCCCCCACGCTGCTCGACGAGACGGTCATGGACGACCTCTCCCAGCTCCTCGGCCGGGTCCACGAGCGGGAGCTGTTCGGGCAGGAGATCGTCTCCTGGGAGACCGGGGACGGCGTGTTCACGATCACGGTGAGCAGGCACGCGTCGGGCGGCTACGCCTACGAGGATCTGCGCCGCGCCATCCTCGGGGCCGGTCCGGGACCGTGGCGGGTCCTGACGCTCGCCGAACCGGTCGTCACCGTCGCGGCGCAGGTCACCGTCCCGCCGCTGGGCCGCTCCGTCCTCACCGCCGAACCCGGCGCGGGAGGGCACGTCGCGCTCACCCGCACTCCGGAGGCGGCGGCCGCGCTCGCCGCCCCCGAGGGCACTTTGGACAATGGGCTGCTGCGCGTGACCGTCGCCGAGGACGGCACGCTGTCGTTGCGCGGCCGGGACGGCACGGAGGTGCACGGCGTCGGCCGGATCTCGCACGGCGGAGACATCGGGGACACCTATAACTACGCGCCCCCTCCGGAAGACCGGATCGTGGACCGGCCCGCGTACGTCAAGGTCGAGGAGATCTGCCGCGGGCCGCTCGTGTCCGTACTGGAGGTCTCCCGCTCCTACGAATGGCCCGCCGACGGCGCGCCGACCGGCTGGGACGGGTCGTCAGAGGACGACGTCCCCCAGGAGGCCACGCCGGGCAAGGGAAACAGCACCGGCACGATGAACACCGCCGGCACGGTGAACGCCCCCGGCTCAATGAACATTGCCGACACGACCGCCACTTCGGACACGATGGTCACGGTGGTCACTTCTGGCACGGTGGTCACGACCCGGGTGGAGCTGCGCGCGGGCGAGCCGTTCGTCCGGTGCGCGATCGACCTGGACGTGCGGTGCCGCGACCACCGCCTCCGGTGGCACGCGCCGCTCGCCCGCCCGGCGGCCGAGTCGTTCGCGGAGGGCCAGTTCGCGGTCGTACGGCGTGGCACGGCCCCGGAAGGCCGTCGTACGAACGGCGGCCACACGGAGGACCGCACGGCAACCGGCTCGCGAACCGGCGCCGAGGTCAGCGGGGGCGAGCGGCCGATCCCGACTTTCCCGGCGGAGGGGTTCGTGGCGGCCGGCGGCCTGGCGGTGCTGCTCGACCACGTCACCGAATACGAACTGATCCCGGGCGACCCTGGAGACTCCGGCGGCTCCTCTGGCGGCGTCGATGTCCTGGGCCCGGCGGCCGGGCGAGCCGGAGGCGCGCACGAGCCCGGGGAACTGGCGCTCACGCTGATGAGATCGGTCGGCTACCTGTCGCGGAACCGGAACCCCTATCGGGACGAACCGGCCGGGCCGCAGCTCGCGACGCCGGCCGCCCAGTGCCAGGGGCCGTTCTCGGTGCGGTTCGCGGTCCTGCCCTACGCCGGCGGCTGGGAGGAGGTGGGGCTGGTGCGCCTGGCCGAGGAGTATCGCCATGATCTGCTCGCCGTACCCGGATCCGGGACCGTCACCGCCGCCGGGACCGGTGACCTGGCCGGGTCGGCGGTGCTCGCGGGGCGGGCACCCACGGTGTCGGGCGACGGCGTGGTGATGGCCGCACTCCGGGAGAGGGACGGCCGGCTGGAGATGCGCCTGGTCGCCGAGCATCCGGTGGCGACCGAGGCCGTCGTCCACGGAAGTTTCACCGCCGCGCGTCTCGCCGACGCGCTCGGCTCTCCCGCCGCCCCGCTCGAGGTCTCAGCGGGCTCGGTACGGCTCCCGCTGCGCCCCTTCGAGATCGTTACCGTTCAGTTGTGGGCCTGACCTGATGAGAAAGGTGCCGGCCCGGACCCTGAGCTCCGCGAACGTCCGCGGCCGGCTCCGGACCCGGGCCTCCCCTCGGCGGCCGTCCCCGGCCTTACTCTCCGCCCTTCTGGACGTATGACCTCACGAACTCCTCCGCGTTCTCCTCGAGGACCTCGTCGATCTCGTCGAGGATGGAGTCGACGTCGTCGGTGAGCTTCTCGTGACGCTCCTGAACATCGGGAGTCGCCTGCGCCTCGGTCTCCTCGACCTCGCTCTCCTGACGGCCCGTCTGCTTCTGGCCGCCGGTGTCCCTCGTCGCCATATGGATACCTCCGCTCGGGGGATGCCTCTACTTCGTATCTTCCCCGAACCGGGCGACAATTCGCGCGGATCGCCCGCGATCTTTCACCCGGCTCCGGAAGGCGGTCCAGATAGCCAACCCTCCGCGCGGCGGGAAAGCAAGTCAGCCACCCCACGCCCTTGTCTCACGGCCTCCCCGGAACGGCCGGCGCGTACCCCGCTCCCGGGAGTACGCAGCCAAGATCGTCCCGTAGACCGGATCGTTACCACCGGTGGAGGCGCGCCACGGTCAACGGTGATCCTTTTTGCGACCACAATATGTACCCGGGAGACATAGGGGCCGTGTCATGCCAGGGGGGTGGCTCATGGGAACGGATCACGAATTGCTGGGAGATCGCTACCGGCTGCTCTCCGCCGTTCACCGCGGGCGAGGAGCGGTGATGTGGCACGCGCACGACACGCGGCTGCGGCGCAATGTGGCGATCAAGGAGCTGCGGCCGCCGCACCACGACGACGAGCCCGACCTGCAGACCGCGCGCCGCCGGGCACTGCGGGAAGCCCGCTCGGCCGCCCGGCTGAGCCATCCCGCCGTGGTGACCGTGCACGACCTGCTGGAGGCGAACGGCCGCCTGTGGATCGTGACGGAGCTCCTCGAGGGCCTGACCCTGGAGGAGACGGTCCGCCATCTCGGGCAGTTGCCGGTGCACTGGTCCGCCTGGGTGGGGTTCCAGCTTCTGGCCGGCGTACGGCACGCGCACGAGACGGGAGTGGTCCACGGGGCCATCGAGCCGGCGAACGTCCTGCTGACCGAGGACCGCGTCGTGCTGACCGACTTCGGGATGGCGGCGATCCAGGGCTCCGGCTCGACCACGATCCCCGTCGTCCGTACGGCGGCCTATCTCGCGCCCGAGCGGGTGACCGGGGGGCAGCCGACCGTCGCCTCGGACCTCTGGTCCTTCGGCGCGACGCTGTACTGCGCCGTGGAGGGCCGTCCCCCCTACGCGGAGGCGGGGTCGCTCACCGAGCTCGAACGGGCGCTGGACGGCGATCCGGAGCCGCCCCGCCGGGCGGGCCCGCTCGGCCCCGTGATGGAGGGCCTGCTGCGTCGCGACCCGGACGAGCGGCTGACCGCGAAGGCGGCGGTCTCTCTCCTGGTCGGCGTGCTGCGGCGGCTGGGCATCTCGGCGGCGCCTCCCGGCCGGCGGCCCGAGGTGCCACCGGCCCGCGCCTTTACGACGTAGATTCCGAACAGTCCGCGCCGTCGAACGCTCCGCGAAGTCGAACACTCCCTGAGGCCGGCACGGCCCGAGCGATCCGTGCGGTCCGCACGGCGCGGAGCGGGCCGTGCAGGCCGTTCGGTCCGTTCAGGCCGCTTGGCCTGTTCGGTCAGTTCGGGGCGCTCACTTGTCGCCGGTCAGGGCCGCCACGAGGGCCGCGGCGGTGCGGCAGCGGTCGAGCAGGTCGCCGACGTGAGCCTTGGTCCCGCGCAGCGGCTCCAGGGTCGGCACCCGCTGGAGGGACTCCCTGCCGGGGATGTCGAAGATCACCGAATCCCACGAGGCCGCCGCGACGGACTCGCTGTACTGGCGCAGGCACCGCCCGCGGAAGTAGGCACGGGTGTCGGTGGGCGGCAGCTCGATCGCGCGCTCCACGTCGTCCTCGGTGACCAGGCGCTGCATGCGGCCACGGGCGACCAGGCGGTTGTAGAGGCCGCGGTCGGGCCGGATGTCGGAGTACTGCAGGTCGACGAGCTGGAGCCGCGGGTGCGACCAGGGCAGGCTGTCTCGGGTGCGGTAGCCCTCAAGCAGTTCGAGCTTGGCGACCCAGTCGAGCTCGCGTGACAGCTGCATCGGGTTCTCGGCGAGCCGGGTGAGCACCGACTCCCACCGGTTGAGCACGTCCTTGGTCATGTCGTCGACGCTCGCGCCGTAGCGGTCCTCGACGTACTTGCGGGCCTGCTCGAGGTACTCCATCTGGAGCTGCACGGCGGTCATCTTGCGGCCGTTGCGCAGGGTGATCTCGTACTTGCAGGTCGGGTCGTGCGAGACCGCGCGGAGGGCGGCGACGGGCGACTCGACCGAGAGGTCCACGGTGAGGAACCCGTCCTCGATCATGGCGAGGACCAGCGCCGTGGTCCCTAGCTTCAAATATGTCGAAATTTCCGACATATTGGCGTCGCCGATGATGACGTGGAGCCGGCGGTACTTCTCCGGGTCGGCGTGCGGTTCGTCCCGCGTGTTGATGATCGGCCGCTTGAGCGTGGTCTCCAGGCCGACCTCGACCTCGAAGAAGTCGGCGCGCTGGCTGATCTGGAAGCCCTCACCGCGCGAGTCCTGCCCGATGCCGACCTTGCCCGCGCCGCAGACGACCTGGCGCGAGACGAAGAACGGCGTCAGGTGCCGCACGATGTCGGCGAACGGCGTCGCCCGGCGCATCAGGTAGTTCTCGTGGCAGCCGTAGGAGGCGCCCTTGGCGTCGGTGTTGTTCTTGTAGAGCTGGATGGGCGCGTTGCCGGGCATCGCCGAGGCGCGGACGGCGGCGTCGTACATGACCCGCTCCCCCGCCTTGTCCCAGATCACCGCGGCCCGAGGGTTGGTGCACTCGGGCGTGGAGTACTCCGGGTGGGCGTGGTCGACGTAGAGACGCGCGCCGTTGGTCAGGATCACGTTGGCGAGGCCGAGGTCCTCGTCGGTGAGCTGGCTCTGGTCGGCCACCTCCCTGGCGAGATCGAACCCCCTGGCGTCGCGGAGCGGGTTCTCCTCCTCGAAATCCCACCGAGCCCGGCGGGCCCTCGCGGCCGAGGCCGCCAGGTACGCGTTGACGACCTGCGAAGAGGTCACCATCGCGTTCGCCCCGGGCTGCCCGGGTACGGCGATGCCGTACTCGGTCTCGATGCCCATCACCCGCCGTACCGTCATGCGCACCCCGCCTGCTTAAGGCCGTCGTTCCGCCGTTATATCCCCGAGCCTAGCTTCTTCTCTATGCCCGGCTACCAGACAGTTACGGCACAGATGCTTCCTTACTTTGCGTCGCGGCGCGTGTCTCCTCCGCGGGAGGGGGCGGCCCGGAGCGCCCGCCGCGCAGGCGGATCCGGTCCAGGGACGCTCCCAGGGCCGCCCGCAGCCACCGCTGCCCCGGCTTGTCAACGAGCCGGTAGACGAGGTACGCCAGCACGATCGAGACGGCCATGGTGAGGCCGACCAGGGGCCAGCGGCCGACGGAGTCCTTCAGGCCGGGGATGAGCACGGCCGAGACGTTCTGGTGGACCAGGTAGAGCGGGTAGGTCAGCGCGCCGACGGTGGTCAGCGCGCGCCACCGCAGCCAGCGCAGCCAGCCGAGGGACACCGCCGCGATCAGCAGGAAGATCAGCGTGATCGCGATGATCGCGCCCTCGGGGGGAGCCGGGAAGTGCTCGAAGCCGATCATGTCCACCCGTCCCTTGACCCGCTCCGTGGCGGCGAGCAGGCACAGCCCGTACGAGACGGCCACGAAGGCCCACAGCACGAGGGTGGAACCGAACCTGTGGATCAGGTAGAACGCCATGCCCGCGATGAAGTAGGGGGCCTGGCGGGGCATGAACAGGAAGGTCAGCACGTCGTTGTGGGTCGCCTCGGCGGCGACCACGAGGATGAGCCAGCCCGTCATGAAGCCCAGGCAGCGTCGCAGCGTGATGCCGAACAGCATGAACAGGCCCACGAGGATGTAGAACCTGAGCTCGACCCACAGCGACCAGAAGACGGCGCCCGCGTGTCCGACGCCCAGACCGCCCTGCAACATCGTCAGGTTGATCAGGTAGTCGCGCAGCGACAGTCCGGGGTCGAAGCCCTTGACCCCGGCGAAGGTGTACATCACGAAGAGCGCGATCACGACGAACCAGTACGCGGGGTACAGCCGGGAGACCCGGGAGACCACGAAGTCTCCGATGGAGTGGCCCCACGCGCTCATCAGGATCACGAATCCGCTGATGAGGAAGAACAGCTCGACGCCGAGGATGCCCAGGGTCGTGACCCGGTTGACGCTCGCGAACAGCGCCGTGGGGTAGTCGCCCCAGAGCGACTTGCTGGCCGCCATGTAGTGGAAGGACATCACGGCGAACGCGGCGACGAAGCGCAACGCGTCGAGTTCGACGAGGCGCGGCCCCCTCGTCGCCGGACCCGTGTCGAGACCACGCGAGCGGACATGCGTCACGGGCGCACACCTAGGTAGATCACGCCCCTTTGACGTAACTTTGCCGCTCTTGGTTCCCCGGAATTTCCAGAATTAACTCATCCACTTCCGAGAAATTCGTACATTTCCGGATAAATGGAGCATTGCTGCACTAATTGCCGCAAACATGGGAAACAGGAAAAGGCCGGGAGGGGCGATCCCCTCCCGGCCTTCAACACGAGCCGGAGCCGGTCCCTGGAGGTGGTTCCTAGAGGTACTGGCCGGTGTTGGCCACCGTGTCGATCGAACGGCCGGCCTCGGTGCCCTGCTTGCCCTGCACGAGGGTGCGGATGTAGACGATCCGCTCGCCCTTCTTGCCGGAGATGCGGGCCCAGTCGTCGGGGTTGGTGGTGTTGGGCAGGTCCTCGTTCTCGGAGAACTCGTCCACGCAGGCGGCCAGCAGATGCGCGATCCGCAGGCCCTTCTGCTTGGTCTCGAGGAACTCCTTGATGGCCATCTTCTTCGCCCGGTCCACGATGTTCTGGATCATGGCGCCGGAGTTGAAGTCCTTGAAGTACAGGACTTCCTTGTCGCCGTTGGCGTAGGTCACCTCGAGGAAGCGGTTCTCCTCGCTCTCGGTGTACATGCGCTCGACGACCCGCTGGATCATGCCCGCGATCGTGCTCTCCCGGCTGTCGCCGTGCTCGGCGAGATCGTCGGCGTGCAGCGGCAGGTCGCTGATGAGGTACTTGGAGAAGATGTCCCTCGCGGCCTCGGCGTCCGGCCGCTCGATCTTGATCTTGACGTCCAGGCGGCCGGGCCGCAGGATCGCCGGGTCGATCATGTCCTCGCGGTTGGACGCGCCGATGACGATGACGTTCTCCAGGCCCTCGACGCCGTCGATCTCCGAGAGCAGCTGGGGGACGATGGTGTTCTCGACATCGGAGGAGACGCCGGAGCCTCGGGTGCGGAAGATCGAGTCCATCTCGTCGAAGAACACGATCACCGGTGTGCCCTCGGAGGCCTTCTCCCTGGCCCGCTGGAAGACCAGGCGGATGTGCCGCTCGGTCTCACCGACGTACTTGTTGAGCAGCTCGGGGCCCTTGATGTTGAGGAAGAAGCTCTTGCCGGACTGGCCGGTCTTCTCCGCGACCTGCTTGGCCAGGGAGTTGGCGACGGCCTTGGCGATGAGCGTCTTGCCGCAACCGGGCGGGCCGTACAGCAGCACGCCCTTGGGCGGGCGGAGCTTGTGCTCCTTGAACAGGTCCGAATAGAGGTAGGGCAGCTCGATCGCGTCCCTGATCTGCTCGATCTGCCGCATGAGGCCGCCGATCTCCTCGTAGGAGATGTCCGGCACCTCCTCCAGCACGAGCTCCTCGACCTCGGACTTGGGGATGCGTTCGTAGACATAGTTGGAACGAGGTTCGAGCAGGAGAGAGTCGCCGGCGCGGACCGGCTGGTCCTTCAGCGAGTCAGCCAGCTTGACCACGCGCTCCTCGTCGGCGTGCGAGATGACCAGCGCGCGGTCGCCGTCCTCCAGGAGCTCCTTCAACATGACGATCTCGCCCACGTCCTCGAAGCCGAGGGCCTCGACGACGTTGAGCGCCTCGTTCAGCATGACCTCCTGGCCACGCCTGAGCGAGTCGACGTCCACGGCGGGGCTGACGTTCACCCGGAGCTTGCGGCCCCCGGTGAACACCTCGATCGTGCCGTCCTCCCTCGTCTCTAGAAAGACGCCGAACCCGGACGGCGGCTGCGCCAGCCGGTCGACCTCCTCCTTGAGGGCGACAATCTGATCCCTGGCCTCCTTGAGGGTGGAGACCAGCCGTTCGTTCTGCCCAGTGAGGGCGGCCACCTGGGCCTGTGCCTCATGGAGACGCTCTTCGATGACTCTGGCCTGCCGGGGGGACTCCGCCAGCTTCCGCCGCAGTGCGGTGATCTCCTCTTGCAGGAAGGAGACCTGTGTTGTGAGGTCGGCGACCTCCCGTTCGCGCTGCGCGGCCCGAGCCTCAGCGTCGTCGCGAGCTGCCACGCCCCGTCACCTCCTTCCCCGTCGAGAACGACTACTCAAGACCCTACCTATCTTGGCGCTGTACGTAACCTGGCCGGGCAGTGTTCGTGTAGTTACATTGGGTGTTCGGTGTTTAGTCCCGAATGGTCCGTTTATTCAGGTGAGCAAGTGGTACTCACCCGAATGTTCCCCATTCAAGCGGTTTTGCCGGTTTGTGGCTGAATCGTCATGCGGATTCGGTCCCCTCTCCGTACGCACCCTTGGCGGGGCGCCTGCGCCTCGGCGGCGGCGTGACGCCGTCCGCCATGCGACGGGCCGTGACCAGGAAACCGGTATGCCCCACCATGCGGTGGTCGGGGCGTACCGCGAGCCCTTCTACATGCCAGTCGCGAACCAAGGTCTCCCACGCATGGGGCTCCGTGAAACTCCCGTGTTCTCTGATGGTCTCGACCGTCCGGGACAGCTGCGTCGTCGTCGCGACATAACAGCAGATCACGCCGCCGGGCGTGAGCGCCTTGGCCGCGGCGTCCACGCACTCCCACGGGGCGAGCATGTCCAGGATCACCCGGTCGACGTCCACCTCGTCGAGCGCGGAGACGAAGTCGCCGACCACCAGGCGCCACTGGTCCATCGGGCCGCCGTAGAACTTCTCCACGTTCTTGGTGGCCACCTCGGCGAAGTCGGCGCGCCGCTCGTACGACGTCACGGAGCCCTCGGAGCCGACGGCACGCAGCAGGAAGCACGTCAGCGCGCCCGATCCGACGCCCGCCTCGACCACGCGGGCCCCGGGGAAGACGTCGGCCATGGCGACGATCTGCGCGGCGTCCTTCGGATAGATCACCGCCGCGCCACGCGGCATGGACACCGCGTAGTCCTGCAACAGGTGCCGGAAGGCGAGATAGGCGGTGCCCCCCGAGGACCGCACCACGGAGCCCTCGGGCTGCCCGATCAGGTCGTCATGCGGGATGGACCCCTTGTGGGTGTGGAAGACGCCACCCTCTTTCAGCGTCACCGTATGCCGCTTGTCCTTCGGATCGGTGAGCTGAACCTGATCTCCGGCCTGGAACGGCCCGTGCCTGCGAAAACCCATGTGGCCAAGGCTATCCGTGTTTGCCCTGTCCCCATCCGCGTCTCGTCCGCGTCCCGGCCGCGTCCCGGCCGTGCCGCGGGGCCCGGCGCACCTCCGTCCGCATGCCGTCCCGCCGGTTAATCCCTTGTCACGGAGATCGGTTCGCCTGGTAGAACCACCATATGTTTCCCAATGAGGTAATTCCCGCCGGGCCGTACGTGCTGCGGCCTCCCGTGGAGGCCGACGCCGACGCGGTGACGCGGGCGTGCGGCGACCCCGAGATCGCCCGGTTCCTCCCGCTCGTCCCCTCGCCCTACACGCGCGAGGACGCCCTGTTCTGGATCAACCGGCTCGTACGGGAGACGTGGGAGGCGGGAGGCGCCGACTACGTCGTCGCCGACTCCGGCACCGGCGAGTTCCTGGGCGTCATCGGGCACAAGCCGCTCGACCGGGTGGGGAACGGCGAGATCGGCTACTGGGTCGCCCCCTGGGCGCGCGGGCGGAGCGTCGCCACCACCGCCACCCGGACGCTGACCGAGCTGGCCTTCGCCCGGGGAGTTCCCCGGATCGCGCTCCTGACCGACATCGAGAACATCGCGAGCCAGCGCGTCGCGTGCGCGGCCGGTTTCCGGCGCGAGGGGGTGTTGCGCGGGGCGCTTCCGACCCGGGACGGCTCGCGCGCCGACACGGCGGCCTTCGCCCGCCTGGCGTCCGACTCCGGCGAGGCGATCCGGCCGTACCTGCCCTTCTTCCCCGGTGGGGAGCTGACCGACGGCGTCGTACGGCTGACGCCCCTCACCCTCGCGGACGCCGGCGACTACCACGCGGTGGCGTCCGTTCCCGACGTCTACGGGCACCACGTCCCGCCGGAGCCGCCGGAGTACGCCGAGTGCGTGGAACGCTGCCGGTACGGCCGCCATCTGTGGCTCGCCGGCCACCAGGCCGGGATCGCCATCCGGGACGCCGCCACCGGCGCGTTCGCGGGCGACATCCAGCTCGCGAACGTCATCCCGCCGCTGGACCAGGCGATGACGGGGTACAGCCTGCACCCCGACTTCCGGGGGCGCGGCTTCGTCACTCGCGCCCTGGAACTGCTCGTGGAGTGGGCTTTCACGCACACCTCCCTGCGCCGGATCGTCGCGGGCACGGCGCCCGAGAACACGGCCTCACACCGCGTGCTCGAACGCGCCGGGTTCGTCCGCGAGGTGCTCGTCAAGGACCTGCTGCCCGGCCCCGGCGGCACCCGCGTCGACGACATCCAGTGGTCCCGCACCCGCTGACGCGACCCGTGAAGGGCCGGGGCCCGCCGGTCAGTCGGCGCCGAACGTCGCCCTGAGCTTGGCGAAGGCGGCGTCGGTCCCCAGCAGCGCCCGGTCGATCTCGTCGTCGGTGTGCGCCGTCGACAGGAACCAGTTGTGCCAGGGATGGAGGTACACGCCCTCCCCCAGGCACGCGGCCGCCCATCGCATGCCCTTGTCCAGGGTGGCGTCGCCCTCGAAGGACAACCACGGGATCTGCACCGGGCCGGTCTGGTTGATCACGAAGCCGTGGGAGGCCGCCTGCGCGGCGAGGCCCTCCCGCAGCCGGGTCCCCGCGCGCTCGATGAGCGCGGGGCCGTCGGTCTCGCGCAGGATCTCGATCGTGGCCTTGGCCGCCGCCATCGCGGTGGCCGAGAACCAGAAGGATCCGGTGGAGTACAGCGTCTGGGCCGGGCCGCGCAGCGCGTCGGTGCCCGTCACCGCCGCGATCGGGAACCCGTTCGCCATCGCCTTGCTCCACGCGGTCAGGTCGGGCCGCACGCCGAAGGGCTCCCAGGAGCCGCGCAGGTCCAGCCGCCAGCCCGCGCGTACGTCGTCGATCACCAGGGCGGCGCCGATCCGGTCGGCGAGGGCGCGCAGGCCGCGGGCGAAGTCCGCGTCGGCGAACTCCTGGTCCTCGAACGAGTCGTGCTTGAACGGGGTCACCAGGATCGCCGCGATGTCGCCCGCCTCGGCGGCGGCCTCGGCACCGGCCAGGTCGTTGTAGGTGAACTCGATCGTGTCGGCCCGCTGGTTCGGCGTCGTGCCGGACAGGCCGGGCGTGCACCAGGGGTCCGCGCCGTGGTAGGCACCGTGCGCGACCAGGACCTTCGTCCGCCCGGTCGCGGCGCGGGCGACCATGAGGGCCTGTGTGGTCGCGTCGGTGCCGTTCTTGGAGAACATCGCCCAGTCCGCGGACGGGATCAGGTCCACCAGCAGTTCGGCCAGCTCGACCATGACCGGGCCCGGCCCGTTCAGGCAGTCGCCGTACGCCTGCTGGGCCGCGGCGGCGGCCTCGACCCTGGGGTTGCGGTGCCCGACGATCATCGGCCCCCAGCTGCACATCAGGTCGACGTACTCACGGCCGTCGGCGTCCCACTGCCTGGCGCCCTCGCCGCGTACGAAGAACTGCGGGTAGGCGTCGCCGTGCAGGGCGGCGTTGAGGTGGCCGTACATGCCGCCGGGGACGACCCTTGCGGCGCGCTCGCGCAGCGACGCGTCCGAGAAACCGGTCACGGAGATCTCCTTGGTGCTGTCGGGGATGGTCACAGGGCGGCCGGGTCGACGCCGTCCAGGCCGGCGTCGCTGCCCAGCCCTCCGGCGACCCTGGCGGCGACGGCCGTGCCGAGCCGGGCGGCGCCGACGACGTCACGGCCGCCGAGGAGGCCGGCGATGAAGCCCGCGCAGTACGCGTCGCCGCAGCCGGTGGTGTCGACCACCGGGACGTCGAGCGCGGGGATCCTGGTGTGGCCGTCCGAGGTGGCCACGAGGCTGCCCTCGCCCCCGAGCGTGACGAGCACGCTCGTCACGCCCTCACCGAGCAGGGCCGCGGCGGCCTCCTCGACGCCGTCCGCGCCGGTCAGCATGAGCGCCTGCTCCTCGTTGGGCAGGACGTGGTCGACATGCGGCAGGAAGGTTCTGGCCCCCGTCACGAGATCCGGCATGTTGGACAGCAGGTCCATGGTGACCACCGTGCCGCCCGCGCGCGCCTCGTCCAGCAGGGCGAAGAACGCGGGGTCGTGCAGCCCCCACGTGACGTCCATGCCGCCAAGGTGGAGTACCGACGCCCCGGTGATCCGCTCCTTGTCGAGGTCGGCCAGGGACAGCCCGAGGTTCGCGCCAGGAACGTGGAACGAGGGGCGCCCGCCGTCCGGCCGGATCGGCAGGATGGACGCGGCGGTCTGCTCTCCCGGCTTGCGCACGACTCCGGTGACGTCGACACCGTGCCGCGCCATGATCATGATGAGGAAGTCGCCGAGTTCGTCGTCGCCCACGGCGCCCGCGGACGCCACCGGAACGCCGATCTTGGCCAGATCGACCGCGGTGCCCGCGGCCGCCCCCGCGGCCGTGATACGGATCTGTTCGAGGAGATGGGTGTCCTGGCCCTGCGGGATCGACTCCACCGGGCGGGCCAGCACGTCCACGATGTGGACGCCGAGTGTGACGACGGTCATGCCCGGGATAATAGACGGGCGTCCGACTAAAATGTCAACAGACGAAGGAGGATCCGTCATGCCGAAGATCGTGGACCACGGCGAACGTCGGGACGAGGTGATGGCGGCCGCCCGGCGGGTCATCCTCCGCGACGGCGTCGAGGGCGCGACGACCCGGGCGATCGCCAAGGAGGCCGGTTACTCCAACGGCGTGCTCACGCACTACTTCGCCGACAAGGACGACATCCTGCTCTCGGCCCTGCGCGACTCCCACCGCCGCATCGCGAACCGGTTGAAGGAGAAACTCGTCGGCCTCACCGGGCTCGCCGCCCTGCGGGAGGTGCTGCTGGACAACCTGCCGCTGGACGAGGAACGCGCCGGGGAGACCGGCCTCGAAGTGGGTTTCTGGGGACGCGGCCTGAGCAGCCCCGCGCTCCTCGCCCTCCAGCGGGAGGACGCGGCCGAGCTGCGCTATCTCGTGCGCAGCCTGCTCCAGTCCGCCGCCGACGCCGGGGAGATCGCCGCGCCCGAAGACCTCGGCGAGGACCTCGACGACGTGGCGGAGCGGCTGCTCGCGCTGGTCGACGGGCTCAGCGCGCACCGGCTCCTCTACCCCGACCGGGTCACGCCCGAGCGCCTCGAACGCCTCATCCTCCGCGAGCTGGACCGGCTCGCCTCATAGGGAGTTCCGGCCGGCCGCGGCGCGGCCGAGGGGGCCCGTGTTCCGGGCCCCCGCGGAGGTCACGCCGTACGGTGCGGCTCGTAGCGCATGGTGCGGGAGACCCCGATCCGCACGGTCGTGCCCGGGGCGATGGCGACGACCTCGTTCGGCGGGATGTCGTAGAAGTTCGGGTCGCCGGGCGGCTGGATCTGCGTTCCGTTGACCGAGCCGAGGTCGACCAGCGTGACGTCCCATCCGTCCAGCGCGATGCGCAGGTGACGCCGGGAGACCGAACCGTCGGGGCTGGTCACCCGGGCCGGCCTCGCCTCGCCCGACTGCGCCTCCGGCGCACGCTCGGGATCACGCCCCAGCACGTAGTCGGCGTCGAGGCCCAGGGCGACGCCGTCGTCGAGCAGCAGCACGCCGAGCGACGGCCGCGTCCCCTTGTACGGCACGAGCACGTGCGCGGGGATGGGCACGCCGCACACCGCGCAGAACTGGGCGCGCGGGTCGTTGAAGTGGTCGTTCTTGCAGTCGACCCCGTAGACCATGGGCAGCGGGCCGTCGGCCGGCGCGGAGTCGAGCTGGGTGGACTCCCCCTGCTCCTCGTCGGAAGCGGGCGACGGGGAGCTCATGAACGGCTCGAACGGCCCGGCGTCGCGCGCGGGCGGCGCGTCGTCCTCCTCGTGGGCGCCGGGCTGCTCCGGTTCCGGCTGCGGCCCGGTGGCGAAGCCCGGGACCGGATCGGCCATCGGGCCGAAGATCGGTCCTGACGGCGGGCCGGAGACCGGATCCGGCCCCGGCCCGGACACGGGCGGCGCGGGATAGGGGAACGAGTCCGCGGGCGGCGCGGGGTACGGGACCTGCTCCGCGGGCGGCCCGGAGTAGGGAAGCGGCTCCATCGGCGGCGCGGGGTACGGCAGCGGCTCCATCGGCGGCGCGGGGTACGGCAGCGGCTCCATGGGCGGCCCGGGCAGCGGCGGCAGGGCGAACGGCCCCGAGTCGCGCTCAGGCTCGACCCGCGGGAAGGGCGGAGGAGGGACCTGGCCCGGCTCCCTGTGCGGCTCTCCCGGCGAGAACGGCGGGTCCATGGGGCCGAACGGAGAGGGCGGCGGCACGACGGGCTCGCGCGCGGCGATCGGCTCCATCGGCAGGACCGGCGGCCCCGGCATCGGCTGCCGGTGCGGCGGCGGCGGGGGGAACGCGGTCCCGCCCGCCTCGGTGAGGTCGTGAACCACGCCCGCGCCCGCGACCACGCCTCCGTCGAGCCGCGCGTAGGGGCTGGAGGGGCCGGCGCCGGGCAGCCGCAGCTCGATCCGCGTCACGGGGCCTCGGACGAGGCGGTCGGTCCAGGTGAGGGCGTCACGCCCGGAAAGGTGGACGTCGCCGTCGGGCCCGCCGCGCACGGTGGCCTCCGCGGCGCCGCTGACCAGGACCGCGACACCGCCCGCGGTCGGCCCGGCTATCGCGCACGCGACCGGCTCGCCCGTGGTCCGGTCCATCGTCCCGGCCAGGACCTGGGCGACCCGGCGGGCCAGCGCCCGGCCGTCCCCGCCCGAGGCCGCGGTCTCGCGCAGCGCCGCGAGCAGGTCCTCGACCGCCTGATCCGCGGCCGCGCAGACCACCAGCAGGCCGTTCAGATGGGCGACGACGCCCTCTCCCGGCAGCGGGCGGACCACCCCCACGCCCTGTTCCGTCACAGAACTCTCCCTTTCCGGAAACCCCACCAGATGAACGGCACCGGCATCGGCGCGCTCACCCGGACATCCGTCCGCGGCGAGCGGGCCCGGAACGCGACCGTAGGCGACACCAGGTCGATCACCCCAGAACGTAGCAAAAAGAATGGCATGCGGCCTTCTCGAGGCCGCACGCCCCCGGAGATCTCCGGCCGGGCCGCCGCCCGGTCCGCTCCCGTACGCGCCGCCACGGTCACGGCGCCGGACGGCTCGCGGGTCGGTACGCCGACGCTCGGGGGGCTGGCCACTACACGCTCCTGATCAGTTTGACCAGAACACTAGCCCCAGAGGCCCTCACTAGACGAGTGGGAAGGGGGTCGGATCATCAGACCCCGGAGAACACCCGGTTCACGTCCGCGGTGACGAGCACGCCGTAGATCTCGCCGCCCCGCTCGACCAGGAGGTACTCCCCCGACCGGGTGCCGCGCATGGCGTCGAGCAGCGCCTCTCCCTCGAGATCCGCGCCGAGCACCAGGGACGGCTCCAGGGTGCGGGCGAGGGCTCCGACGTTCACCCACGGCCTGCGCTGCTCGGGGGTGGCGTTCACCGCGGCGTCGTTGACGATGGCGACCGGGTGGCTGTCGTGGTCCACCACGACCATCGCCCCGGCGCCTGCGTCCCTCGCCCGGCGCAGCGCCTCCGACAGGGGCACCTCCGCGGTCACCGGGAGCGCTCTGCGGGCCAGGGCGCGTGCTCGCAGGTGGGGAAGGCGGGCCCGGACCCGGGCCACCCGCAGGGACTGCGTGGCGCCCATCCAGATGAACGACGCCAGGATGACCGACCAGATCATCAGGGGCACGTCGATGTCCTGCCCGGTCATCACCGACGTGAGGAGCGGCCACGCGATCATCACCACGGCGAGCCCGCGGCCGACCCAGGCGGCGGCGAGGGTGCCGTTCACGGGGCTCTTCGTGATCTTCCACACACCGGCGCGCAGGATGCGGCCGCCGTCGAGCGGGAGGCCGGGCACCAGGTTGAAGACGCCGACGATCAGGTTCGCCCCGGTGAGCTGGAAGACCAGCACGTAGGCGAGCCCCTCACTCGGCATCACGAAGGTGAGCAGCAGGTAGCCCACGGCGCCGAGGCCGAGCGAGAGCGCCGGGCCCGCCGCGGCGACGAAGAACTCGCGGCCGGGGGTGTCCGGCTCGCGCTCGATCTCCGAGACGCCGCCGAGCATGTAGAGCACGATCCTGCGTACGGGATAGCCGTAGTGCTTGGCGACCACGCAGTGGGCCAGCTCGTGCGCGAGCACCGAAAGATAGAGGAGCACCGCGAAGACCAGGGCCACCGCGTACGTGGCGGGCGGTCCGAACCCCGGAAGGGACCCCGCGAACCACGGTTCCGCGGTCCAGGTGATGAAGACGGCCACGATCAGCCAGGTGGGCGAGACGTAGACCGGGATGCCGAACGGCCGTCCCATTCGCAGTCCGGGGGAGCCATTCACAGGGGTACTCATGGTGGTCGTCTTCCCTCCTTGGCCTTGATGGTACGCGCCGGGAGGTGAGCGCAGGCCATGCCCGACGCGGGCACCCGGTGCCTTGGGGAGGGATTCTGTCGGCTCGGTGGCCTACAGTGCGGGACATGGCCCTCACCGAAGAGCGCGCGATCATCGGCGCCCTTTCCCCTTCCCGTGCCGGTGATTTCATGACGTGTCCGCTGCTCTACAGGTTCAGGGTGATCGACCAGCTGCCCGAGCGGCCCTCCGCCGCGGCGGTCCGCGGCACCCTCGTGCACGCCGTCCTCGAGCGGCTGTACGACCTGCCCGCCGAGGCGCGCACGGTGGCCGCGGCGCAGGAGCTGCTGGAGCCGCAGTGGCGGCGGCTGCTGGAGGAGGAGCCGGAGTACGCCGGGCTGTTCGCCGACGACGACGAGCGGGAGGGCTGGCTCACGCAGGCCCGGGGAATGGTCGACCGTTACTTCACGCTGGAGGACCCGCGCCGCCTGGAGCCCGCGGAGCGGGAGATGTACGTCGAGGCGGTGCTGGACAGCGGGCTGCTGCTGCGCGGCTACATCGACCGGCTCGACGTCGCGCCCACCGGCGAGGTGCGGGTCGTCGACTACAAGACGGGCAGCGCGCCGGGGCCGGAGTTCGAGGCCAAGGCGCTGTTCCAGATGAAGTTCTACGCCCTCGCGCTGTGGCGGCTGCACGGGAACGTGCCGCGGATGCTCCAGCTGATGTACCTCGGCAACGGTGAGATCATCCGGTACGTGCCCGACGAGGCCGACCTGCGGGCCACCGAGAGGAAGGTCCAGGCGCTCTGGGAGGCGATCGAGCGCTCGCTGCGGTCCCGTGAGTGGCGGGCCAGGCGCTCGCGGCTGTGCGACTGGTGCGACCACCAGGCGCTGTGCCCCGAGTTCGGCGGCACTCCCCCGCCCGTCCCCGCGCGGGAGCCGGGGCTCAGCTCGCGCAGGAGCAGCCACCGGGCCGCCAGCGACGAGCTGTGACGGGGGCACGCCGGTTGACATGGTGACCGGCGCTCCGGCTCATCCGTTCGGACGAGCCGCATATCCGCCCACGGCAGGGGCGGACTCCCAGGATGGGTCCGTAAATTTGGATCCGTGCGTCCCACCCCCGGTAGTCCGAGATCTCGGATCCGATCTCACCATCTGATCAACGACTCGGTTCTGGCGGTGGCCCTGACCGCGGCCTCGCTCGCGCTCATCCCGCTGATGGGGTCCGTGCTGTGGCCGGATTCCTCCGTCCCCCAGCTGCGGGACCCCGACGCGCTCAGCCTCGTCCTGGCGGCGCTGTGCACGCTGCCGGTGGCGGCGCGCCGCCTCTGGCCGTTGCTCGCTCTCACGTTCACCACGCTGCCCGACCTGGCTCTCCAGGCACTGGGCCACAGCCCCGGCCTGCGTGGTGTCGCGGCGCTCATCCTCCTCTACTCCGTGGCCGCGCATCGCGGGCTCGCGCTCAGTCTGATCGCCCTGGCCGTCACCGGCCTCGGGTACGCCGTGGGCGTCCTGCTGAGCGGGGAGCCGGCCTCGTGGACGGATCACGTCATCGTCGTCGTGCTGACCATGCTGTGCTGGATGGGCGGCCGCAGCGTCCGGCTGCGCCGGGCCTACCTGGCCGAGTTGGTGGACCGTACCGACCGGCTGGAGCGCGCGCGGGAGGCCGACACCCGGGCCGCCAGGGCCGAGGAGCGGTCCCGCATCGCCCGTGAGCTGCACGACGTCGTGGCGCACCACGTCAGCGTCATGACCGTCCAGGCCGCGGCAGCGCGCAA
The DNA here is from genome assembly GCA_001570385.1 of Microtetraspora glauca. Lineage (GTDB taxonomy): Bacteria > Actinomycetota > Actinomycetes > Streptosporangiales > Streptosporangiaceae > Microtetraspora > Microtetraspora glauca. The sequence continues at coordinate 189,121 of BBYL01000012.1, read as the reverse complement.
GATGCTGGCCGTCAAGCCGGACGTGGCCCGCGACGCGCTCACGGCCATCGAGGAGATGGGACGCACGGCGATGGCGGAGATGCGCAGCATCGTGGGGGTGCTGCGCACCGACGGCCCGGCGGAGCTCGGGCCGCAGCCCGGCGTGCAGGACGTGCCCACGCTGGTCGAGCAGATGCGGGAGGCGGGCCTGCGCACCCAGCTGAGCGTCGAGGGCGACGTCGGAGGCGCCGCCGAGGGCAAGGAGCGGGCGCTGCCTCCCGGCGTGGACCTGGCGGCCTACCGCCTCATCCAGGAGGCCCTCACCAACAGCCTCCGGCACGCCGGTCCCGCCGCCAGGGCGTGGGTGACCGTACGCCGGGAGAGCCGCGAACTGCTGGTCCATGTGGAGGACGACGGGCGCGGCCCGGCGGCGGAGCAGCGGCCACCGGGACGGACCGGTCACGGTCTCGTGGGCATCAGGGAGCGAGTCGCCCTTTATGGTGGAGTCCTGCGGATCGGTCCTCGCGACGGGGGCGGGTTCGAGGTCAGCGCCCGTTTCCCCCTCAAGGACAGATGATGCCCATCAGAGTGCTGCTGGTGGACGACCAGCCGCTGCTGCGTACCGGATTCCGCTTCATCCTTGAGGCCGAGCAGGACGTCACCGTGGTCGGCGAGGCGGGTGACGGGGCGACGGCGATGGAGCAGTCACGGGCGCTCCTGCCCGACGTCATCCTCATGGACGTCCGCATGCCGGGCATGGACGGCATCGAGGCGACCCGCCGCATCGTCAGGGAGGCGGCGGCGAGCGCGCACGTGCCGAAGGTCCTCGTGCTGACCACGTTCGACCTGGACGAGTACATCGTGGAGGCGCTGCGCGCCGGGGCCAGCGGGTTCCTGCTGAAGGACGTGCCGCCCGACGATCTCGTCCAGGCCATCCGCGTGGTCGCCGCGGGAGACGCGATCGTCGCGCCGAGCGTCACGCGGCGGCTCCTCGACCGGTTCGCCACCCGGCTGCCGTCCGCGCACGAGCGTGCGATCCCGGCGCGGCTGGACCGGCTGACCGAGCGTGAGCTCGAGGTGCTCCAGCTCATCGCCAAGGGCATGTCCAACGCCGAGATCGCGGCGAAGCTGGTGGTCAGCGAGACCACCGTGAAGACGCACGTCGGCAACGTGCTGACGAAGCTGTCCCTGCGCGACCGGGTGCAGGCCGTGGTGCTGGCCTACGAGACCGGGCTGATCACGCCGGGGACCCGTTCCTGACGGGCCCACCGGCGTGATCGGGCGTCACTCCGCCGCGGTGCCGTCCCCGGCCGCGGGGCCGCCGTCCGCGGTCACGAGGCCCTCCCCGGTCGTGGAGACGGCCCCCGGCGCCGGCGCGTTCTCCGGGAAGTGACACGCCACCTGGTGGCCGGTCGCGAGCGCCAGCAGCGGCGGCTCGACCTGCGAGCAGATCTCCTGCGCCTTCCAGCAGCGGGTGTGGAAGCGGCAGGCGGGCGGCGGGTTGAGCGGCGACGGGACGTCGCCCTGCAGCCGGATGCGCTCGCGCTCCTTGCGCCGCTTCGGGTCGGGGATCGGCACGGCCGACAGGAGCGCGTTGGTGTACGGATGCATCGGCGACTCGTACAGGCTCTTGCGGTCGGCCAGCTCGACGATCTTGCCGAGGTACATGACCGCGACCCGGTCGCTGATGTGCCGGACCACCGACAGGTCGTGCGCGATCACCACGTAGGTGAGGTCGAGCTCGTTCTGCAGGTCCTCCAGGAGGTTGACCACCTGCGCCTGGATCGACACGTCCAGCGCGGACACCGGCTCGTCGGCGATGATGAGCTTCGGCTTGAGCGCGAGGGTGCGGGCGATGCCGATGCGCTGGCGCTGGCCGCCGGAGAACTCGTGCGGATAACGGTTGTAGTGCTCCGGGTTGAGCCCGACCAGTTCCAGGATCTCCTGGACGGCCTTCTTCGTGCCCTGCTCGGTCTTGATCCCCTGGATCCGGAACGGCGCGCCGACGATGGCGCCGACCGTGTGCCGGGGGTTCAGCGAGCTGTAGGGGTCCTGGAAGATCATCTGCACGTCGCGGCGGAGCGGGCGCATCCGCCCCTGCGACGCGTGGGTGATGTCGTGGCCCTCGAAGACGATCTTTCCGCCGGTCGGCTCGATCAGCCGTGTGATCAGCCGCCCGGTCGTCGTCTTGCCGCAGCCCGACTCGCCCACCAGGCCGATCGTCTCGCCCTTGACGACGTCGAAGCTGACGCCGTCCACGGCCTTGACCGCTCCGACCTGGCGCTTGAGCAGTCCCTTGGTGATCGGGAAGTGCTTCTGCAGGTTCTGAACACTCAGCAGAGGGTCCGTCACGATACCTCCTTCGTCGGCTCGTGACGGATCGTGCCGTGTCGACCGGCTCGCTCGCTACGCGCGCTCACGATGCCTCCAGGTTGGGCTTGATCTCGTTCTCCCAGACGGCCCGCCGGACGTCCCGGGGCAGATGGCAGCGCACCAGGTGGCCGCCCTCGCTCTCCAGGAGCGCCGGCACCTCGGTGGTGGACTTGCCGCCGGTGCGGTCCTCGTACGCGCAGCGCGGGTGGAAGGCGCACCCCTGCGGCACGTTGATCAGCGAGGGCGGCGTGCCCTTGATCGGGACGAGGCGTTCGGTGCGCTCCCGGTCCAGCCGTGGCATCGATCCCAGCAGGCCCCAGGTGTACGGGTGCTCCGGCCGCTCGAAGATGTCCTCGGCCGTGCCGTACTCGATGGCCTTTCCGGCGTACATCACGAGGATGTCGTCGGACAGCTCGGCCACCACGCCCAGGTCGTGGGTGATGATGATCAGCGCGGCGTTGAAGTCGCGCTGCAGATCCCGCATCAGGTCGAGGATCTGCGCCTGCACGGTGACGTCCAGCGCCGTGGTGGGCTCGTCGGCGATCAGCAGCTCGGGGTCGCAGCTCAGCGCCATGGCGATCATCGCGCGCTGCCGCATACCGCCGGAGAACTCGTGCGGGTAGCTGTCCACCCGCCGGTCGGGCTGCGGGATGCCGACCCGGTCGAGCATGTCGATCGCGTGCTTGCGCGCGACCTTCTTGCTCACGTTGTGGTGGATCCGGTACGCCTCGATGATCTGGGCGCCGACCGTGTAGAACGGGTGCATCGCGGACAGCGGATCCTGGAAGATCATCGCCATCTTCTTGCCGCGCAGGGTCCGTACGTGCTCGGCGCTGGCGCTGACCAGCTCCTCGCCGTCCAGCCAGATCTCACCGGAGATCTTCGCCGGGCCGCCCTTGTGCAGGCCGAGGATGCCGAGGCTGGTGACGCTCTTGCCCGAGCCGGACTCCCCGACGATGCCGAGGGTCTTGCCCCGCTCCAGGCTGTAGGAGAGCCCGTCCACGGACTTGACCAGGCCGTCGTCGGTCGGGAAGTGGATCCGCAGGTCCTTCAGTTCCAGGAAGGTCACGAGAGCCTCACCCTCGGGTCGACCACCGCGTACAGCAGGTCGACGATCAGATTCGCCACGACGACGAAGAACGCGGCGAACAGCACCACGCCCATGACCTTGGGCAGGTCCTGGCTGTTGATCGCGTCGATGGCGTACTTGCCCATGCCGGGCAGCGAGTACGTGCTCTCGGTGAGCACCGCGCCGCCCAGGAGGAGGCCGACGTCGAGGCCGAAGATCGTCAGGATCGGGGTGAGCGCGCCGCGCAGGCCGTGCTTGAGCACCACCGTGCGCTCGGCCAGCCCCTTGGCCCGGGCCGTTCGGATGTAGTCCTCGTTCATCGTCTCCAGCATCCCGGCCCGGGTGAGCCGCGCGTATCCGGCGGCGTAGAGGAAGGCGAGGGTGATCCACGGCAGGATGAGGCTGTACGCCCAGTCCACGGGATTCTCGAAGAACGGGGTGAAACTGCCGCCGGGGGCGGTGATCTCGAATGGGTAGCCGTAGCTGAACACCACCAGCGACGCCATTCCCGTGAAGAAGATGGGCAGCGACACCCCTCCGAGCGCGACGGTCATCGCGGCCCGGTCGAAGAAGCTTCCCCTCCGCAGAGCGGAGACCACTCCTGTCGCCACGCCCGCGAGCACCCAGATGACCGCGGCGCCTAACGCGAGTGACATCGTCACCGGCACGCGGTCCAGCAGGTCGGGCCAGACCGGCAGCCGGGTGAGGAAGGAGTAGCCGAAGCAGGGAGCGGGGCACTGCTCCACCCCCGGGCCGTAGTCGTACTCCGAGCCCGCGACGATGCCCTTGGCGAATCGTCCGTACTGCACGACCAGGGGATCGTAGAAACCGAGTTTCTCAGCGGCGATCTTCACCTGTTCGGCGTTCGCGGTACGGCCGACGTAGCGCGTGGCGAGGCTCTCCGGTGTCGCGCCCGCCAGGCGCGGCACCAGGAAGAAGATGGCGAACGTGACGATGCTCACGATGGTGAGCATCGCGGCCGCCCAGATCAGCCGCCTGATGATGTATGTGACCACAATCCCCCCGGCTCCGGGGGCCGGCTCGGACGAGCCGGCCCCCTTGCCGCGTTCACGTGTCTGTCGGATCGGTTACGCGACTACTTGACGCCGAGGCCCAGGTAGTCGTACATGCCGTAGGCGTCGTTCACGAAGATGTTCGTCGCGTTCTTGCTGCGCACGAGCAGGCTCTTCGTCCAGATGCCCGGGAGGATGTAGGCGCCCTCCATGACCTTCTTGTCGATCGCGGTCCAGATGGCGTCGCGCTTGGTCTTGTCGGTCTCCGCCATCGCCTGGTCGAGCAGCTTGTCGACCTCGGGGTCCCGGACGCTGATGTTCGAGGAACCGCCGGTGTCACGGATGACGCGGCTGTCCACGATCTGGCCGAGGAAGCCGAAGCCGTCGGGCCAGTCCGACATCCAGCCGTTCTGGGCGAGGCCGATCTTGTTGTCCTTGGCGTAGCCCGGCTTGCCGGCGTACAGCGCGAAGTAGTCCGCCTGCGGGAACGGCTTGAGGGTCAGCTTGATGCCGACCCGGCCCAGGGCCTGCTGCAGCGCCTCGGCCGCGGCCTTCTCGTTCGGACGCTCGGCGCGGTAGGAGATGTTGGTCTCGAAACCGTCCGGCTGGCCGCAGGCCGTCAGGTGCTCCTTGGCCTTGGCCAGGTCGCCCTTGTTGTCGGCGCCCGGCGGGTAGAGGTTGAAGTCCTCGTGGCCCGGGATCGCCGGCGGCAGCAGGCTGGTCGCGATCTGGCCGCCCGCGACCTCGCCGCCGAACGCCGTCTGGTAGTCCACCTTGTTCGCGGCGTACTGGACGGCCTTGCGGCAGTCGATGTTGTCCAGCGGGGGCACGTTGCCGTTGATCGACGTGTACCAGAGGCGGGTGCTCGTCGGGTTGTCGGAGGCGGCCTTGACCGCCGGGTCGCCGAGGACCCGGCCGAGCGCGGCCTGCTTGATGCCGGTGCCGATCACCGCGACGTCGAGGTCGCCGGACAGGATCCGGTTGTCGATGTCGTCGGCGTTGACGTTCGTCGAGACCTCGAAGCCGTCAGGCAGCGCCGGGCGGTTCGGGTCGGTGGCCGGGTCCCAGTTGGGGTTGCGGACCAGCGTGAAGCCCTTGCCGATCTCGTTCTTCTGGAACATGTACGGCCCGGACGCGATGATGTGCTCGCGGTACTTCGCGCCGGTGTCCTTGGCCTCGGGGACCGGGATGGTCGCCGGAAGCTGGGCGAAGTAGTCGAAGTTGCTCAGCGGCTGCTTGAGGTGGAAGACGATCGTCTGGTCGTCCGGCGTCTCGATCGCCTTGTCCGTGTTGACGCCCTTGGACTTGTACGGACCCTTGTAGTCCTTCGGCAGGTCCAGGAAGTCGTTGAAGTAGGTGTACCCGTCGGGGAACACCTCCTTGTCGAGCGAGCGCAGCACGCCGTACTTGACGTCCTTGGACGTGATCGGCGTGCCGTCCTCGAACTTGACACCCGACTTGATCTTGTACGTCCAGGTCTTGGCGTCGTCGCTCGGCGTGCCCATGCCCTCGGCCAGGTCGGGCGTGAGCTCGTTGCCCTCCTTGCCCGGCGCCGACTTGAACATCAGCAGCGAGCGGCCGTAGAGCCGGACGAAGTTCCAGGAGTAGCCGTAGTACGTGTCGCCGGGGTCGAGCGAGTCCCAGTCACCCTCGTTGGCGAACTTGAGGACACCGCCCTTCTTGTCGGACGGGTTGACGATTCCGGTGAGGGCGGCGTTGAACTCCGCCTTCGCCCCATCGGCGGCCGGCTTCGCCGAGTCCTTCGGCGTCGTGCTGCTGCCGCCGCCGCAGGCCGACAGCGCGAGGGCGAGCACCGCGCCCACGGCCGCCGCGCCTGTCGTGGTTCTTCTCTTCATCTACAACCCCTTGGTTTCGGAGCGGGGAACAACAGGGAATCGGGTGAGCTCAGCGGGCCTTCGGGTCGAGGGCGTCCCTCAGCCCGTCACCGAACAGGTTGAACGCCAGAACGGTGATGAAGATCGCCATGCCCGGGAAAAGCATGAAATAGGGCATCGTGTAGAAGCGGACGGCGTCCGACAACATGCCACCCCACGTCGGTGTCGGCGGGCGGACGCCGACGCCGAGGAACGACAGCGACGCCTCGAACACCACGTTCGTCGGGATGAGCAGCGTCGCGTAGATGAGGATGGGCGCCACCAGGTTCGGGAGGATCTCCCGGAAGATGACGTACGACCCGCGGGCCCCGAGACTGCGCGCCGCGTCGACGAACTCGCGCTCGCGCAGCGACAACGTCTGCCCGCGGATGATCCGGCCGATGTAGGGCCAGTTGAAGAAGCCGATGACGAAGACCAGCAGCGCCACGCGCAGGGTGTCGCCGGTCAGGCCGAACGCGTCGTCCGGGATGATGCCGGCCAGCGCCATGGCGAAGACCAGGATCGGGAAGGCCAGGAAGACGTCCATCGTCTTGCTGATGATCGAGTCGACCAGGCCCCCGAAGTAGGCCGCCGTGACGCCCAGCAGCGTTCCGATGACGACCGACAGCAGGGTGGCCAGGAAGGCGATCAGCAGCGAGATGCGCGCGCCGTACACGATCCGGCTGAAGATGTCGCGCCCGTTGACCGGCTCGACGCCGAAGAGGTGCTCGGCGCTGATGCCCGTGCCGTCCTTGGGCGCCATGGTCGAGGAATCGATGAGATCGGAGTTGAACTGGATGGGGTCGTGCCCGAACAGCCCGACGATGAGGGGCGCGAAGACGGCGACCAGGATCAGGAAGATCACGACCAGCCCGCCCGCGATGGCGATCTTGTCGCGCTTCAGCCGCATCCAGGCGATCTGCCCCAGCGAGCGCCCCTGGATGGCCGTGGCGCTCACGCCGGCGACCGTGGGCACCGGCGCGGGATCGGTCGGCGTGGCCGGCACGTCGAGCGGCGCGGTCACCGGAGCTCCCCGTTCCCGTCCGCCGGAAGCGTGTTCCGCTTCACGGCGAATCCCGGCGTCGACTCCACGACCGAAGTGCGGTGCGTATTGATGACCCTGCTGCGCGCGGCCATGCGTGTCGGCCCCCTGGGTTCCAGACGTTATCCCGTGGTCCCGGAAGGCACGCCGGTCCCAGAAGGGAGAATCTACGTCCTGAACTGGGTAAACAAGCCCACAAGGGGCCTATGTGGCCCAACTGTGATTGACGCGAAACTCATTCGTATTGATCTTGAAAGGAATGTCAGAAACCGATGCCGGTTACGTCTCGGAACCGTGACATTCCCACCATCCGAGATTTCGCGAGCATCGCTCAGCTGATGCCGCGTCGCTTGAGGATGTCCTCGATGTCGGAGAAGTCATCCGCCGGAGCCGGCTTGGCGGGCCGCTCGATCGGCGTGGCCTTCCCGCCGGGCGCCGCGGCGGGCGTGCCGGTGGGCGTCGGCGCGGAGGCCTCCTCCCCGGCGGTCCCCTTGCGGTCCCGCGCCAGAGCGCGCCCGCGCAGGGCGCCGGAGACGACGAAGAGCAGGGCGGAGAGCCCCGCGAGGACGATCCCCGTCCAGACCATCGGCGACAGGACCAGTCCGGTCACGAAGGACACGAGCGAGGAGATCACGTCCCACAGCGTCTTGAGCGCCCCGGTCAAGTACGCGGCGAGCGGCAGCAGCGCCCACGCCGTGGCACGCAGCCCCGCGGCCAGCCCCCTGCGACGGAACGCCAGATAGCTCAGCACGATCCCCACGGCGGTGAGTGCGGCGCACAGCGGCATCCACGCGATCTGGTCAAAGGACATAACAGGCTCCTCTTACGGCGTTCGTTCCATCCTGGCACGCTCCGCCCGCCTGCGAGCGCCCCGAGATCACCACCGAGCCCCGAGATGCCCCTGAGATTCCCGCGGGGAACCCTGAGACGTCCGCGAGGAGCCATCCGACCATCGCTACGCGCGCGATCAGGCGATGAGGCCGCGTAGGAGCGCGACGTCCACGTGGCGCAGCGAGGGCACGACGATCCGTCCGGGGGCGGGGTCGATGGCCACCAGGCTGGGCACCGCGACCACCTGGCATCCCGCCGCCGACGCGGACGCCACGCCGTTCGGGGAGTCCTCCAGTACGGCGCAGCGCGCCGGATCGACGGAGAGCAGGCCCGTCGCGGTCAGGTAGGGCTCGGGATGCGGCTTGGTCCAGGTGACGTCGTCCGCCGTGACGATGACGTCGAAGTGCTCGCGGCCGATGGTCTTCAGCACCGAGTCCGCGATCACCCGCAGCGACGAGGTGACCAGCGCGATGGGCACGCCCTCGTCGGCGACCGCCCGGAGCAGTTCGAGTGCTCCCGGCATGGTGACGACTCCGTCCGCGAGCCGCCGCTCCATGCCGTCGAGCAGCCACTCCCCGATCAGGGACGGGTCCACCTCGGCCCCGGTCATCGCGAGCATGTAGGCGACGCTGCGCTCCCACGACCCGCCCACGAGCTGTTCCTGGTGCTCGGGCCCCCAGGTGCCGCCGAGGCGGGTCACCACCTCGGATTCCACCTCGAACCACACCTTCTCGGTGTCGACGAGCAGTCCGTCCATGTCGAAGAGAACCGCGTCCAAGCTTCCCCCTTGCCCGCTTCGCCGTACCGCGTGATCGAGGCGCGTCGCGCATGCCGGGGGGACCCCGCGTGATCACGATCAATGGGTGTGCAGGTCAGCCATGCTATACGGCCCAGGCCACAAGATCACGCGGGGGGACGGTCAGACGTTGAAGTACTTCGCCTCCGGGTGGTGGACCACCAGAGCCGAGGTGGCCTGCTCGGGGTGCAGCTGGAACTCCTCCGACAGCGTGACGCCGATGCGCGAGGGGTCGAGCAGCTCCATGACCTGAACCTGGTCCTCCAGGTTGGGGCAGGCCGGGTAGCCGAAGGAGTAACGGCACCCGGCGATGTTGACCTTGAGCATGTCGGCCAGGGACTCGTCGCCCCCGATGCCCAGCTCGGAGCGCACGCGGGCGTGCCAGTACTCGGCGAGCGCCTCGGTGAGCTGGACGGACAGGCCGTGGAGTTCGAGGTACTCGCGGTAGGAGTCCTTCGCGAACAGCTCGGCGGTGGCCTCGCTGATCCGGTTGCCCATCGTCGCCACCTGGAAGGCGACCACGTCGACCTCGCCGGAGTCGCGCGACCTGAAGAAGTCGGACAGGCACAGGTGCCGGTCCCGGCGCTGGCGCGGGAACGTGAAGCGGGTCCGCTCGTTGCCGGCGTCGTCGAGGATGATCAGGTTGTCGCCCTCGCTGACGCACGGGAAGTAGCCGTACGCGACCGCGGCCTCAAGCAGCCCCTCGGTCTGCAGCCGCTCCAGCCACATGCGCAGCCGCGGCCGGCCCTCGAGCTCGACGAGCTCCTCGTAGGACGGTCCGTCGCCGCCGCGCGCGGCCTTGAGGCCCCACTGGCCCATGAACGTGGCGCGCTCGTCGAGGAAGGAGGCGTAGTCGGCCAGCGGGATGCCCTTGACGACCCTGTCGCCGAAGAAGGGCGCCGTGGGCACCGGGTTGTCGGCGGCGACGTCGGACCTGGCCGGCAGGTCCTCGACCGCGGTGCGGGTGAGGACCGCGCCGGTCTTCACCCTGCGGGTGCGCAGCGCGGGCAGCTCGGCGCCCTGTTCGCCCCGCTTGACCGCCATGAACGCGTCCATCAGCCGCAGGCCCTCGAAGGCGTCCCTGGCGTACCTGACCTCGCCCTGGAACAGGTCGGCCAGGTCCTGCTCGACGTACGCCCGGGTCAGCGCGGCACCGCCGAGGAGCACGGGGTACTTCTCGGAGATCCCCCGGACGTTCATCTCCTCGAGGTTCTCCTTCATGACGACCGTCGACTTCACCAGAAGCCCGGACATGCCGATCACGTCGGCCTTCTTGTCCTCCGCGGCCTCCAGGATCGCCGACACCGGCTGCTTGATGCCGAGGTTGACCACCTCGTAGCCGTTGTTGGACAGGATGATGTCCACGAGGTTCTTGCCGATGTCGTGCACGTCGCCCTTGACGGTGGCCAGGACGATGCGGCCCTTGCCGTCGCCCTCCAGGCGCTCCATGTGGGGCTCCAGGTAGGCGACCGCGTTCTTCATGACCTCGGCCGACTGGAGCACGAACGGCAGCTGCATCTCGCCGGAGCCGAACAGGACGCCGACGGTCTTCATGCCGTCGAGCAGCACGTCGTTGATGATCTCCAGGGCGGGCCGCTGGGCGAGCGCCTCGTCCAGGTCGGCCTCCAGGCCCTTGCGCTCACCGTCGACGATGCGGCGCTTGAGACGCTCCCACAGCGGGAGCCCGGCCAGCTCGGCGGCCTTGCCCGCCTTCAGCGCGGCGGCGTCGACGCCCTCGAACAGCTCCATGAACCGCTGCAGCGGGTCGTAGCCCTCACGCCGCCGGTCGTAGACCATGTCGAGCGCGACCTGGCGCTGCTCGTCGGGGATCCGCGCCATCGGCAGGATCTTGGAGGCGTGCACGATCGCCGAGTCGAGCCCGGCGTTGACGCACTCGTGCAGGAACACGCTGTTGAGCACCATGCGCGCGGCCGGGTTCAGGCCGAACGACACGTTGGAGACGCCCAGAGTGGTCTGCACGGTGGGGTGGCGGCGCTTGAGCTCGCGGATCGCCTCCATGGTCTCGATGCCGTCGCGCCGGGTCTCCTCCTGGCCGGTGGCGATCGGGAACGTGAGGCAGTCGACGATGATGTCCTCGACCCTCATGCCCCAGTTGTGCACCAGGTCCTCGATGAGGCGGTCGGCGATCCTGACCTTGCCCTCGGTGGTGCGGGCCTGGCCCTCCTCGTCGATGGTCAGCGCCACGACCGCCGCGCCGTGCTCCCTGACCAGGCGCATGATCCGGGTGAACCGCGAGTCGGGGCCGTCGCCGTCCTCGTAGTTGACCGAGTTGACGATCGCGCGGCCGCCGAGCATCTCCAGGCCGGCCTCGATGACGGCGGGCTCGGTGGAGTCGATCACGATCGGCAGGGTGGAGGCGGTGGCGAACCGGAACGCCAGCTCCTTCATGTCGTTCACGCCGTCGCGGCCGACGTAGTCGACGCACAGGTCCAGCAGGTGGGCGCCGTCGCGGGCCTGCGCCCTGGCGATCTCGACGCACTCCTCGTGGTTGCCCGCGAGCATCGCCTCGCGGAACGCCTTTGAGCCGTTGGCGTTGGTCCGCTCGCCGATGGCGAGGAAGGAGGTGTCCTGGCGGAACGGCACGTGCTGGTAGAGCGAGGAGGCGCCGGCCTCGGGACGGGGGCGCCTGGCCTCGCGACCCCGGCCGCGGACGCGCTCGACGACGTGCCGCAGGTGCTCGGGAGTGGTGCCGCAGCAGCCGCCGATCAGGGCGAGGCCGTAGTCGCGGGTGAACGCCTCGTGGGCGTCGGCGAGCTCGCCCGGGCTGAGCGGGTAGTAGGCGCCGTCGGAGGTGAGCTGCGGCAGGCCCGCGTTCGGCATGCACGACAGCGGCACCCGGCAGTGCTTGGCCAGGTAGCGCAGGTGCTCGCTCATCTCGGTCGGCCCGGTGGCGCAGTTGAGGCCGATCACGTCGACGCCGAGCGGCTCGATCGCGGTCAGCGCGGCTCCGATCTCCGAGCCGAGCAGCATGGCGCCGTTGGTCTCGATCGTCACCTGGGCGATGATCGGCACGTCGCGTCCGGCCGCCTCGACGGCCCGCTTGGAACCCACGACCGCGGCCTTGACCTGGAGCAGGTCCTGGCAGGTCTCGATGATCAGCGCGTCGGCGCCCCCGGCGATCAGACCCGCCGCGTTGTCGCGGTAGGCGTCGCGCAGCGTGGCGTACGGCAGGTGCCCCAGCGTGGGCAGCTTGGTGCCCGGCCCCATCGAGCCGAGTACGAACCGGGGGTGGTCGGGGGTGGACCACTGGTCGGCCTGCTCACGGGCGAGCCGCGCGCCGGCCTCGGAGAGCTCGTAGATCCGGTCGGCGATGTCGTACTCGCCGAGCGCGGCGTGGTTGGCGTTGAAGGTGTTCGTCTCGACACAGTCGACGCCCACCGCGAGGTAGGCGTCGTGCACGGCCCTGACGATGTCGGGGCGGCTGACGTTGAGGACGTCGTTGCAACCCTCGTGACCCTGGAAATCGTCGATCGTGGGGTCGTAGGACTGCAGCATGGTGCCCATCGCCCCGTCGGCCACCAGCACGCGCTCGGACAGGGCTCTGCGGAAGGACGGTCCACTCGTCATGCGCCAAGCCTATCCGGATACGCGTCAGCGCTATTGAACGCGTAGGCCAATAGGAACGACCGGCGGCCCCCGCACGGTTCCCGGACTACCGCAGACGAACGATCATCATTGGGCGCGTGGGTGACGCCGGAGGCCCCTCACCGAATAGTCTTGGGGGGAAGGCCATATCCCTGTGGGCCAGTGAGGAGGCGGCGCGTGATCGAGCTCGAAGGGCTCCCTGAGCTCGTCGACCCGGTGCTGATCGCCGCGTTCGAAGGGTGGAACGACGCGGGTGAGGCGTCCAGCGGAGTGCTCGCGCACCTCGAGTCGGAGTGGAAGGCGACTCCGCTGGTCGAGCTGGACCCGGAGGACTATTACGACTTCCAGGTGACCCGCCCGGTCGTGGAGATGGGCGACGACGGCCTGACCCGGTCCATCGTCTGGCCGACGACCCGGTTCCTCCTCGCCCGGCCGCCGGGCGCCAAGCGCGACGTCGTGCTGCTTCGCGGCATCGAGCCGAACATGCGCTGGCGCTCGTTCTGCTCGGAGGTCGTGGGCCTGTGCCACGACCTCGGCGTGGACCTGGCGGTGCTGCTGGGCGCGCTGCTCAACGACTCGCCGCACACCCGCCCGGTGCCCATCGTCGGATCGGTGAGCGACGCGGGGATGGCCCGCGCGCTCAACCTCGACATGTCGAAGTACGAGGGCCCCACCGGGATCGTGGGCGTGCTCCAGCACTCCCTCGGCTCGGCCGGGCTGCGCACCGTTTCGCTGTGGGCGTCGGTGCCGCACTATGTGGCCCAGCCGCCGAACCCCAAGGCCACCCTGGCGCTGCTCCGCAGGATCGAGGACATGCTCGACATCCCGATGCCGTACGGCGACCTCGCCGAGGAGGCGAGGGCGTGGGAGCACGGCGTGGACGAGCTGGCCGCCCAGGACACCGAAGTCGCCGAGTACGTCAGGGAGCTGGAGGAGCGCAAGGACGCCACCGAGCTGCCGGAGGCCAGCGGTGACGCCATCGCGGCCGAGTTCGAGCGCTACCTCCGCCGCAGGGACCGCGGCACCGACGGCTGACCCTGCGGCGGGTCCGCCGCAGTGCTCCCTGATGACGCGGCGCATCGAGCGCGCGACGGCGAGGATCCGTCGCGCGTCGCGAAACAGGTGGCCACACCGATCAGGAATCGAGAAGCGCGGGCCTCCGAGCCGCGGCTAGCGTGACCGCCGTGGACATCACCATTCACCCGGGCTTCCTCCCGCACGACGACCCGGACCCGTCCCTGGCCTTCCATCGCGAGCGCCCGGACGTGGTCCCGGTGGCGCTCCTTCTCCTGCGGGCCGGACCCGGTTGAGACGAACGGCCGGCGGCGAACCCGCCACCCCAGGCGATCGGGCCGTCCGTTCCCAGACTTCCCGTTCGAGTTCACGCCAGGCGCTCCCGACCGGACTGACGCCTCGGCGGGCACGCCGCCGGCCGGGGCCCGGAGGCTTTACGGGCCGGAGCGCGGGAGAACCAGACGTACTACTGTTCGAATCTGGTTAGATCGAGCCAGGCGACGCCGACCGAGACCGCGAAGGCGGCCCACGTAACAGATGGAGAGACGATGAGCATGGCCACGAGGACCGACACGCAGTCGCCTGCGCCGCACGCCGCCGACAGCCACGATCTGATCCGCGTGCAGGGCGCGCGCGTGAACAACCTCAAGGACGTCACCATCGAGATCCCGAAGCGACGGCTGACGGTGTTCACCGGCGTCTCCGGCTCGGGCAAGAGCTCGCTGGTGTTCGGCACGATCGCCGCGGAGTCGCAGCGGATGATCAACGAGACCTACAGCGCCTTCGTGCAGGGCTTCATGCCGACGCTGGCGCGCCCCGAGGTCGACGTACTCGAAGGGCTGACGACCGCGATCATCGTCGACCAGCAGCGGATGGGCACCGACCCCCGCTCCACGGTCGGCACCGCCACCGACGTCAACGCGATGCTGCGCATCCTCTTCAGCCGGCTCGGGACGCCGCACATCGGCTCAGCCCAGGCGTTCTCCTTCAACGTCGCCTCGATCAGTGGAGCGGGTGCGGTCACCATGGAGCGCGCCGGACGGAACGTGAAGGAGCGTCGCAGCTTCAACGTCACCGGCGGCATGTGTCCGCGTTGCGAGGGCCGGGGCTCGGTCAACGACATCGACCTGACCCAGCTCTACGACGACGGCAAGTCGCTCAACGAGGGCGCTCTCACGATCCCCGGCTACACCATGGACGGTTGGTACGGCCGCATCTTCGGCGGCTGCGGCTTCTTCGACCCGGACAAGCCGATCCGCGAGTTCACCAAGAAAGAGCTGAACGACCTCCTCTACAAGGAGCCGACCAAGATCAAGGTCGATGGCATCAACCTGACCTACGAGGGTCTGATTCCGAAGATCCAGAAATCGATGCTGTCCAAGGACGTCGACTCGCTGCAGTCGCATATCCGGGCGTTCGTGGAGCGGGCGGTCACCTTCACCACCTGCGCCGAATGCGACGGCACCCGGCTCAACGAGGCGGCCCGGTCATCGAAGATCAGCGGGATCAGCATCGCCGACGCGTGCGCGATGCAGATCAGTGACCTGGCCACATGGGTTCGCGGCCTGGACGAGCCGTCGGTGGCGCCGCTGCTCGCCACGCTGCAGCACACGCTCGACTCGTTCGTCGGGATCGGGTTGGGCTACCTGTCGCTCGACCGGCCGTCGGGCACGCTGTCGGGCGGCGAGGCGCAGCGCGTCAAGATGATCCGCCACCTCGGCTCCTCACTCACCGACGTCACCTACGTCTTCGACGAGCCCACCACGGGCCTGCACCCCCATGACATCCAGCGGATGAACGACCTGCTGCTGCGGCTGCGGGACAAGGGCAACACGGTGCTGGTCGTGGAGCACAAGCCGGAGACGATCGCGATCGCCGACCACGTCGTCGACCTCGGCCCCGGCGCCGGTACGGCGGGCGGCACCGTCTGCTTCGAGGGCACCGTCGAGGGGCTGCGGGCCAGCGACACCATCACCGGCCGCCATTTCGACGACCGGGCCGCCCTCAAGGAGACGGTGCGGAAGCCCGCCGGCACGCTGGAGATCCGCGGCGCGACGGCGCACAACCTGCGCGGCGTCGACGTCGCCATCCCGCTCGGGGTGCTTGTCGTCGTCACCGGCGTCGCCGGCTCCGGCAAGAGCTCGCTCGTGCACGGGTCGATCCCCGCCGGCGCGGGTGTGGTGTCGGTCGACCAGGGCGCGATCCGCGGCTCGCGACGGAGCAACCCGGCGACGTACACCGGACTGCTCGACCCGATCCGCAAGGCGTTCGCGAAGGCCAACGGCGTCAAGCCGGCGCTGTTCAGTGCCAACTCCGAGGGCGCCTGCCCCAGCTGCAACGGCGCGGGCGTCATCTACACCGACCTGGCGATGATGGCCGGCGTCGCCACCACCTGCGAGGAGTGCGAGGGGAAGCGGTTCCAGGCATCGGTGCTGGACCACCACCTCGGCGGCCGCGACATCAGCGAGGTGCTCGCGATGTCGGTGATCGAGGCCGAGGAGTTCTTCGGCTCAGGCGAGGCGCGCACGCCGGCCGCGCACGCCATCCTCAACCGGCTCGCCGACGTCGGGCTCGGCTACCTCAGCCTCGGCCAGCCGCTCACCACGCTGTCCGGCGGCGAGCGGCAGCGGCTCAAGCTGGCCACCCACATGTCCGAGAAGGGCGGCGTCTACGTCCTCGACGAGCCGACCACCGGCCTCCACCTCGCGGACGTCGAACAGCTGCTCGGCCTGCTCGACCGGCTCGTCGACTCCGGCAAGTCCGTCATCGTCGTCGAGCACCACCAGGCGGTCATGGCGCACGCCGACTGGATCATCGACCTCGGTCCCGGCGCCGGCCACGACGGCGGCCGGATCGTCTTCGAAGGCACACCCGCCGACCTCGTCGCGGCCCGCTCCACCCTCACCGGCGAGCACCTCGCGGCCTACGTCGGCACCTGACCGAGGCCCTCGGGGACACCGGCAGACGAGTTCTCTCATCTGTTTCGCAGGTCCCGGTGAACCGGCACGGGGTGTGTTCGACAGGGGCGAGCGGCTCCTCCCGTGCCGGTTCTGTCTTTGAGAATGGTGTCCATAAGATGTCCGGCCGGATGAGTCATCGCCCGTCCAGCCAGTCACCCGCCGACCCCGGCTCGACACGAGAGGCACAGCACGAATGGTGAACCGCGACGCCGCCGCGCTCGACGACCCGGTGGGCGCATCACTGCGCGGTCACCACGCACACCTTGCCCGCCGACTCGGCCGGGCTGCTACCTACCAGTCGGGAGTCGCGACCTTCTCCGCGGTAGCCGCCGACCCGGATCCGCAGGACTGGGCCGACCTCGCTCGACTGCTCGGCCGAGGCGAGCTCGCCGACATGTTCAGCCGCGCGGCGACACCGCCGCCGGACTGGGAGCCGGTCTTCGTCCTCGAAGGCCGCCAGATGATCTGGGCCGGCGACAGCCGACCCGATCACCTCCCTGCCGGGACCGGCGCCGAAGTGGTCAAACTCGGCGTGGACAGCGTGCCCGAGATGCTCGACCTCGTCGCGCGGGCCCAGCCCGGGCCATTCTGGCCGCGCACCCGCGAACTCGGCACCTATCTCGGCGTCCGCGACAAAGGCACGCTGGTGGCGATGGCGGGCGAGCGACTCCGGCCACCGGGATGGACCGAGATCAGCGCCGTCTGCACCGCCCCAGAGGCACGCGGGCGAGGCTACGCCGCCCACCTGATCAGTGCGCTCGTCGCGCGTATCGTGGCTCGCCACGAACGTCCCTTCCTGCACGTGGCCGAGGCGAACACCGGCGCGATCGCCCTCTACGAGCGGCTCGGCTTCGAGACCCGCAAGCCCGTGACCTTCCAAGGGTTCCGCACGCCCTGACGGCCTCTGGCACTGAGATGCGTGCGCGGCAGGTGGGGGGCACGACCGAGCCTCTCGCTGGTGATGCCAAGATCACCGGCAGCTTCGCCTGCCGCCGAAATCCGGTCCGATCCTTCCCTGAGGCCGAACGGCGGAGACCCGCTCGGCCGGGTGCGAGCCGACAGCACTGACTGGGTGATCACGGCGTTCGCGGAGACGCGGATACCGCCGAAGGCGAAGCCGGAGCTGCTCCACCAGCTCCAAGCGCACGTACTACGCGAGCTCGACTAGTTCTGTCGGGGGCCGTCGCGCCGCGCGAGCCGGCTGGGCCACCACATCCACCGGCCGGCGTCCAGCGTCAGCGCCGGGACCAGCAGCGAGCGGACCACCAGCGCGTCGAGCAGCACGCCGAACGCCACCAGGAACGCGAGCTGCAGCAGGAACAGGATGGGCAGCACGGCCAGCGCGGCGAACGTCGCGGCCAGCACCACCCCCGCCGACGTGATGACCCCGCCCGTCAGGGTCAGCGCGCGGAGCATGCCCTGGCGGTGGCCGTGCCGTACGGTCTCCTCCCGGGCCCGCGTCATCAGGAAGATGTTGTAGTCGATCCCCAGCGCCACCAGGAACACGAACGCGAACAGCGGGACGACGGGGTCGGCCCCGGGCAGGCCGAGGATGCCGTTGAAGACGAGCGCGCCCACTCCGAGCGCCGACGCGAACGACAGCACGGTGGTGGCCACGAGCGCCAGCGGCGCCACCAGTGAGCGGAGCAGCACGATCAGGACGCCCAGCACGACCAGCAGCACGAGCGGGATCACGACCCGCAGGTCGCGCGCGGAGGTGTCGAGCGTGTCGAGGGTGACCGCCGCGCTCCCGCCGACGAGCGCGCCTGCGCCCGGGACGGCGTGCACGGCGGCGCGCAGGTCGCGCACGATGTCCACCGCTCCGGTCGACCCCGCGGGCTCGGCGAGCGTGGCGTGGACGAGCGACCTGCCGTCCACGACCTTGGGCTCCGGCTTCGGCCCGCCGGCGTTGTCAGGCGCCCCCTCCGCGCTCCCGGTGACGGCCGCGACGGCGGTCACGCCGTCCACCTTCCCCGCCGCGGCGATCACCTGGTCCAGGTGGGACGCGTCGGCGAGGATGACGGCCGGGGTGGCCGAACCACTGGAGCCGAAGCCGCGTTCCAGGGTCCGCTGCGCGGTCACCGACTCGACCTCGGCGCGGAACACGTCGAGCTGTGCGGTCCCCTCGGCGCGGAACTGCGGGACGAACGCCGCGGCGACGGCGAGCAGCGCGACAGTGGCCGCCCAGTAGAAGCGAGGCCTGCGGTCGACGGTCGCGGCGACCCGGCTCCACAGCGGATGGTTCCGCACTCCGGCCGGTTCTGTGGCGCGCGCCGCCGGAGTGACGGCTTCTGAGGCGGCGGCTTCCGAGGCGGCGGCTTCCGAGATGGCGGCTTCCGAGATGGCGGCTTCCCCGGCGGGGCGCGGCCGTACCGGCCAGAAGGCGGCCCGGCCGAGGAGCAGCAGCACGGCCGGGAGGAAGGTCAGCGCCGCCACCAGCGCCGCGGCGATGCCGAGCGCGGCGACCGGCCCCAGACCGCGGTTGGACGACAGGTCACTGGCGAGCAGGCACAGCACGCCCAGGATGACGGTTCCGCCCGAGGCGAGGATCGGCTCGACTGTGCCGCGCAGCGCGGTCCGCAGGGCGTCGATCGGCCGCGCGTGCTCGTGCAACGCCTCCCGGTAGCGGGCGACGAGCAGCAGGGCGTAGTCGGTGCATGCGCCGACGACCAGGATGAACAGGATGCCCTGGCTCTGGCCGTTCAGCTTGATCCACCCGGCGTCGGCCATCACGTAGACGGCGACCGCCGCCAGCACCAGGCCGAGCATCGCCGAGACGATGACCACGAACGGCAGCAGCGGTGAGCGGTACACCGCGACGAGGATGATCAGCACGGCGCCCAGCGCGACGGCGAGCAGCGTGCCGTCGATCCCGCCGAAGGCGGCGCTGAGGTCGGCCGCGAGCGCTGCGGGGCCGCCCACCTGGACCTCCGCGCCACCCACCGCCGAGTCGGCGAGCAGCGTACGCAGCTCCTTGACCGCGGTGGACGGCTTGACCCGCTCCGACACGGGGACGACGAGTTGGGCGACGCGGTCGTCCTCGGTGCCGGGGATGGGGCCGACGATCCGGCCCTCGATCCAGGGCTGCGCGGCGAGCCTGGCGGCGTCCTTCGATATCTCGGCCAGTCGCGCCGCGGCCATCGGCTCGGGGACGGAGTAGACGACGATCGCGGGGATGGCCCCGCTGTCCTCGAACCGCTTCTGGGCCTCCTGCACCTCTGTGGACTCCGCCCCGATCGGGAGGAAGGCGGCCGAGTCGTTGCTCTGCACCTCCGCCAGCCGGCCCATGAAGGATCCGAGCGGGCCGACCCCGGCTATCCACACCAGGGCGATGAGGATGGCGGCTCCGTACCAGACTCTCCGTCTCCGCCGGCTCTGACCAGGATCGACGGGCTCCTTCGGCCGCGATCCTGGCCGCCTTGTCAGGCCGTCGTGGATGGTCATCCCGCCCCCCGTGGATCCGCGGCGCCATCGCCGCGAACGCTTCCCGCGTTTGATTGACTCGATAATCAAGATGCTTGGAAATCAAGATACATCAGCGTCGAGGGGTGGGAGTGCGACGGGCCGGAGCTACGGCGGGGTCAACGGAGCGCGGGGGCGGCCCGCGCCGAGCAGCGCCGCCGGGCGGTGGACCCGCCCTAGAATTCCTGTGCGACGACACGAACGAGACGACGACCCCGCCCCGCGATCCGCCGCGCCGACCCCGTTGGAGACGAATGGACAGCGCCCCGGGATCCGGTCGGCCGGAACAACCGGACACGCGACCCGAGAGCCGATCCGAGACGCAGGCTGAGACCCGACCTGGCCCACGGCCTGAGACACCGCCTGAAGCCCGGCCTGGCTCACGGCCTGAGACACGGCCTGAGACACGGCCTGAGAGGCAGGCTGAGACGCGATCCGGCACAGGGGCCGGCGCGGAGAGCCCGGAACCGGTCCGATCCCGCGAGAGCCTCTATCTCGCGATCCAGGGCGACGGGCAGCGGCTCGCCGCCGGCCTCATCCGGCTGCTGCACGCCATGTCGGCCGGCCTCGACCTCAACCCCACGGACTTCCAGTGCTACATGCTGCTGCGAAGCGCGGGGGCGATGACCCCAGGAGAGATCGCGCAGTGGCTGAAGCTCGCCACCGGCTCGGTCACCGGCCTCATCGACCGGATGGAGGCGCGCGGCCTGGTCGTACGCGACCGCCACCCCGAGGACCGGCGCAAGGTGGTGGTGCGGCTGGCCGACCCGTCCGGCTCCATGTCCGCGGAGGACGACCCGCTGGGGATCCGCGATGCCATGACCGCCATGCACGCCCGGTATTCCGAGGTCGAACTGGAGATCATCGCGGACTGGCTGAACCGCCTCGGAGACACCCTCAACGAGATCTCGGCCGGCATGTACCGCGAGTGACGCGTGTCGAGCCGCCGGTTCCGGACAGCGCTCACCGTAGGACGGGCTCGGGCGCTCGCGGCAGACGGTCTCCGGGCTGCGCTACCGCGCGACGGGCTCCGGGCGGCAGGCCGTACCGGCGACCGTCGCCGCCACCTCGTCGAACCGCGTCCACACCAGCGCGGCGAGGTCGTCGTCGGCGCCCAGCGGCTCGCTGACCAGGTCGGCGCCGCTCTCGCTCAGCCGGGTGTGGAAGAACCCGGGGGCGAGCAGGTAGGACGCGATCACGGCGCGCGGCGCCGGGCCCGTCCGCACCCCGTCGAGCGCCTCGCCGATCGTGGGGCTCCCGTTGGCGGCGAAGGCCGCGGTGACCGGACGCGACAGCCGTACGGCGAGCAGGCGGGCGGCGGCCCGCACGTCGTCGAGCGCGGCGGGGTCAGAAGACCCGGCCGCGCCGAGGATCACCGCGTCGCAGGGGCGCAGCCCGGCGGAGGCGAGCCGCCGTGCGAGCACCGAGGCGAGCAGCGGGTGAGGTCCGAGGCGCCCGGCCACGACGGCGTCCGGCCGGGCACGGGCGACCACCGCGGGCAGGTCGATGTGCGCGTGGTATCCGCCGGCGAGTAGCAACGGAACGACCACGACCGGGCCGCGTACACAGGCCAGCACCTCGGTGAGGGGCGGCGAGCTGATCTCCAGGAAGCCGAGCTCGACCGGCGTGCCGGGCCGCGCGCGGCGCACCCGTCCGGCGACGGCGGCCATGACCGCCGCCCACCGGGGGTCGCGGGCGCCGTGCGCGGCGAGGACGAGGGTCGTCACCGCTCGTCCCGGTCGCAGGCCAGCCGGTAGCCGCGCTTGACCACGGTCTCGACGATCCCTGCCGGGCCGAGACCGCGGCGCAGCCGTGTGATGGCCATCTCGACGGCGTGCTCGGCCGAGTCGCGCGACGCGCCGCCGGGGAGGACCAGCCGCAGGTCCGATCGCGCCACGACGTGGCCCGGCCGCTCGGCGAGGCGCTTGAGCACGGCCATCGGGGCGGGCGGCAGCGGCTTGAGGTCGTGGTCCACGACGACGGCGTGTCCGCGGATCTCCAGGCGGTGACCGCCCGCGACGAGCCGCGTCACGCCGTTCTCCGGCAGGTGGCGGGCCAGCGTGCGGGCCAGGGCGCCGAGGCGGGACCGGTCGGGCTGGATCACCGGGACGCCGCGTTCCGTCAGCGGGGCCGCGGTGACGGAGCCCACACAGGCCGCGACCACCGGGCCGCGGAAGGCCGCGATCAGAGCGTCCTCCAGGCCCTCGGCGCGGGCGGCGTTCAGCATGGCGAGGACGGCGGGCGCGCTGGTGAACGCGACGGCGTCGACCGATCCGGAGATGGCCTGGGTGACCAGGCGGCGCAGCGGCGAGGGGTCACGGTAGGGCAGCCACCGGTAGACGGGCACCTCGATCACCTGCGCCCCCGCCGCGCGCAGCGCCTCCACGAAGCCCGTCAACGGCTCGCCGTGCAGTTGGACCGCGACGCGGCGGCCACGCAGGTCCTGGCCGAGGAGGTACTGCTTGACCTCCTCGCACGACTCGGTGGGCGGCGTCCAGTGGTCGGCGAGTCCGGCGGCCCGTACCGCGCCGCGCGCCTTGGGCCCGCGGGGCAGCAGCCGCGCCCGCGACAGCCGCGCGACGATCTCGGAGGACAGGCCCCAGCCTTCGGCCGCCGCCATCCAGCCGCGGAAGCCCACGCCGGTGGTGACCACCACGTCGTCGACGGGGGCGGCCAGGCACTCCCGCGTGGCGGCGAGCAGTTCGGTGTCCTCGGCCACCGGGACGAGCCTGATCGCCGGCGCCTGGACGACGCGCGCGCCCCGGCGTTCCAGCAGCGCGGAGAACTCCTCGCGGCGCCGGGTGGCGGTCACCCCGATCGTGAACCCGGCGAGCGCGTCGGGCGCGGTCTCCAGACTGTGCTCCGGTGAGCCGGGCCCGCCCGGCGACGCCTCTGAGTACGGCCCGGACACCTGCCCGAAGGAGGGTACGGACGACAGCGCGGGCTGCGGTCCCGGCGGCACGACCGGGAGGCCGCCCGGCATCAGTCCGGGCACCGGCGCCGGCAGCAGGTCGGGCATCAGGTCAGGCGGCGCGGTCAAGGCCCACCTCCACGGTTCCGTCGGTGACGCGGATCGGATAGGTCGGTACGGCTGTCGCCGGATCGTCCAGGCTGACGCCGGTCAGCAGCGAGAAGACCTGCTTGTGCATGGGCGAGGCGACCGTCGGCTCCGCGCCCCTGCTGCCGACGATGCCGCGCGACAGCACGTAGGCGCCGCTGTAGGGGTCGCGGTTGCCGATGGCGTACAGGCCGCCTTCGAAGGTGCGGAACACGGCGACCTGGTCGTGGCCGACCAGCGCCGCCGCGCCGCGGTCGGGCAGGAGGTCGGCGTACCGGCAGACCGGGGTCCAGGCACGCTCCCCGGCCGGCCTTCCGGCCATGGCGGGACTTTCCTGAAGAACGCTCATCTGCTCACTGCCTCCAGGGGGATCAGGGTCGGTTTGATCTGCTCGCGCTCGGTCTCGAAGGCGATGGACGGGTCGGGGGTGCCCGGCGCGTTGACGAAGCTCACGAACCGGCGCAACCGCTCGGGGTCCTCGAGGGTGGCGCGCCACTCGTCGGCGTAGTCGGCGACGTGCCGCTCCATCTGGGCGTCGAGGTCCGCGCAGATGCCGAGCGAGTCCTCGACGATCACCTCGCGCAGGTAGTCGAGCCCGCCGTCGAGGTTCTCCAGCCAGGCGGAGGTCCGCTGCAGCCGGTCGGCGGTGCGGATGTAGAACATCAGGAACCGGTCGATCAGGCGGACCAGCTCGTCGGCCGGCAGGTCGGCGGCGAGCAGATCGGCGTGCCGGGGCGTGAAGCCTCCGTTGCCTCCGACGTAGAGGTTCCAGCCCCGCTCGGTGGCGATGATCCCGAAGTCCTTCGACCTGGCCTCGGCGCATTCGCGGGCGCAGCCGGACACCGCCGACTTGAGCTTGTGCGGCGCCCGCAGCCCCCGGTAGCGCAGTTCGAGGGCGATGGCCAGGCCGACGGAGTCCTGCACGCCGTACCTGCACCAGGTCGAGCCGACGCACGACTTCACCGTGCGCAGCGCCTTGCCGTACGCGTGGCCGGACTCGAAGCCCGCGTCCACGAGCCGCTTCCAGATCCGCGGGAGCTGCTCGACGCGGGCGCCGAGAAGGTCGATCCGCTGCCCTCCGGTGATCTTGGTGTACAGCCCGAAGTCGCGGGCCACCTCGCCGATCACGATGAGCTTCTCCGGCGTGATCTCCCCGCCTGGGACGCGCGGCACCACGGAGTAGGTGCCGTTCTTCTGGATGTTGGCGAGGAAATGGTCGTTGGTGTCCTGCAGCGCCGCCTGCTCGCCGTCCAGGATGTGGCCGTTGCCCAGGGACGCGAGGATCGAGGCGACCACCGGCTTGCAGATGTCGCAGCCGCGTCCGGTGCCGTGCTCCGCGATCAGGCGGGAGAAGGTCGTGATCCCGCGCACCTGGACGATGTCGAACAGTTCCGCCCTGCTGTACGCGAAGTGCTCGCACAGGGCCTTGCCCACCTCGACGCCCGACTCGGCCAGGATCCGCTTGAGCATCGGCACACAACTGCCGCAGGTCGTCCCGGCCCTGGTGCACTCCTTGACGCCCTGAACGTCGGTCAGGCCGTGCTCGACGACGGCCGCGCGGACCCGGCCCCTGGTGACGTTGTTGCAGGAGCAGACCTGAGCGTCGTCCGGCAGGTCGACGCGGTCGCCGCCCGCACCGGCGAACAGCAGGTCGCTCGGCGTCCCCGGCAGGTCCCTGCCCACGAAGGGCCGCAACGTGTCGTACGGCGCCGCGTCGCCCACGCAGATGCCGCCGAGCAGCGTCCTCGCGTCGTCGCTGACGAACAGCCGCTTGTAGATCCCGGCGACCGGGTCCATGTAGGTGACGTCGAGCGCCCCGGCCGTCGCGCCGAACTGGGCGACCTCGACGCCGAGCAGCTTCAGCTTCGCCGACGGGTCCGCGCCCTCGAACGTCGCCGTGCCGCCGAGTATCCGGTCCGCGGCCACCTCGGCCTGCGTGAAGCAGGGCCCGACCAGCCCGTAGACCATGCCCCCGGCCAGGGCGCACTCCCCCACGGCGTAGACGCGCGGGTCCGAGGTGCGCATGGCCGCGTCCACGACGACGCCTCCGCGTTCGCCCACCGCGAGGCCGCACCGCCGGGCGAGCTCGTCGCGCGGCCTGATGCCGGCGGAGAACACCACCACGCGGGCGTCGATCGCCTCGCCGTCCGGCTTCACCAGGCGGGCCGCCCTGCCGTCCGGCCCCGGCTCGACCGCCGCCACTCCGGCACCCGTGTGCACGGTCAGGCCGAGCGCCTCGATGTGGTTCCTGAGCACCGCGCCACCGCCCTCGTCCACCTGCCGGGGCAGCAGCCGGTCACTCATCTCCACGACGTGGGTGGTCAGGCCGAGCCCGCGCAGGGCGTCGGCGGCCTCCAGGCCGAGGAGCCCCCCGCCGACGACGACGCCGGGACCGCCGTCCCGCGCCGCCTCCCTGATCGCGTCCAGGTCGTCGATCGTCCGGTAGGCGAAGCACCCGGGCAGGTCGTTTCCCGGCACCGGCGGCACGAACGGCGCCGACCCGGTCGCCAGCACCAGCACGTCGTACGGCACGGCCTCGCCCGCCGCCGTGACCACTGTGCGGCTCTCGCGGTCGACGTCCACCACCCGGGCGCCCACGGTGACCGTCACGGTGACCGCCGCGCCGCCGGGCACCGGGTAGGTGAGGTCCTCGACGGTACGGCCGGCCAGATAGGAGGTCAGCGCCACCCGGTCATAGGCCGGGCGCGGCTCCTCCCCGAGCACCGTGACAGTGCCGGCGAACCCGCCCGCGGCGAGCGCCTCGACCAGCCGGTGCGCCGTCGGGCCGTATCCCACGACGACGACCCGCCGGCCCGTGCTCGGCACCGCTTCCCCGGTCGTCCTCCGCTCCTGCCTCGTGAGCACGCCACGCTCCTCGTTCGCCGTACTCGCCGCGTCCCTTCGCCGCTTCGCGTTCACGCGTGCACGCCCTCCTGCTCGCACAGCCAGCCGATGATCCCCTCCACCGCGTCGCGGCACCCGCCGCATCCGGTCGTGGCCCGCGTCGCGGCCGCCACCGCGGCGACGTCCCGCGCGCCGGACTCCCAGCAGGCCCTGATCCGGCCCTTCGTGACGTCGTTGCACCGGCAGACCCGGGCCGAGTCCGGCATGCGCACCGGGCTGTCCGCCACCGCTGCGCCGCCCCCCGCGCCTCCCGCGCCTCTCGCGCCGAGGCCGGCGAGACCGGGGAAGAGCAGCCCCGCCCGGTCGGCGGGCAGCGGCCCGCCCCTGTCGAACAGCTGGGTCAGCGTGCCCACGGCCGCCGTCTCGCCCAGCAGGATCGCGCCGACCAGTCGGTCGTCCCTGATCACGAGCTTGCGGTAGGTGCCGTCGCGCCGGTGACTGAAGCGGACGATCTCCGCCTCGTCCTCCGTCAGGTGGGTCTCCCCCATCGCGGCGAGTTCCACGCGATTCGCCTTCAATCGCGTGACCAGCCGGGAACCCCGGTAGCGCGCCTCCTTGTCCGTCCCCGTGACCAGGTCCGCCACGACGGACGCCTGCTCCCACGCCGGGGCCACCAGCCCGTAGACCGTGCCCGCGTGCTGCGCGCACTCCCCGATCGCGAAGATCGCCGGGTCGTCGGTGCGCAACTCGTCGTCCACGAGGACGCCGCGCTCCACGCCGAGTCCCGCGTCGCGGGCCAGCCCGACGACCGGCCGGACACCGCAGGCGAGCACGACCAGGTCGGCCTCGACCGGTCCGCCCTCCGACAGCTCCACCCCTCCCTCGGCGACCCTGGTCGCGTTCACCCCGGTCACCGTCTCGACGCCGAGGGCGGCGAGCGTCTCGCCGAGCACCAGCCCCGCCTCCGCGTCGAGCTGGCGCTCCATCAGATGGCCGGCGAGATGGAGGAGCGTCACCGGCAGGCCGAGCCCGGCCAGACCGCGCGCCGCCTCGACGCCGAGGAGCCCACCGCCGATCACCACCGCGCGGCGCGCCGTCGCGGCGGCCTCCCTGATCCGGTCGCAGTCGTCCAGCGTCCGGAACGGCGTCGCCCGCTCCACCCCGGGGATCGGCGGCACCACCGGCTCGCTGCCCGTCGCCAGCACCAGCACGTCGTACGGCTCTCGCGTCCCGTCGGCGCCCACGACCGCCCGGCCGTCCCTGTCGACGGCGCTCACCGCCACACCGAGACGCGCCGTCACGCCGTGCTCCGCGTACCACCGGGGGTCGAGCAGGCGGACCTGTTCCCGGGTCGAGGTGCCCGCCACCACGTTCGAGAGCAGCACCCGGTTGTACGGCTGCGCCGTCTCGGCGCCGAACACCGTGATGCGCACGTCCGCGCTCCGGGCGCGCACCTCGCTCACCAGGCGGGCGCCCGCCATCCCGTTCCCGACCACGACGAGCCTCATCGGGCACGCTCCGTACCCGCCGCCACGATGTTCCCGGCTCCCGCGACGGCTCCCACGGCGACTCCGACGGCGGCTCCCACGGCCGCCCCCGCGACGGCCCCGGCGACGGCCCCGGCGACGGCCCCGGCGACGGCCGTCGCGCGGGGCGGCGTCCGGCGCTCCAGCGTCGCCGCGCAGACCTTGAACTCCGGCATCTTCGACACCGGATCGAGCGCCGGATTGGTCAGCCTGTTGACGCCCTCCCAGTGGAACGGCATGAACAGCGTGTCCGGCCGGATCGCGGCGCTCACCCGGGCGACGCACTCGGAGGAGCCGCGCCGGCCGCGCACCAGAACGGTGTCGCCAGGCTCGATGCCGAGCCTCTCCGCCAGGTCGGGGTGGAGTTCCACGAACGGCTCGGGCGACGCGGCGTTCAGCGCGGGGACCCGCCGGGTCTGCGCGCCCGACTGGTAGTGCGCGAGCACCCGGCCCGACGTCAGGTAGTAGGGGAACTCCTCGTCGATCTCCTCGGCCACCGGCCGGTGTTCGACCGGGACGAGCCTGGCCCGGCCGTCGGCGGTGGCGAAGCGGTCCAGGAAGGGCCGCGGCGTGCCCGGATGCGGCCCGCCGTCCTCGCCGGTGCGTGGGCAGGGCCAGAAGACGCCGGTCTCGGCCGCGATCCGCTCGTAGGTGATGCCCGAATAGTCGGCGATCCCTCCCTCGGACGCCCTCCTCAGCTCGTCGAAGACGGTACGCGGGTCGGTGGGGAACAGGTCGCCGCGGCCGAGCCGGTCGGCGATGCCGTGCAGGACGGCCAGGTCGCTCCGCACTCCGGGCGGCGGGTCGGCCGCCCGGCGGCGGAGCAGGACGCGGCCCTCCAGGTTCGTCATCGTGCCCGCCTCCTCGGCCCACTGCGTGACCGGCAGCACGACGTCGGCCATGGCGGCGGTCTCCGAGAGCACGAGGTCGGCGACCACGAGGAGGTCCAGCGCGCCCAGCCGCTCGGTGACGTGCCCGGCGCGCGGCGCGGACACCACCGGGTTGGACCCGAACAGCAGGAGCGCCTTGGGCCCTCCCGGCGTGCCCAGCGCGTCCAGCAGCTCGTACGCCGACTGTCCGGGACCGGGCAGGTCGTCCGGATCGACGCCCCACACGGACGCGACGTGAGCGCGGGCCGCCGGATCGTCGATCTTGCGGTAGCCGGGAAGCTGGTCGGCCTTCTGCCCGTGCTCGCGGCCGCCCTGGCCATTCCCCTGGCCGGTGACGCAGCCGTAGCCGGACCCCTCGCGGCCGGGCAGGCCGAGCGTGAGCGCCAGGTTGACGAACGCGGTCACCGTGTCGGTGCCCTTGGCGTGCTGCTCGGCGCCCCTGCCCGTGAGGATCATCGCCCTCGGGGCGGTGCCGAGGAGGCGTACGGCCTCGCGCATCCGGGCCACCGGCACCCCGGTGACCCGCTCGACGCGTTCCGGCCACCACGCCGCCACCGAGTCCCTGACCGCCTCGAACCCGCTCGTACGCGCGGCGAGGTAGCCGAGGTCCGCGTACCCCTCGGCGACGGCCAGGTGCAGCAGGCCGAGCGCGAGGGCGAGGTCGGTGCCCGGGGTCACCTGCAGGTGGAGGTCCGCGAGCGCGGCCGTCGGGGTGACCCGCGGATCGACGACGATGAGGCGCCCGCCGCCGTCGCGCATCCTGGTCAGGTGGCGGACGAAGGGCGGCATGGTCTCCGCGACGTTGCCGCCCGCGAGCAGCAGCGCGTCCGCGCGCCCGATGTCCGTGATCGGGAACGGCAGGCCGCGGTCCATCCCGAACGCCCGGCCGGACGCGGCCGCCGCCGACGACATGCAGAACCTGCCGTTGTAGTCGATCTGTGCGGTGCGCAGCGCCACCCTGGCGAACTTGCCGAGCTGGTAGGCCGCCTCGTTGGTGAGGCCGCCGCCGCCGAACACCGCCACCGCGTCGTGGCCGTGCTCCTCCTGGACGGCCCTGATCCGCGCGGCGGCGAAGCCGAGCGCCTCGTCCCAGGTGGCGGGCCGGCCGCGCAGCAGCGGGGTGGTCAGGCGTTCGGGGGACGCCAGCAGTTCCGCCGAGGTCCATCCCTTCTGGCACAGGCCGCCGGCGTTGGCGGGGATGTCCTCGCGCGGAGTGACCTCTCCCCCGGCCACGTTCATGCCGCACTGCAGCGCGCAGTACGGGCAGTGGGTGGCGGGTCCCTCCGGCACCCGTGACATCACAGGCGCTCGGGGGGACGGTGAGATCGGCACGGGTCCGATGGTGCTGACAGGGGGTTTCACCGCTGGGTCCCTTCTGTTACCTCTGTGC
The DNA here is from genome assembly GCA_001570385.1 of Microtetraspora glauca. Taxonomy (GTDB): domain Bacteria; phylum Actinomycetota; class Actinomycetes; order Streptosporangiales; family Streptosporangiaceae; genus Microtetraspora; species Microtetraspora glauca. The sequence goes on along the minus strand of BBYL01000012.1, from coordinate 159,394 downwards.
TACAAGCGGCTAACCGCGCTAACGGGCGGGCCCGGCGCGCTGTGAGGGGCCGGTCAGACTCGCGCCGCGGCGAGGCCCGCGGCGGCTCTGGAACCGGCCCTCCGCAGGTAGCAGAACCAGGTGAGCGCGAGGCAGGCCGCGTAGAAGGCGGCGAAGGCGGCGAGTGCGGCGGACGCGTCCCCCGTCGCCCCGATGGAGGTGCCGAACCCCCGGTTGATGAAGAATCCGCCGAACGCGCCGATCGCGGAGATGACGCCGATCGCGGCGGACGCGTCCCGCCGGCCGTTCGCCGCCGCCTCCGCGAACGCCTCCGTGTCGGACGCCGGGACCCCGGCGGTCGCCCGCGCCCGGAAGATCGCGGGGATCATGCGGTAGGTCGAGCCGTTGCCGACGCCCGTCGTGGCGATCAGCAGCAGGTACGCGCCGAAGAACAGGGTGATGTCGTGCGCGGCCAGCCCCCGCCACACCAGGAGGAGCGCCAGGGCCATCGCCGCGAACCCGGCGAGGGTCACCCGGGCGCCGCCGAGCCGGTCGGACAACCAGCCGCCGGCGGGGCGGACCAGGGAGCCGACGAGGGCGCCGACGAACGCGTACCCGACGAGCGAGGTGTGCTCGGGGAACTGCGACTTGATCAGCAGCGGGAACGCGGTGGAGTAGCCGATGAACGAGCCGAACGAGCCGATGTAGAGGATCGACATGATCCACGTGTGCCCGCTCGTGACGATCTTGAGCTGGTCCCTCGGGTCGGCCTTCGCCGAGGTGAGGTTGTCCATGAAGAGGTAGGCGCCGGCGCTCGCGGCCACGATGAACGGCACCCAGAACAGTCCGGCGGCGGCGAGGCCGAACGCGCCGATCACCAGCGGCATGAGGAGCTGGACGGAGCTGACGCCGATGTTGCCTCCGGCGGCGTTCAGCCCGAGGGCCGCGCCCTGCCGCGACTGGGGATAGAAGTAGGTGATGTTCGCCATGCTGGAGGCGAAGTTGCCGCCGCCCAGCCCGGCGGTGGCCGCGATGGCGAGGAACGCCCAGTACGGCGTGCCCGGATCGCTCACCGCGACCGCGAGGAGGACGGCGGGGATCAGCAGGAACAGCGCGCTGGCGATCGTCCAGTCGCGCCCGCCGAACCGGGCGGGCGCGAAGGTGTAGGGGATGCGCAGCGCGGACCCGACCAGGTTGGGCAGGGAGACGATCCAGAACAGCTGGTCCGTGGAGAACTCGTAGGCGCCGAGCTTCACCGCCACGATGCTCCATACGGTCCACAGGGTGAACCCGAGGTGCTCCGCGACGATCGAGAAGATCAGGTTGCGTCGCGCGACCCTGCGGCCCGTGCTCTCCCAGAATGCCGGGTCGTCCGGCTCGCAGTGGCCGATCCAGCGGCCTTTCCGTGGTGCGCCGCGCGCCTCTCGCGCCATCGTCATCGTTCCTCCCGCGTTCGTCGGGGCCGGCTGGGGACCGGCTCCGACGCTAGGAGGCGCGCGTTACGCACGATGACTCTCGGTGATCGTGCGAGGGTTACAGGTGACGCACCCGTGAAACATCCGATCTACAGGTATCACCGCGGTAATACGGATTTAACAGAGATTGGAACGCGCCCAGGGCGGGCATTTCGTTGTGGTGTCGTCGTCGCCGCGGGGAGCGTGCATGGGTGCCCGGCAGATCCGGATGTTCAGTGATCCAGCGCTACGGAGCGTAGCCGAGCCGGTCACCGCCTTCGATCGTTCCATCCGCGATCTCGTCCGGTCGCTCACCGCGACCATGCGGGCCGGGTCGGGACGGGCCGGGCTGGCCGCGCCGCAGATCGGCGTCCCCCTCAGGGTGATCGCCTTCGAGGTGGACGGAAGGGCGGGCCACATCGTCAACCCGCGACTGGAGGTCTCCGGCCGCCTGATCCGGGCCGACGAGGCGTGCCTGTCGGCCCCGAACCTGTGGTGGCCGCTGGAGCGCTCCTTCTCCGCCGTCGCCCGCGGCCGGGACATGTACGGCAAGCCGCTCACGATCCGCGCCATCGGCATGCTCGCCCGTGTGCTCCAGCACGAGGCCGACCACCTGGACGGTGTCCTCTTCATCGACCACCTGCCCGAGGAGGAACGGGAGCGCTTCCTCGCCGCGATCCCGTAGCACGCCCGGCGCAGCGGACATACCCGTCACTATCCGACCGCGAGGAGTAGCCGTCTCCGTGCCTGGGGACGATGGCTTCGACCTTCCCGGCCGACGTGGAAACCCCGAGAATTCACGCTCGATTCGGGGAGGGTCAACATGTCCGTGTTCTTCCGCGGTCTCACGCCGGACGATGAGGCCGCACACTCCGGCGACCTCGGGCCGGTGCCCGAGGTCGCGCGCACACGCGGTCTCACGCCGGATGGTGAGGCCGCGCTCAGCCGACGGGCGTTCCTGGCGCTCGGGGGCGGTGTCGCGGGCGTGGCGCTGCTCCGGCCGCTTCCCCCCGCCGTCATGCCTCCGGCCGCGCCCGCGACCGCCGCCGCGACGTCGGGCACCGCCTCGGGCACGGCTTCGGGCACGGCTTCGGGCACGGCTTCGGGCACGGCTTCGGGCACGGCTTCGGGCAGCACGGCGGGAGCCACAGCCGCCGCCACCGGGGCGACGGGAGCGACAGCGGCGGGAACGGCGGCGGAGGCCGCGACACCCGCGGCGGTCCCCGCTGCCGCGGCGACGACGGCCACGACGGCCCCGACCGCGGCACCGACTGTGGCGGCGCGAGCGGCGTCGACCACCGGGACCGTCATCGCCGCCCCGCCGCGCATCCATCCGCGCCAGGACTGGCAGGCCCGCCCGCCGCGGCGCCCGGCCCTGGTGGTCGACCACGCGCCGGACCGGATCGTCGTCCACCACACGGCGACGGCCAACGTCGCCGACACCGGGATCGACGCCGCCTTCCGGCTGTCGCAGGCGATCCAGCGCTACCACATGGGCCGCAACGGCTGGGACGACATCGGCCAGCAGTTCACGATCAGCCGCGGCGGCTACGTCATGGAGGGAAGGAACGGCACGCTCGCCGCCATCGCGCGCGGGGAACACGTGGTGGGCGCGCACACGGCGAACCACAACAGCCACACGATCGGCATCGAGACCGAGGGCACCTACATGACCGAGTTGCCCCTCCATCGGCAGATCGTGGCGCTGACCCGTCTCGCGGCCTGGCTCTGCGGCGTCTACGGCCTCGACCCGAGCGTGGCGATCGTCGGGCACCGCGACCTCAACGCCACCTCGTGCCCGGGCGACAGCCTCTACGCGTATCTGCCGGAACTGCGCAACCGGGTCGTCCGGCGGATCGCCCGGTTCCAGGACCCCGCCCAGGCGGCGGCGCTGGCCGCCAGGGCGGCTCAGGCGGCGCCGCCGGTCCCGCTGGAGCGCCAGCCTCCGCGGCGGCTGGCCCTACCCGGCGGGGGCGGTTTCATGGGGGCCGCCGTGCCGTTCGAGCACGGGCCCGCGCTGGGCCCGCGCGACGTGACCGGCTGACCCGCCCGAGGACCGAGGCCACGGGTTCGACCACAGGTTTGATCACGATTTGGACACGGAGTAAACCGGGCGATAAGGCCAGACGTCAGCGTTGACACCAAAGTGCGCACTTGGTCAGATATGTTTAACGATCAGCCGCCGCTAGGGTTACGCGTTTTTCCCTTTCCTCCGAGCCCGAACCCCGGCGCCGGCGCAAAAGACGCAGTTCGGCGAGGGTGGGGGCATTGAATGAGATCCGTTCCAGAATCGGGGCAAAAAGCGTACCTCGTCATCGGCCACCCGGGACATAGATCAGGAATGTAACGTAGCCCTCGTTTTTCGGCGGATTTTCGGTCGTCCTGCCAACCGAACCGGGCCGTCGCGAGACCTATCCAGTACGTTCCAACGTCCTCGCTGATAGCGACGGGCAACGTGCCCCCGCGCCGACGACGCCGCCAGCACCATGCCCCGAATGCCCCGGAGGATCCACATAACATGAACCCCGAGAGCACCAAATCTCTCTCCCGTTCACATTTAACGACACTCACTCACAAGTCGTCCAGTGACGGTTTTATCCGCCTAACGCCCGATATGGCGATCTCTCCGCGCGTGAGCGTCGTCGTGCCCGCTCTCAACGAGGCGGAGAACCTCCCGCACGTCTTCGCGACCCTTCCCCGTTGGGTGAGCGAGGTCGTGCTCGTCGACGGCAACTCGACCGACGACACCGTCGCGGTGGCCCGGCGGCTGCGGCCCGGCCTGCGGGTGGTCCAGCAGAGCGGCAAGGGCAAGGGCGACGCGCTGGCCGCCGGATTCGCCGCCTGCACGGGCGACATCATCGTGATGATCGACGCGGACGGCTCCACCGACGGGCGGGAGATCATCAGGTTCGTCGGCGCGCTGGTCGCGGGCGCCGACTACGCCAAGGGGTCGCGGTTCGCCAGCGGCGGCGGGAGCGACGACATCACGCTCTGCAGGCGGTTCGGCAACTTCGTGCTCAGCACCCTGGTCAACCGGCTGTACGGCACCCGCTACACCGACCTGTGCTACGGCTACAACGCCTTCTGGGCCCGCCACCTCGACGCCCTCGGCCTCGACTGCGACGGTTTCGAGGTCGAGACGCTCATGAACATCCGCGCCGCCAAGGCCGGGCTGCGGGTGCACGAGATCCCCAGCCACGAGCGCAGCCGCATCCACGGCGCGAGCAACCTGCGCGCGATCCGGGACGGATGGCGGGTGCTCAAGACCATCGTGCGCGAGCGCGGCGGCGGGGCGCCCGTACCGGACCGGACGTCCGCCCAGGCCCCGCCCGCCGCGGCGGACCAGGGGGCCGCGTGATCGTTCCGGAGGTCTCGCCGCTTCGCGGTACCGGTTGCGGCGCGGCGGTGTCCTGCCGGACAATCACGTGGGTCCTGCCGCCCGGCTCGGCACGACGCGTTCCCGTTGACCGGCCCGACGTGGGAGTGCCCGCTGTACCGCTGGAAGCGAGCCCGTGACTGAGATCCTCCCCCGCACGACGCCCGACGACGTGACGCGGGAGGATCCGGGGCGCACGCCCCGCGGACGCTTCACCCTCGGCCTGCGCGACCCCCTCCTGCGCAACGCGTACGCGCTCATGGTGAGCGCGGCCGGATCCGGCGCGCTCGGCCTGGTCTACTGGGTGCTCGCGGCCCGCTTGTACGACACCGCGAACGGCGGCCGCGCGATGGCGGTGATCGGGGCGATGCGCCTCCTCGCGGCGATCACGTCGTTCGGCTTCGTCGGCACCCTGACGCGGTTCGTCCCGGACACCGGCCGCGCTACCGGCCGGTTCATCCGCTCGGTCTACCTGGTCTCCCTCGCCGCGGCCGGCCTGGCGACCGTGGTGTTCCTGTTCACCCTGGACCGGTGGGGGGACAACTACCGCGACCTGGCCGGGTTCGGCCCGGGGGCGCTGTTCGCGGGCGCGGTCCTCGTCTGGGTGGTCTTCACCCTCCAGGACGTCGCCCTGACCGGCTTGCGGAAGGCCACCTGGGTCCCCTTCAGCACGATCGGGTCCAGCCTGGTCAAGATCGTGCTGCTGGTCGCGCTGTCCTGGATCCTGCCCCGGCAGGGGATCACGGTGTCCTGGGTGGTCGCGGTCGCGATCTCCGTGCTGCCGGTCAACCTGCTGATGTTCCGCAGGCTCGTCCCGAGGCACGCGCGCGACACCGCGGACCGGACACCGCCCACGGTGCGCGCGGTCGGCCGCTTCCTCGCGGGCGACTATCTGGGCTCCACGTTCATCCTCGCGGTCACGTACCTGCTGCCCGTGATCGTGGGCGTCCATGTCGACGCGACGACGTACAACTACTACTACAGCACCGGGATGCTGGGCGGCATCCTGGAGATGCTGGCCTTCACGATGGCCGCCTCGCTGACCGTGGAGAGTGTCTTCGACACGGCCATGCTCGCCCAGCACGGCCGCCGCGCCCTCGCCCGCGCGTTCATGGTCCTCGGCCCGGCCGTGCTCGCCACCGTCGTGCTGGCGCCGTACATCATGGCGGTCTTCGGGCCGGGGCACGCGGAGCACGCCACCGGCCTGCTGCGGCTCATCGCGCTGGCCGCGCTGCCCCGGGCCGTGATCGAGATCTACATCGGCGTCCTCCGGGCGCGCAGCCGCGTCAGGACCCTCGCCGTCGTGCAGGGCGCGATGTGCGCCCTCGCGTTCAGCGGCACCTTCCTGCTGCTGCCCCGGCTCGGGATCGACGGCGTCGGCGTGGCCGTCCTCGTCGCCCAGCTCGCGGTGGCGACCGCCATCGCGCCCTCGCTCCTGCGCGCGCTGATCGTTCCGGGGCGCGCCGCGACGGACCCCGTCTCCCGCATGATGGTCTTCGTGACCACGATCGGCGACCGCGTCAGCAACCTCCTCGCGCCCGTGCGGGCGACCTCTTCGGACGGCGCGCCGTCCGGCTGGCCCGAGCGGGCGAGGCGGTGGGTGCTGCCGGTGCTGGCGGTGGAGGGGTTCGCGATCTTCGTGTTCGCGATGGTCGCCCCGCCGAGCCGGCTGACGGGCGTCGATCTCGACCGGATGAACGGCCTCGGCCTGATCTCCGTGCTCCCCCCCGCGGCGCTCGGCGGCCTGGCGCTGCTGGTCGCGTCGTTCTTCGTGACGCTCTCGCAGCGTCGTTACCGTCCGGTCCTGCTGCTCCTGCAGCTCTTCGCCATCGCCTTCTGCCTGCACGGCGCCTCGGCGCTCGTCTCCCCGGAGCCCCGCTTTCCGACGGCGTGGCTGCACGCCGGGTTCGTGGAGTTCATCGGCAGGAGCGGGGAGACCCTTCCCGGGCTGGACGCCCGCTTCAGCTGGCCCGGGTTCTTCACGCTGTTCGCCTTCGTCGGCAGCGCGCTCGGCATGGACGACCTCCGCCAGTTCATGAACTGGTACCCCGTCGCCTCGAACGTCCTCTACCTCATCCCTCTCCTGCTGATCCTGCGCAGGATGCGGGCCGACCGGCGGGCGAAGTGGCTGGCCGCGATCCTGTTCGTCACCCTCCAGTGGATCGGCCAGGACTACTTCTCCCCGCAGGGCACCACGTACCTCATGTACCTGCTGTTCCTGGCGATCCTGCTCACCTGGTTCGGCCGCGAGGAACGCGCCGACACCGGCAGTGCGCCGAGGAGCCTGCTCGGCCGCCTGGTCCGCCGCCTCGACGAGGCGGATCCCGGCGAGTTCACGTCCCGCCCCGCCGACTCGATGACCCGGATCGTGCTGTTCCTGGTGCTGATCCTGCTGGGCGCCGCCGCCACCGCCAGCCACCAGATCACGCCGTTCATGATGGCCTCGGCCTGCCTCGGTCTGGTGATCGTACGGCGCTGCTCCCTCGGCACGCTGCCCTGGCTGGTCGGCGCCCTGGCCGTCGCCTGGGTGAGCTACCTGGCCACGCCGTACTGGGCGGGCCATCTGGGGGACATGTTCGGCGCGTTCGGGTCACTCGTGAGCAACCTGAGCTCGAACACCACCGGCCGGATCGCCGCCTCCACCGGAGACCCGCTGCACTCCGTCGTCCTGAAGGTGCGGCTCGGCTTCGCCGGGGTGCTCGCGCTGCTCGCCGGGATCGGCCTGCTGCGCCGGCTGCGCCGCAAGGTGATCGACCGGGTCGCCCTGGTGCTGACGGTCATGCCGGTGTCGGCCATGGCCATGCAGAGCTACGGCGGCGAGATGGGGCTGCGTGTCTACTTCTTCATGCTGCCGGGAGCCTGCCTGCTCGCCGCGTACGCGTTCTTCCCCAACTCGCCGGACAGCGTGCGGCTGCGCGAGGTCCGCGAGGGCCAGGTCGCCCGCTCCGTCCTGGTGCGGCTCCGGGCACGGCTGCCGATGGTGCTCGCCTTCGTGACCGCCCTTGCCCTCGCCGGCGGCTTCTACGTCGCCAAGTACGGCAACGAGCAGTTCGAGCGGGTCTCCTCCGGCGAGATCGCGGCGCTCGACTACATCTACGCCCATGACAAGCCGAGCGCGCGCGTCCTGATGCTGACCCCCATGGAGGAGAAGCCCGGCACCGTCACCGGAGACCTCGCCTACAGCGTGATCCCGTGGCGGGAGAAGCACGTCGAGCGGATCGAGTGGCTGGGCGTCTCGGCGCCGGTCGATCCGTCCGACACCGCGCCGATCGTGGCGGCGCTGCGCGAGACGGGGCCCGGCTCGTTCCTCCTCGCCGCGCGTAACCAGGAGACCATGATGGAGGTCACCGACCCGCTCGGCAGCGGGTTCGCCCCTGGCTGGGGCGTCCGGATCCGCGCCGCGATGGCCGCCTCACCCGACCTGGTCACGCTGTACTCCGACGAGGACGCCGCGGTGTACGCGCTGCGCCGCCCGCCGGCGGGCTCCGTGCCGCCCGCGCCCGACCTCACCGTGACCCCGCCGGGCGTCACGACGTGGACACCGGTGGGCGTCGCCGCCGCCGTCCTGTTCATCGGCACACTGGTCGCGGCCGAGACGATGCGGCTCTCCGGATCGCCCCGGACGCGGGCCCGCCGCCGGCTCCTCCAGATCTCGGTCGTCCTGCTGGTGATCGCGGTGGCCGTCGTGGTCGAGCGCTTCGTCAGCCTCGGGCTGTGACCGTCAGCGGTCCATCCATCGCACCTCGTACGGCTCCAGCGTCACGGCGCCGCCGTCCACGCGCGCCGCGAGCCTGCCGTCCGTGGTGTTCACGACGACCATCCGGCCGTCCCGCGCGAGCACGCGCACCTGGGGGACGGAGACGTCCACCGCGACGGGCTCCGTCCCTTCGGGGAACCAGCGGGCGAAGTCCTGGAGCAGCGCCAGGGACTCCGTGGGCGCGCCGTCGTCGCCGGACCACAGGCACAGCGGGCAGTCCCGGGTCTTCGGCCGGTGCGTGTCCCAGTAGAGCGCGGTGTCCGCGCCGCCTTCCGCCAGCTCGATCAGCGCGGCCGCCGTCACCGCCGTACGGCGCCGCTCGTCCCAGGTGAGGGCCAGGCACGAGCCGCCGGGCTCCAGAGAGGCGCAGGGCAGGGGATAGAACTCGGCCCACCACACGGGCAGGTCGGAGTGCTCGCGCAGCCACCTGGTCATCGCGCCGAATTTGCCGAGCGCGGTGAACTCGTCCGGCCGGGCCCGCCCGTCCTCGGAGGTCACCCCGCCGTCCACGACGACGAAGTCCGCGCCCCGCTTGTGGCGCAGCCAGTACTCCACGGCCTTCAGCACCTTGCGGTCCACCGAGCCCCAGGGCCCCGCGACCTCGGAGGCGGCCGCGTCCCCGGCCTGGCTGGACACCGGCACGTAGGGCCCGCCCACCTTGATCTCCGGGTTCACCGCCTTGAGCGCGTCGTACACCTGGTTGTAGAGCTCCGTGTAGGCGGCGGCGTTCCACTCCCGGCGCGGGCCGTCCCAGAACCCCTTGAACTCGTTCCACACGATGAAGTGGCGGACGTTCGGGTAGCGCCGGGCCACGGCGGCGGCGAGCCGGGCGAAGTCGGGGAAGTGCTCGTGGCGCGGCGCGATCTCCAGCAGGCTCCAGTCGGTGTCGCCGGAACGCCCGCCCTTCATCCAGTCGGGTGCGCAGCAGAGGGTGATGACGGGGGCGGCGCCGGTCTCCGCCATGAGCCTGACCCGCTCGTCGAGCGAGGAGAAGTCGTACTCTCCCGGCTTCGGCTCCGGATTGCCCGCCCCGAACCCCATGATGTGCTGGTTCTGCACCACGGCCCGCGCGCCGAGCGCCTCACGCGCCCGTTCCGCCGCCGCGGGCCCGTCCTCGGTGACGCTGTACTGCGTGTGCGTCATCCCCCACCGGGGCCATCGTTCCGGCGTACGGGCCTGGTCGAAGGACAGCGGCGCCACCGCCACGGCCGGGCGCGGCGTGGGCTTGGCGCCGGAGCGCCGGGCGGCGGCTCCTCCCAGAATCGCGGCCATCGCGGCGACCATGATCACAATCAGGCCGAGGGCAAGCGGCCAACGAGGCAGCGCGATACCACTCGAATGCCGTCCCACGCGCGAAAGAATATCGATGCGAGATGGCCCTTGCGGGCGTTTGGGGTCGCTTATCGGGTTTAAAGCGAGATTATGGCGTGGTGCAGATTTCTGTGATCCACCCCAACGACCTCGGTGAGCCGGAACTCGACCGATGGCGAAAGTTCCAGGACGCGGATCCGGAGCAGGACAATCCCTTTCTCTCCCCCGAGTTCGTCCAGACCGTCGGGAGCCTTCGCCCATACGTGCGCGTCGCCGTCGTGAGCGACGGTTCCGGAATCGCGGGATTCTTTCCGTTCGAGAAACACCGCCTGGGCATCGGGCGGCCGGTTGGCGCGGGCCTCACCGATCTCCAGGGCATGGTGTACGCCCAGGGCCTCGAAATCGACGCCACCCGGTTGCTGCGCGCGAGCGGCCTCGCCACCTGGGAGTTCGACCACCTCCACGTCGGGCAGCCGATGTTCGTCCCCCATCACGCCGCCCGCTTCCCCTCGCCCGCCATCGACATCGGCGACGGATTCGACGCCTACCTCGCCACGCTGCGGCGGCGCTCCCCCAAGACGCACAAGATGACGCGCTACCAGCGGGGACGGCTCGGCCGGGAGGTGGGCGAGGTCCGGCACGTCGCCGAGTCCTCCGACGTCGCGGCGCTGCGCGAACTGCTCGCCTGGAAGTCGGCCCAGTACCGCCGCACCGGCCGCATGGACCGGTTCGCGCATCCGTGGATCGTCGAGCTCGTGGAGCGGCTGCACGCGATCCGCACCGACCGGTTCGCCGGCAGCCTGTCCCTGCTGTACGCCGGGGAGCGGTTGATCGCCGGTCACTTCGGCGTGCGCACGGGGAGCCGGCTGTGCATGTGGTTCCCCACCTACGACGTGGAGTACGCGCGGTACTCCCCCGGCATGGTCATGCACCTGGACATCGCCAGGGACTTCGCCGCGACGGGGCTGACGCTGATCGACATGGGCCGGGGCGAGAAGGACTACAAGGAGAAGCTCAAGACCCACGACCTGGAGGTGGCCGAGGGCCGGGTGGCCCGCCTCTCACCGGCCGCGGGCCTGCACTGGCTGGCCAGCACGCCCGTACGGACGCTCCGCAACACGGTGCTGGCCAACCCCTTCCTGCGCGACAAGGCGGACCGCGTGCTCAAGGGCTACGCGCGGCTCACGAAAACGTGACGGGCAGCCGCCTGATCGCGTTGTTGAACGTGGACACCATGGGCTCGGGGGGCGCGGCGAGCCGGACGTCCGGCAGGCGGGTGAACAGTTCCTGGAAGAGCACGGTCAGCTCGCGCTTGGCCAGATGGGCGCCCAGGCAGTAGTGGGCGCCCGGACCGCCGAAGGCGACGTGCGGGTTGGGGCCCCGCGAGATGTCGAAGACGTCGGGGTCGGTGAAGACCCGCTCGTCCCTGTTCGCCGAGTTGTAGAAGAGCACCACCTTGTCTCCGGGCGCCAGCCGCTGCCCGCGCAGCTCGTACTCCGCGGTGACGGTCCGCTGGAGCTGCGTGATGGGCGAGGCGTACCGCACGATCTCGTCCACGGCGCCCGGCATGTACCTGTCGTAGTCCGAGAGCAGCAGCTCGCGCTGGTCGGGATGCTCGCTGAGCAGCGCGAGGGCGTGCGACATGGTGTGCCCGGGGGTGTCGATGCCGGCCACCACGAGAAGCAGGAAGAACGCGCCCAGCTCCATGCCGGTCAGCCGCTCGCCCTCGACGTCGGCGCACGCCAGGGCCGAGATGACGTCGTCGCCGGGCTCCTTCCTGCGCTCCCTGCCCAACCGGATCACCAGGTTGCGCAGGCCGAAGGTGGCCCTGGTGTTCTTCGCCGCATGCCGCAGCATGCCCTTGGGGTCGCTGCGTACCGCCTGGTACTCCACCGTGTCGCGTACCCAGCGCAGGACCTGCGGGCGGTCGGCGTCCGGGATGCCCAGCAGGTCGCAGACGACATGGGTGGTGTACGTCTGCGTGACCAGCTCGACGAAGTCGCCGGGACCGGCGGCGGCGAGGGCCGACACGGCCTCCTCCGCGCGGCGCCGCATGTGCTCTTCCAGCCGCGCCATCATCCGGGGGGCGAAAGCCCTGGAGACGATGCGCCGCAACCGGGTGTGTTCGGGCGCGTCCTTGTTCTCCAAGGAGTCGCCATAGATGTATTTCACCCATTTGGGTGGTTCTGGATTAGTAACCGCTGGACTGTTGGCGAATACCGCGCCGTTCCTGCTCGCCTCGGTCACGTCCGCGTGGCGTACCAGTGCGTGGAAACCCTTGCCCGCGCGCGCCAAGGGAACCTTGGGCTGGGCGAAGAACAAAGGACGCTCCTGCTCCCTGAGCCACGCGAAAGCCTCGTGCCGCTCGGAGACGGGCCGCTCCCAGAAGTCCAGCTTCGCGATGTCGAGATCAGCGATGAGCTTCACTCCCAAAGGATCCCACATCGCGGCATTCTGTCGCCCTACAATGGGCATTCCCCCCGCCGCGAAAGGATCTCATGCAGATCTCGGTCATCCGCCCCCATGAGCTCGGCCCCGGCGAACAGGCGGAATGGCGGTCGATGCAGGACTCCCAACCTCATTTGGCCAGCCCGTTTCTGTCCCCGGAATTCACCATGGCCGTCGGCGAGGTGCGGGACGACGCGTTCGTCGCGGTGCTCACCGAGGGGAACGAGACCGTCGGCTTCTTCCCCTTCGAACGGCACCCGCTCGGGGTGGGCAGGCCGATCGCCGGCTGGGTCTCGCTGGCGCAGGGGGTCGTCCACCGGCCCGGGGCGGGCTTCGACCCGGCGGCGCTGCTCCGCGGCTCCCGGTTGAACGTCTGGGAGTTCGAGTTCCTGGTCGGCGGGCAGCCCTGGTTCGCCCCGTTCGCGACCGTCGAGGCGGAGTCGGTGCTCATCGACGTGGGCGGCGGCTACGACGACTACCTCGCGAAGGTGAAGGCCAACGCCCCCCGCACGCTGAAGATGGGCCTCTACCGCGAGCGCAAGCTCGGCCGCGACGTCGGGCCACTGCGGGTGGAACTGCACAGCGCCGACATCGGCGACCTGCGCACGCTGATGCGGTGGAAGTCGAGCCAGTACCGCCGGATCGGCCGTCAGGACCGGTTCGGGCAGCCGTGGGTGGTGGAGCTGGTCGAGCGGCTGCACGCCAGCCGGGCGCCGGGCTGCGCCGGGCTGCTGACCATGCTGTACGCCGGGGACGCGCCGATCGCCGGGCACATCGGCCTGCGCTCGGGCCCGCTCCTCGCCGGCTGGTTCCCCGCGTACGACGCCGAGTACTCCAAGTACTCCCCCGGGCTCGTCCAGCACCTGCTGATGGCCAAGGCCGCGGCGCAGGACGGGATCACCCAGATGGACTGGAGCGTCAGCAAGGGCGACGACTACAAACAGAACCTGCGGACGAGCGGCCACATGGTGGGCGAGGGGTGCGTCCGCCGCCGCTCGGCGGGCGCCGCGTTGCACTGGGTCAGGAACTCACCGGTGCGCGGCGCGAAGCAGTACATCCTGGACCGGCCCCGCCTGTACGGCATCGCGGACCGGGTGCTTCGACGTTACGGGAACCTGCGCGGGAAGACCGCGGCGCAGCCGCGCGGCGAGGGCGGCCCGACGGAGTCGGCGGGATGAGCGGGAGAACGGGATGACGCCGGTTCAGCTGGTGGCGCCGGCGGCGGCGAGCCGCGCGAGCACCCAGGACCGGCTGACCGCGTGCAGGGCCATCGCCGCGACCACGTAGGAGCGGATCTCGAGCGGGCTGGCGCGAAACGCCCGGGAGGCCCAGCGCAGCGACTCCCTCCGCTCGCCCAGCATCCCCTTGGACAGGGCGATCTGCCCGGCCAGCCTGGCATACCCGCGGCGAACCCCGGAGAACGCGGGATACTCGGCGAGCAGCCACTCCAGCGCCTCGGCGATGACCGCCCAGTTGCCGGTGAAGTGCGAGGTGCGCCCCTGCACCCGGACCTGCACCCCGACCTGGCGCACGTACACCACGGGGGAATGCCCCGCCATGCGCAGCAGGATCTCGTAGTCCTCCGCGAACCCGCCGGGGATCTCCTCGGAGAACATCCCCACGGAGCCGAGCAGCAGCTCACGGCGGACCACGAACGAGGAGGGCGAGGCCTCCTTCACCCGGGAGCGCAGCAGGTCGGAGAACGTGATCTCCGGCTTGTCCCAGACGCACTCGGAGGTCCAGCCGTCGTGGATCGTGACGGCGCCGCAGGCCACGGACCCCGCCTCGGGACGCCGTACGAGCTCGGCCACCTGCGCGGTCAGCTTGCCGGGCAACCAGGAGTCGTCGTCGTCGCAGAACCCGACCAGGTCGGACTCGGTGGCGAGGATCCCGGCGTTCCTGCAGGCCGAGGAGCCTGCGGGCCGGTCGCTGAGCATGACGCGCACCTCGCGCGTCGGCCCGTCTCCCAGCTCGGTGAGACTCTCGTCGGGCACGGCGCGGTCGAACACCACCATGATGGTGATCGGGCCCGCGTAATCCTGATGAACGATCGAGTCCACCGCCTCCCGCAGGAGCTCGGCGCGGTCCCCTCGAGTGCAGATGACAGCCGCCACCGAAGGCAGGCGCTGTTCGCTCATGACCGTGATCGTAGCAGCGCGATCTGTTATTCATGGGGTTTGCGGGAACGTGCGGCTTTCGCCGCGAAGCATCCTGGTCACGATGCGATCACGAACTCGAAGGCCGAGTAAATGAATTCTCTAGACTTCTTGCGTGCCTGCGATCTGGATGTACCACTCAATCGATCACTACACGTACGATCCCTACACCCTGACTGTCACTCCGGAGAATTTCGAGTCGCAGATCAGATGGATCTACAAGCAGGACAAACGCGGTGTCACGATGCGGGAGCTGCTCTCCGCCGACGACCCGAGCGGCATGATCGCGCTCACGTTCGACGACGGTTACGTCGATTTCATGGAGCAGGCGCTCCCGATCCTCCGGCGGTACGACTTCACCGCGAGCCTGTACATCGTGTCGGGGCTGCTCAGCCAGTTCAACAAATGGGATCAGCCCGGCCCGCGCAAGGAGCTGATGGGCGCCGACCACCTCCGCGAGGCCGCCGACGCCGGGATGGAGATCGCGTCCCACGGACTGACCCACACCTCGCTGACCACGCTGGACGACCAGGGACTCGCGGACGAGCTGTCCCGCAGCCGCGAGATCCTGCGGGACATCACCGGCCAGCCCGCCGACGGCATCTGCTATCCGTACGGCGCCGCCGACGTCCGTGTCCTGGACGCGGTCCGGGCCGCCGGTTACACCTACGGCTGCGTGACGGTGGATCCGTACCGCGACCAGGGGCCCTACGCCTTCACCAGGGCCTGCATCGGCGACGGGTTCGGCTCGCTCCGGCTGCACGCCGCCCCGGCGGAGAAGTGGCTGCGCACCATGGCCCGGCGGATCCGGCCGGTCCGTACGGCGGGGCACATCGGGGCGATACCGCCGCTGATCGACGGCATCGCCCGGATCGCCGACAGCGTGCACATCTAGACACGCGCTCCGGAGCGTACGCCTAGGAAGTGGCCCCGATGGCGTCGAGGCGGCGCTGGACCCACGACCTGCTCACGGCGCGCATCGCCAGCGCCGTCACGACGTACGACCGGATCTCCAGCGGGCTGGCGAGGAAGGCGCGCACGGCCCAGCGCATGGCGGTGCCGCGCCGGCCGAGCATGCCCCAGGCGAGGCTGATCTGGCCCGCGATGCGCGCGAACCCGCGGCGCTCCGACCTGAACTCGGGGTAGGCGTCGAGCAGCCACTCGTTCGCCGACGCGATGGTCTCCCAGTTCCCGGTGAAGTGCGACGTCCGGCCGTGACCGCGGACCCGGACCCCCACCTCGTGCGCGTAGACGATGGGCGAGTGCCGCGCGGCGCGCAGCAGCATCTCGTAGTCCTCGGCGAACCCGCCGGGGATCTCCTCGGAGAACAGCCCGATCGGGCCGAGCAGCGCGCTGCGGTAGGCGAGGAAGGAGTCGGTGTTCGCCTCCTTCACCCGGGAGACGAGCAGGTCGGCGTGCGCGATCTGCGGCTTGGACCACATGCACTCCGCGGACCATCCGTCGTACGTCGTGATCGCCCCGCAGGAGGCGAACAACGCGCGGGGCCGCGACCGCAGGGCGGTGACCTGGCTCCTGAGCTTGCCGGGCAACCAGGAGTCGTCGTCGTCGCAGAACCCGACCAGGTCGGACTCGGTGGCGAGGATCCCGGCGTTCCTGCTCGCGGAGGAGCCGGGAGGCCGGTCGCTGAGCATGACGCGCACCTCGCGCATCGGCCCGTCTCCCAGCTCGGTGAGACTCTCGTCGGGCTCGGCGCGGTCGAATACCACCATTACATTGATTCGACCCGGATAGTCCTGGGCGACGATCGATTCGATCGCCTCCCGGAGAAAGTCGGCGCGGTCACCGCGAGTGGTGATGACGGCCGCAACGGAAGGCCAATTGTGGTCGCTCATGCTGAAAAATGCTACCTGAGCGGGTTATCACACGCGGGAAATCCAGCGCACCTCATAAGGCGACAGATCGACCTCTTTTCCGTCGACCGTGGCTTTGACCGCTTTGTCCTGTGTGTTCACCACGACGATCCGCGCCCGCTGGGCGAGCGCCAGTACGGACGAGGGCGCGACGTCGACCGGCACCGTCTTGGTGCCCTGCGGGAACGATCGGGCGAATTCCTGCAGGAGGCGGAGCAGCGCGGTGGGCTTTCCGCCCCCACCCGCGCGCGGACTCGTCCACAGACAGCCCTCAGGGCACTCCTCGCCCTCCTCCTGGCGGCTCCAGTAGAGGGCGGCGGCCGTCCGGCTGCGGGCGAACTCCATCATCGCGGCGGCGTGCACGGCGAGCCGCTTGTTCTCCGGCCAGCCCGAGTCGGCCGGCTCGGCGTACCACTCCGCCCACCAGATCGGCAGGTCGGTGTGCCGGCGCAGCCACCCGTTGACGGCGGAGAACTTCTTCAGCGCGCCGAACTCGTCGGGGACCAGCCCCTTGTCGCTCTCGGACGTCCCGTCGACGACGATGAAGTCCGCGCCCTTGTTGTGCCTGATCCAGTAACGCAGGGCGTCGAGCACCCGCTGGTCCACGTTGCCCCAGTCGCCGTGCAACTCCGACGGCGCGTCGAAGCCGCCGAGCGCGGGATAGGGACCGCCGACCTCGATCTTCGGATTGACGTCCTTCAGCGCTTTGTAGACCCGGTTGTACATGTCGGTGTAACCCTCGTAGTTCCACCGATGCTTGTCCTCGTCGAAGAAACCCTTGAGCTCGTTCCACACGATGAAGTGGGTGACGTCCGGGTATCTCCTGGCGACCTTGGCCGCCAGGTCGGCGAAGTCCTGGTAGTGACCGGGGAGCGGCGCCGCCTCGATCCGGTTCCAGTCGGTCTCGCCCGGCGAGCCGCCCTTCATCCAGTCGGGCGCGCAGCACAGCGTGATGACGGGGATGCCGCGGGTCTTACGGATCAGCTCCATCCGGTCGTCCAGGCTGGCGAAGTCGTACTTGCCCGGACTGGGCTCGGGGTTGAGCGCGCCGAACCCCATGATGTGCTGGTTCTGCAGGACGCGCTTCTCGGCGATCGCGTTGTGCACCGTCCTGAGCGCCTGCTGCCGACCGTAGTCCACGGTGTACTGCGTGTGCGTGAACCCGAAGACCGGCCACGTGGACGCGGTCGTCGCCGCCTCGGTGGCGGTGACCTCCGTCGTGGAGACCGCCCGGCTGGACGTGCCGTTTCCCAGCGTGCACGCGATGAGGATCAGCCCCATTAGCGTCGCACCGGCGGCGGTGCCGGCCCATCGGCGGAATCGAACACGCACGGTGTCTCCCCTTTGAGCCGGCTCACACCCGGAGCCCCCCGGTCTCCGATCAACGCTATAGCACTCCTCACGGAAGCAGCCAAGGTTGAGACGGGCCTGAGAAAATCTTGAAAATCAGCTGACTGTCGGCGGTTCCGCCCGCGCGGTCGTCACAGGGCGATCCCGAGCAGCGCGTCGGCGACGTCCCTCACCAGAGCCGGGGCCTCCGTGTCGGTGCCCTCCTCGGCGGCCCACCGGTCGATCGCCTGCAGCGCTCCCGGCGCGTCCAGGTCGGCGGCGATCCGCTCCCTGACCTGGTCGAGCACGGCCCGCCCGTCCGGACCCGAGGGACGGGCGACGGCCGACCGCCACCGCGCCAGCCTTGCCTCGGCCTCGGCGAGCTGGTCCGGGGTCCACTCCCAGTCGGACCGGTAGTGCCGGTCCAGCAGCGCGAGCCGTACGACCATGGGATCGGCGACCTGGCGCAGCTTGGAGACGAAGACGAGGTTGCCCTTGGACTTGGACATCTTCTCGCCGTCCAGCGCGACCATCCCGGCGTGGACGTACGCGCGGGCGAACGGCCACTCGCCGGTCGCCACATGCCCCTCGCAGGCGCCCATCTCGTGGTGCGGGAAGATCAGGTCGGAGCCGCCGCCGGCCACGTCGAACCCGGTGCCGAGGTTCGCCAGCGCGATCGCCGTGCACTCGACGTGCCAGCCGGGACGGCCCGGGCCGAACGGGGAGGGCCACGACGGCTCACCCGGACGGTGGCCGCGCCACAGCAGCCAGTCGAGCGGGTGGCGCTTGCCCTCGCGGCCGGGATCGCCGCCGCGCTCGCCGAACAGCTCCAGCATCTGCTCCTCGGAATAGCCGGAGACCGCGCCGAACTTGGGCGCCGCCGCCACCGAGAAGTACACGTCGTCGTCGAGGCGGTAGGTCGCGCCCCGGTCGCCGAGCCTGGCGATCAGCTCCACGACCTGGTCGACGACCTCGGTCACCCCGACGTACTCGCGGGGCGGGACGATGCGGAGCGCCTCCATGTCGGTGCGGAAGAGCTCGATCTCGCGCTCGGCGAGCTCCTGCCAGTCCACACCCGTCGCCTCGGCGCGTTCCAGCAGCGGATCGTCGACGTCCGTGGAGTTCTGGGTGTAGTGGACCTCGTGGCCCGCGTCCCGCCACGCCCGGTTCACCAGGTCGAAGGCGAGGTAGGTGTTGGCGTGCCCCAGGTGGGTCGCGTCATAGGGCGTGATGCCGCAGACGTACATCCTGGCCTCGCCCTGCGGCCTGGTCCCACGGACCTCACGAGCGGCGGTGTCGTACAGGCGGAGAGGGAGGCCCGAACCGGGCAGCTTGGGGATGTTCGGAGCAGACCACGATCGCATGAACCGAGCCTATCCGCGCCGGGGAGAGCTCGGATCACCCGGGCGGTTATCCGACATATCTCCCACGCTTCATCGGGTGGGGCCGGTCACCCGTCTCGACCTGATGCCAGGACGAGGGATCTCCGGGAACCGGGCAGAAGTCGTAGCGGACGCCCTCGTCGGCCAGGGCGATCAGCGTGATCGAGAGCGACCCGAAGATCTGGCCGTCCTCGGTCGTCGCCCGGAACACCAGGGCCCGGGGATCGTCCAGGGCCAGCCCGTCTCCCGACGCCAGGGGAAGCCATTCGCCCCAGAACCTGGTGAGGGACCCGGAGCCCATCCGCGCCGGCCGTGCGGCCGCCGCGAACCGGGGCCGAAACCAGGAGACGCGCGGATTGTCCTCGCACTGCTCCCAGCCGCAGTTGACGATCATGTGCACGCCCGCGGGGAGCTTCTCCTCCGACACCCGCTCGCCGTTCCAGCTCCACAGCCGGACGCCGTCGATGCCGCCCACGACGAGATGGAAGGGATCGTAGGAGGTGAGATCCAGCCGCGGCAGCTCTCCCGCCGCGGCGGCGCGGAGCGGAAGGTCGCCCCGGGAGCGGCGGACATCCTCCGGCGCCGCGATCCCCTGCCCGTTCAACAGGGCGGCCACCCGCCGGGAAGCCGGATCGACGGCCAGCCAGGTGCCGCCCGCCCGCAGGTCACGCCCGCCGATCAGGCCGGGGTGGTCCGGCCAGTGCCGGGCCGGGGACATCCACTGCCGCGCCACGAACTCGTCCCTGACACCCACGAGAACCACCGGCACGCGGGCCTCGGGGTCCACGCTGACGATCACCGTACACAATGCCCGTTCCCTCCAGAATCGGTAGAGACTCATGCAGAGTGCATGGTTTCAAACGATTTGCACAAGTATCCGGGATGTTTCAGATCGGTGGCCACGGAACCGCCGGCCAGTCCTCGGACGGGTACGGATGCGTCCCGGCGTCGATCAGCCGCCGGACCCGCTCCCATGTCGCCTCAACCTCGGACTGGGTGAGGAGCTCCCGCAGGCGCCGCCCCAGGCGTCCGCGGTCGATCTCGCCCTCCAGCTGGACCAGGACGGAGACCGCCTCGCGGGAGAGCGGCTTGCCGCGCCACTGCCACAGCACGGTGCGGAGCTTGTCCTCAACCGAGAAGCAGACCCCGTGGTCGACGCCGTAGATGTGCCCGTCGGGCAGCGGCAGCAGGTGCCCGCCCTTGCGGTCGGCGTTGTTGACGACGGCGTCGAAGACGGCCATGCGGCGCAGCGCGGGGGTCCGGCCGCGCACCAGGGAGATGAGGTCGGCCTCCGGGTCGGTGTCGATCCACAGCTGGACCATCCCCGGCCCGAACGGGCCGTCGCGATAGACCGTCGGCGGGACGATCCGCCACCCGGTGGCCGCCGCCACCTCGTAGGCCGCGACCTCACGGGCGGCCAGTGTGCCGTCGGGGAAGTCCCACAAGGGCCGCTCGCCGCGGACCGGCTTGTACACGCACGCGGCGACGAGCTCACCCAGACGAACCGAACAGTAGAGCGTCATGTTGGTGGCCTCGACCAGGCGGCCAGCCACCTCCAGCGCGCCGTCGCGCAGCAGGCGAAGCGCCGTGGCGTCGTCCAGCCCGGCACCCTCCTGCGTGCTGACGGCCGGATCGCTCTCCGCTGTCATCCGGCCCTCCCGCCCGACCTGCTCCCGCGTTCACTGGTTCGCTCGCTCACGCCGACATTCCCCCGGGGTGGTGACCGTTGAGACGGACGCAGATGTGCCCCTCGGGCTCCAGGGGCTGCCCGCACAGCGGGCACGGCGGGCGGCCGGCGGCGACGAGGTCGAGTGCCCGGCGGCTGAAGGCGCGGGCCGCCGCGGGACTGATCCGCACCCGCAGGACGGCGGGCTCGGGCTCGTCGGTGTCGAACACCTCGTCCTCGGCCTCGGCCTCCGTGGCCTCCTGCGCCTCGATGATCACCTGGGAGGTCTCGGGATCCCATGCGAGCGCCATGGTGCCGACCCGGAAGTCCTCGTCGATCGGCAGGTCGAGCGGGGCGTCGTCGGCGAGTTCGACCGGGGCCGCGGCCGGGACGGGGGCACGGCCGCCGGTACGGCGCAGCACCTCGTCGAGCAGCTCGTCGAGCCGGTCGGCGAGCACGGCGACCTGGAACTTCTCGAGCGCGACGGTGGTGACCCTGCCCTGGCCACGGGCCTGCAGGAAGAAGGCCCGTGCTCCCGGTTGCCCGACGGCACCGGCCACGAACCTGTCAGGCGGATCGTAGTCGAAGACCGGCATAACCCGACCTTACGTGGTCCCGGGTCCGCCGCCGACGGCGGCATCGCTCCCGGTGATGTTTTCTCCCCCGTCCGGTTCCCCCGGAACCTCGCTCGGAGGAATCAGATCGGCCACGTCCCCTCCGATGTCGTTGAGCCTGAGCAGGAAGGGGCGCAAGGGGGTGTAGCGGATCACGGTCAACGACGCGGGATAGGCGTTGATCCGCTGGAACTGGTCGAGGTGCAGCCCGAGCGCGTCGGCGACGATCGCCTTGATCACGTCGCCGTGGGTGCAGACGGCGTAGGTCGCCTTCTCTCCCAGTCGGTCGTTCCACTCGCGGACCGCGCGTACGGCCCGGCTCTGGGCGTCGGCCAGCGCCTCGCCGCCGGGGAACACGGCGGCGCTCGGATGCGCCTGGACGACCTGCCAGAGCGGCTCCCGGACCAGCTCCTCGATCGGCCGGCCGGTCCAGTCGCCGTAGCCGCATTCCCCGAAGCGGTCGTCGGTCTGGACCGTATTGCACCGCTCCTGGCGCAGCGCCACGGCGAGCGCCGTCTCCTGGCAGCGTTCGAGCGGGCTGGAGACGACGGCGTCGAGGTCGAGCGGGGCGAGCCGCCCGGCGAGCGCCTCCGCCTGCCGCCGCCCGCGCTCGTCGAGGTGGACGCCCGGCGTCCAGCCCGCGAGCACCGGCCCCGTCATCGCGGTGAGGCCGTGCCGCAGGAGCAGGAGGGTCGTCATGAGGAGATCACTCCCAGCGAGAGGAGCGTGAGCAGGAAGGTGCCCGCGAAGACCCGGTAGACCACGAACACGATGGTCGAATGCTTGGCGACGTAACGCAACAGCCAGGCGATGGAGGCGTACCCGACGACGAACGAGACGATGGTCGCGATCGCGGTCGGCACCGGCGCCACCCCTCCCCCGTCGCCCATGTGGCGCAGCTCGAACAGTCCGGACAGGACCACCGCGGGGATGGACAGGAGGAAGGAGTAGCGGGCCGCGGCCTCGCGCGTGTAGCCGAGGAACATGGCGCCCGTCATGGTGGAACCCGACCGGGAGGCGCCGGGGACCAGGGGCAGCATCTGCCAGGCGCCGATGATCAGACCGTCGCGCAGGCCGAGGTCGGCGACCTCCTTCTTCTTCCTGCCCATCTGGTCGGCGGTGAGCAGCAGGAGGCCGAAGACGATGAGCATGCTCGCGTTCAGCCACAGGTTGCGCGCCGGGCCCTCGATCGCGTCCTTGAACAGCAGGCCGGCGACGCCGATGGGGATCGTCCCGAGGCCGATGTACCAGCCCATCCGGGCGTCCAGGTGGCCGCGCAGGTCGGGGGTCCACAGGCTCCGCAGCCAGGTCCAGAAGATCCGTACGATGTCGCGCCAGAAGTAGATCAGCACCGCCAGCATGGTGCCTAACTGGATCACCGCGGTGAAGGCCGCGCCGGGGTCGGACCACCCCAGGAGCTTCGGCACGATCAGCAGGTGCGCGGAGCTGGAGATCGGCAGGAATTCGGTGAGCCCCTGCACGATCCCGAGCACGATGGCCTGGAGAGAGTCCACGATGGGCCAGCCTAAACTGTCCGACGCGCTAATCTGGCCTAACAATGGATCAGCGACTTGTCGGGCGCAGCGGTCTCTCGGTGTCCCGGGTGGGGCTCGGCACGATGACCTGGGCCCGCGACACCGGGGCCGAGGAGGCGACCGCGCAACTCACCGCGTTCGTCGAGGCGGGCGGCACGCTGGTCGACACGGCCGACGTCTACGGGGGCGGCGACGCCGAACTCCTGATCGGCCGGCTCATGCGGGACGTGGTGCGGCGCGACGACCTGGTGATCTCGACCAAGGCCGTGCTGACCGCAGACGGCGGCCGCGACGCGTCGCGGCGGCACCTGATCCGGGCGCTGGACGCCTCCCTGTCCCGGCTGGGGCTGGACGATGTGGACCTGTGGCAGCTGCACGCCTTCGACCCCGACGTTCCCCTTGAGGAGACGCTCGCCGCCGTCGATCTCGCGGTCTCCTCGGGTCGCACGGCCTACGCCGGGGTGTGCGACTACGCGGGGTGGCAGCTCGCCGCGGCGGCGGTGTGGCAGCGCTCGGGCGAGTCGCGGGCGCCGATCGTCTGCTCCCAGGCGGAGTACTCCCTCCTCGCCCGCGAGCCCGAGCAGGAGCTGCTCCCGGCCGCCGGGCACGTCGGCGCGGGCTTCCTGGCGTGGTCGCCGCTGGGGCGGGGCGTGCTGACCGGCAAGTACCGCACCGGCATCCCGGCGGACTCCCGCGCCGCGACACCGCACTTCGCCGAGTTCGTCACGCCGTACCTCGACGACCGCTGCCGCAGGATCGTGGAGTCGGTGGCGACGGCGGCCGACGGCCTCGGCGTGTCGCCGCTCGCTGTGGCCCTTTCCTGGGTGCGCGACCGGCCGGGCGTGTCGTCCGCCGTCGTGGGCGCGCGCACGCACGCGCAGTTGCTCGGTGTTCTCCAGGCCGAGAAGCTCACCCTTCCGTGGGAGATCCGCG
Organism: Microtetraspora glauca; assembly: GCA_001570385.1. GTDB lineage: Bacteria > Actinomycetota > Actinomycetes > Streptosporangiales > Streptosporangiaceae > Microtetraspora > Microtetraspora glauca. Next base: position 135,583 of record BBYL01000012.1, on the reverse strand, counting down.
AAGCCCTGGACGACGTCTCCGACTCCTGAGGCGGCACACCCTCCTGAGACACGCTTTGTGAGAGGCCCCTGACATCGGCGGCCTGCCCCGTCCCCGGACCGCTGTTCCGTGCCCCGTCGGCATCCTCCGGATGCTCACCGTAAAAAACGAGAGTTCTTCTCGCGTATCACGCGTCGATACCGAATCGCAACTTTCGGCGAAAAATCCGGGCGCTTGGGAAAAGAGTGGGAGCCGTAGGGAGTGTTCGGCACATGCCGCCCATCACGATCCCGGGCGCGGCTCGCGCCCGTGAATGCGGCGTCGGCGTGGCGAGGCGCCAGCGAGGCCGCGCATGGCGGGCGTGAGGCACCGGACACGCCCTGAGGGTGGGATGACGACGAGTCCGGGATTGGGGAAGGGGAGCATATGGAGGTCGGACGTCATGCGTCCGCGATCTCTGCGGGGGCGCTGGCGGTTGCCCTCAGCGTGGGAGTCCCCCTGCTGGCGGCCGAGCCCGCTCAGGCGGCCGACTGCGCCGGCGGCGGGCTGCTGTCCGACGTGACCAACGGCCTGTGCTCGGTGGTCCACGGCGCGACCGGCACGCTGAACGCGGTGACCGGCGGGGCCACCTCAGGGCTCGGCGCCGTGGTCGACGACACGGTCGGCGGGGTGACCGGTACGGTCAACGGCACCGTCAACGGCGTGACCGGCACGCTCGGCAAGACGGTGAGCGGCGTGACGGGCACGCTGGGCAAGACCGTGGGCGGCGTGACCGACACGGTCGGCGGCGTGACCGGCACCCTGGGCGACACGGTCGGCGGCGTGACCGGCACCCTGGGCGACACGGTCGGCGGCGTGACCGGCACCCTCGGCGACACGGTCGGCGGCGTGACCGGCACGCTCAGCGGAACGGTCAAGGGGCTCGGCGACGCGGTCGGCGGCGCGGGATCGTCCGCCGGTTCCTCGGGTTCGGCCGGGAGCACGGTCGGCGATGCGGTCGGCGGCGCGGTGAACGGCGCGGTGGATCTCACGGACGGGCTGGCCCAGACCGTCGGCGGCACCTGCCTCCCGGTGGTCGCGGGCGCCCACTGCGATCCCTCCGAGGGCGGGACGGCCAAGCCCGCCGACGGCGAGGAGAGCGAGTCCGCCCACGGCGAGAACCTCCACGGCGAGACAGCGGACGGCACTCTTCCGACCGAGCCGACCCGGCCACCGGACAACCGGCCGAACTTCATCGACGGAGGCAAGCCCATCCGCCCGGTGGATCTTTCCGTGAACCCGGACGACGTGGGCATCCCGCTGCTGTGGCCGGGGCAGTATGTCCCGGGGCTCGCCACCCACATGAAGGGCGAGCCGATCCGGTCGCGCCGGCCGTACGACATGGTGGAGACGGCGCTGACCGCGGCGCTGCTGCTGTCCGCCGTGCTCGCCACCCGCGTGGTGTCGGCCCGCCGGGCCCGCGCGAACCTGCCGGAGACGATGCCGTTCGAGGGTGTGCGGCTCACCGGCACCCCCGGGCGCCACCGCATGGCCTGAAGGCCGCCTGAGGACGGCCCGGAGGCAGCCGGACCACGATCCGCACACGGTCCGCACACGGTCCGCGAACAGAGACCGGACGACGAGGGCCGGGGCGGCCTGCGCCATGGGACCGGCTGGCATGGAACGGCGCCGCCGCACGACGGGTGCGACGGCGCCGGGACGGACGCGGGGGTCAGGCTCCCATGGCGTGCACGCCGCCGTCGACGTGCACGATCTCCCCGGTGGTGGCGGGGAACCAGTCGGACAGCAGGGCGAGGCAGGCCCGGGCCGCGGGCTCGGTGTCGGTCAGGTCCCAGCCGAGGGGAGCCTTGGACGGCCAGCTCTCCTCGAACTCCTGGAAGCCCGGGATGCTCTTGGCGGCCATGGTGCGCAGCGGACCGGCGGCGACCAGGTTGACCCGGATGCCGTGCGTGCCGAGGTCCCGCGCGAGATAGCGGGAGCAGGACTCCAGGCCGGCCTTGGCCACGCCCATCCAGTCGTAGACGGGCCACGCCTTGCTGGCGTCGAAGTCGAGGCCGACGATCGAGCCGCCGCCCTTCATCAGCGGAAGGCACGCCACGGCGAGCGACTTGAACGAGTAGGTGGAGACGTGGACGGCGGTCGCCACGTCCTCCCAGGTGGTGTTGAGGAAGTTGCCGCCCAGGCACGTCTGCGGCGCGAAGCCGATGGAGTGGACCACGCCGTCCAGCCCGCCCAGGTGCTCGCCCACGCGGTCGGCGAGCGTGTCGAGGTGCTCGGTGTTCTGCACGTCCAGCTCGATCACCGGCGGCGGCTCGGGCAGCCGCCTGGCGATGCGCTCCACCAGGCTGAGGCGGCCGAAGCCGGTCAGCACGATGGTCGCGCCCTCCTCCTGAGCGAGCTTCGCCACGTTGTAGGCGATCGAGGAGTCGGTGAGGACGCCGGTGACCAGCAGTCGTTTGCCGTCCAGCAGACCCATGTGTCAGCTCCAGTTCCAGGTGGCCCTCGGCCACCCGTTCTCGTCCGTCCCGGAATGCCTCCGGAATGCTTCCAGGAAGTCAGTGACCCATTCCGAGGCCACCGTCCACGGGAATGACCGCGCCGGTGACGTAGGAGGCGTCGTCACTCGCCAGGAACCTGACGACCTTCGCGATCTCCTCGGCGGTGGCCTGCCGTCCGAGCGGGATGTTCTTGCGGATCAGCTCCTGCTGGGCGTCGTCGAGCACGGCGGTCATGTCGGTCTCGACGAACCCCGGCGCGACGACGTTGACCGTGATGCCGCGCGAGGCGAGCTCCCTGGCCAGCGACCGGCCGAATCCGATCAGCCCGGCCTTCGACGCGGCGTAGTTCGTCTGGCCGGCCGACCCGAGCATGGCGACGACCGAGGAGATCAGCACGATCCTGCCGCGCTTGAGCCGCAGCATCGGCCGCACGGCCCGCTTCGCGACGCGGTACGCGCCGGTCAGGTTGGTGTCGATGACGTCGGTGAAGGTCTCCTCCTTCATCAACGGCAGCAGCGTGTCCTTGGTGATCCCTGCGTTGGCGACCACGACCTCCACCGGGCCGTGCTCGGCCTCGGCCTTCTCGAAGGCGGCGTCCACGTCCGCGGAGTCGGTCACGTCGCAGCGGACGCCGAACAGCCCCTGCGGGGGCTGTCCAGAGCGGTAGGTGACGGCGACGGCGTCGCCGGCGGCGGCGAGCTCACGGGCGATGGCGAGACCGATGCCACGGTTGCCGCCGGTGACGAGAACAGAACGAGCCATGCACGCGACGCTATCGGCTACCGTCCGGTAATCCTCTTGTCCGCTGGGCACAAGATCACAGGGTTAGGATCGTGGACATGCGCCAGATCGATCCCGATTTTCTCGCCCTGCCACTCAGGCGACTGGCGGACGCGGCCCTGCAGCGCGCCCGTGACCTGGGCGCCGAGCACGCCGCGTTCCGCCTGGAGCGGGTGCGCTCAGAGACCCTGCGCCTGTTCGACGCCCGTCTCGAAGGGTCCATAGACGCCGACGATCTCGGCTTCGCCGTACGGGTGATCAAGGATGGCACATGGGGGTTCGCGTCCGGCGTCGAGCTGACGCCGGAGGCCGCGGTCCGCGCCGCCGAGGAGGCCGTGCGGGTGGCCGCGGTGAGCGCCCCCATCAACAGGGAGCCCGTCGAGCTCGCGCCCGAGCCCGTCTACTCCGACGTCACATGGGTGTCCGCTTACGACGTGGACCCGTTCGACGTGCCGCTGCGCGACAAGGTGGAGCTGCTCGGCGGCTGGTCCTCGGGCCTGCTCGGCCGGGTCGACCACGTCTCGGCCTCGCTGATGCAGGTCAAGGAGCAGAAGTTCTACGCCGACACGGCGGGCACGGTCACCACGCAGCAGCGAGTCCGGGTGTTTCCTGCGCTGACCGCGATGCGATCCGACGGCGACCGGTTCGACGACATGCGCACGCTGGCGCCGCCGGCCGGCCGCGGCTTCGAATACCTCACGGGCACCGGCTGGGACTTCCCCGCCGAACTCGCCGAGATCCCCGACCTGCTCACCGAGAAGCTGAAGGCCCCGTCGGTCGAGGCGGGCGCGTACGACCTGGTGATCGACCCGTCGAACCTGTGGCTGACCATCCACGAGTCGATCGGCCACGCGACCGAGCTGGACCGCGCGCTCGGCTACGAGGCGGCGTACGCCGGCACCTCCTTCGCCACGTTCGACCAACTCGGCACTCTGCGGTACGGCTCGCCGGTCATGAACGTCGTGGGCGACCGCACGGCGGAACACGGCCTGGCCACGGTCGGCTGGGACGACGAGGGCGTCGAGGGACAGGCGTTCGACATCGTCCGCGACGGCACCCTGGTGGGCTACCAGCTCGACCGGCGGATGGCCCTTCTGAAGGACCTCGGGCGGTCCAACGGCTGCGCGTTCGCCGACTCCCCCGGCCACGTGCCGATGCAGCGGATGGCCAACGTGTCCCTCCGGCCGGCCGAGGGCGGCCCCTCGACCGAGGAGCTCATCTCCCGCGTGGAGCGGGGTGTCTACATCGTGGGCGACAAGAGCTGGTCGATCGACATGCAGCGCTACAACTTCCAGTTCACCGGCCAGCGCTTCTACCGGATCGAGAACGGCAAGCTGGCCGGTCAGCTCCGCGACGTCGCCTACCAGGCGACGACGACCGACTTCTGGCGGTCCATGGAGGCCGTCGGCGGGCCGGAGACGTACGTGCTCGGCGGCGCGTTCAACTGCGGCAAGGGCCAGCCGGGGCAGGTCGCGCCGGTCAGCCACGGCACGCCCTCGGCGCTGTTCCGGGGCGTCCGGATCCTCAACACGGTGCAGGAGGGCGGCAAGTGAGCGAGCGCATGAGCACTCCCCAGGAGACGGTCGAGCGGGCTCTCGCGCTCAGCCAGGCGGACGACTGCGTCGTGATCGTGGACGAGGGGTCCACGGCCAACCTGCGTTTCGCGGGCAACACGCTCACCACCAACGGGGTGGCGCGGTCCTCGCAGCTGACCGTGATCTCGATCGTGGGACAGAGCGCGGGCGTGGTGTCCCGCGCCGCGGTGCGCCCGGACCAACTCGCCGACGTGGTGGCGGCCGCCGACCGCGCGGCCAGGGACGCCCAGCCGTCCGAGGACGCCCGGCCGCTCGCCGGCGGCGGCTCGTACGGCGACTGGGACCGGGGCGTCGATCCGACCACCATCGAGGTCTTCCGCGACTTCGCGCCCGCGCTGGGCGAGTCGTTCGCGGCGGCCGAGTCCTCGGGCCGGAGGTTGTACGGCTTCGCCGAGCACATCCTGACCTCCACCTTCGTCGGGACGTCGTCCGGCCTCCGGGCCCGCCACGACCAGCCGACCGGGCGGCTTGAGCTCAACGCGAAGTCGCCCGACATGTCCCGGTCGGCGTGGACGGGCGTGGCGACCCGCGACTTCACGGACGTGGACGTGGCCGCGCTCGACGCGACGCTCGCGCGGCGGCTCGACTGGGCCAAGCGCCGTGTCGACCTCCCTGCCGGACGGTACGAGACGATCCTGCCGCCGACCGCGGTCTCCGACCTGATGATCTACCTCTACTGGTCGGCGGGCGCGAGGGACGCCGCCGACGGCCGTACGGTGTTCTCCAAGCCGGGGGGCGGCACGCGCGTCGGCGAGCGCCTCTCCGACGTCCCCGTGCGGCTGTACAGCGACCCGGCCCACCCGGGCATCGAGTGCGCGCCGTTCGTCGTCGCGCACGCCTCCAGCCGCGATCAGTCGGTCTTCGACAACGGCCTGGGCCTCGGCGCCACCGACTGGATCTCCGGCGGAACGCTGGCCAACCTGGTGCAGACCCGGCACTCCGCCGGGGTGACCGGGCTGGCGGTCACCCCGCAGATCGACAACCTGATCATGACCGGCCCTGACGGCGGGCGCTCCCTGGAGGAGATGATCGCCGGCACCGAGCGCGGCCTGCTGCTCACCTGCCTGTGGTACATCCGCGAGGTGGACCCGCAGTCCCTGTTGCTCACGGGCCTCACCAGGGACGGCGTCTACCTCGTGGAGAACGGCGAGGTCGTCGGGGAGGTCAACAACTTCAGGTTCAACGAGTCGCCGGTCGATCTGCTGGGCCGGCTCACCGAGGTCGGGCGCAGTGAGCAGACCCTGCCGCGCGAGTGGAACGACTACTTCACCCGTGCGGTCATGCCGACGGTCCGGGTGCCCGACTTCAACATGTCCACGGTCAGCCAGGCGAACTGACTCCTCCCCCTGTTCCCACCCGCCCGGCCCTCGGGCGTGTTCCTCAGGCCTGCGCCACGCCCGCCCGGCGATGCGGGCCGTCCATCGCGGCGGCCCCGTCCCCGGGGCGGGCTCAGGCGTCTTCCAGGCGGAATCCGACCTTCAGGCCGACCTGGATGTGGGCCACCTCGCCGTCCTCGATGTGGCCGCGGACCTCGATCACCTCGAACCAGTCGAGATGCCGAAGGGTTTCCGCGGCCCGGCGGATGCCGTTGCGGATGGCCTGGTCGACGCTCTCCCCCGAAGTGCCGACTATTTCGGTCACCCGATAGGTTCGATCCGACATGACGTCCTCCCTCTCGCTCGGACTCATGCTCGTATCGCTGCGGCGCATTCGCGCCCCCACCATGCGGGGTCTACCGTGGAGTTTGTGAAGCTTTGGGGCCGGAACCGGACGGTTCATCAGGTTACGGACGCCAGGCCCGCCCTGTCCGAGGACATCCGGCGGCGCGAGATCAGCTACGTGATCAAGATGGCGATCCGCCTCGTGTGCCTCGTCCTCGCCGTGGCCGTGCCCGCGCCGTGGCCGGTACGCGCGCTCCTCGTCGCCGGGGCCGTAGTTTTGCCGTACGTTGCCGTGATCGGGGCCAATGAGCGAGGTAAAGGTCAGCCGTCGCCCATGGAAACCACGGAAGCTAACCAAAACGAGATACCACGGCATCGACGCGAGATCGGGTCGTGACAAAGTCTTGACGCATCCCATGGGTTGTAGGTGTACAGTTTAGCCAAGCGCTCTGGTCCCCCGTCGGAGCGCTGGTGCCGGCGTTCCGGGCCCCCGTCGGAACGCCGATGAAGCGGCGCCGGGTGGTTTGCCCCCGTAACCACCCGGCGTCGCCCTTCTATTTTTTACTTGTTTTATCGATTTAATTCGAACATATTCCCGTGCGACGTCCGAACGTCGTTTGCGCGGCATATCGCGATATATGCGCCGATCATTTCCCCGTCCGGCGACGCGAGCCTCCCGATCAGATCCCCCGCCAGAGCCCCCGCGCGAACGAAACCCCACGGCCTCGGCCCACCGACGCGCCATGAGGCCCGCCCCGGAGGCAACCCGGCCGAGGTTCGGAGAACAGCCTCACCGGGTGAGCCTCGCCGCCGCCTCCTGAGGTCATGTCTGACAAATCAAGCCCTGCCACGCACGGGCCGTATTTGTCAGACCCTCCTTAGGCGTCCTTCATGGTTTCGGTCGTGGCCTGCTCCCAGTTCCGGGCCATCATCGACAGGCGTTCCAGCGCGTCCTGCGGGGCCGTACCGGCTCCCTGGGCGAGCCCGAGCAGGTAGGCGGTGAGCGGCGCGGCGGGCCGGGCCACACCGTGCGCCACATCGCGGGTCAGGTCCAGCACGGCGTTCCTGTCCACCCGCTCAGGGTCGATGCCCAGCTCCCGGCACACCAGGGCGGTCCACTGCTCCAGCACGTTCATGCGGTCTCCTCGCTCGTCACTCGACTCCGGCGCGCCCGGTCGAGATCATCCATGGTGTCGCAGTCGAACCACGGGTCGCACCCGTCCGCGCGGGACGCGAGGCGGATCGCCGCCGGCCCCAGGGGGCCGAGGAGCCCGCGCAGGGACCGGCCGGTGTAGCTTTCGAGCGCCGCACGGAGCGGCCCCGACCGCCACACGCCGGTCAGCCACTGCTCCCTGCCCTCATCGTCCACGAGCAGCGCACCGGGGGCCCCGGCGGCGCGCGCGGCGGCGAAGAGCGCCGTCACGTGCCCCGCGTCCAGGAACGGCAGGTCGGCGGCGAGCAACGCGACCTCGTCCTCGGTGACGAGGGCGAGACCCGCGCGCAGCGCCGGGATCGGCCCGGATCCGGGCGGGTCCTCTCTGACGTGGACGGCACGTTCCAGCCCGCGTCCCGGCCTCGGAGGGCCGACCACGACGAGGGTCCGCGCGCCGGGCACCGCCGCCGCCACCCGCTCGATCAGGGGCCGCCCGCCGACCGGCTCTCCCGGCTTGTCCAGGCCGCCCAGGCGCTCCGCGCGCCCTCCGGCCAGGATCACCGCGTCGTACGGCACCGCGTCGTCGCGCACGGCGGTCTAGCCTCCGATGGCCGACATGGGGCGGGACGGCTGGAGGAAGGACGGGTCGTCGATGCCGTGGCCGGCCTTCTTCCCGCGCACGGCCGCGATCCACCGGGACGCGAGGTCCTCGTCGGAGGCGCCGGACCGCAGCGCCGTACGGAGATCGGACTCCTCGGTCGCGAACAGGCAGTTGCGGATCTGGCCGTCGGCGGTGAGCCGGACCCGGTCACACGCCCCGCAGAACGGCCGGGTGACCGAGCCGATCACGCCCACCCGCGCCGGGCCGCCGTTCACCAGGAAGAGCTCGGCGGGCGCGCTGCCCCGGCCGCTCGGGTCGTCCTCGGAGAGGTCGAAGGAGTCCTTGAGCAGGCCGAGGATCTCGTCGGCGGTGACCATGTCCTCGCGGCGCCAGCCGTGCTGCGCGTCGAGGGGCATCTGCTCGATGAAGCGCAGCTCGTAGCCGTGGTCCAGGCTGAACCGCAGCAGCGGCACGGCCTCGTGCTCGTTGATCCCCCGCATCAGCACAGTGTTGATCTTGACGGGGCTGAGCCCGGCCCGCTCGGCCGCCGCCAGGCCGTCCACGACGTCCCGTAGCCGGTCACGGTGCGCGAGCCGGACGAACACGTCACGGTCCAGGGTGTCGAGCGAGACGTTGACGCGGTCGAGCCCGGCCTCCGCGAGCGGCGCGGCGAGCCGGGCGAGGCCGATGCCGTTGGTGGTCAGCGACACCTGGGGGCGCGGGTCGAGCCGGGTGGTCGCCGCGACGATCTCGACCAGCTCCCGCCGGAGCAGGGGCTCGCCGCCGGTGTAGCGCACCTCCGTGACGCCCAGCCGTTCCACGCCGATGGCGACGAGGCGGGTGATCTCCTCGGCGGTGAGCAGATCGGGTTTGGGCAGCCAGTCGAGCCCCTCCGGCGGCATGCAGTACGTGCACCGCAGGTTGCAGCGGTCTGTCAGCGAGACGCGCAGGTCCGTCGCGACCCGGCCGAATGAGTCAACCAGCAAGGGGGACCTCCAGGGCGTCAGAAGACACCAGCCTACGACCTGTCGCCTTTCCTCCGGGAACGGCGGAAGGGACCGTGATGATTCCCCTAGAACCATCACGATCCGTTCATCCCTTGACGCAGATCACCTGACGCAGGTGGGCGACCACCTCGACGAGGTCGGACTGGGCGGCCATGACCGACTCGATGTCCTTGTACGCCCCCGGGATCTCGTCGAGTACCCCGGCGTCCTTGCGGCACTCGACCCCGCTGGTCTGGCCGGCCAGATCGTCCAGGGTGAAGGTCTTCCTGGCCCGGGTCCGGCTCATCTTCCGTCCCGCGCCGTGCGACGCCGAGTTGAACGCCCTGCTGTTGCCCAGGCCGCGCACGATGTAGGTGCCGGTGGCCATCGACCCCGGGATGATCCCGAGGTCGCCCCTGCCCGCCCGGATCGCGCCCTTCCTGGTCACCAGCAGCCGGACGCCGTCGTACGTCTCGTCGGCCACGTAGTTGTGGTGGCAGGAGATCGGCTCGTCGAACCTGATCTCCTTGAAGTGCTTGCGCAGCACGTTGCAGACCAGGGCCAGCATGACCGCCCGGTTGCGCCGCGCGTAGTCCTGCGCCCAGAACAGGTCGCTGCGGTACGCGTCCATCTTCGGGGAGCCGTGGATGAACACCGCGAGATCCCGATCCGGCAGCCCCTTGTTGTGCGGGAGCCGGCGCGCCTGCTCGATGTGGAACTCGGCCAGCTCCTTGCCGATGTTCCGCGAGCCCGAGTGCAGCACCACCCAGACGGCGCCGTCGTCGTCGGCGCAGACCTCGAGGAAGTGGTTCCCCGAGCCCAGCGTGCCCATCTGGACCTCGGCCCGCGCCCTGAGGCCGCGTACGGGCTCCGCCAGCCACTCGAAGTCCTGCCAGAACTCCTTCCAGCCCTCCTGGGGCAGGCCGTACACCTTCGACGGGTCGACGGGCGTCTTGTGCTTGCCGAACCCGACCGGCACCGCCTGCTCCAGCCGCGAGCGGAGGTAGTGAAGGTTGTCGGGCAGCTCCTCGACCTTGAGCGACGTCTTCACCGCGCTCATCCCGCAGCCGATGTCCACTCCGACCGCCGCCGGGGACACCGCGTCCCGCATCGCGATCACGGAGCCGACCGTCGCGCCCAGGCCGTAGTGGACGTCCGGCATCACCGCGACGCCGTGGGTCCAGGGCAGGTCGGCGACGTTGCGGAGCTGCCGCATCGCCTGTTCCTCGACCTCGTCCGGGTTCGCCCACATCCTGATCGGCGCCCGAGCCCCGGTCACCTCGCGGTACGTCATCGTCGCCTCCCCTCTCGTACGGACCTCACGGCGGTGCCCCGCCATGAACGACATGCCCTATAACGCCAGAATCCCCCTTGATCGGCAACAGAATTACCGCGGGCGGCGCCCCGAGGTCTCGGGCCGCGGGGATCCGGCGTTTGTGAACAGGCGGGCCGGCGAGGGAGTGGCGGGCCCCTGGACGGCGCTCAGGCCAGCGCGGGAGAGGGGACGGACCTGCGCGGGTCGAGCAGGCCGGGATCGGTCGCCATGAACATGTCCATGGCGTCGCTGCGCCACCCGGCGGAGAGCAGGGGCCGCGTGGCGGCGTGCGGGGCGGGCAGGCAGACCCGGGCCCGGCCGTCGGGCGGCTCCAGGGAGGCCAGCACGGCGACGACCGCGTCCCGGGCCACGTGGGGGACCGATCCGGGTTCCACGGCCAGGTGCACGATGCCGTACTCCGGCCCTGCCCCGGCCACGGTGGCCGCCGCCACCGCCACGCCGTCACGGACCGCGAGGACCGCGAGCCCTCCCGGACGGGCGGCCCAGGCCGCGTGGTCGGCGGCGCGGTCGGTCCCGGTCCACCGCCGCTCCAACTCGGCGACCTCGCCGGAGGTCGCCTCCGAGACCGTCCAGCGGGCCGGGGTGCTCAGCGCCCGTACGTCCCCGGCCAGGTAGAGGAGCGGCCACCAGGCGTCCAGGCCGGACCTCGTGTACAGCGGCAGCGCGTGCGCGTGCAGACTGCTGAAGGTCATCCGCCGGGGGGTGTCCTGCCACAGGGCGGAGAGCATGGCGTGGCCCGCGCCGAGGCCGTGGGATCCCGGATCGACGAACAGGTCGCAGAGCATCGTCACCGCCTCCGGCCCCTCGCCGATCCGGCGGGTCGCGCCGAATCCCGTCACCGTCCCGCGCTGCTCGGCGACCACCACCCGGCCGTGGACGAGCAGGTGACCGATGTAGGCCGGGTCGGCTCCCGTCCATTCCTCGCCCTGGCCGGTCGCGACGGCCACCGCCGCGATGGCGTCCAGATCAGCGACCGTTGCGTCCCTTATGTACATGTCCGTCACGGCCATACTGTGCCACAACATCCACCGTGCTCCGGGCTGTGCGATGCCCCCGCATCGGGCCGTTCGCGCATCTCACGGCGTCCTCCCCCGGGTGGCCCAGGCATGCCGACCCAAGAATCGGGCATTTAGGAAACAGAGAGCATTTCCCTGCAGGGAGGCTTCCATGACGCGAATCGCCGCCGTCCAGTGCGTCCTCCCCCCGAACCGGTACGCCCAGGAGGAGATCACGGACCGGCTGGCGGACCTGTGGCTGATCCCGGAGTCCGGCCGGGAATTCCTCGACCGGCTGCACACGAGCACCAGGGTCGGGCATCGCCATCTGGTGTTGCCGATCGAGGACTACGGCAAGCTCGACGGCTTCGGCATGGCGAACGAGATCTACGTCGACGCCGCGGTGGATCTGGGCGTCGAGGCGGTGGGCGGGGCGCTCGACACGGCCGGGCTGGCCGCGTCCGACGTGGACATGATCATCGTCGCCTCGACGACCGGCGTCGCCGCGCCCTCGATCGACGCCAGGATGGCCGGACGGCTCGGCCTGCGCCCCGACGTCAAGCGTGTCCCGGTCTTCGGCCTCGGATGCGTCGCCGGGGCCGCGGGGATCGCGCGCCTGCACGACTACCTGCGCGGCGCGCCCGGCGAGGTGGCCGTGCTGCTCTCGGTGGAGCTCTGCTCCCTCACCCTGCAACGCGGCGACTCCTCGATCGCGAACCTGGTGGCGAGCGGCCTGTTCGGGGACGGCGCCGCCGCCGTGGTGGCGTGCGGCGACGAGCGGCGCGCGTCCGGCCCGGCCGTGGTCGCCACCCGCAGCCGCCTGTATCGCGACTCCGAGCGGGTGATGGGCTGGGACGTCCGCGACACCGGCTTCCAGGTGGTGCTCGACGTGAGCATCCCGGCGCTGGTGCGCGCCCATCTGGCCGACGACATGCGCGGGTTCCTGTCCGACCAGGAGCTGACGACGGGTGACGTGAGCGCGTGGGTCTGCCACCCGGGCGGCCCAAAGGTGCTGGAGGCCGTGGCCGAGGCCCTCGACCTGCCTGACGGCGCGCTGGACCTGACATGGCGCTCCCTGGCCGAGGCCGGGAACCTCTCCTCCGCGTCCGTGCTGTTCGTGCTGCGGGACACGCTGGCGTCGCCGCACCCGCCTCCCCCGGGCACTCCGGGCGTCCTCCTCGCGATGGGCCCCGGCTTCTGCTCCGAGCTCGTACTGCTGCGCTGGTAGCGGCGCCGTGCCCTGGTACGCCCTGCTCGTCCTCGGGGTGGCGGCGGAACGCGTCGCCGAACTGGTCGTGGCCCGGCGCAACGCCCGGTGGAGCCTGGCCCGCGGCGGCGTGGTCAGCGGGCGGGCTCACTACCCGTGGCTGGTCGCGCTGCACACCGGGCTGCTCGTCTCCTGCCTGGTCGAGGTACGGCTGGCCGGGCGGCCGTTCGTCCCGGCACTCGGCTGGCCCATGCTCGCCCTGGTCCTGGCCGCCCAGGGACTGCGCTGGTGGTGCGTCGTCTCGCTCGGCCCGCGCTGGAACACACGGGTGATCGTGGTGCCGGGAATACCGCCGGTACGCCGCGGGCCGTACCGGCTCTCCTGGCTGCGCCATCCCAACTACGTGGCCGTGGCCGTGGAGGGGGTGGCGCTGCCGCTGGTGCATACGGCGTGGCTGACCGCGGCCGGGTTCACCGTGCTCAACGCGGTCCTCATGGTCGTACGGATCAGATGCGAGGAGGCCGCGCTCGCCGGAGCGGCGGGAAACGCGGAACGCCCGGCTCCACGAGGGAACCGGGCGAACCGATCAGCGATGTAGCGCGGGTCGTGCCCTCGGATCCGGTGCCCGCCGTGAATCGTCACGGCTGGATCCGCGAGGCACGTCCTAGTGGTGGTACCAGCCGCCGACGACCTTCACGTAGTCGGACGCCTCCGAGCCCTTCAGACGGCCGTTGCCGTCGAAGCGCACGCCCCAGGTGCCGGACTGGAAGGCCCGGACCTGGGTGGAGAAGCGGCCGGAGCCGTCGGTCTCGACGGTCTCGACGTACCTCCACTTGCGCGAGCCCGCGGGCAGGAAGTAGATCCCGACGTCCTGGGTGCCGAGCCAGTGCCAGTTGTGCCAGTAGCCCCGGCTCTCGTAGCAGTCGCCACGGCCCCAGCGGCTGTCGTACTCGTCCCAGTCGTAGTACCAGTCGCTGTAGCACTGCGCGACCTCGAGCTTGCCCTGGAGGTTGAGCTTGCGGCCCTTCCTCACCGGTTCGGGCGTGGCGTCGAAGCCGCTGATCCGGGTGGCCTTGGGCCCGCGAGGCGCCGGCGGCCTGCGCCAGTCGTCGCGCTTCACATAGAAGGTCCGGTCGGCGACCCTGACCTGGCCGTCGTAGCCGAGAGCCTCGACGTGCACCGTCCAGGCGCCCGTCTTGTGGCTCCAGTCGAAGTCCCAGGACTCGGTCTTCGTGTCCCACTTGGGCCCGTGCCGGTCGGCCGGGTTGTCGTCCTTCCTGGCCGACCAGTGACCGTGACCGCCACCGTGACCACCGTGCCCGCCACCGCGGGGCTCCAGGACCTCGATCTTGACGTCCTTGACGTCCTTCGTCCGGACCGTGGCCGTCACGCGGACCGAGCCGTGCCGTCTGACGACGACCGTGCCGGGGGTGACGTCGACCGACAGGATCCGGGAGTCCGCCCGGTAGGAGGAGGCCTCGGGCGTCTGGGAGACCTCCGGGCTCGTGCTGCTGGAGGCGTCCGGGACGTCCGCGAAGGCCGGAGTGGCCGCCGCGAGCGCCGTGGCGCTCATGGCGGCCGCCACCATTGCGGCGGTGATGCGTTTCACCATGAGGGTTATTTCCTCTCCCCGTTGCGAACGCGCCCCGGCATTGGGGCGCGCCTACGTCAAAGACGCGCAAAGGATGAGAAAAGTTGCCCGAGATTGACAGGCAAAACATCACAAATTCGCAACCTGCCCTCAGGTAGCTGTGATATCAGCCCGTTACGTCACTGGTGTCCGATCCGTACCGTGCCGTTCCCGCGAACTCGACCCGCCAGGTGCCCGTGTTCTTCGCCCGCTCCTGGCTCGCGAACCAGCCGTCCTTGTTCGTGACGGAGGTCCCCATGTCCTTCCACTCGGCCGCCCCCTGCGGGCGGAAGCGGAGCACGACCTCCCGGCCGGCGAAGGGCCGGTAGTCGACCTGGCCGCTCGGATCGACCCGGAGCAGGGTTCCGGTGACCTGCGTGCCGTTCGCGTCGCGGTTCACCCTGACCCCTTCCAGCCGCGTCGCGCGCCGGAGGTAGAAGGTCGTGTAGCTGTTCACCGTGGCGCCGTTCGCGCCCTTCGCGGTCGCGACCACGGTCCACTGGCCACTCGGATACCAGCGGGACAGGCCGGTCTCCGGCTGGAACCGCCACTTCTCCCAGCCGGTGAAGCGGTCGGCGCCCTGGCCACCCTGGGTGGACTGCGTCCCCGAGACCGAGACGGCGCCGCTGCTCCCGTTGATGAACGGCGGGCGCGGCGTCGAGGAGGTGGCCGGCTTGACCGGGGTGACGGCCTGCATGGCGCCACCCGGCTGCCCGGTGGAGGCGGCGGGCGGCGGGCCCGGCTCGACCTTGACGGTGACCCCGTTGTCGCCCCGCGCTCCGCGGGCGACAACATCGATCACCAGCTTCACGGACCCGGAGGGGCCGACGACCGGGTCGCCCGGCTGGACGGTGACGGATCGGATGGCCAGCTCGTCGTCGGCCGACGCCGGTGTCTGCGCCGCGGCCCCGAGAGTGGCAAGCGGAACGGCGGCCGTGACGACCGCCCTGGCGATTAGACGTCTGCTCATGGCCGAAGACCGTAGGCAGCCCCGGGTAATGCCCCCGGGGTGGATAACCACCCCGGATGGCAAAACGTCGGCCCGGCCTCAGTCGTACATCGCGTCGATCATCCCGGCGTACCTGGCGTGGATGACGCGCCGCTTGAGCTTGAGGCTGGGGGTGAGCTCCTCGGTCTCCGGCGTCCACTCGACCGGGAGCAACCGCCACCTCTTCACCTGCTGAACCCGGGCGAGCTTGGCGTTCGCCGCCTCCACCGCGGCCTCGACCGCCTTCAGCACGTCCGGGTGCTCGGCCAACTCGGCGAGGTCGGCGAACGCGATGCCCTGCGCCCGCGCCCATCCCGGGGCGATCTCGCCGTCGAGGGTCAGGATCGCCACGGGGTACGGCCGGCGGTCGCCGTAGGCGAGGGCCTGCCCGACCAGCGGATGCTCCTTGAGCGCGTTCTCGATGTTGGCCGGTGAGATGTTCTCGCCGCCCGCGGTGATGATGAGCTCCTTCTTGCGGTCGACGATCCGGATGAAGCCGTCCTCGTCGATCGATCCGACGTCGCCCGTGCGCAGCCAGCCGTCCGCGTCGAAGAGGTCGGCACCGGCGTCCGGGCGGTTGAGGTAGCCGCTGGTGTTGAGCGGGCTACGCGTGAGGATCTCGCCGTCCTCGGCGATCCGCACCTCGACGCCCGGCTCCGCCCGGCCGACCGTGCCCAGCTTGTACACGGCCGGGCTGTTGGCCGTGAACGCGCCGGTCGTCTCGGTCATGCCGTACACGTCCACGACCTTCATGCCGAGGCCGGCGAAGAAGCGCTGCACCTCGATCGGCATGGGAGCGGCGGCGGTGGCGAGCCACTCCGCCCGGTCGAAGCCGATCATGGCCCGGATGGCGGAGAGCAGCGCGGCGTCCGCCCGGTCGTAGGCGGCCTGGACCTCTGGCGTGGCGGTCGCGCCGTACTGGCCGGCCTCGACATAGGCGAGCCCGGCGGCCATGGCCGCGCGGACGTTGTCCTGCTGCTCCTGCGGCTGGGTGGCGAGCAGCGCCTGGAGCCGGGCCGCCATCTTCTCCCAGACCCGGGGCACGCCGAAGAACATCATCGGTTTGACCTGGGCGAGGACCCCGCCCAGGTGCGCCAGGTCGGTGCAGAAGTAGACGTGGGAGACCTTGAAGACCGGCAGGTAGAGGCTGAGCACGCGCTCGGCGATGTGGGCGTAGGTGAGGTAGGAGATCTGCGTGCCCAGGGTGGGCAGCTTCGTCATCTTGTCGGTGGCAGCGGCCTCGTAGACCACGTTGGTGTGGGTGAGCGGCACGCCCTTCGGGTTCCCGGTGGTGCCGGACGTGTAGAGGACGGTCGCCACGTCGCCGGGGCCGACCGCACGCCAGCGGGACTCGATCGCCTCGGGATCGGCGGCCAGCCGCTCGGCCCCGAGTGCCAGGAAGTCCTCCCAGCTCAGGAAGCGGTCACCGGCCGGCGCCCCGTCGAGCACGATGACCTTCTCCACCCGGGGCAGCTCCGAGAGGACCGGCTCCCAGCGGGCCAGATCGGCGGGGCCGCCGAGGACGACCACCTTGGCCGCGACATCGTCCGCGATGAACGCCACCTGTTCGGGCGTGAAGGTGCTGTAGACCGAGCAGGGGACGGCACCCGCGTGGACCGCTCCCAGGTCGGCGAGGACGTGCTCACTCCGGTTGACCATCATCAGGGCGACCGCGTCGCCCGGACCGACGCCCAGGGCGGCGTACCCGGCCGCGATCTCCAGGACCCTCCGCCGCGCCTCCGCGTACGTGAGGGTGGTCCAGCCGCCGTCCAGGGGATCGGAGTAGGCGGGTGCGTCAGGATGATCGGCGGCCGTCCGCCTGAGCTGCTCACAGATCGTCAGGCCCGCGATCTCGTTCTCGATCGCGGCGCGCTCCTCAAGGACCCCGGGCATCGCGCCTCCAGTGCGTGGAGTCTTGGACGAGTGGCCTGCATCGCACCACATCCGATCAAGCCGGACAAGACCCAGTCGGCAACGGGTCCCTCGGCGCTTGCCGTACCGGCGAGGGGGCACTCATCCGTATACGCGCGGCGATGTGTCGGCTTCCCGCCGTGATCGGGGACGGTGCGGGGACAGGACATGGAATCGGAGACGCGGGTAGTACGCGAGCGGACGTTCTTCGGGCATCCACGCGGCCTGGCCACGCTGTTCGGCACCGAGATGTGGGAGCGGTTCAGCTACTACGGCATGCGGGCCATCCTGGTGCTGTTCCTCACCGCTCCCCCGGTGCGCGGGGGGATGGGCCTGCCCAACGTCACCGCGGTCGGCGTCTACGGCGTCTACATCGCCTCGGTCTACCTGCTCGCCCTCGCGGGTGGGTGGATCTCCGACCGGATCCTCGGCCCGCGCAGGGCCGTGCTGTACGGCGGGGCCGTCATCATGGCGGGGCACACGAGCATGGCCGTGCCCGCGGGAGGCGGGTTCGTGTGGCTGGGCCTCACCCTGATCGCGCTGGGCAGCGGCCTGATGAAGCCGAACATCTCGGCCATCGTCGGCGACCTCTACCGCCATGAGGACGACGCCCGCCGCGACTCCGGCTACTCGGTGTTCTACATGGGCGTCAACGTGGGCGCGTTCGCCGGGATCCAGGTCGTGCCGTGGCTGCAGCGGGGCGACCGCTGGCACCTGGCGTTCGGCGCGGCGGCGGTGGGCATGGCCTTCGGGCTCCTGCAGTACGTGCTGGGCCGGCGGCACCTGAAGGGCGCGGGCGAGCACCCCGAGCACCGCTTGACGCCCGAGGAGCGGGCCCGCTTCACGCGGATCGCCCTGCCCACGGCCGTGGCGGCGGCGACCGCGATGGCCCTGTGGGCGGCCAGCGGGACGCTCACCCTCGATCGCTTCACCATCGTGCTGACGGTGCTGTCCGCCGTCGTCCCCGCGGCCTACTTCGCCTTCCTGTTCACCGGTACGCACGAGATCACCCCGGAGGAGCGGACCCGGCTGACCGCGTATGTGTGGCTGTTCGCCGCCGCCGCGATCTTCTGGATGATCTACGACCAGGCCGGAGGGGCGCTCACGCTCTTCGCCCAGGAGCGCACCGATCTGACCATCCTCGGCTTCGACGTGCCGCCCGGCTGGGTGTCCAACGTCAACTCCGTCGCGATCATCATCCTGGCGCCGGTGTTCGCGGAGATCTGGATCAAAGCGGGCGACCGGATCGGCACACCGCTCAAGTTCGCGGTCGCGCTCGTCGTGATCGGGCTGAGCTTCGTGGTGATGGCCGCGGCCGCGGTGGCCGCGTCCGGCACGGCCAAGGTGTCGATCATGTGGCTGATCTCGGTGTACCTCGTCCAGACGATCGGCGAGCTGTTCATCAGCCCGGTCGGCCTGTCGGTGACCAACAAGCTCGCCCCGCACGCGTTCGTGAACCAGATGATGGGTGTCTGGTTCCTCGCCGTCGCCCTGGGCGACTCGATCGGCGGCCAGGCGTACCGGCTGACCTCCGTGATCCCGATGCCGATGTACTACCTGAGCCTGGCCCTCGTCGCCGTGGTGGCGGGCGTCGCGATGCTGGTCTTCTCGAAGCGGCTCGCGCGCCTTATGCGAGACTGATGAGCCGTGACCCCCGTCCTCGACCTCGCCGGGATCTTCGTCTTCGCCCTGTCCGGCGCGCTGGAAGGCGTGCGCAAGCGGCTGGACGTCGTCGGCATGGTGGTGCTCGCGTTCTTCACCGCCGTCGGCGGCGGCATCATGCGCGACCTTTTCATCGGCGTTCAGCCGGCCGCCTTCCGCGACACCGGATATCTGCTGGTGCCGATCGCGGCCACCGCGATCGCCTTCCTCTGGCATCCCCAGGTCGAGCGGGCCATGCCCGGGGTGCTGGTCTTCGACGCGGCGGGGCTCGGCCTGTTCTGCGCGGTCGGGACCACCAAGGCGCTGCACGCCGGCCTGGCCCCGCTGCACGCCGTGCTCCTCGGCGTCTGCACCGCCGTGGGCGGAGGCGTCATCCGCGACGTCCTGTCCGGCGAAATGCCGACCCTGCTCTACGACCGTCAGCTCTACGCCGTCCCGGCGATGCTCGGCTCCACGGCGATGGCCATCCTGTACACGGCGGGCGTGCGCGGGTTCGCCGCCACCCTGTTCTCGGCCCTGCTCGCCTTCACGTTCCGCATTCTCGCCATGCGCTTCGGCTGGCGGGCGCCCCTCGCCAGGGGCATCAGAGGGTCGGGGTGAGCGGCTCCCCCGGGCGGTAGCCGTACGATCCGGTGCCGGCGGCGATGCGGTGGACCGCGTCGGTGAGGACGTCGGGCGGCTGGGTGAACGGGATCCTGACGTACCGTTCGAGCGTCCCGTCGACGCCGAACCACGTTCCGGGCGCGATCCGCACGCCCCTGGCCGCCGCCGCGTCGGCGAGCGGGGTCGCGACGGGCGCGTCCAGCCTGATCCACAGCGAGCCGCCTCCCGAGGGCGGCGTGAAGGACCACGAGGGCAACTCCTCGCGCAGCGCCTCGGTGAGCGCGGCCCGCGAGGCGCGCAGCGACCGGCACCGGTCGGCACGGGTCTCCTCCAGCCGGTCGAACAGGTGCGTCACCACCAGCTGTTCGAAGACCGCGCCGGCGATGTCCACGGACGCCCGGAAGAGCGCGAGCCGCCGGACCAGCGCGGCGGTGGCGCGGATCCAGCCGACGCGCAGGCCGCCCCACCAGAGCTTGGACGCCGAGCCGACGCTGATCACCCGGCCGTCGGTGTCGAAGGCGGCGAGCGGCGAGCGGCGCCCGACGTCGTCGAGCGCCAGTTCGGCCCAGGTCTCGTCGGCGAGCACCGTCGTGTCGTGGCGGCGGGCGGCGGCCACCAGCGCGGCCCGCTCCGCGTCGCCCATGAGGTGGCCGGTGGGGTTCTGGAAGTCCGGGATGACGTACGCGAGGCGGGCGGCGGACTGCCGCATCGCGCCCGTCAGCAGGTCCATGTGCCAGCCGTCCTCCTGGATGCCGGTCGGGACCAGGCGGGCGCCGCGCAGCCGCGCGACGTCGATCGCGTGCGGGAAGGTCGGCGACTCCACCAGCACCGGGTCCCCCGGGCCGACGAGCAGCGTCATGACGAGGTGGATGGCGTGCTGGGCGCCCGCGGTGACCATGATCTGCTCGGGCCGGGTCGCCAGGCCGCGCTCGCCGTACCTCCGGGCGATGGCCTCCCTCAGCGGCGCGACACCGACGGGGTCGTATCCCATGCCCAGCGCGTACCGGTGGTAGGCCCGGCCGGCTTCGGCGATGGCGTCGCCGAGGTAGGGCGTCGCGGGCGGCGCGGCACAGTGCAGCGGGAGCCGTCCGGCGTCGTCGGGGACGATCCAGGGCCCCTCGGCGCCGAGCGCGGCCGGATCGGGCAGCGCGGTCCAGCTGCCCGCCCCTTGGCGGCTCTCCAGGAAGCCCTGCTCCCTCAGCCGGTCGTAGGCGGTGGTGACCGTCGTACGGCTGACGCGCAGCGCCTCGGCGAGGTGCCGTTCGGCGGGCAGCCGCACCCGTACGGCCAGCCGACCGTCCAGGATCAGCGTCCGCACCGCCTCCGCGAGGGCCTTGTAGTAGGGCCGGGCACCCGCCGGGACCTCGATGATCCTGGCCAGTTGGAGCGCACTAAGATGACGGTCCATAAGTCCAATTTTCCTGATTGGCCCTTTATTTGCAAGTAAATGGCCCGAAATATGGGAACCACTATGAGCGAACTCTCACTGCCCCGCGCCGGTTCCCTGGCCTCCCGGCTCCTGCGCCTGTACGTCGGCCTGACGGGATACGGTGTCGGCATCGGCCTGCTGGTCCACTCCGGGCTCGGTCTCGACCCCTGGGAGGTCTTCCACCAGGGGATGGCGATCCGTACCGGCTGGTCGATGGGCCTGTGCATCAACCTCGTCGGCGCCCTGGTGCTGCTGCTGTGGATCCCGTTGCGCCAGCGCCCCGGCCTCGGCACGATCAGCAACGTCCTGGTGGTCGGCACCTGCGCCGACGCCACCATGGCGCTGGTCACCGTCCCGTCCCACTGGGTCCTGAAGTGGGCCTTCCTGCTCGGCGGCATCGTCTGCATCGCCGCCGCCTCGGGCCTGTACATCGGCGCGGGGTTCGGCGCCGGGCCACGTGACGGCCTGATGACCGGGCTCCACCGCCTCGGCCTGTCGATCCGCGTGGCCAGGACTCTGGTGGAGCTGACCGCGCTCGCCGTGGGCTGGCTCCTCGGCGGCACCGTCGGCATCGGAACGATCGTCTTCGCCCTCACGATCGGGCCCACGACCCAGTTCTTCATGAAAGCTCTGCGCGCCGTACCCGCCCGCACGTATTAGCGTGATCGGCATGCGGATCGAGGACTACGCCCTCATCGGAGACATGCAATCGGCCGCTCTCGTCGGCCGGAACGGCTCGATCGACTGGCTCTGCCTGCCGAGGTTCGACTCCCCCGCCTGCTTCGCCGCACTGCTCGGGGACGCGTCCAACGGCTCCTGGAGGCTGGCACCCTCGAGCGCCTGGCGCGAGGGCGGGTCCATGGCCACGCGGCGGGCCTACCGGGACGAGACGCTCATTCTGGAGACCGTGTGGGAGACCCCCACGGGCTCGGTGAAGGTGACCGACTTCATGCCTCCCCGGCAGTCCAACCCCGACCTGGTGCGGATCGTGGAGGGCCTGTCCGGGACCGTCGAGATGAGCACCGAGATCCGCATCCGGTTCGACTACGGCCGGATCGTGCCGTGGGTGCGCCGCGTGGACGGCCACCTGCTCGCCGTCGGCGGCCCGGACTCGGTGTGGCTGAGCTCCCCCGTCCCGCTGAAGGGCGGCGGCTACCGGCACGTCGCCACCTTCAACGTCTCGGCCGGGGACCGGCTGCCGTTCGTGTTCACCTGGCACCCCTCACACGAGGCCGCGCCCGATCGGATCGACCCCTTCGAGCAGCTCTCGGAGACCGAGCAGCTCTGGAAGCAGTGGGTCTCCGGGTGCACCTACCAGGGCCGCTGGCGGGAGGCGGTGGTCCGCTCGCTGATCACGCTGAAGGCGCTGACCTACTCCCCGACCGGCGGGATCGTCGCCGCGCCCACGACCTCGCTGCCCGAGGACATCGGCGGGACCCGCAACTGGGACTACCGCTTCTGCTGGTTGCGCGACGCCGCGATGGCCCTCGACGCCCTCGTCGGCGCGGGATACCTGGAGGAGGCCCGCGCCTGGCGCGAGTGGCTGCTGCGGGCCATCGCCGGGCGCCCGGAGGACATGCAGATCATGTACGGCGTGGCCGGCGAGCGGCGGCTGCCCGAGCTGACCCTCGGCTGGCTCCCCGGCTACGAGGGCTCCGCTCCGGTCCGCATCGGCAACGGCGCGGCCACGCAGTTCCAGCTCGACGTGTACGGCGAGGTCGTCAACTCCCTGTACGTCTCGCGCCGCGAGGGGCTGCCGCCCAGCAACCACGCCTGGTCCCTGGTGCGCAGGATGATGGAGTTCCTGGAGACGGGCTGGCAGCTGCCCGACGCGGGCCTGTGGGAGGTCCGCGGCCCCCGGCGGCACTTCGTCCACTCCAAGATCATGGCGTGGGTCGCCGTCGACCGGGTCGTCCGGGTGGTCCACGAGCTGCACCGCACCGGCCCGGTGGAGCGCTGGGCCGCCCTGCGCGACCGGATCCACTCCGAGGTGTGCGAGAAGGGCTTCGACGCCGAACGCGGCACTTTCACCCAGTCGTACGGCTCCCGCGAGCTGGACGCGTCGCTGCTGATGATCCCGATCGTCGGCTTCCTGCCCCCGGAGGATCCCCGGGTGCCCTCCACGATCGAGGCGATCGAGCGCGAGCTGATGACGGACGGTTTCGTGCTGCGCTATCCCGTCGCCGCCGAGAACGCCGTCGACGGCCTGCCGGGTGGCGAGGGCGCGTTCCTCGCGTGCAGCTTCTGGCTGGCCGAGGCCAGGGCGATGGTGGGCCGCAGGAAGGACGCGATCGAGCTGTTCGAGCGGCTGCTCGCCCTGCGCAACGACGTCGGCCTGCTCGCCGAGGAGTACGACCCGCGCTACGGGCGGCTGGTGGGCAACTTCCCGCAGGCGTTCAGCCACGTGCCGCTGATCCACACCGCGCAGGCGCTCAGCGGCTGACCCTCGCACGCCACGGAACGCCCCGCCGTGCCGCGGGGCTTTCGCCGCGCCCTACGGCCGGGCCCGGTTCGCGATCCGGGCCAGGAGCCGGGCGAACTCCGGCGGCGGCGCGATGACGAGGCGGGTCTGCCCGTCCTGGGCGACCACGTCGGCCTGGATGCGGGTCAGCCGCCATCCGTGCCCGGCGTCGATGTGCCACCAGTAGACGTGGGGGCTCAGCCCGTCGTGCCGCTCGTCGTACTCCCGCTGGGCGAAGATCCGCAGCCGTTCGATCGCGCGGACCACGCCGATCCCGTCGACCGGGTGGAGGGCCACCACGCCGGGGTGGGGCAGGGCGACCAGCATGCCGTCGTCCGGGACCGGGACGTACCGCTCCAGGCTGCGCAGGTGGGCCGCCGCGCTGGGCGCGGACAGCAGGCCCGCGCGCACCCCGCCGAGGTCGATCCGCGACACCGCCGGCCGCTCGTCCGCCAGGGCGTTCGCCACCGCCACGTCGAGCGCCTCGGCCGGGGGGATGGGCCAGCAGAACGCCTCCTCCGGGCGTACCGGCCGGGCCCCGATCGTGAGGACCTCGATCAGGTCGGCGCTGAGGTGGCGGCCGATGATCCGGGAGGGGTCGGGGATCGCGGGGTCGTCGGCGGCGCGCACCCGGGTGCGCAGCAGCGGCCGGATCGGGGCCAGGTTGCAGGCGTCGAACGGCTCACCGGACACGGCGTGGGCGAGGTGCTCGGAGACGAGCATCGGCCAGTCCTCGCGGGACCGGCGGGCGGCCTCGCGCCGCAGCCCGACCAGATTCACCACGCGGACCTGGCCCGGCCGGGTGTCGTGGCCGTCACCGAGCGGCGGGGAGCCCATCGTCAGTGACCCGCCATCCGGGGCGAACACGCACGTGAAGCCCATGGTCTCGGCGACCAGGGCGAGCAGGGAGTCGAGGTCGACGTCCTCGACGGATCTCGGTGCGGGAAGGTCAGGCCGCTTCCGGCCGCGCAGTCGCCGCAAGAGTCCCAAAGCACCATCCCTCCGCCGCTGCCAGGAAATTTCCGGGCGGACTTTAGGGTGCCCCCTCAGGATCGCGGAAGAGACCCGCCAGAGAACACGATTGTGTATCAATAACCCCATCCGCCTCCATCCACACACTGAACTGTGGTGAGCCGTGGCCGATCGGGAGTCCCGCGATGATCGGCACGGCGAGCGGGGCCAGCCGCTCGGTCAGCACGTCGAGCACCTGTCCGGGATCGCCGCACCCCACCCAGGAGCCGAGCGCGAATCCGGCCGCGCCGTCGAGGCTGCCCGCCTGCAGGAGCTGGGTGAGCATCCGGTCGATCCGGTACGGCTGCTCGCCCACGTCCTCGAGAAGCACGATGTGCCCATCGGCGCGGAAGCCGTACGGGGTGCCGCAGAGGGCGGCGAGCAGGCTCAGGTTCCCGCCGCCGAGCGGGCCCTCGGCCCGGCCGGGGAGGAGGACCCGGTCACCGTGGACGGGGACGGCCCGCTCCCCCTCGAACAGGGCTCCGCGCAGATGGTCGAGCGTCTCCGGCTCCGGGCCCTCCGGGTCGCCGAGGAGCGCGCACGCGGGCATGGGGCCGAAGAGCGTCGCGACGCCCATCTCCTTGGCGAAGGCGAGGTGGAGCGCGGTGATGTCGCTCGACCCGAGCAGGATCTTCGGCCCGGCCGCGCGCATCGCGTCCCAGTCGAGCGGTTCGAGCAGCCGGGTGGCGCCGTACCCGCCCCTGGCGCAGATCACCGCGGACACCGCGGGATCGCACCACGCCGCCTGGAGATCGACGACGCGGGCGGAGTCGGGACCGGCGAGGAAACCTTCCCTGCCCAGCACCCGCGAGCCGACGATCACGTCGAGGCCGAGCCCCTTGAGGACGTCCTCGCCGCGTTCCAGCCGGGCCGGATCGACCGGGCCCGAGGGGGCGACGACCGCCACGGTGTCGCCGGGACGCAACCGGCGCGGAAGCTCAGCCACGGCACGCCCCGGTGTGGATGCGTTCGTTCACCTCGCAAAGGCTGTCAGACTAGCCGTACCTATGCGACCTCCGACACACATCTTGGTTGTCAACGGCGTCAAGGTCCGCCGTCCCGTGTTCGTGCTCGCCGCCCCGCACTCCGGCGCGGATCTCCTCGCCCGTGCGTTGAAACGTTCCCCGGGCCTCCACGTGACGATGGGCCGCGCCGCGGTGGCCCGTGTCGTCTACGCGTTCGCCCGCAGGCCGTCCATCGCGCGCAGCGGCGGGGCGCCGAGCGTGATCAGGGACGCGCTGGCGGAGGCGTGGCGGATCGGCCCGGACGCCTGCGCCGAGTGCCCCACCGCCTGCCGGGACGCGGGCGGCATCGTCGGGACGGGCCCGTGCGCGGAGACGGCGACGCTGGCCAGGTTCGGGGACGCCGGTCCCGACCTGCTCTACAGCGCGCCGGTGCTGCTCCAGGCGTTTCCTGACGCCAGATTCGTCCAGATCATCAGGGACGGCCGGGACGTGGTCGCCGACATGCTGGCCGACCCCGCCTGCATGGCCTGGTTCCGTCCCCACATGCTCACCGAGGACGCGGAGTTCCCCAATCCCTTCCTCGGAGTGAACTCCGCCGAGCACCGCGACCGGTGGAAGGTGATGCCCGCCGCGGGCAAGTGCGCGCTGCGCTGGCGCGGTGCCGTACGGCTCAGCGCGACGCTCCGCCAGGAGCTTCCCCGCGAGCAGCTGCTGACGCTCCGCTACGAGGACATGCTGGCCGCGCCCGGCGAGGCCGTCGAAGGCGTGGCCGAGTTCCTCGGGACCGCGGTCTCCACGGTCGCGTTGTACGGCACGGCGGCCGCCCGGCGCACGCGGCTGTCCGCCTCCGACCTCGCGCTGGTGGAGAAGGTCGCGCGCGAGGAGCTCACGCGTCTGGGCTACCTGTGAACTGGGTCCGGTACAGCTCGGCGTAGGCGCCGTTGCGGGCGAGCAGCTCGTCGTGGCCTCCGCGCTCCACGACCTGGCCGTCCTGGATCACCAGGATCGTGTCGGCCTCCCTGATCGTGGAGAGCCGGTGGGCGATCACCAGTGACGTCCGCCCGGCCAGCGCGATCTTGAGCGCCTTCTGCACGGCCACCTCGGACTCGGAGTCGAGATGGGCGGTGGCCTCGTCCAGCACGACGACGTCGGGCGCCTTGAGCAGCAGCCGGGCCAGCGCGACGCGCTGCTTCTCGCCTCCCGAGAGCCGGTATCCGCGGTCGCCCACCACCGTGTCCAGCCCCTCGGGCAACGCTCCGACGAGGTCGCCGATCTGGGCCGCGCGCAGCGCCTCCCAGATCTCGTCGTCGGTCGCATCGGGACGGGCGTAGCGCAGGTTGTTGCCGATCGTGTCGTGGAACAGGTGGGAGTCCTGCATGACGACGCCGACCGTGTCCCTGATGCTGTCCATCGTGGCGTGCCTGACGTCGTGCCCGTTGAGGCGGACGGCGCCCTCGTTCACGTCGTAGAGGCGGGACACCAGCGACGTGAGGGTGGTCTTGCCCGCGCCGGAATGGCCGACCAGGGCGACCAGCTCCCCCGGCCGCGCGGTGAACGTCACGCCCTTGAGCACCGGCTGGGAAGGACCGGTGTCGGGCCGCGCGACCGATTCGAGCGAGGCCAGCGACACCTCGGAGGCCGCCGGGTAG
The DNA here is from genome assembly GCA_001570385.1 of Microtetraspora glauca. Classification (GTDB taxonomy): domain Bacteria; phylum Actinomycetota; class Actinomycetes; order Streptosporangiales; family Streptosporangiaceae; genus Microtetraspora; species Microtetraspora glauca. The sequence continues at coordinate 108,483 of BBYL01000012.1, read as the reverse complement.
CGGAAGTGCACGTCGTCGAACTCGATCGTCACCGGTCCGCCGGGGATCGGCCGGGCGTCCGCCGCCTCCGCGACCATGGGCTTGAGGTCCAGCACCTCGAAGACCCGGTCGAAGCTCACGAGCGCGGTCATCACGTCCACGTGCACGTTCGACAGGCTGGTCAACGGGCCGTACAGGCGCATCAGCAGGGCGCCGAGGGCGACCAGCGTGCCGACCTCGAACACCCCGTTCACCGACAGGACCCCGCCGAAGCCGTAGACCAGTGCGGTGGCGAGCGCCGCGACCAGGCCGAGCGCGATCCGGAAGACCGCGCCGTACATCGCGACGATCACACCCACGTCACGCACCCGCCCGGCCCGCCCGGCGAAGTGGACGGCCTCGTCGTCGGGCCTACCGTACAGCTTGGCGACCATGGCGCCGGCGACGTTGAAGCGCTCGGTCATCATCGAGCTCATCTCCGCGTCGAGCTGCATCTGCTCGCGGGTGAGCGCCGACATCCGCCGGCCGACCCATTTCGCGGGGAAGATGAAGATCGGCAGCAGGACCAGAGCGACCAAGGTGATCTGCCAGGACAGCGCGAGCATGGCGCCGAGCACCACGACGAGGCTGACCACGTTGGAGACCACGGACGACAGCGTGCTCGTGAGGGCCCGCTGCGCGCCGATGACGTCGGTGTTCAGCCGGGACACCAGCGCGCCGGTCTGCGCCCGCATGAAGAATGCCACGGGCATGCGCTGGACGTGGTCGAACACCTCCGTGCGGAGGTTGTAGATCAGGCCCTCGCCGATGCGCGCGGAGAACCACCGCTGGACCAGGCCGATCCCCGCGTCCAGCACCGCGAGCACGCCGATGGCGGCGGCCAGCCAGAGCACGATGTCGACTCGGCCGAGCCTGATGCCGTCGTCGATGATCGACTTCATCAGGAGCGGGTTCGCGACCACGATCAGCGCGCCGAGCACGACGAGCACGAGGAACCCGGCGATCTGCCCCTTGAACGGGCGGGCGTACCCCGCGATGCGCCGGACGGTGCCCGGCGCGAGCCGCTCCTTCGTCACCGAGCTGTCACGCCGGAGAGACCGCATCATCTGGGGGCCGTAGCCCCCACCCATCATCGCCACGTTCGTCCTCCCGCTTGTGAAGCACCCGGGAGGATACCTCCGATTCCTGCGTCAGCTGGAGGCGAACAGGGCGCGGATCCGGACCGCCTGTTCCGCGCGCTCGGCGGCGGCCTGCTCCTCCAGGGTCCGGCCGGGAGCCCCCTGAAGCAGCCGCTTGGTCGCCGTCGCGGCGTCCCTGTTCGTACTGAGCAGCGCGGCCGCGAGGTCGCGTACGGCCTGCGGCAGCTCCTCACCGGGAACCACCAGCTCGGCCAGGCCGAGCCGGAACGCCTCCTGCGCGCCGACGGTGCGGGCGGTCAGGCAGATCTCGATGGCCCGAGGGACGCCGACGATGTCGACGAGCGGCTTGGTGCCGGTGAGATCGGGAACCAGCCCGAGCGCCGGCTCCTTCATGCAGAACATGACGTCTTCCGCGACGATCCGCAGGTCGCAGGAGAGCGCCAGCTGGAACCCGGCCCCGATCGCATGGCCCTGGACGGCGGCGATGGAGACGATGCCGGGCCGGCGGAGCCACAGGAACCCGCGCTGGGCCTGCGCGACCGCCTGTTCGAAGGCCGCGTCGCCGAGGCCGGCGACCGTGCCGAACGACCCCTGCCCCGGCACCCCTTCGGGCGTGAACATGCGCAGGTCGATGCCCGCTGAGAAGGACGGCCCCTCACCACGGACCACGACCACCCGTACCTGATCCGGGAGGTTGTCCCCGATCCGGGTCAGTGCCGACCAGGTGGCGAACGTCTGGGCGTTGCGCCGTTCCGGCCGGTCCAGGGTGATGGTCGCGATCTCGCCGTCCACCTCAAAGCGCAGTCCGATCTCCGCGAGCTCAGTCGCCGAGATCGCCTCCGTGCTCCCCCCAAGTGTCGCTTCCGCCATCCTCAGCTCCTACATCCCGGTCGAGTGGTCTCCGCGGTCCCGCCCCGAGCCTACCGAATATCGTTCGGATGGCTCCTGACAGGACCGCCCGGCATGCGGGAACGTGCGGCTGCGGTCGCGCGCGTTGCGAGGCGGATCTCTAGCGCTTGGACTTCCCTCGGGTCGCCCCGCCGCGCCCGCGCAGAGCCACACCGGACTCGCTCAGGATGCGGTGGATGAACCCGTAGGACCGGCCGGTCGAAGCGGCCAGCGCGCGGATGCTCTCACCCGCGGCGTACCGCTTCTTGAGATCGCTGGCCAGTTTTTCACGGTCGGCCCCGGTCACCCGGGTGCCCTTCTTCAGAGTCTCGGCCACGAGTACCTCCTGTAGTGCCAGACTTCCGCAGCGTTACTCACGCCATGATCAGTCATTTCGGCGGGATCGGCTACCTACTCGGCGGGAAAAGATCCCTACCCGCTCAAATTAAGATCAGGCGAGGGCCACAAGATCGGAAAATTCGTCGCTCCAGGCGTCCTCTACTCCGTCGGGCAGCAGGATCACCCTGTCCGGCTGAAGTGCGTCGACGGCTCCCTCGTCGTGCGTGACGAGCACGATGGCGCCGGCGTAGGACCGCAGCGCCGACAGGACCTGGTCCCGCGAGGCCGGATCGAGGTTGTTGGTGGGCTCGTCCAGAAGTAGCACGTTGGCGCTCGACAACACCAGCGTCGCCAGGGCGAGTCGCGTCTTCTCCCCGCCGGACAGGACCCCCGCGGGCTTGTCCACGTCGTCCCCGCTGAACAGGAACGAGCCGAGCACCTTGCGCAGGTCGACGTCGGCGAGATCGGGGCCCGCGGAGCGCATGTTCTCCAGGACCGTGCGGTCCGGGTCGAGGGTCTCGTGCTCCTGGGCGTAGTAGCCCAGCTTGAGGCCGTGACCCGGCCTGACCTCGCCGGTGTCGGGCGTCTCGATGCCGCCGAGCAGGCGCAGCAGAGTGGTCTTCCCCGCGCCGTTCAGGCCCAGGATGACCACGCGGGAGCCCCGGTCCACGGCGGCGTCCACATCCGTGAAGACCTCCAGCGAGCCGTACGACTTCGACAGCCCGGTGGCGGTCAGCGGGGTCTTGCCGCAGGGGGCGGGCTCGGGGAAGCGGAGCTTGGCGACCCGGTCGCTGCGCCGCTCGCCCTCCACCCCGGCCAGCATGCGCCGGGCCCGGCGCTCCATGTCCTGCGCGGCCTTGGCCTTGGTGGCCTTGGCCCGCATCCGGTCGGCCTGCGAGAGCAGCACGGAGGCCTGTTTCTCGGCGTTGGCCCGCTCGCGCTTGCGGCGCTTCTCGTCGGTCTCGCGCTGGGCGAGGTAGGCCTTCCAGCCGACATTGTAGGTGTCGACCACGCAGCGGTTGGCGTCGAGGTGCAGAACGCGGTTTACCGTCGCTTCAAGGAGGTTGACGTCATGGCTGATGATCACCAAGCCGCCCTGGTGGGATCGTAAAAAATCACGAAGCCACCCGATCGAGTCTGCATCGAGGTGGTTTGTCGGCTCGTCAAGCAGGAGAGTCTCAGCTCCGCTGAAGAGGATCCGGGCCAGCTCGACCCGGCGGCGCTGCCCTCCGGAGAGGGTTTCCAGGGGCTGGGTGAGCACCCGGTCGGGCAGTCCGAGGCTGGAGGCGATCGAGGCCGCCTCCGACTCCGCGGCGTAGCCGCCCAGCACGTGCAGGCGGTCCTCCAGCCGGCCGTACGCGCGGACCGCGCGGTCGCGGGTGCGCGAGTCGTCGGCGGCCATGCCGAGCTCGGCGGCCCGCAGCTCGCGCAGCACCTCGTCCAGACCGCGCGCGGACAGGATCCGGTCGCGGGCGAGGGTGCTCAGGTCGCCGGAGCGGGGATCCTGGGGCAGGTAGCCGACGCTGCCGGCCGCGGTCACCGAGCCGGCGGCGGGGATGCCCTCGCCCGCGAGCACCTTGGTCAGCGTGGTCTTGCCGGCGCCGTTGCGGCCGACGAGGCCGATCTTGTCTCCGGGATTCACCCGGAACGAGGCGCCCTCGATGAGCAGCCGGGACCCGGCGCGCAGCTCGACGTCAGTAGCAATGATCATGATTAGGGGAACATCCCGTGTGATGGGGTCAGGACCGGCGCGTGGTCGCACGGATGGCCGGCGAGTGCGAGAACGGATCCGCGCGAACTCGGGGAGATGATCAATCGGGAGCGCGCATACCGCCCAGTGTACGGCCTGTCCGCCGGTGACCTCCGGTCTCACGGCCGCGAAGCCCGGTTCGCCCGGCGTTGGAGGACATCGCCGGGCCTGCACCGGTTCAGTGGATGCGTCACGCCACTGCTACGCGCCGCCGGACGCTCCCTGGTCGAGGACGCGGACGCGGACCGCGCGGAACAGCCCCGGCGTCTCCCGCAGCACGGCGAGCCGGGGATCGGGGACCGTGAGGAACGGCTCGCGTTCGAGGGCGAGGAGCGGCGCCAGGCGCCGGTCGCCGCGTACCCCGTCGATCGCCCGCCGGTCGCCGCCGAGCAGGACGGCCTCCAGATCCCCCGCGTACGGCAGCAGCACCCGCGCGGCGACCTCGGCCGCCGCCCCCAGCGCCTCGCCGGACTGCTTCTCCCTGCGCCGGGCGAACCGCTGCTGGGACCACCCTCCCGCCGCGCTGCGTCCGTGGACCTGCCGGGAGCCGACCTTGGAGGCCACCAGCCGCTCTCCGTCGAACACGCCCGCGGCGTAGCCGCCGAGCCGTACCAGGAGGACGCCCACCAGGCGGTCGCGCCGCGCGTGCGCGGCGAGCGCCGCCACCGCGTCGCTCACACCGAGGAACCGGTCGGGTGGATGTTCGAGGGGTGATCCGAGGGGGTGTCCGGGGGCCTCGGCGATCGGCTGTCCGGGAGACGCGCCGAACGGCCGTCCCGAGGGCCCGCCGGGTTGGACGGCCAGGGGCGGGAACGGCACGTGGCATTCGGCCACCGCCCCGTCGGCCGCGGTCAGCCGTACGAGATCGGGGGTGGCCGTCACCTCGGCGGCGCCATGGCGGGCCGTGAAGCCCTCGATCCAGCGCTCGACGCGTTCGGGGGTGACCGTCACCCATCTGCCCCCGCCCGCCGCCGGTCGTGCCGTCATGGGACCCGAGGCTATCCCGAGACCGCGCCGCGCCGTGTCCGGCCCTGTCACGGCCGCCGGACCAGGGGTGATATATCCCGACAGAACGGTAGGGGAAAAGTCGGTGAACTTCGTTTCGCGTCACTCCTGTCACCGATAGAGGAACAGCACAATTCAACCGTGTCGGTCCCTCTTCCCTTCGCGGCGCCGCTCGCCCAGTCCGCCCCGGACGTCACCGCGTCCGGCTCCTTCGCCGCGGATCCCCCGGGTCCCGGCCACGCTCCCGCTCCGGTCTTCCTGCCGATCGTTGACCTCGACACCGGTGGCGTCATCGCCGTCGAGGTCGCGGCGGGCGACGTCCCCGGGCTCGCGCCGTCCGACGTCTCCAGCACCGTGCGGGGCCTGCTCGCCGCGTCACGCGCGGAGGCCCTGCTCCCCCTCGTGCTGCCGATCCCGGCCCGCGCGGTGATCGGCGGGTCCGGCGGCCTCGCCCCGCTGCACGAGGCGGTACGCGTCTCGGGCAGGCGGCCGCGCGAGCTGATCCTCGTGATCGAGGGGGAGATCCCGGCGGCGGACCGGAGGGCGCTCCTCGCCGGGATCGACGGCCTGCGCGCCGCCGGATATCTCGTCGCCTTCGGCGGGCTCGGCAGCGCGCACCTGCCCCTCGACCTGCTCGCCGACGCGTCGCCGTACGTGATCGTGCTGGCCCGCGACCTCGTGGACCGGGTGCCGCGCGATCCGCGCAGGAGCGCGCTCGCCGAGTCGCTCGTGGGGGTGGCGCGCGCCCTCGGCGCGCACGTGCTCGCCCCCGGCCTGCGGGATGAGGCCCAGCTCGCGGCGACGCGCGGATGGGGGATCCGGCTCGCCCAGGGCCCGCTGCTCGCGCCGATCGACTGGAAGCCGTCCAGCGGACGGGTCCAGCTGCACGTCCCGCTACCTGTCCCGGACACCACGCCCGTGGCCGCGCTGCTCGGGCCGCGAGTCCAGGAGCTGCTGCTCCCGGCGGTGACGCTGTCCTCCGAGGCGACGGCGGAGGACGTCGTCGCGGCCTTCGGCTCCGAGCCGTCGATCACCAGCGTCATCCTGGTGGACGAGTACCAGCGGCCGGTCGGCAGCGTCGACCGGAGCCGCTTCCTGCTCTTCATGGCCGGCGCGTACGGCCACGCGCTGCACGCCAAGAAACCGGCCAGACGCCTGGCCGACACCACCAGGACGGTCCCCAGGACCACACCGGCGATCGCCGCCATGCAGCTCGCGGGCCGGGACGCGACCCGCGTCTACGACGACCTGGTGGTGGTCGACGAGGTCGGCCGCTGCATGGGCATCGTCCGCGTCGGCGACCTGATCCGCCACGTCGCCACCATCCCGTCGTCCCGCTGACCGCGTGGCCGCGCGACCGCCGTAGCCGTGTGACCGTGCGATCGTGTGGTCCCCGCGCGCGGACCTCAGGTCAGAGCCAGCCCTGCAGTCGCGACCGCTGCACGGCCTCGATGCGGTTGCGCGCGCCGGTCTTCTGGATGGCCGAGGAGAGGTAGTTGCGCACCGTGCCCTCGGACAGGTGCAACGCTCGGGCGATGTCCGCGATCGTCGCACCGTCCGCCGCCACGGCCAGCACGGCGCGCTCCCGCTGCGAGAGGGGGTTCGGCCCGGCGCTCAGCGCGGCGGCGGCCAGCCCGGGGTCGATCACCCGCTCGCCGCCCAGCACGCGGCGGATCGCGACCGCCAGATCGCGCGCGGGGCTGTCCTTGACCAGGAACCCGGCGGCGCCGGCCTCCATCGCCCGGCGCAGGTATCCCGGGCGGCCGAATGTGGTCAGGATCATCACCCGGCATCCGGGCACCCGGTCGCGGATCTCCGCGGCGGCGGCGATGCCGTCCATCCCGGGCATCTCGATGTCCAGAAGGGCGACGTCGGGGCGGACCCGCTCGACGACGGCGACGGCCTCCTCGCCCGTGGCGGCCTCCCCCACGACCTCGATGTCCGGCTCCAGGTCCAGCAGGGACGCCAGGGCCCCTCTCACCATCGCCTGGTCCTCGGCCAGGATGACGCGGATCATGTCGCCCGAGCCTAGACGGCCGGGACGCCGGAGTCCCGGCCGCCCGGGGCGCCAGGGTCCGCCGTCGCGGGACCGGCGGCCGGGCCGGGCACGGTGATCCTCAACCGGAAGCCGCTCGGGACCGGCCCCGCCTCCATGACGCCTCCCTCCGCGCGGACCCGCTCCGCCAGGCCGCGCAGACCGCTGCCCGGCTCGTACGGCCCCGCGTCGCCGTCGTCCCCGACCTCCAGGACCGCGCCCGAGCCGTCGTGGGCCACGCCGATCTCGCAGCGGGTCGCGCGGGCATGCCGTACGACGTTGGTGGCCGCCTCGCGTACGGCCCAGCCGAAGAGGCCGTCCAGTCCGTCCGGGAGCGGGGTGCCGGAGATCCGGACGGCCACCCGCAGCCCGGCGGCGGTGAGCGCCGCGCGGGCGCCGTCGAGTTCCTCGGAGAATCCCCGCCTGCGGTAGCCGGTGACGGCCTCGCGCACCTCGACCAGCGCCTGCCGCGCCACCGACTCGATGTCGGCGATCTCCCGGGCCGTACGGTCCGACCCCTGCTCGGCCAGCCGCCCGGCCAGCTCGCTCTTGAGCACGATCAGCGACAGGCTGTGCCCGAGCAGGTCGTGCAGGTCCCGCGCGATGCGGAGCCGCTCCTCCCCCGCCGCCAGCCGGGCCACCTCCCGCTGCGCGTCCTCGAGGCGGAGCACCAGCATGCGGGTGTTCCGCACGCTGGCGAACAGGATCCCGAGCGTCCACACCTGCACGAGGAGCAGCACGATCGTCTCCGCGTCCGCGTCCGCGAGCCGGCTGTCGACGAGGACGACCAGGGCCATCACGGCCATGGCGACCAGGGCGGGGCGCAGCGGCAGCGCCATGGAGAGCATCACGGTGACGTAGATCGGCAGCGCCGTCCAGCCGCCTCCGAAGAGGAGCGGGAACACGATCGCCATCGCGGTGGTCACGGCCATCAGCGGGATCGTCCACCTGCCGCGGTCGCCGTAGTCCCCGGGGCTGAGGACGGCGGCGACGTAGGTGGTCACGAACGCGGCGAGGGCGGCGAGCTGCCAGGCCGCCCCCGCTCCGCCCACCTTTCCCGTCACGATGTCGGACACCGGATAGACGAGGTACACGAAGCCGAACGAGACGCCCATCAGGCGCCGCAGGCGTGATCCCCGTCCCTTCTCCACGCCGAACGTGAAGACGCCGTCCAGCCGCCCGGTCATGCGCGTACGGTCGCCCGCCGGTAGGTGTAGAGCGCGAAGGCGGCCAGGACGGCGCCCCAGCCGAGGATGCCGAGAACCGCGGAGGCCGGGGGCGCCTGGCCCGCGACGATGTTCCAGCCGATGGTGGCGTAGTCATACGACGGCAGCGCGTGCGCGATCGCCTTCATGGCCGAGGGCATCATGTCGATGGGGAACCAGAGGCCGCCCAGCAGGGCGAGCCCGAACATGCAGATCATGGCGAGCGGCTGGGCGGTGTCGGCCCGTACCAGCGAGCCGATCGTCAGGCCGAGCGCGGCGAACGGGATCACACCGAGCCACATCGCGAGGACCAGCCCGGCCCACTGCCCCGGCGGGAGCGAGACACCCTGGGTGAGCACGGCCGCGAGGCCGACGAGCACGAGCGAGGGCAGCGTGAGCAGCAGGGAGACGATCAGCTTGGTGACGACGATCGACCACCTGGGGAGCGGGGTGATCTGGAGCTGGCGCAGCCAGCCGCTCTCGCGTTCCTGCGCCCAGGGCACCGCCGTGGACATCATCGAGGACGCGAGCGCGCCGTAGGCGGCCATGGAGACCATGAGGACGACGCCGGCCTTCAGTCCCGTCGTGTCGTCCACCTGGTCGCCCCACAGGTTGGCGTAGAGCAGGTAGAAGCCGACGGGGAACGCCACGACGAAGATGGCGTAACGCTTGTTGCGCAGCATCCGCAGCGTCTCGATCTTGACGTGCTCCGGCATCAGGGCTCCTGGGTGAGTGCGAGGAAGGCGTCTTCGAGATCGGCTCCGTCGATCCGGAGCCCGTGCACGTCGAGAGTGGTCTTTCGGTAGAGCGCGTCGACGGTGGCGTCGGCGTCGCTCGTCCTGAGTACGGCGCGGCCCGACGCTATCTCGACCGCGACGACGCCGGGAAGCGCGTCGAGGCCGGCGGCGGGCTGGGCGCCCAGCGTGAAGCTCACCGCCTGGCCACCGGCCCCGGCCTTGATCTCGGCGGCCGTGCCGTCGGCGACGACCCGCCCGCGTGCGATGACGACGACCCGGTCGGAGTTCTGGTCGGCCTCCTCCAGGTAGTGCGTGGCGAACAGGACCGTGTGGCCGCGCGCCGCGTATGTCCGCATGGAGTCCCAGAAGGCGCGGCGCGACTCGACGTCCATGGCGGCGGTGGGCTCGTCGAGCACGAGGAGCCGGGGGGCGCCCGCGACGGCCAGGGCGAACCGCACCCGCTGGGTCTGCCCGCCGGACAGCCGGTCGGCCCGGCGTCCGGCCAGGTCGGTGAGGTCCGCCATGCGCAGGATCTCGTCGAAGGGGAGGGGGTCGGGGTAGAGGCCGCGCACGAATCCGACGGTCTCCGCGACGGTCAGCTCGGGGATCAGCGAGCCCTCCTGGAGCATCGCGCCGACGCGGCCGCGCGCGACGGCACGCGACGGGGTGTCGCCGAAGACCTTGATCTCGCCGCTGGTGGGGCGGAGCAGGCCGAGCAGCATGTTGATCGTGGTGGATTTGCCGGCGCCGTTCGGTCCGAGCAGGGCGACCGTGCGGCCCGCCGGGATGTCGAGGTCCAGCCCGTCGACCGCGAGCACGTCCCCGTAGGTCCTGGTGACTCCGGAGAAGGAGATGGCGTCCATGTCCTCGACGCTAGAGGCGCGCGGCGCGGACCGGCAGTTCCATACCTCCGGCCTTCTCCGTGACATTTGTCAGGCTTCCCGCGCGACGCCGGGCCGGAGCCCTTGATCGCTCCGTTAGGGTGTCTTGCATCCTTTGGCGGTGATTTGTTGGGAGTCTGGTCGCGGTGAACGGCTCGGCAGGGAACACCTCCGTGCTCGGCGACCGCTACCGGCTGGACGCGCTGATCGGCCGGGGCGGGATGGCCGAGGTGTGGCGCGGCCGCGACCTGCACCGCGACTGGCCCGTGGCGGTCAAGATCTTCGCGGCCGAGGCGTCCGACCCGTCGATGCGGGCACGGTTCGCCCAGGAGGCCCGCACCGCCGCGCGGGTGGTGCACCCCAACGTGGTCAGCGTGTACGACGTGGGCGAGCAGGGCGGGCGCCCGTTCCTCGTGATGGAGTTGCTCTCCGGGCGGAGCCTGGCCGAGGAACTGGCGGCGCGCGGGCCGCTCGGGGTGGACGAGGTCCGCCGTCTCGCGGCACAGGCCGCGATCGGCCTGGACGCCGCGCACCGGGCCGGGGTGGTGCATCGCGACGTCAAGCCCGCGAACCTGCACCTGACCGAGGACGGCCAGCTCAAGGTGGTCGACTTCGGGATCGCCCGGCTGGCGGACGAGGCGGCGGGCCGGCTGACCGCCGTCGGCATGATCGTCGGCACCGCGGCGTACCTCTCCCCAGAGCAGATCATGGGCCGGCCCGGGGACGCCGCCAGCGACATGTACGCGCTCGGCTGCGTGTGCTACGAGCTCCTGTGCGGCCACCCGCCGTTCGCCGGGAGCTCGACCGAGCTGGTCTTCCAGCACGTCCAACAGGCTCCGGCTCCGCTGCGCCGCTACCGGCCCGACCTTCCGGTCGAACTGGAGGCGCTGGTGCTGGCGCTGCTGGACAAGGAGCCCCGCGCCCGGCCTGCCGCCGGAGAGGTGATCGCCCGGATGCGCGTGGACCCGCGCCCGGCGCGGGCGGGCGACACCGCGGTGCTCGACGTGGGAGGCGCCGCGTCGCACGACGTCGGCGTCCCGCCCACCGCCTGGCCACCGGCCGCGTCCCCGCTCGCCCCTCCCACGTACGGAGGACCGACCGGGTATGGAGGGCCTACCGCGTACGGAGGGCCGACCGGACCCGGCGGGTCCACCGCGTATGGAGGGCCGACCGCGTACCAGCCGTCCCTGTCCGCCCCTTCCTTACACGGGGCCTCCGTACACGGGGGACCGGGTGGGCGGGCGACGCGTGGCGGGATGTCCCGGCGCAAGGGCGCGATGATCGCGGCGGCCGCGGTCCTCCCCGTCGTGGCGGTGGTGTGGCTCGTGTCCCCCTCGTCGACGCCGTCGCCCGGCGCCTCCCCCGGCGCGATGAGTACGGGGGCCGCCACGACGCCCTCCCCCACCTGGCAGAGCCCGTCCACGACGCCGTCCGCCGCGCCGTCCACCACCCCCCCGACCGCGCCGTCTCCCTCGCCGAGCAGGACCGCGAGCGGTCCTCAGGCGTGGCTGGCCGGACTGGAGAGCGCCCTGACCGCCCAGGAACGGCAGCACGGCATCGACTCCGACACGGCGGAGAAGGTACGCGAGGAGATCGAGGAGATCCGGGAGGAGCTCGCGGACGGGGAGCCCAAGAAGGTCCAGAAGAAACTGCGGGACCTCGGCAGGACGCTGAGCAAGGCCCAGCGCAAGGGCCGGCTGGCCTCCAGCGGGCCGTTGATCGACTATCTGAACCGGTCCGGCCTCCTGTCGGGCCCGAGGCGCTGACCGCGGACGGCCCGGACGGGCTCAGCGGCGGGCGCCGCCGAGGACGACGTACCTGGCGGGGCCGCGGGTCCCGGTGAACAGGAAACGTTCCATCCGCCCGATGGTGAACCCGGCCACGCGCTCCCCCTGGACGAAGGCGCGCGCGGCCGGACCGTCACGGCGGCGCCGGATCGTCAGAGACGGCAGGCGTAGATGGCGGTGACCAGGATGGCCTTCGCGCCGATCTCCCAGAGCTGGTCCATGATCTGCTGGTGGCCCTTGCGCGGCACCATGGCGCGGACCGCCACCCAGCCCTCGCGGTGCAGCGGGGACACCGTCGGCCCCTCGACGCCCGGCGTGATCGCGATGGCCTCGTCGATGCGCTCGGCGCGGATGTCGTAATCCATCATGACGTAGTCGCGGGCGACCAGGACGCCCTGCAGCCGCCGGATGAGCTGCTGGAAGCCGTTCGTCTCCGGGGCGCCGCTCCGCTTGATGAGCACGGCCTCGGAGTGGGCGATGGGCTCGCCGAAGACCTCCAGGCCGACGTTGCGGAGCGTGGTGCCGGTCTCGACGACGTCGGCGACGGCGTCCGCGACGCCCAGCCGGATGGCCGTCTCCACGGCGCCGTCGAGCTTGATCACCCGGGCGTCGATGCCCTCGTCGGCGAGGTATTTGCCGAGGAGGCCGGAGTAGGAGGTGGCGATCCGCAGACCGGACAGGTCGGCGGCGCTGCCGTACCGCCCGGCGGGGGCGGCGAAGCGGAACGTGGACCCGCCGAAGCCGAGCGGGACGACCTCCTCGGCCGGGGCGCCCGAGTCGAACAGCATGTCGCGGCCGGTGATGCCCGCGTCGAGCGTGCCCTCGCCCACGTAGACGGCGATGTCGCGGGGACGCAGGAAGAACAGCTCGCAGGAGTTCTCGGGGTCGATGACCACGAGTTCCTTGCTGTCCTTGCGCGGACGGTATCCGGCCTCTTTCAGGATGGTCTGGGCGGCATCGGCGAGCGCGCCCTTGTTCGGTACGGCGAGACGCAACATGGTGTGGCAGAAACCCTTCGGGATGCGGATGACGAGGTCATGGAACGCATTCAGGCCACCCGGTGGGCGGCCTAGAGATGCTTGTAGACCTCGTCCAGCCCGATGCCGCGCGCCAGCATGAGGACCTGCACGTGGTAGAGCAGCTGGGAGATCTCCTCCGCCGCCCGATCCGTGGACTCGTGCTCGGCCGCCATCCAGCTCTCGGCGGCCTCCTCGACGACCTTCTTACCGATGGCATGGACCCCGGCGTCCAGCGCGGCCACGGTGCCCGAGCCCTCTGGCCGGGTGCGCGCCTTCTCCGACAGCTCGGCGTACAGCTCTTCGAAGGTCTTCATGATCTCTTTCAGGGTCGTCGGGCGATGCGGAACCAGCGTAGTCGGTCCGTACGACCAGCCGCATCGCGCCACCCGTCCGCGTCAGCCGAAGATCTTTCTGGCGATCCTCAGGTGTTCCAGGGCCTGGAGGGACTGGCCGCCCTCGTGCCCGTTGAACGGCCAGATCGAGATGTCCTTGGCACCGGCGTAGTGATTGTAGGCGGCGAACACGGTCGAGGCCGGGGTCACCTCGTCGCGCAGCCCGACGGAGAACCGGGCGGGCACCGTCGCCCTGGCCGCGAAGTTCGTCCCGTCGAAGTAGGCGAGAGTGGCGAAGACGTCCTCGGCCCTGTCCCGGTTGACCGCGCAGAACCGGCTCAGCTCCCCGTACGGCAAAGCGTCGGTGATCTCCACGGCGCGGCGGATGTGGCACATGAACGGCACGTCGACGAAGGCGTAGGAGATGTCCGCGCCGATTCGCGGGGCCAGCGCGGCCGCGGCCAGGGCCATGCCGCCGCCCTGGCTGCCGCCCGCGACGGCGATCCGCTCCGCGTCCACGGCGGGATGCGCCCTCGCCGCCTCGACGGCGCGTACGACGTCGGTGTACAGGCGCCGGTAGTAGTAGTCGTCGCGGTCGAGCACGCCACGCGTCAGCTTCCCCGCCGTCTCGGGGCCGGTCCCCGGGGCCGGATCGGGTGTGTCGCCCTGCCGCCACCCGCCGCCCTGGCCCCGCGTGTCCATCACGAAGGCGGCGTATCCCGCCGAGGGCCACAGCAGCCAGTCGTGCGGCAGGCCGCGCCCGCCGTTGTAGCCGATGAACTCGACGACGCACGGCAGCGGCCCCTCCGGGGACGCGGGGGTGAGCAGCCACCCCTTGATCGGATGCCCGCCGAAGCCCGCGAAGGTCACGTCGTACACGTCCACGCGTGCGAGGTGGGCGTCGTACGGGGTGAAGGTCGCCGCCAGATCATGCGCCCGCGACTCCGACAGCGTGCGCTCCCAGAAGTCGTCGAAGTCCGCGGGCTCGCCGCGTTCGGGCAGGTAGGCACGGAGCTGGTCGAGCGGCAGGTCGACGAACAAGGGGGCTCCTTACGACTTGCGACAGGCGCACACGGGTGGGGATCCCGGGTGACGCGGACCATGCCGGGAGCGCGCGTCGCGCGTGATCCCGGTGACGTGGAACCGTACAGGAACGACGACCGAGCATGGTTCTGGTCCGGTTAAGAGACGCGGGAGCACGCGACGAGGACCACTTCGCCGCAGGAGCGACGTCGGCGCCCGCATGGTCGGCCGTGCCGGGATCCGCTCGGGGACACGCTCGGAACTTACCCGGTTGAGTGCCGGGACTCCATCCCATCCGGAGACGACGGAAGCGAACGCCCACGACACCTCGAAACGGCCGCGCCGTCTTCAAGGGCCGTCTTCGGGCGCCGTCTTCGGGCGCCGTCTTCGGGGGACGCCGACGCCCGCGCGGGTCGGGCGGGCGTCCATGATCCGGGCGGCTCAGGGGGGCGATCCTCTCATCCGGCGGGAGCGTGAGCGGGCGCCATAACGCGTTGATCATCCCTCCGCCCGCCACTAACATTCGCCGGTGACATCCCCTGACGCGCAGATCCGAGGGCCGGTGCGGTTCCTCCTGTGGCTGGCGATCCGCCAGAAGCGCCGCATCCTGACCGGGTCGCTGCTGAGCAGCGCGTGGATGGTCGCCATGGCCCTACCGCCGTACCTGCTCTCCCGTGCCGTCGACGACGGCCTGGCCGCCCACGACTCCGGGGCGCTGACGGGCTGGACGGCCGCGATGCTGGCCGCGGGGGTGGGGAGCGCCCTGCTGGGCATGGCACAGCACCGGACGACGACGAAGGTCCGGATGGACGCGATGTTCCGTACCGTGCGAGCGATCATGGACCAGGCGCTCCGGCTCGGCGGCACGCTGCCCCGCCGGGTCGCGACCGGTGAGGTGGTGGCGATCGGCCTGAGCGACGCGCGGACGATCTCCCAGGCGATGTCCTTCGCCGGTCCGGGGATCGGCGCCGTCGTCGGGTACGTGGTCGTCGCATTCGTGCTCGCCGACATCTCCCTCACGCTCGCCCTCGTGGTGCTCGCCGGTGCGCCGTTACTCGCCGTCGTCATCGGGCCCCTGCTGAGCCGGGTCCTGAGCGCCGGAGACGACTACCGGGAGCGGCAGGGCGCGCTGACCGCCAGGCTGGTGGACGTGGTGGCCGGCCTGCGGGTGCTCAACGGTCTGGGCGGCAAGGAGATGCACGCCGACCGCTACCGGCGGCGCTCGCGCGAGCTGTGCCAGGAGGGTTACCGGGTGGGCGCCGCCACCAGCTGGGTCGGCGCGCTCAGCGGCGGGCTGCCCCTGCTCTTCCTCGCGCTGGTCACCTGGCTCGGCGCCCGGATGGCCGCCGAGGGATCGCTCACCATCGGCGATCTGGTCGCGGCCTATGGGTACGTCGCGATGCTGGCCATTCCGATGACCGTCCTCATCATGGGTGGCTCCGACCTGGCCCGCGGAGTGGTCGCTGCCCGGCGGGTCACCGGATTCCTCGCTCTGGCACCCGGCCGGACGGGCCCCGCCACCACCGCGGACGCGCCCGCGGGCCCGGCTGTGCTCCACGATCCCGCCTCCGGCGTCGAGGTGCCGCCGGGCCTGTTCATTGTGCTCACCGGCGCGCGCCCCGCGGACGCCGCGGCTGTGGTCGAGCGCCTCGGCCGGTTCGAGGACTCCGATGTCCTCTGGGGCGGCGTGCGGCTGGACGCGGTCCCCCTGGCCCAGGTCCGCGAGCGCATCCTGGTCGCGGACAACGACGCCGATCTGTTCGCCGGAACCGTCCGCGAGGTGGTGAGCGGCAGGGGCCACCCCGAGGACTCGGCCGTGCGGGCCGCGATCCACGCGGCGGCCGCCGCGGACATCGTGGACGCGCTGCCCGACGGCCTCGACTCGGTCGTCGCCGCCCGGGGCCTGAGCCTGTCCGGGGGACAACGCCAGCGGCTCCGGCTCGCCCGGGCGCTGTGCGCCGGCCCGGAGGTGCTGCTGGCCGTCGAACCGACCTCGGCGGTCGACGCCCACACGGAGGCCGTGATGGCCGCCCGGCTGCGTACCGCGCGCGCCGGCCTGACCACCGTCGTCACCGGCACCTCGCCCTTCGTGCTGGAACAGGCGGACGTGGTGGTGCACCTTGTCGACGGACGGGTCGCGGCCACCGGCACCCACCGCGAACTGCTGGAGAACGCGCCCGGCTACCGGGCTCTGGTGTCCCGTGACACCGACGCGGCCGAGGAGGCTCACCGATGACCCGACCGCTGCCCGTCGCCGGACGTGCCGAGGTACGCCGGGCCGCCTGGGCCGAACTCCGCGCGGACAACCGGACGATCATCGCCGTCCTGGTCCTCAACCTGCTCGCGGCGGCCGTCGGGCTCGTCGGTCCATGGCTGCTCGGAACCATCGTGGACACCGTCAGGACGTCGCACGGCCAGGCCGCCCTGGCCACCGTCGACCGGCTGGCTCTGATCATCGTCGCCGCGACGATCGGCCAGATCCTGCTGTCCCGGTACGCCCTGCTGCTCGGGACCCGGTTCGGCGAGCGTGCCGCCTCCCGGGTCCGCGAGCGGTTCCTCGGCCGGGTGCTCGCGCTGCCCGCCGGCACCGCAGAGCACTCCGTCACCGGCGACCTGAGCGTCCGTGGCACCAATGACGTCGACACCGTCGCCTCCACGCTGCGCGACGCGGTGCCCGAGGTGTTCATCGCCGTCATGCAGGCGCTGTTCGTCGTCGTGGCGGTACTCTTCCTCGACCCGCTGCTGGGCCTGTCCGGCCTCGCCTGCCTGCTGGTCCTCGGGCCGGCCCTGCGCTGGTACCTGCGCCGCGCTCGGACCGCCTACCTCGCCGAGGGCGAGGCCACCTCGGCGCTCGCGGAAGTGATCGCCACCACCGCCGCCGGAGCCCGGACCATGGAGGCGCTCGGCCTTCAGCAGCGCCGCCACCAGGCCGCCGAGGAGGCCATCGCCACCGTCCGGCGCGCCCGGCTGCGCACCCTGTGGCTGCGTACGGTCCTCTTCCCCGCCGTCGACGTCTCCTACGCCCTGCCCGTGGTCGGCGTCCTGCTGATCGGCGGCGTGCTCTACGCCCAGCACGCCGTCACGCTCGGCGCGGTCGTCGCCGCCTCGGCCTACCTGCGCCAACTGGACGCGCCCATCGACACCATCCTGAAGTGGGCCGAGCAACTGCAGTCCAGCGGCGCCTCCTATGCCCGGGTGGAGGGCCTGGCCGCCGAACCCACCACCGCCGAACCCGCCGAACCCGCCGAACCCGCCGACGACCCGATCAGCGTGTCGGGCGTCCGCTACCACTACGCCGGCCACGCCGACGTGCTGCACGGCGTCGACCTTCAGGTACGGCAGGGGGAGCGGATCGCCCTCGTGGGACCGTCGGGTGCCGGCAAGTCGACCCTCGGGCGGCTGCTGGCCGGGATCGACCGGCCGGGCTCCGGATCGGTGACGGTCGGCGGAGTACCGATCGCCGATCTGCCGCCGGAGCGTCTGCGCCGCCAGGTGGTGCTGGTCACCCAGGAGCATCACGTCTTCCAGGACACGCTGCGCGACAACCTGCTGATCGCCGCGCCGGACGCGGACGACGATCGGCTGCGCGCCGCGCTCGCCACCGTCGGCGCCCGCTGGGCCGACGAGCTGCCGGACGGCCTCGACACCGACCTGGGGGAAGCCGCGCATCGGTTGGACGGCGCCCAGGCCCAGCAACTCGCCCTCGCCAGGGTGGTGCTGGCGGACCCGCACACCCTGGTTCTCGACGAGGCCACCGCCCTGCTGGACCCGGCGACCGCCCGTGACACCGAACGCGCCCTTGCCGCCGTCCTGGACGGGCGCACCGTGATCGCCATCGCGCACCGGCTCCACACGGCGCACGACGCCGACCGGGTCGCGGTGATGGACGCCGGTGTGATCACCGAACTCGGCCCCCATGACGACCTGGTATCCGCGGGCGGGACCTACGCCGTCCTCTGGCGCTCCTGGCACGGCGACTGAGCCTGTCGTCCACCACGCCGGGTCCGGGCCCGGAGAGGGTGGGCCGTCAGGCGGGTCCGCCGAAACGCGGCAGGCGCCGGTGCCCCCCGCGGGACACCGGCGCCTGCCGGATCGAACGGTGTGTGCTCAGCGGCCGGAACGGTTGCCGGAGTGACCTCCGGCGCGACCGCCCGGACGGCCGCCCTGGCGGAAGCCACCGCCGCGCGGAGCGCGGAAGTCGCCCCGGCTGTCCGGACGGCGCTCGCCGCGGTAACCGTCACGGTGATCACGGTGGCCCTCGTGGGGAGCGCCGCCGCGGTCCCCGGCGCGGTCGCCCTCACGGAAGCCGGCGCCACGCTGGTCCGGGCGGCCCTCGCCGTTCCCTCCACGCGATCGGTCGCCCCGGAAGCCGCCGTACGAACCCCGGTTGTCGCTCCAGGAACCGCGCGAGCGGTCCCCCTGGTAGCGGCGATTGTCGCCGCCGTCACGGTCGCCGCGGAACGAACCGCCGTCACGGTCACCACGGTAGGCGGGACGGTCTCCCTGGTAGGCGGGACGGTCTCCCTGGTAGGCGCCCCGGCTGTCGCCACGGAACGAACCGCCGTCGCGGTCGCCACGGAAGGGACGGCTCTCCCGATCGCCCCGGTAGGAACCGCCGTCACGGTCACCGCGGAACGGACGGTTGTCACGGTCGCCACGGAACGGGCGCGCTCCGTCGCGGGCCCCTCCGTGCTCCCGGCCCTGGAAGGAGCGGTTCTCCTGGCTCCGGCCCTCGAAGCCCCGGTTCTCGGCGCCGGTGTGCTCGGCGACACGGTTCTCGGAGTCGCGCTCGTCACTCCCCCGGCCCTCGAAGCGCCGTCCACCGTCGCGGCCCGGACGGCTGTCGCGGTCGAACCGGCCCTCGAAGCGCCGTCCGCCGTCGCGGCGGTCGCCGAAGCGGCGGGAACGTCCCTCCCCGCCCTGGCCCTCACGGCGCGGACGCAGCGGCTTGCGCACGTCGGGCTCCCACACGGGGATCGCCTCGCCGCTGGGCTGACGCGCGCCGGCGACCTCGGTGAGCACCGAGTCACCGGGGCGAACCCGGTGGCGCGACGGGCTGATGCCCGCACGCCGGGTCATCGCGTCGGTGGAGCGGCGCTCGTTCGGCATGACGAGCGTCACGACGCTGCCGCTCTCGCCCGCGCGGGCCGTACGACCGCCGCGGTGCAGGTAGCTCTTGTGGTCCATCGGAGGATCGACGTGCAGCACGAGGCTGACGTCGTCGACGTGGATGCCGCGGGCGGCGACGTCGGTGCAGACGAGCACGCTCACGTTGCCCTCGCGGAACTCCCCGAGGATGCGGGTGCGCTGGTTCTGCCGCTTGCCTCCGTGCAGGCCGCCGGCGCGGATGCCGACCCGGGCGAGCTGCTTGACGACCCGGTCCACACCGTGCTGGGTGCGGACGAACAGGATCGTACGGCCCTCGCGGTTGGCGATCTCGGCCGTCACGTCGACCTTGTCGTCCCTGTGGACCTGGAAGAGGTGGTGCTCCATGGTCTCGACCGAGGAGGTCGCCGGGGCCAGCGAGTGCGTCACCGGGTCGGTGAGGAAGCGCTGGACCAGCTTGTCCACGTCACCGTCGAGGGTGGCGGAGAAGAGCAGCCGCTGGCTGTCGGAGGGGGTGGCGTCGAGGATCGCGCTCACCACGGGGAAGAAGCCGAGGTCGCACATGTGGTCGGCCTCGTCGAGCACGGTGACCTGGACGTCCTGGAGCGAGCACTCGCCCTGCTCCATGAGGTCGGTCAGGCGCCCGGGGGTGGCCACGACGATCTCGACGCCGCGCCGCAGCGCCTCGATCTGCCTGCCCATGGACATGCCGCCGACGACGGTCCTGGTACGCAGCGACAAGCCCCGGCCGAGCGGCTCCAGGGTGTCGGCCACCTGCAGGGCCAGCTCACGGGTGGGCACGAGGACGATGGCGCGCGGGCGCTTGGGCAGCGCGCGCTCCCCGGCGATGCGGGCCATGGTGGGCAGGCCGAAGGCGAGCGTCTTGCCGGAGCCGGTCTGGCCCCGGCCGAGCACGTCACGTCCGGCGAGCACGTCGGGGATGGCCGCGCTCTGGATGGGGAACGGCGCGGTGATGCCCTCCCTGGCCAGCCCGGAGACGAGCGGCCTCGGCAGGCCGAGCAGCGCGAAGCCGTTCGCCTGCTCGGCGTCGGGGGCCTCGGACGGCGCGGAGGAGACCGTGGAGGAATCCACGGACGAATCGGGGGAAATATGGCCAGCGTCAAGCATGGTCACGAGGTTCGTGCCTTTCATCGAAGATGACGTGTCGAAACACGGGGGCGCGTCACTTCTGCGAAAGGACGAGCCAGGACGGGTACGGCGTGGCCGTACTTCATACATTCATTCGGACGCAGGGGTGTTCAGGGCGGAGCTTCCAGGACTGCTTTCCTGGACGGACACAAAGTCCGGCGCCGCCGATTCATCCGGCGGGCTGGCCCCTGCGTCGGGCGGCAGTGCCACGCGATCTGCGCGTTGGTGATGCGGCACTGCGGTCAAACCGGCGACTTCGGCGTTCCCGCAGACGTGCAGGGCACTCGCGTCGATACGAGCGGCCTTGTCACGGACACCGTCATTCAAGTCGCTTCGGGCATAACGAGATGCAACCATACACCATTCCCCGGGACGTCAACATCACGACGAACGTCCCCGGCGCACGGCTGAACACGGCCGACCGGTCGGCCGATCATGCCGATGGTGCCGCCTCATCGTGCGTGACGCGGCACCATCGGTGGATCGGCCGGATGATCGGCCGGCGCGGCCCCTCAGGGGCCGTACGACCCGGGGTCAGACGTTGAACCCCAGCATGCGGAGCTGCTCGCGCCCCTCGTCGGTGATCTTGTCCGGGCCCCACGGCGGGAGCCACACCCAGTTGATCACGACGCTGGACACGAGGTCGGCGAGGGCCGAGTTGGCCTGGTCCTCGATGACGTCGGTCAGCGGGCAGGCGGCGCTGGTCAGGGTCATGTCGATCGTGGCGATCGGCTGCTCGCCCGCACCGGCGGAGTCGAGGTTCACTCCGTAGATCAGGCCGAGATCGACCACGTTGATCCCGAGCTCGGGGTCCACGACGTCCTTCAGCGCCTCCAGGACGTCGTCGAGGGAGGTCTCTCCGTCGAACGTCGCCGTGGGGGTCTCGGTCGGCTTGCTCACGCCATCCTCCTTACGTTCGTTCGAGGGGTCACGCCTGGCTCCGCAGTACCGCGTCCTTGTAGGCCATCCAGGACAGCAAAGCGCACTTGACCCGGGCGGGGAACTTGGCCACACCGGCGAAGGCCACGGCGTCACCGAGGACGTCCTCGTCCGCCTCGACCTGGCCCCGGCCCTGCATGAGCCGGGTGAACTCGTCGACGACGGAGAGGGACTCCTCGACCGTGGAGTCGGTGGCGAGCTCGTACAGGACGGAGGCGGCGGCCTGGCTGATCGAGCACCCCTGGCCGTCGTAGGAGACGTCCAGAACCTTGCCGCCGTCGCCCAGCTTCACCCGCAGGGTGACCTCGTCACCGCAGGTCGGGTTGACATGGTGCACTTCGGCGTCGTACGGCTCACGCAGCCCGCGGCCCTGCGGATGCTTGTAGTGCTCCAGGATCAGCTCCTGGTACATGGATTCAGCGATCATGGCTCAGCCGAACACCTTCTGGACATGGTGGAGGCCGCGAACCAGAGCGTCGATCTCGGCCGTCGTGTTGTACAGGTAGAACGACGCCCGCGTGGTCGCCGGAATTCCGAACCGCAGGTGAAGCGGACGGGCGCAGTGGTGTCCTACCCGGACGGCGACGCCGAACACGTCGTCCAGGATCTGGCCGACGTCGTGCGGGTGGATGCCCTCCAGCGTGAAGGAGACCGTGCCGCCACGGGCGATGACCGTGCGCGGACCGATGATCCTCAGCCCCGGGATCTCCCGCAGCGCCTCCAGGGCGTAGCCGGTGAGCTCCCTCTCGTGCTGCTTGATCGCGTCCATGCCGATCGACGTGAGGTAGTCGACCGCGGCGCCGAGGCCGACGGCCTCCACGATCGGCGGCGTCCCCGCCTCGAACTTGTGCGGCAGCGGGGCGTAGGTCGAGCGGTCCATCCAGACCGCCTCGATCATCTCGCCGCCGCCGAGGAAGGGCGGCATGGCGTCGAGCAGCTCGCGGCGGCCCCAGAGCACGCCGATGCCGGACGGGCCGACCATCTTGTGCCCGGTGAAGGCGACGAAGTCGACGTCGAGGTCGTCCACGTCCACCCGCTGGTGGGGCACCGACTGGGAGGCGTCGACCATCATCAGCGCGCCGACCTCGCGGGCCCGCGCCAGGATCGGGGAGATCGAGTTGACCGTGCCGAGCACGTTCGACTGGTGCACGATCGAGACGATCTTCGTGCGCTCGTTGACCAGCTCGTCGAGGTCGTCCAGCGAGAGGCGGCCCTCGTCCGTGACGGAGAACCAGCGCAGCTTCGCGCCGGTGCGCTGCGCGAGCAGCTGCCACGGAACGATGTTGGAGTGGTGCTCCATCTCCGTGATGACGATCTCGTCGCCGGGGCCGACGCGGAACCTGTCATCGGTGTTGATGGGGTTGCCGAAGGCGTAGGCGACCAGGTTGATCGCTTCGGAGGCGTTCTTCGTGAAGATGACCTCGTCCCGCGACGGCGCGCCGATGAACCCGGCCACCTTGTCACGGGCGGCTTCGTACGCCTCGGTGGACTCGCTGCCGAGCGCGTGCAGGGCCCGGCCGACGTTGCTGTAGTGCTGGGCCAGGTGCTCGCGCATCGTGTCGATCACCTGGTTGGGCTTCTGGGAGGAGTTGCCCGAGTCGAGGTAGACCAGGGGCCGGCCGCCGGGCAGCTCGCGGGAGAGGATCGGGAAGTCCTTCCTGACCCTCTCCACGTCGAAGCTTGGAACGCTCATTACGCGGACGCCTTCACGTAGGCCTCGTATCCCTCGTCCTCCAGCTTGTCGGCGAGCTCGGGGCCGCCCTCCTCGACGATCCGGCCGCCGGCGAAGACGTGCACGAAGTCGGGCTGCACGTAACGCAGGATGCGGGTGTAGTGGGTGATCAGCAGCACGCCGGTGTCGCCGGAGGCGCGGAACCGGTTGATGCCCTCGGAGACGACGCGCAGCGCGTCGACGTCGAGGCCCGAGTCGGTCTCGTCCAGGACGGCGATCTTCGGCTTGAGCAGTTCGAGCTGGAGGATCTCGTGCCGCTTCTTCTCACCGCCGGAGAAGCCCTCGTTGGTGTTGCGCTGCGCGAAGGCCGAGTCGATGGACAGGGCGTCCATGCCGTTCTTCAGGTCCCTGGCGAAGTCACGGAGCTTCGGGGCCTCGCCGCGGACCGCGGTGACGGCGGAGCGCAGGAAGTTGGAGACGCTGACGCCGGGGACCTCGACGGGGTACTGCATCGCGAGGAACAGGCCGGCGCGGGCGCGCTCGTCCACCGACATGGCCAGCAGGTCCTCACCGTCGAGCAGCACGCTGCCGGAGGTGATGGTGTACTTCGGATGCCCCGCGACCGCGTAGGCGAGAGTGGACTTGCCGGAGCCGTTGGGCCCCATGATGGCGTGCGTCTCGCCCGCGCTGACGGTCAGGTTGACCCCGCGGAGGATCTCCTTGTCGCCGACGGCGACGTGCAGGTCACGAATCTCAAGGGTTGACACGTATTACTCCTTCGAGAGCGAGACGTACACGTCATCGCCGTCGATCTTGACTCGGTAGACGTTCACGGGCTTGGTGGCCGGCGGGCCGGTGGGCTTGCCGCTGCGCAGGTCGAAGCACGAGCCGTGCAGCCAGCACTCGAGGGTGTGGTCGTAGACGTCGCCCTCGCTCAGCTTCACCTCGGCGTGCGAGCACACGTCGTGCAGCGCGAAGACCTCACCGCCGGTGCGTACGAGCGCGACCGGGGTCTCCCCGACCTCGACGCCCAGGGCGCCGTCGTCGGGGATGTCGCTGACCTTGCAGACCTTCTCGAAACTCATCGCGCGAGCTCAGCCTCCACTGCGGACAGCACGCGCTCGCGGATCTCCTCGACCTCGATCTTCTCCAGGAGCTGGGCGAAGAAGCCGTGCACCACGAGGCGCCTGGCCTCGTCGTACGGGATGCCGCGGGCCTGCAGGTAGAAGATGTGCTCGTCGTCGAGACGGCCGGATGCGGAGGCGTGGCCCGCCCCGGCGACCTCGCCGGTGAGGATCTCCAGGTTCGGCACCGAGTCGGCGCGGGCGCCGTCGGTGAGGAGAAGGTTCCGGTTGAGCTCGTAGGTGTCGGTGCCCTCGGCCTCGGCCCGGATGATCACGTCGCCGATCCACACGGCGTGCGCTCCCTCGCCCTGCAGCGCACCCTTGTAGGTCACGTTGCTGCGGCAGTTGGGCACGGCGTGGTCGACCCACAGGCGGTGCTCCAGGTGCTGCCCGGCGTCCACGAAGTAGAGGCCGGTCAGGTCGGCGTCGCCGCCCGGCGCGCTGTACGACACGGACGGCGAGAGCCGTACGAGGTCGCCGCCGAGGGTCACCACGAAGGACCGGAACGTCGCGTCCTTGCCCAGCTGGGCGTGGTGGTGGGAGACGTGGACGGCGCCGTCGGCCCAGTCCTGCAGGCTGACGACCTTGAGGGTGGCGCCCTCGCCGATCGCGAACTCGACGTTGTCGGCGTAGACGGCGCCGCCGGTGTGGTCCAGGACCAGCACCGCCTGGGCCATCGGCTCGACCTTGACCAGGATGTGGCCGAAGGCCGCCCCGTGGCCGGCGCCCTCCGCGAGGCCGCGCACGTTGACCACGGTCGGCCGGGAGGCCACGGTCTCCCGGGGCACCGTGATGATCGTCGCCTTCTCGAACGAGGCGTACGCCTGCGCGCTGACCCGGTCGGCCGGCACGTACGCCTGGCCGATCCTGGCGTCGTCGCGGCCGACCGTCTCGACGGTGACCTCGGGCGCCGCGTCCACGTCGATCACGACGTTCCCCGTGGGGGCGGCCGTGCCGTCGTGGAGTCCCTTGAGGCGGGACAGCGGCGTGAAGCGCCACTCCTCCTCGCGGCCGGTCGGCACCGGGAAGTCGGCCGGGTCGTACGAGGACTCCGCGTGGAGCTTGGACACCGGCATCGTTTCCAGACCCATCAGCCGACGGCCCCTTCCATCTGCAGCTCGATCAGGCGGTTCAGCTCCAGGGCGTACTCCATCGGGAGCTCCCTGGCGATCGGCTCGACGAAGCCGCGCACGATCATCGCCATCGCCTCGTCCTCGTTCAGGCCGCGGCTCATGAGGTAGAAGAGCTGGTCCTCCGAGACCTTGGAGACCGTGGCCTCGTGCCCCATCGAGACGTCGTCCTCGCGGACGTCGACGTAGGGGTAGGTGTCGGAGCGGCTGATCTGGTCGACGAGCAGCGCGTCGCACTTCACCGTCGAGGCCGAACCGGCGGCGCCCTCCTCGATCTGCACGAGACCGCGGTAGGAGGTGCGGCCGCCGCCGCGGGCGACGGACTTGGACACGATCGTGCTCGACGTCTTCGGCGCGAGGTGCACCATCTTGGCGCCGGCGTCCTGGTGCTGCCCCTCACCGGCGAAGGCGACCGACAGGGTCTCGCCCTTGGCCCGCTCACCCATGAGGTAGACGGCGGGGTACTTCATCGTGACCTTGGAGCCGATGTTGCCGTCGATCCACTCCATGGTCGCGCCCTCGTACGCCACGGCGCGCTTGGTGACCAGGTTGTAGACGTTGTTCGACCAGTTCTGGATGGTCGTGTACCGGCAGCGGGCGCCCTTCTTCACGATGATCTCGACGACCGCGGAGTGCAGCGAGTCGGACGAGTAGATCGGCGCGGTGCAGCCCTCCACGTAGTGGACGTAGGAGTTCTCGTCCACGATGATCAGGGTGCGCTCGAACTGGCCCATGTTCTCGGTGTTGATCCGGAAGTAGGCCTGCAGCGGGATCTCCACGTTGACGTTCGGCGGGACGTAGATGAACGACCCTCCGGACCAGACCGCGGTGTTCAGCGAGGCGAACTTGTTGTCGCCGACCGGGATCACCGAGCCGAAGTACTCCTTGAAGAGCTCCTCGTGCTCCTTGAGGCCGGTGTCGGTGTCGACGAAGATGACGCCCTTCTCCTCAAGGTCCTCACGGATCTTGTGGTAGACGACCTCCGACTCGTACTGCGCGGCGACACCGGCGATGAGGCGCTGCTTCTCCGCCTCGGGGATGCCGAGCTTGTCGTAGGTGTTCTTGATGTCGGCGGGCAGCTCGTCCCAGGAGGCGGCCTGCTTCTCCGTGGAGCGCACGAAGTACTTGATGTTGTCGAAGTCGATGCCGGTGAGGTCCGAACCCCAGGTCGGCAGGGGCTTCTTCCCGAACAGCCGCAGGCCCTTGAGGCGCAGGTCCAGCATCCACTCCGGCTCGTTCTTGAGCGCGGAGATGTTGCGGACGACCTCCTCGGAGAGACCGCGGCGGGCCGCGGCACCGGCCACGTCCGAGTCGGCCCAGCCGAACTTGTAATTCCCGAGGCCTTCAAGCTCCGGGCGGTCGGTGACAGTCACCTTCCGGACTCCTTGCTCGTCGTTTCATGACTACGCGCGTGCCGTACGGCCAACGCGTGAGAACTCACGTGTGTGGTGCAGACCCCGTCGCCGTTGGCGATCGTGGCCAGTCGTTGCACCGGTGTGCCGAGAAGTTGCCCGAAGGCCTCCGTCTCGGCTTCGCACAGCTGCGGGAACGCCGCGGCCACGTGCGCGACCGGGCAGTGGTGCTGGCAGAGCTGCTCGCCCCCTTTGCCCGTCTCGGTCGCCGAGGCCGCGTAGCCCTCGGCGGACAGCGCCTCGGCCAGCACGCGGATCCGCTGGTCGGCGGGGACCTCGCGCATGACCGACTCCAGTCTGCTGACCAGGCCGAACACCTGTGCCCGCGCGAACTCGGACACGGCCTCGTCGCCCATGCGCTCGGCCAGGAAGCGCAGCGCGCTGCCCGCCAGGTCGTCATAGGCGTGGACGAAGGTGCTGCGACCCGCGTCGGTGATCGCGAACAGCTTCGCCGGCCTGCCCCTGCCCCGCTGGCCGCGCGGCCGTGCCGTACGGGGTTCGATCATCCCGTCGGCGAGCAGCGCGTCCAGGTGACGGCGGACGGCGGCGGGCGTGAGCCCCAGCCGTTCGCCCAGGGAAGCGGCCGTCACCGGGCCGTGTTCCAGGATGAGACGCGCGACCCGCGCGCGTGTGCCCCGCTCGGCCGACAGATGGGCGGCGGAGGCGTTCGCGGCGGACGTGTTCCCGGACGTGTTCCCGGCTGTGCTCTCGGACGCGCCGGATCGCCGCGCGGTGGCGGAGTTCTCGGCGTACGTCTTCCCGGGCACGTATTTCACAACATCAGTGTGCCGTAATTCCTTCCCGCGCCACAAATGAAGAGGGAGCCGTCCGGAATGCAATTTGTCACGCAGGGTAGCCTTACCTAACCTGCTCGGACGGGCCCCGGCACGCGCGAGGAGACCTCCGGCGGCGGAGGCACGCCGTCGCCTCCCTAGACTCGTTTCGTCAAGAAGTGTGTCCCATCTGGCTGGGGGGAGGCCGGTAGCGTGGGGACTGCTGGCCACTGTGTGCCCCGGTGTCTGCCATGGTGCGGACGGCAGGCAGGAGAACCATGATGCCGGACGCCGCGAACACGCGATCCGCGGGAGACGCGGCCAGCGCTCCCGCGGTCGAGGTGCGCGACCTCGTCAAACGCTACGGTCGCACCACCGCGATCGACGGGCTGACGCTGTCCTGCGCCCGCGGCGAGGTCACCGCGATCCTCGGCCCCAACGGCGCGGGCAAGACGTCCACGATCGAGATCTGCGAGGGATTCCGCCGACCGGACGGGGGCTCCGTGCGCGTGCTCGGCCGCGACCCGTCCGACTCCGCCCTGAAGGCGCGGGTCGGCGTGATGCTCCAGAGCGGAGGGGTGCCGCCCGCGATGCGCGCCGGGGAGTGGCTGCGCCTCATGGCCCGCTTCCACGCGCACCCGCTCGACCCGGCCGCGCTCCTCGATCGCCTCGGCCTGAGCGAGCACGCCCGTACGCCGTACCGGCGACTGTCCGGCGGGCAGCAGCAGCGGCTGTCGCTGGCCGGGGCCATCGTGGGGCGGCCGGAGCTGGTCTTCCTCGACGAGCCGACGGCGGGCCTGGACCCGCAGGCCAGGTACGCCTGCTGGGACGTCGTCACCGGACTGCGCGAGGCCGGGGTGTCCGTCGTCCTCACCACGCACTACATGGACGAGGCGGAGAAGCTCGCCGACCAGGTGATCATCATCGACCATGGGCGGGTCGTCGCCACCGGAACCCCCGCGACGCTGACCGGCGCGGAGCGCCAGCTCCGGTTCCGGGCCCGTCCCGGGCTGAACCTGGACGAGCTGCTCAGCGCCCTGCCGCAGGGAAGCGCCGCCAAGGAGTCGCCCGCCGGGCACTACATCATCGAGGGTCAGGTCGCCCCCGGACTGCTCGCGACGGTCACCGCGTGGTGCGCGAGCGAGGGCGTCACCACCGAGGACCTCAGCATCGAGCGGCGCACCCTCGAAGACGTCTTCCTCGAACTCACCGGCCGGGAGCTGCGATGACCCCCCTCAGGCGGGGCCAGGCGCGGCCGGCCTCCTCCGATCGGACCACGTGATGACCTCGACGCTCGACTTCGCCCCCCGTCCGGGGGCGGCCCCGCTGCCGCGGATGGTGCTGGCGCAGGCGGGCGCGGAGATGCGCGCCATGCTGCGCAACGGCGAGCAGCTGCTGCTCACCCTGATCATCCCCGTGCTGCTGCTCGTCGGCTTCTCACGGGCGCCCCTGATCAGCGTGGACGGCACCCGCGTCGACTTCGTCACCCCCGGCGTGCTCGCGCTCGCGGTCATGTCGACGGCCTTCACCGGCCAGGCGATCGCGACCGGGTTCGAACGCCGGTACGGCGTGCTCAAGCGCCTGGGCGCCACGCCCCTGTCCCGGCCGGGGCTGATGTTCGCCAAGACCACCGCGGTCCTCGGCGTCGAGGTGATCCAGGTCGCGGTGATCACCGTGGTCGCGCTGCTGATGGGGTGGTCCCCGCACGGCGACCCGCTCTGGATCGCGCTGCTCATCGTGCTCGGCACGGCCGCGTTCAGCGGGCTCGGCCTGCTGATCGCCGGCACGCTCAGGGCCGAGGCCACGCTGGCCGCGGCCAACCTCGTCTACCTCGTCCTGCTGGGGCTCGGCGGCGTCGTGTTCCCGGTCGCCACGTTCCCGGAGGGCGTCCGCCCGATCCTGGAGCTCCTGCCCATCACCGCGCTGACGAACGGCATGCGCTCGGTGCTGGCCTCCGGCGGCGGGTTCCCCACCGGCCCGGTGCTCGTGTTGCTCGTGTGGGCGGTGGTCACGCTCGGGCTGGCCGGCCGCACCTTCCGCTGGGAGTAGGCGCCCGGGAGAGGGCCGGGGAACGGCGCCGGGGAGAACGGCACGGAGGCGAGCACGGCGGACGAGCCCGACCTCGGTGCCATGCGGCTCAGACCGAGGCGATAGGTTCTGCGCTCGGATCGAGTGGTCGGCGCCGGTACGAGGCGGTCGACGAACGTGGGAGGTGGCGGCCGGATGACGGCTGAACCCGTGTGGGGGGCGGCGGAGCCGTACCGGATCAGGCCGTTCCGCGCCCGGCGGGCCGGGGCCGGTCCCGGCGCGCTGCTGCGGGCGGCGTCGGACTCGATCCCGCCGCCCGGCCTGGTGCTGCTCGCGATCCTGTCCGTGCAGGTCGGCGCCGGGCTGGCCAAGAACCTCTTCGCCGAGCTGTCGCCGAGCGCCGTGGTGTTCCTGCGGATCGCGATCGGCGCGCTCATCCTCGTGCCGGTGGCCCGACCCCGCCTGCGGGGTCTCACCCGGCGCGACCTCGCCGTCGGCGCCGCCTTCGGACTCAGCCTCGGCCTGATGAACCTGTCGTTCTACGAGGCGCTGGCCCGGCTGCCCATGGGGATCGCGGTCGCGATCGAGTTCATCGGGCCGCTCACCGTGGCGGTCGTCGCCTCCCGGCGGCGGCTCGACCTCCTCTGGGTGGCTCTGGCCGGCGCCGGGGTGATCCTGCTCGCGCCGTGGGGCGGGGCGGACGGCGCCGACTGGGTGGGCATCGGCTTCGCCGCGCTCGCGGGTGCCCTGTGGGCCGCCTACATCGTGCTGTCGGCGGCCACCGGCGCCCGGTTCCCCGGGTCCAGCGGGCTCGCGCTCGCCATGGTCGTCGCCACCATCGCCGTCGCCCCGGTGGGGGTGGCCTCCGGCGGCGCCGATCTGCTGCGCCCCGAGATCCTGCTGCTGGGGGCCGGGGTCGGGCTGCTCTCCTCGGTCATCCCGTACTCGATCGAGCTGGAGGCCCTGCGGAGGATGCCGAAGCGGGTCTTCGGCATCCTCATGAGCCTCGAACCCGCCGTCGCCGCGATGGTCGGCCTTCTCGTGCTCGGCGAGTTCCTCGAGGTGCGCGAGTGGGCGGCGATCGGCTGCGTCGTCATCGCCTCCATCGGCGCGACCAGATCCGGCTGAACCGGGCACCGGTCGGGCGGGCCTACGCTCCCGGATTCCCCGGCTGTCCGGCGCTCTCCGGGCTCTCGGGGCTCTCCGGCCGCTCCCGCCGCTCCGGGCTCTCGGGCTTGTCGGCCCAGATGCCGCGCACGTGCTGGATGTGGTGGCTCATGACGCGCTCCGCCGCTCCCGCGTCGCCCCGGACGAGGGCGTCCACGATGCTGACGTGCTCGCGGGCCGAGTTGATCAGGGTGCCGCGCTCCGACAGGCCGCGCAGGCCGTACAGGCGGGCCCGGCCGCGCAGGTCGCGGATCACCTCGACGAGGTGCGTGTTGCCGGACAGGCTCAGCAGTCCCAGGTGGAAGCGCATGTCTGCGTTGACGTAGGCGATCAGGTCGCCGCTCCGCGCCGCCGCGACGATCTCCTCCGCGACCGGCCGCAGCTCCTCGAAGTCGGCGGCCGCGCGGGTGCCCGCCAGCCGGGCCACCGTCGGGACCTCGATGAGCTGGCGGATCTCGGTGATCTCGTCGAGATCGCGGTCGGTCATCTCGGTCACCCGGAAACCCTTGTTGCGCACAGCCTCGACCAGGCCCTCCTTGGCCAGGTCGAGCATCGCCTCGCGTACGGGAGTCGCGGACACGCCGAACTGCGCGGCGAGCACCGGCGCGGAGTAGACCACGCCCGGCCGCATCTCGCCCGCGACCAGGGCGTCCCGCAGCGCCTGTGCCACCTGCTCGCGCAGGCTCTGCCGCTCGCCCACCAACGGCAGGCCGAGCCCGTCCGCGGCCGAAGGCGCCATGTCCCCACCCTCTTTCGTGCTCACTGGAGATCTCCCCGCCGGGAGGTCCACGCCTCGTACGCGGCGGCGGCGACCACAAGGTCCTGCCAGGCCATGCCCACGCTTTTGAAGACGCGGGGGCCCGAGCCGGGGTCAACACGGCCGGCGACGAGTTCGGCGAGGTTCCCGGCGAGATGGTCAGCCGTGATCCTACCGTCCCGTATCGGGACGACCAGGTCCCCGGCCTCCGTCAGGGCCGCGGAGCGGGCCTCCACGACGACGACCGCCCGGGCGACGAGGTCGTCGTCCAGCTCGCGCGCGCCGGGTTCGTGCGATCCGACGGCCACGACCACGGCGCCGTCGCGGACCAGACGGCCGGGGAACAGCGGGGTTCTCGCGGTCGTGCAGCAGGCGATCAGGTCGGCCTCCTCGACCGCCCGGTGCCACGCCGGATCCGACGCGGGATGGGAGCGGGCGGTCAGCCCCTCGGCGGCGCAGCGCTCCGCCAGCCGGGCCGCGCCGCCGGGATCGCGGGCCACCACGGTGACCCGATCCACCGGCCGCTCCTCCCGCAGGGCCGCCACGTGCCCCCACGCCTGCGGGCCGCTGCCGAACACCACCAGCGACCGGGCGTCCGGCGACGCGAGACGCCGTACGGCGAGCGCCGAGACCGCGGGCGTGCGCAGCGAGGTCAGCGCCGTGCCGTCCATCGTCGCCACGGGGCTCAGCGTGGCGGCGTCGAGAAGCAGGTGGACGGCCTGGATCCGGGGCAGCCCGCGCCTGGGGTTGTCCGGCGCCACCGTCGCGATCTTGACGCCCGCGTACGCCCCCCAGAACGCGGGCATGAGGAGGAGCTGCCCCGCCGGAACGTCGACGACCGGCCGCGGCGGGGTCGTCTCGGGGTCGAGCCCGCCGCGCAGCGCGTCCTCCAGAGCCTGGACGGCCCGGCCCGGCGGCACGAGCCCGCGCACCGTATCCCCGTCCAGGTAGGGCAGCCCGTCGTCCAGGTGGGGCACTCCGTTCATCCGCCCATCCCCCTCATCTCGCCCCCGCGTCTCGCGTCCTCGTCTCGTCCCGCCCGCGTCACCGGAGGGTGAATCCGGTGCCGAGGGGATCCCGGGGGTCGAGCGTGAACCGGTGCTCCCCGGTGCGGAACGCCGTGCCCTCGATCTCCGGGACGATCGCGGGCCGTCCCGCCTCCTCGGTCACCGCGGCCACGCTCGCCAGGAACACGCTGCCCGCGATGCCCTCGTGCCGCAGGGTGACCGTCCTCGGGTCGGGGTGGTCCCCGGCGAGCAGCGCCAGCCGCGCGGCGGTGCCGGACCCGCACGGGGACCGGTCGACCTCCCCGTCCGCGAAGACGGTCACGTTGCGCTGGTGGTACCGGTCGCCGTCCGACCCGAGATCGTCGTGGAAGATCACGCCGTAGATGCCGGAGAGCCGGTCGTCCACGGGATGCCGCGCCGACGGGTGCCCGGCCAGGTCGGCCTTGATCGCCCGGCCGAGGGCGATCAACTCGGTGAGGTCTCCCGGGGTCACCGCGAGGCCGAAGGCGGCGGCCGGGACGGAGGCGTAGATGGCTCCGCCGTACGCCACGTCCACCGCGGTCCCGAGCGCGGGCACGTCGCGGGCGACGGTGTAGGACGGCACGTTGCGGAACGTCACCGCCTCGACCCGCCCGCCCGCGCAGCGCACCCGCGCGAGCACCCGGCCCGACGGGACGTCCACCGCGACGCCGGTCTCGCCGTCGGGGTCCGCCGGCACCAGGCCGTACTCCACGGCGTAGGCGCCGAGGGCGATGGTGCCGTGCCCGCACGCCGTGGAGTAGCCGTCCTTGTGCCAGAACAACACGCCCAGGTGGGCTCCGTCGTCGTCGGGCGGGACGAGGAAGCAGCCGTACATGTCGGCGTGGCCGCGCGGCTCGTGGCAGAGCAGCCGCCGCACGGCGTCCACCTCGGGAGCGGCGGCGGCCGTCCTGCGGTCCAGCACCGTCGCGCCGGGGATGTCCGGCGCTCCGGAGACCACGATCCGGAACGGCTCGCCGCCGGTGTGGTAGTCGACCGTACGGACGTCCCGGCTCGTCGCCATCCGGGCGGGCGCCCATGCCGCGCTCCCCGCGTTCATCCCTGTGCTCACTCCGATGTCCGTTCCCGTTCCAGCGCTCGCCCCATGTCCATCACAGGCATGTCCATCACAGGCATGTCCATCACGCGCGGGCCCATCACACGCCGCCCAGGTACGCCTCGGCGACCCGCGTGTCCTCGCGCAGGTCGGCGGCCGTCCCCGTCAGGACGCATGTCCCGTTCTCGATGACGTATCCCCGGTGCGCGATCTTCAGCGCGGCCCTGGCGTTCTGCTCGACCAGCAGCACCGCCGTGCCCTCGGCGTTGATCTCCCTGATCACGTCCATCACGGCGGCGACCACCAGTGGGGCCAGGCCCATGGACGGCTCGTCGAGCAGCAGCAGGCGGGGTCCGGTGACCAGCGCGCGGCCGATGGCGAGCATCTGCTGCTCGCCGCCGGACAGCGTGCCGCCCTGCTGACCGCTCCGCTCGGCCAGGCGGGGCAGCAGCGCGTACACCCGGTCGATCCGCCGCCGGACCTCGGCCTGGTCGCCCACCGCGTACCCGCCGAGCAGGAGGTTGTCGTGGACGCTGAGCGTGCTGAACACCCGCCGGCCCTCGGGGACGTGCACCAGGCCGAGCCGGACGATCGCGCTCGGCTTGGCGCCGGTGATGTCGCGCCCCTCGTAGGCCACCCGTCCCGCGCTGGGCCGGACCAGTCCGGACACGGCCGACAGGGTCGTCGTCTTGCCCGCGCCGTTGTTGCCGAGCAGGGCGACGACCTCGCCCTCCCCGACGGTCAGGGACAGCCCGCGCAGCGCGTGGACGCCGCCGTAGTGGACGTCCAGCCCGTCGATCTCAAGCGCCGCCATCGCGTCCTCCCGCCACGCTCGCCCTGGCCTCCTCGATCTCGGCCTCGTCGGCGTCCCTGCCGAGGTACGCCTCGACGACCTCGGGATCGCGCCGCACCTCGTCCGGGGGCCCGTCGGCGATCTCCCGCCCGAAGTTGAGCACGACCACCCGCTGCGAGACGTCCATCACCAGCCCCATGTCGTGCTCGATCAGGACGATCGCGACACCGAGCTCGCGGACGCGGCGGATGAGGTCGAGCGTCTCGGCCTTCTCGCCGTGGTTGAGGCCGGCCGCGGGCTCGTCCAGCAGCAGCAGGTCGGGTTCACGGGCGAGCGCCCTGGCGATCTCCACCCGCCGCTGCTCGCCGTACGGCAGGGCGCGGGCGGGGCCGTACCTGTCGCCGCGCAGCCCGACGAAGTCGAGCCAGTGGTGGGCCTGCTCGGTGCTCTCCCGCTCGCCCCTGCGGTAGCGCGGGGTGTGCAGCAGCGCGTCGAAGACGTTCTGCCTGATCCGCAGGTGGGTGCCCGCCCTGACGTTGTCGAGGACGGACATCTCGCCGAAGAGACGAAGGTTCTGGAACGTCCGCGCCACGCCGAGCGCGGCCACCGCCGAGGGCCGCAGCCCGGTGATGTCACGCCCGCGCAGCCGTACGGCTCCCGCGGTCGGCCGGTAGAAGCCGGTCACGCAGTTGAACGCGGAGGTCTTGCCCGCGCCGTTGGGGCCGATCACCGAGACGATCTCGGCCTCGCCGACGCCGAAGGACAGCCCGTCGATGGCGAGCACGCCGCCGAAGGAGAGCCGCAGGTCCTCGACGGACAGCAGCGGGGCGTTCGCTGTGCTCTTCACTGTGCTGTTCACTGGGCGGCCTCCCGGGACCTGGCCGGCCACAGACCCTGCGGCCGGACCAGCATCACGATGATCAGCAGCACGCCGAAGGCGAGGTAGCGGTAGTCGGCCAGGTCACGCAGCAGCTCGGGCAGCACGCTGATGACCACGGCGCCGACGACGACGCCCCTGATCGAGCCCATGCCGCCGAGCACGACGGCCATCAGCACCAGCGCGGACTGCAGGAACGTGAAGCTCGTCGGCGAGATCGCCGACAGGTGCGCGCCGAACAGGACCCCGGCCAGCCCGCCCCAGATCGCCCCGGCGACGTAGGCCGCCATCTTGACCTTGTAGGTGTGCACGCCCATGGCCTCGGCGGCGTCCTCGTCCTCGCGGACGAACCGCCACGCCCGGCCCAGGCGCGACCGGCCCAGCCGGGCGGCGCCGACCACGGCGAGCGCGACGATCAGCACGGTCACGTAGTAGAAGGAGACCGGGCCCCCGGTCAGCCCGGGGATGCCGTAGATCCCGGACGGCCCCCCGGTCACGTCGAGGTTGTTCGCGGTCACCCGGATGATCTCGCCGAAGCCCAGCGTGACGATCGCCAGGTAGTCGCTGCGCAGCCGGAGCGTCGGGGCCCCGATGACCAGACCGGCGATCACGGTGACCACCAGCACGGCGGGCAGCGTGGCGACCAGCGGCAGCCCCAACCGGGTGGACAGCACCCCGCTCGTGTACGCGCCGACCGCGAAGAAGGCGACGTAGCCGAGGTCGAGCAGGCCGCAGTAGCCGACGACGATGTTGAGCCCGGCCGCCAGCATCACGAAGATGGCGGCGCTGGTCATCACCGACAGCGCGTACGGCGTGGCGTTGACGAAGGGCGCGAGCAGCGCGACGAGCAGCCCGGCTAGCCCGGCCCACCGGTTGTCCATCAGCCGCGACGCGATCGAGCGCGGCCCGGCGCCACGGGGTCCGGTGCGGCGGGGCGGGATGCCCCTGCTGGGAGTGCCCGTGGTGGGAGTGCCTGTGGTGGAGTCGGAGTCGGAGTCGGAGTCGGGGCCGGCGCCGGTGGGCGCCTGGTCCCCCGGCCCGGTCACACCCGCTCCGTGACGCGTTCGCCGAGCAGGCCGGTCGGCCGCACGGTCAGGAACAGGATGAGCACGCCGAAGGCGAAGACGTCCCGCCACTCGCCGCCCAGCCAGAAGGTGCCGAACGATTCGAGCAGGCCGAGGAGCAGCCCGCCCAGCATGGTGCCGGGGATGTTGCCGATGCCGCCGATCACGGCCGCCGTGAACGCCTTGAGGCCGATCAGGAAGCCCATCATGAAGTCGATCTTTCCGTAGTGGGCGCCGGCCATGACTCCGGCGGCGCCGGCGAGGGCGGAGCCGAGGAAGAACGTCCGGGAGATGACGGCGTCCACGTCGATCCCCATGAGCGCGGCGGCCTTGGGGTCGAGCGCGACGGCCCGCATGGCCCGCCCTTCCCTGGAGCGGGTGACGAGCAGGTTGAGGCCGATCATGAGGAGGACGGCCACGGCGACCAGGGCGAGCTGCTGGAGGGTGACGCGGGCGCCGAACACCTCCAGCGAGGTGCCGCCCAGCCGCACCGGGTAGACGCGGGGGTCGGCGCCCGAGGCGGCCCGCATGCCGTACTCCAGGGCGAAGGAGGCGCCGACCGCGGTGATGAGCAGCGAGAGGCGCGGGGCGCCGCGGAGCCGGCGGTAGGCCACCCGCTCCAGCAGCACCCCGGCCAGGCCGGTGACGCCCATGGTGAGTACGAGCACGAAGAGCAGCAGGGGCAGGGCCATGCCCGCGGACACGCCACCGGCCGCGCCGAGGACGGCGAAGCCGATGAACGCGCCGAGCATGTACAGGTCGCCGTGGGCGAAGTTGAGCAGCTTGATGATCCCGTAGACCATGCTGTAGCCGAGCGCCACGAGCGCGTAGAACGACCCGACGAAGAGTCCGTTCCAGACCAACTGTGACATGTCACGATTCCCTGGAGGTCACTGGAGCGCGTCCTGGAGGGCGAACTTGCCGTCCTTGACGACCAGGATCTGGAAGCCGCCGGTGCTCAGGGTGTGCTCGGGCGTGAACTTCAGCGGCCCGGAGAACATCGAGAACCCGTCGATCGCCTCAAGGGCGGCGATGACCTTCTGGCCGTCGGTGCCGCCTGCCTTGGTGACCGCCTCGGCGGCCAGCCGTACGGCGTCGTAGGCCTGGTTGGAGTACGGCCCCGGCTCGGAGCCGAACTTCTTCGTGTAGTCCGCGATCCAGCTCTCCGCGCCCTGGAGCGTGTCCGGGGTCTGGGTCATGGTGGCGTAGACGCCCGTGGCCGCCTCGGCGCCGGCGATCTCGATCAGCTTGGGCGAGACCGAGCCGTCCCCGACCATGATCTTGCCCTGGTAACCGGCCTGGCGGAGCTGCCTGGCGATCAGGCCGCCCTCCTGGAAGTAGCCCGTCCAGTAGACGTAGTCGGGCTTCTTGGCCAGCACCTTGGTGATGTTGGCGCTGTAGTCGCTCTCCTTGGGGGTCACCGCCTCGAGGATCGCGGTCTCCGGGCCACCCGGCTCGTCGACCAGGGTCTGGGTCCGCAGCGCGATGTCCTTGGAATAACTGGTGTTGTCGTGCATGAGGGCGACCTTCGTGGCCCCATCCTTGGTCATCCAGGCGGCCGCGGCTCCGGCCTGCTGCGAGCCGGTGCCGTTGATGAGGAAGACGTTCTTGAGCTTCTGGTCGACCAGTTCCTGCGAGTTCGCCGCCGGAATGATCATGGGGATCCCGGCCTTGCCGAAGATCGGCAGCGTCGGCAGGGTGGCGCCCGAGCAGTAACCGCCGATGGAGACGTGGACGCCCGCCGTCACCAGCTTGTTGGCGCCCGCGGCGGCCGTCTGCGGGTCGCACGCGTCGTCGGCGGTCTTCAACTCCAGCTTGCGG
Source organism: Microtetraspora glauca (assembly GCA_001570385.1). Lineage (GTDB taxonomy): Bacteria > Actinomycetota > Actinomycetes > Streptosporangiales > Streptosporangiaceae > Microtetraspora > Microtetraspora glauca. The sequence continues at coordinate 70,470 of BBYL01000012.1, read as the reverse complement.
CCGAGGACGCCGCCCTTGGCGTTGATCTCGTCCACCGCGAGCTGGGCGGCGTTGCTCATGTAGGGACCGATCGCCGCCTCGCTGCCCGACTGCGGGATCAGCATGCCGAGCACGATCGGCTCGTCCTTCTTCTCAGCGGAGCCGGCGTCGTCCCCGCCGAGCAGACCCTGCCCGCAGCCCGCGGTCATCAGGGCCGCCGATGCCATGACGACCGCGAGAGCCGTCCCGTAGAGCTTGCGCATCCGCGCCTCCTCTTCCGAATGTGGAATGTGACATTGCACGTCCTCGGAAGATCGCGTCAAGGTCTGATATCAGACCGTTAGCCCCCTGTGAAGACACCGCCGCGAAAAGGTAAGCAGCGCTCCTCGAGCACATCACTGAAGATCGTTTCAGGGTCCGAGGCGCCAGGGTTGGACGATCGGCCGCCCCGCGCCCCGGAAACTCCACGTGCGCCACTATCGTTTCGACTGGGTCGCCGTATTGATCGCGGTCGCCTACGTGGCCGTGGTCCTCGCGTAAGTCATCGTGCGCCTGTTCCATGAACGTCCGGTTCTGGCGGCCGAGCTTCTCACCGAAACTCTCAAGATCCCTCTGCCCGACTACGACCACGCGGCCGTGGAGTCCGGCGACCTCACCGAGGTCACCCCCACCGAACTCCGCGCCGACTCCGTCATCGTCTTCCGCAAGAAACAGTCCGACGCCGACCCCGAGCCTGTCCTCGCCGTGGTCATGGAAGTCCAACGCGGTCGGGACAATGGCAAACGCTGGTCTTGGCCGATGTACCTCATCAGCCTTCGCACCCGCATGAGGTGCCCCGCGATCCTGCTTGTGGTCTGTCCCGACGCCGCGATCGCCCATTGGTCCCGGCACCCCATCGAGCTGGGCCATCCGGGGCTGACGCTGACCCCACTCGTCGCCGGCCCCACCGAAGTCCCCATGATCCTCGACCCGTGTGACGCGGCCGAAGACCCCGAACTCGCCGTGCTGTCGGTGATCACCCACGCCGACACGCCGCAGGGCCCCGACATTCTGAACGCCCTGCTCAAAGCCGTACATGACCTCGACCCGTACAAGGGCGGCCGATACGCTGACATGGTACGTGCAGCGCTGCCCCGTGAGATCTGGGAGCACCTGGAGAAGCTCATGAAGACTGAAACCTACGAATACCTCAGCGAGTGGGCCCGCAACAACATTGCTGAAGGCAAAGCTGAAGGCAAAGCGGAGTCGATCCTCCAGGTACTGTCCGCACGTGACCTCGAGGTCCCGGACGACGTACGCGCCGAGATAGGCGCCTGCACCGATATCGACCAGCTCGACGCCTGGATCCGCGCGGCCGTCGCCGTCGAGTCCGCCCGCGATCTGCTCGACATCTGAGAAACGAGAGCCGACCCGCCGCCGCGTGCGAACGCGCGATCACGAGGGTGTCCGGACCGATTTCCGTGAAGCGGATCCTGGACACCCTCGCACGGTCCGCGGTCAGGGCCGCGCGACCGGCCCGTCACTGCCCGATCTTCGGATCAGAGCAGGAACCCGGCGGGGAAGGGGTCGCGCGGGTCGAGGAAGTACTGCGCGGTCCCGGTCACCCACGCCCGCCCGGTGATCGCGGGGACCACCGCGGCGACGTCGCCGACGGTCGCCTCCTCCACCAGGCGGCCGACGAACCGGGTGCCGATGAACGACTCGTTGACGAAATCGGTGTCCAGCGGCAGCTCCCCCCGCGCGTGCAGCTGCGCCATCCGCGCGCTCGTGCCCGTACCGCACGGCGAGCGGTCGAACCAGCCCGGATGGATCGCCATCGCGTGCCGGGAGAGCCGCGCGTCCGAGCCCGGCGCGACGAACTGGACGTGATGGCAGCCGCGGATCCCGGGATCCCTGGGGTGCACCGGCTCGTCCCGGTCGTTGATCGCCGCCATCACGGCGAGTCCCGCGTCGAGGATCTCCTGCTTGCGCGACCGTTCGAACGGCAGCCCGACGGACTCGATGGGCAGGATCGCGTAGAAGTTGCCCCCATATGCGAGGTCGTAGGCCACCTCACCGAGGCCGGGCACCTTCACCGTGCGGTCCAGCGCGACGCTGAACGACGGCACGTTGGTGATGGTCACCGCGACGGCCGCGCCGTCCTCGACCCGCACCTCGGCGGTCACCAGCCCCGCCGGGGTGTCCAGCCGGATCACGGTCACCGGCTCGGTCACCTCGACCATCCCCGTCTCGACGAGGACCGTGGCGACGCCGATGGTGCCGTGGCCGCACATCGGCAGGCAGCCCGACACCTCGATGTAGAGCACGCCGAAGTCGGCGTCGGGCCGGGTGGGCGGCTGCAGGATCGCCCCGCTCATCGCCGAGTGGCCGCGCGGCTCGTACATCAGCAGCGTGCGCACGTGGTCGAGGTTGGCCAGGAAGTACTCCCTGCGCTCGGCCATGGTCGCGCCCGGGATCACCCCCACCCCGCCGGTGATCACGCGGGTGGGCATGCCCTCGGTGTGGGAGTCCACCGCGTGGAAGACCCGCTTCGTCCTCATCGCACCCCTCTCCGGTCCGCTCTCCGATGTGCCGGTCCGGAATCACCGGACCGGGCGATGGTACGGCGACGCCCCACTAGCGCAGCCCCTCGGCGAGCGCCTTCTCGGTGGCGGCGCGCACGGCGGCCTCCTGCTCGGCGGTGAGCGGCCGCCTCGGCGGACGGCACGGCCCGCCCCTGCGTCCGGCGATGTCCATGGACAGCTTGATCGCCTGGACGAACTCCGTCTTGGAGTCCCAGCGCAGCAGCGCGTGCAGGGACCGGTACAGCGGGAGCGCGGTCTCCAGGTCGCCGGCGACGGCCGCGCGGTAGAGCTCGACGGTCGAGGCGGGCAGCGCGTTGGGGTAGCCCGCGACCCAGCCGACCGCCCCGGCGAGCGCCACCTCGAGCAGCACGTCGTCCGAGCCGATGAGCACGTCCAGCCCGGGGGCGAGTTCGGCGATCTCGTAGGCCCGCCGCACGTCCCCGGTGAACTCCTTCACACCCACGATGAGCCCTTCGGCGTACAGCGTCGCGAGCAGCCCGGGCGTCAGGTCCACCTTGGTGTCGATCGGGTTGTTGTAGGCCACGACGGGCACACCGGCGGCGGCCACCTCGCGGTAGTGCGCCAGGACGGCCCTCTCGTCCGCCCGGTACGCGTTCGGCGGCAGCAGCATGACGGCCCGGCAGCCCGCGTCGCGGGCCTGCTCGGCCCAGCGGCGCGCCTCCAGCGCACCGTAGGCGGCGATGCCCGGCATGACCCGGTCGCCGCCGACGGCCGCGACCGCGGTCTCCACGACCCGGGCCCGCTCCTCGGGCGTCAGCGTCTGGTACTCCCCCAGGGAGCCGTTGGGCACCACGCCGTCGCATCCGCTGTCCACCAGCCACCGGCAGTGCTCGCCGTACGCGTCGTGATCGACGGTCAGGTCGTCGCGCAGCGGCAGCGCGGTGGCCACCATCACTCCGTGCCAGGGCTTCTCACGTGTCGTCATCAAGTGTCCTTCCATCCATGGCGGCGAGGTCGCCGAGGCGTACGGGCTGGGCGATCGGCCGCCGGGGCGGCGCCGGGTCCTCCCCGGCGAGGCGGGCCACGGCGTGGCCGCAGATCCGGCCCTGGCACCAGCCCATCCCGGGCCGGGCCAGCAGTTTGATGGAGCGCGCGTCGGCGGCGCCCAGGTCGCGGACCTCCTTGATCCGGCCGTAGGGCACCTCCTCGCAGCGGCAGATCAGGGTGTCGTCGCGCAGCCAGGACATCCAGCCGTCCCTGACCGGGTAGGCGCGCAGCAGGGCCCGCGCGAACCCGGCAAGCCGCCGCCTCCTGGCCTCCATGCGGGGATCCTCGGGGTCGCCGGCCGCGGGGGCGCCCAGGGCGTCGGCCACGACGGCGCGGCCCGCGATCACTCCTTCGAGCGCGGCCAGGTCGGCGCCGCCCACCCCCGTGGTCTCCCCCGCGGCGTACACGCCTTCGACGCTGGTCCGCATGCGCCGGTCCACCCGCGCGACGGGGCCGCCGTCGGCGTCCCCGGCGATCTCGCAGCCGAGCTGCGCCGGAAGGTCGAGCTGGGGCACGAAACCGTAGCCCACGGCGAGGGTGTCGCACTCGATCGTCTCGTAACCGCCCCGGTAGGGCCGCCAGTCCGCGTCCACCTTCGCCACCGTCACGTGGGTCAGCTCGCCGTCGCCGTGCGCCGCCACCACCGCACGGCCGCCCTTGTACGGCACGCGGCGCCGGGCCAGGCGGTAGCCGTACGCGAGCGCCTCGGCGGCCTTGCCCGGCCGGGCGAGCGCCCGGGGCGCGAGCCCGAACCGGCCGCCCGCCTCGAAGACCCCGGCGACCTTCGCCCCCGCCTCCGCCAGCGAGGTCGCGACGGGCAGCAGGAACGGCCCGGTCCCCGCGACGACGACGCGCCGCCCGGCGAGCACGAGGTTGCCCTTGAGCAGGGCCTGGGCGGCGCCCGCCGTCATGACCCCGGGCAGGTCCCAGCCGGGGAACGGAAGGACGCGGTCGTACGCGCCGGTCGCGATGAGCAGCCGTGCCGCCGCGACGGTGCGCGCCCGCTCCTCCCTCCCTTCCAGGCAGTGGACGGCGAAGCCGCCCTCCGGCCCGTGCTCGACGGCCCAGACCCGGTGGCCGAGCAGGACGTCGGCGCCGCCGAGCGCCTCGCGGAGCCGTACGAACGTGGAGAAGCCGTGGTGGAGCGCACCGGGCCGCGCGGCGTTGAACCCGTCCGGGAGCTGGCGGAAGTACTGGCCGCCGATCCGCGCCCCGGCGTCCAGCACCGCCACGCGCAGGCCCGCCCGCGCCGCCACGCCCGCCGCCGCCAGGCCGGCCGGTCCCGCGCCCACGATCACCAGGTCGTACGCGGTCACGAGGTGGTCACCTCGTCCCCGGGACGGGCCTCGGTCAGGCAGGCCCGCAGGTTCTCCACGCCGTTGACCGTGACGAGGCAGTCGAAGCAGACGCCGATGCCGCAGAACAGGCCACGCCGGCGGTCGCCGAACCGGGTCGTGCGCCAGGTGCGGATCCCGGCGGCGTGGAGGGCAGCGCCGACGGTCTGGCCCGGCACCACCGGCACGGCCCGCCCGTCCACGCGCACCTCGAACCCCGGCTCGGGCCGTGCCCCCACCAGCCGGTACGGCGAAGCCCCGGACATGCCGCCTCCCTTGTCCACGTTGCCGCTCACCGCGCCGTCCACCCGACCGGTGCGGTCGGCGCGGTCGGCATGGTCGGCATGGTCGGTGCCCTCGGCACCGGTCACGCTGTTCACGCCGTTCACGCTGTCCATGCGGCCGCTCCGGCGAAGCGGCCGGGGCTGAAGGGCTCCGGATCGAGTTCGGGCTCCGCTCCCGTGATGAGCTGCGCGACGAGGAGCCCGGTTACCGGGGCGAGGCCGATGCCCGCGCCCTCGTGGCCGCACGCGTGGTACAGCCCGGGGACCCGCGGGTCGGCCCCGATCACCGGCAGATGGTCGGGGCAGTAGGGCCGGAAGCCGCAGTAGGCCCGGATCGCCCGGACGTCGGCGAGCGCGGGGAACAGGGCGACCGCCTGCCGGGCCAGCCGCGCGAGCACGGGCAGGGAGACGGTCCGGTCGAAGCCGACACGCTCGCGGCTGGCGCCGATGAGGACGGTGCCCGCCTGGGTGGCCTCCACCACGGCCGACGTCTCCAGGCCCTCGGAGTCGCTGGCCACGTTGGTCACGTAGGCGGCCGTGTAGACCTTGTGCCGGACCAGCGGCCCGGAGGCCACGAAGGGCCCACCCGACGGCCCTCCGGTCAGCGGCTCGGTGACCAGGATGAAGCCCCGGCGCGGCAGGATCGGCAACTCCACGCCCGCGAGCGCGGCGATCTCCCCGCCCCACGTGCCGCCCGCGTTGACCACCGCGCCGGCCGGGATGTCGCCCGTGGCGGTGCGCACACCGGTGACCCGGCCGCCTTCCATGAGGATGCCGGTGACCTCGGTTCCGGTACGCAGAGTGACGCCCGGCCACCGCCGGACCAGCCGGGCGGCGGCGAGCATCGGCTGCACCTGGGCGTCCTGGGGGTAGAGGATCCCGCCGGCGAACCCCGGCGCGAGATGCGGCTCGTGGTCGGCCAGCTCGTCGGCGGCCACGGGACGGGCCACGACACCGCTCCCGCCCTGGTGACCGGCCAGCTCGGTCAGCGCGCGCAGCACCTCGTCGTTCTCCGCGACGACCAGGCCGCCCTTGGGTTCGTACTCGAACCCGCCGACTTCGCGGGCCTCGGAGGCCAGCTCGGTCCATAGACGGCAGGACAGCATGGCGAGGTCGAGCTCGGGGCCGGGCTCCTTGTCCGAGACGAGGACGTTGCCCTCACCCGATCCCGTGGTGCCCCCCGCGACGGATCCCCGGTCCACCAGCGTGACGGTCAGGCCCTCGCGGGCCGCGTAATAGGCGCAGGCGGCGCCGACCATTCCGGCACCGATGACCACGACATCCGGCACGCCCGCTCACCTCCCTTTCGGCTCAGTAATGTGTCATATTTCACTGGCTTGTCGCAATACCCGGCGATATCCGTCCAAACGGGCCGGAGGCGGGACCACCCCTACCGCCGCCTACCATTTGAGCGTGACCAGCCTCTCCGCCCAGATCCGTGATCGCGCCACCGGTTTCCACCGGTCGTACTGGCTGCCCAGCACCGTCACGATGCGTCGATGGGCGCTCGCGAGCGTCGTCGTCAACGCGGGCATCACGGTCACGGGCGCGGGTGTACGCGTGTCCAAATCGGGCCTCGGCTGCCCGACCTGGCCGAGGTGCACGCCGGACAGTTTCGTCCCGGCCCAGCACGACGCGCACTCCGCGTTCAACATGGCGATCGAGTTCGGCAACCGGCTGCTGACCTTCCTGGTCCTCGCCGTCGGGGTCGCCTGCGTCCTCGCCGCCGTCCGGCTCGTCCGCGACACCGACGGCGACGGCCGGGGCCGTCGCGACCTGGTACGGCTCGCCTGGCTCCAGCCGATCGGCGTGCTCGCCCAGGCGCTGTGGGGCGGCCTGGTCGTGCGGACCATGCTCAACCCGTTCACGGTGAGCGTGCATTTCCTGCTGTCGATCGCCATGATCGCGGCGGCGTACGCGATGTTCGCGCGGGCCGGGGAGGGCGACGAGCCGCCGCGGCGGCTCGTGCACCGGGATATCCGCACACTCGGCTTCGTCCTGCTGGGCGCGGTCGGCCTGCTCCTCGTCGCCGGCGTCGTGGTCACCGGGACGGGACCGCATTCAGGTGACGACGCCGCCTCACGGTTCGGTTTCGACATCGAGACCGTGGCCCGGCTGCACGCCGACATCGTCTGGATCGTCGTCGGCCTCACGTTCGCGCTGCTGTTCGCCCTCCACCTGACCGACTCGCCCGCGAGGGTCCGGCGGGCCGCTCTGGTGCTGTTCGGCGTGGAGCTGGCCCAGGGCGTGATCGGCTACGTGCAGTACTTCCTGGCCATCCCCGCCCTGCTCGTCCTGCTGCACGTGCTCGGCTCGACCCTGGTGTGGATCTCCACCCTGCGGGTCGTGTTCCTGATGCGGACCCGCGACCCCGTCGACCCCGAGGCGGACGGCCGCGCGGCGGCCACGGCGGGCGACGCCCAGCCCCTGGAGGCCGCCGCGCCGCACGGCGGGTCCGCCTGAGCGGCTACCCGCTCTACTCGACGAACTCCTCGACGAACGGCTCCAGCAGGCCGGGCACCGCCCGCGAGGCCAGCAGCAGCCCGTCGTCCTGGCCCACGTCCAGCACGTCATAGCGGCCCGCACCCGCGGCGGTCGTGGCCGACACGTTCAGCAGGCCGGCCCGGCGCTGGAACACCGACTGGCTGATCGTCCAACCGACGATCCCGGCGCGGTCCAGGGCGACCGTCCTGCGCCGTGCCGTACCCGACCGGGTCAGCAGGTGCCGCCGGGTGAGGCCGTGGCCCAGCGAGCGATAGGCGTCGGCGGCGAGCGCCCATCCGGCCGGAACCGCCAGGACCGGCAGCGCCCACACCCAGCCGGGCACCCAGGAGGTCCGCGAGGCGAGCACGCCCAGCCCGGCGGCGAGTGTCACCACGGTGAGGAGCGCCCGGCGCACCCGCCTGCCCCTGGCCGCCCGGGGGTGGCCGCGCAGCCCGGCGGGGTCGAACTCCTCCCGCAGGACGCCGGAGGCGATCCGGCGGGCCTCTCCCGCCGGCAGTGGCGGCGTCAGCGCGGCGACGTCCTCGGTCTGGTTCTCCTCCGCCTTCTTCAGGCCCGTCGCGACCGCCGTGACCCTCGCCCCGCCGCCCAGCCGCAACAGCAGCGGCTCCGTCACCGCCACCCCGCGCAGCCGCCGCTCCTCCAAGGTGAGCGAGCGGGTCGTGAGCAGGCCGCGGCGGATCCGCAGCGTGGCCGGCTCGCGCTCCAGGCGGTACTTCCCCCACGACTCGGCGTACAGCGCGATCGCGCCCACCAGCCCCACCAGGACGTTGGCCAGCAGGAGGATCGGGACGGTGAGCCACGGCGTGGCGGTGAACCACTCCCAGGCCCGCGCGACGGCCTCCGACTCCGACGGCTCGAATCCCAGCGTGCCCAGCAGCTTGTACAGACCGCCCAGCACCAGCCCGCCGCCGACGACCGTCCACACCGTCAGCGGCGCGTACCTGATCCACGACCAGCGCAGCTCGGCGAGCGGCCCCTCCGCCTGTTCCGCCGGGCGCTCGGCCAGCAGGACGCGGCGCAGCGCCTCGGCCTCGGCCACGGCGAGCGCGTCGAGCGTCAGTTCGGCCCGCTCGCCGGAGGCGTGCTCGCCGGTGCCCACCTTCACCACGGCCAGGCCGAGCGCACGCCGTACGGGATCGGCGGTGACGTCCACGCTGCGCACCCGCTCGCGCGGGACGGCGCGGTGCTCCTTGGTCCAGATGCCGGAGCGCAGTTCCAGGCGCTGCCCGGTGAGGCGGTAGCGGGTGGTGCGCAGGCGCGCGGTCTCGTAGGCCGCGCCCGCGGCGGCGATGAGGACCGTCGCGCCCGCCCCCGCGGCGACGACCAGGCCGACGGCGACGTCCCTGCCGAGCAGGAAGCGCGCGAGCGCGACCACCGCGGGCACCGCGACGCCGAGGGAGAACACGGCGGCCGCGGCCACGACGCGCGGGTGCGGCGCGAGCCAGTCGGTCTCCTCCCGCGCGGCGGCCTCTTCGGTGCCGAGGGTCATGTCGCGTCCCCGGGGGTGTTCTGGGTGATCAGGGTCAGGTGTTCGGCCAGCTCCGCGGCCAGTTCCCGGTCGAGCGCCTCGATCTTGACCGGGCCGGCGGCCGAGGCCGTGGTCACCGTCACGCCGGCGAGCCCGAACAGCCGCTGCACCGGCCCGCGGACGGTGTCGACGGTCTGGATGCGCGACATCGGCGCGACCCGCCAGGTCTGCGTGAGCCAGCCCGTACGCGTGTAGACCGCCTCGCCGGTCACCTCCCAGCGCTCGACCCGGTAGTACGCCCGGGGCGCCAGGACGACGAACCCCAGGCAGGCCAGCCCGAACGCGATCACGATCGCACCGAGCCAGACCGGCCGGTCGGTGAGGAGCCAGTACGCCAGGGACGCGGCGATCACCAGCGGGACGGCGAGCAGCAGTGCCTGGACCGTCCACCACGCCACCGCGCGCGGGTCGGCCTGGTTGCGCGGCGGTCGCATCCGCAGGGACGGCGTCACGAGGTCCGGTCCTTGTTCAGCGTCTCGGAGGTCCCGAGCAGGGCGAACCCGAGCACCACGAGCGCGAGCGAGGCGAACACCTCGTATCCGGCCAGGATGTCGAGGCGGTTCACGATCAGGAGGTCGTGCGCCCACCTCCACCAGCCGAGCAGGTGGGTGACGGCTCCGCCCACTCCCTGGACGACCGCCGCCCAGCCCGCGATTTCGAGCAACGTCTTCATGCTCCAAGCATCGGCTCGCGGCGCGGCCGGCCGCCTCGTGCCGAGGTAGCCGGCGCTACCTACTTTGGTCGGTGTCGTGGATCGGCAGCCACGCCGTAACCTCGATGACCATGACGTCGAGAATGGAATACCGGTGGCTGCTGCCCTCGGTCCTTCTCGGCGAGGGCGAGGAGGACCGCCCCGTACGGCGCTCGACCCGCGACTGGATCGTGGACACGTGCATGTTCCTGGCGGCCTGCGGGGTGACGCTGCTCTCGGCGCCGGACATCGCGGGCGAGGCACGGGGCTACATCGTGGTCGAGCAGGTCCTGGGCGTGCTGTCCTGCGCGGCGGTGTGGCTGCGCCGCCGCCGGCCGGTCACCTTGGCCCTGGTGACGTCGTCGCTCACCTCGGTGCTCACGCTGGTGGGGGGCGCGTCCATCGTGGCGCTGTTCACCGTGGCGGTGCACCGCCCGTTCAAGATCGCCGGACCGGTGGTGGCGTTCGGGATCCTGACCGCGATCCCGTACGTGCACCTGCGGCCGGACCCTCTCCTCGGCGTCTGGGGGTCGTTCCTGCTGATGACGACCCTCATTCTGATGATCTTCGCCTGGGGCATCGTCGTACGGGCCCGGCGGCAGCTGGTCCTCTCCCTGCGTGCCAGGTCCTCCATCGCGGCCGAGGAGGCGCGGCGGCTGGAGCGGGAGCGGATCGCCCGGGAGATGCACGACGTGCTCGCCCACCGCATCTCGATCCTGAGCCTGCACGCGGGGGCGCTGGAGTACAGCCCAGGCGCCCCTCCCGAGCAGATCCGGCGCGCGGCGAGCGCCATCAGGGCCAGTGCGCACCAGGCTCTGCAGGACCTGCGCGAGGTGATCGGCGTCCTGCGGCAGGTCCCGGAAGACGCGCGGCCGGAGCGTCCGCAGGCCACGCTGGCCGACCTGGCCCCGCTGGTGGAGGAGTCGCGCCAGGCCGGTACCGAGGTGGCGCTGGAGCTCGCCGTACCGATGTCCGACGAGGCCGCCCCGCCCGAGGTCCTGGGCCGCAACGCCTACCGCGTCGTCCAGGAGGCGCTCACCAACGCCCGCAAGCACGCTCCCGGCGCGCCGGTGACCGTACGCGTGTCGGGCGCGCCGGGCGAGGGGGTGACGGTGGAGGTGAGCAACCCGGCACCCGTGGCGACGCACCGCCGCTCGATGATCTCCGAGATCCCGGGTACGGGCACCGGCCTCATCGGCCTGGCCGAGCGCGCGGAGCTGGCCGGCGGCCGCCTGGACCATCGCCTCACGCCCGGAGGCGTGTTCGTGCTGCACGCGTGGTTGCCGTGGCCGTGACGCCGGACCACCCTGAGAAAGACGTTGGAACACACCTGGAAGCCGCCGGGAGACACCGCGGGAAGGGAAGGCATGAACGCTCCGATCAAGGTGCTCGTCGTCGACGACGACGCGCTCGTACGCGCGGGACTGTCGATGATCCTCGCGGGCGCGGGCGACATCGAGATCACCGGTGAGGCGTCGGACGGCGACCAGGTGCCTTCCATGGTCGCCGAACGCCGGCCCGACGTCGTGCTGATGGACATCCGGATGCCCCGCGTCGACGGGCTGGTCGCCACCGAGAGGCTGCGCGCCACGGCCGGCCCTCCCGAGGTGGTGGTGCTGACCACCTTCCACGCCGACGCGCAGGTGCTGCGGGCGCTGCGTGCGGGAGCGGCGGGGTTCCTGCTGAAGGACATCCACCCGGCCGACCTGGTCGCCGCGGTGCGCAGGGTCGCCGCGGGCGAGCCCATCCTGTCGCCGGCGGTCACCCGCCAGCTCATCTCGCATGTCTCCGACGGCGGCGCGGGCGGCCGCCGCGATCGGGCCCGCGCCCAGCTGGACAGGCTGAGCGGGCGTGAGCGGGAGGTCGCGATCGCGGTCGGCGAGGGCAGGTCCAACGCCCAGATCGGCGGCGAGCTCTACATGAGCGTGCCGACGGTCAAGGCGCACGTGTCGCGGATCCTCACCAAGCTGGGGCTGAACAACAGGGTCCAGATCGCGCTGATCGTCCATGACGCCGAGGCGGCGGGACGGGCGTCCTGACACCAAGGGCGGCCCGCGTTCTCGGAGCGGACCCGGGGGCGGCGGCACGCCGCGCGGCCACCCGCAGAGGCGCCCGCCGCCGACGCCCGGTTCCGCGAACCGGGAGAGATCCGTGAAGACTCGATCTAGACTTGGCGCTCCATGAGCCACTCTCTGAGCCGTCTCCTCCCCTGGACCTGGTCCCGCACCGGTTTGCGGCGCGGCTTCCAGATCCTGGTGGCGCTGAGCGTCCTCGCCCTCGCCCCGATGACCTGGGCCTGGCTGGACAGTTCCGGCCATCGCGTCAGCGCCGGCCGGTCGGACGCGTGGATGGCCTCGGTTCCCTCGATGCCGGTCGCGCTCGTGCTGGGCGCCGGGCTCACCGCGGGCGCCCGGCCCACGCCGATGCTGCGCACCCGGCTCGACATCGGGGTACGGCTCTACCGCGCGGGCAAGGTCCGGGCGCTGCTGGTGTCGGGCGACAACAGCCGCGTCGGCTACGACGAGCCGACCGCGATGCGCGACTACCTGACCGCGCACGGGGTCCCGGCGGAGAAGGTCGTCCTCGACTACGCCGGATTCGACACGTGGGCCTCATGCGTCCGCGCCAAGAAGATCTTCGGAGCGTCCCGCGCCATCGTGGTGACCCAGGACTTCCATCTCCCCCGTGCCGTGACGCTGTGCCGTACGGCGGGGCTGGACTCGTTCGGGGTCGGCGACGACTCCTCGAAGGACTGGCCGGTCGACACGTATGTCTACGCCACACGGGAGTTCTTCGCCTCGGCGAAGGCGCTGCTGGAGGCGAAGGTCCTCCATGCGGACCCTCACTTCCTCGGCCCGCGCGAGGTCACGCTCGACCGGGCGCTCGCGTCCCGAGCCACGTCCGCGACGCGCCGGAGAACGAAACTTTCATCCCGGCGCCCCCTCTGACCTGTGGCGATCCGGCCGCCTGTGGCCGCTTGCCTGGCCTTCTCTCCCAGCCCGGACGTAGGGTCCGATCACCGTGTCCATGGGAGCGCTCCCAGAGCCCTTTCGGGAGGTGAGGCCGTACGACCGAGGCCATCGCATCGCGTGTATGAGGGCGGACCCTCCTCCGCCCACCCATCGCAGGAACCGGGGAGAGCGGGACGCCGCCCTCCCCGGTTCCGTTTCCCGGCTCGGATCAGCCGCAGCTCACGTCCGTGAACGTGGGCGTCGAGGTGGACGTGCCGAGGAACCCGGCGGTCGCGCCCGCCCCGGGCGCCAGTGCCGAGTTCCACGTCTCCGCATGGATCATGGCCGTCGGCCCGCTCTGCATGGACGTGCCGTTCCACGCCTGGGTGACCTTGGCGCCGGTCGGCAGCGTCCACTGGACGTACCAGCCGTTCAGCACCGAGGTGCCGGTGTTCTTGATGGTGACCTCACCCTGGAAGCCGCCGGACCAGGAGTTGGTCAGCGTCACCGTGGCCGTGCAGGACGCCCCGAGCGGCCCGCTGGGCGACGGGCTCGGAGACGGGCTGGGCGAGACGCTCGGAGACGGCGACGCCGAGGGGGACGGGGACGCCATGTCGCCGATGAAGTCGACGTCCGAGCAGCCGTAGAAGGTCTCCTGACTGTCGGAGCGATACCACACCGCGTAGATGATGTGCCGTCCGTACTTGGCCGGCATCGTGCCGGAGAAGCGGTAGGCGCCGTTGCTCACCGCGGGTTCCGGGTCGGCCGTCAGGAACGGCTGATCCTCCATGTCCGCCCAGGTGAGCGGCTTGGTGGGGTCGTAGCCGTCCTTGGTGACGTAGAGCTTGAACCCGCCCGGGTGCGGCACCCAGGCGCCATAGACGAAGTTGTAGACGTCACGGGCCCGCACGGTGGTGGTCGGCCAGTCCGCCCGGGGCACGTCGTAGGCGGCGTACTTGCTGGACCCGCCGCTGCACAGCTGGCCGTCCGGGATGAAGCCCCGCGTACGGCCGGCGCCGTCGGAGCGGAGCACGCCGTACCAGTCGTAGAGCGGCTGGGTGCCGCCGGTCGCGACGGCCTGTTTGCAGGCGGGATTGTTGGGCTTGATCTCGCCCCCGGTCAGGCCGTCGACGTAGCAGGCGTAGGTCCGGCTGGCGGGGGCCTGAAGCGCGCCGTGCGCTTCGGCGGCGCCCTGGAACAGGGCGATGGCGACTCCGGCGACCGCCACCGTGATCGTGGTGAGGACGGCGAGTTTGCGCCTGGATCTCACAGGGGTTCTCCTCGTGATGGGCGGGCGCGCCGCGGACGCGCGCCCCTCCCTGCGGTGGAGCGCGCCGGGCACGCCGGAACGGCGTGGTCGGTACGAGAACCGCGTACGGCACGCCGTACGCCCCTCCTGAGCCCACCCATCAGGGCCATCGCGCACCCCGATTCAAGCACGCGGGAACATCGCCGGAAAAGAGCACCTTCGCCGGAGAACTATCGGCTACGTCCTCGGCGGCTGGTCCCCGCGAGGATGCTGACCGGGCCCCGGGAACGGAGGAGGCGGATACTGCGGCGGCGTCCCCTCCCTGCCGTTCTGCGGATGGCCGGCCGGCGGGGCTCCCGGCGCGTATCCGGGCGGCGGCATTCCCCTCGCGGCCGCCGACTGGTGCCGTCCCGGCAGCGGGAACGACATGCGCGCGTGCGCCATGAGGTCCGCGAGGGCCCACTGCCGCTCGCGGAAGGATTTCTCGTCGATCCCGCCGCGGTACGCCCGCTCGTGGAGCAGTCCCAGCTCGGTGGCGGCGAGCTGGTAGTCGCTCATCGCCCGCGAGCCCGCCTTGCCCCCGTGCGCCTTGGCCCACTGACGGGCCTGGCGCCTGCCCTTGAGCGACGACAACATGAAGATGTCCGCCTGGTTGATCAGGCCGTTGACCTCGTACGGCGGCAGGAAGCGGTTGATCAGCCCGACGATGCGCTTGCGGTCCCTGAAGATGACGCCGATCTCGATGAAGAGCAGGATCATCAGCGCCAGGTAGGCGACGGCGAGCCCGGCGAAGCCCCCGAAGGAGGCGAGCCCGTTCCAGAGGCCGTGCAGGACCATGGCGCCGATCCAGCCCGCGACGACGACCCCGATGCCCGACTTCCCCTGCCGCTGCGCCGCGTACGCCACGGAGATGCCGATCAGGGATGTGAACAGCGGATGCGCGAACGGGGACAGCACGCCCCTGAGCACGACCGTGGCCGCGAGCCCCTCGGCGCCGTGTTCGGACAGCGCGGCCAGGTAGTAGCTGACGTTCTCCGACATGGCGAACCCGAGGCCGACCATGCTGGCGTAGATGATGCCGTCGGTGGGCCCGTCGAGCTCCTGGCGGCGGAACCGGAGCAGGCCCAGCAGGACCAGGCCCTTCATCGTCTCCTCGACCAGCGGGGCGACGAACGTCGCGACGATGTTGCGCGCGTTGGCCGCGTTGCCGATCTGGTGCTCGACGTAGATCAGGTTGAGCGAGTTCAGCAGGCCGGCGAAGAGCACGGCGACCCCGGCTCCCCACGCGAACGCGAAGGCGAGGTTGGCGCGCGGCTCCGGTTCCATGCGGTCGAGGGCTAGCACTCCGGCCAGCAGCAGCGGGACGGGGGCGACCGCGAGCACGAGGGCGATGAAGAACTGGACGGCACCGCCGTTGAATATGTCGAACGACAAGGTCACGAGGGTGCAGATGCCTGCGAGGACCAAGCCGATGATCAGGCCGACCGACGGACGTTCCTTCAGCACGTTTCGCGGATCCAGGCTCGCCATTCCGCGAATGTAACCGACCGGAGACCCGCTGTCCGCCCCGCCCCCGAAGATCCTCAAGGCCGCGCGCACTCCCCGCCTTTCCCGAATGCGGACACCCGTCTGACCGTCAGCTGGACCGGCCCTTCCCCGGGCCGCAGTACGGTGCTGCCGAACTGATCTTCCCATGGGTCGTTCGTCACAGGGGGGCGGAGCGGATGAACGAGACCGACGACGGCCGGCTGAGCCGCCGAAGCTTCCTCGGTGTGGTGGCCGCCGCCACCGCCGGCGCCTCCGCCTGCGCGAACACGGCGGCGGAACCGGTCACGGCCGAACCGGGCCCGGGGACCTCCTCGGCGTCCGCGCCGCCGCTCCCGGCCGCTAGCCCGTCGGCCACCGCGGCGTCCGTACGCTTCGAACGGCTCAGGCCCGGCGACCCCGGCTGGCGGGCCCGCTCGTACGGCCCGGCCGAGGCGATCGAGGGATACTGCGACCAGGCGAGCGTGCTTCCGGGACATCCGGTGGAGCTGCGCGTCTCGACCACCGCCGACCGCTTCCGTGTCACCGCCTACCGCATGGGCTGGTACGGCGGAGCGGAGGCGCGCCGGGTGTGGCGGTCGGAGTGGCTGCCGGGCCGCAGGCAGGGCCGGGGCGACCTCGACGGGGCCACCCGTACCGTGCACGCGAACTGGAGGCGGTCCCTCACCGTCCCGACGGCGGGCTGGCCGGAGGGCGCCTACCTGCTGCGACTCGACTCCGCGAAGGGGCACCAGCGGTACGTGCCGCTGGTCGTGCGGTCCGCGGACGCCACGGGCAGGACGCTGCTGGTGCACGCCGCCGCCACCTGGCAGGCGTACAACCAGTGGGGCGGCTACAGCCTCTACTACGGGCGGGACGGCAGCTACGGCGCCCGCTCCCTCGCGGTCAGCTTCGACCGCCCCTACGACAAGAACGGCGCGGAGAAGTTCCTCGTCCACGAGCGCGCGATGGTCGTGCTCGCCGAGCGTCTCGGCATCCCTCTGGCGTACACGACGAACCTGGACCTGACCCCCGAGGCGATGCGGGGCGCGGCCTCCATCGTCTTCCTCGGCCACGACGAGTACTGGACGCCGCAGGCGCGCAGGCAGGTCACCCGGGCCAGGGACGCCGGATCCAACATCGCCTTCCTCGGGGCCAACACCTGCTACCGCCGGATCCGCGTGGCGAACGAGGGCCGCCTGGTCATCTGCTACAAGGACCAGTACGCCAGCGACCCCATGTACGGCCGGCGCCCCGCGGAGGTGACGGCGGACTTCCGGTCCTCTCCCGCGCCCGACCCGGAGTCCTCACTCACGGGGGTCTACTACGACGGATACCCGGCCGACGCGCCGTACGTCGTCACGAACCCGCACCACTGGCTGTTCGAGGGGACCGGGGTACGGCGCGGCGACGCGTTCCCGCACCTGGTCGGCGTCGAGTACGACAGGGTGACGCCCAGCGTGCCGACGCCCCGGCCGATCGAGATCCTCGCCCATTCCCCGCTGATGTGCGGGAACCGGCCCAGCTTCGCCGACTCGGCGTACTACACCACGCCCAGCGGCGCGGGGGTCTTCGCGACGGGGACGATGCGGTGGGTGGAGGCGCTCATGGCGGGCCGCCCCGCAGGCCCGCGCGCGCACGACATGAACGCGAGGACCCGCAAGTTCGTGACGAAGACGACGGCCAACCTGCTGCGCGCCTTCGCCAGGGGGCCGGCCGGGGAGCACCGTGCGGCCCCGCGTGACAACGTCCACGCGTTCTACGCGTAGGGAAACCGTGCGTAGAGAGCCTGCGCGTAGAGGAACCGCGTGGAGAGGATCTCGTAGAGGAACGGCCCGGGCGCGCGCCCGGGCGCGGCTCAGATCAGCAGCGAGTCGACCGCGACGGCGAGGAACAGCAGCGCGAGATAGATGTTCGACCAGTGGAAGAAGCGCATCGGGCGCAGGTCCACGCCGGTCTTGCCCGCGTTGAGCCGGCCGAGCAGGCGGTAGACCTCCCACAGGCAGGCCGCGCCGAGGACGGCGGCGACGATCGGGTAGAGCAGCGAGGTCCCGGCGACGGGCCACAGCAGCATCGAGCAGAGCACGGTGGCCCAGGTGTAGGCGATCACCTCGCGGACCACCCGGCGCTCGGTCGCGACGACGGGCAGCATGGGCACGTCGACCGAGGCGTAGTCCTCGCGGTAGCGCATGGCCAGCGTCCACGTGTGCGGCGGGGTCCAGAAGAACACCACACCGAACAGGACGACGGGAGCCCAGGAGAGGCTGCCGGTGATGCCGGCCCAGCCGATCAGCACGGGCATGCAGCCCGCGATGCCGCCCCAGACGATGTTCTGCACGGTGCGCCGCTTGAGCACCATCGAGTAGACGAGGACGTAGAACAGGATCGCGCCCAGCGACAGCGCGGCGGCGAGCCAGTTCACCGTGAGGCCGAGACCCACCGTGGAGGCCACGCCCAGGGCCACGCCGAAGACCAGCGCACCCCTCGGGGAGACCTCGGACTTGGCCAGCGGACGGCGGCGGGTGCGCCGCATGGTCTTGTCGATGTCCCGGTCGATGTAGCAGTTCAGCACGTTGGCGCTACCCGCGGACAGGGTACCGAAGACCATCGTCGCGATGGCCGTCCACAGCGGCGGCAGGCCGCGCGCGGCGAGGAACATGACGGGAAGGGTCGTGATCAGCAGCAGCTCGATGATCCGCGGCTTGGTGAGCGCGACGTACGCGCGGACAAGCGCGCCCAGGGAGCGCGGCGCGGCCGCCACCGCCGTTCCGAGCGGGGGCACCGATTCCATCTTCGTCAGCACCGTCAAGGCGCTTCCAGCACGTGCGGGGTCAACGCGTAACCTCTGAATTGAGCGGATCTCCGGGCAGCAGCCAGGCACTTGTGGACTCACTGTAGTCGGGAGAACCGGTGGTCCCTGAACTGGGGCCGGAAGCGACGCGTCCGGACACCCATGAGAACGCCGCCGCTCAGGGCGCCGGGCGGCCGGTGCGGTGGTGGTCTACCGAACGGTAGGACCCCCGACCCGTTAGGGTCCGGTGTGGGCGGGAAATGCCAAAACCGGCGCAATGAACTAGAGGGGATCGAGCAGTTGAGCAGCGCAAGCCTTGAGTGGACCGACCTCGACCGGCGAGCAGTCGACGTGGTGCGAGCACTGGCGATGGACGCGGTCGAGAAGGCGGGCTCGGGTCACCCCGGAACGGCGATGAGTCTGGCCCCCGCGGCCTACCTCCTCTTCCAGCGAGTCATGCGGCACGACCCGTCCGACGCGAAGTGGGTGGGCCGGGACCGGTTCGTCCTCTCCTGCGGTCACAGCAGCCTGACGCTCTACATCCAGCTGTACCTGTCGGGCTACGGCCTGCGGCTGGAGGACCTGAAGGCGCTCCGCCAGTGGGGCAGCCTCACCCCCGGCCACCCGGAGTACGGCCACACCGTGGGTGTGGAGACGACCACCGGCCCGCTGGGCCAGGGCCTGGGCAACGCCGTCGGCATGGCCATGGCCGCCCGGCGCGAGCGCGGCCTGTTCGACCCCGAGGCCGCCCCCGGCACGTCCCCGTTCGACCACATGATCTGGTGCTTCGCCTCCGAGGGCGACATCGAGGAGGGCATCAGCCACGAGGTCAGCGCGCTCGCCGGCCACCAGAAGCTGGGCAACCTCGTCGTCGTCTTCGACTCCAACCACATCTCCATCGAGGACGACACGCAGATCGCCCTCTCCGAGGACATCTCCAAGCGCTACGAGGCGTACGGCTGGCAGGTCCTCGAGGTCGACTGGACCGCCACCGGCGAGTACAAGGAGGACGTCCAGGCGCTGTACGACGCGCTGGAGGAGGCGCGCGCGGACACCGAGCGGCCGACGTTCATCAAGCTGCGCACGATCATCGGCTGGCCGTCGCCGGGCAAGCAGAACACCGGGAAGATCCACGGCGCGGCCCTGGGCGAGGACGAGGTGGCCGCCACCAAGCGGGTGCTCGGCCTGGACCCGGAGCAGACCTTCCAGGTACCGGCCGACGTCCTGAACCACTCCAGGGAGGTCGTGAAGCGCGGCCGCGAGGCCCGCGCCGAGTGGGACAAGACCTACCACACCTGGCGGGTGGACAACCCCGAGCGCGCCGAGCTGTTCGACCGGATCTCGGCCCGCCGGCTGCCGAACGGCTGGTACAACGCGCTGCCCACGTTCGAGACCGGCGCGTCGATCGCGACCCGCAAGGCGTCCGGTGAGGTGCTGAGCGCCCTCGCGCCGGTGCTGCCCGAGCTGTGGGGCGGTTCCGCCGACCTCGCCGAGTCCAACAACACCACCATGAAGGGCGAGCCGTCCTTCATCCCGGACGAGTACCAGACCCGCGAGTTCCCGGGCAACCGCTACGGCCGCACGCTGCACTTCGGCATCCGCGAGCACGGCATGGGCGCCATCCTCAACGGCATCGCCCTGCACAACGGCACCCGCCCGTACGGCGGCACGTTCCTGGTCTTCAGCGACTACATGCGCCCGGCCGTACGGCTCGCCGCGCTGATGAAGCTGCCGGTGACGTACGTGTGGACGCACGACTCCATCGGCCTCGGCGAGGACGGCCCCACCCACCAGCCGATCGAGCACCTGTGGTCGCTGCGCGCCATCCCGGGCCTCGACGTCGTACGGCCGGCCGACGCGAACGAGACGGCGGCGGCCTGGAAGGCGATCCTGGAGCACAACGACCGTCCCGCGGCTCTCGCGCTGACCCGGCAGAACCTGCCGGTGTACGAGGGCACGGGCGACGCCGCCCGCGTCGCGCGCGGCGGCTACATCCTGGAGGAGGCCTCCACCGGCCAGCCCTCCGTCGTGATCATCGGTACGGGCAGCGAGGTCGAACTGGCCGTCGGCGCCCGCAGGATCCTTGAGGAGCAGGGCGTCCCGACCCGGGTCGTGTCGATGCCGTGCGTGGAGTGGTTCCGCGCCCAGGACGCCGCCTACCAGCAGTCCGTGCTGCCCCCGGCGGTCCGTGCCCGGGTCGCCGTCGAGGCGGGAATCTCCCTCGGCTGGCGCGAGTTCGTCGGTGATGAAGGGGAAGTGCTGAGCCTTGAGCACTTCGGCGCCTCCGCGCCGTACAGGACCATCTTCGAGCAGTTCGGCCTGACCGCGGACCGGGTGGTGGCCGCCGCCAGGGCGAGCCTCGCCAAGACGGGGGCCGACAAGGGCGAGACGACCGGAAACTGAGGAGATCATGAGCGAGAACCTGAAGCGCCTCACCGCAGCCGGTGTGTCGATCTGGCTGGACGACATCAGCCGTGACCGGCTGCGCACCGGCAATCTGGCCGCCCTGATCCGCGACAAGCAGGTCGTGGGCGTCACGTCCAACCCCACGATCTTCGCGGGCGCCCTGAGCAAGGGTGACGCGTACGCCGCGCAGCTGCACGACCTCAAGGTGCGTGGCGTCACGGTCGAGGAGGCGGTCCGGGCGATCACGACCTTCGACATCCGCTGGGCCGCCGACGTGCTGCGGCCGGTCTTCAACGCCACGGGCGGCGTGGACGGCCGGGTCTCCATCGAGGTCGACCCGCGGCTGGCCAGGGAGACGGAGAAGACCATCGCCGAGGCGCGCGCGCTGTGGTGGCTGGTCGACCGGCCCAACCTGTTCATCAAGATCCCCGCGACCGTCGAGGGCCTGCCCGCGATCACCCAGTGCGTCGCGGAGGGCATCAGCGTCAACGTCACGCTGATCTTCTCCCTCGAGCGGTACCGCGCGGTCATGGACGCCTGGCTTGAGGGCCTGGAGAAGGCCAGGGCGAACGGCGTCAACCTCGCCACCATCGAGTCGGTGGCGTCGTTCTTCGTCAGCCGCGTCGACACCGAGATCGACGCCCGCCTGGACGGGATCGGCACGCCCGAGGCGATCGCGCTGAAGGGCCGGGCCGCCGTGGCGAACGCGCGGCTCGCGTTCGCCGCGTTCGAGGAGGTCATGGCGAGCCCGCGCTGGCAGGCACTGCGCGCGGCGGGTGCCCGGCCGCAGCGCCCGCTGTGGGCCTCGACCGGCGTCAAGAACCCCGACTACCCGGACACTCTGTACGTCGACCAGCTCGTCACCGCGGGCACGGTCAACACGATGCCGGAGAAGACGCTGGACGCGGTCACCGACCACGGGAAGATCTCGGGCGACACCGTACGGCCGTTCTACGAGCAGGCGTGGAACACGATGGCGGCGCTCAAGGAGGTCGGCGTCGACTACGACGACGTCGTGCGGGCGCTCGAGGACGAAGGCGTGGAGAAGTTCGAGGTCTCCTGGAAGGAGCTCCTGGAGACCGTGGCCGCCGAGCTCGGGAAGGCCTGAGATGACCATCGAGGTAACGCTCGGCCAGGAGCCGGAGGCCGTACGCGCCCTCCGCGAGAAGCTGGTCGCCGAGGGGGTGCCGGCGGCGCTCGCCGCCGGTGACCCCGGCCTGTGGGGGCCGGAGGCCAGGGCCGAGGCGGCCACCCGGCTCGGCTGGCTGAACCTCCCCCTGACCAGCAGGGAACTGCTGCCCGAGATCACCAAGCTCGTCGAGATGGCGCGCGCGGAGGGCCTCGATCACATCGTGCTGGCCGGGATGGGCGGCTCGTCGCTGGCCCCCGAGGTGATCTGCGCGACCGAGGACGTGCCGCTGACCGTGCTCGACACCACCGACCCCGGGCAGGTGCGGCGGGCGCTGAACGACCGGCTGGACCGCACGCTCGTGGTCGTCGCCAGCAAGAGCGGCGGCACGATCGAGACCGACAGCCACCGACGGATCTACGAGAAGGCGTTCCGTGACGCCGGGATCGACCCGGCCGACCGCATCGTCGTGGTCACCGACCCGGGCTCCCCGCTGGAGCAGACGGCCATCGACTCGGGGTACCAGGTCGTCCTGGCCGACCCGAATGTCGGGGGCCGCTACAGCGCGCTCAGCGCCTTCGGGCTGGTGCCCAGCGCGCTGGCGGGCGCCGATGTCGGGCGGTTGCTCGACGACGCGGCGGCGGTGGTCCGCCGGCTCGCGGAGAACGACGGCAACCCGGGTCTCGACCTGGGCGTGCTGCTCGGCGCCGAGGCCCTCGCCGGACGCGACAAGCTGGTCCTGCGTGACAGCATGACCGACATCAACGGGCTGCCCGACTGGATCGAGCAGCTCATCGCCGAGTCGACCGGCAAGTCGGGCAAGGGCATCCTGCCCGTCGTCGGCGCCGAGGCGGCCGAGGCCGACGACCAGTTCCTGGTGCACATCGGCCCGGACGGCGGCACGTCGGTCGACGGCCCGCTGGGCGCGCAGTTCCTGGTCTGGGAGTACGCCACGGCGATCGCCGGCCGGGTGCTCGGGATCGACCCGTTCAACCAGCCGAACGTGGCCGAGTCCAAGGAGAACACCACCCGGATCCTCCAGGAGGCGGGCGACGGGCCGCTGCCGACCGGCACGCCGTTCCTGACGGACGGCCCGGTCGAGATCTACGGCGACGTGCCCGGCGACCCGAAGAACCTGGCGGACGTGCTGACCGCGCTGCTGCGGGCGATCCCGGAGCGCGGCTACCTCGCGATCATGGCGTACCTGGACCGGGAGGCCGCGTTCGACGCCGCCCGGGTCGGTGACGCCTCGTTCGAGGAGCTGACCGAGGCGTGGGCGGCCGCCGACCCGGCGACGCTCCGGGCGCTGCTCGACTACCGCACCGACCACGCGGTGACCTTCGGCTGGGGACCACGCTTCCTCCACTCGACCGGCCAGTTCCACAAGGGCGGTCCGCAGTCGGGCGTGTTCCTGCAGATCACCGGCGCGGTCACCGAGGACGTCGAGGTGCCGGGCAAGCCGTACACCCTGGGCAGGCTGCAGCTCGCCCAGGCGCTGGGCGACTTCGGCGCGCTGGCGTCGCGGGGCCGGCCCGCCGTGCGCCTGCACCTCACCGACCGCGTGGCGGGCGTCAAGCACCTGCTGTCCGTGGCCGAGGAACTCTGACCATGAACACGCCGCTGGCGACGAGCCGGGAGGCGAGGAGGTCCGATGGGTGAGCGGGACAACCACCCCACCGAGACGGCGGAGACCCCCGCCGGGACGCGTGACGTCCCGGCGGGGGCCGGCCCGGAGGTGACGCCGGAGCAGCGCGACCTGGAGGCCGCGCTCGGCCTGTCGGTGGAGGACATGAGCGCGGAGAACCCGCTGCGGGACCCGCGCGACAAACGGCTGCCCCGCGTGGCCGGCCCGTGCGTGCTCGTCCTCTTCGGCGTCACCGGCGACCTGGCGAAGAAGAAGCTGCTTCCCGCGATCTACGACCTGGGCAACCGGGGCCTGCTGCCCCCGGGCTTCTCCCTGGTCGGCTTCGCCCGCCGCGACTGGGCGCACGAGGACTTCGCCCAGGTCACGTACGAGGCGGTGAAGGAGCACGCGCGTACGCCGTTCCGCGAGGAGGTATGGCGGCAGATCGCCGAGGGCATCCACTTCTGCCCCGGCGAGTTCCACGACGACGGCGCCTTCGACGTGCTCGCGATGATGCTCAAGGAGATCGACGAGACGCGCGGCACCGGCGGCAACTACGCGTTCTACCTCTCGGTGCCGCCGAAGTTCTTCCCCGTCGTGGTGGAGCAGCTCAAGCGGACCAACCTCGCCAACGCGCCCGAGGGGGTCTGGCGCCGGGTGGTCATCGAGAAGCCGTTCGGCCACGACCTGAAGAGCGCGCGCGAGCTCAACGCGATCACCAGCGGCGTGTTCCCCGAGAAGTCGGTCTTCCGCATCGACCACTACCTCGGCAAGGAGACCGTCCAGAACATCCTGGCCCTGCGGTTCGCCAACACGCTGTACGAGCCGATCTGGAACCGCGGCTACGTGGACCACGTCCAGATCACGATGGCCGAGGACATCGGCATCGGCGGCCGGGCCGGATACTACGACGGCATCGGCGCGGCCCGGGACGTGATCCAGAACCACCTGCTGCAGCTCCTCGCCCTGGTCGCGATGGAGGATCCGACGTCCTTCGACGCCGACTCGCTGCGCCGCGAGAAGGAGAAGGTGCTCCGGTCGGTCCGGCTGCCGTCGGACCTGTCGCTCGGCACCGCCCGCGGCCAGTACACCGCGGGCTGGCAGGGCGGCGAGCCGGTCGTCGGCTACCTGGAGGAGGACGGCATCCCGCCGGACTCGATCACCGACACGTACGCCGCCATCAGGCTGGAGGTGGCCAACCGCCGCTGGGCGGGCGTCCCCTTCTACCTGCGGGCGGGCAAGCGTCTCGGCCGCCGGGTCACGGAGGTGGCGGTCGTCTTCCAGCGGGCGCCGCACCTGCCGTTCAGCTCGACCGACACCGAGATCCTCGGGCAGAACGCCCTGGTCATCCGCGTCCAGCCGGACGAGGGGATCACCGTGCGTTTCGGCTCGAAGGTGCCGGGCACGGCCATGGAGGTCAGAGACGTCAGCATGGACTTCGCCTACGGGGAGTCGTTCATGGAGTCCTCCCCCGAGGCGTACGAGCGGCTGCTGCTCGACGTCCTCATCGGGGACCCGCCCCTGTTCCCGCACCAGGCGGAGGTCGAGCTGTCCTGGATGATCCTCGATCCCATCGAGGAGCACTGGGCGGCCTCGGGCCGTCCGGAGGGCTATCCCGCGGGCACCTGGGGCCCGCCGTCCGCCGACGCCATGATGGCCCGTGACGGGCGCGTCTGGCGTCGGCTGTGAGTGAACGGAAAGCGCCGTGACCACCTTCAACCTGACCGACACGACGGCCTCGAAGATCTCCGCGACGCTCACCCAGCTGCGCCACCAGATGGGCGCTCCCGCGGTGGGCATGGTCCTCACCCTGGTCGTGGTGTGCGACGAGGCCGGCCAGTACGACGCCGTCCGGGCGGCCACCGAGGCCGCGCGTGAGCATCCGTCCCGCGTCCTGACGGTCATCAAGCGCGACCCCTACGAACCCGACCGGCTCGACGCCGAGGTGCGGATGGGCGAGTCGTCCCCGGGCGAGGTCGTCCTGCTCCGCCTGTACGGCCGGCTCACCGAGCACGCCGACTCGGTCATCAGCCCGCTGCTGCTGACCGACACGCCCGTCGTGGCGTGGTGGCCGGGCGACTCGCCCGCCGTACCGGCGCGGGACGCCGTCGGCCAGCTCGCCACCCGCCGGATCACCGACGCCCGGGCGGCACGCGACGCCGTGGCGGCGATCGGCGGCCGCCACACGGGCTATCTGCCCGGCGACACCGATCTCGCGTGGACGCGGTTGACGTCGTGGCGCAGCCTGCTGGCCGCCGCGTTCGACCGGCCGACCGGGCCGGTGCGGTCCGGCGTCGTGTCGGGCGCCGCGGGCAATCCGAGCGCGCCGCTGCTGGCGGCGTGGCTGTCCGAGCGGCTCGGCATCCCGATGGAGCTCGCCGAGAGCGACGGGCCGGGCCTCACCGAGGTACGGCTCACGCTCGCCGACGGCGACCTGAAGATCGCCAGGACGGACGCCCGGCTGGCGACGCTGTCCCGGCCGGGTCAGCCGGACCGGCGGGTCGCCCTCGCCCGCAGGCCGACCGCCGAATTGCTCGCCGAGGAACTGCGCCGCCTCGACCCGGACGACACCTACGGGGCGGCGATCCAGTGGCTGGCGAAGTCCCCGACGTCCTGATGGAGAAGAAGACGCCGTGACTGTCCCGAACGTCATCGTCCACCGCGACGCCAACGTGCTCGCCCAGGCCGTGGCGGCCCGCCTGATCACCCGCCTGGCCGACACCCAGGCGGCCCGCGGGTCGGCCCACGTCGTGCTGACCGGCGGAAGCGTCGGCATCGCGACGCTCGCGGCGGTCGCCGGAACGGCCGCGCGCGACGCCATCGACTGGCGCGCCCTGGACGTGTGGTGGGGGGACGAGCGTTTCCTTCCCACCGGCGATCCCGAGCGCAACGAGACCGGCGCGCGTACGGCCCTGCTCGACCACGTGGACGTGGATCCGGCACGCGTGCACGCCATGCCGTCCCCGGACTCCGGCCTGACCGCGGAGGAGGCGGCCGAGGTCTACGCCGCCGAGCTGGAGAAGGCCGCCAGGCCCGAGGACCACGGCCCGGTGCCGTCGTTCGACGTGCTGCTGCTCGGCATGGGCCCGGACAGCCACGTCGCGTCGCTGTTCCCCGGGCAGCCCGCCCTCTACGAGGAGGACCGCACGGTGGTCGCGGTGCACGGCTCTCCGAAGCCGCCGCCGACCCGCCTGACGCTCACGTTCCCCGCGATCCGGGCCGCGCGCGAGGTCTGGATCGTCGCCGCTGGGGCGGAGAAGGCGCAGGCCGTCCATCTGGCCCTGTCCGGCGCGGGCCCGATCCAGGTTCCGGCGGCCGGTGCCCGTGGCCGCCAGCGCACGCTGTTCCTGCTCGACCGAGCCGCCGCAGGCAAGATCCCGCCCGGCCTCGGGCGCATCGCCTCCCCTTGACGGGGGCGGCGGTGCCGTACGCGGGCGGCGGACCGGTCGGCATACCGTGAGGCCCCCGGGGTGGCACCGTGCACGAGCGGCGGACCTGCCGACAGACCGTGAGGCCCCCGGGGCGGTGGCGTACGCGGGCGGTCGGCCTCGCTCTCAGTCTTCAAGGGCGGCGCGGGCGCGGGTGGCCTCGTCGCGGGCGCCGGCGGCGGCTTTCGCGGCGGCCGCCTCGTCCCGCTCCGTCACCCGCAGGCGCTGCTCGGCCGCGCCCAGCCGCTCCGCGGCCGCATCGAGCCTGTCCCGCAGGGTGGCGACCTCGGCCGCCAGCCGGTCGCGTTCCCGCACGGCCGCCTCCAGCTCGGCGGCCCACTCGGCGTGGCTCCGCTCCGCCTCGGCGGCGGCGCGTCCGGCGTCCTCGGCCGCGCGTCGCAGCCGCTCGGCCCGGCGTTCCCGCTCCCGCCGTTCCCGCTCCCGCCGTTCCCTGTCTCTCCGCTCCCGTTCCCGCTCCGTGTCCCGCCGGTCCTCCGCGCGGCCGCCCGCGGCTCGCCGTTCCGGTTCCCGGTCGCGCTCGCGGGCCCGTCCTCCGCGCAGGGCCCCGGGGCTCTCCCCGGTCCCCGTACGGGACGGCCGGGGCGTGGGGGCGGGGGCGAAGCCGCTGTAGCTCAGTGCGGTGACGAGGTGGCCGCTCCGTACCCGCTCGGCGGCGTCGGCGTCGACGATCGCGGCGTCGAGGGTCTGCTCGACCTCCGGGAGCGCCGTGAGCCGCCGCCCCTCCCTCTCGGCGTCGCCGGCGATGAGCCGGGACAGCCGGCCCGTCAGCTCGGAGCGCCTGCCGGTCAGCTCCGAGAGCGCCACCGCGTCCTGCGCGTACCAGGCCGCGCGCAGCCGCTCCCCGAGGTCGAGCAGCTCGCCGAGCTCCTCTGGATGGCGCCGGGACGCCTGGTTGACCGCCCAGGCCACGACCGTGGGGCGGCGCAGCTTCCCGATGTCGCGGGCCAGGCGGCCGTCTCCCGCGGCTTTGATCTCCTTCGCCAGGGCGTCGCGCGCGGCGGTGAACTCGTCGGGAGGCAGTCCGTACAGCCGGTCGGCGGCCGCGTTGAGGTCCACGTCCGGTCCCTACCCGCGATCCGTGTCGCCGGAAGACGCGAAGCCCGGAGAAATCTGGCACATTGGTCCTATGCCGGATGCCCCCCTGCCCCGTGACGAGCTGCGCGCGACCATCGAGGCGCGCCGCGATCTGGGTCCCGAATATGAGCCCGCCCTGACGGACGCCTTCCTCGACCGGATCGAGACCGCCATCGCGCAGCGGGTGAAGGCGGAGGCCGACAGCAGGCTTCCGGACGCGCGGCACACGGCGTGGGAGGAGCAGCAGGAGCGCAAGCGGGGGCTCGGGCTGGCTCTGGGCTCGCTCGGCATCGCCGTCCCGCTGACGGCGGCGGCCGGGGCCACCAGCGGGATGCCCGGCATGATGGTCGCGTGGGCCGGCATCGTGGCCGTCAACATGGCCTATGCCTTCGGGCGCCGACGGCGCGACTGAGGCAGGCGGCGGCACGGCTGAGACTGGCGGCGGCCGGTCATCCCGCGGAGCGGGTCACCGGCCGGCGGAGGCGACCATCCCGGCCCGCGGCCCCCTGAGCTGCCGCGAGCCGGGATGATTCACCGTGATGGGATCAGCTCGGGGATGCCGTCGCCATCACGCCCACGGCGATCCGCGCCTCGATCACACCGGGGTCCTCGGTGTAGGCGAGCGTGGCGCCGAGGGAGAGCAGCAGCCTGCGCATGCGGGCGTTGTCGGAGAGGAAGGACGCCCTGACCTCCGCGAAACCGAGGTCGCGCGCCTCCTCCAGGAGCATCCGGCCGAGCACGCGGCCAAGGCCCCGTCCCTGCCAGCGGTCCTCCACGAGGAAGGCCATCTCGGCGATCCCGGGGTCGGGGGTGAACACCAGGTTGGCCAGGGCGACCACCTGGCCGTCGTGCCCGGCGACGATGGAGTGGCCGTGGTTGCGGTCGCAGAGGCGCTCGAACACCCGCGGCGGCAGCGACGGCATGGCGGTGAAGTAGCGGAACCTGCGGGACTCGGGCGAGCAGCGCTCGTGCAGGTCGCGGACGGCTTCCCGGTAGAGCGACGTCAGCGGCCTGATGACGGCCTCGGACCCGTCGCCGAGCCGTACCGGCCGCTCGGCCCCCTGCGCCTCGACCGGAGGCTGCGCGAGCCGTACGAGCGCGGCGGCGCGGGCCGCCTCGGTGAGCGTGAACGGCAGCTCCACGCGGCGCAGCCGGATCGCGCGCCGGGGGGCCACGGGCACGGTGAGCAGGGTCGGGTCGGGCAGGTCGGAGAGGTCCGCGCCGTAGACCCAGCGGGCGTCGTCGGCCCGCAGCAGCTCGCGGAGGATCTCCGGCAGCCGCCAGGGCATGGAGCGCAGGCGGGCGGCGAGCAGCAGCACGCGGGTGGGCTCGTCGGTGAGGTCATGGGCGGTCGCGGTCACGACCTGGACTCTGCGTCCGCCGACGGCCTCCAGGGCCTCGCGTACGCTCTCGGCGGAGGCGGGGATCTCGGCGACGAACTCGTCGACCGTGCCGTCCGTGTCCGGCTGGACGGACAGGCCGAGGATGTTGCCGCCCTTCTCGGCCAGCGCCGTGGCCAGCGAGGCCAGCCGCCCGGGCCGCTCGTCCACCGTCGTACGAATCCGCAAGAACCCCATCGATACCGCTCCCTCCGTCATTGAGGCAATCCTGTCGTAGATCTGTTACGTGATTGCTACACGGAGGTGTGCCGACCGTTTCATCCTGGCGAATCCTGTCATGACCGACGTTATCGGCATGTAAAGAGCCTTTTCGCCACGACTTCCGTGGCGAGGTTCACCAGGTAGTACGGATATAGCAGGATATATCTCATGAACGCTCCGCTGTCCTCAGATTTCGTCAACGGTGATGTGTCCTTCTGGTTCCGATCCCTCGGGATTCCCGCGCCGGGCGCCCCTCTTGACGGGGACCGGGAGGCGGACGTCGCGATCGTCGGGGGCGGTTACACGGGACTCTGGACCGCCTACTACCTGAAGAAGGCCGACCCGTCGCTGCGGGTGGCCGTCCTGGAGAAGGAGTTCGCCGGGTTCGGCGCGTCCGGGCGCAACGGCGGCTGGCTGACCGGCGCGCTCGCGGGCTCGCCGGAACGTTACGCCAGGACCCACGGGCGGGACGCCACCCAGCGGCTGCAGCGGGAGATGTTCGCCGCGATCGACGAGGTCATCGCGGTCTGCGCGGACGAAGGCATCGACGCCGACATCGTCAAGGGCGGGCTGTTCAACGTCGCGCGCGGCCCCGCGCAGGAGGCCCGGCTGCGCGAGGAGCTGGCCGCGCAGCGCGAGTGGGGCTGGACCGAGGAGGACGTCCGGCTGCTCTCCCCCGCCGAGATGGACGAGCGGCTGCGCGTCTCCGGGGCGGCCGGCGCCACCTGGAGCCCGCACTGTGCCAGGATCCAGCCCGCCAAGCTCGCTCGCGGGCTGGCGGAGACCGTACGCGGCCTCGGCGTCGAGCTCTACGAGGGGACCCCGGTGACCGCGATCGCTCCCGGCCGGGCGGTCACGCCGTACGGCACGGTGCGGGCGGCACATGTCCTGCGCTGCACCGAGGGGTTCACCGCGACGGTGCCCGGCCACCACCGCGACTGGCTCCCGATGAACAGCTCGCTGATCGTCACCGAGCCGCTGGGCGCCGAGGTGTGGGAGACGATCGGCTGGGAGCGGCGCGAACTGCTCGGCGACATGGCGCACTACTACATGTACGCGCAGCGCACCGCCGACGACCGCATCGCCTTCGGCGGGCGTGGCCGGCCCTACCTGTACGGCTCCCGCGTGGACGACCGCGGGCACACGCACGACTGGACCGTGGACGCGCTGTGGAACCTGCTGACGTCGTTCTTCCCCGCCGTCGCCTCCTCCCGGGTGGCGCACGCGTGGTCGGGCGTGCTCGGCGTGCCGCGCGACTGGTGCGCCACGGTGGGCCTGGACCGCGCGAGCGGCATCGGATGGGCGGGCGGGTACACCGGGCACGGCGTGACGACGACCAACCTGGCCGGGCGTACCCTCCGCGACCTGGTGCTCGGGCGGGAGACGCCGCTCACCGGCCTGCCCTGGGTGGACCGCCGCGTCCGCGCCTGGGAGCCGGAGCCGCTGCGCTGGCTCGGCGTCCACTCCATGTACCGCCTGTACCGCATCGCCGACGCCCGTGAGGCCAAGGGCATGACGCGGACCTCCGTGCTCGCCCGCGTCGCCGACCGGATCACCGGCCACTGACGCGCCGCGCGTTCCGGCGCGTGCCGGGCGCGCGGATACCGTGTTCGCCACCACGTCGGCGCGGGTGACGTGGAACAACCGATGAAGAAAGGGCGGCTTCGTGAGCTCCCACATCCTGTTTCGCGGCGGCCGGGTCCTCACCCCCGGGGGCTTCGCCGAGGCGGTGCTCGTCCGCGACGGCGTCATCGCCGCCGTCGGCGCCGAGTCCGATCTCGTACGGCTCTCGCCCGC
The DNA here is from genome assembly GCA_001570385.1 of Microtetraspora glauca. GTDB lineage: Bacteria > Actinomycetota > Actinomycetes > Streptosporangiales > Streptosporangiaceae > Microtetraspora > Microtetraspora glauca. Next base: position 38,982 of record BBYL01000012.1, on the reverse strand, counting down.
CGCGGAACCCGTGGACCTGCGCGGCGGGCTGCTGACCCCGGGGTTCGTCGACGCCCACATCCATCCGGTCCAGGCCGGGCTGGAGCGGGCCGCGTGCGACCTGGCGGAAATTTACGGACTCGATGAGTATCTGGCGCATATCGCGTCGTTCGCCGCGGCGCATCCGGAGAAGACGTGGATCAGCGGTGGCGGCTGGGACATGGCGGCCTTCCCCGGCGGGCTCCCCCATCGCACCCAGCTCGACTTCCTCGACCGCCCGGCGTACCTGATCCAGCGCGACCACCACGCCGCGTGGGTCAACACGCGCGCGCTCGAACTGGCGGGGATCACCAAGGACACGCCCGACCCCGCCGACGGCCGGATCGAGCGCGAACCCGACGGCACCCCCAGCGGCGTGCTGCACGAGGGGGCGATGGACCTCGTCGGCCTGCTCACGCCGCGCCCGACCGCCGCCGACGCCGAGGCGGCCCTGCTGGAGGCCCAGCAGTACCTGTTCTCCCTGGGCATCACCGGCTGGCAGGACGCCATCGTCGGCTCGTACGCGGGCTCCGACGACCAGCTGCCCGCCTACCTGTCCGCCGCGTCGAGCGGCCGCCTCAAGGCCCGCGTGGTGGGCGCCCTGTGGTGGGACCGTACGCGGGGGGCCGAGCAGATCCCCGAGCTGGTCGAGCGGCGGGCCGCCGCGGAGGGCCTGGACCGCTTCCGCGCCACCTCCGTGAAGATCATGCAGGACGGCATCGCGGAGAACTTCACCGCCGCCGTCATCGAGCCCTACTGCCGCTGCGGCGGAACCGGGCTGTCGTACGTGGACCCCGGTCTCCTCAAGGGGTACGTCAGGGAGCTCGACGCCCACGGGTTCCAGGTGCACTTCCACGCCATCGGCGAGCGCGCCGTGCGGGAGGCCCTGGACGCGCTCGCGGGCACCGCGCCAAAGAACCGGCACCACATCGCCCACCTGCAGATCGTCACCCCCGAGGACGTGCCGCGCTTCGCCGCGCTCGGGGTGACCGCCAACCTCCAGCCGCTGTGGGCCACCCACCACGCGCAGATGGACGAGCTGTGCATTCCCTACCTCGGCGAGGAGCGCTCGTCGTGGCAGTACCCCTTCGCCGATCTCGTACGGCACGGCACGCGGCTGGCCGCCGGGTCGGACTGGCCGGTCTCCTCCGCCGACCCGCTGCAGGCCGTGCACGTGGCCGTCAACCGGACCGAGCCGGGAAGTTCGGTCCACGCGTCGTACCCGACCGCGCAGACGCCGTTCCTCCCCGGCCAGAGCATCGACCTGCGGACCGTCCTGACGGCGTACACGGCCGGATCGGCCTGGTTGAACCGCTCGCCCGCCGGGGTGATCGAGGAGGGCCGCCCGGCCGACCTCGTCGTGCTCGACCGGGATCCCTTCACCCTCGATCCGCAGGACATCTGGACCACCCGCGTACGGATGACCTTCGTCGACGGCGAATGCGTCGCGGACGACACGACCGGCTGACGACCCAGCCCCTGTCCCCTATCCGTTCCCTATCCGGCCTTCCTGGACGAGCAGGGCTTGAGCTGCGCGGTGATGTCGCCGCCGGTGTCGAGCCACACGTCGGCGACGTACCCGTATCCGGTGTACCCCCGGCCGCCGCTCGCAGCGACCTCGACACGGTCCCAGTAGGGATTGGCCGGATGCCACCAGCCCGTGACCGGCCTGCCGCCGTCGACGTAGCAGAGGGCACGGATGGTCGACTCGGCGGTGGCGAAGCCGACCACGCTCCCGTACGGCCGATCGCGTACGGCGACGGCGGCCTCGCTACCGCCGAAGACCTTTCCTTGCCGCCAGTCGGCGGACGCCCCGGTCTGGGCGCCCGCGCCCTGCGGCAGCGACACCACCAGCCCCGTCAGCAGAGCCGCCGTGACAATTCCCTCGCGTCCGCGCATCTTTCCTCCCGTGACAGCCTCGCCGAACCTTCACGGAAGAAAGTAGGAGCCTACGATGCGTGATCCGATCCCCGAGATCACGCACCCGGCTCGCCCGCTCCGGCCGCGCCGCGTGTCGGCCTGGCACAAGAGCTGACCCGGGCGGCCCGCCCGGCCGCGAGGACACGCTCACGTCACATCGCGTACCCCCGGACCTGGGGATGTCCGGGCACACTTGACCATCCCGATCTTCACCGGGTAAAGATTGCGTGCATCCGTCCCCCAGGGGGTGACGTGAACGGGACAGAGCACGCACCACACACCAGCATCCGGCTGGTCGTCGTGGACGACGACGACATCAGCCGCGCGGGGATCACGACCATACTCGGCGCCGCTCCCGGACTGGAGATCGTCGCCGCGCTCGACCACGACGCCGCGGCGGCGTGGGGCGAGCGGTGGCGCGGAGTGGACGTGGTCCTCGTCGACGCCGCCGACGAGCGCAGGGACGACGACCACTTCCCCGGCGTCTCCGTCATCGAGTGCGTCCGGCGCCACCGCGACCGTCGGCAGACCCGGGTCATCGTCCTCACCGGGCACTTCTTCAACGGCGCTCTGCGGCGCAGGATCCGCGAGGCCGGGGCCGACTTCTTCCGCCTCGGGGTCTCGGCGCACAGCCGGGTGAACGCCGCGGTGAACCACGCCCTCGCCGAGGGGGTGCCCGAGCGGCTGGCCGAGCGTGCCGATCCCCGGTCCCGCTCGTGGGAACGGCTGCGCCGCGACTTCAACCGGCACGCCCGCCTGCAGGCGATGACCTCGGACGGCCGGCTTCCCGACCGCGAGCAGGCCACGCCGTCGCTGCCGCAGATCTCCCGGTTCCTGGCCTGGGCCACCCGGGTGAAGACCCGGCGGCCGCCACGCGATGGCTGACCTGCCCCCTATCACCCAGGTGGCGGCCGGCTCGGCCTCGTACACCCTGCGGCGCGTCTACCTCAACGTACGGCTGGCTTCCCGGGTCGCCTGCGTGATCATGGCCGTCGTCATGGGCACTCTGCCTCCCGCCGTCGCCTGCGCCGCGGGGGCCGCCTGCTGCGCCTACGACGTGGCGGCCTTCCTGTACTTCCGGCGCGGCGGGCGGATCCGGCTCGGGTACCGGCTGGCACTGGACGCCGCCGACGTCTCCGCCTGGGCCGTCGCACTCGGCCATCCCGTGGACGCCCCCGCGCTCATCGCCGCGCCCCTCGCCGCCGAGGCGGTGATCGAGCGCGGAGCGGCCGCCGTGCTCGTGCCACTGGTCGTGGGCGGCGTGACGACCCTCGTCCTGCGCCTCGGGGGCCGTCCCGAGTCCCTCGCTCCCTTCGTCTGGCCCGCGGTCGGCCTCGCCCAGGGGCTGCTCCTCAGCCGCTACCTGCAGCGGCGGGTGCGCCGGCGGCTCCGCACCGCCGCCGCCGAGAGGGAGGCAGCCTACAGCCAGGCGGTGCTCGCCGGACGCAACAGCGTCGCGGTGGGGGCCGACACGATCGTGGACGTGCTCACCAGGACCTGGCCGCTGCTTGCCGTGACGGGCCGGCCGGTCGGTTCCCCGCTGGCCGCCTGGCGCCACCGGCTCGCGGAGGAGACGGCCGGTCACGCCGAATACCTGCGTACGGCACTGCTGCGCTGGGAGCAGCGGCACAACGCCGCCGGACCCGACCTCTCCCGCGACGTCGAGTTCCCGGCGACGCCGGACGACGGCCTCCTGCTGTCCCCCGCCCAGGTGGCGGAGCTCGGCGCCTCTCTGGACGCCATGGACCTCTCAGGAACGGCGGAGGTGGCGGTCGTGCGCGCCGCTCCGCTGGGCGGGGAACAGGTCCTGCGGGTGGCGGGCCGGCGCGTGGTCCTGCCCGCCGCCGGGAGGGCGGCCGTACCGCCGCTGGACCTCGGCCCGCCCGTGATCGCCATCGGAGGCGTCGGCTCGCTGGCGCACTCCTGGCCCGATATGGACAGGGTGCCTCTCGCCGCCACGATCCCCCTGGCGCTGCTCGCGTTCTGCCTCGCGTACCGGGCGCATGCCCTGATCGTCCGGCGCGGGGCCGCCGCGCACGCCCCCGTGCTGGCGGCGGCCCTCGCGTACGGCGCGCTCGACGCGACGGTGTCCACCGCGCTGCTCGGCAACGTCACCGCCGGTGGCCTCACCCGGCTGCCGTTCCTGCACTTCCTGCTCTGGACGGGACCGCTGACGGCCATGTATCTCCGCGACCTCACCATGCGCCGGCGCGTCGCCGCGCTCGCCTTCCTCCTCCTCGTCCTGGGCGGCTGCGCCTGGCTGCTGCCCCACTCCGTCTCCGTCGCCGACCTGTCCACCCTGGTGTGGCCGCTCGCCTTCACGGTCGGCGCCTCAGGACTCCGGGACCTGCTCGATCGCGACTCCGGCGCCTTCGCGAACTCCGTCGCCGACGCCCACGACGCGGCGGCCGCCGCGGGCTTCCTGGCCGGTCGGGCGGACGTCCTGCGCCTGGTCGAGGACGCGGGCCGCGAGGCGTCGGAGCGCCTGGCCGCGGACCGGGACCTGCTCGATCCCGCGTTCCTCCCCGAGATGGAACGCCGGCTCGCTCTGGTCAACCACCGTCTCGTCACCCTTCGGTCCGGTTGACCGTACCCGGAGCGGGTGCGCGATCCGGGCCTCTGGATCACGCGGTGGTTCGCGCTTACATTCGAGAAAAGCCATCATCTCCCACGACAGGAGAACCCCCTCATGCGCAGATTGTTGGCGCGCTCGGCGGCCGCGGCGGCCGCGGCGACCACGACCCTGGCGCTCTTACCCGCGGGCGCGGCCGAGGCGGCGACGGCCGGCTCCCAGAGCTACCGCTCCTACCGGTACGTGGTCAGCGCCACCTCGGGATGGCAGAGCACCGGCATCTACGTGCGGCGCGGCGACCGCTACAGCGTCGAGTACGTGCGCGGCGAGTGGACCGTCGACCGCGCCAAGTTCGGCTGGGTGGACGCCGACGGCTACGACTGGGACACGGACGCCCGCATCTACCAGGGCTGCAAGATCGACGACGACGAGACGTACGGCACCCTCCTCGCCAAGAGGGGCCGCTCGCTCACCGCCATGGGCAGCTATCGCAAGCTGCGGGCCAAAGGGTCGGGAACGCTCCGGCTGCGGATCAACGACGACGACCGCTGCCTGGGCGACAACGCGGGCCGGATCACGGTCACGATCCGGATCTGGAGGAGCCCCTCCTACGGATGATCCATGCGGGACCGGAGTCCGGGTGCACGGCAAAGCCCCCGCTCCGCAGGGGAACGGGGGCCTTCGCCGTATGCCGTGAGACGGGCCTAGTAGATCGGGCGCGACGAGGACCGCAGCCGCTCCAGGGCCTCGGCCAGGATCTGCGCACCGTCCTTGTCGCTGCGACGCTCCTTCACGTACGCGAGGTGCGTCTTGTACGGCTCGTTTCGCGGCGGAGCGGGCGGGTTAGCCTCGTCCTGACCGGCCGGAAGCCCGCACCGGGGGCAGTCCCAGTGCTCAGGGATGGCCGCGTCGCTGGCGAAGCTGGGACGCGTCTCGTGCATGTTCGCGCACCAGAACGAGACCCGCACTCGGGGGGCCGCCTCGCCGCGTTCGGCTTCCCCCATGGGGCCCGCACCGACTCGGCTGCCACGGATCGCGTTGCCACTACCCACGAATGAACTCCTCGCACTCACGCCCCGCGGGACACGGGGGAAAGATGAATCTATGTCACGTGTCGCCGCAGATAAGCCATTTCTGCCCGATTTTTTACAGCCTGACCGGTTTCGGTGTGCCGGTTGTTACGGCTTGAGCAGCAGGCCCAGCGCGATGATGCAGACGAACCACACCACGCCCGTGATGATCGTGAGACGGTCGAGGTTGCGCTCGACCACCGCCGACCCGCCGAACGACGACGAGAACCCGCCGCCGAACATGTCCGTGAGACCACCACCCTTGCCCTTGTGCAGCAGGACGAGCAGCACCATCAGAGCGCTCGACAGAATGAGGGCGATGGAGATTCCGATAATCACCGTTGACCTGTTCCTATAACCCGCGCGTCCGCGCGGCACCAGCGGTGTGACGATTCAATCTTGCCCTATGAGGGTACGACCTGTTGTCAAGTCGCACCCTCCAAACGGCTCAGCCCGCCGACATCTCGCCGAAACGGGAGATCTTCACGAACTCACCCGGGTCGAGGCTGGCCCCTCCGACGAGGGCGCCGTCGACGTCGGGCTGCGCCATGATCCCGGCGATGTTGTCGGACTTCACCGATCCTCCGTAAAGGATACGGACGGCCGCGGCCACCTCGCCGTCGTAGAGCTCGGCGAGTCGCGTCCTGATCGCCCCGCAGACCTCCTGCGCGTCCGCCGGAGTGGCGACCTCGCCGGTCCCGATCGCCCAGACCGGCTCGTACGCGACCACGAGGGACTTCGCCTGCTCGGCGGTGATCCCCTCGAGCGCGCCGTCGAGCTGGGCCAGGGTGTGGGCCACCTGCTCACCGGCCTGGCGGACGGGAAGGCCCTCCCCGACGCACAGGATCGGCGTGATCGAGTGCCGGTAGGCCGCCTTCACCTTGGCGTTGCACACGACCTCGTCCTCGCCGTGGTACTGCCGCCGCTCCGAGTGGCCGACCAGCACATAGGTGCAGCCGAGCTTGGCGAGCATCGTGCCGGAGATCTCCCCGGTGTACGCGCCCGCGTCGTGGCGGGACAGGTCCTGCGCGCCGTACGCGATCTGGAGCTTGTCCCCGTCGACCAGGGTCTGCACGCTGCGCAGATCGGTGAACGGCGGCAGGACGGCGACCTCGACGGCGTCGAAGTCCTTGGCGGTGAGCGAGAACGCCAGCTTCTGGACCAGGTTGATGGCCTCGAGATGGTTGAGGTTCATCTTCCAGTTGCCGGCGATCAGCGGCGTGCGGCTCACGAGTCCTCCAGAGCTGCGAGTCCGGGCAGGGTCTTGCCCTCGAGGTATTCGAGGCTGGCCCCGCCACCGGTGGAAATGTGCGAGAAGCCGTCCTCCGGCAGGCCCAGCCGGCGCACGGCCGCGGCGGAGTCGCCGCCGCCCACGACGGTGAACGCCTCGGAGGCGATCAGCGCCTCGGCCACGGCGCGGGTCCCGCCCGCGAACGCGTCGAACTCGAACACGCCCATCGGGCCGTTCCAGAACACGGTTCGCGCGTCGGCCAGCTTGGACGCGAACAGCTCACGCGTACGCGGGCCGATGTCGAGCCCCTGCCGGTCGGCCGGGATCGCGGTGGCGTCGACCACCTCGTGCGGCGCGTCCGGCCCGAACTCGGTCGCGGCGAGCACGTCGACCGGCAGCACCAGGTCGACGCCGCGGGTCTTGGCCTCCTCCAGGAAGCCGCGCACCTGGTCGAGCTGGTCCTCCTGCAACAGGGACTGGCCGACCTCGTGGCCCTGGGCCGCCAGGAAGGTGTAGGCCATGCCGCCGCCGATCAGCAGCCGGTCGACCTTCGACAGCAGGTTGGCGATGACGCCGAGCTTGTCGGAGACCTTCGCGCCGCCCAGCACGACGACGTAGGGCCGGGCCGGGTCCTCGGTGAGCTTCCTGAGCACCTCGACCTCGGCCACGATCAGGCCGCCGGCCGCGTGCGGAAGCCGCTTGGGCACGTCGTAGACGCTGGCGTGCTTGCGGTGCACCGCGCCGAAGCCGTCGCCGACGTACAGTTCGGCGAGGGCGGCCAGTTTGTCGGCGAACGCCCCGCGGACCGCGTCGTCCTTGGACTCCTCACCCGGCTCGAAGCGCAGGTTCTCCAGGAGCGCGACCTGGCCGTCCTGCAGGGCGGCCACGGTGGCACGGGCCGACTCGCCCACCACGTCGGTGGCGAAGGCGACCTGCTCGCCGAGCAGCTCGGAGAGCCGCCGGGCGACGGGGGCCAGCGAGTACTTCGGGGTGGGCGAACCCTTGGGGCGGCCGAGGTGGGCGCAGACGATCACCTTGGCGCCGCTGTCCAGCAGCGTCCTGATCGTCGGCACCGAGGCCCGGATCCGCCCGTCGTCGGTGATCGTCTCCCCGTCGAGAGGGACGTTGAGGTCGGCGCGCACGAGGACGCGCCGGCCCTTCACGTCGAGCGAGTCGATGGTTCGCATCAGAGAGAGGCGCCCACGTACTCGATCAGGTCCGCGAGGCGGTTGGAGTAGCCCCACTCGTTGTCGTACCAGCCGATGACCTTGACCTGGTTGCCGATCACCTTGGTGAGGCCGGCGTCGAAGATGCAGGAGGCCGGGTCGGTCACGATGTCCGAGGAGACGATCTCGTCCTCGGTGTAGCTGAGGATGCCCTTCAGCGGGCCCTCGGCGGCGGCCTTCAGCGCGGCGTTGACCTCCTCGACCGAAGCCTCGCGCCGGACCTCGACGGTCAGGTCGGTGGCCGAACCCGTGGGGATCGGCACGCGCAGCGCGAAGCCGTCCAGCTTGCCCTTGAGCTCGGGCAGGACCAGGCCGATCGCCTTGGCGGCACCGGTGGAGGTCGGGACGATGTTCAGCGCGGCGGCACGGGCCCGGCGCAGGTCCTTGTGCGGGCCGTCCTGCAGGTTCTGGTCCTGCGTGTACGCGTGGATCGTGGTCATCAGACCCTTCTCGATACCGAAGGTGTCGTTGATGACCTTGGCCATCGGGGCCAGGCAGTTGGTCGTGCACGACGCGTTGGAGATGATCGTGTGCGCGGCCGGGTCATAGGTGTCGTGGTTGACACCCATGACGATCGTCACGTCCTCGTTCTTCGCCGGAGCGGAGATGATGACCTTCTTGGCGCCGTTCTCGGCGTGCACCTTGGCCTTGGTGGCGTCGGTGAAAAGACCCGTCGACTCGACGACCACGTCGACGCCCAGGTCGCCCCAGGGCAGCTTGGCGGGGTCACGCTCGGCGAACGCCTTGATGGCCTTGCCGTCCACGGTGATCTCGTCCGCCGAGGCCTTCACCTCGTACGGCAGGCGGCCAAGGATGCTGTCGTACTTCAGCAGGTGGGCAAGAGTGGCATTGTCGGTCAGGTCGTTGACCGCGACGATCTCGATGTCCTTACCGCTGGCTGCCACAGCGCGCCAGAAATTGCGGCCGATACGGCCGAAGCCGTTGACGCCTACGCGGATGCTCACGGAATCGGTCTCCTCGTACGTCGTGCGCCGGCTGTCTCTCCGGCGACAGGGCTGGCTTTGAAACCTCAGTCACAGACCCTATCCGACTCAAATTGGTTTAGACCAACGCGCCCCACCGGTGATCGACAGCGGCAAAGCAGGCGTCACAGGACGCGGCGCACGGCAAAGCGGCCGGCTTGTCCGCGCAAACCGGCCGCCATGTCGCACGCCGGAGACGGCGCGGGAAAACGACCAGGTCAGGTGGCCAGCATGTCCGCCGTGAGATTGGCCTCGGTGTTGGCGATCCCGAGGTCCTGGGCGCGCTTGTCCGCCATGGCGAGCAGCCGGCGGATCCGCCCCGCGATGGCGTCCTTGGTCAGCGGCGGGTCGGCGATCTGGCCGAGCTCCTCCAGCGACGCCTGCTTGTGCTCGACGCGGAGCCGCCCGGCGACCACCAGGTGCTCGGGCGCCTCCTCTCCCAGGATCTCCAGGGCGCGCTGCACCCGGGCGCCGGCGGCGACGGCGGCACGCGCCGACCTGCGCAGGTTGGCGTCGTCGAAGTTGGCCAGCCGGTTCGCCGTGGCCCGGACCTCCCGGCGCATCCGCCGCTCCTCCCAGGCGAGCACGCTGTCGTGCGCGCCGAGCCGGGTGAGCAGGGCGCTGATCGCGTCGCCGTCGCGGACCACGACCCGGTCCACGCCGCGCACCTCGCGCGCCTTGGCGTGGATCTTCAGCCGACGGGCGGAGCCGACCAGGGCCAGGGCCGCCTCGGGGCCCGGGCAGGTCACCTCCAGCGACATGGAGCGGCCGGGCTCGGTCAGCGACCCATGGGCCAGGAACGCGCCGCGCCAGGCCGCCTCCGCGTCGCAGGTCGCGCCCGCGACCACCTGGCGGGGCAGCCCGCGGACGGGACGGCCGTGGTTGTCGATCAGACCGGTCTGGCGGGCCAGCGCCTCGCCGTCCCGGTAGACCCGTACGACGTAGCGGGAGCCCTTGCGCAGCCCGGCGGGCGCCAGCACCAGCACCTCCGCCTTGTGGCCGAACACCTCGCCGATGTCCCTGATCAGCCGGCGCGCGGTGACGTTGGTGTCGAGCTCGGCCTCGATCACGATCCGCCCGCCGACCAGGTGCAGGCCGCTCGCGAACCGCAACAGCGTCGAGACCTCGGCCTTACGGCAACAAGGCTTCAGCACCGCAAGGCGGCTCAGCTCGTCTTTCACCACACCCGTCATGGCCATCTGCGCGTGTCCTCCCCCAAACAGACTTTGACAGCCAGTCTCTCGCACCACAGAGGGCCGGTCTCACCGCTTCTCACGGAAAATCTCGTCCAGGACCCTGGCAAGACGTGGTCCATCGTGCCGTGGAGAACCGTCAGAGGCACCCACATCGGCCAATACGAGACGTGCCCCCATGGACACCGCGGCCTTCTCCAGCTCGCGTGGATCGTCGACCACCCCGTGGTCGGCGAGCACCGCGTCCACCGGCAGCGAGGGGGCGTGCTCCCTGAGCACCTCCAGATGCTTCTCCGGCGAGAAGCCGTCCGTCTCGCCGAGCTGGGGAGCCAGGTTGAGGATCACCAGCCGCCGTGCGCTCGTCGTGTGGAGCGCGCGGGCCAACTCGGGGACCTTGAGATGCGGCAGGACGCTGGTGAACCAGGAGCCCGGCCCGAAGACCACCCAGTCGGCCTCGCGGATGGCCTCCACCGCCTGCGGGCACGCGGGAGGATCCGGCGGCAGCAGCGAGATGGCCCGGACCCGGCCCGGCGTCAGCGCGCAGGCCACCTGCCCGCGTACGGTCGTGACCTCGCCGTCCAGCTCGACCTCCGCCTGGATGTCCAGCGGGACGGACGCCATGGGCAGCACCCGCCCGTGCGCGCCGAGCAGCCGGCCCACCCAGTCGAGGCCCATGACGGGGTCGTCGAGCAGCTCCCACAGCGCCACGATCAGCAGGTTGCCCACGGCGTGCCCGTGCAGCTCGCCCTGGCTGAGGAAGCGATGCTGGACGACCCGGCTCCAGGTCTGGCCCCACTCGTCGTCGCCGCACAGCGCGGCGAGCGCCATCCGCAGGTCACCGGGCGGGATGACGCCCAGCTCGCGCCTGAGACGGCCGCTGGAGCCCCCGTCGTCCGCGACGGTGACAATGGCCGTGAGGTCGCGCGTCACCGTCCTCAGCGCGGACAGGGAGGCGTACAGGCCGTGCCCTCCGCCGAGGGCGACCACTCTCGGGCCGGCCGGACCGGTGTCCTCCGCCCCCTCGTCCTCAGCGGCCGGCCCGCTCATGCCGTCCCTCCTCGCCTGACGGGCCGAACCCGCCCTGTGACACGGTCACGCTCGCCGACCGTCGTCACTCGCGCCCCACATCGCGATGGCTGACCTGCACCTCCATGCCCCTGTCGCGCAGCCGCGTGCCGATCTGCTCGGCCATGGCCACGCTGCGGTGCTTGCCTCCGGTGCAGCCGACGGCGAGCGTGGCGTAGCTCTTGCCCTCACGGGCGTATCCGGCGGCCACCACGCCGAAGACCTCCTCGTACGCGTCGAGGAACTCCTTGGCCCCGATCTGGCCGAGGACGTACTCGCGGACGGAGGCGTCGAGACCGCTCATCGGGCGGAGCTCGGGAACCCAGTGCGGATTGGGCAGGAACCGGCAGTCGACCACGAGGTCCGCGTCGACGGGCAGGCCGTACTTGTAGCCGAAGGAGACCACGTTGACCTTCAGCCCCGGCCGGTCCTCCCCGCCGAAGAACGAAACGATCTTGTTGCGCAGCTCGTGCACGTTCAGCGACGAGGTGTCGATGATCAGATCGGCGTTGGCCCTGACCTCGCGGAGGATGCCGCGCTCGCGCGCGATCCCGTCGACCAGCCGCCCGTCACCCTGCAGCGGGTGCGGGCGCCGCACGTTCTCGAACCGGCGCACCAGCTCCTCGTCGCTGGCCTCCAGGAAGACCACCCGGAAGCCGATACCGCGGCCGTCCAGCTCGCCGATCGCCGCGTTGAGGTCGGAGGTGAAGGCGAGGCTGCGCACGTCGACCACCGCCGCGACCTTGTCCGCGGCCAGTTTGACCCGGCCTGCCTCCTCGGCCAGCGAGAACAGCAGACCGGGCGGCAGGTTGTCGATGACGAACCAGCCCAGGTCCTCAAGGGCCTTGGCGGCGGTGCTGCGTCCCGCCCCCGACATGCCCGTGACGATCACGAACGCCGGTTCTCTCGCAGCGCACATCAGTCGCTCACCGCTTTCTCTCGGTCGGCGTCCCGCGCACCGCTCAGCGCCGCCACGATGGCCTCGGCCGTCGCGGGCCCGATGCCGGGAACCTCACAGATCTCGGCCACACCGGCTTCGCGCAACCGCTTCAGCGACCCGAAATGCCGCAGAAGCGCCTGCCTGCGGGCCGGCCCGAGGCCGGGAACCTCGTCCAGCGCGCTCTCTTTCACGGCTCTGGACCGCTTCGAACGATGGTAGGTGATGGCGAACCGGTGCGCCTCGTCACGGACGCGTTGCAGGAGGTAAAGGCCCTCGCTGGAGCGCGGAAGGATCACCGGCTGGTCGTCGCCCGGCAGCCACACCTCCTCAAGCCGCTTGGCGAGGCCGCAGACCGCGACGTCGTCCACGCCGAGCTCGTCGAGCGCGCGCTGCGCGGCCGCCGCCTGCGCGGGCCCGCCGTCGACCACGACCAGGTTGGGCGGATAGGCGAACTTGCGCGGGCGGCCGGTGTCGGGGTCGATCGGCATGCCCGTGCGCGGATCGGCGCCCTCGCCCTCGGCGCCGTCGGCGGTCGAGGCGGTGGCGTCGGGGGCGGGCTCGGCGCCCAGCTCGCCGGTCGCCGACCGCTCCTCCAGGTAGCGCTTGAACCTCCGCGAGATCACCTCGTGGATGGACGCGACGTCGCCCTCGGCGCTTTTGATCGAGAACCGGCGGTACTCGCTCTTACGGGCCAGGCCGTCCTCGAACACGACCATGGACGCCACCACGTCGGTGCCCTGGATGTGGGAGACGTCGTAGCACTCGACTCGCAGCGGGGCCTGGTCCAGACCGAGCGCGTCGGCGATCTCCTGCAGCGCGCGGCTGCGGGTGGTGAGGTCGCTCGCGCGCCGGAGCTTGTGCTGCGCCAGGGACTCCTTGGCGTTGCGCTCGACGGTCTCCATCAGGCTCTTCTTGTCGCCGCGCCGCGGCACGCGCAGGTCGACCCTGGCGCCCCGCTGCTCGGTCAGCAGCTCGGCCAGGGCGTCCGCGTCCGGCGGCTCCGCGGCCACCAGGATCTCCCGGGGGATCGCGCCCTCGCCGTACATCTGGAGCAGGAAGTGTTCCACCAGGTCGCCGGGAGTGGAGTCCTCGACCTTGTCGACCACCCAGCCACGCTGGCCCCGGATGCGGCCCCCGCGCACGTAGAAGACCTGGACCGCGGCCTCCAGCGCGTCCTCCGCCAGGGCGATCACGTCGCAGTCGGTGTCGTCCCCGAGCACCACGGTCTGCTTCTCCAGCGCCCGCTGCAACGCCTGGATGTCATCGCGCAGCCTGGCCGCCCGCTCGTACTCCTCCACCGCGGCGGCGTCGCGCATGGCGCGCTCCAGCCGCTTGATGAACCGGCCGGTGTTCCCGGCCATGAAGTCGCAGAAGTCCTCGGCCAGCGCGCGGTGCTCCTCGGGGGTGACCCGGCCCACGCAGGGCGCGGAGCACTTGTCGATGTATCCGAGCAGGCAGGGCCGCCCGATCTGGCCGGCCCGCCGGAACACCCCGGCCGAGCAGGTCCGTACGGGGAAGACCCGCAGCAGCAGGTCGACGGTCTCCCTGATGGCCCACGCGTGCGAGTAGGGCCCGAAATAGCGTGTGCCCTTGCGCTTGGCGCCGCGCAGCACCTGCACCCGGGGGAACTCCTCCCCCATCGTGACCGCGAGGTACGGATAGGACTTGTCGTCCCGGTACTTGACGTTGAACCGGGGGTCGAACTCCTTGATCCAGGAGTATTCGAGCTGGAGCGCCTCGACCTCCGTGCCGACCACCGTCCAGTCGACGCCGGCCGCGCTGGTCAGCATCGTCTGCGTCCGCGGATGGAGCCCGGCGAAATCCGCGAAGTAGGAGTTGAGCCGCTGGCGCAGGCTCTTGGCCTTGCCGACGTAGATCACCCGGCCGCCGGGGTCGCGGAAGCGGTAGACGCCCGGTGACTCGGGAATCGCGCCGGGCGCTGGTCGATAAGTTGCCGGATCCGCCACAAAAACCAGCCTACTGTCAGCTACCGACAATCCACGATCTCGATCTGACGCCCACCGCTCCCGGCGGCGCGGTCAGACGATCACGATGCCGTCGCCCTCCACTTTGAGCGGGAACTCCTTGAGCGGCGCGCCGGCCGGACCGCTGAGGCACGCGCCGGTGTCGATGGCGAACGTGCTCCCGTGACACGGGCATTCCACCGCCTTGCCCTCGAATCGCCCGACCAGGCAGCCCTTGTGCGGGCAGTTCGCCGTGAACGCCTTGAACACGCCCTCCGACGGCTGAGTGAGGATGATCTTCCAGTCCTTGATGACGGTGCCGCCGCCCACCGGGACCTCCGCCACCTTGGCGATGACCTTCCCCTTGATCCCGGGGGGCACTACGGGCTCAGGTGGCACGCCCGCGCCGCATCCGGCCAGTGCGACGCCGCAGGCGGCGGCGCCGGCCGTCCCGAGCACCTGGCGGCGCGTGGGCAAACCTGAGGAACTGCTGGTCATCGTGGAGTCCTTCTCGGGGATCGGGGTGTGGCTCCAGCCTATGGACGGAGCCACCCGCCTCCGAAACCGGCCCGGCCGCGTTCACGCCCGGCGCAATCGCCGGTCAGACGTCGAGGATCTTGCGCAGGAACAGGCCGGTGTGGCTCGCCTCGACCCCCGCGACCTCTTCCGGGGTGCCCGTGGCGACGACCCTGCCGCCCCGGGAACCGCCCTCGGGCCCCATGTCGATGATCCAGTCAGCGGTCTTGATCACATCGAGGTTGTGCTCGATGACGATGACCGTGTTGCCGTTGTCGACGAGCCGGTTGAGCACACCGAGCAGCCTGCGGATGTCCTCGAAGTGCAGGCCGGTGGTCGGCTCGTCGAGCACGTAGATCGTCCGGCCGGTGGACCGGCGCTGGAGCTCTGAGGCGAGCTTCACGCGCTGGGCCTCGCCGCCGGAGAGCGTGGTCGCCGGCTGGCCGAGCCGTACGTAACCGAGACCGACGTCGTGGAGCGTCTGCAGGTGACGCCGGATCGCCGGGATGGCGTCGAAGAACTCCAGCGCCTCCTCGATCGGCATGTCGAGGACCTCGGAGATCGTCTTGCCCTTGTAGTGGACCTCCAGGGTCTCCCGGTTGTACCGGGCGCCGTGGCAGACCTCGCACGGGACGTAGACGTCCGGCAGGAAGTTCATCTCGATCTTGATGGTGCCGTCGCCCGCGCAGGCCTCGCACCGGCCGCCCTTGACGTTGAAGCTGAAGCGGCCCGGCAGGTAGCCCCGGATCTTCGCCTCGGTGGTCGCCGCGAACAGCTTGCGTACGTGGTCGAAGACGCCGGTGTAGGTGGCGGGGTTGGACCGCGGCGTGCGGCCGATCGGCGACTGGTCCACGTGCACGACCTTGTCCACCAGGTCGGTGCCGGTCACGCGAGCGTGGCGGCCGGGTACCGTGCGGGCGCCGTTCAACTCCTTGGCGAGAGCGCTGTAGAGGATGTCGTTCACCAGCGTGGACTTGCCGGAACCCGATACGCCCGTGACCGCGGTGAAGACGGCGAGCGGGAACTCCACGTCGACGCCGGCCAGGTTGTGCTCCCGAGCCCCCTTGACGACGAGCTGGCGCTTCCTGTCACGCTTGCGGCGCTTGGCGGGGACCTCGATCGCCTTGCGGCCGGACAGGTAGGCCCCGGTGAGCGACTGCTCGCTGGCGAGCAGCTCCTGGACGGTGCCCGACACGACGACCTGGCCGCCGTGCTCGCCCGCGCCGGGGCCGATGTCCACGACCCAGTCGGCCGCCGCGATGGTGTCCTCGTCGTGCTCGACGACGATGAGCGTGTTGCCCATGTCACGGAGCCTGATCAGTGTCTCGAGCAGCCGGTGGTTGTCCCGCTGGTGCAGGCCGATCGACGGCTCGTCCAGGACGTACAGCACGCCGACGAGTCCGGAGCCGATCTGGGTGGCCAGGCGGATGCGTTGCGCCTCACCGCCCGCGAGAGTGCCCGCGGCACGGTCGAGGGTGAGGTAGTCGAGGCCGACGTCGAGGAGGAAGCCCAGCCTCGCGTTGATCTCCTTGACCACCCGCTCGGCGATGTGCATGTCGCGCTCGGAGAGCTCGAAAGAGGACAGGAAGGCGGCGCAGTCGGCGATCGACATGGCCGAGACCTTGGCGATCGAGGCGTCGCCCACCGTGACCGCCAGGGACACCGGCTTGAGCCGGAAGCCCTTGCAGGAGGGGCACGGGATCTCCCGCATGAACCCCTCGAAGCGCTCGCGCATGGCGTCGCTCTCCGCCTCGGCGTGCCTGCGCTGAACCCACGGGATGACGCCCTCGAAGGAGGTGTAGTAGGAGCGCTCCCGGCCGAACCTGTTGCTGTACCGGATGTGCACCTGCTCGTCGTAGCCGTGCAGCAGTGCCTTCTGCGCCTTCTTGGACAGCCGCTCCCACGGCGTGTCGAGGTCGAACCCGAGCGCGTGGCCGAGCGCCTCGATCAGCCGGATGAAGTAGTCGCTGGTGTGGCCGCCGGACCACGGGCTGATCGCCCCGTCACCGAGCGTCCGCTCCGGGTCTGGCACCACGAGATCGGGGTCGACCTCCATCCGGGTGCCGAGACCGGTGCAGTCCGGGCAGGCGCCGAAGGGCGAGTTGAACGAGAACGACCTGGGCTCCAGCTCCTCGAACGACAGGTCGTCGTAGGGGCAGTACAGGTGCTCGGAGTAGAAGCGCTCGCGGTTCGGGTCGCCCTCGGGCAGGTCGACGAAGTCCAGCGTGATCGTGCCGCCCGACAGCTGGAGGGCCGTCTCGATCGAGTCGGTCAGCCGGCGGCGCGCGCCGTCCTTCACCGAGAGACGGTCGACGATCACCTCGATGTCGTGCTTCTCGTATTTCTTGAGAGTGGGCGGCTCCTCGAGCCGGACGATCGTGCCGTCCACCCTGGCCCTGGCGAAACCCTTGGTCTGGAGCTCGCGGAACAGCTCCGCGTACTCACCCTTGCGGCCTCGGACGACGGGCGCCAGCACCTGGAACCTGGTGCCCTCCTCCAGCTCGAGGACGCGGTCCACGATCTGCTGCGGGGTCTGCCTGGCGATGGGCCGCCCGCATGTGGGGCAGTGCGGCTTGCCGATGCGCGCCCAGAGCAACCGGAGGTAGTCGTAGACCTCCGTGATGGTGCCCACGGTGGAGCGCGGGTTGCGGCTGGTCGACTTCTGGTCGATCGAGACGGCCGGGGACAGGCCCTCGATGAAGTCGACGTCGGGCTTGTCCATCTGGCCGAGGAACTGCCGGGCGTAGGAGGACAACGACTCGACATAGCGACGCTGGCCCTCGGCGAAGATGGTGTCGAAGGCCAGGCTGGACTTGCCCGAGCCAGAAAGCCCGGTGAAGACGATCAGAGCGTCTCGCGGGAGGTCGAGCGAGACGTCCTTCAAATTGTGCTCACGTGCGCCACGCACGATCAGGCGGTCAGCCACAGCGGTCCCGATAGGTCGTTGGAGTCAACAGGAGGTGCACGGGCAGGCTATCCAGAGGCACTGACAATTTCGTGGGGGCCGGAATCGCCGCCGGGTCCGCGTGCACGCTCCGGGGGCGCGGCCCCTGTCTGTCCAGGGTATGGGCTCCATCGACCGTACGTCCCCGGAGTCGGAGATGATGGTGTACGCCCCGGCCACGCCCGGGACCAGAGATGAAGGAGCGGCATGAGCTACACCGGTGACGTGACCAAGGGCGGTCCCGCGGACGTGCGTGAGCTGCCGGAGCTGACGATCTCCAAGATCGAGGTCGGCGACTTCGGCAACAACGCCTATCTGCTCCGCTGCGCGGAGACGGGTGAGGGCCTGCTCATCGACGCCGCCGCGGAGCCGCGCCGCCTGCTCGGGCTGATCGGGGACCGGCCCGTCGGCACGATCGTCACCACGCACCGGCACGCGGACCACTGGATGGCCCTGGAGGAGGTGGCCGGGACGACCGGCGCGCGGGTGATCGCCCACCCCCTCGACGCCCCCGAGCTGCCGGTCGCCGTCGGGCGTACGGTCGAGCACGGCGACCGGATCACCGTGGGACGGGTCCCGCTGGAGGTCATCCACCTGCGCGGGCACACCCCCGGGTCGATCGCCCTCTTCTACGAGGGCGGCGGCGGTCACCTGTTCACCGGCGACTCCCTGTTCCCCGGCGGGGTCGGCAACACCCAGAAGGACGCGAAGAGGTTCGACCAGCTCTACACGGACGTCGTCGAGCGGATCTTCGACCGCCTGCCGGACGAGACCTGGGTCTATCCGGGGCACGGCAAGGACACGACCCTCGGCGCGGAGCGCCCCTCGCTGCCGGAGTGGCGCGCCCGCGGCTGGTGAACGTCAGACGTCGATCGGTGCGGGACTCGGTTCTCAGGCCGCCGCCCGCGTCACGCGGGCCCGCTCGGTGACCGGCCGGCGAAGACCTTCAGGATGCGGTCGGCAGCCGCCTCCGGGTCGTTCGTGCTCTCAACGATCTCTCCCCAGGACCAGCGGTAGTACCAGCCGTCCGCCGTGGCCACGCAGTCGACGGTCTCGCTGAGCATCGCGGCGTCCGGATCTGTCGCCTTCAGCGAGGGAGGATTGGACCGGAGCGCGACCTCGAGTCCCCTGATCTCCAGCACCTCGGCCAGCTTGCCGAGGAAGTACGTCCGGGTGTGCTCACGAGGCGGCGTAGCTGTCATGCCTCATTATGTCCAGCCGGCCGACCGGCTGCCGGATTACCGGCAGGGGAATCACGCACGGAAGCCGGAGACGAAAGCGGAAGGGCCCGGACGCACATCCGGGCCCTTCGCGTCGTGCGCTCTCGGACGCGCGCGTCGAGGCGCGCCGTCAGCCGACGTGCTCGGAGCGGCCCGCTCTGCGGCGCTCCCACTTGAACACCAGCACGCGAAGTGGGATCGCGGCGACGATGGCGATCTGCATGACCGCGCCCACGGTGATGAGCTGGTCGCCCCCGGCCAGGCCGGACGCCCAGATGCTCAGGCAGGCGACGTTGATCATCATCCAGGCGAGGACCACCGCCGCGACGTTGCCCTTGGGCTTGGGGTACTCGATGCGGCTCACCATGAGCCAGGCGACCGCGAAGATGCCGGCGATCGTGATGTAGTTCGGCTGGAAGAGCAGCACGATCGAGACCACGGTCATGGCGCCCATGGGGATGGGCAGGCCCATGAAGTCGCCGCTCTTGGTCTTGACGCAGGCGAAACGCGCCAGCCGTACGACACCGGCGAGCAGGACGGAGGCCGCCGCGCACAGCACCAGCCACAGTGGGAGCCGTCCGGAGAAGCCGGCCCAGATCACGACCATGAACGCGGGCGCGAACCCGAAGCTGATCACGTCCGCCAGGTTGTCCAGCTCCGCGCCCATCGCGGACGCGCGGAACCTGCGGGCCACCAGACCGTCGAAGAGGTCACAGGTCGCGCCGATGAGAAGGAGGACCACCGCGGTCCCGAAGAACCGGGGGTCGGGCTCGAACTTGCCATGGGACTGGAGGTCGGAGATCGCCGACCAGGCCAGGACGCACACGGCGAGGAAGCCGCTGAGCGCGTTGCCGAGCGAGAGGGAGTCCGCGGCGGACAGGCGGAACGCCTTTCCCACGGGACCGCGAGGCTCCTCCTCCAGCTCGCCCACCGGCCAGCTCTCGGCGCCGAGCTCAGGCGTTGTCAATGCGAGTCACCCCCGCCACGGTCTTCTGGCCGACGCTCACCGCCGGGGCGATGCCCTCGGGCAGGTAGACGTCCACCCGTGATCCGAACCGGATCAGGCCGATCCGGTCGGTCTGCCCCACCTTGGCGCCCGCGGAGAGGTACGGCACGATGCGCCGTGCCACCGCTCCCGCGATCTGCACCATCTCGATATCGCCGTGCGCGGTGTCGAAGTGCCAGACGACGCGCTCGTTCTTGTCGCTGTCCTTGTTGAAGGCGGGCACGAACCCGCCGGGCACGTGCTCGACCGAGGTCACCGTACCGGCCGCGGGGGCGCGGTTGACGTGCACGTTCAGAGGGCTCATGAAGATGGCCACCCGGGTGCGGCCGTCGGCCCACGGGTCGATGCTCTGCACGACGCCGTCGGCCGGGGAGACGATCCGTCCCTCGCCGGGGACGCGCTCGGGGTCGCGGAAGAACCAGAGCATGGCGCCGGTGAGCGCCGTGAGCGGCACGGCCGCCACGGCCCATTTCGGCGACTTGCGAACGAGTGCCGTGGTGACAGCCGCCGCCGCGGCGGTCGGAGCCAACCACGGGGACACCCCACGCGCGAGCCGAACCCGACCGCGGGGATTTTCAGAATCGTTGGACACAGGGAACCTTTGTACTCTTTATGCGACTGGGGACCGATATGCGCCTGAACGCTCGATATTACCGATCCCGTGGTCATTTGTACGGCACAACGAGACAAGCAAACAGTGTCATTTCCCGTTGCGCTAGCCCTGTAGGGCCTCAGCCGGAGGCGACGACCTCATCCCGACGAGCCTTCATCAGGCTCGCGACGGTCGTCACGGTCATGGTGACGCCGATGACCACCAGAGACACCCAGATCGGGATCTGCGGCGCCCAGGAGACATCACTCTCATGCAGCGCCTCGAGAACGAGTTTAACCCCGATGAACCCCAGGACGAACGCGAGACCGTAGCTCAGGTACACCAGACGCTGGAGCAGTCCGCCCAGCAGGAAGTACAGCTGGCGCAGTCCCATCAGGGCGAACGCGTTGGCGGTGAAGACGATGAAGGGGTCCTTGGTGAGCCCGAAGATCGCGGGAATCGAGTCGAGCGCGAAGAGCAGGTCGGTGGTGCCGATCGCGATCATCACGATGAGCATCGGGGTGACCAGCCGCTTCCCGTTCACCTTCACGGTCACCCGGGAGCCGACGTAGTCCGGGGTGGTACGGAAGACACGGCGGGCGGTGCGCAGCAGGAGGTTCTCGCTGAACTCCTCCTCCTGCCTGTTGTGGTCGCGGACCAGCGTGTACGCCGTGTAGATGAGGAAGAGGCCGAAGGCGTAGAAGAGCCAGCTGAACCGTGCGAGCGCCGCGGCGCCGACGGCGATGAACGCCCCTCGCATGACCAGGGCGAGCAGGATCCCGACCAGCAGGACCTTGTGCTGATGGAACCGCGGCACCGAGAACCGCGACATGATGATGAAGAAGACGAACAGGTTGTCGACACTGAGGCTGTATTCGGTGATATAGCCGGCGAAGAACTCGCCCGACGCCTCAGGACTCCGGAAGACGAGCAGACCGACGCCGAAGAGGACCGCCAACGCCACGTAGAACCCGACCCAGAAGGTCGCCTGGCGCATCGAGAACTCACGGGGTTCACCGCGGTCCACGATCCACAGGTCGAAGGCCAGGACGAGGAGGAGCCCGACGACGACCGCCGCCCACACCCAAATGGAAACGCTCAAGATCACTAACCTCCGGCACGCGCGCGAAACACACTGCCGGAGGTCTCTCCCGCCCGGACACGCCGGACCGACAGTCCCGGGTGCTGACACCGTGATGACGGAACTGCCGCGAAGGGATACTCCCCCCCAACGCGCTCAGTATAGGGATCAGGGTCCACCGCGCCTAATCGAAAGTTCAAGACGCGTGTATCCGCGGGTCAGCAACCGAATGCGAGCGTCCGCCCGTCAGCCGTCGGCGTCGGTGCCGGCGTACGCCCGCAGCACCGATCGCAGCGCCTCCGCCTCGCCCGGCAGCTCCCGCCCCCGGACGGCCGAGGCCTCCGCGAGCGCCTTACGCAGGCCCTGATCGCCGAGCAGCCGGTCAAGCTCTCCCCGCATCGCGGCGGCGTTCCCCTCCGGGACCAGGACGGCGGCGTCGCCGACGAGGTCGGGAATCCCGCCCACCCGCGTGGAGATGATCGGCGTGCCCGCCTTGAGCGCCTCCTGGACGTTCAGCGGCTGCCCCTCCCACCTGCTCGGGACCAGCAGGACGTCCGCGACCTGGAGCAACTCCGCCGTGGCGGCCCAGCCGTACAGGAGCACGGGCAGCCGCTCGGCGTCGACGCGCTGCTGGATCTCCCCGCGCAACGGACCCTCTCCGGCGACGACGAAGAGCGGTGCCGCCGCGTACGGCCCCGCCGCCGCGTCCAGCAGCGTCTCCAGTCCCTTCTGCTGAGCCAGCCGGGCGATCGTGAGCACGACGGGCCGGTCCCCGGTGAACCCGGCGACCCGCTCGGCGAGCTCCCGCCGTACGTCCTCGGGGGAACGGGCGGGCGGCGTCAGGGGCGGCGCGGGCACGACGGCGGCGTCGATCCGCCGGGCGCCCCTGGCCCGCATCCTGTCGCCGAGATCGGGAGACACGACCAGGACGCGATCGGCCCCGCGCGCGACGATCCGCTCCAGCACTCCGTAGATCGCGCCCGTCATCCCCCCGGCCGTGACGGCGTTGTGCAGAGTGACCACAAGCCGCGCGCCGTGCCGTCCGCTCCGTCGTCCCGTCCTCCGGCCTCGCCGCCGTGTTCCCGCCAAGGCGAGCACCGCGAAGGCGCCGGCCCGCAACCCGTGGGCGTGTACGGCCTGGGCGCCCCTGAGAGCGGTCCGCAGCCGGAGAACGGCCCCGAGGTCGGCGAGGGGGCGCGGCCGCTCCGCGATCGGCACCGCGGCGAAGCGTGCTCCGGCCCCGGTGAAGTCGAAGGCCTCCTCGGTGGCGGGCGGTCCCGCGACCACCACCTGGCGGCCGTCCCCGGCCAGCCGTTCCGCGAGCATCCGCACGTGCCGGCCCACGCCTCCCGCGCTGGTTCCCAGCACGAGCGCGACCCGCCGCGCCTCCTGATCAGACACCTTCCCCCTCTTTCCCGCGGCGCCTGGCGGCCCGCAGGTCCTCTCGATCGACGGCGGCCGCGATCAGGGCACCGGCGGCGACGGCGGCGAGCCCGGCGAGGACCGCCACGCCCGCACTCGCCCACGGCCCTGTCCCGCCCACGAGCCGTACCACGCCCGTGCCGGCGAGCCAGCCCGCGACTCCGCCGAGCAGCCCGGCGGTCGTCGCCCGGAAGATCCCGTGGAGCGCCTCGCCGCCACGGGCCCTGAGCACGGAGACGAGCAGGAGCGCCCCACCGGCCGTCATACCGACCGCCTGGCCGAGTGCCAGCCCGCCGAGCTTCCACCCGGCGGGGAGGGCTGCCGCGAAGGCCACCTGAGCGACGATCACGACCAGCCAGCCGGCGACCATGCCGCGTGCGGCCTCCCTTCCCCGGCCGTCCGCGTAGAGCACCCGGCTCAGATGGGCCGTCAGTCCGTATCCGACCAGTCCGGGGGCGAACAGCGCGATCGCCCGGGCGAACTCGGCCGGATCCACGCTGGTGTCCGCCCGCGCCAGGAAGACCTGCGCGGCGGGCACGGCGACGGCGGCGAGCGCCCCGGCGGCGAGGCCGGAGACCAGCACCACGGCACGCGTCGTCCGGGCCGACAGCGCGGCGAAGCCCGCCAGGTCACCTCCCGCCGCCCGGGTCGAGAGCACGGGGAACGCGCTCGTGGCGATCGGCACCGCGAGCACGGCGTACGGCACCTGGTAGATCGCCCACGCGTAGCCGTACGCCGCGAGCGTGCCCCCGCCGATCCGGTTGGCCACGGGGATGACGATCGCCATGGCCGCCTGCTGCGCCACCAACGCGCTCAGCCCGGCCAGGGCGAGGCGCCGTACCTGGACCGCGACACCGGGAGGGAAGCGCAGGGTCGGCCGCAGCCGCAGTCCCAGCCGGGAGACGGGCCCGAGCACGGTGACGACCAGCGCGAGAACACCCAGCGTCGTCCCGACGGAGAGGGCGAGCTCGGCCGGGCGCGGCAGCGTGGCCGGGTCGGCGGTCCCGCCGAGCGGGACGAACACCAGGTACGCGACGATGACCACCACGCTGGAGACCAGCGGCGCGACGGCGGGGGCGGAGAACCGGCGGTGCGCCTGGAGCACGCCGTAGAGCACGACGGCCACGCCGTACAGCGGGATCTGCGGCGCGAAGACGACCAGCATGCGGCTCGCGACCGCCACCACCTCGCTCGCGTCGCAGCCAGGCACGGTCGAGGCGACCAGGCCGACGAGCGGCCGGGCCAGGAGCGCGGTCAGAATGCCGAGCGGGACCAGCAGCACGATCACCCACGTGAGCAGCGCCGAGGAGATCCACCCGACCTCCTCGCGCGCGCCCGCCTCGTCGGCGTCGTCAGCCACACGGCCCTCGTGGGCCTCAAGGTCGGATCCATCGGGCCCGGTCGCGGGTAC
Source organism: Microtetraspora glauca (assembly GCA_001570385.1). Taxonomy (GTDB): domain Bacteria; phylum Actinomycetota; class Actinomycetes; order Streptosporangiales; family Streptosporangiaceae; genus Microtetraspora; species Microtetraspora glauca. The sequence goes on along the minus strand of BBYL01000012.1, from coordinate 14,608 downwards.
GGTCGCGCCCGAGCGCGCGGGAACCGCGGTGTACCGTCCGGCAGCCCCGGCGAGGACCGGGACGACCATCCCGGCGAGCGCTCCGCCGACGACGAGTTCGAACACGATGTTCGGCACGTTGTTCGCGGTGACGTACGCGGTGGACAGGCAGTTCGTCCCGACCGCGCGGGCGAAGACCAGTTGCTTGGCGAAACCGGTGGCACGGGCGAGGATGCTGATGGCCCCGATGAGCACGGCCGCTCCGGCGACGCCGGCGCCGACGCGCCTGGTCATCCGCCCGCTCAGGCGACCGGTCATGCGGAGCCGCATCTCACGGGGTCGGGGAGACGACGACGGGCGGCGGCGGCACCGGACGGCGGCCCAGCATGTCGATGCGGTTGAGCACGGGGTTGGCGGCGATCACCTTGGTGAAGCTGATCTTCTCCGACGCGGCGGTCAGCGCGGCGACCGTGCCGAGCAGGACCAGCCGGCCGGTACGGCCCAGCCGCACGGTGGCGGCGAGCCCGAGAAGCGCCCCGAGGGCGTTCGCGCCGGCGTCGCCGAGCATGGCACGCTCCCCCAGGTCCTCCGGCAGCAGCGCCGCGGCGGCGCCGAGCGGGATCGCGGCCAGCACGGCGGTACCGGGGGAACCGTCACGCGACGCCCCCGAAGAGGCCGCCGAGGCCGCAAGGGACGTCGCCAGCAGCGGCGTCCCGGCCAGCAGCGCGACCTTGATCGCTCGTCCCGGCCTGAGGTCGAACAGGTTCGCCAGGTTGGCGCTCCCGGCGATGACGGCACCGTTCACGAGCGTGTCGAGCACCCCGGCGGCCGCTCCGCCGTGCGGGCGGGTGGCCGCCGGGTCGCGGGCGATCACCGCGGCGGCGAGGCCGGTCGCCCCGATCCCGAGGATCTTCACGGCCCCGCTGGTGACCTCACCGCGGGCCAGCGCGGACAGATGCCCCTTGAACCCCTTGGACGAGGCGTTGCCGAGGACGTCGTCGTACGCGCCGAGGATGCCGCCGCCGAGTCCGGCGAGCAGCGCGGCGGAGCGGAGCCGCGGGGACAGCCCGGGCGTGAGTGCCGCCGCCGCACCGGCTCCGGCGACGAAGGCCGGGCCCTCCAGCAGCGTGATCGGCTCGCCCCTGTGGTTGGTCCTGGTCCACGTCTTCTCGTCGCCGATCGGGGGACGGCGCCGGAAGGCGGCGTAGGCCGCGCGGGCCGCGACGGCGCCCGCGGCCGCACCGGCGACGGCGGCGAGGACGCCGAGCACCGATCCGGGCGCGGCACCCGGCGACGGCCTCCCCCACGACGGGCGCAGCAGGGTGCTCGCCGCCAGACCGGTCCAGGGACGACTGGCCACAGCAGGCTCCTCTTCCTCGGATCTTCCTCGGGATGCGACCGGTCAGCCGCCCGACGCCATCGGCTTGGGGCTGGGGCTGATGCCCGGCGCGGCGGGCGGGGCGAACGCCGTGATGTCGCTTCCTACACCGTACGCGCCGGAACGACCGGCCAGTTGCTCCCGCAGAGCGTAGACGACGGTGACCCGGCCCGCGGGCATATCGACGGTGTCCACGGTCGAGACGTTCGAGGCGGCCTCGCCCGCGTCGTGCAGCGCCGAGATCACGCCGCCCGTGCCGGACGCGGCTGTGGTGCCGACCATGACGGTGCCGAGGCCGGCCGAGTCGAGACCCGCCGCGAGGGAGACCATGGCGGCGGTCTGCGCCTCGGCGTCCTCCCCTTCGTACGCCTGGTCGGGGGACACCACGATCGCGACGGTGGCGCGCTGCGCCGGGGAGCCGCCCATGGCCAGGAAGCCGCCGGTCTGGAACGCCTCGAGCACGCTCACCGCGGCCGGATCCTCCCGGCCCGCCTGGCCGCGGTCGCCGGTCACGACGGCCCCGGCCAGCACCGCCGCCGCCTTCTCGTACGGCGAGGCGCCGTCGGCGAACCGCGTACCGGCGGGGGCGACGGTGCTCGCGAGTTGGTCGACGACGTTCGTCTGGTCCGCGGCGAGGAACTTCTCCGTCAGGCTGACCCGGCCGGTGTACACCGCGCCGGAGTCGCCGAGGACCTTCACGATGTCGTCGCGGCGGCCGGCGGGGGCGCCGGGCGCCTCGATGAGCACGAACCGCTCGCCCGGGAGCTGGCCGCGGACCAGATCGGCCGTGTGCGCGGTCACGAAGGAGGCGTTGCCGTCCTCCCTGGCCTGCAGCGCGGTGATCTTGTCACGGTTCTCCGAGTTCCACTGGCGCAGCTGGGCGGTGGTCTCCTCAGCCGACTTGTAGAACGCGGTCTCCAGCACGGTGCTGCCGAGCACGATGCCGACGGTGAGCGCGAGGAAGATCGCCACGATGGAGACGAGGTGATAGCGGAAATCGATCACGAGAAGAGTCCGACCAGCCAGAAGGTGAAGCCGTTCCAGGCGTCGCTCAGCCCGTTCAGCCAGACCCGGCCGACCGGCGAGACCGAGAGCACCACGCCGATCGTGATCAGCGTGGTGGCGACGAGAAGCAGCAGGGACGGCGTGGAGATACGACTGCGATAGAGCCTGCTGACGCCCTTGGCGTCGACGAGCTTGCTGCCCACCCGGAGCCGGGTGAGGAACGTGCTGGCCATGCCGGAGCGCCCCTTGTCGAGGAACTCGACGAGCGTCCAGTGCGTGCCGACGGCGACGATCAGCGACGCGCCCTTGTCGTCGGCGAGCAGCATGGCGATGTCCTCGCTGGTGCCCGTGGCGGGGAAGAGGACGGCCTGCTGGCCGAGCTGGTGCACGCGCTCCAGCCCCGGCGCGCGGCCGTCACGGTAGGCGTGCACCACGAGTTCGGCGCCGCAGCACAGCGCCTTCTCGGACACCGAGTCGAAGTCACCGACGATCATGTCGGGCAGGTATCCGGCCTCGACCAGGGCGTCCGCCCCGCCGTCCACTCCGATGAGCACCGGGCGGTACTCCCGGATGTACGGCCGCAGCGTCGCCAGGTCTTCCTTGTAGTGGTATCCCCTGACGACGATGAGGACGTGCCTGCCCTCCATGGAGGTGCGGACGTCGGGCACGCCGATGCCGTCGATGAGCAGATCCCGCTCGCGCCGGACGTACTCCATCGTGTTGGCGGCGAACGCCTCGATCTGGACCGACAGCCCGGCCCTCGCCTCGGTCATGGCCGCCTCGACCGTCTCGACGGTCTGCACTTCGCCCTTGCCGACCAGCTCGTCGCCGAGGTGGACGAGCCCCTCGTGCACGCGGACGACGTCGCCGTCCTTGATCCGCTCGAACAGCTCGGGGGTGGCGTTGTCGACGACCGTGACGCCCGCGTCGACAAGGATCTGCGGCCCGAGGTTGGGGTAGCGCCCGCTGATGCCCGCCGCCACGTTGACCACCGCGGCCGCGCCACACGCGACAAGGGCCTCCGCGCTCACTCGGTCGACGTCAACGTGATCGATAATCGCGATTTCCCCGGCCTTGAGGCGCTTGGTCAGCCTCTTGGTCCGCCTGTCGATTCTCGCCACTGCCGTCACCCCGGGAAGGTCGTCTGCCTTCCTGCGGCGGAGGCCCGGAACGTTCAAGCTCGGGACCTTCATCGTGACCATCCTGCCAGAGTGGGCGACCTAGATGGTCCCGCAGCTCAGAGCGTGTCGGTTTTGTCACACCCAGTCAGGGTGTGGTCTTATCCGCCAATGCGATCGTGAGGAGCTCTTCGGCGTGCGCTCTACCCAGCTCCGAGTCCTCCAGTCCCGCCAGCATCCGGGAGAGTTCCCGGGCTCTGCCCTCCTGGGTGAGGGCGACCACACCGCTGCGCACCACACTGCCGTCGCTCGCCTTCTCCACGACCAGATGCTGGTCGGCGAACGCGGCCACCTGGGGCAGGTGGGTGACGACGATGACCTGGGCACTCCTGGCCAGCCGCGCGAGCCGCCTGCCGATCTCGACCGCGGCCTTGCCGCCGACTCCCGCGTCGACCTCATCGAAGACGAACGTGGGCACGGGGTCCGCCCCCGCGAACACGACCTCGATGGCCAGCATGACGCGGCTCAACTCGCCGCCGGACGCGCCCTTGTTCAGCGGGAGCGGCGGAGCCCCCGGATGGGAGGCCATCCGCAGCTCCACCTCGTCGACGCCGTGCGGGCCGAAGTCGTCGCCGCGGGTCAGGGCGACGCCGACCCGCGCGTGCGGCATGGCGAGCGCCGACAGCTCGGCGGTGACCGCCGCGCCGAAGCGCTCCGCCGCGGCCTCCCGTATGCCGGTCAACTCGGCGGCGAGCTCCCCCAGTCGGGCGGTGAGCTCGGCGTGCTCCCGGGTGAGCTCGTCGATGCGCTCGTCGTCGCTGTCGAGCTCGCCCAGCCGCCCTGCGGCGTTCCTCGCCCAGTCGAGCACCGCGGCGGCGTCCGCGCCGTACTTGCGGGTCAGCCCGGTCAACAGTGACCTGCGCTCCTGGACGGCGGCGAGGCGGGCCGGGTCGGCCTCCACCGACTCGGCGTAGGCGGCCAGCTCGGTCGCCACGTCGGAGATGAGGTATCCGGCCTCGGCCAGCCGATCGGCGAGCCCGCCGAGCGTCGGGTCGAAGTCGCGCACCGCCTCCACCGCCGACCGCGCCTGCCCGACCAGGGACACCGCGTCCTGCGCGAGCTGCGGGCCGGACATGGGGTCGCCGAGCAGCGCGGTGTGCGCCGTGGTGGCGGCCGTGCGGAGCGCGTCGGCGTGCGCCAGCCGCTCGGCCTCCTCCTTGAGCTCGGCGTCCTCTCCCACCTTGGGGTCGGCCTTCTCGATCTCGTCCAGGCCGAAGCGCAGCACGTCGGCCTCCTGCGCGCGCTCCCTGGCCCGGGTGGTCAGCTCCTGGAGCTGCTCGGTGATCTGCCGGTGGCGCTTGTACGCCTGCTCGTACGCCCGGAGCGGCTTGACCAGGTCGTCTCCCGCGTAGCGGTCGAGCGCGGCGCGCTGGCGGCCCGACTGAAGGAGGCGCTGCTGGTCCATCTGGCCGTGCACGGCGACGAGATCGTCGGCGATGTAGGTGAGCGTCCCGACCGGGACGGTGCGACCGCCGAGCCAGGCACGTGAGCGCCCCTCGGAGGAGACGGTCCGCGAGATGATCAGCGTGCCGTCCTCGACCTCGCCCCCGAGGTCGGACACCTGCTGGGCCACCTTGCCGCCGGGGTCGACGACCAGGGTGCCCTCGACCGTCGCCTTGTCCGTGCCCGGGCGGACCCTCGCCGGGTCGGCCCGGCCGCCGAACAGCAGGCCGAGTCCGGTGACGACCATCGTCTTGCCCGCGCCGGTCTCACCGGTCACCACGGTGAATCCCGGTGACAGCTCCAGAACGGCCTCGTCGATCACGCCGAGCCCCTGGATCCGGACCTCCTCGACCCGTGGCCGCACTGGTCCCCTCCCGTTTCGCCGACAGATCCCGCCAGAGATCCTACGCACAAATCGCCAAGATTTTCGAGGACGGGGGGTGTCAGGGGGACCGTACGCGCCCGCGCCAGCCCTCCACCGGGAGCCCGAACTTGGCGACCAGGCGGTCGGTGAACGGCGCTCCCGTGGTCTCCACACCCAGCAACCGGGCCAGCCGTACGGGCACTCTCCCCCTGCGCACCTCGACCCGGGCGCCGGGCGGGACGTCGAACCGGCGCCTGCCGTCGCACCACAGCACGCCCGCGCTGGTCTCGGGCACGATCTCCATGGCGAGCGTGGAGCGCGGTGAGACCACCATCGGCCGGGCGAACAGGGCGTGGGCGCTGATCGGCACCATCAGCAGCGCCTCCACCTCCGGCCAGACGACCGGCCCTCCGGCGGAGAACGCGTAGGCCGTCGATCCCGTGGGCGTGGCGCAGATCACCCCGTCGCATCCCCACCGCGACAACGGCCGGCCGTCGATCTCCGCGACGAGTTCGAGCATGCGGTCCACCTTCTCGACGGTGGCCTCGTTGAGTGCCCACGTCTCGGCGAGCGTCGAGCCGTTCAGCCGGATCGCCACCTCGACCGTCATCCGCTCCTCGACCTCGTAGTGGCCGTCGACCACGCGGTCCACCGCGGCGGCGAGGTCCGCCACCTCCGCCTCGGCGAGGAAACCCACGTGGCCGAGGTTGACCCCGAGCAGCGGAACCCCGGCCGGACGGGCCATCTCGGCCGCGCGAAGCAGCGTCCCGTCACCGCCGAGCACGATCATCAGCTCGGCCTCGTGGAGGGAGCCGGGATTCGTGGGCGCGACGTCCGCGCCCGGGCAGGCGATCTCCTCGGCCTCGACGTCGAACACGCGTACGCGCAGCCCGGCGCTCAGCAGCCGGTGGATCACCAGCCTGGCACTGTCCACCGCCGCCTCCCTGCCCGTGTGGGCGGTGACCATGACGGTCCGCGGAGGTTGCTTCTGTGTCGTCACCGCGGCCCTTCCGCCACTGCCCGCTCGATGGCCTCGTCCAGGTCGGCGACCGGCTCGTGCCCCGGCCCCTTCCCGAGCCAGAGGACGTACTCGACGTTGCCCGACGGGCCCGGCAGGGGGCTCGCGGTCACGCCCTTCACGACCAGGCCCAGCCCTCCGGCGGCCGTCGCGACGTCGCGTACGGCTCCGGCGCGCAGCGCGGGGTCGCGGACCACGCCGCCCGCTCCCACCCGGTCCTTCCCCACCTCGAACTGCGGCTTGACCAGCATCGCGAACTCGGCCACCTCCGCCGCGCAGGCGGCCAGCGCCGGCAGTACCAGGCGGAGCGAGATGAACGACAGGTCGCCCACGATCAGGGTCGGCGGCTCTCCCACCATGTCGGGCGTCAGATCGCGGACGTTGACGCGTTCCATCACGGTGACGCGTTCATCGGTGCGCAGCGACCAGGCGAGCTGGCCGTACCCGACGTCGACCGCCAGGACGTGCGCGGCGCCGTGCCGGAGCAGCACGTCGGTGAATCCGCCGGTGGACGCGCCCGCGTCCAGGCAGCGGCGGCCTTCGACCTTGAGCCCCTCGAAGGCGCTCAGGGCACCGAGCAGCTTGTGCGCGCCGCGTGAGACGTAGTCGGGCCCCGTGGCGTCCTCGGCCACCACGATCGCGGCGGCGGTGTCCACCTGGGTCGCCGCCTTGGCCGCGGTGCGCCCACCCACCGTGACGCGGCCCGCCTCGATGAGCTGCGCCGCCTGCTCCCGGGACCGGGCCAGCCCGCGGCGGACGAGTTCGCTGTCCAGCCGTATCCGCTTCATCGGCCCCACCCGCGGTCCGCCGCCGGACGGGACATGGCATGTGGCGCGGACAGCGCGCCCTCTGGTCGGCGGTTCACCTGCGCGGCTCTCCCGCGGGCTCGTCCACGGACGCGAGCGCGCTCTCCAGGCAGGTCAGCGCCTCCTCGAACACGCCGACGTGCGCGGCGACGGGCAGGTCGCCGAGCCTGCGGAGCGCGGACAGCGCCCCCTGGACGGCCTCCTCGCCTCCGCGTGGCGCCTGCGGTACGGGCCGGGGCTCCTGCCGGATCCCCCGCAGGGTGTCCGGCCCGGGCACGTACTCCACCGCGTCCACCGCGTCCCGATCCGCCTGCCGCGCGTCCTGCCGAGGTTCCTGCCGGGACTCGTGCGCTGCAGAGACGCCCCGCAGGAACCGCAGCCCCGCCGCTGGCTCGGCGCCGCTCTCGGTCATTCGTCCCCTCCGGTGGACCCGGCATCCGTGGTCCTCGTCGTGCTGGATGGTTCCCCGTCCGTCATCGCGGCCGCACGGGTCGACGCCGCGCCGGCGGCCACACGTGACGCTCGCCGTCTCGACGGTAGCGGAATCGGAACGGGACGGCTTCGCGTTGGGCGTTCCGCACCGCGCGGTTCCGGAGCGCGGACCGCGCCGGCCGTCGAGCGTGGTCCGGGAGAGGGCGCCACCGGCTCCACCCGGCGTCCGGCGAGCCGTGCCGGCGGGGTGGCCGTGGTCAGGGCATTCTCCCGTGGGACGTACCCTGGCAGGGCCTCGAACACCATGCGGCCCCCCTTGTCGCTGATACGCCGGTACGTGTCAGATTTCGCGCAGTACTCATGAGGAACGCTACCGTCCGTAGGTACAGAGGCATCTGACCGGCCGCGGGAAGAGAGGCATACGCATGGCGACCGTCGAGGAATGCCGGGCGGCGCTCGAGAAGCTCGTCGAGCATTTCGACGAGATCAGCGCGGAGGACCGTGCCAGGCATGTGGTCGAACGCAGGCTCGCCTGCCACATCTCCGACCTCGGCATGACCTTCTACGGCCGGATCCACCGCGCCGGGCTCGACCCGTTCACGGACGCTCCTCCTCAGGACGGCCGGCCCACCGAAGTGAAGATCACGATCGCCAGCGCGGATCTGATCTCCATGGTCAACGGCGAGCTCGACATGGGCCGTGCTCTCTTCGGCGGCCGGGTCAAGATCGACGCCAGCCTCGGGGACCTGCTGCGGCTCCGCAAGCTCCTCTGACATCTCCCCGCGAGTCTCCCTCCTTGATTTCCCCGGTGCGCCATCCGGATCCGCAGCGGTGACGGACGGCGTGCGTCCCTAGAGATCGAGAGCCGCGAGAACGGGCTTCACCGCGTCCTCGTCCGCCCGGCCGTCACCGGCGGCCTCCCATGCCGCCGCGCATGCCGCACGCAGCCCGCTCATCGGGTCTCCGGCGCCGGACAGGCCGAGCCGGCCGCCCTCCCAGCGGGCCGTCCACCCGCCGCACTCCCAGCCGTCCGGCCCACGCCGTACGCGCGCGGGGGGTTCGAGCAGGCCGGACAGGTCCGTCGCCAGGTGCGCGGGCCGGTGCCGCGGCGTCGCGGTGAGCAGGTCCAGCGGCCCGGCCACCCCGGTGAGGACGAGCAGGCTGTCCACGCCCGCCCGGGTCGCGCCCTCGATGTCGGTGTCGAGCCGGTCGCCGACGATCAGCGGCCGCTCCGCCCGCGTACGGATCATCGACTCGCGGTGCAGCGGCGGCTCGGGCTTGCCCGCGACGACCGGTTCCACCCCGGTGGCGGTGGCGATCACCCTGCTCATCGAGCCGTTGCCCGGCAGTTCGCCGCGGTTCGTGGGCATGGTGGTGTCCGCGTTGGCCGCGACGAACCAGGCTCCAGCGCGTACGGCCAGCGTGCCCTCGCAGAGCAGGCCGTACGACATGGCGTCCCAGATGCCCTGCACGACGGCGACGGGACCGTCGAGCGCGGTGGTCACGGGACGCAGGCCGCACGCCCGCACCGCCGTGCGCAGGCCCATGCCGCCGACGACGAGCACGGGGGACCCGGGTGGGAACCGCTCGGCCACCAGCCGGGCGGCCGCCTGGGCGGAGGTCACGACGTCCTCGGGGGCCGCCGGAATGCCCAGGCCGCTCAGATGGGCGGCGATCGCGCCCGGCGTTCGAGAGGCGTTGTTGGTGACGAAGGCGAGTCGTACCCCGCGGTCCTGCGCCGCGGCCAGGGCTTCGGGAGCACCAGGGACGGCGTGCCTACCCAGGTAGACCACGCCGTCCAGGTCGAGCAGGAGAGTGTCATAGCCCTCGATCAGGGCCGCGGCGTTCGCGTGGGGGCTCATACCTGCCTCGCCCGGAGGGTGGCGCGCACCTGGGTCAGCGCGGAGACGTAGTGCCGGAGATCCGGGCGCATGGCCACGGCCACGGCCAGCGGCTCCTGGGCGGCCTCGATGTCGCCGGTGCGCCACAGCGCCATGCCGAGTCCGTAGTAGGCGTAGTCCTCGGCGGGGTTGGCGTCCACGATCCAGCGGAAGCTACCCGCCGCGTCGGCGTACCTGCGGGAGTTGAACTGTGCCCGGGCCAGCGCCTCTCGGATGCTGCGCGACTCCGGTTCCGCCTGAGCCGCCCGTTCCAGGAGCGCCGCCGCGGCGGCGGGGCTACCCTCTTCCAACAACTTGACGCCACGCTGGAACCATTCGTAAACACCCCCGGCTGGGCCGTCCTGCTGGTAATCCGATGGTCCATGTCGTCCCTGGATCATTCTGTGGGGCCTCCTGCAATGCGATTTCCTGACCAACCGGCCACCGCAGCCTCGGGAAGACCGGGCATTTATGGCAACATGCCCGGTATGGAGACTTCTGAACGGCCGGCACTGGTGCTGCGTCCGTTCCGCGGCGTGCGGTTCACGGTGGACGATCTCGCTGCGGTGACCTCGCCGCCGTACGACCTCGTCTCCCCCGAGGACGTCCAGGATCTGCTGGACTCCCACCCCAACAACGTGGTGCGCCTGATCCTTCCCGGGGCGAGCCACTACACGGACGCGCGCGCCGAGCTGAACGCGTGGATGACGTCCGGAGTGCTCACCGTGGACCCCCTGCCCGCGCTCTACGTGTACGAGCAGAGCGCGCCCGGCGTCCTGCAGCGGGGCCTGATCGGCGCGGTGGAGGTCGGTTCTCCCGCCGTGCTGCCGCACGAGGACGTCATGCCGGGCCCGGTCGCCGACCGCCTGGCGCTGATGCGGACGACGGAGGCCAATCTCGAACCGATCTTCCTGCTGTACGAAGGCGGGGGAACGGCCTCCCGGCTGGTGGACGAGGTGGCCTCGCTGCGCGTCCCGCTCCTCGACGTCCAGACCGGCGACGGCTTCCGCCATCGCCTCTGGGGGATCACCGACCCGGTGGAGATCGCCGCCGTCGGCGAGGACCTGCGGAACCGGCAGGCGCTCATCGCCGACGGGCATCACCGCTATGCCACGTACCAGAAGCTGCGCGAGGATCGTGAGGAGTCCGGCCCATGGGACTACGGGCTCGCTCTGCTGGTCGACTCCACGGCATATCCCCCGGACCTGAAGGCGATTCACCGGGTCATCCCCGACCTTCCCCTGTCGGAGGCCGCAGCACGAGCGAAGGGGGCCTGGCAGGTGCAGGAGTTCGTCTCGCTCGAGGACGCGCTCTCCGGGCTCGCCACCGCCACGGGACCCGCGTTCGTGCTCGCCGGAGACGGCCCGTCGCATCTCCTCACCAGTCCTGATCCGCTCCAGGTCGAGCACGCCATGCCTCCCGATCGCTCCGCCCGCTGGCGGGCCATGGACACCTCGATCCTCACCGAGTTCCTGCTGCCGAAGGTGTGGGGCATCCCGGACGACGAGCGCCGGGTGCTGGTGGTGCATCACGACCCCTACGCCGCCGTACGGCTCGCGCGGCAGCTCTCGGGGACCGCCGTCCTGCTCAACCCGCTGGCGACCGAGGACGCACTGGCCGTGGCCGCACAGGGGGAGCGCGTCCCCCGGAAGTCGACCTCGTTCAGCCCTAAGCCACGCACCGGTCTCGTGATGCGGATCTTCGCCGCGGAGTGATCCCACCGACGACGCGGCTCACCCGATCGGCTGATCCAATGGGCCGGCGCACCGCTCGGCCTCAGCGCCACCGCCCTCCATGGCGGTCGTGGCCACCACCGGTGGTGTGAACACGGGCCGAAACGCGGCTGGCGATGTCGAATCGGATGACGGCAACACAGCCGAGGCCGTCGTGACGAGCGGAGGCACGGCGGTCGGTGACGCGGCAGACGGATGATCTATCTCAGCGGTCTCCTCGCCCTGTGCTGACCGGACCGCCGGAGCGCGTGACCTCTGGGAAGATCGGCGGCCCTCGATCCGGCGAGCCGTACGGACCTCGATCTCATAGCGGCTTCCCCCGCGCCACCAGCGGCGGCGCACGGCCCCCTCTACCTCGACCACATCGTCGAGCCGCCAGGCGGACACAACCGCGCGAACGTCATCATCGAACGTGGCACACTCGATGCCGTCGGCACGCCGGTGACCGGGACGTTCCTCGGGCCTGCGGACCGCGAGCCGCCAGCGAGTGAGCACGACGCCGCTGGGCAACGCCCGGTCCTCGGCCTCCATCGACAGCCGGCCCCGCAGCACCACGGAGTTCAGATGCATGTGGTCTCTCCCCTCTCGTCGAGAGACCACTGTCGTTCACTAGGCTGAAGGAGCTTTGCCCGAACGAGATTCTGGGGATAGTGGGGTGACTGTGGACAACGTGACACCGCTCGGCGGTGACGTCTACGAGATCGACACGAGGATGGCCGGATACTCCGGCATCACGGCCGGCTACCTGATCCTTGGTGATCGGCCATGCCTGGTCGAGACCGGGACGTCCACGTCCGCGCCCATCGTCAGGGATGCGCTGACGTCGCTCGGCGTCGGACCCGCCGACCTGGCGACCGTGGTCGTGACGCACATTCACCTCGACCATGCCGGCGGTGTCGGCGACATCGCGGGCTACTACCCCTCGGCCGAGATCGTCGTCCACGAGAAGGGCGCCCGGCACCTCGCCGACCCGTCCCGGCTCATGGCCAGCGCCAAGATGGTGTGGGGTGACAAGCTCGACGTCCTGTTCGGTGCGCTGGCCCCCACCGACGCCGCCCGGATCCGCGCGCTCGGCGACACCGGCAGCATCGACCTGGGCAACGGGAGGACGCTGTCGAGCCACTATTCACCCGGCCACGCCAAGCACCATGTCGGGCTGCTCGACTCGCTGAGCGGAGACCTGTACGTGGGTGACGCCGCCGGCGTCTACCTGCCTGAGACCGGCGACCTGCGCCCGGCCACGCCGCCGCCGGACTTCGACCTCGGGGTGGCGCTCGACTCGATCGCCCTGTTCGAGGCGCTCGGTCCGCAGCGGCTGCTGTTCAGCCACTACGGTCCGGTCGCGAATGTCACGGAGACCCTGGAAAGGTCCGCTGAGGAGCTGCGCGTCTGGGTGGACCTGACCCGGCAGGCCCACTCGGAGGGACTCGATCTTGACCACGCGGTCGCCATGGTCCGTGATCGGACGCGTGAGCGGTACGTGGCCCTCCAAGGTGACGAGACGACCGCCGAGCAGTTCGAGCTGCTGAGCGGCGCGCCGTCCAACGTCGCGGGCATCCTGCACTGGCTCGAGCGTACGGCCGGCTGACGCCGCCCGGCCGCACAAGCCGGGCGACGGGCCTCTCCACGCGGCGATGTGACGTGGCGACACATCTCCCAGCAGGTCCGCACGAAAAGGGCGGCGCCATCAGGTGTGATCACCTGATGGCGCCGCCCTTCGCCGTACTGATCAGGATGCCGGCTTGTCCCGATCCTCCGGACCGTCCAGGACGTCACCGAAGTTCGGCTCTATGAAAGCCGGCCCCAGCGCCCCCGGATCGCCCTTCGCCGCCTGCTCCTCCTCGGAGCCGACCTCCTCCTTGGGAGCATCGGCGGCTGCCGTGTCGGCCACCTTCACGGACTCGGCGGAGGGCTCGGCCGACGAGGGCTCGGCGGCAGCCTCCTCCTCGGGCTCCTCAGCCTCGAGGACGTCCTCGACCCGCTCGTCGTCCGCGTCCGCGTCCTCGTCTTCGGCCGCGGGCTCCGGGGCCTCATCGAGGTCCTTGTCCGCCTCCAGCTCGTCCTCCAGCTCGTCGAGGTCGTCGAAGTCCTCCTCGACATCCTCGATGACGCCGCCGGTCAGCTCGGCGTAGCGTTCGGCGGCATCGGTCGCGCCGTCCTCGTCGAACGCCATCGCCTTGGCGAACCAGTCGGTGGCCGCGCCCTGATGACCCGCGTCGGCCAGCGCGTCGGCATATGCGAACGCGAGCCGGGCCGACCACGGCCTGGGCTGCGGGTCACGCAGCTCGGGCACACGCTGCAGCGTGATCACCGCGGCATCGTGCTGGCCGAGGTCACGGCGGGCGCCGGACTCCACGATGGCCAGCTCGATCTTGCCTGCCCGGTCCAGCCGTTCGGCCTCCTTGGAACGCACAAGGTCCAGAGCCCGCTCCGGGCGGCCGAGTCCACGCTCGCAGTCGGCCATGATCGGCAGGTATGCGTCCGAACCCGTCATCCGTCGCGCGGCCCGGAGGTCACCGAGCGCCTCGGCGTACTGGCCCGCGTGGTATGCCGCGATCCCTGCCGCCTCACGCACCACCCCGATCCGGCCAGCGAACCGACGGGCCACCTTCGCGTGCTCGTACGCCTGCTCGGGCTCCTCCTCGCCGAGGGCGCGGGCCGCCGCCACGAGGTGGCTGGCCACCAGATTGGCGAGGTCGTTCGGCAGCGACCTCAGCTCGGCACGCGCCTCACTGTCCAGCTCGTCCGGCGTGATGTCAGGGGCGAGCTCGGGCAGCTTCTCCCGTTCCCTGGGCTCGTTCTCCTGGCCGTATCGCGTACGGCTGCCCGGACCGGAGCCTTCCCGGCTGAACGGCCTGTCGCCACGGTCATCACGGTCACCGTACGAACGCTGCGGCCGGTCACCGAAGGGACGCCCACCCCGATCATCGCCGCGCTGGAAGCGGTCCCCGCCTCGCTCGCCGGCCGGACGGGGTCCGCCATCCCGGTCGCGGGAGCCGTACCGGCCGCCGAAGCCACCGCCCTCACGGGCCGGGCGCCCGCCACGGTCATCACGGTCCCCATAGGACCGCTGGGGACGGTCACCACCACGAGCAGCGTCCCGATCACCGTAGGAACGCTGCGGACGGTCACCACCACGGGCGGCATCCCGATCACCGTAGGAACGCTGCGGACGGTCACCACCACGGGCGGCATCCCGGTCACCGTAGGAACGCTGCGGACGGTCACCGCCACGGGCGGCATCCCGATCGCCATAGGACCGCTGGGGACGGTCACCACTACGAGCGGCGTCCCGATCGCCATACGACCGCTGGGGACGGTCACCGTAGGAACGCTGCGGACGGTCGCCACCACGAGCGGCATCCCGATCGCCGTAGGAACGCTGCGGACGG
>BBYL01000011.1 GCA_001570385.1 Microtetraspora glauca | reverse complement strand
GGGGATACGCGCGGCGGCGGCGCGGGCCCGCGATTGCCGCTCGTCCGCCGCCGCCAGTGCCGCCGGCAGCGCCGCCAGGTCCGCGAGGGCGGACGCCTCCCGCTCCGCGGCCTCCTCGATGTCCGCGCGCACCGCGGCCAGGCGGCCGGTGACCTCGGCCAGCCGCCCCTCCTCGCCCGCCAGCAGCTCCAGCCGGGCCAGCTCGTCCCGCCAGGCGCGCTCCAGTTCGGCGAGGACACGGCCGACGTCGCCGTCCGGCGGCGTCTGCCGTACCGGCTGGAGCTCGGGGGTCTCGGGCAGCGCCGCGAGCGCGGCGGCCCGCGCCCCCATGGCGGAGGCCAGCTCGGCGGCGAGGGCGTCGCGGCGGCGCACCGCCGCGAGATCGCGGGCGGCACCGTCACGGGTGGCCCTGAGCCCGGAAACGGCGGCGGCGGCCAGTCGCGCCGCCTCCAGCCGCTCCTCGGCCGCCGCCAGCTCGCCGGGCAGTACGGCGAGGCGGTCGCCGAGATCGGCGCGCAGGGCCGCCAGCTCTGCCAGTCGCCCGTCGGCCAGGGCGAGCTCCGCCCTGACCTCCGTCAGCCGAGCCTCCTCGGGCAGAAGCTGCTCGAGACGGGCGACCTCGTCGCGCAGCCCCCGCTCCCGCTCGCGCAGCGCCGCCACATCCGGCCACGCCCCGTCGGCCGGGGCCCCGGTGAGCGGCAGTGCCCTGGCCACGGCGTCCACGGCCAGCCGCCGCGCCTTGGCGGCCGTCTCGACCCGCTGGCCGGCCTGGCGGATCAGCGGCACCACGCGGTCGGCCCTGGCCGCCTCGTCGAGCATGGTCTCCAGGTCGGAACGCTCGTCGGCGGCCAGTGCCAGCTCCTCGCGGCGGGCCAGCGCGGAGGCGTGGCGCCTGCGGCGGTCGGCCAACGCCCGGCCGTCGTCCAGGCGGCCGCGGGCGGACGCCAGCGCGGCGGCGGCCAGCGCCTGCTCCTCACCGCCTCTCGTTACCACGTCGTCGGCGGCCGCGAGCACCGCGCCGGACCAGCCGAGCGGGTCCTCCCCCGGCTCGGGGGGCGTCTCGGCCAGGCCGGGTCCGGCGGCGCCGCGCATCCGGTTGACGACGGAGTCGACCTCCTGGCGCAACTCCTGCTGGGCGCGGCCGGTGCGGGTGCGGTGCTCGGCGAGCCACCTCTCGACCTCGGTGTAGACCTTCACCGAGAACAAGCGCTCCAGCAGCTTGCGCCGATCGTCGCCGTCCGCGCGCAGGAAGCGGGCGAAGTCCCCCTGGGGGAGCATCGCGACCTGCCAGAACTGGTCGGCGTTCATCCCGACGAGCTCGCCGATCAGGTGACCGGCCTCGTCACTGCGCGTGCTGCGGGCCGTCCACGCGCCGGTCGGCTCGTCGAGCTCCTCGACGAGAACCTTGGCCTTCTCCTCCACCAGGCCGGTGCCCCGCTGCTTGGGCCGCATCCAGGCGGGGGACC
Source organism: Microtetraspora glauca (assembly GCA_001570385.1). Lineage (GTDB taxonomy): Bacteria > Actinomycetota > Actinomycetes > Streptosporangiales > Streptosporangiaceae > Microtetraspora > Microtetraspora glauca. Next base: position 323,337 of record BBYL01000011.1, on the reverse strand, counting down.
TCATGATCCGGAACCGGCGGTTCCTGATCGTGGCCTCCAGCGTCACCGCGGGCCCCCGCCCGGCGGGGGCGTGGTCGCAGCGGAGGCTGCGGGCGCTGTCGCGCTGCCCGGGCACCCGGCCGTACAGCGCGTAGCAGACGGCGTCGAGCACCGTGGTCTTGCCCGCGCCGGTCGGCCCGTGGACGAGGAACAGCCCGGCCTCGCCGAGCGCGTCGAAGTCGACCTCCTCCTCACCGGGGAAGGAGCCGAAGGCGATCAACCTCAGGCGGTGCAGCCTCACGAGACCTCCCTGATGCGGCAGTCCTCCACGGCGCGTTCCAGCAGCCGTCTCTCGGCCTCGTCGGCGGGCTCGCCGCGGACCTCGCGGACGAAGTCGAGCGCCACCTCGATCTCGGCGCGCCCGGCGATCGGCCGCGGAGCCGCCGGCGCGCCGGCCGCGCCGTCCGGGTCGAAGGCCAGCGCCAGCGCGTGCGGGAAGCGGCCGCGCAGCCGCTCCATGGCCTCCTTGGGACGCACCGGGTCGGTCAGCGTGACGTGCAGCCAGTGGTCCTCGCGGCCGGCGTATCCCTCCGAGGTGAGCAGATCGTCGATGCGGCCGCGCAGCCGGGCGAGCCGGCGGGGCACCGGCGCGGGCACGAACTCGGCGCGTACGCCATGGGCGCCAGGGCCGAGATCGACCAGCCAGCATCCCTTGACGTGATCGGCCTCCGAGAACGAGTAGGCCAGCGGGGACCCGGAGTAGCGGACGGTCTCGCTCATGGTCTGCCGCCCGTGCAGGTGGCCGAGCGCGGTGTAGCCGACGCCGTCGAACGCGCTCAGCGGCACGTGCGCGACGCCGCCCACCGTGATGTCGCGCTCGCTGTCGCTGGCCTCACCCCCGGTGACGAAGGCGTGGGCCAGCACCACCGAACGCCCGCCGCGCGCCGCGGCGTCCGCCCTGATCGCGGTCATGGCGTGGCCGATCGCCGCGCTGTGGCTGCGCTCGGCCAGCTCCCACGGGCCCTTGACCAGCTCAGGCTCGAGGTAGGGGATGCCGTAGAAGGCGGTGTCCTCGATCACCACCGGCTCCCAGGCCCGCGCCGGGTCCGTGCGGAGGTGCACCCGCTCCATCAGGTCGGCGCCGAACCCGAGCCGCACAGCGGAGTCGTGGTTGCCGCTGATCAGCACGGTGTGCGCGCCCAGCGCGGCCAGCCGGCGCAGCGCGTCGCCGCAGAGGGCGACCGCGTCGACCGGCGGCAGCGCGCGGTCGTAGACGTCGCCCGAGACGACCACGACGTCCACCCGCTCGGCCCGCACGGTCTCAACGAGATGGTCGACGAACGCCCCCTGGGCGGTCAGAAGACTCTCCCGGTGGAACGAGCGGCCCAGGTGCCAGTCGGAGGTGTGCAAGACCCGCATGTCGCAGGAAGCTAACAGGTCTCTCCGACAAATGTGGCCTCGTGCGTACCTCAGGTATCACGTAATGACTTAACCTGGCGATCAGTGGGCAAAGGTAAAGAGCAGGGCGCGGCTGGGTACAGGATTCGTCAGTCGGGGAGCGGTCTCATGAACATCGGCCGAGGCATGCTGACCGTGACCATCACCGTCGTGGCCGTCGCGCTCGCCATGCTCGGATACGTGCTCTCCCCTCCGTCGTTCCACCCGGCGCCGCTGCCGGAGTCCGAGGAGTTCCACTCCCTTCCGGCACAGCCGGTGACCGAGTCCCTTCCCATATCCGCCCAGGCGGCCTTCTCGACCGAGCGGGTCACGGTCCACGCGCGGGGAGAGACGCTGAGTGCCACGATCCGGGCCCCCCTCTCCCCCGGACGGCATCCGGCGATGGTGTTCGTGCAGGGGTCGGGCTCGGGCACCGGCAGCGAGTTCACCTCCCAGGCGAGATGGCTCGCCGAGCGGGGCGTCGTGACCGTCGCCTACGACAAGCGCACGGTCGGGTACTCCTTCCGCGACCGCGACTTCGCGCTGCTGGCCGACGACGCGCTCCGGATGATCGGGCTCCTGCGTGCCAGGCCCGACGTGGATCCGGCGCGCACCGGGCTGTGGGGTGTCAGTGAGGGCGGCTGGGTTGTGCCCATCGCGGCGGCGCGGAGCGCGGACGTGCGGTTCGTCGTCCTGGTGTCCTCACCGAACGTCTCCCCGATGCGTCAGGTCGCCTGGGCGCTGAACGAGCAGCTCCAGCGGCTGCACGCCCCGGCGGGGGTACGCGATCTGCTGACCCGCGCGATGGGCGGCGTGGGCTTCGACTTCCTGCGTTACGACGGCGTCCCGGCGCTGACGGGGATCACCCAGCCTGTGCTCGCGCTGTACGGCACGATGGACCCCTCGATCCCGTTCGTGGAGAGCACCAGGACCCTGACCTCGGCCCTCGCCGCGGGGGGCAACCGCGACTACACGATCCGGTTCCTCGCCGGGGCCGACCACGCGATGCGGACCAACGGCGGGCCGTTCGTGCGCGACTACCTGCCGACCCTCGCCAACTGGATCAGGGGTCTCCCGGGTACGGCCGGGCAGGCGCCGCCGATCGCGGGCGCGACGCCGGTCCAGCGGTTCGAGGCCAGCGACGTCCCGGCCGCCCCCTGGTATGGCGGCACCACCTTCCTATGGCTCACGATCTGCCTGGCCGCCGTCGGCTATGTCACCGCCCCGGTCACCGAGATGGTCGTCCGGCTGCGCGGCCGTGACCTGAGGCTGGCGGCCAACGCGCAGGCGTGGTCCGGGATCCGGCGCCGGATCAGGCGGATGGCCTGGACGGGGCTCGGCATGCTGGCCGCCGCCCTCGCGTTCATCACCCTGATCGTGCTCTTCTCGGTGAACCAGGCCGGCGCCTGGCCCGCCGTACAGTCCGGCTGGCTGGTCGTGCGGCTGCTCGCGGTGCTGATGCTCGCGCAGGAGGTCGCCGCGACGGCGGCGGTGATCGGCGCGCTGCGCGACGGCTGGGAGCCCACCCGCTGGCAGTCGTTCACGCTGGCCGGAGTGCTCGGCGGCACCGGCCTGTTGCTGCTCACCGCGGCCTACTTCGGGCTGTTCGCCTTCCCCTGGTGACCGGCGCCCTGACCGGCGCCCTGACCGGCGCCCTGACCGGGTTCCCGGCCGGGGCCGACGTAGGCCAGCCAGCGGTCGATCTCCGCGAGCACCTGCTTGCGCACCGGCTCCGGTGACAGCAGCAGGTCGTGCATCCCGCCGGGGACCCGCACGCAGGTCACGTGCGGCCCGATCCTGGTGGACCAGCGGGCGATGTGCTCGGCGTCGAGGACCACGTCCGCGGAGTGCGCCTCGGGGATGAAGTCGCGCACCCGCAGGCTGCGCTCGGCGCACAGCACCAGCACGGGGACGTCGACGCGGAGCCCGGCGTGCAACCGCCGGTGCGCCCGCCGGATCGCCGCCAGCCACACGGCGTGCACGGGGAAGCCCGCGAGCGGCTTCCACTCCAGGTCGTAGTCCCACTCCCCTCTGTGGTCGCGGTGCAGGCTCGTGCCGTACGCGGTGGCGGCGCCGAGGGGCAGCACGGCCGTCGCGGGCAGCCTGGCCAGGACGCCCCCGAGCGCGTCGGCGGCTCCCCTGAGCAGGGCGGGCACGTTGAGATCGAGGAAGGGGCTGTTGAGGACGAGGGCGTCCACGAGGCCCCGGCCGCGCACGCGGTCGGCCCACAGCGCCGCGATGAGCCCGCCGGTCGAGTGCGCGCTGACCGTGAGCTCGTCGTGGTCCTCCCGGATGATCCGCACGGCCTCGTCGATCTCGGGGAAGTGCTCGGTGACGCTGGCGACCAGGCCCCTGGTCTGGTGCGCCAGCAGCGAGCGGCCGTACTTGCGCAGGTCGAGAGCGTAGAAGCTGACGCCCTGGGCGGCGTAGTGATCGGCCACGTGGGTCTGGAAGAAATAGTCGGTGAAGCCGTGGATGTACAGGACGGCCCGCCGCGATCCGGCCACGCGGCGCCGTACGAGGGTGGCGACGACCTCGCCCTCGGCGTCGCGGCCCATGGGGAGGACGACGGCGTCGTAGTCGGCTCCGAGGATGTCGGGGACAGCGGTCACGGCAGCTCCAAGGGGTGTACCGGCCGGGAGGGGACCCCGGCTCTCTCTCGACGCAAACGCACCCGCCCCGGCCGGTAAGCAGCCCGGTCCGCGTGAGCGCGATCGGCATTGACCTGGTCAAATACCCGTATCGACTCGCCACGGCTCGAAGGGGCACCGGCGCGGTCGTGGCCCATCGGGGCCAATGTGATCACGGCCACATTCCTGACCGCGCGGTTCTCGATCTCGTCGAAAGCCATGAGCCGAACTTTATTCAGTTCTGTGCGGATACGTTCCTTGGGGTGAGCACGTGCCCTTCGCCCGTCCGATATCTGAACGCGAACCGGAGAGGACGCCGAAGCCCGTCGGCGCGGCGGCGCTGATCGGCTGGACGGCGCTGTCCGTCGTGCTGCCCGGCGCGGCGCATCTCCGCGCCGGCTGGAAGCGCACCGGATCAGCGCTGGTCGGCGCGTACGCCGTGGTCCTGATCGCCCTGGGGCTGGTCGCGCTGAACGCGGACGCGCACCTGGCCGGCCGCGCACTCAACTGGCTCGGCCTGATCGAGATCGTCACCGCGGTCGCCGGCGCGGCGTGGTTCGCGCTGGTGATCCACTCGTTCGTGGTGCTGCGGCCGCAGGGCCTGCCCAGGACCGCCCAGGTGGTCACCGGTCTCGTCGCGGGCACGCTGTCGGTCACCGTCGCGCTTCCCTTCGCCGTGGCCGCGCAGTACGTGGCCGAGTCCGAGCGGACCATCGACAAGGTGTTCGCCGCGTCGGCCGGGCCCCTGGCCCCGGTGGTCCCCGGCGGGCGGCTCGCCGCCAGCGACCCCTGGGGCGGCCGGGACCGGATCAACGTCCTGCTCCTCGGAGGCGACTGGGGCAACGACAGGACCGGGATGCGCACCGACAGCCTGAACGTCGCCAGCGTGGACGTCCGCACCGGCAACACCGTGCTGCTCGGCCTGCCGAGGAACCTGGAACACGTCCCGTTCCCGCCGGGCAGTCCGATGGCGCGCCGCTTCCCCACCGGGTTCACCCTCCCCGAATACCGCCCCGGCTGGCGGGACGACCTGCTGTTCGGGGTCTGGCAGTACGCCGAGGACCATCCCGAGCTCTTCGGCGGGCGCCGGCACATGGGGGCCGAGACGCTCAAGGAGACGATCGGCTACATCCTCGGGCTCAGGATCGACTGGTACACGCTGGTCAACATCTGGGGCTTCGCCAAGATCGTCGATGCTCTCGGCGGGCTCGTCCTGACCGTGGACAGCGACATCGTGTACGGCAAGTACAACGAGGGGCTCGTCCGGGCGGGCACCCGCAGGCTGAGCGGAGCCGACGCGCTGTGGTTCGCGCGGTCCCGCACCAACAGCGACGACTTCGTCCGCATGCGCCGCCAGCGGTGCGTGTTCAGCGCGTTGCTGGACCAGGCCGATCCGGCGACGGTGCTCTCCCGGTTCAACCAGATCGCCGCGGCCACGCGCAGGATCCTGCGCACCGACATCCCGCGATCGATGCTGGAGGACCTCGTGCCGCTGGCCGTGAAGGCCAAGAACGCCCGCGTGACGAGCGTCCAGTTCATGCCTCCGCTGATCAGCACGAGCACGCCCGACTGGGCGCAGATCCGCCTCCTCACGGCCCAGGCGATCGCGAAGTCGTCCGCGCCGGTCAGGCGGCGGGCGCAGAAGCACGCGCCGGTCACGGCGGGCGCCCCCAGCCCGATCGGCGAGGGCTGCAGCGCCCTGTAGGCACCGCCGGGCGGCCGGGTCGGCCCGGTCGCCCGGCCGCAGGTCACCGCGTCACCGGGTCACCGGGCCGGGTCGCCGGGCCGGGTCACCGGGCCGTCAGACCCGGAAGGTGTCCTTGGCCAGGCGGCGGACCTTCGCCTCGTCGATGGTGTGGCCGAGCCCCGGCTGCGTGAGGGGCACGGCGACGACCCCTCCGGACGCGCCGACCGGCGGCATGACGATCTGCGCGCTGCGCGGCGGCTCCGCCACGTCGCTCGGCAGCGTGCAGCCCGGCAGGCTCGCCACGGCCACCGTGGCGGCGCGGGCCAGCCCGACGCCGAGTCCGCCCGCGCAGGTGATGTCCCATCCGGCGTCCACCGCCGTGTCGTGCGCGAGCCGTACGTCGGACAGGGAGCCGAACCGCGAGGGGCGCAGCAGCAGCGCCCGGCCCGCGTGCGCGGCGACGGCCTGGTCCAGTTCCGTGACCGAGCGCGCCTCGACCACGACGGCCGCCGAGATCCGGTCCTGGAGTTCGGCGCTCGTCGCCAGGTCGGTGAACGGCCGCTCGATCGCCACCAGGCCGTACGCGTCGAGCGCCTCCAGCTGGGAGATCTCCGTGTAGGCGCCGTGCCCGTCCACGGCGATCGCCAGGCCCGGGTACGCCGCGCGTACCGCGCGCAGCGGCTCGACGTCCCATCCCGGGTGGACGTCCATCGTCACATGGGCGTATCCGGCGCAGACATGCCGGTTCACCCGGGCCACCATGCTCTCCAGGGAGCGTTCGGCGCCGAGCCGCACGGTCGCCATGAGGGAGGTACGGCTGCCGCCGAGGGCGTGGGACAGCGGAACGCCCTTCATCCGGGCCCACAGGTCCCAGCAGGCCATGTCCGCAGCCGAGCCTCCGGGAATCCGCCCCAGCTCGGACGGATGCTCCCAGTCGACCCCGACCAGCGCGGCGGGGAGGGACTCCTCCAGGGAGGTCCACAGCTTCTCGTGCCCGTCCCCCTGCTCGTCGCACCGTTCGCCGGGCAGCGACGTGGAGGGCCGGACGGCCTCTCCCCAGCCGACCATCCCGCCGTAGTCGGTGATCCTCACCAGGATGCTCTCTGGCCGCCTGCCGTAGGGCAGGGTCAGCCTGAAGAGTTCGAGCTCCCGGACACGCGGCAAGTGACATCCCCTTCCGTTAGACCTCCATGGTGCCCGCCCCGCGAGGGTGCTCAAAACGTCCGGAGGCGAGCGCCGCGGCGCCGGCCATCATCGCGAGCAGGACGAAGCACACCACATAGCTGGCCGCCGACCGTGCGAAAGCGGTGGAGATCGCCCCGGTGATCGCGATGGCGACGACAGAGTAGACGGACTCGCCGATCGCGAGCGAGGCGCTGTTGGCGCCCTTCTCGGCGGGGGACGACAACTCGAGGATCAGGACGGACAGCGTCGGATAGACCAGGCCGATGCCCAGGCCGCCCACGCACCAGGCGAGGAACCCGACGATCACCGGCACCGAGGGGAAGACCGTCAGCGCGGTCAGCAGCACCGCCGCCGCGATCAGGGTGGTGCCCGTCCGCAGGATCACCGCACGGTCGCGCGGCCTGCGTCCCTGGATCCACGACCCGGTCGACCAGAAGATGGCGCCACCGGTGAGCGCGAGGCCGGCCTGCGTGGGGCTCAACCCGCGCTCGTTGTGGAGCAGGAGCGGCACGAACACCTCGGCCGCGAAGAACGCGCCCGCCGCCAGGCCCCGGAGCGCGACCACCGCCGGGACGCCGCGGGCGGCTCGGATCGTCCCCTTGGGCAGCAGCCGCGGCAGCGCCACCACGAGGACGGCGGCCCCGGCGAGCAGCAGCGGCACGACCTTGGCCCCGCTGCCGTACTGCATGAGCGCCGCCCCGGTGGCCACCACCACGCCCAGCACCAGCTTCGTCGCGAATCCGCGGGAGGCGGGCGCGGAGGCGACCCCGGACGCGGAAGTGGACGCGGGCAGGGTCACGGGCTCGGGCTCGGGCACGGGCACGGCGGACCGCGGCGCGGCGCGATGTTCCGCGAGTCCCCGCCACAGGAAGACGGCGGCGGGGGCGGCGATGATCGGCACTCCGAGGAACACCCAGCGCCAGCCCACGTTCTCCACCACCAGGCCGGTGATGGCCGGTCCGACCAGCGACGGCATCACCCAGGCGGCCGAGAGCAGGGAGAACACTCTGGGGTGCATCTCGGGCGGATACACCTGGTCGATCAGCACGTACATCGCGACGGAGAACAGACCGCCGCCGAGCCCCTGCAGGAACCGTCCCGCGACGAAGACGTCCATGGTGGGGGCGGTCCCGGCGACGAGGAGGCCCGCGCAGAAGCCCACCAGGCCGATCCACAGGGGTGCCACCGGTCCTCGCGTGTCGCTCCACCTCCCGCCCACCAGGGTCGCGATCACGCTCGCGACCAGGCTCGCGTTGAAGGCCAGGCCGTACAGGGACATTCCGTCGAGCCGTTCGGCGACGACGGGCATGGCGGTGGCGACCGCGAGGTACTCGAAGGCGATCAACATGATGATGGCGACCATGCCGATCCCGAGAGCCCGATATCGCTGCGAAAAGATCGGCGGGGCCGTCATTACCGAATTCACGCTACGGACGTTACAGATCACCCAATAGTGTCCGTAATCGGCCATTAGACCTAGGACATATTGCGCTCCACCCACTGGGAGATGTCACGGCGCTCGATGGCGGCCGCCATCAGGCCGGGGAACGCGTCCGGCGTGCAGGCGAACGCCGGCACGCCCAGCGCCGAGAGCGCCGACGCGTTGTCGTGGTCGTAGGACGGCGCGCCCTCGTCCGACAGGGCCAGCAGCACGATCACCTGAACCCCGGCGGCCGTCATCGCGGCCACCCTGCGGAGCATCTCCTCACGGACACCGCCCTCGTAGAGGTCACTGATCAGGATGAAGATGGAGTCCGTCGGCCGGGTGATCAACCCCTGGCTGTAGGCGATCGCCCGGTTGATGTCCGTGCCGCCCCCGAGCTGGGTGCCGAACAGCAGCTCCACCGGGTCGTGCAGCTGGTCCGTCAGATCGACCACCGCGGTGTCGAACACCACCAGGCTGGTCCGCAGCGACCGCATCGACGCCAGGACCGCACCGAAGACGCTGGAGTAGACGACCGACGCCGCCATCGACCCGCTCTGGTCGATGCACAGGACGACCTCCCGCTGGACGGCCTGTTGCCTGCGGGCATACCCCACCAGCCGGGACGGCACGACCGTGTTGCGCTCGGGCAGGTAGTTCTTCAGGTTCGCCCGGATCGTGCGGTCCCAGTCGATGTCGGCGACCCGCCGCGGCCGATGGGTCCGCGCCGAGCGGTCCAGCGCACCGGTCACGGCCGCCCGGGTCCGCTGCGCGAGCTTGGACTCCAGCTCGGCGACGACCTTGCGGACCACGGCGCGGGCCGACTCGCGCGCCTTCTCCGGCATGACCCGGTTCAGCGAGAGCAGCGTCCCGACCAGGTGGACGTCGGGCTCGACCGCCTCCAGCATCTCGGGTTCCAGCAGGAGGCGGCTCAGGTTGAGCCGCTCGATCGCGTCCTTCTGCATCACTTGGACGACCGTCGAGGGGAAGTAGGCGCGGATGTCGCCCAGCCATCGGGCCACCCTCGGCGCGGACGCGCCGAGACCCGCACTGCGCTCGCCGGCGCCGCGCCCCGCGCCCGGTCCCCCGCCGTAGAGCGCGGACAGCGCCGCGTCCATGCCGGCATCGGCGCCGCCGAGCGCGCAGCCGGTCCCGTCCGCGTCACCGCCGAGGACCAGCCGCCAGCGGCGCAACCGCTCCTCCATCACGCCCTCCCCAGGATTTCCAGCACGGTCCGGACGGCCGGAGCCGCCCGCTCGTCGTCGTGATCCGCCCCGTCGCCTGTCCCGCCACGGCCCCCGTCACCGCCACCGCGGGCGGCGGCCGTACCGGACCTGACCCGCTCGCCGATCGAGCGGCGTTCCGGCGGCGCGAAGGCGCCGAACGTGCGCCGCAGCAGCGGAAGCACGTCCACGAACGCCTCCGGCGACAGGCCGGTCAGCCAGCCGTCCACCGCGGCGAGCAGCCGGGAGTCGTGGACGAGCAGCAGCCCTCCGCCCGACAAGAAGCCCTCGACCCAGGCGGCGGCCCGCGCGGGCGGGTGGCCGAGGGACATCGCGCGTGACATCCGGACCTGGACGTCGTCCGCCATCTGCGCGTCGAACAGGATGCGCACCAGCCTGCCCTCGATCACCCCGGGCAGGTCGCTCCGGCTCGCCACGCTCCTGAGCGTCGCGAGCCAGCGCCCGCGCGGCGAGCCCTGCCCGATCCCGCGCGCCGTCCTCTGCCCGCCGCCGTGCCCGCCGCCGTGCCCGCTGCCGTGCCCGCCTTCCCCGTGCCCGCCTTCCCCGTGCCCGTCGTGCAGCAGGGCCACCGCGGAGTGAACCGCGTCGATCTGGGACACCAGCTGCCGGGCCGGATCATCGTCCAGGCCGGTGACCGCGGTCGGGAGCCCGGTGCAGATGCGCGTCAGCAGCGAGTCCACGATCGTGGCCAGCCCGGCGGCCGGGGTGCCGCGGACGTCGCCGTACCGCTGGGCCCGGACCAGCGCGGGAAGCGCCGCCATCAGGTGGCCGACGTCGCTGTCCAGCGCCGCCCGGTCGCCGATCACCCCCAGCACGTACGGCAGAGCGTCCGGCAGGTCGGCGAGAAGGCACTTCTCGACCAGGGCGGTCAACTCCGCCAGCGACACCCTGTGGGCACCGGCCGCCGGAGCCGGCAACCCGACGCCCGGGAGGCCGTGAGCCGGGGAGCCGTGAAGGGAGGCACCATGAGCGGAGGCGCCGTGAGCCGGGGCGCCCTTCTCCGCCAGGTCGCACACCCGCGCGGTGGCCGCGGCCTCGACGGTGATTCCCCAGACCGCGGCCTCGATCAGGCTGACGTCGAACTCGGGACGCCACTCCAGCGTCCAGGACTCCTTGAAGGTGCCCTTGCCTCTGGTCTCACGCGGCGTGCCCCACGGCACCCCGATGAGCCCGAGCCGGTGCAGCAACCTGCTGCGGTCGAGGTCGAGGGACTTGCGCAGGTCGAGGTCGTGGTTCCGGCCCAGTGCCTCCGGCTTGAGCTTCACCCGCCGCTGCTCCCCCCGCAGGTGTCGCTGCAACGGCACCATCGGGGTCGAATCGGGCACATGGCCGAGCCGCTCCCCCACCACCATGCGGCGCTGGACCAGGTCGGCCGGCAACTCGTCGCCCTCGCAGAGCACCGCGCGGACCGCCTCGCTCACCTCGGTCAGACCGGCGAGCGGCCGGTCCCGCAGCGTCGCGAGGCCGTCCGCGAGCCGTACGGCCTCGATGACGTGCGCGGACGAGACGGGCAGGTCCTCCTCGCGGAGCACCGCGGCGGCCCGCGCCAGCCATCGCTCGATCGGCCGGTCGGGCGCGGTGAACAGATGGTGGTACCACCCTGGCGAGGTGATGCCCGCGCCGTAACCGCTCCACGCGGCCAGCCGCCCGTGCGTCCACGGCACCCAGGTCATCTCAACCTTGACCTTGGGCATGCCCTTGAGCAGCCGGTCGTCGTCGGCGGCCCGGGGAAGCGTCGCGAGCGCGGGCACGTGCCAGGCGCCGCACACGACGGCGATGTTCCGGAAGCCGTCCTTGACCGCCTGCCTGAGCGTCCTGCGCATGTACGCCTCGCGGCGTGCCTCGTGCCGATCGGGTACGTGGCCCTCGCGAACGGCCGTCATCGCCTCGGCGATCACCTCGAACACCGAGCCGTGGCCGGCCTCACCGTCCGTACGGTGTTCGACGGCGTCCTCCCACCACCGCTCCGGGTCGTCGTAGCCCGCCGCCTCGGCCAGCGCCCCGATCGGATCGGCGTGAACGGCGGTCTCCGCCTCGCCGGACCGTCCTCCGTCGAGCGCGAGGCCGTGGGCGGCAGGCAGATCGCAGAACCGCACCTCGACGTCGGCCGTGGCCGCGTAACGGATCGCCTGCCACTCGGGCGAGAACACCGCGAACGGCCAGAACGCGGCCTTCGACGGATCACCCGGCACGTGGGCGAGCAGCGCGACAGGAGGTTCCATGTCCGGTTCTGCGGCGAGGGGAACCAGGGCGTCCGCCTCCGGCGGCCCCTCGATGAGCACGATGTCCGGCTCCAACCGCTCCAGCGCGGAACGCACCGCTCGGGCGGACCCCGGACCGTGGTGCCGCACGCCCAGAATCGTGGTCGTCACCCGATCACCCGCCGTCCGATCCGCTGTCCAGCCCGCCGTCCGATGCCCGGCCGCCCGAATGCGTGCCGCCCGATCCCTCGCCGCCCGATCCCTCGCCGTCCGATGCCCCGCCGTCCGATGCCCCGCACGGCCACGTCATCCGTTCCGATACCGATCGTGCATCCACGGACGTCATCTGCTGCGTCACCGACCGCGTCATGGGTCCCGTCACCGGCCATGCCACTGATCGCGCCGACGGTCGCGACACCGGTCGCGCCATCGGTTGTGTCGTCGGCCGTATCCGCGACGGCGCCGTCGGAGACGTCGGAGACGTCGGAGGCGCCGCGGATCGTGTCACCGGCCGTGCGGAGGAGGTCAGCTCGCATCGCGGCAGGCCCGATAGAAGTCGCGCCAGTCCTCGCGCTCTCTGACGACGGCCTCCAGGTATTCCTGCCAGACCACCCGGTCCGACACGGGATCCTGAACGACCGCGCCGAGGATGCCCGCAGCCACGTCAGAGGGACGCAGCACCCCGTCGCCGAAGTGGGCCGCGAGCGCGATGCCGCTGGTCACCACCGAGATCGCCTCGGCGGTGCTGAGCGTGCCGCTCGGCGACTTGACCTTGGTCCTGCCGTCGGAGGTCACGCCGGAGCGCAACTCACGGAACACCGTGACGACCCGGCGGATCTCCTCCAGCCCGGTCGGCGTCTCGGGCAACTCCAGCGAGCGGCCGAGCTGGGCGACCCGGCGGGAGACGATGTCCACCTCTTCTTCCGCGCTGGCGGGCACGGGCAGCACGACCGTGTTGAACCGCCTGCGCAGCGCGCTGGACAGCTCGTTGACCCCGCGGTCCCGGTCATTGGCGGTCGCGATGACGTTGAAGCCCTTGGCCGCCTGGACCTCTTCGTTCAGTTCGGGGATCGGGAGCGTCTTCTCCGAGAGGACAGTGATCAACGCGTCCTGGACGTCGGACGGCATGCGGGTCAGCTCCTCCACGCGGGCCAGCCGTCCCTCGGCCATCGCCCGCATGACGGGGCTCGGGGTCAGCGCCTGGCGGGACGGGCCCTCCGACAACAGCCGCGCGTAGTTCCAGCCGTATCGGATGGCTTCCTCGGCGGTGCCCGCCGTGCCCTGCACCAGGAGGGTGGAGTCACCGCTGATCGCGGCGGCGAGGTGCTCCGACAGCCACGTCTTCGCCGTTCCCGGAACCCCGAGCAGCAGCAGCGCCCTGTCGGTGGCCAGGGTGGCGACCGCGACCTCGACGATCCTTCTCGGGCCGATGTACTTCGGCGTGATGACGCCCCCGGGGTGATCGGGGTCTCCGAGCAGGTACGTGGTCACGGCCCAGGGCGAGAGCCGCCAGCCCGGCGGCCTGGGCCGGTCGTCGTCCTTGGCCAGGATCGCCAGCTCGTCCGCGTACTGATCTTCCGCGTGCGGGCGCAGAACCGTCACTTGTCCTCCTCGCCTAGCGGCCCGCCGTCTTCCTGGGCGGCGGTGCCGTGTCCGTCGTCTGTCCGTCTCTCGTCAGGCCCGGCCGCAGGTCCAGCCGCTGCCCCGGCCATGGGTCCAGCCGCGAGTCCAGCCACGGTTTCGGCTGTGTGCCCTTCACCGGGACCGTCCGCGGCGAGTTCCCCGGCCATGTCGTAGCGGAACCGGAGCGTGGCGGACACCTCGCGGACCTCGGAGAGGTCCGACAGCCGCGCCACCAGGCCGTACATCGCGGGGTCGAACCGCTCACCCGCGAGCCGCGCCAGCTCCCCGGCGTTCCACGGCTGGGCGGTCGAGGTGTTCACGATCTTCTCCAGTACGGCCTTCGCCAGCGGTGTGCCCCACGGCCGGGGAATGCCGCCGAGCATCATGATCATCTGCCCGTCGACGGGGTGGTGGCGGACGAACTCCGCCGCCACCCGGGACTGCTCGGCCGGGGGGAGGATCGCGAGCAGGTCCGTCAGCGGCTCCACCTCGATGAGCGCTCGCGCCCAGACCCCGTCTCGCTGAAGGATCGCCGCGCGGGTCCAGCCCATGCGGACCTCCCTGGCCCAGTCGCCGACCTCCATGGTGGTGATCTCAACCGGGGAGAGGCCGAAGCGCCCGGTCCAGAACGAAAGGGGCGTATGCGCGATGACCTGCTGCAGCCACCACCCCCGCTGCCCGGTCCCCGCGGGCGGGCGGGCCCGGACCCCGTCGCGCTCCATCCTGCTGTCGCACGCCTTCGGCGCCTCGGCGCGGAGACGGTCACCGCCCCGCGTGAGCAGGCGTCCCGCGCGCTCGGCCATCCGCGTCCCGAGCCGCGAGCCGGGCAACCGGGTGAGCAGGTCGGCGGCCGCCTGCCGTACCTCGCGGCGGCGGTCGTCGAGCGCCTCCTCCAGGAAGGGCTCGTCGGCCATCGTCAACCCCTCGGCGAGGAGGTGCGTGAACGCCGCCCGGTCCTCGGGTGTCTCCTCGCTCCAGCCCCGTGCGAGCAGTTCCCTGGCCGCCGTGGGATCGGCCGCGCGCAGCGCGGCCAGGTAGGCCCGGCGATCGCCGCTCGTGCCGAACTCCCACACATCGGTGGACCCGGCGTACCCGTCGGTCGGCTCCGCCTGGAGGTAGGACCAGCCGGGGTTGAGCCCGGCGAGCCACCGGCCGCGCGCGCCGGCCAGCACGCCCAGGTGGCCCCGGATCGACTGATCCCGCGCCCCCAGCTCGAGGAGCTTCGGGATGAGCCGCGCCGGAACCCGCACGCCGCTTCCCGCCGCGATCTCCAGCCACTCCGCCAGCAGGCGCCCCTGCTCCCCGGCGAGGATCCGGGCCAGCCGGTCACTCGCGGTCCGGGTCACCAGAGGCCGCGTCTCGGGCGGGGCGGGGGACAGCGGCCGGCCCCTATGCGGCCGCTGTCCCGCCCGTACCCGCATCACCCGCACGGCCGCCTGCTCCAGCAGGTCGACCGGAGGCACGACGGACGGCCTGCCGGGCACGGGTCTCCGGTCGGTGCCGACCAGCGCGGCCGACACGAGGTCCTCCCAGGTCGCCGCGTCCTGGCCGTTCCCCCCGGGCTCCTCCGCCCATCCAGACTCGCCGGCCAGACCGGACCCCCCGTCCCCTGCGCCCGGAGCCACACCATCGGGCACCACACCATCGGGGACCACACCATCGCGCACCGAAGCGGCGGAGGCTCCCCCGAGTTCCGGCGTCGCCGTTGACGGGGTGGCCCTGTCGCCGCCGTGACGATTCGTGGTCACAGCACCACCACCTGGCCTTCCTCATCCCATACGGTCAACGGCCGCGCCCCTCGTGGCGTCCACTCGCAGGCGACGGTGACCGGATGGCCACCCGACACCGCGAGCAGTCGCCACGGCGTGCCGCACGACGGGTCGAGCCGCAGACCGCCCACTTCGGTGCCACCCTCGGTGCCGCCCTCTGCGACGACTTCGCCGCCTTCCGGGACGACTCCGCTGACGTCTTCTGTGCCGATCCGCGGGCCGACTTCGGGGACGCCCTCGGAGTCGAGCGTGGACGCCGGCTCGCGGGTGCCCCCGGACGCGTCCTCGGGCGCAGCCGCCCGCTCGGCGGGCGCCGTCCCCTGAGCGGAGAACGCCGACCCGGGATCGGGGTCCGCGAGAAGCCAGCCGTCGCCGTTCACCGGACTCGCCGGAACGACCCCGGCCAGGACCACGGGCCATGACTCGGTCCAGGGATCCCCGGCCAGCACCCCCGCTAGCAGGTCGGGGACCTCCGCGGCGCTCAGTCCGGGAGGCGGCCCCGCGTGGACCGCCCCATGGCGCCGGGCCACCAGCGCGCGCAGCGGCGCGGCCCCCGGATAGAACGCCAGATCGGCGTCGACCGTGGTACCGCTGACCAGCGAAGCGTCGAGAGCCTGCCCCACGGGAGCGAACGACAGCACGAGCGCGGCCCTGCCGGTCTCCCTGCCGCGTAGCCAGACCCGGCGGGCGATCAGCCGATCTTGCTCCTCATCCCTGCTGCCGATCACGTCCCACCGGTCACGGACCGCGGGTGTGGCGAGCACGGTCTCCCGCGCCAAGGGGAAGCCGATCCGGGATCGGACCACCTCGCCCAGATCGCGCGGCAGTTCGGACATACGGCGGTGCGCGACGGCCAGCAGGTGGACCAGCGCGTACTCACCCAGGAGGCGGCGCGGCCAGTCCTCCTCGCGCAGCACGGACGGCAGCCGGGAGAACATCCCCGCCACCCCCGGCGCCTGGGCGTCGACCATGCGTTTGGCGAGGGCGTCCCAGTCGCCCGGGCCGGTCTGCCTGGCGCCCGCTATGCCCTGCGCGATCTGGTCGGCCAGCCACCTCTCCAACTCGGACAGCCCGGCGGTGACCCGCTGCTCCCGTTGCCGGGCGCGCCGGTCCGATGCCGAGGACCCCGCCTGCCCGCCCGAGAGGTCACCGTCACCGTCACCGCGCCGCCCCGCCCCCTCTCCCTGTCCCGGCTCGTCTCCCGGCCGGGCGCCCTGAGCCGCGGTCCCCTGATCCGCAGCACCTTGAGCCTCGGTCCCCTGAGCCGCCTCCAGAGCGGCGGCGATCTTGGACGCCTGTTTCAGGGCGCGCTCCCTGCGCTGGTCCATCCACTCGGCCGCCCAGTCCGCCGGCTCGTCCGCCGCGGGCACGCCGTCGGCCGACCACAGCAGAAGCAGGCCGAGGGAGTGCTTGCAGGGGAACTTCCTGCTCGGGCAGCTGCACCGGTACGCCGGTTCGGACAGGTCGACGCACGCGCGGTAGGGCTTCGACCCGCTCCCCTTGCACTCGCCCCAGAGCACCTCCGGGGTCGCCCCGAGGACGGACCACTTCCCGGGCGAGCTGACGCCCGACGCGGCCTTCTGCGACGCCGCGTCGGGTGCCAGTGCCAGCACCTGATCGCGGCTCCACCGTTCGATCACGCGCCGCACAGTAGCCAGCGCCGCCGACAAAACCGCGACCTCGCCTCTCGCGACCCCGAAACCGCAGGTCAGTGCGAGTCCCGGCCGGCGGCCCGGCGATGGCGGGATCACCCTGAGGACCCGGCCGCGCCTCCCCCGCCACGTACGGCACGCTCAGCCTGTACGGAAGCTCCAAGCACGAGGGATATGTCCAAGTAGCGTGGCATACTCACGCCGTGACTCCGAGAACCGCGCGAACGGCGCTGATCGGCCGGTCGGGCGAGCTCGACCGCTTGGTGCGCGTGCTCGACGCGGCGGAGGGCGGCCTGGCCGGGGTCGCGCTCGTGGGCGGCGACGCGGGGATCGGCAAGACCCGGCTGGTCACCGAGGTCCGCGATCTGGCCGAGGATCGCGGCTTCACCGTCCTCGTCGGGCAGTGCGCCGAGCTCGGCGACTCCCTGCCGTACCTGCCGCTCGTGGACGCGCTGCGCGGGGCGGCGGAGCCGGGCACGGCGGCCGACGGCGCGCTGAGCGCCTGGCCCGCGCTGCGGCGGCTACTCCCCGGCGCCGACCCGGGCGCGGCCGGGGCGGCGGCGGGCGCGCTCGCCCAGCAGCAGCTGTTCGGCTCGGTGCTGGGCTTCCTGTCCGAGCTGGCCGAGGGCCGCCCGGTGCTGTTCGTGTTCGAGGACCTGCACTGGGCCGACCGTTCGACCCGTGACCTGCTGGTCTTCCTCACCCGGATGCTCCAGCGGGAGCGGGTCGCCGTCGTCGGGACCTACCGGACCGACGACCTGCACAGGAAGCACCCGTTGCGGCCGGTCCTCGCCGAACTGCAACGGCTGCCGCTGGTCACCGCGACCGAGCTGCCCCCGCTCGCGAACGACGACCTGGCCGAATACCTCGCGACCATCGACACGACCCCCAGAAGCGTGCTCGGCAACGTGATCGGCGGAGTCGTCGAGCGCGCCGGCGGCAATCCGTTCTTCGCCGAGGAACTGCTCGCCGCGGCGGCGATGTGCGACGGGATGCCCGGCACCCTGTCCGACCTCCTGCTCTCCCGGGTGGAGGCGCTGCCCGACCAGGCGCGCCACGTCCTGCGGGTGGCCGCGGTGGCCGGTCACAGCGTCGATCACGACATGCTCAGGGACGCCACCGATCTCGGGGAGATCCCCCTGGAGGGCGCGCTGCGCGAGATCGTCTCGCGCGGCCTGCTGACCACGAACAGGAGCGGCTACGCGTTCCGGCACGCGCTGCTCCAGGAGGCGGTCTACGACGACCTGCTTCCCGGCGAACGGACCCGGCTGCACGGGACCTTCGCCCGCCTGCTCGCCGCCCGCGGCGCCTCCGCGGCGGAGCTGGCCCATCACTACCAGGCCGGACACGACCTGCCGGGAGCGCTCCGGGCGTCGGTCGAGGCGGGCCGGCTCGCGACCGAGGTTGGCGCGCCCGCGGAGGCTCACCGCCACTTCGACCGGGCTCTCGAGATCTGGGAGCACGTGGCCGACGCGGAGCGGCTCACCGGCACGAACGCCGTACGCGTCGCCCTGTCCAGCGCCGCGTCCGCCGCGGCCGCCGGGGACTACCGCCGCGCCGTGGCCCGGTTGCGGCGCCTGCGCCCGTCGCTGGACGATCCGCTCCTGATCTCCGAGACGGACGAGCGGATCGCCTACTACCTCACCGACTCCGACCTCGGCGCCGGCATGGTGGAGGCGGCGCGCGCCGCCGTCGACGTGCTGCCGCCCGGCGAGCCGACCCCCTTGCTCGCCCGCGCGCTGGCCACGTACGCCCGGGCCATGTTCGCCACGTCGGGCACCGCCGTACGGGACCTCGCGGCCCGGGCGCTTGAGGCCGCGCGGGCGGCCGGAGCGCGAGACGCCGAGGTCAGCGCCCTGATCTCGCTGGCCATCGTGGAGGAGGCGACGGGCACGGTGGAACAGGTAGAGGAGCTGCTCGACCGCGCCACCGCGACGCGATCGGGCGACCTCAGCATCGACCTGCGCGCCGCCTTCCACCAGGCCCGCGTACGGTACGAGCACGGAGAGCTGGATGCCGCCGCGCGCACGGCGGACGCGAGCATCGAGCTGGCCGCGCGCACCGGCCTGACCTGGAGCACGTACGGCACGGACCTGCGCTTCCTCCAGTTCCTCATCCACTATGCGTCCGGTGACTGGGACACGGCAGAGCGTGTCGCGGCGGGGTTCGGCGTGCGCGTCGGCATGCCCGCCGAGGCGCACCTGTCGTCGTTCGCCCTTTTCATCGAGGTCGGCCGGGGGAGCGACGCGGCCGACGATCGGCTCTCGTGGCTGCGGCCGTTCTGGAAGGCGGACGAGCGCGACGGCCAGGCCGACTACCTGGTGATCTACATGGCGCGCGGGCTGGCCGCCGAGCAGGCTCTCTGGCGCGGCGACCCGGAGACCGCCCTCGCCCATGTGACGGCTGTGGTGGACGCGCTCGACCCGTTCGATCCGGGGCTCATCCGGATCTGCGCGACCGGCCTGTGGGCGCTGGCGGAGGGCGCGGCGCCGCACGACGCCCGCGAGCGCGCCGACGACCTGATCGAACGGGCGCGCTGGTCCGCCGTGAACGGCCCGTACGGGCCACGCCTGGAACTGGGCCCGGAGGGCGCCGCCTGGCTGCTGCGGGCCGAGGCCGAATGGCACCGGGCCAAAGGGACGGCGGAGCCGGAGATGTGGCGGCGGGCCGCCCACGCCTTCGGGTTCGGGTTCGTCTACGAGGAGGCGCGGTCCCGCTGGCGGCTCGCCGAGTCCCTGCTCGACGCGGGCGACCGCGAGGCGGCACGGACCGAGTGGTCCCGGGCCGTCGAGACGGCCGACCGGCTCGGGGCCGCTCCCCTGCGCCGGGCGCTGGAGACGCTGGGCCTCCGAGCCCGTTTCGGCGCGGCCCGCCGCCCCACCCCCGCCGGCGGTGCCAACGGTCAAGGTGCCAGCGGTCAAGGTGCTGGGGGTCAAGGTGCTGGGGGCGGCGGGGGCGGCCTCGACGCGCTGACCAGCCGCGAGCGCGAGGTGCTCGAACATGTGGCGGCCGGTCTGCCCAACCGGGAGATCGGCAAGCTGCTGTACATCTCGCAGAAGACCGTCAGCGTGCACGTCTCCAACATCCTGGCCAAGCTCGGCGTGGCCAGCCGTACCCAGGCGGCGGCGATCGCCCATCGGCAGGGAGCGGCCCCCGGCGAGCGACCCCGTGAGTGACCCGGTGCGATGATCCGCTGACTGATCCGCTGACTGATCCGCTGACTGATCCGGTGCGTGATCCGTCGTCTCCCCGGTTCACGCTTCACCCTGTCGTACCCGCTTGAAAGAATGCGACGGTAGCCCGAAAGAGGAGGTCAACGGTGACCCGCCAGATCACTTCCGTCATCGGTGGAAAGAACGCACCCGAAGGTTCCCCCTACTCGTCCACGAATCCGGCCCGGCCCTCGGAGGTCGTCGCCACGGTTCCGCTCGCGGACGCGGCGACGTTCGCCCGGGCGTGCCGTACGGCCGCCGCCGCGCAGAAGGAATGGGCCCGCGTGCCCGCGCCGGTGCGCGGCCGCGTGATCGCGTCCATCGGCCGACTGGTCGAGGCGAACACCGAGTCCCTGGCCCGGCTGGTGACCGAGGAGATCGGCAAGCCGTACGCCGAGGCGCTGGGCGAGGTCCGCGAGATCGTCGACACGTGCGACTTCTTCCTCGGCGAGGGGCGTCGCCTCTACGGCCAGACCGTGCCGTCGGAGATGCCGGACAAGAACCTGTTCACCTTCCGGGTCCCGGTCGGAGTCGCGGCCGTCATCACGGCGGGCAACTTCCCCGTTGCCGTCCCGTCGTGGTACCTGGTGCCCGCTCTGCTGTGCGGCAACGCCGTCGTGTGGAAGCCCGCCGAGTACGCCGCCGCGTCCGCGCACGCGCTGTACCGCCTGTTCGCCGCCGCCGGGCTGCCCGACGGCGTGCTGAACATCGTGTTCGCGGACGGCGCGCGGACGTACGAGGGGCTCGACCAGGCGCTGTCCGAGGGCACCGTGCACAAGGTCGGCTTCACCGGGTCCAGCGCGGTCGGGCGCAGCGTCGGCGAGCTGTGCGGGCGGCACCTGCAGTCCGCCTGCCTGGAGCTCGGCGGCAAGAACCCGATGGTCGTCATGCCCGACGCCGATCTCGACCTCGCCGTCGAGGGCGCGCTGTTCTCCGGGTTCGGTACGGCCGGGCAGCGCTGCACGTCCCTCGGCACGGTCATCGTCCACCGGGACGTCCACGACGAGTTCGTACGCCGGTACGTCCAGGCCGTACAGGCGGCGAAGATCGGCGACCCGAACGGCGACGTGCTCTACGGGCCGCTGCTCGACCACAAGTTCGCCGAGCGGTACGAGGAGTACCTCACCTGGGTCCAGCCGCACCACACCGTGCTGCCCGGCCCGACCGGCCGCATGGACGGCGAGGGCCTCTACTACCACCCGGTCGTCGTCGACGGAGTGCGCCCGGACGACCGGATCTTCCTTGAGGAGACCTTCGGCCCCATCGTCGGCGTGACCGCGTTCGACTCGCTCGACGAAGCGATCGAGCTGGCGAACAGGCCGGGCTACGGGCTGTCGTCGTCGATCTACACCACCGACCCGAAGGCCGCGTTCCGGTTCCGCGCGGGCGTGTCGGCCGGCATGGTCAGCGTCAACAACTCGACCTCGGGGGCCGAGGCGCACCTGCCGTTCGGCGGGAACGGCAAGTCGGGCAACGGCAGCAGGCAGAGCGGCGTCTGGGTGCTCGACCAGTTCACCCGCTGGCAGGCGATGAACTGGGACTACTCCGGCAAGCTGCAGAAGGCCCAGATGGACGTCGCCGACATCACGCCCGATCTGGCCTTCCGCCTCTGACACATCCGGACACCGCCAGACGTCACGTGGTGCCGTCGGGACCGCGGCGGCCGTCGTATCCGAGCAGCCGCATGGCGACCTCGGGATCCATGGCCGCCGCGAGGAGCTGCGCCCGCTCGGCCGCCCGGTCCCTGGCGTCCTCCGCCTGCCTGCGGCCCGCCTGCTGGGCGCGTACCACCGCGACGGCGACCACGATCAGGCCGAGGACGCCGAGGAGCGCGAGGAACAGCACCAGGGCGGTTCCCGGCGAGACGCCCTTCGCCGCCTCCTCCATGGCCCCGGCGGCGCCGCCCTGCAGGAGCGCCGCGCCGAGCAGGGCGATGACGACCAGCGCGATGATCCCGCCGATGGCCGCCCACAGCAGGCCGTGCGACCTGCCGCGCGGCGCCCCCGGCGGCGGGATCGCCGGTTCCGAGTGAGCGTCGGGTACAGACCCGTTCCGCGGCACGAGGTCCGGCTGGACGACGCCGTTGACCCAGCCGTTCGTCGCGACCCGCACCGGCACGCCGGGAGACATGCCGGTCGTCATGGGGTGCGGCTCGTACGGGTCGTCGGCCCGTGGAGGCGCGAAGCTCGGCGAACCGGGCGGCACAGACGCGGACGCTGCGGACGACCCAGGCGGTCCAAGCGACCCGGGCGACCCCGGCCCCGGCGTTCCGGGGCCGGCGGAGGCCGGGCGCGCGGCCGCGACGACGGCCGACGGTTCGAGCTCCAGCACCCGTCCGGGCGCCGGCAGCTCCACCGGGACGGCGCTGTGGCTCCGGTGCGCGTCCGCCGCCGCCGTGTGGTACGCCTCGATCTCCTCGAAGAACTCGTCGGAGCCGTAGACGGTGCCGTCCACGAGCGGCCCGCGGGTCTTCTCGATGACCGCGACCACGTCGTCGCCGTTGAGCGTCTTGTGGTGCTCCAGGGCGTGCGCGACGCTCAGCACCTCGCGGCGGTTGTCCCTGAGCAGTTCGGCGGTCTTCTCCAGCAGCTGGTTCAGGTTGAACTCGATGCGCTCCGGGAGCATGTCGGGCGTCAGATCGTTCCCCGGCGACCTGGGCGTGCCAAGGAAGCCGATGCCTCCGCCCTGGCCGGGCGGATTCTGGGCCCTGCCCTCACGGATGCCGAGGTCCTGCAGGGCGGGCAGCGACGCGACGCCGATGCCCATGCCCCAGTGCGCCTCCATCAGCCCGGTCAGCAGCGTGGCCGACTGGAGGTCGCCGGAGACGCCGGAGGAGTTGTCCTCGCCGAAGAACATCCGCTCGCCCGCCAGCGAGGCGAGGGAGACCATGATGTCGGCCTCGTACTCCGACTTCCACCTGGTGAACTGGTCCTCCGGCTTGATGCTGGAGACCATGCCGAGGTAGTCGGCGCCCTTCTCGATGGTCGCGAGGTCGATCTCCAGGTGGTGCCGGGTGCGGTAGGCCACGACGGCGTGGCACGCCTCGTGCACGGCCACCGCGTGCCGTTCCCTCTCGATGTACTCGACGTCCTCCGGGGGCCCGAGCTGCTTGAGCCGCTTGGCCCGCATCACGTCGGACCAGGTGATCACGTCCCGGCCGTCCCTGATCGCGGTGATCAGCGACTCGTTGACGAGGTCCTTGATGGTCGCGCCGGTGGCGTACGGAGTGATCGTGGCCAGCTTGTCGACCTGCTCGTCGGTCAGCTCGTGCCGCACCTTGTCGAAGTATCCCTTGTAGGTGCGGATCCGGCCGTCCTTCGACGGATAGCCGACCTTGTAGATGCGGTCGATCCGGCCCGGCCGCAGCAGCGCCTCGTCCAGCGCCTCGGGCAGGTTGGTCGCCATCATGATCAGGATGCGGTACTTCGGCGGCGGCTTGGGACGCATGCCGAGCAGCCGCCGCACGTGCCGGTTGACGAACCCGCGCGGCTTCTTCAGGCCGGAGATCTCGGTGAGCAACGCCTGCAGCGTGCCCATGCCGCCACCGCCGCCGCCCATGCCGGCGCCGTAGACCAGGCGGCTGACGAGGGCGCCGGTCCTGGAGACCGGGGCGGCCGCCTCCGCCTGCCCCCGCCCGTGACCCTGCCCGTGACCCTGCCCGTGACCGACCGCGTTGCGGCCGAGCAGCCATCGGGTCTCCTGGTCGAGGTAGGAGAAGCCGTTGCATCCCACCTGCTGGAAGGGCGCGGGGACGGCCCGGCCCCATCCGCCCGGCCCGCCGGAGGCCAGCGCGCCCCGGTTGCCGAGGGAGTCGGCCTCGTCGAAGAAGACGATCACCCCGCCGTAGCGCAGCGCCAGCTTGCGGAGCTTCCTGAACAACGACTTGACCTTCAGCACGCCCACGCCGAAGAACATGTTGATGAACGCGCCGGGGTCCACGAAGACGTACGGCTTGCCGGTCGAGCCGGCGACCGCCTCGGCCATGAGGGTCTTTCCGGTGCCGGGAGGGCCCCACAGGAGGATGCCGCTCGGGACGTAGCCGCCCTTGTCCTCGATCTCGTCGGGCCGCTCGAGGAAGACGATGTTCTCCTTGACCCGCTCGACCACATGGTCCTGGCCCCACACGTCGGCGAAGCGCGTCTTGATGTCGTCGGGGAAGTAGACGTCCACGCCGCCGCGTGAGAGGAACCAGAAGATGGCGGCGAACTGGCCGACGGCCAGCAGCATGTAGAGGAGGACCTGCAGGACCGTCGGGAGATATCCCACCGCCTGGGCCGGCGCCTGGATCAGTGCCTCCAGGGGCGAGGTGTCCCCCAGCTTGCCGAGCACGACGGCGATGACGGCGATCCAGATCGTCCACTTCAGCGCCCGGGCCAGCCGGAAGCGGGTCCAGTCGCTGAACCTGCGGCGGGTCCAGCGGTTCCATCCGCCGAAGACCTTCTTCGTCCAGAACCGGTGGTATCCGGCGGACCTCTCGCTGATCAGGAAGTGGAGTTGCCTGATCAGCTCCAGGCCCGCCAGCCACAGGATCCAGGTGGACTCCTCAGCCGTCTTGGTGACCGCGTCCCGCACCGGGATGATCCCGGGGAAGCTGCCGTAGGTGTTCATCACCAGGACGCCGAACAGCACCGCGAGCAGGACCAGGAACTTGGCCCGGTCCCAGAAGGGAAGCCGTTTCCTGGTCAGCGGGTCGCGGTCCACGGGGCCCGAGCCGGGTTCGCGCAGCCCCTCGGGCTGGTGTGCCGTGTTCATCTGAGGGGCTCCTTCACGAGGTGAGTCGCTTGACCTTGAAGGACTGCGCGACTTGGTCGATCTCCTTGGTCCGCTTCCTGTAACAGGCGGCCGTACAGCGGATCAGCAGCGTGGACACGTGCGTGCCGTCGGCGGAGAGGTAGGCCGTCTCGTCGAACGTCTGGACCGGCCCGCCGAGCAGGCGGTAGTTGAAGATCGCCCGGATTCCGCGGACACCGTCCTTCACCGGCAGCACCTGGTCGGTCAGCAGCTCGAAGTCCTTGAACGGCGAGGCGGACGACGATTCGAGCTGCTGCCGTGCCTCGGTGCTGAGCGCGACGGGGAGACCGGAGGAGTTGCGCAGCACGTTGAGCGACACCTCGTTCCGCTGTGACGGGGTGAGGGTCTGCACCTTCGCCATGACGAACGGCTGGTCCTCGACCAGTGAGCCGGGGACCAGCAGGTGGTCGGCGGACGGCCGTGAGTGGGCGTCGAACCCGACCGTCCAGGTGAGCTGTTTCTGGAGCCGCGCGGTCTCGGACTGGAGGTCGCCGAAGACCTTGTTGTCGAGCGACGCCTGATCGACCTTGCGCCATTCCGAAGGGACTTTGAAGTATGTCGCTCCGTCGTCGTCACGTACGTACGTGAACTGGGAGCCGGCGCAGCCTGACAGCCCTGTGAGCAGTGCGGAGGCTGTCGTTACCGCCACCATTCCGGACCTAACCCGCGATCTTTCCACCAGGGCCCAACCTCCGCTTTGCGGGTGTACGAGGTAGTAGTGCCCGTTTTCCGAGTATCCATCTCGACATCGGCGATGGTCATCTGGGAAATCTTGCCCAAATCTTGGCCATATCTTGGCTTTGCCTGTTATCCACCACTAAACGATGAACGCGTCAACTCGATCATGTAACAGGGGATGACTGATCGCGTGAGATAGTGCTACAGATCGGAGAGCGCGACGAAAAATGACCTATCGCGAGCGCGCGAAGTGGCCAAGGATGGAGGGGGCGGGGGTGCCGCTCGCCGGGCTCGCCACAGACGCACAGCCGACGGACTTGGAGCACTTCTATGAGCGACAGCGTGGACGACCTTGACCGTTGGGCTCGCGGACTGGAGATCATGAAGCGCGTGAACGGATGGGACCATCCCGACGACGCGCCCGGCGAGTTCTTCGGGATGACGGTGGAGCATCTGTTCGCCGAGATCTGGTCGCGCGACGTGCTCTCGGTCAGGGAGCGGCGGTTGCTGCTGCTCGGCCTGCTCGTCGGCCAGGGGCTCGACGACGCCCTGCGCGTCCAGCTCGACACCGCGCTGCGCACCGGGGAGCTGACCCCCACGGAGCTCCGCGAGGTCGTCGTGTTCCTGACCCACTACGCCGGCTGGCCGCGCGGCGCCCGGCTCAACTCCCAGGTCGAGGAGCTGATCGAGCGGTCGGCAGGGGATTGACGCCTGGACCGGTCCCCGCCCGGCGAACCCGCGCGCCGGACGCCGGCCGGCGCGGCTCCGGACGGTGTGCCACAACAGTCCGCGCTCGTATCCTCATTGTGTTTCGGAAATAACTCGATGCGGCCGTGTCCGCCTTTTCCGCGGTCGACCGAATCAATCGCCGACCGGAACAGGGGCGTCACCACCCGGCGACACACCTCGGCACCACCTCCTTGACTGAAAAGCAGCGGAGCGATCCAATGCGGACAGGCGTGCGCGAAGACGCATGACCATCGATCCAAGGAGGGGTACCGAAATGGATATCAGCTACCACGAAACCCAGGATCGCCTGACAAGCCGTATACGCGCGCACAAGCTGTTCGGCAACTTCGATATCACCGACTGGATCGACGATTTCCTCGGCCATCGCCCACGCGTGAACGTTCTCGACCTCGGGTGCGGCGACGGGAACCACATCGACCTCTACCTGCGACACGTCGGCGACGATGGAACGGTCACCGGCGCCGACCGGGACGAAGCGCTGATCAACCGGGCCAAGGCTCGCTACCTGGACGTGGAGAACCTTTCCCTGCGCGTCGGCTCCATGGATGACGCCCTGCCCTTCGAGGACGGCGCGTTCGACCTCTGCATGGTGACTTTCGCCGTATACAACGCCAGGGACGCGGAATTCACCCTCCGTGAACTGCATCGTGTGCTCGACAAAAACGGCGAACTCGTCATGATCGGGCCTACTGCCAACAATGTGGCAGAGCTCTACGAATTCAACGAGAAGGTGACCGGGCGGAAAGCGGACGAGAAGACACTGCGTCGATCGGAGCGGATCGTCAACGAGTTCCTGCCTCTCGCTCTGGGAATGTTCGGCAGCGTCCGGGCAGAGGTCATCAATTCCGTGCTGACCTTTCCGAACCGGGACGAGTTCCTCCGCTACTTCTGCTCGACCCTGCTCTACGAGGAGATCGCCGAGCGCGAAGGCCACTCGCTCGACGACCTCAAGGCGTACTGCCCTCCGAGCGGTGCGATGCCGGTGTCCAAGGAGATGGTCGCGGTGGTGGCCACGAAGTCCGCCTGAGCGGCGCCACCCTCTACTACAGATCACACGGGGAACATCATGATCAACTGGACGGACCAGCGGCTTCTGGTGGTCGCTCCGCATCCGGACGACGAACTCCTGGGCTGCGGTGGCCTCATCAACCTGGTGAAGCGATCGGGCGGACAGGTATTCGTGCTCTTCGTCACCGTCGGCGACACGAGAGATTTCTCGCAGGCGGGACAGTCCACCGGGTCGGAGCGCGAGCGCGAGATCGAGGAGGTGGTCAAGCACTTCGGTGTGGACGGCCACCACATCGCGCTGCGGGGCAGCGACTACCACCTGCGGCTCGACCATCTGCCGCGGCAGCGTCTGATCGACCTTCTCGAGCGCGACAGTCCGCTCTCCTTCTCCGAGATCCGCCCGTCCGTGGTGCTGCTGCCGGAGATCACCAGTTACAACCAGGACCACAAGAGCGTCGCGCACGCGGGAATCACCGCGTTGCGGCCAGGGCCACGGGATGAGCGTCATCAACCCGACATCGTCCTCATGTACGAGGAGGTGGCGGACGGCTGGAGCGGCGAGAGCATCTCGCCGCGCAACTTCTACGTCGGCATCGAGCCGATCGACCTCGATCAGAAGATCGAGGGGCTGCGGCGTTACGCGAGTCAGTGGCGAACGCATCCCCATACCCGTTCTGAGGAGGCGCTCCGCGGCCTCGCCGCGGTACGCGGCGTCCAATGCGGGCAGCCCCTGGCCGAAGCCTTCACCTGCCTGCGGTTCACCGCCTGAGGCGAACGGTCACGAACATCCGGCGGCCCCGGCCGGCCCGCGCTCCCACCAGGAGTCGCGGGCCGGCCGGGGCCGCCGCTCTGTGGCGTTGGGACTAGTCTGCCGTCATGCCCACCGCACTCATCACCGGCGCGACCGCCGGAATCGGCGCGGCCTTCGCCCGCCGCCTCGCCGCCGACGGCTTCTCCCTCGTGCTGGTCGCCCGTGACGCGGCCCGTCTGTCCGCCTCGGCGGGAGAGCTGCGCAAGCGGTACGGCGTGGCGGTGGAGGTGCTGCCCGCCGACCTCTCCCTCGACGAGGGCGTGACGAAGGTCGAGGAGCGCCTCAGGCGGGGTGTCGACCTGCTGGTCAACAACGCGGGGTTCGGGCATCCCGGCGCTTTCCTCGACGTCCCCGTGGACGAGGAGGTGACCATGCTCCGGGTCCACTGCGAGGCGGTGCTGCGGCTCACGCTGGCCGCGCTGCCAGGGATGCGGGCACGCGGCCGGGGAGCCGTGATCAACGTGGCGTCGGTGGCGGCGTTCTTCACCCGCGGCACCTACAGCGCGTCCAAGGCCTGGGTGGTCAACTTCAGCGAGTCCGTCGCCGCCGAGGCCGGCGACCGCGACGTGCGCGTCATGGCCCTCTGTCCCGGATTCGTCCGTACGGAGTTCCACCGGCGGGCCGCCATGGACGTGTCCGGCATCCCGGGCTTCCTGTGGTTGTCGGCCGACCGGGTCGTGGCCGAGGCGATGCGCGACCTCGCCCGCGGCCGGAGGGTCAGCGTTCCCTCGGCCCGCTACAAGGCGATCGTGTCGATCGGCAAGCTCGTCCCGCGGAACCTCGTCGGGCAGGTCTCCGCCCGCATCGGGCGCCGCTGACCCGGACCGCCCCCGTCACCTCGGCAGCTTGGCCGGTATCCGGTACACCGCGTAGTCGCCGGAGCGGAAGCGCAGGTTCGCGGCGTCCCCGATCGGCGGTGACCGGCGCTCTTCGACGACGAGCCAGCGGACCCCGAAGCGGTCGCGCAGGTACTGGAAGGCCGCGGCCGACGGGCGGCGGAAGGCCGCGTCGTTCAGCCGGAGGCGCTCGGAGTCCCAGAACGGGAGCCGCAGCACCGACTGGCCGGGCCGCCAGCGGTCCATGTTCGTCAGCGTGTACGCCCATCCCTCGACCAGCGCGCGCCGCTCGGACAGCGCGGTCACCCAGAAGTGGCGGCTGTCGCAGGGGTCCTCACGGCCCCAGACGCAGTGCGCGTTGGTGGCGACCAGGTCCTCCGGCCGCGAGTGGGCGCGCAGCCACCGCCCGGCGGCGAGCGCGCCGCGCGGCACCTTCTCCCTGTCGGGGTGGACCACCCGCGCCGCGGCGGGGTCGGCTCCGGGGTCGTCGCCGAGCGCGAGCGCGCGCGCCTGCCAGGACGCCGGGACGCCCATGGCCGCGACCATGGACAGCGCGAGCGACCAGGCGCGCACCCTGCGCCGCCGCAGCGCGAACGCGGCCGCGGCCGCGAGGATCGCGACGGCGAACACGACGGCGAACGGCAGGTAGAGCGCGGCCTCGGCACGGCCCGGCCCCAGCGGGACGACGACGCCGGACAGCACGCGGATCAGGTGCGCGACCACCAGCCCCGAGGCGACGGCGCCCGCGACCGCCCAGCGCGAGGGCCGCTCCCCCTTCGTCACGACCAGGAACCCGTACGCCGAGAGGATCGCGAGGTACGGATAGATCGCCTGAAGGAAGTACCCCTCGTTCAGGTAGGTGCTGCCCAGCAGGAGCACGGCGCCGACGCCCGCCGCGCACATGCCGAGCATGAGGACGACGGGCGGCCCCAGGAGCAGCCGGGGGCGGCGCAACAACCCCGCGATCCCGCACCAGGTGACCGCCCAGCAGATCAGGTAGACCGCGGTCATCCCGGCGAGGGAGGCCGGTGACGGCTGCGCCGCGTCGCCCAGCCCTGCGAGCTTCACCCACGTCGTGCGCACGAAGGACAGCGGGGCGACGATCATCCCCTGGCGGCCGCCGCCGTACAGGACGACCTGCGCGAAGGCCAGGCACGCGACGGTCATTCCGAGCGTGGCGAGCACGGCCCACGGCGGACGCCGGTCCCGGACCGCCCGCACCGCGCCGACCACGACCAGCCCGGCGAAGAGCAGCGGCAGATGGGTGGCCTTGGCCCCCATGACGGCGATCAGGAGGA
This sequence comes from Microtetraspora glauca, assembly GCA_001570385.1. Classification (GTDB taxonomy): domain Bacteria; phylum Actinomycetota; class Actinomycetes; order Streptosporangiales; family Streptosporangiaceae; genus Microtetraspora; species Microtetraspora glauca. The sequence goes on along the minus strand of BBYL01000011.1, from coordinate 293,123 downwards.
CCGCCAGCAGGACCCACGCGCCCCGGCCGCCGCGCCCCTCCAGGAGGTCGGCGAGCACGAGCACGACGGCCGCGAACAGCAGCGCCCCGAACATCTGCGACGGGCTGCCCCATCCGCTCGGCTGGAGGCCGTTCCACAGGAGCAGCCCGTCGGTGTTGGCGTACAGGCGCGGCATGGACACGAAAAGGGTTCCGGCGACGGCGAGCGCCGCGGCGACCCGCGATCCGGTGACGCGGTGCCCGATCATCCCGATGAGCGCGGCGAAGGCGGCCAACATCGGCAGGACGGCCAGGCGGAAGAGCAGCACCATCGGCTCGATGCCCGTGACCCAGCTCGACGACGCGAGGTGGGCGTAGACGAACCAGTGGTAGAGGAGCGGCTCACCGGCGACCGTGGGCTCCTCCGGCGGCATGTGGTGCTTCAGCTCGCCGACGAGGCCCAGGTGGTAGGGCATGTCGAAGAGGGAGGCGCCGGCCCGGGGCCAGGTCAACGCGTTCGCGTCGAAGAAGCTCGTGGCGCTCCACCAGGTGAGGTAGACGACGACCAGCGCGAGGAACCAGGACCACCACCGCGGCGCGGCGGGCCCCGGCGGCACGCGCCTCCAGTGGCGGCGCAGCCGTGGGACGGCCAGGAAGGCGGCGTAGACGGCCGCCGGCCAGAGCAGGACGAGCAGCGGATGGCCCGCCGCGCGGGCGGCGATGTACGCGGGCACCTCGATCGCGTATCCCAGCGTCACGCCGAGGGCGAGTTCCTCCCCCGCCGTGCGGCCGGCGTCCTTCCCATCACCTCTGACCGCTCCGTACAGCGCCCTGACCAGCAGGACGCCGGGGAGCGCGAGGGCCAGCGCGAGATAGAGCCCGAAGACGGCGAGGTCCCGGATCGACACACCGTTGAGCCCCAGCACCGCGGCCGCGAACACGAGGGCGAGCGCCGCGGGCGCCCACCGGGCCAGGCGGGATCTCCGATGCCGTCCGGCGCGCCTTCCCCCGCCGATGGACGGGCCCGCCGCGATGGTCCTGACCATGCGGAGAGTCTGGCGGCGGGCGCGTCCTCGTGCCGTCGTCTTTGCCAGTACTTCACCCGGCGGGGGGCGGGTCAGAGCCGTTCGACGTTGAAGCCCCTGCAGCGGTCGCGGGTGTCGAAGACGAAGGTGCCGGCGCGTTGGACCAGCTCGTAGTCGAAGCAGTCGTGGTCGGTGAGGACGACGACCGCGTCCGCCCGGGCCAGCTCGTGGTAGGACGCCTCCGCGAGCTCGATCCCGGCCGGCAACCGGCCGAGATCGATGTGCGGATCGGCGGCCCGCACCTCCGCGCCCAGCTTCGTCAACGCGCGGGCCACCTCGATCGCGGGAGACTCCCGGCAGTCGCCCGCGTTCTTCTTGTACGCGAGGCCGAGCAGCAGCACGCGGCTGCCCTTGACCGGCTTGAACCGCTGGTTGAGCGCGAGCGTCAGCCGGTGGACGACGTGCTCGGGCATGTGGTCGTTGACGTCGTTGGCCAGCTCGACGAACCGGAAGTTGTGCCCCAGGCTGCGCTTGACCTTCCAGGACAGGTACGACGGGTCGATCGGGAGGCAGTGCCCGCCGACTCCCGGTCCCGGGGTGAAGCGCATGTAGCCGAACGGCTTGGTCGATGCCGCGTCGATGGCCTCCCAGACATCGATCCCGAGCTGCTGCGCGAAGATCGACAGCTCGTTCACCAGGGCGATGTTGACGTGCCTGAACGTGTTCTCCAGGAGCTTGCACAGCTCGGCCACCTGGAGCGACGACACCGGGACGACCTGCTCCACGATGGCGCAGTAGAAGGCCCGGATCCGGGCGAGGGACGCCTCGTCGAGGCCGGAGACGACCTTCGGGGTGTTCTCCAGCCGCCAGCGCGCGTTGCCCGGGTCGATCCGCTCCGGGCTGTAGCCGAGGCAGAAGTCCTCGGGGGCCCGCAGCCCCGACCCTTCCTCCAGGATCGGACGAAGGTACTCCTCGGTGGTCCCCGGATAGGTCGTCGACTCCAGCACCACCAGGGAGCCATGCCGTACGAACGGGGCGATCGACCGGCCGGCCGAGGCGATGTGGCGCAGGTCGGGTGCGCCCTCGCTCAGTGGCGTCGGCACCGTGATCACGCAGACGTCGAACCCCTCGGCGCCCGCGTAGTCCGTTGCGACGTGATACCGGCCGGACCGGTGGGCGGCGGCCAGCACGTCGTCACCGATGTCCTCGACGTAGCTCTCGGCGGCGTTGAGGCGTTTCACCCTCCACTCGTCGAGGTCGATCCCCACGACGTCGAACCCGGCCTCGACCGCCCGCATCGCGAGCGGCAGGCCGACGTATCCCTGGCCGATCACGACCAGCTTCTCTCCCACTTCCAAGGACCCCCGTCATTTTCCAGATCAGATGTCCCGACTCTAGAAGTCGGGAGATCCCGAACCCCCGAAGGCAGATTCGGCGTGTCGCCTGCCATGCCCGGCATCGGGCGAACCGCCGTCGCAGCTTCGCCTCGCGGACAGACGCAGTCGACTTTCGAACAAAGGGGCTGTTTCGCGAGGGAAGAAACGCGCGGAGGTCTGCCCCGGCGTCGAGGCGCTGCGGCTTTTCCCCGGCGACAAGCGCCGAGGAGATCGAGGCGTACTTCGCACAGTTGCAGAACCGGAAGAAGCGCCCTGTCGGCGAGGACCGCGCCTTACGCCACCATCTGCGATGGCATCAGCAGCCGGGCCGAGCGGTCCACGGCGTGAGTCCGGATCGTGTGGCCGAGGCGACTTCCGATCCCGGTAAACGCCCGGCAAGGAGCCCGACGCTTATCGGCAAAATCGACGGGGCGCGCGGGCCCGTTGATCGGTTTCCCCGTAAATTCGAACGGTCAACCGGTCGCCGCCGCCATAGGTTCTTGTCGACCCCTCCACGGAGGCGGCTGATGTGCCCACAGGTGACGTCCGTCACGGCCATGTCGCCGGTAGGAGCCCCGCCCGAAGTGAGGGGGCCACAGAATCGCCGTGCGCGCCGGACACAAACCCACGCCGAACAATACGGAAGCGCGAATCGAATGAAGCGAGTTGCGATAGTGCAATCGAACTATATACCCTGGAAGGGATATTTCGATCTCATCGCCCATGTCGACGAGTTCATCCTGCTCGACGACGTGCAATACACCAACAGGGATTGGCGTAATCGCAACCGCATAAAGACGGCCACGGGCCCCATATGGCTCTCGATTCCGATCGAACACGGAAGCCGGAGCCAGCTGATCAACGAGGCGACCGTCGCCAGCCGGTCCTGGAATGTCAAACATTGGCGATCACTCACACACGCCTACCGGAGGAGCCCCTACTTCGACGAGTACGCCACGGCCCTGGAAAAGATGTACCGAGAATGCGAAGGAAGCAGGATGTCCGAAATAAACAGACACTTCCTCGAAGGGCTCTGTTCGATCCTCGGCATTCAGGCCAACCTGCGTCAGTCCACCGACTACGGTGCGACGGGATCCAAAACCGAGCGTCTCGTCGACCTGTGCCGGAAGTCGGGAGCGACCCGATACATCACCGGCCCGGCCGCTCGAGCCTACCTCGACGAAACCATTTTCCAGAATGCGGGAATCGAGACTCAATGGTTCGACTACTCGGGCTATCCCGAGTATCCGCAACTCCACCCACCCTTCGACCATCACGTGAGCGTTCTCGATCTCATCTTCAACACCGGGCCGAACGCCAAGAGGTATCTGAAGATCGCCACTTCGACGAGGGTGCCGTGAAACGTCGTCACTACAGCCCGCGCTACCGCAGGTGCCCACCTGACCGGGCTTTCATGATCTTGGTACGCCAGTTGTAGATCGAAATGAGGAGACGGCCAACCGCCGGACCCTCGGCGAGGCGATCGGCCACCGCGGCCCACACGTGCTGTATCACTTCTCGTTCCTGGCCCGCTGAAATGACAAGGCCGTACGCGACCGGGTCGCCACCTGGGCAGTCGATCAGGTGGTGACCTGAACGCGGTACTCGTCATCGACGAGACCGGTGATGGGAACAGCACCCAAGCTGTGGATGCGGCCGATGTACTCCCCCAGAACCCCCGAAGGCGATGAGTTGGGCGGCGGAAAGGAGCGCCACCATCGAGGCGATGGTGGCGAATCCCGCGGCCGTGGTCTCCCCTGCCGCGAAACCGCGGCGAAACGCCATAGAACGGCCGCGCCCAGCAGGAGCCCGAAGATCCCGACGAGGAGTGGCAACACGGCGCGGCGGGCGTTCACCGTCCGAGCGCGTTGCTCCCGAGTCTCCGCGTCAGTCATTTCTCGTCGACCATCACACGCGTCCGATGGTCACTCCGGGATCAGCTCCAGAAAGAGGCGGATCACGGTGCCGTCGAGCGTGCGGAGTCGCACGCAGTTGTCCCGGTTGAAGCACCGGCCCCGCATGATGTCCACCATTCGCCCGACCGTCATGATCTGGTCCGGGTCAAGGTACCCGAGTGCCTCGAACTCGCTGGTCGTGTGTGCGGTGGCCTTGTCGTGATCCTGTTCCTTCGGTGTGAGCGCGTTCGCGCACAGCAGCGGCCACGAGCGCCGGAACAGTTCGACGGCGGCGTCCTCGACCTTTCGGTAGAGCGAACCGCCCGTGTCGTGCGGGTGAACCGGAACCTCTTCCTGCGCGAGCACCGGACCCGTGTCGACTCCCTCGTCGACCATGTGCAACGTCGCACCGGCCGGTGTGCCGTCGATGATCGACCAGATCGCCGTCCGCCGCCCCCGGTTGTATGGGAGCAAGGAGGGATGGAGGTTGACGATCCCACGCGGAAACGCGTTGATGAGCTCCGACGTGAATATGTGCGCGAAATACAGGGAGATCCCCAACTCCGCGCCTAGCCCTGCGATGCGGCGCGCCGCCTGTCCGTTCCTGAGCATGTCCCCGGTGAGGACGAGGCCCGCTCGCTCCAGGTCAGGGAACAGGCTCCTGATCTCGTCTGCCCGACGCTGCTGACCGGGAGCGTTGAGGACGACCGCGGCGACCTCCGCGTCCGGCCTGCCATGAAGCCACGTCGCGATCTCAAGACCAGTCCGGTCATTACAGAATAGGACGATCCGCATGTTTTGTTCCCCGGAAATTAGCTTGGTAATTGTGCGAGAGCTGAGCGCTCCGAGCCGTCAACGCACTGCGCCCAGTGGCCCGCAGCGATAGGGCCCCAGGGCGCGCGCGTGAATTCCGTGATCGGTTCTACCGCTGTGCCGGCATCCGCATGGCGGACGACCACAACCGCCCTGACGATCAGGAGGTCGTGGCCCTGAGCCCGCGCCACCAGTCCTCGTGGTCGCGATACCACCGCACGACCTCGGCGAGCCCCTCGTCGAAGTCGACCAGAGGCTCGTAGCCGATCGAACGGATCTTGCCGGAGTCGACGGAGTAGCGCAGGTCATGGCCGAGCCGATCCGGCACGTGCTCGACCATCTCCCAGCCGACGCCGAAGGCATCGAGCAGCCGGCGGGTCAGCTCCAGGTTGGTCAGCTCGACCCCGCCGCCGATGTTGTAGACCTCTCCCGCGCCGCCCTTGTCGACCACGGTCTGGATGCCCCGGCAGTGGTCGTCGACATGCAACCACTCGCGCACGTTGCGGCCGTCGCCGTACATCGGGACGGGTCGGCCGTCGATGAGGTTGGTGACGAAGAGCGGGATGACCTTCTCGGGGTACTGGTAGGGGCCGTAGTTGTTGGAACATCTGGTGACGCGGACGTCGAGGCCGTGCGTCCGATGGTAGGCACGGCAGAGCAGGTCGGCGCCCGCCTTGGCGGCGGAGTAGGGCGAGTTCGGCAGCAGCGGCTCGCATTCGGTCCACGAGCCCTCCTCGATCGACCCGTACACCTCGTCGGTCGAGACCTGGACGACCGTGCGCACGTCGTGGTCAAGTGCGGCCTGGAGCAGACACTGCGTGCCCTGCACATTGGTGACCACGAAGTCGCCCGCGCCGGTGATCGAGCGGTCCACATGCGTCTCGGCGGCGAAGTTGACGACGATGTCGTGGCCGGGCACCAACTCGGCGAGAAGGGCGGCGTCGGTGATGTCGCCGTGGACGAAGGTGAGCCGGGCGGCCCCCTCGACCGGCCGCAGGTTCGCCATGTTGCCCGCGTAGGTGAGCTTGTCGAGCACCGTCACATGGGCGTCCTCGTAGCCGGCGTACGCCCCGGTGAGCAGCGACCGGACATAGTTGGAGCCGATGAATCCGGCGCCCCCCGAGACCAGGATCCTCATGCGCGCACCTGAACCTTGCTGTGGTCTCCCACCATGAGCTGACAGGCGTTCGGCACTCCGGCCGCCTTCGTGACCTCGACATTACGGCCGATGAGGGAGCGGCTGAGCCCGCCGACGCCTCTGATGGCCGACTCGCCCAGGACGATGCTGTACTCCACCTCGGCCTCCTCCACCGTGCAGCCGTCTCCGATGGACGTGTAGGGGCCGATGTACGAGCGATCGATCTTGGTATCGGCGCCGATGACCGCGGGCCCACGGATCACGGAATTCTCCACGACGGCGCCGGGGCCGATGACGACCCGCCCGGTTATCTCGGAGAGCCCGTCCACCGTGCCCCTGCAGTCGTGCTCGATCGCCTCCAGCACGATCCGGTTGCACTCCAGCATGTCCTCCAGCCGGCCGGTGTCCTTCCAATAGCCGGTGACGAGATGTGACTGGACCCGATGGCCGGCGTCGATGAGCCACTTGATGGCGTCGGTGATCTCCAGCTCGCCCCGGGCGGACGGCCTGATCGCGCGTACGGCATCGTGGATGGCGGGTGCGAACGTGTAGACCCCGACGATCGCGAGATCGCTGCGCGGGTTCACCGGCTTCTCTTCGAGCGCGACGATCTCTCCGTCCGGCCCGAGCTCCGCGACGCCGTAGAACTGCGGCTCCGCGACCCGGGTGAGCAGGATGCGGGCGTCGCAGTCGGCCGCGTCGAAGGCGTCGACCAGGCCGCTGATGCCGTCGATCAGGAAGTTGTCCCCGAGGTACATCACGAAGGGGTCGTCGGCGAGGAACTCCCTGGCGATCAGGACACAGTGCGCGAGGCCGAGCGGCGCCTCCTGCTCGATGTAGGTGACGTCGAGCCCGAAAGCCGAACCGTCGCCGACGGCCTCGCGGATCTCGTGCGCCGTGTCGCCGACGATGATGCCGACGCTGGTGATCCCCGCCTCACGGATCGCCTCGAGCCCGTAAAAGAGCACCGGCTTGTTCGCGACAGGGACGAGCTGTTTCGCCGACGTGTGGGTCAGCGGGCGCAGTCTGGTCCCCTTGCCGCCCGCCAGAACGAGTGCCTTCACCGCTCTTCGAGTCCTTCCATGCTTTTGGATCCCTCATTGAAGAACGCATGGCCGCAGCGACCATCTGACCGGTCGAAATTACCGGGGGCTCGAATCGAGAACGTCGCACCGCAGGCCGCCTTTGCCGAACGGTGTTGCACATGTTGCCAGGGCTAGACGTTGCCGACGCCCTCCCACTACCGGAAGGTCCATGCTCGGTGTATCGCGTAACTCAGCGGCGGACTCATCAGGATTATCAGGCCCTGCGCCACCATGATGGGAATCCCGGCGAACTCCACCAGAATGGGCAGGCCGATGACGGACAGGCCGAGGAAGCTCAGCCCGACGGCGTAGAAGCGCAGGTAACCGGACAGCCATCCCACGCCGGAGACCTTGAAGACCACCAGCCTATACGCCGGATAGACGAGCACCACGGTGATGAAGTGGCTGACCACGACGAGGAAAAGGTAGGGCACCGCATTCTTGGCGACCAGCAATCCTAGGCAAAGAAGAGCGTAATACACCCCGGCCGTCATGGCACCGGCCAGCAGGTATGTGATGCGCTGGCCGAGGAAAGCCGGGATCAGGGCCCGTCGCACCATCGGGTTCTCCCGGGCACTACGGCTTTTGAGTTCGAGCATATTAGGGCTACTCCGGGTCTGCTGTCGACGGCCGATCAGGGGGAGTGTAATCGTCGGCGAGAATGAATCGGGGGATCAATGTCGGTGTCGGTGGTAATTCCGTGTTATCGCTCAGCGCGGACCCTTCCGCCGCTGGTCGCCAGGCTCATGCCGGTGCTGCGCGACGTGTCCCCCCATCACGAGGTGATCCTCGTCGTGGACGGAAGCCCGGACGACACCTGGACCGTCGCCTCCGACCTGGCACGCCGGGTCGAGGGCGTGCGGGCCCTCCACCTCTCCCGCAACTACGGCCAGCACAACGCCCTGGTCGCGGGCATCAGGGAGGCCAGGTTCGACGTCGTCGTCACGATGGACGACGACCTCCAGCACCTGCCGGAGCAGATCCCCCTCCTGCTCGCCGCGCTCGAGGGCGAGCGCCTCGACCTGGTGTACGGCGTGCCGCACGAGGAGGAGCACGGATACCTGCGCAGCCTCGCGTCCCGCTCGATGAAGGCGGGGATGGCCGCCGCGCTCGGCATCCGCACCGCGCGGGCGATCAGCGCGTTCCGTGCCTTCCGCACCCGCCTTCGCGACGGCTTCGACGGGTTGTCCGGTCCGCACGCGTCCATCGACGTCGCGCTCTCGTGGGCCACCACCCGCGTCGACTCGGTGCGGGTGCGCATGAGCGAGCGCGACCACGGCCGATCCAACTACACACCCCGCCTGCTCGTGCGACACGCCGTCACCATGCTGGTCGGCTACAGCGCCGCTCCCCTGAAGGCCGCCAGCTACCTGGGGTTCCTCGCGGGGATCATCGGCCTACTGCTCGGCGCGGTCGTGCTGTGGAGGTTCGTCATGGGAGACACCACGGTGGCGGGGTTCACGACGATCGCCTCGATGGTCGCGCTCTTCTCGGCGGCGCAGCTCATATCCATCGGGGTGCTCGGCGAGTACGTCGGCCGCATCCACGGTGGCGGGATGGGCCGCCCGACCTATCTCGTACGCGAGCGGGCCGAGACTGCGGGCGACCGCACCGCCGGGCGGCTGTCCGACGACCTCGACGCTCCCGTGGGAGTCGGCTCCGGACCGGGTGACCGGTGAAAACGGCGCGGCGCGGTCGTACCCAGTGCCCCTCCGGCACTAGACGGAAAGGCGGTCGGGCGCCGGCGCGGATTCGACCCGCCGGGCCGCGCCCCGGAGGACGCGCCGGCTCAGCACGAACGTGAGCGGGACGGTGACGCACATCGTCAGCGGCATCGCCGCCCAGCCAGCGACCCCCAAGCGGACCAACAGCGTCAGGAGGGCCAGACCGGTGAGGTACTGGACCAGATAGACGCCCGGAAACCGGACGGCGGTACGGATCGACGCCCTGGTGCGGAACACGAAAACGGCGTTGAGGACGTAGGAGAGAGCGATGCCGAAGAGGAAGACCAGCGAATAGGCGACCGACGGCGGCATCCACCACGACAGGATCACGAACAGCCCGTACGTTATGCCACTGTTGGCGGCTCCGGCCACGAGAAACCGGACGAACGACGAATCCCTCATGCGCGCGCCGGCTGCCTGGACACGATCCGCCGGAACTCCTCGTACGAGCGGATGTAGTCGTCCGGGTCGTAGTAGTCGGAGGCGAACACGAGGAGCAGGGCGTCGGGCGAGTACCGGTATTGCGTGCCCCAGATCATGGCCGGCATGTAGACGCCGCGGCTGGGGCGGTCCAGCGTGACCTCACGACGGTTGCGACCGTCGTCCAGCAGGACCCCGCACGACCCGCGCACACAGATCAGGAACTGCTCACAGCTTCTGTGGGCGTGCTCGCCCCGTACTTCCATGCTCGGCACGTTGAAGACCAGGAAATAGCGCTTGGGCACGAATGGCAGCTCACGTTCGAACTCCCCGACGGAGAGTTCGCCACGCAGGTCCTTCGTGACGTGCAACTCGTGCAAGCTGGCGGCCCCGACTCCGAGCCCCACCTTCCCCGTCCGCCTGGTGCCGCCGCCCGCGAAAGGCGTGCCGAGATGTTCCCCGCCCGCGACGTAGCCCTTGATGCGGGCCGGGTTGCCGACCACGATCGCATTGGGGGGAACCGAACGCGTCACGACCGCGGCCGCCCCCACCATCGCGCCCGTGCCGATCTCCACACCTGGCAGGATCGTGCTGTTCGCGCCGATGGAGGCGCCGGAGCGGACCACCGTGCGGGCCGGCTTCTCCGGGTAGACCTTGCTGCGCGGGAAAACGTCGTTCGTGAAGGTCGCGTTGGGGCCGATGAAGACGTCGTCCTCGATCGTGATGCCGTCCCAGATCTGGACACCGCACTTGACGGTCACGCGATCTCCCAGCACCACGTCGTTCTCGACGAAGACACCGTCGCAGATGTTGCACTCGGCCCCTATCCGCGCCCCCGGGAGCACGTGCGCGAACGCCCAGACGCGGGTGCCCGCTCCGATGTCCGTGCTCTCGCAGAGGGCCTGCGGGTGGACGAAGGTCTGTTTCATACACGCCCGCCGGTGTGGAGGAGATCGGAGATGGATTCCGGAGCGCCGTCGAAGGAGCGAGCGGTACTCACCAGGGCCAGTGGCCGCTTCTTCGTGTTCTCGTAGCTCCGCCACGCGTACGACCCGATGAAACCGAGCCCCATAGTGTTCAGCGCTCCGAAGAAGGTGATGACAAGGATCGTGGCCGTGTAGCCCGCCAGCGGGATCTGACCGGTCAGCCGCATGACGATGACCAGGACGGCGAGACAGCCCGCCACGACGAATCCGAGTGCTCCCAGGATCGTGAGGATCCGGATCGGCAGGTCCGTGAAGGCGAAAACGCTGTCCAGCAGATAGTTGATCTTCTTGCGTACCGTCCAGGCGCTCTTGCCGTACGCTCGCGCGCGCCGCTCGTACGGTATCTCGCAACGCCGGAAGCCGAGCCAGAAGACGAGGCCGACGAGGGAGCTGTTCGCCTCCTCCAGCCGTAGGAGTTCGTCCCTGATCCGCCGGTTGCACCCGAAGACGTCGACCCCACCGGGCGGGATGTCGCGCACGACGAAACGCCGGTAGAAGCCCCAGAAGATGTTGGCCGACAGCCGCGACACCCCCGGATCCTCACGCCCCTGCCGCACTCCGACCGCGATGTCGGCATCACCGTGCACCAGGCGGTCGAGGAATCGCAGCAGCAGGTCAGGCGGCTCCTGGAGGTCCGCGGCGATCGTGGCGAAGTAGTCGCCCCTGGCCGCGCGAAGACCCGTGCGGACGGCCGCGAACGAGCCGAAGTTACGCGCGTGCAGCAGCAGCTGCGACTGGAACGGCGCCCGCGGCAGGGCCTCCTTGAGCAGGTCGAAGCTGTCGTCCGGGCTCGCGTCTACCACGAAGACGAACTCCATCGGCATGGCGTAGCGTTCCGCGACTATCGCGTTGATGGCGCTGAACTCCGCGATCAGCTGCGGCACGAATTCGGCGTTCCGGTAGACGGGGACGATCACTGAGAACATGGCGTCACCAACTGTTGACGCGAGAGATCACTCGCGTGACCTCCTCGTCGGAGAGTTCGGGATAGCACGGCAGAGTCAGGATCGCCGCCGACAGGTCGTCGGTCACCGGGAGTCCGGTCCGGCCGCCGTGGGCGGCCAACACCGGTTGGCGGTGGTCCGGGAGCGGATAGTGCACGTCCGTCAGAATCGACGCCTCGGCGAGATGCGCGCGGAGGGCTTCCCTGTCGTCGCTCACGACGACGTAGAGATGGCCGACGTATTCCTCACCGTGGACGGGAGGGCGGTCCACTCGCGGGTTGCCGATCTCCCGGGAATACCGCGTGGCGATGTCGCGGCGCCGCCGGTTCCAGCCGTCGAGAAGAGGCAGCTTGGCCCGCAGAATCGCGGCCTGCATCTCGTCCAGACGGCTGTTACGCCCACCCTTGATCTCCGCGCGATACCTCGACCCCCACCCGTACTGGCGCAGACGTCTGACCGACTGGGCGACGTCCGCGCTGCCGGTCACCACGGCACCGCCGTCACCGAGCGCGCCCAGGTTCTTCGTCGGATAGAAACTGAAGCTCGCCGCGGCTCCGAAAGAGCCGGCGGCCCGACCGCCACGGCGGGCGCCGTGGGCCTGCGCGCAGTCCTCGAACACGGGAACGCCGGCCCGGGCCGTGAGATCCAGGACCGGCTCCATGTCGTGCAGGAGCCCGAAGAGATGGGTGACCACGACCGCGTCAAGGGCGGTCTCCCCGAGGATCTGCTTGAGGTGGGCGAGATCCATCAGCTTCGTCTCACGCTCCACGTCGACGAAGACGGGTTCCGCGCCGAGCGCCATCAGGGCCGTCGTCGTGTAGAAGCCGGCGTTCGCGACCGTGGCCACACGGCTTCCCCGGCCGACGCCGAGGGCACGGAGCCCGAGTTCGATGGCGTCCGTTCCGCTGGCGACGCCGACGCAGTGGCCCACGCCGCAGTACTCGGCGAACTCCCGCTCGAAGGCCTCGACCTCCTTGCCCAGGACGTACCACCCACTGCTCAGCACGCGCTCGGCGGAAGTACGCACGGTCGCTTCCGTCGTGATCGCATGCCGGCGGAGGTCGTTCACCGCGATCCGGTCAGCCACATCCGCTCTCCCTGTCTTCACGACTTGCTGGCGTCAGGTGAACGCCGATCACCACGCTGCTCCCCTCGCGCCCGACGGGCGGCCCGGACATCGCCGAACGTCTTCGATGCCGCAGTGAAACACGGCGGGTGAGGCGGCAGGGGACGCGCCGTCGCCTCTTATCGAGTCATTACGAAACCCTTGCGCCGCGATCGGCCCGCCCTGCCGCACGCATGCGCGCTCACCCTCGGCGACCACCAGGAACGCGGGAGCCGTTCGGCACCTGGTAAACGGCATAGTCGCCGGAACGGAACCTGGGAGTGGCGAATTCGCCGATCCGAGATCCCGGCCCCGTCAGCCGCTCGTCGACGACGAGCCAGCGCACTCCGTAGCGTTCGGCCAGGAGCCGCATCGATGCCGCGGAAGGTCTGGAAAAGGCCGCATCGTTCGCTTTCATTCGCGAGCCATCCCAGAACGGGAGGTTCACCACGTTCTCTCCCGGCCGCCATCGGTCCTGGTTGGTCGACGTGAACGCCCACCCCTCGACCAGCATGCGCCGTTCGGACAGCGCGGACACCCAGAAGTGACGGCTGTCGCAGCGAGCCCCCTCTTCGGGGAGACAATGCTCGTTCGTGGCGACGAGATCGTCGGGATTCGAGTGCGCGCGCAGCCAGCGCCCGGCGTCCAGGGCTCCCTGCGGGATGGTCAGGGGCGGCACGGCCGGATTCGATCCGCCGGAGCCGATCCCGCCGAGCAGGTGCGGGGAGGCGAGGACGTACGCGTGACCGTGGGCGAGCAGGCCGACGGTCGAGAAGATGATGACCGTCATGGCCGTCGCGCGAAGGCGTCCCCACACCACGATCAGTGCGGCCGCCACCAGCGCCATGACGACCAGCAGCACGGCATAGGGCCGGACCAGCAGGTCATCCGGCTGCCATGAGGCGAGCGGCACCCGGACTCCGCAGAGGGCGGGAATCGCATAGGCGGCGGCCAGCCCGGCACAGAACGCGGCGATCATCGCGCGGCGGGCGAGCCCCGCGCGCCGGGCGACGGCGATGATTCCGTAGACAGCCATGATCGCCAGATAGGGAGTGGCACCGCAGAGGAAGAAGAACTGACTTCCACCGGACTGGCCGAACAGCAGCGCCGCACCGAGACCTACCGCGCCGATGCCCAGCATGAGGGTCACCGGGGCACGAAGGAGCGAGTGCGGCCGCGTCAGCAGGCCCAGCACCCCCGACCAGGAAAGAAGCCAGATCGGCACCCACACCATGGCCAGGGCCACGAACAAACCGGGCGACGGCCCCGTGGAGACGCCCGATCGCGTGATCTCCTCCCAGGCTGTCCGGATGGAGTAGAGCGGAGCGACGACCACGGCCTGCCGGGCGTTTCCGAACAAGACAGATTGCGCATAGAGAAAACACCCTGTGGCGAGCGTCAGCATCGTGATCGTGGGCCGGGACAGTCGGCGCCACCTCACGATCTCCACCAACGCGATGCCCAGGAGGCCGACGATGAGCATCGGCAGATAGCTCGCCTTCGCACCCATGACTCCGAGGAGCAGGACGCCCAGCAAAGGCCACTCGCGGGCGGCGGCGTTCCCTCGATGACGACGGATGTCGATCAGCACGAGCACGGCGGCGGCGAACAGAAGCGCGCCGAAGGCCTGCGTCGGGCTCGTCCACGCGAGATCGGGGATGCCTTTCCGGGTGAACGACGGGTTGCTCCCGATGTACAGACTGGGGATCGCGGCGAGCATCGCCCCGGCGACGGCGAGCGACGCGCCTCCCCAGAGGCCGAGAACGCGCCTGGCCGTCATCCCGATCAGGACGACGAGGGCCGCCAGCATGGGGAGTACCGCCAGGCGAGCCAGCAGCACCAGCGGTTCCAACCCGGTGACCCAGCTCGTCGCGGCGAAGTGGGCGTAAACGAACCAGTGATAAAGCAGCGGCTCGCCGGCGACCATCGGGACGGTGGGCGGCATGTGGTGCTTCAGCTCGCCGATCAGGGCCAGATGGTAGAAGACGTCGGCTTCGGAAGACCCGAGCTCCGGCCAGGTCAACGCCGTCTTTCTGAGATAGGAGGCGGCCCCCCAGACCACCAGATAGGCGAAGGCGAGGGCGAGCGACCAGGAGTACCAGAGCGGAGCCGTGGTGCGGCTCCGCCGGCTGTTCCAATGGCGGCGCAGCCGAGGGACCGCGAGGAAGAGGACATACGTGGTGATCGGCCAGATCACCACGAGCCGTGGCATCCCCGCAGCCCGCGCACCGATGTAGGCGAATGTCTCAATCGTGTAGCCCACGGCCACGCCGAGGGCGATCTCCTCCGCGAGCGTGCGGGAGCCGCTGTACACGGCTCGGAGCACGAGCACACCCGGCAACGCGATCAGGAGGCCGACGTACACCGCGAAAACGGCGACATCCTTGACACTGACCCCGAAGTGGAGCACGACTCCCACGACCAGAACGGTCATGGACAGCGCCGGTAGCCACCTCGCCGCCTTCCGCACGTGGGCGGGCAGCCTGTTCGCGTAGGCCTCTCCGCTGCCCGCTTCCGGTGCGGGACTCAGGAGGGACGGAGCTTCACCCATGTGCGAAAGCCTGGCCACACCGTGCGTCGGCGGCTTCTCGGACACTCGCGGAAGGCAGTGTCCTTGCCGGTCCTTTTATGACGGGTGACGACCGGCCAGGAATGTGGATCTCGGACATCAGATACGCCCGAAGCCCGACCGGCCGGGGCATTTCACACGAGGAGCCGGTTCCGGATCAGGTGGACCGTCAGCACCGTCTGCACCGGCTCGAAGCCGTACCTCCCCCACGCCCGCTGCACCCGTGTGTTGTGTCCCTGGGTGGAGATGACCACCTCGGCCGCCCCACGTGAAGCCGCGCGGTCCTCGACCGCCCGGAGCAGGTGCCCGTAGACACCGCGTCCCTGGGCCGCGGGCACCACACCGGCGAGCAGGATCTCGGTGCGCACCGTGTCCTCCTCCAGCGTGGCGAGCGCCAGCACGCCCGCCTGGCCCGACACGACTACGCAGTCCCCCTGCGCCGCCGACCTCAGCGCCCACTCCTCATAGCCGTCGAGCGCGGCTCCCGCGTCGAACAACGGGTTGGCCAGGTAGTGGTTGCCGTACGCGCCGAAGATGCCGCGCACCAGCGCCCGCACGTCGGCGGTGGCGGGTACGCCCCCCGGCCATATCCCGGGTTCGGGATCGGGCGCCCTCCCCTCCCCTACACGCAACCGCCAGTACGTGAGCGAGTCGGCGGGGATGGCGGTGCGGCCCAGCGTGGTGAGCCCTGCGAACCAGCCGACGCGCTCGGCCGGGTAGCGCAGGATGATGATGTCGGCGTCCGAGGCCAGGACCACCGCGCGCACGTCGGAGAGCTCAGCGGCCGACTCGGCGGAGACGGTGAGGCGCTCGACGGAGCGGCCGAACCTGGCGGACTCGAAAGGCGACGCCGCGGTGCGCACGGCCTCCGCCTCCATCACCTCATGCCAGCCCATCAGCTCACCGTGAAGGAGCGTACGGCGTCGATCACGCGGGTCACGTCGTCCTCGTCCAGGTCGGCGAACAGCGGCAGCCGTACCAGACGGTCGGCCACCTCCTCCGTGACCGGGCATCCGCCGGGCGCCGCCCGCCCATGCCGGGCGCCCGCCGGGGCGGAGTGCAGGGCCTGGTAATGGAAGGTCGCCTGCACGCCATGCTCGGCGAGGTGGGCGATGAACGCCTGCCGGTTCGGAAGGTCGGGGAGCAGCAGGTAGTAGAGGTGCGCCGGATGCTCGCAACCGTCGGGGACGATGGGGAGGCGGACCTCGTTCGCCTCCGCCCAGCCGGCCAGTTCCTCGTGGTACCTGGCCCAGACGGCGTGTCGCAGCGACTGGATCCTGTCGAAGGACTCGAACTGCGCGGTGAGCATCGCGGCGAGGATGTCGGAGGGCAGGTAGCTCGAGCCGACGTCGACCCAGCGGTACTTGTCCACCTGTCCCCGGAAGAACCTGCTCCTGTCGGTGCCCTTCTCCCTGATGATCTCCGCGCGCGCGGCGAGCCTCGGGTCGTTCATCAGCAGGGCCCCGCCCTCACCGCACTGCACGTTCTTCGTCGAGTGGAAGCTCTGCGCCACCAGCCCGCCGAAGGAGCCGAGTGGTCTGCCGTAATAGGAACCACCCAGGCCGTGGGCGTTGTCCTCGATCAGGGCGAGGCCGTACCGCTCGCAGAGCTTGCCGATCGTCTCCATGTCACAGGCGACTCCCGCATAGTGGACGACGACGACCGCTCGCGTGCGGTCCGTGATCGCTCCCTCGACGAGCCGCTCGTCGATGTTCAGCGTGTCCGGACGGCAGTCGACGAACACCGGCACCGCGCCCCTGAGAACGTAGGCGTTGGCGGTCGAGACGAAGGTGAACGACGGCATGATCACCTCGTCGCCCGGCCGCAGGTCGAGCAGGAGCGCGCTCATCTCCAGGGCGTGGGTGCACGACGTGGTCAGCAACGCGCCGCGGGACTTCGTGATCTCTGTCAACAGCCGGGTGGCCCGCGCTGTGAACGGCCCGTCGCCGGACGTGGATCCGCGACGTACCGCCTCGGCGAGGTACTCCAGCTCGTTCCGAGAGACGTGCGGTCTGTTGAAGGGAATCGTGTCGGCTGTTGTCACGAGTGCAGTGAACAACGGGCGGCTACGCCGCCTCCCGCGGCGCCGCCGCCGCTTGGCGAGCCATTGCGAAAGCCTTACGCGGCGCGCGGCAATTCGTAGATCGCGCAGCCGGGAGATCGGAATCGCAGCGTCGCGAACGCGCCGATCCGCGAGCTCGCGTCTCGCTCGTCGACGAACAACCAGCGCACGCCGTACCGGTCGCGCAGCCGTTCCATCGCCTCGCGGGACGGCGAGGTGAAGGCCAGATCGTTCGCGCGCAGTCGCTCCCGGTCCCAGAACGGTAGATACTCCGGGGACTCGCCCGGCCGCCAGTGGCTCATGTTCGTGCCGGTGAAGGCCCATCCTTCGACCAGTACGCGCCGTTCGCTCAACGCGGCGACCCAGAAATGGCGTTCATCGCACGCGACCTGCCCATCGGGCCTGCAATGAGCGTTCGTGGCGATGAGGTCGCGCGGATCGGAGTGGGAACGCAGCCATCGGCCGGCCGCCATGAGGCCGGGGGCCGTCAGGGTGCTCTGGACGGCCTGGGACTCCTGGAACTCGGTGGACCCGGCCGCCTCGTGCAGCCCGGCACCGGCCACGCGGGGCAGCACCGACAGGACGTGACCCTGCACGTCCGCCTGCAGGGCGATCGCCACGGAAGCGACGGACATGAGCGCCCACGCGCGGTACCCGCCCCAGGTACGGAGAAGGAATATCGCCGCCAACGCGGAAACGGCCACGAGCACCAGATAGGGCCGGTACAGGACACTGTCGTCCTCGCCTTGGCCCAGCGGAATCGTGGCTCCGCAGACGAAGGGGATCAGGTACGCGACGGCGATTCCGGCCACGGCCGCGCAGATCGCCGCCCTGCGTGGCACCCGCGCTCGCCGCACCAGTACGAGGAGCCCGTACACCGACAGGATCACCAGGTAGGGGTAGGCGCCGTACATGAAGAAGAGCTGGCTGCGACCGGGGTGGCCGAGCATGAGTGCCGTTCCGAGCCCGATCACGCCGATGCCGAGCATGAGGATCACGCTGTGGCGCGTGAGTGACCGCGACCGGCTCAGCAGGCCGAGGATTCCGGACCACATGACCAACCAGCTCAGCAGGAACACCAACGTGACACCGACCAGGGAGCCCGTGGGAGGCTCGACCGCCGCGCCCAGCCCCCTCCACGCCTGCCAGCAGGTGCGCATGAAGAACAGCGGCGCGACCACGATGGCGGACCGGGCCCCGCCGAACAGCACGCACTGCGCGTACAGGAGGCAGGCCGCGGTCATCCCCAGGGCGACGAGCGCGGGCCGGTGCAACCTCCGATGTCTGACGGCCTCGACCAGGGTGATCGCCACGAGCCCCGCGCCGAGCATGGGCAGATAGGTGGCCTTGGCCCCCATCACCCCCAGAAGGAAGATCGCCAGCAGGATCCAGGCGCTGCCGGTGCGCCTGTGCTCCAGAAGATCGATCAGAAGGAGCACGACCGGGGCGAACAGGAGCGCCCCGAAAGTCTGCGTGGGGCTCGTCCACGCGAGATCTGGCACTCCTCCCCAGCTGAACGGCCCGTTCTGGCCGACGAAGAAGCCCGGAATCGCGACCATGATCGTGCCTGCCGTGGCGAGCAGCGCCGCGGTCCAGGAGCGCGTGACACGTCGCGCGGTCATTCCGATCAGCACGACGAGCGCGGGCAGCATGGGCAGCACGCCGATACGGTTCACCAGAACCAGCGGCTCCACGCCGGTGATCCAGCTCGACGCCGCGAAATGCGCGTAGACGAACCAGTGATACAAGAGGGGCTCGCCCGCGACCATCGGCACCATGGGCGGCATCTGATGCTTCAGCTCGCCGGT
Source organism: Microtetraspora glauca (assembly GCA_001570385.1). Classification (GTDB taxonomy): domain Bacteria; phylum Actinomycetota; class Actinomycetes; order Streptosporangiales; family Streptosporangiaceae; genus Microtetraspora; species Microtetraspora glauca. Next base: position 274,195 of record BBYL01000011.1, on the reverse strand, counting down.
CAGAGCCAGATGAAACGGCACATCCGGCGGAGCGGCGGCAAGCCCCGGCCAGTCGAGCGGAGTCACCGCGAAATAGGAAGCGGCCCCCCATCCGAGCAGATACGCGACGAGCAGCACGAGGGCCCAGGAGAACCAGAGAGGGGCCGTGCCTGTGTGCCGCCCGCCCCTCCAGTGCCGACGCAGGCGGGGGACGGCGATGAAGATCGCGTAGGTGGTGGCCGGCCAGACCAGCACCAGTAGGGGCAGGCCGATCGCGCGGGCGGCGATGTAGGTGAAGACCTCGACGGCGTAGCCCAGGGCCAGCCCGAGAGCGATCTCCTCGGCCCACGTACGGCGGCCCTTGTACAGGGCTCGGATCAGGAGCACGCCGGGAACGGTGACGCAGAGGAGCACGTACGCGCTGAAGACGACCAGGTCGCGAAGGGACACACCATAGTGGAGGAGCACCGCGACGCTGAGCCCGGACGCCGCGATCGCGGGCAGCCACCGGGATGTCAGGAAAGCGGCCGCCCCGCGGCGCCGGCTGGCGGGCCGTCCGCCATCCGCGGATCCGCCCACGTCCGCGATCCGTTCGGGCGCCTGCGAGCCCGACGTGGAACCGTGAACGGGTGAGATCGTGTCCATGACCGCAAGACTGGCGACCCGCGTGCCGGGAAGCGGCTCCGACGCAGCGTGACCACCGTTTCATTGCCAGGCCTTTGTTGTCGTCAAAGCCGTTTTAGCCGACGAGGAACCGTTCACGGGTACCCAGCGGCGCGCCATCGTCCCCCGCCAGGTGCGCATTCGATTCTTTACGGGGGCTTGGAATATCGCGCGGCCATGCGTTCGGCACCTTTTCAGACTCCCCCGATTACAGTGGCCGGACGTCCCGGAACATCCCCGCCATAACATCATTCGGGTGATTCTTTGTGGAGTACATAATTGTCGCGGCGGCCGCGACGATACTCGTCTTCCTCGTTCAGTCCTCCCTGGATGGACACGTGGCACGACGTGCCTTACGGGTGCTGCTGCTGGCCTTCGTCGCCCGGTTGGTCATCCACGTCCTGGTCATGCGGAGCCTGCTGCCGTATGGGGGCGACAACTACACCTATGAGCACAGGGCACTAGAAATCGTCGCGTACTGGAAACGTGAGGGATTCCAGTTCGTCACCTCCGACCAGATTCCCTCCCTTTACTCCGTGGCGGTGCCGTGCAACATCTTCGCGCTCATCATGTATGTGTGCGGCGGTCCGGCTCTCCTGGCCTGCACGTCTGTGATAGCGCTCATGGCGTGCGCTCTGTGCATCGTCATGTACAGGTTCGCCAGGGTCATCGGCGCCGACGAGCGTTCCTCCTTCCGCCTCCTCGTCCTGATGGCGTTCATGCCCGCGTTCCTGCTGCACACGTCGGACACCTTCAAAGACGGTTTCAATGTGTTCCTCGTCGTGTCGTGCCTGGCGCTGGCCACGTCGAACGTGCAGAGATTCGACATCCGGAAAGTGCTGTTGCTCGCACCATTGCTGTGGGCTCTGTGGAACGTACGCCCCTACATGGTGTTCATGTGCGGGCTACCGCTCATCCTCGGTTTCGTCGGGGCCAGGCGCGCGCTCCCCTTCTGCACCCTCGCCCTTCTCGCGGGGGTACTGGCATCGCTCGCGTTCTTCCCGGGAGCGGCTCCGAACGCGGCTGTCGAAACGATGCAGGAACAGCTTGAGCTCGGCCAGTCGGAAGCGGTCCGCCTCGCGAACGCGGAGACAGGATCCGGGGTCGTCTTCGACGACGGCGGAAACCCATGGAGCGCTTTCGCGCCGAAACTCGTCTACACCGTGCTGTCACCGTTTCCCTGGATGGGGGGAAGCGTGGTGCTACAGCTCGCGAAGATCGAAACCCTGGTCTGGTATTACCTGCTCTTCTGCGCGGCGCGAGGAACACGGAGATTGTGGGTTCAGGACCGAAGAGTCCTGATGCTCCTGCTTCTCTTCATCGTGCCCTGCACGATCGTGTACGCGACGACCATGTCCAACATCGGTCTCATCTTCCGGCAGCGGATGCCGATCGTCATGATCGTGAGCCTGTTGTCCGCAGTCGCCTGGACCCGGACGCCGCAGCGCCCCGGCCAGGCCCCGTCCGGCCCTCTGACACCGCCGGCCGCGCGGCCGACAGGGGCGGCGCCGGCTGTTGGTCCCTGACACGCACCACAGGAAGTCGTCATGAGAATTCTGCACATCGCGTATCGACTGCCGCCGGAGCCCGGAGGCATGGAGCTCCATATCGAACGCCTCATCCGAGCGCAGTTGCCACGCGGGCACGAGGTGATCGTCGCGCACCGGCGCGGCGAGCTTCCGCGAGGCACAGCGCCGATGCCCTTGACGCGCACCGGGGCCAGCCGGGCGGTGTCCCTCAAGTCAGACGAGATCGCCTTCGCGATGGAGTGTGCCGAGGCGCTCTCCCGCGTGGCCGCGCCCGACGTCATCCACCTGCACGGCGATCATCGGGAGGCGCTCGCGCTCGGCTCCGCCGCCCGGCGCCTCGGCATCCCGCTGATGCTCCACATTCACGGGGCCCTCACAATGCGCCACCGCGCGATCATGCCGTGGGCGTTCCGCCATGTCGGCGGCTTCATCGTGGCGGGAACACGCCCCAGGGCGGACCTGCACACCGTCGGCATCCCCGACCGCCTCATTCGCATGACGTCGGCCGGTCTGGACGTCGGCCGGCTCGCCGGATTTCGTGACAGCGGCCGGGTCCGGCGCGGACTGATCATCAGCGTGGGTTCGCTGGTGAAGGTGAAGAACCACGAGCTGACCATCGATGCGTTCCACCGGGTGCGGGCCGTACGTCCGGACGCCCGCCTGGTCATAGCGGGAGAGGGACCGGAACGGGACCGCTTGCAGCGCCTCGCGGCCACCGGTCCGGGGATCGAGTTCACCGGACACATCGCGCCCGACCGCGTCTATTCGCTGGTCAACCGCGCCGAGGTTCTCGTGCACTCGTCGCAACGGCTGCGCGGCATAGGCGAGGGGATCCCGAACGCCGCGCTGGAAGCGCTGGCGCTCGGCACCGCCGTCCTCATCTCATCGGAGTCCACACTGGACCCGGTGGTCCCACGGGACGCTTATCGGATATTCCGGTCGGGGGACGCGGCCGACTTGGCCGCCCGGCTCCACGCTCTCCTGGACGACGACGAAACGCGCCGGCGGATGAGCGAGCGCGGCGTCCGCGCCGCGGAGGACCTCGACTGGCCGCTGGTGGCCGCGCGGATCGAGCGCTGGTACGAGATGGTCACCTCCCACCGGGTGCCGGTCCTGACGGCGAGATGAACGGCCCTGTGACAGGCCGCAGCCGGTTGATCTTGTCTGTTCGGGGGTGAAGGGGTTTCGGTCATGTCCATCAACACTCGCAGTCGATCCAGTCGTCACGTCCGGCCACCAGGTGGGCGGCAACTACTGACCTTCACGTCGCTGAGCTCGGCCGGGCTCGGAGAGGCCGTTCTCCCCACGCTCAGCCTGATCGCCCTGGTCCGGATGACCGGCACGCAGATCTCCGGTCAGGTCATCTTCGCCCAGTCCGTGGCCGGGCTCTGGTTCCTCGTGTCCAACCCGGGTCTCGAGGACGCGACTCAGCGCTTCGTCCCGCTGGAGCAGCGGCGCAGTGGCAGGGGGACAGCGCTTTTCCTCCTCCTGCTGCGCTGGAGCACAGGCATCGGCCTCGCCGCGACCGCGCTCGCCCTCGTGGCGGTGCTGGCCGCCCGGCTGCTCGGCCTCGTCCCGGACGGCCTCGCGCTCATGCTCGCCCTCGCCATCGTCGGACGGGGAGCCATCGTCCCGTACGCGACGGCGGGCGCGGGACTCGCGCTGGCGAGCCGACTGCGGACATTCGGCATGCTCCGGGTGCTGGCCGCGCTCCTGTCCTTCGCCCTGTCGCTCGTGGGATTGTGGGCCGGCGGTCCCCTGCTCTACCTCGCCGGGCAGGCGGCGGGCGCGCTGGCCATGGCCGCCGTCATCTGCCTGACCGCGACCCGAACGGCGGTGTCCGCGCTGGGGCCGGTGACAGAGCACGCACGGCTGCCTGCCGGGCTGATCCCGTTCACCTTCCAGACGTCGGTGGGGACCACCGTCGCCGGTATCTCCGACACGGGCATCCTCACGATCGCGGGCCTCCTCGGGGGGCCGTCTCTCGTGACCGTCCTGAAAATCGCGATGGCTCCGGGCCGCTTCTACGCCAACCTGACCATCCCGGTCACGACGATGCTGTTCCCCCGGATCACCCAGGCCGTCGCGACGGGGACCGGATCGGCGTTCATCAAACGAATCGTCAGGCGCACCTCTCTGCTGCTCTCCGTGAGTGGGGTGGTGACGGCCGTGGTCGCGTTCCCGCTGATCGGCACCGTCATCGCCATGGCGTACGGAACGGAATACGCGGACGCGGGCGCGGTGGCGATGCTCCTTCTCTGCACCGCGTGCGTCAAAGGCATCGCGTGCTGGTCCAACACCCTCGCCCTCGGCGTGGGAAAGCCGGGTTGGCGGCTCTCCTATCTCACCGCCGAGGCGGCCCTTCTCGTCGCGACTCTCCTCGTGGCGCACTGGTCGGCGTCCGGCACCGTGGCGACCGCTATCCATTTCGCGTCGGGGACGCTGGCTCTCGCCGCCCTCGGCAGCGGCTTCTGGCTGGCGATTCTGGGCCGCGTCACCGTCACAGCCCCCCGATCAGAGGCGCCCGCCCCGGCGGAACGGGCGGCTCTCCCCCTCCAGAGAGTGTGACGACGTGCTGACGCCGTCGTCCCCTCCCGGGAAATCCGATCCATGCCGCGCGGACGAGCGACGATCTCGCGGCCCGTGTCGAGACACACCGGCGGAACAACGCGTGTCCGCGAGGTGACCGTCCGTACGATGATCCTCACAATTCGCGATCGGACGGCGACGCTACCGCGGTCCTTCCCGTCTCACCGATAGGTGTCCAATGACTCTCTCGAAACACGCTTCCGCCGGCACGGACACACCGCGCGCATGGTGGTCCGAGCTTCGCTGTCCCGGCTGTCGCGGTGGCCTTCGCGTGGAGGACGGGTTGCGGTGCGACGCGTGCCCGGCGACGTACCCCGTCGACCGCGGAGTGCCCCGGTTCGTCCCCGCGGACAACTACGCGAAGGGATTCGGATACCAGTGGAACCAGCATCGGCTGACCCAGCTCGACTCGCACTCCGGTCTGCCGATATCCCGCGACCGGCTCTTCCGGTCCAGCCGCTGGACCGTCGGCGAACTGCGTGGCCGGCGGGTGCTCGAATGCGGTAGCGGCGCCGGACGGTTCACCGAGATCCTGTGCGAGGTCGGCGCCGAGGTGACGTCCCTCGACATCTCCAGCGCCGTCCACGCCAACGCCGCCTCCAACGGACGCTTCCCCAATCTGCGCCTGGTCCAGGCGAGCATCTACGAGATGCCGTTCCCAGAGGAGTCGTTCGACTACCTGCTCTGCTTCGGGGTCATCCAGCACACGCCCGACGTCGAGCGGACGTTCAAGACCATGTTCCGCTACCTGCGTCCCGGCGGCCGGTTCTGCGTGGACGTGTACGCCGCGATGGTGGCCTACACGCATCCACGGCACCTGCTGCGCCCGTTCACCCGGCGAATGCCTCCGGCCACGCTCTACTCCCTCGTGGAGAAGACGGCGCCCCGCCTGCTGCCCCTGTCCATGGCGCTCCACGCGGTGCCGAAAGCGGGGCCGCTCCTGGCCCGGTTGGTGCCCGTCGCCAACCACCGCTACCTGAATCTGAAGGACCACCGAATGTTGCGGAACTGGTCCGTGCTCGACACGTTCGACTGGTTCGCGCCACGGTACGAGAGCCCGCAGACGCGCCGCCGCCTTGAGCGGTGGACCAGGGATCTCGCGCTGAGCGAGGTCTCCATCGAGCGTCATCGCGGCATATACGTCGTGCGCGGTGTGAAGTAACCGTGTGAAGTATCTGGCCGGCCCCGCCGGGAAACGGCCGGCCGGTGACCATTCCGCGCCTACAATCTTTGACAAGGAAGAAGCCAACAGTCCGTGTCCGATCTCGCCGGTCAAACGCAAGCCATTACGGTACCCCCATGGACACGGGGCCACTTATAAAGAATTCACCGGCAACATCCGGAAAATACGCGGGGACCGCTCGGCAGAATATTCCTTCGGCGCGCCGGTCTCGTCTCAACCGATTTTCGCGGAGCATTCTGAGGCAACGGTGGCTGCCCGCGGCTTTTCTGGGCTCGTTCACTGTCGCCGCGCTGTGTTTTTACGGCGTCTCCGTCCCGGACATCGCCGTCTTCGCCACCTATGTGGCCCTGGGCCTGGCGCTTCCCGGTGTACTGGTGATCCGGTCCTTGTACGGCGGTGCGCGATCCCTGGCAGAGGAGATCGCTCTGGGATTGGCACTCGGCTACGCGCTCGAAGTGCTGGCGTACATCCCCGCACGCGCGGCCGGCATGCCGCTGCTCGTCCTGGCGTGGCCCGTCGGCACGTACACGCTTTTCCTCATCGTCCCCCGGCTGCGCCGTCACTGGAGAGGTTCGCACCGCAGGGGTGTACCCCTGTGGTGGTCGTGGTCGATCGCGCTGACGGTCGCATATCTGGTCGCCTGGAGCGCGGTGGCCTTCTACAGAGCGAACGCCCTGACCTGGCCGGCACTCGGACTCTCCAATGTCGACGCGTCGTTTCACCTGTCGTTGATCGGTGAACTGAAACACCACATGCCTCCCACGACTCCAGGGGTCGCCGGAGAGCCGCTTTTCTATCACTGGTTCGTCCACGCGGAAATGGCCGCGACGAGCTGGGTGACCGGAATCGAGCCGGTCGTCCTGCTTCTCCGCCTCGCCATGCTGCCCATGTTGGCCGTGCTCGTCGTCCTCGTGGGCACGATCGCCCTGCGCGTCATGAAGACACGGTTCGCAGCGCTCCTGGCGGTCGTGGCAGCGATATTCATGGCGGCTCCCAGCCTCTATCTCGGCAGCAACGGCATATTCACGTGGGGTGGGATTCAGGACGCGGCATGGAACAGCCCGAGCCAGACGTTCGGCGCCGCCCTGTTCGCACCGGTCGTCCTCCTGCTCGTCGAAATTCTCGAAGGCAGGTCACGCACCGGCGGCAGATGGATGCTGTTCGCCGTGTTCCTCGTCGCGCTGATGGGCGCCAAGGCGACCTACCTTCCGCTGCTGACCGTCGGGCTGGCCGCGGTCGCCGCCGTGGAAGCGGCCAAGAACCGCCGGTGGCCGCGATCCCCTCTCCTCGCGCTGGGGATGACCGCGGCCTGCCTTCTCTGTGCGCAGATCGTGCTGTTCCAGGGGGCCCGGCAGGGTCTGAGCCTCTCCCTCCTCGTTCTCCCCGCGCACGTGTGGAGGGATCTCACCGGACAGGCGGACCCTCCGGCCCTGACCGCGGCGATCGGCCTCATCCTCGTGTACCTGATGAGCTGGGGGATCACCTGGTCCGGGGTTCTGGGGCTGCTGAGCCGGCCACGCCTGCTGGCTCGCCCCGCGGTCGTCATCATGGTCAGCATGGGTGCCGCCGGCCTCGGCATGGCCCTTCTGTTCGGGAACCAGGCTCTCGATCAGCTCTACTTCCTCAGGGCCACCTTCCCCTACATGGGAATCGTCGCGGTGTACGGGCTGGTCGTTCTCGTCCGCGCTACGCGTGTCTCCCGTGTCAGGGTGGCCTCCGTGGCCGGTGTCGGCCTTGCCTTCGCCTACCTGATCCCTCTCGCCTGCGGAGTCGAGATCCCGCAACCTCAGGGGCGGTCCGCCGTACTCCTGTTTCTGCCCTACGTCGTGCTGCTGCTTCTCGTCGGGGCGACGGCGATCGCCCTGATCGCGCGGCGGGGCGCCGCGGGCTTCGCGCTCACGTTGTCGATGGCCGCGGCGATGGGTTTGCCCGCGGAGGCGCACGCGCGCGTCCTCTCGGTGACCCACCCCACGACCCGGGCCGAGCCGGCGGGAGCCCCCGCGGCCTCGACGGAAACCGCGGTGCCTCGGGGTGCCCTGACCGCCGGGCGATGGCTGCGCGACCATTCGGATGCCGACGACATGGTCGCCACGAACGGACATTGCCGTTGGGGATACGAAGCGGACTACTGCGACGGCCGCCACTCCTGGGTGAGCGCCCTCACCGAACGGCGTGTCCTGCTTGAAGGATGGACCTACACCGTGACGAACTGGGATCGGCCGCAGCCAGGTCACCAGCGGAAGGCGACCGAATTCTGGGACACCGACCGGCTCCGCTCGAACGACCAGGCGTTTCTCCAGCCGTCCCGGGAGTCGATCCGGCGTCTACGGGCACGTTACGGCGTCCGCTGGCTCTTCGCGGACGAAAGGAACACCGGTCGAGAGCACGGGATCGCGAACTACGCGATCCTGCGATTCCGCTCCGGCGATTTCGCCGTCTACGAGATCCCGGACGATCCGCGCTGACTCCGCGGAACGCGTATGAGGGGCACCGCCATCGCGATGCCCCTCATACGTTCGCTGTCAGCCCCTCGCCGAACCGGTCGGGTCCCCCGCGCATGCCACGCCGACGTCCGCCTGAACGGCGCGGGCCCGGTCCCAGAGCTCGAACTGCATCAGGGGCCAGAGGACGGCGCTGTGGTCCGCGCCACCCATGTGCCGCAGCAGCAGATCGCGTACGGCGGGCGGCCGGAACAGGCCCCGGCCGCGCGCGGTGCCGTCGGTGAGCACCGCCCAGGCGAGGTCGCGCAACTCGCCGCGCAGCCAGGCGGCGAGCGGGACGCCGAATCCCTGCTTGGGGTAGCGCAACAGCTCCTGTGGGAGCCACGGGGCGACCGCCCGCCTCAACAGCAGTTTGGTCTGGCGGTTGCGGACCTTCAGTGAGGCGGGCAGTCCGGCGGCCCATTCCATCAGGTGGTGGTCCAGGAACGGTGACCTGCCCTCCAGGGAGTGGGCCATCGTGGTGGTGTCGACCTTGACCAGCAGATCTCCCGGGAGATAGGTGGCTATGTCGACGTCCAGAGCGCGGCCGAGGTCGGTCTCGGCCCGCGAGCCCAGGAAGAGATCCTCGACCAGGGCGCCGCTGTCCACCTCGGACAGCAGAACGCGCAACTCGTCACTGTAGATGCCCCATTTCTGGTCCTCGGTGCAGCAGCACATCAGCCCGGCGTACCGGCGTGACGGCGGCTCGGCGGCGAACCTGATGAGACGGCCGAGGCGGCGCGCGAGCGTGCCGTAGTCACTCCGCTCCACGATGGTGGAGCCGAGCCTCGCGCCCGCCGCGGCCAGAGGTCGCGGCAGCGCGGGAATCCGGCGGGCCATGTTCATGAGGGCGTAGCGCTGGTAGCCGCCGAAGGACTCGTCTCCGCCGTCGCCGTTGAGCGCGACCGTGACGTGCCTGCGGCTCAGCTCCGCGACGTAGAAGCTCGGAATCGCCGAGGAGTCGGCGAACGGCTCGTCGAAGTGCCCGGCGAGACGCGGCAACACGTCGAGCATGCCCTGCGTGACGACCAGCTCGTGATGATCGGTGCCATACCGGTCCGCCACCATCCGCGCCTTGTGGCGCTCGTCGTACCTGCCGTCCTCGAACCCGATGCAGAACGTCTTGATCGGCTCCGGGCTCTGCATCGCCATGGCGGCGACCACCGCCGACGAGTCGATCCCTCCCGACAGGAACGCCCCGACGGGGCGCTCGCTCACCATACGGATCCTGGTGGCCTCCAGCAGCAGCTCGCGCAGCCGCTCCTCCTCCTCGCTCTCGTCGGCCACCACACGCGTGGCCGGGTCGAGCGTCCAGTAACGGCGCAGCGTGGCGCGGCCCCGTTCCCAGACGAGCACATGGCCCGGCGGGAGCTTGCGCGCTTCCCGGTAGATCGACCATGGTGCCGGGACGTACTGATAGGAGAGGTAGTGATGAAGGGCCACCGGGTCCGTCTCGCGGGACATGCCGGGGTCCTGCTCGAGCGACTTCAGCTCGGAACCGAACCAGATGGTCTCGCCGTCGGATCGCCAGTACAGCGGCTTCTTGCCGACGCGGTCCCGCGCGAGAAGGAGCCGTCCCCTGGCCCGGTCCCAGACCGCGAAGGCGAACATCCCCCGAAGCCGGTGGACCATGTCGGCGCCGTACTCCTCGTAGAGGTGCACGAGGCACTCGGAGTCGCCCGTCGAACGTAGCGTGTGCCCGCGCCGCGCCAGATCCTGCCGCAACTCGGCGAAGTTGTACACCTCGCCGTTGAAGACGGCGACGACCTGTCCGTCCTCGCTGTGGACGGGCTGGTCACCGGTCGCCACGTCGATGATCGCCAGACGTCGCATCCCCAGCGCCACGCGGTCGTCGTTGTAGAAGCCCGCGCCATCGGGGCCCCGGTGCGCGATCACATCGCACATCCGGCGGACGATCTCCGGATCCGGCGCCGTCGTCGACGCGATCCCCGCGATTCCACACATCAGGCTTTCACGCTCCTGACCACGTCCTCATAGAGCTCTTCGAACCATTCCGCCGTACCGGCCATGTCGACCCTGTCCGCGCTGGCCAGGGCTCCGGCCCGCAGCTCACGGTGCGTCTGGGGCTCCATCGCCTGAACCACGGCTCTGGCGAGCGCGTCAGGCGAGCCCGGCTCGGTCAGGATCCCGTTCCGGCCCGAGATGATCAGATCGGGCACTCCCCCGACCCGGGTGGAGACGACGGGCACCCCCGCCGCGAGGGCCTCCATCACCACGACGGGCAGCCCCTCGTAGTGGGAGCTGAGAACCAGCAGGTCGGCCGCCGCGACCAGCCTTCTGGCATCGGGCACCGGCCCGAGGACGCGTACGTGGCCACCGAGGCGCCGCTCCCTCACTTCGCGGGTGACCTCGTCCAGCAGCGGGCCGTCACCGGCGAGCAGGAAAACGGTGTCCGGGCGGGTCCGCGCCACCTCCCGGGCCGCCTGGAGCAGCATGCGGTGATTCTTCTGCGGCCGGAAGTTGGCCACGCAGGCGCACAGGAAGGTGTTCTCGTGGACATCGAACTCGCGCCGCACGACGCTCGCCTGGGCCGCCCACCGCCACTGCTCGCGCACGTCGACACCGTGCATGCGGGTCAGTACGTGACGGGCTCCGATGACGGCGCGAGACCGTGCCACCTGGGGTGACACGGCCACGGTACGGTCGTCCAGCCCTCGGGTGAGGCGGTCGAGATACATCGTCTTGGGCCATCGCTCGCTGTGGACCGTCGAAACGAGCGCGGGCCGGTGCCTCGCGAACCTGAGCAACGGGCGGAGGGCGATGGCGGGCGCCGGAGAATGCACGTTCAGCACATGCGGCGCGATCCGACGGACCGTGGTGACAAGCCTGGCGTAGACCAGCGTGCGCGGGCACCCGCTGAGATCGATGACGGTGATTCCGGCTGAACGTAGCCGCTCGATGAGCTCGCCGGTCGAGGCCCACAGGCAGATCACCGTGTAGTCCACGGCGCGGTTCACGCTTCGGTTCCTGGCCATCAGAAGCCGCTCGACCAAAAGCACCTCCGCTCCCCCGACGTTCAGGGTCTTCACGACCTCGCACACTCGGAGACCCCTCATCGTGCTCACCTCCGGACGCCGCGCCTCATCATTGCGGACAGAATTTGAATGAATATTCACGTGCCTGTGTACCGACTCTTCTTCTGTGTCATCCGGGATCGGGGCCCGGAGTCGCCGAAAAAGCTTTGCGCCGACTCCGCCTAACACACCCGCAAACGCAAGGAGAATCGACGAAACAGTAGCCGGCCACAAGCGACACACGGCCCCTTGGCTTCTTCTTTGCGGCAAACTCAGGCTGCACGGACACCTGTGGTGCGGACGGCAGGCCCCTCATCCGCACCGCCGAAGCCCTGATCGGCCACACCCCCAGCCTCATGGAATGGCGAGCGCTGGATCATGTTCGGGTACCGAATTCGGAAACTCTTCGCCGCCACAGTGAGCGCATCTATGGGAAGACTCGCGGCCAAGTTAGCTTCTCCGGCGTGAAGCAGGCCTGTCAGCGAGGAGCCCGATGAAGAGGGACAGCCGGATTCGTGTCATGGAAATCATCGCTCGGATGAATGTCGGCGGACCCGCCACGCAGGTGCTGGGACTGTCGGAGGGTTTGAATCCGGAGGAGTTCGACCACCGCCTCTACACCGGTTACGTCGAGGGTGGCGAGGGCGACCATCTGCGCCTGCGCGACACGTCCGTACGGGTGCACCGGGTGCGCGGCCTGGGCCGGTCGATCAACCCGACCGATGATTTCCGTGCCATGTTCCGGCTGGTCAGCGCCATGCGCAGGTTCCGGCCGCACATCGTGCACACGCGTACGGCCAAGGCGGGCGCGCTCGGCCGTACGGCGGCCCGCCTGTCGGGGGTGGGAGCGGCGCGGATCCACGTGTTCCACGGCCACCTGCTGCACGGGTACTTCTCCCCCACCAAGCTGGGCCTTTACGTTCGGACGGAAAGGGCGCTCGCCTCGATGTCGGACCGCCTGGTGACGGTCGGAGCGCGGGTGCGCGACGAGCTGCTCGCCGCAGGGATCGGCCGCCCGGAGCAGTACGTCGTCATCCCTCCCGGCGTACGGCTGGGCACGGTGCCCGGCCGGGAAGAGGCCCGCGCGGAGCTGGGACTTCCCCTCGACGCGCCGGTCGTCGCCTACGTCGGCCGGCTCACCCGGGTCAAGCGGCCCGACCGCTTCCTCGACGTGGCGGGCGCGGTGCTCCACCGCGTTCCCGGTTGCAGGTTCGTCGTCTGCGGTGACGGCGACCTGCGGGAGGAGACGGAGCGCGGTATCGCGCCCGTCCGGGACTCCTTCCACCTGCTGGGGTGGCGGAGAGACGTCGAGACGGTCTACGCGGCGGCCGACGTGGTGCTACTGACCTCGGACAACGAGGGCACACCGCTCACGCTCGTGGAGGCGGGCATGGCCGGAACCCCGGTCGTCGCCACCCGTGTCGGCAGCGTCGCGGAGGTGGTACGCGACGGGCACACCGGTCTGCTGGCCGAGCCAGACGCCGCCGCGCTCGCCGGGCACGTCGTGCGGCTTCTGTCCGATCCCGGCGCCGCCGCTCGGATGGGCTCGTCGGCCCGTGACTGGACAACGGGCGCCTTCGGCGTCGAACGCCTCGTCGCCGACACCGAGGCCCTGTACCGATCACTTCGCGGCGCCTCCCGGCACCGCCTTACACCGGAGGGAACCAACACATGAGGATCCTTGTGACGGGTGGCGCCGGCTTCATCGGCGCGAACCTCTGCCGCGCGCTCGTCAACCGGCCCGAGGTCGAGAGCGTCACGGTGCTCGACGATCTCAGCACCGGAGACCGGCGGAACGTCGAGGACATCGGGGTGGACCTGGTCCCGGGAAGCATTCTGGACCGGGAGCTGTTGGCCGACCTCATCCCGAGGGCGACGACGGTCGTGCACCTCGCCGCGCGCCCCTCGGTGCCGAGATCGCTGATGGACCCGCTGGCATCGCACGCCGTCAACGCGACGGGCACGCTCCACGTCCTGGAGGCGTGCCGGGCCACCAGGCCGCACGTGATCCTGGCGTCCTCGTCGTCCGTCTACGGGAACTGCGCCGAGCCGTACAAGCACGAGGAGCTGCCCACCCGGCCGCTCAGCCCGTACGGCGCGAGCAAGCTCGCCACGGAAGCGTACGCGCTGGCGTTCGCGGAGAGCTTCGGCCTGCGGGTGCTGCCCTTCCGCTTCTTCAACGTGTACGGCCCCATGCAGCCGGCCGGCCACGCGTACGCGGCTGTCATCCCGATGTTCGTGTCCGCCGCGCTCGACGGGCGGCCGGTTCCGGTCCACGGGGACGGCACGCAGGCACGCGACTTCACCTACGTCGGATCGGTGGCCGAGGTGCTCACCGACGCCGTGGTCCGCCGGGTGGGCAGCAGCACCCCGGTCAACCTCGCGTACGGAACGCGGATCTCGCTGCTGTCTCTGAAGGACGCGCTCGCCGCGGTGCTCGGCCGGCCGGTCGAGACGGAGTTCCTGCCTCCGCGTGTGGGGGACATCCGCGAGTCGCAAGCGTCGCCCCGGCTGCTTCTCGACATGTTCCCGGACGTCCGGCCGGTGCCTCTGGACGAGGGGCTCCGCCTGACCGTGGAGTGGTTCGAGAAGACCGCGGGGCGGGCCTGATTCGCGCGTGCTTCCCGATCCACCCGTTCTCAATCGTCCTCTCAACACATATGTCCCAGGAGAATTCGGTGACCACATCACCACGTAGCACGTACCTGATCACTGGAGGGAGCGGTTTCGTCGGCTCCCACCTGAGCGACGCGCTGCTCGCACGCGGTGACTCGGTCGTGGTTCTCGACAACCTGTCGACGGGCCGGCTCGCCAACCTCACCCCGCACCCGAACCTGCGTTTCGTGCAGGGGTCGGTGCTCGACGAGCTGATGGTCGACGAGCTCGTCCATCAGTGTGACGTGGTCGTCCATCTCGCGGCGGCCGTCGGGGTCAAACTGATCGTCGAGCAGCCGCTGCGCTCGTTCACCACGAACATCCGCGGCTCGGAGATCGTGATCGAGGCGGCCCACCGCTACCGGCGCAAGATCCTCGTGACCAGCACGAGCGAGATCTATGGCAAGAACTCCAGCGGAGCGCTCGCCGAGTCCGCCGACCGGATCCTCGGCAGCCCGACGGTGGCCCGGTGGGCCTACAGCACCGCCAAGGCCGTGGACGAGATCCTGGCCAACACCTATCACAAGGAGCGCGGCCTGCCGGCGATCATCGTCCGCCTGTTCAACACGGTGGGACCCCGGCAGAGCCCCGCGTACGGCATGGTCATCCCACGCCTCGTCAGGCAGGCCGTCAGCGGCGTGCCCCTCACCGTGTACGGCGACGGCACACAGACCCGATGCTTCGCGCACGTCGAGGACGTCGTCCGCGCGCTCCTGCTGCTCCTGGACCACGACGACGCGGTGGGGAACACCTACAACATCGGCGTCGGCGACGAGGTCAGCATCCTGGAACTGGCCAAGCTGATCAGCGAGCTCGCGGGCAGCACGTCCAGAGTGGACCTCATCCCGTACGCCGAGGCGTACGAGCGGGGCTTCGAAGACATGACGCGACGGGTGCCGGACACGACGAGGCTCCGGGCGCTGACCGGCTGGGCTCCCGTGCGGACGCTCGACGACATCCTGCGGGCCATCATCGACGAGGCCCGCGCCGAGGCATCACAGCGGTGAACGGCGTCACCGTCGCGGGCGCGGGAACGGCCGCGTTCCTGCTGGCCACCGGGGGCACCCATGCGCTGGGACGCCTGGCGCTGCGCTGGGGCATCACCGACCGGCCGGGAGGCTACAAGACGCACGTCAGGCCCGTGCCCTACCTCGGCGGCATCGCGATCATGCTGGGTACCGTCGTGCCGGCGCTCGGGCTGCTCGGCTTCGGCGATCACCGGACGACCGCCATCATGATCGGCGCGACCGCGATCGCCCTGCTCGGCCTCATCGACGACATCTCACCGTTGCCCAAGTCGACGCGGCTGGTGGTCGAGTCCGTGACGGCGACCGGGGTCGTGCTCAGCGGGGTCGAGGCATCGATCACCAGGACCTGGCTGGACGGGCCGATCACCGTCATATGGATCGTCGTCATCGCCAATTCCTTCAATCTGCTCGACAACATGGACGGTGCTCTGGGCGCCATCGCGCTGGCCGGCACCGCGCCCCTCGCCGTGGCGGCCTTCGTCCGCGGCGAGTACGGGGCCGGGCTGCTCCTGGTCACCCTGGCGGCCTCCGGCTTCGGCTTCCTGCCGCACAACTGGGCGCCGGCGAAGGTGTTCATGGGAGACGCGGGATCGCTGTTCATCGGATTCACCACCGCCTGCCTGGCGGCCCTGCTGGTCACCGGCGAGGGAACCGGCACGGCGATCGCCGGGCTGCTGCTTCCGACCTTCGTCGCCACCGTCGATACCGGCGTGGTGACGCTGTCACGCAGGAGGGCGGGCCGTCCGGTGTTCCAGGGCGGGACGGACCACGTGTCCCACCGGCTACGCCGGCTCGGATTCGGTGCCAGGCTGACGGCGCTGCTGCTCGCCTCGGTCGCGGGCGCGACCGGGACGCTCGGCCTGGCCATGGCGTTGCACTGGATCTCGCCGATCATCGCGATGATCTCCGCCATCGTCTCGGCCCTCGTCCTCATCACACTGCCGCAACGGGTGCCCATCTACGGACAGCCTCAGAAACCTCCCAAAGTCACATATGAAAGGCGACCTTAGACCGGTGGAACTGCTCCATTACCTACGGCTTGCGCGCAGGAGCTGGCCGCTCATCGTGCTATCCCTGATCATCGCGTCATCCGCGGCGGTGGTGGTGACGGCGAACACGCCGCCCTCCTACACGGCGACGACCTCGATGATCGTGTCCGGCACCGACAAGGAATCCGACCTGTCCACGGCCTACCAGTCGGGGATGCTGTCCGCGCAGCGCGTCACGTCCTACGCGAGCCTCCTGACGAGCCGCAGGGTGCTCAGCAAGATCACCGATCCGGCCGACCTCGGCCGCCTCCAATCGGCTGTCACGGCTGAGGCCATCCCCGGAACCGTGCTCCTGCGTGCCACCGTGACCGACGCCGACCCGGTGCGCGCCGCCCGGCTCGCCAACAACCTCGGCGAAACATTCTCGAAGCTGATCGACCAGATCGAACGGCCGACGCCCAAGAGCCGACCCGCCGTCAAGGTCACGGTGGTCGACAGGGCGACGGTCCCCACGGTTCCGGTCAGCCCCAAGCCGCTGGTCAACCAGGCCGTCGCCCTATTGCTCGCGCTGCTCCTCGCGATGGCCACGGTCGTCCTGCGCGACCGGCTGGACACGACGATCAAGACCATCGAGACGCTGCAGGACACGTCGAAGACCTCGATCCTCGGGATCATCGGCTACGAGAAGGACGCTCAGCGGCATCCCCTCGTCCTCCGGGAGACGGGCCACTCCACGCGGGCGGAGGCGTTCCGCTCGCTGCGGACGAACCTGCAGTTCATCGGGGTCGACCGGCAGCCGAAGACGCTCGTCGTCACCAGCTCCCTACCGAGCGAGGGCAAGTCCTCGACGTCCGTCAACCTCGCGATCACCCTGGCGCAGGCCGGATGGCGGGTGGTCCTGGTGGACGCCGATCTCCGCAGGCCCCGCATCCCGAGCTATCTCGGGATCGAGGGCGCCGCCGGCCTCACCGACGTGCTCATCGACAAGGCGGGGCTGCAGGACGTCACCCAGGTCTGGGGCACCCCGGGCATCTCCGTCCTGCCGAGTGGCAAGGTCCCGCCGAATCCCAGCGAGCTGCTCGGCTCGCAGAACATGCGGATGGTGCTGGCCCAGCTCTCGCGGGACTACGACATCGTGGTCATCGACGCGCCGCCGCTGCTGCCCGTCACCGACGCCGCGGCGCTCGCCGCCTTCTGCGACGCCACGCTGCTCGTCGCGCGGTACGGCAAGACCCGGCGCGAGCACGTGGTCCGCGCCGTGGAGTTGCTGACGTCGGTCAACGCCCGGCTGGTGGGCGCGGTGCTCAACTTCGCCCCGGCGAAGAGCGGGCACTACTACGGATACGGATACGGATACTCCACGGACGTCAAGACGCCGGTGAATGCGTGAGGAGCGTGAGCGGGACGGACAACGCGTCGGCGATCGCCCGTCCCGCCACACGGTAGGCACGCCGGGAACGACCGTAGGGGTCGGCGATGTCGGGCTGGTCCACACGGACCAGCCCGCGGCGCGCTCCGGCCTCGGCCACGAGCGCGCGGGCCCGCCGTACGGGATCTCGGTGGGAGACGATCGCCTCGGCCGGCACACCCCGGGTCAGCACGCCGAACTCGGCGATGGTGAAGACCCGGGCGACGGCGGGCGGGTGCAGCGCCGCCACCTCGGCCCGGTGCTCGGCGGTGGCCGCGAGCACGAGGTCGGAGTCGGCGACCAACTCCTCGGTGAGCGGGCGGGAGGCGAACCCGCCGGGATCGCCGCCGAGCCGGGCCAGCGCCTCCCGCGCTCGCTCGGCCATCGGCATTCCCCGCGCGGCGCGGGTGCCCGCGCTGGTCACCTTGACCGGCGAGCCCGCTCCGATGGCGGCCCGGGCCAGCCGCTCCGCCATCGGTGAGCGGCAGATGTTGCCCGTGCACACGATGAGGACGTGGAAACCCTTGTCAGCCTGAGACGACATCGGCGGTACCGCCTTTCCCATCTGGAGCCACAGCGCCGGGGTGCGCGGGACGTCGAACCCTGTTGATCTTCATCGTGCCCTGTCACGGCACGGGAACCCGGGAATCTCCAGGAACGGGGAGCACGCCGGGCGCCGCGCCATCGGGCGCCATCGGTTCTCCCCGTCGCCTGCGCCGGGCGCGACCGGCGGCTCGTCCTTCTTCGCGGCCCTGTTGCTCCGGACCTCGCCGGCGGTCTCAACAGCGGCCTTCTCGCCGCGGTCCTCCCCCACCGGCCGGGCGGCGGGGTGCTGGCGCTCACCCTCCGGAGGGATCCCCCCGGGAACACGCTCGACGCCGCGCTCGTACGAGCCGAGCAACGCGCGGCCGCCCAGGACCATGCCCGCGGAGAGGGCGAGGCCGGCGACTCCACAGCCGATGATCGCCCTGCGCATGCCGCGCTTCCTGGACAGCGCCCTCTCCGCGGGCTCGCTGATTTCAACGTACTCGCGGATACCCTCCATGAACGCGACGGTAAATCGTCGTCTCCTGACGATCCCGCGTGGCACGCCGGGGTTTACCCTTTCCGGCATCGTCTCCCGTCACGACGGCGGTGCCGGGCAACCGTGGTGGTTCTCGGTGATCCGGGTGCGCTGTGGCCGGACGAGCGGCTGCACGGGAGCCACCGGCGGCTCGGCGGTGACGGGTTCCACCAGTCTGAATTCCAGCGTCCGCGTCTGCCGGGGAGCGAACTCCAGCAACGTGGAGTAGACCGGATGGGATCGTTCCGCCTCGATGATGACGGCGGACTTGTGACCGTCGAGGCGTACCCCGCTCAGCCTCGCGCCCGGGGTGGCATAGAGCGACACCCACAGCAGGTTGGAGCCGAGGGCGTGGTGCCCCTGCGGCGAGTCGAGCCGGCCGGTGACATAGCTCGGCAACGCCCCTCGGGGCACGTCGTTGTCCAGCCGGACGCGCACTGTCGTGGCGCGCAGCCCGTCGTCCCGGCACGCGTCCAGACTGTAGGTGAGGGAGCGCCGCAGGTAATAGTCGAGCTTGCCGCCCGCCGAATTGTTGACCACCAGTCCGGCGAAGGGTCCCGGCTGTCGCGGGAGCGCGCCGCCGAGCGGGGTGGCCGCCAGCCGCTGTTCCTCGGCGGGGTCGCGGCTCCAGATCTGGATCCTCCGCTCGTCCACGAGCCGGGACAGGACCGGCAGCAAGCGCGCGGGCTCGGCGAGGGATCGGCTGATCGCCTCGCTGACGGCGCCGGCGACCGTGATGAGGAACCGCTTGCGTTCCGCCGTGTTCGGATACCGGGCGTACGCCGTCCGCTCGGTGAGATCGACGACGTTGCCCGCGGTCACCGTCTCGCCGTCGGGGAGGGTGACGGGGCCGATCAGCTCCAGCAGATGGGAGAGACCCACGGGATCGGTGGCCACGACCCCGTCCAGCTTGTGGCCGTACCGGCGCTCCCAGAGCCCGGCCCACGTGGCCGCCGCGTACGGGAAATGCGGGGAGAGGTTGGAGACGGAGAGCAGCGAGGTCGCGCTCGGCCCGTAACGAGCGCGGTACGCCGCCCCGTGATCGACGACCGGCGTCGGACTCGCGAGGCCGTTCTCCGCGGACAGCCGCTGGATCCCGAGCCTGCCGTGGTCGGCCCTGAGGACGCCGTACGCTCCGACCAGGCCTCCCGTTCCCCGGGCCTCCGCGTTGGTCTGGAACGCGAGGAAATAGCGGCGGGGGCCGTCATGCCCCAGCATCGGCGGCAGCAGCACGGCGGCGTCCGCGGCCGCGCCGAGGCGGTCGTGCAGCCGATCCATTTCGCGCAGCGCCGTACCGCGTGCCTGGTCCAGCAGGTCCACGCCGGTGTCCGCCGGAGTGGCGGCGAGGCGGGAGCTCGCCGTGGCGAGGCGGGCGGCGCCGTCGTCCAGCACCGGGGCCGCGGCGTCGAGACCGTCGAGCAACTGCCGCATGTTGCTCATCGAGAGGGCGTTCGCCGTCAGGAACGGCGCGGCCCTGCGGTAGACCCCGCCGAGAACATCGCTGAGCTCGTCGGCGGCCTCGGCCAGCCCCTGTGTGGTGGTCGCCGCGTCTCCGACGAAGGGAGCATGGGCGATGAGCCACCAGCCGGGTCCGCCGGTCAGCCGCCGGGCCTCGGCCGCGTGCCGCCGCGCTTCCGCCAGCGGCCCGGCCAGTTGCCGGGGATCCTCCGATTCCAGCAGGAGGAACGCGTTCTTCGCGGCCTCCAGATGGTCCCGCACGCTCAGGCCGAGATGTGCCGACCAGCCGCCGGCCAGCACGAGGCCGGCGGCTGGGAGCGACAGGCCGATGAGGGCCAGACGGCGACGGTTACCGCCCCACATGGGAGGATCGACGACGCCTCGCGGTGAGGATGAGCCCGGCCGCGGCGGCGGCGAGCAGTCCTCCGCCGGCGGTGGCCATCGCCGCCACGGGAGCGCCCGTCATCGGCAGCTCTCCCTTGGCCTGGCAACCGCTGCAGCCCCCGCAGCTGGGGCTGCAGTTGCCGCTGCTCGACCAGCTGTTCGACCTGTTGTTCGACCTGTTGTGTTGCCTGTTGTGCTGGTGCTGCCTGCCCTGCTGACCGTGGGACTGCGACTGGCTTTGGTGAATGTTCTGGTGCAGGTTGGGGAGCGGCGGGTACGGCTGCCCGACCACGATGCCCTCCGGCACCGGCAGGGCGGCTTCGGCGGTCGCCGCCACCGCGGGTCCGAGAGACAACGCTCCCGCCGCCATCATCGACAACAGAATAGGTATCGCGTTTTTTCGTACCACTTAGGACTCCCCGATGGTAATAGGTCGCGCCATGGGCGATTTGGGCGAAATGTCAGCGACACGTTCACCTCGTAAGCTTTATATGCGGCAAGCTGAGAGGTTCCCCGCCAGGCGCGTGCTTCTTACGGACTGATCACTGACCGTTCTCCCTTTGTTGACGATCGCCTTATTTCGGTGCCGCGGGTCCGATCGCCGCATGGAGCATCCACGCTTCGACCGCTGCTCGCGGAGCGTCTCGCCGATATTCGTTCGGCTTTACGTCGGTTTCGCATGCCGTGGCTGGTTGTGACGGAGTCCGCACTCATATGCGCACCTGAATGTCCATCCGGCGACGTGTCACTAAAGAATCGGCCAACGCCGTCACCGGGGCCGCCTCCCGACACTAGGTCCGGCGATACTCGATGCGTGTGTGACCAGCCGAAACCCACAGCGCCGTGAGGGCGGCTCTCCGAGTCGTCTGCGAGATCGGCGTCACCGCCGGGGTCGTCCTGCTGATGTTCTGCGCGTATCTGCTCTGGGGCACCGGCTCCTACACCGAGCGGCACCAACGCGTCCTGCAACAGCAGTTCGAGCAGGAGATTCACGAGAAGAACGGCAAAAGGAGCCTCGGGAGGATCAGACTCGGCAGCGCACTCGCGTTGCTCCGCATCCCCCGACTGGGTCCCGATTACACGTTCGCCATCGTCGAGGGCGTGGACGCCGAGGCATTGCGCGAGGGTCCCGGCCACTATCCCGGCACGGCATTGCCCGGACAGACAGGAAATTTCGTCGTCTCAGGGCACCGGACGACGTATTTGGCGCCGTTCAACCGCATCGGCGAGTTGCGACGCGGTGACGACATCGTGGTGGATACCCACGAGGCCCGGTACACCTACCGGGTCACCCGCAAGGAGGTCGTCCTCCCCACCCGGTTGGACGTCATCGCCCCGGTGCCGGGCCACCCCTCCGAACCGCCCTCGAAGGCGCTGATCACCTTGACCACATGCAATCCGATGTACTCCGCCAGCGAGCGCCTGATCGTCCACGGCGTGCTCGCCGACCGAGAACGCCGCACCTGAACCGGGAGAGGCCGACATGTACGGATTCATCTGGCGGCGGCTGCCCGGCGGCACCGCGGCTCGGCTCGTCGTCTTCCTGCTGCTCATCGGCATCGCGGCCGGCCTGCTCTGGTACGTCGTGTTCCCCTGGCTGGCGCCCCGGGTGCCCGTCGACCAGCCCTGGTGACCCTGCCCGCCGGCGCCCCTGTCCCCTGGTGAGCCGCCGGCGCGCGTGAAGGTCCGGAGGAAGCCGGAAGGCCCTCGCCGCGAGAGGGGGAAGGCGGCGAGGGCCCCGGGAAGGTGAGCCGTGCGGCTCAGCGGCCGACGTTGGCCTCGTGTCCGATGGACAGGCCGGAGTCGACGTCGAAGAAGTGCAGGTTGTGGGTGTCGACGACCAGGTCGATGTTCTGGCCGGGACGGACGTGGCTGCGGGCGTTGACGCGGGCGGTCCACAGGGACTTGTCCCCGGCCAGCGGCAGGGTCGTCTCCTCCTCGTCACCGTCGTTCTGCGCGGCCACGGTGTCCTTGTGCTCGACCGGCGGGGCGTCGATCGTGAACAGCACGTTGATCTCGGAGCCCAGCTCCTCGGTCACGTTCGCGCGGACCGCGAGGCGGACCCAGCCGGAGGCGTTGCCGTTCGCGGCGACCGAGTCCTCGAAGTCGGACGGGCGGATGCCGAGGATGATCTTCTTGCCGATGTAGCGGTCGAGGCCCGGCTTCTCCGCGAAGGTGGAGTCCGGGACCGGGAGCCGGTAGCCGGCGAACGCGACGGCGGCGCCGCTGCCGTCCCTGACCAGCTCGGCGTAGGTGAAGTTCATCGACGGCGAGCCCATGAAGCCCGCGACGAACAGGTTGACCGGGTTGTCGAACAGGTTCTGCGGGGTGTCGACCTGCTGGAGCAGGCCGTCGCGCAGGACGCAGACGCGGTCGCCGAGGGTCATGGCCTCGACCTGGTCGTGGGTGACGTAGACCGTGGTGACGCCGAGGCGCTCGTGGAGCTGGTTCAGCGAGGCGCGCATGGAGACGCGGAGCTTGGCGTCCAGGTTGGACAGCGGCTCGTCCATCAGGAACGCCTGCGGCTCGCGGACGATGGCGCGGCCCATGGCGACACGCTGGCGCTGGCCACCGGAGAGGGCGGCCGGCTTGCGCTTGAGGTACTGCTCCAGGCCGAGCATCTTGGCGGCCTCGTTGACCCGCTTGGCGATCTCGGCCTTGGGCATCTTGCGGAGCTTGAGGCCGAAGGCGAGGTTCTCCTCGACCGTCATGTGGGGGTAGAGCGCGTAGTTCTGGAACACCATCGCGATGTCGCGGTCCTTCGGAGGCAGGTGGTTGACCACCCGGTCGCCGATGACGATCTCGCCGCCGCTGATGTCCTCGAGGCCCGCGATCATGCGCAGGGCCGTGGACTTGCCACAGCCGGACGGGCCGACCAGCACCATGAACTCGCCGTCCCTGATCTCCAGGTTCAGGCCGTTCACTGCCTTGACGCCGCCCGCGTAGATCTTGTCGACGCCGTTCAGAACGATAGAAGCCATCTCAGTCCTTCGTCGCTTCCTGACGATTCCGCCCCGTCCAGCAGTCTGGGTCCCCCCGATGCGGGCTGGGCTTCCTCTCCTGGGGATGACCACAGGAAGTGGATACGTTTTCAAGAATCACAGCGGACAGATCGGGACCTGTCAACTCATTCCGCTTGTCACACGGGCCTCGTTACCATTCTGAGACTGGCGACGGCGATGGAAGGATGATGGAATCGTTTCCATGCAGATGCCAGTGCAGCGCCGTACGACGATCAAGGATGTGGCGGAGGCCGCGGGTGTGGGCGTCGCGACCGTGTCCCGGGTGCTGTCGGGCGGGTCGGCGAGCGCCGAGACCAGGGAGAAGGTGCTGGCGGCGGCGGCGCGGCTCGACTACCACCCGAGCGCGCTCGGCCGGAACCTCCGCCAGCGGCGCACCGGCGGCGTCGGCCTGCTCGTCCCCGACATCACCGACAGCTTCTACGCACGGCTGGCCGACGGTGTGCTGTCCTGCGCCCGCTCGTACGGCGAGCCCGTCACGATCGGCGTCACCGGCGACGATCCCGAGCGGGAGAGCGAGATGATCGGCACGCTCATCGAGCAGAGCATGGACCGGGTCATCGCGGTGCCGTCCGGCGACGGCGACGCGTGGGATCCGGTGCTGCGCGCCGGGGTGAACGTCGTCTTCGCGAGCCGGAGGGCGGAGCCGGACGTGCCGGACGTGCCCGCCGTGCTGGCCGACGACCGCGGCGGGGTGCGGACAGCGGTGGAGTACCTGACCGGTCTCGGCCACCGGAAGATCGCCTTCCTGGCCCGGCGCGGCCAGTCGCAGCGCGTGGCGGCGTTCACCGGCGCGCTCAAGGCGCTCGGCGTGCCGGTGGAGGACGAACTCGTCGTCCACGCGCGAGCGAGCCGGGATTCGGCCTACGCCGCGGCGGCGGGCCTGCTGCAGCGCCGCCCCGACGTCACCGCCGTGCTCACCGGCGGCAACATCCTGGGCGAGGCGGCCGTCCTGGCCGCCAGGGAACTGGACGTGCGCGTCCCGCGCGACGTCTCACTGATCATGTTCGACGACGTGCCCTGGGCCGAGTTGTGCTCTCCCCCGCTCACGGTGATCGCTCAGCCCGCCCAGGACATCGGCTACCGTGCCGCGGAACTGGTCCTGCGGCAGGGGCGCAGGCCGCGCACGGTCATGCTGCCCTCCGAACTCGTCGTACGGGCCAGCTGCGGGCCCAGGAGGCCACGCCAGTGACATCGGCCGCCATGCCGCCGAGAATGCCGCGTCAGCCGGTGGTGACCTTCTCGATCGCCTCGACGACCTCGGGCGCCTCGGGCTCGGTACGCGGCCGGAACCGCGCGACCACCCCGCCCGCGCCGTCCACCAGGAACTTCTCGAAGTTCCACTGGATGTCGCCGGCGGCGCCCTCGGCGTCGGACACCTCGGTCAGGGTCGCGTAGAGCGGGTGCCTGTCGTCGCCGTTCACGTCGGTCTTCTCCAGGAGGGGGAAGTCCACGCCGTAGGTCGTGGAGCAGAACTCCTGGATCTCCTCGGCGGAGCCGGGCTCCTGGCCCATGAACTGGTTGCACGGCACGCCGACGACCGTGAAGCCGCGGTCGCCGTAGGTTTCCTGGAGGCGGACGAGTCCGCCGTACTGCGGGGTGAGCCCGCACTTCGACGCCACGTTGACCACCAGCGCCGCCCGGCCTCCGAGGATGTCGCCGAGCGTGGTCGCCGCTCCGTCCAGGGTCCGAACCGGAATCTCGAGAATGCTCATGGCGCTGACTTTACCCAGAACACCATTCGGCGGGACGCGGCGGGAGGCGGTAAAAGTTCCGTCGCGAGCATGCCACGCGACGGTCGTGCGGCGGACGGATCCGCTGGTCAGACAGGGTGTGGGCGGCAAACCCCAAGCCACGGGCAATTTTCCGGAACCGACGTCCCCGCCCGCGGCGGCACCTGACCAGCGGGTCCTCTTGGGAGCTCCAGAAGTCATCGCGGGAGCGGCAAACAACTTTCTGCAGCGTGTCGCAGTTCACCGGATCGGGGCGGGGTGGCGTACTTCAATCCGGCTGAAGGACCCGTCGCGGCGCCTGCCCGGGAGTGCACGTTGAATCCGGTGAGGCCGAGCGGACGGCCGTGCCCACGCCATGGGCGCTGGACCGCCTGGCGGGCGTACCGCGAGTGCGCCCCCTCCGCACGCGACCCGACGACAAGGACCGAATTGGACAGCAACAGAGTTCTCATGCGCAACGCGGCGGCGGCGGTCATCGCCGTCTCCGTGGTCGGAGGCGCGGGAAGCGGCGCGGCCGCGAGTACCGAGCGGACCGCCACGCAGGCCACCGACCAGGCGACGACGGAGGCCGCCGAAGCGGCCGCCGAACAGGCGGACGCGATGTCCGCACGCGGGATAACGACGGTGCACAACGCGGTCTGGAGGACCAGCGCCAAGGCCGTCAAGCGCAGGGTGAGCGCGGCGGCACCCGCGATTCTCAACAAGGCGTACGCCTTCCGCCTCGTGGCCCGGCGATCATGGCCGGGCACCCAGTTCCAGTGCCTGGACAGCCTGTGGACGAGGGAGAGCGGCTGGAACCACCGGGCGGAGAACCCGAGTTCCGGGGCGTACGGCATCCCGCAGGCGTTGCCCGGCAGCAAGATGAGCGGGACCGGCGTCGACTGGCGGTTCAACCCGGTGACCCAGATCAGATGGGGGCTGAAGTACATCAGGCTCCGGTACGGCTCGCCGTGCGGAGCGTGGGGGCATTTCCAATCCAACAACTGGTACTGACGGTTCCGCACGTCATGATCTGAAGCTCGTGGACGTGGTGGACACCTCTGAGACCGAGGAGTGACCAGGGGAAGGGACCGCTCCTCGTGAAGCGCCCGGGCCGCGGCCCGGGCGCTTCTCTGCATCCGCACGGCATTTCGATTTTCCTCGCGGGCCCTCGAGATCCCCGGCCGCCGAGGTCGATCACAGCGTGGATCTTTTCCGTCCGAGCCGAGCGGGGCCGATTCCGCGCTACGGCCGGATATCGACTCCCCCTCCATTCGCCGGCCGGGTTCATCTCTCGATAACGAAGCCCCACGGAACTTATCCGGGGTCGCGCCGGAGCCCCTCTTGCACGATCACGCTCTTGCCATGATCGTGCCATTGACAAGGTCGTTAAACGCGACCAGACCTGAAACTGGCACTACAAAGGCCGAAATATCAGGAAATTTCACAATTCCTAGCTCGTAATGACCATGACCATACCCTCTGGCGATCAGGGATTCCTCGGAGGTAATGTCGTGGTCAATCGCAACCGCCGCAATTCTCCCGAAGTCGTGCGGGCGGCGCGATGGAAGAGCTTCTCCGCCGGGCGGCGGTGGTCAAAAACGGCAAATGCCGCATTTTCATATCTCTGCAGCCATCGGCGCCCGGCCAGAAGAGCCGGCACGGCAAAGATTGAAGAGTTGAGTCGTATGTCCGCATCTCATCGCGACGCCCCGCATCAAACGCCCGACGCGGCGGAGCCCGCACACCACGCGCACGCGAGGACGCTGATCCCGCGTGCCATCCGTGCCCGCCGCCGGCCGCTGCTCGCGGCAGGGATCGCCGCGGTCCTCGCGCTGGGCACGATCGTCGTCATGTCCGACAGCGCCGCCGCCGTCCAGGCGCCGGTGAGCATCGGCTCCGCGTCGTCCTACGCCGTCCTCGGCACCACGCTCGTCAGAAACGTGAACCAGACCAGCCTCATGGGAAACCTCGGGGTCAGCCCGAGTGGGTCGATCGCCGGATTCCCTCCCGGCACCGTCACCGGAACCATCCATGCCAACGACGCTAACGCCGCGAGCGCCAGGTCCGACGCCGTAGCCGCCTACAACGACATCGCCGGGCGAACCGGTGCCACGAACGTGAACGCGGAGCTCGGCGGCACGACCAAGACCCCGGGTCTCTACACCACGTCAGGCGGCAATTTCACGATCACGGGCACCCTGACGCTCGACGCGCAGAGCGACCCGGACGCGGTCTTCATCTTCAGGGGCAACACGCTGGCCGCCGCGAACGTCAGCAACATCGACCTGGTCGGCGGAGCTCAGGCGAACAACGTGTTCTGGGAGTTCGTCGGCGACACGAACTTCGGCCAGAACTGCACGTTCCGCGGCAACGTTCTCACGCAGGCCACCGCCACGATCTCCTTCGGCGCGTCGATCTTCGGCCGCGTCCTCGCGCTGGCCGAGGACGTCCAGATCCAGGGCACGAACAACGACCTGCCGAGCACCCTCGTCATCGTCCCGAACGACCCGCCGACCACCACGACGCTCACCGTCTCGCAGAACCCCTCGGCGCAGGGGCAGCCGGTCACGTTCACGGCCACCGTCAACGCGGTCAGCGGCTCCATCGTTCCCGCGGGACAGGTGGCCTTCAAAGACGGAACCACGGTGCTCGCGATCGTCTACGACCAGAGCGTCGGGTCGGTCACGTACACCACGTCGTCGCTGTCCGCGGGTAAGCACTCGATCACGGCCGTCTATCTGGGCGGGAACACGCCCGACAACGAGGCGATCATCCACTTCGCCCCCAGCAAGTCGTCGCCGATCACCCAGGTGGTGACCGCATCGCTCTGGGACAACTCGGCGACCCCCGCCGTCGCGTCGGTCAACGACCCGCAGCCCGTGGTGCTCGGCGTGAAGTTCAAGGCGACCACGGCCGGAGCGGTCGCCGGCATCCGCTTCTACAAGGGGCCGCTCAACACCGGCACCCACACCGCGAGCTTATGGACCGCCGACGGCCAGCAACTCGCCACCGCCACCGTCACCAACGAGACCTCGTCCGGCTGGCAACAGATGAGCTTCCCCACCCCCGTCCCCATCACCCCGAACACCACCTACGTCGCGTCGTACCACACGACATCCGGAAATTACTCGGCGACTCGGTCCTACTTCGCGTCCCCACGCAACAATGACCCGCTCATCGGGCCGGCCGACGGCGACCAGGGCGGGAACGGCGTCTACACCTACAGCGCCACCAACACGTTTCCCACGAACACCTACCAGTCCACCAACTACTGGGTCGACGTGGTCTTCGTCTCGTCCGCCAGCCTATGGAGCAACTCCACGACCCCGGCGGTCGTGACGCAGGGCGACCCACAGGCCGTCGCGCTGGGCGTGAAATTCAAGGCCGTCGTCAACGGAACGATCAGGGGCATCCGCTTCTACAAGGGGCCGCTCAACACCGGCACCCACACCGCGAGCCTATGGACCATCGACGGCCGGCAGCTCGCCACCGCCACCTCCACCAACGAGACCGCGTCCGGCTGGCAACAGGTGAACTTCCCCACCCCCGTCGCCATCACCGCAAACACCGCCTACGTCGCCTCTTACCACACGACATCCGGAAATTACTCAATAACTCGCCCCTACTTCACCTCCCAGTACAGCAACCAGTCATTGATCGCCTTCCAGGACGGCGACCAGAGCGGAAACGGCGTCTACAAGTACAGCGCCACCAACACGTTCCCCACGAACACCTATCAGTCCAGCAACTACTGGGTCGACGTGGTCTTCGACATCAGCTGACACCCCGCCGACGCGGCCGGGCCTCACGGTTCCACACACATCACCTCGACCTGCTGTTCCCAGGTCGGCCAACCGAAAATACGGCTTTCAAGAGAAACCCCCGATCCCCGTCCCCATTACGGGAAACTCGCCGATCTTCTCGCGTAAACCACACGTAGGGCGCCGACCTGGCTGGCTTCCTTTCACCCGAACCCGCGGCGGGCTGTGCGAATAGGAATGCGCATGCCAAACATTACGACAAACCCCTCATCCGACCGGCGCCTGCTCCGGGCGGGCCTGATCGTCTTCGGACTCGGCCTGATCATGGTCATCGGTCTGCTGGACTCGTCCTCCTCGGCAGAGAAGGCGAGGCAGGACGGGCCCGTCCTCCACACGAGCACGACGACCGGTGCCGGCACCGCGCTTCCGGCGGTCGCGAAGACGCTCGCCCAGGCGCACCCGGCCGGCTCCGCCACGACACTCGCCCGGGCGCACAAGACCGGCTCGGCGAAGAAGATCGGCGGAACGAGCAGAGGTCCGGCGGCCAGGAGCCGAGCGGTCAGCGCTCGGGAGCTCCGTGCTGCCTGCCCGCCGACCTCGATCATCTGCCTGGAGAACAGCCTGCCCGGCACTCCGCCGAGCCAGTGGGACATCCCTGGAGCGGGTAGCACCAACATCCAGGGCTTCGCGACACAGATGAGCGTCGACCACGGGCAGACGGTCCAGTTCAAGGTCAATACGAACGCGACCGCCTATCGCGTCGACATCTACCGCGTCGGCTACTACGGGGGAGACGGCGCGCGGCAGATCACGAGCATCACTCCCTCGGCGGCCCTGCCACAGACCCAGCCGGCCTGCGTCAGCGACACGTCGACCGGGTTGTACGACTGCGGCAACTGGGCCGTGTCGGCTTCATGGGCCGTGCCCGCCAGCGCGGTCTCGGGCGTCTATCTCGCCAACCTGGTCAGGACGGACGGCACAACGGGGGCGAGCCAGATCATCTTCGTGGTGCGGGACGACGAGCGCGGATCGGACATCCTGCTGCAGACCTCCGACGCCACCTGGCAGGCGTACAACACCTTCGGAGGCGGGAGCCTCTACCTGGCGCCCACCTCCGCCGGTCGCGCCTTCAAGGTCAGCTACAACCGGCCGGTCACCACGCGGGGCAGCAGCTGCTGCAACGGTTCGGTGGAGGGCTACTTCTTCGACTCCGAGTACCCCATGATCCGATGGATCGAGGCCAACGGCTACGACGTCAGCTACACCACGGACGTCGACACCGCCATGCGCCCGGCGGCGCTGCTCACCCACAAGATGTACATGTCCAGCGGACATGACGAGTACTGGTCCAACGAGATGCGCAACAATGTCGTGGCCGCCCAGAACCAGGGCGTCAACCTCGCCTTCTTCTCGGGGAACGAGATGTTCTGGAAGACAAGGTGGGAGGCCAGCGTCGACGGGTCGGCCACGCCCTTCCGTACGCTCGTCTGCTACAAGGAGACGCTGGCCAACGCCAAGATCGACCCGAGCACGCAGTGGACCGGTACCTGGCGCGACCCCCGTTTCTCGCCTCCCTCGGACGGCGGACGGCCGGAGAACGCCGTGACCGGCACCTGGTTCCGGGTGAACGGCACGGCGAACAACTCGATAACGGTGCCCGCGGAGTTCGGCGACATGCGCCTGTGGCGCAACACGTCCATCGCGACGTTGCAGCCGGGCCAGACCGCTGTCTTCCCCGCCGGCACGCTCGGCTACGAATGGGACGTGACACCCAACAACGGGGTGGAGCCCGCGGGCCCGGTCAAGTATTCGCGGACGCCCGTCACCGTGACGAGCACATACCTGGTCAACTTCGGCAGCACGTTCGGCCCCGGCACCGCGACCCACGCTCTGACGCTGTACAAGGCCCCGAGCAAGGCACTGACCTTCGGGGCGGGGACCACCCAGTGGGCATGGGGACTCGACGCCGTGCACGACCGGGCCGGGTCGCCCACCGACATCAACATGCAGCAGGCCACGGTCAACCTTTTCGCCGACATGGGAGCCCAGCCGGCCAGCCTCCAGCCCGGGCTCGTCCCGGCCACCGCGTCGACGGACACCAGCCCCCCGACGTCCACCATCACCAGCCCGGCGAGCGGCAGCACGGTGGACACCCTGACGACCACCGTTATCCAGGGAACGGCCTCCGACACCGGCGGCGGCGTGGTGGGGGGTGTCGAGGTGTCGGTCGACGGCGGCGCCACCTGGAATCCGGCGACGGGTCGCTCAAGCTGGCAGTACCGCTGGCAGCCCACGACCGCCGGGCCCGTGACGATCAGTGTCCGGGCCGTCGACGACATCGGCAACCTCCAGACCACCCCCACCACGCTGAACGTCACGGTGGTGACGGCGTGCACCGCCTGTACGATCTTCGCACCCACCGACGTGCCCGCTGTGGACTCCTCCCCCGACTCCAACTCGGTGGAACTCGGGGTCAGGTTCCAGACGAGCCAGGCGGGCGTCATCAGGGGCATCCGGTTCTACAAGGGCGCGCTCAACACGGGAACGCACACCGGCAATCTCTGGAGTTCGAGCGGCCAGCTCCTGGCGAGTGCGACGTTCACCAACGAGACGTCGAGCGGGTGGCAGCAGGTGAACTTCGCCACGCCTGTCACCGTCACGGCCGGGATGACATATGTCGCCTCATATTTCGCGCCGTCGGGACACTATTCGTTCACGCGCCCATATTTCACCACCCCGCACACGAACGGGCCGCTCACGGCCCTCGCGGACGGCGCGGGCGGCGGCAACGGCGTCTACAGCTACGGATCGACCAGCTCGTTCCCGACCAATACCTTCCAATCCAGCAATTACTGGGTGGACGTATTGTTCGTACCGATGGACAGCCTGTGGGACGACACGTTCGTCCCCGCGGTTCTGTCGAGTCCGGACTCCCAGTCCGTGACGCTCGGCGTCAAGTTCCAGGCGGTCACGAGTGGCATGGTCACCGGCATCCGCTTCTACAAAGGCCCCCAGAACACGGGAACCCACATCGGAAGCCTGTGGACGAGCACCGGACAGCAGCTCGCCAGCGCGACGTTCACCAATGAATCGGCTTCGGGTTGGCAGCAGGTGACCTTCTCAGCCCCCGTGTCGATCGTCGCCAACACCACCTATATCGTCTCTTACTTGGCGCCGTCGGGCCATTATTCGACAAATAACTCCTATTTCACTGACGCGTACGCCAACGGGGCGCTCGTCAGTCCGCAGGACGGCGATCAAGGCGGCAACGGCGTATACGCCTACGGCGCGACGAACACCTTCCCGAGCAACACCTACCAGGCCACCAACTACTGGGTCGACGTGATGTTCGTACCCTCGGCCAGCCTGTGGGACAACGGGACGGTTCCGGCCGTCGTGACCCAACCCGACCCGCAGCCCGTGGCGCTCGGCGTGAAATTCTCATCGATCACCGGCGGAAGCATCCGGGGCATCCGGTTCTACAAGGGGCCGCTGAACACGGGGACCCACACCGTGAGTCTCTGGACGAGCGACGGGCAGCTGCTCGCGAGCACGACGTCCTTCGGGGAGACCGCCTCCGGCTGGCAGCAGGTGTTCTTCCTGACACCTGTCCCCGTTTCCGCCGGCACCACGTACGTCGCCTCCTACCACACGACGTCCGGCTATTACTCCGTGACCCGGCCGTACTTCACCACGCAATACACGAACGAGCCGCTGATCGGGCTCGCGGACGGCGCACAGGGCGGCAACGGCGTATACGCCTACAGCGCGACGAACACCTTCCCGACCAACACCTTCCAAGCCACCAACTACTGGGTCGACGTCGTCTTCGACGTCTATTGAGGTCTCGACGTGGATCCTGTCGGCCGGCATCGCCTCGCGGCGGCCGGCCGGCAGGACCGGCCGCCGGTACCGGGACGACGCGCCGGCCTCGGCGTGACCTTCGAGTCCGTCGAGAACCGGTGGTCATGAGCATTCCGGGTGATGTCACGCCGTCTCGTGGCCGGACAGCCCGCGCTCGCCGAGCCGTACGGCCATGGCCTGGACGAGCAGCTCCAGCCCGAACTCGAACTCCGCCTCGTGATCGCACGCGCCGAGTTCCTGCGCGCGGGCGCTGAGCTCGGGGAACAGGGCGGGATCGGCCTCTGCCACCGGAGCGTCCGGGCGTACGGGGGCGAAGGTCGGCGTCACACCGACCTCGCGGAGCAGCGAGCCGACGATATAGGCGATGAACATGCGCAACATCCGCACCGCCTCCCCGCCCTCGAAGCCCGCGTCGCGCAGGGTGGCCAGGGCGCGCTCGGCCGGGAGCATCCCCGCCGGGGACCGGAGCTGGCGGCTCACCACGACCATCGTGGAGCGCGGGTAGTGATGGGCGATCTGCCGGAACGCCCGCGCCTGGATGCGGACCCGATCGGTCCAATGGGCGGACGGGTCGTCGGTGAACTCGATCTCCGAGAGCACCGCCTCGGCCACGCCGTCCAGCAGGGCCGACTTGTTCGGCACGTGGTTGTAGAGGGACATCACCCCGACGCCGAGCTCGGCGGCGATCCTGCGCATCGAGATCGCGTCGGCGCCCTCGCGCTCGATGAGATCCACGGCGGCGGCGACGATCCTCGCCCGGTTCAGGGTGGACATGGAACCGATTCTCCCCCAGGCCATTGACGACGTACAGCGTACGTGACACGGTGACGTACGTACGGTGTACGTAGACGGGAGGTCAAGGTGTCGACCCACGAGCTTTACACCATCCCCGCCGAGCTCTCCACGTGGGACGTGGAGATGACCGGTTCTGCCAGGTTTACCTGGGAATACGATGACGGCCGGGACCGCATGCTCGCCCTTTACCAGAAGGGCAAGGACAAGCAGTGGGACTCGGTCAAACGCATCGACTGGGACCTCGAAGTCGACCCGTACAACGTTCTCGGTATCCCCGACAACACGATCGCGATCTACGGCACCCCCTTGTGGGAGCGGATGGGCGAGAAGCAGCGCCAGGACGTCCGCCTGCACGGCGCGGCCTGGCAGTTCTCCCAGTTCCTGCACGGCGAGCAGGGAGCGATGATCTGCTCGGCCCGCATCGTGGAGTCGGTGCCGGACCTGGACTCGAAGTTCTACGCCGCCACCCAGACGATGGACGAGGCCCGGCACGCCGAGACCTACGCCCGGTTCCTCAAGGAGAAGGTCGGGCTGGCCTACCCGATCAACGAACATCTCAAGGCCCTGCTGGACAGCACGCTGAACGACTCCCGCTGGGACATGCCCTACCTCGGCATGCAGGTGCTGATCGAGGGCCTCGCGCTCGCCGCGTTCGGCGTGATGCGCGACATCACCACCAAGCCGCTGCCCAAGCAGATCCTCGCGTACGTGATGCAGGACGAGGCCAGGCACGTCGCGTTCGGCCGGATGGCGCTGCGCGACTACTACAAGAACCTGTCGGAGGCCGAGCGGCGCGAGCGCGAGGACTTCGTCATCGAAGGCTGCTACCTGATGCGCGACCGCCTGCGCGGCCGTGAGACGTGGGAGGCCCTCGACCTGTCCAGGCAGGAGGTCGACGAGGCGATGCGGTGCGTCGACGAGTCGGACTACCTCAAGCTGTTCCGCTCGCTGCTGTTCAGCCGGATCGTGCCGTGCGTCAAGGACATCGGCCTGTGGAGCCCGCGCCTGCAGCAGGCGTACGCCGACATGGGCGTCCTCGACATGGCCGGGCAGAGCCTTGAGGCTCTGATGAGGCAGGACGAGGAGATCGCCGACAAGCTCGACGCGGAGCGGTTCGCCCAGGAGGAGACCGAGCGGCACGAGGAGGTCGCCGCGACCATCGCGCTGGCCGCCGACTGATCCCCCGTGTCCGAGCGGCTCCTTGCACCCTGGTCACGCGGGCGCGGCCAGGCGCCGATATCGGCCGCGGCCCCCGTCGCCGCAGGTCGAAGCTACGCGAGGGCTGAAACGTTGAGGAGATCGGCGGGCCCGCCGGGCGCCGGGCTCACGCGGACACGACGAAGATCACGGCGCCCGCCACGACGGCCAGGACGCCCCACCACGCGAGCAGCGCGTCGGTCATGAAGTCCAGCGGGTGCCCGAGGTGCAGCGCCCGCTGGAGGCGCTGGAAGCGAACGCTGACCCGGGCGAGGAGCGCGGTGCCGCAGAGGGCGCCGAAGGCGAAGGCGGCCAACTCGACGCCACCCATGCCGTGCCGTACGGCGACGCCGACGGCGACGAGGGAGAGCGAACACAGCGCGACGCCGGTGCGGACCCACGCCAACCGGGTGCGCTCGTTCTGGAGCCCCTCGTCCCATCTCGCCATGGTCGGGTCGGAGTCTTTCCCGGAGGGGCCGGTCTCACGACGCTTCATGCCAGCAGGATCAGCACGAGGGCGATGATCGCCACCCCCGCCACGCCGTACCCGAACAGGGGCGCGAGTGTGGGCGGCGGGAGCGGCTCCTGGCGGCGCATCGCCCGCTGGACGCGCCGCCAGCGGGGATAGGCCATGATCGCGGTCACCGCGGACAGCACCACGAGCACGACGGCGAGCAGCGTCTTGACCCAGTCCACGAAGATGTTCGCCGGCACCGCCGCCATCGCGATGCCGCCCGCGCTCATCGCGAGCGAGGTGCTGAGCCAGGTGAGGAACGTCCGCTCGTTGGCCAGCGTGAAGCGAGGGTCCGGTTCGTGCCCATCCATGAAACACAGGATATTTTGCCGTATTTCCCCTTAGTTATGGTGGAATGCCGGAAACGGGGAGGCATGTTCCCGGGAACGGCGGCACCTAGGCTGAAGACGCGCGAGCACGCCTTTTCGGCGGCTCACGAACAGGATCGCTCGAGATCTCGCCGGAGATGCATGGGAGACCCCGCAGATCCGGGACCCCGAGAGACCTGAACCTGAGGAAAGGGTGGAACCCCATGGCATCGTGCGAACATCTGGAGACCGCGGGCAGTCCGCCGGCGGTGACCCCGCAGGGGTGCGAGGAGTGCCTTGCCACGGGGGCGCACTGGGTCCACCTGCGCAAGTGCCTGGACTGCGGGCACATCGGATGTTGCGACTCCTCGCCCGGACGGCACGCCACCGCCCATTTCCGGGACACCGGGCATCCGGTCATCGTCTCGTTCCAGCCCGGCGAGAGCTGGCGCTGGTGCTACCTGGACAATCTGATGGCCTGACCCGGCGTGATGGGACCTGCCGGTCAGTCCCGGACCAGGGTCGCCTCCTCGAAGTCGAGCTCCTGCATCATCCGCCGGAGCACCTCGTCGTCGATGCGGCGCTCGTCCCGGAGCCGGATGATCACTTCTCGCTCCGTGTCGATCATCTCCCGGCGCAGGCGGCGGTAGAGCGACGCGGGCGTCTCCTCACCCTCCGGGCCGATGCCGCCGCCCAGCCGCTCCCACGCGTGCAGCGCCTTGCGCTCGGCACGGTCGCGCAGGATCGTGATGACCTCCTCGTGAACGTCGAGCACGCCGTCGGCGACCATCTCGTCCAGCCTGGCCAGCGCCGCGTCGGCGGCGGCCTGCTGCGCCGCGGCCTCGTGCAGGTCGTCCTGGTAGCGCTCGCGCTCGTTCGACACGCCCAGCTTCCTGATCAGCCAGGGGAAGGACAACCCCTGAACGACCAGAGTGCCGATCACGATGACGAAGGTCACGAACAGCAGCAGGTTGCGCCGGGGGAAGTCCTGCGGCAGGGCGAACGCGGCGGCGAGCGAGACCACGCCGCGCATGCCCGCCCAGCTCAGGACCACCACGTGCCGCCACGGCGGCCGGTTCGGCTCGCGCCGCCTGATCCGCTTGGACAGGACCCTCGGCAGGTACGTCGAGGGGATCATCCAGACCACCCGCGCCGCCACCGCCACCAGCAGCAGGACCAGCGCGTACGTCAGGATCCGGCCGAGGGGCTCACCCGACAGCCCGAGCACGATCGGGCGGAGCTGGAGCCCGATGAGGATGAAGACGATCGACTCCAGGATGAAGTCGGCGACCTGCCAGACCGCGTTGGAGATGAGCCGGGTCCCGTACGACGTATGGCTCAGCCGGTGGCCGAGATACAGTCCCACGATCACGACCGCGATCACGCCGGAGGCGTGCGCGGACTCCGCCGCCAGGTACGCGCCGTACGGCAGGAGCAGGGACGTGGCGTTGGTCACGAGCGCGTCGGTGAGCCTCCGGAACAGGAGCCCGGCGGCGTAGGCGATGGCGAGGCCGATGGCCACGCCGACCCCGGCGGCGTAGAGGAACTCCCCACCCG
Source organism: Microtetraspora glauca (assembly GCA_001570385.1). GTDB lineage: Bacteria > Actinomycetota > Actinomycetes > Streptosporangiales > Streptosporangiaceae > Microtetraspora > Microtetraspora glauca. The sequence continues at coordinate 237,021 of BBYL01000011.1, read as the reverse complement.
CTTCGAGAAGCCCGACACCCGTCCCGACCACCGCGCCGACCGCGACCCGGAACGCCGTGAGCGCGGTGGCGTCGTTGAACAGGCTCTCGCCGATAAGGATCGTGAGCGGCCTGCGCGGCAGGCCGAGCCTGCGGCCGATGGCGACCGCGGCGACCGCGTCCGGCGGTGCCACGATCGCGCCCAGCGCGAAGGCGGCGGCGAGCGGCAGTTCCGGGATCATCGCGTGCGCGACCAGGCCGATCACGGCGGTGGTGAACAGCACCAGGCCCACCGACAGCAGGCCCACCGCCCGCTTGGTGTCGCGCAGCCGCAGGTAGGAGCTGTCCAGCGCGGCCGAGTACAGCAGCGGCGGGAGGAACACCACCAGGACGATCTCGGGGTCGAGCCGGTATTCGGGCACTCCCGGGACGTACGACAGGGCCAGCCCGGCCATCACCAGCAGCAGAGGCGCCGAAAGGTCCCGTCTCCTGGCGATCGCGGCCACCACGAGGGCGCCGGTGGCCAGCAGGACCAGTCCGGCCGCCGTCGAGATATCCATCAACGGTCGAGCGTACCCGCGCGGCCGTCACGAGCTCCGGGCGGTCCCCCGATCACCAGTCGCGTTCGTCCCGCTGTTCCGGACGCAGCCGCTCGCCGGTCGTGTAAACCGGATCCTGCACGTACGGCCGGGTCAGGGAGGGGTCGGTCTGGCGCGCCGGTGACGTGCCGAGGCCAAGCGGATCGTTCGGATCCACCCCCTGATGCGGCGGCTGCTGACCCGGCTGCTGCTGGCCCTGGTGTTGCTGGCCCTGGTGTTGCCCCTGCTGGGGGTAGGGCTCGGGGTCGAACCGGTACGCCGGCCGTCCCGGCACCGGAGAGGGGAACTGGTACACCGGCTCCCCCGGGTCGTACGAGCCCCCAGAGGAGTCGGCGGGCCGGGGCGCCGCGTCGTAGGACCGCGCCCCCTGGTCGTACTGGCCCCTCTCGTAGCCCGGGTCGTACTGCCCCTGGCCGGTCTCGTACTGGCCGTAGGAACCCGGGGACGGCTCGTAGGGCAGGGAGTCGCCCACGATCATGTTCTCCCTGGGGACGCTGTCGCCCGAGGAGGCGCCACGCCGGTCCCGGCCGCCGGGCGCGCCCCTGGCCACCAGCACGTCGTTCGGGCCGAGGGCGGCCGGCGCGGGCTCCTGCTGGTACGGCACCGGCTGGCCGTAGTCGGGGTCCTGCTGGCCGTAGTCCTGGGCGGGCCTGCCGTAGTCCGGCCCGGCCTGCGGATAACCGCCGTCCTGCTGGCCGTAGCCCTGGTCGGGACCGTAGCCCTGATCCGGCTGGCCGTAGCCCTGGTCCGGGCCGTAGCCGGCGTCCGGGTGCCCGTAGCCGGCGTCCGCCTGGCCGTAACCGTCCGCCTGGCCGTAATCGTCCGCCTGGCCGTAATCGTCCTGACCGTAACCGTCGGGTCGGCCGTAGCCGCCGTCCGGGCCGGCCTGCGCGTAGGCGGGAGCCTGCGGCTCCGGCTGGTACGGCACGGCGCCCTGGCCGGGCTGGGCGTACCCTCCCTGGCCCTGCTGGGGCGGGTATCCCTGCGCGGGCGGCTCGGTGAGCTGCGGGCGGGTGTACTGGCCGGTTCCGGGGTACTCCCCCGCGTCGAACCGGCCCGTGTCGACCTGGTGCAGCGGGCCGGTCCCCGGGTCGTCGGCGTACTGGCCGCCGGCCTCGGTGAAGCCGTCATCGAGGGTGTCGATGAGGCGTCCGACGTCGTCCATGGGCATGCGGAAACTCGCGGTGCACATCTCGCCCCGCCAGAGGCTCAGGACGAGCGTTCCCTCGTGCCAGGTGACCCGGAGAACGCGGTCCTGGCCGCGGGCGTCAAAGAACACCTCACCGAACGATGGCAGTGGGACAACTTCCGACATGGCAGACATAGTGCCTTTACCTGCCCTTATCCGTCCACTCGACCACGGGAATCCCTACAGAAACGCCAGTTCCAGTGCCGTCCCGGACCCCCCGCGCCCCACCGGGTAGATCACTTTTGACCATCAGGGGCATGCTCGCCAGTGTGCCATGCGGCTCGCTCGGCCGGACCGGGAACGCCGGGATGTGCCGACGCGGTCACGCAACGAATGTCGGCGGCAGCGGGTAGCGTTCTCCCGTGCCATCCACTGACTCCAAGATCGCGCTGCCCCCTGTCGACGAGCTGCTCACCGCGGCGGTGACCGGCCTCGGGGGCGCCGAGCGGCCCGGTCAGGTCACGATGGCGCGAGCCGTGCAGGAGGCCGTGGAGGGCGACCGGCACCTGGCCGTCCAGGCGGGCACCGGCACCGGCAAGTCCCTCGCCTACCTCGTCCCCGCGATCAGGCACGCCATGGAGACCGGCGACGCCATCGTCGTGTCGACCGCGACGATCGCGCTGCAGCGCCAGCTCGTCGATCGCGACCTGCCCCGGCTGGCGGACACGCTGGAGCAGCATCTGCCGCACAAGCCCGAGTTCGCGATCCTCAAGGGCCGGCGCAACTACCTCTGCCGCCACAAGACCGGCGCCGGCATGCCCGACGACGAGGACGACCAGCTCTTCGACCCGCGTGAGGTGAGCGCCACCGGGCGGATGGTCCAGCGGATCCAGGAGTGGGCGAACGAGACCGAGACCGGCGACCGGGACGAGCTGGTCCCCGGCGTCAGCGACCTGGCCTGGCGACAGTTCTCGGTGCACGCCAAGGAATGCCTGGGCGCGCAGCGCTGCCCGAGCGGCGCCGAGTGCTTCGCCGAGCTGGCCAGGCAGCGCGCGGGCGAGGCGGACGTCGTGGTCACCAACCACGCGCTGCTGGCGATCGACGCGATGGAGGACTTCCCCGTCCTGCCCGAGCACGACGTCGTGGTGGTCGACGAGGCGCACGAGCTGGTCGACCGGGTGACCTCGGTGGTCACCGACGAGCTGTCGGAGGCCGGTGTCGCCCTGGCGGTCCGCCGGGCGGGCAGGCTCGTCGAGCAGGGTGTGGCCGACCGGCTGAAGGAGGCGGGCGAGGATCTCGGCGCCCTCCTCGCGGCGGCGCCGCCCGGGCGGGTCGACGATCTTCCCCAGTCGCTCGGGCTCACCCTCGCGCTCGTCAGGGACGCCGCGTTCGCCTGCATCACCGCCCTCGGGCCGCGCAACAAGGACAAGGACGATCCCGACAACGCGGGGGCGCGCAAGGCGGCGTTCATGGCGCTCGACGAGACCCACGACACCGCGCAACGCATGCTCGACGCGTTCGGCGCCGAGTCCGAGGCGGACCGCGCCGAGGTGGTCTGGCTGGACGCCGGGCACGGCAGGGTGCCGCCGACGCTCCGGGTGGCCCCGCTGTCCGTGGGCGGCATGCTTCGCGACAAGCTGTTCGGCGACCGCACGGTGATCCTCACCAGCGCCACGCTGGCCCTCGGCGGCTCCTTCGACGGCATGGCCCGCCAATGGGGCCTCCGCGACGACGACTGGACCGGCCTCGACGTCGGCTCGCCGTTCGACCACCCGCGCAGCGGCATCCTGTACGTCGCCAAACATCTCCCGCAGCCGGGCCGCGACGGCCTTCCGGAGGCGTACCTCGACGAGATCACCGAGCTGATCGAGGCGGCGGGCGGGCGGACCCTGGGGTTGTTCTCCTCGATGCGGGCCGCCAAGGCCGCCACCGAGGCGCTGCGCGAGCGGCTCGACGTGCCGCTGCTCTGCCAGGGCGACGACTCCACGTCACTGCTGGTCAAGCAGTTCGCGGCCGATCCGGCGACCTGCCTGTTCGGCACGCTGTCCCTGTGGCAGGGCGTGGACGTCCCCGGCCCCTCGCTCACACTCGTGATCATCGACCGGATCCCGTTCCCACGTCCGGACGACCCGCTCGCCTCGGCCCGGCAGCGGCACATCGCGGCCAAGGGCGGGAACGGCTTCATGAGCGTCGCGGCCACGCACGCCGCGCTGCTCCTCGCCCAGGGTGCGGGCCGGTTGCTGCGGTCGATGACCGACCGGGGCGTCGTCGCCGTCCTCGACCCCCGGCTGGCCACCGCGCGGTACGGCGGCTTCCTGCTGGGCTCGCTGCCCCCGTTCTGGCGCACCACCGACCCGGCGAAGGTACGGGAGGCCCTGCGCCGCCTCACCGCCTGAGTCCCGCCCGCCGTGCCGCGGCCGCCGGGAGCATCCTGAGATCCGGCGTCCCGCGACTCAGGTCCGGGCCAGCGGGACGATCGGATCGCCGACGCTGATCTTCCCCGGGGTGCGCGGGACCAGCCGGACGCCGAACCAGGTCTTTCCGTCCCACCTGCGGTGCCCGGCGAGGGTGCGGATCGGCTCCTTGCCCTTCACCCACGTGTCCGGGTCGATGGTGGTGACCGCGCAGCGGTCGCATAGCTCCGATATCCGGAACTCGACATCGCCGATGCGCACCTCCGTCCAGCCGTCCTCCTCGTACGGCTCGGCGCCCTCGACGACCACGTTGGGCCGGAACCGCGCCATGGCCAGCGGGCCCGGGGGTTCCTCACCGCGCTCCACCGCACCTGCGGAGATCCACTCGTCGAGCAGCCGGAGCGAGGACGCCGACGTCAGGAGCAGGGGCGCGTCCCAGGCGAAGCTGACCACCTCGCCGGGCAGTCCCCCGTGCTTCGGATCGATGGTCCGGCGCCGGGGGTCGTCCAACCAGACCAGGCGGGCCGGGCGGCCGAGCAGCTCGGAGAACCAGGCGTGGGTCACCTCGTCGGCGGTGACCGCCCGGTCCAGCCCGGTGAAGCCGACGGGGACGCTCTCTCCGGTCGCGGGCGGCACCACGAGATCCGGCAGCCCCGGCGCGGTCAGGGAGAGCCCTCCGTGCGCCAGATTGCGCGCCGTCACCGAGAGCATGCGGGGGAACTCGCCCAGCCAGAGGTTCTCACCGTCATCACCGATCACGGCCCACCGGCGGTCTCCGTCGAGACCCCAGAGTTCGATGGTCGCGTGGTCGACCCGCACACCAGAAGCCGACTTTAGGGGATAAATGTGGATATCACGGAGGTGCATGACCGAACGATAGAGCGCTCTCTCGGGAACCACCACCGGCTGTCACGCCGGTGTCGCCGGACCGGCCCGCCCGCGCATCACCGCGGGGCCGCCCCACCCCTCGTGGCACGTCGGCATATCGCCGCCCGCCCGCGACTCGGCCTCGTTCACGGGTACACCGGCGCAGACTCGCACTCCGATGACGTGAACCCGAGAGGCGACGCGCGGGGCGCCTCGGACGTCAGGAATCGAAGGGTTCGAGCAGCGGCGTCATCAGCTTGTCGGCCATCTCGGTCGCCGCCCTCGTGGCCTTGCCGACCGCCTCCATGATCGCTTCCACGAGGGCCTCGGAGCCCAGGCGCATGGCCCTCGGATCGATGTACAGACCGTTCAGGACACCGGTCGCCAGCACGTCCGCCCGAACGTGGCCCCCCGCGGCCTCGCCCCTGCCCCGCACCTCGGCCAGCCTCCGCCCGACCTGCTCAGCGCGCTCCATGTGCTCCTGAAGTCCGGCGAGCACACGGTCGGCGTCGGGATCCCCGGTCGGGGAGAACGGCATCATGGTCTCTCCTGTATTCCTCGCCCGGAGGCCGGATGTCCGGCCGGACGCCCGGTCACGGCCCGGCCGACGCGGGCGCGGTGACCGGCTTGGCCGTCCGGGCGCCGTGAACGATGATCTTGGCGATCCACTGCTCCAGCGTGGGCGCGGACATGTCGCCCTGAAGGGCGTTGTCCGTCACGGTGTACATGCCGGATCCGGCGAGCCTGGACAGGAGGTTGCCGGTCGGGCTGACGGGGACGCGGGCCACCTTCGTCAGGTCGTAGACGCCGTTGAAGGCCATGTTCGCGGCGAACCCGCGCCCGAATTGCTCCGCGTTCACCCCAAGGGTGGTGACCTCGTTGCCACCGAGGTCCTTCCGGACGCCGGCGAGTTCGAAGATGCTCCACTGGATGATCTGCTGTCCACCGGCGTAGGCGACGCTGTCCCCCAGGTAGTAGAACGAGTTGTAGATGATCTTTTCGACGCTCAGCTTGAAGAGCTTCTTCTGCAGGATCGCGCGGCCCTTGAACGCTTTCTCGATGACCGCCTTCTGGACGAGGGAGCCGACTCCGGCGGTCCCCCACCCCCAGGCGACGGTGAAGAGGATGTTCACGAACATCTGGATGGCGAGCACGACGAGCACGTAGCGGGTGATCTCCACGGCCTTGGCGTACTCGCGGCACGCCTTGGCGACGGCCCGGCAGTACGTCGCGACGTCGCCGGGATAGGCCGCGAACCGGCCGGTCCACATGTTCCGGAACTCGTCCACCGCCGGACCGGAATTGCTCTTGAGAACCTGGCCGACCGCGTCGTTCGCGTCCTTCCTGGTGCGCTCGATCGCCTCCGCGAGGTGGTCCCAGATATCGGCGGCTTTGCGCAGCCTGTCCGGATCTCCTTCGGGCCAGCTCACCGCGAGCAGCGAGGTCACGAGCCCGGCCCCGCCCAGCGTGCCGATGCCCATCGCGCTCGCGAACGGATGGGCCTTGACGAAGCCCAGGGCCGGGCTCATTCGAGCTCCGCCGGCGTCACCGGGACCGCGATCTCCGGCCCGTGGATCTCGGTGACGAGGGCGACGACGGACGCCCAGTTGGCCCCGTCGACGTTGACCGACATGGCGTCGAGATTGTCGCCGATGGCGAGGTAGCCGTCCCGGACGTGCGCGACGTGCTCCGCGGCCTCCTTGACCGCGGCCCGGTAGCCCTTGCCCTCTTCCGTGCCCGCGAACTTCTGGCCCACGTCGTCACCGCCCCAGAAGTTGCCGAGGCTTCGCAGACTCTGCATGGCGTGGGTGAACGCCGTCTCCAGCGCGTCGCGTTGGTCCCGGAACTCCTGCGCCTGCCTCTTCAGGCTCGTGGCGCTGACGTTCGTCTCATCCTGGCCAGGTTGTGGCAATTCGACCTCCATGCCGATACACCACGGAAAGACGCAGGGGACTTTAGTTCTCCCCTGTTACGCCAATGTTCACCTAGCCGTCAATTCCCTATTAACTAACTGTCAACACCACGATTTGATTACAGAATGGAGGAATCTCCTACGAAAGGAGTCAGGTCGGGGCGTTTCGGATCGAGGCCGTCTCCCGAGGAGCGTCCGCTGAGACGACGGCCGATCCACGGGGCGAGGTGCTCACGCACCCACTGGGCGTCCTCGCGGCGTTTCGCCCTCGCGTCGACGTTCTCCCTCGGCGGCCACACCGTTCGCCAGGAGTCCTCGGACGGCACGCCCAGCACGTCGAGGACCTTCGCGGCGACCATGCGGTGGCCGTGCTCGTTCATGTGCAGGCGGTCGTCGCTCCACGCCCGCCAGTCCCGCAGGCCCTGCATCGACCACTGGTCCACGAGGCGACAGCCGTACAGGTCGGAGATCGAGCGGATGTGCAGATAGAACGTGGCGAACTTGCCCCGCACCCGCCGCATGATCGGCGTGTCGCGCGGGTCCACACCGGTGAAGAGCAGCACGTCGGCGCCGGTGCTCCGCAGGTCGCGTACGGCTCCCGCCAGCTTCTTGGCCATCCGGTCCGGATCGCTGCCGGGACGCAGCAGGTCGTTGCCTCCCGCGCAGAAGCTGATGAGGTCCGGCTTCATCTCCACGGCCAGGGGCACCTGGTGCTCGACGATCTGGTCGAGGAGCTTGCCCCGCACCGCGAGGTTGGCGTACCGGAAGCCGGGCTGCACCTGGCCGAGACGCTCGGCGACGCGGTCGGCCCAGCCGCGGAAACGGTCCGCCTGCCCCGGGGTCGCGCCCGTCGTGCCGACGGGGGGATCGTTGAGCCCCTCGGTGAAGCTGTCCCCGACGGCCACGAACGACGTGTAGGCCACGTCCTACCCCCTTGTGTCGATCCGCCCCCTGCCGTTCGCGTCCGGCACGACACGAATCAACCGAGCTTTCGGCTAATTTTCCCCATGCCGGTCGGCTGGACAAAACGCGGGGGTATCACTCCGGTCACAGGGGTCCGGCGGGGTCACTCCGGCAGTTCGGCGATCGCCTGCAGCGCGAGGACGTACGACCGCATCCCGAATCCGGCGATCGTGCCGGTGGCGACGGCGGCCACGACCGAGGTGTGGCGGAACTCCTCCCGGGCGTTCGGGTTGGAGATGTGCACCTCCACGAGCGGGGCCGTCCGCTGGGCGATGGCGTCCCGCAGCGCGTACGAGTAGTGCGTGAACGCGGCGGGGTTCAGCACGACCGGGATCTTGCCGTCCGCCGCCTCGTGGATCCAGCCGATGAGCTCCGCCTCGTCGTCGGTCTGCCTGACCTCGACGGAGAGCCCCAGCTCGCGGCCGGTCGCCCGGCAGAGCGCGGCCAGGTCCTCCAGGGTGTCGGCGCCGTACACGTCCGGCTCACGGCTGCCCAGGCGCCCCAGGTTGGGGCCGTTCAGAACCAGCACGGGCCGCATCGGCGCACCGCCTTCTCGTAGAAGCCGCGGACAGAAGAGCCGCGAACAGGGAAACCGCGGACACGAAAGCCATGGTCACGGGAGCCATGGTCACAGGAGCCATGGTCACGGGAGCCGTGAACGCGGGTGGGACGCCCCGAGGTCACCGCGCGACCTCGTGGTAGGCGGCCTCCAGCAGCTCCTCGGCCGGGTCCTCCAGACGGGACGGCCGGGCCAGCCCGTCCAGGACCACGAATCGCAGCGTGGCCCCCCGGCTCTTCTTGTCGATCCGCATGTGGTCGCGGAGCGCGGGCCACGCCTCCCGCCGGTACGCCGTGGGAAGGCCGACGGACGTGAGGATCGACCGGGTCCGGTCGACGATCTCGCTGCCGACGCGCCCATCGAGCCGGGACAGCTCCGCGGCGTACACCAGGCCGATCGCGACGGCCTCGCCGTGCCGGATGCGGTAGTCCTCGACCCGCTCGATGGCGTGGGCCAGTGTGTGGCCGTAGTTGAGGATCTCCCTGAGCCCGCTCTCGCGCAGGTCGGCCCCGACCACGTCGGCCTTGACCTGGACCTTGCGCTCGATCAGCTCGCGGGTGTGGCCGCCCTCGGGGGTGCACGCCCCGGCGGGGTCGTCCTCGATCAGCTGGAGGATCACCGGGTCGGCGATGAAGCCGCCCTTGATGATCTCGGCCAGACCCGCGACGTAGTCCTCGCGCGGCACGCTGACCAGCGTCGCGAGGTCGCACAGGACGCCCTTCGGCGGGTGGAACGAGCCGACCAGGTTCTTGCCCTCGGGGGTGTTGATGCCGGTCTTGCCGCCGACGGCCGCGTCGACCATGGCGAGCAGCGTGGTGGGGACCTGGACGACCTGGACGCCGCGCAGCCAGGTGGCCGCCACGAACCCGGCGAGGTCGGTGGTCGCTCCCCCTCCGACGCCGACGACCGCGTCGGACCTGGTCACGCCGTACCGACCGAGCGCCGACCACAGCTCGGCGGCGACGTGGACGGACTTGGCCTGCTCGCCGTCGGGCACGGGAAGCGCGACCACCTCGTATCCGGCGGCCTCCAGCACCCCGCACACCGGGCGGGAGATCTCGGGCAGGCTCGCCGGGTGGATCACCGCGACCGTGCGGGCGCCGGCGCCGATGAGGCCGGGCAGCTCGCCCAGGACGCCGGTGCCGACGACCACGTCGTACGGGCTGTCGCCCCGCACGGCGATGCGGGTTGCGGTCACGGCGCCACCTCGCGGGAGCGCGGAGAGCCGGGGCGGCGCACGGTCATGCGAGCCCCTTGACGATCTCGGCGACGATGTCGGCCGGCTCGCGCTCGTCGGTGACCACGATCACCTTGGCCAGCCGCTCGTAGATCGGGCGGCGCTCCTCCATCAGCTTCCTGAGCTGGCTGCGCGGGTTCAGCACGAGCAGCGGGCGGGCGGAGGCGAGACCGACCCGCCTGACCGCCTGGTCGAGCTTCACTTGGAGGTAGACGACCTGGTGCGCGGCCAGCGCCTCCTGCGTCGACTCGTCGAGGATCGCGCCGCCGCCCAGCGAGAGGACGCCGTCGTGCTCCTCCAGCGCGGCGCGTACGGCGGCCGCCTCCAACTCGCGGAAGCGCGCCTCGCCGTCTTCGACGAACACGTCGCTCACCGGCTTGCCCGCGACCGCCTCGACGTCGGCGTCCGTGTCGCGGAAGCCCACACCGAGGTGCCCGGCCAGCAGGGTGCCGATCGTCGTCTTGCCTGATCCCGGCGGCCCGATGAGGACCGCGGCGGGCCGCCGCTGTTCTGCCGATTGCATGGTCACGAACCTTATCCCGCCTGGCGTACGCGGATGTCCTGGGTGTCCTGGGTGCCTTGGAAGTCGTGGGTGTTGTGGGTGTCGTCGATGTCGTGGAGCTCTCTCGCGGTCATCGGGCGGCTTACTTGATGATCAGCGAGGAGAGGTAGCCGGACAGGTTCCTGGCGACCTCCTCCACCGAGTCGCCGCCGAACTTCTCGATCGCCGTGTCGGCGAGCACCAGGGCGACCATCGCCTCGGCGACGATGGCGGCGGCGGGCACCGCGCACACGTCCGACCGCTCGTGATGGGCCTTGGCGGCCTCACCGGTCACCACGTCGACGGTGGCGAGCGCGCGGGGCACCGTGGAGATCGGCTTCATCGCGGCGCTGACCCGGAGCGGCTCGCCGTTGGTCATGCCGCCCTCGATGCCGCCGGCCCGGTTGGTGACCCTGCGCACGCCCTCGGGTGTGTTGACGATCTCGTCGTGGGCGCGTGAGCCCGGACGCCGGGCCGTCTCGAACCCGTCGCCGACGGCGACGCCCTTGATCGCCTGGATGCCCATGAGCGCGCCGGCGAGGCGGGCGTCGAGGCGCCGGTCCCACTGCGCGTATCCGCCCAGGCCCGGCGGCAGGCCGTACGCGACGACCTCGACCACGCCGCCCAGCGTGTCGCCGTCCTTGTGCGCCTTGTCGATCTCGGCGACCATGGCCGCGCTCGCGGCCGGGTCGAAGCAGCGCACCGGATCCTCGTCGATGGCGGCGAGGTCCTTGGGCTCGGGGATCACGCCTTCGGGCGCGGCCGCGCCGCCGATGGACACCACATGGCTGACGATCTCGACGCCGAGGGCCTGCTTGAGGAAGTTGCGGGCGACCTGGCCGAGCGCGACCCGCGCGGCGGTCTCCCGCGCACTGGCCCGGTCGAGCACGGGTCGCGCGTCGTCGAAGCCGTACTTCTGCATGCCGGCGAGGTCGGCGTGGCCCGGCCGCGGCCGTGACCTCGGCGCGTTGCGCGCCTGGCCTTCGAGCAGCGCGGGATCAACCGGGTCGGCGGCCATCACCGTCTCCCACTTGGGCCACTCGGTGTTGCCGATCCTGACGGCGACGGGCGAGCCGAGCGTGCGGCCGTGCCGTACACCGCCGACCACGGACACCGCGTCCTGCTCGAACTTCATCCGCGCCCCGCGGCCGTAACCGAGGCGACGGCGGCGCAGCGCCTCGTCCAGGTCGGCCGTGGTCACCTCCACCCCGGCGGGCAGGCCTTCAAGGATCGCGACGAGTTCGGGGCCATGGGACTCCCCGGCGGTCAACCAGCGCAGCATGATGACAAGTCTTCCATGTGTCCCACAGTGCGACGTCCCACCTGCTCACCAGGCGAGACGGCGATCGCGCGCCGCACCCCGCGCCGCACCCCCGCGCCGGGCAACGCGTGAGGCAACGCGTCAGGTCACGGGGAGCACGACGGCGAGCAGCGCGGCGCCGAGCATGAAGGGGCCGAACGGGAACTCGGTCGTACGGGTCGCCCTCCCGGTGATCAGCAGTCCCACGGCGTACAGCGCGCCGAGGACGTGCGCCCCGACGGCGGCGAGGATCACGGCGTTCACTCCGGCGGCTCCGGTCACCATGCCGACCAGTCCCGCGAGCTTCACGTCGCCCAGGCCCAGCGCCGCGGGGCGGACGAACCACAACACGGCGTACGCGGCGCCGAGGGCGAGCCCGCAGAGCAGCGCGACGCCGAGGCGGCCGGTGGGCGCCAGCAGGACGGCCAGGGCGGGATAGGACGGCAGGGTGATCACGTCCGGGAGCCGCCGGGTCCGCCAGTCGATCACGCTCAGGGTCACTCCCGCCGCCGCCGCGTACAGCAGGGCAGCGGTCATGAGCGTCACACCGGCGCCCACACCGCCCCCCACACCGGCCGCCGGTCCGCCGGTCCCGCTCGCGGACCGCCAGGTCACCAGGCCGAAGACTCCGGCCATGACGATCTCCACGACGAACGGCCGGCGTGGGAGTGGCGTGATCCGCGTGGCCCGGGCGAGGGCGTCGCGCGCCTCACGGAGAGGGGCGTCGGGATGCTCGCCGAACCCGTCGGCGAACGCCCGCGCGTACGCTCCCACGATCAGCCCGAGCAGGCAGGCGGAGACGGGGGCGACGACGGCGAGGGACACGCCGTGACCCTAACGCGCCGGCGAAGGATCAGGACCGCTTGCGCTGGAACCAGCGACGCCGGGGCGCGGCCTCACCGATCTTGGTGACCGTGATCCCGGGTACGGCGTCCGCGAGGTCGTCCAGGGCGGAGGGATCGCGCTTGACGTCCTCGATCGCGGCCAGGGCCCGCAACATCCCGCCCTCGATCACGAAGGGGATCGGCCCGGCCACGTCGATCACCACGGCCGCGGCGTTCTCCAGGCGCGCGGCCTGGCACACCTGCGGGCCGGTCGCCTGGATGGGCCGGGCGTCCGGGCGCCACATCGTGAGCGCCTCGGTGCCGGTGAAGGCGAGGACGGCCTCCCGCCCGTCCTTGCCGACCAGCTTCGGCAGCGCCATCTCGCTCTCCTTCTCCTGCTTCAGCCCGTGATCGCCGATCTCGGACTCGGTGAGGAGCGCGACCACGGGCACGAGCAGCCGTGCCCGGCTGATCGCCGGGAGGACGTCGGCGGCGGAAGCCGTACCGGCCTGGAACGCGGAAAGGGCGGAGGCGACGGCGGCGTCCGCGCTTCCGTCGTCATCGGGCGCGAGCGGCTGCGGAATGGTCAGCACGATTCGCGAGCCTACCCGCCCCCATGCCCCCTCCCCACACCGGTGGAGGGGGCCGGGACGTCGCTCAGGACAGGTCGGCGATGGCGATGACCGGGCCGCCGCCGGATGGCCCCTGGTGCACGGCCGCGACCGAGACGAAGATCGCCGGGTCGCCCGTCACCGCGGCCGCGACGCCGCCGACGGTGGCCTTGATCTGGCGGTGCCAGTGCACGTCGGAGTCGTCCAGCATGATGTTGCGGCGGCCGCGCACCCGCCCCGAGGGGTCGGCCTCGCACTTCATGAATACGTTGACCAGCTTGTCGCCCAGGTCGCTCGGGTGGGGCCGCTCGGGAAGCTCGATGCCCGCGTCGCGGATCGCCTCCCAGATGCCGTCGGCGTCCAGCGCGTCCTTCATGACGGAATGCCCGGCGCGGTAGTGGCCGCCGATGCCGCGGACGTTCCCGACGACGACGATCTGGGCCTGGTCGAGTTCGACACCGGACGAGCACGAGGCGACCGACGAGTAGAGCGACAGGTCCTTGTGGATCTGCTCGGCCGCGGGCATCTCGATCTCCCCGAGCGCGACGGCGATGCCGAGCGCGGTCGTGGAGTTGGAGATGTCCATCGACTTGAGCGTGTCCTCGGTGACGACCGTGTGGCCGCGCTCCTTGGCGTCGGTGATCGTCGCGAGGGTCAGCAGCGGCGTCTTGGTCTGCACGTAGTGGACGTCGGCCGGGTCGTCGATGCCCGCGATCTTCATGGCCTCGCGGACTCCCCTGGCGACCTTCTCCACCATGGCCGGGCGGCCGATGTCCTCGGGGAGGATCACCTCGCTCATCGCCACGCCGACGCTGACCCGCGGCTCGTCGGTCTGTACGGCGGTCGCCGGGTCGACGGTCGCGAAGATCGTGGCGTGCGGGCTGAGCACGCCGTCGGTGCCTCCGGACCAGACGAGGGGAACCTGCTTCACCTCGTCCTCGGTCCGGGTGCCCTTGCTGACCAGCACCTCGCGGAAGGCGCGGTCGGCCAGGATGCGGGTGTAGTCGTTCACCCCGCCGTTGCCCTCGGTCTTGCCGATCACCGCGAGCACACGGTCGGCCTCGATCACTCCGTCGTCGATCAGTTTCGCGAGCCCGGAGGCGTCGGTGACGCTCTCGATGGCGACCTTGCGTACCTCGATCGGATCCGGCATCTCCTGCACCTTTCGTTGTGCGACTCGTTGTGCGGCCTGCCCGGTACTGCTGACTTCACCGCTGCCGCGTGGCTGACTTCACCGCTGTGTGCGCCGCCGGTTCGGCGGCTGGTCTCGGACCGGAGTCCCGCTCATCTCTCGAGAATCGTCCCGATGATCCCGGTGGCCCCGGTCGTCTCCCCGAGGGCGGCGCCGATGTGCTCCAGTGAGGTGATCACCGCTCGGCGGCCGCCGTCCCCGACGAAGCGCAGCGCGGCCTCCACCTTCGGCCCCATGCTGCCGCTCGCGAAGTGCCCGGCGGCCTGCAGGAGCCGCAACTCGCCGACGCCGACCCTTCCGATGGGCCGCGCGGTGGGCGTGCCGAACCCCGCGACCGCGCCGGGGACGTCGGTCGCGATGACGAGCGCCGTCGCCCGTACGGCTCTCGCCAGCACCGCGGCGGCGAGGTCCTTGTCGATGACCGCCTCGACGCCGTCCAGCGTCCCGTCCGGGGTGCGGACGACCGGCACCCCGCCGCCCCCGGAGGCGACGACGGTGTATCCCGCCTCCATCAGGGCGATCGCCGCGTCGGCGTCGAGGATCTCGATCGGTTCGGGCGAGGCGACGACCCTGCGCCAGCCGCGCTCGAAGCGTTTCCAGGTCTGGCCCAGCTTCTCGAAACGGCGAGCGTCGTCCTCCGGGAAGTACTGGCCGATCGGCTTCACCGGGTCGGCGAACGCGTGATCATCCCGATCGACCAGGGTTCGGGTCACCACGGCGGCCACCTTGGCCGGCAGCGGCGCGAGCGCGCGTTCCAGCGCGTTCATCATCAGCGTGCCGATCGTTCCCTGCGTCTGCGCCACGCACCAGTCGAGCGGGACCGGCGGCACGACGTGCGCGGCGAGTTGGTTCTTCAGCAGGATGTTGCCCACCTGCGGCCCGTTCCCGTGCGTGAGCATCACCTCGTGCCCGGCCCGGATCAGAGCGGCGACATGCGCCATGGCCTGCTCGACCGCCAGGCGCTGGTCCTCCGGTGACGCGCTCCCTTCGGGAGACGTCATGGCGTTTCCGCCCAGTGCGATCAGTACGCGTTCGCCCACATCGCGAAACTATCCAGCGGGCGACCGGGCTTCATTGGCGACATTCGCCCACCGGTGCCCCATCCTTCGGCAAGCCTTGCGTAGAAGCCGAAAGCGGGCGGGCCCCACAAGGGTGCCCACCCGCTCCGGTCGTACCTGCCTCACCGTTCACGACCCCTTGCGGGGCCCTACCGTCTCATCCCCCGACGGAGACGGATTCGGCCTCGATCGTCGTCGCGACGGCGTTGACCACCGCGGCGATCCTGACCGCTTCCTGCACCTGCTCGCGCGACAGGCCCGCGTTGCGTACGACCTGCTCGTGCGACTCCAGGCACTTGCCGCAGCCGCCGATGGCGCTCACCGCGAGGCTCCAGAGCTCGAAGTCGAGCTTCTCGACGCCCGGGTTGCCGATGATGGTCATCCGCAGCTTCGCGGGCATCGTGGCGTACGTCTCGTCACCGATCAGGTGCGTGGTCCGGTAGTAGACGTTGTTCATCGCCATGATGCTCGCGGCGGCCTTCGCCGCGGTGAACGCCTCGGCCGACAGGTAGTCGGCGGCGTCGGCGGACACTTCGGCGATGACCTTCGGCGACCTCGTCGCGATGGCGGTGGCGAGCAGCGTCCCCCAGAGCTGCTGCTCGGTCAGCGACGACGTGGTGACAAGGGAGCCGAGGTTGAGCTTGACGTCCTTGGCGTACGCCGGAAGGGCGTTCTTGAGGTTGTCGATCGACATCAGCCGGCCAGCAGCGTCTTGGCGTCGAGGCCCTGGTCGCCCTTGTTCCAGTTGCAGGGGCAGAGCTCGTCGGACTGGAGGGCGTCGAGGACCCGGAGGACCTCCTTCACGTTCCGGCCCACGGAGCCGGCGGTGACCATCGAGAACTGGATCTCGTTGTTCGGGTCGACGATGAAGGTCGCGCGCATGGCCACGCCGTCCTCGCCGAGGACGCCCAGCGCGGACGCCAGCTCGCGCTTGATGTCGGACAGCATCGGGAAGGGCAGGTCGCGCAGGTCGGGGTGGTTCTTGCGCCACGCGTGGTGAACGAACTCGGAGTCCACGGAGGCGCCGAGGACCTGCGCGTCGCGGTCGGCGAACTCGTCGTTGAGGCGGCCGAACTCGGCGATCTCGGTGGGACAGACGAAGGTGAAGTCCTTCGGCCAGAAGAAGACGACCCGCCACTTGCCTTCGTAGGACTTGTGGTGGATGGTCTCGAACGCGCTGTCGGCGTCCAGCGAGACGCAGGCGGTGAGCTCGTATTCGGGGAACTGGTCACCAACGGTGAGCATGTCAGGCACCTTCCTGAGGACGACGTTGTCGTGCTCAGATTGCCGCACATACCATTGATCCGAGAAATCGAGCAGTCGGACTAATCTGAGAGGTGATTCTTATCAGTGAGGCGGCGCCCACCATCGCCCAGCTGCGGGCCTTCCTCGCGGTGGCCAATCATCTTCACTTCCGGGAGGCGGCCGCCACGCTCCGGATCAGCCAGCCGGCGTTGTCGAGCGCGGTTTCCGCCCTGGAGGAGATCCTGGAGACCCGCCTGCTGGAGCGTACGACCAGAAAGGTCCTGCTGACGCCGGCGGGCGAGCGGGTGAGCCTGCACGCGGCGCGGATCCTCGCCGGCCTCGACGAGCTGATCAGCGACGTCGCCGAGACACGCGAGCCGTACAGCGGCCCCGCCCATCTCGGGGTCATCCCGACCGTCGCGCCCTACCTGCTGCCGCTGCTGCTGCCCATGTTCGCCAAGGACTTCCCGCGCCTCAAGCTGACCGTGCACGAGGCCAAGACGGAGACGATCCTCGAAGAGGTGCGCGAGGGCCGCCTCGACATGGTCCTGCTCGCCCTTCCGACCGAGACGAACGGCCTGGTCGAGGAGCCGCTCTACGACGAGGACTTCCTCCTCGCCCTGCCGTACGATCATCCGCTGGCGGGCGACGACACGCCGTTGAGCCGCGAGGCGCTGAAGGGTCTCGACATCGTGCTCCTCAACCAGGGGCACTGCCTGCGCGAACAGGCAATAGACGTCTGCCGCGAGGTCGGCACGAAGGCGACGATGACGACCTACGCGACGAGCCTGCCCACGCTGGTCCAGCTCGTCGCCGGCGGTCTCGGCGTGACGCTCATCCCCGAGCTCGCGGTCCCGGTCGAGACGGGCAAGCGGGTCCGCATCGCCCTGCGCCGGTTCGCGCGCCCGCCCGGCCGTCGCATCGGGCTCGCCTATCGCGGCACCTCACCCCGCGCCGCGGAGTACGCCCCGCTGGCCGCGGCGATCCGGTCCGCCATCCGGGCCAGGCGCCTCCCCGTCCGCCTCGTCTGACGCCGACGCTGTGACACCTTCGGGGTGACGGCACGGAGGTGACCTGCCGCTCTCCTGGGACCTGCTTTTGAGGCCTGCTCCCGAATGGCCCGCGCGGATGCGACCGATTGGTCGGCCCTTCGAGGTAGCCGAGCAGCGCGTAGGAGCCATCTTTCCCGCAGGGCGTCAGCCGCTGGTAGACCTGCGGGGCAGCAGGAAGCTGACCGCGGTGGTGAGTGCCAGCAGGGCGAGGCTGACCCAGATTGTGACGCTGAAGGCGGTGCCGTACCCGCGCGTGGCTTCGCCGGAGTGCTCGGCCGGGGCGACGGGTCAGGCTCATGCCCGCACCGCCGACGACCACGCCAGGCTCGACCTCGGCTTCCGCACCCCGCTGCCGCTCACCACGAACGAGGCTCGGGGCGTGGATGAACCGGCGTATCTGGTGCGGATCCTCCGGCGCGGGCCGGCGGCGGCTCCGCCGCCGATGCGACGCGACGGCTGCCTGGACGGCGCCGGTGCCCCTGACCGTTGGGACGCGGGTGGTCCCGAACGTGGTCGGAAGGTCCAGCGCCGTCCGCTGCAGTCGGCCAGCATGCGGGCGGTCGCCGCCGAAGCCGGCGTCTCCCTGCGGTGAAAGCGGATGGTTTGTCGCATTTGGGGCGTAGTGGGAAGATTGAAGGGCGATGCCGAAGGACATTACCGTCATTCTCAGCGATCAACCGGGTGAGCTGGCCCGTCTGGGGGAGGTCACCGGCGAATCCGGCGTGAACATCCAGGGCTTCGCGGCCTTCACAGGTGAGGGCAAGGGTGTGGTCCACGTACTCGTCGACGACGCGGTCGCGGACAGATGCCGGGAAGTGCTGGAAGGCGCCGGGCTGGGGGTCGCCGATGAACGCCCGGTGTTGGTGGTGGACATCGAGGACCGGCCGGGGACTCTGGGCGAGCTGACCCGGCAACTCGCCGACGCGAACGTCAACGTCGACCTCGCCTACACCACTTTCGGGGGCGTGAAGGTCGTCATAGCCACCGATGACCTGGAGAACGCGCGCCTGGCGCTTGAGTGGCCCGCCGGCCAGCCGGTGGGCAAGCGCCATGAGGCGGATACACCCAGCATCTGGGATCAACCCGCCTGACGGGCGACCGCGCATCACAGGCCCGCGCGACCGCGGGACCGCGACTCCTCGTCAGAGGCGCTTGAGGCGCTCGACGGCCTCGTCGATGACGTCGTCGCGCTTGCAGAAGGCGAAACGTACGTACCGCGCGCCGTACTCGGGGTGATCGTAGAAGACCTGGGTGGGGATGGCGACGACGCCCGCGCGTTCGGGGAGCCGCCGCGCGAACGCGAGCCCGTCGTCGAACCCCAGCGGCCGGATGTCGGCCTGGATGAAGTAAGTCCCCGCGGGCCGGAGCACCTCGAACCCGCTGGCGGCCAGCCCCGCCATCAGCCTGTCGCGCTTCGCGGACAGGGACGCGCGCTGGCTCGCCACCCAATCCATGTCGTGCCGCAGGCCGTACGCGACGGCGAGTTGCCAAGGAGCGCTGGACGTGAAGGTCATGAACTGCTTGACCGCCTGCACCGCGGACACCATGGCGTACGGCGCGCAGACCCAGCCGACCTTCCAGCCGGTCACGGAGAAGGTCTTGCCCGCGGAGGAGATCGTCACGGTGCGTTCCCGCATGCCGGGGAACGTCGCGAGTGGGAGGTGCTCGACGCCGTCGAAGGTCAGGTGCTCGTACACCTCGTCGGTGATCGCGATCAGGTCGCGCGCCTCGCACAGGTCCGCGATGGCCGCGAGCTCCTCGCGGGTGAACACCGTCCCGGTCGGGTTGTGCGGTGAATTGACGAGGATCGCCCGGGTCCGGGGGCTCACGGCCGCGGCGAGCTCGCCCGGGTCGAACGCGAACCTCCCGGCGTCCACGCGTAGCGGCACGGGGACGCGTACGGCTCCCGCGAGGGCGATGGCGGCGGCGTAGGAGTCGTAGTAGGGCTCGAAGACGATCACCTCGTCGCCCGGCTCGCACAGCGCGAGCACCGCCGCCGCGATGGCCTCGGTGGCACCGACCGTGACCAGCACCTCGCCGTCGGGGTCGTAGTCGAGGCCGTAGCCGTCCTTCTGGTGCTCGGACACCGCGTGACGGAGCTCGGGCACTCCGGGGCCGGGCGGGTACTGGTTGAAGCCGCCGCGGATCGCCTCGACGGCCCGCTCCAGCATCTCCTCGGGCCCGTCGGTGTCCGGGAAACCCTGTCCGAGATTGATCGAACCGGTCTCGACGGCCAGTCGCGTCATGGTCGCGAAAACGGTCGTCCCGAACTCCCGCATCCGTGCCACCAGAGGCTCTCTCACGCTCGCAATGTACCGGTTGACCGCATCCGGGGTCTCCGGACGAAGATGACAGACGTGATCCATCCCGCCCCCCGGTCCCGGATCGGCGAGATCGACGCTCTTCGCGGTTTCGCCGTATGCGGGATGACGGTCGTCAACGTCTGGCAGAACACCCTCACCCACGGCCGTACGACGTCGATCGACTGGGCCATGACCAGTCTGGCGCAGAGCCGCTTCTATCCGATCTTCGCGTGCCTGTTCGGCGTGGGGTTCGCGCTGTTCCTGCGATCGGCGAAGGCCCGGGCGGACAGGCCCTGGCTGGTGGCGCTCGCGCGACTGGTCGTGCTCGCGCTGTTCGGCGCGCTCCATGGGGCGGTCAACGCCGGCGATGTGCTCCTCCCCTACGCCCTCATCGGCCTGCTGGTGCTGCTTCCGGCCGGATTCCTGGCCCCGCCGGTGGTGATCCTGGTCGGGACGGGGATCGTGGCCGTGTCCCTGACCGCCGGCGATCCGTGGCCGCTCATCGCCGGCCTCTTCGCCCTCGGCGCGGGCGCTACGGCCGCGGTGCTCAAAGAGACAGCCCCCGAGAAGACAGCGCCGCGGAAGGCGGCGCGGAAGGCGACGCAAGAGGCGCCGCAGCGTGCGGCGGGACCGGCGACCGGGGCCGGGTACCGCCGGGCCGCCCGGCGGACGGGCTACGTGATCTTCCCGCTCGCCGCGTCGCTCACCGTGGTCCTCACCCTGCGATGGAACGCGTCCCAGACCGGCGGGCTCTATCTGGCCGCCGCGCTGTCGGGGGCGGTGGCCTACGCCACCGGCTTCCTGCTGCTCACCCGGGCGATCCCGGCCGTCGGCGAGATCTTCCGGACGCTCGGCAGGATGGCCTTGACCTGCTATCTCACCGGGACGGCGGTCATCCTGGCCACGCTCCCCCTGCTCACCGCGGACGGGAGCGGGTTCACCGTCGTCGCCGTCAGCGTGCTGACGATCGCCGGCCAGGTCGTCCTGACCCGCTGGTGGCTGGCCCGATACCGGTACGGCCCGCTGGAGTGGGTCTGGCGCCGCCTCACATGGTGGGAACCCCTGCCCAACAGGCAGACTGGGAACCGTGACACGCGTAGCCCTGTGCCAGATCCCGATCTCCCATGACCCGAAGACCAACCTGGAAGCCGTACGCGAGGCGTTGGCCGAGGCCCGGGACGCCGAGCTGGCGGTGTTCCCCGAGGCCACGCTGGCCCGTTTCGGCCGGGGCGTGGCCGAGGTCGCCGAGCCGCTGGACGGGCCGTTCGTGACCGGGCTGCGGGAGGCGGCGCGCGAGTTCCGCACCGCGATCATCGCGGGCACCTTCGAGCCGGGGGACGGCGGGGTTCGCAACACGGCCGTCGCGATCTCCGAGGTCGGCGGGCTGAAGGCCGCCTACCGGAAGATCCACCTCTTCGACTCGTTCGGCTCCCGCGAGTCCGACCTGGTCGTCGCCGGTGACACTCCCACGGTGGTCGAGCTGGCCGGGCTCAGGATCGGGCTGATCACCTGCTACGACGTCCGGTTCCCCGAGCTGGCCAGGGCGCTGGTGGACGCGGGGGCGGACACCTTCGCGGTCATCGCCGCGTGGGGGTCGGGCCCGATGAAGGAGGAGCACTGGGCGACCATGGTCCGGGCCCGGGCCATCGAGAACACCACGTGGACGATCGCGGTGGGCCAGGCGCCGAACCCTTCGGCCTCCGACGGGTTCGGGGTGGGCCGCAGCATGCTGGTCGACCCCCTCGGTGTCGTACGGCACGACCTCGGCCCGGCCCGTGCCGTACAGACCGGGGTGATCGACCAGGCGCTCGGTGAGCGGATCCGCGAGACGGTGCCCTCTCTGCGGCACCGGCGGCCGGACATTTTCTCCCGCCCCGCCGGAGCGAGTGTCACCGGATCGTAAACTGTCGGTCATGACCGAGCCGGGACACAGGACGCCGATGCAGAAGGTGATCCCGCCGCGACTGCTCGTGCCGTATCTCTCCGGAAAACGGACGATCATCTCCGGGTACGTGTACCGC
This sequence comes from Microtetraspora glauca, assembly GCA_001570385.1. Taxonomy (GTDB): domain Bacteria; phylum Actinomycetota; class Actinomycetes; order Streptosporangiales; family Streptosporangiaceae; genus Microtetraspora; species Microtetraspora glauca. The sequence continues at coordinate 215,216 of BBYL01000011.1, read as the reverse complement.
GTGCGGGACTGCGGTCGGCTGACCACGCCCGCGGCTCTCATCGGCGCGCTCGACCTCGGGTTCGAGGGGTCGGATCTGGTGCCGGGAGTGCCCGAGCTGTACATCATGCGGTGGCAGGCGCGCGACACCGACAGCTATGTCGTCCCGTACGGCCCGCACATGGGCGGGGACTGGAACGATGCACCCCCGTTCACCGGGAACGGGTTCACCGCGTCCAGGGACAGCGTCGTGCCGCAGCTCCACACGATGCCGATGCCGATTCCGGCCGGGGCCGAGATCGTCCACCTGACGAAGGCAGGGGAACGCGCCTTCGCCCAGTACGACGGCCTGTCCTGGCGCCCGGCGTCGTGAGCGGGCGCGCGGGACACCCTTCGGGGACGGCGGGGCAGGACCCACAGGATTCACCACGACTTCGGAGCGGGGCACGGCATGAGTGACATCGAGCCGGTCGGGCTGGGCTTCGTCGCCGGCTATCGCGGCCAGACGTACGCCGCGGCCGTCGGCCCGGACAGCGGCGACGTGGTCCTGTTCAGCGAGTCGCCGGAGAACGGCTTCACGCAGGCCGCGGGGTACTGGCGGCGCCAGGTGTCCCGCGCCGATCTGGAGTGGCTGACCATGCTCCGCACGGTCGGCGCGTACGGCGGTGAGCCCTGCCTGGTCCTGGACGAGGACGACACCGGTGACGTGGCCGGGCTGCACATCGCCTACACGGGGCACAGCGGCGTGAAAGCCGAGGCGCTGGGCTACTGGCTGGTGGACCACGGCGCCTACGAGGTCGTCGTGCCGCGCGACGAGGTCCAGTCCATCCGGGTGGAACGGGTTCCCGTTCCTACGAGGAGCGGCGGGGATCAGGAGCCCAGCGACCGATAGCGGGCGAGCCGCGCGGCCATGCGGTCGGCCGGAGGCCGGTCGAGCAGGCCCGCGATCTCGTATTCGAGCGTCCCGGCCACGCGGCGGCAGAACGCCACCGGCTCGTAGGCGGCGTCCGGCCGTTCCGGCACGATCCGGTCCACGATGCCGTCGCGTTTCAGGTCGGCGGCGCGCACGCCCTGCGAGGCGGCGATCTCGGGCGCGAAGTCCACCGTCCGGTAGAGGATGGCCGACGCGCCCTCGGGCGGCAGCGGTGACAGCCAGCCGTGCTGGGCGCAGATCACCCGGTCTGCGGGCAGCAGGGCCAGCGCGGCGCCGCCGGCTCCCTCGCCGAGCAGCAGGCAGACCGTGGGCGCGTCCAGCATGACGAGATCGGCCAGGCAGCGGGCGATCTCGGCGGCGAGACCGCGCTCCTCGGCCGCCTTGGACAGCGCCGCACCCGCCGTGTCGATCACCGTCACCAGTGGGAGGCCCAGCTCGGACGCCAGGCGCATGCCGCGCCGCGCGACCCGCAGCCCCGCGGGCCCGAGTGGACCCCCGGCCCGCAGGCGGCGCCGGTCCTGACCGAGGACGACGGCGGGCACCGTGCCGAATCTGGCCAGCGCCAGCAGCACGCCTGGGTCGTTCTCGCCCTCGCCGGTTCCGTTGAGCGGGGTGACGTCGGAGGCGGCCAGCTTGAGCAGGGTGCGCACGCCGGGGCGGTCGTCGCGGCGGGAACGGGTGATCGCGTCCCACGCCTCGGCGTTCTCGATCGCCTCCTCCGGCTCGGGCGGGCGGGTGAGGTCATTCTTCGGGGCGCAGAGGACGGACAGGGCCCGGATGGCGATCTCCCTCGCGTCCTCGGCGGAGACGACGGCGTCCACGAGGCCGTGGGCGTACAGGTTCTCCGACACCTGTACGCCTTCGGGGAACGGGTAACCGTGCAGCGACTCGAAGACGCGCGGGCCGAGGAACCCGATCAGCGCGCCGGGCTCCGCCGCCGTCACGTGGCCGAGCGACCCCCACGAGGCGAGCACGCCGCCGGTGGTCGGGTGGCGCAGGTAGACGACGTACGGCAGGCCGGCGGCACGGTGGGCCGCGACGGCCGCGGTGATCTTCACCATCTGGGCGAAGGCGAGCGCGCCTTCCTGCATCCGGGTGCCGCCGCTGGCCGGGGCGGCGAGCAGCGGCAGCCGTTCCGCGGTGGCGCGCTCGACCGCGCGGGCCAGCCGTTCGGCGGCGGCCACCCCGATCGAGCCGGCCAGGAAGGAGAACTCGCAGACCGCGACGGCGACCCGGCGGCCGTCGAGCGTGCCCTCCCCCGTGATCACGGATTCGTCGTATCCGGTCCGGGCGCGGGCCTCCCGCAGTTCCTCGGCGTACGGAGAACCGGGCTCGGCCGGGTCGGCGGGTGGCTCGTCCCACGACTTCCACGAGTCGGGATCGAGCACCCGGCCGATCAGGGTCCGGGCGTCCGGCCTGGTCATCGCGCGGTCCCGGGTGGTGAACCGGGCTGGGACCCGTTCTGGGATCCGTTCTGGGACTCGGGCTGGGATCCGTTCTGGGACTCGTTCTGGGACTCGTTCTGGGACTCGGGCCGGGCTTCGGGCGAGGAGCCGGACGGGGACCCGGATGAGCCTGCCTCGCGCTCGCGGAGCCAGCCGAGCACGGCGTCGTTGTCCTGGCCGAGCAGGGGCGGCGCGACGTGGCGACGCGCCGGCGACTCTCCGGAACCCGCGTCCTCGAAGCGCAGGGGCGGGCCGGGCAACTCGATCGGGCCGAGTACGGGATGGTCCACTTCGACGAGCAGACCCTGCGACCTGACCTGGTCCCAGGCGTACACCTCGTCGATGGTGCGGATGGCGCCCGCGGGGACGCCCAGCTCGCCGAGCGCGGCGAGCCAGTGGGCCCGATCGTGCTGGGCCAGGGCCTTCTCCATGTCGCCGATCAGGTCGTCGCGGTGGGCGAACCTCTCCCGGTTGTTCGCGTACTTCGGGGTCTCGGGGTCGATGCCGAGAAGAGCCGCGACCTTGCGCCATTGGCTGTCGTTGGCGGCCGCGATCTGGATCATGCCGTCGGCGCAGCGGAAGGCTCCGTACGGCGCGATGGACGCGTGGTGGTTCCCCGCCGCCCTCGGCACCTGCCCGCCGACCGTCCAGGCCGTGCCGTGGTAGGAGTGCACGCCGACGATCGAGGACAGCAGGGAGGTGCGCACGACCTTGCCCCGGCCCGTCCTCTCGCGCTCGTAGAGCGCCGCGACGACGCCGTACGCCCCGTGGATGCCGCCGAGCAGGTCGGCGATCGAGGCCCCCACGCGGTACGGCTCGTCCGGGGAGGGGCCAGTGAGCGACATCAGGCCGGCCTCGCCCTGCGCGATCTGGTCGTATCCGGGACGGCCGCCCTCGGGGCCGTCGTGCCCGAAGCCGGTGATCGACAGGATGACCAGGCGGGGGTTGAGCTCGTGCAGCCGTTCCACCGGGAAGCCGAGCCGGTCGAGGACGCCGGTGCGGAAGTTCTCGATCAGGACGTCGCTCTGCCGTACGAGCCGCTCGATGAGTTCCTTGCCCTCGGCGGTCTTCATGTCGACCGTGACGGACTGCTTGTTGCGGTTGGCCGCGAGGAAGTATGTGGATATGTCGTGATCAGGGCCGACGAACGGCGGGCCCCACCCTCGTGACTCGTCCCCGGTGGAGGGATGCTCCACCTTGATCACATGGGCGCCCAGGTCGCCGAGCATCTGGCCGGCGTGCGGCCCGGCCAGCGCCCGGGACAGGTCCAGAACGACGATGCCCTCCAGCGGTCCCCGCAAGATCATCCTCCGATGCGGCTCGGTGTCACACCGGCTAGCCTGCCAGGTCTCTCCACCGGGGCAACTGTCAGGTTGTGCCAACCCGCACACCGTCGAAGCGATCACTACGGGCCCCGTCTTCACGATCGCCAGATTCCGCGATAAACGCACATAATCTCGGCGAGAATCTCGTACCACCGTAAGGCCGCGAACGCCTTCTCACCATCTGCGGCCTGACCTCCTCCCGCCCCGGCACTCCTGCGGCCGGAACGGCCCTGTGCCCCGAAACGTCGATGAGGACCGGCGCCGGCCGAAGAATCCCGACACGGCCTTTGTCGGCGTGGCCCTTGTCGGCGAGAGTGTCCACGCCGACAGCTTTTCAGACGGCGGATGACGCCTGTTCAGTCCGGAATGCGGTCAGATCGTGCACGGACGCCCGGACCAGCCCTCTACGGCCCCACGAGCGCTTAAGCCTTCGCCAGCGGGCTTCTTTTGATGTCTGGACTCGCAAAGCCGGGCAACGAAGGCCCGGAACGTTATTAGCCCCGCAACGACAGGTAAGGAACACAAGCGATAAATCGCCATATTCTGACACACAATTTCGCCACCACAATCATCTTGCGAAAATACATTCGAGTGTGCGACCATTCATATGCATGTTCTAATGGCGCCGCAGGAGGTGGGTGCAAAATGGAAGAAACGGTAAAAATCTCCGGGATCGTGTTTATCGGCGCGCTCGACTTCCTTGCACCTGATCAGCAGCGAACCGTGTTCGCGGACCCCCGCAATGCCACCTGGTGGGAGTGGCCGGCATCCCGCACAAAGGTGTGGGCGCAGGAAGGCGGCGTGTCCGCCCTCCTGACTCGTAAGCCGCACGGCTCCGCCACTCACGAAAGCGAGGTGCGGGTCACCCTCGACGCCACCGACGAAGAGACACTGGGTGTCCCCGCCGCCCCTCGCCAAGCCGCGGCATCGAACCTCCCCAAAGCCACTCATCAGGCCGAGGCGTCGGGTGACCTCGCACCTGCTCGCGACGTGGTTTACGGTGCCGCCGATCTCAACGTCGCCCTCGACCATACGCTCAACACACTCAACGCCGCCTTCGACACGGTTCCCGGAGACTCCTCCGACACCGAACGGTTCGCCAGAGCGATCCTCTTCAGCCATACGGCGCCACGGGATGGATGGTTCCGCCATGACACGTTCGTCGGCGCGGCGTCCACGCCGGCGCTTTCGCGCTCGACGGCAGGGGCGATGCCCGCGGAGATGCGAAAACACCCATCACGAACAGACTGTCGGTGCCGGGACGGCCCGCACTGACGTGTTCGCCTCTGACACCGCCCAGGCCAGGAGCGTCCCGGCATACACATGCTGCCCCGCGAGCCGAATCGAGCCGGACGGCCCGCAAGACGGACACGCCTCAACACGTACAGGCGGCAAGGCGGAATAGCTCGCTACACGCCCCAGAAGTCTTCGATGTCAAGCGGGGGCGGGGCGGGGGACGGCCTGTTTGTCGCTGTCCTGGCCGCGCCGCAGTGCGGTTGCGCAACCGACGCCTGCCTTTCACTACGGACCAGAACGCACCTGGTTGGGGCCCGACGTGTCTCGACTCCAAATCTGAGTACATCGAGGGAGGTCTTCGATGCCGCCACCTTCCGGGATCACGCCCCAGAGGAAGGGGAGCAGATACTGAGGCGGTTCGCCGAGGAGCGTGGCCAGTTCGTCCTCGGAGACGGCGAGGGGAAATGCCGAGCCCGGTTTCCGCGCGTTCCATCCTTGTTCGATGGCCCGTCGGATGCATCCGCTGACGAGAATGGGCCGGATCGCGATCGTTCGCTCTCCTAGCCAGCTGTCCGGCCGGGCGCAGGGGAGTGACACCACGAGAACGCCTCCTGGCTCCTCGGCTCGCTCGACGCCGAAAATCATGGGGGACCAGCCGTTCCCCTGGTGGTAGGTGGGCTTGTGACGGACACGCCAGCGGTAGACGGCGCCGTCGACGGTGATGAGCCGAGAGCCCTTCTTCGGCATCGCCACAGCTGCCTCCATGCTCTGCTCTTGTTCCGTCGCTGTTCCGTGGGAGCACCAGAATCGTGGGAGAAGTGACGCAAGACGCCCGCAAGCGTAGCCGCGGCTCATCAAGGTGATCGAGCGTTTTCCTGGTGGCCGGTTCGCAGTGGGTCACGCCGAACCGGATCCGCCACCGCGGGCCGATGGTCTCGGATCAGGTGCCGGGGAGGGAGTGAGGTGCCGAGCGAGGGCGTCAGGGACTGGGAAGAGGAGTCATGCGTCGGCCGGCGGCCGGGTCATCGTTCTACGTGGGCGTCCGAAAGGTCGCACTCACAGCCCCATCGGCGGCGCCAGGCGGTCAGCTCGCCCGCCTCGCGTACGCCCGTGCGTGTGAAGACGCGCAGGGCGGAGCGCCAGACGTCGTGCGCGGCGGCGCAACCGTCGAGCAGGGCCCGCGCGGCGCCCATGTCCCGGCGGGTGCGGGCGGCCCACAGGTCGTGTTCCATGTCCTCCCACGTGGCCATGGCCAGGTGGAGGTGGTCGAGCGCCGGTCCGGGACGGCCCGCGGCGAGGTGCGCCTCGCCGATGGTCCGCAGGGCGAGGGCCGTACCGAACCGGTCCCCCAGCTCGGCGCTCGTCTCCAGCGTGGGGGCGAGCAGCCGCTCGGCCTCTGCCGTCCTCCCGGTGCGGAGCCAGACCTTGGCCAGGGCCTGGCCGGTGTAGCACCTCAGGTGCCGATCGGTGAGCCCGGCCGCCCGCCGGTGTGCCTCCGCGCACCACTCCTCCGCCCTGGCGAGATCTCCCCTGGCCCGGAACACCAGGCCGATGCCGCGGACGGCGATGATCTCGCCGGGCTGATGGCCGACCAGGCGGAACGCGCGCGCCGCCAGGCCCAACCGGCCGAGCGCCCGCCGGTCCGCGCCCAACTCACGGAAAGCGACGCCCAGACCGTAGAGCGCGTGCGCCACGCCCTCGCCGTCGCCGAGTTCCCGGCACATCCGCCGGGACCTGGTGAGCAGCGGTATCGCCTCCCTGTGCTCGCCGAGCTCCTTGTGCACGGTTCCCAGGCCGTTCAGCGTGTTCGCCTCGCCGTACGCGTCGCCGAGTTCCCGGTACAGGAGCAGAGCGCGGCCGAAATGCCGTTTGGCGTCGGCGAACCGGTCCTCGCAGTACCGCAGCTGTCCCAGCCCGCTCTCGACCGCCGCCTCGGCCCGATGGCTGCGGGCGGCCTTCGCGGCCGCGTGGGCGGCGTCGAGCGCGCGGTTCCAGAGGTCGAACCTGTTGCCGACGGCGAACAGCGCGTGCACCAGCGCCTCGGTGAGAGCGTAGGCCAGCTCGTCGAGCCCGGTCTGCGCGGCGCGTTCGACCAGTCCGACGAGGAACTCCTCCTCGGCGGCGAACCAGCCGGGGCCGAGGGCCGCTTCCGGCTCGCCGTGTCCGGCCTGCTCGGGCGGGCGGTGCGTCCTCGGCAGCGCCAGCGGCAGCCGCGCGGACATCGCGCCTGTCATCCGCAGGCTGGCGACGGTCACCCGTTCGACCGCCGCGGCGATCCTCTCGGGGGGTTCCACCGCCGCAGCACGCTCGGCCGCGTAGACCCGGACGAGGTCGTGCGTACGGCAGCGCAGGTCGGGTCCGCGTCCGCAGACGACCTCCAGGAGCCGGTGGTCGACCAGCTCCTCGACGAGTTCGAGCGCCCGATCGGAAGGCAGGCCGAGGAGCGCGGCGACGGCCCAGGTGGCGAACCCGGACGACCCCAGCAGGCTGATCAGCCGGAGCGCCCGGCGCTGGTCCGCTGTCAGTCCCCGGTAGCCGAGCGCGACGCTCGCACGGACGTCCAGGTCGTCCACGGCCAGCTCGTCCAGGCGGCGCCGCTCGTCCGCGAGCCTGCCCACGAGGTCCGAGATCGCCCAGTACGGGCGGGTGGCGAGACGGGCCGCCGCTATGCGTACGGCCAGGGGCAGGCCGGCGCAGAGCCGTACGACCTCGGCGGCCTCGTCCGGCTCGGCCCGCACCCGCTCGTGACCGGCGACCCGGCTCAGCAGGCGCACACCCTCGGCCTCGGACAGGACCCGCATCTCGACCTGGCCGGCGCTCGGAAGGCCGGCCAGCCGGCGCCGGCTTGTGACGATCACGCCGCAGCCGGGATCACCCGGGATCAGCGGCCGGACCTGCTCCACGCTCGCGGCGTCGTCGAGGACGACGAGCATGCGCCGCCCGTGCAGCGCCTGCCGGAACAACCCGGCCATCTCGTCGAGACCCGCGCCGTCGGCGGGCGCGTCGGCGTCCAGGACGCGGAGCAGCCGCTCCAGCGCCTCCATCGGCGGCAGCGGCTGCTCCTCGGTCCCCCGCAGGCGGATGTACAGCGCCCCGCCGGGATAGGACTGCCGGAGCCGGTGCGCCGCGCGTACGGCCAGGGCGCTCTTGCCGACCCCGCCCTGCCCGGAGACGACGACCACCGGCACCGCGCTCGTCCCGGCTCGGGGTTCCCTGGCCGACAGGTGCTTCTCGATCAGGATGAGATCGTCGTCACGTCCCACGAAGTCGCCGATGTCCGGCGGTAACCGGCTCGGCGGCCCGGAGTGCGGCTGGAGCCGTACGTCGTCGGCGAGCATGCGCCGGTGCAGCTCCCGGAGCTCGGCACCGGGTTCCAGCCCCAGCTCGGCGACGAGCTCTCCCCGGATCCGCTGGAAGGTCTCCAACGCCTCGCCCCTGCGGCCCGCCCGGTAGAGCGCGAGCATCAGCTGGGCGCTGAAGCGCTCGTTCAGGGAGTGGCGGCTCGCCAGCTCGGACAGGTCCGGGATCAGCGTGGTGCAACGGCCCAGCGCCAGCTCGGCCTCCGCACGGCGCTCCTGCACCGCGATGCGCAGCTGCGCGAGCCGGTGCGCCTCGAAGGCGAGGGGAACGCACTCCGGGAAGTCCCCGTACGGCTCGCCACGCCACAGCGCGAGCGCCTCCTTGAAGCGCTCGGCCGCCCGGCGGTGGTCGCCCTCGGCGAGCGCGGCGTCTCCCTCTCCTGTCAGCCGCCGGAACCGGAGCGCGTCGACCTCCTCGTCGGAGGCGTCGACGGAGTACGCGTCCCGATGGCCGAGGATGCGGTCCGGGCCGAGGACGCGCCGCAGCCGGTACACGTACAGCTGGATGTTGCGCCGGGCCGAAGGCGGGGAGTGATCGCCCCACATGGCCCCGGTCAGCCATTCGATGGGGGCCGGGCTCCGCGCCCGCGACAGGAGAAGGGCGAGGAGGAGCCTCGGCTTGCCGGCGCCTCCGATGTCGACATCCCTGTCATCCCGGTCGGGGACTCCGTTCGTGCCCCCGTCCGACACGGCCAGCGGCCCCAGAATGCGGAACTCCACTCACGCCCCACGTCCGTGAAATTTCAACCAATATCCATTTTTGGCGGTTTGATCGCATTGTCAAGATCATTAAATCGCGTCGATACGGAGCCGTGACCGTATCTCGGACTCCTCGGCGGGCATCGCGGCAGACATCGCGGCGAATACACCTGCGGATATACCGCCCTTATACCGGCATGCCGGATCCTCGCCCCGAGCACATTTCATCGACACTGGGGGCACTGTGAAACGACCTTTCCGTGCCGCGCTCGCGACCGGGCTCACACTCGCGGCGCTCGCCGCACCGTCGGCGGCCTCGGCCGCCTCCGCGTCCACCACCTCCGCGTCCACCACCTCGGCATCGGCCCAGCGCGGCGTCTACGTCAAGACGTACCGGTACTCCTACCTGCGGTTCCCGTCGACCGGCACGGCCAGGGCCCAGTTCAGGAACGTCACGGTCACCTGGCGCAAGGACACCGCCGACAAGCGCGTCTGGGTCACCGTCTCCGGGCAGCTCCGCGACTCCGGCCCCGGCGACGGCCACTGCGCCCGGTTGAAGGTGTGGCGGCACGGGGGCGTCGGGGAGGTCTCGACCAAGGAATGCGACGGCGTGTGGCAGTCCAGGACCCTCTCGATCGACATCGACGACGAGGCGTTCATGGTGCTGCAAACGAATCCCAAGGGTGACGGGACGGCCATGCGCCTCGCGAATCCCTGGCGCGCGGGATGAGCGCCTGACTCGCAACCCCGTAGGCCTCGCGGCCTGAACGGGCTCGCCGGCGCTCCGGCCCGCGTCGCACCGCGCGGGTCACTCCGGCACGCCGGTCACACCGCCGCACGACCACGTCGGCGCCGCCGCCCGGATGGGGAACCCGAGCGGCGGCGCCGACACGCCATTCACCGGTTCAGATCGTGTCCACCTCGGCGTACGGGAGACCACCCGAGAGGGTGGGGTAGCCGGGGCCCCGGTCGAAGAACGGCGCTCCCTCCGGCACGGCGGCCCGGAGGGAGTTCCGCAGTTCGGCGGTCCGCTCCTCGTCGATCCGCACATCGTCACGCGGGCCGTGCAGGACGACGCCGTACTCCTCCCTGGCGGCCTCGGCCGAGACCTTGCCGTCGCGGACGTCGGCGGCGACCGCCTCGGGGTCGCGGTCGTACGGCGAGCCCCACCCGCCGCCACCCGTGGTGCGCACCCGGACGATCTCCCCGGCGCGGACCGGGAAGTCGTCGACCAGGCCCTCCATCTCCTCACCGTCGACCGTGACGACGAACGGCCTGCCCGCCCGGCCTCCGTTGACGCCCCAGCAGGCCAGGATCGACCGGTCGGCGATCGACATGAACGACGCGTCACGCAGCATGCGGATGTGCTTGTCGTAACCCAGGCCGCCGCGGTACTCCCCCGGGCCGCCGCTGTCGACGGCCAGCCCGAGCCGCTCCACCCGGAACGGCCAGCGGGCCTCGGCGAACTCCACCGGGATGTTGCGCGAGTCGGGGACGACGTGGATCGTGTCCTCGCCGTCGGCGTACCACCGCCCGCCGGAGCCGCCGCCGAGGACCTCCCGCATCAGGTACGGCCCGTCATCGGAGTCGCCGTAGACGCCGGTGTACCTGATCGTCTCCTGGTCGGCGGGCATGCGGCCGCCGGTGGCCTTGGCCAGCACGCCAGCGAGCACCCCGAGCAGCCGCAGGATCACGAACGTCCGCGCGTTCGTCGGCGCCGGGAAGATCGGCGTCAGCAGCGTGCCCTTCTCCGGGAACACCATCCTGATCAGGGGGACGACGCCCTCGTTGACGTCGAGCTCGGCCATGCGTTCCGGGGTGTCGGCGAGGTTGCGCAGGATCGGCGCGAGCCACTTCTTGAGGAAGACGCCGTCCGCGTAGTCGCCCGCGTGGTTGATCGGCCCCTTGGCCTGCGGCGACGTCCCGGTGAAGTCGATCGTCAGCGGGACCTCGGCGGCGTGGTCCACGGTCAGCGTGATCCGCTGGGTGTGCAGCCGAGGGTCGTCGACGCCGTCGTGCTCGGCGTAGTCCTCCCAGACGTGGACGCCCTCGGGGATCTTCGCCAGCAGTTCCCTGCGGAACGTCTCCGTCGTCTTCGTGATGATCGCGTCGAAGCACGCCTCGACGGCATCCCTGCCGTACCGGTCGAAGAGCTCGCCCAACCGGCGGGACCCCATCAGGCAGGCCGAGCACTCGGCGTCGAGGTCGCCCGCGAGGGAGTCGGGCATCCGCGAGTTACGCGTCATGATCGTCAACGCGGCGCGGTTCGGCACGCCCTGGTCCCACAGCTTGATCGGAGGGACCATCAGGCCCTCCTCGAAGGCGCTGCGCGCGTGCGAGGGCATCGAGCCGGGCACGGCGCCGCCGATGTCGTCGTGGTGGCCGAACGCCTGCACGAAGGCCACCACCTCCCCCTCGTGGAACACCGGGACGGTCACGCACAGGTCCGGGAGATGACCGATCCCACCCTCGGACAGATAGACGTCGTTGTGGAAGAAGACGTCGCCGGGCTTCATCGTGTCCAGGGGGAAGTCCCGGACGATCGGCTGGACCAGCGCCGAGTACGACCGGCCGGTCAGCTTGCGGAGCCGTACGTCGTGGATCCCCGCGCGGAAGTCGTGCGCGTCACGGATCATCGGCGAGCGGGCCGTCCGCGCGATCGCGGTCTCGACCTCCTTCTCGACCGAGGCGAGGGTGCCCTCCACGATCTCCACGAGTACCGGGTCCGCCAGAGTCATCTGCTCGCTCCTCGTCATCGGTCGCTCACCAGGACCAGGTTTCCGTGGTCGTCCACCGTGGCGGTGAAGCCGGGGTGGACGGGCAGGGTGGAGCCGTACTCCTCGATGACGGCCGGGCCCCTGACGACGGCGCCGGCGCCGAGATCCGCGCGGCGGTAGATCACGGTGCGCCCCCACTGCTCGTAGAACACCTCGCGGGTCGCCACCGGGCTCGCCTCGGCGACCTGCTCCGGTACGCGGGCGATGGCGGGGCGCGTGATCGGGCCGATGCCGGAGACGCGCAGGTTGACCCATTCCACCGCGTGCCGGGGATCGTCGCGGTAGCCGTACCCGTAGAGCTTCTCGTGCTCGGTGTGGAAGCGCTCGACCACGTCCGCGCACCACGCGTCGTCGATCGCGCCGCCGGGGGCGGGCACCCGGACCTCGTACGCCTGGCCGTAGTAACGGAGGTCGGCGCTGCGCGCGTACACGTGGTCGGCGAAGCCCTCGCGGTCGAGCGCGTCCGCCGCCTGGGCCTCCAGCTCCGTGTAGATCGCGGCGAGCGCGTCCGGCGCGGGCGTCCGGGACACGTGCGTACGGACGTAGTCGTTCTTGACGTCCACCGTGAGCAGCCCGAAAGCGGAGACGTTGCCCGGGTTGGGCGGGATCACCGCGGCGGGCAGCCCGAGGATGTCGATCAGGCGGCAGGCCAGCAGCGGGCCGGACCCGCCGAACGCCACCATCGGGAAGTCCCGCACGTCGAGCCCGCGCTTGACCGTGATCTGCCTGATGGCGTTGGACTGGTTGAAGGCGCTGATCTCCAGGATGCCGGTGGCGCAGCGCTCCGGCGTCAGCCCGAGCTTGCCCGCCAGGGCCTCGATGCCCGCCCTGGCCGCGGCCACGTCGAGGGGGATCTCGCCGCCGAGCAGGTGCGGGGGAACCCTGCCGAGGAAGACGTGCGCGTCGGTGACGGTCACCTCGGTGCCGCCCCTGCCGTAGCAGAGCGGCCCCGGGTCGGCTCCCGCGGACTTCGGCCCGACCTTCAGCGTCCCCTCGGGCGAGATCCACGCGATCGACCCGCCGCCCGCGCCCACGGTGACGATGTCGATCATCGGGATCTTGCAGGGGTACCGGCCGATGCTGCCCTCGGTCGTCAAGGACGGCTCGCCCTCGACCACCACGGCGACGTCGGTGGAGGTGCCGCCGCCGTCCAGGGTGATCACGCTCGGCCGGCCGGCCGTACCGGCGATCAGGGCGGCGCCGAGCGCGCCCGCCGCGGGGCCGGACAGGACGGTCGTGATCGGCTGGTGCACGACCTCGGCGGCCGACAGCACGCCCCCGTTGCTCTTCATGATGGAGAACCCGCGGCTGAGCCGGTCGGACAGGTTCTGGATGTACCTGCGCATGACCGGCTTGACCGCGGCGTCGACCAGCGTGGTCACGGACCGCTCGTACTCCCGGTACTCCCGGAGCACCTCGCTCGACAGCGAGACGACGGCCTCCGGATGCTCGCGTTCGAGCACCTCTCTCATCCGGAGCTCGTGCGCGGGGTCCATGTACGAGTGGAGGAAGCAGACGCCGATCGCGGTGACACCGTGCTCCTTGAACCAGCGGGCCGCCGCCACCGCCTCGTCCTCGTCGAACGGGCGGACCTCCCGGCCCAGGTGGTCGAGCCGCCCGCCCACCGTCCTGACGCGATGCACCGGGACGATCCTGGGCGGCTTCACCCAGAAGTAGGAGTTGCCGTACCCGTCGGGCACACTCTGCCGGGCGATCTCCAGGAGGAACTCGAAGCCCTCCGTGGTGACGAACCCGAGATGGGCCGTACCATCCGCACGGTCCTCCAGAAGCTGGTTGGTCGCCACCGTCGTGCCGTGCACGATCCCGGACACAGAGTCCAGTCCCGGGTCCAGTCCCGGGTCCAGCCCCATGTCCGGGCCCTCGGGGTCTCCGGCGTGGAGCTCCAGCACTTTGTGAACGCCTGCCATGAACCCGTCGGCCGGATTGGCAGGAGTCGAGGGAGTCTTGGTCGTAACGATCTTGCCGGTGTGCTCGTCCACCAGAACCACGTCGGTGAACGTGCCTCCGGTGTCGACCCCGATGCGGACGCTAGGCATGTTCCAGTGTCTACAGACCCGCACCGACGGCGGGAACCGGCGCACTCTGCCGAAGAATCTGCCGAAGAATCGGCGAATCCTCGTCACAGGCTGCCGCACCGTACGTCTCCGCGGGAGCCGGGCGTGGATCCCCGCCGGTCAGGGCCGACGCCGCCGGCGGGAACCCGTCGCCCGGGGGCGGCACAGGGGCCCGGGGGCGGCACAGGGGCCCGGGGGCGGCACAGGGACCGGTTCAGGCCACCGTCCAAGCACCGCCCAGCGCCGCCCGGCGCCGCCCAGAACGGCTCAGGGGCGGCGCGGCCAGCGGGCCACGGCCTTCCCGCCGGGTGCGCGTCCCATGATCTCCTCGATGTTCTGGGCGCCGACGTACGCCGCCATGCGCATGGCGCGGTCGTTGACCCGGCGCAGCTCCGCCTCGACCTTGGCCTTTCCCGACTGGCCGCTCTGCACGCCGAAGTACGCGCCGGTGAGCGTTCCCACGACTCCGGCGAGACCGGCGAAGAGCGTGCTCGCCTCGCCCGTGGTGATCACGGCGACGCTGAAGCCGACCAGGGTGACCACGAGACCGGTGAGGACCACATAGAACCCGTAGCGCCAGCGGGCGGCCTCCGCCTCGGCCGCCGCCGTGTCGTCGGCGATCATCATCGCCTCCAGCGCGCTCGACGTGTCCGGCTGCTCCTCGGGCGTGGCCATCAGCACCTCCTGGGGTTCGAGTGAAGAAGAATGTCCCATGTTGCTCCCAATCACGCCAACAGCTCTGCCCTCCAGCACACGGGGATATCGCGATCGAGCCGCCCTCATATGATCATCGTCTCTAAGATCACAATGTACGGCCGGGCATCCTGAGGACGATACGGCGGCCTCCCATACGCCATGCGACGAGCCCGGGGCTCCTCCCCCCGGGCGTACACGCTCGCCCGCGAGATCGAGACCATGGAGAGGACGGGCGGATGAGGCGTGATCGGGTGACCCGCCACCGGGTCGCCGCACTGCTCGCGGCGGCGATCGCCCTCACGGGGTGCGCCGAGACAGCGGATCCGTCGGCGGAGGCGGGCAGGAGCGGTCCGGGCAGGACGGCGGGTGGAACGGCAGATGGAACGGCGAGCGCACCGGTCTCCCCCGGCGTCGCCACCGCGAGACCGGGTCGTCCGATCCCGTCCGCCGAGCCGACCGGCGGCACACTCGACCTGTCCCGCATCCAGTCGAGCGCGCTCGACTACGACCCGGTCCCGTCGCCCGAGGCTCTGGCGGCCATGAAACCGATCGTCGCGGTGGGCGAGGTCGACGGATGGCAGCGGGGGCCCACTCTCGGCGTCCTCCCGGGTGACCCGCCCGTCTCCTACGTTCTGATGAGGGTCCGCGTCACCTATCCGCTGAAAGGCGTCAGGACGACTCCATCCCTCCGCGGCGGTGTGATGTTCATCGAGTTCGAGCGGGCGTACAAGGAGTCGGTCGCGGACTTCGAGGAGGCGATCCCGACCGGTACCCGGGTGCTCGTGTTTCCGCGGGAAAGGCCGCCGTACAACATGGGGATCCGCTCGCAGGGAGACCCCCTGCCCGACGGGGCGAAGATCATGAGCGTCCACCCGCAGGGCCTCGTCATCGAGGACCCCGGCCTCGTCTGCCAGGGTGCCGAGCGCACCCTCGTCGGAGGGTACGAGCCGCTGACGGGCGGGAGCAGGGCCGCCTGGCTCGAACCCCGGACCATGGACGAGATGATCGACCGGCTCAGGCGGTACGGCTTCTCCGAAGAGCCTCCCCCGCGTCCGAAGGCGAACATGATCGCCTGCCGCTTCTCTGCCACCTCGGCCGCCTCCGCCGCTCCCCGGGTCCGCTGATCCCGGAATCACCGGACTTCCGAACGGGCGTTCCGGACGGGAGCACCGTCTGGGAACCTTGCCACTAAGCTGGCGCCCCGTGACTGATCTGTCTGCCTTGTCTTCTTCGCCAAATCAGGGCCTCCGGGACGCCGTGCTCAAGTTCTTCTACGGCCCCATGGACTGCGGCAAGTCCACCCTGGCCCTGCAGCTGAACTACAACCACCGGCGACAGGGCAGGCGCGGGCTCGTGCTGACCAAGCACGACCGTTCGGGCGAGCCCCGGATCACCAGCAGGATCGGCCTCGGGAACGAGGCCGTGGAGGTCGTGGACGGCCTCGACCTGGTCGAGCTGGTCGCCGCGCACGACCGCATCGACTATCTGATCTGCGACGAGGCGTGCTTCTACAGTGTCCGGCAGATCGAGCAGCTCGCCGATCTCGTGGACGACCACGGCATCGACGTCTACGCCTTCGGCCTCGCGTCCGATTTCAGGTCCCAGATGTTCCCTGCGGCGCAGCGGCTCTTCGAGCTCGCCGACGAGGTCTCCCGGTTGCAGGTGGAGGTCCTGTGCTGGTGCGGCCGGCCGGGCATGTTGAACGCCCGCGTCGTCGGCGGGGTCATGGCCAGGACGGGCGAGCAGGTCGTCATCGCCGACACCGGGGCCGGCGCGCCCGCCGCAGAACCGGACGGCGCGGCCGAGACCATGGTGCACTACCGGGTCCTGTGCCGCCGCCACCACCGTACGGGCGACCTCGGCGAGCCGTCACCCGCCGAAGCCGCGGCGGGCCGGGAGGCCCACGTCTGACCGGGCTCCGCGCGAGGACGGCACCGGGACCGTCCTCGCCGCCCGGCGCGGCCTCGCGCGCCGGGCGTGCCCTCCTCCGCCGGCCTCACTCGGCCGGCGTACGTCGGAGAAGCGGGCGTACGTCAGAGGAGACGGCCGACCCCGCCCAGCACGTAGCCGCCCCTGCTGTGCTCGATGAACTCGTTGTCGTTGCGCCAGTCGGCGACGTCCACCAGCCCTGGTGAGAGCAGCTCGAACCCGGTGAAGAGCCCCGCGATCTCCTCCGGCGTACGGTCGTTGAGCGCCGCGGTCGACTTCTCGTACACGCGCCGGGTTTCGCCGATGGTCTGCTCGGTCAGCCGCCCCTGAGTGCCGTGGGCGATCACCATGTAGCTGCCCGGCGCCATGAGCTCGCGGAAGTACGCGACCGCCCGCGCGGCCTCGTCGTCGTCGACGAAGTGCAGCACGCTCACGAACAGCACCGCCACCGGCTGGCTGAAATCGATGAGGTCACGGGTGATGGGGCTGTCCGTGATCTTCTCCGGATCACGCATGTCGGCCTCGACGACACCGGTACGGCCGCCGTTCCTGAGCAGTGCCCGGCCGTGGGTGGCGACGATGGGGTCGTTGTCGACGTAGACCACGCGCGCCTCGGGGTCGACCTCCTGGGCGACCTCGTGCACGTTGCCCCGGGTGGGGATCCCCGCGCCGATGTCGAGGAACTGCCGGATGCCCGACTCGCTGAGGAAACGCACCGCCCGGCCGAGGAAGTCGCGGTTCTGGCGGATCACCAGGCGCCCGTCCTCACCGACCAGCGCCAGCAGCTTCTCGGCCGCGGCGCGGTCGACGGCGAAGTTGTCCTTGCCGCCGAGCCACCAGTCGTAGATCCTCGCGACGCTCGGAACGGTGAGGTCGATGCCGCGCGGCGCGCTCTCGTCCTGGCTCACTTTCTCTGCCCCCTGTGCCTCTCGTCGACGCGATGGAGATCCCTCAGTCGATCCCACCTGCCGACGGTGTGTATATCCGCCTATAGGGGATCAGCCGATCGCATTTCGGTCGTGCGCGGAAGTAGCCCGGCAAGGGTGTGACGAGATCTTGATGTGACACGGTCCTCCCGCGGTTCCGCCCGGCCGTCAGACCGCGCAGAAACCGTCGTCGCAGGCGTCGCCGTCCCCCTGGGCGCTTCCCTGGGGATCCTGCTGGGCGACGGCGACCGCCGTACGGGCCCGGACCTCGCGGAGGGCGGCGAGCAGCGTCTCCACGGGCTGGGCGCCCGAGACGGCGAACTGCCCCTCGAACAGGAACAGCGGGACGCCGCTGATGCCGAGGTCGCGAGCGCGGGCCAGTTCGGCGCGGACCTCCTCGGCCCCCTCGCCGGTGTCCGTGACGCCGAGCTCCGCGGCCAGCTTCGCCAGCGTGGCGGCGTCGCCGACGTCGAGGCCCTCCTCGAAGTGCGCGCGGAAGAGCCGCTCGGCCGCCTCCGCGCCGTGCCCGGCGCGCTGCGCCAGCCAGATCAGCCGGTGGGCCTCGAAGGTGTTGGCCTGGATCGCCCGCTCGAAGTCGATCTCCAGGCCGTCCTCGGCCGCCGCCCGCGCCACCCGCGCCGTCATCTGCGCCACCTGGGCGGGCCCGCCGAACTTGCGCGCCAGCGCGGGCAGCAGCGGCTCCCCGTTCGAGACCGCGTCGGGGGCGAGCTGGAACGGCCGGTGGGCGATCTCGACGTCGCCGTCGAAGAGCCGCACCGCCTTCTTCAGCCGGGCGTGCCCGATGTAGCACCACGGGCAGACGACGTCAGAGAAAATCTCAATCTTCACGATCTGCTCTAACCGGCCGCGAAACCGCGCCATTCCCGCCGACCGCACCCGGAATCGGCCCTCTGGACCCATCCATCAGGCTCCGGGATCATCGATCATCGCCTCCGGCGCCGGAGGTCATCGCCGCTGGCGTCCGAGGACCCACCCGATGACGGCGCTTCCGAGCGCGACGCCGGCGCCCATGCTGAACGCGGCGAGCATCGACCACGGCGGCACGCCCGGGCGCGGCTGCCGCGCGGCGGCCGGCGTCTCGCGGGTGAACACCTGCCCGGCCTCCACCTGGTACGGCACGGCAGCCCCGGCGCCGACCGCCGCCGCCACCTCGGCCTGGTCACCGGCCGCCACCGCCGCGACCGGCGCGCCCGCGGCGACCACCGGTTCGAGGACGGCGGCCACACCGGACAGGAGGTGTTCCTCGACGGCCGAGAAGAACTCTCCGGCGGTCTTCTTGGCGACCGAGCCGAGCATCCGCTGGCCGACTCCGCCGATCATGCCGCCGACGACGGCGTCGGCGTCGTAGTCGACGCGGGTGCCCTCCTCGACCTCGCTCAACCGGATCCGCACGGTGGCGTCGACGGTGCCGGGCGCGCCCTGACCCCGGGCGCGCAGCACGAACCGCTCCGGCTCCTCGGGGTCGGACAGCGCGACCTCACCCTGGTAGAGCCCCTTGATGGAGGCCACTCCGGCGGTCACGGTCATCTTGTAGACGTCCTCGCCGACGGCCTCGAGCCGCTCGCATCCGGGGATCGTCCGTACCAGGACGCCCGGATCCTGCAGGGCGGTCCAGACACGGCCCCGTTCCACACCGAGTACGGCGCTTCCCGTGATTTTCACACCATCACTCCTTCTGGCACCCCTTGTGGCTCCGGAGACTAAGGACTCCCCGGCAGTGCGGATAAGGGCAACATCTGCCCACTCCCATGATCGGCCCTCGTCAGGTCTCTTCACGCCGGACGCCCGAATCATGCGATGATCACGCGCCTGTGGGCGGCATCGGCCATACGCCCTATAGATCCAATTGCGCGAAGATTGTCGGTCATGAAGGGCAACCGGCGTCTGACAGGCGTGATCATCGGACTGACACTGGCCGCGGGATGCGCGGAGGGCGGCACCACGCAGGCGGAGTCGACGGCCCCGGCGAAGGCGCGTTCCCCCTTGACCGCCACGTCCCCCTCCGCGTCGCCGACGCCCCGTGCGGCACTCCCCCGGCCGGGTGAGGTCGCGCGGATCCCCAGGCCGGCGGAGGGGATCCCGGTGGTCAGCAGCATTCCCACCAAGCGGAAGGTGGTCTTCCTGACCATCGACGACGGCTGGGAGCAGGATCCCGGTTTCCTCAAGCAGGTACGCGATCAGCGGATCCCGATCACGGTGTTCGCCATGCGGGACGCGGTCGAGGCCACCGGGTCCCCCGACGCCGCCTCCGGGGGAGGCCGGTATGTGGGCGCGGGCAAGTGGGACTACTTCCGGGACCTGCGGGACGCCGGGGCGCCGATCGAGAACCACACGTTCAGCCACCCCAACCTGTGGACGCTCGGCTACGAGAGGCAGAAGGCCGAGATCTGTGGGATGTCCACGCTCATCCGCAAGGAGATCGGGCGGCGCCCCACGCTGTTCCGCCCGCCGTTCGGCAACCACAACGCGGCCACCGCGCGGGCGGCCGGGGAATGCGGCATCAAGGCGATCATGATGTGGACCGCGACCGTGCAGCCCGGCGGCAAGATCGCCTACCAGGTGCCGGACAAGAAGCTGCGCCCCGGGGACATCCTGCTGCTGCACTTCCGGCCGAACATGGCCAGGGACTTCCGCGTACTCGTCAACAAGATCAGGCGCCGGGGGTTCGAGATCGGCGACCTGCGGGCGTACATGCGGGCCGGTGGCGTACCGGTCTCCTGACATCGGGGAGGAGCCGGTCCCTCGAACAGGATCATGGAAAAGATCGCGGAAGGGACCGGCGAAGGGAGGCGCGGAAGGAGTCGGCGGAAGGCCGCCCCGCTCCGCACGAGCCTGCAGAAGATCACACGGCACCGTCCCTCGCGCGACGTACCGCGGAATCACCCCAGCGGCGGACGCCGGTTTCGCGTGACATGTCCATTATTGAGACCAAGCCTCCCAGGAGGCGTTCCCGGAGAGTCGGGCCACTGGTCCCTTCAATCCAGGACCGTACGGCCCGCATTCTCTGTATCGAACGGGACAAGTGCCGCGAACGCGGATCATGGGGGCATCGATCCGTGTGACAAAGATCTCGCGGCACAGTCGTCCCACCAATTGCTCTACAGGCTGTAGTACTACTGTTAGTAGAACTACGACTTGTAGAGCTCCGGCACCCGCGAGGGGGACATGGACGCGCTAGACCTGGCACGGTGGCAGTTCGGGGTGACCACCGTCTATCACTTTCTGTTCGTACCGCTGACGATCGGTCTCGGCGTCTTCGTCGCCGGACTGCAGACCGCCTGGTACCGCACGGGCAAGGCCCACTACCTCAGCCTGACGAAGTTCTTCGGCAAGTTGTTCCTGATCAACTTCGCGATGGGCGTGGTCACCGGCATCGTGCAGGAGTTCCAGTTCGGCATGAACTGGAGCGAGTACTCGACCTTCGTCGGCGACGTCTTCGGAGCGCCCCTCGCGCTGGAGGCGCTGCTCGCCTTCTTCCTTGAGTCGACCTTCCTCGGCCTGTGGATCTTCGGCTGGGACCGGCTTCCCAAGCGGATCCACCTGGCGGCCATCTGGGCCGCCGTGATCGGGTCCAATTTGTCGGCATATTTCATCCTTGCTGCCAACGCCTGGATGAAGCATCCGGTCGGCTACGAGGTGGTGAACGGCCGGGCCAGGATGAACGACCTGTGGGCCGTCCTCACCAACTCGACCGCGCTCGCCCAGATCCCGCACGTCGTGGCGGCGGCGTTCGTCGTGGCCGGCGGTTTCGTGCTGGCGGTCAGCGGCTACCGGATCCTGCGCGAGCGGGGAGTCGGGCTCACCGGCAGGCCCGTCACGGGAGCCGGGTCCGCCATCGACGGCGACACCACGGTGCCACTGCGCCGCCGTACCGACATGTGGCGGACGAGCCTGCGCGGCGCGCTGGTCATGACGGCCCTCGCCGGGGTCGTGGTCGCCGGGACCGGCGACCTGTCCGGCCAGCTGCTGCGCGAGCAGCAGCCGATGAAGCTGGCCGCGGCCGAGGGGCTCACCCGGGACACCGACGGCGCGCCCTTCTCCCTCGTCCCCGGCGTCGAGGTGCCGGGCATGCTCAGCCTGCTCGCCGCCCACGACCCCGGCGCCACGGTCCAGGGCGTGGACGACATCCAGCGGAGGTACGAGCAGCAGTTCGGCCCGGCCGACTACACGCCGAACCTGCCCGTGGTCTTCTGGTCGTTCCGCGTGATGATCGGCTTCGGCATGGCGACGGTCGGCCTCTCGGTGCTCGGCCTCTGGCTGACCAGGAAGCGGCGCGGCCGTGCCGGCGGAAGGCGTACCAGGAACCTCGGCGGAACCGGCGCGGGCAGCGCAGGCGTGGGGAACGGCGCGGCGCCGCCGGTGCCGTCCTGGTTCGCGCGGGCCTGCGTCCTGGCGCTCCCGCTGCCGACGGCGGCGATCATCGCGGGCTGGCTGCTCAGCGAGATCGGGCGCCAGCCGTGGACGGTCCAGGGTGAGCTCCTCACGGCCGCGAGCGTCTCGCCCGGGGTGAGTCTCACCGAGGTCGCGATCTCCCTGAGTGTCTTCACCGTCCTGTACGGCGTGCTCGCGCTGGCCGAGGCGGTCCTGATGGTGCGCCATGTGAAGGCCGGTCCCGAGCAGCCGCCCGCCACGCCCGACCACGCCATCGCCGCCGCCGACCCCGACGCGGTGCGGCGCACGCCGACCCTCATGTACTGAGGAGACACACGATGACGACGTTCTGGTTCATAGTGATCGCGTTCCTCTGGACGGGCTACTTCGTTCTGGAGGGGTTCGACTTCGGCGTTGGGGCGCTGCTCCCGCTGCTGTCGCGGTCGGAGGCCGACCGCCGGCAGGTCATCGGCACCATCGGGCCCGTCTGGGACGGCAACGAGGTCTGGGTCATCACCGCGATCGGCGCGATGTTCGCCGCCTTTCCCGCGTGGTACTCGGGCCTGCTCAGCACCTTCTACCTGCCGATGTTCCTCATCGTGGTCGGACTGATCGTGCGCGGAGTCGGCCTGGAGTGGCGCGGCAAGGTCCGCTCAGGAGCGGAACGCGCGCTGTGCGACGCCGGGATCGTGACCGGCAGCGTCCTCACCGCCTTCCTGTGGGGCGCGGTCTTCGGCAACCTCCTGTACGACACGGCGCTCGCGACCGTCCTCGGCGGCCTGCTTTCCCTGTCGGTCGCGATCCTGCACGGTGCGGTGTTCGTGACGTTGAAGACGTCGGGACCGGTCCGCGCCCGCGCCCGGAACGCCGCCCTGGCCGCCGCGGCCGTGGCCGTCCCGGTGGGCATCATCGCGCTGCCCTCCGTCCCCGGATCGGCGATGGACGTCCCGAGCTGGTCGACCTCCCCCTGGCTGTGGGCCTGCGCGCTCCTCGCGATGGCGGCCCTGACGGCGGGCGTGGCCCTCGTCTGGCGGCGCCGCGAGGGCTGGGCGTTCACCGCCACGGCATCGTCGATCGGGCTGACCACGGCCGCGCTGTTCGGCGCCCTGTGGCCCGCGCCCCTGCCGGGTCTCACGCTGGCCGAGGCCGCCTCCGCGCCGTACACGTTGACGATGCTGACCTGGATCGGCCTGATCGCGCTCCCCGGCGTGCTCGCCTACCAGGCGTGGACCTACTGGGTGTTCCGCAAGCGCCTCACCGCGGACATTTCCGCTCATTAGATCAAGCGGATGATCAGCGACCATAACGCGGGATACGTTCTGCGGATGAAATCCTTATTGAGAGATGCCATAACGGAAATCCATACTGACGATATGGAGCGCACCAAGAAGATCACGCTGTCGGTCGAGGAGACCGTCGTGGAGCAGGCACGTGCCGCCGCCGAACGCGAAGGACTCTCCCTCTCGGCCTGGGTGACCCGGACGATGCGCCGTGAGGCGCTCGCCGCGGAGTCCGCCGCCGTGATCGCCGCCGAGCCCCGCATGCGGGAGCTCATCGGTGAGCACCTCGCGGCCAATCGCCGGGCCCTGTCACGAGCACTGGAAGGCACAGCGTGAGGCGTGGCGAGATCTGGCAGGCATTCGGTGAATATCACGTCCTGGCCGTAGGCGTACCCGAGATCTACGACCTGCGAGAGGACATCGCCGTGGTCCCTCTCGTCCCCGATGTCGGATTGACCGCCGCGACCCTGCCGAGAGTGGGCGAGCGCCTGGCGCACTGCGCGCTGCTCTCGGTGGTCAGCAAGAAGGAGTTCACCCGCAAGACCGGCGAGGCGCGGGATGCCGAAATGCGCGGCGTCTCGGAGGGACTGCGCCTCGTTCTGGGCCTCTGACACGGCCCTCTGACGTGTCCCTTTGACGTGTCCCTTTGACGACGGGCCGTCCGGGGCGGACGCCTCCGGCGGAAGGAACCTCCGGCACAATCCCCACTGCGGGCGGCGTGCGCGGTGACGACGCCGTCACCGCGCACGTCCCTCCTCACCGGGCGAGTTACCGGGCGAGCCGCAGGCGCAGGGTGTGCAGGTCGGAGGGAGAGATGGGCATCCGGTCGATGGGGATGGCCTCCGCGTCCTCGACGGCGGAGGCGATCACGGCGGACACCGGGATGACCCCGGCCTCTCCCGCCCCCTTGATGCCCAGGGGATTGAGCGGCGAGGGCGTCTCCAGGTGGGCGGTCTCGATACGCGGCACCTCAGTGGCGTACGGCATGAGGAAGTCCATGAACGAGGCGTTCAGCAGTTGGCCGTACTCGTCGTAGACCATCTTCTCGTACAGCGCCCCGCCCACTCCCTGGGCGACGCCGCCGTGGATCTGCCCCTCGACGATCATGGGATTGATCAGCTTGCCGCAGTCGTGGACGACGGCGTACCTGAGGATCGTGATCTCGGCGGTCTCCGGGTCCGTCTCCACGATCGCGGCGTGCATGCCGGAGGCGAACGTCGACCTGATCGGCGAGTAGTAGTCCCGCCCCTCCAGTCCCGGCTCCTCCCCCTCGTCCACCGGCGGGCGGTCCATCGACGACGCGCCGGAGAACTGGGTGGCGCGCTTGGTCTCCTCGTCGAAGGCGTACCGCAGCGGGTTGGACAGCACGGCGACGGTGGCGAGAGGGATCGACGCGGACGGCGTTCCGGCGACGTGGACGATCCCGTCGGTGATCTCCAGGTCGCGCGGGTCGGCCTCCAGTGCGTCCGCGGCGATACGCAGCGCCTTCTCGCGGACCTTGCGGCAGGCGAGCGCGATGGCGTTGCCGCTCATCACCGCGGCGCGCGAGGCGAAGGTCCCCACGGCGTACCCGAAGCGGCGGGTGTCGCCGGTGACGACGGAGACCTTCTCGATCGGCACACCCAGCTCGGTGGCCGCGATCTGCGCGAACACGGTCTCGTGGCCCTGTCCCTGCGAGGTCAGGCCGGTCGAGACGTGCACCCGGCCGTCGGAGGTGACCTGCACATGGCCCCCCTCGTACGGGCCGACGCCGGTGCCCTCGACGTAGCAGCCGACGCCGATGCCGATCCTGCGGCCGTCGGCCGCGGCCCGCGCCTTCATCTCGGGGAAGGAGTCCCAGCCGATCAGCTCCTTGAGCATCCGCAGCGACTCGGGGTAGTTCCCGCTGTCGTAGATCAGCGGCCGGCCGTCCTGGAAGATCAGGCCCTGGTCGTAGGGGAACTCGTCCGGCCCGATGAAGTTGGCCGCCCTCACCTCGGTCCGGTCCCGCCCCAGGTAGGCGGCGACGCGGTCCATCGTCCGCTCCATGCAGAACACGCCCTGCGGGCGCCCCGCCCCCCGGTACGGCGTGACCTGCACCGTGTTGGTGTAGATCGAGGAGAACTCCACCCGGTAGGCACCGATCTTGTACGGCCCGAGGAGCTGGGTGGAGGTGATGATCGGCACGATGATCCCGTACGGCGTGTACGCGCCGTTGTCGTGCAGGATGGTCACGTCGAGGCCGAGGACGCGGCCCTCGTCGTCGAAGCCGACCCTGACGTGCTGCACCTGGGCCCGCTCGTGGGCCGACGAGACGAAGTGCTCCCGCCGGTCCTCGGTCCACTTGATCTCCCGGTCGAGCAGCCGGGCCGCCCAGGGGATGAGGATCTCCTCCGGCCATGGGTGCACGATCTTCACGCCGAAGCCGCCGCCGACGTCGGGCGCGATCACCTCGACCTTGGGCAGCGGCAGGCCGAGCTTGGCCGCGACCGCCATCCGCACGCTGGTGGACGTCTGGGTGGACGAGTAGACCCGCAGCGACTGGTCGTCGGCGTCCCAGCGGGCGTACACGCCCTTGCCTTCCAGCGGCATGCACGCGCTGCGTTCGATGTCGAGCCGGAACTCCAGGGTGTGCGGCGCGGCGGCGATGGCCTCGGCCGCCGACCGGCCGTCCCGGGACGGGACCTCCTGCACCATGTGCGCGCCCACGTTGCCGGGCACGTCCTCGTGGACCAGGTGGACGCCCTGGACGGCCTCCTCGACGCCGACGACCGGCTTGAGGAACTCGTACTCGACGTCGATCAGTGCGCAGGCGTCCTCGGCGATGTAGCGGTCCTCGGCGACCACCATCACGATGGGCTCGCCGACGTGCCGCACGACGTCCTTGGCCAGCGGGTACGCCGTACGGCCGTGGGTCAGCGCGGGATGCGGGATCAGCAGCGGCAGCGGCTCGGCCAGCGCCCCGGGGAGGTCCTCCCAGGTGTAGATCGCGACCAGGCCGTCCACGTCCAGCGCGGCCGAGACGTCGATGTCGCGGATGCGGGCGTGCGCGTGGGGCGACCGGACGAAGGCGGCGGCCAACGCGCCCGGCCCGAGGTCGTCCAGGTAGCGGCCCTGGCCGGTGACCAGCCGGGCGTCCTCGCGCCGGCGGACCGGTTCGCCGAAGAGCTTCGTCGTCACGCCGTGTTCCCTCGCTCCCCTGAATCGCCGGACCCGTTCTCCGCCTGGAGCAGCCCTGGCTGGGGCTCCGTCGGGAGCTCCGCCTGGATCTCCGCGGCCCGGTGCACGGCCTTGACGATGTTCTGGTAGCCGGTGCACCGGCACAGGTTGCCGGAGACGGCCTCCAGCACCTCCTCGTCGGTCGGCGTCGGGTTCTCCCGCAGGAACGCGGTCGCCGTGCAGAGGAAGCCCGGGGTGCAGAAGCCGCACTGGAGGCCGTGGCATTCGGTGAAGGCCCGTTGCACGGGAGACGGCTCGCCGTCCCTGGCGAGACCCTCCACCGTGGTGATCTCGTGGCCGTCGACCGTGACGGCGAACGTCAGGCAGGACCGTACGGGCTCGCCGTCGAGCAGCACCGTGCACGCTCCGCAGACGCCGTGCTCGCAGCCGACGTGCGTGCCGGTCAGTCCCAGGTCGTGCCGGAGGCAGTCGGACAGCAGGCGCCGCGCGGGCACCTCCGCCTCCCTGACCACGCCGTTGACCACGAGCGTGATGGCGTATCGGGTGGTTGCGTCACTCATGAGCGGCCTCCGTTACCGCGTTCCTCGCGGCGTCCTTGAGCGCCCGCTCCGCCAGCACTCCGGTGAGATGCCGCCGGTACTCGGCCGTCGCGTGGATGTCCTCATCGGGATCGATCCGATCCCGTACGGCCGCGGTGACCGCGTCCCAGGGGACGGACGCCGCGGGTCGCCTGCCGCAGGCGTCGGAGACGTCGACGACCACCGGTCCGGGGCCGACGCTGACGCAGGCGACCCGGGCGGAGACGATCCGCAGGTCCTCGTCGAGGGTGACGAGCGCGGCCATACCGGCCACGGCGTAGTCGCCGTGCCGCCGGGCGACCTCGCGGAACGCGGTGCCCGAACGCGGCGGAAGCGCCGGGAAGAACGCGGACACCGCGAGCTCGCCCGGTTCGATCGCCGATTCCATCGGCCCGATGAAGAAGTCCGCCGCCGCGACCTCGCGTTCGCCGCCGAGCCGCGCGAGCCGTACGGACCCGCCGAGGAGGGCGAGGGCCGCGGGCATCTCGGCGGACGGGTCGGCGTGCACGAGGCTGCCGACCACGGTCCCCCGGTTCCTGATCACGGGGTGCGCGACCAGCGCGAGTGCCTGGCGGAGGAGCGGCTGGACCGCCGCGGCCTCGGCCGAGCGCTCGACGGTCGCGTGCCGGGCCAGCGCCCCCACCCGGACGCCGCCCGCGTCGGCGGTGAGCGTGTCCAGCTCGCCGACGCGGTTGATGTCGACGAGCTGGGACGGCGCCACCAGCCGCATGTTGAGCAGCGGGATCAGGCTCTGGCCTCCGGCCAGGACCTTGCCGTGCGGCCCCGCCTCGGCGAGGGCCTCAAGGGCCTCATCCACCGAGACGGGGGCGTGGTAGTCGAACGGAGGTGGTTTCACGTGGTCGTCTTACTCCGAAGTGGTGGAGCCTGCCGCGGGGTCCCCGGCGGCAGGTCAGGTCGCGGCATCCCTCTCGAATCCGATCTCCCCACCGGAGACCTCCTTCCTCGGGCCGCGTGCGATGGCACGGAGCAGGTGGTAGCCGCCGAGGACCACGATGGTGCCCAGGGCGATGCCGGCCAGCGCGAAGTCGCCGGCGATCTGGTGGGTGACCGGGCCGATCGCGAGGATGATCCCGGCGCCGACCGGCACCATGTTCACCGGGTCGGAGAAGTCCACCCGGTTCTCGATCCAGATCTTCGCGCCCAGCAGGCCGATCATGCCGTACAGGATGACGGTGATGCCGCCGAGCACGCCGCCCGGCGTGGTGGCGATGAGCGCGCCGAACTTCGGGCACAGGCCGAACAGGATCGCGATGACGGCGGCGACGTAGTAGGCGGCGGTCGAGTAGACCCGGGTCGCCGCCATGACACCGATGTTCTCGGCGTACGTGGTGGTGGGCGAGCCGCCGACCGCGGAGGCGATGACGGTGGCGGCGCCGTCGGCGGCGACCGCCCGGCCCATGTACGGGTCGACGTCGGCGCCGGTCATCTCGCCCACGGCCTTGACGTGGCCGACGTTCTCCGCGATGAGCGCGATGACGGCGGGCAGCACGAGGACGATGGCCGAGACCTTGAAGTCGGGGGCGTGGAAGTTCGGCAGCCCGATCCAGTCCGCGCTCGCCACCGCGTCGAAGTTCACCCGCGGATGTGTGTCGATCTGCCCGGTGCCCGCGTTGTACGCGGTGATGTTCCCGAAGACCTTGTCCGCGCCCCAGGAGAGGACGAACCCGAAGACCAGGCCGAGCAGGATGCCGATCCGGCCGATGAACCCCCGGAACAGCACAATGATCAGGAAGGTCGCCAGCATGGTGATCAGGGCGATCCAGTGGTCCTGCGGCCAGTAGACGTCGGCGACCACGTAGGCCAGGCCGAACCCGATCAGCATGACCACCGCGCCGGTGACGACCGGCGGGAAGATCTTGTGGATGATCTGTACGCCGAGGTAGTGGATCGCGACGCCGCACAGGGCGAGCACGACACCCGCGATCAGGATCGCGCCGGTGACCGTGGCGCTGTCCCCCTGCGCGGCGCGAATCGCGACCACGCCGCCGACGAATGACGCGCTCGTGCCGAGGTAGCTGGGGATCTTGCCCTGCACGATGAGCAGGAACAGGATCGTCGAGACACCGGACATCATCACGGCCACGTTCGGGTCCAACCCCATGACCAGGGGGAAGACGAACGTCGCGCCGAACATCGCGATCACGTGCTGGGCGCCGAAACCGACCATGCGCGGCCAGCTCAGTCTTTCGTCGGGTTTTACCACCTCGCCCGGTGGCAGGTTCTTCCCGTCGCCATGCAACTTCCAGCCGAAAGCCATGCAAGCCCCTCTTTTACCTGGGCCGACGTCCGGTGGCCACCCCGCGGGCTTCCAGCGCGGCACTGCTTTGCGGGCACATTAGGCCCGCGATTCCCATTACACACGGGCATCTTGTGCCAAACCAGAGGCGATCCGCAGCAGTCATGTTGCGCACCGGGCGCCGGGCGGGGCGGTGAACGTCACATCACGTCGTCAACGGGTGGACGCGCCCGTTCACGAGGCGGCGACGACCCGGATCTCGAAGCCCTCGCCGGTGACGACCTGGCCGGCCCGGATCTTGCACGCCTTGCGCAGCTCGACCGCGCCGTCCACCCGGACGTTCCCCTCGGCGATGAGGTGCTTGGCCGCCCCGCCCGAGTCCGTGACGTAGCAGTACTTGAGCAGGTCGCAGAGCGGGATGTAGTCGTCGTTCAGCTCGAATGTCTCTTTCACCGCGCCAGCTTAGGACGTCCCCGCCGCGCGGTACGGCTCAGCGGACGGTTCAGCCGTACGGCTGAGCGGTACCGGTCAGCCGTACCGGTCGGACGTGCGGCTCAGATGCCGCGCATGCGCAGGACGTGCAGCGCGAGGGTCAGGTTGAGCCGCAGGTGGGCGTCCTCGGTGAAGTTGCCGAGCATCCGCTCCAGCTTCCCGATGCGGTAGCGCAGGGTGTTGTAGTGGAAGTGCAGCCTCCGGGCGGTCTCCGCGACGTTGAGATTGGTCTCCAGCAGCACCTGAAGCGTCCGGCGCAGGTCCGCGTTCTCCACGTCGTCGTCCCCGGCGAGCGACCCGAGCGTCTCACGGACGAAGGCGTGCAGCTCATCCGTGTCGTTTACCAGCGAGAGCAGCCGGTAGACGCCCAGCTCGTCGAAGTGCGCGACCGCGCCGCCGCCGTGCAGCTGCCGGCCGACCCGCGCGGCCTTGAGCGCCTGGCCGTACGCGCCGGGGAGCAGGTCGGCGCCCCCGGCGACCCGGCTCAGGCCGGTGGAGAACGTGCAGTCGGAGACGGCGGCGAGGGCGTCCCTGGCCAGCCGGATGGTGTCGATCCCCGCTCCGACGACGGCGACGACCTCGTGGGAGAACCCGGCCACCGCGCCGCGCGGGTCGTACCTGCGAACAGCGGACTGCCAGGCGGTGAGCATGCGGTCCTGGGCGGGGCGCTCCTCGGCGTCCGGGTCGATCTCAGCGACCAGGACGCTGACCGGGCGTTCCAGGTCCCAGCCGAACGCGCGGGCGCGCTCGGCGACCCGGGTGCCGCCCCTGCCCGTGAGCACGTCGCGCAGGAAGTCGGCGCGGTACTTGCTCTCGACGGCGGTCACCGCCTCCTGCTTGGTCACGACGAGGGCGGCGACCGTGGCGGCGCGCTCCAGGATGCCGATGTCGCTCGGGGTCAGCGCGCCGGAGGCGCTGAACGCCACGATCCTGCCGTGATGGTGCCCGCCCGCCACGACCGGCACCACGGCGTGATGCCCGTCGGACGCCGTGACCGGCGCGATGGAGCTGGACGGTACCCGCGTGCCCGGTGACGGCTGTTCCGGAGGCGCTCCCACGGTGAGGCAGGTCTCGCGCAGCGCCGCCACCTGCCCGGCGTCGCCGGCCGAGGCCAGGATCTGGCCTCCGGCGTCCAGCGCGGCGACGGCCACGTCGAGCAGCCCGGCGACCTCGGCGGTGACCTCGCGCATGCCGCCTCCGGCGAGCACGATCTGGACCAGCGCCCGGTGCGCCTCCTCGGCCCTGGCCAGGAGCCCGGCCTGGCGGTTCAGGATGTCGGTGAGCACCTGGTTGAGGATGTCGTCGAAGCCCACGTCGTTGGGAAGCAGGATCAGGGGGAACCCGAGCCTGTCGGCCTGCTCGACCATCTCCTCCGGCAGCTCGTCGAGGTACCGCCCAAGCTTGATCGCCAGCGCGGCCAGCCCGCGTTCGTCGAGATCCGCCACCAGCCGGTCCAGCGACTGTGGAGTGTTGCGCAGTGGATAGCCCGTGGTGAGCAGCAGCTCGTGCGGTTTCACCCAGGCCAGGATGTCGGGCACCTCCATGACGTTGAGGCGCTGCACGATGCGGTCGAGGCCGCGCTTTCCCGCGATCAGACGGGCGTCCGCCAGCGTCGACACGCCCAGCACCTCCCCGACGGACACGCCGTGGAGGATGGTTCCTGTGCTGGCCAGCCTCATCGCCGGCGCGGCGGGATCGATCGTCATCGTGCGCTCCGGGGTTGAGCTTCGGGGGATATGTACGGCTCAGGCCGATTGTGCCGAACAATCCGACTGTCAGGAAGAGCCAAGCATTTGGCCCACTGTTGGCAGCTTTCTCCGTACGGAGCTCAGGGGCGGCGTTCTAGCGTCGGCTCTGACGCGCTCAACGGGAGGTTCGATGACTGTCGACACACGTCCGAGAGCGCGGCGCTCCCCGGCACGTCCGCCGGGAGGCGTGGGAGGTCGCACCCAGATCGGGGGGGCCGCCAGCGTCGCGCTGCGCCCGGCGCTCGAATCACCGCGCCGTCCCGCCCGCGTGCTGGCGGCGTTCCCGCTCGCGGTCTATCTGGAGGTCAGGAGCGAGTGGGAGCCGCACGTCATCGCCCTGGTCAGCGGGGAGGCCACCCGCCTGCCCAACGCGGTGGTGCTGTCCGGGCCGCTCGACCGTCTTCCCCTGGGGGACGAGTGCTGGGTCGGGGAGGGCTCCATCGGACTGGGCGGCGTCGCTGTGCGGGTCCGGCGCTGGTGGGATCCGGCGCCGCCGCTCGGCGCCGCCGATCCGGCCCGCCTCGCGCGGGCCTTGCCGCTACTCGACGACATCTGCGTACGGGCGCAGCGGCAGCCGGGCCTGGACGTCACCGGCGCCCCCGGGCTGCTCTCCGCCGGGTGCCGGTCGGGTTCCCTGGTGGACGGCATCATGGCGGCGGAACGACTGCTCGGTCTCGGGCCGGGGCTGACGCCCAGCGGCGACGACATGCTGTGCGGGCTGCTGGTGACGCTGCGCCATCTGGGCCTCGCCGCGGCCGCCCCGCGCGCCGTGTGGCTGGCCGACTGGCTGGCCGCGGCGGTGACCTACGACGCCCGCGCGCGGACGACGCCCATCTCCGCCACGCTGCTCCACTGCGCGGCGCGCGGCGAGGCCAGTTCGGAGGTGCTCGGCGTGCTGCGCGGCGTCGCGGGACAGCAGCCGCTCGACTCGGCGGTGCACCGCCTGCTGCGCCTCGGGCACACCTCCGGCGCCGACCTCGCCTGGGGCGTGCGCACGGGCCTGGCCGCCGTTCTCGCGCTGCGTTCGTGGCCCACGGGCCGTTCCTGCGGTTCGGAGAACGGCCTGGACATCGGCACGGACATCGGGGACATCGGTACGACAGGCGGCACGGCGATCAGCACAGCGGGTAGCGCATCGGGCAGTACGGCATTCAGCACGGCATTCAGCGCCGGAAGCCGCGGGAGGAAGCGTCCTTGAACGATCTGGTGGAAGTACGCGCGGGGGTCTACCACGACTCGGTGAGCCTGATGCGGGTCAGCCAGGCGCTTGCCGGGCGGCCAGGGGTGAGCGTCGCGATCGTCGCGATGGCCACCGAGCTCAACGTGGGTCTGGCGTGCGACGCGGGCTTCTCGGTGCCCCCGGCCACGCCGGGCGATCTGCTCGTCGCGATCAGGGCCTCGTCGGAGGACGCCGTACAGGAGGCCGCGTGCGAGCTGGAGCGACAGCTCGCGGCCCGGGGCGCGGCGAGCGGCTCGCGAAGGGAGGAAGCACCTCCGCGCACCACGCGGTCGGCGGCTCGCGCGGCGGCACGGTCCGCGGCACGGTCCGGGGACGCGACGGTCGCCCTGGTGAGCGTGCCCGGGGAGTACGCCTTCCTGGAGGCCGTCGACGCCGTCGAGGCGGGGATCTCCGTCATGATCTTCAGTGACAACGTCCCGGTCGAGCAGGAGATCCTCCTCAAGGACCGCGCGCGGGAGCAGGGCGTCCTCGTGATGGGGCCCGACTGCGGGACCGCCGTGATCGGCGGTGCGGGGCTCGGCTTCGCCAACGTGCTCCGGCCGGGCCCGGTCGGCGTCGTGGCCGCCTCGGGTACGGGAGCGCAGCAGGTGACGAGCCTGCTCGACCTGGCCGGCGTGGGCGTGAGCCACCTGCTCGGGGTGGGCGGGCGCGACCTGTCGGCCGAGGTGGGCGGACGCTCGACGATCCAGGCCCTGCGCGCCCTCGACGCCGACCCCGCCACCGAGCTGATCGTGCTCGTCTCCAAGCCGCCCGCCGCCGAGGTGGCGCGGGCCGTACAGGATCTGGGGCTCGGCACGAAGGTCGTCGCGGCGCTGCTCGGGCCGGGCCAGGACGACCTCACGACCGCCGTGGAGCGGGTGCTGGGCGCCCTCGGTCGCGAGGTGCCCGAATGGCCCGCATGGCCCGCGTCGCCGGCGGAGCACGCCGTCTCGGAGGGCACATCCGGGCCGGCCGGCGACGCGGTACGGGGGCCGCTGCGCGGGCTGTACTCGGGCGGCACGCTCTGCACCGAGGCCGCCCTGATCGCCGGGACGGGCGAGTTCACCGACTTCGGCGACGACGAGTACACGCGGGGCCGCGCCCACCCGATGATCGACCCGACGCTCCGCCTGGAGGCGCTGGACGCCGTCGAGTCGGGGGTGGTCCTCCTCGACGTGGTGCTGGGGCAGGGCGCCGACCCGGATCCGTCCGCACGGCTGGCGCCGGGCGTCGCGCGGGCGTGCGAGCGCGGCGTCGCCGTGGTGGTCGCGCTCGTCGGCACGGACGGCGACCCGCAGGGCCTGCGCGCCCAGGCGGCCCGGCTGAACGAGGCGGGCGCCGCGGTGTTCACGTCCAACGCGGCGGCCGCGCGCCACGCGCGTGAGCTCGCGCGCGCTCACGCCGGTGCCTGAGACCGCCGTCCCCGTGCGACCCCTGGAGACGCGCCCCTCTACGGCGCGAACCCCTGAGACGCGAACCTCCGAGACGCGAACCGACCCGATAGGAGCCCGATGACCTCGATGACGCTGTCGATGCTGAGCCGTGAGCCCCACGTGATCACGGCCGGGACCGCGGTGCTCGGCGAGGCGCTGGACCAGCAGGCCGTGGCGAGGATCGAGGTCGACTGGCGCCCGCCTCTCCCCGGCACCGCCGCCGCCCTGGCCCGGGTGCTCGCCGATCCGCGCAGGGAGCGGGCCAACGCGACCGCCGTCGGCCGGATGGTGTCCGCCCGGCCCATGCTCGTCGGCGTACGCCCGGCCCGTGACGTCCTCGGCCTGGAACCCGGCACCTTCCTGCACGCGGGGCCGCCGATCACCTGGGAGCGCGCCTCCGGCCCCATGCGGGGGGCCCTGATCGGCGCGATGCTCTTCGAGGGACTCGCCTCCTCTCCGAAGGACGCGGAGGACCGGCTGGCCGCGGGGTCCGGCATCACGCTCGACTCCTGCCACCATCACCGGACGGTCGGGCCGATGGCGGGCCTGGTCAGCCCCTCGATGTGGATGCTGGAGGTCACGGACGCCGAACACGGCGGCACCGCCTACTGCTCGCTGAACGAGGGCCTGGGCAAGGTGCTGCGGTACGGCGCGTACGGCCCGGAGGTGATCGACAGGCTGCGCTGGATGGGCGACGTGCTGGGCCCGGTGCTCCGGGCTGCGCTGGACAGGAGCGGGCCGCTCGACCTGCGCGCCCTGGTCGCGCAGGCCCTGCAGATGGGCGACGAGCTCCACAACCGCAACCGCGCGGCGACCTCGCTGATGGTGCGCGAGCTGGCGCCCGCCATCGTGGAGGCCGCGCCCGAGCACGCCGCGGAGGTGTTGCGATTTATCAATGGAAACGATCATTTCTTCCTGAACGCGGGAATGGCGGCGGCGAAAGTGAGCGCCGACGCCGCGAGAGATGTGCCCGGCTCCAGCCTCGTGGTGGCGATGGCGCGCAATGGGACCGATTTCGGAATCCAGGTTTCCGGGCTCGGGGACCGCTGGTTCACCGGCCCCGCCGGGG
This sequence comes from Microtetraspora glauca, assembly GCA_001570385.1. Lineage (GTDB taxonomy): Bacteria > Actinomycetota > Actinomycetes > Streptosporangiales > Streptosporangiaceae > Microtetraspora > Microtetraspora glauca. Next base: position 180,210 of record BBYL01000011.1, on the reverse strand, counting down.
TTCCCGACGGTCTCTACCTCGGCGCGTACGGCCCGGCGGACGCCAACCCGGACATCGGCGACTCCACGATCACGGAGACGACGGGGCTGGGCGGCTTCGCCATGGCGGCCGCGCCGGCGATCGTGCGCTTCGTCGGCGGTGACGTGTCGGACGCCGTCGCGGCGACGACCTCGATGTACGAGATCACCCTGGCGGAGCATCCGGCGTACCAGATCCCGGGGCTCGGGTTCCGCGGCACTCCGGTGGGCGTCGACGTCACCCTCGTCGCGCGTACCGGCGTGCTTCCGGTCGTCAACACCGGTATCGCCGGTCGCGTCGCGGGAACAGGCCAGGTCGGAGCGGGTCTGGTCAGTCCTCCCGTGGAGGCGTTCACCGCCGCGCTGGAGGCCCTGGCGAAGGCATGAATTCCCTTTGACCCTGGATTGACCCTAATATCGGTTGCCAACCTCACATATCTTGTGAATTCGCGCGGATCGGGTCTTGGGGGGATTTGTGCGGACTGAGCCAGAATTGGGGACCAGCGCATGACAACCGATCGCTTGCTCGGTATGGTCCCCTCCATGCCGGAGGGTCAGGGTCCCATCGGAGGAAGTACGGCCGGACCGGTGCCCGAGGGGCAGGGACGGCTCGTCGGCAGGCGTTACCGCCTCCTCTCACCGGTCGGCCGCGGCGGCATGGGCATGGTCTGGCACGCCCATGACGTCCTGCTCGACCGCGACGTCGCGGTCAAGGAGCTCATCTTGCCGTTCGGTCTCGACCAGGCGGGCACCCACGGCGCCCACCAGCGCATGCTGCGCGAGGCGCGTTCGGCGGCACGGCTCAGCCACCCGGGCATCGTCACCGTCCACGACGTCGTGGAGGAGGACGGGCGACCCTGGATCGTCATGGAACTGGTCCGCGCCTGGTCCCTGGAGCAGGCCGTACGGCAGAGCGGGCCGCTGCCCGTCGTGCAGGCCGCCGAGATCGGCATCCGCGTGCTGGACGCGCTGCGCCACGCGCACGCGGCCGGGATCCTGCACCGTGACGTCAAGCCGGGCAACGTGCTGCTCACCGCCGACCGGGTGGTGCTCACCGACTTCGGCATCGCCGCGATCGAGGGCGACGTCACGATCACCCAGACCGGCCTGCTGATGGGATCGCCCGCCTACATCCCGCCGGAGCGGCTCCAGGGCCGCCCGATCACGCACGCGGCGGACCTGTGGTCGTTCGGCGCCACCCTCTACGCCGCTGTCGAGGGCCGCCCGCCGTACGAGGGGCCGGACGCGGTGGCCGTGCTCGGCGCCGTGCTCACGCGGGAACCGGCCCGGCCGCAGCGCGCCGGAACCCTGTTGCCCGTCATCGAGGGCCTGCTTCGCAAGAACCCCGCCGACCGGATCGGGGCCGCGCAGGTCGCGGACATGCTGGAACGCGTCCTGCAGAGCCACGGAGCGGGGATCACGACACCCGGAAACCGGGGCGCGATGCCGACCCCGCAGGACTCCACTCCCGCACAGTTGCTGCCGCCGCTGGACATGCCCTCCGGACCGCTGCCGTCGCGCATCATCGAGACGCCGTCGGGCCCGATCCGCGTTCCGTTCGACCCGATGGCGAGCCCGTCGGGCGGGTACTCCGCCGCGCAGACCTCCGGCGCCCACCGCGTGGACGGCGGCTCCCCGGCCCGGCCGGGCACGACGGGCGCCACCGGCGGGCACGCCACGCCGACGCGCGACCCGCTCTCGGCGCCTCTCGCTCCCCCCGTTCCCGTACGGCACGGCACGGACGGCGCCTCCGTCCCGTTCGGCTCCGCACCGCTGTTCGGGTCCGCGCCGCCGTTCGACCCGCTGACCTCCCCGTCGGGATCCACGCACGCGCCGGAACGCAGGGCCGACGCGATGTGGCCCGCTCCCGCTCCCTCCGACCTTCCCGGCCGCCTGGGGCGGGATCCGGGCATCGACCCGGACGACCCCTTCGCGACCGGCCCCGGGCGGGTCAGGAGGCGCGTCGAGGGCGCACACAGCAAGCCCGAGCCGGACCCGGGCTCCGGGTCGAGGGGTTCCAGGAGCTCCAGGAGCTCCAGGAGCTCCACGGGCGCCGACAACTCCGGCGCCGCTGCGAGCAACGGGACCGCCGAAGCCATCGGGACCGCCGGCCGGGGCAGGAGTGCGAGCCGGTCCGGAGGGCGCCGCCGCGCCGAGGGCCAGAAGCCGTCCGGCGAGCGGGGCAGCCGCTCCACCGTGCTGATCGCCGTGGCGGCGGTCGCGGTCATCGGCGTGATCGTCGCGGTCGTCCTCCTGGTGCTTCCCGGCGGCTCCGGCGACCAGGGCGTCCGGTCCGCCGGAGAGCCGAGCTCCGCCCCGGTGAAGGCCGGAGACGCGGGCGGGGAAGGCGGGAAGGACGGCGGCGCCGAGGGCGACTTCGTGACGCCCAAGGGATACCAGACCCTGTCCGGCGGCGGCGTCTCCATCGCCGTGCCGAAGGAGTGGACGGTGGCCTCGGAGTCGGGCGCCACCACGTTCTCCGGCCCCAAGGACAGCGCGCAGACGATCGTGGTCCGCACGATCTCCGACGGCGGTCTGCCCGCGCTCAGGGTGGCGGAGCAGCAGGCCAAGTACGACGACTACACGCAGGTGAACCTGAGCGCGGCCGACTACCGCTGGCCGGCCGCCGACTGGGAGTACACCTACACCGATTCCAGCCAGGTCACCATGCATCGGCTGACCCGCTACCTCGAGGTCGACGACCGGGCGTACTCGATCACCGTCACGTCGCCCGACTACGGCTGGAACGATTCCGCCGCGAGCGTACGCCAGGCGCTTTGGGGTAGCTTCACGCCAGAGTAATGAAATGTCCGTCATGAGCCATGGCAAACTTCACTCATGACGACGACTCCCCTCAAAATCCCCATAGATGTGTCTCGTGTGCAGCGGCGCGTGCTGATCGTGCTGTCCGCCGCGCAGACCGTCGGCGGGGCGGGAGTCGCCGTCGGCCTGGCCCTCAGCTCCCTGGTCGTGAACCGCCTGTCCGGGTCCACGGTGATCAGCGGGTTCGCCGGTACCGCCACCGTGCTCGGCGCGGCGCTGCTCGCGCTGCCCACCGCCCGCGCCGCCGGGCGCGGCGGGCGGCGGGCCGGGCTGACCCTCGCCTACGCCTGCGCCTTCGCGGGCTCCGTCATCGCTGTCGTGGCGATCGCGCTCGCATCGTGGCAGCTCCTGCTCGCGGGCCTCGTCCTCGTGGGCGGCGGGAGCGCGGGCAACCTGGCCGCGCGCTACTCGGCGACCGATCTCGCCCCTCCGGGCCACGCCGCCCGGCATCTCTCGTGGGTGGTCTGGGCCTCCACCGTCGGCACCGTCGCCGGCCCCAACCTGGTCGAGCCCGCCGAGGCGGTGGCCGAGCCGCTGGGCCTGAGCGGCGCCGCCGGGCCGTTCGCGCTCTCCGCGCTCACCTTCGCGGTCACCGCGCTGATCATCAACGTCGGGCTGCGTCCCGACCCGTTCATCCTCGCCCGGCGGATCGCCGAGCCGGTCACGCCGCTCGACCCCGTCACGCCGCTCGACCCGGCAGCGCCGTCGGAAGCGGGCACGGATGCCCCCGCGAGCGGGCCCAGGAGCCGCGTCGCGGCCGCACCGGACCGCGGCGGCCGGACGCTCCGCACCGCCTGGGAGGCGCTCCGTCAGGCGCCGCAGGCCCGCCGGGCGCTGGCCGGCATCGCGATCAGCCACACCGCCATGGTCTCGGTCATGTCGATGACGCCGGTGCATCTCGACCACGAGGGCGCGTCCATCTCGGTCATCGGCATCGTGATCAGCGTGCACATCGCCGGAATGTACGTGTTGTCGCCGGTCGTCGGCTGGCTCGCCGACCGCATCGGCAGGCGGAACGTCATGCTCGTCGGCATGGGCGTGCTGATCTGCGCCGCCCTCCTCGCCGGATCGGCGGGGCACCACGACGTCCCGCAGGTCGGCGCCGGGCTCCTGCTGCTCGGCGTCGGCTGGTCGTGCGGGCTGGTCTCCGGCTCGGCGATGCTGACCGAGGCGGTGCCGATCGAGCGCCGCCCGGCCGTGCAGGGCATGTCCGACCTGCTGATGAACGTCTGCGGCGCCACCGGAACGATCCTGGCCGGGGCGATCGTCGGCTTCGCCGGTTACGGCGTCCTGGGGGCGGCCGTCGCCGTGGTCGTCGGGATCTTCGCCGTCTGGCTCACCGTCTCCTCCCGGCGCCCCGCCGCGGCCCTGTAGACGGGGGTCGGGCAGCGACCGAGCGGACCTCACCGGTGCCGACCTCACCGAACTGGTCAACGTCGGCCGGGCGGTGGCCGGCTACCTCGAACGCGTCGGCATCACCCGCATCGCACAACTGGCAGGCAGAAACCCGATCGAGCTGTACGAACAGATATCGGCCGCCTCCGGCGAGGCCCTGGACCCGTGCCCGCTCGACACCATCGTTCAGCCCAGCCAGCGGGAGGGCTTGTATGCCAGGTGGGGCACATCCGGCCCGGCCCGGTAAGCCTGGGGACTTGTGAGCCGGCTGGGGCTCATCCGGCGCCGCCCTGTACGGGGACTCCGGCCGGGCCGGGCGGCGGCTATTTGGCGTCGGCGTAGCGGCCGACCGCGACGGCCTCCATCGGGAACCGGACCGGCGTCCGGCCGAACAGCAGCCGGGTCGCCTCCTCGGCCGCGCCGCCCACGGCGGCCCGCACCTCACCGGCCAGGTCGAGCGGGCAGTGCACCATGACCTCGTCGTGCTGGAAGAACACCAGACGGGCCGGATCGGGCAGCCGGCCGCGCAGCACGGCCATGAGCGTCAGCGCCCACTCCGCGGCGGTGGCCTGGACGACGAAGTTGCGGGTGAACCGTCCTCGGTCGCGGGCCGCCCGCGCGCCGTCGGGCCCGGACACCAGCTCCCGCCAACGCGCCGACGGCTGCGGGCAGGTCCGGCCGAGCCACGACCTGACCAGCCGTCCCTCCTCGCCCGCGCGAGCGGCGTCCTCCACGAACGTGTACGCCTGAGGGAAGCGCTGCCGCATCACGGCGAGCAGCTTGGGCGCGTCACCGCTGGTCCCGCCATACATCGCGGACAGCATGGCGATCTTGGCGGAGTCGCGCTCACCGCCGAACGCCTGGGCCAGCGCGGCGTACAGGTCGATCTCCCCCGCCGCGCGGGCGAGGCCGCCGTCGCCGGCCATGGCGGCGAGCACCCGGGGTTCGAGCTGGGCGGCGTCGGCGACCACGAGCGTCCATCCGTCGTCGGCGACCACGACGCGGCGCATGACCTTCGGGATCTGCAGCGCGCCGCCGCCGCTGGTCGCCCACCGGCCGGACACCACACCGGCCACCACGTACTCCGCCCGGAACCGGTTGCCCCGCACCCACTGGTCGGCCCAGACCCAGCCGTGGAAGCTGTACAGCCGGGCCAGCTCCTTGTACGCCAGCAGCGGGGCCACGCCGGGATGCTCGACCGACGCCAGGACACGGGATCTGGCCGACGGGATCGCGATGCCCGCGCCCTTGAACGCTTTGACGATCTGCTGGGGCGAGTCGGGGTTGACGGGATGCCCGAAGGCCGCGGAGATCTCGTCCGCGAGCGCCTGGAGCTTGGAGGGGCGCATCCCGTGGACCGGCCGGGGGCCGAGCAGCTCGGTCAGCAGCTCGTCGTGCGCGTCCTCGCGCCAGGGCATGCCGTCATGGCCCATCTCGGCCGCGATCAGCGCGCCGGCCGACTCCGCCGCCACCAGCAGGCGGAACCGTCCGGGGTGGGCCGTGCGGACGATCCGGCCGAGCTGGTCGTCGTACGCCTCGGAGAGGAGGTCGATCTCGGCGACGTCCGGCCCGGCCGGGCCCGTGTCCTCCGGCTCGAACAGGCTCGCCTGCGCCGCCTCGGCGAGCTCCGCCCGGTCCTCCGGCACCGGCAGCCCGCGCAGCCGCGCGTAGGCCGCCTCGGCCGACCTCGGCTCGCCGTATCGCCCGTCTGCGCCGAGCAGCAGCCCCTCGGTGAGGGTGACGTCGTGGCAACGCGAGAGCCGTACGCCACGGGCGAGCAGTGCGGGATAGATCCGCCGCGCGTCCGCCCAGACCCACCGGGGGCGCGCGGCGGCCTCCAGCTCGCGCACGGCCTCCGCCAGGTCGCCGACCCGCGTCGTGGGACCGCCGACGGGGCGGATCGTCCCGCCGCCGTCCGGATCCGCCGCAATCAGCACCTGCACGAGCCCAGCCTGCCAGGCGCCACCGACATATCGTCGGCGTCCCCGCGCTCCCGGCTCTGCCGCTCCAGAGGATCGCTGAAGATCTCGGCCATGAGCCACCGACCGGAATCCGACCGGCAATACTTCAAGCGTAAAGTGATCGAATTGCGCAAAGAGTTCAAGCTTGAAGTATGGCGAGTGCGTGGAAGAGGAGCTGGAGCCGCGCTGGCTCGATGGCGACGAGCAGCTGAGCTGGTACGCGTTGGCGCTGCTGCTGAACCAGTTGCCCGCGGCGCTCGACGCGCAGATGCAGCGGGACGCGGGGATCAGCCAGTTCGAGTACATGGTGCTGTCGGCGTTGCCGATCGGGGGATCACCGCCGAGGGCTTCCCGGCCATCGCCCCCGACGACCTGGCCCAGACCTACTGGAACCTCCGCACCCGGCGAGACCATGCCGAACTCGTCCTCTAGGCGACGGTCCTGACCAGGGGGATCTCGACCTCGTCCTCCAGCGGCGGGTCGATCTCCTGGGCGAGGCAACCGGTCGCGGCGAGGCAGCGGATCCGCAGCACGTCCCCGGTGACCGACACGTGCAGGAAGCTCTTGAAGAACGGCGGGGTGTCCCAGTCGGACAGCTCGGAGATCCACCGGTGGAACACCCGGCCCACCGGCAGGTGGAAGGGCATCGGCCACCCGCCGAGCAGCCGCGCCGCCCACTTCATCCTCGCGGTGATCCGTACGGGCTCCGTCCGAACCTGCCCGCCGCCACCGCCCACGCCGCCGCTCCCGGCCGTGCCCGGTGGCGGGGGCGTCCCGTCGGGATCGGCGGCGATCGAGCGCGGCGGCACGTTGCCGACGTGCCGCGACATGAGGGCGAGACCCTCGTCCGGAGTGAGGTACAGCCAGCGCATCCGCAGCCGCCTGCTGTAGAGCAGGCTGTAGAACGACAGCGAGTCTCCGCGCAGCGGATAACACTTGAAGTCGTCCTCGTGGACGCCGCCGACGTCGACCCGGGGGATGGTGTGGGTGGCGTGCATGAACGCGCCCCCACCGCCCGAGACGATGTACTGGATGACCCGGTCACCGACCCTGACCGGGAAGCGCTGGTAGTTGTGGACGTCGCCGCCGATCGCCGCGACATAGTTGTGCGCCGGGTCGCGGACGATGTCGTCCACCGTTCCCCCGCCCTCGATGTCGCAGGGGTGGTAGTCGTTGCGCACGTAGATCGGCTTGCCGGTGATAAGGATCTTGGGCCGGGGATCGGCGGAGATCCGGCGCAGCCACTCCCCCTGCTCGCGGTCGATGTCGCCGCGGATCCCCGTGTCGATGCCGACGACGAGAAGCCGTCCGAGGTCGAGCACCCAGTACGGCGCGGGCATGGTCGCCTGCTGCCCCGGAGCGGAGCGCATCCGGCGTGCCGTGGCCAGCGCCTCCTCGTCGATCTTCGCGGGCTTCTTCCACAGCAGGCCGCGCAGCCCCGACGGGGAGAGGCGGAACCCTTGCTCCCTCACCTCCAAGGGCTGGGCCTCGCAGAAAACCCGCATGAAACCGCCGAGCCCGTCGTACCAGTCGTGGTTGCCCGGCACCGCGTAGATCGGCGCCCGGTAGTCCTGGTACGGCCGGTAGAACTTGTCGCGGTACTCGTTGCCCGACCCGGTCGGGTAGATGACGTCGCTGGCGATGACCGCGAACGAGGTCCCCTCACCGGCCTTGAGCAGGCCCGGAACTACGGCGTACTGGGAGGCGTCACCCTCGCCCGTGTCGCCGAGCACGAGGAACGTGAAGTCCTCCCCCACCTCACGAAATATCCGGAAATCCGGGTCGACGCCGCGTTCCCGCTGGGCCTCCACCCAGCGGCGGCGGACCTCGGCGGAGGGGTCGCCGAAGAGTTGCGCCAGGATCTCGTTGCGCGATCGCCAGAGCGTCCCCGGCCTCAGCCAGGTGAAGGTCGCCCGGTTCGGCCGCAGCCGCTGGAAGGTGCCGACCTCCTGGCAGTTCCAGCCCGCCCCGGCCTCCGAGACGCGTGATGACTGCCGCACGCCCCGCGCGGGACGCGCATCCGCGTCCGCGTTCACATCGGCGTTCACATCCGCGTGCACATCGGCCATGACCCCATCTTCGCCTGATCATGACCGGCGCCGCTATGGGATCAACACTCCCGGGTTGAGTATCCCCGCCGGGTCGAGCCGTTCCTTGACCCCGCGGAGGACGGATACGCCCAGGTCTCCGATCTCCAGCGCGAACGCGTCCCGATGGTCGCGGCCGACGCCGTGGTGGTGGGAGATGGTCCCCCCGGCCAGGCCGATCGCGTCGTTGACCGCGCGCTTGGCCGACTCCCACTGGCCGACCGGGTCCTCCGACTGCGCGGTCACCACGGTGAAGTACAGCGAGGCCCCTGTGGCGTACACGTGCGAGACGTGGCACATGACCAGCGGGGAGCCCAGGGAGGCCGTGAGCGCCTGCCGTACGGCCTCGTAGAGGCGCGGCAGACCCGACCAGAAGCAGGCGGTCTCCAGCGTCTCCACGGTCGCCCCCGCGGCGAGCAGCGAGTCACGCAGATAGGGCGCGGAGTAGCGGCCGTGGGCCCACTTCTCCCCCGGCTCGGGCCCGAGGGGCACGCCGCCCATCTCCGACAGCGTCGCCGCGGTGCGCTCGCGGCGGTACGCGACGTCGCCGGGCGTGCCCTCGTACCCGGCGATCACCAGGCAGCCGGGCTCGGCGGTGAGCGTGCCGAGCTCCTCCGGCCTGGCCAGGCCCACCATGGTCTCGGTCTCGTCGGACAGCCGCAGCACCGTCGGCGCCGGGCCCTCCTGCGCCACCCCGCGCAGCGCCGCGACCCCGGCGGGGAACGCCGCGAACCGCCACCCCTCGTACATCCGGACCGCGGGCGCGGGCCGTACGCGGAGGCGGAGCGAGGTGATCACGCCGAAGGCCCCCTCGGATCCGAGGATCAGCTGGCGCAGATCCGGTCCGGCGGCGGACTTGGGGGCGCGGCCGAGATCCAGCGTGCCGCGCGGCGTCGCCACCGTCATGCCGACCACCAGGTCGTCGAAGCGGCCGTATCCCGCCGACGCCTGGCCGCTCGACCTGGCCGCCGCGAACCCGCCCAGCGTCGCGTACTCGAAGGACTGCGGGAAGTGCCCCAGGGTGTACCCGCGCGCCGCCAGCAACTGCTCGGCCTGCGGCGCGCGCAGTCCCGGCTCCAGCTCCGCGACCATGGACTCGGCGTCGATCGAGACGAGCCGGTTGAGCCGCGCCACATCGAGCGCCACGACACCCGCGAACCCCTTGCGCGCGGCGACCAGGCCGCCCACGACGGACGTTCCGCCGCCGAAGGGCACGACCGCGACGCGGTGCTCCGCGCAGATCCGCAGCACCTCGGCGACCTCCGCGTGCGAGCCCGGCAGCACGACCGCGTCCGGCGCGTCGGCGCCGTCGCCCGCGCGCATCCGCAGCAGGTCGGGTGTGGACTTGCCGCGCGTGTGCCTGATCCGCGCGTCGTCGTCGAACCGCACGTGCTCGCCGCCGACCACCGAGGAGAGCGTGCTCAGCACCAGCGGGGACAGCGCCGAGGCGGGCAACCGCACCTCGCCGAACGTCGCGGCGGGCCGCTCGGGCGCCCGGACGCCCAGCAGGTCGGCGAGCAGCCGTCGTACGGGCGGAGGCAGCTCGGCGGCCTTGGCGGGATCTCCCCATCCCGACCAGAGCATCGGCTCCACGGGAGTCTGCGGTGGTTCCACGGCGTCACCTCTGAGACTAGGTTACTCAACAGTAATGGATGAGGAATTAGGGGTTTATGTGGACTCCTCCCTGAACGCCGGGCGGCGCGCCCGGGAACTCGCCGAGATCCGGGACATCGTGGTGGACGTGCTGGTCGTGGGGCTCGGCGCCACGGGTGCCGGAGCCGCTCTCGACGCCGCCTCGCGCGGCCTGTCCGTCGCGGCGATCGACGCCCACGACCTGGCCTTCGGCACCTCTCGCTGGAGCTCCAAGCTCATCCACGGCGGGCTGCGCTACCTGGCCAAGGGACAGGTCGGAGTGGCCCGCGAGAGCGCCGTCGAGCGGGGCGTGCTGCTCCGGCACACCGCCCCCCACCTGGTGCGGGCGCAGCCGTACCTGCTGCCGCTGACGCCGTCGGTTTCTCCGGGGCAAGCCCGCCTCGTGATGACCGGGTACCGCCTCGGGGACGGGCTGCGCGCGACCGCGCGAACCCCGCGGCACCTGCTCCCCGGGCCGTCGCGGCTGTCGGCGAAGCGGGCGCTCACGCTGGCGCCCGCCCTGCACGAGCGCGGCCTGCGCGGAGCGCTGCTCTCCTGGGACGGCCGGGTCGTGGACGACGCCCGGCTGGTGGTCGCCATCGCCCGTACCGCCGCCGCCCACGGCGCCCGGATCCTCACCAGGTGCCGGGCCCTGTCGCTCGCCGGCGACGGAGCCCAGGTCCGCGACGAGATGACCGGCGCCGAGTTCGGCGTCAGGGCCAGGACGGTGATCAACGCGACGGGCGTGTGGGCCGGGCAGCTCTCCCCCTCGGTACGGCTCCGCCCGTCGCGCGGGACCCATCTCGTGCTCCGTCCCGGCTCCCTCCACGGCCTGCGAACCGGGATGCACGTCCCGATCCCCGGCGAGAGCAACCGGTTCGCGCTCGTCCTCCCGCAGGCCGACGGACGGATCTACGTGGGCCTCACGGACGAGCCGGTGGACGGGCCCCTGCCCGACGTCCCGGAGGCGCCCGAGAGCGACGTCTCGTTCCTCCTGGACGTCCTGGGGACCGTCCTGCGCGAGCCGGTACGGCGGGCCGACGTGTCCGGCGCCTTCGCCGGGCTGCGACCGCTTCTCGACGGCCCCGCACCGACGCACGGCCCGGCACGGATCCGGACGGGCGGAGAGGCCGGGGCCGGCACGGCCGACCTGTCCCGCAGGCACGCGGTGGTCACCTCGCCCGACGGGATCGTCACCGTCGTCGGCGGCAAGCTCACGACGTACCGCCGGATGGCCGAGGACGCGGTCGACGCGGCCTGCCCCACCGCTCCGCCCAGCCGTACGGCGCGGCTGCCCCTGGTGGGCGCCGGGTCGGCGTTCGAGGGAGGCCGGGAACACTCCCCCATCGCCGGACGCGCGCCCGGCGCGTCGCCGCCACGCCACGACCCGCCCGCACGGCTGGTCGAGCGGTACGGCGGGGAGGCGCGGGCCGTACAGGACCTGGCGCTGGCGGACCCGGCGCTGGCCGAGCCGGTCGCGGCCGGGATCACGCTCGCCGAGTTGGTCTGGGCGGTGCGCCACGAGGGAGCCCTGGACGTGGACGACCTGCTCGACCGGCGGACCAGGATCGGACTGATCCCCGAGGACCGCGCCGCCGCCCTTCCCGCCGCCGAGGCGGCGCTCGCCCTCGGCCGCTGACCTCGACCGCCGCCCTCCGCCGACCGACCGCGGATCCGCCCGGGCCCGGACACCGCGCGTCAGGGCGGGGACGGAGCGTGACAGCGAGCGAAGTGTGACGCGAATCTCTGTGCCCGCCGGTTGACCGGAGACCGATGGGGAAGTTGTGACCCCCGCGCGCCGAGTCCCGGACCCATCTCGATAAGGTTAGTCTTACCTAATTCTGTTGGGCCGGCCCCGGAACTCCGGGGCGCCCACGGGGGCGGGACGAGACGAAGAGGAGGGCGGACCGGCATGTCCAAAGGGTGCGGGCACCTCGCCGCGCTGCACACGGGCGAGGCTCCCATCCTCGCCAGTGCGACGGTCGGCGCCCGGTTCTGGCTGCTCATCGAGCATTCCGGCCCCTGGGCGGCCTACCTCGACGAGTGCCGGCTTCCCGACGACGTGCACGCCCTGATCGACCGGGCCACCTCGCTCGGCATCCGGCCGCAGCTGATCCGCCGCACCGGGCGGCGTCCGGCCCAGGGCGGCCCGCTGCACGTGTTCGTCGCCTCGTCGGCGGGAGCGCGGCCGTGGCTCGCGGAAGGCTTCTTCGAGACCTCCAACGATCTTGACCTGGGCTCACTCGTGCACGGAGTGGTTCCGGAGTCCTGCATACTGGTGAACGAGCCGGTGTTTCTGGTGTGCACCCACGCCAAGCGCAACGCGTGTTGCGCCCGTTTCGGGCTCCCGCTCGCGCGGTCTCTCGACGAGAAGCTGCCGGGCCAGGTGTGGGAAACCACTCATGTAGGCGGCGATCGATACGCCGCTAACCTCGTATGCTTGCCACACGGGCTTTACTACGGCAGCATGTCTCAGGCTGCTGCGATCGCGGCGGCAAACGCGTACCGGCGCGGCGAGGTCGTCCTCGACCGTTACCGGGGGCGCGCGGGTCTCCCTGAGCCACTGCAAGCCGCCGAGCATTTCGTCCGCGCACATACGGGCGAGCTCTCGGTCGGCGGGGTGGCCGTGGAATCCTCCCGGTCGGAATCGGAAGGCGACGCCACCGTGTGCATCGTGCAGTGCACGAGGCCAGGTGGTCTGTCGCGGTTTCGGGTAGTGGTCGAACCTGCGGTGTTCGCGGCACCGTGCGGTACGGCCTGCACCGAAGAGATCTCGACCTACAGGTTGACGGAGCTGAGCCAGCTCACTCCGGTACCGGCCTGAGGCTCTGCGAAGAGCCGGGAACACCACGGCTGATCCCGGCGTTGGACCCAGGGACGCCACAAGCGCCCGATGCGGCACAAACACTGAAATACCTCTCACCAAAGGTGGTTTCTCATGTCTCAGGTACGTCGGCAGCTCGCCCGCCCGCGCCCCAGCTGGGGTTGGCAGGATGATGCCGCGTGCCGGGGAGAGGACCTTGTGCTGTTCTTCGGCCCTGACGGCGAGCGTCAGCCGGAGCGCGACATCCGCGAGCGCAAGGCCAAGGCCATCTGCGCACAGTGCCCCGTACGTGCCGAGTGCCTCGACTACGCCCTTTCCCGTCCTGAGAAGTACGGCACCTGGGGCGGGCTGAACGAGGACGAGCGCGCCTCCGAGCGTCGCCGCCGGATGCGGCGCGCCGCGAGCGCCGGCATCAGCGCAGTCGCCTGAGCCGTCTGAACGCAAAACTCAAACGTCTCCCCCCGACACGCGTCACACGAGACCGCTGGGTCGTTCCACCCGCCGATACCCCAACACGGCGGGCGGAACGCCCAGCGGTTTCGTCTGTTCACCCTCCGGCGCGGCCGAGCCGGCCGGGGCATGTGTCACGCCCCGGACCGCCCGTCACGCACCGATCATGATCACGGGCGGGACCTGCCCGGCTTGCGCATCTCCTTGTGGATGATCTTCCACTTGCGGGTCTCCTCGCTCCGGAGGCGCGCGTCACTGCGCCGGGCCATCCAGGCCGCCTCACGCTGCAGCTTGAACCAGCTCTCCAGCCGCCGCTCGGGCAGCTCGCCCGACTCGAGCGCCGCCTGTACGGCACAGCCGGGCTCACCGTCGTGCGAGCAGTCACCGAAGCGGCAGTTCGCGGCGAGCTCCTCGATGTCCGAGAAGACCAGGTCCACGCCGTCGCTCATGTCGTACAGGCCCACCCGGCGGATGCCGGGCGTATCGATGATCAGTCCGCCTCCGGGCAGCGGGATCAGCTCGCGATGGACGGTGGTGTGCCGTCCCCGGCCGTCCGCCGCGCGTACCTGCTGGGTGTCCATGACGGTCTCCCCCGCGAGCGCGTTGACCAGGGTGGACTTCCCGGCACCGGAAGGGCCGAGGATGACGGCGGTCTTCGAGCCGTCGAGGTAGGCCCGTACGAGATCGACCCCCTCGCCGGTCATCGAACACACCGCGTGCACGTCCACGCCGGGGGCCGCGGACTCGACGTCGGCGAGCAGGTCACCGAGCCCCTGCTCGAACAGGTCGGCCTTGGTGACGATCACCACGGGCCGCCCGCCGCTCTCCCAGGCGAGCGCCACGAGGCGCTCGATCCGGCCGAGGTCGGCGAAGTCGGTGGAATGCATGGACGGCTCGGCCACGAACACGATGTCGACGTTGGCGGCGAGGATCTGGCCCTGCCCGTCACCGGACAGGCCACCGCGCGAGTCCCTGCTGACGCCGCCGCGGACGAAGGCCGACGTTCTGGGCAGCACGGCGTCCAGTTCGTAGCGGCCCTCGGGCAGGCGGTCGAGCGCCACCCAGTCGCCCACGCAGGGGAGGGCGATGGGGTCGTCGGCGGCGGCCCGGCGGACCCGGGCGCTGTATCGCGCCTGGAACTGCCCGTCGGCCGCGATGACCTCGGCGGCGCCCCTGTCGACCCGGGCGACGCGGGCGGGAACGGTACCCGCGGGAAGCGAAAGCGAGTCGTTCCAGCCGAGAAGAGAAAGATCGATGGAACCGGAGAAGGAACCAGAAGGCGAATCGGAGAACAACGGGGTGGCACCCTTCGGAAAGCGGGTGCCCAACGATGATCCAGGTCGTGTTCCGGAGACCGGCCCCGCTGCGCGCGGGCGGTGGCGAAACAGTGCCTAGACGGGCACCCGAGAGTTGGTGGACGGCAGGGTCGTCAGAAAGGCCCGCATAGTCCTCACCTCCCGAAGTGATGGCCGCGTCCGAAAAGCGGCGTCGAGGAAGAACACTAGCGCAGTCCCGGCACTCCGCCGCAACGGGTTTTCCCGGCCCCGGTGCCGCGGCATGCCCCGGAAACGCGCCGTGAGACGCCACGGAGATCTCGCCCCGGAACGCGGCGTGGCCACGCCCTCCGAGAGGACGTGGCCACGCGCGCGCGAACGGGAAGGGGTCAGGAGAGGCCGGGCGCGGGGAACTTCGCCGTCAGCTCGCTGACCTCGTTGTGGACCCGGGCGATGACGTCCTCGGCGTCGCCCTTGGCGACCGCGGTGACGACCTCGTCCATCCAGGCGCCGATCTGGCGCATCTCCGCCTCGCCCATGCCGCGCGAGGTGACCGAGGGGGTGCCGATGCGGATGCCCGACGGGTCGAACGGCTTGCGCGTGTCGAACGGGACGGCGTTGTAGTTGGTCTCCAGGCCCGCCCGGTCGAGCGCCTGGGCGGCGGGCTTGCCGCCGACGCCCTTGGGGGTCAGGTCCATCAGGATCAGGTGGTTGTCGGTGCCGCCCGAGACCAGGTCGAAGCCGCGGGAGGCCAGCTCCTCGGCGAGCGCCTTGGCGTTCTTCACGACCTGCGCCGCGTACGCCTTGAACTCCGGCTGGGACGCCTCGCGCAGTGCGACCGCGATGGCGGCGGTCGTGTGGTTGTGCGGGCCGCCCTGCAGGCCGGGGAAGACCGCCTTGTTCAGCGCGGTGGCGTGCTCGTCGGAGGTGGCCATCAGCATGGCGCCGCGCGGGCCGCGCAGCGTCTTGTGCGTGGTCGTGGAGATCACGTCGGCGTACCCGACCGGCGAGGGGTGCGCGCCGCCCGCGATGAGGCCGGCGATGTGCGCGATGTCGGCGGCGAGGACCGCGTCCACCTCGCGGGCGATCTCGGCGAACGCCGGGAAGTCGATGGTGCGCGGGATCGCGGTGCCGCCGCAGAAGATCAGCTTGGGCCGGTGCTCCAGCGCCAGGGCGCGCACCTCGTCCATGTCGATGCGGCCCGTGTCCTTGCGCACGCCGTACCGGACGGGGTTGAACCACTTGCCGGTGGCGGAGACGGACCAGCCGTGCGTGAGGTGGCCGCCGAAGGGCAGGCCCATGCCGAGCACGGTGTCGCCGGGCTTCAGGAACGCCATGTAGATCGCGAGGTTGGCCGGGGAGCCGGAGTACGGCTGGACGTTGGCGTGGTTCACGCCGAACACGGCCTTGGCCCGCTCGATGGCGATGGTCTCGATCTGGTCGATGACCTGCTGGCCCTCGTAGTAGCGCTTGCCGGGATACCCCTCGGAGTACTTGTTCGTCAGAACGGTCCCGGTGGCCTCGAGCACGGCCTTGGAGACATAGTTCTCCGACGCGATGAGCTTGACGGTGTCGGCCTGCCGCCGCTCCTCCGCCCTGATGAGCTCGGCGATCTCGGGATCGACGGCGTTCAGCGAGTTCTCAGCCATTGGCGCCTTTCCTTGTCAACGTCGACAGCCGCGGGACCCAGGCGCACGGCCTCCGCACGTTCGCTCCCCGGTGGTAAACCCACCTAGCACGTGCCCGAGGGCACGTCAGCGCCAGTCGCGACGCCTCCTACCCTATCCGAGCCTCGCGTACGGGCACACGCCCGCGCTGCCGGGAACGCCGCGGCACCCGCCGCCAGAGGGGTGACCTGCCGGGATCACTGCTGGCGGCGGGCCGTACCGGCCAGGGGCCACATGCGGTCCACCTCGGCGTTGAGTGTCGCGCCGATGAGCACGGCGAGCGCCGTGATGTAGAGCCAGAGCAGGACGGCGATCGGGGCCGCGAGCGAGCCGTAGATCGACAGCGGCGTGAACCAGGCGGCGAGCACCTCGCGCAGGACGGCGCCGCACACGATCCAGATGATGAGCGCGAGCACGGCCCCGGGGAGCTCGCGCCACCAGCGGGTCCGCATCGGGACGCTGACGTGGTAGAGCAACGTGAGCATGAAAACGGAGCCGACGATCACCACGGGCCAGTAGAACACCGTGACGAGCACGCTGTAGCTCGACAGGGCTCCCGCGAGCAACGTGGGACCGATGACGAGCACCGGCATGACGATCAGGCCGATCAGCAGCGCGGCCAGATAGAGCCCGAAGGACATGACCCGGGTCCGGATGATCCCCCGGGTCTCCCCCAGTCCGTACGCGATGGAGATCAGGTCCACGTACACGAAGAGTGCCCGGGATCCGGACCACAGCGACAGCAGGAACCCCACCGAGATGAGCGAGACCTGCCCCCCGCTCAGCACGTCGTTGAGCAGCGGCTGGACGACGCGGTCCACGGTGTTGCCGGTGAACAGCAGCTCGGCCTGGTCGATCACCCACTGCTTGATCCGCAGGATGGTCTGGTCGCCGAGCAGTCCGCTCAGGTGGCCCATCACACCGAGCAGTCCGAGCACGAACGGCGGCAGCGAGAGGAGCGCGAAGAAGGCCGCCTCACCGGCGAGCCCGGTGACGCGGTAGTTGACGCCGGCCATCGTGGTCGACTTGGTCAGGGCCCAGGCGCTCGATCCCCGGACCCAGTCCATGCGGGCCCGGGCGCGTGCCATTCCCCGGCGCGAGTCGTGTCTCGGCCGGTGGGTGGGCGCGTCCGCGGACGTCATGGCATCTAACCGTATTCGCACAGACGGGGTGTCATGACACCGATGAATGAACCAACGACTACCCGTTACCGTGACGGATAGTACTGATTGTCCGCATCCACGATACGGGCGCCGAGCGGCAGAAGCGATACGGGAATCATCTTGAGATTGGCGATACCGAGCGGGATACCGATGATCGACACGAACAGCGGGATCGCGGTGACGATGTGCCCGATCGCCAGCCAGAGCCCGGCGAAGACCAGCCAGATGACGTTCCCGATCGCCGTCAGGACGCCCGACTCGGGATCCCGGACCACGGTGCGCCCGAAGGGCCACAGCGCGTACGCGGCGATCCTGAACGACGCGATTCCGAACGGGATGGTGATGATCAGGATGCAGCAGACGATCCCGGCGACCACATAGCCGAGGGCGAGCCACACGCCGGCGAAGACCAGCCAGATGACGTTCAGCAGAGTCCGCATAACTCAATGATGGCTCACGCTATCTCCCTGTATGCCGGACTTGTCGATCTTTCTGTACGCCTGGCTCATCGCACGCCTGACCCACGCTCCGCTCCGAGCCTCATCGTCCCGAGCCTCATCGCCCCGCTCCGGGCGCGCGTCCCTTGCCCGGCGGCCCGGCGAAGGCCTGGGCGACGGCCATCCAGGCGCGCGCGGTCCCGCCCGCAACGGTGAGGGACGTGTCGGCGACATGACACCGCTGCGTGACGACCAGGCAGAAGTCGGCGACCGAGCCGCGCACGACGTCCGGAACGCCGGCGGGCCCGGAGACCCACCAGGTGCCGTCCGGCATGGCGAGCTCCACCCTGACCGGCTCCGCGGGCACCGGCAGCCCCCTGACCGCGAAGCCGTACGGCAGGGCGCGCACGCCGAGCGTCGCCACGTGGCGCAGCCGCATGCTCGGCGCGCGGGTGATCCCGAGCGCGTCCGCCACGTCCTGGCCGTGCGCCCACGTCTCCATCAGCCGCGCGGTGGTGAACGAGGCGGGCGACATGTCGGGGCCGTACCACGGGAGCCGCGAGCCGGGATCGACCGTGGCCAGCGCCTCGATCATCCGGGCCCGCGCCGTACGGAACCAGTCCAGGACCTGCGGCGGAGCCAGCCCGCGCGCGCCCGCGGTGAGGTCGTCCACGGCGGCCTCTCCCCTGGCCATCAGGGCCGCACGGGCGGCCCGGAACCCCTCCGGGTCGGTCACGGCGGATGTGGCGGCGTCATCGAACCAGGCCAGGTGGCTGATCTGGTCGCGGACGTCCCAGCCCTCCGCGGGAGTGGGCAGCTCCCAGCCGGGAAGGTCCAGAGCACGCACCATCGCGTGCAACTCCGCTGTCTCGGCGCGCAGGTCGGCGATCAGTTCGGACATCAGCTCGGACTTGGAAACAGCCACGGCACCCTCCTGTGACGGCGAGCGTAACCGAATAATCTTCTACCGGGAACAGTGGGCGATCATGATCTGCGACTCCTGCAAGGACCGGCGGCACGACGAGTGCCGCGGCGGCTCGTGGTGCGACTGCCAGCACCACGAACCACAGGACGAGACCGGCGCGAACGAGCCGGCGCAGAACTGGATCAGCCAGGGCTGACCCGGCCGTGCCGCCCACGCCTCCATCCGCGTCTCCGTCCGCGTCTCTGTCCGCGTCTCCGTCCATGCCTCCATCCGCTTCGCCGTCCACATCGTGAAACCGAACTTGGACATCAGGGATGCCACAGGTATCGTTTGGGACATGCCAGCGGACCCGTTGCTCGTCGTGCGACGCCACGTCGACCTTCTGCGTGTCCGCAGCGCCATCTGTATCGACGCCCGTTGACCGTCGCCCACCTTTTCTGACATTGGGCGCGTGACCAGGCGTCTTTTTCGTGTTCGCCCCCGTACTCGACGATGAGGCGGGAGGCCGCCTGAGGCACGCGTTCGGGGTCGCTTCTGTGACCCTTCGCCCGGATTTTCGACCGTTTCGGATCCTTCGGATTAAGGACGCCCTCATGAGCACCCCGGCCCGCCCGGCGAACCGCCACCACAAGCGCCCGCGCGGCGAAGGCCAGTGGGCTCTCGGTTACCGTGAGCCGCTGAACAAGAACGAGGAGAACAAGAAGGCCGACGACGGGCTCAACGTCCGTCAGCGGATCATCGACATCTACTCGAAGGGCGGGTTCGACTCGATCGACCCTGCCGACCTGCGCGGCCGGATGCGCTGGTACGGGCTGTACACCCAGCGCAAGCCCGGGATCGACGGCGGCAAGACGGCGATCCTGGAGCCGGAGGAGCTCGACGACCGCTACTTCATGCTCCGCGTGCGCATCGACGGCGGCCAGCTCGACCTGAAGCAGCTCCGGGTGATCGCCGACATCTCCAACGAGTACGCCAGGGGCACGGCCGACATCACCGACCGGCAGAACATCCAGCTCCACTGGATCGAGATCGAGTCGGTCCCGGACATCTGGAACCGGCTGGAGGCCGTGGGCCTGTCCACCACCGAGGCGTGCGGCGACACCCCGCGCGTCGTCATGGGTTGCCCCCTCGCCGGGATCGACGCCGCCGAGGTGATCGACGGCACCGCCCAGATCGCCGACATCACCAGCCGCTATGTCGGCGACAAGGCGTTCTCCAATCTGCCGCGCAAGTTCAAGTCCGCCGTCAGCGGGTGCTCCGCGCACTGCACCGTCCACGAGATCAACGACATCGCGTTCGTCGGCGTGACCCACGAGGGCGAGCAGGGCTTCGACGTGTGGGTCGGCGGCGGGCTGTCCACCAACCCCATGTTCGCCAAGCGGCTCGGCGCCTTCGTCCGGCCCGAGCAGGTGCACGAGGTGTGGGCCGGGGTCTGCGGCATCTTCCGCGACTACGGCTACCGCCGGCTGCGCCACCGGGCGCGGATCAAGTTCCTGATCAACGACTGGGGCGCGGAGAAGTTCCGCGAGATCCTGGAGACCGAGTACCTCGGCTACCGGCTCGCCGACGGACCGGCCCCCGAGGAGCCGCGCGGCGGACGCCGCGACCACGTCGGCGTCTTCCCGCAGAAGGACGGCAACTTCTACGTCGGGTTCGCCCCCAGGGTCGGCCGGGTCGACGGCGACACGCTGCACCGGATCGCCGACATCGCCGAGCGGCACGGCTCCGGCCGGGTCCGCACCACGGTCGAGCAGAAGATGGTCATCCTGGACGTGGCGCCCGACCAGGTGGACTCGATCGTCGCCGAACTGGAGGCCATCGACCTCCGCGTCAACCCCTCCACGTTCCGCCGCCAGACGATGGCCTGCACCGGCATCGAGTACTGCAAGCTCGCCATCGTCGAGACCAAGGCGACGGCGGTGAAGCTGATCGACGAGCTGGAGACCCGGCTGCCCGGCTTCACCGAGCCGCTGACGATCAACGTCAACGGCTGCCCGAACTCCTGCGCCCGCATCCAGGTCGCCGACATCGGCCTCAAGGGGCAGCTCGTCGTGAACGACAAGGGCGAGCAGGTCGAGGGCTTCCAGGTCCACCTGGGCGGCTCGATCGGGGTCAACCCGAACTTCGGCCGCAAGGTCCGCGGCCTGAAGGCCACCGCCGAGGAACTCCCCGGCTACGTCGAGCGCGTCGTACGGAACTTCGACAAGCAGAAGAACGAGGGCGAGACGTTCTCCGAGTGGGTCCAGCGGGCCGACGAGGCGGACCTCAAGTGACGGCCGGCGCGGGGCGGAGCCGGTCATGAGCGAGCGCGCGGCCCCCTACTACTGCCCTTACTGCGGTGACGAGGACCTCGAACCGTACGCCTCCGAAGAGGAGAGCTACGGCTGGTACTGCCGCTCCTGTTCCCGCGCGTTCCGGGTGAAGTTCCTGGGCATCGGCGTACGGCACAGCTAGCCCCCTCCGAAGTACGACGTTTGAGGAGTAGTCATGACCCTGGTGGAGATAGAGGCCGGTCTGGAACGCCAGCGTGGCGTGCTCGACCTGCAGAGCATCGTCGAGTCAGCCGCCCGGTTCCTTGAGGACGCGCCCGCCCGCGAGATCATCCGGTGGGCGGCGGCCACGTTCGGCGACCGCCTCTGTCTCACCTCCTCGATGAGCGACGCGCTGCTGATCGATCTGGTGAGCCGGGTCAAGCCCGGCGTGGACGTGCTGTTCATCGACACCGGCTACCACTTCGCGGAGACCATCGGCACGCGTGACGCGGTCCAGGCGGTCTACAAGGTCAACGTGATCAACGTGACGCCGTCCCGCACGGTGGCGGAGCAGGACCGCGACCTCGGGCCCCGGCTGCACGGCCGCAACCCCGACCTGTGCTGCTACCTGCGCAAGGTGGAGCCGCTCAATCGCGCGCTCGAGCCGTACCTCGCCTGGGTGTCGGGCATCCGGCGCGACGAGTCGCCCACCCGGGCGGACACGAAGGTCGTCGAGTGGGACGCCAAGCGCCAGATGGTCAAGATCAACCCGATCGCGCGGTGGACCCAGGAGGAGGTCGACAACTACATCGCCGACAACGGGGTCCTGATCAACCCGCTGCACTATGACGACTACCCCTCGATCGGCTGCGCGCCCTGCACCCGGCGGGTCGCTCCCGGCGAGGACCCGCGCAGCGGCAGGTGGGCCGGACTCGGCAAGATCGAGTGCGGCATCCACCTCTGATTCTTGGCCGGCTATCTCGCCGGGGTTTCCCCTCGGCTGGGATTGCCGGTGCCCGCACCGCGCGTGACCGTAGGCGGGCACCCCGTTGACCCGGCCACGAGAAGTCCCGAAGCGTCCGCCCCGGTAGCCCGAAAGTCCTGAGAGTCCATCCGTGAACCAGCATCCGACCGGCCCACCTCTGATCGCCGTGGCGCACGGGTCCCGTGACCCGCGCGCCGCCACGGCGGTCGAGGCGCTGCTCGACGCGGTACGGCTGGCGCGACCGGACCTGGACGTGCGGACCGCCTACCTGGACCACGCACCGCCGACGCTGGAGCGGGCCCTGTCCGGGCTGGACGAGGCCGTGGTGCTGCCGCTGCTGCTCACCGCGGCCTACCACAGCCGGGTGGACATCCCGGCCGCGCTGCGCGAGGCGACCGCGCGCCGGCCCCGGCTGCGGGTCCACCTCGGGCCGACCCTGGGACCGCACCCGCTGCTCGTGACCGCCCTGGAACGCCGCCTGGAGGAGGCCGGAGTGGAGGCCGGCGATCCCGAGACGGCCGTCGTGCTGGTCTCCGCCGGTTCGAGCGATGCCCGGGCCAACGCGGTCGTGGCGCGCGTGGCGCGCTCCTGGGCCCGCCGGCGGTCGTGGTGGTCGGTGACCCCCGCCTACGCCTCCGCCGCCGCTCCCGCGCCCGCGGACGAGGTCGTACGGCTGTCGCACGCCGGGGCTCCCCGGGTGGTCGTCGCTCCCTACCTGCTGGCCCCCGGCCACTTCGCCGACAAGGTCCGCCGGGACACGCTGGCGGCCGGGGCCCACCGGGTCGCCGACGTCCTCGGCCCCGCTCCCGAACTCGTCACGCTGCTCCTCGACCGCTACGCGCAGGCCGTACAACAGCCGGAACCCGCCGCGACCGCCTAGAACCACCCAGAGCAATATTCCGACTACCCATCGTGTCGTTTCGGCCACAA
Organism: Microtetraspora glauca; assembly: GCA_001570385.1. Classification (GTDB taxonomy): domain Bacteria; phylum Actinomycetota; class Actinomycetes; order Streptosporangiales; family Streptosporangiaceae; genus Microtetraspora; species Microtetraspora glauca. Next base: position 157,388 of record BBYL01000011.1, on the reverse strand, counting down.
AGCAGGGTGCGCGGCTCTACGGTGACCTCGTGAAACGCATGATGGAAGCTATGGAGCGCATCGGAGTCACGGAGTTCGCCGACCACGCCGCGGACTGCCTCGACAAGGCCCTGGCGGGCGAGACCATCGAGGTGATCAAGGACGGCCGCACCGTCGCGCGGCTGGTTCCCGTGCCCGGGCCGACGGCGATCCTCGACGAATGGGTCGCCCAAGGCCGGGCCACCCCGGGAGCGGGGAACCTGCGCGAGTTCCTTGAGCAGGTGGACACCGAGCCGTACGACGACGTCAACGCCGCGGAAGAGCTCATCCGCATGAGGGAGGAGGAGCGCTTTTGATCTACATCGACAGCGCCGCAGCGGTCAAGCTGATCCACCCCGAACCGGAATCGAAGGCCCTTACGGCCTGGCTCGGCGAGCGGGCACATCAGCGGGTGTTCTCCTCCACCCTGCTCGAAGTGGAAACCCAGCGCACCATTCGACGGGTCGCTCCTGAGCGAATCTCCTTGGTCGCGCCCTTCCTCGCCGAAATCGACCGAATCGACATGGACGTCGCAATTCGCGGCACGGCCGGTACGCTCGCGGATCCCGTGTTGCGCAGTCTGGACGCGATCCATCTCGCTACGGCGATGCAGTTCGGAGTGGTCGTGGATCATTTCGTGACCTACGACAAACGCCTGCTGGCCGCCGCCTCCGCGCTCGGCCTGCCGGTCGCCAGCCCCGGCTCGTCGCTCAACTGAAGCAACCGACCGACCTGACGCGCCTCCGTGCCACCAGCCCATACCCGGACGCGTGTGCGGCTCGACGCCGCCTATCGAAGGATCCGCCTGGCTGGCTGGCTGGCTCCCTCACCCCATTCAGCCAGACGATCACATAGGACGGCGAGCCGGGGCATTCGACGTAGACGCTCAACGGGAGCTCCCCCGCCTGGAAAGTGAGCCGCCGTTTGACTCCGGCCTGCTCGTACGCCTTGTGCGCGAGCACCGCCACTCCCCGCCACTGGGAGGGGAGACGGCCCGACGGCGACGGTGAGGATGAGGGCGAGGGCTGGGCCATGACGGCGGTCCAGACGTCGTCGGGGGCCTCGGCGGTGACGGCGCGCGGAACCGTCAGGGCTCCCACGACCACCAGTCCGGCGGTGAGGACGCCCGTCGCGGCGGCGAGGCGGCGGCGCCTGATGCGGCGCACCCGCCGGTCCACGTCCGCCACGGTGACCCCCTCGACGGGTCCGCCGCGGCTCTCGTCGGCGAGCAGGTCGCGAAGGTCGGATTCGGTGATGGCCATCATCGGCTTCCCAGGTTCGTCGCGGAGCGGGCCACGGGGTCGGCGCGCAGCTTGGCCAGCGCCCTGCTCGCCTGACTCCGTACGGTCGCCACCGAACAGCCGAGGACGCCGGCGATCTCGTCCTCGGCGAGATCGGCGAAGTACCGAAGCACGATCACGGCCCGCTGCCGGGGCGGAAGACATCCGACCGCCTGCCGTACGGCGTCGCGGGAGCCGACCAGGTCGGCGTCGTCGGCGACCACCGTGTCCGGCACGTCCGCCGCGGGGATCTCGGCCCGCCAGCGCCGCCGCCACCAGGAGGCGTGCGTGTTCGCCAGGATGCGGTAGACGTACGGGTCCGGGTTCTCGCCGACCCTCCGCCAGGCCGTCCACGCCTTGGCCAGAGCGGTCTGCAGCGGGTCCTCGGCGGTCGCCCAGTCGCGGCACAGGAGGTACGCCGTGCGGAGCAGGCGAGCCGACCGCTGTTCGACGTAGCGCTCGAAATCCGCCCGGTCCCGCATGGAGTCCTCATTCGTCCGGTGAAACTCTCACCGATCACTACTCCCGAGCCCGGCCTGCCTGTTGCACGCGACTTTCACGCGGCCTCACCCGATCGAGAACCCGATCGAACACCCGCCCCTGGCACCCGGCCGAGGGCGGCGTGTTCACCGGCGAGGGGCGCGGGACCTGGCGCTCGCCCGAGGGCCGCGTGTTCACCGGCGAGGGGACTGCGGCGGCGCTGGGGGCTCCGGCGGGTATCCGTCGCGGGCGTCACGCCACGCGTCCCGCGCCTCCCTGCGGGTCTCCCGGACCTCTCTGCGCATCTCCCGGTGGCTCTCGCGGGCGTCCCTGCGCATCTCGCGGTAGGCGTCCCGCGCCTCGCCGAGGGCCTGGAGGGGATCGTGGCGCAGACCGTGGCGCAGACCATGGCGCGCGTCGTGCCCGAGGCCATGGTGGAGGTCGTGGTACGCCTCCGCGCGGCGCTCCTGCCACCACTCGCTCCACGCGAACCAGCCGCGCTTGATCGGCCTGGCCCGGGAGTCGCCGATGATCTTCACGTCGCCCATCACGACGTACGCGCGGACCCGGACCACGGGGGCGTTCTGGTTGGGCGGCGCCTCGACCACCTGGACCTTCTTGTCACCCATGATGGTCATGCCGGACAGCTCGACGTCCACGCCGTCGGGCACGATGATCTTGATGTCGCCCATGACGCAGGTCGCCACGATGTCGATCGCGTTCGTACGGACCTCGGCCTCGCGCAGGTCGAGCGTGACGTCGCCCATCACGCAGACCGCGCCGATCTCCTGGTCGATGCGCCAGCTGCCCTGCCGCTTGGCGTCGCCCATCACCGCGACGATCCACTTGCGGACCTTTCCGCCCCCGCCCCCGCCTCCGGTGGCCGGCGGGCGGTAGGCCGGAGCGGGTGCGCCTCCGGGGAGGTCCGCGGTGAGCTGCCCGAGCTCGGCGTGGGTCTGGGCCAGGTAGGCCGCCTCGGTACGCTCGGTCAGTTCGGCCAGGGTCAGACGCCCGTCGACGGACGCCTCCCGGAGCCTTTCGACCACGGCCTCTCGCTCGGCGTCCGATGCCCGCATTCCACCCAGATCACTCACGGGACAAGGTTATCCCCGCGAGGACGGCTGCCCCTCCTCCCTGGGAAGGAACCATTTGTCCACCTGTGTGACCATGGAAGAGTGACATACCGTGAGCTTCTGCACGCGGTTTCGGAAGGCGACGTCGGCAGGGTGCGGCGGATGCTCCATCCCGACACGGATCTGAACCGCGCACCGGGGACCACCCCGCTCTACCGGGCGGCCGTCAACGGCGACCACGAGATGGTACGGCTGCTGCTGGAGTACGGGGCCGACCCGGACCAGCCCAGCGGCGGGACGGACGAGGGGCTCCCCCTCTGCGGGGCCGCCTGCTGGAACCACTGGGAGACCATCCAGGCCCTGGTGGACGGTGGCGCCGACCCGAACGCCCGGGAGGACGGCGGCTGGACCGCCCTCCTGTGGGCCGCCGCCCAAGGGCATCTCATGTCCGCGGACGTCCTCCTCGACGCGGGCGCGGATCCCGACGCCGCCGACGACGAGGACACCACGCCCCTCACCGCGGCCGCTCGCTTCGGCGCGTACGGGGTCGTCTGGTCGCTCCTGGAGCACGGCGCCGACCCGGCGCGGGCGGACGGGGCGTGCGACACGGCCCTGAGCATCGCCAGGCGCTGGGCGGGCACCGACCTGGAGGCGGAGATGCGCGAGGAGGTCGCCCGGCACGCGGAGCCGGGATGGGCCGTCATGGTCGCGAGGAGCCACGCCGACGACGGCACCGAGCTGATCACCGTCGAGGCCAGGGACGCCAGGGGTGACGGATTCCAGGCCACCCGCCAGCGCGGCCACGCCGCGATCACCATCCTTCTGGAGGAGGCGCTGGGCCTGCGCACGCCGGCCGAGGACCTGGTCGCCCGCGCGGTGCCGTACCGGGAGGTCGACGAGGACGGCGAGACCTGGTGGGCGGCGGTCCACGCCCTGCAGAAACGGCACGACGACGAGACGTTCGAGGCGGCGGCGGAGCTGTGCGACAGCGGCGACGCGACGGACCGCGAGTTCGCGGTGGACGTCCTCGCCCAGTTCGGCTACGACGCGGGCGTTCGGCCCTTCCACGAGCGCAGCCTGGCGATCCTGCGGCGGCTGGCCCGTACGGAGACCGAGCCCAAGGTCGTCGACGCGCTCCTCGGCGCGATCGCGCACCACGGCGACGCGGAGGCGCTTCCCGAGGTGCTGGAGATCGTGGACCGTCCGGGCAGGAGGCCGTCCGTGAGCGACGCCATCGCGCTCGCCGCCGTGCTTCCCCCGGACGACGATGAGGGGTTGTCCCGGCTGGTACGGCTCAGCGAGGAAGGCGACACCGAGGTGCGCGACTGGGCGACCATGGGGCTCGCCGGCCTGGACGCCGACACCCCGCGCATCCGGGAGGCGCTGGCCGCCCGGCTCGCCGACGGCGACATCACGACCGTCGCGGAGGCCGTACGCGGACTGGCGGCCAGGGGCGACCGGCGGGCGATCGGCGGGATCCACCGGGTGCTGTCGGAGACGGACGACGACTACGCGCGGGACCTGGCGCTCGACGGCGCCGCACAACTCGGCCTGGACATCAAGACCGTCATCCGCTGATCCTGTTCCGCGGGATGCCCTCGGACGCACGACAGGTACGGCGGCCGGGTCGGCACGGCCTCGACCTGAGGTTCTCGTCGACCGAGGCCGGCCGCCCGTCCCGGCGGTCCTGACACGCGGGGACCGATCACGGCCTGACAGCGGGCCGGTTCCACGTCGCCGGTGCCGGCGGCGTTAGGGTCGCTCCTGGAACTGAAGCTGAGGACTTACGACTGAAGGGATATCGCCATGGCGACCACCCGTACCGCGACCACCCAGTGGAAGGGCACGCTCTTCGAGGGCTCCGGCACGGTCTCACTGGACTCCTCGGGCGTCGGCACCTTCGACGTCTCCTGGCCGTCCAGGGCGGAGCAGGCGAACGGCAAGACGAGCCCCGAGGAGCTGATCGCGGCCGCCCACTCCTCCTGCTTCTCGATGGCGCTGTCCAACGGCCTGGCCAAGGCCGGGACGCCGCCGCAGTCGCTGGAGACCAGGGCGGACGTGACCTTCCAGCCCGGCGAGGGCATCACGGGCATCGTCATCTCGGTGCGCGGCCAGGTTCCCGGCATCTCGGCCGAGGACTTCCAGCAGGCGGCCGAGACCGCCAAGGCCAACTGCCCGGTGAGCCAGGCCCTGACCGGCACCACCATCAGCCTGAACGCCGAACTCGTCGGCTGATCGACCTCGCGGGCCCCCGCTTCCGGCCGTCCCGGTCGGGGCGGGGGCCCGCGTGCGTCCCGCTCCGGGCGGGTGAACGGCGGCCTAACTAACTTCACATAAGGTGATAAATCTGGATAAATAGGGGCAAAACAGGGCTAGATCTCGCAGATCTTTTGGGGTACACGAAGGCCCCTCCTGAGAGGAGAATGGGGCTACATGCGCGAAGTCTGGCCTGGAGAGCCGTATCCACTCGGCGGCACCTGGGATGGCGTGGGCACCAGTTTCTCGGTGTTCTCCGAGGTCGCCGAGCGGGTCGAACTATGCCTGTTCGACGACGACGGCGCCGAGACGCGCGTCGACCTGCCCGAGATGGATGGCTTCGTCTGGCACGGTTACCTGCCGGGGATCATGCCGGGGCAGCGGTACGGCTTCCGCGTGCACGGGCCGTACGAGCCGGAGCACGGCCACCGGTGCAACCCCGCCAAGCTCCTCCTCGACCCGTACGGCAAGGCCATCGAGGGCGGCGTGCGCTGGAACGAGGCGCTCTTCTCCTACCACTTCACCGACCCCGGGCGGCTGAACACCGACGACTCCGCTCCGTACATGCCGAAGAACGTGGTGATCAACCCGTTCTTCGAGTGGGGCAACGACCGGCCGCCGCGCACGCCGTACCACGAGACCGTGATCTACGAGGCGCATGTGCGCGGGCTGACGATGCGGCACCCCGACGTTCCGGACGAGCAGCGCGGCACCTACGCCGGACTGGCCCACCCGGCGGTGATCGAGCATCTGCTGGCGATCGGCGTGACGGCGGTGGAGCTGATGCCGGTCCACCAGTTCGTCCCCGAGCACGCCATGGTGGCGCGCGGCCTGACGAACTACTGGGGCTACAACACCATCGCCTACCTGGCGCCGCACAACGCCTACTCCAGCGCGGGGCAGCGGGGCGAGCAGGTCCAGGAGTTCAAGGCCATGGTCCGGGCGCTGCACGAGGCCGACATCGAGGTCATCCTGGACGTGGTCTACAACCACACGGCCGAGGGCGACCACATGGGACCCACACTCGGCTTCCGGGGCATCGACAACGCCGCCTACTACCGGCTGCACGACTCCGACCGGCGCTACTACCTCGACTACACCGGCTGCGGCAACTCGCTGAACGTCCGCTCCCCGCACGCGCTGCAGCTGATCATGGACTCGCTGCGCTACTGGGTGCTGGAGATGCACGTCGACGGGTTCAGGTTCGACCTGGCCGCCGCGCTCGCCCGCGAACTGCACGACGTGGACCGGCTGTCCGCGTTCTTCGACCTGATCCAGCAGGATCCGGTGATCTCACAGGTCAAGCTGATCGCCGAGCCGTGGGACGTCGGCCCGGGAGGCTACCAGGTCGGCAACTTCCCGCCCCTGTGGACCGAATGGAACGGCAAGTACCGCGACTCCGTCCGTGACTTCTGGCGCGGCGGCTCGCGCACGATGCCGGAGTTCGCCTCCCGGCTCACCGGGTCGAGCGACCTGTACGCCACGAGCGGCCGCCGCCCGGTGGCGTCCATCAACTTCGTGACCTGCCACGACGGGTTCACGCTGACCGACCTGGTCTCCTACAACCGCAAGCACAACGACGCCAACGGCGAGCACAACCGCGACGGCACCGACGACAACCGTTCGTGGAACTGCGGGGCCGAGGGCCCGGTCGAGGACCCCGGGATCGTACGGCTCCGCCACCGGCAGCGGCGCAACTTCCTCGCCACGCTGTTCGCCTCCCAGGGCGTCCCGATGCTGCTCGCGGGCGACGAGTTCGGGCGCACGCAGGGCGGCAACAACAATGCCTACTGCCAAGACAACGAGACGTCCTGGGTCGACTGGTCGCTGGTCAAGACCGAGGCGAACCTCCTGGAGTTCGTCCGGATGCTCGCCACGCTCCGGCGCCACCACCCCGTGTTCCGCAGGCGCCGGTTCTTCTACGGCCGCAGGGCGGGCGACGACGTGCGCGACATCGTCTGGCTCACGCCGTCGGGCAAGGAGATGGTCTCCGCCGACTGGCACGCGAGCTACGCCAAGTCGCTGGCGGTGTTCCTGAACGGCGACGCCATCTCCGAGCCAGGTCCCCGGGGCGAGCGGATCACGGACGACTCGTTCCTCCTGCTCATCAACGCCCATCACGAGAGCCTCACGTTCACCCTGCCCGGCACGGAGTTCGGCGACTGCTGGCGTCCCGTGCTCGACACGGCGGACGAGGCTCCCGGTCAGGGCTCCTTCCCCGGCGAGACCTGGCCCGCGGGGGTGGACGTGTCCGTCACCGCGAGGTCCGTGCAGATCCTGCGCTGTGCCAGGGAGGACCCCGCCTGACGGCCTTCCCTCAGGTCACCCCTGCCCTCGGGCCGCGACGATGGCCGCCAGGGCGGCGGTGATGTGGGCAACGCCGGGTCCGGGGGCCGCCGCACGGATTTTCATCGCTTTCCCGGACAATCAAGTACATGACCCCGGACGAGGAAGAGGAGGCGCGGCACTGGCGGCACCCGGGACTTCCGGGGGTGGACCTGCTCCGGGCCCGCTACGTCAGCAAGACCTTCATCCGGCACACCCATGAGAACTTCGTCATCGCCGCGGTCACCCGGGGCGTCGACGAGTTCCACGTGCGCGACAGCATCGAGCGCGCCGGGCCCGGCAGCCTCGCGCTGATCAACCCCGACACCCCGCACACCGGCCGGGCGGGCGTGCCGGAGGGGTGGACCTACAGCGCCGTCTATCCGGAGGCCGAGCTGGTCGCGGCGGTCGCCGCCGAGACGATCTCGATCAGGGGCACCGCCGGGTTCGCCGTCCCCGTCGCCCATGACCCGCACGCCGTACGCCTCGTCACAGAGGTGCTGCGCGCCGTGGACGAGCGCAACACATTGGCCGCGGACACCCTGCTGCGGATCACCGTGGCCCGGCTGCTCCGCTCGCACGGCACCGCGCTGATCGCGTCCGCCCCGCGCGGCGCGGGCGCGCGGAACGCGGCCCGGGCCCGGGACATCCTGGAGGAGCGAATGGCCGCACCGCCCTCCCTCGAACGGCTCGCCGCCGAGCTCGGCACCGGCCCGTTCGCGTTGCTGCGGGCGTTCCGCACCGCGTACGGCATGCCTCCCCACAGCTGGCTCACCGACGCCCGGGTCCGCCGGGCCCGCCACCTGCTGGACGAGGGGGTCACCCCCGCCGTCGCCGCCGTGACCGTGGGATTCACCGACCAGCCCCACCTGAACCGGCACTTCACCCGCGTCGTCGGCGTGCCTCCGGGGGCGTACCAGCGGGAGCGCAAGAACGTACAAGACCGTTTTGGCGGCGCCGCGTAACCTCGGGCGCGTGACGACGGCATCAGCGCGAATCGAGGAAGAACAGGCACCCGGCCGACCCCGGGCCGCGGTCGTACGGGACGCCCTGGGAGTGGGGGTGGCCGTCGGCCTGTCCGGGTTCGCCTTCGGCGTGACCTCGGCCGGCGCCGGGCTGAGCCTGGCGCAGACGTGCGCGCTCTCCCTTCTCGTCTTCACCGGGGCGTCGCAGTTCGCGCTCGTCGGCGCGCTGGGAGCGGGCGGCAATCCCGCCGCGGCGGTGGCGGGAGCCCTGTTCCTCGGCGTGCGCAACGCCTTCTACGGGCTGCGGCTGTCGCACCTGCTGCGCCTGCCCCGCGCGGTGCGCCCGTTCGCCGCGCAGTGGATCATCGACGAGACCTCGGCCGTGGCCATGGCGCAGCCGGACCGGGACAGCGCCAGGCTCGGGTTCACGGTCACCGGGGCCAGCCTGTACACGCTCTGGAACCTGAGCACCTTCCTCGGCGCGCTCGGAGCGGCCGCCCTCGGCGACCCGTCGGCCTGGGGGCTGGACGCGGCGGGCCCCGCCGCCTTCCTGGCGCTGCTCGCGTCCATGTTGCGCGGGCGGCAGGAGGCGCTGGTCGCGTTCCTCGCCGTCGTGCTCGCGCTGGCGTGCCTGCCGCTGCTGCCCGCGGGCGTCCCCGTCCTGGTCGCGGCGCTGGCCGCGCCGATCGCCTTGACCTTCACCCGCCGCGAGGAGGCGCACCGTTGACCGTCTGGATCGCCATCGCCGTCACGGCCCTCGGCTGCTACGCCGTCAAGCTGCTCGGCATCTCCGTGCCCGCCGGGCTGCTTGACCGGCCCCTCGTACGGCGGACCGCCGCCCTGGTGCCCATCGCGATGCTGGCCGCCCTCACCGCGATCCAGACCTTCGGGAGCGGTCAGGCCCTGGTCGTCGACGCGCGGGCGGCGGGGGTCGCGGCGGCCGCCGTCGCGCTGCTGCTGCGGGCGCCGTTCCTGGTGGTCGTCGCGGTCGCGGTCGTCGTGACCGCCGCCATCCGCGCGCTGACGGGCTGACGGGCTGAGACGAGATTTCCGTTCCCTCCCGGCGGCGCCGTCGCCGGATCAGCGCGGCAGGATGTCGTCGAGGTCGTAGGCCACGGGCCGTTCGAGCTGCTCGTACGTGCACGAGGACGGCTCGCGGTCCGGACGCCGGCGGCGGAACTGGGCGGTGTGCCGGAACCTGTCGCCCTCCATGTGGTCGTAGGCCACCTCGACCACCAGCTCGGGCCGGAGCGGGATGAACGACAGATCCTTCTTGGCGTTCCACCGGGAGACCGCGCCGGGCATCCGCTGGCCGCCGTCGGGCGCCGTCTCACCGCCCTGCGCCGCCCACGACGCCCAGGGATGCTCGCCCAGGTCCTCCAGCCGGTACGGCGCGAGCTCCCCCACCAGCTCGGCGCGGCGCTTCATCGGGAACGCCGCCACCACGCCCACGTGGTGCAGCCGCCCGTCCGCGTCGTACAGCCCCAGGAGCAGAGAGCCGACCACCGATCCGGTCTTGTGCTCGCGGTATCCGGCGACGACGCAGTCGGCCGTCCGCTCGTGCTTGACCTTGAACATCACCCGCCGGTCCGGTTCGTACGGCAGCGTGCCGGGTTTGACGACGATGCCGTCCAGCCCGGCCCCCTCGAAGGTGTCGAACCACTCGGCGGCCCGGCGTTCGTCCCGCGTGACGGGCGTGAGCCGGATCGAGCGGCCCGCGCCGGCCAGCGCCTCCTCCAGCCGGGCCCTCCGGTCCGCGAACGGCGCGGCCATCAGGTCCTCGTCGCCCAGCGCGAGCAGGTCGAACGCGACGAACGACGCGGGCGTCCGCTCGGCGAGCAGCCGCACCCGCGACTCCGCCGGGTGGATGCGCTGCTGGAGCGCGTCGAAGTCGAGCGTCTGGCCACTCATGACGACGATCTCGCCGTCCACGACGCACCGCTCGGGCAGCTCGTCGCGCACGGCCTGGACCAGCTCGGGGAAGTATCTGGTGAACGGCCGCTCGTTCCTGCTGCCGAGATAGACCTCGTCACCGTCGCGGAACACGATGCAGCGGAAGCCGTCCCACTTCGGCTCGTAGAAGAGCGATCCGTCCTGGTCCGGCAGCCGCTTGACCGCCTTGGCCAGCATCGGGGCCACGGGCGGCTCAACCGGCAAGCTCATCCGACATCTCCCTCATGTATCGGCAGAAGAGGAAACCCTCCTCCTGGAGGACCTGGGCGAGCGTCAGCCGGGTCTGGGAGGCGGCACCGTTCAGGATGCGGGCCGCGTCGCCGCCGATCAGCAGCGGGCTGACGGTGAGGCACAGCTCGTCCACCAGGCCGGCGGCGGCGAGCTGCGCGTTCAGCCGCGGCCCTCCCTCGCACAGGATCGCGCCCAGGCCGCGGTCGCGCAGCTCGCGGACCGCCGGCACCAGATCGACGCGGTACTCCCCCGCGATGATCACATCGGCCTTCTTGGCCGCCTCCGCCCGCCGGTCGCGCGGCGCGGACTCCGTGGTGATCACGATCGTCCGCGCGTACGGCTCCGTCTCGGTGAACAGGGGGCTGCCGAGGTCCAGGTCGAGCCGCCGGGTGACGACCGCCACCGGCGGCGCGGGGGGACGGCCCTCCCTCAGGGCGCGCCACGACTCGCGCGGCCGGGCCGGGCCGTACCCCTCGGTGCGCACCGTGGCGGCACCGGCGAGGATCACGTCGGCGAGGCCGCGCAGGATCCCGAAGACCCGGCGGTCCCCCTCGCTGGACAGGCCGCCGGACAGGCCCTTGAGCCAGGCACCGCCGTCCGCGCTGGCCACCATGTTGAGCCGCAGCCACTCGCCCGCGGGCTGGGCGTAGGCGGCGACGAGATCCGGATCGTCCTCGAAGTCGGGATGTATGCGGCGCACGCTCTCTACAGTGGCACATCCGCCCGACATACATGGAGGGACCTCCGCAGGGCATGCCGTCCGGAGCCCCCGCAGATAACGGTTCGATGTCCCCTGTTCCCGCCTTGTGGGGGACGGTGTTGGATCGAGCCGACGGGACCGACGGGCCGGGTGTCCGCTTCGGATCCGCTCCGGAGGAGACGCTTGGAACTCGCCGCGCTCGCAGTCTGGATCCTCACCGTGCTGGCCGGGCTCTACCTGCTGGTCCTGTGGCTGGCGGGCAGCGGCCTGCGGCAGCAGGCGACGAAGGTCACCGCGTTCCCCGTCACGCTGATCCTCACCCATCCGGCTCTGGCGGTGGCGGGTCTCGGGCTGTGGATCGGCTTCCTGCTCACCCGCGAGAGCGGGTACGCCTGGGGCGCCTTCGCCGTGCTGACCGCCGTGGCACTGCTCGGGTTCACGCTGTTCACCCGCTGGCTGGGCCGGGGACGCCACGCCCGGGGCGCGGAACGCCGCTTCCCCGTGATCGCGGTCGTCCTGCACGGCGTCGCCGGTGTCTCCACGTTCGTCCTGGTGCTGCTGACGGCCTCGATGGCCCACCACTTCTAGCCGGCCGCTCCTCGTCCGACAGCCCCGCCGGCGGCTCCCGCGCGAAGCGCGCCGCCCGCAGTTCATCCAGGAGGTCGGCCCATGGGTCGCGTCCGGCACAACGCTAGGACGGGCGCGCCTTGGACGGCTGGACGCGCTTGGGCTCGCCGGGCATCTTCGGATAGTTCGGCGGGTACGGCAGGTCGCCGCGGTCGTCCGCGGCGTACCACTCCAGCAGCGTCTCGATGCCGAACGCCTCGTCGTCGATGGCCCGGTGCACGTCGCCGAGCCGGGCGAAGCGCTCCGGCATCGTCCTGATGTCGAAGTCGCGCGGATCGCAGTCGGCCAGCTCGTCCCAGGTCACGGGGGCGGACACCGGCGCCTCCGGCCGGGCGCGCACGGAGTAGGCGGCGACGACGGTGCGGTCGCGGGCGTTCTGGTTGTAGTCGATGAAGATCCGCTCGCCGCGCTCCTCCTTCCACCAGGCGGTGGTCGCGAGTGCGGGAGCGCGCCGCTCCACCTCACGGGCGAGCGCGATGGACGCGTGCCGTACCTCGGTGAAGGTCCATTCCGGCCGGACGCGGACGGCGACGTGGATCCCGCGGCTGCCTGAGGTCTTCGGGAAGCCGGTCACGCCCAGCTCGTCGAGGACCTCGCGGACGACGAAGGCGACCTTGCGCGCCTCGTCGAACCCGGTGCCGGGCTGCGGATCGATGTCGACGCGCAGTTCGTCGGGGTGCTCCACGTCGGCAGCGCGTACGGGCCAGGGGTGGAAGTCGATCGTGCCGAGGTTCGCGCACCAGGCGATCGCGGCGATCTCGGTGGGACGGAACGCGTCGGCGGTGCGCCCGCTGGGGAACCGCACGGTCACCGTCTCGATCCAGTCGGGATGTTTGGGCATCCGCTTCTGGTAGATCGCCTCGGTCTCGACGCCGTCGGGGTGCCGCTTGAGATGCGTCGGGCGGTCGTACAGCGCGCGCAGGACCCCCTCCCCGACGTTCACGTAGTACTCCACCAGGTCGCGCTTGGTGGCGCCGATGCCGGGGAAGTAGACCTTGTCCGGATTGGTCACCTTGACGGTCCGGTCACCCGCTTTGATCTCGATAAACGGCGAAGCCATGTTCCGGACCCTACCCGGGACGGAGCGGGTCCGTCCCGGACCTCGGCGTTCGGCCTTCGGTGCTCGGCACTGGGCACCGGCCTCGGCCGGAAGGTAGGACGGGACGGACCCGGCGTGCCGCCCCTCCGGACGGCAACCCTCCTGCCGTACGGGCGGCGTCCAGCACGGGTAGGGCGCTTCGCCGCCGCGACGGCGGGACGGCCGGCCCCTCCCTCACGGGGAGGGTCGGCCCTCTCACCAGTGAAGACGCCGAAACGACCTCCGAAGGATGCTTCGCCCGGAAAGAACTCCGCGGGGAAGGTCTCAGGCCCTTCCGTGGTTCTTACGCGATGACCACGGGATCGATCTCACAGAGGCAGGCAGATATGGACAAGGTCATCAAAAGCGACGCCGAATGGCGCGTCCAGCTCTCGCCCGAGGAGTTCCGCGTGCTGCGTCAGGCGGGCACGGAGCGGCCCTTCACCGGGGAGTACGTCGACACGAAGACGGTGGGGGTCTACTCCTGCCGCGCCTGCGGCGCCGAACTGTTCCGCTCCGAGGCCAAGTTCGACTCGCACTGCGGCTGGCCGTCGTTCTTCGAGCCGTCGGACTCGGACGCGGTCACGCTGCTGGAGGACGACTCCCTGGGCATGAGCCGGGTGGAGGTCCGCTGCGCCCGGTGCGACTCGCATCTCGGCCATGTCTTCCACGGTGAGGGCTACGCCACCCCCACCGACGACCGTTACTGCATCAACTCGGTCTGCCTGACCCACGAACCGGCCGAGTGAGGTCCGCCTCGGCGGTCACTTGGGCTTGGGGTGCGTGACGCGGCAGGTCTTGTCGTCCGGACCGAGGATGTTGGCCAGGACGGGGTTGCCGTTCTGGCCGAACTTCGCCTGGACGAAGACCACCGGGTTGCTCTCCCCGATCTCCTTGAGGTACTTCAGGCCCCTCTCGCACAGCGCGATGGCGGGCTTGGAGTTGCTCGCGTTCTCCGACAGGTTCGTGTAGATGCGCAGATATCGGCCGGTCGTGCGGATGTCCCTGACCCGCTTGGTCGTCTTGTCGTTCCAGCGGCTCGTGAAATAGGTGATCGCCTGGTCGTCCGTGTACTTCGACCGGCCGGACGCCATGACCTCGCCCTTCGAGCCGCCGACCCGGCCGGCGCTCGCGGCGCCGTCGGCGCTCGTGACGGTCAGCTCGCCCGCCGGGCTCGCGACGGGCGCGACCGCGGCCGCGCGGACCGGAGAGGGCGCACCGGAGCCGGCGAGCAGCGGCCGCACCACGACGACACACCCGGCGAGTGCCACCAGGCCGACGGATGCCTTGATCACGCGCGATTTGGTGCGCCGCTTCCGGCGGCGACCCCTGGAACGTGCCAGAACCCTCGACACCTCGCCTCACAACGACATAAGGGCTTTGCCCGAGTATGACAAAGATAACGAGATCATATCGGCGGTTCCCGGCAATTGGTACAGGGAGGGTCATCCTCTCGTACAGGGAGGGTCATCCGCGGGGGTTCTACCCGCGCCGCGGGCGCCGTACGCACCCGGGCCCGTACACGCGCAGCGCCCGCCGGTGACCCGGCGGGCGCTGCGCGTGGAACGCGGCAAACGGGTCAGGGCAGGGCCGCGACCAGCTCGCTGACCGGCTTCCTGCGCCCGGTGTAGAACGGGATCTCGATCCGGGTGTGGCGGCGGGCCTCGGCTCCGCGCAGGTGGCGCATGAGGTCGACGATGCGGTGCAGCTCGTCGGCCTCGAACGCGAGCATCCACTCGAAGTCGTTCAGCGCGAAGCAGGCCACGGTGTTCGCCCGTACATCCGGGAAGTCGCGGGCCATCCTGCCGTGCTCGGCGAGCATGGTCCGGCGCTCGACGTCGTCGAGGAGGTACCACTCAAGGGAACGCACGAACGGATAGACCGAGACGAACCCCCTCGGCTCCTCCTCCGCCAGGAACGCCGGGATGTGCGACTTGTTGAACTCCGCCGGCCGGTGCAGCGCCATCGCCGACCAGACGGGCTCGCTCACGCGGCCGAGCGCGGTACGGCGGAAGCGGGAGTAGACCTCCTGCAGGTCCTCGGCCGCCGGAGCGTGCCACCAGAACATGTAGTCGGCGTCCGCGCGGAACCCGGAGACGTCGTAGCACCCGCGGGTCACGACGTCCTTGCCGCCCGCCTGCGCGAGCAGCTCGTCCACCTCGTCGGCGACGCCGTCGCGGCTCGGAGGCAGCTGGTCGCGCAGCCGGAAGACCGACCACATGGTGTACCGGATCACCTGGTTGAGATCACGCGCCTTGGGACGCGATGTGCCCTCCGTCATGCGTTCCATTCTGCCGTCTCACCCTTTCGGGTCGTTCGCCGCCCCGGCCGCGGCCCGCGGCTCGCTCGCGGCGAGATGGTCGAGGATCTGGGCGGCGGCGGTGCGGGCGGTGGCGGCGCACGCGGGAACCCCGACACCGTCGTAGGCCGCACCGCAGACCGCCAGACCGGGCTGGATGGACGTCGCCGCGCGGATGCGGGCGACCCGGCCGAGGTGACCGACGTTGTACTGCGGCAGGGAGCCGCCCCAGCGGGTGATCCGGGTGTCGATCGGGAACGCCCGCACCCCGGTGACGTCGGCCATCTCGCTCACCGCGATGGCCACCAGCTCGGCGTCGTCCCGCTGGAGGACGTGCTCCTCCCCCAGACGTCCCATGGAGCAGCGCACGACCACCACGCCGGGGTCGGCCTCGGCCAGGTGCGGCCACTTGATCGTGCTGAAGGTCGCCGCCTTGACCGGCCTGCGCTCGACCGGCGGGACCAGGTAACCGCTGCCGGACGGCGGCACGGGGAACGCGTCCCTGGGATAGGCCAGGGTGGCGATGGCCATGCTGGCGTATTCGATCCCGGCCAGTTCGGCGGCCGCACCCGGGACCTCGCGCCGCAACAGCCGCGCGGCCGCGGTCGCGGGCACGGCGAGCACGACGGCGTCGGCCTCGATGATCTCCTCGTCCCGGGTGGGGCCGGTGACGAGCCGCCAACCGCCCGGGATCCGGACCAGCTCGCGCACCGTCACTCCGGTCCTGACGTCTGCTCCGGACGCCTTCGCGACCGCCTCGGGCAGGCTGCCCATGCCGTTCTTGAGCGTGGTGAAGACCGGCCCCGCGTCCTTGGGAACCGCCGCGACGACATCGCCGACGGCCTGCGTCAGGGACCGCTCCGTACGCGCGATGGCGGCGATCTGCGGCATGGTCGCCTGGAGGGAGAGCATCTCCGACCGGCCGGCGTAGACCCCGCCGAGCAGCGGTTCGACGAGTCGGTCGACGACCTCGCCCCCCACGCGGGCCCGGATGTAGGCGGCCACGGAGACATCCGTGGTGACCGTGGTCGGGGGAAGGATCCGGTCGAGCGCGACCCGGGCCAGTCCCCCGGGGGACAGGACCCGCGACGCGGCGAGCGCGGCCAGGTCGGACGGGACGCCCATCACCTGTCCCTTGGGCAGCGTGCGAAGCGCACCCCTGGACAGGATGGACGCGTGCGTCGTGCCGGGGTAGACGAGCATGTCGTCCATTCCGGCGAGTCTGGCCAGTTCCTTGCCCTCGGGCCTGCGGGCCAGCATGGCCTCGGCGCCGGCGTCCACCTCCAGACCGGCCACCTCGGACACGTGGAGCTTGCCGCCGATCCGCGGCGCCCCCTCCAGAACGGTGATCCGTATCTCGTGGGTGGCACCGCGCCGCAGATAGAGGGCGGCGGCCAGGCCGGCGATTCCACCGCCGACGACCACGACATGGCGCGGAGCTGGGGTTCCTTCCATAGCGATTAACGCTACCGGGCGGGGGGCACGGCCCCCGAACCGACGTGACCGCGCGGCGCGGAACCCGTGACAGGACCGTGACTCCGGCCACCGAACCCGCCGGGTCCCGGACTCGTCTTCACGGACATGACCAGATTCCGGTACGGAACAGCTGTTATCGTCGCGACGGCCTTCCTGATCTCCGGTTGCGGAGGGGCAAGCGGTTCCTCCGAGTCCGTGGCCCGTGACGAGTCCGCCACCGAGGCCGCCGTCGTTCCAGAACTCGCCCGCCCCCAGGCGGATTCGGGCGGCGGCTCGGGTGCCGGCGCCGACGCGATCGGCGAAACGAAGCCCGCGTCCTCGCAGAAGACGAGGATCGTGTCCGACCCCCGGGCGGTGATCTACACGGCCCAGCTGACCGTCCGGGTGAAGGATGTCAGCGCCGCCGCGGAGCAGGCCAAGCAGATCGTGACCGGCGCGGGCGGCTACGTCTCCGAGGAGCGGAGCAACTCATTCGCCAAGCGGGACGAGGCGGTCGTCACGTTCAAGATCCCGCCGACCGGCTACCCGGACGTGCTGGCCCGCCTCGGCCGTGACCTCGGCAAACGGGAGTCGCTGCACCAGGGCGCGCAGGACGTCACCGAGGAGGTCGCCGACGTGGCCAGCCGGGTGAAGTCGGCGGAGTCGGCGCTCAACCAGTTCCGCACGCTGCTGCGCAAGGCGGAGAAGATCGGCGAGATCCTGGAGATCGAACGCGAGATCTCCAACCGCGAGGCCGAGTTGGAGTCGCTCCAGGCTCGGCAGAAGGCGCTTGCCTCCCAGACCGGCATGGCGACCGTCACCCTCAGCCTGGCCGGGCCCAAGGCGACGGTCCCCAAGCCCAAGCCGAAGGAGTCCGGGTTCTTCGCCGGTCTCGAGGTCGGCTGGAAGACGCTGGTCAGGGCCGTCGGGATCGGCCTCACCGTGCTGGGCGCGCTGCTGCCCTGGCTGGTCCTGGCCGCCCTCGTCGGGCTGCCCTTCGTGCTGGTCCACCGCCGGAACCGTGCCCGCCGTGCGGCGTCGCCGGGCGCGGCGCAGCCCGGCTCCGCGGCCCCGGCCGGCTCCGCGCCCCGGCCCGGCGAGACCACGAACGGCGAGAGCACGGGAGCCGAGAGCACGGGCGGGTCGCCCGGCACGTCCGCCTGACTCCTTCGCGACGTCGGGTGAGGAAAGCGCCGGACGTGGCGGCGGCCACGTCCGGCGCGAACCCGTGTCCAGCCCTGTCCGGCGCCATTTCCAGCGCCGTGTCCAACCCTGTGCCCGGCACCGTGTCCAGCCCTGTGTCCGGCGCGCGCCGATCCTCGGGTCAGCGGGCGGACGCCTCGTGGACGAAGTCGGCCAGCCGCGCGAGCTGGTCGGGGTCGGTGGAGGGCAGGACGCCGTGGCCGAGGTTGAAGACGTGCCCCTCGGCCACCCGGCCACGCTCCAGCACCTCACGGGCGCGGGGCTCGACGACCTCCCACGGGGCCAGCAGGATGGCCGGGTCCAGGTTCCCCTGCAGGGCCTTGCCCGCGCCGACGCGGAGCGCGGCCTCGTCGAGCGGCACCCGCCAGTCCACCCCGACGACGTCGGCGCCGGCCTCCCCCATCAGGCCGAGCAGCTCGCCCGTTCCCACGCCGAAGTGGATGCGGGGCACGCCGAGGTCGACCAGACCCGAGAAGATCTTGCTGGTGTGCGGCAGCACGTACGAGCGGTAGTCCGCCGGGGCGACCGCGCCGACCCACGAGTCGAAGAGCTGGATCGCGGACGCGCCCGCGGCGACCTGGATGCGCAGGAAGGCCAGGGTGATCGTGGCCAGCCGGTCCATGAGCTCGTGCCACAGCTCCGGCTCGCCGTACATCATCGCCTTGGTGCGGTCGTGGTTCTTCGAGGGACCGCCCTCGATGAGGTACGACGCGAGCGTGAACGGCCCTCCGGCGAACCCGATCAGGGGGATGCCGTCGAGCTCCTTCACGAGCGACTGCACGGACTCCGTGACATACGGGACGTCGCCCGGCTCGATGGGCCGCAGAGTGGCGACGGCGGACGCGTCACGGATCGGCGCGTCCACCACGGGGCCGACGCCCGGCACGATGTCGAGGGCGACGCCGATGGCCTTGAGGGGGACCACGATGTCGCTGAAGAAGATCGCGGCGTCCGTGGAGTATCGCCGGACCGGCTGCATGGTGATCTCGACCACGAGGTCCGGCGTCGCGCACGCGTCGAGCATCGAGGTCCCCTCGCGCACCCTGCGGTACTCCGGGAGCGATCGCCCCGCCTGGCGCATGAACCAGACGGGCGTGTGCGGGACGGGCTCGCGACGGCAGGCGCGGAGGAAGGCTGAGTCGGCAAGGTGGGCAGTCACGGTCCCAGCGTCCCATGTCAAGGGCCCGGCCCACGCACCGGTCGCGGGATCCGTCCCCCTTCGCCGCGCGTTCCCGGCACGGCGCACGGCGCCTGCCGCCGCCTCTCCTGCCCAGAGACTCGCGAGTGTACGCGCGTGTCGCCGCGCGCCGACGGTACGGCGCGGGCCAAGCATCGGTATGGTGAACCTCTCCGCTTCATGAGGTTCACCTCACAGGTCGGCAAAGTGTTCGCAATCGGGCTTCCGGCATCGATTCCAATACCACTTTCGAGACACGCCGAGCGCGTTGCGGGGAAATGTCGGCGGGACATGTCAACGTCAGAGCAGTCCCGATCACTAGGGACACAACCGTGGATCCGACGAGAGGCCCCGGAGCGATGACGTCGATGTGGAGTTCCCCCGAACACCGCACTGAGCACTGTGCCGGTTGCGACGCCGAGCGCGCGTTCGAACAGCCGCCCTGCCCTGACGCTCACGACGACTGTCCCGAGCGGGTGTGCACGACCTGCGGATTCGCCCTGTTGCTTGCGACGGCCTCGGTTTGATCGGTACGTATGCCCCCCACAGCCATCCCCCTGCTTCGTGCACTCCCGAATCCGGCCTACGCTTCGGCTATGACCCTCGGTGACGCACCCGTGCCTCCGGCCGCCTTCCGGCGGGCGCTGGAGACGTTGCGGCCCGCCAAGGTCAGACCGGAGATCGAGCTGGAGGACATCCCCGCGCCGCAGCGCCTCGCGCCCTATTCCGGGGCGGTCGGAGCCTCCGTCTACCGTGACGACGACGAGCTGGCGGTCGGCCGTCTGATCATGCTGTTCGACCCGGACGGTCAGCGCGGCTGGGAGGGGCAGTTCCGCCTGGTCGCCTACGTCCGCGCCGACATGGAGCCGGAGATCACCACGGATCCGCTGCTCGGTCCGGTGGCCTGGAGCTGGCTCACCGAGTCGCTCGACGCGCACGGCGCTGCCTACGCCGCGGCCGGCGGCACGGTGACCCGTGCCGTGTCGGAGGGTTTCGGTAACAAGTCCGCCGACCCCGTCACCACCGAGCTGGAGCTGCGGGCCTCCTGGTCCCCTCTCGACGAGGACCTGTCCGCGCATGCCGCCGCCTGGTGCGATCTGATGTGTCTCGCCGCGGGCATCCCACCCCTTCCACCCGATGTCGCGGCGCTGCGGCTCCGCCCGGCGCGTCGCGAAGATCCGAAAGCCCCGTAACTCGTGACCGAACCTGAAGTTCAGCTCTTGTTGGAGCCGCGTGAGGGAATTCCGCCCGTCATCGAGGACGACGCCGCGCTCGCGGCGGTCGTGCGCGCCTTCGCCGGAGGGAGCGGCCCCGTCGCGGTGGACGCCGAGCGTGCCTCCGGCTACCGCTATAGCGGCCGCGCCTACCTGGTGCAGTTGCGCCGGGCCGGAGCCGGCACCGCGCTGATCGACCCCGTGGCCTGTCCCGACCTGACCGCCCTGCACGACGCCGTCGCCGACGGTGAGATCGTCCTGCACGCGGCGACCCAGGACCTGCCCTGTCTGACCGAGCTGGGCTTCCGCCCGCGGAAGCTGTTCGACACCGAGCTCGCGGGACGGCTGCTCGGCTACGAGCGGGTCGGGCTGGGCACGATGGTCGAGGTCGTCCTGGGCCTGCGGCTGGAAAAGGGCCATTCGGCGGCCGACTGGTCCAACCGCCCCCTCCCGGAAGACTGGCTGCGCTATGCGGCGCTTGACGTCGAGGTGCTGATCGAGCTCAGGGACGCCCTGTTCTCGGAGCTGACCTCCAGCGGCAAGCTGGAGTGGGCCCTGGAGGAGTTCTCCTCGATCCTCGCGGCTCCGAGCGCCCCTCCGCGCAGCGATCCGTGGCGGCGCACCTCGGGCATCCATCGCGTACGGTCGCTGCGCGGCCTCGCCGTGGTCCGCGAGCTGTGGACGCTGCGGGACGAGATCGCCCAGGACATCGACCTCGCCCCCGGGCGGGTGCTGCCGGATTCCGCGATCGTGCAGGCCGCGCTCGACCAGCCGCGCACCACGAAGGCGCTGACCGAGATCGCCCCGTTCACCGGCAGGAGCGCGCGTCGCCATCTGCGCGACTGGCTGGCCGCGGTCGCCCGGGGCCGGACGATGCCGGACGCCGAGCTGCCCCAGCCGATGGGGCCGGGTGACGGTCCGCCTCCGGCCAACCGGTGGGCCGACCGGGATCCGGAGGCGGCGAAGCGGCTGGCCGCGGCCCGGACGGTGATCGCCGCGCTCGCCGACGAGCACCGGATGCCCACCGAGAACCTGCTGCAGCCGGACGCGGTACGGCGGCTCACCTGGGAGCCGCCCGCCGACCTGTCCCAGGAGTCGATCGCCCTGCGGCTGCGCCAACTGGGGGCGCGGCAGTGGCAGATCGGCCTGACGGCCTTCCCGATGGCGAAGGCGCTCCAGCGGCTGGACGCCAAGAGCACCGCCTGACGCCCGGCCTCCCCCGCCGTCGAACGCCGAGCACCGACCACCCAACGGTGGTCGGCGCTCGGCGTTCCGCGTCAGAAGCCGCTCTGCCGTACGGGCAGGTCGATGACGCCGAGGGCGGCGAGCAGTCCGGCCCCGGCCAGGACGGCGAGGACGGCGAGGAGGGCCCACGCGACGGGGTGCCCGAGGTTGACCGTCCAGGACGCCCCGATCCGGGCGTGGAGCAGGATCGCCGGGTCGCGGCGGTTGACGTAGACGGTTCCGGCCAGGAACCAGTGCCGGTCGTCGTCGCGCTGGGTGACGCCGGAGTCCTCGTCCTCCTCCCCCGGAAGAGCCGGCAGGCGGTGTCCCGCGTGACCGACCCGGCTCTCCCACACCAGCCACGCGACCAGCAGGCCGACGGACGGCAGGTACGTGACGACGGTCCAGAGCGTCGAGGGTGCGACGACCGTCCACAGCCGTAGCGCCGACGCGAGCAGGCCGAGGTTGAGGCAGGCCACGCCGAGGAGCGACAGGCGCGCCATGCCGCCCAGGTAGACGCGGTACCTGCGGGCCGAGCCCACAGGACGGGCGGCGTCGAGGTCGGGGCGGGCGCGCAGCAGGAGCAGCGTCACGGCGAGGATCAGCAGCGTGACCGCGAGCTGGTACATCACCGGCGCGAATGCGGTCAGCACGGTGACGGGTTCCCGCCGGGCCGCGTCGACGCCGTAGCCGGAGAAGCGCGGCAGCGTGGCGGGCAGGTCGCCGTATCGCCACCAGCCGAGGCCCGCGGTGAGGAGGAGCGTCGCCGCGCCCGGGAGTGTCCAGGACCAGGGCAGTCGCACCGGATCGGTGCGGAAGGTGGTGTTCACGGTGACGCCCTGGCGCTGCTCGTCCCGCCACCCTCCGGCCAGCTTGACCGCGCGCAGCCGGCGCGCGGACCGCCAGTACAGCAGCAGGTCCGCCACGACCAGGGCCGTCGCGGTGGCGCCGACGACGCTCGCGCTTCCTCCCCTCACGAGGAGCGGCACGGAGACGGCCACCGCGCATGCTCCCGCCGCCAGGGCCAGCCTGGCGTAGGCGCGCCGCTGGGCGATCACGGCCGGGTCGCCGGCCCTGGCGTGGGACACGCGCACGCCGAACGGCGTCGTCGGCCCGGCCATCGCGGGCACGGCCAGCATCAGGCAGGTGACCAGGACGATGGCGGTCACGTCGGCGGCGATCAGCGGTGTCACGATGTCGCCCTCTCCCCGGCACGGAATCCCGACAACATCGCCGCGCACCGCCGTACGACGTCGTCATGGTCGAGCCCGTGGACGGTGGCCTCCGCGAGCAGCACGCGCATCCTCTCCTCCCAGTCCTCGGCGAACCCGGGCTCGGGCGGCCCGGAGTACGGATCTCGCCGGATCACCGCGCCGCTCTTGCGGTTGACGCGGATGACTCCCTCCTGACGCAGCAGGTCGTACGCCTTGTTCACGGTGTGGAAGTTGATCCCGAAATCGGCGGCGAGCTGCCGCGTGGACGGCAGCGGGTCGCCCTCCACCGCCTCTCCGCGAGCGACCGCCTCCACGATCCGGTCCCTGATCTGCTGGTAGATCGGGACCTCGCTGTCGAGATCGAGCGTCAGGTTCACAGGTAGGAGCATAGCTGATATACAACTTATAGAACAGATACATCTGATGTTCCAGAAAGAGGGCCGAGATGATCCGGACAGAGATCCGCGACGGGGTGCTGGTGGCGAGCTTCGCGCCGTGGACGCGGCCGTTCGTACGGCGAGCCGAGATGAGAGTGCCGCTGGCGGCGATCCGCGAGGTGCGGCTCGAAGCGGATCCGCGGGCCGCCGCCAGCGGGATGCACGCGGGCCTGCTCATCAGCGGGCTCATGAAGGTCGGCACGTGGACCGGCCTGAACGGCGTCCGGCGGCTGGTCTGCGCCCGCCGTGACGTTCCCGGCGTGCGGATCGTCCTTGCCGGCAGGATCGAGAACGTCGACGAGCTGCTCCTCAGCGTTCCGGACGCGGCCGGGCTCCGGGCTCAGATCATGGGGGCGCACGCGTGAGCACGCGATCCTGGGAGATCGAGGTGCGCGGCCTGACCAAGACCTTCGGCACCGTGGAGGCGGTCACCGACCTCGGCTTCACCGTCACCCCGGGCACGGTGACCGCCTTCCTCGGCCCGAACGGCTCGGGCAAGACGACCACCATGCGGATGCTGCTCGGGCTGGTCACGCCCACCGCGGGCCGCGCCACCATCGGCGGCCTGCGCTACGCGAAGCTGCCCCGGCCTGCCGCGACGGTCGGGGCCGTGCTGGACACGTCGGGGTTCCACCCCGACCACACCGCCCGCGACCATCTCGGCGTGTACGCCCGCCTGGGCGGCTTCGCCTCCTCACGGGTGCGCGAGGTCATGGATCTGACCGGCGTGACGCCGTTCGAGGGACGGAGGACCCGCGCCCTGTCCACCGGGATGCGGCGGCGGCTGCACCTGGCGACGGCGCTGCTCGGCGACCCCCCCCGTACTGCTGCTGGACGAACCCGGCAACGGCCTGGATCCCGAGGGCATCGCGTGGCTGCGCGCCTTCCTGCGCCGGCTCGCCGCCGAAGGCCGCACGGTCCTGGTCTCCAGCCACGTCCTCAGCGAGGTGGAGCAGATGGCCGAGCACGCCGTGGTGATCCGCGGCGGGCGGCTGGTCGCGACCGGTCCGGTCGCCGACCTGTACGGCGAGGCCGCCGTGCGGGTCCGCTCGCCGCGGGCCGGGCCGCTGACCGCCGTCCTCCTCGCCGCCCATCCCGGCGCGGTCCGCGTGGAGGACCTGGAGCCGGACACGTTGCGGATCCATGGGCTGACCGCGGCCGGGATCGCCGCGGACGCCGCGGCGCACGGCATTCCGCTGCACGAGATCACTCCAGAACGGCCCACCCTCGAACACGCCTTCCTCCACCTCACCGGACACGACCAGGGGGACACCCGATGACCGCGCTCGTCTCGGCGGAGCTGCGCCGCCTGGCCGCCACCAGGCTATGGCTGTGGGGACTGCTCGCCTCGATCGGCAGCGGTGGCTTCATCGGCCTGCTCGCCCTCATCGGCCCGGAGAACTTCGACCCGCCGATGCCCGGCCTGGAGACGGCGACGGGCGTGCGCGTGCTGCTCGGCCTGCTCGGCCTGTGCGCGTTCGTACCCGCCCTGCTCGGCACGACCGCCGTGGCCTCCGAATACCGCCATCGGACGATCACCACGACGGCGTTGTTCGTCCCCGGGCGCTGGACCACGCTCGCCGCCAAGCTGGCGGCGTACGCCGCCGCGGGACTCGCCTACGGGCTGGTCGCCGTCACCGTGGCCGGAGCGGCGCTCTTCGGGGCGGCGGCGCTCAAGGGCGTCACGCTCGGTCTGCCCGCGGCCACGGCGCTGGCCTTGCTGTCCAGGATCGCGGTGACGATGGCCGTCTACACGCTGGTGGGCGTCGCGGTAGGGGCCCTGATCCCGAACCAGGTGGCGGCGGCGGCCGTGCTCGGCGCCTACTTCTACATGATCGAGACCGCGCTGCTGCTCATCCCCGGTGTCAACGTGCTCTACCCCTACCTGCCCGGCGGCGCGACGGCGGCGATCACCGGGTTCACCTACCTGACCGAGGCGCTGGCGCGGCAGACGGGCGGCGGCGCGGCCCCGCTCCTCTCCGCCCCGCTCGGCGCCGCCGTGCTCGTCGGGTACGCGCTGGTGGCGGCCGCGGTCGCCGTGATCGTTCCCCTGCGGCGCGACATCACCTGACCGCCCTCGCCCGGCCCGGCCTCGCGGCGGCGTCAGACCCTCTGGACGCTCTCGCGGAGCACGACCTCACCCTCGACGCGGACGACGCGCGGCTCGTCCTCCTCCGCGAGCGCGAGTTCCACCGCCCGCGCCCCCATGGCGGCGAGCGGCAGCCGTACCGTCGTCAGGTGCGGCACGAGGTCGCGCAAGGTGGCGATGTCGTCGAAGCCGGCCACCGAAAGGTCGCCGGGAACTCCGGTCCCGCGCTCCCGGAGCGCGGCGACGGCGCCGACCGCCATCACGTCGTTGACGGCGAAGACGCAGGTCACGTCGTCGGACACCTCCTGGACCGCCGCGTGACCGCCGTCCCTGTCGAAGCTCCCGTGGATCACCTCGGGCCGCGGCAGGCCCAGCTCGGCGAGCGCGGCCGTGAATCCGGCGCTGCGGTCGGCCGCCGTGACGAGGTCGGCGGGCCCGGCCAGCACGGCGAACCTGGTGTGCCCAAGCGCGGCGAGCGCGCGGGCCAGGTCGGCCGCGCCCTCGCGGTTGGCCGGGGCGACCGTCGAGACGCCGAGCAGGTCCTGCCCGACGCAGGCGACCCGCCCCCCGGCGTCGCGGTACCGGTCCAGCTCGGCGCGGAGCCGCGCGGTGACCGAGGCGTCGGAGACGCGCGAACCGGCGATCAGCACGGCCCGTACGCGCTGCGCGTTGAGCGTCGACACGTAGTCGATCTCACGGCCGGGGTCGCGGTGGGTGGTGCCGACCATGACCATGTGGCCGTGCGCGTCGGCTGCGCGCATCGCACCGTCGGCGAGCACCGCGAAGTAGGGGTCGGCCAGGTCGTGGACGACCAGCCCGATGACGTTGCTCGCGCCGCGGGCCAGCGTCTGGGCGGCGACGTTCGTGCGGTAGCCCAGCTCGACGGCCGCGCGCCGCACCCGGTCGCGCAGCTCTATACCGACCTGGCGAGTGCTGCCGTTGAGCACGCGTGAGGCCGTGGCGAGCGACACTCCCGCGTGCCGCGCCACGTCTTCCAGAGTGACCACTCCACCTCCCCGGGAAGCGGTTTCCCAGTATGCCCGAACGAGATCCCGGGAGATATCCGCGTTTTGGCCCCCGATCGCGTACGGTAACGGCATCATTACGAGATGTCCGCCCTGACACCGCGGCGTCGTCCCGCCCCCGACGGGCTGCCCGCGTCCCCCGGATCCGCACGGCTCACCCTCCTGCGCGCGCGTGCGGCCGGCGCGCGCCGCGCCGCGCTGCTCATGCTCGGGATCTCGACGACCCTCCTGGTCACCGTCCAACTCCTGGCCGAGCGGGCCGACACCGGCCGGGCTGCGTCGCCGTACGCCGTGGCGGCGCTCGCGGTGTTCGTCGTGACGTTGCCCGCGCTGACGGCCAGCCAGGTGCTGTGGGGCATCCGGGAGCAGGAGGCGAGGAGCGGCGAGCGGGAGGTGTTCGCGACCAGGCCCCGGCCCGACGCCCGGCGACTGCTCGCCCGGCTGGCGATCGCGGCCTGCTGGGCGGTGGTGGTCCTGCTCGGGCTCACCATGCCCCGGCTGTTCACCGACGCCGGCCTGTACGGCGCCGCGGACCGGTTGGCGTCCGCCGCCGAGACGCTGGCGATGACCTGCTACATGGGCGGGATGGCATTCCTCCTGTGGTGGGGCAGGGACGTGATCGTCGCGGCCGCGAGAAGGCAGCCGCCCCCGGATCCGTGGGACGACGCCGTGCCGCCCCGGCCGCGGGAGCGCCGGCTTCCGGCGGCGGCGGCGATCGTGCTGGTCCTCGCGCTGATCTCCGCCCGCGCGCACCTGTGGGCACCGGACGCCGTGACCGTGCTCGCGCTGGCGGTGGCGGCCCTGACCGCCTGCGTCGCGGCCGTCTTCGGACGGCCAGGCCGGGCACCCCGCTCCGCGGAGTAGTTACCGATAAGTAGCATTGGTCCGAGAAGCTACCGATCAGTAGGAGCGAACCTCGTGCCTGCGTCCCGTGAAGTCGTCTTCGTCGACGGCGTGCGCACGCCTTTCGGCAGGTCGGGCCCCAAGGGCCTGTACGCCGAGACGCGTGCCGACGACATGGTTGTCCGCGTCATCCGCGAGCTGATGCGCCGCAATCCCGGCCTCCCGCCCGAGCGGGTGGACGAGGTGGCCATCGCGGCCACCACCCAGATCGGCGACCAGGGCCTGACCATCGGCCGCTCGGCCGCGGTGCTGGCCGGGCTGCCCAAGTCGGTCCCCGGTTATGCCATCGACCGAATGTGCGCCGGCGCGATGACCGCCGTCACCAACGTGGCGGGCGGCATCTCCTTCGGCGCCTACGACGTGGCCATCGCCGGCGGTGTCGAGCACATGGGCCGCCACCCGATGGGCGAGGGCGTCGACCCCAACCCCAGGTTCCTGTCCGAGCGGCTGGTGGACGGCTCCGCCCTGATCATGGGCATGACGGCGGAGAACCTGCATGACCGCTATCCGTCGATCACCAAGGACCGCGCCGACGCGTTCGCCGTGGCGTCCCAGGAGAAGGCCGCCAAGGCGTACGCCGACGGCAGGATCCAGCCGGACCTGGTCCCGATGGCGGCCCGCAAGGCCGCCGAGGGATGGGGACTCGCCACCGCCGACGAGGCGCCGCGTCCCGGGACCACCCTGCAAGCTCTGCGAAGCCTGAAGACCCCCTTCCGCCCGCACGGCAGGGTCACCGCGGGGAACGCCTCCGGCATCAACGACGGCGCCACCGGTTGCCTCGTCGCCGCGCGGGACGTCGCCGAGGAGCTCGGACTCCCCGCGCGCATGCGGCTGGTCTCCTACGCGTTCGCGGGCGTGGACCCCGAGGTCATGGGCGTCGGCCCGATCCCCTCGACCGAGCGCGCGCTACGCCTGGCCGGGCTGTCCATCGACGACATCGGCCTCTTCGAGATCAACGAGGCGTTCGCCGTACAGGTGCTCGCGTTCCTGGAGCACTTCGGCATCGCCGACGACGACCCCCGGGTGAACCCGTACGGCGGCGCGATCGCCTTCGGCCACCCCCTCGCGTCCTCCGGCGTACGGCTCATGATCCAGCTCTCGCGCGAGTTCGCCGAGCGGCCGGACGTCCGGTACGGCATCACCACGATGTGCGTCGGCATGGGCATGGGCGGCACGGTCATCTGGGAGAACCTCGCATGAGCGACATCGAGACCTACAAGAGCCTGCTCGCGGGCAAGGACACCGGCGAGGTCGTCACCAGGGCGCTGGTGCGCGACGTCGAGTTGCCGTACGGCGCGGGCACCATGGCGCTGATCACGCTGGACAACGGGCTCGACCACACCAAGCCCAACACGTTCGGACCGCAGGGCCTGCTCGCGCTGAACGACGTCCTGGACGCGATCGAGGCGCGCGGCGACGTCGCCGCTGTCGGCGTCACCGGCAAGCCGTTCATCTTCGCGGTGGGCGCCGACCTCAAGGGGGCGGCGGCCGTGGCCACGCACGAGGAGGCGGCCGCCATCGGCGGGCTCGGCCACCACGTCTTCCGCCGCCTCGGCGAGCTGGGCGTGCCCACGTTCGCCTTCGTCAACGGCGCGGCCATGGGCGGCGGCCTGGAGATCGCCCTGCACTGCGCGTACCGGACGGTCTCCTCGGGAGTTCCGGCCGTCGCGCTGCCCGAGTGCTTCCTCGGCCTGGTTCCCGGCTGGGGCGGCACCCAGCTCCTCCCCCGGCTGATCGGCCCGGAGAAGGCCATCAAGCTGATCATCGAGAACCCGCTCTCGCAGAACCGCATGATCAAGGGGCGGGACGCGTACGAGCTGGGCGTCGCCGACGCGATGTTCGAGCCGGCCGACTTCCTGGAGGAGTCGCTGCGCTGGGCCGCCCGGGTGCTGCGCGGCGAGGAGACCGTGACCCGCGCGCCGTACGAAGGCGACTGGGACAAGGCCGTCGCGGACGCGCGCGTCCTGGTGGACCTGAAGCTGCGCGGCGCCTCCCCCGCTCCCTATCGCGCGCTCGACCTGATCGCGCTGGCCCGCACCGCCTCCAGGGACGAGGGCTTCGCCGCCGAGGACCGTGCGCTCGCCGACCTGCTGATGGGCGACGAGCTGCGCGCCGGGCTGTACGCCTTCGACCTGGTGCAGCGCCGGGCCAAGAAGCCGGCGGGCGCGCCGGACAAGGCCCTGGCCCGCAAGGTCACCAAGGTCGGCGTGGTCGGCGCCGGGCTGATGGCCTCCCAGCTCGCGCTGCTGTTCGCGCGGCGGCTGGAGGTGCCGGTCGTGCTGACCGACCTCGACCAGGCCCGCCTCGACAAGGGCGTGGGCTACGTACGCGCCGAGGTGGACAAGCTGCTCGCCAAGGGCCGCGTCTCCGCCGACCAGGCGGGCCGGCTCAGGGCCCTGGTGAGCGGCTCGCTGACCAAGGACGCCTTCGCCGACGCGGACTTCGTCATCGAGGCGGTCTTCGAGGATCTCGACGTCAAGCGGAAGGTGCTCGCCGAGGTCGAGGCCGTCGTCTCCGACGAGTGCGTCCTGGCCACCAACACCTCCTCGCTCTCGATCACCGCCATGGCGTCCGGGCTGAGGCTTCCGGAGCGGGTCGTCGGCTTCCACTTCTTCAACCCGGTGGCGGTGATGCCGCTCCTGGAGATCGTCCGGGGCGACGCCACCGACGACGCCACGCTCGCCACCGCGTTCTCCGTCGCCAAGACGCTGAAGAAGTCGTCCGTGCTGGTCAAGGACGCGCCCGCGTTCGTGGTGAACCGGCTGCTGACCCGGTTCATGGGCGAGATCACCGCGGCCGCCGACGAGGGCACGCCCCTGGAGGTCTCCGACCACGCGCTGGACGGCCTCGGCCTGCCCATGACGCCGTTCACGCTGCTCCAGCTCGTCGGCCCGGCCGTCGCGCTGCACGTCGCGGAGACCATGCACGCCGCCTTCCCGGAGCGCTACGGCGTGTCCGGCAACCTGGCCAAGCTGGTCGCCGCCGGCAAGCCGGGCGTCTACGGCTCCGACTTCCAGATCGACCCCGAGGTACGGGCGCTGTTCGAGGGCGGCGCCTCCCCGTCCACCGGTGAGGACGTACGGCTCCGCGCGCTCAGGGCGCTGGCCGAGGAGATCCGCCTGATGCTCGACGAGGGCGTGGTCGCGGCGGCCCAGGACATCGACCTGTGCATGATCCTCGGCGCCGGATGGCCGTTCCACACCGGCGGCATCACGCCGTACCTGGACCGTGAGGGCATCTCGGAGGCGGTGACCGGCTCCCGGTTCCTCGCACCCGGCGTGGCCTCCGTCCCGGCCGAGGCGTAACTCCGAGGTCCTGACTTCCAGGTCATGGCCGTCGTCCACCCGGAGTCACCGGACCGTGGCTCCGGGTGGAATATTCTCCCCTTGCCGACACAGCGGGAAGGCGAGCTGCAGGCGCGAGACTTAAGCTGTCCTCACCCGAACCGGCCCTGCCGTGAAGGAGAGTGACCGTGATCGCGCATGCCATCCGGACCGACTCAACACCTCGGATCGAGAAGGTCCCCGAGTCCATCTGGTCAGCCCTGCCTCGTGACCTCAAGGACCGCTTTCTCAGCGAGTACCGGCAGGGGCTCCGGGACGCCGGTGAGAGCCTCCGACTCGAGACGCTGCACGAGATCATCGAACAGTGGTGGCGACGAGCCGTACTGGCCAATCACGAACTCAGCGCCGAAACGGTGGACGTCGTCCACCGGCTTCGGGCCGGCGAGGAGGTCGACACCGTCTCCGTCGACCTCGACGGGTTGCGTCGCCGTACATGAGCTACGAGATCAGGTACTCGAAGGAGACCGAAGCCCAGGCCGATGATCTGCCAGTCGAGGCCGCGGCCCCATTGGTCCTCCTCCTTGAGCGCATGGGCTCGGACCCTTGGCAGTATCCGCAATACAACATCGCCGAGTTTCCTGATCTGCGGGCCGCCTTCTTCGGCAGCTGCGGGATGGCCGTCTTCCATGTGAGCGAACGCCGCCGAACGATAACCATCGTGCACATAGCCTGGCTCGACTGACCTGTACCGCCCCGGTACCCTTCTCGGCGGATCGGGAGGTTCCGGGTGCGGGAGTTGTTACTGGGGCTGAGTCTCGGGCTGGGGGCCGGGGTCGCGCCTGGTGCGCTGCTTGGCCTGGTGATCACGGCGAGCCTGCGCGGCGGCTTCCGGGCCGGGCTCGGGCTGGCCTGCGTCCCCCTGCTCTCCGACTTTCCGGTCGTGCTGCTCTCGGTCACCGCCGCCGGCGCGCTGCCCGGCGTGTTCCTGCGCGTCCTGGCCGTCGTGGGCGGCCTCTACGTCGTCCACCTGGCGATCTCCGCCGCCCGCGAGTCCCGTACGGCCCGGCCCCCCGAACCCGGCGTCACGGTTTCCTCCGCCACCGGGTCCTCCGTCACCGGGCCCTCCTCCGTCCGGGAGGTGCTGCGCGGCGTCGCGGTCAACATGCTGAATCCGCACCCATGGCTCTTCTGGATCGCCGTCGGCGCTCCGATCTTCGCCGCGGCCTGGGAGCGGACCCCGGCCGCCGCCCTCGCCTTCACCGGAGGCTTCTACCTGGTGCTGGTCGGGTCCAAGGTGGTGCTGGCGGCCATGGTCGGCGCGGGGCGGCACCGGCTCGGGGTACGTGGCTACCGCGTCCTGCTCGCCGGAAGCGCCCTGCTGATGACCGCCACCGGGCTGCTGCTGCTCGTCCGGGGCGTCACCGGCTAGCCGGGCCCTGCTGTGGCGGGCGCCGTACCCGAAGTAGAGCACGACGCCGGCGATCATCCACACGACGAACCGCAGCCAGGTCTCCACGGGCAGGTTGAGCATCAGGTAGAGGCACGCGAGCACGGAGAGGATCGGCAGCACCGGGACCCAGGGCGCGCGGAACGCGCGGGGCAGGTCGGGCCGGGTCCGGCGCAGGATGACCACACCGATCGAGACGACCACGAACGCGAAGAGCGTCCCGATATTGACCAGTTCGGCGATCGCGGCCAGCGGGATCAGCGCGGCGAGGGTCGCGGTGGCCACGCCGATCACAATGGTGATCACGTACGGCGTGTGGAACCGCCGGTGGACGCGGGCGAGCCCGCGCGGCAGCAGGTTGTCGCGGCACATGGCGAAGAAGACCCGGCTCTGGCCGAGCATGAGGATCATCACCACGGTGGTGAGCCCGGCGATGCCCCCGAAGCTGATCACGGTCGCCAGCCACGACTGGCCGACGGAGAGGAACGCGTCCGCGAGCGGCGCGGACTCGCTCAGCTCCGTGTACGGCTGCATGCCGACGACCACCAGGGAGACCGCGACGTACAGGACCGTGCAGATCGCCAGCGAGGCGAGGATGCCGATCGGCAGGTTGCGCTGCGGGTCGCGGGTCTCCTCCGCGGCCGTGGCGACGACGTCGAACCCGATGTAGGCGAAGAAGACGAGCGCGGCGGCGGTGAAGATGCCGAAGACCCCGAAGGCGACCGGCGTCACACCGAACAGCACCTGGATGAGCGGCGACGCCAGTCCACCCCTGGTCTCGATCTCCCGTGCCGGAGGGATGAACGGCTGGTAGTTCTCCGCCTTGAGGAAGAACAGGCCGGCCACGATGACGAGCAGGACGACGCTCACCTTGATCGTCACCATGACGGCGTTGAACCGGGCCGACGTCTTGATGCCCAGGACCAGGATGGCGGTGAGGATCAGCACGATGGCCGCCGCCGGAATGTTCACCACTGCCTTGTCCCCGGCGATGGAGGCGGGCAGGTCCACGCCGACGCTCCTCAGCAGCGACGTGAAGTAGCCCGACCAGCCGGAGGCGACCACGGCGGCGGCGAGCGTGAGTTCCAGCACGAGGTCCCAGCCGATGATCCAGGCCGGGAACTCGCCGATGGTCGCGTACGCGAAGGTGTAGGCGGAGCCCGCGACCGGCACGGTGGCGGCGAACTCCGCGTAACACAGGGCGGCGAGGCCGCAGGCGACCGCCGCGGCGACGAAGGAGATCGCGACAGCGGGGCCCGCCGTGGTCTTGGCCGCGACGCCGGTGAGCACGAAGATGCCGGTGCCGATGATGACACCGACGCCGAAGACGGTCAGGTCGAGCGCGCTCAGGGTGCGGACGAGCCGGTAACGCCCACCCTGGGTGTCCTCGATCGACTGCTCGACCGACTTCGTGCGAAGAATGCTCAACCGGCTCATATGCAGGCCCCCGATCCCCGATGACCTGCAGGGTTCCCGGAAACGCGCAGATCACGCGCGTTTCCGGGGGAGGGGCGTCAGACCTGGCCGGCCGGGTCGTCCTCCAGGGCGGGCGAGCGCCGCGCCACGGTCTCGGTGATCTCGCGGGCGAGGTCCTGCCCGGTGAGGCCGATCTCGGCGAGGATCTTCGGCCGCTTGGCGTGGTCGAGGAACCGCTGCGGGATGCCGTAGGTGCGGACCGGCACGTCCACGTCGGCGTCGCGCAGCATGCGGGCGACCGCGTCGCCCACGCCGCCGACCCGGCCGTTGTCCTCGACGACGACCACGAGCTTGTGCTCGGCGGCGGCCGGGATCAGCGCCTCGTCGAGCGGCTTGACCCAGCGCGGGTCGACCACCGTGGCCGAGATGCCTTGGGCGTCGAGCAGCGCCGCGGCGTCGAGGCAGATCTCGGCCATCGAGCCGGCCGCGACCAGCAGCACGTCGGGCTCTCCGGAGCGGAGCACGTCCATCGTGCCGAGCTTGCCGACGGCCTCGATGTCCCCCGCGACCGCGCCCTTGGGATAGCGGACCACGGACGGCCCGTCGTCGATCGCGACGGCCTCGCCGAGCAGTTCGCGCAGCCGCCGCGCGTCGCGGGGGGCGGCGATCGACAGGCCGGGGATGACCTGGAGGATCGACAGGTCCCACATGCCGTTGTGGCTGGCGCCGTCGTCGCCGGTGACACCGGAGCGGTCCAGCGTGACGACGACGGGAAGCCGGTGGAGGGCGACGTCCATGAGCAGCTGGTCGAAGGCCCGGTTCAGGAAGGTGGCGTAGAGGGCGACCACCGGGCGCAGCCCGCCGAGCGCGAGGCCGGCGGCGGAGGTCAGGGCGTGCTGTTCGGCGATGCCGACGTCGTAGATCCGGTCGGGATACGCCTCGGCGAACTCGGCCAGCCCCACGGGGTACAGCATCGCCGCGGTGATCGCGACGATGTCCCTGCGCTGGGCACCGAGCCGGACGATCTCCTCGCTGAACACGTTGGTCCAGCTGTGCGGTTTCGGCCGCTCCTCGCCGGTGATCGGGTCGAACGGGCCGGGCCCGTGGAAGCAGTCCTCGTCGTGGTTCTCCGCGGGCGAGTAGCCGTGGCCCTTGTGGGTGAGGACGTGCACGATGACCGGACCGCCGAAGGCCCGGGCCTTGCGCAGGGCGGCCTCCACGGCCTCCTGGTCGTGCCCGTCGATCGGGCCGACGTACTTGAGGCCGAGGTCCTCGAACATCACCTGCGGGGCCAGTATGTCCTTGATGCCCTTCTTGACGCCGTGCAGGGCGTCGTAGAAGGGGGCGCCCACCACCGGGACCTTGGCCAGGTTCTCCTTGACGAACTCCAGCGCGTCCTCGTACTTCTGCGTCATCCGCAGGGACGACAGGTGGGAGGCGAGACCGCCGATGGTCGGGGAGTACGACCGGCCGTTGTCGTTGACCACGATGATCAGCGGCAGGTCCTTGCGGCCCGCGATGTTGTTGAGCGCCTCCCACGCCATGCCACCGGTCAGCGCGCCGTCGCCAATGACCGCGACGACCGTGCGGCCGGTCTCGCCGCGCAGCGTGATCGCCTTGGCCAGCCCGTCGGCGTACGACAGGGCCGTGGAGGCGTGCGAGTTCTCGATCACGTCGTGCTCGGACTCGGCCTGGCTGGGATATCCCGACAGGCCGCCCTCCTGGCGCAGCGTGCCGAAGTCGCCGGCCCTGCCGGTGAGCATCTTGTGCACGTACGCCTGGTGCCCGGTGTCGAAGAGGATGGGGTCGCGCGGCGACTCGAAGACCCGGTGAAGGGCGATGGTGAGCTCGACGACGCCGAGGTTGGGCCCGAGGTGTCCGCCCGTCTTCGCGACGGAGGAAACCAGCAGATCGCGGATCTCGGCGGCAAGCCTCGGCAGCTCTCCGGCGTCCAGGCGCCTGACGTCCTGCGGGCTCTTCACCGTCTCCAGAATCCCCACGAATCTTCCTTCCCGCTCGCCGTCGAACAGAGCGAGTCTAGTTCGCGAACACCGTGACGCTCCCATGGGTCGCATCGGAGCCTCACGCTATTTCAATCAGAATCGACTTATTTCCGCTTTACCGGGACTTGACCTTTCCCCTACGCTCTTGATCTCATGCGGAAATCCTTTATCGCGCTGCTCATGGGGCTGATCGTAAGCCTTCTTCTTTCCGGTACGGCCGTCGCCTCCGGTTCTGCACGGCCCGTGCCCACCGGCAAGGCCGCTCTGACGAAGAATCCCATCTACACGACGGGCGAGTTCGACTTCACGGAGTGCAAGGAGCTGAGCCGCCAGCCCGACGACGTCGACTCGTACAAGATCTATCTCGATCATCTGATGGACTGCCTCAACCTGTCCTGGGGCGAGGAGTTCAAGCAGGCGGGGCTGCCGTTCGCGAAGCCCAAGGTGCGGTACATCACCACCGCCGCGAAGACGGGCTGCGGCAAGTACCCCGCCGGATACGCGGCGGGCATGTACTGCTCGCTCGACAAGACGATGTGGATCCTGATCTACAAGCACCAGCTCGCCGATCCGTCGGAGATGGATCTCTTCGACACGATCGCGCACGAGTACGGGCACTACGTTCAGGACCGGATCGGCATCATGCCCACGGTGGAGAAGATGTCCCGCAGGGCGAGCAAGGCGGCGCAGTACGCGTGGGTCCGGCGGCTGGAGCTGCAGGCGGCGTGCTTCTCCGGCGCGTTCGTCGGCAGCGTGTGGCACTCCCTGGGCCGCGACCAGTTCGACTGGGACGACCTGCTCGACCGCACGTCGGGCGACGTGCTCCACGGCAAGGCCAAGAACATCCGCTACTGGTCCATGCGCGGCTGGAACGGCAACGGTCCGGGCGTGTGCAACACCTTCAGCGCGCCGGCGTCCAAGGTCGCCTGACCTGCAGCGGCGTACGGCCGGCCGGTCGGCCCGCCCGGCCGTACGCGTCGCGTCACGATATGTCGAAAAAATCATGATCTGTCGCTTGGTTCCTGGTGGGTGCAATAAGCTCCCTTGACCATGCGAATACCCCTCATCGCTGTGGTCCCCGGGGTGCTCACCGGTCTTCTTCTCACCGGTACGGCACCCGCGTCGGCCACGACGGAAACGGCCACGAGCGCGCAGTCGGCGCCAGTGGCCCTGGCCAAGAACAAGATCTACCGCTCCGGCGCCGCGAAGGAGATCGCCTGTTCCCCCACCGAGCCCCGTAAGGGCAGCGCGGCCTCGATCAAGCGGTACCTGCAGCTGGTCGCGAAGTGCAACGACGTGCTCTGGACCCGGCAGTTCAAGGCCGTCGGCTGGCGGTTCAGTCGCCCGCGCGTCGTGGTGATGACCACCGGCACCAAGTCGCCGTGCGGCAAGCTCACGAGCTGGTCGCCGGCCCACTACTGCCCTGACTCACGGACGATCTACTTCCGCCTGCTCAGGTCCCAGATCAAGGACCCGTTCCCGCTCGTCCTGGCAAAGACCATGGCGCACGAGTATGGGCACCACGTGCAGCAGCGCACCGGGATCTTCGGCACCTACTGGAGCATGTACAACCGGACGCAGAGCCGTACGGCGCGCAACCTGCTGAACCACCGCCTGGAGCAGCAGGCGGAGTGCTTCTCCGGCGTCTTCCTCCGCGCCACCGAGGCCTACCTGCCGGTCGATCCACGCGAGTACGACTACGTCGTGGACTGGGCCGCCAAGAACGCCACGGACACGATCCACGGCAAGGGCCGCAACCAGGCCTGGTGGCTGGAGCGCGGCTTCGACTCGGCGTCGCCCGCCGCCTGCAACACCTGGGTGGCGCCCAACGCGCGAGTGGCCTAGTTCGTGTCCGACGCTCCCTGATGGAACGTCCCTAACCGAGGCGTGACAACACCTCAAGGGGGTCGGCGAGCACCTGGGCGAAAGCCAGCTCGGCGGCCCCCACCACTGTGGCGTCGTCGCCGAGCGCCGAGATGCGCAGCCGCAGCCGCTCGCGTGACGCCACCAGGGTCGAGGTGTTGATCCTGGTCCTGACCTGGGCGGCGGCCCCGAGATAGAGCTCCCTCAGCACGCCGCCGAAGATGACCATCTCCGGGTTGAAGATGTTGATCAGGTTCGCGACGCCGAGACCGAGCCAGTCGCCGACCCGGTGCAGCGCGTCCTGCGCCCGCACGTCCCCGCGGCCCGCCGCGTCGACGACCGCGCGCACGGCCTCCCTGCCGGTGACATCGGTGCCGCGGCCGGCCAGCTCGATGAGGGCGCGCTCCCCTACCTCGGCCTCCAGGCAGCCTCGGGAGCCGCAGGCGCAGGGGCGCCCTCCGGGGTTGACGACCATGTGGCCGACCTCGCCGCCGTATCCCGCCAGGCCGCCGAGCAGCTGGCCGTTGACGACGATGCCGCCGCCGATGCCGACGTCGCCGTGCAGGTAGACGAGGTCGCGGCAGTCGAGGCCGACACCGCGCGACTGCTCGGCGATCGCGCCCACGTTGCCGTCGTTGCCGACGGTGACCGGCAGGGCGAGTGCCAGCCTCTTGGACAGCTCCTCGCCGAACGGCGCGTCCTTGAATCCGATGTTGGGTCCGAACCTGACGACGCCGTCCGTCCGGCCGACCGATCCGCAGATCGCCGCGGCCGCCCCGACGCACACCGTGTCCGGACGGGTCTTGCGGTGCATCTGCCGCGCGAAACCCGCCAGCGCGGCGACGACCTCCGGCATCTCGAAACCGCCGCGTGGCCGTACCATCTCGCGGCGGTCGAGGATCACGCCGCCGAGACCGACCCTGGCGGCGACCAGCCGGTCGACGCCCACGTCGAAGGCGAGGACGTAGACCCGGGCGGACTCGGGCCGGACCACCAGGGAGGGACGCCCCGCACGGCCGGTCTCCCGCGGCAGTTCCTCACGCACCAGCCCCGCCGCCGTCAGGTCGGCGGTGAGCGCCATGATGGTGCTGCGGTTCAGCCCCATGCGGTTGGTCAGCTCAGCCCTGGACGTCGGCCCGCCGAGATGGACGTGGCGGAGCAGGGTGCCCAGGTTGTGCCTGCGGATCTCCTCCTGTGAGGGACCTGCGCGCATCATCCGTCCGGGCTTCGTCGGGGGTTCATGGTCGGGGACCACCTTAGCGGGGTCATCTCCTGCCGGTGGCCGCCGCCCTCTTGCGGGACAGCGCGTCCACACCCGCGGCGAGCAGCAGCACACAACCGGTGACCGCGTACTTCACGCCCGCGGTGTAGCCCATCAGGCCCATGCCGTTCTCGATCACCGCCACCACGGCGCCGCCGAGAAGGGCGTCCAGCGCCCGCCCCTTGCCGCCGAACAAGCTGGTGCCGCCGATGACCGCGGCGCCGACGGCGAACAGCAGCACGTTGCTGCCGCCGGTGTTCGGGTCGACGGAGTTGGCCCTGGAGGCCGCGATGATGCCGCCGATCGACGCCATGAACGAGCACAGGACGAACGCCGAGATCCGGATCCGGTCCACGTCGATGCCCGCGCGGCGCGCCGCCTCCGCGTTGCCGCCCACCGCGTAGATGTGCCTGCCGTACGCGGTGCGGTGCAGCACGAACGTCCACAGGAGCAGCAGGACGATGATGACGGGCACCACGATCGGCACGCCCTTGAGCGACACGATGACGGCGTTGCGGCTGCGCTCCAGGTTGAGCACGAACACGGCGGCGCCCGAGATCACCGCGAGCGCGCCCACGCGGAACGCGATCAGCGACATCGGGCTGGCGGGCAGGCCCCTGCCCGCGCGGCGGCGGGCCTGCAGGATCTGGAGCGCGGCGTAGGCCAGGACGCCGACCACCACGCACGCCCATCCGAGGACCGGCGGCATGTTCTTGTTGGCGATCGCCAGGATCGTCTGGTCCCGGATCGAGATGTTGGTGCCCTCTTTGAGCAGCAGCAGCACGACGCCCTGGAAGGCCAGGAACGCGGCCAGCGTGACCACGAAGGAGGGAATGCCGAGCTTGGCGACCAGCGTCCCGATCACCATGCCGATGGCGGCGCCGGTCGCCATCGCGGCCAGGACGGCCGCGTACCAGGGCCAGCCCTCGTTGGTGAGCAGCACGCCGAGGACCGCCGCGCAGACGCCGCTGGCGAAGCCGGCCGAAAGGTCGATCTCGCCCAGCAGCAGCACGAAGATCAGGCCCATCGCGATGACCGCGACCGCCGCGCCCTGGGTGAACAGGTTGGCGAAGTTGATGGGCGAGAGGAACGCGGGGCGCAGGATGGAGAAGACCGCGCAGAGCACGACCAGCCCGATCACCGCGGGCAGCGCGCCGAGGTCGCCGCCGCGGACGCGTTCCAGGTAGTCGCGGACGTGCGTGCCGATGGCCGGAGCGCCGGTGGTGCCCTTCTCCGGAACCGTGGTGGTCGTCATGACGTAGCTCCGTTGCCGTTCTGCAGGCCGAGCTCGCCACTGCGTCCGGCCGTGATGAGTTCCACGACCTGCGAGTGCGTGACCTCGGAGGTCTTCACCTGGGCGGCCATCCGGCCGAGATAGAGCGCCGCGATCCGGTCGGAGACGGCGAACACGTCGTTCATGTTGTGCGAGATGAGCACGACGGCGAGGCCCTTGTCGGCCAGGCGGCGGACCAGGTCGAGGACCTGCGCGGTCTGCGCGACGCCGAGTGCCGCGGTCGGCTCGTCGAGGATGACGATCTTGCTGTTCCAGAGCACGGCCTTGGCGATCGCGACGGTCTGCCGCTGCCCGCCGGAGAGGCTGGACACCCGCTGGCGGAGCGACTTGACCGTGCGGACCGAGAGGCTCTCCAGGGTCTTGGCGGCCAGTTCCTCCATCGTGGCCTCGTCCAGGATCAGGCCGCTCCTGCGCTCCCGTCCGAGGAACATGTTCTGCACGATGTCGAGGTTGTCGCAGAGCGCGAGGTCCTGGTAGACGATCTCGACCCCCAGGGTGGCCGCGTCTCTGGGCCCGCCGACGTGGACCTTCTCCCCTTCGAAGAAGTACTGGCCGGCGTCGATCGGGTGGATGCCGCCGATGCACTTCACCAGCGTGGACTTTCCCGCTCCGTTGTCGCCGACGAGCGCGGTCACCTCTCCGGGGAACACGGAAAAGGCGACGTCGTGAAGGACCTGCACGGGACCGAAACTCTTGTCGATGCCGCGCAGCTCCAGGACAGGTGCCTGGGACACGATGGACTACTCCGTTGCTCGGGGGCCGGTACGACCCGCTGGCCGGGCGCGGGCCGCCTCATGGGACGCCCCGCCCCGGCCGCCGGGACGCGAGCCGTACGCGGCCGGGAGGGTTGACCTAGCTGATTCCGGCCTCGGCGCACTTGTCGGCGAAGTCACCGGTGCACAGCTCGTCCTTGCTGACGTATCCGTCGGCCACGACGTCCTTGACGCTGTCGAAGAAGATGGCCTTCGGCGTGAGCAGGACGGCGGCGACGTCCTTGCCGGTCTCGGTGTCCTTGACGCTGCCGTTCGCGGCCGGCTTCTGGCCCTGGGCGAGGGCGATCGCGAGCTGCGCCGTCGCGTCCGCCTCCTGCTTGACCGCCTTGTAGACCGTCATGCACTGGTCGCCGGCGAGGATGTTCTGCAGGCCCTGCACGGTGGCGTCCTGGCCGGTGACGGGGACCTTGCCGTTGAGCTTGTTCTTCTTCAGCACCGAGATGGCGGCGTTGCCGAGGCCGTCGTTGGCCGCGAGAACACCGGCGATCTTGGGAGTGCTGGTCAGCATCTGCTCGAAGATCGTGCCGGCCTGGGTGTTGTCCCAGTCGGGAACGGACTGGTCCGGGCCCTTGACGTAGTCGCCGGACTTGTACTTCGGCTCCAGCACGCCGTCGTACCCCTGCTTGAACAGGGTGGCGTTGTTGTCCGTCGGCGAGCCGTTCAGCTCGGCGATGATCGGCTTGTCGGCCTTCTTCTCGGTCAGGCACTGGACCAGGCCGTCGCCCTGGAGCTTGCCGACGGCGGTGTTGTCGAAGCTGACGTAGTAGTCGGCGTTGCCCCCCAGGGTGAGCCGGTCGTAGTCGATGGTGGCGACGCCCTGCGACTTCGCCTTGTCGAGGACGGCCTTGCCGGTGCCGCTGTCGAGGTTGACGATCGCCAGGACGGTGACGCCCCCGGTGATCATCTGGTCGGCGATGGTCTGGAAGGAGTTCTTGTCGCCCTGCGCGTTCTGGATCTCGTAGGCGACGCCCGCGGCCTTGAACGCCTCTTCGAGGTACTTGCGGTCGGCGGTCTCCCACCGGGCCGAGGACTTGCTGTCGGGAAGGATGACGCCGATCTTGCCGGTCGTGGCCGCGGAGGCGGAGGGTGCGTCACCGCCCTGCGCGGTGATGGTGTCACCGCTCTCGCCCCCGCAGGCGGTGAGACCGAGGGAAAGCGCCGCGCCCGCGGCGGCGATGCTGAGGATCCCCTTGCGCATTCTGCCTGGGTCCTTTCTCTGACACTGGGGGTCTGGTCTGGGCCGAGCTCTGCGCCGAGCCGGTACGGCGACGCTGGATCACAGCGGCCACCGTTCCGGTTGAATGTTGTTTGGCACAACGTAATCCACACCCAATGCTGTTGAAA
Organism: Microtetraspora glauca; assembly: GCA_001570385.1. Taxonomy (GTDB): domain Bacteria; phylum Actinomycetota; class Actinomycetes; order Streptosporangiales; family Streptosporangiaceae; genus Microtetraspora; species Microtetraspora glauca. The sequence continues at coordinate 115,477 of BBYL01000011.1, read as the reverse complement.
GACACAGGAATGTAACGTTTGTTGTCCGCGGTAACAATCAAGAAACGTGCGGTCAACCGGCCTGCCCGGCCAGGCTCTGGAGGATGAGAGCGCACGCGGAGACGGCCGCCACGGCGAGGATGGCGGCGCGGGCCCGCCCCCCGTCCAGGTAGCGCCGGAGCGGCCCGGAGACGAGGAACCCGACGATCAGGAACGGGATCAGCCAGAGCCCGGCCACGATGGCCCGCTCGGGCAGCTTCCCCACCACGCGAAGGACGATCAATGACTGCGTGGCGCTCAGGAAGAAGAACATGGCGAGCGTCGCCCGGATCTGCGGCCCCTTGGCGCTCTGGTAGACCAGACCCATCGGCGGCCCGCCGATGCCCGTGGCCGTACCGGTGACCCCCGAGCAGAAGCCCGCCCCGGCCAGCGTGGCGGCGTTGCGCGGCACGCTCACGGCGCGCGCGCTGAGCACGACCGCGATCACGACCATCACACCGACCAGAACGCCCAGCGTTCCCGTGCTGACGTGGACGACCACGAACGCGCCCACGAACGTGCCGGGCAGGCGGCCCAGTACGGCGAAGCCGAGCCCGCGCCAGTCCACCCTGCGCCACTCGACGGCCAGCGTGAACAGGGGAAGCGTGACGTTGACGACCTGGACGGCGCCCGGCATGACGGTCGGGTCGAGCAGCGTCAGCAGCGGGGCGGCGATCAACCCGAGGCCGAAACCCACGCCGCCCTGGACGATCGCGCCGGCGCACACCGCCAGGCCGGCGATGAGCAGGAGATGAACATCGTGATCCATGTCAGCAGAGGCTAACCATCAGCCGAAACTCGCTTTTGTGCGCCGTACCCGACCGCCGTAACCGACATTCCCCGGCAATCACCCAACGTAATCGAATCCTCTTGCGAGAGTAATCGGACGGTCACCAAACTCGTGCTGAAACGGAGTGGTAGACCATTATGTAGATGCCGTCGTAGCCTCATGTGTATGAGCACCGAACCCAAGACGACGACGATCCGGGTCAGCTTCGTCACCCGCGACGAGATCGCGAAACTTGCCGAGCAGGAAGGGAAATCCATGACGGCAGTGGTGGACGACGCCATCAGGGAACATCGGAGAAAGCTCCGCTGGCGGCAGGTGGCGGAGCAGATGGAGCGGACCAGGAGAGAGGACCCCGAAAGCTGGGCCGAATATCTCGCCGAACAAGAGCTATGGCTGGGCGGCCCTTCGCCGGCGCAGCGCATAGCCCCCGAGTGGGAGGGGCTGATCGCACCCCCGGAGGAGGGCCATGCGGATCAGGCAGGGTGACATCTGGTGGGCCGATCTCGGTGAGCCCGCGGGCCGGGAACAGGGGTATGTCCGGCCCGCGCTCGTGATCAGCAACGATCGCACGAACGGAACCGTGTGGGATCCGGTGCTCGCCGTTCCCCTCACCACGCGGTTCCGTGGCTGGGATACGCACATCGAGATAGAGCCGGAAGGAACCGGTCTGCCGAAGCCAAGTTGGGCGATGGCCGAGCAGGTGAGGGCGATCTCGCCCACACGATTCGGGTCAAGGATCGGCGGTGTCTCCCCTGAGGTGGTGTCAGAGATCGCCGAGTGGGTGCACGAGATGCTGTAGAAGCACCGGAGCCGTCCGGGCAGAGGTTGTCCTGCCCGGACGGCTCCGGCCTGTTCGAGGTTGGATGCCCCCGCTCACGTCCCCGAGAGAGATGGTCGGGGCACGTCCCGGCCGCCAGGAAGGGCGGCCGGGCTCCGGCGTTCCTCCGCTCAGCTCTTGGCGAGCAGCGAACGCAGGACGTACTGCATGATCCCGCCGTGGCGGTAGTAGTCCGCCTCGCCGGGGGTGTCGATCCGTACGACGGCCTGGAACTCGACGTCCCCGGCGCGCACGGTCACGGTGGCGGGCGTGGCGCCCGTGTTCAGCGCCTCGACCCCGACGATGTCGAAGGTCTCCTCGCCGGTCAGCCCCAGGGAGGCCGCGCTCTCGCCCTCGGGGAACTGGAGCGGCAGCACGCCCATGCCGATGAGGTTGGAGCGGTGGATGCGCTCGTAGGACTCGGCGATGACGGCGCGGACGCCGAGCAGCGCGGTGCCCTTGGCGGCCCAGTCGCGGGACGACCCGGAACCGTACTCCTTGCCCGCCAGGACCACCAGCGGGATGCCCGCGGCCTGGTAGTTCTGCGACGCGTCGTAGATGAACGACTGCTCGCCGCCCGCGGTGAAGTCGCGGGTGTAGCCGCCCTCCACACCGTTCAGCAGCAGGTTCTTCAGCCGGATGTTGGCGAAGGTGCCGCGGATCATCACCTCGTGGTTGCCACGGCGGGAGCCGTAGGAGTTGAAGTCCTTGACCGCGACGCCGTTCTCCCGGAGGTACTGCCCGGCGGGCGAGTCGGCCTTGATCGATCCGGCCGGCGAGATGTGGTCGGTCGTGACCGAGTCGCCGAGCAGGGCGAGCACGCGGGCGCCGTGGATGTCCGTCACCGGCTCGGGCGAAGCGGGCATGCCGTCGAAGTACGGCGCCTTGCGCACGTACGTCGACGCCGGGTCCCACTCGAAGGTGTCGCCGGTCGGGATCGGCAGGGACTGCCAGTTCTCGTCGCCCTTGAACACGTCGGCGTAGTCGTGCAGGAACATCTCCTGGCCGATGGACTCGGCGACCACCGCGGAGACGTCCTCCGGCGCGGGCCAGATGTCCTTGAGGAACACCGGCTGCCCGTCGGCGCCGACGCCGAGCGGCTCGTTGTTGAGGTCGATGTCCATCGTGCCGGCCAGCGCGTACGCGACGACGAGCGGCGGGGACGCCAGGTAGTTCATCTTGACGTCGGGGTTGATCCGGCCCTCGAAGTTGCGGTTGCCGGACAGCACCGCGGTCACCGCGAGGTCGGAGCTCTGCACCGCGGCCGAGATCTCCTCGGGGAGCGGACCCGAGTTGCCGATGCAGGTGGTGCAGCCGTAGCCGACCAGGTTGAAGCCGAGCTTGTCGAGGTAGGGCTGGAGGCCGGACCGCTCGAAGTAGCCGGTGACGACCTGGGAGCCGGGCGCGAGCGACGTCTTCACCCACGGCTTGCGGGACAGGCCCTTGTCCACCGCGTTCTTGGCGAGCAGGGCCGCGCCGAGCATGACGTACGGGTTGGAGGTGTTCGTGCACGAGGTGATCGCGGCGATCACGACGGCGCCGTGGTCGACCTCGAACGAGGTTCCGTCGGCCAGCGTGACCGGGGTCGGCCGGTTCGGACGGCCGCCGTTGAGCCGGGCGGCGTGCGGGGCGTCGCCCTCGCCGCCGTGCGAGATCGCCGGGGAGTCCGACGCCGGGAACGACTCGGCGGACGCCTCGTCGGTCGGGCCCTGGATGCTGTCGCCCGGGACGTAGTCGCGGACGGCGGCCCGCCAGGCCTCCTTGGCCGAGGACAGCGCGATGCGGTCCTGCGGACGCTTCGGACCGGCGATCGACGGGACGACGGTGGACAGGTCCAGCTCGATGTACTCGGAGAAGACCGGCTCCGGAGCGGACGGGTCCAGCCAGAGGCCCTGCTCCTTGGCGTACGCCTCGACGAGGGCGATCTGCTCGGCCGAGCGGCCGGTGAGCGTGAGGTAGCTGATCGTCTCGCCGTCGATCGGGAAGATCGCGCAGGTCGAGCCGAACTCGGGGCTCATGTTGCCGATGGTGGCGCGGTTGGCGAGCGGCACGCTGGTGACGCCCTCGCCGTAGAACTCGACGAACTTGCCGACGACGCCGTGCTTGCGCAGCATCTCGGTGATCGTGAGGACCAGGTCGGTGGCGGTGGCGCCCGCGGGCAGCTTGCCGGTCAGCTTGAAGCCGACCACGCGCGGGATCAGCATCGAGATCGGCTGGCCGAGCATCGCGGCCTCGGCCTCGATGCCGCCGACGCCCCAGCCGAGGACGCCGATGCCGTTCTCCATGGTCGTGTGCGAGTCGGTGCCCACGCAGGTGTCGGGGTAGGCCTTGCCGTCCCTGATCATGACGACCCGGGCCAGGTGCTCGATGTTCACCTGGTGGACGATGCCGGTGCCCGGCGGGACGACCTTGAACTCGTCGAACGCGGTCTGGCCCCAGCGCAGGAACTGGTAGCGCTCGTGGTTGCGCTCGTACTCGCGCTCGACGTTGCGGACGAAGGAGTCCGGCCCGCCGAAGAAGTCGACGATGACGGAGTGGTCGATGACCATCTCCGCCGGAGCGAGCGGGTTGATCCTCGCGGGGTCGCCTCCCAGGTCGCGCACGGCCTCGCGCATGGTGGCGAGGTCGACGACACAGGGCACGCCGGTGAAGTCCTGCATGATCACGCGCGCGGGGGTGAACTGGATCTCGACGCTCGGAGCGGCGTTCGGGTCCCAGCCCGCGAGGGCGCGGATGTGGTCGGCGGTGATGTTCGCGCCGTCCTCCGTGCGGAGCAGGTTCTCCAGCAGGATCTTCAGGCTGTACGGGAGGCGCGCCGACCCCTCGACGGCGTCCAGCCGATAGATCTCGTACGACGCGTCACCGACGCGCAACGTGTCACGGCTGCCGAAGCTGTTCTCGGACACGACGTTTCGCCTCCCCAGGTTCCGGGCTGTCACAAAGCTGGCCTCTGCATCCTCCCGCACCTTCGGATCGCGTCCGACAGTTAGGTTCACCTAACTCGGTGCCAGAGAGTGTCTCGACATCAAGATATCTCGGTAGATATCTTGATATCAAATTAACCGTCCGGGAATGGACGGGGTGGCGCGGCGGCAGCGTCCGGGCGGTGCGTCGTCGGCGTCCAGGTGGCGGGGCCCAGCGTCCGGATGGCGCGTCGTCGGCGTCCAGTGGCGGGGTCCAGCGTCCGGATGGCGCGGCGGCATCGCCCTCCCGGCGCGCTCAGTCCATCACGAGGCGGAACTCGTGCACGGTGTCGTACCTCTGGCCGGTGGCCAGCCGCACCTCTCCGCTCTTCTGGCCGTACACGATCGACCACTGCGTGTGGCCCTGCCGGACGTCGGCGAGCAGATCCATCGCCTGGTCGTCCGATGCCTTGCCGCCGCTGCTCTCCAGGGCCTCGCTCAGCGTCCGGTAGCGCTGATCGGCCCGGCGACTCTCCTCCGTGGACGTCGCCAGGGTGAAGTTCGTCATGGCCTGCCACGGGCCCTCGCCGCGCCGTACCACCATCTCACCGCCGGAGAACTCGACGACCGCCGACCGCCCCTGCGCGTCGGCGAACATGTAGTGCAGCGGCGGGCTGTCGCTGAAGTCGACGTTGTACCGGCTGAAGACGGCGATCGCCTCGTCCACGGTCTCCGCCTGGTCGAGCACGAGGCGCTGGACGCGCACGCTGCCGACGGTGCGCCGCTTGGCGTCGAAGGTCGGCTTCGCGTCGGGCACGGTGGCCATGCCCACGACCAACCCCCTGGAATTCATCCCGTCGAACGGCAGCAACGGAGCCTGGAGGAGCGCCTTCCTCCCGGCGTCGGTGGTGAAGCCGGCGTCCGACCTCAGCCCGAGGTACGACACGTCCACCATGGAGACCGAGGCGTAGCCGTCCGGCGGCGAGGTGAACAGCAGCAGCGCGGGCTGGTGGTCGAAGTCGAAGTTCCGGCCGAACACCGGGTCGGCCGGGTCGCCGTGCGCGGCGAACAACGAGCATCCGAAGGCGCTCGGCGTCAGCGCGGGCGCGATCGTCGCCAACCGGTCGTACCCGCCCCTGTAGGTCATGGTCCACAGCGGGTGGTCGTCGACCTTACGGAGGCTCGCCAGCGTGGCGGCCTGATCGCGGGACAGGGGCCCCCGGCCGGTCGCGGACGTGGACGGGGGGCGGGCCGCGTCGCCGGTGAGGGACGGCGTGACCTGACCGGCCGGGGACGCCGCCGGCACGGCTCCGGTCCCGCAACCGGCGAGCGCCGCGGCGAGCAGGAGCACGCCCGCGCCCCTGAAGGCGGTCCTGACGACTGTCCCGGCGGCGGCCTTGGGTGCGGTCCCGGATGCGGTCCTGGAGGCTTTGCCCATGCCGCCATGATGTCCCGCCGCGGCCCCGTCCGATCAGCGTTCTGACCGGTTTTCCGGTGAATTCAGCCGATCGGCCGGGAGTCCCGGCGCTCGCGGCCGTCACCGGAGCGCGCAGGACGCCGGAACGTCAGGCGGCGGGCATCAGCCGCAGGCAGAGCAGGGCGACCACGGCCAGCGAGAGCGCGGGAGCGAGGATCTTCTGCTCGAACGCCTTCCCGGTCTTGAACCCGATCTTGTACGGCAGCACCCATCGCCCCTTGATCGGCCACAACACCGGACAGCCGTGCTCGGTCATGCAGTCGCCGAAGACGTGCGTCAGGCAGCCGACGCCGATCGCGACCCCGAGCCAGGCGTACTGGACCCCCAGCAGGTAGAAGGTCGTGAAGACGCCCGCGGTGAGGAAGACGTTGACCGCCGCGGACGTGAGCGTCTTCCCCGGCACGCCGATGCCGATCGCGCGCAGCGCCAGACCGACCATGAGGACCACGACGACGTCGCGCCCGATCGGGTAGGCGTCGGCCAGGAAGTGCACGCCGAGGCCCATCGCGATGGCGAACAGCAGCGAGTGGGTGGCGTGCCGGTGGCCGCCGCTGATGAAGTTGACGCCCCTGCTCAGCCAGTAGGTGACCGGCCCGAAGGTCTGGGCGATCGTGGCACTGGGATGGTCGAGGTCCGGCAGCATGGCGGCGCCCGCGCAGACCAGAGCTCCGGCGATCAACTCGGTCGGGCTGAGCACGTTGGCGGTCACGGGGGCGAGCTCCGGCGCGATGACGGCCGGGAGCGCGGCCAGCCCGGGCGCGACCCCGAGCCACACGACCGCTCCGCTCAACGAGTGCGAGTGTCCCATCATGTCCAGATCACGCCTGGCAATGCTACGGGAAAGGAACGACAAAATCGATCTTTACCCTGGTGGCGCGTTCCAGCGCGAAACGGATGTGACAGCAGGCGCCTCCGGGAGCGGAGTCACCGGGGCGGCGCCCCTCTGGAGCCGTGGGATCGACGCCTACGAGCCCTGGGCGACCCCGTCAGGAGGGGGAGAAAACGAAGACGGGATCGTTCCGCTCCAAGAGCACCCCCCAGCCCTCTCAGAGCAGAACAATCCCGTCTATTGGTCGCAACGCTTCGGTGTCGAGCCGTGTTCCCGGGAATTGCGGCGAATTCTTGTGATCTAGGTCACGACCCCGATGACCTGGCCAGTTCCGCCGTGGTGACGGTTCTCAGGAACGGGATCGGGAGCATCGCCACCGTCACTGCGAACAGCGCGAAAGCCGCCCGGAGTCCGAAGATCTCCGCGAGCAGCCCGCCGAGGGCAGCGCCCAGTGGGAGCGTTCCCCACCCGAGTAGTCGGGCCGCCGCGCCGTACCTCCCGAGGAGGCGGTCGGGCACGAGCGCCTGCGCGATCGTGCGGGCGTTGACCGTCCAGAGCGTCCCGCCCATGCCCCCGGCGAAGGCCGCGGCCGCCACCGCCCAGGCAGCCGGGAAGACCGCGGGCACACCCATCATGAGGAACGTTCCGACGAGGTCGGCGAAGAGCGCCCACCGGACGCCCAGCAGGCGGTTGATCACCGAGACCAGTCCCGCGCCGGCCAGCCCGCCCAGCCCGATCCCGCTGATCAGGAACCCGTACTCGGCGGCGTCCGCCTCCAGCACCGAGGCGGCGTAGGACGGCAGCAGCGCCAGCCACGCGCTCCAGGACGCGGCGAGCACCGCGATCGTCAACGTGAGAGTGCGCAGCAGGCGGTGCCGCCACACGAAGACGAGCCCTTCCCGGATCTCAGCGATCACACCGCCGACGCCGGACGCCGCATCGCCCCCTTCCCCGTCACGGCCCGCTTCCCCAGTACGGCCCGCCTCCCCGGTACGGCCCGGCGAGGCGGGGGCGGGGCGGAACCGGCCCACCAGCATGGCGACGAGCACGGCGCCGACCGCGAACGCCACCGCCGCGGAGCCCAGCGCGACCGCCGCGCCCAGGCCCACGAGGAGCCCGCCCACCGCGGGACCGCAGAACTCGTTGGCCAGCGTCTCGGCCCCGGCGATCCACGCGTTGGTCCGGGCCCGCCGCTCCGCCGGTACGGCCGCGGGGACCAGGGCGCCGCTCGCCGTGTTGGCGACGACCTCGGTGAGCCCGACCGCGAGCCCGACCGCGTACAGGACAGGGAGCGAGCACGCGTCGGCCGCGACGGCGACGAGCAGGCCCGCGACGGCCGCCAGCCGGACGAGGTCGGCCACGATGACGAGCCTGCGCCGGTCCGCGCGGTCGGCGAGCACGCCCACCGGAAGCGAGACGAGCAGCCACGGAAGCGTGAGCGTGAGCCCGACCAGGGCGACCTGCCCCGGCGAGCCGCCCAGCCCCACGGCGAGCAGCGGCAGCACGATCTTCAGGACCCCGTCCGCCAGGTTCGTCATCGCCGTGAACGCGACGAGCACGACCTCGTTCCTGCGCGCCCGGGCGAATTCGCCGGGCCCGGCGACCGACCCCGCCGCTCCACGTCCCGCCGCTCCACGCCCCGTCTCTCCGGGTCCGGCCTTCCCGGGTCCGATCGCCTCCGCGCCGGCAGGCGCCGCGCTCTCGACGTCGGCGAAAGCGGCTCGCACGCCATCCTCGATCATTAACACCACCAAAAGTGTTTAGGTGGTGTCAGCATAGCGCCCCCGGCCGGTCCGGCGAATCCGGACCGGCCTGCGACGTGCAAGGACGGCGAAACCGCACATAAGGGGTTGCTCACGTAATGTTCTCGATATATCGTCGAAGCATCGAAGAACAATCGAACACACGAGGAGAACCATCATGAATCCGGCGTATGCCATGGGCGGGCCGTGGGCCCGTCCGCACCACCAATTCCACAGAGGGATGCGGCACGCGGTTCGCGAGGCGATGCTCAGGGGTGCCGCGGCCTGGAACTCCGGGCACCGCGAGGGCATGCCGCACGGCGGCCCCGGCGCACACGGCGAGGGCGGCCCGCACGAGCACCGGCACCGCGGGGGTCCGTGGGGGCGCGGTCCCTGGGGCGGCGGTTTCGGTCCCGGAGGCCCGTTCGGCGGGCCCGGCTTCCCGTTCGGCGGACGCGGTTTCGGCCGGGGGCGCAAGGCCAAGCGGGGCGACGTCCGCGCCGCGATCCTCGCCCTGCTCGCCGAGGAGCCGCGCAACGGCTACCAGATCATCCAGGAGATCGCCCAGCGCAGCCAGGGCGGCTGGAAGCCCAGTCCGGGCGCGGTCTACCCGGCGCTCCAGCAGCTCACCGACGAGGGCCTGGTCCGCGCCGACGAGACGGAGGGCCGCAAGACGTTCCGGCTGACCGAGGCCGGCCTGGCCTACATCGCCGAGCATCAGGACGAGGTCCGCGCTCCCTGGGAGGAGATGACCCCGGACATCGGTGACAACGTGCACGAGCTGCTCGACCTGTCCCGCCAGGCCGCCTCGGCCTTGTTCCAGATTGCGCAGACCGGCAGCGAGGGCCAGGTCAGGCAGGCCAGGCAGGTGCTGGCCGAGACCCGCCGCAAGCTCTACCACATCCTGGCCGACGGCGACCCCGACGAGGAGTGACCCGAAATGGCCTCCCCCAGGACCACACCGCAGGTTTCCCCGTTCGGAGAGGTCAGGTGATCGACATGGCGCCGTCCGAGCGACCGCCGACGCCGCGCGACGGGCTACGCGTCGGAGACCGCGAGCGCGACGAGGTGACGGCGGCCCTGCACGACGCGTTCGTCCAGGGCCGCATCACCCGCGAGGAACTGGACGAGCGGCTCGGCGCGACCCTCGCCGCCCGGACCGAGGGCGATCTCCGCCAGGTGACCGCCGACCTTCCCGGTGCGCACGGCTTCACCGGCCCGCCGGCCGGCGGGTACGGCTTCCCCGCCCCGTGGGCCGGCGGCCGTGGACCGGGTCTCGGGCCGTGGAGCCACCGCGCGGCGGAGGCGCGGCGGCGCGGGGGCTACCCGCGGCGGCGCGGGGGCCCGCCGCCCACCGCCCTCCTCGTCCTGTCGGCCCTGGTCGCCGTGTCCCTCGTGTCCGGCGCGATGTGGCCGCTGATCGCCGCGTTCAAGCTGTTCTTCTTCGCCTGGATGGCGATGGCCCTGCTGGGGCTGGTCCACCACCGCCGGTTCCACCGGCGTCCCCGGCACGGCGGCCGGATCGGGCCCTGACCGGCGACATCGCGTCCCCGCGAAATCCCATCGGGTTCACGCCCCGCACGCGGGAGGTCCGGCGTCCCCCCACCGGCCGGACTTCCCTCATGGGCCCCTCACGGGCCACCGGATTCCCCAGCGGTCCGCTGCTCCCTGTTCGCCGCTCGCTGCCCGTGGGTGGACCGGTCGCCGAGCCCTGCCGCGCGGCAGGGAACGCGCAGAACATCGTGCTCCCCTCCGATGGCCTTGCCATGACACGTTCCAGGGGATGCACGGATATGTGGGGAACTTGGCTGAAAGAGGTGGTCCCATGGAGGTCTTTCCCGACATCCCGCTGAGCGCCTGGTCCGACAGCAAGGCCACGGTCCACCGGTTCGCGCAGATCGTCGGCAAGATACGCCTGGCCGAGGGCGTCCGCCGCAACCACTGGTGGAACGTCCCCTTCCACCTGACCGGGCGGGGCATCACCACGCGCCCGATGGGCGGCGTGGGAGACACCCCCGTGTTCGCCATCGACTTCGACTTCGTCGACCACAGGCTCGTGGTGAACGTGATCGACGGCCGTACCGCCTCGTTCTCGATGCCCGGCCGTTCCGTGGCGTCCTTCTACCGGGAGTTGTTCCGCATCTTCGACCTGCTCGGCGTCGACGTGTCCATCCGGGCGACGCCCTTCGACCTCGACGACGACATCCCCTTCGCCGAGGACACCGTCCACCGGGCCTACGACACCGCCATGGTCACCCGCTACTGGCAGGTCCTCAGCCAGGTCGCCCAGGTGCTCGAACGCTTCGCGGCGGACTTCTCCGGCAAGATCAGCCCGGTCCACCATTTCTGGCACACCTTCGACATCGCGGTCACCCTGTTCTCCGACAAGAAGGTGGACCAGGGACCGGAGGTGGACTCGGTCACCCGCGAGGCCTACTCCAGGGAAGTGATCAGCGCGGGATTCTGGTTCGGCGACCCCAACCTGCCCGAGCCGGCCTTCTACTCCTACACCGCGCCGGAACCGCCGGGCCTCGAACAGGAGCCTCTCCGACCGCCGGAGGCCCGCTGGACGCCACTGCGGGGCAGCCACCTGGCGATCCTGCCCTACGCGGACGCCCGCGTGGCCGCCGACCCGCGCGGGACCGCGCTCGACTTCCTGCGCAGCGCGTACGAGGCGGGAGCGCGCCGGGCGGGGTGGGACGTCGGCGCCGCCTACTGCCCCGGGGGCGTCACCGACCCGGTCGCGCTGCGGAACCTCCCTACAGGCGGCGTGCGCTGAAAGAGCGGCGCCCGGCGGAGTGCCGACGCCCGCGCGGTGCCGACGAGAATCCGCCCGGAAGGTCAGGAGGAACGGCTTAGCAGGCGCATCTGGGCCGCGATGCCGTCCAGGCTCCAGTGCGCGTTGAGCCCGCTGGGGTTCGGCAGCACCCACACCTCGCTGCCCGCGATCTCCTCGTCCTGGCGTCCGATCTCCGCCTTCTTCCGCCCGAAGCCGAGACGGTACGCCGACACCCCGGCCACGGCCACGACCCGCGGGCCGGTCTCCGCGACCAGACGTGAGAGCCGTAGGGCGCCCTGCCGCAGTTCCTCCGCCGAAAGCTCGTCCGCGCGGGCGGTCGCGCGGGACGCCAGGTTGGTGATGCCGAGGCCGTAGCCGGGAAGCAGGTGCTGCTCGGACGGCACGAGCCTGCGGGGCACGAGGCCGGACAGGTGGAGTGCGGGCCAGAACCGGTTCCCCGGCCGGGCGAAGTGGTGGCCCGTCGCGGCCGAGTAGAGGCTCGGGTTGATGCCGCAGAAGAGCACGTCGAGACCGGGCCCGAGCACGTCGTCGATCGTGGTGTGCCGCGCGGCGTCGAGATCGGCGCGGGTCGGCGGCATGGCGGGAGGCACCCTCCGATGCTAACCGCGTTCCAGTCGCCCCCGCAGGGGTAGAGGACGGCCACAAGATCGTCGGGCCGTCAGGGGGACGGATGAGGGCAATGCCGGTTTCCGGCACACGGGGGACTCTGAAACGGGTCGTCTTCATCGCGGCGGCCGCCGCCATCGGCGGCTTCCTCTTCGGCTACGACAGCGCGGTGATCAACGGTGCCGTCACCGGTATCCAGAAGCGGTTCGCCGTCGGGAACGTCGAGATCGGCGCGACCGTGTCCTCGGCGCTGCTCGGGTCCGCCCTCGGCGCCTGGTTCGCCGGATCACTCGCCGACCGCCTGGGGAGGCTGCCGGTCATGCGGATCGCGGCCGGCCTGTTCGCGATCAGCTCCATCGGCTCGGGTCTGGCGTTCGCCATCTACGATCTGGCGGCCTGGCGGGTCCTCGGCGGCATCGCCATCGGCATGGCCTCGGTGATCGGTCCCGCGTACATCGCCGAGGTGGCTCCCGCCGCCTACCGGGGCAGGCTGGGCTCGTTCCAGCAGCTCGCGATCGTCCTGGGCATCGCGGTGTCCCAGCTCGTCAACTACGCGCTCGCGGAGGTGGCGGACGGCGACGTCCGAGGCGTGCTGGCCGGTCTCGAGGCGTGGCGGTGGATGCTCATCGCGTGCGTCGTGCCCGCGGGCGTCTACCTGACCCTGGCGCTGCTGATCCCGGAGTCCCCCCGGTTCCTCATCGCCGCACGCCGCCTGGACGAGGCGCGTACGGTCCTGGCCCGGGTCGAGGGCGAGACGGTGGACCTCGACGGCCGGGTCGCCGACATCGAGTCGGTGCTCCGGAGCGAGCGGCGGCCCCGCCTCTCCGACCTTCGCGGCCACCGGCTGGGTCTGCTGCCGATCGTCTGGGCCGGGATCGTCCTTTCGATGTTCCAGCAGTTCGTCGGCATCAATGTGATCTTCTACTACTCGTCCGCGCTGTGGCAGTCGGTCGGCATCAGCCAGAGCGGCTCGCTGCTGATCAGCTTCTCCAGCTCGGTCATCAACATCGTCGGCACGCTCATCGCGATCGCCCTGGTGGACCGGATCGGGCGCAGGCCCCTCCTCATCACCGGCTCCATCGGCATGGCGCTGTCGCTCGCCACCGCCTCATGGGCGTTCAGCTCGGCGGTGAAGGTCGGCGCGACCGTCACGCTGCCCGGCGACATGGGCGCGATCGCGCTGGTCGCGGCGAACCTCTTCGTCCTGTTCTTCGCGCTGTCCTGGGGCGTGGTGGTGTGGGTGCTCCTCGGCGAGATGTTCCCGAACCGCGTCCGCGCCGCCGCGCTGTCGGTGGCCGCCGCCGCCCAGTGGCTGGCCAACTGGCTGGTCACGGTGACGTTCCCCAGCCTGTCCGCCTGGAACCTGCCGGTCACCTATCTGATCTACGCGTTCTTCGCCGCGCTGTCCGCGGTGTTCGTGGTCCGCTGCATCCGCGAGACGAAGGGCCGCGCGCTGGAGGAGATGGGCTGACCGAGCCGGACCCGCACCACGAGATCGTGTACGGCCGCGCCGGCCGTTGCGGCGTCGGGAAGCTCCGACGTCTCCCTCGCCTCCTCCAGCGACGCGGTGAGCGCCCGCACGTCGTGCGCGAGCCGTACGGGATCGGGACCGTCGCCGGGCAGCGGGCCGTGCTCGGCCGAGCGCTTGGCCTCAACCAGATCCGGCAGGTACGGCGGCCCCTCGGGGAACAGGCGGGTCAGGTCGGCGACGACCTCGCCGGAGCGCATGAGACGCAGCCCGGTCAGCAGCACCCGGAACGTGTACAGCAGGGGCTTGAGCTCACCGGTCCGCTCGAAGAGCCCCCACTGGGTCCGGGCGAAGCCGAGGTAGTGATGGGCGTGGTGCCGGGTCAGGCACGCCGGGGCCAGTGCCACCAGCTCCTCGTGGACCGCGGACGACGCCACCACGAGCGGGGACAGGAGCTGCTCCATCACATAGCCGTTCCTGGTCAGCAGCAGGCGGCAGAACTTCACCAGATCATGCGTGACGAGATCGACCTCGACGCCGTCCCGCTCCCATGACCTGCTGATCGTCTCCTCGCCGGTACGCAGGCCGACGACCTCCTCGATGGGGAGCGCGTGCGTTCCGCGCAGGTCCACATCCGAATCCCGCGAGGGGAACCCGTACAGGTGGGCGCCGCTGATCGTCGCGAACAGCAGGGGGTAGGGCTCCTCGGCGCAGACGTCCGCGAGCCAGGCGGGCGGGATCACGGTCACAGGGCACTCCTACGCACATCGACCAGGAACTCCTCGACCGTGGCCCGGTCGGGCTCCGGGGGCAGCACGCCGGACCGGCCGGACCCGGGCCCGCCTGATGTCCCGCCTCCGTACGCGGCGCGGGCCGGGTCGGCGACGAGGCCGGCGAGCAGGTCGTCACGCCAGCGCACGATCTCCGGCCACGGGACCTCGCCGCGGCGCACGGCGAGCAGCCGCTCCCGGTGCTCCGCCATGTCCACCAGCGGCTCGCCCTCGCGCATCAGGTGACGGCCGCTGATCAGCAGCCTGATCATGTGCATCACCTGCTTCCATTTCGGCCTTTCCGGAGTAATCCGCCGGAACTGGGTGTCGGCGTACCGGATGAAGCTCCTCTCGGCCCGGACCGAGAGGAACGCCTTCCTGATCGCCAGCAACCGGGCGCCGGTCTCGGTGACGTGCTCGACGTGCGGCGACCAGAGGCACTCCAGGACGGTGGGGTTCGCCTCCAGGGCGAGCGCGCAGAACCGCTCGACCTCCCAGGAGAACTCCTCCGGCCGCGGACCCTCCACGTGGGTCGGCGGCTTGTCCAGGCGCCAGAACATCGGCGTGGGCGCCACGAAGACGCCCCGCCGGTCCACGTCGCTGGCAGGGGTGGCCAGGCCGTACGCCCGTGACCCGATGACCACGGAAAGGATCAGGTGCCGGGGCACCAGACCGTCCGCCCCCGCACCGTCCGCCCCGGCGCCGTCGTCCCCGCGCTCGCCCGGCATCCCGGCTCCCCCGAGCTCTGGCCCGCCGATCCGCTCCGGGGTCACAACCGCGGATCCACGGGCTCGGACTCCAGCGCGAGCACGGCGAAGACCGGCTCGTGGACGCGCCACAGCGGCTCGCCCTCGGCGAGACGGGTGAGCGCCTCCAGGCCGAGCGCGTGCTCCCGCAGCGCCAGCGAACGTTTCCTGCCGAGGAACCGGCGCCGCAGCACGTCCAGAGATTCGGTGTAGTCCGGGCCGTAGATGATCCGGAGGTACTCGCGCCCGCGCACCTTGACGCCCGGCTGGACCCGGCCCGTCGTGTGGTCCACCGGCTTCACCACCATGCCCTCGCCGCCGGCCTCGGTCAGCTCCGACCACCACCGGATCGCTTTCGCCCGCTCCTCCTCGGAGTCCAGCGAAACGAACACGTGCCTGGTCGGCGCGAGCAGGGACACGCCGGGCTCCGGCTTCAGCCGGGACAGCAGGTCAAGGTGCCAGGAGTGCGGCTCGTTCACGGCCGTCGCCCGCCCCTCGCACGCGAGGATCTGGAACGGCGCGAGCCGTACGCCGTCGAGGCCGGACACCGGCCAGCAGTACCGCGCGTACGCGTCACGGAAGCGGGCGGCGTTGTCCTGGCGGCGGCGGGTGCGCTCCAGCAGGTCGCCCACGTCGAGACCGCGCGCGGCTGCCGAGGAGAGCACCGCGACCGCGTCGGGCAGCGCGGCCCGTGCCGCCGCCCCGACCGAGGCGTACTGGCCGCGGATCAGGGCCTCCGCCTTCGCCGACCAGGGCAACAGCTCGCAGTCGAGCACCACCCAGTCCGAGACCAGCTCGTCCCAGAGCGGGCGCACCTCCGCGCGCAGCCGGTCGATCAGCTCACCCATGCGATGGTCGCCGAAGAACGGCCGGCCGGTGCGGGTGTAGACCGCGCCCGCGCTCCCGTCGGTGACGCCGAACCGCTTGGCCGCCACCTCCGGGGTCCGGGCCAGTACGGCTATCGCCCGCGACCCCATGTGCTTCTCCTCGCACACGACGCGGGTGACACCCGCCCTGGCGAACTCGTCGAACGCCTCCGCGGGGTGCTCGAGGAAACCGTCGAGCGTGGACGTCTCCGGCGGCGCCATGGTCGGCGGGAGGTAGACCAGCCAGTGGGGGTCCACCGCGAACCGGCTCATGATCTCCAGAGCGGCGGCGGCGTTCTCCTCTCTGATCTTGATCCGGCCGCCGAACCTCGTGTCCACGTAGCGGGTGCCGCTCACGTCTCCGATCCGCAGCGCGGCCGGGTCCCGGCCCACCGGTGCCCCGATCGGCCGGACCGACTCGTACCAGACCCGCTCCGCCGGTACGGAGACCAGCTCACGCTCGGGGTAGCGCAGGGCGGTCAGGCTGCCCCCGAAGACGGCCCCGGTGTCCAGGCAGATCGTGTTGTTGATCCACTCCGGCTCCGGGACGGGCGTGTGACCGTAGACCACCATCGCCCGGCCCCGGTACTCCTCGGCCCACGGGTAGCGGACGGGCAGGCCGTACTCGTCGGTCTCCCCCGTCGTGTCGCCGTACAGCGCGAACGCGCGCACGCGGCCGCTGGCGCGCCCGTGGTAGGCCTCCTTGAGCCCCGCGTGCGCGACCACGAGCCGTCCCCCGTCCAGCCGGTAGTGGCTGATGAGGCCGTCCATGAACGCCCTGGCCTCCCGCTGGAACTCCTCCGGCTCGGCGGCGAGCTGCTCCAGGGACTCCTTGAGACCGTGCGCGACCCTGACCTTACGCCCGCCGAGCGCGCGGACGAGCTTCTGCTCGTGGTTCCCGGACACACACAGGGCGGTTCCGGCCGCGACCATGCCCATGACGAGGCGCAGCACGCCCGGGGTGTCGGGCCCGCGGTCGACGAGGTCGCCGACGAACACCGCGATACGCCCCTCGGGATGCACGGCGCCCGCGGCGGTGACCTCCCAGCCGAGGGAGCGCAGCAGCGTCTCCAGCTCCGAGCGGCACCCGTGCACGTCGCCGATGATGTCGAACGGGCCGGTCAGCTCGGTCTTGTCGGTCCACGACTTCTCGTAGGTGACGACGGCCTCGTCGATCTCGTCCCCGCGCAGCACGTGGACCCGGCGGAAGCCGTCCCTGGACATCCGGCTGAGCGAGCGCCGCAGGTCCTTGCTCTGCCGTGTGATCACCCGTGGCCCGAAGTCCCGGTCCGGCCGTACGGCGTTGCGCGCGACGGCCACCTTCTCGGCGACGTCGAGCACGACGGCGTCGGCCAGTACGTCGTGGCTCTTGGCCAGCTCGACCAGCTTCTTGCGCGCGTCCCACTGCACGTTCGTGGCGTCCACGACCGTGAGGAGGCCGCGCCGCAGGCGGGTGCCGACGATGTAGTGCAGCACGTCGAACGCGTCGGGCGTGGCCGACTGGTCGTTCTCGTCGTCCGAGACCAGGCCCCGGCAGAAGTCCGAGGAGATCACCTGGGTGGGCGCGAAATGCCGGGCGGCGAAGGTCGACTTCCCGCTCCCGGAGACGCCGACGAGCACCACCAGCCCGGTCTCGGGGACCTTGACCTCAACCATCGCCCTCGCTCCTCTCCCCCGTCACAACGGCCGTGGCGCCCTCTGTGACGTCCCTCGCGGCGTTCTCTGTGGCGTTCTCTGTGGCGTTCTCTGTGGCTGTGGCGTCCTTCACGGAGTCCGCCGTCGCGTCCGCCTTCACGCTGAACACCGCCATCTGGGTGGGCGGCCCGACCTCCGGGTCGTCCTCACCCACCGGCCTGAACTCGACGTGGTACCCGTACCGGCCCGCCACCGCCGAGGCCCAGGAGGCGAACTCGGCCCTGGTCCACTCGAACCGGTGGTCCGGGTGGCGCATCGCCCGGCCCCCGCCATGGGCGCCGTCCAGGAAGTCGTAGCGCATGTTGTATTCCGCGTTGGGCGTGGTCACGACGACGTGCGCGGACTTCGCCGTACCGAAGACGACCCGCTCCAGAGCGGGCAGCCGGGGTGGATCGACATGCTCGATCACCTCCATGAGGACGGCGGCGTCGTACCCGGCGAACCGTGGGTCGGCGTAGGTCAGCGCGCCCTGGAACAGCTCGAGGCGGGCCCGTTTCGCGTCCGGCATCCGGTCGAGCTTGAGCTTGCGCGCGGCGATGGCGAGCGCCTGCGTGGACACGTCGGTACCCGCGATCCTGGCGAACACCGGCCGGGCCAGCAGCGCCGACACCAACTGGCCGGAGCCACACCCGAGGTCGATCACCGTACGCGCCCCGAGTTCCTCCAGGGCGGCGACGACGGCCTCTCTCCGCAGCACGTTCAAGGGGACTCGAACGTCCCCGGATTCGGACGCGGCCCCATCAGCGGGCGCGCCGGCGGCCCCGCCGGCGGCCACGGCCGCGAACGTGGCGGACGCGGAGACGGGTTCGTGCGCGGACGCGGGCGCGGGCTCCGGTTCGGGACCAGACGCGGGAGCGGACTCCGCGAGCTCTCCCGCCTCCCCACCGGCCCCGCCGTCGGGCGTGAGCTCCTCGTCCAGAGGGGGCTCCAGGGCCTCCTCGACATCGTCACCGAGCTCGGCCAGCCGGGCGAAGGCGGTGCGCTCCAGTGCCCTGCGGCGGCCGAGGTACCGCCGGGTGATCAGCCCCTTCTCCGGATGCACGGCCAGCCAGCCCCCACCCGCACGGACGAGCTTGTCCACCTCGTCGCCCGCCAGCCAGTAGTGCTTGGCGTCGTCGAGCACCGGAAGCAGCACGTACAGGTGGTTGAGCGCGTCGGCCAGCCGCACCTCGCCGCGCAGCGACAGCCGTACGTACCGGGACTCGCCCCACTCGGGGAATCCCTCGTCGAGGGGGATGGCGGTCGCCTCCACCTCCCAGCCGAGCGGCTCGAACAGCCGGCGGGCGAGAGCGGCGCCGCCACGGCACGGCAGCGCGGGAAGGCAGATCTCCAGCGGCATCGGGTGCGCCGCGAGTTCGGGGCGCGCGTTGCAGCGCCCCGTCCTGGCCGTACGGAAGACGTCTCCGAGCGCCACCGCGAGCAGCGACGACGCCGCGTACGGACGGTCGTTGACGTACTGTCCCAGGCTGAAGTCCGGCGAGGTCTTCCCGCGCGAGCGCACGAGCCGGACCGGGTCCACCTCCAGCAAAAGCGCGGCCGTGCACCGCCGCTCCGTGGCCTCCGGATAGAAGACGCGGGCCGTGCCGAACGACTGGCCGAACTCCTGCACCCGTTCGGGATGCTTGTGCAGCAGGAAGCCGAGATCGGTCGCCGGGCCGGACGTCACGGAGGAAACGGTCGAGATCGTGAGAAGCACGGATTAAGCATTCCGTACCTTCTCTTTGTCTTTCCACCCGATTCCTCATGATCCGTGACGTCCGCGCCCGGAGGACCGGAGGTCGCGGCGGGGATCACACGTGCGGCATGACCTCGGCCGCGATCAGTTCCAGATGGTCGAGATCGGCGAGATCCATGACCTGGAGGTACATCCGCTCCGCGCCCATCTCGGCGAACTTCCCGATCTTCTCCACGATCTCGGCGGGCGTCCCGGCGAGAGCACCCTCCCGCAGGGCCGCCACGTCCTGGCCGATAGCGGCGGCGCGACGGGCGATCTCGGCCTCGTCCCTGCCCGCGCACACGGTCTGCGCGGCCGAATACACCATGGACCCCCGTCCGGCGGCCTCGCACGCCTCGCGCACCCGCCCGAAGGCCGACCGCGTCTCCTCCAGACTCCGGAACGGCAGGTTGTACTCGTCCGCGAACCGGGCGGCGAGCCTGGGCGTCCTGCGGGCGCCGCCACCGCCGATGATGATCGGCGGCCTGGGGCGCTGGACCGGCTTGGGCAGCGCCGGGGAGTCCTCCACCCGGTAGTGCGCGCCCTCGAACGAGTACGGCTTGGCCGCGCCCCACAGCCCGGTGATGATCTCCAGCTGCTCCTCGAACCGCTCGAACCGCTCACCCACCGGAGGGAACGGGATGCCGTAGGCGGCGTGCTCGCGGTCGAACCAGCCCGTGCCCAGGCCGAGCTCGACCCGGCCGCCGCTCATCTGGTCGACCTGCGCGACGCTGATGGCGAGGGGGCCGGGCAGCCGGAACGTCACCGGCGAGACCAGGGTGCCGAGCCGGATGCGCGACGTCTCCCTGGCCAGACCCGCGAGGGTCACCCAGGCGTCCGTCGAACCGGGGCCGGGATCACCGGCCCCGATCCGCGCGTAGTGGTCGGAACGGAAGAACGCGTCGAATCCGAGCCGCTCCGTGGCCTGCGCCACCGCGAGCAGATCGTCGTACGTCGCGCCCTCTTGCGGCTCGGTGAAGATCCTCAGCTTCATCCGGTCATTATCTCCCCGGCCGTCCGGGCGTGGTTGATATGGTCCACGCATCATGCGCGTAAAGTAGCCACAATATGACTCAGGGTGGTGAACGGTGGGTTCTGTACGGCGGGAGCGCGAGCCGGGAACACCTCCACGATCCCTGGTGGCCCTGGCCGCGACGGCCCTGGTCGCCTGCACCGGATACGCCCTCTGGCTGCTGCCCGCGCAGGCCCGCCCCGACTGGTCCGCCACCCCCGTCGCGCATGTCCCCGAGCCGGGGGTGACCGCGAGCTCCGCCGTCGCGTTGCGCACGTCGGAGCCGGCCACGACGGAGCCGGCCACGACGGTCCCGGCGGTGACGCGGACCGGCGGCCCCTCCGGCTACGTCGTCTTCGTGGACGCCGTACGGGAGCCCGAGTTCGACCTGGCCGAGGCCGCCCGCCGCACCGGGACCGGCTGGTACACCATCGGCCATCTCGCCGCCGGGCCGGACGGCTGCACCCCACGCTGGGGCGGGATCACCGAGCAGGGCGGCAACCCCGTCGCCAACGGCATCGGTTCCCTCCGGGCGGGGGGCGGGGACGCCGGTCTCGCCTTCGGCGGCCCTTCGGGACGCGAGCTCTCCGCCACCTGCGCGGACATTGACCGCCTGCTGGCGGCCTACCGCCGCGTGCTCGGCTCGTTCGCTCCGGCCGTCATCGACTTCGAGGTCCGTGACTCGTCGGACGCGACGGCGACCGGCCGGCGTGCGGTGGCGATCAGCCTGCTGCAGCGGGAGGCCGCGGCGAGCGGGCGCGCGCTCGGCGTCACCTTCACGCTCCCCGCCTCCGAATCCGGCCTCTCCGCGGCCGACAGCGCCATGCTGCGCACCACCCGGGCCGCGGGCGTCGACATCCGCGCGGTCAACCTGCTCGTGCCCTTCCAGCCGGGTGCGTCCGGCAACCTGCGCCGGCTGGCCGTCGCGGCCAGGGCCGTCCACGCCCAGTTGCCGTACGCGCTGGGTGTGGACGGCCGGCCGGGATGGCAGCGGATGGGACTCGTACCGGTGCTGGCCGCGTCACAGGATCTCGGTGCCGGCCAGGCGCGGCGGCTGGCCGCGTTCCGCGAACGGACCGGCCTGGCCTGGGTGTCCGTGCGCGGCGCCCGTCCCCGTGACGAGGTCGGCCGGATCCTGGACTCCGCCGCGTCGTGACCGTTCCGCCACTGCTTCAATGAGGAGATGGACGCACGGCGGTTGCTGGGCGGCGCGCGGGTGGCCAGGCTCGCCACGGTGAGCGGTGCCGGGGTCCCCCATCTCGTGCCCATCACCTTCGCCCTCGACGGCGACACGATCGTCACGGCGGTCGACCACAAGCCGAAGACCACCACGAACCTGCGCCGGATCCGCGACATACGGGAGAACCCGAACGTGTGCGTGCTGGCCGACCACTACGCCGACGACTGGGACGAGCTGTGGTGGGTCCGGGCGGACGGGTACGCCACGATCGCCGAGGACGACGCGGAGCGGGCCCCCGCCCTGGCCTCGCTTGCCGGGAAGTACGCCCAGTATCGGGACCGGCCGCCCGCAGGCCCCGTCATCATGATCCAGGTCACCGCCTGGAATTCCTGGTCGTACGCGTAGGAGGGGGCGGAGCCCGGCCGCCGGGCGCACGACACCCCGCTCCGGATCGCGGAGCGGGGTGCGGTGGGTCGGCCGCCGGCCGGGCGGAGGTCAGGCGCGGGCAGGAGCCACGGCGCGGGCCGCCTGGGCGCACGCGCGGCACGCGTCCACGCACTTCTGCATCATGGGGTCGCCGGTGCTCATGGGCATGGCCATCTCGGCACACCTGTCCGCGGCCCGGGCGCACATGCCGGCCATGTCCATGGCCATCGGCGACTGGCGCATCATCATGTCGCCGCACATGCGGGTCATGTCGGAGCAGTCCATCAGGGCGCCCATCATCGCCATGTCGGCGTGCTTGCCGCCCTGCTGGAGACAGTGCGTCATGGTCTGCTCACAACAGCTGTGGGCCTCCATGCACATGTCGATGCATTTCTGCATCTCCGATGTGATCTTCTTCTCCTGCTTCATGCTTCCCCCGTGATCGTGACCGCCCGCTCGTCGGGCCGCGTCGGAAGGTGTGCAGGAGCTTGGATTCCCCGTCCGAAGCGTCCGGATATACCGGTTTCTCTAATTTGATCACTATTTGCGGATGTTTTATGGCCATGCCGCTGGTTGCGATGATCGGCGGCGTCCGCGAGGTGCCCGCACGCCCGGCGGCGGCCACCGGCACGGCCGTCATGCGGCGACGTGGATCACGTCCTGGATGAGCGGTCCATGATGAACTCCGCCGTCGCCCGCGCGGCCAGGGCCGGATGAGCGTCGGGACGGGTGACGGCGTGGGCCAGCACTCCGTCGATGAGCACGAGGAGTTGGTCGGCGCCGAAATCCGGGTCGGGATGGCCGTGCCTGGTCAGCTCGGCGGCGAAGAGCCGATGGAGCCCGTCCTTGTAGGCACGGATCTCCGCGTGAGCGGGATGGCCCGGATCGGCGAGGGCGAGGTCGGCCGAGGTGTAGCGGCAGCCGCGGAACGACGGCCGGGTGGTGATCTTCTCCAGCTCGTCGAAGACGGCGAGCACGCGCAGGCGCGGCTCGTCGCCCGCCGCGTCCATGACCTCGCGGTAGCGGGCCTCGCCGGAGTGGGTGCGCAGCACCTCGGCGATGAGCCCGTCCTTCCCCCCGAAATGCTGGTAGAGCGAGCGGCGCGCGACATCGGCCTCCTTGAGGATCGCGTCCACGCCGACGTGCACACCCTGGGCGTAGGTGAGGTCGCGGGCCGCGTCGAGCAGCCGCTGTCGCGGCCCCGGTCTCGTCGTCACGGACCGATTCTGGCACGGGCTTGACAGTAGATCAACCGTTCTATCTAATCATGCGGCGTATACCGATCGTTCTATCTACAGGAGCGGCCATGTCCCGCCCGGGCACTCTGCCCACCGTGCTGACCGGCGTTTTCATCACGATCCTCGATTTCTTCATCGTCAACGTGGCCATCCCCACGACCCAGCGTGACCTGCACACCAGCACCGCCGCCGTCGAATGGGTGGTGGCCGGATACGCCCTGGCGTACGGCTCCGGCCTCGTCCTCGGCGGGCGGCTCGGCGACATCTTCGGCCGCCGCCGGATGTTCGCCGTCGGCCTGGCGCTGTTCACGCTCGCCTCGATCGCGTGCGGCCTGGCCCCCGACGCCGCCACGCTGGTCGTCGCCCGGGTCGCACAGGGCGCGGCGGCCGCGTTGCTCTCCCCGCAGGTGCTGGCCATCCTGCGCACCGCCTACAGCGGCGCCGCCCAGGCCAGGGCCATCAACGCGTACGCGTTGACGATGGGTCTGGCCGCGGTGTTCGGCCAGCTCATCGGCGGCCTGCTCATCCAGGCGGACCTGTTCGGGCTGGGGTGGCGGGCCTGCTTCCTGATCAACGTGCCGATCGGCGTCGCCGCCCTCGCGGTCACCGGACGGCTGGTCCCCGAGAGCCGTCTCGACGGCGTGGTCCGGCTCGACCTCGGGGGCACCGCCCTCATCACGCTCGGGCTGGTCGCGACGCTGCTCCCGCTGATTGAGGGGCGTGAGCGGGGCTGGCCGATGTGGACCTTGCTGTCGTTCGCGTTCGCCGCCGTGCTCTTCCTCGCGTACGGCAGGCGGCGGCACCCGTCGCCCCTGATCGACCTGACCTTGTTCCGGGAGCGCGCCTTCACCGCCGGGCTGCTCACCTATCTCGCGTTCACGATGGGCATGTCCGCCTATTTCCTGATCTTCGCCCTGTACGCCCAGGAGGGCAGGGGCTTCGACGCACTCCAGGCCGGGCTGATCTTCCTGCCGATCGGCGGGGGCTACCTGGCCGCGTCACTGCTCGCACCCCGCCTCGCGGCCCGCTTCGGCCGCCAGGTGATCGCCGTCGGCGGGCTCGCCAGGGCCTTGGGCCTGACCGCCCTCCTCGTCGCGGTCGGCGGGAACGCGCCGGTCGGATGGCTGCTTCCCGCGCTGATCGTCGACGGGTTCGGCATGGGTCTCGCACTCGCGCCGATCATGAGCACCGTCCTGGCCAGGGTGGCCCCGCACCACGCCGGGGCCGCCGCCGGCGCGCTCACCACGGCCCAGCAGGTCGGCGGGGCGCTCGGGGTCGGCATCGTCGGCATCGTCTTCTACGGCGGCCTGTCCGGCGGCATGACGCGGGCCTTCCAGCACGGGGTGGTCTACCTGATCGCGGTCGCCCTGGCCGTCGCCGGACTCGTCCAATTGCTGCCGCGCACCCCGCGCGCGCCCCGCGCCCGCGCTCAGTCCTTGACCAGGAGCGCGACGCACTCCACATGATGGGTCATCGGGTACTGGTCGAAAGCCCTCAGATCATCCAGGCGATAGCCGTACGGGGCGAACCAGGCGATGTCACGCGCCAGCGTGGCCGGGTCACAGGAGACGTAGACGACGCGGAGCGCGTCCAGCGTGGCGACGCGGTCCACCACGGGCCGTCCGAGTCCGGCCCTCGGCGGGTCGACCACGACGAGGTCGGCCCGCTCGATCTCCAGACGGTCGAGCGCCTCCTCGACCTTGCCCCGCTCGGTCCGGGCCTGCGGCAGGTCCCGCAGGTTCCACCGCGCGTCCTGTACGGCCTGCGGATCCGACTCCACGCCCAGCACCGCGCCGTCGGGGCCCACCGCCTCGGCGAGGCCGGCGGCGAACAGGCCGACGCCGCAGTACAGGTCGAGCGCCCACTCCCCCGCCTTCGGCCGCGCGAAGTCCAGCACGGTGTCGAGGAGGGTCGCGGCGGCGCCCGGATGCACCTGCCAGAAACCACTCGCGGTGACCCGGAAGTCCCGGTCGCCGACGCGTTCGGTCATGGACGCCTGGCCCCGGACGGCGCGCGTGCCCCGCTTGCCCTCGTCGATGAGGACCGCGGCGTCGACATCGGGCAGGGACACCCGCCTGCCGGGCCTCGGGGTCACGATGACGGCCCTGTCGCCGCCCGAGGACGCCACCACCTCGACGGTGGCGGCCCCCGGCCATTCGAGCCCCTCCGCGCCGACCTCCTCGACCGCCGGATGGGCGATCGGGCAGGCGTCGATGTACTCGATGTCGTGCGACCGGTGCCGGCGCAGGCCGATGGAACCGTGCCTGTCGGCGGCGAACTGCACCCGCGTCCGCCAGCCGAGCCCGCCTCCGGCGGAACCGGGCACCTCCTCGACGGTCACCTTCCATTCGATGCCCGCGAGACGGCGCAACTGCTCCTCGACGACGTCCGCCTTCAACCGGCGCTGCGCCTCGGGCGACGCGTGCTGCCAGTCGCAGCCGCCGCACCTTCCCGGGCCGCTGAACGGGCACGGCGGCGTCACCCGGTCCGGCGACGGCTCCAGGATCTCTACCGCGTCCGCGCGCAGGAACCGCGCGGTCTCCTCGGTGATCGCCGCGAGGACACGCTCGCCGGGGAGCGCGTGCCGGACGAACACGACGCGCCCCTCGTGCCTGGCCACGCACCAGCCGCCGTTCGCGACCGGCCCCACCGTCAACTCGATCGCCATCGTGTTCTCCCCGCCGATCCCTTGCTTGGTCATGCCTTGATCTCGCCGTTCTTCACTTCGGGGTGCGACCGCCGTACGGCACCGGGCGCGAACGCCTCGGGGCGGCCCTTGAGCCGGTCGGAGGAGGCGAGCTGCCACGGCACGCTGGTGACCATCACTCCCGGCTTGAACAGCAGACGCCCCTTCAGCCGCAGCGCGCTCTGGTTGTGGAGCAGGTGCTCCCACCAGCGGCCGACGACGTACTCGGGGATGTACACGGTCACCACGTCGCGCGGCGACTTGCGGCGCAGCGACTTGACGTAGTCGAGCACCGGCCCGGTGATCTCACGGTAGGGCGAGTCGAGGATCTTCAACGGCACCGGAATGCCCCGCCGGTCCCATTCCTCCTGAAGCCTGGCCGCCTCGTCGGCGTCCACGCTCACCGTGACGGCCTCCAGGGTGGACGGCCGGGTGGCCCTGGCGTACGCGAGGGCGCGCAGCGTCGGCTTGTGGATCTTGGACACGAGCACGATGGAGTGGTTGCGAGCCGGGAGCATCGTCTCGTCGATCTCGCCCTCGGGCGCGGCCAGCTCGTCGGCGACCCGGTCGTAGTGGTGCCGGATGCCCTTCATCATCAGGAACAGCACCGGCATGGCGATGCAGACGATGTACGCGCCGTGCGTGAACTTCGTGAGCAGGACGACGATGAGGACGATGCCCGTCATGACCCCGCCGAACCCGTTGATGACGCGGGCGCGCATCATGCGGAAGCGGGTCTTGGGGTCGGTCTCGGTCCTCAGGTGCCGCGTCCAGTGCCGCACCATGCCGATCTGGCTGAGGGTGAACGACACGAACACGCCGACGATGTAGAGGTTGAGCAGCTTGCTCACGTCGGCCTGGAACGCCCAGATGAGCAGGCAGGCGCCGGTGGCGAGCAGGATGATGCCGTTGCTGAACGCCAGCCGGTCGCCGCGGGTGTGCAGCTGGCGCGGCAGGTACCGGTCCTGGGCGAGGATCGAGGCGAGTACGGGGAAGCCGTTGAACGCGGTGTTCGCGGCCAGGAACAGGATGAGCGCGGTGACCGCGGCGATGGCGATGAACAGGATCGAGCCGTCACCGAACACGGCCGACGCGACCTGCGCGATGATCGGCTGCTGATAGTAGCCGGGCCCGGCCGGCTGCCCGTTGATGAGGATGTCCCTGGCGACGTTGGCGGGCTCGGTCAGCTTCACCCCGGCCTTGAGGCCCAGGTAGATGATGCCGCTGAACATGACGACCGCGATGACGCCCATCATGAGCAGCGTCGTCGCGGCGTTCTTGCTCTTGGGCTTGCGGAACGCGGGCACGCCGTTGCTGATCGCCTCGACGCCGGTCAGCGCGGCGCAGCCGGAGGAGAACGCGCGCAGCACCAGGAAGGCCATCGCGAACCCGGCGATGTCGGCCTGCTCCGCCACGATCTGGTAGTCGGCCGTGGGGGCGCGCAGCGTGTCACCCAGCACGAGCAGCCGGAACAGACCCCACAGGACCATGCCGATCACGGCGAACATGAACGCGTACGTCGGAACCGCGAAGGCCGCACCCGATTCGCGAAGGCCGCGCAGGTTCATGATGGTCAGCAGCACGACGATCGCGATCGCCACCAGCGGCCGGTTCTCCGCGACGAACGGCACCGTGGCGCCCACGTAGTCGGCGCCGTTGGCGACCGAGACCGCGACCGTCAGCACGTAGTCCACGAGGAGCGCGCTCGCCACGGTCAACCCGGCGCTCGGCCCCAGGTTGGTCGTGGCCACCTCGTAGTCGCCGCCGCCGCTCGGGTAGGCGTGCACGTTCTGCCGGTAGGAGGCGACCACGGTGAGCATGACCACGACGACGCCCAGGGCGACCCACGGACTGTAGCTGTAGAACGCGGCGCCGCCCAGCGACAGGATCACCAGGATTTCCTGCGGCGCGTACGCCACCGAGGAGAGTGCGTCACTGGCGAAAACCGGAAGCGCGATACGTTTGGGGAGCAACTGGTCGTGGAGTTGCGTGCTGCGAAGCGCACGCCCCACGAGGAGCCGCTTGACGAGGTCCGTCACCTTTGACACGACTGTCGATGCTAGTCCTTCACCTTGGCTCCCCGCTCACCCGGCATCCATCGCGAGCGACATACTGTGCTCAAAGGAGACCGCCCCAACCCGACGGCGGGAGAGCATGCATATCGTGATCATGGGATGCGGACGGGTCGGTTCGACTCTCGCCCACATCCTCGAGGACAGCGGCCACTCGGTCGCGATCATCGACCGTGACCCGCAGGCCTTCCGCAGGCTGCGCGCGGGCTTCCGCGGCCGACGGGTCACCGGAGTCGGCTTCGACCGTGATGTCCTGGAGGAGGCGGGGCTGGCGACGGCCTCCGCCTTCGTCGCGGTGAGCAGCGGCGACAACTCCAACATCATCTCCGCCCGCGTGGCACGCGAGACCTTCGGCGTGGACAACGTGGTGGCCCGCATCTACGACCCCAGGCGGGCCGAGGTCTACCAGCGCCTCGGCATCCCGACCGTGGCGACGGTCCGCTGGACCGCCGACCAGATCCTGCGCCGGGTGCTCCCGGAGGGCGCGGAACCGCTGTGGCGCGATCCCACGGGGACCGTGATCCTCGCCGAGATGGCGTTCAACCCCGGCTGGATCGGGACACGGACGCGGAAGGTCGAGGAGGCGACGGGCGGCAGGATCGCCTTCCTCAACCGGATGGGCGAGGCCCTGGTGCCCAAGGACGACACCGTCATCCAGGACGGCGACATCCTGCACGTCATCGCCGCGGAGAACGACATGGACCGGATCAACAAGGTGCTGTCCGGCGCACCTTCCGAGGAGCACTGATGCGCGTCACCATCGCGGGCGCGGGCGCCGTCGGGCGCTCCATCGCCGCGGAACTCCTGGAGAACGGCCACGAGGTCCTTCTCATCGACGTCGATCCACGAGCCATCAAGATCGACAGCGTTCCCCGCGCCGAGTGGCTGCTCGCCGACGCCTGCGAGATCTCCTCGCTCGACGAGGCCGGGCTGAACGGCTGCCAGGTCGTCATCGCCGCGTCCGGCGACGACAAGGTCAACCTGGTGGTCTCCCTCCTGGCCAAGACCGAGTACGGCGTGCCGCGCGTCGTGGCCCGCATCAACCACCCCAAGAACGAGTGGCTGTTCAACGAGTCGTGGGGCGTGGACGTGGCGGTCTCCACGCCGCGCCTGCTCTCGGCGCTGGTCGAGGAGGCCGTCAGCGTGGGCGATCTCGTCCGGCTGATGACCTTCCGGCAGGGCCAGGCGAACCTGGTCGAGCTCACCCTGGCCGAGGACGCGCCGGTGGTGGGGCAGCGGGCCGGGTCCGTGCCGTGGCCGGTGGACGCGGCGCTGGTCGCGATCCTGCGCGAGGGCCGGGTCCTGGTGCCGTCGGCCGACGACCCGCTGGAAGCCGGGGACGAGCTGCTCTTCGTCGCCAACCAGGACGTGGAGCACGAGCTCGCCGAACTGCTGTCGGGGCGCTGAGCCGCAACTGGGCCGCAACTGGGCCGCGCAGCTGAGCCGCAGAGCCGGTCGCCCCTGCCGAGCGGGGCGACCGCCGCTCAGCCGGTGCTCTGGATCGGGGTACGGCCCCGGGCGAGCACCCACACCATGGCCGCGAGCGCCGCGACCTGGAGCGGCCAGCCCAGTGCGATCTTGGTGAGGCCGAGCGTGACGACCTGGTCGAACATGTAGAGCGGCAGCTGCACCAGCACGCGCACCAGGCAGGGCAGCATCAACAGCCACGTGAGCTTGGAGCAGAGCCGGACCAGACCCGGATCCTTGTGCCAGGCCGTCGGATCACCCGTCACCGAGCCGATCAGGAAGCCCAGGACCGGCCATCGGGTCACGATCGACAGCAGCATGGCCGCGGCGTACACGGCGTTGTAGAGGATGCCCGGCAGGAAGTAGTCCTTGGCGTCGCCGCTGCGGGTGGCGAAGAACGCGCCGATGGCGATGCCGATCAGGCTGTTGATCACGAACTGCGGCGTGCTGCGTTGCACGAGCCGCACCAGCAGCAGGACGACCGCGGTGGCGATGCTGACGATCAGCGAGAGCTTGAGCTCGCTCGTGCCCACCCACATGGCGGTGAAGGCGATCGTGGGCACCGCGGCCTCGATGATGCCCCTCTTGCCGCCCAGCGCCTTACTCAGCTGGGCCCTGAGGGCGGCCTCGACGGTGTCATGTGCGGCGTGCGTCGCCGTTACGTCCGCTGCACTCATGATTCCTCCTCGCGTCGCGACCGGCGGGGCCGGTCGCATGGCGCGTCGCTCGCGTCGATCCGCTCGGCGAACGCGCTCACGCGCGCTCCCCGACGATCACTGCCCACCGGCGGGGCGAAGCTCGTAACGTGGGTTGAACATGACCTTCCGGCCGTCCTGGACGCTGACCAGGCCCTCGGCACGGACCACACGGCCGGGCTCGATGCCGGCGATCTTGCGGCGGCCGAGCCAGACCAGGTCGATCACGTCGGAGCCGTCGTACAGCTCCGCCTCCAGCGCGGGGGCTCCGCCCCGTGGCCGAAGTGTGACGGTCCGTAGTGTACCGGCGACGCAGGAGCGTTGCCGCTCCCCGCAGGAGGCGATGGGCGTGGCGCCGTGCCTGCCCAGGTCCTCGCGGAGTTCTTCGGCCTCCAACTCGGCCTGGCTGCTCGTCAGCCGCTGGAAGAAGCCGCGCAGACGGCCCTTCTTCACCGGCTCCGCCGTGCTCATCGATCGCTCACCGTCTCCTCGCGGGCCGTGCGGGCCGCTTCGCCGCCGGCGACGCTCTCTCGGGAGGCGTGTCGCCGGCCACTGCGCGTGCTCACCAAGCTCGCTCCGTGTTCATGCTTTCCAAGCGTAGGCGATGGAACGCGGCGAAGCGCATGCCGGGTTTCACCGGATCTCGGAGATCTCCGGGCCTCGCTCGAACGGCTTGAACTCCTCGTGCTCGGGCTCCTGCTCCATCGCCTGCCTGGCCTCGGCGGGCAGGCGCAGCTGGATGGGCTCGCGCGGAGCCATCGGCTCGTCGCCACGGACGACGACGATGTCGCGCACGACTCCTTCGAGGGTCTCGGCCGCGGCCGGATCGAGTGCGGCGCGGCCACTGAGAGCGGCCCGCAGGAGCCAGCGCGGCCCGTCCACCCCGATGTAGCGGACCGGCTGCGTGCCCTGGCCCTGCGCCGGGACCTTCGCGGCCAGCTCCGGCCCGAACGGGCCCTCCCGCTCCTCGGCGGTGCCGCCCAGGGCGGCCACCTCCCGGGACAGCTCGGCACGGACCTCGTCCCAGATGCCGCTGCGCTTCGGCGCGGCGAACGCCTGCACCTGCAGGGCGCTCTCCTCCACGAGCACGACGGCACCCACGATGCTGTCACCGGACATGGTGAGCTGGATCTCGAAACCGGGACCGACGGGCAGGAGCAGACCTCCCAGGTCGACCCGCTCGCTCTCCGGATGTGCCTCTTCTGCGTCCCACGGACCTGATTCGCGCGCGGGAGCGGCGGGCTCCCTCTCGGGTACGGCCTGCGCCGTCTCCTCATCCGCGCGTCGACGGCGTCCGAACACGTCGTTCACACTCCTTATGACCTGTGCTCGCCTGTGATCATCGACCGGTGGAGCCGAACCCGTTCGCGCCGCGTACCGAGCCGGGCAGCCGGTCCACCTCGTAGAAGGACGCCTTCTCCACCCGCTGGATGACCAACTGGGCGATGCGGTCGCCGCGTCTGAGCGACGCGGTCTCCTTGGTGTCGGTGTTGAGGAGGGTCACCTTGATCTCGCCGCGGTAGCCGGCGTCGACCGTTCCCGGCGCGTTCACCAGGGTGACGCCGAACTTGGAGGCGAGCCCCGACCGGGGGTGCACGAACGCGGCGTACCCGTCGGGAAGGGCGATGGCCACCCCGGTGCCGACCACGGCCCGCTCCCCCGGCAGCAACTCGACGTCCGTCGCGGCGTACAGATCGGCCCCCGCGTCACCGGGATGCGCGTAGCCGGGCAGCGGGAGCCCTGTGTCGAGACGGTGGATCAGCACCTCAACATTCATGAGCCAAGACACTACCCGTTGCGCTGGGGAGATACCGCCTCCACGGACCCGGATGGCTTCGGTGTGGAGCGTTCCGGCGGCTCCGCTCCCTGAGGATGCAGGGGCGGCGACTGCGGAGGCTCCCCGACGGGAGGTGGCGGTTCACGGCGCAGCAGTTCCTGCAACACGCGGTAGATGACCGCGGCCACCGGGACCGCCACCGCCGCCCCCGCGATCCCCGCGATCACACCGCCCACGCCCAGCACGAGGATGATCGCCAACGGGTGGAAGTCCACCGCCCGGCCGACGATGAGCGGCTGCAGGACGTGGTTCTCCAGCTGTTGCTCGACGATGAGGACGCCTACGAAGATCGCCGCGGGCACCCAGCCCTGGGATCCGAACGTCACGAGGGTCGCGACCGTCCCCGCGAAGAGGATGCCGACGATCGGGATGAAACTCGCGATGAACACCAGCACCGCGAGTGGCGCCCACAGCGGCACCCGCAGCACGGCGAGGGTCGCGCCGATCACCACACCGTGGATCGCGGAGATGGCGACGGTGCCCTGGACATAGTGCGAGAGGGTCCGCCAGGCGGACCGGCCCGCCCGGTCGACGTGCGGCGCCGCCCCGCCGAACGCGCGCAGGAACCAGTTCCAGATGCGGTCGCCGTCCTTGAGGAAGAAGAACGTGACGAAGAGCAGCAGCACGATGCCGGCGAGCACCTCGACCACCGCCGCCGCCCCGGTGATGACCGTGCCCGTGATCTGCCCGCGCCGTTCGACGAGCTGTTTCGTCAGCTCGTCGATGACGCCGGTGATCTGGGACTCCTTCAAATGGAAGGGCCCGTTGATCAGCCAGGCCTGCACCTCGCGCGAGGTCTTGTCGATCTGGTCGACGAGCCGGGGCGCCTCCGCGTTGGCCCTGATGCCGATGAGGAAGCCGATGCCGGCGATGACCGCGAAGAAGAGCAGGACGGTGAGCCAGGTGGCGTAGATCGGCCGCATCCGTCTGCGCAGGCGGCCGGTCACCGGATACAGCAGCGCGGTCAGCAGGAACGCCACCGCCACCGGCAGCGCCACGATGCCGACGCGACCGATGATCTGCCAGAAGAAGTAGATCACCACGCCGAGGACGATCAGACAGGCGCCCCACACGGCGAGCGTGAGCAACGTGGGGGGCACATGAAGCGTTCGACGTTCCTTTTCCGGGATCACAACGTCCAGCCTGACATGTCGCCCCCCAATGCGCGCACCCGATTATTCATCCGGCGATGAACGCGTGACCGGCGTCACTCGGCGAGTGTGACGGACACCGTGGAATCCGGCCCAGCCGGGTCGAGGACGAACTCCTCGACGTTACCCGCCGCGCACAGGTCGTCCTGCGCCTGCCGTACGAGCGCGGCGTGGGGACCGGAGACGGAGAGGCGAGAGATCTCGGCCCGCATGGACAGCCTGGCCTCGGACTTGGCCTTGCGCACCTGGCGCAGCACCTCGGCCACCGCGCCGAGCACCGCGGGGTCGCCGTGGACCCCGCGGCCGGGCTCGGCGCCGGGGTCGGCCTGGAGATCGGCAGCGGACGGCCAGGCGGCGCGGTGCACCGAACCGGCGCGCCACCAGGACCAGACCTCCTCGGTCACGAACGGCAGGAAGGGCGCGAAGAGCCGCAGGAGCACGTCGAGCGCCTGGCGCAGCGCCGTGACGGCCGAGGCGTTCCCGTCGTAGGCCCGTGCCTTGACCAGCTCCAGGTAGTCGTCGCACAGCTCCCAGAAGAAGCGCTCGGTGCGCTCCAGCGCCCGGGTGTAGTCGTACTCCTCGAACGCCTCGGTGGCCTCCGTCACGACCGTGCGGAGCGCGGCCAGCATCGACAGGTCGAGCGGCTCGGTGACCCGCCGCTCCCCGGCGGGCGCCTCTCCGAAGCCGAGCACGAACCGGGAGGCGTTCAGGATCTTGATGGCCAGCCTCCGGCCGATCTTGATCTGCCCGGTGTCGAACGCCGTGTCCGTACCGGGGCGCCCGTTCGCCGCCCAGTAGCGCACCGCGTCGGAGCCGTACTGCTCGAGCAGGCCCAGAGGGGTGACCACGTTGCCCTTGGACTTGGACATCTTCTTGCGGTCGGGGTCGAGGATCCAGCCGGAGATCGCGGCGTGCTTCCAGGGCAGGCCGCCGTGCTCCAGGTGCGCCCGGACGACCGTGGAGAACAGCCAGGTCCGGATGATCTCGTGGGCCTGCGGGCGCAGGTCCATCGGGAAGACCCGGCGGAACAGGTCGTCGTCGCGCTCCCAGCCGGCCGCGATCTGCGGCGAGAGCGACGACGTCGCCCAGGTGTCCATCACGTCAGGATCGCCGACGAAGCCGAGCGGCTTGCCGCGCATGTCCTCGGTGAACCCGGGGGGCACGTCGCTGGACGGGTCCACGGGCAGGGACGACTCCTCGGCCGGGATCGGCGCCTCGTAGACGGGCAGGCCGTCGCCGTCCAGCGGGTACCAGACGGGGACCGGCACGCCGAAGAACCGCTGCCGGGAGATCAGCCAGTCGCCGGCCAGGCCCTCGACCCAGTTGTCGTACCTGACCCGCATGTGGGGCGGGTGCCAGCGCAGCTCGGTGCCCCGGTCGAGCAGGGCGAGGCGCAACTCGACGTCACGGCCGCCGTTGCGGATGTACCACTGGCGGGTGGTGACGATCTCCAGCGGCCGGTCGCCCTTCTCGTAGAACTTCACCGGGCGCTGGATCTTGCGCGGGTCGCCGTCGAGGTCGCCGGCCTCGGCCAGTATCTCCACGATCCGCTCGCGGGCGCCGTGCACACTCTTCCCGGCCAGCTCCTTGTACGGCTCGGCGGGCACGGCCTCCGGCGGGTCGTTCAGCAGGCGGCCGTCCCAGCCGATCACCGGCCGCGTCGGCAGGTCCAGCTCACGCCACCAGGTGACGTCGGTGACGTCGCCGAAGGTGCAGATCATGGCGATGCCCGAGCCCTTGTCCGGCTCGGCGAGGTGGTGGCTGAGGACCGGCACCTCGACCCCGAAGATCGGCGTGCGCACGGTCGTGCCGAACAGCGGGCGGTACCGCTCGTCGTCGGGGTGGGCCACCAGGGCGACACAGGCCGGGATCAGCTCGGGCCGGGTCGTCTCGATCCACACGCGGTCGCCGAAGCCCTGCTCGCGCTGCTCCGGGGACAGCTCGAACCCGATGCGGTGGAAGGCTCCGGGCCACTCCCGGTCCTCCAACTCGGCCTGGGCGACGGCCGTGCGGAACGTCACGTCCCACAGCGTCGGCGCCTCGGACAGGTACGCCTCGCCGCGCGCGAGGTTGCGCAGGAAGGCCCGCTGGGACGCGACCCGCGCGTGCTCGCCGATCGTGGCGTAGGTCATCGTCCAGTCGACGGACAGGCCGAGGCGGCGCCACAGCTCCTCGAAGGCCTTCTCGTCCTCGGCGGTGAGCCGCTCGCACAGCTCGATGAAGTTCTTCCTGGACACCGGGACCTGGCCCTTGGCGTTCGCCGGCGGCTCGAAGTCGGGGTCGTACGGCAGCGAGGGGTCGCAGCGGACACCGAAGTGGTTCTGCACGCGGCGCTCGGTGGGCAGGCCGTTGTCGTCCCAGCCCATGGGGTAGAAGACCTCGCGCCCGCGCATCCGCTGGTAACGGGCGACGGTGTCGGTGTGGGTGTAGGAGAAGACGTGTCCGACGTGGAGCGAGCCGGAGACCGTGGGCGGCGGCGTGTCGATCGAGTAGACCTCGTCGCGGGTGCGGGACCGATCGAAGCGGTAGGTGCCGTCCGCCTCCCAGCGTGCTACCCATACCGCCTCGAGTCCATCCAGAGTGGGCTTCTCGGGCATGGCGGCGGTGCGCGGTCGCTGTTCGGTCATGCCACCTAATGGTATGGCGTCGGCGGCTCTACCGTGCGGAGAGACTAGGGTCGTTACCGAGGAGGAATCATGGCGGAAATCACGCACGCCGGCCACGAATCAGGCGCGGTGGACAAACCCGATATGACCTGGCGGATCGTCGGCGGCCTGGTAGGCATCGGCGTGGGCTTCGCCTCGCGCAAGGTGCTGTCGTTCGCGTGGCAGAAGACGACGGGAAAGAAGCCCCCTGCCAGCGCGGACTCGCTCGACATCAGCCTCGGCGAGGCGATCGCGTACGCCGTGGTGATGGGCCTCGGCATGGAGGTGGCCCGCATCGTCGCGGTCCGCGCGGCGGCCAAGAAGTGGCACTCGTGGAAGTCCGACGCCGAGACCAAGCTCTGACCGTCAACCGGCCTCGAGCGCGGTGAGGAAGTCACTCGCCCACTTGTCGACGTCGTGGGTGGCGACCCGGCGCCGCAGCGAGCGCATCCTCCGGGCCAGCTCGTGCGGCGTCGCGCGCATCGCGGTGAGCATGGCCCGCTTCATCCCGTCTATGTCGTACGGATTGACCAGGTAGGCCTGGCGCAGCTCGTCGGCGGCCCCGGCGAACTCGCTGAGCACGAGTGCCCCCCGCAGGTCGTAACGGCAGGAGACGTACTCCTTGGCCACCAGGTTCATGCCGTCGCGCAGCGGGGTGACCACCATCACGTCGGCCGCGCGGTAGAGGGCGGCCAGCTCGTTCTTGTCGTACGACTGGTGCAGGTAGCTGATCGGCTGGCGGCCCAGCATCCCGTACTCGCCGTTGATCCGGCCGACCCTGAGCTCGATGTCGCCCCGCAGCCGGATGTACTCGGCCACCCGTTCCCTCGTGGGGGTGGCGACCTGCACGAACGCCGCCTCCCCCGGCTGGATCGCGCCGTCGGCGAGCAGTTCGCCGAACGCCTTGAGCCGCTGGCCGATCCCCTTGGTGTAGTCGAGCCGGTCGACGCCGAGCAGGACGTGCTCGGGGTCGCCGAGCTCGGCGCGGATCTCCTTGGCCCGGGCGAGGACGTGCGGCTCGCGGACGAGTTGGTCCAGCTCGCCGAAGTCGACGGAGATCGGGAACGCCTCGGCCCGGACGGTACGACCGTCCACCTGGACCTCGTTCCTGTGGTTCTGCAGGCCGAGCAGGCGGCGGCAGAGCCGGATGAAGTTGGAGGCACCTCCGGGGCGCTGGAATCCGACCAGGTCGGCGCCGAGCAGGCCCTCCAGGAGCTCCTTGCGCCACGGAAGCTGCCAGAACAGCTCGGCCGGGGGGAACGGGATGTGCAGGAAGAAGCCGATCCGCAGGTCGGGACGGAGCTTGCGCAGCATCGCCGGGACGAGCTGGAGCTGGTAGTCCTGCACCCAGACGACGGCGCCGGGGGCGGCTGCGTCGGCGGCGGCCCGGGCGAACCGGTCGTTGACGGCTCGGTAGGCGTCCCACAGCACACGCGAGTAGACGGGCGTCGCGACGACGTCGTGATAGAGGGGCCAGAGGGTCGCGTTGGAGAAGCCCTCGTAGTAGAGCTCCACCTCAAGGGCGGAGAGCGGCACGGGGATGAGATGCATCCCGTCGTTGTCGAACGGCTTGAGTTCCTCGCCCGCGGCGCCGGTCCACCCGAGCCACGCTCCGTCGCGCCGCTGCATGACCGGCGCGATCGCCGTCACCAGGCCCCCGGGGCTGCGCCGCCATTCGGTCTCGCCGACACGGTCGACGGGCAATCGGTTCGCGACGATCAAAAACGAGCTGGTGCCATCCATTGAGCCCCTCCGGAGATCGTCCCCACTACGTCACGCCCCCGTAGGACAACCATACGAAAGGCCAGTCATACCGCCCATACCCGCCATGAAGTGCACAATTCATTTGGGTGGGTGTGAGAATGATCTCGCCAGGTCACGGGTGGTCACCAAGAGGTTTAGACCAATCGGCTACATTTCCGTATCGTTCGATCACGCACAGCGCGTTCGGCCGGATCGCCGTCCGGCGCGAGAGAGACGAAGATCACACAAGATCACGCGAGAAGTGCCGGGGAGAACACACGGAGACGGCGTGGAAAGCGGGGGGAACGTACGGAGATCACCCGGAAAGGGGCCTGGGGGAACGCACGGAGACCGCGACGATCACATGGGTCCGACGCCGTGTCATCCAGCGCGACGTGACGTCACGCGGGCGGAAGAGCACGCGTCCTGAGGTCGGCGCGTACGGCCTGGGCGAGTTTCTTGGTGGCGACGCGGTTGAACGTGCCACCCGCGATGGCTCCCGTGAAGAAGGGGCCGAGGGTGGTGAAATGCCGCCCGAGCGTTCTCATCAGGCGGTTGCGCAGCGCGGTCTTCGCCGCGGCGCCGATCGCGAGCGTGGCCGAGCCCGGGGCCAGCGGGTTGACTCCGCGTTGCCTGGCCCAGGCCACCGCGAACGCGGTGGCACGCTGGGTGCCGTTGCCGGGAACCTGCACGCCGTACACCTCGTGCAGCTCGGCGAGAAGCTTGACCTCGATGGCCGCGACGACGAGCGTCTCCGCGACCAGCTGGGCGGGAGCGGAGAGCAGCAGCGGCGGAGCGGCGAACTGGGCCGCGGCCAGGGCACCGCCGACGGCGCCGACGGCCATCGTGCCCTTCGCGGCCGTGCGGACCAGGTCGTCGGCGAGTTGCTCGCCGGTCAGCCCGTAGTGATGCCGCTGAAGCGTCGCGGCGTCTCTGATCGGGAGACGCGGCGCGATGTTCATGAAGACATCGGCGAGCCAGCGGCCACGCTCGGGGCCGGCGACCTTCGCCTTCTTCGCGGAGTCGACGAGCACCCTGCTGAGGCGGCCGAGCAGGCGGCGCCGCTCGGCCCCGTCCGTTTCCTCAGGGGTCACGAGCTTGCCGACCAGCTCGGCGACCTCGTCTTGTGATCGATCCGCTTCCGAAGCCAACGGACTACTCCTAGCGTCTCCTAGGCGGCGCACTCGCGGCAGACCTGCTGACCGTTCTTCTCAGAGGCCAGCTGACTGCGGTGATGCACCAGGAAGCAACGCGAGCAGGTGAACTCGTCGGCCTGGCGCGGGATCACGCGGAGCGAGAGCTCCTCGTTGGACAGGTCCGCCCCCGGCAGCTCCAGCGACTCGGCAAGGTCCGTCTCGTCGATGTCGATGCTGCCCGACGACTTGTCGCTACGCCGTGCCTGGAGTTCCTGAAGGCTGTCCTCGTTCAGGTCGTCGTCGGTCTTGCGCGGGCTGTCGTAGTCGGTAGCCATGTGCGTACTCCATCCCCCTCATCTAGCTGTCGCGCTGGTCGCGCGTCTTTAACGCTTGGAAGGCCGTTCTTGTGCCCGTTTCGCCCGGGAGATTTTGCAATCGGTACCCCGGTTCGCGGAACACTGAACCTCCCGGCACGCGAGGGGATGCCGCGCAAGGCTCCAGTTAGCCAAATATGGCGAAAACCAGAGTATTGCGGGTATGACCCACCGCGTTCGACGGCACATCCAACCACATGTGCGGGGCGGTCGCTGTATCAGCGCGCCGACAGTGTCGTCCCGGCCGGGACGCCGAGCCCCGCGAGACGCACCGTCACCACGAGACCGCCTCCGTCCCTGGGGACGGCGGTCACGGTCCCGCCGTGCGCGCGGACGATCGCCCGCACGATGGACAGGCCGAGTCCCGCGCCCTTGGCGGACTCCACCCGGTCGGCGTTCAGCCTGCGGAACGGTTCGAAGATGGAGTCCACTTCGTACGCGGGGACATGTTGCCCCGTGTTGGCGACCTGAACAACGGCACCCCCGTCCACCATTCCCGTCCGTACCCAGACTTTTCCAGACGGGCCGGAATTGTGCTTGATGCCGTTCTCGATGAGGTTGGAGACGCAGCGTTCGAGCAGGACGGGATCACCCGTGACGGGCGCGGAATGGAGATCGTGCTCGACCGTGACGTCGTGCTCGGCGGCGAAGGGGGCGAGCTGCTCCACGGCGGTCGTGGCGACCTCCTGGACGTCCACCGGCTTGCGCACGGTCAGCTCGCGCTCGCTTCTGGCCAGCAGGAGGAGTCCCTCGATGAGGCGCTCGTTGCGGGCGTTCGTGCCGAGGAGGGTACGGCCCAGCACCCTGAGGTCCTCGGACGCCTCCGGGTCGGACAGCGCGACCTCCAGGACCGTCCGGTTGATCGCGAGCGGGGTGCGCAGCTCGTGGGAGGCGTTGTCGACGAACCGGCGCTGCGCGTCGAAGGCGCTGTTGAGCCGGGTGAGCATCTCGTCGAAGGTGTCCGCCAGCTCCTTGAGCTCGTCGTCCGGGCCCTGGAGGTCGATCCGCTCGTGGGCGAGGGAGGTCCCCGAGAGCTTCCTGGCCGTCGAGGTCATCTGCTTGACCGGCCGCAGCGCCCGGTCGGCGACGAAGTATCCGAGGATCAGCGCGAGGATCCCCACCCCGACCAGCGCCTCCAGCGACCTGATCAGCAGGCCCCTGCGCGCGCCCTCGATCGCCTGGTACTTGAGGGAGTCCCAAAGGGTCTGGAAATAGACGGCCTCTTCCTGGGTGCGCCCGGCGGTCAGGGGCGGCCAGTTGGCCTGGATGGCCCAGCCCACCATGAGGTACATCACGAACATCAGCACCGCGCCCGCGGCGAAGAACAGCGCGCCGTAGGTCAGGGTCAGCCGCCACCGGATGCTCATCCGGCGGGGCAGCGCCCGTATCCGGTCTATCAGTCCCTGCTGCTCGACCGGGTTGGCCTCCAGCGGCGGCGGGCCGTCCCAGACCGGCGGGCCGCTCGGCGGCGGCGGGACCTGGGCGCGGTACGGCCCCGTCCCCATCGCCGACGTCATCCGCCCGAGGCGGCCACGCGGAGCCGGCGGGCCCTGGTGGCCCCGCGCCGTCTGTCCGCTCAGGCCACTCTGGTCACCCTGGTTGCCCTGCGGGCCCCGGGCGGCGGGCCCTCCGGCGGTGCCGTCCGAGCCCGCGGAGGGCTCCCTGGGAACGTCCGCGTCGTTCTTCGCGGGCTCGTACGGCTCGGTCACAGTCGGTACCCAACTCCGGGGACGGTCTCGATGATCTGAGGCTCACCCAGCTTCTTGCGCAGCGTCATCATCGTCACGCGCACCACGTTGGTGAACGGGTCGATGTGCTCGTCCCACGCCTTGTCCAGCAGATCCTCCTGGCTGACGACGGCGCCCTCGGCGCGCATCAGCTCCTCCAGGACGGCGAACTCCTTCTTGGTGAGGGCGACCTCCTTGCCGTCCCTGGTCACCAGGCGCTTGCCCGGGTCCAGCCGTACGCCCGCGCGTTCCAGCACGGGCGGCAGCGCGGGAGCGGAGCGGCGGCCGAGCGCGCGCACGCGCGCGACCAGTTCCATGAACACGAACGGCTTGGCGAGGTAGTCGTCGGCGCCCAGTTCCAGGCCCTCGACCTTGTCGTCGACCTCGCCCGAGGCGGTCAGCATGATGATCCTGGAAGCGGACCGCTCGGCCACCAGGCGGCGGGCGACCTCGTCTCCGTGGACCTTGGGCAGGTCGCGGTCGAGCACGATCACGTCGTAGTCGATGTAACTGGTCTTCTCCAAGGCGGCGGCGCCGTCGTACGCCACGTCGACGGCCATCGCCTCGCGGCGGAGTCCGGTGGCGATCGCGTCGGCCATGACGCGTTCGTCCTCCACCACAAGCACGCGCATCCAGGTCCTCCTCAGAAGGTCGCAGGCCTCCATTCTGGCCCTGTCCGACGTAAGTCGACGGTAAGCGGTTCCCCAGCTCTACGTGACGTAGAGCACAGGAATTGAATGGTTTGAAAGTTCCTAACGTGTGGGTACAGGCAGGTCTACACCCCTCTGTCGTGTGCCGGGGAAGGGTCATGCTCTCCCCAGGATCCGGTGACGGGGTCAACTGGCACCTTTTCGCCCCCTGAGAAAGAAGGTGAGTATGGGCGAGTTCACGACCACGATCGAAACCCGGCTCAACCAGGCCTACAAGGGCCTCCAGGAAGCCACGTCGAACGGGGACGACTTCCTCGCCGACACCCTCACCGCCGAGATCGAGGACCTGCGCAGGCTGGCCGACGATCACGGCGTCGCGATCGAGCGATAGCACCCTCAACGACGCGGGGACCCACCGTCTCGGTGGGTCCCCGCGTCGTGTTCAGGGCCGGTTCCCGTGTCCGGGATCCGCTCCGGTCCGGACCGTCCACCGTCTGCGGATCACCGGGTACGGATCACTCGTGGACGGCGGGGGCGTCGCGTTCGGGGTCGAGCGGCACGAGCAGGTCGTGCAGCCGGTCGAACAGTCCGGGAGCCGCGCACACCACCATGTCCGTGCCGTGCGGCCTGCCGCGCAGCCCGCCGATCCGCGCGCCGGCCTCGGTGGCGATCAGCCCGGCGGCGGCGTGGTCCCAGTAGTTGGTGCCGCGCTCGTAGTAGGCGTCCACCCGCCCCGCGGCGACCGAGCACAGGTCGACGGCGCAGGAACCGCCCCTGCGGATGTCGCGCACCCGGGGCAGCACGTGCGCCAGCACCTCGGCCTGGACGGCGCGACGGCCGGAGTCGTAGCCGAATCCGGTCGCGACCAGCGCCCGGTCCAGCGCGACGCCGGTGTTGCAGCGCAGCCGCTCTCCTCCCAGCCAGGCGCCCTCGCCCCTGGCCGCGGAGTAGAGCTCGCCGCGCTGCGGAACGCTGACCGCGCCCGCGACGATCTCGCCGTCCACCTCGACGCCGACGCTGACCGCCCAGTCGGGCAGGCCGTACAGGAAGTTGACGGTGCCGTCGATCGGGTCGACGACCCAGCGGGCGCCGCCGGTGCCGGGCGTGTCGCCGCCTTCCTCGCCCAGGACCGCGTCGTACGGCCTGGCCGCGGCTATGCGGGCGCGGATGAGCTCCTCGGCGGCGCGGTCAAGCGCGGTGACGACGTCGGTGGGGCTGGACTTGGTCTCGACCACCTCCGGCCGGGCCGGGCGCTT
The DNA here is from genome assembly GCA_001570385.1 of Microtetraspora glauca. GTDB lineage: Bacteria > Actinomycetota > Actinomycetes > Streptosporangiales > Streptosporangiaceae > Microtetraspora > Microtetraspora glauca. The sequence goes on along the minus strand of BBYL01000011.1, from coordinate 72,941 downwards.
GGCGACGAGCATCCTTCCCGCCTCATCGGCGATGCTCACCGCCAGCGCCAGCAACTCCGCCCGGTCGGGTGAAACCCGCACCTCGTCCATCCTGACCCGCCCCCTGCTCGGTCTGATCACACGATGTCCTGAAATTTCGTGACCGGCGAGGTCACCTGAGGCATCTTCCCAGACCGCGGGGCCGGCCGATCAGGCGAGAGCGGCCGGGTGGGTCCACTCCTCTCCGAGGACGTGCTGGGCGAGGAAGGCCAGCACGGTCTGGTACCAGGCGACGGCGTTCCCCGGCTTGAGGACCCAGTGGTTCTCGTCGGGGAAATACAGGAACTTGGACTCGACGCCGGACCGCTGCAGGTCCCACCAGAGCCGCAGCCCCTCGCCGATCGGGACGCGGTAGTCCCTGTCGCCGTGGATCACCAGCATCGGCGTCGAGATCTCGCCGAGCCAGTTGTGCGGCGACAGCCGCGCGTACCGCTCGCTGCCCGGCCGGCCGAACTCGCGCTCCCAGTACATCGAGGCGTCCGTCGTGCCGGCGAACTGCTCCAGGTTCCACAGGGACGCGTGGGTGACGATCGCGCTGAACCGGTCGGTGTGCCCGGCGACCCAGTTGGCCATGTAGCCGCCGAACGAGCCGCCCATCGCCGCGATCCGCTGGTCGTCGATCTCGGGCAGCTTGAGGCACTCGTCGGTGATCGCCATGAGGTCGGCATGGGTGACGGGACCCCACTCGCCCCACCCGCGGTCGATCATCGCCTGGCCGTAGCCGGTGGACAGGCACGGGTCCGGCAGCAGGACGGCGTAGCCGTGCTCGGCCATGATCCACGGGTTCCAGCGCCAGGACCAGTCGTTCCAGCTCGACACCGGGCCGCCGTGGATCCACAGGAGGAACGGGGCGGGGTTCTCCGCCGTCGCCCCGGCGGGCAGGACCAGCCAGCCGCGGATCTCCGTACCGTCGTCGGCGACGGCGCTGACCTCGGTCAGCGTGCCGGGCAGGTCCAGCGCGGGAACCGGTGACGGCAGCGTGGTCACGGCCCCGCCGGGGGCGACGCGCACCGGGACGGGCGGCGCGTCCACGGCGCTCCTCAGCGCGTAGATCGACCCGTCGGCCGCCGGGCACAACTCCAGATAGGCGCCGTCGTCGGGGGTGATCCGCACCGGCTCGCCGTCCTCCGCGCCGGTCACCGGCACGCGGAAGATCGGGCGGCGGCCCTGGTGGTCTGCGGCGATGAAGACCGCGTCAGACGAGGGTGCCCAGGCGACGTCCACCGGGAAGAGCTCGCCGCCGAGCGCCCGGCCCTCGCCGGTGGACAGGTCGACGACCCACAGCCCGTACGCGCTGGAGAGCTCCTCTGTCGCGTGCCGCTCCCGTGTGCAGGCGACGAACCGGCCGTCGGGCGAGACCGCGACCGGCCCGCCGAAGTCGTGGTCCTCGGAGGTGGCCAACACCCTGCGACCCAGCGCCTCGCCCGTGGCCGGGTCCAGGTCGATGGCGACGAGTTCGGAGCGCACCTTGCCGCTCGGGAGCGGCACGTACCAGGTGGTGATGACCGTGGCGCCGTCGGGCGTCACCGCGAACGACGCCAGGTCGAGCGCCCGGCCGGGGTCGGGCGTCAAATCGTGCCCGTCGAGCCGGTCGGGGTCGGCTCCGGCGCGCGCCGCGAAGAGCCGGGACTGCGCGGGACCGAGGTCGTGGTCCCAGTAGCGGATGGGGTACCCCTCGTGCAGGATGGCGCTGACCCCGGCCTCCTTTCGCGCCTTGCGCCGGTCCGCCTCGGTGGCGGCGTCGCCCGGCAGCACCTCGGCGGTGTACACGATCGTGCCGCCGGCCGCCCTGACGCCGGTGACGCCCCCGGGCCGGTCCGCGATCCGCCTCGGCTCGCCTCTCTCGGGCAGCAGCCAGAGCGCGGGGACTTCCTCCGCCTCGTCCTTGACCGTCTCGTCGGGTCTCCTGGAGACGAACAGCACCTCGCCTTCGGTGGTGAACTCCGCGCCCGCTTCGCCCTTGGCCGACCGGGTCAGCCGGTGCGGGCGGCCCTCGGGATCCAGAGGGATCTCCCAGAGCGCGGTGCCGTACGATTTCCCGTCGGGATTGAGGGACTGGACCACGGACACCAACCGGGTCCCGTCCGGGGAGAGCCGCAGCGACTGCACGCGCGGCACGGCGACGTATTCACTCATGTCCCGGAAATGGCTCACCGATCGAACCTACCTCGATCTTCCGGCGCCACCAACGTACTTATCCCCCACCCGGACGCCGGACGCCTGGCAGGTCTCCCCACCGGACCGGCGTACGCGCCGAATAGGCTGTGAGACCGGATCGGCGGCGAGGCCGGGACGGCGAGCGTGATCGGGCGGGGAGCGATGGGCGATCTGACACATGAGGGCGGGCGTGCGGCTCCGCGTTACGACGCGCTGCTCGTGGTGTCCTTCGGCGGTCCGGAGAAGCCCGACGACGTCATGCCGTTCCTGGAGAACGTCGTACGCGGGCGCGGGGTGCCGCGCGAGCGGCTGCTCGAGGTGGAGGCGCACTACCAGCGCTTCGGCGGGGTCAGTCCGATCAACCGGCAGTGCCGTGACCTGATCGCGGCTCTCGACGTGGACGTCCCCGTCTACTGGGGCAACCGCAACTGGCATCCGTTCCTGGAGGACACGGTCCGCCAGATGGCGGCCGACGGGGTGCGCAAAGCGGCGGCGTTCGCCACCTCCGCGTACAGCTCCTATTCGAGCTGCCGGCAGTACATCGAGGACATCGCGCGGGCGCGGGCGGCGGTCCCGGGCGCTCCGGAGATCGTGAAACTGCGCCACTACTTCGACCACCCGGGCTTCGTCGCCGCGATGGTGGACCACACGCGCCAGGCCCTGGAGCGGCTGCCCGAGCCGCGCCGGGAGCGCGCGCGGCTGGTGTTCACCGCGCACAGCATCCCGATCTCGATGGCGAAGACGTCCGGGCCCGCCGGAGGTGCCTACGAGGCGGAGCTGCGCCGGGCGGCCGCGCTCGTCGCGGCGGAGATCCCCGGGGACCGGCCGTGGGACCTCGTCTGGCAGAGCCGCAGCGGCCCTCCCCACATCCCGTGGCTGGAGCCCGACGTCTGCGACCACCTGGAGGCACTGCACGCCTCCGGCACGGAAGCGGTCGTCCTGGTGCCGATCGGCTTCGTCTCCGACCACATGGAGGTCGTCTACGACCTCGACGTGGAGGCGAAGGCGCTCGCCGAGCGGCTCGGCCTGCCGCTCTCCCGCGCGGCCACGGCCGGGACCCACCCCCGGTTCGTCGCGATGGTCTCCGAGCTGATGGCCGAACCGGAGCCCGGTCCGTGCCCGGCGACCTGCTGCCCGGCACCGGTACGGCACCCCCGCTGAACCCCCGCTGAACCGCCGCCGGGCCGACGCCCGCCGCCGGCGGATCAGCGGTAGGCCTGGGCGTACGCCTCGGCGAGGCCGAGGACCTTGTTCACGTAGTCCCACGAATGGTTGTAGAACCAGACGGCCTTCCTGAGCTTCTCCCCGCCGCGGGCGGCGCCGTTGGCGCAGAGGTATTTCGCCGCCGACGGCACCGCGTCGTAGGCGCTCCAGATGTCCGCCTTGCCGTCGCCGTCGCCGTCCACGCCGTACGACTTCCAGGTGGCGGGCATGAACTGCATCGGGCCGAGCGCGCCCGCGGAGGACGGGCCGTTGTTGCGGCCGTGCCCGCTCTCCACCTGGCCGATGGCGGCCAGCACGGTCCATGACAGGCCGGGGCACACCTCGGCCGACTTCCGGTAGAGCTCCAGGTAGCTGTCCGGCCGTCCCACCAGACCGTGCCCGGCCGTCCTGGTGGAGCCGCCGTCGCCGGCCTTCGTGGCGTCGCCGCCGCCCTTGCCGTTCTTCGCGCCCTTCGTGTCCTTCGAGTTCCCGCCCGTGGTCCCGGCCGCCGGGACGGTGAGGACGTGCGCCTTCGCTCCGAGCACGCGCCCGACCCCGCGCGCGTCCGGAGAGTCCCCGTGGATCAGGACGACCACGCCGGGGGAGAATCCGAGCCGCCGCCCGAGATCGACGCCGATCAGCCCGTCCACGGCGGGCAGGCCGAGGGACGCCGAGGCCGCCAGGCGCAGCCGCGGACCGCCGTCCACCTGGTACTCCGCGCCGAGGTTCATGCCGAGCCGCCGGACCACCGCGGAGTCAGCGACGAGCTCGCCCCGGCTGAGCGCGCTCCACACCTCGGGGTGCTCGGCGACCGGCCGGGGAGTCCAGGAGCGAAAACCGGCCGGATCGACGGCGAGGAGCTGCAGTGAGTTGCCCGCGATGCGTATCGTGCCCCCGTCGGCCGCGGCGACCTTCCGTACGCGCTTGAGAGCGGCGAGCTTCCGCAGCTCGCCGTCGGACACCGCCGAGGTCGTGATCGCCATCAGCTCGGGAGGGGTCACCTGGACGGCCGTGTCCGTGACCGGAGCGCTGGACGGGAGCGTGGCGTCGGGGCGCAGGGGCGCGCCGCCGCCGGTCCCGTCTCCCCCGGCCGATCGCGGGGCCGGCGTCCGCCCGTCACCCCCGCCGCCCGCCGCCGCGGCGTTCCGGCCGTTCCCGCCGTCCGCCCTGCCATCAGCTCGGCCGGCGCTCGCGTCCGCCCTGCCGTCCGATGGGCCGTCCGATCGGCCGTCCGCGAACACCATCGCGCCGCCCACGGCGCCGACGATCGCCAGCAAAGCCACCAGCCCCACCACAACCATGCGAAGTGACGCAAACCACGGAACAGGGGGCACCTGGCTCAGGTTAGACCCTCTGGCGTGCCGATCGAGAAATCACTTGCCAACCGCAGGGCGGTACGCCAGGGTCTGACAGGATAAGTGCACGTCCGCGTGCCGTGGGCGGGGGAGCCCGTGGCCGCATCCGATCACATCGAGGTGCCCGGACGCACAAGGTGCGAGGGGAATCGACATGGTTGGGCCGTACCGCGGGCTGCTTGGCACGCCTGGCGTCAAGGGCTTCGTCATCGCGGGATTCGTCGGCCGGATCCCGATGTCCATGCTCGGCATCGGCATCATCCTGCTCGTCTCGGAGCTGACCGGGTCCTACGCCACGGCGGGCGCCGTCTCCGCGGTGCAGTCGGTGGCCTTCGCGGTCGCCGCCCCGCTGTCGGGCCGGCTCGTGGACCGGTTCGGCCAGGCCAGGGTGCTCGTCCCGCTGGTCTTCCTCCACGGCGTCGCGCTCGTCGCGCTGATGCTGTGCGCCCACGCCAAGCTGCCCACCTGGACCCTTTACGCCACCGGCATCGTCGTGGGAGGCGCCGCCACATCGCTGGGGTCGATGGTCCGGGCCCGGTGGTCGCACGTTCTCGACGACCCCTCGAAGCTGCACACGGCGTTCTCGTTCGAGTCCGTGGCCGACGAGGCGATCTTCGTGGCGGGTCCGGCCTTCGTCACCGCGCTGGCCACCGGCGTCAACGTCTACGCGGGGCTCATCGTCGCCGTCGTGCTCGCCGTCGGCGGCACCCTCGCGTTCTCCGCGCTCCGCGGCACGGAGCCGCCGGCCGTACGGCACCGCGAGCACTCGGGGTCGCCGATCGCGATCCCGGGAGTCGCGATGCTGGCGGTGGTGTTCCTCGCCGTGGGTTCGGTCTTCGGGTCGGTCGACATCGTCACGGTGGCATTCGCCGAGGAGCAGGGCTCCAAGGGCCTGGCCGGCCTGATGCTCGCCTCGGTCGCGAGCGGCAGCATGATCTCCGGCCTGTGGTACGGCTCACGCCGCTGGAAGATCGCCCTGCGTGGCCGGCTCGTGCGCGGGCTGGGCGTGTTCGCCGTGGGGCTGACTCCGCTCGTCCTGATGGGCAACGTCCCCACGATGAGCGTCGCGCTGTTCTTCGCGGGCCTGGCGATCTCCCCCACGCTGATCACCGGTTTCTCCCTCGTCGAGCGCCTGGTTCCCGCGTCGCAGCTCACCGAGGGCATGTCGTGGCTCTCGACGTCGCTCGGGTTCGGCGTGGCCATCGGCGCCTGGGCGGGGGGACGGCTCACCGACCTGTACGGGGCCTCCAACGCCTACGGTTTCCCCCTCATCTGCGCGCTGCTCGCCGTCGCCGTCGGGGTCGCCGGGTCGGCCTGGCTGCGCACTCCCGAGACGGCCGGCCAGGACGCCGCCTGACGGCGCCCGCCCGGGTCACGCCCGCGGGCGTGCGCGGCGTGCGCGGCGTGCGCGGCGTGCGCGCGGGTCGGTCCCGCGGGGAGCCGGTTCCCGGTCCCTCTTTCCCTGGTCTCACCTCTGGCCTCGGCCCATATTTCATGAGTATTGTTCATATTCTCCGAAATCGTGGGCTTGGATGGTCATGAGCGAGTTCCGCAACTGGGCTGGGAACCAGTCAGTCACCCCGGGCGAAGTCAGGACGCCCGCGTCCGCCGCCGAGGTGGCGCAAGCCGTACGGGACGCGGCGGACAGCGGGCGCCGGGTGCGCATGGTGGGCACCGGGCACTCCTTCACCGGCGTCGCCCTGGTCGACGGCATCATGCTGCGCCCCGACGCGCTCACCGGCGTCATCGCGACCGGCGACGACTGGGCCAAGGTCGCCGCCGGTACCCCGCTCCACGTGGTCAACGACGAGCTGCACCGGCGCGGCCTCGCCCTCGGCAACATGGGCGACATCACCGCGCAGACCATCGCGGGCGCGATCCAGACCGGTACCCACGGGACCGGCCGGGACATCGGCGGCCTCGCCGACCAGGTCATCGAGCTGGAGCTGGTACTCGCCGACGGCACGATCACCACCGTGAGCGAGGGCCCGCTGTTCGACGCGGCCCGCGTGGGTCTCGGCGCGCTCGGCATCCTCACCGCGGTCACCTTCCGGGTGGAGCCGTCGTTCCTCCTCCACAGCCGCCGTGAGCCGCTGCCGTTCAGCGGCATCCTGGAGTCGCTGGACGAGCTGACCGCCGACAACGAGCACCTCGACTTCTTCTGGCTGCCGCACACCGACACCTGCCTGGCCAAGCGGAACAACCGGTCCCCCGGACCAGCTAGGCCCACCGGCCCCTTCAAGCACTGGCTGGACAACGTCTTCCTGGAGAACACGATCTTCGGTGCCGCCTGCGCGACCGGCGCGAAGATCCCCGGCGCCATCCCGCGCATCAACGGGATCTCCGCCAGTCTGCTGAGCGCGTCCGAGTCCGTGGACACGTCGTACAAGATCTTCAACTCGGTCCGGGAGGTGCGCTTCCTGGAGATGGAGTACGCGATCCCGCGCGAACACCTCGCCCGAGCCCTCCGCGAGACGCGTGACCTCATCGAACGGATGGACTGGAAGATCACCTTCCCGGTGGAGGTCCGCGTGACCCCTCCCTCTGACGCGTGGCTGTCCACGGCGTACGGGAGGCCCAGTGCGTATATCGCCTGCCACGTCTACCGCCGGACGCCGAACCCGGCGTACTTCGAGGGCGTCGAGGAGATCATGACGAGACTTGAGGGACGCCCGCACTGGGGCAAGCTGCACACCCGGGACGCGGCCTACCTCTCGACGGTCTATCCCAAGTTCGCCGACTTCCTGGCCCTGCGGGACGAGCTCGACCCGCAGCGCCTGTTCACCAACGACTACCTGGACGGCGTCCTGGGCTGACCGGGCCGTCCCCGATCTCTCCCGACTCCGCTCACCGCCGCCCCGGAACCGGGCCGCGGCGGCCACCGCGACTCGCCGGAAACCTTCGAGGGCCGAGAACCGCTTGCGGGCACCGCCGCCCTGTAGAAAGGTGAATGCGACAAATGTGACTGGCGTCACGTCGCCCGCCACGCCCCTTGGGAAGGCGATGTTCGGACATGCCGGGTACGGTGCTGGAAGGCAACCGGCTCACGCGAGAGACTCAAGGGTCCGGGGGAAGATTGAGCACGACGACGAAGGGACTCGCATGCAGGAGCTCCGTCTCGTCGCGGTAAGTGAGGACGGCACCTACCTCGTTCTGGCGACGGCCGGGCGCGGTACGCGGTTCACGCTTCCCGTCGACGACCGGCTCCGCGCTGCCGTCCGCGGCAACTTCTCCCGTCTCGGCCAGTACGAGATCGAAGTGGAGAGTCCGTTGCGTCCCAAGGAGATCCAGGCTCGCATCCGCGCCGGCGAGTCGGCGGAGGAGATCGCGGCCACCGCCGGCATCCCGGTGGAACGTGTCCGCTGGTTCGAGGGGCCCGTGCTCCAGGAGCGCGAGTACATGGCCCAGCAGGCGCAGCGCGTCGCCGTACGCCTTCCGGGCGAGAACACGCCCGGGCCCACGCTCGGCGACCTGGTCGCGGAGCGGCTGACCCGGCGCGGCGTACCCGCCGACGAGATCGACTGGGACTCCTGCAAGCGCGACGACAACCTCTGGCGGGTGAAGCTCGGCTTCGTCTGGAACGGTCACACGCGGCACGCGGAGTGGCTGTTCGACCCGCGCCGCCGCCACATCACGCCCAACGACGACGAGGCGATGCGCCTGTCGGCGGCCGAGTACGTCGAGCCCGTCCCGCGCGAGGACACGACCGTGCGGCCGTTCCTGCCCCGCCTCGCGTCGAAGCTCGCACCCGTGCCGCCGCTTCCCGACGGCTCGCTCTCGATCCGGGCCGGTCGCGCCGAGCCCGACTATCCGCCCGTACGGCACGAGCCCATGCGGCGGGACGAGCCGGTGTACGACGAGCCCGCCGCGCAGAGGGCCGAGACGGCCTACCTACCCGAGCCGCCGATCGTCGCGGGCACGACCGCGTTCCGCCCGGATCCGGGCCGGGAGACGGCGTTCCACCTGCGCGAGCCTGTTCAGGAGCAGGTCCAGGAGCAGATCACGGCCCGGCCCGCTCCCCAGGCACCGGCCCCGGTTCACATGACCGGACCCGGCGTGGAGCGGCCCGGCGCCTTCGTCCCCGACCCGGCGGAAGCCGTACCGCGGACCTCCCCCGCGTCCCCGGCCGGTACGGCGCACGAGCCCGCGATCGAGGCGACACCGCGTGCCGAGGAGACACCGCGCGCCGAGGAACGGCTCTCCGTCGTTTCGGAGAGCGCGGCTTCGGCCGATCAGACGCGGGTCGCTCCCCCGTCGGTCGACGCGCCCAGGGTGGAGGCGCCCGCCACCACCGAGCATCGGTCGCGGCAGGTGGAGACCACGCCACAGGCGACGGCCGATGACGCACAGCCTCCCGTCAAGGACGAGACCGGCACCCCGGACATCCCCGGCGCCGTGCCGCGGCAGCTCGTCACACCCGCTGTCGCGGACATCGCGACGGAGGAGAAGGCCGCCCTCACGGCGTCCGGAGACACCGGCACAGCGCCCGAGAGCACACCCGCCGCCACGCCGGACGCTGCGTCCGCCACGCCCGACGCCCATGCCGCGCCGGATCCGGTACCGGATGTGGTGCCGAATGTCGTGCCGGATGTCGTGCCGGATGTCGTGACACCGCCCGAGGCACAGGTCGTCAGCGCACAGGCCGTCACCACACAGGCCGAGCCGGACGCTTCGCCGGAGGTCGGGCACGACACCGGGACGACTCCCCCGGCGGCCGAGGCCCGTCCCGACGAGCCCGTCTCACCCCAGCCCGAGCCCGAGCCCGAGCCCGAGCCCGCGGTCGCGGTCGCGGTCGCGGCTCAGGGCGAGGCCGCCGCTCCCGCGGCCACCGATGAGCCCGCCGTTCCCGCGCCCACGGAACCCGAGCCTGAGCAGGCCAAGGAGCCGGTCGCCGTACCCGCGGCGAGGATCAGCGAAGAGCGCGCCGCACCACCACCAGTCCCGGCAGCTGCGCCGGCCGCACCAGCGCCGGGCGCCAAGGGCACCGGCAAAGAGGCCGCGGCGGCGAAGGAGACGAAGCCCGAGCCACCGGCTCCGCCCGCTCCCAAGCCCACCCCGGCGCGTCCCCGCAAGTCGCGTGGCCGCCGCGCCTCCGTGCCGACATGGGACGAGATCATGTTCGGCGCCCGCAAGCAGGAGTGACCCGCCGACTCGACCCGTGGCGGCTCAGCCGTCGATCCGGCCCGAGCCCTCCCCCCGATCGGGAGCGACGGCCATGAAGGGCGCGATCCACGCCGGGGTGACCTCGGCGGTGGTGGTGGCGATGTTCTGGTCCAGCGCCCGTAGCCCGGCCCCGGCCCACAGGATGCGGTCGGCGATCTCCTTCAGCGTCTTCACCGACCTGCCGAGCCGGTCCGGCTTGGTGAACACCACCACGTCACCTGGCCGCAGCGCATCCATCATCGTGGACCCCATGCCGACACTCGGGGGTCCCTAATCCGGTCGTCGTCGCACGGCGTCGGCGATGACCCCTGTCACGAACTTGTTGACGACTGCCGTGGCCGGCGGGCCGGGGTCGCGGTCCGCGAACAGGAGATGACCGCCACCGACCAGGGAGAGGGTGAGCGAGTCGATGTCGGCGCCTGCCGCGATGCGGCCCAGTTCACGCTCATCGGCCAGGTAGGCCGAGATCGCGGTCGTGGCCTGGGCGAGGATCGCGATGCCACCTCCGGGCCTGGCTTGCCGCAGCCGTGCGCGCAACTCGTCCCGGAAGGTGATGAGCGGGATGATCGCCACCGGAACCGGTCCGAACAGGGTGGTCAGCGCGCTGGTGAGGTTGTCGGCCACCGTGCCGGTACCGGCGGACTCGCGCAGCGCACTCGCCTGCGTCTCGAGCCGCGCGGCCCGGTCGAGCACGAGGTCGGCGAGGAAGGCGTCGAAGTCGGTGAAGTGCCGGTGCAGGACACCTTTGGCGCAGCCCGCCTCGTCGGTGACGGCACGGCTGGTCAGCCCGTTCGGCCCGTCCCGCAGAAGCACGCGTTCCGCAGCGTCGAACAGCTGCTGCCGGGCGTCGCGAAGGTGTACCCCCGTCGGCACTTAAAAGATCCTCTCGTGCGTCAACCAGCTGACATCCGTTGGCTAGTGGGCATTCGCCCACTAAGGTGGGCACATGCCCATCCTACCTCGGGAGCAACCAGAACCGCCCCCAACGGATCCGCACAAGGCCCGGCGGATGGCCGAGTCGTTCGGCGTGGACGCGCAACGCTACGACCGAGCCCGCCCCGGCTACCCCGATGCGTTGGTGACGCGGATCGTCGCCGGGAGCCCCGGGCCTGACGTGCTCGACGTCGGCTGCGGTACCGGCATCGCGGCCCGCCAGTTCCAGGCCGCCGGCTGCACCGTGCTCGGCGTCGAGCCCGATGCGCGGATGGCCGACTTCGCGCGAGCCCAGGGCCTGCAGGTCGAGGTAACGGCCTTCGAAGCCTGGCAGCCCGTCGGCCGGACGTTCGACGCGGTCGTCGCCGCCCAGTCGTGGCACTGGGTGGATCCGGTCACCGGCGCCGCCAAGGCGGCACGTGTGCTGCGTCCAGGAGGACGGCTGGCGATCTTCGGGCACGTGTACGAGCCGCCTGCCGAGGTAGCCGAACCGTTCGCCGCCGCCTACCGGCGGGCGGCGCCCGAGTCTCCGCTCAACGGCCAACCGGCCCGACGTCCGCTCGCCTTCTACCAGGCGGCATACGCGAAGTTCGCCGACAAGATCCGCGAGACCGAACAGTTCAACGATCCCGAACAGTGGCGATTCGACTGGGAGCAGTCCTACACGCGCGACCAATGGCTGACCCTGCTATCCACCACCGGCGGTCTCACCCAACTCCGTCCCGATCAGCTGGCCGAGATACTGGACGCGGTCGGGGGCGCCATCGACTCCCTCGGTGGACGCTTCACGATGAGCTACACCACCCTGGCCACGACCGCCGTACGCGCCGGCACCTCCTGAGTCCCTCCCCCCAAGTCGCCGCCCGCCCAGGAATCCGCGCGGCCGTTCGACGCTCTGCCGGGCAGTTGGCGGAGTGCGGCCGGCCGCGTGGGCGGCCGGCTCGACCGGGAGTCATCGGCCGGGCGGATCTCCGGCGCCGACCGCCGGCTCGCGTACGCCCTGTGGTCCGGGGCGTCGGGCCACAGGATGCCCGCCATCAGCGCCCGGGAGACGGACCGGCCGCAGAGGGCGATGAACGACAGAAGACGCTCAGACCCCCGGTGACAGGCACCTGATCGTCTCCGGCGAGTAAGCGGAAACCGCCGAGAAGGGTGGCCCGCGCAGCGGGCCAGTCGCGGCTCTCCATAATCATCCCGCCTCGCATGGGAAACAGATGGAAACAGGATCCGCCCGTCGGTTCCGCGGCGCTTCCCTCCCCAGGTGCCCGATACGTGATAAATCGCTGGGATTTTCACCGAATGGGTGGCCAACGTGCTTCCAATCGGATGTTCCCCGAGGTCACGCGGTGTCCGGCCACGCCTCTCAGCGCGCCGTCAGCGATATGTCAGCGCCGGCCGGAGAGGATCAGCGAAATGTCAGTGCCGTCCTCCAGAGTGGATCCGACACCGAAGAGAGAAGAGATCATGACATACGCGATTCAGGCCGAGGGTCTGGCCAAGCGCTATGGCGAGACCAAGGCGCTCGACGGGGTGGATCTGGAGGTGCCACGAGGCCGGCTGCTCGGCGTCCTCGGGCCGAACGGCGCGGGAAAGACCACCGCGGTGCGCGTCCTCGCCACATTGCTCAAGCCCGACGCGGGCCACGCCCGGGTGGCCGGGTTCGACGTCGTCAAGCAGGCCCACCAGGTGCGGTCGCTGATCGGCCTGACCGGGCAGTACGCCGCGGTCGACGAGGCGCTGACCGGCGTGGAGAACCTCGTGATGATCGGCCGCCTGCTCGACATGCCGCGGGCCGAGGCCAAGCGGCGCGCCGCCGAGCTGCTCGACCGGTTCGACCTGACCGAGGCCGGCGGCCGGGCCGCGAAGACGTTCTCGGGCGGCATGCGCCGCAGGCTGGACCTCGCCGCGAGCCTGGTGGGCCACCCCCAGCTGCTGTTCCTGGACGAGCCGACGACCGGCCTCGACCCACGCAGCCGCGCGGACCTGTGGGCGGTCGTCCGCGGACTGCGGGACGACGGCGTGACGGTGCTGCTCACCACGCAATATCTGGAGGAGGCCGACCAGCTCGCCGACGACATCGTGGTGTTCGACCACGGCAAGGTGATCGCGCGGGGCACGTCCGACGAGCTCAAGGCCACCACGGGCGCCCAGGTGCTGGAGGTGCGGCCGCTGCGGGCATCCCATCTGGACGTGGTCGTGGGTGTGGTGGGCGACGTTCTCGGCTCGGCGCCGGAGATCGCGGGCGGCCTGGTCACCGGCAGCGTTCGCGACCCCGCGCTGGTTCCCGCGATCGTGCGCCGCCTGGACGACCTCGGGGTGGTCGCGGCGGAGCTGTCGCTGCGCAAGTCCAGCCTCGACGAGGTCTTCCTGGCCCTGACCGGCCACCGCGCCGACGACGGCGGCGCCGACTCCCACGACGACACGCGGGACAGCACCGCGCGGAAGGAGGAGGTCGCGATATGACGACCTTCACGCAGACCACCCCGGTCACCGTCTCCCCGAGGCCGGGGATCGCGGCGACCGTCCGCCACACCGCCACGCTCGCGTGGCGGAGCCTGGTGCAGATCAAGCACAACCCGATGGAGCTCCTCGACCTGAGCGTCCAACCGATCATGTTCCTGCTGCTGTTCACGTACGTGTTCGGCGGGGCGATCTCCGGCTCCACGGGTGACTACCTGCAGTTCTCACTGCCGGGCCTGATCGCGCAGAACATGCTGTTCGCCAGCTTGACGACGGCGATCGGGCTGAACACGGACATCACCAAGGGCGTGTTCGACCGGCTGCGCAGCCTGCCGATCGCCCGCTCCGCGCCGCTGGCCGGGCGCATTCTCGCGGACACGCTCAAGCAGGTGTGGGCGTTCGCGCTGTTCCTCGGCCTCGGCATGGTCCTGGGGTTCCGGGTCCAGACCGGCGTGCTGGGGGTCGTGGGCGCCCTCGCGCTGCTGCTCACGTTCGCTCTGGCGCTGTCCTGGGCGGCGGTGCTCATCGGGCTGACCGCGGAGAACCAGGAGAAGGTGCAGATCGTGGCGTTCTCCCTGATGATGCCGATCACCTTCACCAGCAACGCCTTCGTGCCGACCGACACCATGCCGGGCTGGCTGCAGAAGTGGGTGGAGATCAACCCCGTCACCCACCTGGCCGACGCGGTCCGGGGCCTCCTCAGCGGTGGTCCGGTCGCCTCCAGCGCGACCATCTCCGTGCTCTGGGCGGCCGGTCTTGCGATGGTGTTCGCCCCGCTGTCCGTCCGTGCCTTCCGCAACCGCATCTGAGCCGCGCCTGAACCACACCCGAGCCCGCCTGTGCTCCGGCCCGCCGGGCCCCTCACGCCGAGGCGGCGGCGACCACCTCGTCGAACGGCATCCCCCGGCCGCGCTCGTACGACCGCGAGAACTCCTCGGGTCCGAGCGCGGCCTGCGCGTTCGCGGTGATGCGCGCGTGGTCGTAGGCGGTGACCTCCTCTATGCCGCGAATCGCGGCGGCGGCGCCGAGAAGGCGGGCGGCCAGTTCCGGCTCGTCGTCCAGCAGCGCCAGACCGGCCCGGGCGATCAGGATATATCCGATGATCGGCCCGTCCTGCGACGTGAGGGCGGCCTCCAGCGCCTCCGCGTGCATCCGCCGGGACCGGACCGCGTCGCCCTCCTGCTCGGCGAGCAGCCCGAGGGACGCCCGCAGGGTCGCGAGGAACTGCGGCGGGTGCACCTCGGGTCCGTCGAGCATCCCCACGGCCTGCGCGTAGTGCATGCGGGCGAGGTCGAGGTCACCGTCCTCGCGGGCGAACTCTCCCTTGATGACGCACACGCCCGCCGCGCCGACCGGGTCGTCACCGTTCGCGCAGATGCGGGCCGCCTCGGCGAGCACCGCGGTCGCCCCCGCGCGGTCACCCGCCGCGTTGAGGGTGAGCGCCAGCCGGCCCCGCATGTACGGGGTGTCGTCGGAGGCGCCGATCTCATCGACGAACGCGATGGCCTCGCGCATGACCGGGATCGCCTCGGCGTTGTTCCCGCGCATGGCGCTGACCTCCGCAAGCGCGGACAGCGAGTTCGCGATGCCCCAGCGGTCTCCGGTCATGCGGAAGCCGTCCAGCGCGGCTCGCACGTCGGCCTCTCCCTCCTCGACCCTGCCGCTGTTGAAGTGCAGGTGACCGCGGAAAAGGTGGGCGGAGGCGACCAGCCACGGATCCCGGTCGGCGAACAACTCCTCCAGGAGCGCGTCGATGGGGTCGTCCTGGCGCAGGAAGAGGTTCAGCACCGGCCGGGCGAGCGCGACGATCGGATGCAGCGAGCCTGGTTCGAGGAGCCCGGTCAGTAGGGAGACGCCTTCGAGTGCCTCCCTCGCCCTCTCCCAGTCGGCGGATCCGCCCAGGACGGTCACGCCGTAGACCGCCAGCACCAGGGCCCGCTTGGCCGGGTCCATGTCCTCGGGGACGATCCGGAGCACTTCGGCGGCACGTGCCGCGCCCTCCCCGCGGCGGCCGGCCAGCCACCAGTACCAGCCGAGGGCGCCGACCAGTCGGACCGCCAGCTCCGCGGCGCCGCCGTCGACCGCCCGGCGCAGCGCGGCCGACAGGTTGTCCTGCTCTGCCGTCAGCCGCGCCAGCCACTCGACCTGGTCCCGCCCGCGCAACCGCGAGTCGGCGGTCTCCGCCAACTCGGTGAAATAGCCGGCGTGCGCCAGCTGTACGCGGTGCTCCTCGCCGGACTCGGCGAGCCGCTCGGCGGCGTAGGCCCTGATCGTCTCCAGCATCGTGTAACGCCCGCCGTCGTAGACGAGGAGGGACTTGTCCACCAGATGTCCGAGCAGGTCGACGGCCCAGCCGGACATGCCGGGACCGGCGCAGACCCGTTCTGCGCTCTCCAGCGTCGCCCCGCCCGCGAAGACCGACAGCCGCGCGGCGAGACGCCGCTCGTCCTCATCCAGCAGCTCCCAGCTCCACTCGACCACGGCGCGAAGCGTCTGGTGCCTCGGCAGCGCCGTACGGCTCCCGCTGGTGAGCAGGCGGAAACGGTCGTCGAGCCGGTCGGCGATCTGCGCGGCCGAGAGGGTGCGCAGCCGGGCGGCGGCCAGCTCGATCGCCAGGGGCATGCCGTCGAGCTCGCGGCAGATGCGTTCGACGGCGGGGCGCTCGCCGTCCACCGTGTAGCCGGACCGGGCGGCGACGGCCCGGTCGGCGAACAGCCGGACGGCGTGATCGAGGTCGAGCGGCCGGACCGGCCACAACATCTCACCGGTGATCCCCAGCGGCTCGCGGCTGGTGGCGAGGACACGGACGTCCGGGCAGTCGGCCAGCAGCCGGTCCACCAGCACCGCGGCGGGCTCGATCAGGTGCTCGCAGTTGTCGAGCACGATCAGCATGCGCCGGCCCGCGAGAAGGCCGGCCAGCCGACCCATGGGGTCGGTCTCGGCGTGCGGCGCACCCGGATGCCTGGTCATCAGGGACGCGTCCCTGAGGCCGAGCGAGGCGAGCACCGTCTGCGCGATCTCCTCGGGATCGCGCAGCGAGGCGAGCTCGACCAGCCACGCGCCGTCCGGCATGCGGGCCGAGAGGGCCTCGGCGGTCTCGACCGCCAGCCTCGTCTTGCCCGCCCCGCCCGGCCCGAGGAGGGTGACCAGCCGGTGCCCGTCCAGCAGTTCCCCCGCGCGCTCGACGTCCGGCTCGCGCCCGACGAAGCTCGTCAGCCTGGCCCGCAGGTTGCCCTTGCGCGCGGCGGGCGCGGGCCGCGTGGCGTCGTGATGCGGCGGGTCGTGATGCGGCGGGTCGTGATGCGGCGGGTCGTCACTCGGCGGGTCGCCATGCGGGGAGAGCAGGTCGCCATGCGGGGAGAGCAGGTCGCGGCGGAGCACGGCGAGGTGCAGCTCGGCGAGCTGGGGCGACGGGTCGGCGCCGAGCAGGTCGGCGAAGGAGGACCGGGCCTCCTCGTAGGCGGCGAGCGCCTCCACGTGCCGGCCGGACGCGTAGAGGGCCCGCATGAACTGGCCGCGCAACCGCTCGCGCAGCGGGTGGGCCGTGATCAGGGAGCGGAGCTCGGGCAGCACCTCCGCGTGCCGTCCGAGCAGCAGGTCGGCGTCGATCCGGTCCTCGGTCGCGGCGATCCGCAGGTCGTCGAGCCGGGCGATCTCGGGCGCCCCGTCGGGCAGGTCGGGGAGCGCGGGCCCGCGCCAGAGGGCCAGGGCGTCCCGCAGGGTGCGCGCGGCACCGGCGGCGTCGCGCGCGGCCAGCTCGCGGCCGCCGTCCCGGCAGAGCCGGGTGAACAGGTGGACGTCCACCAGCTCTGGCGAGACGGCCAGGCGGTATCCGGAGGGGTGGGCGACCACCAGATCGCGGTCGATCACCGCGCGGAGCCGGGAGATCAGGGCCTGGAGCGCGTTGCCGACGCCGCTCGGCGGGTTGTCCTCCCACACTCCCGCGACGAGGGCGTCGACGGGAACGGCACTGCCCGCGTCGAGGAGCAGCGTCGTCAGGAGGGCGCGGAGCCGCTGTCCGCCGATCTCGATCAGCCGCCCGTCCTGGCGGACCTCGAGAGGACCGAGGACGGCGAATTTCAGACGCGTGTCCCGTTCCGTCCCCTCCATGCCTCGATTATCGGTGCCCGGAGGGGCTGGCGAGTCATCCGGCCGGAAGCGATCCGGGACCGGGCGCGAACATGCCCGTCCCGTCACTCCGGCACCGCCGGTGAGCACGGCGGTCATGTCACTCCGGCACCAGGGGTGAGCACGGGTATCGCATCGCCACGGGACCGCTCGCGGTGGCGGCCGGAGGAACGGATCGGCGCGATCCGGTCAGCGCACCGTCCAGATCCGCGTAGCATCATCGGGCATGGGGTCGCCGAACAAGTCAGGACGCGCGCGGCGTGCCGCCGCCATAGCGGCGGTGGCGCTCACCGCGACGGGCTGCGGGATCCTGGGCGGCGGCTCGCCCAGGAACCTCGACGTGATCAGTGTGTCGAGCCCGCGGTTCCGCGACGGCGCCCCCTTGCCGCACGGCTACTCCTGCAATGGAGGGATGGGCAACCCGCCCCTCCGCTGGTCGGGTACGTCGGGTGCCAAGTCGGTGGCCCTTGTGGTCGACGACAACAGCCCTCGAAGCGAAGCGGAGGTGCACTGGGTGGTCTTCAACATCGATCCCAACACCACTGAACTGGGCGAGAACGGCGTCCCCCGAGGTGCCCGGCAGGGCCAGACGACGACGGGGAAGGTCGGGTACGTGCCGCCGTGCGCCACCGAGGGAAACTACCGTTTCACGGTGTACGCCCTCGACGCGAAGCTCGATCTCCAGCAGGGCTCCGCCCTCGCGGATACCTTGCAGCACATCGCCGATCACACCATCGCCCGCGGGCGTCTCACTGCGGCGAACATCGAGTGACATGGTGAACACCTCAGGTAGCAGTGCCTCACCAATCTTCACCAAGGGTGTGACAACGGTCATCGTGGTCGAGCAGAATCGGATCCAATTGCTGAGCGCAGGTGAACAAAGGGGGCAGGTCGCGTCGATGGCCGCGCGACCTCACCGGCGCCGCTGGAAGGCCATGGCCTTGAGGGTGGTGCTATGATCGCGGTCATTTTTGGCCTCGTCGCCGTCGTGCTCTTGGTGCTGGTGGTCGTGGCCATGGGCATGCGGTCGATGAACCGCAGGGAGAGCGCGCTCTCTCCCGAGCGGATCAAGGCGATGGCCGAGAACAAGGGTCCTAAACCCCGGCGGCCGGCTGAGGACACGTTCTTCGAGAGTTTCCCCAAGGGCTTCGACGCCTTCGAGGAGCCCCCGGCCAAGCGCCCGGCCGGCCCCCGTCCGGCGCCCCGTCCCGGCGGCCGGCAGGCCTCGCGCCCCGCGCAGCGCGGCGGCAAGCAGCCCGCCGCCGCCCGCGGCCGCCGCGGGGTGGACGAGTGGGGCGAGCAGGACGATTACGACGACGACTACTGGACCCGCGTCCGCGCCGACGACGGCGGTTACGACGGCGCGGCCGGAGGGCAGGCGGGTACGCCCCGCACCGGCGCCGCCTCACCCGATCCCGACGCCGTCACGCTCCAGGGCTCCTTGCCGCAGCATTCCGGCGCGTCCGGCCTGGCCGATCTGGTCGAACCCCGGCGCGCCACCCCCGCCTCGGCACTCGCCGAGCAGAAGACCATGACCTTCTCCGCCCCGGCCTCCGACGCGCTGAGCGCTCTGGGCACCCCGGCGCCCGCCTCGCGGCCCGACCCGCTGCTCGACCGCGGCGCCCCGATGCCCACCGGCCCGTTCGCGGCCTCCCAGCCGAGCGGTCCCTTCCCCGCCCCGCTTGCGGGCGATCCGCTGGACGCCTCCCGCGGCAGCGGCTCCTTCGAGGCCGTACGCGGCGCGACACCGTCCACCGGCCCGTTCGAGAGCGTGATCCCGTCCACCGGGATGTTCGAGGCCATCCGCGACACCGGCCCCGCCCCGTCCACCGCCTCCGCCACCGGCTCGTTCGAGGACGCGATCCCGTCCACCGGGATGTTCGAGGCCATCCGCGACACCGGCCCCGCCCCGACCTCCGCCCGCTCCACCGGCTCGTTCGAGACCGCCGTCCCCTCCACGGGGATGTTCGAGCGGCCCGCCTCCTACGACGTGCCTCCGGCCGACCCCTACGGGCCGACGGGGCGGTTCACCTCCGACACCGGCCCCTCCTACGCGGTGCCTCCGGCGAGCCCGGCTCCCCTCCCCTCGACTCCCTCATCGACTCCGCCCGTGGACGAGCCCGTCTGGGGGCAGGCATCCCACACGCCACCTCCGGCGGCCACACCGGTCTGGCCGGGCGCGCGCGACGTGCTCGACGACCCCGAGCCGCCGCACGGCTACCAGACCCCCTCCTACGGCGGGTACTCCTCGGACCAGACCTATCCGCCCACCCCCACCTCGTCGTCCTACGAGGTGAGCGCCGGCTGGGCGACGATCGACGACTCCGACACGGTGACCGGGCCCACCCCGGCCTCCGGACTTCCCACCAGCCCCTCCAGGGCGGTCTCTCCCACCTCTGACGCCTCCTCGGCAGCGCCGTACGAGCCCGACTACTACGGGCAGGATCGGCAGCAGGGATACCCGAGCACGCCCGAGCCGTCCGCGTGGCCGGAGCAGAACCCCGGCGGCAGCTGGCCCTCCTACGACGAGCTGTACGGCGGCGCCACTCCGGAGCCGAGCGGACGCCGGGGCAGCCACCGCACCCCCGAGAGCGACTATCCCGACTATTACCGCTGACTTTCCTCCCACTTGCCTGACCTGCGCGTGATCCCTGCCATAGGGTCGCGTTATGACGGAGAGTGGCTATACGAATACAAAGCGTGATTGGCGGTCGGTTCTCCGGCACGACTTTCCCGCTTCGCTGGTGGTTTTCCTCGTCGCGGTGCCCCTCTCCCTCGGGATAGCCGTCGCGTCCGGTGCGCCGATCGCCGCGGGACTGGTCGCGGCGGTCGTCGGCGGCGTGGTCGCGGGCGCCCTGGGCGGGTCCGTGGTTCAGGTCAGCGGTCCGGCCGCCGGGCTGTCCCTGGTGGTCGCCGACCTCGTCCACACGTACGGCTGGCGCGCCACCTGCATGATCACGCTGATGGCGGGGCTGGTGCAGCTCCTGCTGGGGGTCTTCCGGGTGGCGCGGGCGGCCCTGGCCGTCTCCCCCGCCGTCGTCCACGGGATGCTCGCCGGGGTGGGCGTCGTGATCGCGTTGTCGCAGCTCCACATCGTTCTCGGCGGCCAGCCGCAGAAGTCCGCCGTGGAGAACCTGCTGGAGCTGCCCTCACAGATCATGAACAACCATGGCCACGCCGTCATGGTGGGCGTCATCACCATCGCGGTCATGCTCGTGTGGAACCGGCTCCCCCGTCTGCGCGCGGTTCCCGCACCGCTCGCCGCCCTCCTGATCGGGGCGCTCCCGGCGAGCGTGCTGGGCTGGGACATCACCAGGGTGGACCTGACCGGCGGGTTCTCGTCGCTTCAGGGTCCGGTGCTGCCGGCGGGCGACTGGCACGCCATCGTCTCGGCCGTGCTGCTGGTCTCCCTCCTCGCCGGGGTCGAGTCCCTGCTCACCTGCGTCGCGTCCGACCGGATGCACAGCGGCCCGCGCGCCGACCTCGACCGGGAGCTGACCGCGCAGGGGGCGGCCAACGTGATCTCGGGAGCGCTCGGCGGGCTGCCCGTGGCCGGAGTGGTCGTGCGGACCACCACCAACGTGCGGGCGGGGGCGCGCAGCCGGTGGTCGACGGTGCTGCACGGCGTGTGGGTCCTGCTCTTCACCCTGGCCTTCGGCTGGGCGATCATGCTGATCCCGATGGAGGCGCTCGCCGCCCTGCTGCTCTTCATCGGCGTCCAGATGGTGAACGTCGCCCATGTGCGCAACCTGCGCGGGCACGGCGAGATGCCGGTCTACTTCGTCACCATGGCGGGCGTGGTGCTGATCGGGCTCGCCGAGGGCGTCCTGATCGGGCTCGGCCTGGCCGCGCTGCTCGCGCTCCGCCGCCTCACCTGGCTCTCGGTGCAGGTACGGCCCGACGCCGGCTGCTGGCGCGTCGTCGTCACCGGCTCGCTCACCTTTCTCGGCGTGCCCCGGCTGACCGACTCGCTGCGGGCCATCCCCGCCGGCTCGGCGGTGGAGCTCGACCTGCACGTCGACTTCATGGACAACGCCGCCTTCGAGGCGCTGCACGCCTGGCGGCTGGAACACGAACGGACCGGCGGCACGATCGACATCGACGAGCTGCACGACGAGTGGTACTCGGCCGCCGTGAGCGGCACCCGGATGTTCCCGGCCAAGAGCCCGTTCCGGCACGACCGGTGGTGGCTGCCCTGGGCGTATCGGCGTTCCGGCCCCCCTTCCGGTGAGGTCGGCCCGGACGCGGTTCCCGCCGCGGCGGTCGCCGACGCGGAAGCCGTACCGGATCTGCTGAAGGGGACCCGGGAGTTCCAGCGGCGGACGGCCCCGTTGGTGCGGCCGCTGCTGACCCGGTTGGCGCGCGGGCAGGCGCCCTCGCATCTGTTCATCACGTGCGCCGACTCGCGGATCGTGCCGAACATCATCACCGCGAGCGGGCCAGGCGACCTGTTCACGGTCCGCAACATCGGCAACCTGGTCCCCCGCCATCGCATGGCGCCGCACGACGACTCCGTCATGGCCGCGGTCGAGTACGCCGTGGGGGTCCTGGCGGTGCGGACGATCACGGTGTGCGGGCACTCCGGTTGCGGCGCGATGGCGGCCCTGCTGGGCGAGGTCCCGCCCGCACCGGCCGAGTGGGAGGCGGTGTTCGGGACGGACTTCCCCTCCCTGCGCGGCTGGCTCCGCCACGGACGGCACACCCTCGCCCGTTTCGTGGCGTCGGAGAGCGCGGGGGACGACGCGGGCCCGCTGGACCGGCTCTGCCGGGTGAACGTGATCCAGCAGCTGGACAACCTGCGTTCTCATCCCCGTGTGGACGCCCTGGTCCGGTCGGGGAAGCTGGAGCTTTCCGGCCTGTACTTCGACATCGGCTCGGCGAGCGTCCACGTGCTGCACCAGGAGCGCTTCACGCCCGTGCCCGAGCTGCGGGCCGCGGCGGGCACCGGATGAAGCGGGGGTACGCCGGGTGCGGCCGCTTCGTGGTCTCCCACCTGCCGCGAGGCGGCACTCCCGTTCACCTGAGCACACGTCGTCCGCTCATCGTGAAACGCCGGAGACACGCGCCGCCATCGGGCTAAGGATGACGGTATGAAAATCTTGGTTATCGGTGGTTCGGTGTTCCTCGGCCGGGCGATCGTGGCGGAGGCGCTCCGCCAGGGTCACGAGGTCACGACGTTCAACCGCGGCAAGAGCGGGCCGGACGCGCCCGGGGTCGAGGCGGTGCACGGCGACCGCGGTGTGTCCGCCGACCTGGACCGTCTCGTCGAGGGCCGCACCTGGGACCTCGTGATCGACGTGTGCGGCTTCGTCCCGCGGGTCGTCCTCGACTCGGTACGGAGGCTGTCCGGGCACGCCGGGCACTACACGTTCATCTCCAGCATCTCCGCGTTCCCCGGTTTCCCCGCCGAGATGGAGCTGAACGAGGACTCCCCCCGGCACGAGTGCCCGCCGGACGCGGACAGCGAGTACGGCGACTACGGCGTACTCAAGGCCGGCTGCGAGCGGGCGGTCGAGGAGCACTTCGACGGGCAGACCCTGATCATCGACCCGGGCCTCATCCTCGGGCCGTACGAGAACGTCGGGCGGCTGCCGTGGTGGCTCACCCGGATCGCCCGCGGGGGCAGGGTGCTCGCGCCCGGCGACCCCTCGCGGGCCATGCAGCTCATCGACGCCCGGGACATCGCGGCCTTCACCGTGGACCAGGCGGCCAAGGGCACCACGGGCCGGTTCCTCACGTCGGGGGTGCCGGGCAACACGACGTACGGCGACTGGCTGCGGGACTGCGTCGAGGTCACCGGCTCCGACGCCGAACTGGTCTGGGTCGACGACTCCGTCCTCCTCGAACACGACGTCCAGATGTGGACCGAGATGCCGCTGTGGGCCCCGGACAGCCCCGAGATGGCGGGCGTCTGGCTGCCGTCGTCGGCCAAGGCGCTCGCCGCCGGTCTCACCTGCCGCCCCGTCAGCGAGACGGTCCGGGACACGTGGGCATGGCTGAAGGACATTCCTGAGGACCAGCGCAGCTTCGGGTCCTCCATGCTGAGCCACGGCATCGACCCCGAGAAGGAGGCACGCGTCCTCGCCGCGTGGGACGCCCGTTCCTGATCTCCGTTCCGTTTACACGTGGCTCTAGGCTTGCGGCCATGCGGGATCTGTCACTGTTTGTCACCCTGATCATCGTGTCGGCCGCCGTACTCGCCGTGGCCTTCACCGCCACGGCGAAGTGGCGGGGCCGGAAGCCGGACCGGCCCTCGACCGCCTCGCGCGGCAGCGCGCGAGGCGGCTCGCCTGGTGGCTCGCCGCGCGGGCGGGGAGCCGGGGCGCCGTCCAGACGACCGCAGGGGCGCCCCACAGGCCGCGGAACAGGTGCCCCCGCCCCATCCGGTCGGCGGCGGGGCGAGCCGTCTCGTGGACGCCCTCAGCCGTCGGATACGGGTACGGCGCAGCGCCCCGGGGAGATCTGGTGGGCGGACGTGCCGTTCGAGGACGGGCCCGGTTCCAAGGTCCGGCCCTGCGTGGTGTTGAGAACGCACCGGGGTGGCGCCGAGGTGCTGAAGATCACCAGCCAGGATCAGCGCCATCGCGACGACCACATCGAAATCCCCACGCGTACGTGGGACCACGACGCCGACCACAACAGCTTCCTCGATCTGAGCGATCCGATCCGGGTCACCACCGCCGCCTTCCAGGACCGCGCCGGAGAGCTGGATCCCAAGATCTGGCGGCACGTCTGCTCCCTCCACGGAATCCCTCGCTAGCCGGGTTCGCATGACCGGCAGGCTTTCGGCGATCTGAAGATCATGGTAAGGATCTCCCATGCGCCGCTCCCCGGCAGTCTTACTGGCGATCATCGGCTTCGTCGTCGCCATCGGCGCCGCCTTCGTGCTCACGCTGACGTCGCTGCTCCCCGCTCAGGACCAGACCGACCTCGGCTCCGCGGCGGCACCCTCGCCGTCGGCCTCTCAGGTGGCTGATGAGGAGCCGGAGGAGGACGAGGACGTGCCACCGGAGCAACGCCTCCCCGCGGGAACCGCGTTGCCGCTCAGGATCGATCAGGAGACCCGTGACCTGCTCAGTGCCGCGGCACGGGCCGCCGTCGATCCCTCGGGTCCCGCGAAGAGAGCCGTGGACGTGACCGACAGCGGCACCATCTACTACGGCGAGATCTACGGCACGACCCCCGACGCCGATGCCTACTACGTCGTCGCGTCCATCGACCGGCTGTATTTCTGGGAGCTGGAAGGCAACGGGCCTTGGCAATACCGAGGCGACTATGACGCACGGGTGTGCATGCCCCCCGTGCCCTCCGTGCTCAACAAGGCGTGGGGCGCACCTTTCGGGGGCGGGCCGACCCCGAACCCGCTCCCCACATGCACGTGACCGGCCGGCCTCATGGCTTCCGTTCGCGGAGATCGATCCGGTCGCACGCCTACCAGGACCCGGCTCCGCACCTTCACGCGCACGCCCACGCCCCGCCCTTTACGGCGGCGGCGCTCGGTTCTCGGCCGTGTGGGGAGGCGAACCGCTCGTACAAGATCTCTGCCTGCGGCCGTGGTCCATGGTTGTCCACGAGTGTCCAGCGTCGTTCGTCGGCGTTGTCACGCGGTTGGTCACGCAGCGGATTCAAGGCTGCCGGCGAGTCATGATGACGAATCCGCAGCCGTCCGTTGTGGCGTTGAAGGTTCTGGTGGGTACGAAGCCGAGTCCCTGAACGACCTGCTGGGCACGGATGTTGAAGCCGGCGACGGTCACCCGAAAGGCCATTGGCCGGAAACGTGCGGCGCCGTACTCCAGGCCGGCGGCGATTGCCTGCTTACCGAGACCACGGCCCGTCAATTCGGGACGTAGACCTCCACCCGTGTCAAGCGCTGATTCGTCGTACTCGCCGCCTGGTACGCGGCCGTCACGGCCGAACACGCGATAGCCGATGAGTTCCCCCTTATCCACGAGGGCGACATATCCGTTTCGGGGATCTGTGAAGAACTCCGGATCCGTGTCAACGAGGTCGTAGCAGTCATAAGGCGCGGGATAACGCCATGTGACGATGTCGGCCGCGTACTCGTCGGTCATATTAACGATTTCCACGACACCCAAGGGAGCAAGTCAGGCGCCGTTGAGTCAACAGGCACTCAAGCTGCGCGTCGCTCATGTCGAGGTGCGACAACCGCTGGAACGGCCGTCTCACTTGCCCGAACAGGGGATATACCGCCGGTATACGACCTCCTGGAATGGTTGCCGCATCCTGCGATCAAGAAGGAGGCCAATGAAGGTCGGAGTAAGAAGAGCGCTCAAGGCGGCTGTGATCGGTGGGCTGATGGCCGGAGCGGTGATTGTTCCGACGACGGCCGCGCACGCGGCGTCCTGGAACTGCAGCAGCGCCCCTTATGGCAATGGCTGGTGGGCGAAGTGCAGCCAGGGCCCTAGCGGTTACGAATATCAGGTGTGGGCCCGATGCTACAAGATCGGTACGAGCAATTACACGATCAGGTGGGGCCCCTGGCGGGCGATCAACCGCGAGCCGTCCACCGTGAGCTGCCAAAGCACCGAAGAGGTGGGTGGAGGCGGCGTCTTCCACGCATAGCCCGAGCCTGATCCGCGTGCGCTCCGGCCGGAGCGCACGCGGATCACGTGGGCGGCGACAGGGCGCCGCGCGTGCCGGCCGCGCCCTGTCGTCAAGGACGAAGCCTCACGGTGACGGGCGATCCTGAAGGATGCCCGATCACGACACCGACCGCGAACTCCTGGTGCTGTGTTCGTCATCTCGAACGGAAGAACTCCGCCACGACGTGAGCGTGCAGGGGAAGGCGAGTTCCCGCGGCCCGTCGATCAGCAGCCATTGCGAAGTCTCGGCCGCGGAGGCAACCGGCGGAAGGTCGGCCGATCCGGTACGCGGCCCCGGAGCGAAGACCGGCAGCGTATCGTCAGGAGCGCTGAGCACGTCGAAGAGCCGCACGTCACCGGCGCCGACGAGAACACCGGCCTCCTCGCGTAGTCCTCGGACGGCCGCCTGCTGTCAGGATTCGCCGACGTCGATGATGCCGCCACCGGTGGACCGCCTCACCGCGGAGGAGGCGGGCACCGCGCAGGGTCTCGCCGACTATCTCGATCACATGACACGGGCGCGCCACTTGAAGCGGTTCACGAGATCGACGGCCATGTCAGCCTCCTCTGAGTGCCGCGATGATCGCGGCGATGCCGGTGAGTAGCGCGGACCCGCTGGCGACCGGGAGCGCGTACCACCACCGCTCGATCCTCCGGATCCTGGCCCAAGACGGTGGCCGGCGACTGCGCCGCCTGAGCGACCTGGCCGGTAAGGGCTCGCCCGTCCAGCACGGCCAGCAACGCGAACCCATCCCTCGCACGCGAGTCGATCAACGCCTCACGCGCGGCCGCATGCGTCCAGTCGATGACCGGCTTGGCGCTATCGGTGTAGGCGTCCCCGCTGGAAAGCACCTCCCGCAGCCGTTCACGCAACGGCCGGTCCGCCGCACGCAGCAGCCCACGGATCGCCGAACGGATTTCCCATCCCCATGCCCGGTAACAACAACGATCACCCTGGCACAACAAGACAGAGCACCGCGAGAGCTCACGAAAACACCAGTCACCCAGGGCGGCGGTTCGGCCCGAGGTCGGAGAGGCGGCGGCGGACGAGTCGGCCTGTAGGCCGGGTTCTGTGGCCGGCTTTCGCCGGCCGGCGGCCATCCATCTAGGACCGCCGTTGCCGGCGGTCTCAAGCGGTCTACCCGCGCGGCTCGGGCGGGCAGCCCTCGAACGTCGCGCGCGGGACGCTCCTCGCGAAGCGTCCCTTCTTGACCTTGCTCCAGGTGGGGTTTACCGAGCCGCCCACGTCACCGTGGGCGCTGGTGGTCTCTTACACCACCGTTTCACCCTTACCCCCGCGAAGGGGGCGGTCTGTTTTCTGTGGCACTGTCCCGCGGGTCGCCCCGGGTCGGCGTTACCGACCACCTCGCCCTGTGGAGCCCGGACCTTCCTCGGCGGGGCCGTGCCGAACACGAGACCCCGACGCGGCCGCCCGGCCGGCTCGTCCGCCGTGCGTCCCAGCCTAACGGCCTCCCAAGCGCTGTCCAACCCGGCGGCAAGCGTCCGGAACCGGATATCACCGGCATCGTACGGCGCGAGCCGCCGCCGGGCCCGGGTCAGCCCAGGTGAGCGGTGTCGTTGAGCGCCCGCACGACCGCGGGGCCGTCGGCGTAGTAGTCGATCACCGAGAGGCACGCCACATCGAGATGCATCCGGTAGAGCGCCTCCGGAGGCGCCATGAGCGCGAAGCGGACCAGCAGCTTGATCGGGGTCACGTGCGAGACAACGAGCACGGTCCTGCCCTCGTGCTCGGCGATGATCCGGTCCCTGGCCCGCTCGACCCGCTGTCCCGCGGCGGCGAAGCTCTCTCCTCCGGGCGGGGCGACGGAGGGGTCACCGAGCCACGCCGCCAACTCCGCCGGCCAACTCCGCTGGATCTCGGCGAACGTGTGGCCCTCCCAGGCGCCGAAGTCGGCCTCCCTGAGGTCCTGCTCGATCCGCACCGGAACGCCGGTACGCGCGGCGACCGCCTCTGCCGTCTGCCTGGCCCGCGTCAGCGGGGAACTCACGATCACGTCGATGGCGTACGGCTCGCGCGAGAGCCGGAGCGCGGCGGCCTCGGCCTGGACGCGCCCCTTGGGCGTGAGGGAGGGATCACCCAGGCCGGAGAAGCGCTTCTCCACAGAGAGCGGCGTCTCCCCGTGCCGGAGCAGCAGGAACGACGTGGCGACACGGGTGGGCCGGGGCATCCAGCCGTTGCCCTCGGCCCTCGTTCCGGCCTTGCCCTCGGTCCTGTCCTCGCCCCTGCTCTCGGCCCGCTCTGGCGCCACGCCCCCGGAAGGGGTGACGGTCCCAGAGGGGGTGACCAGCTCGGAGGGGGTGACCGCCTCGAACAGGGTGGCGGGGGCGGACGGAGTGACCGGCGCGGAAGGGGTGATGGGCGCGGTCACGGAGGCGGCGACGCCCGTGGACTCCCACTTCAGGCCCTTGGCGGCGGCGTCCATCGCCTCGTTGGCGAGGCGGTCGGCGTGGCTGTTCTGCTCGCGCGGAATCCACTTCCAGGTGACCCGCAGCCGCCGCGCGAGCGCGCCCGCTTCGAGCGCGAGCGGCCGAAGGCCCTCGTTCTTGATCTTCCAGCGGCCGGCCATCTGCTCGATGACGAGCTTGGAGTCCATCCGCACCTCGGCGGAGGCCCCCTCGCCGCCGAGCGCCAGCAGGGACTCAAGGCCCGCGATCAGGCCGCGGTATTCGGCGACGTTGTTGGTCGCGGTGCCGATCGCCTCGGCGGACTCGGCGAGCACACGGCCGTCGGCGTCCTTCACCACGGCCCCGTATCCCGCGGGACCGGGATTGCCCCGGGAGCCGCCGTCGGCCTCGACGAGGAACCTCACAGGCCGGACTCCGCGGTGCGGACCAGGATCCGGCGGCACTCCTCGCAGCGGACCACCTCGTCGTGCGCGGCCGCGCGGATGCGGTTGAGGTCGGCGATGGACAGGCTGGTCCGGCAGCCGAGACAGCGCCCGCCGTGCAGCATCGCGGCGCCGACCCCCGACTGCTCACGCAGCTTGCCGTACAGCGCCAGCAGGTCGTCGGGGATGTCGGCGGTGATCGCGGGGCGCCGGCCCTGGAGCTCGGCCGCCTCCTTGTCGATCTCCGCGAAGGCCGCGTCGCGCCGGCCCTCGGCGACCGCCAGCGTCGCCGCCACCTCGTCGCGCCGTCCCTTGACGGTCTCGACCCGCGCGTCGGCCGCCTCGCGGCGCTCCATGATCTCCAGCACGACCTCTTCGAGGTCACCCTGGCGGCGCTGCAGGGAGGCGATCTCGGACTGGAGGCTCGCCAGGTCCTTCGGGGAGGTCACCTGACCCGAGTCGAGCCGCTTCTGGTCGCGGTCGGCCCTGAGGCGGACGCCGTCCACGTCCGCCTCGGCCTTGGTCTGCTCCCTGGCCAGGTCACCGGCCTCGGTCTCGGCGGCGATCGCCTCCGTGGCGGCCCGGGCGAGGTTCTTCGACAGGTCGTCGATCTCGGCGAGCTCGGGCAGGGTGCGGCGGCGGTGCCGCAGCCGGTCGAGACCCGCGTCGAGCTCCGCCAGATCGAGCAGACGCTTCTGTGCTTCGGGTGCGGCCTTCATCCCAGATCCTCAAGGTGCTCGCGGGGGCGAATACGGTGTCGTCGACGTCCACGCGTCGGTGACGATGCGGGAGACGCGCGCCTCAACATTAATGCCCTTCGCGGCCAGCGCGGACGTCAGACGCTCGGCGGCGTCGGCCAGCCAGGGCCACTCGGTCGCCCAGTGCGAGGCGTCGATCAGCGCGGGGCCTCCCTCAGCCTCCATGAACTCGCTCGCCGGGTGGTGGCGGAGGTCGGCGGTCAGGAACACGTCGGCTCCCGAGGCGCGTGCCGTACCGAGGAGGGAGTCGCCCGCTCCCCCGCTGACCGCGACGGTGACGACGGGGCGGTCGGGGTCGCCGGCCACGCGCAGCGGGCCGGCCGTGCCGGGCAGGCCGGAGGCGGCGCGCTCGGCGAAGGCGCGCAGGGTCATCGGGGACGGCAGCGTCCCGATCCGGCCGAGGCCGCGGCGCGGGTCGTCCACGGCGGGTCGCAAGGGGCGCAGTTCGCCGGACAGGCCGACGGCGCGGGCCAGCGCGTCGGAGACGCCGGGGTCGGCCACGTCGGCGTTGGTGTGCGCGGTGTAGAGGGCGACGTCGTTCCTGATCAACCGGTGGATCACACGGCCCTTGAAGGTGGTGGCCGCGACGCTGGTCGTGCCCCGCAGATAGAGAGGGTGGTGCGTGACGATCAGATCCGCGCCGTATTCGAGCGCCTCGTCCACGACGACCGCGACCGGGTCGACGGCGAAGAGGATCCTTCTCACGTCCTGCGCGGGATCACCGCACACCAGCCCGACCGCGTCCCAGGACTCCGCCCAGGCGGGGTCGTACAGTGTCTCCATCTGGGCAACGACGTCCGCAAGCACACGCGCAGACTACCGCCGCCGGGGCTTTCCGAGATCACCACGGTCGCCTACCGTGAGGATCCAGGCTCGGCCGATCGGGAGAGCGGTGAGTGTAACGTCCCGGACAAACACCGTATAGAAGGGACTCCAGCATGCCCTCTCTGGATCTCCACAGGGACGCGGTCGTCGCCGACACGCACAACGACCTTCTCATGGCCGTCTCGGCCCGCCCGCCGCACCAGTGGGCCTCGTTCTTCCGGCGCCAGTGGCTGCCGCAGCTCGTCGAGGGCGGGGTGGACGTCCAGGTCCTCCCGGTGTTCATCGACAGCGAGTTCCGCCCCGAGGGATCCCTCCGCCAGACGCTGCGGATGATCGAGTGCGCGCACGTGCTGGCCGAGGGCAACCCCGAGTCCGTACGGCTCTGCCTCGACGGCGACCAGATCGACGAGGCGCTCGCGCTCGGCCGGATCGCCCTGGTCCTGGCCATGGAGAGCATGCCGGGCATCGACGACAGCGTCGAACTCATCCCGACCGTGCACCGGCTCGGCGTGCGGGTCGCCTCGATCGCCCACTGGGGGCGCACGCCCCTCGCCGACGGCAGCGGCGAGGACGCCACCGGCTCCCGGCTGACGGCCGCGGGCGTCGAGGCGCTCAAGGAGATGGAACGGCTGGGCATGATCTTCGACGTGTCGCACCTCGGGGCGACCGGCGTGGAGCACGTCCTGGAGATCGCCACCCGTCCGGTCATGGCCACGCACTCCTCCGCCCGCGCGCTGCGCGACCACCATCGCAACCTCACCGACGCGCAGCTTCGCGGCGTCGCCGCGACCGGCGGCGTGATCTGCGTGAACTTCCTCGCCGCCTTCCTCACCGAGGACGCGCGCGCCGCGACCGTGGACCATCTGGTGGATCACATCGAGCACATCGCGGGCGTCGCGGGCATCGACCACGTGGGTCTCGGCCCGGACTTCATCCGGGAGGTGTACGCCGACCTCACCCCGCCGTGCTGCGAGGACGTCAGCTTCAGCGGGCTCGACACGGACGCGGCCATCCCGGGCCTCGACGGCCCCAGGGGCATGCCCCTGGTCACCGAGGGGCTGCTCAAGCGCGGCTTCTCGGAGGAGGAGACCCTCAAGATCCTCGGTGACAACGTGGCGCGCCTGTTCCGGGCGGAGCTGGGGCGCCCCCGGTGAATCTCGACGCGATGCTGGCCGATCTGGAGGAGCTCGTCCAGTGCGAGTCGTACTCCACCGACCACGCGGCCGTGGAACGCAGCGCGAAGGCGGTGGCCGCGCAGGGACTGCGCCTGCTCGGCGCGGAGCCCGAGACGATCGTGATCGACGGCGTCACCCACCTGCGGTGGTCGTTCGGCACGCCGCGGGTGCTGCTGCTCGGCCACCACGACACCGTGTGGCCGATCGGCTCGCTGCTCGCGCACCCCTGGTCCGTGATCGACGGCGTGGCCCGCGGGCCGGGGGTCTTCGACATGAAGGCGGGGCTCGTGCAGCTGTTCCACGCGCTCGCCTCGCTGCCCTCTCTCGACGGGGTCTGCGTGCTGGTCGTGGGCGACGAGGAGCTGGGCTCGCCGACGTCCCGGCCGCTCATCGAGTCCGTCGCGGCGGGCTGCTCGGCCGCGTTCGTCCTCGAGGCGAGCGCCGGCCGGGGCGCGCTCAAGATCGCCCGCAAGGGCGTCTCCCGCTACGAGCTCCTCGTGTACGGCAAGGCCGCGCACGCGGGTCTCGAACCCGAGCTCGGCGCCAACGCGGGAGTCGAGCTGGCGCACCAGATCCTGGCGATCACGGAGATCGCGCATCAGGTGGACTCCTCGTCCGACGCGGGCATGGTCTCGGTCACGCCCACCCTGCTCTCGTCGGGGACCAGCACGAACACCGTCCCCGCGACGGGCCGGGTGGCCATCGACGTCCGTGTGCCCGACCTCGCGTCGCAGAGCCGGGTGGACGAGCTCATGCGCGCGCTCACCCCCCGGCTCCCGGGCACGCGGCTGGAGCTCCTGGGCGGCCCGAACCGGCCTCCCCTCGATCCCGCGTCGTCGGCCGCCCTGTTCGCCCGTGCCGTACGGACGGCGGAGGATCTCGGCATGGGACCGCTCGAGGGCGTGGCGGTCGGGGGCGCGTCCGACGGCAACTTCACCGCCGGTGCGGGCTGCCCCACCCTGGACGGCCTGGGCGCGGTGGGCGGTGGGGCGCACGCCGCGGACGAGCACGTGATCACGGGTGAGATGCCGGTCCGCGCCCGGCTGGTCGCGGCGCTCGTCGGCTCGGTGCTCGCGGAAACCGCGCCGTGACCGGCGGCGGGGACCACGGCGCGCCCGCCCCTGCGGCGGAAACCACGGGTACAGCGGTGGACACGGCGGGGGACACAGCGGCGGAAACCACGGACACGGCAGCGGACACGGTGGCGGCCGAGGCCGCGGCGAGAAGCGGCGTGCGGATCCGCGAGCTGCACGACATTCCGGACTTCGAGCGGGTGGTCCGGGTGTTCGATGAGATCTGGCACCCTGAACCCCACAATCCGCCCATCACCGTGGAGCTCATGCGCGCGCTGTCGCACGCGGGGAACTACGTGGCGGGGGCGTTCGACGGGGACACCCTCGTCGGGGCCTCCGTCGGGTTCTTCGCCGCCCCCGCGGGCAAGGCCCTGCACTCGCACGTCACGGGCGCCGTCAGGCGCGGCGCGGGCTTCGCGCTCAAGCTCCACCAGCGGGCCTGGGCCCTGCGCCGGGGCCTGCGCCGGATCACCTGGACCTTCGACCCGCTCGTACGGCGTAACGCCCACTTCAACCTGGCCAAGCTGGGCGCCCTGCCGGAGGAGTACCTGCCCGAGTTCTACGGGCCGATGGCCGACGCCGTCAACGCCGACGACGAGTCCGACCGTGTGCTCGCGGTCTGGCGGCTGGACGCTCCCCACGTCGTCCGGGCATGCGGGTTCGCCCCTTACCTTCCGGAGGTTCCCGGTGACGCGGTCAGGGGAATCTCCGACGAGGGCGGACGACCGATCGCCCGCGCGGTGGACGGCCGGGTGATCCTCGTCGCCGTCCCCGAGGACGTCGAGACGCTTCGTCACGCCGATCCCGGTGCCGCCAAGGCCTGGCGGCACGCCGTACGGGAGGTCCTCGGCGGCCTCATGGACGGCGGCGCGCGGGTGGCCGGGTTCGCCGGCGGTCACTACGTGGTCCTGACCGCGCCGGGTAGGGCACCGGGGGTGGTACCCGGGAGCGCCGGCGTGATCGGGGCGTGAACAGGTCGGAGAAAAGACCATGAAGATCACTGGGGTGGAGCTGCGCCGCATCGCGATGCCGCTGGTCGCGCCGTTCCGGACGTCGTTCGGCGTGGAGCGCACGCGTGACGTGCTGCTGGTGCGGGTGGTGACGCCGGACGGCGAGGGCTGGGCGGAGTGCGTGGCACTGTCCGAGCCGGTGTACTCCTCCGAGTACGCCGACGGGGCCGCGGACGTCATGCGCCGCTTCATGATCCCGGCTCTGACCGCGTTGCCGCAGGTCGACGTGTACGGCGTGGGCCGGGCGCTGGAGCCGTTCAAGGGCCACAGGATGGCCAAGGCGGCATTGGAGACCGCCGTGCTCGACGCCGGGCTCCGCGCCGCGGAGCAGCCGCTCTCCGATTTCCTGGGCGCGTCGCGGGAGCGGGTGCCCTGCGGCGTCTCCGTGGGCATCATGAACTCGATCCCCGAGCTGCTCGACGCGGTCGACGGCTATCTGGCCGAGGGATACGTCCGGATCAAGCTGAAGATCGAGCCGGGATGGGACGTCGAGCCGGTGCGCGCGGTCCGCGAGCGGTTCGGCGACATCATGCTGCAGGTGGACGCCAACGCGGCCTACACGCCGGCCGACGCGCCGCACCTGGCCCGGCTGGACGCGTTCGGCCTGCTGCTGGTCGAGCAGCCGCTGGCGAACGACGACCTGGTCCGTCATGCCGAACTGGCCCGGCGGATGTCGACGCCGCTGTGCCTGGACGAGTCGATCGAGTCGGCCGCGCACGCCGCCGCCGCGATCTCGCTGCGCGCCTGCTCGGTGGTCAACATCAAGCCCGGCCGGGTGGGGGGCTACCTCGAGGCGCGCCGGATCCACGACGTGTGCCGCGCGCACGGGGTGGCGGTCTGGTGCGGCGGCATGCTGGAGACCGGCATCGGCCGGGCGGCCAACGTCGCCCTGGCCGCGCTGCCGGGGTTCACTCTGCCGGGCGACACGTCGGCGTCCCGGCGCTACTTCGCGACCGACATCACGCCGCCGTTCGAGCTGCGCGACGGCCACCTCGACGTGCCCACGGGTCCCGGCATCGGGGTGGATCCGCTCCCCGACGTCCTGGACGAGATCACCACGTCGCTGGAGTGGATACCGGCCTGACCTGCGGGTAGAGGTCGGCTGTTGGGGGACTCTAGAGGGACGTTTGCCCAGTTTTGATGGATTATCTCCCTCTTATCCCCTCGCACTGACCTACTGTGATCATCTGGTCACGGGGGGATCGGGTGAGCGTTTGGCACGGATGGTCCATCAGGACGCGCCTGACGGTGGTCTCGAGCGTCGTCATGGCGCTGCTCTGCACCATCGCGACGGTGTTCATCCTGCTCGCCGTCCACGGCAGCGCCACGGACTACCGCGAGGAGCAGCTGGTCTCCGACGCCGTACGGATCGTGCAACAGGTCCGGCGCAAGGGCATCCCCACCTCCATACCCGAGCCCGGTGACGTCTCGGCCCAGCTGTACAACCCGGTCGGCACGCAGGTCGCCGCGACGCCGGACGTGAAGGGCATGCCGCCGCTCGGCGACTTCGGCACGCCCGACATCGACAACTACGCCATCAGGCACCTGTGCGACATGCCCTCCTTCCCCGGCGACTGCAAAATCGTGCTCGCCTTCCCGATCGACCTGGCGAACGGGGTCTGGTGGCTCTACGCCGCCACCGACCAGGTGCCGTGGTACGTCAGCGCGCCGTTGCTGAGCACGCTCGTCGGGGGCTCGCTGCTGCTGGTCCTGCTGACGGCGCTGGGCGCCTACCGGACCGTCGGCAGGACGCTCGAACCGGTGAACGCCATCACCGACAAACTCGCGAAGATCACCGGCAGCGACCTCAGTCAACGGGTGCCCGTCCCGCACTTCCAGGACGAGCTCAAACGGCTGGCCGAGACGGCGAACCAGACACTCGACCGGGCCGAGTCCGCCGTCGACCAGCAGCGCCGGTTCGCCTCGGACGCCTCGCACGACCTGCGCAGCCCGCTGACCGCCATGCGCGCGGAGGTCGAGGAAGCACTGCTCCATCCCGGCGAGACCGACTGGGAGGAGACGGGAAAGGCACTGCTGGAGAGCCTGGAACGGCTCCAGGATCTGGTCACCGACCTGCTGCAGATCGCCCGGCTCGACGCCGGCGCCCCGGGACGGCTGGAGCCGATCGACCTGGCCGAGATGGTGACGTGCGAGCTCGACCGGCGGCAGCGCGGCGTCACGGTGACGCGGCGGCTCGCTCCCGGTGTGGTGATCAACGGTGACCGGCTCCGCCTCACCCGGCTGCTGACCAACCTCCTCGACAACGCCGAGCGGCACGCCGAGTCCAACGTGACCGTCATCGTCGAACGCCAGGGGGATTCGGCCGTGCTCGAGGTGGTGGACGACGGCGGCGGCATCACGCCCGACCAGCGGGAGATCGTGTTCCAGCGCTTCGCCCGGCTCGACGCGGCCCGCAGCAGGGACGCCGGAGGCACCGGCCTCGGCCTGCCGATCGCCCGGCAGATCGCGGAGAGCCACGGCGGTTCGCTGACCCTCGAGGACTCCACCAAGGGCGCGCGGTTCGTGCTCCGCGTCCCCGTGGCCGACTCGGCGACCGGCTCGGCGGCCGGCTGAGTCAGCGGGGCTCGTGGAAGGCGATGACCGTGGGAACCGGCGCCTTGAGCGCCTCCACGACGGCCTCCCCCAGCTCCTCCGGGCGTTCCGCCTTCCTCCCCCGCGCGCCGTACGCCGAGGCCAGGGTCATGAGGTCCGGCGCGTGCAGGTCGACCCCCACGGGCGGCATGCCGCGGCGCGCCATCTCGTCCCTGATCTCCCCGAAGCCGCCGTTGACCGCGACCACGATCGGCAGGCTGAGCCGCAGTTCGACGGCGGTCGCCAGTTCCTGGACGCTGAACTGCAGCGCGCCGTCCCCCGCCAGCACCACGACCGGCCGGTCCGGCCTGCCGACCTTCGCTCCGATGCCCGCGGGCAGCGCGAACCCGAGCGTGCCGTACCCGGCGGGGAACAGGAACCGGCCGGGCGGGTCCATGGGCATGCCGACGATCGCGCCGTGGTAGCTCATCATCGAGTTGTCACCGACCACGACCGTGTCCGCCGGCATGGCCTCGCGCAGCGCTACCAGCTGCGGCGCCCACCTGTGGGTGAGATCGCGCAGCTCCGCGTCGCGCTCGCGCTCCACCGGGTCCTCCGGCGCGGGCACGTCACCCGCCGCCGGCACCCGTACGGCGAGGCCCTCAAGGGCGAGGGCGGCGTCCGCCACGACCGGCACGCCGGCCATGTGATCCCCGTACATCTGCCCGGGATCGACGTCCACCCGGATGAGCGTGCCGGTCAGGGTGAAGCCGTCCTCCCACAGATCCGCGGGACCGAGTTCGGTGCCGACCGCGAGCACGACGTCACAGGAGGCGAGCCAGCGGCGGACGCCGGCGAGGTGGAGGGTGGCTCCCAGGCACAGGGGGTGACTCTCCGGAACGGCGCCCTTGCCGTTCACCGTCGTGACGACGCGGGCCCCCGTGCGCTCGGCCAGCTCCATCGCGAGCCGTCCGGTGACCGGCTCGTCACGGCCGGGCTGCTGGGCCCCGCCGCCGAGGACGATCCCCGGCCGCCGCGCCGCGCGCAGGAGCCGGGCGGCCTCGTCCAGCGCGCCGGGGTCCGGGACGCGCGGCATCGGCCGGTACGGCGTCGCGAGGTCCGCCGTCCCCACGCGTTCGAGCAGGTCGGCGGGTACCTCGACGTGGACGGGGCGCGGGCGGCCCTCCGTGAAGGCGGCGAACGCGCGGGCGACGGCGGCGGGGATCTCCCGGATCGAGGTGACGCGGTGGCTCCACGCGCAGAGCGCGTCCAGGGCGCCCGACTGGTCCT
The DNA here is from genome assembly GCA_001570385.1 of Microtetraspora glauca. GTDB lineage: Bacteria > Actinomycetota > Actinomycetes > Streptosporangiales > Streptosporangiaceae > Microtetraspora > Microtetraspora glauca. The sequence continues at coordinate 35,388 of BBYL01000011.1, read as the reverse complement.
TGCTCTCGTGCAGGTAGCCGCGTCCCAGCCGGGGATGGTCGGTCGGCACTCCGGGTGACAGCAGCAGGACGGGCGAGGAGTCGGAGTACGCCTGGGCGAGCGCCGTCGCCGCGTTGACCACACCGGGACCGGTCGTGGTGACCGCGACGCCGGGGCGGCCGGTGACCCGCGCGTACCCGTCCGCCGCGTATCCGGCGCCCTGCTCGTGGCGCGGGGTCACGCAGGTGACGTTGTAGCGGGCCAGCTCCTGATAGACCGCCAGATTGTGCGTGCCGGGAATCCCGAAGATCGTGTTCACACCGTGGCCGCGCAACGCGGCGACGAGCACTCCTGCCCCCGTGGCTTCCATTTCCACCCCCACCCGGAATTCGACCCTAGGGCTGGTACGTGCGCATCGTATCTTCGGGTTATCACAATGTGACAGAGAACCCCATTTCCGGCCCATCCGGATATAAAGGTATTAGGTGGACTAAATTCTCAACGGACCACGATATTGGCGTCGGTCCGGCCGTTCAGAAGGTTGACGACGGACGCGACCGCCTGACGGGTCATCCGCTCCATCGACTGTTTCGTGTGGGACGCGATGTGCCCGGTGACATACATGCGGTCGCCGAAATCGTTGAGCAGGTCCTTGGCGACGCTCGAATCCTGGTAGTAGCCGTCGAAGACCGCCATGCCGAGCAGGCCGGCGGCGAGCGCGTCACGCAGCGCCTCGGGGTCGACGACGCACGCGCGGGCGGTGTTGACGAGGATCGTTCCAGGCCGGACCCGCCCCAGGATCCGGTGGTCGATCATTCCGGCGGTCTCCGCGTTGCCGCCCACCATGACGACGAGGACGTCGCTCCACTCGGCGAGCTCGGGCAGCTGCCTGAAGCGCAGTCCCAGGGCCCGCTCCTGGTCCTCTCTCCGGGTGCGGTTGTAGTAGGAGACCCGGCAGCCGAACCCGCGGCTCAGGATCGTGGCGATGCGCGTGCCGATCTGCCCGAGCCCGACGATGCCGATCTTCTTGCTGACGAGCTCGTCGGGCAGCTCACCCGCGTCCGTCCAGTGCGGATAGACCGTGCCGAGGTGCCGCGGGATGCGCCTGCCGGCGTTGATGATCTGCCCGATGGTGAACTCGGCCACCGCGTCAGGGGTGCGTTCCGGCGTGTTCGTCACGATGATCCCGCGCCGCCGGGCCGCCGCGACGTCGATGAAGGTCTCGTAGCCGATCCCCAGGAAGGCGATGACCTTGAGGCCGTACGCGAGTTCCAGCGCCTCCTCGGACACGTGCTCCTCGCCCCCGTGCAGGTAGGCAACCGCGTCCGCGAGCTCGTGCCGCAGCGCCTGCGCGGTCAGCGGCTCACCGCGGCCGACCGGGACCACCTGGAAGCCGAGGCCGTACAGCGGGGCGAGAAGCCGCTCGTCGATGCCCGCACCGCTCACCACGATCTTCGCCGCACCGACCACCGCCCCCATGCGCGCCGCCCCGTCAACCACGACATCCACGGCGGATATATGCCCGCTCGTCCGCATTTGAGGCATGATCAGGTCTTTCGGACTCAAAAGCTGGCATTTCGGATTTCCGGTGCGGCAGCCCTTCTCGTCGAAAGACCTCATCACGGCCCGGGAGCCGGTCGCGCCGCGTCGGGAAACCCGAAATACCACAACGGTGTTGGCGTCCCCAAGTGTAGGTCCGGCCAGGACGGTCGGCCTCCCACCGGCGGGGAATTTCTCCTTGACTTATTGTTGTAATCGAATTCAGCGGTAAGAATGGCTCCAATCCGTGCCGACGACGCAGCCGGCCGGGTCGTCGTGGCGAGGGGGATCCATGAAACTTCAGCCGCGCCAGCAGCTCCTGGAGCTCTGGGAGGCCACAGCCCGCACCTCCTACCAGGAGAGGTCGTGGGTCTGGGGTGGGCGCGACGGCTCCAACTCGATCTCGGACGCCGAGCAGCTCCTGTGCCTGATGTATCCCGCGGCGGAGCTTCCCGGCTTCCGGCTCGACACTCCGGACGAGACGTCGGACGACGTCCTCGACACGCTGGCCACGCTGGGCGACAGCGTCGAGATCCCCCGGCTGCTCCTGCGGCTCTTCTCGCACTACCTGCGCACCTACACGGGCGCGGACGGCAAGGCGATCTTCTCCGGCGGCAGCTACTTCCAGCCCTCCGCCCCCGACGGCGAGATCACCCCGGACCAGCGTGAGATCGACGTCGTCGACTCCTACTCGATGTCGATCACGCTCATGCTGAGCATTCTCGGCTTCCTGAAGGTCTTCCGGCAGAGCGTGCGGCGTGAGGGCATCCGCAGGGAGATACGCGAGCTGGAGACCCTGGCCGGCAACCGGCTCTCGGCCGCCATGGTCGGCATGCTGCGCAGCTTCTCCGTTAACGCCTTCGAGCCCGGGTCGCCGCAGGGACAGGCGTTGCTGCGCACCGCCAACCAGACGGGCGCGCCCACGCGGCGGGTCCTCGACGACTTCCAGAAGCAGCTCCAGGGGGTCCGGGCCGGCCTGCGCGACCTCACGATCGGTTCCGGCGTCGTCGATCTCGACAACCCGAACCTGCTCTTCGAGTGCGGCTGGTCCTGGGGGGTCGTCAAGGACGCCCCGACCGTCGACACCGAGCGGGAGGTGGGCCCGCAGCCCAAGGGCATCGCGGCCGACACGCCCTACCTCTACTTCACGGTGAACGCCCTGGTCGGTCTGGTCGACCTGTGGTCGGAGCGCACCCGAGTCCTCGGCCTGCTCGACGACTCCCAGCAGCAGCTCGCCGCCGCGCTCCAGCTCCGCTGGGACCTCACCCAGGGCTACTGGCGCACCGTCGCCACGTACGGGAGGGGCCGCTGGCCGCTGGAGGACATCCCGTGGCGGACCACCGACGGCAAGGAGTCCGACTACTACAGCCTCGGCGTCACCGCCATGGTCGTGCAGTACCTCTCCCGCAACAGAGCGGGCGACGTGGACCTCAACCGGGTCGCGGGCGTCCTGGAGGAACTGGCGATGCGGGCGCGCATCACCCGCCGGGCGATCCCCGGCGACCCGCCGGTCGCCTTGCACGCGCCGGGCGTACGGGTGAACCTCTCCGGCACCGAGGAACTCGGCCCCCCGATGATCTGGGTCGTCTCCGACTTCTCCATCACGCTGCTCAAACGGACGATCTGGGTGGCCAACGTCGCGCAGAGCTCGCGCACCAGAGAGCGGCTGCACAACCTGGCCGACCTGATCTGGCAGCACATCCTGTCGCGCCAGTTCAACAGCGGCCTGCACAAGGGCCTGTGGGACCAGCCCGCGAACGCCTTCCCCGACGTCGTCATCCGGCAGGAGCAGCCCTCCTGGTACTTCACTGAGCGGGTCGTGGAGTTCCTCGTCTCGCTGGCCCAGGCGTCGGGCGAGTCGCCGCTGCGCAGCGCGCAGCTCTTCGACATCGCCAGCGACATGCTGAGCGAGGCCGAGCATCTCCTCAACAGGGAGCAGGTCCTGCGCCCGGTCCTGCCGGGGCAGAACATCCGCTCCAGCGTCAGCGGCGTCCAGGCGGGGCTGCAACGGGCCCGCGCCATCATCGGCGAGCGCCCGGCCAGCGCGATCGCGCTGATCACCAACGCCCTGCTCGAACTGGAACGTCAGGCGACCGCTCGCGAGAACGCCTCGGAGGCGATGTAGCGATGCTCGTGTTCGCCATCTCCGACAAGGGCGGCACGGGCCGCTCGGTCACCGGCAGCAACATCGTGTACCGCCGCGCGCTCCAGGGCAGCGACGTGTGCTACCTCGACTTCGACTTCGGTTCTCCCACGGCCGGGGCCATCTTCAGCGTCAGCTCGGCGGCGCGGGGTACCGCGCAGGGCGGCATGCACCGCTATCTGGAGGGCCGGCTCGCCGATCCGCACCGGATCGACATCTGGTCCGAGTCCGACCGCGAGGGGCTGCGCACCAAGCCTCCAGGAGCGGGCCAGATGGTGCTCTTCCCCGGCGACGAGGGCGGCGGCGAGTTCTCCACGGTGAGCGAGGAGATGCTGCAGCGCTGCGTGCGGCTCTTCGCCCGGCTGGAGGAGGAGTTCGACCTGTGCCTGGTGGATCTCAGCGCCGGCCGCTCGTTCGCCGCGCAGATGGCGCTCGCCGCCACGGCGCGGCTGCCCGGGGTGCCCTTCCGCTGGCTCGTCTTCCACCGGTGGACCCGGCAGCACATCATCGCGGCCGACGGCCTCGTGCGTGGTCAGCAGGGCCTGCTGGCGGTGGGCGTGCAGCACGGGCACGACGAGGAGGCCCTGGCCGACCACATCCGCTTCGTCCGCACCGCCGTTCTCGAACCCGACGCCGCCGAACTGGAGGGACTGCGCGAGACGCAGAAGGCCTGGTTGAACGAGTGCGACCGCGAACTGCGCGAGCTGGCCGGCCGGCACCGGGTGGGACGGACGTCGATGCTCGGCAAGATCCCGCTCGATCCGGTGCTCCAGTGGCGCGAGCAACTCATCTCCGACGAGGACGTGCTGTCCAGCCAGATCGCCAACGCCGAGACCGTCGCGGCCTTCGACGACCTGGCCAAGAAGATCGTCGACGACAGCGCGTGGGAGGCTCTGTGACGCCGGCGTACGCCACGTTCGGTGAAGTCGCGGCGGAGCGCAGGATCGCCTCCGCTCCGCTGTCCCACGTGTCCATCGAGCTGGGACACCTCTACATGGAGGACTTCCAGGCGGGGCCGGAACGGCTCAGGGAGCAGTTCCGGCAGGTGGCTCCGTGGGCGGAGACCATGCGCAGGAGCTGGCAGTCCCGGGTGCCCGGCGGCCGGGCCAGGGTCAGCACCTGCTTCCTGATCGACGACTACTTCAGCAGGTTCAGCACTCCGGCCGAGCTGGTGCCCATGGTGCTGGAGGCGGCCGCGGAGTGCGATCTGACCATCGACTACCTCGCCCGCGAGTCCGCCTGCGCCGAGGCGGACGGTGTGAAGCTCGCCCGGCTGGTGGAGGACCGGCTGGTCACCGACCCGCCCGCCGACACCAACGGCGCGCGCCCGCCGGTGACCGAGACGGGCTGGCTGTGCAACGGCGCCAGGTCCCCACACGGCGGTGCCGTACAGGCGATGGGGTCGGCGCGGGGGTGGGAGCCGCCCGCGCAGAACGCCAAGCGGCGGCACTCGATCTTCGTCGACGTCGAGCTGTGGGACACCGACAGCCGGGGACGCACCTGGTCGTGCCCGTTCCTCGCGGCGGTCTGGCAGCTGCTCCGCCTGGGGTTGATCCGCAACGAGGGCGAGCTGCCGGTACGGCCGCGGCCACGCGGTCCGTCGTTCCCCTCGGACTGGGACGAGCTCCCGGCGATCGTCCAGCTCAACCCGGCCGCCGCCCCGTTCAGCGCGTACTCCACGCTGTCGGTGCTCTCCTCGCGCTTCCTGCCGGTCGAACTCGCCGTACGGACGATCCTCAGCCAGGTCTTCGTGGACGCCGAGGTGCTGGGGCAGGTGGCCGCGCGGAGCGCGGGTGAGGGCATCCCCCTGCGGGACGAGCTCGTCGATCGAATCTCCTACGTCTTTCTGGGAGTGTGACCCGCCGGATCCGTGATCGGAGCGCACATGCTGGTGATGGGGGAAGTCCGGACCGGGCTCCTGCAGAACTCCGGGGAGATCCCCGAATCACTGTGCCAGAGCGTCCTCGGACTGCTGTCCGGTGAGCGGGTGCGGGTCTCGCGCCGCCCCATCGTGTACGCGGTGTCGCCGGACCAGCTCACCGGTGTGGACTGCCGGCTGGCGTCCGCGTCGCGGGCCAGGGTCAGGGGCGTCGGGACGGTGCTGTCCCGGGCCTCGGTGACCGGCGGGCGGCTGCTGCAGGGGTCCTCGCACATCCGGGTGGTGCGCAGCGAGTCCGACCACCGGCTGTCGTGGTCGCACTACCTGGCCAGGGCGGGCGTCGTCGAGGTCTTCGGCAAGGTACGCGTCCCCGATCTCGCCGAGGGCTTCGCCGAGAACGGCGCGCGGGACGACTGCCTTGACCTGGGCAGCGTGAGCGAGCGGTTCATGGACGCGGTTCAGGCGTCCCCGTTCCTGGACAGGAAGGCGCCGTTCAGGAGCGCCAGGACGCGGCTGCGCTGGGTGGCGGAATGCGGGGGCCCGGGGAGCACCGGCACAGGGAACACAAGCGCCGGCACGGGCGCGGGCGCGGCGAGCGGGAGCGCGGCGAGCGGAGGCGCGGAAATCCCTGGGACCGGCGTTCTCTCCCCGGAGGGCCCGGCCATCCGGTTCACGCTCGGTCGCGACCAGGTGCGGACGCTGCGTCTGGTCCTGCCGGGCGGGTTCACCCCCGGCGTCGTGGACTTCTGCGAGGACCTGGCGCTGCACGACTGGCTGCTGACGACCCTGCTGGTCATCGTCGAGAGGGCCAGGGTCGGCACCGCCACGCGGGGGGAGGTCACGGCGAAGCTGGCTCCCGCGGTGGACCACCTGCTGCACCTGTGGATGCCGGCGGCCCGGCTGGACGAGGGGTTCGCGCCCTTCTGGGAGACCCTGGAGCGCCGCCCCGGATTCAGCCGTCAATGGCAGTCACTGGTCGAACGCGTACGCGACCAGATCGCGATCAACACGTTGGCTCTTCTCAGGGAAGCGGGCGGGTGGTAGATGCCGGTGCCAGGTAAGACGAGGTTCGCGCCCGAGATCATCCCCCGCACTCTCCGGAAGATCCTCATCACCGCGGCCGTCGGGGTTCCCACGTACTTCCTGACCAACGACAACGGACCGGCCTTCGACGGCGAGCACACGGCGTGGTCGCTGCTGCTGACGGTGTTCATCAGCGCCGTGGTGTTCCTGACGCAGTACCTCATCGAGGTCGACAGGCAACTCGAGGCGACCCGCCACGAGATGATCACCGGTCTGTCGCGGATCACCAAGGCGACAGAGCTGTTCAACCGGGTGGAGGCGTCGGCGGTGCAGACCGACGTGATCACCCAGCTGGTGAGCAACGCGACCAGGGTCGACAAGGAGATGCCCGCGCTGGTCCAGGCGTTCGCGCAGTCGGAGATCGCGCGGATATCCACGCTGCTGCGCGAGCTCAGCGAGGGCAACGTCATCTATGAGGGCGAGGACCGCGACTGGCTGCTCGGCCTGACCCGGAACACGCAGCGGACTCTCGACGCCCTCAGCCTCAACGTGGTGGACCAGGGGCCGAGCGAGTTCGACGGCGGCTTCTGGACGACGGACGCCGGCCAGCGCTATCTGGAGGCCCAGCGGGACCGGCTCAGGGCCGGGGTGCGGATTCGTCGGATCTTCTTCGTGGACCGCACGGAACGCGTGGAGTCGGAGATGTTCCGGCGGATCTGCAAGATGCACACGGAGATCGGGATCGACGTGCGGATCCTGACGCCCGGTCACCTGTCCAGCCCGCTGGGGTTGCTCGACTTCATCGTCTTCGACGACGACGTGAGCTATGAGATCACGCCGTCCGCGCCGCAGGTGGGCCAGATCACCACGCACACATTCGTGCACACCCTGCTGGTGCTGGAACCGCCCCGGGTCAGGCAGCGGATCGAGCGGTTCAAGGAGCTGTGGGAGCTGGCGTCGGAGCCGTTGTGAACGACCGGTCGGGGCGGCAGATGTCCAGCCTGTCCCGGGTCTCCTCGTCGGCGCGGCCGTTCAGGACGGCCGAGACCAGCTCGGCGGTGGCCGGCGCGAGGGTGACGCCGAGGCCGGCGTGCCCGGTCGCGGCCAGCAGCCTGCGGTGGTCGTCGACGTATCCGATGATCGGGATGTGGTCGGCGCTCGCCGGGCGCAGTCCCGCCCAGTGGTGCTCGATCGGCCATTCCGCCACCGCCGGCATCAGGGTGGCCGCCCATCTGCTGATCTCGTCCCGCCCGGCGGCGGTCGGGGTGGGGTCCCCGACGCCCTCCTCGTACGTCACGCCGACGGCCAGCCGCCCGTCGTGCCGGGGCACGAGGTACGGGTAGCCGGTGTGGCCGTCCGAGGTGATCTCGGCGAAGACGTGGTGGCGCAGCGGGTAGGTCGTGAAGCCGGGGCGGCGCACGTTGAACGCCTCGCCCTTGATCGGCAGCATGACGTCGGCGAGGGAGGGCAGCAGCCGCCCGCTGAGGTGGCCGGCGGCCACGACGACCGTGCCGGCGTGGATCACGCCGCCGTCGTGCAGCTCGACCAGCGCGCCCTCGGGGCTGGATGCCACGCGTAGGGCGCGGTCCCCCACCCGGACGCCGACACCCGCGCGCTCCATCGTGCGGCGCAGGGCCTCCATCAGCTCGCGCGGGTCGAGGGCGAGCTCCTCGGGCAGCAGGAACCCGCCGACCACGGCCTCGCTGAGGAGGGGTTCGAGCGACCTGGCCTCGGCGGCGGTGAGCTGCTCGACCGCGAACGGCGAGGCGACCCACTTGGGCAGCACCACGGTCTCCAGGCGCGTCATCTCGTCGTCGTCGAGGGCCACCTGGATGTCGCCGCCGTCCAGGACCGCGACCTCGAATCCGGAGACCTCGGCCAGCTCGTCCAGCCAGCCGGGGTAGAGATCGCGGCTGTACTTGATCACGGGGCTCAACCGGCCGAGGCAGGAGCCCTCCGTCTGGGTGAGGATGCCGCCCATCGCCGCGTCGGAGGCCCCGAGGCCGAGCTTCGGCGCCGCCTCGACGATGACGACGCTCCTGCCCTCCGACCTGATCCTGTGCGCGATCGCGCATCCGATGACTCCGCCGCCAACGATCGCGACATCACAGGTCTCACGCACGCAAGCTCCCCATGCTTCGCCGTTTCCCGGCTTCCACAGTAGGTGAGGTCAGGACATTCAAGAAGGTCACACACGCGTGGCCCGCCCGAACTTTATCGCGAAAGAATCTTGAGAGTGGGGCGAACGCGCGAGATTGCTGGAGTGCCTGTTGCGCCTCTATTGGATCGCTCGTACAACTCAAAGGAGGAGAATCCGGGAGAGGGAGGGCGTATGAGCAGGACCGCCGTCATCACGGGCGGGGCCTCGGGGATCGGCCGGGCGGTCGCCCGCGCGCTGGTCGCGCGGGGCCTGCACGTCACGATCGCCGACATCCGGCACGCCGAGAAGGCGGCCGGGGACCTCGGCTGCGCTCACGCCACGCTCGACGTGACCGACGCGTCGGCCGTACGCGACCTGCTCGGCGCGGTGCGGGACGAGCACGGGCGGCTCGACTACGTGTTCAACAACGCCGGGATCGCGATCGGCGGGTACGCGGACGAGCTCACGCTCGACCACTGGAACGCCGCGATCGACGTCAACCTGCGCGGGGTGGTGCACGGCGTCCACGCGGCCTACCCGATCATGGTGCGGCAGGGGTTCGGGCACATCGTGAACACGGCGTCGCTGGCGGGGCTGACCCCGGCTCCGATGATGGCTCCGTACACCGCGACGAAGCACGCGGTGGTGGGCCTGTCGCTGGCGCTCCGCGCGGAGGCCGCGGCCAAGGGCGTACGGGTGAGCGTGGTCTGTCCTGGTTTCGTGGACACGCCGCTGCTCGACCACGCCAACCCGGGGCTGCCGCCCACGGAGGTCGGCGACCAGGCCCGGCGGGCGGCGGTGCGGGCGCAGGGGCGGCTCTACCCCGTGGACGCGATGGCCCGTGACATCCTGCGCGGGGTGGCGCGCGACCAGGCGTTCATCGTGGCGCCCGCCTCCGCCCGGTTCGCCTGGCGTCTCGCCCGGTTGTCGCCGGTCCTCGCGTCCCGGGTCGCCGGTCTGGCGGTCCGCCGGGCGCCGTGGCGGGCCCCCTGGTGATCACGAGGCCGCGACCTCCGGGGTCCCGGCGGTCGCGGCCCTGATGGTCAGAGTGCCTGGTAGCCGCGGCCCCGACGGTCAGAGCGCCTGGTACTCGAACCAGTCGAACCCGGCGGAGTTCGTGCCGGGGCCGCCGTTGGAGCTGGCGTACATGCCGACGTAGGCGCCGGTGAAGCCGCCCGCGACGGTGGAGCTGAGGATCCGGCCGTCGACGGGATCGCCCAGGTCGCGCCACTCGCCCGGCGGCGCGGCGTACCGCGCCTGGTAGTCCTGCCCGCGTGCCTCCACTCCCAGGTGGACACGGCCGGGAGGGACGTCCGCGCGGGCCAGCAGGCGATCGGTCCCGGCCTCCCGCCTGACCAGTTCGAGCCCGCGCGCGGTCAGCACGACGAGGATGTGGAAGTCGTCGTTCTGGACCAGGGCCAGACCCGCGCACTCGTCGCCTTCCGGCGTGAATTCGAGCGCGGTGTGCACGGCGAAGTCCCTGTGCTGCTGACGCCTGGCGACCAGGCTCGGGTTCACCCGCTCCGCCAGCGTCTCCGGCCGCGCCCGCAGCCAGAGGCGGCCGCCGGAGAGGCTCCAGTACGGCTCGCGCGGCGTGCGCAGGTGGTTCCAGACGGGCGACAGCCGTACGGAGTCGAAGTGGTCGCAGGCGGGGGCGGCGGGCGGGCGGTGCGGAGTGAGTGCGGGAGACCGGCGGCTCTCGGTCACCTCGCCGACGACCGGCCAGCCGTCCTCCCAGGTCACGGGGGTAAGGAACGTCTCCCTGCCCAGGTTGGCGAAGTCGCCTCCGTAGGGGCGGGTGGCGAGCAGCACCATCCACCACTCCCCCTCCTGGGTCTGGACCAGGTCGGCGTGGCCGGTGCAGGCGATCGGGTGCTCGCGGCCCTTGTGCCGGTTGGTGAGGATCGGATTGCGCGGGTCCGGCTCGTACGGCCCGGCGATGTCGCGCGAGCGGGCGATCATGACGGCGTGGTCGCGGGCGGTGCCCCCTTCGGAGGTCAGCAGGTAGTACCAGTCCCCGATCCGGTAGAGGTGGGGGCCCTCGGACCAGATGCCGCGGCGCTGCACCGCCTCCCAGATGATCCGCTCCTCGCCGACCGGCGTGAGGCCGTCGAGGCGCCGGAGCCAGATCTCGGTGTCCCCGGGATAGCGGCCTTGGGTCTTCTCCCGGGTGCCGACGACCCATGCCGTGCCGTCGTCGTCGAAGAACAGGGACGGGTCGATCCCCCGCGTCGTGGGCAACCAGTGGGGATCGCTCCACGGTCCCGCCGGGTCGGTCGCCGTGACGATGAAGTTGCCTCCGCCGTCGACCAGCGTCGTGATCAGGTAGAAGACGCCGTCGTGGTGCCGGATGGTCGGCGCGTAGACGCCGGCGGACGGCGCCAGGCCGTCCAGGTCCAGCTGGGACGGGCGGTCGAGGACGTGCCCGAGTTGCCGCCAGTGGACCAGGTCCCGGCTGTGGAAGATCGGCACGCCGGGGAACCATTCGAAGGTCGAGGTGACGAGGTAGTAGTCCGCACCCACCCGGCAGATCGAGGGATCCGGATGGCACCCCGGAAGCACGGGATTCCGGAAATGGCCGTTCTCTGTCCTGGACGCCTGCTCCATCGGCTCTCCTTGTCGGTCATGGTCGCGATCGTGTTCGCGTCCCGGGCTTCCTGAAGATGGGGACGGGACCGGGCGCCATGGCCTCAGAGGAGGCCGGGCCTCGCACGCTGCGGAAGGCGAGACCCGGCCGCTTACCATTGGAACATGCCGGTCCGCGGAGTTCACGGCGATATCGCCGGAATCATGCGGTAGTCATGCCGCGGTCACGCTGTGGTCACTTCGTCAGACGGAGCACCCCCCAGCGCGCGGTGCTCAGGTAGCTCTGCCCGGTCGGGTCGTTCCAGGTGACCGCTCCGGTGCGGCTCGCACCCGTGGCGTCGTTTACCTGGACGTCGAAGCCGAGTAGCGCGTCCTTCGCCAGGTTGATCGTCGGGAGCTTGACGGCCGCCTCGATCACATAGCCGCCGGGGACGATCCTGGCCGCGCTCGTCAGGTTGTCCTTGACCGCGAAGGCGTCGAACGTGCCGCCGACCGTCTGCCGGCCGGAGAAGGAGATCCGGTACTGGCCGTCGTCATCGTCGTATCCCTTGGTCTTGCCGTTGCCGGGGTCCACGAAGATCTCGACGGAGTCCTGCTCCCAGGCGTTCGGGGAGTCCTCGCTCAGGGTCGCGTCCGTGACCTGGGCCAGGACGTACAGCGTGCCCCCGTGGTCACCGGCGCCGTTCCAGAGCGCGCGGACGCGCGCGGTGGCTCCGGTCGTGCCCTGGATCCAGGTGGCGGTGCGGATCTCGGGACTCCTCGCCCACAGCGCGTCCACGGTCCCGTCGACGACGGGCGCCGCCTTCGACGCGGTGGCGAGCTTGATCGCGGGGACGACGGTCGGTGCGCCGTTCCAGGCGATGTCCTCGCCGCCCGAGGCGTTGTGGACGGTCACGCGCAGCGTGCCGGCCGTACCCGAGGGGAGCAGGGCCTCCACGCGGTATCCCCCGTCGGTCCTCTTCGCGTGGGCGGGGAACCCGTGGGCGTGCGTGCCGCCCCGCCTGACCGTGTACGGCGTGCCGCCGGCCTCGAAGGTCACGGAGTCGTTCTTGTCGTTCGAGGGGTCGCCTACCTCGGCCATCACGTACAGCCCCGCGCCGGTGGACCTGGCCTGGAAGCGGGCGGACAGGTCGCCGACGCGGGCGATGGGCGTGTCGGGCAGCAGGTCCCATTCCAGGTCGCGCTTGCCGTCGACCACGATCGTCCCGGCGGGGACGGTGAGCCGGCGGGTGAGCGGCGGCAGCTTCGAGGGGTCCGCGATGCCCCAGTACGCGGGTTTGGCCTGGAGTTCGTCGTCGAACGGCAGCGGCGGGTTGAGCCGGGTGATGGGGAAGGACGACAGCCACGTGCCGTCGTCGGCCACGCCCCAGACGGTGACCGAGCTGATCTGCGACGCGTGCCTGCGGAACACGTCGAACAGCTCCTTGTAGCGGTATCCCTGCTCGGCCAGGACGTCCTGCGGCACCGTGTCGTACGTCGAGACGAAGTCGGTGTAGACGCTGACGTCGAGCTCGGTGATCTGCTGGTCCACGCCGAGGGCGGCGAACCTCTCGATGGTGTCCTCGACGTTCGAGGCGGGCGCCTGCTCGATGTTGACGTGCAGCTGGTGGCCGACGCCGTCGATGGGCACGCCCTCGGCGCGCAGCTTCCTGACGAGGTCGTAGAGCGCCTCGCGCTTGCGCGGCCATTCGGTGTTGTAGTCGTTGATGAACAGCGTGGCGCCGGGGTCGGCCTCGTGTGCCACGCGGAAGGCCGTGCGGATGTAGTCGAGCCCGGTGATCTCGAACCACTTCGACCGGCGCATGCCGTCGGGCTGGTTCTCGTCGATGACCTCGTTGACGACGTCCCAGACGGCGATCTTGCCCTTGTACCTGGTCACCAGGGTCCGGATGTGGTTCTCCAGGCGCTGGAGCAGCAGGGCCCGGTCGGCCGGGGTGAGGTCCCGGTCACCGTCCTTGAACACCCAGTCGGGGGTCTGGCTGTGCCAGGCGAGGGTGTGGCCGCGGAACTTCAGGTCGTGCTCCGCCGCGTAGTTCACCAGGTAGTCCGCCTCGGTGAAGGTGAACCGCCCCTCCTCGGGCTCGGTGGCGTCCCATTTCATGTCGTTGCCGGGAGTGACGCCGCCGTAGTGCCTGAGCAGGAGCTGCCCGTGCTCGCCGAGGGTCTGCGCGCGGTTGAACGCGACGCCGAGCGTGAAGGGGACCGTGTCCTTCAGCGCGGGGATGTCGGTCTGGATCGGTTTCGGCTCGATGTACGTCAGGGAGAAGTCGTCCAGGTAGAACGGGAAGGTGCCGCCGTCCGACTCGATGTAGACGCTGAGGAAGTCCACGTCGTGGGCGAGGGTGTAGGTGCCCTTGAGCCGCGTCCACTCCCCCGGGGCGACGGCCTTGGGCGCGGCCACCCGCTGGTAGGCGGGAGTGCCGTCCAGCCGCCGTTCGAGCGACAGTCCGAGGTTGCCGGAGGTGACGTCGGGGCCGAGCCGTACCCATGCGGAGATCTCGTACTTCGAGCCCTTGGCCATCGCGCCGAGGACGCTTCGTGACGGTCCGTCCCAGGACGCGCTCCGGCCCGACACAGCGAGGCTGTACGCGCCGCCGTGCGCGACGGCCGTCGTGGGCGTGAGCGAGGCGGAGGCGCGGGGCGACCAGCTCTGCGCGGTGCCCGTCTCGAAGTCGCTGGCCAGCCCGGACCGCGTGGGGTCGCCGTCGGACGTGATCACGATGTCGTCGAGGTGGTACCGCGACGTGGCGTCCAAGCTCTCGACGTAGAGCTGCAGGTCCGTGGAGTCGGCGGTGAAGGTGTACGTCCCGGACAGTTCGGTCCACGCGGCGTCGGTCACGGTGCCGGCGCCGACCCGCTCGTAGGTGGTGGACCCGCCGGCCGGGGTCCGCTGCACGGTCATCGCGATCGTGCTCGGCGGCTGCCCGCTCGCCAGCCTGGCGAAGGCGGTGACCGTGTAGGTGACCCCCTTCTCGAACGGCGGGGTGATCGTGGCGCCGTGCCAGGTGGCGGTCCGGCCCTGGACGAGCAGCGCGCCCTCCCCCGAATGCGCGGTGTCGCTCAGCCCGACCGTGACGCCGGAGCCGCGCGCGCTCCAGCCCTGCGTGCTGCCGTTCTCGAAGTCGTATTTCGCGACTTGTACGGCAGCGCTCGCCGGGCTTATCGCGATAAATCCTGATAACAGGCATAACAGGGCGGCGGCCGTCGCCATCCAGCGCGTACGCATTCGGGCGTCTCCTCGTGGTCAGGTTGAGGGCGACATCGGGAAGCGCGGCGACCGCCCCCGGCGGTCGCCGCGCCGGGCCCGGATCTCCGGGCCTTCGGGCGGGCTATCGGGACAGGTTCTCGGCCAGGAGGTCCAGCAGGGGCTCACGCCGTACGCACCGGGCGAGCGCGAAGGAGTCGGCGAGGGCGATGAGCTCCTCGTCGGAGAGGCCGCGGAACAGGTCCGCGTACTCCGGCAGCAGGGCCTGGGCGATCAGGATGTGGCGCAGGAGGTCGTCGGTCTGGTAGCGGGCGCCCCACGGGAAGGGGTCCCAGGACGGGAACTCGGTCTCCACCAGCCGGTGCAGCGGGGCGAGCTGGTCCGCCGCCTCCTCCATCGTGGATCCCCACCTGTCGGCGCCGAGCCGGGTCTTCTTGGCGATGAACGGCCCGAACCTGTCCATGTACGGCCCGGCGGCGTGGAGGAGCCCCTGGAGACCGACGTCCTTGTACGTCCACAGGGACCATCCGGCGTCGTGCGCGTCGTAGATCTCCAGTTGGTCGCGCAGGATCTGGTACCGCTGGGCGTCGGTCTCTGGGTCGCCGGTGTAGACGGGGCCGAACTCGCCGACCCACACCGGAGTCCCGGTCTCGCGCTGGAAGGCGGTCCGCCGGGTGAAGGTGCTCTCCAGCTGGTCGCGGTCGCACCACTCGCCGCGGGTGTGGCCGGGGTACGGCCCGCCGTGCGCGAACCCGGCCAGCGCGTAGTCGTGGCAGACGAACACCGTGTTCTCATACACCTCACGAAATATCGTGAAATCGGTGGAGTACCGGTTGCCGTCGAGGAAGAGCACGTGCGCGGGGTCCACCGCGCGCACCGCCTTGACGAGCCGGTCGTAGAACGGCCCGACCACCCGGCCCTCGACGTCGCCGGGCTCGTTGACGGGGTTGTAGCCCGCCACCCAGGGGTCGTCCTTGTACCGGTCGGCGATGGCCTCCCACATGTGCACGGCCCGGTCCTGGAAGTGCCGGTGCCGCCAGAAGGACGCGATGTGGGTGGGATTGTCGGAGTGCCAGTGCTGGTTCTGCGCGCCGGGGAGGGCGTGCATGTCGATCACGGAGTAGATTCCCCGGTCGCCGAGCAGGCGGATGACCCGGTCCAGGTGGCGGAAGCCGCGCTCGATGATCTCCATCGGGCGGTCGTCGGATTCGAAATGCCGGTAGTTCACCGGGATCCGCACGCAGTTGATCCCGAGGTCCGCCAGCAACGCCGCGTCGGCTTCGTCGAAGAACGAGGTCAGCAGCCGGTCGAAGAACAGCTCGTAGCGGTCTTCCCCCAGCACCTCCCGTACGGCGGAGCGCATCGAGGACTCGTCGGCCGGGTACCCGGTGATGAAGTTCTCCATGTTCATCCAGCCCCCGAGACCCACTCCGCGCAACCGCACCGGGGTACCGTCGGCCGCGACAAGGCGGGATCCGGACACACGCAGGGTCATCACAACTCCTTCTTCACATGCCGGGACGAACCCGGACGATCTTCGGTATTCGGCCGGACGCGGGAGGTCATCCCTTGGTGGCGCCCGCGGTGAGACCACCGATGAGCTGGCGTTCGGCGACGCTGTAGAAGGCCAGTGCCGGCACCATCGCGAGCACGACGTACGCGAGGATCTTGGCTGTCTGCGAGGAGTACTGGCCGTAGAACTGCTGGACCCCGAGCGGGATGGTCCACCAGTTGGGGTCATTGAAGATCACCAGCGGCAGGAAGAAGTTGTTCCAGCTCGCCACGATCGCGAGCACGGACACCGTGGCCAGCGCGGGGCGCGCCATCGGCAGCAGGATCCGCCAGAAGAAGCCGAAGGCGGTGCATCCGTCCATCGTCGCGGCCTCTTCGAGCTCCCTCGGGACACCGCGGAAGAACGAGCGCAGGATGATGATCGTCATCGGCAGCCCGAAGGCGGCCTGCGGCAGGATCACCCCGAGCGGGTTGTCCAGCAGCCCCATGGTCCGCAGCAGCACGAACAGCGGCAGGATCGCCACCGTGAACGGGAACATCAGCCCGACCGTGAACAGCGTGTACAGGAACTCCCTGCCCCGGAACGCGAACCTCGCGAAAACGAAGGCCGCCATGGCGGAGAAGGCGACCACGATCAGCGTGGTGGCCAGCGCGATGAACACGCTGTTGAGAATCTGCCGCCAGAACGAGCCGGACAGCAGCACGTCGGTGTAGTTCTCCGGAACCCAGGGCGAGGGCGGGCCGAACGGGTTGTCCGAGAGCTGCACGGTGTCCTTGAATCCGCCGATCAGGGCGAACAGCAGGGGGACGATGACGAACGCGCTGAGCACCAGCGCGACGGCGTGCAAGGAGATGCTTCGGGCCTGGAACTTCGGCTTCCGGGTCCCCCGAGGGGTGGCGTGGGCGCTCATCGCGCGTCTCGCATGGTGGTGATCGCTCCTTCAGTGTCGCGGCGCATGACGAACCGCTGGTAGCCGATCGCGAAGACCAGGCTGATGATGAACATCACGACGCTGACCGCGCTGGCGTAGCCGACCTGGGACCGCTTGAAGCCGGACTGGAACATGGTCACGGCCATGGTCTCCGACGAGTGGATCGGGCCTCCGCTGGTCAGCACCCAGACCAGGTCGAACAGCTGGATGGCACCGATGACGGAGAGGAAGACGCTGATCCGGATCGTCGGCCCGAGCAGCGGCAGCGTGACATACCGGAACTGCTCCCAGGCGGTCGCGCCGTCGATGGAGGCGGCCTCGCCGATCTCCTTGGGGATGCCCTGCCGCCCGGCCAGGTAAAGGATCATGTGGAAGCCGAAGTACTTCCAGGTCATCACGACGAACAGGGCGAGCAGCACCGTCGACGGGTCGCCCAGCCACTCGGCCTCGAAGGCGCCGAGCCCGATCGCGCGCAGGACCTGGTTGGCGAGTCCCAGGTCCGGCGAGAGGATCATGGTGAACAGGACACCCGTGATCACCTCGGACAGCATGTACGGGGCGAAGAACAACATCCGGTACACGGCGCGACCGCGCATCTTCTGGTTGAGCAGCATGGCGATGCCGAGCGCCAGCGGAAGCTGGATCACCAGCGACAGGACGATCAGGACCAGGCCCCGCCACAAGTCGCCGCGGAACACCTCGTCGCCGAACATCCTGGTGAAGTTGTCCAGCCCGATGAAGTTCGTGGGCAGCCCGCCGAGGCCGTTCCACTTGAACAGGCTGGTGTAGCCCGCGACGGCGATCGGCACCAGGACCAGCAGGCCGAACAGCACCAGCGCGGGGAGGATGAACAGGGTGATCGTCACCAGGCCGCGTAACCGCCGCCCGCGCCCGGAAGGCGGTGTCCGCTGCCCTGCCGTACGGGAGGGGGCTGCCGGGGCTCCCGATCGCTCACCCACTGAGGCCGGGGATGTCACTTCGCTTCGCTCCGCTCGTTGCTCGCCGGGGCCGCTTTCTGGCCACGGCTGGTGGTCCCGTTCGCCAGGCGGGCCGCGGCTCGGGCGCCCGGGGTCAGGCGCGTCGAGGGACGCTCACCGCGGCCGCCGGCGCGGGTCTTGGACGGACGGCGCCGCCGGACGTGGAACCTCCACGTCCACCGGGGAGCGGGCCGGGGCTTGCGGCTCTGGCCCGCTCGTCCAGGACCAGTCCGGATTTATTCGGACTTCGCCACTTCAGTGATGGATTTCGCCACTTCATCCGGAGACTTGGAGCCCGCGATCAGCGCGGCCACGCTGTCGTTGACCTCCTGGCCCACAGCGGGCGGGTAGGCCTGGTCGAGGTAGAGCTGGAACCCCGTCGCGGAGACCAGCGCCTTGGCGACGACCGCGAGGTTCGGGTCCTTGACCGCCGACTCCTCGCCCTTGAGCACGGGCAGGATGATCCCGGCCTCGACGGCCTTGGTGTGCTGGGGCATCTCCAGCATGTACTTCAGGAAGTCGACCGCCTCAGCAGGCGCGTCCGCGCCCACGGCGTACCCGCCGCCCCCTCCGAACGCCTCCGTCGCCACGCCCTTGCCTCCCTCGACCGACGGGAAGGGGAAGAAGCCGAGATCGTCACCGAGCCCCTTGCCCGCGTCGCTCTCGACCGACGGCGCCCACTGCCCCATCAGCTCCATGGCGGCCTTGCCGTTGCCCACGGTCGCGGCCTGGCCGTCCGGTGTGGAGTAGCCCGCGCCCAGGAAGCCCTTCTGGAACGGCTGGAGATCGACGAGCTGCTTGAGGTGCTCGCCCGCGGAGACGAAGTCCGGCTTGGTGAAGTCGTGGTCGACGCCCGCCTGCTTGAGCGCGTCCAGACCGGCGATCCGCATCGCGAGGTAGGCCCAGTAGTAGTGGCCCGGCCACTTCTCCTTGCCCGCGAGGGCGATCGGCGTGATGCCCGCGGCCTTGAGCTTCTTGACGTCATCGAGGTACTCGCTCCACGTGGCCGGCGGCTGGGCGATGCCCGCCTTGGCGAAGAGCGCCTTGTTGTACCAGAAGCCGACCATCCCGATGTCGTTCGGAACGGCGTACATCTTGGCGTCGAACTGGTAAGCCGACAAGGCCGCCGGGGTGAAGTTGCCGACCCAGGACTGCGTGTCCGCGGTGATGTCCTTCACCAGGCCCGCGTCGATCTGCTGCTGGAGCATGCCGCCGCCCCAGGTCGCGAAGATGTCGGGCGCCTTGCCCGACTGGGTGACCGTCGCGAGCTTCGCCTTGAACGCCTCGTTCTCGATCGGGACGTTCTTGATCGTCACGTTCGGGTGGGCGGCCTCGTACTCCTTGACCCGCTCGGCCATGATCGACTTCGACGGCTCGGCGGTGAAGATGTTCCACCATTCGACCGTGACCTTCTCGGACGCGGGCTTGTCCGACGCTTCTCCGCCGCTCCCCTCGCTGGAGCATCCCGCGAGGACCAACGCGGTCGCCGCGAGTAAGACCACACCTCGTCGAGTCAACGACATCTCAGTGCTTCCCTTCCTTATCTACGGACCCGCTGGTGGTCCGGTGAAAGTTTCAGGTGCACCCCCGAATATTTCGTGACCCGGAGAATAGGTAAACTCCGCGTTACGCGTCAATAGCCCCCATGGGAGCGATCCCATACCGGGCCGGACGTGCGACACGCGAATCCGAAAGTTTTCGGCTACGCTACCGTCCATGCCAGCGAAAAGGCGGGTGACGATCGCCCTGATCGCCAAGGAGGCGGGGGTTTCCGTCCCCACGGTTTCCAAGGTCATCAACGGCCGCCCCGAGGTCGCGTCCGAGACCAGACAACGGGTCGAGCGCCTCCTCCACAAGCACGGTTACCAGCGCAGGACCGGTCACGGCGACGGCCCGGTCGGCCTCATCGACCTGGTCTTCGCCGAGGTCGAGAGCCCGTGGGCGATGGAGCTGATCCGCGGCGCCGAGACCACGGCGCGCGAGGCGGACGCCGGCGTGGTCGTCTCCGTCCTGCACACCCACTCGGGTCCCGGCCGGGACTGGATCGACCGCATCGCGGCCCGCCGCACCGACGGTGCGATCATCGTCGGGTCGCACCTGTCCGTACGGCAGCAGGGGCAGCTCAACGCCCGTGCGATCCCGTTCGTCGTGGTGGACCCGGACGGCGAGCCCGCGCCCGGCATGACCTCGGTGGGCGCCACGAACTGGCACGGCGGCCTGGCCGCGACCCGCCACCTGCTCGAACTCGGGCACACCAGGATCGGCATGATCGGCGGCCCGCCCGACATGCTGTGCAGCCGCGCGCGGATCGACGGCTACCGGGCCGGGCTGGAGACCGCCGGCGTGGAGGTCGACCCCGAGCTGATCAGGAACGGCGACTTCCTCGTCGGGTCCGGGCGGGACCAGGGGCACGCGCTGCTCTCGCTGCCCGACCCGCCCACCGCGATCTTCGCGGGCAGCGACATGCAGGCGTTCGGCGTCTTCGAGGCGGCCAGGCGACGCGGCCTGCGGGTGCCGGAGGACCTGTCCGTGGTCGGCTTCGACGACCTGCCCCTGGCACGTTCCGCGTGGCCTCCGCTGACCACCGTCCGGCAGCCGCTCCAGGAGATGGCGGCGCTCGCCGCCCGCATGGTCCTCGCCATCGGCCGGGGCGAGGTGCCCGAGCCGCGCCGGGTCGAGCTGGCCACCGATCTGGTGATCAGGGAGAGCACCGCCGCGCCGCGCGTCCGCTGACCCGCCATCGCGTACCCGCTGACCTGTTCAAGGTCCGCACGGGTCGCCCGGCGCGCTAGGGTTTCTCGCGATATGTCCGGGTGCGCGAGACGGAGCGGACGGTTGCGGGGTTGGCGTGGAGCGGCCGTCACGGCGCTCATGGCGGCGATCGTTACGGCTCTCATCGGGAGCCCCGGAGCGGCGCATGCCTCCGCGCGGGCGGCCGCGACCGAGGAGCGGCCGTGCCCGGTGGCGGTTCCCTCGGGCACGACCTGCGGCTACCTGCTCGTTCCCGAACGGCGTGACGTCCCCGGCAGCAGGACGATCCGGGTGGGTTACGCGGTGCACCGCTCGACCTCGCCGGACCGGCGGGCCGATCCGGTGGTGTACTCCAGCGGCGGCCCCGGTTCGCCGTCGACGCAGCTCACCGGCTTCCTCACGCGGATGTCGCCGGACCGGGACGTGATCGTCGTCGAGCAGCGCGGCGGGCGCCACTCGCAACCCTCGCTGAGCTGTCCCGAGGTGGTCCGGGGCCTCGTCGAGACGCTGAAGACGCCCAAGGCGACCGCGGACGAGACCGGCCCGATCACCGAGGGCGCGCTGGCCTGCCAGAGCCGCTACCAGGCCGAGAAGATCGACCTGCGCGGGTACCGCACCGACGAGATCGCGGCCGACGTGGTGGAGCTGCGCACGGCGCTCGGCTACGAGCAGTGGAACCTGATCGGGGTCAGCTACTCGACCCGGTCGATGCTGGAGGCCGCCGCCAGGGACCCGCGGGGCACCCGCGCGGTGGTGCTCGACTCCTTCCTTCCCTCCCAGGTCAACTGGTACGACGACGCGGTACCCGCGCTGCGGGCGACACTGACCAAGCTCGGCGCGGGCGCCCGGTTCGACGAGATGGTGGCCAGGTACAACGCCCACCCCGCCGCGTACGCGACGAAGGATCCGCTGACCCGCATGCGGATCGGCGTGCGGCTCACCGGCGACGACATCGCGACGATCATCGGCGAGGCGGCCCATGAGACCGAGGTTGCCCCGCTCCTCCCCGCCCTCGTGGACGCCCTGGCCGACGGCCGCGTCGAACTGCTCCAGCCCCTTCTGGACGGTGTCGGCGACGCCCTGACCTCGCACGACTGGGGTCTGTACTACGCCGTGCAGTGCCAGGACGAGGTGCCGTTCAACGCGTTCACGACCCAGAGCGGGCCCCGGCTGTTCACCGGTGTCGCGGACACCGCCGTCTGCGCGGCCTGGAACCTGCCCCGCAGTTCGGGCGAGGCCGCGACCACCACGGCGCCGGTCCTGGTCCTCGGCGGCCAGTACGACCCGACCACTCCTCCCGAGAGCGCACGCCAGGCGGCGACCGCCCTTCCGAACGCCAGGTTCACCGAGTTCGCCGGAATCGGGCACGGCGTCTTCCTGTCGAGCGACTGCGGACGCCGGACGATCGCCGCCTTCCTCGCCGACCCGACCGCGGCCGGGACCGCGCCGTGCGACCCGGGCGCCGGCGCCCCGTCACCGGTCCGGCCGGGCGACCTCCACCTGACGTCGGCGCCGTACCGGATGTCGCAGTCCCCCGTGCTGCTCGCTCCGGTCGGGATCTTCGCGCTCGCCGCGGCCGTGCAGTTCCTGGCCGGACTCGTCACGCTGGTCCGGCGCCGCGGCCACGGCCTGCTCCCGTCGCTGGCCGGGCTGGCCGGGCTCGCCTTCGCCGGGCTGGCCGCGCTGAGCCTCACCCGCGTCTCCGACGACACCGTGTTCGCCATCGGCCTCCCTCCGGCGATCGCCTGGTACGGCCTGCTCGCCGTGGTCTCGACCGCGCTGTCGATCATCGCCGCCTTCCGGCTGCGCTCGGCCTCGTCCGAGATCATCCCCGTCGTGACCGGTCTCGTCCTCCTCACCTGGCTCTACGGCTGGGTGCTCGCCTAGTCATCCAAAGCGCGACGGGCGCGGCGGTGATCTGAGCAGGAGCGAGCGGGCGCGGAACGAGTCCCGAGCGAGGCCTGAAGATCATCGCCGCGAAGGCGCCCCGGGCCCGTCCCACCGAAGGCGGACACACAAGCAGGGCATTGACGGGGGCGGATTACCCCATACGTTTCGGGTTCGAAACTTGTCCCTAATCTTCCGAAAGTTTCGGAGGTCCATGGCGGCGGTACAGCGAAGGCGTTCGCCGCCGAGCATCGCATCCCGGCGGCGTACACGTCCCTGGCCGGGACGCTGGACGCGGAACGGCCGGATCTCGTCCACGTGTGCACCCCGCCCCACCTGCACGCGGCACAGGTGGTCGAGTGCCTCCGGGCCGGAGCCTGGGTCTGGTGCGAGAAGCCGGTCTGCCTCACCCTCGCCGAGCACGACGGCTGGACGCCTTCGAGGAGCGGTGGCGGTCCGGCGCTCTACGGGACGCTCTTGATCTTCCACACGAAGACGGCGCCGAGCAGGACGAGCACGCCCGCCGTCAGGTAGAGCACCGTGTATCCGCCGAAGCTGGCGACGATCGGACCCGCGATGACCGGGCCGAGCACCTGCGGCCCGGAGTTGGCGATGTTGATCAGACCGAGGTCCTTGCCCCGTCCCTTCGCGGCGGGGAGGACCTGGGTGATGAGGGCGTTGTCCACGGCGAAGTACGCGCCGAAGCCGATGCCGAGGACCAGCGCCCCGACCAGCGTCACGTTCCACTGCGGCCAGAACGCGAGCATGAGCGCGGGGATCGCGCTGATCGTGCCGGAGATCGTGACCAGGACCTTCCGCTTGCCCAGCCGGTCGGACAGCATGCCGGCGAGCACGGCGGTCAGCACCACGGCCCCGGTGTAGATCAGGATCAGCAGGAAGAGGCCGTCGCTCGCCTTCTCGCCCGGGAACAGCCGCTCGTAGCCGACCGCGTCGGTCAGGAAGTACAGCAGGTACAGCAGCGCCATCGCGTTGCCCAGGCTCATGAGGAACCGGGTGGCCCAGGCCCAGGCGAAGTCGGGATGCTTCCTCGGGCTGATCCAGAAGTGCTTGAACGAGAACGCCGGGCGGTGCTCGCGCGGCAGGGCCGGGTCGGGGGTGGTCAGCACGAACGGCAGCACACACAGCGGGAGGATCAGGCCGATCAGCAGATATCCGGACGTGATGCCGGTGGCGACCATGGTGACGAGGCCGACGCCGACCACGACGCCGAGCGACTGCGTGATGCCGATCCATCCGGAGACGCCGCCACGCTGGCTGACCGGAACGTGGTCGGGGACCCCGGCGGACAGCGCGGCCTGCAGGGAGTTCAGCCCGATCTCCGCCAGGCACCAGCCCAGCGCCACACCGGCGACGGTGCTCTGCGTGGACAGGAACAGCAGTCCCAGACAGCCGAGGAGCGCGCCGAACAGCGTCCAGGGGTGTCGCCGTCCGAACCTGCTCGCCGTACGGTCCGACAGCGCCCCGGCGATCGGGTTGGCGATCAGGGCGGCCGCCGCGCCGAGTCCGGTGACGATGGCGAGGGCCGTCTCCTTGTTGCCGGGGGCGATCTCGCCGACCTGCTCGGGCAGGAGGACCTGCAACGGGCCGAAGTACCCCATCCAGAGGACGAGGTTGCCGAGGGAGATGAAGGCGATCCAGCGCGGCCTCACCCGCCGCACCGGCTCGGCGAGGGCGGCGGGAAGCTCGGCGGCCTGGCCGGCGACGTTCATGGGCATCCATTCCCGAAGGTGAGGGGTGCTCGGATGGTATGCCACCGGCCCACAGCAGATGAATACGTCGTTCCTATACTGTGACCACACTAATTCCCACGTTGTAATCCAGCCGGCCGCCCCGCGCCGACCGGGATCGGCGCCCTGCGATCGGGGCGGCCGTCCCCTCCGGCCCCGCCCTCGCCTCCGGCCGCCGTCCCGCGCCGCCCACGCAGCGGGTCCGGGGAACCATGAATCCGCAGGACAGGGAGATCTGGTCGCGCAGCCACCCGGATCGACCTCACCAAACGGCATTATCTTTTTGGAAACTTTCCTAAAAGAAGGCATTGACTGGCCTGCTGGGAGCGCCTAGCTTCCAGATCGACGACCCCTGGGGGCGGGGTGCGCACGAAGTCCTGTCGCCTACGGAGGTGGCCCGTCCGTGTTCCCTTCACGACCGTCCTCATCACGACCGCCCGCCGTACCACCGTCTCCCGCTTCTCCGCCCCCATCCGCCGCGCGGCCCGCCTCGGCGGCCCCGCGCCTGCGGACGGTGCTGGCCGCGGCCGGAGCGTCCCTCGCCCTCGTCGCCGGCGCCCTCACGGGCGCGGCGGCCGCGGCGGCCGACAACGAGACCTGCCGCCCCGACGGCCTATACCGGACTCCCGGTGTGGACGTCCCCTACTGCCTGACCTACGACGAGTCCGGCAGGGAGAAGATGGGCACCGACCATCCGCGCCGGATCATCGGCTACTTCACCGGGTGGCGGGACGGGAAGAACGGCCAGCCCTCCTACCTGGCCAAGGACATCCCGTGGAGCAAGATCACCCACATCAACTACGCCTTCGCGCACGTCGGGTCGGACAACAAGATCTCGGTCGGCGCGAACGGCGCGAACAACCCGGCGACCGGCATGGAGTGGCCGGGCGTCGCGGGGGCCGAACTCGACCCCGCGCTGCCGTACAAGGGGCACTTCAACCTGCTCAACAAGTACAAGAAGGCCAACCCGCACGCCAAGACGCTGATCAGCGTCGGCGGCTGGGCCGAGACCGGCGGCTACCTGGAAGGGAGCGGCCGGGTGGCCTCCGGCGGCTTCTACAGCATGACCGTCAACGCCGGCGGCGGCGTCAACCAGGCCGGGATCGACACCTTCGCCGACTCCGCGGTGAAGTTCCTGCGTGACTACGGCTTCAACGGCGTCGACATCGACTACGAGTACCCCACCTCGATGAAGGACGCGGGCAACCCGCTCGACTGGACCATCGCCAACGCGCGCCGGGCGAACCTGATGAAGGGCTACGCGGCGCTGATGAAGACGCTGCGCGAGAAGCTCGACCGCGCCTCGGCGGCCGACGGCAAGTACTACATGCTCACCGTGGCAGCGCCCGCCTCCGGCTATCTGCTGCGCGGCATGGAGACCTTCCAGGTCGCCCAGTACCTCGACTACGTCAACATCATGTCGTACGACCTGCACGGCGCCTGGAACGAGTTCGTCGGCCCCAACGCCGCGCTGTACGACGACGGCAAGGACGCCGAACTGGCCAAGTGGGGCGTCTACACCACCTCGCAGTACGGCGGCATCGGATACCTCAACACCGACTGGGCCTACCACTACTTCCGCGGCGCCATGCAGGCCGGGCGGATCAACATCGGCGTGCCGTACTACACGCGCGGCTGGAAGAACGTCAACGGCGGGACCAACGGCCTGTGGGGCACGTCGGTCGGCTCGAACTGCCCGACAGGGCTGACGACCTGCGGCGACGGCGCGCGCGGCGTGGACAACCTGTGGCACGACGAGGAGAACGGCAAGGAGGTCGGCGCCGGATCCAACCCCATGTGGCACGCCAAGAACCTGGAGAAGGGCATCACCGGCTCGTACGGCGCGGCCTACGGCCTGGACCCGGCGAACGACGCCGAGGACAGGCTGACCGGCACCTACACCCGCAACTACGACTCCACGATGGCCGCCCCCTGGTTGTGGAACGCGACCAAGAAGGTGTTCCTGTCCACCGAGGACGAGCAGTCGATCGGCGTCAAGGCCGACTACGTCAAGGACAAGGGCCTGGGCGGCATCATGATCTGGGAGCTGGCCGGCGACTACCGGTGGACCGGCTCCGAGTACTACATGGGCGACACGCTCACCACCCTCGCCTACGACACGCTCAAGACCGCCTCGCCGTACGGCGCGACCATGGCGAAGGTGAGCGTCCCGGCCGAGAAGCTGGACGTCACGGTCGAGGCGACCGGGTTCCCCGTGGGCGACAGCAACTACCCGATCAACCCCAAGCTGAAGATCACCAACAACTCGCAGACGACGCTCCCCGGCGGCGCGGAGTTCCAGTGGGACTACGCGACGTCCGCGCCGAACAACGCCAAGGACCAGTCCGGCTTCGGGTTGAGCGTGATCAGCAGCGAGCACACCGGGAACAACATCGGCGGGCTCAAGGGCGACTTCCATCGAGTCTCGGTGAAGCTGCCCTCATGGCAGTCGCTCGCACCGGGCGCGTCGGTCACGCTCGACTACGTCTACTACCTGCCCGCGCCCGGCCCGGCGAACTACACGCTGACCTTCGGCGGCAAGACGTACGGCCTGGCCTTCGAGAACGCCCGCGGGGGCACGTCCCCCAGCGCCTCGCCCAGCGCCAGCGCCTCCCCGAGCGCGTCCCCGAGCGCCTCGCCCAGCGCCAGCGCGTCCCCGAGCGGCGGCACGTGCACGTCGCCCGCCTGGTCGACCGGCACGGTCTACACGGGAGGCCAGCAGGTCTCCCACAAGGGCCACACCTGGCAGGCCAAGTGGTGGACGCAGAACGAGGAGCCCGGCACCACCGGCGAGTGGGGCGTCTGGAAGGACCTAGGCGCCTGCTGAGCCCGCTCGCCTGACACAACCTCGGGGCCGTGGGGTTCCCTCTCCTCCCCCACGGTCCCGAGGTTCACATCACCGAGACTCCCCCGGGCCCTGCGCCTCACGCCCCCCATCTCAGGGCCCGGGGGCCCGCACGACCCGCCGAGGCCGGACGGGCACGATCCGACCTGGGGGGCCACCGCCCGGGGTGGTCGTCTCCCCGGCGTCCGAGGACGACCGTGCGCGGCGATCACGTCCGCGGCGATCACGCCTGGCCGGGAGCCGTACCGGTGCCGAACGATGGGACCATGTGTGGGTCAGGAACCCTCCAACGGAAGGTCATCATCGGTGAGGCGGCTACTCACGGTCCTGCTGCTCGCCTGCGCTCCCGTACTGGGCGTCGCGATGCCCGCTCAGGCGCACAACGTGCTGGTCGGCAGCGACCCCAAGGACGGCGCCCAGGTGGCCACGGCCCCGGACCGGATCACGCTGGACTTCGACCAGCCCGTACGGCGCGACTTCGCGCGGATCGCCGTCACCGGCCCGGACGGAGCCACCTACGAGCAGGGCGAGATCACGGCGAAGGGCGACAGCGTCTCGATCGGCCTGGCCCCGCTCGGCCCGGCCGGCGCGTACGTGATCGGCTATCGCATCGTCTCGAACGACGGCCATCCGGTCACCGGCACGATCACCTTCACCCTGACCACCGCCGGGCAGGCGGCCGGACAGCCCTCCCCATCGGCGACCTCCTCGACGGGCCCCGTTGAGAGCCCGTCCGCGAACCCGCCGGAGAGCCCCTCGGCGACACCGTCGGAGCAGGCGCAGACCGGCGGCCAGACGCTCCCTCCGGCGGCCGGAGGACAGCCGGGCCTCACCACGTCCACCACCGACCTCACCGCGCAGAGCTCGTCCGGCGGATGGGTGTGGGGCCTCCTCGTCGGCACCCTCGCGCTGCTCGCCCTGTCCGCCTACGTGCTCGTACGGCACGACCGCCGCGCGCGGAGCGCGGCATGACCAGGACCGGGGCCGCGAAGAACGCGGAGAGCATGGGACGTCCGCAGACCACGGGACGTCCGCAGACCGTGGGAGGTCCGCAGGGCACGGCCGCGGTGACGCGTCCCCGGCTCGCCCTGGCCGCGATCATTCTCGCCGGACTGCTCGCGGTGCTGATCTCGACCTGGCTCACGCTCCCCGAGGCGGCGCGCGGGATCGTGATGCCCGGCCCGCTGGTGGAATACGGCCTGCCCGTCATGCGGCTGGTCCTCGACGTGGCGGCGACCGCGACCGTCGGGCTCAGCCTGCTGCCCAAGCTGCTCGGCTTCGACGATCCGGAGCGGACCGAGCCGGTGGCGGCGCGCGCCAGGCACTGGGCCGTGCTGTCCGCGCTCGTGTGGGCGCTGTCCGCGCTCGTCTCCACCGTGCTGAGCGCCGCCGAGCTGACTCCCGGGCAGGCGCCGGACGTGGCCGGATTCGTCGAGCGGATCGGCTCCGGCCAGGGCCTGGTCGTGAGCGCCTCGTGCGCGGTCGTCAGCGCCGCCGTGGGCATGTTCGCGGTCAGGTTCGGCGAGAAGGTCCCGGCCGAGCTCCGCGTGCTGGTGGCCGCGTTCGGCCTGCTTCCGCTGCCGGTGACCGGTCACGCGTCCAACTGGTACTGGCACGACCTGAGCATGGTCTCGATGGAGCTGCACGTCATCGGGTCGGCCGCGTGGGTCGGGGGCCTGCTGGCGCTCGCCGTCCTGCTCGCGGGGAACCGCGGCCTGCTGGCGCTGGCGCTCCCGCGGTTCTCCCGGCTGGCCACGGTGGCCCTGCTCGTCGTCGGCCTCACCGGCCTGTTCAACGGTGTGGTCGAGCTGCTGCTGACCCCCGGTGAGGAGTTCCCGCTCTCGCTGGTGACCACCGGCTACGGGCAGCTCGTCATCGCGAAGATCGTGTTCGTCGGCCTGGTGGCACTGCTCGGGGGCAACATCCGCTGGCGGCTGCTGCCCGCGATCAGCCGGCAGGCCCCGACGGCGTTCGCCGCCTGGGTGGCGTTCGAACTGGCCGTCATGGGCCTCGCCTACGGCGTGGCGGTGGCGCTGACCCGCGCTCCGGTCTCCTGATCCCGGTCGCCGTCGCGCAGGCGGTACATCCGGGTGAGGATCTCCGCGCCGATCCAGGCGGCCGCGAGCAACCCGCCGGCCATCGCCCAGGAGTCCGTCGGGTACGGCGGCGCGGCGAGGAGCTCCTTCTGCAGCGCCAACCCGCCGTAGATCCCGCCGGTCACCAGCGCGGCGCCCAGGACCGGCCGTACGAGCCGGGCGAGCAGTGAGTCACCGAGCGGACCGCACGCCAGGAAGGCGAGGTCGATGAACAGGCCGCCGAGCACGAAGAAGAACGGGATGGCCGAGGCCGGGAAGCCCATCCCGACGAAGAGCGGCCAGACCAGCGCGCGGTAGGCGACGTACGCGGCCGCGATCGCCGTGGCCGTCCAGGCACGCCCGATCATGAGCCGGGCGATGACCAGGACGAGCATTCCCGCCACACCGGCCCACAGCGGATAGAGCAGGTCGGGCACCGGGAGCGAGAACTTGACGATCATCTCGCGGTCCACCGCCCGGCCGAGCTGGTTGGCCGCGAACTCCAGCAGGCTCGGCTCGGCGTACGGCTCGCCGCGGTCCCACGAGGCGATCTCCAGCACGCCGTACTCCTGCTGCTGGGCGGGAAAGTGCAGGTTCTCCAGGAAGAAGGCGAACAGCGCGGCGAGGACCACGGTGCGCCGCCGCTCGACCCGCGCGTCGCCACGCGGCGCGCCGAGCCACCAGCCCCGGGTCACCCCGGCGATCATCAGCCCGCTGCCGATGAACAGCAGCGCGTGCGAGGGGCTCCAGGCGGTGATGTCGAGACCGTTGACCCGGTGGTTGATCAGGTCGAGCGGGATCGCGATGAGGAAGACGCCCGTGCCCCACACGATCAGCCGCGAGGCCAGGCGGTCCACTCCATAACCGGTGTACCAGTGGACGATGGTCAGGCCCACGGCGATGACGGTGCCGACCGTGTTGAGCAGGTGCGGCGGGGCCAGGTCGTCGCGCAGCCACCTGAAGTGCCAGGACACGTCCCAGGACGCCCCCAGCACCTTCAGCACGAACGCCGCCAGCCAGCCGAGGTAGAGCACCCGGAACAGTTCCGCCGGTGTCTCCCTGCCCGCCTCACCACGTGTCCAGTACGGGAGGGCCCAATCGAGGATCCGATGAGGTGCTTGCCTGAGCGTTCCAATGGTCACGCGCGAAATGATGCCGGTCTCGTCGCCCGCAACGCAATCGGGGACAACCCCGATATACCCGAGCTGTCCAGCTAAGAGGTGGCGATCCCTGCTTTGAGGGGAGCCACGAAGGCACGGAAAGGGCGGAGACGGCGGGAACCACCCGCGCTCTTCGTCTTCGCCGCGATCAGCGCGTTGCCTCGGGGCTGCGGTCTCAGCTGGTTCTCAGCAGATCTCAGTAGGCTCTCGGCATGACGCTTCGGGGTGGGCGGCGCGCCCTTGCCGCACTGGTGGCGCTCGCGCTGGTGGTCGTCGGCGGCCTCGCCTGGTTCCTGTGGCCGTCCACGCCGCAGGTGCGCGGCCAGGACGTGGCCATCCCTGTTCTGGACGGCCCGGCCGACGACCAGCGCGTGACGCTGGACGCCACGTACTTCCCGCCGGCCTCCGGTGGCCGCGCCCCGGCGGTGCTGCTCGCCCACGGATTCGGCGGCAGCAAGGACGACCTGCGGGACGAGGCGGCGCGGCTGGCCGGTCGCGGCTATGCCGTACTGACCTGGTCGGCCCGCGGGTTCGGGCGGTCCACCGGGGAGATCGCGTTGAACTCCCCCGACTATGAGGTGAAGGACGTCCGTCAGCTCGTCGACTGGCTCGCCCGGCGCCCGGACGTCCGGCTGGACGGGAACGGCGATCCCCGCGTGGGCATCGCGGGCGGCTCGTACGGCGGGGCCATCGCCCTGATGGCCGCCGCCTACGACGGCAGGATCGACGCCATCGTGCCCCAGATCACCTGGTACGACCTGGCCGACGCGCTCTTCCCCGAGTCCACCGGGCGGGGCGCGGAGCACGGTGTGTTCAAGAAGATGTGGGCCGGCATCTTCTTCAGCGCGGGTGGCGGCGGGCTCTCCTCCGGCGGCTCCGCGGGCGGCCTGGCCGCGCTCACCGGCGGCGGCACAGGACAGCGCGCAGGCCAGGGGACCGGCCAGGGCACCGGGCAGAACGCGAGCTCGGGGGCGGACGGTCAGACGGGCGCGGACGGCGGGAACGGCGGGGACGGAGGCAACGGCACGACGGCGGCCTCCCGGCAGGCCCAGTGCGGCCGCTTCCAGTCCGAGATCTGCGACGTGTACCTGACCATCGCCGAGACGGGCCGGGCCACCCCGGAGGCGGTGAAACTGCTGCGCGCGTCGAGCCCGGCCTCGGTGCCCGGCCGGATCAGGATCCCGACCCTGCTGATCCAGGGCCAGCGCGACTCCCTGTTCCCCTTGGGACACGCCGACGCCAACGCCCGCGCGATCGCCGCGACGGGCGCCCCCGTGGAGGTGGCGTGGATCAGCGGCGGTCATGACGGCGGCGGCGACGCCGACACCGAATGGGTGGAGGAGCGGACCACGGCCTGGCTCGACCGCTGGCTCAAGGACTCACCCGTGCCGGGCGCGGAGGCGGGCCGGGCATCCGGCGTGCCCGCCCCCGCCGGCACCGCCACAGACACCGCCACAGACACGACCGCGACCGCGGCGCCCTCGGGTCCGGACGCCACGGCACCGGCGACGGGGACACAGGACACGCGCGGCGGCGGCAGCGTCCGGGGCGTCCAGGGCTTCACGGTGTCCCGCGACGGCGGCAGGGACCCCGGCACCCGGCGCGCCGTCGTCGTCCACGCGACCGCGCCCTCGTACGCCGGGCTGGGCGGCACCGCCCGGTCCGAGGTGCGGGTCTCCGGGCCGGTCCAGGACATCGCGAACCCCCCGGGCGGCTCCCCCGCCTCCATCTCCGCCGTCCCGGGCATCGGCAGCCTGCTCGGCGGTTCGAGCGCCAACCTCGGGGTCTCCGTGGACATGCCCGGCCAGGCCGCGGTGTTCGAGTCCGCACCGCTGCCGAAGCCCGTCCACGTCACCGGCACGCCCACGGTCCGGATCAAGGTGTACGGCACGGGCGAGGTGACGCTGTTCGCCAAGCTCTACGACGCGAGCGGCGGGCGGCTCGCCGTGCTTCCGTCGAGCCTGGTGGCTCCGCTGCGGGTCACGGCGTCGGAGTCGGGCACGGAGGCGACCGTCACGCTTCCCGCGATCGACCGGCGGTTCGACGCCGGCCACCGGCTGCGGGTCGTGGTGACGACCACCGACATGGGCTACGCCACGCCGGCCAAGCCCGCCGCGTACCGCGTGGGCCTGGCCGGAGACACCCTCTCGCTTCCCGGTGACGCGTCGCTCACCGCGCCCGCGACCGGGCCCGCCTGGTGGACATGGGCCGCGCCGCTGGCCGCGATCGTCGTCGCCGCCGGGCTCCTCGCCGCCGGCCGCCGCCGTACGGCATCGGAGCGGGACGGCGAGCCGGACGGCGTGCCGCTGCGCATCACCGGGCTGACCAAGCGCTACCGCAACGGCGAGAAGGCGGTGGACGACCTCTCCTTCCACGTCGAGAAGGGCCAGGTGCTCGGCCTGCTCGGGCCGAACGGCGCGGGCAAGACCACCACGATGCGGATGATGATGGGGCTGATCCACCCGGACGAGGGCGAGATCCACATCTTCGGCCGGCGGGTGGTCCCCGGCGCACCGGTCCTGTCGCGGCTCGGGTCGTTCGTGGAGGGGCCGGGATTCCTGCCGCACCTCACCGGGCGGGCCAACCTGGAGCTCTACTGGCAGGCCACGGGACGGCCCGCCGAGGACGCGCACATGGAGGAGGCGCTGGAGATCGCCGGGCTCGGGGCCGCCTTGGAGCGGGCGGTGCGCACCTACTCCCAGGGCATGCGCCAGCGGCTCGCCATCGCCCAGGCGATGCTCGGCCTGCCCGACCTGCTCGTGCTCGACGAACCCACCAACGGCCTCGACCCACCGCAGATCGCCGAGATGCGCGAGGTGCTCAAGGCGTACGCCGAGGGAGGCCGTACCGTGATCGTCTCCAGCCACCTGCTCGGCGAGGTCGAGCAGACGTGCAGCCACGTGGTGGTCATGCGCCGCGGCCGGCTGGTCTTCCAGGGGCCGGTCGGCGACCTGCTCGGCTCCCGCTCCCCCGTGGACGGGCCCGGCCCCCGGCTGGAGGACGTCTTCCTCGACCTGATCGGAGAGGCTCGATGAGCGTGAACGGCGACGCGGCCGTCCCGGCGCGCGCGTCCGAGACCCCGGCCCGGGCGTCCGCGACGCGGGCGGCGGGAAACGGGACCAGGACGGCGGACGACGTCGCTCGGCCGGGAGGCGGGACCGACGCGGCGGGAGACGGGACCAGGACGGCTCGCGGATACGCGCCCGGCCGGACGCTGTCGCTGCGGGTGGAGTTCGTCCGCCAGTTCCGGCGGCGCAGGACGATGGCGATGTTCGGGCTGCTGCTCGCGCTGCCCTGGGTCCTGGTGGTGGCGTTCCAGTTCGGCCCCGGGCCCGGCGGGCAGGGCACCAGCAGCCTGCGGATGTCCGACCTGGCGACCCAGGGCGGGCTGAACTTCGCCGCGTTCGCCCTGTCGGTGTCCACGAGTTTCCTGCTGGTCGTCGCGGTGGCGCTGTTCTGCGGGGACACGGTGGCGAGCGAGGCGAGCTGGTCGTCGCTGCGCTACCTGCTGGCCGCGCCCGTACCCCGTGACCGGTTGCTGCGGCAGAAGCTGATCGTGGCGATGGGCTACTCGGCCGCGGCGGTGACCGTGCTGCCGCTGATGGCGCTGCTCGCGGGCACGATCGCCTTCGGCTGGAACGACATCCAGGTGCCGGGCACCGGCGAGACCATCCCGGCCGCCGACGTGTTGCCGAGGTTCGCCGTCGTCGTGGGGTACGCGCTGGTGAGCCAGCTCGTGGTCGCGTCCGTCGCGTTCCTGCTGTCGGTCGGGACGGACTCACCCCTCGGCGCGGTCGGCGGCGCCGTCGGCCTGGTGATCGTGAGCAGCATCCTGCAGGCGGTGGAGGCGCTCGGCTCCATCCGCGAGTTCCTGCCCACGTTCTGGAACACGGCCTGGCTCGACGCGCTCGCCCCCGAGCCCGACTACAGCGGAATGATCAAGGGCGTGGCCGTGTCGGTGACGTACTCGGTGATCCTCATCGCGTTCGCCTTCCGGCGGTTCCGCGCCAAGGACGTGGTGTCCTGACGCGCAGAGGACGGCGGTGGTCCCGCGCGACAGGAGAGCGCGTCTCGATACTCCGAGGACGGCGGTGATCCGGCGCGTCGACGGGCGACCGCCGTTCTCGCCGAAGGTGCCCGCATTCGAGTGGTTCATCGCGGCGCTACGCGCCGCGAGTCGCCCCACTCCGGCAGGTGACTAGTGCCGCATCAGCCTGGGTTTGCCCTGTTTCGTGGTGACACGCCGATCAAGGTCCCACCACGGTCGGCGTGATCGCTTCACACTCTGCGTGTGGCTGAACGGGTTCGCGTACGTGAGATCGATGACGATGAAGGCAACCGGCTGCTGCGGATCGTACGGCGCGGCAGTGGGTCGGTGGTGACCTGGCGGCGGGCGCAGATGGTGCTGCTGTCGGCCCAGGGCATGCCTGTCGCGAAGATCGCGCAGGTGGCGTTCACCAGCGAAGACCGGGTCCGGGACGTGATCCATAACTTCAATACCGATGGCTTCGACTCGCTGTATCCCAAGTACAAGGGCGGCCGGGCACCGACGTTCACGCTGCCGCAACGCCGTGAGATCAAGAAGATCGCCAAGTCCCGACCGGCGGAGCATGGGTTGCCGTTCTCCCGGTGGAGCCTTGCCAAGTTGGCCGATTTCCTGGTCGCCGAGGGGGTGGTCGAGGACATCAGCCATGAGGGCCTGCGCGAGCTTCTACGTGCGGAAAGTGTGTCCTTTCAAGCCATAAAGACCTGGAAGGCCTCCCGCGACCCGGACTATGCGACCAAGAAGGCCCGCGTTGAGCACCTGTATGCCATCGCCGACGGCGAGGTCGTCCCCGACCCGGGCGAACCAACGGTGATCTTCTGTATGGACGAGTTCGGGCCGCTCAACCTGCAACCCCGCCCTGGCAGGCAGTGGACCGACGTCGGCGGCAAGGGCAAGGATCCCGACCGAGATCCGCGACCGCGGATGCGCGCCACCTACACCCGCACCCAAGGCGTACGGCA
>BBYL01000010.1:560797-562408 GCA_001570385.1 Microtetraspora glauca | reverse complement strand
GTCCATGTCGTGTTCATCGGCGAGTGTCCGATGCGCGGCTCGCTCATTAGTGGAGCACTGGTTATTCAGTTGGTTCGGGTTGCCGGGCTGCTAGTACCGCCTGCCAGGCCTCTTCGGGGGTGTTGGTTGGGAGTGGGAACGTGGTTGTCGGGGGCTGGGGCTGGCTGGGCACACTGTTGGGTCCTGAGGGAACGGACGTTGTTCGTTTTTCCTTGTGACGGGACCGGTCTTCTGTCGAACCGTTTCTTGGTTCTGTGCCGGTGGGTCTGCTGTTGCGGGTCTGCTGGTGTGGTTCTGGGGGATAGGCGATGGGTTGGGCTGGTCGGCTGTTTGTTGTTTGTGAATTGCATAGTGGACGCGAGCATCTTTGTGGCCAAGTTTTTTAGGGCACACGGTGGATGCCTTGGCATCAGGAGCCGATGAAGGACGTGGGAGGCTGCGTTAAGCCTCGGGGAGTCGCCAACCAGACGTTGATCCGGGGATGTCCGAATGGGGAAACCTAGCACCAGTCATGTGGTGTTGCCTCCGCCTGAATGTATAGGGCGGTTGGTGGTAACGCGGGGAAGTGAAACATCTCAGTACCCGTAGGAAGAGAAAACAAGAGTGATTCCGTGAGTAGTGGTGAGCGAAAGCGGATGAGGCTAAACCGTGCATGTGTGATAGCCGGCAGGCGTTGCGTGTGCGGGGTTGTGGGACCTTCTGGCGGTTTCTGCCGAGACCGCAGACAGTGATAAATCAGTGTGGTAGTCGAAGCCTCTGGGAAGGGGCGCCGTAGACCGTGAGAGCCGGGTAGGCGAAATCATGCTGACTGTTTGAGGGGATCCCAAGTAGCACGGGGCTCGAGAAATCCTGTGTGAATCTGCCAGGACCACCTGGTAAGCCTAAATACTCCCTGGTGACCGATAGTGAACGAGTACCGTGAGGGAAAGGTGAAAAGCGCCCCGGTGAGGGGTCGTGAAATAGTACCTGAAACCGTGTGCCTACAAGCCGTAGGAGCGTAGGCGAAACTTGTTTCGTCTGTGATGTGACTGCGTGCCTTTTGAAGAATGAGCCTGCGAGTTATGGTGTGTGGCGAGGTTAACCTGTGTGGGGGAGCCGTAGCGAAAGCGAGTCTGAATAGGGCGTTGAGTCGCATGCTGTAGACCCGAAGCGGGGTGATCTACGCATGGGCAGGTTGAAGCGTGGGTAAGACTGCGTGGAGGACCGAACCCACCAGGGTTGAAAACCTGGGGGATGATCTGTGTGTAGGGGTGAAAGGCCAATCAAACTCCGTGATAGCTGGTTCTCCCCGAAATGCATTTAGGTGCAGCGTTGCGTGTTTCTTGCCGGAGGTAGAGCACTGGATGGCCGATGGGCCCGACAAGGTTACTGACGTCAGCCAAACTCCGAATGCCGGTAAGTGAGAGCGTGGCAGTGAGACTGCGGGGGATAAGCTCCGTAGTCGAGAGGGAAACAGCCCAGATCACCGACTAAGGCCCCTAAGCGTGTGCTAAGTGGGAAAGGATGTGGAGTTGCCGTGACAACCAGGAGGTTGGCTTAGAAGCAGCCACCCTTGAAAGAGTGCGTAATAGCTCACTGGTCAAGTGATTCCGCGCCGATAATGTAGCGGGG
>BBYL01000010.1:558841-560666 GCA_001570385.1 Microtetraspora glauca | reverse complement strand
GGCGGAGTGATCCAGCCGTGGAGGTTGCACGAGTGAGAATGCAGGCATGAGTAGCGAATCAGAAGTGGGAAACTTCTGCGCCGGATGACTAAGGGTTCCTGGGCTAGGCTAATCCGCCCAGGGTAAGTCGGGGCCTAAGGCGAGGCCGACAGGCGTAGTCGATGGATAACGGGTTGATATTCCCGTACCCGCTGCGATGCGCCCATATCGAATCCAGTGATACTAAGGGTCCTTAGCCCCTGCTGTCCTTCGGGATGGTGGTGAGGGTGAACGCCTGGCCTGATCTGGTAGTAGGTAAGCGATGGGGTGACGCAGGAAGGTAGCCCATCCCGGGCGATGGTTGTTCCCGGGGTAAGCATGTAGGGAGGGTCGTAGGTAAATCCGCGGCCTGTATATCCTGAGGTGTGATGCCGAGCCGATTGTGGCGAAGTGGGTGATCCTATGCTGCCGAGAAAAGCCTCTAGTGAGTGTCGTGGCGGCCCGTACCCTAAACCGACTCAGGTGGTCAGGTAGAGAATACTAAGGCGTTCGGGTGAACTGTGGTTAAGGAACTCGGCAAATTGCCCCCGTAACTTCGGGAGAAGGGGGACCTCTGCTGGTGATCAGGCTAGCTCTGTGAGCTGGTGGGGGTCGCAGTGGCCAGGGGGAAGCGACTGTTTACTAAAAACACAGGTCCGTGCTAAGTCGTAAGACGATGTATACGGACTGACGCCTGCCCGGTGCCGGAACGTTAAGGGGACCGGTTAGCTTCTTCGGGAGCGAAGCTGAGAACTTAAGCGCCGGTAAACGGCGGTGGTAACTATAACCATCCTAAGGTAGCGAAATTCCTTGTCGGGTAAGTTCCGACCTGCACGAATGGCGTAACGACTTCCCCGCTGTCTCAACCACAGACCCGGTGAAATTGCACTACGAGTAAAGATGCTCGTTACGCGCAGCAGGACGGAAAGACCCCGGGACCTTCACTACAGCTTGACATTGGCGTTTGGAGCGTCTTGTGTAGGATAGGTGGGAGACTGGGAAGCCTCGACGCTAGTTGGGGTGGAGTCATTGGTGAAATACCACTCTGGTCGTTTTGAACGTCTAACCCGCGCCCGTGTATCCGGGTG
The DNA here is from genome assembly GCA_001570385.1 of Microtetraspora glauca. Taxonomy (GTDB): domain Bacteria; phylum Actinomycetota; class Actinomycetes; order Streptosporangiales; family Streptosporangiaceae; genus Microtetraspora; species Microtetraspora glauca. The sequence continues at coordinate 559,560 of BBYL01000010.1, read as the reverse complement.
GGGGACAGTGTCTGGTGGGTAGTTTAACTGGGGCGGTTGCCTCCTAAAGGGTAACGGAGGCGCCCAAAGGTTCCCTCAGCCTGGTTGGTAATCAGGTGTCGAGTGTAAGTGCACAAGGGAGCTTGACTGTGAGACTGACGGGTCGAGCAGGAGCGAAAGCTGGGACTAGTGATCCGGCATCGGCTTGTGGAAGCGGTGTCGCTCAACGGCTAAAAGGTACCCCGGGGATAACAGGCTGATCTTCCCCAAGAGTCCATATCGACGGGATGGTTTGGCACCTCGATGTCGGCTCGTCGCATCCTGGGGCTGGAGTAGGTCCCAAGGGTTGGGCTGTTCGCCCATTAAAGCGGTACGCGAGCTGGGTTTAGAACGTCGCGAGACAGTTCGGTCCCTATCCGCTGCGCGCGCAGGAGACTTGAGAGAGGCTGTCCCTAGTACGAGAGGACCGGGACGGACGAACCTCTGGTGTGCCAGTTGTTCCGCCAGGAGCACGGCTGGTTGGCTACGTTCGGAAGGGATAACCGCTGAAAGCATCTAAGCGGGAAGCTCGTCTCGAGATGAGGTCTCCCTCCCTTTGTGGGGTAAGGCTCCCGGTAGACGACCGGGTTGATAGGCTGGAAGTGGAAGCGCGGTAACGTGTGGAGCTGACCGGTACTAATAGGCCGAGGACTTGTCCATAGATGTTCGCGTCGACTATGCAATTCAGAGACTGCAAACGG
>BBYL01000010.1:0-558455 GCA_001570385.1 Microtetraspora glauca | reverse complement strand
CGGGGGCTTGCTCCGGCCGGCCGTGATAGTTGCGATCAGGTGCATACCGCTGTCGCGGTCGCGGGCGCGGTGGTTGCTGGCACGGTCTTACGCCGGCCTCCACAAACCCCCGCCTCCGCGCCCCCCTTTCCCGCCGTAGCATCCCGGTCTGGACGCACTTCCTGGCAAGGACGGGTTCATGGAGACGTCCCCCGGCGCCCCGGCGTGGCCGCGTTCCGCGGTGAGGGAGTGTTCCGACGTGAGGAAGCGTTCATGGAGGCGTTTCCCGGTCTGGGAGCGTTCCGCAGTCCGGGCGTCTTTTCCGCTCTGGACGCGTTTCCGGGGATGGGCGCGCTCCGGGGTCGGGCGTCTCCGCCGACCTTGAGGCGGCTTCCCCTTGCGTCGCCTCGGCTGTTGGCGCGTGGTTCTGACGTCTCCCATGGTTCTGGCCCAGTGCGCGAAGCTTTGTGATCTCGTGTACGGCCGAGCTCCTCTGGACGGCCCATCGCCGCCCGACCATGCCGTAGGCGGCGGGTCTGGCTCGGCCCGGGGAAGGAGAAGTCCGACCGGCCCGCCCAGGAGACGGGAGGAGGGGTTCGGGGGATCTGGCTGTGGCCCGCTCCGTGACCCCGAGTAGGTGTGCGGCGGGAGAGAGGGGCGCGGAGGCGGGGGTTTGTGGAGGCCGGCGTAAGACCGTGCCAGCAACCACCGCGCCCGCGACCGCGACAGCGGTATGCACCTGATCGCAACTATCACGGCCGGCCGGAGCAAGCCCCCGTCGCCGTGCCTACGGACACCAGCCAGCGCGACCCGTCCCACAACACAGCGTCTACAAGCACCGGCCCACCGCGACTGGCCCCACAGCCGCAGGCCGCACAGACACCGGCCATGGCGGCTCCGCCCACAATGCGGCGTCTACAAGCACCGGCCCACCGCGGCGGTTGCTGGACTCAGGCGCCGTGGGTCATGTGATCAGCTGGAGACGAGGCGGTAGCCGACGCCGCGGACGGTCTGGATCATTCTGTCGTCAACGTCGCCGAGCCGAGCCCGTAGCCGTTTCACGTGAACAGCGATGGTGTTCGTGGACATGGTGTCGGCCGAGTGCCAGACGTTTCGCATGATCTGGTCGCGTGTCACCGTACGGTCGGCGTTGCGCATCAGGTAGTGCAGGAGCTCGAACTCCCGCAGAGGAAGATGAACGATCTTCCCGCTGACCTTGACCTGGTAGGCCGTGACATCGAGTTCCACGTTTCCGATCACCAGGACGGCCCGGTCGATCTCCTGGCGGCGGAAGGCGGCCTGGACGAGGGGGAGCAGCTCGAGAACGCGGTACGGGCGGGCCACGCAGGCCGTCGCACCTGCCGCGAGAGCGTGTACGGCCTGCTCGGCATCGCTGCCGAAGTCGATGCCGAGCAGGACCGGTACGGCTCGATCGAGGCGTACGGCACGGACGAAGTCGAGCGGGCCGATGATGGGGAGGGAGGCGCTGATCAGGACGGCGTCGGGCTGGAGGGCGCCCGCCTGGAGCAGTGCCTGTGCGCCGTCGGCCACGCCGGTCACCTCGACGCCTTCGGGTTCGAGCGCGGCCGCGAGTTGCCGGATCAGGTCGCTGTCCGGATCGGCCACCAGGAGTATGGGCGCAGACCGAGTGTCCCCCTCCACCGCGGGTAGCGTCACCCCGATGCCTCCCCTTCCGCTCTGCTTAAGTTCCGTGTCCGCTGGTTTCGTTCCGTCCAGATCCTGGATCAGCCGAAACGGCCGGTGATGTAGTCCTCGGTCGCCTTCTGGCCGGGATTGGTGAAGATCCTGGAGGTCTCGTCCATCTCGACGAGCTTCCCGGGCTGGCCCTGTCCCGCCAGGTTGAAGAACGCGGTCTTGTCGCTGACGCGGGCGGCCTGCTGCATGTTGTGCGTCACGATCACGATCGTGTAGTCGCGCTTCAGCGACGAGATGAGGTCTTCGATCGCGAGCGTGGAGATCGGGTCGAGGGCCGAGCACGGCTCGTCCATCAGCAGGACCTGGGGGCGTACGGCGATGGCACGGGCGATGCAGAGGCGCTGCTGCTGGCCGCCGGAGAGGCCGGATCCGGGCTTGTGCAGGCGGTCCTTGACCTCCTTCCAGAGGTTGGCTCCTTTGAGGGAGTTCTCGACGATGCCGTCGAGCTCGGACTTGGAGAACCGCCCGTTGAGCCGGAGGCCGGCGGCGACGTTGTCGTAGATCGACATCGTCGGGAACGGGTTGGGCCGCTGGAACACCATGCCGATGGTCCGGCGTACGGATACCGGGTCGACGTCGGGACCGTAGAGGTCCTGGTCCTCCAGACGGACCTTGCCTTCGACGCGGGCGCCGGGGATGACCTCGTGCATGCGGTTGAGCGTCCGAAGGAACGTGGACTTGCCGCACCCTGAAGGCCCGATGAACGCCGTCACCGCGCGCGGCTCGATGGTCATCGTGATGTCCTCGATGGCCTTGTGCGCTCCGTAGTAGGCGTCGAGTCCGGCGACCTCGATCTGCTTGGCCATGTCCTAAGACCCTCTCTTCGCGGGCGAGCGCCACCACGCGATGAGGCGCGCCACCAGGTTGAGCAGCATGACGATCAGGATCAGGGTGAGCGCTCCGGTCCACGCGCGGTCGATCGCGGTGTCGGTCGGCCGTCCCGCCTGGTCGAAGACGTACAGGGGAAGACCCATCTGCGGCCCGTTGAACGGGTCGTTGTTGATGGAGTCGGTGAAGAAGACGGTGAGCAGCAGCGGGGCCGTCTCGCCGGCGACGCGGGCGACGGCGAGCATCACGCCGGTCACGATGCCGGTGAACGCGGTGGGCAGCACGACCTTGACGATGGTGCGCCATTTCGGGACCCCGAGCGCGTACGCCGCCTCGCGGAGGTCGTTCGGCACGAGGCGCAGCATCTCCTCTGCCGATCTGACCACCACCGGCATCATCAGGATCGACAACGCCATGGCGCCCGCGAACCCGGAGAACGGCATGCCGAGGGCGAGAATCCAGAACGCCAGCACGAAGAGGCCGGAAACGACTGATGGGACGCCGGTCATGACGTCCACGAAGAAGCTGATCGACCGGGCCAGCCGGCCGCCGCTGCCGTACTCCACCAAATAGACGGCGGTGAGCAGGCCGATCGGCACCGCGATGAGCGAGGCGAGAAGCACCTGTTCCAGGGTGCCGATGATCGCGTGGTATGCGCCGCCTCCGGCGTCCCTGGCCCCGATGTTGCGCATCGAGTGGGTGAGGAATTCCAGGTCGAAGCGCTGCATGCCGTTCTTGACGACCAGCCACAGCACCGATATCAGGGGGATGACCGCGATGGCGAATGCCAGGTAGACCAGCACGTGAACGATGCGGTCCTTCACCCGGCGGCCGGTCGAGATGGGCTGGATGCCCGTTGGGACAGTGGTCATGTCCTCGAGAACTCCTTCCGGCGGGCGATGATCAGACGGGCGCCCATGTTCACCACCAGCGTGATCAGGAAGAGGACGAGGCCGGACGCGATCAGCGCGCCACGGCCGGTGGCGGTCGCCTCGCCGAAGCCGTTGGCGATGTTGGCGGCGATGCTGTTGCCGTTCGGGCCGAGGATCTCGAACGAGATCCCGAAGGTCGCGGGGAGGATGAGCGCGACGGCGATCGTCTCGCCCATGGCCCGGCCGAGGCCGAGCATCGCGGCGCTGATCACGCCGGGACGGCCGAACGGCAGCACGGCCATCCTGATCATCTCCCAGCGGGTGGCCCCGAGGGCGAGCGCGGCCTCCTCCTGCGTCTTCGGCGCCTGGAGGAACACCTCGCGGGAGATCGCGGCGATGATCGGCAGGATCATGATCGCCAGTACGATCGCGGCGGTCAGCATGGACTTGCCGACCACCTGGTCGCCGCCGAACAGCGGGATCCAGGCGAAGTACGTGTTGAGGAACTCCGACGGTCCGCGCATGAAGGGCACCAGGAAGACGACGCCCCAGAGGCCGTAGACGACGCTGGGAACCGCGGCCAACAGGTCGATGACGTAACCGAGGAGGGCGGCCAGCCGCCTCGGCGCGTAGTGGGAGATGAACAGCGCCACGCCGATCGCGACCGGGGTGGCGATGATCAGCGCCAGGAACGAGCTGAGCACGGTCCCGAACGCGAGGGCGCCGATGCCGAAGGCCGGCTGCACCGCGTTGGGGTTCCAGACCTTCTCGGTCAGGAAGTGCGAGGTGTTGGCCTGGAGGGCGGGGATCGCCTTGACGATGAGGAAGACCCCGATCGCCGCCATGATCCCCAGAAGGACGACGCCCGCTCCGGTCGAGGCGAACCGGAACGGGCCGTCGCCGCGGCTGCGCCGGAAGGCGGACCGGCGCACGGCCGGTCCGCCTTCGCGTGTACGTGGTGACGTGACCATATGGGTTAGGAGATCGCCTCGACGGCGGTGCGGACCTTGCCCAGCAGGGTGGCCGGGAGCGGTGCGTATCCGAGGCCGCTGAGCGCCTGCTGGCCCTCGTCGCTGGCGGTGTAGGTGAGGAAGGACTTGACGAGCTTGGCGTCCTCGGTGGACAGACCCTTCTCGCAGGTGATCTCGTACGTCACGAGGACGATCGGGTAGGCGCCCGCCGCCTTGGTGGCGTAGTCGATCGACAGCTTCAGGTCGTTGCCGGTGCCGGCGATCTCGGCGGCCTCGACGGTCTTGCCCGCGCTCTCCGGGGTGAGCTCGACGAACTCGCCGGAGCCGTTGGCGACCTTGGCCTTCTGCAGCTGAGAGTTCTCCGCGTACGACAGCTCGACGTAGCTGATCGCGCCCTCGGTCGTCTTCACCGAGGAGGCGATGCCGTCGCTGCCCTTGGAGCCCTGCCCCTTGGCCTCGGCCGGCCAGGCCTTGGCGGGCTCGTACGGCCAGTCGGCGGTCGCCTTGAGGAACTTGGTGAAGTTGTCGCTGGTGCCCGACTCGTCCGAGCGGTGGAACGCCTGGATCGGGGTGGAGGGCAGCTTGGCGTCAGGGTTGTCGGCCTTGATGGCCGCGTCGTCCCACTTGGTGATCGTGCTGTTGAAGATGCCGCCGATCGTCTTCGGCGAAAGCTGCAGTCCGTCGACACCGGGAAGGTTGTAGACGACCGCGACCGGGCCGGTGACCATCGGAAGGTTGATCGCCTTGCCGGTCTTGCAACGGGCGTCGGCCTGCGCGGGCTCGCCCTTGTCGTCCTTCAACGCCGAGTCGGAGCCCGCGAAGGCCACGGTGCCCTGGATGAACGCCTGGACGCCCGCGCCGGAACCGCTCGGCTGGTAGTTGATGCTCACCCCGGAGTTCGCGGACTGGAACGCCTTCTTCCACTCCTCGATCGCGTTCGCCTGCGCCGAGGAGCCGGCCGCGTTGATGGTTCCGGACAACCCGCCGGCTGCGGCGGAGGAGCTGCCGGCGGTGGCGCCGCTGTCGGCGGCGGTGTTGTCATCGGTGCCGCACGCAGCGAGCGAAAGCACGCCGGCGATGGCGGCCGCGGCGAGCCGGCCTGCATACTTCACGGTTGTGTCCTCCCACTTTGGTCTTTCAACGGGTAGGACGGTAAAGAGTCAAGGTGACTTAATGCCCTGTTAAAGGTGAACGGACAGTGAACGGGCACAGTCGCTCTTGTGGCGGTTTCGCCGCGTCGCCCTGAGCTGGGAATATGAACCCATGAAGCGCATCTGCCTGGTCTGCATGGGCAACATCTGCCGCTCTCCGATGGCGGAGATCGTGCTCCGCCGCACGCTGGAGGAACACGGCATCGACGTCGAGGTCGACAGCGCGGGCACCGGAGGCTGGCATGTCGGGGCGCCCATGGACGAGCGGGCGCTGGCCACGCTCGCCGCCGGCGGATACGACGGTTCGGCCCACCGCGCGCGGCAGTTCGACCGCTCCTGGTTCGCCGAGCGCGACCTCGTCCTGGTGATGGACGCCGAGAATCTGCGCGCCGTACGGCGGCTCGCCCCGCCGGAGGCCGACGTGCGCCTGTTCCGCTCCTTCGACCCCTCGTCTCCGCCGGAAGCCGAGGTGCCTGATCCCTACTATGGCGGTCACGCGGGTTTCCGCGACGTCCTCCGGATGGTCGAGGCCGCGTCCGAAGGGCTGGCCAGGCACCTTGCGGATCACTAGGGACCTCGGGTCCAGCCACGCCTGGACCCTGTACGAGGGCGAGCTCGACGGCCGCAGGGTCTTCGTCAAGCGTGGGGCGGACTTCACCTCGGAGGCGGCCGGGTTGCGCTGGCTGGCCGAGCCCGGCGCCGTCGCCGTACCCGAGGTGATCAGGTCGGACGGCGGCGAGCTGGTCCTGGAGTGGATCGAGCCCGCGAACGCGACCGCCGGGGCGGCCGAGCGGTTCGGACGCGAGCTGGCGGCGCTGCATGGAGCGGGCGCGGCGGAGTTCGGCGCCCCGTGGCCCGGACACATCGCCGAGCTGCCCATGGACAACGCGCCCGCGCCGGACTGGCCGTCCTTCTACGTCGAGCGCCGCGTCCTCCCGTTCGTACGGTCGGCACGGGACGGCGGGTGGCTGGCTGCGGAGGACGTGAAGCTGATCGAGGAGGCGTGCGCGCTCATCCCGGAGGTCTCAGGAGTGGCCGAGCCGCCGAGCCGGATCCACGGGGATCTCTGGAGCGGCAACCTGCTCTGGACCGCGGAGCGGGCCGTTCTCATCGATCCGGCCGCGCACGGCGGGCACCGGGAGACCGATCTCGCCATGCTGGCCCTCTTCGGAGCCCCGCACCTGAACACGATCCTCGCGGCCTACCGGGAGGCGGCGCCACTGGCCGACGGCTGGCGCGAGCGGGTGCCCATGCACCAGCTGCATCCGCTCCTCGTGCACGTCTGCCTGTACGGCGAGGCGTACCACGGCAGTCTCATGTCGGCCGTGTCGCAGACCCTCGCGCTGTGAAGCACTGAATCTGTGCGGCGCCGGATCTGTCAGGCCCTGCGACTGTGAGGTTCTGAAGGGCCTCAGTCCCTGGTCAGGAGCTTGAGCACCTCGCCGTGCAGCAGGCCGTTGCTGCAGACCATGCTGCCGCCGTCGAGGGGGGCGGTGCCGTCCACAGCGGTGCAGGTGCCGCCGGCCTCCTCCACGATCACAGTGAGCGCGGCCATGTCCCAGGGCGACAACTCGGGCTCGGCGGAGATGTCGACCGCGCCCTCGGCGACCATCATGTGCGACCAGAAGTCGCCGTAGGCCCGGGTGCGCCAGACCCCGCGCATGAGGTCGAGCATGTTGTCGAGCCGGCCCTCCTCCTCCCAGCCGCTCAGGCTGGAGTAGGACAGGGAGGCGTCCGCGAGGCGGCCCACGCCGGAGACCTGGCAGCGGGTGGCCTTGGTCAGGCTGCGGCCGGTCCACGCCCCACCGCCCTTGGCGGCCCACCAGCGACGGCTGAGCGCCGGCGCGGAGACGACTCCGACGACGACCTTGCCCTCCTCCATCAGCGCGATGAGGGTGGCCCAGACCGGGACGCCGCGCACGTAGTTCTTGGTGCCGTCGATGGGGTCGATCACCCACGAGCGCATGCCGTAGCCGGTCTTGCCGAACTCCTCGCCCACGACGGCGTCACGGGGGCGGGCGCGGCGCAGCGTGCCGCGGATGGCCTCCTCGACCGCGCGGTCGGCGTCGCTGACCGGTGTGAGGTCGGGCTTGGTGTCGACCTTGAGGTCGACCGCCTTGAAGCGGCGCATCGTGATGTCGTCCGCGGCGTCCGCCATCACATGTGCGAGACGCAGATCGTCGCTGTAGCCGGTCACAGGGGTCAACGCTATCGCGTCGGGGGTCGATCACATCAGATGAGGGATCGCCCCAGATCGTACTGAAGAGTAACATTCCGCCATGGACATCGGTGCCTTCATGCTGGACAGCGTGCCCTTCGCCCGGTTGCTCGGGATCTCCTTCGACTCGATCGGATCGGGAAGGGCGGCCGCCCGCCTTCCCGACCGGGGCGACCTGCACAATCACGTCGGCGGACCGCACGCGGGCGCCCTGTTCTCCCTGGCGGAGTCGGCCTCCGGAGCGGCCATGTTGTCGGCCTTCGGCGACCAACTCGCCCGGGCCGTCCCTCTCGCCACCGCGGCCGAGATCCGCTATCTCAAGCTGGCAAAGGGAGAGGTGACCGCCATCGCGACGCTGGGGGCCGATCGCGCCGAGGTCCTGGCCCAACTCGACGAGGGAAAGCGTCCCGAGTTCGGTGTCGCCGTCGACATCAGGAACGCCGACGACGTCGTCGTCTCGGAGATGACGGTCTCCTGGACGCTGCGCCCCAACCGCTAGCCCGGTGGCCCGGTGTCGTCGACGGCGATCCCGGGCCCCGCGGAGACTCCGCGCTCTACTTGATCGGGGCGTAGTCCGTGCCAGACGTGGCGCCGCCGTCGATGCCGCCGGAGAACTTCACCCGCGTGCCCACGGGCGCGTAGTGGTAGACCGGAACGGTGTGATCGACGGTGAGTTCCTCGTTCTTGACCACGCCCGCGTTCTTCACGTCCAGGGCCACCCAGATCTTGGTGCGCTTGCGCAGGTTGGTCGTCTTGATCGTGACCGCGCAGGCGCTCTTGGTGTCCGCGTTGTAGAGCAGGTACGTGGCCGCGCCCTTGAACGTGACCGACCGCTGCACCACGAAGTCGGGTCCGCACACCTTGGTCGGCGTGTCGCCCCCGGCCGAGGTGCCGGCCAGAGCGGTGCCTCCGGCGGCGAGCAGGGCGGCCGCGGTTACCGAACCCAGGATGATCGGCTTGATGCGCATGGGATGAAGGTAGGACATGCGCTCAGCGGGATCACCCGAATTCGTCAAATTTCATGAAATAGGACCTGACCAGTCGGTGCGGTTCCCCACCGGCAGCCCGTGGCGGGACCTGCCCGAGGAGTACGACTCGTGTCCCACCGTCCATGACCGATTCCAGGAAGCAGACAGGCCCCGGGCCGAAGGCCGGCGGCGCCGGGCTGAGCCGCTCACGAGCCCGGACACCGGACGATCAGGGTGTGTCCTCGCCGCCTTCGCGGCTGATCAGAAGCCGGCGCAGGGACTCCAGGCGGGCGGGATCGGCGTGCCCCTCGGCCACGAACCGGTCGAGGGCGCACCCGTCCCCGAGGTGGGTGCAGCCCTTCGGGCACTCGACCGTCGCCTCGTTCAGATCGGGGAAGGACGCGAGCACGGTCTCCACGTGCACGTGCGCCAGGCCGAAGCTGCGCACGCCGGGGGTGTCGATGATCCAGCCGCCCTCGGGCAGCTCCAGCGCCACCGCCGAGGTCGAGGTGTGCCGGCCGCGGCCGGTGACCACGTTGACGTGGGAGACCGCGCGGTCGGCCGTCGGAACGAGCGCGTTCACGAGCGTCGACTTGCCGACCCCCGAATGGCCGACGAGCACGCTGATCCGGTCCTCCAGGTGGCCGCGCAGCTCGTCCAGCGGCCCCCCCTTGCTCACCACGATGTACGGCACGCCGAGAGGCTCGTAGTGCGCGACCAGCTCGTCGGCGGACGCGAGATCCGCCTTGGTCAGGCAGAGGAGCGGGTCGATGTCCGCGTCGAAGGCCGCGACCAGGAGCCGGTCGATCATCCGGGGCCGCGGGAGAGGGTCGGCCAGCGCGGTGACGATGACGAGTTGGTCGGCGTTGGCCACGACCGGACGCTCGACGTCATCGGTGTCGTCGGCGCTGCGGCGGAGCATCGAGCGCCGCTCCTCCACCCGGACGACCCGGGCGAGCGTGTCCGGCCGGCCGCTCACGTCGCCCACCAGGGCGACGCGGTCGCCGACCACGATGCCCTTGCGCCCCAGCTCACGCGCCTTCATCGCGACGACGGGGACCGATCCCACCAGGCAGGTGTAGCGGCCGCGGTCGACAGCCACGATGAAGCCCTCGACGGCCTTCTCGTGGGCAGGGCGAAGCCGGGTCCTGGGCCGGGAGCCCTTGCCCGGCCGGATCCTGACGTCGTCCTCGTCGTACTTCCGCTTGCTCAGCCTGTCCGTCCTTCTCCGGCGCCCGCGCGCCCGGCGCGGGAACGATCGACGCCCGTCACGGCGTCTCGGTCGTCGTGGTCCTGCCCTCGGTGCCCGCCAGCATGTCCGCCCACATGCCGGCGAAGTCGGGGAGAGTCTTGGCCGTGGTCGCGATGTTCTCCACCTCGACGCCGGGAACCGCCAGGCCGATCACTGCTCCCGCCGTGGCCATCCGGTGGTCCTCGTAGCTGTGGAAGACCCCGCCCGACAGCGGACGCGGCCGGATCTCCAGGCCGTCGTCCGTCTCACGGGCGTCGCCGCCGAGCTTGTTGATCTCGGTGGCCAGCGCGGTGATCCGGTCGGTCTCGTGCCCGCGGATGTGCGCCACGCCGCTGATCCGCGACGGGCCGTCCGCCAGCGCCGCGAGCGCGGCGATCGTGGGGGTCAGCTCGCTGACCTCGTGCAGGTCCGCCTCGATGCCCCGCACCTGGCCGGTTCCCGTCACCCGCAGGCCGTACGGCGTGCGCGTCACGGTCGCGCCCATGTCGGTGAGCAGGTGGCGGAGCTGGTCGCCGCCCTGTGTGGTCTCCTCGGGCCAGTCCGGCACGGTGACCGCGCCACCGGTGATCAGCGCCGCGGCGAGGAAGGGCGCGGCGTTCGACAGGTCGGGCTCGACGATTACGTCCCTCGCGGCGATGGGGCCGGGCTCGACCCGCCACACGTCCGGCTCGGAGTCGTCGACCTCGACACCGGCCTGGCGGAGCAGGTGCACCGTCATCGCGATGTGCGGCATGGAGGGGACCGGCGGCCCGCTGTGCCGTACGGTGACGCCCTTCTCGAACCGCGGCGCGGCCAGCAGCAGCCCGGACACCATCTGCGAGGAGATCGAGGCGTCCAGCACGACCTCGCCGCCCGTGATCGGCCCGCGTACGGTGAACGGGAGCGCGTCGGCGGTCACGGTGGCGCCGAGGGCGCGCAGCGCGCCCAGGATCGGCCCCATCGGCCGCTTGCGCGCGTGCGGGTCGCCGTCGAAGAAGACCTCGCCGTCCGCGAGGGCCGCGACCGGCGGCACGAACCGCATCACGGTCCCGGCGAGACCGACGTCGATGGACGCGCCGCCCCTGATCGGCCCCGGCGTGATCGCCCAGTCGGCGCTCGACACGCTCTCGTTCGAGGCGATCATCTCCGCGCCGAGGGAGCGCAGCGCCGCCACCATGAGGTCGGCGTCCCTGCTGCGCAGTGCGAGCCGTACGGAACCGGGGGCCTGCGCCAGCGCGGCGAGGAGCAGCACCCGGTTCGTCACGGACTTCGACCCGGGCAGGCGGACGGTCGCGTCGATCGGCCCGGTCGCTACGGGAGCGGGCCACAGGGGCTGGGTCGGCATGCACGAAAGCCTACCGGCAGGTCCGGCCGCTGTCGGGGTCCGCGCGGCGGCCCGGGTGATGGCAAGGTGGGGGGTATGTGCGGAAGGTACGCGTCGGCGCGCAAGCGGCACGAGCTCATGGAGGAGTTCGAGATCGAGCTCGACACAGAGGAGGAGCTCGGCCCCGACTACAACGTCGCGCCCACCAAGAAGGTCTACGCGGTCATGAGTCGCGTGCCCAGGACCGAGGGCGCGGAACGGCCGGTGCGCCAGCTCCGCGTGATCCGGTGGGGCTTCGTGCCGAGCTGGGCGAAGGACCCGTCGATCGGCTCCCGGATGATCAACGCCAGGGTGGAGACCGTGGCCGAGAAGCCCGCCTTCCGTAAGGCGTTCGCTTCACGCCGCTGTCTGCTCCCCGCCGACGGCTTCTACGAGTGGATGGCGGCGCCCGAGGGGGCCAAGCCCGCGAAGCAGCCGTACTACATCCATCCCGAGGACGGCGGAGTCATGGCCATGGCCGGGCTGTACGAGTTCTGGAAGGACCCGTCCCGGCCCGACGACGATCCGCTCAAGTGGCTGTGCACCTGCACGGTGATCACCACCAGCGCGGAGGACGGGGTGGGCCACATCCACGACCGCATGCCGATGATGGTCGAGCGGGACCGGTGGGCCGAGTGGCTCGACCCCCGTGTCAGCGACGCGGGCCGCCTGCTGGTCCCGGCCCTCGCCGGTCGGCTGGAGGCATATCCCGTCTCGACCGCGGTCAACAACGTCCGCCACAACGGTCCTGATCTCATCGAGCCGCTTCCGGGTGACGGCGAGCCCGCCGTGCTCTTCTGAACGCGGAGTGTAAAGGGCGCGCCAAGCGGGCATCCGGTGAGGAAAGGGAGGCCGGGGGCTCCTTTCCCTGCGAATCGCCCCATGCTCCCGGAGGTGCGGATCCGTGGACCCCGCGACCGCGCGCATGCGCCTGGAAACCCTGCTCGACGAGCTCGACCGCTCCATCGGCGTGCTCAAGGAGGCGGACCCACCCGACGCCGACCGCGTCCAGGCGGTGATCGACGTCGAGTCCCGGCACCGCGTCGCCGTACTGGCCGCGCTGCGGCGGCTGGACGACGGCGCCTACGGCACATGCGTGGACTGCGGCGGGCTCGTCCCGGACGGCCGGTTGGAGGCCCGTCCGGAGGCGGCACGCTGCGTTCAGTGCCAGTCGAAGCGCGAACGCCGCCGCTGAGCCGTGGCGTGGGAGCCGGAAGCCAGGACGGCGGGGAACCGCAGGCTCAGCCCTTCTTGCGCGCGCTCGCCACGAGGTGGATGCCGACGGTGTCCTCCTCGTCCGGCCGGGTCGCCAGCTCCGTTCGGACCAGGCGGGCCAGCGAGTGGCCACCCGTGCCCAGCACGTGGTCGACCGTGGACGGCGACAGCACCGTGCGGGGGCGCACCCACTCCACTTCGAGCCCGGCGGCCGTCATCAGCTCACGCAGCTGGACGCTGGTGAAGCAGCGGGTGATGCTGCCGTCCGGCCAGGGAACGAGCATGACCTCGCCCGTCTGGCACAGATGCGCCCAGTAGTTCTGCTCGGCGAGTATCGCCATGCCGAGGACCAGCGAGTCGACGCACACCAGCGTCCTCCCGCCGGGCTTCAGCACGCGGGCGACGTCCTCGATCACGGACTCGGCCATGATCTCGACCGAGAGCGCGCGTTCCTCCGCGATCACCGCGTCCACGCACGCGTCGGGTAGGAAGTCGAGATCATCGGCACGGACCTTCTGCACGCGGTCGGACGCGTCGCGCAGCCACGGTTCGGAGAGTCGCCGGAAGTCCATGACCTGGATGACCCGGTGTCCCGCCCGTGCCGCCTGAGCCGTCCAGCGGCCGCGGCCGCCGGACAGGTCGAGCAGCAGGGAGGGACGCTCGGGCAGCCATTGGCGGAGTTGTTCGGCGACGACCGCGTGGTAGAAGGTCCAGTACGGCCCGAGGGCTCCCGAGCCATTGAGTTCGTTGGCCGGAATGGGCAGCACGAGCGGCTCCTGGACTATGGCTATCTCAGAAGTCGACATGAGATAGCGGAAACTCGGTTTCCGGGCTACCAGCCGGTACGTAGGTCCTTCCCCAAACATGGGTGTTCGTACCTCGAAAACGTACCGGGAACAGACTCTACGCCCGCCCTGTTGCAGTTGGGCATGAACGCGTTGCTCGTGCCCGACGCCCAGGAGAAAGACGCCGCTACCCTGCCGGTATTCTCGGCTACGTACGGCGTCCTAGAGGGGGTGGGTCCGGTCTCCAAGACAGTGGAGGAGACTCTGGAGCAGCGCAGCGAGCGGTTCGAGCGCGACGTCATGCCGTATCTCGACCAGCTGTACTCCGCCGCGCTCCGGATGACCCGTAACCCCGCAGACGCCGAAGATCTCCTGCAGGAGACCTTCGCGAAGGCCTTCGCGTCGTTCCACCAGTTCCAGGAGGGGACGAACCTCAAGGCCTGGCTCTACCGCATCCTCACCAACACCTTCATCAACAGCTATCGCAAGAAGCAGCGGGAGCCCAAGCAGGCCGGCACCGAGGAGATCGAGGACTGGCAGCTCGCCCGCGCGGAGTCGCACACCTCCACCGGGCTGAAGTCGGCCGAGGTCGAGGCCCTTGAGCACCTGCCCGACAGCGATGTCAAGGACGCGCTGGCCGCGCTCCCCGAAGATTTCCGCATCGCGGTGTACCTTGCCGACGTCGAGGGCTTCCCGTACAAGGAGATCGCCGACATCATGGGGACCCCTATCGGGACCGTGATGTCGCGACTGCATCGCGGCCGGAGACAACTGCGAACGCAGCTCGAGGACTACGCGCGCGCTCGCGGCCTGGTGCGGGACGAGGAGGGGCGATGAGCTGCGGCGACCACCACGACACCGACTGTGGCGAGGTTCTGGACCGGGTCTACAGCTACCTCGACGGTGAGCTCGACGACGTCAGGCGCGCCGACATACGTCAGCATCTGGACGAGTGCGGCCCCTGCCTGGAGGAGTACGGCCTGGAGAAGGTCGTCAAGCAACTCGTCGCCAAGCACTGCGGTTGCGATCCCGTCCCGGACGACCTGCGCACCAAGATCCTCGCGCGCATCGCGCAGGTGCGGTCCGAGCTCGGCGATTAGGATCACCCCGTACACCTGACGAAGGGGCGGGCATGCGCGTAATGGTCACCGGCGGGGCGGGTTTCATCGGCTCGAACCTCGTGGACCGCCTGTTGGCCGACGGGCACGAGGTCGCCGTCGTGGACGACATGTCGTCCGGAGGAAACCGCAATCCGGACGCCGACCTGCATGCGATCGACGTGCGGGACCCCGCGCTCGCCACGGCGGCCGAGGCGTGGCGTCCCGAGGTGATCTGCCATCTGGCGGCGCAGATCAGCGTCCGCAAGAGCGTCGCCGACCCGACGCACGACGCGCGGGTGAACGTCGAGGGCACCGTCAACGTCCTGGAGGCCGCCCACCGCGCGGGATCGCGCAAGGTCGTCTTCGCCTCCTCCGTCGCGGTGTACGGCAGGCCGGCCGTCATCCCCGTGCCCGGCGACGCCCCCACCGACCCGCGCTCGCCGTACGCCGCCTCGAAGCTGAGCGGCGAGGTGTACCTGTCGGCCTACAGCGCGCTCCACGGGCTGGAGTACACCACGCTGGTGCTGTCCAACGTCTTCGGCCCGCGCCAGTCACCGGAGGGCGAGGCGGGGGTCGTCGCCATCTTCACCGACGCCCTGCTGGCGGGGCGACCCACGGTCCTGTACGGCGACGGCTCCCAGACGCGGGACTACATCTTCGTCGAGGACGTCGTGGACGGCTTCGCCCGCGCCTGCGGCACGGACGGCCACGGGCGCAGGTTCAACCTCGGCACGGGCGTGCAGACGACCGACCGCGAGCTGCACACGCTGATCGCCGCGGCGGCCGGCGCCCCCGACGAGCCCGGCCTCGCCCCGGCCCGCCTCGGCGACCTGCCCGCCATGGCCGTCGATCCCGAGCCGGCCCGCGAGGGCCTCGGCTGGCGCCCGCGGACCGACCTCGCCACCGGTCTCAAGGCCACCGTCGCCTGGGCCGCCGCACGCTCCTGATCCGCCGCCGCACACCGCCCGACATCGCACACTGATCCACGCCGTCGCACACTGCTCCCGAGACCGCTTCGATCGCCGCGCCGGGCGTCCATCAGGGTGTCGCCTCCGGTGTCGCCTGAGAGCGCTCCGCCGTACGGTCGGCCCGTGGCCTGTGGGACCTCTGGGTTTGACGGGGATGGACGCCGGGCACGTAACCGAGTTCCGGGCCAGTGGTGGGGTGACGGTCGGTGAACGGTCGCTGTTCTCGCGTTGTGGGGATGACGTGGGAAGCAGCCGCTCGCGGACGCGCCGAATCGCCGGACGAAGTAGGGCAAATGAGCGCAGCGTGATTGCTTGATTACGGTTTGGCTGCGGTTCGCCGAGCTCTCTGACCGGGCACCTTGGCTTCTGTAGCCTGTGGGCGAATTCGATGTGGAGGCAGCGATGTTCAACAGGATGGCCACCAAGATGCTGGCGGCGTTGTTACTGCTCGCCCCTGTGGTGGTGTTCGTGGCCGAGACCGGCGTGACCTCCGGGATCTCCTGGACCTGAGGGCGCGAGGTGGCCGCATGCGGGAACTGCCGTGGCGGGCAAAGGTCTACTTCGTCGTACTGATCGGAGCCGCCGCCGCACTGGTGGTCGACAGCGCCGTCTCTCCGGGGTGGTTCGACCAGGCCGAGCTTCCGACGCTCGTCGTGCTCGCGTTGCTGTTCCTGGTGTGCGAGTCCGTACCGACGGTGCTCAACGTGCCGCAGGCGGCGATCTCGGTGAGCTTCTCCGCCGCGCTGGCCGCCGTGGTGCTGGTCGGCCCCGAGGGAGCCGCGCTGGTCGGGCTCATGGCCGTGGTGAGTGTGCGGCCGGGCCTGCCGGTCGTGAAGCGGCTGTTCAACGGCGCCCAGTTCGTGATCTGCGGATACGCCGCGGGAGTGGCGTTCCAGCACGCCGGCGGCATCGTGGGCCTGCCTCGCGAGGACGACTTCCCCGGCGTGATCATCCCGTACGGCGCGGCCACCGGGGCCTTCGTCCTGATCAACTTCGGCCTGACCGCGGTCATCCTCCTGCTGGCCGAGGGGGTGGGCAGGGACCAGGTGGCGCTCCGGGGCACGGTCCAGATCCTGGTGTCCTATCTCGGCTACGCGACCTTCGGGCTGCTGATCGCCGGGTTGTGGGCGACGGTCCAGTCGATCTCGGCGGTGCTGGTGCTGATCCCGCTGTTCGTGGCGCGCTGGGCCTTCGGGCACTATCACGCCCAGCAGCGCTCCTATGACGCGACGATCGCCGCGCTGTGCCAGGCGGTGGAGACGAAGGACTACTACACGCGGGGGCACTGCACCCGCGTGTCCCGGGCGTCCTCCATGATCGCCGAGGAGATCGGCATGGGCACCGAGCGGCTGCGGGCGATCAGATACGCCGGGATGCTCCACGACGTCGGCAAGCTGGGCGTGCCCACGAAGGTCCTGCAGAAGGACGGCAAGCTGACCGAGGAGGAGTACGCGGCGATCCAGCTGCACCCGATGCGCGGCCTGGAGATCGTGCGCGGCATCGACTTCCTCGACGAGGCGTTCGCCGGGATCATGCACCACCACGAGCGGCATGACGGCAAGGGCTACCCCATGGGCCTCGCGGGTGACGAGATCCCGGAGTTCGCCAAGATCATCGCGGTGGCGGACGCGTTCGACTCGATGACGTCCGACCGGGCCTACCGCAAGGCGAAGTCGATCGAGGAGGCCGTGACCGAGCTACGCAAGAGCGCGGGCGCGCAGTTCGACCCCGTCATGGTGAGCACGTTCATCAAGGCACTCGACCGCCACGGCTGGGAGCCGCCGCGCGCGGTGCCCGCGCCGCCCGGCGCCGTAGTGACCACCGCGAAGGATCACGACGACCCGACCATGCCCATCCAGGTCATCTCAGAACGCTGAGGGCGAGGAATCATGACCGCCGCCAGGGCGATGCGCGGGCTCGACTCGGGCCAGTTACTCCTCATTTGCGCCGCCGGGATGCTCACCGTGGCGGGGATCTCCCACACGGCGGCGAACGGGCTGGTCGACTCGCAGGTCGCGATCGGATTCGGTGCACTGATCGCGGTGGGGGAGCTGGCCAGGCTCACCATGCCGGGCAACCGCGAGGTGGCGCCCATCTCCACGGCGGCGGCGATCGGGTACGCGCTTCTGCTCGACGTGGGCGGCCAACCCGCCAGGCAGACGGCGCTGCAGGTCGTCGCCGTCATGTCGGTGGGCATGATCGCGGGAGCGCTGCCGCATCTCGCCGTGGGCCGCCCGCCCCGGCTCGACGCGATCGCCAGGAGGCTGCTGGCCGGCTCGCTGCTGGCCTTCGCCTACCGGCCGCTGACCGCACCCCTCTACTCGATCGCCATCGACGGCAACTGGTGGCCGGCGTTGGGCGTGATGGCGGCCCTCATCGTGCTGATGCTGACGGCCGACGTGGTGATCGCGGCGATGCTCAGGGCCGAGCAGGTCAGGACCGCCTTCGGCGTCGCCGTACGCGATGAACTGCGGATGGGGGCGCCGCTGGGCGCGGCGGTGGCCGCGTCAGGAACGCTGCTCGCGCTCGCCGCGCACAGCATGAACATGACCGCCCTGCTGGTGTTCGCCGCGCCGTTGCTCGTGACGCAGGTGGCGTTCCGCAAGTACGCCGGCATCCGGGCGACCTACCTGCAGACGGTGCGGGCGCTGAGCCGGGTGACCGAGGTCGGGGGATACGTGGAGCCCGGCCACTCCCGCCGGGTCAGCACGTTGTCGGTCGCCGTCGGTAGGGAGCTCGGCATGTCGGAGCCCCAGTTGCTGGAGCTGGAGTACGCCGCCCTCATGCACGACATCGGGCAGCTCTCCCTGAGTGACCCGATCCCGGGCGGCGCCACCGTGCTCACCGATCCGTCGCAGGCGAAGCGGATCGCCGAGCTCGGGGCCGAGGTGATCAGGAAGACCGGCGTCCTGCACGGGGTCGCCGAGATCGTCCGCCGCCAGTGCGACACCGTCGACCATGCGCCGCCGACGGCCAGCCGGGTCATCAAGGCCGCCAACGCCTACGACGACCTGGTGGGGGGATCCGCCGACCGGGACCGGGCGGCGGCGGCGCTGGAGCGGCTCAGGCTCGGCATCGGCACCGAGTACGATCCCGCCGTGATCGAGGCGATGGCGCGGGTGGTCGACCGGCTCACCGTGGTGAACCGCTTGTAACAGAGGTCGGCATCGGCCCACGGTGAACCACTTGTAGGAGAGGTCGCACCGGCTCGCCGTGAACGCGGTGCGATGGAGAGCTGCTTTTGTGCCGACCCTACAGATTCGCGGGTCGCCTTCAGTTGGAATCAAGCGCAGGGGATCACTGGGGGACCCCCGTAGGGTTGGCTGCGTGTTCGAGTCAGTCCTTGTCGCCAACCGCGGCGAGATCGCCCGGCGGATCATCCGCACGGTGAGGCGCATGGGGCTGCGGGCGGCCGCGGTCTACTCGGACGCTGACGCGGACCTGCCGTTCGCGCGCGCGGTCGTCGAGGCAGGTCTCGTCTGGATCGGCCCGGCTCCCGAGGCGATCGTCCGGATGGGCGGCAAGATCAACGAACCTGATGGAGAACGCGGGCGTCCCGGTCGCCACGGGCACCCGCGCGCCGGTGACCGACCTGGCGGACGCCGTACGCGACGCTGCGGAGATCGGCCGGCTGCCGCGTTCCCGTCGAGGAGCCGAAGGACAACCTGCCCTTCTGCGCCGAGCTGTTGGACCACCCGGAGCTCGCGAGCGGGGACTACGACACCGGGCTGGTGTCCCGCATGAGGTCATGACGCCGGCCTGATGGTGCTGGAAGCCGGTCCCGGCATGGATCCGCCGGGGTCGGTGAGTGGATCGCCGAATGAAGAGGAGTGTTGTGGTGGCGGAAGTACGCGCTGAGATGGTGGCGAACGTCTGGAAGATCGTCGTCGCCGAGGGTGACACCGTTGACGAGGGCGACACGCTCGTCATCCTGGAGTCGATGAAGATGGAGATCCCGGTCCTCGCCGAGGACGCGGGCGTCGTGGCGCAGCTCAAGGTCGCCGAGGGCGACGTCATCCAGGGGGGCGACCTGATCGCCGTCATCGACTAGGTGAGCGTCTGGCGGATGCCGACCGTGCGCAGGGGCGTGGCTCGTCGGACTCGACTGGGCCCCTCCGGGTCAGAGCGCGCCGAGGAACCGTTCCCGGTCGACGACGACCCGCTCGATCCTCCCGGCGGCGACCAGCTTTCCGGTCTTGTCGACGGCGGTGATGGCGAAGACGAGTCGCCTGCCGTCCACGTCGGTCAGCTCGGCGGAGATCTCCACATGCATGCCGACGGCGCTGGGCGCGCGGTGCTCCAACTCGACCCGCGTACCCACCGAGGTCTGGCCCGGCTCCAGGTAGCGCTGGACCGCCTTGACCGTCGCGCCTTCGGCGAACGAGAGCAGTCTGGGCGTGCCCAGAACGGGCACGTCTCCACTGCCCACCCTGATCGCGGTGTCCTCTCGCTCCACCATGATGAGGACGTTGGCGCGCAGGCCAGGAGCTAGCGTCATGCATTCCAGCCTAGTAGTCCTACGCTAGGAGGCCGTGAACGTGTTCTGCGACCACTGTGGTGGGCCGTCCGGTGAGGATGATCAGCGGCGTGCGTCGTCGCCCGCACTCTGGAGCAGCCGCGCTACTGTGCGCAGTGCCGCAGGCGCATGGTGGTCCAGGTGAACCCGCAGGGGTGGTTCGCCCGTTGTTCCGAGCATGGGATCACTCGCGCGTAGGCTCATGCTCAGCATGCAGGCTTCCGTGATCCGGTCGTGACTTTCCCGAGATACGAATCTGCTTTGTTGGACAACTCCGGGGAACATGAGGGGGTATTGGGCACATGGTGGCCCAGGGGATGACGCTGGCGGGGCGCTACCGCTTGGACGCCCGGCTCGGCGCCGGTGGCATGGGCGAGGTCTGGCGCGGTGAGGACATGGTTCTCGCGCGGACCGTCGCCGTCAAGGTGCTGCTCCCCGGCAGGCTCGACGACCCCGGATTCGCCGTCCGCTTCCAGGGCGAGGCCCGCGCGATGGCGACCGTCAACCACCCCGGTGTGGTCGACGTCTACGACTACGGCGTGACGGATGTTCCCGGAGACGGGCCGACGGCGTACCTCGTGATGAAGTTCGTGGACGGTGAGCCGCTCGACCGGTTGCTGACGCGGCTGGGCCGGATCGGCCCCGAGCCGGCGATGGAGCTCATCGCGCAGGCCGCCGCCGCGCTCCAGGCCGTGCACGAGCGCGGCATCGTCCACCGGGACGTCAAGCCGGGCAACCTCCTGGTCCGTCAGGACGGCACGCTCGTGCTCACCGACTTCGGCATCGCGCGGGCCGACGCGGCGAGCCGCCTGACCGACGCGGGCATGGTCCTCGGCACCGCCGCGTACTGCGCGCCCGAGCAGGCCGAGGGCGCGCCCGTCACACCCGCCGTGGACGTCTACGCCCTCGGCGTGGTGGCGTACGAATGCCTCGCCGGCAGGCGGCCCTTCGACGGCGAGTCCCCGGTGGCCATCGCGCTTCAGCACATCCGGGACGAGCCGCCGCCGCTGCCTCCGGACGTGCCGCCGCCTGTGCGCATGGTGGTGGAGCGGGCACTGCTCAAGGATCCCGCCCGGCGCTGGCCGGACGCCGCCACGATGAGCGAGGCGGCCCGCAGGTCCGTGCACCCCTCGATGCGACCCATCCATCCGCAGCTCCAGCAGCCGGCCGATCCCGGTACGGCTCTCTCGGGGCCCGACCTCGGCGGGCCGGCCGCGGCCGGATACCCTCCAGCCACCGGCGGATACCCCCAGGCCACCGGCGGATACCCCCAGGCCACCGGCGGATACGGCCCCGCCACCGGGGGATACGCCCCGGACACGGGGGGATACGCCTCGTCCGACTACCCGACCCAGGCGGACCGCGCGTACGGCGCCGAGGCGTGGGAGGAGAGTCCGGCGGTTCCTGCGACGGGCACGGCGGCGACCTCGCCCGGGCCGAGGAGCTCACGTCGCAGGAAGAGCCGCAAAGCGCCGATCGCCGCGGGGGCGGCGGGTCTCGCCGTCTTCGCCGGGCTCGCGGCGCTCGGCATCAACGCCCTCGCCGCGTCCGGCACCGACCAGCCCGGCACGTCCACGACCTCGCCGCTGGACGTGAACACCGCGACGCCGACGTCCAGTCCGTCGCCGAGCAAGACGAGGCGTAGGACCCCGACGCCGACCCCCGTCCTGACGCCGCCCCCGGTCGTCAACAGGCCGACGCGGACCCCGTCGCCGTCGCCGTCACCGTCGGCGTCGCCGAGCCCTTCTCCCAGCCCGAGCGAGAGCGAGGAGCCCATGGAGAAGGTGCCCTCGGTAATGGGCCTGACCGAGGAGAAGGCGATCGCCAAGCTGAAGGCCCTCGGGTTCAACGCCAAGGTGAATGTCGCCGGAGGCGCGGGGGCGTGCACGAAGGTCACCGCCCAGGATCCGAAGGGCGGGGAGTCGGCCCGCGAGGGCGCCACGATCAAGATCTTCGTGACGAAGATCGCCTGCGCGTCGCCCAGTCCCAGCGCGACGCCCAGCGTGTCGCCCTCGGCCATCCCCGACCCCGGCGCCTCCCCTAACTAGTGCCCCCGGCGATTTCCGCTCCTTCCGGGCAAGCCTCGCCGGTCGGGGACTAGATTCCGGTGGTGTTGCGGGGGTAGGCGACCGCCGGGTCGGTGGCGATGTTCACCAGGTACGGCACGCCCGAGTCGAAGGCCCGCCGGAGCGCGGGGCCGATCTCGGACGGCGACGTCACCAGCTCTCCGCCGCCGCCGAGCGCCGTCACGACCTGGTCGTACCGGCACTGGGGCTGGAGGTCGGCGGCCACGTCGTAGCCGTACAGCAGTTGCATGGGGTGCTTCTCCAGGCCCCACATGCCGTTGTTGCCGCAGATCATGACGACCGGCAGCCGATGCCTGACCAGCGTGTCCACGTCCATCAGGGAGAACCCGGCGGCGCCGTCGCCGAGGAGCAGCACGACCTGGGAGGAGGGCCGGGCGAGCCGGGCGGCGATCGAGTAGCCGAGCCCGGTGCCGAGGCAGCCGTACGGGCCGGGGTCGAGCCAGTTGCCCGGGTTGCGCGGTTCGACGTACTTGCCGGCGTAGGACACGAAGTCGCCGCCGTCACCGATGACCACGGCGTCGTCCGCGAGGATCCGGCCCAGCTCGCCGTAGACGCGCATCGGGTGGATGGGGTCGGCGTCGGAGGCGAGCAACTCGGCGTCACCGGCGATCGCGGCGGAGGCCGTCTCGGCCAGGGTGGACACCCACGGTGCGTACGCCTTCGGATCGACCCCGGCGGTCGCGCAGGCGGCGGCGAGGCCCCAGAAGGTGAGGGACAGGTCGCCCGCGGCGGAGCCGGCCAGGCCGACGTGCGTGGCGAGCTGGGAGGCGGCGTCGGCGATGTGCACGACCTTGGCCAGGGGAGCCCCGTCCTTGCCGCCGAACCATCCGTAGCCGAGCCGGAAGTCCAGCGGCGTGCCGACCACGATGACGAGGTCGGCCTGGCCGAAGGCGAGCCCCCTGGCCCGGGTGACGAGCAGGTCGTGCCCGGAGGGGAGGATGCCCCGGCCCTGGCCGTTGGGGATGACCGGCAGGCGGTACTCCTCGGCGAAGTCGCGCGCGGCCTCTTCGGCGCGGTCCATCCACACGTCGGAGCCGAGGACCAGGACCGGCCGTTCGGCCGCGGCGATCAGCTTCGCGATGTCGGCGAGTGAGTCGGTGTCCGGTTCGAGCGGCGACGGCGCGAGCGTCTCGGTGGTCCGCTCGGGCGACGGCGCGAACAGGTGGTCCATGTAGAAGTCGATGAAGACCGGGCCGCGGTGGGGCGCGAGAGCCGTACGGTAGGCCATCTCGACGTCCTGGCCGATCGTGTCGGCACCGGAGCCGGTGAAGGCGAGCTTGGTGATGGATTCGAACAGCGGCGGGTGGTCCATCTCCTGCAGGGCGCCCGAGCCCCAGCGGGACTGCGGCGCCCTGCCTCCCATCACAACGACGGGGGAGCCGTTGTAGTGCGCCGTCGCGACGCCGGAGACGCCGTTGGTGATGCCGGGACCGGCGGTCAGCACCGCCAGGCCGGGCTTTCGGGTGAGCCGCGCGGTCGCCTCGGCGGCGAAGACGGCACTCTGCTCGTGCCGCACGTCGAGGATGCGCATGTTCTCGTGCACCGCGCCGTCGTACAGGGGGAAGACGTGTCCTCCGGACAGCGTGAACATGGTCTCGACGCCGTATGCCTGGGAAACGGCGACCGCGATGTCGCCCGCGTGCTTCGCTGCTGACTCCATGCCGGGAAACCTACCAGCCAGTCACATAGGGGGATAGATGAGTCGCCACTGCCCGCCAGACGACGGATCTACACCTGAATGACATCATCCTGGACGTGAAGACGATGATGGGCGCGGTCGCCGCCCTGGCCGTCCTGGCGGCGATCCCGGTCCCCGCGTACGCGGCGACGACGGAGGCCACGACGGCGACGAAGGCCACGAAGATCCCCAAGAACTTCCTGATCCACGAGAAGGAAGCACGCGCGAACCTCAACGCCGAGTTCCCCTGGTTCGTGAGCGAGGCCACCGCGGAGCCGCTGGACCTCAACCCCTGCGGTACGGAGAAGGGCGTCGGCCGGACCGGCCGCTCCGCCGCCCGCACCCTGACCCACGCGGAACCGGACGGCTCCGTCGTCGAGCAACTCGTCGTCTACGGCAGCGAGGCACGGGCCAAGCAGGCATTCGCCGCCGTACGGAAGGCTGTGAAGGACTGCCGGGTCCACCCGGCGGGCGGCGGCCTGTCGGAGGTCTACACGGCCACCCCGCTGAAGCTCGGCGCCGAGGCGCTCAAGGTGAGCTATCAGAACTACAAGGGTTCGAGTGCCAAGGCGGGCGGCGGCCGGGCCGTCATCGTACGGCGCGGCCGGGCCGTAGCGGTCTACCGCGCGTACGCGTCGTTCTTCACGAAGGCGGACGTCTACCCCCGCAACCTCGTGGACGCGAAGAAGATGACGGTGAAGCTCTGCGCCTACGACTCGTCCTGCTGACCTGTCCCGCCGAGCACGGGGTGACGCTCCGCTGTCACCCCGTGCCGCCGGGCCCGGCCAGGACCCGGAGCAGGACGTCGACCACATGGTCGGCGCGTTTCTCCACGAAGCCGGTGCTCCAGGCGCGGTAGCCCATGCCGGCGAGCATGGTCGCGTCGTGTTCCATCGGGAAGAAGCAGAGCGCCACGACGCTGATGAGCAGCTGGTCGGGGTCGACTCCGGGGCCCGGCCGTGACGGCAGGGCCGCGATGAATCGGCGCAGACCGCGTTCGTACGCCGCGGAATGGCGCGGGGTGGTCGCGCGGCCGGCCCGCCCCATCTCCAGGGCGTCGCGCGACATCAGCCGTACGAAGGCGGGGTGGTCGAGCAGGAACCGCAGGTATCCGCCGACCAGGATGTCCAGGCCGCGGCGCAGCCCGTCCTCTTCCTCGTCGAGGGCGGCGATCGCCGCTTCGACGAGCCGCTCCAGCGTGTGGTCGCGGTGGTCGAACAGCCTCTCGACGACGGCGGCGTAGAGGGTCGCCTTGTCCTTGAAGAAGTACGCGGGAAGTGTCCCGGAGACGCCCGCGGCCTTGCCGATGGCGACGAGGCTGGCCCCGTCGTAGCCCTCCCTGGCGAAGATCCGCTCGGCCGCGTCGAGGATCGCCTGCCGGGAGCGGCCGGGGTCGCGCCGGCGGCCCGCGGAGTCGTGCTCCGCGGCGGGCTCGTCCGTACGGCCGTCGGCCGATCTGCGGTTCGGGCTGGGCACGCGGTGGTTCCCCCTGTGGTCGCTGCCGCCTGGGCTGATGGCGAGACCCCGTCACCGTAGTACAGGCCGAGGGTTCGGACCATATTTCCAATCTATTAGATAGGTAATGTATGGTTTTCCTGTCTGTCCGAACAGTAACTGATCGGCGATCGCGTTGGGCATGCGCGGGGACGTCCTGGACGCCCCTTCGGTAGCTGCGGATATGCCCGCCTTTCGCTCGTGAACGCGTACTGATCATTGCTGTGCGGGATCGCAGGAAATCGCTCGTTGTCGTGTGGGGAGGGTGCATGGGCTCGCGGCCGCCTCGGGTCACGTCCTCCGGGAGCGCGCTGGGCGCCAGGCTGACCCGGAGGGAGGACCCCCGGCTCCTCGTCGGAGCGGGGCGCTATCTCGCCGACGTCACGGTGCCCGGGGTGACGCACGCCTGCTTCGTGCGGTCCCCACACGCGCACGCCGCGATCGTCGCCGTGGACTCCGCCGCCGCGCGGGCCCTGCCGGGCGTGCGCGCGGTCCTGACGGCGGACGATCTGCCGCATCGGCCGCTGCTCGACGCCGTCGCGGTGCCGGATCTGCGCAAGACGCCGCAGCCCGCGTTGGCGGCCGGCCGCGTGCGCTTCGCGGGCGAGGCGGTGGCCGTCGTCCTGGCCGAGAGCCGGGCCGTCGCCGAGGACGCCGCCGATCTGGTCCGGGTCGTCTACGAGCAGGTGCCGGTCCTCACCGACCCCGAGGCCGCGCGCACCGAGCGGACGACGCGGCTGTGCGACGACCTCCCCACCAACGTGGTGTACGAGGGAGGCCGTGAACACGGCGACGTCGACGCCGCCTTCGCGAGAGCGGCGCACGTGCTGAGCGGCCGGTTCACCACCGGGCGCTTCGTCGCGGCGCCGATGGAGGGGCGCGGCTGCCTGGCGAGCTACGACCGGGCCGACGACCGCCTCACCGTGCACAGCTCGACCCAGTCGCCCCATCTGTTGCGCCGCAAGCTTGCCGCCTGCCTGGACATGCCGGAAGGGCGGATCCGGGTCCTCGTCCCCGACGTCGGCGGCGGTTTCGGGCAGAAGATCCCGGCCTCCCCCGAGGAGGTGGCGGTGGCGCTGGCCGCGCGCGCCACCGGCCTGCCGGTGAAGTGGGTGGAGGACCGCAGGGAGAACATCACCGCGGCGCCGCACTCCAAGGACCAGATCATCGACATGGAGCTCGCGGTCGCCGCCGACGGCACCTTCGAGGCGATCCGGGCGCGGATTCTCGGTGACTCGGGGGCGTACTCCTACAACAGCGCGAGCACGCTGATCGAGTCCTACCTCTCCGCGGGGTTGCTCCCCGGGCCGTACCGGATCCGCGACGTGGCGTGGCAGGTGACCGCGGTCCTGACCAACAAGACCCCGATCTCGGCCTACCGGGGTGTGGGGTGGACGGCCAGTCATTCGGCGCGGGAGGTCCTCATCGACCGCGCCGCGCGGCTGCTCGGCCGCGATCCGGTGGACCTGCGGCGGCAGAATCTCGTACGGGAGTTCCCGCACACCTCGCCCACCGGAATGGTCTACGACAGCGGCAGCTTCGTGGAGTCCCTCGACACGGCCGCGGAGCTGATCGACTATCCGGGGCTGCGGGAGCGGCAGCGGGTCGCCCGCGAGACCGGCCGCTACATCGGCATCGGCGTCAGCCCGTACGTCGAGCCGAGCGGCTGGGGCACCGAGGGGGCGGCCCAGTCGTCGTGGTCGTTCTCGTCCCACGACAGCGTCCGGATCACGATGGAACCCTCGGCCGAGGTCACCGTGGCGGTCGGCACCCCTTCGCAGGGGCAGGGGCACGCCACGTCGCTGGCCCAGGTCGTGGCCGAGGTGCTCGGCGTCGATCCCGCCGAGGTCACCGTGCTGGCGAACGACACCGCGGCCGTTCCGATGAGCACGGCGGGGACGCGGGCCAGCCGGACGGCCGCCGTGACGGGCGGCGCGTTGACCCTGGCCGCCCAGGACCTGCGTGACAAGCTCGCCGCCATCGCCGCGGGGCTGCTCGATCGTGATCCCGGCGAGTTGGTCTTCGCGGACGGGCACGTCCACGTCCGTGGCGACTCCGGCCCGGCCCTCCCACTTGGCGCGCTCGCCCAGCGGGCGTACTTCGACCCGGCGGTGCGGGCCGCCGTACCCGAGCCGGACCTGGTGGTGACGCGCTTCTACGATCCCCCGGCCACGTACTCGAACGGGTGCGTGATGGTCGCCGTCGAGGTGGATCCGTGGACCGGCGGGGTGACCGTGATCGACGCCGCCGCGGTCGAGGACTGCGGAACCATGATCAATCCGCTCATCGTCGAGGGGCAGGTGCTGGGCGCGTTCGCGCAGGGGGTCGGGGGCGCGCTCTACGAGCACATCCCCTTCGACGCCGACGGACTTCCGCTGGCCACGTCCTTCGCCGACTATCTGCTGCCGACGGCCGCCGAGATCCCGCCCGTACGGCTCGGGCACCACTGTTCGCCGTCGCCGCTGACGGTGAACGGAGTCAAGGGCATGGGCGAGTCGGGGGTCATCTCCACCCCCGCGGCCGTGGCGAACGCGGTCGCCGACGCGCTCGTCCCCTTCGGGGCGGAAGTGGACCGCACCCCGCTGACGCCCGAGTACGTGGCCGGGCTGATCGGAGACCCGGATCGCCCGCAGTCGTCCTCCTGAGATCCCGTACTTCTACATAAGACCTGGGAAGGAAGCAGTCTTGTTCACCATCGAACCGATGGTCGTCGCCTACGGGCCGCACCGCGAGAAGAGCCGGTTCACCTACATGCACAACGCCGGTGTCGCCATCGACATCCCGTACGTGTCGTGGTTGATCCGGGGCAAGGACCTCAACGTGCTGGTCGACGTCGGGTGCAGCGCCGCCGACTACGGCGAGCACATCAGGCCGAAGGACCGCGAGCTCGTCCACGTGGGCCAGGTGTTCGCCGACGTGGTCGACGTCAAGCCGATCACCGGGCATCTCGCCGACCGGGGCCTGTCACCGCGCGACATCGACGTGGTGGTGCTGTCGCACCTGGACTGGGACCACTGCATGACGGTGGAGCCGTTCAGCGAGAGCGCGTTCTACGTGCAGCGCAAGGAGTGGGAGACCACCCCGTCGCACGAGATGTTCGCCACCTCCTTCGCCCCCAAGGAGCACTACGACAAGATCGCGGGAATGGACCTGCGGCTCCTGGACGGGTCGCACCAGATCGCCGACGGTCTCGACCTGGTGCTCTCGCCGGGGCACACGTTCGGTGGGCAGTCCGCGATCGTCACGACCAGCGAGGGCGCGTTCGTCATCGCCGGCATGTGCGTGCTGAAGGAGAACTTCTACCCCTCCGAGGAGGAGAGCGAGCACTTCAAGGTCATCCCGCCGGGCGGGCACACCGACCTCTTCGAGGCGTACGACACGATGCTCCGGCTCAAGGAGATCGGCGGCGACAACGTGCTGCCGCTGCACATGACCGAAGCCTGGGACATCACCCGCATCGGCTCCCCGATCGGAGCCTGAACCGATCATGAAACCCGCCCCGTTCGACTACGTCCGCCCTCGCCGGCTGGACGAGGCGCTGGACCACCTGGCTGACCACGGCGCGGACGCGCGGGTGCTGGCCGGCGGGCAGAGCCTCGTCCCGCTGCTCAACCTGCGGACCGTACGGCCGAAGGTGCTGGTCGACGTCAACGGGGTCGCGGAACTCGACTATGTGCGCGTCACCGCCGACGCCGTGGAGGTGGGCGCGCTGACGCGGCAGCGCCACCTGGAGCTGGACCCCGAGGTGGCCGCGCGTCTCCCGCTGCTCGCCGACGCGCTGCCGTTGATCGGGCGGATCGCGACGCGCAACCGTGGGACGGTCGGCGGGAGCCTGGCCCACGCCGACCCCGCCGCCGAGCTGCCCTCGGTCGCGGTGGCCTGCGGCGCCGAGCTGAGCATCGCGTCCGCGAACGGGAGCCGCGTCGTCGACGCCGAACGGTTCTTCGTCGCGGCGTACCGCACCGTCCTCGCCCCCGGCGAACTGGTCACCGGCGTCCGGTTCCCCGTGCCGTCCTCCCGCACCGGCCAGGCCTGGGTGGAGTACGGCCGCCGGTACGCCGACCGGCCCGTGGCGGGTGTGGCGTGCGCCCTGACGTTGTCGGCGGCCCCCGTGGTCGAGGGTGCCGTGGTCGAGGGTCCCGTCGCAGACGGTGCGGTGATCGAGGACGCCGTGCTGGTCTGCGCGGGGGTGGGCGATCGCCCCTTGCGGCCGCCGGCCGTGGAGCGGCTGATCGGTGCCCGGCCGTCGGCGGCGGCCTTCTCCGAGGTGGCACGCGCGGCCGCCGAGTGGAGCACGGCCGACGGATACCGGCGGCGGCTGGTGCACGGGCTGGCGCTGCGCGCCCTGGACCGGGCACTGCGGCGGGCCGCGGGAGAGGCGGCGGCAAGGTCAGTGGAATGGTCAGTGGAAAGGCAGGATGACCGTGATGTCGCCTGATCGGCGAGAGGTGAGTCTCCGGGTCAACGGCGCCGACCGCCGCGTGACGGTGGAACCGAGACAGTCCCTCGCCGACACGCTGCGGGAGGACCTCTCCCTGACCGGTACGCATGTGGCCTGCGAACAGGGGGCGTGCGGCGCGTGCACCGTCCTCGTCGACGGAGCCTCGGTGCGTTCCTGCCTGATGTTCGCCGTACAGGCGGAGGGGTGCGAGGTGACGACCGTGGAGGGGCTCGCATCCGACCCGGAGGAACTGCATCCGCTCCAGCGCGCCTTCACCGAGAATCACGCCCTGCAGTGCGGATTCTGCACGCCGGGGTTCCTGCTGGCCGCGTACGAGCTGCTCGCCGCGCGGCGCGGCCCGGACGAGCGCGAGATCCGTACGGCGCTGGCCGGCAACCTGTGCCGATGTACGGGCTACCAGGGCATCGTCGCCGCCGTCCGGCAGGCCGACGAGCAGTGGGAACGCGACACCCCCGGCCCGTCCTCAGGCGAGCGGTGACTCGTCGCCGTCTCCGCCCGCTCCTTCTCCCCGTTTCCCTCACGCTTTCCCGCGATGCCGAGGCGTCGCGAATCCCCTCAGGAGAGACCCATGACCAGACGACTTCGGTGGCGGCTGACCACGCCGATCGCCCTCACGATCACCGCGGCGCTCGCGGCCGGATGCTCCGCCGGCGCCGACGCCGGTGCGGACGCCGGTGCGGAGGACTCCGCCGCCATCAAGATCGGCACGCTGTACTCGGTCACCGGCCCCGCCGCGAACGTCGGCGACAAGATGCGCAAGGGCACCGAGCTCGCCGTCGAACAGATCAACCAGCGCGGCGGCATCGACGGCAGGAAGATCGAGTGGAAGTTCTACGACCCGGCCGGTGACACCTCCACCGCGGTGACCCAGACCCGCAAGCTGCTGACCGACGACAAGGTCGACGCCATCGTGGGCGGCGGAAGCTCCAGCGGCATCGCGCTCGCCATGGGACAGCTGACCGCGTCGGCGAAGAAGCTCTTCGTGGCCACCGAGGGCGCGCGCGCCATCGTGCAGCCGGAGACCGAGCATCCGCTGACCTTCAAGGCGACGTTCAACGACACGGTCGTCATGCAAAAGATCATCGAGTTCTGGAAGGCCAAGGGCGTCACGAACGTCGCGCTGCTCCCCGACACCAGCGGCTTCGGGCAGTCCGCGCTCGAGGTCGCCGAGAAGGAGCTGCCGGCCGCCGGCCTCAAACTGGCGGTGGCCTCCTTC
Source organism: Microtetraspora glauca (assembly GCA_001570385.1). Lineage (GTDB taxonomy): Bacteria > Actinomycetota > Actinomycetes > Streptosporangiales > Streptosporangiaceae > Microtetraspora > Microtetraspora glauca. The sequence goes on along the minus strand of BBYL01000010.1, from coordinate 527,637 downwards.
GACCCCGGGACCGGCGACTTCACCCCGCTGCTGACCAAGCTGGGCGCCGGGAAGCCGCAGGCGTACCTCGCCTGGACGACCGACAGCTCGGGGGTGACGTTCCTGAAGAACGCGCGGACGGTCGTGACCGACGGGGCGGCGCTGATCCAGCACAGCTTCGGATTCGTCGACGACCGGTACATGAAGCAGGCGGGCGACGCGGGCGTCGGCACCGTCCTGTCCTCGCCCAAGCTTCCCGTCGCCGACCTGCTGCCCGACTCGGACCCGCAGAAGAAGACGATCGGCGAATTCGCCGCGGCGTACGAGGCCAAGTACCACGAGCAGCCCAACGTCTACGCGGGCCAGGCGTACGACGCCCTGATGCTCGCCGCCGAGGCGATCGGGAAGGCGAAGAGCACCGACGGTCCGCTGGCGGCCAAGGCGTTGGAGACCCTCGGCGAGCACGTCGGGGTCACGGGCGTCTTCCGCTACAGCGCCCAGGACCACAGCGGCCTCGGCACGGACGGCGTGGAAATGATCAAGTGGGATGGCGAGCGCTTCGTACTCGCCGGCTGAGATGCCAGGGCGCCCGGCCCGGCCGGGCGCCGTACCAGAACGAGGACTGCGATGAATCTCCTGCTCCAAGTGGTGTTCGCCGGCCTCAGCGTGGGCGCGGTGTACGCGCTGGTCGCGGTCGGATTCGGCGTCGTGGCCAACGGCACCGGCGCGGTGAACTTCGCCCAGGGCGAGTACGTCATGGTGGGCGGTGTCGTCGCCGGCGTCGTCCACGAGGTGTGGCACCCGCCGCTGCCGGTCAGCGTCCTGTGCGCGGTGGCGGCGGGCGTCGTGGCGGGACTGGTGACCGAGCTCGCCGTGAGCCGCTTCTCCGGCGCCCGCTCCGCCGAGATCATCACGATCGCCACGATCGGGCTGGCGGTCGCGCTCAAGGCGGCCGTCCTGCTGCTCACCGACCGCAAGACGTACGGGCTGCCGCACTTCCTCGGCGAGCGGCCCCTGCGTGTGGGCGGCGCCGTCGCCGACACGCAGACGTTGTGGAACCTCGCCGTGGTCTTCGTCGTGGCGGTCGGCCTGTCGCTCTTCTTCCGGCGTACCCGGCAGGGCACGATCCTGCGGGCGGCGGCCGATGATCCCGAGGTGGTCACGTCGCTCGGCGTCCCGTTCCACAGCGTGGCCCGCTGGGTCTTCGTGATCGCCGCCGTCCTCGGCGCCCTCGGCGGAGCCGGGCTGGCGCCGCTGTCCGTCATGTCGTACGAGTCCGGCACCCTGCTCGGGCTCAAGGGCTTCGCCGCCGCGATGCTCGGCGGGCTGGGCAACCTCTACGGCGCGGTGATCGGCGGACTCGTCATCGGGCTCGTGGAGGCGGCGGTCGCCGGTTACGGATCGGCCGCCTACGGCGACGCGGTCGCGTTCGTGATCCTGCTGATCATTCTGTTCACCCGGCCGACCGGCCTGTTCTCCCAGCGGAAGGTGGTGCGCGTCTGATGGCCGTCTCGCGCATCCGTCGATGGCGCCCGACGACTCCGGTGATCACCGCGGTGCTGCTCGCGGCGATGCCGCTGATCTTCATCTCCGATTTCGCGCGCGCGATCCAGCTGCGCTTCTGCGTGATGCTGCTGCTGCTCACCGGGCTCAACTTCATCAACGGCTACGCCCGGATGAGCTCACTCGCCCAGGCGGGCTTCTACGGCCTCGGCGCCTACACCGCGGGCATCCTCGCCGCCCGCCTGGACGTGCCGCCCGCGCTCGCCTTCGTCGCCGCGCCGGTGCTGGCCACCGTCGCGGCGCTGGTGATCGGGGCGGCGTCACTGCGCCTGCGCGCGACGTACTTCACGATGGCGACTCTGGGCGCGGGCTACATCCTGTACATCCTGTTCGGGCGTATGACGGGAGTCACCGGCGGCCCCAACGGGCTGCTCGGCATTCCCGCGCTGTCGGTGGCGGGGATCGAGATCAGCGGCCCGCTCCCCATGTACGTGCTGGCCGCCGTCCTCGCCCTGCTCGGTGTCGTCGTCGCGTACAACTTCGAGCGTTCGCGGGCGGGCCGGGCGTTGCGCGCGCTGGGAGCGTCAGAACCGGCCGCCGTCGCCAGCGGCGTACGGGCGTTCCGGCTGAGGTTGTTCGCGTTCGCGCTCAGCGGGTGCTACGCGGGGGTGGCGGGCGCGCTGGAGACCTTCGACGCCACCTTCGTCAGCCCGTCGTCGTTCGGGTTCCTGACGGCGGTGCTGTGCGTGGTCGGCCTGACCGTGGGCGGTGCGGGACGAGCCGCGGGTCCGCTGATCGGCGCCGCGCTGCTGACCGCGCTCGACGAGCTCGGCACCGAGTACGCCGGCTACGAGATGCTCATCGTGGGCCTGGTCTTCCTCGTGGTCGTCCAGGCATTCCCCGGCGGTGTCGCGGGCGCGGCCGGCGCGCGGTGGCCGCGGCGCGGGGCACGGCCCGCCGTCGCCCGGGCGACGGAAGGGAGCGCGTCGTGACCGACGAGGGACTCGTCATAACGGGGATCTCCAAGAGCTTCGGCGGGGTCCGCGTCCTGCGGGACGTGTCGCTCCGGGCACGCCCCGGCGCGGTGACCGCGCTCATCGGCCCGAACGGCGCGGGCAAGACCACGCTCGCCAACATCGTGTCCGGCTTCGAGCGTCCGGACGCGGGACGGATAGACGTGTCCGGGCACGACCTGACCCGCAGAGGGCCCGACCGGCGGGCCACGGCGGGCCTGGCGCGCACCTTCCAGAACCTGGAGATCTTCACCGGCCTGACGGTGATCGACAACGTCGTGATGGGCGCGTACGGACGCGGGGGCGCGGGACTGCTCAGCGCCGTCGTCGGCCTGCCTCGGGCACGACGCGCGGACAGGCGGGCGCGCGCGGCGGCGGAGGAACTGCTCGACCGGTTCGGCCTGACGGCACTGGCCGACGCGCCGGTCGAGTCACTGCCGTTCGGACAGGCCAAGCTGGTCGAGCTCGCCCGGGTGCTGGCCCTCGAACCGCGTGTGGTCGTGCTGGACGAACCGGTCGCCGGGCTGCCCGCGGAAAGCGTGCGCGCCGTGGGCGAGCAGGTGACCCGGATGGCCGGCGCCGGTGCCGCGGTCCTGCTCATCGAGCACAACATGAGACTCGTCATGGAGATCTCGGACCACATCGCGGTGCTCGACCACGGAGAGCTGCTCATGGAAGGAGAACCGGCCGAGGTCCGGGCGGACCCCCGCGTCATCGAGGCCTACCTCGGACCCGACGCCGACCGGATCGCACCCCGGCGGGAATCATGACCGACTCCGCTCTCTCCGTACGGGACCTGCGGGTCGCCCACGGGCGGCTGGAGGTCGTCCACGGCGTCTCCTTCGAGGCTCGCGGAGGCCAGGTCACCTGCCTGCTCGGCACCAACGGAGCGGGGAAGACCACGACGATCCGCGGGCTGCTCGGCCTGCAGACGCCGCGTTCGGGCACGGTCACGGTCGGCGGCACCGACGTGAGCCGGCACGCCCCTCACCGGCTGGCCCGGCTCGGCGTCGCGCACGTCCCGGAAGGGCGGCGGGTCTTCGCCAACCTGTCCGTCCGTGACAATCTGCGCATGGGGACGCTGACGCGTACCCGGAGATGGCGTGAGGAGCCGGGACTCGACCACGTCCTGCACACCTTCCCCGAGCTGACGCCGAAGCTGAAGGACGCGGCGGGCGTGCTCTCCGGCGGCCAGCAGCAGATGCTGGCGATCGGGCGGGCGTTGATGTCACGGCCGACCCTGCTCATCCTCGACGAGCCGTCCATGGGCTTGTCGCCCAAGCTCGTCAGCCGGATCTACCAGGCGCTGGCCGGGCTGCGCGACGACGGCCACACGATCCTGCTCGTCGAGCAGAACGCCAGGCTCGCCCTTGAGCTGGCCGACCACGCCTACGTTCTGGAAACCGGCCACATCGCCGAGTCCGGACCCGCCGGAGAGCTGATCGCCTCGGCACGCGTACAAGAGATCTATCTCGGCTCCCAGGAGGAATCATGAGTTCGTCACCGGCCTTCATCGGCACCGCCGACCTCGCCTCGCGACTGACGTCCCCGGACGTCCGCGTCGTGGACGTCCGATGGGAGCTCGACGACGAGACCGCGGGCGAGCGAGCGTACGCCGCCGGGCACATTCCCGGCGCGGTGTACCTGAGCTGGCTACGCGACCTGTCCAGCGACACGGACCCGATCCAGGGGCAGCTCGCCGAGCCGGAGAGGTTCGCGCGGGTCCTCGGCGCCGCCGGAGTGGGTCCCGACACGACCGTGGTCGCGTACGACGACGGCGGCATCTACATGGCGGCCCGGCTGGTGTGGGCGCTGCGCCAGTACGGGCACGCGAAGGCGCACGTCCTCGACGGCGGGTTGCCCGCCTGGCGGCGGGAGGGACGTCCGATCACCGGCGAGGTGGTCGAGCCAGGCCCGAGGGAATATCCGGTGCCGCTCGCCCGTGACCTGCGGGCCACCAAGGACGACGTCGTCGCCGCGCTCGACCAGGGCGGAACCGCCATCGTCGACTGCCGTATGGACGCGACCTACGGCGCCGCGGGCGCCCACATTCCGGGTGCCACCCGGCTGCCCGCGCCCGTGCTCTTCGACGGCGACGGCCTGCTGCGCGCGCCGGCCGACCTCCGCGAACTCGCCGAGCGGGCGGGCATCGAGCGCGGCCGTCCCGCGATCCTCTACTGCGGCGGCGGCATATCCGCCAGCGCGGCCTTCGTCGCGCTCCGGGAGATCGGCTTCGATCGGCTCAGGGTGTACGACGGCTCATGGACGGAATGGGGCGCGGACCCCGCGACACCCAAGGAGAGCCACTGAGGGTCTGCGACAGCGCCTTGATCGGCGTCCTGAGGTCGGAGAGGAGGCCGAAGTCCTGCTGCCCTCCTCCGGAACCTGGACCCGGGCGGCCCGGAGGATGTCCGCGCTCTTGGGGCGCTCCGCGGTCTCGGTCACAGGCTGAGCCTCAGCGTCGATCGGAACCGGGCCGGGTCGAACCCGCCGCCGAGCGTGGGACCGATCCCCGCCCGCGCGACATGGGCGAAAGCCGTACGGTCGAGCGCGGCCGCGCCCTCGGGCAGCGCCCCGGCGAGCGGGCGGGCGGCGAGCATCTCCAGGTCGCCGACGTTGTGACGCTCCGCGAGATCGGGTTCGGCCGGCCAGGAGCCGATGACGACGCCGGCTGGCTCGACGCCGCGGCCCGCCATCACCTCGAGCGTCAGCGCGGTGTGGTTGAGCGTGTCGAGCCCCGCGCGCGTGACCACCAGCACCGGGGCGTGCAGCAGGTGCGCCAGGTCCGCGAGCGTTGAGCCCTCCTCGTCGAAGCGGACGAGGAGCCCGCCCGCCCCTTCCACGATCACCAGCCGGTGGGACTCGGCGATCTCGCGGATCCGCTCGGCCGACTCCACCAGGGAGAGCGACGGCAGACCCGACTCGCGCGCCGCGGCGGCGGGGGAGAGCGGGTCCGGGAACCGGGCGAACTCGAACGTCGTCGTGATGCCCGACAGCCGGATCACCTCGTCGAGGTCCCCCGGCTCGCCCGGCGCCACGCCGGTCTGCGCCGGCTTCACCACCGCGACCGTGGCCCCTCGCTCCCGAGCGAGTACGGCTATCGCCGCGGTGACCACGGTCTTCCCCACACCGGTGTCGGTGCCGGTGACGACAAGGATGCTCATCAGGCAACCCTAGGGGGTTGGCCTGCGCAGACGCGTGACGAACTTGTAGCGGTCGCCGCGATAGAGCGACTGGGCGTACTCCACCGGATGCCCGTCGGCGTCGAAGGCGTGCCGGGTGAGCAGCAGCATGGGCAGGCCCACGTCCACGCCGAGCACCTGCGCGTCGTACGGCGTGGCGAGGACGGTCTCGATGACCTCCTCGGCGTCGGTCAGCCGCACGTTGTACGCGTTGTGCAGCGTCTCGTACAGCGACGAATGCGCCTCGAGCTCCCGCCGGAGGCGGGGGAACCTGCGGGCGGACAGGTGCGTGGTGTCGATCGACATCGGCTCGCCGTTGGCCAGGCGCAGGCGGTGGATGCGCAGCACCCGGCCCCCCGGATTGATCGCCAGCCGCCGGCCGAGCTGCTCGTCCGCGGTGATGTAGCTGATGTCCAGGATCTTGGTGTCCGGTTCGAGCCCCACGGTGCGGAGATCGCCGGTGTAGGAGGTGAGCTGGAGCACCTGGGCGACCTTGGGCTGGGCGACGAACGTGCCCTTGCCCTGGATCCGCAACAGGCGGCCCTCGACCACGAGTTCCGACAGGGCCTGCCGCACGGTCGTCCGGGACGTCACGAACCGCACGGCGAGCGTGCGCTCGGGCGGCAGCGCGCTGCCCGGAGGCAGGCTCTTGGTGAGTTCAAGGAGGCTGCGCTTGACGTCGTAGTACTTCGGGACTCTCGGCGTGTCCTCGGTCAGTTCGGTCACGATGCCTCCCCCACGCCGTCATCGATGGTTCGCCGGCTCACTAGCCCACCTTCCGTTCGGCCACGGCGGTGAGCGCCCGCCTGATCACCGCGAGGTCATCGGACCCCAGATTGGCCCGAGCGGTCAACCTCAGACACGACCTCCCATGGGGCACCGATGGTGGGCGGAAGCATCCCACGCGCACGCCGAGTTCCGCACACAGGGTCGCCGCTGAGACCGCGGCCCCGGGCGGGCCGAGCACGATCGGGACCACGGCGGCCGCCGGGCCGCCGGACTCCAGGCCGAGTTCGCGCGCCGTCGCGGCGAGCGTCCGCGCGATGGCCGACGCCCGTTTCTGCAGCTCAGGACGCTCGTCCAGGATCTCGAGGGCGCACAGAGCGGCGCCGACGCAGGCGGGGGCGAGCCCGGTGTCGAAGATGAACGAACGCCCCGTCTCGATCAGCGTCTCGATCACCTCGGGGGCGCCGAGCACCGCACCACCCTGAGATCCGAGCGACTTGGAAAGCGTGACGGTTCTCACAATATGTGATTTCCCCGCAAGTCCGGCAGCGTGCACCGCGCCTCTGCCGGATTCGCCGACGACCCCGAGGGAATGCGCCTCGTCCACCATCAGGAGGGCGCCGTGCCGTACGGCGGCGGCGGGCAATGCGGAAAGCGGCGCGAGGTCGCCGTCGACGGAGAAGACGGCGTCGGTGACGACGAGGGCGCCAGGAGCCCCGGTGAAGGCCGCCAGCCGGGCCTCCAGCTCCGCGTGGAGCAGTGTCGTGCCCGTGACGAGCCGTGAGCCGGTCGAACCGGTGCCCCAGTCCTCCGTCGCCCGTACGGCCGCCCTGATGAGCCGGTCGTCCCCGGACAGCCCGAGATGGTCGTTGGAGGCCAGATCGATCAGCCCGTCACGGTCGGGCGTGCGCGGGCGCAGGGTACGCCGCAGGCCGGCCGCCTCCCTACCGGCGGTGGCCGTACGCAATGTGTCGAGTGGCCTACTCATGGGTGCATCTTTGCAGGTCGGACAGGTGGATTCGCCTTCGGGCCGGTTCCGGACGCATGATGCAGTCGTGCCGACTCTCAGCGACCTGGTGTCCCGCCAAACCACACTCGACGCAGCGGGCATCGAGTGGATGCGCTCGCTCGTGTCCGACTGGCAGCTGCTCGCCGACCTGTCGTTCGCCGACCTCATCCTGTGGATCCCGCGCAGGGAGGGTTCCGGCTGGGTGGCCGTCGCCCAGATGCGGCCGACCACCGGCCCCACCGTCTACCACGACGACGTGGTCGGCATGGTCGTGGCGCCGGGCGAACGCCCGCTGATCGACACCGCCTGGAACGAGCACCGGATCTGCCGGGAGGGCGACCCGGACTGGTCCAGCGGCGTCCCGGTCCGCGAAGAGACCATTCCCGTACGGCGTGGCCTGGACGGCGAGTTCATCGGGGTCATCCAGCGCTCCACGAACCTGTCGTCCGCCCGTACTCCGTCCCGGCTGGAGCTGACCTACCTGCAGAGCGCCTCGGACATGGCGCAGATGGTGGCCGAGGGCAGGTTCCCGTTCCCCGAGGAGGAGCCGACGCTCGTCCGCTCGCCGAGGGTGGGCGACGGCCTGCTCCGGCTGGACCGGGCCGGGCGGGTCACCTACGCCTCGCCCAACGCGCTCTCCGCGTACCGGAGGCTCGGCCTGCAGGCCGATCTGGTCGGCGCGGAGCTCGGGCGGACCACGGCGGACCTCTGTTACCGGGACGAGCCGATCAACGAGGACCTGATGCACGTCGCGAGCGGCCGTGCCCCGAGGGAGACCGAGGTGGAGCGCGGCGGCATCGTCGTGCTGCTCCGGGCGATCCCGCTGGTGGTCGGCGGCGGCCGGATCGGCGCGCTGGTGCTCATCCGCGACGTGACGGAGCTGCGCCGCAGGGAGCGCGAGCTGCTGACCAAGGACGCCACGATCCGCGAGATCCACCACCGGGTGAAGAACAACCTGCAGACCGTGGCGGCGCTGCTCCGGCTCCAGGCCCGCAGGCTCGGCAACCCCGAAGGCCGGGAGGCGCTGGAGGAGGCGGTCCGGCGGGTCGGGTCGATCGCGATCGTGCACGAGATCCTGGCCCAGATGCCGGAGGAGATGGTCGAGTTCGACGACATCGCCGACCGGGTCGTCGCCATGACCGCCGAGGTCTCCGTGGCGCACGTGACGCCGAAGCGGATCGGCAGCTTCGGCGTGCTGCCCGCGGCCGTGGCCACGCCGATCGCGATGGTCCTCACCGAGCTGCTGCAGAACGCGGTGGAGCACGGCTTCTCACACGCGAGCGGGAGCATCCAGGTCGTGGTGTCCCGGGACGCGGATCACCTGGAGGTCGTGGTGGCGGACGACGGAAAGGGTCTGCCCACCGATTTCGATCTGGAGTCGACCACAAGCCTCGGATTGCAGATCGTCCGCACGCTGGTGGTAGGCGAGCTTTCCGGACGCTTGTCTATCGCTCCCAGGGAAGGCGGCGGGACCGAAGTCACGATCAGCATTCCCGTTCAAACCGGGTAAGGGTCGCGTCCTTAGGGACGCGACCCTCGCCTTTCATGTGACCGCAACAACCGCGAAATGATGATGCTGTTGCATTCGGTCTGTGCGTGGTCTCTTGGGGGAATTTTCACACGTTCGCGCGGGCGCGGGCACGGGCCGTCCGGCGCTTGAGCGCGCGCCGCTCGTCCTCGCTCAGGCCGCCCCAGACACCGGCGTCCTGGCCGGACTCGAGCGCCCACTTGAGGCAGGACTCCATGACGGAACACTGCCGGCAGACCTGCTTCGCCTCTTCGATCTGCATGAGCGCGGGGCCGGTGTTGCCGATCGGGAAGAAAAGCTCGGGATCCACGTCACGGCAGGCAGCGCGGTGGCGCCAGTCCATGCGTTCCACTCCTTCGTAAGTGGAGCCTTCCGCGGCTCCTGACCGTCAACTTTGTGAAGTCTTTCACTAACTGCTGCGAACTTTCGCCCAGAACACGGGTCGTACTGGGCTTGGTCCATTGATCGTCGGGGCACTCCGGGGGGCGGTGGCCTCCGCAAAGGTCCTACGTTCCGACGTCGCATTCAGCTTTTCAGGCAGGCCAAGACCGCACAAGAGGTTTGGGAGAAGGTTTTGCCGGTTATGGCTGTCGGATGCGTCACACTATGACCGCATGTAACGGCCTAGACGAGAACTTGTAATGCGTCCGGGATAGACCGGAAAAGCACGCGTTCGCGTTCTCCCAGGTAGTCACCGTCGAGCTGGAAGGCCACCGGACGGGAGGCGGAAAGGGTGAACTCCTCCTCGTCGTGGGCCTGGACCAGGTGCCGGCCCGTCGGCAGTCCCGAGCGCTCGCCGATAATCTGCCGGACCAGGCCGAGTACGGCTGAGAGCCCCATCTTCCGGAGCGCGAGCAGGTCCAGCCCGGTCTCGAAGCCGGCCCATGGTGTCGGGTTGATCGGGCGAGGCCCGGCATAGGTCCACGGTGCGGTGTTGGAGACGATCGCCATGAAGATCCGGCCCTGCGGTGCCTGACGCGGACGCTCCAGTCGCATGGACGGATTGCGGCGATCAGTCAGGAAGTAGTGACTGAGCGCCGTCTTGACATACAGCGCGGGCGTCGCCTTGCAACCGGCGCTGCGCAACCCCTCGACGGCCCGGACGACCTCGGCGTCATACCCGAGCCCAGCACAAAATGTGAAATAACGTGACCCTTGCGGGCCTGTCGGCGGCTCTGCCCCTGAATCGCCGTGCGAAACGTCCCGGTCCCAGACGGCCTCGCCGAGCCCGATCGTGCGCCGACGGCCGTCCCGCAGCGCCTCCAGCGCCGCTCCGGTCGCCTCGACCGGGTTGTTGGGCAGGCCGAGCGCCCGCGCGAAGACGTTCGCGCTTCCTCCGGGAATGACGATCAGTGCGGGGCGGTCGGCCGCGGGCGTCGCGGGCTGTGCGCGCAACAGGCCGTTGACCGTCTCGTTGATCGTGCCGTCGCCTCCCAGAACGGCGACCGCGTCGAACCCTTTCTCATGGGCCGCACCGGCGATCGCCGCCGCGTGGCCGCGGTAGCCGGTCTCCTCGACGGTCAGATCCATGGCGGCGCCGAGCGCTCTCATCAGGACGTCCCGCGTGCGATGGTTGGTCGACGTCGCCTTGGGGTTGACGACAAGGAGAGCCCGCATGCCCTGAAGGGTAGAGCACGAACCATGCCCTACCGCCCATGTTGTTAAGGTGGGCCGCTGTGAGCAGCCGACCCCAGACCCTGACCGTCGCCTCCGCAATGGTGGCCGTCGAGGGCATCGCCGCCGTGGCCCTGGGCGGCTACGTCGCCGTCGAGACCGTGATCGGAAAGCCGAGCGACCTGATCAGCTCGATCTTCGTCGCGGCCTTCGGGATCCTGGTCGGCGCGGGTCTGCTCTGGGTCGCGTGGGGGATTCTCCAGATGCTGCGCTGGAGCAGGGGTCCGGGCGTGATCACCCAGATCTTCGCGTTGCCCGTGGCGATCACGTTGATCCAGTCCCAGCAGTACGCCTACGGCATACCGCTGGTGGTGGCCGCGGTGATCGCCCTGGTGACACTCCTGGCCCCGCAGTCCACGAAGGCGCTGATGGGCGAGGACGGGCCGGACGCTTCCTGATGCCCTTGCCGGCGTGGCTCGGCCACACGGCCTCGCCCTCCGCCTTGCGACGCACCACCCTGGACACCGCTCCTTCCAGGCGGACCTCGCCTGGAAGGGCGACTCAGTCGTCCGCGGTGAGGCCCTCGCGAAGCTGGGCGAGGGTCCGGGCGAGGAGACGGGACACGTGCATCTGCGAGATGCCCAGCTCCGTCGCGATCTGCGACTGGGTCATGTTGCCGAAGAAGCGCAGCAGCAGGATGCGCTTCTCGCGCGGAGGCAGACGCTCCAGCAGCGGTTTCAGGGACTCGCGGTACTCGACGCCCTCGAGAGACTCGTCCACGATGCCGAGCGAGTCGGACACGGCGGGCGCGTCGTCGTCACCGGAGTCGGGCGCGTCGAGGGAGACGGTGGAGTAGGCGTTGGCCGACTCCAGGCCCTCGAGGACCTCTTCCTCGGTCATCTGCAGGTGGGCCGCCAGTTCGGCGACCGTGGGCGCGCGGCTCTCCCGCTGTGACAGCTCGCTGATCGCCTTGGTGAGCGAGAGCTTGAGCTCCTGGAGCCGGCGCGGCACCCGGACCGCCCAGCCCTTGTCACGGAAGTGACGCTTGATCTCCCCGACGATGGTGGGGGTCGCGTAGGTGGAGAACTCGACGCCGCGGGCCAGATCGAAGCGGTCGATCGACTTGATCAGGCCGATCGTGGCGACCTGGGTGAGATCGTCGAGCCACTCGCCCCTGTTACGGAAACGGCGGGCGAGGTACTCCACCAGCGGGAGGTGGAGCTCGACGAGCTCGTCGCGGATGCGCTGACGCCTCGGGTCGTCGGCCGGCAACTCCACGAGCTCCCCGAAGAGCGCGCGCGCACGCACGCGGTCGGGCACCGCCGAGTCGCCGGAGGCCATGGCACGAGTCCTTTCCGTCACGCCGGCCTCGCCGCGCCTCGCCGCTTGCGCAGCACGATCGCCATGTGATCGGGGGAGTCGGAGATGGCGTCGACGTCGTCCGCCAGCGCGGTGAGCACCATCCAGGCGAAGTCGTCGCGCTTGGGAGCGGTCACGCCGACGGTGTTGACCTCGACCCGGACTGTCATCTCCTGCCCGGTGAGCTCGAACTCGGCGACCAGATCGGTGCCGGGCACCGCCTGCCGAAGGAGCATGGCACAGGCTTCGTCCACCGCGATGCGGAGGTCCTCGATCTGGTCGAGGGTGAAGTCCAGCCGGGCCGCGAGCCCGGCGGTCGCCGTACGCAGCACTGACAGATAGGCGCTCACGGCGGGCAGCCGGACGCTCACAGCGTCGCGGATCCCGGCCAGATCCACCGCAGGCGTCTCGGTTTCCTCGGTCACGTTCCTCCTCGCCCCAAATCGAGCCGGCGCACTGCCGCTCACTGCAACCTACCGCCACTCGCCCGCGATTGCTCGGCTGGGACGCGCCGATTGTCGCGATCTCAGAGCGCGTTCCGTGTCGATTCCACGGATCAGACCGGCCGGAAAAAGACCGGACCCCGCGCGGTCACGTACCGGCGGGGTCGGGGCGATCTCAGGCTCAGGCGGCCTTGGTCTCCCAGAAGATCTTCGCGATCTCGTCGATCTTGCCCAGGAGGTCGTCGGCCTTCGCCACATCGACGGTGCCCTTCGCACCGGCCGCGCCCGCGAGCTTGGTGGCGTCCCAGAACAGCTGGTGAAGCTGAGGGTACTGCTCCAGGTGCGGCGGCTTGAAGTAGTCGGTCCACAGCACCCAGAGGTGGTGCTTGACCAACTCCGCACGCTCTTCCTTGATGGTGAGAGCGCGCGCGCGGAACACCGGGTCGTCATTGTCGGCGTACTTGGCCATGATGGCCTTCACCGACTCGGCCTCGATGCGGGCCTGGGCGGGGTCGTAAACACCGCACGGCAGGTCGCAATGGGCGGACGCCTCGTGCTTGGGCCGCAGCAGTCGTGCGAGCATCGGAATCCTTCCTTAATGCTGTGACAGCACTGTCCAAGACCGACCTTACTCGTCTCAGAAAGCCATGTGTGGAGGGGGATGTGCTCACCACGGTGCGCGTCGTGGGTGACTCGATGTTGCCCGTCCTGCGTCCCGGAGACTGTCTGCTCGTACGGCGCGGCGCCTCTGTCAGGGAGGGCGACCTGGTGGTGGCGCGGCGGCCGCACGGCCTGATCGTCAAGCGGGCGTTCCGGCGTACCGGGGAGGGCTGGTGGCTGGAGAGCGACAACCAGCGCGCCCCGGGACGCCGGGACAGCTGGGACTTCGGATCGGTGCCGGAGTCCGAGATCGTCGGAAGGGTGGTGCTGCGTTACTGGCCGCGGGTCGCCTTCCGCCTCGCCGTGCCACGTCTGCGCGCCCGGTAGGCGGCGACGTTGACGCGGTTGGCGCAGCGTTCCGAGCAGTAGCGACGCGATCGGTTCGACGAGGTGTCGAGGTAGGCGTTGCCGCAGAGCGGCGCCTGGCAGATGCCCAGCCGATCCATGCCGAGGCTGGTGATGACCGTCGCCAGGCCCATGACAGAGCCGACGGCCAGAGTGTCGGCCACCCGGCCGCCCTCGGTCAGGTGCATGTGCCAGGGTTGGCCGTCGTGGCCGGAGATCTGAGGATGGACGGGATGGCGGACGAGGAGCCCGTTGAGCCGCTCGACCGCGTCGGCTCCGTCGCCCCTCGCGGCGGACTCGAACACGCCGGTCAGCTCCTCGCGCAGCTCGCAGATCGCGTCCAGATCTCGCCGGGTGGCACGGGCGGCGGCTTCGGTGCGGCCGGTCTCGGTGAGCAGCTCGCGTAGGGAATCGAGGGTTTTCAGCTGGTCGCGCCCGTTGACAAGGAGTACGGCGAGCTTGGCATATGAGGTGAAGTCCAAATTGCGACCCACGGTTGTAAGTGATCAGACCGGACATCGAGTATTACATGCCGCAGGTTAGCTTGCATACGCAATAATTCTGACACTGTGTTAACGAGAGGGGCTCGCAGGCGCCATCTCAACATGTGGCACAATCAAACAACGGGTGACCCCCGTACCCCCTAAGAGACGACCGTCAACGGCGACGGCCGCCGGGCGGCTACCGAAGCCCGGGCCGGTCCGCTCTTGCGGCGTCTACCGAAGGAACTCCTCGTGACACTGGGGTCGCTGTGACTGTTACTTCCACTTCTCTGGACGCTCTCGACGTCGATCCGGCTTTCGCCCTCCACCGCGGAGGCAAGCTGGAGGTCCGCTCCACCATTCCGGTCCGCGACGCGGACGACCTCTCGCTCGCGTACACACCGGGCGTCGCCAGAGTGTGCACCGCCATCGCCGACACGCCCGAACTCGTCAACGACTACACCTGGGTCTCCAATGTCGTGGCGGTGGTCTCCGACGGCACCGCCGTCCTCGGGCTCGGCGACATCGGACCGGCCGCGGCGATGCCGGTCATGGAGGGCAAGGCGCTGCTGTTCAAGGAGTTCGCGGGCGTCGACGCCGTCCCGATCTGCCTCGACTGCACCGACGTGGACGCGCTGGTCGAGACAGTGGTCCGGCTCGCCCCGTCCTTCGGCGGCATCAACCTCGAGGACATCAGCGCCCCGCGCTGCTTCGAGGTCGAGGACCGGCTCCGCTCGCTGCTGGACATCCCGGTCTTCCACGACGACCAGCACGGCACCGCCATCGTCGCGCTCGCCGCGCTGCAGAACGCCGCCCGGCTGACCGGGCGCACGCTGGGCGACCTGCGGGCCGTCATCGCGGGTGCCGGCGCCTCCGGCGTGGCGGTGACCCGGATCCTGCTCGGCGCCGGCATCGGCGACGTCGCCGTCGCGGACTCCAAGGGCGTCATCTACACCGGACGCGACGGTCTCAACCCCGTCAAGGAGGCCCTGGCCAGGGACACCAACAAGGCGGGCTTCACCGGCTCGACCGAGGAGGCCCTCAGCGGCGCGGACGTGTTCATCGGCCTCTCGGGCTCGACGGTGACCGAGGAGGCCATCATGTCGATGGCCCCGGACGCCATCGTCTTCGCGTTGTCGAACCCCACTCCGGAGGTCCACCCCGAGGTGGCCAGGAGGCACGCGCGGGTGGTCGCGACCGGCAGGTCCGACTTCCCCAACCAGATCAACAACGTGCTCGCCTTCCCGGGTGTGTTCCGCGGCGCGCTCGACGTGCGGGCCACGACCATCACCGAGAACATGAAGGTGGCCGCGGCCTCCGCGCTGGCGGCCGTCGTCGGGGACGACCTGTCCGAGGACTACGTCATCCCTTCGCCGTTCGACGCCCGCGTCGCGCCCGCCGTGATCACGGCCGTGGCCGAGCAGGCCCGCCTGGACGGTGTCGCCCGGCGCTGAATCGGGGCCGTACCCGCGCGACGGCGGTTCGCGTCGGCACAGGCTCATACAGCGGTACGTGAGAACGGGGCCCGGCTCGTCGCCGGGCCCCGTTCCCTTTCCGAGCCCCGTACGCGGCGCCCGTGTCACCGGATCACTCACGCGGTCGTGGAACCGCCGCCCGGCCGGCGGCGGGCACCATGCCGCCGGCGATCAGCGGTCGCTCCGTACCGCGACCAGACACGCGTTACTTCTTAGTACTTCGACTTTCTAGTACTTGGGCACGATGCTGCCGGACCAGAGGTTGGCCGCGGCCTTGTAGACGCCGTACAGCTCGCCGTCGAAGTACGGGGAGACGCTGGTGTCGATGCGGTTGTTCTTGTCGGTGTCGGCCAGACCGATGGTGACACCGTTCAGGTAGCCGAGACGACGGCCGTTGTTGTAGTTGAGCAGCCAGGACGAGCCGATCGAGCCCTCGCCGGTGAAGGAGGACTTGACGCCGAGCAGCTCCTCGCCCTTGATCTCCTTGGCGGAGGCGGCGAAGGTCTTGCCGTAGCTCCACTTGAGGGTCTTGCCGGTGTAGGCGTAGTCGCCGTCGGGGTGTGACCCGCTCGGGTAGCCGAAGACGTGGACCGGCTTGCCGATCTTCTGGTTGTAGGCCAGGCCCTGTCCGCCGACGTTGTCGCCGAGGCGGCCGACGTCGGTGAAGGTCCGCACGAAGTACCGCGTGACCTTGTAGTCCAGGTCGTAGGTCGCGCAGAACTCGCTGACGTAGTACTCGTACTCGGCCGGGGTCTCGCCCTCGGCGGGCTTGATCTCCTTGGCCCAGTAGTACTTCTTGCCGTCCGAACTGGCGTAAGGGAGCGTCCTGTCCTTCACCGCGGGGTCGTCCGCGGCCAGCTTGGTGTCCGTACGCTCGACCTTGCCGGCGATCTGCTCCTCCGCGCCCCCGGTGAGGCGGAGGTACTCGCCGCGGGTGACGCCGAGCCAGTCGGACGAGCCCGGGGTGCCGTGCGCCACCACGTGGCCGGTGTCGACGACTTCCTCGATCGTGCCCTTGCCCTTGTTGGCGAGGGCCTCGGTCCTGGTCTCGTAGACCCGGACCTCGGGCTTGCGGAGCGCGCGGGTGCGCGGGTACTTCCGGTACTCCGACTCGCTGACCTCGGCACCGCTGTTGTCCGGCAGCACGCCGTTGTAGACCGTGACGAAGGCGTAGTCCCGGTCGCCGTCCTCGTAGACGTCGTAGTCGTAGTGCGTGTACGCCTGCTTGCCGACGTAGATGCCCCACGGGGTCTTGGCCTGGTAGTAGCCGGGGATGAAGACCCACTTGTCGAGCGTCGCGCTGTTGGACTCGGTGTCGTAGACGCAGTGACCGGCCGTGGCGACCAGGTTGCGGTAGTTCGACTGTACGGAGGTCGCGGTGCACCAGTGCGGCTCGCGGTCGGCGCCGATGAAGAACACCTTGCCCGTGGTCTTGGGCAGGTTGACGTTCTTGGACCTGGCGGTCGACTTCTTCTCGTCGCCGATCGCGGGCACGATGCCGGGCTTGGTGTCCGCGGAGGGCCCGCCGGTCGATACGTGCTTGGCGACGACCTTGGTCTCGACGTCGTACGGCGTGGCGCCGATCAGGTTGGCCTTGTCCTCGCCGTACCAGAAGGCCGCGATCTCCCAGGCGAGCGTCTGGGAGGCCAGGGGTTTGGCGGCGACGTCGCCGGAGGCGTGGGCCGGGGTGACCAGAGCGGAGCTCAGGAGGCCGGCGGCGGCGAGGCCGCCGAGGGGGAGAAGCACACGCTGCTTCATTGGGGTTCACTCCTCGCGCTGTCGCGGGACGCGACCGCGTCCCGTTCGTCAGTAAAGGGATGACCGGGACCCTACAGCGAAGATCTTGTCGCCCGAAGGGGCGTTCGACGCCCTCTCCGATTCACAGCATCCTGTGATCATGACGTTATCAAACGGGTATTTTTCGCCTCACAGCGTGCTGGTACCTAATGGTGATGTTTCCGCAGATCGGCTGATGAGAGCGGCATTCGACGCCAAAGGCGGTCACGGAACGCCGAAAAGGTTGCATTTCTCGCGTGTGACAAGAGTCACATCGCGGGTCCGCGGTATGCGCGGGATGGGACCGTGCCCAAAACGGGTGATCGGAGGGGCACGGCCCGGATCCGAACCCGCCGGGATCGCACCGCGCCTCCGCCGGACGTACGCGGGGCCGGGGGCCGGGCATGAGAAGAGGCCCGGCCGGAGCCGGGCCTCAGGGAAGGACGGATCAGCGGGTCTCGGTGATGCCGATCGAGCCGTCCTTCTTCACGAGCGAGCCCGACCACAGGGGGAGCGCGGCCTTGTAGACGCCGTAGGTCTCACCGTCGAAGTAGGCAGACGTGATCATGTCGCTGCGGTTGTTGCCGTCGGTGTCGCCGCCGAGGCTGGTGACGCCGTTGATGTAACCGAGGCGACGGTTGCTGTTGTACTTGAGGATCCAGGGACCACCGGACGAGCCGCCGGTCATCGAGCACTTGAGGCCGATCTGCTCCTCGACCTTCACGCTGCTCTCGACGATCGGGTAGACCGGCTTGCCGTAGCACCACTTCATCTTCTCGCCGGTGAAGACGTAGTCGCCGTCGCCGTGCGGCGCGGCCGGGTAGCCGAACGCGTAGACCGGCTGGCCGACCTTCTGGTTGTACGCGAAGCCCTGGCCGCCGACGTTCGCGCCGAGGGAACCGAGGTCGACGTGCACATCCTTCTTGTAGTCGTATCCGATGCCGTTGTAGACGGTGACGAACGCGTAGTCGCGGTCGGCGTCCTCGTAGACGTCGAAGTCGTAGTGGGTGAAGGCCTGCTTGCCGACGTAGACGCCCCAGGGCGCCTTGCCGTCGTAGTAGCCCGGGACGAAGACCCACCTGTCCACGGTCTGGCTGTTGCCGTCGATGTCGTAGACGCAGTGGCCGGCCGTGGCGACCAGGTTGCGGTACTGCGACTGGATCGAGGAGGCGGAACAGGCGTAGATGTCGCCGTCGATGACGAAGAACGCCCGGCCCACGGTCTTGGGCAGGTTGACGTTCTTCGACTTGCCGCCGGCCTTCTTCTCGTCGCCGATCGCCGGGATGACCCCGGGCTTGCCGTCGGCCGCGGGGCCGCCGGTGGAGACGTGCTTCGGCACGCGCTTGTGCTCGGCGCCGTACGCCTTGGCGGCCTTGAGGTTGGCGCCGCTGTCGGCGGTCCAGAAATCGATGATGTCCGCGACCTTGGCCGGCGAGGCGAGCTTCGCCTTGGACACGGTCGGGGCGGCCGTGGCGGGGGTGACCAGAGCGGCGGCCAGGAGGCCGGTGGCGGCCAGGCCGCCGAGGGGGAGAAGCAGACGCTTCCGCATGAGGGGTTCGCTCCTTGCGCTGATGAGGGCCGCTACTGCGCCCCTATCGTCAGTAAAGGGATGGTAAAAAACTACAGCACCCATTCAGGAAGCAATAAGTCCTGAAATGGCCGGAGCGGTTTGTTACAGAATGTTGATCTCGTTCGCGCCCTCGCGGACGGTCCCACCGGGCACCGCGCCGGACCTGACCCGCCGGGCCTCGGTGTAGACGGTGTACAACTCGCTGTCGAAGTACGGGGAGACGGCGGCGCCGCCGGACGTGGTGATCGTGATGCCGTTGAGATAGCCCAGGCGACCGGCCTTGCGGTAGCCGATCAGCCAGGCGGACCCGTCGGCCGTACGCGACGACTTCAGGCCGATCAGCTCGTCCGCCCGGATGGACGGATCCTGGGCACGGAACGTCGCGCCGCGCACCTTGGGCCCGAAGTGACCGAAGACGACGGCCACGCGGCCGATCTCCTGGTTGAAGGCGAGCCCCTGCCCGCCCACACCATCCGCGAGCGGGCCGCCGTCGGCCAGCCTGATCCGGCCGGGAGCCCGGGACGGCTGCGGCACGAGACCGTTGTAGACGGTGACGAACGCGTAGTCGCGGTCGAGGTCCCGATAGGTGGCGAAGTCGTGGTGGGTGAAGGCCTGCTTGCCCGCGTAGACGCCGAAGGGATTCGTGCCGCGCTGGTGGCCCGGGATGAAGATCCAGTTCCTCATCGGCGCGCCGTCGTTCTCGGTGTCGAACACGCAGTGCCCGGCGGTGGCGACCAGGTTCCGGTACCTGGCCTGGACCGAGGTTCCCGCGCACCAGTAGGGCTTGCCGTCGGAACCGGTGAAGAACACCCTGCCCGCGGTCCTGGGCAGGTTGACGTTCTTGGAGGTCGCCGCGGCCTTCTTGTCCTCCGCGGGGCGGACGCCGCCCGACTTCTCCGCGGCGGGGCGCACGCCTCCCGGCTTCCCGTCCGCGGCCGCGCCGCCCTGGGGCGCCTGCCGGGCGATCACCTTCGCCCGCAGCCCGTACGGCGTCGCGTCGGCGAGGGCCTGGCCGTCGCCGGCCAGCCAGTACGCCATCACGGAGGGGACCTGGGCCTCGGAGGCCAGGGCCCGGGTGGCGGTGATGTCGTACGCCCGGGCGGAGGCGGGTACGAGCGTGCCGGACCCGGCGAACGCGCTGGAACAGAGCAGCCCGGCGGTGACCGCCGCACACCCGGCGGGCAGGACGACGCGCTTCACGGACGCTCCTTGCGCTCTGCGTGGACGCCTCGTCGCGTCCTTGCCTCGGTAAAGAGGAAGATTACAGCGCATTTACCTTGACATGGCACAGGGCCCGGCTGGACGCCGGGCCCTGCGCGTGGAGCTGTTTGCCCTTGGAGTAGATCCCTTTACTCCGTGATCATGTCCCGCGGTGCGGGATCGGCGTCGTGCGCCGAACGATCAGACGATCTTGCCGGACCAGAGGTTGGCGGCGTGCTTGTAGACGTCGTAGAGCTCACCGTCGAAGTACGGGGAGAAGCTGGTGTCGAAGCGGTTGTTGGCGTCGGTGTCGGCGACGCCGATGGTGACACCGTTCAGGTAGCCGAGGCGACGGCTGTTGTTGTACTTCAGCAGCCAGGAGGAGCCGATGGAGCCCTCGCCGGTGAAGGAGGACTTCATGCCCTGGAGCTCTTCACCCTTGATGGCGGGGACCTGGACCGCGAAGGTCTTGCCGTAGGCCCACTTGAGGGTCTTGCCGGTGTAGGCGTAGTTGCCGTCGAGGTGGGCCCCGCTCGGGTAGCCGAACACGAAGACCGGGTTGCCGAGCTTCTGGTTGTAGGCCAGGCCCTGACCGCCGACGTTGTCACCGAGACGGCCGACGTCCTTCAGCGCGATCGAGAAGTACCGCGCGCAGACCTTGTAGTCGAGGTCGTAGTTCGCCCAGAAGGTCCGCTTGAAGTACTTGTACTGCTTGGTCTGCTGGCCACCGCCGTTGCCGCCACCGCCATTGCCGCCACCGCCATTGCCGCCACCGCCGTTGCCGCCACCGCCGTTGCCGCCACCGCCACGGCCGTCGCCGTTGGTGCCGCTGCCGCCCTCGTTGGGCTTCTGCATGGCGCTGACCTTGTCGCCCTTGACCTCCTTGCGGAAGTAGTAGGCCTTCCCGTCGGTGCTGACGTAGAAGTCCACGTCGAATGCGTAGGCGTCCTTGGTGATCTCGGCCGGGACGGAGGCGCCCGAGCCGACGGCCCACGGGCCCTCGCCGGTGAGTTCCTTGTCCGGGTTGAGCCGCTTGAACTCGGTGACGGTGATGTCGTCGATCTTCTTGGACTCGGCCGTGCCCACGGCGACGATGTCGCCGGTGACGACGGTCTCGATCTCGATGTTCGAGTACGCCGTCGTCTTGTCGGTCTCGATCCTGAGCTTGTCCTTCTTGGCGTCGGCCTCGGTCTCCCAGACCTTCTCGTACTTGGCCCGGCCGGCGTCGGTGGGCAGGACGCCGTTGTAGACGGTGACGAACGCGAAGTTGCGGTCGCCGTCCTCGTAGACGTCGTAGTCGTAGTGGGTGAAGGCCTGCTTGCCGACGTAGATGCCCCACGGGGTCTTGCCCTGGTAGTAGCCGGGGATGAAGACCCACTTGTCGAGGGTGGCCTTGTTCGACTCGGTGTCGTAGACGCAGTGGCCCGCGGTGGCCACGAGGTTGCGGTAGTTCGCCTGCACGGAGGTGGCGGAGCACCAGTGCGGCTTGTGGTCGGCGCCGATGAAGAACACCTTGCCCGTGGTCTTGGGCAGGTTGACGTTCTTGGACTTGGCGGTCGTCTTCTTCTCGTCGCCGATCGCGGGCACGACACCGGGCTTGCTGTCAGCCGCCGGGCCGCCCTTGGAGACGTGCTTGGCGACGACCTTGGTCTCGACGTTGTACGGCGTGGCGCCGATCAGGTTGGCCCTGGCCTCGCCGTACCAGAAGGCGGCGATCTGCTTGGCGGCCATGTTGGTGTTGGCCAGGACGACGGTCGGGACCGAGTCGTTGGGGACCTGGGCATTGGCCGGGGCGGCCAGGCCGGCGGCCAGCAGGCCGCTCGCGGCCACGAGGCCGCCGAAAGCCAAAGTGCGCTTCATGCTGATCTTCCTTGGTCTGTCGTGGGACGCCTCATGCGTCCCATCCGTCAGGAAAGGGATGGAACGCACCATATGAGGGTGCACTTGGAGTTCACTTGCAAGATCCTGTGCGACCGGCGGGAGCGGAGAGGGACGGGAAAAGGCACAGGGTTCAGTGGATGTCGGAGCCCGCACTTTCACGCGGGCCAAAGGCGCAGGGCCCGGCTGGAGAGCCGGGCCCTGCGCGTGGAGCTGTTTGCCCTTGGAGTACATCCCTTTACTCCATGATCATGTCCCGCGGTGCGGGATCGGCGTCGTGCGCCGAACGATCAGACGATCTTGCCGGACCAGAGGTTGGCGGCGTGCTTGTAGACGTCGTAGAGCTCGCCGTCGAAGTACGGGGAGAAGCTGGTGTCGAAGCGGTTGTTGCCGTCGGTGTCGGCGACGCCGATGGTCACACCGTTCAGGTAGCCCAGACGGCGGCTGTTGTTGTAGTTCACCAGCCAGGAGGAGCCGATGGAGCCCTCGCCGGTGAACGACGACTTGGTGCCGAGCAGTTCCTCGCCCTTGATGGCGGGCACCTGGACGCCGAAGGTCTTGCCGTAGCTCCACTTGAGGGTCTTGCCGGTGTAGGCGTGGTTGCCGTCGAGGTGGGCGCCGCTCGGGTAGCCGAACACGAAGACGGGCTTGCCGACCTTCTGGTTGTAGGCCAGACCCTGGCCACCGACGTTGTCGCCCAGGCGGCCGACGCTCTTGAGGCCGATGGAGAAGACCTTCGCGGTGACCCTGTAGTCCAGGTCGTAGTTCACCCAGAACTTGCGCGTGGTGTAGGTGGTGCCGCGCTTCAGGAAGAGGATCGTCTCATCCGCGTTCCACGCCCAGGCGCCGTCCCCCGGCCCCGTGCCCTTCTTGCCGGCGGCGGCGGCCGCGTAGGCGCTGTCGAAGTCCGTCTTGAGGATGCTGGTGACGTCCGCGCCGGTTCCGGTCGGCCAGCTGGCCGTGTCGCCGAGCTGGTTGTCCGCCACCCCGGACTCGCTCTTGATCTTGTCCCGGTCGACGAACTCCTTCACCGAGCCCGGGGTGTCGAGCGCGACCTTGGTCGCGGTCTTGAAGGGGGTGACCTTGACGCGTGCCCAGGCGGTGGTCTTGTCCGCCTTGAGCGCGGCCGCGTCCTTCTCGGCCTCGGCCGCGGTCTCGAAGTCCTTCGAGTAGTCCTTGTTGAAGCTCGCGCTCTCGGGCAGGACGCCGTCGAAGACCGTCACGAACGCGAAGTTGCGGTCGCCGTCCTCGTAGACGTCGAAGTCGTAGTGCGTGAAGGCCTGCTTGCCGACGTAGATGCCCCACGGGGTCTTGCCCTCGTAGTAGCCCGGGATGAAGACCCACTTGTCGAGGGTGGCCTTGTTCGACTCGGTGTCATACACGCAGTGCCCGGCGGTCGCGACCAGGTTCCGGTACGCGGCCTGGACCGAGGTGGCGGAGCACCAGTGCGGCTTGTGGTCGGCGCCGATGAAGAACACCTTGCCCGTGGTCTTGGGCAGGTTGACGTTCTTGGACTTGGCGGTCGACTTCTTCTCGTCGCCGATCGCGGGCACGACGCCGGGCTTGCTGTCAGCCGCCGGGCCGCCCTTGGAGATGTGCTTGGCGACGACCTTGGTCTCGACGTTGTACGGCGTGGCGCCGATCAGGTTGGCCCTGGCCTCGCCGAACCAGAAGGCGGCGATCTGCTTGGCGGCCATGTTGGTGTTGGCCAGGACGACGGTCGGGACCGAGTCGTTGGGGACCTGTGCATTGGCGGGGACGGCCAGGCCCGCGGCCAGGAGGCCGCTCGCGGCCACGAGGCCGCCGAAAGCCAGAGTGCGCTTCATTCGGGAAATTCCTTGGTCTGTCGTGGGACGCCCAATGCGTCCCATCCGTCAGGAAAGGGATGAAGCACACCGTAGGTGCGAGCACTTGTAATCCACTTGGGGGCCTGCTCTCGACACCCGCCGAATCCAAGTGACGAATGGAAACACTGAAAAGTGAAGTCCAAGTCAACTCCTTGTGGCCTGGGGGGGCGAATTCCAGCCGGCGGGGGCGACTCGGCCACGCATGGATCGTGAGCGATTTCACAGGTTCGCGGTCGATGCCGCGGTCGTCGGTGAATGGTGTGAGCGCTCGGCGTCGCGCGAATCATCGGTATTGGAATGCCTATTCAGGGGACTCTCCGTCGTTCCGAGGAGGGAGGTCCTGCCCGATGTTCGCCTGTCGGGCCAGGCGATCTGTGTCGAATCGGAGATCGGCGGCGTGTTCGTGGACGTCGTGGGGATCGCCGTCCGAGTGCGGGGAGATGCCGGTGTCGTGGCCGTTGCCGGCCCCGGAGTCGCCGATCAGGCCGTTCGGGGTGCCCGAGGCGCCCCGCTGGGAGCCATGCGGGATGTCGTATTAGTTCACATTCATCCGGGAGGGAGGGGAGGGGGAAGTGAAACCTGTGAGCGGTTACTTGTGATCCGCTTGACGCCCCTCATCGGGCCTTGTCGGAATCCAGCCGGCGGAAGCGGCACATCGCGCGTCCATGGAATTCGCTCGCGCGTCCAGGCCCGCGCGTACTACTTCGCGGAAAAGCCGTAGGGCCCGGCTGGTGAGCCGGGCCCTACGGGTGAAGCCTGGTGAGTCAGGGTTTGGACCCCTGCCTCGGGAGATCGTCGTGTTTCCGCGAGCGGAGACTAGGCGATCGAGCCGGACCAGAGGTTCTTGGCCGCGCTGTAGACGCCGTACAGCTCACCGTCGAAGTACGGGGAGAGGCTGGTGTCGATGCGCTTGTTGCCGTCACGGTCGGCCACCGCGATGGTGACACCGTTCAGGTAGCCCAGGCGACGGCTGTTGTTGTAGTTGATCAGCCACGCCGAGCCGAGCGAGCCCTCGCCGGTGAAGGAGGACTTGACACCCTGCAGTTCGTCGCCCTTGATGGAGGGCGCGGTGGCGGCGAAGGTCTTGCCGTAGCTCCACTTGAGGGTCTTGCCGGAGTAGGCGTAGTTGCCGTCCGGGTGCGACCCGCTCGGGTAGCCGAAGACGAAGACCGGCTTGCCGAGCTTCTGGTTGTAGGCCAGACCCTGCCCGCCGACGTTGGCGCCCAGGGCACCCGCGTCCTCGAACTTCCAGACGAAGTAGTGCCAGACACCCTTGTTGTCCTTGACGGCGTGGACGTCACCGATGAAGGTGTCCCAACCCTTGTACTGGTCGTAGACCTCCTTGGTGACCTCCTGCCAGCTGCCGACGTTCTCCCAGCCCTCGCCGCCGGTGACGGTGGG
Source organism: Microtetraspora glauca (assembly GCA_001570385.1). Taxonomy (GTDB): domain Bacteria; phylum Actinomycetota; class Actinomycetes; order Streptosporangiales; family Streptosporangiaceae; genus Microtetraspora; species Microtetraspora glauca. The sequence goes on along the minus strand of BBYL01000010.1, from coordinate 502,647 downwards.
CTTGGGCTTGTCGTCGCCGTACGGCACACCGTCGTGCGGCGCCTTGAGGCCGTTGTAGACCGTGACGAACGCGTAGTCACGGTCGGCGTCCTCGTAGACGTCGTAGTCGTAGTGCGTGAAGGCCTGCTTGCCGACGTAGATGCCCCACGGGGTCTTGCCCTGGTAGTAACCCGGGACGAACACCCAGTAGTCCATCGTGGCCTTGTTGGACTCGGTGTCGTACACGCAGTGACCGGCCGTGGCGACCAGGTTCTTGTACGCGGACTGGACCGAGGTCGCGGTGCACCAGTGCGGCTTGTCGTCGCTGGCGACGAAGAACACCTTGCCCGTGGTCTTGGGCAGGTTGACGTTCTTCGACTTGGCGGTGGTCTTCTTCTCGTCACCGATCGCCGGGACGACACCGGGCTTGGTGTCCGCGGCGGGACCACCGGTCGAGACGTGCTTGGCCGGGACCGTGGTCTCGACGTTGTACGGCGTGGCGCCGATCAGGTTCGCCGCGTGCTCGGCGTACCAGTAGCCCACGATGTTCTTCGCCGCGATGCCGGTGGAGGCGAGCGGCTTGCTGGCGACGTCACCCGACGCCTGGGCCGGAGCGGCCAGGCCGGAGGCCAGGAGGCCAGTGGCGGCGATGACGCCACTGAAAGCGAGAGTGCGCTTCATGGGGGGAACTCCTTGGGCTGTCGTGGAACGCATCTTGCGTCCCATGCGTCAGTAAAGGGATGGCAGGAAACATACAGGCGCGATCTTCCGGCGTGGAAGCGGCTTCGAGAGGTCTTTCCGGCCGTCGCGCGGCGTGACCACTCCGTTATCTTCTGCTGGATGTCGGATCCTTGCTGACCCGATGACATATATGCAGATCAAGAGTGAAGCGACCGCTTTGGCGTAGGCGGGGCGCCGGGAGATGTGATCTTCTGTCGTGTGACCTAAATCACATCATCAACGTGGCACCGGATCCGGGTCGGCTACGTCTAAGGCGGCACGCATGGCGAAGGCCCCGGGGCGTCGCCCCGGGGCCTTCGGTTGTCCTGGATCATACAAGGGGATGGACGGCGCGCCCGTCCATCCGCCGCGTCATCTCCAGAACTGGCACAGGGCCCGACTGGAGAGCCGGACCCTGTGTGAGTTGAGCGGCCGAGTCAGGGTGTGGACCCCCTCCTCGTGACCATCTCGTTCCCGCAGGCCGGGAACTAGGCGATCGAGCCGGACCAGAGGTTCTTGGCCGCGCTGTAGACGCCGTAGGTCTCACCGTCGAAGTACGGGGAGAGGCTGGTGTCGATGCGCTTGTTGCCGTCACGGTCGGCCACCGCGATGGTGACACCGTTCAGGTAGCCCAGGCGACGGCTGTTGTTGTAGCCGATCAGCCACGCGGAGCCGAGCGAGCCCTCACCGGTGAAGGAGGACTTGACACCCTGCAGCTCCTCGCCCTTGATGGAGGGCGCGGTCGCCGCGAAAGGCTTGCCGTAGCTCCACTTGAGGGTCTTGCCGGAGAAGGCGTAGTTGCCGTCCGGGTGCGACCCGCTCGGGTAGCCGAACACGAAGACCGGCTTGCTGCCGAGCTTCTGGTTGTAGGCCAGGCCCTGGCCGCCGACGTTGTCACCCAGGCGACCGGCGTCGACGAACTTGATCGCCCAGTACTCCGCGGGCTTGCCCTCGGATGCGGGGATCGTCCCGTACAGCCTGTTCTCGGCCTTCGGGGCGGCGGCCTTCCACAGCTTGTAGTTGGCCTCGCTGATCTTCTGAACGCCGACGTACTGCTCGACGAGCTTGCTGAGCTCGACCCACTTCTGCTGCTTGGCGAGGCTCTCGAAGTCGTCGAAGCCACCGGCCGGGAACTTGACACCGTTGTAGACGGTGACGAAGGCGTAGTCGCGGTCGCCGTCCTCGTAGACGTCGTAGTCGTAGTGGGTGAACGCCTGCTTACCCACGTACACGCCCCACGGGGTCTTGCCCTGGTAGTAGCCGGGGACGAAGACCCAGTTGTCGAGCGTGGCCTTGTTCGACTCGGTGTCGTACACGCAGTGACCGGCCGTGGCGACCAGGTTCCGGTAGGAAGCCTGCACCGAGGTGGCCGAGCACCAGCGCGGGGCGCCCTTGGCGTCGGTGAAGAAGACCTTGCCGGTGGTCTTGGGCAGGTTCACGTTCTTCGACTTGGCGGTCGACTTCTTCTCGTCGCCAATGGCCGGGACGACGCCGGGCTTGCTGTCAGCCGACGGTCCGCCAGTCGAGACGTGCTTGGCCGAGACCTGGGTCTCGACCGCGTACGGGGTGGCCTGGATCAGGTTGGCGGCCTTCTCCCCGAACCAGAACGCCGCGATGTTCTGGGCGGCGATGGGGCTGCCGGCCAGGGTGTCGCTGGCGACGTCGCCGGCGGCCTGGGCCGGGGCGGCCAGACCAGCGGCGAGCAGGCCGGCGGTGGCGACGAGGCCACCGAAGGCGAGAGTGCGCTTCATGAGGGAACTCCTTGGGCTGTCGTGGGGCGCTCTTGCGTCCCATGCGTCAGTAAAGGGATGACCGGAAACATACAGGCGCGATCTTGCGAGGGGGAAGCCGTCGGATGGCCGGGGGCCGTCGAGAGCGCCGCGGAGATGTTTCCGTGACCTTGTGTTCGAGTCGGCGCGACGTGGTGGCGTGGTCCGCATCTCCGCAGATCAACCGCGCGATCGAGCGGGAGATCGCCGCGGCGAAGTTGTTACATCCGAAAGACCCTGAAAAACAGCTGTGTGATGTAAAACACATTTCAGACATGGCACCGATATGGGTCCTGTCGCGTCTAACGCGCCTTCGAACGCTCGAAGGCCCCGGCGCGGTGCGCCGGGGCCTTCAGTCGATCGGGAGCATACACAGCCGCCGGATGTGATCGCGGGGCGGTATTACGGCTGCTGGCTGCCCATTTAGGCCTGTCCCAAATGGGCGGAAGGCTGCGGGATCCTGCGGCGAGGACGTCGGTGATCGGCCCTCCGCGGGCTCGATTCGGCCATGGAGTGCCGGAAATATAGCTCTATATCCGCTTCTCATCTCCGGAAGGGGAGCAGGACGGTCCCCGAAGGGAGGGGGAGCGGAGGGGCGGGGCGGGGGCGGGTACAGCCGTGGTTCCCGTTCGTGAGCGCCACGGGCCCTGTTCGCCGCCTCGCTCGTCCCCGGAATCGAACAGGGGTGCCCTGGCGAAACGAAAAGGGCCCGACTGGAGAGCCGGGCCCTTCGATGAAGCATGGTGAGTCAGGGTTTGGACCCCTGCCTCGGGAGATCGTGTCGTTTCCGCGAGCGGAGACTAGACGATCGAGCCGGACCAGAGGTTCTTGGCCGCGGAGTAGACGCCGAACAGCTCACCGTCGAAGTACGGCGAGAAGCTGGTGTCGTAACGGTTGTTGCCGTCGGTGTCGGAGACGCCGATGGTCACACCGTTCAGGTAGCCGATGCGACGGTTGCTGCTGTAGCCCGCCAGCCAGGAGGAGCCGAGCGAGCCCTCGCCGGTGAAGGAGGACTTGGTGCCGACGAGCTCCTCGCCCTTGATGGCCGGGGCCTGGACCGCGAAGGTCTTGCCGTAGGTCCACTTGAGCGTGTGGCCGGAGTAGGCCTGGTTGCCGTCGGGGTGCTGGCCGCTCGGGTAGCCGAACACGTAGACCGGCTTGCTGCCGACCTTCTGGTTGTAGGTCAGACCCTGGCCACCGACGTTGGCGCCAAGGGCACCGGCGTCGACGAACGCGCGGACGTAGTACTTACCGTCCTCGACGGGGAGCCGGAGCCACTTGTTGGCCTGGTCGTACTCCGCCTTGCTGACTTCCTTCTTGCCGATCTCCGGGTTGCCGTTCAGCGCCTTGATGCCGTTGTAGACGGTGACGAAGGCGTAGTTACGGTCGGCGTCCTCGTAGACGTCGAAGTCGTAGTGGGTGAAGGCCTGCTTGCCGACGTAGATGCCCCACGGGGTCTTGCCCTGGTAGTAACCCGGGATGAAGACCCAGTAGTCCAGCGTGGCGGCGTTGGACTCGGTGTCGTAGACGCAGCTACCCGCGGTCGCGACCAGGTTCTTGTACGCGGACTGGATCGAGGTCGCGGTGCACCAGTGGGCCTTCTTGTCCGCACCGATGAAGAACACCTTGCCCGTGGTCTTGGGCAGGTTCACGTTCTTCGACTTGCCGGTCGACTTCGCCTCGTCGCCGATCGCGGGCACGACGCCGGGCTTGCTGTCGGGAGCCGGGCCGCCCTTGGAGACGTGCTTGGCGACGACCTTGGTCTCGACGTTGTACGGCGTGGCGCCCTTCAGCGCGGCCATGTTCTCCGCGTACCAGAAGGCCAGGATGTTCTTGGCGGCGATCTTGGTCGTGGCGAGCGGCTTGCTGGCGACGTCGCCGGCGGCCTGGGCCGGGGCGGAGAGGCCGGCGGCCAGGAGGCCGGCGGTGGCGACGAGGCCACCGAAGGCGAGAGTGCGCTTCATTGGGGTTCTCCTTGGGCTGTCGTGAGACGCGTTCGCGTCCCAGACGTCAGTAAAGGGATGGCCAAAACATACAGCGCGATCTTGTCCCAAAAAGCACCTTGATCGACGGTCTCGCGACGCGCGCGGCCGCGAGACCGTCCTGTTACACAAATGACTCCGAGAAAGGGAATCTGTCAGGTCGGATCCGGGCTCGTTTTTGCTGCTCCCCGCCCTGTCGGTGGATTTCCTTGATGTGGCCGCGCGGGTGCCGGCCGGATCGAGACCCTTTGTTATTGTGATGCGGATCACATGAAATACACGGCACCGTATCGGCGCGACTCACGTCTAAGCGGCCTCTTCCGGTCGTCGAGCATCACCGTTTCGGTGACGGACCGATTACGTCGCGCTGCTGTAATGTGTCGCGATGCGGCGTTCAGCGAGTGAGCGCGCCTACCGCGGGCCGAGTGAAATTGCCGCGGAGTCGTTCCACGCGCCGCGTCATGGAACGGTCCGTCATGGAACGGCAAGCTCTGAAACCGCCCAAGCTCTGAAACGCCAAAAAGGCCCGGCTGGCAGCCGGGCCTTTCTGAACTAACTGACGAACTAGCTCGCCGAGGACGATGACGCGGTCGGGTGCGGCAGAGCGGGCGACTCGAACGGAACCGCGATCGAGCCGGACCAGAGGTTCTTGGCCGCGGAGTAGACGCCGTACAGCTCGCCGTCGAAGTACGGCGAGAAGCTGGTGTCGAAGCGGTTGTTGCCGTCGGTGTCGGAGACGCCGATGGTCACACCGTTCAGGTAGCCCAGACGGCGGCCGTTGTTGTAGTTCACCAGCCAGGAGGAGCCGAGGGCGCCCTCACCGGTGAACGACGACTTGGTGCCGATGAGCTCCTCGCCCTTGATGGACGGGGCCTGGACCGCGAAGGTCTTGCCGTAGGTCCACTTGAGGGTCTTGCCGGAGTAGGCGTAGTTGCCGTCGAGGTGCGAGCCGCTCGGGTAGCCGAACACGAAGACCGGCTTGCCGACCTTCTGGTTGTAGGCCAGACCCTGCCCACCGACGTTGTCGCCCAGGCGACCGGCGTCGACGAACGCCCACACCCAGTACCTGCCGCCCTCCTGGTGGCAGAGGTCCGACTCGTCACGGAACCTCTTCGGGAACTGCTCCCAGGTGGCCTTGGAGACTTCCTTCCACTCACCCGGGTTGCCGCCCTTGGTGAAGGGGCGGACGACGCCGTCGTGGTTGAACTGGAGGCCGTTGTACACCGTGACGAAGGCGAAGTTGCGGTCGCCGTCCTCGTAGACGTCGAAGTCGTAGTGCGTGAACGCCTGCTTGCCGACGTAGATGCCCCACGGGGTCTTGCCCTCGTAGTAACCGGGGATGAAGACCCAGTTCTCCATGGTGGTGGCGTTGGACTCGGTGTCGTAGACACAGTGTCCGGCCGTGGCCACGAGGTTCCGGTACGCGGCCTGGACCGAGGTGGCGGAGCACCAGTGGTTCTTGCCGTCGGCGCCCTTGAAGAACACCTTGCCCGTGGTCTTGGGCAGGTTGACGTTCTTCGACTTGGCGACGGCCTTCTTCTCGTCGCCGATCGCCGGCACGACACCGGGCTTGCTGTCCGGAGCCGGACCGCCCTTGGAGACGTGCTTGGCGACAACCTTGGTCTCGACGTTGTACGGCGTGGCGCCGATCAGGTTGGCGGCCTTGTTGGCCTTCCAGTAGCCGGCGACCGCATAGGCGGCGATGCCGTTGGTGGCCAGGCCGTCGCTGGCGACGTCACCGGCAGCCTGAGCCGGCACGGAGAGGCCAGCGGCCAGCAGGCCGGCAGTGGCGACGAGGCCGCCAAAAGCCAGAGTGCGCTTCATGGGGGAACTCCTTGGTCTGTCGTGGGACGCCTCTTGCGTCCCATGCGTCAGTAAAGGGATGCGTGAAATATAGCGCAGATGATCGTCTTTAAGAAAGAGATAAGGGGCCGTACTCGGCCTTCGAGCGACCTTTCTTGAGGGCTTACACGGCGAAAGTCCGGCTGTCGTCCCACGGTCAACTCGCGGGACATCGAATTTCCGCAGCTAGCTGCCTTGAATGGCCCTTCCTCCCGGCTGTGTGAGCCATATGGACAGGCGCTTGCCAGCCTATTCTGTGAGGTAGATCACACTATGATCGGCGCCATTGTCCCGGCGATACCAACAGGCCGATGGGGCGGTTATCCGGCAGCGTCGTTCCACTGCCGATATCGGTTTACCGGCGCGACAGGAAATTTTGAAGAAAAGCGAGCAGGGTCGAGATAGGCCGGTCGGGACCTCGCTTGTGGTTGACACCGTTTCCCCGGGTCGGTCAGACCGTCGGCCGGCATTCGAGAGCCACACCAAAAGGTCATAGAAAAGCGAAAGGGCCCGGCTGGAGAGCCGGGCCCTTCGATGAAGCATGGTGAGTCAGGGTTTGGACCCCTTCCTCAGCGAGTCAGAGTTTGGACCCCTGCCTCGGGAGATCGTGTCGTTTCCGCGAGCGGAGACTAGGCGATCGAGCCGGACCAGAGGTTCTTGGCCGCGGAGTAGACGCCGTACAGCTCACCGTCGAAGTACGGCGAGAAGCTGGTGTCGTAACGGTTGTTGCCGTCGGTGTCGGAGACGCCGATGGTCACACCGTTCAGGTAGCCCAGACGGCGGCCGTTGTTGTAGTTCACCAGCCAGGAGGAACCGATGGAGCCCTCACCGGTGAACGACGACTTGGTGCCGACGAGCTCCTCGCCCTTGATGGCCGGGGCCTGGACCGCGAAGGTCTTGCCGTAGCTCCACTTGAGGGTCTTGCCGGAGTATGCCTGGTTGCCGTCGAGGTGCTTGCCGCTCGGGTAGCCGAACACGAAGACCGGCTTGCCGACCTTCTGGTTGTAGGCCAGACCCTGCCCACCGACGTTGGCACCCAGGGCGCCCGCGTCCTGGAACTTCCAGACGTAGTACTTGCCGTCCTTGGGGTAGTGCGGGAGGGCGTCCTCGTCGTGGTACGCCATGTAGGTGGCCTTGTCGACCTCCTGGAACCAGGCGTAGGACTTGAGCTCGTCCCACTTGCCGGCCTTGATCAGGTCCCAGATGCCGGAGAAGCCGTCGTGCGGCATCTTCAGGCCGTTGTAGACCGTCACGAACGCGTAGTTGCGGTCGGCGTCCTCGTAGACGTCGTAGTCGTAGTGCGTGAACGCCTGCTTGCCGACGTAGATGCCCCACGGCATCTTGCCCTGGTAGTAGCCGGGGATGAAGACCCAGTTGTCCAGGGTGGCCTTGTTGTCGTCCGTGTTGTAGACGCAGCTACCCGCGGTGGCGACCAGGTTCTTGTAGGTCGACTGGATCGAGGTGGCGGTGCACCAGTGCGGGTTCACGGCCTTGGGGAACCGGTGGCCCCGCTCGTTCTTCTCCCACACGAAGTCGTCGGCGAAGAACACCTTGCCCGTGGTCTTGGGCAGGTTGACGTTCTTCGACTTGGCGACGACCTTCTTCTCGTCGCCGATCGCCGGCACGACACCCGGCTTGCTGTCCGCCGCCGGCCCGCCCTTGGAGACGTGCTTGGCGACGACCTTGGTCTCGACGTTGTACGGCGTCGCGTTGATCAGGTTGGCGGCGTTCTCCGCGAACCACAGCGCGGCGATGTTCTTGGCGTTGATGCCGGTGGCGGCCAGCGGCTTGCTGGCGACGTCACCGGAGGCCTGGGCCGGGGCGGAGAGGCCGGCGGCCAGGAGGCCGGCGGTGGCGACGAGGCCACCGAAGGCGAGAGTGCGCTTCAAGGGAAACTCCTTGGGCTGTCGTGGAACGCATCTTGCGTCCCATGCGTCAGTAAAGGGATGAGACGCACCATACAGTCGGCCGGGTCACCCTAAGAACGGAATAAGTGGCCTATTTCGCGGCAACACGGACCGACTAGATGATCTTGCTGTGCGACGATTTCCGCGGCCCGGTCCGAGGGTCGGCATCGTCGCAGCTAGATGATCGTGCGCCCCTTCTTGTCGCGCCGTGTCTTCTTTTTTCACACCCTCAGTCATGTCCGCAGATGTGACATAAATCACACAGGGTGTGTTCAGGGGTGGGCCCCGTCGTTGCCGTTCCAGGTGAGCCGCGTGACCCACCGTCAACCCGCTGACCTGCGGATTCTGTTGATCATCCTGACCTGGCGGTGTCATGGAGCTGACGTTCAGGTTTGCCAGGCTCCCCTCAGTCCCATATGCGACAAAGTCCCCCCAAATCGGGCACTGACGTTTATCGATCGGGTGAGGTTTACCGCGAGATCTTTAAAAATGATGAGAAAAGGGCCCGGCTCATCGAGCCGGGCCCTTCTCTCGTTCAGGTGTTACGCGATGCTGCCGGACCAGAGGTTGGCGGCGTGCTTGTAGATGTCGTAGAGCTCGCCGTCGAAGTACGCCGACAGGCTGGTGTCGATCCGGTTGTTGCCGTCCGTGTCCGACACCGCCATCGTGAGGCCGTTGAGGTAGCCCAGTCGGCGGGTGTTGCTGTACTGGTACAGCCAGGCGGAGCCGGACGCGCCCTCACCGGTGAAGGAGGACTTGACGCCGATCAGCTCCTCGGCCTTGAGGTCGGACGCCGTCGCCCCGAAGGTCGCCCCGTAGCTCCACTTGAGGGTCTTGCCGGTGTAGGCGTGGTTGCCGTCCGGGTGCGACCCGCTCGGGTAGCCGAAGACGTAGACCTTCTTCCCCTTCTTCTGGTTGTACGCGAGGCCCTGGCCGCCGACGTTGTCACCGAGACGCCCGGCGTCGACGAACTTCCAGATGAAGTACTCGTCGTCCGCCGTCCCGGCGCCGTGCGGCAGGAACTTCGTGAACTGGTTGATCGCGGGGGTGTAGGTGCCGTAGTCGCGGTACTTCAGGTACTCCGCCTTGGAGACCTTCTTCCAGTCGCCGTAGATCGCGTCGCCGTTCTGGGTGCCCTTGAGGCCGTTGTAGACGGTGACGAAGGCGTAGTCGCGGTCGAAATCCTCGTACACGTCGAAGTCGTAGTGCGTGAAAGCCTGCTTGCCGACGTAGACGCCCCACGGCGTCTTGCCCTGGTAGTAGCCGGGCACGAAGATCCAGTACTTCAGCGTGGCCTTGTTGGATTCGGTGTCGTAGACGCAGTGGCCGGCCGTGGCGACCAGGTTGCGGTACTTCGCCTGGAGCGACGTGGCGGAGCACCAGTGCGGCTTGCCGTCAGCGCCGAGGAAGAACACCTTGCCCGTGGTCTTGGGCAGGTTCACGTTCTTCGACGTGCCGGATCCGCCGTTGCCGGTCGGTGCGACGGTGCCCGGCTTGCCGTCGGCGGCGGGGCCGCCCTTGGAGACGTGCTTGGCGACCACCTGGGTCTCCACGTCGTACGGCGTGGCGCCGATCAGGTTGGCCTTGTGCTGCGCGTACCAGAACGCGGCCACGTTCCAGGCGGCGATGCCGCTGCCGGCGAGGGGGTCGGAGGCGGTGTCGGGGGCTGCGGACGCGGGGGCCGGGGCGGCCAGCGCCGCTCCGAGGAGGCCGGCGACGCAGGGGAGGGCGAGGAGGGTGATTCGGGACCTCATGGAAGAACTCCTTGAGTCTGGAGAGGGTGCCCGGTGAAAGTAGGCGCTCCTGCTTTCAGGCCGCTTGCAGGGGGCTTTCCTCCCAGGTCGCCGGTATTCACCCTTTTCTAGCTCGCTGCACCTTTCATGGCATATGGCGTCATTTACGGCAAGGCGCGCCGCACGCGCCGCCCCTTCCTCCTCGCGCGGACGCTGTGCGCACGCGAAAGGGCCCAGCTCATCGAGCCGGGCCCTTCCCTTGTTCAGGTGTTACGCGATGCTGCCGGACCAGACGTTCGCCGCGGCCTTGTAGATGCCGTACAGCTCGCCGTCGAAGTACGGCGAGACGCTGGTGTCGATCCGGTTGTTGCCGTCGGTGTCCGCGACGCCGCTGGTGACGCCGTTCAGGTAGCCGATGCGGCGGGCGTTGCTGTAGTTGAGCAGCCAGGACGAACCGGAGGAGCCCTCGCCGGTGAAGGAGGACTTCACGCCGACCAGTTCCTCGGCCTTCACCGAGGGGGCCTTGGCGGCGAAGGTCTTGCCGTAGCTCCACTTGAGGGTCTTGCCGGAGAAGGCGTAGTTGCCGTCCGGGTGCGAGCCGCTCGGGTAGCCGAAGACGTAGACGTACTTGCCGAGCTTCTGGTTGTAGGCCAGGCCCTGCCCGCCGACGTTCTCGCCGAGGCGGCCGACGTCGGTGAACTTGACGACGTAGTACTTGCCGCCCTTCGACTTGCGGATGTACTGGCTGTACTTGTCGTAGGTGGCCTTGTTGACCTCCTGCCAGTTCCACTCCGCGGCGTCGAACCAGCTGGTGCCCGAGCCGGCCTTGATGCCGTTGTAGACGGTGACGAACGCGTAATCGCGGTCACCGTCCTCGTACACGTCGAAGTCGTAGTGCGTGAACGCCTGCTTGCCGACGTAGATGCCCCACGGCGCCTTGCCCTGGTAGTAGCCGGGGATGAACACCCAGCGGTCGAGGGTGGCCTTGTTCGACTCCGTGTCGTACACGCAGTGGCCGGCCGTGGCGACCAAGTTGCGGTACTTCGCCTGGAGCGACGTGGCGGTGCACCAGTGGGGCCTGCCGTCGGAGCCGGTGAAGAAGACCTTGCCGGTCGTCTTGGGCAGGTTCACGTTCTTGGACCTGCCGGAGCCGCCGTTGCCGGTCGGCGCGACGGTGCCCGGCTTGCTGTCGGGGGAAGGCCCGCCCTTGGAGATGTGCTTCGCCACGATCTGCGTCTCGTACGGCGACGCGTTGACCAGGTTGGCCGCCTTCTGGTTCAGCCAGAAGGCGACGACGTTCTTGGCGGCGATTCCGCTTGCGGCCAGCGGGTCGGTAGCCGTGTCACCAGCGGCCTGCGCGGGTGCCACGAGCGTGCTGCCGATCAGACCGGCGGCAGCGAGACCCCCGAGAGGGAGGACCAGGCGCTTGACTCGGGTGTTCATGGAGCTCCTTGCGCTGTCGATAGACGCGAACGTCCCATCTGTCAGTAAAGGGATGGTCAAAACACTACATGCGAGATCTTGCGGTCCAGGGCCTTGTCGGCGCTGCTTTCTCGCGTCGAGACGCCGTGACTATTTCGTGATTTTCCACAGTTGGTGTCATCTTCGAGATCATTTCGTGATGTATGCGCAGGTGACCGGGCGGCGACGGCCGGTGGTGTCGCACCCGACCGCGAAGATCGCCGGGCTAGCTGATGTGATGTAACTCACATAAATCCCATGGCACCGATTTGCCAATGATCACGTCTAATCCATCCCGAAATGCGACGAAGGCCCAGCCGTCCGGCTGGGCCTTCGAGAGAGCTGGGCCTTCGAGAGAAGGGAAGGCGGAGCCCGGCGGGAAACCGGGCCCCGAGGTGTGAGGCGCGAGGGTCTTAGAAGACGTTGCCCGACCAGCTCGCCGCGGCCTCCGAGTAGACGCTCTTGGTCTCGCCGTCGAAGTACGCCGAGCTCAGGGTGTCGTAGCGGTCGTTGTCGTCGGAGTCGACCACCAGGCTGGTGACGCCGTCGATGTAGCCGGTCCGCTTGGTGTTGCTGTACTTGATCAGCCACGGCCCGCCGTCGGCGCCCCAGGTGAAGGCCGCCTTCAGCGTGATCTGCTCATCGATCTTGAGGGCGCTGCTGACGGGCGTCTTGCCGCTGGTCTTGCCGTAGGCCCACTTGGCGGTGACCCCGGTGTACGGCTTGTTGCCGTCAGGGTGGGCCGACGCCGGGTAGCCGAAGGCGAAGTGCGCGGTGCCGGTCTTCTGGTTCCACGCGAAGCCCTGCGCGCCGACGGTCGAGCCCAGCGAGTAACCGGTGTTGGCGACGCCGGCGGTCTTCGTGGCCGTGCTGTCCAACTCGACGCCGTTGTAGACCGTGACGAACGCGTAGTCGCGGTCGTAGTCCTCGTACACGGAGAAGTCGTAATGCGTGTACGCGGTCTTCCCGACATACAGGCCCCAGGGGGCCTTGCCCTGGTAGTAACCCGGGATGAAGACCCACTTGTCCATGGTCTCGGTGTTCGCGGCCGTGTTGTAGACGCAGTGCCCAGCGGTCGCGACGAGGTTCTTGTACGTGGACACGATCGAGGTGGCCGAGCACCACCGCGGCTTGCCGTCGCCGTCGAGGAAGAACACCTTGCCGATGGTCTTCGGCAGGTTGATGTTCTTCGAGGTGGACGTGGTGGACGACGAGGTCGCTGAGATCGAGCCCGCCGCGGTGCTCGCGGCGGCGCCGCCGGTCGACACCACCTTCTTGACCGAGGCGGAGTCGAGGTTGCCGGACGGGCCGGAGAACTGGGTCGAACGCTTCAGGTTGGCGCCCGAGTCGCCCAGCCAGTAGAGGGCGACGGACTGGGCCTCGGTCGGCTTGACGAGCTTGTCGTGGTGGACGGTGGTGCCCGCCTGCGCCGTGCCGGCCAGCCCGCTGGTGAGGAGCGCGGTGGCGGCGACGGCCGCCCCGCTCAGGGAAAGGATGCGCTTCATGGGGGTTTCTCCTCGCACTGTCGTGAGGCGACTCTCGCGCCTCATGCGTCAGAAAAGGTCGTGAGGAACATATCCGCGCGTCGGAGAAAAGGAGAAGGGCGCTTTTATGGAGCCCTTCGGCAGGCGGTCGGCCGGCTTTCGGGAATTAATGTCTTCTTGTTCTATTTAAAGGATCTTAGATGGAGAAGCCGCAGGCTGGTGGGGTCGTCGCCCGTGCCTGCGGCCCTCCCGAACGGAATGTGAACGGAGTTTGTGTGACGCACATCATGCCGTTCGTACGGCACTGGAATGAGGGTGCGGCCGTCTGAAAGAGCGCTCCCGGCGGTGTCGCCGGGAAAAGGCTCAGGGAAAGGTCGGGGAATCCCGGACGCGAGCCGCCCGGAACCCGCGCGGAGGTCGCACGGAGCCCAGGAGTCGGCGGAGCTCAGGAGTCGACAGGCTTGGGAACCGGCGGAGCTCAGGAGGTGGACTGGCGCGTGGCCTGCAGGTAGACGCGCTGCGTGACCGTGTTGAAGTAGGGCGTGGACACCGCGTCCACCCGCCCGTCCCCGTTCAGGTTCCAGGTCAGGCTGGTCACTCCGTTGATCCAGCCGGTGCGCTTGACGCTGTCGTAGCCGATGACCCAGGGGCCGCCGCTGGCTCCGGAGGTGAACTGGCACCCGGCCAGCCGTACCCCGTGCTCGAGCTGCCAGGTGGGCGCGCTCGCCATCTTCTTCTCGGTCGTGTTCGAGCACGTCTTGACGTCCTGGCCGGTGTACGGCCGGCTTCCGTCGGGGTGGGCGCCCGCGGGATAGCCGAAGACCTGGACCCTCCGGCCGGTGCCCTTGTTCCACGCGAAGTGGAAGGCGCCGACCCTGTCCTCGAGGAGCCCCGCGTCGGCCGAGCGGTACTTCACCTTGCCCGCGTCGGTGTAGGGCTGCCAGGTGAAGCCGCGGTACACGGTGACGAACGCGTAGTCCCGATCGAAGTCGCCCTGCCCCTGGAAGTCCTGGTGCATGTACAGCGTGTGCCCGACGAAGATGCCGGCGCTCGTGTCGCCGTTGGCGTACGACGGAATGAAGATCCAGTTCTCGACGGGCTTGTCCCTGGCGAGGGAGTAGGCGCAGTGCCCGGCGGTCGCGACGAGGTTCTTGTATCCGGAGTGCACCGCGGAGGCGGAGCACCAGTACTCCTTGTCGTCGACCTTGAAGAAGACCTTCCCCACCATCGGTGGCGCGTCCGAGGCCGGGGCGCCCGTCGCGGGGGAGGAGGCCGCGGGGATGGTGGCCGCCGCGCGCCCGACCTCCGCGGCCGACGTCGTGGCCGTGGTCGAGGGGGACGGCTTGGTCTTCGGCTCGTAGCTGCTCGCCCGCTTGAGCCGGTCCGGGCTCCAGTACGACGCGACCTTGCGCATGTCGACCTGCGTCGCAGCCAGGGCGTACGAGCTGACGTCGCCCTTCAGCATCGTCGGCAGGGCGGCCGTGGTCACGGCGGAGGCGGGCGCCGCGGGCGCCGGAAAGGAGACCATGGCGACCGCGCTCGTCGCGGCAAGGCCGCCGACGAAGCCGAGTGAGAGTCGCCGATGCACCGTCTGCCTTCCTTCATGGGTGGTAAGGGGTGATTTTTCCAGATCAACAGGAAATACGCGAAGCTTCGTGACCGGCTCGTTATGAAACCCGTGGAACCGTTGGGATCTCCGGGACGTCAGATTTGCCCGACGCGGCGGAGTGGACGCTTGATCGGAGGGGCTCCCCCGGACAGGCTGTCGTCAGCCGATTCGGGGGATTGATATGAGGCAACTTCTCGCACTTCTAGCCTTTACGGCTATCGCGACCGGCCCGGCGAGCGTCGCCGTCGCCGCCACCGTCCCGCCACCGTGGGAGCCTGACGTCATGCTCGACGCGCCGGTCAGGATCCACCCAATGAAGGCGCGCGCCAAGGCGCTGATGATGACCGTGGCCAAGGGGCCCGCGGGGACGCAGCCGCAGCGCTACGCGTTGCTCAGCTGTTCCCCCCCGCCGCAGGGCACGCACCCGGCGCCGACGAAGGCGTGTCCGATGCTGGAGAAGGTCGGCGGTGACCCCGCGAAGCTCCAGCCGGACCCGACCGTCGCCTGCCCCATGCTCTTCGAGCCGATCACGGTGACGGCGTCCGGAATGTGGAACGACGTCTACGTCCGGTTCGAGCGCACGTACGGCAACGCCTGCCAGCTTCGTGCGATGACAGGTGCCATCTTCGCCTTCTGAGCGAGGCGCCGTACGTGAAAGGGGCCCGGTGCCGTCCGCCGGGCCCCTTAAGCATCTCTGGGAACCCCGCAGCCCTCACCGTGCCTGGTCCAGCACCCCGACATCGCTCGCTGTGCCTGGGTTCGGCACCCCGGCATCGCTCGCTGTGCCCGGGTTCGGCACCCCGACATCGCTCGCTGTGCCTGGGTTCGGCACCCCGGCATCGCTCGCTGTGCCCGGGTTCGGCACCCCGGCATCGCTCGCTGTGCCCGGGTTCGGCACCCCGACATCGCTCGCTGTGCCCTTGAGTCTGTCCGGTGAATCTCCCATGCCCGGCGCCTTCTGCGCACCGCCTGGAACCCCCGATCGCATGCGGATCGCGGCCCGAACCCGTCCGGCTGTCGCATGCGGATCGCCGCCGTTTCCGCCTGAGCGTCAGTCACGCGAGCCGTGCTCATGTACGCATTCCCTGTGTTGCCAGCTCACATTCCGCACATTTCGGTCAGGTTTTCGAAATCACTTGAGATTCTTGTGACGGCCCGATTACTTTCAGTGTTGACATCTAAATGTCGGGCAGGGGACGCTGGAGCCATGCGGAGAACCACGGTGCGGATCGACGAGGCACTTCTCAACGAGGCGAAGGCGTTCGCCGCCAGAAACGGCAGAACCCTCAACTCAGTGATGGAGGACGCGTTGAAACAGTTACTCAGTCGCTCCGATCGCGCGCAGGAGCGCGCGCGCACGGAGCTGATCACCGCAGGTGATCCCCGGGATGCCGGGCTCGTCGACTGGAGTCCCGCGGCGACCACGGAGTTCCTGCTGGAGGACGACTTCGACCATTTCGTGGAGGTGGAGCGGCGTGCGATTGCTGGACGTGAACGTGCTGGTCAACGCCCATCGCAGGGACGCTGAGCGGCACGCGGGGTTCCATGCGTATGTCGAGGACATCATCCACGGGGACGAGCCGTACGCCGTCACGGACATGGTGGTCAACGGCTTCATGCGCATCGTGACCAATCGCAGGCTGCCCATCCCCAGTACGACAGAGGAGGCGCTCGGCTTCGCCGATCAGATACGCAATCAGCCGCACGCCGTCGTGGTGAACCCTGGGGCAAGGCACTGGGAGATCTTCGTTCGGCTCTGCAAGGAGGCGCAGGCGACGGGGAAGCTCTTGCCTGACGCCTACCTCGCCGCGCTGGCGATCGAGCATGGGTGCGAGTTCGTCACCTGTGACGGCGATTTCGCGAAGTTCCCCGGCCTGCGGTGGCGGCATCCGCTGAACTGAGTCCGCCGGATTCCTGATGCGTACGCGTTCGTCCCCACGGCGCTCAGCGAGAGCCGTACGTGATCGTGAATGAGGTGCGGAGTAATGTTCGGGCATGTTCGCCGTAACCGCCACGCAGACCGATCCCGACAACCCTCTCAAGGGGCTGACGCTCGGTGAGCGCCCTGACCCCACGGTTCCCGACGGCTGGACCACGGTCACCGTCAAGGCCACCGCGCTCAATCACCACGATCTATGGACGCTCAAGGGTGTGGGCATCCGCCAGGACCGCCTGCCCATCGTTCTCGGCTGCGACGCCTCCGGCCTGGACGAGAACGGCAACGAGGTCATCGTCCATTCGGTGATCGGCACTCCGGTGAACGGAGACGAGACGCTCGATCCCCGACGCTCGCTGCTTTCCGAGGTTCACGACGGCACCTTCGCCGAGAAGGTGGCCGTCCCCAAGGGGAACCTCGTGCCCAAGCCCGCGGCGATCTCCTTCGAAGAGGCCGCCTGCCTGCCCACCGCGTGGTTGACGGCCTACCGCATGCTGTTCGACAAGGCCGGGGTGCAGCCGGGCTCGACCGTGCTGGTCCAGGGCGCGGGCGGCGGCGTGTCGACCGCGCTCATCGCGCTCGGCCGGGCCGGCGGTTTCCGGGTGTGGGCCACCAGCCGGTCGGAGGAGAAGCGGGCTCGTGCCCTCGAACTCGGCGCGGATCAGGTCTTCGAGAGCGGGGCGCGGCTGCCCGAGCGGGTCGACGTGGTGATGGAGAGCGTCGGCGCGGCGACCTGGGACCACTCGCTGAGCTCGCTGCGACCCGGTGGTCGCATCGTGACCTGCGGTGCCACCAGTGGCATGGTCGCCCCCACCCAACTCGCCCAGGTCTTCTTCCTGCAGCGATCCATCGTGGGGTCCACCATGGGGACCAGGGATCAGCTCGCCAGGCTGGCGGTCTTCCTGGAGCAGACCGGCGTCCGTCCGATCATCGACCGTGTGCTGCCGCTCACGCGGGCCGACGAGGGGTTCGCCGCCATGCATGACGGCGGCATCTTCGGCAAGATCGTTTTCACCGTCTGATTCGTCCGGCGTGGGAAGCCGTTCCTGAGAGTGCCGCATGACACGGTCCGTTCCGTGTCGGCGGCCGTTCTCAGGAATGGTCCGCCGCTGTGCCGCCGCCTGCGCGGAACAGGACGAGGCGGCGTTCGTGGGAGTGCTGAGCGGGCCCGCCGGGGGGTGCGCGGGCAGGAACGGGTTACGCCAGCCGTACATCGCGGCGCTCAGGGCCGGAGGGTGTCGCGGATACGCTCGGCCGCCTGGTCGAGGATGGACCGGCATTCGCCCAGCGCGGACTCGGTGACCCCGCCCTGGGCGGCCTCATGCTGGACCCGCGCGACGAAATCAGCCAGCATCCACCCGAACTCGGCGTCCGCGTGGGCGTGGCCGGGAGGCGGGCCGGACCGCGGCCACGTCTCCCCCCAGATGCGGTTCCACTCGCGCTGCCAGCGTTCGGTCTCCTCGCGCCACTGCTGCTTGTGGCGCTTCCACTCGTCCTTCTGCTGGCGCCACTCCTCCTTGTGCTGCTGGCGCTGCCGCTTCCACTCGTCCTTCTGGTCGCGCCAGGCGTCGCGGTTCTCCCGCCTGCCGGTCTGGTTGATGTCCTTGGCCATCTGGGTGAGTTCCTGCCGGAGGGACCGGACGGTCTGCCGGACGTCCTCCTTGACCTCGCGCGCGATGTCCTGGACCGAGGCGGTGATCTCCTGCTCCAGCTCGGCGAGCTCGTCCATGCGGTCGACCAACTCGGCCCGGCCCTTGTCGGTGAGCGTGAAGACCTTCTTGCCGTCCACGACCTCGTGGGTGACGAGGCCCTCCTCCTCCAGCCGCGCGAGACGCGGGTAGATCGTGCCCGGTGACGGCGAGTAGACCCCGAGGAACCGGTCCTGGAGCAGCCGGATCACCTCGTAGCCGTGTCTCGGGCTCTCTTCGAGCAGTTTGAGCAGGTACAGCCGCAGTCGGCCGTGCCCGAAGACCGGACTCATGCCCACTCTCCGTTTCGCTGGTTCGCGGATTCCTTGCTGAGCAATGTGACGTCACCGGAGACCGTGGTCGCCGTGACGGAGGCCATGCCGCCGCCGATTCGTCCGGTCAGCGACCTCGCCGCCGGCCGCTTGTTGCTCTCCAGCCCGGGGAAGGCCGCGTGGAGGCTGCCGGAGGTGGAACGGAGCGTCACGTCGCTGTCGACCGTCTGCGGGAGCCGTACGACGATGGCGCCGGACACGCTGTTCAGCGTGACGTGGCCGGTGGGCGCGAGATCCAGGTCGGCGGTGATCCGGCCGGACACCGTGTTGGCCCGCAGCCGGTGCGGGGCGCCTCCGGCGACCGTCAGCTCGCCCGAGACGCTGGTGAACGACAGGTCGCCGGCGAGGCCGCGGCTCTCCACCGAGCCGGACACCGTCTCGGCGCTCACGTCGCCGCTCACGCCGTCCAGGACGATCTCGCCGGAGACGCTCTTGACGTTGGTCCGCGCCTCGAAGCCGGCGACCACGGCGGACGCCGAGATCACGCCGACCTGCACGGGGCAGTCCTTCGGGACGGTGAGCGTGGCGGTGGTGATCCGATTACCCGGCCGCAGCCAGCCGAGGATGCCCTCCCAGGTGAGGTCCTTGTACGCCACGGTGAGCCGGCCGTCCTCATCGTGGGTGACCACGAGCGGTGGTGTGCCGGCGTCGCTGACGTCGAGGGTGGGCGGGCCGTCGCTGGCGAGCACGGCGAGCCGTCCCGCCACGATGCGCACGCTTAAGTGCGACACGGGCCCGAACGTCAGTTGTCCGGGCTTCTCGATCGTCCAGTGGGACATGGCTCGACCTTTCGACGTGAATTTCGTCGGCCCCCGCGCGATCAGCGGCGAACCCTCCACAAGACACGATATGTCGTGTTTGTCGAAAGTCAAGATGTATCGCGTTTCTGATCCCTCTCGCGCGGCCCGCGCCCGGTCTCTCGCAGGCCGGGCCGCTCGTTATCGGGTGCCCCTACTCGTCCTCGTCGTCGAGGCGGGCGAGCCAGGTGGCCAGGCGCTCCACCGGGATCTCGAACTCCGGGTTGAGGTCGACGAACTCGCGCAGCCGCTCGGCCAGCCAGCCGACGCTGACCTCCTCGTCGCCGCGCCGGTGGGCGAGCTCCTCGATGCCCCTGTCGGTGAAGTACATGTCCTCGCTCCTCGATCGTCCCCGCAAAGGGGGAAGTCCCCCGCGGACGGGCCGAGGGGGACTTCTCTTGGTGTGCCGCGGGCCGGGGGCCCGGTCGTGCTAGCCGAAGATCTCCTTGGCGATCGACTCCAGCTCGGCGTCGTGCGTGGAGTGCGATCCGGTCGCCGGCGACGAGTTCGCCGCCCGGGAGACGCGGCGCAGACGCCGGCCGTCGAGCAGCTCGGGTCGCTCGGTCAGCTTCAGCGTGAGGTACGGCCACGGGCCCATGTTGACCGGCTCGTCCTGTGCCCAGATCAGCTCGGCGTCACCGGAGTAGCGCGCGAGCTCCGCCTTGAGCGGGTTCTCCGGGAACGGGAAGAGCCGCTCGACGCGGACGATCGCGACGTCCTTCCTGCCGGACTTCTCCCGTGCGTTGACCAGGTCGTAGTAGACCTTGCCGGAGCACAGGACCACCCGGGTGACCGCGGACGGGTCCACGGTCGTGTCGCCGATGACCGGCCGGAACGCGCCGGAGGTGAACTCCGACGTCGCCGACGCGGCGCCCTTGTGGCGGAGCAGCGACTTGGGCGTGAACACGATCAGCGGCCTGCGCCGGTTCGACAGGACCTGCCAGCGAAGCAGGTGGAAGTAGTTCGCCGAGGTTGTCGGCTGGGCGACGGTCATGTTGTCCATCGCGCACAGCTGCAGGTAGCGCTCGATCCGGGCCGAAGAGTGGTCCGGGCCCTGGCCCTCGTAACCGTGCGGCAGCAGCAGCACGACCGACGACCGCTGGCCCCACTTCTGCTCGCCCGACGAGATGAACTCGTCGATGATCGACTGGGCGCCGTTGGCGAAGTCGCCGAACTGCGCCTCCCAGGCGACCAGGGCGTCGGGGCGCACCACGCTGTAGCCGTACTCGAAGCCCATCGCCGCGAACTCGCTCAGCAGCGAGTCGTAGACGTAGAACTTCGTCGTCCCGTGGTTGAACGTCTTCAGCGGGGTGTGGTCCTCGCCGGTGACCCGGTCGACCAGGACGGCGTGCCGCTGGCCGAACGTGCCCCGGCGGGAGTCCTGCCCGACGAGACGGACGGGGTGGCCGTCGATGAGCAGACCGCCGATGGCCAGAGCCTCACCGGTCGCCCAGTCGATCGCGTCGTCGGTGACCATGGTGCCGCGGCGCTGGAGGATCGGCGCCAGGCGCGGGTGCACCGTGAAGCCCTCGGGCAGGTTGAGCTGGGTCTCGATGACCCGCTTGACCGTCTCCTCGGAGATCGCGGTCTCGGTGTCCTCGTGCGACCAGGGGATCACCTCGTCGGCCGGAGGCTTGACGACCGCGCCCGGCTCAAGCGGCTTCTTGGCCGCCTCGCGGGTCTCGGTGAACGCCCGCTCCAGCTGGTCCTGGTAGTCCCGCAGCGCCTGCTCGGCCTCTTCGACGGTGATGTCGCCGCGGCCGATCAGGGACTCGGTGTAGAGCTTGCGGGTGGACCGCTTGGCGTCGATCAGGTCGTACATCAGCGGCTGGGTGAACGAGGGGTTGTCCGTCTCGTTGTGCCCGCGACGCCGGTAGCAGACCATGTCGATGACGACGTCCTTGCGGAACGCCTGGCGGTACTCGTAGGCGAGCCGGCCGACCCGGACCACGGCCTCGGGGTCGTCCCCGTTGACGTGGAAGATCGGCGCCTGGATCATCCTGGCGACGTCCGTGGCGTACACCGAGGACCGTGAGCTGGCCGGGCTGGTGGTGAAACCGACCTGGTTGTTGACCACGATGTGGACGGTGCCGCCGGTGCGGTAGCCGCGGAGCTGCGACAGGTGCAGCGTCTCGGCGACGACGCCCTGGCCGGCGAACGCCGCGTCACCGTGCACGAGCACGGGCAGGACGGTGAAGCCCTCCTCGCCGCGCTCCAGGAGGTCCTGCTTGGCGCGGACGACACCCTCCAGGACGGGGTCCACGGCCTCCAGGTGCGACGGGTTGGCGACCACCGAAGCGGTGATCTTGGTGCCGTCGGGGGCGACGAAGTCGCCGGTGGCGCCGAGGTGGTACTTCACGTCACCGGAGCCGTGCGCGCTGCGCGGGTCGATGTTGCCCTCGAACTCGCCGAACACCTGGGCGTAGGACTTGCCCACGATGTTGGCCAGCACGTTGAGGCGTCCGCGGTGCGCCATGCCGATGACGACCTCGTCGAGGTTCTCGGCCGAGGCCGCGCTGATCACCGAGTCGAGCAGCGGGATCAGCGACTCGCCGCCCTCGAGCGAGAACCGCTTCTGGCCGACGTACTTGGTCTGCAGGAAGGTCTCGAACGCCTCGGCGGTGTTGAGCCTGCGCAGGATGTGCAGCTGCTCGTCGCGGCCGGGCTTGGCGTGCGGCTTCTCGATCCGCGCCTGGATCCAGGCCCGCTCCTCGGGGTCCTGGATGTGCATGTACTCGATGCCGACGGTGCGGCAGTACGTGTCGCGCAGCACGCCCAGGATGTCGCGCAGCTTCATCAGCGGCTTGCCGCCGAAGCCGCCGGTGGCGAACTCGCGCTCCAGGTCCCACAGCGTCAGGCCGTGCGACTTGATGTCGAGGTCGGGGTGCTTGCGCTGGCGGTACTCCAGCGGGTCGGTGGCGGCCATGAGGTGACCGCGGACCCGGTACGCGTGGATGAGCTCCAGGACGCGGGCGGACTTGGCCACATCGTCGTCGTGGGTGGCGGAGATGTCCTGGACCCAGCGGACCGGCTCGTACGGGATCTGCAGCGACTCGAAGATGTCGTCGTAGAAGCCGTCGGCGCCCAGCAGGAGCTGGTGGACCCGGCGCAGGAAGTCACCCGACTGCGCGCCCTGGATGATCCGGTGGTCATACGTCGAGGTGAGCGTCATGACCTTGCTGATCGCGAGGCGGGAGAGCGTGTCGACCGAGGCGCCCTGGTACTCGGCGGGGTATTCCATCGCGCCGACGCCGATGATCGTGCCCTGGCCGGGCATCAGGCGGGGCACGGAGTGGACGGTCCCGATCGTGCCGGGGTTCGTCAGGGAGATCGTCGTGCCCTGGAAGTCGTCGACGCCCAGCTTGCCGGCGCGCGCCTTCCGGACGATCTCCTCGTACGCGACCCAGAACTGGCGGAAGTCGAGCGTCTCGGCAGCCTTGATCGACGGCACGAGCAGCTGACGGGTGCCGTCGGCCTTCTGCACGTCGATGGCCAGGCCCAGCCCCACGTGCTCGGGCTTGACCAGGACCGGCTTGCCGTCCACCTCGCTGTAGGAGTGGTTCATCTCCGGCATGGCCTTCAGCGCCTGGACGACCGCGAAGCCGATCAGGTGGGTGAAGGAGATCTTGCCGCCACGCCCGCGCAGGAGGTGGTTGTTGATCACAATGCGGTTGTCGATCAGCAGCTTCGCCGGGACGGCGCGCACGCTCGTCGCGGTCGGCACCGCGAGCGAGGCCTCCATGTTGAGTGCCGTGCGGGCGGCGGCGCCGCGCATCTTCTCCTCGACCGCTCCGGCCGGGATCGGCGCGGGGGCGGCCTTCTTCTCCGCCTTCTCCGGCTTCGCGACCGGTGCGGCCGGTGTGGCGGGCGCCTGCGTCACGGGGGAGGGCGGAGAGGGGGGAGCGGCAACGGCGGTGGCGCCGGCGGCCGTGGGGGCCTTGCCTGTTCCGTTGTAGTCAGCGAAGAAATGCCACCATGCCTTGTCCACTGACTCGGGATCCTGCAGGTACTTCTGGTACAACTCGTCGACAAGCCATTCATTCTGCCCAAAGCTTGCCAGCGGGTTTGTCCGCGACGACTCAGACGACACGGCGGAAATCGCCCTCTTCCGCAGATCGGCGTTGATGATAGAGAACTTGTCCAAGGCTACTCGCCTGGGACAGGGGGTGCGCCCGTCCGGCCGCAGGTCCCGGCCTATCCTCCCAGGACTGACCAAACAGGTCACGCCCGGGTAGCCCATCTGGGGGGTGAGCCCGTGCTTACCAGATGGTCATATCGGCCTCACCGGATCAGACGGGACTCGATCCGGGCACCGGGAGTGATCGTGCCCAGCAGCGCGGAGAGCTCTTCTCCGGCGGCCGACAGCTCGTCGAACGAGAGCGGCTCCAGGCGTTCGAGGAGGAACAGGGCGTCCACGGTCTCCTCGGTGATCCGCGTCCGGACACACTGGCGCCAGTTCCACCTGCGGCACGTCACGCCGGCGTCGTCCCGCCAGACGACCTCGCCGATGCCGGGGTCGCCGAGCACCTCGTCGGACGGCTCGTCGCCCGCGGCCCGGACCAGGCGCGCCGCGCCCTCGTAGTGCCCGAGGTCCTCGCCGCCGATCGGCAGGCCGTGCCGTACGGACACGGAGTTGTAGGCGTCGACCACGAGGTTGATCTCGGGAAGCGGCATGCGCCGGATCAGGGCGTCCACCGAGGGGCGGGTGCGCTGCGGCTTGGCACCGAACGCGCGGTAGGCCGCCCGCCACGCCTCGATCTTGTCGTGGTCGAGCGGCGGCGCCGCCTCCGCGGCCTCGGTAAGCCAGCCGCGCGACCTCTCGTCGCTCGGGCCGTTTCCGAGGCCGTACGCGCAGACGGCCAGGACGGCGAAGTCCGGGCGCAGCTCACGGACCGCCTCGTCCACCTTGATTGCCTCGATCACGCGGTACACCCTAAGCCGTCGGAACCGCTGCGCGTCGCGTCCGGATCGGGGTGTTCCTCCGGCCAGGCGCGCATGGCCAGGGCCGCGACGCTCACCAGATCGGTACGGCCGCAGCCGTCGCAGGCCTGGGTGGACATGCCCTGGATGATGGCGGCGTAGTAGGCGGCAAGGCCGCCGCTGTCGGTGTCCCGGGGCAGGCGGCCGGACCGGATGTCATGGTCGATCCGGTCCCTGATCGCCTGCTTGGCTCGTTCCCTGTGGCCGCGAAGCTCGGCGATGACCTGGGGATCCGTCGTGTTCACTCCCGCCGAGACGATCAGGCAGCCGGGGGGATGCGTGGCGTCCGAGTAGACCTCGGCCGCCTCACGGAGCAGCCGCTCGACGGCCTCCCTCGCCGTGGGCTCCTCGGCGAGCGCGCGGGTGCTGAACGCGCCGTGTGTCTCCTGGTAGCGCCGGACGGCTTCGGTGAACAGCTTTCGTTTGTCGCCGAAGGCGGCGTACAAGCTGGGCGGGTTGATCCCCATCGCGGCGGTCAGCGTGGCGATCGACGTGGCCTCGTAGCCGTGCCGCCAGAACTCGTCGAGCGCGCGTTCCAGGGCGGTGTCCCGATCGAAGGCCCGCGTTCTCCCCATACATCAATTGTATAGCGATCACTACAGATATGCTACCGTCATTCTGTAGCGCTCACTAAAGAAAGGGGCGGATCATGGCTGCGCTTGCTGGGAAGACGGCGCTGGTGACCGGCGCGGGCAGGGGGATCGGCCGGGCGGTGGCCGAGCGGCTCGCCGCCGACGGCGCGCTGGTCGCGGTCAATTACGCACGTGACGAGGTCGCGGCGAAGGAGACGGTGGCGGCCATCACGCGAGGAGGAGGCCGGGCCTTCCCGGTGCGGGCCGAGCTCGGTGTGCCCGGCGACGTGGACACGCTCTTCGCCGGGCTCGACCGCGAGCTGGGCGCGGACGCTCCCGTCGACGTCCTTGTGCACAACGCGGGGATCAGTGTCCACGCCGCCATCGAGGACGTGAGTCCCGAAATCTACGATCGCGGGTTCGCGGTCACGAAACGTGATGCCGTTTAGTCTTTACATATGGTGGCTACAGTAAAGGTTATGGAGCAAGGAAAGCGCACACGCGCCAGGCGTGCGGGGCCGGCGCGCATCTCCAGCAAGAACCAGGTGACCCTGCCGGCCGCCGTGTTGCGCAGCCTCGGGCTTCATGCGGGAGATCCGGTCGACATAGAAGAGGAAGACGGCCGCATCGTCATCCGGCGGCACCGCAGCCGTTTCGACGGTGTCGTGGGAACGGTCCCCGGCTTCACCGAAGCCGTGGACGTCGAGGCGAGCCGCGCGAGCTGGAGCTGACCACGTGCCGACCGTGGTGCTCGACACGAATGTCATCGCCGGTCTGCTCAATCCCGATGACGCGCTCCATCTCGACGCCCTCGCCGCCGTACGCCGCTGGGAGGGCCGCGGCGCCGTATTCACCGTGTCCGTGATCACGTGGAGTGAGTTGCGGGTCGGAGCCCTCCGCAGAGGAGCCGACGCGGAGAAGGCCCTCGACGGGTTCCGGGCGGCCGCCATCGACCGGGTCGTCGCGGTGGACGAGGCGACGGCCGAGGGCGCGGCGCGGCTCAGAGCCGGGGACCTGACCATCCGCATGCCGGACGCTCTCATCATCGCGGCCGCGCGCGAGCTGGGGGCCGACGCGCTGCTGACCGCCGACAGGAAGTTCCCGGGAATCGCGCCCGACCTGGTCGAGCTGATCCACCCGCGCTGATCTACCGGTCCGGAGAGGCGCGGATGTGGATCCGGCCGCCACTCCTTGTGGGGGTGGCGGCCGGATCGGCGGGGGAGGCTCAGGCGCAGGCGGCGCCGTTCAGGGTGAACAGGTCAGGGGTGGGATTGGCCCCGGGGGCGCTCGTGCCGTTGAAGCCGAACGTCACCGACTGGCCGGGCCGGATCTTCTTGTTGTAGGACTCGCCCGCGGCCGTGACGGTCGCGCCCTGCTGCGTGAAGTCGGCGCTCCAGCCGTGGGCGACCTTCTGGGCGCCGAGGAAGGACCACGTCAGCGACCAGCCGTCGATCGCTTTCGCGCCGGTGTTCCTGATCGTGACCTGGGTGGTGAAGCCCTGCGGCCAGCTGCCGTGCACGGTGTAGGCCACCTCGCAGGTCGGCGGGGCCGGTGCCGCGCCGTCGCCCTGGTCGGCGACGAACGCCGAGATCCACGACAGCGGCGAGTTCCAGTTGATCGTCAGCTCGTTGGTCGACCACGACTCGATGTCGTCGATGTAGCAGAACTGCGGCTTGCAACCCCGCAGCTTCGCCTGGGCGACCGGGTCCTGGATGCTGGAGTTGGGGCCGCCGGAGAGTGTTCCGACCGGCGGGTTCGGCAGATCGGCGTTGAGCGCGTGCGCGTACCACCGGCTGTGCTGGTTCTTCGACGCCACCTCGCCGTAGCCGGTCACGTAGGACTGGTTCAACGCGTTGCGGCCGAGGATGTAGTCGATGCCCTGGAGCACGCCGTCCCGGTACTTGAGCGTGCCGGTGATGTCGAACGCCGCCGCCATGACGACCATGTTGTTCAGGACCAGGTTGTTGGATCCCCAGTCGTAGGTCGGCGGGTTGTACGGCACGCCGTACGGGTGCTGCCGGAGCGTGGCGAGGTACGTGTCGGCGCCGGCGACGACCGAGGCGCGTACGGCGGCGCGGCCGGGCAGGTCGTTGGGTACGGTCGCGAGATCGAGCCGGCCGAGCTGCGCGACGTGTCCCCAGTCGAAGCCCCGCTCGCTCCAGATGTCGGCGGTGTGGTGGGGTGAGGCGAGGACGAAGTCCTTGAACTCCTTCTCGCCGGTGGTGATGTAGAGCTCCGCCGCGGCCCAGTAGAACTCGTCGCTGACGTCGGCGTCGTCGTAGGTGCCGCCGCCGTTGCCGTCCGAGGTGGACGCGAGGACGTCCGGATGCGCCTTGGCCGCGGCCCACGCCTTCCGTGCCGCCGCCAGGTTCTTCGCCGCGAACGCGGCGTCGTACGGCGCGAAGACCCGGGCGGCCTGCGCGGCGGTGGCGGCGAGGTTGAGCGTCGCCGCGGTGGTCACCGGGTGCAGCTCGCGCTTCTGCGGGTCGAGGTGCGGCAGCAGCGGCAGGCCGGTCCAGTTCTCGTCGTGGATCTTGTGGTGCGTCATGCCGTCCTGGCGCTGCATCTTCAGCAGGAACTCCTGCTCCCAGCGCGCCTCGTCGAGGATGTCGGGTACGGCGTCGCCGCTCTCCGGGATGTTCAGGCCACCGACGGGCGTCGCGGACGGGGCGTTCTTGGTGCGCTCGAACTCGCTCATGAGCTGGGCGACCGAGATGCCGCCGTTGACCACGTACTTGCCGTGGTCGCCCGCGTCGTACCAGCCGCCGGAGACGTCCAGGGTGTAGTCGCAGACGCCCGGCTGGCACGGGACGGCGGTGTCGCCCTGGTTGGGAGCGACGCCGGCGTGCCCGGCGGGCCTGCCGTACCCGGGGCGCAGCGCGTCGTCGATCGCGACGCCGCTGCGCTGCGTGTAGTAGAACTTCAGCGCGTCGAGTTTGAGGTCCTGGTAGGCGCCGCCCCCGATGTCGAAGGGACGGCTGGTCTCGCCGTCCGCGGTGAGCGTGTAGCCCTCGCCCGCCTTCCTGTACGCGCTGAAGTCGATGGAGTGGACGTTCTGGCCGGAGCTGGCGTCCACACCGCGCGGGGTGGTGACACCGTCGGAGACCGTGACGCCGTCGGCGTCCTTGAGCTGCCAGGGGAGCGCCCCGACGGCCTCGGTGACGAGGGTGGCGTTCTTTGGACCCTTGGGCAGGTAGGCGACCTGGTTCACCCGTACGCGCGGGCCGGTGTCGGGCGTGTAGACGTCGGGCTCCGCGCCGCCCTTGAGCGACACGTCGTCCAGGCAGAACCGCCACGGTTCGGCGCTGCCGCCGATCTGGAAGGCCACCTGGCCGTTCGGCAGGTCGACCGGCGAGGTGAAGGTGTAGGCGTAGGTGTTGCCAGAGACGCTGAGCTCGGGGTTGGCGGAGAGGTACTGGGTGTACGGGTCGACGGGGAGCTGGATCAGCGCCTTCGCGACCTTCCCGGGGGTCGCGGTCGCGAAGAAGCTGAACGCGTAGGTCTCGTCCTTGACCAGTGGGATGTCGTTGAGACCGATGATCGCGTCCCACGGGTTGGCGGTGCCGCCGGGAACGTCGGCGCAGAGCCGCCCGCCGTCGAGGTCGAACGCGAGGTTGCCGGTGTGCCACCACGGTTCGGTGGTGGTGTCGAACGTGCCGTTGGCGATCTGCTCGGGTCCGTCCGCCATGGCCGGGGCGCCGGTCAGGCACGTCGCGGCCAGCGCCGCCGCGGCGAGGATGCTGAGTCGTCTGATCACGGAGATCCTTGGGGGAGGTGTGGGAGCGCTCCCAAAGAGGTGAGCGCCTCGATGGTTCCCTTGCTTTTCCCGTGGCGTCAACGATCTCCGGTGCTGATCGCCGCCTGACCGGCCCGGTGTCCGGTTGGCCCGATGAAAGTTTCACATGGCAAAGGAAGCTTTGCAAAACTCTCTTTGCAATGTTAGAACCGGAGACATGAACGAGGCCTTCCATGTCACCGATCCCCGGGCGCTCAAGGCCGTGGCCCACCCGCTGCGGGTCCGCCTCCTCGGGACGCTGCGGCTCGACGGGCCGGCGACGGCCACGGAGCTGGCCGCCAAGTTCGGCGAGAGCTCGGGCTCGACCAGCTACCACCTGCGGCAACTCGCGAAGTATGGCTTCGTCGAGGAGGACGCCGAGCAACGCGACCGGCGGGAGCGCCGCTGGCGGGCGGTCCACGCCTACACGTCGTGGAGCAACACGGAGCTGTCCGGCACTCCCGAGGGGCGCGAGGCGGTGGCCTTCATGCGCCGGCGGCAGCTGGAGGTGCTCCGGGCGACCGTGGAGGCGTTCGACCGGGACCCCGAATCCTGGGGCGCGGCGTGGGTCGAGGCCGCCGGCATGTCCGACGACGTCGTCCGGCTCACACCCGCCTCGGCCGAGGCACTCTACGGGCGCGTCTCCGCCCTCCTCAGGGAGTTCGAGGAGCGCGACAAGGACGCGCCCGACGCCGAGCGGGTGTCCGTGTTCGTCAGCGCCCATCCGGTGCGCGGCTATGTGGGGTGACACGCTGACCGCGGCGGGCGCGCGGAGACGGTACGCGCTGATCCAGTTCCTCGGGTGGCTTCCTCCCGGGTTGATGATGGCGCCGATGGTGCTGCTGATGTCCGCCAGGGGGCTCGACCTGGGGGAGATCGGCCTGGTGTCGGCCGCGTACTCCGTCACGATCGTGCTGCTGGAGCTCCCCACCGGCGGGCTGGCCGACGTCGTGGGCCGCCGGGTGGTGCTCGCGGCCGGCTTCGCCTTCAGCATGGCGGGGCTGGTCGTGATGGCCATGGCCGACTCCGTCTGGCTGTTCCTGCTCTCCTCGCTGTTCAAGGGCGTCGCGCGGGCGCTGTCCAGCGGCCCGGCCCAGGCGTGGTACGTCGACGCGCTGCACGCCGCCGAGGGGCCGGAGGCCGATCTCAAGCCGGGGTTGGCCCTGGGGTCCGCCGCGAGCTCCACCGCCCTGTTCGGCGGGGTCCTCGCGGGTGGTCTCGTGCCACTCGTGCTGCCCGGCGACGCGGTGCAGCGGCTCGCCGTCCCCGTGTGGTGCGGCGCGGTCGCGGCGGCGGTGGCCTTCGTCGTGGTCCTCTCGGCCATGCCGGAGCCGCGGCGGACGCCCTCGGAGGGATCGTCCGGGTCGCGCGCCGCCGAGCGGCTGAGGGAGATACTCAAGGACGTGCCGCTGACGATCCGCGGCGGCTTCCACCTCGCCGTGCGCGACCGGGGTCTGGCCCGGTTGCTCCTGGTCGGGGCGGCGGCGGGGGTGATGCTGGCCGGCATCGAGGCGCTGACCCCCGTGCGTCTCGCGGAGCTCACCGGCCGCCTGGAGACGGGAAGCACGGCCTACGCGATCGTGGCCGCGGTCGGATTCGGAGCCAACGCGGTCGGCAGCTCCGTCGCCCCTTCCGTGGCCCGCCTTCTCAGCTCGTCCACGCGTACGGCGGTCGCCGCGATGATCGTCACCGCCGTGGCTCTCGCCGGTCTGGCGGCGTCGGTCACGCTGTCCGGAACCGAGGGCATCGTCGCGGCGGGCGTCGCGTACTTCGTGGTCTTCGCCGCGATGTCCGTCACCGAGCTGGTCAGGGAGGAGCTGATCCACCTCCGGGTGGAGTCCGCGCGGCGGGCCACGGTGATGTCCGTGGACTCGCTCCAGCTCCAGTTCGGCGGCATGCTGATCACGCTCGGCCTCGGCCCGCTGACCACGAAACTCGGCGTCGGCGGCACGTGGGCCGCCGTGGCCGTGGTGGTTCTCGCCTCATCGCTCCTGTTCGTACGGCTCCCTGCCCGCCGGGCGGCCCCCGTACCCGCCCCGAGTAGAACTTGATTCGGTGCGCGGGGCAGAATCTTGGAGGCGAAAGGGGCAGGCCGATGAGCAAGCCGATGGTGACGGCGGCGAACGAGCAGCAGCGTGCGGCGTGGAACGGAGGGGCTCTGCCCGAGGTCGAGCGCGTGCGCCCCGGCCTCTGGTCGATCCCCGTGCCGATCCCGATCAACCCGCTGAGGTACGTCCTCGTCTACGCGATGGAGCTGCCGGACGGTGTCGCGATCATCGACGCGGGATGGAACACCGACGAGGCCTACGACGCGCTCACCGCCGGGCTCGCGGTGGCCGGATACGCGGTCACCGACATCAAGGCCGTCCTGGTCACGCACATCCACCCGGACCACTACGGCCTCGCCGGGCGTCTCCGGGAGGCGTCGGGCGCGTGGATCGGGCTGCACCCCGCCGACGCGCGGCTGGTGCACGATCGCTACGACGAGCCGGGCATCAAGGAACTCGCCGACCGGGGACGGGTGCTGCTCCTGCGGGCGGGCGTGCCCGACCTGACGGCCCAGGAGCTGGCCGGGGCGTCCATGATGATGCGCAACTACGTGTCGACGGCCGTGCCCGACCGGCTGATCGAGGACGGGGAACGGCTCGACCTGCCCGGCTGGAACCTCAAGGCGATCTGGACGCCGGGGCACTCGCCCGGCCACCTGTGCTTCGTCGAGGCCGACCGCAAGCTGCTGTTCTCCGGTGACCACGTGCTTCCCCGGATCACGCCCAACGTGGCGGTCCACCCGCAGTCGGCGCCCAACCCGCTGGCGGACTATCTCGACTCGCTGCGGAGTGTCGGCAAGCTGGACGTGGACGAGGTGCTTCCCGCCCACGAATACCGCTTCCTGGAGCTGGCGGAGCGGGTGAACTACGTGATCGACCACCATGAGGAGCGGCTCGCGGAGATCGAGACCGTGCTCAAGGCCGCCGACGGTGTCACGTGCTGGGAGCTGGCCACCCGCCTCACCTGGTCACGGCCGTGGGAGACGATCCCGGCGTTCATGCAGCGGTCCGCGACCAACGAGACCCTCGCCCACCTGGTGTGGCTGGAGGGCCGTGGGCTGGCGACCCGGGTCGTGGGCGAGCCGGATCTGTGGCATTCCATGGAAAGCTAGTAGGAAATATTGACTTTGCCATGAGTCGCGTTTAGCGTCACGGTCATGAGCCAGGGTCCGTACCTGACCAGGCGCGTCCACGTGGACTTCGGTCACGTCGCGAGCGCCCGGTGTCGTCGTGCCTCCTAGAAACCGATCCGCCCGCGGGTGCGGGCGGCGCATTCCCTCCCTCTTCCCCCGTGCTCGTCGGGTGCCGAGGGCGGTCGTCTCTCCCGCGGGAGGGCCGTGCGAAGGGACAGAGAAATGTCCCGGTACATGCATGCTTGTACAGGTAAGGAGTACAAAATGACGATCGTGACGCTGGTCGGCAACCCGAGGGCCGGATCACGGACGCTGGACGTGGCCGTCCGGGCCGCGGAGGCCGTCGCGGCACGGATCGGGCGGACGGCGCCACCCGAGGTCGTGGACCTCGCGGGGCTCGCGCCGCACCTGTTCGGCCCCCAGCCGTCCGCGCCGCTGGAGGTCGCCCTGGAGCTGGTCCTCGACGCCGATCTCCTGGTGGTGGCCGGGCCGACCTACAAGGGCTCCTACACGGGCCTCCTGAAGGCGTTCCTCGACCGGCTGCCGCACCGGGCGCTGGCCGGGAAGTTCGCGTTGCCGCTACTGGTGATGGGCGATCCGAAGCACTCCCTCGCCGTCGAGGTCCACCTGCGGCCGCTCCTGGTCGAACTGGGCGCGTGGGTCCCCACCCCGGGCCTCGCGCTGCTGGAGTCGCGGATCCCCGAGTTGGACGACGTCCTGGCCGGTTGGGTGGACCAGGTCGCCCCGCAGCTCACGCTTGCCCAGGAGGTGACCGCGTGACGGTCGCGCACGAGATCCCCGAGGACAGCGGCCGCTCACGGCTCAGGCTCGTCGGCGGCACCGGCGAGGGTGCCGGCGAGGGTGTGGGCAGTGAGGAGTTCCGCCGGGCGCTCGCCGTCCACGCGGCGGGAGTCGTGGTGGTCACCGCCCTTCCCGAAGGGGAACCGGTCGGGCTGACGGCCACCTCGTTCTCCTCGGTGAGCCTGAGCCCGCCGCTGGTGTCGTTCTACGTGGCCCAGTCGTCCTCGACCTGGCCGCGGCTGCGAAGAGCCGGTGACTTCGCGGTGAACGTGCTCGCGAGCGACCAGGCCGACGTCGCCTCCCGGTTCGCGAAGAAGGGCGCGGACAGGTTCGCCCACCCGACGCGCTGGACGGCGGGGCCGGACGGAGTGCCCCTGCTCGACGACGTGTCCGCCCACCTGATCTGCCGTACGCACCACACCGTCGAGGTCGGCGACCACATCCTGGTGGTCGGCCTGGTCACGGCGACGACGGTCGTGGAAGCCGGTCGGCCGCTGCTCTATCACCAGGGCAGGTTCGGTCACTTCCTGCCGCGCTGATCGGCCGCGCCGGCCGGGATCTCGGATCAGGCGAGCCGCGCGGTGCCGCGGCCGGTGACGAGCGGCAGGTCGAGAAGCGTACGGATGCCGGACGGTGCGGCGCACACGGCGGCGATCGCGTTGACGGCGTGCGCCGCCGCCCCGGCCAGGCCGTGCTCGACCTCGTCGATCGCGACGGCCATGGTGGGACGGCCCTCGATGTGGACGGCGAAGCCCGGCGCGGCCCAGCGGCGCACCCGGTCGGCGTCCGCCTTGTAGACGCACTCGACCGTCATGAACGGCCGGCCCCTGACCAGGCCGCTGAAGACCCAGCGCGACGCGCAGACCGTGCCGGGCCGGACCACTCCCGCGGCGATCTCGAACTCGTCGACGGCCAGTTCGTACTCGTCGGTCTCCTCGACCTCGTCGAGCCGTACGCCGAGCGCGTGGGCGACGAGTTGGACGCTCTCGGAGAACAGCGCACGCTGGAAGGCGCGGAACGGCCGCACCGCTCCGGCGTAGTCCTTGGGCGCCCGGGTGAACCCGATCAGGTCGGTGACGATCTGCCGTGACGGGTGCCCCCGGAAGTCGGACGACTCGCGCACGTAGATGTGGTCGAGCCGGCAGGACAGCCCGGACAGCGCGAGCGGCAGCAGGTCGCTCATGAACCCCGGGTTGATGCCGGTGCCGTGCAGCGACGTCCCACCCCGCGCGCACGCCGACTCCAGCCGGTCGACCAGGCCGGGACCGTACGCCTGCGGATAGACGAACCCGGTGGTGGTGATGACGTTCTTGCCGGAGGCCAGAAGGGCGCAGACGACCTCCACGTCGGTCGCCGGATCACCGCCGAAATAGGCGGCGGGGAGCGGCATGTGCAGGACGCAGTCGGCGTCGAGCGCGAGCACCCGGTCCACGTCGTCGGTGCACGCGACACCGGTGGATCCGAGACCGACCAGCTCCCCGGCGTCGAGCCCGACCTTGTCCGGGTCGTAGACGAGGACTCCGGCCAGTTCGAGATCCGGCCTGCTGATCACATCGCGGAGCGCGTACCCCCCGACTGCGCCGGTGGCCCACTGGACCACGCGCAGCGGCGGAGATGAGGGCATGCGGGGCCTCCAGTTAGGTGTGCCGTGACTTTCACCCATGCCCGTACGGGATCAAGGACTATAGCAGAAATTTACTCGTTCGATCACTATCTGCAACGGTGCAACATCGTCTGATGTCCCTTACGGGACAGGGAGATATTGTTTTGACAACTAGAATGTTGTTCTCCTCGAAGGGTGGACGCGATGTCCGATCTCAGGTTCGACGGAAAGGTCGCGGTCGTCACCGGTGCGGGTCACGGGCTCGGCCGGTCGCACGCTCTCCTGCTGGCCGAGCGGGGTGCCAAGGTCGTCGTCAACGATCTCGGCGGCGCCCTGGACGGCAGCGGCGCCTCCACCGGCCCGGCCGCGGAGGTCGTCGAGCTGATCACGAAGAACGGCGGCGAGGCGATCGCGAACGCCGACAGCGTCGCCACTCCGGAGGGTGCCGAGGCCGTCGTACGGGCCGCCGTCGACGCCTTCGGGCGGGTGGACATCGTCGTCAACAACGCCGGGATCCTGCGCGACAAGTCGTTCGGGAAGATGACCGTCGAGGAGTTCGACGCGGTCATCGCCGTGCACGTGCGCGGAGCGTTCCTGGTGAGCCGTGCCGCGTTCCCGCACATGAAGGAGCAGGGCTACGGCCGCATCGTCAACACCTCGTCCCCGGCGGGACTGTTCGGCAACTTCGGCCAGGCCAACTACTCCACGGCCAAGATGGGTCTGGTCGGCCTGACCAAGACCCTCGGCATCGAGGGCGCCCGCGCGGGCATCAAGGCCAACGCGATCGCGCCGATCGCCTGGACGCGGATGACCGAGACCCTGCTCCCCGCCGAGTTCGAGGCCAAGTTCACCGCGGAGCGGATCAGCCCCGTGGTCGCCTACCTGGCGCACGAGAGCTGCGAGACCAGCGGTGAGGTGTTCTCGGTCGGCGGCGGCCGGGTCGCCCGCGTGTTCGTCGCCGAGGGGCCGGGATGGCGGGACGACGCGATCTCCGTCGAGGGTGTCCGCGACAACTGGGAGGCCATCATGGCCGAGCAGCCGTATCTCCAGCCCACCACCCTGGGCCAGCAGGCCGGCGCGTCCATGCAGGCCATGCTCTGACATCCGCCGCTACGGCGGGGTCGCCCGCCGGATGTGGCCGCAACGAACGCACGGCCTCGCGTTGATCATGTGATCCGCGAGGCCGTGCGTTTTTCGTTGTGACAGCTCAGGCGGCTAACTTTTGCAGATTTCAGCGAAAGTTAGGAAAGCAGCGTAGAAAAGGTCTTCACAGTTCCGCAAAAGAAGGGTAAGTTCGCGCCATCTCACTCCGATCCGGAGGCTTTGTGAAGCGCATGCGGCCAGAGAACGTGCACCAGGCGATGCTGCTGCGGCTCCTGCGGGAGGGCGGCCGGTCGCGGGCCGAGCTCGGTGACGTGGTGGACCTGTCCAGGTCCAAACTGAACGTCGAGCTCGACCGGCTGATCGAGCTGGGCCTGGCAGAGCCGGACGGCCTCGCCGAGTCACGTGGCGGCAGGCGGTCCGGCAAGGTACGGCTGTCGCGCCAGACGAGGTTCGCCGGGATCGACATCGGCGCCACCTCGGTCGACGTCGCGGTCACCGACGGCGAGCTGGAGGTCCTCGGACATCTGAGCGAGCCGTGTGACATCCGGGAGGGTCCGGCCGTGGTGCTCGACCGGGCCATCGCCCTGCTGGGCAAGCTCCGCGAGCAGGGCCTGTTCACCCAGCTCCACGGCGCCGGCATCGGCGTCCCCGGGCCGGTGAGCTTTCCCGAGGGAGTCCCCGTCGTCCCGCCGATCATGCCCGGGTGGGACCGCTACCCGGTCAGGGAGGCGGTCAGCGAGGAGCTCGGCTGCCCGGCGATGGTGGACAACGACGTCAACATCATGGCGCTCGGGGAGCTGCACGCGGGGCTGGCCAGGCAGGTCGGCGACTTCCTGCTCGTCAAGATCGGCACCGGCGTCGGCTGCGGCATCGTGGTGGACGGCAAGATCTACCGCGGAGTGTCCGGGAGCGCGGGCGACATCGGCCACATCAGGGTCGACGACGACGGCCCGATCTGCGCCTGCGGCAACTCGGGGTGCCTGGAGGCCTACTTCGGCGGGGCCGCGCTGGCCCGCCAGGCCACGGCTGTCGCGCGGTCGGGCGGCTCGCCGTACCTCGCCGAGAGGCTCGCCGCGGCCGGAGCGTTGACGGCGGAGGACGTGGCGGCCGCGGCGGCGCAGGGAGACGCCGCGGCGATCCAGATCATCCGTGACGGCGGGCGCAGGGTCGGCCAGGTCCTGGCGAGCCTGGTCAGCTTCTTCAACCCCGGTCTCGTCATCATCGCCGGAGGCGTGGCCCGCCTGGGCCACGTGCTGCTCGCGGAGATCAGAAGCGTCGTCTACCGCAGGTCGTTGCCGCTGGCGACGGGCAACCTGCCCATCGTGCTCTCGGAACTGGGCGACGCCGCCGGGATCGTCGGCGCGACCCGGCTCATCAGTGACCACGTCTACTCGGCCGCGTAACGCCCATCGCAGCAACTGGAGGCATCATGCCGGTGTCACCCCCCGACACGGCACCCCTGCTCGCCATGCGGGGAATCGTCAAACGGTTCCCCGGCGTACGAGCACTGGACGGCGTCGACCTGGAGGTCAGAGCCGGCGAGGTGCACTGCCTGCTCGGCCAGAACGGCGCGGGCAAGTCGACCCTCATCAAGATCCTCGCGGGCGCGCACCAGCCCGACGAGGGCGAGGTCCTGCTGGACGGCGAGCCGGTACGGCTGGCCACCCCGACCGCGGCCATGAAACAGGGCATCGCGACCATCTATCAGGAACTCGACCTGGTGGACGGGCTGTCCGTGGCCGAGAACATCCTCCTCGGCCACGAGCGGACCTCGTTCGGGTTCACCCGGCGCGGAGAGACCAACCGGATCGCGGCGGACCTGCTCCGGCGGCTCGGCCACGGGGAGATCCCGCCGGGCACCGAGGTGGGCCGGCTGCCTCCGGCGGCCAAGCAGGTCGTCAGCATGGCCCGCGCGCTCTCCCATGACGCCCGCCTGATCGTCATGGACGAGCCCTCCGCCGCGCTCGCGCACGACGAGGTGGCCAACCTGTTCCGGATCATCCGCGAGATCACCGCCCAGGGAGTCGCGGTCGTCTACATCTCGCACCGGCTGGAGGAGATCCGCGAGATCGGCGACCGGGTCACCGTGCTCAAGGACGGCCGCACGGTCGCGGTGGGCCTCCCCGCCACGACCCCGACCGGGCGCGTCGTCTCGCTGATGACCGGTCGCGACGTCGAGTACGTCTTCCCGCCGCGACCGGAACCCGGCGGCGACCGGCCCGAGGTCCTGCGGGTGGAGGGGCTGACCGTGCCCGGCGTCTTCGCCGACGTCTCCTTCTCCGTACGGGCCGGGGAGATCGTCGGGCTGGCCGGTCTGGTCGGCTCGGGCCGGTCCGAGATCATCGAGGCCGTCTACGGCGCGCGCCGGGCGTCCGGCCGCGTCCTGCTCGACGGCCGCCCCGTGCGGCCCGGCCACACGACCACGTCCGTACGGCTCGGCATGGGCCTCGCTCCCGAGGAGCGGAAGGCGCAGGCCCTGCTGCTGGACCAGAGCGTGGCGCGCAACATCACGCTGGCCGGCCTGACCCGCTACGCGCGCCTCGGCTGGATGGACCGCCGCAGGGAGGCAGCGGAGGCGGCCCGGCTGATCGAGGCGCTGGACATCCGGCCGCGCGATCCGCGCCGGCCGGTCAAGACGCTGTCCGGCGGCAACCAGCAGAAGGCGGTGCTGGCCCGCTGGCTCGTCGAGGGCCGCAGGTTGCTGCTGCTCGACGAGCCGACCCGCGGCGTGGACGTGGGCGCCCGCGCCGAGCTGTACGCCGTCATCCGGCGGCTGGCCGACGAGGGCGTGGCCGTCCTGCTGGTGTCCAGCGAGGTCCCCGAGGTACTCGGGCTGGCGGACCGCGTGCTTGTCATCCGTGAGGGCCGGATCGTGCACGAGGCCCCCGCGGTGGACCTCGACGAGCACCGCGTCCTCGATCTGGTCATGGTTTCGACGAACGAGGAGTCCCACGTTGACTGAGGCGACCCCGACACGCGTGGCGAGAAGGCCCTTCCTGGGGAGGATCGGGGAGGTGCCGCACGTCGGCCTCGTCGCCGCGCTCGTCCTCCTGGCGATCGTCGGCCTGGTGACCAGGCCGGAGAACTTCGCCACCTCCTCCAACCTGGTGAGCATCCTCGCGCTCGCCTCGACGATCGGCGTGATCACCGTCGGCATGACCTTCGTGATCATCGGAGGCGGCATCGACCTGTCCGTCGGCGCGGTCATGGCGATGTCCTCGGTCTGGGCGACCACCTTGGCCACCCAGTCGTACGGCCCGGCGGTCATGATCGTGTGCGCGGTCCTGGTCGGCACCGGGGCCGGGCTGGTGAACGGCTTCCTGATCTCCTACGGCCGGATGGTGCCGTTCATCGCCACCCTCGCCATGCTGGTGGCGGCCCGGGGCCTGGCCCAGCGCATGTCCAACCAGCGGACCCAGCTGGTCCAGCAGGCCAACAGCGCGATCGTCGAGTTGTCCACCACCCGGGTGCTCGGGCTGCCGCTGCTGGTCTACGTCTTCGCCCTGGTGGTGGTGCTCGGCTGGATCCTGCTCAACCGGACCACGTTCGGCCGCAGGACGTACGCCGTCGGCGGCAACCCCGAGGCGGCCCGCCTGGCCGGCATCGACGTCCGGCGCCACACCATGCTGCTGTACGGGCTGTCCGGCCTGTGCTGCGGGATCGCGGCCGTCCTCATCATGGCGAGGACGACCACCGGCTCCTCCACCCACGGCGACCTGTACGAACTGGACGCCATCGCCGCCGTCATCATCGGCGGCACCCTGCTCACCGGCGGCCGGGGGACCATCATCGGGTCGATCCTGGGCCTGCTGATCTTCACGGTGATCACCAACCTGTTCATCCTCAACGGGCTCAACACGAGCGATCAGCTCATCGCGAAAGGCCTGATCATCGTCGTCGCCGTGCTCATGCAGCGGCGCGGCGCACTCACCGCCACCTGACGACGCCACCCATCCGAACACCGCCGAGGGCCGAGAGCGACGACTCGCGGCCCCGGCCCTCCACACCCTCGAACCCTTCTCCTCACGCAGTCCCCCCATCTGAAACGGGAGATCACATGACCCAGAACACCGGTCGCCGGGGCTTCATCCTCGGCGGTGCCGTTATCGGCGCCGGAGCGCTCGTCTCCGCGTGCACCAGCAACGAGCCGGCCGTGCAGCCCAGCGCGGCGGCCGCGGCGGCGACGACCGCCGCCGCGGCCGGAGGCAACGACCAGCCCGGCACCCAGGTGACGATCGGATTCTCGGCGCCCGCCGCCGACCACGGCTGGATCGCGGCCATCGCCAAGAACGCCGAGGCCGCGGCGAAGCAGTACTCCGACGTGGTGTTCAAGCCGGTGGAGCCGACCAACGACATCAACCAGCAGATCTCGGCCGTGGAGTCCCTGATCCAGGCGAAGGTCGACGTCCTGGTGCTGCTGCCCAACGACGGCCAGCAGCTCAACCAGGTGGCCAGGCAGGCCATGGACGCCGGAATCCCGGTCGTCAACCTCGACCGGGTCTTCCCCGACAAGCTGTCGTACCGGACCTGGATCGGCGGCGACAACTACGGCATGGGCGTGGCCGCCGGGCATTACATCGGCAAGACGCTCAAGGAGAAGGGGGTGAGCGATCCCGTGATCGTCGAGATCCAGGGCATCGCCACGCTGCCGCTCACGCAGGACCGGAGCAAGGGCTTCGAGGACGCGCTCAAGTCGTACGGGTTCAAGGTGACCGCCAAGCAGGCCGCCCAGTTCACCGTCCAGTCCGGCACCGAGGTCACCGCGAACCTGCTGCAGGCGCACAAGAAGATCGACGCCATCTGGAACCACGACGACGACCAGGGCATCGGCGTGCTCGCCGCCATCAAGGAGGCGAACCGCAGCGAGTTCTTCATGGTCGGCGGCGCAGGATCGGCGAACGCCATGCGTGAGATCCAGTCCGGTGGCAGCGTGCTCGCGGCCACGGTGACCTACAGCCCGACCATGGCGTCGTCCGCGATCAAACTGGCCCGGCTCATCGCCCAGGACAAGGGCATGTCCGACCTCACCGAGAACCAGGTCCCGCAGTCGATCACCCTCGCGTCCGAGACCATCACCAAGGACAACGTCGCGACCTACCTCCCGCTGGGGTTCGAATCGTGAAGCCGCTGATCGGGGTGGGCATGGTGGGCTACGCGTTCATGGGACGCGTGCACTCCCAGGCCTGGCGGAACGTGACCGCGTTCTTCGACCTGCCGGTGACACCGTCGATGGCGGTGCTCTCCGGCCGGTCGGAGGACCACGCGGCCGCCGCCGCGGCCGCGCTCGGCTGGGCCGCGGTCGAGACTGACTGGCGCGAGCTGGTCGCCCGCGACGACGTGCAGATCGTGGACATCTGCACGCCCGGTGACTCCCACGCGGAGATCGCCATCGCCGCGCTGGAGGCGGGCAAGCACGTGCTGTGCGAGAAGCCGCTCGCCAACACCGTGGCGGAGGCGGAGGCCATGACCGCGGCGGCGTCGAAGGCGGCCGCGCGCGGCGTGCGCAGCATGGTCGCCTTCAACTACCGGCGGGTGCCCGCCATCGCGCTGGCCAGGAGGTACGTCGCCGAAGGACGCCTCGGGGAGATCCGGCACGTCC
The DNA here is from genome assembly GCA_001570385.1 of Microtetraspora glauca. GTDB lineage: Bacteria > Actinomycetota > Actinomycetes > Streptosporangiales > Streptosporangiaceae > Microtetraspora > Microtetraspora glauca. Next base: position 461,793 of record BBYL01000010.1, on the reverse strand, counting down.
GCGCCCAGTACCTCCAGGACTGGATCGTGGACCCCGAGTTCCCGCTGGTGTGGCGACTGCAGAAGGACAAGGCCGGATCGGGCGCGCTGGGCGACATCGGCGCTCACATCGTGGACACCGCCCAGTTCGTCACCGGACAGCTGCTGACCGGCGTCTCCGCCCTCACCGAGACCTTCGTCAAGGAGAGGCCGCTGGCCGAGGGCGCCAGCGGGCTCGCCGGCGGCAGCCGTACGGACGGGCGGGGGCAGGTCACCGTCGACGACGCGGCGCTGTTCATCGGCAGGTTCGACGGCGGTGCGCTGGGGTCGTTCGAGGCCACCCGGTTCGCCACCGGGCGCAAGAACGCCCTCCGGCTGGAGATCAACGGCTCGCTGGGCAGCCTGGCGTTCGACTTCGAGGCCATGAACGAGCTGTGGTTCCACGACGAGGCCCAGGCGGACGCCGGGTTCCGGCGGATCCTCGTCACCGAGCCCGGCCATCCCTACATGGACGCGTGGTGGCCTCCGGGCCACGGCCTTGGCTACGAGCACACCTTCACCCACGAGGTGAAGGACTTCCTGGAGGCGATCGCGGCCGGTACCGACCCCTCACCCTCGTTCGAGGACGGCCTGCGCGTGCAGCGCGTGCTGGCCGCCGTCGAGGAGAGCGCGGCGAACGCCTCCCGGTGGACGCCGCTCTGAGCACACCCATGACATCCCGTGACATCCCCTGAGATCCCGTACCGGGAGGAGCGCAGATGACGCGACCGATCACGTTGTTCACCGGACAGTGGGCCGATCTCCCCTTCGAGGAGGTGTGCCGGCTCGCCTCAGAATGGGGCTACGACGGCCTGGAGATCGCCTGCTGGGGCGACCACTTCGAGGTGGACAAGGCCCTTTCCGACGACACGTACGTGGAACGCAAGCGCGAGGTCCTCGCGAAGCACAACCTCGGCGTGTGGGCCGTCTCGAACCACCTCGTCGGACAGGCCGTCTGCGACCACCCGATCGACGAGCGGCACAAGGCCATCCTGCCCGCGCGCCTGTGGGGGTCCGGAGACCCCGAGGAGGTACGGCGGCGCGCGGCCGAGGAGATGAAGGACACCGCGAGGGCCGCGGCGAAGCTGGGCGTCGGAACGGTGGTGGGGTTCACCGGATCGTCCATCTGGCACACCGTGGCGATGTTCCCGCCGGTCCCGCCGTCGATGATCGAGGCGGGATACCAGGACTTCGCCGACCGGTGGAACCCGATCCTGGACGTCTTCGACGAGGTGGGCGTGCGGTTCGCGCACGAGGTGCACCCCAGTGAGATCGCCTACGACTACCACACCACGGTGCGCACGCTGGAGGCCGTCGGCCGTCGCGAGGCGTTCGGGCTGAACTGGGACCCCTCGCACATGGTCTGGCAGCAGGTCGACCCGGCCGGGTTCATCCTCGACTTCGCCGACCGGATCTATCACGTCGACTGCAAGGACACCAAGGTCCGCGTCGGCGACGGCCGCCGTGGCCGGCTGTCCTCCCACCTGCCCTGGGCGGACCTGCGGCGCGGCTGGGACTTCGTCTCGACCGGGCGGGGCGACGTGCCGTGGGAGGAGTGCTTCCGCGCGTTGAACGCCATCGGCTACGACGGCCCGATCTCGATCGAGTGGGAGGACGCCGGCATGGACCGCCTCGCCGGCGCTCCGGAGTCCCTGGCGTACATCCGGCGGCTGAACGCCATCACCCCGCCGGAAGCGTCCTTCGATGCCGCCTTTTCCTCGGAGTAGTTCACCCGTTCTGGCGGCGCGGCCGCTCGAAGCGTCGAGGCGCGGGAGCCCTCCGGGACGAGTTCCGCGGTGGTCAATGCTCCGGTGGTCAATGCTCCGGGTCAGTGCTCCGGGGTCAGTGCCGCAGGGTGGGTTCCGCCGCCCCGGCTCAGCGCCACGCCGCGATGACGTCGTCCGCGCCCCAGACCAGGTCGGCGCCTTCCACGCCGGACCGCATACCTGACAGCGAGACCACGGCGAGTCCGCTCACCCCGGTGTCGAACCCGGGAACCTGCGCCGCGTCACGGCGGAGGGTCGCCAGGTCATGCGCGTCGAATGGGGTGCCCAGCCATTTGACGGAGCCCGCGAACGCGACGTGGCGAGCCACTGGGGCGCGGTCCGCGCCGACCAGATCGACTTCGGGAGCGAATCGGCGATTCCACCAGCCGCCCACGGCCTCAATCTCGGGCCACGGGAGATCTCCGGACGCTCCGGCGATCGTCAACGCGTCGCGTACGACGGGTTCCACCGCGGGGCCGCGAAAGCTGGTCCATCGTCGTTGAACCAGGCGGAATGCCAGGTCTGGACGACCCCGGCGGGAATGATCGGCGGCGGCACGGAGGATGCCCAGATACATTCGCAGGTTGTTGTCGGCGACCCGGTACAAGGCCGGTTTTCCCGGCTGGGTGGACAGCGGCTGATCCACGGTGAGCACCTGCTTCTCCTTCGCCAACCTGTGGAGGAGCCGACGGCGTCGGCGGTCTCGGCCGGGTTGAGCGGGCCGAGCACCATGGTGTCCGCTCGTCCGTAGAAGGGCCGATCGTAGGCGGTCAGCCGCTCCATCATGTGAAGGTCGCTGCCCAGCAGAAGCAGCAGGACCGGCTTCATGGACAACAGCCGGTCCCATGCCGTCTGTAACGCTCCGTCGAACAGGTCGTCCTGCTCGGCGAGCCAGGGCATCTCGTCCATGACGATGATCGAGGGCGTCGAGGGGAGCGTGGATGCCAGGACCCGGAAGGCGTCCGGCCAGCTCCCATTGCTCACCCGCACGACATTGCCGGAATCGGGAGGCAGGGAGGACTCTTGCAATTCGGTGCAGAAAGTGGCCACGGACTCTACTGGGGACATTCCCTTGATTGCGGTGAAGAACAGGTACGGTGTGCCCGCCTGGTCGCAGAATTCCTGGACGAGTCGAGACTTCCCGACCTGACGGCGTCCCCTCAGGGCGAGGGCGGATCCGGTGCCTGAGGAGTGGACACGGCGAAGACGCTTGCGGAGAACGTCCAGCTCCCGCAGGCGTCCGATGAAGCGGGCCCCACGCATGGTCGACTCCTCGGTAGATGGCATCTAGGTAGATGGCATCTACCAAGTGGCCCTCCCTGGCCGACGGCCCGGAACGGCGACAGGCCCGCCCGGGAACGCCGGGCGGGCCTGTCCGTCGCGCGTGTTCTCAGTCCATGACGACGATCTGGCGGAGGACCTCGCCGTTCTTGAGCGAGGCGACCGCGTCGTTGAGGTCCGAGAGCTTGATCCTGGAGCTGATCATGCTCTCCAGGTCGAGCTTGCCCGCCTTGTAGAGGCCGGCGAAGAACGGGAAGTCGCGGCGCACGTCCGAACCGCCGTAGAGCGAGCTGAGGATGTTCTTGCCCTCGAAGAGCAGGTTGAACGCGGTCAGCGGCACCGTGTCGTCCATGGCGCCCGCGCCGACGACGACGACGTCGCCGCCGCGTCGCGTGGCCTGCCACGCGGTCATGATCGCGGCGGACTTGCCGACCACCTCGAAGCCGTAGTCGAAGCCCTGGCCGCCGGTGAGGCTCGCCGTCGCGTCCATGAGCTGGTCGGGGGTGATCGCGTGCGTGGCGCCGACCTTCTTGGCCAGCTCGTGCTTGGACTCTAGGGGGTCGATCGCGAGGATCGTGGTCGCGCCCGACAGCCGGGCACCCTGGATCACCGAGAGGCCCACGCCGCCGCAGCCGACGACCGCGACAGTGGAGCCGGGACGTACCTTCGCGGTGTTGAGCACCGCTCCGACGCCGGTGGTGATGCCGCAGCCGATCAGCGCGGCGGCCTCGTACGGCACGTCCGGATCGACCTTGATCGCCCCCTGCCACGGAACGACGATCTCCTCGGCCCAGGTGCCGCAGCCGGCCATGCCGAACGCCGGGGTGTCGCCGCCGTAGCGGAAGCGGGCTTCCACGAAGCTCTTCATCACGAACGTCATGCAGAGGTGCGGCTGGCCGACGACGCAGTTCGGGCAGTCGCCGCACGCGGGCGTCCAGTTGATGATCACGTGGTCGCCGGGCTGGACGGAGGTCACGTGGTCGCCCACCTCGACCACCTCGCCGGCGCCCTCGTGCCCGGGGATCACGGGCAGCGGCATCGGCAGCACGCCCGAGAGCACCGACAGGTCGGAATGACAGACGCCGGTGGCCTTGATCTTCACGCGGACGTCCGTGGGGCCGACCGGGGCCAGCGTGAAGTCGTCACGGATGTCGAGCTTGTCGTCACCGACCGCGTGCAGCAGCGCTCCGCGCATTTGACCTCCTGGGGGGTTACTCGTCTTCGAGCGATAGGGCGGCTTTGGGGCAGGAACGGACCGCGTGCCGCACGCGGTCGAGCATCTCCGCCGGCGGCTCGGGCAGTACGACGTGCAGCCGGTCGTCGTCATCGAGCTCGAAGACCTCGGGGGCCAGGCCGGTGCACACGGCGTTGGCCTCGCACACCAGCTCGTCGAGCTTGATCTTCACTGGACTCTCCTCGGATGGGGCCGCTGCTCCGGTGGGCTCAGAGGGATTCCCCGGAGCGCTGTCGTGGGGCCGCGGCGAGCTTGCTGTGGTCCCAGGAGACCACGCGGGTCGGCTCGACGACATATCCGACGCGCTTGCGGCCGGTATGCTCGACGTACTCCCGGAGCGGTTCGACATCGTCCATGCGGGTCATGCGCCGGGTGACCTCCATCCCGATGCCGAGGACGCCCGCGGGGTCGTCGACGCGCTTGGCGACGCCGTACAGCATGATGCCGCGCAGTTCGGAGTACTCGTCGCCGTCCTCGATCAGGCAGGTGATCCGGGAATCGCGCTCGATGTTGCGGGCCTTCTGGGCCTTGCCGTACGTCCAGAAGGCGATCTTCCCGTCGACCAGGCCGTAGAACATGGTCACCATGTGCGGGGTGCCGTCGGGGTTGATCGTGCCGAGCTGGAGCTTGCGTGCGCCGTCGAGCAGCTTCGCGATCTCTTCCTCGGACATCGCAATCTGGGAGCGCTGGTTCACGCTGCAAAGTAGAACATGTTCCATCATGCCGGACAAGGGGACAGTGGAACCTTGTTCGGGTTGTTGTGGGCTAGGCTCCGTCCCTTGCAGGCGACAGCCGTACGAAAAGGACGACCATGCTGAAGGTGACCGACCGGTGACCACCGTCACGATGCCCGCTGATCTGCGGTACGCCGCCGAGCGGGCCAAGGGCTTCATGCCGCCGGAGGAGGGCCAGGCCCTCTTCGAACTCGCCTGCGCGTACGGCTCGCGCGGCCCGATCTGCGAGATCGGCACGTACTGCGGCAAGTCGGCGATCTACCTGGGCGCCGGCGCGCGCGTGGCGGGCTCGGTCGTGTTCACGGTGGACCACCACCGCGGCTCGGAGGAGATCCAGCCGGGATGGGCTCACCACGACCCCACGCTGATGGACCCGTGCTTCGGGAAGATGGACTCGCTGCCGTTCTTCCGCCGCACGATCGCCACCGCCGGCCTTGAGGACGAGGTCATCGCCGTCGTCGGCGCCTCAGAGACCGTCGCCAGGCACTGGAACACGCCGCTGGCCATGCTCTTCATCGACGGAGGGCACTCGGAGGAGCCGGTGACCCGGGACTACGAGGGATGGGCCCCGCACGTGGTCGAGGGCGGGGCGCTGGTCTTCCACGACATCTATCCCGACCCGGCGGCCGGAGGGCAGGCGCCGTACCGCGTCTATCTCCGCGCCCTCGCCTCCGGGGCCTTCACCGAGGTCCGTGCCGACGGCTCCCTGCGCGTCCTCGAACGAACCGGCCCGGGCATCTAGCCCTCGCCGCGAGGTCCGTCGGTCCGTCGGTCCGTCCGACTGTCTAGCCGGTACGTGGTGCCATCGGGGTTCGGTCCGGAACCCCGATCGGCAGACGTCGCCGGATGATCTCCCTGGGTCTAGGCGCGGGCGTGCTCGCAGCCGCAGTCGCCGGTGATGCGGACCTCGTGGTCACCGGCGTCACGGAAGATCGCGGCTCCGGGCGTCGCCCCGGACAGCGCGTCCGCGGCGAGGATCACCGCCGCCGCCGTGTAGGCCGACCGCTCGTGCGGGAAGTGTTTCTCGTTCACGAACTGCCAGCCCGTCCAGTACGAGCCGTCCTCGTGGCGCAGGTGCTGCATGTCGGCGAACACGCGCAGCGCCCTGTCCCTGTCGCCCATCGCGTCCAGGGTCAGCACCAGCTCGCAGGACTCCGCGCCGGTCACCCAGGGCTGGTCGGAGACGCAGCGCACGCCGAGATCGGGGACGACGAAGGTGTCCCACTCCTCCTCGATGCGCTTCTCGCCCTCGGCCCCGCGTACGGCACCGCCGAGGACGGGGTAGTACCAGTCCATCGAGAAGCGGCTCTTGTCGGCGAACGCCTCGGGGTGTGCGGCGAGCACGTGTCCCAACCGGTCGGCGGCCAGTTCCCAGTCGGGCTGCGGATCGCCGAGCCGTTCACCGAGCAGGACACCGCTGCGCAGTCCCTGGTAGATCGAAGCGGAGCCGGTGAGCAGCGCGTACGCCGCGGGGACGCCGTGCTCGTCGCGTTCCCAGACGATCTCGCCGCGGGTGGTCTGCAGCCCGACGACGAAGTCCAGCGCCCGGGTGACCATGGGCCACATGGAGGCGGCGAACGCCTCGTCGCCGGTCACGAGCAGGTCGTGCCAGACTCCCACGGCGACGTACGCGGCGTGGTTGGACTCGCCGCCCTTCTCGACGGGCTCGCCGCCGGCCACCTTCATCGGCCACGAACCGTCCTGGCGCTGGTACCGGGCGAGCCAGTCGTAACCCCGGCGGGCCTCATCGCGCAGGCCGGCCACGGTCATGGCCATCAGGCATTCGACGTGGTTCCACGCGTCGATGTGACCCTCCGGCCAGGGCACGCCGCCCTCGCCGTCCTGGACCGCCGCGATGCTCCTCGCGGTGGCCACCACCTGATCCGCTGTGATCGCTCCCGGGACGGCCGGCACGCTCATGCCGCCGCGCCTCGCCGCTCGGAGGCGGGTCGTGCCGAAGGTGCGCGCGGCGGCACGTCGCGAGACGCGCGCGGCCGGTCGACGCTCTCGCTGCGCTCGCTCATGCCGGCTTCCGGACGTAGACGACCACGCTCTTACCGATCAGCGGGTTGAGCACGGCCTCCGCGATCCGGGTGGCGGCGGGGCGCTTCATGATGTCCCACACGAGGAGCTCGTGGTAGGCCTTGGCCAGCGGATGGTCGTCGTTGTTCACGCCCACCGCGCACTTGATCCACCAGTACGGCGCGTGCAGGCCGTGAGCGTGGTGGTGGGAGCCGACCTCAAGGCCGGACGCCTTCAGCTTGGCCTGGAGTTCCGCCAGCGTGTAGATCCTGATGTGCCCGCCGGGAGCGGTGTGGTAGTCCTCGGACAGCGCCCAGCAGATGCGTTCCGGCAGGAAGCTCGGCACGGTGATCGCGGCCCGCCCGCCCGGCTTGAGCACGCGGACGATCTCCCGCATGGCGGCCATGTCGTCGGGGATGTGTTCGAGCACCTCGGCCGCGATCACGCGGTCGAAGGACGCGTCGGGGAACGGCATGTGGAGCGCGTCGCCGACCACGGTGTCCCCGGAGGCCCCGGGCGGTACCTGGCCCTCCTTGTCCATGGCGGCGAACATCGCGGCGACGCCTTCCAGCTCGGCCGCGTCCATGTCGAAGGCCACCACGTCGGCGCCCCGGCGGAGTACCTCGAAGGCGTGCCGGCCGCCGCCGGCGCCGAGGTCGAGAACACGGTCGCCTGGCCCGACGGGGAGCCGCTCGAAGTCGACGGTCAGCACTCCTGCCTACCTTTCGTGATCATGCGGATGCTTCCGGCACGGCTTCGTGGCGCACGTGGAAACGAGAACGCCCGCTCGCGGCGCGATCTCACGAGGCGGTGGCCGTACGGGCGGCGATGGCCTCGCGGTAGGCGTCGACGGTGCGCTGGGCGACCACCGGCCACGCGTAGCGCTCCATCACGCGGTCGTAGCCCTTGCGGCCGACCTCCGCGCGCTCCTCGGGGGAGTCGAGCAGGCGGCGCAGTACGGCGGCCAGCTCCTCCGGGTCGCCGGGAGAGACCTGAACGGCGGCGTCCCCGACGACCTCGGGCAGGGCGCCCGTCCTGGACGCGACGAGGGGTGTTCCGCAGGCCATGTGCTCCACCGCGGGGAGCGAGAAGCCCTCGTACAGCGAGGGCACGACCGCCACCTCGGAGGTGGCGATCAGTTCGGCCAGCTCGTCGTCCGAGATCCCGTGGACGAACCGGACCCGGTCGTGCAGGGAGAGTTCGGAGACCAGCTTCTCCGTCGGCCCGCCGGGGGTCGGCTTGCTGACCACGGTCAGGTTGACGTCGCGCTCGGTGGCGAGCTTGGCGACCGCGCGCAGCAGGGTCGCGACGCCCTTCATGGGGGAGTCGGCGCTGGCCACGGCCACGATCGAGCCGGGCCGCTTGGGCAGCCGCGGGCGGGGGTGGAAGAAACGGGTGTCCACGCCGAGCGGGATCAGCCGCATGTTGGCCTGGGGCACGTTGAAGTCGCGATGGATGTCCGCGAGGGACGACTCGCTGACGGTGAGGATCGGGCTGAGCCGGGGGGCGACGATGCTCTGCATACGGACGAATCCGTACCAGCGACGCATGGAGAGCTTCTTCCAGCCCTTCGCGGCCTTCAGCTCGATCCGCCGGTCCACGCTGATCGGGTGGTGGATGGTGCCCACGACCGGGAAGAGCTTCTGGATGCCCAGCACGCCGTATCCCAGGGTCTGGTTGTCCTGGACGACGTCGAAGTCGCCCTGGCGTTTCTTGAGTTCGCGGTAGGCCCTGAGGCTGAAGGTGAGCGGCTCGGGGAAGCCCGCGGTCCACATCGTGGCGACTTCGAGCGCGTCGATCCAGTCGCGGTACTCGCCGAGTCTCGGCGTGCGGAACGGGTCGGCGTCGTCGTAGAGGTCCAGGCTGGGGACCTTGTTGAGGATGACCCCGTCGTCGAGTTCGGGGTACGGCTGGCCGGAGAAGACCTCGACGTGGTGCCCGAGTGCGACCAGTTCGCGGCTGATGTGGCGCAGGTACACCCCCTGGCCTCCGCAGGTGGGCTTGCTGCGATAGGACAGCAGCGCGACTCGCAGCCTCTCCGCCAAGGGGCACCCCTCTCCAGCTGTGCCCCCCTTGGGGCTGCCATAAAGATGACCTTAGCCTGGGCACCCCACCAGTGGGGATACCGAGGTGAAATTGGTCTCTTGTGGGGTGTTCACATGGCCCCAACTGGGAAGTTAGCTTACCCGAATCTGGTTCGGTGGAACATGTTCTAGCGTGGTGTCCGTGTCGCGGCTGCGCTCAGATCGGCCCAGAGGGGTACATTCGCCTCTCATAGCTGCTTTCCCCGCAATCTCATGCGGACTTCGGAGAATTCGGGTGCCCCCGATGCGAGGAGGATCCCTTGGCCAGGCGTGCGCTGATCACTGGCATCACCGGCCAGGACGGCTCGTATCTCGCCGAACATCTGCTGAGTGAGGGATACGAGGTCTGGGGGCTGGTACGCGGTCAGGCCAACCCTCGCGTCTCCCGGGTGCGCCGGTTGCTGCAGGACGTCCAGCTCGTCCGCGGCGACCTGCTGGACCAGGGATCGCTGATCTCCGCGGTGGAGAAGGTGCAGCCCGACGAGGTCTACAACCTGGGCGCGATCTCGTTCGTCCCGATGTCCTGGGAGCAGGCGGAGCTCACCGCCGAGGTCACCGGCATGGGCGTGCTCCGCATGTTGGAGGCGATCCGGGTCTGCTCCGGGATCACCGCCGCGCGTGGCGCCGGTTCCGGCCAGATCCGCTTCTATCAGGCGTCGAGCTCGGAGATGTTCGGCCAGGTCCGGGAGACCCCGCAGAACGAGCGCACGCCCTTCCATCCCCGCTCTCCGTACGGCGTGGCCAAGACGTACGGGCACTTCCTCACCCAGAACTACCGCGAGTCGTACGGCATGTTCGCCGTGTCGGGCATCCTGTTCAATCACGAGTCGCCCAGGCGCGGAGCCGAGTTCGTCACCCGCAAGGTGAGCCTCGGCGTCGCCCGGATCAAGCTGGGGCTGGCCACCGAACTGCGGCTCGGCAACCTGGAGGCGCGCCGCGACTGGGGGTTCGCCGGTGACTACGCCCGAGCCATGCGTCTGATGCTCCAGGCCGCGGAGCCGGAGGACTACGTGATCGGCACCGGCCGGACCCAGTCGGTACGGGAACTGGTCGAGGCCGCCTTCGGCGCGGCTGGCCTGGACTGGGAGCGATATGTCGTGTGCGATCAGTCCCTGCACCGCCCGGCGGAGGTGGACCTGCTCTGCGCCGACCCGAAGAAGGCCAGGACGCAGCTCGGATGGGAGCCGACGGTCTCGTTCGAGGAACTCGTCGCCATGATGGTCGAGTCCGACCTCACCCTCCTCGCCGGAGGCGGCGACCCCCACCAGGACTCCTCCTGGCCCTGATCGGGCGGGATTTCAATTCGGCCGCCGAGCGTTCCGCGCGGAATGGTGTCCGTCGAGACTTCCGAGAAGTATCGTCCGCGACCATGTGACAAGCGCGGCGATGAGCGTCCGCGTGCGATCGACTCCGCCCGGAAAGAATGGCAGCACGATCAACGCCGGTGCGCAGCACAAGGTGACCAACGTCATCGGAATGAACGCGATGGCGATGATCAGCACGCGCTGCCGGCGGGGCAGCGAAGAGAGAATCCCGAGCATCGACTCCAATGCCCCCACCTCCCGGATGGCTCATATGCCGTGTAGCGAGAACGCTGCCAGAGGAAGAGGGGGGTGCGCGTCCCCCGCAACACCCGTTGCCGACCCGCAACGGGTGTTGCGACGAGGTTGGCAACACCTGATTCCATTTCCTTATGGAGTCGTTCGGCGATGTGGGCGACGATCTGCTCATGGCCGGAACATTGGAGCCCGCGAAGCGCGGTGGGACAGGGCCCGGCGAGCTCTGCGCGTTGCCGGACGATCTGGAACGTGAGGTCCGGGAATTCGCCGGGCAACTACGCGAGATCTTCGGAATGCTACACATGTCCCTAGGGCAGTACGCGGCGCTGAACTATATGGACAAGGGGGCGCTGTCCCGTTATCTGAGTGGTCGCAGGATTCCCGCCCGTCCGTTTCTTGACGGCCTACTCGGCGAGCTGACCAAGGCGAGAGGAAGACCCGTCACGACAGAAGTCCGGGAGCATCTTCACGATCTGCATCTTCGCGCGTTGGAATCGCGCGACAAGCATGCGTTCCAGGTGCAGGTCGTGACGGACCAACTGGCCACGGCGACGACCGAACTGCGCGAGACACGGAATCAGGTGAAAAGCCTGCAGGAGGTCCTGGCGGCCCGTGAACAGCAGGTCGAGGAGTTGATCAGGGACAGCCGACAGTTGCGCGCCGCCTGGACGGATGAACGCGAACGTACACAGGCGGAAATCGGGCTCCTGCGGGAGCAGGAGCGGGAACGTGACCAACTGCTCGCGGAGATCGAGACGCTGCAACAGCGGTTGACGTACGCGCGAAGACGCCAGATCGAAGCCGAGCGGCGTTGCCGGCTGCTCGAAGCGGCGCTGGAGTCCGTGGGCGATCCGCGTGCGGCAGAGCGCGAAGAAGGCGCGACCGCCCGCGACGACGAATCCACCGAGAGCGCTTCGCCGGCGTCGTCCCGATCCGCCAGGAGGTGGCCGTCCGGGCATCAGCGCATGACCTATCCCGCCATCGAGCGTGATCCGGCCCCTTTCACGCGCGAGAGCGACTGGTGGCCGCCGCCGGGAGAGCCGTGGCCGGAGCAGGCCGCCGCGTGGAGGCCGCCGTACTGATCGGGCGCGGCGCTTGGGGGCGCGGCGGTTCGGGGGTGTGGCCTCCCGCCCCCGGCCTCAGAGAGTCGGGCGCTCCGATGCGGCCTGCGTTCGGAGCGCCTGACCCGGCGTCAGCGCAGTGCTATGGGCAATGACTTGATGCCGTTGATGAAGTTGGACCTGAGCCGTGTCGCCTCGCCGGCCTGGCTGATCCGGGGGAACCGCTCGGACAGGACCTCGAAGAGCACCCTGAGCTCCAGCTTGGCCAGGTGGTTGCCGAGGCAGAAGTGCGCCCCGCCGCCGCCGAAGCCGATCTGCGGGTTGGGGTCCCGGCCGATGTCGAAGACGTCCGGATCGGTGAAGACGTCGGCGTCCCGGTTCGCCGAGGCGTAGAAGATCACTACCTTGTCCCCTTCGGTGATCTTCTGCCCCCGGATCTCCGTGTCGGTGGTGGCCGTACGGCGGAAGAGGTTGACGGGGGACACCCAGCGGACGATCTCGTCGGCGGCGGTCCGGGCCAGGGCGCGGTCCGCCACGAGGCGGGCCCACTGCTCCGGATGCTGGAAGAACGCGAGCATTCCGCCGGTCGCCGCGTTGCGGGTGGTCTCGTTGCCCGCGACGATGAGGAGCAGGACGAACAGGTTGAACTCGTCCTCGGTCAGCACCTCGCCGCCGTCCGTCGGCTGGATGAGCTTGGTGACGATGTCGTCGCGCGGATCCTCCCTGCGGGCCGCGGCCAGCGTTCCGGCGTAGGCGTAGACCTCGGCCGCCGCGGCCTGGCCTTCCTCCGGGGTCGTCGCGTAGTCCGGGTCCTCGCTCCCGATCAGCCGGTTGGACCACTCGAAGATCTTGTCCCGGTCCTCGACCGGTGCGCCGAGAAGCTCGCAGATCACGTACAGCGGCAGCGGCGCGGAGATGTCGGTGACGAAGTCCAGGTCGGGCTTGCCCTCGGCGTCGTCGATCAGCCGGTGACAGATGTCCCGGATGTGCTCTTCGAGCAGGGAGATCACCCGGGGCGTGAAGCCGCGATTGACCAGGGAGCGCCTACGGGTGTGCTCGGGCGGGTCCTGGTTGAGCATCATCATCCGCTGCAGTTCCCTTTCCTCCTCGGGCAGCTCGTTGAAGAGCGCCAGGCGGCGTGAGGAGGAGAAGAGGTCGGAGTGCCGGGAAACGTGCACGACGTCCTCGAGCTTGGTCACCGCCCAGAAACCCGGCCAGCCGAGTTCGGCGTCGCCCTCGTGCCAGAACACCGGGGCGTTGTCCCGCAGCCATTTGAGCTGCTCGTGCGGCACCCCGTGCCGCGCGTAGTAGTCCTGGTCGACGACATTGATTAGCACAGGGAGTCACCTACTGGAGAGACGTGGCCTGGGAAGATCGGGATCGATTCGGCAGGTGTGGACGCGGGGAGCCTCGTGCTGCGCCGAGGCACGTACTCAATCAAGCGCTTGGCAGTTTCTCTTTCTGGAACGTGTTCTATTACGAGGTGCCGTGTCCGTCAAGGAGGGCGGTGACCGCGGGCGTGGCGTAACGGGTGGCATCGCCGCGATCATGACAGAGCTCCGCCAGGTACGTCCTGTGATCAGCGCTCCCCGGCTCCGCTGTCCCGCCCCGCCGCCCGGCCCGGGAGTACCCGACTTCCGGGCTGACCATGTGCCTTCGTCGCGCCTCGCCGGCGGGCAAGACCGTCGGCCTCGGCAGCGCGGCCCCGGCAGTAGGGGGCTTGCCGAGCCGAGGGCGAGCCGGATCGCGAGTTCGTCCACAGCCTGATACTTATCCCCAGAACCGCTTTCGGCCATCTGCCGCCGGGCCACCGGCTCAGATGCTGGGCCTCGATCTCATCGGACCCAGGAGGAGCGCGTTGATCCCCATCATGCTCGCCATCAAGCTCGGTGCCACGGCCATCGCCGGAGTGACGATCACCGGCCCCACGACGGGCGTCCCCGGAATCCCGGTTCCCGAGTCGGGGGCGTCCCCGAACTCCTGTCCACCGCCCGAGCCGCCGCCGCGGTGGCCGGGCGACATCCGGTCGTCAGACGGTCCTGACCGCCGCCCACCGGACGGCTACGGCCCCCGGCGACCGCAAGGGGCACATCACTGGAACGGCGCGGGAGACGTGCCGCAGGGTGCTTCTCAGGCGCGACGATGGGAGTTGCTCCAGTCCCCGCATGAGGCCGCACTCGGCGTGGTCGGCCGATCGCGCCCGCCTGCCGTGGGTTCGGCGGGCGATGACGATCTCATCCGCTGGGTGGAGCGCCGGGTCCTCAGGTGGGAGTCGCGGACGCTCCGGGCAGCGCGACCTACGACGGCCGCCCCGGCCCCACAAGGAGCAGATCGGCCGGCACGGCAATGGATCCGGCCAGAACGATCACGGGTGAGCGAGGAGAGGCGGCGACCCGCGCTGTCGACGCGATGGCGGGTGAGCCTGCAGCAGTGGCAGCGGGCAATGCGGCCGCCGGAGCCGCTGATAGAGAGCTGGGAAGAGCGGCGGCGAGCAAACCAAGGGCGGCAACAGGAAGCGTTGCGCGCCCACCCGTGGCCCCTGTGGGTGTACGGCGACACGCCTTGGCCCCGGGAGGGCAGCGACACACCCTGGCTCCGGGACGGGGGCGACACCCCTTGGATCTGGGAGGGCGGCGACACGCCCTGGCCCCGAGGGATGTTCGCGCCGGACCCCGCCGACATGCCCACGTCGAAGCTGTTGAACATGCTCGACCGGTGTTTCGATGCTGTGGACGAGGTGGTGCCAGAGCCAGGAGTGCGGCTCCCGGTGCTGCGGAGCCCAGGCGTGCGGACTCCGGGCGAGTGGTTACCGGTGACGCAGAGTCCCGATGTTCAGGTCATGGATGGGCCAGTCATGGAGGGGCCAGTCATGGACGGGCGGGACATGGGCGGGTCGGTCGCAACTGGGCCGGTCGCGGATGGGCGGGACATAGGCGGATTGGTCGCAACTGGGCAGGTCACGGATGGGTCCGTCGGAGACGGGTCGGTCACGGATGGGTCGGTCGCAACCGGGCAGCAGGACGTCCCAGGTGGTCCGGGACCGGATGAACAAGCCACGGTCCGTGAGAAGGACACTCCGGTCGAGACACGGGGTGAGCTCGCGGTCAAGGCGGCGGAGAGCTGGCTCGGCACGCCGTACACGTGGGGCGGCGGAGCGGCCGAGGGGCCGAGCAAGGGGGTCGGCAGGGGAGCCGCCCGGATCGGCTTCGACTGCTCCGGCCTGGTGATGGCGGCGTGGGCGAAGGCCGGGGTCGGCCTCGGCCACTACACGGGCACCCAGTTCCGTCAGGGCCGCCGGGTGCCTCTCAGCGAACTACGCCCGGGAGATCTGATGTTCTTCGGCGGCGCCACCACCGCACCGACTCATGTGGGGATGTACGCCGGCGACGGGATGATGATCCACGCACCGAAGACAGGCGACGTGGTCAAGAAGGTGGACGTCCTGAGCTCCCGCCACTACATGACGACCTTTCGTGGGGCGGTTAGGCCGGGTTGAGCGTGAACGTGGGGCCGGTTAGTCAGGTTGAGCGTGAACGTGGGGCCGGTTAGTCAGGTTGAGCGTGAACGTGGGGCCGGTTAGTCAGGTTGACGTGGCGGTTTCGTGCGGCGGTTCTGCCGGGTTGAGCCTGACGTAGGGCCGTTAGGTCGTGTTAAGCCTGAATTGTGGGGCGGTTGGGCCGGGTTGAGCGTGAAGGATTTGCGAGGCGGTTCGGCCATGCTGACGCTCAAGGAGCAACCCAAGTTAAAGAGCCTTGCGGAGCCACTCCTCCACACCGGCCACGTGGACGGTCGCCCAGGCTCTGGCCAGTTCCGACTGCCTGCCCGCGATCGCCTCGTAGATGGCGACGTGTTGCTCGCGCGTCTTGCCGAGCGCGCCCTCCTGGGTGAGGCCGCGCCACACCCGGGCACGGGTCGTCGGGCCGGACAGACTCTCGATCAAGGAACAGAGGACGGCGTTTCCCGCCCCGGCCGCGATGTGCTGGTGGAACTCCAGGTCGTTGGCGACGAGTTGCTCGATGCTGGGATCCTCCGGAAGAGAGTCGAGGATCTCGCGGAGGCCCTTGATGTCGTCTTCGGACATGGTGGTCGCCGCCATGGCGGTCGCGGCCGGTTCCAGGATGCGCCGTACCTCCAGGAACTGCAGAACTGTGTCGTCCCGATGAAAGTCCACCACGAAGGACATGGCGTCGAGGAGCAGATTGGGCTGGAGGCTGGTGACATAGGTGCCGTCGCCCTGCCGTACGTCCAGGACGTTGATGAGAGAGAGCGCCCGCACGGCCTCGCGCAACGAGTTACGCGACAACCCGAGCCGCTCGGCAAGGTCGGCCTCCTTGGGAAGCCGATCACCTGGGGCGAGCTCGCCCGAGATGATCATCTCTTTGATTCTGTCAATCGCCGCGTCGGTGACCGCCACGCCACGCACCCCACCAGAGCCCCAGGCCGGGCTCCTAGACATCGGATGTCTCCAAGTGTATGGCCGGAGGACGCGAAGCCATGCCCCGCTGTCGCTGTCGCCATGGTCCTGTGGGCCCCGGCCTGTGGGCCGTTGGGCCTGTGGGGCCGTGGGCTTTCGGCCTGGGCTGTGGCTGTGCGGCCGTGGGTCTGTGGTCTGTGGTCTGTGGGGCCGTGGTCTGTGGGGCCGTGGGCCGTGGGCCTGGGTTGTGGGTTGTGGGCCTGGGCTGTGGGGACGTGGCCAACGGCCAACGGCCGACGGCCGTGGGTCTGCGGCCGTGGGTCTGCGGATCTGTGGTCTCTGCGGGCGGTCGGCGCCGGGGTTGGGTTCATGCCTCTCGGGGCTGCCGGGCGGGACAACGGTCAACTCGGCCGTGTCGGCCGTGTCGGCTGTTCGCGCCCGGCGGCGAATTCCGAGAGTCGATCAGGGTGTCAGAGACGCTCGATGATCGTGGCCGTGGCGAGCGCGCCTCCGGCGCACATCGAGATCAGTGCGGTCGAGGAGTCGGATCGCTCCAGTTCGTGCAACGCCGTTGTGATCAGGCGGGAGCCGGTGGCCCCGACCGGGTGGCCCAACGCGATCGCGCCTCCGTTGACGTTCACGCGGGCCATGTCCGGTTCGTGCACAGACGCCCACGAGAGGACGACCGATGCGAACGCCTCGTTCACCTCGAACAGATCGACGTCGCTCGCGGACATCCCGGTCTGCGCGAACACCTTGGCCGTCGCGTCCACCGGTCCGTCGAGGTGGTAGTAGGGCTCGCTGCCGACGAGCGCCTGGGCCAGGATCCGCGCGCGGGGGCGCAGGCCGTGTTGCGTGGCGGCCTCCTCGCTCATCAGCAGGACGGCCGCCGCACCGTCGGAGATCTGCGAGGACGTGCCCGCCGTGTGCATCCCGTTCTCGCCCAGCACGGGGCGGAGACCGGCGAGTTTGTCGACCGTGGTCTCGCGGAGTCCCTGGTCCTTGGTGACGGTACGGCTCTCGCCGGTCGGCTGCCCGTCTTCCCCGAGCACGGGGGCGACCACCGGCAGGATCTCGCGCTCGAACCGGTTGTCGGCCCACGCCTTGGCCGCCAGATGCTGGGACCGGGCGCCGAAGGCGTCCAGCCGGTCGCGGGTGATGCCGCGGCGCTGCGCGATCCGCTCGGCGGCGGAGAACTGGTCGGGCATGTCCAGCGACCAGTCGTCCGGTTTCGGCCGCGCGGGCTGGACGTTGCTCATGAGGGGCTGGCGGCTCATCACCTCGACACCGCAGGCGATGCCGACGTCGATGACGCCCGCGTGGATCATCGCGGCCACAATGTGGACCGCCTGCTGGGACGACCCGCACTGGGCGTCGATCGTCGTCACGCCCGTCTGGTACGGCAGGCCGGCGTACAACCAGGCGTAGCGGCCGACGTGCCCGCCCTGTTCGCCCGCCTGCGTCACGCAGCCCGCGAAGACCTGTCCGACGATCGAGGGGTCGATGCCGGACCTCGTGACCAGCCCCTTGAGCGTGGCGCCCAGGACGGCCTGCGGTTTCAGTCCCGCGAGCCAGCCGTTCCGCTTCCCGATCGGAGTGCGTACCGCCTCGACAATCACCGGCGTGCCCACGGTGACCTCCTCCGTTTCAGAACCTTATTCCAGTTCAGGACTGTAACCGGTTCCATATTTCGGTGGAAGGGTGGGGTTGGTTCAGGGAAGGTCGGGTTCAGAAGTCGACCAGCAGCCGGGAGGAGACGATCTCGATCCGGTGCTGGATCTGGTCGTAGGTCCGCAGCCCGCGGAGCATCTCAAGCAGCTCGTGGACCCACACGCTGGCGAGCGAGTCGGCGAGGGTGAGCTGGTCCTCCGTGGCCAGTTCGACGGTGAGGCCGTTGCCGGCGACACGGAGCAGGAGCCGGGCCATCCGGTCGCCGAACGGGGTCTCGACCTCGGTCATGATCAGCGATCGGAGCAGCGCGTCAGCGAGCTCGGGCTCGCGCATCAGCCCTCGGGCCGCCCGCATCAGGACATCGACTGCTCGTCCGGAAGCGGTCGGGGAGCTCGGTGGACGGCGTTGGATGCTGGACTCCAGGAGATCGATCTCCTCGCTCACAACCGCGACGACGAGATCCATCTTGGATGGGAAGTAGCGGTAGAGCGTGCCAAGCGCGACGCCGGCGCGTTCGGCCACGGTCCGCATCTGCATGGCCTCGACGCCTCCGCGCGAGGCGAGTGCGGCCGCCGCCTGCACGATGCGCTTACGCCGCTGGAGCTGGCTTCGCGTGCGGGCACCCGGGGTGGCTGCGGCGTTCGCGGCGTTCCCGGCGGTCGGGTGGTTCTCCACGCTGGCAGCCCCTTCTGGGTGCGGCGTCGCGGTCTCTGTGGCGGCATGCGGAGTGCGCATAAGAACACGTTATCTGACTTCTTTCCCCGCTGGATGGTTACTCACCAGTCACAAAGAACGACGTCCTTGCATGTCTTTCTTGTTTCAGTCGGATGTCCTGACGGAGACGAGAGGTCACGCACTGGACAGAGATTAGACCCTGTTCTACTTTGCGGTTGGAGCGTCCTCTGGAGGAGGCCAACGTGAGCGATGCCGTGGCGGGGCACCATGCCGTGCCGGTGGCCGCCCGAGATGACCCGGAGACGATCTCGGAGGCGGCTTCCGAAACGACCGCCGAGATGTCCGTGGAGATGAGACGGAGACCACTGCCGCGACGGCGACGGCGCGGTGGCCGGTGAGCTGACCGCACGATGACCCGCGAGACGGCCGACACGCTGACCACGCGCTGACCACACGATGACCCGCGAGACGGCCGACACGCTGACCACGCGCTGACCACACGATGACCCGCGAGACGGCCGAAGAGTCCAGCCCCCCGCACGATGGCCGGCGAGACGGCCGAAGAGATCCAGACGTCCGCACCCCACCACTGATCCGGATCGCGAACGAGTTCGCCCGGTACGACCTTCTGGAGACCCGATGGACTTCAACCTGGACGAGAATCAGGCAGAGTTACGCACCCTGACCGCTGACGTCCTGGGGCGTACGGCCACCCACGCCGGGATCGAGGCGCACGAGGAGTCCGGCCTGCCGTACGACTCCGGGGTCTGGGCGGCCATGGCGCAGGCGGGGTTGCTCGGCGTGTGCCTGCCTGAGGAGGCGGGCGGCGCGGGGCTCGGTCCGGTCGAGATGGCGGTGATCCTCAGGGAGATCGGGGCGCACGTCGCGCCCGTACCGGCACTGTCCAGCCTGGTCGCCGCGCTCACGATCGGCCGGTACGGCACATCCGAGCAGAGAGCGGCGCTCGCGTCACTCGCCGATGGAGCGGCCGTGCTGGCGGTCGCGCTGCGCGAACCCGGCGCGGACTTCGCGGAGCCGCCCGTGACGATCGCCAGGGACGGCCGGATCACCGGGCGCAAGAGCATGGTGTCCCATGCCGCCGCGGCATCGCGGATCCTGGTGGCCGCCCGGGTCGAGGGCGCGGACGTCGGGTTGTTCCTGGTCGATCCCGGCGCGGTCGCCATCCAGGAGATGCCGCTGACCACCGGAGAGCCGGGTGCGGTGATCACCATGGACGGCGTCCCGGGAGAAGCCGTCGGAGCGGCGGACGGCCTGGCCTACGAGGCGTTGCGCCTGCACGCCCTCGCGGCGATCACCGCGACCGCCTCCGGAGTCCTGGCGGGTGCGCTCAAGCTCACCACCGACTACATCAGGACGCGCAGGCAGTTCGATCGGGCGCTGGCCGAGTTCCAGGCCGTGACCATGCAGATCGCCGACGTCTACGTCGCGGCGCGGGCGATCGACGTGGCCGTCTGGTCGGGCGTGTGGCGATTGGCCGAGGGGCTGCCCGCCGAGGAGGATCTGGCGATCGCCGCTTACGCCGCGACGGACTCCGTGGTGAGAGCCCTGTACACCTGCCAGCACCTGCACGGCGGCATGGGCCTGGACGTGACCTACCCGCTGCACCGTTACTTCGCCTGGGGCAATCACGCCGCCCGCCTGCTCGGTGGCGCGGAGGCCCAGCTCGACCTGATCGGAGCCGTGGTCTGATGTTCATCGAACTCACGCGGGAGCAGCGCCGGATCCGCGACGAGCTGCGCGACTACTTCGCGGGCTGCATCACCGCCGAGGACCGCGAGAAGATCGCGGACGATCCGTTCGGTCCCGCGTACATGGAGCACTGCAGGCGGCTGGGCCAGGACGGCAAGCTCGGCCTCGGGTGGCCCAAGGAGTACGGCGGTGGCGGGTACGGCCCGCTGGAGCAGCAGATCTTCGCGAACGAGATCGCCCGAGCCGAGGTGCCGTATCCGATCATCACGGTGGGAACGGTGGGCCCGACCCTCATGCAGTACGGCACCGCCGAGCAGAAGGAGTTCTTCCTTCCGCGCATCCTCGCGGGAGAGTGCCACTTCGCCGTCGGGTACAGCGAGCCGGAGGCGGGCACGGACCTCGCCTCCCTGCGGACCACCGCTGTCCGGGACGGCGATCACTACGTGGTGAACGGGCAGAAGATCTTCACGTCGGGGGCGCACCACTCGCAGTACATCTGGCTCGCCGCGCGTACGGACCCGGCCGCGAAGAAGCATCGCGGGATCACCATGATGGTCGTGGACTGCGCCGACCCCGGCTACTCCTGGACGCCCATCATCACCATGGACGGGCGGCACCACACGAACTCGACGTACTACAGCGATGTCCGCGTCCCGGTGAACATGGTCGTCGGCGAGGAGAACAAGGGCTGGGATCTGATCGTCAACCAGCTCAACCACGAGCGGGTGACGCTCGGACCGGCGGGCAACATCGGACACACGTACATCCGGTTCGTCCGGTGGGCCAAGGAGAAGCCGGGCCGTGACGGCAGGCCGCTCTTCGAGAACCCGGCGGTCCGGCGGGCGATCGCCCAGGTGTACGCGTATTTCCGGACCAATGAGCTCCTGAACTGGCAGGTCGCCGCCAATATGGATTTGGGATGGCTGGGGGCGCCCGACGCCTCAGCCACCAAGATCTACGCCTCCGAACGGATGCAGGACGTCGGCCGCATCGTCGCCGAGACCCTCGCCAGGTACGGCGACCCCGGCGACGAGGAGACCCGCGATCTGATCGAGCGGGTCGACCGTGGCGTCAAGGGCGCGCTCGTGCTCACCTTCGGCGGCGGCGTCAACGAGGTCCAGCGCGAGCTGATCGCCATGCTCGGCCTCCAACTCCCGAAGCCTCCCCGATGAGCATGAACAACCCGGGCGGCACGGGCGGTGCGGAGGTGCCGGAGAGCCGCGGGAACGTGGCGGGCATGTTGCACGAGCTGGCCGCCCAGGTGATCGCGGCCGGGGAGGGACCGCGCCTGTCCGCTCCGCTTCCGGTCAATCTGCCGATGATCCGGCACTGGGCCGAGGCGATGGGGGACCGCGACCCCCGCTACGCCGGGCCCGACGCGGTCGCGCCTCCCGCCATGATCCAGGTATGGACCATGGCGGGCCTGGTGGAGCGGGGCGAACGCCCCCGGATACCGCTCGACGACATGCTGGAGGCGATCGACGAGCATGGATACACGGGTGTCGTCGCGACCGACTGCGAGCACACCTACCAGCGCTATCTCAGGCCGGGTGAGGAGCTCACCTCCGCCACGCGGATGTCCGATCTCGCCGGTCCGAAGCGGACCGCGCTCGGCGAGGGCTATTTCATCACCTGGCTGGTGACCTGGTACTCCGGGACGGAACCGGTCGCCGACATGATGTTCCGGGTGCTGAAGTTCCGCCCGGGGGAGAGGAAATACCCGCCCGAGGAGCAGGAGCCGCACCCGCTACGGCAGGCGATCGGCGGGGATGGCGTCCGTCGACGATGAACTGATCCTGCCGATGCGGATTCCCCGGGAGCCAAGATGCAGAGAAGCCTGACGGAAGCCCCGAGAGCCGGGATCTCGCTCCCAGAGCTCACCATCCCGCTCACCCCGACCCTGATCATCTCGACCGCGATCGCGACCCGCGACTTCACCCCCGTGCATCACGACGTGGAGCGTGCCCGCGCGCAGGGCTCGAAGGACATCTTCCTCAACATCCTGACGACGATGGGGCTCATCGAGCGGTACGTCACCGACTGGACGGGGCCATGTGCCCTCGTCCACGGCATCAAGGTGAAACTGGGCGCCCCCGCGTACGCCGGTGACACGCTGACCCTGTCCGGCACCGTGATCGAGGCGACGGGGCCGGAGTTCACGATCGACGTATGCGGAACGGTCAGCCTCGGAGCGCACGCCACCGCCACAGTCCGGCTCGCCCTTCCCTGACGTACGGCAGGCGCACCGGCCGGCCGTACGTAGCCGGGATCGTCAGGGCGTGACGAAGGTGGGGAGCGAGAAGAAGACGATCAGCGCGATCGCCAGGCAGATCAGGAAGCCGATGATCTCCCAGGCCCAGTCGTAATGGTGCTCCCGGTTCCCGCGCGACCGTGCCTTCTCCTTGCCCCTTGCCGTGCCCTTGCTCCTCGCCGTTCCCTTGGCCCCGGACGTGGCCACAGCACTGGACTCGGCCCTGGACTCGGACTCGGTCATGGCCAGGGTGGTCGTTTCCCGCGCCTTGGCCTTCGCCCTGGTGCTCTTCTTTGCCTTGGCCTTGTGCTGCCTGGTGGCCTTGCCGGCTCCGGCGGTCGTATCGCTCTCGGCGGGCGTGGCGACCTCGGCAGGTGTGGCGGGTACGGCGTCAACCTGCACGACGGCGGCCTCGGCGGCGGGCGCCGCCTCGATCGCCGGAGCAGGGGAGCTCGTCAGGGCCGGGAAGGCCGCCGACGCGGCCGAAGTCTCCTCGGCGGGGCGGAACGCATCGAACACCTGCGTGTCGGGTCCCGCCGTGCCGAACCCCGCCGGATCGAACACCCGCGTGTCGGGACCGGGCGTGCTGAGCCCGCCGAACGCGGATCCCCACGACGTCGGGGGATCCGTCTCGGCCGTACGGGGAAGCATGGCTGTCTCAGGGGCCGGAGGAGCGACATCCACCGGAGCCGGGAGCGCCGCCCTGGCCGGTGGGGCGTCCAGCTCCGCCGGAGCGGACGCCTGCGGGGCCTCCAGCTCGGCGGGATCCTGCGAAGCGCGTCGCTTGCGGTCGGTGAACGCCGCCAGGAGCGAGGGACGCAGCCGGGGCATCGGCTCGGTCGTCGCCTCGTGCTTGGACCTGCGGCCCGGCTTCGGCGGCGCGAGAGCCTCGGCCGGGAGCACGCACGTGTTCGTGACCTGGTTGGGGTCGGTGAGCGGCAGCGGCCACGCGGGCGTGGTGGGCCACAGCTTCCTCGTCGGCAGCGTCGAGGATACGGCGGCCACGACGGGCGGGGCGGTTTCGCCGGGCTCCTCGATGGGCAGCGCGGACAGGACACGGCCCCGCACGGCGGCGGCGGGCCGGCGCCAGGGAAGCCGGGCCAGCACGTCCTCGATCGGCGAGACGACGATGGCGTCGTAGACCTCCGCGACGCTGACCGGCACGAACGGCGCCGACCTGGCGGCCGTCGTCGCGGTCACGAGAGTCTGCGAGAAGCGGCGCCGCGCGCTGAGCGTGAGCTGGGCCGCGGTGTCCGTGGCGACCTCGAACACCCAGGAGAGCTCGCCGGTCGACAGTCCGCAGACGGCGGACAGGAGGAGGACCTCTCGCTGGTGGGGGCGGATGTCACGGAAGACCCGCTCGATCAGCGCGGTGGCCGGGTCGGCCACGGAATCGACGGCCGGAAGGGCGTAGCTGACGTCCCTGCGATAAATCTCACGCCGGGCGAGCGCGTACAGCGCGGCACGCGCCGGGGGAGGGTCGGTCGGCACACCGGTGAAGACGGACACCACCGCGTCGGCGGCGGAGCTGGTCTCACCGAGCTGGTCGTGGCAGTACGCGAACAGCCCGGCGGCGTGACGTTCGTAGAGCTCGGCGATCAGCTCACTGCGCGAGCGCTGACCGGTGAGCGGTGTTGTCACGGCCGGTTCCTCTGAGGTTGGTGCGAGTCGGGAGAGTGTAGTCAATCATGCCAAGCCCTCACCGGCCACCGCACTATTCGAAGCGTTTTTGATAGATATTTAGTGAGTAATTTAAGAGATCATTCATCCGTTCCATTTCCTCCAGAGATGGAACATGACGGGCGAGATGCCCGCGTAGGCTGGCTGGGGAGGATCATGTGGCTGAGCAGAGCTCAGGGGAACGGTAGGGGCCTCGGGGTTGTTGACGTGATCGCAAACTCTCGAAGGACGAGGTTCCTGTGATCACTTTTGAAGGCGTCACCAAGCGCTACGCCGACGGAACGGTCGCGGTGGACGACCTCAGCCTTGAGGCGCCCACAGGGGCGATCACGGTGTTCGTCGGCCCCTCCGGATGCGGCAAGACGACATCGTTGCGAATGATCAACCGGATGATCGACGCCACGGGGGGCCGGATCCTCCTCGACGGCCAGGACGTGCGCGAGATCGACCCGCCCACGCTGCGCCGGGGCATCGGGTACGTCATCCAGCAGGCGGGCCTGTTCCCGCACCGCAAGATCGTGGACAACGTCGCGACCGTGCCGTACCTGCTCGGCTGGGACAGGAAGCGGGCCCGCGCCCGGGCGATGGAGCTGCTCGAACTGGTGGGCCTGGACTCCGAGCTGGCCGGGCGCTATCCCTTCCAGCTCTCCGGCGGCCAGCAGCAGCGGGTGGGCGTGGCGCGAGCGTTGGCCGCCGACCCGCCGGTTCTGCTCATGGACGAGCCGTTCAGCGCGGTCGACCCGATCGTCCGGGCGAGCCTGCAGGACGAGTTGCTGCGCCTCCAGTCCGACCTGCAGAAGACGATCGTGTTCGTCACCCATGACATCGACGAGGCGATCAAGCTGGGTGACATGGTCGCCGTGCTGCGCGTCGGCGGCCGGCTCGCCCAGATGGCGGGCCCCGCGACGCTGCTGAGCGAGCCGGCGGACGACTTCGTCCGCGAGTTCCTCGGCCGTGATCGCGGCATCCGCCGCCTCTCGTTCATCCCCGCCAAGGACGTCAGGCTCGTGACCGCTCCCGCCGACCTCGTGGTGGACGCGTCGGGACGGCCGCTCGGATGGCGAGGGGACGGCGGGCTCCTGCCGTACGGGACCTTCAACCCGGAGCGGGACTCGCTGCGCGCGGCACTGGACGCGGCACTGCTGGCGGCCAACGGGACCGCGGTCGCGGTCGACGAGGACGGGCGGGTGATCGGCGTCGCTCCCCGGGAGGCGCTGGACGAGGTGCTGGGGCAGTACGCCGCGCGGTACACCGTGCCGGACCCCGAAGACCCGTACGAGGAAGGCGGGCATCAGGACACAGGACATCAGGGCGCCGGGCCCGAGGATCCCGCGCACGAGGATCCCGCGCACGGGGAGGACCCGCATGGGTGACGAACCCCTGGTGCGATGGGACTGGATCTGGCGGAACTGGGACACCGGACGGCCAGACAGCATCCTCGCGCTGCTGGAGTCGCACGTCGTCATGGCGTTCCTGCCGGTGCTGTTCGGGTTGTTGCTGGCGTTGCCGCTGGGCCTGGCGAGCGCCCGATGGCGGTGGCTCTACCAGCCGACGGTCAGCGTGATGAACGTCGTCTACTCGCTGCCGTCGATCGCGGTGTTCATCGTGATGCTCGCGATCACCGGCCTCGGGCAGGCGACGGTCATCGTGCCGCTCACGTTCTATTCACTGGCGATCCTGATCCCCGCCGTCGTGGACGGCCTCACCTCGATCCCGGACCACGTCCGGAACTCGGCGGTCGCCATGGGCTTCACCCCGCTGCGCCGGCTGGTGCGGGTGGAGCTGCCCCTGGCGGTCCCGGTCGTGCTGGCCGGCCTCCGGGTCGCGACCGTCTCCAGCATCAGCCTGGTCAGCGTGGGCGCGCTCATCGGACAGGGCGGGCTCGGCTACCTCTTCATCGACGGCTGGCAGCGGCAGTTCACCACGCCCATCGTGGTCGGCATCGTGGCGACCGTCCTGCTCGCGGTGCTCGCGGACGGCCTGCTCGTGCTGGCGCAGCGGCTGCTGACCCCGTGGAGGCGCGCGTGAACTGGCTGATCGACTTCTTCTCGAATCCGGCGAACTGGTCCGGCCCGGGAGGGATCCCCGTACGCCTGCTCGAGCACCTGGAGTTCTCCGTGGTGGCGCTGCTGATGGCGGCGGCCGTCGCGATCCCGCTCGGGCTCTGGGTCGGGCACACCGGGCGCGGCTCGCTCGTCGTCGTGGTCAGCGCGAACGCCGCCAGGGCGCTGCCCACCCTCGGCATCCTCGTCCTCGTCGTGCTGATCATCGGTGTGGGCAGCACCTGGCCGGTGCTCATCCCTCTGGTCCTGCTGGCGGTCCCGCCCATCCTGGTCAACACGTACGAGGGCGTGCGCGGCGTGGACCCCGACCTGCGCGACGCGGCGTACGGCATGGGCCTGCGCGGGCCGCAGGTCCTGTTCAAGGTGCTCGTGCCCGTCGCGCTGCCGCTGATCCTCCTGGGAATGCGCCTGGCGGCCATCCAGGTGGTGGCGACGGCCACCGTCGCTGCCTACGTCGGCCTCGGCGGCCTCGGCCGCTTCATCATGGACGGCCTCGCCACCAAGAACTACACGATCACGATCGGTGGCGCCTTCCTCGTCGTCGTGCTCGCTCTGGCCGCGCAAGCCGGTTTCACACTGCTCTCGCGGGTAGCGGTCTCGCCCGGTGTACGGCAGTTCCGGTAATCTATACTTTACCCCCCAATTGTGAAGGGAATATGATGAAACGCCTTGTCAGCGCTTTGGCGGTCGCCGTGACCGCGGCGCTCGCCTTGACCGCCTGCGGCGGCGGGTCCGACCCGCTGTCCTCCACCTCCGCGTCCGCGGCCCCGGGAGAGACGACCGCGTCGAAGGTGGTCGTGGGTTCGTTCAACTTCCCCGAGAGTGTGCTCCTCGCGTCGATCTACGCCCAGGCGTTGCAGGCCAAGGGCGTCACCGTCGAGGAGAAGCCCAACATCGGCAGCCGCGAGATCGTGTACGGCCAGATCAAGAGCGGCGGGCTGACCGTGCTGCCCGAGTACATCGGCTCGCTGCTCGCGTTCGTGGACAAGACCACCACGGCCAAGACCAAGAACGAGATCCTCGCCGGGCTGAAGACGGCGCTCCCCGCGGACCTTGAGGTCCTCGAGCCCGCGGCGGCCGAGGACAACAACTCGCTGACGGTCACCAAGGAGACCGCCGCGAAGCACAACCTGACCACGATCGAGGATCTGGTCAAGGTGTCCAAGGACTTCGTCGTGGGCGGCCCGCCCGAGTTCAAGGAGCGCCAGGAGAAGAACTTCAAGGACGTCTACGGTCTGGAGTTCAAGGAGTGGAAGCCCACGGGTGAGACCACCGCCGACGCGATCAAGAGTGGCACCGTCCAGGTGGGCAACGTCTTCACGACCGACCCGAAGATCCTGCTGAACGACCTGGTCTCGCTCCAGGACAACAAGAACGCCTTCGGCGCCGACAACATCGCGCCGCTCGTCTACAAGGCGGGTGTGAACGACACGGTCACGTCCACGCTCGACGCCGTTTCCGCGAAGCTCGACACCGCCACGCTCGTGTCGCTGATGAAGCGGGTCTCCGTCGACAAGGACGACCCGCCCGTGGTCGCCAAGGACTGGCTCTCCCAGAACGGCCTGGTCTGACCCGCGTGCTCACCCCGGCGGTCGTGCGATCGGGCGCGGTCGCCGGGGCGGACCCGCGGAGGCATAGGCTCTGACCGCAACGACCCGACGTGATCACGAGGGAGCCGGGTGGGCGAGTTCGTCGAGGCGATGGGACAGCTGGCCGCCGGGGTGTCGGTGGTCACGGTCCGGGAGGGCAGGGACGACGTGGGGGCCACGGTCTCCACGCTCATGTCCGTGTCGCTCGACCCGCCCCTCGTCCTGGTCAGCCTCGCCGCCGGAAGCTACCTCACCGAGATGCTGCTGCGCCGGGACCGCTGGGCGGTCGCACTGCTCTCCGACGGGCAGCAGGCCATCGCCTCCCGTTTCGCCACCCCCGGCCGCCCGAGCGCGCGGCTGCTGCTGGCCGGCGCCCCGCACCACCGTGGGCCGTACAGCGAGGCGCTGGTCGTGGAAGGAGGAGTGGCCGCCCTGGAGGCCGAGACGACCCAGGTCGTCCCGGCCGGTGACCACACGCTGTTCATCGCCGCCGTGCTGGCGGTGGACTACATCGACCCCGCCAAGACCCCGCTCGTACGGCTCCGCGCGCGCTACCGCCCGGTTTCCTGAATCGGGCCCGATACGCGGCACGCGTCACGCTGGTCTGCTGGTTTGATGAGGAACGCCGCTTTAGTCCTGATCACTGTGGCATGATCGACCGTCGATTGACGACATGCTTCTCGATGGACGGTGCCCCGGTGACGACTGCTTCTCCTCAGGTCATCGTTGGCCGCTATCAGTTGATCCGTCCCCTCGGTCAGGGGGGAATGGGCACGGTCTGGGAGGCTCACGACACCGTGCTCGACCGGCCGGTCGCGGTCAAGGAGGTGATCCTCCCGCCCGGGGTCGGAGACGAGCAGAGGGCCGTGCTGATCGAGCGCGCCACCCGTGAGGCGCGGACCGCGGCCCGGATCAGTCATCGCGGCATCATCGCGATCTACGACGCCGTCCGGCACGACGGCCGTCCGTGGATCGTCATGGAACTCGTCCCGTCACGGTCCCTGGACCAGATCATCACCGACGACGGGCCGCTCCCCGCCGCCCGGGTCGCCGCCGTCGGGCGGGAGGTGCTCTCCGCGCTGACCTGTGCCCACGCGGCCGGTGTCATCCACCGGGATGTCAAGCCCGCCAACATCCTGATCGGGCGGGACGGCCGGATCGTCCTCACCGACTTCGGCATCGCCACGTTCGAGGAAGACACGTCGCTCACCAGGACCGGCATGGTCACCGGATCGCCGAGCTTCATCGCTCCGGAGCGGGTCAGCGGCGCGCAGGCCGGGCCCGCCTCCGACCTCTGGTCGCTGGGAGCGACCCTGTACGCGTTGGCGACCGGCAGAGCACCCTTCCACAGGACCAGTGGGATGGCGGTTCTCGCGGCCCTCGTCGGCAATGAGCAGGCGGATCTCGCGCCCGTGCCCCCCGCACTCCGTCCCGCGCTCGCCGGGTTGCTGGTCAAGGATCCCGTGCACCGCGTCGGTCCGGCCGAGGCGGACCGGCTGCTGGCCGAGGCGGCGAGCGGGACCGCGCCGGGCGGTGCCATGCCGGGCGGTGCCATGCCGGGCAACCCCATGCCGGGCGGTGCTATGCCGGGCAACCCCATGCCGGGCGGTGCCATGCCAGGGCGGCCCGTGGGCGGCGCTACGGCATCCGGCTTCGTGACGGGCAGCGCCCTGCCGGGAGGTTTCGCGAGGGGCGGGACCACGGCACCTGGCTTCGCGAGGGGAAGCGCGACCGCACCCGGCCTCGTGCCGGGAGCCCCCACGTCGGGAGCCCCCATGTCGGGCGGCCCCATGCCAGGGGGCACCATGCCGGGTGGCGCCACTGCGCCGGCTCACGACCGGTCATGGCAGGACCCGGTACGTCACGTCCAGAACCACCCGAACCCCAACCATCACAACTCCAGCCACGCCGCTCACCATGGCGACAACCGCAGCCACCCCGGCCACCCTTTCGCTCATGCGCCGAGGTCGCATGAGGCCGCAGCGCCCGCACTGGGCGGCCGACCCGGGCCCGGCTCCCAAATGCGGCCGAGCCGTATGGCGATGCTGGTCGTGGCGCTCGTGCTGCTCGTGACGGCGGCGGTGGCGGCGGGCGGCTGGGTGCTCCTGCGTGAGGAGGGGACGGGGACCGCGGCAGGCCGCCCGTCCACGTCGAAGCCCGGACAGACCAGGACGCTGACGCTCCAGGGCTTCTCCTCGGACCGGGGCTGGACCATCCGGGCGCCCAAGACCTGGAAGAACGACCACGACGAGCACGGCGTGCAGTGGTGGTCGGACCCGAAGGGACGCGCGGTGCTCAACGTCCGGGTCGACGACAGCGGCACCGATCCCGCGGGCTATCTGGCGAAGATGGAACTGGCCCTGAAAGCGAACGCCGCGAACAGGTACAAGCGCGTCAGGAAGTCACCCGCCGGCGCCGGCACCGAGGCGGAGCTGGAGTTCACGGCCTACAGGGCGACGCCGTCCGCCGAGGCCGTCGAGGTGGCGGGCGACTACCGCGAGGTCGTACGGGTCGTCTCCACGGGATCGTCGTTCTGCTACCTCCACTGGCAGGTGCGCGGGAAGTCCTGGAACAGCTTCCAGCCGACGATGCGTGCCGTGTTCAAGTCGTTCGTGGCCCCCGCCTGATCACGCGTCACACGAGCCGAAGAATCGTCCGGCGGCCGGCGACCGCCGGGATCACTCTGGCCCTGCCCGGCCGCTGACCGGACGCTCTCCGTCGCCACGGCCGTATCGAGCCTGTCGGCGGCTCCGCCGCCGCCCTCCGGGAGCGGGCGTCACGCTGCGCCTGAACGCATCGGCGGTCGAAGGACAAGTACAGATGTGAGGCTCCCATCGCGCGCCGCCGTACGGGCCGGCGCCACCGTGTGGCGGAAACCCGGCCGAAACCCGGCCTATCGGACGGTGAAACGGCTCGTGGGAAAGCGTTTCACCGGCTCCGGGACGCTCGCGCGGCGCTGCGGCGAACGGTCCCATGCCGACCGTGCCCGGCTTCGCGACGGATTGAGCGGCGGATTGAGCGGCGGATTGGGCGGCGGGTCCGCTTCTTCGCTGAGGTCGCGCGATGCGGGAGCACGCGATGTCGCCCTGAGCTCAGACAGCCATACGCGTGATTCTGTGAGGTGCACGTGAGAGTTCTGCTCGCTGTGGTGGGTAAGGTCACGGCTCCGCCGGGGTTTCTCGATCGGGTGGTCCGGCACGCGGAAAGTTTGGTCGAACAGGTCTTCCCGGTGCCGCCGGACACCGTCGCCGCCGTGGAGCGGCGGCTCCCCGGGGCCGTGTTGCTCGGTTGGGGGAACGAGGGAGAGGGCGGCACCCGGCCGGCTCCGGTCATGGCGACGGATTCCCGGGCGCTCGGAATCACCGGAACGTTGCTCGACTGGAGCGAGGCGCATGACCTCCTCGACGCGTCATCGATGGGCGACACCGCCATCCGGACGCGGGGATGTTTCGCGGCGCTTCGCGTCGAGCCGGGGGCGATGACGGCCGTCACCGACATGACGCGGGCGTGCGGGATCTTCTACGCCGAGACCCCGGAACTGCACATCGTGGGAACCCGCGCGCTGCTCGTGCACCTGGTGGCCCGTGGCGGCCGGCCGGTCAGCTGGGATGTGCCGGCTCTCCAGTCGATGGTGCGGCAGGGCTACTTCCTGTCCGACGAGACGCCCTTCGAGGGGGTGCGGGCGCTGCCGCCCGCCTCGACGCTGGAGATCCGCGACGGAACCCGGAAGATCACCTCGATCGCGTTGCCCCGGTCCGGACCCGTACCGGAGTCCCGCCGAAGAAAGCGGGACGCGATAGAGGAACTGGCCGAAGCGCTGACAGAGACGGTCCGGCCGCTCACCGAGCAGGTGAACCTGGCGCTCACCGGGGGAAGGGACAGCCGGCTCATGGCGGCCCTTCTTCACGCGGCCGAGGTTCCGTTCCGGGTGACGACCAACGGTCTGGACGACCACCCGGATGTGGTGATCGCGCGGCAGATCGCCGCGAAGCTCGGCGTCGAGCACACGGTGATTCCCCCGAAGCGCACCGAGCAGCGGGACGCGGTGCTCGTGGAGCACCCGCTCCGCCGTACGTTCGAGGTGCTGCGCGTGTGCGAGGGCATGACCTCCGCCTACGAGACCATCGTCGAGTACCTGCCGTACAGTTCCAGGCTCACCATGTCCGGGCAGAGCGGTGAGATCCTGCGCGGCGGGTTCCTCTACAACCAGGGAAATCCCGCGCCCAAAGCGATGCGGCGCAGAGTGGACGCCTTCTTCCTGAAGGACGAGGACCTCTTCACCGAGGACGCCAACGCGCACGCCCGTGAACTCGCCGGGCCCTGGCGGGAGCGGGCCGCGGCCGACTCCGCGCAGGCCCTCGACCACATGTACGTCACCTACCGGGTGGGCAGATGGCACGCGGCGGCACGCGCGGGGTCCCTACGGCGGGGAGACGCCGTGCAGCCGTTCCTCGACAACCGGGTGGTGGCGGCCGCGCTCGCGCTCGATCCGATGTGGCGCCGTTCCGAGGAGGTCGTCCACGAGCTCATCGGCATGTTCGCCCCACAACTGCGGCGGATGGCGCTTGAGGGCGCCGAATGGAGGTTCAGGACCGAACGCACTCCCTCCCGATGGGAGTCCCTGCTCGCCCGGCGGCGGCCACCCGCGCCGCCGGCGAAGAAGAAGGGCGCGGGCGGCTGGAACTGGAGGACCAGCCCCGGCGAGCGGCTGACCTCGGTTCTCCGTGACGTGCTGGACGGCGACGTCCTCTGGGACATCGTCAGGAAGGACGCCGTCGAGGAGATGTTCGCCGCGCCCGCGGTCAAGCGGCCCGCCCTTGCCTGGAACCTCTACACGGTCGGCGCGATGGTGTCCGGGCGGTACCCCGGCACCGTGCCGGACGACCTGGACCCCGTCGAGGTGCTCATCCCCTGGGCCTGAACCCGAGGGAGGCCGGGCGGCCCGGTGAGACCACCGGGCCGATCTGGATCGGCGGGTCGTCCATCGGCCGGGTGAGACCACCGGGCCGATCTGGGTCGGCAGGGCCTCCACCGACACGGATGAAACCGACACGGGTGAAACCGACCGGCCCCGGCGGGTCAGCGGATCGTCCACCAGCCGGGGAGGACGAGCGGTCCGTACGCCGGGAGGCCGAGTTCGGCGGCGACGCGGGCCATCGGGCCCCACGCCTCCAGACGGACCCGGGCCTGGGTCGCCGACTTGTCCTCGCTCGACTCCGGCGGGCGCAGCCGCTCAAGGGGATGCATCCGCGGATATGTCCTGACCGGCGCGTCCACGGCGAGGCCGGCCTTCTTCCTGGCCAGGGCCAGGGCGTCCTCCAGGCCGCCGAGCTCGTCCACCAGGCGGCCGTCCAGGGCGTCGGCCCCGGTCCAGACCCGGCCTCTGGCCAGCTCGTGGGCCCGGTCCCGGTCCAGCCCGCGTCCCTGCGCCACCTTGCCCACGAAGTCGTCGTAGATCCGGTCGAGCCAGGCGTTCACCCGGTCCCACTGCGGGCCCGAGAACTCGCGCATAGGGGAGAACATCCCGGCGTTGGCGCCCTCGCTCACCGCCTCCGTCACCACGCCGATCTTGCCGAGCAACTCGCCGACGACCGGCTTGCCGCCGAACACGCCGATCGAGCCGGTGAGCGTGCCGGGCTGGGCCACGATCACGTCGGCGGCCATCGACACGAAGTACCCGCCGGACGCGGCGAGGTCGCCCATGGAGACGATGACCGGCTTGCCCGCCTTGCGGGCGAGCACCACCTCACGCCAGATGGCGTCGGAGGCGACGTACGATCCGCCGGGGCTGTCCACCCGGAACACGATCGCCTTCACCTTGTCGTCGCGGCGCGCCGAGCGCAGCGCGGCGCAGATCGTGTCGGACCCCATGGAGCTCCCGCCGCCGAGGGGCGAGCGGCCGCTGCGTCCCAGGCGGATCGCGCCGATCCCGTGGACCAGGGCGACGACGTGCTCGCCGGGGTGGGGGAGCTTCTTCGGCAGCGGGTTCCTGGCGTACCGGGTGACGTAGAGCAGGTGGGCGTCCCCGACGGTCTCGCCGTACACCTCGTCACGATATTTCAGGGCATCGATGAGACCGGCTTCGAGAGCCTCCGGCCCGACGAACGGACCCTGGTCGATCAGTTCGCGGACCCGTTCCGGAGTGAGCGAGCGCGCCTCGGCGATGCCCTTCACGATCTGCTCGGTCACCGACTCGGCGATCCGGGTGGCGGACTCGCGGTGCGCGTCGGTCATGTGGTTCTGGGTGAACATGTTGGCCGCGGTCTTGTACTCGTACCGCTGGCCGAGCTGGTACTCCACACCGGCCTTGGCCAGCGCGTCACGGACGAAGCGCTGCTCCAGCGAGATGCCCGTCAGGCCCACGTCACCGGACGGCTGCAGGTAGACCCGCTCGCAGGCGCTGGCCAGGTAGTACGGGACGGTCCCGGCGGCGAACTCGCCGAAGGTCTCCCCGAACGCCACGGTCAGCTTCCCGGTGGCGCGGAGGCGGAGGATGGCGGCCCGCAGTTCCTGGACCATGCCAAGGCCGAGCGGATGCGCGCCGATCTTGACGATGACCGCGCGCACCCGGGGATCGTGGCGGGCCCGCTTGAGCCCGGAGAGCACGTCGGCCAGCCGCGCCTTGCGCATGGACAGGATCGCGCTCAGCGGGTCGACCGGCGGTCCCTCCGTGAGGCCCTCGGTCAGGTCGAGCTCCAGGACCAGCGGTGCGGTGCGGCGCTGCCGCAGCCGGTCGACCGTATCGATGATCGCTTTCGTCGCGTCCATAGTGCCACCATAAGTGACGGTTCTGGAGCTTAGATCGGCCTTGCGCTGATTTCGGTGGACCGCGATCCGCTCGCCGCGTTCTCCTCGGTACGGCGCAGCCAGATGGTGGCCAGAGGGGGCACGCGCAGCCGCGCCGAGCACGGGAGGCCGTGGTGCGGCTCCTCGACCGCCTCGACCGCGCCCATGTTGCCCACGCCGCTCCCGGCGTAGTCGTAGGCGTCGGTGTTGACGACCTCCTCCCACCTGCCCGCCACCGGAAGGCCCAGGTGGTAGTCCTCGTGCGGCGCGCCGGAGAAGTTGGCGACGCAGGCCAGCACCGAGCCGCTTCCGTCGTACCGCAGGAAGGAGAACACGTTCCCCGGGGCGTCGTCGGCGTCGATCCACCGGAACCCGCCGGGATCGGTGTCCAGCGCGTACAAGGCGGGCGTGTCGCGATATGTCCGGTTCAGGTCGCGGACGAGCCGCTGCACTCCCTGGTGGAAGTCGAAGTCGAGCACCCACCAGTCGAGGCCCCTGGACTCCGACCACTCCGACCCCTGGCCGAACTCCCCGCCCATGAACAGGAGCTGCTTGCCCGGATGCGCCCACATGAAGGCGTACAGCGCGCGGAGGTTCGCGAACCGCTGCCACTCGTCGCCGGGCATCTTGCCGAGCAGCGACCCCTTCATGTGGACCACCTCGTCATGCGACAACGGCAGCACGAAGTTCTCGGAGTAGGCATACATCAGGGAGAACGTCATCTGGTGGTGGTGGTACTGCCGGAAGATCGGCTCGTGCTTGAGGTAGGCCAGCGTGTCGTGCATCCAGCCCATGTTCCACTTGAAGCCGAAGCCGAGGCCGCCCAGATGCACGGGCCGCGACACCCCGGGCCACGCCGTCGACTCCTCGGCGATCGTCACGATGCCGGGGACCTCTCGGTAGCTGACCGTGTTCATCTCCTTGAGGAACTCGATCGCGTCCAGGTTCTCCCTGCCGCCGTAGACGTTCGGCGTCCACTCGCCCTCGCGGCGGGAGTAGTCGAGGTACAACATCGACGCCACGGCGTCCACCCGCAGCCCGTCGACGTGGAACTCCCTCAGCCAGTAGACCGCGTTCGCCACCAGGAAGTTCCGTACCTCGTGCCGCCCGAAGTCGAACACGTAGGTGCCCCAGTCCGGGTGCTCGCCGCGGCTCGGGTCGGCGTGCTCGTACAGCGGGGTGCCGTCGAACCGGGCCAGCGCCCACTCGTCCATGGGGAAGTGCGCGGGCACCCAGTCGACGATCACGCCGATGCCCGCCCGGTGCAACTCGTCCACCAGATGCCGGAAATCGTCGGGCGGGCCGAACCGCGACGTCGGCGCGTAGTAGGAGGTGACCTGGTATCCCCACGACCCGCCGAACGGATGCTCGGCCACCGGCATGAACTCCACGTGCGTGAAGCCCATCTCCTTGACGTACGCCACGAGCTCGGAGGCGAGATCGCGATAGGAGAGCCCGGGGCGCCACGAACCGAGATGCACCTCGTACACGCTCATCGGCTCGGCCACCGCGTCCCAGCCGGCCCGCTCCGCCATCCACGCGTCATCACGCCAGGCGTACTCGGAGCGTTCGACGATCGACGCGGTGGCCGGTGGGACCTCGGTGCGGCGGGCCATCGGGTCGGCCTTCTCGCGCCACACGCCGTCCATGCCGAGGATCGCGAACTTGTAGCGGCTGCCCGCCCCGATGTCCGGGATGAACAGCTCCCACACCCCCGACCTGCCGAGCGAGCGCATGGGGTGCCCGCCGCCGTCCCAGTGGTTGAAGTCGCCGATCACCCGCACACCCAGCGCGTTCGGCGCCCAGACCGCGAAGGCGGTGCCGTCGGTGTCCTCGTGGCGCAGCACGCGCGCGCCGAGCACCTCCCACAGCCGCTCGTGCCGTCCCTCGCCGATCAGGTGCAGGTCCACCTCACCGAGCGTCGGCCAGTGCCGGTACGGGTCGCCCGTCTCGTACGGCTCGGCCCCCGGATACGTGATCCGCACCCGGTAGTCGGGGATCTTGTCCACGCCGGGGATGGTCACCTCGAACACCCCGGCGGCGACGTGGTGCAGCTCGTGCGCCGTGCCGTCCACGAGTGCCTCGACCTTCTCGGCGAGAGGTCGGAGCACCCTGATCGTGACACCGTCACGCTCGAGATGCGCGCCGAGGATGGAGTGTGGGTCGTGATGAGCGCCGCCGGCCAGCCGATCGAGGTCCATTCCCTAACCCTGCCCTACAGGGCCGGGAACACCCATCCCTCGCATGAAAGATCCGTGTTTTCCGTCTCACCACGGGTGATCGACAATCGTGATCCGGGCAGCGGCGATGACCGGCGATCACCGGCGAAAATGGCCCGTCTCCGCAGCGGGCGTGTCACCGTGCTGCCGATCTGAACGCGGTGAGGGGGATGGGGAGCCAGGTCGGGCGGTTACGGGTATTCCGAGTCCCCGGAACCCGGATGATCGAGGGGATCAATCGGCTAATCTGCTCACCGTGCGTAGTCGATTGAATATGAATCGTGGCGGTAAGGGTGTCGTTTCGCATCTCGCCGAGGAGGGGGAGCGCCTCGTCGGCGAGGGGGGAGCGGGATCTGGGCGGTAGTATTTCCGGTCCCACCTCAAGTAGGGTCGCTGGCGTGACGAGGAAGCTGTCCATCTCTGTGCCCGACGAGGTCGCCGAGGCGATCCAGGAGTTGGTCGACGCCAAGAAGGCCGATTCTGTGTCCGCGTTCCTCACCGCGGCGGCGATCAGGGAGATCGACCGGGCGGCCATGTCCCGAGTCGTCATCGACGCCGCGCTCGAAAGGGCCAGGGAGAAGGATCCGGAGAGGTTCGAACGTTCCCGGCGCAAGGTCGCCGAATGGTTCGGGCAGGCCGAAGGTGCTTAGCGGGCTGTCCGGGCTGGTGCTCGACCACACCGCGGTGCTCGCGCTGGCCGACGACAACCCGGACATGGTTCACGTCGTCGACCAGGCATATCGCACGTCCACGTCCCTGCTGGTGCCCACGACGTCACTGGCCACGGCCTTGCTCGACGTCCAGGAGATCCACGAGCTGAACAACATCCTCACGATGCTCGACCGGATCATGGTCCTGTACGACGAGCTCTCCACCCGCCGGGCCTACAACGTCCACGTCCGGATGTACGGCGAGGACATGGTCAAGCCGGAGCACCGGCTCTCGCTCGGGCACGCCGCCGTGTGCGCGACCGAACGGAACTGGCCCGTGCTCACCGCGGACGACACGTCCTGGGGGTTCGCCGGGCGAGAGGTCTCCCTGCTCATCGTGGAGATCTGAACGCGGCGAGGGGGATGGGGAGCCAGGTCGGACGGTTGCGCGCCTCGTAGACCACCTCGTAGACGGCCTTCGACAGCTCCAGCGCTCGCAGCAGCACGGCGTCGTCGCCGCTGATCCGGCCGCCGCCCTCGGAATAGCCGCCGAGGAACGCCGCACGGTTGCGGGCCGACCACTCGTCCGCCCGTCCTGTCAGCGTCGCGGCCTCCGGATGCCCGGCGAGCAGGTGTCGCGCCGCGTAGTCGAACGAGCGGAGCATCCCCGCCACGTCCCGCAGCGGCGTGTCCAGCCCGCGCCGCTCGGAGAGCGGCTGGCCCGGCTCGCCCTCGAAGTCCAGGACGACCCAGTCGCCCGGCGTCCGCATCACCTGGCCGAGGTGGTAGTCGCCGTGCACCCGCTGGACGGCCACCGCCCGGTCGAGGTCGGCGAGCCTGTCGTAGGCCGCGTGCGCGACCGACGCGTGCGCGGCGAGCTGGGGCACCTCGGCCACCGCCTGGTCCAGGCGGTCACGGAACCGCTCGGCCATGCGCTTGACCTCCGGCGGCTCGACGACGCCGATCGGGAAGGCCGCCGCCAGCTCCCGGTGGACCTCCGCGGTGGCGACGCCCAGCCGGTACGCCTCGGCGGCGAAGTCGCCGCCCACTTCCTCGGCGGGCACGTCCGGCGGAGAGCCGTACAGGTCGCGGACGCTGGTCAGGGCGAGCGCCCAGCCCTCGTTCGCGTTGGCGAGGAACTCCTGCATGATCGCCAGCGTCGTCGGCTGGGCGTCCAGATCCGTCTCGATCCATCCGTACGGCCGGGCGATGTGCGTGGAGCCGGCCGCCGCGAGCGCGGTGATCACCTCGAGCTCCGGGTTGAGCCCCGCGTTGATCTGGCGGAAGAGCTTGAGGATGTACCGGTCGCCGTAGACGAGTGAGGTGTTCGACTGCTCCACGGTCAGCACCAGGCTGCGCAGGGACGTGTCGATCTCGATCCCGGGCGCGCGGTGGAACGCCAGGCGCCCGGCCCGCCGGAACGATTCCATCCCCTCCAGCAGGATCCGGGTGAGCTCCGCGTCGTGCGCCGCGTCGTAGGCGGAGCACTCGCGGCCCTCCCAGTCACAGGACCCGATCAGCACGTGTTTCAACCGGTCGGGCAGGCTCGTCCGCAGACCGACCAGGAGCTGGTAGCGGGTCCTGCGCTCGCCCTGCCGTACGGACAGGATCAGGTGCAGCAGGCCGGGGTCGCCGGTCTGGATGTCGGTGCGGTGTTCGATGGACAGGTCGTCGATCACGCGCCCCTTGCCGGCGAACCACCGCTGCCCGGTGATCCAGCCGGCGAGGAGCTCCTGAAGCGAAGTCGTCATGCCTCCTTGGTGCCGACCGCGTCCGTGTCGGCCGCGTCGGGGGGTACCGGAAGGGTGAACCAGTAGAACCCATGCCCAGGAAGCGTCAGAAGATACGGGAGTTCGCCGACCGGTGGGAACGGAACTCCGCCCATGCACTCCACCGGCGTGGATCCCTCGAACCGGCGCAGGTCGAGCTCGACCGGCTGCGGGAACCTGGACAGGTTGTTGACGCACAGCACCCGGTCGCCACCCAGCTCCCGGATGAACGCGAGGACGCTCGGGTTGGAGGAGTTCAGCTCGGTGAACTCGCCGAGGCCGAACACGGGATGCCGCTTGCGGATCTCGATCATGCGCTTGGTGAAGTGCAGCAGCGAGCTCGGGCTCTTCTGCTGCGCCTCGACGTTGATCGCCTGGTAGCCGTAGATCGGGTCCATGATCAACGGTAGGTAGAGGCGGCCGGGGTCGCAGCTGGAGAAGCCGGCGTTGCGGTCGGGCGTCCACTGCATGGGCGTGCGGACGCCGTCCCTGTCGCCCAGCCAGATGTTGTCGCCCATGCCGATCTCGTCCCCGTAGTAGAGGACGGGCGAGCCGGGCAGGCTGAGCAGCAGCGCCGTGAACAGCTCGATCTGGTTCCTGTCGTTGTCGAGCAGGGGCGCGAGGCGGCGGCGGATGCCCACGTTGGCGCGCATCCGCGGGTCCTTGGCGTACTCGGAGTACATGTAGTCGCGCTCTTCGTCGGTGACCATCTCGAGCGTCAGCTCGTCGTGGTTGCGCAGGAAGATGCCCCACTGGCAGTTCTCCGGGATCTTCGGCGTCTGCGCCAGGATCTCGGAGATCGGGTAGCGCGACTCCCGCCTGACCGCCATGAAGATGCGCGGCATCAGCGGGAAGTGGAACGCCATGTGGCACTCGTCGCCGCCGGTGACCGGGTCGCCGAAGTACTCGACCACGTCGGCGGGCCACTGGTTCGCCTCGGCGAGCAGCACCCGGTCGGGGTAGAGCCGGTCGACCTCGGCGCGGACCCGCTTGAGGTACGCGTGCGTCTGCGGCAGGTTCTCGCAGTTGGTCCCGTTCTGCTCGAAGAGGTACGGGATGGCGTCCATGCGGAACCCGTCGATGCCGAGGTCCAGCCAGAACCGCAGGACCTCCAGCATCGCGTCCTGCACGGCCGGGTTCTCGTAGTTGAGGTCCGGCTGGTGGTGGAAGAACCGGTGCCAGTAGTACTGCCCGCGGGCCGGGTCGTAGGTCCAGTTGGACGACTCGGTGTCGACGAAGATGATCCGGGCGTCCTTGTACTCCTCGTCGGTGTCGTGCCAGACGTAGAAGTCACCGAACGGCCCCTCCGGGTCGTGCCGGGACGCCTGGAACCACGGGTGCTGGTCGCTGGTGTGGTTCATGACCAGGTCGGCGATCACGCGGATGCCGCGCTTGTGCGCCTCGTCCACGAGACGGATGAAGTCCCCGAGGTCGCCGAAGTCGGGAAGGATCTTCATGAAGTCGGCGATGTCGTACCCGCCGTCGCGCAGCGGCGACTCGTACAGCGGGAGCAGCCACAGGCAGTCGACCCCGAGCCACTGGAGGTAGTCGAGCTTCTCGATCAGGCCGCGGATGTCCCCGGTGCCGTCCCCGTTGGAGTCCGCGAACCCGCGGATCAGCACCTCGTAGAAGACGGCCCGCATATACCAGTACTGATCCCGGGGCTTCTCGGGAGAGAAGGTGTTCGGGATCGGCTCGTTGTGGACGGGCACCGAGCCGGCGGGCTGCTCCACCGGCTCTCCTCGTGTCATGGGGTCGCTTCGCTCAGTCAACTGTTGACTCCCCGGATGTGCGTTCGCAGCGCTTATGGGCGGTGCGGGGACCCGCTGCGCAGCGTGAAGATGTGGGCAGGATGGACATGCGGATCAAGACGCACGTAGTTGGCCTGGCGCCAGCGATACGACTCGCCCGACAGCTCGTCGTCCACGACGAACTCGGCTTGCCAGTCGAGACCGAGGGCCGGCATGTCCAACTGGACGGTGGCCTCGTGCGTGTTGTGTGGATCCAGATTGACGACGGCCAGTACGACATCGCCTAGGCCGTGCCGTCGTGTGGCCGTGTCATAGGCGCCGGGCAGTCGCTTGGAAAAGCAGATCAGCTCCGGCTGGTCGACGCTATGGAACCGTAGGTTACGCAACTCCTGGAGTGCCGGGTGGGCTCTTCGCAACAAATTGAGCTGCGTGATGAACGGAGCGAGGCTCCGGCCCTCCCGCTCGGCGCCGGCCCAGTCGCGCGGCTTGTACTGATATTTCTCGCTATCGAGGTACTCCTCGCTGCCAGGGCGAACGGGTATGTTCTCGGCTAGTTCGTAGCCCGCATAAACACCCCAACTCGGTGACATCAGCGCCGCCAGGACGGCCCTGATCCTGAACGCGGGCACGCCGCCCTGCTGCAGGTATTCGTGCAGGATGTCGGGCGTGTTGACGAACAGGTTCGGGCGCAGGAAGTGCGCCGTCTCCCGGGACAGCTCGGTGAGATAGTCCTCGATCTCGGGCTTGGAGTTCCGCCAGGTGAAGTAGGTGTACGACTGGTGGAACCCGACCTTGGCCAGGGTCTGCATCATCGCCGGCCTGGTGAACGCCTCGGCCAGGAACAGCACGTCGGGATCCGTGCTCGCGATGTCCGCCAGCATCCTTTCCCAGAAGTTCACCGGCTTTGTGTGCGGATTGTCCACCCGGAAGATCCGCACTCCGTGATCCATCCAGTGCCGGATCACCCGCTTGACCTCGGCGTAGAGCCCCTCGGGATCCTGGTCGAAGTTGAGCGGGTAGATGTCCTGGTACTTCTTCGGCGGGTTCTCCGCGTACGCGATGGTTCCGTCGGCCCTGATGTTGAACCACTCGGGATGCTCCTTGACCCACGGGTGGTCGGGGGAGCACTGCAGGGCCAGGTCGAGCGCGATCTCCATGCCCAGCTCGCGCGCCCTGGCGACGAAGTCGTCGAAGTCCTCCAGGGTGCCGAGGTCGGGATGGATCGCGTCGTGGCCGCCCTCCTCCGAGCCGATCGCCCAGGGCGACCCCGGGTCGTACGGCTCGGGCGTGAGGGTGTTGTTGCGTCCCTTGCGGTACTGGTGGCCGATCGGGTGGATGGGAGGCAGGTAGACGACGTCGAATCCCATTCGGGCGACGGCGGGGAGCCGGTTTCCCGCAGTCTTGAAATTTCCGGATTTGGGGGCGGCGCCGTCCTCGACGATCGCTCCCTCGGACCGGGGAAAGAACTCGTACCACGATCCGAAGAGCGCCCTGCGCCTGTCCACCGTCACCCGGTTCCTGCCGGACCTGGTGACCAGGGCCCGCAGCGGGTGCGCCGCGATCAGCGCCGCCGTCTCCGGCAGCTGGGCGATCGCGAAGCGGGCCCTCGGATCCAGGTGGTCGTCGCGGAGCCGGGCCGCGACCGCCAGGAAGGCCGCCCGGTGCCCGCACGCTCCGCCGTCGTCCACGCTCGGGCAGTCCGCGGACCGAACGCCGCGCGCCGCGCGGTCGAACAGCCGGGCGCCCTCCTCGCACATCAGGTCGGCGTCCATGTTGCGCGGGATCTTGATGCCGGCGTCGTGCAGCCAGGTGGCGATCGGGTCACCCCACGCCTCGACGCGGAACTGCCACATGCCCTCGGCGGGAAGCTGCACGTCCACGCCCCACCGGTCGGTACCCGGGCCGAGCTCGCGCATGCGCAACAGCCGACCGGGCTTTCCGTCGGGGTCGATGAGGACGACCCCGGCGGCCACGGCGTCGTGTCCCTCGCGGAACACGGTGGCGCTGATCTCGAATGTTTCACCCGCGGCCGCCTTCGCGGGCCAGCGCCCGCAGTCGACGACTGGGTGGATGTCCTGGATTGGGATTCGTCCGATCATCGTCATTCACGTTAGCGACGACACACCCGGTGTCGCCGGATTTCCGAGGCAAGCGTTGATCTCTGGTTCTTCAAGGTGCTCTGTGTCATTAGGTACAGCACGAATGGGAGACGCCAGAGGCGGCTTCACATACTGGGGGTGCCCCGATGGTCCACTTTTACCCGTGGGTATGAAAGATCGCACGGCGTGTTTGTTTCCTTACACTCTGACACCCCGTCCGGCGGGGCGGTAGCCGTACGATCACGATGGGCATCACCGGACAAGGTCTGCTTTGGTGATGTTTGAGGTGGTTTCTTAATGGTGAGAGCGCTATGCAGGGTGGCGCCCCCCGCGCCGGGAGGTGCTTTCCCTGGACACGAGTGTTTTGGTCGCGCGCCGTGGCGCTGAGTAACTAGGGTCTGGCCCCGTGAGAGCAATCCGCAGGTTCACCGTCCGTACCGTCCTCCCTCCCGAGCTCGCGCCGCTGGGCGAGCTGGTCCACAATCTGCGCTGGTCATGGCACCCGGAGACGATGGATCTGTTCGCCGAGGTGGATCCCGAGGTCTGGGAGCGGGTCGG
Organism: Microtetraspora glauca; assembly: GCA_001570385.1. GTDB lineage: Bacteria > Actinomycetota > Actinomycetes > Streptosporangiales > Streptosporangiaceae > Microtetraspora > Microtetraspora glauca. The sequence goes on along the minus strand of BBYL01000010.1, from coordinate 418,150 downwards.
TCACGACCCGGTCGCGCTGCTCGGCGCGGTCGAGGCAGACCGGCTGCGCGCGCTCGCCCAGGACCGGCGGTTCCTCCGCCGGCTGGCCGACGCCTCTGACGATCTCCGTGAGTACATGACCGCGCCCCGCTGGTATCAGTCGCTCGAGGGAGGTCCCGCCGCCGTCGGCTACTTCTCGCCCGAGTACGGCATCGCCGCCGCGCTGCCGCAGTACTCCGGCGGCCTCGGCATCCTGGCGGGCGACCATCTGAAGGCCGCGAGCGACCTCGGCGTGCCGATCCTCGCGGTGGGGCTGCTCTACCGGCACGGCTACTTCTCGCAGTCGCTCTCGCCGGAGGGCTGGCAGCTCGAGCACTATCCGTCGCTCGATCCCGGTGGCCTGCCGCTCACCCTCCTCAAGAACCGGGACGGCTCTCCCGCCCGGATCAGGATCGGCCTGCCGGGGCCGCGCACCCTGCACGCCCAGATCTGGGTGGCCCAGGTCGGCCGGGTGCCGCTGCTCCTGCTCGACTCCGACGTCGCGGAGAACGACGCCGCGGCCAGGGACGTGACCGACCGCCTCTACGGCGGCGGCGGGGACCACCGCCTGATGCAGGAACTGCTGCTCGGCATCGGCGGCGTCCGCGCGCTCCGGGCGTACTGCCGGATCACGGGGCACCCGGAGCCCGAGGTGTTCCACACCAACGAGGGGCACGCGGGTTTCCTCGGCCTCGAACGCATCCGCGAGCTCACCGAGGCCCGGCTCTCCTTCGACGAGGCGCTGGAGGCCGTACGCGCGGGCACCGTCTTCACCACGCACACGCCGGTCCCCGCGGGGATCGACAGGTTCCCGGTGGAGATGATCGCCCGCCAGTTCGGCGGCGCCAACGCGTGGCCGACCGTGAACGTCGAACGCATTCTGGAGCTGGGCGCCGAGCCCGACGCCGTGGAGGGCGAGAAGCCCGTCTTCAACATGGCGGTCATGGGCATGCGGCTCGCGCAGCGCGTCAACGGCGTGTCCCTGCTGCACGGCAGGGTGAGCCGGGAGATGTTCCACGGGCTGTGGCCCGGGTTCGACATCGACGAGATCCCCATCGGATCCATCACGAACGGCGTGCACGCCCCGACGTGGGTGGGCCGCGAGATGATGGAACTCGCCGACAGGGAGCTGCCCGAGCTGGTCGAGACCGGCCAGGGCTGGGACGCGATCCAGAAGATCCCCGACCAGGAGCTCTGGGCGATCCGCGGCAAGCTCCGGGCCGGTCTCGTCATGGAGGCGCGCCAGCGGATCAAGCAGTCCTGGCGCGAGCGCGGCGCGTCCGACGCGGAGCTGGGGTGGGCCGACGAGGCGCTGGACCCCGAGGCGCTGACGATGGGCTTCGCCCGCCGCGTGCCGTCCTACAAGCGCCTCACGCTCATGCTCAGCGATCCCGACCGGCTCCGCGCGCTGCTCCTCGACCCGGAGAAGCCCGTCCAGATCGTGATCGCGGGCAAGGCCCACCCCGCCGACGAGGGGGGCAAGAAGCTCATCCAGCAGATCGTGAAGTTCGCCGACGAGGAGGACGTGCGGCACCGCATCGTCTTCCTGCCCGACTACGACATGGCGCTGGGCCGGCTCATGGTCACCGGGTGCGACGTGTGGATGAACAACCCGCTGCGCCCGCTCGAGGCGTGCGGCACCTCCGGGATGAAGGCGGCGCTCAACGGTGGTCTGAATCTCTCCATCCGCGACGGCTGGTGGGAGGAGTGGTACGACGGCAACAACGGCTGGGCCATCCCGACCGCCGACGGCGTCGCCGATCCCGAACGCCGGGACGAGCTGGAGGCCGCCGCCCTCTACGACCTGATCGAGCGTGAGGTCGCCGACCGGTTCTACGACCGCGCCGCCGACGGGCTGCCGCGGCGCTGGATGGAGATGGTCAAGCACACCCTGACTTCTCTCGGTCCCAAGGTCCTCGCCGGGCGGATGCTCCGCGACTACGTCGGCGACCTGTACGCCCCGGCCGCCGCCTCGGCGCGGACGTTGTCCGCGGACGGCTACCGGGACGCCAAGGCGTTCGCGGCCTGGAAGCTGCGGGTCACCCGCGCGTGGCCGGGCGTCCGGGTCGAGCACGTCGAGGCGTTGGGCATCGGTGACACCCCCGAGCTCGGGGCCACACTGGAGCTGCGCGCGACGGTCGCGCTGGGCGAGTTGTCCCCGGACGACGTCCGGGTCCAGGCGGCGTACGGACGGGTCGGGGCGCACGACGAGCTGATCGATCCGGTGTACGCCACGCTCACGGTGGACTCGACGGGCGACGACGGCCGGGCCTACTGCGTCGGGACGCTGCCGCTGGACCGCACGGGGGCCTTCGGTTACACCGTCAGGGTCGTGCCCGACCACCCGCTCATGGCGTCTCCGGCCGAGCTGGGCCTGATCGCCGTGCCCGAGGAACCTGTCGGCATGACCAACGGCACCCTCCGCTGACCCTCCCTCCGGGACCGGGCGTACGACATTCGGGCTGCTCTTCGCGGGATCGGGACCCGCAAAGGGGCAAACTGGATGCATCGGGCGAAACCGGTCCTGGGGGGATCATGAGCGGTTGGACGTTCGAGGGGCAGCCGACCGCGCTCGGGGGCGCGACGGTGACCCTGGTCGAGGGCGGCTCGTTCTGCGTGTCCGGCCGGAACGGCGACATCGTGGCGGGTGGCGCCGAAGGGGTCTACCACGCCGACACCCGGTTGCTCTCCCGCTGGGAGCTGCGGGTGGACGAGGCGCCGATCGAGCCGTTGCAGGTGTTGCCGGCCGAGCCGTACCACGCGGTGTTCCTCAGCAGGACGCGGCCGCGACCCGGACGTGTCGAGAGCACCCTGCTGGTGTTGCGCGACCGCTACGTCGGCGGCGGGCTGCGCGAGGACATCACGTTGCGCAACCTCTCCGACGAGCCGGCCGGATGCGTGGTCGAGATCCACGTCGGCTCGGACGTGGCCGACCTGTTCGAGGTCAAGACCGACCGGATCCGCCACGTCGCCGACATCGACGTCACCAGCAGCCCGGACGGCCTGCGGATCTACTCCATGAGCCGGGGCAGGGGAGTATCCGTCGTCTCCACCGGCGTCCTCGCCGTACCCGGCCTGCTGACCTTCCGCGCCGTCGTACCGGCCCGGGGGGAGTGGCGTGCGGCGGTGCACGTGAACCCCATCATCGAGGGGGAGGAGTCGCAGGCGTGGTTCTCCACCCTCGAACGGGCGGAGCCGGCCGTACGGCGGGCCGACTGGGAGCGGCAGGTCCCGGTCGTCGCGTCGCAGGACGCCTTCCTCACCCAGGCGCTGCGCTGCGCGAGGGAGGATCTGGGGTCGCTGCGGTTGTTCGAGGCCGACTATCCGGACGACCCGCCGTCGATCGCGGCCGGCGCCCCCTGGTTCATGACCCTGTTCGGCCGTGACTCGCTGCTGGCCTCGTGGTTCGCGCTGACGCTGGACCGGTCGCTCGCCCTCGGCACGCTGCGCAGGCTGGCGAGGTTGCAGGGCACGCGGGTGGACCCGCTGACCGAGGAGGAGCCGGGCAAGATCCTGCACGAGCTGCGGTTCGGCGTGTCCACACCCACGTCGCCTCTCGGCGGCAACGCGTACTACGGTTCGGTCGACGCGACCCCGCTGTTCGTCATGCTCCTCGGCGAGCTGCGCCGGTGGGGCCTGCACCGGGAGGCGGTGGAGGAACTGCTCCCGCCCGCAGACGCGGCGCTGGCCTGGATCGAGAACTACGGCCTGAAGGACGATTTCCTCTGGTACTGCAGGAAGACCGACCAGGGCCTGGTCCACCAGGGATGGAAGGACTCCTACGACGGGGTCAACTTCGCCGACGGCACGCTGGCCCGCCCGCCGATCGCGCTCGCCGAGGTGCAGGGGTACGTGTACTCGGCCTACATCGCGCGCGGCCACTTCGCCCACGAGTCGGGCGACACCGAGACGGAGCGGCGGTGCACGGAGCGCGCCCAGCGCATCCGCGAGGCGTTCAACGAGCGGTTCTGGCTGCCGGACCGGGGCTACTACGCGATCGGCCTGGACTGCAGCGGCGTGCCCATCGACAGTCTCGCCTCCAACATGGGCCACTGCCTGTGGACCGGCATCATCGCGCCGGAGCGGGCCGTCGTCGTCGTCGAGCACCTGATGTCGAAGGCGATGTTCAGTGGCTTCGGCGTCAGGACGCTGGCCACCGACATGGCCGCGTACAACCCGATGAGCTACCACAACGGGTCGGTCTGGCCGCATGACAACGCGATCGTGGCCGGCGGGCTGATGCGCTACGGCTTCGTCACGGAGTCGCAGCGGATCATCATGGCGGTGCTGGACGCGGCGAAGGCGTTCGGCGGGCGGTTGCCCGAGCTCTTCTGCGGGTTCGACCGTACGGAGTTCCCCGTGCCGGTGCCGTACCCGACGTCGTGCTCGCCGCAGGCGTGGGCGGCGGCCGCCCCCATCCACATGATGCGGACGCTGCTCCGGTTCGACCCCTGGGTGCCGTACCAGAAGATCTGGGTCGATCCCGTGCTGCCCGAGGGGTTCGGGTCGCTGAGCCTCACCGGCCTGCGCCTCGCGGGGACCCGGATCGGCATCGAGGTCGACGAGAAAGGTGGCACACGGGTCTCCGGCCTGCCGGAGACCATCGAGGTCCTCCACAAGGCGCGTTCCCCGATCAGCGCGATGGTCACGGACAACAGCTGACGACCGGAGGTGGGGATGGAGTCGCGGAACGAACTGTGGCGAGGGCGTGGCGCTCTTCGGATCGCCATGATCGCGCCGCCGTGGTACGAGGTCCCGCCGCGCGGCTACGGGGGCATCGAGTCGATGGTCGCCGACCTGGTCGTCGGGCTCGTACAGCGGGGCCACCAGGTGACGCTGATCGGCGCGGGACGTGGCGTCGACCTGCGCACCTACGAGCAGCCGCCGTCCCAGCGGATCGGGGACCCGATGCCGGAGGTGCTGCACGCGGCCAGGGTGGAGCGGATGCTGGAGGATCTCGTGGTCGACGTGGTCCACGACCACTCGCTGGCGGGGCCGCTCGGCGCGGGCAGCCGGGCCGCGCCGACGGTGGTCACCTGCCACGGCGCGGTCACCGGCGAGATGGGCGACTACTACCGGGCGCTCGACGGGAACGTCGCGCTGGTCGCGATCTCGTCCGCGCAGCGCGCCCGCGGCTCGCGGCTCGACTGGGCCGGGCGGGTGCACAACGCGGTGAACGTCGCGTCCTTCCCCTTCCGCGACCTGAAGGAGGACTGGGTCCTCTGGCTCGGCCGCTTCAACCCCGACAAGGGGGCGCATCTGGCGATCGAGGCCGCACGCGCGGTGGGGCGCCGCATCGTCCTGGCCGGCAAGCGGTCGGAGGAGATCGAGCACGCCTACTTCGAGGCGTACGTCAAGCCCCGGCTGGGCCAGGGGGTCCAGTACGTCGGGGAGGCGGACGCCGATCTGAAGCGTGAGCTGCTTTCCAAGGCCCGCTGCCTGCTGTTCCCTCTCCAATGGGAGGAGCCGTTCGGCATGACCATGATCGAGTCGATGGCCTGCGGCACGCCGGTGGTGGCGCTCGACCGGGGGTCCGTCGCCGAGATCGTGGTGGACGGGGTCACCGGCTTCGTCAGGAAGGAACTGGGCGAGCTGCCCCCGGCGATCGAGGCGTCGGGGGACCTGGATCCGGCGCTCAGCCGCGCGCACGTCGCCCGCAACTTCGACGTCCCCGTCATGGTCGGGGGATACGAGCGCGTGTACCACCAGGTCGCCGTACCGGGCCGGACACCGGGATCACCGCGCGATCTTCCTCTGGCCCAGTCGTAAGGTGGTCACGCCATCGGAGCGCGCCAGCCAGCGCGTCAGCTTACGGAAGGACGACGGTGTCATGGGCGAGTTCGTCAGCGTTGAGATCACCGACCAGATCGCGACCATCCGGCTCGACCGGCCCAAGATGAACGCCCTCAACCGGCAGGTCCAGGAGGAGATCGCCGAGTGCGCGCGGATCGTGGACGCCGATCCGCTGATCGCCGCGGTGATCCTCTACGGGGGCGAGCGGGTGTTCGCCGCCGGTGCCGACATCAAGGAGATGGCCGTGATGTCCTACGTGGACATGGCGGCGCACTCGCGGACGCTGCAGGAGTGTTTCACCGCCGTCGCCGAGATCGGCAAGCCCGTCGTCGCGGCGATCACCGGGTACGCCCTGGGAGGCGGGTGCGAGCTCGCCCTCTGCGCCGATTTCCGCGTGGTGGGGGAGAGCGCCAAGCTGGGCCAGCCGGAGATCTCTCTGGGCCTCATTCCGGGCGCGGGAGGCACCCAGCGGCTGCCCCGGCTGATCGGGCCGGCCAGGGCGAAGGACCTGATCTTCACCGGCAGGCACGTGGACGCCGCCGAGGCGCTGGCCATCGGGCTTGCGGACCGGGTGGTCCCGGACGACGAGGTCTACACCGCCGCGCTGGAGCTGGCCTCGACCTTCGTCGGAGGTCCCGCCGTGTCGCTCCGCGCGGCCAAGCAGGCGGTCGACCGGGGACTGGAGGTCGATCTCGACACCGGCCTGGAGATCGAGCGGCTCCAGTTCTCCGCTCTGTTCGCCACGGAGGACGCCAAGGAAGGCATGGGGGCGTTCGCGGCGAAGCGCCGTCCCAAGTTCACCGGCCGCTGATCCGCCCGCCGTACGCGCTCATCCGCGTATAGCGACAAATGCCGACATGAGGCGATGGGCACAAATAGATATTGATCACAAAGGCCGATGGCTTTGCCGCTATGGTGTCGGTTCATGCGGTTCGTCTTACGCGCGCTGATTCCTTCACGGCTCCGTCGGGCGGTGCGTTCCCGGATCGACGCCCGATACGTCAACAAGGCGGAGCATCGGAAAGACATCAAGGACGCCCTGTGGGAGGTCCAGATGCTGCGCCGGGAGGTCGTGTCCCTGCGCAGTGAGGTCGATCGGCTGCGGCAGGTGGTGATCACCCCGCCCAAGGCGCCCACGGTCGACCTCCGGGGAACGGACGCGCACCGGCTCGCGACCGAGACCGCCGACGCCCTCGATCGCCTGCTGCAGAACGAGATGCTCGTGTGGCAGGCGATCGACGCGCTCAGAGCCGAGATCAGGACCGAGTTCCAGGCCAGGGCCGTCGTGACCGTGGACGCGGAGTAGCCGTGCGCGTCACCTGGACCGCCGGGGGACGGGACGACGAGGGAGCCCCCGGGGCGGGGAAGGGCGACCGCGTCTGGCGGCTCACCTTCATGCTCGACCCCGAGGACGCCACCACCGGCACCTGCACCGACGGTCAGCGTCTGGAACTGCGCACCAACTCCTGCCAGGTGCGGCTCCCGCCCGCCGCTTCGGCCCAGCCGTCCGCTCAGCCGTACGTGCATCCGGACCTGCTCGCGGTGGCGGCCTGGACGGTGGTGGCGCCGTGGACCGGGCGGCGGGTGACCTTCGACCGGCCGATCTCCCCGGCACTCGCCGAGGCCGTCCACGACGGATGGGGCGTCGAGGCGGGGCCGGTCGGTGCTGAGCCGAGATCCGGGACGCGGCTCGCGATCTCCTACAGCGGCGGCGCGGACTCCGTGGCGGTGGCCGCGATCCTCCCGGACGCCCCGCTGGTCCACTTCAAGCGGATCAGCCATCCCCGGGTCCCGAACCGGTGGACGCACTACCGCTCCGACGTGCTCGCCCGCCTCGCCGGGCAGACCGGGCGTGAACTCAGCATCGTGACGTCCGATTTGGAGTTCCTGCTCTCCTATCCCCGGCCGGGTTATCCCGAGCACCACGCGGTGGCCGCCGGCGCGCTTCTCCTCGCGGACGAGCTCGACCTCGGGGGCCTCGCGATGGGCTACGAGCTCGGATCCCGCTGGCTGGGCGGCGACAGGTACGTGCACAGGTACACCCCCGACAACCCCATGTGGGCCCCACACGGGCGATGGGGCCGCGTGTTCGCGGCCGCCGGGCTGCCGGTCGTGCTGCCCGTCGGGGGCATCAGCGAGGCCATGACGATGCGCGTCGCGCTCGAGTCCGAGCTGCGCGACCAGGTGCGCTGGTGCCTGCGCGGCTCGGGCGACGGCCCCTGCGGCACCTGCGGCAAGTGCCTGTACAAGGAGCTCATCCAGGCCGCCGTCGAGCGGCGCCCGCTCGCGACCTCGCTCACCGCGAGCAGCGCGGTCGCGCGCAAGTGGCAGGAGCCGCCCCCGTACGGCGGGCAGGAGATGATCGAGTACGGCTGCGCGCGGGTGCCCGGGATCGAGGACACGCCGTTCGCGCGGGCCGCCGAACACCTGCGGGCGACCGAGGAGTCCACCCGCTGGCTGGACCACTGCTATCCCCCGGCGATCGAGGAGATCCCGGAGCCGTGGCGGAAGCAGGTCGCGACGTACATGGAAGGCATCGGCCTGATGACCCCGGACGAGATCGCCCGGGTGGAGAACTGGGGGGTCAGTTGAAGATCTACGTGTCCGTGGACATGGAGGGCGTCACCGGGTTGACCGACCCGGAGGAGATGCACGCGGGCGGCCGGGGCTACGAGCGCGGCTGCGAGTTGATGACGGGCGACGCCAACGCCGTCGTCGCGGGCGCCTTCGACGCCGGTGCCGAAGCCGTGCTGATCAACGACGCCCACGGCTCGACCAAGAACCTGCGGATCGACCTGATCGACCCGCGCGCGACGCTCATCCGGGGGCCGGGCAAGCCGCACCGGATGGGGCAGGGGCTCACCCCGGACTTCGACGCCGCCTGCTTCGCCGGGTACCACGCGCGGGCGGGCGTGCAGCACGGCGTGCTCAACCACACCTGGATGGGCAAGGAGATCCAGAACGTCTACCTCAACGGCGAGATCTGCGGGGAGACCCGGCTGGTCGCCGGGTTCGCCGGTTCGATGGGCGTTCCCATCGCGCTGATCACCGGAGACGAGGCCGTCTGCGAGGAGGCCCGCGAGCTGCTCGGCGACGTGGAGACCGTGGCCGTCAAGAAGGGCGTCGACCGGTTCTCCGCCGAGCTGCTGCCGCCGAGCGTCGCCCAGGCCCGCATCCGGGAGGCCGCCGCGCGGGCGCTCGGCCGGCTGGGCGACTTCCGGCCCTACGCCGTGACGCCGCCGTACACGCTGGGCGTCGAGTGGAACTCGACCGCGATCGCGGCGGGCTGTGCGATCGTTCCCGGCACCCGGCAGGTCGGCCCCCGGCACACCGAGTTCAGCACGGACGACTACCGGGAGATCATGGCGCTCTTCGGCATCTTCGCCATGATCGCCGGACAGGTCGCGTGCGGCAGCGGGATCTACGGCTGAGGCGGACCCGGTGACGACGACGGACACGAGCGGCACGGGGTCGGCGGGATGAGCGGCGCCACGACGGGAGGGACGCTCACGCGGCGTGGGCTCCTCGTCGGTCTCGGCGCCGCCGGAGGCGCGGGCGCGATGTACGCCGCCATGGGCGCGCTCGGGCTGGCCCCCGACCGGCAGGCGACGGACTACGCCCCGCCCCGGGCCTCCGACTTCGCGTTACGCGGCCGCGCCGGGGCGAAGGTCGTGATCCTCGGCGCGGGCGTCGCGGGGCTCGCCTGCGCGTACGAGCTGGGCAGGGCGGGCTACGACTGCACGGTGCTGGAGGCGCGCGACCACGTCGGAGGGCGGAACCGCACGCTCCGCCACGGCGACCGGCTTCCCGAGATCGCGGGAGAGACCCAGGAGGCGAAGTTCGGCGAGGGGATCTACTTCAACGCGGGCCCCGGCCGGATCGCCCAGTGGATGATCACCCTCGACTACTGCCGCGACCTGGGCGTCCCCATCGAGGTGTTCGTCAACGAGAACCCCAGCGCCTACGTCTACACGAGCGGCATGGCGGCCCCCATCCGGGCGCGTACGGCCCGTGCCGACACGTACGGCTACCTCAGCGAGCTGCTGGCCAAGGCGACGAACGAGGGCGCCCTCGACCGGCGGCTGACCGGGCAGGACAAGGAACTGCTGCTCGACTTCCTGTCGGCCTTCGGCGACATCGGCGACCGGTACGCGTACGCGGGCTCCGAACGCAGAGGCGAATCCACCGGCGGGCCGCCCTCGCTCAGCGAGGTCCTCGGATATCGGATCGGCAGGACGGTGAGCTTCGGGCTCGCCTATGACCAGGCCATGCCGATGTTCCAGCCGGTGGGCGGCATGGACGCGATCGTCACCCGGCTCGTGGACGCGGTAGGCAAGGACCGGATCCGCACCTCCGCCCCGGCCGAGAAGATCACCAACCGGCCGGACGGCGTCGAGGTCGCGTACAAGGGCGGCTCCGTCCGGGCCGACTACTGCATCGCCGCGCTGCCGCCGAACGTTCTCGCGCGGGTGCCCGGCAACCTCGACCGCCGCACCGTGGACGCGCTGTCCACGCCCAAGCCGGCGTCCGCGGGCAAGATCGGGCTGGAGTACCGATCGCGCTGGTGGGAGAGCGACGACCACATCTACGGCGGCGTCACCGAGACCGATCTCGACATCTCCCACATCTGGTATCCCTCGCACGGGTTCCACGGCCGGAGCGGGCTGGTCGTCGGCTACTACAACACGGGATCGGACGCCGACGCCTACGCGCGGCTGAAGCACGCCGAGCGGCAGCGCCGGGCGCTCGACCAGGGCATGAAGATCCACGGGGCGAAGTACCGTAGCGCGCTCGCCTCCAGCGTCTCCATCGCCTGGCAGCGCCAGCCGTACATCGAGGGGGCCTGGATGGCCTGGCCCTCCTACGAGGGCGCCTTCTCGCTGCTGCAGAAGCCCGACGGCAGGGTCTACTTCGCCGGAGACTGGCTCACCCATCTCGTCGCGTGGCAGGCGGGCGCGTTCGAGTCGGCCCGTAATGTGGTCACCCAACTGCACGAGCGTGTGTTGAAGGAGTCCTGATGCTCGACTGGGTGCCCGTCGCCGACCGGATCGACCTGCTCGCGGACCCTGTGGCGAAAGCGGTCCAGGAGACCGGCGCGGACCTGAGGGTGGCCGAGATCGATCCCGCTCTCTCGGACACCGCCGCGTTCTGCGAGCGGTACGGCGTGGCCCCGGAGGACTCGGCCAACTGCGTGATCGTGGCGGGCAAGAGGGGCGGCGAGGTCCGGTACGCCGCGGTGCTGGTGCTCGCCGAGGACCGGGCGGACGTGAACGGGGTCGTCAGGAGGCACCTGGACGTCCGGAAGGTCTCCTTCGCCCCGCAGGCCGAGGCCGTCGAGCTCACCGGCATGGAGTACGGCGGCATCACCCCGATCGGGCTTCCCGCGGCCTGGCCGGTGCTCGTTGACGAAAATGTGACCCGGCGGGACTTCATCGTGATCGGAAGCGGCGTCCGCCGCTCCAAGCTGGCACTTTCCGGGAAGGCGCTGGTCGCGGCGACCGGCGCGGAGGTGCTCTCCCTCGCCATGTGACGGTCCCCGAGGCCCTCGTGACCGTCACATGGGAAACCGAATGGCTGTTCCATGCGTTGTCACGAGCAGGATGTGGCGCGATGGTTCAGTCATGGACGGTGCTTTAGTCGGTATGGTGCTTACGCCATGAATCAGGACGACCGACTGGGCCCCTACCGGCTGCTGCGGCGGCTCGGTGAGGGCGGCATGGGCGTGGTCCACCTCGCCCTGGATCCGCACGGGAGGCAGGTGGCCGTCAAGGTCCTGCGCCCGGAGGTCACTCAGGACGACGTCGCTCGCAGGAGACTGTCGCGCGAGGTCGAGACGATGCGGCGGGTGCGCAGCGCGTACATCGCGGAGGTCCTCGACGCCGACGTCACGGGCCACCGGCCCTACATCGTGACCCGGTACGTGCCGGGCCGCCCGCTGGACGAGATCGTCAAGCAGGACGGTCCGCTCTCCGTGGACGCTCTGCTGCAGGTCGCGAGCGGCGTGGCCGAGGCGCTCGCCGCCGTGCACGCCGCCGGGGTGATCCACCGCGACCTGAAGCCGGGCAACGTGCTCATGCTCGACGGGCGTCCGGTCCTGATCGACTTCGGCATCGCCCAGGCGGTGGACGCCACGCGCCTCACCCAGACCGGCATGTTCATCGGGACGCCCGGCTATCTCGCGCCCGAGATCATCGAGGGGCACGAGGCCGGTCCCGAGGTGGACGTGCACGCCTGGGCGGGCACCCTGCTCTACGCCGCCACCGGCCTGCCCCCCTTCGGCAAGGGCACGCTGGAGATGATCTTCTACAACATCACCTCCGGCAAGGCCAACGTCAGCGCCGCTCCCGCGCTGATCCAGCCGGTGTTGCGTGCGGCGCTCCAACGCGAACCGGCCAAGCGCCCGACCGCCGCCGAGCTGAGCCGGCAGGTGAGCCGGCTCATGGCGCGTGGCGGCAGGGCGCACGTGCCCGACGAGATCACCACGGTCCCGAACGTCGACGAGACGACCGGCCGGCCGGTGCCCGTCGTCGGCGTCCCCGGGCAGTCCGTTCCGCCGCGGCAGCAGCCCCAACAGCATCCACAGCCTCAGCAGCAACAGCAGCAGGACGTGCCGCCGTGGCGGCCTCCCACCTCGCCGTCCCTGCCCACGCCCACGCCCGCCACGCCTCCGGCGGAGGAGTTCGTCTCGCTGCTCGGAGACCCCACGTCGCCGGGCCAGCCCGGCGACCCGTTCCCCACCGTGCGGGTGACCGGCGAGGACCTGCGCCGGGCGGGCGTCACGTCCGGGAACCCGGCCCGCCCCGACGAGGCGCCCACGCGGTACGCGCCGCAGACCGGCCCGCGCACTCCCGTGCCGCCGGTCACGCCGCCCACGACTCCGCCGTCCCAGACGCCCCAGACGCCCTGGCAGGCCGCGCCGAAGACCGGCGAGACGGACGTGCCGACCCGCAGGGTCAGGCCGGAGGAGCTCCGGGGCGCCTATCCCCAGCAGTCGTTCTTCGAGCAGGCGCCGGAGATCTACGAGCAGACGCCGCACGTCCACCAGCCGCATCCGGCGCCCTTCCAGCCGACCGTCCGCGTGCCGCCGCCTCCGGTGGCCGCCTCCGGGTCGGCGCCCGGCACCCCGCTCCAGCGCTCCAAGGCGTACGGCGTGGCGGGCGCGATGCTGCTGGTCCTGGTGGTGGCCCTCGCGGTCATCGCGCCCCTGCTCGTCACCCTGGTGGCGCTGCCGGCCACGATCCTGCTGCGCGCCGCCGACATCGCGCAGCCCCAGCTGAACGGCCGCAGGCCGCCGGCCGCCGCGGCGGCGGACGTGCTGCGCGTGCTCGGCCAGCCGGCCGCGCTGCTCAGGTCGGTCGGCATCACGATCGCGCTGGTGCCGTACGCGCTGATCCTCGGACTTCCGGTGACGCTGCTGCTCACCGTGCTCGTCGCGAAGATGTCCACGCTCGACGCGCTGAGCTGGGGCATCGCCGTGGCGTTGTGGACGGTGTGCGCGGGGCCGGGAGTGGAGGGTCCGAGCCGGCAGATGCGGCGCACGCTCGCGTCGCTGGTGCCGACGAGAAGTGCGGCGACGGCGCTGGCCTGGGGGGCCGGAGCCGTCGCCACGGTGGTGACGGCGATTGCGCTGACCGGCCTGATGGGTAAACACGTAGGGGGACACTTCATGGGTCCCGTCAACGTGCCCTCGGTGGTGCAGGACCTGAACCAGTTGCGTAACAAAGCAGGGAATCAGTGACGGGGGACGGACATGTCGGCGACTGAGGCTCCGGAGAGGATCGGCCCTTACCGGCTGCTCCGCCAGCTCGGCGAGGGCGGCATGGGGGTGGTCCACCTCGGCCTGGACGAGGAGGGGCGCGAGGTCGCGGTCAAGGTGCTGCACCAGCACGTGGCGTCCGACCTCAAGGCACGCGACCGGCTCACCCGCGAGGTCGAGACCATGCGCCGGGTGCGCAGCGCCCGCGTCGCCGAGGTGCTCGACGCCGACCTGATCAGCGACACGCCGTACATCGTGACGAGGTACGCCCCCGGGCGGACGCTGGAGCAGACCGTGCTTGAGGACGGTCCGCTTCCGGACGACGACGTCGTCCGGCTGGCCCGCGGCCTGTGTGAGGCGCTGGTCGCCATCCACGCCGCCGACGTCATCCACCGTGACCTCAAACCGGCCAACGTGATGCTCGTCGACGGCGAACCGCTGGTGATCGACTTCGGCATCGCGCACCTGGTGAACGCCACCCGGCTGACCCAGACGGGCATGTTCGTCGGCACACCCGGATACCTCGCCCCCGAGATCATCAGGGACACCGAGATCACCCAGGCGGCCGACGTGCACGCGCTGGCCGCGACCGTGTTCTTCGCGGTCTCCGGCAAGCCGCCGTTCGGTTCGGGCACGTTCGAGTCGGTCTGCTACAACATCCTGGAAGGCAAGGCGCAGATCGACCTCGCGCCGCCGTGGCTGCACGGATGGCTGCGCCTGGCGCTGGCCACCGACTCCGCGTCGCGTCCCACGGCCGGGTCCCTCCTGCGGCTGTCCCGGGCGCTCGACCCGTCCGTGACCGCACTCCAGGAGGTCGCACGCGACGGCGGGACCAGGATCCTCGACGCGTCGGCCCTCAACGGGCACGGGCCCGTCGACGGCACCAGGGTCTTGGACGACGCCGTCACTCCCGCCGTGCCGTACACACCGTCAGGGGTGCGGGAGGACGACAGCTACTCCGATCTGCTTCCTCCGGTGAACTACGTCGAGCCGGAGCGTCCCCGCAGGGAGCCGCGCCAGTCGAGGCAGTCACCCGCCAGGGCCGTTCCGCCGTCTCCCCCCGGTTATCCGCCGGGTCAGGGCCATCCGCCGCCCTACCAGCCCGCTCCGTACCCGCCGCCGTTCCCGGACCAGAGAGTGGCGGGATATCCGCCGGCGCATCCCGGGCACGTAGCCGGGCCGCAGGGCGTCCCGCCCGGGCACACCGCGCCGCCCGGCCCCCGGATCACGCCTCCGGCGCCGACCGGCCCGGCCGCGCAGGCCCGGCCGTACGCGCCGGAGCAGGAACGACCGCGCTATCGCACCAGGCATCCGGTCCTGGCCGGGCTGCTGCTCGCCATCCTGGTCGCACTGGCCTGCGTCCTCCCGGTGACAGTGAGCCTGTTCGCGATCGTGGCCGCGCTCTGCCTCCGGGTGGGGCACTACCTGCTCGGCGACCTGGCCGAGCGCCGGTCGGTACGCGGCAGCAGCGGGGCCGACCCGATCCTCGCCGTGCTGGGCACGCCGTGGGCGCTGATCAAGTCGGTGTTCGCCACGCTGGTCCAGGTACCGCTCGCGGCGATGTTCGGCATGTGCGTGTGGGGCGCGCTCGTCTACATCGGAAAAATGGGCACCGATCCGGCCGCGGCCTACGCGGCGGGCGCCTTCGTGGCGGGGCTGTTCGTCCTGCCCGGCGGCGGAGCGCCGCGCAAGGCGGTCGCCCGCACGCTCACGGGCGCGATCCGCAGCCCTGGCGCGGGCATGGTCGTCGCGCTCGTCGTCGGCACAGTGGCGTTCTTCGCGGTGATGACGGCGCTCTCCGCGGACCCGTCCTGGGCTCCGTGGCGGCCGCCGTCCGTGGCCATCGACGACATCGTGGGGAGCCTGAAGGCGAAGGGCGAGGACACCGTCGTCAACCTGATCGGCGGCCTGATCGGAGACATCACGAAGAGGATCGGTCAGGCAGTTCTCCCTTTCTAGTCCTAACCAGTCCTTAGAGAGTCCTTTGGTACTGGCGGGGCACCATGGAATGGGGGGCGAAGGGAGCGGGATGGGGTCGCCGAACGGTGGACAGCTCGGGCCGTATCGCCTGCTATCGCAGCTCGGGGCGGGCGGCTTCGGCGAGGTTCACCTGGCGCTCGACACCGAGGGAAGGACCGTCGCCGTCAAGGTCCTCCACCCGCACGTCGCGGCGGACTCGCTCGCGCTCACCCGCCTGGCCCGCGAGGTCGAGACCATGCGCCGGGTGCGCGGCCCGCACATCGCCGAGGTCCTCGACGCCTCGCTCAACGGGCAGCACCCGTACATCGTCACCCGGTACGTCCAGGGCCGCCCGCTGAGCTCGGTGCTGGTCACCGAGGGGCCGGTCGGCGGTGAGGACCTGCTGCGGCTCGCGCGCGGCCTCGCCGAGGCGCTGGAGTCGATCCATCGGGCGGGCGTCGTCCATCGCGATCTCAAGCCGGCCAACGTGATCCTCGCCGACCACGAGCCCTTCGTGATCGACTTCGGCATCGCCTGCGCCCAGGACGTGGCCTCGGTGACCGCGTCGGGTGCGGTGGTCGGCACTCCCGGCTACCTGTCGCCCGAGGTCCTCGAAGGCGCGGAGGCGGGGCCGGAGGCGGATGTGTTCGCCTGGGCCGCGACGCTCGCCTTCGCCGCCTCGGGGCGGCAGCCGTACGGGAGCGGACCGCCCGCGGCCGTCGCCTACCGGGTGGTGCACCACGAGCCGGACCTGTCCGGGGTGCCCGCCTGGCTCAGCCCGCTGCTGCGGGAGTGCCTGCAGGACGATCCCGGAATCCGGCCGGTCGCCGCCGAGCTCGTGGCGCGGCTCGACTCGGTCGCGCCCTCGATCGCGGACGACGCCCCGGCGGGACCGTCCCCCCTCCTGGCCGCACCCGTACGGCGCGCCAGGGACGTGGTGCCGACCGCGATGACGGGGCTCTCGGGCGAGACCACAAGGGAGTGGAAGCCCCGGCGGGTGAACAGGCAGCGGTCGGTGGAGGAGGCGCGAGCACGGCACCGGGAGCGCATCCGCAGGCGCTGGGTGATCGGGACGGGCGTCTTCGCCGGCCTGGTGGCCGCCACCGCCAGCCAGTACTTTCCGGAGGTCTCCCTCCTGATCCTCGTCCTGTACGGCGTCGGCGTGCTGATCGACGCGGGGTTCGGACTCCTGGCGAAGTCGCGGACGAGGGTGCTCGTCGATCTCGCGGGCGGGGCCGGGGTCATCGCCCTCTGGGCGGTGCTGAGCAGCGTCTTCAGCACGCTCACCCTGCTCCTGGCGGTGGGTGGTGTCCTCTTCCTCCTGACGATCATCGCCCTCGCCAGCTGAGCGAGGGGCGCGGCAATCAGGCACAAAGGGGTGCGGCGAAAGGTGTGGTGTGAGGCTAGCCGTACCCCGCCAGAGGGCGTGGAACAAAGTTCGGTAAGGTGGATGAGCGGGCCTCCGGTGAGCGAAAGTACACCGGACGGAGCGCGCATCCTTAGGGTTTGCAGCGAAACTACCCGTGGGTAACATGTGGAAGCACCGGGCAATCCGCTCTGGCCCGAGGCACCCGCTGTCATCACGCCCATGGGTACCTGGCAGTCTGAGCGGGGCATGCGCATACCCCATGCGCGGCCAGCGAGAGCCGTACGGAAACGGGAGGTCGGCCACCGGCCATGAACATCGTCGTCTGCGTGAAGCAGGTCCCCGACACTGCGACCGAGCGCAAGTTGCGGTCCGATGACAAGACGCTCGACCGGGACGCCGTCGACGGCGTCGTGAACGAGCTCGACGAGTACGCGGTCGAGGAGGCGCTGCGGCTCAAGGAGGCTCACGGTGGTGAGGTCACCGTTCTCACCATGGGCCCCGCCAAGGCGACCGAGACCATCCGCAAGGCGCTCGCCATGGGCGCCGACAAGGCCGTCCACCTGAGCGATGACGCGCTGCACGGCTCGGACGCCCTGTCCACGTCGTACGCCATGGCGCAGGCGCTGAAGAAGATCGGGTTCGACCTGGTCATCCTCGGCTCGGAGTCCACCGACGCCCGCACCGGCGTGCTCGCGGCGATGCTCGCCGAGCGGCTGGGCACCCCGCAGCTCACCCTGGCGCGCAAGGTCGAGGTGAACGGGTCGGCCATCGCGATCGAGCGGATCACCGACTACGGCTTCGACAAGGTCGAGGCCACGCTCCCCGCCGTCGTCTCGGTGGTCGAGAAGATCAACGAGCCGCGGTACCCGTCGTTCAAGGGCATCATGGCCGCCAAGAAGAAGCCGGTCGAGACGCTCGGCATCGCGGACGCCTCCGTCGACGGCTCCGCCGTCGGCCTGGCCGCGGCCTACAGCGAGGTGGCGGAGTTCGCCGCGGCCCCGCCGCGCGCCGCGGGCACGGTTGTCAAGGACGAGGGCGACGGTGGTGTGAAGGCCGCCGACTTCCTCGCGTCGAAGAAGTTCATCTGAGGGGCCCCGAGATGAGTGAGATCCTGGTTCTCGTCGAGCACGTCGACGGAGAGGTCAAGAAGGTCACCCTCGAACTGCTGACGCTGGCCCGCACGCTGGGCGAGGCGTCGGCGGTGTGGGCGGGCCCCGGCTACTCGGAGGCCGCCAAGGCCAAGCTGGCGGAATACGGCGCCGACAAGGTCTACGTCGCCGACAGCGACGAGATCGTGAACTACGTGGTGGCGCCGAAGGCCGAGCTGCTCGCCAAGCTGGTGGGGGACAAGTCGCCCGCCGCCGTCCTCGTCGCCGCGACCACTGAGGGCAAGGAGGTCGCCGGACGGCTCGCCGTCAAGACGGACTCCGGTGTGATCACCGACGCGGTCGGGCTCGGCGAGGGCTTCGTCGCCGACCAGTCGATCTTCGGCGGTGGCGTCAACGTCCGGAGCCGGGTGACCAAGGGCACCCCGATCGTGGCCGTGCGTCCCAACTCCACCGCTCCCGTGGCCGCCGCCGGCGCGGGCGCCGAGGAGAAGGTCGAGGTGGCCCCGTCCGACGCCGCCCGCGCCGCGAAGATCGTGGAGCGGGTCAAGGAGGAGAAGGGCGCGCGTCCGGAGCTCACCGAGGCCGCGATCGTGGTCTCCGGTGGCCGTGGCGTCGGCTCCGCCGAGAACTTCGCCATCATCGAGAAGCTCGCCGACTCCATCGGCGCGGCGGTCGGCGCCTCGCGTGCCGCCACCGACGCCAAGTGGTACCCGCACCAGTTCCAGGTCGGTCAGACCGGCAAGACCGTGTCGCCGCAGCTCTACATCGCGGCCGGCATCTCCGGTGCCATCCAGCACCGGGCCGGTATGCAGACCTCGAAGACGATCATCGTGATCAACAAGGACCCCGAGGCCCCGATCTTCGAGATCGCCGACTTCGGTGTCGTGGGTGACCTGTTCCAGGTCGTCCCGCAGCTCACCGAAGAGATCGAGAAGCGCAAGTAACACGGCTCGAAGGAACGGCGCCGCACGCATCGTGCGGCGCCGTTTCCGTGTTTCCGGGTAATGCGGCGCCGCTTCCGTGTTCGCGTGTTCGCGTGTTCCTGGGTTTCTGGGTTTCTGGGTTCCCGTGTTCCCGGCCGAGCCCCGGCCCGGTACGGTGCCCGCCCCTGACGGAGGTCAGCGGGCGGAACCCGGGGTAGGGCGCGTGGTGCCCGCGAGAGCCGCTGCCACGATCAGGCCGCCGAGAAGGGCCGGGCCGTGCAGATCGGACAGCGCCGACAGGACGCCGCCCAGGACCAGGACGATCGCGGGGAACGCCCAGCGCGGCAGCCGGTCGCGATGGACGACCAGCTGCGCCCCGGCCGCGCCGAGGAGCATCGTGGCGACGATCACGGCCGTCGTCCCCCCGAAGAGGCCGCCGGCCAGGAACACGGCGTAGCAGGCCGCCGCGGCCCCGGCGAGCCGGTCGGCCCGCCCGAGTATGAAGGCCACGGTCAGCCCGCCGGCGAGGCCGCACACGCCGATCGAGTTGCCCGCGTCCACCAGGTCGAGCAACATTCCCGCCGCCTGTCCCGCGGCAGCGCCTCCCAGATAGCAGGCCATCCACCGGACAGGCCCCAGAGCGCGTTCGGCGAGGGCGCCGAGCACCAGGAGCGACCCGAGGTTGAAGGCCGTGCCGGCCAGCCCACCGCCCTGGACCACGAGCGAGGTCCCGAGCCGCCACCATTCGCCGTCCGCGACCCGGGCGGGATCACGCCGCAACGCGATCTCCAGCGCAGGGAAGGCGAACTGGAGCAGGCTCGGGATCGCGGTGAGGGCGAACACGGTCACGGTGACGACGGGGGGCCTCTTCACAGGAGAAAGCCTGTCAAATCCCCCGTGAGATCAGCAGGGGGAGATGTCGTGCCTTCCCCGGGACAATTGTCACTCAGGGCCTGCCGCTGAGGCCGTGCGCAGGCTGTGACCGTCACTCAGGCCGCGACGGGCAACCGCTCGGGCTCCACGGTGATCTCGGCGTGAGCCGTACGGGCCCTGGACAGGAAGCGGGTCGCGACGGCGATGAGCACGCCGAGGACGACCGCGGTCACCATCGCCACGCGCAGGGAGGTGGCGCCGGACAGGAAGCCGACCACCACGGGGCCGAGCAGCAGCCCGGCGTATCCCATGGCCCCCGCCTGCGCGATCGCCGGACCGGGGGTGTCCGTGGCGGTCCCGGCCAGCGACAGCGCCAGCGGGGAGATCGTCGCCACCGCGATCCCGACGAAGAGCATCGCGGACAGCGCGACGATCGCCGACGGCGCCACGACGACGACGGCGAACGTGGCGGCCGTGGCCAGGCCGGAGAATCCCATCAGGCCGGGTGCGCCGAACCGCGTCCTGAGCCGGTCGCCGGAGAGCCGGCCGAGCAGCATGCCCGCCTCGAAGATCGGGTAGCCGAGCGCGGCCAGGGACTCGGGCGCCATGAGCGTGTCGCGGAGGAACAGGCCGTTCCAGTCGGCGACGACGCCCTCGACCATGAACGCGCCGAACGTGATCGCGCCGAGCAGGTAGACCACTCCGGGCAGCTTGCGGCGCGGCCCCTTCGCCTCTCCCGTGACCCGGTCGGCCAGGTACGTACGGCTCAGGACCACGGACGCGGGCAGCGACAGCACGGCGACGATCGCCATGTGCGCGGTCAGGGACAGGCCCGCGGCGATGGCCGCCGTGCCGATCAGCCCGGCCGAGATCGCACCCACGCACCAGCCCGCGTGCATGCCGCTCATCAGCGGCCTGCCGTACGCGCGCTCGACGGTCGAGCCCTGGGCGTTCATGGCGACGTCGACGGCGCCGAAGGCCATCCCGAACACCAGTGCGGCCCCGACCAGCAGGGGGAAGGACGGCGCGAGCCCGACGAGCAGCAGCGTCGCCGCGCAGAGGGGGGCGGCGACGCGCAGCACGCCCTTGCTGCCCGCTCTGGCCATGATCCCGCGCATGGACTGCATGGACAGCAGCGCACCGAGCCCCCACGCGAGCAGCGCGAGGCCGACCGATGACTCGGGGATGCCGAGCTTGTCGGTCAGGGCGGGAATACGCACGGTGAACGTTCCGCACAGCAGGCCGCCGAGCACGAAGGTGAGGATCGCCCCCCAGCGGGCCGTCCTCAAGGCGCGGGTCATCACGGGCTCCTTTTCAAGGGTGTTGAAATCGGTTCAGAAGTTTCGGCGCGAGGCCGGATGGGCAATCAGAAGCAGGTCGCCCTGTCAGCGTTCGAGCGCCGGGGCGACCGCCACCCGCCCCGGATCGAGGCGGGCGGGTTCGGGGTGATGTCTAGAGAAGGTCGAGCAGGCGGCGGCGCAGCTCGGCATAGTCGAGCAACTCGGGCACGTGCGTGGCGACGTCCCAGACGCCCTCGCACGCGAGCCGTACGATCCTGGACGTCATCGGGTCGGGCTCGCGGTCGAGATCCTGACTGTGCCAGCGGGCCATCGCCTCGCGAAGCGGCACGAGCAGCGTGGGGTCGCCGGCCGCGCCGGTCACCACGGCCCAGCGTCTCAGTCGGCCGCTTTCGACGGCTTGGAAGGTCGCCTTCAGGTAAGCCCGGGTGTAGTCGCTTTCGCCCTGTGCCTCGACGAGCGCGTCGAACTCGGCGATCAGCCGCTCGATCAGGCCTTTGATCAGCGCTTCCTTGGTGCCGAAGTGATAGAGGAGGCCGCCTTTGCTGACGCCGGCGCGCTCTGCGACCGCGGCCAGGGTCAGGCCCTGGGCCCCCTGGTCGCAGAGCAGGCTCTCCGCCGCGTCAAGCAAGTCGTCTCTTCTCACTCTGGTTACTGTACCGTCTGGACGGTTCAGTCGCCAAGCCGGGGGTTGGTCCACCTTTGGGCGCGGTTAGGCTTAGTTGGCTGAGGACAGATCGGGAGGGGTCGTGGGAACCGCGTATCTTGACCATGCCGCCACCACGCCGATGCTTCCCGAGGCAGTGGAGGCCATGACGGCGCAGCTCGGCCAGGTCGGCAACGCCTCGTCGTTGCACGCGGCGGGCCGGCGCACCCGCAGGGTCGTGGAGGAGTCGAGGGAGACCATCGCCTACGCGGTGGGTGCCCGGCCCAGCGAGGTCGTCTTCACGGCCGGGGGCACCGAGGCGGACAATCTGGCGATCAAGGGCCTGTTCTGGGCGAGGAAGCGACGCCGCATCCTGATCAGCGCCGTCGAGCATCATGCCGCGCTCGACCCGGCCCGGTGGCTGGCCGACCGGGACGGCGCGACGGTGGAGCTGCTGGAGGTCGACGAGCAGGGCCGGGTCCACCCCGAAACGCTGCGCGCGGCGATCGCCCGTGACCCGGAAGACGTCGCGCTGGTCAGCGTGATGTGGGCCAACAACGAGGTCGGGACGGTCCAGCCGGTCCAGGTCCTGGCGGCCATCGCGCACGACCACGGCATCCCGTTCCACACCGACGCCGTGCAGGCGCTCGGCCAGCTCCCGGTCTCGTTCGCCGAGTCCGGAGTGGACGCCATGACGATCTCCGGCCACAAGGTGGGCGGCCCCATGGGCGTCGGCGCCCTGCTGCTGGCCCGCGGCGTCGATCCCGAGCCCGTGCTGCATGGCGGCGGCCAGGAGCGCGACGTGCGATCAGGAACGCTCGACGCGCCCGCTATCGCCGGGTTCGCGGCGGCCGTGGAGACCGCGGTGACGCACCGTCACGCGACCGCCGAGCGGCTGTCCGTCCTGCGCGACGACCTGATCGACCGCGTACGGCAGGCCGTACCGGACGTCATCCTCAACGGCGATCCCGTCGGCAGGCTCCCCGGCAACGCGCACTTCTCGTTCCCCGGATGCGAGGGCGACGCGCTGCTCATGCTGCTGGACGCCAAGGGCGTGGAGTGCTCGACCGGCTCCGCCTGCTCGGCGGGAGTCGCCCAGCCGTCCCACGTCCTGCTCGCGATGGGACAGGAGGGCGCCCGCGCCCGCGGGTCGCTGCGCTTCTCGCTCGGTCACACCTCGACCCAGGCGGACGTGGACCGCCTGGCCGAGGTGATCGGCAACGTCGTCGAGCGGGCCCGCCGGGCCGGGCTCACCTGACCCGCGGCTCACCGGGCGACGCCACTCGGGCGGCACCCGGCCGAGCGCGGACGCGCGGGTCAACCTGATCGGCGCGGGCGCGAGCCGCCTCAGCGGCGCCCGAACTCGCCGAACGCCGCCAGGCGGGTGACCCACGGCCGGTCCCCGGGGATGACCGCGGGTCAGGTCAGGAAGTGGGCGACGGCGCTCCACGACGGGTCACTCTCCGCGTCGATCCACGCCTGGCCCTCGTCCCAACCGGCGACGAGCTCCTCGATCTCCTGTACCGCGTCGCTCGTGGGATCGGCGTACACGTGGAGCACGCGGGTGCCCTCGGCGCTCAGATGCGCCGCGAGAACGGCCGAGCCGGTCCTGCCGAACAGCCCGGCCAGCCGCTTCTCGAAGTCCCGCAACGCGTCCAGCGAGGTGCCGGCGGGCAGGCCGTCCCCGTCCGCGTCCCGGTACGTCAGCGTGACGCCGATGTGCTGGTCGAAGAGCGGATGGTCGACCGGACGCAGGGGATACAGCGCGGCGGCGGTCAGGCGGCCGCCGCTCGCGGTCTGACCTTCGAGCAGCGCCCACTGCTCGTCCCGGAAGCCCTGGGCGACGTCGGCGACCACGGCGGGGAGGTGGATCGCGGGGATCGCGTCGATGGGCTCGAACTCGGCCGCCACGATGTCGCCGATCCAGCGGGCCACCTCGTCCTCGCCGAGCAGCCGGTCGAGGGCGAGGAGGGTGGCCTCCATCCGCGTCTCATCGTCCACATCCGGAAATATCGGGTGGAAGGCGGAAACGTCCACGCGGGGCGTCCCCGGCGGGACCCGCAGACCGAGCACCATCCGATCGATGCCGAACGGCCGGCCCGCGACCTCCGTCGTGAGCTCCGCCGCGCGGGGGTCGGCCTGGCGCGAAGGATGGAACTCCCACTGGACGTCCACCGGTGCCGCCAGCGCCCATCTGTGCACGAAGGACCGCAACTCGGGATCCCCCGACGCGCTGACCACCAGAGCACGCGGTGCGGTACCGCCCGAGACGATCTCCCAGACCAATGACGGGTGCAGCGCGGTCACCGCGCCGCCGATCAACCCGTCGAGATGGGCGGCGTCCCCCGCCTCGACCCCCGCGTCGATCTCGGGGCGGGTATCCCGCCACCACGTCCAGAACTCGGCTATGGCCTCCGCCGGATCCACCGGCTCGCTCTTGCGCCCGAACAGTCGCATGACCGCCGATCCTTCCAGGTCCTCCCCACGGGTGCCAACGCGGTGTACGTGCTCACCCGCCACGCTCCGCTCGGCGGGCTCGGGGCGCCCTCGAGGCGGTGGCTTTCCTCGTCGCTCGGGACTCGTTCCTCGCCCGCTCGCTCCTCGTCAAACCACCGCCGCGCCCCTCGCGTCGCCCGGCTGGTTTTCTGCGGCGGGTAGCCTTGAGGTCTATGGCTCTTCGTGTGCTGGCCGCCATGTCCGGCGGCGTCGACTCCGCGGTGGCCGCCGCCCGCATCGCCGAGGCCGGTCACGACGTGACAGGCGTCCATCTCGCTCTGTCGTCCAATCCGCAGTCCTATCGGACCGGCGCGCGAGGATGCTGCACGATCGAGGACTCCAGGGACGCGCGGCGCGCGGCCGACGTGATCGGCATCCCGTTCTACATCTGGGACATGGCCGAGCGGTTCCAGCGCGACGTCGTCGAGGACTTCGTCAGCGAGTACGCCGCGGGTCGCACACCGAACCCGTGCCTACGCTGCAACGAGAAGATCAAGTTCGAGGCGGTGCTCGACCGGGCCCTCGCCCTCGGGTTCGACGCGGTCGCCACCGGTCACCACGCCCGGCTGGTCGACGGCGTGCTGAGCAGGTCGGTCGATCCGGCCAAGGACCAGTCATACGTCCTCGGCGTGCTCACACGCGAGCAGCTCTCACACGCGATCTTCCCGCTGGGCGACTCCACCAAGGCGCAGGTGCGCGAGGAGGCCGCCCGCAGGGGCCTCACCGTGGCCGACAAGCCGGACAGCCACGACATCTGCTTCATCGCCGACGGCAACACGCGGGCGTTCCTCGCCGACCGCCTCGGCGCCGCCGAGGGGCCCATCGTGGACGCGCTGTCCGGCGAGGTCGTCGGGACTCACGCGGGCGCCTACGGCTACACCATCGGCCAGCGCAAGGGCCTGCACATCGACCAGCCCGCCGCGGACGGGCGGCCGCGCTATGTGTTGTCGATCGAGCCGGTGTCCAACACCGTGACCGTCGGCCCGCGCGCCTCTCTCCAGGTCACCTCGATCGTCGCCACCCGTCCCGTCTGGAACGGGCCGGTGGCCGAGCCGCGCGAGCAGATCGCCTGCGCGGTGCAACTGCGCGCCCACGGCGAGGTGTACGGCTGCCGCGCCCAACTCTCCGGCGAGGACCTGCACATCGAGCTCGACGCCCCGGCGGCGGGCGTCGCGGCCGGCCAGGGCGCCGTGCTGTACGACGGCGACACCGTGATCGGTTCCGCCACGATCGCCGCCGCGTCCTGAGCTTTCCCGCTGAGGCTTACCGGCTCACCCGGCTCACCCGGCTTACCTGGCTCACCCGGATTCGCCGGTTCGGTGTTACCGGCTCGGTGTTCCTGGGTGTTCCCGGTTCCGTGTTCCCTGGTCACCGCGTCGCGGACGTGACCGGGGCGCACGCGGTGGGCGCGACCCGGTCACCATCCCTTCGCCATGACCCGTGACCGATGGGCCCTGATCGATGGACCCTGTCCGATGGGCGCGGATCACGGGGCCATGGTCACCACGGCATGGCTACGGCACGTCTACCGAGTCGCCCACCGGGATGCGGCGTATGTCCGCCTTCTGCTTGTCGGCCTCCATGCCGAGCCAGTTGTCGACCAGTGTCTGGCCGATCTCGTTCAGCAGGCCGTCATGCGTCGAGTACGCGCGGGCGGGCCGCACCTCCCGGAGATAGCCGACCATCTCGCTCGCCTTCATCCAGGGCGCGTTGGTGGGAACGAGCAGCGTGGGGATCTCGATTCCCGGAGGGGTCAGCGCGTCGCCGGGGTAGAACACCTCCTCGTCCACCAGGAAGCCGACATTCTGGACGACAGGTACGTCCGGGTGATTGAGCGCGTGCCATTCGCCGATCACCTTCACGCCGAATCCGGCCGTGGTGAACGTGTCGCCGTTCCGCACCGCCTGGACCTTGGCCGGGATCTCGCCGATCTGGTCGATCACCGCCTGGGGAGCCCAGATCTCCAGGTCGGGACTCGTGGTCTTCAACAGCTCGGTGTCGATGTGGTCGAAGTGCTCGTGCGTGATGAGCACGGCGTTCGCCCCGTCGAGCAGCGAGTCGCCGCTGAAGGTGCCCGGGTCGATGACCAGGGTGGTGCCGTCCTTCTCCAACCGCCAGCACGCGTGCCCGAGTTTCGTCAGTCTCATGGTCCCTAAGCTAGTGGGGTGCACGAATTCCCATGGGCTGAGGCCACCGCCACCGGCATCGGGTCGCATCCCGGCGAAGACCACGTCGAGGCGCTCCGCGTGGTCTTCGGTGAACTGCCGGTGCCGTACCTTCCCGAACTGCCGGGCAGGGGCGTCGGCGCGGACATGATCGGCCGGACGGCGTCGCTGCTGGTCGAACTGCCCGTCGAGGTCCAGCCCTCCGGATGGCGGTTCACCGACCGGCCGGGACGCGACTTCAAGCGCGCCCGGGACCATCTCTCACGTGATCTCGACGCGTTGGAGGAGGTCGCCCAGGGATACGCGGGCCCGTTGAAGATCCAGGTATGCGGCCCGTGGACCCTGGCGGGTGCGGTCGAGCTGCGGCACGGCGACAAGACGCTCGCCGACCCGGGAGCCGTACGCGATCTGGTGGAGTCGCTCGCCGAGGGCGTGGCGACGCACGTGGCCGAGGTGCGCAAGCGTGTGCCCGGGGCGGAGGTCATCCTCCAACTCGACGAGCCCGGCCTGCCCGGTGTGCTCGCGGGAACGGTGCGGACGGCGTCCGGATTCGGGCGACTGCCCGCCGTCGAGCCGATGCCGGCGGCCGAGCGCCTCAGGACGGTGCTCCGCGCGGCAGAGCCCGCACGCGCCCCGGGGAAGGGAGCCGGCCAGGGAGGCGACGGCGGAAGCAGCGAGGGAAAGGGGTCCGGTCCCTTCACGATCGTGCACTGCTGCGCTCCGGACGTCCCCTTCCAGGTCCTCCGTACGGCGGGCGCTCAGGGGATCTCCCTTGACGCCGCGCTGCTGCGCCGCCGGGACGAGGACCACATCGGCGAGGCGATCGAGGCGGGCATGGCGTTCCTGCTCGGCGTCGTCCCCGGGACCGACTCCCGGCTGCCGGACATCGGGGTGGTGGCCAGGCCCGCGACCGAGCTGTGGCGGCGGCTCGGGTTCGCTCCGGCGCGGCTCGCCCGGCAGGTCGTGCTCACTCCCGCGTGCGGGCTGGCGGGAGCGTCCCCGGCCTACGCGCGCGCGGCGCTCGCCACCTGTGCGAAGGCGGCGCGCGTGCTGCGCGAGGATCCGGGCGAATAGCTGATTTCAAGTCGCGTGCAAGAACGCTCGCCTATCTCTTGGTGTGCACATCCGTCGCACGTTCGGGAGAAAGTCATGCGCAGCGGTCTTCGAGTTCTGCTGGGGCTCACCACCACCGTCACTCTGGGCGGGGGCATCGTCGTTCCGGCCTTCACGGCGTCGGCGTCGGCGTCGAGCACGTACGCGGCGGAAACCTGGCATTGGGGCCCGACGGCCTCGACCGACTACAAAGGGTGGGCGACCGGCAAGATCCGGTCCACGAGTTCGGGGCTACGCGTGTCCGGCGATCTGTACGACGCGGGCGGCGCCCGTACCTGCTCGTGGGTGAAGATCAAGTGGCTGACGGACCACGGGAGGTATCGCACGGCCACGTTCAAGAACTGCTCGCAGTCGACGCCGCGCGCGTTCAGCGTGAACACCGGGTACATGCTCTCGGCCGAGGCCAAGGTCTGTCGTGGCACGTCCACCCGGATCACCGGCAAGTGCTCCGGCTGGGAGGGCGTCTGGAGTCAGGGCGGATGAGCCGAGCATTCCCTCGCCCGGCTCGCCCTCAGGGCGTGCGTCCCCTCGCCCGGCCTGTTGCCTGGGTCGCCGTGCCCCTCGTCCGGCGCGTCCCCGTGCCGTGCGTCCCCGTGCCGTGCGAACCCCGCTGACCGGCGAAAATGTCGGTGGCCGGTGGCACTCTATGAGGGACGACGCCCCCGGAAGAGCGCCCTCGGGGGAGGCGCGGGCACTCCCCACCTCCCGTAGCGTTCTTCCCAGGGGCCGGGCGATGAGGGGAGTTCGCATGGACGCCGAGGTCGAGGGCGCGCCCGCGGCGGCGCGGGAGCGGCACGCGGAGCTGGCCGAGCTGGCCGAGGAGGCCAACTGGCGTTACTACGTGCTCGACTCGCCGACGGTCAGCGACGCTCAGTACGACGGGTGGATGGGGGAGCTCAGGGAGCTCGAGCAGGAGCATCCCGATCTGCGCACGCCCGACTCGCCCACGCAGAAGGTCGGGGCGCCGATCTCGACGGAGTTCGCGGCGGTCGATCACCTCCAGCGGATGGAGAGTCTGGACAACGCGTTCGACGAGGCCGACCTCATCGGCTGGCAGGCACGGGCCGAGCGGCTGGCCGAGGCCGACCCGGGGCCCTACCTGTGCGAGCTCAAGATCGACGGGCTGGCCGTGGCGCTCCTGTACGAGAAGGGCCGCCTGGTCAGGGCGGCCACCCGGGGCGACGGCCGCACCGGTGAGGACGTGACGCCCAACGTCCGCACGGTCAAGGGCGTGCCCCACCGCCTCAAGGGTGCCGACGTGCCCGACCTGGTCGAGGTGCGCGGCGAGGTCTTCCTCCCGGTCGAGGGCTTCCGGAGGCTCAACGAGCAGCTCATGGACGTGGGACGGCCGCCGTTCGCCAACCCGCGCAACTCGGCCGCCGGCTCGCTGCGGCAGAAGGACCCGCGCGTCACCGCCCAGCGCCCACTGCGGATGATCGTCCACGGCGTGGGCAAGTGGGAGGGCGCCGAGCCGCCGGTGACCCAGTCGCAGATGTACGACCGGCTGCAGGGTCTGGGTCTGCCGGTCAGCGACCGCTACCGGGTGGTCCGGAGTCTCGACGAGATCCGCGAGTTCATCGGCTACTACAACGAGCACCGGCACGACCCTGAGTACGAGATCGACGGTGTGGTGGTCAAGGTCGACCGCGTCACCGTGCAGCGGCAGCTCGGCTCGACCAGCAAGGCGCCCCGGTGGGCGATCGCGTTCAAATACCCGCCGGAGGAGGTCACGACCAAGCTGCGCGACATCCAGGTGGGCGTGGGGCGCACCGGCCGCGTGACGCCGTACGGCGTGATGGAGCCCGTGGTGGTCGCCGGGTCCACGGTCGAGCGGGCCACCCTGCACAACGCGTCCGAGGTGGCCCGCAAGGGAGTCCTCATCGGGGACACCGTGGTGTTGCGCAAGGCGGGCGACGTCATCCCGGAGATCGTCGGTCCGGTGGTGGATCTGCGCGGCGGCGGTGAGCGCGAGTTCGTCATGCCGACGCACTGCCCGGAGTGCGGCACCGAGCTCGCCTACGAGCGGGAGGGCGACGCCGACCTGCGCTGCCCCAACGCCCGCACCTGCCCAGCCCAGCTCCGTGAGCGGATCTTCTTCGCCGCCGGGCGCAACGCGTTCGACATCGAGGGGCTGGGATACGTCGCGGCCACCGCGCTCACCCAGCCGATCCCTCCGCAGGAACCCCCGGTGCGCACCGAGGCCGACCTGTTCGATCTCACCGTGGAGCGGCTGCTGCCGATCAAGTCGGTGGTCCGCGATCCCGACACGGGGCTGCCCAAGGTCGATCCGGAGACCGGAGAGCCCAAGGAGGTCTCCTTCTTCGCCACGGTGTCCGGTGCGCCCAGCAAGAACGCCGAAAAGATGCTGGAGGAGCTGGAGCGGGCCAAGGAGCAGCCGCTCTGGCGGGTTCTCGTCGCGCTCTCCATTCGCCACATCGGCCCGCCGACCGCGCGTGCCCTCGCGGATGAGTTCCGGTCGCTGGAGGCCATCGCGAGCGCCTCGGAGGAGGAACTCGCCGCCGTCGAGGGCATCGGCCCCCGAGTCGCCGCGGCGATCAAGGACTGGTTCGCGGTCGACTGGCACCGCGAGATCGTCGACAGGTGGAAGGCCGCGGGGGTGCGGATGGCCGACGAGCCTCCGGCCGACCAGGGGCCACAGACGCTCGAGGGCCTGGCGTTCGTGGTGACGGGCACGCTCGCCGGGTTCACCCGCGACGAGGCGGGCGAGGCCATCACCAGCCGGGGCGGGAAGGTCACCGCATCGGTCTCCAAGAAGACCAGTTTCGTGGTGGTGGGCGAGAATCCCGGCTCCAAGTACGACAAGGCGGTGAAGCTCGGCGTGCCGATCCTCGATGATCAGGGCTTCCAGGTCTTGCTGGAGCAGGGCCCCGATGCCGCCGAGGCCGTGGCCGCGCGTGGCGAGGGATGACCGTTCGTCCGTGAGATGGGGGAGGACGGGATGCGTACGGCTCGCGCCTGGGGGTGCGGCCGGGGCGCGAGCCGTACGGGTCGTTGAGGCGGCGGGTCAGCTCGCGGTGCAGGTGACCGAGGGGACGCCGTTGGTGCCGGACCAGTTGCCGGTGAAGCCGAAGGTCGTCGCGGCGTTCGCGGCGAGAGCGCCGTTCCAGTTCAGGTTCGTCACGGTGACGTTCGAGCCGCTGTAGGACGGCGAGCCGTTCCACAGCTGGCTGATCGACTGGCCGTTGGCGTACGTCCAGGTGACCTTCCACCCGCTGATCGCCGCGAGGCCGGTGTTCTTCACCGCGACCTCACCCTGGAAGCCGCCCTGCCACTGGTTGGTCACCGTGTACGTCGCCGTGCACGACGCGCCGCCGGGCGGGGTGCTCGGGCTCGCGCTCGGGCTGGGCGAGGAGCTGGGCGATGCACTCGGGCTGGGCGAGGAGCTGGGCGAGCCGCTCGGGCCCGTCGTGGGAGGCGGCGCGGCGATGGCGAGGTCGTACGCCCGCTGCGGCACGAACTGGCCCGCGGAGGCGATGCACCCGTCCGCCTCACCCGGGGGCTTGACCCAGAGGTAGGCGGCGACCGCCGAGTCACCGGTGTTGGTCGTGCTCCACGTGCCGGTGGCCCGTCCGCCCGGGTCGCACCACTCGCTGCCGCTGGGGCCGTTGCCGTTGCGGCTGGTGTCGATGACCGCCTTCAGGCCGGACACGCCGGTCGCCGCGATGACGCTCTTGGCGTAGCTCACCAGTCCCGGGCTCGACCGGTAGTTCGAGACGTTGAGCGCGATGCCGTCCGCGCTGCTGCCGACCTCCGCGCCGTTCAGGCGGGACGCGAGCTCCGAGGCGGAGAGCCAGGCGTCGTGCCCGCCGTCGAAGTACACCTTGACCTGGGAGGACGTCGCCTTGAACTTCTTTCCGGCGTACGCCATGGACGCCTTGACCTCGGCCTGCTGCGAGCCGCTCATGCAGTTGGACATGATCGCGAGCGCGTCCGGCTCCAGGATGATGGTCGCGGGGCGGCCGCCGAGTCCGGCCGCGATCTGGTCGATCCACGCGCGGTACGCCGTGTGGTCAGGGGCGCCGCCGGCGCTCGCCCCGCCGCAGTCGCGGTTGGGCATGTCGTACACGACCATGATCGGGATCTTCCCGGCCGTCGCGGCGGCGCCGACGTAGCCGTCCACCTCGGCGCGTACGGTCGACGGGTTGTACGAGGCGAACCAGCGGCCCTGAGGGACGGCCGCGACCCGGTCCCTGATCACCGCCGTACGGCTGTCGCCGGGATTGGCCGCCACCCACTTGGCCGCGCTGGTCTGCGGGTCCACGTAGAACGCGGAGTCGGCGGCCTGGGCGGCGGACGAGGTGAAGACGGCGGCCCCCACCCCGATGGTCGCGGCCGCGGCGAGCACGGCCGCCATCACGGGTCTTTTACGAGACATGACTACTCCATCCCAGATTGTGGGAGCGCTCCCATAAGTCCTGCGGATCGTAAGCGCGGGACGGGGCGGCAGCGGAAGCCCTCATGTGATTAGGCGGGATTCCCAACATGAAAGGGCCAGGCAGTCGGGCACCCTTACTCGTAAGTGATGTGAAACATTCACCCGTAAGCCGGTACATCTCCTGGCTGACGTGACGCCAGGCGACGAAATGCTAGAAATCCGAAGTAACGGAACGTGCCCAATCGGTTTCGCGAAGTGGCCCAGAGGTCGTACCCTCCCATAGTGGCCTCTTGGGGGGTTTGTTACCGATGACTGCAGCTTCCCGCAATCGCGTGCCGGCTTCCGCGATGCCGTCTTCTCGCATCCGCGTCCCGGTCGGCATGTCGTCGCCCGTGAACTCCCCGTCCGGGATTCGTGGGCCGGCGCCGGCGTCCGCCTACCCGGCCGACACCCGCGACACCGGTCCCCGCCCGGGTTCGCCGCTGTGGAGCTATCTCGCCGGCGTCATCGCCGTCGGCTGCACCGCGCTGGTCGTGGCCCAGGTACGGCTCGGCATGGACGAGCTGGGCCAGATCGGGCGCACACCGCTGTTCTGGATGCTGGCCGTCCTGGTGGTGCTCGGAGAGCTGCGGCCCGTCATGGTGAGCTCGTCGGCACTGGTCGGGGGCACCCCCACGTCCACGATGTTCACCTTCGCCGTCCTCATGCACCACGGGTTGCCGATGGCGGCGCTGCTCCAGGCGGTCGCGGTGATAGTGAGCGGGCTGGTCAACCGCAGGGCCTGGCACCGGGTGGCGTTCAACATCGCCCAGGTGACCCTCGCGTGCACGGCCGCGGCGGTGATGCTGGGCCTGTTCGGCGTCCATCCGACTCCCCTTGTGCCCTGGACTCCGCGGGGCGAGGACATCCCCGCGATCGTCCTTTCCGGCCTCGCCTACTTCGCGGTGCGCGGCTTCCTCGTCTCCGCCGCCGTCGCCCTGCACGAGCGGCGGCCCGTGCTCCGGGTGATCCGTGCGTCCATCGGGCCGCAGGCCCTCGTGTACGGCGCCCTTCTCGGACTGGCGCCGCTGGTCGTGGTGGTCATGGCCCACTCTCCGGCGCTGGTGCCGCTGTTCGTGGCGCCCCTGGCCGCGGTCTACTTCACCGCCACACTCTCGATGCGCCGCGACCACCAGGCCATGCACGACGGCCTGACCGGGCTGCCCAACCGCAAGATGCTGATCCTGCGGACCGAGGAGGCGCTGGCCGAGGCCCGCGGGCAGGAGCGGGTCGGCCTGCTGCTGCTCGACCTCGACCGCTTCAAGGAGGTCAACGACACGCTCGGTCATCCAGTGGGCGACCGTCTGCTGCAGATCGTGGCGCACCGGCTCACGCACAGCGTCCGCCCGGGTGACGTCGTCGCCCGGCTCGGCGGTGACGAGTTCGCCGTGCTGTTGCCGTCCATCCGGGACGCCCACGCGGCCAAGGAGGTCGCCTCGCGGCTGCGCGTGGCGCTCACCGAGCCCGTACGCCTCGAAGGCATGACCTTCGACCTGGACGCCTCGATCGGCATCGCGCTCTTCCCCGACGACGCGCCGGACTTCGAGCTGCTGCTCCAGCGCTCCGACGTCGCCATGTATCTCGCCAAGGAGGGCCGTACCGGCGTCGAGTTCTACCTCGCCGACAAGGACCGCAACTCGCCGGAACGGCTGAGCCTGCTCGGCGACCTCCGGCGGGCGATCGACACCGGCGGGCTGGAGCTGCACTACCAGCCCAAGGTCAGCCTCGACGACGGCCGGGTCGAGGGGGTGGAGGCGCTGCTGCGCTGGTGGCATCCGGTGCGCGGCCCGATCTCTCCCGGGGAGTTCGTCCCGCTGGCCGAGCAGTCCTATCTCATGCGCGAGCTCACCAGGCACGTCATCGATCAGGCGCTCGGACAGGCGGCCGCGTGGTGGCACGCCGGTGTGGACGTCCCGATCTCGGTAAACGTTTCCGCGCGGGATCTGCTCGACTCGGGGCTCCCCGACCAGCTCGAGGCGGGGCTGGAGAGACTCGACCTTCCCGCGGAGGCGATCAGCCTGGAGGTCACGGAACGCATCCTGATGACCGATCAGGCGTACACCGCCGACACGATCCGCACGCTCGCGGGGCTGGGCGTGCAACTCGCCCTCGACGATTTCGGCACCGGCTACTCATCCCTGGTCCGGCTCCAGCGCCTGCCCGTGTCCGAGGTCAAGATCGACGGGTCCTTCGTGCGGAGGCTCGGGGAGTCGGCCGACGACGAGCGGATCGTGCGTTCGATCATCGACCTGGTCCGCTCGCTCGGGCTCAGGTCGGTCGCGGAGGGCGTCGAGTCCGGTGACATCGCCTCGCGGCTGCGCGACATGGGGTGCCACGCCGGTCAGGGCTGGTGGCTCGCCGAGCCCATGCCCGCCGACGAGGCGACGACGTGGCTTCGCGCCCGGCTCAGTCCCGCGTTCACCGCCCGCCCCAAGGACGTCGTACGGCTCGCGCCCGGCGGCTGACCAACCGCGGGCAAAGGGGCCGTCGGGGCGGCGGCGGGGGCGACGTCCCGAGGGGACGACGGCTCGCGCCCGGCGGTGGATAACGTCGGGCACGCTTGGTGACGAGCCCTAGGATGGCAGTGTCCACTCTCCATCCAGAAACGGGTTCGACGACTCATGTCCGCCATAACCCGCGACGAGGTCGCTCACCTCGCACGGCTGTCCAGGCTGGCGCTGGCCGACGAGGAGCTCGACCACTTCGCCGCCCAACTCGACCAGATCGTCGGCGCGGTGGCCCGCGTCGCCGAGGTCGCCGCCGACGACATCCCACCGTCCTCGCACGCGCTCCCGTTGACCAACGTCTTCCGTCCCGACGAGGTACGGCGGAGCCTGACGCCAGAGCAGGCACTTTCCGGCGCGCCCGCCGTGGAGGACGACCGCTTCCGTGTTCCCCGGATCCTGGGGGAGGAGGCATGACAGAGCTGCTCCGCAAGACGGCCGCAGAGCTGGGTGAGCTGATCGCCGGGCGCGAGGTCTCCGCCGCCGAGGTCGCACAGGCCCATCTGGACCGCATCGCCGAGGTCGAACCCAAGGTCAACGCGTTCCTGCACGTGAACGCGGAGACCGTGCTCGCGCAGGCGCGCGCGGTGGACGAGCGGATCGCCCGCGGCGAGAGGCTCGGCCCTCTCGCGGGTGTGCCGGTCGCGCACAAGGACGTCTTCACCACCAAGGACATGCCCACCACGGCCGGCTCCAAGATCCTCGAAGGCTGGATCCCGCCGTACGACGCGACGGTGACGAGCCGCCTGCGCGAGGCCGGGCTGGTCATCCTGGGCAAGACCAACCTCGACGAGTTCGCCATGGGCTCCTCCACGGAGAACTCCGCGTACGGGCCGACGCACAACCCCTGGGACCTCTCCCGGATCCCCGGCGGGTCGTCGGGCGGCGCTTCCGCCGCGGTCGCCGCGTACGAGGCGCCCCTGTCAACCGGCACGGACACCGGCGGCTCGATCCGTCAGCCGGCGGCGGTCACCGGCATCGTCGGCATGAAGCCGACCTACGGCGGCTCGTCCCGGTACGGCGTGATCGCGTTCGCGTCGTCCCTGGACACACCCGGCCCCTTCGCGCGCAACGTGCTGGACGCGGCGCTGCTGCACGAGGCGTTCTCCGGTCACGACGTGATGGACTCGACCTCCATCCACGCCGAGGTGCCGGCCGTCGTGGAGGCCGCCAGGCAGGCCGACATCGCGGGCCTGCGCGTCGGCGTGGTCAAGGAGTTCGGCGGCGAGGGCTACCAGCCGGGCGTGCTCGCCCGGTTCCGCGAGGCGGTCGACCTGCTCGAGTCCCTCGGCGCCAAGGTCGTCGAGGTCTCCTGCCCGTCGTTCGCCTACGCGCTCCCGGCGTACTACCTGATCGCGCCTTCGGAGTGCTCGTCCAACCTGGCCCGCTTCGACGCCATGCGGTACGGCCTGCGCGTCGGCGACGACGGCACCCGCAGCGCCGAGGAGGTCATGGCGCTGACCCGGGCGGCCGGGTTCGGGCCCGAGGTCAAGCGGCGCATCATGCTGGGCACCTACGCCCTGTCGTCGGGTTACTACGACGCCTACTACGGGCAGGCGCAGAAGGTCCGCACCCTGATCTCGCGGGACTTCGACGCGGCCTTCCACCAGGTGGACGTGCTGGTCTCGCCGACGACGCCGACCACGGCGTTCCCGATCGGCGAGCGGGCCGACGACCCGATGGCGATGTACCTCGCCGACCTGTGCACGATCCCGACCAACCTCGCCGGCAACGCGGCGATCTCCGTGCCCTGCGGCCTCGCCGACGAGGACGGCCTGCCGGTCGGCCTGCAGATCATGGCCCCGGTGCTCGGGGACGACCGCTGCTACCGGGTCGGCGCCGCGGTGGAGAGGGCGCTGGAGGACCGCTGGGGCGGCCCGCTCCTGGCCAAGGCGCCCGCACTCTAGAGGGCGACCCGCACTCCAGAGGGCAGGGCGCCCGCACTTCAGAGAGGAGGAACGGCGGCGTGATCACCCGCATCGAGATCGACGGCTTCAAGCCCTTCGCGGACTTCGCCCTCGACGTGCCGCCGTTCCTCGCTCTCATCGGCACCGACGCCAGCGGCACGTCCAACCTCTTCGACGCTCTCCGTTCCGTCTCCATGCGGGCCCGTGGCGATCTGTACGACGCGATGGACGCCGTACGCGGGGACGCCGCGGGGCTTGTCCGCCGGCGTGGGGACGGTTCACGAGCCGAGGCTGGTCGAGCCCGGCGGGCCCAACCAGCGCCCGGCTGACGAGTCCGTGCTCGTCACCGAAAGTGAGATCGAGCGCTTCCGCGCCGGCCGGGAGCCGGTCACCTCACGCGTTCGGGGAGTGGTGGACGTCGATGGCGAAGGCTGTGGATCGGCTGGGTTTCCGTTATGGCTGACGGCGTGAAACTGACGGGTGTGTATCCCGTTGTGCTGACATTCGCGGATATATGAAAAGTGGTGAGACACCTGTGAGCACTGAGACGCTCATGCCGTACGACGAGGCGCTGGAGCGCTTCGATCCGGTGCTGGGGCTGGAGACGCACGTCGAGCTCGGCACCGCGTCGAAGATGTTCTGCGGCTGCCCGACCGAGTTCGGTGCGGCGCCGAACACGCAGGTCTGCCCGGTCTGCCTGGCGCTGCCCGGTTCGCTGCCGGTCGCCAACGCCGAGGCGATCGAGTCGACGATCCGGATCGGTCTCGCGCTGAACTGCTCGATCGCCGAGTGGTGCAGGTTCGCCCGGAAGAACTACTTCTATCCGGACATGCCGAAGAACTACCAGATCAGCCAGTACGACGAGCCGCTGTGCACCGACGGTTACCTCGACGTCGTGGTCGACGGGCGGACCGTGCGGATCGAGATCGAGCGGGTCCACCTGGAGGAGGACACCGGCAAGTCGACCCACGTCGGCGGTGCCACCGGTCGCATTCACGGCGCCGACTACTCGATCGTCGACTACAACCGGGCCGGCATCCCGCTGGTGGAGATCGTCACCAAGCCGATCGCCGGGACCGACGCGATGGCCCCCGAGGTCGCCCGCGCGTACGCGACGGAGCTGCGGGAGGTCATGCGCTCGCTCGGCGTGTCGGACGTCCGTATGGAGGAGGGCTCCATGCGGTGCGACGTCAACGTCTCGCTGATGCCGCGCGGCTCCGCCGAGTGGGGCACCCGGACCGAGACCAAGAACGTCAACTCGCTGCGCAGCGTCGAGCGCGCGGTCCGGGGCGAGATCGAGCGCCAGGCGGCGATCCTCGCCGACGGCGGCCGGATCATCCAGGAGACCCGGCACTTCCACGAGGACACGGGGCGGACCACGTCCGGCCGGTCCAAGGAGGAGGCGCAGGACTACCGCTACTTCCCGGAGCCCGACCTGCTGCCGATCGCTCCCGACCGCGACTGGGTCGCCTCGCTCAAGGCCGCACTGCCCGAGCTGCCGTCCGTGCGGCGGGCCCGGCTCAAGCAGGAGTGGGGCGTGTCCGACCTGGACATGGAGGCGATGCACAACGCCGACGCGATCGACCTGGTCGAGGCGACGGTCGCCGCCGGGGCTCCCGCCGCCGACGCCCGCAAGTGGTGGATGGGTGAGCTGGCCCGCAGGGCCAACGAGGCCGGTACGGCTCTCGCCGAGCTGCCCATCACGCCCGGCGACGTGGCGCGAGTGACCGAGTTGGTCGCGTCGGGCGCGTTGAACGACAAGCTGGCCCGGCAGGTGCTCGAAGGCGTGCTCGCCGGCGAGGGCACCCCGGACGACGTCGTCGAGAAGCGCGGTCTCCAGATCGTCAACGACGAGGGCGAGCTGTCGGCGATCATCGACAAGGTCCTCGCGGACAACTCCGACGCGGCGGACAAGGTCCGTTCCGGCAAGGTCGCCGCGGTGGGCGCCCTGGTCGGCGGGGTCATGAAGGCCAGCCGTGGCAAGGCCGACGCCGCTCGCGCGCGCGAGCTCATCCTGGAGAAGCTCGGCGTCTCCTGACCCCATGGTTTCCCCGCCGCGACCCGCTCGGGACGCGGCGGGGAAGTAACCGACGAGGGACGCGCCGAGCCGCCGGGCTATGCGAAGCCAAAAGCGCTGTGTCGCCTGATTTCCGGCATATCCAGGAGGGGTTGCTTTAGGGTTAACTGAGCGGAGATGCCCCTGAGCCGGAGGAGACTTAGGCGTGCGGAACGCGGAAGCGTCCATCGACCCGCCGACGGACTCGTTCGCGGCGGGATCTCCGCCTGATTCGCCCAGGAAGCATCCCGTACGGCCCGCTTCGGGGGTATTGCCCCCGGGAGTCTCCGCCGACATTCTCGGCGCCGGGCACCTGGCGTCTCCCGCCTCCAAGGGGCAGGGACCGAACATGCTGCCGCCCGCCGCGCCTCCGGCGGTCGAACCCTGGCCGGTGGCGGATCGCCAGGCCCGCCAGGAACCGCCACCTGTCATCGAGCCGGAGCCGGAGCCGCGCGGACGACTGCTCAGGTTCGGCCTGCCGGTGCTGCTCGTGCTGGTGCTGCTCGCCTATCTGGTCCCCGCCGCGGTCATGGCGGGCCGGGTCCTGCCCGGCACCACGGTGCTGGGCGTCGACATCGGGGGCCAGACGGAGGCGGAGGCCGTACGGACCCTGCAGAAGAGGCTGTCCGGGCTGGCGCGCACTCCGGTGATCGTGAAGCAGGGCATGGAGCGTGCCTCGGTGAACCCCGAACAGGCCGGTCTCTCCCTCGACGCGGAGGCGACGGTCCGGCAGGTGTCGGAGGGGTTCCCGGGTCCCACCGCGGTCTGGAAGGCCCTGACGAGCGGCCACGAGATCCCCCCGAAGGTCACGGTCGACAAGGCGAGGCTGGAGGTCGCCGTGGCCAGGAACGTGACGGCGGTCTTCGCCACTCCCGCCCAGGAGGGCGACGTCGACTTCCGTGGGCTGACGCCGGTCCCGACCTATCCGCGGGCCGGACGAGCGATCGATCACGCCAAGGTCGCCGCCGACATCCAGCGGGCGTATCTCAGCCCCGACGCGATGGTGGAGGTCACCACGCGGACCGACGAACCGCTGGTGAGCCGGGCGGAGGTGCGGCGCGCGCTCACCTGGGCGAAACGCGCCGTCGCCGGACCGATCACCGTGACGAGCAGGACGGGTTCGGTGCGGATCTCGCCGGAGCTCCTCGCGGCGAATCTCACGTTCACCGCGGACGGGCAGCACGACCTGCGGCCCGTCTTCGACGCGGCGGAGGCGCTGGCCGGCCTTGAGGACCGGCTCATGGACCCCCGGCAGCTGCCCCGCGATGCCACGTTCACGGTCGCCGGAGGCAAGCCCACCCTCGTGCGAGCGAAGGCCGGTCACGTGCTGGACACCGAGCGCCTGTCGGAGGACGTCGTCAAGGCGATCACCTCGGGAAGCCGTACGGCCCGGGTCCACCTGACCGCCGGGCGGCCGGCCGTGACCGATGACGAGGCACAGCGGATGGGCATCACCGAGGAGGTGGGCCGATTCACCACCGAGTTCGCCTGCTGCATGCCGCGCGTCACCAACATCAAGACTGTGGCGCGTGCGCTCGACGGCCATCTGGTCGCGCCGGGGGAGACGTTCTCGCTCAACCAGTTCATCGGGCGCAGGGAGCCGTCCGCGGGATACGTCGGCGGCGCGGCCTCCACGCTGATCCGCGGAAAGGCCGGAGCCGACGTGGCGGGCATCTCGCAGTTCGCGACCACGATGTTCAACGCCGCCATGCGCGCCGGCATGGAGGACGTGGAGCACACTCCGTACGACCACTACATCCGGCAGTACCCCATGGGTATGGAGGCGGCGGTCTCCTATCCCGGCCCGGATCTGCAGTGGAAGAACGACTCGCCCTACGGGGTGCTGGTGCGGACCTCCGCCGGCGACACCGCGGTGACCGTCGAGCTCTGGAGCACCAAGCGGTTCGAGGTCGAGTTCACCGATCCGGTGCGTACCCGGCAGGTCAACCCCACGGTCCGTACGGCGAGCGGTCCGGGGTGCGTGCCCGTGATCGGCCAGGCGGGCTTCACGGTCGAGGTCACCCGGACGTTGCGCCAGGGCGACAAGGTGGCGAGCCGCCAGACGTTCACGACCACCTACGAGCCCGAGGCGTCGGTCATCTGCGCCTCGAATGACTGAGACGCGTCTCAGCGGACCGGCACCACCAGGACGCGGTCGTCACCGGGACGCGGAGAGCCGCGACCGTCCCTGTTGCTGGTGCTCATCCACAGGCTCCCGCCGGGCGCCGTGGTGATCGCCCTCAACCGGCCGTACTCCCTGGTGAAGCGGGCGACCGGCCGGCGGACGGCGCCGTCCTCGGAGAGGGGGATCTGCCACAGCCGCTGCCCGCGCAGCGCCACCGCCCACAACGAGCCGCCCGCGTAAGCGAGGCCGGACGGTGACGCCTCGGCGGGGCGCCAGGTGAGCAGCGGGTCGGTGAACCGGCCCTTGCCGCCGAAGCCCTCGACCACTGGCCAGCCGTAGTTGTGGCCCTTCTCGATCAGGTTGAGCTCGTCCCAGGTGTCCTGGCCGAACTCGGTGGCGTACATGCGTCCCCGGGGGTCCCAGGCCATGCCCTGGACGTTGCGGTGGCCGTAGGTCCACACGAGCGTCCCGAACGGGTTTCCGGGCGCGGGCCGGCCATCGGCGGTCATGCGCAGGATCTTGCCGCCGAGAGAGTCCTTGTCCTGGGCGAGCCCTTCCTGGCCGGTCTCACCGGTGGAGGCGTACAGGTAGCCGTCGGGGCCGAACTCCAGTCGCCCGCCGTTGTGGATGCCCCCCTTCGGGATGCCGGTCACGATCGGGGTGGGGTCGGAGAGGCCGCCGTCGTAGCGATACCGGACCACCCGGTTGTCGTCGTTCGCCGTGA
This sequence comes from Microtetraspora glauca, assembly GCA_001570385.1. Taxonomy (GTDB): domain Bacteria; phylum Actinomycetota; class Actinomycetes; order Streptosporangiales; family Streptosporangiaceae; genus Microtetraspora; species Microtetraspora glauca. Next base: position 376,881 of record BBYL01000010.1, on the reverse strand, counting down.
AATAGACGAAGACGAAATGATCGGTGGAGTACGCCGGGGAGACGGCCACGCCGAGCAGGCCGCCCTCGCCCTGGGCGGACACTCCGTCGATCACGCCCACCTCGCTGCTTCGCCCCTGGGGCGTGATCCTGAGCAGCCGGGCCGAATCCCGCTCGGTGATCAGCGCGTCCCCTCCGGGCAGGAAGGCGATCGCCCACGGCACCGCCAGCCCCTCGACCAGCGTCCGCGGCGTGCCCGGCGGTCGTGCCGGCGGCGTCCCCGCCGGAGGCTCAGGGGCGGGCCCGCCTCCCGCCACACCTCCCGCTCCGCCTGCTGACCCGCCTGCTGACCCGTCTCTCGTCTCCGTCGCCGGAGCGCATCCCAACAGCGCGGCGGCCAGCAGCACCGCCAGTCCCGTACGGCCCATCATCGCGACCTCCTCCGTACCCATAGTGATGCCCGGAACGACGGGTTCCTTTAGGTTGGTCCCGTGAAGATCTGGGTCGCGACGGAGGACATCGCCGACGGGCTGGCCGGCCTGCCGGGACTGGAGTGCGTGGTTTACGACGGCACCGGACCGTTGCCCGCCGGGATCGACGAGGTGGAGGTCTGGGTCCCACCACTCGTGCCGGCGGCGGACACTCCCGGCCTGATGGCCAGGATGTCCGCGCTCCGCCTGATCCAGACCGTGACCGCCGGGGTGGACCCGTACCGGCCGTACCTGGCCGACCACGTGACCCTGTGCAACGCCCGGGGCGTCCACGACGCGGGGACCGCCGAATGGGCCGTGGGCGCGATGATCGCGGTGCTGCGGGACTTCCCCGAGTTCGCCGCCGCCCAGGCCCGCGGCACCTGGGCGCGTCACTACACCGGGGTACTGGCCGACTCGACCGTCCTCATCGTCGGGTACGGCTCGATCGGCGAGGCGCTGGAACGCCGCCTGTCCGGATTCGAGGTGGAGATCGTCCGGGTCGCCAGGACCGCGCGAGGCGACGTGCACGGCCAGGACGAGCTGCCCGACCTGCTGCCGGACGCGGACGTCGTCGTGTTGCTCGTTCCGGCCACGGCCGACACGGCGGGCATGGTCGACGCCCGGTTCCTCGCCCGCATGAAGGACGGCGCGGTGCTGGTGAACGCCGCGCGCGGCTCCGTCGTGGACACCGACGCGCTCCTCGCCGAGCTGCAGAAGGAGCGGCTGCGTGCCGCGCTCGACGTCACCGCCCCCGAACCACTCCCGCGGGACCACCCGCTGTGGACCGCACCCGGCGTCTTCATCACCCCGCATGTGGCGGGCAGCACCCCCGCGTCCGTACGCCGGACCCGGAAGCTGATCCATGATCAGATCGCGCGGTACATGTCCGGCGAACCCCTTAAAAACGTCATCACGGGGCTCTACTGACCCGCGAAGGATTCCGGAAAGTGGCTGCCCCGTGACCTGTGGTCCGTACGGTGAGCACATCGCGCAGCTGGTTATCGGATCGGTGACGACTCGGCGGTTGTCGTCGCGCCGATCGAATGTCCTGCGCAAACTGGCCTCGTGACAGGGAGAGCTAAGCCGAGTCGATGGCGGGAGGGACTGCGTGATCCGCAGGCGTGACCCCAGGGTCCCGCTCGCCGCCGCGTCCGGGCTCGGCGCGGCGGCGATCGCGGGCGTCATCATCGCCGGAGGCGCATCCTCGGTGGTGGTCGCGGTGGCGGGGGTCGTCACCGGGCTGTTCGCCGTGATCTCGCTTGTGCTGGCAGCCACGCGGGTCGCGCCGGGACAGCGGCGGCGGGCCGCGGCCTGGCGCTGGCTGGAGGCGGGTTCCGTGACCTGGCTGGTCGGCATCGGGCTGCGACCGGTCGCCGACGGCACACCCTACGTGCTGACCTTCGCCGACCTGCTGCTCCTCGTCAGCTCGTTACTTCTGATGATCGGTTGTGGCTTCACGGCCAAACCCCCTCCGTACAGCAGGGGAGTGGTCAGACAGGCCACGGACGCCTTCCTCGCCGCCGCGTCGATCTTCACGGTGGCCTGGGTGTGGTTCCTCGGGCCGATCTTCCTCGAAGTGGACGGCGCCACCACGATCCTCTCCACGCTGGCGCTGCCCGTCGTCTGCCTGCTGACCGCCTGCGCCGTGGCCCCCGCCGTCATCGCGTCCAGGTCCGCCGACCGGTCGGTCGGCCTGGCGGGGGTCGGCGTGCTCGGCGCGATCACGGTCGCGGAGTTCGCGACGGCCGTCGCCAGGCTGGACGGCGACACGCCGCCGCTGGCCGTGACCCTGGTGGCCCCCGCCGCGTTCCTGATCCTCGCCGCCGCTCCATGGGTGGAGGCGCGTCCACGACGGCGGCCGCTGCCCGCCGTCGTGACGGCCGTCATCCCGCTCCTCCTCGTCGCCGTCGCCACGGTGGCCGTGGCGTTCCACGCGTACACCGGCGGCCGGGACCAGGTCCTTCCCGGCCTCTGCGTCGCCATCGTCCTCGTGCTCATCGGACGGCTGCTCCTGCTCCTGATCGAGGCGGCGGGGATGCGCCGTCTGGTGGACGTCGGGGAGCGGCAACTGCGCCGGCTCGCCGAGAACACCGGGGACGTCGTGCTGCTGTGCGACCACGACGGCGAGATGCGCGAGATCGGCTCCAGCGTCCAGACGACGTTCGGCTACCGTCCCGCCGACCTCGTCGGCCGTCCCCTGGCCGACTACCTCCACCCCGAGGACGTGCCCGGCGTCCAGGCGCTGCTCCGGCGGCTCGACAACGACGGCGACGCCCTGGAACGCCACGAGACCTGCCGGGTCGCCTGCCGGGTCCGCGCGTCGGACGGCACCTGGCGACCCACCGAGTCGGTCGCCACCCGGCACCTGCGTAAAGAGGACCTCGTCCTGGTCACGGTCCGCGACGTCAGCGACCAGGTGGCCCTGCGCAACCAGGTGACCCACCTCACCTTCCACGACGGGATCACCGGGCTGCCCAACCGGGCGTACTTCGAGGAACGGGCCCGCGAGGTCCTCGCCCGGCCGAACGGCGGCCGCACCGCCGTGATCTTCCTGGACCTCGACGGGTTCACCGGGGTCAACGACTCCGTCGGCCATGCCAGCGGCGACTACCTCCTCGGCCAGGCGGCCCGCCGGTTGCGCGCCGCCGTACGCGCCGACGACACGCTGGCCCGATGGGGCGGCGACGAGTTCGCCGTGCTGGTCGGGGGCGGCGCCTCCAGCAGCACGGACGCCCAGACCGCGATCGACCTGGCCGAGCGGCTCGTCCGCGCGGTCTCCTCCGAGCCGTTCCGCGTCGCCGACCGGGACATGCCGCTGACCGCCAGCGTCGGCGTCGCCTTCGCCGAGGACGGCGTACCCGCCGGAGACCTCCTGCGGAACGCCGACGTCGCGATGTCCCGGGCCAAGGAACTGGGCGGGCGGCGAGTCGAGGTCTTCGCCGCGCACATGCACGCCGACGTCGTACGCCGCCTCGAACTCGCGGCCGATCTACAGCGCGCTCTCCAGGAGAAGCAGTTCGCCGTCGAGTACCAGCCCGTCGTCGACCTCGCGACCTCGCGGGTCACCGCCGTCGAGGCGCTCGTCCGGTGGTGGCGCGGCAGCACGTTCGTACCACCCGAGCAGTTCCTCGGCCCCGCCGAGGACACCGGGCTGATCGTGCCGCTGAGCGAGTGGATACTCAAAGAGGCCTGCCGCGAGGTGGCCGGCTGGCGCGAGTCCTCCTGGGACATCGGCCTCTCCCTCAACCTGTCGGCGCGGCAGATCACCGCACCGCGGTTCGTGGAGACGGTCTCCGAGGCGCTGGCCGAGAGCGGGCTGCCCGCCAGCGCGCTCACGCTCGAGGTCATCGAGGAGATGCTCGTCGAAGACGCCGAGGACACCGTGGCCAAGCTGTCGGAGCTGCGCGCTCTCGGAGTACGGCTCGCGATCGACGACTTCGGCACCGGCTACGCCTCGCTGGCCTTCCTCCGCCAGCTCCCGGTGGACATGATCAAAATCGATCCGTCGTTCGTCTCAGGGCTCGGACGTGACGAGACTCTCACCCTCCTCACCCGCACCATCGTGCGACTCGGCCACGACCTCGGTCTGATCGTCGTCGCCGAGGGCATCGAACGCCCAGAGCAGCTCGAACTGCTGCGTGAGATGGGCTGCACGCGAGGCCAGGGATACCTCGTCGCACGGCCCATGGCCGCACGCGGAGTCGACCACCTGATGCGCACCACTCTCCAGAACACCGCGTAGGGTCGGCGGCTTCGCCGGGGTGCGGCAGCCGGTACGGAGCGGGGAAGTTGATCTCATATAGTGAGACCGGTGTCCGAGATAATTTGACGAGGGGCGCGTGGATCGGACATCGTGTAGCCATGCATCGCAGTGGGATCCTCGTAGTACTTCGCAGGCGCGCGGCCTGACGAAGCACTAGGTCCTGCGCGCGCCCCAGATCCGCATCGGCGGACGGGGCATTTTTTATGCCAGCAGACAGACAGCTCAGCCACAAGGAACGAGCCGATGACCGAACAGATGACAGGTGCCCAGGCCCTCGTGAGGGCGCTGGAGCACGTCGGGGTCGACACGGTGTTCGGGATCCCGGGCGGTGCCATCCTCCCGGCCTATGATCCCCTCTACGACTCGACCAAGGTCCGGCACGTGCTTGTACGGCACGAGCAGGGCGCCGGCCACGCGGCCGAGGGATACGCCCAGGCCACCGGCAAGGTGGGGGTCTGCATGGCGACCAGCGGTCCGGGTGCGACGAACCTGGTCACCGCCATCGCGGACGCGTACATGGACTCGGTGCCGATCGTCGCGATCACCGGGCAGGTGGCGACGCCCCTGATCGGCACGGACGCCTTCCAGGAAGCGGACATCTCCGGCATCACGATGCCGATCACGAAGCACAACTTCCTGGTCACCGAGGCCGCCGACATTCCCCGGACGATCGCCGAGGCGTTCCACATCGCCTCGACGGGGCGGCCCGGCCCGGTCCTGGTCGACATCGCCAAGGACGCGATGCAGGACACCATGACGTTCTCGTGGCCGCCGGTCCTGCAGCTGCCCGGATACCGTCCGGTCACCCGCCCGCACTCGAAGCAGATCCGCGAGGCGGCCCGGCTGATCGTGGAGTCCAAGCGGCCCGTCCTCTACGTCGGCGGCGGCGTGCACAAGGCGGGCGCGGCCCCCGAACTGCTGCGGCTGGCCGAGCTGACCGGCATCCCGGTCGTCACGACGCTGATGGCACGCGGCACCTTCCCCGACAGCCACCGCCAGCACATGGGCATGCCCGGCATGCACGGCAGCGTGTCGGCCGTCGGAGCGCTTCAGCGGTCCGACCTGCTCATCGCGCTCGGCACCCGCTTCGACGACCGCGTGACCGGCGATCTGTCCAGCTTCGCGCCGCACGCCAAGGTCGTCCACGCCGACATCGACCCGGCGGAGATCTCCAAGAACCGCCACGCGGACGTGCCGATCGTGGGTGACTGCCGCGAGGTCATCAGCGACCTGATCGCGGCGATCGAGCATGAGCACGCCGACGGTCGCAAGGGCGACTTCGACGAGTGGTGGACCCTGCTCGACGGCTACCGGCGGACCTACCCCCTGGGTTACGAGGAGTTCGCCGACGGCTCCCTCGCTCCGCAGTACGTCATCGAGCGGCTGAGCGCCATCGTCGGCCCCGACGCGTACTACACGGCGGGCGTCGGCCAGCACCAGATGTGGGCGGCGCAGTTCATCGGCTACGAGAACCCGGGGACGTTCATCAACTCCGGCGGCGCGGGCACGATGGGGTTCGCGGTCCCGGCCGCGATGGGCGCCAAGATGGGGCGGCCCGAGTCCACCGTGTGGGCGATCGACGGCGACGGCTGCTTCCAGATGACCAACCAGGAGCTGGCCACCTGCGCCATCGAGGGTGTGCCGATCAAGGTGGCCGTCATCAACAACGGTAATCTCGGCATGGTTCGCCAGTGGCAGACGCTGTTCTACAACCAGCGGTACTCCAACACGAACCTGCAGACGGTCCGGAGGATCCCGGACTTCGTCAAGCTGGCCGAGGCGTACGGTTGTGTTGGTCTGCGCTGCGAACGACCGGAGGACGTCGACGCCACGATCCGCAAGGCCATGGAGATCAACGATGTTCCCGTGGTGGTCGACTTCGTCGTCCATCAGGACGCGATGGTCTGGCCGATGGTCGCCGCCGGCACCAGCAACGACGACATCAAGTACGCCCGAGACATGGCGCCGAAGTGGGAGAACGAGGACTGATGAGCAGGCACACGCTGTCGGTGCTGGTCGAGAACAAGCCCGGTGTGCTGGCCAGGGTCGCCAGCCTGTTCTCCCGGCGAGGCTTCAACATCGACTCGCTGGCCGTCGGGCCCACAGAGCACGACGACATCTCCCGGATGACCATCGTGGTCAGCGTGGAAGAACTCCCGCTGGAGCAGGTCACCAAGCAGCTCAACAAGCTGGTGAACGTCCTCAAGATCGTGGAGCTGGACACCGCCCAGTCGGTGCAGCGCGAGCTGATGCTGATCAAGGTGAGGGCGGACGCGGACAGCAGGTCGCACGTCCTCGAACTGGTCAACCTGTTCCGCGCGCGGTGCGTCGACGTGGTACCGGACGCGGTGACCATCGAGGTCACCGGCACGGTGGACAAGCTGGAGGCGTTCGTGCGGGTTCTGGAGCCCTACGGCATCAAGGAGCTCGTGCAGTCCGGCATGGTGGCCATCGGCCGCGGTGCCCGCTCCATCACCGATCGCTCGCTTCGTGCGCTGGACCGCACCGCGTAGCCGAATAAATCACTGAAAGGCAAGCAAGTGACTGAGATCTTCTACGATGACGACGCCGACCTGTCGATCATCCAGGGACGGCACGTGGCCGTGCTCGGCTACGGCAGCCAGGGCCACGCCCACGCGCTGAGCCTGCGCGACTCCGGTGTGGACGTGCGCGTCGGTCTGCCCGAGGGCTCCAAGAGCCGGGAGAAGGCCGAGGCCGACGGGCTGCGCGTGCTCTCGCCGTCGGAGGCCGTCGAAGAGGCCGATCTCACCATGATCCTGGCGCCGGACCACATCCAGCGTCACCTCTACACCGAGCACGTGGCGCCGAACCTCGTCGCGGGTGACGCCCTGTTCTTCGGCCACGGCCTCAACATCCGGTACGGCCTCATCGAGGCCCCGGAGGGTGTGGACGTCGCCATGGTCGCCCCGAAGGGTCCGGGCCACCTGGTCCGCCGCCAGTTCTCGGCCGGCCGCGGCGTGCCCTGCCTCGTCGCCGTCGAGAAGGACGCGACCGGCAACGCCTGGCCGCTCGTCCTGTCGTACGCCAAGGGCATCGGCGGCACCCGCGCCGGCGCGCTGAAGACGACCTTCACCGAGGAGACCGAGACCGACCTGTTCGGCGAGCAGGCCGTCCTCTGCGGTGGCGTCTCCGAGCTGATCAAGGCGGGCTTCGAGACCCTGATCGAGGCGGGCTACCAGCCCGAGGTCGCGTACTTCGAGTGCCTGCACGAGATGAAGCTGATCGTCGACCTCATGTACGAGGGCGGCATCTCCAAGATGTACTGGTCGGTGTCCGACACCGCCGAGTACGGCGGCTACAGCCGCGGCCCGCGCGTCGTCAACGCGGAGACCAAGAAGGAGATGCGCCGCATCCTGGACGAGATCCAGGACGGCCGCTTCGCCCGCGAGCTGGTCGAGGAGTTCGACTCGGGCCAGGGCAACTTCAACAAGTACCGCGAGGAGCTCGCCGGCCACCCGATCGAGCAGACCGGTGCCAAGCTCCGTCCGATGATGAGCTGGCTCAAGTCCCAGTAGTTCCGATCGCGAATCGGCGCCGCCCCCGTCGACGGGGACGGCGCCGATTCGCGTTCTCCTACGGCCGGGCCGGCCATCAGCCTCCCGCGCGGCTCAGCGGCACTGTCCGCGTCTCATCGGGCCGGGCGAGGCCGTACGCGTCCCGAGTGGTTCAGCACTCCACCGGCTTGCGCCAGGAGCATTCGAGGTCGTCACCCTGCGGCGTCTCGGCCGGTGTCTCGGCACGGAGCGTCCCGGCCGCCGCGTCCACCGGGGCGGAGCGGGTGAACTGGGCGAGCCTGACCGCGATCCGGTCCTCCAGATCCCTGGGGGCTCCGGAGAGGTAGTCGTTGGTCAGGATCGAGAAGACCAGCGGTTCGCCGTCCGCGCTCGTCACGTAGCCCGACAGCGCGGTGACACTGGTCAGCGAACCGGTCTTGGCGTGCACGTTCCCGGCGGCCGGGGTGCCGCGCATGCGGCTGCGCAGGGTGCCGCCGACGAGCCGGTCCGCCTGCCCGGCGATGGGCAGCGAGTCGTACCAGGCCGGGAACCACGGCTTGCCCTTCGCGGCGATGAGCAGTGACGTGATGCCCGACGGCGTGAGCCCGTCCACCCTGGACAGGCCGGAGCCGTCACGGAGTCTCAGCGTCCCCACGCCGTTCGCCCTGGCGAAGGCCGTGGTCACCGCGAGCCCGGCGGACCAGGTGCCCTCGCCGGAGACCTTTCGGCCCATCGCCTTGGTGAGGATCTCGGCGTGCATGTTGTTGCTCAGCTTCATGAACGGGGTCAGCAGCTGGCTGAGCGGCATGGACTCGCGGGTGGCCAGCGTCTTCGCCCCGGAGGGGGTGGCCTCGCGGACGGTCGAGCCGATGACGCGTACGCCGTGGGCGGCCAGCCCCTTACGGAAGAGGGAGGCCGCGTAGAGGGACGGCTCCCACACCGCCACCCACTCGTCGTACTGCTCGGCCACGGTCCCGGTGATCACGACGGTGTTCCCGCCGTGCTGCCGCTCGACCAGCACGTCGGTGTCGTCTCCGGTCACCGCCTTGTTGACGATCTTCACGTAGTCGGTGTCGGGGGTCGTCGTCACCTTGGCCGGCTTGCCCGGCCCGTCGCCGGGCGCGACCGACACGACGACCGAGCCCGCGTCGTAGTCGGTGTCGGGCGAGGCCGTCAGCGCGGAGATCTGGCCCGCGTAGTAGTACGGCTCGTCGTCCCACGTCCAGTCAGTGCCGAGCCGTACGTCGTCGAACCAGGTGTCGTCGACGACCAGCCGCCCGGTGACGACCTTGACGCCGGACGCGGCCACCTTGGCGGCGAGCGCGTCGTAGTCGGCGGCGAGCATGGTCGGGTCGCCGGTGCCCCTGAGGTAGAGGTCCCTTCCCTTGGAGAGCACCTCCGTGCTGAACCGGTAGTCCGCGCCCAGCGTCTCCATCGCGGCGGCGGAGGTGAGCAGCTTGGTGTTGGAGGCGGGGGCGAACAGCTTGCCCGAGTCGAGGGTGTACAGCTCCTCGCCGGTGGTGGCGTTGCGCACGACCACGCCCGCACGCGCCATCGTGAGCCGGGAGTCGCTGAGGATCTGGTCGATGTCGTGGATCAGGTCGCTGACGCCGGGGGCGGGGTCGAGCGCGTGGGCGGGGATTCCCGAGCCCGCGACCCCGGTGATCAGCACCGCGGAGGCCAGCATGATCGAGGTTCGTCGTGATAAGCGCACAGTCGCTCCAGCATGAGTGGGCTTTCCGCGATCATGAGGAACCATCGCACTGGCATCAATACGGAAATATGCGTATATGGAGGCTGCCGGGCGGACGCACGCGTCCCGGACGTTCGTCGGGACCTGTGGGTCGGGCTGAGCGTCGGGCGGGCGTCAGGCGGGGCTGGTCACCAGGAACACGCAGTCGCCGAAGGCGATCTCGTCACCCGGACGCACCCGCGCCGATCCGACCAGCCGCCAGCCGTTCAGCCGGGTGCCGTTGAGCGATCCCAGATCGACCAGGAGCCACGACTCCTCCTCGCGGCGCAGCTCGGCGTGCACGCGGGAGACCGTCACGTCCGACAACACCAGGTCGCAGGCGGAGCCGCGGCCGACGACGTAACGAATCCGGCTGTCGGCGGGGAGGGCCAGCCGGGGCAGCCGGGGACGGCGCCAGGCGGCCTCGATCCTGGTGGTGAGGTCCGACACCGAGGAGACGGCCTCGGTGATGCGCCGGCGCCAGCGCCCGCGATGCGGCAGGTCGGAGATGAGATCGTCGAGCTCGCCCGTGCTGCGCGCGCGCAGCGCCATGTCGACGCGCCCGACGAAGGTCTCCATGGAGAGCCGCCCCTCGGCGGCGCGGTCGCGGAGCTCGCTGAGCGCGCGCTCGCGGTCCCCGTCGGATGCGCGAACCGGAGGGTGCGTCGAGCTCATGTCAGGAGTATCCGCCGGGGAAACATGGGGTGTCCAGCCGACCGGCACATTCCTCGCTGTTTGGGATTACTCGAACCTGTCAGCCCCTGGCGAAGTCCTGGGTCCAGTACGGCCCGCCCGCCGCGGCGTGGCCGACGCCGATGTGCGTGTAGGCGCAGTTCAGCATGTTCTGCCGGTGTCCGGGGCTGTCCATCCACCCCTTCACCACGGCCGCCGCGGTCGGATAGCCCTTGGCGATGTTCTCCGCCGCGGCGGTGAAGGAGAACCCGGTCGCCTTGATGCGGTCGCTGAAGCTGCGACCGTCCTGGGAGGTGTGGCTGAAGTATCCCTTGGCGGACATGTCGGCCGAGTGTCCGAAGGCCGCGGCACGCAGCTTGGCGTCATGTGTGAGCGCGCCGCAGCCCGCCTTCGCCCGCTCGGCGTTGGTCAACCGTACGACCTCGTTCTCGAGCTCGGTGCCCACGCTCGAACCGCCGGAGCTCGAACCGCCGGAACCGGTGCCGCCGGAACCGTCCGGGTCGGTGGTCGCGCAGGTCAGGCGGACCTTCGTGGATTTTGAGATGTGCCCGTGGGTGTCCGCGACGATGGTGAAGAACGTGCCCGGCACGCAGCTGAGGCTCGTGGCGATCCTGCCGTTGCGCACGATGGTGGAGCCGCTCTTCACGATCCGGTCCGGTCCGGGCAGCACCCTGACGATCCGGACGCGGACGCGGGCCCGCTCGGCGCAGCCGGTCCGCGTCGCCACCGCGCGGATCTGCCTGCTCTGCGTGACCTGCGGCTTCGCCGCGACGACGCGGCACCTGGCCTGCGTGGCGGCCTGAGCGGCGGCCTGCGTGGTCGCTGCGTTCGCGGGAACGGCGGGCATGACGATCGCCGCCGCGCTTCCGAGACCAAGGATGGTCAGAGCGGTTGTGCGCACGAATCCTCCAGTGTTGGGGGTAACGAGCTGGATGGAGTCAGCATTATGGACGCCCTTGATGGCGCTATGCCCAGTAAACGGATGTTTTCTTTGGTATCTGACCTAGCGCGAAGCTAGTCACTTTGGTCCGATTTTCGCTGGTCATGGCGATGTGGATCGGTCCCGCCCGTGGCCGGAAAGTCGAGGTTGCCGAGGGCATACTGAGTATGCATACTCAGTATTCATGACGATCCGGCACGGCCTGCTGGCATTGCTCACCCAGGGCCCTCGGTACGGGTACCAGCTACGCGCGGAGTTCGAAGCGTCCACAGGGGCGACCTGGCCGCTCAACATCGGCCAGGTCTACACGACGCTGTCGCGCATGGAACGGGACGGGCTGGTCGCCCCCGGTGAGCAGGACGAACAGGGCCGCATGGTCTACGCCATCACCGAGAAGGGGCGGGCCGAGCTCGATCGGTGGTTCGCCACACCGGTGGCCCAGGCCGACCGGCCCCGTGACGAGCTGGTCATCAAGCTCGCCATGGCCATCACCGCCCCGGGCGTCGACGTGGCGCGGGTCGTGCAGGCCCAGCGTTCCGCGACCATGCGGACCCTGCAGGAGCTCACGCGGGCCAAGCGCGGCGCGGGCGCCGCCCAGCGGCTCGTCCTCGATTCCATGATCTTCCAGGCCGAGGCGGAGCAACGCTGGCTCGCGCACTGCGAAGCCGTCCTCGCCGCATCCCCCAAGGAGGGCATGTGACAACACGCGATCCAGATCCCGATCCGGGCACGGCCGCAGCCCCCGTGGCGCGGCTCGTCGAGGTGACCCGCCTGCACGGCGACGGCGCCGGCGCCGTGCACGCGCTGAAAGGGGTGAGCCTCGACGTCGCCGCCGGAGAGCTGGTCGCGGTGATGGGACCATCCGGATCGGGCAAATCCACCCTTCTCAACCTCGCCGGCGGCCTCGACCGGCCGTCATCGGGACACATCCAGGTCGAAGGCGTCGAGCTCGGAGGGTTGTCGGCCGCCGGGCTGGCCGCGCTGCGCAGGCGGAACGTGGGCTACGTGTTCCAGGACCTCAACCTCATCCCGTCGCTGACCGCCGCGGAGAACGTCATGCTTCCCCGCGAACTGGACGGAGTCCGTACGGCGAGGGCGCGCGAGGAGGCCCGTGCTGTGCTCGGCGAGGTCGGCGCGGGCGATTTGGCGGACCGTTTCCCGGACGAGATGTCCGGCGGCCAGCGCCAGCGGGTGGCCATCGCCAGGGCGCTTGTGGGGGAGCGGCGGCTGCTCCTCGCCGACGAGCCGACCGGGGCGGTCGACACCCTCGTGGGGGACGAGATCCTGCGGCTTCTGCGCGCGAAGGCGGACGCCGGCGCGGCCGTCCTCGTCGTCACCCACGAGCCCAGGTACGCCGCCTGGGCCGACCGGGTGGTGTTCCTGAAGGACGGAGAGATCGTCGACTCCGCGGCGGCGGGCCTGGTGAGCGCCCGATGAGCGCGCTTCGCGCCGCGTTACGTATCGCCCGCCGCGACGCCTGGCGAGCGAAAGGCCGCAGCCTGCTCATCATGATCATGATCGGCCTGCCCGTACTCGCCTTCACCGTCGCCAGTACGTACACGGCGACCGGTGACCTCGATCCGCGTGAGCGGATCGGCTGGGATCTGGGCTCCGCCGCCGCGTTGGTGACCGACACCGGGGTGGCCGGTCCCATCAGGCAGAGCCCCACGCGATCCTCATGGTTCACCGGGCTCAACATCACCGAGCCCGGCCTCGCCGGGCCCGATGAACGGCCTCCGATGACGGAAGCCGAGATCGAGGCCGTGCTCGGCCCGGGTGCCCGCGTGATCCCGTCCCGCCAGATGAGCGAGGAGTACCAGGAGCGCGACGGCTACAGGGGCGCGGTGGTCCGCGAGGTGGACGCGCGCGATCCCATCACGCGGGGCATGTTCCACCTGCTCGTCGGCAGGTTTCCGCAGGCGGACGACGAAGTGGCGGTGAGCGACCGGATCGGAGCGACGGTGGGGAGCACGCTGCGCGTCACCAGGAACGGCGTCGCGAAGCGCGTCGTCGGTGTCGTGGCTGACCTTCCGGCCTCGGTCGGGCATGGCGTCCGCCAGATCATCGCCCTTCCTGGGACGGTTCCGGTCCGCGGGAATCCTGATCTCGAACGCGGCTGGCTCGTCGAGTCACGGGAGCCTTTCACCTGGGACCGAGTGCTCCGGATGAACCAGAAGGGGCTCAGCGTGCTGTCCAGAGCCGTTCTCGACGATCCGCCGCCGATCGGTGACGGGCTGGTCGACGCGGTGGAGGAGCCCGGCGTCAGGTGGAACGCCGTGCAGACGGTGACGCTGGTCACGGCGATCATGGTGATCGAGGTCGTCCTGCTCGCCGGTCCGGCCTTCGCGGTGGGGCTCCGGCGGCGACGCAGGGAGCTGGCCCTGATCGCTGCCCAGGGCGGTTCGGCCCGCCAGCTGAAACTCATGGTGATCTCTGACGGCCTGGTCCTGGGGACGGGCGCCTCCGTACTCGGTGCGGTCCTGGGTGTGGGCGTCGCCCGCGTCGTCGTCACCGTTCTCGGTCAGTGGCCCGATGGAGAGCTGGGGCCGTTCGAGGTGCCCCTCGGCCAGGTCGCCCTGGTCGTCGCGCTCGGCACGCTGAGCGGGCTGGCCGCCGCCGTCGTGCCCGCCGTACAGGCGGCTCGCTGGGACGTGGCCGCGGCCCTGGCCGACCGGCGCGACACGCGTCGTGACCGTGCCGGGCGGCCCCTGCTGGGGGCGATCCTCGTCGTGGCGGGCCTCGCCGCCCTTACGTACGGCGTCTGGAACGGGGAGAACGCCATCCTCGCCGGGGCGCTGCTCGGCCAGCTCGGCCTCGTGCTCGTCACGCCCTGGGTGATCAGCCGGATCGGTCCGCTGGCACGGCGTCTTCCGCTGCCGTTCCGGCTGGCCGTCCGCGACGGTGCCCGCAACCGGGGACGTACGGCTCCCGCCGTCGTGGCGGTCATGGCCGCCACCGCCGCGTTCAGCATGGTCTCCGTCGTGGTGGCCAGTGACGTCGTCCGGTGGGAGCAGACCTATCGATACTCGTTCGCACCGGGCACGACCGCCGTCTACGGCGCCGATGTCACCGAGGAGTCGTGGCGCGCGATTCGGCCCATCGTGGCGAAGACGTTGCCGGGGGTGCCGCTGGTCGAGGCCCTCCGTCCCGTCGACGAGAAGGGGGAATCGTTGTCCGTGCAGCTGACGGACCGGGGGTGTTCCGAATGCCATGTGTCGAAGGGCTCGTTGGATGAGCTGCCATTGGGCGGCCCGGACCTGTTGCGCTATGTCCTGGGTCGTACGGACCCGGCGGCGGAGGCGGCCCTGGCCGCGGGCCGGGCCATCGTGTTCAACCCCGCGGCGGTCCGGAACGACGAGGTCCGGCTCCACCTGTTCTCCAGGAACATGAGCCCGGACGCGGGATCGGTCCGGATGTCCCTGCCCGCGACGATCGTGAAGGTCGACGGTCCCACGGAGGTCGCGGGGGTGGCTCCGGCGTCCGCGTTCACGTCGCGCGGGTACGCGGTGAAGCTCTCCCATCTCCTCGTCGATCCCCGGATCAAGCGGCTCAGCCCGGCGGAGGAGCAACGACTGAGCGCTCCCGTGCGGGCGGTGACGTCGAGGGTGGCGGTCACGGTGGAGCGTGGCCCGCGCGTGGAGATCGGGCAGCGACTGCTGGTGTTCGTGATCGCGACGGCAGTGATCGTGTTCGGTGCGACCTTCACCGCGACGGCTCTCGCTGCCGCGGACTCGCGTAGGGATCTGGACACGCTTTCCGCGACGGGGGCGCCGCCCCGGACCCGCCGGGCGGTGGTCGCGGGGCAGGCGGCCCTCATCGCCGGTCTCGGCGTGCCGGTGGGCCTGCTCGCCGGCCTGCCGCCCGGTGCCGCTCTCGCCATGCGGGCCGTCATCCAGTTCCATCACCTGCCTCCCGACACGGCGCTCAACGGGTATCGCCTGCCATCCCCGGAGATCGCGATCGCCATCCCCTGGCTGGCGCTCGTGGCTGGGGCTGTGGGGCTGCCACTTGTGGCCGCCCTTGTGGCCGGGCTGTTCACCCGTACGCGGGTAAGG
Organism: Microtetraspora glauca; assembly: GCA_001570385.1. Taxonomy (GTDB): domain Bacteria; phylum Actinomycetota; class Actinomycetes; order Streptosporangiales; family Streptosporangiaceae; genus Microtetraspora; species Microtetraspora glauca. The sequence goes on along the minus strand of BBYL01000010.1, from coordinate 361,732 downwards.
CTTTCGCGCCGGGTGGCATAAGTCCTGGCACGTCGCGACTTGCCCGCCAACCACCGGGGAACATACGGCACACGGTTGGGGGGCAAGTGAACATCTGGGCCGGTGTGTTCGCGCTGGTGCCCTCGCCCCGGTCTCGACCGGCGTCCACCGGCGCCGACGGGCTCAGCGCGTACGCGATCAGGCGTGGCCGTTCCGGCCGGGCAGCGTGACACGGATCTTGGACTGCTTGGGAGGAAGCCTCTCCCAGTCTTCCATGAAGGTCGCCACGAGCCCGTGCCGTCCGGCCAGGTCGACCAGCGTCTCGGTGTGGTAGTAGAAGTCCTCGCGGAGCACCTGGTGCTCCTTGCCCTCCGTGCGGTCGAAGGTGAAGTCGAACCAGCCGTCGGGCGCCAGGACGCGGCCCACGTGGGCGAAGCACTCCTCGATCACGTGCAGCGGCGAGTGGGAGAACACGCTGTGCGCGTGCACCACGTCGAAGTGGCGGTCCGGCAGGAAGGCGAACTTCAGGTCCCTGACCGGCGTGAGATTGGGCAGCTTCTCCCGCAGGCCGTAGTCGACGATCGTGTTCTGCGCCGCGATGAGGATGTCGGGCGAGATGTCGATGCCGAAGTAGTGGCCCGTGTCCAGATAGTCGATGAGCAACCGGCCGGCGCGCAGGTTGCCGCAGCCGATCTCCAGGACGCGGTGCTCGGGCCGCAGACCGTGCTTGAGCAGGTAGTCGAACTGGGTCCGCCCCATCTTGATCCAGCGCTCGCGCGACTTGCTGCCCACCGCCGAGTACGGACTGCGCGCGGTGTCCGACCGCATCACGGCCCGGTAGTAGCTCGTGTGGTCGGGACTGCGCAGGCGCAGCCAGGTGTCCCTCGCCAGCCGGCGGACATGGCGCGGGACCCTGCCCGGGTGCTGGATGGCGTAGACGGCCTGACGGACGAGATTTGAACGATCCTTGTTGTGCACCGTGGTTTCCGTATGGCTCGGCGTTACTGGTCACGTTGGTCCCGTAGAGGATGCCAGTAATCGACCCGTCACGCACGGTCACCGGACGGGATGGATCGGACGATCTCGGTGCCGAACCTGGTCGCCGGTCGCCGGGATCAGGTGGTCGCGGGGGCGGTCGCGCCCGCCATGCGCTCCGCGGTCAGGTCGTACTTGAGCGTCATCAGCACGCCGGCCAGGGCGATCAGCGCCGGGACGATCGTCAGGCCCACGATGACCGCGGTGTACGCGCTGTCCGGCTGGGTGACCGGGTTCGCCGGATCGGAGGAGAGGAAGCCGCCGACGGTGAGCACCGCGCCGTAGATCGTCACGCCGAACGCCTGCACCGCGCTCTCGACCGCCGTCCACAACCCGGTGAAGACGCCGCCACGGCGCTTGCCGCTGACCGCGCCGTCGTAGGCGATGACGTCGGCGAGCATGGAGAACCCCAGGAGCTGGAGCCCCGCGTAGCCCACGCCGACGACCACCACGCACAGGTGCGCGTACAGCGAGCCCAGCCAGGGAGTGGCGACGGCGAGCAGGGCGCCGACGGTGAACAGCGTGCCGGAGAGGATCATGGCGCCGCGCTTGTCCAGCCTGCGGGCCAGCCACACCCACAGCGGCATCGTGACCAGCATCGGCCCGACGAGCGCGGCGAACAGCGTGCTAGTGGCGCCGGTGTCACCCAGCGTGTACGCGGCGAAGTAGGGGGCGCCCGCGAGCATCACGCCCGCGGCGAGAGTCTGCGCGCTGCAGAGGGCGAGCAGCCACAGGAACGGCTTCGACGTGCGCGCGGCGGCGAGCTGGCCGCGCAGCGTCCCCTCGGCCTCCTGCGGCCCGGTGAACGGGGCGCGCGCGGTGCCGAAGAAGGAGCCGAACATGGAGACCAGCAGGACGACCGCGAAGATCAGGCCCATCAGCCGGTACCCCTCGATCGACTTCCCCGCGAGGGCGGGCGCGAGGATCCCGCTCATCGCGATCGCGATCGCGACGAATACCATCCGCCACTGCAGCAGCGACGTCCGCTCGTGGTAGTCGGTGGTCATCTCGGCCGGCATCGCCTTGTACGGCACCTCGTACAGCGCGTATCCGGTGGCGGCCACCAGGAACGTCACCCCAACGAAGATCGCGGCGGAGGTGCCCGTCAGCGGCGGCCCGATGAACATCAGCCCGAAGGACAGGGGCAGGATGATCGACCCGGCCAGCATCCACGGCCGGCGCGGACCCCAGCGCGACACCGTACGGTCCGACCACTGGCCGACGAGGGTGTTGATGACCAGGTCCCAGGCCTTGGGCAGGAAGACGATGACGCCCGCGAGCAGCGGGGGGACCGCCAGTACGTCGGTCATGTAGATCAGCAGCAGCAGGCCGGGGATCGCGGAGAAGTTGGCGGTGCAGAACGACCCGACGGCATAGCCGAGCCGAACGCCACGGGACACGGTCAGGGGGGAGGGCGTCGCCGCCGGGGAGACCATGGGCGACATTCAAGCCGAGCAAGCGCCTGGCCGGAAGACACGAGCCGGACACGATGACGCCTCAGGTGAGGCCCATCCGGTAAACGGTCTTGTCAACCGCGAGAACGCGCCCGCGGCACCGGACACCGGCGACGCGCGGCGAATTCACAGCGAATTCACAGCGAACGCGTACCGGGCGCACCACGGCGAACGTCACAGGCCGTACTCCTCCAGGAGATAGAGCCAGATCTCGCTCACGGTCGGGAACGCCGGAACGGCGTGCCACAACCGGTCGAGGGGGACCTCGGCGGTCACCGCGACGGTGGCCCCGTGAAGCAGATCGACCACCGCGGGGCCGGCGAAGGTGACGCCGAGCAGCACGCGGCGGTCCTCGTCGACGACCGCCTTCGCCCGGCCGGTGTAGCCGTCGGCCTGGAGGAACGCGCCGGCGACCGCGCCCATGTCGTACTCCACGGCGCGTACCGCGAAACCGTCGGCGCGGGCCTGGGACTCCGTGCGCCCGACCACGCAGACCTGCGGGTCGGTGAAGATGACCTGAGGGGCGCCCTTGTCGTCGGCGGTGTCGCGGAGCGCCGGCAGGTCGTCGGGGAGGCCCTTGGCGCGGGCGGCGATCACGTCGCCGCACACCCGGGCCTGGTACTTACCCATGTGGGTGAGCAGGTTGCGCCCGTTGACGTCGCCGACGGCGTAGAGCCAGCCGTCGGGCACGCTCGTCGCCCGCATGCTCGCGTCCACCTCGATCGGTCCGTGCGCCTGCAGACCGACCGTCTCCAGGCCGATGTCGCCGACGGCCGCCCGGCGGCCGGTGCCGACGAGGATCTCGTCGGCCTCGATCCGTGTGCCGTCGTCGATGTGGACGGTCACCGGGCCGCCCGGGATCGGGCGCTCGACACGTACGGGCGAGCGGCCGAAGCGCACGTCGATGCCCGACTGCTGGAACGACTTCGCCAGCAACTCGCCGGCGAACGGCTCGGTCCGGGCGAGCAGGCGGTCGCCGCGTACGAGCATGGTCGTCTCCTGGGCGCCGAGGGCGTGCAGCGCCTGGGACATCTCGCAGGCGACGGGCCCGGCGCCGATCACGACGAGTCGCTTCGGCACCTGCTGGACGCTGGTCGCCTCCCGGTTCGTCCACGGGCGCGCCTCCCGCAGCCCGGGCACGTCGGGAACCGCGGGATCGCTGCCTGTCGCGATGACGACGGCGTGCCGGGCCCGCAGCGTCCGGGTGCCGCCGTCCGGTGTCGTCACCTCGGCCAGCAGAGGCCCGGCCAGGCGTCCCCGGCCCCGGACGAACGTCGCCGGGACGTTCTCGATCCAGCTCACCTGGCCGCCGTCGTCGAGGTGGGACACGGTCTCGTCGCGGCGGGCCAGCACCGCGGCGGCGTCGATCGGGCCGCGCAGCTCCAGCCCCGGCATCCGGCTCACCTCGGCCGCCAGATCCACGGGCCGCAGGAGCGCCTTGCTCGGGATGCACGCGTAGTAGGCGCACTCACCGCCCGCCAAGCGCTCCTCGACGACGGCCGCCGTCAGACCACCCCGTACGGCGCGGCCGGCGACGGTCTCCCCGACCGGTCCGGCACCTATCACGATCACGTCGAAGACGTCGTTACCGTCGGCCATGGCACCCCCCGTTGGCGCAGGTCGCCCTGCCACGCGACCAGCGTGCCTCGCGTCAGTCTTTCATCGCCTCGGGCGAGGGCGCGGAAAGCCACGGGCAAGGACGCATGCTTTGGTGCCGGTTGTCCGCCCGTAGCTGCCGACTCGGGCACCGTGTTGTCGGGCCAGGTTCAGGCGGTGCGGGCAGAGGTCGGTCGGGATCGGGGGCGCGGTGCCGCCATCTTCACGGCAAGGAGGTGGCCACGTCCTTCGCCGTCCGATCGGCCCGGGCGGCGCGGTGTCTCCGCTTCGGCGGCGTCGAGCTTCTCACCAGGACCGGCCGCCTCAGCGGTCGCTGCGGCGTGGTCGTCGCGGATCACCCTGTAGCGGTGGTCGGGGGCGGTTCGGCCGGTTGGTGCGGCAGGACGGAAACGGCGCCTTTGGCTTCGAAGATGGCGAGGTGGATGCCGGCCGTGCTGTGGTGCCCGTGCTGGCGTAGCACGGCGTCGAGGTCGGCTTCGGTGAGCCCGCAACGGCGCAGGTTCCCCTGGTTGACGTGCCCGTCCCGGATGAGGATCCGCAGTGGCGGGTCGACGAGCCGACGGATGACCGGGAGAAACCGCAGCCTGGTGATGGCCGCATGGCCGGCGAGGATGGCCAGCAGCGCCGCGGTCCCGGTCAGCCATGAGGCATCGGACGCGGTGGCGGTACGTCCCACGAGGGCACCGACCGCGACGGCGGCGACCCAGTCGAACGGGGCGAACTCCGCCATGGTGCGGCGCTCGGTGAGCCGGAAGGCCACCGCGGCGGTCAGGAACAACGCCAGCCCTTTGACCGCGGCATAGGCGGCATGGTGCCAGTCACCGATCAGGGCGTCGCCGAAGCTGTCCATGGCCGGCCGCCGTCAGCCGGGATCCACAACGATGATCTTCAACGCCAGCGGCAGGGACAGAGGCGCCAAGATGAACCCCCACATCGATAACAGTGCGGCGCCGTTTCACCGCCACTGTGGCGTCGGCGGCCACCTGCCCGCCTTCAACGACCGGCCGCAAGCTCTTGATGGCCTTGCAGGGTGGGCATTTTCCCTTGCCGTGGTCGGATGAAACATGCCTGGTGGGCCCGTTCAGTCTCATTCGCTGACCTGTGTTGTCCTCGTGCGACCTCGGCAGCCAACGCCATCGATCTGCGGGCACGACGACATGGCACTGACAGCGACCGCCCGCGCGGCGGCCGTCATGCCCCCTCGGGATCCCGGGCGAGGACCGATCGCCCAACGTCGACCGGCCCGCACCTCATCGCCAAGACACAGCGCGTGCCGGACCCGTCGGAAGCGGGACCGGCTACCCGGTGAAGGTCGCGTGACAGGCCACTAACCGCGGACGTCCGCGCAGACCACGTGCGCGCCGATCTCGATCATCCGGCGTTCCGTGTGGGCGTCGGCCACCCGCGCCATGAGGACCGGCGCCTCGCTGGCCGCGAGTTGCGGCAGCCGGGCGCGGACCCCGCGATGGATGTCCCGCACGATGTCCTCGGCCGCCGACGTGTGCACCTTGACGTGCAGCATGATGCCGGACGAGCCGGAGACCGTCCGGGCCTCCGAGATCCACACGTGGTGGACGAGCGGCAGGTCGCGCAGGATCTCCGCGATCGCGACCCGCAACGCGGGCAGGATCGGGTGATGTGTCCTGCGGTACCCGGGATCGACCACCTGCATCGCGCCGGACAGATGCTGCCGCGGCGCCGGAATCCAGGACGGTGAGAGGGGGCCGGGAGAGGGAGTGGGGGGCGGGGAGGGAGTACGTACCGGTGCGGGGGGCGCCTGCGTCACCTGCGCCCGCGCGACGGTGGCCATCGCTCCCGTGGCGTACGCCGTGGGCGCCGGTGCGGACCTCGGCGCCGACAGGGCGGCGGAGGCGCCGCTCCGTGCCGACGTGAGATACCGCTGGAGATCCTCGATCGGTACGGCGGCGGCCGCGGGGCCGGCCGCGTCGATCACGATCTCCCGGACGCCGGTGACGCGCTGGATGTCGAGAATGGTCTCGGCGTCGCAGGCCGACAGGGAGTGGCTGCCCCGGTGACGGGCGTAGGTCGCCGGGGCGGTGTAACCGAGCAGCACGCGCTCGCCGCTCTGCGTCGTGCCGAGCACGACGGAACGGTCAGGCCGGACGGCCACCAGGATTCCCCATTCGGCGAGAGCCGCGAGCAGACGTTGCGGGCCACCGTGCTGCGCGAGCACGTCGCCGAGAGAAGGGTTCCCGATGCTCATAGGCTGAACGATAGGTAGCGAACCATGGCTTATCAGGCTAATCGTGAAGAATGTGTGCGATCAATACCAAGATAGAGCCTCTCTGGATGGGACCGGTCCATCTTGGGTAAAGCCATCAGTTAGCGAACATGTGAGTGAATCTCACGATTCGTGATGATCTCCAGGGACCCGTACGTCTCGCATACCGGTCGCTCGTGAGAGCTTTCACAAGGCCCGGATAGACTCACGCGTGTCCGTGCAGCCGCACTTTCCTAAGGATCGCCAGTGAACAAGCCCGTCGTCCTTGTCGCAGAGGAGCTGTCCGATGCCGGTCTGGCCGTGCTCGGCGCGGACTTCGAGGTCCGTCACACCGACGGCGCCGACCGATCCCAGCTGCTGCCCGCGCTCGCCGACGTGGACGCGCTGATCGTCCGCAGCGCCACCCAGGTGGACGCCGAGGCCATCGCGCACGCGCCGAAGTTGCGCGTGGTGGCCCGCGCCGGGGTCGGCCTGGACAACGTCGACGTCGAGGCGGCCACCAAGGCCGGTGTCATGGTCGTCAACGCTCCGACGTCCAACATCACCAGCGCCGCCGAGCACACGGTCGCGCTGATCCTGGCCAGCGCCCGCAACGTCGCCCAGGGCCACAGCGCCCTCAAGGGCGGCGAGTGGAAGCGCTCCAAGTACACCGGTGTCGAACTCGACGAGAAGGTCGTCGGCATCCTCGGCCTCGGCAAGATCGGCCAGCTGGTCGCCCAGCGCCTGCAGCCGTTCGGCGTCGAGCTGATCGCCTACGACCCCTACCTCCAGCCGGCCCGCGCCGCCCAGATGGGCGTCAAGCTGGCGTCGCTGGAGGAGGTGCTCCAGCAGTCCGACTTCATCACCGTGCACCTGCCCAAGTCGAAGGAGACCGTCGGTCTCATCGGCGACCGCGAGCTCCACATGGTCAAGCCGTCGGTCCGGCTGATCAACGTCGCGCGCGGCGGCATCATCGACGAGAACGCGCTGTACTCCGCGCTCAAGGAGGGCCGCGTCGCGGGCGCCGGCATCGACGTCTTCGCCAAGGAGCCGTGCACGGACAGCCCGCTGTTCGAGTTCGACCAGGTCATCGTCACCCCGCACCTCGGCGCGTCCACGCACGAGGCGCAGGAGAAGGCCGGCACCCAGGTCGCGCGCAGCGTCAAGCTGGCCCTGGCCGGCGAGTTCGTGCCCGACGCCGTCAACGTCCAGGGCGGCGCCGTCGCCGAGGACGTCAAGCCGGGCCTGCCGCTCACCGAGAAGCTCGGCCGCATCTTCACCGCGCTCGCCGGCGAGGTCGCCACCAAGCTCGACGTCGAAGTGCGCGGCGAGATCGCGGGGCAGGACGTGCGCGTGCTCGAACTGGCCGCGCTCAAGGGCGTCTTCGCCGATGTCGTCGAGGACACGGTGACCTACGTCAACGCCCCGCTGCTCGCGAAGGACCGCGGCACCGTGGTCGAACTGGTCACCAGCGGCGAGAGCCCCGACTGGCGCAACGTCATCACCGTGCGCGGCGTGCTCGCCGACGGCCGCACCGTCTCGGTCTCCGGTACGCTGTCCGGCCCCCGGCAGATCACGAAGATCGTCGAGGTCAACGGCTTCGCCATGGAGATCGAGCCCACCGACCACCTGGCCTTCTTCACCTACGCCGACCGCCCCGGCATCGTCGGCATCGTGGGCCGGGTGCTCGGCGAGCACGGCGTCAACATCGCCTCCATGCAGGTCGCCCGTGGTGAGAAGGGCGGGAAGGCCCTGACCGCGCTGACCGTCGACTCGGCCATCCCGGCCGACGTCGTCGAGCAGATCATGAACGAGATCGGCGCCGACAGCGGCCGCACGGTCGACCTCGAGGACTGATCCGACCGCACGATCACACGTCGAAGAGGCCCGCTCCACACCAGTGGAGCGGGCCTGCTGTGTTTATTGGCGCTCGCTCCGCTCGCGCGGGCTCGGGGCGCCCTCGAGGCGACTCGTCCCCTCCTCGCTCGGGGTCGCTCGTGCCTCGCTCCCGCTCGCTTGTCGGTTACTTCCCCGCCGCGCCCCTCGCTGTGTTTATTGCCGCGCCTTTGGCACGGCGGGCTCGGGGCGCAATTAGAGGCGACTCGCTGCCTCGCGTGCTGCGGAGAACCACGGCTCTTGTCTCGAATATTGAGATACTAGGTCGTCCTACGAGATTCTGGGGTAATCTGACGCAGATGGCGCGCCAGGTGTTCGTACTCATCATCTGCCGCGGCGGGGCCTGATCAAGGGCAGACCGGTAGACCCGCCGCGGTGTGCGGCGTCATGCCGGTCATGAGTTCCCTTCTTCGCCCATGGGCGCGCGATCCGCGCCCTCGGTGCGGCCCTGTCTCCGGATCCGCGATCGGATTCCGTCCCGTTTCATTCCGTTCCGTACGCACGAATGAGATCGATCATGTACGACATGTATCCCTGGAACAACGCCGAGGATGTCCACGACGAGGCGGCCGACGCACTGCAGACCGCGCTCGACCGCCGTGACAACGGCGGGTCGCCGGAGCGCTGACACCCGTCGAAAGGTCACGTGGCCCCGTGCTCGCGGGACCACGTGGCTGTGTGGCCCGTGCCCATGTGCTCCGTGGCCGTGTGCTCCGTGCCCATGTGATGTGGTCCGTGCTTACGTGGTGCTGCCGCGCCGGGCCAGGGAGTCGATCGCGACGGCGAGGGCGAGGACCGCGGCGGTCACCATGTACCGCACCGAGGAGTCCACGCTCAGCAGGTACATGCCGTTGGTGATCGACTGGATGACCAGGATGCCGAGCAGCGCCGCGTACGTCCGCCCGCGGCCGCCGAACAGCGACGTGCCGCCGATGACCGCGGCGGCGATCGCCATGAGCAGGATGTCACTGCCGCCCGACCCCTGGTTGACGGCGGAAAGGCGACTGGCCGCCAGGATGCCACCGAAGGCCGCCAGTACGGACGACAACACGAACGCCAGCACGCGGATCCGCGTCACGCCGATGCCCGCCCGGCGGGCCGCCTCGACGTTGCCTCCCACGGCGTACATCCACCGGCCGAACGCGGTGTGCCGCAGGACCAGGTCGAGAACCACCACCAGCCCGCCGAAGATCACCAGCAGGAGCGGTACGCCGCGGTCCGCCGACATCACGAGTACGGATCCCGCCAGCACGATCGCGAGGCCCCCGACCTTGGCGACCGGCCACCACGTGGCGGTCACCGGCAGGTCGGCGGCGATCCTCAGCCGCCGGCCGATCAGACCCGACGCCGCGTAGACGGTCACCAGCGCCGCGGTCACCGTCCAGGCCAGCCAGGACGGCAACCACGTGTCGCTCAGTTTCGCGACGAATCCGTCGAAGGGCAGGTTGATGATGCCGCCCGAGCCCAGCAGGTAGAGCAGCAGGCCCTGCCAGCCGATCAGGCCCGCCAGCGTCACCACGAACGACGGCATCCGGATCCGGGTGAACATCAGCCCGTGCAGCAGTCCGACGAGGGCACCCGCCACCAGGGCGGTGAGGATCGCCAGGAGCGGGTTCCAGTGCATTCGTTCGGAAAGGATGGCCATGACCACGGCGCACAGGCCGCTGACGGATCCCGCCGACAGATCGATCTCGCCGAGCAGCAGCACCATGATGATGCCGAGCGAGATCGTCCCGGTCGCCGCCATCTGGAGGGCCAGGTTGGTGAGGTTCTCCGGGGACAGGAAGTGCTCGTTGAGCGACCCGAAGACGATCGCGATCGCGATCAGCCCGCCGACGACCGGCCACGCGCCGAGGTCCCCGTGCCGCAACCGCTCGACGGCCTCCTTCGGCGTGTACGGCTTGCGCACCGTAGTGGCGGCGTTCGTCATGCGGCGGCTCCGGTGATCGCGGCCACGATCGACTCCTGAGAGGCGTCGGCCGTACGGAACTCGCCGGCGTTGCGGCCCAGGCGCAGGACCACGACGCGGTCGCTGACCGCGCGCACGTCGGCGAGGTTGTGGGAGATGAGCAGCACCGCCAGGCCACGCTCGCGCAGCCGCCGGATGAGGTCGAGGACCTGGGCGGTCTGCTCGACGCCCAGGGCGGCGGTCGGCTCGTCGAGGATGACGAGCCGGGGCTCGCCGATCAGCGCGCGGGCGATGGCCACGGACTGGCGCTGGCCGCCGGAGAGCATCGCCACCGGCACCCGGATGTCGCGGATGCGCACGTCGAGCGAGGTGAGCAGGTCGCGCGCGGATCGCTCCATCCGGATGTGGCTGAGGATCGACAACCGCCGCCGTTCTGACCCGAGGAAGAGGTTGGCCACCACGTCGAGGTTCTCGCACAGGGCGAGGTCCTGGTAGACGGTCGAGATGCCCAGTCGCTGGGCGTCGTGAGGGGTGCCGACGTGCACGGGCCGGTCGTCGATGACGAGTCCTCCCGAGTCGGGGCTGACGGCGCCCGCGATGACCTTGACCAGGGTCGACTTCCCCGCCCCGTTGTCGCCGACCAGGGCCACCACCTCGCCGGGGCGGAGGTCCAGGCTCACTCCCTGGAGGGCCTGGACCGCGCCGTACCGCTTGGATATGTCCGTCGCCGAGATCATCTACTTGATGCCCGCCTTGGCACACGCGTCCGTGAGTTCGGGCGTGCAGACGTCGGCCGCCTTGTAGAAGCCGTCCTTGATGATCGTATCCGCGATCTTGTCGACGGTGACCGGGATGGGGTCGAGCAGGTACGCCGGGATGTCGGCCGTGCCGTTGTTCGCCTTGTCGGGAGCGGCCGGCTTCTCGCCCTTGGCCAGCGCGACGGCGAGCTCCGCCGATCTCTCCGCCTCGGCCCGGATGTCGAGGTAGATCGTCATGTACTGCTCGCCGCTGAGGATCCGTTGCACGGCCGCCAGTTCGGAGTCCTGCCCGGTGATCGGCGGCATGGTCGTGTAGCCGGCCCGCTTCATGGCGGCGATGGCGCCGCTCGCCATGCCGTCGTTGGCGGACAGCACGCCCACGATGTTGTCGCGGCCGATCGCGGTGATGGCCTGCTCCATCTCCTGCTGGGCCTTGTCCGGGCTCCAGTCGGGCGTGTCGAACTCCCGGCCGATCGTGACCTTGCCGTCGAGGATGTTGTGCGCGCCCTTCTTGTAGTCGGCCGAGCTGGGGTCGGTGGGCGAGCCGTGGATCATCACGATCTGTCCCTTGCCCGCCGTGCCCTTGGCGTTGAGCGCGTCCAGCAGCGCCTGGCCCTGCATCTCGCCGACACGGACGTTGTTGAACGAGACGTAGTACTCGTAGTCGATGCCGGAGATCAGCCGGTCGTAGGCGATCACCGGGACCTTCTTCTGCTTGGCCTTGTTGACCAGCGGCGCGACGGCGGCGGCGTCCACGGCGTCGAGCACGATCACGTCGGCCCCCTGGGTGAGGGCGGCCTCGACCTGTTGCTGCTGCTTGGCCGAGTCCTGGTCGGCGTTGGAGTACAGGACGTGGCAGTCCGGGCAGAGCTCCGCGACCTTGGCCTCGAACAACGGGCGGTCGAACGCCTCGTACCGCGTCGTCTTCGACTCGGGAAGGAACAGGGCGACGGTCTTGCCGCCGCCGGCCCCACCTGCCCCGCCCGCCGTGGTCTCGGACGGCTTCGCCTCCGTGTCGGAGCTGTTTCCGCAGGCGGCGCCGAACAGAAGCGCCGCGACGGAGACGGCCAGCATTCCTCGTCGCATCGGCACACGATTCCTTTCTCACGACCCCGAGGGTTGATAAGAAAGGTAATTTACTATCAGCTTCATGGCCAGGGGTTGAGGCGAGATCACGTCATGGAGGAGCGGATGGTGCAGGGCGATCCACCATTGATCAACTGGCCTGCCTTCCGGAGCGTGTATGCCACCCTGGGGAACGTGGTGAGCATGGGCGGCGGGACCGCCAACACGACCAGCCTGCTCCGGGTGATGAACGAGCGTGCGGTGTTCGCGGAGATCTTCCGGCTGGGCAAGGTCTCCCGGCCGGAGCTGGCGCAGGCCACCGGCCTGTCCAAACCCACGATCTCCGTCGCTCTGGCGGATCTGGAGCGTGCACGGCTGGTCCGCCCGGTCGGGCTGCGTACGGGCAACGCGGGCCGTGCCGCCCTGCTCTACGAGATCCGCCCGCAGGCCGGCTGGGTGCTGGCCGTCGACATCGGCCGGGCCTACGTACGGTTCGCGCTGGCCGACCTGGTGGGTGAGATCGTCGCGCGCAGGGACGAGCCGTCCCGGGCGGAGAGCTATGACGAGGTGCTGGCCCAGCTCACCGAGATGGCGGCCGCGCTCACCACCGAGGCCGGTCTCGCCCCCGGCGACATCACGCTGACGGTCTTCGGGACTCCGGGCATCCACGACAAGGAGACGGGCGCGCTGCGCGTGGCCCCCAACCTGCCCGGCTGGGAGCTGCCCGGCGCGGTCGAACGGCTCGCCGACGTCACCGGATCTCCGTACATCCTGGAGAACGACGTGGACCTCGCCGCGGTGGGGGAGGGCGCGTACGGCCTGGGCGAGGGCGTCCCCCATTTCGTCTACGTCTCCCTCGGCACGGGCATCGGCATGGGCGTGGTCATCGACGGCAAGCTCTATCGCGGCTCACGCGGAGCGGCCGGCGAGATCTCCTACATGCCGGTCGGCGAGGGCGACCCGCGGGCCGATCCGGGGCGCGGCATGTTCGAGTCGGTCGCGTCGGCGGACGGCGTGATCGCCGCGGCCGCCCGGTTGGGTATGATCGCCGCCACCGCGAAGGACGTCTTCGACGCGGCCAGGGCGGGAGACGAGACCGCGCTCAAGGTCGTCTCCGCCGAGGCCGACCACGTGGCGCACGCGCTTGCCGGGATCGTCGCCGTACTCGATCCCGAGCTGGTCGTGCTGGGCGGAGGCATCGGCACGCAGGCCGCCGACCTGCTCATCGGCCCCGTGACCGAGCGGCTTCCCGCGCTGGTCGCGTTGCGCCCGCCCCGGATCGAGGCGTCCACGCTCGGCGCGGACGCCGTGCTGCTCGGCGCGCTCGCGTTCGGTCTGGCGACGGCCCGAGACCTGGTCTTCGAGCGCGCCGTCGCGGTGACCCCGCCCGGATAGTGAGACCTTGCGTTCGATCTACGAGACGGACAGGTAAGGTACATGCATGGATTCGAGCAACATCCGTCTGGCGGTGATCCCGGGTGACGGGATCGGCATCGAGGTCGTCACCGAGGGACTCAAGGTCCTCAACGCGGTCGGCGTCAAGGTCGAGACCACTGAGTACGACCTGGGCGCGAAGCGCTATCACGCGACCGGGGAGGTCCTTCCCGACGCGGTGCTGGACGAGTTGCGCGGCTATGACGCCATCGTGCTGGGCGCCGTCGGCGACCCCAGCGTCCCCCCGGGCATCCTCGAGCGCGACCTGCTGCTCCGGCTCCGCTTCGAGCTCGACCACTACGTGAACCTGCGCCCGGTCAAGCTCTTCCCCGGCGTGGAGACCCCGCTGGGCAAGTCCCGCCCCGAGGACATCGACATGGTCGTCGTCCGTGAGGGCACCGAGGGGTTGTACGCCGGAGCCGGCGGCACGCTGCGCCGCGGCACGCCGCACGAGATCGCCACCCAGGAGTCGCTCAACACGGCCTTCGGCGTCGAGCGGGTCGTCCGCTACGCCTTCGAGAAGGCCGCCCAGCGGCCGCGCAGGAAGCTCACGCTGGTTCACAAGACCAACGTGCTCACCTACGCCGGTGACCTCTGGGCCCGCACGGTCGCCCGGGTCAGCCTCGACTTCCCGCAGGTCGAGACCGACTACTGCCACATCGACGCGGCGTCGATGTTCTTCATCACCCAGCCCGAGCGGTTCGACGTGATCGTCACCGACAACCTCTTCGGCGACATCATCACCGACATCGGCGCGGCGGTGGCCGGCGGCATCGGCCTGGCCGCCAGCGGCAACATCAATCCCGACCGGACCGCGCCCTCCATGTTCGAGCCGGTCCACGGCAGCGCCCCCGACATCGCGGGCATGGGCAAGGCCGACCCGACCGCCACGATCCTGTCCATCGCCATGCTCCTCGACCACATCGGCCTCGCCGAGGACGCGCGGAAGGTCGAGCAGGCGGTCGCCGACGACCTCGTCGAGCGCCAGGGTGCCTGGACCGCCAGGACGACCCGTGAGATCGGCGACGACATCGCCGCCCGAGTAGCCGGCTGAGCCGGGCCGCTCACCTCGTCCATGCGCATGGCGGCCCGAGTCGGGCCGCCATGCGCTTTTTCATACCCTCTTTCATGCCTTAGGTTTCCCCGTAGGTCGCACAATGAATGTGACGACGTAGAGAGAAGGATCGCCGTAATGACCAGCCAGCTCAGCTTCGACGTGCAGCTCAACCAGCAGGCCCGCACCGCGGCCGAGCGTGAGCAGGTACTGGCCAACCCCGGCTTCGGGCAGATCTTCACCGATCACATGATCTCCATCGACTACACCGAAGGCCGCGGCTGGCACGACGCGAGGCTGGAGCCGTACGGGCCGCTGGTCCTGGACCCGGCGACGGCGGTGTTCCACTACGCGCAGGAACTGTTCGAGGGGCTCAAGGCGTACCGCCAGGCGAACGGCTCGATCGTGTCGTTCCGGCCGTACGCCAACGCGGCCAGGTTCAACAAGTCCGCGCTGCGGATGGCGATGCCCGAGCTGCCCGAGGAGGCGTTCGTCGAGTCGCTGGAACTGCTCGTCCAGACCGACAAGGAGTGGGTGCCGACGACTGAGGGGCACAGCCTCTACCTGCGGCCCTTCATCATCGCCACCCAGGTCGGACTCGGCGTGAACTACCCCTCGAAGACGTACCGCTACATGGTGATCGCCTCTCCCGCGGCGTCGTACTTCTCGGGCGGCGTCAAGCCGGTCTCGGTGTGGCTGTCCACGGAGTACACCCGGGCCGCCCCCGGAGGCACCGGCTTCGCCAAGTGCGGCGGCAACTACGCGGCGGCCTTCGTCGCCCAGCGCCAGGCCGTCGAGCAGGGCTGTGACCAGGTCGTCTGGCTCGACGCGAACGAGCACCGCTACGTCGAGGAGATGGGCGGGATGAACCTCTTCTTCGTCTTCGGCGACCGGCTGCTCACCCCCGCGCTGACCGGGACGCTCCTGCCCGGTGTCACCCGTGACTCGATCCTCGCCTTCGCCGCCGACCTGGGCCTGAAGGCCGAGGAGGGCCGGATCTCGATCGAGGAGTGGCAGGCCGGCTGCGAGTCGGGCGAACTGACCGAGGTCTTCGCCTGCGGCACCGCGGCCGTGGTCACCCCGGTGGGCACCGTCAAGGGCGCGGACCGCTCGTGGACGATCGGTGACGGCACCCCCGGCACGGTCACCCAGAAGATCCGCGAGGAGCTCATGGGCATCCAGTTCGGCAGCCGTCCCGACTCCTACAACTGGATCCACAAGATCTGCTAGTCGACACGGCAGGAGCCCGGCGGCCTCGCCTTCGCCGGGCTCCTGCCGATCACCGCTCCCACGCGCGACAGCGGTCCGTACGGCTCACGCCTCGATCAGCTTGGCGGTGTCGACGGCCATGTCCCACGGCTCCGGCAGCGGCAGCGGCTTGCCCAGCGTCACCTCGAGCTGGTGCTGGTACCCCTTGTCGCCCGGCTCGCTCATCAGCCTGGCGACGCCCTTGAAGGTGTCGATCACCAGATGGAGCGGCACCCCCGCCAAAGCACAGGTCCGCGGCTTGATGACATGGTCGTCCTGGACGCTGCTCTTGGACACCACTTCCACGATGAGCAGCGTGCTGTGCCCGTAGACCTCGTCATCGCCCCGCATGTGCCGCTTCTTCGGCACGATCGTCAGGTCCGGGATGGTGTAATCGCAAAGGTGTCCGTGTACCTGGAGTTCCCGCAAGTCAGCGCTTGCGGATGAGGGTGAGGCCGTCGGCGACCGGGAGGAGAATGGTGGTCACCCGCTCGTCACTCGCGACGAGGTCGTTGAACCGGCGCATCGCCGGTACGGAGCCACCGGCGTCGAGATCGATGATCGCGCCACTCTGGAGCGTGTTGTCCACGCAGATCAGCCCGCCGGGGACGAGCCGTGCCATGATCTCCTCGTAGTAGACGGGGTATCCCACCTTGTCCGCGTCGATGAACGCGAAGTCGACGAACTCCTTCCTGGGCATCGCCCGGAGCGTCTCGGCCGCCGGACCGAGACGCAGCTCGATCCTGTCCGAGACGCCTGCCTTCTCCCAGTAGCGGCGGGCGACCGAGGTCCACTCGTCGCTCAGATCGCAGGCGATCAGCTCGCCGTCCTCCGGTAGCCCCCGGGCGATGCAGATCGACGAGTAACCCGTGAACGTGCCGACCTCCACGGCCCGGCGGGCGCCGCTGATCTGGACGAGCATCGTGAGCAGGGTCCCCTGTTCCGGGGAGATCTGCATGATGGCGTCACCGCCCGTCGCCCTCGCCGTCTCCTCGGCGAGGCCGAGCAGTACGTCGTCAGGTCGGGTGGTGTGCGCGATGGTGTACGCGGCGACGGATGCGTCGATGAAGTTCGCGGCTTTCATGGTCATCACCTTAATTCTGGACTCGCCGCGACGCCCGAGCATTCGTCAGCGGGGCTGTTTTCCCAGTTCATCCCGGGCTATGGGTCGCGGCACAAGATTGGCGTCTCGTATCGTGAGACCGATGTACCGGGCATGTCACGGCGTGTGGCAGACTCAAGACACCATGTTCTACGGTCTGCTCATTATCGGCAGGCGCGCTGGCTGACATCAGGACAACGCCAGCGCGCAGACCTCTCACGTCCGTGAGGGGTCTTTTGTGTTTTCCGGCACAGCGATAGAGCCGAAGACCGCGCGCGGCGAGGAACACCCCGCGAAGGAGATAGCAAGAAATGGCCGATGACCGCTTCCACGTGTACGACACCACGCTGCGTGACGGAGCCCAGCAGGAAGGCCTGAACCTCACGGTCGCCGACAAGCTGGCCATCGCCCGTCAGCTGGACGGCCTCGGCGTCGGCTTCATCGAGGGCGGCTGGCCGGGCGCCAACCCCAAGGACACCGAATTCTTCCGGCGGGCTCAAACAGAGCTCGACCTGAAGCACGCGCAACTCGCCGCGTTCGGCGCGACCCGCCGAGCCGGAGTGAAGGCCGCCGACGACCCGCTGGTGGCCGCACTGCGCGAATCCGGCGCGCCCGTCGTGACCCTTGTCGCCAAGAGTCACGACAGGCACGTGGAGCTGGCTCTCCGCACGACTCTCCAGGAGAACCTCGCGATGATCCGCGACACGGTCTCTCACCTGCGTGCGGAGGGCCAGCGCGTCTTCCTCGACGCCGAGCACTTCTTCGACGGCTACGCGTCCAACCCGGCCTACGCCCTGGAAGTCCTCCGGACCGCTGCCGAAGCCGGGGCGTCGGTCATCGCGCTGTGCGACACCAACGGCGGCATGCTCCCCGACGAGCTGGCCGACGTGGTTCACGCCGCCGCGTCCACCGGAGCACGGGTCGGCATCCACTGCCACGACGACACCGGCTGCGCCGTCGCCAACACCCTCGCCGCAGTCAAGGCCGGCGCCACCCACGTGCAGGGCTGCGCCAACGGGTACGGCGAGCGCTCCGGCAACGCCAACCTGTTCACGGTCGTGGCGAACCTCCAGCTCAAGAAGGGGTTCGACCTCGTACCCGCGCAGTCTCTCCGGGAGATGACCCGCATCGCGCACGCGATCACCGAGGTCACCAACGTCACGCCGAACTCGCACCAGCCGTACGTCGGCACGTCCGCGTTCGCGCACAAGGCGGGGCTGCACGCCTCGGCCATCAAGATCGACCCGAACCTCTACCAGCACATCGACCCGGCCCAGGTCGGCAACGACATGCGCATGCTCGTCTCCGACATGGCCGGCCGGGCGTCCGTCGAGCTCAAGGGCAAGGAGCTCGGGTACGACCTGTCCTCGGACCAGTCCCGCCAGCTCGTCGAGCGCGTCAAGGAACTGGAGTCCCGCGGTCACACGTTCGAGGCCGCCGACGCGTCCTTCGAGCTGCTTCTGCGTGACACCGTCGCGGGTGAGCGCAGGCGCCACTTCTCCGTCGAGTCCTGGCGGGTCATCGTCGAGCGGCGCCCGTCCGGCGAGGTCGCGAGCGAGGCCACGGTCAAGCTGCACGCCAAGGGCGAGCGCATCGTCGCCACCGGCGAGGGCAACGGTCCCGTCAACGCCCTCGACAAGGCGGTACGGCTCGCACTGGAGAAGCTCTACCCCGAGCTGGCCGGCGTCGAGCTCATCGACTTCAAGGTCCGCATCCTGGAGGGCACCCACGGCACCGACGCCATCACCCGGGTGCTCATCACCTCCAGCGACGCCACCGCCGACTGGTCCACCGTCGGCGTCGCCGAGAACATCGTCGAGGCGTCCTGGCAGGCCCTGGAGCAGGCCGTCACGTACGGCCTCCTCCGCGCCGGATACAGCGCCTGACCGCCGCGCCCCTCGCGTGCGGGGTTGGGCGCCGTGGATCCCTTCGCTGACCCCGTCGTTGCGAGACGGCGGGGTCAGACGAGGTCGGAGCCGGAGATCTTGAAGGTGGCCGGGCCGTCGGAGGTGTGGACGATCACGGTACGGCCTGAGCAAGTGACGTCGGGCTTGGCCGTACCGGGCACGATGATCGTCAGCAGTGACGAGGCCGCGGGGGAGACCACCACCGGAGCGGGAGCCTTCTGCATGTAGGCCGGGGAGATCCACCCCTGGTAGGGGTTGGTCTGGCCGCGGACCACCTTCTGGCCGCCGATCGGCTTGCACGAGGGCATGGAGAGCTGCACCAGCGTCGCCCGCCACGAGCCTTCGCCGACGACGACGCTGCCCCCGGCGTTCGAGACGACCTTCAAGGACGGGTCGATGTGCCACAGGTTGCGGACCTTGCCGCCGGCCGTGTCGAGCACCGCCATGACGTCCTGGTCATGGTTCACGAGCACCGCTCTGGTACGGCTCACGCCGTACGCCTTGTCGGTGAGGGTGAACGACTGCCGGTCCTTGCCCACGGAGCGGCGGACGAGCGACGACGGCGTGCGGCCGCGGAACCTCTTCCCCACGACCACCGGGACATTGTGCGCCTCCGGCGTCATCGTCCAGCGCCGGTACGGGGTGTTCTCGTAGGAGTGGAACCCCGCCTCGGTGAGCAGGTTGCGGCCCTGCGCGTAGTAGGTCACGCCCAAGTGGTCCTCGTGGCCGTGGTACTTCATCCCCGGCCCGAACCTGATCGAGTAGTACGCCGACTGCGGGTCGCCCCACGCCGTACGGCCGAAGACGTAACCGGCCTTGAAGACCTGCACCGTCTCGGAGGAGTGGGTGAACCCCGCCGGCTGGATGTTCGGCGGCCCGTCTCCGAGCGGCACCATGTAGCCGTTGGGCTGCGTGGCCGCGGTGATGTGCTTGGGCAGGCCGTCCCATCGCCTGGCGAGGTCCTCGGGCACCTTGAGGTCGCAGTCCTTGATGGTGTCCGTCGCGACCCTGAGCCGGTCGTGCACGTAGATGGCGTACCGCGGGGCCTGCTCCCTGAGTGAGCCCTCGGAGTCGATGTCGAGCTTCATCGACTTCACCATGCGGCTCAGGGCGAGGTCCTTCCAGCCCTTCTGGTTGTAGCGGCAGCCGATCCGCAGCAGGCCGATGTCCTGGTCGAGCCCGTGGTTGTGCCCGATCTTGTAGAAGCGCGGGTCGGCCAGCACCTTCGCGTGCACGGCCAGGCTGTCCTTGAGCCAGGCGTCGGGGACGTACCTGCTCAGGCAGACCAGCGCCGGGGCGCGCAGCGCGGTCGGGTGGTCCATCCAGGCGTACTTGTTGGTGGTCCGCCCGCCGTAGGGGTTCTTCTCGACCCAGTCCTTGGCGATCTCGATCGCGCGGTTGAGATACGCCTGCTTGCCGGTGGCCTCGTAGTCGGCCACCAGGCGTCCCATCCAGCGCAACGACTGGAAGACCATCTGCCAGGACCGGCTCTTGTACGGGTCGAGCGACCAGTTGACCTTGGTCCCCACCTTGACGGCAGGACGGTCGAGGAACGACAGTTCACCGTTCATGACGTCGTCGGAGGTCGGTGTCGCCGGGAGCCAGTCTCCCTGGCATTCCGGCGTGCGGGTGGGCGCCTGAGCGGCCTCTGCGGGTACGGCCGGCCCGCCACTGGCGAGGGCCAGCGCGGCGATGAGGCCAAGAGCGTGAGTGCGGGGGCGCACGCCAGTTCCTTCCGACCACAGGTGAGGGGGATTGATCATGCTGGCCGAATAGTAATGATTCGGTCAAGCCGCAGGTGACATCGTTAGCAGGATTTGACGTCCCTCTCCCGATCGCGGGAGGCCGGACGATCGCGGCGTTCGGGGCGCGCGTTCTCGACCGGTGTCCCCGGCTCAGGGGTTCGGCCCGGAGTTCCGCGCCTGTTCGAGGAACGGGCGGGGCGCACGCCGCTCAGCGTGGCAGCGGAAACCGTCGACAACGGTCAAGAACGGCATAGCGGGACGAATTGCAGCAAATCCGCTGGATGCTTGACCTTCTCCCGGGAAGGACTCGCGGAAAGGAGGCATCGATGATCAAAGGCGCGCACTGGCTCATGTACAGCCGTGATCCGGACGCCGACCGGGCCTTCCTCCGTGACGTGCTCGGCCTCGCGAACGTCGACGCGGGCAGCGGCTGGCTCATCTTCCGGTTGCCACCCGCCGAGCTGGGGGTGCACCCCACCAACGAGCGGCCGATGTTCGACCTCTACCTCATGTGCGACCGGATCGCGGAAACGGTCGGCGAGTTGACCGCGAAGGGGGTGACGTTCACCCGGGAGGTCGGGGACGAGGGCTACGGCCTGGTCACCGGCTTCCGCCTCCCGGGCGGAGCCGAGATCGGCCTCTACGAGCCCCGTCACCCGACCGCCATCTGACGTACGGCGAACAACCAGGTCAGCTGTGCTTCGGGGTGGCGCTCTGCACGACTTCGAAGGACCACAGCTCGGCGCCGGAGGCGGCCGGTCCCTGACCGTGGCCGTGGCCCTGCTGCGGGGCCTGCCCGTGTCCGTGGCCCTGCTGGCCGGCCTCCGCGGCCGCCTGGGCATGGCCCGCCTGGAAGGCGCGGCTCTCCTGCCAGCGCTGGAAGTCCTCCTCGCTACGCCACCGGGTGTAGACCATGTAGCGGTCCGTGCCCTCGACCGGCCGCAGCAGTTCGAACCATTCGAATCCGTCGGCCGTCTCCACCATCCCGGCGCGGTTGGCGAAGCGCTTCTCCAACTCATCGCGCATCTCCGCGCTCACCGTCAATACGTTGATCTTCACGACCGACACTGCGGGCTCCTCTGGTGAGTGAATTCCGACATGGCCACACTACGAGTCGCCCAGGTCGCCCCCCGGACGCGCCACGGCGGTTCGCCCGCCGCGGTTGTACGGCGGGCACGGAGAGGGGCGGACGCGCCCCGTCCCCGCCACCGCTCCCGCCGGGCCGACCTTGCCGGTCAGGGCACTAGCCTTGTGACCGTGCGTATCGCGAGGTTCTCCAAAGGCGACGGTGTCGCGTTCGGTGTGGTGGAAGAGGGCGAACAGGTCGTCGCCAGGATCGACGGTCATCCCTTCGGCGGGGTCGAGCTCACCGGCGAGAGATATCCGCTCGCGGAGGTCAGGATCGTCGCGCCGATGCTGCCCAGCAAGGTCGTGGCGATCGGTAAGAACTACGCCGACCACGCACGCGAGATGGGCGGCGAGGCCCCCGGGGAGCCGCTCATCTTCCTCAAGCCGAGCACCTCGGTGATCGGTCCCGGGGAGGCCATCGCCTACCCCGGCAAGCTGTCGCAGCAGGTCGACTACGAGGGCGAGCTGGCCGTGGTCATCGGACGGCTCTGCCGGGACGTGCCGGTCGAGCGCGCGCGTGAGGTGATCTTCGGCTACACGTGCGCCAACGACGTCACCGCCCGCGACCTGCAGAAGCAGGACGGCCAGTGGACCAGGGCCAAGGGCTTCGACACGTTCTGCCCGCTGGGCCCGTGGATCGAGACCGACCTGGACCCGGACGACCTCGCCCTCACGACCAGCGTGAACGGCGAGCTCAAGCAGAGCGCGCGCACGTCGCTCCTGCTGCATGACATCCCGACGCTCATCGCGTATGTGAGCTCGGTCATGACGCTGCTGCCCGGCGACATCATCCTGACCGGCACACCCGCCGGTGTCGGGCCCATGTCCGTCGGTGACGAGGTCAGCGTCGGCATCGAAGGAATCGGAACTCTCACCAACCGGGTGATCTCTCGTGACTGACCTGCGTGTCCGCTTCGCGCCCTCGCCGACCGGCATGTTCCATGTCGGCGGCGCCCGTTCCGCGCTCTACAACTGGGCGCTCGCCGAGCAGTCCGGGGGCACCTTCGTGCTCCGCATCGAGGACACCGACGCCGCGCGCAACCGGCCGGAGTGGACCGAGGGCATCATCTCGGCGCTCGCCTGGATCGGCATCCACGGCGACTCGCCGTTCTTCGAGGGCCCCTACTTCCAGTCCGCCTACGAGGCCCAGCACCGCGAGGCGGCGGCGACGCTGCTCAAGGACGGCAAGGCCTACCACTGCACCTGTACGCGTGACGACGTGAAGGCCAGGACGGGCTCCGAGCACCAGGGCTACGACGGCTTCTGCCGGGACCGCGGTCTGACGGAGGGCGCGGTCAGGTTCCGCACCCCCGACGAGGGCGTGACCGTGGTGGACGACCTGGTCCGCGGGCGGGTCGAGTTCCCGAACGCCGCCATGGAGGACTTCGTCATCGTGCGCGGCGACGGGTCGCCGCTGTTCATCCTCGCCAACGTGATCGACGACGTCGAGATGCGGATCTCCCACGTCGTACGCGCGGAGGAGCACCTGTCGAACACCCCCAAGCAGCAGTTGCTGTGGGAGGCGTTGGGGGTCACCCCGCCGATCTGGGCGCACGTCCCGGTCATCGTCAACGAGAAGCGGCAGAAGCTCTCCAAGCGGCGCGACAAGGTGGCCCTGGAGTCCTACCGGGACGAGGGCTATCTCGCCGAGGCGATGGTCAACTACCTCATGCTGCTCGGCTGGGGGCCCGGCGACGACCGGGAGATCATGCCCTGGTCGGAGATGATGCCGCTGTTCCGGCTTGAGGACGTCAACCCGTCCCCGGCGTTCTTCGACGAGAAGAAGCTGCGCGCCTTCAACGGCGAGTACATCCGGGCGCTGCCCCTCGACGTCTTCATCGAGCGGTGCGAGCCCTGGCTCGACCCGAGCTGGGACCGGGGCACGTTCGCCAGGCTCGCCGGGCTCGCGCAGACCCGCGTGGCGGTGCTGTCCGAGATCACGGCGAATGTGGACTTCCTCTTCCTGGACGTCCCGGTTCACGACCAGGCGTCGTGGGACAAGGCGATGAAGCCGGGCGCGGCTGAGATCCTCGCCGGGTACGCCGAGCGTCTGCAGGACGTCAGCTGGGACCCCGAGTCGCTCAAGACCGCACTTGAGGAGGTCGGGGCCGCGCACGGGCTCAAGCTGGGCAAGGCCCAGGCGCCGGTCCGGGTCGCGATCACCGGTCGCACGGTCGGCCTCCCGCTGTTCGAGTCGATCGAGGTCCTCGGCCGCGAACGGTCCCTCGAAAGGCTGCGTGCGGCTCTCGCGAAGCTCTCCTGAGCCCGGTCGGCCGTTTGGCCGACCATGCCGTCAGCGTCATCGTGAGGGCCAGTGAGAGGGTCGCCCCGGCGGCCATCGCCAGCCACACGCCGGTGACGCCCAGCGAGGAGGAACTCAGCAGCGAGGCGAGGGGCAGCTGGACCGCGAAACCCGCCAGCGTGGCGACGAGCAGTCCGCTGCCCCTTCCGCTCGCCTGGAGTGTCCCGCCCACGGCGATGAGCCCGCCGAACGGCACCAGGTAGAGCGTCATGCACCGCAGGAACCACACGGCCGCCCCAGCCACCGCGGGATCGCCGGTGAAGAGACCGGCCACAGGCACGGCAGCCGCGTTGAGCACGAGCGCGGTGGCCACGCCGGCCGCCACGCCGAGCCGCAGTGACGCTCCCGCGGTGGTGCCGCCTCCCCGCGCGGTACGGATCATCGCCGCCTGGCGCAGGGCGTAGAAGGCCATCGTCCCGGCCAGCATGATCTTCAGGCCGATGCCGTACCCGGCCAGCGCGGCGACGCCGTGACCGCCCACCATGCCGGTCAGCACCATGCCGGTCAGACTGCGCGCCAGGAAGTCACCGGACATCGGCAGGCCCGTGCGCAGGAGCTCCACGCCGTCGGCTCGGTTCACCATGCGGCCCGCGTGCGCCGGCCGTTCGCGCGGCAGCCGCCGTACGAGCAGGGTGGCCGCCACGGCCAGCGCGGCCAGCCTGGCCAGGACGGTGGCCAGCGCGGCTCCGCGCACACCCAGGCCGAAGCCGTAGATGAGCAGGGGATCGAGCCCGACCACCAACGCGTTGCAGAGCAACGCGGTCCGCATCGGCGTCGCCGTGTCGCCCAACCCTTTGAAGATCCCGTCCACCAGGGTCTGGG
Source organism: Microtetraspora glauca (assembly GCA_001570385.1). Classification (GTDB taxonomy): domain Bacteria; phylum Actinomycetota; class Actinomycetes; order Streptosporangiales; family Streptosporangiaceae; genus Microtetraspora; species Microtetraspora glauca. The sequence goes on along the minus strand of BBYL01000010.1, from coordinate 337,056 downwards.
CGAAGAAGACCGGGATCGCGGAGAGCGACACCAGGAAGAAGTCCGAGGTCAGGGTTACGGTCGCGGAGTCCCCGGTGAAGAGCCGGGCCAGCGGTTCGCGGAGCAGTACGCCGGGCACGGCCACCACGATGCTGAACAGCGCCCACAGGATCCACGCGGTACGGATCATCGGCGTGAGAGGTGACACGCCCTCACGCCTGCCGACCAGTACGGTCGTGCCCGTCGTCAGGGCCAGGATCACGCCCAGGGCCAGGTGCTCGGTGGTGGTGGCGATCGTGACGGCGGCGACCGCCGGACCGCCCAGACCCGAGACCCACAACGTGTCGATCAGGCCGACGGCCACAACCGCGGTCAGCAGCTCCACATAGACGGGCAGAGCCAGCCGGATGAGTGCCATTCCATACCTCGTTTCGAGCTATATCGATTAGAGGTATAGCGATACGATGCAGCCATGGCAAGCGGGGAGCTGGCGCTGACGATCCTCGGCTTTCTCAACGAGGAGCCGATGCACGGCTACGAGCTCAAACAGCGGATCGCCGGGCTGAGTGGGCACGTCCGTCCCGTCAGCGACGGCGCGCTCTATCCGGCGATCACCCGGCTGGAGAAGGCGGGCATGGTCGACCGGCGTGAGGAGGAGGGGGCGGGCGCGGCCCGGCGGCAGGTGCTCTCACTCACGGAGAAGGGCCGGGAGGAGCTGTTCCGTCGCCTACGCGAGCCGTCCGATCTGGAGATCAGTGACCAGTCGCGCTTCTTCACGCTGCTGACGTTCCTGTCGGCGCTCCCCCGGGAGGAGCAGGCCAGGGTGCTGCTGCGGCGGCTGGACTTCCTGGAGGCGCCCGCGAGCTTCTTCTACCGCTCGGGAAAGCCGGTCAGGGCCGAGGAAGTCGCCGACCGCTTCCGTCGCGGCATGCTGGTCATGGCCCGCGAGATCGGAGCGGCGGAGAAGACCTGGCTCAAGGACACCATCGCGGAACTTTCCTGAGCAGACCGGCCCTCGCGTGGCCCGCGGGTCCGTCTGCCGGCCTGTCCGCACTCATCGGCGGGCAGGCCTGCAGACGGATGCTCGCGGCGTGGCAGGTCCGCGAGCCCCCGCGTGATCAGGACGGTGTCAGAGAAGACCGCGCCGGGTGAGGAGCGGCTCGATCCGCGGATCGCGCCCCCGGAAGTCGCGGAACGCCGTCAGCGCGTCCACGCTCCCGCCCTTGGACAGCAGCCGCTGCCGGAACCGGTCGCCGTTCTCCCTGCGCAGGCCGCCGTTCTCCTTGAACCACTCGACCGTGTCCGCGTCGAGGACCTCGCTCCAGATGTAGGAGTAGTAACCCGCGCTGTAGCCGCTCGACCAGATGTGCGCGAAGTAGGTGCTGCGGTAGCGCGGCGGCACCGCGGGCAGGTCCACGCCCGCGTTCCGCAGGGCCTCGGCCTCGAACGCCTCGGCGTCGCCGCCGGTGTAGGCGGTGTGCCAGGCCCAGTCCAGCAGGGTCGCGGCCAGGTACTCGACCGTCGCGAAGCCCTGGTTGAACTTCTGCGACTCCAGCATCCGGTCCACGAGCTCCCGCGGCATGGGCTCGCCGGTCTCGTAGTGCTTGGCGTAGTTGGCGAGGATCTCCGGGTCGGTCGCCCACATCTCATTGACCTGCGAGGGGTACTCGACGAAGTCCCTCGGCACCGCCGTACCGGAGAACCGGGGGAAGCGGACGTCGGAGAACAGGCCGTGCAGGGCGTGCCCGAACTCGTGGAACATCGTGTTGACCTCGTCGAAGGTCAGCAGGGTCGGCTCACCCTTGACGATGTTGAGGTTGTTCACCACGACGGGCCGGGTGCCTTCGAGGGCCGACTGCTTGACCAGGTGGTTCATCCACGCTCCGCCGCGCTTGGAAGCACGGGCGAAGAAGTCGCCGAGGAACAGGCCCAGGGGCGAACCGTCCTCGTTGAACACCTCGAAGACGCGGACATCGGGGTGATATCCCTGCAGGTCCTCCCGCTCGCGGAAGGTGATCCCGTACAACCGCTGCGCCGCGTAGAACACGCCGCGCGACAGGACGCTGTTCAGTTCGAAATAGGGGCGCATCTGGGCGCTGTCGATGTCGTACCGCGCCTTGCATACCTTCTCGGCGTAGAAGGACCAGTCCCACGGCTGGATCGCGTGTCCGGCGATCTCCTCGAGGTCGCTCTGCTCCTTGCGGGCGTTGGCCACGGCGGGCGGGACGAGCCGGTCGAGCATCTCGGCGACCGCCTGGGTGGTCCCGGCCGTCTGGTCCGCCAGGACGTACTCGGCGTGGTTCGCGTACCCGAGCAGCCTGGCCCGCTCCTCGCGCAGCCGCGCGATGCGGGTGATCAGTTCGGCGTTGTCGGCTCCGCGTCCGGTGGACGCCTTGTGGATCCGCTCGCGCAGCGCCCGGTGGGTGAGCTCGGCGAGCGCGGGCTGGCCGGTGGGCAGGACGAGGGTGATGAGGTATCCCGCGTCCAGGCCACGCTCCTTGGCCGTCTCGTGGAGGCCCTGGACGGCGTCCGGCGACAGGCCGTCGAGTTCGGCGACGTCGTCGACGGTGATCGCCCGCGCGTTGGTGTCGGCGAGCAGGTTCTGCTGGAACGTGGTCGCCAGCGTGGACAGCTCCTCGTTGAGCTCCCTGAGCCGTGCCTGGTCCTCTTCACCGAGTACGGCTCCCGCCCGCGTGAAGTCGGTGAGATAGCGGTCGAGGAGCCACTGCTCGGCCTCGTCCGCGGCCTGGACGGCCCGGATGCGGGCGAACAGCCGGGCGTTCAGGTGGATCGCGTCGCTGTGCTTGGACAGCTTGGGCGTGACGTCCTTCTGGATCTCCTGGACGCCCGGTGTGGTGTCGGAGGAGGCCTGGTTGAAGAAGACCGTCGACACCCGGTCGAGCAGCCCGCCGGAACGCTCCAGAGCCTCGATGGTGTTCTCGAAGGTCGGCGGCTCGGGATTGTCCGCGATCACCGCGATCTCGGCGAGATGCTCGGCCATCCCCTGCTCGAACGCCGGCGCGTAGTGCTCCTCCGTGATCTCGTGGAACGGAGGCAGTCGGTACGGCAGGGAACTGGGGCTCAGAAACGGGTTGGCCGCCGCCTGGGTCATCGGGGGCTGCTCCTCACTGCTGCTGTGTGCTGATGGCTCTTCTCAGACTCGCACAAGGAGGCGCCTGACCTTTGTTGAGGAGCCACGCCGCAATCGTTTTGGTAGTGGGCTCCAAGCTGGGCTATTCTTTCGGAGTCGCGAGCGAGCCCCAAGGGGCGAGCGAGACGATGGGGTATGGTGTAATTGGCAGCACGACTGATTCTGGTTCAGTTAGTCTAGGTTCGAGTCCTGGTACCCCAGCTGCATCCCTCTCGGGGAGATGCTACGGATTCGGGTTCCCCCCGGCTCCGATCGCAGTGTGTACGGTCCCGTCGTCTAGTGGCCCAGGACGCCGCCCTCTCAAGGCGGTAGCGGCGGTTCGAATCCGCTCGGGACTACCACACACACTGCGAGGTCCCGTCGTCTAGTGGCCTAGGACGCCGCCCTCTCAAGGCGGTAACGGCGGTTCGAATCCGCTCGGGACTACTTTTTCTCACCCTCGGAACTTCGGTTCCGGGGGTTTTTTTCATGTGATGAATCCCTCACGCGGATCGCCGTACGGGCATTGATGGGGGAGTGCCGCTATCCAGCGATTGGAGAGCGTCACTATCTAGTGCGGGCATGTGGATCTTCGTGTCGCCCGGCCGAGCCGGACGTCCGATCCGCCGACCGCTGCCGGAGAGGGCCGGTGGGTGGCGGAACGGTGACGCCATGAGCGGAACGGTCGCTCCGGCTCGCGCGACCGCCGACGCTCGCGCCGGCCCCGACGGCTTCCACCCCTCGGGAAGGGGCTGCCGGGCCCGGGCGGAGCTTCGCCGAGTCGGTGGCGAGCGTGCTCGGGTTCGACCGGCGTCCGCGACTTGCGCCGGACGCCATCTGAGTTCCAAAATCATACTCATGATGTCGACACTGCGCTCGCGCACGCACAGCTGGGCTCCCGCCACTCTGCCGGGGGAGGTCGCGGAGCTGAGCGGGCTCGAATTCCTCCAGGCCATGCTCAACGGTGTGATCGCCGCTCCGCCGATCGCCGGCACCTTGGGCTTCACGATGCTGAAGGTCGAGCCGGGAGTCGCGATCTTCGAAGGGGAGACGGGCGAGCATCAGTACAACCCGATGGGTTCCGTGCACGGGGGCTATTTCGCGACCCTGCTCGACTCGGCGCTCGGGTGTGCGGTCATGACCATGTTGCCCGCCGGTGTGGGATACACCACGACCCAGTTGAACGTGCACATGGTGCGTCCGGCCTTCGCGCACACCGGCGCCCTGCGATGCGAGGCCAAAGCCGTACACGTGGGCAGGACGGTCGCGACGGCCGAGGCGCGCCTCGTCGGGGCGGACGACGACAAGCTGTACGCGCACGGCACCACGACCTGCGCCGTCTTCTCGATGCGCCGGTAGCTCCAGGCGACGGGAGCGCGCACTTCCGCACGGAACAACGAAACAACGAAACAGGGGACACGCCCGGTCGGGCGTGTCCCCTGTGAGTTCCGGTGACGAGCGTGCCGCGTCCGCCGGACGTTCTCAGCGGCGCGATCGGGCCTTGAAGAGCGCCCGTTTGGCCGCCTTACCCACCTGCTTGTCCGGATGGGCGTCACCGACCGCCTCGAGCAGCTCCTCCAGGTGCGGGTGAGGAACCTTCCAGATCACGTCGAGCAGGCCGATGATCTGCTGGGCGGGGCCGATGTCGTGCAGGCTGCTGACGAACTCCGCCCGGCCGAGCCCGGCCGAGATCGTCCACATGTCGAGAATGAGCCAGTGCGTGTCCGCCTGAGTGGGCTCCGGTGCGTCCTCGACGTCGAGCTGGGTCAGGTGCGTCGCCGCGTACGGCCGGAGGGAGGGCTCCTCGAGCGCCTCGGTCCAGGCGGGTACGGCCACCTCGCCGAGGGCCCCGACCAGGCTGGCCGCCTGGACCCGGACCAGGGCGTCGGCCTCGTCCTCCGCGGCGGCGGCGAGCAGTTCGGTGGCCGCCCGGGCGGGGTCGCGCAGGCCGAGCCACGCGGCGAACTCGGCGTCCGCCTCCTCCTCGGGCAGGTCGGCGCTCAGCGACAGCAGGTCGATCGCGGTCATCGCGTCGATGGCGGGCCGGGCGTCGATGTCGATGTCCGCGTCGTCCACGAGGTGGACCACGCCTTCGGTGCCGAGGGGCGTGAGGCGCACCTCGTCGCCTTCCACGGCGACCATGCCGTAGCCGGTCAACCACGCGATCACAGGCGCGAGCGGGTCGCCGGCGGCGGCCCACGCGTCAGGGCCGAGGTCGTCGTACTCGGTCGCCGCCTCGGCCAGCTCCTCGCGCAGCTCGGTGATCGAGCGCGAGCCGCCGTTGATCAGGACCCGGACCAGGAGCGCCCGGGTCAGCCCGGACAGCGCCAGCGTCAGATCGTCGTCGTCCAGCTCGGGGTCGCCGTAGTCGACCGAGTGGAGACCGAGCATCCAGGCGTCGAGGACGTCCTCGTCGTCCTCGAACGGCCAGGCGGCGGTGTCGGCGTCGACGCTGACCGTGTCGTCCCCGTCCGGGGCGATGAACTCCAGGTCGATGGCGAGGTTCCAGAGGTTCCAGAGGGCCTGCGCGTCGCTCAGGCCGACGGTACGCACCGCCTCCTTGACCTCCTCCTCGGTGAGAAGGGTCTCCTCGCCGACCTTGCGGCCGGAGCCCACCCACCCCGCGAGATCGCGGGCCTGCGTGATGAGCGGGACCGCGCGAGCCGCCGCCGCGAGCTCGGAGTCCGGACGCAACCGGATCGTGGGGAGGTCGGCGATCTCGTCGGCGAAGGGCTCGAAGTCGCCGAGGCTCTCGTCCTCGTCGTCCTCGAACTCGTCCTCCTCCTCGTCCCAGTCGCGCTCGGCGATGGCGTCCTCCATCGTCTCGACGAAGTCGTCCTCGATCTCGTCGAGCTCGGCGAGGAGGGCGTCGAGCGAGGCGGAGCCCTTCACCAGCCGACCCGTCTCGGACAGGAACGTCAGGTAGGACCGCAGGGCGGGGACCATGCCGTCGGCGGCCTCGTCGGGATCCTCGACGACCTGCGGGATGCGTTCCAGCAGGATGGTGCGCAGGTCGCCCGCCTTCCACAACCCCGCGTCGTCGCGGGCATCCAGGCGATGCCACAGAACGGCCGGGCCCACCAGGTCGGGATCGCTGCCGGGAGCGTTGGCGGGAGCCCAGAGGATGAACTCCTGGAGCAGTGGACGCAGTTCAGCGGCGGCTGCCTCAATGCGGTCTGTCACCCCGCCAGCCTAGGGCTAACCGGGCATGCTCTCTAATCAGTTAGCGCGCCGCATCGCCTCGGTGATCCGTTCGGCGGCGGCCACGACGGGGGCGGCGTGCATGCGGCCCGGCGTGCGGGTGAGCCGCTCGATCGGCCCGGAGACGGACACCGCCGCGATTACCTTGCCGCCCGCGCCCCGGATGGGCGCGGAGACGCTCGCCACTCCCTGCTCGCGTTCGCCGACGCTGTGCGCCCATCCCCTCCTGCGTACGCTCGCGAGCGTGGCGGCGGTGAACTTCGCGCCGCGCAGGCCGCGGTGGAGCCGGTCGGGCTCCTCCCAGGCGAGCAGGATCTGCGCGGCCGATCCGGCGATCATGGGCAGCGCGGAGCCGACGGGAACGGTGTCGCGCAGGCCGCTCGCGCGCTCCGCGGCCGCGACGCAGACCCGCTCGTCACCCTGGCGCCGGTAGAGCTGCGCGCTCTCCCCGGTGAGATCGCGGAGGTGGGTCAGGACCGGGCCGGCGACGGCGAGCAGCCGGTCCTCGCCGGCGGCCGTGGACAACTCCGACAGCCGGGGGCCCAGAACGAAGCGACCCTGGGTGTCGCGGGAGACGATGCGGTGGTGCTCAAGGGCGACGGCCAACCGGTGGGCCGTCGGCCGGGCGAGGCCGGTCGCCTGGACGAGCTGGGCCAGGGAAGCAGGCCCCGCTTCCAGGGCGTTGAGTACGAGAACGGCCTTGTCGAGCACTCCGACTCCGCTAGAGTTGTCCATACCCCGATACTGCCGTCTCGCGATCCGAGACGCAAACACAATGGTCCGGATTACCAGCTAGAGTTGTCCATATCCCGATATTTCCGTCTCATGATGAGAGACGTCGGGAGGTCGAAACGCAAGGAGGCGTCACAACCATGGGTCGCACACTGGCCGAGAAAGTCTGGGAGCAGCACGTCGTGCGTCGCGCCGACGGCGAGCCGGACCTGCTGTACATCGATCTCCACCTCGTCCACGAGGTGACCAGCCCGCAGGCGTTCGACGGCCTGCGTCTCGCCGGCCGGCCGGTCCGGCGGCCCGACCTCACCATCGCGACCGAGGACCACAACGTCCCGACCGTACTCGGCCCCATCTCCGACCCGGTGTCGCGCACCCAGGTCGAGACGCTGCGCAAGAACGCCGCCGAGTTCGGCGTCCGGCTGCACCCCATGGGCGACGCCGGTCAGGGCGTGGTGCACATCATCGGCCCGCAGTTCGGCCTGACGCAGCCCGGCATGACGATCGTCTGCGGTGACTCGCACACGTCCACGCACGGCGCCTTCGGCGGCATCGCGTTCGGCATCGGCACCTCCGAGGTGGAGCACGTGCTGGCCACCCAGACGCTGCCCGCCTACCGGCCCAAGACCATGGCCATCGAGGTCAAGGGCGACCTGCCGGTCGGGGTCACCGCCAAGGACCTGATCCTCGCCATCATCGCCAAGATCGGCACCGGCGGCGGCCAGGGGTACATCGTGGAGTACCGCGGCGAGGCCATCCGCAACCTCTCCATGGAGGGCCGGATGACCGTGTGCAACATGTCGATCGAGGCGGGCGCCCGCGCCGGCATGATCGCGCCGGACGAGACCACGTTCGCCTACCTCAAGGGCCGTCCCCACGCGCCGTCCGGCGCCGCCTGGGATGAGGCCGTCGAGTACTGGAAGAGCCTGCGCACCGACGACGACGCCGAGTTCGACCGGGTCGTGGAGATCGACGCCGCGACGCTGACGCCGTTCGTCACCTGGGGCACGAACCCGGGCCAGGGCGCTCCGCTGGGCTCCGCCGTACCCGCGCCGGAGCAGTTCACCGACCCGATCGAGCGGTCGGCCGCCGAGCGCGCCCTGGAGTACATGGGCCTGAGCGCCGGAACCCCGCTGAACGAGATCCAGGTGGACACCGTCTTCGTCGGGTCCTGCACCAACGGCCGGCTGGAGGACCTGCGCGCCGCCGCCGGCATCCTGCGCGGCCGCAAGGTCGTCACCCGCACGCTGATCGTGCCCGGCTCGATGCTGGTCAAGAAGGCCGCCGAGGAGGAGGGCCTGGACCAGGTGTTCAAGGACGCCGGGGCCGAGTGGCGCGAGGCCGGCTGTTCCATGTGCCTCGGCATGAACCCCGACACGCTGAAGCCGGGCGAGCGCAGCGCCTCCACCTCCAACCGCAACTTCGAGGGCCGTCAGGGCAAGGGGGGCCGCACCCACCTGGTGTCCCCGCAGGTCGCCGCCGCGACCGCCGTCACCGGCAAGCTGACCGCTCCCGCAGACCTGGCCTAGGCCCTGTTCAAGGAAGAACACCGATGGATGCCTTCACCACGCACACCGGCAGGGCCGTCCCCCTGCGCCGCAGCAACGTCGACACCGACCAGATCATCCCGGCCGTCTGGCTCAAGCAGGTCAGCCGTACCGGCTTCGAGAACGGGTTGTTCTCCGCATGGCGTGAGGACCCGTCCTTCATCCTGAACAACCCGGCCTACGAGGGCGCCTCGATCCTGCTGTCGGGTCCTGACTTCGGCACCGGCTCCTCGCGCGAGCACGCCGTATGGGCCCTGCAGCAGTACGGCTTCCGCGTCGTGATCGCGGCCCGTTTCGGCGACATCTTCCGCAACAACTCCACGAAGATGGGCCTGCTCCCGGTCGTCCTCCCCGCCGACGTCGTCGAGGGGCTGCAGGCGGCGGCCGAGGCGGACCCGGCCGTCGAGATCACGGTCGACCTGGCCGAGCGCGAGGTCAGGCTGGGATCCGACGCCTGGTCGTTCGAGATCGACGACTACACGCGCTGGCGGCTGATGGAGGGCCTGGACGACATCGGGCTGACCCTGCGTCACGCCGACGACATCGCGGTGTACGAGAATGGACGGCAGCCATGGCTGCCGACCACTGTCTGAACGAGTTTCAGCTAGAAGACGATCGCCTGGCGCGGGGGTTGCGCGATGCGCACCGCCGCGTCAGAGCGCTGGACGTGTCTCTCGAAGAGCGGACCCGCCTTACGCACAGGCTGCTTGCTATCTGTAACGTGGCAAAGCAGGACATAGAGCATGCAACCGCCCGGCTTGATGCCTTCATCGCCTATCTGGACGGCACATCCGACACACGGAGTGGGCGAAACACAGCGCCTGGTGATTGAGTCCCATGCACGCGTCCCCTAATTTCAAGCGCGTAAGGGGGAGGAACCAATGAACAAGAAGGAACTCGTCGACGCGATCACGGACCGCGTCGGTGACAAGAAGACGGCCACCGAGGCGGTCAATGCGATTCTCGACGCCATCCAGCATGCCGTCGCGAGTGGGGACAAGGTCTCTATCACCGGGTTCGGCGCCTTTGAGATGGTCCACAAGCCTGCCCGCACGGCTCGGAACCCTTCGACCGGCGCGCCGATCAAGGTTGAGGAGAGCTGGGGGCCCAAGTTCCGCCCCGGAAACGACTTCAAGGAGCTCGTCAACGCCGGCGGCAAGAAGTCTTCCAAGAAGTAGCGGCGGTCTCGGCCGAGGACGGCGTCCGGATCATCCGGGCGCCGTCCTGCTTTTCCGGGCCCGCCGTGCCGGAGGCGCGGCAATCAAGCGCAAAGGGGCACGAGCCGCCTCAAGGCTGGTCGAGTCCAGACCCGCCTGCCGGGTTCGTGATCGGCAGGAAATGTCGGTCATCGCGATACTTCCTTGGTCCGCCGCTCGAGAAAGGCCCGGAGAGCGGGATCCGCACTGAGCGTGGCCGCTTGGGCGTAGGCCGCGACCGCGTCCTGGTGTCGGTCGAGCTGGGCGAGTAGATCGCCGCGTGCCGCGTGATAGGGCTGGAACCGCTCCCGCTCGACGGGCAATGCCTCCAGCAGCGACAGCCCCGTCTGTGGTGACTGGGTTCGGCCGACGACGGCGGCGTGGGCGACCCGGCTGCCCAGACTCGGCGCGATCGCGACCAGAGCCGTGTAGAGGGTGCGCAGTGCGTTCCAGTCGGTGGCACCGCTGCGGGCCCGATCGCAGTGGACCGCCTGGATCGCCGCCTCGAGCTGGAAGCGCCCAGGCGCCTGGCCGGGCCGTTCGGCGCGCCGGAGATAGGCTTCGCCCTCGGCGATGAGGCGGTGGTCCCAATCGTCCGGGGCCTGGTCCTGCAGCGGTAGATAGCGATCGCCGGGAGTCGTGGCGCGTGCCGAGGCAAGGGTGAGCAGCGCCGCGAGCGCCCACGCCTCGGGCTCGTCGCCGAGCAGCGTCGCCGTGGTGACGGCCAGGTACCGGGCCTCGCCCGCGAGTGACGCTTCGTCGCCCCGCTCCGGAAAGGTCAGCGCGTAGCATCCGTACACCGCCTCGAGCACCGGTGGCAGCCGCTGGGGCATGGCCTGCCGCCCGGGAACGACGAAGGGGATCTTGGCGTCCCGGATCCGGCGCTTGGCCCGCACCAGGCGTTGCGACATCGCCCCGGCGGGTAGGGCGAAGGCCCGCGCGATCTGGGTGGAGTCGAACCCGAGCACGGCCTGGAGCATCAGCGGGGTACGGACGCCCGCGGCGATGGCCGGGTGCGCGCAGACGAACAGCAGGGCCAGCCGGGGGTCGGGGATCTGGTCCGGATCGAGATGGTTCAGCGGCGAGACGGCGTCGGCAGCGATGTCGGTGGCCGCCTCCAGCGGCTGGTTGCGGCGGTGGGCGGCGGACTTCCACAGATCCCGCTGACGGTTGCGTGCGACCGTGAACAGCCAGCCCTCGGGGTTGTCCGGTACGCCGTCGCGCGGCCACGTGGTCAGAGCCTGCTCGAAGGCCTGCGCCAGGGTGTCTTCGGCGAGTTCGAGGTCGCCGGTCGGAGCGGCCAGCAGGGCGACCAGCCGACCGTGGGACGCACGTGCCGTGCGCTCGGCGACGTGCGCGGCCGTCTCGCCGGTCACGATGATGGAACCCATGTCCCGGCCTCGATGTGCACGGCACCGGGCCGGACCTCGACGGTGCCCCACGCCAGCGGCGGCGCCTGCCGGGCCCACTCCAGGGCGGCGTCCAGATCCGGCACGTCGATGACGATCACGCCCCCGAGCTGCTCCTTGGTGTCGGCGAACGGCCCGTCCTGGATGCGCGGCTCCCCGTCGACCAGTGTGAGTGTGGTCGAGCTGGCCGACGGCTGCAACACCTGGCCGCTCACCAGAATCCCGGCCTGCTCCAGCGTCGCGGCGTAACTGGCCATGGCTCGCAGCCCTGCGGCCATCGCCTCGGCTCCGATCGACTCCTCGCTCGCCTCGCCGTAATGGAACAACAGCATGTACCGCATGTCCCGATCCTTCCTCGTCACTTGACCCGATAGCGTGCGATCACCACACCGGTCGTGGCGATGATCGCCTCCTGGAGCGTCAGGTCGGTGCGTTCTCCCTCGCCAAACAGCCGCGTGCCCGAACCGAGCACGATCGGGTGGATCAGCAGGACGTACTCCTCGATCAGGCCCGCCGCATGGAGTGAGCGCACCAGCTCACCGCTGCCGATCACCCTGATCACGCCGTCGACCTCGTCCTTCAGCCGTGCGACGGTGTCGGCCGCTTCCCCCACCAGCAGCGTGGAGTCGGGGTAGGCGAGTTCGTTGCCCGCCTCGCGTGAGGCGACGTACTTGCGCGAGTTCACCAGCACCTCGGTGAACGGGTTGGGGCCGGTCACCGTTGTCCAGTGACCCAATAGGTCGTCGTACGTCCGACGCCCGAAGAGCATTGCTGTGGCTCTGCCCATCCCCGACCCGACGAACTTCCCGATCACCTCGTCGGTGTACCCGATGCCCCAACCGCCGTGAAGGAATCCGCCCCTGGTGTCCTCGTCCGCCCGGCCGGGCCCCTGCATGACGCCGTCCACACAGACGCTCTCGAAGACGCTGATCGTGCCCACCTCGTCCTCCTCATCTCATGATCGTCCAGGTCGCGGTCGTGCCTGGCATGGTGATGACGAGATCGGGAGGGGCGGACAGACACCTGCCGGTCCATCCGTGGACATCCGTGGAACCCGACCGCGCAGGCGGCTATGCCGGGCCGTCCGGACACGCACGTACACGGAGACGGCCTACACGGGCCACCTGTTCGGTGCGCACATTTCGCCGTTCCCGGCAGCGCATCCCCAGGTCGGCGCCCCGCACGCAGTCATGATCTCGAAGCGTGAGCCAAGTCAGGACGAGCGACCCCGCGCGAGAAGGGCACGAGCGTCTCAAGGGCGCCTCGCCGAGCGGAGCGAGGCCATGAGCAGGGCGAGGCGACAAGCGCCGCCCTACGGCAGTGGGAACGTGGAGAGGGTCACGTAGGTGATGCGGCCGCCGTCGACCACGATGTTCACCCGCTGGCCGGTGCGCAGCAGCCGCAGCGGGCCCGCGTCGAAGGCGTCGGCGTCGAAGGCGAGCTCCGCGCCGTCGTCCAGGAACACCGACCCGGAGCGGGTCGCGTCGTCGAAGGTCTTCACCGTGGCCTGCACCTGATCAGCGTACTCGGCCGCCTCCGGGCGGTGGTGGCACTGAGTCAGCTCTCGCCGGGACGCGGCTCGACGTACGACGCGAGGCCGCGCACGATGATGTCGAGGCCGAGCTCGAAGCGGTAGTCGTTGGACTCGTCCACCATGAGGTCGGCGATGGCGACCATGTTGGGGAACCGGTCGGGCGGGAGCGACGCGAAGTATTCCTTGATCTCATCGCGCATCTCGTCCCACGACCTGACGCCCTCGCCCTGAGATCGCTCCTTCCAGGCGCCCTCCTCGGCGACGAAGCCGTCGACGTACGTCGAGAGCAGGTCGCCGGCGATCGCCGCGACGTGGTCGGGCAGCCCGCCCACGCGCAGCAGCGCGAGCATCTTCTCCACGTACGGCAGCAGTTCGGGACCGAACGGCATCTGCCCCATGGAGATCCGGGCCATGTCGCGGTGCGCCAGCAGACGGGCGCGGCTCTCGCGCGCGAAGCCCTTGACCTGCTCCTGCCAGCGTTCGGGATCGGGTTCCGGCAGGTCGAAGCCGTCGAAGAGCCGCTCGTACATGAGCTCGAACAGTTCGTCCTTGTTGTCCACGTGCGCGTAGAGGGCCGAGACCGCGACGCCGAGCTCGGCGGCGACCCGGCGCATGCTCAGCCGGTCGAACCCCTCGCGGTCGAGCACGACAAAGGCCGCGTCGACGATGCGCCCCCGCGTGAGGGGGACGCGAGATGGAGCGGCTCGCCTCCGCGTTCGCTCCCACGGCGGCGTCGGCATGTCCGGCTGAGTCATCGGGGCCTCCCGAGCACATGCTAGTGAACGCCGCTCAGCGGAACGAACGACGATCGCCAACGAGATATATCTTGTACATCAGGCAAAGGCGATATATCTTGAGAACATCGCACATTCCTAGTGAACACCATTCAATGATAGAACAGTGATCCACTCAGATGAACACTGTTCTCAAACCCCCTCATTGGAGGATCGATGTCCACTCATGCCGAGGTGGCGACGTCCACGCCGCCCGCGGACGAGCCGGCGCCATACCGGTGGCGCTGGGCCGCGCTCTTCGTGATCCTCGCCGCGGAGGTCATGGACCTCCTCGACGCGATGGTCACCAACATCGCCGGTCCGACCATCCGGACCGATATCGGCGGCAGCGCGAGCACCCTGCAGTGGCTCGGCGCCGCGTACACGCTGGCCATGACGACCGGCCTGCTCACCGGCGGCCGTCTGGGCGACATCTTCGGCCGCAAGAGGATGTTCGTCATCGGAGCGGCCGGCTTCGTCGTGGGCTCGCTGCTGTGCGCCGTCGCCCAGTCGCCGGAGACCCTGATCGCGGCCCGCGTGGTTCAGGGCCTGTTCGGAGCCGTCATGCTGCCGCAGGGCCTGGGGATGATCAAGGAGATGTTCCCGCCCAAGGAGATGCAGTCGGCCTTCGTGTTGTTCGGCCCGGTCATGGGCCTGGCATCGGTCGGCGGCCCGATCCTGGCCGGCTGGCTGGTCGACGCGGACTTCTTCGGCACCGGCTGGCGCATGATCTTCATCATCAACCTGCCGTTCGGCCTGGCCGCGATTCTCGGCGCCCTGCGCTTCCTGCCCGAGTCGCGCTCGCCGCACGCGCTGAAGCTGGACCTGCCCGGCGTCGTCATCGCGTCGCTGGCGGCGGTCCTGATCGTCTTCCCGCTGGTCCAGGGACGTGAGAGCGACTGGCCGGTCTGGTCGTTCATCATGATCGGCGCGTCCGTCGTCACCTTCGCGCTCTTCGGATGGTTCGAGGCGCGCAAGAGCCGCGCAGGAGGCGACCCGCTGATCGTGCCGAGCCTGTTCCGCAAGCGCGCCTTCACCGGCGGCCTGCTGACCGGGGTCGTCTTCTTCTCCGGCATGGCCGGATTCATGCTGGTCTTCAACCTCTACACGCAGATCGGCCTGGGCTACTCGCCGATCAAGGCCGGTCTCGCCGGGGTGCCCTGGTCGGTCGGCATGATCCTTGGCATGGGCATCATGCAGACGGTCAAGCGGTTCGGCCGCAAGGTCCTGCACGGTGGAGCGCTCATCATGGCCCTGGGCGCGCTCGGTGTCTATCTGACGATCGACATGGCCGGGATCGGGGTCACGCCGTGGCAGCTCGCTCCCGCCCTGATCGTCACCGGCATCGGCATGGGCCTGCTCATGGGACCGTTCTTCGACATCGTGCTGGCCGGTGTCGAGCAGCACGAGACCGGATCGGCCTCCGGCACGCTCACGGCCGTGCAGCAGCTCGGCAACGCGTTCGGTGTGGCCCTGCTCGGCACGATCTTCTTCGACCTGCTCGGCCCGGTTCCCACCGGCACGACCTTCGAGCACGCCATGAAGATCACGCTGTGGGTCGTGGCGGGCATGCTGCTGCTGACCTTCCTCGTCGCCTTCCTCCTGCCGAAGTACGCCCGCGAGGAGGACGCTCCCGAGGGAGACGCGCCCAAGGAGGTCGTGTCCGCGAGCACCTGACCTGAGATGCGCGCCCCACGACCGCACCGCTCGACCGCGTGGCCACATGATCGCTCTGACCGATCATGTGGCCACGCCCGTTTCCCGGCCCGGCCGTACGGCGGACCGCCCGCTTCATCCCACGAGGCCGGGGGCGATCGGGGGCCGGATTCGCGCGACCACGCTCAGGGTGGTGGGGGGAAGGCCCAGGGCGAGCGCGTCCCGCAGGTCCTCGACCGTGTCGACGTCCCTGCGGACCGACGCGATGCCGTCCAGGGTCAGTTCCTTCGCGCCGCCCGACAGGTGCCTGGCCTTCGACTCGCCGCCGAAACGAGGTTCGAAGGACGCGCCGGGCCGTACGCCGTAAAAGGTGGTGCCGACGTCCGCCGCGTCGGGGACGAACGCCTGGTCGAACTCCGCGGCGGCGGCGAGGACCAGGTCCAGCTCCGCCGGGCGCAACGCGGGCAGATCCGCCTGGAGCGCCCCGACGGCCCCGTCGGGCGCGAGCCGTACCGCCTCGGCGGCTCCGAAGCGGAGCGCGGTGTTGAGACCCCTGTCGGGGTCGGTCACCACATGGGCGCCCAGGGCGGCCAGCCGCTCCGCGGGCACCGGGTCCGCGGTGACGACGATCACGCGGCCGACCCGCGGGCAGCTCAGCGCCGCGGACACCGTGTCGCACGCGATGGCGACCGCCAGCTCGGCGCGGTACGGCCCCGCCGCACCCGCGAGACGGGTCTTCGCCCTGATGATGGTCTTGACCGGCACCACGAGGGTCCATCGCGTGAGCTGCATAACGTTAAGCATCCCGCCTCGACAGTGCTGGGAGCCAACCGGGAGACTTGGGGTCACCACGCCGCCGGGGGCGGCGGATCTGCACGTGGAGGAGCAAGTGAGCGGACAACGAAGCGCGATGACGCGCGCCCGGGTACCCGCCGAGCCGGGCACGCCGAGCCGGCGCGGCGATTCGCGGTTCCCCGTCCGGCCGGCACGCGAGGAGTCGAGATGAAGCGCCGTGGCCGTCCCTCCCGGTTCTGGGAGTCCCTGGCCGTCCTGATCGTGAAGCCGTTGTCGATCCTGCTGATCAGGCGCGCCTGGCGCGGAGGCGAGTACGTCCCGCGCATGGGCGGTGTCATCATCGCGGCCAACCACATGTCGTGGTCGGACCCGGTCCTGCTCTCCCACTACCTCTACAACAACGGGCGCTGGCCGGTGATCCTCGCCAAGTCCGGGATCTTCAAGGTGCCGGTACTCGGCCACGTCGTCGCCAAGCTGCTCGCCATCCCGGTGCACCGGGGCAGCACCGAGGCCACCCAGTCGCTGAAGATCGCCGAGCAGCGGCTCAGGGACGGCGGGTGCGTCATCTTCTACCCCGAGGGCACGATCACCCGTGACCCCGAGCTGTGGCCGATGGCGGGCAAGACGGGCGTCGCCCGGCTGGCGCTGACGACCGGCGCGCCGGTGATCCCGATCGCTCACTGGGGCGCCCACGAGCTCCTGCCGTACGGCGAGAAGAAGCCGCGGCTGTTCCCGCGCAAGACGTTCAAGGTGCTGGCCGGGCCGCCGGTCGACCTGTCCCGGTTCGAGGGCCAGCCGATGCGGGGCACCGTGTTGCGCGAGGCCACCGCCGACATCATGGCCGCCATCACCGGCCAGCTCGCGGAGATCCGTGATGAGAAGGCCCCCGAATCCCCGTATGACCCGAAAAACACGGCTCACACAGGATGAGCGCGTACGGTGAAGGGGACGACGCGCGGGAAGCAGGGAGCTACCGGTGAGCGGTGAGCGGGCCCGGCGCGGCGAGCGGAACGGCCGGCCGAGAGACGAGGCCGTTCCGTCGGACGACGAGGAGTGGTGAGCGACCGGTGAGCAGGGCTGTCGTTTTCGGTACTGGCTCGTGGGGGACCACGTTCGCGATGATCCTCGCGGAGGCGGGCACCAAGACGACGCTGTGGGGGAGACGCGCCTCGGTCGTCGACGCGATCAACGACAGGCACGAGAACCCCGAGTACCTCCCGGGACTGCGGCTGCCCGAGACCCTCCGCGCGACGACCGATCCGGCCGAGGCGATGGAGGGCGCCGACTTCGTGGTCCTCGCGGTGCCGGCCCAGACGCTCCGCGACAACCTGGCCGTCTGGAAGCCGTACATCCCGCGGGACGCCGTGCTGGTCAGTCTCATGAAGGGCGTCGAGCGGGGCACCTGCGAGCGGATGAGCGAGGTCATCAGCGAGGTCGCGGGCGTTCCGCTGGACCGGGTGGCGGTGGTGTCCGGCCCGAACCTCGTCCCGGAGCTGGCCCGGCGGCAGCCCGCGGCCGCCGTGGTGGCCTGCCCGGACGAGGAGGTGGCGCGGCGGCTCCAGGACGCCTGCCACCTGCCGTGGTTCCGTACCTACACCAATCCCGACGTCGTGGGCGTCGAACTCGGCGGCGCGGTGAAGAACGTCATCGCGCTCGCGGTCGGTGTCGCCGTCGGCATG
Organism: Microtetraspora glauca; assembly: GCA_001570385.1. Classification (GTDB taxonomy): domain Bacteria; phylum Actinomycetota; class Actinomycetes; order Streptosporangiales; family Streptosporangiaceae; genus Microtetraspora; species Microtetraspora glauca. Next base: position 319,425 of record BBYL01000010.1, on the reverse strand, counting down.
GGATTGGGCGACAACGTGGCGGCGACGCTCATGACCCGCGGCCTCGCGGAGATCGCCCGGCTCGGCGCGGCTCTCGGCGCCGATCAGCACACGTTCGCGGGTCTGGCCGGAATGGGTGATCTGGTGGCGACCTGTAGTTCCCCGTTGTCCCGGAACCGCACCTTCGGTGAGAATCTGGGACGCGGGATGACCCTGGCCGAGGTCGTCGCCGTGACGAAGCAGACCGCCGAGGGAGTCAAATCGTGCGAGTCGGTTCTCGAGCTGGCAAGGAAACACGACGTGGAGATGCCGATCACCGAAGTCGTGGTCGGTGTGGTGCACGACGGGATGGCCCCGGACGAGGCGGCGATGCTGCTGATGTCGCGAACCCCGAAGCCGGAGCGTTACGGCGTGTAGGCCCATGAGGCGCGGGCGCAGGAGGCTCGGGGAGAACTCCCGGGCGGTCCACCTGCCGGCGCCTCCGCTTCCGCGCGAGGCCCCGACGGGCCAGCCCGTGTGGCGGACCTCCGGCTGGAACCTCCCCGGTTCCCCCGGAGACGCCGAGTCGGCGGCCGCCCGGTCATCGGGTCTCGCCTCGGATCGGGCCGACAACCCGACGGTCGCCGCGTTCGCCGCGGCCATGGCCGCGATGGAGGGCGCCGCCGCGCCCGAGGACGTCGCCGGCCAGGCGTTCCCCTCGGGCATGGCCGCGACGACCGCGGTGTTCCTGACCTTCCTGCGCGCGGGGACGCACGTCCTCGCGCCCGCTCCCGTCCACGGCGGCACCCACTCCCTGCTCACGAACGTGCTGTCCCGGTTCGGGATCGCCACCGATTTCGTGGACTATTCGGACCTGCGTCGCGTCCATCGGGCGATACGATCCACCACGAAGATCATTTATGCCGAGACGCTGGCCAACCCGACGATGGCGGTGGCCGACATCCGGGGCCTCTACCGGCTCGCCAGGGACGCCGGAGCGCTGCTGGTGGTCGACTCGACCCTCGCCACACCGGTCGTGTGCCGGCCGCTGGAGCACGGAGCCGATCTGGTCGTCCACTCGGCCACCAGGTACGTCGGCGGCCACGACGACTGCGCCGGCGGCGTGGTCGTCGGACGGCCCGACCTGATCAACCTGATCCGTGAGATCCGGGTCGACACCGGGGGGTCGTTGTCCCCGGACGACGCCTTCCTGCTGCGCCGGGGCATGGAGACGATGACGCTGCGGGTGCGCCGGATGTGCTCGACCGCGATGGTGTTCGCCGCCTCGCTGGCCAAGCATCCGGCGGTGCGCCGGGTGGACTATCCCGGGCTGCCCGCCCATCCCGGCCACCAGCTCGCCCGGCACCTGTTCGACTCCGGCCCGGAGGGCACCCGGTTCGGCGGCTGCGTCACCGTGACCGTCCACGGCGGGTACGACGCGGGCGCCGCGCTCGCCGACGCCCTGCGGCTCACCCGGCTCGCCGGGTCCCTCGGCGGGACCCGCACCACGGCCGTGCATCTCGCCTCGGCCGCCCATCCTGACGAGGCGCTCTCCGGTGTGGACGCGGGAGCCGTACGGTTCTCGATCGGGCTGGAGGACGCGGAGGATCTCATCGTGGACGTGACCCAGGCACTCGACGCCGTACGCGCCGGCAGCCACACGCGGGCCTGACAAGCAGGTTCCACGTCCGGAAGCGGTACATTCGAGCATCATGAACGAGCAGCGCGAGGTGCCTTCCCGGCCGATTCGAGTCGCCGTCGTCTTCGGCGGTCGCAATTCCGAGCACGCGGTGTCGCTGATGGGCGCGGGCAGCGTGCTCAGCGTGATCGACCGATCGCGGTACGAGGTCATTCCGGTCGGCATCGCACAGGACGGGCGCTGGGTCCTGGTGTCCGACGGGCAGAGTTACGCCATCGAGGAAGGTGAACTGCCGGTCGTGACCGAGTCCGGCACGGCCCTCGCCCTGCCGTCCGACTCCGGATCGCTCGTCGCGCTGGACCCCGGGCAGATCCCGCGGTCCCTCGGCGAGGTGGACGTGGTCTTCCCGATGCTGCACGGGCCGTTCGGCGAGGACGGCACCATCCAGGGACTCCTGGAGATGGCCGGGGTGCGCTACGTCGGCTCCGGCGTTCTGGCGAGCGCGGTCGGCATGGACAAGGCGTACATGAAGCTCGTGCTCAAGGCGGCGGGGCTCCCGGTCGGGCCGTTCGTCGTCGTCCGCGACCGCGACTGGCGCACCGACCGCGGGAGGGTGCTCAAGGAGGTCGAGGAGCTCGGCTGGCCGGTGTTCGTCAAGCCCGCCCGCGCCGGCTCGTCCCAGGGCATCTCGAAGGCGTACGACCCGGAGTCGCTGGAGACCGCGATCGAGCTGGCCCGCGAGCACGACCCCAAGGTGCTGGTCGAGGCCGCGATCGTCGGCAGGGAGATCGAGTGCGCCGTGCTCGAGTCCCTCGGCGACGCGCCCCCGGAGGCGAGCGTCCCCGGCGAGGTGCTGGTCCGGGGCGAGCGCGAGTTCTTCGACTTCGAGGCGAAGTACTACCCCGACCAGATGGCGCTCGACGCCCCCGCCGACATCCCGGCGGAGGCCGCCGAGGCGGTGCGGGCGATGGCCGTCCAGGCGTTCGAGGCGCTCTCCTGCGAGGGCCTGTCGCGGGTGGACTTCTTCTACACGTCCTCGGGGGAGCTCGTCCTAAACGAGATCAACACGATGCCGGGCTTCACGTCGCTCTCGGTCGCGCCGCAGCTCTGGGCCGCGACCGGACTGTCGTACGCCGAGCTCGTCGACCGGTTGCTCCAGCTCGCGCTCAACCGCCCGGCCGGGCTGCGCTGAGCCGTCCCGTCACTCCGGGACGGACGACTTGATCGGGCCCGCCAGATCCACCAGGACCTCTCCGGGGACATGCTTCCCGGAGACGGTCACCTCGACGTACGCCTCCCGGTTGATCGCCGTGAACAGCGTCGAGCGTTTGGGGTCGGCGTACCACGCGACGCCGTCGAGGTCGGAGACCTGGTCGGTCGCGGCCATCGAGGCGGGCCGGTCCACTCCGCAGCGCAGGGCGATCTCACCCGCCCCCCACACCGCCACGTACGGCGAGCGGGGCTCGCTCTCCACCCGCTCCGCGCCGTCGAGCCGGGAGGGCAGCGCGGTCGCGAGCTTCTGGCACGCCGACGCGGCGGCTCCGGCGGGCGTGGGCGGGTCCACCCGCACCGCGCCGGAGCATGCCGCGAGGGACAGTACGGCCAGGGCCCCGGCCGCGGGGATCAGTCTTCGCATCTCTTCCCAGGTCAGATGTGCACGATCGGACATGTAAGAGTACGCGTGATGCCCTCAACCGCCTGAATCTGGGCGACGACCAGCTTGCCCAGCTCGTCGACGTTGCGGGCCTCGGCCCGCACGATGACGTCATAAGGGCCGGTGACATCCTCTGCCTGGGTGACACCGCTGATCCCGGCTATCTGGCCGGCCACATTGGCGGCCTTGCCGACCTCGGTCTGGATAAGGATGTAGGCCTGCACCATAACGCCCTCCGGATAGAGATCAGTGCCGGAGCGTACCGTACCTCGAATGCACTAGGGGTGTGCCATCACAGTCGGAGATCTTGGCGAATTCGGTGTAATTGGACGTATCGCTGGGCGATTGCCGCAGGGTGCGGCCGTACTGCTCGGACCTGGAGACGACGCCGCCATCCTGAGCGCTCCGGACGGCCGGGTCGTCGTGAGTACGGATCTCCTAATCGAGGGTAGGCACTTCCGTCGTAATTGGTCCAGTGGCTATGACATTGGCCGTAAAGCCGCAGCTCAGAATCTTTCCGATATCGCCGCCATGGGGGCTGAACCGACAGCGATCTTCGTCGGTCTCGGGTTGCCCGCCGACGTCACGACGGACTGGCTGGACGCTCTGACCGACGGCTTCCGCGACGAGTGCGCGCTCGTCGGCGCCAGCGTGGCGGGAGGTGACATCTCCAGGTCCGACACGGTGGTGCTCGGCGTCACCGCGCTCGGCGACCTCGGCGGAAGACAGCCGGTGACCAGGTCGGGGGCCCGCCCCGGCCACGTCGTCGCCATCGCGGGCCGCCTCGGCCACGCCGCGGCGGGACTCGCGCTGCTCCAGGCCGGCCGGGCGGACGGCGGAGACCTGGTGGACGCCCACCGCCGGCCGCGGCCGTTGTACGCCTGCGGTCCCGGCGCGGCCCGGCTCGGCGCCACCGCGATGCTCGACGTGAGCGACGGTCTCCTGCAGGATCTCGGCCACATCGCGGAGGCGAGCGGCACCGGGATCGAGCTGGATCCGGCCGCGCTCCCGGTCGCCCCCGCACTCGCCGAAGCCGCCCGCGACCTTGGAGCCGACCCGCTGGAGTGGGTCCTCACGGGAGGCGACGACCACGCCTTCGCCGCCGCCTTCCCCGGTGATGTACGCCTTCCGTCCCCCTGGCTGGTGGTGGGCCGGGTCATCGAGGGCAAGGGGGTCCACGTCACCGGCCGGTCCGGCACCGCCGGCGGCTGGGATCACTTCCGATGACATGAGCGTCCGCGAGAGCGGGGGGCTTCTCCGGCGGATCTGGTCTGTTCACCGTCCGGGGGACGACCTCTCCGGCGGACCGGCCGGTTCACCGCCCGGCCGGGCTGGAGACGTCGCCTGGTTTGATAGGACCATGACCTCCACTCCTCCACGCGTGCTCACCGTCGCCGGTTCCGATTCCGGCGGCGGCGCCGGAATCCAGGCCGACCTCAAGACGATGCTGGCCCTCGGAGTGCACGGCATGAGCGTCATCGCCGCCGTGACCGCGCAGAACTCGCTCGGCGTCCAGGGCTACTGGGAGCTGCCGGCGGAGGCGGTCCGGGCCCAGCTCGACTCCGTGCTCGGCGACATCGGGGTCCAGGCGGTCAAGACGGGGATGCTGGCCTCTCCGACGCTGGTGGAGACGGTCGCCGGAGCCCTCGCGAGCGTTGCGGCGCCCATCGTGGTCGATCCGGTCGGCGTCTCCAAGCACGGGGACTCGCTTCTCGCCCCCGAGGCCGTCGAGACCATGAAGGAGCTGCTGCTTCCGGTGGCGACGGTGGTCACGCCGAACCTCTGGGAGGTCGAGCAGCTCACCTCGGTCAAGGTGGAGGATGAGGACGACCTGCCACGCGCGGCGGAGGCCGTGCTCGCGCTCGGGCCCACCTGGGCCCTGATCAAGGGCGGCCACCTCCCCGGCGAGCCGGTGGACCTGCTGACCGACGGCGATCGGCGATATCGCTTCGCCGCCGAGCGCCACGACAACCGCCACACGCACGGAACCGGATGCACGCTCGCCTCGGCCATCGCCTCCCGCCTGGCCCTCGGTGACGACCTGCCGGAGGCCGTACGGCAGGCCAAGGAGTACGTCACGGGGGCGATCGCGCACGGCTTCCCCCTGGGCGCGGGCATCGGCCCCGTGGACCACGCCTGGCGCTGGCGGACCGGCGGATGACCGGACCCGGGCCCGCCACGCCAAGCGGGCCCGGCCGGGTCCGGTCCCGACGACAGGAAGGGTCCGGCCCGGACGACACGAAACGTCTGGCCCGGACAACACGAAAGCCCGTCACCGGATCGGTGACGGGCTCCGGAAGAGCTGGGTCAGCGGGTGACCTTGCCCGCCTTGATGCAGGAAGTGCACACGTTCATCCGCTTCGGCGTCCCGTTGACCGTCGCGCGCACGGTCTGGATGTTCGGGTTCCAGCGGCGGCGGGTGCGGCGGTGCGAGTGGGAGACGTTGTTGCCGAAAGTCGGCTTCTTAGCGCAGACGTCGCAGACGGAAGCCACGGTCATCGCTCCTTCAGATCAGTCGAATCGGCCCGGTCCGCCAAGAGCGGCTCATCCGAGCGTGCCGGGACAACCGGCTGGCCACACGAGGATATCCGATGTCGGCCGTTGCACGCCAAACGGGATCCCGGCGAACGGGGATAATCTCGTAGCGACCAACGGTAGCGCATCGGGACGGCGCCACGTGTGCGGGCCATGTCATCGAAGGGGCGGCGTTCATGCTTGAGGTGCTCGATCCGCCCGCCGTACGCCGCTGGTCGCGCCGGTGCGCGGACGCTCTCGGCCGCGCGAGGGCGGAGATAGACGCGCTCAACGTCTTTCCCGTCCCTGACGGGGACACCGGCACCAACCTGCACCTCACCGTCCTCTCCGCGGCCGAGGCGGTGGACGGCCTGCCCGGTGACGCGGGCCGCGACAGGACGTGGCAGACGCTCGCCCACGGCGCGTTGCTCGGTGCCCGCGGAAACTCGGGGGTGATCGTCAGCCAGGCGATACGCGGCCTGGCCGAGGTGCTCGGGATGGCGGAGGGGCGGGGAGCCGACCTGCGCCGGGCGTTGCTGCGGGCCGCCGAGATGGCCAGGGCCGCCGTGGTCCGTCCGGTCGAGGGGACCGTGCTCACCGTCCTGGCCGCCGTGGCGGAGGCCGTACGGCATGCTTCGGACGACCTCGGCGAGGTGGCACGGGTCGCCGCGGAGGAGGCGCGCGGCGCGCTGCGGCGGACCACGGGCCAGCTCGACGTGCTGGCCAGGAACCACGTGGTCGACGCGGGCGGCGCCGGGCTCGTGATCATCCTGGAGACCCTGGCCGAGGTGGTCGCCGAGGCGTTCAGCGAGCGGCACGAGATCCCGGCCCCGCCCGGCCGGGTGCCCGTCGACGAGGCGCGGGAGGACGTTCACGCGTCCGCGCCCGGATACGAGGTGATGTACCTCCTGGACGCGCCGGAGGCGGCGATCGGCCGGCTCAGGACCGAACTCGACGCGCTCGGCGACTCGCTCGTGATCGTGGGAGGTGACGGTCTGTGGAACGTGCACATCCACGCGGACGACGCCGGCGCCGTGATCGAGGCGGGACTCGCGGCCGGTCGCCCGCACCGCGTCCGCGTGACGTACCTCGGCGGTCGCATCCACGAACCGGCCCGGGCGCGCGGGGTGGTCGCCGTCGCGGCGGGGGACGGCCTCGCCGCTCTCTTCCGCCGGTCCGGGGCCGTGGTCGTACGGCGTGAGCCCGGAGCGAACCCGCCGCTCGCCGCCGTGCTCGCGGCGATCAGGGAGGCCGGAAGCGAGGTCGCGGTGCTGCCGAACGACGCCGGCGCCCAGGCGGTGGCCGCGGCCGCCGCCGAGATCGCCCGCGAGGAGGGGCTCACGGTCAGCGTGCTGCCGACGAAGGCGTCGGTCCAGGGCCTCGCCGCTCTGGCCGTGCACGATCCGCTGCGCCGCTTCGACGACGACGTGGTGGCCATGACCGACGCGGCGGGCCACACCCGGCACGGGCACGTGTGGGTGGCGGACCGCGAGGCCGTGACCAGCGCGGGGCTGTGCCGTCCCGGTGACGTGCTCGGCGTCGTCGACGGCGACGTGGCCCTCATCGGCGGCGCCGTCGCCGATGTGGCGGTCCAGGTGGCCGACCGCATGATGTCGTCGAGCAGTGAGATGGTGACGCTGGTGACCGGCGCCGATCCCTCCGAGACTCCGGCGGGAGCCGTACGGGACCATCTGGCGCGGGTCCGCCCGGACATCGAGGTGGTCGTCTACGAGGGGGGACAGGGCGGCTACCCGCTTCTCATCGGCGTCGAATGAACCGTAGGAGCAGGCGGCCGATCGCAGGCGGATCGGCGGAGCGACTGGCAGAGTCGCTGAACAGGACCGCCGCGCGAGGTGATTTCTGTCGGTGACCGGCGGTAGAACTTATTTCCATGACCGCGCGCTTACCGGTCACCGCGCGGAGTGCCGCGAGCGTGCGGTCGCCGTGCCGTGTTCAGTCGCCGGGCGGGGCACGGTCCCGTCACGTGAGGGGGGCGCATGACGAGGTTCGACGAGCCGCTCAAGCGGGCGCTCGGCAGGACCGCCGGCCCGCTGGAGCGCGCGCTCGGCATCGCCACGGTGGGGGAGTTGCTCCGGCACTACCCGCGGCGGTACGCGGACCGAGGAGAGCTGACCCCGATCTCGTCCCTGGAGCACGACGAGCATGTCACCGTCGTGGCCAGGGTGGCGGCGCTGCAACGCCGGCCGATGAAGAACCGGCAGGGCACCTGGCTGGACGTCGAGGTGACCGACGGTGAGGAGCGGCTGCACCTGGCCTTCTTCGGCAAGGGCGGATACGTGGCGGAGCAACGGCTGGCCCCCGGCACCGAGGCGATGTTCTCGGGCAAGGTCAACGTCTTCCCCCTGCCGAGCGGCCGGCGCCGGGTGTCCCTGACCCATCCCGAATACGAGACCGAGGAGACCGAGGACGCGGCGGAGTTCGCCGCCGCGCCGGTGCCCATCTACCCCTCGGCGCAGGGCCTGGCGACGTGGACGATCCGCCGCGCCGTACGCACCGTGCTCGACGTGCTGACGCTCGACGACCCGCTCCCGCCCGACATCAGGCGAAGGCACGACCTCCCGGAACTGGAGGTGGCGCTCCGCCACGTCCACCGGCCGAGGAGCCACGCCGACATCACCCTGGCCCGCAGGCGGCTCAAGTTCGACGAGGCGTTCCTGCTCCAGTCCGTGCTGGTCCGGCGCAGGCTGGCGGCGTCCGCGTGGCCTGCCCGGCCGCGCCCGGGACGGCCCGACGGCCTGCTGCACGGTTTCGAGGAGAGGCTGCCCTTCGAGTTGACCGAGGGCCAGCGCCAGGTCGGCGAGGAGATCGCGGCGGACCTGGCCCGCGAGCACCCCATGCACCGGCTGCTGCAGGGAGAGGTGGGCGCGGGCAAGACGGTGGTCGCGCTGCGCGCCATGCTCCAGGTGGTCGACTCCGGCGGTCAGGCGGTGCTGCTCGCCCCGACGGAGGTCCTGGCCCAGCAGCACCACAGGTCGATCACAGGCATGCTCGGAGACCTCGCGACCGGCGGCATGTTCGGCGGCACGGCCGTGGCCCTGCTGACGGGCTCCATGGGCACGGCCGCGCGGAGGAGGGCCCTGCTGGACGCCGCTTCGGGCGCGGCGGGGATCGTGGTCGGTACCCACGCCCTGATCCAGGAGCACGTCCAGTTCGCCGACCTCGGCCTGCTCGTCGTGGACGAGCAGCACCGCTTCGGTGTGGAACAGCGCGACGCGCTCCGCGAGAAGGGCGGCGGCGGCAGGCCCCATGTGCTGGTCATGACGGCCACACCCATCCCGAGGACGGTCGCGATGACCGTGTTCGGCGACCTGGAGATCTCCACGCTGTCCCAGCTGCCGTCCGGCCGCGCGCCGATCACCACGCACGTGGTGCCGGCCGCGGAGAAGCCGCACTTCCTCGACCGCACCTGGGAACGGGTGCGCGAGGAGGTCGGGCTGGGCCGCCAGGCGTACATCGTCTGCCCCCGCATCGGTGAGCAGGAGGGCGACGAGGGCGATCTCGACAAGGGCGAGGAGGAGCGCAGGCCGCCGCTGGCGGTCCTCGACGTGGCGGAGATGCTCGCCGAGGGCCCGTTGCACGGCATGCGGGTGGGAGTCCTGCACGGCAAGCTCCCACCGGAGGAGAAGGACGCGATCATGCGCGCCTTCACCAAGGGGGAGATCGACGTCCTGGTCGCGACGACGGTCATCGAGGTGGGCGTCGACGTCAGGAACGCCTCGGTCATGATCATCATGGACGCCGACCGGTTCGGTGTCTCGCAGCTCCACCAGTTGCGCGGCAGGGTCGGGCGCGGCGGCCTGCCCGGGTTGTGCCTGCTGGTGAGCGAGGCGCCCACGGGCACCCCGGCGCGCACGCGGCTGGACGCGGTGGCCGCGACGCTGGACGGCTTCGAGCTGTCCCGGGTGGACCTGGAGCAGCGCAGGGAGGGCGACGTCCTCGGCGCCGCGCAGTCGGGCCGCAAGTCGTCCCTGAAGATGTTGCAGCTGCTCCGCGACGAGGACGTCATCGAGGCCGCCAGGGAAGAGGCGATCACGGTGCTGACGGCCGATCCCGAACTGGCGGATCATCCCGCCCTGCGGGCCGAGCTCGACGCCCTGATCGGGGACGAGCGCGCTGAATACCTGGAGAAGGCCTGAGCGGTCCTGAGTGGCCTCACGCCGGCTTTCCGACGTTCCGGGTGGTGGGCGCGGGTTCCGGGCTGGTCTCCGGCTCTACAGAGCCGGTCGCGCGGCTCGTGGGGTCGGGTCGAGGCGTAACAAGGCCACTCGCGGGCTCCTGAGCTCGTCCCAGGCATACAGGGCCGGTTGCGGGCGGTCCTCGGCTCGTCCCCAGGCGTACAGGGCTGGGCGCGGGGCCCCTGAGCTCGTACCCGGGCGTACTGCCCGGGCACGCGGGCCGGGCACCGGGCGGTGGAGAAGATCTCGGAGGACGGCGGAGAAGATCTCGGAAAGGTCGACCTAGATCTCAGAAAGGCCGCAAAACCCGCGAGGTACTGCCGCTGTGGCAGCCTCGCGCATGAGAATGACCCAGGGCCCAGCCTTGGGACGGCCTCCCCCCGAATGCCGTCCCCGGCTGGGCCCACCCTCGGGTCAGGTGCCGAGGGCGCCGGCGTGCGGAAGGGCTCACGATCACGCCGGCCGGCCTCCCCCTGGGTCATCTCGAAGGCCGCAGAACTCATCATGCGGAACGCGGCGACCCCGCGATACCGCTCTTACCCATTCGTCGCCACCCCTTGCCCACTCTTGACCGCACGGGATCCGATCGCGGTGGGCGCACCGGCGTTCCCGGCCCCTCGCCGAGAGCGGGACAATGAACGAATGACGCGGGTCATCGCAGGTAGCGCCGGGGGACGCAGGCTGGCAGTGCCACCGGGCAGGGGCACCAGGCCGACGAGCGACCGGGCCAGGGAGGGGTTGTTCTCGACCGTGGGCTCGCTTTTGGGCTCGCTTGACGGGGCCCGGGTCCTCGATCTCTACGCCGGCTCCGGAGCGGTCGGCCTGGAGGCGCTGAGCAGAGGCGCCGCCCACGCGCTGCTCGTCGAGTCCGACGCGAGGGCCGCTCGGACGATCAGGGAGAACATCGCCGCGCTGGGGCTGCCCGGAGCCGTGCTCAGGCCGGAGAAGGTCGAGCGGGTCCTGTCCCAGGGCTGCGCGGAGCCGTACGACTTCGTGTTCGCCGATCCGCCCTACACGGTCACCGACGAGACGGTCACCAGGGTCCTGGAGACGCTCCGCTCGGAAGGGTGGCTCGTCGACGGCGCGCTGGTCGCGGTCGAACGGGAGTCCAGGGGAAAGGACCTGGTCTGGCCGCCGGGTTTCGAAGAGGAGAGGGTCCGCCGATACGGGGAAGCGGCCGTTTGGTACGGTCACGCAGCCGGGAACCCGTAAACCTGGGGGTGCGCCTTGCGTCGCGTCGTATGCCCGGGGTCCTTCGACCCCGTGACCAACGGACATCTGGACATCATCGGCCGGACCTCGCGGTTGTACGACGAGGTCGTCGTCGCCGTGTTGATCAACATGGAGAAGACCGGGTTGTTCACCGTCGACGAGCGGATAGAGATGCTCGAGGCGGTGACCAAGGAGTACGGAAACGTCCGGGTGGAGAAGTTCCACGGGCTGCTGGTCGACTACTGCCGGCAGAACGACATCCCGGCGATCGTGAAGGGCCTCCGCGCGGTCAGCGACTTCGACTACGAGCTCCAGATGGCACAGCTGAACTACCGCATGTCCGGAGTGGAGACGCTGTTCATGTCCACCAATCCGGAGTACTCCTTCCTCTCCTCGAGCAGGCTGAAGGAGATCGCACGGTATGGTGGGGACGTATCCGGCCTGGTCCCGGACCTCGTCCAGCGGCTGCTCGTCGAGCGGCTCAGAGGCTGACCACCGGCTGGTATCCTTTCTATTCGGCCTTGCACGACGGCGGTGATTCGTCATGCCTAACGAGAGCAGGATGACTCTGCGCAGCCTCGACCCCCGAGCCCCTTGGGTGATTTCCACTCACGATCTGGGACGGCGACCGGGGTCGATGCACAGGATCAGCCCGGTTCTTCCGGCACCGGCGGACCTCGCGGTCGGAATGATCGGCGTCCCCAAGGACGCCGACGTCGAGCTGGACATCCGGCTCGAGGCGGTGATGGAAGGCGTGCTCGTGACGGGCACGGCGCGGACTCCTCTCAGTGGAGAGTGCTCGCGCTGCCTGGATCCGCTGACCTCGGAGATCGAGGTCGGTTTCCAGGAGCTTTTCTTCTACTCGGCGGAGGACGCCGGAGAGGACGACTTGCTCCTCGACGGCGAACTGCTCGATCTCGAGCCGATATTCCGTGACGCGGTGGTGCTCTCACTGCCGCTGAGCCCGGTGTGCAGTGAGGACTGCCCCGGTCTCTGCGCGGAATGCGGGGTCAAGCTGGCGGAAGCCGGCTCGGACCACGGGCACGAGCGCATCGACGTGCGCTGGGCGTCGCTGCAGGGTTTGGTTGTGGACAACAAAGACGATCAGGAGGGTTGACGTGGCCGTCCCCAAGCGGAAGATGTCGCGGAGCAACACCCGCGCCCGCAGGTCCCAGTGGAAGGCCGCCGCGGTCGCGCTCGTGAGCTGCCCCCAGTGCCGCTCGCCGAAGCGCCCGCACGTGGCGTGCCCGAGCTGTGGCACCTACAACCGCCGTCAGGTCATCGAGCCGTCGGCCTGATCGCGCGATAAGCGGATAGGGACGCCGGCCGGGTCGTCAAGACGCCCCGGTCGGCGTTACCTTGCTTTCAGCGCGTACGGTGGCGGGCGGAGCATGAGCGACAGGCAAGACGTGCCCGCGGCCGTGGTGGACGCCGGGAGGCTCCAGTCTCTGGGGAACCGGCGCCCACCACGTCTTCGGGCTTCTCACCGGCCATGTCACTGTGTGGTGCTGCCGTGCATGGGTGATGAGGAGGAGCGGTGGGCGCAGCGATGAAGCCGGTGGCAGTGGAGATCGCCAGAGAAGAACTGGCGCGAGTGATCGACGTGCGGCTCAGCACGGACATCCTGGAACGGGCTCTCACGCACCGCTCCTACGCGTACGAGAACGGTGGCCTGCCCACGAACGAGCGCCTGGAGTTCCTGGGCGACTCGGTGCTCGGGCTGGTGGTCACCGACACGCTGTTCCGGGGGCACCCGGACCTTCCCGAGGGCCAGCTCGCCAAGCTGCGTGCCGCAGTGGTCAACATGCGGGCGCTCGCGGACGTGGCCCGGGGCCTGAATCTCGGAAAGTACCTCCGCCTCGGCCGGGGCGAGGAGGGCACCGGCGGGCGCGACAAGTCCTCGATCCTCGCCGACACCCTTGAGGCGCTGATCGGCACGGTCTACGTGGACAAGGGCCTGGACGAGGCGTTCCGGGTCGTGCACCTGCTCTTCGACCCGCTGATCACGCGGTCCGCGTCGTTGGGCGCCGGTCTCGACTGGAAGACCTCGCTGCAGGAGCTGACCGCCGCCGAGATGCTCGGCGTCCCGGAGTACCACGTCGAGGAGAGCGGCCCCGATCACGCGAAGTCCTTCGTGGCGACCGTCCGCGTCGGCGGGACGGAGTACGGCACGGGCGCGGGCCGGAGCAAGAAAGAGGCGGAGCAGCAGGCCGCCGAAGCGGCGTGGACGGCGATTCGCGCCGTCCGAGAGGCCCGTGAGGGCGCGGGACTCGGCCAGGGCTGAGCCGACCTCCGAGACGGACTGAGGGGGCGAGATGCCTGAGCTGCCTGAGGTCGAGGTCGTCAGGCGCGGGCTCGAACGATGGGTGTCCGGCCGGACGATCGCGTCGGCCGACGTGCTGCACCCGCGCGCGGTCCGCAGGAACGCGGGAGAGCTCGCCGACCAGTTGAAGGGCCGCGAGATCCGCTCGGCCGAGCGACGCGGCAAATATCTCTGGCTCCCGCTCGGTGACGAGGGGGAGCACGCGGCCGCGGAGCCGGCGGCCGACCGGACGGCCGAACACCCCTCCGGGCCGGAATCGGCCGAGCACGTGGCGGGAGAGGCGTTGCTCGCCCATCTGGGCATGAGCGGCCAACTCCTGGTGGTCGATCCGGACGCTCCGCTGGAGAAGCACCTCCGGGTCCGGATCGGCTTCGCCGACGGCGGTCCCGACCTGCGCTTCGTCGACCAGCGCACGTTCGGTCATGTCCTCGTCGCGCCGCTGACCGTTCCCGTACGGCCGTCGCATGCCGGGCCGTACCGTCCGGTGCCGGAACCGGTCGCGCACATCGCGCCGGATCCGTTCGAGGACGTCTTCGACGACACGGAGTTCGCGATCAGGGTGCGCCGCCGGCGTACCGGGATCAAGCGGGCGCTGCTCGACCAGTCGCTGATCAGCGGGGTCGGCAACATCTACGCCGACGAGGCGCTGTGGCGGGCACGGCTGCACTGGGCCCGGCCCACCGAGACGCTGACCACCAAGAAGATCGCCGAACTCCTCGCCGCCGCCCGCGACGTGATGTCCGAGGCGCTCGGGGAGGGCGGGACCTCCTTCGACAGTCTGTACGTGAACGTCAACGGCGAGAGCGGCTACTTCGACCGGTCCCTTGCGGTGTACGGCAGGCGGGACGAGCCCTGCCGCCGCTGCGGCACCCCGATCAGGCGTGAGGCGTTCATGAACCGGTCCTCCTACAGCTGCCCCCGGTGCCAGCCGCGTCCCCGGGACGCCCGCCCCTGACCGCGACCCGCACCGCCGCGATTTCCGGGGGCCGGGCGGGCTCTTGGATACTGGGAGTCATGATCCGGTTGACGGCGTGGGTGCGCGGACGGGTGCAGGGTGTGGGGTTCCGCTGGTGGACCCGGGCCAGGGCGCTGGAGCTCGGGCTCGCCGGCTGGGCGGCGAACCTGTCCGACGGCAGGGTTGAGATCGTGGCCGAAGGTCCACGGGAATCATGTGAATCGCTTCTTGGGCTGCTGAGAGGCGGCGACACGCCCGGGCGAGTGGATGGCGTTACGGAGCGTTGGAGTGACGCTAAGGGCGGTTTGGTGGGTTTTGTCGAGCGATAGCCCTTCCTTCAGGCGGCGCAAATGCGGTATATTTGCATGCCGGGAGTGCCCATCGGTGCGTCTGTGTGAAGCGTTCAACTTGACCGCCTCCAATGCCGGTGCGACTCTTGAGAGGAACCACGCGCACCCCTCCCGCGGCATGAAGTGCGCGAACCAGTCTGGTCACTCAGCGTGGAGGACCCTTTACTATGGCGAAGGCTCTACTCGGCCACGTCGGCGGTCCTGACCCTCGAATGGTCTCCGAAATGCGCCGTCTCCAGCAGCGCATCCGGGACCTGGAGGCAGAACTAACCCGGCTCCAGGCACAGAACGATGCGCTGGCGGCGCAGTCTCGGGATGAGGCACTGGTCCGGCTACAGGATCGCGAGCCGGCCCTCACCTGAGGCCGGGAGCGGAAACACCGTCAGGGGCGCCTGCCAAAGGCGTCCCTTGTCATTTGCGTACCATAATCCTTATCGCGGCCGGTTGAAACGCATTTGTGCCGTTATGTCTTCCCGGTGTCGGTCCGATAATCTCGCCGCCGCATAAAGTTGTCCCCACGGGTATTCCATGACGGGACTTAGTGTCGCGTTCGGGTGATATCCGATGCCTCTCGTCTGCGGGTGCCGGTAGTCTTCCCGGAAAGTTGGGCAGGGAGGGGGCCGGTCGTTGTACCTGAAGACCTTGACCCTGCGCGGCTTCAAGTCCTTCGCCTCCGCGACCACCCTGCGCTTCGAGCCCGGCATCACCTGCGTGGTCGGCCCCAACGGCTCGGGCAAGTCCAACGTCGTCGACGCGCTCGCCTGGGTGATGGGCGAGCACAGCGCGAAGTCGCTGCGCGGCGGCAAGATGGAGGACGTCATCTTCGCCGGGACCTCCAGCCGGCCGCCGCTCGGCCGGGCCGAGGTCACGCTCACGATCGACAACACCGACGGCGCGCTGCCGATCGACTACACCGAGGTGACGATCAGCCGCCTGATGTTCAGGTCGGGCCAGAGCGAATACGCCATCAACGGCGACACCTGCCGCCTCCTCGACATCCAGGAGCTCCTCTCCGACTCCGGCATCGGCCGCGAGATGCACGTGATCGTCGGGCAGGGCCAGCTCGACCAGGTGCTGCACGCCGGCCCCGAGGACCGCAGGGCGTTCATCGAGGAGGCCGCGGGCGTCCTCAAGCACCGCAAGCGCAAGGAGAAGGCGCTGCGGAAGCTCGACGCGATGCAGGCCAACCTCACCCGCGTGCAGGACCTCGCGACCGAGCTGCGCCGCCAGCTCAAGCCGCTCGGTCGCCAGGCGGAGATCGCGCGCAAGGCCGCGGTCATCCAGGCCGACCTGCGTGACGCCCGCCTGCGACTGCTCGCCGACGACGTGGTCACCCTCCGCGAGACCCTGGAACGTGAGGCCGCGGACGAGGCGGCCGTCCAGACGCGGCGCGCCCAGGTCGAGAGCGACCTCGCGCGGGACCAGCGGCGGGAGGCCGAGCTGGAGGCGGCGGCGGGTGAGGCCCAGCCGCGCCTCACCGCCGCCCAGGAGACGTTCTACCGGCTCTCGGCGATCCGGGAGCGGCTGCGCGGAGTCGAGAGCCTCGCCGTCGAGCGGGAGCGGCACGCCGCCGACGCGGCGTCGATCGAGCGACGCGGCCGCGACCCCGAGGAGTTCGAACGGGAGGCCGCCGAGGTCCGCGAGAAGGAGCGCATCCTCTCGGAGGAGCTCGACGAGGCACGCGAGCGGTTGTCCGCCGCGGTGGAGATCCGCGCCGAGGCCGAGGAGGCGCTGAGCCAGGAGGAGCGCAGGCTGGCCGTGGCCGCCAGGGCCGCCGCGGACCGGAGGGAGAGCCTCGCCAGGCTGCGCGGCCAGGTCGAGTCCGCCAGGAGCAGGGCCAGGGCCGCCGGTGACGAGATCGGCAGGCTCGCCCGGGCGCTGGAGGAGGCCCGGCAGCGTGCGGAGCGGGCGCAGGCCGACTGCGACGCGCACGAGCTCGACGAGCCGGCGGCCGACCCGGCGCTGGTCGCCGAGCTCGACACCGCCCAGGAGGGCGTGGATCTCGCCCGCGCCGCCGTCGAGTCGGCCAGGGCCGTGGTGGACCAGGCCAAGGAAGCGGTCGACGAGGCCAAGGAGGCCGTCGCGGCCCCCAGGTCCGCGCTCGCGGCCGCCACGTCGGCGGTCGGTACGGCTCGCGCCGCCGACCAGGAGTCCCAGCGCGCCGTCGCCGCGCTGGAGGCCCGCCGTGAAGCACTGGAGATGAGCCTCGCCCAGGGTGTCGACGGCGCGGCCGGGCTGCTCGGCGCGGGGATCCCCGGCGTGCTCGGCCCGATCGCGACTCTGCTGACCGTCCAGCCGGGAGCCGAATCCGCCGTCGCCTCCGTACTGGCGGCCGACGCGGTCGCCGTCGACTCCCTCAACAGCGCCGTCGAGGCGCTCGAACACCTGCGGGACGGCGACGGCGGCAGGGCGGGGCTGCTGATCGCGTCCCCGACGCCGGCGCGGCACGGTGGGACACCGCCCGTGCCGATCGACGGTGCCGCATGGGCGGCGGACCTAGTCACCGTTCCCGGCGAGCTGCGCGCCGCCGTGGACGGCGTCCTGTCCGGCGTGCTCGTCGTCGACGACCTCGCCGCCGCGCGCAAGGTGGTGGAGGGCCACCCGGGCGTCCGGGCCGTCACCCGTTCCGGCGACCTGCTCGGCGCGTACGAGGCGCGGGGCGGCTCGGGCACCGGCGGTTCGGCGCTTCAGATGCGGGCCGCGCTTGACGAGGCGGTCGCCGACCTGGAGGCGGCCCGCGCCGCCGCCGAGGAGAACGCTCAGGTCCTCGACGAGGCCATTGCCGCCGAAGGGGAGGCCCAGCTCGCGCTGGAGGCCGCCCAGGCGCGGGTGAACGAGGCCCAGACCGGGGTCAGTGCCGCGCAGAACACCGTCAACAGCGCGCAGAACGGGCTCAACGCGGCCCAGGCCGTACTGGACAGGGTCAGGACCAGGCAGCGGGACGCCGACCGGAAGGCCGCCGACGCGGCCAAACAGTTCGCCCGGCTGGAGGCCGCCGTCAAGGCGGCCCAGGATGAGGGCGCCCGGCTGGCGAAGGCCGTACAGGACGCGGAGGAGGCCAGGGAGGCGGCCCAGGCGGACGCGGCCGAGATGGAGGAGCGGCTGGCCGAGGCGGAGTACGCCCAGGAGCTGGAGGCCGAACCGACCACCGACACGCGAGACGAGCTGGCCGCCGCCTGCGGCGTGAGCAGACAGACGGAGATGGAGGCGCGGCTCGCCGTCCGCACCGCCGAGGAACGGGTCAGGGGCATCGCCGGTCGTGCCGAGGGGCTGCTGCGCGCCGCCCAGCGCGAGCGCGAGGATCGGGCCAGGGCGGCGGCACAGCGCGAGCGGCGGCGCAGGCAGGCCCAGACCGCCGCCGCGGTCGCCCGCGGCGCCCAGGCCGCGCTCACGGCGCTGGTGGGGTCGCTCGAACAGGCCGCGGCCGAGCGGGACGAGGCCGAGCGGGCGCGCGGCGAGATCGAGACGGAGCTCAAGACGGTACGGCTCCGCGTCCGCGAACTCGGCGGAGAGCTGGACAAGCTGGTCAACCGGGTACACGGCAGCGAGATGGCCCGCACCGAGCAGCGGCTGCGGCTCGAACAGCTGGAGCAGCGGGCCTTCGACGAGTACGGCGTCGAGCCGGACGCCCTGATCGCCGAATACGGCCCGGAGGTTCCGGTGCCCGGCGAGCCTCCGGTCCCCTTCGTACGCGAGGAGCAGGAGAAGCGGGCCAGGACGGCGGAACGCCAGATGACCCAGCTCGGCAAGGTCAACCCGCTCGCCCTGGAGGAGTTCGCCGCGCTCGAGGAGCGGCACGCGTTCCTGACCTCCCAGCTGGAAGACCTCAAGAAGACCCGCAGGGATCTCCTCCTCGTCGTCAAGGAGGTCGACGACCGGGTCGAGCAGGTGTTCTCCGCGGCGTACGAGGACGTGGCCCGAGAGTTCTCCGAGATCTTCGGGCGGGTCTTCCCCGGCGGTGAGGGCCGCCTGCTGCTCACGGACCCCAGCGACATGCTGACCACGGGCGTCGAGGTCGAGGCCAGGCCGCCCGGCAAGAAGGTGAAGCGGCTGTCGCTGCTCTCCGGTGGAGAGCGGTCGCTCACCGCGGTCGCGTTCCTCGTCGCGATCTTCAAGGCCCGTCCGTCGCCGTTCTATGTGATGGACGAGGTCGAGGCGGCCCTGGACGACACCAACACGCAGCGGCTGCTGACCCTGTTCGAAGAGCTGCGGCAGAACTCCCAGCTGATCGTCATCACGCACCAGAAGCGCACCATGGAGATCGCCGACGCGCTGTACGGCGTGTCCATGCGCGGCGACGGCGTCACCCAGGTCGTCAGCCAGCGTCTTCGCGAAGCCGCGTCCTGACACTTCGACGGCGACGGGTGCCGGCATGCCGCCGCCCGCGGCGGGGATCACCGCTGGGGCAGGTCCGCTGTCGCGGTGCTGCGCCCCGGGGTCGGGGTCGCTCGTGCCTCGTTTCCCGCTCGCTTGTCGGTTACTTCCCCGCCGCGCCCCTCTCTTGTGCCTGAGCATTTGGGGGCGTCTGGAAAACTTGAGCGCGTGGAAGGCTACCTCGGCATCATCGTGATGGTCGTCGTCATCGCCGTGCTGGCGGTGGGCGGCCTGTTCCTGTTCCGGCCCAGAGGCAAAGGCCTCCCCCCGGTGGAGGCGCCGCCCGAGCCGCAGATCCCGGATCTGCGGGTCCCCCCGCAGGAGGGGCCCGTCGACCGAGAGGGTGGCACGACCACCACCCTGCCTCCTCCGGAGGAGGAGCTGCTCAAGGCGCCGGAGATCGAGGTTCCGCCGCCGTCGGCCGGTCGCATGGTACGGCTGCGCACCCGCCTGTCCCGCTCCCAGAACGTGCTGGGCAGGGGACTCCTCGAACTGCTCTCCCGCGACCGGCTCGACGACGACGTCTGGGACGAGATCGAGGAGACGCTGATCACCGCCGACGTCGGCGTCGCCCCGACCCGGGCGATGGTCGAGGAGCTGCGGACCAAGGTGAAGGTCCTCGGCACGCGCACGCCGGACGAGGTCCGCGGCCTGCTCAAGGAGGAGCTGCTCAAGCAGATCTCCCCTGACCTCGACCGCACCCTGCGTACCAGCTCGCACGCGGGACGGCCCGCCGTGCTCCTGGTCGTCGGGGTGAACGGCACCGGCAAGACGACCACGACGGGCAAGCTCGCCCGCGCGCTGGTCGGCGACGGCAACAAGGTCGTCCTGGGCGCGGCCGACACGTTCCGTGCCGCGGCCACCGACCAGCTGCAGACCTGGGGTGACCGCGTGGGCGCCGCCGTCGTACGCGGCCCTGAGGGCGGCGACCCGGCGTCCGTCGCGTTCGACGCGGTGGCCAGGGGCATCGAGGAGAGCGCCGACACGGTCATCATCGACACCGCCGGGCGGCTGCACACCAAGACCGGCCTCATGGACGAGCTCGGCAAGGTCAAGCGCGTGATCGAGAAGAAGGCCGTGGTGGACGAGGTGCTGCTCGTCCTCGACGCGACGACCGGGCAGAACGGCATGCGCCAGGCCCAGGTGTTCGCCGAGGCGGTGAACATCACCGGCATCGCCCTGACCAAGCTCGACGGCACCGCCAAGGGCGGCATCGTCATCTCGGTCCAGCGCGAGCTGGGCGTCCCGGTCAAGCTGGTCGGCCTGGGCGAGGGCCCCGACGACCTGGCCCCCTTCGATCCCGAGGTGTTCGTGGACGCCCTGCTGGGCGACTGATCCCGCGCTCGGCCTCCGGTGGAAGCGCTCGGCCGACTTCGCCACGGCGTCCGAGCGCTCAGGGCCGTGGCGTCCTGGTCTCGCACGTTCAGGCATGTCACGGGACTCCGAGCACATTTCGCTTCCCATTCCGGCGGTGAACCCGCCTCGTCGTAGGCGCTCACGGGCGGGTCCGCACCTGGACCCGCCCGTTTGTCATGCGCGCGGAGCCGGCCGTTCGTCATTGGCCGGGAGCCGCTCGGGCTGTGCTCGGGCCGTGCTCGGGCCGTGTCCCGGCCGAAGCGGGTCGGGGGCGACGGCCTGGGTTGGACCATGCCGGAAGCCGGCCCAGTTCCTGGGCGATCCACCGTTTATCCGGATTTATCGGGAAATGACCATTACCGGCCAAAGTCTTGTTACTTGACGTGGACCGTGTTGACATGGGCGTCGTTCCCGAGACGCAATCGGAGAGGCCCTGATGAAGAAGGTCGTTGTTCACAAGCCCGGCACGGTCCAGCTTTCCGGCCAGGCCAGCGCCAAGCACCACGCGTGAGCGACGGGCGAGACCGGCCGCCGCACGGCATGGTCTCGCCTTTCCGGGGGCGACGAGGGGAGCCGGTGTGCGTCATCTGTGGGTCCGGGGGCAACGCTGGAACGGGGAACGTGACATTCCTCCGCTCGTCCTGCCCCCGATCGCCGTGGACGGTCGGGCGGGCGGGCCGGTGGACCGCGGGAGAGCCGGGCCGTACACGATCGCGAGCGCTCTGCTCCACGCTCTCGTCCCCCTGGCACGACGAGAGATCGTCGAAGCCCACGACATCGAGATCCGCGCGGCGGCTCCCGGCCTGAGGGACGTGGTCCCGGCTGTACGGGAGTCGGTCGCGGCGCACCTGCCCAAGGCGGAGCGGATCCTCGTCCCCGCGCCACGCCGCACGCTCCGGCTGTCCAACGGGCTCGTGGAGTTCCTCCACGATCACCTGAAGGAGGCCGGGCCCGGTGCGCTCGTCGTCGAGAGAGCGGACGAGGCCGACGAGACGGACCAGGAGTTCCTCGCCGTCATGCTCCGCAGGATCGACCCCGCGCTGCTCACCGTGGTCGTGTGCGCGGAGGCCGGGGATCCCGTCCTGGCCGGCGCGCTCAACCGGCACGCGCTTCCCGTCGCCGTCGAGACCCCGGATGCCACCCCGGCGTACGGCACGGCCCCCGCGGAGGCGGGAGCGGGAAGCGCGGTGGACGGCGGCGCCGGAACCGTGGAACGGTACTTCACGGAGGGCTTCCACCACGCGGCGGCCCGGCTCGGGCAGCGTATGCTGCGCGACGCCGACCCGAAGGCCGATCCGGAGGGCTGGTGGTCGCTCGTCCACCGCACCGCGGGTGCGCTCGCGGCCACCGAACGCGAGGATGACGCGCGGGCGCTCCTCGACCGGGCGCGGCGGGAGAGCGCCGATCCGAAGAACCGCGCGACCGCGGCCTACGCGACCGCGATGCTGCTGATGAGGCACCACGACCCGGCGGCACGCGACGTCGGGGAGGCGCTGTCGTGGATCAACGAGGCGGTCGCCATCACCTCGTTGTTGCCCGACCGGCGCGAGCGTGCCTTCCATCTGAGCTTCGACCTGAACGGCAAGGCGCTCGTGGAGACGCGGGCGGGCCGGCCGGACGAGGCGCTCCGGCTGGTGGAACAGGCCATCGCGCTCACCGAGCGTGATCTCGATCCGGGGGAGCACCCCATCCACCGGCTGGTCCTGCGCGCCAACCGAGGGCAGCTCGCCGCGATGCTCGGCGACCCCGAAGCCGCCCTGGCCGACCTGGACGCCGCCATCGCCGCGGATCCGGGATACCCCGACTACTACATCACCCGGGGCAACCTGCTGCACCGGCTCGGTCGTCCCGGAGAGGCGGTCGCCGACTACGAGACGGCGATGCGGGTCGGGCCGCCCTTCCCCGAGGCGTACTACAACCGGGCGGAGATCCGGTTCGAGGCCGGAGACCACGCCGGCGCGCTGGCCGACCTGGACTACGCGCTCGACCTCGACCCGGAGTTCGCCGACGCCTACGCCAACCGGGCCGGTCTCTTCGTCGAGTTCGGCGAGTACGGCAAGGCGCGCGCGGACGCGCTCCAGGGTCTCGCCCTCGACCCCCGCAATCCGTACCTGCTGTGCGCGCTCGGACAGGTGGAGGCGGCCGAGGGCAGGCACGCCGAGGCCAGGAAGGCGTTCGACGCGGGGCTGCACCACGATCCCGCGCTGGCGGCGCTCTGGGCGAGCCGGGGGATGCTGGCGTTCGAGACGGGCGAGCCGGAGCAGGCCGTGGCCGATCTCACCCGCGCGCTCGAATGCGGCGACGACGCGACGATCCGGTTCAACCGGTCGGTCGCGCTCCGCTCCCTCGGACGTGAGGAGGAGGCGCGGGACGACCTCGTCAGGGCCGCCGAACTCGCCCCGGAGGACGAGGACGTCCGGCAGGCGCTGGAGCTCAGTCCCCGCCCGCCGTGCTGCCGATCGGCACCACCAGGGGAGTGCCCGCGACGGGATCCGTGATGATCTTGGCGTTCAGGCCGAAGACCTCGGCGAGCAGACTCTCGGTCAGCACCTCGTCCGGCGGTCCGGCGGCGACCACCCGGCCGTCGCGCATCGCCACGAGGCGGTCGGCGTACCTCGCCGCGAGATTCAGGTCGTGCAGCACCATGACGACTGTCTTGCCCGCCCGCGCGTGCAGGTGATGGACGAGTTCGAGCACCTCGATCTGGTGCGCCAGGTCCAGGAAGGTCGTCGGCTCGTCGAGCAGCAGGAGGCCCGTGCCCTGGGCGAGGGCCATCGAGATCCAGGCCCGCTGCCGCTGACCGCCGGACAGCTCGTCCAGCGGCCGGTCGGCGAGATCGAGCAGGCCCGTCCACTCCAGGGCCTCGGCCACCGCGCTCTCGTCGCCGGGCGACCACTGGCGATACCACGTCTGGTGCGGGTGCCTGCCGCGGGCGACCAGGTCGGCGACCGTCAGACCCTCGGGCGCCGCGGGCGCCTGAGGGAGGACGCCGAGGAGCCGGGCGACCTCGCGCGACGGCATCCTGTCGATCCGCTTCCCGTCGAGCAGCACGTGACCGTCCAGCGGCTTGATCAGCCGCCCCAGGGCGCGGAGCAGGGTGGACTTGCCGCATCCGTTCGGACCGATGATCGTCGTGACGGTCCCGCTCTCGACGCCGAGGTCGAGCCCGTCCACGATCACCCGGTCGCCGTAGCCGAGGCGGATGTCGACGGCTTCCAGCCGTGTGTTCAAGAGCGGGCCTCCCGGCGTGCGCGGACGAGCAGATAGATGAGGTAAGGGGCGCCGAGCACGGCCGTGACCACACCCACGGGCAGCTCCGCCGGTGCGAAGACGGTCCGGGCGGCGAGGTCGGCGGCCGACGTCAGGACCGCGCCCGTGACAGCGGAGACGACCAGCGGGGGCTGCGCCACCCCCGCGAGACGCAGCGCGATCTGCGGTGCCGCGAGGGCGACGAACGAGATGGGCCCGGCCGCGGCGACCGCGACCGCCGCGAGCAGCACCGCCCCGAGCAGCAGCAGGGCGCGCGCCGTGTTCAGCCGCACACCGAGCCCGGTCGCCGTCTCGTCGCCGAACCTGAGGGCCGACAGGACACGGGTCCCGACCAGGCAGAGCGGCACCAGCACCGCCAGCGCGTACGCCACGGGAACGACGTGCTCCCAGCCGCGCCCGCTGAGCGAGCCGCTGATCCACACCATCGCCCGGCTGCTGTCGTTCACGTCGCCGGTGGTCATCAACCAGTACTTGACGTTCGTGAAAACGGCGGCGACGCCGACGCCGACCAGGACCAGGCGGTATCCGTCCAGGCCACGCCGCCAGGCGAGCGAGTAGACGATCACCGCGCCCGCCAGGCCGCCGGCCAGCGCCGCGACGGGGACGCCCACGCTCGCGAGGGGTCCGCTGGCCCCGCCGTACACGGTTCCGCTCGCGACGATCACCGCGACCACGGTCACGCTCGCGCCGGAGGTCACGCCGAGGATGTCGGGGCTGGCCAGCGGGTTGCGCGCGATCGACTGGGTGATCGCGCCGGACAGCCCGAGCGCGGCCCCGACCAGCACACCGGTCAGCGCGCGCGGGAGGCGCAGCTCCACCACCACGAAGTGGTTGCCTCCCGTCCCGGTCAGCGAGTCGACGATCTCGGCGAGCGACAGGGGGAAGTCGCCGATCCGCAGGCTGAGCGCGACCAGGGCCGTGATCAGGACGAGCCCGACCAGCCCCGCGACCACGCCGCGCGGGCGGATCAGCCAGGAGACCCGTCCCGCCCGGTACGGCCGGGCGTGCGGGAGCCGTACGCCGGTCACAGCCGCACCGGCTTCCTGCGGCGTACGAGCATGACGAAGAACGGGGCGCCGAGGAGGGCGAGGACGACTCCGGCCTCCAGCTCGCCCGGCCGGGCGAGGATCCGCCCGGTCACGTCCGCCAGCAGCAGCGCCGCCGCGCCGAGCAGTCCGGAGTACGGCACCAGCTTGCGGTGGTCGGGTCCGGACAGCGCGCGGGCCAGGTGGGGGACGATGAGGCCGATGAACGCGAGCGCGCCGCACGCCGCCACGGCCCCGGCGGTGAGCAGGGTCACGGCGGTGATGCCGAGCGCCCGGGTGGCCGTGACGTTCCTGCCGAGGGAGCGGGCGACGTCCTCGCCGAGGGACAGCGCGTTGAGTCCCGGCGCGTTCGCCATCGCGAGCACCAGCCCGGCCACGATGAACGGCAGGATCTGCCACGCCACGCCCGCGCCCCGACCGGCGATCGACCCCGCCTGCCAGAAGCGGAAGACGTCCATGGCCTGCTCGTCCACGAGAACGAGCCCGGAGGTCAGCGCGTACAGGAAGGCGCTGACGGCGGTTCCGGCGAGCGCCAGGGTGAGCGGGCTCGGGCCGCCCCTGCCGCCGACGGCGCCGATCGCGAAGACGCCGACGCTCGCGATCAGCGCGCCCGCGAGGCCGAACCAGATGTAGCCGTAGATGTCGGAGACGCCGAACACGATGATGGCGAGGACCATCGCGAAGGCCGCGCCCTGGGTGACGCCGAGCAGGCCGGGGTCGGCGAGCGGGTTGCGCGTGTGCCCCTGCATGAGGGCGCCCGCGACACCGAGCGCGACGCCCGCGAGTACGCCGAGGACGGTCCGGGGGACGCGCAGTGAACGGACGATGATGTCGTTCTCCGTACCACCCGGGAACCACAGGGCGTGCCACACGTCGGCGGGCGGCACGGTCTTCGCGCCGATCATGACGCTGAGCACGGCCGCGGCGAGCACCGCGACGACGAGCGCCGCCGGCACGCCCGCCCCCCGGCGCCGCGGACGCAGGGCACTCATGAGTTCGTGATCCCTCTCTCTGTCGCTTGACCTCGACGAGTATGTCAGGCTTAGGTGAGCCTTAGCTAATTTAGGCAGTCCTTACCTAAGAAAGGCTGATTTTTGATGAAAGCGCTTCGCGTCTTGGGTGCCGGGCTCGTGCTGGCCATGGCGGTCACCGCGTGCGGCTCGTCCACTTCCGCGAACGAGACCGGGAACGCGAGCGGAGCCGCCGGAGACGCGACGCAGGCGTCCCAGGCGGGGTTCCCGCGCGTGATCGAGCACGCGATGGGCACGACCGAGGTGAAGGCGCAGCCCAAGCGGGTCGTCGCGCTCGACCAGAGCTTCGTGGACGCCGTCCTGACGCTGGACACCGAGGTCATCGGGTTCACGATGTACCGGTCGATGGGTGAGGAACTGCCCGACTATCTCAAGCCGGTCGCCGCCAACGCCGCGAACGCGGTGACGGTGGGAACGCTGGAGGCGCCGAGCCTGGAGAAGATCGCCGCTCTGAAGCCGGACCTGATCGTGTCCGCGAAGGTCCGCCACGAGGCCCTGTACGACAAGCTCAGCGCCATCGCGCCGACCGTGTTCAGCGAGACCACCGGCGCCATCTGGAAGGAGAACCTCCGCCTGATGGGCAAGGCCCTGGGCAAGGAGGACCTCGCCGAGCAGCGGATCACGGCCTACCAGGAGCGCGCCGCGAAGATCGGCGAGGAGATCAAGGAGAAGAACGGCGGAACGCTGCCGACCATCTCGATCGCCCGTTTCGCCGGTGAGCCGACCGTCCGGCTCTATGTGGAGAACTCCTACTCGGGCGTCGTGCTCAAGGACGTCGGCTTCCCCCGGCCGGAGGGCCAGCCGACCGTCACGGACACGATCATGGTGGCGATCAGTGAGGAGCGCATCGCCGACCTCGACGCCGACCACATCTTCGTGAGCTCGTACGAGGACCCGTCGGTCGCCTCGACCCAGAAGAAGTTCGTGGCCAACCCGCTGTGGGGCAAGCTCAAGGGCGAGAAGCACGACGTCAACGACCAGACCTGGATGACGGCGGTCGGGATGCAGGGCGCGCACGTCATGCTCGACGACCTCGCCACCATCTTCGGCGTGGACCCCGCCAAGCAGGCCTGACGGCCCCGCACCCGCGCGTCCCGCACGGAGCCCGGTGTCCCTCTCAGAGGGGCGCCGGGCTCCGTCGTTCCCGGCCGGGGAGAGTCGACTTTGGTCGGTGTCGGGGTATCCGACCCGGATCTACCCTGAGCCTGTGGAAGCCACTACCTGCCTGGACTCGGAGGAGGCGGCCGCGCGCCGGCTCACCCCCGGGCCCGCTGTCACGGCGGCGGTGACGGCCGCGGTCGGAGCATTGGTCGCGCTCGCGTTCTGGGGCAGTTCCGACGCGCACGGGGTGGCGACGGTGCTGGTCCTCGACATCGTGACCGGGGTGGCGGGCTGCGCCCTGGTCCCGGTGCTGCTGCGCCGGCCGGTCCTCGGCGGCGTGGCGCTCTCCGTGCTGGCCGCGCTGTCGCCGGTCGCCACCCCGCCGGCCACCGTCGGGGCCTGGTACGTCGCCCGGCGGCGCCGGTTCCCCGTCGCCGCCGCCGTGGCCGCCGCCGGGATCGCGGCACACGCCGTGCAGGGCCTGTGGCGGCCGGCGGGCGGGCTGTCCTACGGCTGGTGGCTGCTGCTGGTGGTCGCCGCGTACGCCGCTCTGGTCGGCTGGGGCGCGCTGGCGCAGGCGCGGCACGGGCTGATCGTGTCGCTGCGCGAGCGGGCCCACCGCGCGGAGGCGGAGCAGGGGAGGCGCGTGGCCGAGGCACGGCTGCTCGAACGCGCCCAGATCGCCCGTGAGATGCACGACGTGCTGGCCCACCGGCTCTCCCTCCTGGCCACGTACGCGGGGGCGCTGGAGTATCGCCCGGACTCCTCGCCCGAGCAGCTCTCCCGGGCGGCGGGTGTGGTGCGGGCGGGCGTGCACCAGGCGCTCGACGAACTGCGCGGGGTGATCAGCCTGCTTCGCGACGAGGACACGGACACGGAAGGCGGCTCCGGAGAACGGCCGCAGCCGGCGCTGACCGATCTTCCCCGGCTGGTCGACGAGTCCCGGGACGCGGGGATGAGCGTGCGCGTGGACAACCGGATCGCCGATCCCGCCGCGCTGTCCGGCACGGTCGGTCGCGCGGCCTACCGCGTCGTGCAGGAGGGGCTGACCAACGCCCGCAAGCACGCCCCCGGCGAGCCCATCCGGGTGGCGCTGGACGGGCGGCCCGGCGCACGGCTGGTCATCGACATCCGCAACCCGGTGCCCGGCGACCCGGCCGCTCCGCCGGTCGTACGGGGCAGCGGCGTCGGCCTGGTCGGGCTGACCGAGCGGGTCCAGCTCGCCGGAGGGCGGCTCGACCACGAGGTCACCGCCGCCGGGGAGTTCCGCCTGCACGCCTGGCTACCATGGCCGGCGTGACCACGGCCGTGCGCGTCCTCATCGTGGACGACGATCCCCTCGTCCGAGCCGGGCTGACGATGATGCTCGACGGCGCGCACGGGATCGCGGTGGTCGCCGAGGCGGCCGACGGGGACGAGGTGCCCTCCGCGATCGACGCGCACGCGCCCGACGTCGTGCTCATGGACCTCCGGATGCCTCGAGTGGACGGGATCACGGCCATCCACCGGCTCCGGCGCCGCCGGAATCCGCCCCAGGTCATCGTGCTGACGACCTTCGACGCCGACGACGACGTGCTCCTGGCGCTGCGCGCCGGCGCCGGCGGCTTCCTGCTCAAGGACACGCCGCCCCACCAGATCGTCGACGCGGTCCACCGGGTCGCCGCCGGGGATCCGATCCTGTCCCCGAAGATCACTCGCCGGTTGATGGACCGTGCCGCCGCCGAGGCGGGCGCGTACGAACGGGCCAGGAACGCGCTCGCCGCCCTGAGCCCGCGTGAGCGCGACGTCGTCCTCGCCGTGGCCCGGGGCCGTACGAACGCGGAGATCGCCGCCGAGCTCTTCATGAGCGTGGGGACGGTGAAGGCCCACATCACGCACATCCTGGTCAAACTCGATCTGACCAACCGCACCCAGATCGCGCTCCTCGCGCACGACGCCGGCCTCGCCTGACCCCCCGCCGGAGGCGGAAGTCACGACGGGGAGAGGAAGCCGCGGAGATCGTCCAGGTGGGGGGCGATGTCGAGCCCCTGCCGGGTGAGCCACTGGTCGTCGCCGTAGGTGTCCCGGTAGCGCTCGCCGCCGTCGCAGATCAGCGTGACCACGCTGCCCCGCTCGCCCGCCGCCCGCATCTCCTTGATGATCTGTACGGCCGCCGCGACGTTGGTCCCGGTCGAGCCGCCCACGTCCAGGCGGGTGACCTCCTTGATCCAGCGCATGGCCGCGATCGACAGGGCGTCGGGTACCTGGGTCATCCGGTCGATGACCGCCGGCATGAACGACGGCTCGACCCGGGGTCGGCCGATGCCCTCGATCCTGGAGCCCGCCCCCATCTGCTCCTCGCGCGCGACCCAGGACGGGTAGAACGCCGAGCCCTCAGGATCGGCCACGCAGAGCCGCGTCAGGTGACGCCGATATCGGATGTATCGCCCGATGGTGGCGGATGTGCCGCCGGTGCCGGCGCTCACCACGATCCACGAGGGCTCGGGGTGCCGTTCGAGGGCCATCTGGTGGAAGATGCTCTCCGCGATGTTGTTGTTTCCCCGCCAGTCCGTCGCCCGCTCGGCGTAGGTGAACTGGTCCATGTAGTGGCCGCCGGTCTCCCGGGCGAGCCGCCGGGACTCCTCGTAGATCGTGCCGGGGTCCTCCACGAGGTGGCACTTCCCGCCGTGGAACTCGATGATCTCCCGCTTCTCCGGTGACGTGCTCGCCGGGATCACCGCGATGAACGGGAGGCCGAGCAACCGGGCGAAGTACGCCTCGCTGACCGCGGTGGAGCCGCTCGACGACTCGATGATCGTGGTCGTGGGCCCGATCCAGCCGTTGGCCAGGCCGTACAGGAAGAGGGACCGGGCGAGCCGGTGCTTGAGTGAACCGGTCGGGTGGACCGACTCGTCTTTGAGATAGAGGTCGACTCCCCAGTGCGGAGGGAGAGGGAAGACGTGCAGATGGGTGTCGCAGCTGCGGTTGGCGTCCGCCTCCACGGCCTGGATGGCCTCCGCCGCCCAGCGCCGGGTGGCCGGGTCGTGCCGTTCCACGTGTTTCATGCCATAACTCTAGCTAGTGAGCTTTGCCACAATTTCTACAGGATCGAGCATTGAGTGTTATTGTAATGAGACTTACTCGATCGGCGCGTGACTTCGCCGTGCCGATCCACGTCCACGGTGACCCTTCTGACCAGGGAAGACCTTAACGCTTCGCTTACGAGTCCCCTGCAACGATGTCAAGGGACGTAATCGGTCCCGTGCGCCCGCATGGGTTCACGCCGGAGGGGTAGCGGGGGAGCAGTTTCGTAGGGGGATGGACATGATCACGATGACCGATGAACAACGCCAGGCATGGTTCGAACGCGACGTCGTCCCGGTGACCGGTCAGCTCTATGCCTCCGCCATGCGCCTCACCCGCAACCAGGCCGACGCGGAAGACCTGGTCCAGGAGACGGTCGCCAAGGCGTACACCTCCTACCACCAGTTCCGTGAAGGCACGAACCTCAAGGCGTGGTTGCACCGGATCCTGACGAACAACTTCATCAACGACTACCGCAAGAAGCAGCGTTCGCCCAAGCTGTCGGCCGCCGAGGAGATCGAGGACTGGCAGCTCGCGGCTGCGGAGTCGCACATGTCCACCGGTTTGAAGTCCGCGGAGACCGAGGCGCTGGAACAGCTGCCCGACAGCGCCGTGATGAACGCTTTGCGCGCGTTGCCGGAGGACTTCCGCGTCGCGGTCTATCTCGCCGACGTCGAGGGTTTCGCGTACAAGGAGATCGCCGACCGGATGGGCACCCCCATCGGAACGGTGATGTCCCGCCTGCACCGTGGCCGCCGCCAGTTGCGCGGCATGCTCGCGGAGTACGCCCGCGAGGAGGGCGTCGTCCGCGTGCCCGTCGCCGCCTGAGACGGGTCGCTTGAGACAAGTCGCCTGAGACGCTGCCTGACGCGCTGCCTGAGACGCTCGCCTTCCCTGCGCCCGTTCCGTCGCCGCCCGGCGGCCGGGTGGTCAGGCGGGCGGCAGGGCGATCAGGCGGGCGGCAGGGCGATCAGTGCCACCGCGCCCAGCGCGAACCCCACTCCCGCTATCTGCACCCGGTTGAGCCGTTCGTCCAGCACGTATCGCGCGAGCAGCAGCGTGCTCGCGGGATAGAGCGACACCAGGACCGCCACCAGGCTGAGCATGCCTCCCCGGGCGGCCAGCAGGTAGAGGATGTTGGCGGCCATGTCGAGCACTCCGGCCGCGATCGTCACCGGAAGCGCGCCCGGAAGAGGACGCAGCGTCCTGCGCGATACGAGGGCCAGCAGCACGACGAGTGAGATCGACGCGATGCGCGCGCCGGCCAGCGGCCACAGGCCCGAGCCCGCCGGGGCCAGCTTGAGCAGGACGAAGAATCCGCCGAAGCCCGCACCGGACGCCAGGGCGCTCACGATCGGGCCGATCCGCGAGCCGGACGCGGCGGCGGAGTCACGGCTGACCAGGAGAACGGCGAGCAGCCCGAGCACGATCCCGGCCATCGCGGTGAGCGAGGGGCGCTCGCCGAGGACCAGGCCGAACAGCACGGGCACGGCCATCGAGGTCGTCGCCGTGGTCGGCGCGACCACCGACATCATCCCGGAGGCGAGTCCCCGGTAGAAGAGCACGACGCCGACCGCCCCGGCGACACCGGCGGCCATCCCCCACAGCAGCGCCGCGGGGCTCGGCGCGCCGGGCAGGACCGGCATCAGGGCACAGACCAGCAGCAGACCGCCGATCTGGGAGATCACGACGACGGCCAGGACGCGGGATCGTCGCGTGGCCAGGCCTCCGAAGAAGTCTGCCGTCCCGAAGATCACCGCACACGCCGTAGCGAGCGCCACTGCCGTCACCGCGCACGTCACAGTCCATTGAATTGCACTGTTCATACAACAGGTTGAGCGCAACAGATTGCAAATCAGATTCACTAGGCTGTACGCATGCCGGACCTGGAGACGATCAGCGCGGCCATCGCCACGAACGTTCGCGGGCAGCGCGCCCACCGGGGGATGACCCTCGACGAGCTGGCGGCACGGTCGGGGGTGAGCCGCGGCATGCTGATCCAGATCGAGCAGGGGCGGACGAACCCCAGCATCAACACGCTCAGCCGGATCGCGGAGGCCCTGGGCGTCACGGTCGGTCGGATCGTCGAGGTGTCGGAGACCCCGGTCGTGCGGGTCGTCCACGCCGCCGACGTGGTGACCTTCCGGCACGCCGCCGGGGGCGAGGCACGCCTGCTCGTCGGCGCGGACACCCCCGCCATCCTCGAACTGTGGGACTGGCGGTTCGGCCCCGGCGAGCATCACGACGGCGACCCCCATCCGGCGGGAACCCGCGAGATGCTCACCGTGCTGGAGGGCGAACTCACCCTCACCGTGTACGGCAAGAGCCACACCGTGGGCACGGACGAGGCGGTGGTGTTCAACGCGGACCGCCCGCATCGCTACGCCAACGACGGGACCGCCCCGCTCCGCTTCGTGATGGTGGTCATCGAGCCCCGCGAGCAGGCGGATTAGATCCCCGTTCCCAGGTCTCCGAACGGCCCTCGCGCCCCGGCGGCCGTCGTACCCCCCTCGTACCCGAAGCCCCCGCGGCCTCGTACCCGCAGCCCCCGCGGCCTCTCACCCCCGAGGTCCTCGTACCTCCGCGGCACTGCGGCCTCGCGCCCCCGCCTGCGACCGGGTAACGGCGGGTTCAATGACTTTGTCATAGCGTGATGAAGATCGAGGCTTGTGGGTGTTTGGCGGCCCCATGTCCCTGGGAAGTCATCCAACGTGCGATGGAAAGGCGTCTTCGGGGCGGCGCCGGGCGCAACGGTCAGGCCAATATTCCTGCGCGGTAACGGGCTGGAGCCCCATGATTACTCCATGAGTTCTGCTGTGCCGGGACAAAGACTGTTAGACCACTCTTTCCGTGCCGTTCCGTGGCCACGGAGCGTGAGCGATGGCTGAGTCCGCGGACGCGCTGGCGAAGCTGCGGGCCGAGCTCGCCGCCCTCGGCGTTTCCGACGCGTACGAGATCGGGGACGGGGCCACGCTCTCCGTCTGGATCGGTCTCGTCGTGAGCTTCCGGGACGGGGTTTACCGGTGGCAGGAGGCTTCCGTGAAACGCCGCCATGTGGGTAGTGACCCCTCCGGATGCGCCATCAGGGTGGCCCGAAGGTATGCCGAGCTCCGAGCGAACGTGCCGCCCTGGTGGGAGGACCTGGCCAGGGTCATACGGGGGGACAAGGCCAGGGGATATCCCTGATCCCCGCCTGCTCGGGGGGAACATATGCGGGTCGGCCTCGCCCTTCTGTCACTGCTCGTGGTGACGGGATGCGGTGTCGCGTCGATCCTGCGGACGACAGCTCCCGCGCCCCCTCCGACCGCTCCTCCGACGGCCGCTCCGACGACCGGAGGCGCGACGCCCGGACCGGAGACCGTAGACCCGTCCGGCACCGGACAGGCGGGGGAGCCCGGGCGACCGCGTCCCTGGCCGAGCCCGACGGCGCCGGAACCCCGTGACATCAGCTGCGCGCGGACCAGATGTGTGGCGCTGACCTTCGACGACGGGCCGGGGAACTACACCTCGACCGTCCTCGACGTGCTCGCCCGGCATCACGCCAGGGCGACGTTCTTCCTGGTCGGCGAGATGATCGGCAAGGACGACCGGCCGGTGCTGCGCCGCATGGTCGCCGAAGGGCACGAGCTCGGCAACCACACCTGGGACCACCGTGACCTCACCGCGATGAGTGACGCGGGCCTCAGGCGCGAGATCGTCAGGACCGAGAAGCTCGTCAAGGATCTGACCGGCGTCCGCATGCACGGCATGCGCCCGCCGTACGGTGCGACCGACCGCAGGGTGACCGAGGAGACGAGGCGGCTCGGACTCGCGCAGATCCTCTGGGCGATCGACACCCTCGACTGGCGCGACCGGGTGCCCAAGCTGGTGGTACAGCGCAGCACGAAGGCGAAGCCGGGGGACATCGTCCTGATGCACGACATCCACAAGACCACCGTGGAGGCGCTGCCGCGCCTGCTCAAGGTGCTCGACGAGAAGGGCTTCACGTACGTGACCGTGTCCGAATTGTTCGGCCATCTCACGCCGGGGAAGCGGTACTCCGACCGTTGATTCCTCTTTTTGGGGGAAGCCCGGGGCTCCACGCTCGAGGAGGTTCGATGAAGGGCTACGACTTCGAGGGGCCGGCGCTGGAACTGGGCGCGCTGGTGACGGACGGGCGGGCCGACCCCTCCCAGAAGATCAGGATCCCGCTCGCCATGATGAACCGGCACGGCCTGGTCGCGGGCGCCACCGGGACGGGGAAGACCAAGACGCTCCAGATGACGGCCGAGCAGCTCTCCGCCCAGGGGGTGCCGGTCTTCCTCGCCGACATGAAGGGCGACCTGTCCGGCCTCGCCTCACCCGGCGTGGCCTCCGACCGGGTGACCGCGCGGGCCGCGGAGGTCGGCGAGACCTGGTCGGGCACGGCGTCGCCCACCGAGTTCTTCTCGCTCGGCGGCATCGGGGAGGGCATCCCGCTCCGGTCCACCATGACGTCGTTCGGCCCCACGCTGCTGGCCAAGGTCCTCGGGCTCAACGAGACCCAGGAGTCCTCGCTCGGACTGATCTTCTACTTCGCCGACAAGCACGGCCTGCCGCTGCTGGACCTGAAGGACCTGATCGCGGTCATCCAGTACCTCACGGACAATCCGGAGGCGCTGAAGGGGATCGGAGGCCTGTCGGCGCAGACCGCCGGGGTGATCCTGCGCTCGCTGATCAACTTCCAGGCGCAGGGCGCGGACGCGTTCTTCGGCGAGCCCGAGTTCGACACCCATGACCTGCTCCGGGTGACGCCCGACGGAAGGGGCGTGATCTCCATCCTGGAGCTGCCCGCCGTACAGGACCGGCCGCAGCTCTTCTCGACCTTCCTGATGTGGCTGCTGGCGGACCTGTTCGAGGGGCTGCCCGAGATCGGCGATCCGGACAAGCCGCGGCTGGTGTTCTTCTTCGACGAGGCCCACCTGCTGTTCGGCGACGCGTCCAAGGCGTTCCTTCAGTCGATCACGCAGACCGTGCGGCTGATCCGCTCGAAGGGGGTCGGGGTCTTCTTCGTCACCCAGACGCCCAAGGACGTGCCCGCCGACGTACTGGCCCAGCTCGGCTCGCGCGTGCAGCACGCCCTGCGCGCCTTCACACCGCAGGACGCCAAGGCGCTGAAGGCGACCGTGTCCACGTTCCCCTCGTCGTCGTACGACCTGGAGGAGTTGCTCACGCAGCTCGGCATCGGCGAGGCGGTGGTGACCGTGCTGTCAGAGACTGGCGCGCCCACGCCGGTCGCGTGGACCCGCCTGCGCGCACCGCGGAGCCTGATGGCGCCGTCCGACCCCGCCGTGGTCCGGCAGGCCGTCACCACCTCTCCGCTTCTCCCCAAGTACGGCACGGCGGTCGACAGGGAGTCGGCGTACGAGATGCTGAGCGCCCGGCTCACCCCGCACGCGCCCGCCCCTACGGCACCCGCCGAAACGGCCGAGCGGCCGAGAGAGAGGCGTGAGGAGGCGAGGGAGCGGCCGGGCGAGAAGTCGACCCTGGAAGGCGTGCTCGGCTCGCCCGCGTTCCGGTCGCTGGCGCGGTCGGCCGCGTCCGCCCTCGGCAAGGAGATCACGCGGTCCATCTTCGGGACCGCACGCCGTCGCCGCTGATGTCGAGGAACGCTGACGTCGGTCTGACATCGGTGTGTACGGCTCGCACCCCCCGGGCGAGCCGTACCGGATTCAGCGCGCGATCAGCAGCACCAGCGCTCCGATGATCAACCAGGCGCCGGTCTGCGCGGTGTACAGCATCGTGTTGACGAGTCTCATGACGGATTCCCCCTCTCGTGGAGGCACCGCACCCCCGTGGTGCTCTCCTACAGGCATGGTGGCCCGGGCGGCTTGTGCGCCACTTGGGGGCGGCTTGGGGCATCAGCGGACGACGCCGCAGGCGATCCGGTTGCCGGTGTCGCCGGCCTTCAACGTGGTCGCGTCGGCGCCCGTCGTCCCCGTCACGTCCGCCGGGTGCGTGTAGCGGACGGGGATGTTGCCGTAGTTGTCCGGCAGCGCGTGCATGACGACGGCGCTGCCGTCCGAGTCGGTCAGCTGCGAGACCCGGAACCGGTCGGTGACGAACGAGGCGCGGCCGGTGCCGTTCCGGCCCACGAGCAGGGCGGGGAGGTCTCCGGAGTGGTCGCCGTGGTGCCCGGACGCGTCGAGGTCGAGATGCCCGCCGGCCGAGGTGAACGGGCTCCCGGTCACCGGATCGACCGCCTTGGCGTCGCACGTGCCGGTGGTATGGACATGGAAGCCGTGATAGCCGACGGGCAGGCCCCAGACGCTCACGGTGATCCGGGTCGCCTGCGGTCCCTCGTCCTCGATCCGCAGTACGCCGACCCGCTTGCCGTTCGCGTCGCGGAGCGTGGCGTCGAGGGGGCGGGCGATGCGGCCGGGTGTCGCCTCGGCGGCGGAGGATCCGGCGACGGCCCCTCCGAGCATGAGCATCACGGCGAGTGCGAAATGTGTCCTGCCGGGCATGGTGACTCCTGCTTTGTGCGTTGGGTTGCGTTCCGATTACCTTCCGTTACGCAGGAAACCATGCGTGGGCCATGTCGCGGGTGGGAAACGGCGGCCTGGATGGCGTCGTATTGCGCCCTCCTGGCCCCGTCGAGACGATGTGCCCGGCTCGTCGGCGCGCGGTGGGCCGGAACGCAGGCGGCCGCCTGAACCGGTTTCGGTTCAGGCGGCCGGCGTGCGGATCTCCCGGTCGCTGCCCTGCGCGATCAGTTGGCGCGCTTGGCCCGCGCGGCGGTCCGGCCGCGGGTGGCGGCGTCCAGGACGACCTTGCGGATGCGGACGGTCTGGGGAGTGATCTCCACGCACTCGTCCTCGCGGATGAACTCCAGCGCCTGCTCCAGCGACAGGACGCGCGGCGGGATGACCTTCTCGGTCTCGTCCGCCGTGGAGGAGCGCATGTTCGTGAGCTTCTTCTCCTTGGTGATGTTCACGTCCATGTCGTCGGAACGGGAGTTCTCGCCGACGATCATGCCCTCGTACACTTCGGTGGTCGGGGAGACGAACAGCGTGCCGCGCTCCTGCAGGTTGAGCATGGCGAACGCGGTGACCGGGCCGGAGCGGTCGGCGACCAGGGAGCCGTTGTTGCGGGTGCGCAGCTCGCCGAACCACGGCTCGTACGCCTCGAAGACGTGGTGCACCAGGCCGGTGCCGCGCGTTTCGGTGAGGAACTCCGTACGGAAGCCGATCAGGCCGCGGGCCGGGACCACGAACTCCATCCGGATCCAGCCGGTGCCGTGGTTGGTCATGTGCTCCATGCGGCCCTTGCGGACGGCGAGGAGCTGGGTGACCGCGCCGAGGTACTCCTCGGGGCAGTCGACCGTGAGCCGCTCGACCGGCTCGTGCACCTTGCCGTTGATCTGCTTGGTGACGACCTGCGGCTTGCCGACGGTCAGCTCGTAGCCCTCGCGGCGCATCTGCTCGACCAGGATGGCCAGGGCGAGCTCGCCGCGGCCCTGGACCTCCCAGGAGTCGGGCCGGTCCGTCGGGAGCACCCGCAGCGAGACGTTGCCGACGAGCTCCTTGTCGAGGCGGTCCTTGACCATGCGGGCGGTGACCTTGGAGCCCTTGACCTTGCCGACCAGCGGGCTGGTGTTGGTGCCGATGGTCATGGAGATCGCCGGCTCGTCCACGGTGATCAGCGGCAGCGGGCGCGGGTCGTCGGGGTCGGCCAGCGTCTCGCCGATCATGATGTCGGGGATGCCGGCGATCGCGATGATGTCACCGGGGCCCGCCTCCTCGGCGGGCTTGCGCTCCAGCGCGTCCGTCATGAGTAGCTCGGAGATCTTCACCCGCTGGACGGTGCCGTCGGTGCGGCACCACGCGACCTGCTGGCCCTTCTTGATCGTGCCCTGGTGCACCCGGCACAGCGCGATCCGGCCGAGGTAGCTGGACGCGTCGAGGTTGGTGACGTGGGCCTGCAGCGGCGCGGTCGGGTCATAGACCGGCGCCGGGATCGTCGACGCGATCGTCTCGAACAGCGGCTCGAGGTCGTCGGCGTCGGGCATGCCACCGTCCTGAGGCCGGTTCAGCGAGGCCCGGCCCGCCTTGGCGGACGCGTAGACGATCGGGAAGTCGATCTGCTCCTCGGTGGCGTCGAGGTCCATGAAGAGCTCGTAGACCTCGTCGACGACCTCGGAGATCCGGGCGTCGGGCCGGTCGACCTTGTTGATGCACAGGATGACCGGCATCTTGGCGGACAGTGCCTTGCGCAGCACGAAACGGGTCTGCGGCAGCGGCCCCTCGGAGGCGTCGACCAGCAGGACGACACCGTCCACCATGGACAGGCCGCGCTCCACCTCGCCGCCGAAGTCGGCGTGGCCGGGCGTGTCGATGATGTTGAGCGTCATGCCCCCGTGCTTGACCGCGGTGTTCTTGGCGAGAATGGTGATGCCCTTCTCGCGCTCCAGGTCGTTGGAGTCCATGACGCGCTCGTCGACGTCCTGGTTGGCGCGGAACGCCCCGGACTGCCAGAGCATGGCGTCCACGAGCGTGGTCTTGCCGTGGTCGACATGCGCGATGATCGCGATGTTCCGCAGGTCGTCGCGGCTGTTCAATGGCATAGTGGAGTCTCGCTCTGGTTCGTTGGGGCTGTCCGTCCGCGTCCCGGGAACCGGCTCGTGTCCCGTCGCGAGACGCTCTGGCCGCGAGTGCGACCTTCAGATTTTAGTTGATGCCCGTCACCGCCGCGCGCCATGGGCGCACGATCTGGCACATCTCCACGTTTGTCGCCGAAAGTTCCATCGCTGATGGTTTCACGGATGGCGGTCGGCGGCCTGCCCCTGATCTGCGACGAGATCTCGAAGAAGATCACCCTGGCGGGATCGGTCACGTGGCTGGAGGATCGGCCTCTTCGATTCACATGATCTGCTCAAAACCACTTTAGCATGTGATTAGCGTCATATTTCCGGACAAAACGGAATCCTGGGATATCGGCCGTGTGTTCGTCCTGCCGTTGAATCTCCCCGAAGAAGGACACGACGGTGGCTTTACCCGCGGCGACGCTGCGTTCCCTTCGGCACCGTAACTATCGGTTCTGGGCCGCCGCCGACCTCGTCTCCGTGACCGGGACCTGGATGCAGGTGCTGGGCGTCAACTGGCTGATCCTCTCGGCCACCGGCTCGGCCACCAGCGTCGGGCTCAGCCTCGTGCTCCAGGCGCTGCCCACGCTCGTGCTCGGCATGTGGGGTGGTTCGCTGGCCGACCGGCTGCCCTCCCGGCCCGTCGTGCTGGCCGCGCAGATCGCCCAGGGAGGGCTCGCCCTGGCCCTCGCGATGATCG
This sequence comes from Microtetraspora glauca, assembly GCA_001570385.1. Lineage (GTDB taxonomy): Bacteria > Actinomycetota > Actinomycetes > Streptosporangiales > Streptosporangiaceae > Microtetraspora > Microtetraspora glauca. The sequence goes on along the minus strand of BBYL01000010.1, from coordinate 280,081 downwards.
CGATGGGCGAGCCCCGGTCGATGGTCCCCCTCTATGCCGTGATGCTCGCCTCCGGGGTGGTCAACGCGATCGGCGGCCCCGCTCTCGGCCGGTTCGGCGCGGAGGTCGTGCCGCCCGAGGACCTCCCCAACGCGATGGCGCTCGGTTCGGTGATCAGCTCGGGTGCGCGCATCCTCGGCATGAGCGCGGCCGGCGTGCTGCTCCCGATCACCGGCATGAGCGCCCTGTTCCTCATCAACGCGGCGAGCTTCCTCGCCGTGATCGGCGCGATCTTCGCCATGCGCCGCGACGAGATGCACGTCCTGCCCAGGGCATCCTCCACCGGGGAACGCGGCGTCGGCGAGGGCCTGCGCTACGTGCTGCGCACGCCCTGGCTCCTGGTGCTCCTCGGTCTCGCCCTCGTCCTGGGGAGCCTCGGGCGCAACTATCAGGTCACCATGGCGGCGATGAGCGCGGGCCCCCTGGCCGCCGGCTCCGCGGGGTACGGCGTGCTCTCGACGGTCTTCGCCGTCGGCACGGTGATCGGCGGCGTGGTCGCGGCCGGTCGGGCCCGGCTCACGCTGCGGCTGCTGCTGTGCGCCGCTCTGCTGGCCAGCGCGGTCCAGCTGCTGAGCGGCCTGGCTCCGGGCTTCGTCTCGTTCGCCGCTCTCATGCTGCCCGTCGCCGCGAGCGCGGTCGTGCTCGACACCGCCGTATCGGCGCGTGCCCAGCTGGACAGCCCCGATCACATGCGCGGCCGCGTCATCGCGGTCCTCGGCGTGGTCTCCGCGGCGTCCGGCGCGGTGGGCGGCCCGCTGCTCGGCTGGCTGAGCGACTCCTTCGGCCCCCGGCTGGCCCTCCAGCTCGGCGGCGTCGTGACGGTGGCCGCCACGGTGCTCGCCGCCGCCCTGTTCGCCCGCCTCGCCGGCGTACGGCTCGGCACGGCGCTGCGCGAGCCACTGCGGCGGGCCGCGCTGCGCCGCGCGGAGGTCGTCCCCGAACAGGTGTGAGCCGGGGCGCGCCCGCAACCGTGGATCCACGCGGGCGCGCTCCACGGCGGAGACGTTCACGGCGGAGACGTCCTCCTGAGAACCGTGTCGGGAGGCGCCGTTAAGGTTGGGGGACATGACCTTCGCTCCGGCCTTCGCGGCGATGCTGCGCACGTCGGACGGCGTGCGGATCGACGCTTCGCACACGCCCAACGGCTCCCTCGACCTCGGCATCGTGCTCGCCCACGGATTCACCGGATCCTGGCGAACGCGGTGCACGCGGCGCATCGTGCACGTCCTGGCCGGCTTCGGGGGTGTGCTCTCCTTCGACTTCCGCGGGCACGGGCGTTCCACCGGCAAGTCGACGGTGGGCGACCTTGAGGTGCTCGATCTCGACGCGGCGGTGAAGCACGCCAGGTCGATCGGCTACCGGCGGGTAGTGACCATCGGTTTCTCGATGGGCGCGGCCGTGGCCGTACGGCATGCCGCGCTGCACCGGGGCGTGGACGCGGTCGTCGCGGTGAGCGGCCCCGCGTGGTGGTACTACCGGGGCACCAAGCCGATGCGCCAGGTGCACTGGGCGATCGAGCGTCCGGAGGGGCGGCTCGCCGCGCGGTGGATCAAGCGGACCCGGATCGCGACGGGTGAGTGGGACCCCGTGCCGCTGCCGCCGTACGAGGCGGCCGCGCTCATCGCGCCGACGCCGTTCCTGATCGTCCATGGTGACGCCGACCCGTTCTTCCCGCTGGACCACCCGCACGAGCTCTACGGCAACGCCCGCGACCCGAAGGAGATGTGGATCATCCCCGGGTACGGCCACGCCGAGGCGGCGGCGACGCCGGATCTGGTCCGGAAAATTGGTCGCTGGATTTCGCGAACCAAACCCGAATAACGGTCGTCTACCTGAGTTGAACGGATCAAATCCCTCGGGAGTGGTCCAATCCGCCGGTTTGGGGAGATCGGTGTGCACCATTGTGTACTCATGGTGTGGCCCAGCGTCGCGGGGGCGCGCTGGGCGGCCTTCGGTCCCGTACGGCCGGAGCGGTGGCGAGGTGATGCCTCGCACGCCGACGGCCGTGCGGGACCGGTGGGAGTCCCGCCCGAGTCAGTCAGCCCCAGTCGGTCAGCCCGAGCCAATCAGCCCGAGTCGACCCGGCCGGATGACCCGCCGGACGATCCGGTCAGGTGACCCGGCCCGGTGTCCCGTTCAGCCGAGGCGGGCGATCGACTTGTACTCCAGATAGGCCGACAGGCCCTCGGGGCCGAGTTCCCGGCCGAGCCCGCTCGCCTTGTATCCGCCGAACGGTGTGGACGGCTCCATGGTGTTCATCATGTTGACGCCGTAGGTGCCCGTGCGGACCTGGCGGGCGACGTCCATGCCGTGGTCGGTGTCCGCGGTCCAGACCGAGCCGGACAGCCCGTAGTCGCTGTCGTTGGCGATGCGGATCGCGTCCGCCTCGTCGTCGTACGGGATCACCGCCAGGACCGGCCCGAAGATCTCCTCGCGGGCGATGCGCATGTCGTTGGTCGCCCCGGCGAACACGGTGGGGGCGACGTACCAGCCACGGTCGAACGGCCGGTTGAGGCCGCCGACGACCGTCTTGGCGCCCTCGTCGATGCCGATCCTGATGTATCCCTCGACCCGCTCCTGCTGCCGCCTGGCCACCAGCGGGCCGATGCCCGTGGCCGGGTCGGCGGGGTCGCCGACCTGCTGGCCGACCACCATGTCGGCCACCGCCTGCACGACCTCGTCGTACCGGTTCCTGGAGGCGAGGATGCGGGTCTGCGCGACGCACGCCTGGCCGTTGTTCATGAGCGAGGCGATCGACAGGAAGCCCATCGCGGACGGCAGGTCGCAGTCGTCCAGGATGATCGCCGCCGACTTGCCGCCGAGCTCCAGGCTGCAGCGCTTGAGCTGCTCGCCGCAGATGGAGGCGATCCGACGGCCCGCGGCGGTGGAACCGGTGAAGGCCACCTTGTCGACGCCGGGGTGGGAGACGAGGTGCTCGCCCGCCTCACGCCCGGCGGCCACGATGTTGACCACGCCGTCGGGGATCCCGGCCTCCTTGACCATCTCGGCGAGCAGGTAGGCGTCGAGCGGCGTCTCCGGGGCCGGCTTGACGACGATGGTGCAGCCGGCGACGAGCGCGGGGGCGAGCTTGGTCATGATGACGAACTGCGGGACGTTCCACGGAACGACGGCGGCGACGACGCCGACCGGCTCGCGGCGCACGGTGATGGGGCCGAACATGCCCGGCCGCTCGTCCTCGACGGCGAAGGTCGCGCCCAGCTCGGCGAAGTACTGCAGCATCCCGAGCGGCTGCGGGGCCTGGGCGAGCTGAGAGAACGTGATCGGTGAGCCCATCTCCAGGGTGATCACGTCGGCGATCTCGTTCTGGCGCGCCGCGTAGATCTCGGCGAGCCTCGCGACGACGGCCGCGCGCTCGGCCATGCTCATCCGGGGCCACGGTCCGGCGTCGAACGCCTCGCGCGCCGCGGCGACCGCGCGGTCCATGTCGGCGGCGGTGCCGTCGGGAACCCGCCCGACCACCTCCTCGGTGTGCGGCGACACGACGTCGATGGTCCCGGTGCCCGCGGGGGCCATCCAGTCGCCCCCGATGAAGAGCCTGTCGTGGTGAAGCATGCTGGTCCGCCTCCCGGTCGGGCGTGCCTGATTTGAGCGAATGCTTGTTTGGTTAACAGTCTGTGCGTCGCAGCGGTGCGGGACAAGTACCGACCCGCCATTGGGACCGAATCATGTTCTGTCTGTGCTGGCAAGATGCTCAATTGCTCGCAAATACCGGCAAACAAGAGGAAACATGCACAGGATCGCCCGTTCAGGTGGCGGCTTTCAAGATCATCTTCTATAGTTTCGGACCGTCTGCAGGGGAGGATCACGTGCAACCGGGGCGCTGGGTCGGCCTGGCGGTGATGTTCACCGCGCTCCTTGGCGCGCTCACCGCACCCGGAGCGCAGGCGGCACCGGACGAGCAGGCCAAACTCAAGAAACTCACCCAGGACGCCGCCGATCTCGCCAAGGCGTACCGCGGGGAGATCGTCAGCCTCGACGACACCATGAAGCTCGCGAAGAACGCCTCCGCGCGGTTGACGAAGCTGAAGCGCTCTCAGATCAAGGCCGAGCAGCGGGTGGCCATGTTCGCCCAGACCTCGTACATGGGCGGAGGGTTCGACGCGTCCGAACTGATGCTGCCGCAGACCGACCTCGGCACGTACTCGATCATGTCCTACCTCTCCAGTGAGAAGACGCAGCACCTCAACTCGATCAAGACGCTGATCGCGGAGCAGAAGAAGGCCGCGAAGGACGCCGACGCGAAGATCGCCAAGCTGGAGAGGCACATCAAGGAGCTGAAGGCCAAGCAGCGCGAGGTCGAGGAGAAGCTGGCCAAGTTCGGCTTCCAGACCCCCGGCTCCGCGAGCGGTTTGACCCAGCGGCTGATCACCCTGCGGGGCATCGTCATGCAGTCCTTCCCGATGCCCTTCGGGGTGGGCTGCCTGCGCGTGGGCGACCCCGGAGAGCACGGCAAGGGCCGCGCCTGCGACTTCATGATGAGCAACGGCCGCATGCCCGATCCCGTGGCCAAGGCGCGCGGCGACGCCCTCGCCCAATGGTGCATCGACAACGCCGACAAGTACGGGATCATGTACATCATCTGGCAGCAGCGCTTCTATGACATGCGTACGGGCGCGGGCTGGCGGATGATGTCCGACCGCGGTGGCATCACCGCGAACCACTACGACCACGTCCACGTCTCCGTGCTCTGAGCTCCGCGTCAGGGGCCGGCGCGGAGGGCGCGAGTCGCCTCAAGGGCACCCCGAGCCCGCCGCGCCGCAGGTGCGGCCCTCCGGCAGGGATCACTCCGCGATCAGTTGCCTGAGCCAGTGGTAGCTGGCCTTCGGGGTGCGCTTCTGGGTCTCGAAGTCGACGTGGACGAGGCCGAAGCGCTGGTGGTACCCCTCGGCCCACTCGAAGTTGTCGAGCAGCGACCAGATGAAGTAGCCGCGGACGTCCACGCCCTCGGCCTGGGCCCGCCTGATCGCCTTGATGTGACCGTCGAGGTAGTCGATCCGCTCCTGGTCCTCGATCCCGTCGTACGAGCAGCCGTTCTCTGTGATGTAGACCGGCGGGAGCGCGGTGCCGTACCGCTCCTTGAGGGAGACGAGCAGCTCGCGCAGGCCGTCGGGCACGACGGGCCAGCCGAACGCCGTGGTCGGGTAGCCGGTGATTCCCGCGTCGTCGAACGGCAGAAGGTCGGTGGACGGCGCGGAGATCCGCGTGGGGTTGTAGTAGTTGATCCCGAGCCCGTCGAGCGGCTGCGCGATCGTCGCCAGATCCCCGTCGTGGATGAAGTCCAGATTCTCCACTCCGAACGCCGAGAAGTCGGGATAGGAGCCGACGAAGAGGGGGTCGTTGAACAGCCGGTTGTGCATGGTGTCGTAGGCGGCCGCGGCGGCGAGGTCGGCCGGGTCGTCCGAGGCCGGCCACACCGGCGTGCAGTTGTTCGTGATCAGCACCTGCTCGGCGCCGTTCGCCCGCAGCGCCGCCGTGGCGAGGCCGTGCCCGAGAAGCTGGTGATGGGCGACGGGCAGGGCGTCGAGGAGCAGCGTACGGCCCGGCGCGTGGACGCCCATGGCGTACCCGAACGTCATGTGCACGATGGGCTCGTTGAGGGTGATCCACATTTTGACCCGGTCGGACAGTCGCTCCGCCACTATGGCCGCGTAATCCGCGAAATATCCGGATGTGTCGCGGTTCAGCCAGCCGCCCTCGTCCTCCAGCGCCTGGGGCAGGTCCCAGTGGAACAGCGTCAGCGCGGGGGTGATGCCCTTCTCGCAGAGGCCGTCCACCAGCCGGTCGTAGAAGTCGAGCCCCGCCTGGTTGACCTCGCCCCGTCCGGTGGGCTGGATCCGCGGCCACGCGACCGAGAAGCGGTACGCGTTGAGGCCCGCGTCGGCCATCAGCGCGACGTCCTCCGGCCAGCGATGGTAGTGATCACAGGCCACGTCGCCGGTGTGCCCGTCCCGGACCTTCCCGGGCTCGTGGGAGAACGTGTCCCAGATCGAGACGCCGCGTCCGTCCTCGGAGACCGCGCCCTCGATCTGGTAGGAGGCGGTAGCCGTACCCCAGAGGAACATGTGCCACCCTTTCGGATATGAGTGACGCTCATGTTAACGCGCGTACGGGTCATCCGGTAGAGAATGGGCCAATGACGAACGCCGCGGGTGGAACGCTGCGCCGCCGCCCTTCCCAGCGCCGCAGCCTCGAACGGGTCGAGCGGATGTTGGACGAGTGCGCCCTGCTGCTCGACGAGGTCGGCTACGAACAGCTGACGACCAAGGAGGTCGCCCGCCGGGCCGAGGTGCCCATCGGGACCTTCTACCAGTTCTTCCCCGACAAGCAGGGGCTGGTCCGCGCGCTCGCCCTGCGCAACCTCGACGCCTTCCTCGACCGGATGGCCGCCCGGGTGGTCGGCGCCTCCCTCAAGGACTGGACCGAGGCCGTCGACCTCGTCATCGACGAGTTCGTCCACATGAAGCGGACGATGCCCGGCTTCGGGGTCGTCGACTTCGGCGAGATACTGACCACGCCCGGCGGCCCCGCGCTGCCCGAGAGCCGGCGCATGCTCGACCGAGCCCTGGACAACAACGTCATCGTGGCCGACCGGCTTCGCTCGCTCATCATCGAGTTGCTGGGCGCGCCCAGGAACGAGGGCCTCGGCCGCGCGTTCATCGTCGCGGTGGAGGCGGCCGACGCCGTGCTCAAGCTCGCCTTCCGCGCCCACCCGGAGGGCGACCCGGATCTGATCGTCGAGTGCAAGCGGTTGGTCCGCCGCTACCTGTCCGAGCACATCTCCGAGCCGCCCGTGGAGTGATCAGGCGGGGGCGTCCAGCCGGGCTCGCAGCTCGTCGTCCAGCGTGACCTCCGCCAGCAGCTCCTCGATCTGGGCCACCGCGCTCGCGCCCACGATCGGGATGATGCCCTGCGCGCGCAACCAGGCCAGGACGACCTGGTTCCGCGTCGCGCCGACCTCACGCGCGACCTCGTCCAGCGCGGCGAGCCGCCGCGTCGTGCCCGGATGGTCGTACTGCTCGGGAAGCGGCTTACTCGTGTACGCCCCGGCCAGCAGCGAGGTGTAGACCCACAGGGTCAGATCCGGCTCCGAGCGCACGTAGTCCAGGGTCTCCTCCCCGACCTGGACGTGGCCACCCTCCGGCAGGCGTACGCCGGGGCGTGGGCGCAGGTAGGAGTGACGCATCTGCAGGTGGGTGTACCGCGCCCGGCCGCCGGCCAACGCGACCTGCCGGGCCCGCTCGACCCGCCAGGCGGGATGGTTGCTCGCGCCGACCTCCCGGACCTTCCCCTCGTCCACCAGACGGCCGAACGCCTCGACGGTCTCGTCCAGGGGTACGGAGCGGTCCTCGACGTGGGCCCAGTAGACGTCGATGGCGTCGACGCCGAGCCGGCGCAGGCTGCCCTCGGCCGCCGTACGGATCGTCCCGGCGGACAGGCCCTCGGCCGAGGCGAGGGTCAGGTCGCCGGGAACCGTCGGCCGGGCCCCGCACTTGGTGCTGATGACGACCCGGTCCCTGACGCCGCGCGAGGCGAGCCACCTGCCGACGGTGACCTCGCTCTCGTCGCCGGTCGCGCCGACCTGCCAGAAGGGATAGTTGTTCGAGGTGTCCACGATCGTCCCGCCGCCCTCGACGAATCGGTCGAGGATGGTGAACGAGGTCGCCTCGTCCACAGTGGTGCCGAACGGGATCGTGCCCAACGCGAGTCTCATGTCGCCCACCGTGCACGCTGGAGCGCACTCCAGCGCAAACCGCTTGACCTGGAGCCGACTCCAGGTGCCACCATGGGGCGGGTGACTGCGTACACACCGGGACAGGTGGCGGAGGAGACGGGGTTCAGCCTGGACACGCTCCGCTACTACGAGCGAATAGGGCTGCTGGAACCGATCGAGCGCAACGCCGCCGGGCAGCGCCGCTTCAGCGACGGCGACGTCGGCTGGCTGGGCATGATCCGGTGCCTGCGGGACACCGGCATGTCGATCGCCGAGATGCTGCGCTTCGCCGAGCTCACCCGCGAGGGCGAGCACACCATCCGTGACCGGATCGCGCTGCTCGCGGCACACGACCGGGCGGTCGAGGACCAGATCGCCGCCCTGCGGCAGAAGCAGGGGGCGATCCAGCGCAAGATCCAGTACTACCGGGACGTGCTGGCCATCCCCGACGCGCTCTACGCGTGCGAGGACGAGCGCGCCTCCTGACTCAGGTGGTGCGGTATGCCTCGGCCTGGAGGTTGTAGAGCTCGGCGTAGATGCCGGAGCGCGCCATGAGCTCGGCGTGCGTGCCGTCCTCGGCCACCTTTCCGTGGTCGAGGACGTAGATCCGGTCGGCGTAACGCACGCTGGCCATCCGGTGCGTGATCAGCACCACGGTGCGCCCGTCCGCGTGCTCCCTGATCCGTTCGAAGAGCGCGTGCTCGGCCCGGGCGTCGAGCGCGGCCGTCGGCTCGTCGCAGATCAGCAGCGGCGCGTCCCGATAGAAGCCGCGGGCGACGGCGATCCGCTGCCACTGACCGCCCGACAGCTCGTGGCCGTCCTTGAACCGCTTGTCGAGGAGGGTGCGGTAGCCGAGTGGCAGCTCCGCGATGACCTCGTCCGCGCCCGCGACCTCGGCCGCCCGGCGCACCGCGTCCTCGCCCTTCTCGGTGCCCATCGTGATGTTGTGCCGGGCGTTCAACGGCCAGTGGCTGTGGTCTTGGGCGATCACCGCGATCCGGCCGCGCAGCAGCTGTGGATCCACGTCGCGCAGGTCGGTGGCGTCCCACAGGACCCGGCCGCCGTCCGGGACGTACAGCCCGGCCAGGATCCGCGACAGGGTGGTCTTGCCCGAGCCGTTCTCGCCGACGAGCGCGATGACCTCGCCTCGGTCGATCCGGATCGACACGCCGCGCAGCGCCGGAGTCTCCGATCCCGGATAGGTGAAGCTGACGTCCTCGACGGTGATCCGCTGGAACTCCCCGGGCGGCGCCTCCCGCCGCTCCGGCGTGCGCTCCGACCCCGCGCTCGCGCAGAAGTCGACGAAGTCGGTGAAGTAGAGCCCGTTCTCGTAGAGGCGGTTCACGGCGAACAGCAGGCTCGCCAGGGACGACTGGCCCGAGCGGATCGCCAGCACGGCGGTGCCCGCGACGGCGAGCGGGACCGCGCCGAGGGCGAGGAGCAACCCGAGCGCGATGTAGACCAGGGCGGTGCCGAGCCCGCCCAACGCCTCGCCGACGAGCCGGGCGAACGTCTGCCGCCGGGCCAGAGCGATCAGGACCGCCTGCTCGGCGCGGGCGACCCGGTCGTAGACCTCGAGCAGGAATCCCCGCATGGTGAAGGAGCGCACCTCGGCCGCGGTCGATCGCGCGCTGAGCAGCTCGCTGATGATCCACTTGCGGCGGTAGTTGGGAACCAGCGACAACATCGTGGTGTAGCGCATGCGGGCGGCGCGCACCGTGGCCCAGGCGTCGGGCAGGACGGCGACGACGAGCAGCGGCAGCAGCGCCGGGTGCAGGACGCCGAGCACGCCCGCCGCCGCGATGAGGCCGATGGCCGAGGTCAGCACGTCGATCGTCGAGTCGACCACCGCGTCGGACGATCCGACGCCGCGTGTCTGGGCTCGCTGAAGCGCGTCGTGGAAGTCGGAGCCGTCGAAGCGGATCAGCTCGACGTCGCTGGTCACGCCATAGAGCCGCTTCTCGGCGATGCGGCTCACCTGGGGTTCGAGCCGCGCCTGCGCCCAGTTGGCGCCTGCCTGCAGGCTGGTGCGTATGGTCGCCGCCGCGCCGACGGCGAGCAGCGCGGGCAGCGCCGCGCGTACCCGCTCGGGTGTCGGCCCCGCCGCCAGCAGGGCCTGCAGCACGCCGGTTGTGGCCAGCAGCCCGAACGCGGTGAAGACGCCGGCGAGCAGGCTGAGCCCGATCGTGGCGACCGTGTCGCGGCGGCCGGCCTCCCACGCCATGCGCACGGCCTGGCCGATCAGCGCGGGCAGCCGCCGTGCGATGGTGAGGAAGCCGATGTTGCGCATTATGTCGTCGTGTTCGTGCCAGCGATTCGGCGTGAGGTCGGAGAAGTCCGGAAGGTCCTCCGGCCGGGATTGCCCGCCCGCCTCGGCCTCCGCGTCCGCCTGCTGTCTGCCGGGCTCCGACGACGATCCTGGTCCTGATGTGGGGCCTGTTTCCGGGCTCGCCCCTGTGCCCGCCCCCCGCGTGACAGTCATGGCAGCAGTGTGACGAGGGTCACTGACATTTCGCCATCGGCGGCGGGTCGCCAGGAACACGTCCCCGGAGACAGGCGAATCCCTCCCGCGCGTCGGCATGGGGCGGCCCGCCCGGTGGTACGCGGAGCCCCGCGGCGCGTACGCGGGGCCGGCGCCCCGGCGGTATGCGGAGACGTTATCCGGGCGTAGCCGCACATCCCTTGACGCCCGATGGTGCGAGATGGGTTGATAAAGGTTCTTGCTGACAACGTTGTCAGTTCTCGGGGGTAAGGATTTTCGACGACCACACCCCGAAGGGATGTGCGATGAGACGACGGTGGTTGGCGGCCGTGGCGGTCTCGGTGGCCGGTCTGCTCACCCTCACGGCCTGCGGAGGAAGCGACGACAAGGCCGCCGGAGGCGGGCAGTCCGGGCAGAAGAAAGTCGAGGTCTTCTCCTGGTGGACGGGCCCCGGCGAGGCCGACGGACTGAAGGCCATGCGGGAGATCTTCGAGAAGGGCAATCCCGGCTTCACGTTCTATGACGCGGCCGTCGCGGGCGGCTCCGGAGACCAGGCCCGCGCGCTGCTTTCCAGCAAGCTCCAGGCCAACCAGCCTCCGGACACCTTCCAGGGGCACGCCGGCGCCGAGCTGCAGGGATACATCAAGGCGGGCAAGCTGGAGCCGCTGAACTTCCTTTATGACGAGCTCAAGCTGAAGGACGTCCTGCCCCAGGAGCTGATCGACCAGATCTCGGTCCAGGGCCAGGTCTATTCGGTGCCGGTGAACATCCACAGGTCCAACGTCCTGTGGTTCAACCCGTCGGTCCTCAAGGCGGCCGGGATCTCCGAGGCGCCCAAGACGATCGACGAGTTCATCGCCGACCTCGGCAAGGTGAAGAAGACGGGCAAGATCCCGCTCTCGATCGGCTCGCAGTGGACCGCCGTCCACCTGCTGGAGAGCGTCATGCTCGGCTCGCTCGGCACCGACGCGTACAACGAGCTCTGGACGGCGAACGCCGACTGGTCCGGCGCGAACGTGACGAAGGCGCTGGAGAACTTCAAGACCATCCTGTCGTACGCCGGGACGCCGCAGGAGGACTGGCAGCCCGCGGCCAAGCAGGTCGCCGACGGCGAGGCCGCGTTCAACATCATGGGCGACTGGGCCTACGGCTACTTCCACAACCCGCCGGACGGCGGCCTGGGCAAGCAGTCCAAGACCGACTTCGACTGGGCGGCGTCTCCGGGTACGGACGGCACCTTCATGTGGCTGTCGGACAGCTTCACCCTGCCCAAGGGCGCTCCCAACAGGGACGGAGCGGTGGCGTGGCTGAAGGTCGCCGCCAGCAAGGAGGGCCAGGACGCCTTCAACCCCAAGAAGGGCTCCATCCCGGCCCGCAAGGACGCCGACAAGTCGCTCTACCAGGACTACCTCGCCTGGGATCTCGACCAGTGGGCGAGCGCCAAGCTGGCCGGCTCCATCCAGCACGGTGTCGTCGCGAACGACGCCTGGCGTACCGCGATCAACGACGCGGTCGGCCTCTTCCAGCAGGACCAGGACGTGGCCAAGTTCCAGCAGGCACTGATCGCCGCCGCCAAGAACAGCGGCCAGTGAGTTGACCCCCCTTGTACGGCTCGCGCCGCGCCGGACGCCCTCCGCGCCGGCCGGCGCGGGCCGTACTCGACGTTGAGAGGTGCGAGTGACGCGGGTACGCAGGTGGCTGCCCGGACTGCTCCTGGTAACGCCGTCGATCGTCGCCGTCGCGGTCTTCGTGTACGGCCTGCTCGGCTGGAACCTCAAGGTCGCGATGACCGACCAGCACGACGAGATCTCCCAGGGGAGCTTCGTCGGCCTGGAGAACTTCACCGCCATCTGGGATCAGGAGCGCTGGGGCATCTCGGTCCGGCACGCGATCGTCTTCACGGTCGTCTTCGTCGGAGGGGCGCTCGTCCTCGGCTGGCTCCTGGCCTTCCTGATGGAGAAGGGGATCCGCGGCGAGAGCGGGTTCCGGGCGGTCTACCTGTTCCCCATGGCCGTCTCCTTCATCGCCACCGGCGTGGTCTGGCGGTGGCTGATGAACAGCGGCACGGGGGAGCGCGCGGTCGGCCTGAACAGCCTGTTCCACTATCTGGGGCTGGACTTCCTGCAATGGCAGTGGTTCCGCGACCCGGACTGGGGGATGGCCGCGATGGCGATCCCCGCGATCTGGCAGATGTCCGGATATGTCATGGCATTGTTCCTCGCGGGTTTCCGCGGCGTACCCGACGAGCTGCGCGAGTCCGCCAGGGTCGACGGGTGCGGGGAGTGGCAGGTCTACCGGCACATCGTGCTGCCGATGCTGCGCCCGGTGACCCTGTCCGCCCTGATCATCCTCGGGCACATCTCGCTGAAGGTCTTCGACCTGATCGTGGCGGTGTCCGGCAAGCAGATCATCACCGACGTGCCCGCCATCTTCATGTGGACGGCCGTCTTCGACTCGCACGACCCGGCCAAGGGGGCCACGATCGCGTCGTACATCGTGATCTCCGTCGCCGTCTTCGTCGTCCCGTATCTGGTGTGGAACGCGCGCAAGGGGAAGCGGTCATGAGCGTAGCGCAGGAGGCCGTACGGCACGCGGCCCCGGCGGATCGGGCCAGGCAACGGGCCGCCGTCGCCCGGTGGGTGCGGCTCGCGCTGCTGCTGATCTTCGTCGTGGTGTTCCTGATCCCCGTCTACGTGCTGCTGGTGACCAGCTTCAAGCCGCTGTCGGAGGCCGACCCCGGCCAGGCGTGGAACCTGCCGAAGGTCTGGACGACCGAGGCGTGGAGCATCGCCTGGGAGAAACTCGAACCGGGCATCGTCAACAGCGTCCTGCTCGCCGTGCCGGGGTCGCTGATCTCCGCCGTGCTCGGCTCGATGAACGGGTACGTGCTGTCCAAATGGCGCTTCCCCGGGGCCGACGTCGTGTTCACCCTGTTCCTGTTCGGGATGTTCATCCCATACCAGGGGGTGATGATCCCTCTCGTCCAGCTCATGGTGAACCTCGGCGTCTACGGCGGCATCCCGGGGCTGACGCTCGCCCACGTCGTGTACGGCATCCCGATCTGCACGCTGATCTTCCGGAACTACTACGTGACGATCCCCGACGAGCTCATCGAGGCGTCCCGGGTCGACGGCGCGGGCATGCTCCGGACATTCTGGTCGATCATCCTGCCGGTCTCCGGCCCGGCGTTCGCCGTGGTGATCATCTGGCAGTTCACGTCGATGTGGAACGACTTCCTGTTCGCCGTCTTCCTCACCGCGCCGACCTCGTGGCCGACCACCGTCATGCTCAACAACATCGCCGGGGCCCAGACCGTGCCGTACAGCCAGCAGATGGCCGCCGCGATCCTGGCGTCCGTCCCCACCATGGTCGTGTACGTCCTGCTGGGCCGGTTCTTCATGCGCGGCCTCATGGCCGGAGCCCTCAAGGGCTGAGAGCCGACCGGCGGGTGATCCTGATCAGGGGTCGTTCCCCGGTCAGCCGCGAAGCGGCAGCTCGCCCGAGCCGCGTACGACGAGGCGTGTGGGCAGCTCCAGCCGCTGAGGAGGGCCGCTCTCGCCGGCCAGGCGGCGGAACAGCAGCTCCGCCGCCACGCGGCCCAGTCGGGCCGGGTCCTGCGCGACCACGGTGATCCCCAGCAGGTCGGCCAGTTCGAAGTCGTCGAACCCGACGACGGCCACCGGAGGGCCGTGCGTGATGGGGGCGGCCAGGGCACGGAGGGTGGCGACGGTGGTCCGGCCGTTTCCGGTGAACAGCGCGGTCGGGGGATCGGCGAGCCTGAAGAGGCGTTCCAGGTCGGCGAGCGCGCGGGCCCGGCCGGGCGGGGCCATGGCGACCAGTTCCTCGTCGTACGGCAGGCCGGCGGAGGCGAGGGCCTCCCGATAGCCGCGCAGCCGCTCGGTCGCCGTGAAGATCGACGGCGAGTCGGCGAGGAAGGCGATGCGGCGGTGCCCGTGGGCGAGGAGATGCTCGGTGCCGACGCGGGCGCCGCCCGCGTTGTCGCAGACGACCGTGTCCGCGTCGGGGCCCGCTCCGGGCGGCCGGTCGGCGAAGACGGCCGCGATCCCGGCGTCGATCTCGGGTGTGAGGTAGTCGTGGTCGGTTCCGGCGGGCACGATGATCAGCCCGTCGACGCGTCGCGCGCAGAAGGCGAGCACGAGCTCGCGCTCCCGCGAGGCGTCCTCGCCGGACGATCCGGTGAAGACGAGGCAGCCCTCGTCGAGCGCGACGTCCTCGACCGCCCTGCTGAGCCCGGAGTAGAACGGATCGGCGACGTCCTCGATCACCAGGCCGATGCTGGCGGTGCGACCGCGGCGCAGCGTCCTGGCGCCGTCGTTGCGCCGGTAGCCGAGGCGCTCGATGGCGGCGTGGACCCGCTCCGCGGTGGTGGCGTTCACGCCGGGCTCGTTGTTGACGACTCTCGACACGGTCTTGAGCGCGACCCCTGCGGCGGCGGCGACGTCGTTCATGGTCGGGCGACCGCGTCTCGTCTCTGGCACGTCCGGATCATCCCGCATTTCAGAGGCGGTGACAACGTTGTCAAATCGAGAGCCGGACTCCCGCGGGACGCGTCGGCGGGGCGGTGCGCCGTTCGAGGGGATGGTGGTGCGCGGATCGGCAGGAGTCGTGCGCACGACGAACGAATGCGTCGTGTTGTTGACTGGAAGATCAACCCCGGCGTAGCTTCCACTCAGGATTTCCGCAGAGAGAACTCTCGTTCGCATAGCGAACATCTGGAGTACTTGTTGGCAGCTCCTCGTCGGCATGCGGCAGCGGATCGCCATCGCCCGCTTCGCCGAACTGCGTGGGCATCAGGTTCACGCGGAGGGGGCCGCCTGCGTCGGTCGGCCGGGGGAATCCGCGCTCCCTCTCCTCCGGAGTCGGTCGGTGCGTGTCGACAGCGTGGCGGTCTGGTTACCGGGGGTGGGAGGTGGGTGTGCGTAGGTCGTACAAGCTCCTGCTGCGCCCGGCCCGGCGTCAGCGGATCGCACTCGTCGACTGTCCTGGGGATCACCGGCAGCTCTCCAACGTGCCAGAGGTGGGATTTTCGTGACGTTTGTGACAGTCAGGGATGCGACGTTCGACGTACTGCGTCGTACGGGCATGACGACGATATTCAGCAATCCGGGGTCCACGGAGGTTCCGCTGCTGACCGGGTTGCCGGAGGACCTGGAGTTCGTGCTCGCCCTGCACGAGGGGTCCGTCGTCGGGATGGCGACCGGGTGGGCGCTCGCGCGTGAACGTCCGGCGCTCGCGCTGCTGCACACGACCGCCGGGCTCGGCAACGCGGTCGGCGCGATCGCGACGGCCAGGGTCAACCGCGCGCCCGTCGTGGTCGTCGTGGGCCAGCAGGACCGCAGGCATCTCGCGCTCGAACCCTTCCTGGCCGGGCGGCTCCACGGGCTGGCGGGGGACTACCCCGTCTGGGTGGACCAGCCGGCCCGCGCCCAGGACGTGCCGGGCGCGATCGCCCGCGCGGGCCACGAGGCGGTCACCGGCCGTGGCCCGGCGCTGGTGATCGTCCCGATGGACGACTGGTCGGCGGAGTGGGACGGCACGGTCGTCGCGGCCCCGGACGTCGTGGCGCGGCCGGTCGCCGTGGACGACGGCGATCTCGCGCCGCTCGTCGCGCTGCTGGAGGGCGCCGCGTCGCCGGTCATCGTCACCGGTTCCGGCGCGGACTCGCCGCGAGGCTGGGAGGGGCTGGTCGCGCTCGCCGAGCGGCTCGGCTGCCCGGTGTGGCAGGAGTCCTTCGGAGCGAGGGCGGGCTTCCCCCAGGACCATCCGCTGTTCGCCGGGATCCTGCCCGCCGGCCGTGCCGGGCTGCGCGGCGCGCTCGGGAGGCACGACGCCGTCCTGGCCGTCGGCGCCCCGGTCTTCCGCCAGTATCCGTACGAGCCGGGGCCGTTGGTCGAGCCGGGCACCCGCGTCGCGATCGTGAGCGACGACCCTGCCGAGGTGCACCGCAGCCCCGCCGAACTGGCCTTCCTGGCCGACCCCGGCACCGTCGCCGGGCGGCTCGCCGCGCTGCTTCCCGGACGTGCGGGCGAGGGCGCCACCGGGCGGCCGGTTCCGCCGCCCGCGCCCGGGCCGGGCGAGCCGCTGCGGGCGGCTCATGTCATGCACGAACTCGCCGTACGGCTCCCGCCGGATGCGGTCGTGGTGGAGGAGACGCCGTCGTCCCGGCCGGATCTGCACCGGTTGATGCCGGCCCGGCGGCCGCTGGGGTTCCTCTCCGCGGCGATGGGCGGGCTGGGGTTCGCCCTTCCCGCGGCGGTGGGGGTGCGCATGGCCGCGCCGTACCGGCCGGTCGTGGCGGTCACGGGGGACGGCTCGGCCATCTACGGGATCCAGGCGTTGTGGAGCGCGGCGCACTATCGGGTCGGCGCGCTTTTCGTCGTGCTGGCGAACGGCAGATATGCGGTCATGGACCGCCTGGCGGAGAAGAACGGCGCGGGAAAGGCGCCGTGGCCGGCGTTCACCGAGGTCAGTTTGTCGGCGATGGCCCGATCGTTCGGCTGCCCCGCGACGCGGGTGGACTCCCATCACGAACTCGTGGGAATTCTCGACGACATCGTCCCCGAACTCGGTTCGCGTACGGAGCCGCTCCTTCTTGAAACAACGGTCATTCCTGATCTCGAATTCCACCCTTAGGAGGATTTTTCGTGACCTTCGTGGGCGCAAAGATCTGGACGGGATCGGGAGCCGACCGGTCGAACCGGGCGAGCCGGGCGAGCCGGGCGAGCACCGTGGTGGTCACGCACACCCCGTGCGTGACCACGCGGGGCGACATCACCGGGCACTCGTTCTAACATTCGGCCGTGAATCGGGGAACCGACGGCGAGCCGGGCCGGATGCTGCTGATCGTGGGGTTCGTTCTCGCGGCGCTGAACCTCCGGCCCGCACTCGCGGGCGTGTCGCCGCTGCTCAGCGACATCATGGGCGACCTCGGGCTGAACGCGGCGGCGGGCGGCGCCATCACCACCGTCATGGTGGTCTGCCTCGGCCTGCTCGCGCCGCTGGCGCCCGCGCTCGCCGGGCGGATCGGGCTGGACCGCACGCTTCTCGTCGGCCTGCTCATCCTCGCCGTCGGAGTCATCGTGCGCAGTATGGACGGCCTCGTCGCCCTGTACGGCGGAGCCGCACTCGCCGGCACGGCCATCGCGATCATGAACGTCGCCATGCCCGCGATCGTCAAGCAGCACTTCCCGTCACGGGTCGGGCCCTACACCGCGGTTTACGTGTCCTGCCTGGTGGCCGGGGCCGCGGGAGCGTCGGCGGTGATGGTCCCGCTGGCCCGCGAGTTCGGCTGGCGGGCCGCGGCCGCATCGGCGGCCATGCTCGCGATCGTCGCCGCCGTGCTCTGGACGCCGCAGGCGCTGCGCCGGCCGCCGGGGACGTACGGCAAGGGCGGGCGCCGGCCGTACCGGACCCTGCTGGGCAGCAGGATGACCTGGTTCGTCATGGCGTTCATGGGCCTGCAGTCGTTGACGTTCTACATCATGCTGGCGTGGCTGCCCACGATCTTCCAGGACGCGGGACTCCCGGCGGACCAGGCCGGATACCTTCTCGGGCTGACGAACCTGGCCCAGATAGCGGCGACGCTGACCGTGCCCGTGCACGCGGGTGGCGCCCGATCGCAGGTGCCGCACGTCGTGGGGGCGGCGGCTCTCACCATCGCCGGATATGCCGGGGTCCTGCTGGCTCCCGCGACATCGCCGTGGCTGTGGATGATCATCCTGGGGGTGGGCCAGGGTGCCTCCATCGCACTGGCCCTGCTGATCATCGCGCTGCGTGCGCCGGACCCGGCCTCGGTGACCGCGCTCTCGGCGGTCGCGCAGTCGAGCGGCTACGTGCTGGCCGCGGTCGGCCCGCTCCTCTTCGGCCTGCTGCACCAGCTTTCCGGTGACTGGACGCTTCCGCTGCTCGCGGGGCTCGGCGCGTGCGCCCTCCAGCTCCTGTTCGGCTGTCTCGCCGGGCGCCCCGCGCCCGCGGGCTGAGCCGGGACGCGGGAACGGCGGCCGGACGGGGTCAGGCCGGGACGGGAACGCTCACGCCGGGTCGAGCGGGCGCAGCTCGTCGGCGTAGCTGACGGACAGCCGGCGCATCATCCCGTCGTCGCCGATGGAGTACTGCCCCAGACGCCACAGGGGCGGCGAGTAGGCGTGGATCGACACGCTGCCGTGCTCCACGCCGGTCAGCCGGTGGATGTGGTCCGGCCCGAACGAGAACGAGTCGCCCGCCGTGACGGTCGTCTCCAGGTGCAGGCCGCCGATCCTGGGGTTGGACTCCTTGAGGGTGCCGTTCACCACGCGGACCGCTCCCGAGGAGATGTCGTGGTCGTGCCAGCCCGTGTCGTCCTCCGGGCGCCAGCACAGCAGCCACACGTCCACGTGCGAGTCGCGATGGAGCGAGGCGTAGTGGCGCCCGCCGTCCTCGGCCCCGTCGAAGTTGAGGTGCTCCTCCCACAGCTCCGGCCGGGCGGCGAGGTCGTTGACGAGGGTCGCCAGCTCGCGGCGGTCCAGCGCGCGGGCCGGCAGCCGCTCATACGGAGCGTCGCTCTCGGTGACCTGGACTGTGGGCGTGCTCATGACTGCGGCTCCTTTCGTGACGGCGTGTGCGGGTGTGCTCGTGTCGTTGTGTGCGGCTGTGTCTCTGAGTACGGCTGTGTCTCTGAGTACGGCTGTGACGTCCTGAGCTGCTGTGACGTCGTGCGTGATGGTGATGGTGATGGTGACGGTGACGGCTCGGGTGAGGGCGACGGCCTGTGGTGCGACCGCGCCTGGAGCAGCCGGACGGCGTTGGCATGGCCGATGGCGTGACGTGCGGCGTCGCCGAAGTCCAGGGACGGGGCCTCGGCGTAGGGCTGGTCGGAGCCGTTGACCACGACGTCGATGCCGAGCTCGCGGATCACCGCGTCGATGGCGCGCGACCCGTACGACGACGTCTCGACGAACGCGCCGGGATCCACCCGCCCGCGCCCGGGGGCGCCCCTGTTCGTCGCGCGCTCGGAGTGGAGCGGCGCCAGCCCGGCGAGCAGGGCGAAGCAGATCTTGAGGTCGGGATGGCGGGGCCGTCCCACGGCCTGGAAGGCGTACCAGGAGGCGTGCATCTGCTGCGCGTACGGCACGACCGCCGCCCACCAGGCGGGGCTTCCGGAAGGGACCGCGGCGGGTCCGGGGTGCACGAAAAGGGGAAGCCCGCGCTCCGCGAGCACGTCGAGCAGCGGGGCGGCCACCGCGAATCCCGCGGCGTCCCGCAGTGCGGTGGCCGGGAGCTGGAGCCCGGCGAAGCCCTGGTCGAGGGTGTGCGACAGCCGTGCGGGGTCGATGTCCGTCACCGGGGCGGCGGCCCAGGCGCGGAAGGGAGCGGGCAGTTCCGCGGCCCCCGCATGATAGGCGTCGATCAGCGGCCACGCCTCGTCCGGTGGCAGGTGCTCGATCCCGAGCGGGCTGGACAGGGAGACCAGGGCGAGGTCGAGCCCCGCGGCCCGCGACGCCCGGACGGCGAGGTCGTGGTCGTCCGGATCCACCTCGTACGGCGGCTCGCCGTCCAGGAGGAGGGTCCAACCGTCGAGGCGGGGTGGCGCCGAACGGCGGCGCAGGGCGTCGAGGAACGACGGCGTCCACAGATGCTGGTGCACGTCGATGCTCATCGCCACCCCCCGGGTTATCGGTATTCCCTACTCATAATAAGGGTTATTCGGCGCGAGGGCGACCAGGGTGGGATGTGGCGGCCGACACGATGGTGGGTGAAGTCCCACTTCGGCCGTGGGCGATCCGACCGCCGGCCGGCCTCGTCGGCGTCCGCGTCATCGTGCCGCGCCCGGTCGAACGTGCGGGCTCGCCCCGACGGAGTGACTCAGGCGGGGGCCCGGCGCCGGGTGGCGCCGGGCGCCGCGAGGCCGTCGAGGATCACCGTGGTCAGGTGGTCGTCCGCGCGCGCCCCGGGACGGCAGACGGCCACGTTGAGCAGGCCGATGACCTCGCTCGGCGGGATGTCACGACGCATCGTCCCCTCCTCCTGCGCCTGTTCCGCGATCTGGGCGAACAGGGTGTCGAGGTCCTGTCGCAGCCTCACCAGTTCGGGGTGGGCCGACGGGGCGTCGGACAGCGACTTGGTCAAGGCCAGCGGCAGCCCGGCGCAGTGCGCCACGATGAGCAGCAGGGCTTGCCACGGCGACGCGGTCCGCTCGATCGTGGCCTGGCCGAACGTGAGCAGCCGCCGGAGAACGTCGGCGGCGATGTCCTCCACCAGTGCCTGCCGATCGGGGAAGTGCCGGTAGAGGGTGCCGACGCCGAGCCCGGCGCTCCTGGCGATCTCTTCCATCGACACGCCCGTTCCCCGCTCCGCGAACAACCTGAGAGCGGTGGCGACGATGAGTTGCTGGTTGCGCCGCGCGTCGGCTCGCACAGAACCGCCTCTCCAAACAGCAGAACAATCGGAACGCACGGTTCATGTTAGTGTCGGCCCTGCATCGGAAGGTGAACATCCGGTTCAGGTTAGGAGCGCCATGAAGACAGGGCTGTACATCGGCGGCGGCGGGTCGACCGTGGACGCGACGGTCGCGCAGGTGCGCGCCGCGGCCGAGGCGGGGCTGGACAGCGTCTTCCTCAGCCAGCTCACCTCATGGGACGCCCTCACGCTGCTGGCCGTCATCGGTCAGCGGGTCCCCGCGATCGAGTTGGGGACCGCGGTGGTGCAGACCTATCCCCGGCACCCGCTCGCGCTGGCGGGTCAGGCACTCACAACGCAGGCGGTCACGGGCAACCGGCTCACCCTCGGGATCGGGCCGAGCCATCGCCAGATCATCGAGGGACAGTTCGGCCACTCCTACGACCGTCCCGCCCGGCACGTCCGGGAGTACCTGTCGGCACTTCAGCCCCTGCTGCGCGGCGAACAGGTCGAGTACCGGGGCCAGACGCTCACCGCGGTGGGGCAGATCGACGTACCCGGCACGAAACCGCCCTCCGTGCTGGTCTCCGCGCTCGGCCCGGTCATGCTGCGCATCGCCGCCGAACTCGCCGACGGCACGGTGACCGTGTGGACGGGCCCGGAAGCCATCGCCGACTACGTCCAGCCGACGATCACCCGCGCCGCGGCGGAGGCGGGACGGCCGGCGCCCCGGATCGTGGCGTCGGTGATGGTCAGCGTCACCGACGATCCGGACGGGGCCAGGCGGCGGGTCGCCCAGACGGTGGGGTTCGCCGCCCAGTTCGCCAGCTATCGGTCGATGCTGGACCGCCAGGGCATGTCCGGTGTGCACGAGACGGTCGTCGCAGGGGACGAATCCACCCTGGCTCGGGCGATCCGGCAGTACGCGGAAGCCGGAGCGACGGAGCTGCTGGTGAGTCCGTTCGGGAGCGAGAGTGAACAGGCCCGTACCATCCGGGTTCTCGCCTCCCTCCGGACCGGTTCGACGGTGCCGAACCAGGTGTGATCTCGCGTGTGAGTGAAGGCCGTCGTCCTCGCTACCGGGCGAAGAGGCAGCGGACGCCTCCCGGCGCCACCCGGCCGTGAAGGCGCGGGGCGGCCGTGAAGGCGCGGGGCGGCCGGGAAACGAGACGGCCGCGCCGCCCGGTGACCGAGGTCGGTCGAGGGCGACGCGGCGCGGGGACGCCCCGGAAGGCGTGGACAGCGTGCCGTCAGTCGTTGACGCGGAGGATCAGCTCCAGGATCCAGCTGATCACGCCGATCAGGAGCGCGCCCCAGAAGGCGGCCATGAAGCCGTCGACATGGAACGGCAGGTCGAGCTGCTCGGACGCCCAGCCGGTGAGCAGCAGCAGGGCGGCGTTGACCACCAGCGCGAAGAGGCCGAACGTGAGCACGTAGAACGCACAACCCACGAACTTGATGATCGGCTTGATGACCGCGTTCACCAGGCCGAAGATCAGCGCGACCGCGAGCAGCGTGCCGATCTGTTTGGAGGTGGTGTCTGCGGTGAGCACGATGCCGTCCACCAGCTTGGTGGACGCCCACAGCGCCGCCGCGACGATCAGAATCTTGATGATGACCTTCACGTAACGGAGTCTTCCATGCCAGAGCACAGCATGGGCATGTCCGGGTTCCGGTAAAAAATCCGCGCCGGGCGTCGGCGGCGTGTCGGTCCGGACCTCCACCGAAAGGGATTGCCCGTTTCTCATCGGACAACTTGCATTAATTGCCCCATCTCCGGGGAAAGCACCTCGATGGGGGTGGGGAGGATGGACGTGGAAGAGCTTGAGCTGCTGTCCGCACGGGAGTTGCACGACCGCGCCGTCCGCTATGCCGTACGGCACGGTGACCTCGGGTTTCTCTGGCGCCTGCTGAAAGTGATCCCCGCGGCCGAGGCCGCCAGCGGGGAGCGTGAGGAGACGGCCAACGATCTCAGCCGAGTGTCCGCGCTGCTCAGTGATGCCATGGCGGCCGGGGAGGGCCATCTCGGCGAAGCGTTGCGCCCGGTCTACATCGAGTACCTCGCTCAGCATCCCGACGCATGAGCACGCGGCGGCCACGAGAGATCCCGGCGTGTGAAGACCGCGGCGCCAGGGCGTATCCGGGCGTGTGAAGACCGCGGCGCCTGACGATCCGGACGTCTGCGGACGCACGGAGCGGGGGACGCGCACGGAAAACGTTCGGCACAGGCCGGATAGCGCAAGTTATCGCGAGATATTGCCGGAGTTCAGGACACTCTCAGATTTCCGGGTCATGATGGCGCCGTGGCCGAGACACGCGTGCTCGTCGTGGACGACGAACCGGAAGTGCGCAACGCGGTGTCCCGCGCGCTCCGGGTGGAGGGATATCAGGTCGCGGGAGCCTCCGACGGTGTGACCGCGCTCGCGTCGATCACCGGAAGCCCGCCCGACCTGGTCGTTCTCGACGTGATGATGCCCCAGATGGACGGCCTGGAGGTCTGCAGGAGACTCCGTGAGGTCGGTGACCGCACGCCGGTGCTCATGCTGACGGCTCTCGGCGGCATCGGTGACCGGGTCACGGGCCTCGACGCGGGAGCCGACGACTACCTCGCCAAACCGTTCGCACTGGAGGAGCTGTTCGCGCGGGTGCGCGCGCTGCTCCGCCGTACGGCACCGGCCGGGCCGGTGACCCGCTACGCGGATCTGGCGATCATGCCGGACAGCAGGCAAGCGCGGCGCGGTACGCGGATCATCGACCTGACCAGGACAGAGTTCGCGCTGCTCGACCTACTCATCTGCAACGGAGGCCAGGTGCTCACCCGCGAGGTCATTCTCGAACGCATCTGGGGCTACGAGTTCACGCCGGGTTCCAACTCCCTGGAGGTCTACATCCGCTATCTACGGAGAAAGACCGAAGCGGGTGGGGAACCGAGATTGATCCAGACCGTGCACGGCCTCGGCTACACGCTGAGGGAGCAGGCATGAAGCTCCGCTGGCGGCTCGCCCTCGCCTCGGCGATGACCGCCGCGATCAGCGTGATCGTTGTGATCGTCGCCGCGTACCTCATCACGTGCCGGAGGGTCGAGAGCGCGCTCGGGCACTACGAGGCGTATCCCGACCGCCCGCCGCCCGGGGTGCTGGCCAGCCTCGGGGATGTGGACGATCTCGGCTGGCCGTTCCTCGCGGTCGCCTTCGGCGGCCTTCTCCTGTCCGGGGCGCTCGGGTGGCTCGCCGCGCATACCGCTCTGCGCCCGGTGGGCATCCTGAAGGACGCGGCCGAGCGGGTCGCCTCCACGCGCGACCTCACCACGCGGATCGAGGTCGCCAAAGACGACGAGCTGGGCAGCCTGGCCCGCAGTTTCAACACCATGCTGGACGCGCTGGAACGCTCCGCCCGAGCGCAGAAACGGCTGGTCGCCGACGCCTCCCATGAGCTGCGAACGCCCCTGACCGCGCTGCGCACGAATGTCGAGCTGCTGATCAGGGGCGGACCCGACCAGGAGGACCACGACGAGATCAGCAGGGCGGCGATGGCCGGCATGGAGGAGTTGACCGTACTGATCTCCGATGTGGTCGAGCTGGCCAGGGACGAGGAGCCGGCCGCGCTGGTCGAGGATGTGCGCCTCGACGAGATCGTCACGCGGGAGGTGTCGCGGGCGTCGGCCCACTGGCCGTCCATGTCGTACCAGGTCTCGGTCGAGCCGGCGGTGGTGCGCGGTGTGTCCGACCGGCTGTCCCGGGCGGTCGCCAACCTGCTGGACAACGCGGGCAAGTACGGTCCGCCCGGGGGAGCGGTCGAGGTGTCCCAGACCGGAGGCGTGGTCACCGTACGCGATCACGGGAAGGGAATCGCGGCCGAGGACCTCCCGCATGTCTTCGACCGATTCTACCGCGCGCCGGGCGCACGGGCCATGCCCGGCTCCGGACTGGGGCTCGCCATCGTGCGCCAGGTCGTGGACAGCCATGGAGGCAGCGTCGCCGCGAGCGCCGCGCCCGGCGGAGGCACGCTCGTCCGGCTCGACCTCCCTCTCCACGAACGGCAGGCCGACCTGGACGAAGCCCTGAGGTGATCCGCCGAGCCGGTGGGCCATGGGGCACGCGCCGGACCGTCGGCGGGGGGCCCCTTTCGCAGGGGACGCGATGCCGGAAGCATGAGGGGTGACCCGCGGGCGTCGTTTCCGTATGACGAAGGTTGGTCGTGCCGTTCGTGGTCCGGAGGCCCGGACCAAGGGCTAATGCCCACCCGTACATGACCCGTTCGTGGTGCGCCCCTCGCTAATGTAGAAGCAGGTCAAGGGGGTTGTGGCTCCTACACGGAAGCTTTTGCCGATAAGGACGCGGAGGGGGAACCGCGTCCGGACAGCGGGAACCGCCGGTGCCTTTGGGGAGGGTATCCCAGGCGGACCGCTTTGAGTCGGGGCCGGACAGTTGGGGGACTGTCCGGCCCCGCCGCATGTCCAGGCGAATGCCGGCACGAACCACCCGGCGTCTGCCTTCCGCTGGCTGCTGTCCTTCGATCCCCAACTTCTGGGGCAGTTCCTCCCAGTCGCCTCCCTCTGCCGCCGGCCGCTGTCTTTCGGGCACTTTCTTCTGGGTGCCGTCATTCCGGCGATCAGATCCGTCCGAAGCCCGTCTGCTGGCACGTCTCGCTTCCTGCGAGGCCGCTCAGGCGGGCTTTTCTCATGCCCGATTCGCGGCTCGTCACGTTTCTTCTGTATCCCCCGTATCCGGCGTATCTCGGGTATCCCGGTATCCAAACGAATCCTGCGTATCGCTGGTATCAGAGAGATCCCGGTATCCCTTGTCCCGCGTATCCCAGTGGGCCGCCGCGGCCGGATGCTCGCCCGTACGGCGTGGGAGTTTCCGGTGGCTCTACCAGGGCGTTCCGTGGCAGGGATCCGCTATGCATGGTTTTTGCCTGTCGGGAGGCGTCTCGCCGCATCCGTTCTTTGCCTTACCCGGTCCGCGCTTTGCCGAGCTTCTCGCGAGAAGTCCTGTGCCTGCGCGGTTTTTCGCACGCGTACGTGACCCGGAACAGATCGTTTTTAGCCGAAGCGGTAGATCTTTTGCCTCTTCTGGGTGATTTCGTTTGCTTTGTCATGTCTTGGTGTGTAGTGTCCGTATTGCTGCCGACCGGTGGCTGGACTTTCCAGGAGAGGAGATCTTCGCGGGAGACCCCCGCTTGACCTCCGGATCCGGGTCCTCACGGCCCGTACGTCCGATACGTCCCATCGGCCCCCAGTCGATGAGTACAGCGCACTGAATGTGCATCTCAGTGGCGATCGACATTTCTCGACCCGCTCCGCGCCCCGTGCCCGGCCCGCCCTTGACCTCGCAGGCCTGATACACGACGCACGCGGCCGTCCCCTGTCGTCTCACGAAAGATCCCAATTCTTCATGAACACGCTGTTTGGCCTGCGTAACAACCGGAAGCTGACCGCTCTCACCGCCGTCGCCGGCGCCGCCTTCATCGGCGTCAGCGCGTTCGGCGCCACCGCGGCCAGCGCGGCTCCCGCCTCCGAAACCGCGATCACGACCGCTCACACCTCCCAGGTCGCCCAGGCTCCCGAGATCAAGGAGCAGGCGCTCCTCCGGGGCAGCACCAAGGGCTCGTACTTCTGGGACGACGCCTCCGGCCGTCAGGGCGACACCGGTATGCCCGCCATCGGCAAGCCGATGCAGAAGGGCCTCTTCTCCAGCCCCAGCTGGCCTCTCGGTACCGAGGGCTACGTCATCTACAAGGGCAAGAAGGCCAAGTTCTTCATCGGTGACCGCGGCCCCGGCATCCCCTCCGAGCGCGGCGTCATGCTCGACATCGATGGCAAGACCTTCGCCGAGCTCACCGGCGGCAAGTGGAACACCAACACGCTGACCGTCGAGAGCAACGGTGGCGCGGGCCACATCGAGATCGACTATGTCGTCACCAAGTGGGGCGACGGTCCCGGCACGAAGGGCGCGCCCCTCCCCTTCTCGTCCGGTGCATGGAGGAGCTGAGCGAACCCCGCTCGTGCCCTCCCCTGAGGCTCGACTCTCCTCCCTGGGCCGGGGTCCAGGGAGGTGGTAACGGATGTGCGAGACGCCTCCGAGACTGCTAAGGTTACGAGCGTTCGCAGGCGCCGCTAGCTCAGTTGGTTAGAGCAGCTGACTCTTAATCAGCGGGTCCGGGGTTCGAGTCCCTGGCGGCGCACCAGCGAGAAACCCAGGTCGGTGTCACTGACCTGGGTTTTCTTCATTTGGCGAGCAATCTAACGGTGACTCGCCCGCTGCCATGATCATGCTGGTTGTTCCGAGGCTGACCGCATGTCGTGATCTTGCTTTGATCATGATCACGATGTGGTGTCGGTCCGCCCTCAGCGGAGATCCATTGCGGCTGTCAGAGTGAAGCCGCCCGGGGCTCCTACCTGCCACGGACAGAGCCGGACTTCCACCAGCCACTGATTCACCAGCCATTGATTTCGAAGCGAATGCCCTTGTCGATCGTGCCCGCGTGTTTGCCCGAGACAAGAAGTGACGCGACTGGAACTGGGATGTCTGTTGGAGGGCCTCATCGACCGGGCTCGAACCGGCGTCCACCCGGTCCTGAGCCAGGCGCTCTACCTCTGAGCTACAACGAGGCCACGTCCATCATCTACGGCACCGCCGACCGGGCTCGAACCGGCGTCCACCCGGTGAAGAGCCAGGCGTTCTACCACTGAACTACGGCGGATCCCGCCCAGTATGCTCCATGCCGCCCGAGGGCGCCACAGAACAGCGGCGTCGCCGGCCGGGCCCGAACCGCGTTTCTTCGACCTGAAGCCCGGATACGGCAGCGCCGCCGGCCTAGCCTTCCGGAAGGCCGATCGTGGGCAGGTCGCTGACGACCACTCCGGAGGCCAGCCCGTGGCCGGCGTCGGCGGCCAGTTCAGGCTTCACACTCCTGCCGCTGAACACCCCGGCACGCCGGAGCAGGGCCGCCCACACCGGGTCGGCGATGCTCACTCCGTGCACCAGCTCGGGTGTCGGCCGGTACACCGCCACCCCACGTCGAGCCGCGGGCGCGGTCCACCCCGACCGCGCCGGGTCCAGCCCGGCCATACGGCAGGCCCCCTCCACGTCGGCGCGAGTGCAGCGCGCGGTGCCGTCCAGCACCTCCCAGGGCAGCGGCAGCGCCGCCCACACCGCGGTGTTCGGATCGACGCCCCCGCCGGTGCCGCGATGCCAGGCGGCCAGATCGGCGGCCATCAGCCGCATCACCTTGCCCGGACAGGCCACCTCCAGCAGGTCAAGCGCGTCCAACGACGCCAGGCAGGCCAACCAGCCGGCCCTGGCCGCGTTGTAGGCGACCGCCAGGTTGTTCCACGTGGTGGAGTCGTCGCCGCGCCGTACGATCATCGTGGTGCGGTCGGTGCCGGGGTTCCAGCGGGCGCGCAGCACGTCGGCGCCGTGCCGCATGGCCGCCGACCACTGACCCAGCAGCCGCCCACGCTCCTCGTCGGTCAGGCGTTCCAGGACCTCGGGAGTCGCCCATACCTGGGCGATCATCCACCAGTCGCTCCCGGCCGTACAGCGGTCGAGCAGGACCTGGGCGATCTCGTCGAACGGGTTGTCCCGCCCGGCCAGGCTGAACTCCCGGCGCGTCTTGCGCCGCGCGGTGTAGTACGCCACGAAGCACGCGGCATCGGCGTCGGCGGTGAACCGCTCCAGCGGGATGTCGGCGCCGAAGCCGGTGACACCCACCATGAGCAGGCGCCGCTTGTCCTGCTCGGTGCTCAGCGTGCCCGCCTTGGCGGCGACCCGGCGCAACATCCTGAACCGGCGGTTGTACTGCCGCTTGGACAGATCCATGCCCGCCGCCGCCCGGGAGTCCCGGTTGAGCCGGTCGGCCAGGAAGTCACTGCGCTCCGGCGCCCACCGGATCTCGCGCCCCATGGTCGCCGCGAACTCCAGCAGCGATTCCGGGTCGTCGGGGTCGACCTCCACCTGCCGGTCGAACAGCCGGCTCGCCGCCGCGACCTGCCGGGCACCGCCGACCGGCCTGGCGTAATCAGCGGACATCGAGGAGAACCAGCCCTCCCGGCGGGAGGAGTGCGTGGCCGCGCGCTCCAGCACCACACGCTCACGCCGCGACAACCGCCTGTCCAGCGCCCGCAGCACCAGGTCGGCGACATCCTCGGGCCGGTACCGCCGATCCAGCGAACCATGCAACTCGGCGAGGATCTCCCGGCGTGACCGGTCTCCCTTACGGAACGTCATGGCACCATGATCCCGGCTGGTTCGATGTGGCTGCGACTAGATTTCTCCGGTTGCTGCTATTTATCGATGGGTTGCCGCAGAAGGCCGGTTCGCGAGAAGGCAGCGGGAGAGCGTCGCCTGATGCCGGGCCGCCTTCGGGTCAAGCGCTGCCGGTGGGTTCCGCGACTACATGGGCTTCCCTGCCACGGGCCGCCCATGAGACGACCATGGGAGCCAGGGCGCCCATGGCCGCGAAGGCGATTCCCAGAGCGAGCCAGCCGAGGGCGCCGCCCTCGATGCAGAGCGCGGTCAGCAGCGCCGGAGCGACGGCCATGGAAACTCCCACGCCGAGCTCGAACATTCCCTGGTACTCACCGTGCGCATGTTCTGGAGCCAGGCTGTACGGAAGCTCGAAAGCGGCGCTCGCGTGCCAGAGTTCGCCCATGGTGTGCACCGCGACCGCGAGGACCAGCACGATCAGTGCCGCCGTCGAGGGCAATGCCGAGGCCGCCGCGATGGTGACGGTCGACAGCAGGAAGACCGACCCCGCCCGGCGCAGCGCGACCGCGGAGGAAGCGGGATTCGTGACACCACGGCTCATCCGAACCTGCAGCGCGGCGACGAGGACCGTATTGATCAGTAGGGCTCCACCGGCCATCCAGCGCGGCGCCTCGGTCTGGCTGACGATCCAGATCGGCAGCGCCACGATCAGGACGCCGTATTCCAGCATCATGAACGAGTTCAGCGCGGTGATCGCCGCGAAACCGCGGTCGCGGAACACCGCGAGCCTTCTCGCCGCGGCGGGCGCGGGCAGCGGCGGATAGTAAGGCAGGCGCCACATCAGGGCGGCGGCGGTGATGTACGTGGCCGCGTTGATCAGCACCAGCGTGATGTAGGCGGCCTGGGTGTCCAGTTGGATCGCCAGGCCGGAGACAAGCGCCCCGAGAGCCGTCGCGACGTTGCCGAACGCCCGGAACTGCGCGCGCAGCGCGACGCGGTTCGCGCCGCCCACACGCGCGATCACGACGCCTCGCACCGCTCGGCCGCCGTGCTCGGCGATGGCGCTCACGCCGACCAGCAGGAAGAGCAGCGCGTACGCCCGCAGCACGGTGAGCGAGACGAGACCGGCCATGCAGACGCCCTCACAGAGCAAGAGCGTCGCCGCAATCCCTCGCGGTCCCCATCGGTCGGCCAGGCGTCCCGCCGGGATGCCCGCGCCGAGTGCGATCAGGCCGGCGACCGTCAGCACGATGCCGACCTGGACCACCGGCAGGCCGACGACACGGCTCAGGAACAGCAGCCCCGCGGGCGCGTACATCCCGTTGCCCATGCTGTTGATGAAGAACACGAACGCGAGGCGGCGCGGTGCCCCTCGCTCAGGCAGCATGGCCGCGAACCAGCGCTTCATAAGCTCGGTCCGGCGTGCTTCACGCCCAGCGTGAAGTGAACGCTCACCTCTGCCACCCGGTCGGATGATGTTCGAAGAGGACGCTCAAAGTCCGCACAGGCAGCGACATTAACGGCGTATCCAGACTCCGTAAAGTCTGAATGTCAACTCCGTCGAATATTCGGACGCGACATACCGCGGTGACTCCCCACGCTGGTGCGCGAACACGTGAGAATCGACCACGCCGACGGGGCGAACGCGCCGGTCGAAGGAGGAGTTTGACCCGGGTTTCCGGTGGGTCTCCTGAGGCCGGTCCCCCGCCCCGGAGGAGGGACAGGGGACCGGCGGAGGGTCAGCTCAGCCGCTGCCACAGCGCGGGTACGTTCGGCGGCTCCCAGCCGGTGAGGGCGGTGTGCGCCTGGAGGCACCGGTAGCTCACGCCGCCGTAGGTGACCTGGTCACCGGCCGTGTACGCCGTGCCGGCGGCCCAGGTTCCGGCCGGGGTGCTCGGGCTCGACGACGGGCTGGGGCTCGGGCTCCGCGTCGGGCTCGGGCTGGGGCTCGGGCTGGGGTCGGTGCCCCCGCCGACCTGCAGGTCGATGCAGGAGTAGAAGGCGTTCGGGGTGTCGGCGATGTTCCAGATCGCGAGAACCTTCTGCCTGCCGGTCCTGCCACCCAGGTCCACGTTGTGCGAGACCGTGGCGCCGGGCTGGCGTCCCTGGTCGTTGAACACCGCGATCCGGGTGCCGCCGATGTAGTACTCCCACGTGCTGGTGGCGTGGCGGGCGGTCAGCACCCAGTTGAACGTGAGGCTGTTCCCGACGCTCGTGGCCGGCCACGCCTTGCTCTCGTCGTCGAGCTGGGCGAAGCGGGCGTTGCCACCGCTGCACGATCGCAGGCCCTTCGGGCCTTCGACGCTCTGCGGCTCGTAGATGATCTCGCCGCAGTTCGCGACGCGACCCTGGGCGCACATGGCCTGCCTGCTCGGCGGCGACGACACGTAGCCGTGGGCGAGAGCCGGAGAGGCCATGAACAGCGTGGCCCCGGCGGCGACGATCGCCGTCGAGATGAAGATGACCGCTCTTCGCATGTCACACTCCTTCATGCTGGGGGGATAGCCACAACATAAAGGAAACTTTCTTAACAGTAAATGTCCTGGCAACCCGATTTACCGAAGGTTGTCGGACGCGTGCGGGTCCCCGCGAGTCGTCGAACGGTCCAAAGGAGGTGGGCCCCGCGCACGGGTTCACCGCCCGGCAAGAGGGGGTGTGCCGGGGCCCGATGCGGAGTGGTCGCCGGTCAGGCGGCAGGGGGAGGGCCGAGGATCTCGATCGCGTGCTGCGCCGCCGCGTGGCCGAGGGCGACGGGGTTGACCGGCGAGGGATCCGGCAACCGCCGCTCACCGGCGGGCCCGCCCACGGCGGCGGCGAACCGCTCGAACCCGGACGGTGTGGTGATCTGCAGGGTCCGCAGCGGCTCCTCCGGGCCGACGACGAAGGTGTGCGCCAGCCCCACGGGAAGGAGCACGAAATCGCCGGGCCCCGCCGTGAAGACCTCCCCGTCGCAGTGGAACCGCGCGGTGCCGGACAGGACGTAGAACAGCTCGTCCTCCTCCAGATGCCGGTGGAGGGGCGGTGCGAAGCCGGCCGGGTTCACGAACTCCGCGACGGTGAGACGGCCGCGGGTCTCGGCTCCGGTCGCCTTGACGGTGACGAGGCTGCCGAGGAACCACAACGCCTCGCCGTCGGCCTCGCCGCGGACGTACGGGCGGACCTTCGCGCTCTCTGTCATGGTCGCCAGCTTTCCAGTAGACGATGGTCTAATGAATATAACGCTAGTATGCACAGCATGGTCAAGGAACGCGGCCAGAAAAGGCAGTACCGCTCGACGCTCCGCCAGGACAGTGCGCAGCGCACGCGCCGGGCGATCGTCGTCGCCGCCGGGGAACTGTTCGTCGCGCACGGCTATGTGGCCACATCGCTCGCGGACGTGGCCGCCGTCGCGGGGGTCTCCCGGCCCACCGTCTTCGCCGCCTTCGGCTCCAAGGCGGCACTGCTGCGCCAGGTGCTCGACGAGGCGCTCGCGGGTGACGACGCCCCCGTCGCGGTGGCCGACCGCCCGTGGTTCAAACCGGTCTGGGACGCGTCGGGCCCGTCCGCCGTCCTGCGGGCGTACGCGCAGGTGTGCACGCTGATCGGCGGCAGGGCGGCGGCGATCTTCGAGACCGTTCGCCGGGCGGCCGACGCGGCGCCCGAGGTCGCGGAGCTGTGGACCACTCTGCAGAGCAACCGCCGGGCGGGGGCGCGCATGGTGGTCGAGCACGCGCGTTCTCTGGGCCCCCTGCGCGCCGAACTGGACGAGGAGCGCGCGATCGACGTTCTGTGGCTGCTCAACGATCCCGCCCACTACAGCGCGCTGGTGGAGCGGTGCGGATGGTCCGCGGAGTCCTTCCGGGACTGGCTGGCGAGCGCCATGTGCCACGCCCTGCTCCCCGAGCCCGCCGGTACGGGCTGACGCCCGCAGCCCGCCGTACGGCGCGGACCTTCGGTTCGGCGGGACGGCCACCGTCGCCGAGGTCGATCACCGGACCGGCAGGCCGGCGCGGCTGTCAGAGGGCGATCAGGACCCCGGCGTAGGCCAGCACGCCGATGAGGAGCCACGACGCGAACCCCAGGGCCAGCGCCCGGAGGCCGGTACGCCGCAGGGAGCCGAGGTGGACGCCCGTGCCCAGGCCGAACATCGCCGCGGCGAGCAGCCATGTGTCGATGGTCTTGATCGCGTCGAGGGGCGCCGAAGGCAGCAGGCCGGTGCTCCGTACGGCGACCATGGCGAGGAATCCGACCACGAACAGCGGCACGATCGGCGGGCGCCGGGCGCCCGCGACCGCGGTGCCCGCCCGGCGGCGCGCGACGCCGACTCCGGCGAGGAGAGGGGCCAGCAGCGCGACCCGGGTCAGCTTGACGACCACGGCCGCGCTGAGGGCGCCGGGAACGGTCGCGGCCGTGGCGACGACCTGGGAGACCTCGTGGACGCTCGCGCCGGCCCACGCCCCGAACGTACGCGGGTCGAGGCCGAGCGGCACCCGCAGCAGCGGCAACAGGACGATCGCGAGCGTGCCGCAGATGGTCACCAGGCCGATGCCGGTGGCGACGTCCTCCTCGTCGCTGTCGGACACGCTGTTCATCGCGGCGATCGCCGCCGCGCCGCAGACGGCGGAACCTGTGGCGATGAGCAGTGCCTGCCCGGACGGCACCCCCATCCGCGCGCCCAGCCATCGGGTGCCGAGGAACGTCGCCACGGTGACGACCACGACGGCGCCGAGCATCGGGGCGCCCAGCCCGAGCACGTCCGACACGGCCAGTTGGAGGCCGAGCAGGACGACCCCGGCCCGCAGGACCTGCTTGGCCGCGAACCGCGTGCCGGCGAGAACGGCGGGCCGGATCACTCCCGCGTTGGCGGCGGCGACCCCGAGGAGGATGGCGCCGGTGAGCGTTCCGACCGCCGGGACGATCCGGTTGAGCAGGACGGCGAGCACGACGCAGGCCACGGTGAGCGCGAGTCCCGGCAGCAGCGGCGCGACCCGTGAACCGATCCTCGGCGCGAGCGGGAGCCGCCGCGAGCCGATCGCCCGGGATGTCGTCCGTTGTTCGGTGATCAACTTTCCTCCAGCCTCGACGTGCTCACCACGTTTCCGTTCGGGGTGACCGCTCGCTAGCCGGAAGATGGCGACGAGTCCATAGGATGTTTCTATGAGGTTGAACCGCTGGCCCGACCTGGAGGCGCTCGCTCTGCTGGTCACGGTGAGCGAGCTCGGCGGCGTCGGCCGGGCCGCCCGCCAGCACGGCATCTCCCAGCCGTCCGCGAGCAGCCGCCTGCGGACCCTGGAGCGGCGGCTGGGCGTGCAGGTGCTCCAGCGCCTTCCCGTGGGGTCGCGGCTGACGGCGGAGGGTCAGATGGTGGTCGACTGGGCGCGTGACGTCCTCGGCGCCGCCGACGCCCTGATGGCCGGTGTCACGGCGATGCGGCGCGAGCGCGGCGCCGCACTCCCGGTGGCCGCGAGCATGACCGTCGCCGAGTACCTGGTGCCCGGCTGGCTCATCGGCCTGCGTCCGATCGAGCCGGACGTCACCGTCGGGCTGCAGGTCGTGAACTCGGCGCGGGTCGCCGAGCTCGTGCTGGGCGGTGAGGCGGAGCTCGGCTTCGTCGAGGGGCCGTCGTTGCCGGTCGGCCTCGCTTCACGCTTGGTGGGACGGGATCGGCTGGTGGTCGTGGTCGCTCCCGGGCATCCGTGGGCCCGCC
Organism: Microtetraspora glauca; assembly: GCA_001570385.1. Classification (GTDB taxonomy): domain Bacteria; phylum Actinomycetota; class Actinomycetes; order Streptosporangiales; family Streptosporangiaceae; genus Microtetraspora; species Microtetraspora glauca. Next base: position 245,537 of record BBYL01000010.1, on the reverse strand, counting down.
GCCGCACGCCGCTGCGCCCCCGCGAGCTGGCGGCCACGCCGCTGATCGTCCGCGAGCCCGGGTCGGGGACGCGGATCACGTTCGAGACGGTGATGGAACGGTACGGGCCGCTCGCCGAGCCGCTGCTCGAACTCGGCTCGAACTCCGCGGTGAAGGTCGCGCTCGCCTCCGGCGCCGGACCGGCGGTGCTGAGCGAGCTCGCGGTCGGCGACGAACTGGCCGACGGGAGGCTGCTGGCGGTGCCTCCTGAAGGTGTCGATCTCCAGCGGAGGCTGCGGGCGGTCTGGATCGAGGGACGGCGCCTGGACGGCCCGGCGAGGTCTCTGCTCACCCTCGCGACACGTTCCGGGGCCGCGCGCCGCGCGACCGGATCCTGAGCCGGTACGGCAGGCCCGGCTTCTGCCTCTTGTCATGGCCCGCCGGTCTTCCGGTTCTTCGACGATATTTCCCGTCAAGAGCGAAGAGTCGGTTTTCTTGGGGAACGCAGATGTGTTTCCCTGTTCGATCGGATATGTGAGCGGCGTTTTGCTGTGCGCCTGGCGGTCGCTGGGTATCCCGTTCGGAATTCTTCGGAGAATCGTGGCCCGATCGTGCGGCGGGCGACGTCTTGGTCCGGTGCCCGACGGTGTTTCCGGGCCCGGCGGGCGCCGTCGAAGTGGAGCCGTCGAAGAGGTGGCTGAGGTCATCCATACTCGCGCATCGGGCGCTATATCTGCACTTCAGGGCGTAGTTGACTGATCTGTGTGGCGTGATTAACGCATTTTGCGCTGTTTTATTAATTCGAATTGATCGACACATTCGGCGGAGCGGCCGATTAGTTGGCGACCATCCGTTGACAGTGCATCGCGGGCAGGTCATTTTTGCCTGAGGAAGGCATCGATCATTCGGCGAATTCGCCTGGAATGTGAAACGACGGCTCGGCCGTACGGCCTGACACGGCATTTCGTGTGGCGTTCGTTTCGATGTCGTTCCGCCCTTCACGAAGGCTCGATGCTGGGAGGAACTCTTTGGTGAACGACTCGTACGCGCGTGGGCGTGGATCCCGTGCGATGAGGCGCGTAGTGGCCGGCACGGCCGCGCTCGCCCTGTCCTCGGCGTTGGCGGCGGTGGCCCAGAGCGGCACCGCGACGGCGGCGGCGCCCGCCTCTTCGGCGGCGCCGCAGGCGCCGAAGGTGGTGTTCGCCGAGAACTTCGAGAACGGCCAGGGGGTCACGCCCATCCTGGTGACCGGGTACACCGGGGCGGCGCCGGTCAACCAGACCTACACGGCCGATCCGGCCTGGCTGACGGCCTGCAACGGGTGGATCACCTCCCCGCAGAACCCGGGCGTGGCACCGGCGAACTCCGGATGCGGCGGCTGGTGGCCTTCCGCGCAGCAGATGGCAGGCGCGCTCGGCAAGTGGTCGGGCGGCGAGGCGGCGAAGAACCACGCGGTCACGGCCTACACCAACGGCGATCCCGGCGCGAACAAGACGCAACTGGAGGTGAGGAAGCCCGTCGACATCGGCGCCGCCGGCCGGTTCCTGGCCTTCTCCGTCGACGTCGCGGAGGTCAACTGCCACGGCAATCACGCCAAGCTCGGCTTCTACCTGCTCGACGGATCGACGGCGGTGCCCACCTTCACGACCCCCATCGAGCCGTGCGCCAAGCCCGGAGGCACGGTGGACGGGATCCCGGTGGGCACCTACACCAGCGACAGCCCGGTGCTGTTCCGCGGTTCCACCGTGGGCCTGCGGCTGGTCAACTTCCAGGGCAGCGGGTACGGCAACGACGCCGCGTACGACAACGTCCGCGTCCTGGACGTCACCCCGCGGCTCGACGTCGCCTACAGCCCGGGGCAGGCGGAGGCGGGGAAGCCCGTGACCCTGACGTTCACGATCACGAACACGAGCGAGCTGGCCGAGAAGAAGGGTTGGTCGTTCACCGAGAAGCTTCCCGACGGGTTCACCCCGGTCGGCGTCGCCCCGGTGACCGACTGCTCGGGCGCTTCGGTGCGGGCGGGTGCCGGGCAGGTCAAGGTGACCGGGACGCTCGCCGCGGGCAAGGCGTCCTGTACCGCCTCGGTCGTGGTGACCTCGGAGCGCGCGGGCACGTACACCACCTGCGCCGCGGACCTGGTGGAGAGCGTCGGGGTGAACCCGCCGGGCTGCGCCGGCGTGCGGTTCCTCCCGCGCGTGCTGGTCTTCGACGCGCACGCCCATGGCGGCAGCCTCAGCGCACCGCTGATCCGGGTCGCACCGCTCGTGCCCTCCGACCTGACCTGCACCGCCACGGCGGGAAGCGACGAGCACAAGCTCGTGAACGCGAGGCTGGGCCAGGTCGGCTCGCTGGGCGTCATCGCCACCGACGCCACGGGGAAGGTCGACCCGGCGGGGCTGCGCACCGCCACCGCCTCCGCCACGACCGCTCGGATCCGCTTGCTGGGCGGCGCCGTCACGGCGGACGAGATCGTCTCCGTCGCCCGGGCCCGGAGCGACGATTCGGGTCACGTGACCACCGACACGCAGGTGAACTTCAGCAACCTGAGGGTCAACGGCGTCCGGATCGCCAAGCTGAAGGCCAACCTCACCATCGACATCCCGCGTGTGGGCAAGGTCGTGATCAATGAGGTGACGCATACGGGTGGAGGCGCCGGCATCGCGGTCAACGCCGTGCACATCCACACGCTGGGCGATGTGGACATCGTCGTGGGTCACGCGCGGGCTGCGCTGACCCGGCCGGGGACGCCCTGCCCCGTCGTCTGACCGATCCACTGACCGATCCACCGGATTGAGGGGCCCGGCGGCGCCCGTCGCGCCGCCGGGCCTTCGTCGTACTGCCGGCCGAGTCGGCTGCGCGGCTCAGGGGCTGCGCGGCTCAGGGGCTGCGCAGGTCAGGGAGCAGATCAGGGGGATGCGCAGTGTCAGGGCGCGGCACGGGCCAGGGGGGATGCGCGCTGCCCCGGCGGTGGAAATGGTGCGAGATTTGAGTAGTTTGTCTGGCGCCGATTCCCTCCCTCCCGCTTGAGGAGCGCCTCCTATGCCCTTCGTCGTGGACCTGGCCGCCGGAACCGTCGAGCGTGAGGGCCGGTCGGCGGAGACCGGCCACTTCGGCGGTTCCATCCTCGGCCTCCGATTGCTCGCCGAGCGCACGCCCGCCCGGCTGGCGCCGTACGATCCCCGGGCCCTGCTGTACGTCGCGGCCGGGATCCTCGGCGGCGCGCCGGGACCGGGACTCGCCAAGACGGTCTTCCTGGCGAAGTCGCCGCTGACCGGAGTGGCCGGGGATGCGCACGCGCTCGGCCCGTTCGCGGCCGGCCTGCGCGGCGCCGGCGCCATGGCACTGGCGATCACCGGAAGGGCGCGGCGGCTCTCCTACCTGCTGATCGAGGGCGGGGAGGTCACCTGCCACGACGCGGAGGACCTGCGCGGACTCGGCACGGCCGCGACGACGGACGCCCTGCGCGCCCGCCACGGCGCGGGCGCCCACGTGGCGGCGATCGGCCCGGCGGGGGAGAACCTGGTCAGGTACGCGAGCGTGGTGACCGACCACGCCTACCCCGCCGCGCGGTACGGGCTGGGCGCGGTCTTCGGCGCCAAGAACCTCAAAGCAGTGGTCTGCGTGGGAGAGGCCCCCGTGTCCGTCGCCGACCCGGACGCGCTGGCCGGGCTGACCGCGTACTACCGGGACGCGCTGGCCGCCAACCCGCTCGCCGCGCTCCAGCACGGCGAGCCCGGATTCGCCGGGTGGGCCGGTGACGTGCCCGATCCCGGTTACCTCGCGGTGCGGAACTTCTCCGTCACCGGTGAGAGCGGCCTGGCGGTGCCCGAGCCCGGGGCCTTCGGCGTACGGGCCGTGGCCACGAGGGGTGGCTGTCCCGGTTGCCCCAACGACTGCCTCAAGACGTACGGCCCGCCCGCGTCGCCGGTGCGCGAATCCGGCGGGCTGGGTCAGGAGGCGTTCCCGTCGCTCGGCTGGAACCTGGGCATCGACGATCTCGACGCGGTTCTCGACGCCAACGCGCTCTGTAACGACCTCGGCCTCGACCAGGTCTCCCTCGGAGGGACGCTGGCGTTCGCGATGGAGTGCGCCGCTCGGGGCCTGCTTCACGGAGGGCCCGCCTTCGGTGACGCGGCGGCGCTCCCCGGTCTGATCCGGGACGTCGCCACGCGCAGCGGGGCCTTCGGCGACCTGCTCGCGGAAGGATCCGCGCGCGCCGCGCGCCTGATCGGGCAGGAGGCGATGCCGTACGTGATGGCGGTCAAGGGCGCGGAGGTGCCGTGCTTCGACCCGCGGGTCCAGCCGGGGCTCGGGCTCGGCTACGCGGCCGCCCCGAACGGGCCGCGTTACGACGCGCTGGAGCACGACCTGGACTTCGATCCCGCGCTCGGCCTGCCGTACTGCTTTCCGGAGGCGGCGCGCGTCGGGGTCGCACCCGAGACGGCCGGGGTCCTGGACGCGGAGCGAGGGCGCCGCACGGCGCGCCTGCTGCGGCTGTGGAGCGCCCTGGACGCGCTGAACATCTGCGTCTTCGCGAGCACTCCCACCAGGCCGTTGACGCTCGATCATCTGGCGTCGCTGGTCAGGGCCGTCGCCGGGGTGGAGTTCACCGTGGGCGACCTGCTCGACGCGGGGCGGCGCAGGCTCGACCTGATGCGCGCCTACGCGATCAGGGAGGAAGGCGGCCCGGACGAGCTGCCCGCCCGTTTCCACGACGAACCGGTCGCGGCGGGCCGGCACGCGGGCGCGGTGCTGCCGCGCGCCTCGTTCGCCGAGGCGCGTACGGCGTTCTACGAGGAACTGGGCTGGCAGTGACGCTGGTACGGACGAGAACCCGCTCCGGCATGCCGGGACCCGGCCAGGCACCTGCCGGGTGCCGCGCACCCGGCGCTCACCGTCGAGTACGCCCGGGCCGAGTACGCCCGGCTGTCGGTCGGGGCCAGGTTCGTCTCACCGCCCAACGAGATCACCGTGGGGATCGACAAGGGCGGGTACGCCTGCTGTCTCCCGGACCCGGACGAGATCACCCTGGAGCTCGTCCAGCCCAGGTTCCAGCGAGGCACGGCCACGGCCCGGGATGCGGCCTTCGGGCTGTCTTGGGCTGTCTCGGGCGCCGTCTAGGGTTCCGTTGACACCCCACCACGGCCGGTCTAGCTTGTGCACGCTTTCAATCGATTGATCAACAAAGGAGGTACGGTGCCCGTCGTCGATGCGCATCAGCATTTCTGGAACCTGCGCACCGGTTCCTATCCGTGGCTGACGCCGGAGGCGGGGCCGATCTACCGCACCTTCGAACCCGAGGAACTCGTCCCGCAGCTCGCGGCGGCCGGGATCGACCGCACGGTGCTGGTCCAGGCGATGGACTCCTATGCCGACACCGACGCGATGCTGGCGCAGGCGGACGAGCACGACTTCATCGCCGCGGTGGTCGGATGGGTGCCGCTGAACCGGCCCGCCGAGGCGGCGCAGGCCCTGGAGCGGTACGGCAGGCACCCGAAGTTCGCGGGCGTGCGCCACCTCATCCACGACGACCCCGATCCCGACTGGGTGATTCAGGACTCCGTGATCGAAGGGCTGGGGCTGCTCGCCGAGGCGGGACTGCCGTTCGACGTGGTCGCCGTGCTGCCCCGGCATCTGGAGCACGTGCCCGTGCTCGCCGAGCGGGTGCCCGGCCTCCGCATGGTCATCGACCACCTGGCCAAGCCGCCGATCAAGGAGAAGGGCTGGGAGCCGTGGGCGTCGCTGATCGCCGCGGCCGCCGAGTGCCCCGGCGTGTACGCCAAGGTCTCCGGGCTCAACACCGCCGCCGACGCCGAGACGTGGACCGCGGGCGACCTGCGGCCGTACGTGGACCACGCGATCGAGACGTTCGGGCCGGACCGGCTGATGTTCGGCAGCGACTGGCCGGTGGCCGTCCTCGCCGGTGACTACGCCAAGGTGTGGCGCGAGACCGGCGCGTTGCTCGCGGAACTGTCCGACGACGACCGCTCCGCCGTACTCGGCGGCACCGCCGCGCGTTTCTACCGGATCGAGGTCTGACGTGCTCGACCTGTTCGCCGGCCTGATAGAGCTGATCACGCGCAGTTCCACCGCCCCTCCACGCGCCCGCTGACCCGACCGGTCGGCCGTGCGGGCTGATGCGCGCGGGTGCCCGTGGGACGGCGCTCGCGCTGGTACGAGGCGGGTTCCCCGAGATATCGTTTGGTGCCAAATAATTTCTTGGGGGTGTCATGCGCGCGCTGTTCGTCCAGCAGGACCACGTCTCGCCCACGGGGCCGATCGGGGAGGGGTTCGAGCGGCGCGGATACGAGCTCGTGGAGTTCCCCGTGGTCCCGGCGGACCGTTTCCACGCTCCCGACGTCGAGGTCGCCTTCCCCGATCCCCGCGACTACGACGTGATCGTGCCGATGGGCGCTCCCTGGTCGGTGTACGACGGGGCGGCGATCGGGTCCTGGATCCGGGAGGAGCTGGACTTCCTGCGCCGGGCGCACGAGTCGGGCGTGCCCGTGTTCGGCATCTGCTTCGGCGGCCAGGCACTGGCCGCCGCGCTCGGAGGTCGGGTCGAGCGCGGCTCCGAACCCGAGATCGGCTGGTCCACGATCGAGACCGGCGCGCCGGGCCTCGTCGAGGCGGGCCCGTGGTTCCAGTGGCACCAGGACCGCTGGAGCCCGCCCCCGGGCGCCGCACCCCTCGCCCGTACGCGGGTCGCGCCGCAGGCGTTCACCATCGGGCGGAGCCTCGCGGTGCAGTTCCACCCCGAGCTGACGGTCGCCATGCTGGACGGCTGGCTCGGCAACGGCGGCGGTGACTGGGTGACCGCGCACGGCGGCGACGTCGAGCGTCTCGCCGCGACGACCAGGGCGGAGGAGCCCGCCGCCGTCGTCCGGGCGCACCGGCTGGTCGACCGGTTCCTCGACCAGGTCGCGACGCGCCCCTGGTGACCGTGCTCGTCCCGGGGCCGTGGTTCGACCCAGGGACCCCGGGGTATCCGAGATCAGGCGTGTGGTCCACACGCGGCCTTCCCGCGGAACGCCCTTCGCCTCGCGGCGGATCGGTGTCCGATCGACCGGATCCATGCGGGTTCACGCGGGTTCGATCGGTGATGCTGCGGGGGTGACCGGTTGGCCGGGTCGGCTCGGCATGTGGTGGTCCGGGAAGGGGCGTTCCGGGCGTGGCTGCTGCACGGCCTCCGGCACGAGGACCTGAAGGCCCTGGGTCCGCACGGCCCCCGCTCCCCGGAGAAGCAGTACTCGTGGTGGCGCGTCATGTGCCTCACCGGCGTGGACTATTTCTCCAGCCTCGGCTACCAGCCCGGGATCGCCGCGCTGGCGGCGGGGAGCGTCGCCCCGGTGGCCACCGTCCTGCTCGTCATGCTGACCCTGTTCGGCGCGTTACCGGTCTACCGCAAGGTGGCCGTCGAGAGCCCGTACGGCCAGGGCTCGATCGCGATGCTGGAAGGGCTGGCACCGCGCTGGTGGGGCAAACTGATCGTGCTCGTCCTGCTGGGCTTCGCGGCCACCGACTTCGTCATCACCATCACGCTGTCCGCGGCCGACGCGACCGCGCACATCCTGGAGAACCCCTTCACTCCCCGTGTGCTCTCCGGGCAGAAGATCGCCGTCACGCTGTTGCTGCTGGCGTTTCTCGCCGGAGTGTTCCTGAAGGGCTTCACCGAGGCCATCGGCATCGCCGTGGCGCTGGTCGGCGTCTATCTGGCGCTGAACGCCGTGGTGGTCGCCACGGCGCTCCTGCACGTCCTCGGGCATCCGGAGCTGATCGGGAACTGGGAGCGGATGCTGACCACGCAGCACGGCGACCCGCTCGGATTGTTCGTCGTCTCCCTGCTGGTGATGCCCAAGCTGGCGCTCGGCATGTCCGGGTTCGAGACGGGTGTGGCCGTGATGCCGCTGATCCAGGGCGATCTCACGGGGCGCATCGCGGGCGCCAGGCGGCTGCTGACCGTCGCCGCCCTGATCATGAGCGTGTTCCTGATCTGCAGCAGCCTTGTCACGATCACCCTGATCCCCGAGCACGAGTTCCAGCCGGGCGGCAGGGCCAACGGCCGGGCGCTGGCCTACCTGGCGCACGCCTATCTCGGCAACGGGTTCGGCACGCTGTACGACGTCAGCACGATCACCATCCTGTCGTTCGCCGGAGCGTCCGCGATGGCCGGTCTGATCAACCTCGTGCCGCGCTACCTGCCCAGATACGGCATGGCACCCGACTGGACCAGCGCCGTGCGACCGCTGGTCCTCGTGTTCACCGCCATCGCGGTCGCCATCACGCTCGCATTCGACGCCAGCGTGGACGCCCAGGGCGGCGCGTACGCGACCGGAGTGCTGGTGCTGTTCCTGTCCGCGGGCGTCGCGGTGACCGTGGACGCGCACAAGGCAGGACGGCGCGGGCGGGCCCGGGTCTTCGCGCTGATCACGCTGGTCCTCGCCTACACGCTGGTGGAGAACATCCGCGTACGCCCGGAGGGCGTGAAGATCGCGTCGCTGTTCATCGCGGCGATCATCGTGCTGTCGCTGATCTCGCGGGTCACCCGGTCCACCGAGCTGCGGGTCTCGGACGTCCATCTCGACACGCTCGCCCAGGAGTTCATCACCGAGGCCAGCGGTGAGATCCATCTGATCGCCAACGATCCGCGGCGGCGCGACCAGGCCGAGTACAACGAGAAGCTCCGCGAGCAGTGGTACACCCATCGGCTGCGCAGCGCGGAGCCCGTCATGTTCGTCGAGGTCACCGTGCTCGACGCGTCCCAGTTCCGCAGCGAACTGCGGGTCACGGGCGACCTGCGGTACGGCCACCGGATCCTCCGCGTCGAGAGCGCGACGGTGGCGAACGCGCTGGCCGCGCTCCTGCTGTACATCCGGGACCGCACCGGCGAGGTGCCGGACATCTACTTCCAGTGGGGCGAGGGGAACCCCGCCGTCGCCATGTTGCGCTACCTGCTCTTCGGCGGCGGCGACGTGCCAGCGCTGACCCGGGAGGTGCTGCGCGAGGCCGAGCCCGACGCGGCGCGCCGCCCCCATGTCCACGTCGGCTGATCGCCGGCCGAACCTCTCGCTGTTCACATGCCGTCCCGCAGGTCACAGGCGTAGGAAAGTCATCAAGATTCCCTCTGGATTCGTATATAAGACGTCAAGATCGCCGAAAAGCCGCAAATCTGGGGATTTCCTGGTGGTGGGACCGCCGGGCCCGGCGGTCGAGCGTGCACTTCAGGATTCCGAGGGAGTGGCGATGGCCGACGTCATCTTCGTCGCCCTGACGGTCGTGGTGTTCGCGCTCCTCTGGCTCGCCGTCAGGGCGGTGGAGCGACTGTGACCGCCGCCGCCCGGGATCTGCCCCGCGGAGCCCGGCTCCGCGGGGCGCTGCCGTACGAGGTGGGGTCATGGGCGTGGTGAACACCGTCGGGCTCGTGGTCGCCATCGGCCTGGTGATCTTCATGGTCGTCGCGCTGCTGTTCCCGGAGCGCTTCTGATGACGTACTCGCTGATGACGTACTCGGCGCCGCCTCCGACGGACTCCACAGCGCCGTCCCTCATGCCGTCCCTCATGCCGTCGCTGTCGCGGTCGCCGTCCCCGATGTCGTCATCCCTGACGTCCTCGTCCCCGATGTCCTCGGGGACGGCGGGACTCCTGTTCGTCCTGTCGCTGCTCGTCGTCCTCGCCGTGGCGTACCGGCCGCTCGGCGACTACATGTACCGCGTCTACGCCGGCCACCGGCATCTCGCCGTCGAACGGGGCGTCTACCGCCTCATCGGCGTGCATCCCGACAACGGGCAGCGCTGGACCGCCTACGCGCGGAGCGTCCTGGCCTTCTCCGCCGTGTCGATCCTCTTCCTGTACGGCCTGCAACGGCTGCAGAGCCATCTCGCGCTCAGCCTGGGCAGGGGCGCGGTCCCGCCCGCCCTGGCCTGGAACACGGCGGTCAGCTTCACCACCAACACCAACTGGCAGGCGTACTCGGGCGAGTCCACCATGGGTCACCTGGTGCAGACGGGCGGCCTCGCCGTGCAGAACTTCGTGTCGGCCGCGGTCGGCATGGCGGTCGCGATCGCGCTGGTCCGCGGGTTCGCCCGGCGGCGGACCGACGATCTCGGCAACTTCTGGGTGGACCTGGTGCGCGGTATCGTCCGCATCCTGCTGCCGATCGCCTTCGTGGCCGCGATCCTGCTGGTCGCGGGTGGAGCGATCCAGACGTTCGCCGACCCGCACACCTGGACCACGCCGGCCGGAGGCCATCAGACCTTCACCCCCGGCGCGGTGGCGACCCAGGAGGCCATCAAGGATCTCGGCACGAACGGCGGTGGATTCTTCAACGCCAACTCGGCCCATCCGTTCGAGAACCCGACGCCCTGGACCAACTGGCTGGAGATCCTGCTGCTGACGGTCATCGCCTTCTCCCTGCCGCGGACCTTCGGCCGGATGGTGGGCGACAACCGCCAGGGGTACGCGATCGTCGCGATCATGGCCATCATCGCGATGGCGAGCGTGGCGGTGACCAACCTGGCGGAACTGGGCCACGGTGGCACCGTGCCGCAGGCGATCGGCGCGGCCCTGGAGGGCAAGGAGGCCAGGTTCGGGGTGTCGAACTCCGCCATGTTCGCCAGCCCGACGACGCTCACCAGCACCGGCGCGGTGGACTCCGCGCACGACTCCTACACCGCGCTCGGCGGCGGCATGTTGCTCTTCAACATGATGCTCGGCGAGGTGGCCCCCGGAGGCACCGGCTCCGGCCTGTACGGCATGCTGGTCCTGGTCGTGATCACCGTCTTCGTGGCCGGGCTCATGGTGGGGCGCACCCCGGAATACCTCGGCAAGAAGATCGGCTCCCGCGAGATCAAGCTTGCGTCGCTCTACTTCCTGGCGACTCCGGTGCTGGTCCTCATCGGCACCGCGCTCGCGATGGCCACCGGGGCCGGGCGGGCGGCGATGCTCAACAAAGGCGCGCACGGCCTGTCGGAGGTGCTCTACGCCTACACCTCCGCGTCGAACAACAACGGGTCCGCGTTCGCCGGCCTGAGCGCGAACACAAACTTCTTCAACATCACGCTCGGCCTGTGCATGGCCTTCGGGCGGTTCCTGCCGATGGTCCTGATCCTCGCCCTGGCGGGCTCGCTCGCCGGGCAGTCGCCGGTGCCGGCTTCCGCGGGGACACTGCCCACCCACCGCCCGCAGTTCATCGGCATGGTGGTCGGCGTCACCGTCGTGCTGGTCGCGCTCACCTTCCTTCCCGCCCTGGCGCTCGGGCCGCTGGCGGAAGGGATCCGCTAGCCATGTCCACGAGAGCGCGCCCGCTGCCCGGCCGTACGCCGGACGATCCGGCGAAACCGAGGAAGCGGGACGGGAAGATCGGCGGCGGCCTGCTGGACCCCAAGCAGATGCTCCGGTCGCTGCCGGACGCGCTGCGCAAGCTCAACCCCGCCACGCTGTGGCGCAACCCGGTCATGTTCGTGGTCGAGGTGGGCGCGGTCTTCACGCTGGCCCTCGCGATCGTCACCCCGTCGGTCTTCGCCTGGGCGATCGTGGTGTGGCTGTGGCTGACCGTGGTCTTCGCCAACCTGGCCGAGGCCGTGGCGGAGGGCCGGGGCAAGGCCCAGGCGGCCACGCTGCGCGCGGCCAAGCGCGACACCGTCGCCCGCCGCCTCATGGATCGTAAGGACGTCGGCCGGTGGGACGCGGTCGGCGCCGCCAAGCTGCGGCAGGGGGACTTCGTGATCGTGGAGGCCGGGGAGATCATCCCCGGGGACGGTGACGTGGTCGAGGGCATCGCCTCCGTCGACGAGTCGGCGATCACCGGTGAGTCGGCGCCGGTGATCCGCGAGTCCGGCGGGGACAGGTCGGCGGTGACCGGCGGCACGAAGGTGCTGTCCGACCGGATCATCGTCCAGATCACTCAGAAGCCGGGGGAGAGCTTCATCGACCGGATGATCTCGCTGGTCGAGGGCGCCAGCCGGCAGAAGACGCCCAACGAGATCGCGCTGAACATCCTGCTGGCCGCGCTCACGATCATCTTCCTGGTGGCCACGGCCGCCATGCAGCCTCTCGCGATCTTCTCCAAGGCACAGAACCCCGGCGTGCCGGATTCTTTGGCGTTGAACGCTCACGGGGTCACAGGCGTGGTGCTGGTGGCGTTGGTGGTGTGCCTGATCCCGACCACGATCGGCGCGCTGTTGTCCGCGATCGGCATCGCGGGCATGGATCGGCTGGTGCAGCGCAACGTGCTCGCGATGAGCGGCCGGGCGGTGGAGGCGGCGGGCGATGTCAGCACGCTGCTGCTGGACAAGACCGGCACCATCACCCTGGGCAACCGGCAGGCGTCCGAGTTCGTGCCGGTCGAGGACGTGACCGCCGACGACCTCGCGGACGCGGCGCAGCTCTCCAGCCTGGCCGACGCGACCCCGGAGGGCCGCTCGATCGTCGTCCTCGCCAAGCGGGTGCACGGCCTGCGCGAACGCCATGACCTCGTGGTGGACGGCGCCGACGGCGCGCCCGCGGCGGACGCCACCCTTGCCGGCCGTCGGCGTGTCCGGTTCGTGGCGTTCACCGCGGCCAGCCGGATGAGCGGGGTCGATCTCCCGGACGGGCGCGTGATCAGGAAGGGCGCGGCGACCGCCGTCATGCGGTGGATACGGGAGAACGGTGGGCATCCGACCGGGCGGGTGGGCCACATCGTCGACGGCATCTCCGCGTCCGGAGGCACCCCACTGGTGGTGGGGGAGATCGCCGACGGAAGGGCCCGGGTCCTGGGCGTGATCCACCTCAAGGACGTGGTCAAGGCCGGGATGCGGGAACGGTTCGACGAGATGCGCCGGATGGGCATCCGCACCGTCATGATCACCGGCGACAACCCGCTGACCGCCAAGGCGATCGCGGACGAGGCCGGGGTGGACGACTTCCTCGCCGAGGCCACCCCCGAGGACAAGCTCGCCCTGATCAAGAAGGAGCAGGAGGGCGGTCGCCTGGTCGCCATGACCGGTGACGGCACCAACGACGCGCCCGCGCTCGCGCAGGCCGACGTCGGCGTGGCCATGAACACCGGCACGTCCGCCGCCAAGGAGGCGGGCAACATGGTCGATCTCGACTCCAACCCCACCAAGCTCATCGAGATCGTCGAGATCGGCAAGCAGCTCCTGATCACCCGCGGCGCGCTGACCACGTTCTCGATCGCCAACGACATCGCCAAGTACTTCGCGATCATTCCCGCGATCTTCGCGGCGGTCTATCCCGGGCTGGACGTGCTCAACATCATGCGCCTGGCCAGCCCGCAGTCGGCGGTGTTGTCGGCGGTCGTCTTCAACGCGCTCGTGATCGTCGCGCTGATCCCGCTGGCTCTGCGCGGGGTGCGCTACCGCCCCTCCAGCGCCTCCAAACTGCTCTCCCGCAACCTGTACGTGTACGGCCTGGGCGGCATCGTGGCGCCGTTCATCGGGATCAAGCTCATCGACCTGTTCATCCAGTTCCTTCCGGGGATGTCATGATGGAACGTCTGCCAGGCTGGCTCCGGGTCCATCTCGCCGCGCTGCGGGCACTGTTCGTTCTCACGGCGGTGACCGGAGTGATCTATCCGCTCGTCACCACGGGCGTGGTCCAGGCCCTCTTCCCGGGAAAGGCCGGCGGATCGCTCATAGAACGGGACGGCAGGAGCGTCGGAAGCGCCCTCATCGGGCAGTCGTTCACCGACGCCCACGGCGCCCCGATCAGGACGTACTTCCAGAGCCGCCCGAGCGCGGCCGGCGCCGGGTACGACCCGACGTCGAGCGGGGCGAGCAACCTGGGGCCCGAGGACGTCCTGGACGTGCTCGCCGTGCCCGGGGCGAAGAACGCCGCGGGCGAGCCGGACACCGGCAGGCAGAGCCTCCTCACCAAGGTCTGCGCGCATAGCGTGGCCGTGGGCGCGCTCGAAGGCGTCAGCGGCGCCCGGCCGTACTGCACGGGCGACGGGGTCGGGGCGGTTCTCAAGGTCTTCCCGGCCGTCGGCACGCCGACCCGGGTGGTCAGCGCCAACCAGGCATGTCCGGCGAAGCCGTTCATCGCCGGATACCAGGGCGTGCCGGTCGAGTGCGCCAAGCCCGGCGAGGACCTGGCCGCCGGCCGGACCGTCCCGGTGCGAGGCGCGGCGCGGGCCGTCGTCCCGGCGGACGCGGTCACCGCGAGCGGCTCCGGTCTCGACCCGCACATCTCGGTCGCGTACGCCGAGCTCCAGGCGCCCCGAGTCGCCAAGGAGCGGGGCATCCCGCTGGAGCGGGTCAGGCGGCTCATCACGGACAACACGACCGGGCGAGCCCTCGGCTTCATGGGAGAACCCGCCGTCAACGTGCTGCAACTTAACCTGGATCTGGACGGTATGAGGAGATGAGAGACATGGCGCGCGGGCGGCTCCGGATCTACCTGGGCGCCGCTCCCGGCGTGGGGAAGACCTTCGCGATGCTGGGCGAGGGCCGGAGGGCGCAGGAGCGGGGGCGTGACGTCGTCGTGGGGCTCGTCGAGACCCACGGCCGCGCCCGTACGGCCGAACTGCTCGAAGGCATGGAGATAGTGCCGAGGAAGGAGCTCGTCTACCGGGGGGTGCACCTCACCGAGCTCGACGTGGACGCGGTCATCGCGCGCGGTCCCAGGGTGGTCCTGATCGACGAGCTGGCGCACACCAACGTGCCCGGATCGCGCCACGCCAAGCGCTGGGAGGACATCGAGCAGATCCTCGATGCCGGGATCGACGTCGTCTCCACGGTCAACATCCAGCACCTGGAGTCGCTCAACGACGTGGTCCAGGAGATCACCGGCGTCCCCCAGCGCGAGACCGTCCCCGACGAGGTCGTACGGCGGGCCGACCAGATCGAGCTGGTCGACATGTCGCCGGAGGCGCTGCGCCGCCGGATGGCGCACGGCAACGTCTACCCGCCGGAGAAGGTCGACGCCGCGCTGTCGAACTACTTCCGCGTCGGCAACCTGACCGCCCTGCGGGAGCTGGCCCTCCTCTGGGTCGCGGGGAAGGTCGACGAGCAGCTCGACCGCTACCGGGCCGAGCACGGCATCGCCGGGACCTGGGAGGCGCGTGAGCGGGTCGTGGTCGCGCTGACCGGCGGACCCGAGGGCGACACCCTGGTACGCCGGGCGACGCGCATCGCGGACCGGAGCAAGGGCGCCGACCTGCTCGCCGTACACGTCACCAGGGCCGACGGGCTGGCAGGACAGGACCCGGCGAGCCTGGCCAGGCAGCGCACGCTGGTCGAGAGCGTCGGCGGCACCTACCACCAGGTGGTCGGCGACGACATCCCGCGCGCCCTGCTCGACTTCGCGCGTGGCGTCAACGCCACCCAGCTCGTGCTGGGCGCCTCCCGGCGCGGCAGGCTCGCGCAGCTGTTCTCGCGCGGCGTCGGCGTCACGACCACGGCACTGTCGGGTTCCATCGACGTCCACATGGTCACTCACGGTGAGATCAGCAGAGGCAGGACCCGCGGCTCCCGGTCGAGGGCCGCCCTCACCCGCAGGCGCCGCCTGGCCGGCTGGGGGCTCGCCGGGCTCGGCATCCCCGTGTTGACCGCCATGCTGGTCGCGTTCCGAGAGGAAGCGACCCTGCCGAGTGAGATCCTGCTCTTCCTCCTCATGGTGGTCGTCGTGGCGCTGGTCGGCGGCATGTGGCCGGCCATCACCGCGGCGGTGGTCGGGTTCGCGCTGCTCAACTGGTATTTCACGCCGCCCCTCTACACCTGGACCATCTACAGCCCGGAGAACCTGCTCGCGCTGGCGATCTACGTGCTGGTCGCGGTCATGGTGAGCGCCGTCGTGGACGTCGCGGCCCGCCGTACGAGAGAGGCGGCCAGAGCCAGCGCGGACGCCGAGGTGCTATCGACGCTCGCGGGCCACGTGCTGCGCGGGGAGGCGGCGTTGCCGTCGCTGCTCGGCCGCCTCAGGGAGACCTTCGGTCTGGCCGCGGTCACGCTCCTCGAACGCCGGGCCGGCACCCCGCCGAGTCCCGGAGACCAGGCGGACCCGGACGCCTGGCGCATCGTCGCGACCACCGGAGGCCCGCCGTGCGCCTGCCCCGGTGCGGCCGACACCGACGTGGTGATCGACGACGATCTGGTGCTCGCCGCGCGCGGCCGGTTGCTGGACGCCTCCGACCGCAGGGTCCTGGAGGCGTTCGCGGCGGAGGCGGCGATCGCGCTGCGCCAGCAGCGGCTGGAGGAGGAGGCCGAGCAGGCCCGGCCGCTCGCCGAGGCCGACAAGATGCGGACCGCCCTGCTCGCCGCGGTCAGCCACGACCTGCGTACCCCGCTCGCCTCGGCCAGGGCCGCGGTCGAGAGCCTGCGCAACACCGAGATCGACTGGACCGACGAGGACCGCGCGGAGCTGCTGGCCACCGCGGACGAGTCGCTGCTCAAGCTGGACCGGCTGGTCGCCAACCTGCTCGACATGAGCCGCCTCCAGGCCGGGGCACTCGGGCTGGCATTGGGGCCGACCGCGCTGGAGGACGTCGTCCCTCGGGCGATCGACGACCTCGGGCCGCTCTGGGACCGCGTCGATGGGGACATCTCGGTCGAAATTCCCGAGGTCCTCGCCGATCCGGCCCTGCTGGAACGTGTACTGGCCAACCTGATGGCCAACGCGGTTCGCTACAGCCCCCCGGAGGAGAAGGTGCTGATCACCGCGAGCAGGCACGGTAGCCTCGTGGAGATCAGGGTCGTCGACCGCGGCCCCGGCATCCCGCCGGAGGCGCACGACCGGGTCTTCCTGCCGTTCCAGCGCCTCGGCGACCGGGACAACCACACCGGAGTGGGACTCGGGCTGGCGCTCTCACGGGGGCTGACCGAGGCCATGGGCGGCACGCTGGTGCCTGAGGAGACCCCAGGAGGAGGGCTCACCATGACCGTCACCCTGCCCATCTCCTGGGATACGGCCGCCGACTACGGTCCGGGGCACGACGGAGAACGAAGGGAGGGCGGTGCCTTCCCCACGCCTGACGGCGGGGTCTCCGCACCGGAACTCCGATGACCAAGATCCTTATCGTCGACGACGAGCCGCAGATCCTGCGGGCGCTGCGCATCAACTTCGCCGCCAGGCACTACGAGGTGGCCGTCGCCGCCGACGGCGGCTCGGCGCTCCGTCAGGCCGCCGACTGGCATCCCGATCTCGTCCTGCTCGACCTCGGCCTGCCCGACATCGAGGGCATCGAGGTGATCCACGGCCTGCGCGGCTGGAGCCAGGTCCCGATCATCGTGCTCACCGGGCGGGTCGGCAGCGCCGACGCGGTCAGCGCCCTGGACGCCGGGGCCGACGACTACGTCACCAAGCCGTTCGGCCTGGACGAGCTGCTCGCCCGGGTCCGCGCCGCCACCCGCCGCGCGGCGGCGCACCAGCCGGAGACCGCGGTCGTACGGATCGGCGACCACACGGTGAACCTGGCCGACAAGACGATCACCGGAGGCGTACGGCTCACGCCGACGGAGTGGCACCTGCTGGAGATGCTGCTGCGCAATCCGGAGAAACTGGTCAGCCAGCGTCAGATGCTCACCGAAGTGTGGGGCGCCACATATGTGACGGCGACGCACTACCTCCGGCAGTACATGGCCCAGTTGCGTCGCAAGCTGGAGCGGGATCCCGCCCGCCCGGTGCATCTGATCACCGAACCCGGCATGGGATATCGCTTCCGGCCCTGAGTCCTCGCCGACGTCCGGCGGCCGCGCAGGGGCGGCTTCAGGCGTGGACCTGTACCGGTGTCGCGGTCACCGATGCGGACCTGTGCGGTGACCGATGCGGATGCAGGTGGTCACCGATACGGATCTGGATAGCGATTCGGCCCAGCTACCGCTGCGGACCTGGGCGGATACCGATGGGACCCAAGTGGTTACCGGTGTAGACCTGGGGGCTTTAGGTGGCGATTTCCTGGAAAGGGGAGAGGGGACGGGTCGGGGGCGTCCCGTTCGTGGCGGAATGCCGCCGCACAGACAACACACGGAAGGACCCGTTGTCATGACGGACGGGGCGAACAGGGGACCACGACAGGGTGACGACCAGCCGGTGCTGACCAACAGGCAGGGACACCCCGTCTACGACAACCAGAACCAGCGGACGGTGGGGGCGCGAGGCCCGGCCACTCTGGAGAACTACCAGTTCCTGGAGAAGATCAGCCACTTCGACCGCGAGCGCATCCCCGAAAGGGTCGTGCACGCGCGTGGGACGACGACGTTCGGCTTCTTCGAGGCGTACGGGGCGCTGGGGGACGAGCCGGTCAGCCGTTACACCCGCGCCAAGCTGTTCCAGGAGAAGGGCAAGCGGACCGACGTCGCCGTACGGTTCTCCACCGTGATCGGCGGGAGGGACTCGTCCGAGGCCGCTCGGGACCCGCGAGGGTTCGCGGTGAAGTTCTACACCGAGGACGGAAACTGGGACCTCGTCGGAAACAACCTGGCGGTGTTCTTCATCAGGGACGCCATCAAGTTCCCGGATGTGATCCACTCTCTCAAGCCGGACCCGGTGACCTTCCGGCAGGAACCGAACCGGATCTTCGACTTCATGTCGCAGACGCCCGAGTCGATGCACATGCTCATCAACCTCTTCAGCCCGCGTGGGATCCCCGCTGATTACCGGCATATGCAGGGGTTCGGGGTGAACACCTACAAGTGGGCGAACGAGGCCGGCGAAACCCATCTGGTGAAATATCACTGGATGCCGCGACAGGGAGTGCGCAGCATGACCGCCGCCGACGCGGCGGCCGTACAGGCACACGAGCTTGGGCATGCCACCAAGGACCTGCACGAGGCGATCAACCGGGGCGAGTACCCCGAGTGGGAACTGCTGGTCCAGACGATGACCGACGACGAGCATCCCGAGCTGGACTTCGACCCGCTCGACGACACCAAGACGTGGCCGGAGGACCGTTTCCCGCCCAGGCCGGTCGGCCGGCTGGTGCTCGACGCCACCGTGCGCAACAACTTCGCGGAGAACGAGCAGATCGCCTTCGGCACCGGCGTCCTGGTCGACGGCCTCGACTTCTCCGACGACAAGATGCTGGTCGGCCGGACGTTCTCCTACAGCGACACGCAGCGCTATCGGGTCGGCCCCAACTATCTCCAACTGCCGGTGAACCAGGCCAGGAACGCCGACATCCGCACCAACCAGCGCGACGGGCAGATGACCTTCTACGTCGACGGTGAGGGGGAGAGCCCGCATGTCAACTACGAGCCGTCCATCAGCGGCGGTCTGCGCGAGGCGAGGTATCCCACCACCGACGAGCAGGGACCGGTCATCAGCGGACGGCTGACCCGCAAGCGGATCCCGAGGACCAACGACTACCAGCAGGCGGGGGAACGCTACCTGCTGATGGAGCAGTGGGAGCGGGACGACCTCGTGGAGAACTTCGTCACCCTGCTCTCGGAGTGCGACCGGCCGATCCAGGAGCGCATGGTCTGGCATTTCCTCCTCGTTGAGGACGACCTCGGCGTACGCGTCGGGACCGGCCTGGGGATCAACCCCGGAGACGTCGCCCACCTGGAACCGCTGGCCGGGCAGGAACTCACCGAGCAGGACCGCGAGCGGCTGGCCAATCTCGGCAAGAACGGCCCACGTGACGTGACCGGGCTGCGGATGACTCACTGTGTCCCCAACCAGCGCGTACAGAGGGACACAGGGCCGCGCTGAAACCGGACACGAGCGGCGCCGGATCTGGACGGTGGGCAAGTGATAGGGCCGGACACGAAGTGGCGCCGGATCTGGACGCGGAACAGCCCCGGGCTTGGGTGTGAAGCAGCGAGTGCAGGGTCGGGACACGGAGCAGGGCCGTGACCGGACACGGAGCGGCACCGGGGCTGTACGTGGAGCGGGGTGAAACGGCCTGCCGGACTTCGGGTGGATCTTGCCTCCCGGGTGAGGCGGGATCCCAGCGCGGGTGAGGCCGGAGGTCACCACGCGCCGGCCCGGCCAGACCCAAGAAGTCAGGCGGGGTCCGCCTCGACGTCGGCGACGATGACGCTGATGTTGTCCGGACCGCCAGCCTCATTGGCCAACTCGATGAAGTGGCGGACCGCGTCGTCCCGGTCGGCCACGGTGGTGAGCACGCGATGGAGGGTCTCGGGGTCCAGCACCGCGGTCAGGCCGTCCGAGCAGAGCAGGTAGCGGTCACCGGCGTGGGCGCCGCGGAGGGACAGATCGGGGTCGGCCAGACCACTCGTCTCCACCGCGCGCAACAGGAGGGACCGGTTGGGGTGCTTGGCGGCCTGGTCGGGGCTCATCCGGCCGTCGTCCACCAGCGACTGGACAAGCGTGTGATCACGGGTGATCTGGTAGAGGGCGCCATCGCGCAGCATGTACGCCCGCGAGTCGCCCACATGCGCCAGCGCGAAGCGCGAGCCGTCCCAGAGCATCGCGGTGATCGTCGTGCCCATCCGCTCCAGGGCGGGGTCACGTTCCGCCAGGTCCCGCAACCGGCGGCTGGCCTCCTGCACCGCGTCATCGAGGGCGGCGACGGCGTCGTCGGGGAAGGGGCCTTCCTCCAGGACCGCCAGGGCGGCGATAGCCGCCGCACTGGCCACCTCTCCATGGCCGTGACCACCCATTCCGTCGGCTATCGCGAGCAGTCGCGCCCCGGCATGGAGCGAGTCCTCGTTCTTCTTCCGGGAACGGCCGACGTCGGATCCCGCGGCGTAGCGAAGTCGGTTGTGCGTCATGGTTTTGAGTAAAGCACTGGTTGAATGACTTCACAAGCTCAAGCTAAGCTGGGCGCCATGAGCCACGACGCCACAGTGAACGCGGGCGACATCGCCCGCCTAGCCGACGTCGGGAGAGCCGCGGTGAGCAACTGGCGCCGACGGTACGAGGACTTTCCGCAGCCCGTCGGGGGCACGGCCTCCAGTCCGCTGTTCTCCTTGCCGGAGATCGAGGAGTGGCTGCGTGCCAACGGCAAGGCCTTCGAGGTCTCGCTGGGCGACCGCGTCTGGCAGGGGCTCAGGGCCGCCGTGGACGACCTCCGGCTCGGCGAGCTGGCCGGATTCGCGGGAGCGTTCCTTCTCTACGTGCTGCGCGATCCCGACGGCTGGCGGCGACTCGCCGCCCGTTCCGATCTCGTCGTACGGCTTTCCAGCGAGGTCGCGGCGGCGACGGCCGACCTGCCGATCCGTCCGGGAAGCGCCCTGGAAGACGCGCGACTGGTCCGGTTGATCGCTGACTTGTCCGCGCTGCACGGGCCCACGACCGCGTTCGAGTTCATCTGCGAGCGCTATGTCGAGGCCCACACCCGTCGCCTCGCGGTCACGCGCGCCGAGGTGGCCGCGCTGATGGGACGGCTCGCGTGGCAGGCGTGCCCCGAGGGCGGCAGCGTGCTCGATCCGGCGGTCGGGGTCGGAACGCTCCTTCTCGCCGTCTCCGACGCCGCCGCAGCCCTCGGCGGCACGGTCCCTCGTGCGGGTAGGCGCGCCGGCGCCATGGAGATAGCCGGTGCCGTGCCGCCGATCCGCCTGCTCGGCCAGGAGATCAACGAGACGGCCGCGCTACTCGCCTCGCTGCGGTTGCTGCTGCGTGGCGCGAACACGCGGATCGTCGCGGGAGATTCGTTGCGGCGAGATGGCTTCGCGGGCGAGCGTGCGGATGTCGTGCTGTGCGATCCGCCGTTCAACGAGCGAGCGTGGGGCCATGAGGAGCTGATCGGCGACCCGCGCTGGGACTACGGAGTGCCGCCCAGAGGTGAGCCTGAGCTGGCCTGGGTCCAGCACTGCCTCGCCCATGTGCGCCCCGGTGGTCTGGTGGCGATCCTGATGCCCGCCGCCGCGGCGGCGCGTCGTCCCGGACGGCGGATCCGGGCCAACCTGCTCAGGGCCGGTGCCCTCCGGGCGGTCATCACGTTGTCGGCCGCGGGTCCCGATCTCTGGCTGCTTCGCCGTCCGGAGACGGGGGAGCGCTCGCCGACGTCGATCCTGCTCGCCGACGCCTCCGACGACCTCTCGATCGTGGAACCGGCGTGGCGGACCTTCGCTGAAGCACTGACTGGGACAGCGGCGAGCGGAGGACTGGCTGGGACAGTGGCGGGCGGAGGACTGGCTGGGACAGTGGCGGGGGCCGGCGCGTTGCCGCGCGCGGCCCGGATCGTACGGATCATCGACCTGCTCGATGACGAGGTGGACGTCAGCCCGGCCCGGCACCTCTCGCCGCGTAGCGATCCCCGACGCTATCCCGCAGCCGGTCGCAGACTCCGGGATCTCACCGAGGCGATGGCGGAGGCGGCGGCCACGCTGCCCGATCTGGAGGTGCTCTCCAAGCGGGCCGATCTTCCCGCGACAGCCATCACCGACCTGGTCAAGGCTGGGATGGTCGCGGTCAGGCACTCGGTTCTCAAGGCGGCCGACGCGGGTGACCTGAGCGTGCTGACAGCGGACGACCTGGCGCGAGGCGGTCCGCCGTCCGGCCGCACCACCTCGGTGCCCGGCCTCGTCACGGTGACGGCCGGAGACATCGTGGCATCGGCGACGACCGCGCGGGTGATCGGCCAGTCGGGGGCGGTCCTCGGCCCACAACTCTCGCTCTATCGCGTGGATCTCTCTCGGCTGGACCCGGAGTTCCTCACCGGTTTCCTGAAATACGCCGCTGCCCGGGGCCATCCGGGAGCCAGCCGCGTCGATATCCGCCGGGCGCGCATCCCGCGGCTTCCGCTCGTAGAGCAGCAGGCATATGGCCTGGTGTTCCAGCGGCTCGCGGCCTTGGAAGACGCCATCAGGGAGGCGGCAGAGGCGGGCGACGCATTGATCCGGCTGGGGTTGGAGGGGCTCGTTGACGGCCGTCTACGCCCGCGCGTGTGAAGGTGTAGCTTTTCCCGAAAGATCGACGGGAGGGGCGGATGGTCATCGGCGACCGGTATGAGCTGGACGACCTTCCCCTCGGCCAGGGCGGGATGGGGGCCGTCTACGGCGGGCACGACAGGCGTCTCGACCGTAAGGTTGCGGTGAAGTTCCTCCGCTTCCCTGGCGGCCATGATGAGGAACTGGAGCGCCGGTTCATCCGTGAGGCGCGCATCCTCGCCCGGCTGGAGCATCCGGGGGCACCCGTGCTCTACGACTTCGGCACCTACGATCAGCGACTCTTCCAGGTGATGCAGTTCATCGAAGGCGTGACGGTCGCCGACCTGGTCAGCGAGTACGGTCCGCTTCCGGTCCCGTGGGCCGCTGTGATCGCCGCGCAGGCGTGCGCGGTGCTGACCGCTGCCCACGCGCTGTCCATCTGCCATCGCGACCTCAAGCCGACGAACCTGATGCTCTGCCCGGACGGCAGCGTCAAGGTCCTCGATTTCGGCCTTGCCATGCTGCGCGAGTCGGATGGTGCCCAGTTCACCCGGGTTGGGCAGATCCTGGGCACTCCCGCGTACATGTCGCCTGAGCAGATCCAGCGCGGTGTGGCCGGGCCGAAGAGCGATCTCTACGCTCTCGGCTGCGTCTTGCATGAGATGTTGACGGGCAAGCCGTTGTTCACCGGTCCGACCGAGTACGCGGTGTTCGACAAGCAGGTGAAGGAACGGCCGCCGTCGGTGCCCGACGTTCCGGCCGAGCTCGCCCGGCTGGTCGCTGAGCTGCTCGAGAAGGATCCGGAGAATCGCCCGGCCGACGCCAGTGCTCTCTACGAGCGGCTGCAGCCCTTCGCCGTCGAACTGCCGATGCTGCCCGGCTTTCTGCACCCGCCGGCAGTGCCGAGCCCCGGTCGCATGTACGCCAGGATGGTCGGTCGGGTTCTCTGAACCTCGCTTGCCACGCCTACGCGGCGGACGCATCCCACCACACGTTTCCAACTGCGTTCGTGTCGTTCGGTCGGAGCCGAGGTGAGAAGGGAGCGCCAACCGATCAATGTGGCGACTGACTGTTAAGCGGTGGCCGCGCGGGCTGAGGGCCAGCACTTGGCGCCCTGAAGCGTCTCCCGCTCCAGCGTCGCGTTGGACGCCTCCGCGGCGGCCGCGGCCCTCTCGGGGGTCAGCTGGCTGAGCGAGGCCGGCGCTCGCGTCGGTGGAAGCGGGGGGAGGGCCGGGGGCCGATGTAGGCGAAGGCCCAGCGGTTCTTGCTGGCCCGATAGAGCCGGTAGCGGTCGGGATTGCGGTAGCGGTCGCGGTTGTGGAACTGGCAGGTAGGTCCGAGTTTGTCCAGGTCGGTGGCGCCGCCGTCGCTCCAGTTGTCGATGTGGTCGATCTGGCACAGGTGAGCGGGCAGGTGGCAGCCATCGACCATGCAGGTGGCGTAGCGGGTAAGGATGGCCCTGCGTTGCGGGGCCGTTGCGCGCCGGACTTTGCGGCCCATGTCGAGGACCTCGCCGTCGGCGTTCATGACCAGGCGGGTGAGGGTGGAGGTGTTGGCCAGGCGGTGGACATCGGAGACCGGGAGGAACTGCCCGGTGGCCAGCAGCAGTCCGGGCAGCCTGCGGCCAGACATCAACCCAGCCGGCAGCGCCCACGCGGCTACCTGTTCATCCCACGGCGACTCACCTGGCGGTGTTTGACCTGGCGGCGCCTCGCCCAGCAATGATTCACTCTCGTGTGATCCAGCCGGCTGTGATCCACTCTGTCGCGACCCGGCCGGCTGTGATCCATCCCGCCGCGACTCGCCTGGCGTTGAACCAGTCAGCGGTGATCCACCTGAAGGGGATCCACCCGCTGGCGAGGCGCCCGGCTCAGCCCGGCCTGTGGACGGTCGGCCCAGTGGGGCCTTCCTCTCCTGCTGGCACTCGCCCATCGGTGCCTCAGCCTGGTCAGACTTGCCCGGCGGTGTCTCGCATGAGGATGCGCCGAAGGGCGGGTCGGCAGCTTGAGAGGCAACGGGGTGGTCGACCGGGCGGCGGCTGGTGGGTTGGGGACCAGAGGCAGCGGGGTGGCGGGTGGTGGGGTGCTGGTCGGCGGGCTCGGGGTTGGTTGTCCGGGTACCAGCCGATCGGGCGTCGTCCGGCCGAGGATCGTCGAGCAGTGAGGCGGCGTTCACCAACACAAGAAGCTCGGTGCTGACCTGCTGCTCCAACATCGCGATCAACGTATCCGCGTTCCGCACCTGAAGCGGACGATCATCCCCTTGAGCGCGAGGCTTGGCATACGCGTCCAGCAACGCCCGCAGTCGCGCCCCCGCCTCACGCGGAAGCCGGAACTCCCCTTCCACTCCACCAGAGGCACTCTCCCGAACCAGCAGAAACCGCCGCTCATAATCGGCATCAGCGTCATCCTCAGCGCCGTCAGGGTTGAGCACCTCATGCAGGTAACGACCTGCCCGAGCCACCTCCGCAGGAGTCGCCCGATCCGCCAACCCCACCAAAATCGGCTCCGCCAAAGCCGCTTGCTCATCAGACAACCGCCCCGTGGCAGCGCAGATCGCGGTCACCTGCCCCTCGGAAAGGCTCCCCGCAGCGAACCGCTCACGCACAGCCGGCAGCCGCGCCAACTCCACAGCCAATCCGAGCAAGCGGCCCGCCGCCGACGTCGTCATCCCTGCCGCGCCCCGCAACCATGACCTCGTCGACGCATGTCCGTACGCCCGGGCCTCACCAGCGGCGTGCACCCGTTCCACCCGCGCCGCGATCGCCGACGTCAACCGATCCCGCGCGTACAGCAGATCCTGCGCCTCGGCCAGACACACCCCCGCCGACTCAGGCAGCATCGCCGCCGCCAGCGCGGAGGCCGCCTCAGCCACCGCCGCCACCACCGGCCACGAAGCCCGACCCCGATCCGGGTCCTGATTGCGATCCCGCCGCCGGCCCGGCTCCTGAACCGACTCTTGGTCCTGGTCTCGCCCCTGACCCAAATCTCGCCCCTGACCCAAATCTCGCCCCTGACCCTGGTCTCGCCGCGGCGTCCGATCTCGCCCCTGAGCGCTGTCGCGAGCATTTCCACAGACGTTGTCGCGGGCGTTGTCCTGGGGTTTGATGCGTGCATTGTCGGAGGCGCCGCCATTGTTGGAGGCGCGTTCGAAGGCAGCGAGAGCGTCGTCGAATGCCTCATCGAGAGCGGTCGCCGAACTGCCCCGCGATGCGCGGGCCGCTCTGAGCGCCGCCACCTGTGCCCACCACTCCGCATCAAACGGTCCTTTACGAGGACGGCGTGACCGATTTTCCGTGGAAAACTCGAAAGACCCGAATGCTCCGTTCACGCCACCTCCCGATCGAGTTTCGAACGCCTACGCGAATCATTGCATAGGACAACCGCGAGCCTGACGAGTTATCCACAGGCGATTCGATGGAGGTATCTGGTCAATTGACCTATTTATTCATGTCCGTGAATCGGCTGTGGGTGCGGCGGACATCTACGTCGAACTGGTGGCCGACCTGGAGATCGGCCAGGGGTGGATATCGGCGTCACGCTTCGCACGCCTCTTCGAGCGGGTAGCGCTTTATGGCCGGTCGAGCGGTCCATGGCCAAGGTGCGTACAAAAGGGGCCGTGGGATGATCGTGAAGCGATGAGTCTCAGGCCGCAGCTCTCGTGACCGCCTAACTGTTCCGTGCGCCAGGGTCCTGACCCGGCCACGTTCTTGATCACTGCGGCTGGTCCGGGAGGGAAATCAGCGTAGGTGACGGCCTTCGATGAGTATGAGCGCAGGGCATGGGCCGGTCGAGCGGCCGCGTTCGCGGGGAGCTTCGCGAAGCTCTGTGCGCATCCCGTGCCGCAGTTGCTTGACGCCGCGGCGGTCCGGGAGGGCGTCCGGGTCCTCGATGTTGGGACTGGGACGGGGACGGTGGCCGCGGCGGCGTGCGAGCGGGGCGCGAAGGTGACCGCGGTCGATGCCGAGCCGAGCATGGTGGAGTTGGCGGGACGGGCTGTCCCCTCCGCCGAGGTCCTGTCGGCTGTCCTGCCTGACCTTCCCTTTGAGGACGGTGTGTTCGACGCGGTGGTCGGCAACTTCGTGATCAATCACGTTGGACGGCCAAAGGACGCCTTGGCGGAACTCCGCCGGGTGGTCCGGCCCGGAGGGCGGATCGCGCTGACGATCTGGGCTGTGCCCGCGCCTCCCGGCCAGGCACTGCTCGGGCGGGCGGTGGAGGCCGCAGGGGCGACCCGGCCGGCACATCTGCCTCCGCTCGCTGCCGAGGATGATTTCCCACGCGACCCCGAGGGCATGGCCGGACTGCTGGCCTCGGCGAGACTGCGCGAGGCGACGTGCGAAACGCTGCGCTGGGAGCATCGGGCCGGCGCCGAGGAGTGGTGGAGCGGGGCCGCCGCCGGGGTGGCCTTCATCGGCCAACTCCTGCTGAGCCAGCCCGAAGAGACCCGCGTGGAGATCAGGCGGCACTTCGACGTGCTGTCCCAGGAATTCCTCGGTGCGGACGGTCGGCTGGTCCTTCCGCACGCCGCATTGCTGGCGAGTGCCCGCCGCTGAGCCGGGACTGGTCCGGAGCCGCGGGCACTTCGGGTGCCTGGCCGTCCTCGTCCAGGGTCCGGGGCAAGGCGAGCCCCAAAGGAGCAGCGGAGTGATCTCGGGTGGTGAGTCAAGGCATCGAGCGTGCCTCATCGGCGACGAGCTCGCGGGCCGGTGACTCGCGGCCGGGGCACACGGGGACCTCTGGAGATCCGTTGTAACAACGCCTCAAAACCCCAGAAAGTGCCCATTATTCGCATCGACTTTATGCTGACTTTTATTGCGACTTTACGCCATACTGCATGTGTCTCAGGGGGCGAGATAAACGGTGGGAGTCAATGGGGCGGTTCGTCGATGCGGTGCTGGAGTTCCCGACGGTGCTGTTCAGCTTCATGCTGGTCGTCGTCATCGTCTACTGGGTGCTCGTTCTGCTCGGCGGCCTCGGCATGGAGCTGTCGGATGACTTCCTGACCAGCCTCGGCCTGCGCGGAGTGCCGGGCGCGGTCGCGCTTTCGCTGCTGCTCGTGGTGGCCTGGTTCGTCAGCCTGGTCGGTGTGGTGCTCGTCGAGGGCACGCCGGCACGGGCCGCCGTTCTCGTGGTCGCGCTGCTCGCCGGGTGGTTGTGCGCCGGGCTGGTGGCGCGGGCGAGTCGCGCGATGTTCCCCGCCGTGGCGCCGCCGTCCAGGGCCGATTTCGTCGGCCGGATGTGCGTCATACGCACCGGGCGGGTGGGGACCGACTTCGGCCAGGCCGAGGTCACCGCCGACGACGGCTCTTCTGCCCTCGTCCAGGTGCGCCAGACCGGAGACGAGGATCTCCGCGCCGGCAGCTCCGCTCTCATCTTCGATTACGACCCCGAGGGCGAGTTCTTCTGGGTCATGCCGTACGACCTTCACTAGCAGGGGATCTCCGATGGACGTGATCAGCACCGGGACGGGCGTGCTTCTCGCCGTTCTCCTCCTTGTCGTCATCAGCGCGGTCGTCATCGTCAGCCGCCTTTACCGCAAGGTCGAGCAGGGCATGGCGTTGATCGTCTCCAAGATGCGGCGCGTCGACGTGACCTTCACCGGTGCCGTCGTACTGCCCGTTCTGCACAAGGCCGAGGTGATGGACATCTCGGTGAAGACCATCGAGATCACGCGGACCGGCCACGAAGGGCTGATCTGCCGCGACAACATCCGGGCCGACATCCGGATCACGTTCTTCGTGCGGGTGAACAAGACCGTCGAGGACGTCATCAAGGTGGCCCAGGCCATCGGCACGGTGCGCGCCAGCGACGAGGCGACGCTGCAGGAGCTGTTCAACGCCAAGTTCTCCGAGGCGCTCAAGACCGTCGGAAAGCAGCTCGACTTCGTCGATCTCTACACCAAGCGTGACGAGTTCCGCGACCAGATCATCCAGGTGATCGGCACCGACCTCAACGGCTACAGCCTGGAGGACGCCGCCATCGACTTCCTGGAGCAGACGCCGCTGGCTCAGCTCGATCCCGCCAACATCCT
The DNA here is from genome assembly GCA_001570385.1 of Microtetraspora glauca. Taxonomy (GTDB): domain Bacteria; phylum Actinomycetota; class Actinomycetes; order Streptosporangiales; family Streptosporangiaceae; genus Microtetraspora; species Microtetraspora glauca. Next base: position 216,753 of record BBYL01000010.1, on the reverse strand, counting down.
CGACGCCCAGGGCATCCGCAAGATCACCGAGCTGACGGCGATCGAGCACGTCCGTACCAACGAGTACCAGCGCAACGAGGAGAAGGAGATCACCCGCCAGAACGTGGACGCGCGGGAGGCGATCCTCGAACTGGAGCGGCGGCAGGCCGACGCCGAGGCCAAGCAGCGGCGCGAGGTCGACACCGTACGGGCACGGGAGGAGGCCGAGACCGCCCGCGTGCAGGCGGAGGAGCGGCTCAAGTCCGAAGGGGCCAACATCCGGACCGAGGAGCAGCTCGGCATCCAGCGCCAGAACCGTGAGCGGGAGATCGCGGTGGCGACGAAGAACCGCGAGCGGGTCATCGCCATCGAGAACGAGCGGATCGAGAAGGACCGCCTGCTGGAGGTCATCGCGCGCGAGCGGGAGACCGAGCTGTCGCGCATCGCCAAGGACAAGGAACTCGAGGGCGAGAAGCGGGCGATCGCCGAGGTGACGCGGGAGCGGATCGCCGTGGAGAAGACGGTCGCCGAGCAGGAGGAGAGCATCAAGCGCCTGCGCGTCGTGGAGGAGGCCGAGCGAGTCCGCCAGGCGCTGATCATCCAGGCCGAGGCCGAGGCGCAGGAGAACCTGGTCAAGGACATCAAGGCCGCCGAGGCCGCCGAGCAGGCCGCCGCGTTCAAGGCGCGCGAGGAGCTCGTCCTGGCCGAGGCTCGCCAGAAGGCGGCCGATCTCGACAGCCAGGCCAAGATCCGCCTCGCCGAGGGACTGCGGGCCGAGGCGGCCGCCGTCGGCCTCGCCGAGGTCCAGGTACGCGAGCGGGACGCCGAGGCGATCGAGAAGGTCGGCCGCGCCGAGGCCGTCGTGGAGCGCGAGAAGGGGCTGGCCGCCGCGCTGGCCGTGGGGGAGCGGCTCAAGGCGGAGGCCGAGGGCGAGCAGGCGAAGGCCGTCGCCGCTGCCGCCGCCGTGGGCGAGAAGTTGAAGGCGGAGGCGGAGGGTCTCAAGGAGAAGGCCGAGGCCATGGCGGCCCTGGACGAGGCGAGCCGCGGGCACGAGGAGTACCGGCTCCGGCTGGAGGCCGAGAAGGAGATCCGTCTCAGGAACATCGACGTCCAGAGGGAGATCGCGGACGCGCAGGCGACCGTGCTGGCGGCCGGTCTGGAGAAGGCCGACATCGACATCGTCGGCGGCGACACCGTCTTCTTCGACCGGCTGATGAACGCGATCACGGCGGGCAGGAGCGTGGACGGCTTCGTCGAGAACTCCGCCGTGACGCGGGCGCTGGCCGGACCGTACCTGGACGGGTCGGCGAGCCTGCCCGCCGACCTGGCGCGACTCGTCGGCTCGCTGGACACCGCCGACGTACGGAATCTCACGCTGTCGGCGCTGCTGCTCAAGCTGATCAATGCGGGCGGTCCGGACACGGACAAGCTCCAGGACCTGCTGAGTACGGCCCAGCGCCTCGGCGTCGCGGAGCGGCCGGTGGCGGCGCTCAACTCGGTCGAACACTGACGCGAGGCGCGTGAGGCGCGGTGGGACGGAACGCTGAGACGAGGCACCGAGGAACCCTGTGACCGACCCCGTTGTGACTGAATCCGTGACCGGACCCGCGACCGATACGGCGGCCGGACCCGTGACCGGACCCGTACCTCCGACCGGACACGCGGCGACCGGACCCGCGACCGACGCGGCGGCCGGGCGGGTGGCATCCGTGACCGGGCCCGCGGCCGGCTCGGCCGCCGAGGTCGCGGGTACGCCGCCCGAGCTTGACTCCAGTACGTACGAGGTGCTGCGGGCCCGGCTCACCGAGCAGGCCAGGGAGCTGCTCCACCGGGCCGAGGAGCTGAACGCGCAGCGCCTGAAGGTCTTCGGCGGCGCTGATTTCCGCCTGCTCGGCACGGCCCGCGTCCGTACCGAGAACAACTGCGTGCCGCGTGACATCGTCTCGCTGGGCGAGGTCATGCTGTTCGGCTACAACGTGTTCATCGGGCTGAAGTCGGCGACGACCGTCCGCGACGTGTTCTCGTTCCACCGGTTCACCCGCGAAGGTGACACCTTCCGGTTCGACGAGGTCCCGGGGTTGTTCGACGATCCGCAGTTCGAACGGGACTTCGGCGAGCTGTACCGCTACTACAGCGAGACCAGGCTGCTGCAGCTCCGGAAGCTGGAGGGGCGGCTGCTGGCCGTCTTCCAGACCGGACCGCAGGACGTCCGGGTCCTGCGGTGGAGCGTCGAGAACGACGGCACGATCCAGTACCTGGATAATCGCGGCGAACGCGACCACGTGTTCCCGCCGTCGCACGACTTCGAGTGGATCGAGACCACGCGGGACGATCACGTTCTCGGCCGGCACCCGCACATCTCGATCGCCGACGAGCTGTTCGTCGAGACCGTCGGCGGCGACCTCACCATCAAGATCGAGAACAACACCGAGACCGGTGAGGGCATCTACCGGGAACCCGTCGCGGAACCGCTGCAGAGTCTGGCCGACGCGGACGTCCACCACGCCAGGGTCGGGCCGCTGATCCTGCTGCGCGTACGGCCGTACAACGAGAAGGAATGGCGGTACCTGGTGTTCAACACCAGGACCAGGAACGTGGAGCGCCTCGACGGCATCGGGCAGGCCTGCCAGCGGCTTCCCGAGGACCAGGGGATCATCTTCCCCGGCGGATACCACCTGACCACCGGCGTCGTGAAGACGTTCGACCTCGACGTCGCCGACCTGGAGTTCGAGCGCGTCATCCGCTCCCCCAACGGGGAGGACGTGCTGTACGTCTTCCACGCGCGGGCCGAGGGCCGGTCGCTGCTGCTGCCGTACAACGTGATCCGCAAGGAGGTGAGCAACCCGATCACGTGCCACGGGTACTCGCTCTTCGAGGACGGCACGCTCGTGTACTTCCGGATGCCGGCGCCGGTCTCGGGCGAGCAGGGCCGGGCGGTTCCCGAGGAGCCGACCCGGGTCCACCTCATGCAGATCTGGCAGACGCCGTACGTGTCGGACGTCTACGCGGCGGGCCGGCCGGTGGGCACGGGACCGCTGGAGCGGATCGGCAACGCCGACCTGGTGCGGGGGATCTCCGACTGCCTGTCCGTCGTCCGGATGGCCGACGCGATGGCGCCGTCGGTGCCGGTGTTCGAGGGGCTCATCGCCGCCTGCGTACGGATCACCGACCAGTACCACTGGCTGGACGAGCACGATCTGCGGTCCGCGGTGGGAGCCGTCCGGGGGACCGCCGAGCAGGTGCTCGACGAGTTCGAGCGGGTCGAGTCGCTCACCGGCCAGGCCGCGGCGGCGCTGGACGAGGCCGCGGAGCGGATCGCCGTCCTGGTACGGCAGGTGCGGGGTGAGGCGCCGAGGGCCGCCGGCGAATGGGTCGGGCAGCTGGCCGAGCTCCGGCGCGAGCAGGGCCGCCTCGCGACCCTGCGGGAGGTCCGCTACGTCGACGTCCAGCGGGTGGACGCGCTGGCCGCAGAGTTCGAGGCCGAGATCGGTGCGGCCGCGCGGAGGGCGGTCGACTTCCTCCAGGGAGCCGACGCGTTCACCGGATACCACGCCGAGGTGGACCGGCTCGTCGCCGACGCCCAGATGATCGGCACCGTCGCGGAGGCCGGACCCGTCGGCGAGCGTCTGGCCGGACAGACCGAGGGCCTGGAGGTCCTCACCGAGGTCGTCGGCGGGCTCGACATCGCCGACGCGACGGTCCGTACCGGCATCCTGGAGCGCGTCGCCGAGGTGCTCGCCGGGATCAACCGGGCGCGGGCGACGCTCGCCGCGCGGCGGCGTGAGCTGCTCGCGGCCGAGGGCAGAGCCGAGTTCGCCGCGGAGTTCGCCCTCCTCGGCCAGGCCGTCACCGCCGCGCTCGCGCTCGCCGACACGCCTGAGAGCTGCGACGAGCAGATGGGGAGGCTGCTGCTCCGGCTGGAGGACCTGGAGTCCCGGTTCGGGGACTTCGACGACTTCGTGGAGAAGCTCTCGGCCAGGCGTGGAGACGTCTACGAGGCGTTCTCCTCGCGCAGGCAGACGTTGCTGGACGTGCGGGCACGCCGGGCCGAACGGCTGGTCACCTCGGCCGGTCGCATCCTGGAGAGCGTGCACAGGCGGGCGGCGAGCCTGGGTTCGATCGACGAGGTGAACACCTACTTCGCCTCGGATCCGATGGTGGCCAAGCTGCGCTCGGTCGCGGAGGAACTGCGGTCCCTCGGCGACCAGGTACGCGCGGACGAGCTCGACGGGCGCGTCAAGGCGGCCCGCCTCGACGCGGGACGGGCGCTGCGCGACCGCCTCGACCTGTACGCGGACGGCGGTGAGACGATCAGGCTCGGCCGCCACCGGTTCGCGGTCAACACCCAGCAGATCGATCTCACGCTGGTCCCGATGGAGGGGCGGATGGCGTTCGCCATCACCGGGACCGACTACCGGTCTCCCGTCGAGGAGGAGTCGTTCCACCGGACCAGAACCTTCTGGGACCAGGTTCTCGTCTCCGAGTCGCCCGAGGTCTACCGGGCCGAGCATCTCGCCACGTCGATCCTCGACCTGGCGGAGTCGTCCTCTGGGGACGGCCTGACGCTGGACGCGCTGCACGCCGCTCTCGCCGACGGCGGCCTGCTCGACATCGTTCGCCGCGTCGCGGAGACGCGCTACGACGAGGGGTACGAGCGCGGCGTTCACGACCACGACGCCGCGGCGATCCTCGGCGCGCTGCTCCCCCTGCACGCGGGCGCCGGGCTGCTGCGCTTCCCGCCCGCCGCCCGGGCCGCGGCCCAGCTCTTCTGGACGTTCGGTACGGACGAAGCCCAGCGGGAGGCGTGGACCACGCGCGCCCGCTCCCTCGCGCGGGCGCGCTCCCTGTTCGGGTACCGCACGGCCACACCGGACGCCCGCACGACCGCCGAAGGCGACGGCGGTGGCGGTGGCGGTGGCGGTGGCGGTGGCGGCGGTGTCGAGGTGGGCCGTGTCGAGGTGGGCCGTGATGGGGCGATCGGAGCGCTCCGCACCGAACTCGGATCGGCGACGGCGGCATTCCTGCGCGACCGGGGACTGCGGCTGGAGGACGCGGAGCTCGCCGGCGACTATCTCTTCGAGGAACTGGCCGGATCACACCCCGGCTCGGCGCCTCGGCCAGGTTCCGCGTCTGGTTCACCCGCCTCCGCGACCAGTGACCGGCCGGGTTCCGCGGTCGGCGGACACGCGGGCTCCGCGGCCGGCGCTCATGTGGGGTTCACCACCGGGCCGCTCGCCCGGCTCCTGCTGGAGCGGTTCCGCGAGGCGCTCGGCGGTTCGGCCGAGGACTTCGACGACGAAATTCGGGCGCTGGGCGACGATCTGGCCGCCAGGCACCAGCTCGTCGTGGCCTGGCTGACCGCCTTTCTCGGGACGTCTCCCGATCTCTCGCCGCGTTCCGCCCTGGCCGGCTCCCCGGCCGCGCCCGTCACGGGCGGTGCCGTACGGACGGGGCGCGCGGTGACGTTCGCGGCGGCGGACGTGAGAGCGGGAGACCTCGCCGAGGCCGTGGCCGTCCAGCTCTGCGACCTGCCGCGACATGAGCCGTCGGCGGCCCTCACGGTCACCGTGGACGGGCTGCTCGGCGCGCATCCCCGGCTGGCCGGGAGGAGTCTCACGCTGCGGTTGGACGAGGTGCTGGCGCGCACCAGGAGGTTCCGCACCGAGCGGGTGCCCGCCTACCGGGCCTACCAGAGGCAGCGCGGCGAGTTGCTCGACCGGGAACGGGCCCGGCTTCGGCTGGAGGAGTACCGGCCGAAGGTGATGAGCGCGTTCGTGCGCAACCGGCTGCTCGACGAGGTGTACCTGCCGCTGGTGGGAGACAACCTGGCCAAGCAGCTCGGCGCGGCGGGGGAGGGCAAGCGCACCGACCAGATGGGACTGTTGCTGCTGATCTCGCCGCCGGGGTACGGCAAGACCACCCTGATGGAGTACGTCGCGAGCCGGCTCGGCCTGGTATTCGTCAAGATCAACGGCCCGGCGCTGGGGCACGCCGTCACCTCGCTCGACCCGGCCGACGCGCCGAACGCCACCGCGCGGCAGGAGATCGAGAAGGTGTCGTTCGCGCTCGAATGCGGGAACAACGTGCTGCTCTATCTCGACGACATCCAGCACACTTCGCCCGAGCTGCTCCAGAAGTTCATCTCCCTCTGCGACGCGCAACGCCGGATGGAGGGCGTGTGGAACGGCGGGACCCGTACGTACGACCTGCGTGGCAAGCGCTTCGCGGTGTGTATGGCGGGCAACCCGTACACCGAGTCGGGGCGGCGGTTCCGCGTTCCGGACATGCTGGCCAACCGGGCCGACGTGTGGAACCTCGGTGACGTGCTGTCGGGCAGGGACGACCTGTTCTCCCTGAGCTACATCGAGAACGCCCTCACCTCGAACCCCGTCCTCGCGCCGCTGTCCACGCGTGACCGGGCGGACGTGGAACTGCTCGTACGGCTGGCACGCGGCGACGCGGACGTGCGGGCCGACCAGCTCACGCATCCGTACCCGAAGGTGGAACTCGACCAGATCGTGGCGGTCCTGCGCAGGTTGTCACGGGTCCAGCAGGTCGTGCTCGCCGCCAACCAGGCGTACATCGCCTCGGCGGCCCAGGCCGACAGTTCGCGTACGGAACCGCCGTTCCGGCTGCAGGGGTCCTATCGGAACATGAACAAGCTGGCCGAGCGGATCGTCCCCGTCATGAACGACGCCGAGATCGAGGCGTTGATCGACGACCATTACGTGGGCGAGGCCCAGACGCTGACCTCCGAAGCCGAGGCGAACCTGCTCAAACTGGCCGAACTGCGCGGCAGGATGACGACCGAGCAGCAACGGCGCTGGGCCGAGGTGAAGGCCGGATACCTCCGGGCCCAGGCCCTCGGCGGCGAGGAGGACAACCCGGTGGTCCGGGCCGTCGGCGCCATCGGCCTCCTGGCCGACCGTGTGGGCGGTATCGAGCAGGCCATCCACCGTGCCACCGAGTCCGATCGTGACGGTGGTATCGAGTAGGTCGTTCACCGCGTTGCCGGGTCCGATCGCGATGGCGGTCGAGCTCGCCTTCAGTCGCGCCAGCGGGTGAGCACCTGGTCGATCCGGTCGCGGATGCGGTCCCGTGCCTCCCTGCGGGGCACGCCCGCCATGAGCAGGCGGTCGTAGTCCGTGTCCAGGTGGCGTACGGAGGCGACGACGGCCAGCGTGACGGCCCGCTCGTCGAACACGCGGGCCGCCGCCGTCCGGCCCACCCGCCCGCTGCCGCGCAGTCCCGCGTGCAGCGCTATGGCCTCGGCGCGTTCCTCCGGACAGCCGGGGAACAACCGCCGGATCTCCTCGGCCAGCGCCGCCTGGAACTCGACATCGCCCACCTCGCGCCGCAGCCGGTCCCTTTCACGGCGGCGGAGCCGTACCTCCTCGTCGGCCAGGCACTGCTCCTCGGCTCGGGCCAGGGCCTCGTCCTCGACGAGGATGCCCCGGCGCTCGAACCGCTTCCGCCGGCGGTTGTACTGGACGACCACCGCCGACAGCACGCTCTCCTTCTTGGCCCGGCGGCTCAGCGCGGCGTTCCCGGCCGGCAGGAAGACGAGATGGTCCATGTCCGCGCAGGTCAGGCAGTGCGGCTGGTCGTCCTCCATGATGTGGTGCGGCCCCGTCTCCCCGCAGCCCGCGCAGGCCCACGGTTCGAGGGGCACGACGACGGTGAGGTCCGGCGGGCGGGTCTCCTTCTCGGTGAGCTGCCTGCGCCTGGCCTCGCTCAGCTCAGGCGAGAACCAGTGGACCCGGAACACACGCTCCAGTTCCTCGTCGCCGTCGATGGTGAACCGGAGCGGGCGCCGGTCCCGGCCACCCGACACGTACGCGGACTCGCCCGGGGTCAACCCGCGAGCCAGCGCCCACTCACGGAGGATCGCCATGGCGTCGGCCATCTTCGCCGCGTCCACGGCGGTCACCCGCTCAAGGCTGTCGGTGCGCCCCTGCCGCCAGGTGTCGATGTTCCTGAGGTACGACCAGCGCAAGCCCGTGATCACGTCGACCGCGGTCACGTGCCCCCGCAGGGCCAGCGCCTCCTTCGCCGTCTGGGCCACCCGCCCGGCCAGCCTGCTCCCTGTCACGCCGTCGTTTCCCACCGGACAAGGGTGCCGCATCCCGGGCCCGTACCGCACAGCGTCCCGGCCGGTCGTCCCTCGATGCGGCGCGGAGCCGCGGGCCGCCCTCAGAGCACGCTGCGGTAGAGGTCTCTGGCCAGGGCCGTCAGCCGGGTCGAGGACGAGCCGAAGGACGCGCCCGCCGGTTGGGTGGTCAGCACCACCATGATGAACCGGTCACCGATCACACCGGTCGTGTGGAGCACCGGACGGCCGAAGTCCACCGGGTTGCGCGTGCGGCCGGCCACGGCGGTGCCGACCTTGGTGAAGCCGGCTGTGGTGACTGTGGTGGCGGCCGTGAGGTCGCGGGTGAGATCGGATGACGTGGTCGTGGCGCGGACGCACTTCACCGGCGGCACCGAGCCGTATCCCGACCAGCCCTGCTTGACGGCCCAGGGGCGGGGCACGCCACGGGGAATGCCGAAGTACTGGTCGAACCCATCGGTCGCGCACTGCTGCGCCTGGCGGAGGTGGCCCATCACGACGTCGCGTACGCCTGGCTCGGCCTTGGCGAGGAGGTACTGGTAGACCCGGGCGATGTCGAGGGCGCTGATGGCCGTATAGCCCCAGAAACCCGGTTTGGCGGCGGGCGGCGGTGCCGTGTCGGTCAGGCCGATTTTCTTGACCATCCGCTGGACGATCTTCCCCTGGCCGCCGCGCCGCCACAGCGCGGTCGCCGCGTCGTCGTCGCTCCCGCGCAGCATGGGTTTGAGCAACGCGGCGTCGCCGGCCGGGATCGCGCCCTTCCGTCGTTCGAGATAGTCGATCGCGATGAGGATCTTGACGACGGAGGCGGATCTGAACCGGTGATGGACCTGACGGTTCGCGATCACCTTGCCCGCCTGCCGGTCGAACACGACGTAGCCCGCCGTCACGCCGGAGGGCACCCGTACCGGTCGCGGGGTCGTGGAGGGAGCCCGGCTCGCGGCCCTGGCCGCCCCCGCGGCATCTGCGGTATCCGCAGAATCCGTGGGAGGCGACGCCGAGGTGCCGGTCGCCGGGGACACAGGGGACGCGGGGGACGCGGGGGAGGGCTGAGCGGCCGCCGGGGAGGCGGGAGAGGGCTGAGCGGCCGCCGGGGAGGCGGGAGAGGGCTGAGCGGTCGCCTGAGATGCAGGGGAAGCCGCGTCACCCCCGCCGGACCGAGCCGCCTGAGACGTCGAGGCGGGCGCCGCGCAGCCCGCGATGAGCTGCGCGGCCGCCAGCGGGACGGCCAGGGAGACGGCGACCGGGGTGAAACGCTTCATCAGATCTCCTTGAGCGCGGCCGCTCCGGGGGAACGGTCTCTCCTCGTGCGCGGCCGCCGGGGCGGGTCGAGCGGCCCGTACGTCCGGGTCGTGCCCCGTGACGCACGGGACACGACCGTGATCACTCCGGTCGGCGGCCGTCGAGCAGGGGCTGGGAGGGGTCCCAGCGGGTGCCCTCGGCGGCGTCCCTGCGGCGGCGCGCGATGCCGGACAACGCTTCGAGCACCACGCGGTTGCCCAGGTACGCCGTGATGTCCGCATGGTCGTACGGCGGAGCCACCTCGACGATCTCCACCCCGACGACGGGCAGTTCGTAGCAGGTCCGCCGTACCGCGTCGAGCAGCTGCCTGGAGGTCAGCCCGCCGGGCTCGGGCGTTCCGGTGCCGGGGGCGTGGCCCGGGTCGCACACGTCGACGTCGACCGACAGGTAGACGCCGTCACATTCGTCGAGCGCGATGTCGTACGCCTCGGTGAGGCATGTGTCGAGACCTCTGTGCACGATCTCGGTCATCTCGTACGAGCGCATCCGCTGGTCCGCCATCCAGTCGAGGATGTCGGGCCCCGGCCAGTAGCCGCGCAGGCCGATCTGCAGGAACCGGTCGCCCCGGATCGCGCCCGACTCGATGAGCCGGCGCATCGGCTGTCCGTGACCGTGCAGGTGGCCGAACTCGATGTGCCCGGTGTCGGCGTGCGCGTCGAAGTGCAGCATGGAGATCCGGCCGAAACCGTGGTGGCGTGCCACACCCGTCGCGTCGGGAAGCGCGATGGTGTGGTCGCCGCCGAGGACGATCGGGATCGCCCCGGAGGCCGAGATCCGGGCGACGGCGTCCTCGATGGCGCGCAGGCTGCCCTCGATGTCCCCGGCGTACGTCTCGACGTCGCCCGCGTCCAGGACGCGTACGTCCTGGAGCGCGTCGACGCGCATCGCGAGGCTGGGCCGTGAACCGTCGTGGGGCAGGTAGCAGGTCTGCCGGATGGCATTGGGGCCGAACCGGGCTCCGGGCCGGTGCGAGGTGCCGCCGTCGAAGGGCGCGCCCAGGATGACCACGTCGGCTCCCGCGTACGAACCGGGATCGTTCAGGTCGCAACGGTCGACGCCGAGGAAGGTGATGTCGGGGCCGAACATCTGGCCGTAGCGGGTCACTGTGATCCCTCCGGTTCTGAAGCGTGCTGTCCGGGGACGGTGAGGAACGGGTCGAGCAGGCCGGGGATGCCCGCCGCCGCGATGCCGAGCGCCTCACCCATCGCCACGTCCGACACACGGTAGCCTTGCCGTCCGGCTGCCGTGGTCGCGGTCAGCGTGGCCAGTCCCGCCCGGCGCTGGAAGAACGACCGCGTGACGTTCCAGCCGATGATCCCGTCACATTCCAGGACGACCCGCCTGCGCACCAGCGATCCCCAGCGGGTGACCAGGTACTCCGTGGTCATCGCGTGCCCGAGGTTCCGGTAGCGGTCGGCCGCGAGCAGCGCCGCGAACGGGATGAACCCGAGGGCCGTGATCCAGGTCCACTCCGGCAGGCCCGCCCACTCCCACAGCGCCAGCAGGGCCACCACGGCGAGGGCGTTCGCGCCGAGGGCGCGGGTGAACCGGCGGCGCATCGCGGTGGCACCGTGCGCGACGAGCGGCGCGACGACGGGCGACGTGCCGTCCGGGGTATCCGGTCTATCCCGCGTATCCCGCGTATCCCGCGTATCCCGCGTATCCGGCCCATCCGGCGTGCCGGGGGTGAGCACGCGTTCGGCGAGCGCCTCCACCTCGGCGACGGGGGCGGGCGGCAGGAGCATCGAACCGCCGCGCTGCGCTCCACGGCCGACCCGCAGGCCGGTCGTCACCGCGATCAACCGGGCTCCCCGTACGGCACGCAGCAGCAGCGGCTCGCTGACCTCGACGCCGCGCAACCGCCTCTCCTCGATGGTGGTCGCCCGGGTCGTGATGAGGCCACGGGTGACGTGCAGTGTCCCGCCGGTGTGCCGGGTGAGCCGGAAGCCCCAGAACGACAGGATGTAGCCGAACGTCGAGGCGACCGCCACGAAGACGACCAGGGCGAGGACGGCCGCGGCGACCCCGGTCCACACCGGGACGCGGGTGAACCACTCCCAGCCCTCGCGGAGTGCCGCGATCTTGCGGAGGTCCACGCCGCCCTCGTTGGTCAGCCGGGACAGGAATCCGGCGATGACGCCGACCGCGACGATGCCCGACAGCGTGAACGGGGCGTACCTGATCCACCGGGGCTGGAGGCGAGCGAGCTCCGTCTCCTGTTCCGGCGCGAAGGCCGCCGTGACCGGGCGGACAGCGGCGACCGGGCGGACACCGGTGATCGGGCCGCTGCCTGGGAGCGGTACCGGAACCGGGAGCGTACCGCCGGCACCGCCCCCTGCACCCACCCAGCCGTCCCCCGCACCGGCGGCGTCGCCACCCGCACCTGACGGGTCGGCTCCCGGGGCCGCGGCGCCGGTCGGGGAGTTCGGGGCGAGCTGGCGGTGCAGCAGCTCCTCCCGCAGGTGGGCGGCCTCGGCCGTGCCGAGCGCGTCGAGCTTCAAGGCCCCGCCGCCCTTCTGGTCCGAGCGGCCGGTGCCGATCTCGACCCGGGCCAGGCCGAGAACGCGGTGGAGGATGTGCGAGGTGACGTCCACGGTGCGAACCCGGTCACGGGGAACCGTCATCACCTGCCTGCGGAACAGTCCCTTGCGCACCTGGACGTGCTCGTCGGTGATCCGGAATGTGGTGGTGAACCACTGGAGCGTGCCGAGAACGATCATCACCACCAGGCCGCCGAGGCTCCACAGGTGGCCGCTTCCGCCCCTGCTCGACCCGGCCACGAGCAGCCCGAGCAGCGCGGGCACGGCCCGTACGGCCACCTGGAACGGGTGCACGAACAGCATCCGCGAGTTGAGCCGCCGCCACTCGTCGGCCGGTGACGCGCCGCCCGACGTGGCGCCCGGTGACGTGCCGCCCGACGTACCGGTCGGTGACGCGTCAGCCGGGGGTACGTCGGCGGGCACGTCACCCGGGGGCAGATCGGCCGGGCCGTTCACGTGGCGTCACCCGCGGTGGCCTGCGCGCTCGCGGTGAGTTCGTGCACGATCCGGTCGGCCGTACCGCGGTCGAGGCCGCTGATCTTGAGGGGGCCGGCCGCCGAGGCCGTGGTCACGGTGACGTTGGCCAACCCGAAGAGCTGCTCCAGCGGCCCCCGCTCGCTGTCCACCGTCTGGATGCGCGAGACGGGGGCGATGCGCCATTCCTGCTTGAACCACCCCGACAGCGTGTACACCGCCTCCGGCGTGGTCTCCCACCGATGCACCCGGTACCGCCACTGGGGCATGACGATCAGATGCGCGGCCGCGAACACGGCGGTGACGGCCAGCGCCGGGATCCGGACGGCGCGGTGGTCGCCGTCGGCGAGCACCATCCAGGCGATCTGGGCGCCGATGACGATCAGCCAGCCCAGAGACGCACGAACGGTCCAGTACCGGATCGCGGTACGGCTCACGCGATGCAGAGGAGGGCGCAAGGAGGGGGTTTGCACGTCCATTACTCTGCCAGATCAGCCCATCTGCCTCTCCCTGCGACTGATCCTGGCTTTTATAGGACAAATGTCATGCGCGGGGCGGCAACGTCGGCGTCACCGGCCGGGGACGGTCGGCCGGATTCGCGGTGTGCGGCGGCGACATGGCGAGGCGTTCGAGCGCGACGTCGATGGCCACCTCCAGCTGGCTGTCCACGCCCAGCGCGTACTCCTGGGGAGTGATGTCCACCTCGATGTCCGGGTCCGTGCCGTAGTTCTCGATCCGCCAGCCGACGTCGTCGAACGCGAAGGAGAACTCCGGCTGCGTGGTCACCGTGCCGTCCGCCAGGTGGTGCCGCGGCCAGATGCCGACGACCCCGCCCCAGGTCCGCTTGCCCACCAACGTCCCGAGCTTGAGCAGCTTGAACGTGTGGCAGAAGATGTCGCCGTCCGATCCCGCCCACTCGTTCGTCACCGCGACCAGCGGCCCGCGCGGCGACTCCGGCGGGTACGGCTCGGGCACGCCCCAGCGCGGGAAGTCGTAGCCGAGCCGCCTGCGGGAGAGCTTCTCCAGCAGCAGCGCGGAGACGTTGCCGCCGCCGTTGAAACGGACGTCGATGATCAGGCCCTCGCGGTCGTACTCGGCCAGGAATCCCCGGTGGAACTCGGCGAAGCCGTGCGGGCCCATGTCCGGGATGTGGATGTAGCCGATCCTGCCCCGGGTCCGTTCGTGCACGAGGAGCCGGTTGGCGGCGACCCAGTCGCGATACCGGCCGGGCGTCTCGTCCGCGAGGGCCCGCACGATCACGGTGCGGGTCTCGCCGTCGCGCTCGACGGTCAGCTCCACCTCCTCGTCGGCGAGGTTGACCAGGAGCTGGTTCGGAGTGGTCTGCGCGCCGAGCGGCTGCCCGTTGATCGCGATGACCGCGTCGCCCGGCCGTACGTCGACGCCGGGACGGTTGAGCGACGAGGTCGTGTCGGGGTCCCAGCGGTCGCCGCACACGATCCGCGCGATGACGTATCGGCCGTCGCGGTAGGCCCAGTCGACCCCGAGCTTCCCCTGCCAGTAGTGCGGCCGCTCGCGGTACTCGCCTCCGGTCTCGTACGCGTGCGAGGTGCCGAGCTCGCCGAGCAGCTCCCACAGCAGGTCGGAGAACTCGCCACGGGTGGTCACCCGGTCCACGAGGGGGAGATAGCGGTCATAGACCGCCTCCCAGTCGATCCCGGCCATGTCCTCGTCCCAGAAGTGCTCCCGCTGCAACCGCCACGCCTCGCGGAACATCTGCCGCCACTCCGCGTCCGGGGCCACCGACACCTTGGCCCGGTTCAGGTCGATCCACCCGCTCGTACGGCTCGGCGTGTCGTCGTCCGGCGGCTCCTCGCCCGCCTTGACGACCCGCAGCCGGTCGCCCGCCCGGTAGAGCAGCGTGGTCCGGTCACGGCCGAGCCGGAAGTCGGTCAGCCCGGTGACGAGGACCTCCGCCTTCTGCTTGGCGAAGTCGTAGCAGCGCAGGACGGCCGGGCCGCCGAGCATCGGGGACGTCGTGTAGATCACCTTGCCGTGGAGTCCCGCGATCCGGTTGTAGCGGCCCTCGGGGACAGGGAAGGAGATGATCCGGTCGGTCAGGCCCGAGGTCTCGATGACCAGCGGCTCGGAGCCCTCCCCGGTCTCACCGCCCGTCTCCGCCGGGGTCTCGCCGAGCGGCCGGGGCTCGGGCACGAAGGGCGAGTGCACGTCGGGCCGCAGCGTGATCGCGTACGGGCGGGTGCCGAGCGGGAAGCCGAGATCGAACTGGAGCTCGTCGTAGACGGGGCTGAACGCCCGCTGCCCGATGAAGTAGAGGTAGCGCCCGTCGGGGTCGAACGAGGGCCGGTGGTCGACCAGCAGGGGGATCGTCGCCGGGAACGTCTCGCCGGTTTCGACGTGGAACAGCTTGATCGCGGTCGCCTGGGGGGAGACGGGGCAGGCGTAGGCCAGCCATGATCCGTCCGGCGACCACTCGGGATCCTCGATCGCCCCGAACAGGCTCGCCTCCACCTCGGTCACGCGTACGCCGGGCTCGTCGTCGAGATCGACGACGAGCAGCTCGTTGCGGTGGTTGGTGACCGCCACCCGGTCGCCGGTGGGGCAGACCACGAGGCCGCTCACCCGTCCGGTGTCGGCGGAGTCGAGCCGGACCGGTTCCGTCTTCCCGTCCGCTGTGAGGATGACCAGCACCTCGCGGTCGCCGTCGTCGCTGGCCGCCGCGATCAGCCGCCGCCTGTCGTTCAGCCAGGTCAGGAAGCGGTACCGGACGCCGTCCTGCTCGCCGTGCCGGCGGACCGGGCCCTCCCAGTTCGCGAAGGAGAACGCCTTGCCCCGGGCGGTGACGGCCAGCCCGCTGCCGTCGGGGCTGAGCGTCGCGGTGTCCAGGTACTCGGCGGCCGGGACGAACCTGCGGTTCCGCTGGGTGCGCGAGCTGCCGAGCTGCACCTCGACCTGCCGGGACTCGCCCGTGGCGGGATCGAGCAGGTAGACGGCGGCATGGGCGTGATAGACCAGCCGACGCCCGTCGGAGGACAGGTTGCGCGCGTAGTAGTCGTCATGATCGGTGTGCCGCCGCAGGTCCTCGCCCTCGGGTGTGCAGGAGTAGACGTTGCCGATCCCCTCGTGATCGGAGAGGAAGTAGATCCGGTCGCCGACCCAGCACGGTGACGCGAGGTTCCCGGGGAGCCGGATGAGCCGCTGGAAGGCGCCCCTCCCGGACAGGTCCACCCACAGGTCGCCGACCGTCCCGCCCCGGTAGCGCTTCCAGCGCGCGGGATCGGCCGTGTTGCGGCCCAGCACCATGCCGTACCGCGCCTGCCCCGGCAGCGGCATCCCGTACGAGATCGTGCCGGCCGGGCCGTACGGCAGGCGCTCGGGGACGTGGCCGGGATGGACGCGGTGCAGCCAGCGGTATCCGTCGAACGGCTGGCACTCGTCGCTCGCGTACACGATCGCGTCGGCGGGGTCCCAGCCGGTCACGACGGACGTGGCACCATGGAAGGTGACCCGTCGCGTCGCCCCTCCGTCCGACGGCATGACGTAGACCTCCTCCGGTCCCTCCTCCCGGCCGACGAAGGCGATCCGGGTCCCGTCGGGGGAGAACCGGGGATACGCCGCCTCCGCCACACCCGCCGTGAGGCGGAAGGCCCGGCCACCGTCCGCGTGCACCATCCACAGATCGTCTTCGCACGCGAAGACGATCACGTCGCGGAAGATCGTAGGAAAGCGGAAATATCCAGACATGACGCCTCGCCGGGTGTCCGGGATGGTCACGCTGGGACGTCGGCGGCGGCGTCGCCGGGCGGCCGGGGGGTTCGCGCCGGAGTCGCGCCGGGACGCCCACGGCGTGGCGCGTCCGGGGCCGGGCCCGGATGAGGTGCCCGGCCCTTCGGTGAGCTATTCGTTCTCGGTCGTCGGCCGCTGTTCCATGGAGCCCGTCGAACCCGTCGACTTCTTGGACTGCTTGGCCGACCGTGCCTGCTTGATAGCCGACTTCTTGGCCTTGCCCGTCGACTTCGCGGCCTTCTTCTTGGGTGTTTCAGCCATAATTCCCCCGTTTGAGCGATGATGCGAGCCCATGTACGCATCAAGCGGTTGATACCCAATCCAGTTATTTGTCACCCGGTGACCGGGTTGCTGAGAAGGCTCGTTCAGTGATCGGGGGAGCGCGGGCGGCGCCGGTGCGCGAGGACACGGATCCGCGCTGTACGCATGGATGCCGCCACGCCGGGCAGGGGGGCGGCATGCGACGCGAAAACGACCGTGAGCAGCACCTCGTGAACGGGTTCTGGCGGGACACCGAGATCGACTACGAGCCGGATTTCGCCGAGGAGCACACACCGTCGGAAACCGATCCGGCGAACGCCCGTGCCTCCGACGGCATGCCGGATGAGCGCTGGGACAAGCCGACCGAGGTCTGAGGGAGATGTGATGACGACCGGAATGATGGGTGTCGACCCCCGGGATCTCGACGACGAGGATCTCTTCCGCGAGATGCGGCATCTCCACGAGACCCGGACCGATGCCCTGTTGCACGGATCAGACGACGCGCTGGAGCGCCACACGTCCCGCACGCGGGAACTGGAGGGGGAGTACCTCAAGCGTTATCCCGAACGGGACGTGGACCCTGGGCGCCTGCGCAGTGGAGCCCGCGAGAGGTGACCACCATGGGGAAGATCGCCACGAGAAGGACGCCGCGTGAGCTGGCCGGTGACGTCTCCGGCCAGGACACCGGCGCCGTCCGGCCGCTCGCCGACGTCCAGAGCGTGCACGACGACGACATGCGCGTGTACGAGACGGTGGCCGCACTGAACGTCGACCGCCGCGCGGCCACCGTCGCCGAGATCGCGCGACTCGCCGATCTCCCCGAGGAGTTCGTACGGCACAGCCTGGACGTCCTGGTCGCCGACGGGTGGCTGCTGCGGCGACGGGGCGCCTACCTGGTCGGGCCGCACGACTGGGGCCTGGAGTACTGACCCGCGCTCCACGGCTCCCGGCGCCGGTGGTCCCGGTTTCGGTGGTCCCGGTGTCGGTGGTCCCGGTGTCGCGCCGGCCGCACGCGCGGGGCTCTGGCGGCGTAGCGCGGGGCTCTGGCGGCGTAGCGCGGGGCCCGGCATGGCGAAGCCGCCGCACCACGGGGGCGCGGCGGCTTCTCGGGATGTCCAACCCCGGAGTGTCCGGTCCGGCGTCGACCCCAGAGTGTCCGGTCCGGCGTCGAACCCGGAAGTGTCCGGCCCGGCGTTCTGGGACCGGAACGTCAGGCGCAGGCGGCGGCGAACGACTGGGCGCCCTCGGACGCCTTCTTGGCGAACTCGGTCACCTTGGTCGCCGCGGCGGGGTCCGACGGGTCGATCTTGAGCTCGGCGAAGGAGTCGCCGACCTTCTGCAGGGCGCTCTGCAGGTCGCCGTCGGCCTTGCCCGCGAGTTCCTTGAGCTTGGAGGAGAAGTCCGCGGTCGCCTTGTTGAGATTGTCGAAGTTCGCGCCGGCCGCGGCCGCGGCGGTCTGGTAGTCGGTCATCGCCTTGGTCGCCTCCGTGCAGGTGGCCACCTTGTCGGCGCCGCCGCAGGCCGAGGTCAGGGCGAGAAGGGTAGACGCCGCGACGACGGCGAGGGAGTTCCTGACGATGCTCATTACGTGCCTTCCTAGTGATCTTTGACGAGGAGCGACATTAGGAACGCCCCCTTGCGGATCCCTTACAACGCGCTTACAAACGCGAAGATCGTAAAGTATCGGCTTTGCCCGTCCTATGCTTGCGCCCATGACGCGACGACTTGCCGAAGTTGCCAAAAAAGTGGGGGTGAGCGAGGCGACGGTGAGTCGTGTCCTCAATGGCAAGGCAGGAGTCTCCGACGCCACGCGGGAGGCGGTCCTGACCGCGCTCGACGTGCTCGGATACGAGCGGCCCACCCAGTTGCGCGGCGAGCGCGCCCGCCTGGTCGGCCTCGTGCTCCCGGAGCTGCAGAACCCCATCTTCCCCGCGTTCGCCGAGGTCGTCGGCGGATCGCTCGCCCAACAGGGGTTCACGCCCGTCCTGTGCACCCGTACGGTCGGAGGGATCTCCGAAGCGGACTACGTGGATCTCCTGTTGCAGCAGCAGGTGTCCGGCGTGGTGTTCGCGGGTGGCCTGTACACGCAGGCGGGGATGGTGCACGAGCACTACCTCAGGCTGATCGACCGCCGCCTGCCCACGGTCCTGGTGAACGCGGCGGCCGACCACTGGGAGTTCCCCCGCGTCTCCTGTGACGACACGATCGCCGTGGAGCAGTCGGTCGGCCACCTGAGGGCCCTCGGGCACGAGCGCATCGGCCTGGTCGTCGGTCCGCCGGACCACATGCCGTCCGTACGCAAGCTGGAGGCGTTCCGGGCGTCCGGCGGCGAGTTGGTCGAGCACACGATGCACTCGCTGGAGGGCGGCCACGCCGCCGCGCTCAAGCTGCTCGGCCGCGAGGTCACCGGCATCGTCTGCGGCAGCGACCCGCTGGCTCTCGGCGTGGTCCGCGCGGCGCGGCGGCGCGGCCTGCGGGTGCCGGACGACCTGTCCGTCATCGGGTACGACGACTCGGCGCTGATGAACTGTGTGGACCCGCCGCTCACGACCATCCGGCAGCCGATCGAGGCGATGGGCCGGGCCGTGGTCGAGCTGCTGGTCAGCCAGATCGACGGGACCGCCGTCGCCGCCGGCGAGCTGCTCTTCGAGCCCGAGCTCGTGGTCCGCTCGTCGACGGCCCGCCCCCGCTGACCTGGTCGTTCCCTGGACCCGCTGTTTCTTTGGATCAAAGCCCTTTCTGCTCGGAGATCCGGGAGAGGCGCCGTGGACGCTGGAACCGGCGCACCTCCAAGGTCACCCACACCATAAGGTCGTCTACAGTACTTCGCAATATTTCGACGACTATTCGCAATATCGCGCGCATGTGACGGACCGCGATGCTCGTGGCGCTTGTCATGCCGGGAACGCTCCGGGTCCGCGCCCGGTTCGCCCCCGGTTCGCGCCTGCTCTCACGTGTGCGGTCGGCGCCCAGACGTCGGCCACCACTCTCCGCCCGGATCGCTGCTTCGCGCGCTCACGCCGTCCGCGTACTCGCCCCTCTCCCGGCTCCCGGTTCCCGCGCTCCCTCTCGTGCGTGTCCGCCGTGACCGCGTGCCCGGCTGTCCGGGCGCGTAGGGGGACCGCCGCAGGCCCCCCTCCCGGCCATGCCGTACGAGCCGAGCGGCCGGGCAGCGCAAGCGGTTGCAAGTATTTACGCGATTTGTCGTATGCTTGCGCCCATGACACGACGGCTTGCGGAAGTGGCCAAGAAGGTCGGCGTCAGCGAGGCGACGGTGAGCCGCGTCCTCAACGGCAAGCCGGGCGTCTCCGACGCCACGCGGGAGGCGGTCTTGACCGCGCTCGACGTGCTCGGGTACGAGCGGCCGACGCAACTGCGCGGCGACCGCGGCCGCCTCGTCGGCCTGGTCCTCCCGGAGTTGCAGAACCCGATCTTCCCGGCGTTCGCCGAGGTGGTCGGGGGTGCGCTGGCGCAGCAGGGGTTCACCTCGGTCCTGTGCACCCGCACCGTCGGCGGCGTGTCCGAGGCCGACTACGTCGATCTGCTCTTCCAGCAGCACGTCTCCGGCATCGTCTTCGCCGGCGGGCAGTACGCCCAGGGCAACGCATCGCACGAGCACTACGCGCGGGTGCTGGAGCGCAGGCTCCCGATCGTGCTGGTCAACGCCGCGGTCGACCACCTGCGCTTCCCCCAGGTCTCGTGCGACGACGTGGCGGCGGCCGAGATGGCGCTCGGCCACCTGCTGGCCCTGGGGCACCGCCGCATCGGCATGTTGCTCGGTTCGCCTGATCACGTCCCCTCGCGGCGCAAGCTGGCCGCGTTCCGTGCCTTCGCCGCCGCGAACGGCCTGGACGTGGCCCCCGAGGACATCGAGCACGCCATGTTCTCCATCGAGGGAGGTCACGCGTCGGCGGCCCGTCTGGTACGCCGTGGGATCACGGGCATCATCTGCGCCAGCGACGTGCTCGCCCTCGGGGCGGTCCGCGCCGCCCGGCGGGCCGGGCTGTCGGTCCCCGAGGACGTCTCCGTCGTGGGATATGACGACTCGGCCCTGATGAACTGCACGGATCCGCCGCTCACGACCGTGCGGCAGCCGATCGACGCGATGGGCCGCGCCGCCGTCGACCTGCTCGTGGCGCAGATAGACGCCGTCGCCGTCCCGGCGGACGAGCTGCTCTTCGAGCCCGAGCTCGTGGTGCGTTCCTCCAGCGCGCCCGCGCCCCGCGAGGCCGCCCTCCCGGGTTAGCCTCTCGGGCCGCCCTTCCCTGATCAGCCTTTCGCGCAGCCCTCCAGGGGTTGGCCTCTCGGGCCGGACCCCTCTGGTTCCGGGTCGCCGGGGCCCAGGCCGTTCTCCCGCCGCGCCCCGTGCCGCGTTGCTGAGCTTCGGCCTCGTCCCAAGCCGTGCCGTATGCCCTGGACGGATGTTTCCCGACGATGGCGTGAGGTGCACTGTCACTTTTTTGCATCATGAACGCATGAGTCTTGCTGGGTTCTGTATGCCTCTGTATGTTTCTCGCAACTGTCCGGCTCGGGTCGTGGCGCGCCGTTCCAGGAAGGAACATTCATGAAAACCCGCAACCTCTCGATACTGCTGGCCGCAGGCATCACCCTCAGCGTCGCCGCGTGCGGAAGCGACGCCGGCGACACCCCGAAGGCCGCGTCGTCGCAGGGCTCCGCGGCTCCCGCCGCCGACGCCCCCGTGACGATCACGGTCGGCTGTCAGCCGCCGAAGAGCAACCCGAAGGAGCGCAGCCAGTGGGACGCCGACGTCGCGGCGTTCCAGAAGCTGCACCCGAACATCACGATCGAAAGCAAGGACGCCTTCCCCTGCATCGTCCCCGAGACGTTCCAGGCCAAGCTGGCCGGCGGGGAGATGGAGGACCTCTTCTACGTCTACTACACCGACGTCCAGAAGATCATCGCCAACGGTCAGGCGGCCGACATCTCGCCGTACGTCGACACCGTCACCACACTGAAGGACATGCGTCCCGACGTCCTCGGCGTCTTCAAGAGCGGCGAGAAGATCTACGGCATCCCGAGGACCAACTACTCGACGGGGCTCGTCTACAACCGCAAGCTCTTCACCCAGGCGGGTCTAAACCCTGACAACCCGCCCAAGACCTGGGCCGAGGTGCAGGAGGCGGCCAAGAAGATCGCCGCGCTGGGCGCCGGTTACGTCGGGTACGGCGAGTACAGCGCCGGCAACACCGGAGGCTGGCACTTCACCTCCTCCCTGTACGGCCGCGGCGGCGAGGTGGTCACCGCCGACGGCAAGCAGGCGGCCTTCAACAGCCCCGAGGGCAAGGCCGTCCTCGAGAACCTGAAGCAGATGCGCTGGACCGACAACAGCATGGGCACCAAGCAGCTGCTCCGCTGGGAAGACCTCATGCGGATGATGGGCAGCGGCAAGCTCGGCATGATGATCGGCGCCCCCGACGTCGTGAAGGCCGTCAACAACGACTTCAAGGGCAAGTTCGACGACTATGGCGTGACCTCGCTGCCGGAGGCGACGTCGTCGCTCAGCGGTGGCGACGGCTACATGTTCAATCCGAAGGCCACGCCCGAGCAGATCAAGGCCGGCCTGCAGTGGCTGGAGTACAGGTTCCTGACGCCCGGCCAGGGCCAGTTCAACTATGAGCGGGCCAAGGCCGACGGTCTGCCGGTGGGCCTTCCTGAGACGGACCTGTACGGCTCGGCCGCGCCCGGAGCGAAGATCAACGAGCAGCGCAGGCAGTTCGCGACGGTTCCGGTGGATCACTTCCAGCCCTACGTCGACGGTGCCGCGAACGTCCAGTTCAAGCTGGAGCCGCCCAAGGCCCAGGAGATCTACGCGGTGCTGGACACGGCGATGTCCGCGGTGCTGACCAGGCAGGACGCCAACATCGACCAGCTGCTCTCCGACGCGGAGAAGAAGGTCAACAACATCCTGGCGAAGTCCAGCTGAGATCAGGTCGTGTCCCGTGGGCCTTCCCGGCCTACCGCGGTCGCCCAGATGGCGCCTCGCGGCGGCGTCGGGTCCCTCTGACCGCTCCTCGCCACGGCGAAGATCCACAGGACACTTCCTGCCTCCGGGGTGCCGGCCCACACAGCCGGCACCCCGCCGGTCACGTCGAGATCAGGAGTTCAACCCATGACCACAATGACCGTGAGGGGATCACGGCGCCGCACGCCGGGGGCGGTGCGGCGTGGCGTGCGCCGCAACCTGACGGCGTACGGGTTCCTCAGCGGGGCGCTGATCTGCTTCGCGTTCTTCTCCTGGTACCCGATGGTCCGGGAGTTCCTGCTCAGCTTCCAGAAGACGAACTTCGTCTCCTCGCCGGAATGGGTCGGGCTCGACAACTTCCGCACCGTGATGGAGGACTCGGCGTTCGGTCCGGCCTGGATCAACACCGCCATGTTCACCCTGCTGGCGCTGATCGTCGGGTATGCCGTTCCGTTCGTGATCGCCCTGGTGCTCAACGAGCTGCGGCACGCCAAGGCGTACCTCAGGTTCGTCGTCTACCTGCCGGTGATGTTGCCTCCGGCCGTCGCGGTCCTGCTGTTCAAGTGGTTCTACGACCCGGGCCCCGGGCTGTTCAACCAGATCCTGGACCTGGTGCGCCTGCCCGGCCTGAGCTGGCTGGACTCCACGGACACCGCGCTGATCTCCCTGGTCATCGTCTCCACCTGGATGAACCTCGGCACCGGCACGCTGATCTATCTCGCGGCGCTGCAGAGCATCCCCAGTGACCTGTACGAGGCGGCGGAGCTGGACGGCGCCGGACTGTTCCGGCGGGTGTGGCACGTCACGATCCCGCAGACCAAGCTCATTTTGCTGGTGATGCTGCTGCTCCAGATCGTCGCGACCATGCAGGTGTTCATCGAGCCGTACCTGCTCACCGGAGGCGGGCCGGAGAACGCGACGGTCACCGTCGCCTACCTCATGTACCAGTACGCCTTCAGCTTCGGGAACTTCGGCGGCGGCGGCGCGCTGGGGTTCATGCTCATGATCGTGTTGATGGTGTTCTCGGCCGTCTACCTGCGCGTCTCGCGGGACAACCAGAACTAGGAGGGAGTGGCACCGATGTCGAACAGCACAGCTCAGTCGTCAGGCACTGGTGTCCGGTCGGGCCGACCGGCTCGGCTCGTCCCGCCGCCGGCCTCCGGCCAGAGGAAGGCGGCACGCCGATCCCGCCGGTCGGGCAGGAAGCCGGAACGCGAGTTCCGCGGCCTGATCTCGCCGCACACGCTGAACACCACGCGCGGGCGGGTGATCTACTGGATCGTCCTCGTCACCGTCGTGGTGAGCTTCACCGTGATCTTCCTGTTCCCGTTGTACTGGATGGTCACCGGGGCGTTGAAGTCACCGGAGGATCTGGCCCAGATCCCGCCGTCGCTCTTCCCCGAGTCGATCAACTTCGACGTGTACAAGGAGGCGTGGGACCAGCTCGACCTGGGGCTGTTCCTTCGCAACACGGTCGTCTACGCGGCCGGCGCCTGGCTGTTCACGCTGGCCGTCGACGTGTCGGCGGCCTACGCCCTGTCGAAGCTGCGGCCGGTGCTCGGCAAGGCGGTCCTCGGCCTCATGCTGACCACGCTGATGATCCCGCCGATGGTGATCCTGCTGCCCGCGTATCTGACGGTCAAGGATCTGCCGATCCTGGGCTGGAACCTGCTGAACACGCCCTGGGCGATCTGGCTGCCCGCCGCCGCCAACGGGTTCTTCATCTTCCTGCTCAAGCGGTTCTTCGACTCGATCCCCCGGGAGCTGCTGGAGGCCGCCGAGATGGACGGCGCCACTCCCGCGCGGATCCTGTGGTCGATCGTGCTGCCGGTGTCCCGGCCGATCATCGGCGTGGTGTCCATCCTGTCGGTGATGAACGTCTGGAAGGACTTCGTCTGGCCGCTGCTCGTGCAGCCGGACTCCGACAAGATGCCGATCAGCGTCGGCATCGCCTCCCTATCGGCGCAGATGCCGCAGAACGTGCTCATGGCCGCGCTCGTCATCGCGAGCATCCCGGCCATCGTGGTCTTCCTCTTCTTCCAGCGCAGCATCATGGCCGGTCTCACCGCCGGAAGCCTCAAGGGCTGACGCGCCCTCGCGCGTCGGCCAGGTATCTCTCTGTGTGAGGAGTTGTATTCAGCATGTCCGGCAGTGCCTCTCGGGGGACGACTCCACAATCCGAAGAATGGTGGCGTGGCGCCGCGATCTACCAGGTGTACCTGCGCAGCTTCGCCGACGGGAACGGCGACGGCACCGGTGACCTGGCCGGATTGCGGGGACGCCTGCCGTACCTCGCCGATCTGGGCGTGAACGCGATCTGGCTCAACCCCTGGTATCCCTCGCCGATGGCGGACGGCGGGTACGACGTCGCCGACTATCGGAACATCGAACCGGTCTTCGGCACGCTGGCCGAGGCGGAGAAACTGATCGAGGAGGCCCATGCCCTGGGCATCCGGATCATCGTCGACGTGGTGCCGAACCACGGTTCTGACCATCACGCCTGGTTCCAGGAGGCGCTGGCCGCCGGTCCCGGTTCGGAGGCCCGGGAGCGGTTCTGGTTCCGCCGGGGGAACGGCGACGCTCCGCCCAACGGCTGGCAGTCGATCTTCGGTGGTCCGGCGTGGACCCGGGTCCCCGACGGGGAGTGGTATCTGCACCTCTTCGCGCCGGAGCAGCCCGACTTCAACTGGACCAGCCCCGCCGTACGGGAGGAGTTCCTCGACGTCCTGCGCTTCTGGTTCGACCGGGGAGTGGACGGCATCCGCATCGACTCGGCCGCCGTGCTCGTCAAGGACCTCGACAGCGTCGAGGAGTCGTACACCGACCACGACGGGGTGCACGAGATCTACCGGGAGTGGCGCCGGGTCTGCGACACCTACTCGGCGCGGATCCTCATCGGAGAGGTGTGGCTTCCCGACCAGGAACGCTTCGCCAGGTACCTGCGGCCCGACGAGCTGCACACCGCGTTCAACTTCGACTTCATGTCCTCCGCGTGGGAGGCCGGCGCGCTGCGCCGGGCGATCGACATGACCCTCGCCACGCACGTGCCGCTGGGCGCGCCCGCGACGTGGGTGTTGTCGAACCACGACGTCGCCCGCCCCGTCACCCGGTACGGCAGGGCCGACACCTCGTGGGACAACGGCGACCGCAAGGACGGCGCTCCGTCCGACCTCGAACTCGGCCGGCGCAGGGCGCGGGCGGCGGCGCTGCTCGCCATGGCGTTGCCCGGCGGCGTCTACGTCTACCAGGGCGAGGAGCTGGGGCTGCCCGAGGTCGAGGACATCCCCGGTGACCTGCGCGAGGACCCGATGTGGCATCGCTCGGGGCACACCGTTCCCGGCCGGGACGGCTGCCGGGTCCCACTGCCGTGGTCGGGCGCCGAGCCACCGTTCGGGTACAGCACCGGCGAGCCGTGGCTGCCGCAGCCCGCCGGATGGAAGGACCTCACGGTCGAGGCGCAGCAGGCCGATCCCGGGTCGATGTTGTCGCTCTACCGGGCCGCGTTGCGCGTGCGCCGCGAGCGGCTCGGCGACGGCACGCTGACGTGGCTTCCCTCGGGCGACGGCGTGCTGGCCTTCACCCGCGACTCCGGCGTGACCTGCGTCGTCAACCTCGGCCCCGATCCCGTACGGCTGCCGCCGCACGAGTCCGTCCTGCTCGCCAGCGGCCCCCTCGACGGTGACCTGCTCCCCGCCGACACCACCGCCTGGCTGGTCTAGCCGTACCGATCATGGCCGTACGGCGGGGTGGAGCACGACCGGCGACATCCCCGTGACGGCCTGGAACAAGCGAGTGCTTCCGGCGCGACGTGAATCAACGAATGCGAGTCGGCATGCTGCGAGTCGACACGGTGCGAGTCGACACGGTATGCAGCGACCATGATTCACGCCCGCCGGAAGCGCCCGCGAGTCGGCGTGAACGCCGACGCGCTCAGGACTCGATGCGGCTCATGTCCGGGTAGCGCGCGCCGCGCACCGCGTCAGCGGGTACGGCAGACTCCAGCGCGGCCAACTGGTCCGGCGTCAGCGTGATGCCGGCGGCCGCGGCGTTCTCCTCCAGGTAGCTCAGCCGCTTGGTGCCCGGAATCGGCACGATGTCCTCGCCCTGTGCGAGCAGCCAGGCCAGGGAGAGCTGGGCCGGGGTGATCCCGGCCGACTCGGCGATCTTCCTGACCTCGGTGACCAGGGCGGCGTTGTGCGCGGCGTTCTCGCCCTGGTTGCGCGGTGCCCACTTGCGGAAGTCGTCGTCGGGAAGCTGCTCGGCCGGTGGGACGGTGCCGGTGAGGATGCCGCGGCTGATCGGGGAGTAGGCGACCAGCCCGACGCCCAGCTCGCGGGCGGTGGGAAGGATCTCCGCTTCCAGACCGCGGGTGAACAGCGAGTACTCGCTCTGCAGGGCGGCGATCGGGTGGACGCCGTTCGCCGCGCGCAGGGTCTCCGCGCTCACCTCGGACAGGCCGAGGTGCCTGACCTTGCCCTGCCGTACGAGTTCGGACATCGCGCCGACGGACTCCTCGATCGGCACGTCGGTGTTGCGGCGGTGCATGTAGTAGAGGTCGATGTGGTCGACGCCGAGCCGCTGGAGGGAGGCGTCACAGGCGGCCCTGATGTACTCCGGGGTGTTGTCGACGGAGCGGACGCCACCCTCGCGCCTGATGCCGAACTTGGTGGCCAGCACGACCTCGTCCCTGCGGTCCTTGACGGCCCGGCCGACGAGCTGCTCGTTGTGGCCGCTGCCGTACATGTCGGCCGTGTCCAGGAAGTTCATGCCCAGGTCGAGCGCGCGGTGGATGACGGCGATCGACTCCATCTCATCGGCCGGGCCGTAGAACTCGGACATGCCCATGCAACCGAGGCCGAGGGCCGAGACCTCCAGGCCGCTGTTTCCGAGCGTGCGCTTGATCATGTCGTCTCCCGATAAGCTTTGATCTTGTAGTCCAGGGCCGACAGGTCCTGGGTGAGCTCGGCGATCCTGGCCGCGACCTTCTCGCGATGCCGTTCCAGCATCAGGCGCCGCTCGCCGGCGGTGTGCGCGCCCGCACGGCGCAGTTCGGCGTAGCGGCACATGTCCGCGATCGACATACCGGTGGAGCGCAACTTGGTGAGGAAGTCGAGCCACTCCAGGTCGTGCTCCGCGTAGTCGCGGTGCCCGCTGCCGTTCCTGCCCACGGCGTGGATGAGCCCGATCCGCTCGTAGTAGCGCAGCGTGTCCGCGCTCAGCCCGCATCTGCGTGCGGCCTCCTGGATCGTCATGTCTCCAGGTTCGCCCTTGGAGTGCGCTCCAAGTCAAACCGGACACGGCCTCGTACGCCGTCCCGAGCGACGACCCCGGCCACCGAAAGGACGGCTGGGGACGCCGAAGGACGACAAGGGACGACGGGAGACGGGCTGGGGGGACGGAAAAGTATGGCGGAGGACGGGGAAGGACGCTGCCGCACCGGTGCTGCCGGTGCGGCGGCCGTACGCGCGATCAGGCGGGGGAGGACTCGGGGGCGGGGGTGAGCTCGGCGGTGCAGAAGGCGCACCTGCGGGCCCTGACGGGGATCGTGCTCAGGCACTCGGGGCATTCCTTCTCGGTGGTCTCCTTGTTCCGGTCGAACAGGCTGATCAGCCGGTTCATCGGCATGACGACCAGCCAGTAGATCACCGCGGCGATGATGAGGAACGTCAGCACATGGTTGACGAAGTCGCCGTATTTGAACTCGCTCCCGTTGATCGTGAACGAGTACGCGGAGAAGTCGGGCTGTTTCCCGCCGGTCACCGCGCCGATCAGCGGCGTGATGAGGTCGGCGACGAGGGCCTGGATGAGGCCGCTGAAGGTGGCGCCGACGACGACGGCGACCGCTAGCTCGACGAGGTTCCCTCGCATCAGGAATTTCTTGAATCCACTCATAGCGCTACGACTTATCCCAGGTCACTGATCGTGTGCAAGAGCGTGTCAAAGCGTGGTATGCCCTGACCTGGTCAGTCAAGGCGCGACAAATTTGGGCCTTGACTGCGAACGGTCCGCGCTGTTCCCATAGCAGTCACAAAGTTAGGAACCTTTCCTAACCTTTGTGTGTCCCGTCATGATCAGCTGGGCCCGCGTCCGCTCGGGGGAGCCGGGGCGCGTGGTCCGGCGGAGAGGGCCGTCACGGTGTTCCCCCGAAGCCTCCGTCGTCCGTTGATCCTCTTAGCCTCGCTGGCCACTGTGGCCGGCTTACAGCTCGTCGTCTCGTGGCCCGCCTCCGCCGCGACCCGCTACGAGGCGGAGAACGCCTCGATCTCGCAGGGGGCCGTGGAGGCGAACCACACCGGATACTCCGGGACCGGGTTCGTCAACGGCGACAACGTCGCCGGCAGCTACACCCAGTTCACCTTCAACGCGTCCGCGGCGGGTACCGCGACGCTGGTGCTGCGGTACTCCAACGGGACGGGCGCCGCCCGCACGGCCGACGTCGCGGTGAACGGCGCCGCGGTGTCGGCCAACCGGTCGTTCGGCGCGACCACCGACTGGGACACCTGGGCGAACTCCACCGTGACGGCCAACGTGAACGCCGGCGCCAACACGCTGCGGGTGACCGCGACATCGGCGGGTGGCAACCCCAACCTGGACTATCTGGACGTGACGGTCGCCGTTCCTTCATCGGTCCACCAGGCCGAGGACGCGACGCTGTCGCAGGCGTCGGTGGCGACGAACCACACCGGGTACACCGGCACCGGGTTCGTCGACTACGTGAACGCCGTCGGCGGCTACATCCAGTGGACGGTCGAGGTGGCCTCCGCCGGGCCGGCGACGCTGACGTTCCGGTACGCCAACGGCACGACCACCGACCGGCCGATGGACATCACGGTCAACGGGACCTCCGCGGGGGCGAGGTCGTATCCCGCCACGGCGAACTGGGACACCTGGGCCGACGACACCGTCACCGCGAACCTGAACGCGGGCGCGAACACGATCCGCGCCACGGCCACCACGGCGGGCGGCGGACCGAACGTGGACAAGCTCACCGTCGCGGCCACGTCCGGCGGCGACACCCAGCCGCCCACCACGCCCGGCACCCCGACCTGCGGCGGCATCGGCACCACCGGACTGACCCTGAGCTGGGGCGCCTCCACCGACAACGTCGGCGTCGTCGCGTACGACATCTACAACGACGGCAACAAGCTGGCCGAGGCGCCGGGCAGCCAGACCTCGACGAGCCTGACCGGCCTCACCCCGAACACGCAGTACCGCCTGTCCGTGTTCGGCAGGGACGCGGCCGGCAACGTGTCGATCGGCAGCCAGACGGTGGCCTGCACCACCCTGGCGAGCACCGACACGCAGCCGCCCACCGCGCCCGCCGGGCTGACCCGGTCGAACGTCACCGCCACCAGCGCCGACCTCGCCTGGACCGCGTCCACGGACGATGTCGGAGTCACCTCGTACGAGGTGCGCAGCGGGACCTCGGTGTACAAGACCGTCACCGGCAACCCGCCGGCCACCTCCACCACCGTCACCGGCCTGGCCTGCGACACGCCGTACTCGCTCACCGTGGTCGCCCTGGACGCGGCGGGCAACGCCTCCACCGCGAGTAACGCGGTGAGCTTCACGACCCTGGCCTGCGGCGCCGCGGACGGCGGCGTGCCGTCCGCCGTCACCACCGTCTCCTCCGGCTGGACGATCCCGTGGGGCCTCCACTGGATGCCCGACGGGCAGACGGCGCTCGCCACCGAGCGGGACGACAAGGTGACCTCCGGCCAGTTCAAGGTCTTCAAGGTCACCCTGGCCGGGGCGAGGACCCAGGTCGGCACCGTGCCGAACGTGCAGACGACCGGCGGCGAGGGCGGCCTGCTCGGTGTGGCGGTCGACCCGAACTGGGCGTCCAACCACTATGTGTACTTCTTCCACACCGCGTCCGAGGGCAACCGGATCGTCCGGATGACCTACAACGGCACCTCGCTGAGCGGCTACACGATCCTGGTCCAGGGGATCAAGAAGAACAAGTACCACAACGGCGGCCGGCTGGCCTTCGGCCCCGACGGCTACCTCTACGCGAGCACCGGCGACGCGCAGACGTCGAGCCTCGCCCAGGACACGACCTCGCTCAACGGCAAGATCCTGCGGATGAAAACCGACGGCACCCCCGCTCCGGGAAACCCCTTCGGGACGCTCGTCTACAGCTACGGCCACCGCAACCCGCAGGGCCTGGCCTTCGACCGCAACGGCAGGCTGTGGGAGGCCGAGTTCGGCAACAGCTCGGTCGACGAGCTCAACCTGATCAAGCCGGGCGGCAACTACGGCTGGCCGACCTGCGAGGGCACGTGCAGCGTCTCCGGCACGACCAACCCGAAGAAGACCTGGTCGGTGAGCACGGCGTCGCCGAGCGGCATCGCGATCGTCCGCAACGTCATCTACATGGCCGCGCTGCGCGGAGAGCGGCTCTGGCGGATCCCGATCACCGGTGACACGGAGAACGTCGGCACCCCGACCGCCTACTACGTCGGCGCGTACGGCCGGCTGCGCACCGTGGTCAAGGTTCCCGGAGCCGACCAGCTCTGGCTGACCACCACCAACGCCGACAACAACGGCGGCGCCGCCAACGGCGCGGACAAGATCTTCCGGATCACCATCAGCTGACACCCGGCCCCGGTCCCGTACGGAACGCGTACGGGGCCCGGGTCACCCCCCAACCAGCAGGAGTGTCACGTGCGCAAGTTATTCGCATGCGTCCTCGGCGTCGCCCTGGCCGGGGCACTCGGCTCCATGGCGTCGCCCGCGCAGGCGGCGTCGGCCGTGTACCAGGCGGAGAACGCGACGCTGTCGCAGGCGTCGGTGGCGACCAACCACACCGGGTACACCGGCACCGGGTTCGTCGACTACGTCAACACCACCGGCGGCTACATCCAGTGGACGGTCGACGCGGCCTCCGCCGGGCCGGCGACGCTGACCTTCAGGTACGCCAATGGCACGACCGCCGACCGCCCGATGACCATCACGGTCAACGGGACCTCGGTGGGGTCGACGTCCTACCCGGCCACGGCGAACTGGGACACCTGGGCCGACGCCTCCGTCCCGGTCACCCTCACCGCCGGCGCCAACACGATCCGCGCCACCGCCACGACGACGACCGGCGGCCCGAACGTCGACAAGCTCACCGTCGTCACGCCGGACCCGGGCGGCCCCTCCATGGCGGTCGCTCCGTACGAGTACCTCGGGTGGGGCAACCCGCAGTCGCCCACCAGCGTCATGACCGCGACCGGCGTCAAGTGGTTCACCCTCGCCTTCATGCTCTCCGACGGCACCTGCAACCCCAAGTGGGACGGTGACCGCGCCCTCACCGGAGGGTCCGACCAGGCGGCGATCAACTCCATCCGCGCCGCCGGCGGCGACGTCGTCATCTCGTTCGGCGGCTGGAGCGGCAACAAGCTCGGGGAGAAGTGCTCCAGCGCCTCCGCACTCGCGGGCGCGTACCAGAAGGTGATCAACGCGTACAACCTGAAGGTCATCGACATCGACATCGAGGACACCGAGTTCTCCACCGCGAGCGTGCGGCAGCGCGTCGTGGACGCCCTCAAGATCGTCAAGACGAACAACCCCGGAATAAAGACGATCATCACGATGGGCACCACGCCGAGCGGGCCCGACTCGACCGGAGCCGACCTCATCAACCGCGGCGCGGCGGCCGGGCTGGACAACGACGTCTGGACGATCATGCCGTTCGACTTCGGCGGCCACACCGGCACGATGGGCGCCGCGACGGTCAGCGCCATGGAGGGCCTGAAGGCCAAGGTCAAGAGCGCGTACGGCTACAGCGACGCGGTCGCCTACACCCGCATCGGGCTCTCCTCGATGAACGGCAAGACCGACGAGGCGGACGAGACGGTCACGACGGCCGACTTCCAGACCATGTTGTCGTACGCGCAGCAGCACCACATCGGCCGGCTGACGTTCTGGTCGATCAACCGGGACCGGGCCTGCGGGTCCGGCTCCGACGCCGACTCCTGCAGCGGCGTCTCCCAGTCCGCATACGCCTACACCAAGATTTTCGTCCAGTACACAGGGTGAGATGACATGCGCATGAGATCACTGATCATCGCCGCCGGACTGCTGCTGCCCCTGGCCGCGGTCCATCCGGCGGCGGCGGCCACCACCGTCTACCAGGCCGAGGACGCGACGCTGTCGCAGGCGTCGGTGGCGACCAACCACACCGGCTACACCGGGTCGGGGTTCGTGGACTACGTCAACGTGACCGGCGGCTACGTGCAGTGGTCGGTCTCCGCCGCGGCGGCGGGATCGGCGACGCTGACGTTCCGGTACGCCAACGGCACGACCGCCAACCGGCCGATGGACATCGCGGTCAACGGGACCACGGTGTCGACCGGCAAGGCGTTCAACGGCACCGGCGACTGGGCCACCTGGGCCGACACCTCGGTCACGGTCGCCCTCAACGCCGGCTCCAACACGATCAGGGCCACCGCCACCAGCACCGGCGGCGGGCCGAACGTGGACAAGCTCACCGTCGTCAGCCAGGACGGCGGCAGCGGCGGCGGCCCCGCCGTGCCGTTCGGCAGCCACCAGTTCGCGTACGCCGCCGGGATGCTGCGGCCCACGGGGACGCAGGCGACGCTCGACCAGAAGGTGATCGACTACTACACCAAGTGGAAGGCCGCCTTCGTCAGGCAGAACTGCGGCAACGGCTGGTACGAGGTGATCTCGCCGGACGCCGACCACCCGTACGTCGCCGAGGCGCAGGGCTACGGCATGGTCATCGTCGCCACCATGGCCGGGGCCGACCCGAACGCGAAGACCATCTTCGACGGGATGGTCAAGTACATGCTGGCCCACCCGTCGGTGAACAACGCCAACCTCCTCGCCGCCGAGCAGGACACCTCCTGCAAGAGTGTCAACGGCTCCGACTCGGCCACGGACGGGGACCTGGACGTCGCCCTCGGCCTGCTGCTGGCCGACAAGCAGTGGGGCAGCACCGGGACGTACAACTACAAGGACCTGGCGGTCAAGCACATCAACGCGATCAAGCAGAGCGAGGTGAACCCGACGACCAAGCTGATGCTGCTGGGCGACTGGAGCAGCTCCGGCGACTCGCTGTACTACACCTCGCGCTCGTCCGACTGGCTGATCGACCACTTCCGCGCGTTCAAGAAGGCCACCGGCGACACCGCGTGGGACACGATCAGGACGGCCCACCAGAATCTGATCACTTCACAGCAGGCTAACTACGCGTCGAGCACCGGACTGCTCGCGGACTTCGTGGTCAACACCAACACCACCCCCAAGCCGGCGCCCGGCGAGGTGCTGGAGGACGCGAACGACGGCAAGTACTGGTGGAACGCCTGCCGTGACCCGTGGCGTATCGGCACCGACGCCGTGACCAGCGGCGACAATGCCTCCCTCGCCTCGGCGCGGAAGATCAACACGTGGATCAAGAGCAAGACCGGCGGCAACGCGAACAACGTCGCGGTCGGGTACTCGCTCAGCGGTTCGCAGATCAGCAGCGGCAGCGAACCCGCCTTCTTCGCCCCGTTCGCGGTGGCCGCGATGACCGACTCGGGCAGCCAGGCATGGCTCGACGCCCTGTGGACGAAGATGCTCAACACCTCGTTCACGTCGAACGACTA
Organism: Microtetraspora glauca; assembly: GCA_001570385.1. GTDB lineage: Bacteria > Actinomycetota > Actinomycetes > Streptosporangiales > Streptosporangiaceae > Microtetraspora > Microtetraspora glauca. The sequence continues at coordinate 182,742 of BBYL01000010.1, read as the reverse complement.
CTACTCGACCAGCATCCAGCTCCAGGTGATGATCGTCGTCACCGGCAACTACTGGCTGCCCTGACCCCCGCCGCGATTCCACTGCGCCGAGCCCGTCCCGCCTCCGGCGGGGCGGGCTCGTGGCGCCTTCGCGGCGGTGGTCACGTGCCGAGGGATCGGGTCAGGGCGACGTGGACGTCGTCGAGGGCGGTGCCGAGCTTTCGCATGAGCGCGATCGTCAGCTTGCCCTCGCGCAGCCGGTCGCGGAGCTTGGTCCGGACGTTCGCTATGCCTTCGAGGTTGTGGCCGTCGATGGAGTTGTGCAGCACCTGTTTGAGGTCCAGCGCCGCGTCCGCGCTGATCTCGTTCCCGGAGAGGCCGTCGACCAGGATCAGGTCGAAGCGGGAGAGCGCCCTGTCCAGGGACACCGGTTTCGGCGTCGCGAGCGGCAGTGTGGACACGCTGGGGTCGCCGCCTGACGTCGTGTCCGCCTGGCGCGTACGGGCGGGCTGCGGGCGAGGATCCTCCGGGGTCGGCCTCGGTTTCCCGCGGGCCCCGGGGCTGGGTTTCCCGCTCGGCTCGGTCCCGGGTTCCCGCGACGGGTGGGCCACGGGCTCGCCGGCCGAATCACCCGCGGGATCGTCCGACGCGTCACCGACCGGATCGGCGACAGGCTGTTCCGACGGATCCGGGACCGGCGTGGCGTGCGGGCGCTCCACCTGATCCTCCGCCGCGGGCGCCGCGGTGCCGGGAGCGCCGGACGGCGACGCGGCCTGGATCGACGCGCTCGACGGCGGCCGGGCGGTCACGCCACCGGGCGTCCCGCCGTACTGCGACCACACCAGGACACCGATGGCCACCGCGCCGGTCGCGGCCCCCCAACCCCGCCACTGCCGCCCACGCGGACCCTGCGACGGCGTCAGCAGGTCGGCCATCTCGCGGGCGCTGGGCCGTACCTGGGGATCGGGGGAGAGGCAGCGGTGGCAGAGCTCGGCCACCTCGGCGGGGAGGCCGGCCACGTCGGGGATCGGGGGCGGGTTCTCGCGCCGGGCCGCCTCGATGCCCTCCCAGGTCGTCTCCGGGTACGGCGGAGCCCCGGTGATCATTTCGAACAGCAGCACGCCCAGGGCGTACACGTCGACCGCCGGATCGGCGGTCATGCCGCGCAACCGCTCGGGCGCGACGTAGGGCGGCGTGCCGAAGTCGGCCACGAGGTGGTCGTCGGCCTCGCCGGTGAACGCGGCGATGCCGAAGTCGAGCAGCTTGGCACCGTCCGGGGTGAGCAGCACGTTCTCCGGCGTGACGTCGCGGTGCACGATGCCGCGCTCGTGCGCCGCGGCGAGTACCCGTGCGAGCCGGGTGGCGATGGCGGCCGCCTCCGCCCACGGCAGCGGTCCCTCCACGATCCGGTCGGCCAGTGAGCGCCCCTCCAGCAGGCGCATGACCACGTACGCGGCGAGCCTGCCGCCGTTCGTCACGGTCTCGCCGTAGTCGTAGACCTCGATGGCGTCGGGGTGGATCAACCGTGCGGTCGCCCTGGCCTCGCGGCGGATCAGCTCGCGGCCGGGATGATCTCCGTCGAGCGTGCCGTCCAGCACCTTGATCGCGACAGTGCGCTGCAGGGACTGGTCGAAGGCGCGCCAGATGACCGACATCCCGCCCGTCGCTATCCGCTCCTGTAACTGATAACGACGGGTCAGGACGTCGCCCTCACGGAGCTCAGGACGATTCACGAACCACCAGTTCCGTGGGCAGTACCGGATTGCCCTCGGATGCCCCTTCCTCGGCCACCGAGACGAGGAGCAGTTTGGCGGCGAGCGAGGCGAGTTCCTCGACGGGCTGGCGGACGGTGGTCAGGGTCGGGGACGTGTGCCGGGCGATCGGCGCGTCGTCGAACCCGACCACGGCGACGTCGTCGGGCACCTTCCTGCCGGAACGGCGCAGCGTCTGCATCGCCCCGGCCGCCATCACGTCGGACGCCGCGAAGACGGCGTCGAGATGTGGTGCCCGTTGCAGCAGCCACTGCATCGCGTGCGCGCCGGAGGCGTGGCTGAAGTCGCCGTACGCCACCGGCATGTCGAAGATGCCGGCGTCGCGGAGCGTCTGGCGGAATCCCTCCAGGCGATCTCTGGCCGCGGGCAGCGTGGGCGGGCCGGCGATGGTGGCGATGGCCCGGCGGTTGCTCAGCAGCAGGTGTTCCGCCGCCTGCCGGCCGCCATCCCTGTTGTCCATGTCGACGTACGGCAGCTCGACGCCGTCCGGGGGACGGCCCGCGCAGCGTACGGGGATGCCGGACGCCGCGAGGGTGACCGCGAGGGGATGGCGTGCTCTCGCGCTCACGAGGAGCACTCCGTCGACGGCTCCCGCGACGAGCGGCGGGGCGGCGATCGCCGAGGTCGCGGGCGTGGCGGTCATCACGACCATCGGTACACCATGCGCGGCGAGCACCTCCTCGCAGCCCGCGAGCAGTCGTGCGTAGAAGGGCTCGCTGAAGAGTCGCGGTGTCTGTTCGCAGACGACTGCTGCGATGATCTGGTCGGTACGCCTGCCCCCGGAACCACGAGGCGCGCGACGCCGTACGTAGCCGAGGCGGGACATGGCATCATGCACCTGGCGGCGGGTGGACGTCGTCACGCGGACCGAGCCGGTCAGGACCCGGGACGCGGTCGCCGGGGAGACGCCGGCTGCGGCGGCTACCTCTGCGAGGGTGGGAAGATCGGCCATTCCGGTCTCCTCGGCCCGAAGTGTTACGGCTTGGGAGCGCTCCCAACGGAACGTATCACTGTTTCGTGCGTGTCAACAGAGGTTTCGTCGGGATGAAACCTTTCGGAGTATTCCGCACGCGTTCGGTATGGTCAGAGGTTAGGTGTCCACCTACTCCCTAGGGCGGTTAATGAGGGATTCTGTCGTGGACTAAGCGAACGTGTTCCGGTGAATCCCGAGGCCAAAGCGGGTTAACCGGAAATTTGACCGCCATGATCGAACTGAGTGACGAAGCGCTGATCGCTGGTCGCGGTAGGGTCCTTGACAAAGGGATCACGGATGGACACTTGCCCATCTTTCGGTCCTCCACATAGTGGCCCCGCTGAGAAAGGTTTCTCCTGAGTGACCAGCTTTAGCCGGATCGTCCTGCCCGTCGCCACGGGTACGGTCGTGCTGACCTTGCTCGCCGGGTGTTCCACCTCCGGCACGGATTCCGCGGGTCCTTCACCCTCGGCCCCCGTGACCGCGTCCGCCTCCGAAGCCGGCACCGCGTCCGCCGCTCCGTCGGAGACGCCCACCACTCCGGAGGAGCCTTCCGCCTCCCCGGAGGCCACCGAGGCGCCGGGACACAACGACGCGGACGTCTCCTTCGCGAAGATGATGATCCCCCACCACCTCCAGGCCATCGACATGGCGGGGCTCGCCCGGACCCAGGCCGGCGACCAGTGGATCAGGGATCTCGCCGCGAAGATCGTCGAGGCGCAGGATCCGGAGATCCGGACCATCAAGGGATGGCTGGACGGCTGGGGTGAGGAGCCCCACCCGCGCGACCACGCGATGCCGGGAATGTTGTCCGAGGCCGAGATCGGCAAGCTCGCCAAGGCCGACGGGTCCGCGTTCGACCGCCTCTTCGTCACGATGATGATCAAGCATCACCAGGGCGCGATCAAGATGGCCGAGGAGGAGCGGGCGTCGGGCGCGTTCGCGGAGGCCACGGCCCTGGCCGACACGATCGTCACCACGCAGGCCGCCGAGATCAAGGAAATGAAGGCGTACCTCGCCAAGCTGAAGTGACCGGGTAGGCGCCGGGTCGCCGGATCCGAAATCTCCCTCACCGGAGGTTCAGGAAGAAGGGCCGGCGGTCCCGGTGATTCGGCACCCGTCCCTCCGGTGGTCAGAGCGCTGCTTCTCGACCGTGGGGGAGTGTGGGGATGCGCGACCCCGGACCACAGACACCACGAGCCGGGTCCCTCGACCGTTGAAGGTGAGGGCCCGGCTCGTGGCGGGCGCCATGGTTCAGGCGGGAACGATGTTCTCGGCCTGCGGGCCCTTCTGGCCCTGCGTGATGTCGAAGGACACCTTCTGGCCCTCCTGCAGCTCCCGGTAGCCCTGGGCGGCGATGTTGGAGTAGTGAGCGAAGACGTCGGGGCCGCCGCCGTCCTGCTCGATGAAGCCGAAGCCCTTTTCCGAGTTGAACCACTTCACGGTTCCAGTTGCCATGTCGATCTCCCTTTGAACAGGTGCAGAGCCGGAAACCGCACTGCACGGACCCGGCGTCGCTGTGATGAACCCATCCGGAGATCCCAGAGAAAACAAAAATGCACCTGAAGGTCACATCCCGTCAGGTGCACACAGAGTTTATGGGTACCACAACTGCAACAGGCCCCAAGTTAGCACATGTATATGCCGGGCACGAACGTATGGCTTAGACGGCCGCGCGCGGCACCGGGACATCTCCCATCCTACCGACGGATGCCTGGCCCGACATGTCGGGATTCTGCCCGGTAGTTCCTGCGTTCGGGCCGGACCATCCCGGCCGTGTCTCCGTAGGCACCGTCAAGGATCGGCGCGGCAGGGGCGAAGGAGGAGAGCTCGACCTGGACCCGGTCGCTCGGCGGGGGCGGCGCGCGGCCGGATCGGTGATCCGCTACGCGGATCTGGCTGCGCCGGCGAAGGGCGCCGCGTGAGGGAACTGGTCTTCCTGCGCAGTGGCACGCTCTCCTGGCGGGAACGCGACGCCCCCGTCCTGACCGGACCCGGTGACGCGATCGTCCGCCCGTTCCTGGCCGGCCGCTGTGACGGGGACATCCTTCCGCTCCATCGGCCGGTGTCCCGCGCGCTGCAGGCCGGGATGAGGCTCGGACTCGTCGACCCGGTCGTCGGGTCGAGCTGCGGAGACGTGCCTTTCCGTGGGCCGTTCACGATCGGCCACGAATGCGTCGCCGACATCGGGTGGGACGGGGACGACGCTGGACTTCCTCCGACGCACCGCCTTGCCCGCCAAACACGTCAGTCACCACCCTGCTCGCCGACTGGGACGACGCCCCCGCCGCCAAGACCACCAAACCCGTCCTCAGACGAGACCCCGAACGAACGATCATGCGATGACCGTCATCGGCTGACAGTGACGGGCGACAGCACGACGATGCGGCGTACCCCTGCCTCCCACGCCGGCTCCACGACAGGCTCGGGCCGTTCTCAGAGGCGGTGCTCAGGCATCATTTGCGGGCATGCCTCGACGCCTGGCCAGGTCCGCGATGACGAGGCACCCGGCGACTGCGACGAAGAGCAGCGGCGGGAGCCACGGCCCGGCCACGTTGGACGGGCAATAGGTAATGAACAGCGCGGAGTGAAGCGCGTAGGCGGCAACCGCGATCAGAGCGCTGCCCGCCCCCAGCCAGGCCAGGATGCGGTGCATGGCAGGACTCGCCTTGAGCGTGGCCAGAGCCGACACGAGCAGCAGCAGCGGCAGAACCGACCCGATGCCCGCGTACACCAGCCCGAAGATCGGCAGATCGAAGCCCACGTACCGCTCCTCGCCTCCCTGAATCGGGCACAGGCCGATGCCGGTGCCTCCCAGAGCCGGCAGAGCGTACGGCAGTGCGGAGACGAGGATCGCGGTGATCCACCAAAAACGAACCGAGCGCTTGAACACCGACCATCCACATCCAAATGAAACGGAGAACCAACTACGCGCATCCGCTTCCGCGTCTGGCGTGACCCCCAGGAAGGCCGGTGTGATCTCAAACAGTGCGTCCGGCGTGGCCCCAGCGCGGTCTGCGTGATCTTAAACAGCGCGTCCGGCGTGGCCCCGGCGCGGCTGGTGTGATCTCAGCGACGCGTCCGTGTTTCGTGGCCGCGACCGGGATGCCAGCTCTCGATCACCAGATGGTCATTGGTCTCGGCGACCCGGACCAGCACCACCTCGGTGATCTCGATTCGGAAGAAGTGGGACTCCGTCAACTGCGCCGGATCACCCAGTTCGTGCGCGATTCCGGCGATCTTGACATCGCCCGGATAGGCGCTGGGATTCTCCTCAGGCATGTCGCTCATGGGGCCGTGGAGCGCCAAGCGCGGATCACGGCGGAGATCGAGGGCCTTCAGTGATCCGGGCATGCTGCCGAGCCGCAGATCACCACCGGAGAAGCCGACTTCGGTGCCGCTGATCCGAGGAGAGCCGTCCTTGCGGAGCGTCGCCAGCGTGCAGTGTTTCGCGCTCTCGAACCGTGCGCGCACCCGCGCGGCGACTTCGGGCGCCTCGTTCTCGAAATCCTGCCACCATGTCATGCACCCAGATCATGCCGAGCGGCTCCGACAGAACGAGGACTCCGCGGGCATGCCCCGCTCCTGACGGGGCATCTGGCCCGGGATGTCCACTCTGGGCGCTTTCCCGACGCGGCTCGACCATCACCCGCTCGGTCCGCCGTCACGGGCCCGGCCATCACCGCCGCCTGATCCGGCCATCACCCGACCACCGGCCTTGTCACCGTCCACCGGGTCTGTCGCCAACCGTCCGCTCACCGGCCGCCCGGCGCCGCGGGATCCGGCGATATCTGGATAAAGTCGGGCGCAGTACGACCAGGGGAGTGACTGAGTGGAGTTCCGGCTGCTCGGCCCGGTGTCCGTTATCGGGGACGACGGGATGGTTCTCGACACGGGCCCGTCCCAGCAGCGGGCCGTGCTCGCACTCTGCATGCTGGCCGCACCCCGGCCGGTCAACGTCGCCGGGATCATCGGCGCGCTGTGGCCCGAGGAGCCGCCTCCGCGGGCCGTCAACACGGTCCAGGCGTACATCTCCAAGCTGCGCCGTGTCTTCGAACCCGGCCGTCCGCGCAGGGACAGCCCGTCCGTGCTGGTCAGCAGGCCCGGCGGATACGCGCTCGCCATGCCCGACGGCGCGTACGACCTGGGCAGGGCCAAGGAGCGGATCACCACGGGACGGCGGCTGCTCAGCACAGGCGAGTACGCCGAGGGAGCCGGAGAGCTGCGGCGCGCGCTCGCCGAATGGCGCGGTGCCCCTCTCTCCGGCTTCGAGGAAGAACCCTGGGCGCGAGACGACATCAACCATCTGACCGAGCTCAGGCTCACGGTCATCGAGGACGCGTCCGAGGCCGAACTCGTTCTCGGCATGGGGCCGGAACTCGCGCCGGGACTGGCCCGGCTGCTGTCCGACCAACCACTGCGCGAACGGCTGCGCAGGATCACGGCGCACGCCCTCTATCAGGCGGGACGGCAGGTGGACGCGCTCGCCCTGCTCGCCGACGGGCGCCGGATGCTCGTCGACGAGCTCGGTCTCGACCCCGACCCCCGCTCGCGGGAACTGGAACGGCGGATCCTCTCGCAGGACCCCGCGCTCATGCCGGACCCTGCGGCGATGCGGGGCCCCACGCTCATCCCGGATTCCACGTCCGTCGCTCCGGCGATCGACGCGACACGGCCGGGGGCGAACGGCTCGGCGGAGCAGGTGGCGGGGACGGAGTCCGGCACCGCGCGCACCGGGGCCGTGCCGCCGACGCGGCTGATCGGGCGGGCGGCGGAGGCGGACGTGCTGCGCCGGGCCATCACCTCCGGCGGCCACCGGATCGTCCTCATCGCGGGAGAGCCGGGCATCGGCAAGACCAGCCTCGCCGAGGACGCCGCGCGACACGCCCGCACGGTCGTCTTCGGGCGCTGCTGGGACGGCACCGGCGCCCCGCCGTACTGGCCGTGGGCGCAGGCCGTACGTGAGCTGACCGGCAGGAGCGGAGAACTGGCCGAGATCACCGGAGCGACCGGCGAGTTCGCCTTGTACGAGGCGTTCGCCCGGCTGGTCGGCGGCCACGGGGCGGTGCTGATCATCCTTGACGACCTTCAGTGGGCCGACGCCTCGTCGCTTCGCCTGCTGGAGTTCCTCGCCGCCACCCGGTCGTGCCCGGAACTGACCGTGGTGGCCACCTATCGTGACACCGAGGTGGCGGAGCCGCTGGCCAGAGCCCTGTCCACCCTCATACGGCTTCCGCATGTCGAACGCGTCACCCTCGGGGGCCTGCGGGAGGACGCCATCGCCGAATACCTCGAACGCGCCGGAGCCGACGCGGGCAGGGCCGCCGACGTGGCCAGGAAGACCGGCGGCAACCCCTTCTTCCTGGGCGAGGTGGTCCATCTCGGCGAGGACGCGCCGGGTGCGATCGCGGACGTGCTGCGCGGCAGGATGGCGGCGATGCCGCCGGGCACACCCGACGTGCTCTCCGCCGCGGCGCTGCTGGGTCGTGAGGCCGAGGTCGGGGTCCTGCTCGACGTGGTCGACACGCCCCACGACCAGGTGCTCGACGTGCTGGACGCGGCCGTCCAGGCACGCCTGCTGACCGAACGCGGGCTGGTCTACCGCTTCGCCCACGACATCGTCCGCGACGTGCTCAGGGACGGGCTCGCGCCGCTTCGCCGCCGGCGCCTGCACGCCCGCGTGGCCGCCGTGCTCGAACGGCGGGGCACCCACCTGGCGGAGCTCGCGCACCACTACCGGGAGGGCCTGGTCATCGCCGGGATGGCGGGCAAGGCCATCGAGTACGCGCGTCAGGCGGCGGCGCACGCCACGGCCCAGTTCGCGTACGAGGACGCCGCCGAGCACCTGCGCCACGCCGTCCTGCTGACCGGGCAGCTGCCGGTCACCGATCTCGCGCTGAAGTGCGACCTGCTGCTCGACCTGGCCGAGGCGCAGTCGGCGGCCGGAATGAGCATCCGGGTACGCGCCTCCCTGGACGAGGCCGCCGAGATCGCCGAGTCGCTGGGCGACGACGAGCGGCTGGCCCGCGCCGTGCTCGGCTTCTCCGATCCGCTGGCCTGGGCGATGTACGAGGAGTGGGTGGCGGGAGACGCGCTCGCCGGGCGTATCGAGAGGGCCCTGCGCGCGCATGCCGGGGCGGACTCGCCGTGGCGCCCCCAGCTTCTCGCCGCCGCCGCCGTCACCGGCTCCTTCACCCGGCCGGTCGGGGACAGCGTCGCGCTCGCGGCGGAGGCCGTACGGGAGGCCAGGGACAGGGGCGACGACCGGTCCCTCCTGCGCGGGCTCAGCGCGCAGGAGATCCTGTCGCGGGGCGTCGCCACGCACGCCGATCGGCAGGCGGTCATCGACGAGATGGCGGAGGTGGCCCGGCGGACGGGCGACCTCGTCTCCGAATGGCTCGCTCGGGAGGCCGACTACTACGAGCTGGTCAAACAGGGTGAGTCGGAGACGGCGGAGCCGCTTCTCGCCTGGCTGCGCGAGACCGCCAGGCGGATCCGCCAGCCGGCGCTGCTCAGCCTGGCCGCGTGGCTCGCCGCCATCCGCGCGTACATGCGGGGCGATCTGGACGATGCACTCGCCGAGGCGGAGGAGTCGGCCCGCGTCCATCCCGAAGGTGCCCTGGGCAGGGACGACGCGGCGGTACGCGAGCAGGTGTTCCGCTGCCTCGTGCTCCGCGTACGGGGTGAGGCGGGGCGGGCGCTCGCCCTTTCCGAGGAGATGCTGGCCATCCGGCCGGGCCAGGCGGGGTGGATGGTCCTGCGATGTGCCGCACTGCTGGACGTCGGCAGGCGTGCCGAGGCCGCCGGTGTCCTCGCGGACCTGTCGCGTGCCGATTTCGCCGCCATCGAGGGCGACCTCGCCTACCGGTTCATCCCCGACCTGTTGAGCGAGGCGTGTCTGGAGCTGGGGGACGCCGCCGCCTCCCGGGCGCTTTACCGGCGGCTCGCTCCGAGTGGGGGGCGCCTGCTCGGCTGGTCGGTGGCCGACCTGTGCCTCGGCAGGTTGGCGCTCGGACTGGGCGACGACGAGGCCGCGTCCCGGCACCTGGGGGCCGCGCTCGACCTCGTCGCCAGGTCGGGGGCCGTGCTCTACGAGGCCCCCGTACGCGAACTCCTCGCCCGGGTGGGCTGACGCGCGGCCGAGCAAGCGCGCGCCAAGGTGTGGACAAGACCATCCGGAGACCCTGTCGTCATGACAGGAAACAACGACGGGTACCCGGAGACGCGGCCGGTGCCGAAGGACGTCCCCGCCCACCGATCGGATGAGTCCCGCCCGGAAGTCCTGCTCGGGCCGCGCCGGGTGGCTCCGGACGTCGTGCTCATCCCATGCGTCGACCAGGCCGGAGCGGGGTTCCGCCACACCAACTCGATGGTGATCACGGGCCGTGAGCCGGTCATCGTGGACACCGGCGCTCCGATCCACCGCGACCGGTGGCTCCAGGACGTGTTCTCCGTCGTCGAACCGGAGGACGTCCGGTGGATCTTCATCAGCCACGGCGACGCCGATCACGTGGGCAACCTCCTCACGACCTTGGACCTGTGCCCGGCGGCCACGCTGGTCACCGGAACCGAGACGGCCCTGCGGCTGCGGCACTCGTTCGAGCCGCCCCCGGGCCGTACGCGGTGGATCGCCGACGGCGGGTCGTTCGACGCGGGGGACCGGACGCTCACCGCCGTACGGCCTCCGCTGTACGACGCCTCGGGGACGTACGGGCTCTATGACGACCGGAGCGGGGTCTACTGGGCCGCCGACTGCTTCGGCGCGCTGGTCCCGAGCATCACCGCGGACGCGGAGGACCTTCCGCTGACCCGCTATCTGGAGTCGGTGCGGGCGTTCGGCGGTGGCATGAGTCCCTGGCACGCGTGGCTCGATCCCCGGAAGTTCGGGCCGTCCGTGGACGTGGTCGCGGCGCTTGACATCACCGCCATCACGACCGCGCACGGCCCGACCGTCACGGGATCGCGCATCCCCCAGGTGATCGACGCCGTCCGCGCCCTCGCCGGATCCGGCGCCTGAGACGACCCCGTTCCCCCGTGTGATCAGAGAACCGGCGCGAGCCCGGCATGGTTGACTGCCGTGCCTGGAGCCAGGGCGTGGCCGTTCCGTTCGAGGCGGACGCGCTGCGCACCTGGTGTGCCGTCGCGGTCAAACCCTGACGACGCCTGCCGAGGCGCCCTCTCGTCTCAGCGGAAGCGCCCAAGGGAGCATCACGGATCCGCGACGGCGGCGGTGTTGAGTCTGCGGGCGGTCAGAGCGGCGCCGATCAACATGACGCCCCGCGAGGTACGGGGATCGGCGCCGATCAGGGTGCTGACCCTGGCCAGGCGGTTGTCCACGGTATTGGGGTGGACGCCGAGCGCGCGGGCCGTGGAGCGCCGGTCGAAGTCGGCGGCGAAGTAGGCGTCGAGGGTCCCGACCAGCGCGGGTTCCAGGATGTCGAGCAGCCCCGCCAACTCGGTCCCGCTGTCGCCCGGAGCGCCGAGGTGATAGTCGAGCAGCACGTCGCGGAGTCCGTACACGCCACTGGGCCGCCCACCCGCGCGGGCCACCTCGGCGATTCTGGTCGCCTGGCGGGCCGCGCCGGGGATCTCCGCGATGTCCCCGGCGACGGCCATCCCCGTATGGACCGGGGCGGCGGCGTCCACGAGGCGGCGGGACAGCCGGGAGGCCGGTACGGCGATTCGCAGCGGGAGCAGCGCGTGCCCGCCGTCGGTGTCGAGCGAGCTGAGCACCGGTTCGTCGGCGAGCCGGTCGAGCGTCGCTTGGATCGCCCGCGCGCGGCGGCGGCCCCCCGGTCCCGGAGAGGGATCACCGAGCGCGAAGGCGAGCACGTAGTAACCGGGTTCGAGCACCACTCCGTGCCGGGCGGCCACGTCGCCCGCCGGTCGGCCGGAGAGCAGAGTCCTGGCGACGGCCCGCAGCGATTTACCGCGTTCGGCCAGCATGACCTCTTTCAGATACGCCTCACTCGCCGCGGTGGTCGTTCGCTCCAGCGCCGTGAGGATCAGCTCGCCGAGCCGGTGCAGCCCGGCGTCCTCCCCGGGGCGCGTGGCCGCGCAGAGAGCCCGCCACAGTGCCCGGTGGGCGACCATGTACCCGCTGAGCAGGTACGCCAGCGGCACGCCGTCGCCGACCCGCTGTGCGGCGCGCTCCCGGAACAGGCGCATGTCGGCGTCGGTGACGGCCTCTCCTCGCGCCATGCGCAGGAAGAGGCGGAGTCCGTGCCGGGTGGTCGAGGCGATCTCCAGTTCCTTGATCGCGTCGGGGAGTGTGGCGAGCCCGGGCACGACCGCCTCCTGCTCGGCGACGATCTGCCGGGTGAGCCGGTTCACCTGTGTCGCGCAGCGGGCCGCGATCCGGGCGGCGAGGAGCGAGGGGCCGTCTTGTTCCATTCCACGGATTGTGACATGTCATAGTTCGGCGTCCACGGGGCTGGGGCTCCGGTCGATTGTGCGCATCGGCGGCCCGGCTGCACAGTGAGATCACCCCTCACCCCGGAGCGTGTCGATGACCACGATCGCGGAACCCGATGTTCCGGTCGCCGCCCAGCGGCGTGCCTGGGGCGTCGTCACGATGTTGCTGCTGTTCATGATGGTGAACTTCATGGACAAGGCGGTGCTCGGCCTGGCCGGCGAGGCGATCACGACCGAACTCGGTCTCACCTCCACCGAGTTCGGCGCCGTGGGCAGCGCCTTCTATCTGCTGTTCAGCCTCTCCGGGATCGTCGTCGGCGGGTTGACGACCCGGTTCGACTCCACATGGATCCTCGTCGCGATGATGGCGGGCTGGTGCCTGTCACAGTTCCCGCTGCTGTTCCCCGCGGCCGGGTTCGGGACGCTGGTGGTCACCCGGGTCGTCCTCGGCGCGGCCGAGGGACCGGCCTACGCCGTCGCCAACCACGCCGCCTTCACATGGTTCCCCGACAGGATGCGGAACCTTCCCAGCAGCGTGCTCACGCTCGGCTCGGGTATGGGCGTCGCGCTGGGCGCGCCGATTCTCATCTTTATCATCACGAACTACGGCTGGCGCTGGGCGTTCGGCTTCACCGCCCTGGCCGGCCTCGCCTGGCTCCCGTTCTGGCTGCGCCGCGGCGGCGAAGGCCCGTACGGCGCACGGAGCGAGACGGCGCCGGCCGAAGGGCGCGTGCCGTACAGGAGGCTGTTCTGCAGCGGGACCGTGCTGGGTGGCGTCGCGGCGAGCTTCGCCGTCTACTGGACGCTCGCACTGGCGCTCACCTGGTTCCCGCAGTATCTCCAGAAGGTCAGGGGATACAGCCTCGCCCAGGTCGGGCCGCTCTCGATCGTCTGGCACGTCGCCGGGTTCGTGGTCATCGTCGTCGTCGGCGTGCTCACCCAGCGGCTGTTGGCGCGCGGGGTCTCGACCCGGATCGCCCGAGGGGTGGTCGGCGGCGTCGCCGTGGTCGTGGCCGGGGCGGCGATGACGGCGCTGCCCCACGTCGGCGATCCGGTGACCCACCTGGTGCTGCTCACCGTCGCCGCGTCCTTCGGCTATGTCATCTTCCCGCTGGCCACCGCGGTCGCCGCCGAGATCGCCCCGGCCGCCCAGCGCGGCGCGGTCCTCGGCACCGTCACCGCGGTCGCCACCGTGGCCGGCGTGCTGGCTCCGGTGGTCACGGGGGCATTGGTACAGCGAGCGGCGGATCCGGCCGAGGGGTACGGCACGGCGTTGACCGTCGCCGGACTGCTCATGCTGGGGGGAGGCGCGCTGGCCGCGCTGGCCATCCGCCCTGAGCTGGACAAGGAAAGGCTGGCTTCCCGATGAACATCACCGAGTACGCCGACGCGGTCTGGCGGGGCGAGGTCCCCGACAGCATCGTGCACACCGGACTCGCCGGGCAGGGCTTCGTCGAGGTCGCCGACGGCGTCGGCTTCCGCAGCGGGTTCGGCAACACGATCGCGCTTCGCACCGGCGGGGAGGTGACGCTGTTCGACACCGGCAACCCGTTCGACGCGGAGCGGCTGCACGCCGAACTGCGGGCGTGGACCGGCGAGCCGGTGACGACCGCGATCTACTCGCACGGGCACATCGACCACGTCTCCGGCGTGGGCCCGTTCGACGCGGAGGCCGACGCGGCGGGGCGGTCCAGGCCCACGGTGGTGGGGCACGAGGCGATCCCCGCCCGCTTCGAGCGTTACGTCCTCACCAACGGCTACAACGCCGTCATCAACCAGCGGCAGTTCCAGGCTCCGGACCTGACCTGGCCGACCGAGTACCGCTACCCCGACGTGACGTACCGCGACGAGCTGACGGTCGGCCCCGTCGAGCTCTTCCACGCCAAGGGCGAGACCGACGACGCGAGCGTCGGGTGGGTGCCGTCGCGACGCATCCTGCTTCCCGGCGACCTGTTCATCTGGGTGAGCCCCAACTGCGGCAATCCCCAGAAGGTGCAGCGCTACCCACGTGAGTGGGCCGTCGCGCTGCGCCGGATGGCCGCACTCGGCGCCGAGACCATGCTGCCGAGCCACGGCGCCCCCATCTTCGGCGCCGACCGGGTCGAGCAGGCGCTGACCGAGACGGCGGAATGGCTGGAGGCCATCGTCGGACGTTCCCTGGAGATGCTCAACGAGGGGGCCAGGCTGGACGACATCGTCCGGGCCGTACGGCCTCCGGCGCGGCTGGCAGACCGGCCCTACCTTCGGCCGCACTACGACGAGCCGGAGTTCGTGGTGCGCAACATCTGGCGGTTGTACGGCGGCTGGTACGACGGCAACCCCGCCCACCTGAAGCCCGCGCCCGACGCCGTGCTCGCCGCCTCCGTGGCCGAACTGGCGGGAGGCGCGGAGCGACTGTGCGACGCCGCGCTCGGGGCGCTGGCCGACGGCGACGAGCGGCTGGCGGGGCACCTCGCGGAGATGGCCGTGCAGGCCGCGCCGGGCGACCCCGGAGCACACCGCGTGCGCGCCCGGGTGTTCGCCGCGCGGGCCGCGTCGGAGGTGTCCCTGATGGCGAAGGGTGTGTTCGCCTGGGCTGCCGAGGAGTCACGCAAGGCCGCCGGAGACGCCTGACGGGGGAAGGGACAAATCCAGGACACGTGTCTTTAACACGGCGGAACTGTCAAAGTCGGCCGAGGGTGGGAACGATGGCGTGAGTGAACGACCGCAGGGACATTTGGCCGGGTGACCCCTATCCGCTGGGGGCCACGTACGACGGTGCGGGCACGAACTTCGCACTCTTCACCGAGGTCGCGGACAGCGTCGAACTCTGCCTGTTCGACGAGGAGGACGCCGAGGAGCGGGTGCTCCTCACCGAGGTCGAGGGGTTCGTGTGGCACTGCTACCTGCCGGGCGTCGGCCCCGGGCAGCGGTACGGCTACCGCGTGCACGGGCCATACGAGCCCGCCAGGGGGCAGCGGTGCAACCCGGCCAAGCTGCTGATCGATCCCTACGCGAAGGCGGTGGACGGCGCCGTCCGCTGGGACCAGGCGGTGTACGGCTATCGCTTCGGCGAGCCGGACAGCCGCGACGACAGCGACTCGGCGGCGTACATGCCGCGGGCCGTCGTGACGAACCCGTTCTTCGGGTGGGGACACGACCGGCCCCCGGCCACGCCGTACCACGACACGGTGATCTACGAGGCGCACGTGCGCGGCCTGACGATCGACAATCCGCGGATCCCCGAGCGGATCAGGGGGACCTACGCCGCGCTCGGTCACCCCGAGATCATCGACCATCTGACCGGGCTCGGGGTGACCGCGATCGAGCTGATGCCGGTACACCAGTTCGTCACCGACCACGTGCTGGAGAAACGCGGCCTGAGTAACTACTGGGGCTACAACACCATCGGGTTCTTCGCGCCGCACAACGAGTACTCCAGCTCGGGCCAGCGCGGCGAGCAGGTGCTGGAGTTCAAGGCGATGGTGAAGGCCCTGCACGAGGCCGACATCGAGGTGATCCTCGACGTGGTCTACAACCACACCGCCGAGGGCAGCCATCTCGGGCCGACCCTGTCGATGCGGGGCATCGACAACGCCAACTACTACCGGCTGGTGGAGGACCACCCCGCCTACTACATGGACACCACGGGCACCGGAAACAGCCTGCTCATGCGGAGCCCACACGCACTGCAGCTCATCATGGACTCCCTGCGCTACTGGGTGAGCGACATGCACGTGGACGGCTTCCGCTTCGACCTCGCCTCCTCGCTCGCTCGGGAACTGCACGCGGTGGACCGGCTGAGCGTCTTCTTCGACCTCGTCCAGCAGGACCCCGTCCTCTCGCAGGTCAAGCTCATCGCCGAGCCGTGGGACGTCGGGCCGGGCGGCTACCAGGTGGGCAACTTCCCGGCCAGATGGACCGAGTGGAACGGCCGCTACCGCGACACGATCCGCGACCTGTGGCGGGGCGAGCCGGCCGCGCTGCCCGAGTTCGCCTCACGGCTGACCGGGTCGAGCGACCTCTACCAGGACGACAGCCGCCGCCCGGCCGCCTCGATCAACTTCGTCACCTGCCACGACGGGTTCACCCTCCAGGACCTGGTGTCGTACAACGTCAAGCACAACGAGGCCAACGGCGAGGACGGCAGGGACGGCGCGGACGACAACCGGTCGTGGAACTGCGGGGTCGAGGGGCCGGCGAGCGGGCCCGTCGCGCAGCTCAGGGAACGGCAGAAGCGCAACCTCCTCACCACGCTGTTCCTCTCCCAGGGCGTGCCGATGTTGTCCCACGGCGACGAGATGGGCCGGACCCAGGGCGGCAACAACAACGCCTACTGCCAGGACAACGAGACGAGCTGGGTCGACTGGTCGGACACCCGGGAGAACCGGCTGCTCCTGGACTTCACCCGGAAGCTCTCCCGCCTGCGTCGCGACCATCCCGTCTTCCGGCGCCGCCGCTTCTTCTACGGCAGACCCGAGCGCGGTTCGCACGACGAGCTGAGCGACATCGCCTGGCTCACCCCGTCCGGCACGGAGATGACGGACCAGGACTGGCGGAACGGCTACGCCCGTGCGCTCGCGGTCTTCCTCAACGGCGACGCCATCACCGAGCCGGACCGGCGTGGCAGGAGGATCACCGACGACTCCTTCCTGCTGCTGTTCAACGCCCACCATGACGTCATCAGGTTCACCATCCCGACCGGTTACGGCGAGATGTGGACGACCGCGCTCGACACGGCGCGGCCGGTCACGACGGACTCGCGCGTCTGCCGGGCCGGCGAGGAGGTGCCGGTATCCGGCCGTTCTGTCCGGGTTCTGCGCCGTGCCTAGAGAGACGATCTGGCGGTGATGTGTTCGCGCCGTCACTATGAGACGGAAACCGAAGGAGTGTTCCACGGGTCTTCGCCGTGGCCCCGTCCGGCGACCGCGGCGGGCCGAGAGGGTCCGCGGAACACGATCCAGCGCCGGAAGATCCGCCGAAGGGTGGTGCCGTGATCTCGACCTACCGAGTGCAACTGACCCCCGATCTCGGGTTCGCGGACGTGGCCGAGCTGACCGGCTACCTCCGGGAGCTCGGAGTCGGGGCCGTCTACCTCTCGCCGATCCTGCAGGCCGTGCCGGAGTCCGGGCACGGATACGACGTCACCGACCACACCGCCGTGCGGGCCGAGTTCGGCGGGCTTCCCGCCCTGCGCGACCTGGCGGCGCGGGGCCTCCCGCTGGTCGCCGACGTCGTGCCGAACCACATGACCGTGCCGGTGCCCGAGTCGCGGAACGCCCCGCTGTGGGCGGCGCTCAGGGACGGCCCGGCCTCGCCGTACGCGCGCTGGTTCGACGTGGAGTGGCCCGTCGCGCTGCCGGTGCTCGGCGACGAGACCGGCGACGGGAACGGCGGCCTCTCAGTGGACGGGAGCGTGCTGCGCTGTCACGAGCACGAGTTCCCGATCAGACCGGGCACGGAGCGCCTCCCGCTGGCCGAGTTGCTCGCGGCCCAGCACTACCGGCTGGTCAGCTGGCGCGACAGCCCCGGGTACCGGCGGTTCTTCGACGTGTCGTCGCTGATCGGGCTGCGGGTGGAGGACCCCGAGGTCTACGACGCCACCCACGCCGTGATCCTCTCCCTGCTCGACCAGGGGGTGCTCCAGGGGCTCAGGGTGGATCACCCCGACGGGCTGGCGGATCCACGCGGCTACCTCAAGCGGTTGCGTCCCCGCGTCCCCGGACCGCTGTGGGTCGAGAAGATCCTGATCGACGGCGAGCGGCTGCCGGAGAACTGGCGGTGCGACGGCACGACCGGGTACGACGCGCTCAACATGGTGACCCGCCTGTTCGTCGACCCGGCGTCCGAGGACCAGCTGGTCAAGACGTTCGCCCGTCACACCGGTGTCATCGAGGACTACGAGACGGTACGCCGCGAGGCGAAGCGGCACGTCATCGACCTGTTCTTCCGCGGCGAGGTCGACCGGCTCGTCGCGGCCATGACCGGCCGCGTCGAGGAGAGCGGGCTGCGCGAGGCGGTGGTCGAGCTGCTCACCGCGATGCCGGTCTACCGCGCGTACGTCGATCCGGGCGAGCCTCCGTCCACCGAGTCGATCCGCGTCGTCCGGCGCGCGGCGCGGGAGGCGGCGCGCCACACCGATCCCGGCCCGGTCGCCAGGGCCGCAGACCTCGTCCTGTACGGCCCCGCCGAGGCGGTCACGCGGTTCCAGCAGACCTGCGGCCCGGTGATGGCGAAGGGGGTCGAGGACACGGCCCTCTACCGGTGGTACCCCCTGGCCGCGTTGAACGAGGTGGGCGGGGAGCCGGACCGGTTCGGCGTGTCCGTCGGGGAGTTCCACGAGTTCTGCGCGACCCTGCCGCCCCGGACCATGACCACCCTGTCCACGCATGACACGAAACGCTCCGAGGACGTACGCGCCCGGCTGGCGGTGCTGTCCGAGATGCCCGACGAGTGGGCGCTGGCCGTGGACTCCTGGGCGGCCGAGGTGTCCTTCGACCCCCGGCTCGACTATCTGGGCTGGCAGACGTTGATGGCGTCCTGGCCGATCACCCCAGAACGTTTCACGAAATATCTACTCAAAGCGGCACGAGAGGCGAAGACCGCGATCTCCTGGCAGAACCGCGAACCCGGATACGAGAGCGGCATCCGGCGGTTCGCCCAGGAGGCGATCGACGTCTGCGGCGAATCGGTCGCCGCGTTCACGGCGGTCGTGGACAGGTTCGCCCGGGTCAACTCCCTCGGCCAGAAGGCCGTCCAACTGTTGATGCCGGGCATCCCCGACGTCTACCAGGGCAACGAGATCACCGACTTCTCCCTGGTCGACCCGGACAACCGGCGGCCGGTCGACTTCCGGGCGCGGCGGGCGCTGCTGGCCGAGATCCTGACCCCCGGCACTCGCCCCGATACGTGGGACGGCCAGAAGCTGCTCGTCACCACCACCGCCCTGCGGCTCAGGAGACGGCTCGACCCGGAGGCGTCGTACACGCCGGTGGAGGCGGGCGAGCACGCGGTCGCGTTCTCGCGCGGGGACGAGGCGCTGGCGGTGGCGACCCGCCTGCCGGTGGCGCTCGAACGGCGCGGCGGCTGGGGGAGCGAGACGCTCATGCTCCCTCCGGGACGGTGGCGCGACCTGCTGACCGGATGGGAATACACCGGACGCGTCCCGATGGGGCATCTCCTGTCCCGTTATCCGGTCGCGATACTCGGGCGGTGAAGTGTGCACGGCGACACCAATCACGACGACGGGAGTGGCATGTTCGAGGTCTGGGCACCCGAGGCGGAACGTGTAGAGGTCGAGTCGGGGGGCGCCAGGCGGGACATGAGGGCGGGAGCCGGCGGCTGGTGGCACGCCGCCGGGGCGGAACACGGCGCCGACTACGCCTTCCACGTCGACGGCGAGGGCCCGTTCCCCGACCCGCGGACGCGGCGCCAGCCGTACGGCGTGGAGGGGCCGAGCCGCGTCTACGACCACGACAGGTTCACCTGGGGCGACCAGGAATGGCGCGGCCGTGACCTGCGCGGATCGGTCATCTACGAGCTGCACGTCGGCACGTTCACCCCGGAGGGCACCTTCGCCGCCGCCGCGGAGCGGCTGCGCCACCTGGTCGATCTCGGCGCCGACTTCGTCGAGCTCATGCCGGTGGCCCCGGTCCCGGGGCGGCGCAACTGGGGGTACGACGGTGTCGACCTCTACGCGGTCAACGAGGAGTACGGCGGTCCCGACGGCCTGAAGGACTTCGTCGACGCGTGCCACCGGGCCGGGATCGGCGTGATCCTCGACGTCGTCTACAACCACCTGGGTCCGTCGGGGAACTACCTCGCGAAGTTCGGGCCGTACCTGCACGGATTCAAGGGCTCCTACTGGGGCGACGCGATCAACCTGGACGGCCCCGGATCCGACGAGGTCCGGCGCTACTTCATCGGCAACGCGTTGCAGTGGCTGCGCGACTACCACATCGACGGCCTGCGGCTCGACGCCGTGCACGCGCTGCACGACCGGCGCGCCGTGCACTTCCTGGAGGAGTTGTCGGGCGAGGTGGAGGCGCTGTCCACCAACCTCGGCCGCCCGCTCACGCTGATCGCCGAGTCCGACCTGAACGATCCGCGCATGGTCACCTCGCGCGAGGCGGGCGGGCTCGGGATGCACGCGGCCTGGAACGACGACGTCCACCACGCCATCCACTCGGCGGTGACGGGGGAGCGGCACGCCTACTACGCGGACTTCGCGCCGCTGTCCGCGCTGGCCAAAGTGCTCACATCCGGATATTTCCACGACGGCAGCTATTCGTCGTTCCGCGGGCGCAGCCATGGCAGGCCGGCGAACGGCGTCCCCGGCTACCGGTTCGTCTGCTGCGTCCAGAACCACGACCAGATCGGCAACCGGCCCCTCGGCGACCGGATGGAGCCCGAGCAGCTCTGGATCGCCGCCGGCCTGCTGCTGACCTCGCCGTTCACGCCCATGCTGTTCATGGGAGAGGAGTGGGGGGCGGGGACACCTTTCTACTTCTTCACCGACCATTACGACCCGGTGCTGGCCGGCGGCGAGGCCGAGCGGCGCAGGCGCGAGTTCGAGGGGTTCGGTTACGACTGGAAGGCCCCCGACCCGCAGGAGGAGTCCACGTTCCTGCGCTCCAAGCTCGACTGGAGCGAGATCTTCGACGACGGCTCGATGTCGCTGCTCGGCTGGTACCGCGACCTCATCGCGCTGCGCAAGACGCACCCCGACCTCGCCGACCCCCGCCTCGACCGGGTCCGGGTCCGCTTCGACGAGCAGCGGCACTACCTGGTGATGGAGCGCGGCTCGCTCCGCGTGGTGGCCAACTTCGGTGCCTTCCCCATTCCCGTACGGCTGTCGCCGGGCGCGAAACGGGTGCTGCTCGCCTCCGACGAGGCGGTGCGGGCCATGGACGGCGACCTCTACCTTCCCGCCCAGTCCCTCGCCATCGCCCAGGTCTGAGGAGCCGTCCGCGCGATGTCCCGATAAATCGGGTGCTTTCCGGTAGAGGGTGCGGAAACCTGGGTGCCATGCAGGCCACCCTCACCGTGACCCCGGCGCAGCTTCCCGACGTGTTGCTGCATGTCGCCGTCGTACGGCCGGTGTTCCTGTGGGGAGCGCCGGGCATCGGGAAGAGCTCCCTGGTCCAGTCGTTCGCCGCGTCGCTCGGGCTGCACTGCGTCACGCTGCTCGGCACCCAGCTCGCGCCGGAGGACCTCATCGGCGTGCCGCAGATCGTGGGCGACCGGAGCAGGTTCGCGCCGCCGGAGACCATCGCCAGGGACGAGCCGTACTGCCTGTTCCTCGACGAGCTCAACGCCTCCGCCCCCGAGGTGCAGAAGGCGTTCTACTCGCTGATCCTCGACCGGCGGATCGGCGCGTACGAGCTGCCCGAGGGCTCGGTCGTCATCGGAGCGGGCAACCGCGCGACCGACAACGCCCTCGCGAGGCCCATGGCGTCCGCCCTGGTCAACCGGATGGTCCACGTCCACCTGCGGGCCTCGGCCACCGACTGGCTGAAATGGGCGGCGGAGCACGGCATCCACCCGTGGATCGTCGACTACCTCATCCAGCGGCCCGACCACCTGTGGAGCCCGCCGCCGAAGACCGAGGAGCCGTTCTCCACACCGCGCGGCTGGCACATGCTGTCCGACGCCGTCCACTCATACGGCGAGGCACTCGACGAGGACACCCTGGGCGTCCTCGCGTACGGCACTCTCTCCGCGCCGCACGCCTCGGGGTTTCGCGCGTACGTCAAGACCGTGCGGCACGCCTACGACCTGGAGGCCGTCATCAAGGGGGACGCGGCCTGGCCGCGGCGTCCGGAGGACCGCGACCTGCTCTACTTCCTGGCCGAGACGTTCCGCGCGCGACTCGTCCGTGGGCTGCCGCACTCGAGGGACCACGCCTCGCCGTCCGGAAGGCAGCTCGCTTTCCGGGCCAAAGCCCTGCTCGTCGAGCTCGCCGAGATCTCGCTCGAATGCGCCCAGCTCGTCATCGCGACGGGAGACGACGGCGCTCCGGTGCTGCCCTCGTGGTTCCTCGTCGAGGTCAGCCGCGACCTGCCCCGCCTCGCCGCCGCCCGGAGCTGACATGCCGCCGCGCAGGCAGAAAGCGGACCCCTGGCACGAGGCCGTACTCAAGGGATGGGAGCTGGTACGGCGGCATCCGCTGTTCCGGTCGCTGGGCGGGTACCTCTACGCGGCCCAGGACGGGCGGCTGCCCAAGGACGGGTGGGCGTACATCACGCCGGGCGGCAGCGTGTACCACCACCCCAAGCGGCGCGCCGACGCGGGCGAGTGGGCCTGGGTGTTCGCCCACTGCCTGCTGCACGCCGGGTTCGGCCACCTCGACCCGCGTACGGCGACCGGGGAGGACCTGGGACCGGAGGAGGCCACGCGCACGCAGGAGTCGAGGCGGGCGCCCGGAGCCGCCTACCGGGCCGCGTGCTGCGTGGCCGTCGACCGGTTCCTGCTCACGCTGAAGATCGGCCACCCTCCCGAGCCGCTCCCGCATCCGCTGCCCGAAGAGGACGAGCGGGTGCTGACCGCCCGGTGGCGGGCCGGTGAGGTGCCGGCCGAATTCCAGAGCACGAAATTTCCGGACTTCTTCGTGGGGACGGAGGAGACCGCCACGCGCGTCGACTTCCCGCGGGCGTTCGCGATCGGGGTGTCGGCCGCCGCGACCGAGGCGATCGAGGTCGCGGGAGGCGCCCGGAGCTCGCTCACCGACGCCGTCAAGAAGCCGTGGGACGTCGCCCTGGGCTGGTTCGTGTCGTCGTACCCGTTGCTGGGCGCCCTCGCGACCGGCATGAAGATCGTCGCGGACGCCGACCTCGCGCGCGCCTGGGACATCTCCGTGGCCGCGGTCAACGCCCAGGCCGCGGAGATCTACGTCAACCCGCTCCGCTCGATGTCGGCGCAGGAGTGGCGGTTCGTGCTGGCCCACGAGATGCTGCACGCCGCGCTGCGCCACGGCGACCGCGCCGGATGGCGTGATCCGTACCTCTGGAACATCGCCTGCGACTACGTCGTCAACGGATGGCTGGTCGAGATGGAGGTCGGGACGATGCCGGAGGGGCTGCTCCACGACCCCTCGCTCAAAGGGCTGTCCGGCGAGGCCGTCTACGACCGGATCGCCACCGAGCTGCGGCGGATGCGGAAGCTTTCGACCCTGCGCGGGCGCGGGCTCGGGGACGTGCTGGGCGAGCCGCTGCCGCGTCCCGGTGCTCCCGGACGTTACGTCGATCTCGACGACTACTACCGGAACGCCCTGACGACCGGCCTCGCCTACCACCGGAGCGGCGGGCGCGGCTACATCCCGGCCGGTCTCGAACAGGAGATCCGCGCGCTCGACCAGCCCCCGCTCCCGTGGGACGCCGCGCTCGCGCGCTGGTTCGAGGAGCACGTGCCCGCCGTCGAGCGGCGCCGTTCCTACGGCCGGGCGTCCCGGCGGCAGTCGGCCACCCCCGACATCCCGCGCCCCGGCTGGGTCCGTCCCGAGGATCTCGTCCAGCGGGCCACCTTCGGCGTCGTGCTGGACACCTCAGGCTCGATGGACGTGAAGCTGCTCGGAAAGGCGCTGGGCGCCATCGCCTCGTACGCCGTCGCCCGGGACGTGCCGCGCGCTCGCGTGGTGTTCTGCGACGCCGCCGCGTACGACGCCGGATACCTGGCCGTCGAGGACATCGCCGCGAAGGTCCGCGTCCGGGGCCGCGGCGGCACGATCCTGCAACCCGGCGTCAACCTGCTGGAACGGGCCGACGACTTCCCCGTGACGGGGCCGATCCTGGTGATCACCGACGGCGAGTGCGACGTCGTACGGATCCGGCGGGAGCACGCCTTCCTGATCCCCGCCGGAGGCTTTCTCCCCTTCCGTCCCCGAGGCCCGGTCTTCCGGATGAGCTGAGTACGCATGAAGCCCCAGGGTCAACCGCAGACTTTGCGGTATGGCAGCGCGGGAACGTAGGTCTTCCACTCCTGCGGGGTCAGCGACCGTCCGGCCCGTGCGCAGACGGCCGTGGCGACGGCCTCCGCCGCAGCCGGGAAGCGTTTGACCGTCCCGTTCCTGTCCACGGTAAGGACGTCGGCCCCGTCGGGGGAGAAGACGACGGACGTCAGCTCGCCGATCTCGGGGTCCTGTCCGCCGCCGGTGTCGGCGGACAGGCCGAAGTCGTCTCCTGTGAGCGGATCGAACAACCGCACGCGGCCCTCGCCCTCGCTGACCGCGATGAGATCCTCGGTGGGTGAGTAGGCGTCGCCCCCGGCGAAGACACTTCGGGTGGGAGTGTCGATCATGTGTAGGGTGGCGGGGTCCCACAGAGTCATGCGTCCGCGCGTGTCGAACACGACGATGGCCGTGCCTGAATGGGTGAAGTACACCCCGCTGCCTAGGCTGTCCTTGCCGCTGGCGCCGAAGGGCTCGCCGATTCCCTTTCCACTGGCGGCGTCGAGAAGTCGATGCTCGGGACCGACGACGGCCAGTCGACGGCCGTCGGGTGAGAACGCCAGGTCCACCACCATGCCCGTGGGCGCCTGCCACAGTCTGCGACGGGCCGACCAGTCCCAGAGCTCCACGGCGTGCCTGCGCGGGGAACGTCCGGTGAAGGGGGTGTCCAGGGTGAACGCGAGCCGGGTGCCGTCGGGACTGAAGCGTAAGGACCCGGCTTTCAGGTCGCGCTCGACGGTGGTGAATTCGGCCGCGACCTTCCTGGTGGCCGTGTCCAGGACGGTGACCCGGCCCCGGGACAGGAGTGCCACCCATCGCCCGTCCCCACTGAATTCGGTGCTCTCGGCGGCGGGCAGGGAGCCGATCGGCTTTCCGCTCGGGGCCGCGTACAACGTCCTGGCGCCCGCCGTCTCCACCACCAGGTGACGCCCGTCCCGGCTGAACGCCGCGTTGTCCACCGGCTCCGGCTCAGCTTCGGCCATCAGGTCGGTGACGTCGACAGAGAAGACCTGATCTCCCATGCGATACCGGAACGTCGAGCCGTCGAAGGCGCCCACGGGCATGACGCCGAGGTCCCCATAACCCCGGACCGGGACCTCGCTGAGCAACACCGGGGCCTGTCTGCGCGAGGTGGCGTCGGGCAGCCGCCAGAACTCGATGCTCTCGCGTGCCACCGTCGCCAGCAGCCGCCCGTCCGCGTTGAACACCGGATCGCCCTTGTTCCAGGTCTCCGTCGTCTCGGCCCCGTCCTTCTCGCCGATCACCGCCAACCGGCCGTCCTTGATGTTGGTCAGCTTCAGCGTCCCGTAGCCGTACCGCGCGAGCCATGCGCCGTCAGGGCTCAAGGTGCCCCTCCGGGCTGCCGGGCTCTCGGCGGCGATCACATCGAGTTGGCCGCTCTCACCGGCCTCGACGATCACCCGCCGGCCCTCGTGCTCCATGACAGCCTCGACCCAGCCGTTGATCAGATCGGCATCCCGGCGGAACGTCCAGGTTCTGATGGCCTTCCCGGTGCGGGTGTCCCACGCCCCCGCCCGTTTGGCGGTCGCCGCGATGAGCGTGCGGCCGGAGGGGGACAATCCGACGTTCACCACCTTCCCACCGCCAAGCCCCAGCCCGGAGATCAGAGCGGCCCGCCTACCGGTGCGCACGTCCCACAGCCGTGCCTGGTCCTTGTCGATGCTGACCAGCGTGCGCCCGTCGCGGCCGAGCGCCCTCAGGGTGTCACTCGTACCGGCCGGATCCTTGAACATCGCCCGCTCGCGCTGGGCGAGCGAGGCGGTCAGCGCCGCCCTGGCCTGTGGTGTGCCGCCCACCCGCCAGGCGGCCACGCTGAACAGCATGCCCAGGCGCGGGTCGGTGCGCCTGGTCGTGTCCGCCAGTGTGGCCAGCCGCATCGACTCCGACCTGCTCAGCTGAACCGACAACTCCTCGGCCCGGGCGTCGGCGACCCCGCCCTGATAGATGGCCAGGCCACCCGCGACCAGCGCGATGACGAGCAACCCCGCCAGGCTCAGCGAAGCCAGCCTGGCGCGCTTGGCCCTGCGCCTGCTCAGCCGCTCCGAGGACTCCAGGAAGTCGCGCTCGGCCGGGGACAGGGTGATGTGCTTGCGGCCGGTGGCCGCCCACCGCAGGCCGTTCTCCAGGCTGCTGCCCTGGAACAGGTCTCCGTCCCTGCGCCCGGACGCCACCCACAGCTTCGCGGCGGTGAGGATCTGGTGGTGTACGGCAAGACCGTCGCGGTTCGCGTCGATCCAGCGCCGCAGGCGGGGCCAGGCATGCGACAGGGCAGGACGCGCCAGCCAGACCTGCTCGTCGTCCGTGCCCAGCAGGTAGCCGAACACCTTCACGATCCGCATGATCGCCGCGACCTCGGACTGCGGCCTGTCCTCCACCAGTTCGGCCAGGTCCGCGTGCCGTGCCGAAAGCTCGCCGCGCTCGCTCACGGTGATCAGCCGCAGGAAGAACTCGGCCGCCAGTTCGCGCTCGGCCGGGCCGAGCAGCGCGTAGGACTCCTCCGCCAGCGTGCCGAGCGCGGGGTCGACGTCGGCCATGGCCACGTCGGCCGCCGCACGGTTCCCCTGGGCCAGCAGCCGCCCGGTGTCGAGCCCGACGCCGCCGCTGACCAGCGCGATCAGTAGTTGCCGCGCGGCGGGCCGCTCCAGCGGCTCCTTGCTGAGTGCCGCGGCCACCAGCGGGCGCAACGCCTCCGGCAGCACCCCGAGGTCGGGATTGGTGGACAGCACCCGATGCATCACCCCGCCCAGGCTCTCGGCCTCGAACGGATCGGCGCCCGTAGCCGCGTAGAGCATGATGCCGCCCCACGCGAACACGTCGGCGGGCGCGCCCGCCCGCTGCCCGGTGAACACCTCCGGCGCCATGTAGGTGGGCGTACCGGTCACCAACCCCGTCGCGGTCAGCGACATCTCCGCGGTCCTGGCGATGCCGAAATCGATGACCCGGGGACCGTCGGGACCCAGCAGCACGTTGTCCGGCTTGAGGTCCCGGTGGATCACGCCGGCCTCGTGGATCGCGGTCAGCGCCGTGGCCACCGCCGTGGCCAGCCGATGCAGGTCACCGCCGGTGAACCGGCGTCCCTCGCCGACCGCCTTGCGCAGGCTCGGTCCCGGCACGTACTCACTGACGATGTAGGGTCGCGGCCCCTCCAGTTCGGTGGCGATCACCCGCGCGGTGCAGAACGATGCGACCCGTTGCGCCGCCGTGGCCTCTCTGGCCAACTGCGCCGCCTGGTCACCGTGGAGGACCTTGATAGCCACCCGGCCGCCGTCCTCGGCATAGGCCTCGTAGACCACACCCTGGCCTCCCGCGCCCAGCCTTCCGGCCAACCAGTAACCGCCCAGATGCTGCGGATCCCCCGCTATCAGCACGCCCACGGAGGGTTGGATGCCGCGAATCGCCGGAAAGTTGTGATGGATTTACCGCGATATGCGACGTCCCCGAGCGAGGAAGGTCACAGTCGGGTCACGTCGGTTCGTCATCCGGCGCATGGCCCCGAGCGCCCTCCCGGATGATCCTGCCCGATGTCTCACCCGGAGCTCTCCGAGCGGCCTCGACCACGCCGACCAACCATCGTGGCCAGGGACGACTCCGTCTCTGAGGACCGCGGCGCCCAGCCCGGCGCCTCCGGAGGGGGCCATCTCCATCGCCTTCGGCGGCGACGGGAGTCACCCGGAATACGCGCTCCCGGCGGTAGATCATCCCTCTGGATCTTTCTCATGTCGTGCGCTACGTTCTGACCCGCCAACGGGATGAGGGGAAAAATGAGGATATTTACCAAGATCGCCGTCATGTCGATCGCAGGAATGGCGCTCCTGGGGGCCGTCCAGCTTCCGGCTGACGCTGCCGTCAGGTACGGCAACCCCTGCCAGGGCGTCACCCACTGCAAGTGGGAGAAGACGGACGGAGAGCAATTCACGGTGACCACTCCGAAGCGGAACTGGAAGAAAGTCCTCTACCGCTACCACCATCTGACCAGGGCCGGCCGGTCGACGTGCAACGGCACGCTGCCCCTGACCCTGACTGATGGAAAGAAGTACACGTTCTACCAAATCAAGGGCATCAAGGACTCCAGCTACTGCAACTGACCGCCACCGGCCGCAAGGCGTAGCCCGCCGCGCGGCCGCGGCACGCAGCTTCGCTGTGCAGCCGCGCACGCCGCCTCGCCGCGCCGATGCTTTGAGCGCGGCCGGCGGGGTGTGACGATCGCACGTCCAATGCCGACTGAACGTGGAGAGCGCTGCGTCTGCGCGAAAACGCACGGATGGCATCGGACGTGCGATCACGTCGCGTCCGTGTCCGGATTCCTGGCCCTGTTGACCTGCCCCGCCGTTCCGCCGGGTTCGGGGGTGTGCCGGGGCATGGGCCGCTGGGTCCTTCGGGCGTCTTACTAACGTGAGACCCGCTCACTAGGATCCCGGGCATGGACGAGTCACCGAATGTTGTTCAGTCGGATCGCGCGCCCGGCGCTCCCGCGAGGTTCGCCGGGCCGGTTGTGATCGCGTTCTGGGTGTGCTCGGTGGTCCATCTGGTCGCGGTGCTCACTGAGCCGGGCCTGCTCGACCCGGTGAGCAAGGCCCTGCTGATGCCCCTTCTCGCGCTCTGGGTGCTCGCCCGGCGCGGCCCGGGGATCATCGTGGCGGCCCTCCTGGCGTCGGCGGCCGGGGACATCGCGCTGGAGATCGACGGGATGTTCGTCCCTGGCATGGGGTTCTTCGCCGTCGCGCATGTCTGCTACATCACGTTCTTCGTACGGGAGAGGCCCGCCTTCCGGAAGGCGCCCCGGGCCGGACACCTCGCCGAGGCCGGATCCGGAGTCGTCGGTTCTGGAGTCGAGGTCGCCGCTGGGGGCGAGGTCGGTTCCGCGGGCGAGGCCGCGAGCGGGGCCGCAGGTCCGGGTGCGGCGCGCGGTCGGCGGCCCGGCGCGCCGTGGGCGGCGGTGGCCGTCTACGGAGTCGTGTGGCTGGTGCTGGTCACGCTGCTGTGGCCCCGGCTCGGCGCGTTGCAGATCCCGGTCGCCGCCTACTCCCTGGTGCTCACCACCACCGCGATCACCTCGTCCTGGTACGGCGTGCGTGCCGGGCTGGGCGGCGGGCTGTTCTTCCTGTCCGACACCCTTATCGCACTCGGAATCGCCGACCTCGATTTTCCGTACCGGGGCTTTCTCATCATGTCGACGTACATCGTCGGCCAGTATCTGCTGGCCTCCGCGATCGTGCGCCGGACCCGCGTGACCACCGGCGTCTGAGAGCCCTTTCCGTGCGCCCGCACGCGCTCGCACGCGCCTGTATGCGCCTGTATGCGCCTCCGCGCGGCGAACCGGCACGGCTTTATTACGGACCTGCACAAGTCGCATGCCTCGGCGGTCCGTTCATCTCCCTTGCGCGATTCAACCGGGAAGGGATGATTTCGTGGCATGCGCACTCGTTGGAGCAAGCTCATCCGTTCGGCCCGTCCCGCTGACGGTTCTCTGGTCCGAAACCGCGAGTTCCGCCTGCTGTGGCTCAGCTTCACGATGTCGGTGGCGGCCGACCAGATCTTCCCCGTCGCGGTGACCATCGCCGCTCTCAACGCGGGCGGTACCGCTTCGACGGTGGGCGCGATCTTCACCGGGCGGTGGATCGCGTTGATCCTGTTCGCGCTGCTCGGCGGGCTGTGGGCGGATCGGTTGCCGCGCCGGACCGTCATGATCGCCTCCTTGGCGTTCCAGTGCTGTGTGGTCGCGATCGGGGCGCGCGGCAGTGCTCCGGCGTGGCTCCTCGCCTTCCTGGTCTTCCTCGTCGGATCGGCGGAGGCCTTCCACCGGCCCGCGTACCAGGCCTGCCTGTCGTCGGTGCTCACGCCCGCCCAGCGCTCCGCGGGCGTGGCGCTCGGCGCGGTCTCCTGGCGGATCGGCGCCATCATCGGGCCGGGCCTCGGCGCGTACGTGGTGACTGTCTGGTCTCCCCGTGTCGGGTTCCTCGCCGTGCTGGCCGCCTACCTGCTCGCTCTCGTCCTCCTCCTTCCACTGCGCGAACCCGCGGCCGCGCCGGCGCAGCGGAGGTCGGCGGTCCGGGAGATCGCGGACGGTCTCTCCGAAGTCTGGCGACGGCCGTGGGTGACGGGGGTCATCGTCGCCGTCGCGCTCCAGCTGATGTTCACGGTCGCGCCGGCGCAGGTCCTGCTGCCCCTCATCTCCCGCGACACCTTCGGCGGTGACGCCGTGTACGGCACGGCTCTGGCCCTGCTCTCGGTCGGCGGCCTGGCGGGCGGAGTGATCAGCATGCGGTGGAAACCCGGGCGGCCCGGTCTGACCGGCATCATCGGGCTCGCGTTGTACGGGGCCGTGCCGCTGGCGCTGAGCTGGCCGGTGTCCCCGGGGTTCCTGTACGCCTGCTACATCGTCGCCGGCCTGGGACTGGAGATCTTCGCCGTGCAATGGGTGGTGAACCTCCAGCGGGAGATCCCGTCCGAGCGCCTCGCGCGGGTCACGTCCGTCGACTGGCTGGCCTCCTCGGTCATGATGCCCTTGGGGCTCGCGCTGACCGGGCCGGTCGGCGCCGTGTTCGGCCGGCCCGCACTGCTGGCGGTCTCCACGGTCGCCGGATTCGCCGTGCCGCTCGCCGCGCTCTTCTTCCGCGGAATGACGCGTTTCCAGAGCGGCGTCACTCCGATCACCGGAGGCCAGGCGCAGGAGGCGACGCCCACTTCGCTCAAAGCGCCGTGACGGAGATTGCGGCTCCCGGAATTCCCACCTTTCCCTCGCGTTACCGATGATCTAATCTGACAATCGCTACGGCCGTACATTTACAAGTCATGTCAATCGAGTATGTCGACGAGAAGAGGAAACTCGTGAGCGAGCTCAGGGACCTCGACAAGAACAAGGCCGCGGAAAAGACCGCCGCCGACGGGACGGTCAAGATCGAGATTCGCCGGCTGGACCGGCTCGAGACCACCGAGCGTCTCAGCAACTCCAGCGGAAACTGACCCGTACCCGCACGAGCGGAGCCAGGACCGGGCGGCTCTCCCGCGCCCGATCATGGCTCCGCGCGTTCCGCTTCGGATGTTCGGCTGCATCGAAGCGGTTTCCACGCCCCTGCCGGGAGGCCGGATTGCGGTTGCCGAGAATTAAGCCCGAGCACGCGGCGCACAGGCTGGAAGACGGCCGTATCCGCATCGGAGGCGACATCTACGGGCTGGCCCACGAGATCAAAGATCCGCATGGCTGGGTGTGGACGGCCCTTGAGGCGATGAACGGCACCCGGACGTGCGCGGACGTCGCCGCGCTGGTGCGATCGGGATTCCCCGAACTGACCCGGCGCGACACCGTCGCGATCGTCGCCCAGCTCGTGGCCTCCGGTCACGTCGAAGACGCCGGAGCCACGGAAGCGCCCGAACTCAGCGAGCGCGAGCGCGACCGTTACAGTCGCGGCCACGCGTTCTTCCGCTGGGCGGACCTGACTCCACGGGAACACGGCTGGGATGCCCAGCTCAGGTTGCGAAGAGCGCGGGTCCTGCTGATCGGCGTCGGAGGCGCCGGCGCTTCCGTCGCACTGGCCCTGGCGGCGTCCGGAGTGGGATTCCTGCATCTGGTCGACGACGACCGGGTCGAGCTCTCCAACCTCAACCGGCAACTGATCTTCACGGAACGCGACGTCGGCCGCGCCAAAGTCGACGTCGCCGTGGAGAGGTTGAGAAGGCTGAACTCCGATGTCGAGATCACCGGCGCGTACTCCCGCATCCGACGCGAGCGGGATCTGACGGAGCTGCTGCCGGGATTCGATGTACTCGCCCTGTGCGCCGACGAACCCAAGGGAGACGACGGCATCCGGGTGTGGGCCAATCGGGCTTGCTTCGCCGCCGGCATCCCATGGGTGGGGGGCGGCTACAACGGCCCCCTCGTCACGACGGGCGTCTTCGCGCCCGGCCGCGGCGCCTGCTACGAGTGCATGCAGCGGATCGAAGACCGCAAGCGTACGCCGTCCGGAGACCGGCCTCCCGGCGCCGCGTTCCGTCCCGTCGACCTCGGCGGGCCGGGGGCGATCGCCACGTCGGCGGGGATGTGCGGGAACCTGGTCGCGCACGGGGTGCTCCGTCTCATCACCGGAGTGCCGCCGATCACGGCCGGTTTCATCCAGGGCACCAATCTGGTCGCCCCGCACCAGTCGATCTTCGCCGAGTTCCCGCACGGTGAAGCGGGGTGCGCCACGTGCACGCCGTGACCGGAGCGTCGACAGTACGGCTTCACCCACTCCGCATGCGCCGCGACGGTGCGGAATGGATCGTCGGACGGGTCGAGACCGGAGAGTTCGTCTCCTTCCCGGACATCGGCAGAAGAACGATCGACCTGCTGGCCGGCGGCGGGCCGATCGACGACGTGGCGGAACGCCTCAACGCCGAAACCGGGACGGCCGTCGATGTGGCCGACTTCGTGACGGCGCTTATGGGCGTGGGATTCGTCGCGGAAATAGACGGCCGGCCGATGGACGACACCCGGCGGGAAAGGCCCTCTCTTCCCTGGCTGAAGCCCCGCCATGTTCGATGGACTCTGCGCCCGGCGGTCCTTGCCGGCCTCGTGACGATCTTTCTCTGCGGGCTGATCGCCCTCGCCGTCAGGCCGGGGATCATGCCCAGTCCGAGCATCATGGCCTGGAGCGAGTTCGGCACCGTCTCCCTGGTCACCCAGATCGCCATCGCGTGGTCGCTCGTCATGCTGCACGAGCTCGCCCACCTGTGCACCGCCCGAGCAGCCGGAGTGCCCGGCCGGATGACTCTGGGATCCCGCCTGCAGTTCCTCGTGGTGCAGACCGACGTCTCAGGAGTCTGGGGTGAGGAGAAACGCGTCCGGATGACCGTCTATCTCGCCGGTATGACCCTGGACGCGGCCATCATGGGGGCCGGACTCGTCGGTCTCGCCATCGTCCCGCCGGAGGCGGGCGTCCACACCGCACTCTCCATCGTCGTTCTGACGCAGATCGACGCGATGAGCTTCCAGCTCCTCGTCTTCATGCGTACCGACCTCTACTTCGTCGCCCAGGATCTCGCCGGATGCAGGAACCTGTACGGCGACGGCGCGGCGTACGGGCGGTTTCTCGCCCGTCGCGCGATCGGCCGTGGAGGCGTGAATCCGCTCACGGCCTTCTCACGCCGTGAGCGTTCCGCGGTGCGGTCGTACACGCTGCTGCTCGTGCTGGGCACCGTGGTGTGCCTGACCGTGGCCGTGACGATCGTGATCCCCGCCCTCGCGGCCATCGCGCTGCCCGCGATCGGCACGCTGCTGAACGGCGGGGACGGGCTCGCGGTCATCGACGCCGCGATCGTGGTCCTGGTGCTGGCAGGCGTCCAGGGACTCTGGGGCTGGGCGTGGTGGCGCAGACACGGGCCGAGGATCAAACGGTGGTTCACTCCGGCCGCAGCGGAGGGAACGGAAGGATGACGCCCCTCCCGAGTGTGGGTGGACGGATTTCGAAGTGGACGGGCCCGACAGCGGCTGATGTCGCACGTACCTGGCAGGCGAGGGGAGCTCCGCTGTGGATAACCGGGGTTTTCCACAGAGGGGCGTTCGGTTGAGTGGAGAGTCCGGGGGCGCGCGCAAGCTGGGGTCTCCAGCGACCGACAGGAGGACCCATGAAGATCACCTATTCCGTGCCGGCCGAGACCACCTCGGTGTTCGTCGTCGCGGTCGACCGCCGTCCGGTCGACCTGGACTCGGTCGTCCCGTGGCGGATGAGCGGGTCCCACAGGCGGGCCGCCGCGCAGGCGGTGGGCACGTCGCGGTTGGAGCTTCAGGTGTTCCGGGCCGCGCAGTCACCCTGGCGACGGATGGCCGTCGGGGACGAGGGCCGCGAGGCCGTGCGCCGGGCCCGCCATCATGTCGTGGTCACCAGCACCGCGCCGGTCACCGAGCAACCCGAGGCCGCGCAGGTCGCCAGGGCGGTGGCGCGCGGTGTGGCCGACGCCTGTCGCGGGATCATCGTCGATCAGCTCACCGGGGCGATCGTCCCGCACTGCACGGGGTGCCAGGAGGAGCCTCAGGAGTTCCAGCTCGGAGACGACTGGCTCGGCTGGACCACCGAGGTCGGCGCCGACAGTTCCTGCCCGCCATGGGATCCCGCCGCGACCGACGCCTGCACCTGCCTCACGATCGCGACGCGTGGCCTCCGGAGGTTCGGCCTGCCGGAGGTGATGTTGGAGGGGGCCGCGTGCGCGCACAGCCTGTGCACCGTCTCCGTGCTCCGCACGGTCGCGCGACGCCTGCTCGCCGGGCATCTCGCGTGGACGGCCGGAAGCCCCGAGGCGAGTTGCCGCACGATCGGCGAGCATCTGTGGATCGGCGGCCCCGAGCTCGCCATGGTCTCCGGCGCCCCTGATCTCGGTCGCGAGCCCTTCCGCGTCCGCATCGGCAGCCGCACGGCCGACACCACGTGTCTCAGCGTCAGTCCGCCGGCCGGCTTCACCGGCACGCTCAACGACTGGCTCTGCCGCACCCCCGGACTGCTCGCCGCCTGAGAGATCGCTCCCCGCTCACAGCGGATGGGCGGCCGCTTGGGCAGGCGGAGGATTCGCGCGCGGCGCAGGAGTCGGGATTGCGTAGCGGGCCGGGATAAGGAATGGAATGAAAGCCGGATTTCGGGCGGGATGGTGAATAGGTCAGGGAACGTCGCATGTTGATTGTTCGTCTTGTCGAATATGACCTCCTTTGATGCTCTTGATGGAAAGATTCGTGAGGCCAAGGAGCGGGCTCGCCGCCGGGAGCGGCTGACCCGGCAGCGCATCACGCTCACCGGGCAGATGGGCGAGGTCAGGGTGCTTCTGGCCGAGCTGGAACAGCAGCTCGCCAAGGAAGATCGGGATGTCGTCAAGCTGGAGCAGGGTGGCTTCTTCGCTTCTCTCTTCGGCACGAAAGAGGATCGGCTCGTCAAAGAGCGCGCCGAGGCGGAAGCCGTACGGCAACGCGTCCACGGCCAGCGCACCCGGCTGGAGTGGCTGACCGCGGACCTCCGGTCGATCGACGCGAGTCTGGCCGAGGTGGCGACGGCCCCGGGCGAGCTCGACACACTGCTCGCCCGCAAGGAGCGGATGCTCATCGAGTCCGATGACCCGCGAGGACGGGAGTTCGAGAGAGTCGCCGTCCGGCTCGCCGACGTCGATGCCGAACTGCGCGAATACGAAGAGGCGCGGCGGGCGGGCATGGCTGTGGGCCATGCCATCGCGAGGGTCTTGCGGTCTCTTGGCGGAGCGCGCGGAGCGTCCACCTGGGACGTGCTCGGTGGAGGGGCCATCGCCGACATGATCGAGCATGGTCAGCTCATGAGGGCGGACGAGGCGGCATGGGAGGCGCAGCGCGCGCTCGACGCGTTCTCTCGGGAACTGGCGGACATCGGTGTGGAGACGAGTCCCCAGCTTCCGCGGGTGGACACCCGCTGGTTCGCCGACATGATCTTCGACAATGTGATCGTCGATATCTACAAGCATCGGAAGATCATGAATACCGGCCGGGAGATCCAGCAGATGGCCCAATGGGCCGAAGGCATGGTCGGCGAGATCACCGCCCGCTGCGACGAGCTGGCGCGGGAGCGCGAGGCCCTGGCCGACCACCGGCAACGCCTCCTCGAAGCCTGATCGCTCCGGTGCGACGCGCCACCGCTCCACGAACCGGCGTCCCATGACCGCACCTCATGATGATCAGCGGCCGGAGGGCAAGGACCGTGAGGGACCACCGGAGAAACGCGGAAAATCGGAACGGGCCGCCTGTCGAGGACGGCCCGTCACGTTCACCGGTGGTCGGGGAGGTCCCTACCTGCCGGGGTTTTCAGTGCGCGTGGTCGTGATCGTCGTGGTCATGCTCATCCTCGTCCTCAAGGATGCCGTCCGACGGCTCGACGCCGAGCATCGCCTCGCGCGGCTCCACGTCGCTGACGTGCTCGACCAGGCCGAGGACGTGATCGGGCTCGATCAGCCACTGGAGGGCCGCGGCGCCGGTGTCGTCCGCGTTGACCAGCTCGATCTGCTCCTGGCGCTCGTCATCGTCCAGCTCGGCGTCCGGATGGCGGATCTCCGCCAGGGCCGCCGCCTGCAACGCCTTCACATCCTGGACCTCGACGACAAGGTCGACCGTCAGACGGAGGTAGCGTCCGGTATCCGTTTCATCGCTCATGGTGGTTGATCCTAGTGGCTGAGGTCAGGGGAGCTTCCACTCGACAGGGGCGGCGCCCTGCTGTTCGAGGAGCTCGTTGGCGCGGCTGAACGGGCGGGAGCCGAAGAAGCCGCTGCGGGCCGACAGGGGACTCGGGTGCGCCGACTCGATACACGGCACCTGCCCGAGCATGGGCCGCAGGTTCCGGGCGTCGCGGCCCCACAGGATGGCCACGAGCGGGCCGCCGCGCTCGACGAGTGCGGTGATGGCGCGTTCGGTGACCTGCTCCCAGCCCTTGCCCCGGTGCGAGGCGGGCTTGCCGGGCATCACGGTCAGCACCCTGTTGAGAAGCAGCACGCCCTGCTCGGTCCACGGCGTGAGGTCGCCGTTGCTCGGCTGCGGATGGCCGAGGTCGGCCATGTACTCCTTGTAGATGTTCACCAGGCTGCCGGGCAGCGGGCGGACATCCGCGGCGACGGAGAAGCTCAGGCCGATCGGATGGCTGGGCGTCGGATAGGGGTCCTGGCCGACGATCAGCACCCGTACCTCGTCCAGAGGCTGCTGGAACGCGCGGAGCACGTTGGCCCCGGAGGGAAGATACTGCCGGTCTTCGGCAATTTCCTGCCGGAGGAAGTCGCCCATGGCGCTGATCCGCTCGGCGACCGGTTCGAGGGCCGTGGCCCATCCGGCTTCCATGACTTCGTTTAAGGGACGCCCTGACATGGTCGGGAAGCCTATCGGCTTTTCGGGATCAAGGCTGAAGTGTCGCGACAACGCAAAGCCGGCTCAGCCTCCTGCCCTCCCACGACGGGTGGGACCCGTGCCCTCGGGGCTCGTGCTCTCGGGACGGACCTGTGTCTTCTCGCGCTCGTGTCCGCACGCGGTGATCCACGCATGTCGTCGTGCGGCGGACCCGGACGCGTGCCCTCCCCCGAGAGGCACGCGTCCGGGCTCCGTAGGCCGTCCGGACCGACCGGTCGCTACTTCACCGACCCCGCGAGCAGGCCCTGGACGAAGTACCGCTGGAAGGCGAAGAAGAGCACCAGCGGGATGATCAGCGACAGGAAGGCGCCGGGGGCGAGGATGTCGACGTTGGTGCCGAACTGCCGCATCTGAGACTGTAGGGCCTTGGTCATCGGCTGGTTCGCGGTGTCAGCGAAAACCAGGGCCACCAACAGGTCGTTCCACACCCACAGGAACTGGAAGATCCCGAGGGACGCGATCGCGGGCTTGGCCAGCGGGAACACCACGGTCGCGAAGATCCGCCATTCCGGCGCGCCGTCCATCCGCGCCGCCTCCAGCAGCTCCCGGGGGATGCCCACGAAGAAGTTGCGGAGCAGGAAGATCGCGAACGGCAGGCCGAACGCCACGTGGAACAGCACCACGCCGGCGATCGAGCCGAAGATGTCCAGCGCCCCGTACATCTTGGCGATGGGGATCAGGGCGATCTGGATCGGCACCACCAGCAGGGCGATGACCAGGAGGAACACGGCGTCCCTGCCGGGGAACTCGATCCAGGCGAACGCGTACGCCGCCATGGCCGAGATCCCGATCACCAGCAGTGTCGCGGGCACGGTGATCATCACGGTGTTCCAGAACGACGACGTGAACCCGGACGCCAGCAGGTTGCCGTAGTTCTCGAACGTGATCTGGGCGGGCTTGGTGAAGAGGGTCCACCAGCCGGTGGAGTTGTTCTCCTTCTCGCCGCGCAGCGAGACCACCAGCAGCCCGAGCGTGGGGACCAGCCAGAACATCGCGATGAGGATCAGGACGACCTGGATCAGACCGCCGCCGATCCGGTCGACGACGCGCCCGAGCAGGCCGCGCTCGATCGCGCGCGCGTGCCTCGGCTCGGTCAGGGTTGTCATCGCTCGTCCCTCCTGAACCGGCGGATGTTGAAGATCATGAACGGCAGTACCAGGACCAGCAGGAAGATGGCCAGGGCGCTACCCATGCCCTGGTTGCCGCCGCCGCCGAACGACACGCGCCACATCTCCAGCGCGATCACGTTCGCCTGCGGTTGCACCGAGCCCGGCGCGATGATGAACACCAGGTCGAACACCTTCAACACGTTGATGACCATCGTGACGAAGACGACGAGCAGGACCGGCGCGAGCAGCGGCACGGTGATCCGCCGGAACACCTGCCATTCGGTGGCCCCGTCGATGCGGGCCGCCTCCAGCGCGTCACGCGGGATCGCCGAGAGCCCGGCCGCGATCAGCACCATCGCGAATCCCGCCCACACCCAGATGTACGCGCCGATGATCGCCGGCGTGATCAGGGTGGGGCCGAGCCAGCTCAGGCCGTTGAACGGCGCCTCGAAGTTCGACTGCGGGAGCCGTATGTCGTAGGAACCGGACGCCAGCCCGGAGAAGTAGAAGGTGCCGTCGGCGGAGGTCTCGGTGGTGGCCTTGACCTGTCCGTCCGCGACCGCCTCCACCGTGATCCCGGCCAGGCCCTTCTCGACGCCGTCGATCTGGTTGACCGTGCCGCCGCCTCCGCGTACGACGTCGAGCCAGACCGTGCCGCTGAGACCGCCGGAGCCGGCGGCCTTGGCGGGCGCCGCGCCGGCGACGGCGTCCTGGTTGAGGCCGACGAGCGGGATCAGCACCTGCTGGCCGGGCTGGGCCGGCTGCCTCGTCACGACGGCGCCGTCCTTCACCACCACGGGCGCCTGGTCGTTCTCGCGCGGCCGGGCGCCGGGATAACCCTGGCTGCTGCTGAAGGCGTCGTGCACCGTGGTGATCACGGCGTTGGCCACGCCCTTGTCGGGGTCCTGCTCGTAGACGAGCCGGAAGATGACGCCGGCGGCGAGCAGCGAGACCGCCATCGGCATGAACAGGACGAGCTTGAACGCGGTCGCCCAGCGGATGCGCTCGGTCAGCACCGCGAAGATCAGGCCGAGCACGGTCACGATCAGCGGGGCCACGACGACCCAGATGATGTTGTTCCTGATCGTGGTGAGCGTGCTCGTGTCGGTGAAGATCGCGGCGTAGTTCTCCAGGCCGACGAATCGGTCCCCTGCCGCGTCGTACAGGCTGCGCAGGATCGAGTAGACGATGGGGTAGATCACCCAGGCGGCCAGCAGCACGAGCGCCGGAAGCAGGAAGAGCACCGCCATCTTGGGGGACGGGCCCAGTCGCATCGCCGCCTTGCCGGCGGTCGGGGGCCGCGTCATCTGGGGTTCGGTCTCTGTCGGGCCGGGGGAGGCCCCGGCGGCGAGGCCGCCGCCGGGAGCCTGCTGGCCGTCCAACCGTTCGGTCACGGCCTTCTCCCCTTACTTCGCGTAGGCCTTGGCGGCGTCCGCTTCCAGCTTCTGCTGGATGCCCTTGATGTCCTTGGGGTCCCGCAGGAAGTCCTGCAGGTGCTTCCACTCGCCCTTGCCGTCGGTGCCGCCGAAGGCGCTGGGCGCGAGGTCGGACATGTCGTACCGGACCGCCTCACCCGCGGAGATGATCGTCTGCGCGAGCTTCTTGGTCAGCTCGCTCGGGTAGTTGTCCGGCGAGACGTTGCGGTTGGGGGACAGGTAGCCGGGCTCCTTCGCCCAGATGTCGCCGCCCTCCTTGGAGGCGAGGAACTCCAGCAGCGCCATGCCGCCCTTGGAGTCCTTCAGTGCGACGGCGACGTCGCCGCCGAGCACGACCGGCTCGGTGTCCCCGGCCTTCGGGAACGGCATGATCTTGGCCTCTTCGCCGATCGCCGCACCGGACTGGGCGGCGGACGAGGCGACGAAGTCGGCCTCGATGACCATCGCGGCCTTCTTCTGGCCGTAGACCTGGGTGACGCAGGTCGGGAAGTCGGTCTGCAGCGCGCCGGACGATCCGCCGAGCATGAAGTCCTTCTTGCCGAAGATCTGGGCCATCTTCTCCAGCGCGGTGGTGACCGACGGGTCCGTCCACGGGATCTCGTGCTTGGCCAGCTTGTCGTAGTTCTCCGGGCCGGCCGACGACAGGTAGACGTTCTCGAACAGGTCGGTGAGCGTCCATCCCGAGGCGGCGCACAGCGCGAACGGGGCGGTGCCGGAGTCGGCCAGGGTCTGCGCGGTCTTGCCGATCAGGTCGTCCCAGGTCGCGGCCTCCTGGGCGCCCGCGTCGTCGAACGCCGACTGGCGGTACCAGATCGTCGACTTGTGCGCCGCCTTCACGAGCACGCCGTACACCTGGCCGCCCGCGGAGCCGAGCTCCTTCCAGTACGGCGTGTAGTTCTGGTCGATCTGCGTCAGGACCTCCGAGGAGAGCGGCTTGAGCGACTTCTGGTCGGCGTACTGCTGCACCAGGCCGGGCTGCGGCAGGACCGCGACGTCCGGCGGGTTGCCGCCCTGGATGCGCGGGCCGAGGTAGGCGCCGGTGTCCTCACCCGTGGAGGCGTAGGTGACCTTGGCGCCGGTCTTCTCCTCGAACGCCCTGAGGACCTTCTCGAAGCTGGCCTGCTCGTCACCGGTCCACTTCGCGGCGATCTCGATGGCGACGCCGGCGAGGGGCTTGGCCGCCGCCGTGGCGGCGGCGCTGCCGTCGGTGGCGGGTGTGTCGGACGCGGAGTTGCTGCTGCACGCGGCCGCCGCGAGGGCGAGGACGGCGACCACCGGGGGGAGTTTCCGCATTGTCTATCCTCCAGTCTGGATGACCTCGCCGAGCTGCTGTTTAAGCTCGGTGACGGTCTCATCGACGGGTTTGCCGAGGTTGAGCGCACTGGAAACGGCGCTGGAGATGACCAGGCTGACCTGGTTGTAGTTCGCGGTGACCGGACGTGGCCGCGCGGAGAGGATCGCCTCCTTGAGCGCGGGCAGGTACGGGAACCGCTTGATCAGTTCCGGATCGTCGTAAAGGTCGGCCCACACCGGGGGGAAGGACCCCTCGGTGAGGACGAGCCGCTCGTTGTCCGGTCCGGTGAAGTAGCGGATGAAGTCGAGTGCGGACTTCTGCCGCTTCGAATATGCGCTGATGGCGAGGTTCTGCCCGCCCAGCGTGCTGGACCCCGGGCCGTTCAGCCCGGGTAGCCGGGTCACCTGGAACTTGCCGGCCACCGCGGAGTGGGTGGCCGGGCCGTACGCGTGCGGCCAGTTGCGGGCGAACAGCAGCTCGCCCTCCTGGAAGGCGAGCCGGGACTCCTCCTCCTTGTAGGCGAGCGCCTCCTGGGGGATCCAGCCCTCCTTGATGCCGCCGACCAGGAAACCGAGCGCGGTCCGGGTGGTGTCGGGGTTCATGGTCACGGTCCGCGCGTCCGGCCCGAGGATCGTGCCGCCGGCCGAGTGGACCGCCTCCGCGAAGTTCACGGTCAGCCCCTCGTACGGGAGGAACTGGCCCGCGTATCCGCCTATGTCGTATTTCT
Source organism: Microtetraspora glauca (assembly GCA_001570385.1). GTDB lineage: Bacteria > Actinomycetota > Actinomycetes > Streptosporangiales > Streptosporangiaceae > Microtetraspora > Microtetraspora glauca. The sequence goes on along the minus strand of BBYL01000010.1, from coordinate 141,220 downwards.
TGCCTAGGCGAAGTGCCTGATCGCGGAGCTCCGCCCAGGTCGTGGGCGGCTTGAGGTGTTCCTTCTTGAGGATGTCGGACCGGTAGTAGAGCAGCCCGGCGTTGCTCGTGAACGGCACGGCCCACAGCCGGTCCCGGTAGACCGCGGTGTCCACGACCGGAGGCAGCAGCTTGTTCAGGGGGAACAGGTTGCGGTCCAGCGGGACGATCCAGCCGGCGTCGGCGAACTCCGCCGTCCAGACCACGTCCAGCCCGAGCACGTCGTAGCGGTCGCTGTGCGCCTGCAGGTTGGCCACCATCTGGGCGCGCTGCTCGTCGGCCGCCTCCGGCAGCTCGAGCAGCGTCACCCGTTCGGCGGGGTGGGTCTGGTTCCATCGGTCGAGCAACGGGCGAAGGTACGCCGTCGTGTCCCGTCCGATGACGAGCGTGATGGGGCCGGTGCCGCCGGTCCCGCTGCCCGGCTCCTCACCGGGATCGCCGCCGAACCCTGAACAACCTGCCAGGAGCAGGGTGGCCAGGAGCAGGCAGCCTCGGCGGAACACGACGTGACCTCCACATTAAGTCCGAGTTACATACGTGTTAGGTAGGTGCATGCATGTTATGCATAGCGATAATGTGGGCGTCAACGGGTGTATCCAGTCCGCTCGATAACGTTCCGGTCACTACGCTCTGGGAGGTGTGCGCGTGCGGCTGCCGCTGCTGGCGCTCCTCGCGAAGGAACCTGCCCATGGCTACGAACTGAAACACGCTCTCGAGAAGACGTTCGGGAGTGCGTATCCGTCGCCCAACATCGGACAGATCTACGTCACGCTCGGACGTCTGGAGAAGGACGGTTACGTCCGCGCCGTGGACGTCGAGCAGTCGAACCGGCCGAACAAGAAGGTCTACTACCTCACGGCCGCCGGCCGCGAGGCGCTGGAGAACTGGGTCGACGAGCCCACGGAGGGGCCGCGGGTCCGGGACGAGTTCTTCATGAAGCTCGTGCTCGCCCCGCTGACCGGGATCGCCGACCGGATGGCGCTGGTGAACCGCCAGCGCCGCCACTATCTCTCCCTGATGAGGGATCTCAACGAACTCGCCGAGCAAACCGATCCGGGGAATCGGGTGGCTCTGTTGCTGATCGAGGGCGCCATGCTCCATCTGCAGGCGGACCTCGACTGGTTGGAACGCTGCCAGGAGGAACTTCCCTGATGCCCCCCACACCCCCCGAACCCCGCCACGCACCGGCGTCCGAGAGGGGCCGGTCGTGACCGACGCCCCCGCGATCAAAGCGATCAACCTCGTGAAGATCTACCAGTCGGGGGGAGTGCCGGTTCCGGCCGTACGCGGGATCGACATGCGGGTCGAGAGCGGCGAGTTCGTGGCCATCATGGGCCCGTCGGGCTCGGGCAAGTCGACCCTCGTCCACATGCTCGGCGGGCTCGACGTCCGTACGAGCGGGGAGATCTGGATCGACGGCACCCGCGCCGACACGCTGTCGGAGAGCGGATGGGCCCTGCTCAGGCGGCAGAAGGTCGGCTTCGTCTTCCAGTTCTTCAACCTGGTCGCCAACATGACCGTGGCCGACAACGTGGAACTGCCCGCGCTGCTGGGCGGGGTGTCGCCCCGGCAGGCTCGGGAGCGGCGCGAGTACCTGCTCGGTGAACTGGGGCTCACCGAGCGTGCCGCAGCCGCTCCCGCACAGCTCTCAGGAGGCGAGCAGCAGCGGGTCGCGCTGGCCCGCGCGCTGGCCAACCAGCCCCGGCTGCTCCTCGCCGACGAGCCGACCGGCAACCTGGACAGCCGCAACACCAAGGACGTGCTGCGCCTGCTGTCCGACGTACACAGGAAGGGCCAGACGATCGTCCTCGTCACGCACGACGCGCGGGTGGCCAGCATGGCCGACCGGGTCGTCAGCCTCCTCGACGGTCAGATCGTCGACGACGGAGCCCTGCCCAGGACGCGTCGCCGCCCGTTGGGCACGGTCGGCGACGTCGTCGAGCTGCGGGGCTGATCCGTGCGGGCCGAGCTGCGATGGATCCGCGCCGACCTGCGGGCCCGCCGGGGGCAGGCGCTGCTCACGATCCTCACGGTCGCCGGAATCGTCACCGCGCTCGTCACTGCGGCCACCCTGCTCGAAGACGGCACGAACCCCTGGCGCGGCCTGTTCACCCGGGGGCACGGCGCGCACATCTGGATCCACACCAAGGACACCCCCGACGTCGTCTCCCTGCAGGGGCTCGACGGCGTCGCGGACATCGCCGGGCCGTACCGCAGCGCGCCGGCGACCCTGACCGGCCACGGCCGCAAGGTGCCCATCGCGCTGCAGGAGACGCCCGCCGCGTTCCAGGCGGTCGCGCGCCCGCTGCTGCGTGAGGGGCGCTGGCTCGACGTACGCGACCCGGACGCGGTCGTGGTCGAGCGGTCGTTCGCGCGGGCGCTCGGGCTGCGGCCGGGCAGCCCGTTCCCGGTCACCGGCCTGAACGGCGCCTCCCACACGCTGATCGTGGCCGGCGTGGCGGAGAGTGGCGACCAGGGCTTCTATCCCGACTGGGCCCCCGGGCTGGTCTGGACCCTGGCGGGGACGCTCAACGTGGTCGAGCCGGCACCCGGCCGTACGGAGACGGTGATCGGGCTGCGGCTCGCCGACCCCGACGACACCGACCTCGTGGTGCAGCGGGCCGTGACCGCGCTCGACAACCAGGTGCAGCGCGTGTCCACGTGGCGCGAGGTCCGGGCCTCCATGGAGCTCGACAACCGGCTGCTCGGCCTGCTGCTCGCCCTGTTCGGCGTGGCGGGACTGGTCGCCGCGGCTCTCGCCCTGGCCAACGCCACCGGCGGCCGCGTGCTCGGCCAGGTGCGCGACATCGCCACCCTCAAGTCGCTCGGGTTCACCCGGGGCCAGGTGACCCGCACGCTGGTCGCGGAGCATGGCGTCCTGGGCGTGTTCGGGATCGTGGTCGGGCTGGTCGCCGGCCGCCTGATCACCGCGTACGCGCTGCCGGACACCGTGGTCGTCCCGCTGTCGTCCGGGCCGTTCGCCGCGATCGCCCTCGGCACCGGTCTGGTGGTGCTGGGCTCGGTCTGGCTGCCCGCCTGGCGGGGCGGGCGGACGCCGCCGATCCCCGCCACGCCCGCCGCGCCTCCGCGCGGTCACCTGTCCCGCCTGGCCAGGGTCGCCCTGCTCGTACGGCTGCCGCCCGCGCTGGTGCTCGGCGCGCGTGACGCGTTCACCCGCAGGACGCACGCGCTGCTCACGGTGTCGGGGGTGGCCATCCCGATGATGATGATCTCCATCGGGCTCGGCTCATGGGCGACGCTCGACGAGTTCATCCGCCATCCGGAGCGGGTCGGCCAGGCGGCGGCGTTGACCGTACGCCCGGGAGACCTGAGCGCGGACGAGGCGCGCGGGCGGGCCGCGGCCGACCCGGACGTGGCGGCGCTGTATCCCGGCGCCGAGCTGGACGCGCTCGTGCCGTGGCAGACCAGGACGGTACGCACCCGCGCGCTCGGCCTGTCGGCCGACCCCTATCCGTTCCCCGTCGTGGAGGGCCGGATCTTCCGGGACCGGGGCGAGGCGGTGGCCGGGCAGGGGCTGCTCGACCTCCTCGGCGTGCACGTCGGCGACCGGGTACGGATGACGATCGGCGGCACCCCGCTGATCGTCAGGATCGTCGGCAGGGTCGTGGAGCCCGAGCAGGACGGCGAGGTGCTGTCGTTCGGTCTCGACAGCCTGGCGGCCAAGGACGCGGAGCCGCCGCAGTTCTACAGCCTCGTGCTGCGGTCGGGGGCCGACCCCGCGGAGGTGCGGGACCGGCTCCATGACAGGGCGCTGGAGGTCGCCCAGGTGGTGAACCCGGCCGACCGGCTGTCGATCATCCGGCTGATCATCGTCGCGCTGGTCGTCGTGCTCGCCCTGATCGGCCTGGCGAACCTGCTGACCGCGAGCGCGCTCGGCCTGCGCGACCACGCGCCGGACCTGGCGGTGCTCAAGGCGATGGGGCTCACCCCGCGCCAGGTCATGGCGACGCTGGTGACCGGCACAGGTCTGCTGGCCGTCTCCGGGGTGGTCATCGGCACCGTCGCGGGGGCGTCCCTGTCGACGGCCCTGATCGACCTGGAGGGCCGGGAGAGCGGGGTCGGGGCGGGGATCGGCCGCGCCCCCACCCCGGGGATGCTCGTCGCCTCCGTGCTGGTCGCGGTAGGCGCGTCACTTCTCGTCACGCTGATCCCGGCACGCCGGGCGGCACGCGCCCGGGTGCCGCACAGCGCCCGCTGACCGCAGGCGGTCCGGCGGGCGCCGTGCCGGGCCGCTCAGGGGCGGATCGAGAACCAGTAGAAGCCGTGACCCGGGAGGGTCAGCAGGTACGGCAGCTCGCCGATGACGGGGAACGGGACGCCGCCCCGGCATTCGACCGGGGTCATCCCGGTGAACCTGCGCAGGTCGAGCTCGACCGGCTGGGGATGCTTGGACAGGTTGTTGACACACAACATCCGGTCGCCGCCCTCCTCGCGGAGGAAGGCCAGCACGCTGGGGTTCGGCGACCACAGCTCGATGTACTCGCCGGTGCCGAACACCGGGTGCTCCCGCCTGATCTGCAGCATGCGGCGGGTGAAGTGGAGCAGCGACGACTCACTCTTCAGCTGGGCCTCGACGTTGACCGACTGGTACCCGTAGATCGGGTCCATCACGACGGGGAGGTACAGCCGGCCGGGGTCGGCCTGGGAGAACCCGGCGTTGCGGTCCGGGCTCCACTGCATCGGCGTGCGGACCGAGTCGCGGTCCTCCAGCCAGATGTTGTCGCCCATGCCGATCTCGTCGCCGTAGTACATGACCGGCGAGCCCGGCATGCTGAGCAGCAGCGCGGTGAACAGCTCGATCTGGTCCCTGTCGTTCTCCAGGAGCGGGGCCAGGCGGCGCCGGATGCCGAGGTAGGCCCGCATCCGCGGGTCCTTGGCGTACTCGGCGTGCATGTAGTCGCGCTCCTCCTCGGTGACCGTCTCGAGCGTCAGCTCGTCGTGGTTGCGGAGGAAGATGCCCCACTGGGCGCTCTCCGGGAGCTTCGGCGTGCGCGACATGATCTCCGAGATGGGCTCCCGGTTCTCCCTGCGCACGGCCATGAAGATGCGCGGCATGAGCGGGAAGTGGAAGGCCATGTGGCACTCGTCGCCCCCGGTCGTGGGGTCGCCGAAGTACTCGACCACGTCCTCCGGCCAGCCGTTCGCCTCGGCCAGCAGCACCCGGTCGGGGTAGAGCCGGTCCACCTCGGCGCGTACCCGCCTGAGGTACGCGTGCGTCTCGGGCAGCCCGGAGCAGGAGGTGCCCTCACTCTCGAAGAGGTACGGCACGGCGTCCAGCCGGAACCCGTCGACGCCGAGGTCGAGCCAGAAGCGCAGGACCTCCAGCATGGCCTCCTGCACGTCCGGGTTGTCGTAGTTGAGGTCCGGCTGGTGGTGGAAGAACCGGTGCCAGTAGTACTGCCCGCGGACCGGGTCGTAGGTCCAGTTGGACTCCTCGGCGCCGATGAAGATGATCGGGGCGTCGGGGTACCGCGTCGGGTCGTCCGTCCAGACGTAGAAGTCGCCGAAGGGGCCCTCGGGGTCGTGCCGGGACGCCTGGAACCACGGGTGCTTGTCGCTGGTGTGGTTCATGACCAGGTCCGTGATGACACGAAGGCCGCGTTCGTGGGCCGCCTCGATCATCTGGATGAAGTCGCTGAGGTCGCCGAACTCCGGGAGGATCTTCAGGTAGTCGGAGATGTCGTATCCGCCGTCGCGCAGCGGCGACTCGTACAACGGCAGCAGCCACAGGCAGTCGACGCCCAGCCACTTGAGGTAGTCCATCTTCTCGATGAGCCCGCGCAGGTCGCCGGTGCCATCGCCGTTCGAGTCCTTGAAACCGCGTACCAGCACCTCGTAGAAGACCGCCCGCTTGTACCAGTGGGGGTCCTGGGAGGTGAAGTCGTCGGCGATCTCAGAAGTCGGCATGAGATCGCCATGACGCGCGATCTCAGAAGTCGGCATGAGATCGCCATGACGCGCGATCTCGGAAGTCGGCATGAGGGTGCCATGACTGGAGGTCCCACGAGCGGGCGCGGGGGCGCCCTCGCTCGCGGTCTCGGCAGTCGGCTCTGAAGCCGGGATGAGGTTGCTGGGCGCCGTGATCTCCGAGGTGAGATCGCCGGCAGCCTCGGAAACGGATTCCGGGCATGGCGAAGCAGCGTTCATCTGGTCTCGCTTGATGAGGGAAGGGGTGGGGTGGCCTGGTCACACTCCGCAGCTGTATGCCAGCTCATGCCATATACATAACAAGAAACTACCACCCACCCGGCTCTGACAAGGAGTCGTTACTCCGTCCTGACAAGTGCTTTTCGTCTGTTGCCGCGCGGTCGCGCGCAGTTACCTCACCGTCGCCGATCCGACTTGTGCGGAGCGGGGACGGTCATGCCGGGTGCTCGGGCCCGAGCGACTGCCTCATCCCTGCGGGGACCACGGGGGAGTGAGATCGCCGAGGACGTCCTCGTAGTCGCTCAGCCACGCCCCGAACAACACCAGGCCGCGCAGCCAGAACCGCGAGTTCCACGAGCCGAACGACGCCAGGGCGTCGGGCCCCTGGGAGACGACCTCCAGCATCTGGGGCGACATCAGGCCGGGGACGGTCGCGGCCCGCAGCAGCATGCGGTGGTTCCACTCGCGGGCGACCGGGCCGTTCGAACGCAGCGGCACCCGGCGGTGGGGGAGCGCGCCGTTCGTGGACGGCAGTGCCGCCACCTTGGGATCGGCCGCCTTCAGGATCTCCCGGTAGAACCTGCCGCCTTCCTTGCGGGTCACCGGCACCGAGAGCGCCGCGTCGAAGAACTCCGGGTGCAGGAACGGAAACACCGGCGTGGCCTCGGGACCCACCAGGTTGACCGGCGAACGGGCGATGCCCCGGGCGGTGCGCGTGTGCAGCACGCTCAGCGGCAACTCGGAGCGGTGGCCGTGCAGCATCGACGTCGCCCGCGCGAAGGCCGTACGGACCCGGTCGTCCATCCAGGCCAGGGCGGATTCGCCGAGCACGGGCAGGTGCGGCTCGCCGGTCGCCAGCGCGGCCAGGAGCGCCTCGCGGCGGGAGGCGCCGGTCCCGGCGTCCACGGCGTCGGCGGTGATGAGGAAGTTCTTCATCAGCGGTCCGCCGGCCAGGCCGTCCACCACGGGCCTCCCCGCACGGTGGACCTCGCGGGCGAACGGGGAGTACCAGGCGTGGTGGCTGGTGAGGTACTCCAGCCGTCGCGCCGCCCACAGCGCCTCTTCCGAGTATTTTTCCGGATATTGCGGGACGATCCGGTGCGGAAGGCCCAGCTCGCGGGTGATGTACCGGGCGAAGTCGATGTCGTTGTCCAGCCCGTCGTCCGGACTGGTCGTCCATGATTCGACGTCCATCTTCCTGGCCACCGCGATGCTGGCCAGGAGCCGCGAGTCGTACCCGCCGCTCACCGGAACCAGGACGCTGTCGTACGGCTTCAGCGCGTCGTGCAGCAGCGCGACCAGGTCACCGCCCGTCACGCCCCGGTCGAACGGCTCCTCGCGCACCCAGCGCGGGGCCGCCCGGTCCACGCGCGCCCGCCGGTCCTTGCGTGACCAGATCAGCGCGGAGGAGCCGGGCAACCGCTTGATCTGCCGGTACGGAGTGTCCTCCAGCAGTGGATAGGTCAGCTTCAGGATCGCGGCCCAGGCGTCCCAGTTCACCTCGTACGGCGTGCGCGCCAGGGCCAGCAGGGGCTCGATGAGACCCGCGAAGTAGATCGCGTCCCCGTCGGTCAGGTAGTAGACGTCGTCCAGGCCGAACGCCCCGGTGTGCAGGGTCACGTCGTCCGGCTCGTCGATGAGGCCGGGCGTCTCGTAGGTCTCGGCGACGGTCAGCCAGCCCGGACGCGCACCCGTCCCGGACGGCGCGCCCGGGAACGCCCCCCGCCCGCCCCAGGCGAAGGCCGCCGGGCCGGATACGCCCGCGACCGCGCGTTCCCGGCCGCCTCCCAGGCCGTCTCCCGCGCCGTCCCGAGGGCCGTCTCCCGCCGTGGTCCGCGGGCCGTACGGCGTGATGGGAGCCGAGCTGAGGAGTGCCGCCTCCTGGGCGCGGTGCACGACGCGGACGTCGGGGCCGGAGCGGGCGAGGACGTCCAGCCTGGCCGGGTCGAAGGGCCCGATGGCACCACACACGTACGGCCTGGCCTGGTATCGCGGCCACTCACCTTTGCGCACCGGTTTGCCCTCCTTCTACCTCGACCGGAGAGTCTACGGATCCGCGCCCCCAACAGACGACGCGCGAAACCCGCGACGCCGCCACCCGTCACGCGGGTCCGGCGATCTCCCACGGCGAACTCACCGCGATCTTCATGAGGACGAATCCCTCCCGGAATCGGCCGAGGCGCGTCCGGACAGGTGGACGGACAGGTGGATGGACAGATGGGCGCCGGCTCCATGGCGTGTCCGTCGCCACTCGTCGGCGCATCCGACGCGCGATCTGTGGCTCATCGGTCCCAGGTGAGCGGGTGGATCACCGGATGCGCCGGGGCGAGCGGGGCCGGCGGTTCCGGTGCGCTTCGAGGAGCGGAGATCGATCCGGGTGATCTGCGAATATTGTGGCTTGCGCCTTTTCGGACTACCGCGGAGTGACCCATGAGCGAGACGAGCGACCTCGAGAGCGTCAAGCGCGCGTTGGCGCAGGCCGTCGAGGAGGCCGCCGGGGCGGCGGAGCTGGCCCGGCTGCTCACCGACTACCAGCGGCGGCTCGACGAGGCGGCGCGCTCGGAGGCCGAGGCTCTGACGCGGATGCGGGAGGCGGAGGTCCGGGCGAGGACGGCCGAACGGCAGAACACCCAGCTCGCCAAGCACCTGGCCGAACAGCGCTACCAGACCGAGGTCGCCAACTGGAAGCTCGCGTCGGTGCAGGACAGCCGCTGGCTCAAGCTGGGGGACGCGCTGCACACCAAGAATCCCGGCACGGTCGCCAAGACCCTGAAGGAACCGGTGAAGAAGCGGCCCGCGCCCAAGCGCTCGGACTTCAAGCCGGAGCTTCCCGAGGTCTCCGAGGCCCCGGCGACCGCCGCCGTGCCCGATCCGAACGCGCCGCGGGTCTCCGCTCCCATGGCCGAGGGCTTCGAGGTACCCAAGGGGCCGCTGGCCAGGCCGTACCTCACCGTCGCCGCGATCGTGGACCGGCAGACCGAGGCGCTGCTGCGCTACGAGTGGCGGCAGGTGACGAACTTCGGCCCGGAGAACTGGGCCGCGATGCTCGACCAGCACCAGCCGCACCTGCTCTTCGTCGAGTCCGTACGGCCCGGCCCCCGGCAGGGCAACGGCGGCCGCTGGCTGGAGGCCCTGGCCGGAGAGTCGCGGGCGCTGCGGGATCTCGTGGAGGCCTGTCGCAAGCGCGGCGTCAAGACCGTCTTCTGGCACTCCGGCGGCCCCATCTCGCGCGCGGTCCCGGCGGCGGAGCACTTCGAGTACGTCCTGACGACGACCGAGGCCCGTGCCCGGGAATGGAAGGCCGCCCTGCGCCACGACAGGGTCGGCATCCTGCCGCTTGCCGTCCAGCCGCGTGTGCACAACCCGATCCCGGCCGTCGGCGGCCGTACGTCCGAGGTCTTCACGCTGGGCGCGGTGGCCCTCCCCGCGCCCGCGCGGCCGGCCGAGGCGCCCGACGCGGACGCGGCCCAGGTTCCGGCGGGCGCCGCTCAGGCTCCGGCGGGGGCCGGTGCCGCCCCCGCCGGAGGCCCTCCGCAGCCGCAGGGCGCGGAGTCCTTCCACGGCGGGCGCGTCTGGCAGCCGCTGCCCGGCCAGGACGACGACGACAAGACGTCCTATGACGACGTCCTGACCGCGTATCGCCGGGCCGGGCTGGTCGTCGCCGTGGCCGACGCGGACGCGCGCGTCATCTCCGAGATCGCCGCCTGCGCCACGCCCGTGCTCCGGCTGGCCGCGGGCGTCAAACCGGAGGTGACGGTCGCGCAGGCGGAGGCGCTGCTCGCGGACGCCGGGGGTCTCGACCGCGAAGCCCATCTCGGCTGGCGCAGGACCGTTCCCGTCACCCCGCTGCTCGACCCGGTGTTCGACGTGGTCGGGTTGCCGAACGTCCGCAACAGCGGCACCGTCTCCGTCATCGCGGCCGTGTACGGCGAGGCCGAGCTGGAGCATCTCCTGGACCAGGTCGCACGCCAGGCCCACGTACCCGGGCAGCTCGTCATCGTCGCCGAGGGCGTGGACGCCGGACTGGTCGAGAAGAGCGCCCGCCAGATCCTCACGCCGCTCAAGACCGCCGTATCGGTCGCCTCCGGCGCCGGAGGCGCGGGCGGGGTCACCGGCGACACCGCGAACCCGGCCGACGGCCCGGCTCTCCCGCAGGGCGTTCTGCAGGATCTCGTCATCCGGGTCGCGGACGTCCCGATGACACGCGGTGCGGCGCTCGACCGGGCGCTGCGGCTCGCCGAGGGCGACTACGTCGCCGTCGTCGACCCCCGGGACGTGTACGGCCAGCACTACCTGTCCGACCTCGTCCGCTACTTCGGCTCGACCGACGCCGAGATCGTCGGGAAGGCGTCGTTCTACGCGCACCTGCCCGAGTCGGGGGCCACACTCCTCCGCCAGCCGGGCGCGGAGCACAGGTTCCTGCCCGAGGTCGGTGGAGGGACGCTGCTCGGCCGCCGCCAGGTGCTCGCCGACCTGGGCTTCGCCGACGTCTCCGACGAATGGGACGAGGTGCTCATGCGGCAGTGCCGCGCCGACGGTGTGCGGGTGTACTCCGGTGACCGGTACTCCTACGTCTGCGTACGCGAGTCCGCGGTCGGCCGCCTGCTCGGCTCCGCCCGGCTCCAGGGGTACTTCCCCCCGGAGCCCGTCGCCCTGATCTGACCACCCGCTGCCCCCACTCGGGCGCGCGTCAGCTTGGCGGGGGCTCGGGGGCCGTGAGCGGCGGCATTCCGCGGCATTCCGCGGCATTCCATCGGACGCTCCATCGGACGCTCCCCGGCGGCCTACGCTGCGGAGGTGACCCCTGACCAGCTTGCCGGACTGATCGGCGCGCCGCCCGTCCCCCTGGGCTCGTGGGCGCGGGAGGCGGTGTACGGCTCGCCGGTCGCGTTCCGGACCGCGTCCGGACGGCCGCCGCGCGAGGTCGCCGAGGAGATCGCGGTACGGCTTCGCGGACACGGCGGCGTCGAGGAGGTCAGGGTCCGGCCGGACGGCTTCCTGCTGATCACGGTCGGCCGTCCGGGTGAGGTCGTCCGCGAGATCGTGCGGAAGGGGCCACCCGAGATCCGGGAGCGTGCCGCTCTCGCCCCGGACTTCCCCCGTACGTGGGACAACCCCGGGTTCGTCGTCCGGTACGCGCACGCGCGGGCGGCGGCCGTACAGCGGTGGGCGCGTGACCTCGGCGTCCCGGAGGAGGGGTTCCGGCCCGAGCTGCTGGACGATCCGCACGATCGGGCGGTGCTCCGGCTGCTCGCCGAGCTCCCGACGCGCGCGGCCGGTCGTGACCCGGCCTGGGAGTCGTACGCCGGGCAGCTCGCGCTCGCCTATCACGACGCCCATGAGCACGCCCCGGCCGTTCCCGTGGGAGATCGGCCGGTGACCGGCGTCCACACCGCCAGGCTCTGGCTGGCGACCGCGGTGCGGACCGTTCTCGTCGCGGTGCTCACCCCCGACTTGCCCGAGCGGTTGTGACGGTGTCGGGCGCCGGCTCGCCCGTGCTTCCTCGGCGACGTACCGGATGGATGATCGCCGTCGCGGCCGGGGGCGGGGGCGGAGGAGGTCGGGAAGCTCGCGGGGGGAGGGAGGGCGCCCCCGAGCCGCGGAAAAGGAGGTCCGTCATCTTCGAGGCTTTCCAACGAATTTTTCGTTGGAACGATGGAATTTCCGCATTTCATATAGTCGCGTGTCTCGCCAGTTGGTCATCCGTCTCGCTGTGCCGGTGGGGTCGGATAGCCTCGTTCGGGTGAGCCGATTCGCCCATTCCGCCGGTGACGGGTATGCCGAAGCGCTGCCCGAGGAACGTCCGCCGTACGTTCCCGCTGACCTGAACCTTCTCGACCCGGCGATCTGGACGCGAACGTCCGGCCGGATCGACGGCGCGATCACGATCGGCGGCGTGGACGTGCGCGATCTCGCGGCGCAGTACGGCACGCCGCTCTACGTCGTCGACGAGGAGGACTTCCGGTCCCGCTGTCGCGACTTCCGCGCGGCGTTCCACGACGGCGAGGTCCACTACGCGGGCAAGGCGTTCCTGTGCAAGGAGGTCGCCCGCTGGATCCAGCAGGAGGACCTCGGCCTCGACGTGTGCAGCGCCGGTGAGCTCGCGGTCGCGCTCAGCGTGGGCTTCCCCCCCGAGCGCATCACCATGCACGGCAACAACAAGTCGCTCGCCGAGCTGGAGCGGGCCGTCGAGGTCGGCGTCGGTCACATCGTCGTCGACTCGTACGAGGAGATCGCCCGCCTCGGGTTCCTCGCGGACAAGTACGGCACCCGGCCCAAGGTCATGATCCGTGTCACCGTGGGCGTCGAGGCCCACACGCACGAGTTCATCGCCACCGCGCACGACGACCAGAAGTTCGGCCTGTCGCTGAGCAGCGGCGCGGCCGCCGAGGCCGTCCGCCGCATCCTGGCGCTGCCCCAGCTCGAACTGGTCGGCCTGCACTCCCACATCGGGTCGCAGATCACCGACACGGCCGGGTTCGAGGTCGCGGCGCGCCGCCTCGCCGCCCTGCTCGTCGAGATCAAGGAGGAGCACGGCGTCGTCCTCCCCGAGCTCGACCTCGGCGGCGGCTACGGCATCCCGTACGTGCACGGCGACGACGTCCTCGACGTAAAGATCATCGCGGACGGCCTGCGCGACATCGTGGTGAAGGTGTGCGAGTCGGCCGGCCTGCCCGTGCCCCGGCTGACCGTCGAGCCGGGCCGGTCCATCGCCGGGCTCGCCGGAGTCACGCTCTACGAGGTCGGCACGGTCAAGGACGTGGAGAGCCTGCGCAGCTACGTCAGCGTCGACGGCGGCATCAGCGACAACATCCGCACCGCCCTGTACGGCGCCGACTACACGGCCGTCCTCGCCTCGCGTGAGAGCGACGCGGAGCCGAGGCTCTCCCGCCTCGTCGGCAAGCACTGCGAGAGCGGCGACATCCTCGTGCGCGATCTGTGGTTCCCCGCCGACCTCACACCCGGCGACCTCGTCGCCGTGGCGGGGACCGGGGCCTACTGCCGTTCGCTCGCCAACAACTACAACTACCTGCCCAAGCCGGCCGTGGTGGCGGTGTCCCACGGCCAGTCGCGCGTCATCGTGCGCCGGGAGACCGAGGACGACCTCCTGAGGGGACAACTGTGACTAAACCTCTGAAAATCGCGTTGCTCGGCTGCGGGGTCGTCGGCTCGCAGGTCGTCCGGCTCCTCCGCGAGCAGGAGAGCGACCTCGCCGCCCGTGTGGGCGCTCCGCTGGAGCTCGTCGGCGTGGCGGTGCGCAAGCCGGGCCGCAAGCGGGACGCCGAGATCGACCCGGCCCTCCTCACCACCGACGCCGAGAGCCTGGTGACCCGCGACGACGTGGACATCGTCGTCGAGGTGATCGGCGGCATCGAGCCGGCCAGGTCACTGATCCTCGCGGCGATGGCCTCGGGCAAGTCCGTGGTCACCGCCAACAAGGCGCTGCTCGCCGAGGACGGCGCGACCATCCACCGCGCCGCCCGCGAGAACGGCGCCGACCTGTACTTCGAGGCCAGCGTCGCGGGCGCCATCCCGCTGCTGCGCCCGCTCCGCGAGTCGATGGCCGGTGACCGGGTGCAGCGGGTGCTCGGCATCGTCAACGGCACCACCAACTACATCCTCGACAAGATGGACTCCAGCGGCGCCTCGTTCACCGACGCCCTGGAGGAGGCCCAGGCGCTCGGTTACGCCGAGGCCGACCCGACCGCCGACGTCGAGGGCTTCGACGCGGCGGCCAAGGCGGCGATCCTCGCGGGGATCGCCTTCCACAGCCGGGTGACCGCGGCCGACGTGCACCGCGAGGGCATCACCGAGATCACCGCCGCCGACGTCGCCTCGGCCAAGGCCATGGGCTACGTCATCAAGCTGCTCGCCATCTGCGCGCGCTCCGACGACGGCCGTTCCGTGGGCGTCCGCGTCCACCCCGCGATGATCCCGAGGTCGCACCCCCTCGCCGGGGTCCGCGAGGCGTACAACGCGGTGTTCGTGGAGGCCGAGTCGGCCGGCCGCCTGATGTTCTACGGCGCCGGCGCCGGTGGCGCTCCCACCGCCTCGGCGGTGCTCGGCGACATCGTCGCGGTGGCGCGCAACCGCATCGCGAACACCCGGGGTCCCGAGGAGTCCACCTACGCCGACCTGCGGGTCCACCCGATGGGCGAGAGCGTCACCCGCTGCCACGTCTCCCTGGACGTGGCGGACAAGCCGGGTGTCCTGGCCAGGGTGGCCGACATCTTCGCCAAGCACGACGTGTCCATCCAGACCGTCCGCCAGGAGGGCAGGGGCGACGACGCCCAGCTCGTCCTCGTGACGCACCGTGCCAGCGACGCCGCTCTCTCGGCCACGATCGAGAGCCTGCGCGAGATGGACATCGTCCGCGCGGTGGCCGGTGTGATGCGCGTCGAAGGAGACGAGACGCCCTGATCGCAGGGCGGGGTTCACCTATGCTCCCAACGTGATCGCCGATATCCGTACAAACGGGTCCAGAGTGGGCGCTGTGGCCGCGCGGTCACGGCGCGCACCGACGGTGCTCGCCGTGATCACGCTCGCGTACGTCGTCATCCAGCTCCTCACCGTGCCGCACGACCTGCCACTGGAATGGGACGAGGCGGTCTACACCAGCCAGGCCGCCCCCGGCGTGCCGGACGCCGTCTTCAGCGCTCCGCGCGCCAGGGGCGTCACCTGGGTGGTCGCGCCGGTCGTACGGTTCACCGTCGATCCCGCGGCCATCAGGCTGTGGATGATCGCCGTGTCCGGCGCCGGCTTCTTCCTGGCGTTCCTGCCCTGGTGCGCGATCCTGCGCAGAGGCGTTCTGGCGCTGGCCTCGGGCCTGTTCGCCACCCTGTGGGTCACCGTGTGGTACGGCCCGCAGGTCATGCCGAACCTGTACGTGGCCTACGGCTGCCTGCTGGCGACCGGGTGCTTCCTCCTCCTGGAAGGCTCCGGGGAGCGCCGTCCGAGCGGCCGGAGGGCATGGCTCTGCCGGGCCGGGCTCGTTCTGGCGGTCGCCGGCGTCACGCTGCTGCGGCCCGGCGACGCGCTGTGGCTGGCCCTGCCCCTGGGGCTGGCGGCCGTGGCGCGCAGGGACCTGCGGTCGATCGCCCTGCTCGCCGGGGCCGTGGCGGCGGGCTTCGTCCCCTGGGTGATCGAGGCGTACACGGACTTCGGCGGGCCGATCGCCCGCTGGCGGGCGGCGGGTGAGATCCAGGGCGGCATATCCCCGGCCCCGGGCTTCCTGTACCAGTTCACGACGGCCAACGGGCCCGCGTTCTGCCGCCCGTGCACGCCCACGCTTGAGGATCCGCATCTCGCGCTCTGGTGGCTGGTGCTGCCCGTGCTGGCCGTCTGCGGCGTGGTGGCCGCGAGGAAACGCGCGCACGCCGTGGCCGCGCTCACCGGGTTCTGCGTCGCCGTGCCGTACCTCTTCCTGCTGGACTACAGCGCCTCCCGTTTCCTGCTGCCGGTGTACGCGCTGCTGGCGATCCCGGCCGCTGAGTTCCTGGTCCGCCTCGCGGGAAGCCGTGGGGCGTCACCCGCCTCCGCGCCGGTGGCGCCGATCCTGGTGGCGGCGGTCCTGGCGGCGCACATCGTGGTGCAGTGGGGCGCCCTGACGCGGGTGGCCGGTGACGAGGCGAAGGAACGGAACTACCAGGCGGCCGTGGTGCGCGACATGATGAAGCGCGGAGTCCGCAAGCCGTGCACGCTCGTCGGGCAGTTGGAGGTCAATCCGGCGGCGGCGTTCATCGCCAGGTGCGACTCGCTCGCGCTGCGCGCGGGGGAGTCGGTGGACGACCTGCCCGAGCGGGAGCCGGGCCACGTCTACGCGGTGCTCACCAAGAAGCGTCCCCCGATCGGAGCCGAGAAGTGGCAGCGGTTCGTGCTCCGCAAGAACGGCTCCGAGCCCACGTGGAGCACCTACATTCGCCCATAAGCCATTCAAAGTAGGGCAAACTAGATCTCCTGTCCGGGAACGCCTGTGGGGAGGTCCGCACGATGAGGGTCCTGGGGAGAACGCTGTGCCTGTCGTCGCTGGTGTCGCTGCTCGTCCTCGCGACGCTGCCGCACGCGCCCGCCGCGCAGGCCGAGCCGCGTCCCAAGCCCCGTACGACGAGGACACCCGAGCTGGTCGTCGCCCTCACGTTCGACGACGGTGACCGCAGCCACGCGATGGCCGCGCGGTTGCTGGAGAGGCACGGGCTTCGCGGCACCTTCTACGTCAACAGCGGCGACCTCGGGAAGAAGGGCAAGCTCACCCGCGCCCAGCTGGCCGCGATCGCCAAGGCCGGCCACGAGATCGGCGGGCACACCGTGAACCACGAGCGGCTGACCGACCTCGGCCCGGACGAGCAGGCGGCGACGATCTGCTCCGACCGGCGCGCCCTGCTCGGGATGGGCTACCGGGTGCGGACCTTCGCCTACCCGTACGGCGCGGTGGACGCGAGCGCCCGGCAGGCCGCCAGGGACTGCGGCTACAACGCCGCGCGGACGATCGGCGGCATCGCCACGAAGCCCTGCGGCGGCTGCGTCGTGGCCGAGCCGGCCCGTCCCGAGAGGGTCTACGAGATCCGTA
This sequence comes from Microtetraspora glauca, assembly GCA_001570385.1. Classification (GTDB taxonomy): domain Bacteria; phylum Actinomycetota; class Actinomycetes; order Streptosporangiales; family Streptosporangiaceae; genus Microtetraspora; species Microtetraspora glauca. The sequence continues at coordinate 124,447 of BBYL01000010.1, read as the reverse complement.
CGCCGGGATCGGTGCACGACGACACGAGCCTCGCGGATATGAAGCGGCATGTGATCCGTGCCGAACAGAACGGCGGCGGGTTGCTCCCGCTCGCCTTCCACATGGTGTGCGCGAAGGGATGCGGTTCCTACTCGGTCCGCACGAAGGTGCTCGACCAGTTCCTCGGCTGGCTGGCCACGCGCGAGCGCCGAGGCACCGCGGTGCGCACGATCGCGGACGTGACGGGCGGCAAGGTGCGCCCGGTGCCCGCCGAAAGCGTCACCCCGTAGGACGTGCGCGCGGTATCGGCGGGCCGGATGTCAGCGTGATGGGGGTTCGTCGCGGTTGCGGAGCAGGTTCTGCGCCTTCCTGGCCGCCCGGCGCAGGATGGTCAGATCCCGCTCGCGCCGTAGCCGTACCGCCTCGACCCGCCACTGCTCCGCCTTGGCCCGCCAGCGCGCGGTGTCCCCCTTGCCCTTCGCGGCTTCCTTCCGCAGCTTGGCGACCTCCTTTTCGAGGGCCGTCAGACGCGACTTCAACCGCCCGCCGTCGATCTTGCGCTGGACGGCCAGGGCCTTCCAGTAGGCGGCCTCGGTGTTGCGGCTGCTCCGGGGAAGCCGGTCCGCCGGGTCGAGCCGGGTGAAGCCCCAGGTCTCCCCGTCGAGCCATTCGGACCCGAAGGTCTCGTGGATGACGTCGTCGAGGTTCTCGCCGCCCTTGACCAGGCGCGTCGCCCGCGCGACGGACGCCGTCCGCTCCAGGCGGGCGCACAGTACGCCGTCGGCGTCCTCGTCCAGCGCCACGTACAGCAGCCCGAGGTCGCCCTCGTCGGCGTGCTTGACCAGGCGGTCCAGGGTGTCGGCCGCGACGCCCCAGCCGGGCGGGCAGATCAGCCGGAAGGGCGCGGGGGCCGCCGTGGGCGGCGCGGACACCGCGAAGCGGACCCGCCCGTCGTTCGCGTACCGGCCCTGGACGAGCCGGAGGTCGAGCCGCGGGTCGTCCAGCGGCGCCCGCCGTTCGTTCTCCAGGGTGTCCCACGGGCCGGTCAGGGTCACCTGGACGTCGGGAAGGGTGCTGACGAGCGCCGTGTCGACGGTCCCCGACACGCGCTCGTAGCCCCCCGCCGACGCGTCCACGAGCACCTCGACGTACGGCACGAGCCACTGCCGCCCGCCCTCGACGCGAAGGAACCGCCGATAGGGGATGCGGTCCGCGATGAACGGCGAGTTGTACCGCCGGACCTCGTCGCCGCGCAGCATGGCGGTCGGCCTGCCGAGATGCCAGCTCCGGGCGGCTCGGTCGGGAACGAACACGGCCCCGGTCTGGGTGAGCCGGTATCCCAGGTCGGTGTCCTCGGCGAGGACCAGCGACGTGTCCAGCCCGCCCGCCGTACGCAGCAGGTCCGCGGGAAGCGACACCGTCGCCCCGACGTGGATGCGGTGCAGGACCGCGCTGGGGGCCTTCCTGAAGCCGTCGTGCTGGTCGACGAGCTCCTCCCACCAGTCGTGCGCCGCGCTGGACGGCAGGTCGAACAGCGCGTCCTCGTCCCGCGCGTCCACCGCCGCCCGTACGTCCGAGGGGGAGGGCAGCCCGCCGGTCATGTCGGCGAACCGCAGCGTCCCGAGGACGACCAGGTAGTCGGCCAGGTGGTGCCACCGCATGTGCGACTCGACATGATCGCGGTAAGGGAGGATGTCCGCGTCGACGCGATGGACGACGTCGCCCTCGGCGAGAGCCGTCCCGGTCTGGAGGGCCCAGGCGATGCCCCAGCCACCGGGACGGGCCGGCACGACGCGGGTACGGCTCGGCGCGATCCGCGGCAGCCGCAGCGGGGGGCCGCTGCCGTCGTCGACGGCGATCACTTCGAGAAGGTGGTCCGGGTAGCTCTGCGCCGCCAGCGCCGCCAGCGTGAGATCCAGTTCCTCCTGGCAGTTCCGCGCCGGGATGACCACGCTGACCGACAGGCGGGGCTCCCACGCGCCCGGAGAGGGAACGTCGAGGACCGCGTAGTCGTTGCGCCGGATCCGCGGAGCGGCAGAACCGGTGAACGGGGCCGACGGGGTCATGACGTGCCCTCCGGCGACTCCATGAGGGCGCTCGGCCGGAACCCGCGCCACTGCCGCCTGTTCTTCTGCAGGAAGGTGCCGATCGGCTCGCGCCAGGTGTGCTGGGACGCGGGGCCGCGCCGCAGGACGTAACCCAGGCCGTGGGTGCGGTAGACCTGCCCGCCCGCGCTCTGCACGGCGTGCTGGAACTGGGTGTCCACCGCGCGGGGGAGCGGGCGGAAGCCGCCGACAGCGTCGAACGCCGTACGTTCGGTGAAGATCGTTCCGCCCGCGATGAAGTTGGTGATCTGCTCGGTGACCTGCTCGCGGTGCACGGTGACGTCGATCGACGACAGGTAGACGAACTCCAGGGCCGTGCCCAGCACGTTCGCGCCGGAGTAGGAGTGCGCGAGCAGCAGATCGGCCACGAAGTCCGGGCCGTACCAGTCGTCGTCGTCCATCTTGAGCAGGAACGAGCCCGACGCGTGCGCCGCCGCCCGGTTGAGCAGCGCGCCGAACGCGAGCGACGCCTCGCCCTCCACGACCGTGATCGGCCGCTCGAACGCGGCGACGGCCGAGGCCACGTCCGGATGGTCGCGCGGGATCCCGTGCAGGGCGAGGATCACCTCCAGGTCCGCGTCCCGCTGGCGGGCCGCCTGGCCGAGCGCGAAGGGCACCATCTCCGGACGGCGGGTGGTCAGCAGCACGGACGTGAGCGGGCGCGGCCGGGCGGGCGTGCCGAGCTGCGCCCATCTGGCCTCGACGCCGTGGTCGCGGAGCGCTCTCCTGCGGAGCCGGATGCTGTGCTCCTCACGCCGCAGGTCGTCGTCCAGGTCGTCCGGCGTCGCCGCGCGGAGCAGGCCGATGAGCCCGTCACCGAGCGCGCCCGCCCACGGAGGCGGCTCATCGGTGATCATGGGGACGCCCGCGGCGGCCAGCGACGCGACCACGCGTACGGCGGCCAGCGGCCCCGTGTGGCCGTTCCGCCAGTCGAGCCGCAGGCCGCGCAGCTGCCTGAGCCGCGCGACGTCCGTGACGGTGACGCATCCCGAGTCCGCGAAGCGGGTCAGGACCTTCCCGGCGTGCACGACGCTCCACCGGCCGTCGGTCAACTCCAGATGGCCGAGGCCGAGCGTGGGGGTCGTGACGAAACCCACCGGGTTCACCGAACGGTCGTCCACCGGGGGCACCAGCCGTATGTCGTTCACGTCCACGGCCGAGCCCATGGTCAGGCTCACCGCCCCTCCCGGCTCCCCGAGGCGTTCCCAGCTCAGCTCGCCAGGCGCGGGGAGGTCCACGGGGATCTCGTCCCCGGACCAGTCGGGAAGGCCGTCCGCGAGGGACGTGCGCAGCACGAGATCCCCTCCCGGCGCGCCGACGCGAATGGGCAGCGGGCCGCCCGGCGCCACCAGGGACGCGTTCGGGTCCCCGGGCCGCCAGTGCGCGGCGCCCGGCCCGGTCAGCGCCGCCACGGGTGCCGCGATGCCGTCGATGCGGTTGCCCGCGAACGCGCGGGCGGCCGCGGCGACGGTACGGCCGGCGGGCGTCGCGGCGGAGAACCGGACGTCGACCGCCCAGGCGCCGCTCGCCGGCCGGTACACACGCAACTCCGCGAGCGTGCGCCAGCGGTGGGCCGGAGTGAGCGACGGCGCGGGCGCCGGATACCAGTGCGGGGTCTCGGCCGTGACCACGACGACCCGCTCGGCGCGGGGCAGCAGCGCGTGCATGGTGGCCGCGCGGCGCAGGTCCGTGGGGGTGCGCGCCAACACGAGCACCTCCGTCACCTGGTCCTCCGGCGACGGCGCGCCGCCGATGACGCCGGTGTCATCGCCCCCTATGTCGCCGTCGAGGTCGACGAGGTGACGTACGCCGCCGGCGGCGAGCTTCTCCGGCGACTCGACGCCCGCGCAGTACACGGCGATCCGCTTGCCGGGGCCGCGCCCAAGGGCCTCCCCGATGATCCGCTCGAACATCACCGCCGCCTGAACTCGCGAAGAAGCCTGCCCCTGCGCGGCGGATCGCCCGCGGCTCCGGCGGTGCCGGCGGTGCGGTCGCGCCGGAGTTCGGCCTCCAGCCTGGCCACCTCCGCCCGCAGTTTCGTGGCCTCGGACCGCCACTTGTTCGCGCTCGCCCGCCACTTCGCCGGGTCGCCGCCCACCGGTTCCGCCTGGTCGTCGGGGACGATGCCGTATTCGGCCGCCGCCACCCAGATCGACCCGTACATCTCGTCCACCAGCGTGTCCAGGGACGCGGCGCCACCCGGCCCGCGCTCGCCCACCGGTGTGTCCGGCGACGCGGCGCCACCCAGCTCACCCTCGGCCACCAGCGCGGCCCGCGCGAACGCGGCGGTCCGTTCCAGCCTGAGCGCCGTGACGCCCGCCGGGGTCTCCTCCAGGGCCACCGACACCAGCCCGTACCCGTCGCGCTGGGCCAGCTCGACGAGCCGGGCGAGGGAGTCGGGGCCGAGAACCCACCCGGCGGGGAAGATCACCCGGAACGGCGTCGGCGCGCAGCTCCGCGCCGCCGCCTCGGCGAAGCGCACCCTCGGCTCGTGCGCGTACAGGTTGTACGCCAGCCGCGTGTCGAGCATCGGCTCGTCGAGCGACGCGCGGCGCCCGGAGGGCAGCCGGTTCCACGGCCCGAGGAGCACCACCGAGGTGTCCGCCACGGTCCCCGCCAGGGCGGCGTCCACGCTCGCCCGGACCCGCTCGTACGACGCGCCGTACGCGTCGATCACCATCTCGGCGTACGGCACCGCCCACTGGCGGCGGGGGTGGCGGCGCAGCCACCGCAGGTCGGGGATCAGATCGCCGAGGAACGACCAGTTGTGCCGGTGGACGTCATCCTCGCGCCGCATGACGGTGGACGTGCCGAGATGCCAGGCCCGCGCCTCGGAGTCGGGGACGAACACGGCGCCCGACTGCGCGAGCCGGTACCCGAGGTCGGTGTCCTCGGCCATGTTCAGCGACGTGTCGACGCCGCCCGCCGCCTTCAGCAGCCGGGCCGGGACCGACGTGGTCGCCCCCGAATGCAGTCGGTACGCCCCGCTGACCTCGTCGCGCAACTCCCGGGTCTTCCGGAGCACCTCGGTGGTCCAGTGGTGCTCTCTCGCCTCCTCGAAGGCCGCCGTCCCTTCGTACTCCGCGGCGAAGACGGCCTCGGGCGAGGGGGCGGGCACGTCGTCGGCGACGAAACGGACCCGGCCGTGGACCACGACGTAGCTCGCCAGGTGGTGCCATCGCATGTGCGCCTCGACGTGGTCGCGCGCCAGGATCATGTCGGAGTCGACCCAGTGGACGACGTCGCCGGTCGCGGCCGCGGCGCCGGTCTGCCTGGCCCAGCCGCGCCCCCAGCACCCGTCGGGTACGCGGACGATCCGGGTGGCCTCCGGGGCGATGGCGGGGACGCGGAGCGCGGGGCTGCTGCCATCGTCGGCGATCACGACGTCCATCAGGTGACGCGGGTAGGTCTGCGCGGCCAGCCCGGCGAGCGTCCGGTCCAGCGCCTCCTGGCACTCGTACGCGGGGATGACGACGCTGACCGACAGCCGGGGCTCCCAGCGGCCCGGCGCGGGCGGTCGCAGTCGGCCGTAGTCGTTGTGCCGGATACGCGGAACGGTCATGGCGCGGTGAGCGTGAGGGTCACGAGACCCTTCTCGGCCCTGTGGTCGGCGGTGTGGTCGGCGGCTTCCAGGGGGAACTCCTCCAGCCAACGCCTGATCACCGCCCGTTCGTCGGACCGCGCGGCGTCGTCGACGAGGATGTGGACGTCCTTGGCGCACCGCTCCAGCAGCGCGGGGACCGCCGGATAGCGTGCCTGTGGCCCGGTCGCCGTGGGAGGCCCGTCGACCAGGAGCAGCCCGATCCCGTCGAGGTCCCGCGTGGCCTCCTCGTCGTACCAGTCCCAGGACTCCTCCCCGCGCCGCCAGGGGCGGAGCGGGGCGTGCCGTACCTCGATGATGTGGCTCAGCCCGTGCGCCCGCACGAGGTCGCGGGAGAGGGCCAGATAGCGCTCGTCATGTTCCAGCGAGACGACCCTGCCCCGCCCGAAACGTTCCACGGCGTACCCGAGCCAGACGCTCGACGAGCCGCTGCCGCACTCGACGATGAGCCCGGGCCGGTGTTCGCAGACGTGCGTCACGAGCCGTCGCATGAGGTCGGGGGAGGCCGCCCACCCTCTCAGCTCGGGCATGGGCGCCCTGGGCTCGATCAGCGACCGGAGATCGACGAACGCCTCGATCTGGCGGTAGTCCTGCTTGAGCTCCCTGGCCAGGGCCGACTGGACACCGTCGAGGCGGGTGTCCACCAGCGCCCCGAGGTCCCTGATGGCCCCCTCGATCTCCTGGCGGACCAGCATCGTGTTGACGCGGTCCTCTCCGAGCGAGGCGCGGATCGCGCGCAGGTCCTCCTCACGCCGCGAGCCGTGCGCCTCGGTCGCCTCCGCGACCTGGTCCAGCCTTCCGGCGACGCGGGTCAGCGCGTCCGTGACCTTGGTGAGGACGACCTCCTGGCGCTTGACCCGGCCGTCGATCCGGAGGGCCTTGCCGTCGAGCCGCCGTACGGCGACGGTGACGAGGAGCATCAGGCCGAGCGCGCAGGTGAGGAGGCCGAGCGTCAGCCCGGCCAGCAGTTCGAGGATCTCCAGCAGGATCAGCACGGTCAACGCCGCCAGCGTCAACGCACCGACCGCCGCGGCGGCCACGACGAGCCGACGGGTGGTGGGCATGCGGGTGTCTACCTCCGTGGTACGCCGCCAGAGCTCGTCTGCGAGCGCCGGACCATGCCCCTCGGATCCGCTTCCCCTCGCGGCGAATCCGGCGGGATCGCCGCCCCGTGAGGCAGATCCGCGGAACAGTGCCCGATCGATCTACGGGACTGTTGTGGTCACAACTTTAGTGGAATTCTTTGATGCCGAGCGTACGGAATCATCCGATCTTCGGCATATACGTATGTTCTAGCGGTGCTTTGTAGGTAAATCTTGGGTAATACCTGAAAGTTTGCTGATAGGACGGTCCATGACGAGCCCCCAGGGGTTCCTGAGCTGCGCAGACGCCGAACTGGCGGCCGCCACCTGGGACGGGAGTCGGTGGCTCATCGCCGGAACTCCCTTTCCCGACGGCCCGATCGGAGAGGCCGTGACGCGGCTGCGCGGGTTCAAGGGCATCCGCTTCTCCTGGCCGGAACGCGCCCCGCACGGCGGCGACGCCGACCTCGCCGGAGCCGCCCGCGCCGAGCCGCATGACATCGGATCCCTTGACGCCGTGACGCGGCTCGCGGCGGCGGGCGTGCCACTGCACGCGGAGAGGGTGCCGGCGTGGCTCGCCGCCGAGGACCCCGGGCTGGCCGGACTGCTCACCTCGTCCGGCTGGCTGGAACCGGAAACCGACACCGCCGGTGTCTCCGTCGCCGACCTCCGCCGGGAGGAGCACAGCGTACGGCTCCGCCGCCACGCCCTCGCCGCGAACCGTACGACGGGGACGGTCAGCGTGATCCTGGCCAGCAGGAGGCCGTCGATGGCGGCGTGGGCCCTGGCCCAGATCGCCGGGCAGCGGCACGTGGACGTCGAGGTCGTCTTCGCCGCCCACGGCTATCCCGCCGACGTCGTACGGCGGGCGGCCCAGGGACTGCCCTTCCCCGTCGAGGTGATCGAGGCGGACGGAGGGACCGTGTTCGGAGACGTGCTCAACGAGGCGGCCCGCCGCGCGAGCGGAGACTTCCTCGCCAAATGGGACGACGACGACTGGTACGGCCCCGAGCATCTCGCCGACCTGCTGCTCGCCCGGTCCTATTCGGGCGCGGACATCGTCGGCACGACGGCCGAATTCTTCTACCTCGAACCGTTGAACCTCACCGTCAGGCGCACCGACTACAGGAGCGAGGTCTGGCACCGGCACGTCGCGGGCGGCACCATCCTGCTCGACCGCGCCGCCTTCACCGGATTTCCGCCCGTGCCGCGCGCGGTCGACGAGGGGATGCTCAAGGCGGCCAAGGCCGCGGGCGCCCGCATCTACCGGACACACGGCCTCGGCTACATGCTCCGGCGGTCGACGGCGGCCCAGCACACCTGGCGGCTGCCGCTCGCGCACTTCCTGAAGGTCGCGACCAACCAATGGCGGGGCCGCACGCCCAGCCGCATCCTGGAGCGGGCCCATTGATCGACGAGAGTGCCGGTACGGGGGCCCGCCCCCGGATCAGAGGGAACGACTACTCGATCCTCACGCCCCCCGAGCTGGGGTCCTGGACGCCGCGGCTGCGGGTGAGCGTCGTCATCCCCGCCTACGGCGGGCAGGACAAGCTCGACCTCGTGCTGGCCGGGCTCGCCGTCCAGACCTATCCCGCGGAGCTCACCGAGGTCCTGGTCGTGGACAACGGCACCACCCCGGCGCTGCGCCTTCCCGAGCTGAGGCCCGTCGGCACCCGCCTGATCAGGTGCGAGACGCCCGGCCGGGCGGACGCCAGGAACGCGGGACTGGCCGCGTCCGGCGGCGACGTCGTCCACTGGCTGGACTCCGACGTCGTGCTGGAGCGCGACGCCGTCGAGGCGCAGATGCGCTGGCACCACCTCGCCCCCTACCTCTCCGTGACGGGATACCTGCGGTTCACCACGGTGCCGCCGCCCCGGCCCGCCGACATCGCGGCCGCCGACGGGCTGGCCGCGATCTTCGAACCCGCCGATCCGCACGGCTGGATCGTCGACCTCGTGGAGCGCACGGGTGGACTGCGTGACGCGCGCCGCGCGTACAGCCTGCACGTCGGGGGATCGACCTCCGTCAGCCGGCGGCTGATCGAGATGGCCGGCCCGATGGACACCGACCTGATGCTCGGCCAGGACACCGAGATGGGATACCGGCTGGCCCAGGCGGGCGCGGTGTTCGTCCCGGAACCGCGGTCCCGGGCCTACCACCTCGGCCCGACGATGCGGATGCGGAACATGGACCCGGTCACCCGGGTCAGCCACGCCTTCGTCGCCGACCGTGTCGCGCAGTACCGCTGGCTCCGTTCCCACCCGTCACGGCAGTGGCTCGTGCCGTACGTCGAGGTGGTGGTGGACGGCGGGAACGCCACCTACGAGGACGTTCGGGCCACGGTGGACACCGCGCTCGCGGGCACCGTCCCCGACGTGGCGGTGGCCGTGACCGGAGTGCCCGAGCCGGAGGTGCGGGAACGGCGGGCGCCGCTGACCGATCCGTGCCTCGACCGCACGCTCGTCCGCGGCCACTACGCCCACGAGGCGCGCGTACGGTTCACCGAGTCGGGAGCTCCGGCGCCGTTCCGGTTGCGCGTCCCCGCCGGGTGGGCACTCGGAGAGGACTCCCTGGCGCGGCTCCTCGACGTCATGGAGGAGCGGGCGCTCGGCCTGGTCAGCGTCCTCCTGGCAGAAGATGGCATCGGCCCCGTCGGCGGTGGGGAGGACGGCGGTGCGGAGTCCGGCACGATGGATTCCGGACCCGCGGACTCCGCCACGGTGAACTCCGGCGGCGTGGCGGTGGCGCGGTTGGAGCGCACGGCGGCGTTCAGCCGGGCGGCCTTCCTCGTGGACCCCGCCCAGAACGCCGCCCACGCTGCCGCGCAGGACGTCATGCACGACGGTGCCCACGGTGCCGCCCACCGCATCCCGGACGTCTCCGCTGTCGCCGAGTCGGCGGAGGCGACGTCGCAGGAGGCGCTGGACGACGCCGTGGCGGACACGTTCGGCGCGGTGTGGCTCGACGGACGCCCTCTCGGCATCCTCCCGGCGGAGGAGGCGCCCGCTCCCGTCGGCAGGCGCAGCGCCTACCGGGCCAGGGTGGAGGCGGAGGCCGAGGTGGCCAAGCTCACCAAGGAGGTCGAGCGGTTACGCGGCCAGGTCGGGAAATGGCGCGACGAAGCGGCCAAATGGCGGAAATCCGCAGTGGAACTGCGCCGCGAGGTCGGCTCCCTGCGCAAGGAGATCGGCACGCTACGCCGGAAACGGAGCATCAAGGCCATCGTCCGCCGCGTGATCTATCGATAGCTGCTGTGAGAGCCCGCGTGACGAGGTGAGAGCCCGCGCGGCAAGGCGGCGAGAACCCATGAGGCAGGGGAGAGCCTCTCCCGCGCTTTCCGGCGGCCGTCATGCGCGGTCGCCGGTGTTCCGTACGGCCTTGACGGGTGAAAGCACGGCGGCGGCCGAACCCGGAAAGCGGCCGGGGCGGTGGAGAAGGGAAGTCTGTCGATGTGAAGCACAACTTTTCGCGTCCGCGTCGTATCTGATCGGATAGCGAGAGGAATATCCGATGAGCCGCAACTGCTCTGAGCGCGGTCTCGCCGCGCTGTTTCTGACCGTCACCACCGTCTCCAGCGTGATCACTCCCCAGGCGCAGGCGTTCACGGGAGTCCCGTCGGCCCCGGACACCGTCCGGTATGCCCGGCTCACGGAATGCCCCAAGAAGCCCGGCACGGGCACGGCCTCCTGCGACACATGGACGCTGGTCATGCGCAGCGGCAAGACCATCAAACTGATCAAGGGGAATACGGGCGAGACAACGTTGCTCGGGATCAGCGCCGACGGCCGTGTCGCGCACTACGTCAAGGACGGCAGGCTTGTGGTCCACGACGTCGGCAGTGGCCGGATCCGTCCGCTGCCGGGCACGGCCGCCACCGCGCCCAGGGGCCTGACCCTGGACGACGTCGGCACCACGCTGTCTCCCGACGGTTCGATCGTCGAGGTCACCTACCTTGAGGACGGCGACGAGGACAAGGCCGTCACGCTCCCGAGCGTGGTCGCCAACGTCGAGACCGGCAAGGTGTTCCCGGTCTCCGAAAGCGACTCGGTGCTGAGCTTCAGCCCTGGTGGCAAACACGTGCTCGTCGATCGGAGCACCGGTACCGACACCGGTCCCACGACGTTCGCCGTCCTCGATGCCGACGGCCGCACGACAGCGAGCCGGATCGTGCCGAAGGCGGTGTCCGACGCCTATCCGGTCGCCCTGGCCGCCGACGGCAGGACGGTGGTACTGATCGCCACCGTCGGGTCGGACGTGTGGCGTCTGCGCACCTATGACCTGGCGTCCGGCACCCTCACCAAGGGAATCCGCCTCGGAGTCTTCCCGAAGGAGAAAGCGCAGAGCCTGTTCTGGGATACCACCGGCGCACTCACGTTCTGGAGCGTCCGCGCGGACAAGGGCGGTTGGCTGGGTGCGGTGAAGCGGACCGTCGGCATCCGGACCGGCGCCATGCGCGCGGTGGACTCCTTCGGGTTCACGAAGGGCTCGTGGTGGGAGCTCCCGGGCGGGGCGTCGATGCCGGTGGGTCACTGATCGTTCAAGCCGCGTATCCGCACGATCATGGCGCCCCGTGAGCCGGAGAGGGTGGCGTCAGAGGTAGCGGCTTCGGAGAGCCGTGCGCACCCGCCGGATCCAGGAACGCTCCCGACGGGCTCCTCCAGGCGTCCACGCCTGAGTGAGCCCGGCCATCGCGGACCGCGTCTCCGCCGACAACGCCGTGCTCGCCCGCAACTCGGACCCTGATCCAGGCCGTGACTCAGGCTGTGAGCCAGGCCGTGACTCTGCGGGCTGTGATCTCCCGGTCTCGGAGGGAGACGCTCCCGAGGAACGGCCGTCGAGCGGACGGCCCCCACTCGCTGGAGCCTGCGAAGGGGCAGGTGTGACGGCGGGTCGTCCCGCGAGCGAGGGCCAGAAGTCCCCGGCCGGGCTGTGCCGTACGCCGTGGGTCTGGTGGATGACGTCCGCGAGCGGCTCGCCGGGTGCGGCCAGCAGGCGGGCCCGGCCGACGGCTTCGGTACGTTCCAGAGTCGCGGTGCGACCGTCGGGGAAATCGACCACGAGCAGGCCGAGCCGTTCGTCGAGCAGCGCCTTGACCATCCGCTCCAGCGTCGCCGGTGCCGGTGGCACGTCCACGGGACCCGAGTAGCGGAACGGCACGGGCGCCGCGCTCGGCGTCACGTCCTCGGCCAGCCGTACGCGCGGGTCGTCGTGGAATCCCTCCCGAATCATGCGCAACTCGAAGCCCGGGGCCTCCAGCACGGAATGGCGTCCGGTGGGCAGCGCGGACCACGGCGCGACCAGCGTGACCGCGACGTCGGGCAGCGTCCCGTCCAGCGCCGCGTTCACCGCCGCGCGTGTCTCCCGCTCGCCGGCCTCGGCCACGCGCAGGACCACCTCGACGTACGGCACCCGCCAGCGCCGGCCCCGCTCCTTGCGCAGATCACGGCGCAGCGGCACGCGATGGGCCAGGTAGGGCTCGACGGCCCGGACGGTCGCTCCGCGGTCGCGCCGCTGCGCGGGCAGGCCGAGATGGACGGCACGCGCCTCGAGGTCCGGCACGAAGACCGCCCCCGCCTGGGCCAGCCGGTATCCCAGCTCCGTGTCCTCGCCCCGCTGGACCTCCTGATCGAATCCACCTATCTCGCGAAAAAGCGTGCGATAGAGGGAAAGAGTGGGGCCGGTGCAGACGTGGTAGGGATTCTTGCTGCTCCGCAGGCCGTCCAGGCGGAGGATGGTCATCTCCGTCGTGCTGGGAATCGCCTTGTCGGGGTCGAAGAGCCGCTTCAGCGTGCCCCCGGCGACGGCCTGGTGGACCTCGGCGGCGGTGACGGGAGGCTCCTCGATGAACCGCTTGGCGCCGATCGTGACCAGATAGTCGGTCAGGTGGTGCCAGCGCAGCAGCGCCTCCAGGTGCTCGCGATGGACGACCATGTCGGCGTCCAGGCGCTGCACGACCGTCCCTTCCGTCGCGGCGACGCCGGTGTTGAAGGCGTGCCCCGGGCCCCAGCCGTTCGTGGTGGCGATCATCCGGGTGTTCTCCGGGCGGATCTCCGGTAATCGCAGGGGCGGCGAGCTGCCGTCGTCGACGATGACGACCTCTGTCAGGTGGGCCGGATAGGTCTGCGCCGCGAGGGAGGCGAGGGCGAGGTCGAGCCGGTGCTGGCCACCGTGCGCCGGGATGATCACGCTGACCGGCAGCTCGGGACGCCACCGGCCGATCGGCGCGGGGGTCAGGGGAGAATAGTCGTTGTGCCGAATCCTCGGCCGGGTCTCGTCGCCCGTCACGACCCCCTCCTCGCTTGTCACTGGTCGAGTCAAGTTAGGGATCGACCCTAGCGAAGCTGACTTGTAGTTCGCTGATAGCTGGAACATTCAGTAATCCCGGTATCTCGTCAGCATGTCCATAAATATGTCCATAAGCTGGACAGCGGATCCCGCAGGTAGAGCGGTTGGCCGTAAACTCGATGGCTGATACCGCAGGTGGGCCCGTGTGACGGAGCCCGCGTAGAAGGAGCGATCATGACCAGGGCTTGGCGTGGCCTCATCGAGGAGTACCGTGACCGGCTTCCGGTGACCACTACGACGCCCGTGGTCACCCTGCTTGAGGGCGGCACGCCGCTCGTGCCCGCCAGGCGCGTCTCCGAGCTGACCGGCTGCGACGTCTATCTCAAGGTCGAGGGGCTCAACCCGACCGGCAGCTTCAAGGACCGTGGCATGACCATGGCCATCAGCAAGGCCGTGGAGGACGGCGCCCAGGCGGTGATCTGCGCCTCCACGGGGAACACCAGCGCCTCCGCCGCCGCCTATGCCGTACGCGCCGGGCTGACCTGCGCGGTGCTCGTCCCGCGCGGCAAGATCGCCATGGGCAAGCTGGCCCAGGCGCTCGTCCACGGGGCCCGGCTGCTCCAGGTCGAGGGCTCGTTCGACGACTGCCTCGAGATGACCAGGAAGCTCGCCGAGAACTACCCCATCGCGCTGGTCAACTCGGTCAACCCGTACCGCCTGCAGGGCCAGAAGACGGCCGCGTTCGAGATCGTCGACACTCTCGGTGACGCGCCCGACGTCCACTGCATCCCCGTCGGCAACGCCGGCAACATCTCGGCGTACTGGATGGGCTACAAGGAGTACGCCGCGGACGGCATCGCGACCAGGACGCCGCGGATGCTCGGCTTCCAGGCGAGCGGCGCCGCGCCCATCGTCGGCGGCGCGCCGGTGACCCACCCGCACACCATCGCGACCGCGATCAGGATCGGCAACCCCGCCTCCTGGAAGCTCGCCGAGGCCGCGCGGGACGAGTCCGGCGGCGACATCCAGGCGGTGACCGACCGCCAGATCGCCTCGGCGTACAAGCTGCTCGCGCAGAGCGAGGGCGTCTTCGTCGAACTCGCGTCGGCGGCGAGCGTCGCGGGCCTGCTGCAGGCCCACGAGCAGGGGCTGCTCACCCCGGGCCAGCGCGTCGTCTGCACGGTGACCGGCAACGGCCTCAAGGACCCCGACTGGGCGATCTCCGGCGCTCCCGCTCCGGTGACGATCCCCGTCGACGCCTACGCCGCGGCCACCGCGCTCGAACTCGCCTGACCCCGCGCGACCACCGGAACGGCGCCGGCTCTCCGGCCCGCGCCGTTCCCCGTCGCGCACCCGGCGCCGGTACGGCCGCCCGGCCGGCGCCGATCCCGTCCTGATCATGTAGTGGATTCTGGTGATGAATGACCGCTAGCAACAGCGTCCTCGTCCGGGTTCCGGCGACGAGCGCCAACCTCGGGCCCGGATTCGACACCCTCGGCATCGCGCTCGACCTGTACGACGAGGTCGAGGCCGCGCTCACCGGCGACGGCGTGACCATCGAGGTCGAGGGCCAGGGCGAGGGAGAGCTGGACGCGGGCGAGGGCCATCTGATCATCAAGACCATGCGGGCCACGTTCGACCGCATCGGCGTCCCGCAGCCCGCCGGCATCGCCCTCCGCTGCCGCAACCGCATCCCGCACGCGCGCGGGCTCGGCTCGTCCTCCGCCGCCATCTGCGCCGGCATCCTCGCCGCGCGTGCGCTCGCACCCGCCGTCGCCGGTACGGCCGGCACCCCGGCGGAGCCGCCGACCATGTCGGATGACGAGGCGTTCGCGCTGGCCACGGAGCTGGAAGGCCATCCGGACAACGTGGCGCCGTGCCTCGCGGGCGGGCTGACCATCGCGTGGACCGAGCAGTCCGGAACAGCACGTATGGTGAAGCTCGCCCCGCACGGCGACATCCGGCCGGTCGTGTTGATCCCGGCCTTCCGGTTGTCGACGGAGGAGGCGCGCGGACTCCTGCCGAAGGACGTCCCGCACGCCGACGCCGCCGTCAACGCGGGGCGGGCGGCGCTGCTCATCGCGGCGCTGACCCGGATGCCGGAATCCGGCCTGCTTCTCGCCGCCACCGAAGACCGCCTCCACCAGGACTATCGTGCGCCCGCAATGCCGCGGACCGCCGACCTGGTACGACGGCTGCGCGCCGCGGGAGTTCCCGCGGTCGTCTCGGGAGCGGGTCCGACGGTCCTTGCGTTTTCCACATCGGACACCGAGGATTTGATCGCACCAGAAGTGGGTACGGACTGGCTCATCCAGCCGTTGAACGTCGACCTGAATGGTGCGGGCGTTCAGTTTCCCGAGACACGCTGATGCCTCTTCGACCTCCAGGGAATAGCTGTGTGCGCTGGTGATGTTAGGCTGATAGCCGCACCAGGTGCCCCCGTGTTGGGTGCGTGCTTGTCATTCGCACATCGCTGCACTTCGCTCCGCGTCCTTCGACGCGGGCAGGGCGATTTTCCCGAAACCGTTTCCTCCCGTTGCCCCGTTCGGCGTGACGAGAGGTGGGGTTCTCGGAGGCATGCGCGTTCGAACCACTTCGACATCTGGCAGCTCGCGAGTCCGGAGCGTCATCAACACCTGAGATTCGCGAAGCCCGACCCGGTCTGTCCCGCCGGGTCGCACCACCGGGACACCAGGACGCACGAGTCCGGTGCCCGACCCCTGGGAAGGACCCTTAGTTGAGCGACACCACCGAACTCCTCTCCGACGGCCAGGCCGCCGGCGACACCCCCACCACTGCTCCGGCTCGACCGCGTCGTCGCTCCGGCACCGGCCTGGCCGGCATGGTGCTGCCCGAGCTGCAGGCCATGGCCACCGGTCTCGGCATCAGCGGGATCGGGCGGATGCGCAAGAGCCAGCTCATCGCGGCCATCCAGGAGAAGCAGGGAGTGACGGGAGAGGCGCAGGCGGAGCCGAAGCCGGCCGCCGAGGCGCCGGTCGCCGTCGCGGAACGCCCCGCTCGAGGCCGCAGGGAACGTTCCCGCGCCGCCGCCGCGCCCGCCGAGCCCGTCGCACCCGCCGCTCCCGTTGTGGAGACCCGCGAGGAGCAGCCCGCCGTCGAGCGCGTGGACAGCGCTCCCGCCGCCGCTCCCGCCACCAACTCGACCGGCGCCTCCGCCGGTGCCGACGTCCTCGCCACCACCGAGCCCCAGGGCGACGCCCAGGGTGAGACCCGTGGCGACGCCCGGGGCGAGCGGTCCGACCGCCGTGAGCGGCGCGGCCGCGGCGACCGGCGCGAGCGTTCCGGCGACCGCGACCGCTCGGCCGAGCGTTCCGGCGACCGCGACAGCCGTACGGACCAGCGGGCCGCGGACGCGGGCGACGGTCAGACGCGTGGCCGCGACCAGCAGGGCCGCGACGGACGTGATGGCCGCGACGGCCGGGGCGACAGCCGCGACAGCCGTGGCGACCGTGGTGACAGCCGGGGCGAGAGCCGCGGTGACCGTGGCGACAGCCGTGGTGACCGTGGCGACAGCCGTGGTGACCGCGGTGACAGCCGTGGCGATCGCGGTGACAGCCGCGGCGGCGACCAGGGCGACGACGCTCGTGGGCGTCGCGGCCGGTTCCGCGAGCGCAACCGCCGTGGCCGCGACCGCTTCGACAGCAACGAGCCCGTGATCAGCGAGGACGACGTCCTCATCCCGATCGCCGGCATCCTGGACATCCTCGACAACTACGCGTTCGTGCGCACCAGCGGCTACCTGCCCGGCGCGAACGACGTGTACGTGTCGCTGGCGCAGATCCGCCGCAACGGCCTGCGCAAGGGCGACGTCGTCACCGGCGCCGTCCGGCAGCCGCGCGAGGGCGAGCGGCGCGAGAAGTTCAACGCGCTCGTCCGCCTCGACACGGTCAACGGCATGGAGCCGGAGCAGGCCCGTCAGCGGCCCGACTTCAACAAGCTCACGCCGCTCTACCCGCAGGAGCGCCTGCGTCTGGAGACCGAGCCGAACGTCCTCACCACGCGGATCATCGACCTGGTCTCGCCGATCGGCAAGGGCCAGCGTGGTCTGATCGTCTCGCCGCCGAAGGCCGGTAAGACGATGGTGCTGCAGTCGATCGCCAACGCGATCACGCGCAACAACCCCGAGTGCCACCTGATGGTCGTCCTCGTCGACGAGCGTCCGGAAGAGGTCACCGACATGCAGCGGTCGGTCAAGGGCGAGGTCATCCACTCGACCTTCGACCGTCCCGCCGAGGACCACACCACGGTCGCCGAGCTCGCCATCGAGCGAGCCAAGCGTCTGGTGGAGCTCGGCCACGACGTCGTCGTGCTGCTGGACTCGATCACCCGTCTGGGCCGCGCCTACAACCTGGCCGCGCCCGCGTCGGGCCGCATCCTGTCCGGTGGTGTGGACTCCACCGCGCTGTACCCGCCGAAGCGCTTCTTCGGCGCCGCCCGCAACATCGAGAACGGCGGCTCCCTGACGATCCTCGCCACGGCGCTGGTCGAGACCGGCTCCAAGATGGACGAGGTCATCTTCGAGGAGTTCAAGGGCACCGGAAACATGGAGCTCAAGCTCAACCGGTCCCTCGCCGACAAGCGGATCTTCCCTGCGGTGGACGTCGACGCGTCCGGCACCCGCAAGGAGGAGATCCTCATGTCGAAGGACGAGCTCCAGATCGTCTGGAAGCTGCGGCGCGTGCTCCACGCCCTCGACATGCAGCAGGCTCTCGAGCTCCTGCTGGAGAAGATGCGGGAGACCAAGTCCAACGCCGAGTTCCTGCTCCAGGTGCAGAAGACGACGGTCAGCAACGACCGCGACTGAGTTCCTGTACGGCGAGACGCCCCGGGTGGTTCACCACCCGGGGCGTTTCCCTGCGCGCGCCCGGTACGGACGGCGCCGCGTCCGACGACTCGCGTACGGGCGGCATCCGGGTCTGTCGCGGTAGTGGGGACGCGTCAGGACACGCGCGGCTGTGGACGCTCGCCGCGGTGTCCAGGACGCCGGACGCCGGATCACGGCCATGGTCTCGACCACGGAGGCCGCGAGGACCGCGAGCCCCGCGAGCGACCACGACAGGCGGCGCCGTCCCGATCGGGCCTCGCTTCTCGCTTCCGGACATCCGGCCGCCGGACATGAAAAAAGGCCCGCACGGTGTGAACCGTGCGGGCCCTTCCTGGTGCTGTACGAATTGCGCCAGGGGTTGGTGACGCGAGACGTGCAGAAACCCCTGAGTGCTACTTGACCGTCACCAGCTTGTAGTTGGAGTAGGAGCCGTAGGTCTTGCTGGTACCCGTGGCCGCCAGACGCCAGTAGCCGGTGTACTTCGGCTTGACGGTCTTGCTGAACTTACCGGTCGAGGTGGAGCCGACGTAGCCGACGAACGACCACTTCGAGGAGCCCTTCTTCTTGAAGTAGAGCTTCATGATCTTCTTGCCCCAGCCGGCGGAGCCGCGGTAGGCCTTGCCGTACAGCTTGACGGTCTTGCCCTTCTTCACCTTGGACGGCGAGACGGACAGCTTGACCTTCGACTTGGCCTTGGACGAGCCGGTCTTCGAGACCTCGAAGCCCTTGACGAAGCTGTAGGTCTTCGAACCACGGGTGACCGTGATCTTCAGCTGCCAGGCGCCGGTGGAGGTGCTGTAGTCGAAGGCGGCCGAGTCGTGGTACGACTTGCCGTCCGACTCCATGCCGGTGCCGAGCGAGTAGTAGTCGTCGTAGCTCTTGCTCTCGAGCCGGACGTCGGTGACCTTCTCGTCACCGGACTTCTCCAGTTCGAACGCCACGAAGACGTCGACTTCCGAACCCGACTTCAGCTTGACGGGGTTCGGAGAGACGCTCGCCCCGTTGACACGGGTCGCAGCCTTGACGTCGAGGGGGAGCGAGTCCTTCCACGCCGCATTGTCAGTCGGAGCAGACGTCACGCTGTCGTCGGTCTGGGCAACCTGGAGTTGCCATTTGTCCCCTGGCTTGTCGCTGGAAGAGACGGGGATCGAGCCCGTCATCTTGACAGCACCGGTGGGAATCGGGTTGGCGGTGGACTTGGTCAGCTGGGTGACGTCGCCCGTCTTCCATACCACCGGGTTGGCCGAGGAATCAGTGGTGTACCTGGCCCAGACCTTGTACTTCACCTCGCCCTTCTTGGCGTCTGAGGTGTCGTAAGGGTCATCGATGGTGAAGCTGAAGCCGATCTTGTCACTACCGGTCGGCGGGATGAAGAGGTCGCCGGTGTGCGCGAGGCTCTTGATTTCGCCAGCCGCCCGAAGGGCGACGGCGGACACAGCGTTTGCGGGGGAGGCTACGGTGATGGCCGCACCGGTAGCGAAGAGTGCTGCCCCCGTTGCGGCCGCTACTGCAAGCCGCAGGCTCTTCCTCATGGATACCCCTTACATTGGTAAAATTGAGGGAAAAGTCGGGTTTGAACACCGGAGCCTAGTGGGGCCTGTGTGACTCGTCCACCCGGATCGAGAAGTAGCTCCCCATTTACCGGGCGCTTTCCGCGATGTTCCGGATTGTTGTGTTGTGTGCTGTGACCTGGGAAGTCGGTCGTTGATCCACATCCCCGGACGGCCTGTCGCGGCATTCCGGGAAGGGCATGAGAAACCGATCTCCAGTCGCCAAGAGTGGCATAGGACACATCCGCCCCCTCTCGTACGGGGCCCGGCATTCCGGGGACGGCCGAGGCCGCGTGACGAGACGAGAAGGGCGGCCCGCGCAGTGCGCCGAGGCCCACCGGGCGGCACGCCGATACGCCGGGAATAGGCGGCGGCCTTGAGGGGTTTCTCGATCTGGCACACTGGTAGCCGAACCGCAGCGGTACCGGTTCCCGCGCGCGCGTCCCGAGTGTGCCCGACGCGCGTAAGCCTGCACGGGCGATCCTGCACGGTGAACAAGCGACCCGGCGACCGCGCCTAGCGTTAGGACTGAACAATGAAGGCCGAGATTCACCCGGACTACGTCGTCACCCAGGTGACCTGCACCTGCGGGAACAGCTTCACCACCCGCAGCACCGCCAAGAACGGTGTCATCCACGCCGACGTCTGCTCCGCCTGCCACCCGTTCTACACGGGCAAGCAGAAGATCCTCGACACGGGCGGCCGGGTGGCGCGCTTCGAGGCGCGCTTCGGGAAGAAGGCCCAGAAGAGCCAGTAGCTCTGCACGGACGCCGGCTCGGACGCGCCTCTGTCGAATTCGACCGAGGCGTGCCCGGGTCGGCGTTCTTCGTGATGGAGGCCATGTCCCGATAGCCGCCCCAAGGAAAGGAGCGCGCGGTGAATCTCGACGAGATCATCAGTGAGTACGCGGATCTGGAGTTGAAGCTCGCCGATCCCTCCGTGCACGCCGACCAGGCGAAGGCGCGGACGTACGGCAAGCGCTACGCGACGCTCACACCCATCGTCACGACGTACCGCGAGCTTGAGGGCGTCCGTGAGGACCTCGCGGCGGCGCGGGAACTGGCGGCCGAGGACGCGGCGTTCGCCGACGAGGCGTCGGAGCTGGAAGGCCGCATCCCGGGCCTGGAGGAGCGGCTGACGCACCTCCTCGTCCCGCGCGACCCGAACGACGACAAGGACATCATCATGGAGATCAAGGCGGGTGAGGGCGGCCAGGAGTCGGCCCTGTTCGCCGGCGACCTCCTCCGGATGTACCTGCGATACGCCGAGCGCGCCGGATACAAGACCGAGATCATCGACTCCCAGCACTCCGACCTCGGCGGCTACAAGGACGTCACCGTCGCGATCAAGGGCAAGGAGGGCGTCTGGGCCCGCCTCAAGTTCGAGGGCGGCGTCCACCGCGTCCAGCGCGTCCCGGTGACCGAGTCCCAGGGCCGCATCCACACCTCGGCGGCCGGCGTGCTCGTCTATCCCGAGGCCGAGGACGTGGACGTCCAGATCGACCCGAACGACCTGCGGATCGACGTGTTCCGGTCGAGCGGTCCCGGAGGGCAGAGCGTCAACACGACCGACTCCGCCGTCCGGATCACCCACCTCCCGACGGGTGTGGTCGTCTCCTGCCAGAACGAGAAGAGCCAGCTCCAGAACAAGGAGTCGGCGATGCGCATCCTGCGGGCCCGGCTGCTCGCGATGGCCCAGGAAGAGGCCGAGGCGGCGGCCATGGCCGAGCGGAAATCCCAGGTGCGTACGGTCGACCGTTCCGAGCGGGTCCGCACGTACAACTTCCCTGAGAATCGCATTTCCGACCATCGGGTGGGCTTCAAGGCCTATAACCTCGACCAAGTCCTGGACGGGGATCTGGACGCGGTGATACAGGCATTGCTCGACGCCGAACTGGCGGAAAAGCTCGCCGCCCATTCGTAAGTGGACCCATGACCTTCCTGCTTGACGAGATCGCACTCGCCACCGCCCGGCTCGCCGAGGCGGGCGTGCCGTCACCGCGTACCGACGCCGAGGAGATCGCGGCCTTTGTGCACGGCGTGCCGCGCGGCAAGCTGCACACCGTCAAGGACGCGGACTTCGACGCCCTCTTCTGGGAGGGCATCGCGCGCAGGGAGGCCCGTGAGCCGCTGCAGCACATCACCGGCCGGGCCTACTTCCGCTATCTCTCCCTCGAAGTGGGTCCGGGAGTGTTCGTGCCGCGCCCGGAGACCGAAGTCGTGGCCGGTTGGGCGATCGACAGGCTGCGCGAGATGGACGTCGCGTCCCCCGTCGTGGTCGACCTCGGCACCGGATCCGGCGCCATCGCGCTGTCGATCGCACAGGAGGTGGCGCTCGCCCAGGTGCACGCCGTCGAGATCGACCCCGTGGCGTACGGCTGGGCCAGGCGGAACATCCTGGAGCACGGCCAAGGCAGGACCATGCTCCATCCGGAGGACCTCACCGACTGCCTGCGGGAGTTGAACGGCAAGGTCGATCTGGTGATCTCCAATCCGCCGTACATCCCGCCGGGGGCCATCCCGCGCGACCCCGAGGTCCGTGACTACGACCCCTCCCGCGCCCTGTACGGTTCGGGAGAGGACGGCCTGGACGAGGTCAGAGCGGTCGAGCGCACGGCACGGCGGCTGCTGCGGCCGGGCGGGTTCGTCGCCGTGGAGCACGCCGACCAGCAGGGAAACCCGGTGTACTGGCTGTTCTCCGAGGACAACGGCTGGCGTGACGTGCGGCTGCGGCAGGACCTCACGGGACGGGACCGCTTCGTCACCGCGCGCCTCGGGCAGGACTGAGAGCCGTGCCGTACGTGGAAGGATGGGACGCATGAGCAGGCGCTATGACTGCGCGAACCAGGGTGAGCGCACCTCTGGGCTGATCGACGCCGCGTCGGTCGTACGGCGAGGCGAACTGGTGGTCCTGCCGACGGACACGGTCTACGGCATCGGCGCCGACGCCTTCACCCCCTCGGCGGTGGCCGCGCTGCTTGAGGCCAAGGGACGCGGCCGTGACATGCCGGTCCCCGTGCTCGTCGGCACCGTACGCGCGGCGACCGCGCTGGTGGAGGACCTCGGCCCCTACGGTCAGGACCTGGTGGACGCCTTCTGGCCCGGTCCGCTGACGCTGATCTGCCGGGCCAACCGCTCGTTGTCGTGGGATCTCGGCGACACCAAGGGAACCGTCGCCGTCCGGATGCCGCTGCACGCGGTGGCGCTGGACCTGCTCAAGGAGACGGGCCCCATGGCGGTGTCGAGCGCCAACCGCTCCGGCGCCGCGCCCGCGACGACCGCGGAGGAGGCCGAGGCGCAACTCGGCGAGTCCGTCGCCGTCTACCTCGACGGCGGCAAGTGCGCCGACGACGTGCCCTCCACGATCGTGGACCTGACCAGCGCGGTGCCCCGGGTGCTGCGCAAGGGCGCGATCCCCGCTGACAAGTTGCGGGGCGTCGTCAGTTACATCGCCACCGGAGACTGACTCAAGGCCAGCAAACCGGGTCAATCATGCCGTCTGGCTATCAACGCCATGTCGGACTAACGTCACGGTTACGGTAAGTGCGCCGATGTCTTCGTGGAGGCGTGCCCATGGCCAAGCTGGACGGGATGGATCCGAAGCTGGTACGCGAACTGCTCGCCCA
Organism: Microtetraspora glauca; assembly: GCA_001570385.1. GTDB lineage: Bacteria > Actinomycetota > Actinomycetes > Streptosporangiales > Streptosporangiaceae > Microtetraspora > Microtetraspora glauca. The sequence goes on along the minus strand of BBYL01000010.1, from coordinate 101,373 downwards.
CGTCGGGCAGGCCGCGAAGCAGATGGATGCCATCGATGCCCAGGTCACCCGGCTCACCCGCGCGGCAGGCGTCGCCGTACAGACGACGCACCGGCCCGCCCAGGTGGCGGACGCCTGCGGGACCATGGTGAAGGACGTGACCTCCCGCCTCGTCCTCCTGGAGAAGAAGGAGAAGCAGTCGGCCGGGGCGAGCAAGCCCCCGTCGTCGTCGCCCTCCGGTGGTGAGCGCGACACCACGAAGCCGGCCGACGACCCGGCGAAGGACGACAAGCCCAAGGAATCGCATTCGGGCAAGGGCGCGCACGGCACGACCGACGACGCGGACCAGAAGAAGGCCAAGTCCTCGGACCAGGTCGGAGCCAAGGGCTCCGGCGATGAGCGCGACACCACGAGACCGGCCGACGACCCGGCGAAGGACGACAAGTCCAAGGCGGCCGGTGGCAAGGCGTCCGGTGACGGAACGAACGTCAGGGAGACGGACGGCAGGGGCGGCGCGGACAACCCCGGCAAGGACGGCGAGAAGTCCAAGGAACACACGCCGAAGACCAGCGGTTCCTCCGGCGACGACAAGGGATCCGGAGGCAAGCCCGTCGACGAGCCCGTCCGGGTGGACGTGGCGTCCAATGATCTCCACCGGGACACCTCCGCAGGGACGACGCCGAAGTCGGCGGTCGACAACCCGCATCCGGACGCGGTCTACGACACATGGAACGGCGCCGAGGGAAGCCAGATCTCCACCGGCACGTCCACCGACACCTCCACCGACACCTCCACCGGCACGTCCGGCAGCACACCTGGCGGCTCCGGTGGCACATCCGGCAGCACGCCTGGCGGCGTGTCCGGTGGTGCTTCCGGTGATGTCGTCAACGGAACGACCACCGTTTCAACGGGGACAGCGTCCACCGGCACGACCGATGGTGCATCTACGGTCGCGTCCACCGGTACGACGGGCGGAGCCACAGGTGGCGTGAGCACGGCATCCTACGGTGGGACGGCGGCGGCCACGGGTCCGGTGCCTTCCGGTGATCTGTCCGGTGCGGCAAGCGGCTCGGCCTCTGTCGCGCCAGGTGACTCGTGGGGAAGTTCGATCGTCGGCACGACCGGCGACGCCACGTCGGGTGCTGCGACGGGTGCTGTAACGACCGGTGACGCCACGACCGGTGCTGCGACGGGTGGTGTGTCGGGCGGTTCGGCTGCTGGGGTGGCTGGAGACGTTACGGGGGGTGCCTCCACCGGGTCGACTGCGGCCGGTGCTGCCACGGGTGCCGTAACGACTGGTGACGCCACGACAGGTGCGGCGACGGGTGTCGCAACGACTGGTGACGCCACGACAGGCGCTGGTGGCGGTCAGGTGACCTCGGGGGCGGGCAACCCGGGCCTTCCGACGGACGATTCCCAGATCATCGACACGCCTCGGAAGGATCACCCCGACGACATAGACCAGACGGTCGGGCGTCAGGTGATCGTGGTGGACGGCGTGAAGGTCGTCTCCACTCCGATGAACCACGTCGGCGACGTGTCCCTCACTTCGGTGGACGGAAGCGCGGTGCAGGTCCAGCCCACCACCGGGCATGCCGCAACGGGTACCACGGGCGCCGGTACGGCGGGAACGTCCGGGGCAGCGGCGGGCACCGGAGGAACGGGCGGGACCGCGGCTCAAGGCGCGTCCGGCACGGCGCCCGGGCCGCATCCTGACGGACCGCCGGGATTCGTCGAGCCGTTGGAGCCGATCAAGCAGACCGTACGCCAGGAAGGGCTCGCTCCCGGAGATCCTCTCGGCGACTACGTGGGAACGGCGGAGGACAACGTCACGGAGGATCCGTTCGCCACGGGTGGCGGAGACGCCATACCCGGCACGCCGGAGTCCGTACGCGCGGCGAGTGTCGACACCAGTGGAGGCAAGACGTGATCTATGGGGATCCGCCCGCGCCGGTTCCGCTCCAGCCGGGCGAGACGCCGCCGGCACCGTCGAGCACCGACCTGCTGACGCCGGGTGGGCAGCAGACGACGTGGGTGTTCAACCCCGAGTACCAGCGGCTCGTCGATCTCTGGCTCCAGGTCCTGCCGATGATGGAGCAGCTCACCCGGTCCCTCGACAAGCCGTACGAGATGGCGCGGAGCAACGACGTCTGGGACGCTCCGGTGGCGAAACGCTACGTGGACGATGTGGGGGAGTGGCGCAACCGCCTGGCGATGTATCGCCAGGCCGTGCTGACCGCGATCAGCGACCAGGCGGCCGACACGCCGCGGTGGATACCGGGCGGTGTCAAAACGCCGCGCGCGTTCTCCTGATACGGCCCAGGTCAGAACCGCCCTGGACGCACCCATCGCACACCCGCGGATCGGATTCGGGGGATCGTGCCGGAAGCTCCGCGGGCCGCTTTGAGGCGCGGACCGCACCGCGCGGGCCCGCGCGTGGCCGCCGTCCCGACCGTGGGTCACTTCGCTGACACGAGGTGCGCGTAAACGATCACATTGTCGAGATAGTGGCCGCTTCCGCGGTCGAACGTCCCACCGCAGGTGATCAGTCGCAGCGCCGGGAAGTCGGTCATTCCGTACACCCGGGATGTCGGGAAGTGATCCTTTGGCGCACTTTCCAGTGAATCCACCTGGAATGTCGCGACGGTCCCGTCCTGTCGTGACACTTTCACCCTGTCGCCCGGCCGTAGGTCACCGAGCCGGAAGAAGACCCCCGGGCCCTGCTTCGAGTCGACGTGTCCCACGATCACGGCGGGACCGGTCGCTCCCGGAGAAGGACCGAGCCGATACCAGCCCGCCTCGTCCACACGGGAGAGCGGCGGAACCTCCAGGGTGCCGTCCGGATTCTTCCCGAGCGTCATGAGACCCGCACGCACGCCGATCCTGGGAATCTCCAGCAGCACAGGGGACGCGGGCGCCATCGCAGGGGCGGTCGAGGGCGTGGGTTCCGCGTCCGGTGTGGCCGCGCTCGCGGGTGGAGCAGGAGGCACCGGCGCGGCGCCGGAGGACCGGTCGAGCGTGAACACAGTGACGGCGGCCACCGTGAGGAGGCCCAGGACGGCGACGACCACGGCGAGCGGCCGGCCCACCCCACTTCGCCGGTTTTGATCGTTTTGCATTGGTTTCACGTCAGATTCACCACCCGTCCCATAAACCCCAAATCTACCTTTGATACCGTATGGACCGATCTAAATCGTTTGTCCAGGACGGTCAGTGATGGTTCGGGCGGGAATCCGGCGTGCGCCCCATGAGATGCGACGCCTGCGGAGCCCCGAGGCCGGGCCGCGGGCGCATGCCCGCCCGGGTGGACGTCATCGGTCCTCCGACGGGACGGACGGACGACGGGACCTTCCCCCGCTGGCGCCCTCGTCGATGCGGGTCACCGTGCTCGTCCCCGCGCACAACGAGGAGGGGCAGATCGGCGAGACGATCCAGTCGCTCCACCGGCAGCGGCGCAAGCCCGACAGGATCATCGTGATCGCCGACAACTGCACCGACGCGACGGAGGAGATCGCGAGGTCGCACGGCGCCGAGGTGATCAGGACGGTGGGCAACCGCCACAAGAAGGCCGGCGCGCTCAACCAGGTTCTGGAGGTGCTGCTGCCGCGTCTCGGCGGCGGGCACGCGGTACTGGTCATGGACGCGGATTCGGCGCTGCACCCCGGATTCATCCACCACGCGGTGGCGAGGCTGGCGACGGGGAAACTGGCCGCGATCGGCGGTACGTTCACCGGCAAGCCCGGAGGCGGCGTCGTGGGGATGTTCCAGCGGAACGAGTACGCGCGCTACGCCAGGGACGTCAGGAGGCTCCAGGGCAAGGCCCTCGTACTGACCGGCACGGCGACGCTGTTCCGCGCCCTCGCGCTCAAGGAGGTCGTCAGGGCCCGGCGCACCGGCCGCCTCCCCGGCCGCGACCAGGTGTACGACGTGCGCGTCCTCACCGAGGACAACGAGTTGACCCTGGCCCTGTTGCATCTGAGGTTCCGGATCCTCTGTCCGGCGGAGTGCACGCTCACCACCGAGGTCATGGAGACCTGGCAGGACCTCTTCAAGCAGCGCCTCAGGTGGAAGCGCGGCGCGCTGGAGAACCTCACGGACTACGGCTGGACGCGGGTGACCCTGCCCTACTGGGGGCGGCAGTTGCTGTCGCTCGTCGGCATCATCGTGATCTTCGCGTATCTCGGTGCGACGGCCTGGTCGATCGCCGTCGCGGGTGGGCTGGTGATCCATCCCCTGTGGCTGGGAATCACCGTCATCTTCATGATCGAGCGGATCGTGACGGTGAAGAGCAGAGGCGTCGCGCAGATGGCGATCGCGAGCCTCCTGCTCGTGGAGATGGTTTTCGACGTGTTTCTTCAGGTTGCTCAGGCGAAAGCCTTCTGGGACGCCGCATGGCGCAGAGAAAGGAAATGGTAAATGTACAACAATCCCCCCATCGGCGGTGTCGCGGCGGGTTTCGGGGGCGCCGCGCTGTCCGCGCCGTTCCTCGGATGGAACGCTTTCTGGGTCGCTCTGGGTGCGTTCACCATGGTCTCCGCGGCGGTCGCCGTCAAGCGGATCATCCCGAAGCGGCAGGCGTGATCGGCATGCGGTAATACGCGTTCGCGTGCCGCCAACCGGCCTCCTCGCGGGAATCCTCGATACTCCGCCGACATTTCGGTGATATTTGGTACAGCTTGCGTAAAGCCCGATGGAGACCCTGGTGGCGCGCATTGCCGGGCTTACATTGGGAGAACGGTCACCCCTGGGATGTGAGCCCGGTTTATGAATGAGACACAACCGTTCTACGGCCCCGACTTCTCCCGGCTGGAGCGGCAGGATCCGGAGGTCGCCCAACTGCTTCTGGACGAGGTCGCCCGGCTGCGCGGCGGGCTCCAGCTCATCGCGGGCGAGAACTTCACCTCGCCCGCCGTGATGGCGGCCCTCGGCTCGACGCTCACCAACAAGTACGCCGAGGGCTATCCCGGCCACCGGTACTACGGCGGCTGCGAGGTGGTCGACCAGGCCGAACGGCTCGCGATCGACCGGGCGAAGAAGCTGTTCCGCGCCGACCACGCCAACGTCCAGCCGCACACCGGGGCGTCGGCGAACTTCGCGGCCTACGCGGCCCTGCTGCGGCCGGGCGACACCGTGCTCGCGATGGCGCTCTCGCACGGCGGCCACCTGACCCACGGTTCCAAGGTCAACTTCTCCGGCAGGTGGTTCGACGTCGTCGCCTACGGCGTGCGCAGGGACAACGAGCTCATCGACTACGACGAGGTGCGCGACCTCGCGCTCATGCACCGGCCGAAAATGATCATCTGTGGCGCGGCGACCTACTCCAGGCTGATCGACTACGCGGCGTTCCGCGGGATCGCCGACGAGACCGGCGCCTGGCTGCTCGTGGACGCCGCGCACACGATCGGGCTGATGGCGGGGGAGGCCGTTCCGTCCGCCGTGCCGTACGCCGACGTGGTGACGTTCACGACGCACAAGACGCTGCGCGGGCCGCGCGGCGGCGCGATCCTCTGCACCGCCGAGCTGGCGGCCAGGATCGACCGCGCGGTGTTCCCGTTCTCGCAGAGCGGCCCGCTGATGCACTCCGTGGCGGCGAAGGCGGTCGCGTTCGGCGAGGCGCTGCGGCCGGAGTTCCGCACGTACGCCGCGGCGGTGGTGGAGAACGCCGCGGCCTTCGCCGAGGCCGTCGCCACCGAGGGGTTGCGCCCGGTGTCGGGCGGCACGGACACCCACCTGGTGCTGCTCGACGTGCGCGGGGCCGGCGTCACCGGCGCGGAGGCGGAGGGCCGCTGTGAGGAGGCGGCGATCACGCTCAACCGCAACGCCATCCCGTACGACCCGGAACCGCCCACGATCACCTCCGGCATCAGAGTGGGCACCGCGTGCGTGACGACCCAGGGGATGGGGCCGGGGGAGATGAAAGAGATCGCTTCCGCTGTCGTGCAAGCCGTGTGCAACCCTGGTGCTATAACGTCAGTGATCGAACGGGTAAGGGCGCTGACCGCCACGCATCCGGCTTATCCCGGCGAATGAGGCGTTTCGCGACGTTTTCCCGTCACAACTGGTCCGCCCAAGCGAGAAACTAGGTCCGTGCGCGAATATCTGCTCCTGGCGCTCGTCACGGCCGCGGTCACCTACCTGCTGGTGCCTCCGGTCCGGGTGTTCGCACTGCGCATCGGCGCGGCCCCGGAGGTGCGGGAGCGGGACGTGCACAAGGTGCCGATCCCGAGACTGGGCGGCCTGGCGATGTTCGGAGGGATGGCCGCCGGGCTGTTACTCGCGACACATCTGCCCTACGTCGGGGGCGCGCTCGCCACCGGTCAGGCGGGGCAGACGGTGACGGCCCTGCTCGTCGCGGGCGGGGTGATCGTGCTGACCGGTTTCCTGGACGACTGGCTCGGCATGGACGCGCTGGTCAAGCTCGGTGGGCAGGTCGCGGCGGGCGGCCTCCTCGTCTACTTCGGGATGTACCTGCCCTGGCTGCCGCTGCCCAAGGACATGGGTGGCTCGACCGGGCTCGACCCCAACCTACGCACGATCATCACGATCATGATCGTGGTGGTCGTGATCAACGCGGTCAACTTCGTGGACGGCCTGGACGGCCTGGCCGCGGGCATCGTGGGGATCGCCGCGCTCGCGACCTTCGCCTACTCCATCGCGCTCTCCCAGGACAGCAGCGGATCCCGCATCAACGTGACGGCGGCCATCGCGGCGATCCTGATTGGGATGTGCCTGGGGTTCCTGCCCCACAACTTCAACCCGGCCAAGATCTTCATGGGCGACACCGGGGCGATGCTGATCGGGATGCTCCTCGCCACCTCGCTGATCACCATCATCTCGTCGGTCGACTCCGGCGCCATCGACCGGATGAACAAGTTCCCGGTCGTGCTGCCACTCCTGCTGCCGATCGCGGTCATGATCCTTCCGCTGCTCGATCTGGTCATGGCGGTGGTCCGCAGGACGTCCGCCGGCCTGTCGCCGTTCGCGCCCGACCGCGGCCATCTGCACCATCGCCTGCTCGACATCGGCCACTCGCAGCGCCGCAGCGTCCTGATCATGTACGGCTGGACGTTCCTGTTCTCGTTCACGCTGGTCGGCCTGTCGATCGGCGGCGTTCCGCTGATCGTGTTCCCGCTGACCGTGGTGCTGGCGATCGCCGTACTGATCATGATGGCCTCGCCGCGATGGAGGTCGCGCAAGGGCGGGCGGCGCGACAAGCGCGCGCGTGACAAGGGCGAACCGGGGCAGGGGGGCGCGCACCTTCCGGGTGGTCACGCCTCCGGGCTCGGAACCACGGATCCGTCCGACCCGGGTACGGCGGCCGCGAGCGCCACGACACGCGCGCGGGCGACGACACTGTGAACACCTGCCGACGAACAGGCAGGTAAAGGCAGCCCCCGCCGAGCTTGTGATAGCTTTCACTAGCAGGGGTTTCATATGCTGGAATCCCTAAGGAAGCAATCGCTCGCTTGACAACCGGTTGATGGAGTTCCGATGCAGGCCAACGACGTGCGCGTGCTCAAGGGCGCCGCCATCCCCACCCTCGCGGTGGGCCTGGTCGCCGTGGTCGTCGCGGTGATCTTCGCCGGACTTCAGGGCGCGTTCGGCGCACTCATCGGCATCGCGCTGGTCGGTGTCTTCTTCACCGTCGGCCTGGCCGCGGTCTCCTGGGCGGGGCGGATCTCGCCCGCGATGATGATGATGGCCGCGGTCGCGACCTATGCCGTGAAGGTCCTGCTCATCATCGCCCTGCTGAAGGCCTTCGAGAGCGCCACCGCTTTCCACCCGCGCGCGTTCGCGCTGACCGTCGTCGCCTGCACCGTCGCCTGGACCGTGGGTGAGATGCGCGGCTTCATGAAGCTGAAACTGCTCTACGTCGAGCCCGAGGCCCGGATCTCCGGGCAGGGACACCCGTGACCATGCTCCCCGTGACCATGCTCATGGAGCAGTCCGATATGACTAGTCGCTCCTCGCCTGCTATCGTCGTGCCCGCGATGAGCGAAATGGAGCGCAGCCCCGAACAGGACGGCCGCGACTTCGCCAACGCCGCCTGGTCGATTCCCAGCTATCTGATCTCGGGAATGATTATCTGGGGCGGCTCCGGCTGGTTGCTGAGCCGCTGGACTGGCGTGCATGCCTTCATTCCCATAGGCATCCTCACCGGGGTAGTGCTCGCGATCTACCTCGTCTACGTGAAGTACGGTCGCTGAACTCAGCTGACGGTCACCCCTCTGGGCAAGCCATTCTGATCCATCACCACGTTGAAGGGAACGCCGCGTGAGCGCGCTGACGGTTCTCGCCGCCGACGAGTTCAAGGCCCCGGGGCTTGAACTGTTCGACTTCCCCACACTCTGGGCGGGGGCGCCCTTCTGGCTGACGAAGCCGGTCCTGCTCGCGATCCTGAGCTCACTGGTGGTCGTCGGCTTCTGCTGGTCGGCCTTCGGCAATCCCAAGCTGGTGCCGCGGGGCGTGCAGAACATCGGCGAGTACGGCTACATGTTCGTGCGGGATCAGGTGGCACGCCCGTTCCTGGGCAAGGACGCCGACCGCTACATGGGCCTGCTGCTCAGCCTTTTCTTCCTGGTCTGGATCTGGAACCTGATGGGCGTCGTGCCCGTCCTGCAGTTCCCGGTCGCCGCGCACATCGCCTTCCCCGCCGTGCTGGCGCTGGTGGTCTACGGCATGAAGATCTACCTGGGCATGAAGCACCAGGGCGCGCTCGGCTACTTCAAGAACATGATGTTCCCGCCCGGGCTGCCCAAGCCGATCTACGTGCTGCTGGCCCCGATCGAGTTCCTCTCCAACATGATCGTGGCCCCGTTCACGCACGCGGTGCGACTGTTCGCGAACATGTTCGCCGGTCACATCATCCTCGCGTTCTTCAGCATGGTCGGCTTCTGGTTCCTCTTCGAGAAGCTGACTCCGCTCGGAGCGCCGGTGGGAGTACTGGGTGTCGTCTTCACGATCGCCATGACCGGCTTCGAGTTGTTCATCCAGTTCCTGCAGGCCTTCCTGTTCGCGCTGCTCGCCGCCATGTACATCGGCGGTTCCCTGCACGCCGAGCACTAAGACCCCTTCCCGCCTAGTCCAGACCGGTGACACCCTGCACCGGCCGTCCAGTAAAGGAAAAGCAATGAGCGTTCTCGCTGAGGTCTCCGGCAACATCGGTGCCATCGGTTACGGCCTGGCCACCCTTGGCCCCGGCATCGGCGTCGGCCTCATCTTCGGCAACGGCCTCCAGGCCATCGCGCGCCAGCCCGAGGCGTACGGCCTGATCCGGCAGAACATGCTCCTCGGCTTCGTTCTCGTCGAGGCCCTCGCTCTGATCGGTCTTGTCGCGCCGTTCATCTACGGCTGACGCAAGACCCCTGACGGAAGGCTGCATCCATGAAAGCGGCAGCTACGCTTCTCGCGGCTGAGGGCAACAGCCCGATCATGCCGCACCTGTACGAACTCGTCGTCGGCGTCTTCGCGTTCCTCTTCGTCCTGATCTTCGTCGGCAGGATCCTGACGCCGCGCATCCAGAAGACGCTGAACGAGCGCACCGAGGCGATCGAAGGCGGCATCAAGAAGGCCGAGGACGCCCAGGCGGAGGCTCAGCGGACGCTGGAGCAGTACCGCGCCCAGCTCGCCGAGGCCCGCCAGGAGGCGGCCCGGCTGCGGGAAGAGGCGCGCGAGCAGGGCGCCCAGATCAAGGCCGAGCTGCGCGAGGAGGCCCAGGAAGAGGCTCGCCGCCTCATCCAGGCCGCTCACGCCCAGATCGAGGCCGACCGCCAGCAGGCTTTCGCCCAGCTGCGCGGTGAGATCGGCCGCCTCTCCACCGACCTCGCCGGTCGCATCGTGGGCGAATCCCTTGAGGAGGAGGCCCGCCAGCGGCGCGTCGTCGACAGGTTCCTTGAGGAGCTCGAGGGAACGTCGCAGGCGGTCCGCTGATGCGCGGCCTGAGCAGGGCCTCGCTGGCAGAGGTCGAAGAGCGGTTCAACAGCGTGGCCGGGTCCGCCGACCTGGGCACGCTGGCCGATGAGCTCAGCGCGGTGGCCGACCTGTTCGACCGCGAGCACGGGCTGCGCCGCGGCTTCTCCGACGCTTCACGTCCCGCCGAGCAGAAGGCCCAGGCCGTACGGGCGCTGCTGGCCGGCAAGGTGAGCGAGCCCGCGCTGGAGACGACGGTCGCGGCCGTCGAGGCCAAGTGGTCGCGGAGCAGTGACCTCGCCGACGCCCTGGAGCGGCTGTCGGTGGTGGCCAGCGCGGCCGAGGCCGAGAGCCAGAGTCGGCTCGACGACGTCGAGGACGAGCTGTTCCGGTTCGGTCGCATCCTCGCGGCGAACCCGGATCTGCGGCGCGTGCTGAGCGACGCCGCCATTTCGGGGGAGCGTAAGCGGGAGCTGCTCGCCGGCCTGCTGGCGGACAAGGTCGCGTCCTCCACCCTGCGCCTGGTCACGCAGCTTTCCGCACACCCGCGAGGACGTAGCCTGGAGGCAGGCCTCGACGAGTACGGCTGGATCGTCGCCCAGCAGCGGCAGCGTCTGGTCGGGCTGGTGCGCTGTGCCGTACCGCTCGGCGATGGCCAGAAGCAGCGCCTCGCCGCCTGGCTGAGCAACACGTACGGCCGTGACGTCCACCTGAACGTCGAGGTGGATCCCAAGGTGCTCGGTGGGTTCTCGGTCCAGATCGGTGACGATCTGATCGACAGCACCATCGCTGGACGTATCGAAGAAGTCCGCCGCCGGTTGGCCGGCTAGGCGAATAGGGAGACAGAAGAGAGATGGCGGAGCTTACGATCCGGCCGGACGAGATCCGGGACGCGCTTGAGCGCTTCGTCCAGGCGTACGAGCCGGAAGGTGCCGCGCGCGAGGAGATCGGGACCGTCGTCGACTGTGGCGACGGCATCGCCCATGTCTCCGGCCTGCCCTCGACGATGGCGAACGAGCTGCTCGAGTTCGAGGACGGCACGCGTGGCCTGGCACTGAACCTGGACGTCCGGGAGATCGGTGTCGTTATCCTGGGCGACTTCAGCAAGATCGAGGAAGGGCAGCAGGTTCGCCGCACCGGCGAGGTCCTTTCCGTTCCCGTCGGTGACAACTTCCTCGGCCGCGTCGTCGACCCGCTGGGCAACCCGCTGGACGGCAAGGGCGCGATCGAGGCCGAGGGTGTCCGCGCCCTGGAGCTGCAGGCCCCGTCGGTCGTGCAGCGCCAGCCGGTCAAGGAGTCCCTCGCCACCGGCATCAAGGCGATCGACGCCATGACCGCGATCGGCCGTGGCCAGCGCCAGCTGATCATCGGTGACCGTGGCACCGGCAAGACCGCGATCGCCGTGGACACCATCCTGAACCAGAAGGAGAACTGGCTCTCCGGCGACCCGGCACGGCAGGTCCGCTGCGTCTACGTCGCCGTCGGCCAGAAGGGCTCCACCATCGCCCAGGTGAAGGGCCGCCTCGAGGAGGCGGGCGCGATGGAGTACACCACCATCGTCGCCGCTCCGGCGTCCGACCCCGCGGGCTACAAATACCTCGCCCCCTACACCGGTTCGGCCATCGGCCAGCACTGGATGTACCAGGGCAAGCACGTCCTGATCGTCTTCGACGACCTGACCAAGCAGGCCGACGCCTACCGCGCCGTGTCGCTGCTGCTGCGTCGTCCGCCGGGTCGTGAGGCGTACCCCGGTGACGTGTTCTACCTGCACTCGCGTCTGCTGGAGCGCTGCGCCAAGCTCTCCGACGACATGGGCGCCGGGTCGATGACCGGTCTCCCGGTCATCGAGACCAAGGGCAACGACGTGTCGGCGTTCATCCCGACCAACGTCATCTCCATCACCGACGGCCAGGTCTTCCTCGAGACCGACCTGTTCAACGCCGGTGTTCGTCCCGCCATCAACGTCGGTGTGTCGGTCTCCCGAGTCGGTGGCTCGGCGCAGAGCAAGGCGATGCGGAAGGTCGCCGGCACGCTCCGTCTGGCGCTCTCCCAGTACCGCGACCTGGAGGCATTCGCCGCCTTCGCGTCCGACCTCGACGCCGCGTCCAAGGCGCAGCTCGAGCGCGGCCAGCGCCTGGTCGAGCTGCTCAAGCAGGCGCAGTACAGCCCCTTCCCGGTCGAGAAGGAGGTCGTCTCCATCTGGGCCGGCACCACCGGTGAGCTGGACGACGTCCCGGTCGAGGACATCCGCCGCTTCGAGGGCGAGTTCCTGGACTACCTGTCCAGCCAGGCCAAGGGTGTGTTCGACAGCATCCGCGAGACCAAGGACCTCTCGGACGACACGATCACCGTCCTCAAGGACGCGATCACGGAGTTCAAGAAGGGCTTCACCACCTCGTCGGGTGAGCTGCTGGTCAGGGACGTCCCGGTCGAGGCCCTGGAGGCCGAAGAGGTCGGCCAGGAGAAGATCGTCAAGCACGTCCGCAAGACCGAGAAGAAGTAGCCCATGGGTGCCCAGCTGAGATTGCTGCGGCGGCGGATCAAGTCGGTCAAGTCCACGGCGAAGATCACCCGCGCGCAGGAGCTGATCGCGTCGTCGCGCATCGTCAAGGCGCAGCAGCGCATGCAGGCGGCGGTGCCGTACGAGCAGGAGATCACGCGGGCGGTGTCCGGCGTCGTCAGCAACACGGCGAGCGTCGATCACCCGCTGACCGTCGAGAAGGAGAAGCCGTCCAGCGCGGGCGTGCTGATCGTCACCAGCGACAGCGGGTTCTGCGGCGGCTTCAACGCCAACATCCTCCGCGAGGCGGAGGCCCTGCGCGGCCTCCTGGAGGAGCGCGGCATCCGCGCCGTGCCGTTCGTCGTCGGCCGCAAGGGTGTCACCTGGCACACCTTCCGCAGTCGCAAGATGGGCGGCCGTTGGGAGGGCTTCTCGCGCAGGCCGTCGTACGCCGACGCCAAGGCGATCGCCGACACGCTGATCGAGTCGTTCAAGGAGGAGAACGGGATCGACGAGATCCACATCGTCTCCACCGAGTTCGTCTCGATGCTCACGCAGAACGTCGTGGTCAGGCGCATCCTGCCGCTGGAGGTCGTCGAGTCGGAGGCCGAGTCCACCGACACGATCCCGCCGTACTTCGAGTTCGAGCCGAACGCCGCAGAGGTGCTCGACTCGCTGCTGCCGCGGTACGTGGAGTCGCGCATCTTCAACGCGCTGCTCCAGTCCGCGGCGTCGGAAGAGGCCTCGCGTCGCCGGGCCATGAAGTCGGCGACCGACAACGCCAACGAGCTCATCCGCGTGTTCACCATGCAGATGAACCAGGCGAGGCAGGCCGAGATCACCCAGGAAATCAGCGAGATCGTCGGTGGCGCCAACGCGCTCGCTGACGCCGCAGCGGGGAAAGAGTGAGTAACCACAATGACTGTTGAGACCGCCGTGGCCACCGTTGGTCGCGTGGCGCGCGTCACGGGTCCCGTCGTCGACGTGGAGTTCCCCGTCGAGGCGATGCCGGGCATCTACAACGCTCTGAACGTCGACGTCACCGTCGGCGACGAGACCAAGACCCTGACCATGGAGGTCGCCCAGCACCTGGGTGACAACCTGGTCCGGGCCATCTCCATGCAGCCCACCGACGGCCTCGTGCGCGGCGCCGCGGTGACCGACTCCGGTAAGCCGATCTCGGTGCCGGTCGGCGACGTCGTCAAGGGCCACGTCTGGAACGCCCTCGGCGAGGCGCTGGACGTGCCGACCGCGTCGCTCCAGATCACCGAGAAGTGGGGCATCCACCGTCCGTCTCCGGCGTTCGACCAGCTCGAGTCGCGCACCGAGATGCTGCCCACCGGCATCAAGGTCATCGACCTGCTCACGCCGTACGTCAAGGGCGGCAAGATCGGTCTGTTCGGCGGCGCGGGCGTCGGCAAGACCGTTCTGATCCAGGAGATGATCCGGCGCGTCGCGCTGAAGTTCTCGGGCACCTCGGTGTTCGCGGGCGTCGGCGAGCGCACTCGTGAGGGCAACGACCTCTGGCTGGAGATGGAGGAGGCCAACGTCCTCAAGGACACGGCGCTCGTCTTCGGCCAGATGGACGAGCCGCCGGGCACCCGTCTCCGGGTCGCCCTGTCCGCTCTGACCATGGCGGAGTACTTCCGCGACGTGCAGAAGCAGGACGTGCTGCTCTTCATCGACAACATCTTCCGGTTCACCCAGGCCGGCTCCGAGGTGTCCACCCTGCTCGGCCGTATGCCGTCCGCGGTGGGTTACCAGCCGACCCTGGCCGACGAGATGGGTGTCCTCCAGGAGCGCATCACCTCGACCCGCGGTCACTCGATCACCTCCATGCAGGCGATCTACGTCCCCGCGGACGACATCACCGACCCGGCGCCGCACAACGCGTTCGCGCACCTCGACGCCCAGACGGTGCTCTCCCGTCCGATCTCGGAGAAGGGCATCTACCCCGCGGTGGACCCGCTCGACTCCTCCTCGCGGATCCTCGACCCGCAGGTCGTCGGCGACGAGCACTACGCGGTGGCCCAGGAGACCAAGCGGATCCTGCAGAAGTACAAGGAACTGCAGGACATCATCGCCATCCTGGGCATCGACGAGCTCTCCGAGGAGGACCGGGTCACGGTCAACCGGGCCCGCCGTATCGAGCGGTTCCTCTCGCACCCGATGTACGCCGCCGAGGCGTTCACCGGCCAGCCGGGCGAGTTCGTGCCGCTGGACGAGACCATCGCCTCCTTCAAGGGCCTCTGCGCCGGTGAGTACGACCACCTGCCCGAGCAGGCGTTCTTCATGGTGGGCGGCATCGACCAGGCCATCGCGAAGGCGAAGGAACTCGAGCGCTAAGACGCCTCCGACGCCTGTACGGCTCCGCGTGAGCCGTACAGGCGTCTATCGAAAGGGAGCCAGAAGTGGCAAAGCTTCGCGTTGGCGTCGTGTCGCCGGAACGTGAGATCTGGTCGGGCGAAGCCGACATGGTGATTGCGAAGACCGTGGACGGCGAGATCGGTATTATGCCGGAACACGCTCCTGTGCTCGGCGTTCTCGTCGAGGGCGGTGTGCTGCGCGTCAAGCGCGGCGGCGAGAGTGACCTGGTGGCCGCCGTCCACGGCGGGTTCATCTCGGTCGCGAACAACGATGTGTCGATCCTGGCCGAGGCCGCCGAGCTCGGCTCCGAGGTCGACGTCGCCGCCGCCAGGGACGCGCTGCAGCGGGCGCAGGCCTCGATCGAGGCCGGCCAGGAGGACGCGGACATCCGTCTCGCGGCCAAGCGTGCCAGGGCCCGGCTGCGCGCAGCCGGGGAAGAGGTTTGATTCTTTTGTGAAGGAGGGCGGCGATGACGGCGCTCGACGTTCTCGCAGGCGTATCTCTTGTCGCTGCCCTCCTCGTCGTACGCGGTATCGCCCTGGCCCGGAGCCGGGGCACTGTCGTCTGTCGGGTACGCACGGGAAACCAGGGCTGGAAAGCCGGTGTAGCCCGCTACGCCGGGGGAGAGCTGCACTGGATCCCGTTCTTCGGACTCCGCCTGAGGCCGCGCCACGCAATCGCGAGGCGCGGCCTCACGGTTTCCCGGCGCAGGAGGCTCGGCACCGGTGAGGGGCCCGAGGGCTACTGGACCGTCGAGTGCTCGGCCGAGCGGGGCGCACTCGCCCTGGCCATGAGCGAGGACGCCCTCACCGGTTTCCTCGCCTGGCTCGAATCCGCCCCACCCAGCGCCCACCTCGACGCCGCTTAGGATTTACCGCGCCTTCGGCCCGGCGGGCTCGGGGCGCCCGAAGTCGGCTCGTGCCCTCGTCACATCCTCACTCCTTCGTCGCTCCGGGCGTTCCTCGGTTACTTCACCGCCGCGCCCCGAGCGGGATGGCTGGGCGTCGTAGGTGTCGATGACGGGGTGGGGCGGGTCAGTGGCGTGAGGCGCCGGGAACCCAGAGGATCTCGTCGCCGGCGGCCGCGACACGGCACAGGATGAACATCAGGTCCGACAACCGGTTGAGGTACTTCGCCGTCAGCGGGTTGATGTCGTCGTGGACCTCCAGCGCGGCCCAGGTGGACCGCTCGGCCCGGCGTACCGTCGTGCGGGCGAGGTGCAGGAGCGCGACCCCGGGGGCTCCACCGGGCAGGATGAAGCTGCGCAGCGGCTTCAGCTCCTCGTTGAACCGGTCACACTGCTCTTCCAGCCAGGTGATGTAGGACGCCTCCACCCGCAGCGGGGGATACTCGGGGTTCTCCGTGACCGGGGTGCACAGATCCGCCCCCAGATCGAAGAGCTCGTTCTGCACCCGGGTCAGCGTGGCGGTGATGTCCTCGGGGAGCGGGCCGAGCGCCAGCGCGGCTCCGATGGCGGCGTTGGCCTCCTCCACGTCGGCGTAGGCGGCCAGCCTGGGGTCGGTCTTGGTCGTACGGCTCATGTCCCCGAGAGCGGTGGTGCCGTCGTCGCCCGTCTTCGTATAGATCTTCGACAGGACGACCGGCTTGTCGTTGTCAGCACGCGTCATACGGATCAGCGTAGCGAGATGACAGATGTCATCCGGAAGCGCTGATATCGACGTCTTCTGGTCGGTGGGCCGGGCGGGACATCATCGATCACATGTTGGAGACAGAGGAGCTGCGCAAGATGTTCGGGACGGGCAAGGTGGCCCTCGACCGGGTGAGCTTCGCCGTACGGCCGGGCGAGATGTTCGGGTTCGTCGGCGCGAACGGCGCGGGGAAGACGAATACGGGATTGTGACGTATTTGTGCCCCTGCTTGTAGGCCCTGACACTCCGCTACGTAGAGGGGTTTCCGAATCGTTGCGGTGGTGCTGCACGTGCGGGGCAAGATCGCAAAAAGGGGGCATTACGCTGGTCATCCAATGGGAGGGGTCGCGTCCCTGCCCGCGTTTTCCCTCCCGGCCCCCTTTTTGCGATCTTGGAGGGGTCCCCGTGCGGGCGGCTCCGAAACAATTCGGCAACCCCTCCGTCTCCCGGGCCGGTGTGTTTCGGGTCATTCAAGGACCGGAACCCCCGCCAGAGGCGTTCGATGAGTCTCATAGACTGCGGACCATGATTCGGGCTGTCGTGTTCGATGTCGGCGAGTGTCTGGTGGACGAGACACGCGAGTATGGCACCTGGGCGGACTGGCTTGGTGTTCCCCGGCACTCCTTCTCCGCAGCGTTTGGGGCAGTCATCGCGCAGGGGCGCGACTATCGGGAAACCTTCCAGATCTTTCGCCCCGGCTTCGACCTCACGGAGGAGCGTGAAAAGCGGGCTGCGGCAGGCCAAGCCGAGTGGTTCGGTGAGGAAGACCTGTACCTCGACGTCCGTTCATCCTTGAAGGAGCTGCGGGCTGATGGACTGTGGGTGGGCATCGCGGGCAACCAGACATCACGAGCCGGAGGAATCCTTCGTACTTTGAATCTGCCTGCCGACATGATCGCGACATCTGATGACTGGGGGGTGGCCAAACCTGATCCAGCGTTCTTCATGCATGTGGTGCGAGAGGCTGGGTGTACTCCCGCTGAGATCTTGTATGTCGGGGATCGGTTGGACAACGACATCCGGCCTGCGGCAGCCATCGGGCTACGAACAGCGCTGATTCGACGTGGCCCTTGGGGCATCATCCAGCAAGACGATCCGGAAGGTGATCGAGTAGCCACCATGCGAATCGACTCCCTCGCCGAGCTTCCCACGCGGATCGCAGCTTTCAACGCTGCAATGCGGTGATGGTCGTCCGCCAACTGTAGAGGCGATCGTCCAAACGCTGGACACATTCCTGATCTGCCCATGGGTGGAGGGCTCGCCGTACGTCGCGGACACGATCCATTCCGGTTGCGTACCAAGTGATAGCTAGTTGGTCGAGAGCTTCCTGTGCTCGGGCGCAGGCCGCCTCGGGGTTCTTCGCTGCGGCTTCTATCGCTGCCAGGTCGCCCAGGACCACGGTGCGCTGCTTTGTCGCGTCGGTAGGAAGCGCGTCCAGCACCTCGATTAGGGTTCGGCGGGCTTGGGGCAGATGCCCTGCTCGTAGCTGGGTGTTGCCCTTGAAGCTGGCCAGCCGTGTGGCCGAGAACCAGTCGAACCATTCAGGAACGTTCTGCTGACCCCCGGTAGCAAGGATGTCCTCGGCGTGTCCGATGAGGTGCAACGCCCGTTGAGTGTTGCCGCATCGGGTTTCGCACTCGGCTTCCACAGCGTCCAACCAGGCGAGGAACTCGGCAGGGGCGTTGCCTCGGCGGGCGTAGGTACGGGCGGCGCGCATGCGCTCAGCGGCATCCTCTTGCTCCCCTGCCCACCCTGGGATGAAGGCGGCATGGGCGAGGATGGCAGCTCCAAGTAAGGGGCTGTCAGCTTCCCCGGCGGCTTGTAGAGCGCTGACTAGCGTGATGTCCGCATCGGCGGGCTGTCGTAGATCGAAGAACTCGATGCGGGCGACCATGAGAAGTGATTCCGCTAGCGCGGCGGCTAAAAGGCGGCGGGCCGGGCCAGCGGTCTCGGCGAGAAGCTGGATCCCGAAGCGGGCATGCTCGGCCGCAGTGGCATGGATCTGCGAGGGTTGAACAGTCCAGTACAGCCGACGATAGGCGGTTGTGATGGCGGCATAGTCGGTCCCGATGCTGGCGGGCTGTATGGCAACGACGGCGGTCGGCAAGGGGAGAGGCCGCGCATGATTGGCATGCGCCGTCTGTGGGTGGCTGCCTGTTGGGGACGCGGTCATAGCGGCAGGATCGGACCAAGGGGGCGTGAACCCAAGCCGCTCAATTGGTAGTTGCAGCACGTGAATGAGTAGCCGTTGATGGTCAGCGTGGGGCCATGGTGGGGTTTCGGACTCCCAACGCCGTACCTGGCGCACGCTTACCTCGACGCGGCCAAGGCCAAGTTGCACGGCGGCGCGCGTCAAGGCGTCAGCTAGCGCTTGCTGTGAGCCATACCCCGCATGTTGGCGAGCTGCTTTGAGCTGGATGTTACCGATTGGTCGCGGCATGCGATCTGACTCCTTCGCGGCGCTCCCCTATCCGGAGCAACACACTAGCCTCCACCGGACATTAATCGGACTAAGCAGACATTAACGGTGCTTTATGTCCTATTGAAGTCCTCTAAGTGACCGTCTTACGGCCTTCAATCGGCCCTTTCCGAGAGTCACGATAGCTCGTGATCGAGTTCCTAGCACGTCCTCGGCGTATCACGGGACGGCGGAAATGGCGGGACCCGCAGGCGTTGAGAGCGCGCCGTACGGGTCCCTTGATCGCACATCTGGAGGTGCGCGACCCATGGGAAACGATAGAGCCACGGGCAGAGCCGGGGCGAGTCCGGGCAGCAGAGCACGGGCGGGGACGCTGGGGAAGGTCTCTTCTCTGGTTCCTGTGCGTCCGAGCACTGATCCTCTTCCGGCGGTCAACCCGACCGTGCCGAACGTGGCGCGGATGTATGACTTCTACCTGGGCGGCAAAGACAACTACGCGGTTGATCGCGAGCGCGCGGAACAGATGATCGCGGCGGTTCCGCTGGTGCGGGAGACCGCGCAGGCGAATCGGGCGTTCCTGGGGCGGGCGGTGCGGTTCCTGGCCGGTGAGGCGGGCATCTCGCAGTTTCTCGACATCGGGGCGGGTCTGCCGACGCGGGACAACGTTCATCAGGTCGCGGAGCGGGTCAACCCGGCGTCGCGTGTGATGTACGTGGACAACGATTCGATGGTGCTGGTCCATGCGCGGGCGCTGCTGGCCACCAACGCGCGGACGGGGGTCATTCAGGGGGATGTCCGCAACCCGGCCCACATCGTGGATCATCCCGAGGTTCGCGGGCTGCTGGACCTGTCGCGGCCGGTGGCGGTGATGCTGGTCTCGCTCATGCACTTCATCCCCGATGAGGACGACCCTTACCGGCTGGTCGCCGCTTTGATGGCGGCGGTGCCGTCGGGCTCCTGCCTGGTGCTGTCGCATGTGGAGCGTCAGCCGAAGTACGAGGACGCGGTCGCCGCCTCCTACGCGCGGGCCAGTGCTCCGGTCGTGGCGCGGCCGGTGGAGGAGATCGGCCGGTTCTTCGATGGGATGGACCTGGTCTATCCGGGGCTGGTGAACGTCCGGCAGTGGCAGCCGGGTGACGAGGTCAGCCCCGCTGATCCGGACGTCCCGTTCTTCGGCGCGATCGGCATCAAGCGGTGAGCCCGGCGCGGGTGGCGCGGGTGACGCGCTGGTCTCCAGCGGTGGGGGCCGCTGAGCGGCTGAAAACCGAGCTGGAGCGCTACGAGATCACGGCCGATGTCCATCCGGGCAACGGCGTCGCGATGGTGTCGGT
Organism: Microtetraspora glauca; assembly: GCA_001570385.1. Lineage (GTDB taxonomy): Bacteria > Actinomycetota > Actinomycetes > Streptosporangiales > Streptosporangiaceae > Microtetraspora > Microtetraspora glauca. Next base: position 81,219 of record BBYL01000010.1, on the reverse strand, counting down.
CTGGACGGACCTGATGGTCTGGACGGACGGCCGGTTCTCCTACATGTGGTGGGGCGGTGCGTATGCGCCGAACTCGACGACGCGACGCCGGTTCACTCACAGTCCGGTCGATGATCCGGCGCTGGCGGCGCGGCGGGTGGCGTCGCGGTACGCGGTGTTGCGGGCGGAGGATCCGCATGGGCGGATGGTCGCGGAGATCGTGGGGGCGGTGACTGCGGTGGTGGCTGTCGGTGGGGCGGACGCTTCCGGGTACGAGGTGGACGGGTCGCGGTCGGACGGTCGGGGCTTCTCCGCCGCGCCGCTGGCTGAGGTCGGCTGCTGGAACTGTGAGCCCGATCCGGCGGTCAGGGCCACGGACGCGCATCGGCGGCGGGTGTTCGCGGAGCCGTTGTGTGCGGCGTGCCGGATCGTCTCCGACGTGCGCCGCCAGCTTGACGGGTTGGAGCCGCTCCAGCCTGAGACGGCGGAGAAATACCCGCACCTGGTGATGCGGGCGCATGAGCTGCTGGCGCCGGAGCTGGCGCGCTCACCGTTCCCGCTGCATGCCACCTACCGGCCTGCGGTCCTGTAGGCGGGCCATAGACCGGCGCGACGGTACGGGATGACCCAGCGAACCGGCCCGTACCGCCGTGTCATCCACCGAACGGCCGCTGATCGGACGGCGTGAGGAACCGCCGCCGACTAGTGAGCCGGTAGGCCGGGCGCGGCGGTGGTGATCTCGTTCTCTGGGAGGTGAGAGCCGGGGTCCATTCTGCTCCGTCGCGCCCTTTGTTCTTCGCGCTGCTGTGCCCCTCCTCACCCAACTGGGGGTGTGGTCGCGCGTCCGTGCCGCTGTCCGGCTTCCCCCGTACGGATGGCGGCTGGCCCCCGTCCCCTCAAGCGCCACTGAGGGGGCGGGGGTCTTCTCGTGTTTCCTGGTGAGCGGAGCGGCCGGCGCCAATGCGGAGCACCCCAAAGGGGCCGCGTAGCGGTTGGGGCCGGTGGCGGAGCGGTGGAGACGCACCAACATGTCCATGTGCGAGTAGCTCCTACGCCGAAAAGGACGCCCCGATCGTGCAGACATTCTCACATTTTCGATACGCAGGGAGCCGGTCGTCTCCGTGCCAGTGATGCAAACAATCAATTCAACGCGAAGTAATCATAACCTCACGGAAAGTATTCACCCTTGGAGGCTCGCCCCGTCTTGCAGGCGCTTTACTTCTCGTTTACTCTCTCATTACTTCCTGATGTCAGTTGATCCAGAGAGTCACTGCACAGGAGCCAACAAAAGAACGAAAGGTGAAGGAGATGGAGTCCGAGTTATCGGACAGGTGGATCCTCGCATTCGATGCAGGATGTTGCCGGTGTGGGGCGATCGCTGAAAAGGTCCAGCAGTCGGCTGGCTCGCGGCTGGAGACCTTGTCGCTGCTCGATTCAGACGTTAAATCCTGGCGCTCACAATCGCTCGGCGACAATCCGCCGTGGGCGCCTACGCTCATTCACGTAGCGCCGCACCGCATTAAAGCATGGGTAGGAATCCCCATGGCGTTGCGGCTGGAACGGCTGATAGGAGTCCGGGCCACGCTCCGCCTCCTCAGCGACCTCGGCGAGATGCGGAAAGCGTCCAAGCCTCAACCTGATACGTCAGATGCCGCTGCTGTCGGGCGAGGCAAGTTCCTGCGACTCGCTGGGCTCGGGGTAGTAGCGGCCATAATCGGCCCACGGATGAGCGCCGCCCACGCGGAGACCGGACGGCTTAGTCCTGCACAGGAGTGGGTCAAGGCAAATAGGGCCGCCCTCCCGCAGACCTATCCGGAATTCGCTGCCCACGACCTGGTACACCGCCGGGCGATATACGTCGAGCTGCCTGGCGATGTACGACGCCAGCTCTGGCTAGACCACTTCCAGGTCTACCGGGACACTCATCCAGATCTCACACGCGAACAGCATCGAGTCATCGATCAAGCGGTGCAGGTCCATGGAGCTGCAGTCGCCCTCCCTCAGCGGACCACGCAAATAGAAGCTGACCTTGATGCTCTTAAGGCGGCAGCTATCGCAGCATTCGGCGCGCAGGAGGCAGCGCGGCTTATCGCCACTCTGGGTCCCGCCGAGGACCCGAGTCCCTCGCTGTTGGCTGGCTGCGGATGCAGCGTCGAGAGCGACTTTTGCGTGTTCAGCACCTGTCGCGGCTGCTGGGGCTGCAGGACCGGGTCCTGCTCAACCGGTAACTGCACTTGTGCTGATAGCGGATGCGGAAATGCGTGGGCCTACAACTGCGATGGCACGTGCCACTAGCGTAACAATCGGGCAGGGTAGAGCACGGCCACGTGATCCAGAGTTTCAGTACTTCGCCCGCTGTACCTGGCGACGCTTGCCCTTGATCGTTCATGCCCGTCCACGCTTGTAGCCGGAATCGGCCACCGCGCGATCTTCAGTCCAATGAACTAATGATCACAGCCGGTGGCCGCATCCGGGAGGTAACGCCAGTTTGGCTGCTCGGCTCGCTCAGCTAAGAGCGTCACGAACAAGGGGTTTGAGTGCTTGGCTTGCCACTACCACGGCAAGTGCTCCGAGAGAGGTAAGTATCACTGTCCGTACCAGAATGAGGAGTCCGGCACTCAGAGGTTGGACGTAGAGATCTGCCGCAACCGGGATCATTACTCCCAGCGCCGCGAGTACAGCTACTGCGCACGCGGGCAATGCGATGATCAGCGACTGTCGGATGAGCAGGCCCCCCAGGGCCGTGTCAGGGGAATCGCTGGCGTCTGAGGTTGTGAATGAATACCGCTGGCTCACGAGCGCTTCCGTTTGATTAACGATAAGGACGCCTGACCCGATGAGCAGCGCTAGGAGAACTGCGATATCCACGAGTAGGTATGTGAGCGACCGAGAAGGTGTGAGGTTCGCCCGGAAAACTACTGCAGCCTGTTGGGCGGCAACGGCTGCGCCCATGAACACAGCGAAGCCCATCATGGGCATGCCTGTGGTTCGTCCCCGGGGGTTTGCCTCGACATTCCTAGCGGCTAGGCGTAGTTGAGGTGTGGTGGCTCGGTGCGCGTAGTGCCGTGCGATCACGCAAATGAGCCAACTTGCGGCCAAGACGAGACCGCGTACGAGAATCAGTGCGCCGATCGAGATGGACAGGCCGGTACCGTACGGTGCGCCGGGGAAGCGGCCTTTCATACTGAACCCGGCCACGATCATTCCCGCGCCTAGCACGATGAGAAGAAGGTCGAGCGGCGTAGGCTCTCGGTGGCGACGCTCTCTCGCGGGGCCGAGTAGGTAGGAAGCCCCGCGCCGACTTGCTATGAGGCTTGCCAGGAGACCTCCCACGGCTAGGGCCGCAACGGTGGCCAACGTGATGAGCGAGGTCCTGGGCGCCGAGACACGCGCCGAAGGCAGCGTAAGGAAGCCTGTAGCTAGCTGGAGCACTCCGCCCGAGACGATGCCGAGAAGAACATATTTCCCGCATTCGTAGACGTTTATCGAGCTGACCTGGCTCAGGGGGGCGCCGGTGGGCCGGGATGTAGCTACCCTCCGGGCTTTGATCGCGGCAGCTAGACGAATCAGATGATAGACGAACGCTGAGGCGGGGATGGCCAGCATTGCTAAGGCTAGCGCCATGACGGGACGGCTCTCCCCCATAAAACTTTCGAGGGATGCTTGCGGCCTATTGACCTGCAAAGACAGCAAAGTCACGGCTGCGGACAGGAAGAAGGCGCCGAGGGCGGTGGCACCCATAATCAGGCGATTGAAGGACTTAGATTTTCCTGGTGGAAGACCTGGGGTGCTTCTTGTGGACATGTCCCACAGCGTAGGCATCTATTCGTTGTGCGAGTAGTTCCTCTCTGAAATCTATTACTACGTACTTACATCTTCTTTACTATCCCTTTCCGTGTCTTGCCCAAAAAGGGGGAGACCAGGTCACGGCTTGGGTTCGGTTATGTTAACGCTTGATTTTGCTGCATATGGGGTGAAACGGAACTTTCTGTTGGACCTGCTACGGCAGGGTTAGAACGTCAGCTTTGCAGGATCATGTGATCGAGGCAGCACGGGGCGGGCGCTGTCCGCGTGCTCTGCACCTCCCATCGGCTAGACCCGTGCTGCGGTGATAGGGCGGGAGCGGAGCGGCCGGCGCTGATGCGAAGCACCCCGGAGGGGCCGCGTAGCGGTTGGGGCCGGCGGCGGAGCGGCGTTAGTGAGCGGGGTCGGAGGGCGGAAGGGCCTCGGTGCGGTCTTCTTTGCCGTTGATCCAGTAGCGGCGGGTGGTGCCGTCCTCGGGCGTGTGGAAGGTGACCCATGCCTCGGCTACGCCTTCGCGGCGTGATGTCACGATGGCCCAGTCATAGAGGGGCTGCGGGTCGCTGTCTTCGGGCTTGTTCTTGGTCCATGTGCTGTCGTCGATTCGCCGGAATCCGAGTACATAGCCGATGTGCGCTTTGCGGGGTTGGTCGGTGAAGCCTCGGACGAACAGATAGAGGATGTAGAGGACCCAGGCGGCAACGACGGCGTAGAAGAACTCTTTCGGGTACCAGCCGATGGGGAACGCTGCGAGTACGGTTCCGAGATCTACGATTCACTCAACGCGCGCCGTGCTGTTGCGGTGCCCGCTGGCGGGGAGAGGGGAAGAGAGCGCCCTGTGGCGGACGAATGGATAGCTGAACAAGACAGTACGCAGTGAGCGGAGGTTTCATCGACGATGCCCGACGAACATATTGATCCAAATCCGGCGTCGAACCCCACCCGGCGCTGGGAGGATACGGAGGAAGTGCGGATAGAGGCGACCCACCTCGTAGGACCTCTGGCGGCGCTCCCGCGAAAGGTGCTCGCAGCTCTCAGCCGGACTCCCTCACACGTCACGCATGAGTCCGAACTAGCCACGGCTCTGGGGGTGTCGGTAGACGAGGTTCGGGCTGCGATACGACGTGTGAATAGCTTTGCCGAGGCGTTCGGCTTTGTTCCGCTGATCTCGCAGCAAAGCGGCGGCATTCTCATCGACTCTGTAACGGCCACGGTTGTTCTCGCTGCGCTCGCAAGGAGGGACCCGCGCTGACCTTCAATCAACGGATGACGTGATACCCCGGATCCCGCTGGGGCGAGGGAAGACGAGAGCAGACGATGAGCGCGAACAGATCTTGAAGTTCCCCGCGGCCTGACCTGTAATGATCTTGGTCCTGGGCGGCTGTGTGCTGCCGCCTGGTCGCGGCGGCGCGGGCCGGGACCGGCCCCCAGGCCGCATGCCCGGTCCCGCTGGCCGCAACGCGGCCGGGCGGTGGCGGCGCGTAGCGCCGCCCTTGATTCCTATGAGATTAATTCGGCAATTACCCTGACACGCTTTGCGGACAGTATTTACAAGTGTTTCGGACAGCCTTTGTTGAATATGTGTCAGACGGAACTTTATGGGGCGCTTATCCGTTGGCCGGGTATCAGTCGATCAGACCGACAGGAGGGGTCGCAGTTGGCGATACAGGGTGGTATCCCTGTAAGTCACGAGGTCGCGTTCCCGCACGGCTGTTACGTCGTGGGGGAATTCTCACAGGTGCTCGACTTCGAGGCGAGCACGAAAGATCGTCCCGTGCCTGCGCGGGACAAGGTGACGGGTGAACTGATGTGGGCGGTGCCCGTCATGGATGGGGACCCGTCACTCAAGGCGGCTGCGAAGTCGCTGAACGTCAAGATCGTCAGCCCGGTTGAGCCGGTGATTCCGGCGGCTCCTCCGGAGATGGCGGGCTTGCCCTTCGTTCCAGTGGAGTTCGAGGGGCTGGCGGTTACTCCGTACGTGAACCCTCAGAACCGGCTCGCCTACAGTTTCAAGGCGCGTGGGATGCGCGCGGTGTCCGTGGCCGGGGCTAAGGCCGCTCGGCACGGCAGGGGTGCGGCGGGGGACGCCGGATAAATCGGCCGGGTAGGCCGTTCGCGCGGGTGCGCGTCAATTCTGGATATCGGGATTTCCCGATTTCGTGGTAGTGCGCGGCCGGGGACCGTTGGTTGTTTCAGCGGTTCCCGGTGGCTGCGCCTTTCTCGCCTCATTCTTCGGTCATCAGAGAGGGTGACTTTTCTCCGTGCTTCGGAAATTGCCCGGTACGGAAGTTCAGAACGTCGTTTCGACGACTCCCGACACTGCGATCGTCTTCGCGCCGACCGTGGTCAAGACTCCCGCGATCGTGGTCCTGGTCGTCTGGCTGTGGCGGCTGGTCGCCGGTCTGGTCAAGACGGTGGTACGTCATCCGGTGGCCTGCGGCCTGGTGGGGTCGGTGTCCGGGCTGTGGTGGGCCTGGGGCGGCCGGGCGGTGCTGGTAGCCGCTGGGGCGGTGGGCCTGGCCGGTTCGGTGTGGGCGGGGTGGTGGCCCGCCTCGTTCGTGCGCGTGGTCGGGGCGCGCGTGATCGCCTGGTGGCGGTGGATGTGGGTCTACCGGCGCAAGTGGCGCTCGGTGGTCACGGTCGCGGGGCTGGGCCGTCAGATCGGCGGGCGGGTGTATCTGCCTGACCTTCGGCGGGTTGTCTGTGACCGGTGGGCGGACCGGGTCACGGTGCGCATGTTGAAGGGGCAGACGGATCAAGAGTGGGCCGATCGGCTCGCGAACCTCGCGCACGGGTTCGGGGCGGCGTCCTGCGGGGTGTCGGTTCTGCGGCCGGGCTGGGTGGTGCTGACCCTGCCGCGTCGTGACCCCCTGGCCAAGGTGGTGCGGGCGCGTCCGATGCCGGTGGCGGCGTCGGTGGGGCCGGTGGAGATCGGCGTGTGTGAGGACGGGTCGCCGTACCGGCTGAAGGTGCATGGGACGCATGTCCTGATCGCGGGGGCGACGGGGGCCGGTAAGGGCTCGTTCCTGTGGTCCGCGATTCGCGGGCTGCTGCCTGCGCAGCGTGCGGGCCTGGTGGAGCTGTGGGCGCTCGATCCGAAACGGATGGAGCTGTCTTTTGGTCGGGCGCTGTTCGACGAGTACGCGGCCATGCCGGAGGACTGCGCGGCGCTGCTTGAGGGGGCCGTGTCGGTAATGCACGAGCGGGCCGACCGGTACGCGGGGGTCCGGCGTGATCACGTCCCGACCGTTCATGATCCGTTCCTGCTGGTGCTCGTGGATGAGGTGGCGTTCCTGACCGCCTATCAGTCGGATCGGGCGCTCAAGCAGCGCATCGGGGCGGCGCTGGCGACGCTGACGACGCAGGGGCGGGCGGTCGGTGTCGGGGTGATGGCGGCGTTGCAGGACCCGCGCAAGGAGGTCATGAACATCCGGAACCTGTTCCCGGATCGGGTGGCGCTGCGGCTGGATGAGCCGGACCAGGTGGACATGGTCTTGGGCGACGGGGCGCGGGATCGGGGCGCGCTGGCTGATCAGATCGCGCGTGATCCGGCTGACCCGTCGGTCGGGGCGGGGGTTGCGTTCGTGCGGCTGGAGAACGCGCCGGAGCCGGTTCGGGTCCGGGCCGCGTACGTGTCGGATGCGGACATCAAAGACATGGTCGTGTACGCGATGGGGGCGCTGTGATCGTCGTCAAGGCCCTGGAGGGGCTGGCCTGCGCGGACTGCGAGGCCGAAGGGGAGCTGTGGCAGGACGTGATGACGGGGGTCATCGACTGTCACGCCTGCGGGGGTCGGACGGTCCTCGGCGGTGGGGGCGAGGACGAGAGCGAGTACGGCGGGGACTTCGGGGCCGAGTACGAGAGCGAGTACGGCAGGGACGGCGCGATCTGGGGAGCGGGTGACTGGTGATGGATGGGCACAAGGGCGAACACCTGGCGCTGCGGTGCGCGTACTGCGGGGCCTGGGACCTGTGGACCGATGACCTGGTGATCGAGTGCCGTACGTGCGGTACCTCGGTGGCGCTGGACTGGGGGGCGGGTGGTGTGGGGTGGTGATGCCTGAGCATCTGTTGGGGCTGGCCTGCGCGGTCTGCGGGGCGCGTGATCATCTGTGGGCGGATCACGTCCGTGGGGTCGTGGAGTGCCGGGAGTGTGGGCAGGCGGCGCTGCTCCTGGATTCGGAGTTCAGCCCGGACGGCTCGCCCGGTTCCCCTGATCGCGGGGACGGCGGGGCGGGCAACAAGCGGCGCGCGTATGTCGGGGTCCTGGTCGGGCGGCGGAAGGGGAATGCGTGACGGAACCACTGTCGCGGGCGGAGCGGGCGCGGTTGCCTTTGGCGCGGGATGTCGCCGTGCTGCTGGGGGAGCAGAACGGGGTGTGTACCCGGTCGATCGCGATGCGGGTTCTCGACACGGAGACCGGCAGGAGTCGGGTGGTGGAGATCCCGTGCGGCGCGACTTTGGAGAGCAAGTGCGTGCCGTGTGCGAAGCGGAATCGTCAGCTTCGGATGGTGCAGTGCCGGGAGGGCTGGCACCTGGAGTCCGAGCCGGTGGCCGAACCGGATGAGGCGTCGGAGTATCAGCGGTGGCTGATCGAGTGGCGGGCGGAGGCTGAGCTTAAGCGCGCTGAGGCGGTCCGGGACGGCGGTGATGTCGCCGATTGGGATGCGACGATCGCCGAGTTTGATGCGGAGATCACCGGATCGGGTCTGCGGGGCAACGTCCTGGACGGGTCGCGGGAGGGTGAGCGGCGGGCGCGTTCGACGCGGCGGCGGCAGGACGCCCCCGACCTTCCCCGGCGGGCGATGGCGGACACGACGCTGGGGCGGACGTTCACGACGCCGGATGGGAAGACGTTCCGGCCGTCGATGTTCGTCACGCTCACGCTGCCGTCGTATGGGCGGGTGCGGGATGGTGTGCCGGTTGATCCGGCCGGTTATGACTACCGGCGGGCTGCGCGGGACGCGCTGCATTTCTCCAAGCTGGTGGATCGGTTTGTGCAGAATCTTCGCCGGGTGGCGGGGTTCGATGTCCAGTACTTCGCGACGGTGGAGCCGCAAAAGCGGCTTGCGCCTCACGTCCATATGGCGGTGCGGGGGACGCTGCCGCGTGCGGACGTGCGGGCGGTGGTCGCCGCGACGTATCACCAAGTGTGGTGGCCTGCGGCTGATCAGGTGGTGTACGAGGGGGACCGTCTACCGGTCTGGGTGGCGCGTCTGGGACGGCCGGACGGGGCGGCGTACGCCGATGGGCAGGACGGGGATTACGTCGATCCCCTCTCGGGTGAGGTGCTGCCGACGTGGGCGGACGCCCTTGACGAGCTGGATGCGGCCGAAGACGCGGAACCGCTTCACGTGCTGCGCTTCGGCGTCCAGGTGGACGTCAAGGGCGTCCTTGCCGGGTCCAAGGATGCTGACCAGTGCGTCCGGTACCTGTCGAAGTATCTGACCAAGAGTCTCGGCGGCCAGATCGCGCCGGATGATGTGGTGCGGCGGGCGCACGCGTCCCGGCTTGTGGAGGCGCTGCGGTGGGAGCCGTGTTCGGCTGAGTGCCCGAACTGGCTGCGGTATGGGGTGCAGCCGAAGGACGCGACGTCGGGCATGGTGCCGGGCCGGTGCCGTAGGAAGGCACACAGGGCCGAACATCTGGGCTACTCGGGCCGCCGTGTGTTGGTGTCGCGTAAGTGGTCGAACAAGACCCTGGGCGAGCACAGGCGGGACCGGCGGGCGTGGGTGCTGGAAATGCTGGGCATCGCTGATGAGGAGACGGCGGGCGAGCCGGGCCGGTTCGTCTGGTCGGTGCTCGCTGATGGTGATCCGGGTGTGGGGTCGCGGGCGGAGCGGACGTTGCGGCAGGTCGCCGAACATCAGGCGCGGCGGCGGTATCTGCGGGAGCTACAGGCCAGAGCGGGCGATGAGTCTCCCCCTGAGGGGGCTGATGGTCTGCCCGGGAGTGGAGCGGCCGGCGCCGATGCGAAGCACCCCGGAGGGGCCGCGTAGCGGGTGGGGCCGGTGGCGGAGCGGCGGAAAGCGAGAGCACGGGGGAAGGCGCGCGGGGTGCCTTTTGTCGGGAATCGCTGGCGTGGGGCGGTTCGTGGGGATCAGATGGTGAGGTGATCACCGCCAGGCAGGGAGCGGGCGGCGTGCAGAGCAGAGCAGTCGGGGATCGGTAGCGGTGCGGAGGGGTCACGAGGTGGATTTCGGTTGGGCTGTGGTGCTTGTCGTGCTGTTGGCCGTCCCGGTGATGGTCTGGCTGCAGGTGGGGTCGGAGGACACGTGGGCGGACGTGGAGCGGACGGCGTCGGGTGCGCCGGTTGCTCGCCGTCACCGCTACGTGATCACTGAGAGCGGGAGGCGGGCGAACAGGCAAGAGGTCGTCCTGACGTGGTGGGAGGTGAGGGAGCTGGCGGCGGAGAAGTCGGTGGGGTTCCCAGTGCAGCGGGATGTGTGGGTGGCCCGCGAGGCGGAGGGCGGCGGGGTCAAGCGGTGGATGTGGCGTAGGGGGAGGCTGATCCGTCATTGGACGGATCATGCGCCGCTGTGATCAGCCGTCTACGTGGGTGGGGCGCGCTCGGGGGGCGTGCCGTAGGCGCCGATGAAAGATCCGGTTGGGGTCGGTGGCGGCTGATTGGGCGGCGGCTGCCACGGCGGGACCCCGGGCGGGTGGGCGGGATGGCCAGGGAAGGGGGCACAGGAAGCGGCGACCACGGAAACCGGACATAGGGGACGGAAACCGGGCGGCGAGAGAACACGGCACGGGGCGGGCGACGTAGAGAAGTCCCGTCAAGGGTTAGATCAGGAAACCGAGAGCGCGCGTCTGAGGGCGGCTGCTCGGGCTCTGGTGGCGGACTGGCCAGAGTTGGGCGCGCGGGAGCGTAACCGGCTCGGGCTGCTGCTGTCCGGGCGGGTCGTGTAGGGCAGTAGCGAGGCTACCCCCGCCGTGTGGGATCGGCGGGGGTAGCGGCGTTGCCGGGGGTGTTAGGCGGCTGCGTGGGGCGTGACGGGGTCGATGATCACTCGCTCGTTGATGGGCGGGAGGGACTTCCTGCGGCCGCGACCGATCGGGACGGCGGTCACGGTGGCAAGGAGGGTGATGATCTCCCTCTTACGGCCTCGGCTCAGACTGGCCCATGTGGCGGCGGTGTCGTCGCTGGTGAGGAACACGGCCAGCGGGCTTTCCCCCGTCGCGGCCTTCAACTGCTCGTTGATGTCGCTCACAAGGCGGTCGGCCTCTTCACACGTCTCCTGGAAGGTTTCCTCATCGATGCCCCCACGCGCGTACATCTTCCCGGCGTTCTTCTTGCGGGCCTCGATCGCGATCACTTCGGCGCGTAGGGCGGCGACGTCCACCGTCGCGCGCTGGGGCAACAGGTCGGCCAGATCCGGCCGTGAGAGCCGTTCGATTATGACGGCCTCTACCCAACGGTCGGTCTCCTCGGCGGGGGTGCTGCAATGCCCGCTCTTGGCGCACCGGTAGACCGGGAGTCCCTGGGAGTTGTTGCGGACGGTCATGGTCGTACCGTCCTTGCAGACGGGGCATTTCATGATCAGGCTGACCAGCCATTTCGGGGCGTTACCGGGCGCGGTGCGCCGCTTGGGGTCGGTAAACAGATCAATCAACGCCTGGCGCTCGTCCTCGGTGATGATCGCGGGCAACGCGTTCTTACGGATGATCTCGCCCCGGTAGACCTGGTGTCCGGCCGTGCGGGGGTGGGTGAGGATCTGACGAACCGTCTTGCTGTTCCAGCCCTGCGCCTCAACCGTTTTGCCGTCTCGCCGCAGCTTACGTGCGTCCTTCTGGCTGACGGTCAACACGCCGCGCTCGGCCAGCGACCGAAGAACCTGGTTCATCGGGACCCCGGACAACAGGTCACTTTTCCACGACTTGATCTCTTCGGCTTCCCCCGGGTTGTGCTGGCCCATGTCCAGTACCGGACGGTTCTCGTACTGGCGCTCCATCGTGGGGGCCTTGGGGTTGATGCACACCGACCTGACGCGGCCGGTGTCCACGCCCCACCCGTAGGGGCGGACGCCGCCGCCGTAGTCACCGTTACGGGCCTGGCGCTTACGTGCGAGGGCTACCCGCTCGCCCTTCAGGTCGGATTCCTGCTCGGCGTTGACGGTGTCACGGATGAAGTCGGCGCGCCCTGCGGCGGTCTTGAAGTTGTACTCACCGCCTCGGGCACGGGAGTACAGGCGTACGTCGTAGGTGAGGGCGTGCCGGATGAAGGCGTGTGCCTGGTCCACGCGTCGATGCAACCGGGTCGCATCGAAGATGATCAGCTTGCCCACCTGGCCGGTGGACATATCGACCAACAGGCGCTCGTAATCGGGCCGGTAGGCGTCTTCGTCACGAGCGCTGATGTCGTTGTCGCTGTAGGTGCGGGTGATCTCGCCTAACTCCTGGTCGTCGGCGAAGTCCTGGTTTTCGAGGTGCTGGGAGCTGACGCCATGTTCGGTGCCGTCGCGGTCCTGGGACTTACGCGCGTAGTCGGCCAGTTCGCGCGGGCCGTCGATTCGCTGGACCCGAATTTTGGAGATCTGCATTATGGGCTCCCGTGGTGTCTGTGTTGTTCGATCTACCTCTATTTTGTGCCCTAATTGGGTAGTCGTGAAGACCACGACGATGCGCATCGTGATGGGGGTTCTCCAGGCCGACGCCGGCGAGGTCCGCTGGAAGGGCGGCCCGCTGGGGTTCGCCGAACGGCGGCGGTTCGGGTACATGCCGGAAGAGCGCGGCCTGTACCAGAAGATGAGGGTCGCCGAGCAGATCGACTACTTCGGGCGGCTGCACGGACTGTCGCCCGCGGCCTCCCGTAAGGCGACCGCCGAGCTGGTCGAGCGGCTGGGGCTCACCGAGCGGACGAAGGACGCCGTCGAGTCGCTGTCCCTGGGCAACCAGCAGCGGGTGCAGCTGGCCGTCGCCCTGGTCCACGATCCTGACGTCCTCATCCTGGACGAGCCGTTCTCCGGGCTCGACCCGATCGCGGTGGACGCCCTGGCGGAGGCGCTGCGTGAGCGCGCCAGGGGCGGCGTACCGGTGATCTTCTCCAGCCACCAGCTTGATCTGGTGGAGCGGCTGTGCGACTCGGTCGGCATCATCTCCGCCGGGCGGATGGTGGCGAGCGGCACGGTGGACGAGCTGCGGGCGGCCGAGGGGCGCAAGCTGCGGGTGGTCGTCGCCGACCCCACGCCGGGATGGGCGGACGGCTTGCCCGGCGAGCTCACCGTCGAAGGCGGCCGTGACGTGCTGGTCACGACGGAGGACGACGACCAGCGGGTCCTGCGCGCCGCTGTGAGCGCGGGGCGGGTCGAACACTTCGGGGTCGAGCGGTCGACGCTCACCGAGATCTTCAAGGAGGCCGTGGCGTGAACGGGCTGTTGTTGGTGGCCGGGCGCGAAATCCGGACCCAGGTGCGGTCGAAGGGATTCGTCGTCGGCCTCGTCATCATGGTGCTGCTGGTGGGGGCGATCTCGTTCGCGCCCAAGCTCCTGGGCGGCCCGGACTCGTACCGGGTGGGTGTCGTCTCCTCCCAGAAGTTGCCGGTCTGGGGTGACACGCCGATCGAGTGGAAGGACTACGCCGACGAGGCCGGGGCCCGCCGGGCGGTGCTCGACGGCGACGTGGACGCCGCCCTCGTCGGCGGTACCAGGGTGCTGACCGACGGTGAGATCGACGACCAGCTCGGCCTGCTGCTGCAGAGCGCCAACCGTGAGGCCCAGATCGGCTCGGCCGGAGTGAAGATCACTCCGCTCGCCATGGAGTCGGTCGGCGCGGACACGCGGTACCAGAAGACCCGGTCCGGTATCGCGGTCGTGCTGGTGATCGTGCTCTTCATGCTGATCATCGGTACGCCCATGATGGTCGCGATGGGTGTGGTCGAGGAGAAGGGCAGCCGGATCGTCGAGATCCTGCTCACCTCGGTACGGCCCTGGCAGCTCCTCGGCGGCAAGATCCTCGGCCTGGGCGCGGTGGGCCTGATCAACCTGGTCGCGGTGCTGGTGGCGGGCCTCGGCGGCGCGCTGGCCTCCGGGCTGGCAGTCGACTTCCCGCCGGGGATGGCCGGGATCGTGGCCGGCGTGGTCGTGTGGTTCGTGCTCGGCTACACGTTCTTCGCCGCGTTCGCCGCCGCGCTGGGGTCGCTCGTCTCCAGGCAGGAGGAGGTCGGCAACGTCCTGACCCCGATGACCATGACGATGATGGCGTCCTACGGCGTGGCCTTCTATTCCGTCACGGAGCCCACGAGCGTGGTGGCCACGATCGCCTCGTACGTCCCGCCGTTCTCGTCGATGGTGATGCCGGTGCGGTCGGCCGCCGCGGAGATCCCCTTCTGGCAGGTGCTGGTCTCCGCCGGGCTGATGGTCCTGGCCGTCGTGGGCGTCGTGCTGCTGGCCGCGCGGATCTACGAGCGGGCTGTGCTCCGGACGGGGGCGCGGGTCCGGCTCCGCGATGTGGTCACGTCTCGATAAAGTGGAGTAAATGGTGGCTGATGGGCTCGGACGCGCACGCAAGATCGTCCGATGGACGCTGAACGTGACGTTGGTCGCTGTCTGGTTCGTCGTGGGCGTCGCCGTGCTCGCCGGGTTCGCCACCGACACGACCGGCTGGCATCGCGTCCTGCCCGCCGTCGCCGGCTTGGTCGTGTTCAGCTGGCTCTTCTTCCGGATCACGGGCGCGGTCCTGGACCACCGCTACGCGCGACGTGAGGTCGTGGCGTCCGGTCCCCTCTCCCTGTTCGTCATGGTCGTGGGCGGATCCCAGGCGCTGGGCTGGGGGTTCGTGCCGCTGGCGTGGCTGTCGATCGCCGCGGTCGGGCTGTCCAAGAAGGCCGCGGTGGCACTCGGGGCGGGTACGGCCGTGGTGGTGATCCCTCTGGCCGTGATCTCGACGCTGGCCGGGGGAGACCCCACCTTCCCGACCGACGAGGCGAGCGTCGCCGGTGTGATCGCCGGCGTGGCTTTCTACTACGTGGTGATGTGCGCCCTCTTCCCCTGGACCAACCGGCTCTGGGTGTGGATCTGGCGGCTCGCCGAGGAGGCGCACGCGGGTCGCGAGGCGCAGGCCCGGCTGGCCGTGGCCGAGGAGCGGCTGCGGTTCGCCCGCGACCTGCACGACCTGGTCGGCCACCAGCTCTCCGCCATAGCGGTCAAGAGCGAGCTCGCCGTACGGCTGTCCGCCGCCGAGGACGCGGCAGCGGCCAGGGACGAGATGGCCGAGGTACGCGGCCTGGCCCGTACGGCGTTGCGCGAGCTGCGGGAGACGGTGCGCGGCTACCGGACGCTCGACCTGGGCGCCGAACTGGCGACGATACGCGGAGTGCTGGAGGCGGCGGGGGTGAGCTGCCACCTCCACTTGCCCTACCGTGGGGTGCCGGACGACGTGGCCGCGGTGTTCGCGTGGGTGATCCGTGAGGCGGCGACCAACATCCTGCGGCACAGTTCGGCGTCTCGGTGTGACATCACCGTGCGCCACTCGGAGGAGGAGGCGGTGCTCGAGGTGCGCAACGACGGGGTCGCGCGGCGGGCGGTCGAGGATGTCGGGAGCGGACTGGCGGGCCTGGGTGAGCGCCTGGCGGCGGTCGGCGGAACGCTGAACGCCCGGCCCACGGGGTCGGGCGAGTTCGTCCTGCGGGCCGTCGCCCCGATTCCCGCGAAGGTCGGCGCGTGATCCGCGTCCTGCTCGCCGACGACGAGCGGCTCATCCGGCAGGCGGTCGCGATGCTGCTCGGCCTGGAGCCCGACATCGAGGTCGTCGCCCAGGTAGGCCGGGGCGACGCGGTGGCCCAGGCCGTACGCGAGCACGAGCCGGATGTGCTCGTGCTGGACGTCGAGATGCCGGGCATGGACGGGTTGTCCGTCGCGGAGAGCCTCCCCGGCCGGGCGATGCTGATCCTCACCAGCTTCGGGCGGCCCGGATATCTGCGACGGGCGCTCGCGGCCGGGGTGCGCGGGTTCGTGCCCAAGGACGCGTCCGCCGACGAGCTGGCGGGCGCCATCCGTAAGGTGCACGCGGGCGGCCGCTATCTGGACCCGGAGATGGCGGCCGCCGCGATGACCGCGGGAGAGAGCCCGCTGACGGAGCGGGAGCGCGACGCCCTCGCCCTGGCGGCGAAGGGCGCGTCGGTGGCGCAGATCGCCGCCTCGCTGCACCTCACCGAGGGGACCGTACGGAACTACCTGTCCAACGCCATCAGCAAGCTGGGGGCCGGAAACCGCATCACCGCGATCCGCGCCGCCCAGGACATGGGGTGGATCTGATCCCGGTCCCGCCGTCCCGAGATCACGTCTCGAACGAGCTGCGGAAGATGTGGATGGCCGTGGCGACGAGCCGGTCCACGGGCGGTGCGGGGTCGGTCAGCACCCACTCGATGAGCAGCTCCGTGATGGCCCCGATCAGGCCGAGCGAGAGCAGGTGCGGCTCCAGCGGCGGCCGGTGCCGTACGTCGTGGACGGCTCGCTCGATCACATCGGTGAACTCGTGCACCGAGCGCTGCCGTGCGACGCTCAGAACGTCCCCCGCGCGGCGGACCTCCAGGTGCATGACGCGCGCCCGCCGGACGTCCTTGGTCACGAACCGGACGTACTCCCCGATGCCCGCCACGATGCGGTCGTCCAGCGTGGGCGGTGCCTGCTCGATGGCCGCCGAGACGGACGCGAGCGTCTCGTCGACGCAGCGGTCGTAGACCGCGCGCATGAGATCGTCCCGGCCCGAGAAGCACTCGTAGAACGCCCGGTTCGAGATGCGGGCGGTCGCGCAGAGCCGCTCGATCGTCGTGCCGTGAAAGCCTGGATTGGCGAACAACGTATATGCGGCAGTGATCAACCGCTCTCTTCGGTCGGCCAGCCGTTGCTCGGCTGACATCCCCCGGTATTCCCGTCCCGCCACTACTTCACCTCGCGCCGTCATGGCCCCCCAGGAGCAACCATTATGGACGCAAGATCCTTTATGCGAAAGTATCTATAAATTAGCGCTTTCGGGCGCCCGAAAGGAAGATCTTTTCCTTGACAAGGCCGTCAAGTCAGCCCTCTATTCGATCTTGATTCGCCGTTTTCACGGGCATCCGGACGGCTCACAGAAAACCGCGGCCGAGCGCGGTCGTGACCGCCGCCGTGCGGTCGGAGACGCCGAGTTTGGCGAAGACCCGGAGCAGATGGGTCTTCACGGTGGCCTCGCTGATGAAGAGCGCCGTCCCGATCTCCGCGTTCGTGAGTCCCCGGGCGACGAGCGAGAGCACCTCGGTCTCGCGCTTGGACAGGGACTCGGCGACGGGCGCGCGCATCCGCGTGACGAGCCTGGTGGCGACGGAAGGGGCCAGCACGGTCTCGCCCCGCAGTGCCGACGCGACGGCGGCGAGCAGGTCGGCCCGGGAGATGTCCTTGAGCAGGTACCCCGCCGCCCCGGCCTCGACCGCGCGCACGATGTCCTGGTCCGTCTCGTACGTGGTCAGGACGATCACCCGGCTCTCCGGGCGGTCCGCCAGGATCCGGCTGGTCGCGCTGACGCCGTCGCCCGATGGCATGCGCAGGTCCATCAGGATGACGTCCGGCCGCAGCTCGCGGGCGCGGGCGACCGCCTCGTCGCCCGATCCGGCCTCGCCGACGACGTCGACGCCGGGGTCGGACTCCAACATGCCGCGCAGCCCTTCGCGCACGACGGGATGATCATCCACGATCATCAGGCGGATCACGGGAGGATCACTCTCCATCTCGGGTACCTGGCGCCGGCGGGGCCGCGGGCAGGGTGACGGTCAGGGTCGTGCCGGGTGCGGCCACGGTGTCGGCCACGGTGTCGGCCACGGTGTCGGCTACGGACACGGCCCCGGTGATGGGTACGGCCCCGGGTGTAGACGCGGCGTCGGCTACGACCGACGCGGCTCCGGGTGGGGACGCGGTGTCGGTTACGGACATGGCGTCGGTTACGGACATGGCGTCGGTTACGGACACTGAGCCGCCCTCCTGCTCGACGCGGGTGCGCATGGCGCGCAGGCCGTACCCCGAGGTCGGGCCGGGGCCGAGCCCGCACCCGTCGTCGCGGACCGTCAGCGTCACCTCGGCCACGCCGTACACGAGGTGGACCTGGACGGTCGACGCGGCGGCGTGCTTGCGGACGTTGGCCAGGGCCTCCTGCGCCGCTCGCACCAGCACCACCTCGGTGTTGGCCGGCAGCGCGCGCGAAACGCCCTCGACCGCGAAGGACGCGTGGAGGCCCAGCTCCTCGCCCAGCCGGGCGGTGAGCCGCCGCAGCGCCTCATCCAGGGTGGAGCCGTCCAGCGGGGCCGGGCTGAGCGCCGCGACGAGGGCGCGCGCCTCCGCCAGGTTCTCCCTGGCGGTCTGTACGGCAAGCGCCAGATGCCGTGATCCCGGCGCCGTCCCCGGCTGCGCCTCCGCGGCCTGGATGAGCATGATGATGCTGGTGAACCCCTGGGCGAGGGTGTCGTGGATCTCACGGGCCAGCCGCTCGCGCTCGGTCAGCGCGCCACGCTCGGCGGACAGGCGGGCGACCTCGGCGCGGCTGGCGGACAGCTCCTCGATGAGCCGCGCGCGTTCGGTGCTTTGGGTGATGATACGGCTGATCCACGACCCGAGGACGGCGGCGAACGCGACGCCGATCAAGACGATGGAGACGAACCCGAGCTGCCCGGTCCCGCCGTACGCCGCCAGGAACATGGTCACGGGGCCGACGTTCAGCGCCAGCAGTACCGCGACGGCGTATCGGTCACGCAGGAGCATGAAGACCTGCGGGCAGAGCGCGAACAGCCCGATGGCCGCCGAAGTCGTGATGATGGTGGCCGGGACGAAGGTCGCGATCATCACGCCCACATAGAGCAGGCCGCGGCGGTCGCGGGCGCCGCCATCCCCGAGCGCTGGGCGGCCGAGGAGCAGATACCCGGCCGCGCAGCAGCCGAGCAGCGCGAGCGCGATCGTCCTGGTGGCCGGGGTCAGGTCGTCGTCCGCGAACACGAGCGCGATCGTGACGGCCAAGACCACGGAGTACAGCGTCTCCCAGCCGCGGAACGCCTTCCACGCGTGGCCGTCGCCGGGCTCGCCGTCCTCGCCGGGAGCGGCGACGCCCTCGGCGAGGGAGCGCCGGTTCCGGCGCCAGGCCGTGCTCATCCGTCCCGGCCGCCCTTCCAGCGGAAGGTCGTCAGGCACAGCACGAGGCCCCCGACCACCCATGCGGCCAGGACCAGGGCCACCCGGTCCAGCTCGTACGACTTCGTCAGCTCCAGCGTGACGCCGCCGTCACCGAGGAACACGGCCCGGAACCCCTGGCACATCCACTTCAGCGGGAACACCGAGGCGATGTTGGTCAGCCACTCGGGCATCTGGGTGAACGGGATGAAGACCCCCGAGATGAACTGCAGCACCACGAAGGGCATGCTGATGACCGCCGCCGCGCTCTTGGCCGAGCGGGGCAGGCTGCTCGCGGCGGTGCCCAGCAGAGCCGCGGCCGTGACGCCGAGCACGAACACCCAGGCGAACGTCACCCAGCTCGACACCTGCGAGGGCAGGTCGAGGTCGTACAGCAGGACGCCGATGGCGAGCAGGATCACCACTTCGAGAAACGCGATCACCAGCACGTTGACGATCTTGCCGATGAAGTAGGCGCTGCGCGGCATCGGCGTACCGGCCAGCCGCTTGAGCGTGCCGTCGTCTCTGTCGGCCGCGATGCCGATGCCCAGGTTCTGGAAACCGGCGCCCATCACGCCGGCGCCGATCAGCCCGGCGGTGTAGAGCTGGGAGACGGTGACCCCGGTCCCCTCCAGGCTGCCGGCGAAGATCGAGCCGAACAGTACGAGCATGATGATCGGGAAGGCGAAGGTGAAGATGACGGCGTCCTTCTCGCGGAAGAACATCTTCGTCTCCACCGCGCCGCGGGACAGGCCCAGCTTCAGCGTGGAGGGCAGCGCGCGTGTGGTGGCCGTACGGGGGGCGGAGCCGGTGGCGGTCTCAGTCACGGGGGGCCTCGATCAGCGTGAGGTAGATGTCTTCGAGCGTGGGGCGGGCGACGGTGAGGCCGGGGACCTCCCCGTCGAATCGGCGGCTGAGCTCCAGGACGGTCTTGGTCGGGGTGTCGGTCTCGACGGAGCCATCCGCCCAGCTCACCGTGGCCTTCGCGGTGGCCCGGCCGCCGAGCGTTCCCGGCTCGCCCTCGGCGACGATCGTGCCGCCCGCGATGACCGCGACCCGGTCGGCGAGCGCCTCGGCCTCGTCCAGGTAGTGCGTGGTCAGCACGATCGTGCTGCCGTCGTGTGCCAGCCCTTCGATCAGCTCCCAGAACTGTCGCCGGGCTTCGGGGTCGAAACCGGTGGTGGGCTCGTCCAGGAAGATCAGCTCGGGCCGGCCCAGGACGCCGAGGGCGACGTCGACCCGCCGCCGCTGCCCGCCGGAGAGCTGGCGGACCCGCTTGTTCGCGCTCTCAGTGAGCCCGACGGCGGCGATCACCTCGTCGGGGTCCCTGGGGTTCGGGTAGTAGTCCGCGAAATGGCGTACGGTCTCCCGCACGCTCAGCTCGGCGGCGTCGTTGGCGGTCTGCAGGACGATGCCGATGCGTGACCGCCATTCCCGGGTCGGCCGGGCCGGGTCGACGCCGAGCACGGAGACCTCGCCCGAGTCGCGCTTGCGGTACCCCTCGAGGATCTCCACCGTCGTGGACTTGCCCGCCCCGTTCGGGCCGAGGATGGCGAACACCTCGCCCTGCCGGATGTCGAGGTCGATGCCCTTGACCGCCTGTACGTCCCCGTACCGCTTCGTCAGTCCACGGACCTGTATGGCGTTTGTCATGCCATAAGGATCTACCTGGCCTTTGTCCTTGGACACCCCCACCCGGATGAATCCGTGTGTCCATCGATCGGTGGACACACGACCCGGCGGGCTCCTCAGAAGAGCGTCGGGTTCTCCGGCTCGATGCCGCGCAGCGCGTCGTAGTCGAGGGTGACGCAGTCGATGCCGCGGTCGGCGGCCAGCACCCGGGCCTGGGGCTTGATCTCCTGGGCCGCGAAGACACCCTTGACCGGGGCGAGCAGCGGATCGCGGTTGAGCAGTTCCAGGTAGCGGGTGAGCTGTTCGACGCCGTCGATCTCGCCGCGGCGCTTGATCTCCACGGCGACCGTGCCGCCGCGCTGGTCGCGGCAGAGGATGTCCACCGGGCCTATGGCCGTCATGTACTCGCGGCGGACCAGCGTCCAGCCGTCGCCGAGCGTGGTGATGTGCTCGGCGAGCAGTTCCTGGAGATGCGCCTCGACGCCGTCCTTCTGGAGCCCGGGATCGATGCCCAGCTCATGGCTGGTGTCGTGCAGCACGTCCTCGATCGTGAGGATGAGCTTCTCGCCGGTCTTGCCGTGGGTCACGGTCCAGGTGCCCTCGTCCTCGCGCAGCTTGCACGGGGGGTTCATCCAGTTGAGCGGTTTGAACGCCCGGTCGTCGGCGTGGATCGAGACGCTGCCGTCCGCCTTGATCAAGATGAGGCGGGGCGCCATGGGCAGATGGGCCGTCAGCCTCCCCACGTAATCCACGCTGCACCGCGCGATGACCAGCCGCATAGCCGCCAACCCTACCGGTCGGGCCGCCTGCTCTCTGCCGGATCGGACCCCTCTGCGAGACTGACCCCATGGCGCAGACGTTTGAGACTGTCGGTGTGGTGGGACTGGGCACGATGGGAGCGGGGATCGCCGAGGTCTTCGCCCGCGCGGGCGTCCAGGTGATCGGGGTAGAGGCCGACGACGCGGCCCTGGACCGGGGGCGCGGGCACCTGGACCGTTCGACTGGCAGGGCCGTGACGAAGGGCAAGCTCACCGAGGACGACCGGAGCGAGATCCTCGGCCGGATCACCCTCACCACGTCGCGCGAGGACCTGGCGGACGCCGACCTGGTGATCGAGGCGATTCCCGAGATCATGGAGTTCAAGCGCGGCCTGTTCGCGGACCTGGACCGCATCTGCAAGCCGTCGGCGGTGCTCGCCACCAACACCTCGTCGCTCTCCGTCACCGCGATCGCCGCGAGCACGTCGCGGCCCGGACGGGTCATCGGCATGCACTTCTTCAACCCCGCCCCGGTGATGAAGCTCGTCGAGGTCGTGCACACGGTCGTCACCGACGACGGTCTGGCCGACGACATCGCCGCGCTCGCCCGGCGGCTGGGCAAGACGCCGATCACGGCCGGTGACCGGGCCGGGTTCGTGGTCAACCGGCTGCTGCTCGGCTATCTCAACCACGCCTGCGCCCTGCTGGAGTCCGGCCTGGCCGGCCGG
Source organism: Microtetraspora glauca (assembly GCA_001570385.1). Classification (GTDB taxonomy): domain Bacteria; phylum Actinomycetota; class Actinomycetes; order Streptosporangiales; family Streptosporangiaceae; genus Microtetraspora; species Microtetraspora glauca. The sequence goes on along the minus strand of BBYL01000010.1, from coordinate 59,191 downwards.
GACGACATCGACGCCGCCATGAAGCTGGGCGTCGGCCTGCCGATGGGGCCGTTCACGCTGCTCGACCTGATCGGCCTGGACACCTCCTACGAGGTGTGCGAGGTGTTGTTCCGCGAGACCCGGGACCGGCGGCACGCGCCCGCGCCCGTACTGCGCGAGCTGGTCACCGCCGGGCTGCTCGGCCGCAAGACCGGCCGCGGGTTCTACTCCGACGCGGAAGGCGCCCCCGCTGCCGAGGGAGACCGGCGGGCGGCGTCCGTCTCCACCGTCGGGATCGTCGGCGCCGGGCCGGAGGCGGCCGCGCTCGTCGCGGCCCTCGACGGCGCGGGGTTCAAGGCCGTGGTCGCGGAGAACTCCGACCTGGCGCCGGTGGCGGACGCCGACGTGATCGTCGCGCTGTCCGACCGCCCCATCGTCGAGCTCGCCGTACGGATCCCGCACCCCGACCGGCTGGCCGGGCTGCACCTCGTGGGCGACGACGTGGCCGAGGTCGCCTCCACCGTGCTGACCTCCGAGGAGACCGCCGGCGCCGTACGCGATCTGGTGAAGATCCTCGGACGGACGCCGGTGATGTGCGGGGACCGGGCGGAGTTCGTCGTCAACGCCCTGCTGTACGCGTATCTCAACGACGCCGTCCGCATGCTGGAGTCGGGGTACGCCTCGGCGGGCGACATCGACACCGGGATGAGGCTCGGCTGCGGATACCCCGCCGGGCCGCTGGAGATGCTCGACGCCATCGGCCTGGAGACGGTCAGGGACGGGCTCCGCGCCCTCTACGCGGAGTACCGTGAGCCGTCCTTCGCGCCCGTGCCGCTGCTCGACCAGCTCGTCACCGCCGGAGTGCCGAGCATCCGGGAATACGCCGGCTGACCGTCCGTTCTGTCTGACATGACCCCCGTCTCGCCGTCCATGCCCCCTGTCACGCCGGCCGCGTTCTCTGCCACGCCCACCGTCACCCCGGCCCGTCGTACGCGCGACGAGGCCGTGACGCGCCCGCGCCGTACGCGCGAGGAGGTCCGGTGAGCCCGCGCCGCGCCCGCCGTTCGGACGGCGCCTCGCGCCGCTCGCGGCGTCCGGCCTCCGGCGGAGGCGACGACGAGGGGCTCGGTTTCGCCGGGCGGTTCGGCATCGGCCAGGTCGAGGAGTGGCCGGACGGCGAGTGGCAGGTACGGCGCATCGTGGGCGGAGCGGCGGACAAGGTCTACCGCTGTCCCGGTTGCGACCAGGAGATCCGGGTCGGCCTCGCACACGTCGTGTCCTGGCCGAACTGGACCGGCGGCGAGAACGAGCGGCGCCACTGGCACACCGCCTGCTGGCGCAACCGGGTCAACCGCGGGCCCGGCCGTACCCGCTACTGACGGCGCTGTCGAACCGTGCCGCCGAACGGCGTTGTCGAACGGCGTTGTCGAACGGCGCAGCTGAACGGCGTTGCTGAACGGGCGGCACGGACAGCGGTGCTGAATGGTGGTGCTGTACGGGTTGCCGTACCCGGCGGTGCCGTACGGGCGGCGCCGTACGGCGGGCGGGGCAGTCGAGCCCGCGCGGAATACTGGGGCGAGCTTCACATAGCGGGCATTCATCTGATCGTGCAGGAGGTTTCGGGATGGTGGCGGAGATCCGGGCGTCGACGGTGTTGCCCGCGCGGCGCGAGAACATCGAGCTGCACACGGCCGACGGGCTGACGCTGGTCGGGGAGCTCGCGCTGCCCGAGAACCGGCCGCCGGTCGCCACACTGGTCTGCCTGCACCCGCTGCCCACGCACGGCGGCATGATGGACAGCCACGTGCTGCGCAAGGCGTCCTACCGCCTGCCGGCGCTCGCCGACCTCGCGGTGCTGCGTTTCAACACCCGTGGCACGACCTCCGAGCGGGGGACGTCCCAGGGTGCCTTCGGCGACGGCGAGGACGAGCGGTTCGACGTGGCGGCGGCCCTGGAGTACGCCGAGTTCCACGACCTGCCGCAGCCGTGGCTCGTCGGCTGGTCGTTCGGCACCGAGCTCGCCCTCAAGTGGGGCCGCGATCCCCTCGTCGCGGGCGCGATCCTGCTCTCGCCGCCGCTGCGCCGCGCGTCGGACGCCGATCTCGACGCGTGGGCGGAGTTCGGCAGGCCGCTGGTCGCGCTGGTACCCGAACTGGACGACTACCTGCGGCCGGAGGAGGCGCGTACGCGGTTCGCCCGCGTGCCGCAGGCCGAGGTCGTCGGGGTGGACGGCGCCAAGCACCTGTGGGTCGGCGAGCCGTCCGTGCGCATCGTGCTCGACGAGATCGTCAAGCGGGTGAACCCTGCGGCGGGCCCGCTGCCCACGCGGGTCTGAGCTTCCGGGGGAGCGGGTGCGGCGCTTCCGGGGGAGCGGGTGCGGTGCGGGATGCCGAAGCGGTATAAAACAGGAACAGTAGAGCTATGTTCTGTTCCAGGGAGGCACCGTGCAGGCGTTCGATCTCTCCGGTAAGAAGGCGTTCGTCACAGGGGCGTCCCGAGGCATCGGCAGGGCCATCGCCCTCACGTACGCGGAGGCGGGAGCCGACGTCGCTCTGGTGTCCCGGTCCGCGGAGAGCCTCGCCCAGGTGGCCAAGGAGGTCGAGGACCTCGGCCGCCGGGCCCACGTCATCCCCTGCGACGTGACCGATCGTGATGCCGTCGCGACGGCCGTCCAGGCCGCGATCGAGGCGCTGGGTCACGTGGACATCGTCGTCAACAACGCCGGGGGTTCGAGCTTCCTGGTCGAGTTCAAGGACCTGCGGCTCCCCGGTTGGGACAAGCTCATGCGGCTCAACCTGGACTCGGCGATGGCCGTCCTGCACGCGCTCGCCCCTCACCTGCTCGAACGCGGCGGCGGGTCGGTCATCAACGTCGCGTCCGTCGCCGCAAAGGGCGCCCCGTTCCTCGCCCCGTACGCGGCGGCCAAGGCCGGTCTGGTGGCCCTGACCAAGACCCTCGCGCTGGAGTGGGCGTCCCGTGGCGTACGGGTGAACGCGCTGTGCCCGGGATGGACCGCGACCGAGCTCAACCGCAACCTGTGGGAGGACGAGAACGCCAGCAGGGCCACCATCAGCGGGGTCCCGATGGGACGCTGGGGAACCCCCGACGAGATGGCCTATCCCGCGCTCTTCCTCGCCAGCCCCGCCTCCGCGTACATGACCGGGCAGGTCATGTACGTCGACGGAGGCCAGACCGCCACGGCCTGAGGCGAGACCGCCACGGCCTGAGGCCAGACCGCACGGCCTGAGGCCAGACCGCACGGCCTGAGGCCGCCGCGTCAGGACTCGCCACGATCCCGCCACCGAGCGGGGCCGGACCGGGCGGGGCGGGCTGGACGGAGCGGGTGAGCGGACCCCGGGCCGAGGGGGATGGCAGGGGGACGATCGCGGGTTACGGTGACCTGATGCAGCTGTACTCGCGATCGGCCGGCTCCGGGACGCCCCTGGTCCTGCTCCATGCCTTCCCGCTCTCCTCGGCGATGTGGCTGGCGCAGCGTGAGGGGCTGGCACCGGCCTGCCAGGTGATCACCCCGGACATGCGCGGCTTCGGCGGCTCGCCGCTGGGAGACGACGCGCCCTCGCTCGACGTCATGGCCGACGACGTGGCGCGGCTCCTCGACCGCGAAGGCGTCGAGCGGGCGGTGGTCGGCGGCCAGTCGATGGGCGGTTACGTCACGATGGCCTTCTGCCGGCGCCACCCCGACCGCCTGCTCGGCGTGGTTCTCGCCGACACGAAGGCGGCGGCCGACCCGGAGCCCGCCAGGCACAACCGGGAGCGGATAGCGGAGGCCGTGCTCCGCGACGGGTCGGCGATCCTCGTGGAGGAGGTCCTGCCGCCGCAGCTCGGCGCGACCACGAAGCGCAGCAGACCCATGGTGACCGGACGGGTCCGCGGCCTCGTCCAGAGCGCGCCGCCCGCGGCCGTGGCGTGGGCACAGCGCGCGATGGCGGCCCGCCCGGACTCCTTCGACACGCTCCGCGGTCTGAAGGTGCCCGCTCTGGTCGTCGTGGGGGACGAGGACGAGCTGTCGCCGCCTTCCGAGGCCGAGGCGATGGCCGGGGCGGTGCCCGACGGCAGACTCGTCGTCATCGAGACGGCGGGCCATCTGTCCGCCATGGAACAGCCCGAGGCGTTCAACCGCGCCGTGGCGGACTTCGTCCGGTCCGTCGCCTGACATCCAGCCTTGGTCGGAGCGCGGATCCGGAGAAGCGGAGCGCAGGATCCGGAGACCGCGAACGCGGGACGGGGATGACGAGCGAAGTGCGGAGATGATGGGCGAGGTGCCGGAGACGATGAGCGAGGGGCGGACGCGGCGGACGGGGTCACCGTCCAGGCCTGCGTCCCCTCCCTCTGCTTCCTCCCTCGGGAGCGCACGAAGCCCGGCTCCGTGTGCGCCCCATGCCGCTACCTTTGCGGAGCGACACCCCGATTGTGGTACAAACTGGTGACCTGATCCGGCCATTGACCGGAACATGCCACGGAGGTGCACGTGTGGGACGCCATCGGTCTTGACGTCCTCGAGGAACGGATCTACCGCCTGCTGCTCCGTGACCCCCGCTGTTCGGTGGAAGAGTGCGCACGGCGGCTGGAGGCGTCGCCGGACGCCGTGCAGGCCTCGGTCGACCGGCTCATGGAGCTCGGGCTGCTGGAGTCGTCCGGTGACAGGTACGGCCTGCGCGCCGCCGACCCGAGGATCGGCCTCGGCGGGGCGATCCGCCGCCGCAGGGCCGAGCTCGACCGGCTGACGCTTGAGGCCGACGAACTGGCGGCCTCCTTCCAGGAGGGGTTGCTGCGCGCCGATCCGGAACGCGTCATCGAGGTCGTCGAGGGCTCGGCCGCGGCGGGCAGGCGGGTGGGCGAGTTGCTGGCCGGCGCGTCCAAGGAGGTGCTCGCGCTGGACGCCCCGCCGTACGCCGCCTCGGGGACGTCGATCAGCGCCGAGGGGTCGGCTCTGGCGCGCGGGGTGCGCTGCCGGGCGATCTACTCGTCGGCCGTGCTCGACCTGCCCGCCAAGCTCGACGAGATCCGGCAGATGATGAGCCTGGGCGAGCAGTCACGGGTGCACGCCAACCTACCGATCAAGCTGGTGCTCGTCGACGGCACGACCGCCCTGCTGCCGCTCACCGGCAACGAGGAGGGCATCCGCTTCACGTCCGTGGTGGTACGGCACAGCGCGCTCACGGATGCCCTGGTGGCGCTGTTCGAGACGCTGTGGCGCGAGGCGGCCCCCCTCGCGGGGACGCCGTCCGTACCGACTCTGGACGCGGTCGACCGGCAGATCCTTGAGCTGCTCGCGGTCGGGATGAAGGACGAGGCGATCCTGCGGCACCTCGGCATCTCCGAGCGGACCCTGCGGCGCAGGATCGCTTCTCTGCTCGGCCGTCTGGGTGCGACCGGCCGGTTCCAGGCCGGGGTCCAGGCCGCCCGTCGCGGCTGGATCTGACGCACCGGCACTCCTTACGGTGCCGGCCATCACGCTCGGGCGCGGCGGTGCAGCAACCGAGGAACGCCCGGAGCGACGAAGGAGCGAGGACGTGACGAGGGCACGAGCCGACTTCGGGCGCCCCGAGCCCGCGTGAGCGCAGCGAGCGCAACAAGCACAGTGGGGCCCGGCGGATATGATCCGCCGGGCCCCACCCGGTGTACCGGTGCAGCCGTCGCCAACTCCCCGAAAGCGCCGGTCGTTACTCCTGCCACCACTCGGCGTCGTCGTCGGCCTTGCTGCTGGTCTCGACGGGCTTGGCGACCGAGACGGGCTTGTCGACGCTGCTCGGCGCCGCCGAAAGCGCGGGCTTGGCCGGAGCGGCCGCGACCGGGGCGGGCTCGGGGTCCATGCCGGGCAGCGGGGCGCCACCGAGCAGCTGACGCAGCTGCGCGAGGTGGCTGGTGATGCTGTCGCGCTGGCGGGTCAGCTCGTCGACCTGGCGCTGCATGGAGGTGCGGGTGCGCTCGGCCTCGTTCTTGGCGTCGGTCACTATCGAATCGGCGCTGGACTTGGCCTCGGCCACGAGCTGGTCGGCGTTCTTCCTCGCGTTGGCGAGCAGCTGCTTGGCGTGGGTGTCGGCCTCGCGCCGGGTCTGCTCGGCCTGCTGGGTCGCCTTGCTGGCCCGCTGCTCGGCGGTGGCGGCGCGCTGCTCCGCCTCGGCGACGAGCTTCTGGGTGTTGGACTGGGCGGTGGCGTGGCGCTCGGCCTCCTGCCGCTCCGCCTCCTCGCGGCGGGACGCGAGCTGGATCTCGAACTCCGCCTCGTCCTGTGCCCGCTTGGCCTCGGACTCCTCCAGCACACGCTGTGCCTGGGCGCGCATCTCGTCCGCCTGGCGCTTGGCGGTGGTGAGCACCTCGTCACGCTCGCGCTTGGTGGACGCGCGAAGCTGGGCCACCTCGCGCTCGGTGGTGGTGCGAAGCTTGGCGATCTCACGCTCGGCGTCCGCGCGCTTCTCCGCGACCTCGTGGTCGGCGGTGGCGCGTACCTTGGCGACCTCCCGCTCGGTGGTCGAGGTGAGCTCGTCCGCCTCCCGCTTGGCGGTCGAACGGATCTCCTCGGCGTCCCGCTCGGCCGTGCTGCGCATGTCCTCGGCCTCACGCGAGGCGAGGGCGCGCTTCTCGGCGGCCTCGTTCTCGGCGGCGGCGCGCAGGTCGGCGGCGTCGACCTTGGCCGCGGCCTTGATCTCGTTCGCCTCGGACCTGGCGGCCTGGACCAGCTCGGTGGCCTGCTCCTCCGCAAGACGAAGCAACTGCTCAATGCGGGCGCCGAGTCCCGAATAGGTCGGACGCTCCTGCTCCTGCAACTGGCGCTGCGAGTCCGAAAGGTCCCGCTGGAGCGCTCCGACCTGCTCACGGGCCTGACGCAGTTCGGTGTCGAGCGTCTTCAAGTGGTCGTGGACCTGGTGCCGGTCATAGCCCCGGAGCACCACGTCGAATTCCCGAGAAGGGGCGTCTTCAAAGAAATTGTTGAGTTGGGCGTCGATGTCGGACTGCATGAGGCTCGATCCTGGGTTGTCGAGACGGCTACAGGGGCCGGACGGGGGGTTCGGACAGCCGAGGCGGGGAGCCCATCACGGGATCCACGTCCGGTGATAGGCCAGCGTACTCCGGTACTGCCGCCTTGGCGGCCCCCTCCGACTTTATGCGCGACTTGTTACGTATGAACCTTTCTTACGTCCAGGAGTCAAAGCCGCGCTGTCTCGACCAGCTCCGTCAGCACTCCTCCCACGTCTTTCGGGTGGAGAAACGCGATTGACGCGCCCATTGAACCGTGCCTCGGACGCTCATCGATGAGTTTTATGCCCTTTGCGGCGATATCCTGCAAGGCTTGCGTGACATCGGCCACGCCATAGCCAATGTGATGCACGCCTTCGCCGCGCTTGGCCAGGAACTTCCCCACGGCGGTGTCCGGGTGAAGGGGCTCAAGCAGTTGCACGTACGAGGCGCCGCTGGGGCCGTCGGTCACGTGCAGCATCGCCTCCTTCACGCCCTGCTCCTCGTTGACCTCCCGGCTCACCACCGTGAGCCCGAACGTCGACTCGTAGAACTCGATCTTCTCTTCGAGGTTGTGGCAGGCGATGCCCACATGATCGATCCTGAGCAGCATGTCTCACTCCGTCCGCGTCACAGTCCGCGCTCCCGCCAGTGTCACCGGCCCGGATTCCGGGCAGGGAACATGTGGCCGACCACCATGGCGGTCGCTCGGACACTCCTGGGTATCGTGACATCGTCGCCCCGATCCCGTGATGGAGGCCCCTCCAATGTCCGGTTCCGTGATCGTCGCAGGAGCTCGTACGCCCATCGGGCGGTTGCTCGGCTCGCTCGCCGGCCTGTCCGCAGTCGACCTCGGCGGTCTCGCCATCAAGGCCGCGCTGGAGCGTGCCGGCGTCGCCCCCTCCGACGTGCAATATGTGATCATGGGGCAGGTGCTCCAAGCGGGCGCCGGCCAGATCCCGTCGCGGCAGGCCGCCGTCAGGGCGGGCGTCCCCATGACCGTCCCGTCCCTGACGATCAACAAGGTGTGCCTCTCGGGGCTGGACGCCATCGCCCTGGCCGACCAGCTCATCCGGGCGGGTGAGTTCGACATCGTGGTCGCGGGCGGCATGGAGTCCATGACCAACGCGCCGCACCTGCTGCCCGGCCTGCGCAAGGGCGTCAAGTACGGCCCGGCCGGCATCGTCGACTCCATGGCCTTCGACGGGCTCACCGACGCCTTCGACCAGATCGCCATGGGCGAGTCGACCGAGCAGCACAACGCCAGGTTCGGCATCACCCGCGAAGAGCAGGACGAGTTCTCCGCCCGCTCCCACCAGCTCGCGGCCCAGGCGACCAAGACCGGCGTCTTCGACGACGAGATCGTGCCCGTCACCCTGCCCTCGCGTAAGGGCAGCGAGCCGATCGTGTTCTCCGCCGACGAGGGCATCCGCGGCGACACCACGGCCGAGACGCTCGCCGGGCTGCGTCCCGCCTTCGTCAAGGACGGGACGATCACGGCGGCATCCGCCTCCCAGATCTCCGACGGCGCCGTCGCGGTCGTCGTCATGTCGCGGGCGAAGGCCGAGGAGCTCGGCCTTGAGTGGCTGGCCGAGATCGGCGCGCACGGAAACGTCGCCGGTCCGGACAACTCCCTCCAGTCCCAGCCGGCCAACGCGATCAAGCACGCCCTGGGCAAGCAGGGCCTCACCCCGGACGATCTCGATCTGCTGGAGATCAACGAGGCGTTCGCCCAGGTGGTGCTCCAGTCCGTGAAGGAGCTCGGGGTTCCGCTCGACAAGGTCAACGTCAACGGCGGCGGCATCGCGCTCGGCCACCCGATCGGCGCCTCCGGCGCGCGCATCGTGCTGACGCTGGCCCACGAGCTCAGGCGGCGCGGCGGCGGCGTCGGCGCGGCGGGCCTGTGCGGCGGCGGTGGCCAGGGCGACGCCCTGATCATCCGCGTCCCCTCCCGCGACTGACCAGCCGACTGCTCAGCTGATTACTCGGCTGATTGCTAGCCGACTGATCGGACCGCGGGGCACCCTGTCCGCGCGGGCGTCATCGCCCGCGCGGCGGGACCGTACGCGATCAAGCGTCTAGGCTGGACTCCGGGCGACCGAAACGGGAGGTTTCCATGGACGTCGGCGCGCTCGTGGCGGACGCGCGGCGGGGACGGCCCCGCGCCGTCGCTCGGCTGATCACCCTGGTCGAGAACGCGACCGCGGTGCCGGGCGGTGACGATCCGCTGCGCGAGGTGATGGCGGCGTTCGCGACGGAGACGGGCCCCGGTGCCGGGCGCGGGCCGTACGGCGCGCGGGTGATCGGACTGACCGGATCCCCCGGCGTGGGGAAGTCGACCTCGACCGGCATGCTCATCCAGGCGTTCCGCAAGCGGGGCCATCGGGTCGGCGTGCTGGCCGTGGACCCGTCCAGCCCGTTCACGGGCGGCGCGCTGCTCGGCGACCGGGTGCGCATGCAGGAGCACGCGACCGATCCCGAGGTCTTCATCCGGAGCATGGCGAGCCGGGGTCACCTCGGGGGGCTGGCGTGGGCCACCCCCCAGGCCCTCCGCGTGCTGGACGCGGCCGGGTGCGACGTGATCCTGATCGAGACCGTGGGGGTCGGCCAGGCCGAGGTCGACGTGGCGCGGCTCGCCGACACCACGATCGTCCTGCTCGCGCCGGGCATGGGCGACGGCATCCAGGCGGCCAAGGCCGGCATCCTGGAGGTCGCGGACGTGTTCGTGGTCAACAAGGCCGATCGCGACGGCGCCCAGGCGGTGGTCCGCGAGCTACGGAACATGGTCGGGCTGATCCACGCGCCATGGAAGCCGCCGATCGTCTCCACGGTGGCGTCGAGAGGCGAGGGTGCCGACGAACTGCTCGCCGCGCTCGACAAGCACGCCGCCTACCTCGACGAGTCGGGGGAGCTCCGCCGCCGCAGGCTGGCGCGCGCGCGGGACGAGATCGAGTCCATCGCGCTCGCCCAGCTGAGGGCGCGGTTCGCGCTGGCGGGCCGCGAGCGGCAGCTCGACCTCCTCGCCGAACGCCTGCTGGCGGCCGAGACCGACCCCTACACCGCCGCCGACGACCTGCTCGCCGCGATCGGCTGACCCCGACGGGGCGTACGAGGGCGTCAGGGCTCGGACGAGTACTGGATCACCACTTTGGTGAAGCCGAGCGACGTCAGCATGCCCTCCAGCATGGCCCGGGTGTTCTGGTCGGCTCGGGCGCGCAGGTCGCTGGAGACGGCCGCGTCGGCGATCTTCTTCTCGGCCAGGACGTAGAGCTCCTGCTGGTTCTGCGGCGAGGACGAGAGGAAGTCCGACACCCGGTCGAGCAGCCCGCGCTGCTGGGCGAACACGTACGACCGCTTGTTGTCCAGGTTGGGCTTCTCCAGCTGTGCGCGCGGGAGCCGTACGGTGACGGTCGTGCGGTCGGGCGAGACGGTGATCGCGTCCTTGGTGAGAGAGCCGAAGTCGACGTAGGCGTCGACGTTCCCCGCTCCCACGAACAGGGTCCTGGTCCCCTTGATGGCGTCGGGGAGGAACGCGGCGTCCTTCTCCAGATCGACGACGACCTGGAAGTTGCCGGTGGCGGCCTCGAAACGGCTCAGGTTGTGGATCGACTGCAGCAGCACCGGACCGCTTCGGTCCACGGTCCGCTCGCCGAACGGGTCGAGCCAGGAGAGGGCGAGCCGCGCGCCGACGACGAAGAGCAGTGCGACGAAGAGGAGGCCGGCGAGCCACCGCCAGCCGCGTCGGGAGCGCCGGTTCGCCGGCTCTGCGGGGGGCGGCGACCCGTGGGGGGCTCCGGTCTGGCGGTTCACGGAAGGAATCTTCCCGAGATCGGCCCGATCTCACCTTGGCGGGGCATGTAGTGATTCGCCCGGCGAAGTTTCGTGGTCCGCCGGAGCGTCCGCCGGCGTGGGGGTCTCGTGGCCGTACGGCGGGTTCATGGGATAGCTGGGGGTGGCGGGGGCGTCCCGCCGGACGTCTCCGCCGAAGTACCTGCTCTGCAACCGGCAGGTGGCGAAGTCCGTGTAGAACATCCTCAGCCAGTCCCGGCGCTGGGTCTCGGTCAGGTGGGCGAACCAGGTCGCGGCGCGCCGCTGCTCGGGCAGGGGGCCGGAGGGCAGCGGCTCGTCGCGCAGCCAGGCGATGACGATCGCCCGGTACCCGTCGGCGGGGGAGCCGGGGCACGGCCGGGCGAGCCGCTCGACGAACTCGGAGGCCGCGCGGTCCGCGTATCCGGCGTCGAGATCGTCCACGTAGATGGGCACCACGCCCTTGCCGACCTTGTCGGTGTCCGAGCGCGAGCGCTGCTCGACCCGGTTGAACGCCGCGGGGGTGCCGGCCAGGCGGGCCGCGATCGTGGTGAAGGTGCCGCCCAGCTCGCCGAGGCCGCTGCGCATCCCCGGATGCACGCAGACGACGATCGGCCACTCCTGGCAGCTGTAGGCGAGGCTCTCGCTCGCCGCGACCTCCTGCGGCTCGCTCAGCAGCCGCGCCACGCCGGTCCCGGCGGCGAGCAGCGCGACCATGGCCGCGGCCAGCGCGAGCGCCTGCCTGGTGATGAACGCGGCCCAGCCGAGGAGAAGCGCGGCGCTGATGCCCACCAGCCACAGCGCCTGGTCGGTGAACGCGCCCAGAGGCATCAGCCGGAAGGCGTCGTACGGCTCCCGCGCGGCGGGGGCGAGCCGGTCGGCCCACGGCGCGCCCGAGGCGACCCAGGTGAACAGCGCGTACGTGCCGAAACCGGCGACCAGCGGCGCGACGGCCACCGGTGCGAGCCAGCCGACGACCCATCCCGCGACCACGTAAAGAGCGAGTCCGGCGGCGCTCATGGCCACCCCGCCGGGGAGCAGGCCGTTGCCCTCCCCGGTCAGCAGGGCGCGCACGGTCAGCACCGTCATGGTGGCGGCGAAGGAGCCCACGACGACCACGAGGATCGCGAGCGGCGGTCGTATCGCCTGCCATGTGGTGAGCGCTCGGCGGCGGCCCGCGCGGCGTCGGCGCGCCGCGACCCACGCGGCGAAGGCCGCGGCGACCGGACCGGTCAGCCGGAGCGACCCGATGACCGCGACCACGATGTTGTCCCAGTCCATGACGCCAGGAATCAGGACGCTCCACGCGCAGACGAGCCCGAGCACGAGCAGCACGGCCAGAAGCACGACCGCGCCCTGCTTGAGTTCCTCGCGTGAAACGCCTCCGCGGCTATCCACGACCGGGCGCGGCATGCGGCCACGCCCACGGTCGTGCGCGGCGCTGCTCCAGCGCCGTCGTCTGCTTGTTGCCCATCGACCAAACCCCCCGTGCGGGTGGGCGGTGGCGTCGGACCGCGCCGGTCCCCGTGGCGCTGGTCCGCAGGACGTGCGCGCCGTGCCTGCCGACTAGCAGACTTGGCTCGCGTTGCCCTCCGGGTTTGCCGCCGCCTCACCTTTTGACGTGGCAACCATAACGGAGCGTGATGTTTGACGCCGGAGTTCTGGGGTCAAGGAATCAATTTGGTTACACAGCGTACGCAGCGCAATTGGGACTATCGTCGCGCTACCGTATCGCTGTGTTCATCTCGAAGCCGCTCAATCTCCCGTTCGACCCCATCGACAGGGCTGCCGAGAGCTGGCGAGCGAACTTCGGGCCGTCCTCCGCGATGGCCGCCGTCACTTCGATCATGAGAGCTCACCAGATACTCCTGGCGCAACTGGACGCGCTGCTCAAGCCGTACGATTTGACCTTCGCCCGGTACGAAGCGCTGGTTCTGCTCACGTTCAGCAAGGCGGGCTCGCTGCCTCTTTCCAAGATCGGCGAGCGCCTCATGGTCCATCCGACCAGCGTGACCAACACGGTCGACCGGCTGGAGCGCGCCGGGCTGGTGCGCCGCATGCGCAACCCTCGGGACGGGCGCGGCGTGCTCGCCGAGATCACCGACCGGGGCCGCGAGGTCGTACGGCTCGCCACCGCCGACCTGATGGCCGCCGACTTCGGCCTGGCCATGTACGGCGAGGAGGACCTGGGCGAGATGTTCGACCTCCTGCGGACCCTCAGGGTCGCCGCCGGCGATTTCGCCTCCTGAACCGGCGACACCCCGCCGACGGTGTGCCGTCAGCGGGGTGCCGCTTGGTACGTCCGGGGTGTCGGCCGTCGGTTCCGGCCGCCGGTGTCCGGCTAGCGGCCCACGGCGCGCAGGGCGTCGACGATGCCCCTGCCGTAGAAGCCGTTGCCGGCGCCGCCGCCCTCACACGTGTGCGTCGCGGTCACGGTGGAACCGGCCGGCAGGTGCCGCGTGTAGGTGAACGCCGCCGGAGTGGGGCACGGGGTGGGGGTGGCCGTCCCCTTGAGGATCCGCTCCACGGCGGCGGGGTCCATGGTCAGCCCGCCCGGGTGCCGGTGGTCGGGCCTGCCGTACTTGCTGACGATCAGGGCGGCGACGCCCACCGCACGCGGCGAGGCCATCGAGGTGCCCTGAAGGTACTGGTAGTACCCGCAGACGCTGCCGTTGCAGTCCTTCACCACGTAGGGGACCGTCGGCTCGCCGTTCTCGTCGATCTCGCCGTTGGCGACGGCGAGCGACTTCGGGTACGCCGAGAGGGTCGCCTTGGTGATGTCCCGCGTGTTGTCGGACGTGTCGTACACGTCGCCGCCGGGGGAGGCGACGTCGACGAAGCCGTCGCCGTAGTTGGAGTAGTACGCCTTGCGCTTGCTGATGCCGGTCGACGAGACCGAGATCACATGGTCGCCCTCGCCGGGCATCGACTTGCAGCTCGGCGGGATCGTGCGGGAGTAGGGGGCCTGACCGGGCACGCTCACGAAGTCCGGGCTGCTCGTGTCGGTGTTGGTCTTGGTGTAGTCCATCGCCTCGTTGCCCGCGGCGCTGATCAGGGTCACACCCCTGTTGTGCGCGTAGTCGAGGGCCCGCTGGGTGGCGCGGATGATCGTGGCCTGCTCGAGCTGGCTCTCGGGGGAGTCGGCGGGGTTGTCCACGCAGTTGAAGAGCCACGGGTCGACGTAGTAGCTCATGTTGACCACGTCGATGCCGATGTCGCCCGCGTAGGTGAGCGCGTCCACGGTCGGCTGCAGGAAGAAGTAGCCCGAGTCCTGACCCGCCCGGATGTTCACGATCGAGACGTTGGGGGCCACGCCGGAGACGCCCAGCCGGTTGACCGGGGACGCGATCGACGAGGCGACGTGTGTGCCGTGGCCGTCGTCGTCCACGTCCGCCGGGTCGACGCAGGAGGCCACCTCGCAGGGGCCGTCCACGACGTCGCCGTTGGCGTCCGTGGGGATGTCGACGGTGAAGTTACGGCTCAGGGCCCTGTTGAAGTTGGGTGCGATGTCCGGGTGGGATCCGTCGACCCCGGTGTCGAGAACGCCGACGAGCACGCGCTTGTCGCCCGTCTCGTACTTGTGCGCCTCGTTGGCGTGGATCTGCTGCATGTCCCACTGCAGATCGCTGAGCGGCTCGGCCTTGGGGTTCTTGCCCCTCTTGACCGGAGTGGCTCCGGCCCTGCCCTCCTTCTCGACGGCCTTGGCCTGGATGGCCTTGGCGGCGCCCGCCTGGACTCTGGCCGCCTTCGGCGCGGTGCCGATGACGCGGTTGCGTGCGACACCCTCGATCGCGGAGTTGTCCTTGACGGCGGCGAAGAACCCGCTGTTGGTCGTGGTGACCGTCGCCAGTCCCACCGCGGTGTTGACCTTCACGATGGAACCGCCCGCGGCCTCGATCGCCTTCTGGGCATCGGCCGCGTTGGCGCCCTCCTTGTAAAGGACGACGTACTCGGTCTCCGCGGCCGGTTCGGCCGCGGTGCGCACCGCCTGCGCCGGCGACGCCAGCGTGGCCGCGGCGAGTGCCGCGGCTGCGGCGACGACAATGACGCGCTTCACATCCACCTCCCTGTGGACATCAACCATGCGCGTCTCATATTTCGGTATTGACGACCTCTGTCATAGATCCGTGGAGTATTGCGACCAAGGTGTGACATTCGCTGGCGCGAGTGACCGCAGAGGCGATCCCCTGGCGCGATTTACTAGGACGTCCTAGTATTTTCGCGAGGAGGGGACCATGAACGCGGACGAGATCGAGGCCGGACGGGCCCGCTGGCAGGCGCGGTACGACGCGGCGGTGACACGCGCCCCGTGGCGGGAGCACCGGACGCTGTCCGGGGTGGAAGTGGCGCCGGTCTACGGGCCGGACGGCGATGACCCGAGGTTCGAGCGCATCGGCTGGCCGGGGGAGTATCCCTTCACGCGGGGCCTGCACCCGACCGGATATCGCGGGCGGCCCTGGACGATCCGGCAGTTTGCCGGATTCGGCAACGCGCGACAGACCAACGAGCGCTACAAGATGATCCTCGGCGCGGGCGGCGGCGGCCTCTCGGTGGCCTTCGACATGCCGACGCTCATGGGCCGCGACTCCGACGACCCCCGCGCCCTCGGCGAGGTCGGCCACTGCGGCGTGGCCGTCGACTCCGCCCTCGACATGGACGTGCTCTTCGAGGGCATCCCGCTGGGCGACGTGACCACCTCGATGACGATCAGCGGCCCCGCCGTCCCGATCTTCTGCATGTACGTCGTCGCGGCCGAGCGCCAGGGCGTGCCGGCCGGTCGGCTCAACGGGACGCTGCAGACCGACATCTTCAAGGAGTACATCGCCCAGAAGGAGTGGCTGTTCGCCCCGGAGCCGCACCTGCGCCTGATCGGCGACCTGATGGAGTACTGCGCCGCCGAGATCCCCGCGTACAAGCCGCTGTCGGTGTCCGGCTACCACATCAGGGAGGCTGGATCCACGGCCGCGCAGGAGCTGGCCTTCACGCTCGCCGACGGCTTCGGCTACGTCGAGCTCGGCCTCTCGCGCGGCCTCGACGTGGACGTGTTCGCTCCGGGCCTGTCCTTCTTCTTCGACGCGCACATCGACTTCTTCGAGGAGATCGCGAAGTTCCGGGCCGCGCGCCGCATCTGGGCCCGCTGGATGCGCGACGTGTACGGCGCCCGCACGGAGAAGGCCCAGTGGCTGCGGTTCCACACCCAGACGGCAGGGGTCTCGCTGACCGCGCAGCAGCCGGACAACAACATCGTCCGCACCGCGGTCGAGGCGCTCGCCGCGGTCCTGGGCGGCACCAACTCGCTGCACACCAACGCGCTCGACGAGGTGCTCGCGCTGCCCTCGGAGAAGGCCGCCGAGATCGCGCTGCGCACCCAGCAGGTGATCATGGAGGAGACCGAGGTCGTCAACGTCGTCGATCCGCTGGGCGGCTCCTGGTACGTGGAGGCGCTCACCGACCGGCTGGAGGCCGAGGCCGAGGCGACATTCACGAAAATTCGCAACATGGGTACCGACGGCACGATGACCTCCGGCATCCTCCGCGGCATCGAGGACGGCTGGTTCATGTCGGAGATCGCCGAGGCCGCCTTCGACTACCAGCGCAAGCTGGAGAAGGGCGACAAGAAGATCGTCGGCGTCAACTGTCACACCTCGACCGTCGAACAGCCGCTGGAGATCCTCCGGATCAGTCACGAGGTCGAGCTGGAGCAGCGCCGCGTCCTCGCCGACCGCCGTGCCGTACGCGACCAGAAGGCCGTGGACGACGCGATCGCCGGTCTCGTCGCCGCCGCCAGGTCGGACCGCAACATGATCCCGCCCATGCTGGACGCCGTACGGGCCGAGGCCACACTGGGCGAGATCTGCGACGCGCTCCGGGCGGAGTGGGGGACCTACTCCGAGCCCGCGCGCTTCTGACCCGCCCGCGTTCCGCGCCCGTTCTGCCCGCGTTCCGCCCGCGTTCCTCAGATGTTCGGCACGCGGGCGGGCCGCCGGACGTGACGAGGAGGCGCGGTTGGCACGGAACAGCCGCGCGCGTACGGCAGGATTGGAGTATGGCAGCGGACTTCACTCGACCTGGATCGCTCTACGGCGCCGTGGACCTCGGCGCGCGCAAGCAGGCTCTGGAAGCGCAGGCGCGGCGTGAGGCCGCCGCGCAGAACCCGGACGCGGCGGCCGCGAACGTCATCGAGGTCAGCGCGGCGACCTTCACCGCCGACGTCGTCGAGCGCTCGATGAGCGTTCCCGTGATCGTCGAGGCCACCGTGCCGCGGGCCGAGCAGGTCCAGCAGTTCAGCCAGGCCATGGAGAAACTCGCCGCCGAGGCGGGCGGCGCGTGGATCCTGGCCCGGGCGGACGTCGAGGCCAACCCCGAGCTCGCCCAGGCCCTGCGCATGCGGGCCGTGCCGACGGTCTACCTGGCCGTCCAGGGGCAGCTCATGCCCCTGTTCGAGGGGCCGCTGCCCGAGTCGCAGCTGCGCCAGGCGCTCACCCAGGTGTTCGAGCAGCTCGGCGTCGAGCTGGCCGCCCCCGCGCCGGGCGCGGAGGAGCCGGCGGAGCCGCCGATCGACCCCGACCTGGCCGCCGCGGACGAGGCCGTCGAGAAGGGCGACCTGGACGCGGCGGCGGCCGCGTTCGAGCGGCTCCTCGCCCGGCAGCCCGGGAACGAGGAGGCCAGGATCGGCCTCGCCGGAGTCGGGCTGGTCCGGCGCACCCAGGGCCTGGACCCGGCCGACGTGCTGGCCCGCGCGGCCGAGCAGTCCGGCGACGTCGGCCTCCAGACCCAGGCGGCCGACCTGGAGATGCTGGCGGGCGATGTGGACGCCGCCTTCGACCGGCTCGTCGGCGTTGTACGGCGCTCCGCCGGGGACGACCGCGACCGGGCCAGGGTCCACCTGCTCGGCCTGTTCGAGGCGCTGCCCTCCGACGACCCCGCCGTGTCGAAGGGCCGCCGCGGCCTGGCGAGCGCGCTGTTCTGATCCCGGGTCGCTCCGGAGGAGCAGACCCATTGCGGCGAGCGCTGTAGTGTGTGGACACTGGTGCGTCCCCGGCGCCGTCACAGATCAGAACGGCACGGCCTCCGGAGGCGTGCACGCGCAGACAGCCATGACAACAGGAGCGAATTGACGTGGCCACCGTGCCGAGCGTTTCGTACTCGATCACCGTTCGTCTCGAGGTGCCCGCGGGCGGCAAGGCCGTCAGCCTCCTCACCCACGCGGTGGAGAGCGCCGGTGGTGTGATCACCGCTCTCGACGTGAGCACGGCGGGTCACGAGAAGCTCCGCATCGACGTCACCTGCGCCGCCAGGGACACCGACCACGCGCAGGCGCTCGTCGACGCGCTCGGTTCCGTCGAGGACGTCGCCATCCACAAGGTGTCCGACCGGACCTTCCTCATGCACCTCGGCGGCAAGATCGAGATGCAGTCGAAGGTCCCGCTGCGCAACCGTGACGAGCTCTCCATGGCGTACACGCCGGGTGTGGCGCGGGTCAGCATGGCCATCGCGCGCAACCCCGAGGACGCGCGCCGCCTCACCATCAAGCGCAACTCGGTGGCCGTGGTCACCGATGGGTCGGCCGTCCTCGGCCTCGGCAACATCGGCCCGGCCGCCGCGCTCCCGGTGATGGAGGGCAAGGCGGCGCTGTTCAAACGGTTCGCGGGCATCGACGCCTGGCCGATCTGCCTCGACACCCAGGACGTCGACGAGATCGTGCGCACCGTCCAGGTGATCGCGCCAGGCTTCGGTGGCATCAACCTGGAGGACATCTCCGCGCCGCGCTGCTTCGAGGTCGAGCGGCGGCTGCGCGAGCTCCTGGACATCCCGGTCTTCCACGACGATCAGCACGGCACCGCGATCTGCGTGCTCGCCGCGCTGACGAACGCGCTCAAGGTGGTCGGCAAGGACATCTCCGACGTCCGCATCACGCTCGCCGGAGCGGGTGCGGCCGGAACGGCGGTCCTGCGCCTGCTGCTCGCCGGTGGTGCGCGGCACGTGGTGGTCTGCGACTACCTCGGCGCCGTCCACCTGGGCCGGGACGACCTCGACGACTCGCTGCGCTGGATCGCCGAGCACACCAACGCCGAGGGATACAGCGGCGACCTGCGCGGCGCCGTCAAGGGCGCGGACGTCTTCATCGGCGTGTCCGCCCCCGGCATCCTCGACGGCGACGACATCGCCGCGATGGCGGAGAACGCCGTCGTGTTCGCGCTGGCCAACCCCGAGCCCGAGGTCTCGCCCGACGACGCCAGGGAGCACGCGGCGGTCGTGGCGACCGGCCGCTCCGACTATCCGAACCAGATCAACAACGTGCTGGCCTTCCCCGGCGTGTTCCGCGGTCTGCTCGACGCCCAGGCCAACGTGGTCACCCCGGAGATGCTGCTGGCCGCGGCCAGGGCGCTCGCCGCGGTCGTGACCGACGAGGAGCTCGGCCCCAACTACATCATCCCCAGCGTCTTCCACCCCGACGTCGCGGGCGCGGTCGCGGCCGCCGTACGGGAATCGGCCGGCGGGCGGGCCCGCGGATTCACCGAGGCCTGATCACGTCGCGCGCCGGGTGACCGGGGCGCGAAGTCGATGTCGGGGCGGCGTGCGAGATTCACGCCTTCTCCCTCATGATGGAGGGTATGGCGGAAGGGATCTACGTCGGTCGGCTGCTCGTCGCGACGCCACTGCTGGAGGACCCCAACTTCCGGCGCAGCGTCGTCCTCGTTCTCGAGCACGACGAGGGCGGCGGCTCGCTCGGCGTCGTGCTCAACCGTCCCAGCGAGATCTCGGTGACGCAGGTGCTGCCCTCGTGGGACGCGCTGGTGACCGGTCCCTCCGTGCTCTTCGAGGGCGGTCCGGTGCAGACCGACAGCGCGCTGGCGCTGGCCGCCGTGCAGAGCGGCGGCGAGCCCCTGGGCTGGCGGCGGCTGCAGTCGGGTCGGTCCGCCGCGTACCGCCTGGGCACGGTCGACCTCGACGCGCCGCCCGAGATCCTCGCGGGGGAGATCTCGCAGATGCGCATCTTCGCGGGCTACGCCGGATGGACCGCCGGCCAGCTCCGGGGCGAGGTCGAGGAAGGCGCCTGGTACGTCGTGGACTCCGAGCCGGAGGACACCTTCCACTCCGACCCGACGACGCTCTGGCGATCGGTGCTGCGCCGTCAGCAGGGCGAGCTGTCCTTCGTGGCGACCTATCCCGACGATCCCGAGCTCAACTGACGGCGGGCGACGCGACGGCGGGGAGCGCGAGAGCGCGCCCGGCCGTCGCGTCGCCGCTTGTCAGGCCGGCCCGGTCAGGCGGCCGTGCAGGTGAGGGACGGCACGCCGTTCGTGCCGTTCCAGGATCCGAGGAACCCGAACGACGTGGCGGCTCCGGCGCCGAGGCCGCCGTTGTAGCTCACGTTATTCGCGGTGACGGCCGACCCGCTCGACGTGATCGTGGTGTTCCAGGACTGCGTCACGGTCTGGCCGTCCGCGTATGTCCACTTCACGGTCCATCCGCTGATCGCGGCGCCGCCCGCGGTCACCTTGACCTCGGCCTGGAAGCCTCCCTGCCACTGCCCGATGACGGAGTACGTCGCGGAGCACGTCTTGGTGCCTCCGGTCGGCGAGGTCGACGGGCTCGGGGAGGACGACGGGCTGGGCGAGCTCGACGGGCTGGACGAAGGCGAGGGGCTGGGCGAGGCGCCGCTGTAGACGGTGGCCTCCTTCGACGTCGACGCGATGCCGTTGGCGCCGTTGAACAGCCGCTGGCCCCAGGTGGTGAGCTGTCCGACGTTGAAGTTCGTCACCTGGTCGAGGTACTCGACGCCGCCGCCGTTGCCGCTCCACGACCAGCCGAGGTAGCCGATGCCGCGGGACTGCGCCTGCGACATGATCGTGTCCTCGTCGGGGTCGCCGTCGGAGTGCATGTTGCCGAACTCGCCGATCACCAGAGGCAGCCCGGCCGTCTGGAACGCCTGGAGGTAGGCGGTGATCTCCGCCGCCGTGTCGAAGACGCCGTACATGTGGATCGAGAAGACCGTGTTCTTCTGCGGGTCGCCGCTGAACACGGTCGCCGCGGTGTCGCGCATGACGAAGCCCCAGTCCTGGCCCCAGTTCGGCGCGTCGACCATGAGCATGTGCTGGAAGCCCGCGGCCCGCATCCTGCTGATCGCGTTGGACGTGGCGCTGGTCCAGCCGGAGGTGTTGTTGTTGCCGTACGGCTCGTTGCCGATGTTGATGACGATGTGGTTCTCCTGGCCGGTCAGGACGCTCTTGAGACCGATCCAGTAGTCGACGGCCTGGTCCAGGGTGGAGGCGCCGCCCTGCTCGCCGTACCCGGTGGTGTCGTGGTTCTCCAGCACGCAGATCAGGCGGTTCTGCTTACAGAGGGCGATGACGTTGGCCACGTCGCTCGCGGTGTTGGCGGTCCACCGGCCGCCGCTCAGCACCACCCGGACGGTGTTCGCGCCGAGCGACTTGATGTTGGCGAAGGAACTCGTCTGGCTGGAATACCACGTATGGGCGTGGCTGGTCCCGCGCATGATGAACTGGCTGCCGTTGGCCTCGTAGATCTTGCCGCCGCTCACCCGGAGGCCCACCGCGGCCTGCGCGGGCGCGGTGAAGGAGAGCAGCGAGATCAGCAGGGCGGCCAGCGCGGTGGCCGCGACGGCGAATCGTTTCCTCATGACCCACCTTCGGTCGTGTCCTATGGGAGCGCTCCCAGGGACGATAGGCGGGGCTCCTCACGCCGTACAGGAGACCGTGGGGGCGAGAGCCGGTCGGGGCGGCTGACCAGGGAGATCGGGGCGGCCGGAGGATGAACGGTACATTGATCGAATTCCGGCCGGCCCGCCTCGGGGGGAAGTCTCAGCGGTCCCATCCGGGACGCAGGCACCGTTCTGCGATCGCGAGAGTCTGCTCCAGGCGCTCGGCCAGGAGTGAGAGATCGTCCGGGCCGTGTTCGAAGCAGATCCGGCCGAGGGCGGTGAAGACCGAGACCACGAACTGGGTGTGCAGGTCGTCCGGATCGGTGCCGCGACGGCGGGCGACCTCCTCGGCCAGTCGTCGTTCGCTCGTCGCCATGAGGCACATCTGTCCGGCCAGCAGTGTGGGAGTGCTCCCGATGAGCTGTCTGGCCTGGAGGAAGCGCCTCGCCTCCGCGGCGTCGCCCTCGCGCAGGGTGTCCAACATCACACGCATGGCGTTGGAGAGCGCCTGGTGGGGCGACTCGTCGGCGGGCCGGGCGGCGAGTTCGGCCAGTAAAATCTCCTGCCCATCCTGGGGGAGGGAGAGTGCGACCTCTTCCTTGGAGGAGAAGTACCGGAAGAAGGTCCGCGGCGAGACGTCCACCACGGCGGCGACCTGGTCGATCGTCGTTATGTCGTACCCCTGTGTTAGGAACAGGTCGAGGGCCGCGTCGATCAGCGCGATCCGGGTCTTCTGCTTCTTGCGCTCTCGTAGACCCATGGTTGTCATCTTCACGAAACCCTCGCTTCATAAGCTGTCATTTGTCACGCTATGCCGGAAAAAAGTGTTTGTCATCTGTCATGGGGTGACATAAGTTACTCCGGTTGACTTCTACTAGGGGGGACTCCCGATCATGGCTCAGGCGTTAGCCGTACCAACCGACGCGTCCGCGGGGCGCGGCAAAGGCCACCCGTGGATGACGCTGCTGGCGGTCTCGCTGGGCGTCATCATGGTGATGCTCGACGGCACCGTGGTGTCGATCGCCAACCCCGTGATCGCTACGGAGCTGAACGCGTCCCTGGAGAGTCTTCAGTGGGTGACCAGCGGCTACCTGCTCGCGCTGGCGGTGTTCCTCATCACCGCGGGCAAGCTCGGTGACCTCTTCGGCCACAAGCGGATCTTCCTGATCGGCGTGGCCGGCTTCGCGTTGACGTCGCTCGCGATCGGCCTCAGCGACTCGGTGGGCGCGCTGATCGCGTTCCGCGTGCTGCAGGGATTGTTCGGCGCGATGCTGCAGCCCGCGGCCCTGGCGTTGCTGCGATCCGCCTTCCCCGGCGAGAAGCTGAACATGGCGATGGGCGCGTGGGGTGCGATCATCGGTCTGTCCAGCGCGGGTGGCCCCATCATCGGCGGCCTGCTGGTGGAGAACGTGAGCTGGCAGTCCGTCTTCTTCATCAACGTGCCCGTCGGTGTGATCGCCCTCGCGGTCGGCCTGTGGGTCCTCACGGAGAGCAAGGCCCAGACCCTCTCGAAGGTCGACTGGCTCGGCGTCGTGCTGCTCTCCGGCACGATGTTCTCCCTGGTCTGGGCGATCATCAAGGCTCCGGAGTGGGGCTGGACCGACCCCTGGACGATCCTGTTCCTCGCCGCCACCGTGATCATCGGCGCGATCTTCCTGTTCTGGCAGTCCCGGGTGCGTGAGCCCCTGCTGCCGCTCAGCCTGTTCCGCAACGTCTCGGTCTCCATCGGCACCGGCCTGATGATCATGGTCGCGTTCTCGATGTTCGGCGCCATGTTCTTCCTCACGTTCTTCTTCCAGGGCGTGCACGGGTTGTCTCCGATGGACTCCGGGCTCCGGATGCTGCCCATGAGCGCGGGCATGATCGTCGCATCGCCGCTGGCCGGCATCCTGATCGGCAAGCTGGGGCCGAAGATCACCATCGCGGGCGGCATGCTGGTCACCGCGGTCGCCATGTTCCTGATGTCCCGGCTGAGCGTGGACGCCGCGTTCATCGATACGGCGATCCCATTCGTCCTGCTCGCCTTCGGCCTCTCGCCGGTCTTCGTCGGCGCCACCGAGATCATCGTCGGCAACGCACCCGAGGATCTCAGCGGCGTCGCGGGCGGCGTGCAGCAGTCCGCCATGCAGGTCGGCGGCGCGCTGGGCACCGCCATCCTGGGCGCCGTCGTGTCGGGCAAGGTCGCGGACGTGTTCGCGGGGCACCTTGGCCCGGCCGCGGCCGCCCTTCCGGCGGATCAGTTGGAGGGGCTCAAGGGAGCCGCCGCCGTCGGCATGGCCCCGACCGGGCTTCCCGAACCGGTGGGCAGCCTGATCGTCAAGGCGTCGCACCTGTCCTTCATGGACGGTCTGCACCTCGGCTTCACCGTGAGCACGGGCGTCGCCGTCCTCGCCGCGATCCTCGCCCTGTTCGTCAAGGCGGGGCGCAAGACCGAGGGCGGCCAGGTCCACATGGGCTGACCGTCACTCCGTACGGCCCCCCGCCCCGTACGGCTCCCGCTCTCATGGGCGGGAGCCGACGGGGCGGTTCCCTTTCACGCGTAAAATCGGTACCCGTGAGCGGTACGAAGATTCTTCCTGAGAGCGACGTCACTCCGAGGCTCTCGCACGGAGACGGCGACCATGAGCGGTTCTCGCACTACGCCGACAAGAACAAGATCACCGAGAGCATGGTGACCGGCACGCCGGTCCGAGCCCTCTGCGGCAAGATCTGGGTGCCCAGCCGGGATCCGAAGAAGTACCCCGTCTGCCCGGAATGCAAGGAAATCTACGAGGGCCTGCCCAAGGGAGAGCCCTCCGGCGAGTGAGTGTCGATCCGGGATGACCGCTCCCGGTGCGGCTAGCGTCAGCTGTCTGTCTGACCAGTCGTATCGGGGGAACGAATGGCCCGGCGCACGATCGCCGTCTCTTTGGCATGTCTGTTCACGGTGTGCGGGGTTCCCGCCGAAAGCCGCGCCGGTGTCGCCGGGACCAGGAGTGAGTGCCGCACCAGGCCGCACCCTCCGGCGCCGGCGCGGCTGGCGGAACCACGCGCCCCGAAAGCACGCCAGATCAGCCGCATGTCCGCCGATCTCCGTCGCCGCCTCGCGCGCGCCCGGGACCGGCACGGCAGCAGGACCGTCCAGTCGGTCACCGTGCCGCTGTGGGTGCACGTCATCAAGGACGGCGCGCTCGGCGCGCCCGACGCCGCCGTCAAGCAGCAGGTCGCCGCGCTCAACGCGGCCTACGGCGGCAAGGTCGGCGGTGCGGACACCGGCTTCCGCTTCGATCTCAAGGGCATCACCCACACCGCGAACCCCCAGTGGTTCCGCGATCCCGTGGCGTACGAGGAGCCGATGAAGCGGAAGCTCCGGACCGGCGGGCCGGAGACGCTGAACCTCTATCTGGCCCAGCTCAGCCAGCTCGTCCTCGGTTACGCGACCTACCCGTACTGGTACAAGGACGAGCCGCAGCTGGACGGCGTGGTGATCGACTGGCGCAGCATGCCCGGAGGCCCGCTGGCCAACTTCAACCGGGGATACACGGCGGTGCACGAGATCGGTCACTGGTTCGGGCTGCTGCACACCTTCGAGAACGGCTGCGACGAGCCGGGCGACTTCGTGGCCGACACGCCCGCCGAGGGGTCGCCGGGCTCCGGCTGCCCCCAGCGCAGGGACTCGTGCCCGGCGCCGGGAGACGACCCGATCCACAACTTCATGGACTACGGCTACGACCGGTGCATGTCCGAGTTCACCGCCGGTCAGGCGGCCCGGATGTACGAGATGTGGACGACCTACCGCCAGTCGCGTCTGTGAGCTTTCGGCGGCGAATGTGGGCATTTCCGTTGACGGGCGGCCGGAGGCGTGAGTAACTCCTGATCAGCGCTCGTGCCGCCGGGCGCCGTTTCAGGAGGCGCCGTGGACGATGAGTGGACGCGCCGGGTGTGGCCGCCCGCCACCCGCGACGACGCCGCCCGAGGTGACGTGCTCCGAGGCGGCATGCCCGGAGGCGACACGGCCCCGGGCGACACGGTTCCCAGTGGTGTGATCCGAGGCGACGCGGTGCGGTCCGGGCCCGATGAGGACCTGCCCCCGTCCGCCCGCTGGTACGGCACGCCGGCCCCGCCCCCGCGCCGGATGCCGCGCTGGGCGGTGCGTCTGATCGTCGGCACCCTCGCCTCGGCCGCGGCCGGCACGGTGATCGGCGTGCTGGTCGTCACCGTCATGAGCCGCGCGGAGGGCCGGCCCACCGGTACGGTCACCGACCCGCTCGCCGGGGTCGCGTACGACCTGCCGTCCGGCTGGCAGGAGGCCGTCGTCGCTCCGGTGACCGGGTTCACGTCCGCGGCCGTCAACGACGGCAGGGTGGCGGTGATGGCCCGGCGAGGGGAGCGGGCCGACCCGGCGGACCCCCGCCCGGCGGTGGTCGGGCTGACCGACGTGTACGCGCGACTGCTGCTCCACGGGGACAAGATCGATGTGGTGGACGACCGGGCGGTGACCGCTGGGTCCCGCCGCGGCTACACCAGGGCCCTGCGTGCGGAGTACCGGGACACCGTGAACCAGCCGGCCTTCCTCCGGGTGACGCTTCTGCTGGACGCCGAGGGCGCGAGCACGGTGCTCCTGGGCCTGGCCCATCCTGACGAGCCCGCCTCTCGGGCGGACATCGACGCCCTCATGGCGGGTGTGCGCTGACCACCGCCGAGCAGGCGGGAGCACCTGTGAGGCATGTCTCATCGGCGGCCCGGTCGTGCGGAAGGCCGTAGCACAACGGGCTGATCCTCACCAGGATCTCGGTTGGTCGGCACGTCTTGTCGGTCGATCCGACTACTCTGAGGTCACTGTGAGGGAGCGAACCGATAGATACAGCATTGTTCCTACGGGATCGGGGAGGCGTCGTTGAGCGTATCCGCCGCATCGCATCTCTCGCCTTCCTATCCCGACAGAGCCGCCTGGGGCACCGCGCCCAAGTTGCGCGCGTGGCAGCAGGAGGCGTTCGACCTCTACTTCCAGCGTGACCGGAGGGATTTCCTCACCGTCGCGACACCGGGTGCGGGAAAGACCACCTACGCGCTGCGCATCGCCAGCGAGCTGCTCTCCAAGGGCGTCATCCGGGCCGTGACCATCGTCACCCCGACCGAGCACCTCAAGCGGCAGTGGGCCGACGCGGCCGGCCGGGTCGGCATCGGCATCGACCCCGAGTTCAAGAACAGCCAGGGCGCGACCTCCCGTGACTACACCGGCGTCGCGATCACCTACGCCCAGGTGTCGATGCATCCGGCGTTGCACCGGGCGCGTACGGAGGCCCGCAAGACGCTGGTCATCTTCGACGAGATCCACCACGCGGGCGACGCCAAGTCGTGGGGTGACGGCGTCCGCGAGGCGTTCGAGCCGGCCACCAGACGGCTGGCGCTGACCGGCACGCCGTTCCGCTCCGACGACAGCCCCATCCCGTTCGTCACGTACGTCGAGGACGGCGACGGCGCCCTGCGCAGCGCCTCCGACTACTCCTACGGGTACGGCCCGGCGCTGGCCGACGGGGTCGTCCGTCCGGTCATCTTTCTGGCGTACTCCGGCGAGATGAAGTGGCGCACGCGGGCGGGCGACGAGATCGCCGCCACGCTCGGCACCCCGTTGACCAAGGACCAGCTCTCCCAGGCGTGGCGGGCCGCGCTCGATCCCAAGGGCGACTGGATCCGCCAGGTCATCCACGCGGCCGACCGGCGGCTCACCGAGGTGCGCCGCGGGGTGCCCGACGCCGGGGGCCTGGTCATCGCCTCCGATCACGAGTCGGCCCGCGCGTACGCCCGGCACATCAGGACCGTGTCCGGTGAGGGGGCCGTCGTCGTCCTCTCCGACGATCCGGGCGCGTCCAAGAAGATCAAGGATTTCTCCGCCTCCGAGGCGCGGTGGCTGGTCGCGGTCCGGATGGTGTCCGAGGGCGTCGACATCCCTCGGCTCGCCGTCGGCGTCTACGCCACCAGCACCTCGACGCCGCTGTTCTTCGCCCAGGCCGTCGGGCGCTTCGTCCGGGCGCGCAAGCGGGGCGAGATGGCATCGGTCTTCGTGCCGTCCGTGCCGGTCCTGATGGGGCTCGCCGCCGAGATGGAGGAGGAGCGCGACCACGTCCTCGGCCGTTCACAGCCCGAGGACGGGCTGGACGACTCCCTGCTCGAACGGGCGCAGCAGGAGCGCAAGCAGCCCGACGCGCTCGGGGACGAGTTGCCGTTCCAGACGCTGGAGGCGTCCGCGACCTTCGACCGGGTGCTGTTCGACGGTGGCGAGTTCGGCACCTCCGCCGCCCCCGGGTCGCCGGAGGAGGAGGACTTCATCGGCCTCCCCGGGCTGCTCGAACCCGACCAGGTGGCCTCCCTCCTGCGCAGGCGGCAGGCCGACCAGCAGGCGGCGAAGCGGCGGAAGAGCACCACGGAGGAGGCGGCGCCCGCGCTCGCCCCGCACGAGCAGATCCACGAGCTGCGCAAGGAGCTCAACGGGCTCGTCGGCGCGTGGAACCATCGCACCGGCCAGCCGCACGGCGTCATCCACGCCGAGTTGCGCCGGTCCTGCGGCGGTCCCGCCATCGCGCAGGCGTCGGCCGACCAGATCAGGGAGCGGATCGCCATGATCCGCAAGTGGGCCACCCAGCGGAGGTGACGCCCGCCCTGGCGGCGCGGCGCGGATCCGGATCGCGCGCCGCGTCCCGCCGGGTCCCGATCGTCCGCCAGGGCCCGATCATCCCGCCAGGTCCCGCCGAATCCCGATCGTCCCGCCAGGTCCACATCGCGCCGGGTCCCGATCAGCCGGCCGAGCGCCTTTCCGGGATGCGGTGACCGGTGCGGCCGTCCACGGCCACGTACCGCGGGCCCGGCCGCAGCGGCGGCATGAGCGCGAGGTCCAGCGCCGCGCGCCCTTCGGAGACGCGCACGGGCAGCGTCCGGGACTCCCTGCCCTGGACGTCGTCGCCGCCCGCCGCGCCCTCGTCCAGCCAGATCCGCACCCGCCTCCCGGCGCGCTGGAACGTCACGGTCGCCGTCTCGCACTGCTGGGGCGACGCCGTCCAGTAGATCGTCAGGCCGCGCACGCCCTGGTGCCGGCGTCGCGACAGCCGTACGGACTCGGGGGCGGGGGTGCGGGTCGCGCAGGCGGGAGACCTGGGCGAGGTCGCGGGGGCGGGAGCGGCCGCGACGGGAGCCCTCCCGGGCAGGTCGGGCGGAGGCTGCTCCATCCAGCCGACCGTCAGCGTGGCCGCCTCCAGCGCCGCCAGCGTTAGCACGCCGGTGACGCGCGCGAGCCTGGACTGCTCGCGGCCGAACAGCCGCCAGATGCAGACGGGGGTGAGGACGAGCCAGGACAGGCCGAGCAGGAACGCGAACATCGACGCCGCCAATCGCGAGGAGTTGTCACTCTACGTAACACATCTCTCGCACGGCGTGTCGGTCGAATCCAACATTTACCGGCCGCCTGGCACACGTGACACGCGGCGGGGGCGTGTGTCAGCCGCGCACCACGGGCGTCCCGGTGAGCCGGACGCCGGCCCGCTCCAGCTCGGCGAGCGCCGCCTCGGTGGTCTCCGGCGCCACGCCCGCGGTGAGGTCCAGCAACACCTGTACGGCGAAGCCGTCGCGGACCCCGTCCACGGCCGTCGCGCGTACGCAGTGGTCGGTCGCGATGCCCACGACGTCCAGGGACTCCACGCCCCGGTCGCGGAGCCAGCCCGCCAGGCCGGTGCCGTCGCCGGTGACGCCCTCGAAACCGCTGTAGGCCGCCGCGTGGGCGCCCTTGCTGAACACCTCCTCGATCGGGGCGACGTCGAGCGCCGGATGGAAACCGGCGCCCGCCGTGCCCGCGACGCAGTGCGCGGGCCAGGTGTCCACGTAGTCGGGCCGCTCGGCGAAGTGCGCCCCGGGATCGATGTGGTAGTCGCGGGTCGCCACCACATGGTCGTAGCCGTGCCGTCGCGCGTGCCGTCCGATCGCGGCGGCCACCTCGGCGCCGCCTCCCACCGCGAGGCTGCCGCCCTCGCAGAAGTCGTTCTGCACGTCCACGATGATGAGCGCGGATTTCATGCGAAACAGCCTAAAGCGATCGCGAGGAGACCGGCGTCGTCCTCATGCGCCGGTCCCTCGCGATCAACTGAAGATAGTAGGGATCGCGGCGTCTCCGGGGGAGAGGCTGTGCGCCATCGTCGGCAATTCGGTCACGGTCGCGCGGTGGCGGGCCCTCGCGTCCTCCAGCGGCTCGCGGCCGACGATCTCGCCGTCCCTGACGAGTTCCGCGAGCAGCGGCCGGTGCCGTCCCCCGGCGGGTTCGAGGGTCACGACCTCGGTGACGGCCGTGCCGTCCTCGACCGCGCGGTAGGCCCATTTGCGGCCGCCCCTGCTCGGCTTGCCCACCGACTGCTTGGCCACCGGCCGCAGCACCCCTCCGGCGTCCTCGCGGGCGACCAGCTTGTAGACGAAGTTCGCCGTGGGATGGC
This sequence comes from Microtetraspora glauca, assembly GCA_001570385.1. GTDB lineage: Bacteria > Actinomycetota > Actinomycetes > Streptosporangiales > Streptosporangiaceae > Microtetraspora > Microtetraspora glauca. Next base: position 29,308 of record BBYL01000010.1, on the reverse strand, counting down.
CGGATCCGGTGACGACGGAGGTGCCGACGCCGTACCCGTCGACCGGGGAGGCGGCGAGCGCGGCGATGGCGAACTCGTCGAGGTCGCCGGTCACGACGATCCGCGTCCGGTTGGCGCCGAACGCGTCGAGGATCCGCCGCACTTCCAGTGCGACCTCGCCCAGGTCGCCTGAGTCGATCCGCACGGCGCCGAGGTCCGGCCCGGCCAGCTCGACCGCCGTGCGCACCGCCTTCGCGACGTCGTACGTGTCGACGAGCAGGGTCGTGCCGACGCCGAGCGAGTCGAGCTGGGCGCGGAAGGCGTCCTCCTCGGAGTCGTGCAGCAGCGTGAACGCGTGCGCGGCGGTGCCCGCCGTGGGCACGCCGTACACGTGCCCGGCCATCAGGTTGGAGGTGGAACCGAAGCCGCAGAGATAGGCGGCGCGCGCCGCGGCGACGGCCGCGAACTCGTGGGTGCGGCGGGAGCCCATCTCGATGATCGGGCGCTTGCCCGCGGCCTGGACCATGCGCGAGGCCGCCGAGGCGACCGCGCAGTCGTGGTTGAGGATCGACAGGACCAGGGTCTCCAGCAGGACCGCCTCGGCGAACGTGCCCTCCACCACCATGACAGGGGAGCCGGGGAAATAGGACTCGCCTTCGCGGTAGCCGTACACCTGACCGGAGAAGCGGTAGCCGGCGAGGAACTCCAGGGTGGGCTCGTCGACGACTCGGGCGGCACGCAGGAAGTCCAGCTCCTCCGGGCCGAACCGGAAGTTCTCCAGGGCGTCGAGCACGCGGGCCGTCCCCGCGACCACTCCGTAACGCCGTCCGCCGGGCAGGCGGCGGGCGAAGACCTCGAAGACGGCCCGGCGGTGCGCGGCTCCTCCGGCGAGGGCCGCCTGCAACATGGTCAGTTCGTAGTGATCGGTGAGCAAGGCGCTGCTCATGGGGATCTGCACGTGTCGAGACTACGGCGGGCGTGGTGCAGGATGGTTACGTGGGTGGTACCGCTCCGATGGAGGTCGAACGTCCGGCGATGGACGTGCGGCCCGAGCTTCCGTGGCTGACGATCGTCTGGAACGACCCGGTCAATCTCATGTCGTACGTCACCTATGTCTTCCAGACCGTGTTCGGCTACCCGCGCGAGAAGGCGGAGAAGCTGATGATGGACGTGCACCACAAGGGCAAGGCGGTGGTCGCCAGCGGCAGCCGCGAGGAGATGGAGCGGGACGTCCAGATCCTGCACTCCTACGGCCTGTGGGCCACCGTCCAGCGGGACTCCTGAGAGGCATGCCCCACATTGAGCGACCAGATGAGCACGGAACGGAGTGACCTGTGAGCGCCGGCTTCACGGCCGCGGGTGAGGGCGTGTCGATCACGCTGGACGCCGGAGAGGTGTCCGTGCTCAGCTCGCTGGTCTCGCAGATCCTCGGCCTCGTCGAGCCGGGAGTGACGGGGGACGACCCGCTGGAGCGGGCGCTCGGCATCGGATCGGGCAGCGCGCCGTCGGATCCCGTGCTGGCCCGCCTGTTCCCTTCGGCGTACGCCGAGGACGAGAAGGCGTCCGAGGAGTTCCGCCGCTACACCGAGGCGACATTGCGCGAGGGCAAGCGCGCCGACGCGCAGACGCTGCTGGACACGGCGGAGCCGGGAGTGCTCAAGCTCACTCCCGAGCAGGGGCAGGCGTGGCTGCGCGCCCTCAACGACGTGCGGCTCGCGCTCGGCGTCAGGCTCGGCGTGACGGAGCAGATCCACGACGAGATGGCGGAGATGCCGGAGGAGGATCCGCGCTATCCGGCTCTGGCGATCTACGAGTGGCTGACCTACCTCCAGGACACTCTCGTACGTGCCCTATGGTGAGGCCATGCTGACGATCTCACGGGAGCTGGCGGACACGATCGTGGCCCACGCGCGGGCGGATCATCCGGATGAGGCGTGCGGCGTGGTCGCCGGGCCCGCCGGCTCCGACCGGCCCGAGCGGTTCGTCCCGATGGAGAACGCCGAGCGGTCTCCGACGTTCTACCGGTTCGACTCGATGGAGCAGTTCCGGGTGTGGCGGGAGATGGACGACAGGGACGAGGAGCCCGTCGTCATCTATCACTCGCACACCGCGACGGAGGCGTACCCCTCCCGGACGGACGTGTCCTACGCGTCCGAGCCGAACGCCCACTACGTACTCGTCTCGACGGCCACCGACGACGTGGAGTTCCGGTCCTACCGGATCGTGGACGGCGTCATAACGGAGGAGCAGGTCAAGATCGTGGAGGCGTACGGCTAGACTGGCCGCATGCCTTTTGATGACGTCCGCCCCGGGCTGTCGTCGGCTGTCCTCCCGGGTCTAATGTGTCCCGGATCTCCCGTGCAGAAGTTCCTCTTCGCGCACACCCCTTCTGTCGTCGTCTACGACTGTCGCTGAGTTCCCCTCCGGAATCGCCGCGCGCCCACCCCTGTTCCAATGAGGTGGGCCGTTCACCATGACGACCACTGATCAAGGAGACTGACCCGCGATGGCCATCGAGGTCCGCATTCCGACCATCCTCCGCACCTACACCGGCGGCGCCAAGGCCGTGGACGCCACGGGCGCGACCCTGGAAGAGCTGATCGGCGACCTGGAGTCGCGTCACCCGGGCCTGAAGGACCGCCTGGTGGACGACGCCGGGCTGCGCCGCTTCGTCAACGTGTATCTCAACGACGAGGACGTCCGGTTCCTCGGCGGCCTTGGCACCCCGGTCGCCGACGGTGACACGGTGACGGTGCTGCCCGCCGTCGCCGGTGGCGCCCGCTAGGCGAGAGCCGTACATCATGCGTTTCGACTCACTGATCGACTCGGTCGGTCGCACACCCCTGGTGGGCCTGCCGCGTCTGTCGCCTTCGGACGACGTGCGGATCTGGGCCAAGCTGGAGGATCGCAACCCGACCGGGTCGATCAAGGACCGGCCCGCGCTGTGGATGGTCGAGCAGGCGGAGAAGGACGGCCTCCTCACCCCGGGCTGCACCATCCTGGAGCCGACCTCGGGCAACACCGGCATCTCGCTGGCGATGTCCGCCCGGCTCAAGGGATACAAGCTGATCTGCGTCATGCCGGAGAACACCTCCGAGGAACGCCGCCAGCTGCTGCGGATGTGGGGCGCGGAGATCATCTCCTCACCCGCGGCGGGCGGGTCCAACGAGGCGGTCCGGGTCGCCAAGGGGCTCGCCGCCGAGCATCCCGACTGGGTGATGCTCTACCAGTACGGCAACCCGGCCAACTGGCGGTCCCACTACGAGTCGACCGGCCCGGAGATCTTCGAGGATCTGCCGACGGTGACCCACTTCGTGGCGGGGCTCGGCACCACGGGCACGCTCATGGGCGTCGGGCGCTACCTCCGGGAGAAGGTCCCCGATGTCAAGATCGTCGCGGCCGAGCCGAGGTACGGCGAGCTCGTCTACGGCCTGCGCAACGTCGACGAGGGGTTCGTGCCCGAACTGTACGACGCCTCGGTGCTGACCACGCGGTTCTCCGTGACGTCGGCCGACGCCCTGCGCCGTACGCGGGAGCTGCTCGCGACCGAGGGCATCTTCGCCGGCATCTCCACCGGCTGCGCACTGCACGCCGCCCTGGGTATGGCGCGCAAGGCCGTGGAGGCGGGGGAGCGGGCCGACATCGTTTTCGTCGTCGCCGACGGCGGCTGGAAGTACCTGTCCACCGGGGCGTACGAGGGCACTCTCGACGAGGCGGAGGACCGCCTCGAAGGCCAGCTCTGGGCCTGATCCGTCGCGCCGCCGCGACCGCGGCGTCCAGATGTGCCGAGGGCCGGTCCCGATCATCGGGACCGGCCCTCGGCGTTCCCGGGCACGGCGGTCAGAGCTGGGTCCTGCGGAACCGCCGCTGGGGGGAGTCCATGTCGGGCGGCCGGCACGACTGGAGCTGGAAGCTCTCCAGATCCGCGCACTTGTAGCGCATCGCCGCCGACGTCTCCTTGTCGGGCGCCGTACGCGATCACGCGGGGCTGTTCCCCGCGTGATCGCGCCGGGTCGCATCTGGCAGGCGTCAGTTGAACAGGACGCGGAGCGTGAATCCGGCGTTATCGGCGGAGGCCCGGCCGCTCAGGCCCACCGCGCGCAGCACCTCGGCGTTGGCCCTCTCCTCACCTCGCAGGCCGTCGAGATAGAGGCTCTCGATCTTGTCGAGGTCGGCGTACAGGCCGAAGGTCGCGTCCTCGGCGCCGGGCATCGCCAGCTGGAACGTCTCGCTGTCGGCGAGCGTGCCCTGCCCGGAGAGCTTGTTCGCGTAGTCCTGCGACGTCGCCACGACCAGCTTGCCGTCCCCTTCGACCTTGACGAGCTGCGGTGCCACTCCGCTGCCGGCGGCGGACGCCTCCAGCTTGGCCAGGACCTCCCGCGCCTTGGCCGGGTCGGTCCGCAGCACCACGCCCCCGTTCGGCTGGTCGCCGCTCAGGCCCTCCCCGTCCACGGCCACGGTGACACTCTTGCCGAGCAGCGTGACCAGGTCGTCGGGCAGCGTGAGGCCGTACTCCGCGCCGGACTCGGTGAGCGACCGGCCGCCTGAGCCGGCGGCGTCCGCCGCCTTCTGGAGCTTCGCCCACTGGTCGCGCACGATGTCGCCCAGCCCGGAGATCCCCGCCGCGCCCGCGGTCGTGGCGGGCAGTTCGCCCAGCTTGACGGGCTCGGTCTCCGTCGTCTTCACGTCCATGCCGCGGGCGAACCCGGTCAGCTCGGCGTAGTCGTCGCCGAACCGGAGGGCTCCGGTGAATCGGGCATTGCGGACGAGGTCCATGGTGTCCGGGTCCTGCTCCGTGCCCGCGACCTTGGCGATCGCGCCGAGGTCCGCCCAGAAGGACAGCACGCCCGGCTCGCCGAGCGCGTCGAGATCGCCGGTGAACCGCTCGTTCTCCGACAGCGGCGTCGCCCTGGCGTACCGGTCGGCCTCTTCCTGGGTGTCCGCGATGATCGCGTATCCCTCGCGGAACGCGACGCCGGTCTTCGTCCGCTCCGGTGTCGAGTCCAGCTTGGCGATGCCCGCCAGGGCCGCTTCCTCGTCCTTGACCTGGACGGCCACGACCATGCCCGGCTCCGCGCCGTCCTGGGCCGGGGGAAGGACGGCGGCGCCGATCCGGTCGCCGAGCCAGGGCTCGACGTCCTTGGCGTAGTCGAGCTCGGTGAACTCGCCCGCGTCCTTGCGCATCGTCTCGAACAGGGCCTTGCGCGGGTCGTCCCCGGCGAAGCTCTCCTTGGTGGCGGAGAACTTGCGGGCGATGTTGAACAGCGCGATCTTCTGGTTGGCCGCGGGGTCGAGGTCGAGCCGCACGTACGCCACCGCGTTGCCGGGCAGCACCTCGTGGGGCTGGGTGCCCCCGCCGCTGAGCATGCTCGCCGCCCACACGCCGCCCCCGCCGACGACGCCCACGAGAACCGCCGCGACCAGCGCGATGATCCAGCCGCGACCGCGCTTCGCGGGGGCGGCCGGGGGTGCGACTGTGGGCCCGAGCTCCTCCGGGTACGGCCACTGCCGGGTATGCGCGTCATTCGGAGGCTGCGGCCGCGGCGTCCGGTACGAGATCGTCTGGTCAGGATCCTGTCCCGGAGGGAATGGGGGGATATCGGCAGGCATGTCTCTCTCACATATCCGGTGACAGCTTGGCAATCTTGACCGTAAGCCCCAACGGTAGCGAAATGCTTGCACTTCGCTTGACCCGAAGCATGGCCGATCCGGATGGACCGTTAAGGTACTCACTAGAACAACATTCGGGAGGCGGGGCGCGGTGACCAAATTCGACGAGGCGACGCAGGCGATCAGGGTGGACGAAACGACCTATGACGTCTGCCTCGACGACGGATACGCGATCGGCGGTCCCCTGAACGGCGGCTACCTGATGGCGGTGATGCTGCGCGCGGTGGCGGACGCCTCCCCGCACGCGCACCCCGTCTCGACCTCCGCCCAGTTCCTCCGCGCCCCCGCCCCCGGACCGGCCAGGGTCAGGCTGGAGCGGCTCAAGACGGGCCGGACCGCGACCATGACGCGGGCCACGCTCGTCCGCGACGGCGAGCGGTACATCGACATGCAGGTCACGTCGGCCGACCTCGACGGGGACGCCGCGCCGCACTGGTCGGCCACCCCGGAGATCTCCATGCCCGACCGGGCCGACTGCGTACGGTTCCCGAGCCCCAAGCCCGAGTCGAACATGACGCTGAGCGCGCAGATCGAGCTGCTGTTCGACCCGAGCTCGATCGGGTGGCTGCGCGGGGCGCCCAGCGGCCGTCCGGAGTCGCGCGCGTACTTCCGGATGGCCGAACCGCAGGACCCCGACCCGTACGTGCTCGCACTGGCCGTGGACGCGCTCCCGCCCGTCGTCTTCTCGGCCGGGGCCAGGGGATGGGCGCCGACGGTCGAGCTGACCTGGCACCTGCGGGCGCTGCCCGCCCCCGGCTGGCTGACCCTCCTCGGCAGCGGCAGGCTGATCAGCGACGGCTGGTTCGACGAGGAGGTCGAGGTCTGGGATTCGGCCGGCCGCCTGGTCGCCCAGTCACGCCAGCTCGCCCGCGTCGGCCGCGGCTGATCCGCGGCTCATCCGGGCGAGCGGGGAGAAGCACGGGAACGACCGGCGGAGCCGGGCGCGAATCGCCCGGCAGTGTGAGCATTCTTACCGTGAGTGAATGGGGGCCGGTCCCCTAATCTTGGGACTCATGCCGGAGAACAGCAGGGCGATCGGGATCTTCGACAGCGGCGTGGGCGGCCTCACGGTCGCCCGCGCGATCATCGATCAGCTGCCGCACGAACCGATCGTTTACGTGGCCGACACCGCGCGCCAGCCGTACGGGCCGAAGGCGATCGCCGAGGTCCGCAGGTACGCCCTTGAGGTCATGGACCACCTGGTCGAGCACGACGTGAAGATGCTCGTGATCGCCTGCAACAGCGCCAGCGCCGCCGTGCTGCGGGACGCGCGGGAGCGGTACGACGTCCCGGTCGTCGAGGTCATCCAGCCGGCGACCCGCCGGGCCGTGCGCGCGACGCGGAACGGCAAGGTCGGCGTGATCGGCACGCGGGCCACGATCGCGTCGATGGCCTACCACGACGCGTTCGCCGCCGCCCCCGACGTCGAGCTGATCGGGGTGCCCGCGCCCCTGCTCGTGGACTTCGTCGAGCGTGGCGAGACGATGAGCGACGAGCTCATCGAGGTGATCCGCGGATACCTCAAACCGATCCAGGACGCGGGCTGCGACACGCTGATCCTCGGCTGCACCCACTATCCCCTGCTCACCGGCGCGGTCTCGTACGTCGCCGGTGACGGCGTCACGCTGGTGTCCAGCGCCGAGGAGACGGCCAAGGACGTCTACCGAATCCTGCACGATCGGGGCCTGCCCCGGCCGCCGGGGGAGCCGCCGCGGCACATCTTCCGCGCCACGGGAGAGACGGCCCTGTTCGAGCAGCTCGGCAGGCGCTTCCTCGGCCCGGAGATCCAGGCGGTGGAGCTCGCGCCGATGGGCGACGGCTCCGATGACGGTCGGAGCGACGGCTCCGGTGACGGGAGGCTCCGGTGAAGCTGACGATCATCGGCTGCTCGGGCAGCTTTCCCGGGCCCGACAGCCCCGCCTCCTGCTACCTCCTGGAGGCCGACGGCTTCCGCATGCTGCTGGACTTCGGCAACGGGGCGCTCGGCGCGCTGCAGCGGCACATCGGCCTCTACGACGTGGACGCCGTCTGCCTGTCCCACCTGCACGCCGACCACTGCCTCGACCTGTGTTCCTACCACGTCGTACGGACGTACTCGCCGGACGGGCCGCTGCCGAAGGTGCCGGTGTACGCCCCGGCCGACGCCTCGCGCCGGCTCAACTCGGCCTACGCGATGCCGGACGAGCCGGTGATGGAGAGCTCCTTCGAGTTCGTACGGCTCCAGCCCGGCGTGCGGCGGATCGGCCCGTTCGAGGTGGCGACGGCGCTGATGAACCATCCGGTCGAGACGTACGGCTTCCGCGTCTCCCATGGGGGACGTTCCGTGGCGTACTCCGCGGACACGGGCGAGTCGGCCGACCTGGTCACGCTGGCCCGCGACGCGGACCTGCTGCTGTGCGAGGCGTCGTTCATCGAAGGGCCGGGCGTCCGGCCCGACATCCACCTCACCGGGCGGCAGGCGGCCGAGCACGCGGCCAGGGCGGAGGCGGGAACGCTCGTGCTGACACACCTCGTGCCGTGGTACGACCCGGAGCGGATCCTCGGCGACGCGGCCGCCGGGGGCTTCCGCGGCAGGACGGAGTTGGCCCGAAGCGGTGCGGTATATGACCTAGGGTGAGCGTCATGGCTCGTGCAGACGGACGTCGACCCGATCAGCTTCGCCCCGTGACGATCACCCGGAACTGGCTCGCCCACGCCGAGGGTTCCGTGCTCGTCGAGTTCGGCGGCACCAAGGTGCTCTGCGCCGCGACGGTGGAGGCCGGTGTGCCCCGCTGGCGCAAGGGCAGCGGCCTGGGCTGGGTCACCGCCGAGTACGCCATGCTGCCCCGCTCGACGAACACCCGCAGCGACCGCGAGTCGGTCCGGGGCAGGATCGGCGGGCGGACGCACGAGATCTCCCGCCTGATCGGCCGCTCGCTGCGGGCCTGCGTGGACTACAAGGCGCTCGGGGAGAACTCCGTCCTCCTGGACTGTGACGTGCTGCAGGCGGACGGCGGCACCCGCACCGCCGCCATCACCGGCGCCTACGTCGCCCTCGCCGACGCGGTCGCCTGGATGCGTGGCAAGAAGATGTGCCCCGGCAACCCGCTGGTCGACTCGGTGGCCGCCGTATCGGTCGGCGTCGTCGGGGCCGTGCCGATGCTCGACCTGTGCTACGTCGAGGACGTCAAGGCCGAGACCGACATGAACGTGGTGATGACCGGCAAGGGCGACTTCGTGGAGGTCCAGGGCACCGCCGAGGGAGTGCCCTTCGACCGCGCCGCGCTGGACGGCCTGCTCGACCTGGCCGCCGCCGGCTGCGCGGAGCTCACCCGCATCCAGGCCGAATCGCTCGCCTGACCCGCTGGAACGGCCCGGCTGCGACCAGTCGGTAGCAAGGGAGAAACGATGCACAAGGTGGTCCTGGCCACGCGGAACGCCGGGAAGGTCGCCGAGCTCCGCCGGATTCTGGCCGAGTCCGGCGCGCCGGTCGAGCTCCTGGGGATGGACTCCTTCCCCCAGATCGCGGACGTCGCCGAGACCGGCCTCACGTTCGCCGAGAACGCCCTGCTGAAGGCACACGCCGTGGCCTCCGAGAGCGGCCTGCCCGCGATCGCGGACGACAGCGGGCTCTGCGTGGACGCGCTGAACGGCATGCCGGGCATCTTCTCGGCCAGGTGGTCCGGGTTCCACGGGGACGACAAGGCCAACCTCGACCTCCTGCTCGCCCAGGTCTCCGACGTGCCCGACGGGCGCCGCCAGGCGCACTTCGCCTGCACGGCGGCGCTCGCGCTGCCCTCGGGGGAGGAGCATGTCGTCGAGGGCACGATCGAGGGGTTCCTGATCCGCGAGCCGCGCGGCACCAACGGCTTCGGCTACGACCCGATCTTCGTGCCGGAGGGCGAGACCCGGACGACCGCCGAGCTGTCGCCCGAGGAGAAGGACGCGATCAGCCACCGCGGCCGGGCCTTCCGCGCGCTCGCGGCCGACCTGCCCGGTCTGCTGCTGCCGTCCTCCTGACCGAGTTCCGGCGCGCTGTTGCGGTCGTCCTCCTGACCGAGTTCCGGCGCGGATTCCCGCCCGGGCTCCCGGTCCTGGACGCGGAGGCATAGCGTCGGACATGTGAACATGAACGCGAACGGCGCGCGCGTGCCCGCGTGGGCCGCCGGTCTCGCCGGGGTGACGGCCGGCGCGGTCGCGCTCGGCGTGGCCGAGCTGGTGGCGGGCCTGACCACCGCGGGCGCGTCGCCGGTGGTCGCCGTCGGCGGCGCCATGGTGGACCGGACGCCCGCCGCGGTCAAGGAATGGGCGATCCGGACGTTCGGGGAGAACGACAAGACGATCCTGGTCATCGGCATCGTCGTCGTGGCGGCCCTGATCGCGGCCGGTCTCGGTCTGGTCGCCCGGTGGCGCGTCGGGTACGGCATGGCGGGCCTGGCCGTGTTCGGCGTGGTGGGGATCATCGCGGCGGTGAGCCGCCCCGACTCCGGGCCGCTCGACTTCCTGCCCTCGATGATCGGCGCCGCGGCGGGCGCCTGGGCACTGGTCCTGCTCTTCCGGCGGGCCGAACCGAGTTCCCGGGCCGAACCGCATCCACGGGCCGAACCAAGTACCGGGGCCGAACCGAGTACCGGGGCCGAACCGAGTACCGGGGCCGAACCGAGTACCGGGGCCGAACCGAGTACCGGGGCCGAACCGAGTACCGGGGCCGAACCGAGTACCGGGGCGGAGCCGCATCCACGGGGCGAGCCGACCATCAGGCGGGCCGGGGCTGATCTCCACACCTTCGACCGGCGGAAGCTGCTGACCGGCGTCGCGGTCGGCGCGGGCGTCGCCGGGGCCGGTGCGGTGACCGGGCGGCTGCTCGGCCGGCGCGGGGACGTGACGATGGCCAGGAGGGACGTGGCGAGGATGCTGCCGCGCCCCACCATCGCGGCGAAGCCGCTCCCCGCCGGTGCCGATCTCCACATCAGGGGGCTGTCGCCGTTCGTCACCCCCAACTACGAGTTCTACCGGGTGGACACCGCGCTGGTCGTCCCCGGCGTCGACCCCCGGTCCTGGACGCTGAAGATCCACGGCATGGTCGACCGGCCGGTCGAGCTCACCTTCGCCGACCTGCTCAGGCGGCCGCTGGTCGAGGCGGACGTCACGCTGACCTGCGTCTCCAACGATGTCGGCGGGCCGTACGTGGGCAACGCCCGCTGGCTCGGCGCCCGGCTGGCCGACGTGCTCCGCGAGGCCGGGATCCGGCGTGGCGCGGACATGCTGCTCAGCGTCTCGCGGGACGGATGGACCAGCGGCACGCCGGTGGACGTCGTCATGGACGGCAGGGAGGCCCTGCTCGCGGTGGCCATGAACGGCGAGGTGCTGCCCGCCGCCCACGGGTTCCCCGTGCGCCAGGTCGTGCCCGGCCTGTACGGCTATGTCTCCGCCACCAAATGGGTCACCGAGATCAAGGTCACCCGTTTCGACGAGGACACCGCCTACTGGACGACCCGCGGGTGGTCCGCCCGGGCTCCGATCAAGACGGAGTCCAGGATCGACGTCCCGCGCGAGGGGGACAGGGTGCCCGCCGGCCGTACGATCGTCGCGGGCGTCGCCTGGGCGCAGCACCGCGGAGTGGACGCGGTGGAGGTCCAGGTGGACGGCGGGGAGTGGCGGCGGGCGAGGCTGGCCGAGGTTCCCGGGCCGGACACCTGGAGGCAGTGGTCGATCGACTGGGATCTCGCCCCGGGCGGTCACACGATCGCGGTCCGGGCGACGGACGCCGCCGGATACACCCAGACCCCGAACGTCGCCCCGCCCGCGCCGGACGGCGCCACCGGATACCACTCCATCATGGTCCGGGCCGGCTGACCGACCCGGATGTAACAGGGCGAACCGGTGCGACGCGCCCGGGCGACTTCGGGAATGGAGCCTGCCCGCGGCCGTCCCCCTCTAGCATCAGCATCCTGATATGCGCGTGAGTGGAGGGGAGCCGCGGCACGTGTCTCAGGAGATGACCCATCGGCAGTCCCACTGGCAGACTCGCGGCCTGTCCCGGTGGCGGCTGCCGACCGGTGTGTACAACCCCGTCGTCACTCCGGACGGCCGCCGATGGCGGGACTACGAGAAGGCCGCGGAGGTTCCCGCGCCCTCGCTCGACGACCGTCCGCTGCGGATCCGCGTGCCGGTGCCGCTCGCCGGTGGGCCGGACTGGTTCGACCGGCCCGGCCGCCCGCCCCGCCTCGACCTGGCCAGGCCGTACGGCATGCCGGGCGGGCTGGCCGAACCCGACCCGCGCACGCAGCGGGACCTGGACCAGGCGGTGCACGGGCGCTTTCCCGACCCGCGCGGAACCTGGATCCGGCTCATCAACGCCGAAGGGCCGTCAGAGGATCCGTTCCGGTCCACCAACGCCGTGGACTGCGCCCTCTCCGTGCTGTCCACCTGGCACGGCGAGCCCGTGGTGGCGGCTCCCCGGCTGCCGGAGTTCGACGAGAGCGGCACGCCCGTCCTGACCGGCGAGACCAAGGGCGTGTCCCGCGCGGAGCGGTGGATCGGCCATCGCTTCGAGTACGTGGGACACGGCCGCCGGGCGTACACCGTCATCGGCAGGCGGCTTCTCAGCGGAGGGCACGGTGCCGCCGCGATCCTCATCACCCGCTGGCCGAGCGGTGGCAGCCACGCGTGGAACGCCGTCAACTGCCACGGCGAGATCCTCTGGATCGACGCCCAGCGCGGGCACATGGCGGTCGAGCCGCCGTACGCCGACGTGACGGGCGTCTTCTGCGTGATCATCGACCATGAGGGACAGCGCCTTTGAAGGTCTCGCCCCAGAGGGCGCGTGAGCTGGCGGAGGGATACTTCGCCGGCCGGTCCGCCAAAGTGGAGATCTTCACGTTCGGTCGCATCTACGTGGCCTGGGTGCGGGGCGGTGAGCCGGACGACCCCAGGGCGCTGCCGGAGACGGTCGGGGGCGGTTGCCTCGTCATCGACAAGGACACCGGCGAGATCGCCGTCCGCCCCCTGCTCGCCCCGCAGGCCGTCGCCGACCAGTTCCCCCGCTGATCGTGCGACGGCTCCGGCCCGCCGTCAGCTGCTCGCCAGCGAGCCGACGATCGACGCCCTCGCCGCGCGCCGTGCCGGGAGGACGGCCGCGACCACGCCCGCCAGCCCGGAGAGGGCGACGAAGCTGAGGATCTGACCGACCGGCGCCCGGAAGGTGATGTCGTCCATCATGGTCTGCGTCGCCGCCCAGCCGAACGAGACGCCGAGCGCCACTCCGACCAGCGCGCCGATCAGACCGAGCACCAACGCCTCGATCGAGAGCATCCGGCGGAGCTGCGGCCGGGTGAGGCCGAGGGCACGCAGCAGCGCCGACTCGCGGGTCCGCTCGTGGACCGAGAGCGACAGCGTGTTGGCGATGCCCAGCAGGGAGATGAGGATCGCCAGCCCGAGCAGGCCGGTGATGATCATCAGGATCTGGTCCAGCGCGTCGTCGAACGCGCCGCGCACCTCTCGTGAGCTCGCCACCAGCACGGTCGGGTACGGCTGCGCCGCCGCCTCCACGATCTGGCGCGACCGGTCCGCGGTCACGCCGTCCTTGGCGTTGACGAGAAGCTGCTTGTCCGCGACCTTCGGGAAGGCGCTGTCGAAGTCCCGCTCCGGGATGGTCACCCCGTACACCGGGGCGGTGTCGTCGGAGAGCAGCGCGACGACCCGGAAGTCCCGGCCGGCCACCTTCACGGTGTCGCCGACCTTGACGTTCTCGTTCTTGGCGAACCCGTCCGAGACTCCGGCGGTGCCCGGCCCGAGGTCCTTCACGGATCCCTTGGTCGCGGTGAGTGTGAAGGCGGGATCGGCGGTGAACGTGCCGACCTCGGCCCGCCTGCCGTTGACCTTGGCCTCGGCCTCCCGGATCGCGACCACGGACGCCAGCTCGGGCCTGGCCCGCAGGTCGCTCGCCAGCGTGCGCGGAATCGTCGAGTCCCGCTGCTGTGTCGCGATCATGTAGTCCACGGGGAACTGCTTGTCGAGCCGCTCCCCGGCGGTCTCGCGCGTCGTCGCGGTGATCACGGAGATCAGCGTCATCAACGTCACACCGATGGTCAGCGCGACCGTGGTCGTCGCCGCGCGCTTCGGATTGCGCCGCGAGTTGGTCACGGCCAGCCTGCCCGGCACCCCGAAGATCTTGGCCGGCACCCAGCCGACGAACGCGCCGAGCGGCCTGATGATCAGCGGGCCGAGGACCAGCACGCCGAGGAAGAAGATCGCTCCGCTCGCCATGACCACCACCAGGGCGCTCTGGCCGGGCTCCATGGAGACTCCGGCCACCGTGGCGCCCGTACCGGCGAGCAGGAAGAGCGCGCCGAAGACCGCGCGGACCACGCCGGTGCGTACGGTGGACTCCTCCACCTGCGAACGCAGCGCGGCGATCGGCGCCACCCTGGTCGCCGCACGGGCGGGCAGCAGGGCCGCCGCGACCGTCACGACGATGCCGGTGACCAGGCCCACGAGGATCGTGCGGGTCGTGAGGGACACGCCGACCCCGACGGGAACGGGAGCGTCCAGCGCGCCCAGGACGGCCATGGCCCCCGCGCCCAGCCCGAGCCCGATGAGCAGCCCGAGCACAGAGGAGATCACGCCGACCACGCCGGACTCCAGCACGATCGACCCGAAGATCTGCTTCTTCGTCGCGCCGATGCAGCGCAGCAGCGCCATCTCCCGGGCGCGCTGCGCCACCAGGATGTTGAACGTGTTGTAGATGACGAGCGCCGCCACGAACATCGCGATCATGCCGAACATGAGCAGGCCCATGGTCAGGAACTGGGTGTCCATGTTGTTGGCCGCGGCCAGGTCGTGCGCGAGCTTCTCGCCCGTCTTGACCTCGTACGCGGAACCGAGCGCCGCGGCGACCGAGGCGCGCAGGTCCGTGGGGGAGACGCCGTCCGCCGCGAGAACGTCGATCTCCTTGAAGGACTTCTCCCCGGTCATCCGCCGTGCGGTGTCCGTCGTGAAGCCGACCGCCCCCGTGTAGGCCAGCTCCTGGTTCACGCCGACGTCGAACAACCCGACGAGGGTGAACCGCTGCTTGGCGCTCGCGGAATCGAGCACCGTGATGGTGTCGCCGACCGTGAAGCCGCGGGTCTTCGCCGTGTTCTCGTCGAGTACGGCCTCCGCGGCGCTCTTCGGCGCGGCGCCCTTGGTGATCAGCGTCCGGTTGAGCGCGCCCTCGGGGATGGAGATCCCGGCGGTCGGGAAGTCGCCGGCCACCTTGCCGTTCTTCCCGATGAGGGCGGCGGTGCCGGACACGATGCCCTGGGCCTCGGCCACGCCCTTCACCGCGCGTACCTTCTCGAGCTCGGCGGCGGCGACCTTGTGGTCCTCGCCCTTGGACAGCACGGCTACGGAGATCTTGGCCGCGTCCGCGGTGAACTTCTGCGCGAAGCCGGCGTTGATGGTGTCCGTCAGTACGAAGGTGCCCGCGATGAATCCCACACCCAGCGTGATCGCGAGCGAGGTGAGCAGCAGGCGCAGCTTGTGCGCCAGCAGCCCGGCCAGAGTCGTCTTGAACACGGCTCAGGCCTCCAGCTTCAGCAGCGTGTCGAGTACGGTCTGCGCGGTCGGCTGGTGCAGCTCGTTCACCAGCAGCCCGTCGCGCAGGAAGATGACCCGGTCGGCGTAGGACGCGGCGACCGGGTCGTGGGTCACCATCACGATCGTCTGACCGAGCTCCCGCACCGACCGGCGCAGGAAGGACAGCACCTCCGCGCCGCTGCGCGAGTCGAGGTTGCCCGTCGGCTCGTCCGCGAAGATCACCTGCGGCTTGCTGATCAGCGCCCGCGCGACCGCGACCCGCTGCTGCTGGCCGCCGGAAAGCTGGGTCGGCCGATGTCCCAGCCGGTCGCCGAGCCCGACCGTGTCGATCACGCGGTCGAAGAGGACCTGGTCCGCCTGCCGTCCGGCGATCTCCAGGGGAAGCCTGATGTTCTGCTCCGCCGTGAGCGTCGGCAGCAGGTTGAACGCCTGGAACACGAACCCGATGCGCTCGCGGCGCAGCAGCGTCAGCTGCTTGTCGGTCAACTTCGTGATCTCGACGTCGCCGATGTGGATCTCGCCGCCGGAGACCGTGTCCAGCCCGGCCAGGCAGTGCATCAACGTCGACTTGCCGGAGCCCGACGGCCCCATGATCGCGGTGAACGCCCCCGTGGCGAACCCGACCTCGATCCCGCGCAGAGCGTGCACCGCGGCGTCGCCCTGGCCGTACACCTTCGTGAGTCCCCGTGCCGTCACGGCCTGCCGGACGTCCGTAGTCATCGTCATGAGACCAACGCTATGGGCGTGATCTTGCGGTTCTCTCGGCTTGCGGAAGGGACCTGATCTGCGCTCTTCGGCCACTCCGACCGGCCGGTGTGCGACTTCTGGCGTAGTTTCGCTCCTACCTGGGTCCACCATGGGGTATGACCAGCCCGGTCTCGTACGCGTAGACGACGGCCTGGGCCCGGTCGCGGAGCCGCAGCTTGGCGAGCACCCGGCCGAGATGGGTCTTCACCGTCGCCTCGGCGAGATGCAGCCGCGCGGCGATCTCCGTGTTCGACAGGCCCTGCGCCACGTGGAAGAGGACCTCGCGCTCCCGGGCGGTCAGCCCGTCCAGGTCCTGCGGCGCGCGGTCCTCCTCCGGAAGGTGTACGGCGAAGCGTTCGAGCAGCCGGCGGGTCGTGCTCGGCGCCACCACCGCGTCTCCCGCGTAGACGGAACGGATTGCGCTCAGCAGGTCGGTGGGAAGGACGTCCTTCAGCATGAAGCCGGAGGCCCCTGCCTTGATCGCGGCGAAGGCGTACTCGTCCAGGTCGAACGTCGTGAGGATGAGGACCCGTGCCTCCGGCGACGCCGCGCAGATCTGGCGGGTGGCCTCCACGCCGTCCATGCGCGGCATGCGCACGTCCATCAGGACCACGTCGGCCTCGACCGTGCGCAGCGCCTCCAGCGCCGCCACGCCGTCCGCCGCCTCGCCGACGACCTCGATGTCCGGCTGGGCGCCGAGCACCATACGGAAGCCTGTCCGCACCAGCTCCTGGTCGTCGACCAGCATCACGCGTATCACAGTGCCTCGTTTCGTTCGGCGACGGCCGGCTCGTGGTTGGTGCGTCCGGCCGGGGTGGTGGTCACAGGTCCGTCATACATGTAGGCCATGCGGCTCATGCGGGCATACGGGCATACGGGTTCATGCCGTCTGGCCGACAGGAAGCCGGGCGGTCACCTGGAAGCCCCCTCCGAGATGCGGCGTGGCCCGGACCGTGCCGCCGTACATCGAGACCCGCTCCCGCATGCCGATCAGGCCGTGGCCGTCCTCGGCCCGCACCGCGGCGGCGCCCCGGCCGTCGTCGGTCACGGTGAGCGTCACGTCGCTGGAGCCGTACTCCATCAGGACGCGGGCGCGGACACCGGGCCCGCCGTGCTTGAGCGTGTTCGTCAGCGCCTCCTGGATGATCCGGTAGATCACCAGCTGTTCCCCCTCGGGAACGGCCTGCGGGCTCCCCGACACGGTGAACTCCACGGGAAGCCCGGACGCGCGGACCTGCTCGACGAGATCGGTGAGCTGTCGCAGGCCCGGCTGGGGAGCGTACTCCCCGGCCGACGCCTGGTCGTCACGCAGCACCCCGACCAGCCGCCGCATCTCGGCCAGCGCCTGCCGCCCGGTCGACGACACCGCCTGTACGGCACGGCGCGCCTGCTCGGGATCGGTGTCGATGGCGTACCCGGCGCCGTCCGCCTGGACCACCATCACGCTGACGTTGTGCGCGACCACGTCGTGCAGTTCGCGGGCGATGCGGGTGCGCTCGGCGGCGGCCGCGATGCGGGCCTGCTGGTCCCTCTCGTGTTCGGCGCGCTCCGCCCGCTCCAGGAGGCTCTCGACGTACCTCTGCCGCATGTTGACGTAGATGCCGGTGACCCAGATCGCGATGATGAAGACGGTCGACGCCGGCAGGGCCGCGATGGTGTCGTCTCGGACCAGAGAGAGGAACATGCCGAACTCGCTGACCGCGGCCGCCGCTATCGCCCACTTCAGGGGTCGCCGCGCGGCCACGCCGTACATCGCGACGAGGACCGCGATGTTGACGGGCAGCGTGTCGATCCTCACCACCCACTGGGCGAAGCTCACCAGCGCCACGATCGCGAACGTCGCGAGGGGATATCTGCGCCGCCAGACCAGCGGCACCACGAGCATGGCGGAGATCAGGAGCGCCATGCCGGCGCCGAACCCGCCCGGCCAGCTTCCGGACCGGTAGGAGGAGGCGGCAAGGGTGGAAACCAGGCCGAGCAGCATCAGCGGCGTGAGAGCGAGCGTGTCAACGAGGAGGGAGTGGCGTCGCTTCCAGGCGCGCAGTCTGCCGAACACGACATCCACGATAAGTAATGCCCAGGTAGGCGGGGTTCCCCCCTTCGGTGGATTCCTGTCTACGACCGTGGTCGCATAGGGGTTCGCCCCCATTTACACCACTCTTACGGAGAGTCGGGCATCCTTTTCTTCGGAGCCCTTTGGGGGGCGAGTAAAGGGAGATCTGTGTGATGGCGGATCGCGACGCCGGGTCGCGCGGCGCAGAGGACGAGCCGCGCGGCCCAGAGGACACGGCACCCGAAGGGCGTCAGGAACCCGAGCCGGTCAAGGCCGAGTCCGCCGAGGCAGAGTCGGTCAAGGCAGAGTCCGTCAATGGGGAGGCGGGGGCCGGCACGCCCGTCGCGGGTGGAGCCGACGAGGGTCGGCAGCCGCCGACGATGGTCAACCCGATGTTCGGGCCCTCGGCCGCGCCCCCGACGAGGCCGTTCGCGTCGCCTGCCGGAGCGCCCGGCCCGCGCCCAGGGGGCTACGGCCCCGCCGCGCGACCCGTCTTCGGCCCCCCGGCGTCCCATTTCAGGGGCGCACCATTCGCTTCCGGAGGCGCATCGTCCGCCTTCGGGCCCGTACTGACCGTTTCCGGGGCCGCGTCGGCTTCCGGCGCTTACGCCTACGGTTCCGGCGGTCCCGGCTGGGCCGCCCCGGGCTGGGGGACCGCGCCCGGCGCGGGTGTCCCGGGCCCGGGGACCCCGCGGCCGTCGCGTGCCGACCGGTTCGGCGCGTTCGCGCGCGGACGGGGTGGGCAGCTGATCGTCGCCGGTCTGATCGGCGCGATCGTCGGAGGCGGCGCCGTCGCCGCGGGTACCGCGCTCTGGAGCCGCGGGCACCTCTACGGCGCGACCCTGGAGCAGGACTATCGGGACGGTCGCGGGCTGTGGGACCGGTCGTCCGGCCAGGAACGGAGCATGGACGACCTGCGCGGGCAGCTGTCACAGCTGTGCCAGCGCACCGAGACCGGCTTCCGCTGCGAGGTCCCCCGCTCAGGCGGCTCCCGGTAGCTCGATCGTGCCCGGCTCACGCCGTGGGTGAGGATCGGGCGACGGCGCCGCCGGTCGGTGATCTCGACGTGCCCGCGGCCGTCGACGCGCGGGCCGTACGCCCAGGCCGCAGGGCCGTCCGGCGGGGTGCCGAGCATCCAGATCATGGAGTCTGATCGGCGGGGAGATCAGGGAGTCTGATCGGCGGGGAGATCAGGGAGTCTGATCGGCGGGGCGAGACCGCTCGTTCCGCTGTGCCCGCCTGTACGGCGGTGCCGCACTAAGATCGCGTCCCGTGCCTTCGGATAGTTTCTGGCGGATTATCAGGATTGGATTAGTAGGTCTGGTTCTTGCGGCGGCAGTCGCGGGCCTGGTGCTCGGCGACACCTGGCTCTGGGCTGCCGTCGAATGGTCGCCGCCGGCCTATGCGGGGTTCTACGCGCGCGGCGGGTTTGACACCCCGACGGTTGTGGCGCTGCTCGTGGCCGCTCTGGTGAAGGCCGCGCTCCTGTGGCTGATCCTGCGTACCCCCGCGCCGGGACCGTTGGACCGCCGGGCGAAGGCGCTGCGCCGGCTGCTGTATCTGGCGGTGGCGTACACCCTCGTGCTGTGGTACCCGATCGCGCTGCTCCCCGACGCGGTCGACGCGGCATCCCAGCTCGCGCTGTGGACCGCGATCGACGTCCTCTACCTGCTCGTTATCCGCTGGCGGTCCCGCATGCTGCGCGCGGTGGCCGGAGCGATGTTCGCGGTCGAGCTGGTCGGGATGGCCGACGAACTGCTCGACGAGCTCGACCTCCCAGAGCTTGGATCGGGCGACATCGTCGAACTGGGCTTGATGCTGGGCGGAGTGGCGGCGACCATCGTCACGGTCGTCGGGCAGCGGCGCGACGGCCGGTGGAGCCGCGGCACGCAGGCCGCCGGGTGGTTGTGGGTGGGCGTCTACGCGCTGGTGATTCCGCTCAACGTTCTCTTCGGAAGGATCTTCAGCGGCAATCTGGCGATGCTGGTCGCGTTGGACGCGGTGGGGCTCGTCGGCATCGTGTGGATCGCGGCGACCGCCCGTGAACTGCCCGCTGAGGGCGGCCCGGCGGACCTTCCGCCCGAGCGGCGGCGCGTGATCCGCGTCGCGGTGGCGGCCGTGGCCGTACTGCCGATCATCGCACTGATCCACCCGGAGTGGACCCCGCACCTCACCTACACCAGCGGGTCGATGGACTGCTATGACCGGCCCAGCTTCGGCGACCTGAAACCCGCGGAACGCGACGCCGCGTTCCTGTGCCGGGCGCGGAGCACAGAGGGCGGAGTTCCGCCCATGTTCCCGGACAACCTGTCGGACCAGGAGATCCTCGCGTATGGGCGGGCGCTGTGCCGTACGAAGGACCGCGACGAGCAGGAGGCGATTCTGACGCGGGCCGGGAGCGCGCGGCCCGCCTGGGGTGCGGACCAGTGGGACCTCGTCTACGTCTGCCCGGAGATCGTCGGCGCGACCCATCCCGAGCTGCTGCGGTCGACCGCGGAGGCGGAGGCGGCGAACGCCGCCTACTTCGCCGAGGAGAACGCGAAGTGCCGCGACCCGTGGCCCCGGACGAAGGGTGTCGTCCAGGCCACGGCCAAATACTTCCTGTTCGCCGACGGCGATCCCGGCTATCTGGTCCACGACCCCGAAGACGAAGCGGCGGCGGAGCAGGCGATGGACAAGGTCTACGACGACAGCACCCTCATCGGGGTGGCCGGCGGCGCGGTGCTCATCGGGCATGTCGAAGACATCGCTGATCTGTGCCTCACAGTGAAGGCATTCCGCACCCCGCCGCCACAGCGGACGGCCGGGTGGGATCAGGTCAACGAGGTGTCGATCGTCAGCCGCGGCGGCCAGCTCACCGTGCCGGAGATGGGCGAGGGCGGAGACGTGGGCGCGGGTGCCCCGATGCCGAACCTGGCGATCGCGGGGAAGGGCCGCTACCGGCTCCGTGTCTACGTGCGGGTCGACGATGCAGGAGAGGAGCAGCACCTGGTCGTCGTGTTCCCGGGTGCGTCGAGGAAGAGGCTCAAGCTGAAGCCGTGAGCGGTGGCGGGGCGCACACACCGCCTCGGGCCGGACCCGAACTGGAGCGGCCGGCCACGACGGTGCAGACCTGGTGGCCGGAGATCTGCGCGTTCATCCGCACCGGGATCACCAACGCAAGCTCCGAGGGCACCAACCGGGTGATCAAGACGGTCGTTCAGCCGCTTCGACAGGAACGTGGTCCGGAACGGGTTCTTTCGCCAGAAGTCCGGATTTCGCGTGGGGTCCATCGCGAGGCGCGGCGTCAGCTCTCCCCGGCAGCCCGGTAGCGCAGGCCGTCCATCAAAAGGTCGAGCAGGCGGCGGGCCTGGTCGCGCCGAGCGGGCTCACCGGCGGTGAGCGGGACCCCGCTCAGCATCGTGAGCAGGTCCTCCGGATCGATGTCCGACCGCACGGTCCCGGCGGCGGCACCGGCGCCGAGTAGCGCCGTGACCGCGGCGACCATCCGGTCCCTGCTGTGCGCGAACGGGTTGCCACCGGACGAGATCACCGCACGCAGCGCGTCGGACATGCCGCGCTTGGTCGTCATGTAGTCGACGAACCGATCCATCCAGGCGCGTATCGCCCGGTCCGGCGGCAGGGTGTCCAGCAGGTCCGCGGCCGCGTCGCACAGCCGTTCGAGCTCGTTGCGGTACGTCGCCTCGACGAGCGCCTCGCGGGTGGGGAAGTGGCGGTAGAGCGTGCCGATGCCGACGCCCGCGTCCTTGGCGATCGCGTCGAGTGTCACGTCCGGCCCCTCCTGGGAGAACGCGCGTACGGCAGAGTCGAGCAGCCGGTCGCGGTTGCGTCGTGCGTCGGCGCGCAGCGGTCGGGGGCCGGTGGCCGGCACGGTTCCTCCTGGTCGATGTGCTCGCGGGTCGTAGTCCACTGTCCCACTGCGAGGACCGAGTTGCTAAGCGGAGGATGCTCCAGTTAGAGTCGGCCCATACCGGAGGATCCTCCGGTATGGATGTGTATTGGTCACGCCCACCCGTTCCGCTTCGCCGAACAAGACGGGAAATGTCATGACTTCGAGTGCCCCGATCACCACGTCATTCACCGCCGAATCCACCGCCGCCGAGGTCGTGGACGGCATCGACCTCACCGGCCGCCGCGTCATCGTGACCGGCGGGGCGTCAGGCATCGGCGTCGAGACCGCCCGGGCGCTCGCCGGTGCGGGCGCCGAGGTCACCCTGGCGGTCCGCGATCTCGCGGCGGGGGAGCGCACCGCCGAGGATCTCATCGCGACCACCGGCAACAAGCGGGTACTCGTCGCGCCACTGGACCTCGCCGACCGGGCGTCCGTCGCGTCGTTCGCCGCCGCCTGGGACGGCCCCCTGCACGTGCTCGTCAACAACGCGGGCCTGATGGCGTCGCCCGAGATACGCACGCCGGAGGGCTGGGAGATGCAGTTCGCCACCAACCACCTCGGCCACTTCGCGCTCGCGACGGGGCTGCACCGGGCGCTCGCGGCGGCCGGCGGCGCCCGCGTCGTGTCCGTCAGTTCGAGCGCGCACCTGCGCTCGCCCGTCGTCTTCGACGACATCCACTTCAGGGAGCGCCCGTACGACCCCTGGCTGGCGTACGGACAGTCCAAGACGGCCAACGTCCTGTTCGCGGTCGAGGCGTCGAGGCGCTGGGCGGACGACGGCATCACCGTGAACGCGCTGATGCCGGGCGGGATCCGGACCAGGTTGCAGCGCTACATCACAGAAGAGGATCTCGACCGGATGCGCGCCCTGAACGGCGGACCGACGGCCGTCACATGGAAGACGCCGGAGCAGGGCGCCGCCACGTCCGTGCTGGTCGCGACGTCCCCGCTGCTTGACGGCGTCGGTGGCAGGTACTTCGAGGACTGCGACGAGGCGGCGCCGCATCAGCCGGGCACCCGCCGTGGCGTCGCGGCGTACGCGCTCGACCCCGAGGCCGCCACGCTGCTCTGGCAGATCTCCATCGACACACTGGCCGCGTGATCGACCACGGGTCCCTATGACTCGAGGAGATGGTCAGTGGTTCTGTTCCCGGGCGCTTTCGGCGCGTAGCAGGTCGATCGCCTTCCGAACCGCCGCCGATCGCGAGCGAGAGCGTTGGCTGGCGACGTAGCTTTCCAGAAACAGGGCATCGTCCACAGTGAGGCTGATATTCACCTTGGAGAGGTCAATGCCTTCGATTTCCGATCTTGGCGTTCGATTTTTGCTGTAATTCGAGTGGGGCCGGTGGGATTCGAACCCACGCTGTACGGCACCTAAAGCCGCTGTCTCTGCCGTTGGACTACGACCCCTTCGATTTTCCTTTGCCTGCGAAATTGTCTGTCTGTGAATGACAGTTCGGACAGGGGAAACGCAGATTCTCTTTTCTGTTGTCGAGCCAATTCCCATTGATGTGGTCGACATGTAGCGTCAGCGGTCGACCGAACCAAGTGCCGCCTATCTTACAGTGTGAGCACGCGTAGGCGACTCCCGCTTCTCGAAGCGCACGGCGTAGGAAGGCCGGCCGCTGGCGAGGACTGCCATCGGGCAGCATGATCAGGATCTCTGTCGAGGGACGGCGGGCTGGAGACCACGTCCCGCGGCTGTGTGCTTTCCCGAGGAAGTGCGAGGTGTCTATGCCGAAGAGCTTGAGGCGGCGGCTGATGTGGCTGTGTGCGCCGCCTGACGGGGGATGCCGAGGTGTCGAAGAACTCCTGCAACGCTGAGGGAGTTCGCGGCCGCTTCGGCGAGGAGTTCGGGGGTGTATTTGTATTTCGGAGTCGCCATGGCCCGAGCTTGTTGACCGGCACCGACAACTTCGGAAGTGTGCCAATGGGGCAAATGCTGAAATGTCGGCCGCTGTTGGAATCGCATGCGGGGAACGCGACGGCGAGGCCGGAAAGGCCCTCCGAGCCGGGGTGGTCATCCGAATTTCTCGGAACACCCGTGCGTGGATGATCCCGGAGTGAGAGGCCGTCGTTCTCTTCCGTACGGGAGACCTGGAGAAGAACGACGGCTCCGTCACTTCGAGGATCCGCGCAGGCGGGTGGCGAGGCTGGCCAGACCGCCGGGAAGGAAGTACACCATCACGATGAACAGCACACCGAGCACGAACAGCGGCTCGGACAACGGCGCGCGCAGCACCTCGGGCAGGCCCGCGACGGCGTCCGAGGTGCCGAGCGCGGCGAGCCGGTGGTCGAGGTAGGTGTACAGCACGCCGCCGAGCATGGCGCCCCACCGGCTTCCCGTACCGCCGAGCACCACCATGACCAGGAAGGCGAGGGTGAAGTTCGACGTGGTGATCTGCGGGCTGGAGCCGCCGACCAGGAAGAGGTGGACGACCCCGCCGAGCGTCGCCAGGAAGGACGCCACGACGAAGGACAGCAGGCGGAAACGGTACGACGGGAGGCCGAGCACCGACACCCTGCGCTCGTTCTCGCGGATCGCCTGCCAGACACGGCCGGGTTCCGACTCCACCACCCACGCGATCACGGCGAGCACGACGACCACGTAGCCCAGGGCGAGCCAGTACAGGTTCGCGGTGTTGGCCACGCCGGAGAGGAAACCGGGGATCGCGCCCGGCGCGAGCGGCAGCCCCTCCTCGCCGCCGGTGAGCCTGCCCGGGTCGCTCATCACCAGGATGGAGCCGACCTGCGCGGTGGCCAGGGTCACCATGGCGAAGGCGATGCCGTTCACCCGCAGCGCCACGGCGCCGAGCAGCGCGGGCACAACCAGGCCCACGAGTACGGCGAGCAGCAGCGCGGCGGGCAGCGCGAGGTCGAGCTTCGTCACGGCGATGTTGACCGTGTAGCTGCCCAGCGCCACGTAGAGCGCGTGCCCGAAGGACAGCAGCCCCGTACGGCCGAAGAGCAGGTCGTAGGTGGCCGCGAGCCCGGCGAAGACCAGGCAGATCGCGAGCAGCTGCAACGACCCTGGGCTGTTGACGGGACCGGGCAGCAGCGCGGGCAGGTTCACCGTCGAGAACGGCAACACGGCCAGTACGGCGACGGCCGCGAGCGGCACGCCCCGGCGCAGCCACCGCGTGCGGGGCGAGGCCGGACGCGGCCGGATGTCGTCCACGGTCACGGTTCCCGGGACATCGGCTGTCGTGGTCACGCGGACCTCCCTGCCAGACCGCCCGGCCGGGCCAGCAGGACCACGGCGAGCAGGAGCACGACCGAGGCCTCCCCGACACCGGCGGCGGCGTAGAAGCTGGTGAACTGCTGGACGAGGCCGACCAGCACGGCGGCGACCGCCGAGCCGGTGACCGAGCCCATGCCGCCGATGACGACGACGATGAAGGCGAAGATGAGCAAGGAGGTGCCCTGCCCGGGGGACACGTTGCCGAAGTAGACCCCGGCCAGCGCTCCGGCCAGCGCCGCCGCCGCGCCGCCGATGGCGAACACCAGGGTGAAGGCGGTGCGCACGTTGATGCCGAGCGCGGTGACCATGGTCCGGTCCTCGACGCCGGCCCGGACGATCAGGCCGAACCGGGTCCGGCGCAGGAACACCTGGATCGCGACCAGCACCACCACGGCCGCGCCGATCAGCAGGAACCGGTCGTTGGGGACGATCGCGCCGAGCACGCGGGTGGTCCCGGTGGCCCACTCCGGCCGGGGGAACGTCAGCGGGTCGGCTCCGAACCCGGCCTGCAGCAGCGCCACCCCGGCGAGGCTGAGACCGACGGTGACCAGCACCTGCTCGATCGTCCTGCGGTAGAGCGGCCGGATCAGCAGCATCTCGACGAGTACGGCGGTCGCCGTACCGGCCACCACGCCGAACACGACGGCGGGGACGAAGCCGAGACCCAGATGGGCCGACGACCACCAGGTGCCGTACGCGCCGACGGCGAGGAACAGGCCGTGGGCGAAGTTCAGCACGTCGGCCAGGCCGAAGATGAGCGACAGCCCGGACGCGATGAGGAAGTAGAGCGCGCCCAGGCCGAGGCCGGTGAGCGCGAGGAGCACGACGTTGCTCACGCCACCCCCAGGAGTTCGCGGGGGGAGTTACGCCTGTCGGCTCGCATGCTGCGCTTGTTCATGCCACCCCCAGGAGTTCGCGGGTGAGGTCGGGGTCGGAGAGCAGGGAGTCGGCCTCCCCGGTGTGCACCACGATCCCCTGCTCGATGACGACGACGTGGTCGGCGATCCGGCGCACCAGCGCGAGGTTCTGCTCCACGAGCAGGATGGGCACCTCGCGCGCGGCGCGCTCCAGCACGTCGGCGACCTCTGTGACGATCTTCGGTGCGAGGCCCTTGGTGGGTTCGTCCACCAGGAGCATCCGGTTGTCGTTGAGCAGCGTGCGGCCGATCGCGACCATCTGCTGCTGGCCCCCGGACAGGGTGCCCGCGCGCTGCGCGCCCCGCTGCCTCAGCTCGGGGAACATCTCGTAGACCAGGTCGTACCGGTGGGGGCCGCGCCCGCGCTCGGCGAGCCGGAGGTTCTCGGTCACGGTCAGCCCGGCGAAGACGTTGCGGTCCTCGGGCGCGTAGCCGAGGCCGCGCCGGACGATCGCGTGGGTCGGCAGGCCGCCGATCTCCTCGCCGTCCAGCCGTACGGTGCCGGTCTTGGGCACGATGCCGAGCACGGCCTTCAGCGTGGTGGTCTTGCCCGCGCCGTTGCGCCCGAGCACGGCGGTGACCCCCTGGGGCGCGACGGCGAAGCCGACGCCCTGGAGGATGTGCGAGCTGCCGATCCGCACGTGCAGGTCGGCGATCTCGAGCAGCGGCGTCACAGCGCCTCCCCGAGATAGGCCTCCTGCACGACGGGGTTGGCCATGACCTCGTCCGGCACGTCCAGCGCCAGCAGGCTGCCGTGGTGCATGACGGCGACCCGGTCGGCGAGGCCGAGCAGGACGTCCATGTGGTGCTCCACCATCAGCACCGTGCGCCCCTGCTCGCGGTGTACGGCCCGGATGACCTCGGTGAGCGCGGGCACGTCCGCCACGCCGACCCCGGCCATGGGCTCGTCCAGCAGGATGATGCGGGGGTCGGTGGCCAGCAGGATGGCGATCTCCAGCTTGCGCTTGTCGCCGTGGGACAACGAACCGGCGATCTCGGCGGCCCGGTGCGCGAGCCCCACGCGTTCGAGGGCCTCCGCGGTGGCGTGCCACGCCGCGTGGTCGGACTCGGCCCGGCGCCAGATCCGCAGGCAGGCGCCGCGGTGGGCCGCGGCGGCCAGCCGTACGTTCTCCGCGACGGTGAGCGCGGGGAAGACGCTGGAGGACTGGAAGGTACGGCCGAGCCCGCGCCGGGCCCGCCGGTGCGGCGCCACGCGGGTGATGTCGAGCGTGTCCAGCTCGATCGTCCCCGCGGTCGGCCGGGTCAGCCCGGAGATCAGGTTGAACAGCGAGGTCTTGCCCGCTCCGTTGGGGCCGATGACGGCGACGAACTCGCCCTCGGCCACGTCGAAGCCGACGTCGGAGACGATCTGGGCCCCGCCGACCGCCCAGCTCAGCCCGCGTACGCGCAGGACCGGCCGGGCGGGGGCGGCCACGGTACTCGTCACTTCGTCGCGACCGCGGGCGCGACGGCGTCGGCCTCGAGCTTCTTGACCAGTTCGGCCGTGGGCGTCGCGCCGCCGGTCAGCTTGGCCTGGAACATCGGCTGGAGGAGGGCGTGGTCCTCGGCCCGGACGGTCATCTTGCCCTTGACGCCGTCGAAGCTCCAGCCGGAGAGGCTCTGGACCATCGCGTCCGGGTCGTCGCCCTTCTCGGCGGCGTGCACGATCATCTGGGCGGCGGTGAAGCCGTCACCGGTGAACAGGTCGACGGTGCCGCCCGCCTTGGTGACCCGTTCGGTCATGGCCTTCTCCTGCTCGGTCCCCGCCGCGCCGGCGAAGTAGTGGGACAGGAAGTTGACCTTGTCCGCGACCGGGCCGTACGCGGGCCAGGTGGCGGTGATGTCGAGGCCGGTCACGACCGTGGTCGCCTCGAAGACGCCCTGCTGGCCGAGCGCGGTCCACATGGCCTGCGCGGTCGTGCCCGCCCAGGCGACGAACAGCAGGTCGCCCTTGGCCTCCTTGGCCTGGGTGGCGAACGGGGTGAAGTCGGTGGCGCTGGCGGGGACGAGCAGCGGCTCGACCTTCGCGCCCTTGGCGCCGAGCACGGCCTGCACGCCCGCCACGTTGGCCTGGCCGAACGCGCTGTCCTGCGCGAAGACGAGGACCTTCTTGCCCTGCACGTCGCCGATGAAGGCGGCGGCGGTGTTGATGTCCTGGGACGTCTGGCGGCCGGACCTGAAGGTGTACGTGCCGGCGCCGGTCACCGCGTCGGTGGCGGCCGGGCCGGAGATGAACAGCACCTTGTTCTGCTCGGCGATGGGCGCGACCTGCGTGGCGACGCCGGACGAGGTGGAACCGGCGAGGATCTTGTAACCCTTGCCGATCAGGTCCTTCGCCGCCGACACCGCCTTGGCGGGATCGCCGGCGTCGTCGACCTCCGTCACCTCCACGGCGCGGTCGCCGATCTTCTTGCTCCCGTTCGTGGCGTAGTCGAGCCCGGCCTGGAAGCCCTCCATGTACTGCTTGCCGTACGAGGCCAGCGGGCCGGACTTGGAGTAGACGAGACCGACCTTGATCGGCTCCGTCGAGCCGGTGCCGCCGCTCCCCGATTCGGCGGTACCGGGGCTGCCGCACGCCGCGGCCAGGAGCAGGGCCGTCGCGGCGGTCAGAACCGCGGGCAACCGGACCTGGTGACGCTTTCGACCCATGGTCAACTCTTTTCTGCTGGCATCGAGGAGATAGGGGGTAGTGCAGGCGAATGACCTGACCGGATTGGCGCAAAGGCTAGGCAAAGTCCCGTGGGCGTTCCATGTGCCGTGTCCCCACAACGGGTGGGAATGTGGTGTTAGGTCTCGCCATCTCGTGGTCGCCTTCCGCGCCGTGAAACCGCTCCGTGGCGGCCCGTACGGGCGGGTCCGCCCGCCGGTGCGGGAATCGGCGTGACGGAGTGCCCGGCCCATACCCGACCCTGCGGCCATGTGTCGGTTCACCACGTGGCCGTCCGGGGGCGGCGCGGTCGCGCGTGGTGGCGGCGGGCGGCGGCGGGCGGCGGCGGGCGGCGGCGCGGTGGTCACCGTACGCGTGCCGCCCGGGACGGGCGGGCCGGGGGAGGAGAGATCAGCAGGAGCCGTCGGCGAGCACCCAGTGGTTCGGCCCGGTCTGCCGGAGCGTGTGGGTGACGAAGAGGTTCCACAGGCCCATGGCGTCGTTGGAGCCGTTGGCGAAGGTGTATCCGCCGGACTGGTAGGCCCGGCCTGCGGTGGTGTGCGCGTAGTTGCTGGCGGTCACGCAGACGGAGCCCGGTGTCGGCG
>BBYL01000009.1 GCA_001570385.1 Microtetraspora glauca | reverse complement strand
AGCATGTCCGGCCTGGACGACGATCAGATCATCGCCGTCCTGTTCGATAATGCCGCCCGCACACGGGCTGGTGACGAGGATGACTACGACGACCAGCTCTCCGACGATCCTTTCGACGTGACCGACCTCGACGACAGCACCGACCTCTACGACACCTGCGACGACACCGACGACGACACCGGCCGGGACGCCAGCGGGGACGACACCGGCCGGGACGCCAGCGGGGACGGCGCCGGCCGGGACGATGAGAAGCCCCAGCGCTCCGGCGGCCTCCACGACGTTCACCACGCCAACGGCGAGAAGAACGGCGACGTTGACCACACCGTCACCCGAGCGGGCCCTCCCGGCCCCGCCGATCACGACAACCGCACCGACCCCTATGACGCGTCCGACGCTGGCGGCGGCCGGGCTGACGACACCGTCACCGGAGCGAGCCCCTCCGATCCATCCGATCATGGCGACGGCTTCGATGCGTGTGACCCGGGCGGCTCTGGCGGCGGCCGGGCTGACGACAGCGACGTAAGCGCGACCTCCTCCGATCCTTCCGGTTATGGCGACGGCTTCGATGCGTGTGACCCGGGCGGCTCTGGCGGCGGCCGGGCTGACGACACCGTCACCGGAGCGAGCCCCTCCGATCCATCCGATCATGGCGACGGCTTCGATACGTGTGACCCGGACGGCTCTGGCGACGGCAGGGTTGACGACACCGACAAAAGCGCGGCCCTCTCCGATCCCGCCGATCCCGACGCCCATCCCGACGCCGATCCCGACCCAGGTCCTGGTGGTCCCGGCGGTCCCGCCCCGGGGTCCGGTCCCGGCACTGGCCCCGGTTCTGGGGGCGAGTCCAACGCTGTCTCCACCTCTGGTGCCGGTAGTGGCAACCTTCGGACTGATCTGGCAGGCGCGGGCATCGGGACGGGAAGGACGGAGGCCGGGAACGGCAGTGCGGCCACCCGTGCGCTTGGGGCGCTTGGGGCGCTTGGGGCGGTTGGGTTCGCGGCGGGTGAGCTGCGAGTCCAGGTCTCCACGCTGATGCACCTGGACGACCTGCCCGCCGAACTCGCCGGATGGGGGCCCATCCATGCCCACCTGGCACGCAGACTGGCCAAGCGTCAGATCGGCGGCGAGTGGCGGTTCGCCATCTGTGACGAACAGGGACAACTTCTCCATGCTGGGATCACCCGGCGTCGCCCTGCGGGATGGCCCCGCCACCTGGCCTCTGCCCAGAGACCGGACACCGGCCAGGAAGCGGATCTTCGCCGAGGGTCCGCATCGACTCGCCGTCGCGGGATTGTCGAGCTTCAGCTCCCGTTGTCGCTGCTGCGGGCATTGCGTGCCGACATCTACGCGCAGGGCGGTTGGGCCGGTGTGATCGCCGACATCGTGCGCCAATACGACGAGGCCGCAAGCCACACGGCGGAGCCCAACGGAGGAGAAGGCCATCCCTGGGCGGGACCGACCAGGACCGCCCGCAGCGATGTACGTCGTGGCCCTGAACCATGCTGCACAGGCCCTGCCGCCATGCACAGCACGGCGCGAGGCGCCACTGCGCGAACCAGCACGCCGTCAGCCCTCACCGCCATGCACAGCACCGCGCCAGACAGCGCGGCGTCGGGCGGCAAGGCGTGGGGTCGCGCTGGGAACGGTAGTGCTGGGAATGGCAGTGCTGGGAATGGCAGTGCTGGGAGCGACCGGGTTGGAAGTGATGGATTTGGGAGTGACGGGGTTGCAGCCGAAGGCGCTGGTGCTGAGAACTTTGGGGCCAATGGGACTGTAGTGGCCGACGCCAGGAAGGGTGCTGGAGGCTCGGCTGTCGGAGGCCGAACAGCATCCGGGGATGAGCGGCGGCGGTTCCCCACAGCCGGGTTGCGGCGACGGATCGAGATCCGCGACAGGGTCTGCTCCCATCCCGGATGCCGTGCACCGGCCGCCCGGTCGGAGATGGACCACACCCGCCAGTACGCCCACGGCGGCCCCACCACCGAACACAACCTCGCCGCCGCGTGCGCGCACGACCACGACCTGCGTGACAACGGCTGGCAGGTCATCCAGACCAGCCCCGGGCATGTGACCTGGATCAGCCGGACCGGCCACCGCTACCCGGCCGAGCCGCCACCGATCATCGAATCCATGCCCGAGCCCTTCGCCCCCAACGGCTGGACCTTCGGCACCTTCCCCAGATCAGGGATGCGCCCCATGGATGCCAGCGGCATCAGTAAGCGCGGCACGGCCGATGACGCTGAGGCCGACGGAAACTCTCGAGTTGCTCGCACTGATGACACCGACAGAGGTGCGAAGCCCCGTGGAGCAGATGGCCATGTCGGCGGGAACGGCGGTGGGCTTGCCGCCCACGGCTACGGCGCGGGCAGCATCACCGGTTCGGGTGATGATGAACTCCCGTTCCTACCGACCTGGACCTACGAACCTGCTTGGTGGGAAGAGCATGTTGCCTCGCCGAACGTGTCGACGGGGGAGGGCGACGACAGTCTCCATGGAGGTCTATCTGGGGCGTCGCCGCATCCCGCCGATGACGTTCCGCCCTTCTGACGCTCCAGCCGCGAGGGGCCGGGCCTCGACATGGGGTCTGTCTCATCACCAAGCGCCTCACAGCGCGAACCGTTCTCCGGACGGCCCCTATCCGGCCTTCGTACGGCGGCGGGAGTCCTCGAGGTAGCCGTCAAGCGCGTCACGGGTGGCGCGTAAAGCAGAGTCCGACGTGTCGAAGGTGCGCTGAGCCACGCCGACGAAGATGCAGTCGACGATCAGCAGCTGGCTGATCCGGCTGGCCAGCGCTCCCGGGCGGAACGCCGTCTCGCGGCCCGCCGAGACGAGTACGTGGTCGGCGAGCTCGGCCAGCGACGATCGTGGGTTGTTGGTGATCGCGACCGTGGTGGCCCCGGCCGAACTCGCGACCCGCATCGGGCCCAGCACGTCAGGGGTCTCACCGGTGCAGCTCACGCCGACGGCCACGTCACCGGCCCGGACCAGCGCGGCGCTGGTGAGCGCGAGGTGCGCGTCGGTGAAGGAGTGGCCGGGCAGCCCGATCCGCATCAGCTTCTGTGCCATGTCGACCGCGACGAGCCCCGAGGCGCCGACCCCGTACGCGTCGACCCGCCGGGCGGTGGCCACGGCCTCGACGACGGCGGCGAGCCGGTCCGGGGCCAGTTGGGCGGCGGTGTCGGCGAGGGCTTCGGACTCGGCCCTGGTGACCTTGGCGATCACGTCGGTGAGCGGGTCGTCCGGCCCGAGATCGCCCGGGACCAGGCGTTCCGGCTTGGCCCGTGCCACCGCGGCCGCGAGGGCGAAGCGGAGCTGGGAGTACCCGGCGAACCCGAGGGCTCTGGCGGTGCGCACGATCGTGGCCTCGCTCGTCCCGGAGGCCGCGCTGAACTCGGTGATCGTGCTACCGGCGACCATCGCGGGGTCGTCGAGGATGAGGCGGGCGACGGACTGGGCCGCGGGCGTGAGCGACGGCAGGACCGCCCGTACCGTCGCTACCAGGTTGACCGGGGTGGGGCCCTCGTGTTCGTTCACCCTGCTGTCTTCTCCTGTCGGGATCGCGTTTCTTCGCTGCCGGTGAGCCATCGGGCGACAACGCGGTCAGATGCCCGCGAGACGCCGTATGTAGTGACATATACCGCTCCAACGGGTTCGGCGGGAATGCCGGTCTCTACCACGATCGCGTCGGGTCGGGCTTGTACGGCCGTCGCCAGGAGGTCACGGACCCACGCGTGCCTGCCCGCGTCGTGGACGACCAGCACGACCGGCCGGTCACCACTCAGCTCGGGAAGCGCCGTGGCCTCCGCGATGATCGTATGGCCCACGGTGCCGGGAAGCAGCTCGGCCAGCTCACGGGTGAGACCCACGGGCACATCGGAGTCGACGGCCTGGCTCATCCGGGGTGCGATGCGCACCACCAGGGGAGGCCGGGAGAGCGGAACGGCCCGGCGGACGTCCGAGCCCGCGGCGATCACCCGCATGGCCGCGCGGGCGGTCTCCAGGCCGAGTTCCTCCCCGGAATCCGCCCCGGGCCCGGCGCCGAGGCCCTCCGCGCGGGCGTCGACGGCCGTCCGCCTCGCGGCGTGGGCGGCGTGCCACTCGGCGACGGCGAGGACCCGGGCGGCCGCCTCGGCGAGGCGCTCCTCGGGCAGCCGGCCGTCGCGGACCGCCTCGACGATCGCGTCACGCAGGGCGTAGACGTTCTCACCCTCGGGGGAGGAGGCGCCCACGCAGATGGCGTCCACGCCGGCCACGAGCGCGCGTACGGCGATCTCGCCGGGCGGGTGCAGGGCGGCGACGGCTCGCATCTCGATCGCGTCGGTGACGAGCATGCCGTCGAAACCGAGCTCCTCGCGGAGCAGCCCGGTCAGGATGCGCCTGCTGAGCGTGGCGGGGACGTCCGGGTCGAGCGCGGGCACCAGCAGGTGGCCGCACATGACCGCCTGGACCCCGGCCTCCACCGCGGCGCGGAACGGCGGCAGGTCGCGTTCGCGGAGCACGTCCAGGGGCGCGTGCACGGTCGGCAGGGCGAGGTGTGAGTCGGTGACGGTGTCGCCGTGGCCGGGGAAGTGCTTCGCGCACGCGGCCACCCCCTCGGCCTGCAGGCCGGTGACCAAGGCGGCGGTGTGCCGCGCGACGAGTTGGGGATCGGGGCCGAAGGAGCGGATGCCGATCACCGGGTTGGCCGGGTTGGCGTTGACGTCCGCCACGGGCGCGTAGTTCAGGGTGACGTCCGCTGAGGCGAGGAGCCGGCCGATGGCCCGGCCGACCCGTTCGGTCCGCGTGACGTCGTCCACGACGCCCAGCGCGCGGTTGCCCGGCCATGAGCTGCCGGTTCCGGCCTCGAACCGGGTGACGGCGCCGCCTTCCTCGTCGACCGCGACGACCACGGCCGGATTCTCCTCGCGCAGCGCGGCGACGAGCTCGGCGGTCTGCCCGGTGTCCTCGATGTTGCGGGCGAACAGCACGGCCCCGCCGAGGCCGTCGGCGAGCGCCCGGCGCAGCCAGCCGGGCGGCGTGACGCCGTCGAACCCGGGCTGGAGGACGGTCATGGCCAGCCGGTCAAGGCTGGAGCTGCTTGTGGGCACGAGCTCACCCTCTCGCGTGGATGTCTTGAAGCAGGTTACACATCAATGACACTTTCTTTCATCCTCATTGATCTGAAAGTAAGTTTCTGCCAAGGTCGCGATCGGTGCCTTCTTCTTCATGCCCCCTGGAGGTCCGCATGAGCTCACCTACCCGACGTTCCGTCCTGCGCGGCCTGGCGCTGGCCGCGGCCGCGACGGCTCTCCCCCTGTCGGCCTTGACCTCGTTACCCGCCTTCGCCGACGGAAGCTCCGACGGCCACATCCCGCCCCTGCGTCAGATGCGCGGGATGTGGATCGCCTCGGTGCTCAACATCAACTGGCCGTCGAAGCCGGGGCTGACCGTCGACCAGCAGAAGGCCGAGTACCTCGCCTGGCTGGACCTCGCGCAGGTCCGCAGGCTCAACTCGGTCTTCGTCCAGATCCGGCCGACCGCCGACGCCTTCTGGCCCTCGTCGTTCGAGCCGTGGTCGGAGTACCTGACCGGTGTGCAGGGGCAGGACCCGGGCTACGACCCGCTGGCCTTCCTCGTCGAGGAGACGCACCGGCGCGGCCTGGCCTTCCACGCCTGGTTCAACCCGTACCGCGTGTCGATGCAGCCGGACCCGGCCAAGCTGCACCCCGACCACCCGGGCCGCAAGCATCCGGACTGGATCGTGCCGTACGGCGGCAAGCTGTACTACAACCCGGGCATCCCGGCGGTGCGGGCGTTCGTCCAGGACGCGATGATGGACGCGATCACCAGGTACGACATCGACGGCCTGCACTTCGACGACTACTTCTACCCCGTGAACACCACGGCCTTCGACGACAGCGCGGCCTTCGCGCAGTACGGCGCGGGCTTCCCCGACCTCGCCTCCTGGCGGCGCGAGAACGTGGACCTGCTCGTCCAGGAGATGCAGCAGCGGGTACGGCAGGCGAAGCCGGAGGTCGCCTGGGGCATCAGCCCGTCGGGCATCTGGCGGAACAAGTCCACCGATCCGCTCGGCTCGGACACCGGCGGCAGCCAGTCGTACGACAACCTGCACGCCGACACGCGAGGCTGGGTCAGGAAGGGCTGGCTGGACTACATCGCGCCGCAGATCTACTGGTACATCGGCCAGTCGAACGCCGACTACGCCAAGCTGATCCCCTGGTGGTCCGGCGTGGCGGCGGGCACCGGCGTGCAGCTCTGGATCGGCCAGGCCGCCTACAAGGCCGGTGCGGCCGGGCAGCCCGCCCAGTGGTTCCAGCCGGACGAGCTCTCCCGGCACCTCACGCTCAACCGGGCCAACCCGGAGGTCGGCGGCGACATCTGGTACAACTCCGGCGACGTGCGCGAGGACCGGCTGGGCAGCGTCACCGGTGCCGTGAACGAGCACTACACCCGTCCGGCCCTCGGCCCGCTGCTGCCGCGTCTCGCGGGCGGGCAGCCGCCGCGGCGGCCGGTCCTGGCCACCGCCCGCAGGGCGGCCGAAGGCGCCGAACTGCACATCGTGGCCACCGGCAGGGACATCCCGTTCCAGTTCGCGGTCTACCGGTTGGACCGGGAGGCCGGAGCGGGTGACTTCGCCGACGCCCGGAACCTGGTCGCGGTCATCCCGGCGGGCCGCAACGTGCGCTGGGTGGACCCCGAGGGGGCCGCGGGCGCGAACTACTACGTGACGGCCGTGGACCGGGCGAACCGCCAGAGCGAGCCGAGCGACGGCCGCCGGGTCCACTGACCCGCGTCACCGCCGATCGGCGCACCCCGGCCGGCACGGCTCCCGCCCCCGTGGGGAAGCCGTACCGGCCGGGCGAGCGGTCCGGCCGGCACCGGTCAGGCGATGAGCCTCCGGTGGGCCGCCAGGACGTCGGGCGCCTCAGGGGCGCCCGGCGCGGCGTTGTGCAGGGCGAGGGCGGCAGCCCCGGCGGCGCCGTCACGAGCGGCGACCGTGGGGCGGCCGAGCCCGGATCTGACCAGCTCGGCCAGCCGGGTGGGTTCGGTGAGCAGCGATCCCGCGAGCACCATCGGCCCGGCCTCCTCGCCCAAGGACTCGGCCGTGGCGACGAGCCGGCGCGCGGCCTCCTGGAGGATCGCGAGGGCCGGCGCGTCGCCCAGGCGGGCGGCGGCCTCCACCGCGGGCGCGAACCGCCCCAGCCACGCCGGACCGGACTGCGCGACCCCGGCGTGGACCGCCCGGACGACCTGGTCCGGCGAGAGGCGTGACGCCTCTGCCCGCGCCCCTCCCGCGGTGGCCACTTCTCCGATGGATCCTTCAGATCCGAAGGCGGGCCGGCCCGGCACGTCGATCAGGGCGTCGCGGAGCGAGCACTCCGGCGGCCCGTCGAGCAACGCCGTGGGCCCGCCCCGGCCGTCCAGCGCGGCCAGGAGAGCCTGTACGGCCCGGCGCCCGATCCACACCCCCGACCCCTCGTCCCCGAGGATCCAGCCGTACCCGTCGGCGCGTGCGACGATGGCACGCGCGCCGATCCTGGCGGCGATGGCCCCGGTGCCCGCGATCAGGACGGTGCCCGAGGATGCCTCGGTGGCCCCGGCGAACGCGGCGAGGATGTCGGGCACGACGACGGGCCGCCCGGACAGGCCGCAGGCCCGCCACGCCTCGGCGGCGAGCGCGTCGGCGCGCTCCGGAGCCGACGCGGCGCCCGCGAGGGCGAACACGCCGCCCGCGATCCGGTCCGGCGCGATGCCGGTGAGGGCACCTTCCAGCGCGGACCGCAGGCTGCCCACGGGGTCGGCGGCGGAAATCGCGTTGGCGGCCCCGCCGCGTCCCCTCCCGGCCACCTGGCCCGTACGCGTCGCCACCACGCAGCGGGTGCCCGTTCCGCCGCCGTCGATGCCGATGACCAGAGTCGTCACACGCTCTCCATGTGTAGATATTCTTCCAAGAACTATATTGCTATGAAGAATCCCGACAGGAGAAGGTGTGCGGGTACTCGGGCTGATCTCGGGGACGTCCCACGACGGGATCGACAGCGCGCTCGTCGACTGGACGATGGCGGACGGCGTCCTGACCGGCGTGATCGAGCACACCGGCGCGCGGCCGTACGCTCCGGAGCTGCGGGCCGGGGTGGTGGCGGCGCTGCCGCCGAACCGGATCGACATGGCGGAGGTGTGCCGCCTCGACACCCTGATCGGCCAGGCGTTCGCCGGCGCGGCCGAGGAGTGCCCGGCCGCCGACCTGATCTGCTCCCACGGGCAGACCCTGTACCACTGGGTGGAGGACGGCCGGGTGCGCGGCACGCTGCAGCTCGGCCAGCCGGCCTGGATCGCGGAACGGCTCGGCGTCCCGGTCGTCTCCGACCTGCGCGTACGCGACGTGAGCGCGGGCGGCCACGGCGCTCCGCTGGTGTCGGCCTTCGACCTGCCGTTGCTGGCCGGGCTGCCGGGCCGCAACGGGGCGCTCAACCTCGGCGGGATCGCCAACCTCACCGTGCTCGATCCGGCCGTCGCCTACGACACCGGGCCCGCCTCCGCGCTGCTGGACGCGGCCGTGCTCGCCGCGACCGGCCGGCCGTACGACGAGGACGGCCGGCTCGCGGCGGCGGGGACGGCGCACGAGGAGCTGCTGGCCGAGCTGCTGGCCGATCCGTACTACCGCGGGGCGCCGCCCAAGAGCACCGGCAAGGAGCTGTTCCACGCGGGCTATCTCGCGCGGGTGGCGGCGCCGTACGGGCTGGGACTGGAGGATCTGCTCGCGACGCTGGCCGCGCTGACGGGGGAGACGGCGGCGGCGGAGGTCCGGCGGCACCGGCTGGACACGGTGGTCGTGTCCGGTGGCGGGCTGCGCAACCCGGTCCTCATGGGCGAGCTCGAACGACGGGCGCCCGGCACGCGGTTCATCGCGAGCGACGAACTGGGTGTGCCGTCGGACGCCAAGGAGGCGATCGCCTTCTCCTACCTGGGCTGGCTGACCGCGCACGGGTTGCCGGGGACGGTGCCCGGCTGCACGGGCGCCTCGGGGGCGCGGCTGCTCGGCACCGTCACCCCGGGGGAAGGCCCGCTGCGGCTGCCCGCGCCCCTCGCCGACCCGCCGGAGCGTGTCCGCATGAGGCTCGGATAGCCGCTCGGGCGGCCGGTCGTCAGACCCACGCTCTCGTGCTTGCCCTCGAACTCGTGGAAGAACTCGTGGAAGTACGTTCCACCGACGGTGTCGCGGTAGCGAACGGAAAGGATCACCCGTTCGTCGCTTCCACGCTCATGCGGGGGCAATGCCTCCGCCGAGGTCACGGCACTGGTAGGTGATCCACGGTTCGGGCGGCTGAGCGTCCTGGATCGAGAATGGGACCGTAAAAGGACACGATTAGGGCTTTCCGTATATGCCGATCGGGCCAAGTATGGAGATACGGGAGGTGCCGGCTCGCGGACCACGGGCGCCGTCCTCCCGGTCGTCTTGCCGGGGTACCGCTCCCCGGGTGGAGGAGGGACACGATCGTGACGCAGACGCCCCAGACGGGTCGCACGACTCGTGCGCGTGCGGCCACCACACCCCGGTCGGCGACGAGGAAGCCGGTGTCGAGGAAGCAGCCGCCGGTGGAGAAGCCCACCGAGACGACCACGGCGAAGAGCACGACGAGGACCACCACGAGGACGGCGGCGAAGACCGCGGCGAAGCCGGTCACCCCGCCCGCCACGCGGCCCACCATGACGCCCGGCCCCGACACGCCGCGGCAGCATGACGGGCACAACGGGGAGTTCACGCTGAACCTGCCCATGGTGAGCCTCCAGTTCCACCGGCCCCATCTCGGACTGCCGCATGTCGAGATGCCGCACGTCAGCCGCCAGGAGGTCGGCCACGCGATGGACGTCGCCCGGTCGTTCCTCCCGCCGCCCGAGCGCGTCGCGTACTACGGCGGGCTCGGCGCCCTGGCCATCCTCGGCGTGATCGAGTGGCCGGTGGCCGCCGCGATCGGCGTCGGGACCGTGCTCGCGCAGCGCGGCCGTACGGAAGAGTCGAAGGCCTGGTCGCGGGAGCGGCGCGTGACCCCGGTGGCGCCCGCCACCAGGACCGCCCGAGCGGGCAGGTGACCCCGCCATCCCGTCCGGGCGGCTCGTCCGCCGCCCGGTCCGGCCGTCCATCCCACGTGACAGGCCGGAGTTGAGATGCGGCTCTCGGTCATACCTTCCATCGACACGTTGCTGAGCATCCTCCCGGAGCCGCTGCGAAGTTTCGTACCACGCCCGCGCCGCGTCCAGGCGTGCGCGGGCGGCGTACGGATCGAACTGCGCGAGATCGGCGGCCCCGACACCCGGGACGCCGTCCACGCCCTCGAGGCGCGGCTGCGCGCGGCGGGAGCGGCCCGCGCCGAGGTGAACGGCGCGCTCGGCTGCGTGTTCGTCAGCTGTGACAAGCGCAGCGCCGAGATGGCCGATTACCTGGCCATCATCGAGGAATGCGACACCGCGGCGGCCGCCGCCGACGAACAGGCCCTCGAGGTGGCGACCGAGGAGGACGAGGAAGAGGAGGACACCGACCAGGCCGGCGGGGTCCGATGGGCGCGGGACGGCGTGGAGCAGGAGGTGCACGCGGCCATCGCCCTCTTCGGCGGGCTCACCGGGACGAGTCTCGCTCTGGCCGGGTTCCTCACCCACACGCGGCGGTTGCCGCCGACCGTGCCCGCGTTCGTCCAGCTCGTCGAGCACACCCCCCGCGTGCGGGTGTTCCTGGAACGCCGGGTCGGGGTGCCGGCGACGGACACCATCTTCACGCTGACGCGCATCGTCAGCCAGACGCTCGCGGTGCGCCCCATCGCGCTCTTCCTCGACTCGCTGGCGGCCGCCGGACGGTACGCCGACTCCCGGGCCGGCCGCCGCGCGTGGGAGCACCGTGAGGAGGAGTTCGCCGCCCACGACGGGGCGTACCGCCACATACGGGTGCCCATGCGGCCCCGTCCCGCGCCGTTGCCGCACGGCCCGATCGAGCGGTACTGCGAGGCCGCCAGTTTCGCCGCGCTGGGCGCGCAGGGCATCACCTCGATCGTGAGCCGCAGCCAGGATCGCGGGGTCTCCATGCTGATCTCCGCCACGCCCAAGGCCGCGCGCCTCGGCCGGGACGGGTTCACCAGCGCGGTCGTACGGGTGCTGTCGGAGCGTGGCGGGATCGTGCTGCACCGGACCGCCCTGCGCCGCATGGACCGGATCGACGCGGTCCTCCTCGACGCCCCAGTGATCACCACGGGCGGATGGGCGATCGACGAGGTCGTGCCACTCGCGCCAGGAGGGGACCGCGACGCGCTGCACGCCCGGCTTTACACGCTCCTCGACCTCAAGGACCCCGGCGCACGGCGCGCCGACGGAGGCTGGCTCGCCGAACCCCTCACCGGTGCCCCGGCGGAGGCGGGGGAGTCCGAGAGGGTGTCGCAGTGGCGCGAGCGCGGCGTCCGGGCGATCGAGGTGACGAGGGACGGCACGCGGGTCGCGCTCGTGGGACTCGCCCCCGAGTTGCACCCGCTGGCGGAGGCGCTCGCCGCCGCGGCGAAGGATACCGCCCGGGTGATCGTGGTCGGCGGGGAGCCGGGCCTCGACCGCCGTCTCGGCGTCGAGCAGCAGGCCGAGCGTGCCGCGCACCTGGTCGAGTTCGTACGGACCCTCCAACGGGAGGGGCACGGCGTCGCCCTGGTGTCGCGCCGTTCCCCGCACGGGCTGGCCGAGGCCGACATCGGCATCGGCGTGCACCGGAGCGGATCGGCCCACGTCCCCTGGGACGCCGACGTGATCGCCGACCATGACGGCGTCTACCTGCTGCTGCGCGGCCTGCCGTACGCCAGGAAGGCGAGCGAGCAGAGCGTACGGGTGACCCTCGGCGGGGCGGTGGTCGGCGCGGGGCTGTCGGCCCTCGGCCCGGCAGCGCGCGCGATCAAGAGCGCCGTCCTCGTGGGCGACGCCACCGCGCTGGCCACGATGGTCGTCGGGGCGCTGGTGGGCCGCGGCATCCGGCGCGAGGAAGCGCCGACAGGCGCCGACCGGACTCCCTGGCACGCGATGGCGACGTCCGACGTGCTGGCCCGGCTGGACACCTCGACCACCGGGCTGGAGGAGGAAGACGCGGCGCACCGGCGGGGAACCGCCGCGCCGCGCGCCGTCGAGGGCCCGCCGTCCCTGGTACGGGCGTCCGTCGAGGAGCTCGCCAACCCGCTGACACCGGTCCTGGCCACGGGGGCGGGGGTGTCGGCCGTCGTCGGCTCAGTCCTGGACGCGGTGCTGATCGCCGGTGTGATGGTGGTCGACGCCATGCTCGGGGGAGCACAGCGCAGGGACGCCCAGCGCGCGCTGCGCCATCTCACCAAGGAGACGGAGATCCACGTACGGCTCCTGCGGCGCGGCGGCGGCCGAGGGGCGGCCACCGCCGACGACCTGGTCCAGGGCGACGTGATCGAGCTGCGCGCCGGGGATGCCGTTCCCGCGGACGCCCGGCTGATCAGGGCGGTCGGCCTGGAGGTGGACGAGTCCACGCTCACCGGCGAGTCCCAGCTCGTGACCAAGACGACGGCGCCGACGGCGGCGCCCGCCGTGGCGGACCGCACGTCGATGGTCTACCAGGGCACCACCGTCGCGGCGGGACACGGCCTGGGCGTGGTGGTCGCCGTCGGAGAGGCGACCGAGGTGGGCCGCACCGCGGAACTGCGCGGTGAGGGACCCCCGCCGAGCGGGGTGGAGCTGAGGCTGCGCGAACTGAGCCGTCGCATTCTGCCCGCCGCCCTCGGATCCGGCGCCGTGCTGATGTTGATCGACCTGGTACGCGGCTCGCCGCTCGCCTCCGCCGTGTCGACCGCGGTGAGCCTCTCGGTCGCCGCGGTCCCCGAGGGGCTGCCGTTCATCGCCACCGTCGCCGAGCTGGCCGCGGCCAAGCGGCTGTCTGCCCGCAACACCCTGATCAGGAACCCCGCGACGATCGAGGCGCTCGGCCGGGTGGACGTCCTGTGCTTCGACAAGACCGGGACCCTGACCGAGGGGCGCATCAGTCTGGGCCGGGTGTCCGACGGATGGTCTGAGCAGAGCGTGGACGCGTTGACGCCCCAGATGCGCGCGATCGTCGGCGCCGCCCTGCGCGCGAGCCCGAGATTCGAGGGCGGCCGCGCCATCCCCCACCCGACCGACCGCGCCGTGGTGGAGGGGGCGACCGGGCTGGGGGTGGCCCCCGAGGACGGTCTGCGCGAGTGGAAGCGGATCGACGAGATGCCGTTCGAGCCGGCGCGCGGATACCACGCCGTGCTCGGGCTCTCCGAGACCGGCCACCTGCTGAGCGTCAAGGGCGCCCCGGAGGTCGTGCTGACCCGCTGCGACAGCGTCGAGCGCGGGGGCAAGGCCGTCCCCCTCGACGAGACGACGCGGCGGGAGCTGGCCGAGGAGGTGGACCGGCTGGCCCGCCAGGGCTACCGCGTGCTCGCCGTGGCGGAGCGCCGCGCCTCCAGCCGCGCCGACCTGGACGAGTCCAGGATCAGCCGGTTGTGCTTCCTCGGCTACCTCGGCCTGTCCGATCCTGTACGGCCGACGGCCAAGCGGAGCGTGGACGGGCTCATCCGGGCCGGGGTCCGGGTCGTCATGATCACCGGCGACCATCCCAGCACCGCCGAGGCCATCGCGGCCGAGGTCGGCGCGCTGAACGGGCTGCACATCATGACCGGCCCCGAGATCGACGATCTGGACGACGAAGCGCTGGTGGAGGTGCTGCCCCAGGTCTCGGTCTTCGCCCGGGTCACCCCGGCGCACAAGGCGCGGATCGTGTCCTGCCTGCGCCGGGCGGGGAAGATCGTGGCGGTCACCGGCGACGGCGCCAACGACGTGCCGGCGATCCGGCTCGCCGACGTCGGGGTGGCGCTGGGGTCACGGGCGACCCCCGCCGCCCGTGCCGCCGCCGACATCGTCGTGGCGGACAACCGCATCGAGACGATCATCGACGCGATCGTCGAGGGGCGGGCGATGTGGGGATCGGTCCGCGACTCGCTGGGCATCCTGCTCGGCGGCAACGTCGGAGAGATCCTCTTCACGGTGGGATCCAGCCTGCTCACCCGGCGCAGCGCGCTGAACGCGCGCCAGCTCCTCCTGGTCAACCTGCTCACCGACATGCTCCCCGCGATGGCGGTGGCCGTACGGCCACCGAGCGCGACCAGCCCGGAGAAGCTCCTCGCCGAGGGGCCGGAGGCGTCGCTGGGCGCCGCCCTGACACGCGACATCTACCTGCGCGCGGCCACGACGGCGGTGGGGGCCGGCCTCGCCTGGGGACTCGCCCGGATGACCGGCACCCGCGGCCGCGCGGACACCGTCGGGCTGATCGGCCTGGTGGCCACCCAGTTGCTGCAGACGCTCATGACAGGGGGCAAGGACCGTACGGTGATGATCGCCGCGGTGTCGTCGCTCGCCGGTCTGGCCATGATCGTCTCGACCCCGGGGCTCAGCCAGTTCTTCGGATGCCGCCCGATCGGCCCGTTCGGATGGGGCATCGGGCTGGGCTGCTCCGCCGCCGCGGGCGCCCTGGGGCAGATGATCGAGCGGGCCGTGCTCCAGTAGTCATCGCCTGTTCATCTTCTGTACACCTGGATGGTACCGGCACGGTCGTTTATATGGTGAAATCTGTCCTTAACTGCTGTTTCACCCCCGTGAGGTATCAAGTGTCCGAGTTCCTGGCTTCGGTGCTGGCCAAGGCGGCCTTCATGGTCCTTGAGGCCCTCGTCATGCGCATCGTCCAGTCCCTTGTCCTGTCCACCATGCGTACGGGCGGCCCCAGCCCCGTGTACTTCCAGGCCGCATAGGCCGCCACGGGCCGCACAGGCCGCCGGCGCCGATCAGGCGCCGAAGACATCCTGCTGGTAGCGGCCTTCCGCCTCCAGCCTTCGCACACCCTCATCGCCCCAGATCTCCGCGAGCGCCCGCCGCACCGCCGGGGCCATCCGTACGCCGTCACCGCACACGTACACATACGCCCCCCGCTCCAGCAGCTCACGAACGCCGGCGGCGTGCGCCAGCAACGCGTGCTGGACGTACCGGTGCGGGTGGCCGGGCAGCGCGGAGAAGGCGAGATGGACGTCCGCGTCCCACGTCTCGTGCCGGTACAGCCAGTCGTGCTCCGGATGCCGGCAACCGAAGAACACCTTCGCCGGTC
Source organism: Microtetraspora glauca (assembly GCA_001570385.1). Taxonomy (GTDB): domain Bacteria; phylum Actinomycetota; class Actinomycetes; order Streptosporangiales; family Streptosporangiaceae; genus Microtetraspora; species Microtetraspora glauca. The sequence continues at coordinate 369,725 of BBYL01000009.1, read as the reverse complement.
CCGCGCCCGGCTGTAGCGAACGCTCCTCCAGGAAGCCGCGCAGCGGCGCGAAACCCGTGCCGGGACCGATCAGGATCACCGGAGTGGCCGGATCGGGCGGCAGGTGGAACGGGGGAGACGGTACCCGCACGTACCCGTAGAACGTGTCCCCCGGAGCCAGCGCGGCCAGGTAGGCCGAGCACACGCCCCGGTACTGCCCGGTCCCCGACCAGGCCGGCCCCTCCACCAGCCCCACCGTGATCCGGACCCGGTCCGGCGCGGCCAGCGGCGAGGACGAGATCGAGTAGAAGCGCGGCCGGATCGGGCCGCACATCTCCAGGAACGCGTCCAGCGGCAGCGCGATCGACGGGAACCGCTCCAGCAGCGCCAGCACGGACACCCGCTTGGCGAGGACGTCCTCGGCGTAGTCCAGCCGGGCGAGCTCGCCCGTGGTCCACGGGCACTCCGTGAACGAGGCCAGCGTCTCCAGATCCGACCGGCTCGCGACCTCCTGCAGCTCGACGAACTCGGCCAGCAGCAGCTCCGCCGGAACCGGGACGCCCAGCGGCAGGTGCGTCGAGCGCTCGCCGTCCTGGCTCAGCCGTACCACCTGGCCCGAGGGCAGCCGCAGGCAGCGCATCGCCCACGCGACCAGCTCGGGATCGTTCTTCGCGTACACCGCCAGGTGGTTGCCCGCCTCGTACGTCACGCCCTCGGGCAGCTCGGCGACGATCGATCGCACACCGGGCCGTGGCCGCTCGTCCCCGAAGTCCCACACCCCCGACGCCACCAACTCCTCGTTCGAGACCACCGTGAGCGGGAACGCCTGCCCGGACACGACCGCGGGCCGCACCTCCGCCTGGGTCAGCAGCTCGGCGTGGTAGCGGCGGCCTTCCGGCTCCGCCGTCGCGCCCGCGCCGTACCCGGCGGCCAGCGCGGACCACAGGCCCGCGGTCCAGGACCGGACGTCGCTGTCGAAGTCGCCGCTCGCGTCGGCCTCACCGCGCGGGACCAGGGGAGCGGCGCCCGCGGCCAGCAGCTTGGCCTCGACCCGCTTCGGGAACGCCTGGTACGTCGGCCACTGGGTGTTGCCGCAGCCCAGTACGGCGAAGCGCAGCCCGGACAGGTCGCCGAGGCTCTCGGTGGCGTCGAAGGCGGCGGCGTTGTCGGGCGCCCTGCCGTTGTAGCTGGCCGCCACCACGACGAGCAGCCCGCCGGCAGGCGGCTCCACCGTGTCCAGCGCGTCCAGTGTGGTCAGTGTGGTCGCGAATCCGGACCGGCGGGCCCGGTCGGCGATCTGTTCGGCGACGTCCTGCGACGTGCCGAGATTCGAGCCGTAGGCGACGGTCAGGCCCACGCCCCGGACCTGCACCTCCGCGCCCTCCTCGGTCCGCTCCGCGTCCTCCTCCATGCCCTGGAGGGCGGCCGGGGCGCTCATCCGCTCACTCGGTTTGCGGGGCCGTACCCGGATGGTGAAGTTGTCGGGCTTGACGGTCAGCGTCTGCTTGATCTCCATCCGGTACGCCTCCGGATCGGAGACGGCGAACCGCTGGAGGACCAGCGCGAGCGCCAGCCGGGCCTCGGTGAGCGCGAACTGGCGGCCGATGCAGGCCCGCTCTCCGTTGCCGAACGGCTTGTACGCGTGCGGATGGTGGGCCGCCTTGTTCTCGGGCAGCCAGCGGTCGATGTCGAACTCCTCGGGCCGGTCCCACGCCTTCGGACTGCGGTGCAGCGGCGGCAGCAGCACCACGCACTTGGTCCCCTTGGCCAGGGGATAGCGGCCTCCGATCACCGTGTCCTCCCGCGGCGCGCGCCCGATCGACGGGATGGGTGACCAGATCCGCAGCGTCTCCTCCAGGATCCGGGGGACGACGTCCAGCTTCATGATCGTCTCGTAGGTCGGGACGGTGTCGCCGGGAAGCAGCCGGTCGACCTCGGCGTACGCCTGGGCCAGCACGTGCGGGTTGCGCAGCAGATTGTAGATCGCGAAGGACAGCAGGCCGCTGGTGGTCTCGTGCCCGGCGATGAGGAACGTCAGCACCTGGTCGCGGATGTTCTCGTCGGGCAGCCGCTCGCCGGTGCGCGGATCGGCCGCCTCCAGCATCAGGCCGAGCAGGTCGGTGACCCCTCCCGCGCCGCCCGTTCCACCATCGCCGCCCGCGCGCCGCTCGCGGATGACCTCGTCGACGAGCTCGCGCATGCGCGCGATGTCGGCGCGGTACGCCTCGTCCGCCCGCCTCTTCATCCTGGTGACGAGCGGGATCTGCTGGTTGCGGACCATGGCCTCCGTCAGGGCGTTGCCCATGGACCGCAGGAAGGGGTGCAGCTCGGGGCTCTCGAAGGAGCGGAACCGGTACCCGAACCCGGTGAGCGAGATCGTGTCCAGGGTGAGCCGCGTCATGTCCGCGGGCACGTCGACCTCGTCGGTGGTCGCCCACTTGGCGGCCAGCGCCTCGGCGACCTCCAGCATCTGCGGGAAGTACGCCTTCATCGAGCGCTGGCCGAACGCCGGGAGGAGGATCCGGTGCGCCTGCCCCCAGATCTGATCGTCGCCGCGCGCGGTGAACAGCCCGTCTCCGGCGAAGTCCCGGACGATGGACAGCGGCGCGTCGACCGGCTTGTAGAACCGTGTCTCGTCGCACAGCTCCGCGACGAGGTCGGGGTCGTAGACGAACACCACGCTCCGGTCGAGGATCTCCATCCGGTAGAGGCCGCCGGGATGGCGCGCGGCGACCTCCTGGAAGAACTCGCTCGGACGGTCACGCGGGATGCGCAGCGCGTTCCCGACGATGGGCAAGCCCTGGAGGCTGGGAATGGGCGTGAGCTGGGCCATGTGAAGGAATCCCCCTGCCTTCTGTCAGCCATACACTGTATGGAAGGCTACCATACGGCGTATGGCCGTTAGTGCGCGGAGGGGTTCGCCCCTCTCACCCGAGGAGATCCACGCGGAGGCGCTGCGCCTCATCGACGAGCGGGGGGTCGAGGCGCTGAGCATGCGCAAGCTCGCCGCCGCGCTGGACGTCAACCCGATGTCGCTCTACCACCACGTGCCCAACAAGGAGGCGCTCCTGGATGGCGTGCGCGGCCTGGTGCTGTCCGAGATCGAGCTGCCCGCCGACGACGGGTCTCCGTGGCAGGAGCAGATCCGGGCGCTCGCGACCGGTATGCGGGCGCTGGCCCACCGGCATCCCTCGCTCTACCCCGACCTGTCCGCCCATCCGCAGTTGACGCGCCAGGACACCGTGTGGAAGGTGCTGAGCCGGGTGCTGACCGCCGCCGGCGTGCCCGAGGAGCGGCTCTCGCGGGTGCGGAACGCGCTCTTCGCGTTCACCGCGGGAATTCTGCTCGCCGAGATCAACGGGGCGTTCCCCGCGCCCGACGACGACGCCTTCGACGAGGCCGTCACCCTCATCGTCAACGGCCTGTCCGCGTACGCGGGAGACGGGGCCTGACGGGACGGATCGGGGCCGGATCGGGGGCGGCGGGATGTGATCGTTTATGCGATAGTGGTCTCTCCAGGATTGACCAGGAGTGTGCGGTGACCGACGAACGTCCCGTCCCGGCCGGTGTGGACCCGAATCGTCCCAGCTCGGCCAGAATCTACGACTACGCCATCGGCGGCAAGGACAACTACGCCGTCGATCGAGAAGTGGCGGAGACCGTCTTCGCGCTGGCCCCCGAGATGCCCTCCATGGCCAGGCAGAACCGCCAGTTCCTCGGCCGCGTCGTGCGCTACCTCGCCGAGGAGGCGGGCATCCGCCAGTTCCTGGACATCGGGTCCGGACTGCCGACCCAGCAGAACGTCCACGAGGTGGCCCGCGAGGTCGATCCCCGCTGCCGCGTCGTCTACGTGGACTACGACCCCATCGTCGCGAGGTACGGCGACGCGCTGCTGGCGACCAGCGACGACGTCGCGTTCGTCCAGGCCGACCTGTGCGCTCCCGACGACTACCTCGGCCACCCGGACCTCCAGCGGCTGATCGACTTCTCCGAGCCGGTCGCGGTGCTGATGGTGGCCGTCCTCCACTTCATCCCGGATGGGAGCGGCCCGGCCGACGTCGTGGCCCGGCTGCGTGACCTCATGGCTCCCGGGAGCTATCTCGCGGTCTCCCACGTCACCAACGAGTTCCGGCCTGAGGAGATCGGCAAGCTGGTCGCCGTGTCCGGACGCTCAGGAGCTCCGTGGGTGGCCCGCGACCGTGCGGAGATCATGAGCTTCTTCGACGGATTCGCGCTCGTCGAGCCCGGCCTGGTGACCGCTCCCGAATGGCACCCGCACATCGCGCAGCCCGTCGCCCCCGAGAAGATGTGGGTCTACGCGGGGGTCGGCCGCCTCGGCTGAGTGACGCGGGCTCGTCATGCCCGCGCCGCCTCGTGGCGTTGTCGCGAATGCGCCGGAAGCACGCGGGTAGCGGAAGCCCATGGCACGGACGGACACGGACAAAGCCCTGGTGGGCATCCTGCTCGACCGATACGGCCGCACCTACGCGGACGAGGCCGGCATCCGGCTCGCCGACAAGCCGGGCCCGCTGTATCAGCTCCTCGTCCTCGCGACGTTGCTGAGCGCCCGCATCTCGGCGGAGATCGCGGTCGCCGCCGCGCGGGAGCTGTTCGCCGCCGGTTTCCGTACGCCCCGGTCGATGCGCGAGGCGAGCTGGCAGGATCGCGTGGACGCGCTGGGGCGGGGCCACTATCGGCGGTACGACGAGCGTACGTCGACGATGCTCGGCGACGCGGCCGACATGCTGATCGACCGGTGGTCGGGCGACCTGCGCCGGCTGCGGGAGGAGGCCGGCCGCGAAACGCGGCGGACCAAGGCCCTGCTCACCGAGATTCCCGGCATCGGGCCCACGGGCGCCGACATCTTCCTCCGCGAGGTTCAGGTGGTGTGGCCGCAGGTCGCACCGTACCTCGACGGCCGCGTCCTCGACGCCGCCCAAACGGTCGGGCTGCCCCGTCAAGGTGGCCCCCTGGCCGCCCTGGTCGGGTCGGACGACGACCTCGCCCGGCTCTCGGCCGCGCTGATCCGGGTCTCCCGCCACAAGGGATCGACGGACGAGGTGAAATCCGCCGCGCGGTCGTCCCGGTGAGACGAGCCGTGAGGCCACCCGGCCGCCCGGCCGCCCGGCGCCACGGGGTGGACGAGGCGCGGGCCGGGCTAGACGATCCGGGCCGACCTGGCCGCCGGGCCGATGGGACGCCCCGCCCGTGCGACATGGAGCAGCCGATCGGGGGCGTCGACCCCGAGGAGCGCGGCCAGGCCGTCCCGGGTCGCCGGAGCGTCGATGATCTGGCTCAGCGGGTGGGTGGACAGCCCGTGCCGCGCGAGGTGGAGCATCTGCCGCAGGAGCACCCGCCCCATCGCGACCTGCCCGTCCGCGTCGCATCCCGGCGGAGCCACGAGCACGAGCACGTCGCCGTCGTAGTCGAGCAGCCCACCCGAGGCCGCGGCGAGCAGGTACGGCAGCCCCAGGTGGCGGAGCACTCCGTACGCGGCCGGTGACAGCGCCGCGCGCAGGCCGAGCGCCTCGGTCCGGCCGAGAGCGAGGGCACGGTCGGTCAGGCCGTCGAGCCGGTAGCGCGGATGCGACGGCGTGAGCCGCATCCACTCCCGCAGCTCGGTCACGACCTCGGGAGTCCCGAACTGGTGCCGGTCGGCGGCCCGCAGCATCCTGGTCAGATCCCGGCAGGGCAGCAGGCGCACGGCGCCCCCGCTCTCCTGTTCCGCCTCCTGCAGGAGCTCCTCGACGACGGGCTCGGGCAGCCGTCCCGGTTCGTAGGGCACCCGGCTCGATCCACGCCGGCGCACGTCCTCGGCGGAGAACGGCGTCGCGTACGGCGCGGCCGAGGCGACCAGCCGCCCCACCCGCAGGTCGCGTTCGCGGTGGCCCGGCTCGAAGTCGACGGCGATGCCGGCGTCCGCGCACACGATGAGGCAGCACTCGACGAAGGCCCCCAGGCCCAGGCGCAGGTCCCGGCCGGTCGGATCGCTCACCGGGAGCGCGCGCTCCGGATCCCAGCCGATCTCCACGCCGTCGGGGCCGTAGCGCAGCACCCACGGTTGCGTGTTGTGCGCGCTCGGCGCCCGCCAGAAGTCGTGTTCGAGCTCGCGCAGCGCGTGGAACGGCGCCGCCGTCCGGGAGTCCGTCAACTGAGTGCCTTCTCATAGAACGTGTAACCGTGGAGCGGGCGGCCCCCCATGGCGACGAACTGCGCCGCCGATCCGGGGTTGGCCCGCTCGACATAGGTGCTGCGCAGCGTGGCGTACCCGCCGTCGCGGAGGTTGCGCGACAGCTCCCGGGACAGCACCCGCATGTGGCCGCGCCCCTGCTCGTCCGGTACGGTCCCCTTGATGATCAGTACGGCGTCGCGGCGGTAACGCGACCTTGTGGCCAGCAGCCGGAGCTGCGCGAAGAGGCCGAGGTCGCCCCCGGCCGACACGACGAACTCCGAGATGTCCGGCAGGCACAGGACGAAGGCGACCGGCCTGCCCTCCTTGGTGAGATAGAGCAGCAGCGACTCGTCCAGGAGGTAGGCGAGCCCGTCCGTCTGCCGGGCCAGCTGCTCCGCCGAGATCTCGGTGTAGTACCCGAGCTGGGCGAAGGCGGCGTTGAGCATCTCCCGGAGGAGGGGGAGCTGCTCGCCGATCCGCTTCCTGTCGCCCCGATGCAGTTCCACCCCGTCGGGGAGTGGCTCGGGTGCGGCGGGAGCGGTGGGGTCGCCGGCCACCGGGCAGATCCAGGTGTCGGACTCGAACCGCCGGCCGAAACCATACTTCTCGTACGCCTGCGGATAGAACGGGTGGTTCCAGGCGCTGTCGATGAAACCGCGGTCGTCGTACCCGGAGGTGATGACGCCGCCCGACTGGTTGGGCAGCAGGGAGACCGGTCCGAACACGGCCGCCCGGCCCGCCCGCCTCCCCGCCGCGACGATCTCGTCGAAGAGCGCCTCCGCCGCGCCCTCGGTGAACTCGGTCAGCCCGAAGAGCTGCAGCGGGCGTCCCAGCTTGGCGTCGAAGGCGGCGTCCGTGTGCAGGGTGGTCCTGGCGACGACGTCCCGGCCGTCCCGCAGGACGTACATCGGGACGCCCTCCCGGAACCAGCGGCGGACCTGCTGGCGCAGGGGCGGCACGAAACGCGGGTCGCCGCCGTAGATCCGGTCGGTCAGGCCGAGGAAGTCGCGCAGGTCCCGGCGGCTCTCGACCGGCCGCAGTCGCGTCCCGCCGCTCATCGGACGGGAGGTCCCGTCTCCTCGGACGACAGCGGGGTGAAGGTCGGGATGTGCGCCATCGTGTTCCCCTCGGCCCGCCAGACGCCGTTGCTGTAGCCCTCGGGCTCGGCGTTGTAGACCCGGATGTATCCGCCGGTGGCGTTCTTCGTGCCCTCGGTGACCCACCGCATGAGCTTCCTGTGGTGGCGGCTGCGGGCGAACAGCATCATCGCGTCCCTGTCGGTGAAGAACGCGAGCGTGCCGAGGGTGAAGGGGAACTCCCAGTAGACCTTGTGCCAGCAGTAACCGCGCATCCGTTTCATGTCGCGGACGAGCCTGAACCAGGTGAGGCTCAGCGTGATGATCGACAGCGGGCCGCGATAGCGGGTCGCCCCGACGAACATCGCTGTCGCCCGCGCCTGCGGCGGAGCGCCGCTGAAATCCGTGGTTCTCATGCGTCCTTCAGCAGGTAGACGTTCTTGAGCTTGTTGAGGCCCGCGAACGGCCCTTCGCCCGGATCGACGACCCGGATCCGGAGGTCGGCGGCCGTGGGGTCCTCCTTGAGCGACTCCGCGAAGTCCCGTGACACCGTGGCCAGATGGGCGAGCACGCCCTCGCGGCAGGTCCGGGCCAGCTCGTCCCGCTCCTTCTCGCCGAGCGAGGCCGAGCGCAACTCGATGTTGACCACCGGCCGGTACTCCAGGCCCGGCAACTCCTCCAGGGACAGGCAGAACCGGGAGATCTCCGCCGCGTACGGGTTGCCGGTGTAGAGGCCGTACTCCACGTCCTGCGGGTACAGGTTGGCGCCCATGTAGGAGATCGTGCTGTCCTTGCGCCCGAAAAGGAACAGCAGCGGCAGCGCCATCCGCTCGTCCGCGGTGGCCTTCCGGCACTCCGCCCAGCGTTCCGGGTCGCGCCTGATGATCTCCCGTACCCGGACCAGGGAGACGAGCCGGGCCTCGTCGCCGACGTTGTACCGGAGCTTGGGCTGCAACACGCTCTTGGTGTTGATCGTGCAGAGCAGCTCGCCCCGCTCGTTGACCTCCAGGAACGTCTCCAGCGGGTTGTAATGGAAGATCATCGGCAGCCGCTGCTCGTGCTCGCCGAGCAGTTCTCCGCGCAGCTCGCGGTCCACGGCCAGCCGCTTGCGCAACCACACCGTGAACCCCGTCTCCGCTCCCATGCCGATCGTCAGATCGCTGGCGCCGTACCCCGAGCGCACCTCCTCGAAGCGCTCCTGCAGGTAGTCGCGGAGCGCCTCGGTCATGCCCTCACCGCCGACCAGGCCGCGGATCCGGTAGCGCTCCCAGGGGAACCCGGCCGCGTCGAGCCGGTCGCGCAGGTGCTTCAGGAACGGCGGGTACGCCGTCACGATGTAGTCGAAGTCCGGCCCGAAGTGCTCCAGCGTGTCGACGATCTTCTCCAGGTCGGGGCCGGTGTTCTTGACCACGGCGATGCGGGCCATGGCCGCCCCGGTGGTCGTGCCGGTGGCCCACGCCCCCATGGAGTACGCGTTGATCACGAACAGCCGCTTCCCCGGGAAGACCAGCTCGGTGTACCCCGCCGCGTTCCGGTAGATGGCCTTCAGCTCCCGGGGCCCGCGCAGCCAGTTGTACGGCTTGCCGCTCGACCCGGATGACTCGTCCACGATCGTGCCGCTGAGCCGTAATTTGCCCTCCTGACACCGGCTGATCTCGTCATACGCGCCGGCGTAGTTCGCCTTGGTGGTCTCGGGGAAGTCGGCGAGCCGCCTGGCCCGGGACGCTCCGCCCTCCTGGAGGAAGTGGCGGTAGGCGGGCACGTCGACGGCGGCGAACCGGCAGGCGACCTCGGCGTGCCGCGCGGCCAGCCGGTCCAGGACCGGATGGTAGCTGCGCGCCACGAAGCGCCAGACGGCCGGATGGACGGACGCCGTCCGATAGAGCCCGGTGAGCAGCCAGGAGTATGCCTGCAGCCGTGTCCTGCGCCAGTGTTCGCGGGGGCTCAGCGCGCCCAGCCGGGGCGAGAGGCGTACTTTGGTCACGTTGCTCATTCTCCAGCTTCATCCGGGTATCGATGGATATCAACGCCGCGGTTGCCGAGTCTGGGCCGTGTGACTTGTGATCGACTGAAGCCCCGCTGAAATCAGTCGATCAACCGATCAACCGATCAGTCCGCCCAGCCGCCCCTCCAGGGTGACGAGCAGTTCCCCGAGCGCGTCGGCGAGCTCGGCCTGGCGGTCATCGCCGAGACCGGACAGCAGCGTCACCTCCAGCGCGAGCTGCTCGGGGAGCAGCCGGTCGATGAGCTCGCGGCCCTTGTCGGTGAGCGAGAGGTGGCAGACCCGGCGGTCCCGCTCGTCCAGACGGCGGGACACCAGGCCGTCGCTCTCCAGGACCTTGACCCGCTTGGTGACGGCGGCTCCGGACGCGAAGGTCTCCTTGGCGAGCCGGCTCGGGGTCAGCTCGCCGCCGACCCGGCGCAGCGCCCCCAGGATGTCGAACTCCGGCCGGGTCAGCCCCTCCTCGCCCAGCAGGGCGTCGGAGGCCTGACGGAGCAGCGCGGAGCAGCGGTTCAGCCGGCCGATCACGGCCATCGGCCCGAGGTCGATCTCGGGGTGGACCCGCTGCCACTGGCGCAGCACTCCGGCGACGACGTCCTCCACGACCGGTTTCCCTTCGATGGTCTGGCCTGCCAGTCTGTCAGCGGCGGCGATCAGGCGTGCACCGGTCCCGATCATGCCGCTCTGACCCGGGGCAACCGCGCGGCGAGGTCGGCGAGCAGCTGGTGGCCCTCGCGTTCCGCGAGCGCGACCTCCTGCTCGGGCAGGGCCCGCTGCCACCACTCGCCGGAGGCGACGTCGACGGCCTCCCGCAGCTGGACCAGCGCCACCGCGAGCTCCCGCCTGACGCGCGCCGCCTCCCCGGAATCCTCCGTGTCCAGATCGAGAGCGGCGGCTTCGGCCGCCGCCACCCGGCGCAACGCGATCCCGATCCTGCCGCCCGCCCAGCGGTTGGGCACCAGAAAGCAGCTCAGGATGCCGAGCCCCGCCCCGACGCAGGTGTCCAGCCAGCGGTCGGTGACGAGCACCGTGAGCGGCCGCTGCACGGCGAACTCCGTCATCAGCAGGGCCATCGGCGTCAGGAAGACGTTGCCCACCCAGTAGTTGCGGGTCATGGCCGCCTCAGTCAGGAACTGGCACATGAGGATCGCCGCGATGAGCGTGAGCGGGCTGATCCGCGACACGGGCAGGACCGCGGTGAACAGCACCAGGCCGGCGACGCTGCCCAGGACCCGCTGCAGGGCCCGCTGCCAGCTCAGCGAGGTGTTGGCCTGGAAGATCGAGGCGGCGGTGACGACCGCCCAGTACGGGTGACCGACGCCGGCGGCCATGGACCCCCATCCGGCCAGCGCGCAGCCCACCGCCACCCGCGCCCCGATCGGGAGCAGCGGGGAGCCCGGACGCAGCGCGGACATCAGGGCGCGGACGCCGTGCGGACCCTGCCGGGCGGGAAGGCGCGGCGTCGTGAGGATTCCGGGGTCCGGCTCCACCTCGGGCGGCGGGCCGCCGCGGCGCAGCGCCCGCGCCCACGCGCGAAGCCGTTCCGCCTCGGAGCGGTCGGCCCGGTCGCCGGCGAGCGCGGCCTCGGCGTGCTCCACGAGCCGTTCCAGTACGGCACGCGACCGGAACCCGGCGGCGGTCCTTGGGCGCAGCAGGAGAAGGGTGTGCCAGGCGGCGTTCACGGCGGCGGCCGTGTCGTGCCGCGCGGCCGCGCGCGCGTGGCCCTCCTCGCGGGCACCCGAGCGCAAAAGGGCCGCCGCCTCCAGCGCGCGGGCGACGGCGACGCGCTCGGGTCCGTGCGGTCGCACGAGGGCGGGGGCCAGGCAGACCGCCAGCGCCAGGACGCCTCCGGCGACGCCGACGGCCAGATGGCCCGGAATGTCGGTCAGTGGCTGGGGCATGAAGGCGCAGCTCGCGGCGACGAACGTGAGCACGACGTTCCCCGGGGGCCCGACGCGCGTCGCGTCGCACAGCATCCGGTGGACGGCGGCGATGACCGCGGCCACGGCCACCCGGATGAACGTCGAGTCGGTGAGCGAGGCGGTCACCAGCGCCGCGCCCGTGCCCGTCAGCATCCCGGCCACCAGCCACGGCAGCGTCCTGGCCCGTGCCGCGTACGGCAGGCCGTGGCAGTACAGCGCGCAGAGGGCGCCGGCGGAGGCGTAGACGGCGAGGTCGAGGCGGCCGAGGGCGAGCAGCACCAGGCACGGGATCGCCGTCGCGATCACGACGCTGAAGGCGGGCTTGTGCCAGATGTCTCCGTACGGCCTCAGGCGCAGCACGCCCTTGATGGGGAGCGGCCTGACGCGGGTGCCGGATCGAGGGCGCGTGGACGTGTCGTGGTGGTTCCGCTCCGGCATGGCTAACAGTTTAGCATATAATTTACTTGGAAAATATCTCGCGCGCCGCCCCGTGTGCGCCCGGCTGAAGCCGTGCCCCAGAATGTCGATGACCTTCCCAGCCCTCGGAGGACAGCGCATGCGGGAACACGACCTCTCCGGAGGGGCGGAGGTACTTGAGCGCACGGACCTGGTCGCGCGCCTGGCACTGCGCCACCACGACCTGTCCGGGGACGCGACCGCCACGCTGATCAACGTCTCGGAGAACGCGACGTACCGGGTGGACGACCCGGCGACCGGCCACCGGTCGATCCTGCGCGTGCACCGCCTCGGCTACCACTCGGAGCGGGCGATCGAGTCCGAGCTCGGCTGGCTGGAGGCCCTGCGCGAGGAGGCGGGTGTCCGCACCCCCCGCGTGATCCCCTCCGTCGCGGGCCTCCGCGTCCTCGCGATCGACGCCCCCGGCGGGGAACGGCGCCACTGCGTGATGTTCGAGTACCTGCCCGGGGCCGAACCGACCGAGGACCGCCTGGTGGAGGACTTCGAGCGGCTCGGCGCCCTGACGGCGCGGATGCACCGGCACGCCCGCGAATGGCGACGCCCCGCGGGCTTCGACCGGTTCCACTGGGACTACGACGCCGCACTCGGGAGGGAGTCCCGCTGGGGACGATGGCAGGACGGTGCGGGCGTCGACGGCGAGGCGAGAGCCGTACTGGAGCGGCTCGACACCGAACTGCGCGACCGGCTGGCGGCGTTCGGCCGGGGGAGCGACCGCTACGGGCTGATCCACGCCGACCTGCGGCTCGCGAACCTGCTCGTCGAGGGGGAGCGGGCGCCCAACGTCATCGACTTCGACGACTGCGGGTTCGGCTGGTATCTGTACGACCTGGGCGCGGCGGTCAGCTTCATCGAGCACCACCCCCTCGTGCCCGAGATGATCGACTCCTGGCTCCGCGGATACCGCACCGTCCTCCCGCTGTCGAAGGAGGAGGAGGCCGAGATCTGGACCTTCATCCTGTTCCGCCGGCTGCTGCTGGTGGCCTGGATCGGTACCCACTCGGCCGTCGACATCGCCCGCGAGCTCGGCGCCGGGTACACCGACGGGAGCTGCGAGCTGGCCGAGCGTTACCTCGGCGGTTCGCTCTGACGTGAATCGCCGGATCAGGGCACGAGGACGACCTTCCCCATCGTCGCGCGGCTCTCCAGCGCGGCGTGCGCGGCGGCGGCGTCCTTGAGCGGGAAGCTCTGGGTCAGCGGCACCAGCGCGCCCGTCGCCGCCGCGGCCAGCGCGCGCTCCTCGAGGCCGCGCAGCCCGCCCGGCCGCCTCAGGATCCGCGGGCCGATCGCGACCGAGGCGGTCAGGCCGCGCGCGTACAGATCCGCGGTGGTGATCTCGGTCGGCCCGCCCTCGGCGTCGGCCCAGCCGAACAGGATCAGCCTGCCGCCGATCCCCAGCAGCTCCATCGCGCCCCGTCCCAGCGCGCCGCCGACGCCGTCCAAGACCGCGGTCACCTCCCGGTCGCCGAGTACGGCCCGCACCTCCTCCCGCCAGTCCGGCGCGTTGTAGTCCACGGCGTACGCGGCGCCGAGCCCGCGGACCCGCTCGACCTTGGCCGCGCCGCCCGCCAGCCCGACGACGGAGGCGCCGACGCCGAGCGCCGCCTGCACGAGCAGGTTGCCGATCCCGCCCGCCGCGGCGGTCACCAGCACGACGTCGTCGGCGGTGAGCGCCGCCACGTCGAGGATGCCCACAGTGGTGCGGCCGGTCCCGATCATCGCGACCGCCGCCTCGTATCCCAGCCCGTCCGGGAGCTCGTGCACCGCCTCGGCGTCCCGTACGGCGAGCTCCGCGTAGCCGCCGGGGACCATGCCCAGGTGGGTGACGACCCGCTTCCCCAGCCAGCCGGGGTCGGTGCCCGGTCCGACGGCGTCGACCACCCCCGCGACCTCGCGTCCGGGGACGGTGGGCAGTTCCGGTACGGGGATGGGACCGCCGCCATAGTTCCCCGCCCTGAGCGTGGTGTCGACCAGGTGCACCCCGGCCGCCCGTACGGCCACGCGCACCTGGCCGGCGGCTGGACGGGGATCCTCGACCTCCTCGTAGCGGAGGTTCTCGGCGGGCCCGAAGGCGTGCAGGCGGATGGCGCGCATGGTGGTCTCCCAGATTGGACGGATCGGATATATCCGGTCGATCGGATGCCGATGGTTCGGTCGTGGCCTCGCGGCCCCACGCCATCTGTTCTAGATCCTCGGACGGTCGGCCCGATATCGGACAAAGGTCCTAGGGCCTGTCCGGAGTTGTGATCAATGGTGTCGGGTTCGGGCCGGTAAGGGGCTGTGGGCTGGGAGAGCACCCCGCGGGGTGCGACGCGCTGTCATGCCGCCCGCAGGCGCCGCACAGCCCGCCGGATCGCCGTCGGAAGGAACCCCGCACCGACGCTGACCGCGGCCGCCGCGACGGCCAGTAGGGTCGACCGCCGGGGCCAGGCCGCCCCGGTGAGCGTCAGGTGGGCGGAGGGGTACTCCGAGAACTTCGCCGTGACCCGGGCCGTGGAGCGGTCGCTGTGGCGGGCGAGGTCACGCAGGACCGGATCGAAGCCGAACTCACCGGCATGCCGTCCCCCGCCGGGCAGTTCGACGGCCAGCTTGTTGCGGTGCGCCCAGGTGCGCAGCGACGTGTCGACGGCCGACACGTCCGCGACGCCCGGCACCACGAAGCGGTCCACTCCGTGGGAGCTGGAACCTGTCGGCTGGGCGATCAGGACGAGGCCGTGACGAGTGGTGACTGTGCCACGGCTGCCGAGGACCACCGTACGTGCGCTGAAGGACACCCCGCCGTACGCTTCGAAGGCGGCTGCGGCGTCGATCTCATCGACGCCGTCGACCAGGCCGATCCCCACCGTGGAGCGCAGCCAGGGGAACGCGGCGTTCAGCGCGTACGGCAGGTCGCCGAGTGTGAGGTGGTTGGCCGGGATCGTGGTCGGCCCGTCCAGAGTCCAGCCCGGATACGACAGGCCCTTCCCGATTCGGGCGGCTTCGCCGTTGCCTGCCAGTTCCTCCACGACCCGTAGGGCTCCGACCGTACCGGAGGTGATGCCGGCGGTGGTGGTGACCCGGCCGTCCTCCACATACCGCTGGCCGCGCTTCCAGTGCACCCGGGGGTAATCGCGCTTCAGGGAGCCGATGTTGGACCAGAAGGAGGTCGCGTCCCGGCCGTCCAGCAGGCCGGAGGCCGCCAGCAGCTCCGAGCCCGCGCATACTCCCAGAACACGCGCGCCCTTGCGGTGCCGCTCCACGATCCAGTCCCGCAGCCGCGCCTCCTTGGCGTCGGCCGGTTCGGTCACCGCGGGCACGACCACCACATCGGGCTCAGGGATCACTCCCCTGCCCACCTCGGCCAACGTGTGGTCGGGCAGGAGATGGGCTCCGCCGGACAGCGGGGAGACGCGGCGCTCGGCTGCCACGGTGTACACGAAGAACTTCTCCGACTCGGCGAACACCCGGTACGGCGCCATCACGTCAGTGGCCACAGCCCCCTCGTTGCTGACCACCACGGCCACCGTGATCCGTCCGGTCGGCACGGCCCGCGCGGTCGGCCACGCACGCGCGTCCGATGCGGCCGGTGCGGGGGCGAAACTGTCCGCCATCGACGTGCTCACCCCCGCGAAGGCGATCCCGGCGAACGACGCCACCGACAGCGCCGTGCCCATGAGCACCCAGCCCGCACGGCGGACCACCCGGCGCCCCCTATTCAATCTTGACACGACATACCTCCATAAAACGGGCGATCGATGGCGGTGCGGCACACGCAACCGCCCCCATGGGGAGAACAAGAAAGGAAGTGGCCGGGGGAAGGCGTCAGGAGCCGTTCCCAACGGGCGTTTCAGCCGGCGGGGCGCGACTGCGTGCGGAGCCGGGACGGCGGAATGCCGAAGCTCGCGGTGACCAGGCGGCGCAACTGCCGTGCGTCACGGAAGCCACAACGGGCAGCGACCGTCTCCACCGTCAGGTCGGTGTCCGTCAGCAGGGCACGGGCCCGTTCCAGGCGCAGCCGGCGCTGGTAGGCCAGCGGAGTGATCCCGGTGGCCGTGGTGAAGGCCCGCGTCAGACCACGCGGCGACAGATGGGCAACGGCGGCGAGCTCGTCGAGGGAGTGCGGGGCATCCAGGTTCTGAGCCAGGTGGTCCTGCACCCGGTGCACGGCGGGCTGCACATGGTCGCGGTAGCGCAGGAATGGGCTGATCTGGGCAGCATCGCCGTCCCGCCGTAGATAGAGCACCAGCTCACGGGCGACGGCGGCGGCCAGTTCCGGGCCATGGTCGCGTTCGACGAGGGACAGTGCAAGGTCGATCCCGGAGGAGATGCCCGCGCTGGTACTGATGCGCCCGTCGTGGACGTACAGGGCCGCCTCGCGGACCCGGGCTGCCGGATACCGCTCGCGCATCGCTCCGGTCAGCGACCAGTGCGTCGTGCACGCCCGGCCATCCAGCAGCCCCGCCTCTCCCAGGGCCGCGGCGCCGCTGCACACCGATGCCACCCGCGCCCCCGCGTCATAGGCATCCCGCAGCCATCGCACTGCGGCGCTCGACACCAGTCGGTCGGATCCGGTCAGTCGTGGCCCCGGTACCAGCACCAGATCACCCGGTCCCGCCTGCGTCGCCGCGAGCGCCTGGAGCCCAGCGAGCTCCAGCCCCTGCGCCGAGCGCACCCCACCGGTCTCGGCGACGTACTCCAGCCGGTAGCAGCCGCCCAAGTGGGCTGCCGCATCGAAGACCTGGACCGGGCCGCCGAGATCCAACAGGTTCACCTCGGGCAGCACCAGCACGACCACCCGTCCCGTACGCCCGCTCGTCACGTCACTCACACGGACACAGTAGGCAAGCTCCACCGGCGCCCACGAGGGCAACCAGCGCCGGAGACCGGACGGATCAGGCACTGCGAGGTCCGGACCCTTGATCAATTCTCGGTGACGCAGGAGCCGACCGAGTGGGGTGCCTACCGAGTCCTGATCAATCTGTGGGATTCGCTCTCGGGCCCTGCTGGAGGGCCTGATCGCGGAAGCGGCGAAGCGGGGTGAGGTGGACCTGTCCCTGGTCAGCATCGACTCCACCACCGCGCGCGCTCACCACGACGCGGCTGGGATGCACCTGGGCGAGGACGTCCTCACTGCCCTTGAGAAGGGCTGCCGCCGAGGCGGAGAAGGCCAAGTCAAAAGGGGCAGCCTCGAAGAACAAGACGGACAGGACCGACACCGATCCCGAGCGGGAAGAGCGGCGGCGCATCCGCCATCGGCGAAAACTCCGGCTGAAGGCCGCCCTCCTCGGACGATCGAGGGGCGGACAGCCCGCAGTTCATCCCCGTGCTGGAGAAGGTACGGGTCCGCGGGCCCGTCGGCCGCCCCCGCACCCGGCCGGACGCGGTCGCCGGGGACCAGGCCTACTCCTCCCGCGGCAACCGCACCCCCCTGCGCAAACGCCACATCAAGGCAGTCATCCCCGAAAAGAAGGACCAAGCTGCCAACCGAAAGAAGAAGGCGAGGCATCGCCACCCGATACGACAAGACCCCGGACAGCTACCTCGCCGGCCTCCACCTGCGCGCCTCGATGATCTGGATCAAAGACCTCACCGGGACCAACCACTGATCACAACTCGATACGTACCCTGGCGGCAGGCGCACTGTCGGCTGCGCTGGTGGCCCGGATGAAGCGGGCGCCCCACTCCTGGACGTGCGCGGCGAACTCCGGCGGCCCCAGCACCTCGAACTCGGCGCCCACATTGCCCAGCGCCTGCGTCGGCCAATCGAGAGAGGTCGAGGTCATGGTGATCCGGCAGGTGTCGTGGTTGAGCGGTTCGATCGTGCCCCACTGGCCGACCACCTGCCGTACCTGGGTCGCGGAGGCGTGGACGAGCGCTTGGACCGTGTACAGCGCCGGGGCTCCGCTGGCTGCCTGGACGAAGGCCGCGGCGTCCTCGGCCGGGAGTGGACGCGGCCGGAATCGCGTGCCGATCCCGGTCGGTTCGGTCAGCCTGTCGAGGCGGAAGCTTCGCCAGTCGTGCCGGGTCAGGTCGTAGGCGACCAGGTACCAGCGTCCGCCGAGGGCGACCACCCGGTGCGGCTCGACCTCGCGTTCGGTGGGGGCGGAGCCTCTGGCGGTGTAGCCGAATCGCAGCCGCTCCTGGTCCCGGCAGGCCTGGGCGACCGCGGTGAGTACCTGCGCCGCGACGACCGGCCCGGACGCGGCGACGGAGAGGGTCATCTCCCGCAGGGCGTCCACCCTGGCCCGCAGCCGGGGCGGTAGGACCCGAATCACCTTGGTGAGCGCACGCAGCGACGCCTCCTGCATCCCGGCGATCCCACTCTGCGCCGCGTCGCCGATGCCCACCGCCAGAGCCACCGCCTCCTCATCGTCTAACAGCAGCGGTGGCAGGACCGCGCCGGGCGCGAGCTGGTAGCCGCCGTCGGTCCCCCGGGCCGCGCTGACCGGGTAGCCGAGCTCGCGCAGCCGGTCGACGTCACGGCGCAGGGTCCGCTCGGATACCCCGAGCCGCTCGGCCAGTTCCGTGCCGGGCCAGTGGCGGTGGGTCTGCAGCAGCGAGAGCAGTCGGAGGGTCCGTGAGCTGGTGTTCGCCATACCGCCATCCTCGCTCGACTTCCGGTCAAAAAGTGACCGAAAGTCTCTTTAGGGTCGATTTCGAAGGCCATACCGAGATAAGGACCAAGAAATGATCACGCGTGAGATCCAGCTGACCGCACAGATCGCCGGCATCCCCACGCTCGACCACTTCACTGTCGCCACCACCGAGGTGGACGGCGAGGTTGTGGTGCGGACTGACCAGGTAGGGCTCGCCGCGACCTACCTGGAGTTGATGCGCGCGGACTGCACCCTCCCGGTACCGGCCTGGCAGCCGGGCCGGCGGGTGGGCGTGGCCGCCATCGGCACCGTCGTCCGGTCCGACAGCCCCGAGCTCGCGGTTGGCGACCTGGTCCAGTCGATGACCGGCTGGAGCGAGTACTCGGCGGGCCCGGCCGCCCAGTACACCAGGCTTGACCCCGTCGCCGACCCCGGCCACTACCTCGGACAGGGGCCGACGGCCTACTACGGCATGGCCGACGTGGCGGGCGTCGGCGAGGGCGACGTGGTGTTCGTCTCCGGCGCGGCGGGTGGGGTCGGCTCACTGGCCGGGCAGATCGCCAAGTGCCTGGGCGCGGCGCGGGTGATCGGCAGCGCCGGCAGCCCAGCCAAGGTCGATTATCTGGTGAACGAGCTCGGCTACGACGTCGCGTTCGACTATCACGACGGCTCGCCGGTCGACCGGCTCCGCGAGCTCGCGCCCGAGGGCATTTCGGTGTTCTTCGACGTCGTGGGCGGCGAGCAGTATCAGGCCGCGCTGCAGGCGGCCAGGCCCGGCGCCCGCTTCGCGCTGTGCGGCTCGCTGTCCAGTCAGCTCGGCGACGCGGCCGAGCGCTTCCCCACGCCCGACCACGCGGCGGCCCAGGCCAGGGGCATCGAGCTGCTGCCGTTCTCTTGCTACCACACCCCCGACCAGATCGCCGCCTGGCGGGAACACTTCAGCACCTGGCTGGGCGAGGGCCGCTTCGTCTACCCGCAGACGGTCATCAAGGGCGGGGTCGAAGACGTGCCGCAGGCGTTCTTGTCCCTGCTCCAGGGCTCCTACCGAGGCAATGTCTCGGTGCGGCTGTCATGACGACTCTCTCGAGCAGGGCCCTGAACCGGGCCCTGCTGCATCGCCAGTTCCTGCTGGCCCGCACCGATCAGACCCCGCTGGAGGTGATCGGGCGCCTGGTCGCACTGCAGCCTCGCCGGGGAGGTCGAGTTCAGAACCCCCCTCATCCACAACCCGGCCACCGGCACATGGGGCTCCTGGGGCACCCGGTCGGCCGTCTCCGTCACGCCCGCCGAGACCTGGCTCGGCCAGCCCATGGCCCCGGCGACCGCCAAGGACCTCATCCGCCGCTATCTGGCAGCGTTCGGTCCAGCCGGGATCATGGACGTACAGGCCTGGTCCGGGCTCACCCGCCTCGGCGAGATCGTCTCCGACATGCGCGCCGAACTGCGCCACCACCGCGACCCCGACGGCAGGGAACTGGTCGACGTGGCCGACGCGGAACTGCCCGACCCCGACACGCCCGCCCCCGTGCGACTGCTGCCCGCCTTCGACAACGCCCTGCTCGGCCACGCCGACCGGACCCGCATCATCAGCCACGAGGACCGAAAACGCGTGATGCCCGGCCAGGCACAAGTACGGCCCACCTTCCTTGTGAACGGTCACGTGCACGGAAGCTGGTCCCTCAAAGGCGAAACCCTGCACCTCACTCCATTCCGCCCCCTGACCGCGACCGATCAGGCCGCTTTGGAGCAGGAGACGGAGCGCCTGCTGCCGTTCGTGGGAGGCAAGAACGTGTCCTACAGCAGCCCGATCGCGACCCGGCCGCCGTCCTGACCATCCACACAGCATCGACCGCTGGAACCAACCCAGACGCGGTAAGCACGGGGTCACTAGATCGTGGACCTCCGCCCGCACCTACGTCTCGCCGGAGACGGGAGACTGGTGCTCGTACACATGTGACGGGGCGGACCTGCCCCGTCTCCGGTCAGCGTCCAGGGAGCCATGACAGATGAGTCCACGACGGCGTGACGCCGAGGGCACCGCGACCGCGCGCGCGGGGCGGCGCACGGAGCTGCTCGCCACCGCGGCCGAGGTCTTCGCCTCGCGAGGGTACGCCGCCACCACCGTCAGGGAGGTCGCCGACGCGGCCGGCATCCTCGGAGGCAGCCTCTACTACCACTTCGACTCCAAGGAGTCGATCGTGGACGAGATCCTGTCCACGTTCCTGGACGACCTCTGGGCGCGCTACGACGAGGTCCTCGGCGCGGGACTCGGCGCGCGGGAGACGATGGAGCGCCTCGTCGTCGAGTCGTTCCGCTCCATCGACCGGCACCGGGCGGCCGTCGTGATCTACCAGAACGAGTCGCGACACCTGTCGGAGGGGCCGCGCTTCGCCTACCTGCGGGAGTCCTGGGACCGGTTCGAACGGATGTGGGGCGAGCTGCTCGACCGGGGGATCAAGGAGAACGCCTTCCGCTCCGACCTCGACGTGCCGCTGGTGTACCGCTTCCTGCGCGACACCGTGTGGGTGGCGGCGAGCTGGTACCGCCCCGGCGGGCGCCTGACGGCCGACGAGGTCGCCGAGCGGTACCTCGGCATGGTGCTCGAAGGGATCCGGGCGCCCAAGGGATGACGAGCGGCGGCGTCACCGCGATCAGGGAGACGCGAGGCCGCTCTCGTGCCCCTCGCGCGCGTACGCCGCGGTGAGGGCGGCGAGGATGTCGCGGAACTGCCGCGTCTGCTCGTCGGTGAGCGGGTCGAACAGGCGGTGCCGTACCTCCTGGACGTGACCGGGCGCGGCCGCCTCCAGCGCCGCGAAACCCTCCGGGGTGAGTTCGGCCATGGTCGTGCGCCGGTCCTGCCCGTGCTTGACCCGGCGGACCCAGCCCTTCTCCTCCAGGCGGGCCATCGCGTGAGAGAGCCTGCTGGCGGAGAACATGGTGACGCGCGCGAGCCTGGTCATCGTCAGCGCCCGGCCGGGCGCCTCGGACAACATGGCCAGGATCGTGTAGTACGCGTGCGGCATGCCCGAGTCGCGCTGCAACTGCCGTTCCAGGGCCTCCTGCAGCAGCTGGGTGCTCGCCAGGTAGGCTCGCCAGGTCCGCTGCTCCTCGTCGCTCAGCCATCGTGTCCCGGACATGCCTCCAGCCTAGCGGAATAATTGAACATTCAACTTTTGCGCCGTAGCGAGTAGTCTGGCTATGAACCGTTTTGCGGTTATTGACCGTTTAATGTAGGAGGTTCTCCGCCGTGGCCACTTCCATCGCGTACGTCGCGACCGACGCCGCCGCCCGGTACGCCAAGCAGCTCGCCTCCCACCTGGGCCGTAAGAGCGAGGCCGAGGAGCTGCCCGACGGCGGCTACCGCCTGATCTTCTCCGCCGGAGAGGGAGTGCTGACGCCCGAGGCCGATCGGCTCGTCATGCGGGCCAGCGCCGCGGACGCCGAGTCGCTCGGCGTCGTGCAGGACGTGCTCGGCCGCCACCTTGAGAGGTTCGGCCAGCGCAACGAGCTCACCGTCACCTGGGAGTGAGGCACCGGCCCGTCCCGGCGGGCCCGCAGCATGCGAGACGCCCCCGGAGGAATCCTCCGGGGGCGTCGCCGTTCTTGTCGTCTGACCTCTGTG
This sequence comes from Microtetraspora glauca, assembly GCA_001570385.1. GTDB lineage: Bacteria > Actinomycetota > Actinomycetes > Streptosporangiales > Streptosporangiaceae > Microtetraspora > Microtetraspora glauca. The sequence goes on along the minus strand of BBYL01000009.1, from coordinate 347,903 downwards.
CTGTGCTGCCTCTACGCGCTCTTACGCCGCTGTGCCCGCAGGATCGCCAGGCGCTCGTTGAGGACCTCCTCGAGATCCTCGATGGTGCGCCGCTCCAGCAGCATGTCCCAGTGGGTCCTGGGCGGCTTCGCCTTCTTCTGCTGGGGCTGCTCGGCGTCCATCCGGAGAGCGGTGGCCCCGCAACTGCGGCACTCCCAGCTCGCCGGAATCTCGGCCTCGGCGGCAAGCGGCACGGTGGTGCGATGGCCCTTGGGGCAGGTGTAGGACACCTCCTGGCGCGGAGCCAGATCGGTGTTGCGGTCGTTCTCGTAGCTGGTCGCGCCGAGCCGGGTACCGCGAAGTGCACGCTCGCCCATGTTCAAATGCCTCCTGAGGTCCCCGCCTGAGAGGGGTCGGTCTCCACCGCGTTCAACGCTTGATACCGTGTGGGGATTCCCACAGGAAGCGTGATCCAACCGCCCTTTGCGGCCCGTGGTTCCTCAGATGCGTTCCGGGACCTCGTTGCCGGCGTCCCGGATGGCGCGCGGGATGTTCACCGCGACGAGCAGACCGAAGCCGATCACGAAGAAGACGACCAGTGAGACGATCGCGATGCGATAGCTGTTGGAGAACTGCAGCGCCAGGGTGACCGTCAGCGATCCGATGAAGGCCGACCCCTTGTCACTGATCTGCAGCAGGCTGAAATACTCCGCCTCCTTCCCCTTGGGGATGACCTGCGAGAACAGCGAGCGGGACAGCGCCTGGGTGCCGCCGAGCACGATGGCGATGGCGAAGCCCATGGCGTAGAACTGCGCCGCGGCGCCCTCCTGCAGGAAGACCGCGACGACCACGATCACGGTCCAGACGACCAGGCTGGCGAGGATGGTGCGCTTGGTGCCGTGCCTCCTGGCGAGCGCGCCGAGTAGCAGCGCGCCGCCGAACGCCACGAACTGCACCATCAGGATGGTGCTGATCTGCACGTTCTTGCTGAGCTTCAGCGCCTCCGAGGCGTACGCCGCGGAGTTCCCGATCACCGTCTGGACGCCGTCGTTGTAGACGAGGTAGGCGACCAGGAAGAGCAGCGTGCGCGGGTAGCGGCGCAGCTCGGCGACGGTCCGCCCCAGCTGGCGGAAGCTGCCGCCGACCGACCTCAGCGCCGTCGTCTCGTGCGCGGGAACGGGCCGGTTGCGCAGCGCGAGCAGCGGGATGATCGTGAAGATCGCCCACCAGAGCCCGGCCGACATCATGCTGATCCGCACCGCCATGCCCTCGCTGACGCCCAGGCCGTCCCGGCCGAGGTAGAGGACGAGATTGAGGGCGAGGAGGAGGCCGCCGCCGAGATACCCGATGGCCCAGCCGCGCGACGAGACGCGGTCCCGCTCGTTCGGCGTGGAGATCTGCGGCAGGAACGAGTCGTAGACCACGACCGACGCGCCGTAGGACAGGTTCGCGACGATGAACAGCACGCCGCCGAGGAGGTAACGGTCGCCGGCCACGAAGTAGAGGCACATCGTGGCGATGGCGCCCACGTACGCGAAGCCGCCGAGCAGTTCCTTCTTACGACCGGTGTGGTCCGCCAGCGCGCCCACCACGGGCAGGACGACGATCTGCAGCAGCACCGCCACCGTCATGATCAGCCCGAAGAACGCGGCGGGCCGGATGTCGGCCCCCAGCACGTCGACGAAGCCCAGCCGGTCGGTGGCCAGCCGGTCGAAGTCGGCGACGCAGGCGTCCACCGGCATCCCGGGGAAGTCCTTGCCGCAGGCGGCCGCCTTGGCGACGGGGATGAGGTACGGCCCGAGGAAGACCGAGATGATCGTCGTGTAGAAGGCGGAGTTCGCCCAGTCGTACCAGTACCAGCCGCGCTGCTCGCGCAGGCGTGCCTTCGGGGTCTCGTCGATGACCTGGGGGGCGGTCATATGGTCTCCTCGCCGGGCGCGTGCCGCAGGGGTCGGGGGTGCCGCTGGTTACGTGCGGGGGTGCCACTGCCCGCGCGCGTCGAGCACGTCGCGCAGGCCGGTGATGTTGTCGGTCATGATCCCGTCGACGCCGAGGTCCAGCAGCCGCCGCATCACCGCCGGGTCGTCGATCGTCCACACGTGCACCTGCATGCCGAGCGCGTGCGCCGTACGGACGAAGGAGCGGGTGGTGACGCGCAGCCCGCGCACCCCGATCGGCACCTGCGCGCAGGGCACGCCGGCGCGGGCGAGGGTGGTGAGCAGCCGCCCGTAGCCCGACCCCATGGCGGCGGCCCGCAGCGCGGCGACCCCGCGAGGCCCGAGGGAGGAGCACACCGGGGCGCCGACGGCCCTGCGCGCCTGGGCGAGGCGCAGGTCGGAGAACGAGGTCAGGCAGATCCGGTCGTAGGCGTTGGTCCGGCGGATCGCGCGGGCCAGCGGCAGGATCGACGCGCTCTCCTTGACGTCGATGTTGAACCGCACGTCCGGCCAGGTGCCGAGGAGCTCCTCCAGCAGCGGGATCTCCTCGGTGCCTCCGATGAGGGCCTTGCGGACTTCGCGGTAGGGGAGCTGGGAGATCCGGCCCTTGCGGTCGGTAACCCGGTCCAGGGTGTGGTCGTGGAAGGCGAGCAGTACGCCGTCGGCCGTCGCGTGGGCGTCGGTCTCCAGGTACACGTACCCGAGATCGACGGCCCGCGCGAAGGCGGTCATCGTGTTCTCGCGGCCCTCGGCCGCCCCGCCGCGATGGGCGAAGGCGAGCGGCCCGGGGTGGTCGAGAAAGGCGAAACGACGGCGGGTCATTCTGGTGGTCACCGCTCCTCGGATCAGTTCCCGTATGACCAGGAGTATGCCGGTTGGAGGCCCAGATCGTCAGTGAGCGCTCCATGAACATGGGGAATCACGGATGCGCCGTTGACGTCCACTCCTGGCGCCGGGCCTCGGCGACCGCGATGGCGGCGGCGATCGACACATTGAGCGAGCCGACCCGGCCCACCTGGGGGATGTAGACGATGCCGTCGGCCGCCTCCAGCAGGGCGGGGGAGCAGCCGTGGTCCTCGCTGCCGACCACCAGGCACACGTCGCCGCCGAGCTTGGCCTCGTGCAGCGGAGCGGCGTCTCCGGTCAGCTCCACCGCGATGACGCGATACCCCGCCTCCTTCGCCACGCGTACGGCCTCGGTGGCGGGAACCGGCTCGTGCCACTCGACCAGCCGGTCGGTGCCCAGCGCGGTCTTCTGCGCTTTCGGGTTCGTCGGCGGGGTGGCGTTCCCGGCCAGCCAGATCGTCTCGACCCCGAACGCGGCGGCCGTGCGGAACACGGAGCCGACGTTGAAGGGGCCGGTGACCGATTCGAGGATGAGCGCGAGGCGGGACTCGGTGGCGCGGCGCCAGGTCCGGTTGAGGCGCTTGACGTCGGTCGGCCGCAGCTGCCTGCGCGGGTTCGGGGTGCTCATCGCGCTTCCACCTTGAGGATTCGGTAGGCGGACCGGCTGGCCGCACGGGTCGTGGGCCAGCCCTGGTCGTTCAGCCAGTTCTGGAGAGAGTCGGAGCCGAGGTGCTTCTGCACGACGAGGTACGCGACGCCGTCCGGGGTGAGCCGGTCCAGCCAGCGGGTGAGCATCTCGTGCAGGGCCTGCTTGCCGATGCGGATGGCCGGGTTGGACCAGATCGCCCGGAAGCGCACGTCGTCGGGCACTTCGTCGACATGCGCCGACCTTACTTTGTCAAGGCCGGCGGCCTTGGCGTTGCGCTCGCACAGCTCCACGGAACGGCGGTTCACGTCGACGGCCCACACGGTCGCGCCCGGAGCGCGGGAGGCCATGGTCAGCGCGATCGGGCCGTAGCCGCAGCCCAGGTCGAGCAGGTCGCCCTCCGCGGGCGGTGGCGGCACACTCTCCAGCAGGACGCGGGTGCCGGCGTCGATCCGGTCGGGCGAGAACACCCCGCGGTCGGTCTCCAGCCTCAGATGCAGGTCGGGGAGGAGCAGGGTGACCACACCCGGCCTGCTGGCCGCCTGGGGGCGTTCCTCGAAGTAATGTGCCACATGGAGAGACGTTACCAATGCCCGCATGCGAGCGGATCGCGGCCGGTCAGGGCAGCCGCGAGCCGAGGAGCATGGCCGCGCCGGAGGCGAGCGCGCCGAGCAGGAGCGCGACGAGGATGAACCGCTGGGTGACCTCCTGGTGCACGATCTTGTAGCCCAGGGACGTGCCGATCTGCGCGTACACGTCCCGCAGTTCGCTGCCCGACTGGGCCTCGTACGCCCGGCCGCCCGTGCCGTCCGCCAGTGACTGCAGGGTCGCCTTGTTCACCGGGACCTGGACCGGCCTGTTGTCGATCGTGACCGTCCCCTCGGGTGTCCCGTACGCGATGGTGGAGACCGGGACCTTGGCGGAGAGGCAGGCCTGGATCGCCTCGTTGACGGACCGGCCCGAGGTGTTGTCGCCGTCGGACAGCAGCACGATCGCCGACGGCGGCGGATCGGTCACCGCCCGCTGGTCGAACGACCTGATCGAGTCGAGCGAGTTGAACACGGCCTCGCCGATCGCGGTGCCGGGCCTGGTCGTCATGTTGGAGATGGCTGTGATCACCGCCGGATGGTCGGCCGTGGGGGAGATGACCACGGACGCCGACCGGGCGAAGGACACCACGCCGACGTTGAAGCGTTCGGGCAGGTCCGCGACGAACTGCTGGGCCGCCTGCTTGGCCGCGACCAGCCGGGTGGGCGGGACGTCCTGCGCCTCCATCGACAGCGAGATGTCCACCGCGATCATGATGGTGGCCCGGTCCCTCGGTACGCGTACGGTGCCGGCCGGGCGGGCGGCGGCCACGACGAGGACGCTCATCATCACCAGGAAGATCGCCGCGGGCACGTGCCGCCGCCACGCGGGTCGCTCGGGGACGACCACCGACAACAACCGGAGGTTCGTGAACCGGACCGTGTACCTACGGCGGGCGAACTGCAGCGCGATGTACCCGCCCAGCAGGAGCGCGATCGGGACGAACAGCCACAGCCAGCCGGCGGAAAGGAAGATCATTTGCCGCGTCCTCCGATCGGGTGCCGCCGGGCCAGGTGGGCGGTACGCCGCTGCTGGAGGACGAACTGGGCGATGTCGGCCACCCAGTCGCGGTCGGTGCGCAGCACCATGTGCGCGGCGCCGCCGCGGCGCAGTGCCGCCCGGGTCGCCTTCCGCTGCGCGGCCGCCGCCTCGGCGTACCTTTCGCGGACCTTGCGCGACAGGTGGACGTCACGGGTCCGGCCGGTCTCGGGATCGCGGAGCGTCACCAGGCCGACGTCGGGCAGCTCCAGCTCGCGCGGGTCGACCACCTCGACGGCCAGCACCTGGTGGCGGGCCGCGAGGCGGCGCAGCGGCCGCTCCCAGGTGCCCGGCTCGTCCAGGAAGTCGGAGACGACCACCCGAAGGCCCCTCCTGTGGTGCGCCGCGGCCATCATCTCGACGGCGGAGGCCAGGTCCACGGACCCGGTCCCGCGAGGGGCGCCGGCCAGCGAGTGCAGCAGCGCGTACAGGGCGGGCCGCCCCCCGCGCGCCGGATAGCGGTGGACCTGGTCACCGTGCAGGACGTAGGCGCCGAACCGGTCGCCGACCCGGCCGGCCAGGAAGCCGATCGCGCCGACGGCCGAGATGACCAGGTCGCGCTTCTCCATGTCGGCGGTGCCGAAGTCCATGCTGGCCGACAGGTCCACGACGGCCCAGGTCTCCAGCTCGCGGTCGGCGATCAGATCCCGCACATGCGGCGTGGTCGTGCGCGCGGTGACCGCCCAGTCCATGCGACGGACGTCGTCCTCGCCCGGCACATAGACGCGGGTGTCGCCCAGCTCGCTGCCCGGCCCGGGGATCAGTCCCTGGTGGTTGCCGTGCAGCAGGCCGTCCAGCCGTCGGAGCACGGTCAGCTCCAGCCGCCGCAGGGCCAGCTCCGGGGATCCGGCGCTCATGATCCGCTCACCTGGTGCCCTGGTTCCACACGACGACGGGCGGGGGAACCGTGGCGAGGATGCGGTGGACGACGTCTGCGGCGTCCACGTCGTCGGCAAGGGCGTCGAAGGTGAGCATCAGCCGGTGTGCCATCACGTCGACGGCCACGTCCCGCACGTCGTCGGGCAGCAGGTAGTCGCGTCCGCGTACCAGCGCCAGCGCCCGGCCCGCCGCCATCAGGCCCAGCGTCGCGCGCGGGCTCACACCGATCTCGATCGTCTCCTCCAGCTCGCGCAGGCCGTACTCGGCGGGGGAGCGGGTGGCCATCACCAGCCGCACCACGTAGTCGGCGACCAGATGGTGGACGGAGACCTCCTCCGCCATGTCCTGCAGCTTCATCAGCCGCTCCGGGTCCAGTACCGGTGCGGCCACCGGCGGACGCACGCTCATCCGCTGAAGGATCTCCAGCTCCTCGTGGGCGCTCGGATGGGAGACCCGCACCTTGAAGAGGAACCGGTCCCGCTGCACCTCGGGCAGCGGGTAGACCCCCTCCGACTCGATCGGGTTCTGCGTCGCCAGGACCACGAACGGCCGGGGCAGCGGATGCGTCTTCCCCGCCAGGGTGACCTGCCGCTCGGCCATCACCTCCAGCAGGGCCGACTGCACCTTCGCCGGGGCGCGGTTGATCTCATCGGCCAGCAGGAAGTTGGCGAACACGGGCCCGAGCTCCACGTCGAACCGCTCGCTGCCCGGATGGTAGACGCGGGTACCGACGATGTCGCTCGGCACCAGGTCGGGGGTGAACTGGATCCGGGCGAAGGAGCCGCCGACCACCGTGGCCAGCGTCGACGCGGCGAGCGTCTTGGCGACGCCGGGAACGCCCTCCAGGAGGCAGTGCCCCCGTGCCAGCAGCGCCACCAGCAGCCGCTCGACCATGTGGTCCTGCCCGACGATGACCCGGCGCACCTCGGCGAGAGTCTCCCGCAACGCCCCGATGTCCCCGCCCCTCGCCCGGCCCCGTTCCGGCTCACTGCGCTCATCCGCGACGGTCATGCGTGTTATTCAATCGTGACTCCGTGGGAGAATCCATGCCCTGACAGTGCCCGGCGTCGGCGGGCAGAACCGTCGGGTGTGTTTTCATGAGCTGGATGGCCACTCCTTTGCAGTACGGCGACCCGCCCCGGTTGGGGCCCTTCGTGCTGCAGGCCCGACTGCTCACCGCGCCGGCCGGCCTCGTCTACCTGGGCCAGGGGCCCGACGGGCGCGCGGTGTCCGTGGCCGTCCTCACCCGAGGGGCGGCGCTGGACGCGGCGGCCAGGGACCGGTTCGTCACCGCGATCAAGGATGCCGGGCGGCACCGCGGCGGGCGGCTCGGCCGGAGCGTCCCGCTGATCGGTGTGGTGCGCGGCCGGGCCGAGACCCCCGAGGTCGTCGCCATGGACGAGGGCCGGGCGCCGTGGGTGGCCGTGCCGTACGTGCCGGGGGGAGCGGGTGCGGAGCGGTTCCTCGAACCCGTCATGGTGTCGGGCATGCTGCTCGGCGACCGGCAGGGGCCCGATTTCGTGCCGTACTGGCTGGGAGACCGGGATCCGGCGCTGCCCGCCCCCGCGCCTCCCGGGCCCCCTCCCGTCGGGACACGGCGCTCCGTCGGCCTCGCCTCGGCGCTGCTGGCCACGCTCGTCGCCATGATGATCGCGATGGTATGGCTGCTGCTGGTCCGTCTGGAGGGTGATCCGCAGCCGACCCGGCCGCTGCCGCCGACGGTCGTCGTCCCCACGCCGCCGCCGACCCCGGCGTCCCCGCGCCCCGGAGAGCAGTCGCCCACGCCGTCAGAGGGCGGCTCGGAGAGCCGGACGACGCTCCCCGGGGGCGACGACGACGTCGGCGGGGACATCTAGGACGTGTTTCGTAAGCGGCGCCGTGTGGCTCATACCTCTGGAAGGGAGGGATCGGGTTTCCAGGGGTTCGGTGCGGTGATGGACCAGCGTTCATGGTCGCGCCAGGCCCCGTCGATGTAGAGGTAGGCGGGTGACAGCCCTTCGTAACGGAAGCCCAGGCGCTGGACCAGGGCCAGGGATGCCTTGTTCGCCGGCTGGATGCCGGCCTCCAGCCGGTGGAGCCGCAGGTCGGTGAAGGCGTGCCGCAGGGTGACGGTGAGCCCGTCGGTCATGTAACCCTGCCCTGCGGACGGGGCGAAGGCCGCATAGCCGAGGGACGCGCCCTGGTAGCGGCCCCGGATGATCGAGTTGATGTTGACCATGCCGGCGGCCGCGCCGGTCTCCCGGACACGGATCAGAAAGCCCAGGTTGGTGCCGTCGTCGAAGCGGCGCATCCAGATCTGGAACTCCTCCGCGGTCGCGGGCAGCCGCATCCACGGCAGGTGCAGCTCGGTGCTGGCCCGCACGAGCGAGCAGAACTCGTCCTGGTCGGAGAGGGCGAGCGGGCGCAGTTCGACCCGTGATGGCATTTCGGACATGGACCAACGTTAGGGCCTGTTGTGAACAGTGGAATTGCCGGAACCTTCGCGGCGGTGGATGCTCAGCGGGGGGAGACGAAGCCGGACTCGTAGGCGGCGATCACCGCCTGGGTCCGGTCCCGCGCGCCGAGCTTGGCCAGCACGTTCCCCACGTGGGTCTTGACGGTCTCGGGGCCGACCACGAGCTCGGCCGCGATCTCGCCGTTCGACAGGCCGCGCGCCATCAGCCGCAGCACGTCACCCTCGCGCGAGGTGAGCCGGTCGATCCCCGGTACGGCGCGGGCACTCCCGGACGCGCCGCTCGCGGCGGCCAGCGACCTGATCGCGGCGGGGAAGAGCAGCGAGTCCCCGGACGCCACCAGCCGGATCGCGTGCACCAGTTCCTCCGGCCGGGCGCGCTTGAGCAGAAACCCGCTTGCCCCGGCCCGCAGCGCCTCGTAGACGTGGTCGTCGTTCTCGAAGGTCGTGACGACCAGCACCTTCGGCGGCGACTGCCCGGCCAGGATGGCCCGGGTCGCCTGGATCCCGTCCACGGCGGGCATCCGCACATCCATGAGCACCACGTCGGGCCGCGTCTCGCGGACGACGGACAGCGCCTCCGCCCCGTCCGACGCCTCGCCGACCACCATCAGTCCGGGCTCCGCTCCGATGATGACGCGCAGCCCCGTACGGATGAGGCTCTCGTCGTCTGCGATGACGACGCGCACGCTCATGCCCGCCACCTGCCCTCGGCGGGCAGGGGGAGGGAGGCGCGGACCCGCCAGCCGCCGTCCGTGGGGCCCGCCTCGCACTCGCCGCCGAGCAGGGCCGCACGCTCCCGCATGCCCGCCAGGCCACGGCCGGCCCGTGGTGCGGCCGTCCCTGGTGCGGCGGCCCGTGTGGCCGCCCATGTGGCGGCCCGTGCCCGTGTCGCGTTTCGCAGGTCGAGCTCCAGGCTCTCGTCCCGTACGGCCACCGCCACCTCGACCGGGCCGGTGCCGTACCGGATGGCGTTGGTCAGCGCCTCCTGGACGATCCGGTACGCCTCGCGGGACACCACGGGAGGGACACCGGACAGATCGTCGATCCGACCGATGATCCGAGCGCCCGAGGAGTCCAGGAGCCGGTCCAGGTCGTGCAGGGTCGGCTCCGGCTCGGTACGGCCCGCGCCCTCCCGAAGCACCCCGATGACGTGGTCGAGCTCCGCCAGCGCGGACCGGGCGGACTCCTCGATGGCGTGCAGCGCGGCCCGCGCCGTGGCCGGGTCGCGGTCGAGCACGCGGCCGGCGGCGGCGGCCTGCACGGTGACGACGCTGAGGGCGTGGCCGACGGAGTCGTGCAGCTCCCTGGCCAGGCGGTTGCGGGCGGCCAGCCGCCGGGCGTTCGCCTCGGCCGCGGCCAGCCGGTCGGCGGGCGACGGGCCGAGCAGGACCGGGGCGAGCGTGGCCAGCAGCCTGCCCGCTCCCACGAGGAGGCCGACCAGCAGGACGAGGGTCAGCACGGCGAGCGGCGGCCCCCAGAGCGCGGCCCGTCCGGTTTCGATGGAGAGGTCGCCGAAGCGGGTGGGGCCGTCCATGAGGGGCAGCGCCGCCGCCCAGATCGCGAACGGCACGAGGGCCAGCGCCAGGCCGCTGGCGACACCGCCGACGGCCAGGTGGACGGTGAACCACCCGGCGGTTCTGAGGCGTTCCGCCCGGGTCCGCGTCGCGAGGGGAGGCGGGGGATCGATCGACACGCCCAGCAGCGCCCGCGCCGCCGCGATCTCGAACGCGCGTACCGGCAGGACCAGCCCCGAGGCGGCGACGAAAGGGAGCGCGGCCAGGAAGATCAGCGGCTGCACCGACAGCAGGGGGTCCCCTGGGGCCGGGGACGGCCGCCACAGCGCCGCCACCACCTCACCCGCCATCATGTACGGCATCAGCAGCGCTCCGCCGACGACCAGGCAGGCCCATCGGCGGTAGGTGACCGCGTTGCGCAACGGTGCGATGACGCCGTTCACCCGTGCTCCTTTCCCGAGCGGGTCCTGCCGGCCCGCGAGAATCCGTGGTCCGCGGGGTCGGCGGCTCCGTACGCACCCCATCGTGCCGTCCGACGCCGGTGGAAGACGAGACGGGTTGGGGGGGCCGCGGGAGGACGCGTCGCCCCGGTGGCGGTCAGCCGAGGCCGCAGGCCCCGCAGCGGCCCCTGGTCCGGTAGTGGTAGCCGAGCGCGGCCGAGGCCATGGTGAGGCCCCAGGTGAGGAACAGCGGATAGATGCCCTGGAACACCCACGCGGAGACGCCCCCCAGGTCGCCGGCCTGCGGCGGGTCCACCAGCCCGAGCCCGTGGGCGACGGTCATGCCGGTCCCCATGAGGCCGGTGGAGATGAGCATCACCGAGCCCACGTACCCGGCGGTCAGCGGCATCCAGCGCGGGATGAACCGGGGCGTCCAGGTGCGGGCGAAGCCGATGCCGAGCGCGACTCCGATGAGACCCAGCACGGCCGTGTCCCCGAGCCCCGGGGTCCACAGGTGCACGTCGTCGCCGAAGGCGTGCGGATCGTCGAGGCCGAGGGTGCCGCCCAGTCCCCACTGCGCCTTGAACCCGCCGTACGCGGCGGCGAGCAGGGCGGACACGTACCCGGCGTGACGGGTGTATCCGCTCAGACCACTCACCTCGGCGGCGTCGTCGTGATTGTTCGCGCCGTGGGGTGTCCGGCCGCATCGGGAGCAGGCGCCGAGTGCCCGCCGCCGGTAGCGGATCGTGGCGACGGCGACGGCCGTGCCCGCGATGAGGGACGCGACGCGGGCGCCGCTGAGCGTCCAGTTCATGTCCGGGTCGAGCACGCCTCGGTCGCCCGTCAGGAGGGAGATCCCCTTCATGATCGTCAGGAGGATGTCCAGGGCGACACCGGTGGCGGCGAAGCCGATGAGCAGCACGGTGGCCGTCCATCCGGCGGCGGCGACGAGAGGGCGGTAGGGCGGCACTGCCGGGCGGGTCTCGATCTGTGAGTTCGTGGGTTGCCGGTTCATGGATCCACACTCGCGTGATCGCGAATTCCGGTCCTCCCGAGCCGGGGTGAGGCGCATCCCCCGCGAGGGGGAGATCGCGCCGACGTGCCTTGGACGCGGGGGTCGAACAGCAACGCCCGGGTTCGCGCTGCGACCGGTGATGGTGCGGTGGCTGCGGACGTTCCTGGAAGATCCGCTGGATGTGCCGGGCGCGGTGCTGGAGTTCGTGGCCGAGCAACTGGAGGTGGAGGACCCTTCCCACCCCACCCCACCCCACCCTTGCCCGGCTAGGCCTCGGCGATGGCACGTCCCTGGTCGTCGAGCCTGACCGCCAGGCCGAAAGTCGCGTAGACGTTGGAGTCCTGGAACACCGAATTCCGGCTGATGCCCTCGTCGGTGACGGTGAAGATCTGGAGCGTGTGCAGGTCGTACCCGTCGCCGACGCGCTGATAGGCGGCGAATCCGGGCTGGCCGCCGTTGGCCGCGACCTCCTTGAGAAGCCAGTCCTTCCCGGCAGCCCCGAAGACCCATTCCATGAACAGGCCGTAGTTGCTGCGGCCGGAGAACCAGTTGAGCATCGGCGGCATCTCCATGAGCACGTCCTCGGTGAGCAGCCGCTTGAGGCCCTCGACGTCGGCGAGCACGAACGCCTTCATGTAGCGTTCGACCCAGGCGCGCTGCTCGGCCGCGGACGGCTCGCTGACCCGTTCCCGCCGGACCCCGACCTCCTTCATGCGGGTACGCGCCCGCTGCAGGGAACTGTTCACCGACACGACGGTGGTGCCGAGGATTTCCGCCGTCTCGGACCCGGAGAAGTTGAGCACGTCACGCAGGATCAGCGCACCGCGCTGACGCGCCGACAGGTGCTGCAGGGCGGCGGCGAACGCCAAGCGCAGGCTGGCGCGGTCGATCACGGCCCCAGCCGGATCGCCCGCGTCCAGCAACGAGTCCGGCAAGGGCTGGAGCCAGGCAACGTGCTCTCCCTGGACGAGCGGCCCGAGCGGATCCGACGCGGCCACCAGCCCCGACGGCAGCGGTCGGCGGCCGCGAACCTCCAGGGCGGTCAGGCAGGCGTTCGTCGCGATCCGGTAGAGCCAGGTGCGCAGTGAGCTGCGAGTATCGTCATACTGCTCCCGCGCCCGCCACGCCCTCAGGTACGTGTCCTGGACCACGTCCTCTGCGTCGTGAGCCGAGCCGAGCATCCGGTAGCAGTACGCCAGCAGTTCTGTCCGGAACGGTTCGATCCGACGATCGAAGTCTTCTTCCCTCGTGATCACGCCACGCCCCTTCTCCACTGCCGCCACAACCACCTCACTCGTAGGTACACACGGTCACTGTCGGTAACAGGGAAGGGTTCACTGCCCAGGCGCCAGCACCGGGCTGTTGTGATAGGCGGCGATCAGCCACTGGCCGTCCCGCTTCTCGAAGACCCACGTCGCGTTCACCTTACGCAGGTCATCCGGAACCTCGGTCTCGCCGGAGAACAGAATGGCGGATTCGCTGATGACGATCGCGCCGTCCCTGCCGACGAAGCGGATGCTGAGCTGCTTGTTGTAGGTCGAGCTGCCCTTGAGCGGCCCCTCGAAGCCCAGGGCCATGCTCTGACGGATCACGTCACGGCCGTCGCGGAGCGAGCCGGTCATGATGGCGGTCGCGTCCGCGGTGTAGTTGGCGACCATGCCGTCGGCGTCGCCGGCCTCCCACGCCTTGTAGGAGTCAACCAGCACGGCCTGGATGGCGGCCTCGTCTTCCACACGACTGTCTGACATCGCATTCTCCCTTGTGATCGGTTCGCCCGGGGTATTCCGGCGAGCTCGTCAGTACATACCGGCGGTGGAGTCGGAACTCATCGCGGCAGACGGGAACTTTCTCTCGTCTTCTAGGGCGGCCTGACCGCCAGACCGGTCGCCTCGCGTACGCGGCGGGCGGCGCCGCCATCATGGACACGCGTGCCCTGCCGGGGCCGCCGTCGTCCCTCTGCGCGGCGGCTCGATGTTCTCCGGCTTCGAGGGAACCACCGGAGGCGGATGTCGCGATAGATCAGGCGTGTACGGATTCCTCGCCCGGCGGAGAGAACCCCCTCCGATCGGCCCGGCCAGCGACGACGCGGAGCTCCTCGCCGCCGCGGCCGCCCGCAGGACCGACGCGCTGCGCCTCCTGCACCAGCGGCACGCCCCCTGGCTCCGCGTACGGCTGGCCCGCCGGTGCGCCGACGCCGACCTGGTGGACGACGCGCTCCAGGACACGTTCGTCGCCGTCTGGCGGGACGCGCACCGCTACCGCGCGGGGGAGGGCGAGGTCGCCGCGTGGATCTGGACGATCGCGATCCGCCGCCTGATCTCGGCGCTGCGCAGGACCGGCACCGCGCCGCCCGTCACCTCGTTCGACGACGCGCACCTGGTCACGGAGTCGGCCGAGGACGCCGTCCTGGTCGGTGTCGAGCACGGCGATCTGGGCACCGCCATCGCCCGGCTGTCACCCGAACTGCGCGCCGGCATCCAGGCGACCGTGCTCGACGGCCTCACCGTGAAGGAGGCCGCCCACCTCCTCGGAGTTCCCGAGGGCACAGTCAAGACCCGCGTCATGCGGGCCAAGGCCCGGCTCAGGGGGTATCTGGCATGACCTGGCACCTGCCCGGCGATCTCGTCGAACGTTACGCGCACGGCCGTCTCGACTCCGCCCAGGTGATGTCCGTGGAGAGCCACCTCGCGCGGTGCCCGCTCTGCCGGGCGGCCGTGCCGTACGAGGACGGGTGGCTCGCGGCGAGCTGGGAGCGGATCGAGGACCTGGTCGACCGGCCCCGGCCGAGGCCCGTCGCGCGCGTCCTGCGCCGGGTGGGCGTGCCGGAGCACGTGGCCACGTTCCTCGCCGCCACACCCGCGCCGGCCCGCGGCTGGCTCGTCGCCGTGACCGGGGTGCTCGCCTTCGCCGTGGCGGCGGCCCACTTCGCCGCGCGGCGCACGCCGGACACGGCGAACGCTCTGATCCCCTTCCTCGCGGTCGCCCCCCTACTGCCGGTGGCCGGCATCGCGATGGCGTACGGCCGGCACGTCGATCCGGTGTACGAGCTGCAGGCCGCCACTCCGATGGCGGGATGGCGGGCGCTGCTGCTGCGCGCGCTCGCGGTGCTGTCGTGCGCGGTCGCGCTGAGCGGCGCGGCCACCCCGCTGCTGCCCGGACCGCCGGGGCTCGCCGCCGCCTGGCTGCTGCCCGCCCTGGCGCTGACCGCCGGCGCGCTCGCGCTCTCGACGCGGTTCGCGCCGCCCGTCTCGGTGGCGGTGCTCGCCATCGCCTGGTTCGGCGCGGTGGCGGCCGGACCCCTGCTCGCCGACGACCGGCTGCTGGCCTTCTCGCCCGGCGCGCAGGCGCTGTACGGCGTGGCGGCGCCGGCTCTCGTCTTCCTCATCTACGCGCGGCGCGCTCGCCTCGACCCCGGAGGACCCCGATGACCTTTCCTGCGACCGCACCGTCGCCCGCTCCCGTGACGGCGACGGTGACCATACGCGGCCTGACCAAGAGATACGGCCGCGCGGTGGTGCTCGACGGCCTCTCCCTGGAGTTCGGGCGTGGGGTGACCGGGCTCCTCGGCCCCAACGGCGCGGGCAAGACCACGCTGCTGCGCTGCCTGGCGACCACACTGGCACCCGACGGCGGCGAGGTGCGGGCGCTCGGGCTGGACCCGTCCGACCCCGGCGGGCGTACGGACCTGCGGCGCCGGCTCGGCTACCTCCCGCAGAGCCCCGGGTTCTATCCGCACTTCACGGTCTTCGAGCTGGTGGAGTACGTCGCGATCCTGAAGGAGCTGACCGACAGGAGGAAACGCCACCGGGAGGTCCGCCGGGTCCTGCGCGAGACCGACCTGACCGATCTCGCGGCGACGAAGGTGCGCAAGCTGTCCGGTGGCATGCGGCAGCGGCTCGCGCTGTCCCAGTCGCTGCTCGGCGACCCCGATCTGCTCATCCTCGACGAGCCCACCGTGGGGCTGGATCCCGAGCAGCGGATGCGGTTCCGCGCCCTCGTGTCGCGGCTCGGCGAGAGCCGTACCGTGCTGCTCTCCACCCACCAGACCGAGGACGTCGCCGCCCTGTGCGAGCGGGTGATCGTGATGAGGGACGGCGCGGCGGCGTTCCAAGGCACGCCGGGCGGCCTGGCGGCCACCGCCGCCGGGCAGGTGTGGCTGTCGGACCACCCGCCCGCGGAGAAGGGGCTGTTCTGGCGGACCGCCGACGGGCGGTACCGCACACTCGGAGCCCGCCCGCCGTCCGGCGTCCCGGCCGATCCCGGCGTCGAGGACGGCTACCTGCTGTTGCTCGGCGAAGGGGCCGGCGGGCAGTCCGACGAGCCTCCGGGTGGTTCCGCGGGCGAGTCGGGGAGCCGTTCGGCGGGCGCTTCGGATGGAGGGGAGGGCGCGTGAACCGGTCGCTGGTGTTGTTCGAGGCTCGGCGGCTGCTGCGCAGCCCGATCCTGTGGGGCGCGGTGGTCCTCGCCCTTGCCATGGCGTTCGCGCAGCGCGCGCCCTGGCTGCCCGACATGACCATGGTGACGATCGACACGGTGACCGCGTCCACGATCGTCGGGGCGGCGGTGATGATCGTCACGAACCTGGCCGCCGGCCGCGACCGCAGGCACGGCCTGCCCGAGACGCTGGCCGCCGTGCCCGGCCGGGCGGCGGCCCGCACCCGGGCGGTGATCGTGGCCGCTCCCGTGGTGGCCGCGCTCGCGGCGGCAGTCATGATCTTCCTACACCTGCTGGTCGTGTCCCTGTCGGACACGGCGGCCGGGCGGCCGGACATCTACGAAGCCCTGGGCGGCGTGGCGCTCGCCGCGCTGGCCGCCACCGCCGGAGCGGCACTCGGCCGCTGGACTCCGTGGCTGATCATGCCGCCGATCCTGATCTTCACGGTGGCCTTCACCATGCTCGGCAATTCGCGCGGCGAGTACGGAGGGTGGTTCCTGCCGGTGATCCCCGGCCACAGTGTCGAATGGGGGCCCAGGCCGACGGGGCCGCATCTCGCCTACCTGATCGCGGCCGCGGTTCTCCTCGCGGCCGTCGCGCTGCTCAGACACGGCCCGCGGCCGGTCCGCGTCGTCGTCGCGCTGGCCGCCCTGGCCGTCGCGGTGCCCACGGGGGCCGCCGCGACGGCCGGCGCGCCGGTGCTGCCGTGGACCGTGCCGCACTTCACCCCCCGGCTCCCCGAGCAGGTGTGCGAGAAGCGGGACGGTGTCACGTACTGCGTGTTCCCGGACTACCTGCCGTGGATCCCGGTCTGGGTGGAGGCCGTGCGGCCCATCGTGTCGGCCGTGCCGCGTGAGGCCGTCGAGCGCATCCCCGTCGTACGGCAGAACACCGTCGCGACGGCGGGGGAGATGCGGGATCCGCGGACCTGGGTCGTCTGGTCCACCGACCCGGCCCAGCACCGCACACTGCTGGTCGGCGAGATGGCGGCCGCCGTCACCGGCCTGGACGATGACGGCGACGTCTGCGACGGCCTCGGCCGGGCCCGTACCGTCGTCGCGCTCTGGCTCGCCGCGCGGGCGGGGACGGTGCTCGACATCCCGGAGACCTGGGGGTTTCCCGGCCCCGGTGACTCCCCCAAGGGGTGGACCCACGTGGTGCTGGGCGACGGGGGCGCGGGGCTTTCGATGCCCGGTCGCCTCTACGGGACGCGGTACGGCGCGGCCGAGGTGGGCTACGCCCGCCGCCTCCTGGCGCGACCCGACGCGGTCGAGCGCGTACGGGCGAACTGGGACACGCTCACCGATCCCCGGACCACAGTGGAGCAGGCTCTTCCTTCGCTGGGGCTGCGGTCGGAGTTCCCCGCCACCGTGAAGGACGAGACATGCGCGGACGCGCGATGACGAACGGCCGTGGCGGCCGTGCGGGCCCTGCCGGCCGGGCCGTACGCCTTCCGGTGGTGGCCGCGCTGGTCCGGCCGCTGGCGCGGGCGATCGACTGGCTTCCGGTGGGTCTGGCCGGGCCGCTGACCGTGGCCCTGGCGATCGCGGTGGAGCCCGGCGACTCCATGGATTCCCGTCTTGGCCTGCTCCTGCTCAGGATGTCCGGGCTGTTGCTCGGGGCGGCGGCGGGCTTCGCGCTCGTGGACGCGATGGCGGCGGGGACGGACGCGGCGCCGGTGCCCCGCTGGGTGCGGCAATGGGCGCGCGTCGTGCTGGTCCTCGCGGCCGTGGTGCCGAGCTGGGCCGCGGTGTGCGCGGTGGTCGCCGTACGCCTGGAGGCCGGTGGCGTGCTGCACTTCCCCGGGGCCGGTGTCGAGGCCACCGCGTGCGTGCTGGCGGGTCTGGCTGGATCGGCGGTCGCCGTACGGAGGCATGGGGGACGGCCGGCCGCGCTCGCCGGGGCGTTCGTGCTGCTCGCGCTCTGCGCGGGGATCGGGATCGCCGGTGGAGCGGCCTGGCCGATGCCGTACAGCGCCGACTGGCATGCCGTTCATGTGTGGTGGCTGGCGGCTCTTCCCGTACCCGTCCTGGTCCTCGTGGCCGCCGGCCGCGACGTCCGCCGGGCGTGATCGGGGCCGGCCGGGAGCCGGTGTCAGGGGACGGGCGGGGCGGGGGGTCGGTGGCCTGCCAGTCGATCGTCACCGCTGCGCCGTACCACCGACGACGCGTCCGGCGCCCGGTCCGGCCTGCCCCACACAGGGGAGGGATGGTGTCCGGTCCGATCGGCGTCGGCTCCAGTTCGGCCTTGGCTACCCTCGGATGGTCAAGAGATCGTCAAGGGAAGGTGCGCCGTATGGGGGCGGGAGAGGTCGTGATCCTGCTCGTGGCGGCGCTGGCCGCGGGCTGGGTGGACGCGGTCGTCGGCGGGGGAGGGCTGCTCCAGCTCCCCGCGCTGCTGCTGGCCGGGCTGTCCCCCGTGCAGGCGATGGCGACGAACAAGTCCGCGGCCATCTTCGGCACGGCCTCCGCCGCGCTGACGTACGCCAGGAACACCAAGCTCGACCGGGCGGTGGCCGTACCGTCGGGCGTGCTCGCGGTGGCGTTCGCCGGGCTGGGGGCGGCCTCGGCCGCGATGCTGGACGCGGCGGTGCTCAAGCCGCTGGTCCTCGTCGTGCTGCTCGGGGTGGCGGCGTTCGTGACGACGCGTCCGGCGTTCGGCCTGCTCCCGCGTCCTCATCTGCGTACGAGGGGACGGCTGCTGGCCGCCGTCGCCGTCGCGGGCGGGCTGATCGCGTTCTACGACGGGATACTCGGTCCGGGGACGGGGACGTTCCTGCTCATCGCGTTCACGTCCATCCTGGGCATGGACTTCGTCAACGCCTCGGCCACCGCGAAGATCCTCAACACCGGGACGAACCTCGGGGCCCTGGTCGTCTTCTCCTGGCAGGGGCACGTGCTGTGGGCCCTCGGCCTCGGCATGGCCGTGTGCAACATCGCCGGAGCCCAGCTCGGAGCGCGCATGGCACTCAAGCGGGGCTCCGGCTTCGTCCGGATCGTGCTGCTGTGCGTGGTGACCGGCCTGGTCGTCAAGCTCGGCTACGAGCAGTTCCTCAGACCGGCGTGACGTTCCCGCCGGGGACGCCGCTCTCGGTGGCCGGCTCCGCCGGTCCCGCCGGGGTGGCCGTCGCGGGCGCCCGGAGCGCGGGTGCCGCGAGGGCCACGAACGTCGACAGGACGACGGGGATCAGGAGCGCGTAGCGCAGGGTGGACAGCTCCGAGGCGCCGCCGATCAGGACGGGACCGGCGAGTAGACCGGCGTAGCCGAGGCTCGCGACCCGGGCCAGCGCACGTCCGGCCTGGGCCGGGTCACGGTGCCCGGCGGCCGAGAAGACCTGCGGGATGGTGCATGACAGACCGGCTCCGAAGAGACCGAACCCGATGACGCCCGTGATCCGCGCGCCGCCGAGCACCGCGAGGGCCAGCCCGCCGGCGGCGAGGATCCCGCAGTAGCGCACCAGCGGCACCGGGCCGAGCAGGTTCGCCAGCCGGTCCCCGGCGAACCGTCCCGCGGTCATCATGACGGCGAACGCGGCATACGCGGCGGCGCCGGCTCCGGGGGAGGAACCCAGGGTCTCGACCAGGTAGACCGAGCTCCAGTCGGCCGCCGTGCCCTCTCCCACCAGACAGCAGAAGGCGAGCACACCCAGGAAGAGCACGCCTCGCGGCAGGCCGGCCTTGGTGGTCCCGGTCGTGCTGTCGCCTGTGACGCTGTCGCCTGTGACTGTGGTGCCGTCCGCGGGGGCCTCGGCGGGGGCGTCGTGCATGGCCCACCGGGCCGACGCGACGGCCAGTACGACGATCAGCAGGCCCGCCGACAGGAACGTACGGCCCGCGTCGACGGAGGCGTGCGCGACCAGCCCGCCGATCGCGGCACCGAGGAAGCCGCCGATGCTGAACACCGCGTGGAACGAGCCCATGAGCGTCCTGCCGTACGCGCGCTCGACGACGACGGCGTTGGCGTTCATCGCGACGTCCAGGCTGCCGTGCGCCAGCCCGAAGACGAACAGTGCCAGGGCGAGCGAGGGCAGGTTCGGGACATAGGCGGGGAGCACGAGGACGAAACCCTGGGCCATGGCCATGGGGACCATGACGCGGTGGCTGCCGAACCGGTCGATGAGCCGGCCGACGATCTGCATGCCGGCGATGGCGCCCGCCGCGATGCCGAGCAGGCCGAGGCTCAGTTCGCCGTCGCCGAGGGCGAGGCGTTCCTTGATGGCGGGGACGCGGGCCGTCCACGTGCCGATGGTGAGCCCGGAGAGCAGGAACAGCCCGTACACGGCGAGCCGGGCGCGTAGCAGCGCCGGGCGGCTGGGGGCGAGAAGGACCATAAGACACTCCGATGGGGGGATGTCACGAAGGGTTTCCGGAAGCGACGCGGCATCTCCACAGGTCGAAGGGTGACCCGACGACGGAGATCCCGAGCTGGAGGGCCCGAGCTGGAGGGCCCGAAGATCAGGGGTGATGTCTTGGAGATCAGGGGCGGGCGATGCGGACGGTCACGCCGGCGGCGGTGAGGGCGTCGTGCTGGTCCCGGGGGACGCCCTCGTCGGTGACGACCACGTCGAGCCGGTCCAACCCGCAGACGGCGCCGAACGCGGTCCTGCTGAACTTGCCGGAGTCGCACGCGACGATGACCCGCCGTGCCGAGGCGATGGCGGCCTGCTTGATCGCGACCTCCGGCAGGTCGTGCGCGGTCAGCCCGTGTTCCGCGGACAGGCCGCAGCACCCGATCACCGCGGTGTCGAACCGCAGCGCCCTGATCGACGTCTCGGTGAGCGGGCCGACGAAGTTCAGCTCGCCCTGCCGTACCTCTCCGCCGGGCAGGACCAGACGGATCCGCGGCGCGGTGGCGAGTTCCTGAGCCGACTGGAGGGCGAGGGGGAGCACGGTGAGCCGTCGTTCTCGTACGGCGCGGGCGACCTCGAGGAGGGTCGTGCCGCCGTCGAGCAGCACCGCCTCTCCGTCGGCGAGCAGCGCGGCGACCTCGGCGGCGATGCGCTGCTTGGCCTCGACCGCCTCGCGTTCGCGTACGCCGAAGGGGGGTTCCTCTCCGCGCAGCAGCAGGCTCAGCGCGCCGCCGCGGACCCGGCGGACGACGCCCTGCTGGGCGAGTTCGTCCAGGTCTCTGCGGATGGTCATCTCCGAGACGCCGTGTTCGGCCGCCAACTCGGCGACCGAGACGCTGTCGGCCGCACGAAGAGCGTTCATGATCGCTCTCATCCTGTCCGCACTCTCCATGTGTTCATTTGAACATGAGCGTTGTGCGTTCAGCAAATAAATCTACCTTGTAAAGGTGGCAGGATGGGTGACATGCGTGCCAGCCGGTTGCTGTCCCTCCTTCTCCTGCTGCAGACCCGCGGCAGGATGACAGCCCCCGAGCTGTCCGCCGAACTCGAGGTGTCGGTCCGCACGGTCTACCGGGATGTCGAGGCCCTGTCGGCGGCCGGCGTCCCCGTGTACGCCGACCGGGGCCCGGCGGGCGGCTACCGGCTCCTCGACGGATATCGCACCAAGCTGAACGGCCTCAGCCGCGAGGAGGCGTCGTCGCTCTTCCTCGCCGGGCTGCCCGGTCCCGCCGCCGAGCTCGGGCTGGCCGAGGTCGCGGCGACCGCCGAGCTGAAACTCCTCGCGGCGCTGCCGCCGGAACCTCGTTCGCACGCGGCCCGGATGCGCGAGCGCTTCCACCTCGACGTGCCGGGCTGGTACCGCGCGGGCGACGACGTCCCGTTCCTCGCCGAGGTCTCCGGTGCGGTGTGGGACCAGCGGGTGCTGCGGCTCCGCTACCGGCGGTGGGGGCCGCAGGACGTGGAACGGACCGTTCACCCGTACGGCCTGGTGCTCAAGGGCGGTTCCTGGTACCTGGCCGCCGCCTGCGGCGAGAGCGTCCGCACCTACCGCGTCAGCCGCATCATCGATGTGGAGGTCCTGGACGAGCGGTTCGACCGGCCGGAGGACTTCGATCTCGTGGCGTTCTGGCGGGAGTTCGCCGCCGAGTTCGCCGCGCGCATGTACACCGCCGACGCCGTCGTACGGCTCGCGCCCGACGCCGTGGGCCTCTTCCGCTACACCTTCGGCGACGTGGCCGAGGATGCGCTTCGCGAGGGTGTCCCCGGCGACGACGGCTGGACGCGGCTGACCCTGCCGGTCGAGTCGCTCCGGCACGCGCGCTGGCAGCTGCTCCGGCTCGGCGCCTTCGTCGAGGTCCTGGAGCCGTCCGAACTGCGCGACATGATGGCCGAGGCGGCGGCCGACCTCTCCGCCATGTACGGCTCCCGCCCCGGGACGGGCTGAAAATCGTTTGCGCCCCGCCCGTGCCGTGATGACGATGGGCGGGTGTTCCTGCTCACGTTCATCGGCTCATGCGTGCTGCTCGCGATGATCCCCGGGGTCAGCACCGCGGTCATCCTGCGCCAGACGCTCCGCGCGGGGCGTGCGTCAGGCGTGGCGGCCACGCTCGGCAACGAGACCGGCATCTTCCTGTGGGCGATGGCGGCCGTGTTCGGGTTGTCCGCGCTGGTCCTCGCCTCCGAGGTGGCGTATGCCGCGATACGGGTCGTGGGCGCCGTCGTGCTCGTCGTGATGGGCGCCCAGTCGTTGTGGCAGGCCAGGCGCGGCCGTGCCGTACCGGCCGGAGCGGGGGAAGGCACGACGCGGAGCTCGTCCGCGGAGGCGGCGCGCGGCTGGCGGCGCTCCTACGCTCTGGGGCTCGCCACCTGCGGCGCCAACCCGAAGGCGGCGGTGTTCGCCATGTCGTTCCTGCCGCAGTTCGTGCCGCCGGGCACGGTGTCGGGTGGCAACGTACCGCTGACCCTGTCGCTGTTGGCGGCGATCTGGGTGGCGGTGGACCTGGTGTGGTATCTCGGGCTGATCTGGGTGGTCGGCCGGGCCCGGCTCGTGTTCGACCGGCCCGCTGTACGTCGCCGGCTGGAACAGATCTCCGGCGTGATCTTGATCGGCCTCGGCCTGCGCGTCGCGATGGACGCTCGATGAAGGAGCTGTGATCGGGTTGACCGGTGTCTGGCACGAGGTCGCGGGAGCCGGCGATCCGGTGGTGCTGCTGCATTCCGGTGTGACCGACGCCCGCATGTGGGCCCCGCAGTGGGAGGCGCTGACCGCGTCGTTCCGGGTGGTACGGCTCGACTTCCGGGGATACGGGCGCAGCCCGTGGGCTGCGGACGGTCCGTACTCCGACGACGGGGACGTCGCGGAGCTACTCGCCTCACTCGGGCTGCGTGAGGTGGCCGTCGTCGGCGCCTCGCACGGCGGGCGGGTGGCGCTGGAGCTGGCCACGAGGCATCCGGATCTGGTCTCCCGGCTGGTCCTTCTCAACGCCGGGTGCGGGCTGCCCGCGACTCCCGAGCTGGAGGAGTTCGGCGCCGAGGAGGACCGGCTGATCGAGGCCGGTGACATCGCGGGCGCCGCGGACCTCAACGCGCGGACCTGGCTCGGACCCGAGGCGGACGACGCCACGAGGGCATGGGTGTCCCAGATGCAGCGCGATGCCTTCGAGCTGCAGCTCAAGGCCGATCCGGAGCCTGAGCGGGTCCGCGGTGAGATCGACCTGACCCGGATCCGGGTTCCGGCCCTGGTGGTGACCGGTGACCACGACCTCTTGTACTTCCAGGAGACGGCCCGCCATCTCGCCCGGACGCTGTCCACGGCGAGCCTCGTCCGGCTGGAGTGGGCGGGGCACCTGCCGAGCATGGAACGCCCGGCGGAGACGACCCGGATCATCGAGGAGTTCCTGACCGGCCGATCATGACCGGCAGGCGAGGAGCGGCGCTTCTGCGGCCGAAATGGATCGTTCAGCAGACCCGGAATTGGCTCTTAGGCGTCGGCCGACCGCTGATCTAGAGTGGCCCATATGGCGAAAGAGAGCACGTCAACGACCATTCCCGTGCCCGCACGCATGGAGATCGGCCGGTTGGCCCCGGAGATCTACCGCGCGATGGTGGCGCTGAATCGGACCATCGGTGAGTCCGGCCTGGAGTCCTCGCTGCAGGAGCTGGTGAAGATCCGGGCGTCCCAGATCAACGGCTGCGCGTTCTGCATCGACATGCACACCCAGGACGCCCGGGCGGCCGGAGAGACCGAGCAGCGGATCTACGCCCTGTCCGCGTGGGAGGAGGCGCCGTTCTTCACCGCGCGCGAGCGCGCCGCGCTGGCCCTGACCGAGGCCATCACGCTGATCGCCGGCACCCGCGTGCCCGACGACGTGTACGCGGAGGCGGCCGAGGAGTTCGACGAGCAGGACCTGGCCCGGCTGATCTGGGCCATCACCGCGATCAACGCCTGGAACCGGGTCGCGATCTCCACACGGATGGTCGCAAAGTACCGCCCCGCCGGATAGCCGGCTGGGCAGGCCGCGGCGTGCACAGGATGACAGGCGTTACCGCGGCGGGGCCGCGACTACGGCGGACAAGGAGATCACGATGAACATGACAGCCGCTACGGACACGCCGTCGGCGACGCTGCGGGCCCTTCACGTGCCCGGCAGACCCCTGGTCCTGCCGAACGTGTGGGACGCCGCCAGCGCCAGGATCGTGGCGGGGGCTGGGTTCCCCGCCGTCGCCACCGGCAGCGCCGCGGTGGCCGCCGTCCTCGGGTACGACGACGGCGAGCAGACCCCTCCGGCGGAGATGTTCGCGGCGATCGCCCGCGTCTGCCGGGTGGTCGAGGTCCCGGTGACCGCCGACGTGGAGCGCGGGTACGGCCTGCGGCCCGCCGAGCTGGCGGAGCGCCTGGCCGAGAGCGGCGCGGTGGGCTGCAATCTGGAGGACTCTGATCCGCGTACCGGCGCGCTCGTGGACGTGGGGGAGCAGGCCGACTTCCTCGCCGCCGTCCGGCAGGCGGCGCCGGACCTGGTCGTCAACGCCCGGACGGATCCGTACCTGTCCAGGCACGATGACCCGCTCGCCGAGGCGGTACGGCGGGGCCGCCGCTACCTGGAGGCGGGCGCGGACTGCGTCTACCCGATCCGGGCGCAGGTCGCGGATCTGGCCACGCTGGTCGAGGAGGTGGGCGGGCCCGTCAACGCGCTGTGCGGGCCGGGCTCGCCGTCGCCCTCCGTGCTCGCGGAGCTGGGCGTGGCCCGGATCAGCTTCGGCCACAACCTGCATCGGGCCGCGCACGCGTACGCCGAGCGGATGGTCGCGGCCATCGGCGCCGGGCTCAGCCCGTACGGCGACGTCGCGCCCTGAAAACCGGGATCACCCCCTTCGCCGGTCGAGCCGGTCGAGCCGGTCGAGCGTGGCGAGTTCGTCGGCGGTGAGCGTCAGCTCGGCAGCCGCGGCGGAGTCGCGGATCGACGCGGGACGGCTGGCGCCGGGGATCGGGACGACCCGCGGGGAGCGGGCCAGATGCCACGCGAGGCAGACCTGCTGCGGGCTCACGCCGCGTCGGAGGGCGATCGTGTGGAACGGCGTCCCATCGGCAGGGTCGTCGGAGTCCAGTGCGCTGCGGGAGACGCCGCCGAGGGGGCTCCAGGGCAGGAAGGCGACGCCGAGCTCGGTGCACAGGCGCAGTTCGGGGTCGCTGTCCCGCACGGCGGGGGAGTAGCGGTTCTGGACGGAGGCCAGACGGCCGCCCAGTTCCCGGTGGGCCTGGCGGATCTGAAGGGTGTCGACGTTCGAGATCCCGGCCATCCGGATCTTGCCGTCGTCGAGCAGGTCGCGGAGTGCGCCGACCGACTCGGCGAAGGGGACGTCCGGGTCGGGCTTGTGGAGTTGGTAGAGCCCGATCGAGTCGGCGCCGAGCCGCTTGAGCGACGCCTCGCAGGCCCGCATGATGTGGCGAGGGTCGCCGTTCACCGTCCATGAGCCGTCTCCGGGGCGGCCGCGGCCGCCCTTCGTGGCGATGAGGACGTCGGTGACGTCACCGCCGTAGGCCGCGAGCGCGCGGGCGATCAGCCGTTCGTTGTGGCCGATCTCGTCGGCGTGCCAGTGGTAGGAGTCGGCGGTGTCGATCAGCGTGACGCCCGCGTCGAGGGCGGCGTGGATCGTGGTGATCGCCCTGGCCTCGTCCGGCCTGCCCTCGATGGACAGCGGCATCGCGCCGAGGCCGACGGCGCTCACGGGGACGTCTGCGATCAGGCGAGTGCGCATATCCGCTCCTCCTCCGCGAGCGCGTCCTCGATGACGGACGGCAGCCAGTCGGCGACCCGCGAGAACGGGAAGCCGAGAGCCGTGCCGCGCCCGTTGTCCATGGCGTAGGAACGGTCGAAGGAGAACGGCGAGACGTCCTCGCCGACCTCGTACACGGGCTCCCCGATGGCGGCGCACAATTGCCGGACGTCCAGGGTCCCGTGCGAGGCGGCGTTGACGGCTCCGGTGAAGTCCGCCCGCGCGGCCCAGGCCAGGAACTCCGCGATCTCCCGCTCGTGGATGAACGACGCCGGCCGGGGATCATCATGGACGATCACCGGAAGGCCGGCCCGGATCCTGCGGACGTAGTGCGCGAGCCGTCCGGTGAAGTCCGCGCCGCCCAGCACGTGCGCCGTCCGGACGCTGACGAAGTCGAACGCCGGGTCGCGTGTGAAGACCGCCTCGGCCTGGCGCTTGCCCTCGCCGTAGTTGTCGTCGAGGAACGCCGGGTCGTCCCATGGCAGGTCCGTCCGTACCGGCCAGGTCGCGGGATCGACGGCGTGTTCCGCGTGCGGCGGGCCGTCGAGGTCGGCGTACACCTCGATCGTCGAGGTCATGACGTAACGCCTGGTCCTGCCCGCGAACACCCGCCGCGCGACGGCCGCCTGCGCGGGCGTGTAGCAGACCTGGTCGATCACCGCGTCGAAGTCGCGGTCGTCCAGGACGCGGCGCAGGGCGGCCTCGTCGTCCCGGTCGGCCCGCAGGTGCGTCACGTCCGCGGGCACCGGAGCCGATCCCCGGTTGACGACCGTGACCGCCGTCCCCGCGTCGCGCAGGTTCTCGACCAGCCGCCTGCCGAAGTGCCGGCTTCCGCCGATGATGCATATCTCGCTCACGAGGATCAGGGTGCCCGCGTATAGTCATCAGCGGTAGTGGTGATCTTCTTAGTTGGTCGTAAGGAAAACTGTTGATCGATGTTCACCGGCTCAGCGTTCTGCGTGAGGTCGCCCGCCATGGCAGCTTCAACCGCGCCGCCGCCGCCCTGCGGTTCACCCCTTCGGCCGTCTCGCAGCAGGTCGCCGCACTGGAGCGCGGCCTCGGCGTCCCCGTGGTGGAACGCAGCACCCGAGGCGTGGTCCTCACCGAGCCGGGGCGCCTGCTCGTCGAGGCCGCCGAGGCCATCGCCGCCGAACTGACCGACGCCCAGGAGCGCATCGACCGGCTGTCCACCGAGCGGGCCCGGTTCACGATCGCGGCCTTCGCCAGCGGGGGCCGCCGCCTCCTGCCGCCGGCGCTCGCCCGATTCGTCGTCGAGCATCCCGAGGCCGAGCTGACGATCCTCGAGCGTGAACCGGAGGACAGCCTGCCCCTGGTCCGGGAGGGCCGCGCCGACCTGGCCCTCGCCTACCACTTCGACGGGCCCGCGCCCGTCCGCCCCGGTGACCGCTCCGGCATGGACTGGACCCCGCTGATCGCCGACCCGCTCCGGGTCGTCCTCCCGCGGACGCATCCCCGAGCCGGGCACGCCCGCCTCCATCTGGCCGAACTCGCCAGCGAACGCTGGATCCTCGGATGCCTGAAGACAGTCGACCTCCTCGGCCGCTACGCCGAGTTGGCCGGCTTCGAGCTGCGGATCTCCTGCAGCGCCACCGACTACTTCTTCGCGCAGTCCCTGGTCACCGCGGGCGTGGGCGTCGCCCTCATCCCCGAGATCGCCCTGACGCCCGCCCCGGACGTCGTCGCGATCCCCCTTGAGCCGCCCAGCCCGTCCCGCTTCATCGGCATCGCGACCTCCCGCCGCCACCGCGGCCCCGCCCAGCCGTACGTCGAGGCGCTGTGCGGGCTCCTGTCGGAAGGAGCATGAGTGAGGGCGCGATCCTGCCGTCAGAGCGTCCCCTCGAACGGCGAGGCACAAGGTTGGCTCGATGCGCCGGATTCTCCGCGTATCGGCGTCACGTCCTGACCTGAGCGATCGCTCATGGCGGGCGCGTGATCCGGCATTGGCCGTCATGGCCGGCCCACCGCATAGTGAGTGCCATGTTCGACCGATCCCTGCGCGTCGCCGTCATCGGCGATCGCGACCCGGCGTTTCCCCCGCACCTGGCCACCGACGACGCCCTGCGGCATGCCGCCGCGCACCTCGGCATCGCGGTGGACGTTCGCTGGCTGGCCACAGAACCGCTCGAATCCGACCTGACCGAGGTCGAGGCCGCCGACGTGCTGTGGTGCGCGCCCGGCAGCCCGTACCGCAGCCTGCTCGGCGCCCTCGCCGCGCTCCGGCACGGCCGCGAGCGCGGCGTGCCCACCCTGGGAACGTGCGGCGGCTGCCAGCACATGGTCATCGAGTACGCCCGCCACGTGCTCGGCTACGAGGACGCCCAGCACGCCGAGTACGACCCGTACGCCTCGACCCTGTTCGTGTCGGCGCTGACCTGCTCCCTGGCGGGCATGACCATGCCCGTCACCCTGGCCCCCGGCTCCCGGGTGGCCGCGCTTTACGGACGGACCGAGGTCGAGGAGAAGTACTACTGCGACTTCGGCCTCGACCCCAGCCGGCAGGGGAGCCTCCACGACGGCGGGTTCTCGGTCACCGGCGTGGACGGTGACGGCGAGGCCCGCGTGCTGGAGATCCCCGGCCACCCGTACTACGTGGCCACGCTGTATGTGCCGCAGGCCCGCTCGCGCCCCGACGCCCCGCACCCGCTGGTCGTCGGCCTGCTGCGTGCGGCGCTGTGACGCTCACCCAGCTCAGGATCCTGCTGGCGGTCGCACGGACCGGCAACATGACCCGGGCCGCCGAGGAGATGGCCACCACGCAGTCCGCCGTCAGCCACGCGCTGCGCGCACTGGAGAACGAGTTCGGGGTCGCGCTGCTGGTGCGCGGAAACCACGGGGTGACCCTGACGGAGACCGGGCGTGCCGTGCGCCGCCGCGCCGCGCTCATCCTCACCCAGGTGGAGGCGCTGGAGCAGGAGGTGGCCGCCGCCCGGGAGCAGGAGCGCGGCAGCCTGCGCGTCGGCGTCATCCCCAGCGCCAACGTCCGGCTGCTGCCGCCGATCCTGCGGCGGTTCGGGGACGCGCATCCGCGGGTGCGCCTGACAGTGCTGGAGGGCTCGGACGACGAGGTGCTGGAGTGGCTGGAGACGGGTGCGGCGGACATCGCCACCGTGTCAGCCGGGGGTGCGGGCGCCGCCGGGGTCCCGCTCCCCGCCGGGGCGGTGGCGCGGCCGCTCGCCGCGGACCGCATGCTGGCCGTCCTGCCCAGCGGACACGAGCTGGGCGTACGCCACTCGGTGCCGGTGGCCGAGCTGGCCCGGCACCCGTTCATCATGTCCACGGGTGGGTGCGAGCCGCTGATCACGGCACTCGCGCGTGCGGCGGGGGCGAGCCTGACGTGCCACTACCGTGTGCGCGACACCAACAGCATCCTCGCCATGGTCGCCGAGGGCCTCGGGGTGAGCGTCGTCCCCGAACTCTCGCTGCCCGCCCACCGCGCGGGCGTACATGCGATCCCGCTGGATCCGGCGGCCGAGCGCACCGTTCTCCTCGTCCTGCCCGCGGACCCGCTCCCCGCCGCCGCCTTCGCCGAACTGGCCGTCACCCTCACCGTCGCCACCCGATGAGCACCTGGTCCAGGGCCCGTACGCGGCCAGGTAGCTCTGTGGAAGGGACGCAATTTTGTGAGAAGATCGTTTTGTGGTGAGGCCTGAGGTGTCGAAGTTCGTTGATGCGGGTCCTCTGCCCAGTGAGGATGCCGAGTTCGAAGAGATCGCCGATCGGGAGAGCGAGCTTCATGCGATCTCCGCTCCGGTGACTGTCGAGGAAGCGGAGCTGTTGGCCGGGTGCTTCGGGCCGGACGGCTGTCACGGTGTGGCCTGGTCGCTCCTGCACGTGATCGAGTCGGCTCCCGTGCATCCACTTCGTTCCGCGCCCGCGCAGGACGGTCCGCCGTGGCTCACGATGCTTTGGGAGCGCCTCCAGAATGCGGGGTGAGCTCTCCGAACGCACCCGGCACTCCGGCTGCGGTTCCGGTCTATGCGGTCGTCTCGTGACCGGGCGGAAAGACAGATGGCCGAAGGCCGATCACGATGACGGGATCGAGGACGCGGCCCTGCTCATCTTGGAGTGGCTCGCCGAGCAGGGCATCGGTGCAATGCTCAGGGTTGATGCCGAGAGGCTGGCGGAGGGGCGGCCTTCCTGGACCTTCGCGGCGAGCGGCGGCCCGCTGGTGGTGGGCATGCGTGCTGATGCCGCCAGCGCCGCACTGTGCCTGTCGTTGGCAGTCGCCCGGCTCCGCGAACTCGGCGTGGTCGTGCCGCATTGATCACGACAGTGGGCCGTTTCTGCTTGATCGTGTTCGTGCGGCACGTTCGTCGCCGAGCTTGCCCGGGAGAAAGTGAAAGAGCAGTAGTTTGCCGCATGGCGCCGAGTTGTACCGGCCCCTCGCGGTCAGCTCGCCGTACGGTGGCGATCGAGCCGCCACGTGAGCCGCCGCGCCGGCCCCGCGGGGACGTTGGCGCGCCGGGGGCTTCGGTGGCCCTCACTGCGGGCGAACGGCGATCGATTCGGCGGAGAGCGTGACCTCGACGGTGATGTGCGGATTGTCCAGCTGCGGGAGCTGAAGCCCACGCTTGAACTCCTCCGCATCGTCCGGCATCACCTTCGGCTGAACTGTGACCATGACTTGGCCGGTCTCCTCATCTGGGTGCGCCATCATCGTGGCCACCTCAGGACGGGATCGGAGCCAGGAGACGACCGTGTCCTGGGCCCGCCGGAGCTCCGCGGTCGAGAATCCCTTGCCGCCGATCAGGGTGACCTCCGTGGGGAGGGTCCTGGCCAGCTCGATCGCGCGAGCCGGGATCGGACCCTTGAAGCCGATGCGCAGCCCCCGCTGGTCGTCGACGTATCTGACGCCGGAGATCTCGTCGGGGAACTCCGCATTAAGTTTGTCGATCACCCGGCTGTTGGACGACTGTGAGCCGAAGCGGTCGATGGCCTCCTCGTAGGAGATGCCCTCCGATTTGGCGACGGTCCCGAGGTCGACCAGCTCGGCGTAGGGAATGCCGTCGATCGCCACGTCCGGGTCGGTCACCGCGGGGTCGTAACCCTCGAAGTCCGTCGGCTTGGGCGACGAGGTAGCAGCCACCCGGGTCGCGTACCGCTTGACGACCTCCTCCAGGGGCCGGCCCGACGACGCCGCCTCTCGCTTGAGCCGCTCCAGGGTGGGCCGATGCGCTTTGGGCTGGTCCGCCCGCGGCAACACGATCGTCTCGGTCCCGACGATCGTCTCGGTCCCGGCCACAGCGGGTACCGGACCAGCACCAGACTGGCCGCAGGCGCACAACGACGCAAGCACCGCGATGACGGTCAAACGCGATCTCTTCATACCTAAGGGACGCGCCACCGGCCTGGAGGGTTCATCCAGGCACCCATCCAGTACGGCGAAGCCCGTTCATCAGAGTGCGCCTCCAATGCGGACCTTGCGTGCCCACCATAAGTCGGTCCTCCGCTCCCAACGTGTCCCCAGCCCCAAAGGGGCTTGATCGCGCTGTGGCGCCTTCTCGGGGCGTCGGAATGAGCCGGTTTCCCGACAGGCCGCCAACCGGCCCCAGCACCACCCGGAAAACCGAACGGCAGGGGATGAAACACCACGTCGGGCGACCGATTCCGAGCGTCCAGGCGGACGACCTCACCAGCACCCATTCAGGATCGTTCGTGACCGCTGCGCCCCCGCCCGGAGCGGGCCGTACTGGGCAGGGGAGTCAGCGTGATCTGTAGTAGCCGTGCAGGACCTCCCAGCGCGTACGCGGCCAGTTGGGCCAGTCGACGACGCGCCCCTCGAGGGAGTCGGCCAGGAAGTCCAGATGGGCGTGCCAGCCGGCCAGGATCTTGGTGAGCTGGTCGCCGTAGTCGCCGATCGCGTTGAAGACGAGCAGGCAGCCGCTGCCGTCTCCCTCCAGCTCCCAGCGGAGCGTTCCGTGCACGTCGGTGTCGAACTGGAGGACGTGCGGGGGCTTGAAGTCGCTGATCACTCCGTGGGCGAGGGGCTGCCCGGTCTGCTTGCCGTGCTCGTCCGTCCCGAGCCAGCGAAGCGTGACACGGCCTCCGGGGCGTAGCTCGATCTCGACTTCCGCGAGCCATTCGATGAGGTGCTTGGGCTCACTGATGGCGCGCCAGACACGCTCGACAGGGTGGGGGAGGCGGCGCTCGAAGTACAGCGTGCAGGTGTCGCCGGTGGTGGACACACTGCCGTAGTCGGTCATGGTGATCCCTCCCGTGTTCCTCATCAGGCTAACCCCCATGGTCTGAGGTCCGGTTCGCGGTGCGGCGGAGGTGATGCGGGAGGTCCGCGTGGCCATCCGCCGGCCGAATCGGAGTTATGAATCTACGTTGTAAAGGCGGTCGGTTGTCAGAAGATCGATTTTCTCGGCCGAACAAAACAAACGCACCTGAGCCCGAGCAGCGGGCGCCTCGGCGCAGCGAGTACTGCCACCTGGTGGGCTGCGCTTTACTTCGTCCCGCATCCGGTCGGCGACAATGGTGTGTCGTAGAGCCCGCCGAAATGCGGTGCTCACCCCCGACTCACCCCTTGTACGGCAGGAGATCACGCACGTTGTCCCAGAAGAGCCAAGCCCCTTCCGCCGAGAGTGACCGTCTCGGTCTGCGCGCCGACTGTGCGAACTGCTTCGGGCTGTGCTGTGTCGCGTTGCCCTTCGCCGCGTCGGCCGATTTCGCGGTCGACAAGGACGCGGGGCAGCCGTGCGCGAACCTGCGGGCGGACTTCCGCTGCGGGATCCACGCGAATCTCCGTGAGCGTGGGTTTCCCGGGTGCACCGTCTTCGACTGCCTGGGCGCGGGACAGAAGGTCTCCCAGATCACCTTCGGCGGTCAGAGCTGGCGGCAGGCGCCCCAGACAGCGCGGCGGATGTTCGACGTGTTCGCCGTCATGCGGCAGCTCCACGAACTGCTGTGGTATCTGGCCGAGGCGCTGTCCCTGCCCGCCGCCCGCTCCATTCACCCTGATCTCCGTCGCGCGCTGGACGAGGTGGACGGCCTCACGCGCGGCAGCGCCGAAGCGCTCGCGGAGGTGGACGTGGCGGGGGTGCGGCAGGACGTCAACGGTCTTCTCCTGCGCGTCAGCGAACTGGTGCGGGCCGGCGTCCCCGGCCGCAAGAAGAACCACAGGGGAGCCGACCTGATCGGGGCCAGGCTCAAGGGCGCCGATCTGCGGGGGGCCAATCTCCGTGGGGCCTATCTCATCGCGGCCGACCTCACGAAGGCCGACCTGAGGTGGGCTGACCTGATCGGGGTGGACTTTCGCGACGCCGACCTGAGCGGCGCCGATCTCACGGGCAGCATCTTCCTCACTCAGTCCCAGGTCAACGCGGCCAAGGGGAATGCCGCCACCACGCTGCCGCCGGCGCTCAGCCGTCCGGCGCATTGGACCGCCGGTTGACCCGGCTGCGTGGCGGCCGTGCCGTCCCATGGTCAGAGGGAGGTCGCCGGGTGAGCCGCGACGTCAGTGAACGCTGAATCCGCCGTCGACGCAGATGGTCTGGCCGGTGACGTAGGCCGAGGCGTCGCCGGCGAGGAAGGCGGCGATGCCGGCGAAGTCGGCGGGTAGCCCGTTGCGGCCGGTCATGGAGCGGGCGGCGAGTGCCTCGACGCGTCCGGGGATGGCCTGGGCGGGGGCGGTGAGCGGGGTGAGCACGAATCCGGGGATGATCGTGTTGCTGGTGACGCCGTTCTTGGACCACGCCTCGGCCTGTGACCTGGTGAGGCCGCAGACGGCGGCCTTGGAGGCTCCGTAGGCTCCGCTGTCGCCGAAGGCGCTGATCGACTGCTGGGAGCCGACGTTGATGATGCGCCCCCGGCCCCGGGCGGCCATGCGGGGGCCGAAGTGCTGGCCGAGCAGGTACGGCGCGGTGAGGTTGACCGCGATCGTCTGGTCGTAGTCGTCGGGGGTGAGTTCGGCCATCGGGCGGCGGATGTTGTTGCCGGCGTCGTTGACGAGGATGTCGATGTCGCCGAAGATCTCCGGGGCTTCGGCGCAGACGCGCGCGACGGCGGCGCGGTCGCCGAGGTCGGCGCTGATGGCCGCGGCGCGTACGCCGTGCCCTTCGAGGTCGCGTACGGCTGCCGCGAGCTCCGCTTCGCGGCGGGCGACGATGACGACGGCGGCGCCGGCGCGGCCGATGGCCTCGGCCATGGCCCGGCCGATGCCCGAGCTGCCACCCGTGACGAGGGCGGTGCGGCCACGGAGGGAGAACAGTCCCTCGATATAGGACGACATAGCGGATCATCCTATCTTTCCTCGGTCGTGGAAGGGCAGGGGGCAGCGGCGAATCGTCGGTGCGGGCAGGACGTACGCGGGTGGCGCCGGCTCGCGGGTGGCGTGGTTCAGGGCGCGGGGTGCGTGTTCCCGGCGAGCATGTCGTCGGCCGCCTCCTGGACCTTGACCATCACCTTCTCGAGGGTGTGGAGGGTCTCGGTGTCCAGCCGGCCGAGTAGGCGCGTGTAGTTGGACGTCCCGGCGTCGATGAGCTCCTCGGCGAGGAGGCGGCCGCGGGTGGTGAGCTCGACGAGGCGTACGCGCCGGTCGGTGGGGTCCTCGCGGCGGCTCACGAGGCCCTGCGCGACGAGGCGGTCCACGATCCCGGTGACGGTGCCGAGGCCGGTGCCGAGCGCTCTGGCGAGGTGCTGGCCGGAGGAGGCGTCGCGGAAGAAGAGCATCACGACGACCTTGAGCTGCTGCATGGTGAGGCTGGAGGCGAGCAGCGGGGTGGAGCGGTCGTGGGCGAGGAAGCGGCCGAGTGTCCGCTGGAGCTGCACGAGCCGGTCGATCAGGGCGCACCGCTCGTCGCGCTCTCCGCCCGGCTGTCTTGTCGCCTCGTTGTCGCCCACGTTCACCTCTCGCGTCGGCGAGTCAGTTTACCAGTCATTAATTCGAAGGTGAATTATTCGCATGAGGCGAAGTGTTAGGGTGGGGCGAATCCTTTCTCCATGATCATCCGTGAAGGAGCTTCGCCAGATGACCTTCCTGGCTCGCCTGAGCCTGGGCAACCGCACTCTCGTCATGATGATCGCGGTCGTGCTCAGCGCGCTGGGCGCCTTCGCGATTCCCTCTCTCAAGCAGCAACTGTTCCCGTCCCTGAGCTTCCCAGGGGCGTTCGTGGTGGCGGCCTACCCCGGCGCGTCGCCCGAGATCGTCGAGGAACAGGTCACCAAGCCGATCGAGAACAGCTTCCAGGGCATCGCGGGCGCCACCGACATCACCTCAACGTCCAAGGAGGGCCTGGCGCAGATTCAGGTCGCGTTCGAGTATGGCACCGACATCGACGCCGCCGTCGGCAAGATGCAGCAGGCCGTGGGGCGCATCGGCGCGCGGCTTCCCTCGGGCGTCGATCCGCAGGTGATCGCCGGCAACACCGACGACATCCCGGTGATGGTGATCGCCGTGGGTGACGTGGGCGACCAGCACACGATGTTCGACCGGCTCGAGCGGATCATGGTGCCGAAGCTTCAGGGCATCGACGGTGTCCGGGAGGCGACCGTCTCCGGGGCGCGGGAGAAGCAGGTCGTCATCACGCCCGACCAGGTCAAGCTCGCGATGCGCGGCCTGTCGGCCGCCTCGATCCCCGAACTGCTGCGCGCGAACGGGGTGGCGATCCCGGCGGGCGGTGTCACGGAGAAGGACCGCACGCTGACCGTGCAGGTCGGTGACCGCATCGAGACGGTCGACGACCTGAAGAACCTCTACCTCGCCCCCGCCGCGCCCGCGGGTGCCGCCACGGGCGGCGCCGGAGCGACCGGCCGTACCGGCGGCGCCGGCGGTGTCTCCGGTGCCACGGGCGGTGCGGCCACGGGCGCGGGCGGGCAGATCCCCGGCCGCACGCAGGGCGCGGCCAAGCCGACGCAGCCCAAGCCGGTCAAGCTGGGCGACGTCGCCGACATCACGGTCAAGGACACCGACGCGTCCACGCTGACCCGGACCAACGGGAAGCCCAGCCTCGGCGTGTCGATCACGATGAAGCCGGACGGCAACGCGGTACGGATCTCCCATGACGTGCGGGCCGCGCTGCCGGAGCTGACCCGATCGGTCGGGGACGCCTCGGAGCTGACGGTCGTGTTCGACCAGGCGCCGTACGTGGAGCGGTCGATCGAGGACCTCACCACCGAGGGCCTGCTCGGCCTGGCGTTCGCGGTGCTGGTCATCCTGGTGTTCCTGCTGTCGGTACGGTCGACCATCGTGACGGCGGTGTCGATCCCGCTGTCGGTGGTGATGGCGCTCATCGCGTTGTGGGTGGGCGACTACTCGCTGAACCTTCTGACGCTGGGCGCGTTGACGATCGCGGTCGGCCGGGTCGTGGACGACTCGATCGTGGTACTGGAGAACATCAAGCGGCACCTCGGTTACGGGGAGAACAAGCGGCAGGCGATCGTCACGGCGGTGCGCGAGGTGTCGGGGGCGGTGACCGCGTCCACGCTGACGACGGTCGCGGTGTTCCTGCCGATCGCGTTCGTCGGCGGCATGGTGGGCCAGTTGTTCAGCCCGTTCGCGGTGACCGTGACGGTGGCGCTGCTCGCGTCGCTGGTGGTGTCGCTGACCGTGATCCCGGTGCTGGCGTACTGGTTCCTGAAGGCTCCGGTGCTGTCGCCGGCGGAGGCGGAGGCCGTACGGGAGGAGGCGGAGCTGCGGGAGTTGCGCAGCCCGCTCCAGCGGATGTACCTGCCGGTCCTGCGGTTCGCGACGCGGCGCCGGTTGGTCACGCTGGTGATCGGGTTCGTGGTGTTCGCCGGCACGATGGCGCTGGTGCCGAACCTGAAGACGAACTTCCTGGACTCCTCGGGCAACGACTCGATCTCGGTCACGCAGCGGATGCCCGTCGGCACCGCGCTGCCCGTCACGGACGCGGCGGCCAAGAAGGTCGAGGCGGTCTTCTCCGAGTTCACGCAGATCGAGTCGTACCAGGTGACGGTGGGCGGCGGCAACCAGTTCATGGGCGGGCTCGGCGGCAGCGCCGACCGCGCGTCGTACTCGGTGACGGTGGCCGAGGGCGTGGACACGGCGGCGTTCCAGGAGTCGCTGCGCGACCGGCTGA
Source organism: Microtetraspora glauca (assembly GCA_001570385.1). Classification (GTDB taxonomy): domain Bacteria; phylum Actinomycetota; class Actinomycetes; order Streptosporangiales; family Streptosporangiaceae; genus Microtetraspora; species Microtetraspora glauca. Next base: position 310,945 of record BBYL01000009.1, on the reverse strand, counting down.
AGGGCCTGTCCGGCGCGGGTGAGATCACCGTCGGCGGTTCGGACGGCGGGTTCAGCTCCGACCAGGTGCAGGTCATCCTGCAGGGTGCGGACACCGGTGAGCTGAAGACGGCGGCGGCCGCGGTGGGCGAGGCGATGTCGGGGGTCGCGGGCCTGCGGGAGGTCTCCTCCAACCTGGAGGACAGCGCGCCCCGGATCGAGGTCCACGTGGACCGGGAGAAGGCCGCGGCCAGGGGGCTGACCGAGGCGGGTGTCGGCCAGCTCGTCGCGCAGGCGTTCCGCGGTGCGCCGCTGGGGTCGATCAGCCTGGACGGCCGGTCCAGCGACATCGTGCTGCGGATGGGTGACGCTCCGGCGAGCCTGGCGGAGATCGAGAAGATCACACTGCCGACCGCCTCAGGTCTGGTCAAGCTGAGCTCGGTGGCGGATGTGGTGCGGGCGGACGGGCCAACCCAGATCACCCGTCTGAACGGTGACCGTACGGCGACCGTGTCGGGCAAGGCGGACGCGGCGGACCTGGGCGCGATCACGGTGAAGGTGACCGACAAGCTGAAGGGTCTGAGGCTGCCGGCGGGCGTGTCGTACGAGATCGGCGGGGCGAGCGCGGACCAGGAGGATGCGTTCGCGGACCTCGGGCTGGCGATGCTGCTGGCGGTGGCGATCGTCTTCATGATCATGGTGGCGACGTTCCGCAGCTTCGTGCAGCCACTGATCCTGCTGGTGTCGATCCCGTTCGCGGCGACGGGTGCGATCGGGTTGCTGCTGGTGACCGACACCGCTCTGGGAGTCCCGGCGCTGATCGGCATGCTGATGCTGATCGGCATCGTGGTGACCAACGCGATCGTGCTGATCGACCTGATCAACCAGTACCGCGAGCAGGGGCTGGGGATCGTCGAGGCGGTGCTGGAGGGAGGCCGGCGCAGGTTGCGGCCGATCCTGATGACCGCGATCGCGACGATCTGCGCGCTGACGCCGATGGCGCTGGGCGTGACGGGGTCGGGCGGGTTCATCTCGCAGCCTCTGGCGATCGTGGTGATCGGTGGGTTGATCTCCTCGACGCTGCTGACGCTGGTGCTGGTGCCGACGCTCTACACGATCGTGGAGCGGATGAAGGAGCGGCTGCGCCGTACGCCGAAGGACCGTCCGGAAGCGGACGTGAAGGTGTACGACAAGGACGCGCTCGCGCCGTCGAAGTAGCCGGTTCATCCCGGATCCGACGCCGAATCGACGCCGAAAGGGGACGTTGTTCGGGGCGGATCCGGAACGGACGCGGTGCGCGCCGGTTCTCCTGTGGGGGACCGGCGCGAGCCGTACCGGGGGCACTCAATAAACTGAGGCAACGTGAGTGACAAGCCGCGTATCCCCAATGTCCTGGCCGCCCGCTATGCCTCGGCGGAGCTGGCCCGTCTGTGGTCTCCCGAGCACAAGGTGGTGCTGGAACGCCGGTTGTGGCTCGCGGTGCTCAGGGCCCAGGCCGACCTCGGTGTGGAGGTGCCGCCGCAGGCGGTCGCCGACTACGAGAAGGTGGCCGAGCAGGTCGATCTCGCCTCCATCGCCGCGCGGGAGCGGGTCACCCGGCACGACGTGAAGGCCCGGATCGAGGAGTTCAACGCGCTGGCGGGTCACGAGCAGGTGCACAAGGGGATGACCTCGCGTGACCTGACCGAGAACGTCGAGCAGTTGCAGATCCGCGACAGCCTGCTGCTGGTGCGGGCGCGGACGGTGGCGTTGCTGTCGCGGTTGTCCCGGCTGGCGGCCGAGAACGCCGAGCTGGTCATGGCCGGGCGTTCGCATAACGTCGCCGCGCAGGCGACCACGCTGGGCAAGCGGTTCGCGACGGCGGCGGACGAGCTGCTGGTGGCGTTCGGGCGGCTCGAGGATCTGATCGAGCGGTATCCGCTGCGCGGGGTGAAGGGTCCGGTCGGTACCGCGCAGGACATGCTGGATCTGCTCGGCACGCCGGAGAAGCTGGCGGATCTGGAGGATCGGGTCGCCGCGCATCTGGGCTTCGCGCGCCGGTTCACCAGCGTGGGGCAGGTGTACCCGCGCTCGCTGGACTACGACGTGGTGTCGGCGCTGGTGCAGCTGGCCGCCGCGCCGTCGTCGCTGGCCAAGACGATCCGGCTGATGGCCGGGCACGAGCTGGTCACGGAGGGCTTCAAGGAGGGCCAGGTCGGTTCCTCGGCGATGCCGCACAAGATGAACACGCGCTCCTGTGAGCGGGTCAACGGCCTGACGGTGATCCTGCGCGGGTACGCGTCGATGGTGGGCGAGCTGGCCGGGGATCAGTGGAACGAGGGCGACGTGTCCTGCTCGGTGGTGCGCCGGGTGGCGCTGCCGGACGCGTTCTTCGCGTTCGACGGCCTGGTGGAGACGATGCTGACCGTGCTGGACGAGTTCGGCGCGTTCCCGGCGGTGATCGAGGCGGAGCTCGATCGGTACCTGCCGTTCCTCGGGACGACCAAGATGCTGATGGCGGCGGTGCGCGCGGGTGTCGGCCGGGAGACGGGGCACGAGCTGATCAAGGAGCACGCGGTGGCGTCGGCGCTGGCGATGCGGTCGCAGGGGTCGGCGAACGCGCTGCTGGACCGGCTCGCCGCCGACGAGCGGTTCCCGCTGGACAGGGAGCGGCTCGACGCGCTGCTGGCCGATCGGATCTCGTTCACGGGTGCGGCGTCGGGGCAGGTGGCGGCGCTCGTCGAGCGGGTGGGTGAGATCACGGCACGCTATCCGGAGGCGGCCGCGTACGCGCCGGGCGCGATCCTGTGACGTCGGCTCCTGAGCCGCCCGCGGTACGGTCCCCGGCTGCGTCGTCGTCTTCTTCGTCGGCGCCGTGGCGGGGTGGGGCGCTCCGGGAGCTGACCACGGTCGCCGAGGTCGTCGACGCGTGCGGGGACGACGATCTGATCGTGTGGGCGGCTCAGGGGATGCGGCCGGGAGTGCGGGCGTGGGCGCTGGGTGATGCGGTGGCGGTGGCCAGTCCGGGTGCGTCCCGCCGTGACCGGCTCGCCGTCGGGGGGAGCGCGGCGTGCGCTCTGCCGCTCGTACGGCATGCGCTGGCCGAGTCGGGGCCGACGTACCGGTTGTTCGGTGACGTCGAGCTGATCATGGAGATGTCGGCGCGGGTCGAGGGGTTGACGGAGGCGGTGCCGTTCTCATGGATGGTCACCACCTCGCTCGCTCCCGCTCCCGCTTCCGCGACCGGTGGCCGCGAGGGGCGCGGGAGGCAGGCCGAGCGGGCTCCCGGATCCCTGCCGGGATTGCTGCCGGGGTCCATGGCGGGGTCGGAGCCGGGATGGCTGGGCCCAGCCGCCGGTCCCGAGGTGGGCGAGTTGCTCGCGCGGGCGAACCCGTCCTCGTACGCGGTGCCGGGCATCGCCCGGGTGTCGCGGTGGGCCGGGGTCCGGGACGCGGCGGAGGCGCTGGTGGCGGTCGCGGCCGACGCGTGGTCCGCGCCCACTGTGGGGCTCCTGGCGGGGGTGGCGACCGCCGAGCGGGCGCGGGGGCGCGGGCTGGCCGAGCGGGTGTGCCGGTTCGTGACGGCGGCGCTGCTGGCCGATCACGGCCGGGCGGCGCTGATGGTGGATGACGGGAACGGGTCCGCCGTCCGGCTGTACGAGCGTCTGGGCTACGCCCGCCGCCGGGTCGCGGCGAACCGGGTCGGCTGAGATCGCCTGGGCGCGTCACGGCAGGCCCTTCCGGGGGAAACCAGCGGAACCGCAACCAAACATAAGCGGAGGGTCGCATCACCCGGCAAGCAAGCCCTCTGGCCGGCGCCTCAGCCCCTTGCTCGCGTACTTGGTCCGCCACTCCCGCGGGCAGGGTCGTCTTCTAAAGCGGAAGGCGATCGCTATAGTGGGCGAATGGGTGACGGCAACACTTTTTCTAGTGGTTTGTCCATGGGCGAGCTGGGGGCCAGGATCCGGGCTGAGCGGTGGGCCCGGAGCATGGCGTTGGAGCGGCTCGCCGAGCTGAGCGGGGTCAGTCGAAGCATGGTGTCCGAGGTGGAGCGCGGCGCCAAGACGCCGAGTGTGCTGGTCCTTGACCGGCTGGCGACCGCGCTGGGCACCTCGATCGCCCGGCTTCTGGATGAGCCGGTACGTCCCGATGTCGTGGTCCTGCCCGGCGACCGGCAGCACGTGGTACGGGATCCATCCGGGTGGGAACGGCGGATTCTGTCCCCTGTCCTGCCGGATGTCGAGTTCGAGTTCATGCGCACCACCCTGGGGCCGGGCGTGGATGCGGGGGAGTTCTCCCCGCACGCGCCGGGGTCGCACGAGTACGTGGCGGTGGAGACGGGGTGTCTGCGCCTGACCGTCGACGGTGTTCCGCACCGCCTGGAGGTCGGGGACGCCGCTTACTTCCCCGGAAACCGCCGGCACGCCTTCGCCAACGATTCCGCCGGCCCGTGCGTGTACTACCTGGCCATGACGCTGGGCCCTGCAGCCGGCTCCCACGGCCGTCCCCCGCATGGAGGCCATGATGGATGACCTGCGACGAGCGGGCCGGTCGGCGGTGGACCTGGCAGTCGATCATCTGGCCGCCGTGCCCGGCGGGCCGGTGTGGCGTCCGGTGGCCGAAGCGGACCGCTCATGGCTTACCCGGCAGCCGCTGCCCGGGGCGGGGCGCCCCTTGGCGGACCTGCTGCACGACGTGCGCGACCGGATCCTGCCCTACCCGATGGGCAACGGGCATCCCCGGTTCTTCGGCTGGGTCAACTCCCCGCCCTCGCCCGCCGGTGTCCTGGTCGCGCCTTTGGCCGCGGCGATGAACCCGAGCTGCGCCGGGGGAGAACACGCCGGTGTCCTGCTGGAGCGTACCGTCGTGCGGTGGCTGGCGGAGCTGGTGGACTTCCCGTACCAACCGGGGGCCGGACTGCTGGCGAGCGGGGCTTCGGTGGCCACCGTCATCGCGATGGCCACCGCCCGACAGCGGGCTGTCCGCCGACAGGGCCACAACGTGCGCGAGACGGGTCTGTACGGACAGCGTCCGCTGGCGATCTACGCCTCGGCCGAGGCACACAGCTGTCTGCGCAAGGCGGCGGAACTCCTCGGTATGGGAAGTCGGTACATCCGCACGGTTCCGGTCGACGGCGCCTACCGCATGGAGACCGGCGCACTGCGCCGCCTGATCACGGCGGACAGGGAGGCGGGCGTGCGGCCGTTCTTCGTCGCGGCCAGCGCGGGGACGGTGAACACCGGCACTGTCGACCCTCTGGAAGAAGTCGCCGGGATCGCCCGTGAATGCGGGCTGTGGTTCCACATCGACGGCGCCTATGGCGCCCTCGGCATTCTCGCCGAGGGAGCCCGCCACCTCTACGCCGGGCTGGAACTGGCGGATTCCCTCGTCCTGGACCCGCACAAGTGGCTCGGCGTCCCCGTCGACGCCGGCTGCGTCCTCTTCCGCGATCCCGTCGGAGCGCGCGACACCTTCAGCCTCGTACCGCCCTATCTTCGCGACGACGAGGCCGACGCACTGGGGTGGTTTTCCGAGTACGGACCCGAACAGACCCGTCCGTTCCGCGCGCTGCGGGTGTGGGCCACGATCTCCCACCTCGGGCGCGAGGGAATCGTCCGCCTGGTGGGGCGAACCACCCGGCTCGCGCGCACCCTCGCCGCCATGGTCGAAGCCTCCGACGACTTCGACCTGCTCGCACCGGCCGTCACCTCCGTCATCGCCTTCCGCTATCGGTCCGTCACGCTCGATTCGGCCGCGACAGACGCACTGAACCAGGCCATCCCCGCCATCGTGCAAGGCCGCGGCCACGCCTTCCTCACCGGCACCCGGCTCTCCGGCACGGCGGCGCTGCGTGCCTGCATCCTCCACCCGGAGACCACCGAAGCCGACCTCACCGCCCTGCTGGACGAAATCCGGACCGCGGTAAGGGAGGCCACCGCGTGAGGATCCACCATGTGGACCGCCGTCCACCTCCGGGGTCCGCAGACCATCGAGCAGGCTCTGTTACCGGGCATGCGGGTGAGCCCCCTCCTCGGCCGGCGCTGCCGAGAAGATGACATGGGTCAGTTGAGCAGCGCGGGGAGTTCCAGGAGCGAGGCGATCCGGGGAGGGCCGCCGGTCGCGTGGTCGTCCCGCTCCTGGGGTGTGCCGTAGCGGTCGAGCCAGACGCCGTGCATGCCCACCGTGGTGGGGCCGATCGCGTCGAGGTCGCGGTTGTCCCCGACGAGGAGGATCTCCTGCGGGCGCAGGCCGAGTTTGGCGGCCGCCGCGAGGTAGCACGCGGCGGTGGGTTTGAAGTTGCCGCCGAGCGCGTCGGGGGACAGGACGGGGTCGAGACGGTCCATCAGGCCGATGCGGCGCAGTTTCGCCTCCTGCTGGACCGGTACGCCGTTGGTGAGCACGCCGAGCGTCAGGCCGAGGCCGGACAGCGCGTCCATCGCCTGGGCGGCGTCGGGGAAGGCCGCCCAGGCGGCCTCGTAGTGCAGGAGGAAGTCCCCGTACGCCGCGTCGAGGTCGGTGGGGAGGGGCAGGCCGAGGCGCCGGCAGAAGTCCCGGAGCCGCCTGCGGCGCTGCTCGTCGAAGGAGCACTCCCCGGCGTACCAGGAGGGGAGGTGTCTGTCCTCCAGGTCCAGCCAGAGGGCGGGGACCTCTGTCAGCAGTTCGTGCCCGGGCGAGAACGACTCCGTCCAGGTGGTCGCGGCGTAGGCGACCGCCTGGCGGTGGTCGAAAAGGGTCTCGTCGAGGTCGAACAGAATCGCCCTGATCATGACGCCATCCTGGCCAGCCGGTGTTTCGGTTGCATTTCACGCAGGTGAATGCGGTAACCCTCCCATGGAATGGCTCCGGATCGTGTCGTGGGACGGCCTGTGGCACACGTCCGCGGCCCACATGTAGCGGACGCCGGTCCCTGCTCGGTGCGCGGGTCCAGGCTCGACGCCACCGGCGAGGACATCGCCTGCGGGGCTTTCGACATCCCCGTCAGCAAGTCCACCTCCACCCACCACTTCAAGGTTCTGCAAGAGGATGTGGCGGGCGTCCCGGCGCGGCGTGCTGACGCCGTGGCCCGGCGGCAGCGCCTTCGCGTGGGAAGGCGCCGCCGTTCGTGGCTGCCGTTCTGGGCGGGGTCCTGGTGGTTCTCAGGCGGGCGTGGCGGCGTGCCGTGCGGCGCGGTAGCCGAAGACGACGGCCGGGCCGATGGTCGAGCCGGGACCGGGGTAGGTGCGGCCCATGACCGAGGCGGTGGTGTTGCCCGCGGCGTACAGGCCGGGGATGACGGTGCCGTCCTCGCGGAGCACGCGGGCGTCGGCGTCGGTCAGCAGGCCGCCCTTGGTGCCCAGGTCGCCGGGGTAGAGCCGCAGGGCGCGGAAGGGGCCGCGCTCCAGCGGGCCGAGGTTGGGGTTCGGCTTGACCCTGGGGTCGCCGTAGTAATTGTCGTAGACGGTCCTGCCGCGCCCGAAGTCGGCGTCAACGCCGGTGCGGGCGAAGCCGTTGAACCGTTTGACGGTCGCGGCCAGCCGTACCGGATCCATGCCGGTGATGTCCGCGAGTTCGTGCAGCGACGCGGCCTCGACCAGGGTGCCGGCGGCCAGCCATTGCTTCTTGCGGCCCACGTAGGCGGTGGACAGGTAGCGGCGGGCGTGCCGGACATCGGTGACCAGCCAGGTCGGCCCCGGCACGGTGTGGGAGAGCATGGCGTGGCCGAAGTCGATGTAGGAGGCCGACTCGTTCGTGAAGCGCTCGCCGGCCGCGTCGACCACGATGGAGAACGGCATGGAACGCTCCGACAGAATGAAGCCGTGGGTGCCGTCGGGGCCGACGGTGCCCGCGCCCCACCAGGCGTCGTCCATGAGTTCCAGCGCGGCCCCGGCCCTGGCGCCGAGGTCGATGGCGGTGCCGAGGTCTCCCTCCGGCGCGGCGGAGTAGCCGGGGATGCCGTGGTGCTTCTGCCGCCACTCCGCGTTACGGGCGAAGCCCCCGGCGGCGAGTACGACGCCGCGCCGCGCGCGTACGCGCATCCGGCGGCCCTTCTTGTCGATCACCGCGCCGACGACGGCGCCGTCCTCGGTGATCAACTCGACGATCGGCGACGACAACCAGACCGGGGTCTGCTGGGTGCGGACGATGTGCATGAGGGAGCAGCTCAGGGCGCCGCCCAGGCCCACCAGCCGCTTGCCGGACGCGAGGCCGCCGACTGTGCGGAAGACGAAGCGGGCGCCGCGGACGAAGCCTCTGGGGGTGGACCAGGCCCGCGCCAGCAGCCACACGTCGTCTGTGGTCACCGGTGCGGGAAGCCCGTCTGCGGCGCGGGCGGTGGCGTACCAGGCGCCGAGCAGTTTGGTGTCGAAGGGCGCCACCTCGACTCCGCGGCCCACCTTGCCGCCGGGGCGGTCGGGATAGTAGTCGGGGTAGTCCTTGGCCCGGGTCCAGCGGACGCCGAGGCGGCCGAGCAGCCGCATCACCGCGGGCCCGTTGTCGAGGAAGGCGCGCCTGCGCTCGGGGGAGGAGGCGGGGCCGGCGTCGCCGATGGACGCCTGCATGTACTGCAGGGCCTCCTCGACGGAGTCCGGGACGCCGGCCCGGATCATGAGCGGGTTGACCGGCATCCACAGGCCGCCGCCGGAGACGGCCGTGGTGCCGCCCCACTTCGGGGTGCTCTCCACGACGAGGACGCCGAGCCCGGCGTCGGCGGCGGTGATGGCCGCGGTCAGCCCGGCCGCGCCGGTTCCCGCGATGAGGACGTCGACGTGGGTGTCCCACTGCTCTGTCATCGTGCTGATCCTTCGATCTGGGGGTGTGCGTGACGCGTCAGGCGGCCGACCAGCCGCCGTCGACCGGGACGATGGCGCCGTTGATGAACGAGGCGGCGCCGGAGGCGAGGAAGAGGGCGGCGTCGGCCATCTGCTCGGGTTGGGCCATGCTCTCGCCGAGGGCGAGGACCGGGGCGAGGCGGGCCAGGCCGGTGGGGTCGAAGGAGGCGGCGGACTCCACGATGCCGGTCATGGTGGGGCCGGGGAGGATGGCGTTGCAGCGGATGCCGCTTTTGGCGTATGCCCACGCGACGCTGCGGGTGAGGCCGACGACGCCGTGCTTGGAGGCGGTGTAGGCGGCGCCGGCGGCGCCGCCGCGGATGCCGGCTTCGGAGGCGGTGTTGACGATGGCGCCGGCGCCTTGGGCGAGCATGTGGGGGAGAACGGCGTGGGTGAGCAGGAAAGTGCCGGTGAGGTTGACCCGCAGGACGCGTTCCCATAGCTGGAGGGTGACGTCGGCGGGCAGGGCCATGTCGTCCATGATTCCGGCGTTGTTGCACAGCACGTCGATGCGGCCGTACTCGCCGACGGCCCGCTCGACCAGCGCGGTGACCGCCTCCTCGTCGGAGATGTCGGCGGCGACGGCGATGGCGGCGTCGCCGATCTCGGCGGCGGTCCGATCGGCGCTTTCCGCGTTGATGTCACAGGCCACGACGCGGGCGCCTGCTTTGGCGAAGGCGAGGGCCATGGCGCGGCCGATTCCGGAGCCCGCGCCGGTGATGAGGCTGACGCGGTCGGTGAAGGTGTCGGTGGTCATGCGCTCAGTCCTTTGGGGGGAAGGTGGGCGCCAGGTCCGGTGAGGCCGACTGGCGTCGGAGGCCGTGCTGATCAGGACCGGTGGTTCGTGCGGTCCCGTCGGTCATGTCGCCTCCGCAAACAACCGGACAATATTGTCCGGTTGTTAAAATACCCGCTGTGCCTGCTACGCGTCGACCCAACAGAGGGCCCAGTGCCGCCGCGGAGAACCGTGCGGCGCTGATAGCCGCGGCTCGCGAGGTCTTCGCCGACGCCGGCTACGACGCGCCGCTCAGCTTGGTCGCCCGCAGGGCGGGGGTCGGTCAGGGCAGCCTCTACCGGCACTTTCCCGACCGCGTCAGCCTGGCCCTGGCCGTGTTCGAGGACAGCGTGAACGATCTGGAGGCGCTGGCGGCCGAACCCGGCACCACACTCACCGACCTGCTGACGCTCATCACCGAGCAGACCATCGCCTCGACCGCGTTCATCGACATGGTCAGCATGGCGCCGATCGACCCGCGCATCCGCGACGTCCATGCCCGTGTGGAGACCCTGCTGGGGGCTCCGCTCTCCAGAGCCCAGCGAGCGGGCGGCATCCGGAGCGACCTCACCAGCGGCGATCTCCTCCTGGCCGTCGGCATGCTCGCCGGGATCCTGGCCAGGACTCCGGCCCCCGCTCGGCGCCGGACCGCCGAACGGGCGTGGGGACTCATCCGCGAAGGGATGACGGCGGCGGGCCGGGCCGGAGGCGGGCCGGGCCGTACGGGCTGACCGGCTCACCTCGCCGCCGTCGTCGGCGCGGGACGCCGATGTCGGTGATCAGGACGCGGCGCGGCCACCTCAGCCGGGTGGTGAACCGGTCAGCCGGTCAGTGGGTCAGAAAGAGGGGGTCAGGACCTGCGGCCGGCGTTGGCGTGGATGGCGTCCCGGACGTACTGGGCCAGCCCCACCGCAGTGGACTCGTAGTTCGCCGTGAACCTCGGGTCGCTGACGTACAGCTCACCGAGCCCCTTGTGGATCTCGTAGCCGCAGTCGTAGAACCAGCGGCTGATGTGGGCGCGGTGCCGCTCGGCGGCGTCCATCGCCTGCTCGCCGTCGGCAGGAACACCGGCCTCGTACGCGGCGGCGAACGCGGCCAGCGCCTCGGCCGCCTCCGTCGTGATCCGCAGCCAGTTCTCCTTGGTGTAGGAGGCGGTGCGGCGTCTGCTCTGCTCGAAGGCGTCGGTGCCGCCCCAGCGCTCCTCCACCTCCTCGGCGTACTCCTCGGGCCGGAAGTCGCCGAACACCTCGAACCGCTCCTGCGGGGTGAGGGAAATCCCCATGATCTGGGCCTCCATCGCTGTCTCGACCGCCTCGGCCATCTCGGTGAGCCTGACGATCCGCCCGCGCAGCAGTTCGTGCTGGCGGCGCAGGTGCGTGAGCGCGTCCACGCCCGGCTCGTCGAGGATGGCGGCGATCTCCTCCAGGGAGAATCCGAGCTCGCGATAGAACAGGACCCGCTGCAGACGGTCGAGATCGGGCTCGCTGTAGCGGCGGTATCCGGCGTGGGTCCGCTCGCTGGGGGACAGCAGTCCGATCTCGTCGTAGTGGTGCAGCGTGCGGACCGTCACACCGGCGAAGGCCGCCACCTGGCCGACCGAGTAGCTCATGGCTCTCCTCCTTTCGTGGTCCAGCCTGCGGTCTCTCGTGACGTGAGGGTCAAGCCGGTTTCGACCGGCAGGCTCCCGGCTTCGATGCCGGGGCGATGCCGGGGCGATGTGCGCCGAGCGCGTGCACTGTACCGACCGCGCGAGGCGGTGCGGGAACGTCATGTCCCCCGGCGGGAAACGCCATGCCCCGCGGAGGGGCCGCCCGTTCTCCGGCGCAGGTGGACGGGTACCGCGGTCGTCGCGGCGCGGTATCGCGGCGTGGTCAAGGCTGCCTGTGGCAGACTCCGTGGATGCTGCATCCCGATGCCGTACGGTCCGTCACCGGCTACCTGGCCGTCGCCGACCGGCTGCTCCCAGGGCGGATCACCGGCTTCTACGTCGTCGGCTCGGCGGCGCTGGGCGCGTGGCGCGCGGGACGCAGCGACATCGACTGCGTCGCCGTGGTGGAGGGCGACCTCAGCGCGCGGGACGTACGCCGGCTGCGCGTGCTCCACCCGGCCGGGAACGCCCGGGCCGTCGGGCGAGCACTGGTCCGGGTTCGGCCGGCCGTCCCGGGGACGATGAACGGGGTGTTCGTGTCGGCCGGGGACCTCGGCAGGCCGGTGACGGAGATCCGGCCGCTGGCCTCGCACACCGGTCCGTCCTTCGGCCGCGGCCGCGGCTTCGATGTGAACCCGGTGGTGTGGAAGGTGCTGCGTGAGCGGGGGATCACCGTGCGGGGGCAGGCTCCGGCCGAGCTCGGCCTCGACCCGGAACCGGACCGGCTGCGCGCCTGGAACCTGGACAACCTGCACGGCTACTGGCGGAGTTGGGCAGACAGGGCATTGGCCGGGAGGGTGCGAAGCCTGCCGTTCGTCCCGGCGCGCTGGATGGCGGAGTCGTTGGCGGCCTGGGGCGCGCTCGGCCCGCCCCGCCTGCACCACACGATCGCCACCGGTGAGGTGATCCCGAAGGAGACCGCGGGTGAGTACGCGCTCGACACCTTCGGCGTGCGTTGGCATTCGCTCATTCGGGCGGCCCTCGCCCACCGGCGTGGTGAGCCGGCGACCGCCTGGCCCGACCCCTCGCTCGCCGACCCCGAGCGGCGGGTCCGTCTCGTCGGCGAGTTCATCCTCGAGGTGATCGCTGACGCGGATCGGCTGTGACGCGCCGTCCTCCCGCTCCTCGCCGTCCTCTACTCCGTGACTCCGTGACTCCGACCCGGAGGGTCCGGCAGGGGTCTCCCGGCGGGGTCGCCCTCCTTCCGTCCCTTCCTTGCGTTCCTTGCGGTAAAGGGTTTCTTCCTTACCGTGTGGCCCCGTCGTCTCCCGGCGCCGTCACACGCCGTCGCCGGTGGTACGCGGCCCGAGCAGCGGGAGCGTACGTGCTGAGTGGACTCTCCCACGGGGGGAGGGACCATGCTGGATCGCGTGAACGACGACCTGTTGTCCATCGGGCAGTTCGCCCGGCTGGCCCGGCTCAGCGTGAAACAGCTGCGCAACTACGCCGACCTCGGACTGCTCGAACCCGTGTTGATCGACCCGGACAGCGGCTACCGCTACTACCGGGCCGGCCAGGCGCGGGCCGCCCTGGCGATCGGGCTGCTGCGCTCCCTCGACGTCCCTCTCGCCGTGATCGCCACCGTGATCGGGCCGATGGTGGACACCGGAGAAACGCTGAACCCGGTCCCGGCGGACCAGGTGGCCGATGCCGGATCCCCGCGTACGGGATGATCTCGAAACCGAGCTGGCCCGGCGGCGTCGCACGCTCCAGACCCTGGAACGGATCCTGGAGAGCGGCCTGCCCGCCCCGCAGGTGAGCGTGGTGACCGAGCCGCCGCGCCGCGTCGCGGCGCTCCGCGACGTCGCGGCCACGCCGGAGGAGATCGGACGGGTCACCTCCGCCTGTGTCGCCCGCCTGCTCGCCGCCCTTGGGCAGGGGGCCGGGCCGGAGAGAGCCGCCGAGTCCGGGACGGGCGGCGGGCCGGTATGGCTCATCGGCCTGTTCCCGGTCGACTTCGGCGACACGATCCCGGTCACGGTCGCGGTGGTGTTGCCGGGGACGGTGGTCCCGGGCGGGCACGGCCACGGCGCGCCGCCCGGGACGTCGCTGGACATCCTGCCCGGGGGCACCTTCGCCCGTGCCACCCATGTCGGGCCCTACGACCAGATCGCGCTCACCGCGCACGCGCTGCTCGCCTGGTGCGCCGAGCGCGGCCATCTTCCGGCGGGGCCGCTGCGTGAGGTCTATGTCAGTGATCCCTCGACCACGCCGTCTGAACGGCTGGTCACCCATCTCATGATCCCTTTGGCGGCAGCTCCGACTCCTTGGCCGTCATGTCCGGCGCGCGCTGACCTCCCTTCTGCCTGGTGGGGTACCAGAGGGTGACCTTGAGCTCCCTGACGGAGACGTCCAGGTTCCACGGGTCGGGACGGGAGGTGTCCTTCAGGTACAGCACGCGGTGCCGACAGCGTGCTCGCCGCTCAGTCGCCGGACAGGGCCAGGCGCACTCCGAACCCGACCAGAGCGGTGCCGGTGATCCGGTCGATGATCCGATGGACTCGGGCCCCCATCAGCCAGGCGCGCGCCAGGTGGGTACCGAAGATCAGCAAGGTGAACCACGCCATCCCCTCGACGTTGTGCACCAGCGCCAGCAGCAGGCCCGTCAGCAGGTGCGGCGCGTCCGCCGGGATGAACTGCGGCAGCATGGCCACGTAGAACACGCCGATCTTGGGGTTGAGCAGGTTCGTCACCAACCCGCGCGCCCACGCCCCAGCCGGCCCTGTCACCGGCGCGGAGTCGATCTTCGCCTCCGGGTCGGCGCCTTCCGCGTTCGCCGCCTCGGGGAGTGCGGGCTGGGGGAGTGCGGGCTGGGGGAGTGCGGGCTGGAGGGGTGCGGGCTGCGTGGACGCGCTCGCTGAGGATGCGGTCGTCGAGGGTGCGGGCCGCCCGCGCATCGTGCGCCACACCATGGTGGCCCCGAACCAGATGAGATAGGCCGCTCCGGCCAGCCGCAGGACCGTGTACGCCGTCTGCGACGCGGTCAGGAGGGCCGACACGCCCACCGCGGCCCCCGCGCCCCACACCAACACGCCCGTGTTGACGCCCAGCGCGGTCGCGAACGCGTGCCGCCGTCCGCCCGTGATCGCCGATCTCAGGACCAGGGCGGTATCCAGACCGGGAACGATCGTCATCAGGCCGGCGACGACGGCGAAGGAGGCAAGCGCGGAGAACATGGTCATATGGCGATTGTTGTGATGACTGCCGTGCGCCGTCCACCCGAGTGCTCGCCCCGGCCCTCCAGCCGGGCGGGCTGCTCACGCCGTACTCGCAGCCCATACCGCGCAGCGAGCCGATGCGCGGCCGGCGGCCGGAATCGGGTGATCGCGGTGGCTCTGCGCCCGGGCGGTTGCCTCGACTCCACCGCCGCGGTGAAAGCGGCGAGTTCGACGAGGTCGTCCAGCCCGCGAAGCCCCGACGGGTCATCGCCCGGGCCATCGCCGAGGCCACACCCGCCCGGGGAGCGCCACGGCAACGTCCCGCTTCAGACCGGTCAGCGAGCACACGCCGGATCCGGGCTCAACGTCCGGCCGACAGGCCGTCACCCTCAGCGCCGCGCTCACCTGCGTCACCTGGGCCACCGTGTTCCGGATCGCCTGGTACGGCCGAGGCATCGGCCGACCCGGCAGCCGGGACGTCCGCCACGCCCCGAGGGCCGCGCAGCAGCGGATGCGCCCGCATCGCCACCTCCAGCTCACCCGGGAGATCATCGCGATAACGGCCGAGCGTCGACAGATCGCTGTGCCCCAGCACGCGGCGAACCGCGTCCATGTCCGTGCCGTCCGCCAGCAGATGCGTCGCGGTCGTGTGCCGCAACCCGTGTGGCGTCACGCTTCGCCGCCGCCCCGGCTCCACCCGCCGCTGCACCCGGTCGATCACCCCCTGCACGTCACCCCGGGCCAGCCGCCTGCCCCGCCACGACAACAACAGCGCCTTCTCCTGGCTCGCCGCCCGCACCGCGAGGTAGGCGTCGAACACCTCGGCGACGTCACGCGGAAGCGGCACGTCCCGCGTCGTGCCCCCCTTGCCGAAGATCCGCCAGTAGCGCACCCCGTCATTGGTGTAGAAATCCTCGATGTTCGCCCGCACCAGCTCCGACACCCTCGGCCCCACCGTCGCCAGCAACAGCACGATCAACGCGTCACGGGCATCCGTACGCTGATCCTTCCTGCGCGCGGGCTCCTCGGCGGGAGAACGCGCCGCCCCGATCAACCCCTCGGCCTGCTCCTTGGTGAGCGCCCGCCGCTCGGCCCGCAACCCGCCACGCTCCCGGGCGGTCACCGACGAGGCCGCCATCGGGTTGAGCTGCACCCACCCCGCCACCGCCGCGTGCTTGAACAACGCCGACACCGAGCGGCGGAACCGCGCCTGCGACGCCGCGCTCTGCAACCCCGCGCTCTGCAACCCCGCCTCCGGCTCCCGCCGCCGCTCGTCCGGCTTGCGCGCGAACGCCAGCAGCACCGCGTCCACGTCCTCACCCGTGAGGTCGTCCAGCACCCGGTCCGCACCCGCCAGCCGTACGAACGTGGCGACGTCCCGCGCGTACACCTCGGCGGTCGCGGGGGACAGCGCCCCCGTCAGCGTCTTGGCCCGGACCAGCTCCACGTAGCGATCCGCGGCCTCCTCCACGGTGATGCGGTTCAACCGAGCCGGAAGCATGATCCACACCGTATCCGGCCCCACCGACATCCGCGCGGCCACCCGTACGACTACCCGATCGAGGGATGCGCCCGCCCGGCCCGGCCGAGAGGCTGGGAGACACGCCTCTCCGCGCCCGCCGTAGGCCGGGAGGTGACGCACACGGACACGGCGGCGGTGAGAGCACGGGCGCAGCGGGGGAGCGGTGCCGATGGGAGCCGAGCAGCTCAAGGTCGTCAGCACCGGCATCCCGGCCCGCCTGGACCGGCTGCCCTGGTCGCGCTTCCACTGGCGGATCGTCGTCGGCCTGGGAACCGTATGGATCCTCGACGGGATCGAGGTGACCATCGTCGGCGCGATCGCCCCCCGCATGACGGAACGCGGCAGCGGAATCGACCTGACGGCCGCCGACATCGGCACCGCCGCCGCGGTCTACGTGGCCGGAGCCTGCGCCGGCGCCCTGATCTTCGGGCAGCTCACCGACCGCCACGGCCGCAAGAAACTGTTCATGATCACGCTCGCGTTGTACGTCGTCGCGACCGTGGCCACCGCCTTCTCCTTCGCCCCCTGGTATCTGTACCTGTTCAGGTTCCTCACCGGAATGGGCATCGGAGGGGAGTACGCCGCGATCAACTCGGCCATCGACGAGCTCATCCCGGCACGCAACCGCGGCCAGGTCGACCTCACCATCAACGGCAGCTTCTGGGCCGGATCGGCCCTCGGCAGCGCCGCCGCGCTGGTTCTGCTGTCCGACCTGTTACCCACGGACATCGGATGGCGGCTCGCCTTCGGCCTCGGCGGCCTCCTCGGCATCGGCATCATGATCGTACGCAGGCACGTGCCCGAAAGCCCCCGCTGGCTGTTCATCCATGGCCGCGAGAAGGAAGCGGAACGCATCGTCGGCACGATCGAGACCGAGGTACGCGCCAAGACCGGCCGCGAGCTGGCACCACCCTACGGGACCATCACCGTACGGCAACGCCGGGCGATCCCCTTCCGGGAGATCGCCGAAGTCGCGATCAAGCGCTACCCCCGCCGGACGATCCTCGGACTGGCCCTGTTCATCGGGCAGGCGTTCCTCTACAACGCCGTCACGTTCGACCTCGGCACCATGCTGCACACCTTCTTCGGCGTGGCCTCAGGGGCCGTGCCGTACTTCATGGTGGTCTTCGCGTTCGGCAACTTCCTCGGCCCGCTCCTGCTCGGCCGGCTCTTTGACACGGTCGGCCGCGTGCCGATGATCTCGGGGACCTACCTGGGGTCGGCCGCGCTCGCCGTCGTCCTCGCCCTCCTCCTGATGAACGGCGGCCTGACCGCGGTGTCGTTCGTCGCGCTGGTCGCGCTCACGTTCTTCGTGGCCTCGGCGGGCGCGAGCTCGGCCTACCTCACCGTCAGCGAGATCTTCCCGATGGAGACCAGGGCACTGGCGATCGCCCTGTTCTACGCCGTCGGGACCGGAATCGGCGGCATCACCGGACCACTGGTGTTCGGCGAGTTCATCGCCACCGGCAGCATGACCCTCGTCGCCGTCGGCTTCCTCATCGGAGCCGCCGCCATGGCCCTCGGCGGGATCGCCGAACTGGCCTTCGGCGTACGGGCGGAGCAGCAGTCACTCGAACACATCGCCAAGCCGCTGACCGCGGAGTGACCGGTGAACGACCGACCCGGGTCTCCCTGATCGAAGGGCTGCCGCGCGACGTCTCCGACATCCAGCCCGGCACCGCCGGGCCGCCACCTCCATCACCACAGGAGTGATGAAGGCACCGAGGACATGCCGACCGTCAGCGCGTCAGAGCGGTGCCCAGCCGGCGAATGATCTCGGCCTCGCCGGGGTCGACGTCGTCGCTGGATGGCGCGTGTTCGGTGATGGCCGCCCCGACCATGTCCTCCACCTGGGCGACGAGGTCGATCAGTCGCTGCGGCCGTACGCCGTTCGGCTCCGGGTAGCAGGTCGAGCCGAACGCGGTGGGCTCCAGGACGTCGAGGTCGATGTGTACGTACACGGGGCCGCGCAGACCGTCGAGCACACGCTCCAGGTCGTCAACGCCATACCTGCGCAGGCCGGTCCTCGCGAGGTACTCGTGCTCGGACACATCGCCCGCCCGCTCCCCAGCGATGATCACCTGGTGTGGCGCCAGCGGCTGCTCCGGTGTGAGGCCGGCCGGCCCGTCCCCGAGCAGCGCGCGCACCACCATCCCGTGGAAGGCGCCCGATGGCAGGGTCTGCGGGCTGTAGACGTCCGGATGCGCATCGATCCACAGCACTGTCAGCGCATTCCCATAGCGGGCGTGGGCCGCGTCGATCGGCGGGATGTCGACCGCGCAGTCGCCGCCGATGGTGATCACCCGGTCGTCGATGCCGGCCAGTGCCGTCCGCGTCAGCCGCTGGTTCTCCACGAGCACGTCGTACGCGCGGATCCCGGCGGTCTTGTCCCCGTCGGCTTCCCGCACCGGCACGGTCACCACTGCGTCGGCCGGAACGAGCTCGGCGGCGCGGCGGGCACCGGCCGACAACCCCCGCGCCTTGCTCGACGCCGAGCCTTGCCATTGTGGTACGCAGAGCACAGTCGTCATGCGGCGACGATACGAGGCGCCGGGATCAAAGATCTAGATCGTTCTCGCTGCCGTCTTCAACCGATTTTTCGCCTGATCGGGCTGATAGCAGGAAATCCCCACATAGGGCACCGTGTTCCGTCGCTTCGGTAACCGCGCCGGACTGCTGCAGGCGCTACTGGAGGAAAGGTCCCGCGAGCTGCGCGACGCGGTCGGAAACGGACCGCGGCCTCGGCCTGGGGACCGCCGGATCCTGTCCGGCGGTCCCCAGACCCCTCGTCAGGCGGCCACCTGGGCGGCCGGCTCCAGGCGCCGGGTCATCCGCCGCTCGAACCAGACCGTGGTGAACGGCGGCACCGCGCAGGCCAGCCCCAGCACGACGGTGCCGAAGCTCCATCGGCCCGCCCTCGCTGCGGCCAGCACGGCGAGCCCGTAGAGCACGAAGATCGCCCCGTGGATCGGACCGAAGATCCGCACGCCGATCTCGTCGCCGACGACGACGTACTTGAAGAACATGCCGATGAGCAGCCCTGCCCAGGAGTACGCCTCGGCGATCGCGACGGCACGGAAGAGGCGGAACGCGGAGGGCATGAGGGCATCACCTTTCGAGCGGCGGGGGAGGGGATGCCCCGAGCCTAAGCGCACGATGGACCGGTCCGGTCGCCGGGTCGCGCCGACCCCCGCCCGAGCCACGACGCGGGCCTTGGCGTACCCGCCTGGAAGGGGTGCCGTGGAAGCGGCCGAGAAGCGGCCTCGGTGCTGGTGAGGTCGCGTCTGGTCGGGCAGCCGGCCCGAATGCCGCCGCCGCAGTCGGCCCAGCGGATTGTTAGGATACGACTGTATCCATTCGGGAGATGAGGTCACCATGCGCATGCCTGACCGGCCATCCGCCTTCACCAGCGACTCCGCCCGTGACAAGTACCACACCGTCTACGACCGAGTGCTCGGCGAGCTGTGGCCGGTGCCGGTGGACGCCATCGACATCGAGACCCGCGCCGGCATGGTGCGGATCCACCGGGCCGGACCCGCCGAGGGGGATCCCGTGGTCCTCCTGGCCGGTGCCGGCGGGAACGCGCTGGCCTGGTACCGCTACATCGAGCCGCTGGCACGCACGCGCCCGGTCCTTGCCGTCGACCCGCTCGGCGAGCCCGGCCGCTCAGTTCAGACGCGGCCACTCGCGACCGGTGCCGAGGTCGGTGGCTGGGTCACCGACGTCCTGGCCGCAGTCGGAGCCGAGCGCGCACATGTGGCGGGCTTCTCTGCCGGCGGCTGGGCCGCGGTGGAACAGCAACTCGGCGGGGGCGGCCGGGTCGCGGCGCTGACGCTGGTGGACCCGGGCGGCTTCGCGCCGTTGCCCAGGCGGTTCATCCGGTGGGCCCTTGCCGGGGCCATCGCCTCCATGCTTCCTCGTACGTTGCGACACCGCATGGCCGGCGTAGTGAACAACGGAGTGCTGCGCGAGGATGGGCTGGTGGAGCTGATGCGGGCCGGATGGTCCTTCCGCCGGCGTGTGCCCATCCCGCCCGCCTACACCGACGAGCAGATACGCGAGGTGTCCGTGCCCGTGCAGGTGCTGCTGGGCGCCCGCAGCGCGCTGCTCGACGCGCAGGCGCTGGCCGCGCGACTGGCCGACATCGCGCCGTCCTGGCGGGTGGAGATCGTGCCCGGCACCGGACACTCGCTACCCGTCGAAGCTCCGGACCTGGTCGCCGAGCGGATCCTCACCTTTCCCGGCCAGCCGCGGCCCGGGACCGCAACGCCGAAGCACAGCACGAACAACAGGTAGAAAACGGTTATGCCCCGACAGGTGGATCATGATGAGCGGCGGCGCCATTTGACCGAGGCGCTGCTGCGCATCGCCAGCACCCGCGGCCTGCAGGCAGTGTCGATGCGTGAGATCGCCGCCGAGGCCGGGGTCTCGCTGCGCGTCGTCCAGTACTACTTCACCAACAAGCAGGCCCTGCTCGAGTCCGGCCTCACCGAGCTGGGTGCCCGCATGGACCGCCGGGTCAAGCAGCGGGCCGCCGCTGCCGCGGGCGAGCTGACACCGCGAGGCGTTTTCGCCGCCGTCCTCGGCACGATCGTGCCCTTCGACGAGCAGAGCCGCCTGGACTCTATGGCCTGGACCGCCTACTACACCGCCGCCCTCACGGACCCGGCGCTCGCCGCGGTCGGGCTCACCCTGCCCAACGCACTGGAAGACTTCCTCACCGTACGGTTGACCGCCGCGCAGCAGGCCGGGGACATCGCCCCCGATCGTGACCCGCGTACCGAAGTCGCCGGCCTTCTGGCTCTCGCCAACGGCCTGACCCACAGCGTCCTCAGCCGGCAGCGCAGCCACGAGGCCGCCACCAAGATCATCGACTACCACCTGGACCGCCTGTTCGGGCCGGGAGCGGCCTGACCCAGCGGGACCACTGCGGTTAATGGACAACCCGGCGCAGTTCACTTCAGCTTCGGCACGTCGCCAGGCAGGCCGAGACGAACAATCGACCTTCGTCGGCCACAGCGCTGTGCCGAACGCGGTAGTGAGAGCCGGCGCCGTTCTGGCGTGTGATCATTCCGATTTCCGTGGTGACCATTCACGTGACGTCGCGGCCCGTGGTGGCGCTCCGGTGCCCGATGTGTTCCATGAGCAGCCCGATAACCATGCCAAGCCCGCACACCAGCAACGGCCAACCGTGCGGACGGCGTGGGGCCCATTGGTCGAAGGCGATCGCCAGTCCGGCCAGGATGACGCACCCGGCCAGAAACCAACCTATGGCGCGGCCTGCGGCGCGCCGCCGAAACAGCAGGATCGCGAGGATGACGGCCAGGACGATGCCGGGCCAGGCCAGCACGAAAAAGTCCCAGCCATACGTGATGGCGGTGCCGTGCTCGCCGATCAAGGCGTGGGACAGCCAGGAGCCGGCCAGAAATGCCACGATGGAGACGGGAAAGGCCACCAGCAGCATCGTCAAATGCCCGTAGAGCTGGTCCCCGAGCCGGTTGTCGATGGTCAGCCAGGTGAGTGTGCATACGGCTGCCGTATACGACAGCACGGTGATGGCCGCAGAGAGGCCATGTCTTCGCCTGATCAGTCGAATCATGCGGTGCCTTCCGGTTCCGTCGCTGGTAGAAGTGCCGGTCTCACACCGACCGGGCGAACCTTGTGGTCTTCATGTTGGTGAGGAAGGCCGCCCGCGCGCCAGGGGCGATCACCGGGTTCGCCACAGTGCGGAACGATCGATGCCGCGGCCACAACGGTAGGCGCCCAGCGCGTAGACCTCACGGGTGCCGGGACGCAGCACCAGATCCGCCCCGTACGCCGTGCAGCCGTCGAACGCGGGCAGTCGGCCGCGGGTCCAGCGCCCACTCGACAGGTGCCACAGCTCGTCGGCGTCGTCGACCGTCCACATCCCGCCCGCGCCGTCGGGCTCGGCATGCTCGAACCATCTGCTCTCGCCCCCCGAGGTGGGCACCGGACCCCAGTGGCAGCTCCAGGACCTCCCATCCCAGTGCAGCGCCACCGGACGGAAGCCCATCTCCTCGTCTTCGCCGGTTTCCACCAGCATCGCCGCCGCGCCGACCACCCACACGTCGCCGGGACCCAGCACCGCCACATCGTTGACCCTCAGGGAGGTGCCGACGACCCTGTCGCCTGCCAGGACCCCCTTGGCCGGCCCACCCAACTCGGGCATTCCGATCTCCTGCCAGCCGGAACCCGCCCAGCGCAGCACCCCTGCACGGTGCCCACCCTCGCTGTCCCGGCCGGGCACTCCCACCGCCCATATCTCATCGCCCCGGCCTCCGACCAGCAGGCCGCCATAAGACGGAACACCCAGGCGCGGGATCGGAAGCCGGTAGGACCGCCAGGCCGAGCCGTTCCAGCGCAGCGCCTGCCTGCCGTACTTCAGCCACGGACCGTACACGTCCACGGAATCGGCGGACGTGGTGGCGATGGGGAAGACCTCACTACGCCACCGGCCCCTTTCGAAGGTGTGGACGAACACTCCGGGCCTGGAAGAGCCACCGGTGTAAAGCGCCCTACCGAAGACCCGTACCCGCTGAGCCGACACCACGGCCAAGCCCTCCACGGCATGGGGATTGGATGTGCGGTCGAACGGCCCGTCGACCGGCGCCGGTGGAATGTCAAAAGTCTGCCAGGCCGAACCGTCCCAGCGACGTAGTACGCCGGTCTTTAACGGGTCCCTGTTGTAGACGGCCCAGATCGTCCCGTCAGCGGTGGCGGCCACCTGACGCGGATCGGTGTGGGTGTCGTCCTTGTCGACGGTGAGTCGCTTCCAGTTCGGTGCCTTCCCGGCGGCCTGGAAATCGTCGGTACGCTCCGGCGGCTGGCGACAGGAGGAGGGCTGGGCTGGAACGGACGTGAGCGCCGGGGCCTTCACCGCTCGGAGCGACAGGGTCGGGGCCGCAACCGGCCGGGGAGAGGCGACGGTTCGCACCCCGCCGGGGGAGGGGCGCGCGCCGGCGCCGGGCGAGTGCCCGGTGCCAGGCGACAGCGCCGAGCATCCCCACGAACCCAGCACCAGCGCACCCAGCACCAGCGATGGGCCCATGACGGGCTTCCTGCCGTTAGACGAGAGCATTTCCGAGATCTTCGCACACGAGTCGGTTGCTGGGACTCCATGCTGCCAAACGGCACCGTCAACCCGGGCGAAACGAACTCCTTCAACCACTATGCGCTGGAATCGGTCACCGACTGGGCGGTCGCAGGGAAGGGCTCCGCATCCTCAGGCTTGATCAGCTCGTCTGGGGCGGACACCGACACACCTTAGTGAGACGGGGCCATTTTGCGTGAGACAGGACACCCGAGCAACCCCGGCAACTCGCCCCGCCAAGGGTGAACCTCTCACTCGCTGGCAGCAGTCCCGGCACCTGGGTTGCGTCCAGGTCCGGGGGTGATACCGTCTAACTGGCTCCTCGCTGTGATCAATCTGATCCTCGTTCCATCGGAGCCTTTCTTCTGCCGTCCTGAGCGTCGGTATCTCACGTTCGCCCGCTGTCAAGGGCGTCGTTTCTCCTCCAGATGCCGGACGGCGTCATCACGCGCCTCTTCCTGTGCGCGCAGACCGCCCGCCGCCGGCCGAGAGTCATCGCGCCATGCCCGCTACCGGGCCGATGTAGCGCATCCACCCTTCCCCGTCACTCGTCTCCGAACTTAAGGACACGCCCATGACCATTACCGCTGACAAGCCCTCGACAAGGAGCGCCCTGGCAGTCCAGAACAGCACACATCCGCCCACCGAAGAACGGGAGGCGACCGGGTTGCTCGACATCCGTGACAGAAGGGCCTACCTCATAGCAGATGGCTACCTCCCCAGCCAGGACGATGTCTGTCTGCCTACCGCGCAGGTGAAAGCACTCGGCCTGCGCCGGGGCGAACTGATCACAGCCCTCCTGCGCAAGCCGCACGGCAAGCCGGCACAGGTGGTGTCGATCGACGGCGAAGAACGGCACAGGGAACGGCCGCACTTCTCCGACATGACGCCCGTCCACCCCCACCGCCGTCTGCTCTTGGAGACCGGATCGCCGATCACACGCCTGATCGACCTCATCACCCCGGTCGGCTTGGGACAGCGCGGCCTGATCGCCGCACCACCGAAGGCCGGGAAGACCATGGCACTCAAGGCCATCGCCGACGCCATCGCCGCAAACCATCCCGCCGTCCACCTCATGGTGGTACTCGTGGGCGAGCGCCCCGAGGAGGTCACTGACTTCCGCCGGCAGGTGCGCGGCGAAGTGATCGCCTCAACGTTCGACCAGCCCGAACGCGACCATACAGCGCTCGCCGAACTCGCGATCGAGCGCGCCAAGCGGCTCGTCGAGCATGGCCAGGACGTCGTTGTCCTACTGGACTCCCTGACCCGTCTCGGCAGGGCATACAACGTCATCGCCCCCAAAGGCGGCAAGACCCTGACCGGTGGAATCGACGCGTACGCCATCCATCAGCCGAAACGGCTGTTCGGCGCGGCCCGCGCGACCGAGGAAGGCGGCTCGCTCTCCATCATCGCGACCGCGCTCGTCGAGACGGGCTCGCGGATGGACGACTACCTCTTCGAGGAGTTCAAGAGCACCGGCAACATGGAACTGCGCCTTGACCGGGCCCTCGCCCAGCAGCACCTGTTCCCCGCCGTGGACGTAACCGCCTCCAGCACACGGCGGGAGGAGATGCTCCTCGCCGACGACGAGCGCGAGATCATATGGAAACTCAGGCAGGCGCTCGCAGACCTGGACCGCGAGCAGGCGCTCACCGGGATACTCGACGGTCTGCGCACGTCACCGTCCAATGCCGCTTTCCTCCGGAAACTCGCGCTCTCGCAGAACCCCCTCTGAGCCCCGGCAGGAAACCCCGGAGCACGAGCAGCGCATCTTCTTGGTTGGCGTTGATTCCCCGTCGTTCTCAGGTGAGGTAAGCCCGACCGGCGGTTGCCGCGCCGAGGGTGACGGCCACGGTCGTCGCATCTGGGCAGGTCACCCCGGCGTCGATCTCGTTGCCGTCGGAGTCCTCGACGGCAACCCGGGGGCGCCGGCTCAACGGGTGGACGGTGATCCACTGCTTGGCCGGGGTTGGTCTGCGTGTGGGTGAAGTGGCCGCCGCCACCGGGACCAGGAGGCCCTGGCGGCCGCTGGATACCGCGTACGGCGACGTCGATCTGGACCGGGTGGGTCGCGACCTCGATTGGGGCAACGGTTCACCTTTGCAAGTCCGGGCGGGAAGGTCCTCGTCGGAGTAATGCACGCTCACGGTCGCCACCATAGGCGGCTGTAAGGCTGATCAGTGGATGTCCGGGTAAGCGTGCTCGTCGGCGGCGAAGACAGGTGACGGTGACGTCGGTTCCTGGCCCAGCCGACGGGGATGGGGGAGGGCTTCCACCCATTGGCGCGCCAAACCCAGCGGAAGCCCCGTTCCTCGCCTTCGTGTGTTACGAAGCCCGCGCTGGAGACGTTCGAGGGAGCTGCTGGTACGGCCTGCACGCTCATCGACGCCACCAGGGACATGATCCGGAGCCACTTTCATGAGACCGCCGACGCTGAGGGGCCACGTTGCTAAGAATCCGATCCGCACAAATCCGGGAGCGGAGCCACTTTAGTGAGACGAAATCCCGCGGGGGCCACCTTGATGAGACAGGGGCCACGTTCCCTGAGACAGGACACTGGGCGCTGGTTGAAAACCGAACACTCTCCTCCATACCGGACAGAATTCACCTTCTGTCTGGTATAGAACTTAGAGGGTTTTTCCGGACATCGAAGCATTGGGGAGCACGCACCGCCGACATTCACTCGAGGCGACGGAATCGAGCCCATACGCCCGCCGTGGCGTTGGGGGTTGCGTCGCGCCCAGAATGCGAGGTAACGACAACGTCGCTCCTTCGGTGTGACTCATTGATCGTTTTCAAAGCCGATCCGAACGGCCATGATCATCCGTGCGGTGCCCTGAGCCGCGGAAGGCATTTTCGGTGGCCTGAGTCGCTGGAGGAGGACGCCGTCGACGGTGGTGCCCCTCTGCGATGGCCCCTCGCGCCCATCCTTGAGCAAGATTGACAGGTACCTGTCATCCTGGCAGGGTGACGCGCATGGAAGAGCTCACCGAGCGCGGCTTGGCCTTCTCCGAGCTGGTCATCGAGGTGTTCAGGGCCAACGGGCTGTTGCTGGCCACCGGCGACGAGCTCGCCGGGCCCGTCGGTCTCACCAGTGCCAGATGGCAGGTGCTCGGGGTGATCGACCACGAGCCGATCACCGTGGCCGGGGTCGCACGGACGATGGGGCTGGCCCGGCAGAGCGTCCAGCAGACGGCCGACTCGCTCGCGGCCGACGGCCTGATCGTGTTCCAGGACAATCCGCTTCACCGGCGATCCAGGCTGATGACGTTGACCTCGGAGGGACGCGCGGCACTCGCCTACGTCGAACGGCATCAGGCCGAGTGGGCCAACCGCCTGGGCGGACGCCTGTCCCTCGCCGATATGAAGATCACCATCAGCACCCTGCGCGAACTCGGCCTCGAGACCAGGGCACAGGAAGAGGAGAGCCCATGGCCGACGAAGTGACCGTCCCGCTGCTACCCTGCGCGTCCATCGACGACATCGCGGAGTTCTACCGTGCGCTCGGCTTCGAGCGGACCTACCGGCAGACGCGCCCCAATCCGTACATGGTCCTGCGTCGCGAGGATCTCCAACTGCACTTCTTCGGGATTCCTGATTTCGATCCCGCGAATTCGTACGGCTCGTGCCTGGTGTTCGTGCCGGACACGGGAGTGCTGTTCGAGAGCTTCGCCGCCGGCCTGCGAGAGGCCTACGGCAAGCTCCCGGTGTCCGGGATTCCCCGCATCACACGACCGCGCAAGCGCAAGAACTCCGACGGGCTGGCCGGTTTCACCGTCGTCGATCCAGGCGG
Source organism: Microtetraspora glauca (assembly GCA_001570385.1). Classification (GTDB taxonomy): domain Bacteria; phylum Actinomycetota; class Actinomycetes; order Streptosporangiales; family Streptosporangiaceae; genus Microtetraspora; species Microtetraspora glauca. The sequence continues at coordinate 284,174 of BBYL01000009.1, read as the reverse complement.
CAACTGGATCCGCATCTTCCCGGCCAAGGGCGAGGACGCGGACTCCTCTGCCACCGGCAAGCTCGCCAAAGCCATGGAGAACGCGGTGGTCCTCAGCGATTCCAAGGGCGACGACAAGCAGGCGGCCCGCATCCTCGACGGCGCGATCAATCGCGAGCAGGACTCCGCCCCGGCGGTGGAACTCGTCGAAGCGCTGGTGTACCGAGCCGAGTTGGCCGTACGGCTGGGCGACGCCGAGTGCGCGAACGACCTCCTGGCACGGGTGGCGGAGACGAACCTGGCCGACGCCGATCGGGAACGCCTGGCCGACGCCCTGGCGAATGCCGAGGACCTGCGTCGCGCTCAGCGCGAAGCGTGAGTGTCCAAGTGGGATAGGCAGGGACGGCTGCGCCTGCCAACGGCGTCAGCACTCTCACCCCGAACAGGGCGATCGGTCCGGTCCTTGTCGCTGTGAGCCCGCTCGAATGAACATCTCGCGGCAGGTGACGCTGGAGACGGCGTCGGCCTGTGTCCAGCCAGGCGCGAGAAAACATGTTGCGTGCCCGATGCCGTCGTGACACCGTTCACGGCAACTCCGGCTCTTTGGAGGTCGATCATGACGATCACGGTCCCTGGCGAGACTCACGCTTCGACGCGGGAGCCTGTCGCTCTCTGACGCACCCGACCCCGAGTCTCGGGGTGGAACCTGTTCCGGACGGTGACGAGCCGGCGGTGAAGCGCGCTCCTCGCGTCGAAGTGATCCGCATGACCGCAGGGATGTCCCTGCCATCTTGCCTGCGTGACGCCCATGTCTCATGGCGTCACGATTCCGATCACGAGGAGCATGAGTGTCTTCGCAATCATCCTTCGAGCCTCTGCGTGGAGCCGAAGGCAATCCCACACCGGTGATCCGGCATCGCGACACGGTGCTGCGTCCGGCCGGGCCCTGGACGGAGACCGTCCACGCCCTGCTGCGGCACCTGGAGAGTGTCGGTTTCACCGGCAGTCCTCGCCTCGTCGGCGATGGCTATGACGATCAGGGGCGCGACGTCGTCACGTACATCGACGGCGAGTTCGTCCACCCGCTCGCCTGGACCGATGAAGGGATCTGGCGAGTCGGCCGCCTGCTACGCGAACTCCACGACGCCACCGCGAGTTTCCGGCCGCCGCCGGACGCGGTCTGGCAGTGGTGGCCGTTCCACAGCTCGGACCCTGAGGCGATCATCAGCCACAGGGACGCGGGGCCGTGGCACACCGTGGCGCGCGACGGTCTGCCGGTCGCCTTCATCGACTGGACGTCCGCCGGGCCGACCGACCGGCTCGACGAGATCGCCGCCACCGCGTGGTGGAACGCGCAGTTGCACGACGACGACGTCGCCGAGCGGCACCGTCTGCCCGGCGCGTCGGTGCGGGCCGCCCAGTTGCGGTACTTCCTGGACGGCTACGGGTTTCCCGTCGCCGAACGGGATGGTCTCGTGACCCGGATGGTGGAGTACGCCATCCGGGACTGCGCGGCCGAGGCGATCAAGGGGCGGGTCACGCCCGAGTCCGGCGATCCGGCTCCGTTGTGGTCGATGGCCTGGCGGGCCCGGTCGGCGGCGTGGATGCTGCGCCACAGGTCGATGCTCGAGAGCGCCGTCACCGCGCGGAGCTGGTGATTCTTCGAGGTCAGACGCCGTTTGCGCGCCTGACCGGGTGAATCACATGGAAGTGAGTCACATCATGTGATTCCGAGGTGGTCGCCGTCGGCCGCTACGTGCGGCGGGCGGTGACCACCTCTTCTCGCTGGTCACAGGTTCCTGCCGGAGGCGCCGTTCCGTGCGCGGATTCGAGGCGCCGCGGCCCTCGCGGGAGGCTGTGGTGGAGGCCTGCCAGGGTCTTTCAGGGCAGGTCAGAGGGCGTTGACGAAGATCTCGGCTTCGTCCTGTCCCATGCCGGTCTCGCCGCGTACGAGGAAGATCGCCTGTTCGGTGCGGCCGGCGGCCTTGAGTTCGCGTACGCGGGAGGCGAGGTCGCCGTGCCCGCCGGCTCGCTCACCGGGAACGGGGCGGCCGGCCTCCAGGGCGTCGACGACGGTCTTGGCCTCCTTGAGGCCCAGTCCGGTTTCCTCCCTGACCAGCTTGATCGCGTGGATCTTCTTGTCCTCTGCGCACAGCTCGCGGACGCGGTCCTGAAGATCCAATGAGATCGGCGGCATCATTCCCGGCGTCCGCCACGCGAGCTGTGCGCTGGGACGGGCTCCCGCGCGGGCCGCCAGTACGACGACGACCACCAGCACGGCGACCACGAGCACAATGAGGACGATGACGAATGTGGGATTTCCTATGGACACGCCGTGATCGTACGGCTCTGGCAGGGTCCGAGGAAGCCTCTCCGTAATGCTCGATAATGAACATTATGTCAAGTAGACCGTCGAGGGTCTCCCCGATCGGGGCAGTCGGTGCGGCCGTCTCGGCGTCGAGACGGCCGCATTCCTCGCCCTGGGTCCGGCCCTCCTATACGGCCGGTCCTGGCGCTCGACGTGCCCGAGGCTCGCTGTGCGGCGGGTGCGATGGGACTCGCCCGCACGCACAGGGGCGGTAGGCGAGTCCCAGATGTCCGGACCAGGCGGACGCCGGCCCGTGCCCGCTCAACTCTTGATCTGGACGGTGTTGATCCTCACCTTATGAGCTGGTCGGCGTTGATATGCACCTCGAATGTGTCACGGTACGGGCTTCCTCCACCGCCAGGTATAGGCCACAGGTAGGGCAACGGCTGTGTCAGGTCGATGGGGATGGTCGGATTCGTGGGCTGGACGGTATCGACCGGATAGATGTTCCATCGCGGTGTCGGATCTGTCGTCCCCGTTCCGGGAGAGGGCTGTGAGCCGGTGGGCTGGGGCTGTGGGCCGGTGTTCGTGGGCCCGGGCCACTCATGAGGCAGTGGCGGGTCGATGTTGACGTAGGTCATGGTCGAGCGTGGGCCAACGTTGGGGATGCTGGTGCCCCCTCCACCACCGCCGCCGGTGCCGCCGTTCGACCCCGTGTTCTGGGTGGCGGTGGCGGGCAGGTAGTGGCGATCGCTGGGGTCGGCATCGCACGGCTCCGCCGCTCGGGCCGGTGGACGGGCTCCGTCAGGCGCCTTGACCCGCAGCCCGAGCTCACCCGCGATCATCAGGGCGTAGTGGCCCGCCAGTGCCTGCTGCCCTTGCTTGTTGGGATGTCCTGTTTGCTGTTTGCTGTTGAAGCTGTCCCCTCCCGCCGCGAGGGTGAAGTTGACGTTGCGGATGTAGGGGGCCTCGGTCCCCAGCTCGTGGCCGGTGAAGGCGTTCTCGATGTCCAGCATGTCGGCGGCGATCCCGTTGTCGGCCAGGACCTGCTGCGCCTTTTTGATGGAGGCGGTCAGCCGAGGCGCCAGAGTGCGGAGTTTCGCCCAGTCCGCCGGACGTTTCCGCACCACCCATCCCATGAGACCTCCGGGCTGGAGACCGTCTGCGACGCCCTGGGGATAGTTGACCATCATTACCCTGGCCTTGCCGCTGGTGGCGACGCTCATCGCCCGCACGAGCTGCACCAGCCGCGCCGACAGGGTCGACGGTTGCGTCACCGGTCGGACGAACGGCGGACGCGGCGGCTCTGAGTCCGCCCATTCCTGCGCCGAGGTGCGGGTGGTGTTCAACAGCGGCGCGATCCGCGCCTCGATACCGCCCACGTCACCTGGCTTGTCGAGTACGGCCGCCAGCATGGGCCCGAAGTCGACGTCGTTGCCGCCGAAGCCGGAGATCACCAGGTCGGTGGCCTCGTCCAGTCCCTCGTTCTGCGGCGGGTTGACGCGGCCGTGGTCGTTCTGGCCGGCGAAGAAGTGCTCGCTGGCGGCGCCGGAGGAGGCGTTGAAACGGACGTCGAAGAAGATCTCGGGATTGGCGCGGCGCAACTGGTCGATGGCCTGCAGGACCGCGGCGTTGGCCGAACGGTGACGGAAGTCCTCATCGTAGTCGGCCTCGGTGTGCCCTACCGCCGGGATACGCCCACCGTTGGGCCCTGGGAGGAATCGCATGGGTTCGGGCAGGAAGCCGCGCTTGTTGAAGTAGTCCCCCGCCCCCTCTCCTGATATGTACGAGTCGCCCATGATGACGATCTTCACGACCCTCTGCCCCGGCAGTGGGACGCCCTGACGGAACTGGGTGGGCTTGTCGTCCCCCCAGAACAGCGGCCCACCCGGCCCGGTGCCGACAGGCGGACAGGTGTCGGTCGGCGCGTACCGCTGCCCCAGGTACTCCAGGCCGCCGACGGCGGGGAGGTTCGCGAGCGATTCGGCGTCGTAGTCGTCGAGGAGCGGGATATCGGTGATCGGGGTGGCACTCGCAGGGGTGAAGCCCGTGCCCGCGACCAGGGCCAGGGCGAGCGCCGCTCCTGTGAGCGCACGGGGCAGTGGCCGATGTAAGGATCTTCGCGTCATGCCGTCAACTATGAGCGCCGCTCATATGGTGGGCCTCCTCCTTGGGGAGGAGCCCGTTCTCCGCCCACGGGCTGCCAACGCTCCTGCAAGAGGCCGTCATCTCAGCCGCGACATGAGAGAACGCCGTCAGGTCGCCTAATGGAAGGCGCGACCCTAGGCGAGCTGTCGTACAACTACTGGGATTGACCCGAGAGCGTCGAGGAAAACCGGCCGATTGAATATTGGAGGCCACCGGTAGCTCTCTGATATCGCGTTTGATGCGATCCCCCGCGGGTGCTCCCGACGCCATCCATGAACAGGCGGGTTACGGCGATCCCGGGGAGCGCCCGGGGGTCCGGCGATGAGTGCGGCGTGGCGTCATCTCCGCGGGCCGAAACCCCAGCGCCGCGCGGCGCGGCGCCGGTATCGTCCGGCGAAGCCGCGTAGCAGGATGAAGCGTGGGATGGCCGGCACCTGCCGGACGACGATCTGATAGCGAGTGGCGTCGAGGCTGTCGAGCAGCCAGTGGCCCTCGTCGCCGAGTTCGGTCAACGATCTCTGCTTGATGTGGAAGTCCTGCTCCCAGGCGTGCCACTCGGCCGAGGTGAGGGCGGCCGCGGCGACCGGCATCGTCTCGTCCTCTTCCCGCCGTAGGTGTGGCAGGAGCGCGTCGTCGAGGGCGGTCAGTGCGTCGAGCAGGCCGGTCCTCGTCTCGTCGGTGCCGCTGGCGGCGTACCGCTGGGCCGCCGCCTCGACGGCGGCCATGGCGTGGGCGATGTCCGCGTGGTCTTTCTCCATGCTGTCGAGGAGTTGTGCGGCGGTCGGCGCCTTGCGCCGGAGCAGTGGCCACAGGCCGCGGTCTTCGCTGCTGTGGTGGTCGTGCAGGTAACGCATCATCCAGCGGAGGTGGTCGGCGATCGCCTCCCGTCGGCCGTTTTCGGGATATGGCCGTTCGGTGAGCGCGTGGCGTGTGCGTTCGAGGTCACGGCGCAGCGCGTCGTGGATGATGCCCATCATGCGTGTGTCGGCCGGCGCGGTCGCCTGAGGTTTCATCGTGTGCTTCCTTTCCCCTGGCCGCGCCGGTGGGCGGCGGGTCATGCGCTGTGCGGCTGGTGCCGGGAGGGGCATTAGAAGACGACCCTGGCCTGGCGGGCGGCGGCGGATGCGGCCGGGTCGCCGGAGACGAGCTCCAGGTGCACGTCGTCGTCGCGGCCGGCGAGGGCGCGCATGTATGCCACGGCGTCCGCTCGTACGACTCCCGCCGGATCGCCGGTGCCGATCAGCCAGGACCCTCCGGCCGGGCCGGTGAGCTCCAGCGCGATCGGTGGGCCCGTCCAGGCCAGTGCCAGGTCGCGGATGACCTGTTCGGTGATCTGCCGGTCGTGCTCCCCCGTGGTGATCGGCCGCCCCGTCGCGCGGGCGAGGTCGACGCGATGCATCCACAGGTCGCGGGGGTAGATGACGTCGAGCAGGTAGCCGATGGGCATCCGGGGCGTGCCGGGTATGCCGCTGTCGATCGTGACGCGTCGGAGCGTGCTCGGTCTCCGTAGGCGGGCGCGTACGGCGCGGGGCCACAGCCGGGCGAACTCCTCGACGAGTGCCGGTCCGGTTTCCGTGGCGTGGTCGTCGATCTGTACGGCCATGTGGGCGTCCAGAGTGATCTTGCTGGGGTATCGTCGCCGTCCGGTGAGTTGCCGCCGCAGCATCGTGCGTAGGTGGATGTTGTCCTCGCACTGGCCGACGAGGTGGGAGACCAGGGTGCGGACATCCCATTCGACGCAGTCGGTGGGGCGTGCCCAGTCGTCGTCGCGAAGTTCTCCGAGTAGTGCGAGTGTCGCGCGGCCCTCGGCGTCGGAGATCGGCGCGGCCTGGTCGCGATCAGTCTGGGGCAGCCGCGCGGCTTCGACGAAGGATGGGATCATCGGTCTCGCCCTCCTCGGGGGCGTAGTAGCGGAAGAACATGTCGAGTGCCGTGCGCGCGTACCGGGTGAAGCGTCCCTGTCCGGGGGGCGCGGACGGTTCGTTGGAGAGTTGCTGGCTGATCACCCCGGAGATCAGCACCGTGTAGAGGGCGAGGCCCTCCTCGCTCGCCGCGGCGGGTGCCAGTTGTCCGGCGTCCACGGCCGCCTGGAGTGCCTCGCGCAGGATTTCCAGTTGTTGTACGGCGGGTTCGAATGCCTGGGGGGAAGGTTCGAATCCGGGTGCCGGTCGCCAGTACATGAGTTGCGCGAGCACTGGGTTGGCCGTCATCCAGGCGATGGTCGCCTCCTGGCCGGCGGCGATGGCGCCGCATGGGTCGTCGGCGATCGTGGCGCGGTAGGGGGCGAGGATCTCGACCGATCGGCGCATGCCTCGTTCGAAGAGTGCGTCGTAGATGGCGATTTTCGATGGGAAGTACTGGTAGAGGGAGGGCGGGCGGATGCCTATCCGTCGTGCGACCTCCGCGAGGCTGAGCGCGGCCACGCCTTCTTCCGCCATGACCTCGATCGCGGTGTCGAGGATCTCCTGGACGGTCTCGTTGCGCCGGCGGAGCCTCCGGTCTTGCCTCATGTCGTTAAATTAACCTAATGCTCGTAGGTAAATCAATCCTGATTAGGAGCACTGGTCGGCCCGGGTGAGGCTCTCGCGCGGGAGAGGGGTCGCTGATCGTCCCCTGGCGTCCGGTTGGTCGCCGGGTGTCAGGATTGACCCCCGTCTTGCCGAGGCCGCCCCGCTCTGGGGCGGCCTCGGCAAGACGGGGTGGTGCCGGCTACTCCTCGTTGTCCGAACTGGCCGGGACGCCGCAGACGGCTTGGATTGTCCGCACGGCCTACTGAGGGCGGACGTTGTGGTTGCGGGCGAACAGATTGCGGGGGTCGTACTGACGCTTGACCGCCGCGAGCCGCTTGTAGGTCTCCGTTGGATAGATCGCGGCGACATCCTCCTCGGTGGCAGAGGAGAGGAAGTTCGCGTAGAGGCCGTTGACGTGAGGTGTGAGTCTCCCCCAGATCGCTTCCAGAGCAGGACGAGCGGCCTCGACGACCGGCGTCGGACCCGCGGTGGTGGTCACGACCATCAACTCCGCCTGGCGATGTGCGTAGGCGGTGGCATCGTCGGGGATTCGGGACACCGCACCGCCGACGCTGCGAACGGCGATGAACGGCGACCGCTCCGATGCCCCGACCTCAGCGAGGATCTGCAGGACCTCGGACACCGATTCCTTGTCGACGAATGCGCTTCGGGTGACAAGCCGGATGCCAGGCGGCGGGGTCGCGCCATCCACGAGCGTGTCCGCACAGGGTTTCAGCGCGATATCGTCGTCGATCGCCGTGCCGAGCCGGCGGATCGGGTCGATCGCCTCGGCCGCGAGTTCCGGGTCATGGCCGTCGAAGGCGACGTGGATCTCGACCGGCGCTTCGGGGCCGCCGGCGAAGGGGTTGGCGAAGCTCGCGATGGATGTGAGCTCTTCGGGGGCGGTGCGGAGGTAGTCCGCCCAACCCTGCAGCACGGTGGCCGCCTCCGATGCCGGGAAGGCGATCTTGCCGTGGAAGACGTCTGTCGTCGGGTGTGCCGCGAACTCGAAGGCGGTCACGATCCCGAAATTGCCGCCGCCACCGCGAAGCGCCCAGAACAGCTCCGGGTTCTCCCCCGCGCTCGCACGCACGACCTCTCCGTTGGCCGTGACCACCTCTGCGCCGACCACGTTGTCCAGGGCCAGGCCGTACTTCCTGACCTTCCAGCCGATGCCGCCGGTCAACGTCAGCCCACCGACACCGACGCTCTTGGTGTCGCCTGAGGAGATCGCCAGGCCATGCGGGGCCAGGGCGGCCGCGACCTGACCCCAGGTGGCGCCGCCGCCGATTCGCACGAGGTGACGCTCCTTGTCGATGATCTCCACGGTCGCGAGCGCGCTGAGGTCGATCACGACGCCGCCGTCGTTGGTGCCGAAGCCCGGAAAGCCATGGCCGCCGCCTCGCACGGACAGTGGAAGCCCTGCGCCGGCAGCGAATCTGGCACCCGCTTGCACGTCCCCGACGCTGTTGGGACGTAGAACGTAGGCCGGACTACCCGAAGCCAGTACCGAGCGACTGGCCGATTCGTACTCCGTTCCGCCCGGTTCGATGATGTCGCCGCCGAAGTCGCGGCGAAGGGTTTCACGCGCTGAACTCATGACGTTCCTTCCGTACGTTGGTGCGTGCTGCGCTGAACGAACACAAGATGCCGACGGCCCGATCCTTGTGACAGCGCGGTTATGTGACGTGCGCCACAAGCGGTGGTCCATCGGTGATATCTGACGCACCGCTCCTCGTGACGCCGGCTCGGCGTCACGTCATTCGGCCGCGGTCGACAAATTGGCTACCGTCGCGGTGTCACAAAACGACGGGCCCCGGCGTCTGGTGGGTGACACAGTCGAGAGCGAACAGGAGCCACCCATTGGCCGACACGTCGCGGACCGCGCCCGGAGATCCCGGCGGGGACATGCGCCAGGACCACCGCCCGGACCACCGCCCGGACCCCGCCACCGAGGCGTTCGTCGCCCACCGCAATCTGCTGTTCACCGTCGCCTATGAGCTGCTCGGCTCGGCCGCCGACGCCGAAGACGTGTTGCAGGAGACCTGGTTGCGGTGGTCGGGGGTCGACCTTGACGCCGTGCGGGATCAGCGTGCCTACCTGGTCCGGATCGCCACCCGGCAGGCGCTGAGCCGGCTGCGTACGCTCGGCCGGCGCAAGGAGTCCTACGTCGGACCCTGGTTGCCCGAGCCGCTGCTGACCGCGCCCGATGTGGCCGAGGATGTCGAGTTGGCCGACAGCGTCTCGATGGCGATGCTGCTGGTGCTGGAGACGCTTCAGCCGACCGAGCGTGCGGTGTTCGTGCTGCGCGAGGTGTTCGCTCTGGACTACGACGAGATCGCGGAAGCCGTCGACAAGAGTCCGGCCGCGGTCCGCCAGATCGCGCATCGGGCGCGGTCACACGTCGCTGCGCGTCGACCGCGCGGGGTCGTTTCTCCGGCCGAGACCCGCGGCGCGCTCGAGGCGTTCCAGCGGGCGGTCGAGACGGGCGATCTGCAACGCCTGCTCGATGTCCTCGCGCCGGATGTCGTCCTCTTGGGTGATGGTGGTGGAGTCGTGCAGGCCGCCCTGGAGCCCGTCGTGGGGGTCGGCGGAGTGGTTCTCCTGGCCGCCAGGCTGGGTGGGTTCTCGCTGCAGACGGCGCAGGTCAACGGCTACCCGGCGTTGATTCTCCGGCTCGACGGCGAGATCGACACCGTCATGGCGGTGCGTGTCGACGACGGCCTCATCACCGGGCTCTACGCCGTGCGCAATCCCGAGAAGCTGTCGCGTATGGAGCGGGAGACCGTCCTGCGCCGCTGAGTCCAGGGCCCTCGCCGTAGCCTCACCAGGCACTGAAGCCCGGATCTGGTGGCGGTAATGGCTCCGCGGGTCACCCGGTGCGCGTCCCTTGCCCGGCTGTGAGCGTGTCCGGGGCCGTCCGCGCGGGACGGCCCCGGATCAGCGCGTCACCGCGTTGTGCAGACGGTTCCGTTGAGAGTGAAGACGGCGGGGAGGATGTTCGGGCCGCTGTAGTTGCCGACGAAGCCGATGGTGGTCGACGCGCCGGTGGGCAGCGAGCCGTTGGCGGGCTCGTTGACGACCTTGACATTCGAGCCGTTCTGCGTCCAGACGGCGCTCCACCCGCTGCCCAGGCTCTGCCACGTCCTGGGCCAGGTGAAGTTCAGGGTCCAGCCGTTGATCGGTGCGCCGTTGTTGGTGATGTCGATGGCGCCGACGTAGCCGTTGCCCCAGTCGGACTGGTCGGTCAGCCGTACGGCGCAGGAGCTGGAGGCGGGTGTGCCGGTCGTGAACGTCAGCGGCGGGGAGGCCCACGAGACGCCGCCGCCGCTGTCGCGCGCGATCACGTTGACCGTGTAGCGCGTGCCCGGCTTGAGGTTGCCGACGGTGAAGGAGGTGCCGGCGGTCTCACCGAGTTGCTCGCTGACGGCTCCGTTGTCGCGGTGGACCTCGTACTTCACGATGGGACGTGTACCGGTGGAGGCGGTGGGCCAGGTGATCGTGGCGGTCGTGTCCGTCACCGTCGAGGCCTTCGGTTGTCCCGGCGCGCCCGGCAGCCCGGTCTGCGCGGAGCTGGGATGCACGACGACGGTGGTCAGCGACAGCGGCGGCAGCGTCCGGCTGGTCGCGCTCCCCGAGGTCGAGCTGGTGATGCCGGTCGCGCCGTTGGTGTGGGTCAGCACGGTGGGCGCCCCGGTGGCCGGGCTGAAGCCGGAGTAGCCGATCGTGACCGGGTAGGACGTGTCGGACGACGTGTTGATCAACATGACCGCCAGGTCGCCGTTGGGCCGGCGGACGGCGTGCGCGCTGACCTTCGCCTGGTCGCTGGCGGCCCGGACGAACTGATCGCCGGCGCGGGCGAATACGCTCATCATCCGCAGTGCGTGGTACGGCGCGAAGGGAGTGTTCAACGGCGGCTCGCAGACGCTGCCGTCAGAGGTGCACGTCGCGGACGACAGCAGGCCGAAGTCGCCGTAGTCGGTCTGCCCCTCGACCTGCGTGACATTGCCGATGCCGTTGTGCACGTTCCACCAGTCGACCGTGAACACCCCGTTCGCGAGCAGCGTCGCGTAGGCGTCGGCGGCGGCGAGCGCGCCGGGCTGGGTGTTCGTGCCGTTGCTGCTGGTCCCGGTGTTGAACTCGGTCATCGCGATGCCGATCCGCTCCGATCCTGGTCCCGCGTGCTCGGCGATCTGCCGGCGGGTGAGATCGAGCATGTCGGTGACGTGGCCGGCCTTGTCGAAGGCGCCGGGATACCAGTGCAGGATCACGAAGTCGATCTTCGGTCCGGCGATGGACAGGACGACCTTGTTCCAGGTTCCGTCGTCGCCGCCGGCGATCAGCCCGTCGGGCCAGTTGGCCGCCGTGGTCAGCACCGCGCCGATCTTGACGGTCGGATCCACCGCCTTCATCGCCTCGGCGTAGGCGACGACGTTGCGGGCGTACTCGGCCGGGCTCTTGTCGGCGTGGTCGTCCGCCTCCCAGGCGGAGCCGTAGTGGCCGTTTCCGTAGTTCTCGTTGCCGATCTCCCAGTACTTGACGCCGTATCCCTTGGTGACGTTGGCGTAGCGGACCCAGGCGGCGGCCTCTTCGGCGGTGCCGGTGCCGTAGTTGGCGGTCACCATCGCCTGCGCTCCGGTGCGCCGCGCGCCGCGCATGAAGGTGTCGAAGTCGGTGCCGGGCGCCACGTAGCCGCCGGGAGCGGTGTGGTCGGCCCAGTGATAGATGTCGGAGTAGGAGCCGCCGGGGTAGCGCAGCAGCTTCACCCCGGCGTCCTTGAGTCGGTCCGCGGTCTCGTCGGTGCCCAGGTTGCTGTCCCAGATCGCATGGTTGGTGCCGATGCCGGTTTCGGGGACGGTGGCGAGGGCGGCGCGCGCGTTGACGGTCACCGTGACCGGGGTGACGTCGTCGGCGTACGCGGTGGGACCGTTCAGGGCGGTCAGCGTCAGCAGGACGGCGGACGCGACTCGTAACGGGATTTCGGGCATCGGCACACCTCGTCATGGGTAGCGGCAGTCACTTGACGCCCCCTCCTGACCAGGAGGCACCATGATCCTGTGGGCTGGCGCCTCGGGCGTCAACCGGCGGTGAAAGTTTCACTGCGCATGGTTGGCGGGTGGTCGCGGATCCCGTTTCGGCCTGCGGTTTCTCGGCTCCGGGGTCGTGTTTCACTCCTCTCCGGAGAATCTCTCCCAGGCCGATTGCCGAGTCATGCCCAGGGCGGCGCCGATCCTGGCCCAGGTGACGCCCCTGTCGCGCAGCCGGGTCACCCAGACCTGCAGGCTGGCGTCGACCTGGGCGCTCACGGAGGCGACGCGCGGCAGGAGGTCGAGGATCTGCTCGTCGGTCATGGTGTCCGGCCAGGGGATCTCGGTCGTCGCTGCGGAAGCGTCCGAGGGGGCGGTGGAGGGCGCGGCCGGTGTGTCGAGTATGAGGGTGCAGAGATGCACGCACTCGTTGCAGATGTAGACGCCGGCTCCGGCGATCACCCTCTCCACTTCGGTCTTCGATTTCGCGCAGAAGGAGCAGTGGATCTTCTCGTCGGCCAGAGATGGGGCGGGCATGCGGTCCTCCCGTATCGACGGTTGTCAGGCGTGACCTGACGGTGTGATCGCAACCCTAGACTGTCAGGTCATGCCTGACAAGCCCTCCCCCAAGGCGTCCGCGCCAGGGCCCTCCCGTACCGCCCGGCCCGAGGGGGTTCCAGACTTGACCCTGACACCGTGTGAGGCTCTGCAATGGAAGGCGTCATGTTCACCATCGGAGACTTCGCCAGACACGGCCGTGTCTCGGTCCGCATGCTGCGCCACTACGACGCCATCGGGCTGCTTCGCCCGGCGCGCGTCGATCCGGCGAGCGGCTACCGCTTCTACGAGGCCGGCCAGCTCGCCCGGCTCAATCGCGTCATCGCCCTGAAGGGGCTCGGCTTCACGCTCGAGCAGGTGGCGTCGATCCTGGACGAGCGTGTGAGCACGGAGAGGCTGCGCGGGATGTTGCGGCTGCGGCAGGCGGAACTCGAAGCGGCCATGGCCGCCGCGGCGGCGCGGCTGGCTCAGGTCGAGGCGAGGCTCCGGACCATCGAAACCGAGGGACGCATGTCCATGGACGACATCGTGATCAAGAGCATTCCGGGTGTCCGGGTGGCGGAGCTGACCGGGACCGCCGCGAGCTACGCTCCGGAGGACATCGGGCCGGTCATCAAGCCGCTGTACGACGAACTGTGCCGCCGCCTCGACGCCGCGGGCGTGGCGCCGGCCGGTCCCGGGCTCGCCTACTACGAGGACTCCCCGCTGGGCGAGGGCATGATCACTGTGCATGCCGGGATGACGGTCGCCGCGGACGTGTCGCCCGGCGCCGACTTCTCGGTCGTGGACCTGCCCGGCGTCGAGCAGGCCGCGACGGTCGTGCACCGTGGGTCCATGGACGACGTTCTGCGTACGTCCCAGGCGCTGGGTCGCTGGATCGACGCCAACGGCTTCCGGTCCACCGGGTACGCGCGGGAGCTCACCCTGGAGTGTGACGAGAACCCCGCGACGTGGGTGACCGAGCTACAGGAGCCGGTCGTTCCCGTCTGACCCGTGACCGCCCGGGAGCCGCCTGGGCAGGGGCGTGCGGTAGGTCGCTGTCGCCGCTCGTGCTCCCCTGGTGTGCGCTCCCGCCGCCGGCAGTGTCTCTCGGAGGCCGGTCGGCGACGGGAGCGGGGCGTCGTCAGACGCGCTGCCACAATGCGGGGACGTTCGGGGGCTCCCAGCCGGCCATGGCCGTGTGCCCCTGGAGGCAGCGGTAGGTCGCGCCGCCGTAGGTGACCTGGTCGCCGGCCTTGTAGGTGGTGCCCGCGCGCCAGGTGCCGCCGGGAGAGGTGCTGGGCGACGCGCTCGGCGACGGGCTGGTGGGTGGCTGGCCGGGCACGTTGAGGACGAAGTCGAACGTGGCCTCCTTGCCGGGGTTGGCCGTGCGGACGTTCATGAGCAGCCGGGGGTCGTAGATCGTGTCGGTGCTGTTGCGGGGCTCGCCGGGGAAGTAGAGCTGCGTCGTGAGGATCGGGCGGTTGGGCGCCTGGACCTTGACGTGGATGTGCCGGGTACGGCCCGGATAGAGGCCGGGCACGATGGTGGTGAGGGTGAAGGCGCCCTGGGCGTTGGTGAACTGGTGGCCGCGGAAGGTGAATCCGACGTTGTCGTAGGCGCCGTTGGTGTCCGCCTGCCAGAAGTCCAGCAGTACGTTGGCGAGCGGCTGGCAGGCGAGGCCGAACACGTAGCCGCTCAGGGTGAGCGGGGTGCCGGGTCCGGAGAGGGTGGTGCGCAGCGGCGAGTTGGGCTTGAAGTACGGGCCTTCGATCTGCGGGACCGTCGGGTCGTCGTCGTCGGAGCAGAACGGGGTGGGGGCCAGCGGCTCGCCCGTCGTCCGTGCGTCGCGGGCCAGCGCGGGAAGCTGCCCGACCAGCAGCGGGAGCGGTGCGACCAGGGCGGCCTTGAGCAGGGTCTTGCGGCTGATTCCCTTGCTCTCCTGCTCGGTGGGCGTGTTCTCGGTGTCCATCAGTGGCCTTCTCGATGTCGGGGGTGAGGCACCCGGCCCGGACCTGTCGTACTCCCCCATCGTGTCGGCGGGTGTGGGTGGGCAGCCGACACCGTACGACCTGGGAAACCGTCCGGCCCGAGGCGCCTGGACTGGACCAAAGCTGACACGGAACGAATCTGCTGAACACCGCACAAGTTTCCATAACTGGGTGATATGGATGCCGTGGTGCCGGTGTTCTCGTCTGCGGCAGGTGGTCGACCAGGGCGTTCAGGGGCGGAGCACGATGCGGCCGGAGGTCTGGCCGTCCTCCAGCATGCGGTGCGCCTCGGCGGCCTGGTCGAGGGGCAGGACCTCGTCGAGCCGTACGCGCAGGTGCCCGGCGGCCAGCAGGTGGTTGACCAGCCTGGCGGCGTCGGCCAGGTCGGTGGTGGTGGCGTTGGAGATCGCGAAGCCGAGCAGTCGCGCGTCCCTGGTGTACAGCGATCCGACGGGGAGTTCGGCGCGGGCGGTGATGCCGGCGGTGAGCAGGAGGCGCCCGCCGTGGGCCAGGAGTGGTGTCACGCCGGGGATGTCGTGGTGTCCGGAGGTGTCCCAGTAGACGTCGATGCCGTCGGGGGCGGCTTTCCCGAGCCGGGTGAGCAGGTGTGGGTCGCGGTAGTCGATGACCTCGGTGGCGCCGAGCGCGTGGCATCGTTCCCCGTCGTCGGGGCGTGCGGTGGCGATGACGCGGGCTCCGGCGACGGCAGCCATGGTGACGGCGCAGGAGCCGACGGCGCCCGCTCCCCCGCCGATGACGACGGTCTCGCCGGGGCGGATCCGCGCCTCGCGGAAGAGGCCGAGGTAGGCGGTGGCGGCCGGGTGGAGCGCGGCGACGGCGGTGCCGGGGTCGATTCCGGGCGGCAAGGGGTAGAGCCGGTCGGCGGGCACGACGGCGTAGGTGGCGAAGGAGCCCTGGCGGCCGCCGTGGCCGAGGCTGTTGCACCAGACACGGTCGCCTTCGGTGAAGCCGGTGACGCCGGGGCCGGTCCTGGCGACCGTGCCGGTGAGGTCCCGTCCGATGACGAACGGGAAGGGGGTGGGGGTGCGGTACAGCCCGGATCGGACGAACGTGTCGACGTTGTTGGCCGCCACGGCGGTGACGTGGACGAGTACGTCGGTGGGACCGGGTTCGGGTACGGGGAGTTCCCCCACGTGGATGCGTTCTGCGGGGCCGAGCTCGGTCACGTAGGCGGCTCTCATGTGTCTGGTCCCCATGGGTTCGAGCGTCTCATGGTCATGGACGGCGGCAGCAGCGGGTACGCGGGCCGGGCGCGACCGCGGAGCGCGCCCGCGGCCTGTGGCTCGCCGCGTGTCCCGTCCGGGGTCAGCAGATGCGCGGGAGCGGGTCGCCCACCAGGAGGTCGACGATGCGGGTTCCGCCGAAGGAGGTCTTGAGCAGGACCAGGCCGGGCGGGTCGTCGCCGGCTCGTCCGATGATCGCGGCATCCGCGCCGAGCGGGTGGGCGCGCAGCGCGTCCAGGGCGGCGTCGGCGTGCCCCGCGGCCACGACGGCGATCATGCGGCCTTCGCAGGCCACGTAGAGCGGGTCGATGCCGAGGAGTTCGCACGCTCCGCGTACGTCCGGGCGGATCGGGATCGTGTTCTCGTCGAGCACGATGGAGACCTGGGAGGCGGTGGCGAGTTCGTTGAGGACGGTGGCGACTCCTCCGCGTGTGGCGTCGCGCAGGCAGCGGACCGCGCCGCCGGCAGGGCCTCCGGTAGGGCCTCCGCAGGCGGACAGCAGCCGGGCGGTGAGGTCGTGCAGGGGTGCGGTGTCGGAGGTCAGGTGGGCTTCGAGGTCGAGTTCGCCGCGGGCGAGCATGATCGTCATGCCGTGTTCGCCGATGGGGCCGGACACGATGACGGCGTCCCCGGGCGTGACGGAGGCCGCGCTGAGGGTGGCGCCCCGGTCGAGGGTGCCGACTCCGGCCGTGGTGATGTAGCAGCCGTCGGCTTTGCCGTTCTCGACGACCTTGGTGTCGCCGGTGACGATCCAGACGCCGGCGGCGCGGGCGGCGGCGGCCATGGAGGCGGTGATGCGGCGCAGATCCGCGATGGGGAAGCCCTCTTCGAGGATGAACCCGGCGGAGAGGTAGCGGGGGGTGGCGCCGCACATGGCGAGGTCGTTGACGGTGCCGTTGACGGCGAGGTCGCCGATGTCGCCGCCGGGGAAGAACAACGGCCTGACGACGTAGGCGTCGGTGGTGAGGGCGAGGGTGCCGGTGACGGCTCCGTCGCCGAGGGGCTCCAGGAGCGGGTTGCGGAACGCCTCGAGGAACACGGCCTCGATCAGGGTGTGGGTGGCCTTGCCTCCGGCGCCGTGCGCGAGGGTGACGAGGTCCTCCCTGACGCGCGCCTTGCCGCGGCGGGCGCGTTCGATGCGTTGGAGTACCTGGTCCTCGCGGGTGGGGCGGCTCCGGGGGCCGGCCTCGCGTACGGCGGATTCGGCCCACAGGGCGGTGGCCTCTCCCCCGGGCGCTTCGCCCGGGGCGGGGGCCGTGGCGTGTTCTGTCGTGTGCTCTGTGGTGTGTTCCGGGGTCACCGGCGGGTCGCCTCCTTGACGCGTTCCCGGGAGAAGCGGCCGAAGTTGTAGTACGCGGCACAGGCGCCTTCGGAGGAGACCATGCAGGTGCCGATGGGTGTCTCGGGGGTGCAGGCGGTGCCGAAGACCTTGCACTCCCACGGTTTGAGCACGCCCTTGAGGACCTCGCCGCACTGGCATGCCTTGGGGTCGGCGACGCGTACGCCGGGGATCTGGAAGATCCGCTCGGCGTCGTAGGCGGCGTACTTCTCGGTCATCTTGAGCGCCGAGTGGGAGATGGATCCGAGGCCGCGCCACTCGAAGTAGGGGCGCAGTTCCATGACGCGGCTGATGACGTTGAGCGCCTTGGCGTTGCCGTTCCAGGGGACGACCCGGGCGTACTGGTTCTCGACCTGGCTGCGGCCTTCGGCGAGCTGGGCGAGGATCTGGTAGACGGAGCGCAGCACGTCGAGGGGTTCGAACCCGGTGACGACCAGCGGCTTGCCGTAGGTGTGCGCGATGAACTCGTACGGCCGGCAGCCGATGACGGCGGAGACGTGGCCGGGGCCGATGAAGCCGTCGAGGTGCAGGTCGGGCGAGTCGAGGATGGCCTTGATCGCCGGGATGATCGTGACGTGGTTGCAGAAGACCGAGAAGTTGTGGATTCCCTCGGTTTCGGCGCGCAGGACGGTCATGGCGGTCGAGGGCGCGGTGGTCTCGAAGCCGATGGCCATGAAGACGACGCGCTTGCGGGGGTTCTGCCGGGCGATCTTGAGGGCGTCGAGGGGTGAGTAGACCATCCGGATGTCGGCGCCGCGGGCCTTGGCGTCCAGGAAGGAGCCGCGTCCTCCGGGGACGCGCATCATGTCGCCGAACGAGGTCATGATGACGTCGGGTTGCTCGGCGATGTGGATGGCGTCGTCGAGTCGTCCCATGGGGATGACGCAGACGGGGCAGCCGGGGCCGTGGATCAGGCTGACGGCTTCGGGGAGGTAGTCCTCCAGGCCGTGCTTGTAGATGGTGTGGGTGTGGCCGCCGCAGACCTCCATGAACTTGTAGGCGCGGCCGGGCCGGCAGAGCTCGGCCATCTGGGCGGCCAGCGCGCGGGCCCGCCCGGCGTCGCGGTACTCGTCGACGAAACGCATCGGATGTTCACCCCTGTTCGATGGTGGATTCGCGGAGGGCGGCGATCTCGTCCTCGTACGGCTCGCCGATGCTCTTGAGGAAGTCGAGCGCGGCGGCGGCCTCCACTTCGTCGATCTTGGACAGGGCGAAGCCGACGTGGATGAGGACCCAGTCGCCGGGTGCGAGGTCCTCGTTCTCGAGCAGGCCGATGTTGATCGCGCGTCGTACGCCGCTGACGTCGACCATGGCGAGCTCAGGAGGGTCCGACAGGATCTCCGCTATCTCGCCGGGGATTCCCAGGCACATGTGTGGCCTCCGCCGTCTGGATGGATTCGAGGATGAGTTCGTCGCCGCCTTCGGTTTCGATGTCGATGCCGCCGCAGCCGGCGCAGGTGGCGAAGACGTCGTCGGAGGTGGTGACGTGGCGGCAGGTACGGCAGGTGTGCCTGGCCGGGACGATGACGAGTTCGAGGTGGGCGCCTTCGGCGGGTGATCCGGCGGAGACGACGGCGAACGCCTGGTTGATCACGGGTTCGGTGATGCGCAGGAGCGCTCCGGCGCGTATGCGGGCGTGCTGTACGGGCCGGCCTGCGGCGCGTTTCTCGACCGCGTCGAGGATCGCTTCGGCGATGCCGAATTCGTGCACGTGGGGTCACCCCGTTCCGGGAGGGATCGACCGGTTGTCGATTGATTACTGTGCGTAGTCATTCCCGGGTGGGGTGGGCCGCCGTGCTCTGATCGGGAAATTTCCGGTCAGGTCCTTTTGATCAGGTGGTGCCCGTCGGGAGCGAGGTGCCGAGCGCGTGTTGGGTGAGCTCCCACAGGACGTGGTAGAGCGTGGTCTGCGCCTCCTGGACGCGGTGCACGGACGCCGACGGCACGATGAACAGGTGGTCGAGCAGGCCGAGTTCGGCGAGCTTGCCGCCCCGGTCGCCGGACAGGCCGACGGTGAGCATCCCCAGGCGCGCGGCTTCGCGGAACGCCTGCAGGACGTTGGCGGAGCCGCCGCTGGTGGACAGGCCCAGGGCGATGTCGCCCGGTCGTGCCAGGGCGGCGAGCTGCCGGGCGAAGACCACGTCGAAGCCGACGTCGTTGGACAGGGCCGTGACGACGGCGATGTCGCTGGTCAGCGAGAGCGCCGGCAGCGGCCGGCCGGGGCCCGCCGGGTGGAGGAAGGCGGTGGCGACCTCCTGAGCGTCGGTGCTGCTGCCTCCGTTGCCGAAGGTGAACAGCCGTCCTCCGGAGGCGAAGCGGGTGGCCATCTCCTGGGCGCACACGATGAGCCGGTCTCCGTCGAGTTCGGCCACCTGGCGGCGCAGCCGTACGATCTCGGCGGCTTTGGCCTGGGTGGAGCGTTCAGCCTCGGCGAGGACCGATTCCAGGCGGGCCTGGTCGGGATAGAGGAAGGGGTACAGGCCCCGCATCTCCTCGGACGGTGGTTCGTCAAGGACGGCCACGGTGGGCTCCCTTCGTGATGACGGCGATGGCCTCTCCGGCGTGGACCAGTACGGTGTCACCGACCGAGGCGTCGACCAGGGCGACGCTGATCTCCTCTGTGCCGGTTCCGGTGTCGCCGAGGGCCAGGCCGCTGTGCAGGAGGCGGACGACGGTGACCTGGGTGGCCTGGTCGGAGCAGGTGACGCAGGTGTCCCCGGAGCACGCCGTCTGCCCGTCGTGAGGGTCGGCGTGAGGGTCGTCGTGAGGGTCGTCGTGAGGGTCGGCGTGGTCATGCGTCCGGTCGCCGGTGTGTACGCCGGTGGGGGTGCCGTCGGGGACGGAGTCAGCGAGATTCGCGGCCGGGCTCGCCGGAGCGTCAGCGGGGTGTTCCATCGGATGTTCCAGGAACAGGTGCGCCAGCTCCCACAGCAGGTGGTAGGTGGTGACGTGGATCTCCTTCACCACGGCCGGGTCCTTGGAGCGGGCGAGCAGGACGTGGTCGGCGACGGTCTCCGCCGGCCCGCCACTCACCGCTATGTCAGGGTCCCGGGCGTCACGTGCGTCCGGTTCGGCGAGTTCGGCCCGATTGGCGCGCTCGGCGCCGCCCCCGAACAGGGCGACGGTGAGCAGCCCGAGGTCGCGGGCGGCGCGCAGGCCCCGCAGCACGTTCACGCAACGGCCGTCCCGGGAGACGCCGAGCGCGATGTCGGACGGTCCGGCCCAGCTGGCGAGCTGGTGGGCGAAGGTCTCGGCGAGTCCTTCGCGGTTGCCGATGGCGGTCATCGTGGCGGCGTCGTTGCTCAGTGCCACGGCGGGTAGGGCCCGCTTGCCCACGATGACGGGGTGCATGAACTCGACGGCGATGTGCGCGGCGTCGGCTCCGCCGCCGCCGTTGCCGAAGACGATCAGTTTTCCGCCGCGACGAAAGCGGTCCGCCATGTCCTGGCAGGCCCGCGCGATCAGCGCGGAGTCCCGCGCGAGCGCGTGGCCCGGGGGGTCCCGCCGGATGAAGGCGTGCCGGAGGGCGAGCTGCATCGTGGTTGCGACAGACATGTGTACGCTCCGTTGTTCCGCGTGGCCGTCAGGCTACGTTCGGTGGTTCCTGCGGGGGTGGAGCGCGGGTACGGGGCGGGGTAAAGGTCTGCTCACGGGCCGTGGCCTGATCCGCAGGGCGGGCGTGGCGGCTGCGCCCGCGAACGGTGAGCCTGGTGAGGATGGCCTCGTGAACAGCGGGGAAACCCACGATCCGACGTACGAGGCGCCCCAGGTTCCGGCCTCGGGGTGTGATGTGGCAGGTGGCGACGCGAGGTGTCCGTCCCAGGGTCCGGTGCCCTGCGGCGTGCTCGGCCGGATAGGCGAGGCGGCGCACGCCCCAGCGGGCGGATCGGTGTGTGACGGCGGCCCGGACGGTGCGTCGGACGGTGCGTCGGACGGCCGGCGAGACCGGGCGGGCGAACCGGAGCGGACCGGGCCTGTGGCGCGGGCCGGTACCGCGCGGGTCAGGATCCGGGTCGAGGGGATCGTGCAGGGTGTGGGGTTCCGGCCCTATGTGCACGCGCTGGCGCGGCGGCTGGCGCTGTCTGGATGGGTCGGCAACGACGGCCAGGGCGTGTTCATCGAGGCGGAGGGCCCGGTCGAGGACCTCGCGCGGTTCCAGCGGGAGCTGCCCGGTCAGGCGCCGCCGCTGGCGGTGATCGACCGCATCTCGGCGATGGAGATTCCCGCCCTCGGTGCGCGAGACGATCGGGGGTTCGGCATCGCGGGCAGCCGGGACGGCGGGCGGGCGACGTTGATCTCCCCCGATGTGGCGACCTGCGCGGACTGTCTGGCCGAGCTGTTCGACCCGGCCTGCCGCCGGTACCGGCATCCGTTCGTGAACTGCACCAACTGCGGGCCGAGGTTCACGATCGTCAGGGACGTCCCGTACGACCGGCGGACGACGACGATGGCCTCGTTTCCGATGTGTGACGCCTGCGCGGCCGAGTACCGCGATCCGTGCGACCGCAGGTTCCATGCCCAGCCGGTCTGCTGCCCGGACTGCGGCCCGGCTCTTCTCCTGCTGGACGGCCGGGGCCGTCCCAAGGAGGGGGATCCCATCCGGGAGGCGGGCGCGGTGCTGCGGTCGGGAGGAGTCGTGGCGGTGAAGGGGCTGGGGGGTTATCACCTCGCGGTCGACGCCACGCGGGCGGCGGCCGTACAGGCTCTACGGGCGCGTAAGGGCCGGGAGGACAAGCCGTTCGCGGTCGTGGTCGCCGATGTGGCCGCCGCGAGGGAGTTGTGCGTGGTCGGGCCAGTCGCCGAGCGGCTGCTGACCGCGCCCGCCCGGCCGATCGTCGTGTTGCCGCGGCGCGCCGCCGGTATCGCGGCGCCCGCCGTCGCGGTGGACCCGGGCACGGTGGACCCGGGCACGGTGGACCCGGGCACGGTGGACCCGGGCACGGTGGACCCGGGCACGGTGGACCCGGGCACGGTGGATCCGGGCACGGTGGATCCGGGCACGGCGGCGCATCCGACCACCGCGAAACACGCGGACGCGGAGACTGCTGAGGGCATGGACACGCCGGTCAGGATCGCCGATGCGGTGGCGCCGGGTGAGAACCGCCTGGGGATCATGCTGCCGTACACGCCTGTTCATCATCTTCTGGCCCGGGAGCTGGCCCGGCCGTACGTGCTGACCAGCGGGAACATTTCCGACGAGCCCATCGTGTACCGGGACGGGGAGGCGGTGGACCGGCTGGGAGGGCTGGTGGACGCCTTTCTGGTGCACGACCGGGAGATCCACGCGCGCGCGGAGGATTCCGTGGTCGTCCTCGCCGGTGACCGCGAGATCCCGGTGCGCAGGTCGCGGGGGTTCGCCCCGCGGCCGCTGCGGCTCCCCCGGCCGGTACGGCGTGCGGTGCTCGCGTGCGGCGCGGAGCTCAAGAGCACTTTCTGCCTGGCCAAAGGTGAGCACGCGTTCCTGTCCCCGCATGTGGGTGATCTGGAGAACTACGAGACGTTGCGGGCCTTCACCGATGGGATCGCTCATTTCCGGCGGCTGTTCGACGTGGCTCCGCAGGTGGTGGCCTACGACACGCACCCGGAATATCTGTCGACGAAGTACGCGCTGGATCTGCCCGGGGTGGATCTGGTCGCGGTCCAGCACCATCACGCGCACATCGCGTCCTGCCTGGCCGACGCGGGAGAGGAAGGGCCGGTCATCGGGGTGGCCTTCGACGGGACGGGGTACGGCGCCGACGGCACGCTGTGGGGCGGCGAGGTGCTGGTCGCCGATCTGGCCGGGTTCACCCGCGCCGCGCATCTGGCCGCGGTGCCGATGCCGGGCGGTGCGGCCGCGGTCAGGCAGCCGTGGCGGATGG
This sequence comes from Microtetraspora glauca, assembly GCA_001570385.1. Classification (GTDB taxonomy): domain Bacteria; phylum Actinomycetota; class Actinomycetes; order Streptosporangiales; family Streptosporangiaceae; genus Microtetraspora; species Microtetraspora glauca. The sequence goes on along the minus strand of BBYL01000009.1, from coordinate 261,230 downwards.
CGGTGGCTCATCTGGACGCCGCCTTCGACGGCGCGCCGCCGGAGGGTCTCGCGGTACGGGCCAGGAACGCCTCCCAGTGGGATCGGGTGTCGGCGGTGGCCCGGTCGGGGGTGAACTCGCCGCTCACTTCCAGCGTGGGGCGGTTGTTCGACGCCGTGGCGGCGATGTGCGGGTTTCGCGACCGCGTCACGTTCGAGGGGCAGGCGGCGGTCGCGCTGGAGCAGCGGGCCGATCTGGCCGAGGAGGGCGCGTATCCGGTCAGGGTCGAGAGCGCTGCTCCCTTGCTGGTCAGGGGTGACGACCTCATCCGTGCGGTCGCCGCCGACCTGCTCGACGGCGTGGATCCGGGGGTGGTCTCCGCGCGGTTCCACAATGGGCTCGTCGGCGCCACGGTGGCCGCGTGCGTGCTGGTGCGCGACGGCGCCGGGACGGAGTCCGGGATCGGCGGTGAAACCAGTAGTGGGATCGGCAGTGGGATCGGGACTGTGGCGTTGTCGGGTGGTGTCTTCCAGAACGGGCTGCTGCTGGGCCGGTTGGCGGGGGCGCTTGAGGAGCGTGGTTTCCGCGTTCTGACCCATCGGCGCGTACCGCCGAACGACGGGGGGATCAGCTTCGGCCAGGCCGCCGTGGCGGCGGCCCGTGACACGGCGGACCGGTGAGGTGGCCGGTGGTGCGCCTGGCAGGTGACCAGAGGGCCATGGTGGACGCGGGGCGGCGGAGCGTGGGGTCAGGGTTCCGCGTGCCGGTCGATGCCGAGCGTGGCGATGAGGTCTTCGTGGAGCTCGAACCAGACACGGTGGCAGGAGTCGACGTCGGTGCGGTCGACCCAGGTGTTCTCCCCGACTCGGGCGCGCGCCAGGGCTGTGGTGAATCGTGTGTCGTATCCGCGGAACCGTGTGAGGACGCCCCGGAGCCGGTCTGTGAGTGGAAGGAGTGCGCGGTCGATGTCGGCGAGCTCGGAGAGGATTCTGGCGTCCCAGGCGGGATCGGAGTGGTCGTTGACGGCGAGTCGATCTTCGGCGGTGGGCCGGAGTTGCCAGTCGGTGCAGGCTCGTAGCAGGAGGGCGTTCAGCGGCAGGAACTCGCGGTAGACGTCACGGACCTTCTCGGCGCCGCCGACGCGTGCGAGCTCGGCCGCGAGCCGGCGCTCGTTCTCGGCTCGGCCCGGTTCGGTCAACGACCAGCCTCCTGTGCCGGCGAAGGCGGTGTGCGCGACCCACCCGCGTGCCTCGGCGTCGCGCAGCTCCTCTTCCGTCTCGGCCACATCGAGCCCGTACCGATGAGCGATCACCGGGGTGTCCGCGAACCCGATGACGCGCACGGCGTGCAGGACCAGGAGGCCGGGCGCGGAGTCCCGCGTCACGAGCCGGCGTCCTGTCGTGCTGCCAGGCGGGTGTACCGCTGCTGGCATGCCTGCGGTGATCTGAACCCCATCGCGTGCGCCATCTGCGCCCAGGTCAGTCCTGCGCTCCGGGCCGTGAACAGCAGGGCGGCTTCGAGTCCTTCGACCTCGGCGCGCGCGGCGGGCAGGAGAGCGAGCGCGCTCAGGATGTCCTGCGGGTCCAGGTCGGCGCAGCGCCAGACGGCGAACTGCGCGAGGTCGACCGCCGACGGCGGGACGGGCGAGGGTCGCCACGGACGGGCGTCGAGCGCACCCGCGCCCAGGCCCAGAAGGCGCTCGCGGGCGTCCTGCTCGCGGCGGGCCTGGACGTGGTCAGCGTGCATGGTGTGCGCGATGTCGTGCTTGCGTGGCATGCAGCTCATGATCCACAATCGACGCAGCGTCGTCAACATTCTGTTGAAAGGCAGGGGTGGATGATCGTACCCCTCATGGAGGCCGTCGCCGATACCTGCGGGGGCAAGGCCGGCGCACTCGGCGCGCTGCTCCGCGCGGGTCTGCCGGTTCCTGACGGTTTCGTCGTCTCGTTCGCCGCTTACCGCGCGGCCGTCCGCGACCTGGACCTCGGGCGGTCCGGCGGCGAGTCGGACGATCTCGCCGCGGCGCGGCAGGTGATCGAGGTCCGGCCGGTCGACGCCACCGTGATCGACGCGCTGGGACGCGCACTCGCCGAGCTCGGCGATCCGCCCGTGGCGGTGAGATCATCGGCAGCGAACGAAGACACCGGTCAGACATCGGCGGCCGGTCAGCATGAGAGCTTCCTCGCTGTGCACGGAGTCGGCGAGGTCGCCGGCGCCGTACGTGCCTGCTGGGCCTCGCTGTTCGCTCCACGTGCCGTCGACTACCGGGGTGCCTCTGGCCGCGACGACCATCCTTGCGACGATCTTGTGATGGCCGTCATCGTCCAACGCCATCTGGATGCCGAGGTGTCCGGGGTTATGTTCACGCCCGCGGACCCGGACGACGCGACCGAGATCGAGGCGTCCTGGGGACTTGGCCCCAGCGTCGTCGGGGGCACGGTCACCCCTGACGCCTACCGCGTCGCCGGGGACGGGTCGGTCACGCGCACCGTCGCAGACAAACGGACCCGCCTTGACCGGCGCGGCACGCAGCTCGTCATTCGCGACGTGCCCAGCCGTGTCCGGGAGCAGCCGACGATCGACGACGCGACCGCCACACAGCTCGCCAAGCTGGGCAAGGAGATCGCTGCCGTACTCGGTGGACCGCAGGACATCGAGTGGGCGATCGTCGACGGCCGCACCTGGGTTCTGCAGGCACGGCCGGTCACCGCCGCACCCCCACCGCCGGCATCGCCTTCCAGTGCCTCGGACACCCCGGCCGCCACACTCACCGGAACCCCGGGCAGCCACGGGACCGTAACCGGCACCGCGAGAATCGTCCGCGGTCCCGGCGACTTCGCACGCGTGCAGCCGGGCGACATCCTCGTCTGCCCCTTCACCGACCCCGCTTGGACGCCGCTGCTGCGCATCGCCGCCGGCGTCGTCACCGAAACCGGCGGCGTGCTCTCGCACGCCGCGATCGTCGCTCGCGAGCATGCCATCCCCGCCGTCCTCGGCATCCCGAACGCGACGAGCAGGCTCCACGACGACACCGTCATCACCGTCGACGGCACCACCGGCACCGTCACGGCGGCAAACGCCTGACCTGATCACTTTCCACACCTACGGATCGAAAGGAGATGGGAAGCGGGCCCGCACGGACACCGCGCCCCTGACCACCGATGGCAACGCGACACCTCTACCTGGCACGCCACGGCGCGGCCGACGCGTTCGGGGAGCTCACCGGCATCGGGCACCGGCAGGCGAGCCTGCTGGGCGAACGGCTCGCCAACGTACCGGTCGAAGCCGTGTGGCACTCTCCGCTGCCACGCGCCGTAGCGAGCGCGCACGAAATCGCCCGGCATCTACCGGACGTGCCCGTGACCGAGGCCGCCGAACTCGTCGACCACGTGCCCTACGTTCCCAGTGCGGCCGAAACACCCCCGTCCTGGGCCGGCTTCTTCGACGGGTACGACGACACCGAGGCGGCCTCGGGCCAAAGGCTCGCCGAGGCACTGGTCGCCCGGTTCGCGAAGGTCCCCGACACGACCGCGAAAGGGACCCGGCCCGACACACACGAGGTCCTGGTGACGCACGCCTATCAGATCGCGTGGCTGGTGCGGCACGCCCTGGACGCGCCACCATCGCGGTGGCTCGGGCTGAACAGCGCCAACGCCGCACTGACGGTCATCGAGTACCGCACCGGCCTGCCGCCCACGATCGTGATGTTCAACGACATGAGTCACCTCCCGACCGACCTGCGTTGGACCGGGTTCCCCGAAGGAATGAGGCCGTGAGGTGGCTCCTCCCATCCGACGGAATCCCGATCACCTGGCGCACGGGCCTCCGTCGGCTCGCTCCGGCCCAGCTCGCCGCCGGGCGGGCATGGGGCGACTCGGCACCGTTACGTGTCACATTCGTCCGGCCGACGTCAGGAGCTCGTGAGGATGACGAGTTGCTGGGTCGCTCGGGTCATCGCGACATAGCGGTCGACCGCTCCTTCGATGTCCTTGCCGAACGCCTCCGGGTCGATGAGGACGACCAGGTCGAACTCGAGCCCCTTCGACAGCTCCGGGGCCAGTGACCGGACGCGGGACGTCTCCTGGAACGTGGGATCGCCGATGACGCAGGCGATCCCTTCGGCATGCTCGGCGAGCCAGGTGTCGAGGATCGAGCCCAGATCCGAAACGGATCCGTGGACGACGGGGACGCCGCTGCTGCGGATGGAGGTCGGCACGTTGGCATCCGGGAGCACGGCCCGGATGACCGGCTCGGCCTCCGCCATGACCTCTTCCGGCGTCCGGTAGTTGATGCTCAGGGAGGCCAGGTTGATCCGGTCCAGGCCGATCCGCTCGAGCCGTTCCTGCCACGACTCGGTGAACCCGTGCCTGGCCTGGGCACGGTCCCCGACGATGGTGAAGCTCCGGGACGGGCAGCGGAGCAGCAGCATCTGCCACTCCGCGTCGGTGAGTTCCTGAGCCTCGTCCACGACGATGTGCGCGAACGGGCCGGCGAGCCGGTCCGGGTCGATGGTGGGCAGCTCGGACTCGTCGACCAGATTTCGCTGGAGGTCCTCTCGGCGCAGCTGCGTCACGAGGCCTTCGCCGTCGTCGTCGGCCTCGATCAGGTTGTCGACGACCTGGGCCATGCGCTCGCGTTGGGCGGCGAGAGCGGCTTCCTGCCGGCGCCTGCGTCGTGACGCCTCCGGGTCGCCGAGCCGCTGCCCTGCCGCGTCCAGGAGCGGCAGGTCGGACACCGTCCAGGCCTGGGCGTCCTCGCGCTGCAGCTTCCGGATGTCGTCGGGGCTGAGCCAGGGAGCACACAGCCGCAGGTAGGCGGGCACCGACCACAGGTCTCCGACGAGGTCGGCCGCTTCGATCAGCGGCCACGCGCGGTTGAAGGTCGTGAGCAGCTCCCTGTTCCGCAGCAGCGACTTGCGGAGCAGGTCAGCCGGTGCTTCGTCGTCATCGTGCTTGTCCACCAGGATCGTGAGCAGCTCTTCCCAGCTCTGGTCGCGCGCCTCGTTGTGCGGAGTGCCGGGTTCTGGTGCCTCGAACGCCTCGGCCCAGTCGTCCGGGCTCAGCCAGATGTCGGACCAGGGGGTCGTGACCGTCATCCCCTTGGTGGGCGGGTTCTCATAGAACCTGACGGCCGGCTCGATCGCCTTCACCAGGTCCGCGGACGACTTCAGGCGGGCCACGTCCGGGTCGGTCTCGATCGCCGCCGCGGCTCCCTCGGCGACGAGGTCCCGCAGGGTGCAGGTCTGCACGCCCTCCTCTCCCAGGCTGGGGAGGACGTCGGCGACGTAGGCCAGGTAGGGCTGGTGCGGACCGACGAACAGCACGCCGCCCCGGCGGTGTCCGAGGCGAGGGTCGGAGTAGAGGAGGTAGGCGGAGCGGTGCAGGGCGACGACGGTCTTCCCCGTACCCGGGCCGCCGTCGACGACGAGAGCGCCGCGGGATCCCGCGCGGATGATGGCGTCCTGGTCGGCCTGGATGGTGCCGAGCACGTCTCGCATCCGTGGCGACCGGCTGCTGCCCAGGCTGGCGATGAAGGCGGACTGGTCGTCGAGCGCGGCGTGCCCTTCGAACCCGTCCGAGGTGAACACCTCGTCCCAGTAGTCGCTGATCCGGCCGCGGGTCCACCGATACCTACGCCGGCTGGCCAGACCCATCGGGTTGGCGTGGGTGGCTCCGAAGAACGGCTCCGCCGCGGGAGAGCGCCAGTCGAGCAGCAGCCGACGACCCGCGCTGTCCGTAAGGCCGAGTCGCCCGACGTACACGGGCTCGGAATCGTCCGCGCCGACCATGCGTCCGAGGCACAGGTCCAAACCGAAGCGACGCAGTACGCGCAGGCGGGCGGTCAGCCGGTGGATCTCCATGTCCCGGTCCATCGCCTGCCGGCCTTTGCCGCCGGGCGCCTTACGCTCGGCGTCGAGGCGGTCGGACAGGTCGGCGATCGACCGCTCGAGGCTCTCCGCGATGGCGGCGAAGTGCTGCTCATCGTCGGCGATCAGCGTCGGGTCGGCCTTGCGGGAGAGGCTGTCGGGAAGGTCGAACGCGCTGGTAGTCGCGCGGTTCACGTCATCAGCTCCGATCTGAGGTCGCTTGCGACCACTACGCGCACCAGGGCGTCCGAACCGGTGTTACGGCCGGGTGGCCATGACGGGCAACGCTCCGCCTGGCCGTGGATCCCATGGCCGTTGCCGGTTCAGGTCGCAGGGTGCGCGGGTTCTCGTGTTCTGGGTTCTGGCTCGGCGATCCCGCGTGGTCCACGCGGGTACGGGCGGCCTTTCTCAGCTGACCGCGTCGAGGAGCAGCTTCGCGGCCACCGTCGCCCCGTCGGTGCGGATCGTGCCGGCCACGGCGGTCGCTCGTGCGCGGGTCTTCGGGGTCAGGGCGGTTTCGAGCGCGGCGGACAGGGACTCGAAGGTCGGAGTCGGACCCTCGTGAGCCACACCGATGCCCAGGTCGGCCACCCGGCCGGCCCAGTACGGCTGGTCCGCAGCCTGGGGTACCACCACCTGAGGCGCGCCGGCCCGGGCGGCGGTCGTCGTGGTGCCCGCACCGCCGTGGTGCACGACGGCGGCCACCCGGCCGAACAGTGCCTGCTGGTTGACCTCACCGACGACGAAGCAGTCCTCGGTGTCGTCGATCGGGGCCAGACCCGCCCAGCCGCGCCCGACAAGTACGCGGCAGCCCTGCGCGCGGACCGCCTCGATGGCGACCTGGGCGACGTCTGTCGACGCGCGCATGGGCATGCTGCCGAAGCCCACGAACACCGGTGGGGCGCCCGCCTCCAGGAACGCCTCCAACTCGGCCGGGAGCGGACGAACGTCGGGCAGGACCCACGCCCCGGTCTGGACGACGTCGAGGTCCGGCGTCTCCTGCCAGGGGTCCAGGGCCGGGTCCGTCGCCAGCCACGGCTGGTCGCCGATGACGTAGTCGCGGACGTTGTCCACCGGTGGCAGGCCGATCGACGCCCGATTGGTGTTGAGCGCCTCACCGAACAGCGCGTTGATGCTCTGGGCGTCCAGGTCCCACAGCACCCGCTTGTCGGTCACCTCCGGCGGGAACGGCCGGCCCGGATACGCCAGCGGCGGATGGTGTGGCGACGGAAGGGTGAGCTGCTGGAAGGTCACGGACACGGAGCGGATGCCCAGTTTCTCGGCCACCGATCGCGCGCCGGCCGCGGCCGGCATCATGCCGGTCGCAACCAGCACGTCACATCCCTCGGCGGCCGCGATGACCGAGTCGAACTGGCCGGCGATCAACTCGGCCGCGCGCTGGGGCAGGGATGACGGCTGCGGCGCCCCGGTCGTCAGCGCGCGCGCCGACTGGCCGACCGGCACCAGCGGCACGCCGGCACCGGCCAGCCGCTGCGCGAAGTCCTCGTCCGGTGGCACGCACACGCGCACCTCCGCGCCGAATGCCCGCAACCGCACCGCCAGCGCCACCAGCGGCTCGACGTCCCCGCGCGACCCATACGTCGACAACAACACCCGCACTTCGCGTCCCCCAATTTCCGCAGGTTCTGGCTGCGTCCGATGATTCTGGGGCACGACCCGGGTCTTGTGGCAAGCCCCCCGGTGCGCTATACGTTGAGAGTGGAAAGGCGCGGGTACTCCCCTTTCCCCTTTCATCGTCCGTTGTGGACGGACAAGCCCTTCGCGAAGCGGCGCGGTCAGGTACATGACGGCCCTCCAGGTCGGCGGAGTGGGCCCGCCCAGCAGGGTGCCCGCGCCGACGCCTAGCGCTCGGGAGAGACCTTCTTCGGCCAGAGGGTGTAGCTCACCGGCCACAGCAGAGCGATCAGCGGGACCTTGGCCGTGCCCACCATGAACTGCGACAGCGCCTCGGTGCGCGCCGGGTCGCCGATGAGCCAGACCATCGCGAGCAGGAGAGCGCAGGTGATGCCGTACGCGGCGACGATGCGCAGCCAGATGAGCCACTCGTAGCGGGCGCGGGCCATCCCGCCCGCCGGGGGCTTCCACGGCGGGGGTCCATCGGCGAACCGGTGGGAGATCCAGGCGTCGGCCCACCTGATCGTCCGGTGGCCGAACATCACGGAGAATCCCAGGTAGGCGGCGGCGAGTCCGTGCTGCCAGGTGGCGACCGCTCCCCCGCGGATGTCGATGACGGTGGCCACGAGCAACACGAGGTCCAGCAGTGGAACGGCCAGCAGCAGCGCCCCACCGGTCCGTCGCATGCGCAGCGCGTAACGTGCCAGGAGTCCAAGGCCCAGGAACACCCAGAAGCCGACTTCGCACCCAATGATCAACGCGAGCACCCGCTCACCACCTCCCCTTCCAGCCTGGGCCATCCGGGATGCGGCGGGCGTCGTCGGTGATGATGAACTGGCCTGCATCCTTCGATGTACGCCGGGTGGTACCCGCGCGGGACGGGACGGGTCCGGAGCCGTGGTGGGATGGGCGGATGACGACTCCCAGCAGGCAGGAGGTGGCGGCGGCGGTGGCCGCCTTCGCCGCGGGGCTGCTCCTGCTCGGCGGTGGGGCCTACGTGCACAGGGGTGCGGCGGTGGGGCTCTTCGTGCTTCCCCTGGTCGTGACGTGCTGCGGGGTGGCCCTCCGGAAGCGGGCGCCCGTCGTGGCGCTGGTGCTGGGCGCCGTCGCCCTCGTGGGTGACGTCCTGCTCGGCCCCTCGCTGGGTACCGTGCTGATCGTCACGGACAACATCTATGCCGGGGTGCTGTACGGGCCGCGCCCGCTCGGGCGGATCATGCTGTGGATCACCTCGATCGGCGCGATCGGGGTCGGTGCGCTCCTGGGGCTGATGGTCGGGGACTGGCGGGTGCCGGCCGCCATGGCGGTCCAGGCGGCCCTGGTGGGGGTGGTCCCGGTCACGACGGCGATCGCCGTACGCCAGCATCGGGACCAGGCCGTGGCCGAGCGGGCCAGGGCCGAGCAGGTGGCCCGCCTGGCGGAGCTCGACCGGCGGGCCGCCGTGTCCGCCGAACGCACCCGGATGGCGCGCGAACTGCATGACATGGTCGCCAACCATTTCAGCGCGATCGCCATCCAGTCGAGCGCGATGCTCGCCCGCGCCGATCTGGACCCGGCGGCCACGCGGAAGATCGTGGAGTCGATCAGGGAGAACAGCGTCCAGGGCATGGCGGAGATGCGGACGATGATCGGTTTTCTGCGTGAGGACGGTGAGGAGATCGAGGCCAGGCGGCACCGGTTGTCGGATGTCGAGACGTTGATCGCGCGGACCGGTTTCCCGGTGGAGCTGAGTGTGGGCGGGACCTCGCGCGACCTGCCCGCCGCCGTGGACCTCGCGGGTTACCGCATCCTGCAGGAGTCGTTCACGAACGTGCTCAAGCACGGCACCGATCGGGGCGCGCGGGTGCAGGTCCGCTATCGGCCCGACATGGTCGAGCTGACCGTGCTGAACGACGTGGGCGCTCGTCCCTCCGGGCTGCCGGGGGCGGGAGCCGGTCTGGTCGGCATGCGGGAGCGCGCCACGCTGCTCGGCGGATCCTTCGAGGCCGGGCCGTACGGGAGCGGCTGGCGGGTGCGGGTGGAGCTGCCGACGGGTGCGGCCGCCCCGGCAGGGTTGTTCTGGCCCGCGCGGAGGCGGGCGGCGGAGCCGCGCGAGGAGGTGCCGGGTGAGCCGGGTGGCGTGGCGCCGGGTACGGCGCGTGTCGAGCGGGAGAAGGAGCTGTCGTGATCCGGGTACTGGTGGCCGACGATCATGCCGCGGTGCGCGCGGGACTCGTCCTCATCCTGGAGGGCGCGTCCAACATCGAGGTGGTCGGCGAGGCGGGTGACGGGCGGTCCGCGGTCGACATGGCGGTGCGGCTGCGCCCGGACGTCGTCCTGATGGATGTACGGATGCCTCGCCTCGACGGGATATCGGCCACTCGTGAGCTCGGTGGCGTGGCGGACGTCCTCATCCTGACGACGTTCGACCTCGACGAGTACGTTTTCGGCGCGTTGCGTGCGGGAGCGGCGGGGTTCCTGCTGAAGAACACCGACGCGGAGTCCCTGGTGTCGGCCGTACGGCTGGTCGCCCGTGGTGAGGGGCTGATCTCGCCGTCCGTCACCCGCAAGCTGATCGCCGCGTTCTCCGGGGGGCCCGACGTCGATCCGGTGGCGGTGGAGTCGCTGACCCCGCGAGAACGCGAGGTCCTGGCGGGGCTGGGCCGGGGGTTGTCCAACGCCGAGATCGCGCGGTCGCTCGGCATGGCCGAAGCGACCGCGAAGACGCATGTCAGCCGGGTGCTGGCGAAGCTCGGGTTGCAGAGCAGGGCGCAGGCCGCCGTCTTCTGGTCCGGCCTGTGATCCGGATCACGCTCCGTCGGCCGTTCCGGCAGCGGTGACGGAGGTGAGGGCGGTGACGAGCGCTGTGGCGGCCGATCCCGCGTTACGGCCGTGGAGGAGTTCGGTGCGATGGACCAGGCGCGGGGTGGTGAGTGGCACCGCACGGACTCCGGGCCGGCCCGCCGCCGCCGGAGCGGGCAGGACCACGAGCCCGTGACCGGCGGCGACGAGCGCGATGAGGGCCGAGGCGTCGGTTCCCTCGTAGCGGATCGAGGCGGCCGGGTTGTCGGACTGAGCCGCCGTACGCAGGTCGGGCAGCGGGGCGGCCACCTCGGGGGCGTCGATCCAGCGGGCGTCCAGGAGGTCGTCCAGACGCAGTCCGGTCCGCCGGGCGAGTGGATGCGCGTCGGGCAGGATCACGGCGAGATGTTCCTCGGCGACCGCGACGCCCGTGATCGTGTCGACGTCCAGCAGGTGCAGCGGGTCACCGGGCGCGGCCACCCCGTCGACGAGACCGAAGGAGCACTCGCCGGTCGCGACGGCGGTGAGGACCGCCTGGCGTCCGGCGACCCGTACGGTGACGTCCAGGCCGGGCATGGAGCGGCGTATCCCGGTGAGAGCGTGCGCGATCCGGGCCGTCATGGCCGACGGCGTCAGGTCGAGCAGGAGATGTCCGGGCGGTTCCGCGGCCGCCCGGAGGACGTCGGCCCTGGCCGCGTCCAGGCGCAGCAGGATCGGGGCCGCGTGGTCGAGCAGCCGCTCCCCCGCCTCGGTCGGGCCGACCGGGCGGCGGTGCAGCAGCGGGGTGCCGAGGTCGCTTTCGAGTGCCGCGATGTGCTGGGAGATCGCGGACTGGGTGTAGCCGAGTTGCCTGGCGGCGGTCGAGAAGGACCCGCAGCCGGCCACCGCCACGAAGGTGCGCAGGAGATGGGGATCCACTCGATCAGTATCGCTTATCGAGCGAGTGTGAATCATCGTTGGCGCTGAACCACCGGATCGGTCGAGGATGGCGCCATGTCCGCAACCTCATCCGCCTTCACCGCCCGGGTCGCCGTCGTCGGCGACCGTTCCCCGCACGTGCGCGCGCATGCCCGCGTCCCCTTCCTGCTGAACGCTCTTCGCGACCGTGAGCAGCTCGATCTCGACGCGTACTGGATCCCCACCGGTGACGCGGAGGACGAGCGCGCGCTGGAGGGGTTCGACGGCGTCTGGCTCGTGCCGGGCAGTCCGTACCGCAGCGAGGCCGGCGCGGTCGCCGCGGTGCGCGCGGCGCGCGAGCGGGGGATCCCGTTCCTCGGCACGTGCGGGGGCTTCCAGCACGCTCTGCTGGAGTACGCCCGCGACGTCTGCGGGCTGGCCGAAGTCGCGCACGACGAGAACACTCCCGGTGAGGAGCTCCCGCTGATCGCGCCGCTCGTCTGTTCGCTCGTCGGTCATGAAGGGGCGGTGCGGGTCGCGCCGGGGTCGCTGGCCGAGAGGGTGCTGGGGACTAACCGGACGGTGGAGCGCTACCACTGCTCCTATGGGGTGAATCCGTACTATCTGGATGTCCTGCGCGAGCACGGCATGCGCCTGACCGGGTTCGACGACGCGGGCGAGGTGCGCATCGCGGAACTGGCGGACCATCCGTTCTTCCTGTGCACGCTGTTCCAGCCCGAACTCTCCCGAGGTGAGTCCCAGCCCCATCCGGTCATCCGGGCCTTCGCCGCAGCGGTCGCCGCGCACGCCGCCTCCACGATGCGCGCCTGACCCGCCCGCGGAGCGGGAACCGCCCCGGCGGAGCCGCGCGGACGGCGAGTACGGCGGGCGGGCATGGGCACGCGCGATTACGGACAGTAACTCCTTTGGGGGGAGGAGGGTCCGTGGGACGGATGGTCATGGCTCGCGTGGTGGCGGTGTCGCTCGTACTCGCCGGCTGCGCGGCCACGTACGGGAACGGGCGGGCGCCGGTCACCGTCAGTCCCCCGTCCTCCGTTCGGTCGCCGCATCCGTCGGTGACGCCGCGCCAGTACCCGGCCCAGGGGAAGTTCGTCGTCGACCGGACGCAGGTGACCAGGTCGAACGGCACGTACACGGCTGACGGCGTCAACCTGTCGGCGATCCTCGTCACGAATTCGGGCAAGCTGACCATGACCAGCCCGCAGATCGACAAGACCGGCGACGCCGCGTCGAACAGCGAGAGCGGCTTCTTCGGCATCAACTCCGCGGTCCTGGCCCAGTCGGCCGGGACCGCCGTGATCTCGGGCGGCTCCGTGACGACGGACGGCGTGGGCGCCACCGCCCTGTTCGCCTATGGGCAGAAGTCCTCGCTGTCGATGACCGGGGGCACGATCGAGGCGAGCGGTGAGTACTCGCGCGGCGCGATAGCGGCGGACAGGGGGAAGGTGACCCTCGCCAGGGTGAAGGTCACGACGTCGGGGGATCACGCCTCGACGGTGACGGCGTCCCGGGGAGACGGCGAGATCGTCGTGGTCGGCGGCGAGTTGTCCACGTCCGGGCGGTACTCCGCCGGCGTGTACGCCCTGGGCACGATCACGTGCACCGGGGCACGCATCACCGCGGCGCGGTCCGAAGGGCTGGTGATCGACGGGGCGAGCTCGATCTCCCTGAAGGACTGCCTCGTGCGGGGCGCGGTCGGCGCCCGGCTCTACCGGTACGCCGGCCGTCGTCCAGGACGGGCCGTCCTCACCGTGCACGGGGGCAGGCTGATCGCCGAGAGGGGCGAGGCGTTCCAGGTGAGCAGCACGGCGGCGCTGATCACGGTGAAAGGGGGCGCCCGGGTGGAGAACAGCGGGCGGCTGGTCAACGCCACGCGGTACGGGCAGGCGGCGCTCGTCGTGGACGGTGGCAGGCTCACCGGAGACATCGTCACCGACGAGACCAGCGAGGCGTCGGTCGCGCTCCACGAGGGAGCGCGGCTGACCGGGCGGATCTCCAGGGCGGCGGTCGCCCTCGACCGGCCCAGCAGGTGGAACGTGACCGACGACTCCACGCTCACCGCGCTCACCGGCGCCGTGCTGAAGAACGGGGTCGTCGAGAACATCGTGGGAAACGGACACGATGTGCGCTACGACGCCCGCCTGCCCGCCAACGCGCCCCTGGCGGGCAGAACCTACCCCCTCGCCAAGGGGGGAAAGCTGCTTCCCCGCCGCTGACGCCGGGACGGCGTGACCCCGGCTCAGCCGAGTTCGTAGTCCAGGACGAAGGAGTGGGTGCCGTTCTCCGCCTCGATCCTGCCCTCTCCGCGCAGGCCGGCGAGCTCGCCGGTGCCGGAGGTGGGGACGATCAGCCAGCGCATCCACTGGACGCCGTTCTCGCTGCCCGCGCTGTGCTGCAGGACGAAGGTTCCCTTGCGGCCGCCCAGGGTGCCCTCGACGTGCTCGATCCCGGTGTACGCCGCGGGACCCGCGTCGGTCCCGACGGTGAGGATCTCGGTGGCGCTGGTCCCCTCGATGTCGCCCTGGAAGGTCTTGGTGATGCGGACCCGGCTGATCGTCGCGCCCTCGCGCCGGTCGGTGGCCATCTCGTCCCAGGCGGTGATGTCGAAGGTGCCGGTGGCCCGCGTGGTCATTGTGATCATCTCGCTCGTAGAGGTAGGCGTGTTCGGACAGGCTCGATCCTGCCCGCCGTACCTGTCAACTGATGTCAGGTACCGGTCGGACGTGCCACGGCGGACGGCGGCTCCGCGGTGGCCGCAGTGGCCGCGGTGAGCCCGGCGTGATCGCGAAGCGCGTCCAAGGCAGGGGTCCCGGGCGTGCTCTCGCTGCCGTGTTCGATCGGCGGGCACGGTCGCGGAGGGACGTCCTCTCCCCGGGAGTGAGGAATTTCCTCCGATCTCGTCAAGGTGGTACCGCCGGGTACCGGCGCTGGCTCATGATCTGTGTCATGCGTTCTCCGCGACTGCTCCCCCCGATCTCCGCCGAGCCGATACGGACGGCGCCCGCCCGCCACGCGGTTCGCGGACCGTTACGCGAATGTTGACCTCTCCCTTCCCCGCCCACGGCGGCAGGAGCGCCGCCGACCGGGTGTTCGGCTCGACCGCCACCACTCCGCGCAAGGCGCGGGCCTTCGCCCGGGGCCAGCTCGCCAGGTGGGAGCTGCCGCAGCTCGCCGACACCGTCGAGCTGCTCACGTCCGAGCTGGTGACCAACGCCATCCGGGCCACGGAAGCGGTGTCGGACCTGCCGGTGGCCTCGTCGGTGTTCCCCGTGGCCCTGCGGATGATCGCGCTGCGGCTGCTGCTGTCCCCCGGAAGCGTCGTGATCGAGGTCTGGGACGTCAGCGCCCAGATGCCGGACACCGGCCGGGCCGACCCCCTGGACGACCTGCGGGAGGGCGGCAGGGGGCTGGCCCTGGTCGGGGCGTTGTCCACGACGTGGGGGCACCGCACCGCCCCCGACCGGGGCAAGATCGTGTGGTGCGAGGTGGCCATACCGCCCGCCCGCTCCCCCGGGCCCCCCGCACGGAAACCGGGGGCGACCCTCCCCCGGCGGCTGCGGCACGCCGCGGTCACCGACCGCTCCGAGGGGCCGGACGCGCGGACGCTCCAGGGCATCCTCGACGGTCTGCGCCGGCTCGACTGACACCGCGCGCCGCCCCACCGTGATCGCCCGATGATCACTCGCGATCGCACCGCCCGGCCGGTCATCACCCCGGGAATATCAAGGCGTCCACCAAGGCCGTGCACAACCTGGCCACGATCTGCGGCCCGAGTGTTAGCCGCGCGCCTCAGGGGCACAGGGCGCCTCTGAGGGCGGCTCCGAGGCCCGCCCCGTGGAGGCGACCATGGATGCTCGGATCACGTTGCGGGTGGATGGCCGGGACAGATCGTTGACGGTCGACACCCGCACCACCCTGCTCGACGCGCTGCGCGACCACCTGTCGGTCACCTCGCCCAAGAAGGGCTGTGACCACGGGCAGTGCGGCGCGTGCACCGTGTTGCTCGACGGACGGCGGGTGGTCAGCTGCCTGACGTTCGCGGTGGCGCACGACGGCGCCGACGTCACCACCGCCGAGGGGCTGGCCGAGGGAGGCGAGCCGCACCCGGTGCAGCGGGCGTTCCTGGAGCAGGACGGCTTCCAGTGCGGCTTCTGCACGCCCGGGCAGATCTGCTCGGCGGTCGGCATGCTGGAGGAGGTCAAGGCCGGGCACCCCAGCCACGTCACCGACGACCTGACCGGGCCTGTCACGCTCGACGACGAGGAGATCAGGGAACGGCTGAGCGGCAACCTGTGCCGATGCGGCGCCTACGTCAACATCGTCGCCGCCCTGCGCGAGGAGGCGGACTCGTGATCCCCTTCGAGTACCTGCGGGCCGGTGACCCCGCCGAGGCCGTCGCCGCCGTGGCCGAGCGTCCCGGCGCGGTCTTCCTCGGCGGAGGCACCAACCTGGTGGACCACATGAAGCTCGGCGTCGCCGAGCCGGACATGCTGGTCGACGTGTCGCGGCTGCCGCTCGACCGGGTGGAGGAGACGGCCACCGGCCTCCGCGTCGGCGCCGCCGTACGCAACAGCGACCTGGCCGCGCATCCGCTGGTGCGCGAGCGCTGTCCGATGCTGGCGCGGGCCCTGCTCTCCGGCGCCTCCGGGCAGTTGCGCAACGCCGCCACCACGGCGGGAAACCTGCTGCAGCGCACCCGCTGCCCCTACTTCCAGGACGTCACCACGCCGTGCAACAAGCGCGAACCGGGCTCCGGCTGCTCGGCGATCGGCGGGTACACCCGCTACCACGCCATTCTCGGCGCGTCCGAGCAGTGCGTCGCGGTGCACCCGTCCGACATGGCGGTGGCGATGGTGGCGCTGGACGCCGTGGTGATCGTGCTGGGCCCCGGCGGTGAGCGCGCGTTGCCGCTGGCGGACCTCTACCGGCTGCCGGGCGACACGCCGCAGCGGGACACGGTGCTGGAGCACGGCGAGCTCGTCACCGCCGTCGAACTGCCCGACCTGCCGTTCGCGCGGCGCTCGGCCTACCGCAAGGTGCGCGACCGCACCTCCTACAGCTTCGCGCTGGTCTCCGTCGCGGCCGCCCTCGATCTCGACGGCGGCACCGTCCGTGACGTACGGCTGGCCCTGGGCGGCGTCGCGCACAAGCCGTGGCGTGCCGTCCTGGCCGAGGAGGAGCTGCGCGGCAAGCCCGCGACCGAGGACGCCTTCCGTCGGGCCGCCGACGCCGAACTTGCGGCCGCGCGGCCGCTGCCCGGCAACGAGTTCAAGGTGCCGATGGCCCGCAACACCATCGTCGCGACGCTACGCGACCTCACCGAGGAGGGGCGATGACCGTCCAGGATCGAGTGGTGGGCACGCCGTCACCCCGCGTCGACGGCCGGGCCAAGGTGACCGGGATCGCGGCATACGCCTATGACCGGCCGGTGGACGACCCGGTGTACGCCCACCCGCTGCAGGCCACGATCGCGCGGGGACGGGTCGCCGCGATCGACGACGTGGCGGCGGCCGGGGTCAAGGGGGTCCTCGCGGTGGTCACCCACCGCGACGCCGCCCGCCTGGCCGACACCGAGGACGCCGAGCTGTCGGTCCTGCAGTCCGACGAGGTCGCGTTCCGGGGGCAGTTCATCGGGGTGGTGCTCGCCGAGACGCCCGAGATCGCCCGCCACGCCGCCGGCCTGGTGCGGGTGGAGTACGACGAGGAACCCCACGACACGGAGCTGCGGGCCGACCGCACCGACCTGTACGCGCCGGAGCAGGTCAACGGGGGATTCGCCACCGACACCGACGAGGGCGACGTCGACGCGGCGATGGCGGCCGCGGCGGTGACGGTCGACGAGATCTACACCACGCCGATGGAGCACAACAACCCGATGGAGCCGCACAGCACCGTGGCCATCTGGAACCCGGGCGGCGGCTTCCCCGAGGCGCCGCGGCTGACGCTGTTCGACTCGACGCAGAGCGTGCACTCCGTACGGTCGACGCTGGCGCGGGTCTTCGGCCTGCGGCCGGAGCAGGTGCGCGTGGTGTCCCCGTACGTCGGCGGGGGGTTCGGGTCCAAGGGGATGGCGCACGCGCACAACGTGCTCGCGGTGCTGGCCGCCCGCGCCGTGGCGGGGCGCCCGGTCAAGCTGGCGCTGACCCGCCACCAGATGTTCTCGCTGGCCGGTCACCGCACGCCCACGATCCAGCGCGTACGGCTGGGCGCCGACGAGGCGGGACGGATGACGGCCGTGGCGCACGAGGCGGTGGAGCACACATCGAAGATCAAGGAGTTCGCGGAGCAGACAGCGGTCGGGACGCGGATGATGTACGCGGCGCCGAACCGCCGCACGTCGCACCGGGTGGCCGCGCTCGACGTCCCCGTGCCGTCGTGGATGCGCGCGCCCGGTGAGGCGCCGGGGTTCTTCGGGCTCGAGGTGGCGATGGACGAGCTCGCCGCGGCCTGCGGGCTGGACCCGATCGAGCTGCGGGCGCGCAACGATCCCCGGAGCGATCCCGAGTCGGGCAGGCCGTGGTCGGGCCGTCACCTGGTGCGGTGCCTGCGCGAGGGGGCCGCCCGCTTCGGCTGGGAGGACCGCCCGGTGGTGCCCGGCACGCGCCGGCGGGGGCGCGAGCTGGTGGGCATGGGGGTGGCGAGTTCGACCTATCCGTACTACCGGTTCCCCGGCTCGCGGGCCGTCGTCGCGTACGGCGGGCGCGGCCGCTACACGGTGCGCATCGGCGCGGCCGACATCGGCACGGGCGCCTGGACGGTGCTGACGCAGATCGCCGCGGACGCGCTGGGCTGCCCTCTGGGCGCGGTGAGCGTGGAGATCGGGGACAGCGGCCTGCCGTCGGCCACCGTCGCGGGCGGGTCCTCGGGGACCACGAGCTGGGGTTCGACGATCGTCGCGGCGTGCCGCTCCTTCCGCCGCGTGTACGGGGACGATCCGCCGCCGGGCGCGGAGGCGGGCGACGACATGCCGGAGAATCCGGATGCCGAGCGGTACTCGATGCACTCCTTCGGCGCGCAGTTCGCCGAGGTCCGGGTGGACGCCGACACCGGCGAGATCCGGGTGCCCCGGATGCTGGGGGTGTTCTCGGTGGGCCGCGTCATCAATCCCCGTACCGCGCGTTCGCAGTTCATCGGGGGGATGACGATGGGGTTGTCGATGGCGCTGCTCGAGCGCAGCGTTCTGGACCACCGCACCGGGCATGTGATCAACCACGATTTCGCCGAGTACCTGATCGCCACGAACGCCGACGTGATGGACGTCGACGCCGTCTGGCTGGATGAGGAGGACGTCCACGCCGGTCCGCTGGGGGCCAGGGGCATCGGCGAGATCGGCATCGTCGGGGCCGCGGCGGCGATCGCCAACGCGGTGCACAACGCAACCGGGATCCGCGTACGGGATCTGCCGATCACACCGGATCTGCTCCTGCGCTGACTTCTGCGCTGAACCATCGCCGCGCTCGCGCCGACGGGCTGCTCGACGCGGACGCGCTGGTGGAGCGCACGCGCGAGTGAGCTGGTGCGGCAGGCACGGCGCCTGCACGACCAGCTCACCAGCCCATCATGAGCTCGTTCGGGTGGTCCTGCCGTCCCCCGTCATGGAGTCAGGCGCGGAAGAGCCGCCAGAACGCCAGGGTCACCTCGGCGGCGGGGGCCGGACGGTCGCCGGTGACCCAGTAGGCGATCACGCCGGTGAGGGCGCCGGCCAGGTAGGTGGCGTGCAGCTCGGCCGGGACGTCGTCGAAGCCCTCGGGGCGTGACCCGCCGGTGAACCGTGCGGCCAGTTCGGCGGTCAGCCGCTCGCGCATGCGCGCGGCGAACAGTGCGCTGCCCTGGGCGCCCAGCATCCGCTGATACAGGGTGGCGCGAGCCGCCACGTGCTCGAACAGGTCGATCAGCGGCGCGGGCGCCTGGTCCCGGGGCGCGTCGCGTGGGCACAGCGCGGCGGCCCGCGCGACCTGGGCGACCGTGTCCTCCATGGCGTCGGTGACGATCGCGTCCACGTCGGGGAAGTGCAGGTAGACCGTCGCCCGGTTCACCCCGGCGAGCCTGGCCACCTCGGCCATGGTGATGGAGCCCACCTCCTTGTCGGCCGCCAGGTCGAGTATCGCGGCCCGCAGGCGGGCCCGGGTGCGTTGCGCGCGGGGATCATCCGGGTTCACTACGCCGACTATACGACACATGTTGCATACTCAACAGATGTCGCATAGATTGCCGGGCATGCGAATCGAGGTCTGGGCGGACGTTGTCTGCGGATGGGCGTACATCGGCAAGCGGAGGCTGGAGGCGGCCCTGGCCGACCCGGCCTTCGACGGCGTTCCCGTCGAGGTCGTGTGGCGGCCGTTCCGGATCGACCCCACCGCGCCGGCGCGGGCCGTTCCGCTTGAGGAGGCGTACGGCGATCCGATGGTGGACACCGCGCTGCGCCGGTGCGCGCCCGGCCTGTCGCCCATGGAGAACCGGGCGCGCGTCTCCGAGATCGCCGCCGAGGAAGGGCTGGGACCGCGCTGGGGAGCGGCCTGGCGGGCCGACACCCACGACGCCCACCGGCTGCTCGCCCTGGCATTCGAGCGCGGCGACGCGGCGCGGCAGAACGCCGTGGCCGAGCGGGTGATGAAGGCGCACTTCGTCGAGGGGCGCGACATCAGCGACCGTGAGGTGCTCGCGGCCGTCGCGGCCGAGGCGGGCTTCGCCGACGGCGCCGCGCTGCTGGAGGCCGGCGCGGGTGAGGACGTGGTGCGGGAGCTGCTGCTCACCGGCAAGGCCAGGGGCGTGGCGACCTCGCCGACGATCGTCGTCGGCGACCGCGCGCTGGCGGGTGCCCAGCCCGCCGAGGTGATCAGGGAGTTCCTGTTGAAGGGCGGTCGGCGGCGCGAGCTGCCCGAGGAGGTGGAGCGCCTGCGCTACGCCGAGTCCCTGCTCGACCAGCGTGACCCGTTCGGGGCGTTGGTCCTGCTGCGGCCGCTGCTCGACGAGCACGGCGACGACCGCACCGTCCGCATGCTCGCCGCCCGGGCCTACTTCGCCTCGGCGCAGCTCGGGCGGGCCCGCGCCACGCTGGAGTGGCTGGTCGCAAAGTCGCCGGACGACTCTTACGCCCGGCACCTGCTCGGCCGTACTCTCCAGCGTCAGGGGCTGGCCGAGGAGGCCGCCCCGCACCTGACCATGGCCGCCGTCATGACCCCGGAATACGCCTGAGCGGCACTCATCCCGGCGGCGGTGGTCGGCCACCCCCACGCTGCCCCAGCGTGGGGGTGGGTGGCACCGGCCGAGCGGGATGGGTGCCGCTGCTCGGCGGTGTCCTTCGGAGAGGCCGCGCCCGTCTCGTATCCGCCCAGGAGGTCGCCGTCGCGCCGCCCGTGGAGTCGCCAGGCATTCGCGGCATAGTTCAGGATGTCCTGAATTCAGGGTTTCCTGTACTGTCTGAGGTATGCCGACTCTCGCCACCGACATCGACGCCCTGGCCCGGTTCGGCCGGGCGCTCGCCGATCCGATCCGCTGCCGCCTGCTCCTCGCCCTCCGCGAAGCCCCGGCGTATCCGTCGGATCTGGCCGAGGGGCTGGGGATCTCCCGTACCCGCCTGTCGAACCACCTGGCATGCCTGCGCGACTGCGGTCTGGTCGTCGCGGTGCCGGACGGGCGCCGCACTCGCTACGAACTCGCCGATGCGCGACTCGGCCACGCGCTGGACGACCTGCGCAGCGCCGTCCTGGCCGTGGAGACGGGCCGGGCCTGCGTGGACGCCGAGGAGAAGGGCTGCTGCTGATGAGCGCCCTGTCCCTGGGGCCGAGCCCCGCGCGCCGAGACGCGCTCGCCCGCCGGATCCGGCTGCTGGTCGCCGTCACCATCGGCTACAACGTGATCGAGGCGGTCATCGCCATCGCGGCCGGGACCGTCGCCTCCTCGGCCGCGCTGGTCGGCTTCGGCCTGGACTCGGTGATCGAGGTGTCCTCCGCCGCGGCGGTGGCCTGGCAGTTCTCCGCCTCCACCCACGCTGTACGCGAAGCGAGGGAGAGGACCGCCCTGCGGATCATCGCGTTCTCGTTCTTCGCGCTCGCCGCCTATGTCTCGGTGGAAGCGGTGCGGGCGCTGGCGGGAACGGGTGAGGCCGAGCGGTCGCTGCCCGGCATCGTGCTCGCCGCGTTGTCGTTGCTGGTGATGCCGTTCCTGTCCGCCGCGCAGCGCCGTGCCGGTCGCGAACTCGGCTCCGCCTCCGCCGTCGCGGACTCCAAGCAGACCCTGCTGTGCACCTACCTGTCCGCGGTCCTCCTGGTGGGCCTCGTCCTCAACGCCACCCTCGGCTGGTCGTGGGCCGACCCGGTCGCCGCCCTCGTGATCGCCGCCGTGGCCGTCAAGGAAGGCCGGGACGCCTGGCGCGGGGACGCCTGCTGCGCCGCCCCCACCACTGCCGCCGACGCCACCACCTCGGAGTGCCGGGAATGCGGCTGAATGTGGCCGCACGGCGTCTTAGGTGATGCTGACGCGGCCGCGCACAACGATCGACATCGCCACCGGAAGCTGTTGGCTGTGCCATTGGTTGTGCTCTCATCCGCGCACGGGCGGCACCGGCGTCGAATCCGGACGAAGTGTTTCCCCGGAGGTTCCCGGCTCGCGTGCCGGCGCGCCGTCGGGTGCGGGTGCGGTGTCGGATGGGTTGTCGGATGGGTTGTCGGGCGGGCCGGTGGGCAGGTCGGTGGGCGCCGGGTTCGGCTGGACCGCGGCGAGGTAGGCGTGGATGGCGTCGCGGTTGCGGGCCAGGCAGTCGATGCGCTGCTGGATCCGCGCGGCTTCGCTCCGCAGCAGCTCGGCGAGTTCCGGGGTCAGGCACTCCGGGTGGAGGTGGATGTCGTCCGGTTTGTCGAGGAACGGAAGGATCCTGCGGATGATCTCGGTGGTGAGGCCGGAATCGAGGAGCCCGCGGATCTGCTGGACCCGATAGATGGCCGACACGTTGTACCGGCGGTAGCCGTTCTCGGCCCGCTCCGGATGCAGCAGATCCTGCTCCTCGTAGTAGCGCAGCATCCTGGTGGGAACGCCCGTACGCCGGGACAGCTCGCCGATCTTCATGGCCCTCCTCGGGCAGAGTGACGGGGGATCACGTTCTCGGATCGAGTGACGGGGATCACATTTGCCTTCACATTGATGTGAAGGTTTCAGCATGGTCGCATGTCCTCCCCAGCGACCACCAACGCCACCCCTCCGCCGACCACCGGGACGACGCTTCCCCTGCCGGGGTTGCTGGCGCTGTTCACGGCCGCGTTCTCCGCCGTGATGACCGAGCTGCTCCCCGCCGGGCTGCTGCCGCAGATGAGCGAGGCCCTGCACGCGTCCGAAGGCCGTGTCGGGTTCCTGGTGACCGGCTATGCGGTCGCCTCGTTCGTCGCCGCGATCCCCCTGCCCGCCGCGTTGCGTGGCAGGCGCCGCCGTCCAGTGCTCATCGGCGTGATCGTCGGCTTCGCGCTCTGCAACGCCGTCACCGCACTCTCCTCGGCGTACGGGCTGACCTTCGCGGCCCGGGTGCTGGCGGGCGTGATGGGCGGAGTCATGTGGGCGATGCTCGCCGGTTACGCCGCCCGCATGGTCCCGGCCGAGCGTCGTGGCCGGGCCATCGCCGTCGTCCTGGCCGGGATCACGGTCGCGCTGTCCCTCGGCATCCCCGCGGGCACCGCCCTGGCCACCGCCTTCGGCTGGCGCGGCGGGTTCGCCGCGCTGGCGGTGCTTTCCGTGATCCTGGTGGCCTGGGTGCGGTGGACGGTGCCCGACTTCCCCGGCAAAACGGCCACCCAGCGGGTCCCCTTGCACCGCATCGCCTCCCTGCCCGGCATTCTCACCGTCCTGTCCGTCACCCTGGTCCTGCTGCTGGGCCACCAGGCGATGTATACGTATGTGGCGCCGTTCGCCGCGCGCGCCGGCTTCGGCAACACCGGAGTGGTCCTGCTCGTCTTCGGCCTCGCCACGGTGGCCGGGATCTGGGTCGTCGGCACTCTCATCGACCGTCACCCGCGTCCGACTCTCCTGTGCGCCCTCGCCCTGGTCGCGGCCGCGATGCTCGTTCTCGGGTTGTTCGGGCGTACGCCTGCGGTCCTGCTTGTCGCGGTCGCGGTGTGGGGCGCGGCCTTCGGCGGGGCGCCGACGCTGCTGCAGACGGCTCTGATCGGCGTGTCAGGGCCGGGGGGCGCGGACGTCGCCACCTCACTGCAGACCACCGTCTACAACGCCGGCATCGCCGCCGGATCCCTTGCCGGCGGCCTCGTCCTCGAAGGCGCCGGCGCCGGTGCCCTGCCGTGGGCTGCGCTCCCCCTGCTCGTCGCCGCGCTGGTCATCGTGACCGTGGGACGCCGCCACGCGTTCCCCGCCCGGCGTCCGGGTGGGCGGGTAGGCGAAGAATTCGCGATTAAGTGAGGGGCGGATGTCGCGAACGGGCCGACGGCCCCGACATCTCCGGTGAGAGGCGCCGCAGAGGTGCCCGCCGAGAGGAGAGACCGTGAAATACATGATCATGATGTACGGCTCGCAGCAGGACTACGACGTCCTGACCGGGACGCCCGCCGACGACAAGCCGGCCTGGTCCGCGGAGGACGTCGCGGCGATGCACGCGTTCATGGAGTCGTGGAACAACGACCTGGTCGAGTCCGGGGAGTTCGTCGACGCCCGCGGCCTGGCCGCTCCCGCGCACGCCAGGAGGGTTCGGCTGCGGGACGGGGTGCCGGTGGTGACCGATGGGCCCTACCCCGAGACCAAGGAGGTCCTCGCCGGCTACACGATCGTGGAGTGCGCGAGCTTCGACCGGGCGACCGAGATCGCCGCACGCCTGGCGAACACCCCCCACCCGGCGGACGCGACCCTGGACCACGAGTGGTACGTGGACGTGCGGCCGATCGAGGGCCATGGCGAGATGGAGGCGTGACCATCCCCGCCGCGACCACCCGGTGACCGCCGACGTGCCGGGTGACGATTCCGGGTGACGATTCCGGGGTCTGCCGCGCCAGAGAAGGCGACAGCAGGGGCACGCTATGGGCGGAACGTCCGGCGGTAGGCGTCCGGCGGTACGCCGATCGTGCGGTGGAAGTGGCGGCGCAGTGTCGTCGCCGTGCCCATGCCCGCGGCCGAGGCGATGGTGTCGACGCTGTCGTCCGTGGTCTCCAGCAGTTCCTGGGCGCGGCGGATCCGCTGCGTCAGCAGCCACTGCAGCGGGGTGGTGCCGGTTATCAAGCGGAAGTGGCGGGCCAGGTGGCGCGAGCTCATGTTCGCCTGACGGGCCAGGTCCTCCACGGTGAGCGGCTGGTCCAGCCGCCGCATCACCCAGGTGAGCAGCTCGGCCAGGGGATGGCCCTCCTGGGCGGGTACCGGCGTGGTGACGAACTGGGCCTGGCCACCGGCCCGGTGGGGCGGCACGACCAGGCGGCGGGCGACCACGTTGGCGATCGCCGAGCCGTGGTCGCGGCGGACCAGATGCAGGCACAGGTCCATCGCTGCGGCCTTGCCCGCGGACGTGAGCACGCTGCCGTTGTCGATGTAGAGCACGTCCGGGTCGACCTTCACCCGGGGATAGCGCGCGGCCAGTTCCTCGGTGTGGGCCCAGTGCGTGGTCGCGCACAGCCCGTCCAGCAGGCCGGCGGCGGCGAGCACGAACGCGCCTGTGCACAGGGAGACCACCCGCGCGCCCGACTCGTGGGCCGCGCGCACCGCCTCGACCAGGTCGGCCGGCGGGTCCACGTCGACGTCCGCCAAGGCGGGGACGATCACGGTGCCGGCGTGCGCCAGCCGGTCGAGCCCGTAGTCCGGCTCCAGCAGGAACCGGCCGACCCGGACGGCGTGCGTGCCGCACACCCTGACGTCGTACCAGGGGCCTGGCAGGGCGTCCGGGGCGGAGCCGAAGACCTCGTAGGCCAGGGCCAGCTCGAAGTGCAGCATCCCGTCGGTAGCGGCGAACGCGACGGAGCGCGGGACAGAACTCATGTCGGGAATTGTACGGATCGTGTCGTTCCGGACGCTGGCACCGTCGTGCCGCCGGGGACAGGATCCAAACCGTAAATCACTTCGAGCACGCGGGAGCAGGCATGGGATCGAGTCGGAACGTGGCGGTGTTCGGCGCCTACGGACACACCGGGCGGTTCGTGGTCGCGGAGTTGCGCGAGCGCGGATACGTCCCGCTGCTCCTCGGCCGCGACCAGGACAAGCTGCTGGCGCTGGCGCAAGCCCAACCGGGGCTCGAGACGCGTCAGGCGTCTGTCGACGATCCGGCCTCGCTCGACCGCGCGCTGAACGGCGCGGCCGCCGTGATCAACTGCGCCGGGCCCTTCGCCTCGACCGCCGCCCCGCTGGTCGAGGCGGCGCTGCGCGCCGGCATCCCGTATGTCGACGTGGCGGCCGAGATCGAGGCGAACCTGGACACGTTCGCGCACTTCGCGGAGCGCGCCCGCGCCGCGGGCACCGTGGTGGTCCCGGCGATGGCCTTCTACGGCGGCCTCGGCGACCTGTTGGTCACCGCCGCGATGGGCGACTGGACGGCGGCGGACGAGGCGCACATCGCCTACGGCCTGAGCAGTTGGCATCCCACTGCCGGAACGCTCGCTTCGGGCACGGTCTCGGGGCAGCGGCGGGGTGGCCGCCGTGTCCGCTACACCGGCGGACGGCTGGAGTACCACGATGACGCCCTGCCGACCCTGGAGTGGCCCTTCCCGGCTCCGCTCGGCCCTCAGAGTGTCATCGGAGAGTTCGCCATGGCCGATGTCGTCACGATTCCCAGCCACCTGGCCGTCCCGGAGGTGCGCACCTACATGACCGTCAAGGCGGCCGCGGATCTGTCCGCTCCTGACGCCCCGGCACCGACCGCCGTCGACGAGCGCGGCCGCTCCGCGCAGACCTTCGTCGTCGACGTCCTCGTCCGCTCCGGCGGCACGGAACGCCGCGTGGTCGCCGCCGGTCAGGACATCTACGCCATCAGCGCGCCGCTCGCGGTGGAGGCCGTCGACCGCGTTCTCACCGGCCGTACCAGAACCGTCGGCGTCGCCTCCGCGGGCGCGGCCTTCGACGCCTCTGACTTCCTCGGCGCCCTGTCATCGCACCTCTCGCTGCACGTCCCGCTCGACGCACGCGGCTGACCGGCGCGCTTCGGCGGCCTCCGGCTCCTGTCGGCTGCCACAGGATGGGGGAAACACCAGGTCAGGGTCAGGGCCATATCCGCCCGATTCTCCTGAGCACTACGGCGACCCCGAGTCGGCAGTCCACACTTCCCGCTCGTTCGCCTGTTTCAGGCATCGTGGGGTGTCGCAGGGCGGATGAGACCGCTCTCGTAGGCGAAGACCACGACCTGTGCGCGGTCCCGGAGCCCCAGCTTCAGCAGGACCCGGCTGAGGTGCGACTTCACGGTGGCCTCGGCCAGGTGCATCGCCGTGGCGACCTCGGCGTTGGACAGCCCGCGCGCCACCTGGACCAGCACCTCGTGTTCGCGGGAGGTGAGCTGTCCCAGCCGCTCGTCCCGCCCGGGAGCGCCGGGCATGAGCTGCGGGGCGAACCTCTCCAGCAGGCGCCGGGTGATCCGTGGGGAAACCGCGGCGTCACCCGCCGCCACGTTGCGGATCGCGGTCAGCAGCTCCTCGGGCCGTGTGTTCTTCGGCAGGAAGCCCGAGGCTCCGGCCTTCAGCCCGGCGAAGGCGTACTCGTCCAGGTCGAAGGTGGTCAGGATGAGCACGCGTGAGCGCGGGGAGTCCATGACGATCCTGCGGGTGGCCTCGATCCCGTCGATGCCGGGCATACGTACGTCCATCAGCACGACATCGGGGCGCAGCAGCCGGGCCATCCGGGCGGCTTCATCGCCGTCGGCCGCCTCGCCGGCCACCTCCATGTCCGGCTCGGCCTCGAACACCATGCGAAACGCCATGCGCAGCAACGACTCATCGTCGGCGATCAGTAGCCGGATCATCACACGGAGCCCTTGCCCGCCAGGTCCGCGCCGAGGTCGAGGCGTGCCGCCACCCGCCAGCCCCCGCCGCGTCGTGGCCCGGCATGGAGGGTTCCGTCGTAGGCGGCGACGCGCTCGCGCATGCCGGACAGGCCTCGCCCGGGTGCGTCTGCCGGCGCCCGCCCGGCGTGACCGTCGTCGGTGACCTCCACGGCGGCGCATCGCGGCGTCAGGTGGACCCGGACCTCGGCCGCCGCGCCGGGTGCGTGCCTGAGCGTGTTGGTCAGGGCCTCCTGGGCCAGCCGGTAGACGGTGAGCTGGGCGGCGGCGGAGATCGCCGCGGGGTCACCGGCCACCTCCAGTCGGGTCGGCAGCCCGGCCGCGCGCATCCTCTCGGCGAGAGGGCCGAGTTCGGCGATGCCGGGCGCCGGATGGAGCGGTTCGCCGGACTCGCCGGACTCGCCGGACTCGCCGTGCTGGCCGTGCTCGCCGGCACCGAGGGCGCGTCGCATGTCGGCGAGGGCCTGCCGTCCGGTGTCCGCGATCTGCTCCACGGCGGCGGCCGCCCGGTCCGGCGCGCGGTGCCGTACGTACGCCGCGCTGTCGGCCAGTGCCACCATGACCGACAGGTTGTGGGTGACGATGTCGTGCAGGTCGCGGGTCATCCGGGCGCGTTCCTCGGCAACGGCGAGCCGCGCCCGCTGCTCACGGTCATGCTCCAACGACGTGACGTACGCCCGCCGGGAGCGCATCCACAGGCCCGTGGTGAGGGCGGCGACGGCCATCGCGGTCAGCGCGGCCGCCGTGAACGGGAACTGGCCGGGCGGCGCCCACCGCGCCGCGGCCAGCAACACCCCGGCCTCCAGCGTGAGCCCGGCCGCCAGTGTCTGCCGCCAGGTGCAGCGCGAGCCGACCGTGCAGAGAGCGACCAGCAGCGCGGCGTCGGCGGGAAGTTGCACGTCGGCGACCCATTGGATCGCGGCCGCCGCGGCGATCGCGCTGAACGCCGTCAGCGGCGCGCGCCGCCGCCACGCCAGGGGCGTCACCAGGGCCACCTGCAGCAGCATCGGACCCGGCTCATCCTGGGCCAGCACCTGGCCCGGCCCGAGCGTGGCAAGGAAGATCACAGCCGCCAGCAGCGCGTCGGCGGGAACGGACGACCATCGCGTGAGTGCTGCGAGGCAGGCCACGGGACGATCGCCTCTCTTCATGCCGCTCACCCTAATTGTCCTGCGGGTTCGCTCCCCATCCTCCTTCAGGATGAAGATCCGGGCATGTCAGCCGGAAGTCGTAGCCGTGGATCAGCCGTATGCCGCTAGCCCGCGCCGGCGCCCCACTGCCAGCCTCGTGGGACGCATCTCGTAAGGAGCCTCACATGCCCTTCATCACGAACGCCGCAGGCATCGCCGGGCTGACGCTGGCCGCGACCATCGCAAGCGCCACTCCCGCCGCCCCGGCCCATCAGGCGCCGGCCGCGCACCGTGTCACGATGACCCTGCCCGCGCCGGCCGGGCCGTACCTCGTGGGCACCCTCGCGGTGCGCCTGGTGGACCGGTCGCGCCCCGACCCCCTTGTGAGGTCGAAGCCCTACCGGGAGTTGATGGTCAGCCTGTGGTACCCGGCGAAGGACACCGGCCGTTCCCTGCCTGTCGCCCCCCAGATGGCGCCGCTGGCCGCCGCCGACTGGGACCGCCACTCCGCGCCGCCCATGGGCATCGCGGCGGGCACGGTGGACTGGGCCGCCACCCCTACCCACGCCCGCGTCGGCGCGCCGGTGGACCGCCGGGCGGGGCGTCTGCCGGTCGTGCTCTTCGGCCCCGGGGACGGAGGCCCGCGCACCCTCGGCACCACCCTGGTGCAGGACCTGGCCTCCCGCGGCTACCTCGTCGTCACCGTGGACCACACCTACGAGGCCGACCAGGTGGAGTTCCCCGGAGGGCGGGTCGTGCGAGCCGTGCCCCTGCCGAAGAAGCTGACTCCGCGCGTCATCGCCAAGCTGCTCGCGCAGCATTCACGGGCCCGCCTCGCGGACATGCGGTTCGTCCTCGACCGGCTCGCCGCACTGGGACGCGGCCACGGCCTCGGCGAGGAGGCCGGTCGGTTGCCCGCCGGGCTGCGCGGCGCCCCGGACATGTCCCGGGTGGGAGCGCTCGGCCAGTCCCTCGGCGGGTCGGTGGCCGCGCAGCTCGTCCACGACGACCGCCGTGTGACCTCGGGGGTCAACCTCGACGGCGGCTACGTCGGCCCGGTGGCGAAGACCGGCGTCGCCAAGCCGTTCCTGCAGATCGCAGCCGAGGCGCACACCCGGTCGAGCGAACCGAGCTGGAAGTCCTTCTGGCACGGCTCGACCGGCTGGAAGCGGGAGCTGCGCTTCGCGGGCGCGGCGCACGGCTCGTTCACCGACCTGCAGGTGATGCTGCCGCGGATCGCAGCGGTGCTGCCGAAGGTGCCCGCCGCCGACTTCGTCGGCACGATCGACCCCGGCCGGTCCGTGTCCGCCCAGCGTGCGTACGTCGCGGCCTTCTTCGACCTGCACCTGAACAAGAAGCCGACCCGGCTCTTCGACGCCCCCGACGCCCGATACGCCGACGTCTCCCTCATCCCCTGACCCGCCCACGCCCCGATCTGAAAGGGTGATCAGCTCTTGAGGAAGGCGAGCAGGTCCTGGTTGAACTTCTCCTTGTCGCCGGGGACCATGGCGATGCCGTGGGAGCCGCCCTCGTAGACCTTGAAGGTGGCGCCGGGGATGATCTTGGCGGATTTACGGCCGGTGGCGTCGATGGGCACGATCTGGTCGTCGTCACCGTGGACGACCAGCGTGGGGACGTCGAACTCCTTCAGGTCCTCGGTGAAATCGGTCTCGGCGAACGCCCCCACACAGTCCACGCCCGCCTTGATGCTCTCGTGCATGGCCATGAACCAGAAAGCGTCCTTGTTGCCCTGAGTGACCTTGTTGCCTGGACGGTTGGCGCTGAAGAACCCCTCCGCCGCGTCCTTCCAGAACTGCGAGCGCTCGGCCAGGATGCCGGCGCGGATGCGGTCGAACACCTCCGCGGGTACGCCCTCGGGATTGGCCTCGGTCTGGATCATCAGTGGCGGGATCGCCGACAGCAGCACGGCCTTGCTGACGCGGCCTGTGCCGTGACGGCCGATGTAGCGCGCCAGCTCGCCGCCGCCCATCGAATGGGCGACCAGGGAGACGTCCCGCAGATCAAGATGCTCGATCAGGTCATGGAGGTCGTCGGCGAAGGTGTCGAAGTCATAGCCGTCCCACGGCTGGGTGGAGCGGCCATGGCCACGGCGGTCGTGGGCGATTCCGCGGAAGCCGTTGGCGGCGACGCACATCATCTGGTCTTCCCATGCGTCGGCGTTCAGCGGCCAACCGTGAATGAACAGCACCGGCCGGCCCCCGCCCCAGTCCTTGTAGAAGATCTCGTTGCCGTCGCGCGTGGTGACGAAACTCATCGTGCGGACCCCCGTGTCGATGCCCCTGTTAATGGCGGTGTTGACGGCGGTGTTGACGGAACCCGGGCGGACGGGGCCGCCCGCCTCGCCGCATGTCCCCATAGACCGGGCATAGGCCGGGCACGCGGCCATCGCGATGGGCATCCGCCCGACCACTTTGGTGGCGATACCCCTGACCCCCGACCGATTACACCAACACCCCGTCCTCAGCGCTTTACCGGGCCGTGGAGGCAACCGGTGCGCGCACCGCGCCGGTGCCGGCCACGGCATCGAAGGCGCGCGGCAGGTTCCCGCTCCCGAGGCGGCAAGGTCCGCGAGATGAACGTTAGGAAAGCTTCCTAACGTTCTTGACATCGGCTCGTGCGCCTTGCCACGATGCCGGGTAAGCGGCTTGGCGCGGCGTTCCCGGACGTTCCGGAGAACGTGACGCGCTCAGGAAAGATCTGCCCCGGCCGTCCGGGACGTTCCCGCCACAGGGCCTCGGCCCGGGACACGCCCCGTGGTCCTTCAGCATGGTTCCGCCATGGTCGCTCACCCCCCAGGAGACAGCCATGTCCCTGCCCCTCCCCCCACCTCTCTCCCGGCCTCGGCCGCGGCCGGGATTCCGCAGCCGGTACGGCGTGCTCGCCGCGGCCCTGGCCCTGCTCGCCGGCCTGTTCGTGGCCGCCGAGCGCGCGAACGCCGCCGAGACCCTGCTGTCCCAGGGCAAGCCCGCCACCGCGTCGTCGACCGAGTCCTCCTCATACGCGGCTGCGTACGCGGTCGACGGCGACACCACCTCCACCCGGTGGGCCTCGGCCGAAGGCCACGACCCCGAGTGGCTCACCATCGACCTCGGCGCCACGTACGCGATCTCCCGGGTCAAGCTGTACTGGGAGGCCGCCTACGCGGCCGCGTACCAGGTGCAGACCTCCGCCGACGGCGCGAGCTGGACCACGATCCACACGACCAGCCAGGGCGACGGCGGCACCGACGACCGGGCCGGCCTGTCCGGAACCGGCCGCTACGTCCGGGTACTGGGCACGGCGCGCGGCACTTCCTACGGCTACTCGCTGTATGAGGTCCAGGTGTACGGCGAGGCGGGCTCCACCCCGAGCCCGTCGCCCAGCGTCACGCCGACCGCCGGACCGGTGGACTACCAGGCGGAGGACGCCACGCTGTCGCAGGCGGCCGTGGCCACCAACCACACCGGGTACACCGGTACCGGGTTCGTCGACTACGCAGCCGTCACCGGCGGGTACGTCGAGTGGACGGTCAACGCCGCCGCCGCGGGCAACGCGACGCTGTCCTTGCGGTACGCCAACGGCAAGACCACCGACCGGCCCGTGGACATCGCCGTCAACGGCGCGGTCGTGGCCCGCCCGGCCTTCCCGGCGACGGGCGGCTGGGACACCTGGACGACCGTCGACGTCGTCGCCGCCCTGCCGTCGGGCACGAGCAAGGTCCGGGCCACCGCGGCGAACACCGTCGACGGCCCGAACCTCGACAAGCTGACCGTCACCCCGGGCGGGACCGCCTCCCCCTCGCCGTCCCCCTCGTCCTCGCCGACCCAGGGCGGCGCGTTCACCGTGGTCGCGGCGGGCGACATCGCCGCCCAGTGCACCGCGAGCTCCAGCTCCTGCGCCCACCCCAAGACGGCGGCCCAGGTTCAGGCGATCAACCCGGAGTTCGTCGTCACGATGGGTGACAACCAGTACGACGACGGCACCATCGACGACTTCCGGAAGTACTACGCCACCACCTGGGGCAAGTTCAAGGACAAGACCCATCCCTCGGCGGGCAACCACGAGAGCTACGACCCGGCCGGGTTCGAGGCGGGCTACAAGTCCTACTTCGGTGCGATCGCGTTCCCGAACGGCAAGAGCTGGTACAGCTTCGACCGGGGCAACTGGCACTTCATCGCCCTCGACTCCAACATCTTCGACCAGACGGCGCAGATCAACTGGCTCAAGGCCGACCTCGCCGCCACCACCAAGGGCTGCGTCGCCGCGTACTGGCACCACCCGCTGTTCAGCTCCGGAGAGCACGGCAACGACCCGGTCAGCCGGCCCGTCTGGCAGATCCTGTACGACGCCAAGGCCGATCTCGTGCTCAACGGGCACGACCACCACTACGAGCGGTTCGCCCCGCAGAACCCCTCGGGCCAGGCCGACGCGAACGGGCTGGTCGAGCTGCTGGGCGGCATGGGCGGCGCGGACCCGTACACGATCGAGAACGTCCAGCCCAACAGCCAGTTCCGGCTCAGCGGCACGTACGGCGTTGTCAAGCTGGCGTTCACCGACAGCACCTACTCCTGGCAGCTGATCGGCACCGACGGCAAGGTGAAGGACTCCAGCCCGACCTACACCTGCCACTGATGTACGTCTCGGCGACCCGGTGGCCCCGGCTGGCGTCGGTGCCCGCCAACGTCCTGGCGCTCGGCGCGGTCAGCATGGTGACCGACGTCTCCTCGGAGATGGTCACCGCCGTCCTGCCGATGTATCTGGTGCTGTCCCTCGGGCTCAGCCCGCTGGCGTTCGGCGTGATCGACGGGCTGTACTTCGGCGTGACCGCCCTGGTCCGGCTGGCCGGGGCGCACGCGGCCGACCGGTGGCAGCGGCGCAAACTGGTCGCGGTCCTGGGGTACGCGCTGTCGGCGGTGTGCCGGGTCGGCCTGCTCGCCGCCGGAGGGTCGGTCGCCGCCCTGGGAGCGGTGGTGGCGGCCGACCGCGCCGGCAAGGGACTGCGTACCGGCCCGCGCGACGCGCTCATCTCCCTGAGCGCGTCGCCGGGGGCGCTCGGGCAGGCGTTCGGTGTCCATCGCGCGATGGACACCGCGGGCGCCTTCCTCGGGCCGCTGGTCGCGTTCGGGCTGCTGGCGGCCACCGGAGGCGCGTACGACGCCGTGTTCGTGACCAGCTTCTGCGTGGCGGTGGCCGGCGTCCTGTTGATGGTCCTGTACGTGCGGGACCGGCGCGAGCCCCTCCTCGCCGATGACCGGGTCTCCGTGCGGCGGGTGCCGCGCGACACGCCGCTGCTTCAGTTGTGCGCCGTCGCGGCCGCGCTCGGGCTGGTGACGGTCAGCGACGCGTTCGTCTATCTGCTGCTGCAGAAACGCCTGGCCCTCTCGCCCGAGCTGTTCCCGCTGCTCCCGCTCGGCACGGCGGCCGCGTACCTGCTGCTGGCCGTGCCGTTCGGGAGGCTGGCCGACCGGGCGGGCCGGTTCGCGGTGTTCCTCGGCGGCCATGCCGTACTGGTCGTTTTGTACGGGCTCCTGGCGCTCCCGTCGGCCGGGGGCTGGCTCCTGGCGGTGGCGCTGGTGGCGCTCGGGGTGTTCTACGCGGCGACCGACGGGGTCCTGATGGCGGCCGCGGGTCCGCTCGTTCCCGCTCATCTGCGGACGAGCGGCCTGGCAATGGTGCAGACCGGTCAGGCCGTCGGGCGGCTGCTGTCGTCGGTCCTGTTCGGTGCCCTGTGGACCGCCGCGGGAGCCGAGCCGGGGCTGGCCGTGATGGGAGGCGGGGTGGCCGTCTGCGCCGTCGCCTCCTGGTTCGTCCTTCGAAGAGTCGAGCCGGGAGCCGAGCCGAGAGTCGTGCCGAGAGTCGTGCCGGAAGGAGAGCGTGGTGCGAGGTAGGGGACGGGCGCTGGTCCTGCTCGCGGCCGTCGTCGCGCTGGCCGGGATCGCGGTCGCGTACGCGGCGGCCGCCACCAGGCGCGACGCCGGACCGGGACGGGCCGTGGACCTGGCCGCGAGCGGCCGGGTGCTGTTCGTACGGAACGGGCGGGTGGCCTCCGCTCCGCTGGGTGACCCGGCCGCCCCCGTGACGGTGAGCGGGCTCACCTGCCAGCGGTTCTACGCGGCGGCGGGCACGGGCGTGTGCGTCGTCGTCCGGCCCGGCCCGGTCCCCAGCACGTACGCGGTGGTCGTGGACCGGACGATGAAGGAGGTGACGCGGGTCCAGTCCGCCGGGATCCCGAACCGGGCCCGGGTGTCGGCCAGCGGGCGCATGGTCTCGTGGACCGTCTTCGTCACAGGAGACTCCTACAACCGGGGCGGGTTCTCCACCTGGACCGGCATCCTGGACACCCGGACCGGCTACGCCGTACCGAACATGGAGAACATCCAGCTCTACATCGACGGGAAGCGGTATCGCTCCGCCGACGTGAACTACTGGGGCGTCACCTTCGCCGCCGACGACAACCGCTTCTACGCGACCGTCTCGACGCGCGGCAGGACGTACCTGGTCGAGGGCGACTACGGCAGATGGGAGGCGCGGACGCTGCGGGAGAACGCCGAGTGCCCGTCGTTGTCCCCGGACGGGACCCGCCTGGTGTTCAAGAAGCGGGTCGCGCCCGAGGCGTCCGCCCGGCCGTGGCGGCTGTACGCGCTGGACCTGGCGACCATGAGGGAGACGCCGCTCGCCGAGCGGGAGAGCGTCGACGACCAGGCCGCCTGGCTGGACGAGCGCACCGTCATGTACGGCAGGCAGGGCGACGTGTGGTCCGTACCCGCCGACGGCGGCGGCGCCCCGCGACTGCTGCTGCGGGACGCCGCGTCCCCTGCTCTGGGAGGACCGGGTCATACGGGGGCGGCCGCCTCCATGAGCGCGAGGTAGCCGTCTTCCAGGGTCGGCTCGGCGGGCCGCGCCATCGGGTCGGGCGGCACGGGGGCGACGACCCGGTAGCGCATCCCCGAGCCGTGCGGGAGCGCGGCCACGACCCGGCCGGTGGACGGCGCGGCGCCGGAGGTCGTCACCGTCCACACCTGCCGGTCCGCGCGCGACACCAGCTCTCCGACGTCGCCCTGGAACACCAGGCGGCCCTTGGCCAGCACGGCGAGGTACCGGCAGGTCTGCGCCACGTCCTCCACGATGTGCGTGCTGAGCAGGACGGTGCGCTCCCCGGCGAGATGGGAGAGCAGCGTGCGGAAGCGGATCCGTTCCTCGGGGTCCAGGCCGGTGGTCGGCTCGTCCACGATGAGGAGGCGGGGGTCGTTGAGCAGCGCCTGGGCGATGCCGACGCGGCGCAGCATGCCGCCGGAGTAGCCCTTGAGCCTGCGGTCGGCGTGCTCGCCGAGCGCGACCACCTCCAGCAGCTCGCCGATGCGGCGGCGCCGTCCGGGCCGCTCGTCGAGGCCCTTGAGCAGCGCGATGTAGTCGAGGAACTGCCGCGCGGTCAGGTCGGGGTAGACGCCGAGGTCCTGGGGCAGGTAGCCGAGCGTGCGCTGGACGGCGAGCCTGCCCTCCTTGGTGGTGACGTCGTCGCCGCCGAGGCGGACCGTTCCGGAGGTGGGCCGCAGCAGTCCGGCGAGGATCCGCATGAGCGTGGTCTTGCCCGCCCCGTTGGAGCCGAGCAGGCCGTACATGCCGGTGGGCACGTCGAGGTCGATGCCTTTGAGGGCGTGCACGCCGCCCTTGTACGTCTTGGTCAGCTGGGAGAGCTGGATGCGCATGTCAGTGCTCCGATCGGGCGGCGTGGAGACGGGCGAGCAGGAGGATGCCGGCGGCGAGCGCGACCATGACGCCCATCCAGAGGACGGCGACGGCGGGGCTCGCCACGGGGCGCAGGAAGTTCAGCGCCGCATCCGGCCACGGCCCGTAGACGAAGCCACCTTCACTCCCCCGGTCGAAGAGGCCGTACGCCACGTAGTCACCCGTCGCCGCGAAGATCGTGTGCGACAGGGTGGGCATCATGTCGGCCGGGATGAGGTTGCCCCAGAACCAGTAGGCGACGAACAGCACCCGGAACACCAGCGGAGGCATCAGCAGGGGCCCGGCCAGGGCGAGTGCGCCCAGGAAGGCCAGTCCGGGGAGGATGGCCGTCGCGAAGACGGGCACCGACCAGGCCAGCGCCTCGGCCTTCCCCTCGGCGATCGCGTAGACGACGGCCCGGCCGAAGAACGCCAGTGCGATCGGCGCGGCCGTCGCGGCGCACACGCCCGCGTATTTGCCGATCAGGCGGCCGAGCGGGTTGGCGGACGAGGCGTCCATGATCGTGGCGACGCCGAGCCTGCGGTCCCGTATGAGCCGGTCGGCCAGCAGACATCCGTAGACGATCGCCAGCAGCGACATGGTCACCTTCGCCGACACGACCATGGCCAGCTTCGGATCGTGCCCGCCACCCGAACCGAGGTCGAGGGTCCGGTACGCGGGCCACATCGTGGCGACGAGCGCCGCGAAGGCCAGGCCGTACACGATCCACATGACGGGCCGGCGGATCTGCATCAGGAACTCGTAGCGCAGAGCGGCGATCATTCGGTCTCACCTCCGAGTACGCGCTCGGCGTCGCCGAGCAGGAACCAGGCCGCCGCGACGAGCGGCAGGGCGGAGCACAACAGGACGACCCGGTTGGCCGTCCAGTCGTCGGGCACCATGCCGCGCGTGGTGGCGAACAGGTAGAGCAGCCGCGACGGGAGGCTCGCCTGCAGGGGGCCGGGGAACATCAGCTCGATGACCCAGACGAACGCGACCGTGGTGGTGGCCGCCACGGTGCTGCGGAAGGCGGCCGAGGCGAGCAGGCCCAGGGCGGCCAGCCACAGCGCGGGAGCGAGCCAGGTGAGCTGGACCGCCGGGCCACCCGGCGCGTCGGGCACCAGGCCCCACCATCCACCCACGGCGAGTACGGCCGAGCCCGCGGCGGCGCACAGGCCGGTCCAGCCCGCCATGACGGCCAGCCGGCGCAGCACGGTCGAGCGGTAGCCCACCGGCAGGGTGAGCTGGAGTTCCACGGCCTGGTCCCGGCCGAGTGAGGAGGCGGCGGCCATCCCGGTGATGAGCGGGATCACCCACTCCAGGGCGCCGGCCAGCATGAACGCGGTGGTCGACTCGCGGGAGCCGAGCCGCGCGCCGAGTATGGCGAGGAGCGCCATGAGCAGCACCAGGGCCGGGGCCCCCGCCAGAGCGGCGGGTCCGGCCCTGCGCAGCTCATGCGCCCAGAGATCGAGAGGTTTCATGATCGGTGAGTAGCGCCGCCGAAGCGGATCGGTTCACCCCTGCCCGCCGCGATCACGGCGGCGAGGGCGAGCGCGAGCGCCAGGCCGGCCGTCGCCGTGCCGTTGGACCAGAAGAGCCGCGTCCCGTCCAGGACCGGCAGCCGGGTGAAGGTCAGCGCGTAGGCCGTCCAGACCGCGAGCGCGGCCCCGATCGCGCCCTCGGCGTGCCAGCACACCGCGAGCAGCAGGCCCAGCGCCGCGAGCAGCGCCATCGGGCCCAGCCACGCCGTGACGAGCGACGTCATCCCGGCGGGAGCCGAGCCGTAGGCGAGTGCCACGGCCGAGGAGAGCAATGCCAGGGCCAGGTCGTAGCCGAAGGCGAGCGTCACCCGCGCCAGCATGATGACGCGGGGCGAGGTCGGGGTGGTCGCCACCAACTCGGCGGCGGTGCCGCGGCCGCCTCGGCCGGCGTCATACGAACCGGCGACGCCGACCCCGGCGATCAGCGGGGCGGCGAGGGACAGCACAAGCTGGGCGCTGTCGCCCCTGAGCAGGGCGAATCCCACACTGACCGCCATGACGAGTGCCGAGGCGAGCCAGATCGACCGATGCATGATGCGGGCTTCCATCGCCAGCAACGTCCAGGCGCGGACGACCGGCCGCCGCACAGGCCGCCACGCCCGCGGTCGCGGAGACCGCCGTGCGTGCCGGGTGAGCGGGTTCTCCGGCCATGCCTCGCGTGCTTCTCCGTCAGCCGGCCGAGCCGACCATCCCTCGCCCGGTCCGGCCTCCCCCCGCGTCGCTTCTGACCGCGCGCCGTCTGAACGTGCCTCGTCCGGTGCCGCCTCCCATGACGCGCGTGTCCCGCCGAGCGCGGATGCCAGCAGGACGCTCCGTACGATCTCCGGTCCGGGGGGTTCCGGAATGCCGTGCCGGATGCCCCGCAGTTCAGGCGGCGCCGCCGGAAGGAATTCGGAATCCGGTGCGTGCGGTGGGCCGGGAATCGGCTCGGGAATCGGCTGGGGCCGTGGCTGTTCGGGCCGTGGCTGTTCGGGCCGTGGCGGTTGAGGCCGCGGCGGTTCGGCAGACTCAGTCCACTCGTGCATCGATGCACCCCCTCAGGGTCGCGCGGGCGTGGTGCAGGCGGCTCTTCACCGTGCCTACGGGGATCGCGAGGATGTCGGCGATCTCCTGATGGCCCAGGTCGTTGAGGTAGGCGAGGACGACCACCTCCCGCTGGGCCAGCGGGAGGTGCGCCAGCGTCTGCTGGACCCGGTCGCCGCCCACCGCCAGTTCCTCGGGCCCCGGCACCGGGTCGGCGCCGTCGGCCGGATCCGCGGGCAGCGGCGGCGGGAGGCCGCGCAGCCGGTTGTGCGCCTGCCTGCGGGCCACCCCGAACAACCACGTGCTGACGCTGGAGCGGCTCCGATAGGTGCCCGCCGACCGCCATACCGCGAGCAGGGTGTCCTGCAGGATCTCCTCCGCCGTACCCCGGTCCCCCGCGAGCCGGAAGAGGAAGGCGAACAGCGGCCGCGAATAGCGCTCGTACAGCTCGCCCAGCGCGGCCGCGTCACCGTCGGCCACCCTGGCCAGGACGGTCTCGTCCTCCACCGGGGCACGCGACCGGCGTGCGGTCCCGGCGAACCAGCGCAGCGCCATGCCCTCTGCTCCTTCGTTCACGACATGTGCGTAGCGTCCCGCCCGCCGTACGGTTCAACGATCGCTCCCGCCTCAGTACGGGGAGCGCGTACGGGGAGCGGGGACGGCGCGGGGACGCCGGGTTCTCGCGGCGGCGAAGCGCGCCGAAAAATGGTTGTGGAAATGTCGGGGGCCTTCATTAGTGTCTTGGCACGTGGCTGAGCAACCATTGATCTTCGCGCGTGACCTGGTCAAGCGCTTCGGCGATTTCACCGCCGTCAAGGGCATCGACGTGGAGGTCGCACCAGGCGAGGCGTTCGGCTTCCTCGGGCCCAACGGGGCCGGCAAGTCCTCCACCATGAGGATGATCAGCTGTGTCTCCGCGCCCACGTCCGGAGAGCTGCGCATCCTGGGGATGGACCCGGTGCGCGACGGCACCAGGATCCGGGCCAGGCTGGGCGTCTGCCCCCAGCTGGACAACCTCGATCCCGACCTGTCGGTCCGGGAGAACCTCACGACCTACGCCCGCTACTTCGGGCTGTCCCGCGCCGAGGGACGGCGGCGGGCCGACGAGTTGCTGGAGTTCGTGCAGCTGTCGGACCGGGCGGGCAGCATGGTCGAGCCGCTGTCCGGCGGCATGAAGCGCCGGCTCACGATCGCCAGAGCGATGATCAACGAGCCCGACATCGTGCTGCTCGACGAGCCGACCACCGGCCTCGACCCGCAGGCGAGGCATCTGCTGTGGGAGCGGCTGTTCCGGCTCAAGCAGCGCGGCACCACCCTCGTGCTGACCACGCATTACATGGACGAGGCCGAGCAGTTGTGCGACCGGCTCGTGGTCATGGACGGCGGCAAGATCGTGGCGGAGGGTTCGCCCCGGTCGCTGATCGAGACGTACTCCACGGCCGAGGTGGTCGAGCTGCGCTTCCCCGATGGCCTCGACTCCAATGCCGACTACGCGGCCAAGCTCGACGGCATCGGCGAGCGGGTGGACCCGCTGCCCGACCGGGTGCTGCTCTACGCCGACGACGGAGACGCGGCGGTGGCCGCGGTGCACGGGCGCGGTCTGGTCCCCTCCAGCGTGCTGGTACGCCGCGCCACCCTGGAGGACGTGTTCCTGCACCTCACCGGCCGGACGCTGGTGGACTGACATGGCCATGGGAACCGTCCACCCCAGCATCGCCGTCCTGGAACGGCACCTGACGCTGTACCGCCGGCTGTGGCGCGCGTCGGTGTTCTCCTCGTTCGTCCTGCCGGTGCTGTTCGTGATCAGCATGGGCATGGGCGTCGGCGGTTATATCGGCTCCGTGCAGGGCGTCGACTACCTGTCCTGGATCGTGCCCGGAGTGGTCGCCTCCACCGCGTTCCAGATGGCGGTCGGCGAGTCGACGTACTCGGTGCTCGGCGACTTCAAGTGGGTCCGCGCCTACCACGCGATGCGGGCGACCCCGGTACGGCCGGACGACATCGTCACCGGCCACCTGCTCTACCTGCTGTTCCGCGTGACGACCGCCGTCCTGGCGTTCCTGCTGGTCGTGCTGTTCTTCGACGCGCTCCACTCGCCGTGGGCCGTGACGATCCCGCTCGTCTGCGCGTTGCTGACGGTGGCGACCGCGGCGCCGGTCATGGCGTTCGCGGCGAGCATCGAGCACGACAGCCACTTCGCGCTGCTGTTCCGCTTCGTGATGATCCCCGCGGCGCTGTTCTCGGGGGTCTTCTTTCCCATCGAGCAGCTCCCGGCGCTGGTGCGGCCGGTGGCGTACGTCTCGCCGCTGTGGCACTCCGTCGAGCTGTGCCGTTCGGCCACGCTCGGGATCGCGCCGCCCTGGCCGATCGCCGCCCATGTGGGCTGCCTGCTGCTGTGGGCGCTCGCCGGGACGGCCATGGCCGCGTACAGGTTCCGCCGGAGGCTGGAGGACTGATGATGACCACCCTGGTGGCCAGGCGGGTGGCCCGGGTCTCCCCCGCCCGCGTCGGCGCCGTGATCGGGCGCAACGTGGGGGCGTTGCGCTCCGGCCCCGCCTACTGGATCGTGCTCGTCTCCGGGTTCTTCGAGCCGCTGCTCTACCTGCTGTCCATCGGCGTCGGGGTCGGCGCGCTGGTCGGGGACCTGACGGTCGCCGGCCGGACCATGTCCTACGCCGCGTTCGTCGCTCCGGCCATGCTGGCGGTGTCGGCGATGTCGGGGGCGCTGTCGGAGACCACGTTCAACGTGTTCTTCAAGCTCAAATACATGAAGACGTACGAGGCGGTGCTGGCCACACCGGTGCGGCCGGTGGAGATCGCGTTCGGCGAGTTGGTGTGGGCGACCGTCCGCGGCTCCCTCTACACCGGGATCTTCCTCGGCATCATGGTGGCGCTCGGCCTGGCGACGGTGGGGGGCGCGCTGGCCGCCTTCCCCGCGACCGTCCTGGTGAGCCTGGCCTTCGGCGCGGTCGGCCTGGCGATCAGCACTTTGATGCGTGGCTGGCAGGACTTCGACCTGATGACCACCGGCCAGTTCGCGCTGTTCCTGTTCTCCGGGACGTTCTCCCCGGTGCAGAACTACCCGGTCTGGATGGAGGTCCTGATCCAGGTCACCCCGCTCTACCACGCGGTCGAGCTGGTGCGCGGCCTGTGCCTGAGCACGTACGAGCCGGGACTGGCCGGCCACGCCGCCTACCTGATCGCGATGGTGACGGCCGGGCTGTGGTTCGCGGCGCGCCGCATGGAGAAGCTGCTCTGCCGCTGAGTCCTCCGGGGTCCGTAACTGTCGGTAGCGTCCCGTAACGTTGCGCCCGTTGTCACCGGCATTGAAGGGATGGCCACCGTGAACGAGATTCCCGAGCGCAAGCTGGAGCTCATCCGCAAGCTCCTCGCCGTGGCCGAGCATCCGACCACCGGTGAGGCCGAGGCGGCCGTCTTTCTGGAAAAGGCGTGC
The DNA here is from genome assembly GCA_001570385.1 of Microtetraspora glauca. GTDB lineage: Bacteria > Actinomycetota > Actinomycetes > Streptosporangiales > Streptosporangiaceae > Microtetraspora > Microtetraspora glauca. The sequence continues at coordinate 219,217 of BBYL01000009.1, read as the reverse complement.
GCGCTCATGGCGGCGTACGGCATCGAGCAGGCCGTGCTCGCCGACACGGGCCAGGTGCGGGACGAGGTCGACCGTCTGGTCATCGAGATCGGCAATCCCTACCAGCCGGACCGACGGGCTCTGCTCGGGGGCGTGGCCACGGCGCTGCGCTGCCGGACGATCTACCGCAAGATCGGCTCGGTGTCGGAGGTGCAGGTCGTCGGCTACCGCTCCGATCTCGACCTGGTGGAGATGCTGTTCACCTCGCTCTGCCTACAGATGGCGTCCGGTGTCCTGCGCGTCGCCGTCCCGCCCGGCCACACCACGATCAGCTACCGGAAGAGCTGGATGGCCGGATACGTCAACCGCGTCTGCGAGCGGTTGCGGGCCGCCGAGACCACTGCGGCCAGGGACGCCGCCCGCGATACCCCGCCCCGCGCCGGGCGCGGGGCGGAGCTGGTGTTGCGTGACCGCGCCGCCCAGGTCGGCCGGGTCTACGAGCAGATGTTCCCGAACGTGCGCCGGGCCGGGCGGCGGGCGTTGAGTGACTGGTCGGGCTGGGACGGAGGCCGGGCCGCCGGGGATCGGGCCGACCTCGGCGGGTCGCGCCTCGGTGCCCCGGCGCGGCCCCGGATCGGCCGGTGACCGCGCCACGGGTCTGATCCATTTGCGCGGGGCCGCATCCGGAGGCGGCGTTCAGGGCGGTGGTCAGGCGGGCAGCGGCCGGTCCGGTTCCAGGTCGAGGGGGAAGTCGCTGACCGCGACGACCGCCCCGACCGGGACCGGTCCGTAGATGTGCGGGAACGTCTCCTCCGAGCCGTCCGGGACCTCGAACCGCACCGGGCAGCCGAGCAGGTCCTCATCGATGGTGAGCAGCACCAGCGGTTCGGTGACGTGACGGTAGTAGCGCCCGGCCACGCCGCGCGCCTGGCCGGGATCGGTGGAGGCGTGGATGAATCCCTCCTCCTCAAGCGTCCGGCCGAGCGTGGAGACGCGGTACTCGCCCCGCTTCATCGCCTCGGCCCAGTCGGCCGCCAACGCCAGATGCACGATCATGCACCGACCCTACCGGGCGGTGCTCGGCGGCCGACTCGGCCCTCACCGCCGCCACAACGGACTGAATGCCACGTTGAAATGATCAACGTTGTCACCTGGGGTTCCCCAAGCCGACGGCATGATTACAATATTACAGTAATCTTCTTTTCTGATATCGCGACCTCGGAGGCGATGTTCACATGATCGTCGAGTACATCCGTTACCGGATCGACCAGCAGGACACCGAGGAGTTCGAAGCCGCTTACAAACGTGCCGCGGCGCTCTTGACAGCCGCACCGCAGTGCGTGGACTTCGAGTTGTCCCGCTGCGTCGAAGAGCCCGAATGGTACGTCCTGCGGATCACGTGGACCTCCGCCGAGGACCACCTCCAGGGTTTCCGCGGCGGTGAGCACTTCGGGGCATTCTTCGCCGAGATCAAACCGTACGTCCAGCAGATCGAGGAGATGCGGCACTACGAGCGCACCGCCGTGCGCGGCACCGGTGCCTCGGTCCCCAGCCTGTACGACTGGGCGGGCGGCACCGAGGCGTTCGAGCGGCTCACCGAGACGTTCTACGCCCAGGTCCTCAAGGACGACGTGATCGGCCCCCCCTTCGCCCACATGGACCCGGGCCACCCCAGGTACGTCGCGATGTGGCTGGCCGAGGTCTTCGGCGGCCCGTCCCGCTACACCGGCGAACGGGGCGGCTACCACCACATGCTCGTCCGCCACCTCGGCAAGGCCATCACCGAACCCCAGCGCCGCCGCTGGGCCGACCTCCTCATGAACGCCGCCGACGAGGTCGGCCTGCCCGCCGACCCCGAGTTCCGCGCCGCCTTCGCGGGCTACATCGAGTGGGGCACCCGCCTCGCCTTCGCCAACTCCCAGCCCGGCGCCCGCCCTCCGCAGCAGGCCCCCGTCCCGCGCTGGGGCTGGGGCGTCGCCCCGCCGTTCAACGGGACGGGGACACCAGACAAGTCATGATGCGTCGGTATCCGCCTGCGCGGACGCGGTCGTGGCCGGCATCGGCACGGTGTCCCTACTTGCTGTGCACGATTTGGATCAGGTTGCCGCAGGTGTCGTCCAGGACGGCTGTGGTGACCTGGCCCATCTCCAGCGGCTCTTGCGTGAATCGGACCCCGAGCTCGCGCAGCCGGTCGAACTCGGCGGCCACGTCCTCCACGGCGAAGGAGGCGGCCGGGATGCCGTCATTGACCAGCGCGTCCTTGTACGGCTTCACGGCGGGGTGGCCGTCGGGCTCGAGAAGCAGTTCGGTCCCGTCGAGATCGTCCGGCGAGACCACGGTGAGCCAACGGGCCGCGCCCAGCGGGAGATCGGTCTTCTTCACGAAGCCGAGCACGTCGGTATAGAAGCGCAGCGCCTTGTCCAGGTCATCGACGAAGACGCAGGTTATGTAGATCTTCATGGTGCCTCCGGGGTGTCGGGCTTGAGCCACCGGGTGACGATGCGCTCAAGGGGTTCTGTGTTCAGATCGTGGAACTTGTAGCGACCCTGGCGCCGCGAATGGACCAGACCTGCGGATTCCAGTACCGCCAAATGCTGACTGATCGCCTGGCGGGACAGTCCGAGACCGTGCTTGGTCACCAGCCGTGTGCAAATCTCGAACAGGGTCTGGCCGTCCCGTTCCACCAGCTCATCGAGGATGCGCCGACGGGTGGGATCGGCCAGGGCCTTGAAGACATCCTCCGCCATAGCCGTCACTATAGGCAAGTCGCTACTTGCCTATCAAGGTTGAGTTCGCTGCGCCGGCCAGGCCACGCTCTCGTCCCAATGCTGGGCCCGTGCTGGGGACAGGGCCGCACGACGCCATGCCCGGCCGATCTTCGGCCAGTACGACGGCTGCCCCGATCATGGGCGGGACGCCGTTCACCGACGGGACGCGCCGACGGCACCGAGATTGTCGGCCCCCCGCGCTACGTTGCCGCCATGGCGAAATTCGTACTGGTCGCAGGGGCGTGGCTCGGATCGTGGGCGTGGGATGAGGTGGTGCCGGAGCTGCGTGCGGCGGGCCACGGCACCCACCCGTTGACGCTGTCCGGCCTGGCGGACAAGCAGGGCGTGCCGGCTGGGCAGCAGACCCACGTGCAGGACATCGTCGACGAGGTCGAGCACCACGATCTGCGCGACGTCATCCTGGTCGGGCACAGCTATTCGGGCATTCCGGTCGGCCAGGCCGCCGAGCGGATCGGCGACCGGCTGGCCCGCGTGGTCTTCGTCGACTCCAACGTTCCGGCCGACGGCGAGTCATTCGTGTCCAGCTGGCCGGACGGCCGGGCGATGGTGGAGGCCGCGATCGCCGAGAACGGGGGCTTCTGGCCGCCGCTGACCGCTGACGACTACGACGGCCAGGGTCTCACCGGCGAGCAGATCGCACGGATCGTGGGCGGCTCGACGCCGCACCCGGGCGCCACGCTGACCGAGCCGGCCGTGCTGGCACGCCCGCTCGGCGAGCTTCCGGCGACGTACATCAAATGCCTGCTCGACGGCGACAAGGTAGGCGACGATGTGGCCGCACTGCTGACCAGCGAGCACTGGCGGCTGGTCGAGATGGACACCGGCCACTGGCCGATGTTCTCCCGGCCGCGCGAGCTGGCGCGGATCCTGCTCGACGCGGCCGCGGCGTGAACTTCGGCTAGGGGCCCTGCTCATCGCGGAGGACTGCAATGTCGGCCTCACCCCGGTGATCAAGGACGGGGACGAGGCGCTCCCCGCGGTCGGCTGTCCCACGGCGAGCGTCCTGCTCCAAGAAGCCTTTCTTCCAGCCGTGTGGCGCTCAGGTGCGTGCTGTGAACGCCGTGGCGTGGTCGCGGACGAAGGCGGTGAGGTCGCGTGGGGGCCGCCCTGTCAGGTCGCTGACGGTGCCGGTGGTGATGTTGTTCCAGCCGGCGGCGTAGGCGTGTCCATACTCGGCGACCATGTCGACGATCCATGGCGGGACGCCGTGGCCGAGAAGGCGACGGCGGTAGGTGTCGTCGTCGGTCGGGTCATAGCCGATGCGCGTGTCCAGTGTGTGGCTCATGCGGTCCGCGACCTCATGGAAGTTCAAGGCCTCGGGACCGGTGAGGGTGTAGATCTTCTGGTGGTGGGCGGCGGGGTCGTCGGTGAGGACGCGCGCGGCGCAGGCGGCGATGTCGCGGGCGTCGATCATGCCGAGTCGCGCGTCTCCCATGTTCAGCGGCAGGGTCCCGGTGGCGATGGTGGCGGCTTCCCCGAGCAGGTTCTGCATGAACCAGTGCGGACGCAGGATGGTCCATTGCATGCCGCTGTGCGCGGTCTCGGCGTCGGAGAGCGCGTGGAGCCGGCCGCTGCGGTTCGGTGCGTCGTGAGCCGCGCCGATGGCCGACAGGCGGACGATCCGTTCGACGCCGGCGGTCCGTGCGGCCCAGAGTGCGTTCATGTTGTTCTCGGGTGCGCGGGGACCGTTCGGCGTGAGCAGCCACACGTCCTGAACCCCGTCGAACGCGGCGTCGAGCGAGGCGGGATCGTCGAGGTCGCCCTCGACGGTGTCGATGTCGGCGGCGCGGAGGCGGGAGGGATCGCGGACCAGCGCGCGCAGGTGAACATCGGTACCGCTGAGGGCGCGGATGACCGCGGTGGAGACGGTGCCGGTGGCTCCGGTGAGCAGGACGGTACGCGGCATGAGGATTCTCCTTCGATGAACGCAGGGGTACAGGGGTCTGGCGGCGGGGTGCGGACGCCGTCAGGTGCCGCGGTGCTGAGGGAGCTGCGCGGCGACGACGGCGGTCAGTGCGAGGACGAAGCCGAGGCCCTGGGCCGGGGTGAGCGTCTCGCCGAGGATGAGCCAGCCCAGAGCGGTGGCGACGATCGGGGACAGCAGCGGCAGGAACGACACCGCCGAGATGGGGAGTCTGCCGATCCCCGAGAACCAGATCGGGTAGGACAGCAGGGCGCCGACGACCGCGAGCCAGAGATAGCCGCCGATCGCGGGAAGGTCGAGGGCCGGTGGGAGCCCCTCGAAGGCCACGGCGAGCGGGACCAGCACGAGTCCGCCGGCGGTCAGTTGCCACCCGGCGAAGGCCGTGGGCCGAACCCCGGCGGGGCGACCCCATCGCTTCGTGAGGACGATCCCGCAGGCCATCGCCACGGTGGAGCCGATGCCGGCCAGGATGCCGATCGGGTCGAAGGAGAGGCGGCCGCGCAAGACGATCAGGCCGACACCGACGACACCGAGGAGTCCCCAGACGATCTGCCTGCGGGTCGCCCATTCGCCGAGCAGCGCGAACGCCAGGGCGGCGACAAGCAGCGGCTGGACGGCGAACAACGTCGCCGCGACGCCACCGGGCAGCCGATACGCGGCGACGAACAGCAACGCGTTGAAGACACCGATGTTCAGCGCGCCCAGTAGCAGCGCCTGCCACCACCACACCTCGTGCGGGAGCGTTCGGGTGATCGCGAGCAGGAGGAGCCCGGCGGGCAGGACGCGGATGATCGTCGAGACGAGGGGGAAGCCGGGCGGGAGGAACTGGCTGGTGACCAGGTAGGTAGTTCCCCAGCTCGCCGGCGCAGCCGCGGTCAACGCGAGCGCTCCCAGCGGCACCCGTGATCGTCTGACGGTCTGCGATTTCGTTGCAGCTCTCATACGCTTTCCTCAACGTTAAAATGTTCAACGTTGATAAATTTAGCGGCGGTATGATCAATGTCAAGGTGTCCGAGACCGGGACGAGAGAGTAGTGGGATGGAAGACAGCGTTGACCTGCGGTTGGATCAGTGGCGAGCCGAGCGGCCCGACCTGCCGCTGGGAGCCATGGGAATCATCGGTCGTGTCCAACGCGCGGCGCTCATCTTCGAGCGTGAGCTCCGGGATCACTTCGCCGCACACGATCTCCAGATCGGCGAGTTCGACATGCTGGCCACGTTGCTCCGCTCAGGCCCGCCGTATCGGCTCACCGCCGGTCATCTGGTCGCCTCGTCGATGAAAACGTCCGGGGCGATCACCAACCGGATCGACCACCTGGTCGCCAAGCAGCTCGTCACGCGTGACGTCGATCCCGACAATCGCCGCCGCGTCCTCATCGCGCTGACCGAGACCGGAAAGGAGCTGGTCGACCGCGTCGTCGATTGCCACGTCGCCCTCGAAGAACGCCTCCTCGAAGGCATGGAGCCACAGGCCCGAGACGACCTCACTCGCCTCCTGCGCACGCTCCTGATCACTCTGGGCGACACCGCTCCGCTGAAGTAGGCCGCGCGCAGGCCGGCGATGCTCGCAGGTCTTCGGAGCAGAACACCGTCGACGCCACTCATGACGTACCTCGACCCGCAAGGTAACCGCTGACCAGCCCTATTGGCTCGATGCGCGTCGGAGACCGTCCGCCCTGATCAGGAGGTGGACCGGGTTCCGATGACGGCGGTGGCGTCCAGCTCGTCGGAGCCGGCCACCCGCGGGATCAGCCCGGCACGGGTGACGGCCTCGACGGTTCGTGCCGCCTGCCGTTCGCTCGTCTCGACCAGCAGGCAGCCGTCCGGCGCCAGCCAGAGAGGCGCCTCGGCGATCACTCGGCGTACGACGTCGAGGCCGTCCGCGCCGCCGTCGAGCGCGACCCGCGGTTCGTGGACGCGAGCCTCCGGGGGCAGCAACCCGATCGCGTCGGTGGGGACGTAGGGTGCGCTGGCGACCAGGATGTCCACGCGGCCCCGCAGCGTGACGGGCAGCGGCGCGTACAGGTCTCCTTCGTACACGTGGCCGCCGGTGGCGGCGAGATTGCCCCGGGCGCACCGTACCGCGGCTGGGTCGATGTCGACGGCGTGTAGTTCGGCCCGGTCCAGAGTCGCGACCAGGGCGGCGCCCATCGCGCCCGAGCCGCAGCACAGGTCGACGACGACGGCTCCGGGCCGGGCGAGCGCGGCGGCCTGGCGGATGAGGAACTCGGTACGAGGTCGGGGCACGAAGACTCCGGGGTCCACGGCTATGCGAAGACCACAGAAATCGGCCCAGCCCAGGACGTGTTCGAGGGGCAGGCCGGCGACGCGCCGGTCCACCATGGCGGCGAGATCGGCCGGGGTGCGTGCCGTGGAGACGAGCAGTCGCGCCTCGTCCTCGGCGAAGACGCAGCCGGCGGCCCGGAGAGTGGTGACGATGACAGACAGAGAGTGAAGCGGCGGCAGAGCCGACATGGGAGCCTTCCGGGGAGCCGATGTGGGCGCTCCCGCGGTCACCTACGTCAGAGGGACCGCTCGGCTGTGAGATGGGAGCACCCAGCCTGATACAGGGGAATGGGTCTCACCTCCTCGGAACGATCACTGCCAGGGGCGGCAACGCTACCAGAGTCGCTCTGGTGGCGCACGCGGCCGCCCCCACACCCGAGCCCGCGAGTACATCCGCGACCGGACCTTGGAAGGTCACGAGTCCGCCCGCCGGCGAGGCAGAAGCATCGGTGGGGCGAGCGTCACCGACGACGCGGTGCCGTCGATGGCCCTACGCCCGCGGGATCGGAACACGTCGGCCTCCGGCGGCCTCGGGGCGGGTGTTCACCGCTTGGCGCGGGTGTGCGCGGCGTCGAGTACGAGCGAGAGGAGACGGCCGGGGCGGTCGGGGTCGTCGTCGCTCCGGGCGGTGGACAGTGCGATGCCGACGACGAGCTGGAGCAGGTCGCCGGGTGCCAGGTCGGCGCGGGCCGTACCCGACCGCTGGGCTCGGACGAGCAGGGCCGCCATCGCGTCCAGCAGCAGCCGGTGGCAGTCGAAGCCGGGAGTGTCCGGTTCCTCGATCATCTGGGCGCCACCCAGTCCGTGGTTGACACGGGCGTGGACCAGGAACGCGCCCAGCCATTCGGCCAACGCGTCGTCGGCGGAGTCGGCGGTCGACAATCGCTCCGCATGCGAGCACAAGGTCTCGATCCGGTCCTTGAGCACCGCCGTCAGCAGGGCGCTCCGGGTGGGAAAGTGCCGGTAGAGGGTGCCCGGCCCCACGCCCGCCCGGCGGGTGATCTCGTTGAGCGACGCCTCGGGCCCCGACTCGGCGAACGTCTCCCGCGCCGCGGCCACGAGGAGGTCGTAGTTGCGGCGCGCGTCCGCACGCCGCTGCCGTTTCGCGGTGATCTGGCCGTCCGCTGTGGTCATCGTCCCATTCTCGGCCATCGCCCATGAGGTGCCGACCACCGCCTGACCGCAGGCACCCACCCATGCACGACAGGCCTGGACCAAGATCTTCAGCGATCTTCTAGGGCTCCACCGCCGCCGTGAAGCGCGCCGCCATCGCCGTCACCGCCGCCCGGAGTTCCGGCCCGCCCTCGGCGCGAAACCCGAACGGCATCCTCGCCAGCCACTCCTGCGCATACCACTCCGGGTCGCTCGTACTGCCGATCAGCACGCACCCGTCGCCCGACTCCTCCAGTCGTCCCATGGGGGGACTGACCCACCGCGCCACCTCGGACAGGGCGGCGTCGAACACCACGCGGGTGAGGTACTCCCGGCCCGTGCCCAGGTTCTCCTCCAGCGCCGCCACCGGGTCGAGGTCGTCGGGCGGTTCGAACACGCCGGTCGTCTGATGGACCGCGCCGATCCGGTCGACCCGGTACGTGCGGATCGCGTCCGAGCGATGCGAGCGGCACAAGAGGTACCAGCGCCCGTGGCGGACGACCACCGCCCAGGGGTCCACCTCTTTCTCCGATTCCTTCCCCGATTCGCTCCGATACGCCATCCGCACGCTCCGTCGGTCCGCGGACGCCGTGCCCAGTGCGCTGGTGGTGGCCGGATCAGGCCGAGCCGAGTACGGGTCGGGCGCGGCCGACGCATGGTCGCGCAGCGTCGCCGCCTGCCGGCCGACCTTCTCCGGCAGCGCTCGGATGACCTTGCTCAGCGCGCTTCCCACGAGCTCGTCGGCGTCGTCGAGCGCCACCATGACCAGCGCCAGTGCCTCCTGTTCCGTGAAGACCACCGGTGGCAGCCTCGTCCCGCGTCCCAGCCGGTATCCGCCGTACGGGCCTCGGGTCGACTCGACCGGGATGCCCGCCTCCCGGAGGATCCCGATGTACCGGCGCGCGGCCCGCTCCGTGACACCCAGCGACGCGGCGAGCTCGCCTTCGGGGTGTTCCGGTTCGCGATGAACGTGGGCGCTGCCCTGGGCGGCGTCATCGGCGGTGCGCTGGCCGGCACCTCCTTTGTGGGGCTCTTCCTGGGCAATGCCGTCGCGTGCCTGCTGTTCGGCGTGGTCGTGGGGGTGCTGCTGCGGGATGCGCCCAAGGCGCGGTCCGACCAGGACGACGCGGGCAGCCAGGCGGACCGGCCGGTGGGGGTACCGGCAGTTGCTCGCCGACCGCGCCCTGGTGCGCTTCCTGCTGATGACCGTGTTCGCCGAGTTCGTCTACATCCAGTCCACCGTCGGCCTGCCCCTGCACGTCAGCGACGTGGGACTGAGCGAGCGCGACTTCGGTCTCCTCATCGGGCTCAACGGTCTGCTGGTGTTGGTCCTTGAGCTGCCCATCACCGGTGCGGTCTCCCGGTACCGGCCGGAGTACGTACTGGCCATCGGCAACCTGATCACCGGTGTCGGTCTCGCGCTGACCGGGTTCATGACCGGCATGGTCCCGCTGTCGGCGACCGTGCTGGTATGGACGCTCGGCGAGATGATGACCAGCTCCATCTCCCAGGCATACCTGGGAAGTCTGGCTCCGCCGCGGATGGTCGGGCGTTACCAGGGGTTGCACGGCGTCGCGTACACGACCGGTACGGGCGCCGGACCGCTCGTCGGCGGCGCCGTGTACGCGATCGGCCCATGGGCGCTGTGGGCCCTGGCCGGCGTGGCCGGGCTGCTGTCCGCCCAGCTCTGTCTGCCGCGCCGCCGCGCGGCGTCCACAGTTCGCGAACCGGATTTCTGACCTGGGGTGAGGCGATGGACGACGCGACGGAACCTCGCCCGGCGGACGCGACGGGAAAGGGTCCACCGACGGCGTGCCTCATCGGGACTTCACACGGCGATCGCGCGCAGCGCACGGGTCACCATGTCTCCGGCGTGCTCCAGGGATCCGGGCCGGGCCTCGACGATGTGCTCCAGCCAGAGGCCTGACACCAGCGTCGCGACGAAGCGGACCTCGGCCTCGCCGCAGGGGCGGCCGGCCTGTTCGAGCAGCGTCCGTACGATGTCGTGCCACCCGTCGGTCCAGGTCCGGGCGATGTGCTGCAGGGCGGGTTCGCGGCCCGCCTGCAGGTACAGCTCCCAGAGCCCGAGTTGGTGGCCGCGATCCGCGGCGTACGTCTTGAGGAGCACCTGGGCCAGCTCGACAAGGGAGTCCGGCCCGGGTCGGGTGAGAGAGGTCCGCATCAGCCTCAGGTCACGTTCGACGAGCAGGGCGAATGCCCGGGCCACCAACTCGTCCCGCGAGGAGAAGTAGTAGGTGGTCGCCGCGGGCGGGACGCCCGCCCGCTCGGCGACCGCCCGGTGGGTGACCGCAGTGAACCCGCCCTCGCCGAGAAGGGCGACGGCCGCGTCGAGCAGTGCCTCCTTGCGGCGTACCGCCCTCTCCTGGGGCTTGCGCTCCGGCTTCTCGCCGTCCTCGCGCGGGGCCCGGCCTCTCAATGGGCGCCCGAAAGGTTCAGCAACACGACACCACCGATGATGAGCAGGATTCCGCCCATCTTCGCCAGATTCATGCTCTCGCCCATGAAGGCCATCCCGATCAGGGCGATCACGGCGGTGCCGACGCCGGACCACACCGCGTACGCGACGCCGAGCGGCATCTGCAGTTTCAGGGCCTTGGCCAGCAGCACGAACGACGCGATGTATCCGACGATCATCAGGGCGGACCACCCCTTGTGGCTCAGCCCGTCGCTGAACTTCAGGGCGGTGGTCGCGACGACCTCCGAGGCGATCGCGGCGGCGAGCAGGAGCCAGGCCATGGGGAACCTCCGTTAAAAGCGGTACGCTTGTCCAACTTTAACGGAAATATCCCTATTTATCGGGGTAGATGAGTGGCAGACGGGTGGCCGTGCCCGCTGTTCATCGGCCGTTCGGCAACGGTTCGACGGCAGGTTCGGAAGGACCCGAGATCAGGCCGTCAGGCGTCCCAGCAACTCGGGGTGGTCGGCCAGCGTGGTCGCGAGCAGGCCGTCCACGATCGGACGGTAGGACGGAATGTCCACGCCGTCCCAGTCGATCCCCCCGAGCGGCGGCTGAGGGTCGTACTCGATCCAGAGCTGGACCATTCTGGCCGTCTCCTCCCCCGTCAGCCGTTCCACCAGGGCGAGGGCCATGTCGATCCCGGCGGCCACGCCCGCGGCGGTGATGATCCGCCCGTCCTCCACCCAGCGCTCGGCGACCGGGACGGCGCCGAAGCGTTCCAGCAGATGTCGCATCGACCAATGGCCGGTGGCCCGGCGCCCCTCGAGCAGTCCCGCCGCCCCGAGCAGCAGTGAGCCGGTGCACACCGAGGCGACGAGGTCGGCGCCCACCGCCGCGCGCCGGATCCGCTCCAGGAACGTGTCGTCGGCGAGCGCGGCCATCGTCCCCTCCATGCCGCCGGGGACGACGAGCACATCCGGTTCCGGGATCTCGTCGAAGGTGTGGCTCGCCACCAGGCCGAGCGGGGTGTCGCTCGGCAGCGGAGCGGTGCCCTCCGCGAGCACCACCACCCGGTACCGCGGGTCGAGTTGGGAGAGGCCGGTGACGACCTGGAGCGGGCCGACGACGTCGAGCACGGTCAGGCCGGGATAGAGCACGAAAGCGATGGTCTTCGTCATGCCGCCACGCTCACACCGGCTCCCTCGGCGCCTCAACCCGAGCGTCGCCGTGTGTCCGGAATCCGGGGATCCCTGTCGGACGGACCCATCCCGTACGCCTCCGGAGCGGCCGGGGGAACGCCGACGCCGGCGCAACGCCAGGATGGGCGGGACGGGTCAGAACGGGCCGGGACGGGAAGGGCGCGAGACGGTGCGGAGCGGCGCCGAGCAGACGCACGCCGCCCCGGCACGCGTAGGGGCGCGACCAGAGGAGGCCGAGCGGTGCTCGAACGGCGGGTGGTCGTGGTCGGCTACGACGACGCCGAACTCATGGACATCGCGGGGGTGACGACCCCGCTGCATGCCGCCAACCGGCTCGGCGGGCAACCGCCGTACCGGATCGGTCTGGCGATGCCGGGCGCAGGGCCACCACCCACTGGGCGTACGCGCGCAAGCTCGCGTCGCTGCACCCGGAGGTGACCGTGGATCCGGCACCGATCTACATCCGCGACGGCCGGGTGTCCACGGCGGCCGGGGTGACGAGCGCGCTCGACCTGACGCTCGCCTTCATCGGCGAGGACCACGGCCCCAAGCTGGCCAGGGACGTCGCCCGGGGCCTGGTGACCTACCTGCAACGGCCGGGCAACCAGGCGCAGATGAGCATGTTCGTCGCGCCGCCCTCCCCCGAGCACGCGGTCGTGCGCCGGATCGTCGATCACGTCGGCTCCCATCTGGACGGCGATCTCGACGCCGCGACGCTGACGACACTCGCCGGGGTGAGCGAACGCCATCTCGCCCGGCTGTTCGGCGCGCACATCGGCGAGAGCCCGGCGAGGTTCGTCCGGCGGGTCAGGACGGAGGCGGCCGCCCACCTGCTCGCCTCCACCGCGCTGCCGTTGCCCGTGGTCGCCCGCCGGTTGGCGTCGGGCTTCGGAGCGGCGCGCGCAATCGAGGCTAGCCTTTCATGAGTTGGGCGAGGCGGTCCCAAGCTGGGGATGAGGCTCCGGGCTGGGATTGCGTGGCCAATCGCGCGATGGTCGGGTTGCGGACGGGATGGGTCTCGGATCGGCTGTGGTGCTTGGTGAACCAGTTCCGGGTACGGTCCGCGAGTGCGGGGAGGCGGGGATCGCTCGGCGACCAGTCGTAAGCGGCGTCATGTTCGAGGTAGAGGGCGCAGAACTCAGGATTGGTCATGAGCTCGCGTTTTTCGGTGATCCACAGGCAGGCGTCCTCGGGTGAGGCTGTCTGCATGAGGATCCAGCCGTCGCGTTCCAGGTGCATCTGGCGCTCGCTGACGCCGAGTTCGCGCAAATCGTCGAGATAGTCGGCGACTTCCGCGGAAACGAAAAGCCGGTCCCCGCCGCGCAGTTGGGCGAGTTGATCGCGGGTTCGCCGCAGCCGCGCGATGCGGTCTTGGAGGTTGTGGTCGATCTCGGCGATAGCTGCCGCGAGCGTGTCCGGGTCGGCGTCGAGGAGATCTTTGATGCGGGCCAGTGGCACGCCCGCGTGCGCCAGAGTCCTGATCTTGACGAGCTTGATGGCATGCTCGGCGGTGTAGCGCCGGTAGCCGGACGAGTCGCGGTCGGGCTCGGCGAGCAGACCGCGCTCGTGATAGTGGCGGATGGCTTTGATGGTCACTCCGGCATAGTCCGCGAGCTGGCCAATCGTGAGCATGCTGGACATCCTTCCACTCCGGCGGGGAGCGGTCAGGCCCGGCGGGTCAGGCGGCCACCGCCGTTGCGGAAGCGCGCCTGGCCGTCGCGGATGTCGTGATAGGAGACGAGCAGCAGCCGCAGGTACCCGTCGAACGCTTCCAGCGGGTAGCCGGCGGGCGCGAACAGGCCCCGCCGGATCGGCACGTAGCGCTGCGGCGGAGCGGAGGTCATGCCGCCGGCGAACTCGGTGAAGATCCGCTCCTGCGACTCGTCCGCCGGTTCGTAGGTCGTGCGCTCCTCGAGCCGGCCGTCGACGATGCTGACGTCGACGCGGAGCTGGTTGGAGCGGTAGGTGCCCACGTAGGGGGTCAGGTCGACATCCTGCTCCAGTTCGGTGAGCAGCCTGGGGATCTGGACACCGAGGTGCTCGCTCAGCAGCCACTGCAGGAGCCGGTCCTGCAGCATGATCGCCCCCGGGTTGTTGCCGTAGGCGGCGAAGACCAGGTCGTGCTCGGGGAGGACGCACAGGAGGGAGACACCGCCGGGCGAAGCACCCGACATGGCCAGGACGGTCGTGTCGCCGAACGGGTACAGCACCCAGCCCAGGCCCATCGGCGGGATGTTCGGGCTCTCCATGTCGTACGAGACCTGCTGCATCAGCGCGGTCGACTCGGCCGACAGGACGCGCGTGCCGGAAGGGGAGACACCACCCGCGAGATGGGTGCGTCCGAAGGCGAGCAGGTCGGCGATGGTGCCGATCGGCGTGCCACCGGCCGGCCCCCAGGTGTCGGGCAGCGTGAACATGCCTGTGGGCTTGGCCGTCATGGTCTCGGGGTCCAGGAAGTGGCCGACAGCGGTGCTGCGCAGGATGGCCTGCTCGGAGGAGGTGCTGGAGTCCTTCATGCCGACCGGGGCGTAGATCTCGCGTGCGAGCAGGTCGTGGAAGGGCAGACCGGTCACCACTTCCAGCAGGCGGCCCGCGACGATCATGCCGCCGTTGGAGTAGCTGAGCTGCTCGCCGGGTTCGAACAGGGTGCCGCACCTGTTCGCGAGGCCGTGGACGTAGGTCTTCAGGGCGTCGCGGCCCTTGTCGTCGGGGAAGTACAGGTCCGCGTCGATGCCGTTGGTGTGGCCGATCAGGTGCCGAACCAGGATCTTGTCCGCCGCGCCCGGTGCGGTCAGGCCGAAGTCGGGCAGGTACTTCACCACCGGCGTGTCTAGGTCCAGCAGTCCACGGTCGACCTGCTGCAGGACCAACGTGGTGGTCAGGACCTTGGTGACGGAGCCAAAGAGGAATCCGGTGTCTGGTCGCATCGGCGCGCCGGTGGCGACGTTCGCGGTGCCGTAGGCGACGACGATCTGCTCGCCGGCGTGGTAGACGCCGGCGATGAACCCGGGGACGTTGTTGGACTCGCAGTAGGCGACGGCCTGCTCGCGGATCTGTGCTTCGACGGTGTGCCGTGCGTTGTCGTTCATGCAGAGAATCGTCGAACCTTGACCTTGGGGCAAGGTCAAGCCCGGGACACGGAGAATCGGTGAGCTTCTTCGGTCGTCAATGCGAACGCTGACGACAGCGCCGCCAATCGGCACATCCTGATCAACAAGCGATCCGTCATGGAGACCGGCCCGGTCAGCAAGGTCTGGATCACCGCGGCCTCCCATGGCCAGACGGCCCCTCTGGCCGCCGGGGACGCACCGACCTCGGTCAGGAGGGACGGAAGCTCGCCGCCAGCCGGCGTAGGCCCTCCTCGATCCTTTCCGTCTGGATCCGGCCGTATCCGAGCACGAGTCCCTGCTGGGCGGGAGCCTCCCCGTAGTAGGTCGCGAGGCTCTCCACGGCGACGCCCGCCGCCCTCGCCCGCGCGAGGGCGGCGTCGATGTCCACGTCGATGTCCGCGCTTGTGCCCACGCCCGTGCCCGCGCTCTGGTCCGCGCGTCCCGCTGCGCCTTCCGTGACTCGCTCTGGCCCCGACCCGGGGACGAGCCTGGCGCACAGGTGCAGGCCCGCGGCCGACGGCACCGGCCGGAACAGGCCCGCGAAGTCGCGCAGGAGCGTCGTGATGATCAGCTCACGGCGCGCAGCGTACTCGCGGGTGGCCTTGCGGATCTGCCGGCCAAGCAGGCCCTCGTCGATGAACCGGGCCAGCGCCGCCTGGGTGATGACGTCGCCGTGCCAGTCGGTGAGCCGCTTGGCGCTCCGCAGCGCGGCCCTGAGCGAGGCCGGGGCGATCAGGAATCCGACGCGCAGCATCGGCAGGAGTGTCTTGGAGAAGGACCCGACGTAGATGACCCGGCCGTCGTGGTCGAGGCTCTGCAGCGGTTCGAGCGGCCGGCCTCCGAACCGGAACTCGCTGTCATAGTCGTCCTCGATCACTGTCCCGCCACGCCGCCGCGCCCACGCGAGCAACGCGGTACGGCGTTCGAGCGACATCGGCGCACCCAGCGGGAACTGGTGCGACGGCGTCACGTAGACCAGCCGGACGGCGGGCGGGATGGCGGCGACGTCCAGCCCTTCGGAATCGACCGGCACCCCGGTCACCCGTGCGCCCAGGGACCGGAACAGCAGCCGGGCCGGTGGATAGCCGGGCTCCTCGACGGCCACGTGGTCTCCCGGCTCGATCAGCACCCGGCCGATGAGGTCGAGGGCCTGCTGCGCCCCCTGGGTGACGAGCACGTCGTCGGGCTCCGCGCGCACCGAACGGGAGATCCCGACATAACGGATGATCGCCGCGCGCAGTCCGGCGTGCCCGGAGGGATCGCCGTAGGTGCCCGCGCGTATGGCGGAGGGCCGCAGTTCGCGAGCCACCAGCCGTCGCCATGTCGCCAGCGGGAACAACTCCGGGTCGGGCGCCCCCAGCCGGAAATCGTACGTGGGCTCGGGTGCCTCCTCGGAGCGGAGGGGGACGGGAATCTCCCGCCACAGGCGACGCGGCCCGGCACCGCCGTCTCCCTCCGACCGGTCTTCCCGTGGACGGCCGGACCTGCCCGTGGCCGGCGACCCGGCAGTCGCCGTCCTGATGGGCATCGGCCTGGCGGTGACGAAGGTCCCCGCGCCGGCGCGGCCTTCTAGGAAGCCCTCGCTGGACAGCCGTTCGTACGCGAGGGCCACCGTGTTGCGCGACACCTCCAGCCGCCGGGCCAGCTCACGCGTCGGAGGCAGCCGCTCCCCGGCGCGTAGCCGGCCGTCGAGTATGGCGTCGACCAGTTGCCGGTATATGCGGGCGGCGAGATCGCCACGGCCCGCGAGGCTCACATGGAAGTCCACCGCACACACCTTATTCAGCCCAATCAGATTGCTCGATATTGGCTCTGCCATTGGGCCAACCCGGCTCCTACGTTGGTGTCGGCGGGCTCTGCCGCCTTGCCGGCGAAGTACGGCGTGCCAAAAAGTACGGCTTGCCAAAAAGTACGACTTGCCGCGAAGCACGGCAGAACATGCCGGAACGCGACAGAACGATCACGGAAAAGACAAGAGGAGAAGGTGACGTGACGACCGCCGACATGTGGTTCGACCCGAAATGCCCGTGGGCCTGGATCGCGTCACGCTGGCTGCTCGAGGTCGAGCGGGTGCGGGACATGCGCGTGCGCTTCCACGTCATGAGCCTGGCGATGCTGAACGACGGCCGCGACGACCTGGAGGAGTGGTATCGGGAATGGCTCCGCGACGCCTGGGGCCCGGTACGGGTCGCCGTCGCGGCCGAGCAGAAGTACGGCACCGAGGTGCTGCGTGATCTCTACACCGCGCTCGGAACCCGGATCCACCTGGACAAGGCACCCATCGGCCGCGAGCTGTACGTCGCCGCGCTGGCCGAGGCCGGACTGTCCACCACGCTTGCCGACGCCGCGGACGGCACGGAGTACGACGAGGCGCTGCGGGCCAGCCACCGCGCGGGACTGGACCCGGTCGGTGAGGATCTCGGCACGCCGACGATCCACGTCCCCGGACCGGACGGCCGCAGGATCGCGTTCTTCGGGCCGGTCGTGACCCCCACTCCCCGAGGCGAGGCGGCCGGGCGGCTCTGGGACGGCGTGCTCCTGACCGCGGGTACCGAGGGCTTCTCCGAGTTGAAGCGGGCCCGCGTCCGACCGGTCGTCGGCTGAGGCCGCGGGGCGACCGATGTTTCGCCGGATCCTCCCACCGCAGGGACCGCCGCGCGTACTCGCTCAGGCGCAACTCGCCGGCTCGGTCGGCGACGGCGCGTTCATCGTGTGCTCGGCGTTGTTCTTCACCCGGATCGTGGGGCTGTCTCCGGCCCAGGTCGGCTTCGGTCTGACCCTCGGCTGGGCCGTCGGCTCCATGGCCGGAGTCCCGCTCGGACATCTCGCCGACCGCCGCGGACCTCGAGGCACGGCGATCCTGCTGGCGGCCGCGACCGCCGTGGCCGTCGGATCGTTCCTCCTCGTCCGGTCCCCATGGGCGTTCACGATGGCGGCCTGTTTCTACGCGAGCTGCCAGTGCGGTCTCGCCGCCGCCAGGCAGGCGCTGCTCGCCGGGCTGGTGGATCGCAGGCGGCGGTCCGAGACGCGGGCGTATCTCCAGTCGACGGCCAACGGCGGCCTGGCGATCGGTGCGGCGCTCGGCGGGGTGGCCCTGCAACTCGACGACCGCAAGGCGTATCTCGCGATGTTCGTCATGGACGCGGCGAGCTTCCTCGTGACCGCTCTTGTGCTGCGTCGCCTGCCGGCGGTGCCGACCGCTGTCTCGTCGTCGCCGCCCTCCACCGCGCCGTCGGATTCGGCCGCCCCGGTTGCCCCGGCCGTCACCGCCGGAGGCCCGAGGCTCGCCGTGCTCCGGGACCGGCCGTACGCGCTGGTCGCGTTCATCAACATGATCATGCTGTTGTACATGCCGCTGCTCAGCCTGGTTCTGCCACTGTGGATCGTGTCGCACACCGCCGCCCCACACTGGACGGTGTCGGCTCTGCTGGTCGTCAACACGGTGAGCGTCGTGCTGTTCCAGGTACGTGTCGCCCGCCGGGTGACCGGGCTGCGCACCGCCTCCCGGCTCGTACGGCACTCCGGCGTGGTCATGCTCGCCGCGTGTGCGGTCTTCGCGCTGTCGGCCGCCGGGACCTCGGCCTGGGTGGCGGGAGCCGTACTGCTCGCGGGGGCCGTCCTGCAGGTGATCGGCGAGATGACGCTGTCGGCGGGTGCCTGGGAGATCGGCTTCGACCTGGCACCCTCGGACAAGCAGGGCCAGTACCAAGGCTTCTTCGGCAGCGGCGTGGCGATCGCGCGAATGCTGGGCCCTCTGCTCCTGACCACGCTGATCATGGGCTGGGGTGCGGCGGGCTGGCTGCTGCTCGGCGGTGTCTTCCTGCTGGCCGGCGTGGCGATGGGCCCGGCCGTCCACTGGGCGGAACGAACCCGAACGCCGCAGCCCGAAGCGCCGGAGGACACCACACGGGAAATCGCCCCGCAGAGGCTCGAACGGGACACCGCCGAGCCGGAGACAGCTCCGGTGCGGCGTAGCTGACTTCGGCGGCGAGGACGGGCGCCGGTGACCGGATCGAGGCCCGCGGTGAGGTCGCGGAGAGTGACATGAAGAGTGACGGCGGCGCATCCGAGTACGTCGATTCCCTTGGCGTACCGGTCGAATGCGTGTTCTACTGAACGTCATGCATGCCGTGCAGGAGTCGCTTCTCGACGCCGCGCCCCCGGTGATCGAGCGGCCACGGATCGAACGGCAGGCGGTCACCCGGACCTTCGACGGCGTCACCTGCCACGAGGTGCGGGCGCGCAGCGCCGTCGAGCGGGTGCCCGAAACGGCGGAGCTGCCGTTCCAGTGGAGTGTGAGCCCCTACCGGGGGTGTGAGGGCGCCTGCGCCTACTGCGCGGCCCGGCGCGGCCACCGTCAGCTCGGCCTCGACGCGGGCGCCGGATTCGCCTCGACGATCGTGGTGAAGACCGGCCTGGCCGACCGGCTGCGCCGCGAGCTGGCCGCGCCGAGATGGGAGGGCGCGCCAGTCGCGCTCGGCCTGGCGGGTGACTGCTACCAGCCGGTGGAGGAGATCTACCGCCTGATGCCGTCCATCGTGCGGGCGCTCGCGGACGCGGGAAACCCGTTCACCGTGCTGACGAAGAGCCCGCTCATCCTGCGCGATCTCGATCTGCTGCGCGAGGCGGCGAAGGTCGCCCCGGTTCGCGCGGGGGTCTCGGTCGGGTTCGTCGACGACCGGGTACGCCGATCGGTCGAGCCGGGAGCCGCGACCCCGCAGCGCCGCCTGGAGGTGTGCGCCGAGCTGAACGACGCGGGCATCCCCTGCGAGGTGCTGATGGCGCCGATCCTCCCACTGATCACCGACTCCCCCGACCATCTGCGTTCCACCGTGCGCAGGGCGGCCGAGGCCGGGGCGGTGAGGGTGACGCCCATCGTGCTGCGGCTGCCCACGGGTGCCCGCGAGTGGTACCTCGCGTGGCTGGAGCGCGAGCATCCCGGGCTCGTCCCGCGCTATCAGGCCCTGTACGGCAGGAGCCCCACCGCCGACGCCGACTACCGGACGCGGATCATCGCTCAGGTCAGGAGCCTGGCCGAGGCATACGGCATCGGCCGCGACAGCCGCCGCTGGCGCCGCCGCCGCTCCCCCGCCCGACAGCTGACGCTCGCCTGACATCCGTGCGGCTGCGGGGCAAGGAGCGATGCGGCACGGTCAGCAGCATCCGCCAGTCGTCGCAGTGGTCGGCTGGGCCTCCTCGGCGTCGGGGCTGCCGCAGGCGCAGGGGGCCGACGGGTCGCCGGCCGCGGCGGACTTGCCGAGGGTGTCCGCGTCGGCCTTGACCACATACACCTCCCACGGCTCGCGGCCGGGGCCGTGCACCCACACCTTGTCCTGCAGCGCGTAGCAGCAGGAGGTGTCGTTCTCCTCGAAGGTGGCCAGGCCCGCCTCCTTCAGCCGGTCGGTGGCGGCGGTGACCTCGTCGGTGGAGGAGACCTCGACGCCGAGGTGATCCAGGCGGGTCTCCTGCCCGGCCTCCCCCTCGATCAGGACGAGCTTGAGCGGCGGCTCGGCGATCGCGAAGTTGGCGTACCCCTCCCGGCGCTTGGCCGGCTCGGTGCCGAACAGCTTGGAATAGAAGGCGATCGAGCCTTCCAGGTCGGCGACGCGCAGGGCGAGCTGGACACGGGACATGTGATCCTCCTCGGACGTAGGCGGTGGCGATCCACCACCCGAACCGCTGTTTAGATGAACGTCTAACCGGAACCTCGCCGCCAGATTGCAGCCTGCTTAGAAATCTGTCAAGTTAGATGTATGTCGAAACAAGCGCTGCCGGTCATCCAGCCCATTTCGAGCGACACCAGCGGCGGGGCCTGCTGCGCGCCACTGGCCTGCGAACCCCTCCGCCAGGCCGAGGCCGAGGAGCTGGCACCGCTGTTCAAAGCCATCGCCGATCCGGTACGGCTGCGGCTGCTGTCGCTGATCGCCTGCCACGAAGGCGGCGAGGCATGTGTGTGCGACCTGACCGACGCCTTCGACCTCACCGGCCCGACCATCAGCCATCACCTGAAGGTGCTCAGACAGGCCGGCCTCGTCGACTGCGAGCGGCGCGGCACCTGGGTCCACTACTGGATCAACCCCGCCTCGCTGGAGCGGCTGT
This sequence comes from Microtetraspora glauca, assembly GCA_001570385.1. Classification (GTDB taxonomy): domain Bacteria; phylum Actinomycetota; class Actinomycetes; order Streptosporangiales; family Streptosporangiaceae; genus Microtetraspora; species Microtetraspora glauca. The sequence continues at coordinate 198,261 of BBYL01000009.1, read as the reverse complement.
CGGCGATCCTGGCCCCGCGCATGGCGGCGACGGCATGACCGACACAGCTCGACGAACCCGCAGGCCAGGGTGTGGAGGCTGTCCGCCAGATTCGTGTGACATGATCAAGAAGTGCATTCGCGGCCTCATCGCCGAGATACTTCCCAGAGGGCACCGATGACCACTGACGGCCTGCGCATCGCAGCCATGACGAGCGAGCACGCCGATGAGGTGCTCGCGATCTACCAGCTCGGCATCGACGAAGGCCAGGCGACCTTCGAGACCGCCGCCCCGACCTGGGTGCAGTTCGACGCCGCGAAGCTGCCCGCCCACCGGCACGTCGCTCTGGACAGCGACGGGCGGGTGCTGGGCTGGACCGCCGCCTCGGCGGTGTCGGACCGCTGCGCCTACGCCGGTGTGGTCGAGCATTCGGTCTACGTCCACCCCGGCGCGCGCGGCCGAGGCGTCGGCCTCACGCTGCTCCGGGCGTTGATCGCCTCCACCGAGGCCGCCGGAATCTGGACCATCCAGTCGGGGATCTTCCCGGAGAACATCGCCAGCCTCGCCCTGCACGCCCGCGCCGGCTTCCGGGTGGTCGGAACCCGTGAGCGCATCGGCCGTCACCACGGTGTCTGGCGCGATGTCGTCCTCATCGAGCGGCGCAGTCCGGTCGTCACCTGAACCAGGGACTCCCTGGCAGCATCAGATCGGCGGCTATCGGTGGCTGGCCGGCCTGCCTGTCTTCGAGTCCGGGCCGGTCCTCGACGAGGCGACCGCGCACCGGCCGCTCATCCTCGCCACGGGACTGCCGGGAGACGCCCACATCTGCCGCCCGTTCCTCGTGCACGCGGCCCAGCGGCATCGCGGGACGAGGCCCTGGTTCATGTCGCGGACACCGATGTTCCTCAGCACGCTCAGCCCGTACGGCTCCACGCCGCTGGGCCGGCTTGCCTGGAGAAACGGATGATTGGGCCGGTTTCTGGCGGCACGCGGCATATCGCGGTCTTTCGCCGGGTCGCTGTTAGGATCGCCGGATGATGATCCGGAAGGGCGGCCCCGCGGATGTCCAGGCCGTGCTCGGCATGTTCGACAGCGCGGTGGCCTGGCTGACCGAGCGGGGCCGCACCGGCCAATGGGGCAGCGAGCCGTTCTCCACCGACCCGGCAAGGATCGAGAGCGTCAGCCGCCAGGCGGGGGAAGGCGGCATGCGGATCGCCGAGGTCGGCGGGGAGCCGGCGGGCTGCATCGTGGTGGGCGCCGCCATGCCGTACGTGCCGTCGCCGGTCGAGCCCGAGCTGTACGTGCAGTCGTTGGTGATCGACAAGCGGTTCGCGGGCCAGGGGGTGGGCGCGGCCCTGCTCGGCTGGGCCCGCGAGGAGGCGGCCGGACGCGGGGTGGGCGTGCTGCGGGTCGACTGCTACGCCGGTGACGACGGCAACCTCGTGAAGTACTACGAGCGCATGGGTTTCTCCCGGACGCTCGCTTTCAAGGTCGGCGAGTGGCCCGGACAGATCCTTGAGATGCGGATCTCCCGGGACGCCTCCTGATCTCCTGCGCGCCGCCCCGGGGGGAGACTCTGAAGAAGGGACCGGCGGGAGGGAACACTAGCCTGGATGCCATGTTCCACCGCAAACCCATCGAAGAGCGCATCGCCGAGCGGGTGGCGAAGCGGCCTCCGCTCACGGAGGGCAAGCACTTCGAGCACCGCCCCGCGCTGATCGTCTTCTGCGTCGTCGTCACGATCGCGCTGGTGAAGGTCATCGGCGCGTTCTTCCTGATGAAGTCCGGCCTCCGTTAGGAAGCGCCCGCCAAGGCGTCATCCTTCGCCATCCTTCGCGAGCCGTCGCAGCGCGAAGCAGGGCCTCCGATCGGTGGGGGCTCCGGGCGCGGCGGCCCCTGAGATGCGCCGATCACGATCGCCAGAAAATAGTTGCCACTCGACATCGCCAACGTGAAAGATGTCGTCATGATCAGGGTCGAGTCGCTGACTAAGGTCTTTCGCCGCCCCCGAACCTTCCCCGGTCCGTTGGGAGCCCTCCGCACCCTCGTGACCCGGCGTTATGACGAACGGGTCGCCGTCGACGACGTCAGCTTCGAGATCCCCGAGGGCGAGGTCGTCGGATATCTCGGCCCCAACGGCGCGGGCAAGTCCACCACCGTGAAGATGCTGACCGGCATCCTCACCCCCACCAGCGGACTCGTCGAGGTGGGCGGCAGGGTGCCGTGGCGGGACAGATCGGCCAACGCCAGATCCGTCGGCGTGGTCTTCGGCCAGCGCAGCCAGCTGTGGTGGGATCTGCCGCTGATCGAGTCCCTGCGCCTGGTCGGCGCCCTGTACGACGTGCCCGCCGCCCACTTCACCGGATCGCTGCGCCGCATGTGCGACCTGCTCGGCCTCGACGACTTCCTGGACACCCCCGTCCGCCAGCTCAGCCTCGGCCAGCGGATGCGCGGCGACCTGGCGGCGGCGATGCTGTACGACCCGCCCATTCTGTACCTCGACGAACCCACCGTCGGCCTCGACGTCCTGGCCAAGCAGGCGGTGCGGGAGTTCATCGTCGACACCAACAGGGCCGGCCGCACCACGGTCGTGCTGACCACGCATGATCTGGCCGACGTGGAAGCGCTGTGCCGGCGCATCATCCTCATCGACAAGGGCCGCGTGCTCTACGACGGCGGCATCGACGCCCTCGTCACCGCCTACGCCCCGCCGCGACGGCTGGTGGTCCATCTGGCCGACGACGAGACACGGACCTTCGACATCGCCGGCGGCGCGTCGGTCCCCGAGCTGATCGGCCGCGTCGCCGCCGAGAACACCATCCGCGACCTGTCCATCGAGGAGCCCGACCTGGAGAGCGTGATCAAGCAGATCTATGCCGAGAGCACGCGGTGATCCGCCCGCTGGCCGGGATGGCCCGCGTCGGCCTGCGGTTCCAGCTCGCCTACCGCAGCGACGTGATCATGACGGTGCTGGCGCTGATCGCGCAGGTCTTCCTGCTCCGCATGGTGTGGACCTCGGTGTACGGCGGCGCGGGACAGGCCCGGGGGCTCACCCTGGAGGCGCTGCTGGCCTACCTGAGCCTGGCCAACCTCCAGGCGTTCGCGACGACCCCGATCATCCCGTTGATCGCCCATTTCAGGATCCGTACCGGCATGGTGTTCTTCGACCTGTCCCGGCCGACCGGCTACCTGCCGCAGATGGCCGCCTTCCAGGCCGGGCACACCCTCGGCGGGCTGCTGATGCTGGCCCCTGCCGTGCCCGTGGTCCTGCTGGTCGGCACGATCACCCCCACCGCGCAGCCGCTCGGATACGCGGCGACGCTGACGCTCGGTTATGTCATCTCGGTGATGATGTCGCTGCTCATCTGCGTGATCGGCTTCTGGACGCTGGAGACGGGGGCGATCTCGCTGCTCTACCGGCTGATCAGCCAGTTCTTCGCCGGGACGATGGTCCCGCTGTCCTTCTTCCCCGGAGCGCTGGGTGTCCTGGCCGAAGCGCTTCCGTTCAAATACATGGGGTACGTGCCCGCGGCGATCTACGTGGGCCACCTCTCGGGCGGGCAGGTCGTCCAGGCGATGATCGTGGAGGTCTCCTGGATCGCCGGGCTCGCGGTCCTGCTGTGGGCGGTGTGGCGGCGGGCGCACCGCAGGGTGGTGATCAACGGTGGCTGAGATAGCGCGCGCCCTTCGCCTGTACTGGGTCCTGCAGCGTGCCACGATGCGTGGCGCGCTGCAGTACCGGCTCAACACGGTGATCAGCGTCGTCACCGGGGCGGTCTATCAGGGCAGCGGCTTCGCCTTCGTGTGGGTCGTCATGCACACCTTCCCGTCCATGGGCGGGTGGAGCCTGCGGGAGATCGCCTTCCTGTACGGCCTGCGCCTGACCGCCCACGCGCTCTGCATGCTTCCGCTGAGCAGCCTCATCGGCCTGGAGTGGCTGGTCCGTGAGGGAGAGCTGGACCGGGTGCTGCTTCGCCCGCTCAATCCACTCGTCCAGGTGATGACCAAGCGCATGGGCATGGGTCAGGTCGGGGACCTGCTCACCGGGGTCGTCCTCCTGATCGTCGCGGCACCGCCCTGGAATCTCGCCATGATCGGCTTCTGCGTGCCCGCTGTCGTGGGCGGCGCACTGGTGGAGGCGTCGTTCCACCTGTCGTTGTCGTCGCTGTCACTGCGGATGCTGGACACGCGGGCGCTGCGCGGCTTCCTGGACGACGTGTTCAGCAAGTTCGGGTCGTACCCGATGAGCGTCTTCGGTGGTGTCACCCAGTGGGTGCTGACGTTCGTACTCCCTGTGGCGTTCGTCGCGTACATGCCGGCGAGCGTGCTCCTGGACAAGACCGGGTCGCTGAACGTGCCCGCGCTCGTGGCGTACGGGAGCCCGTTGCTGGGGGTCGCGCTGTTCGCCCTCGCCTATCGCGTCTGGGAGCGCCAGCTCCGGCACTACCAGAGCTCCGGCACCTAGATGATTGATGCCAAGGGGTCTGGTCACGTTCAGTGGTCATAGGCGACCAGGGACCGTTTGACCTGCTGGCCGGTCTTGTCGTTGTGCCAGATCGCGGAGGTCAGCGCGAGTATCCGCGCCAGCACACGGACGATAACTCCGCCATGTGTACGGCCGCCGTGACGCTCCAGGTCAAGCTGGCCTTCGAAGGTCTGGTTGATCGACTCGATGGCCTGCCGTAACGGCTTGAACAACCGCGCTCCGGCCCCTCGGCTTCACCCTTGCGGGTCGGGCGCGATAGCCGCACGTCACAGTCGATCAGCAGGTGAGGGTTGGCGGTGTTGGGCCAGCGGGCGCGCCGGTAGTCGAGCCAGTCCAGCAGGATCTGGTGGCTGAACTCGTCGATCGGACGGGTGCGGCCGTCGATCGTCAGCCGCCGGTTGCCTAGGTCGACGTCGTCGAGAAGGAGCTCGCGATCGAGGACCTGCCCGCTCCCCCTGCGCAAACGTGTCCTCCTCGCCGGCTGACCCGGATCGACGTCACGAAATTAGTGCCAGAGCCAGTTTTCACGCGTCGTCGATCGCGGCCGCGTGGACCGCAGCTTCAGACACGTGGACCGTAGCTTCAGAGCGGACGGCGCGTTGAACTGCGGGCTGTCACCGCGCTGCCCTGCGGTCGGTACGACCGACAACGGCTTCCGGCCCTGCTCTTCACCGCCCCGGCCAGAACGGGTCCCGGCCGATGAGACCCAGCAGTTTGGTCTGGGGATCCGCACCGGCGGGTACCTCGACCCGAGCTCCGAACTGGCCAGAGGAGCGGAGAACCTGCTCTATCTGCTCCATCTGAGCGAGGAGTCGAGCACAGAAGCCGGGGTCCAGCCGGTCGTCCTGGCCGGTAGCCCTGGAGAGATCCCAGGTGTGCATGAACACGTCAGCGGTGTAGAACTGGTCGATCGCGGTCTCCAGAGGCAGGCTGCCGATGTGTGGGTTGGTGAGTTCCCGGTGCGCCGTCTCCGGATCGTCCAGCACCGCCTGCACACCGTCGCACAGTACCTGCCACGCGGCGACCGGATTCTCGTCCACCGACGGTCCGCAGGGCAGTTCGATGCCGGCACCGGAGGCAAGAAACCCGGGGAACCATTCGGTCAGGTGACGCACGACGTCCAGGGCGACCCAGCCGTCGACCGGGGATGGCGCGTCCCAGAACCGGGTACCGCGGACCCGTTCGGTGAACAGCCCGGCAACCTGCCGGTGTCGCTCGGCCGGGTGGTCAGACAGCGTCATCGGTGAGCATCCTTTCCAGCTTCGCGTAACCCTCGTCGACACCAACCTCCATACCACCGCGCAGCCACGCATCGCGACTTTTGAAGCTGTCGGACCCGCGACTGCGTCCGCAGCCGAGGTCCGCGTCGCCGCGATCAACGAATGGCTCTGGTCGGTGACGTCTACTACTGGATAATCCGCCACGGACCAAATCGTTATGCTGGTGGGCATGACTGCGATGGTGCCCACCCGTACCGAACCGGACCTGTCCTTCCTGCTGGACCGCACCGGCCACGTCCTGCGGACGCGGATGTCGGCGGCGCTCGCCGAGATCGGGCTCACGGCGCGCATGCACTGCGTGCTGGTCCACGCCCTGGAGGAGGAGCGCACCCAGATCCAGCTCGCCGAGATCGGCGACATGGACAAGACCACGATGGTCGTTACGGTGGACGCCCTGGAAGAGGCCGGCCTCGCCGAGCGCCGCCCCTCCAGCACGGACCGGCGGGCCCGGATCATCGCGGTCACCGAGGAGGGCGCGCGCGCGGCGAAGCGGAGTCAGGAGATCGTCGACCGGGTGCACGCGGAGGCGCTGGCGGCGCTTCCCGGCGATGAGCGCGAGGTCTTCCTGCGCGCGCTGAACCGCCTGGTCACAGGCCATCTGGCCGACCCCGTCGAAAGCCCCCAGCAGGTACGGCGAGCGCGCCAGCGAGGCAAGTAGGCCCAATATAGATAGTCTGCAACAAAACTATCCGCTATGGTCTCTCTTGTTGTCTCATTCGACAGGAGGGACCTCCATGTCCACTGCCTCGGCGCCTTCCGCGCCCCGGTCGCGGCGGCTCGCTCTCGGGGTGATCGCCACGGGGGCGTTGATGACCATCCTCGACGGCAGCATCGTGACCGTGGCGATGCCGGCAATCCAGGGTGATCTCGGCTTCTCCCCCGCCGGTCTCAGCTGGATCGTCAACGCCTACCTGATCGCGTTCGGCAGCCTGTTGCTGCTGGCGGGACGGCTCGGCGACCTGATCGGCCGCAAGCGCGTGTTCCTGGCCGGAACCGCGGTGTTCACCGCGGCCTCGCTGCTGGCGGGGGTGGCCACCACCCCCACCGCGCTGATCGCGGCCCGGTTCCTGCAAGGGGCGGGCAGCGCGATGGCCTCCGCTGTCGGCCTCGGCATCCTGGTGACGCTCTTCACCGAACCGAGGGAGCGCGCCAAGGCCATCGCCGTGTTCAGCTTCACCGGCGCCGCCGGCGCCTCGATCGGCCAGGTGCTCGGCGGAGTACTCACCGACGTCCTGGACTGGCACTGGATCTTCTTCATCAACCTGCCGATCGGGCTCGCGGCGATCGCGGTCGCCGTACCCGTACTCCCCGCGGACCGCGGGCTCGGCCTCGCCGCCGGAGCCGACGTCGTCGGCGCCTTCCTGGTCACCGCCGGACTGATGGTGGGCATCTACACGGTCGTCAAGGTCGAGGAGCACGGCTGGATCTCGGCGCCCACCCTCGGCACGGGCGCCCTCGCCGCCGTCCTGCTCGCCACGTTCCTCGTCCGCCAGGCCACCGCGAGGTCCCCGCTCATGCCGCTGCGGATCTTCCGGTCGCGCAGCGTCTCGGCGGCCAACCTGGTCCAGGTCCTGATGGTCGCCGCGCTGTTCTCGTTCCAGATCCTCGTCGCCCTCTACCTGCAGAAGGTGCTCGGGTACGGCGCGACCGGGACGGGCCTCGCGATGCTCCCGGCGGCGGTGATGATCGGCACGGTGTCGCTGGGCGTCTCCGCCCGGCTCAACGCCCGCTTCGGCGAGCGGAACGTCCTCCTGGCGGGACTGGTGCTGCTGATCGGAGTCCTCGGGCTGCTCGCCCGCGTCCCCGTGCACGCGAACTACCTCACCGACCTCCTCCCGGTGATGCTGCTCGCGGCCGGTTTCGGACTCGCCCTCCCCGCGCTGACGACCCTGGCGATGTCCGGTGCGGCGGACGACGACGCCGGGCTCGCCTCGGGGCTGTTCAACACCACCCAGCAGATCGGCATGGCCGTGGGCGTGGCGGTGTTGTCCACGCTGGCGGCCTCCCGTACCGACGGCCTGCTCGCGGGTGGCTCCAGCCAGGCCGCCGCGCTGACCAGCGGCTACCACCTGGCCTTCACCGTCGGTGCCGGACTACTCGTCGCCGCCTTCCTCGTCGCCTTCGCCGTACTGCGTCAGCCCGCTCGGCGGCCCGCCCCCGCGCCGGAGACGGGGAAAGACGCGTCGGCCCGCTCCACGGTCGCCTGACCTCCTCCACCACCACAGAAAGGCCCATCTCATGAACACGACCGAGGACGCGACTGTGACGGACGCGGTAGAGCACAAGCCGGGCGCCGGACCCACGCCCCGGGCTCTCACACCGGACGAACTGTCCCGGCTGTTGCGCGAGCAGCGGTTCGGAGTGCTGGCGAGCGTCAGGAGCAGCGGCCACCCGCATCTGTCCACCGTCGTCTACCACTGGAATCCCGAAGAGCGCGTGGTGCGGATCTCCTCCACGGCCGACCGCCTCAAGGTGCGCCAGTTGCGACGCGATCCCCATGTCGCGCTGCACGTGAACGGCCCGGATGTCTGGTCTTTCGCCGTCGCCGAGGGTGAGGCCGAGATATCCGAGGTGACGACCGTGCCCGGTGACGCGGTCGGGCGGGAACTGCTCGCCCTGACCCCTGGGTTCGAGGATCCCGCGCACGAGGCGGCGTTCCTCGAGCAGCTGGTGGCGGACCGGCGCGTGGTGATCAGGATCCGGGTGTCCCGCCTGTACGGAACGGCCCTGGACATCGCCGATGAAGCCTGACCATGGCGGTGATTTCGCCCACCCACGTGCGAGGGGCAGCCGTGGCAGACGTTGGCCCGGCCCTGGAGCCGACCGACCACGGGGCGCTGTGCACGTACTCGCCGCTGCCGGAGATGCGGACCGCGTGGTCGACGATCTCCTTGTAGTAGCCGGGATCGCCCCTGACATCCCACCGACGTCGGTGGCACCGGTGCCACCGACCGGCGCGCCGCGTCAACGCCTACGGGTCAGATCCTGCCGTTCCGCCGGAGGATGTCGACGGCGCGGACGGTGATGTGACCGCGCCAGTCCAGGGCACCCGCAGGCGAGATCGTGGCGTAGTCGACGATCCAGCCGCCATCGTCCTGTCGCAGGGCGGCCAGGCGGTCGAGATCGGCGGAGATCATCTCAGGGGCGAAAAGGTCCCGTGCCGGCCGGTCGGGGTAAGGGGCGAAGTCGAGCGGATACAGCCTCTCCTCCTCGGTGCTGCCCTCGACGCGCACCCGGCCGTCGGCGGGAAGGTGCTTGGCGAGGCGCCGCAGGAGATCGGCCGCCTCGGGGCGGCTGTCGTGCACCGCGTCCAGGAACCGCACCGCGAAGGCCAGCACGTGGGCGGAAGGTGCCCGGTCGATCGCCTCGATCGTGCTCAGGCAGTAGCGGGTGGCCCGCTCCAGCCAGGGGTGAGCGGCCACGGCCGGATCGTGGGCGGCGACACGCCAGGCGGCGGCCGCCGTCACAGCGGTGATCTGCAGCGCCGACACCGCGGGGTCGGCGCCCTTCCACCAGGGGGCCGTGCCCGCGGCCACAGTCAAGGGCAGCGCGAACGGCAGGCCCCCATCGGGCAGGGACACGGACTCCAGCCAGTCGCACAACGCCGCGGCCTGCGGGGCGGTGGCCGGCGCGATGTCCTCGAATACCTCGAAGGCGTGCAGCGCGGCCCCGGGCTGGCTCTCCGGGGAACGGAGATCGGGCTCCAGCCCCCAGCCGTAGCCGCCGCCGGGGTTGCGGTAGCCGTCCAAGGCGGCCAGCACGGCGGCGGCGTCCGTTCGGCCCAGCACCACCTCGAAACGGCGGCGGTCCAGGACCCGCGCATGCGCGGCCATAAATGCGGCTACCGCGGAAAGGTCTACGTTCACGGGTTCATCCTGCTCGGGGCTCGGGATCGGTGTCTTGTCGAAATCGGCCATCACCGGACTGTTCAGTGCGGACTCAGGGGTGGTCGTCGGCCTGCTGGCCGGCCCTGTGCCGCGGTGGTTCCTCCGTCGGGAAAAGGATCATGCTCAGGAGGTGGGGGTTGCGGTCGGGCGCGGGGTTGTTGCCCGCCCTGGAGGCTAGGACGCCGCGCAGCTCGTCGATCATCTCGGCGAGCTCGCCCGGGGTGAGCCAGATGGTGCCCTGCCGGTAGCCCACGGAGTCGGCGGTCGGGTCGGCCCCGTCCCGGTCGAGGTAGGCGTTGAACTCGGCGTGCAGGGCGGCCATGGCCGCGGCGAATCCGTGACGGTGCTCGTCCAGGGACATCGACGCGGCCATGTCGGCGTCGATCCCCGCACGCTCGCGGCGTAGCCGGTAGTGGCGTTCGACGGCGCCGTGCACGCGCTGCTCGTCGACGACTTCCAGCACTCCCGCCTCGGCCAGCAGGCCGACGTGCCGGTACACCGTGGTCTTGGGAACGTCGGGCACTCCGGCGCACAGGTCGGACGTGGTGCGGGTGCGACCGCCGGACATGGCGTGCACGATGCGCAGCCGGACCGGGTGCAGGAGCAGATCAAGGGTGTCCACGCATCTATGATCCCATATCTGGTACCGTTCCTAAAATTGGAAAAGCAGGTGGCGCGGCCATGGGTGGCAGTCCCGAAAGGTGCACCCTCGTCTCCGCCAACGTCTCCGCCAAGTGGGCGCCGACAGTGAAGGAGTCAGCGATGCGACGTCAAACGGCCGAGGCGACGCCGCCGGTAGGACGGCACTACCAGGTCAGGGATCGGAGACTGTTCCTCCACCAGTCCGGGAGCGGGAGCCCGGCGGTGGTGTTCCTACCCGGGGCCGGCTCATCCGGAATGGACGGCTTCGCCGTTCAACAGAGGGCCGCTGAACTCACCACGAGCGTGCTCTACGACCGGGCCGGAACGGGATGGAGTGACCGGGCCGAGCTGCCACGCACCTCCACCCAGGTCACCGATGAGCTGCACGAGCTGCTGCGGGTCGCCGGCGCGCCCGCCCCCTACCTGCTGGTCGGTCATTCTCTCGGTGGCCTCTACGCACGCCACTATGCGCAGCGTTTCCCCGACGAGGTCGCGGGGTTGGTCCTGGTGGAGCCCGAACACGAGGACTACGACTCCTACATGCCCAAGGAACTGAACGAGCTGTATCAGGCATGGGACCCCGGCGATGCGGTGCCTGACGAGTTGCCCGACGAAATCATCCAGTTCTACCGCACTCTGTTCGCACGGGAGATGGCCGACTGGCCGGAAGAGATCAGAGAGCCGCTGATCGAACGCCATGTCAGCCTGGAATGGCTGAGGATCGGCGGCCAAGAGGCGGCCAACCGTTACCGACTCCATGACGAAGTACGCGACGCGGGACCGATGCCCGACGTCCCGCTGATCGTGCTCACCGCCACGGCGATCGACCCCTTCAAAGAAGCGGTCACCCAGGGCATACCCCCATCGCTCCTCCACGAGGAGGCCGAAGCCAAGACGCGGCTCTACACCGCGCTGGCCAAATCGGTTGCGCACGGCGAGAACCGCGTTATCGACGACGCGGGACACCTCTCCGTCATATTCCGCCGTCCCGACGCCGTTCTCCAAGCGATCCACGACCTACTCGGCAGCTGATCAGGACAGCGGCTCCACGGCGGCGTCGCTTCCCGGCCCGGAGCTGTCTGGAACACCCTCGTCACCTTCGGCACCGTCGGAGTCGAGGATGAGTCGGGCAGACGTCTCAGGGGCGGGGGTCAGCCGGTGACGGGGGCCTGCCAGAGGCCGGCGATGGCGTCGGTGAGGGTGGTGGCCAGGGCGTTCCAGGTGGGCTGGCGGACGGGGGTGCGGTCGGCGAGGGCGCGTTCGCGTTCTACGCACATGTTGACGATGAGGTGGCGGGCCATGGTGAGCCGCTCGTGGCGGACTTCGGGGGGCGGGCCGGGCAGTGTCTGGGTGAGCTGGGCGATGAGCAGCCGCAGTGAGGGGGAGGTGATCGCTAGCGCGATCGCCGGGCTCATCCTCGCCGGGGTGACCATGACCCCCGGGGCGGGCCAAGGCCCGCACACCAGACGGTCGCCACCTCAATCAGGGCGCGGGAAGGGCGAGCACCCGGCACTCACCCCCGGGTTCTCCTCGGATGAATCGATCGGCAGCGTGCGGCCGCCCTGGAAACGGAACGGCCCTGGCCATCCCCGCTGGGGGCTGACCAGGGCCGGTGAAGCGTGGGAGGGTGTCCCCGGGACTATCCCTCGGGCTGCTCCTGCTCCTGACCCTGACCCTGACCCTGGGACTTCAGGGCGCTGCCCTTCTTCCACTGGCTGAACGACATCTGCCAGAAGCCCCAGCCGTTGTTCCACTCGAGCGCGCGGTTGGTGCCGACGATCTTGACGACGTCTCCGCGGTGGAAGTTGTCGTAGTACCACTTGGCCTGCGTCGGGTGGGCGTTGATGCAGCCGTGGCTGACATTCGCCCGACCCTGGGAGCCCACCGACCACGGCGCGCTGTGCACGTACTCGCCGCTGCTGGAGATCCGCACCGCGTGGTTGACGATCTCCTTGTAGTAGCCGGGGTCGCCCTCCTTCTTCCCCGGAGAGATCATCGTGACCGGGTTGCCGCGTTCCATGGTCAGGTGGATGCCGTTGGTGGTGGTGTACTCGCGCGTCGTGCCGTTGCCCGCACTGATCTTCATGGTCTGCACGGTCTTGCCGTCGCGCTTGACCACCATCATGTGCGTCTTGACGTTGACGTAGCTGACCCAGGCGGCACCGATCTTGATCTTGGTGGTGTGGTCCTCGACGCCGTACGTGTCGGTGCCAGCCTTCACACCGGCGAGATGCGCGGTGAAGGTGACGGTCTGGTGGGCGGGCCAGAACCTGGCCGGCCGGTAGATCGCCAGCTTGTCGTTGATCCAGCGCCAGGCGCCGGTCACCGGCTTCTGGGCCTTCACCTCGAGGGCGGCCTCGACGGCCGCCTTGTCCCGCACCGCCTGGTTGAACGTCACCATGATCGGCATGCCGACGCCCACGGTCTCACCCTTGACGCCCGGGGTCACGTCGGCGACGGCGAGTTCGACCTTCGGCTTGAGCGTGGTGAACTGGCTGGTCGCGGTCGTCGGTCCGCCGTCACCACTGGCCTTGGCCGACACCGTGTAATTAGCGGACGGCCTCAGCGGTCGCTTGGAGACCCACTTGCTGCGCGTCTCGTCGAACTCGCCCTCGACCTGCTCCCCGTCGGACTCCAGGGTGACCTCTTCAAGCGCGCCGTTCGCCGCCGTCACGACCACGGTCTTGTCCGGGCGCACCTTCGCGCTGCCCTTGACCGGACTTATCTTGATGGTCGGCGCGGCGGCGGCGGTCGCCCCCGTGTCGTCAGAACCGGAGGTGCCAGACGTCCCCCCGGCGCCCGACCCTCCCGAACAAGCGGACAGCACGACGGCCGTCGCCGCGGCAAGCCCGGCAAGCGGCAACCTCATGCGCGTGTTAGCGGTGAACACAAACGTCTCCCCCATGATGGCAAAGTGCAACACAAGACTCTATTAGGACTAACCCCATCTGTACTCGGTCTTATGGAGAGTTAGGTCACACTTTCGTCACGCAATAGCCGGTACTTAGTGCACAGGCGGTAAAGTGCGCGTCAAACAAAATCATGATCAGCGTCAGAACGGTGCGATAGTTCGGCGCTCGCCGCAACGTGGCGCACCGATGATGGACGGGTGACCACCGCTCCCCGGATCGCGCTGACCCGTCTGGCCGGACTGCTCGCCGACGGCACCCGCGCCGCCTTCTGTCTCGCGCTTCTCGACGGGCGCGCGTGGACGGCCGGAGAGCTGGCCCGGCACGCGGGAGTGGCCCCCTCCACGGCGAGCGAGCACCTCTCGCGACTGGTCGCCGGAGGCGTGCTGGCCGAGGAGCACCAGGGACGCCACCGCTACGTACGGCTCGCCGACGTCGCGGTCGCGCAACTGATCGAGGACATGGCCGCCCATGACCCGCCCGCCGACCCGCCACCCACGACCCTGCGCGCGACCGGTTCGCGCCGCGCGCTCACGTTCGCCCGCACGTGCTACGACCACATGGCCGGACGCCTCGGAGTCGCCGTCGCCGACGCGCTGACCCGCAGGCGGCTGCTCGAACGGGACGCGGGGATCGCGTTCACCGAGGCCGGGGTGGCCTGGCTGGCCGACCTGCTGGGCGAGCCGCCCGCGACGACGGGAAGGCGGCCGCTCGCCCGGCTCTGCCTCGACTGGACCGAGCGCCGCCCGCACCTGGCCGGTGCGGCGGGAGCCGCCCTCTGCCGGCACGCGCTGAACGAGGGCTGGGTGACGCGCATCGGCTCGGGACGCGCGCTCGGGATCGGACCGACCGGCGGTGAGGCCTTCTCACGGGTGCTGGACATCGACGTCGTGGCCCTGAAGCTCTCGATGGAGACCCCCATGACGTCGTCGTCGGGCCGCGCCGACACGGCCTGAACGCATCACCCCGGAAACCGCCGAGACCCACCGGGGAACTGCGCCGATCACAGAAGGCGGTGGGTCAGGCCCGTGTGCCGCCTCCCCGCCCCCTTTGTCCGTACGGCCTGGCCCAGCGCCCGGCGGGACCCCACGATGACCACGAGCTTCTTGGCCCTGGTGATCGCCGTGTAGAGCAGGTTGCGCTGCAGCATCATCCACGCGCTGGTCGCGAGGGGGATCACCACGGCGGGATACTCGCTGCCCTGGGACCGGTGGATGCTCACCGCGTACGCGTGGGCCAACTCGTCCAGCTCGTCGAAGGAGTAGTCGACGTTCTCGTCCTCGTCGGTCAGGACGGTCAGCTTGCTCTCCTCCGGCGTGATCCCGGTGACCACGCCCACGGTGCCGTTGAACACGCCGGCGGCGCCCTTGTCGTAGTTGTTCCTGAGCTGGGTGACCTTGTCGCCGACCCGGAACACCCGCCCGCCGTACCGGCGCTCGGGCATGCCCTCCCGCGCGGGGGTGAGCGCCTCCTGCAACGCGATGTTCAGCGCGCCCGCCCCGGCAGCCCCCCGATGCATGGGCGCGAGCACCTGCACGTCCCGGCGCGGGTTGAGCCCGAACTTACCGGGAATGCGGCGGGCGACGACGTCCACGGTCAACGCGGCGATTTCTTCCGGTTCTTCACAGGGGAAAAGAAAGAAGTCAGGGAATTCGCGGACCAGTGGTGATTGTCCGGTATTCACGCGATGCGCATTGACCACAACGCCCGACTGCTGCGCCTGCCGGAAGATCTGCGTGAGCCGTACCCGCGGGATGTCCGGCGCCGCGAGGAGATCGCGCAGCACCTCGCCCGCGCCGACCGAGGGCAGCTGGTCGACATCGCCGACGAACAGTAGATGCGCGCCGGGCGCGACCGCCTTGACGAGCTTGTTGGCCAGCAGCAGGTCGAGCATCGACGCCTCGTCGACCACGACCAGATCGGCGTCCAGCGGGTTGTCCCGGTCGAAGGTGGCGTCGCCGCCCGGCCGCAACTGCAGGAGCCGGTGCACGGTGGTCGCCTCGTGGCCGGTCAGCTCCGCCAGCCGCTTGGCCGCCCGGCCGGTCGGCGCGGCCAGGATGACCTTGGCGCGCTTCGCCCTGGCCAGGGTGACGATCGAACGCACGGTGAAGCTCTTGCCGCACCCGGGTCCGCCCGTCAGCACGGCCACCCGCTCGGTCAGCGCCAGCCGTACGGCCTGGGCCTGCTCGGGGGCCAGTTCGGCGCCGGTCTTGCCGTGCAGCCACTCCAGCGCGACCGGCCAGTCCACGTCCTCGAAGGCGCGCAGCCGGTTTCCCGAGGTGGCCAGCAGGCCGCGCAACGTTCCGGCGAGCGACGCCTCGGCCCGATGGAACGGCACCAGGTAGATCGCGGGGACCGTGCCCTCGGCCGCGGGGATCTCCTCCCGGACGACGCTCGCCTCGCGGGAGTCGTCGGCGGTCAGCTCCTCCAGACAGGTCGTGACGAGCTCGGCGGGAACGTCGAGGATCTTGACTGCGTCGGAGACCAGGTTGGGGGCGGGCAGGTAGCAGTGGCCGTCGTCGGCCCCCTGCGACAGGGTGTAGCGCAGGCCGGCCTTCACCCGTTCCGGGCTGTCATGGGGAATGCCGACCGCCTGCGCGATCGTGTCGGCCGTCTTGAAGCCGATGCCCCACACGTCGTCGGCGAGCCGGTAGGGCTCCTTTCTGACCACGTCGATCGAGCCGTCGCCGTACTGCTTGAAGATGCGCACCGCGATCGAGGTGGAGACCCCGACCCCTTGCAGGAAGATCATCACCTCTTTGATGATCTTCTGCTCCTCCCAGGCGGCGCCGATCATCTTGGTGCGCTTGGGCCCGAGTCCGGGCACCTCCACCAGGCGGCCGGGCTCCTCCTCGATCACCCGCAGGGTGTCGGTGCCGAAGTGGTCCACGATCCGCTCGGCCATCTTCGGGCCGATCCCCTTGATCAACCCGGAGCCGAGATAGCGCTGGATGCCCTGGACGGTCGCGGGCAGCACCGTGGTGTACGACCACACCTCGAACTGCCTGCCGTACCGCGGGTGGGAGGTCCACCGGCCGGTGAGCCGCAGCGACTCGCCCACCTGCGCACCGAGCAGCGGGCCCACTACAGTGAGCAGCTCGTTCCCCGAGCGCTCTGTCGCCACTCGGGCGATCGTGTAGCCGGTCTCCTCGTTGGCGTACGTCACGCGTTCAAGTACGGCTTCGAGGACCGCGCCCGGAGGGTTGCCGGGAGGGTTCGTCATGGCTGGCATTCTCCCGCAGCCACAGCTCCAGGCCGTACCGGGCGCCATGGGAGCGTCCCTGATGGGGCTATGCCGGTTGGCGAGCGCGTGACGGCTCGGCGGGCGGACGCTCGTGTACGGTCCCGGGACGGCCGCGCTTCCCGGGCCGGCCCCGCTCGTGGATGTGGAACGCCGCCACGCAGATCAGAAGGGCCAGCGCGAACGCCGGTAGCCACGCCAGGCGGGCGAGGACCCAGCCGGGCCCGTTCGGGACGGTGTGCAGGCCAGGGAGTGGCCCGCCAGTGATCATGCCGATCGCGGTGACCGCGATCATGGCGGTCTGGTGCCAGAGGAAGATGGTCATCGCGGACAGGTTGACCAGCGCCACGGCCGCCCAGACGGTGGGGCGGCGCAGTGCCCGCCGCAGCGGCCCCAGAAGTAGGAGAGCCGCCCCGCATTGGGCGAGTCCGAAGGTGACGGCCGCCAGCGTGGGCGGGTCGAGGTTGGAGACGGCGGCGCCGGGCACGCCCACCATGGCCACCGGGTAGCCCGCCCACAGGATGAGTGCGGCGGTGGCGACGACCCCGCCGAGCAGCAACGTCCATCCGGTCGTTCGCCCGCACAGGCGCCCTCGGGCCCAGGCCGCACCCAGGCTGTACGGCACCAGCCACCCCGCCGCCACGTTGACCGAGCCGAGCGTGTCGAGGCCGTCCAGGCCGTACCGGGCCGAGCAGTACCGGGCCAGATCGACGAGCGCGACGATGGCGAACGGCCACAGCGGATGCAGCCGGGCGATCAGTGGGGTGGCCGCCGTCAGCACCGCCAGGACCAGCAGGAACCACAGCGGGGAGTACACCAGCTTCACCAGCGTGCGCACGGTCCGGGGGTCGGCCCCTGAGGCGAGCATCGCGACCGCTGTCACGATCCACACCACCAGCACCGCGGTGACCGGCCGGGACAGCCGGGCCATCCGCCGAACCAGCCACCGACGGTAGGTCGTGCCGCGCGCGCGGGCCGTGGCGTGGCTTCTCGCGCCCGTCTGCCCGCACACCAGGAAGAAGATCGCCAGCGTCTGGAACAGCCAGGAGGCGGGGGCGAGCTGAGGCATGTACCGGAGCGGGCTGGCCGTCCGCACGGTGCCGCTGTCGAGGATCAGGGCGGTCACCAGCCAGTGGCCGAGCACCACACCGAGAACGGCCAGGGCGCGCAGCGCGTCGACCGCGCGGTCACGTTCTGGCGGGGTCGCCGCGGCGATCCGCTGGACGAGGTCGCGCGGGATGGAGATGCGCCTGATCAGGTCGCGCGGGGTCGCCGCGGCGATCCGCTGGACGAGGTCACGCACCACGTCCCGCCTCCGACGGTGCCTGCCCGGAGACGATCCGGGCGATGTTCTCCAAGGCCACAGAACCGCCCTTCAGGTAGTCGCTGTGCCCACCGACGCCCGCCGCGAACACCCGGGCGCCGAACTCCGGCGACACGGGGTCGGCCCCGAACCCGACAGTGACGAAGGGAAGACGCAACCGGGTGTGCGGCACATCGCTGATCCAGTCGGCGGCGCCTCGGCCCGCCCAGACGGTCGCCCGGGTGCGCAACGCGGCGACGTCGTCGACGCCGACGCCGGCGCTGCCGTACAGGACGATGTCGGCGACGTCCAGCCCGGACTCGGCCCGGGCGCAGACCACGCTGCCGTAGGAGTGGCACAGCAGGGAGATCCGCGCGGCGGGCTTGGCCGCGCTCAGCTCCCGTATGAAAGTGCGCAGGTCAGGGGCCACCTCCTCGGCCCGGCCGGAGGTCAGCGCCGCGAGGCTCACGGTGCCCGGAGTCCGGTAGCCGAGCCAGGCGATGACGGCCGACCCGCCGCCGAGCTTGTGCAGCAGTCGCAGCGAGCCACCCCGCAGATATCCGTACCTGTCGAGGTCGGTGTCGGAGCCGGGAACCAGCACGGCGATCCGCTCGGCTCCGGTCAGGTCGCCGAACACCTCGGCGGCGCGGCCGCCATCACGGCCGTCGAAGAACAGGAACCGCCGCGCCGGATCCGCCATGGCGCGCAGCATCGCGGCCCGCCACCGGTGACCGCCGCCGGACGCCGTCCGCTCGGCCGCCCGGATGGCGTCACGGCCGGCGGCGTACCGCTCGGCCAGCACCACGGGGGTCGCCGCCCGCAGCGGGACGGAAGCGGCGGAGGCGGCGGGCACGGGCGCGGGGACCGCCGAAGAGCGGGCCGCACCCGGCTCTGGCTCTGGTGCTGGCCGCTTCCGCCATCGCGCCCGTCCCCCTGGGTGTGGGAGAGATCCCCATGGCCCAGTTCCTGGCGGCCGACGTCGCGCTCTACTTCATCGCGGCCAGCCGCCCGCGCCGGACCGGGATCGTCGCCGTCGCCATGGCGCTCGCCGTACTCGCCGGCTATCTCACCACGCGGCTGTTCTTCGGCTGGGTCATCGGCACCTCGGCGGAGCTGGCGGTGGCCATGACGGCCGTCATCGCGTGGCTGGTCGGTAATTCGGTGCGCCAGTCGCGAGAGCACGCCGACACCCTGAGCGCCCAGGCCACGGCCCGGGCGATCGCCGACGAACGACTCCGGATCGCACGCGAGCTGCACGACATGGTCGCGCACAGCATCGGCGTCATCGCCCTCCAGGCCGGTGCGGCACGGCGGGCCATCGAAACCCAGCCGGCACGCGCCCGCGACGCCCTGGGCGAGATCGAGACGGTCGGCCGAGAGGCGTTGTCGGGACTGCGCCGGATGGTCGGCGCGCTCCGTCAGGCCGAAAAGGAACAGGCACCACAGCCGCTCCACCCGAGACCCGGCCTGGCGGATGTCGACCGGCTGGCCGAGACGACCACGGACGCCGGTGTCCACGTCGACGTGCGATGGCGGGGCGAACTGCGTCCGCTCCCTCCGGAGATCGACGTGTCCGCCTACCGCATCATCCAGGAGGCGGTCACCAACGTGGTGCGCCATGCCGGCACCCACGCCTGCCAGGTGTCCGTCGACTACGGGGACGACGAGGTCTCCATCGAGGTCCTCGACAACGGGAACGGCCGCGGCGGCGCCATGGCCGGCGGCTACGGCCTGGTCGGGATGCGCGAGCGGGTCGGCATGCTGCGCGGGGAGTTCTCCGCCGCGCCGCGTCCCGAGGGCGGCTTCCGGGTGGCGGCCCGGCTGCCCCTACCGGCGGGAGTGGGATGACCGTCCGCGTCGTGCTCGCCGACGACCAGCCTCTGGTCCGTGCCGCGCTGCGGGTGGTCATCGCGGACGCCCCCGACCTCGAACTCGTCGGGGAGGCCGGAACCGGCTCGGAAGCGGTCCGTCTGGCCGAGGACGTCCACCCCGATGTCGTGGTGATGGACATCCGGATGCCAGGCATGGACGGCATCGACGCCACCCGGCTGATCACCGCGCGCCGCCCCGCGCCCGCCCCCACGCCGCGCACCCTTGAAGGGATCACCGAACGGGAACGCGAGGTGCTGACCCTCGTCGGACGCGGCATGTCCAACACCGAGATCGCCGCTGACCTGGTCATCAGCGTCGCCACCGTCAAGGCGTACATGTCGCTCACCAAGCTGGACGCCCGCGACCGTGTCCAGCTCGTCATCATCGCCTACGAGGCGGGCCTGGTGTCAGCGTCTCGGTGACGCGAGGCGACCCGTCACCGCCCGGCGGTGACCCCGTGTGGAGGTGGATCGCACCTGCGCTCACCCCGCCCGGGGCCGCGGACGAACGGGGGGTCACGCCAAGGCGAACGCCGCGGGGGCCCTCGGCGTGACGTCCGTCCCGAGTTCGCCGACGCCGCCTTCTCAGAGCGAGAGCAGGGCCGGCGCGAGCTCCCTCAGATGGTCCAGGGGAAGCCTGCCGCCGGGCGCGAGCGGCTGGATGGCGACGTGATCGGCCCCCGCGTCCACGTGCGCCGTCACGCGCTCCCGGATGGCGTCGACGTCTCCCCAGGCCACGATCGCGTCCACGAGCCGGTCGCTGCCGCCGTCCGCGAGGTCGTCGTCGTCGAAACCGAAGGTGCGCAGATTGTTCGCGTAGTTCGGCAGCGCCAGGTAGGGCGCCATGTGCTCGCGGGCGTACTCCCTGGCCGTGTCGGGATCGCGTTCGAGTACGACGGCCTGCTCGGGCGCGAGGATCGGGCCGGACCCGAGCACCTCGCGCGCCCGCTCGGTGTGCTCGACGGGCACGAAGTACGGGTGGGCGCCGTCGGCGTTGTCGCGGGCCAGCTCCAGCATCCTCGGGCGGAGCGCGGCGAGCAGGCGCGGCGCCGGATGTGTGGGCGCCACCGCGTCGTAGCCCGCCTGGTCCATCGCGTCGAGGTACGCGGCCATCGCCGCCACCGGCCGCCGGTAGTCGTGACCGCGCGACTGGACGAGCGGGGCGTGGCTGACGCCGATGCCGAGCACGAACCGGCCGGGGAACGCCTCGGCCAGCGTGTCGGCGCCGGAGGCCATCGCCGTCGCGTCACGGGCCCAGATGTTCGCTATCCCGGTGCCGATCGTGATCTTCTGGCTGGAGCAGAGCAGGATCGCCGCGTTGGTGAAGGCCTCCTTGGTCGTCGAACCCTCGCCGAACCACAGCGTGCCGTAACCGAGCGCCTCCATCTCCGCGACGGCGTCCCTGGCGGAGTCCGCCGATATGCGACCGATCGCCGCGTGCCACACACCCACCCTGCCGAGCCGGGTCCGCTTCGCGTCCATCCACGCCTCCTAGAATGTTCGATCGAGATGGAACAGTACACAGATGTTCGACGTGCATCGAACAGTGGGGGTCCGGCGCGAGGCCGTTCCCTCACCCACGTGCATCCCCAGGAGACGACCCTGCAGTCCGCTCTCCACGCTCTGGCCGATCCGGTTCGCCGGCTGATCCTCAGGCAGGTCGCGGAATCCCCTGACTGGACCAGGGCCTGCGGCACCTTCGACATCCCGGTGAGCAAGTCGACGCTCAGCCACCACTTCGCGGTGCTCAGGGAGGCGGGGCTGCTCGAACAGCGCGACGAGGGCACCCGAAGGACCAACCGGCTACGGGCGGCGGAGTTCGGCGCGCGGTTCCCCGGGTTGCTCGACCTCGTCCTGTCCGAGGACGGCGAGACTGCGAAGGATCGGGCGGAGGGCGGCGAGCAGGCGAGGTGATGGCAGACGCGTGACGGCAGATGGGGGTGACGACGGGTGGGGCGAAGGCGGGTGGAGCGAGGACGGCGCAGGTGAGGACGACAGCGGACGGCAGAGGACGGCGACGGCGAGACGCCGGATTCCCGCCGATGCCGCCCGGGTCAGTCGGATCTCGCCGCTAGCCTTGGTCCCATGTCGAAGGTCGAGGAACGTACCGCTCGCGCGCTGCTGCACAGGCTCGCGGTCGAGCAGGCGGAGTCACGAGTGCCGTCACTGGCCGCCGCACTGGTCCGGAGGGGCGAGGTCGCCTGGTTCGGTTTCCGGGGAAGGGTCGACGGGGAGCCGCCCACTCCTGCCACGCAGTACCGCATCGGTTCGATCACCAAGAGCATGGTCGCGGTCGCCGTCATGCGATTGCGCGACGAGGGAGTGCTCGACCTCCTCGACCCGCTCGCCAAGCATGTGCCCGGCACCCCCGCGGGTGACGTGACGATCGCTCAGTTGCTCTCCCACACGGCCGGGCTGACCGCGGAGCCGCCCGGGGCCTGGTGGGAGCGCACCCCCGGAGCCCCGGCCGACGAGTTGATCGCGGGTCTCGGCCCGGAGATCACCCGGCATCGTCCCGGCCGCCGTTACCACTACTCCAACCTCGGCTTCGGCCTGCTCGGCGAGCTGCTCGCCCGCAAGCGCGCCATGCCCTGGACGCGGGTCGTGCGCGAGGAGGTGCTCGAACCGCTCGGCATGCGCGACACCACGCCGCGTCCGCGCGCTCCGCACGCCTCCGGGTACGCGGTGCACCCGTGGGCCGACGTGCTGCTGCCCGAGCCGGAGCACGACCACGGCGCCATGGCCGCGGCGGGGCAGTTCTGGTCCACCCCGGCGGATCTCGCCCGGTGGGCGGCCTTCGTCGGCGGCCACACGGGGGACGTACTGCGCCCGGCGACCCTCGCCGAGATGCGCGAGCCCGCGACCGTGGACGACGGAGACGCCTGGCTCGGCGGATACGGCCTGGGAATCCAGCTCGCCAGGCACAACGGCCGCCGCCTGGCCGGGCACGGCGGGTCGATGCCCGGCTTCCTGGCCACCGTGTGGGCGGATCCGGCCGATGACGTGGGCGTCCTGTTCATGGCCAACACGACCTCCGGGGTGCGGGCGTCGCTTGCCAAGGACCTGCTGGACATCCTCGCCGCGCACGAGCCGCCGCTGCCCGCCGAGTGGGTTCCCGGCTCGGCGGACGAGGACCTGCTCGCGCTCACCGGCCCGTGGTACTGGGGCCCGAGCGCCTACCTCCTGCGGGTGCTGCCCGAGCGGGGGCTCTCGCTCACCCCGGCCGGTGGACAGGGCCGTGCCTCCCGGTTCGTCGCCCAGCCGGACGGCACCTGGCTCGGCCTCGACGGTTACTACGCGGGAGAGGCCCTGCGGGTCGTCCACTCGCCCGAGGGCGTGCATCTGGATCTCAACACGTTCATCTTCACGCGGGAGCCCTACGCCCCCTTGGGGCCGGTCCCCGGCGGCGTGGACAAGGACGGATGGCGGTAACGCTTCGCGGTTTTGCCGTGACGCAGCGTGCACGATATGGTGCTCCAGCCGGGAGGACATCCTCCCAATCCCCATCCCCCATGGAGACGACCCATGAAGAGTCTGGAAGAGCGGGTGGCCGCCGTCGAGGACGCGGTGGTGCGCGCGCAATACACGGCGGACGCCGCGAACCTCGCGGTCAGCGGCATCTGGCGCGAGATGACAGACTTCCGCCGGGAGACCGTACAGCGCTTCGACGCGGTCGATGAGCGGTTCAAGTCCGTGGACGAGCGCTTTGACGGCGTCGACCGGCGTTTCGACGCCATGGATGTCCGGCTCGACCGCCTCGAGGGCAACCAGAAGGCGTCCTCCGCGATGCTGCAACTGATCCTGGACGAGGTGCGCAAGCGCTGAGTCGCCCGAGTCCGGCCATCGTCGGCCGCGGTGACCGGACTCTCGACGTGCGCTCCGGCCTGAGGGCCAGGGATCCAGCCCGTGCCGCGTGCTCACGCGGCACCTCTCAGGTGCTCGCCCCTGTCGGGGTGCCGTTGAGGGTCGCCATACCAGGGGCGAAGTAGACGAATGTTTTCAGGACAGGCGGGTGCCGACCCGGCCGTCGTGTCGATGGTCGTGGATGATGACGTGCTCGGGCCCTTCGGCCACCCGCGGTAGCGAGCCCGCCTGCCCCCAGGCCGGTTTCCGGGTAAGTCAGATGGTCGTTGTGGTGTCGATCGGGTCGCGGTAGCCGGATGCCTGGAGTTGGAACAGCCGGGCGTACAGGCCGTTTCTGGCGATGAGTTCGTCGTGGCCGCCGACCTCGGCGAACACGCCATCTTGCAGGACGGCGAGGGTGTCGGCATGGCGGATGGCGCCGAGCCGGTGGGAGACGAGCACGCTGGTCCGGCCGCTGCGCAGGGCCGCGATGCGGGTGTGGACCTCGTGTTCCGCCTCCGCGTCCAGGCCGGAGCTGGGCTCGTCCAGGATCAGCAGGTCGCTGTCGCGGCGGAGCATCGCGCGGGCGAGCGCCATCCGTTGCCACTGGCCGCCGGAGAGGAAGACCCCGGTGGCGTCGCCGTCCTCGTTGTCCTCGTCGATGAACAGCCGGGTCAGCAGGGTTTCGTAGCCGCGGGGCAGGGAGCGGAGCTTCTCGTCGATCCCCGCCTCGCGGGCGGCGGCTTCGATGGCGGGCGTGTCGCCCATGAGGTCCAGTCGGCCGACGGCGATGTTCTCCCGAGCCGACAGGTCGTACGCCATGAAGTCCTGGAAGACGGCACCGATCCTGGCCCTCAGCTCGCCCGGATCGACGTCGCGCAGGTCGGTTCCGTCCCAGGTGATACGCCCGGAGGTCGGGTCGTACATGCGGGTCAGGAGCTTCACCACCGTGGTCTTTCCCGCGCCGTTGAGGCCCACGAGCCCCATCGACGTCCCGGCCGGAATGTCCAGGCAGGCGCCGCGGAGAATCCAGGGATGCTCCTCGCTGTAGCGGAACCAGACGTCCTGGAGCCGGATGCCCTGGGACAGCGGGGGAACCGGTGCGGGACGGGCCGCCACGGCGAGGTCGGGTTCGGCGCCTTCGACGGCCAGGAAGCTCTTGAACAGGGAGATCTGCCCGTGGGTTCGCGCCACTTCGCCGACAAGACCGGCGAGCTGGCCCTGCAGGCCGGCCACGGCGGCGATGAACATCGAGATGTCGCCGATCAACAGGGCGCCGTGGTGGGCGCGGATGATCGTCCAGACCAGACCGGCTCCCGCGATCAGCGCCGACAGCCCGCCGAGCGCCAACTGGGTGGTGAGGTCACGCCTGTCCAGCGCCCTGTTCTCGGCGTTGGCCGCCTGCCGCTCGGCGACCATCCGGGTGTGCAGGAAGGAGCCGATGCCGTACAGCCGGACCTCTTTCGCGGCCTGGGCGTCGGTCATCAGCTGCGCGTAGAAGATCTCCCGTCGTTCGCGCGGGCCCAGCCGCAGGTGCATGGAGACGCGGCGCCGGGAGAGCGCGATCTCCGCCAGCAGGGCCGGTGCCACGCTGACCAGGATCACCGACGCCATGATCGGGCTGAGCGAGAACAGGGAACCGACGAAGCCCAGAATGCCCAGCGTGGCCGTGGAGATGGACAGGAAGCCGGAGAGGATCTGGCCCGGAGTGCGACCGCCCATCGTCTGTGCCAGCCGCAGCTGGTTGAGGAAGGCGGGGTCCTCAAGACGCGCGAGCCCCGGCAGGCGGTTGAGTGCACCGTACAGCCGGCTCTGCGCCTGCAGGGCGATCGACCGGTCCAGCTCTGCCTGGCAGTAGCGGGCGCCTTCCGCCACCGCCTTGGCGACCAGCCCCAGCGCGGCGAGCAGGCTCGCGAGAACGAGCAGCGTGCTGGTCGGGAGGCCCAGCACGATGGCGTCGAGAATGAACTTGGTCAGCCAGGCGACGGTGACGGGGACCGCGGCGGTGGTCACCGCGATGACCACCGCCAGGATGACGAGCCGCGGCCGCGCCTGCCAGGCCAGGGTGAACGCCTTGCCGGTCATGCGGACACCGTCTCGCAGTGATTTCAGCACGGGTCGTCGCGTCCTTTGCTCAGGTTCTCGGAGGGAATTCAGGCGAAGAGATCAACCAGGTCGTCCAGGAGAATGACCAGAAGCGACAGGAACAATCCCGCCACGACGGTGATCCCCGTTTCCGTGGTCCAGGAGTCCGCACCGGCACCGGCACCGGCACCGGCACCGAGCATGCCGACGACGGCCGCTGCCGCGAGGAGGGTGTTGCGTACGATGTGCCGGGCGGAAAACGGCGACGCCTGACGGCCGAAGCAGTTGCAGGAAACGGCGTTGCCCCGGCGGATCACGGTGGCGATCGCCAGGCCGAACACCACACAGAGCACGGCGGCAAGGGCGAAGCCGACCATGAGGAGCCCCGGGCTTTTCACCAGGCCGGCCATTATCGACAGTACGGTGACCAGTTCGGCGGTGATTATCAGGACCGCGGCCACCGGTACGGCCCCGGCGGGCAGCAACCGCATTTGCCGGACGGATTCCTCGAACGACGAGTAATTGATCACCTTCCCGACGCCCGAGGTCAGGAAAACGGCCACCAGCAGGGTCCCGCTGAACACCTCAGCCATTTCGGTCCTCACCTACGACGGGCGGGATAGACCCTGCCAGCCGCCGCACCATGCGCCCCGCCACGCGATCCATCGGGACGAACCCGAAATGACGCGAGTCCAGACTGGACGGCAGATTGTCGCCGAGGACGAACAGGTGGTCCGGCGGCACCACCCGCCCGCCCGGCAACCGGTCGCCCGCCACCGCCGCGACCCGCTTGATGGCCTGCCCCGGCAGATCGGGATGCCTGATCACCACGACGTCCCCGCGCGCACAGGCCGCCGGACGCCGAGCGACGATGACCCGGTCACCCGTGGTCAGATGCGGATGCATGCTCACCCCGTGAACCTGGACGACACCGAACCTCCGGCGCACCACACCAAGGACGAAAGCCAGGCAGAACACCGACGAGACAAGAATCAGGTGAGCGAATTCCACGGCAGGAGATCACGCGGGAATGGTGAGCCGTGACTGCGGGCCGATCTCCGAACTGGTGGCCAGCACGGTCCCCACTCCCACGGTGACGAACACGGGGACGCCGATGACACCGAACGCCTTCGCCACCGGCCCGTTCGGCACTTCGACGAGAACCGGCCCCAGGGACTCCAGCGTGGCCCTGACCTCTGGATCGTAGTCTCCGGAGAGTACGGACACGACGCTCCCCTTGTTCGCGGCCGCGTAGGAGAGGAAAGCCGGCATGGCCTCCCGGCAGGGTTCGCAGGTCGGCGAGAGGAAGGCGAAAACCGTGCCGAGTTCGAGGGTGTCACGGCTGACGGTCGTCCCCTGCGTGCTGGTGGCCGAGAAGTCGCCTACGGAGGTTCCCGGCGGTGAGCTCAGCGGGGGAAGCTCGGCGGAAACGGGCGGCACTCCCGCGCCCCGCCCGATCTTCCGTGCGATCCCCAGGGTGAACGCCAGGTTGAGCAGCGTCAGCAACAGCAGACAGATCTGTAACGCGATCACGGATGAGCCCCGATTCGCTCGACGGAGTGGAGGGGATTTCCGGACGCCGGCATCGCGGTCCCTGTCGGCACCGCGATGCCGGACGCTCCGGTGGTCAGATCACCCGGAGAACACCGGGCCGGTCCACGTCAGCAGCTGCCGCAGCCGTAGTCGGTCGTGATGACGGAGGACTGTCCGGAGTCGTTCGTACAGATGGTGTTGACCAACAGCTTGGAATAGGTGGACGAACAGTAGCTGCACCACCTGTTGCCGGTACGGCACGTCACGGCGGCGGCGTTGGATTTCGGGAGAACCACCGACAGGAGTTCGTCTCGGAGACGAGCCAATGAGCGCTGCACTGGATTGCTTCCTTTCTGGCTGAATCGGCCGGGCCGAAAGAATCAGTTGGATCACCTTCCGTCGGAGCGATCATCTCACTGGGTAAATTGGGCGGCAAGGGATGAAAACGGCGATTTGAGGCGGGTGTGAAATCTCGTCCCTTATGGCATGCGCTGACCTAAATGAATGGGACGACGGGGTCCCCATAGGGGTCCGGTAGCAATGAGGAAATCAACGGATACGCCGCTTACCTGCGATAGCGCAAGGGCCCGGGGCTGAGATATCGCTCGTGATCTCGACTTCGAATTCTCGGCAACCCGGGACGACGAAGCGCCCCGCCGCCGAAGGGGAGAGCGCCGGTTGATGTCGTAGAGAAGATTTGCATTCGATCATGAGCGCTTCGTCGGGACCGGGTTCCGTCACGGCGTCACGCGTGGCAGCGTGGGCCAGTTCGGCGAGCCGGCGCGGGCCTGGTTGGGATCGGAACCGACCGCGACTACGTCGCTCGGGTGGTCGATGGGTCGCCACGACAGCTCAGGGATATTGATCACCGCGGTGTGGCCGCCGATGTCAACGAAGCAGGAGGCTGCCGAATGAACGGACACGGCGAGCGAGAGATCCGGCCCTTCATCCTGGACGTTCCCCAGCAGGAAGTGGACGACTTGGCCGCTCGTCTCGCCGCGACCAGGTGGCCCGACGTCCGGTCGGCGATTGGTCCCAGGGAGTGCCGGT
Organism: Microtetraspora glauca; assembly: GCA_001570385.1. GTDB lineage: Bacteria > Actinomycetota > Actinomycetes > Streptosporangiales > Streptosporangiaceae > Microtetraspora > Microtetraspora glauca. Next base: position 170,152 of record BBYL01000009.1, on the reverse strand, counting down.
GGGCTACCTCAGAGAGGTGACCGAATCCTGGCGCACCACCTACGACTGGCGGGCACAGGAGGCGCATCTCAATCGCTTTCCGCAGTTCACCACCACGATCGACAACGCCAACGTGCATTTCCTGCACGTCCGCTCCCCGCAGGCCGATGCCCTGCCCCTGCTGATTGTGGTCGTGCTGGAGCGGGGACAGGCGGGCGATCAGGTCGTCGGACACCGTGGGCCGCCCACCGTGGCGGCGGGGCCGAAGCGCCGCCGGTAGGCACTGGGGCTGAGACCGGTCCGCCGCCGCATCTGGGCGCGCAGGTTGGCGGCCGTGCCGAGACCGCTGGCCCGGGCCACCGCCTCCATCCGGAGCTCGCCGCGCTCGATCAGCCGGCAGGCGAGGGTGACGCGTTCGGCGGTGAGCCAGGCCAGGGGCGTGGTGCCGAGTTCTGCCCGGAAGCGCCGGTGGAGGGTGGCCGGGCTGACCGCGGCGCGGGCCGCCAGCTCCGCGACGGTCAGCGGCCGGTCCAGCCGCCCCTGCGCCCAGGCGAGCACGGGTGCGAGAGACGCGTCCGGTACGGCCGGCACAGGTCGTTCGATGAACTGCCGCTGGCCGCCGTCGCGGTGGGCGGCGAACACCAGCCGGCGGCTGACCGCGTTCGCCACATCGGCGCCGTGATCGCGGCGGATCAGGTGCAGTCCGAGGTCCAGGGCCGCCGCGCTGCCGGCCGCGGTGAGGATGTCGCCGTCGTCGACGAACAGCACTCCCGGCTCCAGCCGTACACCGGGGTAGCGGCTGGTGAACTCCTCCGCCCAGCGCCAGTGCGTGGTGGCGCGGCGCCCGTCCAGCACACCGGCCGCGGCCAGCGTGAACGTGCCGGTGCAGAAGCTCATCAGGCGGGCGCCGCGCGCGGCGGCACCGCGGATGGCCTCCAGCACGGCGGGGTCCGGTGGCACCTGAGGGTCCGGACGGTTGGGCACGATCACAGTGCCCGCGCGGTCCACCGCGTCCAGACCCGCGACCCGCGACATCGTGAAGAAGCCGTTGTGCATGCGGACGGCCGGGGTCGCCGCGCACAGCGTGAAGTCGTACCACGGCAGTCCGAGCTCTGGGCGGCGCAGCCCGAACAGCTCGGTGGCCACTCCCATCTCGAACGGGTTCGAGCCCTCGTCGACGATCATGACGACCCGCATGGAGGCGTCGGCCGGCCGCTGCGCGGATTCTTGCGACATATGCGATTCCTAGCACTTTCAGCAGCTATCCCCCACCGTAAGGATCGGCACATGACGAAAACGCCCATCGACCTGCACGCCGCGCTGGCCGGTTTCGACCAGCTGTGGAGTCCGCGGATCGTGACCCGAGTGAACGACTATGACGTGCGGATCGCCAAGGTGGCCGGTGAACACGTCTGGCACGCCCACGACGACACCGACGAGTTCTTCCTGGTCATCGCGGGAGAGCTGAGCATCGCCCTGCGCGACGGCGAGTCCGGCGACGACCAGCCGGAACGTGTCGTCGAACTCCCCCAGGGATCGGTCTTCGTTGTCCCGCGCGGAGTCGAGCACCGGCCATGCTCCGCCCGCGGTGCCTCGATCCTGTTGTTCGAGCCGACCGGAACGCTGAGTGTCGGCGACCGGCATGACGAGATCCCCGGCCACGTCGACGCCACCACCGGACACGCGCTCAGCTGAACCGGCGGCCGGCTGTCACCGTTCCCGGGCGAGAACGTCAAGGCGGTGGGAACGTACGGCGGCGTCCCGCGCCAGTCCTCTCGGCGGCGACGCCGCGTCAGGGCGAGCGCCGGCCCGCGAGTAAACCGAGATATCACGCCGTACGGGTTCTCCTCACCTGGCTTCGAGCCCTCAATGGAGCGGATGGCCGCCTTCCTTCAGCGTCACGACGGAAGCGGCTCCCGGCAGCCGATAAGACGCGTAGAGCGGCGCTACCCCTCGTACACCCGGGCCAACAGCTCCACCAGCTGTTGGCCTTCCGCCGCACTGAGCGGCGCCAGGAGTGCGGCGTTGGCCCGCTCCGCCAGCTCCGCGCACCGTTTCAGGGTCCGCGCGCCCGCCGGTGTCACCGTCACCGCGTTCTTGCGGCGGTCCTGCGGATCGGGGTCCCGTACCGCCAGCCCGGCTTCCTCCAGGTCGTTGAGCAGGAGGACCACGTCCTTCGCGTCGAAGCCCAAGCGGCGCACCACATCCGCCTGGGCGACCGGGCCGTACTCGGACACCGCCGCGAGCACGGCGTGATGTGGCAGCTTCAGCCCTTCCTCGGCGATCGCCTCGGCGACCAGGCTCCGGCCGCGCGCCGCGACCTGGCCGGCCAGCCAGCTCGGCAGGGACTGGATGTGCGCCAGGGCGCGCGGGCGTTCGGTGGGAGTCATGGCAGCAAACTATCCCAAAATCATTGGACATCCCAATGACTTACCCCCTATGTTGAACGTCCATTGGGAATTCCAATGATTCTTCGAGCTGACGTCACATCCGGAGGTGTCCATGCGTCGTGTCCGCTATGAGGTCAGCGGCGGCCCCGCGGTTCTGTTCATCGAGGAGGCCCCTGTTCCAGAGCCCGGCCCGGGTGAGCTGCTCGTCCGTGCCGAAGCGGTCGGTGTCACGCTGCCGGCCGTACGGAAGGTGCGCGAGGGCGCCAAGCCCGTCCCGCTCGGCGGAGAGGTGGCAGGCACCGTCGCCGCCGTCGGTGAAGGCGTCACCGGGTTCGCCGTGGGCGACCGCGTCACCGGTCTCTCCTTCTCCCATGCCTATGCCGAACTGGCCCTCATCCACCACGCGATGGCCTCCGCGATTCCCGAATGGGCGACCGGCGTCGACGCCGTGGCCCTGGTCCGCAGCGGCCTGGTGGCACGCGGCGCCTACGAGGCCGGCCGCCCCCACCCCGGCGACGCCGTCCTGGTCACCGCAGCGGCCAGTGCGGTCGGAACCCTCGCCCTGCAGTATGCGAAGGCGGGCGGGGCCTCCCGTGTGGTCGCGGCCGTCAGCAGTGCGGACAAGACGGAGTTCGTTCGCGCCCTCGGCGCCGACGAGGTCGTGCTCTACGGGGACGAGTCCTGGGGCGATCCGGTCGACATCGTCATCGATGGGGTCGGCGGAGAACTCCTCAGCCCCGCGGTGCGCGCCCTGGCCCCCGGCGGCCGTCTGGTCGCCTTCAGTTCGGGCGGCGGCACAATCGACGCGTACGAGCTGCTTATCCGGAGCGCCTCGGTCATCGGCTTCCAGATGGCGGCCATCGCCCGGGGCAAGCCCGAGGTGTACGCGCGCTGGCTTGACGAGCTCTGGGAACTCCACCGCAACCGCACACTGCGGCCCCGCGTATTCGCTGAAATCCCGCTCGCCGAAGCAGCGCGCGCCCACGAGATCATCGAGTCGCGCCGTAACCTCGGCAAGGTCGTTCTGGTCCCCTGAGACCAGGACGGCAATCCGACAGACTCGGCCGCCCGGGTCGGTGCATCTACCGGGGGCGCCACCGGAATACGGCAGAAACGGGCCACGGGCCGGGTGGTTTCGGCGCACGCGTGACCTGCCGAGCGGCCGGCTGGACGTCCAGGTCGAGGGGCAGCCGTTGCCTGCCGATTGCCTGGTTCTCGTCAGGGTCAAGGCGGCATCGATCGCGAGCGTCCCGTCACCGGGGACGTCGCGGCGCGGACCCGTGAAATCAGGCTCGTCCGCGTGATCGCGAAGATCCGTACGTAAATCTTTCCGGGGTCGGCGGCGTGTCACACCGGTCGGCTTCGCGCGGGCGCCGACGGTGCCAGGATCCCCCTGGCGGCAGGCGAAACCACGCCGTTCGAGCGATCACCGGGCGCCATGGTGGTACCGCACCCCCACTCTTGACCGATCATTACAGAGGTATGACCCTGTTTGTCCTCACTTGACCGATTTGAAGCGATCTATTACCGTTTTGGGAACACGGCGCATACCTGACCTCTGCAAGGTGTGCCTGCCCCATAACCGATGACACGGTCATCCATCACTGGAACCGACCGTCGACCGCCGAGTCCGCGTTCGCGCGGAGCCGGGGACCCACCACCTTTCTGGGGTGAATCGGCATCAGTGCCGTAGGGCGACTTCCACGCCCGAACCCGTCAGCTAACCCGGTAGGCGGCATGGAAGCAAGGGAGTAGACCCCCGTAATGCGAGCCCCCAAGACTTACCTGCGTGCTGCCCTGATCACCGGCGTCCTGGCCACCGCTGCCGTGCCCGCGACCCTGGCGGCCGCCCACGCCGACACCGTCCACGCCAGCGCGTCCGCTCCCATGAGCCCCCTCCTGAAGGAGGCCGCGTCGCTGCCCAAGGTGAGCGCCACGCGGCTGCTGCAGATCGCGCAGAGCCAGGTCGGCGTCAGCGAGAACGCCTCCGGCGGCGGCACGAAGTTCCACGACTGGTACATGAACTCGCCCCGCGCCAAGGAGACCGTCGCCCGTGACGGCGGCAGCACCGGCGCCTACGCCAACGCCCCCTGGTGCGACATGTTCGTCTCCTGGGTCGGCGATCAGGCGGGCCTGCGGCCGGTCCTCGGCTGGGACGCCTACACCGTCCAGCACGCCAAGTGGTTCCAGGACAACCACCGCTGGGGCGCCAACGCCAAGCCCGGCGCGGTCGTGTTCTTCGACTGGAACGGCGGCAAGGACATCTACGGCATCGACCACGTCGGCTTCGTCATCAAGGACAACGGCGACGGGACGATCAAGACCGTCGAAGGCAACACCGGCAACGGCAAGGTCGAGATCCGTACCCGGCCGATGAGCCAGGTGACGGGCTTCGGCTACCCCGTCTACACCGCCTGATCGGTGTGACTTCGAGAACGCCCCCGGCAGACCGCCGGGGGCGTTCCGCTGTCCGGAATCCCGGGACCGAGATCTCTCCGGAGATTTGCCCGGATTCGGGTTGAACAGGGCATTCGGCGGCGGTCGACTCAAGCTGAGACCAGCCAGAAGGAGGTGCTCCGATGGGGTTCGTCCAGGTCATCGAGTACGAGACCTCCCACGCGCCTGAGGTGGAGAGTCTCCTGGATGAGTGGTGCGCCCGGACGGCGGGCGAGCGCACGGCCACGCACACGGTGCTGGCACGCGATCACCAGCGGCCCGAGCACTACGTGTCGATCGTCGAGTTCCCCTCGTATGAGGAGGCGATGCGGAACAACACGCTTCCGGCGACGAGCGAGTTCGCGCACCGGATGGAGGAGTTGTGCGACTCCCCGCCGCGCTTCGTCGATCTCGACGTCGTACGGGATGTCGAACTGTAGAGCGCACCATCGGGAAACGGGCTCCGCGAGATCGGTCGAGGATCAGGAGCCCGAGGGGAGCATCGCTCGGACCTCTGTGATCAACCGCAGGACGTCCGGTCAGCCGGGCATGTGGGAGATTGGCCTGATCACCGGCCCACAGTCCGAGGAAGAGGCACGTCCCCCCGATGACGACCTTCGAGCACACCCGCCGCGCCTGCTACACCGGCTCGTTCACCCAGGCCATCGTCAACAACCTCGCCCCGCTGTTGTTCATCGTCTTCCAGACCGGCTACCAGGTCCCGCTGGAGATGCTCGGCCGCCTGGTGCTGCTGAACTTCGCGACCCAGCTCGTCACCGACATCGTGGCGGTCAGGTACGCCGACCGGATCGGCTACCGCGTACCGCTGGTGCTCGCCCACGCCCTGTCCGCCGTGGGACTGGTGTCGCTGGCGGTGGCCCCGGCGGTCGTCCCCTCCCCGTACCTGGGACTGTGCCTGGCGGTCGTCGTCTACGCGGTCGGTGGCGGCCTGCTCGAGGTGCTCGTCAGCCCCGTGGTGGACGCCCTGCCCAGCCCGGCGGAGGGCAAGGCGGCGCAGATGAGCCTGCTGCACTCCTTCTACTGCTGGGGCCAGGTCGCCGTGGTGGCGGGCAGCACGCTCCTGCTGGCCGGGATCGGGCAGGACGCCTGGCAGATCCTGCCGCTCGTCTGGGCCGTCGTGCCGCTGGTCAACGTGGTGGCCTTCATGAAGGTCCCGCTTCCCGCGACCGTGCCCGACGAGCACCGTACGTCCCTGAAGGCGTTGCTGAGCGCGCCCGCCTTCGTCGCGGCGATCGTGCTGATGCTCGCCGCGGGCGCGGCCGAGCTGACCATGTCGCAGTGGTCGTCGCTGTTCGCGGAAGAAGGGCTGGGCGTTTCAAAGGTGTGGGGCGACCTGGCCGGGCCGTGCCTGTTCGCCGTCCTCATGGGCATCGGCCGTATCGTCTACGGCCTCTGGGGCGAGCGCATCCCGCTGGTCCCGGCCATGATCTTCTGCGGAGCGCTGGCGACCGCCTGCTATCTCGTCGTGTGCCTGTCGGGTGACCCGATCATCAGCCTGATCGGCTGCGCGGTGTGCGGACTCGCCGTCAGCCTCCTGTGGCCGGGGACCTTCAGCCTCGCCTCGGCTCGATTCCCCCTCGGAGGCGCGGCCATGTTCGGCATGCTCGCCGTATTCGGCGACGCCGGAGGCGCCGTCGGCCCGTGGATCGCCGGGGCCGCAGCCGACGCCGCGGGCACCGGGGAGACCGTGTTGCGGCGGATCGCGGAGGTGCTGCCGGACGACGGCGGCTCCGGGCTGCGCACCGGCCTCACCGTCGCCACCGTGTTCCCGCTCATCATCGTGGTCGTCACCCTCCTGTACGGCGCAGCCGCCCGCCGGTCGGCCGTCGCCGTACACGGGGAGAGCGGCGAGGAGGCGATCAGCCGATGAGCGGCGGGAAGCGGCCCGTCATCCGGCGTCGTCCAGCAGCCCCGCGTCGTTGACCAGCAGGGCGATCTGGACGCGGTTGTTCAGGTCGAGCTTGGTGAGGATGCCGGAGACGTGGGTCTTCACCGTCGGGACGCTGAGGTACAGCACGGCGCCTATATCGGCGTTCGACCTGCCCTGGCCGACCGCGACGGCCACCTCGCGCTCGCGGTGGTTCAGCAGCGCCAGGCGGTCTCTGGCCCGAGCGCGCCGCCGGTCGTGATCGGATTCCGCGACCCGCGCGATGAGGCGCCGGGTGACCGCCGGGGACAGGACCGGATGGCCCCGCGCCACCTGGCGCACCGCGGCCACGATCTCGGCCGGCGGAGTGTCCTTGAGGAGGAACCCGGCGGCTCCGGCCCGAAGCGCGCGCAGGACGTGCTCGTCGGCGTCGAAGGTGGTCAGCACGATGACCTCCGGCGCGGCGCGCCGGGCACGCAGGGCCTCGGTGGCGGCCAGCCCGTCCATCAGGGGCATCCGGATGTCCATCAACACCACGTCGGGGGTGTGCCGGTCGACCAGCGACAGCACCTCGGCGCCGTCACCCGCCTCGGCGACCACGCGGATGTCGGGGGCGCCGCCCAGCATCATCGTCAGGCCGGAGCGCACCAGTGGGTCGTCGTCCGCGATCAGTACGTCGACGGGCCGGGGGTCGGATGCGGTCATGGCGTCCACGGTAGCCAGGCCGACAACCGCCAGTCACCCGCGCCGGTGGGGCCGTGCTCCAGCCGCCCGCCGGCCAGGGCGACGCGTTCGCCCAGCCCGACCAGCCCCTGGCCGGATCGCGCGCCCGGCACCGATCCCGCGCCGGGCAGGGAGCCGGGCTGGGAGCCTGGCAGCGCGTCGGTCAGGGACCGGGGAGCGGCGGGGGCGTCGGCGAGGCCGGGTACGGCGTTGCGCACCTCGACGGTCACCCCCTCCCCCGGCGCCCCCGCCAGGCGTACGCGCACCTCGGCTCCTGGGGCGTGCTTGCGCGCGTTGGTCAGCGCCTCCTGCACGATCCGGTACGCGGTGCGACCCGTGGAGTCGGGGACGGCCGAAGCGAGTTCCTCGCACAGGTCCACCCGCATGCCGGCCCGGCCCGACTCCGCGGCGAGTTCCCTGATGTCGGCGAAGGCGGGCTGCGGCAACTCCCCCACCGGGGCGCGCAGGACGCCGATGACCTCGCGCAGATCCTGCAACGCCTGGTGGGCGCTCTCTCTGATCACCTTGGCAGCGCGGGCGATGTCCTCGGCCGGCGCGTCGGGATGGAACTCCAGCGCGCCCGCGTGCACGCTCAGCAGCGACAACCGGTGGCCGAGCACGTCGTGGATCTCCCGGGCGATCGCCTCGCGGGCGAGGTGCTGCGCCTGCTCCGCCCGCAGTCGCGCCTCGGTCTCCGCGCGGGCGGCGCGGTCGCGCAGCGACGCGGTGAGCCGCCGCCTGTGGTGGACGAACAGGCCCCACCCGACCGCCGCTCCCTGGATCGTGACGCCGAGCAGCCACGGCAGCATGCGCGACGTGTCGGGTTCCGGCCTGAGCACCACGTAGCCGAGCGCGGCGAGCAGGCTCAGCCCGAAGACGGCCGTCGTGGTGCGCGGCGGCCGGTGCACCGCGACCGTGAACAGTGCCACCAGCATCGCGCCCGCGACCAGTTCGGAGAACGTCGACAGGACGACCAGCACCACGGCGAGCTCCACCGGACGGCGGCGGCGCAGCCACAACGCCGCGCATCCCAGCACGCCGGTGAGCTGGTCGACGTTGAACAGCCACAACGGCACGGGCAACGGTGGAGAGTCCAGCCGCATGCCGGACATCACGACGCCGTACAGGACCGCGAGCAGGAACAGGCCCGTGTCCACGAACCAGTCCCGGAGGCCGCGCCGGGCCGCCGGCGCCGTGGGGGAAGCGTCCATACTCCCGCGAGCGTACGGTGCGATCGGCGGTATCGCCTCCGGCGGGCGACGGGACGATACCGAAGTCGCGGCTGCCGATGCTTCGGTCGGGCGCGAGCCCGACGGCACCGACTTCGGTCGGCGGCGAGAGATCCCCTTGACCGATCCGCGTCCGTACGGCGCCCTCTTAGCGTTGCGGCATGCGCCACGCCCTCCAGCTCGCCGGTCTCTACCTGGTCGTGTCCGGCATCAGCGGAACCATCGACCACCTGGCCGTGCAACCCGTGTTCGGCTCCTTCCTCAACTACTTCAACCGCGTTGTCCTCCCGCGCATCGACTTCCTGGCCGGTTACGAGCTCTACGCGAATCTGAGCCTGGCGGTCCTCGGGGGCGTGCTGGTCATCGCCGCGGATCGGACCCGGCCGACATGACGGCGCACACCGCGCCGACCAGGGCCCTGTTCCCGTATGGCCACGGCCAGGCGGCGTACGGCTCCGCGTGACGCCCGGGGCCAAACGTCGGCCAGGTGGGCGCCGGAGACCCTGCGGGTCGCGGACGACCAGCGCATCGCCGAGGCGCCCCACTGGAAGACCCGTGTGCGACTCGTCGCCGCACGCGGGTCACCACCCGCCTCTCCGGCAAGATCACCTATTGGCGGGGCATCATCGCCGAAGCCGAAGCCGCCGGGGTGAAGATCTGGACCGCCGCCGACTTCACCAAGGGCGACTTCGTCCTCCACCACGGCACGTGGTGGGAGGTGTACCGCGTCAACGCGAAGTCGCTCACGATCCCGTGGGGACACCTCGGCGTCGGCCGCCGAATCATCCGCACGAACGACGCGTACGACTGGCACGGCCAGCTCTCCACTGACACCGACCGGCTCGGCTACGACCGCGTCCAGGGCCGGATGAGCGCCGCTGAGGCCGCCGGCCAGCCCTTCACCACCATCGCCCTCGACACCGGGCTCACCGAAGAGGCCATCCGGGAAGTACTCCGCGCCCACGGCATCCCGCTCCCGACGTAAAGGCGGCATCCGCGACAGGATCCTCGACCAAACGCTCAGCCTGCACAAGCAAGGAACCCCCATTCAAGGTCGCGAGATCTCTTAGGGGCACGATTCTCGCCAGCGACGTAGGCCCCTGGCCCTTGCACGAGCCGGGCCGCCGTGACGATCCACTCGGAGAAGGTCACAGGTCGGCTCCGGACCGTTTCCTCCACCTGTGAGCTATGCGCCCGATCGGTCATCATCTGGGCCATGAACGGCGGCAGGCGCAGAGCGGCCTGGGCATGGGGAACGCTCGCCCCGCACGCCCAGGCCCTTATCCAGGGTGACCCGCAGACCGTCTACATCGAGGCCGACGCGCGTGACTACCCGGCGGTGCTCCGGCACCCTGAAACCGCGCGCATGCTCGATTTCACCAAGCCCATCGCCGTTCTCCTCGTCGCCCTCGTCCACTTCATCGACGACAGCGACGACCCGTACGGCGTGGTCGCCGGATACGTGGATCAGCTCTGCCCCGGCAGCTACGTGATCCTCGCCCACGTCACCAGTGACGACATCGACCCCGAACTCGGGGAGCGCATGTTCGGGCTGAACAGCCAGCTGAGGGTGCCTCTCACCTACCGCACGAAGGACGAGGCGGCCCGGTTCTTCGACGGCCTGGAGCTCGTCGGGCCCGGCGTCATCGACCTCGGCCGGTGGAGCCCCGATGGGGAAGTCGACGGCCCGAAGCGCAAGCTCAACTCCTGGTGCGGCGTCGCCCGCAAGGTCTAGCGCCGCTCCGAGGCGGCCGTGCATGCGGCGGTCCTGCTGGTGCAGTGGTTCACGGGCGGGGCGACCCGCAAGAAGTAGCCGAGGTTGTTGCGGGGGCCGTGCGCTTGCCGGCCGCACGACCCCCGCGGGTGTGCTTCTTCAGGTGGTCACGGGTTGCCCGGCCGGGCGGCGTCCAGTTCAAGGCCCTCGGCCCGCTCGGACGCGCCTGGAACGAGGACCTGCACCCCCGCGCCCATGACGGCCGCTTCTCCCACCACCCGGGCGGCGGACTGCTCGGCGGCCACAGCAGCGGCGGGGGCGGAGCCGCTCCGCGGGCGGCTATGCCGGACGTCATCGTTACAAGCAACCGCGTGCTCGACGTGCTCCGCGGGCAGCGCCCGAGCCGCTCTCTCCTGAAGGCCCTTCACCACGTGCGAGCCGGTGGCATGGGTCATGTCCGCATCGTCGCATGAAGGAGTGGGAGGGGTGCTTCACTCGGTCCGCCCCAGTTTGACGTAGGTGTGCGTACGCGCGTAGGGGTGAAATCCCAGGCCGCGGTAGAGCGCTTGGGGAACGGGATAGCCCGCGTCACCGCGCGGGCAGACGATCGCGCTGGTGGCGCCGGCGCGACGGAGCGCGTGGAGGGCGGCCAGGCACACCGCCCGGGAGAGCCCGCGGCGGCGGTGGGCGGGGTCGGTGCCGACGGGCTCGATGAGCCCGACGCGGTGGGCGTCGTCATACCAGATCAGGCAGTTCGCGGCGAAGCGACCGTCGGGAGCCTCGACGATCCAGTCCAGCTCCGGCCGGTACGGCCACGCGTCCATGATCGCCCGATAGGACTCGGTCGTTACGCCGGTCGAACTCCACGCGGCCTGGTGGACGGCGACGCGCCGGTCCACGTCCTGATCACCGCGTACGGCACGAGCGGTGAAGCCGTCCGGCAGCGCGGGTGCGGGCAGGTCGGTGAGCGACCGGGAGTGGTAGCGGAAGTAGGGCGCGTCGTCCCTCGGTCGGTATCCATGGCGGACGAGCGCGTCACGCAACTCCGTCTGAGCGTCGAGCACGTTGATCTCGCGCGGTCCGCCGGCGGCCGTCTCGTCGAACCAGGCCAGGATCTCCTCGACCAGCTCCGGGAACGCCGGATCCACCTGCAGCCGGAGATCGTCGGGCAGGTGCGCCCACCCCCAGGCGACCACGCGACCGTCGGCCTCCCACAGGGCGATGGGCCAGTCCGCCTGGTCGAGCGTGTACATCAGGCGGCCCCAGGCCAGGTCGCCGACGTGATGAGGGCTGTCCACCGACCACACGCGCTGTGTCACCCTCTGCATCGCGCGTAGATCGCCCACATCCGCATATCGCCGCATGATCGCCGTCATGGGCGGTCATCCTTCCAGGCCGGGAGTCCGGCCAGCGAGCGCATTCGAAACGGCTACGCCACGTAATCAGTCGGTTCGTTTTCCGGACCTTTTTGGATGCGTTACGTAATAATCGGTGACGCAAAGTAGCCACAAGGAAGGGGTTCCTCGTGCGTATCCGTCTCGCCTCCGCCTCTGCCGTGCTGGCGGCGGCCATCTCCGTCGCCCTCGCCGTCCCCGCGTCGGCGGCTCCGTCCGTCCCAGTCCGGCCGGGGACGTACCAGATCGTCAACTCGGAGGGGGCGTGCCTGCGCGGAGAAGGCGAATTCAACTCGAAGGTTCTGCCCGGCGCGTGCGACACCAGGTGGATCCTCGTGCCCACCGGCGACGGCGACAGCGTCATGATCCGGCACGCGACCACCGGCACCTGCATGAGCACCGCCCTGGAGCGGATCTATCCTCCGATGGTCGCCACGCTGCCCTGCGAGCCGGGTCCCTGGCACACCTGGATCGTCGGCGATGCCGGCGGTGGCCGGGTCACCATCGCGCGGGGGCTCGGCTACGTGACCGACTTCGGTCCGAAACGCCCCGCCGTCCTGCTGGGAGACAGCCCTGACCTCCACGGCAAGCAGTCGTGGACTCTCCAGCCGGCATGAGAGCAGAATCCCGGCCGGCGGCAGGACGAGGAACCCGATCATCCTGACCGGCTCTGACGATCGACACGCCACGGCCTCGGACCGCGCAGGTCCGGGGCCGTTCCTCTGAAGGGACGGGCTACGGGTGGAGTTCCCGTTCGGCGGGTCGCGCCGACGATGCCGCGGCGGCCGCGTGCCGTACGGCGAGCGGTGACAGGGCGGCCCCGAGCACGGCGGCGGCCGCGCCCAGCCAGAACAAGGTGGTGAAGGCGGAGTCCGGCACTCCGGCGGCTCTGGAGGAGATGCTGGAGGCGATGACCGCGGCGGCGAGCTGGCTGCCGACGACGCTGCCGACAGTGCGCGCGATGTTGTTGATCCCGTTGGCGGTGCCGGTCCTGTCGAGCGGCACCAGGTCGGCGATCAGCTTGGGCAGCGTGCCCATGACGAGTCCGGATCCCGCCCCGACGATCGCGTAGAACACCAGATGTTCCCACTCGTCGGCATGGGACAGAGCGAGCAGTACCGAACCGACGGTGAGCAGCAGGAACCCGCCCGCGAGCGGCCAGCGCGGGCCGAGCGCCGTCGCGATCCGGCCGACGGCCATGCTCGCCGGGATGATGGCCAGCATGCCGGGCAACATCAGCAGCCCCGCGACGGTGACGGAGGTCGCGAAACCGACACCGCCCGGCCCCGGCACCTGCTGGGCGAACAGCGGCATCGCCAGGTAGAAGAAGTAGGACCCGGCGCCGAAGAAGGCGGCGGCGGCATGTGTCACCAGCATCGGCCGGTCCCGCAGCTCTCCGACGTCGATGAGCGCGCCGGACCTGCCGCGCTCCACCGCCAGGAGCGCGGCGAACAGCAGCGCCCCGAGCGCGAAGAGACCGAGCACCCGGGCCGAGGTCCAGCCCCAGGACGGCCCCTGGGTGAGCGCGAGCAGAATCGCGACCAGGCTGAAGCCGAGCAGCGCCGCGCCGGGCAGGTCGAGCCGGCCGGCCGCGGTGTGGCGGCTCTCCGGCACCCATCGCAGCGCCATCAGCAGACTGATCGCGGCGAGCAGCGCACCCAGTACGAACAGGTACCGCCAGGGCAGGTGGTCGGCCAGCAAGCCGCCGATCACCAGGCCCGCCCCCGCCCCCGCTCCGACGATGCCGGAGACCAGTCCCATCGCGAACGGCAGCCGCCGGCGGGGCATCGCCTCGCGCAGGATCGCCATCGACAGCGGCACCACCGACAGGGCGGCCCCCTGGACCACGCGGGCGGCGATGAGCTGGCCGATGTTCTGGGCGACGGCCGCACCGATCATTCCGACCCCGTACACGCCGAGCACGGCGATCAGCACCCGCCGTTTGCCGTACAGGTCGCCGACGCGGCCGAGAAGCGGCGTCAGGACGGCGCTGGACAGGAGGAAGGCGCTGAGAATCCAGGTGGACCACGCCGGGGTGGTGTCCAGTTCGCGCTCCAGCAGTCGCAGGGCGGGCACCACCACGGTCTGCATGAGGGCGTAAGCGAACACGGCTGTGACCAGCGCGATCAGGGTCCTGGTGGCGTCAGCGCCCGAGTCCCGCGGCGCGCCGTCCGCCTGTGGGGCGGCGGGCTCGCCATTCGGTCGAGTGCTCGTGGTCATGGCACCCCTTTAGTTCGTATATCGAATTGTTCGGAATGCGAACGAGATTAGTTCGTGCAGCGAACCATCGTCAACCAGGCCCGGGCGAGGAGGTGTCATGACCACGACGACCGAGGCGGCCGCGGAGCTGGGGTTCGTCCCCGCGCTGGTGCCGGATCCCCGACGCCGTGGCCCCCCACTCGGGTCCGCGTCACCAGCCGCAAAGTAACTCTGTATGACGATCATTGGACGATGCGGTCAGGTTTTGTCTACTAGCCGAGCAGGTCAAGGTGGAGGTGGCCTTGTTCTCCTCCTACGCCTGGTCGGGGCGCACGATCGAGTACCACCGGGCGCAGATCAGGAAGTTTCACGACTTCCGGGAGCCGACGGTGGGCGATGAGGACAAGCTCGCCGACTGGCCGGCCACCAAGATCTGCCCGGTGGAGATGTCGCGGGATCGGCTGCGCGGGGCGCTGCTGACGCGCTGTCGAGAGGACCGGATCGAGCCGCCGAAGACGACCCGGATCGAACGCGTCCTGGGTGCGGCCGAGACGCTGTTCGAGCGGAACTTCACCCACAGGACCCTGAACCGGTTGTCGTTCGATGCGGTGGGCAAGCTGGAGGAGCTCATCACCGCGCCTCCTCCGCCGCCCGCTGCAACCTCTGATGACTCGGCCTCAGCGCAGGCCGCTGCTGAGCCGGAGGGACAGAGCCAGGCCGCCGCTGCCCACGAGGGAGGGCGGCGTGCGTTCTTGCAAGAGCTGAATGAGGACCCCGGTTCCTTCCAGCTGGACACGCTGCTGGCCGAGATCGTGAAGCTGGGCCGGGTCGAGGCGATCGGCCTGCCGGCCACCTTGTTTGCGGAGGTCTCCGAGAAGGTGGTGGCCGGGTGGCGGGCGCGGGCGATGAAGATGTACCCCTCCGACTTCAAGGCGGCCGAGGTGCCGGTGCGCGTCACGTTGCTGGCCGCGTTGTGCCATGTGCGGCAGGCTGAGATCACCGACGCCTGGTCGAGCTGCTGATCCACCTCGTGCACAAGATCAGCGTGCGGGCGGAGAAGAAGGTCGAGGGCGAGCTCAACGCCGAGTTCCGGCGGGTCCATGGCAAGAACAACATCTTGGTGAAGCTGGCCACCGCGGCGCTGGAGCTGCCGGAGGAGATCGTCCGCAAGGCGCTGTATCCGGTGGTGGGTCAGGGCACCCTGGAGGACATCATCGCCGAGGCCAAGGCGAACGAGAAGGTGTTCAACACCCGGGTGCGGACCAAGTTGCGCGGCTCCTACTCCCACCACTACCGGCGCGGCCTGCCCAAGCTGCTGCGGGCGGTGCGGTTCCGCTCCAGCAACGAGGTCTTCAAGCCGGTGATGGACGCGCTGGAGTTGCTGGAGCGCTACGCCGATTCCGATGCCGAGTTCTACGCCGCCGCCGAGGCGGTGCCGGTGGAGCACGTGGTGCCCGAGGACTGGCGTGATGCGATCCTCGACCCCGACACCGGCCTCATCGAGCGCATCCCGTATGAGCTGTGCGTGCTGGTGGCGCTGCGCAAGGCGATCCGGCGCCGGGAGATCTGGGTGGAGGGCGCCAACATCTGGCGCAACCCCGACCATGACCTGCCGCCCGATTTCGAGGACAACCGGGACGTGCACTACGAGGCGCTGTCCAAGCCCCGTGATCCGGCCGACTTCATCGCCGACCTGCAGAGGCGGCACGTCGCGGCGCTGGATCGGCTGAACAAGGGGTTGAAGAAGAGCACCACCGGCGGGGTGGGCATCACCAAGCGCCAAGGGGAACCGTGGATCAACGTCCCGTCCCTGGGCAAGCAGGTCGAGCCGGAGAACCTGGAGGCGCTCAAGGCCGAGATCGCCCGCCGCTGGGGCGTGATCGACCTGCTGGACCTGATCAAGAACGTCGACCACGCCACGAAGTTCACCTCCGAGTTCACCTCGGTGGCACGCGCACCGTCACCGACCCTGAGGTTTTGCGCCGCCGGCTGCTGCTGTGCACGTTCGGGCTGGGCACCAACATGGGCATCAAGCGGGTCGCCGACGGCACCGCGGTGATGGCCGGGATGGAGGCCGACACCGAGGTGGCGTTGCGTCGTGTCCGGCGGTTGTTCGTCAACCGCGACAACCTGCGCGCCGCGATCCGTGCCGTGGTCAACAAGACGTTGGAGGTGCGCGACTCCACGTTGTGGGGGCCCGGTACGGCGTGCGCGTCGGACTCGCGCAAGTTCGGCTCCTGGTCGGCCAACTTCATGACCGAGTGGCACCAGCGCTACGGCGGCGCCGGGATCATGGTGTATTGGCACGTCGAGCGTAAGAACGTGTGCATCTACTCCCAGGTGCGCTCCACCACCGACTCCGAGGTCGCCTCGATGATCGAGGGCCTGCTGCGCCATCTGACCAGCGCGGAGATCGACCGGCAGTACACCGATACCCATGGCGCCTCGATCGTGGGTTTCGCCTTCTCGCACCTTTTGGACTTCAAGCTGCTGCCCCGGCTCAAGAACGTCGGCTCGGCTCGGTTGTACCGGCCGGGCCTGACCGAAGCGGAGGCCTGGCCGCAACTGGAGAGCGTCCTGTCGGGCAAGACGATCGACTGGGAGCTGATCGCCAACCAGTACGACCAGATGATCAAGTACGCGACCGCGCTGCGGCTGCACACCGCCGAGGCCCACCAGATGCTGCGCCGCTTCACCCGCGGCGGCCCCAAGCACTCCACCTACCGGGCGATCGAGGAACTCGGACGGGTGATCCGCACCGTGTTCATCTGCGACTATCTCGCCGCCGAAGAGCTGCGCCGCGAGATCCACGAGGGCCTGAACGTGGTGGAGAACTGGAACTCCGCCAACAAGGACATCTTCTACGGCAAGGCCGGCGACCTCACCGGCGACGACCGCGAGAGCGTCGAAGTGTCCGCGCTGGCGCTCCACCTGGTCCAGGCCGCGATCGTCTACTTGAACACCCGCATGGTGCAGATCGTCTTGGCCGAACCGAAGTGGAGCAAGAAGCTCACCGACGCCGACCGGCGCGGCCTATCAGCCCTGTTCTGGACCCATCTGAACCTGTACGGCAAGTTCGAGCTCGACATGAGCAAACGGCTCGACCTCGGCCCAGACCTGGAGAGCCCAGACCTCGGCCCTGACCTCGGGCCGGGCCCGAAGCCAGAGCTGGCGGCCGGCCAGCCCGCCTGAACCGCTGCGCAACCACGGCGGCCCCTATGACTGCGTTACCCCGAAGCTGTCTTCACCGCCTTCTCAGGCACCCACTCCTCCGGTGGGCATCGGGCTGGGGCGGGTGATCAGGGCATCGGCTTCGGCCAGGGCGCGATAGACCGAGGCCAGGGAGGGGTTCTTGCCCGTGTTGATCCCTGTCTTGATGGTCAGCTTCTTGGCGATGTCGGGCACCGGCACGCCCTTGTCGCGTAGCGCCAGGGCGAAGGTGAGCATGTCCTCATCGAAGACCCTCGGCCGGCCGCTGTGTGGAGCGCGCGGGAGCTATTGCCCTTGGCCGCAGCCGCCTGGTGGCCCTCCAGGGTCTTCTCGCGGATGTAGTTGCGATCCAGCTGGGCGCCGACGGCCAAGATGGCGAACAGTATCGAGCCCATCCCTTTGGGGGTCATAGACGCCGACCAGCGGCCCGGTCAGCAGCTCCAGCTGGATGCCCGCTTCCTGCAGGGTCGCGGCCAGCGTCATTAGCTCGGCGGCGTTGCGCGCCAGCCTCTTCATCTCGTGCACGACCAGGATCACCGCCTGGTCCGGGGCGGCGCCCTTGATGTCGGTGCACAGCTTCAGGGCGGTCTCGAACTCCGGCCGGACCTTGATCCGGGTAGAGATCTTCTCGGAGAAGATCCGGCTAACCATTTCTGCGAAGGCCATGACCAGATCCATTCGGTGCCAGAGCGGGTTCGTCTATGCGGACTGCTGTCGGGAGGGCAGCCCAGCGTGAACTGACCTCTAAAAGAAGACCCGTTCACGTGCCTGTTGGACTGCGACCAGCCGAGCACCGCGCACTACGGGTCCGTCCACGATCGTGCTTGCCTGCACCCGTGGCCGGGCCAGGCACATGCCCGCGACGGCCCTTTGAACACGGCCGGCGAGTTCGTCGCCTCCAGCGGAGCCGACATCGCTGCCCAGCACGACGAGTTCAGGATCGAGAACGGCGCAGATGGAAGCGACCCCCAAAGCGACCCGCCGAGCCAATTCGTCAAGGAAGGCCGCTCCCCGCGCGCTGCCTGCGGCGGCCGCCACGCTTTGCGCGGCATTCTCGGCCGCGACGTGGTGGCTGTCGGCGAGTTCTTGCACCGCCCGCCAGCCGACCAGGGACTGGAAGGCTGCCCCTACCTCATGACGGCTGCGATCGAAGCCGCCGTCGCTGACGGCCGCGCCGGGGACGGGCATCCAGCCGAGTTCGCCTGCCGCACCGGCTGCCCCGCGTAATAGCTGATCGCCTACCATGACGGCCGATCCAGGGCCGCGTCCGATCCACATGAGCACGAAGCTGCG
The DNA here is from genome assembly GCA_001570385.1 of Microtetraspora glauca. Lineage (GTDB taxonomy): Bacteria > Actinomycetota > Actinomycetes > Streptosporangiales > Streptosporangiaceae > Microtetraspora > Microtetraspora glauca. The sequence goes on along the minus strand of BBYL01000009.1, from coordinate 151,697 downwards.
CGCCGTGCTCGCGGATCCGAGCATGCGTTCGGCTATCGCGGCGAGATTGACGTCGTTGTCGATCGTGACGGGCAACCGCAACGTGCGGCGGAGGACTTCGATCACATCCCCGTGCCAGGCGGGCATGTCGTAGCAGAAGTGAATGCGGCTTGTCGCCGGATCGATGACGCCGGGCAGGGCGATGACGCACGCCTGCACCTGCGCCACATCGATCTTCGCGGTCCGAGCCAGGTGTTGCACGATCGTGTGCGTCGCTGCGGCCGGATCCGCGCTGACATCGGTCGCGACCGTCGTCTGCGCCAGCGGCCTGCCCGTGATGTCGGCGAGAACGGCGGTCGTCGTGTCCTGGTAGACCTCGATCGCGATCACATGGCCGCACGATGGGTTGAGCTCGTACAGGACCGCGTTAGGCCCGCGTCCGCCCCCTTGCGCGCCGGCCTCGATGACCAGGCCGCGCTCCTCCAACCGAGACAAGACGTGGCTGGCCGTCACCTTCGACAGCCCGGTCATCTCGCTCACCTGCGCCCGGGTCAGCGCTCCCGACGAACCCAGTAGCTGCAGCGCAGCACGATCGTTCAGCTCACGTAACAGACGCGGACGCCCCGGCTGTGTGGTCACGTGATCAATCCTGACCCTGCACAACGCCTCAGCGCAGCCGAAGCGGTAACGCACTCTCGCACCCTGACCACCTCCCAAGAGTCATCAGTCGAATGTTGACCTGACCGGGCTAACCTCAAGATCAGAAATTCAGGAAGTGTCGATGCCGTCGGGGCCCGGCCCGGTTGTCACTGCGCGTAGGAGTTCAGGGTCGAGGTCAGTGGCCCGAATCCGCGTTCCATCCCGCCTGGCCGGTTGCGCGCGAGCCAGCATTCCCGATATTTGGCGATCCACGTGGCGAGGTCCGCGCGCATCTCGGCGTCGCCGGGGGTCACCAAACCGGCGGCACGGCCCAGCCGCCAAGCTCCGTGCCGGGCCAGGCCGATGGCCGCGGCGAGTTCGCGGACCGCCAGCGAGCCGTCGGGCGAGTCCGGCCGGGCTCGGGTCAGGTCTGCCAGCGCCCGCTCCAACGTCGCGATGACCGCCTCGACGAGGCCGGTGTCGGGGTCGTGTGTGATCAGATGCCGCTGCTCAGGGATCAGCGCTGCCTGAAGGGGGCTGCTGTTGAACGAGCGCTGGCCGGTGCGGTCCCATACTCGCCCGACGGTGTCGAGCACGCCGCCGAGTACTCGGGCGTGGTCGTGAAAGACATACCGATCGAGTACGGCAGGCAGATCGAGATCCGCGTTGGCGGCGAGGCACCAACCGGCTGCTCCGCCGTACACGATGGGTGGATAGGAGGTGCAGAACGCCTGCAGGTGGCCGTTGTCGCCCCATTCCGACAGTAGGAGGCCCTCAGCACCGCTCGCCAGGCCGGTGCGAACAGCGTCGGTGATGTTGCCGATCGCGTTGTCGATCCGGCCGACGAGTGAGTTCCAGGTGCTGGTGCCTGGCGCGACGAGGAACGGCAGGCCGCTGTCCGGTAGGTCTCGCAGGGCCTCGGCGAAGCCGTCGAAGGCGATGTTGAGGTCGAGCTCGTCGACGAGCCGCTGGAAGTCCGGCGGGATCTGGATGCGCTCGCCCTCGGGCCGGGGGGACTCATAGGTCCAGGCAACGGCTGTGCAGCCAGGCGGGAGGCTGCGGGCGAGTTCAGGGTGATGGCTGATGAAATCCGCCCAGAACTGCACGCAGTAGCCCTGGGCGAGCAGGGGTTCCATCAGGCGTCGCAAGTGTTGGACGTAGACCTCGCCGGTGCCGAGTTCGGCGACTTGGGCGGCGCCGGCACCTCTGCCGAGTTCGAAGGGCTCGTCGCAGTTGATGTGGATCTGACGGCTGGTGAAGTTGGGGAGCAACTCGGCCAGCAGGCTGTGAACGAAGGCGGCGCTCTCCTCATCGGCCTTGAGGGTCCCAGCAGGTAAGGAAGTGCCGGCGATGGAGCAGCCGTCCGGGCATTCGGCGAGGTAGCGGTAGGCGTCGTGGGAGAGCCAGGCATCCAGGTGGGCGTGGGTGCACTGGTTGGGCACCAGCTCGATGCCGGCGTTGCCGCACAACGCGTCGAGGGTGCGGATCTCGGCGGCGGTCATGGGCGAGGCGTCACGCCAGACGTCCTGGTGGCCGGTGTAGGCGAAGGTGTGCTCGGTGTAGAGCTGGAGCTGGTTGAAGCGGGCCAGGCGTAGGACGCCCAGAAGGTGGCTGAAGCTCTCCATGGTGGGGACCCGGCCGCGGCTGATGTCGAGCAGGAAGCCCCGCACGGGGAAGTCGGGCCAGTCCTGGATGCGGACCGCGGGCCAGGCGCCGTCGCCTTGGGCGCGCAGTTGCTTAAGGGTCTCCCGGCCGTAGCGGAGTGCGGCGTCGTCGGCGTACCGCAGGACGATCTCCGGGCCGCTGGTGTCGATGGTGAAGCCCTGATCCGGAAGGCCCGCGTCGGGGATCTCGGCGATCGGAGCGGAGAGGGCGGCGCCGGCGCCTGCGACGGTCAGGAGCCGGGGGCGGGGGAACAGCTCGATCATCAGACTCCCTCGATGCGATCTGGCATGGAATCGGGTGTCTGTGACAGCATCTCCAATGTATCAACCAAGCGGTAGATTGCGTTATATTTTCGTTACTTTGGAGGTGTCGTGGTGCCGCAGAAGCGACGGAAGCGAGCCGACGAGCGGCGTGAGGACATCATGGCCGCCGCCGAGCGGGTCTTCGCCGAACGCGGCTACCGGGCCGGTTCGCTCGCCGCCATCGCCGAGGCGGTGGGCATCTCCAAGCAGACCTTGCTCCATCACTTCCAGACCAAGGAAGACCTCCTCGTCTGCGTGCTGGAACGCCGGGATCTGCGCAACCTGGAGATCGTCGCCGACTTGGGGCTGACGACCGAGGCGATGGCCCGGCTGGTCGATTTCAACCTCGACTGGCGTGGACTGGTGCACTCCTACACTGTGCTGTCGGCGGAAAGCGTCGCCGAGGATCACCCCGCCCACGAGTTCTTCACCGCCCGCTATGACCGCTCCCGCCACGAACTGGCCGACAACCTGCGTGCGGAACACGGCGACCGGTTGCCGGGGGGGCTGACCCCGGAGCAGGCCGCACCCTTGATCATCGCGGTCAACGACGGTCTGCAGCTCCAATGGCTGCTCAACCCCCGAGGCGTGGCGATCAGCGAGCTGTTCCGGGCCTTCCTGGCCACGCTCGTGCCAGGCGAACCGTCCGCGAGGACCTGACCGAACGCTGTCACCGCCAGGAAGCCGAGAAGTACCAGCCAGAGCAGCAGCACACCGCCCACGACCGCGGCCAGCGCCTGCCACACCTCAGCCATGTGCCGCCCCCTACGTGACCCCTCCCAGCTACGGACGAACGCTATCGGTCCGCCGCTGACGCGATCACGGCACTGGCACATCGTTCAACGGCCGTCACGCAGAGCTACTTTGCGGCTGGTGACGCGGACCCGAGTGGGGGGCCGCCGTCGCCGCCACGGGAGGCGGACGCATTCGCCCATGTGCCGGCACTCGTATTCCTCCTGGGTGCGGTAGACGCTCATTCTTGCGGCCGGATTCGGGCGCGTTTAATGGTCGTGCCCGTAAGTTCTTCGGGGGCTATGCGGCGACGTTGAGTACGGCAGGCTGATGCTCGCCCGAATCCGACCTTTTGGTGGAAATGGTGAGCCGCGTGGTTCTCTTACTCGAAGCCATACCGGCAGACCCGCACGTACCGCGTCCGGGCCAAATACGCGTCCGGCATAACCGGGGCGGCACCCAGTATGCTGCTGGCCATAACCGAGGCGACGCACCGCTTGCGGTTTTCGTTCCTCATCAGACCGGATCCGCCGGCCGGAATGAGACCACGCCCATGACCACACGCGACGAGGCGAGCGAAACGCGACCCCTTCGGTATTCCATCAACGTCACATTGGACGGGTGCTGCGACCATCGTGCAATTCCCCCGGACGAAGAACTGCATCGTCACCACACCGAGAACCTCAACCAGGCCGATGCACTTCTCTTCGGCCGGGTGATATACGAAATGATGGAGGCAGCGTGGTGACCGCCGGCGCCGACGGGGTCGAGACCTGATTGTATGGAACCCTTCGCCCAGATGATCAATGCGGCAAAGAAATATGTCGTGTCAAGCGCCCTGGAGCGGGTCGATTGGAACGCGGAGTTCGTGCGCGGGGATCTGGGCAAGGCCGTTCAGCAGCTCAAGCAGGAGTCGGGTAAGGGACTGTTCGTGTCAGGCGTGACGCTCTCGCTGGCGTTGGCGGAGCTGGGATTGATCGATGATTACGAGTTCGTGGTGCACCCCCGGCTAGCGGGCCACGAGCCGACACTGTTCGCGGGGCTGTCGAAGTATGTCGACTTGAAGCTCGTGAGCCGGCTGGAGTTCGCCTCGGGGGCGGTGGCGATGCGGTACGAGCCGAGAAGGTAACCATTTGGGTCGTTAGCCCGAGCCGGCCACATCGTGGAGCCAGGTTGGCGGCTCTCGAGTACGTGTTCCCCAGTACTCCTCGCCACCGGTAGCGGCGAAGGCCGTCCAGGATCCGACCAATGCCTGAGCCAGCCAGACACCTCGCTGAACTCGCCTCCGCGCTGCACGCCGCGTACGTCCAGGTCGCCGCCGGGCTGCCGGGGAACGCGGCGCTGGAGGTGGTAGGCGGGAAGCTGAAGCTGGCCAAGCTCGGCAAAGCGGAGGAACCCAAGTTCATGCCGCCGTTCAGGCAACTGGTCACTGGTCAACGGCATGCTTACGAAGGTCGACTTTCCCGAGCTGCTGCTGGAGGTCGCCGAGCTGACGGGCATGCCGGAGGCGTTCACGCACATCTCCGGCGCCGGCTCCGGCATGGAGGGCTTCGCCACCAGCCTGTGCGTTGTGCTGCTGTCCGAGGCGTGCAACGTAGGCCTGACCCCGGTCATCAAGCCGGGCCTGCGGCAGCTGCGTGACCCGCACACCGATGACGAGAACGACGACGGGCAAGACTGAGCTTCACCGACCAGAAGGCTGGTCAGCGTGCGCGCCACCGCTCTGGTCAGTCGCCTCGCGGCGGTCGCAGCCGGTACTCGGCCTCGGGGGTCAATGTAACCGTGGTTCGTGAGCGGTGAGCCGGGCTGCGGAGGTGCCCAGCCCGGTCGGGCCGGTCGGAAACGCAGTGGCCACGAGTGGGGTGCGGGAGGTTCGCTGTGCTTGGAAGCGCTGTTCGACGAAGGGGTCCACGGGCTCGTCGCCGAAGATGTTGCTCAGGTGCGCGGTGAGGGCCGGCCGCAGGGGGATGCGGTGGCCGATCCGACGCTCGTGGTAGCGCTCCTGGGTCTGCACGAACAGGAAGCCCGCGTGCGCGTAGTGCACCAGGGCGTCGGGGGCGCCGCTGGCCACGAGGTCGTCGATGAGGTCGAGATAGACCGACTGGTAGGCCGTCTGCCGCTGTTGTGCGCGGTGCTCGTCGGCAGTGGGCTGGTAGAGGTCCAGCTGGTAGATGCCCATGGCGGACTTGCACAGGTCCATGGAGATGCCATCGCAGATGGCCGCGTCCGTGAGCCAGGTGTTCGAGCAGGGACCGGCGTCCCATAGCCGGGCGACCCCGAGCAAGCAGCCGTAGGGGTTGCCAGAGTACGTGTGGTAGATGACCGCGTCCCAGACTCCGGCCGAGTCGTTGAGGCGCGAGTGCATGCTGGAGCGCTCACGGCCGGACACGAAGTCGAGCTTCTCCGCGTACTGGAACAGGTACTGGCGGACGAGTGCGAGCAGAGCGTGCACGGCATCGTGCCCCCACCCCTGGTCGTCCAGCGCGGAGATGATGTCGCCGACCGTGCGGCCGTACATTCTGAACCGGCCCTGGACCAGGTCCAGCGGCGGGATGCACAGGTCGTCACAGACCGTTGACACTCCGACATAGTGGAGGAATGCTGGCTGATCCGCATACCGCTCGCCATACCAGTTGGCCGCCCACTGGAGGGTATCCCGGCAGGTGTACATCGCGATGTCGGCGGCCGTCGTGTCGTTCTTGCGCCCCCAGTCCGTGTAGTCGATACGGGCGCCTTCGCCAGCGTCCGCCTGGGCGGCGGCCTCCCGCAGGACGGGCCACAGGTCCCTCTCGTGGGTCTTCGCCGTACCGGCCGCATAGCCCCCGCCACCCATCAGGAAGAACAGGTCGGCGGTGTCCTTGTTGTACGGGGACCGCCTCGACCGGGGAATTCCCGGCCGGGGTTCGCGTCTGGGGTAGTGCAGGTAGCCGCACCCGCTGGTGCTTGCGCACACCGGGCCGCACCACATCGCGTGCGACAGCTCCAGCAGCTCCGCCACCGCACGGGCCTCGGCCAGCTCGCGCAGTGCCTCGGTCGCCGAGCGGCGGTAGTGGAGAGTATCCCGGGCCACTGGGACGGGCCGAAGCCCGGAATGGAAGTCAGCGGTCGTGAGCACCAAGGCAGTCTGTCAGAGGCCCTGGATCCGGGTGATCCGGTCGGCGAGGTCTGCCCGCTGCCAGGCAGTCAGCATGCCTTCCTGGGCGTAGCGGGCGGAGATCGGCAATGTCACAGCCATTCTGAGGAATGGCAGGCCCTTACATCCCGAAGCCGCCGCAGCTCACGCGCGGTGAACCGGCGGAAGAGGACCTTGCTGGGCCACTGCGGTCTATTGTGGGGCGGTGTACTCGATCTCGGCATGCTCGATGTAGGCGTCAAGCTCCGGGAGATTGACAACCACCGGGTCCACGCCGGAGCGCACCACAGCCCAGACCGTCTCGAACTGGGCGGAGGCGTTGATCTCCTGGTGAACGACGTGGGAGGGGATGAAAACGAAATCTCCGGGACCCGCTTCGGCTACGTACTCCAGCCGGTCTCCCCACCGGAACCGGGACGTACCGCTGATGACGTAGAGGACGGTCTCCTGGTCCCCGTGATGGTGAGCTCCAGTTACCGCGCCGGGCTTGACGGTGCTCCGGAATGCCGAAAGATGGGCCGCGTCCGGGTTGCGGGCGTCGAAAGCGACGTCGCGGATGAGCCCGGGTGTCTGCGCCGTATCGCCGTCGAGAGCGTCGCGGCGCGCGATCCTGATCTGCTTGCCGGCGGAGATGTCACTCATGACTGTGGTTCTCCAGCGTCAAAGGTGCTGTTCGTTCTTGCGGACCGCCCGCCAGGGCTTACCTCCGACCGTGAAGCGGAGCAGCCATACGATCGCCAGATCCATGAATCCGAGTGCGTTTTATAGCATTATATTCCGATTGTTGCCGGTTCACGCGCCCGCAGCACCCGCGCCATCCGGCGTGTCCGTGTGCTGGGCACCACCGCGCACCCGGCCGCGAGCTGGGTCGTGCAGGCCGTAGCGGTGTCACATGGAGTCTGATGGGTCGGCGAGGGCGTCGCGCAGGGCGGCGCGGGAGGCGATGCCGAGCTTGGGGAAGACCTGGTAGAGGTGGGTGGAGACCGTTCGCGGGGACAGGAAGAGGCGGGCGGCGATCTCTTTGTTGGTGTGGCCTGCCGCCGCGAGATGGGCGATCTGGCGTTGTTGCGGGGTGAGGGAGGCCAGGCCGGTCGCGGTGCCGGCGTGGCTGACGCCGGTGGCGCGTAGTTCCCGGTCGGCTCGTTCCGCCCAGGGGATGGCTCCCAGGCGGTGGAACGTCTGTGAAGCGCTCGCCAGGTGCAGGCGCGCGTCGGGGGTGCGTTTGGCACGGCGTAGGTAGGCGCCGTAGGTGAGCTGGATGCGGGCCAGGTCGAAGGGCCAGCGGTCGTTGCCGGGTTCGGCGATCGCCTGTTCCAGGGCGGTGGTGTCGGTCCGGGGGCCGGTGATGGCCGCGGCGGCCAGGACGACCAGGCGCAGGCGCGGGGAGAGCCGGTCGAGGCGGCAGTCGCGGGCCGCGGCGACGTGGGCCGCGGCATCCGCGCCGCGGCCGGTGTGGACGGCGGCCTCGATGAGGTCGTGGAACACCCACAGGGCGTGCGGCGCGTAGGGGGAGAGAGTGCCAGGCGGGCTGACGGCGGCGGCGTTGCGGAAAGCGGTCTCGAAGTCGGCCTGGCCGAGGGCGGCGAGGCCGCGGATGTGGCAAGCGTAGGCGCCGATGATCCCGGCGCGGCGGGGCGCGGCCCAGGCGTCCATGTCCCGGGCGGTGTCGGTCGCCTTCCGGAAGTCGCCGCGGGCTGCGGCCAGCAGGGCATCGGTCAGGCGGCCCGGCCAAGTCAGCAGGTTGTAGCCGTGGGCCTCGCACAGGTGAAGGCCCTCGTCGATCAGCTCCTGGGCTTCGTCCCACCGGCCGGTGTGGAAGGCGTCCTGCCCGAGCAGGAACAGCGCCTCGATCGCCGAGCTGACCGCGCCGCCTTCACGGCCGTGCTGGATGACCCGCTGGAGGGCCTCCCGGCACCGGGAGAGCCGGTCGAGGTAGGCCACGGCGATGCCGGTGCGGATGATGCGGGCGGAGCTGACCTCGTGGCCGAGGCTCGCGACGGCGGCGTCGGCGCGGGCCAGCATCTGCGGGCTGAGGCGGGCCGGATCGCCGAAGGCGTGGGAGAGGATCACCAGGAGCTCCGGCGGGCGCGGCCTCAGGCGCTCGACGGCGCTGTGCAGGGGCGGCCACAGGTCGGCCCGGCCACCGAAGAAGCAGACCATGAGCAGGGTGTACAGCACTTCGATGACGACGATGTCGCCCGCGTCGCGCGAACCGTCATGGTCCTGGATGGCGGTGATCAGCACCCGATGAGCGGTGTCGACGTCGCCGTCACCGTGGAGGAGGTGAAAGGCGCGGGCCCCGGCCACCGATAGCAGGTCGCCGGGGCCGGGGTCGGCGAGGCGGGCCTGCTCCAGCAGGCGGGGAGCGTCACGCAGGTCACCGGTGACGAGGGAACCCAGGTAGGCGGCTTCGGCCAGCCGTCCGCTGCGGCCCTTCCCCAAGGGGCTGAGCTGGGCGGCGCGCAGCAGCTGGGTGACGGCGCCGACGGAGTCGCCTCGCCGGAGGTTGGCGATGGCGACCTCCTTGAGGAGGGCGGCGACCTTCTCGTCGGGTTCCTCGGTGGCCTCGCCCAGGTGCCAGGCGTGCCGTTCGGGCCGGTCGGCGAGGCGGGCGGCGAGTTCGGCGTGGGCGCGGCGGCGTTGCTCGCTGGTCGACAGCTCCACGATCGCCGACTGGATGAGGGGGTGGCGGAACGTCAGCCGTTCGCTGGACTCGTCGGCGCGCACCAGACCGGAGCGTTCGGCGGCGTACAGGCCCCCGCCGCCGCGGTCGGCGTCGATCGCCCGGACGAGGCGCAGGTCGCCCGTGCCGTCCAGGGCGGCCAGGAGCAACAGTTCGACGACCTGTGAGGGCAGCGCCCGAACACGGGAGGCGAAGACGGTTTGCAGCCGGTGGCTGAGGGGCAGCGCCGCCGGGAGGGTCCCGGCGGCGGTGGTCAGGTCGCCGAGGGAGACGGGCAGTTCCAGCAGGGCGAGCGGGTTCCCTAGCGACGCGTGCAGCAGCCGCCGCCGCACGCGCGGGGTCATCACGGGATAGCGGCTGGTCAGCAGTTCGGTCGCCGCCTCCTCCGAGAGGGGATTCACGTACACGACCGGAAGGTTGCCCACGTCGAAGAAGCTGGGTTCGCCGGTCCGGCAGGCCGCGACCAGGCCCACTGGCAGGCCGGTCAGCCGGCGGGCCACCATGCCGAGCACGAGCGCGCTCGCGCGGTCCAGCCACGGCAGGTCGTCGACCACGAGCAGCAGCGGCTGCTTGTCGGCCGCCGCCCGCAGCAGCTCCAGGACCGCGCTGGCGACCAGGAGCTGCGCGGGCGGCGCCCCCTCGCCCAGGCCCAGCGCCACGTTCAGCGCCCCGGCGAGCATGGGGCTCAGCCGGGGCGCCTCGTCGAGGCACGGGTGGAGGAGCTGGTGGAGGGCGGCGTAGGAGATGTCCGCCTCGAACTGCGAGCCGGTCGCCCGCAGCAGCCGGATCCCCGAGCCGGTCGCGAGGGCGGCGGCCTGGTCCAGCAGGGACGTCTTTCCGACGCCCGGGTCACCGGCCAGCAGGAGCGCCTCCCCCGCCCCCTCGGCGATCCGGTCGACGAACCGGCGCAGTCGCTGGATCTCCGGGTCACGGCCGATCAGATTCGCCGCCGGATTGTGGCGCGCGCCGAACCCGTCCATCCCCCGACCTTCCTTCGTGTGCTGGAACCTGTCCAGCCCGTACGGTCGCCATGATCTCCGACGGATGGTGACAGCTGTGGCTTTACTGGCCGGTGACGGTTGTGGCGGCCTGGGCGATGACGGCGGCTACGGCGGCGGGGTTGGACACGTAGACGGCGTGGCTTCCCGGGGTCTCCGTGACGGTCGAGCCGGCCCGTTCGGACATGGCGCGCTGGGCGGGCGGGGGGATCATGCGGTCGTCGGTGGCGACCAGGTACCAGGACGGCTTGGTCCGCCAGGCCGGTTCGGAGACCGCGCCGCCGAGGGCGTCGACGCCCCACGGCACCTGCGAGTCGGCCATGAACGCGGCCTGCGCCGCGGGCAGGTCGGCGGCGAACGATGCGGCGAACTTGTTGCGGTCCAGGAACAGGAACCCGTTGACCGGGGGCAGGATCGGCGGGACCGGCGCGCCGGGCGGCGGGTCGGCGATCAGCGAGCTGACCGACTCGCCCTTGTCGGGGGCGAACGCCGCGATGTAGGCGAGGGCGACGACGTTGGGGTGGTTGCCCGCCTCGGTGATGACGACGCCGCCGTAGGAGTGACCGACCAGAACGGCCGGTCCGTCCAGGCCGTCGAGGATCTGGTGGGTCGCGGCGACGTCGCCGGCCAGCGACAGGGTCGGGTTCTGCACGACGGCCACCCGGTAGCCGTCAGCGGTCAGGTGGTCGTGGACCCCCTGCCAGCCGGAGCCGTCGACGAAGCCGCCGTGCACCAGCACGATGTTCTTTACGTCCGGACCTGCGTTCACGGCATTGCCTCCTTCGCCCGAGATTCGGCCCCGGGCTCGATCGGGGAGATGTCCGGAACGCTAGACGGGCACGAAGGTCCTTGATTGCGTCAAATGACGTAGTTTCCGGTGGCGAAGGCGGCCGGGGTTTGTGGAGGCTTCGGCGTGCCCTGAGCCGCGCTGCGTGACCCTTCGGCGGCTCACTGCCGACCCGCTAAGGATGATCAATCGAGGATCCGCAGGTTATGGAACAGCGCGCCTGTCGACAATGGCATCCGCGCAGGTCATCCGGCTTGCCGACTTCTCTTGGTGTGCGCCCGTTCCGGCTGTCGGAAGGACCCGATCGCGGCAGAATGATCACTGGTGCTCTTTCGTCCGCTCCTCTCGCCCGCTGCCTGCTCTGGAACGAACGCCACCTGCGGTAGGCCCTGCGTGAGTGCGAACGGTTCTACCACCGGCACCGCGTCCATCAAGCCCTGGTCCAAGCCGCGCCGCGGACCCGATGCTGATCGCCGGCGGTGCCGACCGGATGTGGCCGTCCCTGCGCTTCGCCCGCGAACTGGAGGCCCGGCGCCTGGCGGCCGGGCACGAAGCGATGCTCATCACCCGGGCCGATGCCGGCCACCGGATCGTCTTCCCAGGTGAGGTGGCACCGCCCCCGTCCACCCGCTTCGACCATGGCGGCACGCCCGGGGCCGGCGCGGCGCTGGGGGCCACCGCTTGGCCGCGTACTGGCAGTCGTCCGCGGCATCTGACCGGCACGGCGTGGGTGAGGTCGACTCATAGCAAGATCACTACGAGGCTTGCGGAGTCGTGGTCATCCACGATCAATCACGCGCGCGAGGAGAAACTCGGCGATCTTGTGCTCGCGGTGTCCGAGATGATCAATACCCACCATGATCTGGCCCTGTTCTCCTGACGCCTCGTCCGGCCTGATACCGCTACTTCCATCCCTCGGTGGAAGCGATCGCCGAGGTCACCAGCCTGCTCACTGCTGTGACTATCGAGACGGCTGCCTACCCGTGGTCTGGACGTGGTTGTGCGGTGCCGTTTGAGGTTGTTTCGGGTTTGGTGTGCAGGACTTCGCGTGCCTGTTCGGCGGCGCGGGTGATGCTTTCGCTGATGAAGTCGAGGAAGCGGGCGATGTTCTCCAGGCGAGTGGCGGCGGGAGTGCGGGGGCCGAGAATGGCGACGCCTTGGCGTGCGGTTTCGACGAGTTGGTCGTTGGATCGGGCGCTGGCGATCGTCGCCTGGTAGAAGAGTTCGTCATCGACGACGTAGCGGTCGCGGCGACGTTCGTCACGTTCCCGGCGGACGAGGCTCTGGCTCTCCAGGAAGGCGATCGCTTTGGAGATGGACGCCGGGCTGACCTGGAGGCGCTGGGCGAGTTGGGACGCGGTGAGGCTGCCCGCGTCGGTGGTGAACAGGCAGGTCAGCACCCGGGCCGTCATCTTGGGCAGGCCCGAAGCCATGAGGACGGTGGTGAGCGTCTCCTCGTACTCGGCCACGGCCTCGGCGTCGCGTCCGTGTGGCTGGCGGACTGACTCCGGCCCGCGGGAGGAGGCGGGCCTGCGCCGGTGAGCGCGGCGTTCGGTGGCTCGGTGGGCCAGGTCCGCGCGGTAGGCGGTGGGGCCGCCGTTGCGCATCACCTCACGCGTGATCGTCGAGGTCGGACGGTCGAGGCGTCGGGCGATCTCGGCGTAGGGGAGGCTGTCGGCCAGCCCCAGCGCGATCTGCTGGCGTTCCTGCTGGGTGAGCCTGCCTCCTGGCATCGCGATCTCCTTGGTGATCCTTCGTGGTGGTCCCCGAGTCCCCCACCATAGCGTTCACTTCTCACCCATTGCAATGATCGAGACGGTCGCCGTTGCATTACCCTCAAGTCCGTTGCAACGATTTCGCCTGTCTCACCTGCGTAAATATCGATCGAGCGCAACGGAAGCGTTGCCGGATTTTGGAAAGCAACGTAGCGTTTCCGGCAACAGAAACAACAAGTGAGCACCGGAGAGCACGATGCAGAAGTTCGACACCCCCGCCCCGATCTCCGCCGTCCTGGCCATCCCCGCCGGACGCATCCAGTTCATCGCCGCCGACCGCGCCGACACCACCGTCGAGGTCCTGCCCGCCAACCCCTCCAAGAGCCGCGACGTTCAGACCGCCGAGCAGACCACCGTCGCCTACGCCGACGGCGTCCTGCGGATCCACACCCCCGAGCCCAAGAACCAGCTTTTCAGCCCCTCCGGATCCCTGGAGGTCACCGTCCAGCTGCCCGCCGGCTCGCGCATCGAGGCCAAGACCGCCAGCTCCGAGCTCCGCGGCGTCGGCCGCCTTGGCGACGTCGCCTTCGAGGGCGCGTACCGGCAGATCAAGATCGACGAGGCCGCGAGCGTCCGCCTCACTGCGATCGACGGCGACGTCGAGATCGGCCGGCTCAACGGCCCCGCGGAGATCAGCACCGCAAGGGGCGACATCAGGATCACCGAGGCCGTGCGCGGCACGGTCGTGCTCCGCACCCAGTCCGGCGACATTTCGGTCGCCGCCGCCGCCGGCGTCTCGGCCGCCCTGGACGCCGGCACCAGCTACGGCCGCATCAGCAACGCCCTCAAGAACGATGGCACCGCCGAACTCGACATCCGCGCCACCACCTCCCACGGCGACATCACCGCCAGCAGCCTCTGAACGACGATCCGGCCGGGTCCACCGCGATCGAGATCGAAGTCCCCGTAGCAATCGCGGAAACCCAACGAAGCTGTCGCCTTCCTCGCATCTGACGGCGCCAGCTACATAACGGGCAACAATCTGATCGTCGCCGGCGGCATCGGCGTCCACACCCGCCCCGTGTAGGTGATGGCGGCGGCCGCAAGCCGATCAGCCCCCCCGTGAGCTTCTGACGCTCCGCCATCGTCCTCGTCCAGCTCTGATATCGAACGAATCCGGCATTATCTCTTCGTCCCGCACAGCAGTTCTCGGCGGCGAGCCGATGCAGCGTGTCGCGGGGCTTGAGCAGCAACCGAACGGCCGGTGACGTTAAGGAGCCCGGCGGACGCCTCCTATCGTCACTGGCCGTTCCGATGCAGCATCGCCGGCCGCGGCGTAGGCGGCGTCGAGGCGCTCGAACGGGCCTGGACCGTCGTGCGGCTTCGGCGGGGCGTCGAGGTGGCGGACGCGAAGCTCGTCCATGAGCTCCTCGATGAACGCCGGACCCTCATCGCGCATGAGCTGCTGCCGGCTCCGGAGCTCGTCGCTGCCTGGGCGCCAGTCGAGGCCCCAGTTGCCGAGAGCAAAGATGATCGGAAGAGTCTGGATGCCGGTTTCAGTGAGGCTGTAGCGAGCGCGCTGCCCCCGCGCGGCGGTGCCGCGGGTGAGGATCCCTGCCTCGACGAGCCGTACGAGGCGGTCGGCGAGGATGTTCGAAGCGATGCCCTCGATCGACCCGGTGAGCAGCGCCCGAAAGTAGCGGCGGTCGCCGAAAATGACGTCGCGAAGCACGAGCAACGACCAGCGATCTCCGAGCACCTCGACGGCGGCGTTGATCGGACACCCGGACCGTGGTTCCACGATTCCTCCTTGACAGGTATTTCGTCCTCAATATAGTAGTTGCAGAACGCAACCACTATATTGGAAGAGGAGATGATGGGCCACTTCGTATATTGGATGAACGTGTCCCTCGACCTGCGGATCGAGCAAGTTCCGGGAGACAACGGCGCGGGCGAGTGGCTGCGCATCGGCGAGGAACTGCACCGCGAGTTCAATGCCCGGGCGCGGGCGCTCGCCCTGATGGTCCAGGGCCGGGTCATGTACGAGACGATGGAGGAGTACTGGCCACGTGCGCGCGAGGACGCGTCGCTGCCAGATGTCATGCGTGAGTACGGCGAGATCTGGACCGCCAAGCCCAAGGTGCTCGTCTCCCGCACCCGCCACAGCGCCGATCACAACACCCGGATCATCGGCGGAGACGACGCGATCGAGCAGCTCGCCGCGCTCCGGGCCGAGACCGACGGCACCATCGGGGTTGGCGGCGCGGCAATCGCGACGCAGCTTCTCCGGGCTGGGCTGCTTGACGAGCTGCTGCTCTTCACCCATCCCGCCATCCTCGGCTTCGGCAGGCCGCTGTTCGACGATTACGACCTGCCGATCGACCTCGACCTGCTGGAGCAGCGATCGTTCGAGCAGGGCGTCACGATGCATCGCTACGCCATCCGGGATGAAAGGGAGGCGAGCTCGTGCTGAGGCAGGTCGCGGAGGGTGTGCTGGTCCACGAGAGCGAGTTCTGCCAGAGCAACGCCGTTGTCGTGCAGGGCCAGGGTGACGTATTGCTCATCGACGCCGGGGTGCTGGGCGACGAACTGGCCTGCCTCGCGAATGACCTGTCCGATTCGGGCCAGACCGTTGCGGCAGGTTTCTCGACGCATCCTCACTGGGATCACCTGCTCTGGCACCCCAGGCTCGGCGCGGCGCCCCGTTACGGCACCGCACGTTGCGCGGCTACTGCGCGAGATCGCCTGTCGGGTGGGGTGGATGCGGTCGCAAAGGCCGTCGGCATCCCCGAGGAGGTACCGCTGGACCTGCTCGGCCTCATTACCGGCCTGCCCGCCGAGACGACGCAGATCCCTTGGGATGGCCCCGGGATCCGGATCATCGAGCATCAAGCGCATGCTCCGGGACATGCGGCGCTGTTGATTGAGGAACGCGGGGTTCTCGTCGCCGGCGACATGCTCTCTGATGTCTTGATTCCCATGCTCGACCTGAACGGCGCCGTTGACCCGATCGAGGACTGCCTCGCCGCGCTGCGGCTGCTGGAGGGCGTGGCGGGCGACGTCGATGTCTTCGTCCCGGGCCACGGGTCCGTCGGCGGAGTTGACGAGGTACATGCCCGGATCGACCAGGATCGGGCGTACCTGCACTCCTTGCGTGACGGCCGTGCTCTCAGCGACCCGCGGGTCGGCCCATCGGCCAAGGACGGCTGGGAGTGGGTGGCCGGCGTGCACGAACGGCAACTCCAGCGGCTCGCCCAAAGAAGCGAGCGCGACGGGGCGCCCCGCTAGCGATCGGTGTGCGACACAGCCAGTACGCGCGGGTCACCGTCGGGATCTGCGGCAGCGGCGCGACGTCCTCCAGGGTGGTCGGGCTGGTCAGCGGGGGTTGCCCTCCGCGGCGGCGAGCTGGGCGTCTGCGAGGGTCTTATGGACGACACCGACGGAGACCTTCACTCCGGCGGCGATGGTGCGGATGGATTCTCCGCGCTGCGGGCCAGGGAGTGGCGGTTCTCCTGCAGGTTGCGGATGTCCTTGATGTCGCGGCGGTAAGTCTCGTCCACGTCGATGAACTGGAGGATGTGCGGGGTCTTGAAGATCCGGCCGTAGTTGGCGATCGCCTCGCCGAGGGCGGTGGGGTGGCTGTCGCGCTGGAGCATGGTGACGACGTCGTAGGCCCGTACGGTGCCGGTGTAGATGGAGGCGACCACGCGGAGATGTCGTCCCCGTTACGGCGATCTTGCGCAAGTCGATCTTTCCCGGGCAAAGGTGTTCAAGGGCTCGTAGTCGGCGGACGGGAAGGAACAGTCCGCCGAACGCTCCGATTTGCCGCGAGCCCTCTCGCCATAGGTAATGTGCCGCCACGCTGTCCCCAGTTCAGTGATGACCCGCCGCCAGTACCACTGGGTGGCGAACTGGCCATTGAGGCCCTCCGCTCCCGAACATGTCCCCAGCCGCCAGGTAGCGGAATGAGAGATCACGATTACGGTTCGTGATCGTTTCTGAGCGGTGAATGTGGCTGGTTGGGTGGGGCTTCTGCTTGATCGTGTTCGTGTCGGAGACGGTCGGGTGGAGGGGCGGGGTTCGGGTGCGTCGAGAGTGGGAGCGGGAAGAGCTGATCGCGGCGTGGACGCTGCTGGACGGCGACTGGGAGCTGGTGGGGAACAAGACGGGGCGACCCGTCTGGGATTCGGCCTGATGCTGAAATTCTTCGAGCAGGAGGGCCGGTTCCCGCGGCACGTGGGTGAGCTGCCCAAGGCCGCGGTGGACTACGTGGCCGGCCAGGTGAAGGTCGAGCCGGCGTTGCTGGCGAAGTACGACTGGTCGGGCCGGTCGATCGAGCGGCACCGGGCCCAAATGCGTGAAGCGCTGGGGTTCCGGGAGTCGACCCGGGCGGACGAGGACGTGCTGGCCGAGTGGCTGGCGGACAAGATCTGCCCGATGGTGTTCACGGAGGAGGGATTGCGTGCGGCGCTGCTGTCCCGCTGCCGGACGTTGAAGATCGAGCCACCGGGCAGGGTGGAGCGGATCGTGGGCGCGGGCAGGGTGGAGCGGATCGTGGGCGCGGGCAGGGCGCGGTTCGAGCGGGAGTTCTGCCTGCATGTGCTGAACGGTCTGTCGGCAGACTCGGCGCGGTCGCTGTGGGAGCTGGCCACGGGTGAGGACGGGTTCCTGCTGGAGCTGAAGTCCGACGGCCTGGTGTCGAAGATCAATACTCGGGCGGAGCGGAAGGTCGAGAAGGCGATCGAGGCCGAGGCCAAGAAGGTGCACCGCAAGACCCAGAAGCTGTTCTCGATCGCCGAGGCGTCGCTGCGGGCTCCGGAGGGCACGGTCCGGCAGGTCGTGTTCCCGGCGGTGCCGGGCGGGGAGGCGACGCTGCAGGCGCTGGTGGCCGAGGCGAAGGCGGACGCCAGGGCCTACAAGGCCCGCGTACGGACGGTGCTGACCAGCTCCTACACCTCCTACTGCCGGCGGATGCTGCCCAAGCTGCTGGCCGCGATCGAGTTCAAGTGCAACAACACCGCCTACCGGCCGGTGATGGACGCCGTGGACCTGCTGCAGCGCTACGCCGACATCCCGAACACCAGAAGAACATCGCCCGGCAGAAGCTGGTGAAGGCCGACGCCGATGACCAGGTCCCGTCATGCCTGACCGGCATGGTGGCCGACAAGCCGATCGACTGGGAGATCATCGCTCAGCAGTATGACCAGATGGTGAAATACGCCACCGCCCTGCGCCTGGGCACGGCCGAGGCCGAGCAGGTGCTGCGACGCTTCACCCGCAGCGGCCCCAAGCACCCCACCTACAAGGCCATCGAGGAGCTCGGCAAGGCGGTCAAGAGCGTGTTCGTCGCCGGGTACGTCGCCTCGCAGGAACTGCGCCGCGAGATCCACGAGGGCCTGCAGGTCGTGGAGAACTGGAACTCCGCCAACACCGACCTGTTCTACGGCAGCGCCGGCACCATCCCCGGCAGTGACAAGGAACATCAGGAGGTCTCCATGCTCAGCCTTCACCTGCTCCAGTCGGCGCTGGTCTTCATCAACACCTTGCTGGTTCAGTCCGTCCTCAAGGACCCCGCCTGGCAGAAGAAGATGACCGACGCCGACAAGCGAGGACTCTCGCCACTGTTCTGGTCCAACGCCAACCTCTACGGCACGATCGACATCGACATGGGCCGCCGTCTTGACCTCGACCTGGTCGCCTGATCACGCCGATGTCCGAGGAAGGACGCCCTGGCCGGGTAGCAGGTCGGCCAGGGCGGTTCGCACGGCCGCCCGGCTTACCCCATGAGCCCGTGCCAGGGCCGCGATCGAGGTGCCCTCGTGGAAAGCCGCCCGCACGTCCTCGCGCCGGTCACCGTCCAGCGCGGGCGGCCGGCCGCGGTAGCGGCCTTCAGCCTCGGCGGCGGCGATCCCCTCGACGGTGAGCTCGTTCTGGATGTCACGCTGGAACTGGCCGACTGCGGTGATCACGTTGATGATGACTGCGGTGGTGGCGTCGCCTGCGGCCAGATCGTGGAAGTTCGACAGCGGTCCGGACAGGACGCGCAGGGCGACGCCGCGGGCTTGGCACCAGTTGCGGACGGCGTGGATGTCGAGCAGGTCGCGGCAGAGCCGGAACAGCTCCGAGACCGTCAGGGTGTCGCCGGGGTGCGCCTTGGCGGCGATCTTGCCGAACGCGAGCCGGTCGAGGGCGGGGATCTTGGAGGTGGTGGCGGGGTCCTCGAAGAGGAGGACGCCGTCGGCAGGCCGGAATCCCTCGGCGACGCCTTCGGTGCGCACAAGAAGGCCGGCCTCGGTGAGGATGTGGCGCTGCCGCAGCAGGGACTGGGTCGCGGTGGAGACGCGGGAGTAGACGATCTGCACCGGGCTCTCCTCGGGACGGGTGAAGCCCGATTCTCGTGTCGGAAAATCCTGTCGTTAATTCGTGCGCGGAACCGGCCACCTGACGTCACGGTTCGTCACTCGATGTCCGGTTTTCGAGAGGGCTTGCGGGGCCCAATCAGAGGGTGTCGTTAAACCTTCTAATCCCGACACCCTGAGGATGACGTCGCAACCGTGGATCAAGGACAGTTGCTCTGATCGGCCGTATGGCAACCAATGGGATAATTGGTCCATGGGAGCATCAGTTAGGCAGATTCAAGTCACCTTCGACTGCGCATCGCCTGAGCGCGTTGCTCGTTTCTGGTGCGAGGTGCTGGGGTACGTCGCGCCGCCGCCACCGGAGGGGTTTGCCAGTTGGGACGACTTCAATCGCACGCTGCCGCTTGAGCAGCGGGATTCATGGTTCGCATGCAGCGATCCCTCGGGCGCGGGTCCGCGGCTGTACTTCCAGCGCGTTCCCGAAGGCAAGGTCGTAAAGAATCGGCTGCACCTTGACGTGCGGGTCGGCACCGGGCTGGTGGGTGAGGAGCGCCTGGCGGCCCTTGAGGCCGAATGCGCGCGGCTGATCCCGCTCGGCGCGGTACGCGTGCGGCTCCTGCCTGCCGATGAGGTGAACGAGTCCTGCCTGGTTATGCAGGACGTTGAGGGCAACGAGTTCTGCCTCGCCTGAGTGGCAGGCAGGAGCGAAGAGTCCGACCGGTTATGCCGATTCCCCTTCGCCGACCTCGAACTTCTCCGCCACAGCCTCGGCCCCACTCAATAAGGGGTCATGCGTCACGAGACCTACCTGGCGGCTGGGGACACGTTCGGGAGCGGAGGGCCATTGAGGTAGACCACGGGGACACCGGGACCGCCAGTGTCGGTCACGGCCGGCGCCGTGTCCTGGACCGGCACCATGCCGGTCCAGGTCGAGTCGGTCGGGTTCGGGATAGTCATGTGCGCTCCCAATCCGCGAACCATGTACGGCGATCGCCGGCGCCGTCGTGTTCATCGCCTCCCAGCGGCGTTTCGTGTCCGGCTTGAGGTGGCAGGTGCCGGCAAAGGGCGCCCGAGACGTCATGCGTACGGTCGCGGCCACGCCACCGTGTAGATCAACGGACAGTCGGCGCAGGGCGAGCTCGAAGGGGCCCGGTGGCCGACCCGGCGCATCCAGCCGGCCGGCACGACTTCAGAGCAAACCACGCCGATGGCGCATGCAGGAGGTGGCCGCTATCCGTCGAAGTCCACGCCGCGCAGCATCCGCAGCGTCGTGTTTGACTTCTCCAGGCCATGCACGTGGATCGCAGGCCCTTGGGCCTGAAAGGCCGCTATGCGGATATCCGTTCTCTCTATCGTCATGGTTCGTCGCCTGTGACGCGATCGATGGCGTTGGTCAGCCGTTCCCGCTCGGGCTGATCCACTGACCCTCCGGGTAGATCCGAAGAACTCCTCGGCGAACTTCACAGGGTCCTCCCCGACGACTGCGCGGATCGGGGTTCCGTTCGCCGTGCTCTGCTGTTGCGGGCGCGGTCTGGGGAGGGCGTCGCAGCACTCTCTCGGGGGTCCGTCCAGGTGGATGGCGGCTACTCGCAGAAGACGCGCACGTGGGCGTCGGGCTGGTCGACCTCCACGGTCATCTCGTCGAGGTGGTCCACGAGCGCCTCGAGTTGTTCGGGCTTGAGCTGTGTCAGGTCGAACGGCACGCCTGACTGGTTCAGCTGGGTGTTGGCCCGATCGAGTGCCTGTGGCGGGATCAGGGCCGCCAGCTGTACGCCGGCCCGCAGCAGCTGCAGCGGCACCCGCACGTCGACCCGCCCCGGCTCGCCGTCCTCAAGGGTGTGCACCACCACCCGCAGGTATTTCGCCTTGCCCTTCGGCCGGGCGTCGAGTCTGGACGCCGCGGGCGGCTGGTCGTGTTCGAGCGCGGCGATGAGCTGCTCCGCCTCCTCTGCGGTGATCTTGCCCTCGGCCAGCATGTCGAGGATGTCCTTGCGCTGTTCGTTCATCGGAATCTCTCCTATCGGATGGCGACGAGCACGGCCGTACGGTCGTGCTCGATGTCGATTCGGGTACCGGGCAACGCCGAGACGATGCGCCAACCGGTGCCCAGTGCCCGCACCGCATCGACGCGGTATATGAGGCAGGCCACGGCCGCCGCGAGGGCGGCCAGGACCACGACCGGTGAGAGCACGAGCGCTACGGGGAGTACCGGGACCCAGATCCGGATGCGGCGACGGTTTGGGCGTTTGATTCGTACGGTCATCAACTGCGGCATCACGTGCGGCCCTCCAGTTCGGACAGTGCCTGCTGTGCGGTGATCTCGCCGCGGCGCAACCGGTCGATGATGTCGGCACGCGAGGGAGCCGGGTCGGTCTCCACGAAGTCGAGCATCTGCGTGATCCGGTTCAGTCGGGATTTGATCGTCGGGTAGCTCACCCCGAAGATCCGTTCCATCTGCTTGATGGAGCCGTGGCACCGCACGAACGCCGTGACGAAGATCTGATCCTCGACGTTGAGCTGAGCCAGTTGCGGTAGTTCGAACTCGCCCTCGATCGCGACGCCGCTGCCTGCCAGGCGCACCCGCTCGACGACGAACAGCTGGCCCCGGGTCAGGTTCGTGAGTTCCTGCCAGTCCATCGCCTGCTCTGTCATATTCAAAGTTATACCCAGCACATCTTTAACTTTCAAGATGTCGATCTTAATTTTCTTGAGAACGCACCTTCTCTGGGCCTTGCCGCGATCCCAACGGGGTCGGCGGTCCCTCAGGGCCGAACATCCGCAGCAGGTCGTAGACGCGCACCTGGTTGGCGACCAGGGAGCCGGCCACTCGCAGCAAGTCCCGTGGTGAGGAGTTCGGCGGCAAGCTGATCGGCCACAACGACCCCGACTACCAGGAGAAGGTGGTCAAGTTCAACGAGTTGATCGCCAACTGCGTCATCTATTCCACCGCCTGCGACATCACCGACGCCGCCAACCAGCTCGCTGCCGAGGGCCACACCGTCGACACCGACGACCTGGCCACCATCTCCGTCGCTAAGACTCGTGCAACCAGGTACACGCGGGGCGGGGCCGCCAGCGGCACCGGGACGACGAGAGCCCGCGGAGCGTTGACTTTGTCTCAATATATGACGCACT
Source organism: Microtetraspora glauca (assembly GCA_001570385.1). Lineage (GTDB taxonomy): Bacteria > Actinomycetota > Actinomycetes > Streptosporangiales > Streptosporangiaceae > Microtetraspora > Microtetraspora glauca. The sequence goes on along the minus strand of BBYL01000009.1, from coordinate 129,570 downwards.
ATGTTGCTACAAAGCTTGCGACAAAGGAGGAACTATGACCGGTGAACCGTTATCGGACGCCGGCCCGCCGGCGCGTGCGGCTGATCTGCGACTGGCGGGCGAGTGGCTGGCCCGGCACGACCTGGCCGGCACCCGCCCGACCCCGCTGCTGGCCGACCGGCTGGCGGTCCGGAGACGCGCCCGCCTCGCCGCTCACCTCATCCTGGCCGTGCTGATCATCGCGAGCGCGCTCGCCGCCACTTCCGCCTTCGGCGGCTTCCAGTCGCATCGCCCGCTGCCGCTGCTGGCCCTGACCGCGTTGGTGGCTGGGCTGCTGCTGGCACAGTCGCTGCTCGACTGGTGGGTGCGACGCGTCGACCAGCGGGCGGGCGCGTCGCTGTCCCGCAGGGCCGCCCATCTGATCCAGCCCGGCTGGCGGGCCGTGCTCGGCCGGCCGTACGCCGTCTTCGCGGTCGCTACGTTCGCCGGTGCGATGGTGCTGGTCGGGAGCGCCCTGGCCGTTCCCGACCCCACCGTGCGGCAGCTGGCCGTCGTCCTGCTGATCGGCCTGCTCGGCGTGACAGCCATCATCGCCATGCAGCTGCGCCACCTGCTCAGGCGCCCGGTCGTGGCCGAGGACGAGGAGTCGCTGACCGCCGACGTCATCATGCGCGTCGAGGACGCCCGCGACCTCACCACGCCGAACGTGCAGTGGTCGCTGCCCATGGTGCTGCTGTTCGGCACCGCGCCCGGCTGGTGGAGCGCCGCTGCGGTCGCCTACCTGATCCTGGGCCTGGTCACGTGCGTCGCGCTCCATGCCAAGACGCCGTCGAGCGCGACGGTGGCCCGGCGGGCCATGAGCGTCCGATGATCGTCATCGATGCGGCCTCGCCGGTGCCGCCGTTCGAGCAGCTGCGGGCCCAGCTCGCCCGGCAGATCCAGGACCGCACGCTTGCCGTGGGCGCCCGCCTGCCGACCATCCGCCACCTCGCGGCCGACCTCGGCCTGGCCGTCAACACGGTCGGCCGGGCCTACCGGGAGCTGGAGGAAGCGGGGCTGATCGAAACGCGCGGGCGGGCGGGCTCGTTCGTGTCGGCCGCCGGGGAGGAGGGCCGGGAGCGGGCCCGCCGGGCCGCCGCCGACTACGCGGCCGTGATCGCCAGCGTCGGCATCGACGCGGGCGAGGCGATCCGCATCGTACAGGCGGCGCTGACGTCCGGCGCGGCAGCATCGGCCTCGTCATGACCGTGACCCAGCCGCGGGGTCACGTCGCCGGGCGCGCGACGTCGGCGTAGCGGCCGATCAGGTGCAGGCGAGACCCGGGCGTAGCGGGCCAGGGAGGCGACCGAGGTGTGCCCGGAGTAGGCCAGCAACGTGGAGGTGTTGGCGCGGTCTTCAGCGGCGTGGGTCAGCGCCGAATGGCGCAGCTGGTGTAGTGTCCACGGCCCGCCCGCAAGTTCGGCCGTGGCGGTCTCGAAACACTCGACGGCGCGGCGGTAGGACAGGCGGGCCCGCCCGGAGTCCGGGTCGAGGTCGGCGGGCGGCGGCACGACCCGGGCGCGTCAGGGTTGACGTAGTCAGCGGGACCAGCCGGTGAATCCCTCCGCCGACCCTGGCCGAGCGGATTTGACCGCTTCAGGTGGATTGGGGTAGTTGTTCGCGCACCCACCCAGGATCCGGGTTGATGTACGGCCGGCCCGCCAGCACCACGGTCGGCACCGTCTCGTCGCCACCGGTGGCGGCCCTCACCGCCGCCGCACCCGCCGGGTCGCGCCAGATGTCGACCCAGTGCAGCCGGCGGGCGTCGCGGCCCAACCGGATCCGCAGCCGTAGGCAGTACTTGCAGCCCGCCCGCCAGTAGACGATCGGCCGACCGTCGATGGCGCTGCGGCGTTGCGCCTCCGCCGCACCGATCGACCTCGGGAACGCCAGCGGAGAGTACAGTCCGGCGAGCAGCACGAACACCAGCAGCGCTATACCGGCAGCGACCGGGGACCCTGCGGCGATTCGCACGGCCGCCACGACGACGCCGCACACCACGAACAAGATCGGCAAGGTCAGAGCGCGCGCCACGATGACACAGGCTATCGGTCGCGCAAGCTCGGCGGATCACACTGCTCCGGTTCTGTCCGGTGCGACACCTGAGGTGGCTGCCTCGCCGAGACCGGCCTCGCGATCACTGGCCACACCGCGACCCCGCACCGGAAGCCTCAGGAAGCGTTGCGGTAAAGGTCCCGCCTCTCGGGCAACTGCTCGAGGCCGGCCGACTGGTAGGTGGCGACGGCGTCGACATACGGCGCACCTGCCGCCATCGCGTGCCAGCGCTCGTCGGTGAACGTCGACCCGTCGAACGACGCGCGCAGGGCCGCGGCCCACTCGTGCGCCTGTTCCGGCCCGCTCACCTCGACGCGAACGGGATCCGGCACAGGGGCGCCGAGGTCACGCCGAAGTAGCGTCCATGGCTCGCCACTCTCCCAGCCGTCCTGGAACAACAGGTCCTGGACCAGCGCACCCGTCGGCGCTTCGACGTACACCTTGCCCTCGAGCAGCACACCACGCTCAGGTGCCGACACGTCCTCGGCCACCTGCTGCGCCAACTCCTCGTCCCGCAACGCCTCCGGCGCGAACGCCAACCACAGCAACTCCGCACCGTCCAGCAGCCCGACCGCCAGAACTTCCCCGGCCCGACTCCAGGTCCGCGTCGCCTCCGCCGTCCGCTTCGCACCGAAGCTCCAGAACCACCCCACATCCCCCGGATGCACCTGCACGGGCCCTCCGTCGTGCTGCCACTCCCCCAACACCCGCACCATGTCATCGAGCCCGTCGACCCCGGGACCACCCATCTCGATCACCATGCCCCGATCACACACCACCCCACCGACCCTCGCATCCGAATTCCCGCCGGGCAGTCGGTAATCGGCGTCGCCGTGGTCACGTATGCACCCTGCCGACCTGCCGGAACACGCTCGTTCGCGGCTGGTGACACGTTTCTTGACAGCACCCCAATACGCGCGCCGGCGAGCGGGACCGGCCGGGGGTGGCGCGCCCCAGGCCGTCCATGCCACACCCACTGTTATAGAACTCTCTGAAGAGTTATAGAACGAGGTGAGTGTGGGATGCGAGATGTGTCGCCATGGCGTGAGCCAGTCCCGGCGAGCAGGACGATGGGCGATCCCCGGGCACGGGGCCGGTTCGGCGAGTACGGCGGGAGGTACGCGCCGGAGTCCCTGGTGGAGGCGTGCCGCGAGGTGGACGAGGCGTTCCGGGAGGCGAGGGCGGATCCGGGCTTCCGCGGCGCCTTGGCGGAACTGCTCGCCCTGCACGCCGGACGGCCGACTCCGCTCACACCGGCCCGGCGGCTGTCGCAGGAGCTGGGCGTGCGGCTGTACCTCAAGCGCGAGGACCTCACCCACACCGGGTCACACAAGATCAACAATGTGCTGGGCCAGGCCCTGCTCGCCGCACGGATGGGACGGCGCAGGCTGATCGCCGAGACGGGAGCGGGCCAGCACGGGGTGGCCACCGCGACCGCCGCCGCGCTGCTCGGGCTCGAGGCCACGGTCTTCATGGGCGAACGCGACATCGAGCGGCAGGCGTTGAACGTCTTCCGGATGCGCATGCTGGGCGCCGAGGTGATCCCGGTCACCACGGGCAGCCGCACGCTCAAGGACGCGACCAGCGAGGCCATGCGGCACTGGGTGGGCGTCACCGGCGACTCCCACTACTGCGTCGGCTCGGTCATCGGGCCGGATCCGTACCCGTGGATGGTCAGGGAGTTCCAGCGGGTCATCGGCGACGAGGCCCGCGGGCAGTGTGCCGCCGAACTGCGGACCGGCGTGCCGGACCACGTGGTCGCGTGCGTCGGCGGTGGCTCCAACGCGGCCGGCACGTTCGCCGGCTTCGCCGACACCTCGGCGCGCTTCGTCGGTGTCGAGGCCGAGGGCGGCGCCGGGGCGGCCCGTGGCAGGCTCGGCGTCCTCCACGGCTGCCGCTCGCTGTTCCTGCAGGACGACGACGGGCAGATCGTCGAGGCGCACTCCATCGCCGCCGGGCTCGACTACCCGGGAGTCGGCCCGGAGCACGCCCACCTGCGCGACCTGGGCCGGGCCCGGTACGTCACGGTGACCGACGATGAGGCGGTCGGCGCGGCGGTACGGCTGGCGCGCACCGAGGGCATCGTCCCTGCGCTCGAATCGGCGCACGCCCTCGCCTGGGTGATCCGCGCGGCGGGCGGCGGCGACCTGCCCGCCGGATCGACGGTCCTGATGACGCTGTCCGGCCGGGGCGACAAGGACATCTCTACCCTGAAGGAGCTGGTGTGACGAACATCCTGGCCCCGGGCGCGGTCGAACGCCACCTGCGTGCCCGCCGGGACACCGGTCGCGGTCTGCTCATGCCGTACGTCACCGGGGGTGTCACGCCCGGCTGGACGCGGTACCTGAAAGCGTTCGTCGAAGCCGGCGCGGACGCGATCGAGCTCGGCCTGCCGTTCTCCGACCCCACGCTCGACGGCGCCACCATCCAGCAGGCGAGCGACACGGCGCTGGCCCGGGGGGCGAGCACCCGCCGGATCCTGGCCGACCTGGCCGAGGTCCGGGACCTGGGCGTGCCGTTGGTCGCCAGCACCTACTACAACCTGGTGCTGCATGACGGGCCCGAGGCGTTCTGCGCCGCGCTGCGCCGGGCCGGCGTCAGCGGTCTGATCGTGCCCGACCTGCCGGTGCACGAGGCGGACGAGATGACGGACGTGGCCGCCGCCGCCGGGGTCGAACTGGTCCTGCTGGCGTCGCCGGCGACGCCGCGCGAGAGGCTTGAGGAGATCTCGCGCCGCAGCCGGGGATTCGTCTACGCGGTGTCGCTGATGGGCACCACCGGCGAGCGGGCCGCCCTCGCCGCCTCGGCCGCGGAGCTCACCGCGCGGATCAGACGCGGCACCGACCGGCCGGTCTTGCTAGGATTTGGCATTTCCACGCCCGACCAGGCGCGGGAGGCCGGCCGGTACGCCGACGGCGTGGTGGTCGGCGCCGCGGTCATGCGGCGGGTGCTCGACGGGGCGGGGCCGGACGACCTGCGGGCCTTCCTCGCGACCCTGCGCCGGGCCCTCGACCAGGAGTGACGCACCACGATGACCCCCGACGCCGGGCACGAGACGAGATACCGCGCCATCGCCGCCGACCTCGCCGCGAAGATCCGGTCGGGACACTACTCCCCCGGGGAGGCCCTGCCCCCGCAACGGGAGCTGAGCGCCTCCTACGGGGTGACCCTCATGACGCTGCGCCAGGCGTTGCGAGAACTCAGCGACGAAAGGCTGATCGTGCAGCGGCCCGGCAAGGGCACGTTCGTGGCCCCGCCCCACCTGGCGTACCAGCTCGGCTCGCTCCGCAGTCTGGCCGACGATCTGCGGGAACAGGGCCACGACGTGCGCACCGTGGTGGCCGGGCGGGCATTGCGCCGAGCCCCCGCCCGGATCGCGGCGGAGCTGCGGCTGCGTCCCGGCGACACAGCCCTGCGGCTGGAGCGGATCCGCGAGTTCGCGGGCCGTCCCGCCGTTCACCAGGTGTCCTGGGTCCGCCAGCCGGTGGCCGACCAGATCCGCGACCGAGACTTCACCACTGTCTCCCTCTACACGGCGCTCGCCGACGCGGGAGTGGCGGTCGCCCGGGCGTCCGAGGTGGTCCGGCCCGGCCTGCTCGACCCCGCCGCCGCACGCCGCCTTCACGAGCCTGAGGGCAGCGCCGTGCTCGTCAGCACCAGGATCACCTATACGCCCGACGCCGTTCCCGTCGTGTCCGACCATGCCACCATCCTGGGCACCATGATGGAGATCCGCACCGAACGCGCCGTGACCGGTCTCTCCCTCACCTGGCGCGCCACCAGCTAGTGCCCCATGGCGGACGGCGGCGCGGCAGTGAGCGCGGCGAGGCCGGCCGGTTTCGGGGTCGAGGGACCGGCGGGCAGCCGTATCGACAAGGGCGATCTTGCTCGCGTCCGTGGCCGCCGCGCTCAGCGCCGCCGCCCGGGGCGTGACCTCCTCCACCGCCGCCCACAGCGCGGCCACATCCGCATCCGTTCCGTCTGCCCTGACAAGGCTCTCCAGAAGTGTTGCGACCAGCATTTATATGGAATTGAACATTGATTTCGCGCCGATATCACTATTGGACATCGTCTGATCGGGTCTGCTTTGCTCCTGCCTTCACGAATGACAGGCAAAGGACATCACATGCGAAACCTCCGCACCCGCCCGCTCACGGCAGCGTGGGAAGCCATCGCATCGACGATCTCGCTCCTTGCCGGTGGCGTGCTCGGCGCGGGCACGGCCTCGGCCGCGGCCTCCGTACGGGCGCAGCCGTCCGCCGAGCTCAAGCCCGACTCGCCGGTCACCGACAAGCACGTCAAGGACGGCCTGGCCGTCGCTCAGCTGTATGGCGCGGCCATCACCCCGAGCGACACCGTCCCGGCCCGCGGGCTCGGCAGGCTCTGATGTCGCGTCGGGGAACGAAGATCGTACGGCTCGCCGCCGCGAGCGCGGCAGCGGGCGTGCTCGCGGCGGGGATCGTGGCCCCGGCCGGGGAAGCGCGGCTCTCGGGTTCATGTCGGCGGCGGACGCGGTGGACCTCAGGCCGGTCGACCTCGTCGAGCCGCCGCCGGCCGAGGTCACGATCGTGCAGGACGCCAAGGGGGGCGAGATCGCGCGCTTCTACGAGGAGTACCGGGAGGTCGTCGGCTTCGACAAGATCGCCGAGGTCATGAAGACGGCGATCGTCGCGATCGAGGACTATCGCTTCTACGAGCATGGCGCAGGCCGCCGCGGTTGAGCATCTCGAGGCGCGCTTCGGCGGTCGTGCCGAAGTACGATCAGGACCACGATCGACCCGGCCATGCAGGCAGCCGCGGATCAGGCGATCAAGAAGTATGTGCACGCCTCCGACGACCCCGTCGCCTCCCAGGCACTGGTCCAGCCGGGCACCGGAGCGATCAGGGCCATGGCGGCGAGCAAGCCGTACGGCAACAACACGGCCAGGAACGAGATCTCGTACAACCTGGTGGCGGACGCCGCGCACGGCGGCGGAGTCGGGTTCCAGGCGGGCTCCACGTTAAAGACCTTCACCTTGATCGGCGCGCTGAAGAAGGGCATGAAGCTCGACGACGGCCTGAGCGCGGGTACCGGGCGCCGGGCTACTCGACGTTCACGACCTGCAAGGACGAGAACATCGGCGACCCGACGCACACGGTCACCAACGACGAAGGCTCCCCCGGGTGGAAGACGTTGCGGACCGGCACCTGGGGCTCGGTGAACACCTTCTTCATGGAACTGGAGCAGCGGGTGGGGCTCTGCGAGTCGGTCACCACGGCCAAGTCGCTGGGTATCCGCCGGTCGGACGGTCGCGGGCTGCAGGAGTACGAGACGTTCACGCTCGGCATCAACGAGATGGACCCGGTGACGGTGGCCAACGCGTACGCGGCGATCGCGGCGCGCGGCACCTACTGCGCGCCGATGGCGATCACCCGGATCACCGACCGAAGCGGAAAGGCCACCACGTACCGGCCGAAGTGCCGCCAGGCGCTCGACCCCGGGATCGCCGACGCCACGGCCGAGGTGCTGACCGGCGTGCTCACCAAGGGCACGATGCGCGGGGTGGGCGGCATCGGGCGCGACGCGGCGGGCAAGACCGGCACGACCGACGACTACGCCGCCGCGTGGTTCGCCGGGTTCACCCCGGACCTGGCCGCCGCGGTGAGCATCGGGGACCCGCGCGGCGCCCAGAAGCACAAGCTGATCGGGGTGACGATCGGCGGGCGGTACTACGGGGCGGTGGCCGGGGCCACGCTTCCCGGGCCGATCTGGAAGGACACGATGATCGGCGCGCTGAAGGGCGTGCCGCCGACGTCGTTCACGCCCGTCGACTCGGCCCGGTTCGAAGGCTGCTCCCAGGATTGCCGGCCCGCGCCGCGGCCCGCGTACGGCGCCGTCTCGACGCGGTAAGCCCCGCCCACCCTGGCTCGCTAACGCCGCCGGCCGTTCGGTTGCCCGTCTCACCGCCCCGTGGCGGAGTTCGTATGGCGGGCGGTATCTGCCAGAAGGAACCGCGGCGGTGCCGTGCTGCCCCGTGAAGTCGTGGCGAGCTGCTGGTGCTCTTGCGTTTGGCAGTCAGGATGGCTGAACTTCGTCGAAGAGGGCGAGGGCTTCGGTGGGGTCCGGGCTCACGAGGCGTTCCAGACCGGCCATCGTGATCTTGGCCCACCTGCCGGCCCGTGCCCACATCTGTTGCTCGAAGGCGCGGACGGCCTCGTCCAGATCGCCGGGGCCGGGGGCGGCGGTGACGGACTCGGCGAGTTCGGCGCCTTCCAGCATCGCAAGGTTCGCGCCCACCCCCAATGGGGGCATCAGGTGCGCGGCGTCGCCCAGGAGCGTCACCCCGGGGACGTGGGCCCAGGTGTGGGACACGGGCAGGACGTAGAGGGGGCGGTGGACGAAAGCGGTGCCGTGGCGGAGGAGGTCGAGGACGGGAGCGGCCCAGCCGTCGAACAGAGCCAGCAGGCTTGATCGCACGGCCTCGACGTCGGCCAGGTCCAGGCCTGCGCGCTGGTTCAGGCCCATATGCCGGTCCAGGTTCGTGTGCCAGTCCAGCGGCGCACGGAACTGGGCGTACACCTTGACGTGGCCGCCGCTGTTGCGCTGGGCGACGAGGTTGCGGTTCACGCCGAATACAGCCATGGAGCCGTCGCCGATCAGCCGGGCGAGGTCGGGGTGGCGGGTGTCGACGTCGTCCAGGGAGGTCTCGACCAGGGTGATGCCGGTGTAGTGCGGCGTCGCGGGCGAGACTGCCGGGCGGACCCGGGACCAGGCGCCGTCCGCGCCGACCACGAGGTCGAACGTCGCCTGTCGCCCGTCCGCGAAACGGACCAGCACGCCATCCCGGGTCCCCGGCACCACCTCCGTCACGCCCCGCCCCCACCGAACGTCCAGAGGGCCGAGCAGCAGGTCACGGAGTTGCCCGCGGTCGATCTCGGGATTGGCCCGGTCATCCGGACGGGGTTGCCAGTCGCGGAGGACGGTCCCATCCGTGTCCAGGATGCGCATGGCCTGCCCCTCGGGACGGGACAGCGCCTGGAACTCCGCCAGCAGCCCCGCCTTGCCCAGCGCGAGCTGGCCCAGCTCTTCGTGCAGGTCCAGCGTGCCACCCGGGGGACGGGCGTCGCGGGCGGGATCGCGTTCGAGGACGGTGACGGGGTGATCGTGCCGGTGCAGGACGCGGGCGAAGGTAAGGCCGGCGGGCCCGCCCCCAATCACGGCGATACGGTGTCTCATATGGATACACTGTATTTTGCCGATACGGTGTATCGCAACAGTACGATGTATCCATGACTGTGTGGGACCGGCCGGAGCCGCCGACTCGCCCCGCGCCGCTCGACCGGGAGCGAATCGTCGCCGCCGCCATCGCGCTGGCCGACGAGGGCGGGCTGGAGGCGGTGTCGTTGCGCAAGGTCGCCGCCCGGCTGGACGTCGGCCCGATGCGGCTGTACCAATACATCTCCACCAAGGAGGAGCTGTTCGACCTCATGGTGGACGAGGTCCACGCCGAGATCCTCCCCGAGGAGCAGCCCGGCGACTGGCGGGAGGTGCTGCGCACCCACGCCGACCGCACCAGGCAGGCCACTCTCCGTCACGAATGGCTGGCCGACCTGCTCGGCGGCCGTCCGACCCTGGGCCCGAACGCCCTCGCCGTGACTGAGGCCACGCTGGCCGCCCTCGACGGCCTCGCCGACCTCGACACCGTCATGCGCGCCGTGGAGACCGTCAGCGCCTACTTCACTGGCGCGATCAGGCGCGAGATCGCGAACCTGCGGGCCGAGCGCGCCACGGGCCTGTCCAAGCGCGACTGGCAGCGCGCCTACGGCCCGTATGTGAGCAGGGTGCTGGCCACGGGCCGCTTCCCCGCGCTGGCCAAGGTCGTGCACGACGGCACGGAGGTGGACGCCGAGACGTCCTTCGCGACCGGCCTGGACTGGGTCCTCGACGCCGTCGCCGCCAAACTCGCCCGGCCGTCGGCGTGACGCTCAGGATTTCCAGGTCACATCCCCGGCACCGCATGACCCCGCCAGACTGCCCAGGAACGGATCCACGGCGACCATAAGTACGCAGCCATCACATGGCATCACTATTCAGTGCACCAAGACCTGGAAAGAGTCCCGGCCGATCCGGCCCAACCTTTCACCCGCTCGCCGACGTCGGTAACGGGCGAGAGGAGTTTCCTTGGACCACAATGACAGCTTCCGTGAGTTCATGGCCGCCCACCAGCGGTCGCTGATGCGGACGGCGTACCTGCTCACGGGAGATGCCCACCTCGCCGAGGACCTGCTGCAGAGCGTGCTGATCAAGGTGCTCGGGCGCTGGCCCGAGCTGGCGCACGTCGCCAGCCCTCAGGCATATGCCCGAAAGGCGCTGGTCAACCAGTACATCTCCTGGCGCCGTCGGCTGGTCAGGACGACCGAACTGCCGAGCGCCGAGCCGCCGGAGCGGTCTCACTCCAGCGAGGAGTCCACGATCGTCCGGCTCGCCATGCGGCAGGCGCTCGCGCAGCTGCCGCCCAGGCAACGGGCGGTGATCGTTCTGCGTTACTACGAGGACCTCACCGAGCACGAGACCGCGAAGCTGCTGAGCTGCTCGATCGGCACCGTCAAGAGCCAGGCCCACCATGCACTCGCCCGGTTACGGGCGCTCGCGCCGGAGCTGGCGCCGAAGTTCGCCGAAATGGAAGACCTGAAGGGAGCACACCGATGACCTGGCTTCGAGACGCGCTGAACGACATGGCTGACGATGCGCCCCAGGTGGACCTGACCGAGCGCACGATCAGAACCCGCGAGCTGCGGCGGCGCAGGGTCGTCCCGATCGCGGCAGCCGCCGCGGTCATCGCCATCGCGCTCGCCGCGACGGCCGCCGTACGACTGCTGCCGGCGGAGCCGGACGCGGCCACCGAGCCCGGGAACGGGACGGTGACCGACCTGCCTGCACGCGGGGTGGAGTCGCTGAGCCACGCCTATATGACCCTCTGCCAGCCGGAGGACGGCAAGGTGCCGCCCGGGTGCGTGGACGGCGGTTGGCGGGTGGTCACCCGGAGCGGCAAGACCTACCGCGTGGCGCAGGCATTGCGCGGTTCCGACTCCGGGCGGACAAGCCCCCTGGCGATCAGCCGGGACGGAAGCAAGATCGCCTACTACGACGCCGAGGCCGGCACCTTCGCGGTGCGCGACCTTGCCTCCGGAGCGGTAGTGACGGCCCCGACGAAGGTGCCCAGAGCCTGGCTCGGCAGCATCGCCCATCTCCTGCTGTCAGACGACGGCCGCTTCGTGGCATTCACCAAGAGACCGCCGCTGAAGGACCCGGCCATGCTGTTCGACATGCGCGAGCGCATGGTCAGGCCGTTGCCGAACGGCTGGAACCCCATCGGCCTGTCCCCGGGCGGCGACACGATCACTCTGGCCGAGTACGCGCCCAAGACGCGGCTGCAGACCATCAGCCACCTCTGGCAGACGTCCACGGCGGGCAACGCGAGGACCGTCGACGTCGCCGGGCACTACCTGGTCGGCGGGCTCGGTCCCGATGGGAAGAGCATCGTCGCGGTGGAGAGCGTGGAGGTCCGCGGCACCGGATGCTTGAGAAGCGGTGAGGATCTTGTGCACCTGGACCCGGAAACCGGCAAGGTGCTCCGGAGGGTCCCCGTGCGGGGCCTGTCCATGACCGACAATTTTGTCTATCTGCGCAGCTGGACCGGCCCTCAGGAGATCACCGCCCTCGCCAGGCCCTTTGTGTGCAAGGAGAGCGACGTCAACGCCCCTGCCCCGAGCCTCGACCCTCCGTACGTTCCTTTCACGGCCTACGCGGTGAACGTCAAGACTGGCAAGGCCAGGAAGCTCACCACCTACACCGCGCAGCACTGGTTCAACCTCGTGCTCCCCGGCTTCCCCGGGACCCTGTGACGGGAGGGAGCGGGTCAGGCGCGGCGCCGTTCGGCGTCGGCCGGCACGCTGGGCGCGGCCCGGTGCTTCTCCGAGTCGCGCACCGCGCCGAGGGGCGGGTCCCCAGCTCAGCCATGAGCGATCCTGCTTCGTGACGATGGGTCAGACGATGAGGACCACCTTGCCGCGCACGTGGCCGCTCTCGACAACGTGATGAGCGGCCACGGCCTCGCGTAGAGGGAACGTCCGGACGGGCAGAGTCAGATGGCCGGTCGCCGCCTTGCCGACGACCTCACGCAGGGCGGGGAGGGAACGGCCTCCCACGCGCCGCACAGGGCCCTTGTAGTGAGTAATCGCAGGTCAGTGATTGTTGGATTTTCCGCGATTGCTACCGGGGCCCCAGATGGTGGCCAGACGTGCGAGCTGACCATCAGCTCCTCGGCCACGCGGCGGACATCCCGGCTTGCGATACGGCCCGGGGACCGATTTAATAAATGAACAGGCATTTATTAATGAGGGGAAGCAGTGGTGGCAGGACGTCCCCGAGGGATCGACGACGCGGCGATCTTGCGCGCGGCGGCCGAGGTGATCGGCAGGGTGGGCCCCGCGAAGCTCACCCTCTCGTTCGTGGCACGCGAGGTGGGGCTGGTCCCCGGCACGCTCGTGCAGCGTTTCGGGTCCAAGCGCGGCCTGCTCCTGGCGCTGGCCGAGCATTCCGCGAAGTACGCCGACGCACTGCCCGAGCGCGTACGGCGGGAGCACCGTTCGGCTCTCGCCGCCCTGGAGGCGCTGGTGACGGAGTCGATGGCCCAGATGGCCACGCCCGAGACCTTCGCCAACCATCTGGCGTTCCTGTGCATCGACCTCACGGATCCGGAGTTCCACGAGCACGCCCTGGCGGTTCATCTGGCCCAGGGTCGGGCGATCGAGGCACTGCTGGCGGAGGCCGTGTCGGCGGGCGAGCTTCGCGCCGGAACCGATGCCGCGTCCCTGGCCGGGACCGTACAGGCGATCGTCGCCGGTGCGGGCCTGACCTGGGCGCTCGACCGTCAGGGCACGCTGGCGCAGCGGCTCCGGCGGGAGGTCGCCACCGTGCTGTCCCCTCACCTGAACGACAGCATCGATCGGGAGGAATCATGATGTACGACGCACCGCCACTCGCCGGAAAGGTGGCCCTGGTGGCCGGGGGCACCCGGGGCGGAGGGCGGGGCATCGCCGTCGAACTCGGCGCCGCGGGCGCGACGGTCTACGTCACCGGCCGCAGCAGCGCCGCAGGACGCTCCGACCTGGGGCGTGCGGAGACGATCGAAGAGACGGCGGAGCGGATCACCGCCGCCGGCGGCGTCGGCATCCCGATCCGGACCGACCACAGCCGCCCGGATGAGGTCCGCGCCCTCGTTGACCGGATCGCGGCCGAGCAGGATGGGCGGCTGGACATCCTGGTCAACTCCGTGTGGGGCGGCGACCCGTTGACCGACTGGGAGCACCCGCTCTGGGAGCAGGACCTGGACACCGGCCTGCGGTTGCTGCGTCAGGCGGTCGAGACCCATGTGATCACCAGCCGTCACGCGCTTCCATTGATGGTCACGTGCCGGACCGGTCTGGTCGTGGAGGTCACCGACGGCAACACCGCCCGCTACCGCGGGTCGTTCTTCTACGATCTGGCGAAGGCCGCGGTGATCCGCCTCGCCGTCGCGCAGGCGGCCGAGCTGAAGCCGTACGGCGTGGCGGCCTTGGCGATCACGCCGGGTTTCCTCCGTTCCGAGGCGATGCTCGACCACTTCGGGGTCACCGAGGACAACTGGCGGGACGGCGCGGCGAAGGACCCCAACTTCGCCCACTCCGAGACACCGGCGTACCTCGGCCGGGCGGTCGCCGCGCTGGCCGCGGATCCCGACATCATGCGCAGGACCGGGCGGGCGCTGGCCACCTGGGATCTGTACAAGGAGTACGGGTTCACCGACGCCGACGGCACGCAGCCGGATTTCGCCGCCCACTGGGCCTCCGCCCTGGAGGCCGGCTACGGACCGCTCGGCGAGCCGCTGTAACGGCGTCGCACCCCCGACGCGCGAGGCCGGGCGCGATGGGGACGTCGATCACTGGGTCACCTTCTGGAGGAACTCGGTCACGTTGGCCGCGGTCCTGTCGATCTTCTCTTCGAGTGTGAGTGACTCGGGCATCCGCCCACCTGGCCCGACGTCCTTCTTGCCACGCAGGTAGAGGGAACAGGCCAGGTCGGTGCAGATGTAGGCCCCCACGGAGTTGCCGTCGCCGCTGGTGCGGCGGGCGGTCAACAGCGCCACGCCATCGCCGGTGTGCGTGGTCAGGCAGAGCGAACACATGCTGCGCCGCGCATGTCCGGCATGCGGGGTGGCCCGTCGCAGCGCCACCCCGACCAGCCGGTCACCGTGCTCGGCGACCAGGTAGGCACGGCCGGGGAATGAGGGGTCTTGCCAGCCGAGGAAGTCCAGGTCGTCCCATGGCCGCGCGTCAAGGTCCCTGGGTATGACGAGGCGTTTGGCCTCGCCCTTGGTGCAGTTGACGAAAGAGGCGCGGATCTCGCGCTCGGAAATCGGTCTCATAGCCGAAAAGCTATCCACCGTATATTGCGGCAGCAACTCATTATGTATATTGCTAGGAGTCCTAGGAAGCAGGGTGCCCATGGCGCGTGCCGGAGTGACCGTCGAACGGCTGGCTGAGGCGGCGGCCGAACTGGCCGACGAGGTGGGATTGGAGAACGTCACCGTCTCCGAGCTCGCGCGCAGATTCGGCGTGAGGGACGCGAGTCTGTACTCACACATCAGGAACGCGCACGAGCTACGGGTTCGGGTGGCCGTGCTGGCGCTGGCCGAGCTCGCCGACCGAGTCGCGGCGGCGCTGGCCGGCCGGGCGGGCAAGGACGCACTGGTCGCCTTCGCCAACGCCTATCGTGACTACGCCAAGGAACACCCCGGCAGGTACACGGCGACGCAGGTCGAACTCGACCCGGAGACCGCTGAAGCGAGTGCGGCGCGCCGGCACTCGGACATGACGCGGGCGATCCTCCGGGGCTACTCACTCGCGGAGCCCGACCAGACCGACGCGGTCCGGTTGTTGGGCAGCACCTTCCACGGGTTCGTGAGCCTGGAACAGGCAGGCGGCTTCCGCCATCATCCTCGCGGCGCGGACGAATCCTGGAGCCGGGTGCTCGACACCGTCGACGTGGCGCTCCGCAACTGGCCGGCACATGCGAGCGATGCCGACGCGGGCCGCGCCCCATGACGGGGCGCCTGCCGTCCGAAGGTGTCTCCAACGCCTGATCCGCAGGAGAGTTGCCGGATCCCGGGTGAGCGAGGTCAGCCGGCGTCGAGCAGGATCTTCAGCACCTCCAGCGGCGCGTCCCGCATGAGGTTGTGCCCGCCGTCGAGCGCGTACGTCGTCCACGCGGAATCCTCGCGCAGCCGTTGGTATACGGGGGTGAACGGAGATTCGCCGTCCCACCCGGCGGCGTACGCGTAGATCCGGCGCCGGACCTGCGTGAGGTCACCGGCCAACCGGATCGGCTGGAACAGCGAGGCGAGCGGGTGGGGTGTGGCCCGGGTGTCGAAGAACGGCAGTGGTCGTACCGCGTAGCCGCTCGCGGTCACGTCCGTGTACCACTGTCGCTCCCGATCGGTGACCAGGCTCCAGCAGGAGTCGCCGTCCCCGGGCACCATGGCGTCCAGGTACACCAGGGCGTTCACCCGGTCGGGCATGCGGTCGGCGACTCCTGTGATCACCATTCCTCCGTAGCTGTGGCCGACCAGCACGGCATCGTGGATGTTCTCGGCCGCCAGTACCCCGGTCACGTCCTGAATGTGCGTGTCGAGATTCACTCCGCCATGCAGCAGGTGGCCGCGTTCGCTGAGTCCGGTCAACGTCAGCGGGTGGGCGCGGTGTCCGTGGGCGCGCAGCCGTTCGGCGAGTTCGTCGAAACACCAGCCGCCGTGGCACATGCCGGGGATCAGAACGAAGGTTGCCATAGTCGTACTCCTTATGGTTATCGAAATGGTTGTCGAACAGTCCGGGGGTCAGGGCGTTGCGGCCACGCGCGAACGACCCGCGGTCGTGGCGATCAGAGCGGCTCCGGCGCACAGGACGGCGGTCCAGGCCAGGGTGGCGCCGGTGAAGGTGTGATCGGCGAGGAGCCCGGCGAGCCACGGTCCGGCGGTCTGACCGGCGGCGAACACCGTGGTGAAGGCCGCCAGCGTGGCCGTCCATTCCGCGGGCGGCGTGTTCGCCTTGATGAGCGCGGTGACGGCGGCGGGCACGCTCATGAACGTCGCCCCGTAGACGACCGCGGAGGCCAGGACGACCGGCAGTGCCGAGGACGCCAGGGCGAGCGCCGCTCCACCGGCGAGGAGCACGAGCAGCGCGGCGAGGGCCCTGCCGCCGGGCCAGTCGGTGATGGGCCGACTCCACAGGAAAGGCGCCAGCACGACGGCCAGCCCGAGCACTGTCCAGGTGAGCGTCACCTGCGCGATCGACGCGTGCCGGTCCGCGAGGTAGGCGGACAGGAAGGTGATGTACGTGATGTATCCGGCGGCGAACAGCAGGTAGGCCAGGGCCATCCGCCACAGCGGAAGCATCCGCACACTGCCGGCCGGGGCGTCTTCACCCTCATCGGTACGTGCGGCGGACCAGCTGACCAGTGTCGCCAGACCCGCGGCGGCGCCGAGGCCGGCGCACGCCAACTGCCAGTGATCACCCAGCGCCGGGATGGTCGCGCCGCTGAACACGATGCCCAGCCCGGCACCGGCGAAGTAGACGACGATGGGCGTGCTGGAGGCGATGCCGGTCGCGACGCGCGCCGCGATCACCCCACCGCTGATGAACACCAGTGCCCCCGCCATCCCGGCGGCGGCCCGCGCGGCCAGCTGCGCCGGAAAGTCACCACTGACCGCGGTGGCGGCCAGTGCCACTGCGGTGAGAACCATCCCCCAGCGGAAGGTGGCGGTGGCGCCGAGCCGGCGCTGGACGGCGGGCGTGACCAGTGCGCCGACCAGGTAGCCGAGCCCGTTGGCGGCGCTCATCACCCCGGCTTCGGTCAGGCTCCAGCCCAGGTCGTCGCGCATGGCCGGGATGAGCAGGCCGTACGCGAACCGCGCGAGCCCGAGCGCGGAGGCGGTGCCGAAAGCCAGCCGCAGCGCCCTCATGGGTACCGCAGGGGCGCGAGCCCGGCCGGCCGCCACGATTCGCCGGCCCCATCCATCTCGGCGACGAGGAAGGTCATCGCGGGCGTGGTGGCCGAAATGTCCGTGTCGCGAGGCGGGTGGGCGGCAAGCGGGTCTGTCATCGAAAGCTCCAAGGTCGAACCGATCGGTACGATCTCGACGCTAGCAGCCGATCGAACCGAGCGGTACCATCTCTCTCATGCCAGTCGCGAAAGGGTCGACGATCGACCCGGCCTGCACCCGCGCCACCATCGTCGAAGCGGCCATGCCGCTGCTGTACGAGCGCGGACTCGACGGCGTCGGCGTCGCCGAGCTATGCGCCCGCGTCGGCGTGTCCAAGGAGACCCTCTACCGGCACTTCGGCACCAAGGACGGGCTCATCGAGGCGGTTCTCCACAAGCGCAGTGAACAGGTGACGCGGTGGCTGGCCGGGGCAGCCGCTGCCGCCGGGGACGATCCCCGCGACCAGCTCACCGCGGTGTTCGACGCCCTGCGGCAGTGGTACGACGAGCCGGTTTTCCGTGGTTGCGCGATGCTGAACGCGGCCGCCCAGCACCATGTCGAGGCCGTACGCGCCATCACCGCGCGTCATCTCGACCGCTACCTGGAGCTCCTGACCGGCATCGCCGAACGAGCCGGAGCCGCCGATCCGCACCTCCTGGGGCGGCAGCTGCTCATCCTGGTTGAGGGCGCCACGGTCGTCGCCGCACATCAGGATGCGGTGGGCGCGGGCGATCACGCCCGCCAAGCCGCCCTCACCCTGCTGTCCATCGCCTCCCGGACCTGCCCTCCCGCCTAGACAAGACGGGGGGACGGTTTACGGACGCTCGGGAGCAGCGAGCAGGCCGCGGTTGTAACCTTCCGCGACCGCGGCGGCACGGTCGTTGACGTCGAGCTTCGCGTAGATGTTGAGCAGGTGCGTCTTGACCGTGGCCTCGGTGATGAACAGCCGGGCGGCCGCCTCCCGGTTGGTGTGGCCTGCCGCGACCAGGCGCAGCACCTCAAGCTCGCGCCGGCTCAACGGGCCGGTCGACGGCGCCGGGGCGCGCAGCCGGCTCATCAGGCGGGCGGCGACCGACGGTGAGAGCGCGACCTCGCCGCGGGCGGCCACGCGTACGGCGCGCAGCAGTTCGTCCCGCGGCGCGTCCTTGAGCAGGTAGCCGGTGGCGCCGGCCTCGATCGCGGGCAGCACGTGGCTGTCCGTGTCGTAGGTGGTCAGCACGAGCACCCGGGCCGGTACGCCGCGCCGGGCCAGCTCGCCGATCGCGGTGACGCCGTCCATGCCGGCCATCCGCAGGTCCATCAGGATCACGTCCGGCCCGAGCGCCTCGGCCAGCCGGACCGCCTCGGCCCCGTCCGCCGCCTCGCCGACCACGGTGAACTCGGGGTCGCGGGCGAACATGCTGCTCAGCCCGTCCCGTACCACCGGGTGGTCGTCGGCGACGAGCAGCTTGATCGGGTCACTCACGAAAACACCTCCGGCGCCTCGGCGGGCAGGCAGGCCGAGATCCCGGTCCCACCCCCCACCTCCGATTCGATCTGCAACGTGCCCGACAACGCCTCGATCCGCTGCCGCATCGCCACCAACCCGAAGCCCCCGTCGCGCTCGACCCGTGCGGTCGGGTCGAAACCGCGGCCGTCGTCGCGGACGTCGAGGGCCACCTGATGGTCCATGTAGGAAAGGGTGAGACCGACGCGGCTGGCGGTGCCGGCATGCTTGGCGACGTTGGCCAAGGCCTCCTGGGCGATTCGTAGCAGGGCGACCTCGGCCTCCGGACGCATGCTGCGGGTTTCGCCGGTGATGGTCACCTGGGCCGGGATGCCGTGGCGGGCCGACCACGTGGCCGCCACCTCGGCGACGGCGTCGGCCAGGCGGCCGGTCTCCAGCGGCTCCGGGCGCAACTCATTCACCGAGCGCCGCGCCTCGGTCAGGCTCTCCCGGGCCAGCGCGGTCGCCGCCGCGTGGTGCCGGCGCCAGGCGGCGGGGTCGTCGGCCGCGTGCTCGGCCGCCTGCAACTGGGTGACGATGCCGGTGAGGCCCTGGGCCAGGGTGTCGTGGATCTCCCGGGCCATCCGGGCCCGCTCGTCCAGGACGCCGGCCGCGCGGGCCTGCTCGACCAGCCGTTCCTGCAGCGCCGCGTTTTCGGCCAGCGCCGCGGCCAGCCGCGCGTTGGCCTCCCGGGCCTCGCGCAGCGCCGCCTCCCGGGAGGCGTAGTACCGCGCGCCGATCTCGCCGATCCAGGCCAGCAGGCACATCGGCGCGATGTTGACGACCAGGATCCCCAGGTACTCCAGTCGGCCGGCCCAGGAACCGGTGTCCAGGCCGGCCGACTGAGCAGTGCCGGCCACCACCCCCACGCCGGCGATGAAGTACAGCTCGCGCGGCCAGCCGATGATCCGGTACGCGTAGAAGTACAGCGCCGGCGTGTATAAGCCGAACCACGGATTGCGCAGGACCATGACCAGCCCGAACAGGATCAGGCCGGCCAGGAAGATACCCATCAGGCCGATCCGGTCGCGCCATGCCGGACGCAGCGTGAAGAGCGCCAGGGTCCACACCGCGGCCGCCGCGCAGAGCGCGAGGTCGATGGCGAGGGAGCCCGGCCGGTCGTGCTTGAAGGCGATGGTCAGGGCGGCCATGACGGCCAGCAGCACGTACGGAACCACGGTGACCATGGGTCGCAACCGCTGTTCCCAGCCCGCCGGCCCGGCCATCTGCCAACTCTGCATCGCGCACCTACTCCCAGCGGGACAATCTAGCCGCCACGGCTCTCGTGGAGGTTCTCCACCTCGATCACCGCACTCACGGCCGGACCGCCCGGCGCCGGTTGATCTGCACGACGACGGCCAGCAGGAGCAGGCCGCAGACGCCCTGCTCGAGCTTGAACCAGAGCGGGAACGTGCCGGGCAGCGCGATGATCACCACAATCGCGACCAGCATGACCGCGGTGACGACGCGCAGCCGCAGCAGCATCCGGCGGTCGCCGCGGGCCGCCCGGACCGCGAGGAACAGCGTGACCAGCGAGGCGGCGGCGACGATGGTGCCGCGGATCCAGACCGCGGCGGTGACCATCGTCGCGTCGTGCCGGAACACGATCATCGCCACCAGCGTCAGCAGGCTGACCGCGGCGTACCCGCTGATCAGCCAGACCACATTGCGCATTTCAGTGTGCCTCCGTCTCTTCGTTCGCCGACGGGAATCAGCGTCGCAACGGAGGCACCTCATGCGGATCGCCCGATCTTCCGAGCGGGCGGTGGAATCGGCCGCTCGCTCACACGGTGGAGCGACTCCACCGATCGGTGGAGTCGGATCGGTGGAGTCAGAGGGATGCACGGTGTACGGCTATCGCCGCCCCGAGGGCGAAGGCGGCATATCCGCAGGTCACGGCCAAACCCGCCCATGGCGAGAGCGGGTAATAGCCCCCGACCAGTGACGGGCCCACGTCCACATGCGCGAACGTGGGGACGCTCTGCGTGATCGCGAACCCGGCGGCAGGGGTGATCGTCAGCAGCCACGGCGCCAAGCCCGCGGTCGCCAGCAGGTAGGGCACGACGGCCAGCGCGATGGCCAGCCCGACGGCGACGACGGCCCGCTTGACCAGCGCGGCGAGGCCCAGAGCCAGCACGGCGGCGGCCGCCGTCAGCGCCGCGTAGCCGACGATCACCCGCGACTCGGTCGCCAGGGTGATCGGCTGGATCGGGTTCTGATTCGCACGCAACATCGCCAGGCCGACAGGGACCACGACCCCCGAGGTCACCAGCCCCGCCACGAACGCGACCGCGCCGACCACCGCGGCCTTGGCCGCCAGCAGCCGCGCCGGATGCGGCGCGACCGGCGGGCCGGTCCTGATCAGCCCGCGCCGGTGTTCTCGTGTGAAGAACGTGACCGCCACCACGAGCACCGGGATCAACCCCACGGCCCCGCCGATCAGCATGAGGTCGGCGCGTACACCACCCTCCACCGTGGCGGGCCCGATGTCACCACCCCCGGTCACGATGAGCTTGTCGCCGGACTCGACGACCCCGCCCGGGTGATGCGGGGTCGTGCCGTCGGACTCCATGGAGACGCCGACGTCGTCGCGGCGCCACGAACCGTTCGCGACTTGCGGCGTGATCTGGTCGAAGGTGGCGGTGACCTGGGCGAAGGCTTGCGCCATATCCCACAGCGCGCCTGGCGAGGTGGCGAACAGCCCGATCTCGACCGTCTCCGGCAGTCCGGTCAGCTTGACAGTGCTGACCTCGGTCCACGTCTTGCCGTCGTCTGACTCGTAGCCGCTGATGGTGTCGCCCGACCTGGTCAGCCGCAGCCACTGCGGGCCATTGTGAGGACCGCCGGCCACGTCGTGGATGTAGTTGTACTGCATCCGCACGCCGTGATCTCCGGTGAGCATGACGGCGGCATACGGTGTGCCCTGCTTGAGGCTCTCCCTGACGAGGAGCCCGGCCTTCGCCCACGGCACCACCCCCTCCGTGACGTTGCGCACCCCGGGTACGGCGTCCGGCAGCCGGATCTGCCCGGTCATGTCCGACACACGGGCGGTGATGCCGCCGTTCCCCCTGAGCGGCTGGTGCACGAAGTAGTACTTGTCCCTGACCGCCGTGCCATCGGGTCCCAGCAAAGGCGCGGGGCAGGGGCCCTCACCCTTCCCGGTCACGCACGTGCTGCGGACGCCCCCGGCGATCAGCAATCCGAGCGACACGGTGACCAGCACGGAGAACGCCATGGAGAGCACCCAGCCGCGCGCGGTGCGGAACGTGGTCCACTCCGCGCGCAGCACCTGGGAGAAGCCGCCCCGCTCGGCCCGCTGGCTGGATCGGTAAGGCGTGAATGGATTCATGCCGACGGTTGTACGGAGCACCCGGTTCCAACCGGGTCGCAGCCGCTGCGACCCGGCTGGAACCGGGCATCTGGCATCGTGAAGACATGGCACGTCAACCCGGCCGACCCGCCCGCACGACGACCGGCGGTGGGCGGCGGTGAGGGTCCTCGTCGTCGAAGACTTCGAGGTCCTCGCCCGCTCCATCGGAACCGGGCTGCGCCGCGAGGGCATGGCCGTCGACGTCGTCCTGGACGGAACCGCCGCCCTCGACCGGCTGGCCGTCACCCGCTACGACGTGGTGATCCTCGACCGCGACCTGCCTGGCGTCCACGGGGACGAGATCTGCCGGCGACTCGCCCACGGCCGCTGCGAGAGCCGCATACTGATGCTCACCGCCTCCGGCACGATCGAGGACCGCGTCGACGGGCTCAGCCTCGGCGCCGACGACCATCTCCCCAAGCCGTTCGCGTTCGCCGAACTGGTCGCCCGCGTCCGTGCCCTGGCCCGCCGCGCCACCCCACCACTACCGCCCACCCTGGCATGCGGGGACATCACCCTCGATCCGGCCCGCCGTATCGCGTCCCGGGCCGGCCGGCGCCTTGACCTGAGCCCCCGGGAGTTCGCCCTGCTCGAATGCCTGCTCGCCGTACCCGGCCTGGTCATCTCCGCCGAGGAACTGCTGGAACGCGTCTGGGACGAGGCCGCCGACCCCTTCAGCAGCGCCGTCAAGCACACCATGCACCGGTTACGGGCCAAGCTCGGCGACCCTCCCGTGATCGAGACCATCCGCGAAGGCGGCTACCGCATCGGACCGTCATGACCACCCGGCGGCTCGCCAGAAGGTCCTTGCGGCTCGCACTCGCCTACGCGGCGGGCATCTACGCCGCCGGAGTCTTCGTGCTCGTCCTCGTCGACATTCCGCTCGCCAGCATCCAGGCAGCCAGACCCAACGGCCCTCCCTCATCGACCACGGTCACCGAAACCGGGCCCGGGATCAGCCTGCCCCAACTCCTCGCCGGATCCGCCGTCGCCCTGGTCGTTCTGATTCCCATCGCGCTGGCTCTCGGCTGGTACGTCGCCGGCCGGTTCCTGCACCCGCTGCGCGCCATCACCGCCACCGCCAAAATCATCTCCGCCGGCAACCTCCACCGGCGCCTCGACCTCGGCGAGCCCACGGACGAGCTGACCGAACTCGGCCACACCCTCGACGACCTGTTCGCCCGCCTTGAAGCCTCCTTCGACGCCCAACGCCACTTCGTGGCCAACGCCTCCCACGAGCTGCGCACCCCTCTCGCCGGCCTGCGCACCCTCCTTGAGGTCGCTCTCGCCGACCCCGACGCTGACACCGACACCCTGCGCTCGGCCTGCCAGGAGGCCCTCGCTCTCGGCGCGCACCAGGAGCGGCTCGTCCACGCACTGCTCACCCTGGCCACCAGCGAACGCGGCGTCACCCGCTGGGACACCCTCGACCTCGCCCACATCGTCGAAGGAGTGCTCGCCTCCCGCCGCGACCAAGCAACGGAGACAGGCGTCGACCTCGCCGAACACCTGGCGCCCGCAGTTACCGCCGGGGACCCGAAACTGATCGAAAGCCTCGTCGCCAACCTCATCGACAACGCCATCCGCCACAACCACCCAGACGGACACGTCGAGATCACCACTCAGACCTCCGGCACGCAGGTCGCCCTGACGGTCACCAACACCGGGCCGGTGATCCCCGGCGACCAGGTCCAGCGCCTGTTCCAACCCTTCCAAAAACTGGCTTCCCATCGTCACGGTCGCCGCGACGGCTACGGCCTCGGCCTCGCCATCGTCAATGCCGTCACCCGAGCTCACCACGCCACCCTCACGACCAGCGCACGCCCCGAAGGCGGCCTGTCCATCACCGTGCGGTTCGCGCACGGATCTCATCCGGACCTTCCCTAACGTCAGAGGACGACCACGTAGGGAGCCCCGACTGTGGCCGGGGCGCATGTGCTGCCAGAACAGCGGGTCAGGCCGCGCCGGTCGGCCGGCACGTCCTGCGACATCAGGGTGTCGACGCGCGTGGCCCCGCTGGTCCCGCTCGGCATGCGCGCGACATCGACCAAAGTCGTAGCTCGGCTCTACCGGGGTCGAACTCGCCGCGGCCACGCGTCCGATGCGGCGACCACCTCTCGACGGCGACGCTGTTGCGCGTGAACCACACGGGACCGGCCGCAGACGCCATCAGTGGATGGCCACGAGAAGGCCCGCCCGTCCTCCAAGTAGAGAGAGGAAAAGGCGTGTTACGCGAAACCACTTCCACTCAAGCCGTACCGGGGCGTACCGGCCGCACCGCCATCCGGCGGGCACTGACCGTGGCCGGTGCGACGGTCGCGGCACTCGTTCTCTGGACGCTGGTCGGCCCGGTGGCCGGCATCGGACTGACCGTCCGACTCGACGGGGCGATCCAGTCCGTCGGGGCGGGTTCGGTCGCCGCGGCGAGCCTGGTCGCCGGTCTCGCGGCCTGGGCGCTGCTCGCGTTACTGGAACGCCTGCTGAAGCGGCCGGGTCGGACCTGGACGGTCATCGCGATCGTGGCGCTCGCGCTGTCGCTGACCGGACCACTCGCCGCCGTCGACACCGCGGGCATGGTGGCGCTGGGCGGAATGCACCTGATCGTGGCCGCGGTGCTCATCCCCGGCCTGGGGCGCTCGGCGAAGGCCTGGTGACCGTTCCCGACCGGCCCCGCCGTCATCGCGCACGGCGGTTGACCATCGCCAGCCTGGGTGAACTCCTGAAGGGGTGACCCGGACGGCGGAGGCGTGTCGCTCACGCGTCGCGTACGCGCAGCAGCGATCCCCCGCCCAGGAGAGCCGCGGCGGCCCATGCGGCGAGCACACCGAGACCGGCCCATGGGCTGAGGGGCAGGCTGGAGAGATTCGTGGTCGCCTGGACGGCGAGTCCCGCGTTCATCGGCGAGATCTGCCAGAGCAGCCTCTGCCAGTCCGGGTCGGAAATCATGAAGGGGAGGATCGAGAAGACGTAGAGCAGGACGAACACCACCCCGATGGCCGTCGCCGAGTCCCGTACGGCGGCGGCGACGCCGAGACTGAGTAAGGCGATCAGCACGAGGTAGAGGACCGAGCCGACGGCCGCGCGGAGCGTCGGCCCGTCGGACAGGGACAGGAACGGGTGGCCGTGAGCCGGGGTGAAACCGTTTCCGGGCAGGATGAGCCACCCGGCCAGCACGGACCCGAGCACGGCGACGGCCCCGGCGGCCAATGTGAGGCCGGTGAGGACGGTCGCCTTGGCGGCCAGTACGGTGCCCCGGCGCGGCATCGCCGCCAGGGTGGTGCGGATCATGCCGGTGCCGTACTCACCGGTGATCGCCAGGACGGCCAGGACGGCGACGGCCGCCTGGCCCACCTGAACCCCGATGAGACTGATCTTGGCAGGGTCGTGGTCGCATCCCGCCGCCGGGCAGGACACGGTCGCGGCCGCCGCCGCGCTCGACGCCACGGTCAGCGCGATGACGGCGAGCAGCAGCCGGCCGGTGTCGGCTACGGTGCGCAGCTTCGTCCACTCCGCGCGCAGTTCCCGTCTCATACGTCCCTCCGGCGCAGCATGAAGACGGCCAGGCCGAGAGCGAGCACGGCGTAGCCGCAGAGCACGGCGAAGCCGGCCCACGGCGCCAGCGGATAGTAGCCCGCCTGCGGCACGTAGTGGCCGATCACCTGCGGGTACTCCGGGATGCTCTGCTGGATCGCGAAACCGGCGGCCGGGGTGAGCCGCAGCAGCCACTGCGCCGCGCCCGCGGGCAGGACGGAGGCGGTCGCCAGGATGTGAGGCAGGACGATCGCCGCGATGGCGGCGGTCACCGCCGCGGCGCTGCGCCGGAACAGGGCGCCGAGGGCGAGGGCGAAGACGGCGGCCACGGCGAGCAGCGCCGCGACGCCGACTACGACGCGCGATTCGGTGAGCAGGCTCACCGGAAGGACGTAGTTGCCGCCCGCGCGCAGGATCCACGTGCCGAGCGGGACCACGACACCGGCCCCGGCCAGCCCGGCGACGAAGGTCACCGCGGCGATCACGACGGCCTTCGCCGCCAGCACCCGGCCTCTCCGTGGGCTGGCGAGCAGGCTGGTGCGGATCAGGCCCCGCCGGTGCTCGGAGGTGATGAACATCACCGCCACCACGATCACCACGATCAGGCCGGTCAGCACGCCGGTGAGGGTGCTCTCGATGGTCTGGCCGTCCGCGAGCGGCGCGATGTCGCCGACCCCGGTGACGGTGAAGGTGCCGCCGGACTCGACGACTCCGCCCGGATGATGGGGCGACCCGTCGGGCTCCCGGGTGACCCCGATGTCGTCGCGGCTCCACGCGCCGCCGGACACCTTGCCCTCCAGGCTGACCTGGTCGAAGGCGGCGGTGGCCTCGGCGAAGCGGTTCTGCACGGTGCTCCCGCCGAGATCAGTCTGCTTCACCGTCAGGTCACCCGGGGATGCGACGAAGAGTCCGACCTGCACCGTGGCCGGCAGCCCGGCCAGCCGGGCGGTGCCGACCTTGGTCCAGTGCGCGCCGTCGGCCGACTCGTAGCCGGTGAGCTCCTCTCCTGAGCGGGTCAGCCGCAGCCAGCGCGGGGAAGCCGCCGAGACACCGCCCGGACGACCGGCCACATCTTCGGTGAAGTCGTGCTGCATCCGCACCCCGTGCCCGCCGGTGATCATCGTCGCGGCATAGGCCGACCCCTGCCGTGTGCCGTCCTTGATCATGACGCCGGCCTTCGCCCACGGTTCGACCCCAGGCACGACTCGCCGCGTCCCCGGGGTGATGTCGGGCAGGCGGATCTGACCGGTCATGGAGGTCATCCGGACGGTGATGCCGCCGTCGCCGGCCAGCGACCGGTGCACGAAGTAGAACTTGTCCTCCACCGCCTCACCGCCCGGCCCCACCGGAACGGCGGGGCAGACATCGCTCGGACCACCGCACGATGTCTGGCTTCCCGACGCGGAGAGCAGCCCGAGCAGGACGATGACCAGCGCCGCGACCATCATGCCGATCAGCCAGCCGCGTACTGTGCGGAACTTGGTCCACTCCGCGCGCACCAGTTGGGCGAAGCCGTCGCGCCCGGTTCGCAGGCCCGAGCGGTAAGGGGTGACGGTGCCGCTGCTCATCGGGCCGCCTCCTGTCCAGCGGCGGCTCCAGTGGCGGTTCCGGTGGTGACCCCGGTGGCGGTTCCGGTGGTTACTCCGGTGGCGGCGCGGAATTCGACCGCGTCCCTGGTGAGATCCATGTACGCCTCCTCAAGCGTCGCGCGATGGGCCGCGACCTCGGAGAACGGCACCGCGTTCGCGTTGAGGAGCGTCACGATGCGCTCTGCCTCCAGTCCGGAGACGGTGATCGTGTCGCGGTCGCCGGCGGCGACGGTGGCGCCGGCGTGCGCCAGCGCCGTCATCGCCTCCGATCGCGCCGTGGTGCGCAGCGTGACCCGGCCGCTGGAGGCGGTGGCGATCAGATCGGCCACGCTGGTGTCGGCGACGACCCGGCCGCGGCCGACCACCACGAGATGGTCGGCGGTGTCCTGGAGCTCACTCATCAGGTGGCTGGAGATCAGGACGGCGCGGCCCTCCGCGGCCAGCGACCGCAGGAGGCCGCGGATCCACACGATGCCCTCGGGATCCAGGCCGTTGACCGGCTCGTCGAGCATGAGCACCGGTGGATCGCCGAGGAGCGCCGCGGCGATCCCGAGCCGCTGCCGCATCCCCAGCGAGTAGCCACCGGCCTTCCGCCGGGCCGCGGATCGCAGCCCGACCTGCTCGATCACCTCATCGACCCGCCTGGCGGGCAGCCCCTGGGAGTGGGCCAGCCACAGCAGATGATTGCGGCCGGTGCGGCTCGGCTGCAGCGCCGCGGCGTCCAACAGCGCCCCGACGTGGCTGAGCGGGTTCCGCAGGCTCGGGTACGGTCGCCCGCCGACCAGCGCGGTGCCCTCGTCGGCCGCGTCCAGGCCGAGGATCACCCGCATCGTGGTGGACTTGCCCGCGCCGTTGGGGCCGACGAAGCCGGTGACCTGCCCCGGCGTCACCCTGAAGGACATCCCGTCCAGGGCCATGGTCCGGCCGAATCGTTTGCGCAGCCCGATGACTTCGATGGTTGCTTCCACGCCAGGCAGATTAGGTAACGGCGGAACGCGCGGTCGTCACACCACCGAGCCATCTTCACGGTCGCTGGTGTGAGTGACGTCCCATCCCTCACGCGAGGGATGCCAGTACGGTGGGACGGCCGCGACAATGGCCTGCGTGGATCGAACGGGTGACCGAAGCGGCGGATGGGCGGCCAGGTGGCGGCGGAGCGCCGCGATTCCCCACGCCCCCGTCGTGGCCGGCGTCCTGCTGGCGGTGCTCGCGCTGACGGAGGCGATCGTGCACGCCCGGAGTTCGCCGCTGGCGCGTTCGTTCGGGCATGCCGTGAGCAGACCGGTGGGCGAGACGATCGCGCACGCCGGGACACCCCCACCGGTCGAGTCCACCGGCGCCGCGCTGTACGTCGTGGCGTTCGGCCTGCTCGGCCTGGCCACCACGCTTCCCCTGGCGCTGCTGTGGGCGCAGCCGGCCGCCGCCGCCGTCGTCATCTCCACGACGATCGTGCTGTCGATCACGGCCTTCCAGACGCTGACCGTGGCGGGCCTGGGCGCACAGCTGGTCGCCGGGTACCGGCTCGGCCGCAGCGGCTCGTACCTGCTCGCGGTCCTTCTCGCCGTGCCGTACCCGGTCCTGGCACTCGCCGGTACGGCGGGCGGCGAGGCGCGGGTCCTCACCCTGCTGCTGGCGTCCCTGGCCCCCGCGGCGGCGATGGCCGGAATCGCGCGGCGCGCACACAGCGAGGCGCTGGAGAACACGGCCGCCCGGCAGGTCATCGCCGACAGCCTGCTGGAACACACGGCGCGCGGCGAACGCGCTCGCATCGCCCGCGAACTGCACGATGTCGTCGCCCACCACATTTCCATGGTCTCCGTGCAGGCGGAGACGGCCCGGCTGACCACCCCCGGGATGCCGGCCGCCGGCGCGGAGCGGCTGTCCGCCATCGGCGACACCGCCCGGGCGGCGCTGACCGAGATGCGGCGGCTGCTCGGTGTGCTGCGCGAGGACGCGCAGGCAGACGCGGCGGACCTGCGACCTCAGCCCGGCCTGCGCCTGCAGGAGCTCAACGAGTTGCTCGACGAGTCACGGGACGCGTCCGGGACCGGCATCCGCCTCATCCTCAACGGCCCTCCGGTCACGCTCGACCCCGGCGTCGAACTCGCGGCCTACCGCATCGTCCAGGAAGCCCTCACCAACGCCCGGCGCCACGCGCCGGGCGCCGCCGTCGACGTGGAACTGCACTACGCCGGCGACGCCCTGCGGCTGCTCATCCGCGACAACGGACCCGGCCCGTCCGCGGCCGCCCCTGCCGACGGTCACGGGCTGTCCGGCATGCGAGAGCGCGCCGCGGCCGTCGGCGGCAGGTTGCGCACCGGCCCCGCCGCCGGCGGCGGCTTCCTCGTCGAAGCCCGCCTACCCGGAAAGGAGGAGACGGCCGCATGAGTCCGCAGTCCCCTGCCGTCCGGATCGTCGTCGCCGACGATCACCCGGTGGTTCGCACCGGATTCGCCGAACTGCTCGACACGCAGCCGGACTTCACCGTCGTCGGCGCCGCCTCCGACGGTGCCGAGGCGGTACGGCTCTGCCGCGAGCTGTCACCCGACATCGTCCTCATGGACGTCCGCATGCCGGGCATGGACGGCATCGAAGCCACCCGGCGGCTCGCCGGATCCGCGACGGCCGAGCCGCGCATCCTCATCCTGACCACGTTCGACCTGGACGAGTACGTCTACGACGCGCTTCGCGCCGGAGCCAGCGGGTTCCTGCTCAAGGACGTCACCGCGGAGCGGCTCTTCGACGCGGTACGCGTGATCGCCGCGGGCGAAGCGCTCCTGGCCCCGGCCGTCACCCGCCGCCTGATCAGTGAGTTCGCCCACCTGCGTCCGAGGCCCGAGGCCACGCCGACGGTCGCGCTCAGCGCGCTCACCCCTCGCGAGACGCAGGTCCTGCGGCTCATCGCCGAGGGCCTGTCCAATCCGGAGATAGCGAGCCGGTTGACGGTCACGGAGGAGACCGTGAAGACACACGTGAGCCGCGTGCTGAGCAAGCTCGGGCTGCGCGACCGGACCCAAGCGGTCGTCACCGCGTACGAGACGGGACTGGTCGTGCCGCGCTCACGCGGCCCGAGGTAGCCCGCGCGCATCCGGCTCATGTGGAGTCATCATCTGCGCGCGCACGGGAAGGCGGATCGTCGAACACCCTGGGGGAACAGGAAGAGGATGCCGAGGTTCCTGAGCCAGTCGATGTAGTTCTTGCGCACGGCGATCAGCTCGCCGGCCCGGCGGGACGTACGGTGATCCGCCCGTTGTCACTCGTGGCGGTGATCACGTGCCGGCTGGTCGCGTCCTCGCGTACGTCGGCGCGTACGTCCTTGCCGCCCTTCACCTTGACCTGGTAAGCCGCGTCGGGCACCTCGACCGTGACGGCGCCGTTGTCGGTCCGCACGGCGACCTGGTCGGGAACGGCGGCGAACGCGAGGTGGATCGCGCCGTTCCCGGAGACCGCGTCCACCTGGCCCGACCTGGTGCCCGTGGCACGCACCTCGCCGTTCTCGCTCTCCAGGCTGAGCGGTCCTGAAGCGTCGGCGACGGAGATCGCTCCGTTGTCGGTACGGATCCGCAGCCCGGCGCCGAACCCCGACGCCGAGACCCTCCCGTTGTCTCCTTCGACGGTGAGCGCCGTTCCCGCGGGCACCACGACTTCGTACCGCACGTCGCAGCCGCCGATGAGCGTCACGCAGTCAGTGGCCAGCGTGAGCGTGCCGTCTTTGAGGTCCCACGTCGTCTTCGGATCACCGCCGAGCACAGACCATCGGGAGAACCACCGCCTCACCTGGACGTCGGCGACTTCGCCCGGCTTGATGTCCAGGTCGCCGCTGCCCTTGGCGATGCTCAGCCGGTCCTGGGCGAACGCGAAACTCCGTTTCTCCGGCTGTGCCTCGTCCGCCGAAACGCCGCACCCGGCGAGGAGGACCAGCGCCGACGCTGTCAACACGAGGGATCGAGAGGTCGTCAAGAGAGGTCTCCTAGAGAGATAAGAGTGCATGACACCTCGCACGATACCCAAAGTATTGAGTACTTTGAGTATGCTATTTCCTGTGAGTGATGATCAGACGCCGAGCCCCGCCCGCCGCGTTCCGCGCGAAGAGGTGCGCCGCCGACTGCTGGCCGAGGCGGCGCGGGTGTTCGCCGAGCGCGGCTATGTCGACGCCCGGCTAGAGGACATCGCCCACGCCGCCGGCTTCACCAAAGGCGCCGTCTACTCGAACTTCGGCAGCAAACAGGAGCTGTTCGCGGCCGTCCTCAGCGATGGCGCCGAGACGGAACTGGCCGCCGTGATGACGGAGATCCGCGACACCAGCGCGCTGCCCACGCTGATCGCGCGGGTCTCCTCTCTGGTCACCCGGCGGATCGTCGGGGACACCCGCCGGGGGTACTTCGGCCTGGAGTTCGCGGCCCGCGCCGCCCGCGACGACCGGATCCGGTCGGTGCTCACCCCGATGCGCCGAACGCAGCGGGAAGGGGCGGCCAGATCGATCGCCGAGGCCGCCGAACGCACCGGCGCCCGCCCGGCCGTCGACCCCGACCTGGCCGCGCTGATCCTGCACTGTCTGACCAACGGCCTGACCAACGAACACCTCGCCGACCCCGAGAAGGTGAACACCGAGACGATCGAGCGAGCCCTGTCCACCGTGCTCTTCTGCCTTCTGCCGCCGGACCGCGACCCGGCTCCGCAACCATCGGAGACCCATCCGGTCCGGGACTGATGACACGTTCGTCTATGGCACCCGCCCTACCGCCGGCCTGCCTCCGCCGAGGACGGACCTGCGGGATGGGTCCCGATGCCGTTCCGGATCAGCGCGCCCCGGGGGCCTCGGCCTGGCCCTGATCGCCCGCGTTCGCGTTCCCGGTGGCCCCCTCCTCGTGGTGCCTCGCCCGGAACTCGGCCGCGACCGCGCGCTCGCGTAGCTGCGCCGCCTCCGCCCTGGCCGCGTCGAGTTGCGCCCGGAGATCCTGCATCCGTGCCCGCTCCAG
This sequence comes from Microtetraspora glauca, assembly GCA_001570385.1. Taxonomy (GTDB): domain Bacteria; phylum Actinomycetota; class Actinomycetes; order Streptosporangiales; family Streptosporangiaceae; genus Microtetraspora; species Microtetraspora glauca. The sequence continues at coordinate 97,483 of BBYL01000009.1, read as the reverse complement.
GGCGAGTTCCGCCTGCAGCCGCTCCCGCTCAGCGGCGGCCGTACCGGCCTGGTCTGCGGCCTTGGCCAGCTCCTCGGCCGCGGCACGCGCCTCCGCCCCGGCCCGCGCGGCCTCTGCCTGGGCGCGCGCGGTCTCCGCGGCCGCGAGCGCGCGGGCCGACTCCGCAGCCTCCGCCCGGTCGCGTTCGCCGTCGGCGCGGGTGACGGCGCGGTCACGCTCGGCCTCGGCCGCGTGGGCCCGTGCGATGGCCGCCGCACTGGCCTGTTCGGCCTCCCTGTGCGCGCGCCGTGCCATCTCCGCCTCGGCGCGGGCGCCGACCGCCTCGGCCTGGGCCCGCTCACGCTCCTGGTTCGCCTGTGCGGCGTCCGCCTGCGCCTGCCGTACCTCCGCGGAGGCCCGCTCGGTGTGCTCGGCGAGTTCGTGCAGCGCCTGGTCCCTGGCGGTTTCGGCCAGATCGGCCCGCTTGCGGGCCTCCTCGGCCGCCTGCCTGGCCACCCGTTCCGTCGTTGCGGCCTCGCGCAGCGCCGCCAGCGCCTGTTCCCTGGCGGTCTCCGCGTCGGCGAACGCGGTGTCACGCTCGGCGTGGGCCTCCTCGGTCCGGCGGCGCGCCTCCTCCGTCTCCCTCCTGGCCTCCTCGGTCGCCTCGTGGGCCAGCCGTACCTGCTCGAACGCCTGCTCCCGCTCGGTGCGGGCGATGGCGACGCGGGTGTGCGCCTCGGCCTGGACCGCGCTCAGCCTCGCCTCAACCCCGGCGGGGCTGAGCTCGTCGGCCAGCACCTGTGCGAGCGGTGTGATCGCGGCGGCCAGGCCCTTCTCCATGCGCTCGTAGAGATCCTCGGCCCGGGCCAGCGCGCCTTCGAGTCCCGGGGTCGCGCGGCGCAGTTCGCGCTCGCGCTTGGCCGCCGACTGGCAGTCGCCCTCCGCGCAGTATTCCCGGGGTCTCCCCCGGCCGGTCCGCTGCTCGATGGGCATGCCGCAGTGCTTGCACGGCGTCGCCGCCGGAGAGGTCGTCACGGGCGATCACTCTAGCAATTTCTGGATTTCTGGAAACCAATAATCAAAAACGGCGAAATCTTGCGCGCCGGTTCATGTGGATCACTTGGGAGATTGTTAATTCCCGCAAGTGACCTTGCGCACTCGCGAAACAGGTGGGAGCCTCCCCTGGAGACGGGGCCTGGGGCGGGGCTCTACGGCGCGGGGAACAGCTCTTCGACCGCCAGTCGCACCATCACCAACTGCAGCGGCAGGCCGCGGCCCCTGGCCCGCTCCGCCGCCTTCGCCAACGCCGCCCACCGGTCACAGGTGAACGGCGTCGTTCGCGGTCACTCCTTCCGGCGGCCACGCGCCGGGATCTCCTCGGCGGCGCGCATTCGGTCGAGCTCCGCCTGCAGCCGCTCAGCCCGCTCCGCGACCTTGAGCCGCTCGGCCCGCTCCGCGTCAACCTCCGACTCGGCTCGGGTCGCACGGGCTCGGGCATCCTCCGCCGTGGTGGTGATGGCGAGCACCCAAGCGTCGTAAGCCGCGGTGAGGGCCTCGCGCTGCCGCTCGGCATGGCCCAGGACTCCCGAAGCTACGCCCAAGCGCGAAGTAACCTGGTGTGACGCTTAAGGAAGATGTGGGTCACGCGGCTTGAGCAGCAATAGAACGGCCAGTGACATTAAGCCCCCTGCGGGAGTGGGTGGCTTCAGGCCGTGGATGTATCGCCTGCGTGAGAGCGTCCAGTGCTGCGGGCAGGAGGTACGGCCATGGGGACCATCGGTACAGCCGTTGGCTAAGCAGTTGATCTTGGTCACCTAACACAGTGATCCGGTCCGGTGCTGGGGTTCAGGGAAAGATCCTCGATCATGGGTGGGGCCTGGCTACGGTCCGGGCGTGGCGGTCGAATTCTTATCTGATGAGCAGGCTGAGGCGTACGGAAAGTTCGCTGAGGAGCCGACGAAGCCTGAGCTGGAGCGGTTCTTCTTCCTGGATGACGAGGACCGAAAGCTGATCGCGAAGCGGCGCGGGGATCACAATCGCCTTGGCTTCGCCCTCCAGATCTGCATGGTCCGGTCCATCGGGCTGTTCCTGGAGGACCCTCTGGATGTGCCGTGGCCGGTGGTGGAACACTTGGCCGAGCAGCTGGGGATCGAGGATGTCTCCTGCGTCAAGGAGTACACCGAGCGGCTGAAGACGGCGTACGAGCATGCGTGGGAGATCCGCGACGCGTACGGCTGCCACCCGTTCGAGGACCATGCGATGGGCCGGAAGTTCCGGGCGTTCCTGCACGGGCGGGCGTGGACGGCGCACGCGGAGGGGCCGAAGGCGCTGTTCGACCATGCGGTGGGCTGGCTACGCCGGAACCGGGTGCTGCTGCCGGGCGTCTCGGTGCTGGCGCGGCAGGTGGCCGAGGTTCGTATGGCCGCGGAGAAGCGGCTGCACATCACGGTCGCCAAGGCCGCACGCCGGGCCGACCCGGCTCTGCCCGGTGATCTGGTGGCCACGCTGAAGACGCCGGAGGGCAAGCGGTACTCGTACCTGGAGACGCTGCGCCGGCCGCCGACGAGGACCACGGGCACTGCGATGAAGGCTGCGCTGCAACGGGTCGATGAGATCGCCGCGTTCCAGCTGGGGAGGGTGAAGCTGAACAAGGTCCCGCCGAACCGGCTGGCTGCGCTGGCCCGGTACGGGCTGGGCACGAAGGCGCCGAAGCTGGAGCGGACGTCGGAGCCGAAGCGCAAGGCGATGCTCACCGCGGTGATGCGCCACCTGGAGGCGAAGGCGATCGACGACGCGCTGGACCTGTTCGAGTTGCTGATGGCGACGAGGCTGATCAACCGGGCGAAGCTGGCCACGGACAAGGAACGGCTCTCGACGCTGCCGCAGCTGGAGAGAGCGGCTCGGATCACGGCCAGGGTCTCGAAGGTGTTCATCGAGGAGTTGGAGCTGCTGGAGGAGATCGCGCCCCGCGCCGAGCTGTCCAGCGCGGCGGCCACGGTGGTGAGCCTGGTGCCGGAGGACGACGACTCCGCGGAGAGCGCCATGCGTAGCGCGCTGGCGCTGCGCTACAACACAGTAAGGCCGTTCCTGTCGCTGCTGGGCGAGAGCTCCATGCTCGGGGCGGCGACCGGTGGCAGGCGCGTGCTGACCGGGGTGCAGCGGCTCCCGGCTCTGGCCCGCCGGAGGGTGAGCGAGAAGCCGCTGCTCCCGCGGGAGATTGACGACAAGCTGGTGCCGCCCGCGTGGCGTAGGCGGTGTATGCGAACGCGGAGCTGCCGGAGGGAGCAGTGGACCGGGACGCGTACGTGGTCTGCGTGCTGGAGCAGCTCTTCTGGGCGCTCAAGCGCCGCGACATCTACGCCTCCCCCTCGCACCGCTGGTCCGACCCGCGTGCCCGCCTGCTTCAGGGCAAGGAGTGGGAGGCGGTGCGTGAGGATGTCCTGGCGGGCCTGAGCCTGGATGAGGACGCCGAGCAGCATCTCAAGGACTTGGTCGAGGTGTTGGACGCAGCGTGGAAGCAGATGGCCGAGCGGCTGGAGGAGGCCGGCGCCGACGCGAAGATCAGCGTCGAGGTGCAGCCCAATGGGCGGGCGAAGCTGAACGTGGAGAAGCTCCACGCGCTGGGTGAGCCGAAGTCGCTGAACTGGCTGCGCAAACGGGTCGAGAAGATGCTCCCGAAGGTCGATCTGCCGGACCTGCTGTTCGAGGTGCATGCCTGGACCGGGTTCCTGGACGCCTTTGTGCACCTGGGCGACGGCAAGACCCGCATGAAGGACCTCACCACCTCCGTGGTGGCGCTGCTGGTGAGCGAGGCGTGCAACATCGGGATGACCCCGGTCATCAACCCGAACTCCGAGGCGTTGACCCGCTCCCGTCTGGTCCACGTCGACCAGTACTACCTGGCGCGCCGACACCATCGCCGCGGCGAACGCCGCCCTGATCGAGGCCCAGGCGAAGGTGCCGGTCGTCAAGTTCTGGGGCAAGGGGCTGCTCGCCTCCGTCGACGGCCTGCGCTTCGTCGTCCCCGTCCGCACGATCAACGCATCTCCGAGCCCCAAGTACTTCGCGAAGAAGAAGGGCATCACCTGGCTGAACGCGATCAATGACCAGGTCATCGGGATCGGGCAGATGGTGGTGCCCGGGACCCCGCGCGACTCGCTGTTCATCCTGGACGCTTTGCAGGCGGGGTGAAGCCGGAGATGGTTGCCACTGACAACGCATCCTACTCGGACATGGTGTTCGGCATCTTCAAGATGCTCGGCTACCGCTTCTCCCCGCGTTTCAAGGACCTTCAGGACCAGCGATTCTGGAAGGCCCAGATGCTCGGCGCCGAGACGGTGGGCGGGTACGGGCCGCTGGAGGCCATCGCGCGCAAGGTGAACGTGAAGAAGGTGCTCACCGCGTGGCCGGACATGCTGCGGGTGGCCGGCTCTCTGGTCACCAGCCATGTCCGCATCTGCCACGGCAAGAAGGGCACCATCCACCAGGCTTACCGGGACGGAATGGAAGATCAACTAGGGTCACTGGGACTGGTTTTGAACGCGGTAGTCCTGTGGACGACACGCTACATCGACGCCGCCGTCGCCCAGCTGCGCGCCGAGGGCCACGACACCAGGGACGAGGACATCGCCCGGCTGTCCCCGCTCAAGCACAAGAATCTGAACTGCCTGGGCCGCTACAGCTTCACCGCCTCCCAGCCCGTCGATGGCCTGCGGCCCCTGCGCGACCCGGACGCCGTCGACCTCGACGATGACGACGGAGAGGAGGAGTGAGCCGGGTGCCGTCCGCACCCGCAGCGACACCGAGGACCTCGGCGCAGGGGTTCGCTGGTGAGGCTGGGGCCTTGTCGCCGGATTCGGGTCCGGCCCTCCATGGAATGCGGAACAGGAATCACGCCAGGAGGGAGCCAGGGTGTGTCCCGTAGATCAAGGTGAGGTTGACGGTGCCCTGGTAGGTACGTTCTCGCTTGCGTCTGCCGACACACTGCGGGATAGGCCGGATCGCTTGCTGAGGAGCGTCAACGCGGTGATCAAGGCGAGAGCGGCGAAGACGCCAGCTGCCCCAAACGCGGCATGCTGCCCGGTGGTGAGTGCGAGCGGTGTCGGACCACCGATCGCGGACGTGCGGGCGGCGGCGACGCTGGTGCAGATGGCGGTGCCGAGGGCGGTGCCGACGGCGAAGGAGGTGTCGGCGAGGCCGGCGGCCATGCCTGAGTCCTTTTCGGTGACGCCGGTCAGCGCGGCGATCTGTGCGCATACCGTGGCGGCGCCCATTCCCGCCCCGAACAAGAACAGGGCGGCCGGCAGAAGACTCATCGCGCCACTGGCCGGTATGCGGGTGAGCAGCAGGCAGCCACAACCGAGCAGAACGGTCCCGGCGGCAGCTACCCGCCCCAGGCCGATCCTGGTCACGACTCGTTGGCTCAGCAGGGCGCCTGCGACCGCGGTGACGGTCATCATCGCGGTCGCCAGCCCGAACTGCGCCGCCGACCAGCCGAGCACCTGCTGCACGAAAGAGGTGAGGGTGACGAGCATGCCGTCGACGGTCATGCCGGCGATGAGCAGGAGGATGTTGCCGCCGATCAGCATGCGCGAGCGCAGCGCCCGGAAGGTAACGAGCGGGGCCACCGATCGCTTCTCGATCAGGATGAACATCCAGACCAGTACGGCCACGGCGGCCAGTAGCCCGATGGTCTGTCCGTTCGCCCACCCGGATGTCGGCACCCGGGTGATCACGTATACGAGCAGGACGAGTGCTGGGGCGATGGTCAGCGCACCAGGGATATCGAAGGAACGGAAGCGTGCTCGGTCCCGGCTTTCGCGCAGCAGGGCGGGGGCGAGCACCAGCACGAGAGTCCCGACCGGGACGTTGATCCAGAACACCCACTGCCATCCGAGGATGTCGGTGATGATGCCGCCCAGTAGTAGACCGGCTGTGGCGCCGAACCCGCCGAGTCCGCCCCAGATACCGAGCGCCTTGTTCCGCTCGGTCCCTTCGGGGAAGGTGTTCATGACCATCGACAACGTGGCCGGAGCGATGATCGCGGCCGAGACGCCCTGGAGTGCACGGGCGGCCACCAGGGTCTGGATGGATGGAGCGAGCCCGCACGCCAGCGAGGCCAGGACCCGCAGCACCATCCCGGCGATGAACACCCGCCGACGGCCCAGCAGATCCGCAGCGCGGCCGCATAACAACAGCAGTCCGCTGAAGGCCAGCGCGTAGGCCGTCACGGTCCATTGGATGGCAGGGCCGTGCAGGCGAAGGTGGTGTTCGATCGCGGGCAGAGCGGTGAGCAGGCTGGTGCCGTCCAGAATGGTCATGAAGAACGCCGTGCCCAGCAGCGCCAGCACCCGCCAACGTCGATTCTGCGAAGGGTCGCTCGTGGTCATCACTGTTGCTTGATGCTTCGCAGCAGTTCGGCGGCGAGCGCGTCAAGCCACTTGCCGGTGCCCTGCTCCCGCCAGCGTGGTTCTTCGCGGCCATCGAGGAAGGTGCCCTGCTCGGTGAGTAGCAGCCGGGTGCTACCACCCTCGGGGTAGAACTGCACCGTCGTCAGCGACACTGTCGCAAGGTCTTGCCCCTCGGACAGAGTGGAGGTGTAGACGATCCGCTCGTCCTGGACGATGTCGCGGTAGCAGGACGAGAACGTCAGCACCGCGCCACTGTCGGAGCGGCCGCGGTTGACCTCCCGCCCACCGACGCGGAAATCAAGCTCGTGCTCGGCGTCGGGGCCGGCGAACCAGCGGGCCTTTGCTTCGGGGTCGGCCCACGCGGCGAACACTGTGGCCGGTGAGGCCGCGTAGAGGCGTTCGAGGGTGAACGTGGCATGCGTGACCACGTGATCGGTCATTGTGTGCTCCCTTGATCTGGGCTGTCGCAGTGTTCGGTCAGGTAGTCGCCGAGGCGATCGAGGCGGTGTTCCCAGGCAGTGCGCTGCGCAGTGATCCAGTCCTCGGCCATTCGCAGCACACCCGGCTCGATGTGGCAGGTGCGTACCCTTCCGGCTTTCTCGGACCGGACCAGTCCGCACGCCTCCAGTACTTGTAGGTGCTGCATCACCGCCGGCAGCGACATGGCGAGCGGCCGCGCCAGCTCACTGACCGAGGCAGGCCCGCGGATCAACCGCGCAACGATCTCCCGGCGAGTTGTGTCCGCCAGCGCTTGGAACACCCGGTCCAACGAACCAGCTTGGTTAAGCATGCGCCTAACTATTCGATGCCGGCAGCGAATAGTCAAGCATTTGGTTAACTTTTCTTCCATCGGGGGTGTGCCGTTCCCTCGCATACGTCTCGTCCGGGAGTACGCGCCCGGGCCCCACTTCTCACAAATGGTCATCTGTGAGAGTTCTGCGAGAGGCCCGGAAGCGGTCACGTTTCACCAGGTGGCCATTCGCAAAAGTCCTCTCGAAACCCGCACGTTGTGCGAGACACTTCTGAGAGAGTGCCGTCATGGATTTGACACCCGATCAGGCCGCATTGGCGGTAGAACGTCACGACTGCCCGAACTGTGACGCGCCCGCCGGCAGCGCCTGCCGCACCCGGGGCGGCAAGACCGCCGCGAAGTACCACACCCCGCGCTTCGTTCTCGTCCCCGCACTCCGCGAGGAACTGGAGATCCCGGTGCCCGCCGACCGCGGTCCCGGCCGCGCATGGAAGCAGGGGCCCGCGCCCCGCACCGAGCGGCCGGTGCGAATCGGATACGCCCGCACGTCGACCGCCCGGCAGGAACTGGCGAGCCAGCTCGAAGCCCTCCGCCGGGCGGAGTGCCACAAAGTCTTCTCCGAGCAAATCAGCACCCGGGTCAAGGTCCGGCCCGAGCTGGAGAAGGCGCTCGCGCTGGCCCACCAGTTCAAGGAGGCCGCGCCCGAGACCCCCGTCATCTTCACCGTCCACGAACTCAAGCGCCTCGCCCGCAACGCCGCCGAGCTGATGACGCTGTCCGCCGAACTCCAGGCCGGCGGCATCCAGCTCGAACTCCTCACCGGCCCGCTCACCGGCATCTACGACCCCAACGGCACGGGCGCGATGTTCTTCGCTGTCCTCGCCGTCGCCGGGCAGATCGAGCGCGACTACATCCGGGAGAAGACCCTCGAAGGCCAGGTCATCGCCGCATCCAAGGGCAACCACGGAGGACGCCCGAAGGTCATCGACGACGACATGCTCACCTTCGCCGTCGCACTCAAGGACAAGGGCGTCCCCGTCCCCGAGATCGCAAAGAAACTCACCATCAAGGTCGGGAAGAACGCGGGCAAGTCCCCATCGGTCGCCTCGCTCTACCGGGCCCTGGCCGAAGCCGAGGCCGCCACGGTGGACGACGGCCTGCCGCTCAGGCCCAAGCCCGTACGCATCCGCCGCCCCGAGGACCCGCTCACCCCCGAAGAGATCGACCTCCGCGAACGCCTCCAGGCCCAGCCCCACCCGAACGCGGAGACCCGCAGCTAGCGACCATGATCAAGGGCTTTTTGCGCCAACGGCTGTACCGATGGCCCCCAAGGCCGGTCACTGCCGAACTGCGTGCCCGGGGGCGGCAGGTCAACTGCAAGCGGGTGACACGGGTGATGCGTGTCTTCGGCATCGCCGGGCTGCGGTTGCGCAGGAAGGTGCGCACCACTGTCAGCGAGCCGTCGCACCAGAAGGTGCCCGACCTGCTCCAGCGTGACTTCACCGCGCCCGCGCCCGGCCGGCGCTACGTCGGCGACATCACCTACCTGCCGCTGGCCGACGGTGGTTCCTCTATCTGGCGACCGTGCTGGACCTGCACTCACGCCGCTTGGCGGGCTGGTCGATCGCCGATCACATGCGCACCGAGCTGGTCGCAGACGCACTCCGGGCCGCCCAGGCGACGCGCGGCAGCCTGACCGGGGCGATCTTTCACTCCGATCCCTTGAACCCAAGCAATACACCTCCGCCGAGTTCGCAGCCCTGTGCAAGGGGCTCGGGGTGCGTCAATCGATGGGTGTTGTGGGGAGCAGCGCCGACAACGCCGCGGCCGAGGCATTCAACGCCACCCTCAAACGCGAGACGCTTCAGGGGGCCCGGCACTGGCTAACCGCCAACGCCGCCCGTTTGGCCGTCTTCCGATGGATCATCCGCTACAACACCCGAAGGAGACCCTCCGCTCTCGACTATCTCAGTCCGACCGAGTACGAGCAGCGTCCATTCGATAAGGTGCCGCTCGCCGTATGACCACCGGTGTCCACGCTTCGGGGTGAAGCCCCGTTCACCCTGTTACATCATGGGATTTCGTCACTCGGGCAGAATTGCTCGCATTGCCCCTCAGTCAGGTGTTGAGTTCAGGCGTCCTACCAGCGGAAACGTAGACCTGTGTCAGTGCCCGCCCGGGCGGCGATGGGCACCTGATTCTCAGCGGTCGAGGTCGTCGTGGACGGCGGCGACGAAGGAAACCAGACGGGTGGCCGGGTGCCGGTCCAAGGCGTACCGGGCGCGGTCGTAGGCGCGAATCGGCAGCAGGATTGGGACCGGCTGCCGTACGCCATCCGGGAGCACAGCCAGCGGCGGCTCTGCCTCAACTACGGGCCCGGCCACCGCTATCTCCTGGTCGCCGACCGGGACATCATGGAGATCTGCCAGACCCCTAACCAGGCCCAGGATGAGCATTACCCGCACACCGACGACGTGCGCCGGTACGTCGCCGACGGCCACCCGCTGCGCTGCCTGCGCATCCGGCTTGAGCCCGGCCAGGGATACATCGCACCCACAGAGTTCCTGCCACACGATGGCTCCACCAGCTACGCCGAGGAGTGGTCGCTCGCCGCTTTCTGGTTGGGCTGATCAGGCGGGGGTGGGGGCGGCGAGACTCTCCCACCCCCGCGTCCTTGTTATATCGGCCTGCCTCGCGGGCGCGGTGGCCTTCTCGCAGTTATCCAGCAACACCGACAGCCGCACCGGTAGCGTCGAGATCATGGCTCGCGACGTGACCCACGGCGGCCGCCGGACAGGCCGTAAGCCCGGCAACCGCAAGCAGTACGCGTGGGAGCGGAAGCTGGTGAAGTCCAGCCGCCCAATCGCCGAGCAGCCCGCGAAGTGCAAGGCGTGCAAGACGGCGACGACAAAGGGGAAGCTCCGGCTCGGCTACTGCTCGAACTGCTGAAGCAGCGAAGCGTAGGTCAGGCGTCCTGCTCGTCGTCGAAGACGAGTTCCCACTAGGGCGCGTATCGGATTGTGATCAATCTGTGGGATCCGCCCGTATGGGGGGATGTGATCCGGTAGGTCGTCTTGTGTGACGCGGGTTCAACTGACGGACGAAGAGTGGGAGTTCATCAGGCCTTACCTGCCAATCGGCGGGTTCGGCCCCTACCCTGAGCGGCTGCGACAGCAGTTTGAGGGCGTGATCTGGCGGTTCAAAACGGGCGCGCAGTGGCGGGAGATGCCCAAGGAGTTCGGCGCCTGGCCGACCGTCCACAACCGCTTCCGGCAGTGGAGGGACGCCGGCGTCTTCGAAGCCCTGCTGGAGGGCCTGATCGCGGAAGCCGCGAAACGCGGTGAAGTGGACGTGTCCCTCGTCAGCGTCGACTCCACCACCGCCCGGGCCCACCACGACGCTGCCGGGATGCACCTCGACCAGGACGTCGTCACCGCCCTGGAGAAGGCCGCCGAGCAGGAGGAAAAGGCCCGGCAAAAGGGGGCGGCCCGGAAGGACAAGACGGCCAGGACGCCGCAAATGACCCCGAACGGGAAGAACGGCGACGCATCCGGCGTCGGCACAAACTCCGGCTGAAAGCTGCCCTGCTCGGACGATCGAGGGGTGGGCAGACCAGCAAGATCCACCTCGCCGCCGACCGGAAGTGCCGCCCGCTGGCGTTCGTCTTGACTGCGGGGCAGGCCGCGGACAGCCCGCAGTTCATCTCGGTGCTCAAGAAGATTCGGGTCCGGGGGCCCGTCGGTCGTCCCCGCACCCGGCCCGACGCGGTTGCCGGGGACAAGGCCTACTCCTCCCGCGGCAACCGTGCTTATCTGCGGAAGCGTCGCATCGAGGCTGTCATCCCGGAGAAGAGAGACCAGGCCGCCAACCGGAAGAAGAAGGGCAGCAAAGGCGGCCGACCCGTCCGTCACGACGCCGACCTCTACAAGGAGCGGAACACCGTCGAGCGCCTGATCAACAAGCTGAAGGCATGGCGTGGCATCGCCACCCGCTACGACAAGACTCCCGAGAGCTACCTCGCCGGTCTCCACCTTCGTGCCGCGATGATCTGGATCAAAGACCTCGCCCGGACCATCCCTTGATCACAACTGAATACGCGCCCTAGTCGCCGCGGATGAGCTTGCGGTGCTTGCGCGGGCCGGCCTTCACTTCGGCGACGGGCACGCCTTCAGGGACGGGGATCGTGCCTCCCAGCCCACCCCGCTTCGGCTGCGGTCAATCAGCGGGGTGGGCGCCGCCGGGCCCGCCCGGCTTTGAACGTGATCCCGCCGACCGTCCACCGGGACTTCCACTTCATCTGCGGGTCGTAGATCTCCCGCATTTCACCGACGCCTTCCAACTCGGATGTGGCCTCATGCCAGGCGTCAAGGCCGGCGCCTTCGAAGGCGACGCCCCAACTACCGTCCGCGGCGGCGATTTCTATCCGGTTGCCGGGGTTCTTTCCGTTCCACTCGTCGGTGCCGACCAGCTCGCCGAAGACCTCGACCCGCACCTTGCCCACGTTGTTGAGGCCGGGGCCGTTGGCGGCGGACAGGATGGGGGCGCCGCGGCCTTCGAACACGTAGCGGTGCGGGCAGACGAGGAGGTTGTAGGCGATGTCGTTCCAGCCGTTGGTGTCCATGTGGAACGCCTGGATCTGGCGGACGGTGGTGATGCACTTGGCGTGGTCGGCGAGGAGGGCGGTGGGGACGGTGGAGCCTTCGTAGTGGACCTTGACGCCGCGTGCGGTGGGGAGAGGGGTGTGGGGTCCGCGGGGTGCGCGGGCGCCCCATTCCTTGCGGGTGACGAAGTGCATGGTGCTGCTCCGTCCGGCTGGTTGCCGTGCCGAAGGGAAGATTTCGGGCAGGGATGGTTATCGTCCGGTCTCGGCGTGATTGTGCGGTCCCGTCGTCTCGGCCTGCTGTCACAAGGTCCTGCGGATCCGCACTGGTGCCGACCTGTTGGGCGATTTCCCCGGTGGCGAGTCCTTGGGCGAGCAGGGATTCGACCCGGTCCAGTCCACTGTTCGGGGCTTGGCCTGAGGACGCATTGGGGCATCGGCAGCGGCGACGACCTCCCGGACGGTCTTGCTGGCCAGGCTGTACCGGGCGCACAAGTGCCGCATTCTTGACAGCATGGCCGATCGAGCACAGGCGACACGGTGCCGTGGACTGACTTGTCAGGCTGCGTCAGGGCTTGCTCTCAGACGCCTTTACCGCACCGGTATTGCTCGTCTTTGTGGTCGTAGTTCTGGATGCATACCCGCGCGCGATAGCCCCGGTCATCCCAGTGGTAGCCAGTGCGCACCGTCTCGTTGATGGCCCGGCGCTCCTGCGAGACCTGAACGTACCCACCGCTGCCGTGTCGCCGTGCCAGGTACATGATGCAGTGGTTGTAGCGCGACCGGAGAACACCCTGGGCATGCCAGTGGCCGCTGCGCTTTGTGGTGTAGACCCAGCCTTCGCAGCCGCCGCTCCTGATGTACGTGCGTGCCTCGTAGCCTGCGGCGTGCATCGCAGCGTAGCCGACCGTTGTTACGGCGGCCGGCCCGGCCGCTGCGGTGCGTGCGACAGCGTGGGCGGCCTCGCCGGGGACCGCCGACACGATGGCGCCCATCCCCGCGAGGAGCATGCTGGTCGCCAGTACGGAGATGCGTGGGCGGTTAGTAGGGATCGTCTTCTTTGGCGGATGTTCGAGCAGCGTGGGCATGTGCTCTCCCTAGAGGGGTCCTCGACTGCGGGTCAGCATCTAGCAGCCGTGTGAGATCTCTTTGGGCCTGGAGTACAGCATCTTTGACGCTGGGTATCCTGGCCGCGCCCCCGCGCCACTGGATGTGGCGAGGGGGGCGTGGGGAACCGCCGCGCCGGCCTGCGGCATTCGGGTGAGGCAGTACTTCCCGCTGGTCATTTCTGCGTTCGGACATGCAGAGAGGCGAGAGATAGGGGAAATTTGGTATCAACGCCACATAATCCCCACAGGCTGCACTAGAGGGCAGAGTCCGCACAACTATGGTCAGCAGACCCTCACAGGAATCGTCAACTACATTACGCAATGCGTGTTATGGACACCGATCCTCTCAGATGGCCGACTTCGAGCTGTTTGGATTTAGGGCAGACTGTAATGGGAGTTCGGGTGTCGCTGAATCGCTGGACGGGATCATAGCGATAGATTTGCAGCGAGCGAATGGCGACGATATAAGGGTGAATCCCCGACGCCGAACCCGAAGGCCGCGCATCGACGCAGGCATTGCGAGTATTGCAGCCGCGGTCATCGCCGCCATCGCCTCTGTCCTCGTAGCGATCCTCTCGCAGAGCGACGACCCTAGTAGCTCAGCCGCGACTACCTCTCCCTCCGCAAGCAGCAGCATGGGCTTGAGCGGAACGGGCGGCTATCCGCTTCGAGGCGATTCCTCAGACATCCTTCTCGACGTGACCTATCCCGACGGCTCCGAAGTACCGCGGGAACGCACCCTGAACAAGCAGTGGGAATTGAGGAATTCAGGGAAGGTGCCGTGGTCACACCGCTTCCTTGCACCAGTAATCAGCGCGACCAATGACGAATCTTGCCATCCGGTGGACAAGCGATACGACATCCCGTACACCGCGCCGCAACAGAAGGTCGTGGTCAGCGCCGAGGTGGTGACTGGATCGCATCCGGGCCGGTGTCATCTCACGTGGAAGATGATCGACAAGGCAGGCAACTACTTCTTTCCGGGCGGCAAGGGCGTAGAACTCGACGTGATCGTGAAGTGACCATGCCCAACCGATGGTGGCTCATCGAAGTTGAGAGCTTGTTTTGTTTAGCGGTTGATCGTGACGACGTCGATCGGCTGGGAGGCACGGGGCTCGGGGCAGCGATACAAGGTTCTACTCCTGGCTCTGCCGGTCGGCCGCTCGGCGGGCCAGCGGGGAGAGCTGCCTGGGAGACCTCTTCGGGCTCAACCGCCATCGCGGCCGGTCGCCGTCGGGGGGCGTGCCATGCCGGTCGTCGTGCGCGCCTTGCTTGTCTTCGCGCGGGCCTCGGCCAGGGCCGGGCGGACCCGCTGCATGGCCAGCCGCGGTTGTCCCGTGCTGCACGGCCTGGGCCGCCGCGAGGGCGACCATCGCCGCGGCGTAGCCCTGGCCGTCCTCGTCGGCGCCGGACCCAAGGATGGCGGCTGATCCGGTCCCGTCTGACCGCGGCGAGGTAGAGCGCTGAGCCGGTCTGCTCGGTATGACCTCCCCCGGCGGTACGTGCCGCAGGAGCGGCGTTCCTTCCGGTGGGGCCGCCCCGGCAGGGTGCCGGGGCGGGCGGGTTTGCGTCCGGGTCAGGCGACGAAGGGGGTTCCGTCGTAGACGTAGGCGAGGTCGGGGTGCCGCTTGGTGAAGCGCTCGCGGGCGGCGTTGATGGCGTTGTCCTTGCCTGCCGTGTTCGGCGCGTAGCCGGGGTTGGGCCACCAGCGGAGTGAGTTGGCGCTGACGACGGCGGTGCCGACGAGGTAGACGGCGGGGAAGCCGTGGCCGATGGCGAGGGCGCGGATGTCGGCGTCGGAGACGGCGCTCAGCCAGTCGGTGGCGAGGGTGCGGAGTTCGGACAGGCGCTTGGCGGCGTTGAACTCCCAGTCGGTGTGGATGATGTGGTCGAGGTGCTCGCGGGCGTGGTCGATGTGCGCGGCGAGGGCGGAGAACGACGCCGGGTTGTTGGGGTGGTCAGCGGCGATGGTCTGCGCGGTTTCGAGGTGGGCGACGGCGCACGCGTAGTCGCGGCTGTTGTCGTCGGTGACGAGCGTCTTCACCGCCTGGACCGCGGCGGATCGACGTACGGCTCTCGCGCCTCGACACCACGCTGGTCCTGGAGGTTCGCCGAGCTCGATGACGAAGCAGGCGTCGACCGGCTCACCACCTGGTTCATCCGCCAGTGGAGCAGTCGGGTCCCCGCGACCTCCAACCGGCACCTCGACGCACTACGTTCCGCGGTGACCTTCTGGATGGACCAAGGATGGCTGACGGCCGATCCGACCCGGCGGCTCCGCCGGCGCGGCCGCGCCCCGGATCGCACTCGCGCGCTGGCGGTCGCCGACATCGAGGCCTTGCTCAACCTGGAGGCACCACTCCGGGAGAAAACGCTGCGGACGATGCTGTACGAGACCGCCGCCCGCGCCAGCGAGATACTCAACCTGGACATCGAACACCTGGACCGGCGCAACCGACGCGCCCGCGTCACTCGCAAGGGCAGCGCCGTCGACATCATCGTCTGGCAGACCCGCACCGCCCGGCTTCTGCCCAAACTCCTCGCTGACCGCAGCAAGGGACCGGTGTGCTTCAACGAACTGCACTGGCCCATCGTGCTCGCCATGGTCGCGACCGTGGTCTTCGGTGTGCTCATCGCCGGCGTCACCAACGGCGTGCTCATCGGCCGCCTCAAGTTGTCGTTCATGATCGTGACTCTGGGCACGATGACGCTCCACTCAGGCCTCATCAAGCTCGTGTCAGGCGGTACAACCGTCGAGATCAATTCCAGCTTTCTGGTCGACACGTTCTCGTTCGGCAGGATCGCCGGTATCCCGGTCCCGGTGGTCGGCTGCGCCCTGGTCTTCTCGATCGCGGCATACGTCCTGAAGTTCACCCTCTTCGGGCGCGACGTCTACGCGGTAGGTGGAAACCCGGCCGCGGCCCGGCTCTCCGGCATCAACGTTTCACGGACGATCATCGCGGTCTACGCCATCGGGCGGCGCTGCCGCGTTCGGCGGGATCGTCGCCGCCTCGCGTACAGGATCGGCCGGTCCGACCGTCGGCGACTCGATCATGCTCCAGGCCGCGGCCGCCGTGCTCATCGGAGGCACGAGTCTCCGGGGCGGCAGCGGTACAGTGCTGGGCACCGCCATCGGCGTGCTCTTCTTCGGCGTGCGGTCCAACGGTCTGCAGATGGCCGGCTTCGGCACCGAGTGGCAGCAGATCATCAGTGGCGTGATCATCGCTGGCGCAGCACTCGCGGACAAGGTCCAGCGTGACGGCTGGGCCTCGCTCCACCTACGGCTCCCCGTCCGGCTCGCAAAGAGCTGAGCCGTGCCGCAGAGCCCCTTACGTCCGGTGTGTTCGGCAAACCAATCCAGCTGGCCGACGGCAGCTGATGCAGCCTGTCCCACACCCCGGCCTGATGCCAGTCGCACAGCCGCCGCCAGCAGGTCATCCCCGAGCTGAACCCGAGCTCCTGTGGCAGGAACTCCCGCGGGATCGCGGTGTAGAGCACGAACAGGATGCCTTGCAGCGCGAGTCGATCACCCAGCCAACCGCCATCCTCATCAACGCCGCGCGGGTCCCATCGTGGAGGATACGGCGATCTACCAGGCACTCACCGAAGGCTGGATCGCCGGCGTCGGGCGGGACGACCTCGAGGAGGAGCCTGCGAAACTACGCGATCGGCGCCCGCGCAACCCCCTCCTCAGGCTTCCCAACGTGATCGTCACACCCCACGCCGCCTACTACTCCGAGGAGGTCATCACAACGGTGCGGCGCATCGCCCCCGAAGAGGCCAGCCGTGCGGGTCCTGACCGGACAACCGGCGTGTTTCCCGGTCAACGACGTGACGGCCAGTTCCCGCCCGCAGGGGGCCGGCTCCCCCTCGAATCGGTCCTGATCATGCATGAGGCGGCCGTTGTTCCCGACGCGGGCGAAGTCCGGGTCATCGCAGCCGGAGCCGGCAGCGGTGAGCGGCAGCCAGGTGCTGCTGCTGGCCTCACGAGAGGCGCTCCACAATCATGGCCATGCCCTGTCCACCGGCCGTGCACATCGTTTGCAGCCCGACCTGGCCGTCGTGACACTCCAGCGAGTTCAGCAGGGTCGCCGTCAATCGTGCGCCGCTCATGCCGAACGGGTGCCCCATGGCGATGGCGCCCCCGTTCACGTTCAGCCGGTCGTCGGGGATCTCCAGGTATCTCTGGCAGGCCAGCACCTGCGCCGCGAACGCCTCGTTGATCTCGACCTGGTCGATGTCGGCCATCGTCATCCCGGCTCGGCGCAGCACAGTGCGTGTCGCCTCGACCGGACCGAGGCCCATGATCTCCGGCGACAACGCGCTGACGGCGGTCGCCACGATCCGCGCCCGCGGCGTGAGTCCCAGCTCGCGGGCCCTCGCGTCGCTCATCACGACGAGCATCGCCGCGCCGTCGTTCAACGGGCAGCTGTTTCCGGCGGTGACCCGGCCGTCCGGCCGGAACACCGGTGACAGCCGCGAGACCGCCTCGTACGTGACACCGCGCCGCGGCCCGTCGTCGACGGCGACCAGCCGTCCGTCCGGCAGGCGTACCGGGCAGATCTCCCGCGCCCAGAATCCGGTGTCGGCCGCCTGCTCCGCGCGGCGCTGGGAGCGTACGGCGAAACGGTCCATGTCCTCCCGCTCGATCGCTTTCAACCAGGCCACGTTCTCGGCGGTCTGGCCCATCGACATGTGCGCGTCGGGCAACAGCCCGAGGTCCCGCGGGTCGTCCCATCCCTGGACCCGTTCGTCGACACGTCGTGCGGTGCGCCCACCCGGCGCGGTAAAGATCTCGTTTCGCGTGTCGGGCCACCCGTCGGCCGTTCCCCGGGCGAACCGGGAGACCGTCTCGACACCGGCCGATATGTACGCCTCGCCCTCACCGGCCTTGATCGCGTGGAAGGCCATCCGGGTAGTCTGCATCGATGAGCCGCAGTACCTGTTGACGGTGGTCCCCGGGAGCCCGTCCAACCCCAACTGGATCGCCACGATGCGGGCCATGTTGAAGCCCGACTCCCCCGCGGGCTGCGCGCAGCCCAGCAGCAGGTCCTCGACGTCCGACGGAGCGACCTCCGGCACCAGTTCGAGGCCGTGCCGGATGACCTGGGCGACCAGGTCGTCCGGCCGCATCGACGCCAGCGAGCCCTTCACCGCGCGGCCGATGGGTGATCGCACCGCCGCGACAATGACCGCCTCCGGCATCTACGCCCCCCTCCGTCGCGACGCCGCCGGGCTGACCGGACGCGCCGCACGGCGCCGCGCGGCGCGGGCGGGGTCGAACGGCCGCAGTTCCGGGACGTCCCGGCCGTCGACGAGCCGCGCCAGCAGGTGGGCGGTCGAGGGGGCCATCATCACACCGAGCATGTTGTGACCGGTCGCCAGGAAGATCCGTGACCGGCCGGGCGCGGCCCCGATGAACGGGAGCCCGTCCGGGGTCATCGGGCGCGGCCCCATCCATTCGGCCGTGCGCCGCGACCACTCGACGCCGGTGAAGTACGGCGCCGCCGCGTTGACGACCTCCCGGATCCGGCCGCGGTTGAACCTGTCGTCCCGGGCGTCGAACTCCATCGTCCCCGCGATGCGCACGCCCGCGCCCAAGGGGACGGCGCCGACGTGGGCCTCCTCCAGCTTCAGCACTCGGGTCAGCGGGGCCGCGGGCGCGATGCCGAAGCTGTATCCCTTGCCCGGACGGATGGGGAGATCGAACCCCAGGTCTCCGGTCAGCTCGGCCGAACCGGCGCCGGCCGCGATGACCACGTGCCCCGCGGCGAAGGTGTCGACCGTCGACTCGACGCGTACCTCGCGCCCCGACGACACGACGCGCGTCACCCGGGCGCCCTCATGGATCACGACCCCGCCGGCGCGCAGAGCGTCGGCGAGCGCGTCCACGAACGCGCCGGGGTCGACCCGCGCCTGGCCGGAGAGCACGAACCCGGATCTCGCGCGCTCGCCCAGGCACGGCTCCAGTGCCCGGAGTTCCGGCCCGTCCAGGATCTCGCCGAGGTCGCGGTCGACCGGATAGTGCTCGCGCAGGAACGCCCGCTTCCGCTCGGCCCGCTCTCGCGAGGGGAAGAGGTACAGGTATTCCCCCTTGGTGACCTCGACGCCGACCCCGCCGTCCGACAGTGCGGCGAACCGGTCGTCCGTGTCGGCTCCCAGCATGGCCAGCGCGCGCACCCCGGCGCGGAAGCGCTCGGCGGTGGCGTTCCGCGCCATCTTTAGGAGGAACGTCCCCATGGTCAGCGCCGCGGCCGGGTGAACGTAGAGGGCGCTGTCCTTGCGGTACATGTTCTTCAGCGTGGTGCCGACGATGCCGGGCTGCGACAGCGGACCGACGATCGACGAGCAGATCTCCCCCGCGTTCCCGCGGGACGCTCCGCTGCCGACGCGGTCCCGTTCGAGGACGACGACCTGGTGACCCCGCCGGGCGAGTTCCCACGCGACGCAGAGCCCGACCACGCCGCCGCCGACGACGACCGCCGGCCCCGAAGCCGTTCCCCCCGTGTCCGCGCGCACGGCCGTCATGCCCGGCTCCGCGCCGCGCGGAGGGCGGCCCGCCGCTCGGCGGTCGCCGGTTCGTCGACCTCGCCGGCGTCGGTGAACACGACGCCGTAGCGGTCCCGCGCGGCCTCGACGCTCACCTTGCGGTCGAGCACGTCGACCCGCACCCGGGCCGGATCCCGGTCCAGCGGGTCGCCGTACCCGCCACCGCCGGGCGTGTACAGGGTGACGATGTCGTCGCGGTCGAGGCTCATCGTCGGGCCGGTCTGGTACCGCAGCACCTGCTCGGACTCCCCGCCTTCGTTGACGACCCATCGGCTCGGTGCGCCGCTGTGCCCGCCGAACAGGCCCTTCGGCGGGATGGCGGAGTACTGCGACGTGTGCGAGAACCGCGCGGCCTCGCCCTTGACCTGCCAGCTCAGTCTCAGGCCGAGGCCGCCGCGCCATCGGCCGGCCCCGCCGGAGTCGGTGTACAGGGCCTTCGACCGGTACAGCACGGGCGCTTCCCACTCGGAGCTCTCGATGGAGGGGCTGGCCACGTTGGTGATCCATCCCGGCATCGCGCTCAGGCCGTCCCGGCTCGCCCGGGCGCCGAGGCCGCCGGTGCTGGGACCGGTGCCCATCCGCCACTCCTGGCGGGCCGAGATGTCGCCGCCGTCCGGGTGGGTGGTGGTGTTCACCGCGGACCCGCGACCGTAGATGAGACCGCACGAGTTGGCCACCACCGCGTCCGGCAGCACCTCGGCCATGGCCTCGAAGATCATGTCCACGATCTGGTGCGTCACCGCCATCCGCTGGTAGACGGCCGCGGGCGGGGTCGGGTTCACGATGGAGCCCTCGGGCGCGTCGATCGTCACCAGGTTGGCCGGTCCCTGGTTCTTCGGGATGTCCGGTGGCATCATCGCCAGCAACCCGAACAGGCAGGCCGAGATGGTCGCCGACTTCGGGCAGTTGATCGGCCCGGCGATCTGCTCGTCGGAGCCGGTGAAGTCGAAGGTGATCCGGTCACCGGTGACCTTCATGGCGAGCCGCAGCCGGACCGGACCGCCCATGCTGCCGTCTTCGAGCAGTAGCTTCTCCGCCCGGTAGACGCCGTCCGGGATCCGCCGGATGTACTCCGCGGTGCGCCGTTCGGCGTACTGGATCTGCGCGTCGACCGCCCTCAGCACGACGTCGCGGCCGTACCGGTCCAGCAGGCGGCGGAAGCCGTCGGCGCCCACGTGCGCCCCGGACACCTGGGCCAGCAGATCACCGCGCTGCGCGTAGGGCACGCTGGTGTTCGTCAGGATCAGCTTGAGCAGGTCCTCGTCCAGGACGCCGCCGGAGTACAGCTTGACCGGCGGGATCCGCAGGCCCTCCTCGAAGATGCTCGTGTGCCAGTCGTTCGGATCCAGACCGCCGGCCCCCGCCAGGTGCGCGAAGATCGTGGAGAAGCCGACCAGCTCGCCGCCCCAGAAGACCGGCTCGTAGACGATGAAGTCGGCCGTGTGGTGGGCCCCGACGCTGCCGTCCACGTACGGATCGTTGGTGAGGATGACGTCGCCGGGGACGAGCGTCTCCGGCGGGAAATGGTGCTTCAGCATGCCCTTGAGGCAGGGGCCGAGCGCGTTGAGGTGCACCGGCACGTTGGCCCCTTCGGCGACCAGCCGGCCACCCGCGTCGAAGATCGACGACGAGCAGTCCTTCCCTTCCTTCAGCAGCAGGGAGTAGCTCGTCCGCGTCATCGTCTCGGTCATCTGCTCCGCGAGAGACTCCAGCGCGCTCCGGATGACCTCCACGGTCACCACATCCAGGCCGTGGCCTTCGGCGACGTCTCGCGTATCCGCTGAGTTCACGAACTTCTCTTTCCTGTCTAGGGTCTCGTTCGGAGGGAGGCGCTCAGCGCGTGGTGAGCACGAGCGTGCCGATCGGGCTCACGGAGAGCTTCTGGTCGGGCCACATCACGGTGGTGCTGCCCGGCTCCTCGATGATCGCGGGCCCCTCGATGACATGGCCCGGCCGCAGCAGCGCACGGTCGTAGACGGGGGTGTCCACCCGCTCGCCGAACACGACCTGGCGCCGTTCCTTGAGCGCCTCGTCGGCGCGGGAGGTGGCGGCGTCCGGCAGGCGCGGGAAGGCGGGCTTGGCCGTCGCGGCGACCGCGGACACCCGCAGGCTCACCAGCTGCACCGGGTCGCCCGGGGAGGCGTGGCCGTAGCGCTGCTCGTGGAGCCGGTGGAAGGACGCGGCCAGGTGGTCGAGCGCCTGGCCGCCGTACCCCTTCTCGAAGGGCACGACGAGTTCGAAGCTCTGGCCCCGGTATCGCATCTCCGCGGTCCGCGCGATGGTGATCCGGTCGATCGCGATGCCTTCGGACAGGAGTTCCTTGGCCGCATCGGCCTCGAGCTGGTCGAACCATTCGTTCAGCGCGCCAACCTCGACCTCGTCCAGCGGACAGAGGCGCGAGGCGACCGCGTCGCAGCTCTGGTCGGCGAGCAGCAGGCCCATCGCCGAGACGTTGCCGGGGTTCGGCGGGATGACCACGGTGGGGATGCCGAGTTCGCGCGCGGCGTCGCTGACGATCAGGCCGCCCGCTCCGCCGAAACCGACGATCGCGAAATCACGCGGGTCAAGCCCGCGGGCGATGGACACTCGCCGGATCGCGCGGACGCTGTCGGCCGCGGCGATGGCGATCGCCCCGGCGGCCCAGCGCTCGGGGTCCCAGTCGTCGGTGTCGTTCCTGGACAGCGCGAGCGCGTCGTGCGCGGCCTGCCGGTCGAGCCGCTGACGCCCGCCGAGGAAGTAGTCCGGGTTGAGCCGCCCGGTGACCACGGCCGCGTCGGTCAGAGTCGGCCGCGTTCCACCGGCGCCGTAGCAGACCGGCCCCGGGCTGGCTCCCGCGCTGTCCGGTCCGACCCGCAGCGCGCCGCCCTCGTCGATCCAGACGATCGATCCCCCGCCGGACCCGATGGGGGTGATCTCGATGCTCGACATCTGGATCGGGTGGCCGAGCAGTTCGTCGCGGGGCACGACGATGGGGTCCCCGCCGATCGCCACCGCCAGGTCGGTGCTGGTGCCGCCCATGTCGTACGTGATGACGTTGGCGCATCCGACCTCGGCCGCGAAGTAGGAGCCCGCGATGGCGCCGGCCACCGGCCCCGAGTTGGCGACCCGGATCGGTTTCTCCGCGGCCTGCCGGAGGCTGAACGTGCCGCCGCTCCCCTGCATGGTCAGCAACGTGGCGCCGAAGCCGGCGGTCTCCGTCTGCTCGGCGAAGTCGACGAAGTGCGCGCTCAGCTTCGGCTTGACGTAGGCGTCGAGCGCGGTCGTGCTCGCTCGGTCGTACTCGGAGATGCGCGGGCTCACGACCGAGGAGAGAGACAGCGGGATGTCCGGCGCCTCCTCGGCCAGGATCTGGGCCACGCGCACCTCGTGGGCCGGCTGGGTGTAGCTGTGCAGCAGACAGATGGCGACGCTTTCCAGGCCCAGTTCCCTGACGGCCGCGGCGATGCGGCGTACCTGCTCCTCGTCGAGCGGCTCCAGCTCGTGTCCGCGGAAGTCGTGGCGCTGGCGCACCTCGAAGCAGTGGCGGCGTTCGATGACCGGCCGGCTGGGCTCCCACTGGACGTCGTAGATGTTGCCGCTCCGATAAGAGTTCCCGACCTCCAGGACGTCGCCGAATCCGGCGGTCGTGATCAGGCCCGCTGAGATGCGCTCTCCCTGGAGAATCATGTTCACCGCGACGGTCGTCCCGTAGACGATCGTGTGCACGTCCCCGGGCGCGGCGCCCGCCTTGTCGAGGATTCGCGCGGCTCCGGACAGCGCCGCGTCGACTATTCGCCGGGGGGTCGACGGAACCTTTTCGACCCATATATTTCCGGTCTCTTCATCCAGCAATACGAGGTCTGTATGCGTGCCGCCAGTGTCAATTCCAAGTCGGTACATCCGGTTTCCCTAATTCTCCGTAAGACATCGCGCTCAGGGTTGTCGGGTTCAGATTCTTTCGTCGACTTTCGCAACTGTATGAGCCGGAGTTGTTAGGTCATATATCCAACTGTCCACAACCGCTCGACGGGGCGTGGCCAATTGGAGCCACGGTTCCGGGCCGGCCCGGTCGCGTACTCGTCCACATGTCCAGAAGCAGCGCACGCTCGGCGTCCGACCACGGGGTGGCCGCTCGGTCGGCATCGGTCATCAGCCGGGCGATCCTCGTGGTGGACCGGATCACGACCGCGCCGTCGACCGGATCGACACCGCGCGAGGTCAGCTCGACGGCGGCCCGGCCCACGCGGGAACACCGGGAGTCGAGGCGTATCTCCGCCCCGACCGCCGCCTGTCCCAGGCAGAACGTGGTCCGGGCCACGATGAGGCGACCTCGGATGGTGTTCCGCCAGTTGGACAACGCGTCGTGCCGCGCCTCCTGTAGCAGGTCCGCCGCCGCGACGGGCGAAAGGGATCCGCCGCCCGCCCGGTCGCCGACGCGTACCGGAACGGCCAGCGACCACGGCCATCGGCCGGTGAGCGCGGACGGCTCCGACCCGGGCTTGCAATGCGCGCTCGACGCATCGGGTTCGAGCGCGGTCGTCGCGGGCGGGCCGAGGAAGACGTCCGCCGTCACACACTCCGTCATGCAACCGTCAGGTCCGGCCGCGCCCACCTCGCAGGTGACGATCAGGCCCTCCGGCCGTTCGACGGGGGTGGCGCGGACCGCGATCGGGGTTCCCACCGCCTGGACCGCGCGCCGGTAGCGGATGTCCGCCCGCCGCCACGCGACCTCGCCGGATCCGTCCCGGTCCGATCCTCCCGGCGCCCGCCATGAGGCGACCGCGCGGGACACCCCGATGTGGACGAACCTGAGCCAGGCGACGTTGTTGACATGCCCGGCGATGTCCAGATCGGAATATCGCACGATCAGCTGATCCTGCCCGGGGTCGCCGGGCGCCGTCACCCGGCTTCCCCCGACAGCGCCCGCCGCGGATTCTCGATGAGAATGTGGTCCAGTTCTCCGGCGTCCACTCCGGCCTGCGCCAACCTCTTCGCGAAATGCCGGGAAATATAGTCGAACCCGCCGCCGCCGTACGCGTGCAAATGGTCCCTGCCGCACACGTCATGACTCAGCAGGATGCTGTCGATGAAACCCGCGCGGATGAGCGAGACGATGTGCGAGACGCGGGTGTTCAACGCGAATTCCGCCCCGGGGCGGATCGTGTCGAACTGGACGTAGCATCCGCTTCGCGCGAGGTCGAGGTGATATTCGGGGATGTTCACCGTGTCGCAATGGCCGATGATGACCCGGCCCGGCGACACCCCCTCCTCCAGCAGCAGGTCGAGCTGCCGACGGCCCACCGGCCATCGCGCCGCGTGCGTGCTGATCGCCGCGTTGGTACGGCGGGACGCGCGGGCCGAGGCGCGCAGGTTGCGCTCCTCCCTGGCCGAGATGAACCACTGGTCCGAGCCGACCTCGCCGATGAGTCCGGCCCGGATCCGCGTTCCGGCGAACCCTTCGACCAGGTCGCGGACCAGCAGCTCGGAGATCGCGTCCACGCTCCTGCGGTCGAAGTCGTCATAGGCCAGGTAGGGATCGCGGTAGTGGCCGGTTCCCAGGACGATGCGCACGTCGGTCGCGACGGACAGCTCGTGCAGCGCGGCGACGTTGTCCGGTGCCCTCGTGTGCTCGGCCGAGGCCGGCGGCCGGGCGCGGTACATGCCACCCGGGTCGGGGCTCGCGCCCCAGGTCAGCTCCGCGGACGTCACGTCGACCAGGGTCACGCCGCCCGCTTCCCGGTAGCGCTCGAGTTCCGACCTCATCAGCGGGAGATCCTGGATCAGCCCGGTGCCGCGGTACTCGCGCAGCAGGTTGATGAAGACGTGCTCGTGCATGAGGGTGGTGCCGAGCCGTGCGCCTTCAACGGCTCCGGTCACGGTCATGATCTGTGTCATAGAAGTCAGGCCTTACTCAGCACGCGCTTCAGACCGAGTGCCCGCTCGATCAAAGCGACGGCCGCGAGGGAGAACACGATGAGGACCACCGACAGCGCGGCGACCTGCGGATCGGTGTTGTTGGAGACGTAGCGGAACACCACCACCGGCAGGGTGGTACGGCCGGTGCCGACCACGAAGAGCGATACCACGGCCTCGTCGAAGGAGATGATGAACGACAGCGCAGCACCGGCGACCAGGCCGGGCGTGATCAGGGGCAGGGTGATCCGGCGGAACGTCGTGACGGGACCGGCACCGAGGGTCCGTGCCGCCTGCTCGCAGGAGGGGTCGACCGCGTTGAGGCTCATCATCACAGTGCGCACCACGTACGGAATGGTCAGGCTGAGATGCGCGACGACCAGACCGGGATACGTGCCGACGAGCCCCACCGGCCCGAGCACCAGCAGCAGGGCCAGGCCCAGGACGACGCTCGGCAGGAGCAGTGGCGAGGTGAACAGGCCGATCACGGCGTCGCGTCCGCCGAAGCGGTGCCGCGTGAGCGCGAGAGCGGCGGTGACGCCGGCGACGAGCGAGACGACCGTCACGACCAGGCCGAGCAGCAGCGACACCCGCAGGCCCTCGATGAACTCGCCGTTGCCGGCCAGGTCGGCGTACCACCGCAGGGACCAGTCCTTGGGCGGGAATTCCATGGTGGGACTGGCGCCGAAGGAGATGACGAAGACGACGAGGAGCGGCGCCAGCAGGAACAGATAGCTGCAGACGACCAGGATCCCGGCGACCGTTCGGTAGATCGCCTCGGAGAGAGATCTCATGCCGCTCACCTTCCTTCCACCATGCGGAAGAGGCGCTGATAGAGGACCAGGAAGACGCCGAAGAGGAGGAGCAGGAGCACCGAGAGGGCCGACGCGCGTGGCCAGTCCAGCGTCGTCGTCGCCTGGTCGTAGATCTCGGTGGCGATCACGAAGACCCGGCCACCGCCCATGAGCCTCGGCGTGATGAACGCGGAGACGGTCAGTACGAACACCATCAGCGCCCCGGTGAGCACACCCGGCAGGCTCAGCGGGAACGTGATACGGACGAAGCAGCGCAGCCGTCCGGCGCCCAGCGATCCGGCGGCGTCCTCCAGGTCCTTGGAGACCCGGCCGAATCCGGCGATCATCGCGAGTATGGCGTACGGCATCATGATCTCGACGAGCGCGATGACCACGCCGGTGACGTTGTTGGTGAGCGTGAGCGGCTCGCCGATGATCCCCAGCCCGCTCAGCGCCGAGTTCACGATGCCGTCGTCGGAGAGCAGGATCAGCCAGCCGAAGGTCCGTACGACCGACGACGTCAACAATGGTGCGATGGCCAGCGCCATCAGCAGCCCGCGCAGGCGGGAGCGCGTCCGCGCGAGGAAGAGCGCGATGGGGTACGACACCACGACCGCCAGCACGGTGACCAGGGCACCGAGCCACAGCGTGTGCCAGGCGACCTCCCACACGAAGTCGTCGGTCAGCACGTCGATGTAGGAGCGCAGGCTCACGGCCGTCTGGAGCTCGGCCGGTCCGACGGTCCTGTTCAGGGACATGCGGGCCAGCCACACCAGGGGCACGAGGAAGCTGACCCCGAGTGCCAGCAGCCCGGGGGCGAGCAGGGCGGCCGCCGCCCCCCTGCGCGTGCCGCCCTCGCTACTGCGGGATGACGTAGGCATCCGCGTCACCCCATCCGAGGCCGACCGTGGCGCCGACTGTCAGCGGTCGGCCGCTGTGCGTACGTTCCGCCAAGACGCGTACGCCGTTGACGTCGATCACGACGGACTCGACGTCGCCCAGGTAGCTCGACTGGACGACGCGCCCCTTCAGCTCGTTCGCCATCTGCTCTGCGGGATCGATCCGCACCCGGTGCGGCCGGACCATCACGGTGGCGGTCGCCCGGTCGGTCTGCTGGGCGCGTACCGACAGGGTCCCGAGCCCCTCGGCCTCCAGTCGCAGTACGCCGTCGCTTCGGCCGGCCACCCGGCCGTCGAACATGTTGGTCCGTCCGATGAAGTCCGCGACGAACCTGTTCTTCGGGGTCTCGTAGACGGCCCACGGCTCGCCTACCTGCTCGACGCGGCCCTCGGACATCACCACCAGCCGGTCGGACATCGCCAGCGCCTCGTCCTGGTCGTGCGTGACGAACACCGTGGTGATCCCGGTCTCCTGCTGGATCCGCCGGATCTCGACGCGAAGCTCCTCACGCAACTTCGCGTCGAGGTTGCTCAGCGGCTCGTCCAGGAGCAGCACGGTGGGCTCGATCACCAACGCCCGCGCCAGGGCGATGCGCTGGGCCTGCCCGCCGGAGAGCTGGCTCACCCGGCGGTTCGCGAGGTGTGCCAGGTGAACCATGTCGAGGGCGTCGGCGACACGACGCCGCCGATCGCTCTTGGCGACACGGCGCATCTGAAGCCCGAAGTCGACGTTCTCTCCTACCGACATGTGTGGGAACAACGCGTAGGACTGGAACACCAGGCCCATGTCTCGCCTGTGAACAGGGCGGTTGGTGATGTCGGTCCCGTCGACGCGGATGTGGCCGGATGTGGGGCTGATCAGACCTGCGATCATGCGCAGCGTCGTGGTCTTGCCGCAACCCGACGGCCCGAGCAGCGAGATGAACTCGCCACGCGCGACGTCGATGTCGACGTCGTGCACGGCCGAGCGGGACTGGTTCGGATATGTCTTGGTCAGTTTGCTAAGTGCGAGATACGCGTCTTCCACACTGGACTCCTGGATCTGCCCGGAACTATTGCGAGATGACGTCCTTGCGCCAGATCTCGGTCCACTGGGCACGCTGCTCGGCGAGCCGGTTCCAGTCGACTGCGATCATGGTCTTGAGCTTTTCCGGCGTCATCACGGTCCGCTGGGCGACCTCGTCGTCGACCTTGGCCAGCGTGTTGGTCGGCGCGTAGAACATCTCCGCGGCGAACAGGGCCTGCGCCTCGGGGCTCAGCGCGTAGTCGATGAACGTCTGCGCGTCGCTCGCCCGCTTGCTGCCCTTGACGAGGTTGATGGTGTTGACCTGCATGATGCTGCCTTCCTTCGGAAGGACTACATCCAATGCGCCGTTGGATTGGTCATGCTGCAGTTGGGCGCGCGCGTTCCAGGCCAGGGCCAGGTTGACCTGACCGGACTTGACCAGCGTGTACGTGTCCGGCTGGGGGTTCCACGTCTGAACGGACGGCGCCAGCTTGCGCAGACGCTCGATCGCCGGATCGATGGACGTCGTGTAGTCCCCGCCCAGGATCTTGCTCAGGATGACGGTCAGCCCGATCCCGTCCAGCTGCGGCGGAGCACTGATCGAGATCTTCCCCTTGTAGGCGGGGTCCCACAGGTCGTTCCACGACGTCGGCGGAGTGGTCACGGCCTCGGTGTTGTAGACGAGCGCCAGGTTGTCGAAGGTGACGCCCGGACCGAAGTTGTCACGCACCTTCGCATGCTCGCTGAGGTCCTTCATGTTGGGGACCGCGGCGGGGTCCAGCGGCGTGAAGATGCCTTCCTTGTTGGCGCTCTCGGCGACCGACAGGTCCATGATCACAACGTCGATCGTCGGGTTGCTCTTCTGGGTGCGCAGCCTGCCGAGCATCTCCGCGGACGAGACGACCGGGTCGTACTCCACCTTGATGTTCGGATGCGCGGCCTCGAAAGGCTGGATGACCGCCTTGACGTACTTTTCCTTGAATCCGCCGGTCGCGTAGGCCATGAGACGGACGGTGGTCGTGCCGTCGTCGGCCCCGTCCGAGGCGTTGCCGGTCGAGCACGCCGAAAGCGCCACCGCCGGAACAAGTAGAAGGGGCAGTAATGCTCTCGTGGACATTCTTCTCATCACGGTTGATCTCCCGCTGGTGAGTCAGTGCGGCAGCCGGCCACCCGCCCCTCCGGGCGCCGGCCTGCGCGGCTTGTCACGATCCATCGCGGCGACGACCGGCGTCGCCGCGATGGATCGGTCGTAAGAGAGTCACACGTGGCCCGGATCACGTCAGCCGACGGATGGACAGTCTCGACGGCGCGTACATGGCCAAGTGGCCAATGCGAAACGGAGCGATCGGTGCGTCCGGCGCTTCCGCTCGCACCGCGGACACTGTCAGGATGGCCATCGGGCCTGGCGGGCGTTCTGTCCACCTTCGCGGCGCTTTGGGTAAGAACGCTAAAGTACCGGTGCCGACCGGTGGACGTCGGCTGCACGGCAGGACCCCAGGCGCGCCGCAGGCGACAGGGAGTTCACAGATCGTGATGGCCCAGGTCGTGACGGGTTCCAGCCGACAGCACAGCACGCAGGGAGAGATACGTTTGACGCACGCCAGCACATCCAGTGTGTTCGACGTGTCCTCGTCCGCGGCGCTGAGCGCGCTCGAACACCCGACGACGTTCATCCAGAAGACCGCCGACGCGGCGCTCCCCGTGGAGGCCGTCGCCGCGGAGCCGTCGGCCTTCCACGGACGCGGGGAGATCCTGGTCGTGGACACTGCCGCCCTCCCGGCCGCCCTCGCCAGGGTCCGCGAGCTGCCCCGCCCCGCCGGGACCCTCGTGGTGGTCGGCATGGAGACGGCCGAGGCGAGACCGGCTCTCACGGCGGACGCCGCGACGTCCGGGCTCTCCCTGGCGTACTGCCCGCGCCCCGTCGACGCCGTGACCTACGTACGGGACCTGCTGCGGCTCGTGGAGACTCTCCGTCGGACGAGTCTGACCCGGATCCTGAAACTGCACGATTCGCTCGTCGCCGCGGTCATGGCGGGCGCCGACCTGGAAACGATCCTGAAACTGACCGCCCGCCAGGTGTCCGGGTTCGACGCGATGTTCGTCGACTACACAGGCGTCATCGTCTCCTTGTGGAGTCACCGCGGCCGGCGCAGCCTGAGCGTGCCTACCGAGCTCCAAGCCGTGCTGAGGACGTCTCCCCCCATCGACACGACGCAGATCGAGTTGAGCGACGGCCGCTTCGCGGTCCTGGTCGGCGTAGGCCTGCACGACCAGGTCGAAGGTTCCATCGTGTACGTCGGCGACCGTCGGCTGACCTCCGCCGAGCTCGTCCTGGTCGAGCGCGCCCGCTCGGCCATGCTGCTCCGATTCGCGCGGGAGAAGTCCCGGCGCGACGCCCAGCGCTCCACGGTCGAGCAATTCCTGCGCGCCGCGGTGGACGGGTCGATGAACCACGGCGAGCTGGCGCTCGCGCTGCGCGGGCTCGGACTCGAACCCGCCGAGGGGTATCGGGTCCTCGCGGTGCGGCTCGACCGGAGCACTCCCGAGATACGGGCGTTCACCCTGCTCGAGGACATCGCGGCGGCGAGCACGAGACCCATCGTCGGCGGCCTGCAGGGAAAGATCTTCTGCCTGGTTCAGCCGGTCGACAGCACAGTGCCCGAGACTTTCCTCGAGGCATGCCAGGCCCGCGGGTGGAAGGGGGTCACGATCGGCCGCAGCCGGCCCAAGACCGACGCGGAGAGCCTGGCCCTGGCGATCCGCGAATCGGCGACCGCCAGCCAGTACTCAGGACAGACGGCCGGTCAGATCCGGGACGTCACCTCGCTCGGCCTGCCGGGGCTGCTCGCGGGCCTGGACCCGCAGAACGTGATGAGGCCGTTCGCCGACACGCTGCTCGGTGAGCTGATCAGTCATGACGCCGCCAACAACACGGAGCTCGTCAGCACCCTGACCGCCTTCTTCGACACGGGCTGCCGTCCCGGACCCACTGCCGAAAAGCTGTGCATACACCGGCACACGCTCTCGTACCGGCTTGATCGCGTCGCCCAGCTGACCGGGAAGGATCCGCGCAGCCCGGAATGGATGCTGAGCTTCGGGATCGCGTTGCAGATGCACGCCATCCTGCAAGCCGGACTCTAGGGCGACGCGGCCGGCCTGGCGGGATCATCGCCAGAGATCAATTAACCGTCAGGGTTCGGTGACGAGCCGCTAGCTCGCCGCGACGCCGTTCACCACGATGCCGAAGAGCCGTACATCGCTGAGCCGCGACAACGCGCGTGACACCGCGTCGTCGGCGGTGCCGAGCTTCCGCCGTAGCGCGTCGATCCCGGGGGCGCTGTCGATCAGATCCCTCCGGAAGACCTCCCAGTAGAGCGGTGACTCGCTCATGCTGGACGCGGCGAGGTCGACGGCCCGCTCGCTGTAGAACGCGAGGATCCGGTCGTTGAGCAGCGGCACCAGGTGGGGGCGTTTCAGATGCAGGATCGCCGACGCGATCGTGACCCCGAGCCGATGGCGGTAGCGGAAGTGCCGGTACAGCAGGGTCGCATGGGCGTACGGCGTCCCCGCACCACCGTACGGTGTCTCGGCGAGGCGGGCGTCCCCTGGGACGGACGACCACGGCGCCTGCTCGGCCGCCATCAGGCACGAGCGGACATCGTCCGGATTCAACGAGACGCCCAGCAGCAGCAGGCGACCGAAGTCCGGTAACTCCACCACGTCGCTCGCGCCCGGTGGGTCGTTGCTGAGATCGCCGGCGTAGTCGAATCCGATGAACTCCAGATCTGGTGGCAGCTGGAGGAGCACCCAGGCGTCCGACGCCCGGATCGAGTGGCCGGCGATCTTCAGGCGAGGCTCAGGCATCGGCTCGCTCGGAGACGAGCCCGCGTGGAGCCGAGGGCGACCCGAGACGGACATGCTCCCCTGTGCTGCGGTCGAACGCGGTGACCCGCAGGGCACGCAGCTTCTCCTTGGCGACCCGCTGTGACGGGGTCAGCGGCAGTTGATCGACGAAACTCCAGTACCTCGGGACCTTGAAGGGTGCCAGGTTCGCGCTCGCGTGCGCGACGACTTCGTCCAGAGTCGTCGCCGCGGCCTCCGCTTCCCCGCCGACGACCTCCCCGTTGATGACGAGGAACGCGTGGACCTCCTCACCCCGCACGTCGTCGGCGACCGGGACGCAGGCCGCCTGGCTGACCCGTTCGGATGAGCACAGCACCGCTTCGACCTCGTTCAACGCGATGTTCTCCCCGCTGCGGCGTGCCATGTCCTTCAGGCGGCCCGTCAGATACACCCGGCCGAGGTCGTCCATGCGCGCCAGGTCGCCGGTGTGGAACCACCCGTCGCGGAACACCGCACAGGTCGCCGTCTCGTCCCTGTAGTAGCCGTCCATCATGCCCGCGCCGCGCAGGATCAGCTCCCCCGTGGCGCCACGAGGTACGGCGCGGCCCCGCTCGTCGACGATCCTGGCCTCCCGATGCGGGTTGGGCCGCCCGACGCACCCGGTGCCCACCAGCTCGTCATGATCGTCGGGAAGGACCCGGAGGTCGCCGCCGGTCTCGGTCATCCCGAAGCCCTCGTACCAGGGAACCGCGAACCGCTTCTCGAGCGCGGCATGAATGTCCTTGGGAATGCCTGAGCAGGCGACGGCGCGGAGCGAGTGCTCCCGGTCGGTGGGCTTCTCCGGCTGACGAAGCAGGAGGGTCGGCATCATCCCGATGCAGTAGAGGTATGTCACGCCGTACGTACGCACCTTGTCCCAGAACGACGTGGGATGGAAACGATCCAGGACGACGAGCGACGACCCCACCAGGAGGCACGCCGCCAGGCTCCATTGCGGATCCAGGTAGTAGAACGGCTGGGCGGTGAGCAGGACGTCGTCGGGGCCGAGATGGGGGAACCCGTCCGCGTACTTGCGCACCATCGTCGTCCAGTAGCCGTGCGACAACATGCACCCCTTGGGGTGGCCCGTGGTACCGGAGGTGTACTGGATGTTGGCCAAGGTCTCGGGATAAACGGCCTGGTCCGGAGTGGGGCCCGCGGCGGCGTCCACGCCGTCCAAACCGATCACTCCCGGCCCGCCCTCGGCGTCGGTCACGGCGACGCGACGGCCTCCGGCCGGCGACGCGAGCACGAGATCGAGATAGTCGGAGCTGGTCACGACGAGAGCGGGATCAGCATGGTCCAAGAGCCGGGTCAGTTCCCTGACCGAATATCTCGGGTTCACCGGCACGACTGCCGCGCCGATCTTGGCCGCGCCCAGCCACAGCAGCGGATATTCCGGACGGTTGTCAAACACCAGCGCGATCCGGTCGCCGTATCCGATCCCGAGGGCGCCGAGGACAGCCGCGTAGCGGTCCGACAGCTCGTCGAGCTCGGCGAACGTGTAGTCGATGTCGCGCTGATCGAACCTCAGCGCGCGCCGGTGCGGCCAGAGCCTCGCCGCCCGCCGTGTCAGCGTGGCCAGATCCTGCACTTTGACAGCGTCATCGCCGCTGGTCCCCGTCATCACTCGTCTCCCGCCACTCGAAGGCCGCGACCTGCGGCGAAACTCTGCTGCGCGGTACGGGCCTCGCCGGAGTCCTGCGCCCGGAGGGCGAACCCCACCTCTGCGTCGAGCGCACCGTCCAGATCCGCCCAGGTCCCCTGTTCGAGGAGTCGCTTCGCGCCCTCGACGGCCACCCTCGGCCGGCTCAGCACCGTCTCGGCCAGCGAATCCACGACTGCTGGAACGTCGCCGTCGGCGGCCGCATGGCTGACCAGGCCCATCTCGTATGCCTGCTTCCCATCGACCCGCTCCCCCAGGATCATCAGCCTCCGGGCCCGGGCCGGTCCGACCAGCCGAGGGAGGATGGCCGAGATGCCGCCGGTCACGCTCAGACCGGCCTCCACCTCGGGGAACCCGAACACCGCGTCCTCCGCCGCGACGACGAAATCGGCGGCGAACGCGAGTTCAGCGCCCGCCCCCAACGCGTATCCGTGAACCTGGGCGATGACGCAGCCGGCCGACCCGCGCAACCTCGTGGTGAGCGCCTGGATACGGCGCAGCCGTTCGACGCGCTCGTCGGCCGGCGGACTTCCGACCATCTCGTGCTTAAGGTCGTAGCCGGAGCAGAACGAACGACCCCGTCCGCTGATCACGATGACCCGCGCCTGGTCACGATCCGCCTGCTCGATCGCCTCCAGCAGGTCGCGTACCAACTGCGGGGTGACGGCGTTCAGCCGACTCGGGCGGTTGAGGGCGATCCGCGCCACCCCGTTCCGGGCCACGTACTCAATCGTCGATCCCGGTTCCCGATCTTGATGACTCTTCATTCCGCTCCTCGTCCTGAGTCCGTTCAAGAAGTACTGGCGGGTCGCCAGGCCTGTCATCGGACACATGTCGAGAGCGAACGAGCCCGACACTCCCTTTGTCCATCCGGGCTCCGACTTCGGGTACGCGGATGGGGCACCGCGAACTCCAGGCCACGGCGCACTCGGTGGCAGAGCCCCCGACAAGGTCGCCAAGGGCATGACATTGAAGGGGGCTGAGACGTCGCAGGCCAGGCCGCTACGTTCACGTACCAGGCCGGGCGCCTCGCCGCCTTGTGCGGCCCGGCCATGACAGGTGCCGAACTGGGATCGAGAGCAGGCGTTCCCGAGCCTTCGGTCCCTTGCGCGATCAGGGCACCAAGAGGGTGACCGTCTCGACCACGCAGGCCGGCTTGTCCGACCCCTCGCGCTCGACGCTGACGCGGGCGACGGCCCGCACGCCGCTCGGGCCGGGGATCAGCGACACCAGTTTGACGCCCGCGCGGACACGAGAGCCGACCGGAACCGGAGAAGGGAACCGAACCTTGTCGCACCCGTAGTTGATCCCCATCTTCAGACCTTCGATCCGGTAGACCTGTCCGACCAGCTTCGGCACGAGCGACAGCGTCAAGTAGCCGTGCGCGATGGTGGTGCCGAACGGGCCCTGCGCCGCCTTCTCCTGATCGACGTGGATCCACTGATGGTCACCCGTCGCGTCAGCGAACAGGTCGATCTGATCCTGGCTGAGGGCGTGCCAGTCGCTGTACCCCAAGTGGACGCCGACCGCCTTCTCGAACTCCTCGATGCCCTGGAAGACCTTCACGGTCACTCCTCTCCTGCGTGGCGCACGCTCAGGCGCGGGGGCCGCCGGCGACGTATATGACCTGGCCGGAGACGAAGGCCGCCCCTTCGCTGACGAAGAACGACACCGTGTGGGCGATGTCCTCCGGCTTGCCGGTGCGGCCTACCGGGATCTGCGCGGCGGCCGCGGCCTTGAACTCCTCGAACGTGACGCCGACCCGCTCGGCGGTCGCGGCGGTCATCTCGGTCTCGATGAAGCCCGGGGCGATCGCGTTCACGGTGACGCCGAACTTCCCGAGCTCGATGGCCAGGGTCTTGGTGAAGCCCTGGATACCGGCCTTGGCCGCGGAGTAGTTGGCCTGACCGCGGTTACCCAGCGCGGAGGTGCTGGAGAGGTTGACGATGCGACCCCACTTGTGAGCGGTCATGTAGCGCTGAACGGCACGGCTCATGAGGAACGACCCGCGCAGATGGACGTTCATCACTGAGTCCCAGTCCTCGTCGCTCATCTTGAAGAGCAGGTTGTCGCGGGTGACGCCAGCGTTGTTGACCAGCACGGTCGGGTCGCCGAGCTCTTCGGCCACCCGGGTCACCGCGGCATCGACACTGGCCGCGTCAGAGACGTCAACGCCGACCGGCAGCGCACGACCGCCGGCGGACTCGATCACGTCGACGACCGACTTGGAGGAAGCCTCGTCGAGGTCGAGCACAGCCACGGCAAGGCCGTCTGCGGCAAGTCGCTGTGCGATGGCGGCACCGATTCCGCGGGCGGCCCCGGTGACGATCGCGATACGGCCGTTGGTGTTGCTCATGTCGTCTCCTTGATTCTGTTTCTCAGGGGAGGTGCGCGGCGGTCAGCGGCGTAGGTGGTAGCTGGCCCCAGCAGCACGGAGGCGTAGGCCGGCTGACAAGATTCTCAGGCCGACGACAGCTCCCTCAACATCGGGGCAGCGTTGTCGGAAGATGCTCGGCATACCTCGGCAGCCGAAGACCGAGGTGCGAGTCGGAGGTGTAGATCGTACATCCCACGCTCATCGTGCCCCTGTCGGCCGTCGAGAGAGTTGATCGCTGCTGGGACATCGATCCCGCACCCGCACATCGCCATACAGCGGTTCGCTCTACGAGACTGCCCTCGGCGCTCGGCTCGGACGCGAGTCGGTTGGCCGCCGATCGCTCCTGTAGGGTGCGCGGATGCGACGCCGGCCGAGCCCGACGGGCCGCGACCCCGGTCGGCGACGTCGCCGGAGTTGTAGCCACCGTGCATCCGAAACTGTCTCGGCGCGCTGACGTAACTCCTGCGCCGAGTGGTGTGTGCACGATCGACGTAGACAATGCCAAGGACCGTCGGCGGCGTGCGATTATGAGGGCTGGTCTCGCGAGACATGGCCGGCTCGACATCAAGAGGATTCGAACGTCGGAAGGTGCTCGGCGCGCTGATCAACGAGCACCACCGAGCCGCGTAGCCGCTCCGGAGAACTCCCGTGCAAGCCCCATACGACGAGTTTTGAAGCGGTACAGGTGCGGCTCGGGTCACCGTACATCTCTTCGTCTCCGAGGCGACGAAGTGATGGAAGTGGAGGAGAGGCCGTCCGCGCCCGCCTGATCCGGTCCGCAAACGCACAAAGAAGGGCATAGCCTGGATTTAGTCGGGTCCGACTCCGTTCTCGGCGATCCGCGAGGCATTCCATGGCGGCGGTGACATCCCAGGGTTCAAGGCGATCGCGTCTCGGCGGGCTGCCCACCGAGATGACGAGTTTCGTGGGGCGGCGGCACGAGTTGGCCGAGGCCAAGAGGCTGCTGTCCCAGTCGCGCGTCGTCACCTTGACGGGGCCGGGAGGGGTGGGCAAGACACGCCTCGCCCTGCGGGTCGCGGCCGAGGTGCACCGGGCGTTCCCGGACGGTGTGTGGGTGGTCGACCTGGCGGCGCTGGACGATCCCGGCGTGCTGAGCCAGACCGTGGCCGAGGCCCTGGACGTGCGGGACTGGTCGTCGAAGCCATCCTTGGAGGTGCTCGCCGAACGTCTCAGGAACAAGCAGATGCTGATCGTCCTGGACAACTGCGAGCACTTGTTGCAGGCGTGCGCCGTTCTGGTGGCGACCCTCACACGGGAGACGTCGGATCTGCGCGTCCTCGCCACCAGCAGGCAGCCGTTGAGGGTCACGGGCGAGCAGGTCTTCCCCGTGCCCACAATGGCGCTTCCCGACATGGGTGACCGGCCCCCGCCGCCGCAGTCGGTGGCGGAGTACGACGCGGTGCGGCTGTTCGCCGAGCGCGCCGTCTCCGTCGTCCCCACGTTCACCGTCACCGAGGACAACCAGGAGACGGTCGAGCGGATCTGCCGCAGGCTGGACGGCATACCGCTCGCGATCGAGCTGGCCGCTGTACGGCTGCGGGCGCTGTCGCTCGACCAGCTGCTCGATCGGCTGGACCAGCGCTTCCGGCTGCTCACCTCCGGGTCCCGGACGGCACTCCCCCGCCACAGGACGCTGCGCGCGCTGATCGACTGGAGCTATGACCTGTGCACCGAGCAGGAGCGGTCGCTGTGGGCACGCGTCTCGGTCTTTTCCGGGGGCCTCGATCTCGACGCGGCCGAGGAGGTCTGCTCAGGGGAGGACATCGCCAGGGACGACGTCATCGACCTGGTGATCAGGCTGGTCGACAAGTCGATCCTGGTCGCCGACGACGATGTCTCGCCGATGCGCTACCGCCTGCTGGACACGATCCGTCACTACGGAAGGGAGCAGCTGGCCGCCTCGGGCCAGGAGGCCGCGGTGCGGCGCCGGCACCGGGACTACTACCGAAACCTCGCGGCGGAAATGGACCGGCGGTTGTTCGGC
This sequence comes from Microtetraspora glauca, assembly GCA_001570385.1. Taxonomy (GTDB): domain Bacteria; phylum Actinomycetota; class Actinomycetes; order Streptosporangiales; family Streptosporangiaceae; genus Microtetraspora; species Microtetraspora glauca. The sequence goes on along the minus strand of BBYL01000009.1, from coordinate 59,564 downwards.
CCGGAAGAGACGGCGTGCTTCCTGCGGCTCCAGCGCGAACACGCCAACCTTCGGGCCGCCCTGGAGTACTGCTTCGCCGAGGGCGATACCGACATCGGCCTGCGGATGGCGACTGATCTCCGCAACCACTGGCTCAACGGCTACTTCATGAAGGAGGGACGCCACTGGCTGGACAGGGGCCTCACCGCGGAGCGCGAGCCGACCGGGGGACGCGCCATGGCGCTGAGCGCCAACGCCTGGCTGGCCATCATCCAGGGCAAGATCGACTGTGCGGACGCGATGCTGACCGAGAGCCGCGCCATCGGCGAGCGGCTGGGGCTGGACCGGGTCCTCGGGTACGCCTCGATCTTCTTGGGAGGTATCGCCCTGTTCCGGGGAGACTCGGAGAAGGCACTCGCCTGCTACGGGGAGGCCCTCGATCGTCTCCGGTCGGCCGGTGATCCGTTGGGCGAGGCGCTGACGCTTGTCCGGCTCTGCGTCGCCTGCTCGGTTCTGGGGGACTCCTCCGCGACGATGGCGTACGCCAGGCGGTGTATCGAGCTGTGCGACGCCTACAAGGAACACTGGCTCAGGTCTTACGCGGAGATAGCGCTCGGGATCGAGTACTGGCGCCGGGGCGACACCGCCCGAGCCGCCGACCTGGAGAAGAAAGGCCTCCGGTCCAACACGTCGTACAACAACCTGCTCGGTGTCGGGCTGAGCTGCGAGGTGCTGTCCTGGATCGCCGCCACGGAGAAGCGGCATCAGAGGGCGGGCCTGTTGCTGGGCGCCCTGCAGAACATCTGGGGCGAGATGGGCATCCCCATGGGCAGCTACGCGTACCTGATGCGCTACCACGACGAATGTGAAGCGCTGACACGTGCGGCTATCGGAGAGGCCGCGTTCCGCGGCGCGCTCGCACAGGGCGCCAAGCTCTCCTCCGAGGACGCGATCGCCTACGCCCTGGAGGAGGCGGCGCCGAAGAAGGAGCGTGCGGAACCTCCAGCGGAGGCGTCGCCGCTGACGCGGCGAGAGACGGAGATCGCCCAGCTCGTCGCCCAGGGCATGAGCAACAAGGAGATCGCGACCACGCTGGTGATCGCGCAGCGCACCGCGGAGGGGCACATCGAGCACATCCTGGGCAAGCTCGGGTTCAACTCGCGTACCCAGATCGCGGTGTGGGTGGAAGAGCAGAAACGCTCCGCCGAGAAGCAGCGGGCCGGCGCTTCCTGACCGCCGTGGTGTCGGTGTCTCCCACGCTCCTCTCGGCAGCGCTTCTTCCTCACGTCCTCCATGACGGACGTCCTTCCTGGGGCGAACCCCTGATCTCGGGTGTCCGTCAAACCGAATCAAGCCCCAAGGCCGGGTAGTTAGCGTTTCTGCGGCTTTGGCAAGGCAACTAGCGAATGTGTCGCGGCGGTGTAGAGGCCAGAATCGATCTTGAGGATGAGGCCGTTTTCGGCCCATCGTGAGAGCTGTCGATACATGGTGGCGAGGGTGATGTCGCCCAGGTAGCGGGCGATGTCCCGGGGGCGCCAGGACCGGCCGGGGTCTTCCTGAAGCAGGGCCAGGACCTTTTCCCGACGGCGGTCGGTCAGTGCGGTGAGCCGGTCGTCTCGGGACGCCATGGAAGCGGGGGTTCCGTAGGCGCTGCAAGGACGGTGATGGTGAGAGCGGTGACGGGCTGGCTGCGGTCGGGTCGGCCATCGTCGCGTCGTTCGTTGTAGCGAGAGATCGGTGACTTGACCTTGCGGGTGCTCACCCGCGGGCGGCGGGACGGAAGCAGATGGGCCAGGATACGGCGCCCGATGACTCCGACCAGGTTGGTGCCGCGGTCGGGGAGGCCTGCGGCTTGAACGACCAGATCGCGCGCGGTGCGCAGGGCGATGGAGAAGCCGCAGCGGTCCGGGTCGGTGCCGGGCCGGGACTCGGCGGCGTCGACCATCACCGTACGAAGGAGTTGGTAGAGCGTGAGCACCGACCACATCTTCTGCTCCAGCCCGGCGGCATCACCTGAGGGCAGCGCTCGCCCCTGCATGATGGTGTGACGCAGCGCGTAGCAGGCCGACTCGTGTTCCCATCGCTGATGGTGGAGCTTGGACGAGGGCGGCGGCTGGATAGCGGCGTGCGTCGGTCAATGTAGTGGCCGGCCGGTAGGAGCCGGTGAAGATGGTGCCGTCTGCGCAAGTCACGGTCACTTGGGCCTCGACGACGCGTATCTGGAGGGTGCCGACCGTCGTGAGGTAGGAGCCGTCGGCGAACAGGGTCAGGACGGGGGTGCGCCGGTTGCTGCGCAGCCGGCCGAGGATCTGCGCGCCGGTGGCGGCGACCTGGGCGAGGAAGGCGTTGCTGTCGAAGCCCTTATCCCATAACACCAGCATGTCCGGCTTCAGCAGATACAGCAGGCGCCGGGCATAGCCGGTCTCGCCTTCGCTGGTGGGGCCGAAGACCGCGGGCGCCGGTGATGTCCGGCCGGCGGCCGGTCTCGCTCCGATACCCGTCGACGTCCTGGGCGGATCAACGGAGATCCAGTTCTTCGACGGATGGTTGTGGAAGATCACCTGTCTAGTGGATCGCCGTTCCCCTGTCTGGGGAAATCACGTTCTTGATAGCGCCACGAGCGCCTTAACTACCCGGCCTTGAATCAAGCCCCATGTGAAGCTCTCCGGCTTCGATGGAGGCTCGTTCCCTTGAGAGGATCGAGTCATGGCAGCCAAGTCTCCCTATCCCGCAGAGCTGCGTAAGCGCGCGGTGCGGATGGTCGCAGAGGGACTCATGGCCGCTGGCCCGTGTCACCGGTGGCGGCGCTCGCGCCCGGGCGTGAATGGTGTGATCAGTCTGGGTTTTACGGGTCCGTACACACCCTGTCGTTTTGGCGAAAGCCGATGAAATCCAGTGCAGGTATCTCCCCCCGCTTTGCGCAGCATAAATACACTTCACCTATGTGAACAAATCGTTTGAATGCTGTTACGTCCAAATGGATTCTCCGCGTCATGATCCAGGCGCCACCATTTGAGGGGAGTGGTCGAAGTGAAGGCCGGATGGAATGACACCGACGCTCTCACCGACGCCCTCGAGCGCCGCCTCACGGGTAGGCACTCCGGCGCAGGCGTGCGGACATCGGTTCTGACCTCGTGGCAGCGCTGCCAAAGCATGGGCATACGGGCCGACCACGTGGACATCCCTTACCACCAGGATCTGGATCTAGAAAGCGATCTCATCCACGCCGCCGGGCTCGTGCTTGATCAGATGAAATCGACTCTCTCCGGCATGCGGGTGAGCGTGCTCCTATGCGATGAGCAGGGGCGGATCCTCGCGCGCCGAACCGCCAACCCGTCACTGAACAGAGTGCTCAACATGCGAGGGCTCGCCCCCGGCTTCGGATACGCCGAGCAGTTCGCAGGCACCAACGGAATCGGCACCGCGCTGGTCGAGCGGAAGCCCGCCTTCATCCACGGCCACGAGCACTACGTCGAAGCCCTGCAGATATTCACCTGCGCGGGCAGTCCCATCCGCGACCCCCTCAGCGGGCAGAGCCGAGGTCTGCTGGACCTGACCTGCCTACGTGAGGATGCCGATCCGGCGATGCTGGCCCTCGTCCGCGAGGCGGCCCGCAACATCGAGCGGCGCCTGCTCGATCAGATCGCGGACCGAGAGCGCGCCCTGCTCCAGACGTTCTTCCAGGCCCGCCGCGCGGCAGGCGGCGCTCGTGCAGCCTCCCTCTTCCTGTCGGAGGCAGGAGAGCTCCCGGCGCCGGGAGCGTCGGGCGGCGACCTGCTGAACCGGCACGAGCGGCTCATCCTGCAGGGGAAGGCCGCCGAGCTGATCTCCTTGGGACACGCGGCCATCGTCGAGGTGCCCCTCCCGCACGGCCGGGCGGCCACACTTTTGAGCCGGCCGGTGACGAGTCCCTCCGGGGAAACCGGTGTCGCGGTCGAGGCGGTCCTGCCCGGCGGCGCGCTCCGGCGCCTGGCCACCACCGCTCCCCCCGCCCTGCCGGACGAGAACGTCACACCGAGCCAGGTCACCCTGTCGCCGCCGTACACGACCGCCTCTCCGGAGGGATCCGCCGTCGCTGAGCCGCCCAGTGTCACGGACAAGTGGCTGATCGCCGTAGGCGAGCCGGGAGTTGGCCGGCTCGCCCTGCTGGCCCGGCAGCGTCTGGAACTGCTCACCGAAGCCGGCGTCCGCATAGGCACCACCCTCGACGTGACCCGGACCGCGGAGGAGCTGACCGAGGTCGCGATCCCGCGGCTCGCGGACTTCGTCACCGTCGATCTGCCGGACGCCGTGCTGACGGGGGAGGAGCCGACCAGTGTCCACGGAGTGTTGCGCCGGGTGGCGCTCGGCGCCGTCAGCGAGGGCTCCCACCTGTACTCGGTCGGCGATCTGGTCACGTTCGTCCCGGCGACGCCGCAGGCACGGTGCCTGGCGACCGGCCAGTCCGTGCTCTCACCACTACCGGCCCACGGGTCGGCATGGCTGCCCGAGGATCCCGTACGCGCCGAGAAGGTCCGCGCGGGCGGAATCCACTCGGCCATCGCCGTTCCGCTGCTCGCCCGGGGCGTCGTTCTCGGCGTGGCGAGCTTCTACCGGCTGGAGCACCGGGGGCCCTTCGAAGAGGACGATCTATCCCTCGCTGAGGAATTGGCTGGCCGCGCCGCGGTGTGCATCGACAACGCCCGCCGCTACACCCTCGAACGCACGACGGCCCTGACTCTGCAACGCAGCCTGCTGCCGCACGGCCTGCCCGAGCAGAACGCCGTCGAGGCCGCGCACCGCTACCTGCCCGCGCAGGCCGGCGTGGGCGGGGACTGGTTCGACATCATCCCGCTCTCTGGCGCCCGCGTGGCGCTGGTCGTCGGCGACGTCGTCGGCCACGGCCTCCACGCCTCCGCTACCATGGGCCGCCTGCGCACCGCCGTCCAGAACTTCTCCGCCCTCGACATGCCCGTGGACGAGGTCCTAGCCCACCTCGACGACCTCGTCGGCCGACTCGACCTCGACGAGGACCCGGACAGAGCGGTCGGAGCCGGGATCATCGGCGCCACCTGCCTGTACGCGGTCTACGACCCGGTCTCCCAACGCTGCACCATGGCCCGCGCGGGCCACCCCGCGCCGGCGCTCGTCCTTCCCGACGGCGTGGTCGAACTTCCCGAGGTGCCCGCAGGACCACCCCTCGGCCTCGGCTGCGCGCCCTTTGAGACCGTCGACATCGCGATGCCCGAGGGCAGCCAGTTGGTTCTCTACACCGACGGGCTCATCGAACACCGCGACCGCGACATCGACATCGCGATCGACCAGTTGCGGCGCGTTCTCACCCACCTCGACCGCGCGCCGGAGGAGACCTGCGACGCGCTGCTCGGAGCCCTGCTTCCCGCCCAGCCGGGCGACGACGTCGCCCTGCTCGTCGCCCGTACCCGCGCCTTGAACGCCCAGCAGGTCGCTCAGTGGGACGTGCCCGCCGATCCGGCGGCCGTCTCCGGCATACGCGCGGCGGTCACCCGGCAACTGGCCGACTGGGACATAGAGGAACTGACTTTCTCCACCGAGTTGATGATCAGTGAGCTGGTCACCAACGCCATCCGGCACGCAGGTGCCCCCATCCAGGTGCGCCTGCTCCGCGACCGTACACTTATCTGCGAGGTCTCCGACGGCAGCGGCACCTCTCCACGACTGCGTCGCGCCGCCACCACCGACGAAGGGGGACGCGGCCTGTTCCTCGTCGCCCAACTCGCCCAGCGCTGGGGCACCCGCCACACCGCGAGCGGCAAGGTCATCTGGACGGAACAGCCTCTTTCTTCCGTAGCCTCGGCACTTTGACGGCTTGCGGACCCGTCCGGAGAACGACTGGAACACGAAGGCGGTGAGGGAACGCTCCGGTCCGGCCGGCCCATAGCCGAACGCTGTCGTTGGCGATCATTACCTCGTCCACACCGGCATCCGTCACGACGACGGTGCGCGTCCACTACAACGTGGGCTGGGGCAACCGGATCACCATCCGCGGCGACACCTCACCCCTGAGCTGGAGCAGTGGGCAGGACTGCGTCAACAAGGCGGCCGACCTCTGGGAGTGCTCGATCACGGGCATCCCCTCCGGGCAGCAGTTCCAGTCAAGCCGCTGATCAACGACAGCACCTGGTCGACCGGCTCCAGCTTCTACGGCGTCGGCGGCCAGACCTCCGACGTCTACCCCACGTTCTCACCGATCCTGGTCGGCCGAGGCCGTCGCATCCCCGGTCGTCAACGGCGGCCGCGTCGGCGGCCTCGGCGATCAGGGACGGCACCGGCGACTCCGGCGGCTCCGCGGCGGCTGGGCCGGAAGCTCGCGTCGGCGGCATCGTGGACGCGTCGGCCGGAACGAGGCCGAGCCCCGAGCCGGCGACCGCTGGACTTCTTCCTCGTCGTCGAGGACGCCGCCAAGCCCCGTTACCTGGAGTCCATCGACTGGTTGCAGGCACCTTGCCCGGTGACGTACAGCTTCGCCGACGACCGGAACGGACGCAAGGCGCTGTTCGCCGACGGGATCTTCGTGGAGTACGCGGTCTTCACGCCGGCGCACTTCGCCCTCAGACGTCAGACGCGGCGTGCGCGCCACCGGGCTCCTCCTCTCCGTCGATCTCGCGCGGCGCGGTGGTCGCCTCCACACGGGCAGTGCCGTACGGGGCGCCGGACGGTGCGGGCAGCGCGACCCAGATCTCCGGGGCGCGGGCGGAGGTGACCATCCGCGCCTTCATTGATCACCGTCGATAAGCCCGCTGGCGAGCATCACCTGCAGTGACCGCTCGTAGTGCTCCGCCAGCAGGGCGGTCGCCTTTTCGGTGTTTCGCTGGAGCGTCGCGTCGAGGATCGACTCGTGCTCCTGGGCCACGCATCGGGTGGACGCGGCGGGCGACGGGGCGGACCACCGGCGGTACAGCTCCGTCGAGTCAAAGGCGGTTTCGGCGATGGTCATGAGCATGGGGATCCCGCACGCCTCGACCAGAGCCAGGTGGAACGCCCGGTGAGCGCGCGACCACGCTTCCGTCGTGTGCTCCGGGTCCTCGGGCGTGCGCCGCGGCGTTCGGCTCAGCACGTGGAACGCCGTCAGCACCGAGGTCTCCCAGGCGAGGTCGCCTCTCTCGATGGCGAGCCTCAGCGCGAGCGTGTCGCAGTGCGTGCGCACCCGGGTGAGGTCCTCCAGCTCCTTCAACGAGAGGCTCGGGACGAAGAAGCCCTGGTTGGGCCGGGCCACCACGAGCTTTTCCTGGGTGAGGCGGACCAGCGCCTCACGGATCACCGTCGTGCTGGTCGAGTGCCTGCTCGCGAGCTCCACGGGCTTGAGGTGGGTTCCCGGCGGCAGCTTGCCCTGCATGATCTCGCCTCTGACGACTTCGTGGAAGTGCGCGGCAAGGGTGCTTGCCCCCTTCTGTCGAACCATGCCGCGATCATAGCGACCGTCCGACAAGAATGCATTCTCTATTGACGAATGCACTATTGCCTGGCTAGCGTCCCTCCCGCCGGATGTCCTGCCGGTTACGCAGGTGTTACGCGGAGGTCGCCGCCGATGACGAAGATTCGCCTCTACCGGCTCAACAGCCTGGTGGTCATGCTGTTCGCACTGGGTGTGATGGCCTACGCGCTCTCGCTGCCTCTCGGCGATCTGCAACAGCCCGGCGCGGGGATGTGGCCGCTGGCCGTCTCCGTCGTCATGGCCCTGGCGGCCCTGGGCCTGCTGGTCGGCGAGCGCGACGACGGCGACTACGAACCGCTGACCCGGCGGACGTGGATCATCGTCGCCGGTTTCGGGTTGATGGGCGCGTTCATCGTGATCTTCTCGATCGCCGGCCTGACCCTGGCGTCCTTTTTGATGTGCCTCGTCTGGCTGCGCTTCATGGCCGAGTACCGGTGGCGCACGAGCCTGGTTCTGTCGATCGCCCTGACCGCGATCGCCGTTCTCACCTTCTCCGTCCTGCTCGGCATCCCCATGCCGCACGACGTACTGAGTGTCCTGTGAGGGGCGAACTATGAACTTTGGTGATCTCCTTCTCGGTTTCGAGGTCGCCCTCCAACCCGAAAACCTGTTCTACGTCTTCATCGGCGTCGTCGTCGGCATGGTGGTGGGCATCCTGCCCGGCCTCGGCCCCGCGCCGACGATCGCCCTCATGCTCCCGCTGACCTACGTCCTACCGCCCGCCGGCGCGGTGCTGATGCTCGCCGGCATCTACTACGGGGCGTACTACGGCGGCACGATCACGTCGGTGCTGCTCCGCCTGCCGGGCGAGGCCGCCAGCGTCGTCACCGTATACGACGGGCACCAGATGGCGCTGAAAGGCCGCGCCGGGCCCGCGCTCGGCATCTCGGCGATCGGCTCCTTCATCGGCGGCACGGTCTCGGTGGTCGGCCTGCTCTTCCTCTCCCCGGTGATCGCGGGCTTCGCGCTCACCCTCGGCCCACCCGAGTACGGCATGCTGGCGGTGGGCGGCCTGCTCATGGTCTCCACCCTGGGCCAGGCCCGGATGCTGAAGAACATCATCGTCGCCTGCCTCGGCCTGCTCATCGCCGCTGTCGGCATCGACGCCATCACCGGCGTCGCCCGGTTCACCGCCGGCTCGACCGAGTTGCTGCGCGGCATCGACTTCGTCGCCGTCGCCATGGGCCTGTACGGGCTCGGCGACGTGCTGTACGACCTGGAGCAGAAGGCCCGCAACGCCCGGATCGAGGGCAAGCTGGGCCGAGTCCTGCCCACCAGGCAGGACATGAAGGACTCCGCCGGGGCCATCGGCCGCGGCTCGGTCATCGGTTTCCTGCTCGGCCTGCTGCCCGGCGGTGGCGGGGTCGTCGCCTCGCTCGCCTCGTACGCCACCGAGAAGAAGGTCTCCAAGCACCCCGAGGAGTTCGGGCGCGGGGCCATCGCCGGCGTCGCCGGGCCCGAGACCGCCAACAACGCGGGCTCCACGTCCTCGTTCCTGCCGCTGCTCTCACTCGGCATCCCGTCCAACGTCGTGCTCGCCCTGATCTTCGGCGCGCTGCTGATCCAGGGGATCACCCCGGGCCCTCAGCTCGTCACCACCCACCCGGAGATCTTCTGGGGCGTGCTCGCCTCGATGCTGGTGGGCAACCTCATGCTGCTGGTGCTGAGCATGCCCCTGGTCAAGGTCTTCGTGAACCTGATCAGGGTCCCGATCGGGATCCTGTCCACGGTGATCGTCGTGGTCACCATGGTCGGCGTCTACTCCATCTCCAACAGCACCTTCGACATGTGGATCATGCTCGCCTTCGGTGTCGTCGGGTACGCCATGCGCAAGACCGGGTACGACCCGGGACCGCTCGCGCTCGCCGTGATCCTCGGGCCGCTGCTGGAGACCTCGTTCCGGCAGTCCCTGCTCATGTCCGGCGGATCCCTCGGGATCTTCGTCCAGCGTCCGGTGTCACTGATCATCGTGATCGCGCTCGGCGTGCTGGTGGTCTTCCAGGTGATCGCCCGGCTGCGCAGCGCCACAAGGCGGAAGTTCATCGAAGAGACCCGGCACGCCAGGGCCGCCGAGCAGGTGGACGAGCCGGCCCCGACCGGCTGAACCGGCCCGAACCGGCGGTCCCCGTACGGACCGCAGACCCCTGATCGCTTCACCACCAACCACCCCCGATGAAAGTAAGGCCAGAAATGGGTTTCTCACTGACCCGGTCCAGGAAGTCCGCAGGCGTGGCCGCGGCGCTGGTCGCTGCCCTGTCGCTGACCGCGTGCTCGTCCGCCCGCGGCTCGGACGGCGGCGGTGACGCCTCCTCCTACCCGTCCAAGGTCGTCGAGATGGTCGTCCCGTACGCGGCCGGCGGCCCCACCGACATCTCCGCCCGCGCCCTGGCCAAGGGCCTGAAGAAGTCACTCGGCGTCAACGCGATCGTGGTCAACCGGCCCGGCGCCTCCGGCATCACTGGCACCTCCGAAGTGGCGACCGGCTCGAAGAAGGACGGCTACACGATCCTCTACAACACGGGTGACGCGTTCGTGCAGTCCACCATCCGCACCGCGCCGTACAACTTCGACAGCTTCACTCCGGTGGCCGGCGTCATCTCCCAGCCGTACCTGCTGGTGGCGTCCGCCAAGTCCGGTCTCACGTCGTTCGCCGACCTGGCCAAGGGCAAGGACCTCACCTACGCGGTCTCCGGCGTCGGCACCCCCACCCACCTCAACACCGCGATGCTCTTCGACGGGCTCGGCGTCAAGGCGACGGCCGTGCCGTACGACGGCGCCGGCCCCGCCGTGCAGGCGCTGGTCGGCAACCAGACCGACGTCGGGATGCTCGACGCGTCGGTCACCATGCCCTTCGTGACCAGCGGCGACCTTGTCCCGCTCGCCGTCTTCACCCCGGACGGCAAGGAGCTCGACTATGTCAACGCCCCCACGCTCCAGGAGGCCGGCGTGGACGTCTCCAGCATGACGTCGTCGGTGTGGGGCGTCGCCGTACCGGCCGGGACGCCGGACGAGGTGGTCAAGAAGCTGCGCGAGGCCACCCTCGCGGCCGCCCAGGACGCCGAGTTCGTCACTTTCACCGAGAAGAACTACATGCCGCGTCTCGAAGGCGACAACGAGCTGAACTGGTACGCCGGGCTGAAGACCACCGGCGAGACCACCAAGGCCGCCCTGGCCAAGTTCGGCATCGAGCTGAAGTGAGCGTGACCTCATGACCCAGCTCACCGGCAAGGTGGTCGTCATCACCGGCGCCGGCCGCGGGATCGGCTCCGCGATCACTGAGGCGCTCGCCCGCGCGGGCGCCTCGGTGATCGCCACCGACCTGGACGGCGCGAGCGCCGAGGCGGTACGCGACCGGATCCTCGCCGCCGGCGGCGACGCGATCGCGGTGACGATGGACGTCTCGGACCGGTCGTCCGTCGTCGCGGGTCTGTCCGCCGCGGTCGACCGGTACGGGCACCTGGACGTGCTGTTCAACAACGCGGGGATCCTGCGGGAGAACCCCTTCCTCGAGGTGACCGAGGACGACTGGCGGCAGCTGATGACCGTCAACGGCCTGGGCACCCTGATGTGCACCCAGGAGGCGGCGCGCATCATGATCGCCCAGAGCCGCGGCGGGAAGATCGTGAACACCACCTCGATCGCGGCCAGGCAGGCGAACGCCACATTCGCCCACTACGCGGCGAGCAAGGCGGTCGTCTCCTCGCTCATCCAGTCCGGCGCACGCGCGCTGGCCCCGTACGGCATCACGGTCATGGGCTTCGCGCCCGGGATCGTGCGGACCGAGATGTGGGAGGGCGTGGAAGCCGACGCGGAGGCCCGCGCGGCGCGGGAGGCCGGCTACGGCGAGCGGATCCTGCTCGGCCGGGTCTCCGTCCCCGAGGACCTCGGCCCCACCGCCGTGTTCCTCGCCGGGCCGGGCTCTGACTACATGACCGGCCAGGTCGTCATGGTCGACGGCGGCATGGTGCTGGTCTGACCCCGACGACCATGACCGGCCACCCCCAGCGGTAACGAAGGAAGGAACAGTGATGCGGGCAGCGGTGCTCACCACGCCGGGCCGCCTCGCCGTCGTGGACGACTGGCCCGATCCGGTATGCCGCCCAGACCACGTCATCGTCGCGATACGCGACGTGGGGATCTGCGGCACCGACCTCGGGCTGTTCGACGGCAGCCGGACGGTGCCCCACCTGCCGTGGGTCATCGGCCACGAGGCGCACGGCAGGATCGTCGAGGTCGGGGCGGGCATACCCCCCTCCCGGATCGGCGAGCGCGTCGCGATCGAGCCCAACTACCCGTGCCAGGCGTGTGCCCCCTGCCAGAACGGCGCTCCCGCGCTGTGCCTGCGGCGGGGCAGCCCCGCGCTGAACCTTCCCGGCATGCTCGCCGAGCGGGTCGAGGTACCGGCCCGGCACGCCTGGACGCTGCCCGCCGGCCTGGCCGACCAGGACGCGGTGTGCGTCGAACCCCTCGCCGTCGCCCTGGCCGCGGTACGCCGTGCCGCCCTGACCGGCACGGCGTCGTGCCTGGTGGTGGGCGCGGGCGCGCTAGGGCTGCTGCTTGTGCACGCCCTCCGCTCCGCCGGGCACCCCGTCGCCGTGCTCGAACCGCACCCCGAGCGGCGGGCCAGGGCCGTGGCCCTGGGCGCCGCCCACGCGCCGGACGGCACGGAGTTCCCAGTCGCCTTCGAGACCTCCGGAACCGCCGCCGGCGGCGAAGCCGCCCTGGCCCGGCTGGCGCCGCAGGGCCGTCTCGTCCTCGTCGGCGTGGGCTCCGACCCCATCCCGCTGGACACCAGGATCGCGGTCCGCCGCGGCCTCACCGTGCTCGGATCGATGATCTACGACCACCCTCGCGACTACCGGGCCACGATCGACGCGGTCGCGAGAGACTCGATCACGCCGGGAATCGTCGTCGCCGCGTCCTACCCGCTGGAGCAGGCGCAGGAAGCGTTCACCGCCGCGTCCTCCGTGCCGGGCAAGACCGTCATCACTCTCGCCGAAGGAGGCGCCGCATGACCGGCACCGGCCGCCCCTTCGGGGTCGACCACCTCACCATGCTCGACACCTCGCCGCCGGAGCTGGTCGGCCTGGCCGCCGCGGCCGGATTCGCCCACGTCGGGCTGCGGATCCACCCGATGGACCCCACCGAACGGTCCTGGCCGATGGCGCCGGGCTCCCCCATGCTCGCGGAGACCGTCGCCCGCCGTGACGACACCGGGATCCGCGTCCCTGTCATCGAGGTCCTCCTGCTCGACGAGCACGCCGACATCGCCGCCGTCGAACCGTACCTGCACGCCGGCGCCGAGCTGGGCGCCCACCTGCTGTATGTGGTCGGCCAGGACCCCGACCTGGACCGGCTCGCCGACCGCTTCGCCGAGCTCACCCGGCTCGCACTGACATACCGGATCAGGCCGGTCATCGAGCCGATGGCCTACCGGCCCGTGCGCGATCTCGCGACCGCGGTCGCGGTGGTCTCCCGCTCGGGTGGCGGGGGCGTTCTGGTGGACTCGCTCCACCTGCTGCGATCGGGCGGGACTCCCGCCGACGTGGCCGCGACGGATCCGGCGCTGCTACCCGTGGCTCAGCTCTGCGACGCGACCGCCCAGGTCACCACAGTGCGGGGGGACGCGATCGCCGCGCGCGGCCAGTCCGCCGACGTGCCACCGCTGCAGTGGGAGGCCCGGGTCGGCCGGCTCCTGCCCGGCGAGGGCGCGCTGCCACTCGCGGACGTGGTACGCGCCCTGCCGGATCAGACGCTGCTCGCGCTTGAGGCGCCCAACTTCCATGCCCTGCGGGAGCGCGGCGCCGAGGGCTTCCTCGCCGAGGCCGCCCGGCGGATGACCCTGCTGCTTGAGGAGGCACACCCATGAGAGCACTGGTGACCGGGGCCACCTCGGGCATCGGCCGGGCCCTGGCCGATCGCCTGGCCACCCGCGGATACGACCTGATCCTCGTCGCTCGGGACGCGGACCGGCTGGCGACCACGGCGGAGGAGATCCGCGCCGCCCGCCGCGTGACCTGCGAGGTGCTCCCGGCGGACCTCGCCGCTGAGGACGGCCTGGCCGCCGTGGAGGCGCGGCTGACCGCCGAGCGCGACCCGGTGGACGTGCTCGTCAACAACGCCGGCATCGGGCTGCCGCCGGGCGGTTACCTCGGCAACCCGGTGCAGGCGTCGATGACGCTGAACCGGATCAACGTGGACAGCGTGCTGCGCCTGACCCACGCGGCCTTGCCTGGGATGACGGCACGCCGGCGCGGCGGCCTCATCACGGTCTCCTCCATCGCAGGCTTCGCCCCTGGCACCCCGGCGATCACTTACTCAGCGTCCAAGGCGTGGGCGACCACCTTCGGCGAGGGGCTGCACCACCTGTTGCGTGGCTCTGGCGTGACCAGCACGACGGTCGCACCGGGCTTCGTGCGCAGCGAGTTCCACCAGCGCTCCGGGGTATCCACCGCGCACCTGCCGGACTGGCTGTGGCTGACGCCCCCGGTGGTGGCCGAGGCGGCCGTACGCGGCTTCGAGCGGGGCACTCCCCTGGTCATCCCCGGCCCGGCCTGGCGCACCGCGTACGCGATCAGCCGTCTGCTGCCCCGCCGCTGGGTCCGGACCGGCTTCGCCAGGCTCATGAGCAGGACGTCACGAAAGGGAGCAAACCGATGACCGGCGACGATGTCCGGGGCGGACGGCTGGACGGCAAGGTGGTGATCGTCACCGGGGCGGGCAACGGCATCGGCGCCGGATTCGCCACCGCCCTCGCGGCCGAGGGGGCCTCGGTCGCGGTGGTCGACATCGACGGCGGCGCGGCCGAGCAGGTCGTCTCCGCCATCCGGGAGCGGGGTGGCCGCGGCCTCGCTGTACCGGTGGACGTCACCGATCGCGCGTCGGTCCGGGCAATGGTGTCGGCGGTGCTCGCCGAGTTCGGCGATATCGACGTTCTCTTCAACAATGCCGGCATCCTGCTCAAGGAGCCGTACCTGAGCACAACCGAGCAGCAGTGGCAGAAGGTCCTGGACGTCAACGGCCTCGGCGTGCTGCTGTGCACGCAGGAGGTCGCCAGGCACTTCATCGCCAGGGGCCGGGGCAAGGTGATCAACACCTGCTCGACGTCCTCGCGCAGCCCCAGCGCGCACTTCGCCGCGTACGCCGCGAGCAAGGCCGCCGTCCTCTCGCTCACCCACTCCAGCGCCCGCGCGCTCGCCCCGTACGGCATCACGGTCAACGGGATCGGGCCGGGGATCATCCAGACCGACCTGTGGTCGCAGATGCACCGGGACGAGACCGGCTCGGCCAGGGCCGCCGACTCCCTGGCCGCTCTGGACGACTACACCCCGACCATCCTGCTCGGCCGGGTCGGCACCCCCGGCGACGTCGCGCCCACCGCGATCTTCCTGGCCAGCGACGACTCCGACTACATCACCGGCCAGCTGATCATGGTCGACGGCGGGATCGTCCTGCAGTGACCACGTCAACCGCCACGAGAGAAGGAAACCGCATGAGCAACCGTTCATACACGAGCGTCTGGTCCGACCTGCGGGAGGTGGAGTTCAGCCAGGGCTTCCTCCAGGCCGGCCCGTACCGCACTCGGTATCTGCGCGCCGGCGACGAGTCCAAGCCGACACTGCTCATGCTGCACGGCATCACCGGCCACGCCGAGGCGTACGTGCGCAACCTGGCCGCGCACGGCGAGCACTTCAACACCTACGCCATCGACTTCGTCGGGCACGGCTACAGCGCCAAGCCGCGGCACCCGCTGGAGATCGAGCACTACATCGACCAACTCCAGCACGTGCTTGACACCCTGGGCGTGGAGAGGGCATATCTCACCGGCGAGTCGCTCGGCGGGTGGGTCACCGCGAAGATGGCCGCGCACCACCCCGACCGGGTGGAGCGCATCGCGCTGAACACCATGGGCGGCACGATGGCCAACCCGCGGGTCATGGAGCGCCTGTACACGCTGTCCATGGCGGCCGCGAAGGACCCGAGCTGGGAGCGGGTCAAGGCCCGACTGGAGTGGCTGATGGCGGACCCGGCGATGGTCACCGACGACCTCATCCGTACCCGCCAGGCCATCTTCGAGCAGCCCGACTGGCTGGCCGCCTGCACGGCGAACATGGCCCTGCAGGACCTGGAGATCCGCAGGCGCAACATGGTCACCGACGAGGAACTGGCGTCGATCAAGGCTCCCGCGCTGGTGCTGTGGACCACCAAGGACCCCTCCGGCCCGGTCGCAGAGGCCGAGCGCATCGCCTCTCTTATCCCCGGCTCGGCCCTCGCCATCATGGACAACTGCGGTCACTGGCCGCAGTACGAGGACGCCGAGACCTTCAACCGGATCCACCTGGACTTCCTGCTCGGTCGCTGAGCAGCCACGCGGTGACCTGCGCGTGGAGACCGCTGGAAAACTCGAAGAGCTCAAGGAGAAGGAGAGGAACGATGACGCTCGCACTGGTGAACATGTCGCACAGTCCGCTGCTGCAGTTCTCCGAGGCGTCGCGTGAAGTGCTCGACGATCTCGACGGGGCGTTCGGAGCCGCACGGCGGTTCGCGGCGGACTTCGACCCCGATCTGATCGTCCTGTTCGCGCCGGACCACTACAACGGGTTCTTCTACGAACTCATGCCGCAGTTCTGCATCGGCTACGAGGCCACGGGTGTCGGGGACTACGACAGCGAGGCGGGCCCGCTCGACGTGCCCACCGAGATCGCCCAGCGGCTCGCGGCGTCGGTGCTCGTCGACGGCGTGGACTGCGCGATCTCGCTGAAGATGGAGGTAGACCACGGCGCCGTCCAGCCGCTGGAGATCCTCTTCGGCGGCATCACCGCGAAGCCGGTGATCCCCATCTTCGTCAACTGCGTGGCGCCGCCGTTCGCTCCGATGCGGAGGGTCGGCGCGTTCGGAAGGGCCGTGGGGAACTTCCTCAGGGATCTGGACGCCCGCGTGCTGCTTATCGGCTCCGGCGGGCTGTCCCACGACCCACCGGTCCCGCAGATCGTTACCGCCACCGAGGAGCAGCGCAAGCTGCTCCTCA
Organism: Microtetraspora glauca; assembly: GCA_001570385.1. Lineage (GTDB taxonomy): Bacteria > Actinomycetota > Actinomycetes > Streptosporangiales > Streptosporangiaceae > Microtetraspora > Microtetraspora glauca. The sequence continues at coordinate 43,104 of BBYL01000009.1, read as the reverse complement.
ATGGCCGCCACCCGACCGCCGCCGCACGTGCCGCACGCCAGCAGCGTGTCATCGACGCGGCCAAGGCGTTCGCCAGGGGCGAGGCGAACATCCGGGACCTCAACCCGGAGTGGGACCGCGAGTTCATGTCCATCCTGTCCTCCGGGCAGCTCGACCGGCTCGACGACTGGACGGCAGAGGAGATGGCCGCCGAGGCCGGAAAGTCCTGCCACGAGGTCCGTACCTGGGTGGCCTCGCACAACGCGATGAAGGCGGCGGTCGGCGAGTACCGCTCGACGTTCTCCTACTACCGCCCGATCCCGGAACTGATCGCCGGCTTCGGCGTTACCACGGTCCTGCCCGTCGACGCCGGGGCCTGACCCACGAACATACCTGGAGGTCACTCCCCCGCGGCGCGGATCCTCGGGCACGGCCACGCTCCCGACCGGTGAAGGGGCTGTGGCCGTACCCGTGCGACGTTGGACCACCCAGAAGCGGGCGAGATCGTGACGCGGCGACCGGGTCGCGGTGATGCTGGGCAACGGCGTCGGCTTCCCGGTCGCCTGGCTGGCGATCGCCAAGCTCGGCGCGGTGATCGTCCCGGTGAACCCCGGCTACCGCAGCGCCGACCTGGCCCACGTCGTCACGGACTCCGGCGCGGTGCTGGCCCTGGCCGGCTCGGCCGCCGCAGCCGAGGCGCTGCCGGCGCTGGACTTCGGCGAGGTCGGGCTGCTCGACCCCGCCGACGTCGCCGCCGTCACACCGGACGACGTGGACCTCACCGCGCAGCCCTTCTACTACATGGACCCGCAGTGGAACACGGTGCTGTGCCTGCTGACCGGCATCCCGCTGGTGATCCTGCCGCGCTTCTCCGCCTCGGGCTTCTGGCCGTCGGTCCGCGACCACGGCGTCACCTTCTTCTACGTCCTCGGCACGATGCCACTGCTGCTGCTCAAGCAGCCGCCCGACCCTGAACTGGACCGGGCCCACCGCGTTCGGCTCGTCCTGTGCTCGGGCATCACGCCCGCCCTGCACGCCGCGATCGAGGAGCGTTGGGGCGCGCCCTGGCGGGAAGCGTACGGCAGCACCGAGGCTGGGGTCGTGCTGGCCGTCCGGCCCGAGGACACCGCATGCGTTGGCACCGGCACGATGGGACGGCCCGTCCCCGGCAAGGAGGCCAAGGTCGTTCGAGAGGACGGATCCGACGCCGCAGACGGTGAGGTCGGCGAGATCGTGGTACGCGGCGAGCCGATGCTGACCGGCTACTGGAACCGGGACGAGCCGCTGCTACGCGACGGCTGGTACCCCATGGGCGACCTCGGCTACCGGGACCCGCGCGGCCACTACCACTTGGTCGGGCGGCTCAAGGAGATGATCCGGCGCGGCAGCGAGAACATCGCCGCCGCCGAGGTGGAGGCGGTCCTGGCCGACCACCCGGCCGTGCGCGCCGCCGCCGTGGTCCCGGTGCCCGACGAACTGTTGGGCGAGGAGGTCAAGGCGTTCGTTCAGGATGAGCACCGATCTGCGGGTGCGCCGCGCCGGCTCGGCCCTGGTGGTCGCCTTCGATCGGCCCTGGTCGAACGGACCGCCGCGCTCCAGGACCTCACCCGCCGCTTCATCGGCCACCCCAAGGTGATCATCTCGGCGGTCAACGGGATCGCGGTCGGTGTCGGCGTGGAGCTGGCCATCGCCAGCGACCTGCGACTGGCCGGCCACGCCGCCTCGTTCGCCTTCAAGGAGGTGCACCGCGGCCTGTTCCCGAGCAACGGGGTGCTGTACTCGCTGCCCCGCCTGGTCGTGATCAAGGAGGCCATGCAGCGGGTCTGGGAGCTGGACCTGGAAGAGGTGCTCGACCTGGAGACCGAGGGGCTGCTGGCCTGCCTGCGCGGCCGGGACGTGCTCGAAGGCGTCCGGTCCTTCATGGAGCGGCGCCCCGCCGTCTACCGCGGCGACTGACCGTCCCGCGACGGGACGCCGACCGCCCTGTCGAGTAGTGCGACGAACGCGTCTGCGATGTCCTCCACGTGGATCAACAAGCGCCACGCCTGCCCGTTGGAGAGCAAAACTCAGCCGCCGGGACCGAGCGGCAGCAGCGCCTGAAAGCCGTGCTGCCGGCCTGTCGCGTGGCGCGGGTCACACACCTCCGGTGAGGGTCAGCCCTCCGTCGACCACGACGACCTGACCGGTGAGCCAGGCCGCCTCCTCCGAGAGTAGGAAGGCCGTGACGCCGCCGATGTCCTCCGGGACGCCGAGCCGCTTCAGCGGATACTCCGACGCGACCTGCTCCTCCCGCCCCTCGTACAGAGCGGCTGCGAACCTGGTCTTCACCACCGCCGGCGCGACGGCGTTGACGCGGACCCCGGGGGCGAGCTCGACCGCGAGATCCTGGGTGATGTAGGTCAGCATCGCCTTGGTCGCGCCGTAGAAGCCGATGCCCGGCGCCGGTTTGACGCCGGCGACGGACGACACGTTCACGACCGCTCCCCCGTGCTCCCCCATCCAGGCACGGTGCGCCTGCTGGATCCACGACAGGGCGGCGAGGCAGTTGACCTCGAAGATCTTACGCGCGGCGGCGAGGTCGAGCTCGACCATCGGTCCGTAGACGGGGTTGATGCCGGTGTTGTTCACCAGCATGTCGACGCTGCCGAACGTCTCCAGGGTGCGCCGGACCGTCTGCTCTTGGTGCTCGACGTCGTCGCTCCTTCCGGCGGACGCAATCGCGTGACCGGGGCCGCCGAGCGCCTTGACCGCCTCGTCCAGCGCCTCCTGTTTGCGGGCAGTGACGCAGACCCGCGCCCCCTCGGCGACCAGCCGCTCCGCGATGGCGAAACCGATGCCGCGGCTCGCGCCCGTCACGATCGCCGTCTTGCCCTCGAACCTTCTCGTCATCTCCGTCTATCCCCGTCTCTCCTCCGGCCGTTCACTCGGATCGCGCTCTCAGCTCAGCCGCTCAAGGATCATGGCCATCCCCTGGCCGCCGCCCACGCACATCGTCTCCAGGCCGAACTGCTTGTCGTGGAACCGGAGGGAGTTGATGAGCGTGCTGGTGATCCGGGCACCCGTCATGCCGAAGGGGTGGCCGACCGCGATCGCGCCGCCGTTGACGTTGAGCTTGTCGACGTCGACGCCCAGTTCGCGGGCGGAGGGGATCACCTGGGCGGCGAACGCCTCGTTGATCTCCACCAGGTCGATGTCGTCGATGGTCATCCCGGCGCGGGCGAGCGCCCGTCGGGACGCCTCCACCGGGCCGAGCCCCATGATCTCCGGCGAGAGCCCGGAGACGCCCGTCGCCACGATGCGGGCGAGCGGGGTGAGCCCGAGCTGCCGCGCCTTGGTGTCGCTCATCACGACCACCGCGGCGGCTCCGTCGTTGAGCGGGCAGCAGTTGCCCGCGGTCACGGTCCCGTCGGGCCGGAACACCGGCTGCAACCGGGCGACGGCCTCCATGGTCACGCCCGCCCGCGGGCCGTCGTCCTTGCTGACCACGGTGCCGGCCGGGAGCATCACGGGGGTGATGTCGCTCGCCCAGAACCCATTGGCGATGGCCTTCTCGGCCAGGTTCTGGCTGCGGACGCCGAACTCGTCCTGCTCGGCCCGGCTGATCCCCTTGAGCTGGGCGACGTTCTCCGCGGTCTGTCCCATCGCGATGTAGACGTCCGGCAGATCGCCCCTCTCCCGGGGGTCGGACCAGGTCCGGCCGCCCTCGGCGAACCGCCTGGTACGCGCCACGGCCTCGGCGAACACGGGATTCTCGGTGTCCGGGAGTCCGTCGGCGTTGCCCTTGAAGAATCGGCTGACGGTCTCGACACCGGCGGAGACGAACACGTCCCCCTCGCCTGCCTTGATCGCGTGCATCGCCATCCGGGTGCTCTGCAGACTCGACGAGCAGTACCGGTTGACCGTTGTACCGGGGACGCCGTCCAGGCCGAGCAGGACCGCGACGGCGCGGCCCATGTTGAACCCGGACTCGCCTCCCGGCTGGCCGCACCCCAGGATCAGGTCGTCGATGTCGGCCGGGTCCAGCTCGGGCACCTTGTCCAGTGCCGCGCGCACCATCCGGGCGGCGAGATCGTCCGGCCGCATCTCCTTCAGCGATCCCTTGACGGCGCGGCCGATCGGCGACCGGGCGGTGGCGACGATGACTGCTTCGGGCATGGGTGTTTCCCTCTGCTTTCCGGGTTCGTGTCGACGGTCAGAGACCGAGGTCCCGGCCGATGAGCTCTTTCATGATCTCGTTGGAGCCGGCCCAGATCTTCGTGACGCGGGCGTCGCGCCAGGCGCGGGCCACGCGGTACTCGTTCATGTAGCCGTAGCCGCCGTACAGCTGGACGCAGGCGTCGAGCACGTCGTTCTGCACTTGCGCCGACCACCACTTCGCCTTGGCCGCGTCCACCGCCGTGAGCCGTCCCTCGACGTGCGCCATCACCGCCTGGTCAACGTACGCCTGGGACACCTCGATCCGCGTGACCAGCTCGGCGAGCAGGAACTTGTTGTGCTGGAAGGAACCCACGGGCTGTCCGAACGCCTTGCGTTCCTTGGCGTACTCGATGGTCTCCTTGAGGATCTGCGCGGCGTGGGCGATGTTGCCGACCGCCGCGCCGAGGCGCTCCTGCGGCAGGCGCTCCATCATGTGGGCGAAGCCACGGTCGATCTCGCCGATGACGTTCGCGTCGGGCACCCGGACGTCGTCGAAGAACAGCTCCGCGGTGTCGGACTCCGTCTGGCCGACCTTGTCGAGCTTCCGGCCGCGGGTGAAGCCCTCCATCCCGGCCTCGACGGCGAAGAGCGTGATCCCCTTGGCCCTCTTTTCCGGGCTGGTGCGCGCGGCCACGATGATCAGGTCCGCCGAGTAGCCGTTGGTGATGAAGGTCTTCGACCCATTGAGCACCCAGGCGTCCCCGTCGCGCACCGCCGTGGTGCGCAACGCGGCCAGGTCTGACCCGCCGCCGACCTCGGTCATGCCGATGGCCGTGACCAGCTCTCCGGAGCAGAACCCGGGCAGCCACCGCCGCCTCTGCTCCTCGTCGGTGAGCTCCACCAGGTACGGCGCCACGACGTCGTAGTGAATGCCGAGGCAGGACGCCAGCGCCGCCGTGACCCCGGCGAGTTCCTCGGCGAGGACGGCGTTGTAGCGGTAGTCCCCCGCCGCCGAGCCCCCGTACTCCTCCGGGACCTCAAGGCCGAGAAAGCCCTGCTTGCCGGCCTCGATCCACAGCTCCCGTGGGAATCCCCTCTCCTCGACGAACCGGTCCGTGTGCGAGACCACGTGCCGGCCGAGGAACTCCCTGACCGAACCACGGAACGCCTCGTGGTCGGAGTCGTAAATGCTGCGTCTCACCGGCACCTCGCACGAAAAGAGTAACTAAGCGCTTGCTTACCGCTAAGCGCTTGCTTAGCGTTCCCCAATTGCGACATCCTTGTCAACGCCCTGGCCGTATGGGCCGAAAAGGAAGATCATAGAAAGCGAAAACGTGCCGGACGCCCACCCGAAGACGAGGGAGAGCCGCCCCGAGAGCGCCCGCGACCGGCTGATCGCCGCCGGCGTGGAGGCCTTCGCCGCCAAGGGGTTCCACGGCACGACCACCCGCGACATCGCCTCGGCGGCCGGGATGAGCCCCGCCGCCCTCTACGTGCACTACAAATCCAAGGAGGAGCTGCTCTACCGGATCTCCCGGTCGGGACATGAGGCCACGCTGCGGCTCCTGCGAGAGAGCAGGGCGAGCTCGGACGACCCGGCGGAGCAGCTCCTCACCGCCGTCCGGGAGTTCGTCACGTTTCACGCCCGCAGCCACACGAGCGCACGCATCGTCAACTACGAGCTCTCCGCCCTCAGCGCGGAGCACTACGCGGAGATCCGGGCCGTCCGGCGGGCCATCGATCAGGAGATGCGCCAGATCGTGGAGGCCGGCATCGCGCGCGGCGTGTTCCACACCGCCAACCCGCGCATGACCGCGCTCGCGCTGCTGTCACTCGGCGTCGACGTCGCCCGCTGGTACCGCGACGACGGCGAATGGAGCGACCACGACATCGCTGACCACTACTGCGAGCTGGCCCTTCGCATCGTCGGGGCACGCGCGTAGACGTACTCACCTCGGCGGCCGCCAGGCTCGCCGAGGTCCCCCCTCCGTGTGTTTCCTGGAGCGATGGATGGCCGGGAACCGGATCCAGCACGATCACCCGCTCATGGTTCATTCCGACCAGGTGCGCCGGCGAACGTGCCTGCGGAAGGAGTGCCTCGACAGTGAAGAGCAACTTCGCCGACGAATCACGCAACTGGTCGCGGCAGCCCCCGTCACGTAGGCGGCGTCCATCGAGATGCCGCTGTACGCGACGTAGGGGCCGCCGGCGGTGTCCTTGGCCGCCGCAGCCATGATGCCGACGACGGGTACAAGGCCGTCACGCTGCGCCGCGCCGACCTCGACACCCGCTTCCCCGGCCTCCTCAACGCGCTGGCCGTATGGGCGGGAGGAGGGAGCCGGTCGGGGTTGTCGCCGCAGGTGATCAGTAGCTGGGCAGCGGTCTCGGGCCCGACTCCGTGCACGGCCAAAAGCTCGGGGCGGGCCTGAGCGACCAGGGCCGCCAGGTGGGCATCGAGATCTTCGATCTCGGCGGTCAGGGCCTGGTAGCGGGTGGGCCAGGCTGCGCAGGGCAAGCTTGGTGCCCTGGATGGGATCGGCGAGTTCTGCGGCCGGGCGCAGCCGCGCGCAGGCCGCGGCCAGCGCTTGGGCTGACGTGCCGGCCATCCGCTCGCGCAGTTCGGTGGGTGCGGTGACCAGCAGGCTGCGCAGCTCGTTATGCAGGCGGTGCGGGCCTTGATCGCGCCTGAGCGGGCCAGGTGCACGGCCCGGATCGACTCGGCGATCCCGTCGCCGCCCTTGGGCAGTGCGCGCGCTCGGCCGGCCAGCATGGCGTCGGCTGCGGCGTAGGCGTCCAGCGGGTCAGACTTGCCCAAATTGCGGCGCTGACGCCGGTCGGAGATAGGCGAGCGTCAAGCTCCGTCCGTGGACTCCTCGACGATCGTCAGGACCTCGTCGACCGAACCGACCGGTGGCTGGGTGAGCCGCGCGTAGAGCCCGAAGAAGTCCTCCGGGTCGATCGCGGTCTCGGGAGTGTGCACGCCGACCTGGTCGATCCGGCCCTGCCACAGCAGTTCGACCGCGAGGGCCAGCGGGATGCCGGTGTGCCCTCCCATCCTGCCCGGCAGCTTGGCGTGGGGGTACACGGCGACCGACGTCGGCCGACCAGCGCGGGTGCCACGGGCGAGCGCCCAGATGTCGGGCAGCGGGGCGTCTGTGCCGATGCCCTCCATGTCGGGTCGGCTCTCCACGAGGTGCGCGCCCTCGGCGAGCGTGATCCGCCCAGCTTCGTACGCCTCGACGATCGGCCGGACATGGTCGAACAACTCGGTCGGCCCCGCTTGGAGGTTGAGGCAGCGGCGCAGGCCGCCGACCGCACGGGGCAGCGTGATCGCCTCCGGATGCCCCATGGTGAAGGCGTGCACGTCGCCCACGCCGGGGAAGCGGAAGTCGACGCGGTCGAGCGGCTTGACCTCGGCGGGCGCGCCCCCCTCCCATACCCGGATGGTGCCGCTGCACTGGAGCAGCCAGTGCTGGGCGGCCGCGGCCGCGTTCCCGGACGGCGGGTAGTCCGGCTCCGGCTCCACGACCGCCGAGCTGAGCTGCCAGCCGGTGAACAGGTCCTCCACCGTGTCGAGTCGGGCGGCGGCGAGCACCGCGCACAGGTTGGACGTTCCGGGGCTCGCGCCCATTCCGATCACCGCGCGGCAGCCGTTGGCACGCGCGAGGTCGTCGAGCTCGAAGGCCTCGAGGGTGGCCTCCCAGTCGTCGTCGATGTCCACATAGTCGCAGCCGGATTGGAGTGCGGCGCGCAGGACCGGGGTCCCGAAGTGCGCGAACGGCCCCATCGTGTTCACGACGACGTCGCAGCCCGCGAAAGCGCGGCGCATCGCCTCGGGGTCGGTCGCGTCTAGGGCCAGGGCCTCTCCGACCGGGCCGATCTCGTCGGCGAGTCGCGCGGCGCGTTCGATGTCGAGGTCGGCGACGACGAGGTGCTTGGCCGAGCCGAGTTGGGCGAGGGTGCGGACGGTGTGCCGCCCCATCGCTCCCGCGCCTCCGACGACGAGGACGGTCAGCGGATCGCCTGCGGTGTGTTGCATGGTTGCTCCTTGGCCGAGGATGAGTGTGACGGTCGGGACGAGGTCACTCGGGTCGGGTCGGCTCACTCGCGCTCGCCGCCGACGGGAATCGGGGTGCGCCGTCGGTGATGTCGGCCGGTTCCGGGGGCCGACGGGGTACGGAGCGCCCGATGACGGCGTACACCTCGGGCCGCTCGCGGCGCAGCCAGAGCGCGTACAGCCAGCCCGCGACGGCCACCACCGGGAACAGCAACGGCAGCGAGTTGATGACGACGCTGTGCACGCCCGTCAGCTCGGCGTAGTTCGCGACGATCAGCACGACTGCGGTGGCCAGGCCGAGCAGGGCGAGCACGGGCGCGAGGCCGGTCTTCCACCAGTGCCGGTCGGGCCGGTTCCAGAAGAAGCCGAGCACTGCGGCGGCCGCGGCCGCCTGGAGCAGCACGGCACCGAGGGTGCCGAGCGCCGACATGCTGACCGAGAGGGTGAGGTACGGGTCGAGTCCGGCGACGGCGAAGCCGCCCACAACGACGATGTTGATCATGGTCTGGACCAGACTGGCCCGCGCGGGCGACCCGTGCTTGGGGTGCGGGCTGCCGAACCGGCTCGGCAGGATGCGCTCGCGGCCGAGCGCGAACATGTAGCGGTTTACCGAGTTGTGCGCGGCCAGCAGCGACGCGAGCAGGCTGGTCAGGAAAAACAGCGTCATCACGTCGGACACGGTCTTGCCGGCGTACTGCTCAGCCATCGTGAAGAACAGGTTGCCCAGCTCCTGCTCGGCCGCCGACCGTACGTGGTTCGGGCCGATCGCGCCGACCGAGATCCAGCTCGTCAGGCCGTAGAAGACGGCGACGACGGCGACGGCGGTGTAGGTCGCGACGGGTACGGTCCGCTGCGGGTCACGGGTCTCCTCGCCGTAGACTGCGGTGGCCTCGAAGCCCAGGAACGAACTGAACGCGAACATCAGGCCGAGCCCGATCGCCCCCTGGCTCAGGGTCGACACGTCCAGCGAGGCGAGCGGAAATGCCTGGACGCCCTTGTTCCCGACCACGCAGAGGTCGAACACGAGCAGGATGAACAGTTCGGCGGCCATCAGCAGCCCGAGCACTTTGGCACTGATGTCGATGTTGCGGTATCCGAGTACCCCCACGACTGCGATGGCGATCCCGGCGTACACCGCCCACGGCGCGGTGAAGCCGAACCCGATCTGCAGGATCAGCCGCGTGAAGTAGCCGAACGCCCCCACGAGCATCACGGCCAGCGCGTTATAGGAGAGCAGCGCGATGAGCGCGGCGGCCACGGCCGACCGGCGGCCCAGCCCGGCGCGGATGTACGCGTACAGCGCCCCACTGCTGGTGACGTGACGGCTCATCGTCGCGTATCCGACGGCGAAGCACAGCAGGATCACGCCCGTGACCACGTACATCACCGGCGTCGCCGCGCCGCCCCCGAGCGCGAACGACAGCGGCAGCACTCCGATCATCGCGGCGAGTGGGGCGGACGCCGCGATCACGAAAAAGACGATCTTCGACACGCTCAGGTTCGCCCGGAGCGTCGGGGATGGGCTCTGCGGACGAGACTCGGGTTGCGACATGCGCGGCCGCCTCTCAGGACAGCGGTGGGGCCGGACTGTGACGCCGGTCACCGCAGGGAGTGAGCGCCAGTGTGTATTGGTCACCCGAATATGTCAATTGACCAAGTCGGATGCCTGATAGCATCCTGCCTAGGAATGATCTGCAGGGAGCGAGGCGAGGAGAAGTGACCAGGCTGGCGGCGGCCGACCGCCGAGCGATGCTGCTGGACGCCGCGCTACGCGTGATCGCGCGAGACGGGATCGCCGAGGCCACGACTCGAGCCATCACCGCCGAGGCGGGCATGCCGCAGAGCGTGTTCCACTACTGTTTCCGCTCCAAGGACGAGCTGCTGCGTGAGCTCATCACGGTCACCGTCGCGGAGCTGGCGGACCGTGCCGAACTGCCGACTCATCCGCTCCCCGACATCGAGCAGAGCGTACGCGCGGGCCTGCACGCCCTGTGGAAGGCGATCATCGACCCGCCCGACAAGCAGCTCGTCCTGTACGAGATCACGACCTACGCCCTACGCAACCCGGAGCTGGCCGACCTGGCACGGCAGCAGTACGCGGGCTACCTCCACGCCGCCAACCGGTCCTTGACCGCATGGGCCGAGCAGGCCGGGGTCCGCTGGACGGTCCCGGTCCCCATACTCGCCCGCCTGCTCGTCACCGTCATCGACGGCCTCGGCCTCAGCTGGCTCACCGACCACGACTCCGCAGCCGCCTTGGCCGTGATCGACCAATTCGCCGCCCACCTCGCCACCCTGGCCGAACCTCTCACCACCAGCAGCCTGCACGCTGCTCCGGGACACGCAACCACGAGTTCCGGTGCCGTCGAACGGTCTGCGCCCTGAGGCGCTGTGATTCGAGTGGAGGTGAAAGACCTTCGCCGCCTGCCCTGTCGTAGCAGGGAGTTGGAGCTGGGGGCCACCTGATCCGGGTCGGAGGGTGGGAGCAGTCCTGACAAAGCCGGGACGTGCCAGTACTGCCAGATGGTGCGGGTCCGGTAGCGGGATGGAGAGGAGCACGCGAGGAACCGGCGTCGTTACATCCCTCAAAAGTACACCGGCTCGAACCTGGCGGATCAGGTCCGGAGGCGGTGCGCACCCGCCCTGCTTTGTCAGGGTGGGGAACTCCTGGGTGGCTTGCCGATGGCGACCGGGAGGCCATGAGGAAGGACTGCGGCGTACTCATGGCGCTGCCGCTGGGACAAAGTCGGGCGCCTCCTTCGTCGAGCGAGTCACAGTGAACATGGGAACCGTCTCGGATCTCGCCTGCCGTCTCATGGCCAGCCGGGATGGGCGGGCTGGGCGCACCGACCGCCGATCGGTCCGGGATGGGGTGGAGCTGCCGTAGTAGGGTCCTCCCCGGGGAACCCCCGTAGAGCTGATCTGCACCGCCGTCGCGGCGTTGGTCCTGGTGGCGGTGCGGGAGGCCGCGATCGAGTACCGGACGAAGCAGCTCGTCGCCCACGCGGTGAACGTGGCCAAGCAGGTACGCGGCGGGGTATCCCCCCACCTGGCGGCGGGCCGGTCAGGCACGGCGGTTCAGCTGTTCGATCAGGTCGGGACGATTGTCGCCGCCACCCCGGATATGGCGGGCAAGCCGCCGATGACGAACCTGCAGCCCGACGTCGACGCCTTCGCGACCGAGAGGCGGTGTGACGGGCCGGTGTTCCCCGGGCGGTGCAAGATCATTATCGAGTATCCCTTCCATCGGGACAACGGCGTCTGGCGGCTCGACATGGCCGTCGCCGACGTCCCCTGGTATGTGGGCCCTCGGCTGCTGATCCCGCTCGCCGTCGGCTGGCTCCTGCTCGTCGGCGCGACCGCGGCGGGCACCTACCGCACCGTCGGCAAGACCCTGCGGTGAGCGCCATCAGCGGCAAGCTCGCCCAGATCACCGCGAGCGACCTCGGCCACAGGGTGCCGGTACCGAAATACCGAGACGAGCTCCGAGACCTCGCCGAGATCGCGAACCGGACCCTGGACCGGGCCCAGTCGGCGGTCGAACAGCAACTCCGATTCGCCTCCGACGCCTCCCACGACCTGCGCAGCCCGCTGACCGCCATACGCGCGCAGATCGAGGAAGCGCTCATGTACCCGGATGAGACCGACTGGCCGCGAATGGCGAATGGACGCAACCAGCCGGAGCGGTTCATGAATGCTCCGCTCCTGCGGGTTCACCCTTCCGCGATGCGCGCCAGGGTCCGCGTGTCGAAGTCTCCTCTCATGAAGGCATCATCCTCGAGTACACGATGCAGTAGCGGCAGGTTGGTCTTCACCCCTGTGACCGAGAATTCGCCGACGGCTTGCCGGGCGCGCTTGATCGCTGCTGCCCTGCTCGCCGCGACCGTGCACAGCTTGGCCAGGAGGGGGTCATAGTAGGGACTCACCTCGTCACCGGCGCGATAGCCGGAGTCGATGCGGATGTGCTCGCCGACGGGTTCCTTCCATTGTTCGAGGCGCCCAGGTGAGGGCAGCATCCTGACGGGGTCCTCGGCGTAGATCCTGAGCTCGATCGCATGGTTCTCGCGAGCGGGTTCCGCGAGTTCGCCGTCTTCGTGGGCGGCCACGAGCAACTGGGCCTCGACGAGGTCCATCCCGGTGACGAGTTCGGTGACCGGGTGCTCGACCTGCAGCCGGGTGTTCATCTCAAGGAAGACGAACTGCTCGGTCCGCGGGTCGACGAGGTATTCGAGCGTGCCGGCCCCGCGGTAGCCGAGGCTCTCCCCCGCGCGACGGCTGGCGGCCAGCATCCGTTCCCTCAGGTCGTCGGAGATGCCCCGGCAGGGTGTCTCCTCGATGACCTTCTGGAACCGGCGCTGCATCGAGCAGTCGCGTTCGCCGAGCACGAGGACCCGGCCGTCGTTCAGGCCGAGGATCTGCACCTCGACGTGGCGGGCGGGCTCGATGTACTGCTCCAGCAGGATGTCCGCGGAGCCGAACATCCGCTCGGCCCGGCCCCGGGCGGTCTGAAAGGCGGAGTCGAGATCCGCCTCGTGCCGGACGACCGTCATGCCGATCCCACCTCCACCGCCGGCGGCCTTCACCATCAGGGGGTAGCCGATGCGCGTCGCTTCGGCACGTGCCGCGGCCGCGTCGGCCAGGGCCTGTGACGTGCCGCGCGAGACGGGCACGCCATAGGACGCCATGAGGTTACGGGCCCTGATCTTGTCGCCCATCTCGGCGATGCGGTCGGGACTCGGGCCGATCCAGGCCAGGCCCGCCGCCTGGACCCGGCGGGCGAAATCGGCGTTCTCGGAGAGGAACCCGTAGCCGGGGTGGATGGCGTCCGCGCCGCTTGCGGACGCGGCGGCGAGGATCGCGTCCACGTCGAGGTAGGACCGGGCGACGGGCGCCGGGCCGATCCGGACGGCCGTGTCGGCCTCTTCGACGTGCCGGGCGCTCGCGTCGGCGTCGGAGAAGACCGCTACCGTCCGGATGCCGAGCCGCTTCGCGGTCCTGATGACGCGTACGGCGATCTCGCCCCGGTTCGCGATCAGGAGGGAGTTGAACATCGAAACTCCTGTTAACGGTCAGTCGGCGCTGATGCGGGCGAGGAGGTCGCCCTCCTGGACGGCCGCGCCCTCCTCGACGAGGAACTCGGTGACGACTCCGCTCACCGGCGCCTCGATCGGGATCTCCATCTTCATCGACTCGAGGATCGCGATCTCGTCCCCCTGACGGACGGAGGCCCCGACCGGGACGACGATCTTCCAGACGCTGGCGGTCAGCTCGGTGCGTACTTCATGCATGATTACTGCTTCCAATCAGTCGCGGCGTTCAGGGGCGCATGCTCCAGCGGCGGTCACTGGGACCGACGCGGGACCGCATCGCGTGCAGGCCGGCGTTGAGGAAATCGGCGACGACCTTCCGGGTCTGGCGGGGATCGATCATCATCTCCATGCCGAACGCCTCGACCGTCTTCCACGGATCGGCGAGGGCGAGCAGGCGTTCCTCGGCCTGCCTGCGGAACACCTCCGGGTCATCGGCCCGCTCGATCTCGCGGCGAAAGCCGGCTTCCACGCCTCCTTCGATCGGCATGTCGCCCCACTCGACGCTGGGCCAGGCGATGCGCAGACCCAGCGCGTCCGGGTTGGAGGTCGCCGAGACCGCCATGCCGTACGCCTTGCGGACGTGGACGGTGACGACCGGCACCTCGGCCTCGATGATCGACTGGATCGCCCGCATGCCCATGCGTACAACCCCGCGGCGCTCGGCCTCGGGGCCGACCATGAACCCGGGCACGTCGACGAGGTAGACGATCGGGAGGTGGAAGGTGCTGCACAGATCGACGAAGCGGATCTGCTTCTCGGCGGCCGCGCCGTCCAGGGCGCCCGCGAGGTGCATGGGATTGTTGCCGATGACCCCGACCGGGATGCCGTCGATACGGGCGAAGGCGGTGATGACGGCCCGGCCCCAGCCGGGACCTATCTCAAAGAGCGAGTCCTGGTCGACGATGGTGCGCATCACCTCGCGCATCTTGTAGGGGCGCCGCCGGTTCTCTGGGATGATCTTCAAAAGCTCGTCGCAGGAGCGGTCCACCGGGTCGCTCCGGTCACCTCGGGCCGGGAGTTCCCACACGTTCTGCGGAAGGTAGGACAGCACGCGGCGCAGCTGGTCGATGGCGTCGGCCTCGTCCTCGGCCAGGTTGTCCATGGCCCCGGAGACGCTCGTGTGCATCTCGGCGCCGCCGAGTTCGTGCTTGTCGACGGTCTGGCCGAGGGCTCGCCGGACGACGGGCGGCCCGCCGGCGAAGAGCACGCTGCCCTTGCTGATCACGCTGAAGTGGCTGACCACCGCGCGCCCCGCGGTGCCTCCCGCGGCCGAGCCGAGCACGGCGACCAGGACCGGCACCTGCGACATCAGCTCGAAGCTGCGCCGCCAGCTCATCGAGCTGACGAGGTAGGAGTGGCCCTTCTCGTCCTGAGCGGAGACGTCACCGCCGATGCCCTCCATGAACAGGATGAGGGGGATGCGGTACTCGTGGGCGAGGTCCTCCACGAAGCCGCCCATGCCGCCCTTCCACCGGTCGAGGTAGGTCTGCGGCGCCCCGGCGCGGACGGTGAAGTCCTCGCCGCCGATGGCGACCTGGCGCCCGTCGACCGTCCCGAGGCCGCAGACGTAGCTCGACGGCAGCGTGCCGACTTCCGTTCCGGCCGCGTCACGGATCGGGAACGTGGCGAACTCGCCGACCTCGGTGAAGTCGTCGGCTATCTGGCCGATGCGTTCCCGGATGGTCTGGCGGCCCTGGGCGTGCTGGCGTTCGACGCGTTCGGCGCCGCCGAGTCGGCGCGCCTCCTCGTGGCGCCGCCGCAGTTCCTCCAGGGCTGATTCCCAGGTGAAGGCCATCTCAGCTCTCCTCGACGGTGAGGGCCGTGGGGCCGGCGACATCCTTGAGGAAGGTCTCGCCGCCGTCCCAGTAGATCGCGGCGTAGTGCTCGAGGAAGGCGTCGGCGTCGAAGGCGCCCTCCGGCGCGTGGACGCCGACGGGGGCCTGCTCGATACGCAGGACGCCCACGACCGCCGGGCGTGCCGTCTCCAGGCTCATCGAGCCGTCGACCGGTCCACCGGGGAAGACGATGATCCCCTGTTCCCTGCCGCCGGCGGTGCCGGTGGCCACCGCTCCGATCAGCCTGGGCAGGCGCGGGCCTCGGGATTCGGACACCAGGTCCTCGGGGTGCTCGGTGAGCCGGGCGGCGATGTCGGCGATGGCCTCCTCGGGCGTCAGCTCACCGGCGGCGACCCGATCGAGGACCGGCAGCATGAGCCGGTCGGTCCCGACGTTGACAGTGCCGATGTTAACGCAGTTGCGGAGCGTGATCGCCTGGGGCATGGTGACGGGCTCGGGGTGGCCGATCACGCGGTAGACGCCGGTCTCGCCGTTGGAGGTACGCACCCGGTAGGCCGTTCTCCAGGCCCGCTCGTTGACCGGTTCACCGTTGCGCCAGACCGGCACCTCGGCCGCGGTCTGCAGGATGAGGTGGGTGTAGGCGGCCCGGCCGGCGGTGAACGACGCGGCGAGGGCGTCGGCGTGCCGGGTGGCCTCGTCCAGGTCCATGCCTTCGCGGGAGTCTCCCCAGAAGGTGGCGACGCTGTCGACCTCATCGAGGTCGCGCGCGGCGATCACACCGAGATAGTTGGTGAGACCCGGGCTCACGCCGAGCCCCACGACGGCGCGGACACCGAATGCGCGAGCGGCGGGGTCGCGCTTCATGAGCTCCTGGGTCGCGGCCGGGTCGTCGCAAACGTCGATGTAGTCGACGCCGTGCTCGATGGCGGCGTCGAGCACCTTGGCGCCCCACAGGTCGAACGGTCCCGCCGTGTTGACCACCGCGTCGGCGTCGGCGAGGGCGCGGGCCAGGGCGACGTCGTCGGCAAGGTCCAGCTCGACGAAGGCGGCCGTCGCACCGCCGGGCGCCACGCGGTCGGCGATAGTGATGTCGTGGTCGGAGTGTTCGGCGAGTTCGGCCACGACGCGCCTTCCCACCCGTCCGGCTCCCCCGATGACCAGGACGTTCATGTTCTTTCCTTTCGGGTTGGGGTCCACGTTTGCGATTCGGACGCTGAGGTCAGTCCGCAGCCGCCGGTGCGGCCGCTTCCATGAGGTCGATCGTGTCGGCGGTGATCCCCGCCGGAAGGAGATGCTTCTGGATCGCACCGGTGCCCGGTCCCCGGACGAGAGCCGATTCCACGACGATCTCGACGTACCTCGGCACCGCGAAGCGCGGTAGTGATCGTGTGCAGTGGTCGCGGAAGGACACGGGATCGAAGGGCGCGTCATCGTCGAGCACCAGCACCAGCTTGATGTCGTCCTCGCCGCCGAGTTCGTCACGGACGGCGAGCGCCGCGCACTCGCGGACGCCGGGTGCGCGGCGGACCACGTGCTCAAGATCGAACGCGGAGATGTTCTCGCCGCGTTTGCGCAGGCTGTCGGTCAGGCGGCCGCCGTACCAGATGAACCCGTCGGTGTCCTGCATCACCAGATCCCCGGTGTGGAACCACAGGTCGCGAAATGCCTCGGCGGTGGCCTCTGGGCGCCGCCAGTACCCGAGGGTGAGCATGTGCGGATGCCGGGGCCGCGTCTGGAGCTCCCCGAGTTCTCCGGCCCCGGCCTCGGTCCCGTCCGGGGCCGCGACCCGGACGTCGAAGCCGGCACAACTCCAGCCCACGGCCCCGCGCCGCCGGCGCTCGGCGGTGGAGTAGAGAGGGCCGTTGGCCTCGGTCTGGCCGTACATCTGCAGGAGCGGAACCCCGAGTTCGTCCTCGAAGAACTCGTAGGCCTCGTCGGGGATGGGTGCGGCGAGGATCGTCCGGATGCGCCGCAGGACCGGCGCCGGCGGCCGCCCCCGCGTGATGAGCGCGGACAACATGGAGCCGACGGCACCGAACCAGGTGGCACCGAACCGATCGGCGTCCTCCCAGAAGCTGCTGACGCTGAACCGGGGGGCGAAGGCGAGCGTGGAGCCGGTTTGCAGGCACAACGGAAGGGCGATGTGGGCGTCCACGTGGAAGAACGGCATCGTGAAGAAGCCGGTGTCACCAGGCCCCACGTCGAGCACCCTCGATAGGACGGCACCGAAGTTGGAGAAGTAGCCGTGCGGAAGCATCACCCCCTTGGACGGCCCGGTGGTCCCGGACGTGTAGAGCAGTGAGGCCAGATCTCCCGGCGCCGGGACCGGCCCGCCCTCCGCGTCGGCCTCGTGGTCCCGGTCGATGCGCACGCTCGCGAGGTCGACGATCCGCTCCGGGGCGACGCAGCCGGTCAGCAGTTCGTGGAAGCGTGCGTCCGCCACGACGACGCTGGGCTCGCTGTCAGTGAGGACGTGCTGCAGGAACCAGCCCCGCGACTCACTGTTGACGGCGACCTCCACCGCGCCCGAAGCCCACACGGCGAACTGCGCCGCGAGCATCCGAGCGCTGTTGGCGGCCATGATCGCGACCCGTTCACCGGGCCGCACCCCCAGGTCGTGGAGTTCGGCGGCGGCAGAACGGACAGCGGATGCGAACCGGGAAACGGTCCACTCACCCTCGGCCCACCGCAGCAGCGGCTGGTCCGGCCACCGCCTCTGGGCGGCTTCGAGGTCGGCGAGCGGCCCGGTACGACCGAGCGCCACTCCGTCGAGGAGTCGACCTGTGATCATGCCGTCATTCCTTCCTGGGTTCGTGCGGGGACGCGGCGATGCGGAGCGCGAACTCGCCGTTCATCTCGGCGACCTGTTCGACGGTGAGGGGCCCTCCGGGCTGGAACCACAGAGCGCTGTACTCGCAGATGTTGAGGATCGCGAAGGCGGTGGCGTTGAGGTCGGGTACGTCGAACACCCCCTGCTCGGCGCCCTTCCGCAGGATGTCGCGCGCGCTGTCCAGGTGGCGTCGGTGCAGCTCCCGGATGAGCTCGTATCGCTCCTTCGGCAGCGAGGACGCCAGTTGCGTCCGCGAGTAGGTCATCGACAGGAACGTCTGCGCCTGCTCAAGCTGGGACAGCTGGGCACGGGTGTGCGCGACGGCGAAAGCCCGCAGCGTCTCGACCGGATCGGTGAGCCCCGCGATGGCGGCCTCGATGCGGTTCAGGAATTCCTGGAGGCTGGTGCGCAGGAACTCGAAGAGGATGTCCTCCTTGGACTCGAAATGCCAGTAGAGCGTGGGCGGGGTGATCCCCACCGCGCGGGCGATGGCGGCGACCTTGGTCCTGCTGTAGCCGTCACGCTGGAACAGTTCGGCGGCGGCCGCGAGGATCTCCGCCTTCATGTCGACGTCGGACGTGCTCTCCGGTGCCATGTCATCCTCTCGATCACGGGTTGATTCCTCGCGCGAACCTACCCACCGAACAGTCGGCTCTCCGCATCGGAAACCGCCCGGGGACGGCGGGCCTCGCGGTCCCACATGACGAGCGTCGCCGTGGAGCGCGCCCTCAGCGTCCCGTCCGCTCCGCGCAGTTCCTCGCGTACGTCGACCCGGCGCGCGCCGCGGCCGATCGGCTCGATCGTCAGCGTGAGCGGTCCGTCGCCTGGGAGCACCTCTCGCTCGAAGTCGATTTCCTGCCTGGCCACGACGTACGCGGGCTGCCGGGCGCCGGTGCCCTCGGTGAGCCACGCGACCCGCGCCTCCTCGAAGAACGCGAGGTAGGACGTCGCGGTCATGTGGCCCAGGTAGTCGAAGTCCCGGAAGCGGAGGTGGAACGTCGTGCGCCAGGCCGGGTGAGCGCTCATCATGACTCCGCCGCCGGTTCCTGCCCCTGGGTCACCACCGGGACGTCGCTGCGGGGCAGGAAGAGCTTGGCGCCGCGGGCGATGAGCGGCACCCCGAACACCAGGATGAGCGCGACGGCCCCGACAAGGTAGCCGACAGCGATCAGGTCGATGATCCCGAACTGGGCGAGGGCAGCTCCGAGCAGGAGCACCGCCAGGGTGATGCCGACGCGGACCCGGGACGTCATCACGGGGCGACCGGCGTCCACCAGGTTCTGGTCGACACGCAGCACGATCGCCTGGATCAGACCGACCGCCGTCGCGACGAGAGTCCAGCCGACGAGAAGTCCGTACACGACGACCACCCAGGTCCCCTTGCCCTCGAGCATCTTGAGCCACGGGACCGGGGCGTCGAAGATCTTCGGGTCCGGGTAGAAGCCCATGAGGGCGGCGTAGGTCAGGAACCACGGCACGACGTACAGGCCGCCGGTGAGCGCCGCGGCCTTGGCGGCGTCGCGGCGCGAGCGCAGGTGGCGGACCGTCATGAGGGTGGACGGGAAGACGACGAAGCCCATGCCCACGTAGGTCATGCCCAGGAGCGCCGCGTCCCAGAACGTCGCGCCGGGCCGGAGCGAGTGGTCGCCCGCCGACATGACCTGCCCGATGCGCTCCCAATGGGACGGGATGACGAGTAAGGCGAAGACGATGTAGCCGGCCATCAGCAGGATCGTGCCGATGCCGTTGAACCGCTCGACGACCTCGGTCCCCCGAAAGGTCACGAACCCGGTGACCACGATGATGACCGCGACACCGGCCCAGTAGTTGAGCCCCAGGGTGTCCTTGAGGATGTTGCCGGTGGCCGAGGCCAGCACCGCGATGATTGCGATCGCCAGCGGGATGTAGACCGCGTCGAAGAGCCAGTAGAGCTTGTTGATGAGGTGGCGGAGCAGACTCCGGTAGTCGAACAGCCGGTGGCGGCGAGCCATCTCGTAAACGAGGTATGAGAGCAGGGACCCGGTGATCGCCATCGCCAGGCCGGCGGCCCAGCCCAACGCTCCGTGACCCGCGCCGAACTCGATGATCTCCCGGCCCGTCGCGTAGGCGCCCCCGATGGCCACCGCCTGAAACATGAGCGCCGGGACCAGCACCCCGCGCAGGCCGGCACCCGCCCGGCCAGCATCGTTTGGACTGGACGATGAAGTCGCCATGCCGCACCTCCTACCTGATTCGGGCACCGCCGCGGCACACGCGGAGACTCCCGAATAACGAGTATTCGGGAACTTTAGAGGCGGGAACATCGATGCGCAAGGGCGCGGCATCGTCGACGGCCACGACGTTCGAGCCCTCCGCAGAAGACGCACTATCGGGCTGAGCGAGGAGACGGCGAAGGCACACACCTGGCACGGGAAATGATCAGTCGCCGTGATGGGAGTACAGGCTCCGGTGGAGTGCGAGAGCGGCAGGCTGGCAGCCATGCGCCTGCCGAAAGCCTCATCCATGCAGTTCAAGCCGCATGTGAGTACTCGTGCAGCACGCCGCCGGGCCTGTCTCGTCGAGGATGACGCGGATCTACCAATCGGCGGGGAGGAGCCGACCCGCATATAGGCGACGTACAGGCCGACCAGCTGACCTACTCCGCCGCCCTGGAGAGGCTCCTCGGCAGCTGTGCCGACCGGGCTCAGGCGACCCGGATGTCCGACGGATGAGTCGCCAGCGGGGTGATCTCGATGGTCATGTACGGGAAGAGTGGCAGGTTCCAGAGGATCTGGTGCAACCGCTCGTTGCCGGACACGTCGAAGATGCTCAGGTTGGAGTACCGGCCCACCCGCCGCCAGATGTGCAGCCACTCGCCGGACGCCTGGAGTTCGCGGGAGTAGCTCCTCTCACGATCGATCAAGGTGGCCTTCTCGCCCGGATCCATCGCGGGCGGGATGGCGACGTCCATCGTCACGGCGAACAGCACGGGCCGGTCTCCTCTCGTGTGCGGGCTTTGTCGGTCTCAGGCGGGATCCAGCACGAAGTCGTAGGTGACCTCGCGTTCCGCGCCGTCGCCGGTCGGCCGGGGATCCAGGATGAGCTCCGGCTTCACCGCCGAGGCGATGTCGTCGAACACATGCTCGTCGCCCGTGAAGTAGAGCTGCGTCGTCACCAGGTGATGACCCGGAGCCGACACCTTCATGTGCAGGTGGGCCGGCCGCCACGCGTGCCATCCCGCGGCCGCGATGAGCTTGCCGCATGATCCGTCAGTCGGGATCTGGTACGGCGCGGGCTGCACCGTATGGATCCTGAAGCGCCCGGCCTCGTCGGCGATCACACTGCCGCGCAGGTTCCACTCCGGGATTCCCGGCGCGAACTGCGAGTAGTACCCATCGTCGTCGGCATGCCAGATCTCCACCCGGGCCCCGGCCAACGGCTCGCCGGACACGCTGCGCACCTGCCCCTGGAACAGCAGGGGCGTACCCTTCTCCGCTTCCCGCATGGGCAGGGTCGTCCCGGCCGAAGGCTCCGGCGCGCCAGGCACGTAATACGGCCCTTCGATGCTGCCCTTGCTGCCCTCGCGGGACTCGGTCGCGACCTGCTCAACGACGTGCTCGACCCAGACGTCGAGGAAGAGCGGCCACTCGCCGTCCTGCCCGACGCCGATCAGCCACGCCTTGAGCGCGTTGTACTCCTCGTAGGTGACCTTGTGCCGGCGGATCGTGGCATGGACCGCGTCCAGCACCTCGCGGGCGAGTAGGTCGACACGCTCGGTGGGCGTGGCCGCGGCCGAACTCGCCTTGTCGGCGAAGAACCGCTCGGTCGCGGACGCGCCGGACGCGGCCGCCGCCGGTGCGACGGTGTCAGAGGTCATGATCTGGTCCTCCTGGTCTGTTTGGTTGTGATCAGGTGTCCTGGCGGTAGCGGGTGAGCTTGTCCTCGTCCACGTCCACGCCGATGCCGGCGCCCTGCCGTACGGGAAGGGTTCCGTCCCGGATCTCAAGGGGTTCGGTGAGCAGGTCGTCGGTCATGTCGAGGAAGTTCGAGAGCTCTCCGGCCCGCTGCGAGGTGAGCCGGTAGGCGGCGCCGAAGGCGACCGTGCACATGGATCCGATCTGGCCGTCGATCTGGTTGCCCATCACGACCTCGACCCCGACTCCCTCGCACAGGTGGTGAACGCGCTGGGAGTACGTGAAGCCGGTGCGCGCGGTCTTGATGCTGATCGCGTTGGCGGCTCCGCTGAGCAGTTCCCTGGTGACCGTGGCCGGGGTCGGCACGCTCTCGTCCGCGACGACCGGGATGGGCGACCGGCTCACCAGCCAGCGGCGGCCGAGGACGTCGTCGGCGGGGCACAGCTCCTCGGCGAGGGTGAGGCCGAGGTCCTCCATGGCGCGCAGAGCCTGTACCGACTCCGACGCGGTCCAGCCGCGGTTGCCGTCAACGTAGAGCTCCACCGCGTCTCCGAGCGCGTCGCGGAGCGCGCGGCAGACCTTGACGTCGAGCGTGTACGGGTGCCTGCCGACCTTCACCTTGAACGTGGCGATGCCGTACAGGTCGCGCATCCGCTCGGCCTCGGCGACCGCCGCGGCGGGCTCGGCGAAGCCGAGCATGTGCGACACGCGCATGCGGTCGGTGAACCCGCCGAGCAGGAGCGTGACGGGGAATCCCAGTGTCCGGCCCAGCGCGTCCCACACGGCCATGTCGACGGCTGCCTTGGCGGTTGGGTTGCCGACGGTACGCCCGAGGACGCCGTGGATGACCTCCCGTTCGAGGAGGTGCAGACCGAGCAGCTCAGGGGTGAACAGCTTGTCGATCACGGCCTTGATCGAGTCCTGCGTCTCGCCGTAGGTGAACGGCCGGGGAGGCGCCTCGGCGATGCCGACGACCCCGTCCTCGGTTCGCACGCGTATGAGCACATGCTCGGCCGTGTGCACCTCGCCGCTGGCGAACCGCAACGGCTTCCGGTACGGGATGGCGAACGGGATCGCCTCGACTGCGGTGATCTTCATGGTCGCTCCTCGGAGGTGGAGTGGTCGTGACCACCCGTGGATGCGATGCGTGGGTGAGCCCGCGAAGACGGCGGCGCGGTTTTCTCCGGCGCCCAGGGCGTCCATGCGGCCTCGGCCGTCCAGTAGACGCCGCCGCTCGCGCTGACGGCCCGCTCCCACTCGGTCAATCGCCTGATCGAGGGCTCCTCGACGGCGGTGGCGCGGTCCGCGGCACCGGGTCCGTTCCCCTCCGTCGCCCAGTGAACCCAGTTGATCTCCCGGCCGTACTCGTCGTATACGAACAAATCCACATGCGGCCATCCGTAGCGAAAAGTGTCGTCGTAGCACATGAGGACGATTCGGTGGTTCAAGAAGCTGACCTCTCTGGACACCCAGGCGTGCCGGGCGCCGCAGTGTGATCCAGCAGGCCCGCGCCGAGCCGTCGCGCCCGGGGGGCACACTGCCCGGGCGGCGGGCTAAAGGAGGAATCCGCAGGTCCGTACGGTGTGTTCCGCGTCCACGAGATGCACGATCTTGGCTCTGATGCACGGGCGATCGTCCGCGCTCAGGATGTGGTGCGTCAGTTCGGCCGCCCATACCTGATGGTCGCCCTGCTTGTACGCCACCACGATCTCGGTGGAGGTGACGCGCAGCTCGTGGTCGCCGATCCGGTCGACGGCAAATCGCGAAACGGTGCGCACGGTCCGGCCCACAGCGTTCACGGCGCCGGCGTGCCCGCTCGTCATCCGGTCCACGCGCCGGCGTCGCATGGGCGAGTCATCGTTGATGAAGTTCAGGGTGGCGTCGTAGTCGACGACCTCGCGGCGCATCGGGACGACGTAGCGGGTCTCTCCTTCGGCCCACAACTCGTCCCAGTCGCGGTACCTCTGGTCGTCGAGGAGCCGCGCCTCCCGATAGATCAGCTCGATCGCGGACAACGCCACCGGATCCGCCAGCGCCAGCTTTCGCTCGGCGTCCGCCCACGCCTCAGCCTGCATCGGTCATCAACCGCTTCCACATCCGGTATGCCTCCCGCATCCCTGTCTCGTCGGTCACGTGGGACCGGGGGTGCCCCTCATCCGACATCTCCTCCCGGTTGAGGCCGCGATCGATCAGAATCGGCATGTCGGGGTCCGCGGCCGCGCCGCGCTGGACCCGCGCCCAGACCTCCGAGTCGTCCGGGGTACCGAACCCGAACGGCCCCTGGAAGTGCTCGTGGATCCGGAGCCGTTCCCTGTTGGCACCCTCGGGGCCGCCCTCGTAGCCGAGCACCATGTGCTCGTTGTCCGTGGCGTCCACCGCGACGGGGTTCAGCAGTCTGATGAAGCCCATGGACAGGGCGAGGTTGGGGAAGACGTTGAGGTTGAACCCCGCTCCGTGGAGGGAGCGCACGAGTCGGCGCAGCCTCTCCGGCGGCAGGCCCGGCTGGAGGTCGGCGACCAGATCGCCGAAACGGTCCTGCAGAGCTTCCGTCCCATCATCCTCGTTGAGGTCGACGTGCTCCGGGACGAAGATGCCGACGGAGTGACCGTTCTCAAGTCCGTACGTGACGGCCTCGGGGTCCTTCATGAAGGACAGCATCTCGGCGGTCTGCGCGTCGACGTTCGCCATCCAGGAGCGGTGGACCAGCGGGAAGTGGTATCCGTCCGTCACGTTCTCCAGCTGGATCTTCCAGTTGGCCTGGTACCTGAACTTGAAGGCCCCCTGGACCTTGACCGGGTAGCCTGCCCCCTGCTTCATGAAGAGGTCGATCCACCTGCGCGCGGACCCCAGGAAACCGGCGAGCGGTTCCGCGTTCTCGTCGAAGGTCGCGAAGATCAGCCCGGCGTAGGTCTCCACGCGAAGCCGCCGCAACCCGAGTCGCGACTTGTCGATGTCCCGGGGATACCCGTCGGGGTAGGGAATGCCGCGCAGCCGGCCGTCCAGGGCGTAGGACCAACTGTGGTACGGGCACGTGAATCCGCCCGCCACTGCCCCGTCCGGCTTCTCGCACAACAGCGCACCGCGGTGGCGGCACCTGTTCAACAGCACATTGATCTGGTCATTCCGGTCCCGGCAGACGATGACGGGGCGTCGCCCGACCGCCCGAGTCTTGAAGGATCCCCGCTCCGGGAACTCGCTCTCGTGCCCCACGCAGTTCCAGGTCTTGTAGAAGATCCTCTCCAGCTCGGCTTCGTAGATCTCCGGGTCCAGGTAGACCCTCGCGCTGACCCGATCGGCCGCAACGAGCGACCCCCAGTCCGAGCCGGTACGGCCCGCGACGTCAATGCTCACCTCGTCCTCCTGCTCTTCCCTGCCTTCATGCGGCCCTCTCCCACCACACGGCCAAAGCCATGACCTGCTCGGGGTCCAGTGCCTTCGCCCACAGCCGCCGCGGCTCGTACCTCGAAATCAGGACGCGATCGTCCTCGGTCTGGAACCGCACCCGCAGCCGCGTCAGGGTGATGTCCGACCCTCCGGCCACGTACGCGGACAGCCGCACCATCGGCCAGCAGCCCTCGACTCCCCCGTCGCGGACGCTGACGGCTCCCCGGCCGAGCATGTGCATGTTCACCGTGAAATGGGATCCCGGCGACAGATAGCTCTCGAGCATGTCGGCGATGCGGGGCGGGGTTGTCACCTGGCCGAAGCGCTCAGCGTTCCAGCTTCCGACGCCCTGCCACACCGCGTCACGCGTGAAGAGCCCCTCAAGCTCCTGGCGGCTGTAGCCGGCCGCGGGGACGTCACACAGCTCCATGTACCGCCGCAGCGTCACCGTTGCGGCTCCGGCCAGCGCGTGCTCAGCGCGCATCGCTCACCTCACCCTCATCGTCGGACCTGGAAGACCGCCGTGATCGGCTTCTTGATGGTGCAAGCCTGGCCGACCCGAACTACGCATGTAAAACACATCTTTCATGGCATATCTATAAGCAGAGGTTTGGTATCCGCCTGCGACGGCATGGCGGGTCACACCTGAGCGTCTCCGCCGCGGCGGAGACGGACGACCGTGACATCAGCCCTTCAGGCGGACCACGGAAGCCGGCTCGTACAGCTCCGGCCGTCGATGCGCGAAGACCAGCCGCCGGGCGCGCACCTCATCGACGAGGGTGCCGTCGAGCCTGGCGAGCAGATCCCGGTCCCTCTCCCCGGCGGACGCCACGAGACGCCCACTCGGATCGATCACACAACTTCCGCCCACCAGCTCCAGATCTGCTACCACGCCCGTCTGATTGGCGTGCACGACATAGGCCTGGTTCTGCACGGCCGCGGCCGCGAGAAGGACACCCAGTTCCTCTCGCCCGCGTCCCGCTCCGTCCCTGGGCCAGGAGTTCGGAACGACGAGGCACTCGGCGCCGGCGAGGGCGAGTGTTCGCGCGACCTCCGGGAAGCGCAGTTCGTAGCACACGACGATGCCGAAGGTCCCGAAGTCCGCTTCGACCACGCTGAGCCGGTCCCCCGCTGTGACGTATGCCGACTCGGCGTGGCCGGGGGCGTCGAACAGGTGCGTCTTGCGATGACCGCCGACCAGGTCTCCGCCGCGGGAGAACACGTGGCACCTGTTCGTGTACACCCCGCCGCCTTCGTCGACGATCCACGTGCCGACGAGGTAGCTGCCGAGTCGCCTCGCGCGAGCCGCCAGCTCGGCCACCAGCCCGATTCCGGCGTGGACGCCGACCTCGGAGATCCGCCTGCTGCCCAGGGCGCGGAACGTGAACATCTCCGGCAGGCAGACCAGGTCGGGGCGCGCGCCGGACGCCACGAGGCCGTCCAGCCTGGACAAGGCGACGCCGATGTTCGCGTCGACGTCGAGCGAGGTGGCCATCTGGATGAGTGCGACGTTGATGTCTCTCACAGCGTTTCACGCTTTCTCGTAGGCGACTTGTCGGCCGCTGGCGATCGGCGTCGTCGCGGCGACCGCCGACCGGCCGGGGACGAATCGGCAACGTGACGCCCGTGGCATGACCGCGCGAGGACCGCCGGCCTCCCCGAGTGTTCGACGAATCCCTTTCGTCTGTAAATTAGGTTTTATTTGTGTTACACCTATGAAGAACTGTGTTTTAACTCGTTTTCGGGCGGTCCCGTTCGGGCGCGCGCCCGGGCTATACCCCTTGGGTGAGAGCCTCGTTGAGGAGTTCGGTCGTGCCGGTGGACTACTCGTTTCGGCAGGTGGAGTACTTCGTCCACGCGGCGACGCTGGGGACGATCAGTGCCGCGGCGAACAGGTGTTCCACCTCTCAGACCGCGGTCTCGCTGGGCATCGCCGAGCTCGAGCGCCATCTGGGTGTCCAGCTCTTCGTCCGGCGCAAGGCCAAGGGCGTGGCACTGACCAAAGCCGGGGCGCGGGTCCTCGCGGAAGCCAGGGAGCTGATCAGCCTTGCCGAGCAACTCCAGGCCGACGCACGCACGGAGGCGGACGAGGTCCGGGGACACCTGACATTCGGATGCACCGCCACGTTGGCGCCTGTCGTCGTGCCGCGGCTCCTGGATGATTTCGGCCGCAGGCATCCCGGCCTGACCTTCTCCGTGGTGGAAGGCCCGGCGGAGACGTTGCGGCAGGCACTGATCAACGGCGAGTGCGACATCGCGCTGATGTACGCGGAGCAGGACATGACCGGGTTGAACTGTCAGACGCTGTCGGAACTACAGCCCTACGTCCTGCTGCCCAGAGGGCATCGGCTGGCGCGCAGGAAGGCCGTCCGCCTGGCTGATCTGGCGGAGGAGCCTCTCATCACGCCTATCACGTCCCCCGGCTCGTACGACAGCGAAGCCGTGCTGCGCTCTGTCGGGCTCAGCCCGCACGTGGCTCTGCGGAGCAGCAGCATGGAGGTCGTGAGAGCTTCGGTGGGGAGGGCGCTGGGATACGCGATCCTCGTGCAACGATGGCCGACCGACGAGAGTTTCGAAGGCCGTCCGCTGGTCTGCAGGCCGATCGCCGACCCGGTGCCGTCGACCCGCGTGGTGCTCGCCCGCGCCGCCGGCGTACGGCAGACGTTCCGCGTGGAGCTCGTGGCACGGTACTGCGCCTCGGCGTTCGGCGCTGACCCCGACGCACGGACGCCGTCACCGGAGATGCCCTGACGGCGGCGCCGACTCTTCGGCCAACTGCTTGGCGATGTTGTCGGAGATTTCGCGGGTGACCTTCTTCACCGCGACCGACAGGCTCTTGACGTCGGCCGTCCGGTAGTGCCCCACCAGCGACAGCGCCCCGACCACGTCCCCGTGGAGCCAGATTGGCGCGGCGATGGACACGGATCCGAGGTTCATCTCCTCGCCGGCGTACCCGACCCCGGTTCGCCGGATCTCGCTCAGCTGCTTGTCGAGCAGCGAGGGATTGACCACGGTGAATGGCGTGTGCCGGGGAAGGGGCCGGGCCAGGACCCGGCGGATCTCCGCCGGTGAGGAGTAGGCCAGGAGCACCTTCCCCGCGGCCGTCGCGTGCAGGGGCACCTCCGCGCCCATCTCGCCGACGACCTTCCACGACTGTCCACCGCTCACCTTCTCGACGGCGATGGCCGAACCGTGCCCGTCGAGAACGGCCAGCGTGACGTTCTCCCGCGTGGCGCGCTGAAGGTCGTCCATCAGGGGGCGTGCCGCGCGACGGATCAGGTCGATCTGTGGCACCCGGACGCCCCACCGCCAGACGTCCAGCCCTATCTCGTACCGGCCGGCGGCGGTACGGCGTACCACGTTGAGCGCTTCCATCTCTCGCAGCAGGCGCAGCACAGTCGTGGCGGGCAGGGCGGTCGCGCGGGACAGCTCCGCCGCCGAGTAGCTCTGGGCCGACCGGCCGAGAGCACCCAGGATCGCGAAGATCTTGCTGGCGACCGAGCGTCCCGGGTCGCGACCGTTGCCTGCCACCCCGCGCTCCCATCTAGACGGCGCCGTCAACGCCCAGTGCGGACCAGGCCGCCTTCACGGTACTAACGTCCCGGGTGTTCTCCTCCGTCGAGGAGTCCCAGTCCTTACGCGTGAGGACCTCCGCCAGCGACGTCGAGGACGGCGCGAAGACCCAGCGGTGCTCGATTCTCGAGTAGTCCATGCCCGGTTGGAGGGCCGGAAGCTCCTCGCCCCTCGCGAGCTTCTCCAGGGTTTCCAGGAAGAACCGGCGCGCCTGGATGATGAGGAAGTCCTCCGCGCAGAGGTTCTCCTTCGATCGGTCGACGACGGGCCCCATGCTGTGCTGGATGGCCAGATCCTGCAGGTGGACGCCCTCGAACCCGGAGAAGGAGAGCCCCTCTGTCATGCTCTCCCGATCCTGCCGATAGCCCTTCCCATCCCAGTTCACCGACAGGTACCCGTTCGCCTTGTCCACTGCGGTGTACCCCTGCGTCGCGTCGATGGCCTGCCTGCGGTCCTCGGTGAGCGGGCTTTCACGCTGCCAGACGACCGAGTAGACGTAGTGCGAGTCGTCGGTGCTGGGAACCCAGGCATGGAAGAGGCCTCCCTGAGCACCATCCTCGGCATGGGAGAACATCGTGTAGAACGGCGAGATCAGGGGGTGGATCCAGAAGACCGCCTCGTTCTCCTCCTCCAGGTGGTAGCGGAAGGCCGTCTGGAGGCCCCAAGGGGCGGGCTCCACCGCCGTCTGGGGGCGCGGGTCGAACAGGAACTTGCCCAGCCGCGAGTTGCTGTTGCGCTGCCGGTCCCACTCTTCCTTCGAGTAGTGCAGGTAGCCGCCGTGCGCGGCGTCGAGATCGCCTTCCAGACCCTGCAACCAGTTGCTCGGCTGGTAGAAGTGGTTCGCCCATACGTGGCCCTCGGGCAGGCCGTTGAAAGGCCACATCGGGAACTCCGGGCGCTCCTCCTCCGGCCCCATGTACGTCCATACGATCCCGCCGGCCTCCCTGGTGGGGTAGGCGCGGTGCCTGATGGACTGGGCGAATCGGCTGTTCGGGGGCTCCGGCGGGGTCTCAAGTACCTGGCCCTGCGCGTCCACCTTCCATCCGTGGTAGATGCAACGCAGCGCGCAGTCGTCCTCCACCCTGGCCAGCACCAGCGACGCCCGGCGGTGGGGGCACTTCGAGTCCATGAGCCCTACCTGCCCGTTGCGCCCCCTGAAGGCCACGAGGCTCTCGCCGAGGAGGGTGATCTCGAACGGTTCCGAGTTCTCCATGGGCAGACGCTCCGAAAGGAACGCCGGGATCCAGTAACGTCGCATGAGCTCCCCCATCGGCGTGCCGGGCCCGGTCTGGGTGAGGAGCCGGTTCTCTGCTTCGGTGAACAGCTGGGCCACTTTTACCGCACCTACCTTGTGTTCGTGTTGTTCGTTTCATTCATTGACTTGCGGACTCGTCGACTGACGGCGCGACGACTCCATACGGTCACCCGGCCAGCGGTTCCCCGGCCCAGGCCCAGTCCGGCGTACCCGCGTGCCGTCCGCGCAGGATCGCGGCGCGGGCCCTGGCGATGAGATGCGGGTTGTTGACGGCGACCACTCCCCGCACCACGTCGTCGATGGCGCACAGCGCCAGGAACCTGCGATTCACGCGGTCGTCGACGAGCACCCGCCAAGTGCCCTCCATGACTCCGAGGGCCTGGATCTTCATCCCGAACTGGTCGGACCAGGCGTACGGAACGCTGTCGAAGGTGGGGCGTCGCGCGTGGTCGAGCGTGATGGCGCGGCCGACATGGGAGCCCTGCTCCACGGCGTTGGTCCAGTGCTCGACGCGCATCGAGCGGCCGAACAGGACGCTCGGCCATCGGCACGCGTCGCCGGCGACCATGACGTCGGGTGCGCCGAGGGCGGTGCACGTCTGGTCGCAGGACACCCCGTCGTCGATCGACAGGCCCGTGCCGGAGAGCAGCTCGGTGTTGGGCACCGCCCCGATCCCGACCACGACCGCGTCCCCCTGGATGTGGCGGCCGTCCGTGAGTAGCACACCCGAGACCCTCTCGTCCCCGGTGATCTTCTCGACGCCGGTGCCGAACCGCAGGTCGACGCCCATCTCCTCGTGCACGCCCGCGATGAACCGGCCAGCCTCGGGACCCACCATCCGCAGCAGCGGACGGGAACCGGGGTCGATGACGGTGACGTCCATGCCCCGGCCCCGGGCGGTGGCGGCGACCTCGCAGCCGATGAGGCCGCCACCGACGACCAGCAGCCGGCGGCCCGCTCTCAGCTCCTCCCGCAGGGCGAGGCTGTGATGCGCCGTCCGGAGCTCGTACACACCGCGCACCCCCCGGGGGACCAGCCCATGCGGGCGCGGCCGGCTGCCCGTGGCCACGACCAGCCTGTCGTATCCGACACAGTCACCCCGGTCCGTGCGGATCACATGTTCCGCGAGATCGACTGCGACTGCGGTCGTCTGCGTGAGCACCCGAGTGAACGGAGGCGGTTCGACGCGCATGAGAGCCTCGTCGAGCTGCCATTCGCCCGAGAGAACCTGCTTGGACAGAGCGGGCGGGTCATGCTCCGGGAACCGGCCTCCCGCGGTCATGAGCACGACATCCGCGTCTGTCCGCAGCCGGGCGAGAGTATCGAGGACGCGGGCGGCCGCGACCGAGCCTCCGACGACGACGATGCGCTGCACCGCGCTCCCCTAGCCTTCCTCACCGACGCGAACCGCGACGACGGGACACCTCAGCACCACCTCGGCCAGCAGCCCGCGGTCCTCGGGCGGCAGGTCGGTACGCAGCAGGTGCGCCTTTCCGTCTTCGCGGACCTCGAAGTACTGAGGCGCGATGATCTCGCACTGCGAATGTCCCTCACACAGCTGCTGGTTCAACTCGATCCTCATGGTGTGCTCCTCGACGACTGGCTCTGGTTCTGCTGGCTCTGGGGGTCGATCTGGCCGGGGCCGTAGGAGACGTGCGGGCACTCCACCCAGCCGCGGGACGAGTAGGAAGTGGAGAAGATCTCCTGGAAGCACATCTCCGCGATGCGCCACGCACCGTCCTCCTTGACGAAGGACATCTCGTACCTGCCGGCGATCCACACCGACATCAGCCGGCCGTCGACCAGGACGGTGGCCGGCTCCCACGAGTACCACCTGCCGGCGGCGACGTCCGCGGACTCGACCTCGATGAACTCGTTGGTGAGGAAATGCATCATCTGCGGCATCCACCGCCGGCGATCCCTGGCGAACGCCGAGCGATCCCGGCCGTGTGACCGGGTGTGCCCTTCGAAGTGGCCGCTAAGCCCGACACCGGTCCACCGTCCCGGGTCACGGCTCCGCAGCCCCGGCGCCTCCTCGATATCGGAGCCGAGCGTCTCTACCGCACCGTTCTCCTGCCACGAGGGCACCCCGGGCCCGCCGTGACCCGCGTCCGCGTGCCACTGACGCCTGGACACGAGACGCCGGATCTCAGCCTCGTCCTCCAGGACCCGCAGTCGCCGACTCAGCTCCGCCAGGTCCTCCCGCGGCTCCGCCCGGTCACGCGCCGGTCGCCGGGGGCCGATGTCCTTCCCTGCTGCCATGGGCCGAAGTAGAACACCCGGCCGGCGCGCGGCGGCAGCGTCGCCCGCCACTCAGTGGCGACCGGCGGATGCACCGGCCGAGAAGGAAGTTGTACTTATCTTCCACCAAAGAAAGTCAACGTTTGCAAAGGGTTCCGGCTCCCGAACACTGAGAGGCCAACAACAACCGAGCGGGCGGCAGCACGCCGCCGAAGTCACAGGAGAGGCCCATGCCGCAGACCCCAGATGTGGCGCACCCCCGCGGAAGAGGTCGGACATCGAGCAGGCGGGTCATCGTCGCCAGCCTGGTCGGCAACGCCCTTGAGTGGTACGACTTCTTCCTCTACGGAACCGCCGCCGCCCTGATCTTCAACCACCTGTTCTTCCCGACCGTCGATCCCACGGTGGGAACGATCAGCGCCTTCGGCACCCAGGCCGTGGCCTTCCTCGCGCGCCCGATCGGCGGCATCCTCTTCGGCCACTTCGGAGACCGGGTCGGCCGGCGGACGATGCTCTACCTGACGCTGAGCCTCATGGGCGTGGCCACGTTCCTCATCGGCGTCCTGCCCACGTACGCATCCATCGGCATCTGGGCACCCATCCTGCTGACAGTCGTACGGATGCTCCAGGGGATCGCCGTCGGCGGCGAATGGGGCGGCGGCGTACTGCTCATCAGCGAGAACGTCGACGCCCGCCGCCGCGGCATGCTGAGCGCGCTGAGCCAGACCGGAGTCGGCATCGGCTTCGTCCTGTCGGCACTCGCGTTCGCGGTGATGCAGACAGTCACCACCAATGCCCAGTTCATGGCCTGGGGATGGCGCGTCCCCTTCATAGCCGGTGTCCTCATCATGGGGGTGGGCCTGTTCATCCGTACCCACGTCATGGAGACGGCCGCGTTCCAGGAGGTCCAGGAGAAGAGCGGGGCCGAACACATCCCCGCCTGGACGGCCCTTCGCGAGCAGCCGCGCAGCGTGCTGGTGACGTTCGGCGCCCGACTGACAGAGAGCGGGGCCTCCTACATCTTCATCGTCTTCGTCCTGGCCTATGCCACGCAGATCGGCATCTCCAGCAGCGTGGCCCTGACCTCGGTCGTGATCGCGATGGCCCTGGATGCGCTTCTCATGCCGCTATGGGGCGCGCTGTCGGACAGGGTCGGCCGTAGGCCGGTCTACATCGCGGGCGCGATAGGCGTGGCTCTCTGGGCGGCACCCTTCTTCTGGCTCATCAACACCAAGGAGACCCCGCTGGTCGTTCTCTCCATCGTCGTCGCGAACGCGATCTGTCACAGCGCAATGATCGGCACCCAACCAGCGTTCTTCACTGAGCTCTTCACCGGCGACGTGCGCTACAGCGGAGTCGCGCTCGGTCACGAGATCGCCTCGGTCGTGGGTGGCGGGCTCTCCCCTCTCATCGCGATCTCGCTTCTCGCCTGGGCGGATGCCTGGTGGCCGGTGGCTCTGTACCTCGCGTTCCTGGGACTCGTGGCCGTTGTCGCGGTCGCCCTCGCGCCGGAGACCGCCGCCCGAGATCTCACCTCGGTCACGCGCAAGCGTTCCAGCAATCTGTCACCCGAGATCGCCCTGTCATCCGACTGATCAAGTCGAGTCCGGGCGGACATCAGATGAAGATCACGGCAACTGCCGCAGCGTCGGGCAGGCGCCGGAAACGAGGAAGCCGCCGGTCTCGTGCTCCTCCGGGGAACGAGGCTGGCGGCTTCCCGTCTATCATGCGACCGAGTCTGCCCGGTCGGTTCGGCGGAGCGGCTGGAGCTCCGCTGACGTACGGGGCGATCCGCGGACCGAATGTCGCCGGGTCGGAGCCCGTGAATCGCCTGCTCGACCACATCCGTGCTGGCATCCGGCAGCACGGCACACCCGAGGAACTCGCCCGCCTTGCAGCCGCCGAACAAGAACTCGCCGAGCGCTGCGCCCGGAAAGGTGGCCGGCCACGCCGCGCTCCGGAATCCGAAGAGAACTGGACGTCTCATGATGATGAGCGATCCCTGGTCACAGCGCACGCTCGACGGCCTGGACTCCGTCCAGCGCTGGTTGTCCTCGCTGCGCCCCCGGGACTGCGTCTTTTACGCATACCGCATCGACGTGGCGGACCCGGCGGTGGTGGCACCCGCCCTGGCGCAGGCCTCGGTGAGCTCCCGCCTGCTGGCCGGTCTGAGGTCCGGGCCGGCCGGGCCGGTGCTTCGGCCTGCCGTGCTGGCGGCGTGGAACGGTGATGCGACCGCCCTGGCGCTGACGGAATATCTCAGTGATTGGTTCCCGCCGCTCGCGCCGATCCCCGATGTCGAGCCGGAATGGCTATCGCCGCTGCGAGAGATCGCCCTCGGGAGCCCGGGGGATCGTGTCGAACACGGTCTGTTTCCGAGCACGCCGACGAAGCTCGCCCGGCTGGCGCTTGCGAAGGCGGGCGACTACCCCGCCGAGGCGGTCATGACGGAGGCCGAGGCGGCGTACAAGAAAGGCCCTCACTATTACGCCCATGATGCGGTCGCCTGCGCGCTCGTGCACCCGGGACTCGACGCGGCGGACATCGCCACCAAGGTGATGGAGACGCTGCCCGATCGCGGGTGGCGCTCTCGACGTAAGACCTACCGTCTGCTCCGCTGGGCACGCGACATCGGGAGGTGGGACGGCGCGCGCCTAGACTCCGGCCATGGACGGTGATGAGGCGGCAGTCCTGTCAGTCGGCGTTGAAGACTTGGTCTGACATGGGCTGACGCACGTGGACGCCTTCTGCGCGTCGGCGACCGCGTCGTCGCGGTTCAGGTCGCTGTAGGTGTGGATGCCGTGGACAGTCAGGAGCCCGCGGTTGTGGTTGAACTCCAAGACCACGTACTCGGTTCGAGTGCAGGGGGCCTTGAACACGCAGGCGGAGAACGGTCTCCTGGCCGCTGACCGCCGTGTCGCACACCCGTCGCTCATAGCTGCTGTGCACTCGGCGCGAAACCATCCCGCACCGTGGGGGAACCGCGAGCAACTCCGAGATCGTCACTCAGCATGATCAGCAAGGCTGGCCGCCGACCGCCGGAAGATCACGAAGTTAGTGCCAGAGCCAGTTTTCCCGCGCCGAACATTTCCGCCAGAGAGCGCGTCTCACCCTCATATGCGCCCCATCGGGCAAGGGAATGTGCGCACCATGCCGACCACGCCACCCGAAGAACGGCCGGGTTGGGGAGCCCTGTTCGCGCTGACGTTTCTCTGGCTGGTCGGAACGCCGGTCCTGGCCCTCCTGACGTTCTCGTACGGCTTCGCCCTGATGGGAGCCACGCCCGCGAACAAGAGCCTCTCCGAGGTGTGCGCGATCGCCACGATGGTGCTCGGACTGGGTGCGCCGCCGGTGAGCTGCGTTCTGGCCCTCGTATTCCGGAGACGGATAGCCGCCACCGTTTACGGCCTGATCTCGGCGGCCCTTTTCGTCCTCGCCATCATCGTCGTGAGCCGGGCACGCGGTTAGCACCTGTGCCGCGGACGCGGCCGCGCCGCCGGTGGCCCCCTACTCCTCGACGCGGATGGCCCGCGCGGGGCACACGGCCGCGGCCTGCCGGACGGCGGCGGCCAGGTCGGCGGGCGGGGTGGGGTCGAGCAGCACCACGACGCCGTCCTCGTCGCGCTGGTCGAACACCTCGCCGACGGCGGACACACACTGCCCGGAGGCGATGCACCTGTCCTGGTCGATGACTATCTTCACGGGTTCCTCTCACCTTCCGCCGATGGGGATGCCGGGCCGGTGACGTCGGTCACCAGGCCACGGGGAGCTCGTAGACGCCGTAGACCTGGCCGTCGTGCTTGAACGGGATCCGCTCCAGCTCCGTGGCCAGCCGCAGCGTGGGCACGCGCCGGTAGAGCGTGCCGTAGGCGACCTGCAACTCCATGCGGGCCAGCGGCTGGCCCAGGCACTGGTGAACGCCGAAGCCGAAGGCGACGTGACGGCGGGCGTCGCGCCGCAGGTCCAGGCGGTCGGGGTCCGGGAAGGCCGCGGGGTCGCGATTGCCGATGTCGTTGGCCAGGATCAGCCCGTCGCCGGCGCGGATGACCTGGCCGCCGATCTCGATGTCCTCCAGGGCGACCCGGCGGCGTCCGCTGTGCGTGATGTTGAGGTAGCGCAGCAGCTCCTCCGCCGCCCCGGCGATCAGCTTCGGATCGTCCGTACGGCGGAGCAGGTCGAGTTGGTCGGGGTGCTCCAGCAGGGCGAGCGTGCCGAGCGCGATCATGTTCGCCGTGGTCTCGTGTCCGGCGACCAGCAGCAGCACGCCCATCCGGGCGGCCTCCGGCCGGGTCAGCTCGCCGGCCTTGATCCGCTCGGCCAGCCGGGAGAGCAGGTCCTCGCCGGGATGGTCGAGCTTCTGCCCGACCAGGTCGTCCAGGTATCCGACCAGCTGGGCGAACGCGGCAGCGCGCTCCTCTGGGTCGGCCTCACGCCGGATGAGGATCTTGCTGTTGTCCTGGAAGAACTCGTGGTCGGCGTAGGGGACGCCGAGCAGCTCGCAGATCACCAGGGACGGCACCGGCAGGGCGAACGCCTCGACCAGGTCCACCGGGCTCGGACCGGCCAGCATGTCGTCGATCAGGCCGTCCACGATCTTCTGCACGGCCGGGCGCAGCGTCTCGATCCGCCGGACGGTGAACGGCGCCTGCACCATGCGGCGCAGCCGGGCGTGCTCGGGATCGTCCATCAGGATGAAGCTGATGGCCGAGCCGTTCCTGGACGCGACCGGGGCCGATCTGGGGTAGCCGGGGCGAGTGACGTCGGCGCTGACCCTCGGGTCGGCGAGCAGCGCCCGCTGCTCTTCATAGCGGGTCACCAGCCACGGCGTGCTGCCGTCCCACACCTTGACCTTCGCCAGCGGTCCCTGCTCCTGCAACGCGTGCAGGACCGGCGGCGGGTCGAACGGGCAGCGCGCCGCCCGGGCGCCGGGGAACTGCGGAACCTCGGCCGGATTCACGGTTTCGGTCATCGCTTGCGTCCTTTCACAACGGGTCGGCTCACAAGGGGTCGGCACGGAACGAGGCCGGACGGCATGGCTCCGGTCCGCCCGCGGCGGTGGAGGCAGCGCTCAGGCGCTCTCGGCTGCCTCGTCCACGCTGATCTTCATGTCGATACCTGGCCGCTCCGGGGCGTCTCCCCGCCCGGGGTGACGGGCGCCGCCCACAGGCCGGTGATCGCGTCGACCAGGCCGGTCGCGGCGTCGTGCCAGGTGGATCGGGGGGTCGGCCGTCCCTCGGCGAGGGCGCGCTCGCGCTCGGCGCAGATGTGCACCATCAACTGGCTGGTCATCTCGCCGCGCTCGGCCCGCACCTCGACCGGCAGCCTGGGCAGGCAGGCGTTCAGCCCATCGAGGGTCCGGAGCAGCGTGGGCGAGGTGAGCGCCTCGACGATCATGATTTCGCGCAGCGCGGGGTCGGTCATCACCTGGGCGCCGAAGCGGGCGAACCAGGTGGGGTTCCCCAACGCGGCCAGATGTTCGGTGAGCGGGCGTACCAGGCAGGCCACCCAGTCCCGCACCTCGGTGGAGCCGTCGATCTCGGCAAGCATCCGGCGGCGGACGACCTCCATCCGCTCGGCGTGCCCGCGCACGATCGCGCGGACCAGATCCGCCTTGGTCCCGAAGTGGTAGCCGACCGCGGTGTTGTTGCCCTGCCCGGCAGCCTCGCTGACCCGCCGGTTGGAAACGGTGAACACCCCGTGTTCGGCGAACAGCCGCTCCCCCGCCGTGAGGATCTGCTCGCGGGTCGCGCTGACCCGCTCGGCCCGGACCGCCATGGTCACCACCGCTCCGGGACGTCCTGCGGCCCGCCGACCATCAGGCCATCGTCTTCACTCATCTGGAACCCTCCCGATTTGACCATTTATGTGTGATAAGTAAATCCGTCGAGTCAGCTTAAGTCAATCAATTGATTTAAAAGTTTTGGCCTGCGCTTCCGAGATTCCCGCCGAACGGCCGCCGTCGCGAGGGATGTCAAGAACGCGTACAGATCCATGCCAGGCCCGTAGAGGCTCCGTATCGATCGCCGTCCGGGACGGGAGTCGGCCGGAGAAGTGGAACTGTCCGGTCCGGGTTCGCGGTCGATCCGACAACGACCAACGCTGGCGCCGCACTACCTGGGGGCTCTTCTCGCGTTCTCCGGCGTCGGCGTGACTGCCCAACCGTGTGGCCGAGAACCAGTCGAACCATTCGGGAACGTTTCTGCCGGCCCCCAGTAGCAAGGATGTCCTCGGCGTTTCCGATGAGGCGCAACGCCCGCTTAGTGTTGCCGCATCGGGTTTCACACTCGGCTTCCACGGCGTCCAACCAGGCGAGAAATTCCGCAGGGGCGTTGGCTCGGCGAGCGTAGGTACGAGCGGCGCGCATGCGTTCAGCGGCATCGTCTCGTTCTCCTGCCCATCCTGGGATGAAGGCGGCATGGGCGAGGCCGGCAGCTCCAAGTAGGGGGTTGTCTGCTTCGCCAGCGGCCTGAAGAGGGACTCAGACCTCATCACTCGCGGGGCGAGTTGCGTGTCCATGACGAGCCCGTTCCGCCCGGCGCGTGGCGGCAACGCCGAAACACTCCCCTCGGCCTGCGTAGCGCCCGGTTCATGACAAGCGAGACAGGCCCGCTGGAGCTTCCAGCGGGCCTGTCTCGCCTGAGATTGGGGGCCGGGCGTTCGGCGCGCGGCGAGACGGCCAGGGTCTTCTACAACGAGCCGGCGGCGACGAACGCGCAGATGGCGGCCACGAGAATGAGCGTGTGGAGGATCATGTGCTCGACGTTGGGGCGCGGCCGATCAGCGATAGGGGGAAGCACGATGATCGTTTTGGCGTAGGTCCGGGCGTGCAGCTGCGCCCAGCTCTCGCTTGTGCCCGCCGTCGCCCACGGGACCGTAACCCCGACCAGGTACGGGAGCCACCAGAGCGCTAGGCCGCTCAAAACGATGAGCAGTTCGACAGCCGCTCCGATGTAGGCGAGAACGGGCAGATCCGCGGCGGCGGCCACGGCGAGGAGCACGGCCGGGACGAGCAGGACCGGCCCGTTGATGGCCACCTCCGTGCGTCTCTCCAACCTCGTCGCCTCCCGCACGTTGTTGAGCGGGAAGACGTCCACGAGTGTGGTGAAGAGAAAGTAGGCGTCGGCGAGGATCAGCAGGAAGAGCGCGACGGGGAGCATGCTTTCGGTTCCTCGGGTTCTCTGTGGATCTCAGTCGTGGTCGCCGGTGCCGTACCGCGCCTGGACCCCGTCGAGGAAGGTCGAGACGGCGATGTCGAACCAGGCGTCGTAGTAGGCGGCCGGAGCGTACGGCGGTTCCGGGGCATTGCCGAACTCGGCGAGAGCGAGGCCGGTGACGAGGACGTACAGCGACTGCACCAGGTGAAGCGCCACGTCATCGGTGAGGCGCAGGCCCGACTGCATCGAGAACAGCAGAAGGGGGACGGCCTCCTCGAACACGTGGGGTGACGCGTTCTGTACGGCCGCGACCGCGGCGGCGCCGGGGTGGGCCCGCAAGATGTCCCGCAGGTCGTGTGCGATGCCGTCCAACAGCTCACGCCAGGCCCGGCCGGGGGTGATTGTCGCCATGATCTGAGTGGCGATCCGATCCGCGACCATTTGGAGCAGCGCGGCCTTGTTCGGTACGTGGTAGTAGAGCGACGCGGCCTTGACGTCGAGGCGTGCGGCCAATGTGCGCATCGAGAGCGCGGCGATGCCTTCCTTGTCGAGGATGTCGAACACGGCACCAAGGATCGAATCGGCGTCGAGGCGTGCGGCCGGGCTCATGACCTTCCTTTCTAACATCGTTAGACAGAATCTAACATCGTTAGAATGAACCGGCAAACGCCCACGGCCGGCCGCATTGACTCGTCGATTCCGCACGGTGGATCCCGGGATTCCCTAGGGGGCTGCCGCACGCCGGATCTGCCTCGATCACCCTCACCCGCACCCTCACGGTCGCCGGCGGAGTCTTCGCACCCGGCCATCTGGGAGAGCTGACCCAGCACCCACCGTTCGAGTTGGTCGACGCGGTACTGCAGGACACCGGAAAGAGGTCACATGCCGAACCGGCTACTCAACGGGATCGTTCGTCGCTCGATGCCCGGGCTTCCGGAGGGTCTGTGGGCCCAGGTCGGGTGTGTAGGGAACCATCGAATCCCGACATCCGCAGCGCCCGGGCCGAAGCCAACGGATCGGCTACCTGGGGGATGCTACCCCGTCGGTTGCTGGGCGTCGGCGGCTGCTTGGGCGAATGCGCGGATGAGTGGGGTCTCGCTCGATGTACGCCAGACGAAGGCCCACTGGCACAGGGGGGCATCGTGGATGGGGACGAAGGCGAGGCTGGGCCAGGGGTAGAAGGCTGCGGCCTCGGCGGTGACTCCGGCGGTGGCCTGGCCTGAGGAGACAGCGCTGAGTGTCTCATGCCAGGTGGTGACTTTGTGGCCGCGGCGGATGGGGCGGCCGGAAGGGGTGTGGTGGGGGTTGAAGATCTCCTCCATGTAGGAGGGGATCGACTGGCCTTCGACCACGGTGCAGTCGCCGAGGTCCTCCAGGCAGATGGTGTCCCGTTCCGCGTAGGGGTGGTCGGCAGAGACCATCAGCAGCACGTCGGAGGTGTACGGGGTCGGTCTGATGGTCAGTTCGGGCTCGCGGATCGGTAGCCACAGGTGCGCCACGTCCAGCTCGCCCGACTTAAGCAGGTCCAGAGGGGAGGCCGGCTGGATCTCGCGGTGCTGGAGGCGGGCGTTTGGGTGGCGGGCCAGGAACAGGTCGAGAACGTTCTTGATCTGCGTGGACTGCGGGCCGAGGGTGCCGAGGGTCAGCGTTCCCGCGGTGCCGTTGGCGGTGGCCTGAGCAGTCGCGATCCCTTGCATGATCTGCCGGTAGCCACCCTTGAGCGCTTGGTACAGCTGCTCACCGAGCGGGGAGAGGCGGACGGCTCGGGTGGTGCGGTCGAACAGGGGCGCGCCGATGCGCCGCTCCTGCTTTTTGATCGTTTGGCTGACGCGGGCCGGGCTGATGCCCAGCCGCTCGGCCGTGCGGCTGAAGTGCAGCTCTTCGGCCACCGTCAGAAAGATCTCGATCTCTCGCATCTCCATGGGCAGGCCTCCGAATTCTTCACCTCAGAGTTAAAAGACGTTATCGGATCCGTCGTTGATGTGACGCGGGTGGGTCGGGGAGGCTGGGGCGCGCAGAACGTCCCAAATGTGGGTGTGTTCGAAGGCAGTGCAGGAAAAACTGCCGACTTTGGAGATTCGGTGCCTGTCGGTTATCTGATCCCTGTGGCGCTCGTCGCGATCGGGACGCTGTTCGCGCTGCGGCCGGTGCCGGGGTGGAGCCCGCTCGGCCGGGTGAGCTACTTCTTCGGGCTGGCCGCCAACGAACTGCCGTTCGCGGCCTTCTTCTGGCTGCTGCTGGCCCCGACGGCGCTGGCGTTCGCCGAGGGTGACATCCACTCGGCGGGCGGCTGGGCGATCGTCGCCCTGGCCGCCGTGACCACGATCGGGCTCGCGGTCATCGCCTCCCGCGGCCTGGGCGAGCGGGCCAGGATCGAGCGCGCGATGGACGCGGGCCTGGGCGCGGGGTGGCGCGCCGCCATCGACACCGACCTCGCCGAAGGGCTGCGCCGCCGTCCGCCGTGGGCCCGCATCCTGTTCCTGCCCATCGTCAAGCGCCGCATGGACGTCCGGCGCGTGGCCAACCTCTCCTACGGCGACGCCGGCCGCCGCAACCTGCTCGACCTCTACCACCACCGCTCGCGCCCGCAGGGCGCGCCCGTCATGATCCACCTGCACGGCGGCACCTACTCCGGCGGCCACAAGAACAGCCAGTCGCTTCCCCTGCTCTACCACCTCGCCGGCCAGGGCTGGGTGTGCATCAGCGCCAACTACCGGCTCCGGCCCCAGGCCCAGCACCCCGACCACCTGATCGACCTCAAGAAAATCATCGCCTGGGTACGCGAGCACGCCCACGAGCACGGCGCCGACCCCTCGACGCTGTTCGTCGCGGGCAGCTCGGCGGGCGGGCACATGGCGGCGCTGGCCGCGCTCACCCAGAACGACCCCGCCTTCCAGCCTGGCTTCGAGGACGCGGACACCTCCGTGACCGGGGCCATCTACCTGAACGGCTGGTACGGCACCTACTTCGGCCAGGGCCCCGAGTCCTCGCCGCTGGCCCACATCGCACCGGACGCGCCGCCGTTCCTCGTGGCCCATGGCGATCTGGACCCGCTGGTGCCCGTGGCCGAGGCCAGGGAATTCGCCGACCGGCTACGCGCGACCTCGGCCGCCCCCGTCGTCTACGCCGAGCTGCGTGGCGGCAATCACGCCTTCGACCTGTACCACTCGGTCCGCTTCGAGGCGGTCGTCGACGCCATCGAGGCCTTCACCGCCCGAGTGAGATCACAGAAGTGGACACCCCAGCCCTAGGGCGTGTCCCGTGATCTTTGGTGCCGGTTTGGTGTAGATCATCAGTGTGGATGAGGAACGCCTGAAACGTCACGATCTGACCGATGAGGAGTGGGCGCGGCTGGGGCCGTTGCTACCAGTGAGCACGGGCTGGGGCGCGCGGTGGAACGACCACCGGACTGTGCTCAACGGGATCTTCCACCGGACGCGGACAGGAACCGTGTGGCGGGATCTGCCGCCGTGTTACGGGAACTGGAAGACGGTCTACAACCGGCATCGCCGCTGGTCATTGGACGGAACGTGGGAACGGATCCTGGATGAGCTGCGGGCGGGGTGTGACGAGGCCGAGGGGGATGATTGGACGGTGAGCGCTGACTCCACGGTGGTGCGTGCCCACCAGCACGCGGCCGGGGCGCGGCACGCCCCGGCCGTCGATATCCCTTCAAGGGGGCCGGAAAAGATCACAAGCGAGTGACGTCGGGCCG
>BBYL01000008.1 GCA_001570385.1 Microtetraspora glauca | reverse complement strand
GATCAGCAAAGAGGCATTGAAAAGGCTGAACGAGGTGGTGCGGTCCTGGCGACTGCACCACCGCACCGGCCATACCTTCACCGACCTCGCACGACGGATCAATCCGATCGTGCGCGGCTGGATGCAGTACTACGGCGCGTATTACCGCTCCGCTCTGTATCCCCTTCTGACGCGCATCAACGCCTACCTGATGCGCTGGATCCGCAACAAATACAAACGGCTGCAAGCTAAGAAGAAGGCCCTGGAGTGCTGGCGGGGAATCACACAGCGATATCCCCGCATGTTCGCGCACTGGCCATGGACACCTTCGGTCCCGCACGCCTGGTGACCAGAGTGACAGGA
This sequence comes from Microtetraspora glauca, assembly GCA_001570385.1. Classification (GTDB taxonomy): domain Bacteria; phylum Actinomycetota; class Actinomycetes; order Streptosporangiales; family Streptosporangiaceae; genus Microtetraspora; species Microtetraspora glauca. Next base: position 474,161 of record BBYL01000008.1, on the reverse strand, counting down.
GCCCGGTGAACCGAGAGGTTCACGCCGGGATCTGTGGGAGCCCCGAGGTGAAATCCCTCGGGGCCACCCGACAGGTGGGTTGTCGACCAAGAGCAACGCCACTCCAGGAGCTTCGAGTGCTGTTCTACCGTGCCGCCCTGCCGTTGTCACGCCGAACCCTGGACTACGTGGCCGGCGTGATCCGCCGCCATCGCAAAGCCATCGGCACGCGCTGGCGCAAGCTCACACCAGGGCGACAAGCCCTACTCGCCCTGGTTCACCTGCGTAAAGGTGAGACCTACGCCGAGATCGCCGCCGGTTTCGGCGTCGGCATCGCCACCGCCTGGCGGTACGTCACCGAGACCGTCGCCCTGCTCGCAACGCGCGTCCCCAAGCTGGACCAGGCCATACGCAAGGCGAAGAAGGCCGGCTACCCCTACCTCGTGCTCGACGGCACGCTGATACGGATCGATCGTGTGGCCGCCGACCGGCCGTACTACTCGGGAAAGAACCGCTGCCACGGGATGAACATCCAGGTCCTGGCCGCTCCGGACGGCACCATCGTGTGGACCTCCGGCTCTCTGCCAGGCTCCGTGCACGACCTGACCGCAGCCCGGATCTGGGGCATCATCCGCCGCCTGAAAGCCGCTGGCATGGTCACTCTCGCCGACAAGAGCTACGTCGGCGCCGGCGAACCAGTACGCGTGCCCTACAAGGGCCGAGGCAAGCCCGTCGGGCAGAAGATCGCCAACTCCGCTCACGCCAAGCTCCGCAGTCCCGGCGAGCGGGCCAATGCACAGCTGAAGAACTGGCGCATCCTCCAGAAACTACGCTGCTGCCCCAAACAAGCAGGTCAACTCGTCAAAGCCATTCACGTCCTTCAGACTCGAGAAGCAGGATGAAAAAGGCTCCGTGAGACCATGACCGCGGCCGGGCACGTCTGTGGCCACGGCACGAGCGCAACATGCGCCGCGGCATCGAGCAGTGCCTACGCGCCGCAGGAGTGCGCCGACTGCTCGTCGTCAGTGGAGGTGCCACCTTGGATACCGTGTCCGGTGTGCGCATCGTGGACACCCCCGGTTTCCGGACGCCTACAGACCTTCAGCGTACGCGCAGGCGGCAGCGCTCGCCGTGTACCGTGTCGTGGACGACCTGGAGCGGACCTACCTGTCGCCGGCCCAGATCATCGCCCCCGGCGAGCGGACCAGCACCTATCGGCGCGGCGGCGACGAACTACTCACCGACGCCGAGGGCCGCAGCCGCATCTCCATCGAGGACTACGCCGTCGCCTTGGTGGACGAACTCGAATACGGCGAGGCGATTCGTGCCCGCGTCGGCATTGCCTACTGACTGGCTGGCTGGTCGTCATGGCCCAGCTCAGCAGCCACCCGAGCGACGGTCTCGCGCAGCCAGATGTGGGCGGCGTCGTGGGTGTGCACGGGGTGCCACCACAGGGCCTCCTGCAGCGGCACGGCCGGGAACGGGCAGGGCAGCGCGCGGACCGGGGCGAGGTCGCGTAGCAGGCGGGCCAGGCGCCGCTGGATCAGCGCGACCCGGCGGGTGCCAACCACCAGGCTCGGCAGGAGCTGAAAGCTCTGCACGGACACGTCCACGTACGGCTCCAGCCCGAGCATGGACAACTGGCGGGCCACGGGGGCGTCGAACGGCCGCTGGTAGACCACCCACGGCAGCCGGGCCAGATCGTCCATGGTGATCCGCTCGCCGATCTCGGAGTTGTCGGCGGCGACCAGACAGACCCACTCGTCGCGGTAGAGCTCCACGGCGGGGAAGTCGCTGATGACTCCGTGCGGCATGAGCAGTCCGTCGACGCCGCTGAGCAGCGATTCGGTGTTCTCGACGATCCCGGGCGGCACGTGGAGAAAGTGCAGCCGGACGCCCGGGGCCTCCGCGTGCAGGGTGCGGGCGAGCCTGGCGCCGAAGACCGCGATCGCGTAGTCGGAGGAGAGCAGGGTGAACTCGTGCCGCTCGGTGGCGGGGTGGAAGTCCGCGCGGCTGGTGAACAGCCGCTCCAGCATCGCGTGGGCGTTCGCGGCGGGGGCGCGCAGCGCGTTGCCGAGGGGCGTCAGCTCGTAGCGGTTGCCCTGCCTGACCAGCAGTTCGTCGCCGAAGTGGCGGCGGAGCCTGGCTAGGGCGGCGCTCGTCGCGGGCTGGCTCAGCCCGATCCTCGCGCCCGCTCGGGTCACGTTGCGCTCCTCCAACAGGGCGCACAGAGCGACCAGGAGGTTGAGGTCGAGCCTTTCGAGGTTCACAACACTTCCGCTATCCGTGGTGTGGATCGTTCAGATCTAAAGAATCGATTTCCCAAATCATTTCGTCAGGTCCAAGGTTAAGGGCACTGCACCGGGAGGAAACCTCGTGGAACCATCTCCGTCCCTTGCCGGGCCGTTTGCGCTCGGCACTTTCTCCGCCGGGACGGGTGAGGCCTTCCCTGGCCTCGTCACCGGCGATTACGTCCTGGACCTGCGCGCCGTCCCCGCGCTCCAGATCTACGGCAGCACGCGGGCGCTGCTCGAACGCTGGGACGACGTCCTGCCGCTGCTACATCAGGCTGCCGACAAGTCGGGGGAGTGGCTGCCGCTGGCGGAGCTGCGCGTGCACGCCCCGGTCGAGCCCCGGCAGATCCTGCAGTCCGGCGCCAACTACCGCACCCACGTGATCGACCTGGCGGTAGCACACGAGCCCGAGGACGGCCGACCCGCCGAACAGGTGCGGGCTGAGACCGCCGCGATGATGGACCGCCGCGCCGCCGAGGACCAGCCGTACATGTTCATCGGCCTGCCCTCCTCGATCACCGGCCCGTACGACGACGTCGTCATCCCGGCCTGGTGCGCCAAGCCCGACTGGGAGCTCGAACTAGCGGCGGTGATCGGCCACCCGGCCTTCCAAGTGCCTGTCGAGCGTGCGCTGGAGCACGTCGCGGCGTACACGATCGCGAACGACGTCACCGCCCGCGAGGTGGTGTTCCGCCGCGACATGCCGGAGATCGGCACCGACTGGCTGCGGGCCAAGAACGCCCAGACGTTCACCCCGCTCGGCCCGTACTTGGTCCCGGCCGCCTTCGTCGGCGATCCCGGGAATCTGCGGGTGACGCTGCGGCTCAACGGTGAGGTCATGCAGGACGAGGCCACCAAGGACATGATCTTCGACGTGGCCCGGCTGGTGTCGTACGCCTCGCAGACCGTCGAGCTGCTGCCCGGCGACCTGGTGCTCACCGGCAGCCCGGCCGGCAACGGGATGCACTGGGGCCGGCTGCTGCGGCCGGGCGACGTGATGGAGGGCACGATCACGGGCCTCGGCGTTCAGCGCAACCGCTGCGTGAGCGAGGTGTCATGACCGCCGAGGAGGCGATCGCCGAGGCCACGGCCAACTACTCCAACTGGGGTCGATGGGGCCCCGACGACGTGCTCGGCACCGTCAACTTCATCGACGAGGCCAAGCGGGCGGCGGCGGCGCGGCTGATCCGGAGCGGCCTGAGCTTCTCCCTGTCCCAGCGGTTCGACATGAACGGCCCGCAGAAGGGCTGGCGGCGCCGTACCAACCCGGTCCACACAATGCTCGACACCGGCGTCGACGCGGCGCTCAACAAGCAGGGCTTCCCGCACGGCATCGGCGGCGCGGACGACGTGATCGCGATGCCGCTGCAGTGCTCGACCCAGTGGGACGGCCTCGGCCACATCTTCGACCACGGCAAGGCATGGAACGGGCGCCTGGCGCAGGACGTGGTCACCAGCGACGGCGATCTGGTCACCGGCATCGAGCATATGGCCGCGCCGATAGCGAGCCGAGGCGTGCTGCTCGACGTGGGACGGGTGATCGGCGGCGGGGAGCTGCCGGACGGGTTCGCCGTCACCGAGGAGCACCTGACCGCCACCGCCGAGGCCCACGGCGTCGAGGTCGGCCGCGGTGACATCGTGTGCGTACGCACCGGTCAGCTCGCCCGGGTCCGGCGCGAGGGCTGGGGCGACTACGCTGGCGGCCCCGCCCCCGGCCTGTCGTTCTGGACCGCCGGCTGGCTGCACCGCGCCGAGATCGCCGCGATCGCCACCGACACCTGGGGATTCGAGGTGCGGCCCAACGAGTTCGACAACGCCTTCCAGCCCCTGCACCAGGTCGCCATCCCGCACATCGGCCTGCTCGTCGGCGAGATGTGGGACCTGGAGGCCCTCGCCGAACACTGCGCCGGCGACGGCGTGTACGAGTTCTTCCTCGCCGCCGCCCCGCTCCCGATCACGGGCGCGGTCGGATCCCCCGTCAACCCCCTCGCCATCAAGTGAGGTTCCCATGCCAGCAGTAGGCAACGTCCTCATCGTCGGCGGCGGCACCGCCGGATCCGCACTGGCGATCCCGCTCGCTCGCGCCGGTCTCACCGTGGACATCGTGGAGATCAACCCGGAGATCACCGCGCTCGGCTCGGGCATTACGCTGCAGGGCAACGCCCTGCGGGTGCTGCGCGACCTCGGCGTCTGGGACCAGGTCAGCGCTGCGGGCTTCCCGTTCGACTCGCTCGGGCTGCACGCGCCAGACGGCACGCTGCTCGCGGAGATCCCCGACGCCCGCACCGGTGGCCCCGACCTGCCCGCCACGCTCGGCATGGAACGTCCAGAACTGGCCACCATCCTCGCCAAAGCCGTACGGGAGGCCGGGGCGCGCACCAGGTTCGGGCTGACCGTCGCGGAGTTCAGCGACACCGGCGAGCACGTGGACGTGCGGCTGTCCGACGGCACCACCGGCACGTACGACCTGGTGGTGGGCGCGGACGGGATCCGTTCCGCGGTGCGGGGGATGCTCGGCATCGACGTCGCCCCTGAGCCGACCGGGATGGGCATCTGGCGCATCCACACCCGCCGCCCCGCCGGGATCGAGCGGACCAACCTGATCTACGGCGGCCCCTGCTTCATCGCCGGCTACTGCCCGACCGGCCCGGACACAATGTACGCCTACCTCGTGGAGAAGGCTCGCCCCCGGGAGACGCTGGGCGACAAGGCCGCGCACATGCGGGACCTCGCCGAGGGGTACGGCGGGGCCTGGGCCGAGATCCGCGCGGACATCACCGACCCGGACCGGATCAACTACACCTGGTTCGAGTCGCTGCTCGTGGACCGTCCGTGGAACCGCAGCCGCATCGTCCTGATCGGCGACGCGGCGCACGCCTGCCCGCCGACCCTCGCCCAGGGCGCGGCCCAGTGCCTGGAGGACGCCGCGGTCCTGGCCGAGCTGCTGCTCGCCGCCGACCGGCTCGACCAGTCGCTGTTCGACGCCTTCATGGACCGCCGCCACGAACGCGCGGCGGCGGTGGTTGAGGCGTCCCTGCGACTGGGCGCCTGGCAGCTGGAACCCACCCCCGACGCAGATGTGCCCGGACTCATGGGCCGGATCGCCGCGCTCGTGACGGAGCGGCCGTGATCACGATCGACGTGCACGCGCACGTGCTGCTGCCGGAGATCGAGCAGGCCGTCGCTGGACGGCCCGGCCACGCCGGGCACCGGGAGCTGGACGCGCGCCGCAACGGGCCAGCCGCCCTGGAGGTGTCCGGCCGCATGATCGGCGAACGCTTCCCCCGGCTCACCCAGGTGCCCGTACGGCTGGCCGACATGGACCGGACCGGCGTGGACGCGCAGATCGTCAGCCCGTCCCCGTCGCACTACCACTACTGGGCCGACGCCGATATGGCCCGGACGGTGTGGCGGCTGGCCAACGAGGCCACCGCCGCGCACTGCGCGCAGGCCCCCGGGCGGCTGCACGGCCTGGGCCTGGCGCCGCTCCAGCACCCCTCGCTCATGGTGGAGGCGGTGGACCACGCCCTCGGCCTTGGGTTGAAGGGCGTGGAGATCTCCTCGCACGCGCCCGGTCTCGAGCTGTCCGACCCGGCGTACGAGCCGTTCTGGGCGCACGCTGCCGCGACAGGCGCGGTGGTCTTCCTTCACCCGTTCGGCTGCACGCTGGACGAGAGGCTGGACCGGTGGTACCTGTCCAACATCGTCGGCCAGCCGGCGGAGAACGCCGTCGCGCTGTCGCACCTGATCTTCTCCGGCGTGCTCGACCGGCACCCACGGCTGAGACTGCTGGCCGCGCACGGTGGCGGCTACCTGCCGACCTACCTCGGCCGCGCCGACCACGGCTGGCGGGTGCGGTCCGACGCGCGCGGCTGCGCCGAGCCGCCAAGCGCGTACATCCGGCGGCTGTGGTTCGACTCCCTCGTCCACGATCCCGTGGTGCTGCGGCACTTGGTCGAGACCGCCGGGCCCGGCCGGGTCCTGCTCGGCTCCGACTACCCCTTCGACATGGGCGCCGAGGACCCCCTGAACCGGTTGCGCGCCGCGCTGCCGGACGACCCCGCCCTCGACGCCGTACGCGGTCGCAACGCCCTCCACCTGTTCGATCTCAAGGACAACGTATGAGACTCATCACCCACCTGAGGCACGTCGATCTGGCCGTGCCCGACTACGACCGCCAGCGGGAGTTCTACACCGGAGTGTGGGGGCTGACCGAGGTCGCCAACGACACGGGCATCAGCTTCCTGGCCGCCGAAGGCTCGCCCGAGCAGTACGTCATCCGCCTGCGCAGGGCCGAGGAGAAGCGGCTTGACCTGGTCTCCTTCGGCGCGGCGACCCCCGCCGACGTGGACGCGCTCGCCGAGCGGCTGCGCGCCGCCGACGTCGCGCTGATCACCGAGCCGGGCGACCTGAACACCCCCGGCGGCGGGTACGGCTTCCGCTTCTTCGACCTCGACGGCCGCACTATCGAAGTCTCCGCCGACATCGCCGTACGGGCCCACCGCAAGCTGGAGCCCAAGGAGGCCGTCCCCGTACGGCTGTCGCACGTCGTGCTTAACGCGCCCGACATCGACGCCACCCGGGTCTGGTACGAGAGCCACCTGGGCTTCGCGCTGTCGGACACGCTGGCCCATCCGCACATGGGCAAGGTGATGCACTTCATGCGGTGCAGCCCCCAGCACCACAGCATGGCCATCGCCCGCGGCCCGCACGCGTCCGTGCACCACATCAGTTTCGAGATGCGCGGCCTGGACGAGTACATGTACGGCACCGGCCGCCTGCTGCGCGCCGGGGTTCGGATGATCTGGGGCCCGGGCCGCCACCTGGCCGGCGACAACACCTTCTCCTACTTCCTCGACCCGCACGGCAACACCGTGGAGTACACAACCGAGTTGGAGGAGCTGGACGAGGACGCCTGGCACCCACACGTGTACGACTTCTCCCAGCCCGAGGTCACCGACCAGTGGGGCACCGCCAACCCCATGAACGAACTGGTGGCCAAGGAGTCCTTCAACGACGTCGACCGCGGCGTTTTCGTCGCCCCGCCGGTCTGATGAGGGGGGTCTCATGCGAATCGCCACCTTCACCCACGGGGGGCACGTTCTTTCTGGCGTCGTGGACGCCGGATCGGTCCGGCCGCTACCCGAGGGAATGCGCCTGCTCGACCTTCTCGTGGACCGCCGGCTCCATGAAGCGGCGGACCTCGCGGGAGACCCGATCCCGCTGGACGACGTGCGGCTCAACGTGCCGTTCCGGCCGCCGACCGTGCGGGACTTCGTCGCCTTCGAGGAACACGTCGAAGGCGTGCGCAGGAGCGTGGACGGCCGCAGCGGTGTGCCCGACGCCTGGTACGACGCCCCCGCCTTCTACTTCACCAACCCGTACGCCGTGACGGGGCCGTACGACGACGTGCCGATGCCGCCGGGCTGCCGGATCTTCGACTTCGAACTGGAGGTCGCCGCCGTCATCGGCCGCGAGGGCCGCGACCTGAACCCCGCGGAGGCCCGCGACCACATCGCCGGATATCTGATCATGAACGACTGGTCGGCCCGCGACCTGCAGAGCCGCGAGATGCGGGTCAACCTCGGCCCGGCCAAGGGCAAGGACACCGCCACCACCCTCGGCCCGTGGCTAGTCACCGCCGACGAGCTGGAGCCGTACCGGGACACCGACGGCTTCCTGCACCTCGCACTCACCGCCTCGGTCAACGGCGCTAAGGTTGGCCGCGACCTGCTGTCCAACATGAGCTGGCCGTTTGAGGAACTGGTCGCGTACGCCTCCCGCGGCACCTGGGTACGCCCCGGCGACGTGCTCGGCTCGGGCACCTGCGGCAACGGCGGATGCCTTGCCGAACTGTGGGGCCTGCTGGGCCGCCAGGACCCGCCCCCGCTCCGGCCCGGCGACGTCGTCGAACTGACCGTCGAGGGCATCGGCGCCGTACGTAACACCGTCGTCGCCGGTGCCGAACCGCTGCCCGTCCCGCCGGCCCGTGTTCGCCCTCGGAACCGTCCCTGACTTGCGAGTAGGAGTGCGCATAGATCATGTGCGCAGCAAGGTCGTCGTGGTCACCGGCGCGGCCCTCGCGGGCCAGGGAGCGGCGGAGACCGCCGCCCTGGCCCGCGAGGGCGCCCGCGTCGTGGCCGACGACATAACCAGCACAGCCGACTTCGACCCGCTCCTCGCCGAGGGCGTCGTCCACCGCCGCCTCGATGTCACCGACGAGGACTCCTGGACCGAGCCGGCAAACGCGACTTCGCGGCCGGTGAGGTCAACCGGAGGTGGTGCGGAAACATCACCTATCTGCCGGTCGGTGATTCGTGGCTGTATCTGGCGACGGTGATCGACATCGGATCGCGGCGCCTGGTCGGCTGGTCGATCGCCGACCATATGCGGACCGAGCTGATCAGCGACGCGTTGACGGCGGCGGTCGGAGCGCGAGGCGGCCACGTCGCCGGGGTGATCTTTCATGGTGACCGCGGCCGTCAGTACACCTCGGCTGAGTTCGCGGCGCTCTGCGACGGCTATCGGGTCCGCCGATCGGCGGGCAGGACGGGGACGTGCCTGGACACGCCCTGGCGGAGGCGTTCAACGCCACGCTTAAGCGTGAACTACTGCACGGCCGAGGCAAGCGCCGCTGGTCGACCGAGGTAGAGGCCCGTACCGAGATATTCCGGTGGATCGCCGTGAGCCGGTCGTCAGCTACCGACGACGTGGGCGCGGACAGTGCCTTCCTGGAGCCAGCCGTTCGCGCGGGCGTACTCCAGCATCGCCGTCCACCCATCGGTCCAGTCGGGCGCGGCCTGGGGCGGCTGGACGAGCTCACGTAGTTTGTCGGTGCGGAGCCAGGCGTGGCCGTTGTCGTCCACATGGCCCAAACCGTTCTGCTGCAGCGCGGCCGAGATCTCGGCCGCGCTGAGGGAGAGCGCCTCGACCTGCAGCCTGCCGAAGTCATCCGGTTCTGCCACGCATACTTCGCGGTTGCTATTCTCCACCACAATCCGCATTGTCCGTCCTCCTCCTTGTGATTTGCCGTCTCCAGCTGCCGCGGTCAGTAGCCCACTCCTATCCGGGCTCGTACCGCCTGCGGGTTTTCCAACTCGTCCGCGAGCGCTACCGCGTAGTCGGCGATGGAGATGCGGCTGTGGCCCTCATTGTCGGTGAGCAGGGCGTCGCAGCTGCGGCGGTAGGAGCCGGTGCGCTCGCCGGGGAAGAGGATCTGGGCGGGTGAGATGTAGGTCCAGTCCAGGTCCTCGACCACGCGGTAGAGCGCGAGTGCCGCGGCTTGGGCGTACGCGGCCGGCTTGTACTCCTCGGGGAACTGCGGGCTCTCCATGACGGGCATGCCGGGTGCGATCTCCATGGTGGCTCCGCCCCCAACGACGAGCAGCCGGTGGACTGTGGCCTGGCGTAGCCCGCGGACGAGGGCGGAGGCGGCGATGGTCAGGGTGGCGGGATTGCCGCCGGTCCCTGAGACAGCGGAGATGACCACATCGTGACCGTTCGCGGCGGCGGCCACCTGTTTCGGGTCGGTGGCATCGGCGGCGACGGCCACGGCGCCGCCGACCGGCCCGCCGTGGCGGCTGGCCGCGGTCACCTCATGGCTTCGTGCGGTCAACTCGGCGGCGACGGCACGGCCCACGGAGCCGGTCGCGCCGAACAGCAGGATCTTCATCGTTTCAGGGTCCCTTCGTCAAGTCGGCATGGAGGAGCCGATTTCGCTGCCCGCAGACGCTTTCCGAACCGGCCGGCCTCGATCAACCCGGTCAGCACGCGGGATCGACCGCGTGACCCCGTCCTACGGCCGTGAGTAGTGGCTGACTCATGGGGGAGGGCCGCCTTGAACGCCTGTCCGAGTACCTTCGAAGGCGACGTGCAGTTGAGTGCCTGCGACCAGAAACAAGATCGCCATACGTCGTTTGCTCGCACGATCGGAGCGTTCGGAACTCTGGCGGTACACGGGCGTCACGAGCAGCGGGAGCAAGGTCGAGGCCACCGCCGATGGCAGGGTGTTCCCGGTCGCGGAGCGCTGGTGGGCTGGGCGACGGGAACACCGCAGACGTGGACGTCCTCAGCCCAGTGCGCCATGTTGCCGGCGGCGGCATGGCGGTGTGGCCGTCTGCGTCGCAGGCTCTCAGCCCTGGTCGGTTTCCGCTTCGGACAGCGGCGCGTGGGTTCCGAAAAGGCGGCGGTGGTAGGTGAGCGGCGGACCGCCGGTGGGCTCGGCGACGAGGACCTTGCCGAGGGCGATGACGTGGTCGCCACCGTCGACGAGTGCGGCGACCTCGCAGGCCAGCCATTCGGTGCCGGGGAGACGGGGAACACCGTCGGACACCTGCCAGGGGATTCCTGCAAACTTGCCGGCGCCCCCCTTGCGGGCGAAGGCCAAAGCCCAGCGGGTGTGGGCGATACCGAGGACGTTGAGGCCGAAGCGCTGGGTACGGCGCACCAGCTTCAGCAGATCCGAGTCCCGGTCGAGGGAGACCAGGACCATCGGGGGGTCCATCGACAGCGAGGCGAAGGCGCTGACGGTGGTCCCGTGGGGCAGGTCACCGTCGATCGCGGTGACGACCGAGACCGGCGTGGCGACTCCTGCCATCACATCGCGGAAGCTCTGTTGAAGCCGTGTCCGGTGCCCCGGGCCCGCAGAGGTCATGGTCATGCCTTCAGGCTCCGGTGCGCTGGGTGGGGTGGTCGATCGCGGGCGCCTGGTCCCCGGCCGCGGCGATGTAGGCGGACAGGTCCTTGTCCAATGTCGCCGATGACGGGTCGGTCAGCTCGAAGCGCGGCATGATCTCTGTGGCGAACCGCTCCTGCATCTCCTCGGCGAGGTGTCGGCGAGAGGGGTCGTAGGCGCCGTAGCTGAAAGCGATGAGGATGTTGCCGAAGCCGATCTCCTCCAGCTCGCGCAGCTGCTCCTCGACCTGGTCGGCGGTTCCGTAGATGACGTTGTTGTCGAAGAACTGGGGGCTGGTGACGTCGCGCGCGAACGGGGGCCGGCTGGTGATCCCGATCTCGTAGGCGCGCTGCTGGTGTGGCCGCTCGGTGAGCACGAACTTCTGGTGCGCCTGCATGTCGGCCATCGCGTGGGCGCGGGCCTCGGCCTCGGTGTCGCCGATCGCGATGCTGAGCACGGTGTGGGTGGTCCAACGCCGGCAAAAGGCGAGCGTCTCGTCGTCGTGGCCGACGGCCAGCAGCTCTCGCCGGTACTGCTGCAGGCGGCGCAACAGGTTGGCCCGCCCGTCGCCGCCGAACACCATCACCGGCCACCCCGCGGCGGCGGCCCGGCTGATGGCCTCGGGGCGGGCGGCCACCCGGGCCAGGTGCGGGTGGGGCTTGGTGTAGGAAGCGGGCACCACCCGGGAGAAGACGTTGCCGCGGTAGTACGTGCTGTCGTCGAAGGCCACCTCGGGGTCGTCGATGTCCTTGGCCCACAGCCGCAGCGCCACCTCCATGACCTCGTCGGTCATGCCGGCGACCATGTCGTCCGTGCGGATGCCGAGGGCGGCGTGCTCGACGGGCGAGACGCCGCTGCCTAGACCCACCAGCAGGCGGCCCTTGAGCAGCTGGTCGAGGAGGTTGAGTCGCTCCACCAGGCGGACCGGGTGCCAGGACGGCACGACGGTGACCGCGAAACCGATCCAGGCCTGGGTCAGCTGCGGGGCGAGGTAGGCGGCGAAGGCGACCGGGTCAGAGCCGGTGGGCGCGTAGCCGCTGACGTGGTGCTCGGGCAGGAAGATGGCCGCATATCCCTGCCGGTCTGCGGCCAGAGACTGGCGGGCGGTGAGCTCGATCACCTCGCCGTCGTCGCCGGCGCCGGTCGAGGTCGGTACCTGGAAGGTCGAAAAACGCATGGTCAGCCTTTCGTGAGGTGCAGCGCCTGCTCCGGCGCCGTGTCGAGGATGCGGGTGGCGTCGTGCGTGCCGAGGTGCGGGCTGGTCTGGATGAGGCCGACGGTGGCGAGGGCGTCGCCGTAGGGCATGTCGGTGCCGAGAACGAGGCGGTCGAGGCCGAAGCTGGCTTTGACGGCCATCAGCGAGTGCTCGGTTGAGGTGCCGCAGTCGAACCAGATCTTCCGCAGGCCGCCGGCGAGCTCGGGGTGGCCGGTGTTCTCGGCCGCCCGGATCAGGTGCGGCCACTCATACGGCAACAGGCCCCCGGAGTTGGCGGCGATGACAGTGATACCGGGATAGCGGTCGAGGATGCCGGCCAGCACCAGCCGGGCCACGCACCTGCCGGTCTCTCCCGGGCTGCCGAAGGACGGGTTGAGCAGCCATGGCGGGTAGTCGACGCCGCCGAGCACGGATCCATTGTTGACGCCGGGGTGGATGTAGACCACGCACTGCCGCTCCTCCAGCTTCTGCCACAGGGGTGCGAAGTAGTCGTCGTCGATGGGCAGCCCGCCAGCTCCGGAGCCGATCGCGACCCCGGCGAAGCCGAACTCATCAAGGCACCGGTCAACCTCGGCAACCGACTCATCCAGATGCGGCAACGGCAACGTGGCGAAGGCTCCGAACCGCTCGCTGTAGGGCTCCATCGCCTCGACGTGCAGCTGATTGAACAGCTGGGCAGCCCGGTGGGCGTTGGAGCGATCGGGGAAGTAGGGCATCAGCGCCCCGACGCTCAAAATCTGGCGCTTGATGCCGGCACCGTCCAAAACGGGCAGCCGCGCGCCCAGATCCGGGGGATGGCCTGCGTGCATCCGCGGGCCCCCCAGTTCGGCCAGCCCATCGATGAGCGCCGGGGGGTAGTAGTGGGCGTGAAAGTCGATACGCATATGACTCCTTGGGTTTCCACGCATTTGGCGCTGCCGACAGTGTGTTCGCCGGCAGGAGCGTGACGGAAATGAAATGCCTCTATAAAGGCCATCGATGGAGCCGATACCGGGATGCCGGCAAACGTATTTCCCGCCGGTCCCGGCTAATATGCCGTGAAGTATCGGCGCGTCCAGCGAGTCATCGCGGTCGCCGCCACCCGACAGGAAAGGCTGCTTTCATGTGCATTCCGTCTTCGTGGGCGCCTGCGAAGTGGGACCGTCGCGCTGACGGGTGGGAATGGTGACGTGTAGACACCCCTGCATTCCCTGGCGCCACCAATCAGAGCCGCGGTAGGCCGAGGTGCGTTCCAGCGAGCTTCCAAGCGCCGCTGCGGGATACTGCCGAGGAGCATCTTCTCGGCCGCGAAAGCGCCGGGTGGCCTGGAGGAGTCTCGCCTCCGGGCCACCCGGCGGCCGCGAAAGAGCCCATGTTTCATCGGCCGGAATCCCTGCAATCAGCGCCCCGCTACCCGTTCGTCGTCACCCCGGGCCGCGCATCACCAGGGAGAATGATCGCCTAGCGAGAATGGCCGGGTCACCGCACGCCGCGGACGCGGAGGATGGCGAATGCGCCAAGAACCGCGTACGCGGTGCCGACAAGGTACAAGAGGGTGTAATCGTGCCCCCCGCCGATGGCGATGAACAGCGGGGCGATAGCCGGTGCGATGGACTGGGGAAGCTGATTGGCCAAATTGAACACACCCAGATCCTTGCCGGCCGCCTTGGCGCTGTCGGGAAGGACTTCGGTGACCAGAGCGAGATCGACTGCGAAGTACATACCCTGGCCGAGGGCCACCAAGGCCATCGCGACCACGAACCCCGCCTCATTGCGGAAGAGCACGAGGCTCAGCAGTCCGACGGCGGCGATAAGCGCCGAGACGAAGACGAAGTTCCTGCGTCGCCCCAGCCGGTCGGACAACCATCCCGCAAAGTAGGAGCCCGCGAAGATCACCACCGTTTGAATGCCGGTCACGATCTGAATCAGCCGGGTCGCCTGCCCCTCGGTGACGCCAACGGTGTCGACCAGGTAGTACAGCTGATAGTTGACGATGGATGCGATCGACATGAAGATCAGGAAACGGTTCAGCCAGGCCCAGCCGAAGTTGGGATGGTGGACGGGATTCACCCAGAACGTCTGCGCCAAGTCGCGCAGGCTGAACGACGGCCGGTCGCCCTTGGCCGATCGGCGGTCCGGCACGCACAGCACCAGCCATATGGCACCCAGAACGGCAAATCCGCCAAGGACGCACAGTGCTATCGGCAACGGCGCCGAACCGGCGACGATCACCCCGATCAGCGCGGCGATCGCCTGAGCCATCCCGAGGACGCCGGAGACAAGTCCACGACGCTGCGGCGGGACGTGGTCCGGCAGCAAGGCGAACAGCACCGCCATCAGGCCGTTGGCGGCGCCCGCCGTCACACACCATCCGACGACCAAGGTGGCAGGATTCGTGGCCAACCCGATGAGCGCCAATCCAACGGCGGCGGCGAGGGCGGTGCCGAGCAGCCACGGCCGGCGCATGCCCCACCTGGAGGTGGTTCGGTCGCTGAGCCATCCGATGACGGGATTGCACACCAGGGCCGCGAGGGCCCCAAGGCCGAGCACGACCGACAGCACACTGGCCTTGTCGCCGGGGGCCATCTCCCCCACGCGCTGCGGCAGGACGATGATGACCGGCGTCAGCACCATCATCCAGAGCCCGAGGGCGGTGGCGGCCATCGGCGCGAGCAGTTTCAGCGATGGCCTCGGCGCAGGCTCCTGCACTGGTTGTTCGAGGGGTTGGGAGATCTCCGCCAATTCGGTCCCCTTAGACCTGAGGTAACAATTGTCGCGCACCTGCGTGCGGTCGCACCGCTCCGGGAATTTCGCGCAATATTACGGACATCTTCCGTTAACACGCCAGGTCTATCTCATAGACGCCACCGATATCAGATATCGATAATTCCGATTTCCTCACGGCTGGCATTCTGGCGATAATAAGAAGCCCTGTCCTCGCAGGGTGGACGCCTCGCTTCGGCGTGAACCCGGGGAGCTCTTATGGCGGGGCCACGGCGGCCATTTCGAGCCGCTCGGCGCTGGTTACGGCAGACGTGTTGCGGGACAGCCGCCCAGTAGAACATCCCGTAACCGGTACTCGTCCACACCGTCCTGCTTCCGCTCGTGACCAACTAACGCCGATCCGCGAAAGAGACACCCATGCCGTCATCCCGCCGCTCGTGTCGGAGATGGAGCAGGCCATGACGGAGTTGCTGCGCGAGCAGGAGCTCGGCGCACTGGCGGTCATCTCCCGGCATGGCTTCCCGGCCGCCTCGACGATGCGCTGCACCTCAGATGGACTGACCGTCTACATCCATGCGTACACTTACACCCGCACATACAAGGCCGCTCAGCGCAACCAGCGCGTTGCGTACACGCTGGCACACCTTCCCTTGGAGGGCCGCTCCAGGCACAGCCCGCTATGCATGATCCAGCTCACCGGCCTGCTTTCAAAGCGCACAGACATCAAGCGAGACAGCACCACGTCGTACGACGCCGAGGGCACGCAGACAACGCTCCAGCGACACGTGGACGGTCAGGCGGAAGACCATTTGTCCACGACAGGGGTGGACTCACCCACGCGGTGGCGCAGCGGGTCACCACCGTGAGAGCCCAGGCGAAGACGTCGCCATGTGCCTGCTTCACCTGTCACAGCCTCAGCGAGCGCACCGCCAGTCCGTACCTGCCTTCGGACGTCAGGCATCCAGCCATGCCGTGAATGACATGCTGGACCTGCGGTAACGTGGCCGATACCTGCGGTTCATCGAGCGACGGACCCCCGTTTCGCCCGCATCCGACTTCCCTCACCTGTTCACGGATGACGCCTCATCCATTCCCCGAGAGCCACCGCATGAGCCTTGGCAACCTGGACCTCAATCTGATGCTGGCGCTGGACGCGCTGTTGCTGGAAGCCAATGTGACCCGAGCGGCGGAACGACTGAACCTGACACAGCCGACCCTCTCCGCCTCGCTTGCCCGGCTGCGTAAGCACTTCGGTGATGAATTGCTGCGCCGCAATGGAAACAGACTCGAACTGACGCCACTTGCGATCCGGCTGCGGCCACTGGTCGGAGAGGCTCTCGACTCGGCGCAGCGCCTGTTCAACGCACACGTCGTTTTCGACCCCGCCCAATCGACCCGACGGTTCTCCGTGGTCGCCTCCGACTACGGTCTCGGAGTGGTAGGCGCAAGGTGGAGCGGCATCGTCTCTCGATCGGGGCCGAATATTCGCCTGAAGTTTTGCGCTCTCGCGTTCGAGGCGCTGTCCCCACCAGAAGTTCGAGCTCGTGATCTAGACGGACTGCTCGCGCCGCACGGATTTCTCCCCGAGGACTTGCCGCATCTCGATCTCTTCGAGGATCGTTGGGTCATCATCGCCGATGAGGCCAACGACGCGGTCAGTTCACAGCCGACATTGGACGAACTGTGCAATCTGCCCTGGGCAACGGCGTTCGAGGGCGCGAATGAGGTTCCCGCCGGGCTGCAGCGACGAGATTGGGCGGTCATCGCAGCACGTGTGCAAGTCGTGGTCGACAGCTTCACCGCGATACCTCTATGTGTCCGCGGCACGCCGCGCGTCGCTCTGATCCAGGAACGCCTGATCGACGCTCTCGGAGCCCGTACGGGCCTGCACATGGTAGAGCCGCCTTTCAGCGTTGACCCCATCGTGATGGCTTTCTGGTGGCATCCCGCGTACGAGGTGGACCCAGAACATGTCTGGCTGCGCAGTCAGCTTAAGCAACTCTGACTACGCCACGGCGAGCACGGGTGTTGGCCGGCCGCACCTGGTAAAGCAGCTCGCCCAGACGTTCGGCTTCGGCATCCTGCTCGCCCTGGCCGCCCTCGCCCCTGTCGGCGGCCGTGCGAGCACGCCCTTCCTGGTGGCCCACGCCGGTCCGGGCCGGGACACGGCGGTGCTGAGCAGCCTCACGGTCGATGGCCACGGCCTCGGCGAACGGCCGTAGCCGTGCCCAGTGCTGATGCCCCGCCACCCGAGTTCGCAGTTGGTGGTGAAGCCGTGACGTAGCGGCTGATCTTGTTGTTCGTAAGCTCGTCGTCGCTTGCCGGTGGAAGTCCGGTCCGGGTAGCTGCCAGGAGGCCCGGTAGCAGGCTGGCGGCTTCGTCTGGAAACGGGCGGGGTCGAAGCCCAGCGTCAAAGGCCCTGTAACAGGGGGAGCGACGATGCGGTCCGTAGCATGACGCGAAGCCTGCGGCGTCGTTACTCATCCGCCTTTCGGGGCGGGACAAGGGAGAGCCGAGCCCTTCGAGATCGGGGTGAAAGCCATGGAAGCGGTGTAGAGCCTGGAAGCGCAGCCGCCAAGGACTCCCCGGCGTATGGGGCGCGGAACGCATCGACAGTGACGGCGGGAACTGGGGAGGCCCTCCCCGGCCCGGTGACCTGCGGAAGGGTGTCGCCGGAGCGTGGCATCCTATAACCGGTGGACCCGGGAAGTGGATCGCTGGCCGGGTGGGCGTCGGAGGCGGCCGTAGTACTGCTTGAGCCGACCGGACAACACAACCGGCGGTGAGGGAAGGGCCGCTACTTCGTCGATGCGCAGCGATGTAGAGGAGGGGCCCGGTGAGTGCCGTCTCGGCTATTCCCTTCCCCGCGCTCCAGGACGTCTTCACGGGCGGTGGTGATGTCGTGAACCGAGCCAGGCAGCGCCTCGGATATCCATAACGGGAAGCCGTTCGGCGCGAAGATCGCTTGCAGGTTGGCGGCGAAGGCGCGGGCCTTCCCGGAGAACCATGCATCGATCACCTTGCCCTTCTTACCGAGCTTCTTCTCACGGACCCGGGCGATGTCCGTCAGCGTCCCATCGATGATCAGGTGCGGCATCCCGTCGCGATCGGCATGGTCCAACGCGTCCGTCAACTCGGGCGCCTGCTCTGCCAGGACATCGATAACTTCGTCCAGGTATCGGTAGGACGTCGACTGCGACAGGCCGAAGCCGCGGCCGAGTTGGCGGATGTCGCCGCCGTTGCGGAACCACACCAGCGCGTAGACCGCCTGCCACCAGCAGGTCAGCGTCCGGGTGCCCTTCCTGGTGCCCGTGCGGCGACGCTCGACCTTCAGCAGCTTGGAAACGTAGGAAACCGCTTGCCGAGGGATGTCGAGGATGGCACGATAGACAATCACGCGGAGCATTTCGACGGTAGTGGAGTGTGTTCAAACCCGCTTCTACCGGGGGCTCCACGCCCATGTCAGGGCAACGACGACACCTCCACGTTCGCGGCCATCAGCCCGAATCGCCCGTTACGCCTCCTCGTACCCGATGGTGGACGTATGGGCGCAGGCGGTTGGCAGCTTCCTCTAAGTCGCAGAAGCAGATTGCGGAGATCTCATGCCCTCCGATCTGGAGATATGCAAGCTGGTCCGGGGCAAGGATCCCACCGTCGAAGATGAACTCCAGGGAGTCGTCTCAAGGGCCGTGGGGGAGACCCAGTCGACGACGAGCGGGCGGCCGATCTCCCAGTCGCGGGGGACTTCTCCCGAGGGACGACGTCTCGTTCCAGGTGACCGATGGAGGTGCCCGCCTCCAACCTGCCTGTCTGCTCCGCGGAAGGCGCTCATCGCGCTCAGGTCGCGAGGAGTGGCACCTGGGGCCTGTGCGGTCACCAGCGTTGGCATGAAGGCGCCGTTCGTGCTGCTCTCGGCTGCGATCGCAGCGTCCGTCTCAGCGAAGAGATCCTCTTCCTCCAGCCCGAATGCCTGGCAGAACACCAGCCGATATCGCTCGCTGAGGACACTGATCTGTCCCGACTTCCAACGGCGGATCGACCTTACGAGTGCTTCGTGATTGGGGAGATCGCGTCCGTTGCCCTCGGCGGTGGCTCGAAGGCGGCGGGCCATGGTGTAGATCTCCCATCGCCGGGCCTTGCGTCCAGCCCGGATCCGTTTGACCCATCGGGGAGAATCGGGCATTTCGACCTCCGCACTCGCTCGAACACGAACCGTGTCCGCCGGTGCTCCTCATTGTCATCCTCCCAGCGCAGGTATGCGGCAGTTCTACTGGGACCGATCCGATTACCGGCATTGATGAGGACACCTGTGTGGACGAGACGAACGCGAAACAGACGGTGCGGCTGCTCGCTGTGCGGCTGCCGTCCTGGACCGTTTGGTACGGCCGGTACACCGGCCACTTCTGGGCCCTGCCCGCGACACGCGACCTCGCTGCCGCGCCACACATTGAGTCGCGTACGGCTGCCCAACTGGAGCAGCGGGCGTGGGAGATCGAGCGCTGTTTCCGAGTCCGACCGGTCCGGCCTCAGGGAGTCCGGCCGGTCTCCCGCGTGCGGCGGAGTCGTACGGCGGGGGCGTCATGATCAAAGATGAGGCGATTGAGAACCTCCGGCGCGAACTGAAGGCCGTGGAGATTCCCACCGAGGACAGGGACGTGTTCCGGATGAACTCCGGTAATCCGATGCTCAGCCTCGCCCCTGGGCTCGTCGTCTGGACGGGGCTGATGCGCGTGTACCGATGGGCGGGGCCGGATCGCTGCTGGCAGCTCCACTCGGCCAGCGATCCCGCCGGTGCCGCTTCCCTGATCTTGCCGCTGTACCGGGAACGGATGCAGGGCTTCGATCAGGTCTTCCAGGCCGGACCCCTATGAGAGAGGCCTTCTGAGCGGGCGCGACGATGCGACAGAGGTGCGGTCTCGCGCCGTCGCGCCTTTCGCCCGGCGAGTCCGGCGGGATCGCACCTGGGGGTCGATTCCGAAGCCCTGCGCGCAGGCGAAGTAGGGCTCGCCGGGCCCTTTCAACCGATCCAGGCGACGAGACTGCCGCCTCACATCTCCTTGTTCGGAGGGACTTCGAAGGTTCGGTTGGGCTGAAACCTCGAATGTCACCGAGAGAGCGCTTATTCGCGGAGATAGCCGCAAATATGCATTCGCCCAGCTCAACGGGTAGAGCGAGGGTGAGGGATCTGTTGCTTGAAACGTAGGTGGCGGGCCCGGCGGGCCGACTAATCTGACGACCTCACGTAACTGTCTACTGCCTCTCGGTAAAGGTTGCTGGTCAGTGAGGGTTGTTTCGCCATGTCCAAAATGGGTGCCGTTCCCGATAGGGGCGATCTTCGTCGCAGTTGTGACGGTCAGCGCTTGCCAGGCGGGTGAGGCCACGCCTACGCCGGATCGCAGTGCGACGATGCCCTCCGCCACTCCCACCCAGACACCGGCCCCCTCAACAGGCGAGGAAGCGGTCGTGGCCGTGTACCGCGATCTCTACCCAGCCGGCCAACGTGCCGAACGGGCTCTGCCTGAGGAGCGCATGGCGATCCTCGAACGCGTGGCCACCCAGCCGTTGCTGAACCGGATGCTCCGCGGGATTGCCGCGCTCCGCGCCACAGGCCGTGTTACCTGGGGTGGCCCAGCGATCCACACGTTCGACGTGCGGGTTAAGGAGGACCGTGCGACCCTGCACGACTGCCAGGACGGCAGCAAGGCCGGCCAGGTGGACGACAAGACAGGGAAGCGTCTCACCCACGGTTCGACCGGCACACATCTGATCGGCACCCTCCTCAAGGGCCAGGACGGCGCGTGGCGGGTCTCGAAGGTGGAACAGGTGGAAGAGCCTTGCTCGCCTACGGCCTGAGCTCCGTCCTCGTAGCCGTGCTTGCCCTCGTCTCCCTCGGAAACGACGACGGCGTCGAGGTGTCGGGCCAATACGCCGGTTACATCATTTCTGGGAAGCAAGCGCCTCGGCCTGGGGCCGCTACTCCAGCTGGCAAGGGCTCCGGGGTTACGTGCTCCTACACACCCTGGGCCGTTGACGGGCGGAAGAACGGCGGCCTCGAATTCGTCGACCCCGGCAGCAATCCCAACGACGAGCCATCCGGGAAAGGTGCTTACTACCTGGTCGAATGCTCGGACGGGTACCGGGATGTCATCTGGATCCCGAAAAAGTTCGACCCGGGGGTCACGCCAGAGCAGCTTGCCCGCGAGGCGTACAAGCTGATCCCGATCACGCCGCCAAAAGCGCTCACCGCCCCGCCACGCGGCAAAGAAGGGCTCGTCGGCCTCCCGCACTGGTTCTACCTGGCCAAGGGCGAATGGACGGCCAGGTCAAAGCGGCTGCGCACCGGTCTCGTCTGGGCCGAAGCTACCGCGACCCCGCAGCGGATGACCGTCAGCACCGGCGACGGCAAGACGATCACCTGTGACGGTCCCGGGACCGCCTACGACCCCGCCAGGAGCGCTGATGAGCAGACTTCCACCTGCTCCTACCGCTATCCGCGCCCGAACAGCGCCTACCGGGTCACCGTGACCGTGACCTGGGGCGGCACCTGGCACGGCTCCGGTGGAACAGGCGGCACGCTGCCACCCATCACCCGATCGGTCACGTTCCCGATCCGCGTCGTCGAAGCCCAGGCGCTCGTCACGAAGGGATAGCCCCAATGCTCCACCGGCTCACGCCGAACAAGGAACAGGGCCACGTCTCGCACCTCCGTCCGCTGCCGGGCAGGCGTCGCCCGCTGATGCTCGTGGCGAGTGTCGCGTTGACCGCACTCGGCGCGCTCATCGCCTGGGAGGTGTACGGCGTCGCTGGCCACCAGACGCCCGTGCTCGTCATGACCCGTGACGTCCCCATCGGGCAGCAGCTCCAGGCGCAGGATCTGAGAACCGTGGCCATGGGCATTGACCCGGCGGTCCACTCGCTGAAGGCCGCCGACAAGAGCACGGTGATCGGCAAGAGGGCCGCAGTGGACCTGAGAGCCGGGAGCCTCCTCGCGCCCAACCAAGTGGCCGACACGCTCACCCCCGGACCGAATCAGGCCGTCGTTCCCCTGGCATTGAAGGCGAGCCAACTTCCGGCCCGTGGCATCCAGCCCGGCGACCGCGTCGTGGCCACCGCCGTACTGTCCAGCACTCAAGAGGGGCAGAGCGGCAGGGTCTCCGTGGATCACCTCGCCCGCGTCGACCGTGTCGGCCAGCCGGACGCCGACGGGCTCATCGTGGTGGATCTCGTCGTTCCGGCCGCGGACGGTACGGCTCTGGCGCGTCAGGCCGCCATGGGGAAGATCGCGATCGTTCTCCAGTCCAGGGCGGGGTGAGGCGATGCTGATCGTGCTCTGCTCGGGCGGTCACAGCCCGGGTGTGACGACGACGGGACTCGCGCTCACCCTCACCTGGCCGCGCGACGTGTTGTTCGCCGAATGCGATCCCGCCGGTGGCAGCCTGCTGTCCGGCTATCTCGTGGGGCAGCCACGGGGGCGTGGCTTGGGGGCGTGGGCGGTCCAGCTCCGACGCGGAGCCGACGCCGAAACGGTGCTCGGCGAGCAGGTCTATCACCTGGGCGGTTCCGAGAATCGGTGGGTTCTGCCCGGTCTCGCCGAGCCGACCCAGGTGGCCTCGGTCCAGCCGCTGTGGCCCGGCATCGCCGACACCTTCTCAGCGGCACCCGGAGATGTGATCGCGGACGTCGGACGGGTCGGCGGCTCGGACACGCCCACGGCGTTGCTGATCCGCGCGGATCAGGTGCTCGTCGTGGCCCGCCCCACCCTCATGGACCTGTCCGCAGCGGCTCCCCGCCTTGCCGAGATCAAGGGGTTGCGCGGTCCCCGGCCAGATCCGCGCATCCTGCTCGTCGGCGCGGGGCCGTACAGCCGGAAGGAGGTCGCCCGGACGCTCGGCGCGGAGGTGGTCGACCGCCTTCCGCACGACCCGCGAGCGGCCGCAGTGCTGTCGCACGGTGCAGGCAATGAGCGGTACGTTCCGCGTTCCCTGCTGCTACGAGCAGCCCGATCGCTCGCTGAGAACTTCCACGCCCAAGCTCTGCGGGACGAGGTGACGACACTATGAGCTTCGACTCGCGACGAGGCGTGCGCGAGATCCTGCCCAAGGTCACGGAAGCCCTCGACGAAGCAGGGACGACCGGCGACGACGCGATCCGCGAGTTCGCGAAGGCGGCCATCACCGATCTGGTCCGCGAGTACGTCGACAGCCGGGCGCTGGCCGGCAGGGACGTGCCCAGCCTGACGGAGGAACGGCTGCTCGCCGAGGCCGTCTACAACGAGATCTTCGAGCTGGGGCGTCTCCAGCCCTTCGTCGACGATCCCGAGGTGGAGAACATCGACGTCAACGGCTGCGACCAGGTGTGGATCACCTACTCTGACGGCCGGAAGGTGCTCGGCCCGCCCGTCGCGGACAGCGATGAGGAACTGGTGGAGAACGTCCGCAGGTGGGCCGCCTACCAGGGGCAGACCGCTCGGGACTTCTCGATCGCCAGACCGCGTCTTCACCTGTCGGTCGGGCACCGGACCCGCATGGCGGCCCTGATGGGTGTCACGCCTCGCCCGTGCCTGTCCATTCGCAGGCACGGCATGCTGGACGCCGACCTTGACGACCTGGTGCTGAACGGCACCTTGGACAAGGGGCTCCGCGCGTTCCTCGGCGCCGCCGTACGCGCTCGCAAGGACATCGTGATCACCGGCGGCATGGGGGACGGCAAGACCACCTTCGCCCGCGCACTCGCCGCCGAGATCGACCCCGATGAGCGGATCGCCACCGTGGAGAAGGAGTACGAACTCTTCCTCCACCTCCAGACCGACCGCCACCGCGACGTGCTCGCGCTGGAGGCTCGGGAGGGCAACACCGAAGGGCTGGGCGCGATCACGATGCACCAGCTCATCGAGGACGCGCTGCGGTTCAACGTCCGCCGCATCATCGTCGGCGAGGTCCGCGGGGATGAGCTGGTGCCGATGCTGGAGGCGATGAACACCGGCGGCAACGGCTCCATCTGCACCATGCACGCCGACTCGGCCGACCAGGTGTTCGCCCGGATGCTCATCCTCGCCGGATCGGGCGGCCTCACGATCGCGGCGGACACGATCTTCCGCACCATCGGCATGGCCGTGGACTTCGTCGTCCATCTAGGCCACGAGCTCCGGCACGACATCGACGGGCTGGTCAACCGCCGCTACGTCGCCGAGATCAACGAGGTCCTCCCGACCGGCGACGGCCTGGAGCCCGCGGTCAACCACGTCTACGTCCCAGGGCCGGATGGCCACGCCGTCCCGAACACGATCCCGCAGTGCATGAACGAGGTGGTCGCTGCCGGGTTCGACCCGGACCTGTTCGTGCCCCGTGTCTGGAGCGGAGGGTACGCATGACCCAGTGGTTCGCCGCGCTCGCTGGCGCGCTGCTGGTCGCGGGACCGCTGCTCGCGGTCGCCGGGACCCGCCCGGTGCTGGAACGGCCGCCGCGCCCATCGCGGCGACGGCTACCGCGGATCCCGTCCATCCCGGCTGTCTCTGCCCTGGCCGCCTTCGCCGTGACGTTGTGGCTCACGAGCTGGCCGGTCGCCGCCGTTGGAGCGGCGGTGGGTGTGCTGGTCCTGCCGCGCATGCTGACCAACCGCGAGACCGCATGCCGGATCGAGCGGCTCGAAGCGCTGGAGGCATGGACCCGACACCTCGCCGACGTCCTCGGTGGCAGCGCGGGCATTGAGGAGGCGTTGCAATCCAGCGCCAGCAATCCACCGGCACCGATCGCGGCCGAGGTCCGGTCATTGGCGCGCCGGCTCGCCTTCCGCACTCCCACTGAACAAGCACTGCGCCTGTTCGCCGACGATCTGGATGACCCAACCGGAGACGTGATCGCCGCCGCGCTGATCCTGGCCTGCCGGGCGCGAGGTAAGGGACTGCGCGAGGTCCTGCAAGGGCTCGCGCGCACCGTCGCCAAGGACGTGGCGGCCCGGCGGGAGATCGACGCCGAACGCGCCACCCACCGCACCACCGCCCGATGGGTCATCGGCGCGCTGCTCGGCTACACCGCCTTCGCGCTGCTCAACAGGGCCTACGTCGCACCGTTCGGCACCTTCGGCGGCCAAATCGTGCTCGCCATCGTCATCTCCCTGTACGCGGGCGCCTTCGCATGGCTGTACCGCCTGGCCAGGCCGCCGAAAGGGCACCGATTCCTCAACCCGTCGGGAGAGGCCTCGTGATCGGAATCGTCCTGGCATCCGGCGCATTGATCGGCCTCGGCGCATCCCTGGCGATCGCCGTGCTGTTCCCCGCCCCGCCTGCGCTCGCACCCGCGATGGAACGGCTCAGGCCAGGCGCCAGCCGTACGGAACCGGACGGGAACTGGCGCGCGCAACTGGCCAAGAAGCTCGCAGGAACCGTGGTCGGCGCGCGAGTGCCAGGTGCGGATCTGGCGCTGCTCGGCAAGACGGCCGACGACTACCTCGCTCAGAAGGGCATGATGATCGTGCTTGCGGCGGTCGGCCCGGTCGTGTTCTGGGCCTGGTGCGCGCTGCTCGGCGTCACCCTGCCCTGGGTGGTCTCCTGGGGAGCCTGCGTCGCCTTCGCCGTGGCGGTGTTCTTCGCTCCGGACGCATCAGTTCGTGGACAGGCCGCCGAGGCGCGTAAGGCGTTCCGGCAGGCGATCGTCGCGTACCTGGATCTCGTGGCGCTCGCGCGCGCGGCCGGGTCGGGCCCGGCTGACGCGCTGGAGTCCGCGGCGAAGGTCGGCGACGGGTGGACGTTCCGGCGGCTCGGTCACGCGCTCGATCCGGCACGCCGTGGCACCGGTAGCGCGTGGGACGAGCTCACCCGGTTGTCGGAGGAGATCGGCGTTCCCGAACTCGCCGATCTGGCGTCGATCGCCCGGATCGCCGGCACCCGCGGCGCTGGCATCCTCGACACCCTCATGGCCAAGGCCCAGTCCCTGCGCGAGGTCGAGCTGTCCACCGAGGTCTCCAAGGCCCGAACCCGCACCGAGACCATGACTGTCCCGATGGCCCTGTCGGTCATCGGCTTCCTGCTGCTGCTCGGCTATCCCGCCTTCGCCCGGATGGCCGGAGGCTGACACCTCCCGGAGGTACTCATGATGATCAACAAGGGCCTGCTCGCCGTGTGCGTACGAGTGAGAGAGTGCCTGTCCGCCGTGAACCGGTACGCGGTGCGGCGTGGCGCGGACCCGGAGCGGGGCGCTTCCACCTTGGAGTGGGTGATCATCGCCGCCATCGTGTTCCTGCTCGCCATCGCCGCTGGAGCGAAGATCACGCAAGTTGTGAACGAGCAACTGGACAAGATCGGATGACGGCTCGCGAGCGGGGCTCGGCGACCCTGGAGGCCGCGGTCGTCTATCCTGCGGTCCTCCTGCTGATCCTGCTCGCGGTCAACACCGCGCTGTGGTTCCACGCCCGGAACATCGCTCTGTCCGCAGCGCAGGAAGGGCTCCGAGTGGGACGCGCGTACGGCTCCAGCCTCTCGGCGGGGCAGGGAACGGCGGAGCGCTTCGTCCGGGAGGTCGGCGGATCGTTTCTCCAGTCGCCGACAGTGAACGTCGGCCGCGTGGGAGACACGGTCATGGTGACGGTTAGGGGCCAGGCGATCAGCCTGGTCCCGCTGCTCAACCTCACCGTCGAGCAGGTCGCCCGCGCTCCATTGGAGAAGTGGACCTCCGGATGACCCAACCTCGCGATCGAGGCTCCATGGCGCTGGAAACAGCGATCATCGCGCCCGCACTGCTCGCCATGCTGGTCATGATGATCGCCGTCGGTCGCGTCACCATCGCCCACGGAGCCATCGACGCCGCCGCCAGGGACGCGGCCCGCCAAGCGTCCATCGCGCGAGATCCGGCGTCGGCGCGTTCGGCCGCGCTGGCGAGCGCGCGCGACGCTCTCGCACGCGAAGGGCTGAAGTGCGCCCCCTCCGTGACCGTGGACACCAGCGGCTTCTCCACCCCTGTGGGGACCTCCGCCGTCGTGGCCGCCACCGTGACCTGCGACGTCGAACTGAGCGACCTCGCGCTACCCGGAGCCCCTGGCTCCAGAAAGCTCATTAGCAGCTTCACCAGCCCGATCGACCCCTTCCGAGCGAGGGCTCTCGGGTTCGCGAATTCTGAAGGCTTCTCAGCGGCGAACCGAAGCGTCGGGGCGGGGCCCGGCCGTGTGTGAGGGCGTGGGTTGGCGAACCGGGATGAAGGCAGAGCCAGGTGCTGGCAGGTCACCCATCGCTTTGGAGGCGATGTCGGGCCCGGTGCCAGATGGTCTCGAACTCAGTCGAAGTAAGAGGTTGGGGATCGTATCCGTCCCACTCCTGGACCGGGATCTCGGCGGTCGAGCCATAGGTCGCCTCGTACTGTCTGAGACGCCCTGCAATCTTGGCCTCCTGCCATTCGACCAGGGATGCCGCGGCGATGGGTGTGTTGTTCGGCCCGCGGAGTTCGATCTGCCGAGTAACCCAACCGTCGTCGTCGACCTCGAAATAGAACCAGATGTCCTCTTCATCCCAATGGGCGCGAAACCAGTACGTCACCGCTTCAGGATGCCGGATGTGATCAGGGCGTCAGGCATCCGGCGTGACGAGGTCGAGGCGGCCGATAGTGACGGTGGAGCGGGTGGCCGCGTGAACGCTGAGATTGACCGGGTCGCAGATCTGGCGGACGTCTTCGTCGGTCGTGTGAGTTCCTGTGGGTTCATCTCGAACCCACGTCGCTGGCGGCAAGGGGGACCAGCCGTGAACTTGTCCGACGACCGGGGGTCTGTCACGGCCTTCTCGGTGGTGTTCGCCCTGGCACTGCTCATCTGCGCCGGCCTCGTGGTGGATGGCGGGGCGAAGATCCAGGCATACCGGGAGGCGTACGCGGTCGCGGAGGAGGCCGCGCGTGCCGGAGCGGGTCAGATCGATGTCGACCGCGTCTACTCCCAAGGCGGGCAGTTCCAGATCGACAGCGGTAAGGCGCTGTCCGCAGCCCGCGCCTATCTTGGCTCCGCCGGCCACCATGGGAGCGTCGCGATGACCGGAATCCGGACTCTTCAGGTGACCGTCACCGTGTCCAAGTCGACCACTCTCGTCTCTCTGATCGGCATCGGCAGTGTGACCGCGACGGCCAAGGCGTCGGCGCGGATGTTCCACGGCATCGAGCAAGGACGACCATGACGACGTACGGGCTACGCCATCCCATCCTCAGCAAGGTCACGGCGGCCATGGTGCTGGCGGCCCTGCTGGCCGGCATCCCCGCCGTCCTGCTGGCCTTCTTCTGGCCGATCGACCTACCGACGCTTGATGACCTGGCCACTCCCACGGAACCCGTGGTCATCAAGGCGCTTCTACTGGGGATCGTCTGGACCTGCTGGGCGCTCTTCGCCTGGGCGGTGCTCGTCGAACTGGTTGGCACCTTCCGCGCGAGTCACAGCCCGGTGCGCATGCCTTTCCAGCGGTTCGCCGCGTACCTGATCACCACGATCACACTGGCTGCGACCGCCCCTGTCGCCGCCACGCGCGGAGCCGTTCCGGCCGCGGCGGTAGCCGTGACGCCAGCGCCCCTGCCTGACCATGCCTTGATGGCGGCCGAGCCGGAGGCCGGCGAGCCCGCGAAGCCGTACAAGAGCTACGTGGTCAAGCCCCGAGACACACTCTGGGAGATTGCCAGAAAGCACCTCGGGGAGCCGATGCGCTACCGAGAGATCATCACGCTGAACCAGGGGCGCGTCATGGACGACGGCCAAACCTTCACCAGAGGGGACTGGCTCAGACCTGGCTGGACACTGAGACTGCCCGCCGACGCCACCAGGCTGGACACAGAACCTAAGGCGTCTGAGCAGGGGCGGGCCGTCTCTCGCGATGCGGAGCGACATGTGCACACGGTCGCCTCTGGGGAAAGTCTGTGGGAGATCGCCGAGAAACGACTCGGAGACGGCAGGCGGCACAAGGAGATCTTCAAGCTGAACAAGGGGCGCGTGCAGCCTGACGGAGCACGGCTAGTCGATCCGGACGTGCTGGAACCCGGCTGGCGCCTGATCCTGCCCGAACGCGAACAGGCCGCGAGAAAAACCGAGCCGCACCGCCTGGCCGTTCCACCCCGAACCGATGTCTCAGCCCGGCCAGCAGCAGACCCCAGAACGCCCGCCGAGGTGCCTACAGGGGCACCAGCCGTATCGGCGCCATCCCACGTGGTCGCGCTGCCTGGCGGCGGGATGGTGGCGTTGTCCTTCGCCGTCGGGGTAGCGGTCGCGCTCGCCGCAGCCAGGCTCCGCCAGCGGCGACGAGTGACCATTCGCGATGTCGACGAGCCCATCAGCGTGCTCGCACCGGAACCGGAGGCGCCGGCCGTACGAGCGCTCGAGCGGGCGCATCGGCGAAGCTATGCCGAGTCCGATGAGGCGCCGCCAGACGATTTTGAACTGGTTACGTCATCCTTCTCGATCGATCCGCCGACCGCCCTCAAGGTGGGCACGCGGGGTGAGGAACCGGTGTCGCTGGCACTGTCCGGCCTGAACCTCGCCCTGACCGGCCCGGGAGCCGACGACTGCGTCCGGGCCATCGTCCTTGACCTCCTCAGCCAGGCGGACCAGCACCGTGCGGAGATCATCATGCCCCGGCAGGACGCCGAACGGTGGTTCGGCGCATCCATCCTGACGATGACCGACTACCTGCCCGGCCTCCGGGTGCTGCCCGCGCTGGACGAAGCGATCGACCACCTGGAAGGGCAGTACGTCACCCGGCGCCGAATCCTCCGTGACTCAGAGGCCGAGGACATCCCTGAACTCCGTGACGCCGAGCCCGACGAGCCGTTGCCCGCGCTGATCCTGACAGCCTGCTCGCTGGAAGGGCACTCGTATCTGGACACGCTGATGGGCCTCGCGTCCAGTCTCGGCATCGGAGCACTGGTGATCGGGCGGTCAGTGTCTGGAACGACGTGCGAGGTCGGCCAGGACCACCGGGTGGCGGAGGCGTCCGGAGACCTGGCCGAGAAGCTGCGAGACATCACGCTGTTCCACCTGCCGGAGGAAGCCGCGAGCGCGGTGCTTCACGAGCTCGCCACTGGGAGCGGCATGCCCGCAGAGCAGCCAACGCGAGAAGTGAACCTGTCCGTGCCGCCACCCGGTACGGCGGAGCGCCGCGTGCGATTGAGCATCGTCGGCGAGCCGATCGTCGAGGTCGATGGCAAGGTGGTCGACATCTCCGGCCGCACGAAGGCTCTGGAGCTCTTCGTCCTCCTCGCTGTGCATCCCAAGGGCTTGGAACGCGAGGAGATCTGCGAATACCTCTGGCCGGATGTGGAGGAGACACTGGCCGGATATCGCTTTCACAGCGCCCTCAAAGACCTGCGCGTCGCGCTGCGCGAATCCACCGGCCTTCGAGACAAGGAAGCCAGCTTCGTCGAGCGAAGCGGCAAGACTTACCGCATCGAAGCCCAGCACGTCGACGTCGACCTGTGGACCTTCCACCGCGCACTCGCTGACGCACGTACGGCCCCCGATGGGGAAGCCAAGACGGTCGCGCTGGAAGCGGTCGCCAGCTTGTGTCGGGGGTGCCTCGGTCAGGGGCTCAGGTACGACTGGCTCGACCAGGACCACCGCTGGCCGCTGACCGTGGCGAGCGTCAAGGCGCTCCTTCAACTCGGGACGCTTCACGAGCGAGCTGGACGGAACGAACGGGCACTGGAGGTCTTCGACCAGGCCTGTGCGCTCGACCCCGACATGGAAAGCGCAGCCCGGGCGGCCATCCGGCTCCTAGTCGAACTCGGCCGCTCCGACGAAGCCCGCCTACGCGTCCGCCACCTCAAGGCCCGCCTTGCCGCCCTCGGTGTTCGCGTCTCTCCCGAGACCAGGGCAGTTCTGGAGCGTGGAGCTCTCGGCGGAGCATGAAGAACCAGCACAGGGCGCTAAATAAGATCTTCCGGGCCGGCGGCTGTCGGTCTGTCAGCAGAGGAGCAGGAGAGCATCCCACCGCGTGCGGGCCGATAACCCGGGAAGCTTGCTGTAGTCGGCCAGTGCGAGGGCGACACCGGCCGCTCCGGTGAGCAGGCCCGGTTCGTCGGTGATGACGCCCCGATGATGGTGCTGGAAACCGAAGCAGTGCCGCGGATCGTACGCCGTGGCGACCAGATCGGCTGCAAGGACTGCGACTCCTGGAGCGCTGCCCGCAGCGCATTGGAGGAGACCGGATGCCCCGTGGCACAGGGTCGGGCCCTCGACATCCCACCGGTTGCTCGGCTGGTGGGAGAGGGAAGCGAGTGCGGCGTGGCCCACTGCCACAAGCTCTGGGTCGCGGAGTGCTTCCCCGGCGCTGATGAGAGCGCGGCCGATGCCGGGGGTGCCGTAGCACCACGCGTCCACCCGCCCGGGAACCGGTAGCGCCGCCTCGCCGTCGAGTTGGTCGCCGGTGATGTACGGCGGCCAACGGTAAGTCGTGCCGACCCGCCACCGCGTGAGCCAGTCCGCCGCACGGCGGATAGCGGCAGCCTGCCCATCGACCTGGAGGCCCGCGCGGCTGGCGATCGCCAGGAACGCGAGAGGGCCTGCGATGCCATGGGCAAGACCGGTGGTGGCTGCGCCAGAGGGGTGGACTCGTACTCCTGATGGATGCCGGTGAGCCGGGAGCCACCAGCCGGGCTTGGCCCCTTGGCTGGTGTTGATCAGCTCGGTGAGGGTGTGCAGGGAGGCGAGGAGCCCAGGTTCGGCGTGAGGGTGTCCAGCGACGTGTGCTGCGAGGAGGACACGGCCGATACCGGACAAGCCATTGATCAAGTCATAGACCGCCCAGGTCGGCGCCGAGTCGCCATTCTGACGACGCACTTGGTGGCGGCGGGCCAGGCCGACGGCGCCAGCGGACATCCACCGGGCAGCTCGCCGGACGGCGGGAAGGTGCGGTTCGGGGTCGGGCAGGTAGCCGGAGCCGATGATGAGGGATGAAGCCAAGCCGCCGCCATCCCCGAAGACGCCCACACTGGCCACGCCAGACTGTCTGGCGTGGGCAGCCGCGGCAGCCCAGTGGTCGGTTGCCGCGGCAGCGAATCCAGGGTCGGTGCCGGACAGGCGAGCATGCAGGAGCGCCGTCCCAGCTAGCCCGTGAGCCAGGGAAATCCCGGTGGAGTCCCGAGCGGCCTCCAGGACAGTGGCGGGGTCGGCCAGCCGCTCCGCGACGTGGAGCGCTTGTTGAGCTGCTGCCGTGGTCATGAGGGAAGAGCGAGCAGATCGGCGGCGAACGCTCGGGCGAGGGGCTCGTCGGCGCCCACGCCGAGCAGCCGATTGGCGTGCATGTGGATCAGAGAGGAGGCGCACCGGGCGCGCTGCTGAGGGCGGAGCGTGTCACGGTACGAGACGAGCGCGTCTTGGCGAGCCGTCCAGGCGGGATGGGTCTGCGGCAGTACGGGGTTGGTGCGGTTACGGTAGGCGTCCCGCACCACCGGGCGCAGGCGCGACAAACGCGCCCGGTCGGCCCGGCCGACGTGCCGACCTCCCAATGCGCTGGTGTCACCGTCGGCGACGGTGGTGGCCATGGTGGCCGCAGACAGGGCCGCGAAGACAAGACGCTGGTCGGGGTCGCGGGTGGCGGTCAAGGCGGTGAGCACGAGCTGGCTGTCTGCCGCGAAGACGACTTCGGCGGGCTGGATTGACGCGTGACCGCCGTAGCGCTCGATCTCCTGCTCGTAGGGTTCGACGATGAGCCCGCCCGCCAAGCGTTGGGCGATCTTCTCGCAGCACCAGGTGGACAGCGCAGGTAGGAGCCGGCCGGTGAGAACGGTCGGGTGCCCGTGGAATCGGACGCGCAGGTGCTGCCCGTATGCGGTGGTGAAGTACCGCAGCCAGAACCAGTGGTCAACGTCGCCAGCGTGCCGATCCGCGAGGAGCGTGAGGCCTGCGAGGAGTTCGTCATGGCAGTGCTGAGGGCTGCGTATCGCCAGCGACAGCCACTCGCTGCCGGGCAGGTACAGGCCTTGCCCGGCCGGACGGGTCGAGACGCCGGACGGAGCGCGCACTTCCTGCCGGGATGGGCGGCGGGCGAGAGGCACCGAGACCTCGAGGACGTGCCGTCCTGTCGGGCCGGGAAGGACGGCCTGGACGGCGCCGAGGCCTCCCGGCTGTTCAGTGACCGCGACCAGTCCCCGCCGAGCGTGGCGGCGCAGAACCTCCTGATCGTCTGGCCTCCGCAGATCCAGCGGGATGCGCAGGTCGGCATCGTCGGTGATCACGATGTCGGGCGGCGAAGGCGTCATCGACGCCTTCCACTCTTGTAGCGCCTGACGCCAAGCCGCTGAGGAATGAGCGGAGGCGAGAAGATCAGCAGGGAGGGCCCAGCGGGCCGGAGCGAGGATCGTCTGTCCGTAGCGGACGCGAGGCTGGAACGGGGAGTCCTCGAAGGGGCCCCATGACCAGGTGCGCCAGGGCCGGGTACCCGCATGGCCGGCCAACTGCAGGAAGCGGGCTAGCGGTGGCAGCAGCCTGGGCGCGAGCCGCGAGTAGAGCACGGGGATCACCTGCTGGTCACGGCTTGCCGACCACACGATCAGATGCCGCCCGTCTGAGGCCAGTTGCAGGTCAGTGAGCGGCAGGTCTCCTGCCTTGGCGGGAACGCCGATGGGGATGCGGGCCGGAGCCAGCCCGGTCGGCACGGCGAGGGATCGCACACCTGCGGCCCGAGGTGCCACGACCAGCTCCGCGATCAAAGCGTCAGCGTCACAGTCGCCGCCTCCGCGAAGCTCGGGCAGCAGGCGGACGAAACGCCCATTGGTCGAACCGCCGTCCTGGGAGCCACCTCGCGGGCAGATCGCCAGCCGGAATCGTCCCGCCTCAAGTTCGGCTTCGGAGTCGGCCAGGACGCGTACGTAGATCTCGGCGGTCCGGGGAGCAAGCGCTGTCGGGTCTGGCGGGTGGCTCAGGGCCTGGACGTCGGCGTCGTTGAGGATGACTTCGTTGGCGCCTGATGCGATGGCCCGGTAGTACAGGGCGGCCAGCGCGGTCGAGCGCGCGGGTGAGCCGGAGTTTACGCTGTCGGGGATATCAAGGCCCAGGCCGGTGGCGGGGTCGGTGGCCTCCAGCAGCGGAACCCGCCGGCGCGGGCCGTACCGGTCCAAGAACGCGTCGTGAAAGCCGGTGAGCTGGTCGTGTCCTTCGCTGACCAGCCACAGGACCCCCGCGGCCTCAGCAGCCTCGCGAGCCAGGGCTTTAGGAAGGAGGAGAGTCGCGTGAGCGGCCACGTCGACAGTCAAAGGCCGCTCCTGGAAGACGATCTCATCGGCTAGATCCCTGGCGGCGGCCAATGCCTGCAGGCGAGCCACGTCCCTTGGGGGATGCTCGTCCGCGGCGGCGAGCAGTGACCGCATCCGTGTCAGGGATGCCCGCAGCGGGTGCGCGGCCGGCAGCTTGCCAGCCAGGTGGGCGAGCGGGTCGGCGGTGATGTTCTCTGGCAGGAGATCCGTCAGCAGGAACCCGGCCTGTACCAGGCCGATTACCGCGGCGGAGACGGTCTGCTCGGCGGCGCCCGGCCAGCGCCGGGCCAACTCGGCGATCAACGCGCCGTAGCTCATGCCCGTCTGACACAAACTCATGATCGTAGTGGTGGCCTCCGTCGCACGGACGGTGACGCGTGAAGGCCCGGCCCCACCAGGGGCGCCCTGCAGCTCGCTCTCCAGCCGGTCACCGCGATGGACGGTGAGGTTGTTGGCGGTCAGGGTGAGATTCGCCAGCACTTCCTGCTCGTCCACGAGTAGGGAGCTGACAGTCGACAGCCATGCCGAGCTTGGATTGCTGCGAGCACGATGGTCTCCGCCCAGCCTCAGCTGGGCGGAGTCCGGGTGGAAACCGACGGGAGCCACCCCGGCGAAGACCCCGTGAGGGGTGGGCCGCCATCGGGCCCGTATGTCGTACCCCCGGAGGGTCACCGCAAGGCGGTCGCTTCGGGGATCGGCAGCGCTCGCCTGCCGGGATGCGAGGAACACACC
The DNA here is from genome assembly GCA_001570385.1 of Microtetraspora glauca. Taxonomy (GTDB): domain Bacteria; phylum Actinomycetota; class Actinomycetes; order Streptosporangiales; family Streptosporangiaceae; genus Microtetraspora; species Microtetraspora glauca. The sequence goes on along the minus strand of BBYL01000008.1, from coordinate 439,361 downwards.
CTCAGCCAGCAGGTGATCTCGGATGGTCCTTGTAGCCGCCTCTGCCTGAGGGAGCGCAGGCAGTAGGGGGATGCGACCAAGTCCTGTGATCGCGGGACACGCCACGAAAGGGTGTGTCGTGCCCCGCTTCTGCGGTGCGGGCTGCTTGCGGGGCGGCTCGCCGTCGGTTGCTTTCATCGTGTTGTTACTCGGTCAGCAACCTACGCAGCTTCCGGTGCAGCCGTCGTTGGTGCAGTCACCTGACGGCGTGTGGCCGTTCAGGTTTTCGGCCGCTCCGACGTGCGGGTCGAGCGTGAACAGGTCGGCGAATGGGTCGTTAACCCTGGTATTTTTCATGGCGCTGACATTACGTCGACGCGGCGAAATGTTGTAGGAATAAGACCAGAAAAGCATGAGTTATCCAGGAGTCGAATTCGCCTTTCTTGAACATGGTGGATTTCTCTCCGTGCTAATTGTGGCTGATGACGATTTCCGTCTCAGGATCCGGATCGAATCACCACGTGCGTGTTGCGCTTGGCGATATTCAGTACGCCTTCTGGGATGTTCGCGACGCCGGCGGGGTAGACCTCGACCCACAGATCAGACAGCGACGATTGGGCGTGCTGCCAGGCTGTCACGCGCTTCGCGACCGCTGCGGCGAGTTCGTTGCTGTCGGGGCCGTACGCGCACACCCCCAGCTCGATGAGATCGTCAGCGCCGGATGGGCGTTGTAGCAGGTAGGCGAAGCTGTTGCTGGTGACCACTGCCATGCTGCCCCAGGGGTAGATCGGCCTGACCAGCCCGCGCTCCAACGCGGGTGCCGTCGCGATCATCCGGCAGAATCCGTCCAAGTGCGACAGCCACAGGTCGACGTGCTTGGCGTTGCGGGTGATTGCGCCCGTCCACCGCAGCGTCGGCGGGTGCTTGAGGGCCGCACCGAGCGCCTCCGGATCGGCCTCCCGGCCCTCATCGGTGCGGATGAAGACGCCGGAGTCGCCTCCGAGCTGGACGTTTCTCTCGGCGACACCGCCGAGTCCGCGGATCGGCATGAACCCGCACTCATGCATCGACCTGCTGCGCCAGCGCCCATCCTCCCACTGCAGTGCGAGGGAGCGGGTCAGGCCACGCATGCGCAGCGGCACCACCAGCACGCCGCCGGGCGCGAGTTGCTCTCGCCAGGCGTGCGGAAGGTCCCAAGCCCCGGCCGTGACGATGATCCGATCGAAGGGCGCGGACTCGACGTCACCGAGGTCGCCGTCCCCGCACACGACTCTCACCGTGTCGTATCCGGCGGCGGTCAGGTGCTCCCGCGCCTCCCGCGTGACCTCGGCGTCGATGTCGATGCTGGTGACCACCCCCGACGGCCCGGTCATCTGGGCGAGCAGTGCGGCGTTGTATCCGGTTCCTGCGCCGATCTCCAGGATGCGGTGGCCTGGCTGGACGTCCAGCTGTTGCAGCATGACCGCGACGATGCCTGCCTCTGACGCGGAACTGGTGGCTACTCCTTGCTCGTCCCGATGGGTGACGACTGACTCGCCGGTGTAGGCCCGCTGAAAATGGGCCTGCGGAATGAATAGATGCCGAGGAACGCGACGCATCGCGTTCTCAACTCGCGTGTCCGTGATGATCCCGGACTCACGCAGCCGGTCGACCATCGCGTTGCGGAGTTCAAGGGTATTAGTCGTATCGATGTCCATAACCGCAGACTACGCCTTAATGGCGCGGGCTCGCTGGCAGAAGAATTGAAATCGGTCTACTTGTTTGGTGATCCAGATCGGAAATCTATACTTTGCCTCCCCGCATGCTTTCCGCCCGTAAAGTGGCACGGAAACGAATGCTTATTTCGGGGCTGGAGTGCTTGGTCTGGCAGACCTCCGGGACCAACCTCGGGTGGGATGGTCGGTTCGGGGGCCTCAACCGGAGGCCTGCCAGAGATCAGGAGGGCCAGCCGGTAACCAAGGGCGCTCAGCTGGCGATCAATAGGTCCAAGGAATGGCGAGTGGGCAGCCCGCTCGTGGTAGGCGACGACGTGGACCGACATACCGGAACGCTCAGCCACCTCACCCTTGACCAGCCCAGCCCGTTCTCGCAGCGTGCGAAGCTGTCCAGGGATCTTCTCACCTTCCGCGACGACGTCGCCGGCCTCATCGACTGCGGCCAAGCGCCGCTCGATGTACGCCGCCCAGGCGAGGGCGTTGCTGTAGGACAGCCCGACAGAGCCGCATCTCCACCTGGAGACGGTCCCTGGGTGGACACCTACCGCCCCGGCCAACGTGACGTCCTTGATCCCGAGCTGCTTGGTGACAGTGATGAGCTCGGCGACGATGGACATGGATGGCCTCATTGTTCTCCAGGGTGCTCATGGGATGGCCGACCAGGTCTGGGTCGAGGAAGCTGCGCATCCGCGTGGGCGTCTCGTAACCATCCATCAGGCGGATGGACCGTCGATGAGCCCCTGCCCGTCCCACCAGCGTGGGATGAGCATGTTGACCGCATCACCGCCGCCGGTCCTGGGTCGGTCGGCGGAGAAGGCCGGTGCCCATGCCCGCACGTGAGCACGGGTCTTCTCGGCGAGAGCCGTGGAGCTCGGGGGCATTGCCATCACCCTCCATACTCGCGGTGCATGACGACATGGTCATCACTCTTGTGGGTCCGGGTCCGATGCTGCGTCGGCGTCACCCGCGCTGTCCACGGAGTTGCCCCGGACGTTGAGCCCCGCTTCCACGGCTGAGGCGGAAAGCGTCGCCGATGCGCTCGCTCGGAGGTCTGCTGGCGCGCCCCGTTCCAGCGAAGGCCCCCTCGTGTCACCGGTCGCGTCCCACAGACCCAGCCGCGCGTCCAGCCCGCGCAGATGCGTCTCCACCACCCGGAGCATCAACGACGACGCCTTCTCCCGGCGGCCGATGTTCTGGGAAACGGTGACCACCCGCGCCGCCAAGGCCGCTTGGCTCATGCCTTTCCCAACGCGCAGCGCCGCGAGGTCCCTGCCGATGTCACGACCCAGCACGATCACGCTGTTGTCGGCGCGGATCGCGACGGCACGCAGCTCCACTACCTCGGCCCACCGGAACAGGAACCTCCAGGACGGGTTCTGCGCCCGTACCGTATGCCGCAGCTTGCTGATCGCCGACGGATTCACATCCAGAACCGACGCCAGTTCCTTGTCCAGGAAGTGCCGCTGTTCGGCGCGTCGTAGCAACGCACGGACCATGGGATGGACGGCTTCGTGTACTCCGCCGCTGAGGAATCTGCGGCAGGAACGGGCTGGCCGCGCATAGGCATCCCAGTACATGACACCGGGCAGGGCTGCTCGGTCGGACCGTCCGGCAGGCCCCGGATCCGCTGGATCGGCTCCAGCACGGCCGGCGTTCACCGGCCGACTTCGGCCAGGACACGTTCAACCCGGTCGGCGGCAGCCGGAATGTCCTGGACGGGGGCGATGACCTCGGGCCGCTCGGGCCAGGGGAAGTAGAAGTTCCAGGTCCCCTCGGAGTCTGGAGCGGCGAGCACCTTCTCGGTCAGCACCGGCGCGGCGATATTGATCACGTTCAGGCGCGGTGCGAGTCCGTGGGGGGCGAGGATCCGCACGGCGAAGTGGCGGGTCTCCAGTTCGGCCGCGAGTAGTTCCAGGTGCCGGATGGCCTGGGTGGCATTGGTCGTCATCGGATGAGAACTCCGGATTGTCGAGGTGTTCAACGGGAACAGAGGCGGCCCCGGTACCGGGCCCAGAGCGCACCCTGATTCGATCTGCTTGAGGCGTACGCAGACAGACGACAGACGCGGACACGTGGGGACACGAGCGGCTGATCCACAGCCATCGAAGATCACGACGTGTCCTTGTTGCGCGGCTGGAACCAGGACCGACAGCGGAAGGTGAACGCGTCACCGCCGGTCCTGGGTCAAAGGGCCGCCAGGGCGGTGGCGAAGGCCGGCGCCCATACCCGGACATGGGCGCCGGCCTTCTCGGAGAGTCCGCGGTTCGGCATGGGGGCATCCGAACCCGGACCCGCTTGGGGGAGAGCGAAGGCGACAGCCTTGCCCAGAGCACCGGCTAGTCGGATCCTCGTGGGGTAGGCGCGGGCCGTCCTGCCGTGTGCAGGGCATCGAGGAGCACCCGCGCGACGGTGGACTTCCCCGCCCCGGGGCTGCCGTAGAGAGCGAATCGGTTCATCGTGTCCTCCTCGTCGGTGAGCTTGAACCGCTGAACGGCTCCTAGCCTCTGCTGGCCGTCGCCTGAGCGATAGACAATTCGGCCGTACGAGAAGTGCGGATCGATAGGCAAGCGGTGCGGATGGTGCGGTTTACCCCGCCCCCTGCTTGATCTGGTTACAGTCGATGCCACCCGCCGTCCCCTGGAGTTGGGATCCCATGACGAGCGCATCCACAGACAGTGCCGCTGGGCCCAACCCGGCACTACGACTTCTCCTCGATACGCTCGGATGGCGGCCGGAGACGCTGGCGCGAAAGGTCAACGCCGCCCTCGCTCTACTTCCAAGCGAGACCCGGCGTGTCCACGAGAAAACCCCTTACCGGTGGCTTTATCACGGACAAGTTCCTCAAGGACATCGTTGTATCGGTGCTGTCGGAGGCGATAGGCGAACCGGTGGCCTTCGACCGGGTGTGGCCGGCACACCGCGCTTCCCGATCGCTGGCATGGGTCCCAGCTGATCATCGACTCGACGTAGCCTGGGATGGCGCAGGACTGCTACAACTCCTGAAGGAGTGGCCGGGAATGCTGACACGGCGGAGGTTCACCGTAATCTCTGGCGCGCTTCTGACTCGGCCCGCCTGGCAGTGGCTCGATCATTCCCCGCCGGCGATGGCGTCGACCAGCGGGACGGGAAGAGTGTCCGGTGCTGTGGTAGCGCTGGTCGAAGACATCGTTACCCAAGCTCAGCAGCTGGACGATCAGCAGGGTGGCGCGGCGGCCACCTTCGTGGCCGACCAGCTCAACTGCGTGGGCCGCATGTTGAGGAATGAGAGTTACGACGCGACGACCGGCCAACGTCTCTGCGCCGCACTGGCGCAGCTCGCCCAAACCGCGGGCTTCATGGCGTTCGACACCCAACGTGATGGTGAGGCCCAACGCTGGTATCTGGCCGGACTGCATGCCGCTCAAGCAGCCGACGACCGGGCTCTGGCCGCCAGCATTCTCGGCCTGATGAGCAATCAGGCGACCACACTGGGCAAGATGGATGACGCCCTCCAACTCGCCTCCGCAGCGCATGAGGCCTGCGCTGATGCTCCTGCTGCCGTAAAGGCCCTGATCGCAGCGCGTAGTGGATTGGCGTTTTCCGCAGCAGGTGATCTGACCAGCTTCCGCCGCGCTCGCGATCACGCCCTAACCATGCTTGACCGTGCCCAGGAGCAGCCGGACCGCACACCTCGCTGGGCGAGCTACGTCAACAGGACCGAGCTGGACGCTATCGCTGGACGGAGCCTTGTCGCCTTGGCCCGGCGTATTCCCGCACGCCGGACACAGCTGCTGCTGGAGGCAGAAGCCCTGCTACGAGACAGGGCGCTGGTGGACGCCAGCAGCCCTTATCAACGATCGGCCCTGCGCCATGGTGCCTGGCTCAGCTTGGCCTACACGCAGGCGGGCGATTTTGATCAAGCCGTCACGATGGGACGGCGTACCCTTGCCCGGCTTCCCACCGTCACCTCCGTCCGCTGTGTCGGCCTCCTGCGTCGCCTACGCGAGGACCTCAGACCGAACGCACACCGTGTCCCTGCGGTACGGGATCTGGTTGCCGATTTTGACCGGCAGCTGCCCTCCGGTTAAGCCGATGCAACCATCGTTGGGGTGTCAGGAAAAGCTCAGGCGGTCGCATTCGTCGCATGGATGACACTAGAAAGTGATGTCTCCGTGGATGTCGCGGGCCTGGATCACCTTGTTGGCGTGGCCGTTGAAGGAGTTGGCCACGGCGCCAGTCTGCGCCTGGTTCCACAGGCCGTGACAGTCCTGACGAAACGTGGGATCCCTGGTGAACTCCCCCTCCAGGGCGGCGGCCGCGCTCTCCTCGGATTCGAGGACGGCGGGCCTGTCGCGGAAACGGTCGCGGACGCGGCTGATCAGGGTGGTCAGGGCTGTCCCGGCGGACTCTCCGGTACGGGTGGCGATACCAGTGGCGACGGCGCCGGCGATGGCGAGGGTGATGGGGTCCATGCGGAGCTCTCCCTGATCAGGAATCGGGATTCGGGCGGGGTAGGCATTCCAATACGTAGACGTCCCAGTGAGGGGGAGTGACACCGGGAAGGGGTCCGTTCCTGCCGACCTGGCGCCATCCGAGGTGCCGGTAGATGCTCTGCGTTCCCAGGGCGGTCGGCTGTACCGACAGGACGGCGCGTTCCTCCGTTCGGGTGGCGAGCAGATGGTTGATGAGCTGCTTGCCTATGCCGCGGCCTCGCTGGTCCGGAAGGACGGCCAGGCTGGTGAGCGTGAACGTCCTGCCGTCCCATTCGTCGGTGAACTCGGATGGAAGTGGCTCTGGAATGGCGCGCCACCAACCGTGGTCAGTGGGCAGACGGTGACCGTACGCGTAGCCGATGAGCTCGCTGTCGTGATGGGCGACCACGACGCCGAAGGTCGGGTCCTCGGTCAGTCGGCGCAGGTCCTCCGCGTTCTCTCGTGAAGTGTCCGGCGTCCACGCGAAGGGCGCTTGCAGGAAGATCTCATCGTGAATGGTACAGATGGCGGTGAACCAGTCCGGAGGGAGCTCGCCGCCCTTTGACTCCAGAACGATCTCGTTCATCCGTCCTCGTCCGCTTTCGCTCGAAGCTCCTCGCCTATGGTGCTCTCTCCGAAAGCCTCATAGAGCTCGGCGGCGCTCAGCCAGTTGTTTCGCGCCGTTGAGGCGTCGCCCAGCCGGTGATGTGCGTCACCGAGGGTGGTCAGCGTCATCGCGAGGCTGCGCCGGTCCTTGAACCGGTCGAACGTCCCGGCCGCGCCCGCGAGTAGTTCGAGGGCTTCATCGCCTCGGCCGAGTTCCGTGAGTGCCCTGGCGAGTGGAAGCGTCCCCCAGGCTTCGCTCCACTCGTCATTGATTTCGACGAAGACCCGAACGGCTTCTGTGCCCAGCGACGTCGCCTCGTCGAAGTGACCGAGAAGGGCCGCGTGTTCGCCCAGGCTGAGTAGCGCCATGCCTTCCCCTCGCCGCACTCCCCGGACGCGGAAGACCTCAAGCGCGGCTTGGAAGCAGGTGTGCGCCTCCTCGCGGTTCCCCATCTCCTCGTGGATCAGCCCGAGCCCTCTGAGGGAGAAACCGGTGAGCCACGCGTCGTCGGCCTCCCTGGCGTAGGAGACAGCGCTCTCGTAGTTGGCTATCGCGCTTTCCCGCCTGCCCCCGCGCCAGTCCGCGTCGCCCAGAGCGAAGACGTTCGAGGCCTCACCCAACCGGTCGCCGAGAACACGGGCGGCCTCGGCGCCGGTGCGGTGGATCTCCTCCCACTCCGTCCAATAGGAGTGAAGCTCGAAGAAGCCGTCGGCGACGACGGGCAGCTTCCACGCGATGTCGTACTGGCCGGCGTCCATGGCTTGGTCCAACGCCGCCAAGACGTTCAGGCGCTCTACCTCGAACCAGCCCATGACCGCCCTAGCGTCGGCGAATACCGGAATCACGAGCTGTTCCTGCGGCACGAGGGGAACCTCGTGCGAGTAGGGGAGGATCGTTCTGCGACCGGCGTCGACAGCCAGGAGATACCAGCTCAGGACCCGGCGAATTGCCAGCGCCTGGTCCTTCGCGCTGGTCTCTTCCCTCAGACGTTCCTTCGCGTATGTCCTGAGCAGGTCATGTAGGCGGTAGCGGCTTGCTGACACGCCCTGGAGGAGATGCGTAGCTGTCAGTGTGTCCAGGAGGCGTTGCGTGGCGCGCTGATCGGTGGAATCGAGCAGTGCCATGGCCGCCTCCGTACCGAGCTCTCGGCCGGGGTGGAGGCCGAGCAATCGGAAGGCCCGCTGCATTTCGGCCGAGAGCGCGCGGTACGACCAGGAGAACGCGGCGCGCACATCGCTGAGTTCGTCTTCACTGGAGGTGAGTGAGTCGAGCCTGTGCTGTTCCTCTTCGAGTTCGGCGACCAGGTCCGCGAGCGTTAGTCCCGGCCTATCTACCGCGCGTTCCGCGACTACGCGCAGCGCTAGCGGGAGGTGGCCGCAGAGTTCGGCGACGCGGGCCGCGGCCTGGGGCTCCGCGGTTACGCGGGCAGTACCGATCACTTGTCTGAACAACTCGACGGCGTCAGAAGGACTGAGCACGTCCAGGGTCACACGCGCAGCCCCTTCCCTCGTTACCAACCCTGACAGGCTACTTCTGCTTGTGATCAAGGCAAAGCACCCGCTTGATCCCGGAAGGAGCGGCCGGACCGTGGCGGTGTCGGCGGCGTTGTCGAGAACCACGAGAATCCGCCTGCCGCTGACGAGTGAGCGGAACAGCGAAGAGCGTTCGGCCAGGGTCGAGGGGATGCTCTCCTTTGGGACGTCGAGCGCCCTCAGGAAGCTGTCGAGCGCCTGGTCGGCACTCAGCGGAGCACTCGGCCCGTAGCCGCCGAGATCGATGTAGAGATCTCCGTCCGGGAAACGGTCACGCACCCTGTGGGCCCAGTGCACGACGAACGCGGTTTTGCCGACACCCGGGGCGCCGGCGACTGCGGAGACTGCACCCGCGCCGCTTTCGTCCGCGAGGAGGCGGTCGAGTGTGGCCAGGCTCTCGGCCCTGTTGACGAAGCCGCCCACCGGAAGGGGAAGCTGCCGAGGCAATGGCAGTGCCCGTGTCATAGGGGCCATGTTGATCGAGCCGCGCATGGTGCCTATCTGCACGACAGAATCGGCGTCACCTGCGAATTCGTTACTGGAGCCCTGCATTTTCGCCAGCTCGTCACAGCTTAGAATGTGTCGTTGTATTTTTCCGCGAAGGCGGTAAATGGGATGGACTGGCTCACCGCCATGTCCCTCCAAAAATTGGCTTGGACGATCCTCTCCGGGTCGTCCACAATCTCCGCCGCCTCGAATAAGCCATCCTCCTTGTAGTTCATGGTGATGAGGATGGACGAGTCGAAGAGCCAATAGTCGTAGTGAGGAAGTCCCTCCGGCCATTCCCCAGGCGGGACCGGGATGAGCCGCACGTCCTCACCCGCTGGCACGGTGTGCGCATATGCCCAGGCACACTCGAACCGCACGTAGTCGGACAGGGGTTCCTCGACCACGTGGACCCGGTGCAGGAGCTTGCCGGAATCCCGCGCGGGCCTGACCGTTCCATCGATCCACTGAGCGATCCCGGGGAACTCGCCGCGCTGCTTGCCGCCCAGGAAGAGATCGAACTCCGCCTTCTCGTAGGAGACGTCGTAGCACTGCAGTGACTCCAGGCGGTAAGCCGTGAAGCGGAACTCGGCGAAGAATCGGTTGAACTCGGCGTCTTCGAGAGAGCGAAATATCCGCCCCACTTAGCGTGCCTCGTTTTTGGCGCGAAGCCTGTCGACGGCGCCCAAAAGCACCTCAGGCGCGATCTGCAGGGCGATCTCGCCCGGCAGGACGTTGGCGAGGTTGGAGAAGGTGTCCTGGTCGACCGCCGGCCCCTGAACCACGATCTGGCCATTTTCGGCCAAATAGACAGCAGGGCAGCCGTTGCCGCCCGAATTCTGGTCTTTGTATAGCATTTCGAGTCGCATGGAGGCCCCTCCCGCGAGATTGCAAAATTGACTTGAAGTTATCCCGGCGAGACTTCCAGGTCAACCCCAATGAATGGAGAGGCCATAATGCGCAATACATGCACCGATGCCCTCTCCTTCCGAGGTCCACGCAAGAGACGCACATCGGGCCAGCGGTGAGAGGTGTTGAAGCCCGCACGCAAGGAGCGCTCCGCAGAGCAGAGGGCGCGTCCCCAAACCCCTTCCGCCAGCCTCCGGGATGCTGGCGATCACATCGTGATCATTATTGCCTGATCGCCTCTGTGGTAGCCCGTCCCACCGGGCGTGCGGTGTGCCTGGTGGTTCTCGCCCAGGTGCTGCGGACTTTCGGGGCGCCGGATGAGGTGCTGAGCGACTACGGCAAGTAGGTCACCGATCGGTTCGGCAAGGGCGGGAGGTGCTGTTCGATCGCATCTGCCGCGACAACGACATCACCCACCGACTGACCGAACCACCACGACCGGAAGATTGAGCAGTTCCACCAGACGCTGCGCCGCGAACTGCTGGACGATGCGGTGCTGTTCGAGAACCTGGAGGCAGCGCAGGATGTGGTGGATTCCTGGGTGGCCGAAACTCGGGAGTCCTACGTGGTACGGCGGTGCTGACGTGTCCGCGTGTGACCGCCATTGTCATCCTGCCTCGCTCCGTACGTAGGCCCTCTACTGAAAGTGACCATCGGTTTGTGACTTGCACTTTCGGGAGCCGTACGTGACCCTCCCCGAGCCGTTCCACGGCCCACACGTCGAGCCATTCGCTGCGGAACATTCCGGCATCGAGTGGCGGGAGCCCACGCCCAGGTGCGCCCGCGTCAGGGTGAAGGAGCACACGTGCGAGTGCCAGGAGACGCTCTATGAGCTGTGCCAGGCGGGCGGCCTGAAGTTCATCCGCCGGACGATCCGAAAGGCGCGCCGTACGGCGGTGAGCGAGACGGTCTGGATGTCATCCGCGAAGGCGGAACGCCTGTGGACACTCCTCCTGGCCCGCCAGGCGCACTGACCCAACCGCTGGGGAAATTTGAGAGCGGTGATGCGCAGCTGGGACCGGGACCGTAAGCCGGTGATTCTTCCGCAGCCGCCTTTACGGTTAGTGCTGCATCTTTATAGGCTTTTTGATCAGCCCGAAAATCTGATGTTTCGGGTCGCAAGTAATCGTATTTTGGTTGAGGGAGTAATTTGCGGGTTAGATACGCCTCCAGGGCAAGGAGTGTCAAAGAGGTGTGACTGTGACGTAAGTCACGTTGACCTCTCTGGCCTCTTTGATCTTGACCCTGTACTTTCTGAATGGTTTTGGTAAGAACGCTCCAAGTTTGCTGTCAGTTGGCTTGTGTAACTCTTCGTGAGCGTTGTCGCATTTCGGGGGCCGGATTTTGCGGGGTAGAAATGCGTCGGAGTCGTTTTGGGCTGGGCAATGTTGGGCCTAGCCGGTGGTTGACACGGACGGGACTGGCGGCTGTCGTAGCCATCCTGCCCGGTCTCTTACAGATCCCGGCATTTCCTGCTGCGGCAAAATCGGGGCTGGTAACGCTTTCTCTGTCAGGCTCAACAGCGGGTTCCACTGACACGTTGCCGGTTCAACAGTCCGGCACCGTTGAGGGGCTCCCGCATCTTGTTGACTCCTCTGCTGCGCAGGCGGAGCCGTCCGAATCGCCGGGCGGGAAGCCTGAACGGCCGAAGGGAAGTCTGCCGCTCGAAAAGCGGCACAAGACATCTGATGAGCCGGCCGAGGGCGGCCTCGAGTCGCCTCCTCCCTTGCCCGAGGAGTTGACGCCTCCGAAGGAGACGGAGGGGGACACTACTAATGGTGGCGCCGCCCCTTCGGACCGAGACGCCGCTGTGGAGACCGCGAAGCGCACTGGTTCCCGAGTGCTGATCGACAGCGAAATGACCGAGTCCTCGCTCACCTACGCCAACAGTGACGGCACTTTCACGACAGAGGTCACCGGCGCGGTCGACCGGGTGAAGCGGGACGGCAAGTGGGTTGCGGTTGACACCTCGCTGGTTGAGGGCGACGGAGCACTCAAGCCGAAGGCGGCCAAGGCCGATGTGGAGTTCTCCGCAGGAGGCTCGGACAAGCCTCTGGTCAAGTTCACCAAGGGCAAGGGTGAATCACTGGCGCTGACCTGGCCGACAGCCCTGCCGAAGCCAGTTGTGAACGGCAACACGGCCACATACGTCGACGCTGCGGGCGAAGGCGCCGACCTGGTTGTCACCATGCTGCCCGACGGGTTCTCCGAGGACATAGTCCTGCGCGAGCGCCCGAATACCCCGGTAGAAATCAAGCTGGGCGTGGAGACCGAGGGAGTGACGCTCGGCACTACCCCCGCCGGCGGGTTGGCCGTGACCTCTGAGCAGGACAAGGTCATCGCCTCGGCGCCTGAACCGGTCATGTACGGCGCGACCGTGACATCGGGATCGGCTTCGCCGTCGCCCGGCGCAACGCCAGCAGCTCGAATTCAAGAACGGCGGGTCCCGGCGACAGGCAAGATCGACACGCGGATCGTCACGGAAAGCGGACGCCAGACGCTCGTACTCACACCGGACCCCGAATTCCTGAAGGACCCGGACACGGTCTACCCGGTGAGAGTCGACCCTGCGGTGACGTTGTCTCCGAGCACGGACACCTATGTCATCAGCAGTTCACCGTCGTCCTCCTACAGTGGTTCGACGTTGCTGTATGTGGCTAACGCCGGCTTTGGCGAGGAAGCTAGAGCGTTCATCAATTTCAACACGCCTTCGTTGACTGGTACGACAGTCACGAACGCAACGCTCAGCCTCACCCACGACTACAACAGCAGCCTCAAAAGCATCGATGCGACGATCAGCAGGGTGACTTCATCGTGGGGAGCCGGAACGACGTGGAACACCAAGCCCACGTACACCAGCACCGGAGAGGCATACGCGAACGGGGCCGCCCAGGTCAACGTGAACGTCACCACCATCGCCCAGGCTTGGGCATCCGGAGCGGCCAACTACGGGTTCGCGCTCACCGACTGCTTCTCGTGTCTGATCTATTCAGCCGAGTCGGGAGTACCACCGAAGCTGACGCTGACGTACAGCCTGCCGAACAGCGCGCCGACGGTGGGGACTCCGACGGTCTCGCCGACGCTGACGGCCGAGACCGGCGGTGTAGTCACCTCGTTGACGCCGGTGTTGTCGGCGGTGCTTTCCGATGCGGACGGCGGCTCGCTGTCCGGTGAGTTCCAGGTGCAGGTGGGCAGCACAGTCGTGTGGAGCGGCACCGCCAGCGGCATCGCCTCGGGTGGTAAGGCCACCGTGGCCGTTCCCGCGGGCAAGTTGTTGGACGGACAGACGATTCAGTACCGCGCGCGGGCGTATGACGGCTCCGCGTATTCGGCGTGGTCGGCGTGGCAGACGGCTCAGGTGACGTCGATGGCGTTGACCGCCGTCTCCTTCCAGAGCTTCTCCCCGTACGACAACAGTCAGGCTGGCTCGCTCACCCCGGCCCTGTCCGCCTATGCGCAGGTGCCCGGTGAGGCGGCGACCTCCTACTGGTACCAGTTGTGCGCGGGCCCGAAGGACAACTGGACCTGGTGTGAGTCCTCCACGTGGGTCAAGGGCGCCTGGACCGTCCCGTCCGGGAAACTGCAGTGGGGCAAGACCTACTGGTGGTACGCGCAGGCAGCAACCAGCGCGGCGACTGCGACGTCCTCGTGGCGGAGCTTCACCACCGTCCCCGAGCAGGCGTCGATCAACGCCCAGCTCGCGTCCGGCACCGGCGGTCGAGAGTTCGACCACGTCAGCGGCAACTACACCCGCACCGAGACCGATCTCGTGGTCGCCTCGGCCGGACCGCCGCTGTCGGTGGTTCGCACCTACAACAGCCTTGACCCGCGCAGCGACGGCGCATTCGGAGCCGGCTGGACCACTCGCTGGGACACCCGGCTGGAGAACGAGCCGCTGACCTCCACCGTGTTGGTCACCTATCCGGATGGTCGGCAGTGGCGGTTCGCGGCCAAGGGCGACGGCACCTACGCCTCACCGGCCGGAACGTACGCGACGCTGGCCACCCAGAGCGGTGGCGGCTGGCGGCTGATGGACAAGGCCTCCACCTCCTACTGGTTCGACGCCTCCGGCCGCCTGCTGAAGGTGACCGACAACCGCGGCCGCACCCAGACCCTGCAGTACGGCACAGACGGGAAACTGGCCAAGGTCACCGGGACCGGTGGCCGGTCGCTGACCTTCACCTGGAGCGGCGGTCACGTGACCGGCGTCGCCAGCGACCCCGTGGACGGCGCCCCGATCACCTGGACGTATGCCTACGACGGTGACCACCTGGTCAAGGTGTGCCCGCCGTCCTCCGGCAGCGCCTGCACTCGTTACGAATACAACGACGACTCCCAGTACCGCAGCAGGGTCCAGGACACCAGGCCGGTCGGGTACTGGCGGCTGAACGAGACCGGCACCGGCCTCGGCAGCCTGATCTCCAACTTCTTCGGGGATGTCTCCGGGGTCGGGAACGGGAAGATCGCCGGTGGCACCGCCGACGCGACCGGTGGCACAGGATCTCCGCTGGCCGGCTCCGGCGACGCGGCCATGACGTTCAAGGGCACGGCCAACTCGGCGTACGTCTCCCTCCCGGCGAGCGTGGTCAGCGGTCTCGGCGGTGATGTGACCATCGAGGCGTGGTTCAAGACCACGAAGTCAGGAACGATCTTCGGCTACCAGAACTCCGCCACCAACGCGCCTTCCCTGTACACGCCCGCGATCTACGTGGGCACGGACGGAAAGCTCCGCGGCCAGTTCTGGACCGGGACCGCGGCTCCCATCACCTCCACTGGCACCGTGAACGACGACGCCTGGCATCACGTGGTGCTCTCAGGAGCCAAGACCACCCAGACCCTCTACCTGGACGGGCAGGCGATCGGCTCCATTGCCAAGCAGATCACCAACCTCGGGCAGTGGGACGCCAGGATCGGCTACGGATTCGGCTCCTCAAGCTGGCCCGGCACGGTGAGCTCCAGCGCCCCGTTCCCCTTCGCCGGCGCCATCGACGAGGTCGCCGTTTACGGCAAGCCGCTGCGCCCGGAGGAGATCGCAAGCCGATACCGGACTCGGCTGACACGCCACCAGCTCACGAAGGTCACCCGGCCATCGGGGCGCGTCGCCGTGGTCAACACCTACGCGGCCGACGGTGGACGTCTGCTGACCAGCACCGACGCCAACGGCGGTCTGTGGAAGCTGTCAGCGCCCGCATACACCAAGGACGCCACGGGCACGAGCATCGCCACCATCACCGTGACCGACCCCCGCAACGGGACGATGACCTACGCCAGCGACACCTCCCGAGACGACCGGCCCATCTCCTGGACCGACCAGCTCGGCAAGACCACCAGCTACACCTATGACACCGGTGGCTTCCCCGGGAAGGTCACCGACCGGAACGGCAACACCGACGAGTTCGCCTACGACGGGCGCGGCAACCTGCTCGCGAAGAGCGTCTGCAGGGCCAGCGCCGACTGTGCGACGGAGTACTACGCCTACCACGTGGACGGCGACAACCTGTTCGACCCCCGCAATGACCAGGTGATCGAATACCGGGACGCCCGCTCCTCCGGCGCCACGGACGACACCTACCTCACGACGATCAGCTACGATCAGTTCGGGGCGAAGACCAAGCAGACCAGCCCCGCCACCAGCGACTTCCCCTCAGGCAGGTCGGCCGAGTGGACCTACACCGACAGCACCGAAGCCGCCGAAGGCGGCGGCACCGTACCGGCGGGACTGCTGAAGACCCAGACCGACCGCAACGGCAATCGGACCACCTTCGCCTACACGGCCGCCGGTGACGTCGCCAAGGTGACACAGCCGTCCGGCGCGGCGATGAGCATCGCCTATGACGCGGTCGGCAGGATCTCGGCTAAGACGAACGTCTCCTCTGCGACCCCCGACGGGGTGACCACCACCTACGGATACGACGCGGTCGGTCGGCTTGCTCGCGTGACCGAACCCGGGGTCAAGAACGACCTCACCTCGGTGACACACACCCGCGAGAAGCGCACCACTTACGACGCCGACGGCAACACGCTCACCGAGGTCTCCGCCGATTTCACCGGCGGGGACCCTGCCCGGACGACGACCTACACCTATGACGACCAGGGCCGTCTCGCCTCCATCACCGGCCCCGAGGGCGGCCTGCAGAAGTACACCTATGACAACAAGGGCCGCAGGACCGGTTACACCGACGAGCGCGGGACCACATACAAGTACGCGTACACGGCTCGTGACGAGTTGTCCACGACCACTCTGGTCGGCTGGACGGGAAGCCCGGTCGCGCCACAGTCGGCCGCCGACGTGGTGATCGTGTCCTACGCCTACGACCCCGACGGACGCATGGCGTCCGAAACCGACGCCATGGGGCGCACCACAGCGTTCACCTACTATGGCGACGATCGACGCGCCCAGACGATCGCCAAGGACGCCAAGCTCAACGGCTCGACCACTCCAAAGAACGTGGTGCTCGAAGACAACACCTACGACGCCGCCGGCAACCTGACCAAGCAGATCACCGACGGAGGCCTCACCCGGGTCGACCGCGCCTACGACGCGGCCGGCCGCCTCACCTCCGAGACACTCGACCCCGCGAAACTCGGCCGCACGACCTCGTATGCGTACGACGCCAACGACAACGTCACCAAGGTCAGCAAGACCGCGGACGGCGTCAGCAGGACGGAGATCACGGAGTACGCCTACAACGAGCTCGACAAGCCCATACGCGAGAAGGTCCACAACGACGGTGAGGACCTTGTCACCACCTTCACCGTCGACGACCGCGGCCTGGTCACCGGCATCACGGACCCCCGTGGGAACGCCTCTGGCGCCACCGCCGCCGACTACACCACCACGATCCGCTACGACCTGGCCGGACGGCCGGTCGAGTCCCTCGACCCTTCGGTAAAAGTAGAACGTGATGGCGCCGCGCCCACGACCACCCGGCCCACCAGCAGGGTCGGCTACAACACGCACGGCGAACTCACCCACATTCAGGACGCCGAGGGACGTCTGACCACCACGACACACGACCGCGCCGGACGGGTGATCTCCCAGGCCAAACCCGCCTATACACCCCCAGGCGGAACCGCCGTCACCCCGACCGTGACCTACGGTTACGACGCCGCGGGACAGCAGATCTGCGTGACCGACGAACGCGGCAAAGTCACGACTGCGGCCTACGATGGGCTCGGCCGACGTATCCAGGTCACTGAACCCAAGATCGGCAGCGCCGACCCCGGCCGGTGGACCTACACCTACGACCTGGCCGGAGAGATCCTTTCGCAGACGGATCCGACGGGCGCCCGCATCGAAGCCACGTACGACGACCTCGGCCGCAAGATCACACAGACGACGATCGAGCGTCGGCCGACCACGGCCGCATACGTCACCCGACTGGAGTACGACAACGCGGGCCGGCCCACGAAAAGGACTCGCCCCGTTGGCGACGTCACCACGCGCTCCTATGACGCCTCCGGGGCGCTGGTCGCCGAAACCGACCCGCTCGGCAACGTGAGCAGGTACGGCTACGACCTGGCCAGCCGCATAGCGAAGGTCACAACCCCGCTCGGCACGAGCACGGCAACGGAATATGACCTGGCCGGACGGAAAACGACGCTCAAGGAGTACGACTCCGATGGGAGGCTGCTGCGTACCCAGAGCATGGCGTACGACCTCGCGGGTAACGTGATCAGCCAGACGACGCCGGAAGGCCATGCGGTCCGTCAGAAGTTCGACGCGGCCAACAACCTGATCGAACTCGAAGAACCCGTGTCGGCCGACGAGATCATCACCACCAGCTTCGGCTACGACGCCGCCGGATCCCGCACGCGTCTCACTGACGGGCGCGGAAACTCCACCATCACGACCTACAACAGCCTCGGTCTGGTCGAGTTGATCATCGAGCCTTCCACAGCCGCGCATCCTGGGCTCAACGACCGGACATGGACGACGCTTTACGATGGCGCTGAGAACCCCGTCGCTAGCATTGCCCCTGGGGGCGTCCGTATCGACCAGGTATTCGATGAGCTGAACCGGCTGACCAAGCAGACCGGAAGCGGTGCTGAGGTCGCTACTGCGGCGAAGGCCTTCGAGTATGACCTGGCGGGTCGCCTCATCAAAGCGAACGACCTCGGCTTCAGCTACAACGATCGAGGCACCCTCCTCAAGACCACAGGCCCGGGTGGCGACATCAGCGCCTATGCCTACGACGCCAACGGACGGCTCACCCAGCGTATCGACGCGGCGGGCACTGCGGCCTTGACCTGGGATGGCGACGACCGACTCGCGGAAACCACAGACCCGGTAACCGGGGCCACAATCAGTTACGGCTACGACAGTGCCTCCCGTCTCACCAGCATGGGCTACGGCGCGAACGGAGCCCGCCGCACCTTCACCTACGACTCGTTAAGCCGCCGAACTTCAGACGAACTGAAGACGGCTGCAGGATCGGAGATCGCGTCCCTGCGTTATGGGTACGACCTCGATGGCAACATGACCTCCAAGACAACGGTCGGTACCGCAGGCGCGGGTGCCAACACTTACGCCTACGACTGGTCGGGCAAGCTCACATCGTGGACGGCTCCTGACGGACAGAAGACCGACTACGCCTGGGACGCCGCCGGCAACAGGGTCCGCGCTGGTGACAAGACCTACACCTACGACGAGCGCAACCGACTGCTGTCCGGTGATGGCAGCACATATACCTACACTGCCCGCGGCACCCTTGCGGGAAAGACCACGGGCGGCAATGCCACGACCATGAAGTTCGACGCGTTCGACCGCCTCACTCAGGACGGCAGCGTTCAGTTCGGCTACGACGCTCTGGACCGGATGACCAGTCGAACCCAGGGCGCAGCGCAGGAGAGGTTCTCCTACGACGGACTCACGAATGATCTGGTCGCCGTCACGGACCAGGTCGGCGTGAAGAAGGCCTCATTCGGGCGCGACGCCCTTGGACGCCTGCTTAGCCTGAACGCCGGTGGTGGCGCCGAACTTGCTTTCAGCGACCTACACGGCGATCTCGTCGGTACTCTCACTGCCGAGGGCACCGAACTCGCCCGGTCTGCCGCCTACAGCCCGTTTGGTGAGGTCACCGCCCGCGCCGGTGTGGCTGATTACCTTGGTTACCAGGGCGGTTACACCGACACGGAAAGCGGCAAGGTCAACATGGCGGCCCGGTGGTACGAACCCGGCACTGGAGCGTTCGCCTCACGTGATACCTGGAATCTGGAGCCCGTTCCTTCCATTCAGGCCAACCGTTACGTCTACGCAGGCGGTTCTCCGCTTAATCGTGTTGACCCGACCGGCCATTGGTGGGAAGTCCCAACCGATCCTGGACAGTCAGTACAGGAGATAGTCGTGTCCCCAGGTGACACGTACATGGCCGGTTACATATGCTCGGGCGGCACTTGTCACGAGACCGACTCGCACGCTCAGTGGTGGACCGCCTATATGGCATCCCCCGAATTTCAGCAGCAACAGCCGCAGCTCGTTGACAGGGAAGCAAAGAGGATCGGCTATATGCCGAATGGAAGGCCCGCACCGAGAGGCTACTGGGAGGAAAGCAAGCAGCTCCGCGAACAATATATGAATGAAGTATACAACGTGTATATGGATGACAATGATCTAGAACTTGTTTGGGAGGTGATGCGAGCGGTCAAAAAGGGATGGAAGGACGCCGAAGAAAAGGGGAGTAAGGGAATCAAGGGAGGATTTACCGAGTTAAAGAAAGGTAAAGGTGTATCTGTCTGGGGCAAGATATTGAAGAACCTCCAGAATGGAAAAATGTGCATGGCTCGGGGGCTTAAGCAATGCACCATGATTGCAAATATCGTTATTCAATCATATAAGAGGTCGGGGACGAGTCCATTTGTCCCTGACAGTAAGACTCATGGCGACGGACGTAAGCGACACTTCCTGCTCTCGTCGGCTTTGGTCGTTCTCTTTGACAAGAAGTGGAGTTGGGAATTCCTGGCCGTTCACGAGTGGGGCGAAGAGGGAACGCCGGACAGCATGCAAGACTGGAAAGCCAATGAGGCTGGAGCTAATTGGGTGCTCTCTTACTCCCGCAATTACCAGCTGAGGTCGATGTACTTCAGCGATCAGAGTAAGTTCTGGAAGAATCTGGAGGCTGGATATGGTATCTGGAAGATGCAAGGATACCCGGCGTGGCCGGTTCATGAATGCCCGCAGAGTCCCTATCAAGGTGCTATCGGAGGAAAATCGGGATGCAAGGAGGGAGCCCTGCCGTACACGTAGGGGTCGTGGTGGGCAAACGAAATTCCGGTCGTTGATTTATCGTACCGTCATCCTGTCTGCCGCTGTGAGCCTGCTCGCAACGACAACAGTCGCGTGCTCAGGAGTCATGCACGCTACGGGTTTGGATTGCTTAAATGATCCGACCAGCGGAATGGCCACTCGCGCGCGTAGTGAGACTATATTGAATAAGGAGCCGGCAGACGCCACCCCGATCACCGAGGAATATTTCTCCCCGGCGTGCGATGACGACAATGAGATAGCGGAGTTAGGGCGTCGATATCGGTTTGAGCAGTCACCATTCAAGGTATTCGATCACTATGCCAGAGAAGCTGAAGCGTCAGGATGGCGCATGACCAAAGATGGAACCAAGAAGCTTGTAAAGAGAACGGGGGTAACGGAGAAGTGGCCCTCGGATAGCTGCTACTCAAAGGATCTGGGCGACTTTGTCGCGGATCTCCAATTGGGTTTCGACTACTGGTCATACGATGTCGAAAGGAATCCGAGCGAAAAGACCTATTGGATCCAGATCTCCTTCTCGCCGCACGGAGGTAACTGCAAGAATGGGGTTGACATCAATTAGTTGAAGCTTTCGGTGAGCATGTGTACATTTATTTGCAGTAGAATGCGAAATCGGTGATTGTCTGACCTTATTTGGGCATGGCACGTTGCTGGTTTCCGTCAACGGAGATGCGGCCGCTACTGCGTGCTGGCACCGCCACCAGCGAGGTCCTGCCGCGTCGCTTCCAGGTTCGCCCCTTGGGGCACCTCAAGTTTTTCGTCTTCGAAGCACAGCCACGCTCCCAACTCGCCGCAGCCCTACCAGCGGAAACTCTCACACCACTTCCGTGGACGCAGCCACTGCTTGCTCGTCCTTCGATGGGGCAACCGCGGTCTCCATCCACGTTCGGCGGCCCGTGGGGCGGGGGGCCTACCAGCTTCAGTTGAGCCGGTGCAGCAGTAACGCATACTGCCCAACTGCAGGACGCCCGGAACCTTGTGTTGACCGCTTTCGCGATCCGGCTCAGAGTCCAGGACCGATCGCGTCGGCCGGAGCGGCCAGCCCGACCTCAAGCTCGGCCCAGGACCGCCAGTTGCGCGTCGGGAGCTCACCAGCTGGCCCTTCCGCGCCCCAGCGCCAGCCCGCCGGCCGCTGTGTAGACGTGACGCCACCCGTTCGGCGATATCTGCGGCACCCGGTACTCGGCCGCCATCTCGGCGTCACTGGCGTCTTGGTCGAACCGTCAGCCACTGATGGCGCGCCATTATCGGGATACTTGATGCACTCGGCATAGCCCCGGACTTGACCGGCGTCCTCCCAGGGGGCAGGGGCATTTGCATAACTCGGGCATTCGCGCCGCTTGTGGCGAAACATCTGATCACCGAGTTGTACGAGCCGATGCCCATCTGTGCCCGGATGAGGGTGAAGGAGCGCACGTGCGAGTGCCAGGAGACGCGCTATGAGCTGTGCCAAGCAGCGGCTTAAGGTTCATCAGCTGGACGATTTGAAGGGCGCGCCGCACGACGGTGAGTGAGACGACCTGGATGCCGTCCGCCAAGACAGAGCGCCTGTGGAGGCTCCTTCTCGCTGGCGGGATGGCTGACAGCGGGCTCCGGCGAGAGAACTCCGGCCGATCGGATGACCGGCCGTCAGCCGATAGGTGGCCGGCTGAGAGTGGCCGAGGCGATAGTTCGAAGGTCGCAGGTCAGCCCACGGTATCCCCGGCCGGTCGCCGACCCGACTGACAGGCGGACGCCGCGTGATCACGGGACGGGAGGCTTGGTTGGTTTGTGTGCGTTTCTCGGCTCCTCAATTAGTTAAATCCATCAAGTTTCATTGATTCAGATAATCCGACGTTTGCCATTGGCGTTTACGGGCTGCCTATTGTCGCGTTTTGTGCTTTTCGGAATGGCGTCAATCTGGTCATTTGACCTGGGAAAACACTGCAAAGACGCCCGAATATCGTTGATTCGATCGCCGTCCTGATGTTCAATTGAAGTGACCAAAGAAAGGCGCGGCGCGCGTGGTGCGCCGTGTGGGATCGGATCAGGGAGAGCGATCGTGTCGAATGGAATTCCTGGAAAGTGTGTTCCCGCGAATGTTCCGGGAGAGAAGCTCACGCCGGAGGACATGGCGCGCGTGACTTCGGACGACTGGGCGGAGATTCGGAAACTGGCGTGCGGCTACTGCCGCACGGTCGACGCCACGCGGTCCCGCAAGCGCATGGACGGGAGCGCAACCGTCGTCAAGCAGGGACACGCACCGTACGGCACCGACGACGTGTCGGACGACGTCACGCAGGACGCCATCCTTCTGTTCGCGCAGCGACTGCGGGACATCATCACGTCGTGCCGGACAGCATCCGAGAGCACATCCGCCGAACCCGCGTGGATCTACGTCCGGCGCGACGGTGGCGAGATGACCATCACGCGTACGACGCTGCGGCGGTGGGCGGTGCGGGACGCGGCGGCGCGGAACGGCTACCGGATCGACGTTCCCCCGGGAGAGATCGACGCCACACCCGGTGCCCAGCTCATGCGCGGTTTGCCGCACGCTGAGAACGTCACGCGCGCGGCTGTGGCGTACTGCGTGGCGCAGAACAGCGCGGCCATCTTCCGTCAGGCGTTCGGCGACGGTCGAGACTTCCCGGTCATCGCCGAAGCCATGGACGTGGCGTCTCAGGCGGACGACTTGGGGCGTGCGGGCATCCTCAGCAGGCTCGCTCAGGCGCGGTACGGGGGCGCGTACGGGTCCCGCAGGAACGTGATCCGGGTGCGCGACGCCGCCCGGGCGGAGTGGCGGGAACTGTCGGAGCGCCTTGACGACGCCAGAAGCGCGATGGCTCACAGCGGTACCGAAACCATGGACGACTGACGAAAGGTCGCGAGAAAGGGCCCCAGAGACCGCTCTGGGGCCCTTTCTCTATGGCCCATTCCTGTGGGGCGTTGCGTACTCTCGCGAGAAATCAAGCGGTGAAGAATCTTGGAATTCGCCGGACGGTTGGGCGGTCGTGCGGCCCGTATTTATATGAGAGTGAAATTCGCCGGTACGCGCGCGACGCGGACGGCGCTGCAACGCTCCAAAATGCTGTTATCCGGTCTCACTCACTTACGCCGTGAACAGCTATGGTGGCCGGAACGGCGACCGTTCGCCCGGGTGCTCGAAACGAAAGGAAATCTCACCGAGCGCGGACGGTCGGGCCGTTCCGGTCACCGTATTTAAATGAGAGCGGTTCGCGTCGCTGAAGCGCCGCGAACGCTTCAACCCGCCGCGCGCGGAAGCTTTCTCGGCTTTCCACACGCGGAAGCGCGTAAGCGCATATCGATACCGGTCGCCGACCGCGCAGCCGCGTTCGGTTCCGGTTCCTGCTCCTGTGGACGGCGCAAGAGGACGCGCGCCATGGATGTGGCGCGGGCATCAGGCCGGGGCCGTGCCGCACACAGGGAGTCCGGATGGACGTCAGCCAGGCATTGACCAACATGATCAAGCTGGAGATCGCTCGTAAGGAGTTCTCCACAGGATCCAGGGGATTCCACGGCGCCGGCAAGATCATCGTTGGTGGGGTCAGGTACCAGGCTCAGGCTCAGGCCGTACTGCTCGGCTCGAAGGACGACCCGTATCTGAGGGTGGACGCGTCGACCGATGAGATTGCTGCCGCGCTCACGGCTCTGGTCGCGGACGGCCTTCAGGCCCGCACGTTCAGGACGGGCCGGGCCGGCTTCCGGGCTGACGGGAAGGTCGAGGCACGCGGCCAGCGATTCCAGGCCAGCGTTCAGGCCGTCCGGCTGACCTGACTGACCCCAGAATCCCAGCGCGCCGGGATCTCGCGTGTCTCCCGGCGCACGTCCGCGATCCCATCCCGGGCGGCACGGCAGGCCGCCCGGGACGGACCACCCACTGTGAGAGGAGCGTTTCTGTGGGGGTGAATCCTGCCGCCGATCCGGGATGGGCCGTGGGAGACCTGACCGTATTCACCGGCGGCCGGGTGATGCGGGTGACCGCTATCGGCACGGTGCGGGCGGACACCGCCACGCTGGTTCCCGCCACCGACCCGTCCGGAGAACCCGAGTACGGGGTGACGGCCACGCTCACGCCGATCCCCAAGGACGCCGAGACGATCACCTGTCTCGGCTGCCTGTGGAACACCCATCTCTGGATCGACGCCACGCACACCAACCGGTCATCCGGGGCGCGCATGCGGTTGATCCGCTGTTGCAGTTGCTTCGCCGATGCCCTGTATGCCCAGGACTGCGAGATCCACGCGACCAGTACCACCGTACGGCCGCATCACCTGGAGCGCCGCCGCCACTGGTGACGGGCTCCAATCACATCTTCGGAGTCGCTATGACGATGACGCATGCCCTCACGCTGCCCGCCGGATGGATCATCAGCCCCCGGCTGATGCCCGCCTGGCCGATCGACACCGATCACCTGCTGGAACTGGAAGCCGCCGGACGGACCGACGAGGGCCGGATCCGCTGGCGGTACCGGCTGTCACGACGCAGCCGAACGATCTTCGCCGCGTCCGACATCTGCTCGGCCGTCGGCGCGGCCTTGACCACTCAGGAACTGGTCAGCGCGGCCCGTACGGTGCTGCGCTTCCTCACCGCAGGCGAGGGCGACACAGACGCCGAATACTTCGCCGACTACACCCGCACGCAACGCGCGTGGCGCGATCAGTACGCCGAGGAACTGTCGGTGTACGCCATGGACGGCTGGTGCGGCTACTGCGGTGGAAACCACCCGTCGCCCGGCTGCTCCTCCCTTTGACGCTCCTTCTGCCACGGGCCGGTCAGGGAGCGCGCCGTACGGCTCTGCTCCCGGCGTGTACGGCGCGCTCCCTGACCGGCTCATCGAGAGGAGAAATCATGGCGGCCTGGTTCGGACTCTGGCACGGCGGCAACGGATACAGCCCGTCACAGCCCGAGGATCTGGAGGAGTTCTCCTCCCTGGCCGATGCCCGGGTGAAACTCGCCGAACGGCACCGGTACGGCTATTGGCGGCATTCCCGCTTCGCGTTCGTCGACCGGGAGCCTGCCGACGTGCTCA
Source organism: Microtetraspora glauca (assembly GCA_001570385.1). Lineage (GTDB taxonomy): Bacteria > Actinomycetota > Actinomycetes > Streptosporangiales > Streptosporangiaceae > Microtetraspora > Microtetraspora glauca. The sequence goes on along the minus strand of BBYL01000008.1, from coordinate 414,389 downwards.
CGCCCTGCGTGGGCGACGACTGCGAGATCACCTTGTTCGGGTCTCGCGAGGTGCTCGACTACCCCGACCGGCGGGTCTTCCTGGGCCCGTGCGGTGGTGTGCGGGTCGAGCGCTGCTGAACCCCCCTCCTGTCTTTCCCGGCCCCCGGCGTCCCGCCGGGGGCTTCGTCATGTCTGGAGGTTCCTCATGACCGCTGTCCCGACCGTACGGCTGGCCTCACCGGCCGATCTCATCGCCGTGGTGCCCTACCTGCTCGGCTTCCACCCGGAATCGAGTCTGGTGGTGACCGTGCTCGACACCGAAAACCGCACCGTCGGCGGAGTGGTGCGCTACGACCTGCCCTCCGACCCTGCCGATGCGCCGGGCCTGGCCGGGCACCTGACCAGCGTCCTCACCGGCAACGCGGCACGGCAGGTGATGCTGCTCGGATACGGCACCAGTGCTCAGGTCACGCCCGTCATCGACGCCGCCACCGAGGCACTCAACACGGCCGGGATCGAGATCATGGACGCGTTGCGCGCCGATGAGGGCCGGTACTGGTCCTACACGTGCACCGTGGCGGGATGCTGCCCGCCGGAGGGCGTCCCGTACGAGCCGACCGCCAGCGCAGCCGCCGCGACCGCCGTGTTCGCCGGGTTCGTCGCACGCCCGGACCGCGCGGCGCTGGCCGCCACGTTGGCCCCGGCCGAGGGGCCGGACCGGGAACGGGTGGACGCCGCGACCCGCACGGCATGCGCCCAGACTCGAAGCCTGGCCGGGACCGATCACGACTGGTACCGCGAGGGCATCGACCAGATCACCGCCGCCCTGGAGCACGCGCAGACAGGGGAGGAATTGGACGCCGATGAGGCCGCCTGGCTCGGCGTCCGCCTGACCGGGATCTTCGTCCGCGACGCCGCGATGACCTTCATCGGGCGGTACGACGAGGAGACGCATGTCCGGCTGTGGAGCGAGGTCGCCCGCAGGGTGCCGCCGGAGTTCTCCGCCGCCCCGCTTGCGTTGCTGGCGTTCGTCGCTCTCGGGACCGGGGATGGTTCGCTGGCGCGCATTGCGATCGAACGGGCGTTGTCGATCGATCCGGGCTACCGGCTCGCGCACCTGATCGGCATGGCCCTGGACCATGGGCTTCCCCCGTCGATCACCTCTGCCGTGAACTGCGCTGACATGGCCGGGGAGATCGAGGCTCAGGCCCGGCGATACCCGCAAGCCGCGTGTCCGGTCCTCCCTGAGGGGTGGTGAGCCGGGATGGGACACGCGTTTACACACTCGGCCGCCCTGATCGGCCTCACCGGACACATCCTGGACATCGAAGCCGACGCCGGAGCAGGGCCGCCGGAACTCCACCTCACCGGCCTTCCGGAACGCTCGGTGGGGCCGGCCCGCGACCGGATCCGCGCCGCGGTCCTCAACAGCGGCATCACCTGGCCGGACGCTCAGGTCACGGTGAGCGTCTGCCCCGACAGCATGCCGGTCTACGACAGCGCCGCCGATCTCGCGCTGGCGGTCGCGTTCCTGGCCGCCACCGGGCACATCCCGCGGGAACGTCTCGCCGGGACGGTGTTCCTCGGCGAGTTGGGGCTGAACGGAGGGATCCGCCCGGTCCGAGGTGTCCTGCCCGCCATCCGCGCTGCCGCAGCGGCCGGGCTCACCACCGTGGTAGTCCCGGGCTTCTTCACGGAGATCACCGCCCAGACCCCCGGCGTGGTGGTGCTGCCCGCTACCTGCCTGGCCGACGTGATCGCCTGGCTCAGGGACGGGACACTCAACGAGAACGCCGGACAGTCGACTCCGGTCGGCGTCCCGCCGCCGACCGTGGACATGGCCGACATTCCGGGGAGCCACTCCGCCCGTCGCGCGCTGGAGGTGTGCGCGGCGGGAGGGCACCACCTGTTCCTGCAAGGGGACGGCCCGGCCACCATGCTGGCCGAACGCCTCCCGGGCATCCTCCCGCCGCTGGATGCCGCCTCAGCCCGGGAAGTGGCCGACATCCGATCGCTGGCCGGACGCCTCGACGGGATACCGGGTCCGGGTTCGGCGCCGCCGCTGTGCGCACCGCACCACACCTCCACCTCAGCGGCGATCTTCGGCAGCGTGGCCGCCAACCGTCCCGGCGCCGTCTCCCTCGCCCACCGCGGAGTGCTGCATCTCAGCGACGCGCCCGAGTTTCCCAGTACGGTCCTGGACGGGCTGTGCCGCCCGATGGACAGCGGGGAGATCCTCCTCGCGGGTATGGGGCGCAGCGTCCGCTACCCAGCCCGGTTCCTGCTCGTTCTCGACGCCCGCGACTGCCCATGCGCGACCAGTAGAGGCGGCGGGGAGCCGTGCGAGTGCTCGCCGGGCGTGCGCCGCCGCTACCTGGGGCGCCTGGCCGCAGTGCTGTCACGCATCGAGGTTCGCGCCTGGACCGAGCCGATCACCCGGCCTGTCGAACCGGGTGAGCCGACGTCGGTGGTGGCGGCGCGGGTGGGGGAAGCGCGGGAACGGGCAGCCGTTCGGCTGGCGGAAACGCCATGGCGGACCAACGCCGAGATTCCCGCGCTGGAGTTGCGTACCCGCTTCCCGGCCGAGCCGGAGGCCGTCGCGCTGCTCCGCTCCGCCGTACACGTCGGCGTGCTGACCGATGCGGCGCTGCCCCGGCTGCTCCGCTTGGCCTGGACGATCGCCGACCTGCGCGGCGCCGGCCGCCCGGCCGCCGAGGACGCCGCCGGTGCTCTGGACCTGTGGGAGGGATGAACGGTGAGGATCGGTGACCGCGTGCTGGTCCGGCCCATCTTCCGCATCCCAGTACGCCCATGGTGGGCCGAGTCCTACCAGTCGCCCTTTTACTACCCGGGCACCATCGCCGAGATCATCGGCGACGGGCGCGTCCGGGTGGAGCTCGACGAACCGCACCACCCGGCTCCGTGGGAGAGCCCACTTCAGACCTTCCACACCACCGAAATCCACCGGTACGGCTGCCGCTGCGCCGAATGCGGCACGCCCGGCCGCGACATCTACCGGTTCCTCGCCGATCAGGCGCGACTCGCCCAAGACAAGTGATCCCGCCAGCACGAAAAGGAGGCTTCGCCGTGGAGGCTGCCGACATCGACAATCTCGTGACCCAGGTCGCCGAGCATCTGGACGGGTTCAGGCCGCTGATCCGGCCCGGCCATCCCGCCTACCTGATCGGCCCGGACAGGGCCCGGCTCGTCGTGCACCCGCTGTGGAGACAGGAAGGGCGCGTCATCGTGCTCGGCGTCTACCCGGACGGGAGCGGTGGTCTCTTCCCGGACCTGCGACGGCATCAGATCACCGTGACGGCGAGCCGAGGCGCCGAGCACGTCGCCAGAAAGATCGCCCGCCGACTGCTGCCCGGCTACCTGCGAGATTTGGCCGCCTGCCGGGAACGGCTAAGCGGCAGGACGACCGAGAACGCCGCACGGGCCGAACTCATCGAGACCCTGCGAACCCTGCTCCCCGGGGCGACGGTCAACGAGAAGCAGCGGGAAACCATCGTGCGATGGCGGCTTGGCGCGGCCTCCGGCTCGTTCGCGATGTACGGCGAGGGCGCCAGCAACTCGATCGAGGTCCGGATGGCCGATCGAGAACTGACCGAACGCCTCGCCCACGCCATCCATGAGCGCTTCTCCTGACCTACAGAAACAGAAGCAGACCCTGCCCTTCGCCGAGACGGCGAGGGGTTTTCGCTTTTCAGGAACTCCCCGGCCCGCGCACTCAGCGGGCCGGGGAACTGCGTGCCGCGCGGTTGCTCCTTGCAGGAACGAGGTTGCCCCCTTCCTGGTTGCCGGGCGGCGCTCTTCCACAGACGCGACTCGAAGAAAGGACGTGGACGGTGAACAGGCAGGAGATCGAGGAGTTCGCTACCAAACTCGCGCCCGTGCTGGACGGGTTCACCGCAGAGATCGCCGAAGATCGGCCGGTGTATCTGGTCCGTCCAGATGGTGCGTGCCTGGTCGTCCACCGGGTGTGGAAGCGGTCGGAACGCGTGAAGATCATCGCGGGATATCCGGGCGGAGACTCCGGGTGCGGTCTACCCCGCCACGAGATCACCGTTGCCGTCGCACGCGGTCCGGAGAGGATCGCCGCCGACATCAGGCGGCGACTGCTCCCCGCCTACGAACGAGACCTCGCCATCGTCCGGGAACGCATGACCAAGACCGCCGTAGAGGACGCTCAGCGCGCCCGGTTCCTCGGCCGACTGCGCCGCCTCATCCCTACTGGGGATGTCGTGGAGGAGGGACGGCGACTGGTTGCCCGCTGGAACGTGGGCACCGCCGGATGTGTCCTGACCACGTCCGGGGAGGCCTCAACCTGCCGCATCGAGGTCGACGGAGCCGACCACGATCTCGTCGCACGCATGGCCCGCGCCCTCACTTCGGAGTTGTGACCCAGAGGGGCGCCGATCAGAGTTTCTGTCCAGCACGAAGCTCCCGAGGCCGTTCACAGGCGCGCCTCCGGTCGGAGAGCCCGCCCGCATCCACGCGTTCCACGTGCGCAGTCCGAGCGCCATGCTGCATCTGCCCCTCGGCCATGGGGATGACTGGGCCCGCGTCCGTCGCCAGAAAGAACATCCCATTACGTGGAGGGTCTGCCCCCGCCAGCAAGCCATAACGCACACCCGTAGGCACCGGCCCCGGCCGGTGCTTTTCCATTTCGCCAGACAAGGAGAAGACATGTCCAGGGAGTCTCTGGAGTGGCTGAACGCCAACACGCTGATCGGCTTCACCGGCAAGCGCGGAACCGCCTGGCACTACCGCGCCAGCATGCAGGGCGAGGAGCCGAACCACTACGAGGGGCCAATCCCTGTCGGCGACGTCAAGCGGCGCCTGTTCGGCTGGCAGGCCCTCTCACGACCGATCTATGTGGAGGACCCGCGCGGCGGGCTCGCGCAGATACCCGACCGGCAGGCGATCCTGCGCAGCGACAACGGGCACGTCATGGGGATCTTCTCCGACGGCTACGAGCCACACCCCTACGTCGAGTGGCTGATCAACAACGTCTCCCGGCTGCTTGACGCCGACCTGTCGATCGGCTCCGCCGGTCTGCTGAAGGGCGGGGCGGTCGCCTGGGTGTCGGTCGAGGTCCCCGACAACATCGTGACGCCGGAAGGTGTCGAGTTCCGGCCGCATCTTTTCGCGGCGACGTCGTTCGACGGCTCGTTGGCCACGACGTTCAAGCGGGCGGTGACCAACATCGTGTGCGACAACACCATGGCCGCCGGGCTCGCCGAACGCGGCCAGCAGGTCAAGATCAAGCACTCCCGGCACTCGAAGCTCAGGCTTGCCGAGGCCCGCGACGCGCTGAACATCGTCTACGCCCTGGCCGACGAGTTCTCAGCGGCGGTCCGCGACCTGTGCCGGGTGGAGGTCACCGGCCGGCAATGGCTGAAGTTCCTGGACGCCCACACGCCGATGCCAGATCAGCGAGGCCGCAGCCGCACCATGGCCGAGAGCAGGCGCGACACCCTGACCAAACTCTGGAACCACGATCTGCGAGTGGCGCCATGGAGGGGCACGGCTTGGGGCGTGGTCCAGGCGATCAACACCTTCACCCACCACGAGCAAAACATCCGCGGTGCCGTACGAGCCGAACGCAACATGCTCCGCGCGGTGACCGGCGGCATCGACGAGCTCGATCGGGGCACCCTGCGCACCCTGTCCACGGTGCTGGATCGCCAACTCACCGCCGTCGCCGCCTGAACTGAACCCCGCAGCCCACCGTACGGCTCCCGGCCACAGCTGGCGGGAGCCGTACCAGTCCGGAGAGAACTGACCATGATCGAAAGGCGTGCCATGTCGCTCCATCCAGGCCGTGCGCAGGTGAAACGAAGCATGCCCCGACCGCGAGAGTGGCGTCCGAGGAAGAAGAACGAGCGGAGGTCTCTCCGCCGGATTCGCGGGGTCCCTTCGCGTTGGCTGTATCGCCATCATTCGATTAGCGATACATTCGCGCCGCGCGTCAGACTTTGGCGCTCCTCCGCCATCTCGAATATCGGCGAGTAAAACCCTATACGTTCCGCTGCGGAGTTTCGGAGGTGTTTGTCCGATGGTGTCCTCTTGGTTCGCGCGTATCCGAGCCGAGCGCAAAGCGCGCCTGTGGGATGTGCACGCGATGGCCCGCAAGCTGCGCGAGGCCGCAGGCGGGGACGCCAGCTCACTGCCGGACCATGAGGCGCTCGTCCGGTCCATCCGTCGCTGGGAATCGGGAAAGATCAGCACCCCCAGCGAGCGCTACAGGCTGCTCTTCAGCAGGGCTCTGCAAATAGAAGAGAAAGCGCTTTTTGGGGAAGCGTCCGAAGACGAGGAGATCGTTTCCCTGCTGGTACTTCCACCCGCAGGCGCCGGGGTGCTGCCTCCGGGGTTCACCGTCGAATCGGTCGAAGCGCTGCTCAGTCGGCTCTACCGCCTGGACGCGGAATTCGGCGGGAACGAGCTGTGCCAGGTTGTGGCAGGTCAGGCACAGGCGGCGGCCGGCCTGTTCGGCTCGCCCGGCCTGCGAGCGGACGACACGCGTCGCCTGTACCTGGCAATGGCGGGCCTCACCCAGATCGCGGGCTGGCTGTCCATCGACGCGAGCAGGCATGCGGAGGCCAGCCGGTACCTCACCGCCACGATTTACGCGGCACATGAGGCCGACGACCCCTCCCTGGCCGGGCACGCCCTCGGCTACATGAGCCTGCACGCCCTCTACCGCGACCAACCGGACAAGGCGCTCGCACTGGCACGCACCGCGATCGGCCTCACCAGCGCGGGAATATCCCCACGCGCCCGCGCGACAGCGCACAACCGTGCCGCACGTGCCCATGCCCGGCTCGGAGAGGCTGACGCATGCAAGCGCAGCCTGGATCTGGCGCAGGCCGTGTACGCCGAAACGGCGGATGAGGAGGAGCCTCGCTGGGTCGGATACGTCGGCGAGATAGAGCTCTCCGCCCAGCGCGGCGCCTGTTTCCTGGACCTGGGACAGGCCGACGACGCGATCTCGGAAATCGAACATACGATCTTGCTCGTACGGTCGAGGACGCCGGAGCACGCCAGAGACCTGGCGCATTACACGATCCGGCTCGCCGCCGCCTACCTGGGCAAGGGGGAGGTCGCCCATGCGGCGGCTATCGGCGAGCGCGCGCACCGGATGTCCTCCGCGATCGGCTCGGCACGGGTGCGGGAGCGATTCACCGAGTTCATGGACGACCTGTCGGCTTACAAGAAGGTGCAGCAGGTGCGTGACCTGGCGGAAGAGGTGCGGGCGTCGTCCTACTGAGCCCGTCCGTCACGCCGAGGATGGCGTGGATGACGGCCGGGGTGTCGCTGAGATCGGTGAGAACGAGTTCGGCGCCTGCCTCGCGCAAGGCGTCCGCGCCACACGAGCCGGTGGCGACGGCGACTACCCGCGCGCCGCCGAGGTGTCCGGCGAGGACGTCGTTGGGGGTGTCTCCGATCAGGACCGTGTTGTCGGCGGTGAACGCGGATCCGTACTTGGCGGTCGCGCGTTGCTGCGCCAGCCGTACCAGCTCGGGGCGCTCCTCGTGGTCCATCCCGTACGCGCCCGCGTCGAAGTCCACGAACCGATCAAGGCCGAACGCCTTGAGCTTGCCGATCGCGATCGGTTCCATGTTCCCGGTGAGTACGGACTGTACGACGTCCGGGCGGTCGGCGAGCGTGGCGAGGATCTCGATTGCTCCGTCCAGTACGCGTCCGCGTTTCCTGATCGCTTCCTCGTAGGTCAGGAAGGACTCGGCCAAGGCGATGCCGAAGAAGTGAAGGGTGCGGTCGGAGGCCTCGATGTGGTGCAGACGTAGGGTGTCCGCCGCGATCGCGCGTTCTGTACGGCCGGTCATGTCGGCGAGCTGTCGCATGACCTGGCCGGTCGCGGATCGGAAAGCGTCGGCGTAGATGTCGTGGCTGAGGCCGCCGATGGTGATCAGCGTGTGGTCGATGTCCCACAGGACCAAGGTTCTCCCGGCGCTCACCGTATGAGCCTAGCCATTGCGGCTGCGTGCATCCCGGGGATCGACAAGCCCGATCGCCTTCCGTTGCGTACTTCGGCGCGCTGACTTGGGAACCCGCTAGCGTTCACTGTCCGGGCACCGCGCTTGACGGGTACGGCGCAGATGGGAAGGCCAGATGAACGCAGCGACATTGGACCTGCTCTTCGACGTGGTACGGCGCCTGGAGAAGAACATCGTGGCTCGGGAATGCCCCGCGATTGTCGCGATCGAAAGCGAGCGCAAACTCGTGCTGAGTGATTACGACTATCTGCGTGACAGCGCCACGGCGGCGGCGTTCGAGGAAAAGGTGGCGGGGAAGGCACGAGAGATCGATGCCGCTCGCTGGGTGCTGGCCGTCCCTCAGGTGTGGATATTCCAACCGCCGAGCACGATCGCCCTACGAGCTGTGTCGAACCACCCGCTCCGGGAGGGCGAGCAGGAAGCCATCACGTGGATGAGCTTCGACCGGGATGATGGTGTCGACTACGGCCGAGTTGTCTACGCGCGCCGCCCCAGCGGGGAGCCCGTCTTCGAGGAACCGGAGATCTTCGATGTGGGGATCCGCCCAAGGGAGGCGATGCCCGGGTTCCTCCTGCTCCAGAGATGCCTGGGCGACGAGTGAGGGCCGGCTCGTGAAGAACCGGCCCTCTGACCAAACTTCAACTCTCTGACCAAAGAAAGGCTGAGATCGGTCACCACGAGCTTACGGCCTGCCACTGAACCGCTGCCAGGATTCTCGGGCAGCGCGCCCCGATCCGCACAAGAACGCGAGGTCAGGACAGGTCGGCCGCCTACCGCTTGATCCAGATGGATGGGTTGCACTCCTTGAAGCCATTGCGGCGGATGCAGAGCTTGAACACGGTGATGTATCCGAAGAAGACGGTGTCTTCTTCGCAGTCGTAGTCACCGCCTTTCCCGTCCTTGACTGTGTGCATGAGCAGGAAGGACGTCGCGTATTCCGCCCAGACCTCGACGCCGTCGGCATGGGTGTCGCACACCTTGATGTGCTTGCGGTCTGAGCTGACCTTTACCGAGCCGTACGAGATGCGGTCGTCGTGCCAGCCGTTGCCTCCGGCTGAAGCGGCCGGGGCCATCGCGATCAGGAAGAGCAGCGAGGTCAGAAGTGTGGCGAGCTTTCGCATGCGTGACTCCATTCGTGTTTTGGGCGTGGTGTGGCCGCGCTTCGGCCCATAGGGGGCCGAGCGCTGGGAGGAGAGATCAGGTGCGCCGCGCGATCGGCGCTGTGCCGGAGATCGCGGGGCGGGCTTTATCGCGATGTCCTTGATGGGCGTCATCAGGGCCGGACGATGCCGAGGAGCTGCCGTTCCCGGCCTGGCGCGCCTGCCCAGGTATCGACGCGTACGGTGCTGCCGGTGTAGGGCGCATGGACCATGCGCGTGGCGTCGATCGCGATGCCGACATGGTCGGGGCCGGGGATGGATGAGTCGGTCTCGTAGAAGATCAGGTCGCCTGGCTGGATCTGGGAGCGTGGGACGCGGATCCCTGTCCGCCACTGCTCGTATGTGGTGGTGCCGATCCGTACGCCAGCCCTTGCCCAGGCGTATTCGGTCAGGCCGGAGCAGTCGAATCCCTTGGTCCGCGCTCCGCGTCCGATGCCGTAGCCGGGACCGTTCGGCCCGCCGCCGCCCCAGGAGTACGGGACGCCGAGCATGGCGAGCGCCGCCTGTACAGCGACCACGCCACGGCCTGCCCCTGCCACGGCATCGGTGGGAAGGCCGTCAAGGGTCAGTTCGGTACACAGCTCGGCGGCAACGGCGGTGACGGCCTGCTCGGCCTGTTTTCTGATCTGGGCTGGGTCGGCTTCGGGCATCTCATCGGCGAGAGCAGCGGCGATGTCGTAGGTGATCGCGGTACGCGGGACGCCGAGCGCCGCGGCGGTCTCGATGCCGCCGCGTATCTCTGCCTGCATGGCGGGAGACAGGCCGGGCTTGGTCTGCTTGGTGTCGGAGGCAGTCCCTGGTGTTGGCCCCGGCTCCGTGGCACCAGACGGGCGGGCGTAGCCGCACACCATGCGGGTGATCCCGGTACTGGCGGAGGTGGCCGCGTACGTCGCGCCTCCCACCAGGCTGGCGATCAGCACGATGCCGGAGACGAAGGTCCCACCTGCCGCGAGTGCTGTTGTGAGACCGCTCTCTGCGATCAACGGCATCCCTCCTCAGCGGAGGTCGCCGACTGGGGCCAGTGCTCAGCGAGTCCGGCGAGGCCGAGCCGCAGGTCCTGGCGGTCGTGCGGTAGCCAGATCGGTCCTTCCGGTCCGTCAGTTCCGGCGACGGCGGTGGCGCAGGGTACGGCCATCTGGGCCGCGCGGAGCTGGAGGCGGCTGTGCAGGCTCCTCTCCCTGCGCGGTGAGGGGGTCAGGAACAGGACAGGGGTGGTGATCCCGGTGGCTGCGGTGAGGGCGGCGTAGCCGGACAGCTTCGCGAGGACCCGATCGAAGGTCTCCGTGCCGGTGTCGTATTCGAGGAAGAAGTCGAGCGTGCGGCCGTTCTCAGTCCATCTGCCGTAGGCGTCGGGGCGCACGTACGTGCCCCACTGGGCGGCGCAGCGCGCCTCTGGCCACCACGCCCGCAGGCGGCAGCCGGGGGTCCGGCGGGCGGCGCCGTACAGGCGGGCGAAGACCTCGTTGGTCCCGACGGTGTGGGCGAGCCGCTGGCTGTAGGCGATCGACAGGGCGCGGTCGCGGCGGTAACCGAACTCGGGCAGGTCGACGCCGTCCTCGGTGGCCAGTACGGCGGCACCCGCCTCGCCGAGCACGTAGTGCCAGGGCGCGGACCCGACAGGCGGCTTGGGTCGGAAGCGGTCCAGGACGCCGATGCGGTTCAGCTTGACCAGTCGGTGGCGTGCGGTGATCGGGCCGTTGAAGGCGAGCTCGGTGATCTGGTGGCAGGTCAGGACCGTGTGGGTCCAGACCAGGCGGAGCAGGTGGCGGTCCCGGCCGGTCAGCCGGGTGGCGAGCGAGGCCAGGACGCCGGGGGTGTAGTGCTCGTTCATGATTCCTCTCCTCGTGTGGGTCGCTGCCGCGGGTCGTCCTGCGGCAGGGCTTCGGGGCGGGCGCGTGTCCGGCCGTGGGCCTGGGCGGCGGCGGCTCGGATGCGCCCCCCGAGCTCGGCGTCGGGCGCGGGCAGGGGCCGGGTGCGCAACGTGAACGGCGCGGTCTCGGCGGAGCGGACGACCAGGCGGGCCGCGGCCTGGAAGGCGCCCAGGTTGGCCAGGTCATGCCGGGTCAGATAGGGGCTGAAATGGTGCTCGTTCTCCCGGGCGTCCTCTGGTGAGAGCGAGAAATAGATCTTGTTCCGGGCGTCGGAGCTGATCGCCTGGCGAAGTTCGCGGGGGAGTTGGGCCAGGTGCTGGTGGGCGAGGACCAGCGACAGCCGGTAGGCGCGGGCCTCGGCGAGCATGTCCGACAACGCGTGCGGAAGGTTCAGGAAGTTCTGCGTCTCGTCCACATACAGCGCGGACGGCGCACGGGTACGGCCGAGCCGGGCTCGATGGGAGGCGGCCTGCCAGACCTGGGCGAGCAGGAGCGAGCCGAGCAGGCGGGCGGTGTCGTCGCCGAGCACACCCTTGGGTAGGCGGGCGAGGAGGATCTTGCCGTCGAGGACGTCGCCGACGTCGAAGGTGGACTGCGCCGAGCCGAGGATGTCGCGGACGAACGGGCGGAGCATGAATGCCCGGAGCTTGTTCATGATGGGTGCAGTGACGTGTGCTTGGGCCTGCTCCGACAGGCGCTCGTACCAGTTCCAGAACCCCAGCAGGAAGCCGTCGTCTATCTGGTCGACGAGTGGTCTTCGGTAGAGGGGATCGGTGAGCAGCGCGGGGATGTCGGCGAGGGTGCCGCTGTTGCGGGAGAGGGTGAGGGCGCAGCCGCGCAGGATGTCGTCACTGCGCGGGCCCCAGGAGTCGGCGTAGATCTTGTGGAAGATGCCGACGATGTTGTCCACGAGCGTTTCCCGGTCGGCGCCGCTCAGGACGTTGAGCGCGGGCCGGGAATGGTGGTCGTCCGGGTCGATCAGCACGATCCGCTGCCCGGCCTCTTCGGGGATGAGCCCGAGAAGATCGGTGACAAGGTCGCCCTTGGCGTCGATGACGGCCACGCCGCGCCCAGCCTGAATGTCGGAGAGGATCATCTGGGCCAGCAGGGTGCTCTTGCCAGTGCCGTTCGGCCCCAGGACATGCACGTGGTGACAGGAGTCGATGACCCGAAGCGCGACCGGCCGCTCATGTCCTGCGTCGGCGACGCCGAGCACCTTCCCGCGCTGGGCGACCTGCGGCGAGGGCGCGACCGTGTTCGCGCCGGCCCGTTGGAGCCCCGGGACGGCGGCGTCCATCGGCAGGTGGGCGAGCGCGGCCAGCTCGGGCACCGACAGGAGGAAGCCACGCCCGAACCGCCGGGAGGCGAGCTGACGCGCGGGCAGCGGCAGGCGGTGCCGTTCGAGCCGGTTATGTCCGGAGAACAGGGCGAACGCGGAGGCGATCGCGTGTGCCCGGCCCCGGATGGCGCTGCGCCGCGCTTTCCGAGCCGCCTTGTCCATGCCGTCGTCCGCCTGTACGGCGTAGCGGACGGCGACCTCGTACCGGGGGTGCACGGCCTTGTCCCGTACGGCGCGGGCCTCGGCGTACTGCTCCAGCCGAACAGCGTGGTCTTGCCCTCTGTGGTCCGAATGGTGGCGGGCACGAGCAGGGCCTGGCGCAAGGAGGTCGAGAGCGGCTCGCAGCAAGGCGACCGGGATGCTGGCGGTGCCGTGGGAAAGGCGGCGGCCAGTGGCGGGACGGGCGAAGATCTGCACGGCGGCGCGCTGCCAGGTGGGCATGCCGACGCCGGCGCCGAGCAGGGCTCGCAGCGGGTCACGGGTGTGGTCGTGGTGGATCGGGAGCCGCTCGCTACGGGCGATCGCGAACTGTCCGCCGGTTGCCTGCCCGGTGAGCGGCACCGGTGGGGCGGCCTCCAGGACGGCCGTGCGCGCGGACGGCCAGGCGGCCTCGATCGCGTGTTCCACCAGGTGTTGTGGGATGGTGCCGGGAACCCAAAGCCGGATGCCGACGCCACCCGCGTCGAAGATGTACTCGAAGGCCAAATGCGGCTGGCCGAACAGGACCCGCTTCCACGCCGGACGCAGCAGCCCGATCAGGTTCCCCCACAGCGCTTCCGCGCTGGGCATGTCCGCCTCAGGCGGGGCCAGGATCTCCACACATCGCGCGCCCTCGCTCATGGCGCGATGGCGGAGCCGTGCGAGTGTGGAGATGAGCAGCTCGATCACCATCGCGGCGACAGGCATCAGGACCGCGAGTTGCCAGGTGTGCGCGTCCAGCCAGGCCAGCACCAGATCGAGGAAGGCTTTCGGGTCGTAGAGAAGATCGGACAGCATCAGAGCTCGTCCTCCTCGTACTCGGCGAGCTCCTGCGGGGAGGAGGTGACCAGGCAGTGTTCCTGGTCGCTCGCCAGCACCCGGAAGGCCACCCGAGCGGCTCCGGAATCAGCCGCCAGGAGGCCGAAACCGCGATCCGCGGACAGCAGCACCTGGCGCTCCCCGTCGGACAGGCGGAAGGCGTCGGTGACCGCGTCGATGGCCTGAGGTGCCTGGCGGAGCAGGATCTGGGTGGCGGAGTTGGCGATGATCGCCTGTCCGATGTCGGAGCCGAGCAGGTCGGCGGCGTCCTGGGTGACCACTGACAGGCCCGCCCAGTGCTTGCGTCCGGCCTTGGCCATCCGCAGCAGGAACTTCGCGCCTTCCGGGTCCTTCATGAGCAGCCACGCCTCGTCGACCACGACCAGGCGCGGGCGTCGGTTGTGCGGGTTGGAGATCCGTCGCCAGACGGCGTCCAGGGTGAGCAGCGTGCCGACGGCCTTCAGTTCCTCGGGCAGGTCCCGGAGGGAGAAGACGATCAGGTGGGAGTCGGGGCGGGTGGTGGTGTGGCCGTCGAAGAGCTGGCGGTGGCTGCCCGTCACGTACGGCGCGAGCCCGGCCGCCACGTCTGCGGCCTTGGGGTCGCCGTCTTCGGTAAGCGTGCTTACCAGATCGCTCATGAGGGGCGGGCGCTTCTTCCAGGTGCGCTGGTCGAAGGTGATCCCCGCCTTCTTGTAGGCGGCGAGGATCGCCCGGTCCAGTGCGGCCTTGCTCGCCTTATCGAGGGGGCCGCCGAGCATGACCGCGATGAGCGTGTGCAGGAACAGCGACCGCCGGGTGAGAGGATCGCCATCCCTGCGGTTCTCCTGGGGAAGGTCGAAGGGGTTGAGGCGGACCTTCGGTGCGCCCAGGTGTAGGTAGGCGCCGCCGACCGCCGCGCAGAGCCGGGCGTATTCGTCTTCCGGGTCGATGACCGCGACCTCGACCCCGGCGTACAGCGAGCGCAGGGCCTCCAGCTTGGCCAGGTAGGACTTGCCGGCTCCGCTGCTGGCGATGATCGTCGAGTTGTGGTTGGGCTGGGCGAAGCGGTCCCAGGCGACCAGGGAGGCGCTGGCTGCGTTCGCGCCGTACAGGACGGCGGTCGGTCCGAGTTCAGCGGTGAGGTCCGGACTGGTGAACGGGAACGCCGCCGCGAGTGCAGGAGTGTCGAACGTACGGTTCACGGTCAGGTTGTCGAAGGCCAGCGGCAGCGAGGAGATCCAGCCCTGGAGCTGGCGGAAGGCGACCTGCCGCGCATCCAGCAGGAGGGAGGCGGCCAGCGCCCGCACCTGGGCGCACGCCTCGTCCAATTCCTGCTGGCTGCTCGCGTGGACGGTCAGGTAGATGGAAGCGCGGAACAGCTTGGCCTGCCCGCGCGCGATCCGGGAGGCGAGGTCCTGAGCGTCCTCGGCGGCGACCTCCGTCCCGGGATCCAGGAGTCGGCCGTGCTGGGAGTCGCTGCGCAGACCGGACTCCAGCCGGGCGAGCTGTCTGCGCAGCCGATCGGAGGCGACCAGGGAGGGGACGGGGTCGATGTGCAGCGACACGTCCAGGCGGCCGGGGTAGGTGAGCAGCGGTTCCAGCCAGCCGGGCGTGACCTCGCGCGGGTATCCGCTGATGGCGAGGATGGCGCACAGTCCGGCGCCGACGTGGAGCTCCCTCGGCCGGACCAGGACCGCGTCCGGCCCGAATCCGCTTCGCGCTGACCCTGTGCGTCTGCGGGAGAGTCTCACCAGCGATCTCCTCTCGTGATGACCTCGCCCGGCGCGGCAAACTCGCCCTCAGGCAGGGGCGGAGCGGTCGGGTCGAAGCAGGAAGCCAGAAGTGCGCTCGTGGCCTGGACGTCCAGAAGCCGTACGGTGAGACCGCACGCCGACAGCAGCCGAGCGGCCTCCTCCAGGCGTCGCAGGGCGCGGGCCGCCGCGTCACGGCCGTTGGCCCCGGTGGACGGTTCGCGGATGATCAGCAGCACCTGGCGGCGGAGCAGGTCGTGCCGGGAGGAGATGTCGGCGAGGAATGCCGCGTGCTCGTGCGCGGCGGCGGTCAGCGCCGGGTGGGGGAGCCCGCGGGCGTTCTCCACCAAGGTGGCGACAGTTTCGGTGAGGTCCACCCGTTCGGCGCGGACCAGGATCTGCGCCGGGCCGGACAGCGAGTTGAGCCAGCGCCCGAACACCGCGACAAGGGCGTCCTGCTCGTCGGGTGTCCGGAGCGAGAAGCTGACCGTGGAGACCTCCGCGACGGCTGCGACGCCGTCCGGTCCGAGGTCGATCAGCCCGTCACCGGCTACCCCGCGCGCGGGGAGTCGAAGCGGTGCGGGCCATCGGCCGGAGCGGGCGGCCACCCACGAAGGGGCCGGCGGGATGTCAGTCGGCGTGGAGATCAGGGACTTCGGGGAACGCTGGTGGCGGATCGCGGCCAGCAGGTACCGGTCCAGCGGCATGCCGTCACGCCGCCCGATGGCCAGCAGGACGCCGAGCATCCCCACCGGGAGGGCGACTGCGGCACACACCACCAGCGGCACGCGATCGCCCACGAGCAGGTACGCGGCGTAGAGCAGGCCTCCGGTGCCGCCGAGGACGGCCACCTGCCGGGCGGTGAAACCCGCGACGATCCGGTCCTCTTGATCCACGTCGGCAGGTATGCGGACCGGCTGCACCCAGCTCATCGGCCCTCACCTCCGGGATTACGGCGCGGGATAGTGCGGCTTCCGGGGGGCTCGGACCAGTCGACGGGACCGGATGCGGGAGGAGCGGGAGGCCGGAACACCACCGGCGGGACCGGAGGGCGGGCAGCCCGTGGCGTGGAGGGGCTGTTCTGGGTGCGGAGCCGGTACATCTGGGCCAGCCCGGCGGGGCCGTTGGCGTAGTAGGTCTCGCGCGGGTACCCGTACACCGGCGTAGTACGGGGCACGGAAGGCGAAGTCTTCGGCGGAACCCGGTATTTGCCCTGAACGGCCGGAGCGGACGGGGCGTGCTTGACCGGCGCTGGCTCCCAGTCCTGCGCGCGGACCGGACGGCGGGCGGCGGTCGGCGCGTGTTTCGCCGGGCCGGCGCCGCCCCGTGCGGCGGAGACCGCAGCGGCGGTTGTTGCCGCGGTAGCGGCAGCGGCACCGGCAGGACCTCCGGCGATCGCGGGCAGCGCCCTGCTGGTCATGGCGGAGGCGACCGTTCTCGTGGCGGCACCTGAGGCCCTGCCGCTCTGCCCACCCCCGCCCCCTCGTCCGCCCCGGCCGAGGTGAAGGGCATTCAGGACGGGAGAGGTGAGCTTGTACGCCAGGGCGTACTTGACGATCCGGATGACCGCCGAACCGCGCCCGGCCGTCTGAGCGAAGATCCTCCGGGAGATCCACGTCGGGATGCGGATCAGGATGATCAGCAGGCAGAGTGTGAGCACCAGGTTGACGAGCTGCCCGGTGGGGGCGACTCCGAGGAGGAGACGGCCGTCCTGGTTGAAGAAGACCCGCACCGCAAGGATCAGCGTGAGGGACTGGGTGACCTGGATGAGCAGGAGCCCGGTGAAGGCACGCCACCAGAACCGGGCCAGTCCGTCGGTGTAGGGCAGGGCGAGGCAGGCCAGTGCGAGCGGTGCGGCGACCACCAGCAGCAGGACCAGCGCGGCCCGCATGACGAACGCGATCAGCAGGACGACGAGCAGGACGACCGTGACCAGGGCGAGCAGGATGAAGAAGATCTGTTGCTGTCCGGGGTTGATCATGCGGAAGAGGAAGGTGGTCGCGGCCCGCCGTCCGTCGAAGTCCTGCCCGAGTAGCGCCCTCGACAGGGCGTTGGCCAGCTCGATGACCTTGCCGCAGATCGTGAAGCTGGTGTTCGCCGCCAGAGCCGCGACGAAGAGGCGGGGCAGGACCTCCTTGACCGCGTAGCGGGTCTGCACGGTCTCGTGCCCCATCGCGGCGATCGCGCCGAGCGTGGCGAGCAGGACGAAGCCCCCGTTGGCGATCAGAGCATTCGCCTTCCACAGGTCGAACACCCTGCCGCTGCCCGACACATCGGGAGTCGCCAGAAGCGTCGCCGCCAGAAGGTCGAGCAGCGGCTTGATCGCCAGCGCCACCAGGTTCGCGAACCAAGAATTGATCTGGTCGTTGATCCAGTCACCGATGCCGAACCCGAACCCTGAGCTGTCTGGCAACGGGACGTCACCCAGATCAGAGGCAGAGGGCGAGGGGGACGGCGTGGGGGCGGCGGCTGCCGACGTGGGCATAGCGGCAACAGTGCCGATGATCACGGTGGCAGCGATCCCCATCCGCATCGCCGTACGCAGAGACGTGGCCCGAAGACTTTCCACTCCTGGCAGCGGATACCGCGCTGTTGCGGTAGGAGCGGCTGCGGGCGGCGTGGTCGCCGTCAGAACGGCAAGGCGAATGACAGGGGCGGCAACTGCGGGACGGCTGTCGGCACGGACACCGGTCCGGCTGTCCAGAAGGGGGCAGGGGAGAGCGGTCACCGCGCTCACCCGCCCACGACGCGCTTGAGGACGCTCACGAACAGCGGAGCCAGTACGGCGAGCGCGTAGCCGAACGCTGCGGCCTTCAATGCCCCTTTCGCCTTCTGGACCTCGCCGGGGTCGCCGCTGGCCACCAGGTACCGCAGCCCGCCGATGGTCAGCATCAACGTGGCCAACGTGGCCAGTAGGCCGATCAACCAGCCCCGCAGGTTGTTGAAGACCGCGTTCAGATCCGAGGGAGCGGCGGCCACCGCAGAGGCGGCGAACGCGCCCGTTGCCAGGGCGGCAACCACCAGGAAGGCGACTGCCGCTAGGGCAAGGCCCCAGAGGATGAGGTAACCCAGCGCGCGTCTCATGCGCCGGGGGCGGCAGCCCTTCGGGTGGCGTGCCGGGCCCTGCCGTCCACCGCAGCGGAGGCGGGCCGCGACGGATGGATGGTTGGGGGAGATCCGCGCGGAGCCAGGGGTAGTGCCCCTGCCTCCCTTCGGGTCGGTTGCCGTTTCTGCATCCGGAGTTCCCTGGCTCCGCGCGGAAGCCATGCGCGCTCCTTCATCCACATCTGTGGATGAAGGAGCGATTGAGGGGGAGGTCGGGGGTTCGGTTTCCAGCCACCACAGGCCGCCGGCCAAGGTCACGTCACGGCGGTGCCGTGGCTTGCGGACCAGCCCAAGGTCCCGCAGGGGCACGTCGTCCAGCCGTGACAGGCTGATCAGCTCGGCGTCCAGATCGCTGAGAACCCCCTCGGCCACTGCGTCGATCAGCACCAGATCCGGGTGGAACCAGGGACGTGGTGGCGGAGGCGGCTCGCCCGCCGGCCGCTGCCGCTCGGCTTTGGCGGTGATGTAGCGCAGGGTGTTCTCACCCGCGCATCGGGCCGCCTCACACAGACGAGGGCGGACATCGGGCAGGACGAGATCCACGCGGTGAAGGGCCCGCAGGTAGCCCGCCAGAATCGCGATGTCGATGTCAACGGGGTCGCCGCATGACATGTCCCGGGTCAGTGAGAGCGCGATCGTGCGGAGCGCGGGGATCGCCATTCCGACGGCCGCGACGGTCCACGTGGACCTCGACTGGCGTGCCGGGGCCACCAGCTCCCGCCAGACCACGTCCCGGGCGTCATCGCTGACGTGCCGGCTGGTGAGCAGCATCCGCAACTCCCGCAGGCCGACCGGGCCTCGGGGCAGTTCGGGGCCGAGCGTCGTGCAGTCCAGGGACAGGCCGCCGGGGCCCGTCGTCAGCAGCCGGAAGGAGGTCTCGGCGGTGTCCAGGGGTGATTCGGTGACGTGGTGGGCGCTCATGTCGTGCTCCGGATCGAGAGTGGTTCGTGGTCTCGAAACCGGTGTACGCACCGCCTCAGAAACGGCTCAGAGAAAATGAGGCTTTATCGATCAGGAATTTCTCAGAATCTCAGAGCCATGTGCGCATCTGAGCGCCTCGGCGGCCCCTCAGTGTCACCTTCTGAGCCCTGGCGGCGGTATCTGAGTGAGCTCTGAGCCTGCTGCTTACCTGGGCACACGCACCCAGAGTCGTGCTGGCGGCCCTGGGATGCACATCCGGAGAAACGTGCCCCGACAAAACAATGGAGAACTGGAATGAGATCCAGGTAAACGCCTACGGCGGCTGGCTGAACAACCCGGAAAGGCGCGAGGATTCGCGGCTGGTGATTTTGCCGGTCACGATCCGGACCGCACGCGCATTCGTCGCCTGGACCCACCGCTACCTCGTCCCGCCGGCCGGTGCTGCGTTCGCTCTCGGTGTCCAGACTGGCGACGGGACACTCGTCGGCGTCGCGCTCATCGGCTGGCCCACCACCCTGGCCTTCGATGACGGTGACACCGCCGAGGTCCTAGCTCTGGCCACCGACGGCACGCCCGGCACCTGCTCGGCGCTGCTCGCTGCCGCGTGGCTCGCGGTCCACGAGAGGGGCTATCGGTGCCTGATCGCGTACACCCGGATCGACGAGCCGGGCACCGAGCTGTGGGAGGCCGGGTTCCGCATCGTCCCCAGGCCGCTCGGGTGGAACGCTGTCAGCCGGACCGCCCTAACGGGAGTCGGCGATGCCGTCCGCGCCTTGTGGGAGATCACCGAGCGCAACGCGGCCGTGCTCGGCAGTCGTGGATCCGTGGGGAGGGAGGGGAAGCGGTGGTAGCAGCGGCCGAGAGTGATCGCTGTGAGGGATGGTGGCGCTTCGCCGCCTGCAGGGGAACGGCCCTGATCTTGTTCTACCCGAAGCAGGGAGGGTCGTGCCGGGCCGCCAAGCGGATCTGCGCCTCGTGCTCGGTACGTGGAGACTGCTTCTCCGACAGCATGGCCCGGGAGGAGATTTACGGGATCTGGGGCGGAACCACCGAAGATGAGCGACGCCGCCTCCGCAGGGAGGCAAGGCGACGAGGTGGGGCCACGTGACCGAGCCGCTGCTCAACTTCAAGCAAGCTGCAGAACGGCTCAACATCCCCGAGTCGTGGCTCAGGGAGAAGGTCGCCAAGCGCCAGGTCCCGCATACCCGCTTCGGCAAGCACGTCCGCTTCACCGAGGCCGATCTCCTGTCCATCATCGAGGGCGGTCATCAACCCGCAGTGTCTTCAAGCGGGGGGTCGCGTCGTCGGGGGATTCCTGAGGCGTGTTGCGGTCCTGTTCGGGCCCCCGCGTGCGGGACTCCTCCTGAACATCGGGTTCGTCCCGCCGCGGGACCGTCACCTCGGTGAGGCCCGGTATCTGACCAAGGGAGCAGCGGGGTTGCGAGGAAACACAATTGAGTCCGGGTCCGGAGCAGGACCCGGACTCAATCTGAACCTCCTACAGAGCCCACCGGGCCATGGTTCTCACCGTCCCATGGCGGAGGGCAGCTGTTGCGCCATCAGAGGATGGGTGACCCGGCCCAGGGCAGGCGTCATCGCGGTCTCATTTCCGGCCGGTTCGCTACCGCAGCCATGCCAGCGCCACCCTGCCCTGCGCGAGCTGGAACGCCCGCAGGGTGGGCAGGCCGGTTCTGTACCGGCAGTGCGAAGAGATCGGGCCGGGTTCCGATCATTCACCTCTGCCCTATCGAGCGAGATGCTCAGCAAGGGCCAGGCGCACAGGTGCGTATCACACCTGGTGCGCCCTGGTCTACAGCCCCCGCAACGGCCGTGTTGATGCCGAAGGAGTCAGGCGACGACGCGCAGAGAGCCGGTGAGGGCTCGGTCGATGGCGTTGATGAGGTCCTGATCGACGTAGGGGAGCAGGTGGCCGTACCGGTCGATGGTGGTGGTGATCGACTTGTGGCCCATGCGCCGCTGGATCGCCGCGAGAGGGATGCTCTCGGAGATCAACCACGCCACGTGCGTGTGACGCAAATCATGGATGCGAGGTCGCTTGGTCAGGCCGCGGCTGCAGGCGTCGTCGACGGCGGGAATCCAGCGGCGGTCGTAGAAGGAGGAGTGGCGCCACCATGAACCGGTGGGGGAGTTGAAGACGAACTCCTTGGGACCCTTGCCTGCGATGTTCGGCAGAATCGCATCCATCACCTCGGAGGACAGGGCGATGGTCCGGCGGGACTGCTTTGTCTTGGGCGGGCCGACCTTGAAAGTGTTGTCTGCCTGCCGCTTCCACGCCCGCTGCACGCGTAGGGTCGGCACGGGATTGCTGAACGGATCGATATCGCGCACCTGCAGGGCGGCCAGTTCGGCGTAGCGCAGGCCGGTGCCGACGAAGGCGGTGAGCATGTCCCGCACATCCGGCTTGGCGCACGCGCGGATCAGGGCGAACTCCTGCTCGGTGAGGAAGACCATTTCATCATCGCCCTCGCTGTCGTCCAGACGGGGCAGGCGGGTGCGCGCTGCGGGGTTGGAGTTACGCAGCGGGGGATCGGCCTCAATGGCGTCCTGAAGGATGGCGAACAGGATCCCGTGCAGGTTCTGGATGGTCTTGGGCGCCAGTGGGCGTCGCAGCCACTGCTTTGGGTTGGCAGGGTCGGCGACGCCGTGATGGAGCGCGTTGACCCAGGTCCGCACGAGGGTGCGGTCCAAGGTGGTGCCGTCGCGGATGTCCAGCTCGCCGAAGGTCGGCAGGATGTGGTTGCGCAGGTCGCGTTCGTAGTCGTGCCGAGTCCGCTCCTCGATGCCTGACAAGCTGGCCACGAAGTTCATCGCGTAGCCGCAGAACGGTATGGGCTCGACCTCGGGCTCCTCGGCTGTCGGCTCCGGCGTTGGCGGGGCCCACCCGTACCCGCGAATCCATCCCTCGGGCCATAGGTGGCCCGCCACTTCCACCGCGAGCTTGAAGGTGACGGCCTGCGCCTTCTGCTCGAAGGTCTCCGACTGCCAAGCGCCGTCACTGGTCCCGCCGAGCCTCCAGCGAACTCGGTAGCTGATCTTCTTTCCCTTGCCGGGGCGCTTCTCGATACTCGCCACGAGGCAAGTGTCAGCAGGCCGTCGGCGATACCAAAGGGAATCAAGGAAAGAGGGATGTGCCCAAGGTGTGCCCAAACGATCACAGATTGCAGAGGGCGATCAAGGGATGTCCAGGTCAGGCGCTATGTAAGAGTGGAGCGGGTGACGGGAATCGAACCCGCGCTGTGTGCTTCCCCGCGGTGCAGTGGTCTCAGAGTTTGTACAGCTTGTTGAACGGTGTCGTGATTCGTTCCTGCCGCGATCCGAAATCGATGACCACGGCGACCTCGTCTTCTACACCGATGACGACGCCAAGGCCGTACCGATCGTGGGTCACCTGGTCGTTCACGCTGAACCGCTCGGCAGGCGGGGCGGGGGGCGGGGGTTTGAAGGGACTTGTGGACAGGTGACGGCGGGGCTCCCCGCTAGCTGGCTTCATCTCCTCCAGTATGTGCCGCCTTTGAGAACGCTCGCGACATAAGCTCGACAGGCTCGCCAAAATGATCAAGGCCTGGGCGAGGATTCGACTCCTGACCTGGGCCTTCGTACGTGGAGCGGGTGACGGGAATCGAACCCGCACTGTCAGCTTGGGAATTGCATGGATCACGGCTCGTACTGCGCTTGACCTGGGCGTAGGCCCGGTCATGAGTGACCGTGGTTGCCCCCTCGTCACCCCGGTCAATGGCCCACTAATGGCCCGGCGATCAGGTGCATGACCAGCGGTGGTGCGTGGCCTGGCCCCTGCTCCGCCCCCGTCCTCCTCGTAGATGCCGACCCCCCAGGACGGGACTGCCGTGTCAAGGGCAGCGAAGCTGATCGCGAAGCGACGCCGTAGGCGCCCTTGACTCGGCGGGCGCGGCCGGGACACTTGGGCCTCGAGGAGGACGGGCTACCGGGTTGGAGCCGAGGCCTCCGCCGGAGGCATAAGCGACGAGGAGTGGAGTTGCCCCGGGTTGCATAAGACCTCAAGATCCCTCCCTAAATGATCTGCGGCCCTGCGGCGAGTGAGGCAGAATGCCGACGCATGAGGGATAGACCGGCGGGTCTGGCGGAGGCCGAACTAATGTGGCACTGACCGAGGGCTGGGGCATCGAGCCCCACTCGATTGAGTACCTCCCAGTGGGCGCAGGCAGCTACCACTGGTCGGTGGTGGATCAGCGTGGGACGGCGTGGTTCGTCAAGGTCGATGACCCCGGTGTCGAGGACGCTGGATTTGATGATGCGTTCGACCGGGTCGGCCGATCGTTCGGTGCTGCCCTGGCACTGCGCCGGGATGCGGGGCTCGACTTCGTCCTCGCGCCGATCCAGACCGCGACCGACGCCGCGGTCTGGCGGCTGACCTCGCGGTACGCCCTGTCGGTGTTTCCGATGGTGGCGGATGTCGCCGGGCAGTTCGGCGCGCACCGGCCCGAGGATCGCGTCGAGGTAATCGACTTGCTGACCGAGTTGCACGAGGCCACCTCGATCGTGGCGGACACCGCATCACGGGCCGACCTGGTGCTGCCCGGTCGGGACAAGCTGGAGGAGGCGCTGCAGGACCTCGATCGGGAATGGACCGGCGGGCCTTACGCCGAGCCAGCCCGCAAGCTGCTGTCCGTCCATGCCGGGCAAGTCCAACGATTGCTCGCCGACTTCGACCGGCGGGTCGACCAAGTACGAAACACCGCGGCGGTTTGGGTGGTCACGCACGGCGAACCGCACCCCGGGAATGTCATGCGTACCCCGGCTGGACTGCGGCTCATCGACTGGGGCACCGTGCAGATCGCTCCCCCGGCGCGGGACCTGTGGATGCTCACCCCCGCCCTCGCCCGTATGCTCGGCGAGGACCCGGATGGCGACGTCGACGACGTACTCGCCCGTTACACCCGGGCCACCGGCCGGACCGTCACATCGGCCGGCCTCGCTCTCTATCCCCTTTGGTGGCGGCTCGCCGACATCGCCATCTTCGTCGACGAGCTGCGCCGACCGCATGGCCCCGGTGGGCACATCGCCGCGTCGTTAACCTATCTGACCGGCTATCTCGAATCCAGCCGCGACTGACCTGCGGCCCGGATGGCGGTGCGGCGCCCTGTGCGGCAGAACGCTTTGGTGCCCGGTGGTGTAACGGCGGGCGGCCCGAGCCGCTGCCGTCCGGGACCGGCCCCCAGACATCCCATGCGCTTACGCGTCAAGCTGCGATCTCGGATGTCTTCTTCGATTCGCCCCCTGCGCGATGTGCCCAAGCGGTTGCTTCGTCATATTTGGTGCGTGTTTTCAGGCACCCGTGGAGGATTCCCACCAGCCGGTTGGCGAGTTGGTGGAGAGCCGCGTGATGAGCCACCTCGCGTGCTCGCAGCTCGTCGTAGTAGGCCCGGGCGCCGGGTGAGGCGCTCAAAGCGGCGAATGCCTGAGCGCCCAGGGCGTCGATGAGCCGGTCGTTGTGCACGAATCGTGCCAGCACGACTTTCTTCCTGCCGGAGGCCCTGGTGATCGGGCTGGTACCTGCATAGTTCCTGCGGGATTTGGCGTTGTCGTAGCGGTTGGGGTCGTCGCCGAACTCACCCAGCACCCGGGCACCGAGTATGTGTGCCAGGCCGGGTTGGCTGAGGTAGATCTCAGCGTCCGGGTGCCGGCCAAAATGTGCCTCGACCTGACCTTCCATGACCTTGATCTGCTCATTCAAGGTAGTCAGGATCGCTGCTTGGGCGCGCACCGAGGCGGCGTATGCGGCACTGACGACCTCAGGCTGGCCCAGATGATGAGCCCGCAAAGCCACCTGGATCGCTGACGCCTTGTCGGCGACGTTACGGCGCCGGGCTCGCCTGAGTACCGCGCTGATCTGCTCAAGAGTCAGTTTGGCCGCGGAAGCCGGATCTGGCGCCATTGCCAGCAAGTCCAGAGTGTCTGCCCTGGTCAGGTCATCAAAAGCGGCCAGAGCCGCGGGGAAGTACTCGCGTAACGCATGGCGTAGCCGCTGCACGTGACGGGTACGCTCCCAGACCAGCGTCTTATGCGCCCGGGCCACCACCTTGATCGCCTCACCCTGAGGCGTGTCACCGGCGATTACCCGATGTTGATGCCGATCGGTTCGCACCATGTCGGCCAGTGTGCGCGCGTCCGCGGCATCGCTCTTGGCCCCCGAGACGCTGTGCCGCTCGCGGTACCGTGCCACCGACAACGGATTCACCGCATACACCTGGTAGCCCGCCGCGATCAATGCCTGCACCCACGGACCTCGATCGGTCTCAATGCCGATCACCACCTGATCCGCCTCGATGCCCTCGGTCAAATGCCGGCCGATCAACTCATGCAGTTTCGCGATCCCGGCGACGCCTTCCTCCAGCCGCGCTTTGCCTAGCCGTCGTCCCGTCTCGTCTTGCAGCTCGACATCATGGTGCTCCTCAGCCCAGTCGTCCCCGACGAACAGCACCTCAGTTCCTCCTAGCCAGTGACGGCAACCTGGTTCAGCAGCTCGCGGGAGGCATTTCCACAACCTAATGATCTAGTGCTCAAGGCCGACTGCCTGGCACGACATCCCATCAGCGATCAATCCTCCCGACCACCGACAGGGGCATGATCTGGGGGTAGAACTCCCTAAAGGGTCCCGGCCGCACGAGTGCTCACCTGTCGACGGCTACCGTTACCGAGTCTGCCCAAAGCTCGAAGCCGACCCGGTAGTTCTCATTAGGCCGCATGCCCGGACGGCCGGGCGAGCGCGGGGCCGCACAGCGGCGGCGCGCTGCGCCGCCGCCTTGACCCGGCAACCGGCGCGCTTCTGCCCACCTGGGATGAAGCGCTCGACGACCTCGACCAGGACGACGACGCCGAACCCCTGCACGTGGTCCGCTTCGGTCCTCAGCTCGACGTCCAAGGCGTCTTGGCCGGGACCCCGGCCGGTGCCGGGGCAAGGCACACAAACCCGAACACCTCGGCTACGCGGGCCGTCGCGTCCTGGTCTCGCGGAAGTGGTCGAACAAGACCCTGACCGAGCACAAGCACGACCGGCGTACCTGGGTGCTGGAAGCCCTCGGCCTCCCCGACGAGCCGACAGACCCGCACCGCTACGTCTGGCGGCCGGTCAAGCCCGGTGACCCCGGCCTCGACCCCATCGGCGTTCGCCTCCTGCGCTCGGTCCACGAACGCCAGCGATGGCGCAACCACATGAACCAGCTCCAGGCCCAAGCAGACGGACAAGATCTTTCGGCAACTGAAGGGAGGGCGGCATGACACCACTACTCGTCACACCGGCTGAGGCGGCGGAAGCGCTCGGTGTCGGCCGGACCAAGGTCTATGAACTCATGGCCTCGGGAGCGCTGCGATCGGTCAGGATCGGTCGTTCTCGCCGCGTGCCCTTCGAGGCGCTGACCGCATTCGTTTCGGCAATGGAGGAAGCAGCATGACCAAGCGCCGACGTTCCCAGGGTGAGGGTTCCGCCTTCAAGCGCAGCGACGGCCGGTGGCAAGGGGCCATAGATCTCGGCTGGCTGAACGGTAAACGTAACCGCAAGACCGTCTACGGCAAGACGGAGCGGGAGGTTCTCGACAAGCTTGCGGCGCTCAAAGAGGCCCAGCGGAAGGGACAGAACCTCGCGGCCCGGCCTCGGAGCTTCGCCGAGTGGCTCGATGAGTGGATCGAGATGAAGATCCGTCAGGGCACGCGGCCTCTGACCCTCCGCGGCTATCGGCGACTCATCAGCGACCACATCAAGCCCGCGCTCGGCACGAAGAAGCTCGACAAGCTGACCCCTACCGATGTTCGGCGGCTCGTCGAGGCAAAGGCCGTTTCCGGCCTCAAGGCGGCCACCGTCAAGCAGATCCACGGGCTGATCAGGAATGCGCTCGCCGATGCCGAGCGGGAAGAGCTGGTTTACCGCAACGTCGCCAAGCTGGTCAAGCCGCCATCGGTTCGGCGGGAGGAGGCGAGAGTCCTGACGATGGAGGAGGCCAAGAAGCTGCTCGACGCGATCAAGGGTGACCGGCTCGAAGCGTTCTGGATCTGTGCCCTGACACTCGGGTTGCGGCGTGGTGAACTGCTCGGGCTCCGGTGGGATGACATTGATTTCGGCAACGGGCAGCTCACCGTCCGGCAGACGCTCCAGCGGGCGGATGGAAGCCTTCAGCTCGTCGATCCGAAGACCGATCGGTCACGCCGGACCGTCCCCGTCCCGGATCCGACCCTTGCCGCCCTCCGCCGGCACCGGCGTACCCAGGCGGCCGAACAGCTCGCGTCAGGAGGGCGGTGGAAGGATCAAGGGCTCGTCTTCGCCTCCACCATCGGCACGCCGATCGAACCGGGGAACCTCTCAGCGCGGTGGCGCAAGGCGCGAACACAGGCGGGCCTGGACTGGTTGAGACTGCATGATCTCCGCCACGCCTGCACGTCCTACCTGCTGGCCTGCGGAGCATCGCCGCGCACGGTGATGAAGACGCTGGGGCACAGCCAGATCGCACTGACCATGAACACCTACGCGCATATGCTCCCGGACATCGAACGGGCGGCCGTCGACGCCGTCGCCAAGAAACTCTTCGGGTGACTCCACAGCAGCAGGGCCGGACTCTCACGATGGGGGTTCCGGCCCTCTTGGCTGTAAAAGGTGGCTGTAACACCCCTCAGAACAAGATCTGTAACTGGTGTTTTGCCTGGTGGGGCGCCAGGGACTCGAACCCTGAACCTACGGATTAAAAGTCCGCTGCTCTGCCATTGAGCTAGCACCCCTTGCTAGAAGCAGGGTACAGAGCGTACCCCGCCTCCGGCGACGTGCTTTACCGCGATCACGATAGCGGGTCAGCGGAAGGCATCCAGCCCTGTGAGCGCCTTGCCCAGCGTCAGCAGATGCACTTCCTGGGTGCCCTCGTAAGTCAGCACGCTCTCCAGGTTGTTCATGTGCCGGATCACGGGGTATTCCAGGGTGATCCCATTGGCGCCGAGTACGGAGCGGGCCTGGCGGGCGATGTCCAGCGCCGCACGGACGTTCGCCAGCTTGCCGAAGCTGATCTGCTGCGGCCTGAGGGTGCCCGCCTCTTTCAGCCGACCGAGATGCAGGGCGGTGAGCCCGGACTGCTCATGGGCGACGGCCATCCACGCCAGCTTCTCCTGGGTGAGCTGGAAGGCCCCGATCGGCTTGCCGAACTGCACGCGCGTCTTGGCGTAGTCGACGGCGGCCTCCAGGCACGCGCGGCCCGCGCCGACGACGCCCCACAGGATGCCGAACCTGGCCTCGCTCAGGCACGACAGCGGGCCCTTCAGCCCGGTCACGCCCGGCAGTACGGCCGAGGCCGGCAGGCGTACGTCGTCGAAGTACAGCGAGGATGTCACGGAGGCGCGCAGCGACAGCTTCCGGTGGATCTCCGGCGCGGAGAACCCGGGGGTGTCGGTCGGGACCACGAAGCCGCGGATGCCGCCGTCCGTCTGTGCCCAGACCACGGCCACGTCGGCGATCGAGCCGTTGGTGATCCACATCTTGGCGCCGTTGAGGATCCAGTCGCCGGACGGGTCCTGCTTGGCGTTGGTGCGCATCCCGGCGGGGTCGGACCCCTGGTCGGGCTCGGTCAGCCCGAAGCATCCGATGGCCTCGCCCGCGGCCATGCGCGGCAGCCATTCCTGCTTCTGCTCCTCGGACCCGTACTTCCAGATCGGGAACATCGCCAGGGAACCCTGGACTGAGACGAAGGAGCGCAGACCCGAGTCCCCCGCCTCCAGTTCGCGGCAGGCCACACCGTACGAGACGGCGTCGAGGCCGGCGCAGCCGTACCCGTCGAGGTGCATGCCGAGCACGCCGAGCGATCCGAGCTGCGGGGCGAGCTCGCGGGCGGGGAAGACGGCCTCTTCGAACCACTCGGCGACGTCGGGAAGGACGCGGTCGGCGACGAAGGTCTGTACGGCGTCCCTGATCATGCGCTGCTCGGGGGCGAGCTGATCGTCGAGGTTCAGCAGGTCATCCATGACAGCCAGCGTATCGGGGCCTTATCGGGGTTTGGCCAGGGGGAATCCCGATGCACATGTCTCGGAGAAAGAGGCACGCTGGAAGCATGAACGAGACACACAGCAACAGTTCGGTCAAGCAGCTCCGGCGGACCAAGAACGGCAGGGTCGTGGCCGGTGTGTGCTCTGGAATCGGGGAGTACATCGGCGTCGACGCCAACATCCTCCGGATCGCCCTCGCCGTCGCCACGTTCTTCGGCGGCCTCGGCGTCGGCATCTACGCGGTGGCCTGGCTGCTCATTCCCGACGAGGACAAGAACTCCTCCATCGTGCAGGACCTCGTGAACAAGAACAAGGACGGGCACGCCTGGCAGGACGCCAAGACGAGGTGGGACCGCGCCCAGCACGCCTGGTCACAGCCCACTCAGCAGCCCACCCAGCAGCCCGCTCAGCAGTACGGGCAGGATGGCGGCTACGAGCAGCACCCGTACGCCCAGCCCGCTCAGGCGCCGAAGCCGCAGGAGCCGCAGGGCCCGCAGGCGTGACTCACGCAGCCCGTACCTCCGCGATGATCTCCGTACGGGACTCGGTCCAGGCCATGGCCAGCCATGCCGCGAGGGAGAGTCCGGCCGCGCCGGCCAGGGCGACCACCGGCTCCGGACCGAGTTCCTGGGCGACGGCGCCCCCGATCAGAATGCCGGCGCCCTGGGCCGCCAGCAGCCCCGACTGAACGATTCCGAACGCCTGGCCCCGCCGGTCCGCGGGAACGCACTGCACGAAAGCCGCGTTCGCCGCGAGCTGGTACGCGCCGCCGATCCCCGACAGGACCCAGAGCAACAGAACGCCGACGAGCGGCGGCCGCATCGCACACACGATGAGCGGCGCGCACGTCAGCATCGCCATCCACCCCATCGCTCTCAGGCGCGCCGACGGCGCGACGAAACGGCTGAAAACGAACGCGCCGATCACGGTCCCGGTTGGCATCGCGGCCATGAGCAGGCCGGTGACCGCGGGCACGGGCAGCGTCCCGTCATCGAGCTCCATGGCGTACGGCACGGCGATGCCCTCGGGCAGCACGTAGAACCCGCAGAGCCACGCGAACAGCACCAGGGTGCGTAGTCGCCGCTCCCCGAAGACGAGGCGGCCTCCGGCCCTGGTCATGGTCCACATCGAGGGACGGCCTCCGGAGCGCGCGGGAGAGCCGCGCCGCCGTACACCTGCGACGATGACCAGAGCGGACCCCAGGAAGGTGGCCGCGTCGAGCGCGAGCGCGCGGTACGGCCCGAGGCCGGCGATGACGGCGCCTCCGGCGGCGAACCCCAGCATCTGGACGGCTTGGTTGGTGACGTTCTGCAGCGCGGAACCGACGACGTACCGGTCGCCTTCGAGCACTTCGGGCAGCAGCGCCGCGCGTGCCGCGGAGAAGGGCGCGCTCAGCAGGACGACGCAGAAGACGAGCCCGCAGAGCGCGCCGAACGGCATTCCCGGTATGGCGGTGACGGCGACGAGACCGGCTCTGAGTACGTCGCAGGCGAGCATGATGCGCCTACGCGGATAGCGGTCGGCCAGCCCGGCGAGCAGCGGCCCCCCGACGATCGGCGGCAGGTAGGTCAGCGCGTAGACGCTGGCGGTGGCGAGAGCGGACTGGGTCCGGTTGTAGACGAGGATGGCCAGCGCGACCTGGGCGAGCTGGTCGCCGAGCAGGGACATGCCCTGGCCGAGCCAGAGGGCGCGGAACTCGCCGATGGCGATGACCTCGCCGTAGGTCGCCTGGCCTTCGACGGGACGGCGGTGCTTTCCAGGTGGCCGAACGGGCCTGGTCGCCGCCATTTCACCCCGCAGAGGTCACCCGTACGAACCGTGTTCAGTATGTCACCTACAGTGCCCACGGTGCCGTCGTTTCGCAACTCCGGATGGATCACCAGCCGAGTTCGTGCAGCCTGTCGTCGTCGATGCCGAAATGGTGCGCGATCTCGTGGACCACGGTGATGCGCACCTCCTCGACGACCTCCTCGGGTGTCCGGCAGATCTCCAGGGTGGGATTGCGGTAGATCTCGATCCGGTCCGGGAGGACACCGGAGTACCAGTCGCCGCGCTCGGTCAGCGGTATGCCGGTGTAGAGGCCGAGAAGGCCGGGTTCGGGAGGGTCGTCCACGACGACCACCACCACGTTGTCCATGACCTTGGCCAGTCCGGGCGGGATCGTGTCCAGCGCCTCGGAAACGAGCTCCTCGAACCTGTCCAGGGGGAGGTCGATCATGTCTCCATCGTGTCACCGAGACATCACCGTCGCGATACCGCCGTACGGCCGACGGACCAGCTGGCCGGCGGGCCGATGAGATGAACATCACAGCGGGCGATGCCGCGCACGCCGGATTCGCCGGATCCGCCATCGCGATCACCCGTGGATTCGGGTAAGCAGGAAAGGCATGGAGACAACGGATTGGAAGGGGACCGTCCGGCGGCTGAGCAGGGGCCGCGTGGCCGGAGTGCTGGCGGTCGTCGTGGTCGCGATGGCCGGAGCGTGGCTCGGGCTCGCGCTCGGCGCCTCCATCCAGACGTCCATGGGTCCCGCGGACGTTCAGATGTCCTTCCAGCCGACCTGGCGCGGCGAGTCCGTCATCGACGTCCGCCCGCTCGGGACCCTGCGGTTCGACTCCCACCACGGCCCGGTACGGCTCACGCTCGGCATCGAGGCGGTCCACCCCGACGTGGCCCAGGAGATCCTGGACAACCCGGAGTGGGCCGACCGGCTGCCCGAGACCATCGAAAGGGACCTGGTCGACGGGCTGCGGCGACTGGCGATCCGGGCGCTGTTCTTCGCGGTGGCCGGGGGCTTCCTGACGGGCCTGGTCGTGTTCCGCCGGATCTCGCGGGCGGCCTGGACGAGCGTCGGCGCCCTGGTCGCCGTGGCCGCGGTCGGCGTGGCGTCGGTGCTGACGTTCAACCCGCGCTCCGTCTCCGAGCCGCGCTACACCGGGCTGCTCACCGGGGTCCCGTCGCTCATCGGCAGCGCGGAGTCGATCGTGACGCGGTTCGACGAGTACCGCGGCCAACTCGCCAAGCTGGTGACCAACGTCTCCCAGCTCTACGAGGCGGGGTCCACGTTGCCGATCTACAACCCGGACCCGGGCACGATCCGCGTCCTGCACGTCTCCGACCTGCACATCAACCCTGTGGGATGGAACGTCATCCGGTCGCTCAAGGAACAGTTCAAGGTCGATCTGATCGTCGACACGGGCGATATCAGCGACCACGGGACCCGGGCGGAGAACCCGTACGTCGAGGAGATCGGCAAGCTCGGCGTGCCGTACGTCTACGTCCGGGGCAACCACGACTCCGCGGTCACCCAGCGCGCGGTCGCCAAGCAGAAGAACGCGATCGTGCTGGACGGCGCCGCCAAGACGGTCAAGGGGCTGCGGATCTACGGGATCGGCGACCCCCGGTTCACCCCCGACAAGTCGTTGCAGCCCGCCGGGGGTGACCCCGATCTGGTCAACCTCGGGCGCACCCATGCCGTACAGCTCGCGCCGCCGGAGCGGCCGAGTCCCGTGGCCGCGCCGACGCCGGAGAGGATCCCGGTCGATCTCGTCGCTGTGCACGATCCCACCGTTGGCCGGGCCCTGTCGGGTTCCACGGCCCTGGTGCTGGCCGGGCACGTGCACAAGCGATCGACCGAACTGCTGCCCACCGGGACCCGGGTGATGATCCAGGGATCGACCGGAGGAGCCGGGCTGCGCGGCCTCGAACACGAGGAGCCGACGCCGCTTGAGGCGTCCGTTCTGTACTTCAGCAAGGACACCCATCGCCTGCAGGCCTGGGACGACATCACTGTTGGGGGCCTGGGAGAGCAGTGGATCCAGTGCCAGCGGCATATCGAGCCGGAGCCTGGCCGTACAATTCTTCCGGAGCCAACGAACGTCCCGTCTCCAACGGGAACGATCAGCGGCACACCGTCGCCGGTCGCTTTGGCATCACGGGCAAACGTCCCCTATGCTTCAGAGGTCTCCGACGGAAGACGGAACGGAACGGGGCGAAAGCCCTGAGCCCCCATCGTCTAGCGGCCTAGGACACCGCCCTTTCAAGGCGGCGGCACGGGTTCGAATCCCGTTGGGGGCACTGGCGAGCGCAAGCTCACCGGGGAAACGGAAGGTCGAAGACCTCCGAAGAACTGGTAAGCTAAGCAAGCCGAACAAAACGGAAGCGAAAAACTTCCTGCACAAGGTCCTGTAGAGCAGTTTGGAGTGCTCGCCACCCTGTCAAGGTGGAGGTCGCGGGTTCAAGTCCCGTCAGGACCGCTCACGGCGTAAGCCGTAGGGTCAGGTAGCTCAGTTGGTACGAGCGTCCGCCTGAAAAGCGGAAGGTCGGCAGTTCGACCCTGCCCCTGACCACACTCTCTGAACAGCAAGAACGCCCCGAGCCGATTACGGCCCGGGGCTTTTTGATCTCTCTCGGCGGCAACGCTGACGGCAACGTCCGACACATGCTGATTTCAGCTTGCGAGCCGCAACCAGACGGGGCGTCCTGTCAGGATCTCGCGCCGTATGGTTTCGCCGAGCTTCTCGCCGAGAAGATGGGTGGTCTCCGCCAGGTCGGTTGCTCGTTGGGCCAGTTGCTCATCTTGAGGGGCCTTGGCCCACATGCTGTAAGCCTCTCCCCACATCAGATATGTGTCGTAGTGCTCTGTAGCGGCCGTACGGACTGGGTTGGAGCTGAACATCATCAGCCGGTTCAGCATCCGAATGCCGTCCGCCGAGTTGATGTCAGCGATGGGGGAATGAGGCATCACCTCAGCGGCGCGCATATGGTCGTCGACCGCCTTGAGGGCGTCCACGGCCCAACCAAGATATTCGTCGTAGACGTCCGTCCGTCGCTCCCATATCCGATCTTGCAATGCTCGGTTCCGCTGGTGGCGCAGCGTGGCGAGGGTGATGATCACGTTCGACACCAGTGCGATCAAGGCGACGAGGTCGCTTCCGTCTAGATTCACGGGCAAAGATTTACACCTCAGGCGGTCGCCCGAGGCACAAATACGAACGAGCACCCCGCGTTATCCAGGGTGCTCGTTCAGGGATGGTCGCTATCCGAGTGTGTCGCTGAGTTTGCCGAGGGCCTTGCGCTTCTCTCGAGAGACGCATGCGCGTAGATGGTCATGGTCACCTCGATGTCGCTATGGCCAACGATGTCGCGGACGACCTGGGGCGGAACACCGAGGTTGAGCAGGATCGTCACACAGGTATGCCGCCATCGGACGATCACATCGCCGACCACCGGATGTGGCGCCGCTACGGCGATCCTCCCGAGAAGGCCACTACTTCCCGCTGGGCACCTGGTCCTTGACCTCGTCGTAGCCGACCTTGGTGGGTGCCTCGGTCGGCGAGTAGATCACGCGGATCACGCCCGTCGGAAACGCCTCTGTCGCCGTCATTCTCAGGTGGTATGGCGCTTCGCCGTCGTCGAACAGCCTGCGGCCCTTACGCGCCGCCACCGGGTGCACCAGCAGGCGCAGCTCATCGACCAGCCCCGCGGCGAGCAACTGCTGCACCACGGAGATCGAGCCGGGGATGAGGATGCCTCTGATGCCGGCATCGGCCTTGAGCGAGGTGACGGCATCGAGGAGATCGCCTTTGATCAGCTCGGAGTTGCGCCAGGAGAACTCCAGCGGCTGGCGCGAGACGACCACCTTGCGCACGTCCCCGAGTTGCTTGGCGAACGGTGCGTCGTCCCCACCCGCCGCCTCGCGGTCGGGCCAGGCTCCGGCAAAGCTGTCGTAGGTCTCCCTGCCGATGAGCAGCACATCAGCGGTGTCATAATCCTCGCCGACGGCGCGGCCCATGTTCTCGTCGAAATAGGGGAAGTGCCAATCGGGGTTGATCTCGGCCACACCGTCGGCCGAGATGAACAGCGTTGAGATGACCTTTGCCATCGTGGTGATCCCTTCGAGTCAGGCGGTATCGGTAGGTAGACCGGCGCAGCATCCCAGACTCATCGCCGGCCACAGACCCGTCCCGATGGAGAGTCGGCATTTCGAGGTCGGCGTGATGCATCGGCACAGTTTCGTCGACCGGATGCAGATGGGCGACCGGGTTCCTCGAGCCCTGTCGTTCTGTCCTGACAGGTGATGCGTTCAAAGGATCTCGATCAGCCCGCACCCTCTGCGACAGAAGCGGGCATGTTGGTGGGACGCGCATGCGTGCTCCGGAGCGTGGATGAAGCGGTGAGTTCAGCGGGATTGGTGGCAGACTGCCTCGACGTTGTTGCCATCGGGATCGCGTACGAAGGCGCCGTAGTAGTCCGGGTGGTACTCCGGCCAGACTCGCGGCTCATGCAGGACCTCCGCGCCGGCGCCGATGGCCGCGGCGAAGAAGGCATCGACGAACTGGCGGTCGGTTGCCGTGAAAGCGATGTGCGACTCGCGGAAACCGTCGCCGGTCGACTGCTGGCCAATCCAGAACGTGGGGCGGTCAACGCCGTATCCGATGACTGGACCGAATTCCATGATCCGTCGGCCGCCGAGCGGCGCCAGAACAGCGTCGTAGAAGGCCGCGCTCTTGACGAGATCTCCGCACTGAATCGACAAGTGATCAAGCATGGCGGCAGTCTGCCAGACGGCACCGACTGAACCGCCCCGCTTCGGTGGAGACCTCAGGAGTTGATTCCAACGAGTTCGCTGGACTGGTGTTGAGCGTAGTAGAGGGCTTCGTACTCATCCGGCGGAATGCTGCCGATGGAGGAATGCAGACGGGTGGTGTTGAACCACTCGACCCATTCCGCTGGCGGACTTGGCTGCCATGACTCGATCCTCTCAAGGGAACGAGCCTCCACCGAAGCCGGAGCGCTTCACATCGTGGGTCATGCGGTGACGGGGGCGCCAAGCCCGGCCACGGTGACCGCGCGCGACCTGATCCGGCCGGAGTCGTCGAGCAGGTAGAAGGCGGGGAAGGCGGAGTTGGGGAAGGCCAGGCAGACCGGCCCGTTGGTGGGCTCGGTGATCACGGTGGCGCTGCCGCGCAGCGTGTCCGCGTAGCTCTCCCCGTCGGGGCCGGACACGACGGCGAGTACCTGCGAGGGGGAGTAGCCCGCATTGGCGACGAGTTGGAGGAACGGCGGCAGTTGCCCGGGGCAGGCCTGGCACTCGGTGTCGAAGAAGCCGATCACCGCGGGCCGCCTGATCCCGCGCACGTCGGGGACGGTCGAGCCCAACGGCAGCAGCGGTGGCCCCGAGGGAGCGGCATGCTGCCCGGCGTGGCGCATCCTGCGGATCACCGCGAGCGTCAGCACCAGGTTGAGCGCGCTCACGACGCCCACGATGACCAGGGCTGCGATGACGTACGGCATCAGAGGTTCCTCTCCATGAGAAGGTCGGCGAGGTCGTCGAAGAGCACGAGCACGGCGGCGAGCACCGCGGCGGCGACCAGCGCCAGCGCCACCCCGGCGAGTTCGACGCTCCCGCCCGGCATCACCCAGCCGGTGACCGCGACCGCGATCAGAAGCAGGTTGCGCACGATCTGGGCGCGGCTCAGCGGAGCGGCGGTGACGCCGAAGCACCGGCAGGTGGCGGCGGAGCCGCGGCGCAGGGCCAGCAGAATCGCGGTGGCGAAAGCCGCCAGCATCACGGCGGCCAGCACGAATCCCGCGCGCTCGCCCAGGACGAGCAGCGCCACGGCGGCGCTCTCACCGGCCAGTACGGCTACCGCGACCGGCGCGGCGGGCAGGCCGGGAGCCAGACCGGGGACGGAGGACATGAAGGCGCGCCAGCCCGTGGCCTTGCCCGCCAGCGCGGCCAGGAAGACGAGGCAGAGCACGGCCCTGCAGCCCAGCTCTATGTACGGCATGGCACTCCTTCACAGGTGGGGTCCGCCCACGACCCCCTGCGGAGGGGCCGCGGGCGGGGTGTGGAGGGTCAGCAGCACTCGTAGCAGGACACGTAGGTCGTGCAGTTCGACCGCGTGCAGGTCCACGCGCTGTGGTCGAGCCAGCGGTGGCACCAGCACTCGTAGGGGCACGCCGCGGCGTCCGCGGTGGCGGCGGGCAGTATGGCGCCGAGCATCCGGTCGCCCAATGCCTTCAGCGTGCGAGTCATCCGACCTCCTGGGTGAGAGGGGCTGTATCGGCCTGATCATCGCCACCGGGTCAGGGGAGGGGCAATCCTTTCGGACCACCACCGAAATGCGACAAATCAGGCACTGTATTTGAGGAGCTCGTGCCCCAGCGAGGTGAGCACGTGCCGCACCGCCCGGCCCTCGCGGTAGGTGTCCACGAGCCCCGCCAGCCGCAACGCCGTCACGTGCTCGGACACCGTGGAGGCGCTCACCGCCAGCGACCTGGCCAGCTCGCCGGTCGCCAATCCGCCGCCGATCGAGCGCAGGACCCTGGCGCGAGCCTGCCCGACGACCTGGGCCAGGGCGTCCACCGACGCGGGGCGCTGGGGGCCCTCGTCGCTGACCGGATAGGCGATGACGGCCCTGCGGTCGCCGCGGGGCGGCGCCAGCGCGAGAAAGCAGCGGCTGGCGCACATCAGCGGCGAGAACGCCACGCCCCCGTCACCGAGCTCCACCGGCGACGGGCACATGCCCGAGGTGTCGATCTGCAGGGCGCAGCCGTACCAGCTCAGCCTGGGGGTGAGCCTGGGCAGCGTGCGGCCGAAACCCCGCACGCAGATCAGCTCGGAATAGCGGTTCACGTGCGCACTCAGGCGGCGGCGTATCGCGTCCCACTCCGGGGCCACGCAGCTGGCATAGAAGGCGCGTAGCGCGTCGGCGACGTCGCCGAGACCGGGCTGGACGTCGAGCTCGTCGTTGAGCGTGCCCACCCCGGGTGGCAGCGGCAGGTCGGCCCAGAGGAAGCCGGACACGCTGTGCGGCGCGTGGTGGACACGTCGCACGAACGGCATGGCCCTGGCGGGCGTTCTGCGCGCCAGATCCCGCCACGGCGATCCGGGTACGGCGAAGCCGGGATGATGCAGGCACAGGGCGGCGAACAGGGTGTGGTGCAGCGGGGAGATGGTGAAGGTCGTCGCGGCCAGTCCTGCGGCAGAAAAGACCAGACGCATATCCCAGCCCCGTTGTCAGAAACGTCCGGACATAATGGAGTATGCGACTGTTAAGACGTACTAACAAGGGTGCGTAGGACGACCCCCAAAACACGGTCAGTTGGTACAAACCCCCACAATCTCGAGTCCGCGCTGACCTCCCCGTCGCCCAGCACCACGAGCTTTCCGGGCGGCACCGTGGAGGGCAGCCCGGGGCACTCCGGCGGCACCGGTTCACCCGGCAGCGCCGCGACCCGCTTGACCACCCACTCGGCGGCCGCGACCTTGGGCAGCGGTCCCTCGCGCCACCGCATCCCCGGCCCGATCGGCTCAAGCACCACGATCTGCCCGCGCCTGACTGCCTTCCCGCGCAACACCAGCAACCGGTCGCCGGGCCGCAACGCCGGCACCATGCTCTCCCCTCGTACGGTCACCACCGCCAGCCGACGCCTGGCGAGGAGCACGACAACGACCAGCAGAGTGGCGAACACGGCGATCACGGGCATGGCGAGAGCGTAAGCGTCCGCCCTGTGGGGCTCAAGAATTCGAATCACTCTCCGCGCAGAACCCTCGTCCGGTTGAGCGGGAGGGGCTGAAGGCGCCGAGCGGCCAGCCCGGGACGGCCGGGATCATGTCTCGTTATCTTGACGACGATGTACGTCATCACCCCGGCGTCTGTTGTCTTCGCCTGGGCTGTCGCTGCGGAGGAGCATCTTCGAGGAGGCGGAGCTGGCGAGTCTGACGTCAACGTCGGCCACCACAGGCACACGGCAGCGGCCGTCCGCAGCCTTCTGGCCTCGCATCGGTTGAGCCGAGCAGCGCGGTCGGTCCGTCTGGAAAGCGGAAGGTCGGCAGTTCGACCCTGCCCCTGACCACATCTCTGAACAGCAAGAACGCCCAAGTCGATCATGGCCCGGTGGGCTTTTTGATCTCCAGTGACAGCAACGGCCATCGTGTCGCAGGTCGAATCCCCTGGCAACCTGGTGACCATGTGGTTCCTTCCATGGCCAACTGCCATCGATCGGACTTACGGCACCCGTGTACCCAAGCGGCCCACACAGTCAGAGCTGTGGACACTCCCACGATGATGGAGCTGTGCCGTGAGGCCGATCTCCTTCGTGGAGGCTCAAAACCTCAGGCCCTTGAGTATCTGGGCGCGCATCTTGCCCCGAAGGGGACTCACTATTTGATCCCCAGGCCGGTCCGACCATGGGATGCGCGGCTTGGGGAGGTAACTGAAGAAGTCTGGTGCATGGACGGGTTGCTCAGAATGAACGACGGGGCACTCGTCAGGAAGCGGCTCGGCATGTCCTTGCCGACAGCACGCTTCCTTCGATAGCCGGAGCGCTTGCCAGGGTGGAAGGCCTACCGGGTCGCGCGGCTGTGCTCGCCAGGGACGCCGTGATGTCTATCTCTGGCGTCGTGATCATCGGCATGACCACACCTGCGAATATCTCTCGTGCGTCGCAGAACGTGAAGGCGTGCCTCCCCCGGGAACGTGTGGAGGGGCGGGTGAACGCCTGCGTCGACGTCATCCTCAGGGTGGCTGAATGACAGGACGCGGACGGGTGCACGGCACACCCTCGGCACTGAGGTCGCCATGGCGACTGCTGGCTGCCAGCGAACGCACTCATCTGCCGCGATCCGGAGTTGATATGCCGATGACAGCGCTGACGACCACGACGCGGGAATCGCACCACAGCGCCCTTTGACTCGGCTTTCGTGAGGGTGAGGCAGAATCCGACCGGACTATGGAGCTTCGCGGTGAGGCCGGTCAAGCTTGGAACGCCCGAATCGCGAGCGCGGCGAAACGTCGGGAGGCGGCAACCCGGGCGTTTGTCGATGTGGCGTGCAGGCCGCCGTTGGCCATCAGCATGAGGATGAGGTCGTCCAGGACGAAGTCGGGCCGCAGGCGGCCGCTGTCCTTGGCACGGCGCGCGAGCTCGGCGAGCGAGGTGAGCGCCTGTTCGCGCACCGCGGCGAGATCCATGGCGTGGGGGAAGGCCGAGGTGAACGCCGTGGTGAAGC
The DNA here is from genome assembly GCA_001570385.1 of Microtetraspora glauca. Classification (GTDB taxonomy): domain Bacteria; phylum Actinomycetota; class Actinomycetes; order Streptosporangiales; family Streptosporangiaceae; genus Microtetraspora; species Microtetraspora glauca. Next base: position 374,210 of record BBYL01000008.1, on the reverse strand, counting down.
CCCGGTTTCGTGCGTGCAGCTCACAAAGCTTCTCGATCACGAGGCACAGGCCGGGCCACGGATCCGGATCGGCGAGCCCCTCCTCGACGATGGCATGGCACGCATACATCTGTTCTGTGAAAGCCTCGGTGGCCAGCGCCTGCTTGGTGGGGAAGCGGCGGTACAGGGTGGCGGGGCCGACCCCGGCGCGCCGGGCTATCTCGCGCATCGGCACGTCCATGCCTTCGGCGGCGAACAGTACCCGAGCCGCGTCGAGGATACGCTCGCGGTTGTCCAGTGCGTCCGAACGCAGCGTCTGAGGCAAACGGTCGATCACTCTCTCACTTTAGCTAAACGGACGTCGGCGTCCGTTAGCGTTCCAAGCAGCCAGGGGTCGCTTAACGACGGCTTTGATTGAGCTCACGAAGGGACAACAGTGAAGGCAGTTGCGATCGAGGAGTTCGGGGGTCCCGATGGGCTGGCAGTCACCGACATCCCTGCACCGGCTCCCGCTCAGGGACAAGTGTTGATCGTCAATGAGGCGATCGGCGTCGGAGGCGTCGACGTCATGATCCGAAGCGGGGCTCTCGCCGCCTACGGCTTCCGGAAGGGTCATGTCCCAGGCGGCGAGGTGGCGGGGACGGTGACTGCGGTGGGCGATGGCGTCGACCCCGCATGGGTCGGGCAGCGCGTGTGGGCGTTCACCGGTACAGGCGGCGGCTACGTCGAGCAGGCGATCGCGCCGATCGGAGAGGTCCTGACCCTCCCGGCGAACCTTTCCGCTGTCGACGCCGTGACGCTCGGGAGCTCCGGGGTCGTGGCCCACTTCGGTCTCGCCCATGCTCACTTCTCTCCGGGCGAGACCGTGCTGGTACGCGGCGCGGCCGGCAGCATCGGGATCATGACGGTCCAGCTCGCGGCTCGCGGTGGTGCCAGCGCCGTGGCAGTCACCACCTCCTCCCCTGAGCGTGGCCGTCGACTGCGCGAACTCGGTGCGACCCACGTGCTGGACCGTTCGGGAGCAGGAAGGCCGGACGATCCCCCGGGCTACGACGTCATCATCGACGTCGTAGCAGGTGAAGACATGCCTTCGTTATTCGACAGGCTCAACCCCAACGGTCGACTCGTGGTTGTCGGCGCAGTCGGGGGCCAGCCGCCGGCAGACTTCGGCACGAGGTTGATGGCGGCATTCCAGAAGTCGATGTCCTTCGCCACCTTCAGCGCCGCGACGGTAGCGGAGTCCGCTCGACGTGCCGTGAGGATGGAGCAGTTCGCCGCCGCGGATCGTGGCGAGCTCCAGACGGTGGTGCACGAGGTGCTGCCGCTGGAGCACGCCGTGCTGGCACACCAGAAGATGGACGCTGGCGAGGTCTTCGGGAGAATCGTCCTGACCCCGTAGGCGCCTGATCGCGCCAGATGACGATTCGGCTCGCGCAGCACGATGTCCCAGGGCCTGTCGTCCAAGCGCACTCGTCTGCCGCGAGTCGCGCGTCTGGTCCCGTCTAGCAACTTCCGACTCTGCCGGGATCAGTAAGTCTGCCTCTCTCCGCTCGACGCATCGGATGGCGCGGTCTTCGCGGGCTCGTCGAGGCGCAGGATCGTTTCCTCGATCTCCTTATTTCGCCCGTTGGCGGACGAGATCTCCGTGCCTATGATCGCGAATCCTGCCCTCTGCAGCACCTTGAGCGATCTCACATTGTCACTCGCGGCGCGGGCGAACAGGGGCCGCACGCGAACCGATTCCAAGAGCAGGGCGAGCGCTCGGCTGCCCACGAACCTGCCCCCGTCCGTGGCGCCTCCAGCCGGTAGGGTCGCGGGGTGACGACGAGCGCCGGTCCCGGAGCTGACCGTTCGCCAGACCAGCGGCGGTGGACGTGGGAGCATCCGGTCGGCCCGCGCTGGCTGCTCCTTGGCGACGTCGGCTTTGAGGGCTCCTACGAGGACGACATCCCGCTGGGGTTGTGCGCGGAGATCGAAGGACTGTTCGTTGACCTGCCGCCGCGGCCGCGGGAGCGGTTCACGCTCGTCGGCTGCACCCCGGACGGCGCGCTAGCCGACCTGCTCGATCGGCTGCCCACCGAGGCACTCGGCACCGAACGAGCCTGGCTGGGTGACATCTCGATAACGGGGCCTCCACCACCGCCAGGCACGCCGCCGTCCTGGTGGGGCGAGGACCTCGGCGACGTCGTCGTCCTCGCGCAACGGCCAAACCTTACGATGTCCGAAACCGTGGACATCGATCTCGACGGGTTCGTCCACATCTACGACCGCACGGACGCCGTGGCACGTCCCGGCGACGTCACCGAATTCGTCCTCTGGAGCCGGGACGAGACGCCCTACGGCACCTGCAGGGACGTCACCGGCGTGTTCCGCGAGCAAGCCGCACCGCCGGTGCCGCAGGTCCGGCTGCTCGGCTGCAGACCAGAAACCCATATGCTGACCGCGCTCAACGCGGTGGGACAGTCCACCAAGGCCGGCCTGCGTCGCCGCCGGATCCGCGCCGAGGTGTACCTGGTCGCCGCTGATGGTTCGGTATGCCGGGCGATCGACGCCCTGGTGTCCGGAACGGTCGAGGCAGGCGAGCCGTCCCGGCACGGTGCCGGACTCCTCGACGTGACCGTCGACAGCGACCCGCGTGAACCGCTGCCGACCGGGGTCCTCGGCATCCTGGAGCACTGGTACGCCGGACGGCCCGCTGAGAAGAATCTGTGGGCCAGTTACGACGGGGAGTTGCGCCACCACTGGGCGGGAGCGGCGCTCGCCCACCAGTCCAATACGCCGGACCGGCCGGCCGACACCACCTACGACCTCGACGGCCGGTTCGTGACTGACATCGAAGGGTTCTACTGCGCCATAGGCGAGGCGATCAACGGTCCGGGCGGATACTTCGGCTGGAACCTCGACGCCCTCGACGACTGTCTCCGCGGGAGCTTCGGCGCGCGGGCACCGTTTCGGCTGGTATGGAACGACTCGGCCGTCGCCCGCAAGCACCTCGTCGCCGGCTACGACCGGCGCCAGCTGGGTCCGGCGATCACCTTGGAATATCTGCTGGGCATGCTCGCGGCACACCATGTCGAGATCGACTTGCGCTGAGCCGTGAGCCATCGCCGACTACGGCTACGTCGCCCGGTGTAGGCGGCCGCACCGCCGATCCTCCATGATCGGATGCACGCTCATGCCGCGAGTCGCACCCCCGGCCCCACTCCGGATTGATCATCTCAACCATCAACCGTGGCCGCAGTGTCAAGCATCAGCCGAGGTAAGACAGACGGTTCAGGAGTGGCGGATGGGAACTTTCTCTACGTCTTTGAAGGCGGCCCGCTACGCGGCCCGCCGGGCAGTGGGTAGGTAAGCGTGCCCGTCTGCGACGCGGTCACGTCCCGGAGCGTGTGACCGGCGTCTCCCAACTCGACCGCCGCTGCCACCTCGTGAACCGCGACGTTGGCCGGTCCGAACTCGTGTTGTAGTCGTTGTGCCCCTCTTCCAACCGCCCGGCGACCTCACGAGCCCGCGCCCATCAGGCGCGCTCCCAGGCGAAGTGCGGCGTCGGCTCCCGCGCTTTCGCTGTGCCTCGCTGAGTCGGTTCAATCGGCATACCCTCTACCGTCGAGGCGGTGCCTCAGCTCACGGCCTTCTTGACGAGGGCGATGATCGTCTTCGCGGCTTCGTCGCTCAACTCGGTCACAGCGAAGGACGTGGGCCACAGGCCGCTGTCGTCGGCGAGGTTTGCTTCGGCGGTGAAGCCGAAGGTTGAGTAGGGCTCTTTGTCCGTGTTCCCGCTACGGAAGAAGCACACAACCTTCCCCTTTCTGGCGTAGGCCGGCTGTCCGTACCACAGCTTCGGCGACAGCTCTGGGGCGTTGGTGGTGACAATGGCGTGGATGCGTTCGGCCATTGTGCGGTCCGACGGCTCCATCTCCGCGATCTTCGACAGCACATCGAGTTCCTCGGCGGCTGCCTTGTCGCCACGACCGCGGTTCGCCTCCTTCTTCAGTTCCGCGGCGCGCTGCTTGATGGCAGCACGCTCTTCCTCGGAGAAACCGTCCGTGCTTTTCTTGCTCTCCGCGCTGATGTCCGCGCTCACCGCTGTCACTCTCCTCGTCGTCATTGGTGTGAAGTGCTTGTGACGCTAGCCGTGCCGCGAAGCCGGCGCTTCTCGATTCTTGATCGATGCTCGCCCCGTGCTTCTGGGACACACCTCGTCGCACGGGCTCACACTGCTGGCTGTGGCCCGCGCGGCAGGCGAGGTGGAACGATGGTGCGCATGGGTCTCGGGCGTGCGGAGGCGCAACGGTTGCATGACATCGCCGTGATCCGTCGTGTCCGCGACCGGATCGATCGTGAGTACGCCAAGCCGCTGAACCTCCAGGCGCTGGCCGCTGGGGCGCACATGTCGGTCGGGCACCTGTGCCGAGAGTTCCGTCGCATCTACGGTGAGTCTCCGTACTCGTATCTGATGACCCGGCGGATCGAACGGGCGATGACGCTGCTGCGCCGCGGAGACCTCAGCGTCACGGAAGTGTGTTTCGAGGTGGGTTTCTCCTCACTGGGCACGTTCAGTACGAGGTTCACCGGACTGGTCGGCGTGCCGCCGAGCGTCTACCGGCGTGACCATTCCCAGGCCGCAGCGGGTATTCCGCCGTGTCTGAGCAAGCAGGTGACCAGACCGGTCAAGAATCGAGAAGCCCGCGCCCGGTAGTCATGCGTAGCGTGCCGGGCATGAACGTCACCATTCAGCACGTCTTCCTCCCGCACACCGACCCCGAGGCCGCTCTAGGTTTCTATCGCGACGTCCTGGGCTTCGAGGTCCGGGCCGATGCGGGCTACGAAGACATGCGGTGGATCACCGTCGGCCCGGTCGGACAGCCCGGCACCTCCATCGTGCTGCACCCGCCGGCGGCCGATCCGGGCATCACCGATGAGGAGCGCCGCACCATCTTGGAACTCATCACCAAGGGCGCCTACACCGCCGTCACGCTGGCCACCGACGACCTCAACGGGCTGTTCGACCGTCTGCAGGCCGCAGGTGCCGATGTGGTCCAGGAACCCATCGACCAGGACTACGGAGTCCGTGACTGCGCCTTCCGTGATCCCGCCGGCAATCTCATCCGCATAACCAGCGCACCTGCCTGAGCCAGCCCGCACGACTCTCAGACCGACACAAGCGACCCCCGAAAGCACGGAGGAACCACCTGATGCCGCTCTCTGTCGACATCATCACTCTCGGTGTACCGCAGGTAGAAGCCGCACGTGCCTTCTACACGTCCGCGTTCTCAGCCACGGCCACGGACAACGACCACACCGCCGGCCTCGACCTTCACGGCACCGGGCAGCTCGCCCTCTGCCAGATCGACGCGCTTGCCACCGACTCCTGTACGGACCCGGCGACCTTGGGTTTCCGTGGCTACGTCCTGTCCTCCATCGTCAACCAGCCCGCCGAAGTCAAGGCCCTTCTCGATGCCGCCACAGCCAAGGGCGCGACGGTCATCAAGCCGGCGAGGAAGCAGCTCTTCGGTGAGTTCACCGCCGTCTACCAGGCACCGGACGGGGCCGTGTGGAAGCTGGCTGCGGCCTCCAAGAAGGACACCGATCCTGTCCCCGACCCGCCGAAGCCGACCGAGACCGCCATCTACCTCGGCGTCGCCAAGCCGATGGCATCCAGGGCGTTCTATGAGACGCTGGGCATGAGCGTCAACCACGACTACGGCGACAAATTCCTCGATTTCGCCATCGCCGACGGCGTGTGTCGGCTGGGCCTGCTGCCACGCAAAGCCCTCGCCAAGGACGCCGGCGTCGACGAGCACGGCGACGGCTTCTCGGCGCTCGTACTCACCCACATCGCCGCTTCCCGTGACGACGTCGACGCTCTTCTCGCCGCCGCAGACTCTGCCGGCGGCCGGGTCACCGCCGCAGCGGCCCGAACCGACCGGGGTGATTACGCCGGGCACTGCACCGACCCCGACGGCTACCACTGGAGAATCACCACACCCGGCTGACCGCAACGGATCGATCGGCGGCCGGGATCCGGTAGGTGCGAGCTGCGCGCCCACCCGATCGCCATGGCCTTGGGGTACCCAGCAAGGCTGGGCACCGCGCTGCGACAGGCGGGGCCGGGCCGAGGAGGTCACGGCGCGGTTGGTCCGGCTGAAAAGCGGACGGTCGGCAGTTCGAACCTGCCCCTGACCACATTCTCTGAACAGCCCAAACGCCCCGAGCGATCATGCCCCGGGGCGTTTTGACTTTACTATCGTTCGCATGGAGCTGTGGGAGCGTTCCGGGACGCTGGATCTCCTCGGCGACCTTCTGCGTGAGAGCGCCCGCGGCGGTCGCGTGGCGGTGGTGGCCGGCGAGGCCGGGATCGGCAAGTCCGTGCTCGTGACCGAGTTCGTCCGGCGATGCGGGCCGGCGGCGTGGGTGCTCTGGGGCGGCTGCGACCGGTTGATCACCCCACGGGCCCTTGGTCCCCTGCACGACATCGGCCGCCAGACCAGAGGCGTCCTGGCCGAGCGACTGAACGCCGGCGCCACGCAGGAGGAGCTCTTCACGGCGTTTCTGGACGAGATCTCCGGCCCGCCGCAGCGCCCGCGCCCGGTCGTCGTCGTGGAGGACGCCCACTGGGCTGACGAGGCCACACTCGACTGGCTGATCTGGTCGGGCCGACGGATAGGCCGGATGCCGGCCCTGTTCGTGGTGACCTACCGTGACGATGAGGTGGGTGCCGAGCACCCCCTGCGAGGCGCCCTTGCGACCCTGCCCGGCGCGATCACGCGACGCGTGTCGCTGTCGCCGCTGTCGCGGGAGTGCGTGGCGGATCAGGCATACCGGACCGGGCGGGATCCGGAGCTGGTCTACCAGTTGTCCGGCGGTAACCCGTTGCTGGTGACCGAACTGTTGAAGGCGGAGGGGCGGGCGGTGCCGGCCACCGTGCAGGACCTCGTCCTGGACCGGCTGCGGCTGTTGCCGCGGCCCGCCCGGGAGCTGGCCCACCTGGTGTCGGTGATCCCGACTCGCGCCGACGCCGCCGTTGTGGCGGGAGTGCCGGACCTGGTCGACATGTGCGTCGACGCCGGGGTGCTCGTGCCGTCCGGTGACGGCGTGTCGTACCGTCACGAGTTGCTGCGGAGTGCGGTGGAGGACGCGCTGTCGCCCGCGCGCCGCGCCGCGCTGCACCGGCGGGTGCTGGGCGTGCTGGCCGGGGTCCCCGGGGTCGACCCAGGCCGCCTGGTCCACCACGCTACGCAAGCGGGGGACGAGGCCGCGGTCCTTCGGTACGGGCAGGTGGCGGGGGCCGGCGCCGCCCGGCAGGGCGCCCATCGAGAGGCGACGGCACACTATCGGTCAGCGGCCGTGTACGCGGACCGGCTACCGGACCAGCAGCAGGCCGAGCTGCTGGAGGCCTACGCGTTCCAGGCGTACCTGGCCGGGCTGGCGGAGGAGGGATTGCAGGCCCGGTGGGCGGCGCTGGCCGTACGGGAGAGTCTGCGGCAACCCGAACAGGTCGGTGAGAACCTGCGCTGGACCTCGCGGTTGGCCTGGTGGGCGGGGAACGCGGGGCAGGCCTGGGAGGCGGCCGCGCGGGCGATCACCGTCCTCGAGACCGAACTGCCGGGCCGGCAACTGGCCATGGCCTACAGCAACCGGTCCCAGTTGCACATGCTTGCGGGCGAGGGGGAGGCGGCCATCTCGTGGGGAGAGCGGGCGCGAACTCTGGCCGTTCGGCTGGGGGATGTGGAGACCTCCGTCCACGCTGAGATCAACGTGAGCACCGCCCGGCTCACGGGCGGTGATGAAACCGCGGCGGCGGCGCTGCGGGAGGTGCACGAGCGCGCCTCAACCCTCGGGCTGGCCGATCACGCGGCTCGGGCACTCGTCAACCTGGCGACCTCGCTGGTGCAACTGGCCGAGTACGAAGCCGCCGCGCCGGCGGTCGAACATGCGCTGGCGTACGCCACCCAACAGGACCTCGACGGCTACGTCCAGTACCTGCTCGGGGTGCGAGCGGGGGTGCGGCTGGTGCGGTGTGACTGGGCCGGCGCTCTGGCCGACGCGGACGCGGCACTGGATCGGCCGGTCCGAGCCGGGGTCGCGGTGGTTCCCGCGCTGCTGGCGCGGGGCCGGATTCAGGCGGCCCGTGGCGAACGCGAGGCGCGGGTCACGCTCGACGAGGCCGCCCGCCAGGCCGAACGCACCGGTGAGGTGCAGCGGGTCTGCCCGGTGGCGGCGGCCCGCTCGGAGTACTTCCTGCTGTACGGCGATGCCAGGCGTGCCGCCGAGGAGGCCCGGCACGGCCTGGACCTGGCCGTCAGGGCGAACCATTCGGTTTACATCGGGGAGTTGGCCTACCGGTTGTGGCGGGCCGGTGATGCCGGGTTGCCCGGTGCGGGCGCCCGGCCGTACCAGCTGATGATCGACGAAGACTGGGCCGGCGCGGCCGCGGAGTGGGCGCGGCGCGGGGCGGCGTATATGCGCGTCGAGGCACTGGCGGGCGGCGATCAGGGCGCTGCGGCCGAAGCCTTGCGGGTCCTGGACGAGCTGGGGGCCGCGCGGGTGGCGGCGCGGTTGCGGGCGGAGCTGAGAAGGCGCGGTTTCACTCAGGTGCCGCGTGGCCCTCGCCGGACGACGGCCGCCAATCCCGGCGGCCTTACGCTGCGCCAGGCGGAGGTGCTCGCGCTGCTGGCCGAAGGGCTGTCCAATGCCGAGATAGCCGGGCACCTGTCGTTGTCGGTCAAAACCGTCGACCACCACGTTTCCGCGGTGCTGGACAAGCTCGGTGTGGCCAACCGGGGCCAGGCGGTTGCTGCGGCGCACCGGCTGAACCTAGTCCGGAAGCCGGCAAAATAGGGAATTCTCCCCAATCGCGGATCGTCGCGAGGACCTACCGTTCTGCGCTGAGATGCCGTCCCAAGGGGGAGACATGAGTTTTCTCAGCACACCTGGCGAATCACCCCTTTACGAAGCTGAGCGGCCCGCCCGGGGATACGTGCCCAACTATCTGAGGGTGCTGGCACTGCGGCCTGAGGTTTATCACGCATGGCTGCGGCTCGGGGAGGTGGTCAGGGCCGGTATGGATCCGCGTCGGTACGAACTGGTCACCCTGACGGCCGCCCGCCGCCTCGGTTCCACGTACTGCGGTCTCGCGCACGCGGCCGCGCTGCTTGAGCGGTTCTACGATGACGTGGCCCTGCGGGCGATCATGGCTGACCATCACGATGCGGGGCTGGCGCCGGCGGATGTGGCGGCCATGGACTTCGCGGACCGCGTCGCCGCCGATCCCGCCGGCGTGACTGAGGGGGACATCGCGGTCCTACGCGGGCACGGCCTGACCGATGCCGACATCTTCCAGATCGTCCTCGCGGTCTGTCTGCGCCGGTTCTTCAGCGGCATCCTGTCCGCGGTCGGCGCCGTCCCGGATCCGGTCTTCCGCGAGTTGCCTCCAGATGTCCGGGCGGCCGTCGGGGCAACCGATGAGGCCTTTACACGCCAGCGGGACGACGCAGGCGGCTCGTAGCTCAATCCGCTCTGGATGTCCCGATGACTTCCACCAACTGGCCCGGCGCCGAGCGGGCAGGTTCGCCGACGGCGTGGTGGACCGCTACCCGCTCCCTGACTCACTGGCCCGATACATGCTCTCGACGAAGGACAAGGAGAAGATCATGGCCGGAAAAGCTGTCATCAGCCTGACAACCGGACTGGAGGACCCTGAGCGGGTCACTGTGGCGTTCCTGGTCGCGCTCGGCGCGGCCGAGCAGGGCCGTCCCACGCTCATGTTCCTTACCAAGGAAGCAACCCGGCTGGCCCTGGACGGCGTCGCCACCGCAGTCGCATGTGACGGCTGTCCTCCACTGGCCGACCTCGTAGCCCGGTACGCCAAGGCAGGCGGGCGATACTTCGTCTGCCCGATCTGCTTCGAGGCGCGCGCGCTCGACAGGCAGCGGCTCATCGAGGGCGCGGAATTGGGCGGGACCATCCCGATGTGGCAGTGGATCGGCGACGAGGGCGCGACCACTTTCAGCTACTGACCAGCTTCCTGCCGCTGATGCCGACGGCAACCGTCAAGAGGTTGAGGTGTTCGGACGAATGGACTATGACCGTCTGCCACAAGGCAGCGCCGCGCGTTGCGCACACGTCTTTCGGCGCGCTTGGCACCTACCAGTATGGAGCGGTCCGAATCGCGTCGGCGGCGGCCCGCAGAAGGCGACGACTCTCAGGATGACACTCCGTAGCGGGCGGCGATCGCGGCGGCGCGGTTGCGCAGGGAGTCGCGCAACCACTGCGGGGCCAGGGCTTCCGCGTTCGTGGTGAGCTGCCACAGCGCCCATTCGGCGTGTCTCGGATCTTGGAAGGTCACCTCCAGCCGCAGCCAGCCATCTGAGTCGGCTTCTTCGGTGCGGACGGCCAGCGCGGTGTCCACCAGGTCCTCCCGCCGCGCCGGGTCCACCCGTACCAGCACGGTGACTTGGTCGCCGCCGGCCCGAAACCGCGTGCCGCGTTCCTGCCAGGCCCGGTCCAGATCGACCCGGTCTGGTCGCTGTGCGGGTTCGGCGAGTTCTTTGGCGGCCGAGATCCGGGACAGCCGGTAGGTGCGGTCCGCGCCAGACCTCGTGGCCAACAAGTAGCCCCGGTCGCGAACGGTGACCAGGCCGATCGGGTCCACCGTGCGCCACTTAGGGGTCTGGTCCACAGCCGCGTAGTGGATGCGCAGCTTGTGTCCGGCGAGCACCGCGCGCCGGACCTCGGCCACTACGGTGTCAGGCACCTCCTCAGCGACCAGCCGACGCGAGAGGAGGTCGGTCTCCGGGTCGATGAGCAATCGCTCGGCCGCGTCGGCGGCGGTGTCCCGATAGCTTTCGGGCAGCGCGTCAACCACCTTGAGCATCGCCGAAGCGAGCGCCGAGCCGAGACCGAATGCCTGCGCGCCGCGCCGCGATCCGGCGATCAGCAGGGCAAGGGCCTCGTCGTGGTTCAGTCCGGTGAGCTCGGTCCGGAAACCGGGTAACAACGCGAAACCGCCGTGCCGGCCGCGTTCGGCGTAGACCGGGACGCCGGCCGCGGACAGCGCCTCGATGTCGCGCAGCACGGTGCGGGTGGATACCTCAAGCTCGCGGGCCAGCGCGGTCGCGGACAGCCGACCGTGCTGCCGCAGCAGCAGCACCAGCGAGACCAACCGGTCGGCGCGCATTCGAAAACTCTACAGAGATACACGACACAGGATGTCGTGTATTCGCTGGGAGGCTCATCGACACGACGAACAAGATGTCGGCTACCGAGCCGATGGACGTACATAACGTCGACGAATCGAATGGAGCGAATGTGGCAATGGAGCGAACGGCGGTCAACCCGTGGGCGTGGTCGACGGAGCTGGGATACAACCAGGGCGAGATCGTCTCCGGGCACACCCGGACCCTGTACTGCGCCGGGCAGACCGCGATGAGCGGCGACGGCAAGCCCCAGCATGCCGATGACATGGCGGCGCAGTTGGCGCTGAGCGTCGACAACCTGGAGGCCGTGCTCGGCGAGGCCGGCATGTCCCTCGCGAACCTCGTCCGGCTCAACGTCTACACCACCGACGTCGATCGGCTCTTCGAGCACTACGGCGTGCTGGCGTCGCGGTTGGGCGCCGCCGGGGTGGCACCGTCCACCACGATGCTCGGGGTGACACGGCTGGCGATCCCCGAGCTGATGGTCGAGCTCGAGGGGACCGCCGTCGCGTGATGCGACCTCGCCGCCTCCGGCAGGGCTGCCGGAGGCGGCACGAGTAGTGGGCAGCCGCTGACCCTTACGGGATCGCCCACAGTGACATCCCGGCGACGACCGGAACCAAGCGAGCGCCCGTGGTCATTGATCAAGAGAGTAAGGGTCACGGTGTGGCGAGGGCCTCGGTGGGGGACTCGGTGGGGGAGAGGTGGGCGGCCCGCCAGGCTGGGTAGATGCCCGCGCAGCAGCCGATCACCATCGTGGCGGCCACGCCGCCGGCGCCCGCCCACGCGGGTACCACCGTCGGCCAGCCCTGGTACGACGAGTACGCCCCCGTCATCGCGATTTTGAGCAGTGCGCCGCCGGCGCCGCCGAGCGCCGACAGCAGCAGCGACTCGGTGAGGAACTGGATGCCGACATGCCCGCGGGTGGCGCCGATCTCCGCGCGCCGTTCGAGCACCGAGATGACCATCGTGTTCGCCACGCCCACGCCGCCGACCAGTAGTGCCACCGCGCCGAGGCCGAGCAGCAGCCCGGTCAAGGCCGTGTCCGTGGCCTGCTTGGCGGCGAGCGCGTCCGACGGCCGCGACACGTCCACCTCGTTCGGGTTCTCCGGGTTGGCGGTGGCGCCAAGGACCGCCTTCACCGCCAATACGGCGTCGTCCCGCGCACGGGTGTAGATGGTGGTCGGATATCCGTCGAAGCGCAGGGTGGATTTCGCCACCGGCCAGCCGACCAAGGCCGCGAAGTCCAGCTCCGGCGCGAGGGCGACCGGGCGCAGGACGCCGACCACGGTGAACCACTGGCCCCCCAGCCACACTGTCACGTCCGGGGTGGCCTTGGCGACGCCAAGGCGCTTGGCCGCCGACGCCCCGAGCACCACGGCCGGGTACCGCGCGGTGGCCGCGTTGAGCCACGTGCCACCTGAGTGACCTGCGGCTACACGTGTCGCTGCGGCCGGTGGTGACGTCGGGCGACCCGGCGGCCCAAGCCTGAGGGCCGAAGCCGGCGGCGGCGTCTGCGCGCACAGGTCGTCCTCCGCCTACTCCGACGGCAACCTGACGGCAACGTGCGCTGCCAGAGGCACGCCCTGGGCACCATTCAAGCGCTCTCCAGCCCCAGCTCCTCGACGTGTCTTCCGGTGTGAGCCGGGATGGGCGGCCTGATCGTCAGCTGCCAGTGTGCGGTGGTGCGGCGGGTAGGTGCACCGTGACGCGGAGCCCGCCGGCGGGGCGGTGGGTGAGGGTGAGGGTTCCGTCGTGTGCTTGGGTGATGCTCTTGACGATTGCCAGGCCGAGGCCGACACCCGCGTCGTCGGTGCGTACGCGTTCGGTGCCGCGCTGAAACGGCTCGACAAGCGTGGAAACCAATTGTGGGGCGAGCTTCTCGCCGGTGTTCTCGACAGTGAGCACCGCAGTCTTGGGGTGAACGCTGGTCGTGACCCATACGGTGCCCTGCTCGGGCAGGTTGTGGACGATCGCGTTGTGCACGAGGTTCGTCGTCATCTGCAGCAGGAGCGCCTGCGACCCGATGGCCGGGGTGATGTCAGTGGAGGTATCGATGGTGACACCGCGTTTCTCGGCGAGCTGGAGCAGTGTTTCGGTGGCCTCTTCTACGACTAGGGACAGGTCGACAGGTTCTCGGGTGAAGGACCTCTGGTCAGCGCGGCTGAGCACGAGTAGTGCCTCGGTGAGGTCGATCGCTCGGGCGTTGACGGCGTGGAGGCGGTCGACGAGTTCGCCAGGGTCGTGTGTCAGATCGTTGCGGGCCACGTCGAGCAGCGCCTGCGAGATGGCAAGCGGAGTGCGCAGCTCGTGGGAGGCGTTGGCGGCGAATCTCCGCTGCTCGGCGACGTGTGCTTCAAGCCGTACGAGCATGGCGTCGAAGGCGTCGGCGAGTTCGCGGAACTCGTCTTTGCGACCTTCCAACTGGATCCGGTGGGAAAGTGATCCGTTCGCGGCCTTGCGTGTGGCGTCCGTGATGCGGGCCAGGGGGGCGAGCATTCGGCCGGCGAGAATCCACCCTCCCACCAGACCGAACACCAGCAGGAACGCCAGCACGACGGCCGCGGCCGGAGCGAAGGTACTCAAGAGGAGGTAGCGGTTGGGCGCTACGCCGAGAAGGCCGGGCCAACCGTCGGGTACGTAGCGCAGCAGGAACACCCACACGGCAGCGAGCAGCAAGGCGCTGGCAAGCATGAGGAACCCGGCGTAGCTGAGGGTGAGTTTGAGGCGAACGCTCAACCCGGGCGCCCTATCCACGGTCCCCTCCCTCACGTCCGGTGTCGGGTTCCGTGTGGATGCGGTAGCCGACGCCGGCCACGGTGGCGATGATCCCGGGTTCGCCGAGCCGTTTGCGCAGGGCCGAGACAGTGATGCGTACGGCGTTGGTCATCGGGTCGGCGTTCTCATCCCACGCTCGCTCCAAGAGTTCTTCGGCGCTGACGACACCGCCTTCGGCAGCGACGAGGACTTCGAACACGGCGAACTGTTTCCGGGTGAGCGCGACGTAGCGGCCATCGCGGTAGACCTCGCGGCGGAACGGATCCAGACGCAGGCCTGCGATCTCTCGCACGGGTGGTCTGTTGTGTGCGCGCCTGCGGTCGAGTGCTCTGAGACGGAGCACGAGTTCTCGGAGTTCGAAGGGCTTGGTGAGGTAGTCGTCGGCGCCGAGTTCGAACCCGGAGGCCTTGTCGTCGAGCCGGTCGGCAGCGGTGAGCATGAGGATGGGCATGCCGCTGCCGGAGGCGACGATGCGTTTGGCGATCTCGTCGCCGGAGGGGCCGGGGATGTCGCGGTCGAGGACGGCGATGTCGTAGGCGTTGAAGCTCAGCAGTTCCAGAGCGGTGTCACCGTCACCGGCGATGTCGGCGGCGATCGCTGCCAGGCGTAGGCCATCGCGGATGGCTTCTGCCAGGTAGGGTTCGTCCTCGACGATCAACACGCGCATGCTCCCGAGGCTAGGAGCCGGGGCATATCGTCGGCGTATCGAAAACCGCATATGTGCTGACAACACCACGCTGCCTTGACTGGCGGCATGACGACCACCACCCAGCAGGCCACTCAGGAAACCGTGGCCGCCAGCGCGCGGAACCTGACCAAGACCTACGGCCAAGGCGATGCCCAGGTGCATGCCCTGCGGGGCATCGACCTCGACCTCCCACGAGGCAGGTTCACGGCGATCATGGGGCCGAGCGGGTCGGGCAAGTCCACGCTGATGCACTGCCTGGCCGGACTCGACGGGCCCAGCGACGGCACCGTCACCGTGGCGGGCACCGCCCTCGGATCACTCGAGGACGACGCGCTCACGATCTTCCGCCGCGAGCACATCGGCTTCGTGTTCCAGTCGTTCAACCTGCTGCCGATGCTCACCGCGGGCGAGAACATCGTGCTCCCGCTTGAGCTGGGCGGTCGCCGGATCGACGACGCGGCACGGGAGCGCGCGCGCATGCTCGCCGATATCCTCGGCGTGGCCGACAGGCTCGGCCACCGGCCCGCGGAGCTGTCCGGCGGTCAGCAGCAGCGGGTCGCGATCGCCCGGGCCCTGATCACTGAGCCGGACCTGCTGTTCGCCGACGAGCCCACCGGAAACCTGGACAGCACCACGTCGGCGGAGGTGCTGGATCACCTGCGCCGGTCGGCGCGCGAGCTCGGCCAGACCGTCGTGATGGTCACCCACGAGCGGGACGCGGCGGCGTACACCGACTACGTGGTCACCATGCAGGACGGGCGGATCGTCTGATGCGTACCGTCTTCCTCGCATCGCTGCGCACCCACATCCGCAGATACGTCGCAGCGGCGGTCGCGGTCGCCGTCGCAGTCGCCTTCGTCCTCGTGGTCGGCGTGCTCACGTCCGGGGCACATAGCGGACTCATGGACGGCCTGGGGGCGCCGTACCGCAATGCCGACCACGTAGTCTCGGCGGCGGGGTGGCCGTCGTCCGAGCTGGACCCGAAGGCCGCGATCGCATTCACCGAGCGACACGGTGAGAACGCGGCCGCGACCGGCCGGGCAACGCTGCCGGCGCGCGCGAACGGCCGGCGGATCTCCGAAACGACCGTGGGGCCGATCGCCACCTCGGAGGAGTGGCGCTGGCAGGAGCTCAGCTCGGGTCGCTTCCCAGCACGCACGGGCGAGGCGGTGGTGGACGTGTATTTCGCCCTGGCCGAAAATTTCGCGGTCGGCGACCGGGTTCGGATCGGCGAGGGCGCCGCCGCGCGCGACGTACAGGTGGTCGGTCTCGTGGAGTCGCCCTCGCCCCCGGCCCAGGCATCGATGTACGTCACCTGGCCGCAGTTGCTGCAGTGGCGCGACCACCTCCATCTGAACGCGGTGGCGGTGCGCGGGGAGGTAGGTCAGCTCCCGGAAGGCACGAAGGCGCAGTCGCCGGAGGGGTTCGCCGCGGAGCGGCTGACCTATGTCCAGAACAGGGTGAACACCTTGTCGGTGATGCTGCTGTTGTTCGTCGGCATCGCGCTCTTTGTCTCGGTCCTGGTCATCTCTAACACGTTCTCCATCCTGTTCGCGCAACGACTCCGCGACTTCGCACTGCTGCGCTGCATCGGCGCGACCCGGCGGCAGGTGGTGCGTTCGGTACGCCGCGAGGCGGCCGTCGTCGGGGTGCTCGCGTCGCTGGCCGGGACACTGGTCGGCGTCGGTCTCGGCTACGGGCTGATCGCCCTGATCGACGCCCTCACGCCCACCGCCCTGATGGGCGCCGCCGAGTTGCCCACGCTCTGGCTGCTGGGCGGATTCGCCGTCGGCCTGGTGGTCACCATGGTCGCGTCCTGGTTGCCGACCCGGCGTGTGGTCCGGGTGAGCCCGCTGGCGGCACTGCGCGCGGATGCCGCGGTCGACGTACACACGGCCACCGGCCTGGTGCGGCCGGCGCTCGCTGCGATCCTCCTGGTCACCGGGCTGGCCCTGCTCGGGGTGGCGATGGTCCAGGACAGTACGGCGCTCATGGTGGCAGGCGGAGGATCGGTGTTCGCCGGCGTGCTCCTCTTCGGGCCGGTGCTCGTTCCCCGCCTGATTGGGATCACCGGCGCGCTGCTCGGCCCCGCCGGGCGGCTGGCGACCAAGAACGCTGTGCGCGATCCGCGGCGGACCGCCACCACCACTGCCTCCCTGCTGGTCGGCGTCACCCTGACGACCGCCGTACTCACCGGGATGGCCACGTGGCGTTCGTCGTTGGATGAGCAGATCGGTAGGGACCACCCCATCGATGTCGCGCTCACCTCACCCAAGGAGCCGGTCACCACTGACCTCCTCAACCGGGTACGTCACACTCCGGGTGTGGAGCAGGCCATTCCAGTGGACGGCGCCGTGGCCCGAGTGGCCGGGCTCGACAAACCGATCCCGGTTGTCACCGCGCCGGCCGCGGCGCACGTGGCCCGCGACGGCGGGGCGTTCGCCCGGGTGGAGCCGGGGAAGATCAGAATCGATTCCGAGGCATTCGGTAAGAACCTGAGTCTCCGGCCCGGTGACCGGGTCACGGTGCGCGTCGGCGACCGGCGAGCCCAGTTGCAGGTCGCCGTCGGCACCGGCTGGGGCCCGGCGGGCGTGGTCGCGCCCGAGACGCTGGCGACGCTCACCGACGCCCCCGAGCCGCATGCCATCTGGATCCGCGCCTCCTCCGGCGCCGACCCGGCTCGACTCGGCAGTGACCTGGACGAGTTGGCGGATCCGGTTGGCGCGACGATCGAGAACGGGTTGCGGACCTGGGAGTCGCTGGACCAACAGCTGGGAATCTACACCTGGTCAGCGCTCGGCCTGCTCGGCATCGCCGTCGTGATCGCCCTGATCGGGATCGCGAACACCCTGGGGCTCTCCGTACTCGAACGCGTCCGCGAACACGCGATGCTGCGCGCGCTCGGGCTCACCCGCAGGCAGCTGCGGCGGATGCTGGCGACCGAGGCAGTGCTGCTGTCGCTGGTGGCCACCCTGCTCGGCACCATGATCGGCGTCGGGTTCGCCTGGGTCGGCTACGAGACGATTGTGAAGCAGGCTCTCAGCGACGCCACCATGCACGTCCCCTGGCTATCGCTCGGCGTGGTCGTCCTCATCGCCTCCCTGGCCGGACTCCTCGCCGCTGTTCTCCCGGCACGCCGGGCCGCCCGGGTGACTCCGGCCGCAGGGCTCTCCCTCGACTGACACCTTCGTCGATCGTTTGGCCGGCGGCTGGTGAAGTCCGCCATGCGCGGCACTGTGTACGCGATGGCCACATGTAGCCGTCCTGCGTGGTGCCGTACCGGCCGATCGAGGCAGCCCAAGCGTACGGGGGCGGTGCCGCGCCGCGCCGGTCCTACACGCGGGCGAAGAAGTCCAACACCAGCGGCGTGATCTGCTCACCGGCCTCGATCGCGCCACCGTGGGCGGACCCAATGATCTCCGTGAACTCCGCGTTGGCCATCTGCGCGGCGGCGGCCCGACCGGCCCGAGGCGGGAACATGAGGTCGTGCTCCAAGGCGAGCACCAGCGCCGGTTGCGTGATCTTCGGCCACCGTTCCGCATGGTCCACATCCAGCATCCAGTCGATGCACGCCAGGTACTGGCCTCGGTCGCCGGGGGTGTCCCACTGCTTCGCCGAGATCAGTTCCGCCCAGGCGCTGACCTTGCTGTCGTCGTCGCGCAACACCTGAGCCGGAAGAGCGTTCATGAGGTTCTCGGCGAGATAGAACTCCTGCGCTACCGGTCCGTTGGCGAACATGGCCCGCATCGCGGAGAACCATGCCCGCTGGTACGCCGTCGTCGCACCCGCGCACCCCAGGAGCACCACGGCCCGAACGAGATCCGGCCTGCTCGCCGCCAGGTGCTCAGTGACGAATCCGCCCTGCGACAAGCCCATCACCCGCACATCCGACCAGCCCAGATGCTCCATGACCCCCGCCGCGTCGGCAGCCAGGTCGGCGATGGAGTACCCGCCGTCAGGAGCGGAGGACTCACCCTCTCCACGGGGGTCCACCGCCGCGACCTGGTAGCCGGCCTCGACCAGCGCAGGGAGCTGCATCATGCTCCACACGCCGCGCGGCATGCTCGTACCGCCCAGCAGCACGACCGGCTCGCCCTCGGCGGGCCCGTGCACCTCGAATCCGATCGCGGTCCCGCCGATCTCCACGATTGCCATGGGACACCTCCTGATCTTTTCCAACGGCCGAGGCGATCAGGAGTTCCGTGATCACGGTCCAGGGCGAAGGATCACCGGCCGCCCACGGGCACCCCGAGATCTGAGGCGATGTCCGGCAGCTGGCCGGCGAGCATGAACTCTGAGGTGCCCATGGCGAAGATCGCCGCGAGACGGTCACCGGCGCGTCGTCAGCGGTGTCTCCTTCCGATCCCTCGTAGCATCCTGGCGCCGGGCGGCTCCACGGCGGAGGAGTCCCCACGACAGGACCGTCAGACCCCAGACAAGGGCTGCGACGCCCCAGATCGTGCCGGGGCTCGCCGCGTGGTCGGGGTAGGCCATGGCGAGGGCACCGAAGCCCATCGAGGCGATACCCGACGTGGTCGCGGGAATCGGGTGACCCCAGGCGGCCAACGCGATCAGCGTGATACCCAGGGCTGCCTGCATCGGCCAATGGTCCAGCCCCATGGTGATATCTATCGGTTCGCGGCCTTCCGAGGCGGCCCCGATCATGTCGGCGGCGTACCAGGTCCAGGGAAGCGCCGCCGCCGTCGCGAGCACCAGCGGCAACGGGGAGCGGGAATCCGGGATGGCGCCCCATCGGCTGAGGACGACGGCGAGCGCCACGACGGCGCCCACGACGCCCAGCCACGCCGCCGAGACGGCTGCGCCGAGCACCAGAGCCGTGGCTGCTCCCGCGAACGGGACGGCGGCAAGCACGAGATGCCAAGCCTGCGGTCGGCCCGTGGTCGTCCAGCCGCGGAGCATGGCGGCGAGCAGTCCCGCGCAAAGTCCCAGGGCGGCGGTGACGGTCAGGAATTCCGGTCGGCCGGAGAGTACTCCGGTGAGCCCGATCACCACCCCGACGACGACCACTTCCCCGAGAGCCGCGGCCCGCGCCGCGGGATTGAGGAAGATGACGAAGAACGGCACGGCCACCAGCAGGGAGAGCACCAGCCCCCAGCCGCCCTCGAGCACCGCCGCCTGGATGAACGAGGGCGACGGGGCGACGATGGGGACCGCGAGGTCCACCGTCCCGAACCCGGGGAAGACGGCGGCTCCGAGCGCGAAGCAGAGGGCGAGGACGCGTGCGGGCCACGCGAGACGGGGCGCGTTCATGAGGTCTGTCCTCCGGCGAGGCGGTCGAGACAGGTGTCACGGGATCCGGCCGGCGCGTCCCGGCTGACGACGTGGGTGGGGAAGGCACCCTGGGCCCTCTCGCCCGTCGCCGGTTCGGCGAGATCCGGGCGTCGCAGCATGGCCGCGGACAGGATGATGAACTCTCTCACGCCGAACTTGTCGGAAAAGAGGGGGAAATGGGTTCTATGAACCGGTGATGTCCCCTACGGCGACAGAAGGGCATGAAAACCCTGAAGACAACGACGTGCGCGTTGGTCGTGGCAGGCATGGATTCGTTTCCCCGGCCACCGCGCGCAACGCGTTCACCTATGAGCCGGCCACCGTGCCACCCGGGTCCGTGGCTCTCGCCTGATGCGGCGGCGACGGCGGTGCGTCGTCTGTCCGTCGTCGGGCGGGTGACGACGACGTCCACATGGTACGACCCGAGCCTGGCGGCTGTGACGTGCCGATCGCGGCCGAGAATGTACGGCACGGCGCCGCGGCGGTATCCACCGATCGGTGGATTTGCGGGTCAGCCGCATTCACGGATGAGTATGGCCGGCAGATCGATTCGCCCCGGGCGCAGGCGAAAGATGCTTGAGCCATGGCAGTCATCGAAGTCACAGACCTCCGCAAGAGGTACGCGGACCTGACAGTTCTGGACGGGGTGTCGTTCTCCGTGGAGGAGGGCGAGATCTTCGGCATCCTCGGGCCGAACGGCACCGGCAAGACCACCACCGTGGAGTGCGTGGAGGGGCTGAGGCGGCCCGACGGCGGGTCGATCAAGATGCTTGGGCTCGACCCGGTCAAGGACGGGCGCAAGGTGCGCGAGCAGATCGGGGTGCAGCTCCAGCACACGCAGTTGCCGGAGAACATCAAGGTGTGGGAGGCGCTCGACCTGTATGCCTCCTTTTATGCCAAGCCGCGGGACTGGCGTGAGCTGCTGGAGGAGTGGGGGCTGGCGGACAAGCGCAATGCCCGCTTCGGGAAGTTGTCCGGTGGCCAGAAGCAACGGCTGTTCATCGCGCTGGCGCTGGTGGGTAATCCGCGGGTGGCGTTCCTCGACGAGTTGACCACGGGGCTCGACCCGCAGGCTCGCCGTACCACCTGGGAGCTGATCAAGCAGGTGCGGGCGAGCGGCGTGACGGTGGTGTTGGTGAGCCACTTCATGGACGAGGTGGAGGAGCTCTGCGACCGCGTCGCCGTCTTCGACCGCGGCACGGTCGTCGCGATCGACACCCCGGCCGGGCTGGTCGACGGGATCGACGCCGAGCATCAGATGCGGTTCACGCTGATGGCGGGGGACATGGTCGAGCTGGGTGGGCTGCCCGGGGTGACCGGCGTGACCAGGACGGGAAACCGGGTGGTCGTCACGGGCAGGGGTGATTTCGCCACGGCGGTCACCGCTGAGCTCGCCCGCCACCACATCCTGGTCGGCGATCTGCGCATCGACAAGCGCACCCTCGACGACGCATTCGTCGCTCTGACCGGCCGTTCGTTCGGCTCTACCCACTGACGGAGGACCACCATGACCAAGCTTGCCGTCGTCGAACTGAAGCTGCTGACCCGGGAACCCGGGGCGGTGTTCTCGCTGCTCATCCCGCTGTTCATCCTGGTGGTCTTCGGAAGCTCGATCGAGCCGGGAGACACCGTGCTCCTGCCGATGGCGCTGGCGATCGCCGTGGGGCTCGTGGGTCTGTACCTGCTGCCCACCACCATGGCCACCTACCGCGAGCGGGGCATCCTGCGCAGGCTCTCGACCACGCCGGTACGCCCGGCGAACCTGTTGGTGGTGCAGCTGCTCCTGCAGCTCGTCCTCGCGCTGACCGCATGCGGCCTGCTGCTGGCCGTCGCGGGCACCGTCCTCGGCGCCCACCTGCCCACCCGGGTGCTGCCCGGTGTGCTGACCTTCCTGTTCGGCACGGCGGCCATGTTCGCTGTCGGCCTGCTCATCGCGGCCCTCGCCCCGAACGGCCGAGCCGCCAACGGGATCGGCGTCCTGCTGTACTTCCCGATGGCGTACCTCGCCGGGCTCATGCAGCCGACGGATCAGATGCCCGATATGTTGGCCCGCATTGGGGAGTACACCCCTCTGGGCGCTTTCCGGCAGAGCATGCAGGATGTCTGGGCGGGCGGCGCTCCCAGCCCTCTGCTGCTTGGCGTGATGGCCGCATACGCCGTGGTCATCAGCGTCGCCGCGGCCAGGTTCTTCCGCTGGGAGTGAGTGAGGTATGACCGGGCGGCTCGACCGATGGGAGCGGCTCCTGGAGCGCCAGATGGCGGCGGCGCCGTACGTCTTGCTGCTGACCTCCACGGTGCTCTCCCTGCTCACCGACGGCAGGTCGTGGGTCACGCTCGGCCTGGCCGCGCTCGCCGCCGCCTGGATCTGGCTGATGCCGCGAGTCGCGGTCTACGTGGCAGGGCTGGTGGTGCTGATCGGAGCGCTCTGCACGCAGGGGATGTGGTTCGCGAGCTTCTTCGCTTTCACCGGACACCTTCACTCCTGGCAGTACCTGAAGGGAAGGTGGCGGTTCGCCGGGGTGACCGCCACGGCGGCGATCAGCGTCGCGACCTACAACGGCGGTCCGCCTGATCCCACGCCGTCCGGAATCCTCGCCTACCTCTTCTTCACCGCCGCCATCGTGGCGGGGGTCGGCCTGTTCAGCTTCGTCGGCGAGATCACGGCCGAACGGAGCGACGAGCGCAAGCGCATGGTGGCGCAGCTCGAGGAGGCGCTGCGGGAGAACGCGGGACTGCACGCCCAACTGCTCGTCCAGGCCCGCGAGGCGGGCGTGCTCGACGAACGGCAGCGCATCGCGGCCGAGATCCACGACACCCTCGCCCAGGGGCTGACCGGCATCATCACCCAGCTCCAGGCGGCGCAGCGGACCGAGGGCTGGCGGCGTCATGTGGACAACGCGGTACGGCTGGCGCGGGAAAGCCTGGCCGAGGCCCGGCGCTCCGTACACGCGGTGGGACCCGGCCAGCTGGAGGCGGCGCCACTGCCCGAGGCACTGAGGGACGTCGTCACTCAGTGGGGTGAGCTCAACGGGGTACGTGCGGATTTCGCCACCACTGGTACGGTCCGTCCCATGCATCCGGAGGTCGAGGAGACGCTGCTCCGCACCGCGCAGGAGGCCCTGGCCAACGCGGCCAAGCACGCCGGTGCGTCCCGTGTCGGGCTGACCCTGTCGTACATGGAGGACGTGGTCACCCTGGACGTGCGCGACGACGGCGCCGGGTTCGATCCCGAACGTGTCCGCGACGGCGGCGGCTTCGGCCTGACCTCGATGCGCAAGCGGGTCTGCCGCCTGGCGGGCACGCTGGAGATCGAGTCGGAACCCGGTGTCGGCACCGCGATCTCCGCGAGCGTTCCGGCGGTGGTACGTGGCTGAGACCCCGATCCGGCTGCTCATCGCCGACGACCATCCCATCGTCCGGGACGGCATCCGCGGCATGTTCGTCGGCGACCCGGACTTCGAGGTGCTCGGCGAGGCCGGAGACGGCGCCCAGACCGTCGAACTCGCGCGGGCGCTGAGCCCCGACGTGATCCTCATGGACCTCCGCATGCCCAGGATGGACGGTGTCTCGGCCATCAAAGAACTCGCCAGGCTGGGCATCGCGGCCCGCGTCCTCATCCTCACCACGTACGACACCGACAGGGACGTCCTGCCCGCCATCGAGGCCGGGGCCACCGGCTATCTCCTCAAGGACACCGGCCGGGACGAGCTCGTCCGTGCCGTTCGTACGGCGGCGCGGGGCGAAGCCGTGCTGTCCCCGTCGGTTGCAACCCGCCTGCTCGGCCAGGTCCGCGCGCCCGCCGACCCACTGAGCGCCCGGGAACTGGAGATTCTCCACCTCATCGCCGAGGGCGCCACCAACCGCGAAGCCGCCGCGCGCCTGTTCATCAGTGAGGCCACGGTGAAGAGCCACGTGCTGCACATCTACGCCAAACTCGGCGTCAACGACCGGGCGGCCGCTGTCGCCGTCGCCTTCCGACGCGGCCTGCTCACTCTCGACAACGGCTGACCGGGACGGGCGCAGGCAACGCTGACGGCGACGTCGGCCACAAAGCCCACACGGAGGACCGCGTGGCCGATCCCCGGCCCCTGGTGGCGGCAGCCCGTCAGTGTGATCGCCCTGTTCGCCGCATCCTGCCCAGGCCGACCATGGCCTGATCACGCCAGTGTGATCGCGAGATGTCTACATATTTCGGTTAAGCCGGATTATGCTCTGGCCAGTCCTGAAGTGGATCACACGGAGGTGTCCATGAGGAAGATGACCATCCGCCGCAAGAGCACGCTGCGCCTGCTGTCCGGCGCCCGCCGGCTCTGGATCGAGTGGTGCTGGTAGTTGCCGGCACGGCGGGCGCTCCCGGGCGCCCGCCCCTGCGGCGGTCGGCCCAGCCGTGACCGGTGAACCGGAGGGCTACGACTGCCACCGCGACCACGGGCCGTACGCCGGGGTCGGGGCCTTCCTCGGCCGGATCGCCGCCGACCGTCCGCGCCTTGCGTCCCGCCACAAGGTTGAGCTGCACGCCATCGCACCCTGGCTCGACCACGCGGCGCGACCGGCCGCCGAGGAGGAGCCGATCCGGTTCCATCCCGCCCGGCGCACCGCCTGCCTGGCCTACGGCGCGGCGGAGTTCGTGGCGGCCTGGGCGGGCACGCTCCGGCATCCGGTCACGGTCCGGTTCGACCACGTCGCCGACGCCGACGAGACCACCCGCGAGCTGCTGGACGTGCTGGTCCGCCGGATCGGGTCGTCCCCGGTGCGTCTGGACCTGCGCGACGGCGGCGCCCGCAAGCCGATAGCGGCCGACCAGACGCCGGAGGCGATGCGCACGGCCCTGGGCGACAGCCTGGCCCGCGGCTTCTACCACCACGCGGCCCACATCGCCGGGCGTGGACGCGCCGCGGTGACCCCGGAGGGCGACCTGCGGCACTGGTGGGCGTTCACCACCGGTCTGGCCACCGCGCTGGCGGCGCTGGACCGCGCCGCCGAGGCGCTCGACCTCTACCACGAGGCGCGCGCCGCCACTGACGACCCGAAGATCAATATGTCGGCCGCGTACGCCACCGCCATGCTGTACGCCAGGCACCTGCCGGCAGCCGACCAGAACCCGGCGCGGGCGCGGCACTGGCTGGAACAGGCGCTCCACCTCGCCGCCGGACTGAACGACCCACGGCAGCGGGTGCTGTCCGCCGTCTTCTACGAGCAGGGGCTGGCGCTGCTGGACAGCAAGGCGGGTGAGCCCGCCCGCGCGCTGCGGCTGATCGACGACGGGCTGGCCCGGCTGACGGCGGTGCTCACCCCCGGCGAGCGCCCGCAGGATCTGGCCCGGTTGCGCCACAACCGGGCGCAGGTGCACCTGGCCCTGGGCGATCCGGCGCAGGCATTGGCCGACCTCGACACCGTGATCGCGCACGACCCCGGCAACTGTGAGTACTACGTGGACCGGGCCGCCCTGCACCGTGCGGCGGGTCGGTCCCAGGCCGCGATCAAGGACTATGGCACCGCGATCAGGCTGGGACCGCACCCGCCCGAGGCGTACTACAACCGGGCCGTGCTTCAGCAGGAGCGCGGCCGACTGGAGTCGGCGCGTGACGACCTGGAGCGCGTACTCGCCATCGACTCCGGGCACCTCGACGCCCGGATCGCCTTGGTCAACCTGCAGGTGGAGCGCGGTGCGCTCGACGCGGCCGAGGAGGGTGCGCGGGCCGGGCTGGCGCTGGCCCCGCAGGAGCCCGCGCTGCTGTGCACCCTCGGGCTGATCCGCTCGGAGCACGGCAGCCTGGCCGAGGCCGACGACCTGCTCACCTGGGCTCTGGCCCGGGATCCGGAACTGGTCGAGGCATGGACGAACCGGGCCGCCGTGCGATTCGAACGCGGTGACGTGACCGCCGCCGTGGCCGACCTGGACCGGGCGGTGGAGCTGTCGGCGGCGCCGGTGCCCCGCTACAACCGGGGTACGGCGCTGATGCGGCTGGAGCGGTGGGACGAGGCCGCCCGCGACTTCGCCCACGCGCTCGCCCAGCCCGGCCTGGACCGGGCGCTGCGACGCGACCTGCGCGCGGCGCTGGACCGCTGCCGTCGCGCCGTGGCCGGCTGACGCGGACCGGGGTGTACCCGGCGCCGGTTCCAGGCCGGCATCCCGGCTCTACCTCGTGTCGGGCGCGCGACTGCGGGCCGTGAGTCGGCCCGTTGCCGTGGTTCGCGCTGAAGGAGACGCTGAACCTGCTGCTGGAAGGACCCATTTCTTTGAGGGCCGGTGAGCCATGCGGTCGGCCGGCTCCATTTTCGAAGCCACCTGAACGCGGGCCCGGTCACCTATGAGGGCTGCCCGGTGACATGCCCCGAATGAAACGAATGGTGCGCGTCCCCGGAGCTCGATAGTTCCGGGGCGCTTATCGAGCCCCGGCACCCTGATCGCCCCGCTGCTGGAGGAGTGGGGCGTCATCCCGCTGAGCATTCTGGTCATCTACACCCGGCGAGACGCGCGTGGCGCGCCTGTCAGGTGTCGGTGGCCGGCTTGAGCAGGCCGGTCTCGTATGCCGCCGCGACCGCGGCCGCTCGATCATTCACCTTGAGCTTGGCGAAGATGTGCAGCAGGTGCGTCTTCACCGTCGCCTCGGTGATGAACAGCTTCGCGGCGATCTCACGATTTGTCGCGCCTCGGGCGATGAGCCCGAGCACCTCGAGTTCCCGGCGGCTCAGCAGCGTCTGCCGTTCCGGCCTGCGCGCCTGGTGCGTCAGCACACCGGCGACGGAGGGGGACAGCACCGTCTCACCGCGGGCCGCCGCCTGTACGGCGCGGCGCAGGTCGGCGCGCGGGGTGTCCTTGAGGAGGTAGCCGGTGGCACCCTGCTCGATCGCGGGCAGGACGTCGGCGTCGTCGTCGAAGGTGGTCAGGACCAGCACGCGGATGCCGGGCATCGCCTCGCGCAGCCGGCGGATGACCTCCGCCCCGCTCATCTTCGGCATCCGCAGGTCCATGAGCACGACGTCGGGGTCGGTCCGCATGGCCACGACGAGCGCTTCCGGCCCGTCGGCCGCCTCGCCGACGACCTCGAAGGCATCGTCGTCGGCGAAGATCCCGCGCAGCCCGTCACGGACGACCGGGTGGTCGTCCACGATGATCATACGAATCGGCATGTCTCACATCGCGTTTCCGGAGCGGTTAGACGATCCCGGATCCGAGGCGGCCGGGATGGCTGGGATGGTGGCGGAGATCCCCGTTCCCTGGCCGGGGGCCGTCTCGATCGCGAAGTCGCCGGCCAGCCGGGTGACGCGCTGACGCATCGCGATGAGTCCGAAGCCGCCCTCGCTCGAGGAGCTCGTCGCCTCAGTGAAGCCGGCGCCGTCGTCACGTACGTCCAGCGCCACGACGTCCTCCATGTACGACAGAGTGAGTCCGGCCCTGGTGGCCGCGGCGTGCTTGCCGATGTTGGCCAGCGCCTCCTGCGCCACCCGCAGCAGGGTGATCTCCACCTCCGCGTGCAGGGGCCGAGGGTCGCCGGTGACGGACACAGAGGCGGGTACGCCGGTGGTCTGCGACCATTTTCCGGCGATGTCGTGGAGGGCGGTGGCGAGCTGGGCCTCGTCCAGCGGCGCCGGACGCAACGCCTGAACCGATCGCCGGGCTTCGTTCAGGCTTTCTCTGGCCAGGGTGCGCACCGTGTTCAGGCGGGAGCGAGTGGCGGGGATGTCGTCGATCGTGTTGTCGGCGGCTTCGAGCTGGGTGCAGATGGCGGTCAGACCCTGCGCGATGGTGTCGTGGATCTCCCTGGCCATCCGCTGCCGTTCCCCGAGGACGCCGGCCTCGCGGGCGCTGGTGAGAAGCTGGGCCTGCAGGTGCGCGTTCTCCTCCGCGAGCTCGGCCAGCTTGGCGCCTGCCTCCCGCAACTGCGCGATCATCACCTTGCGATTCTCGTTCTGATCGCGGATGGCGTGGCTGACCAGGCCGATCGCCGAGGCGACCAGCAGCGCGACGAGGAAGGAGAAGAGCATCTGGCTCGGGGTCCGCCCTTGCTCGGGCCGGGCGACGACCAGCACACCGGCCGTCGCGGCCACCCCTCCGTACGCCCACCACCCGGGAATCAGGGTGAAGGACTGGATGAACATCGCCAGGGCCGTCACGGTGAACAGCGTGTCGATTCTGATCAGTGCCCCGATGACGGCGAGCATCACGATGAAGTAGGTGATCAGCGCCACCGGCCTCTCGATCCGGCCGGGGCGCGACGTGACCATGAACCAGTGCCAGGCTCCGACGAGTGACGCCAGGGCCAGCGCCTCCGGCCTCCAGTCCCGCAGCAGCGCGAAGACCGTCGGGATCAGGATGAAGAGGTACAGCAGGACGGGCCAGGCACGATCCCAGCGCGAGGCGGCGGGGTCGCCGGTGGCTACCACCGGAACGCCCTGAGGGCGACGCCGCCGGCGACGATGGATATCGCGACCATGACGCCCAGGGTAATCGGGGACATCGCGTCGCCGGCCCAGCCGTCGCGGATCGCCTGGACCGCGGGGGCCATAGGGGTCAGGTCGCCGATGGCGCGCATCGAGCCGGACATGGTCTCGCGGGGGATGATGGCGCCGGAGAGGAAGCCCATCGGAAAGAAGAGGCTCAGCCCGATCACCGTCGCGGCGCGGCCGCTGGGGACGAGCGCGCCGACGAGGAGGCCGATGGAGCTGAGGCTCAGCGCGCTGAGGATCCACGCCAGGAGAACGTTCCCCGCGTTCGCGGGTGCCGTGAGACCGTAGGCGGCCAGGCCGATGACGATCAACAGCATCGTTCCGAGCGCGGCCAGCAGCATGTGGGCGGCCCACTGGGCGCTGAACAGCATGGTGGGCGAGGCGGGAGTGGCGCGCAGCCGCTTCAGCACCCGGCGTTCTCTGTACCCGGCCAGAGTGGCGGGGAGGATGACCAGCGCGGCCAGACCGATGACGAAGACGCTCAGCATCGGCACGGTGGCGTCGACGGCCGGCAGCCCGCCCGGCAGGGGTTTGCCGCTGCGCATCTTGACCCACAGCATGATCGCCGGGAAGGCCAGCGCGAAGAAGGCCGACATCGGATCACGCATGATCAGTTTGAGCTCGACCGCGGTGACGTTCGTGATGCCTTTCATGCCGTTTCCCTTCCGGTCAGCGCGAAGTACGCGTCCTCCAGCGAATCGGATCGCCCCTTTGTGATCAGCTCGCGCGGGCTGCCCTCGGCGATGACGCGGCCCCGGTCGATGATCGCGATGCGGTCGCACAGCGCCTCGGCCTCGTCCATGAAATGGGTGACCAGCACGACGGTGACCCCGCGCTCGCGCATGTTGCGGATCAGACCCCAGGTCATACGGCGGGCGGAGGGGTCCAGGCCCGTGGTGAGCTCGTCGAGGAAGACGACCTCCGGGTTGCCGACCAGGGCCAGCGCGACGAACAGCCGCTGCTTCCAGCCGCCGGACAGGCTCGCGAAGCCGGCGCGCTTCTTGTCCGCCAGGCCCCACTCGTCCATGAGCTCCCGCCAGTCGGCGGGCGCGTCGTAGAAGGAGGCGTACATCCGTAACGCCTCACCGACTTTGATCGCGTCGGGCAGGGCTGCCTCCTGCAGCTGGACACCGATGCGCTGCGCCAGCTCGCGCCGGTCGCTCTGCGGGTCCAGCCCCAGCACCCGCAGCGTGCCGCCGTCCCGCCGCCGCAACCCCGACGCGCACTCCACGACCGTGGTCTTCCCCGCGCCGTTGGGGCCGGCGATTCCGAAGATCTCGCCGTGCTCCACCTTCAGGGAGACACTGTCCAGCACTCTGCCGGACTTGTAGCTTTTGCGTAGGCCCTCGATCTCGATGACTGTCATGTCCTGAGAATCACCGGCGGGCGGCGCTTCCGAAATCAACCGAACGGTTGATGGGGCCGGCCCATCACCGATCATCGGTCAGCGCTTGACGGCCCGCAACACGACGAACTTCGGGTCGCTGGCGACGACCTCGCAGTTGCCGAAAAGCCGGCGTAGTTTCACGTGGTAACCGAGGTGCCGGTTGCCGACCACCCACAGTTCCCCGCCCCGGCGGAGCGCGGCCCGCGAACCGTGGAACATGCGCCAGGCCGTCGCGTCGGTCGTCGCCCGGTGGGTGTGGAACGGCGGATTGTTCATCACCAGGTCCACCGTCCCGGCCGGCACGCCCGACATGCCGTCGGCCGCCAGGAACTCCACCGGAGAGTCGACGTTCGTCGAGCACGTGGCCTCCGCGGAAGCCAGCGCCTGGTAGGACTCGTCGATGAAGAGCACCTCGGCTTCGCTGTTCTCCAACGCCATGGCCATCCCGACCACCCCGTTGCCGCAGCCCAGGTCCACGACGCGCTCACGGCCACGGCGGTGAGGAAGGTTCCGCAGGAAGAAGCGGGTGCCGATGTCGAGGCGGTCGGCGCAGAAGATGCCGGCGTGGTTGGTGACGGTCAGGCCCGAGGCCGCTCCGACGCCCTCCGGGAGCGCGTAGCGTCGGGGCCACGGGTTGGCGCCCGGGGTGAGCCGAGGATCCGGGGAGCAGAAGATGAGCCGGGCCTTCTTCGCCGCCAGTGACGTCCTGGTCGGCCCGAGGATCTGTTCGAACAGCCTGAGGGTCGAGGTGTGGATCTCGGTGACCATTCCCGCGCCGACGACGACGGTGTCCGCGTGCACGTGGGGTGCGAGGCGGTGCAGTTGGTCCTCCAGGAGTGCGAGGCTCTTGGGGACCCGGATCAGCAGCACGTCGATCCGGTCCGGGGGAGTGTCCCGTGTCGTCAGGAGTCGCGTCGGGTCCGCGTCGACGCCGTTGCGTGTCAGGTTCGCCCGGGTCGCTTCCCTGGCGAGGAAGGAGTCGGTGATCTGAACGGGACGGTGATCGGCGATCGCGGTGACCAGAGCGCCCCACCGGTCGCCCAGCACCACCACGCGGCCTGACAGATCGGTCGGCCGCTCGCCGTCGATCCCGTCGAGGTGCCGCAGCAGGTACTCGTCCGCGGCGTCCCAGGCGCGAAACGGGTCGCGGGGATCCTCGGGGAAGCGGGCGAGGTCGAAGTCACCCCTCGACGTCGTCAAACGGTTCATTGCGCTGCCAGGCTAGCGAGTCACGCGACGCGCGAGGTAATCCGGCGCCTTGGCCGGGGACCTGGTCGGGCATGCTCGCGTCGCCGGATCAGGGGAGCGAGGCAGGCAGCCCGAAGGGCGTGAAGTGGTCGGGGCCGAGGAACGAGGTGATCTCGGCGATGCGCTCGCCGCGCAGGGTCAGCACGTTGATCGACCAGGCGAGGTACGCGCCCGCGTCGTCGTTCCAGAGGTAGCAGCTCACGGCGGGCTGGCCGTTCGCGCTGGTCGGGAGGTGCCGCCAGGAGCCGCATCCCGTCAGCGGGACTCGCATGGCGAAGTCGGCGACGGCCTCCAGGCCGTGGTACCAGGACGCCAGCGGCGGCATCGACCAGGTGACGTCCTCGGTCAGCAGTGCGACCATGGCGTCGGCGTCGCCGCGTTCGAGCGCGGTGGAGAACCCGGCGACGATCTCCCGCACGCGGGTGTCGCCCACCTCCCGCAGCGTCCGCTGCTGGGTGCGGGAGGGAACCTTCTCCGCGACGATCCTGCGAGCTCGCGCCAGGGCGGAGTTCACCGACGTGGTCGAGGTGTCCATCATGGTGGCGATCTCGGCGGCGGAGAAGCCGAGGACCTCGAAGAGCAGCAGCGCCGCCCGCTGGTTGCCCGGTAGGTGGTGCAGGGCGGCGACGAAGGCGAGCTCGACGGCCTCGCGCTGCTCGTAGCGCGCGTCGGGGGCGAGCGGGCCGTCGCCGAGACCGGCGTCGGCGTAGGGGCCCAGCCAGGCGACGTCGACGAGCGGCGCGTCGCCGACCACGGCGCGGTCGCTGGACGGGCCGAGGTCGACCGGCAGTGCCCGCCTGCCGCGGGCTTCGACGCTGTCCAGGCAGGTACGGGTGGCCACGGTGTAGAGCCACGAGCGCAGCGAGCCGCGGCCCTCGAAGCGCGCGAGCCCCCGCCACGCCCGCAGCAGGGCGTCCTGCAGGGCGTCGTCGGCGTCATGAGCCGAACCGAGCATCCGGTAGCAGTGGGCGTGCAGTTCCCGGCGCAGCGGCTCCACGAGACGGGTGAACGCGCCACCGTCCCCGCCACGCGCCAGCGCCAGATCGGGATCCTCGGCGCCCTCCGCCGCGGTGTTCACGGACCGTGCGGAAGAAACGTCGCTCACGAGCGACGATTCTGCCCCACGGCGGGAGTCTCCCCTTCGACCGGCCGTTACCGCCCCACGAGAAGGACGCCCATGACGTCGACCGGACGCCGTGCCGGGCCCGCATGGTTCACCCGTGGGGCCGACGACTCTCGCGGACGCGAGAGCGGGGCATGACCGATGACAGGAGACAGAGCAGCATGACCGAGACGGATCCGAAAGCGGATCTTCACCACTACCTTCAGGATGCCCGCGACGCCCTGCTGTGGAAGCTGGAGGGGCTCTCGGAGTACGACATCCGCCGCCCGATGACGCCGACCGGCACCAATCTGCTGGGGTTGGTCAAGCACCTGACCACCGTCGAACTGTTGTACTTCAGCTACGCGTTCGACCGCCCCTTCGTCGATCCGCCGTCGTGGTTCCGGCAGGACGCGGAACCCAACGAGGACCTGTGGGCCACCGCCGAGGAGTCCCGCGCGTACATCGTCGAGACGTACCGGCGGGCGTGCGCGCACTCGGACGGCACAATCGACGCGCTGGGACTGGACGCCGTCGGCCACCTGCCGTGGTGGCCGGCCGAGCGTGGCGCGACCACGCTGCATCGGGTGCTGGTGCACGTGATCGCCGAATGCCACCGTCATGCCGGGCACGCCGACATCGTCCGGGAGTCGATCGACGCGGTGGTCGGGCTGCAGGACGGCAACGCGTTCATGGCGCCAGGCGACCGGACCTGGTGGGAGGACTACCGGAACCGGCTGGAGCGTGTGGCGCAGGAGGCGGGCCGGAGCTGAACCCGCCCCCCGCCGCCGCTCATGGCTGATAA
Organism: Microtetraspora glauca; assembly: GCA_001570385.1. Taxonomy (GTDB): domain Bacteria; phylum Actinomycetota; class Actinomycetes; order Streptosporangiales; family Streptosporangiaceae; genus Microtetraspora; species Microtetraspora glauca. The sequence goes on along the minus strand of BBYL01000008.1, from coordinate 341,282 downwards.
ATGAGTGGCGGCGGACGGCGTGCGAGGAATTGACTGGGGCGATCTTCATTGAGGAGCCCCCATGATCATGATCTCGGCCGCGTCCGGTGCGCTCGGACGCCTGGTCATCGACCGGTTGTCCACCCGCACCGACGTGGTGGCCGTCGTACGCGACCCCGCACGAGCCCCGCAGAGCGTCCAGGTACGGCGAGGCGACTACGACGACCCGGCATCTCTTCGTGCGGCTTTCGAGGGGGCCACCCGGCTCCTGCTGATCTCCTCCCCGGAATTCGATCCGGCTCGCAGGATCAGCCAGCATCTGGCCGCTGTCGCGGCTGCCGGTGATGTCGGCGTCGGCGCCATCGCCTACACCAGCTTTCTGGGCGCCGGCACCACCGCCACGGGAGTCACCGAGGCACATCACGCCACCGAGAAGGCCATACGCGACAGCGGCCTGCCGTACACGATGCTGCGCCATCCCTACTACAGCGAGGCGTTCGTTCCGCAGGTATCCGAGGGAGAGCTGACCAGCAGCACCGGCGGGCGCGGGCTGAACACCGCGTTCCGGTCCGACCTGGCCGAGGCCGCGGCGAACGTGCTGACGGGTGAGGGGCACCTCGGCCGGGCCTATGACTTCACCGGCCCGCTGTGGAGCTGTCCGGAGGTGGCTGACGCGCTCGGCGTGGCCTACCGCGAGGTGCCCGACGCCGGGCCTGGGGCCATGAGCTGGCTCAACGCCCAGGTGCGCGCGGGTGACCTGGAATACCAGAGCGGCGACCTGGAGCGGGTGCTCGGCAGGCCGGCCGAGTCCGTGCTCGCCCGGCTGAAGAGCCGTCACACATCTCAGGCTGTCTGACGTAACCTGCCTGCGGGCGCGGGCGAGCGGGTCATCCGCGCATGCCGAACAGGGACCGGGTCAGCCGGGTCCGGCGCACCAGCAGGTCGTACGCGGCGACGGACAGGGTGAGCGAGACAGCGACGATCGCGACGTACTTGACCAGCATCGGGGCGTCCCAGCGGACCACGCCGTACGCGACCGCGACGACGATCGGCTGGTGAAGGATGTACAGCGGCAGGACGGCGGCGGCCAGGTAGGCGTAGAGCCGTTTCCCCACGCCGGCCCGTGGGCCCGGCCCGGGAGCCGCCCCCGCACGCGGCCCGGGATCCGCCGGGATCCGGGCGGACCGGCGGCGGTCGAGAAGGCCCAGAATCGCGACGAGGCAGCACCATCCCGCGGCGCCGTACAGGACGCGGACGCCGATCGCGAGCGCGGTCATGTCCGTGAAGGGGTTCGCGCCGGGGGCGTCGCCCGCGATCAGGAAGCCCGGCATGCCGATCGCCAGCAGGGCCACGGCGGACACGAGGGCCGGGACCGCGTCGCGGCGCATCGCCGTCCGGAAGCGTTCGTCTGAGGCGAGTACGAACCCGTACAGGAAGAACAGCAGGTAGGCCCAGCGGCTCCAACCGGCGAACGGCTCCTCCATGCCCATCAGGGCGGTGATCAGCGCGATCGGGACGGCCGGGAGCAGCAGCACGGCGCCACGCGGGCGCGTCGCCGCGGCCAGACGCTCGCGGATCCGGCGACCGCGGTCGCGGGGCAGCCAGCGCGCCAGCGGCGCCAGCAGGAGCGCGTACGCGAGCAGCATCACCACGAACCACAGGTGTCCGGACTCGAAGTACTCGCCCCGCACGATGAAGGGGAACTCCGACAGGTCCAGGCGTACGTCGAAGAACCGCGGCAGGAATCGCAGGTACGACTCGTGGTAGGCGGGGTCCGACCGCAGCCGGAGCCACTGCGGCACCGGGAGGATCGTCAGCGTCGCGACGACCAGGGGAACGCCGAGCCGCAGCAGCCGCTCCGCGGCGAAACCGGCGGCACCGCGGCGACGGAGTGAGTGCCATGACCCGAGTCCGGCGATGAGGAAGAGCGTCGGCATCGCCCACACGACGGCCAGACCCGCGCCGATCATGGTCGCGTCGGTGGTCTCGGCGTTCTTCACGTAGTAGTCGTCATGCGTGTCGAAGACCAGCGCCGAGTGGAAGAAGATCAGCCCGACCACCACCAGCGCGCGGATCGCGTCCAGTTCCGGCCGGCGCTGTGGTCCCGCCGTAACGGGTGGATCGATGTGCGACGCCGTCATCCCGCCTCCGCCGCCGTACGTGACAGCCGGTTGCCGCCGTGCGTGACAAGGTCAGTCTGGGACCTCTCGGCGGCGCGCGCCAGTCTGTTGATCCATCTATAGGTGGATAAGTCCGGGGTGCTCGCCGCCGTCGGTCGCGGAAGTTGTCGGGACCGCATGCCGCATCTGACGCGGCCCGGCAACTTTTCTGACGATTCGTGTCTCTCAAGGGTATGGAATCCAAGATTTATTGGGAGAGGGCGGGAGCAGCGGCCGGCCTCTTCGGTCACTGTGGGCCGTGCCGGGCGTTCCCTCGGCTGCGAGGGGACGGCGCCTCGCCGATCTGTCACCTGCCGAGGGAAATACCTTGCGCGTTCATCTAGGCGTCGCGGCCAAGCGCGCGAATACCCCGGTGTCACCCGTGGCGCTCACCGCGGCTCGCGAGGGCATGGCGCGAGCCTTTCCGGTGCCCGTCGCGACCGTCGTCGCACAGGAATGGCGTTCCAGCCATGGCGACATTTCCCTGCTCTCCTGGTCGAACGAGCCTGATGAGCACGGACTGCCACTGATGGTGCGAGGCAACGGCCGGGTCGCGGGCATCACCGGGCATCTCAGCAGACCGGCGGACGCTGATCAGCTGCTCGCCGCCCCCCGCCTGGGCGAGGTCGTGAACCGTACTGGTGGCTGTTTCTCGGTTCTTCGTGCCTGCGATGACGATCTGGCCGCCGCTACGGGCAGCACGGGAGCGTGCCCGTTTTACTACGCGGAGACTCCGGACGTGCACGTCATCGGTAATCGCGCGTTGCTGGTCCACCTGGTGGCGGGGGCCGCCCGGGGCGGATCGGCGCGGCCCGAGATCGTCTGGGATGTGCCGGCTCTGCAGTCGATGGTGCGGGTGGGCTATTTCATGTCCGATGAGACTCCGTTCGACGGCGTCACCACGTTGCCACCCGCCGCGGAGATCAGGATCGCGAACGGCCGCCGCGCCGTCACCGTGACCCCGCTTCCGCGAGCGCGTCCCAAACCGACGTCCAAGCGCGGCATGCGCGCCCAGGTCACCGAACTGGCCGACGCGCTGCTCGCCGCCGTCGAGCCACTGCTCGGTACCGCCGAGCCGGTACGGCTCTCGCTCACGGGCGGCCGCGACAGCAGGCTTCTCGCCGCTCTGCTGTACGGCGCGGGCATTCCCTTCACGACCACGACCGCCGGGAACGACGGCGACCCCGATGTGGTGCTCGCCCGCCGCGTCGCAGCGGCCTTGGGGGTCGACCACCGGATCCACCGGCCGAAACGGTCGGCCGATGGCGCGAGCATGCTCGTCCAGCATCCGCTGGCCCGCACGCACAACGTTCTGTACGCCTGCGAGGGAATGCTTTCGGCGTACGAGAACGTGCCGGGTCCGGCGCGATTCGATCCCACGCCCCGGATGTCCGGGCACGGCGGAGAGATCCTGCGCGCCGGTTTCCTCCACAACCAGGAAGATCTCACCCAGAAGGCGGTCAGGCGCCGGGTGGAGGGCTTCTTCGGCAGGAACGCCGATCTGCTGACTAAGGAGGCCAAGGACCACGCCCGCGCTCTGGCGGCACCGTGGCTGGAACGTTGCGGAGAAAGCCCGGCCGAGGTGCTCGACCACATCTACCTCATGTACCGCGTCGGCCGATGGCATGCCGCCTCGCGCGCTTCGCTGCTTCGCGTGAGTAATCCCGTTCCGCCGTTCCTCGACAACCGGGTCGTCCAGACCGCTCTGAGCATCGATCCGTTGTGGCGGCGTTCTGAGGACGTCATATACAAGGTGATAGACGTCTTCGCGCCACAACTACGCGACATCGCCGTAGAGGGCAGGCCGTGGCGTTTCGAGGTGGAGAGTTCCGATCACGATTTCGTGAATCGTGTCCGGCGTCGATTGCGGGTGCGTGGGCACCGTGCCACCGGCGGCGGGAACGGCCCTCATGACCGCTCCGGTGGGCGCGTGGACCGCGACGGGAACGACAGCAAACCCTGGAACTGGCGGTTGAACCCCTCGGAGGAACTGGCCCGCCTGCTGCGAGCGGGCATCACCGCTCCACGGGAGGCACCGGCGAGCGACGGATTGGCACGCATCGTCGACGACGACGGGCTGGCGGGATTGTTCGCCGCCTTTCCCGAGCGGCGCATGGACGTGGCCTGGAATCTGTACACGGTTTCGATGATGATGACGGACGCGTTCTCGGACGCCTCGCCTCCTGAATTCGGTCCGTTGGAGATCCCCCGTCCGGGGTGAGAACGGGCCGCCGCCGGTGGAATCCACCTCGCCCGGCGTCTCGGCCCGGCGTCTCGGCCCGGCCTCTGGGCCGAGACGCGTACACCCCCTTCGAGATGCCGTTCGTCGAATCCAGGCCCGTGAACGGGATCTCCGAGCGCCTGGATTCGGCTCGTCGCGTGCGCGGCTCGTTGCGCGACGTGTGGACCCGGCTCATCGCGTGCCGGTTCATCGCGCGACGTGTGGACCCGGCTTGTCGCGCGCGGTTCATCGCGCGATGCCCGGCGTCGGCTCAGGTGAAGACGGACACGCGGGTGCGGTGGTGTCGTGGTGTCTCGATCTCGTCGATCACCGCCACCGCGAGGTCCGCGTACGACAGATGCGCGGACGCCGACTCCGGCACGGTCTCTCCTCCGATCCGGTAGCCGCCGGTCCTCGGGCCCGCCGCGTCAAGCAGCGCGGGCGGGGTGAGCATGAGCCAGTCGATCGCCGTGTCCGCCGCCCGGAGCCGGTCCAGCCCGGCGGTGTGCGCGACGGCGAACGGCCGGATCGCCGGCGGGAAGGCCGAGGGGTCGTCCATCACCGGGCGCTCACTGGCGTCCTTGAGATTCGCGAACAGGCCGATCGCGACGAGCCGGGGCACGCGCACGTCGGCCAGACCGGCGAGCAGGGCGTCGGCCGCCTTGACGAAGAACTCGGGGTCGAGGTCGGCGAAACCCTGCTCCGGCCCCGAGAACGGGCTCACCGCGTGGACCGCGGCGTCGTGGCCGCGGGCGATCGTGGAGATCGCCCGCGCGTCCGTGATGTCGCCCCGCACCACGTGAACGCCGTCCGCCGTGAGGTCGCGGTACTTGTCCGGGTTCCGCACCACGGCGGTGACGCGGTGTCCGCGTTCGACGGCCTCGGCCGTGACCGCCCGTCCGGCTCGGCCGCCCGCTCCGAAGATGACGATGCCGCTCATGTCACTCCCATCCAGCCATGTGTGTCGCTGCCGGAAAGGACGGTATCCATCGGATACTGGTTACCTCAAAGATACTGGGGTAGCCTCGCGGCCATGGCCGAACCGTTGGATCCCGAGATGTTCGACCCTGTCTGCCCGTCCAGCGCCATGCCGATCCAGATCGGAGACAGGTGGACCGCGATGGTCGTGCTCTGTCTCGAAGGCGGCCGTCGGCGCTTCAACGAGCTGCGCGGGCCGTTGCGCGGGATCACGCCGAAGGTGCTGACCCAGACCCTGCGGGCGATGGAGCGCGACGGCCTGGTGACCCGCACCGCGTACGACGAGAATCCGCCACGGGTCGAGTACGAGCTGACCGATCTGGGGCGCACTCTGCTGACCCTCATCGCGGCCGCGCGCGCCTGGAGCGCGGACCATCTCCCCGCGTTGCTCGAAGCTCGCAGGGCGCACGACTCGTCGCCGCGCTCGTCCCTATCGCGGTAGGCCCTCGTCCGCGGAACCGGCGTCGGTGCCGTCGACGAACGCGAGGACGCGGGCGTTGACGCGGTCGGGGAACTCGCCGTTGATGGCGTGTGAGGCGTCCGGCCACAGCTCGACGGCGCCTCGGGAGAGCAGCCGGCGGGCGCGGCGGGCGGCCTTGCGCGGATTGTGGATGATGCTGCGCCCGGCGATGAGGGCGAGCACCGGCAGGCCGACTCCGGCCACCTGGTCATCGGTGGGATACGTCGGCACGGGCAGGAACGTGGTGAAGTCGCGCATCCCGGCCGAGATCAGGTTCGCGACCGGTAGGTCACCGGTGGCGTCGGCGCCGCCGGAGATCCAGCCCAGCAACCGCCGGCGCCAGGACTCGGGGAAGAACGGGACGAACGCGCCCAGCGAGACGACGACGGCCTTCCAGGTGATCCGGCCGAAGAGGTTGGCGGGGTCGAGCAGGCTCACGGAGGCGATCCGGTCTGGCGCGTGCACGGCCAGATTGAAGGCGGTCCACCCGCCGATGGACACGCCGAGGAGGTGCACCCGGTCGTGGCCGAGCCGGGCGAGGACGTCCGCGAGCCAGCCGGCCTGGTCGGCTGCGCTGGTGAGCGGCCGTGTCTGCACCGAGAGTCCGGGCTCGCCGAGCAGGTCGAGCGCGTAGACGGGCCGGTGTGCGGCGAGACCGGCGAGGTTCGACGACCACATCGGGGTGGACGCGGTGCGACCCGGCAGCAGGAGCAGTGGCACGCCGTCGCCGGCCCCGAAGCGGTAGACGCGCACCGTTCCGAAGCGGGTCTCCACGTCCCACGTCTGAGCGGGCCGGGGAAGGTCGGCCATGGCTCTGTCGTACGCCTCCCGATAGCGCGTGTAGGCCGACGGGTCGCGGAAGTGGCCGAGGCGCCGCCGACGGTAGGCGGCTCCGATGTTGGGCGTCACGAGGTCGTTCACGTACGGGCCTCCGTCCGATTTCGCGATACGATCGTATTGTATTGGTATCACGATACGGTCGTATTGCCAAAGGGGAGGGTGGGTCGTGCCCAAGCAGGTCGATCACGCGGCGCGGCGGGCCGAGATCGCCCAGGCCGCGCTCAGGCTGTGCGCACGGGACGGTCTGGCCGGGGTGAGCATCGGACAGATCGCCCAGGAGGCCGGCATCTCCAAGGGGCTCGTGCAGCACTACTTCGCAGGGAAGAGCGACCTGCTGCGCGCGAGCGCGCACGTCCTCCGGGAGGAGGTCGAGCGGCACATGCGCGAGGCGGTGCGCGGTGCCCGCGATCCGCTCGACACACTGCGGCGCGTGCTGCTCGCGATCGTCGGGCTGGGCGAGAGCGCTCCCGTCCTCTTGCTCGCGGGGCACGCGTTCCTCACGCTCTCCGCCGCCGACCCGGACGTGCGCGAGCTGTACCGGACGGGCGGCGACGCCACCCACCGCGCGATCGTCGCGCTCGTGAGCGCGGCGCGGCCCGGCCCCGGTGTCGATCCCGAAGCGGAGGCCCACGCGCTGCTCGGCCTCGCCCGCGGCCTCGCCGACGCCGTTCTGGTCGGAGAGGTCGGCACCGCGGACGCGGCCTCGGTCCTCGACTATCACCTCGACCGGATCCGCTCGTCGGCGGCGACCGGTCCGAGACACGGTCCGGCGACCGGCCCGGCGATCGGCTCGGCGACCGGTTCGGAGCCCGAGCGGGTATCCGCGCCGGACCTCCCCGCCTGAACCTGAGACCCCGGGCCGCTCGCCCCACGGCGGCACGAGCCCCATGGCGGCACGAGCCCCACGGCGGCACGAAGGCCGCCCGAGTGGCGCGTCGTTCCCGCGAGCGGGAGGTCCGGCCGGGACTGGGGCTGGGCGCGATCATCGCGTGCGGATCTGCCCGACCCGGCCCGGCAGGTACGGGAGTGGATGTGGCGCCCCGAATACCGGCGTATCCGTCCTCGGTGACGTGCTCGGGTTCCCGCCCCGAAAGCGGGAGCGCTCACGCCCGGGGGCGACGACGAGATCCGGCTCCGAACAGGGCAAAAATTAGGAACGAAGCCTTCCGCATTGCTCTGTAGCGTCTTCGACGAAGCGCGAACGAGCCAAGGGAGATTTCCATGACGATCCTCGTGACCGGAGCCACCGGAACCGTCGGCCGCCACGTGGTGGACGAGCTCATCCGCGACGGCCGGCGGGTGCGCGCCCTGACCCGTGATCCGCGCAGGGCGAACCTGCCCGCCGAGGCGGAGGTCGTGGCGGGCGATCTCACCGTGACCGACAGCCTCGTGCCCGTCATGGACGGTGTCACCGCGGTCCACCTGATCACCTTCGGGGGAGACGACTACGCGATGCTGCCGAACGGGCAGGAGATCGTCGACCTGGCGGTCAAGGCCGGGGTGCGCAAGGTGACCGTCCTTGGAGGCTGGGACGAGGGGACGCTGGAGCCCGCCGTGAGGGCCGCCGGTGACCTGGACTGGACCTTCGTCCGGCCGACCGAGTTCATGTCCAACGCCCTGCAGTGGGCCGAGCCCATCCGCGCCGAGGGCGTGGTGCGGGAGCCGTTCGGCGACGCCACCACGGCCATGGTCCACGAGGCGGACATCGCCGCGGTGGCGGCACGCACGCTGGTGGAGGAGGGGCACGCGGACCGGGTCTACGGCCTGACCGGCCCCGCGCGGCTGACCACCCGCGACAAGGTCCGCATCATCGGCGAGGCGATCGGCCGGGAGATCGGCTTCGTCGAGCTCACCGAGGAGCAGGCGCGGGAGAGGATGGCCGCCGAGGGCCAGCCGGACGAACTGATCGACTTCCTCATCAACGTCTTCGGCAACGTGCCGGAGGAGCCCAACATCGTGAACTCCAACGTCGAGAAGGTGACCGGCCGGCCGGCGCGCACGTTCGCCCAGTGGGCCACCGAGCACGCCGACGCCTTCCGCGCCTGACGCCGTACGTGCATCCTGTGTCCGGCGAACCCGCATGAGCTGCGCTCATATAAGTCGGGGTCGGACCGGAAACCGGGGAAGGAAACACCCGGAACCCCGATCCGCGTCCCCTGCCGGGATGACACAAGATCATCCGCGTGACGGATGCCCGGGCATCTGCAGCTCGCCTAGCTTGCTCGGTGCAACGGGGCGCATCAGGTGTCCCGTACGGGAAGAAAGGCGGGGATACGTATGAGCAAGACGCGTACCACCCTCGACGACATCGCGGCCTTCGGTCCGGAGCTCGACGAGGGGCAGCTTCTTCAGGTGAGCGGCGGCGCCAAGAGCCAGGTCATCGAGATCCACGGCAACCACTCGCACACCTCCGGCGACAGCAACTAGTTCGCCGCGGGGGCGCGACCGCATCGCGCCCCCGTCCGGAGCCCCGCCGATGATCCTCGTCCTGACCTCTGACGGAGATGAGCACGCCGACCGGGTCGTGAAACCGCTCATGGCCGCTGGCGCGGACGTCGTCGTCTTCGATCCCGCCTCCTTCCCGACCGCCGCCACCCTCGAGATCAGCCACGCCGGGGACGGTTCGACCAGCCGGATGTTCGGCCGCGCGGGCCGCCGCCTCGTGCTCGACGAGGTGACCGCGCTCTGGTACCGCCGGCCCCTCGACCCGGTCGCGCATCCGCGGGTCGCCGCTCGCGACTACGTGGAGGAGGAGTGCCGCGTCATGGCCGAGAGCCTCTGGGACAGCCTCGGCTGCCTCACGGTTCCCGCCTCCCGGCCGGTCATCGACCGCGCGGCGCGCAAGCCGTACCAGCTCGAACTGGCCAGGCGGCTGGGCTTCGAGCTTCCCGCGACGCTGATCACGACCGACCCCGAGAGCTTCCTCGACTTCTACGACCGGCACGAGGGCCGCGTGATCACCAAGCCCGTGCACGGCAACCAGCTCGACGTGGAGGGAGAGCGGTTCGGCCGGTTCGCGGCCCCCGTCACCCCTGTGGACGTCGCGTACGCGGACGCCCTGCGCTTCTGCCCGGTCATCGTCCAGGCGTACGTGCCCAAGCGGGTCGAGGTACGCGTGACCGTCGTGGGGAGGAAGGTCTTCGCCGCGGAGATCCATTCCCAGGTGAGCAACCACACCCGGTACGACTGGCGGCACTACGACCCCGGCGCGACGCCCATCCGGGCGCACGACCTGCCGCCGGAGATCTCCCAGCGGTGCCTGGACCTGGTCGGGCGGCTCGGGCTGGCCTACGGCGCGATCGACCTGATCCTCACGCCGGACGGCCGCCACGTCTTCCTGGAGATCAACCCGAACGGCCAGTTCCTCTGGATCGAGGACGCGACCGGGCTGCCCATCGGCGCGGCGATCGGCGAGCTGCTCATGAGCGGAGTGACGTGATGACGGACGGGCGGATGCTCGCCGAGGCGATCGACATGCTCGGCGCCGGTACGGCCGAGCGTGACCTCGACGGGTTCAGGGCGCGGTACCCGGAGGCGCGGGTGCGGCTGGTCGCCCAGCGTGAGGAATATGACGGATCCCTTCATCACGCCCTGCTCATCAAGGAACGCGACGGCGCCACGATCTCCCTCTCGTGGTGTCCCGACCGCGCGCTGCCCTGGCCGCTGCGCGGTGTCCACCGGGCCGGTGAGCACCTGCTGCTCCGGGTCAACGGGGTCGAGACCCCGGTGGCCAGGGCGATCGCCTGCCTGGACTTCATCTGGGACGAGTCGCGGCTGGCCGACCGCCTCATCAGCGACAGCCTCGTACGCGAGGTGCTGGAGGAGGAGCCGGAACCGCTGACCGACGCGGAGCTCCAGGAGGCGATGGACGCGTTCCGCCGGGCCCGCGGCCTGCTGACGGGCGGCGCGATCCGGGCGTGGATGGACCGCAACCACATCTCCCACCTCGAGCTGGAGGAGCTGGTCGTGCTTGAGGCGTCCGTGGCCAGGCTACGGTCGCGGGTGGCCGCCGGCCGGGTCGAGGACTGGTTCGCCGCGCACGGTCACGAGCTCGACGTCGCCCGCGTCGCGCGGGTGGAGTTCACCGACGGGCCGCGCGTGCTCGCCGCCGAGGGGTTCCTCGACGCCGTGGAGCGGGCCTTCGCGGACGGTACGGCACGGCCGGGCGAGGTGTTCGCCACGCTGCGCAGAGGAGAGCTGGATCCGGAGACGGCCGACCGGGTCTTCGGAGCCGCGCCGGGGACGGTCACCGGTCCTTTCGAGACGGAGCACGGTCACCTGGTGATCAAGGTGCTGGCGGTGGAGCCCGCCGTCCTCGACGGCACCGTACGCGATCTCGTCGAACGCCGGATCTTCGCCGAATGGATCGAACGGCGCAGGAGCACGGCCAAGATCGAATGGTTCTGGGGAACCACGGAGCGGACCGGCGCGTCCGGCGCGTCCGGCTCCTCCGGCGCCGCGGATCCGGCCGGTACGGCTGGGCGGGCCGGCACATGACGGGACTTCCGTACCGGGAGAAGGCGGTTCACCACCACATGGCCGCCCGGCGGCGCGTCGAGCGGCCGTACCGGATCTCCAGGAGGCTCCTGCTCGGCCTGTGGATCTACGTCGGGCTGCTCGCGATGTCGATGGCGGCCGTGGTGCTGATCGGCGTCCTTCCCTCGCTCGGAGCGGGGCGATGAGGCGCGGGCGGGTGCCCGTGATCAGGCAGGCCACGATGGCCGACTGCGGCGCGGCCTGCCTGGCGATGGTCCTCGGGCACCACGGACGCCGCACGACCGTGCGCGAGGTCGGCGAGCACGTCCAGGTGTCGCGGGACGGGCTGAACGCGTTGGCCATCGCGGAGGCCGCCAGGTCGTACGGCCTGCGCGCCAAGGCGTTCTCGCTCGCCCCCGAGCAGCTCGGCGCGGTGCCCGGACCGTTCATCGTGCACTGGGAGTTCAACCACTTCCTGGTCGTCGAGCGCTGGCGTCCGGACGTCGTCGAGGTCGTCGATCCCGCCTCCGGGCGGCGCAGGCTCACGCCGGAGGAGTTCGACGTCGGCTTCACCGGGGTCGTCCTGGCCTTCGAACCCGGCCCCGAGTTCGACGTCCGGGGCCCGCAGCGCCGCCCGTGGCGCCGGGACCTGGTCCGCGCCCTGCTGACCCGCCACCGCGGGCTGCTGCTCCAGGCGTTGTTCGCGTCCCTGCTGCTGCAGGGGGTCGCCCTCGTCCTTCCCCTGCTCTCCGGGCTCGTCGTGGACGAGGTACTCCCCGGAGGGAACCGCTATCTGCTGCGGATCCTCCTCGTGGGGCTCGGCTTCGTCGTGCTCACCCAGGCGATACTCACGTATCTCCGTACGGCCGTGCTGCTCATGTTGCGGGCGCGGGCGGACACCCAGTTCACGGCGGGGGTGGTCGGGCATCTGTTCACGCTGCCCTACCGGTTCTTCACCCTCAGGGGGACGAGCGACCTGGTCATGAGCACGCAGAGCGCGGCCAGCCTCCGGGCCATGCTGTCCGGCCAGGCGCTCTCCGCGCTGCTCGACGGTCCGATGGCCGCGGTCCTCCTGACGCTGGTCCTGCTGGGCGATCCCGTGCTCGGGGGATGCCTGCTCGCCGTGGCGGTCGTCCAGGTCGCGCTGCTGCTGGCCACCCGGAGGCGGATCGCCGACCTGACCGGGCGCGAGATGACCGCCGCCGCCACGACCCAGGGCCGGCTCATCGAGTCCATCGGAGGCATCGAGACGATCAAGGCGTCCAGCGCCGAATGGCGTGCCATGGAGCGGTGGTCCGGGATGTTCACCGCCCAGATGAACGCCGACATGCGTCTCGGCCTGACCCGCGGGGTCCTGGACGCGGTCCTGTCGGGGATCAGGATCCTCGGTCCCGCGCTGCTGCTGCTCGTGGGCGCGTCACGGGTGCTCGACGGCGAGCTGACCCTGGGCACCATGCTCGCGCTCAACGCGCTGGCCATGTCCACCCTCACTCCGCTGACCTCGCTGCTGACCAGCCTCCAGGAGCTCCAGGAGGCCGGGGCGCACTTCGAGCGGCTGGCCGACATCGTCGAGGCGGAGCCCGAGCGGAGAGGCAGGAAGCGGCCGCACCTGCGCGGCGAGGTGGTCCTCCGGGATGTCGGATTCCGCTTCGACCCGCGCTCCCCGTGGACGGTCAGGAACGTGTCGCTCGCGGTCGGGCCGGGGCAGAAGATCGCCCTCGTGGGCAGTTCCGGGTCGGGCAAGAGCACGCTGGGACGGATCCTGCTGGGCCTGTACCAGCCGGTCGAGGGCGACGTCTGGTACGACGGGACGCCCGCGTGGGACATCGACGCGCGCTGGTTGCGCAGCCGCTTCGGCGTGGTCACCCAGGACCCGCACCTCTTCACCGGGACCATCAGGGACAACATCGGCCTGGCCGTTCCGGACGCCTCACTGGAGCAGGTGGTGGCGGCGGCCAGGATGGCCTGCGTCCACGACGACATCATGGCCATGCCCATGGGCTACGAGACGATGCTCACCGAGGGCAGCGGTCTCTCCGGCGGCCAGCGGCAGCGGATCGCGCTCGCGCGGGCGCTGCTGCCCCAGCCCAGGGTCCTGCTGCTCGACGAGGCGACGAGCCATCTCGACACCGCCGCCGAGGCGGCGATCGAGCACAACCTCGCCTGGCTGACCCAGACCCGCATCGTGATCGCCCACCGGCTGAGCACGGTACGCGACGCCGACCAGATCCTCGTCGTCGAGGCGGGCCGGATCGTCGAACGGGGCACCCACGACGAGCTGATGCGGTACGGCGGCCGGTACGCCGCCCTGACCGAGCGGCAGGCCATCCGCTGACGAGGCCGTCCGCCGACCGGGCTCGTCGCCGGTAGGGCGTCGTCAGTAGGGCTTGCGGAAGCCGTACGTCTCATGCCGCCTGACGAAACCCAGCGACGCGTACAGCCCGGCCGCGGGGAGGTTCTCGGCGTTGTGGTTCACGGTCACCGTGGTCATGCCCCGCTCCGCCATGCGTCGCATCGCGTACAGCATCGCCGCGCGGGCGAGGCCCATGCGCTGGAACTCCCGATGGGTGCCGACCGGCTCGAAGTGCCCGATCCGGTTGCGGTCGTCGGTCCAGTACACGGTGAACGCCGCGATCCTCCCGTCGGGGGACTCAGCGACGATCTCGCGCCCGGGGTCGTAGCCGGGCTTCTCCATGACCGCCGACCGGTACAGATCTCCCGTCCAGTCCTCGTCGAAGGAGTGGTTGCGGGCCACCGCGAGCTGCTCGGCGTCCTCCGGCCGGGCCTCGCGCAGGACGAATCCGCCGGGCGGCACCGGCTCGGCGAGGGGCCCGGCCAGATCGCGTTCGTTGACGTGGTCCCAGGTGCGGAAGCGGGCGAACCCGAGCCGGGTGAGCAGTTCGGCCCGGGTCGTGTCGCAGTCGAAGAGGTCGGTCAGCACGAACGGCTCGTCGCGGCCCATGAGACGGCCCGTCGTCTTGTACGCGACGCGGAGCATCTCCAGCTCCGCAGGCGTACCGCGCAGCGACGGCGCGGTGAAGACGTCGAACGCCGAGCCGAAGCGCAGGTTGACGGCGAGCCCGGCGATGGCGCCGCCGTGCTCCCAGACGTGGACGAGTTCTCCCACGGGGCGCCGCCCGCGGAGGTTCTCGTAGATGCGGTGCGGCAGCTCGCCGATGTGGTCGTATCCGCACCGGCCGGCCACGGCGATCCACTCCGCGAAGGTCCGCTGGAGGAGAGGAAGGTCCGCGTCGGAGTAGGGACGCATGGTCAGTTCGGCCGCGATGGTCACCCGGTCATCCTGCCGCCCGGAGTGCCATCGTTCATCCCATTTTTCCGGCGCGGACCGGCGCGGACCGGCGCGGACCGGAGCGGGCCGGGGCGGATCGGAGCGGGCCGGGGCGGATCGGAGCGGGCTGGAGCGGATCGGCGTGGCCTGGTCGGCTTGGGTGGCCAGACCGGACGATCGTTCCTTCGCCGCGTATTTCGCCGCAAAGTACGCGGGCCGGGGATCAGACGGGTTTGCGGGCCTCGATGAGGAACCGGGTGGCGTGCGCGACGAAGGGGCCGTCGGCCTCGATCCGGTCGTGGAAGGCCCTGAGCTCGGCGCGGTAGCGGTCGACCGTGAACCCCGGGACGATCCAGATCACTTTCCTGAGGAAGTAGATCACCGCTCCGACGTCGTGGAACACCGTACGCAGGGACTCCAGCCGGAGGTCGAGCACCTCAAGGCCGGCCGACTCGGCCGCCGCCCGGGCGCGTTCGGGGTCGCGGGCGTAGCCGGGCGGCTGCGGGCCCATGAAGAACTCCGTCACCTCCGCGACGCTCCGGGGGCCGACCTCCTGGGAGAGGTATGTCCCTCCCGGCTGGAGCACGCGGGCGATCTCCTCCCATACGGTGGACACCGGATGCCGACTGACCACGAGATCGAAGGCGTCGTCGGCGAACGGGAGTCGCGAACCGTCGCCCGTGTCGACGACCACGACCCCGCGCGGGCGCAGCAGGTGGCTCGCCCGCGCGACGTTCGGCGGCCATGACTCCGTGGCGGCGGTCAGGGCGGGCAGGTGCGGCACGCTCGCGAGCACCTCGCCGCCACCGGTCTGGATGTCGAGCGCGGCCGTGGCGCGGGCCATGCGCTCGGCCACCAGCCGCGCGTAGCCCCACGACGGGCGCTCCTCCGTGGCGCGGCCGTCCAGCCAGGAGAAGTCCCAGCCGTCGACGGACGCGGATTCCGCCTCGGCGACCAGCTCGTCAAACGTCCTCGTCATGATCCGAGGCTGTCAGTTCTCCTCCGGTCCGGTCCATGGATTTTCCGGCCCGACCTATGCGTACATGCAGCCTGTATGTATATTTCTCGGTATCCGGAAGGAAGATCGGGAGCCGGGCCCCGGCGTACGGGCGGCCCTCGTTCGCCTTCCCGCGCGGAGGCCGTCGCGGAGACGGCAGGAGAGGCGGCGACATGGAACTGACCCCGGCCCGGACGATCGACGGCCTCATCGCGGAGTTCGCCGCGTTCGCCGACCTGGTCGGCGAACTGTCCCCGGAGGAACTGGACCTGCCCACCCGATGCACAGGCTGGGCGGTGCGCGACATTGCCGGTCACGTCATGGGCAACGCCGTCGACACGGCCGCGCTGGCCGCGGGCAGCCGGAGCCCCGACGAACTGGCCCGAGCCTTCCGCGACCACGACCACGCCGCCGAACTGCGGAAGGTGATCGCCGACCTCCGGCCGCTGCTCCACGCCTCCGCCGACTACTGGAACCGCCCCAGCCTGGTTCCGGAACGGACGATCGGCAACGGCGTCCTGACCCTTTGGTACGACGCGTACCTGCACGCCGACGACATCCGTACGGCGCTGGGCCGGCCGAGCGAGCGCGGCCCGGGGCTGGCGGCGGCGGTGCGATGGGTCGTGGCCGAGCTCGGTGCCAAGGGGTGGGGCCCCGCGCGGATCGCCCTCGACGGCTCGGACGACACCGGCCTCGTCGAGCCGGGTGGCGTCGAGCCCGGCGTCTTCGAGGCGGGTGTCTTCGAGATCGGCGAAGCCGGGGCGGCGGAGGAGCCGATCCTGCGCGCGGACGCCCTGCGGTTCGTGCTGGTGGCGACGGGACGGGCCGATCCGGCCGAGCTCGGCCTCGACGAGAGCGTGAACGTCCACCGCTGATCCGTACGATTGGCCTATGGGCAACCGGAAGGTCGAACAGGGCGAAACGACACGGACCGCGCTCGTCGAGGCCGCCGCCGCCCTGTTCGCCGAGAAGGGGTACGCCGACACCTCCACCGGTGAGGTCGTCGCCCGGGCCAACGTCACGCGAGGAGCGCTCTATCACCACTTCGCGGACAAGGAGGAGATCTTTCGCGCCGTCCTGGAGACCGTCGAGGGCGACATCTTCGACCGCGTCAACGCCGCGACGGCCGCCTCCATCGAGGCCGGAGCCGGGGATCCGGCGAGCCTGCTGCGCGTCGGCACCGACACCTTCCTCGACGCCTGCCTCGACCGCCCGGTCCAGCGGATCCTGCTCCAGGAAAGCACGTCGGTGCTGGGCTGGAGCCATTGGCAGCGCCTTGACAACCCCCGATGCCCGCGCCGCCTCCTGGCCCATGGCCTCGCCCAGGCGGTCGACGCGGGCATGATCGCCGAGCAGCCCGCCGAGCCGCTCACGCACCTGCTGTACGGCGCGCTCGTCCAGGCCGGCATGATCATCGCGGGTGCCGACGATCCCGTGGCGACCCGCGCCGCCATGGGCACCGCCGTCGAGCGCCTGCTCGACGCACTCTTCGCCGCGGGGACCGGACACCCGGTCCGGGATCGGCATCGCTCCTTGGCGCCGTGATCCGTTCGGAACCACCGATCAGCTGACCTACGGGCTGAACCGCTCGACGAACCGTGTCTCCGCGAGCGACTGGACAGCCCGGAAGCTTCGTTCGTTCGGGAACGGTGGATCGAGGTTGACCTCTGGCGCGCACGACAGCGGCGCCCGCCTGCGCTGACGTGACGGCCGGTTCCTCGTCTGTGATCAGCGTGCGGGGCGTGATGGGCCCGGCCGCTCCACCGCCTGATCGAAGGGATCGACGGGAACGTCGGCTCGCCTCGCCCGGCCCCCTCCCCCGTACGGCACCGCAGGCGTGTGCCGTGGCGGGCGCGTGCCATCGTGCCGGGCCACTCCTCAGAGCATAAGACTCGCTTGACACCATCGTTCTTAATAGAGAGCATTGCTCTCGAAACGGAGCGATGCGCCGAACGATGTCTCGATCGGAGAGACCCATGACCACTCCCAGCTCTTCCCGTGCCCGCCTTGGCGCCGGTTCGCTCGCGGCGGCCGGTGTCCTGTTCCTCCTGTATCCACTTGTGCGTCCGTACTCGGACGAGACGACGCTCGCGGGCGCCCAGGCGATGGCCTCCTCGGCGTGGGTGGCGGCTCACCTGTTCGCCGTGGTGGGGTTCGTCCTGCTCACGCTGGGACTGCTGGCGCTGCACCGCGTCCTCGACCGGCCTCTCACGCTGCCCGCCGTCGTGGTCACGTGGATCGGCGTGGGGCTGACGTTGCCGTACTACGGGGCCGAGGTCTTCGGCCTGAACGTCATCGCGAGACGCGCGCTCCAGGAGCAGGACGCGTCGCTGCTGGCGCTCGCCGACGAGTTCCGGTTCGGCCCGGCGGCGGTCACGATGTTCGGGGGCGGACTTCTGCTGCTCGGGGTCGGCGTGGTCCTGGCGGCCGTCGCCATCTGGCGCTCCGGCGTGCTCGCGCGGTGGAGCGGCGTCCCGCTGGCCGCCGGATTCATCCTGTTCCTCCCGCAGTTCTTCGGCTCGCCCGCGATCCGTATCGCGCACGGTGGCCTGATCGCGATCGGCGGCCTCTGGGTGGCCGTGGAGATGTGGCGGGCGCGTCGCGCCTGATCCTCCCTCCCGTCCGATCCGCCGCTCGTGTCCGGGCGGGCCCTTCCCGACGGGATCGGTTCCGGCCGGGTGACGAGTACTGCCTCGCGCGACGCGGGGCAGGAGTCGGTCAGGAAGAGCGGAAGAGAGCCGGCCCGACGCCGGTCGGGGGGAGCTTCGTATGGCCAGGAAGACCATCGCCGATCAGTTCGTCGACATCCTCGCCCAGGCGGGCGTCCGGCGGATCTACGGCGTCGTCGGGGACAGTCTCAACCCGATCACCGATGCCGTTCGCCGGGCCCCCGGCATCGACTGGATCCAGGTGCGGCACGAGGAGACCGCGGCCTTCGCCGCCGGTGCCGAGGCGCAGCTCACGGGCGACCTCGCGGCGTGCGCGGGCAGTTGCGGCCCGGGAAACCTGCATCTGATCAATGGCCTGTACGACGCGCACCGCAGCATGGCGCCGGTGGTCGCGCTCGCCGCGCAGATTCCCAGCAGCGAGATCGGCACCGCCTACTTCCAGGAGACCCACCCCGACCGGCTGTTCGCCGAATGCAGCCACTACTCGGAGCTGATCTCGCATCCTTCGCAGATGCCGCGGGTGCTGCAGACGGCGATCCAGCACGCGGTGGGCCGGTCGGGCGTCTCGGTGGTCAGCCTGCCCGGCGACGTCGCGGCCCGTGAGGCGCCCCAGAAGGCGGCCGAATTGGCGCTGGTCACCCGCCGTCCCACGATCCGCCCGGCCGACGAGGAGATCGACGCGCTGGCCGCGATGGTCGACGACGCCCGGCGGGTGACGCTGTTCTGCGGCAGCGGTACGGCGGGAGCCCACGACGAGGTCATGGCCTTCGCCGAACGGATCAAGGCGCCGGTGGGCCACGCGCTGCGCGGCAAGGAATGGATCCAGTACGACAATCCGTACGACGTGGGCATGACGGGGCTGCTCGGCTACGGCGCGGCGTACGACGCCATGCACGAGGCCGACCTGCTGATCCTGCTCGGCACGGACTTCCCGTACCACGCGTTCCTGCCGGAGGACGTGCGCATCGTCCAGGTCGACGTACGGCCCGAGCACCTGGGGCGGCGGTCCAAGCTGGACCTGGCGGTGTGGGGCGACGCCCGCGAGACGCTCCGCGCGCTGATCCCGAGGGTCGAGGAGAAGACCGACCGCAGGTTCCTGGACCGGATGCTGAAGAAGCACTCCGACGCGCTCAACGGTGTCGTGGAGGCGTACACGCGTGACGTGGAGAAGCATGTCCCGATCCATCCGGAGTACGTCGCGTCGGTCCTCGACGAGGAGGCCGCCGACGACGCCGTCTTCACCGTGGACACCGGCATGTGCAACGTCTGGGCCGCCCGCTATCTCACCCCGAACGGCCGGCGGCGGGTGATCGGCTCCTTCAGCCACGGGTCGATGGCCAACGCGCTGCCCCAGGCGCTCGGCGCGCAGTTCGCCCACCGCGGCCGGCAGGTCGTCTCGTTGTCGGGTGACGGCGGTTTCTCCATGCTCATGGGTGACTTCCTGTCCCTGGTCCAGCACGACCTGCCGGTGAAGGTGGTGCTGTTCGACAACTCCTCGCTCGGCATGGTCGACCTGGAGATGATGGTCGCGGGCCTGCGGCCGTACGGCACGACCTACCCGCACACCGACTACGCCGCCATCGCCCGCGCGGCGGGAGCGTACGGCGTCCGGGTGGAGGATCCGAAGCGGGTCAGGGACGCGCTGCGCGATGTGCTCCGGCATGACGGCCCGGCTCTCGTCGACGTCGTCACCGATCCGAACGCCCTTTCCCTCCCGCCGCGCATCACGGGGGAGCAACTCGCGGGGTTCGCGCTCTCGGCGGGGAAGCTGGTGCTGGACGGCGGGGTCGGCCGGATGGTCCAGATGGCCCGGTCCAACCTCCGCAACATCCCTCGCCCGTGACGACGCCTCGGAGCAGTCCGACAACTCTCATGTTCTTGACAACAATATTTGTCGGTGACATCGTTGGCGCATGTTCGAAGTTGCGGTGATCGAGGATCCGGCGGCGGCGGAGGTCTCACTGGACCCGGTGCGCGCCCGGCTGCTCGCCGAGCTGGCCGAGCCCGGATCGGCCACGATGCTGGCCGCCAAGATCGGCCTGCCGCGGCAGAAGGTGAACTATCACCTCAAGGCGCTGGAGAAGCACGGGCTGGTCGAGCTCGTGGAGGAACGCAGGAAGGGCAACGTCACCGAGCGTGTGCTGCGCGCCACGGCGGCGTCGTACGTGATCTCACCGGCCGCGCTCGCCGACGTGCAGCCGGACCCCTCCCGCTCGCCCGACCGGTTGTCGGCACGCTGGCTGCTCGCCCTGGCCGCCCGGCTGGTGAGCGACGTCGGCGCCCTCCTCACCGGCGCGGCGCGGGCGCGCAAGCGGGTCGCCACGTTCGCCCTGGACGGCGAGGTGCGATTCGCCTCGGCGGCCGACCGTGCCGCCTTCGCCGAGGAGCTCATGAACGCGGTCACCGCACTGGTTTCCAAATATCACGACGAGACGGCCGAGGGCGGTCGCGATCACCGCGTGATCGTCGCCGTCCATCCGAGCGTCAGGCCCGTGATCACGACCGAGACAGAGACGAAGGAGTCCTGACGTGCCGCACGAGTTCGAGGTGCGCGAGGAGATCGCGCTCGATGCCACTCCGGAGCAGGTGTGGGAGGCCATCGCCACCGGTCCGGGAGTCGACTCCTGGTTCATGGGGCGGAACGAGATCGAGCCCCGGGAAGGCGGCAGGACGAGCCAGGAGATGATGGGCTTCACCAGCGAGGCCACGGTCACCGCCTGGGAGCCCGGCAAGAAGTACGCGTTCCGGACGGCGGAGAACCCCGACGGCACCTTCATGGCCTTCGAGTACCTCATCGAGGGCCGCGACGGCGGCAGCACGGTGCTGCGCTTCGTCCACAACGGCTTCCTCGGCGACGACTGGGAGGCGGAGTACGACGCGCTCAAGGTGGGCGACCGCATGTACCTGCGGAAGCTGGCCGTCTACCTCAGGAACTTCGTCGGCCGGATCGCGGCGCACAACGTGTTCGCCGTCGGGCCGCAGGTCGCGGACAGGGGTCGGGTCTGGTCGGCGTTCAAGGACGTTCTCGGCCTGACCGGGGCGCAGGTCGCCGACGGCGATCCGGTACGGCTCGCGGTGGAGGGCCTCCCGCCGGCCGACGGAGTCGTCGAGTTCGCCCGGCATCCCAACTTCCTGGGCGTGCGCACGGACGAAGGGATCCACATGTTCATTCACGGCCACCAGGACGCGGTCGTCGTGGAACACCACGACTTCTCAGGAAGCGTGGACGGAAAGGACCTCGACGCGGCCTGGCAGTCCTGGCTCGCCCGGACCTTCGCCTGATCCCGACCTGACGACCGGCCCCGGACGGGCTTGCCTGTCCTGGGCCGGGTCGGGGCCGTCCTCAACCGGCGACCACCTCGACGTCGTAGAAGCAGAGGTGGTCCCGGATCTCGGCGACGTCGGGCTTCGGGTCCGGATACGCCCACACCAGGTCCTTCGCGTCCGGCCGCGACCAATAGGACGCCGTGCCCTTGAAGGGGCAGTACGTGTGGGTGTCGGACGGGGTCAGGAGGTCGATGCGGACGTCCTCCTGAGGAAGGTAGTAGCGCACGGGCATGCCCGTCTCGCGAAGGAGGAGCGGGCGGCGGCTCTCCGCGAGGAGAACGCCGTCACGCTCGACGCGTACGTGCTCGGTACCCTGCTCGATGGTGATGCGGTGCCCCTCGGACACGATGCCTCCTGGTCGGCTCGGCGGCTGTCCTCTGGTCCAGCGATTCCACGCGAGGGCACATTCCTCATCGGCCCCCGAGGGTGCCGCGCTCGCGCCCGCCCGAGGGGGCGTTCGTCCCCCGCGGGCAGGCGGAATGTGACGATTCCGCAGATCGCCGGAGTTTTACATAGCCAGCCGATACGGTGTCGCCCCGTGTGGCGACGATCATCCACGGTGCTCTGGACGGCGGCCCTCGTGCTGTCCGCCGCTCCTTACGCTCTCCTGCCGTTTCTTGAGGGAGGCTCGGGCGGCGGCTACGTCAGCTTCGCGCTGTGCCCCGGCTTCAGCCGGTATCTGGACGTGAGTGGGTATCTGTCGCCGCTGGGGCTGATCCCCGCTCCAGTGGTCATCCTGATGGGGTTCGGCGTCTGGGCGCTGTCGGCCAAGAAGGGGCATCCCCGCTGGGGCCGGGCCGCGGGCCTGCTCACCGCGCTCGTTGTCGGGACGTACAGCCTTGTCACGCTCTCTCTGGCCGCCGCGGACGTGGTCGTCGACGGCTCCTGCGCGGGGCAGTGGGAGATGCTCGTGGGTGGTCTGTCGGGTTTCTGGCACTTCTACATCGTCGCCGTCGCCGTGCTGGTCATCGCGGCGGCGCGGGTCGGACGCCCCGTCCCCAGACGGAGAGACCGGACCTCCCGGGCGAGTATCGCGCCGAGTGACCCCGCAACGTAAGCAGATGGTGGATCCCGAGCTGTTCCCCGCCCACGTGCGGGTGCTCGGCGTGACCCTGCCGTACGCGGTGGTCGAACGCCCTGTTCGGCCACCGCGGAGTACGTCGCGCTGTGGTTCAAGAGCGCCGGGATCGAATCCGGCTTCTACTGGTACGTCTCCGGCTGCGCCGCGGTCTCCCTCGTCGTGTACCTGTTCAACCCGTGCCTGACCCGGGCGTGACGCGGTGAATGCGTAGTCCGGCCGCGCCTTACACGTACCACTCGCCGGGAAGGGCCTTGTAGACGTCTTCGAGGGCCTGGGAGGTCCGGGCGCGGGCCCACAACCATGCCTGGCCGTCGTCGCGCAGCAGCACGTCCGGGCCGAGGAACCAGCGGGTGCCCGGCTCGTCCTCGGGATAGGAGGGCATCGGAGCAAGCGCGTAGAGCTCCTCGATCACGGCGACGGTCTCCGGATCGAGTTCCCGGTTGTCCGCGAGATCGTCGTCGGAGAAGAGGGACTCCGACATGACGATCTCCACGAAAGCCAGGGACAGCCGGTCGATCCACGGAGCCCAGCGTTCGGTCGTCTTGTCCAGCATGTCGGCCAGGTAGACCGTCGCCGGATCTTCCTGGTCCAGCGTGTCCAGGGTGATGCCCCACTCCACGACGTACTGGTTCTCCACCCGATAGACCAGGGCCTGTCCGGCGTCGTCCACGTACAGCTTGTCCGGCGGGAGCAGGGTGTCCTGGTTGCCGGTCAGATCGTCGCGACGGCCGAGCAGCGCGTACGCCTCGCGGAGCGCGACGGGAAGCCGCAGGCCGAGTCGCTCCTCCGCGGCGTCCAGTTCCGCCGCGTCGTAGCCGTCCTCGGCGGCCAGCGGAGCCAGCCATTCGGCGGCGAAACGCCGGATGAACGCCCACGCGTGGTCCCGGCCCTGGATGGCGACGGCGAGTTCCGCGGCGAGGTCGAATCCGTTCGGCACGGGAGGAATCTATCCGAACGGAGATCGAGTAAGCGGAGTCACGCGGAAGTGGGACGCAGCGCCGAGAGGAGGACGCGGAGCTCGGTGATCCGGAGCAGCCGGCCGGCGAGGGGATACAGCGCGCATCCCGCGGCCCCCGCGGCGAGCAGGATGACGAGGGAGCCGCTCCAGCCCGTTCCGATGGCGGGGACGAGGGCGTGGGTGACGGCGATCGCGGTGAAGCCGGTGCCCGCCGCGGCGATCGCCGTCCGCGTGTGGGTGGAGAGGAGCCGATGGCCGTCGACCCGTCCGAGCCGCGATCTCAGGACGATCGCCGCAGTGAGAAGACCGACGGTGCCGGCGAGGGCGTACCCGGCGGCGAGAGCAACGAGCATGCCGGGACCGGGGACGATGGCCGCGGCCGCCCAGGCGCTGATCGCCGTGACGGCGGAGACCAGCACGCCGATCAACGCCGGGGTACGGGTGTCCTGCAGTGCGTAGAACCCACGGATCATGATCTGGTAGCCGCAGAAGGGCACCAGCGCGAGCCCGTACACGGAGAGGACGGATCCGGTCAGGCCGACGGCCGACGGCGTCGCGTTGCCGTGCGCGAACAGCACGGTGGTGATGTACGGCCCGAGAACGATCAGGAGGGCGGCGATCGGGAGCAGCGCGACACCCGACAGGCGCAGGCTCTGGGAGAGTTCCGCGGTGACCTGGGAGAGATCGCGCCGCGCCGCGGCCCGGCTCATCCTGGGCAGCACCCCGGTGATGAGGGACACGGTGATGATCGCGTACGGCAGCTGGAACAGCGTGTAGGCGTTCGCGTAGACGCTGACCGCACCGGCGCCGGCGGTCGAGGCGAGCCGGTTGACGAACAGCAACGCCGCCTGGCCCGCGATGACGGAGACGAACGTCCATCCGGCCATGCCCCTGATCCGCCGGAGTCCGATGCCGCGAACGTCGGCGCGCAACCGTGGCCGGAAACCGGCCCGGCGGCCGGCGAAGGCGAGCAGGAGCATCTGTGCGGCCACGCCCGCGGTGGTGCCGACGGACAACAGCAGCGTCTGCGCCGACGTCAGCTCCTCGACGCGGTGACCGCCGCCGATCGCGAGGTAGGCGACGGCGGTGGCGATGACCACGAGATTGTTGGCCACCGGCGCCCACATCGGGCTGGCCATGCGGCCGCGGGCGTTGAGTACGGCGGCCAAAGCCGTTCCGGCGCCGTAGAAGAGGATCTGCGGCAGGAAGAACCGGGTGAAGGTGATCGCCAGCTGCCGTTGGTCAGGGGTGAAGCCGGGGGCGCACAGGTCCACGATCTGAGGAGCGAACAGCATCGTGACCGCGATTGTGATGCCCAGGCAGTAGACGATCAGCGAGAGCAGCCGTTGGGCGAACATCTCGTCGCCGTGCCGTACGAGGAGGGGGACCAGAACGCCGGCCAGCGCCCCGCCCAGCACCAGGTCATAGATCGAGTTGGGCAGGGTGTTGGCCACCGTGTGCGCGTCCAGCAGGCGCGATCCGAGCCCGAGTGCCGCGACCAGGGCGAGGGTGCGGCCGAACCCGGTGATCCGGGAGACGAGAGTGGCCAGGGCCATCGCCCGCCCCGCTTTCGCCAGCCTCGGCTGCTCCGCCGCGTTCTCCGGCTCGTTCATCAGGCGAGGGAGGGGGGGACGAAGTAGATCGTGCGGTACCAGAGCGCGCTGAGCGTCTCGATCGCGGTCTCGTCGTCGGGGGCGTTCACGTTCGCGTCGCCGCCCGCCGCCATCCACACCCAGCAGAAGGACTCGAGCATCGAGACGATCGCGGACGCCAGTGTGCCCGGATCGAGCTCGACGTGGTGTCCCGCCTTCTCCGCGTTCTTGATCCCCGCGAGGACCGTGCGAATGCCGGCCGCGCGGTTCTCCCGCCAGCGTTCGGCGAAGGCGGCGTCCGTCATGGACATCTGGAAGACGCCCACCATCTCCGCGAGGTATTTGCGGTAGGTGGTCCAGTAGGCCCTCACGGCACCGCGGATGCTCTCCAGCGGGTCGTCGCTCTGGCTCTTGAAGGACGCCTCGAGGACCTCGATCGAGAACTGTTCGAGGAGCGCTTCGAGCAGCTCCTCCTTGTTCTCGTAGTAGTTGTAGAACGACCCGGGAGACTTCCCCGCGGCCTGCGCGATGTCGGAGATCTTCGCGTTGAAGTACCCCTTCTCCGCGAACACCTGCCGGGCGGCGTCCAAGAACGCGGCCTCGGTCCGCCGTCCCTTCGGCGTGGCTGGCATCGACGGCTTCCTCCGTCTCTTCTGCTGATGAACCCGTCTTCCGCTGCCCAATGACGAGGTCTGAGTGTAGGCGATCACGCGTGGCCGTCCGTCCCTTCTCGATCGCCCATTGACTAAAACTGAATTTAACATCAGAATCGCGGTCAGTTCCAGTCAGCAGCCGCGCGACCCGAGGGATGCACGATGGCGATGATGACCGGGGGCGAGTACCTCGCCTCGCTCGACGACGGAAGGCGAGTCTTCGCCGATGGTCAGGAGATCAAGGATCTTTCCGCCCATCCGCAGTTCGCCACGGCCCTCGACCTGATCGCCGCGGGATACGACGAGCACCACCGGCCGGGGGAGGACGCCTGCGGGCCCTACTTCGCGATCCCCCGGAGCCGTGACGAGCTGAAGCGGCTGCTGGAGGAGCTGCTGCACTGGGACATGGTGACGGTGACGACCTCGCAGGGCCTGCTCGCCCTGCTCACCGCGGCCGCGCGGATCCGGCCGAGCAGCGAGGAGTACGCCCGGCGGATCGAGGCCTACTTCGAGTACTGCAAGGACAACGACCTCCGGTGCGTTCAGGCGATCACCGACGCCAAGGGGGACCGGATGCGCTCCCCCGGCGCGCAGGACGACCCGGACGTCTACACCCGCATCGTCGAGCGCCGCCCGGACGGCATCGTCGTCAGGGGAGCGAAGCTGCACATCTCCTCGGCGGCGGTGAGCCACGAACTGGTCGTGATGCCGACCAAGAAGATGAAGCCGGGCGAGGAGGACTGGGCGGTCGCGTGCGCCATCCCGGTGAACTCGCCGGGCGTACGGATCGTCAACACCAACTACGCGCCGCGCGAGCGCACGCCGGACTTCCCGCACAGCTCCCGGCACAACATGCCGGAGGGCTTCGTCATCCTCGACGACGTCTTCGTCCCCAACGAGCGGGTGTTCCTGGCCGGGGAGACCGAGCACTCGGCGACGTTCGCGCACTCACTCGGACTGTGGGAGCGCCTGGGCGGTACCGCGCACCTCGTGGAGATCGGTGACACGCTGGTCGGCCTCGCCCAGCTGATCGCCGAGGCGAACGGCACCGAGCGGGTCTCGCACATCCGCGAGAAGATCGCGGAAATGATCATCTACGCGACGCTGGTGCGGGCCGGGCTCGAAGCCGCGATCGCGAACGCCGAGCCGAGCCCGGAGGGCTGGTACTTCCCGAGCGAGCTCTTCACCAACGCGGCCAAGCACTTCGGCGCCGCCGAGTTCAGCGCGATGGTCCGGCACCTGCACGACATCGGAGGCGGTTCCATCGTCACCGCGCCGTCGATCGCCGACCTCGAGCACGAGGAGATCGGCCCGGCGATCCGCAAGTACATGCGGACCAAGGAGGGCGTCGACGGCGAGTACCGCACGCGCCTGTTCCACGCGATCCGCGACTACACCGCCGACGCCTTCGGCGGCTGGCAGCTGGTGACCATGCTCCAGTCCGGAGGCGGCCTCTACGCCCAGCGACTCGTCGCGCGCAAGCACTACCCGATGGACAAGGCCAAGGCGCTCGGCCTCAAGGTGGCCGGGATCCCGGAGAACTGAGGAGACCGCGCCGTGAAGAACGAGCACGCTCCCGACGTCGCCGGCTTCCGCGACGAGGTCAGGGAGTTCCTGCGGTCCATCGCGGGGGAGTTCGGCGTCGGCGACGGTGACGCGCGGGCCGGTGACGCGGGGGCGGGTGACACGGGTGGCGGTGTCCCGGCCCGGAACGCGGAGCGCTCCGACCGCATCGCCGCCGTCGAGGAACTCGGCGAGGGACACGAGTCCGAGGTGCGCAGAGCCCGCGAGCTTCAGGCGCGGCTCTTCGACGCCGGCCTGGCCTGGCCGAGCGGTCCGCCCGACTGCGGCGGGCGCGGCCTGAGCCCGGAGCACGACCAGGTCCTCGACGACGTCCTCCAGGAGTTGGGATTCCCCTCCCGGGAGGTCCTCTTCGTCGGCCTGCACATCGTCGTACCGGCGATCGACAAGCACGGAACCCCGTCGCTGAGGCGGCGGATGCTGCCCGCGCTGTTCCGCGCGGACATCGTCGGATGCCAGCTCTTCTCCGAGCCCAGCGCCGGGTCCGACCTGGCGGGCGTCACCACGCGGGCCGTACGCGACGGCGACGACTGGATCATCACCGGCCAGAAGGTGTGGACCTCGATGGGCCACCTCGCCGACATCGGCGAGGCCCTGGTCCGCACCGACCCCGACGCCCCCAAGCACGAGGGGCTGACCATGTTCCTCGTCGACATGCGCGCCCCCGGGGTGACCGTACGGCCGATCCGCCAGATGACCGGAGGAGCGGCGTTCAGCGAGGTCTTCCTCGACGGCGTCCGCGTGCCCGACGCGCACCGCGTCGGCGAGGTCGGTGCGGGGTGGCGGGTCGCGGCCACCAGCCTGGGCAGCGAGCGCGGCTCCATGAGCGGCGTGAACGGCCCGGTCAGCCCGTACGTGCTGGAGCGCCTGACCACCCTGGTCTCGCGGTTGGACGCGGTCGCCGACCCCGTCCACCGGCAGCGGGTCGCCGCCGCCGTGAGCGCGGTGGTCGCGATGCGGGCCGCGGCCGACCTCCCGGACGGCTCGTGGAGCCACGGGCTGGCCCCCGTGTCGGGTTCCGTCATGAAGATGCTCATGACCAGGGCCGTCGACCAGATCGCGGCGCTCGCCGGCGAGGTCCTCGGCGAGCGCGCGTTCGCCGACCACGGCGAGTGGGACACGTACGCCTGGTCGGAGTTCGTCCTCGGGGCGCCCGCGCTCCACATCGCCGGCGGCACCGACGAGATCCAGCTCGACGTCATCGCGCAACGCGGGCTGGGGCTTCCCCGCCCGCCCAAGCCCGTCACCCCCCGCACCCGCATCGAAGCGACAACGACGTAAGGACGGTGCCGTGGAATCCTTCATCCAGCTACGTAAGGGGCGCACGCCGCGCCGGATCCACCGCGATCTCGACGGTCTCAAGGACGACGAGATGGGCAGGTCGGGGTTCACCGGCCGCACCGCGCACCTCTACCGCAGGAACGACCCGACCGCCTACCGGGTCGAGGGCACGCTGCGCTCCGTGGACGTCCGGACGGGAGAGCTGAGGCCCTCCGACCTCGACGACCCGGACGGCGAGCCGCTGCTCCTCTTCAGCAACCCGGACTGCCGCGTCTCGCTGAGCCGCCGCCGCGTGGCCGCCCCCTTCCACGTGCGCAACGTCGACGGGGACGAGCTCTGGTTCGTGCACCGGGGCCACGGCCACGTCGAGACCGAGTTCGGCCGCCTGCCGTATCGGCCGGGCGACTACGTCTACCTGCCGAAGTCGACGACGTACCGGCAGGTTCCCGAGGACGACGCGCACGTGCTCGTCATCGAGGCGCGGGAGGAGTTCCGGGTGCCGGAGGCCGGGGTGCTCGGGCGGCACTTCCCCTACGACTCGTCGCTCGTCACGGTTCCCGAGGCGGAGGCGTTCGACGACGACGGGCGGGCCGAGTACGAGGTGCGGCTCCGGCACTCCGGCGGGCGTACGTCCCTCTTCTATCCCCATCACCCGCTCGACGTCGAAGGCTGGAAGGGTGACAACTTCCCCTTCACGTTCAACATCGACGACTACGACGTGATCACCTCGGAGACCGTCCACCTGCCGCCCACCATCCACCTGTTCATGCAGGCCACCGGGGTGTACGTGATGCACTTCCTGCCCCGTCCCGTCGAGGCGGCCCCCGGTGCCGAGCGCATGCCGTGGTACCACCGCAACGTCGACTACGACGAGGTCGCCTTCTACCACGGTGGCAGCGTGTTCGGCGTCCAGATGCCGGAGGGCCTGATCTCCCACGCCCCGCAGGGCATCCACCACGGCGTGCCGGAACGGGCCCGCGAGCGGTCCAGGCGGCGGCACGACGTGGATCAGCGGGTCGAGTGGAAGGTCATCTCGATCGACACCCGGCAGCGCCTCGTCCCGAGCGAGGCGATCCTGTCCGCCGTCCAGGCCGAGGTCTCTCCCGAGGTGCAGATATGACCGCCGCCCCTCGCCACGAATACGACCGCATCCCCTATCTGGTGCTGTTCGAGGACCGGTCCGCCTACCGCGACACGTACGGGGGCAGCGGCGAGAACGTGGTGCTGGAGAGCTACCTGCTCAAGCCGAGGGACGTGGCCTCCGACACCGTCATCGTCTTCATGCACCCCATCGGGGGCGGCGCGTACCTGCCGATGACGAACGCCCTGCCGAGGGCGGGACACCACGTCATCTACTGCAACAGCCGCTATCGCGGCATCGACAGCGCGCTGATCATGGAGAAGGTGGTCCAGGACCTCGGCGCCTGCGTACGCGACGCCCGTGAGCGGCTCGGCTACCGGAACGTGATCCTGGCGGGCTGGAGCGGAGGCGGCTCGCTGTCGCTGTACTACCAGCAGCAGGCGCAGGCGCCAACCGTCACCCACACCCCGGCGGGCGACCCGATGGACCTCGCCGCGCTCGACCTCCAGCCGGCCGACGGCGTCATGCTCCTCGCCGCGCACGTCAGCAGGCACGGCACGCTCACCGAGTGGATGGACGCGTCCATCCTGGACGAGAACGACCCCGCCAAGCGCGAACCGGAGCTGGACCTGTACGACCCGGCGAACCCCGACCGGCCGCCGTACAGCGCGGAGTTCCTCCAGCGGTACCGCGAGGCGCAGATCGCGCGCAACCGGCGGATCACCGCCTGGGTGAAGGAGTCCCTCGACGACCTGCGCGCGTCGGGACGGCCCCTGGAGGAGCGCGCCTTCGTCACCCACGGCACGATGGCCGACCCTCGCTGGCTCGATCCGGCCGTCGACCCGAACGACCGTGCTCCCGGAGTCTGCTACCTCGGCGATCCCCGCGTCGTGAACATGGGGCCGGTGGGCCTCGCGCGGTTCAGCACCCTGCGGAGCTGGTTGTCGCAGTGGAGCTACGACGACGCGAACGGCGACGGGGTACGCTGCGCCGCCTACCTGCGCGTCCCCACGCTCGTCATCGGCAACTCGGCGGACGACGCGTGCACGCCCAGCCACACCCGGCGCCTGTACGACGCGGTCGGGCATCCGGACAGGACCCTGCACGTCGTTCAGGGCGCGAACCACTACTACACAGGAAAGGCGCAGGTTCCGCACCTGGCCGAAGCGGTCGAAACGATCACGAACTGGATGGCGGAGAGGGGCTGGGCCGGATCGCTATGACCAGACAAGAGCAGTGGCCCGATCTCACGATCGACGCCGCCGTCCGCGCGCACGCGCGCATGCGCCCCGACGCGCCCGCGATCGTGGGCCCCGCGTCCTCCCTGACGTGGCGCGAGCTCGACGAGGCGGCCGACCGCGGCGCCGCGTTCCTGGCCGGGCACGGCGTGGGGCCGGGCTCCCGCGTCGGCTGGCTGGGACAGAACGACGTCGCCTTCCCCGCCGTCCTGCTCGCCATCTGGCGCAGGCGCGCGTCCATGGTGGGGCTGAACTGGCGCCTCCCGACCGCGGGCCAGCGCGAGGCGGTGGCCTTCGTGGATCTCGCGCACCTGGTGTCCACCGCCGAGTTCGCCGAGCGCGGCCAGGAGGCGGCCCACGGTCTCACCACGCATTCGGCGGTGGACTCCACGCTGCCGCTGTGGCCGGACTCCTCCGCGGTGGAGCCCCTGGAACCGGGCTACGACGACGAGGCGATCGTCTACTTCACCTCGGGATCGACCGGCGTTCCGAAGGCGGTTCCGCTGACCCGGCTGGCCAACGAGCTGTCCGTCGCGAACCCGCAGGTCCACCGGTTCACGACCGAGTCGCGGCAGCTGATCGTCCCCCCGGTGTTCCATCTCGCCGGAGCGACCTGGGTGCAGTACGGCCTCCGCTTCGGCACCACGCAGGTGTACGTCGCGGGCGGCGCTCCGGCATCGCTGGTCGAGGAACTGGCCGGGCACCGCATCACGCACACGGTCCTCGTGCCGACCCTGATCCGGGCGATCGTCGATCACCTGCAGAAGCATCCGAGGCCGCTGCCCGACCTGCGGCATGTCGCCTACGGCGCGTCCCCGATCACGGTGAGCCTGCTCAGCGAGGCCATCGACGTGCTGGGATGCGAGCTCTGCCAGATCTACGGCATGACGGAGGCCGGAGCCCCGGTCACCTGCCTCCCGCCGGAGGACCACCGGCTCGATCCGGAGAACGCCGGTCGGCTGGCGTCGGCGGGGCGGCTCGTGGAGAACGTCGAGCTGAGCGTGCGCGACCTGGTGACCGGTGAGGAGGTGCCGGTCGGGACCCCCGGTGAGCTGCACTTCCGCACGCCGTTCATGATGCGCGGCTACATCGGAAGGGACGACGCCACCCGGAGCGTCCTGACCGGCGGCTGGCTCAACACGCGCGACGTCGGCTACCTCGACGGGGACGGCTACGTGCACGTCGAGGGCAGGTCCGACCACATGATCGTGACCGGCGGGGAGAACGTCCATCCGGCCGAGGTCGAGAACGTCATCGACCAGATGCCCGAGATCCTCGAATGCGCGGTGTACGGCGTGCCCGACGACGTGTGGGGCCGGCTGGTGTGCGCCGCCGTCGTCCCCCGCGACGACGGGCTGACGGAGCAGGCCGTCATCGAGCACTGCAGGAGGTTCCTGCCCGGATACAAGGTGCCCAAGAGGATCAGGATCCTTCCCGAGCTGCCGAGGACGGCGACCGGGAAGATCGTGCGCGCGACCCTTCTCGCCGGGGAGACCGGCGCGGGAGCCGGTGGAGAGGCCGAGAGATGACCGACGACCTGCTGAGTCCCGACGAGGTCAGGGCCGCGCTCCGGGCGTACTTCGCCGACCGGCCGGGCCTGGACGAGACCCGGCTGATCCGTGACGGCGATCCGGCCGTCGCCGGCGCGGGGTTCGACCGGGAGCGCTGGCGCGTGCTCGCCGACGAGGTCGGCCTGCTCGCCATGGCGGCGCCGGAGGAGGCCGACGGTCTCGGCCTGGGCCTCGAACACCTGACCGCCGCGGCCGAGGAGGCGGGCGCGTCCCTCTATCCCGGGCCGTTCCGCGCCTCGGTGCTGCTGGCCTGGGCGCTTCGCGCGGGCGGCGCCGCCACCTCCGGCGGCGACCTGATCGGCGATCCGGTCGGCCATGCGGGCGGGGTCATGACCGGCACCGCGGTCGCGGGCGTGCCCCAGGCGTTCGCGTCGCACGTCCCCGGGCTGCGCATGGACGCGGAAGGGCGCGTGTCCGGTGAGGTCCGGCACGTCACGCACGGCCCGGCCGCCGACGTGCTGCTCGCCGTCGCCCGCGCGCCGCACGGTCCCGCCGCCGTCCTGGTGCCGCTCGGCGGCGAGCGGGGATCCATCACGCGCCGGGCGGCCGGATCCGTCGATCTCACCGCGACGCTCGGCGATCTCCACCTCGACGCGGTCCCGGCGCTGCCCCTGTCGCGGCCGGGAGACGTCGCGACCCTCGCGAGGATCGGCGACGTGGCCCGGCTCCTGCTCGCGGCCGAGCAGGTGGGCGGGGCGCAGGGCTGCCTCGACCACGCGGTCGGGTACGCGAAGATCCGCAGCCAGTTCGGCCGGTTGATCGGCGTCAACCAGGCGATCCAGCACCGCTGCGCGGGGATGGCGGTCGACGTCGTCGCGGCGCGCGCGCTCGTCCTCGCCGCCGCGCGGGCGATCGACGCGGAGGACGAGCGGGCCCACCTGCTCGTGCTCCTGGCCAAGGCCGAGGCGTCCCAGGTGTTCGGGGCCGCCGCCGAGGCGCTGATCCAGGTGCACGGCGGGATCGGCTTCACGTGGGAGCACGACGCCCACCTTTTCTATCGGCGGGAGAGGCCCACCGCCGTACTCGACGGGCAGCCGGTCCGGCTCAGGGACACCGCCGTGGCGAGCGGGTGCCTCTCGCTGCTCGCCGGCTGAGCTCCCTCCGACCTCGATCGACCCCGCAGAACCACCCAAAACCGTGCAGAAAGGATGCACCGTGCCCGCTCCCGTCATCGTGGAAGCCGTACGCACCGCCGCAGGGAAGAGAGGCGGCTCGCTCTCCGGGTGGCATCCCGCGGAGCTGGCGGCCGAGACGCTCAAGGCGGTGGTCGCCCGCGCCGGGATCTCCCCGGATCTCGTCGACGACGTCGTCATGGGATGCGTGACCCAGGTAGGGCCGCAGAGCACCAACATCGCGCGGAACGCCGTACTCGCCGCAGGATGGCCGGCGAAGGTCCCGGGGACCACCGTGGACCGGCAGTGCGGCTCCTCGCAGCAGGCGATCCACTTCGCCGCGCAGGCCGTCATGTCCGGCTACATGGACGTGGTCGTCGCGGCGGGCGTCGAGTGCATGAGCACCGTCCCGATGTTCTCCAACGCGCCCGAGGGCGACATCAGGGCCGTCTACGGCGACGAGGTCCAGCGCCGGTACGCCGACCGCGTGTCGTACGGCCTGCCCGGACTGGTCCCCCAGGGGATCTCCGCCGAGCTCATCGTCGACCGCTGGGGACTGACCCGCGAGGACCTCGACGCGTACGGCCTGCGGAGCCAGCTCCGGGCTGCCGCGGCCACGGCCGAGGGGCGGTTCCGGCGCGAGATCGTCCCGGTGGCGCGGAAGGTACGCGACCCCGAGACCGGTCAGATCACGGAGCCGGGCGGCCTGCTCACCGAGGACGAGTGCGTACGCGCCACCTCGGCGGAGGCGCTGGCGCGGCTCAAGCCGGCGTTCGTCCCCGAGGGACGGGTGACCGCGGGCAACGCCTCCCAGATCGTGGACGGCGCGGCAGCCGTTCTCATCATGCGGGACGACGTGGCGGAACGCCTGGGCCTGCGCCCCCGGGCGGCGATCCGGTGGATGTCCGTGGTGGGAGACGACCCCGTCGAGATGCTCACCGCGCCGATCCCGGCCACCCGCGACGTGCTCGCGAAGGCGGGGCTGACGGCGGACCGGATCGATCTGTTCGAGGTGAACGAGGCGTTCGCGCCGGTCGTCCTCGCCTGGCAACGCGAGCTGGGAGCCGATCCCGGCAAGGTCAACGTCAACGGCGGCGGCATCTCCCTGGGGCACCCGCTCGGGGCCTCCGGCGCCAAGCTCATGGTGACGCTGCTGCACGAGCTGGAGCGCACCGGCGGCAGGTACGGCCTGCAGACCATGTGCGAGGGCGGCGGCATGGCCAACGCGACGATCATCGAGCGCCTGGCCTGAACACCCCCGCACGACGACCACGTACGGCCGGGGCACACGCGCGGCCGGAGACATTGGAGGACGCATGAAGGTGGCAGGCAGCTCCGCGATCGTGACGGGCGGCGGCTCCGGGCTGGGCGAGGCGACGGTGCGCGCGCTGGCCGCCCGCGACGTCAGCGTGACCGTGATCGACCTCGACGAGGTCAACGGGAAGCGGGTCGCGGCGGACGTCGGAGGCCGGTTCGTCCGGGCCGACGTGCGTGATCCCGAGGCCGTCATCGGCGCGATCGAGCAGAGCGTCGCGGCCGCTCCACTGCGGGCGGTGGTGAACTGCGCCGGCATCCCGAGCCTGTCCAGGACCGTCGGCAGGGACGGCACGTACGCGTCGGCGCACGACCTGGAGGCGTTCCGGAAGGTGGTCGAGGTCAACCTGATCGGCACCTTCAACGTGGTGCGCCTGGCGGGAACGGCGATGTCGCACAACGAGCCGGACGAGGACGGCGCGCGCGGCGCGATGGTCAACACGACGTCCGTCGCGGCGTTCGAGGGCCAGGTCGGCCAGGCCGCCTACAGCGCCTCCAAGGGTGGCGTGGTCGGGCTGACGCTGCCGCTGGCCCGCGACCTCGCGGTCATCGGCGTACGGGTGAACACGATCGCGCCCGGACTCATCGAGACACCGATCTACGGCAGCGGGCCGGACGCCGAGGAGTTCAAGGCGCACCTCGCCAAGGACGTGGTGTTCCCGCGCCGTCTCGGGCGGGCCGAGGAGTTCGCCTCCCTGGCGCTCGAACTCCTCCAGAACGGCTACATCAACGGCGAGGTGGTCCGCGTCGACGCGGGCGTGCGCCTCCCTCCCAAGTAGCGCGAGGTCCGGCCATCCTCGGACCCTTGCCGTAGCTCAGATTCTGAGGATAAAGTCAGTTTCAGGAATCGAGTGTTCCACATCACACTTCTTCCGGAATGCGTGCGCGCCCCGGGAAGGATTCGAGGCCCCCCACTATGAAAAGACGACTCGCGGCGGCCACGGCCGTGCTGGGACTGGGACTGATTTCGGCCTGCGGCGGTTCTGACGATGGCGCGGGCGCCACGAAGGAAGCGCCCGGCGGAGCGTTCACGTTCGGTGCCGTCCTGGCCGACACGACCCTGGACCCCGACCTCATCCCCGTGCGGCAGATGGTGGTCTACACCCAGCCGCTGTACGACTCGCTGACGTACCTCGCCCCCGACCAGAGCGTCCAGCCGATGCTCGCCACCGAATGGAAGGCCGGCGAGGACGGAGACGGGCCCTTCCTCGACGTCACGCTGCGCGAGGGGCTGACGTTCCCCGACGGCACCCCCTTCACCGCCACGACGGTCCTCGCCAACGTGAAGCGGTCGCAGACCCTCAAGCAGAGCACCAACGCCCCCGAACTCGCGGGGGTGACCGTCGAGGAGGCCGGTCCGGCGAAGGTGCGGTTCCGTAACCCGGCCGGCGTGGGGGACCTCCCGCGCACGCTCGCGGGCCCCTCCGGAATGATGATCTCCGACAAGGCCATCGACGGCGGCACGGACCTGACGAGGCAGTCGGTGGGCATCGGGCCGTACACCGTCAAGACCGTCCAGCCCAACCGCATCGTCTACGCGAAGAACCCGGACTACTGGGACCCGCGGGCGGCGGCCGGTGACACGCTGGAGATCAACTACCTCACCGACGACGCGAAGCTCAACGCCATCCGTACGGGCGACCTGGACGTCACCGTCGTCCCCGAGCAGATGGTCACGGCCGCGGAGGCCGCGGGCTACAAGATCGAGCGCAACCTCGGCACGGAGAACTTCTCCTTCTCCTTCAACACCGAGATGAAGCCGTTCGACGACGTGCGCGTCCGGGAGGCCGTCAACCTGGCCGTGGACCGCGAGGCGATCTGCAAGGGGCTCTTCCAGGGCCAGTGCGAGCCGACCGGGCAGTTCTTCGCGGCCGGCAGCGCCCAGTACGACCCCGCCTTCGGGCTCACGGCGGTGCCGTTCGACCTGGAGAAGGCCAAGAAGCTGATCCAGGACGCGGGCGCGACGGGTGCCAAGGTGGAGATCGTCACCGTCGCGGGCAACCAGGTCATGGAGCAGCTCGCCTCGGTCCTGCAGCAGCAGATGAACACGATCGGCCTCCAGGCGTCGGTCAGCCCGGTGGCTCCGCCCCAGGTGGTCGGCAAGTTCACCGCGGAGAAGAGCGTCGCGGTGGCCGTCGGCGCCAGCGGCAACACCTTCGACCCCGCCACCACGGTCGCGCGGTACGTCCTGCCGACGGGCCTGTACAACCCGGGCGGCTTCCGCGACGCCGAGGTCGTACGGCTGGCCGCCGAGGCCGTACGGGAGACCGACCAGGACAAACGCACCGAGGTGTACCGGAAGCTCTCGACCGCGGTCATGAAGGACTTCATGTTCATGCCCATCCTGACCACGAAGACGAGCTACGCCACGTCGTCGACGGTCTCGGGATGGCGCAACCCCTGGGCGCCGGCCTTCCCCTCGTTCCGCGGCGTCAAGGGCTGACGCGGCGCAACCGGTCCGCGAAGCGGCCGGGGCCGATCGGGTCCCCGAACGGTCCCGGCCAATCCCCCGAAGGCTTGGTCGATGCTCACTCTGATCCTGAGGCAGGCCGCGCTGCGCGCCGTCGTCGCCGTACCGACGCTGATCGTGGTCACCTGCTGCACGTACGTCATGCTGTTCTCCATCGGGGATCCCGCGGCCGTCGTGGCCGGAGAGTCCGCCACGCCGGAACAGGTGGCGCAGGTCCGCCAGAGCCTGGGACTGGACCGATCCGTCGTCGCGCAGTACCTGGACTGGCTGGCCCACGCGGTGCGCGGCGACTTCGGGGAGTCGCTCCACCACCGGGGCGACGTGCTCGGCCTGGTCGGCCAATACCTGCCGGCGACGCTGCTGCTGTCCTTCCTGGCGCTGGCGGTGGCGGTCCTGGCCTCCGTGCTCATGGGAAGCGCGGTCGGCGCGCGCCCCGGGGGGCTCGTGGACCGCGGCCTGGGAGCGGTCGCCGTGCTGGGCATCGCCGTTCCCAACTTCCTGGTCGGCTACGTGCTCATCCTGGTGTTCTCGCTGTGGTTCGGCTGGTTCCCGTCCGGCGGCTACCGGACTCCGGCCGAGGCGGGCCTGCTGACCACTTTCCGGTTCCTGGTGCTGCCGTCCGCGTCGCTCGCTCTCGGCCTGATGTGCGTCCAGACGCGCACCTTCCGGGCGTCCCTGATCAAGGAGTACGAGGCCGACTACGTCAGGACCGCGCGGATGAAAGGCGTGTCGCCGAGCGGCGTCTTCTTCCGGCACGTGGCACGCAACGCCTCCGCGCCCTGGGTCACGGTCATCGGCCTGGAGATCGGGGTGCTCATCACCGGCGCGTTGCTGGTGGAGTCGGTGTTCTCGATCCCCGGCATCGGCACCCTGACCCTGGAGGCCGTCCAGGGGCAGGACTTCCCCGTGGTGCAGGCGTTGGTCACCTTGTTCGCCCTGGTCATCCTGGCGGTCAACCTGGTGACCGATCTCATCGCGCTCTGGCTCAATCCCGCGTCGAGGGGGCTGTCATGACCGAGGTGCTGGAAACCGAGCCGGTCCGGGCGGCCGGGCCCGCGGAACCGACGGCGGGCGCCGGCCGGCGCGTCCGCCTCGGATGGCCGGGGACGCTCGCCCTCGGGTTCGTGCTGATCTGCCTGCTCATCGCGCTGCTCGTGCCGTTCCTCCCGCTCGCGGAACCCAACGAGCAGGACCTGGGCGACACCCTGGCCAGGTACTCCGCCGACCACCTGCTCGGGACCGACCAGCTCGGACGCGATCTGCTCGCCCGGCTGCTCTGGGCGATCCGCACCTCGCTGTTCGCGGGGCTGACGGCGATCGTCGTCGCCACGCTGATCGGGCTTCCCACGGGGATGCTCGCCGGATACCGCCGCGGCTGGTTCGACACGGTCAGCGCCCGGATCGCGGACGTGGTCCTCACCGTCCCCGCGCTCGTGCTCCTGCTCACCGTCCACACCGCGCTCCGTACCGGCATCACGGGGCAGATGGTGACACTCGGGGTGATCTTCGCCCCCCGGATCTACCGCGTCATGCGGGCCGAGACCATCAGGGTGGCGACCATGCCGTACCTGCTGGCCGGCCGGATGTCGGGGTGCTCGCATGTGCGGATCCTGTGGAGGTACCTGCTTCCCGGGATCCGCGCCCAGGTCCGCGTCCAGGTCAGCTACCTGCTCGGGCTCTCCCTGCTGATCGAGGCCGGCATCAGCTTCCTCGGAGTCGGTGTCGAGTCACCGGACGCGAGCCTCGGCACCATGCTCTCCGGAGCGGCGGCCATGCTGGCCTCCGACGCCAGGGTCGTGCTGATCCCCGCGGCGGTGCTGTCCCTGTTGATCCTCAGCCTGAACGTGATCGGTGACATCGAGAGCGAGGGGGAGCGCCGTGGCTAGCGAGCCGGGGCAGACCGTGCTCACGGTCGACAACGTGACCGTGGAGCTTGATCGCCCGCACGAGAGCACGCCGCTGGTCACCGACGTCTCCTTCGCCGTCCGGCGGGGCGAGATGGTGGGGATGGTCGGCGAGTCCGGCTCCGGGAAGAGCCTGACCGCGTCGGCGGTGGCGGGCCTGCTGCCCCGCGGCGTACGGCTGGCGCGCGGCGCCGTCGAGATCGACGGCCGGGCGGCCGGTACGGACGCCACCGCGCGTACCCGGCACGACGGCGTGGCGATGGTCTTCCAGAATCCCATGACCAGCCTGAACCCCTCGATGCGGGTGGGAGACCAGGTGGCCGAGGCGATCAGGCTCCGGCGGCCGGGGACCTCCCGCCGCGACGCGCGCAGGGAGGCGGTGGAGGTCCTCGAACGCGTCGAGATCACCCGTCCCGCGGAGCGCGCCCGCCAGTATCCGTTCGAGTTCTCCGGCGGCATGCGGCAACGCGTCATGATCGCCATATCGATCGCGCACCGCCCGTCCGTCCTCGTCGCGGACGAGCCGACCACGGCGCTGGACGTGACCGTGCAACGAGGGGTGATGGACCTCCTCGACCGGCTCCGCGCCGACATGGGGCTCGCCGTGCTCCTCGTGTCCCACGATCTCGCCCTCGTGGGCGAACGGTGCGACCGGCTGCTCGTGATGTACGCCGGAGAGCTGGTGGAGCAGGGCGAGACGGAGAACGTGCTGCGACGCCCGCTGCACCCCTATGTCCGCGCGCTCCAGCGGTGCACCCCGGAACACGCCATCGCGGCCGGCGGCCTGTACTCCCTTCCCGGGCGGGTCCCGCAGGCGGGCGAGGTGCGCACGGGATGCAGGTTCGCGGCCCGGTGCGAGCTTCGCACGGCGGAGTGCGACGAGACGCACCCCACCCTGGACGCCTACGCGCCCGGCCATCTCGTACGGTGCGTCCACGTCGGCCGTCCGGAACAGGATCACCACCATGAGCGTCGAGCGGAAGGCGGAGTCTGACGTGCTCGTCGAGGTCGAGTCGGTCACCAAGACCTATCGCACGGGGAACGGGCTGCGCCGGGGCACGCCGACCGTCGCGGTCGACGGCGTCAGCCTGCGGATCGCCCAGGGCGAATGGGTGGGCGTCGTCGGCGAGTCCGGCTCGGGAAAGTCGACCCTGGCCGGCATCGTCTGCGGCGTCGTCCGGCCCGACTCCGGGTCCGTACGCGTCGCGGGCCAGGAGATGTACGCGCGTCGCGGGATGGACCGGATCATCTGGAAGACGGTCCAGATGGTCTTCCAGGATCCGTACACCTCGCTCAACCCGGCGATGACCATCACGGAGATCGTGGCCGAGCCGCTGCGTCTCTGGCACGGCGTGGACAGGCGCGAGGCCGACCGGCAGGCGATGGCGCTGCTGGACCAGGTCGGCCTGTCGTCCGCGGTGGCCGGGCGCAGGCCGGGTGGCCTGTCAGGCGGGCAGCGGCAACGCGCCTCCATCGCCCGCGCGCTGGCCGTGTCCCCGTCGCTGATCGTGCTCGACGAGTCGGTGTCGGCCCTGGACGTCTCCGTACAGGCGCAGATCCTGCAGCTCCTGCTCGACCTCAAGCGGGAGCGCGACCTCGCCTACCTGCTGATCAGCCATGACATCAGCGTCATCCGGCTCGTCTGCGACCGGATCCTCGTCATGAACAAGGGCGAGGTGGTCGACGAGCACTCGGCCGCGAGCCTGACCGAGGAGACGGCCGACCACCCCTACACCCGCCGCCTCCTTTCGGCCGTGCCGAGGATGACCGCGTCCGGGTGATCGCGTCCGGGTGACCGGGTCCCGTCGCGTGCGTGCGCGGGACCGGTACGGCGTGGCGCCATCGCGGCGTCGCCGCCGTCCCGCCGCCGTCGTTACTCCATCGCCGTCGTCATCCCATCGCCACGGGGCGCAGCCGCGGCTCGCGGGCGGGGGCGAGATGCGCGCGGAGATCGGCCACGAGCGCGGCGCGCACGCCGGCCACGGCGGGGTCGTCCCACCGGTTGACCCACTGGTGCGGATCCTCCTCCAGGTCGTACAGCTCGCCTTCGAAGCCGTCGTAGACGATCTCG
This sequence comes from Microtetraspora glauca, assembly GCA_001570385.1. GTDB lineage: Bacteria > Actinomycetota > Actinomycetes > Streptosporangiales > Streptosporangiaceae > Microtetraspora > Microtetraspora glauca. The sequence continues at coordinate 299,980 of BBYL01000008.1, read as the reverse complement.
CGCTCCGGCGGGCTCATGGCGAAGCTCGCGTACCGGTCGGCCTTCGGCATCCCGTACTCGCGGTCCGTGGGCTCGTAGACGGTGCAGATCCAGCCGTCCTTCACGATCGTCCTCAGCCGGTAGCCCGTGTCGAGCTGGCTGTCCCACTCGATGATCGCCCGTTCCCGGCCCGAGCCCTTCGCGGTGGGGAGCGGAGCGCCCTGCATCCATTCCGGTACGGGAACGCCCGCGATCCGGCAGAACGTGGGAGCCAGGTCGACCTGCTCCACGGGCTCGGGCACCACCGCCGGGGGCACCTCCGCCGACCTGGCCGGCCGCCAGATCATCGGCAGCCGCAGCAGCGCGTCGACGTGGTAGGGCCCCTTGAACAGCAGCCCGAGGTCCCCCTGGAACTCGCCGTGGTCCGTCGTGACGATGACGTCGGTGGCGTCACCCCATCCGCGTTCCTCGATCCTGTTCAGCACGCGCCCGAACGCCTCGTCGAGCATCTCGTTCTTGGCGTGGACCAGCGCGTTGATCTCGCGGATCTGGTCGTGGGTCAGCGCGGCGGGGACGAAGTCGCCGGGGGCGCCGTCGATGTTCGGGACCGAGCCGTCGTACCACGCGAGCCAGTGCGCCGGCCGGTCGGCCAGGATCTCGCGGATCCGCTCGTCGGAGCCCGGGTGTCCCGCCGGGAGGTCCAGGTCGCGCCAGTCGACGCGGGCGCTCTCGGAGGCGGGCAGGTCCCAGGGATGGTGCGGGTCCGGGAAGCTCATCCAGCAGAACCAGTCGTCGTCCTCGTCGAGGGAGTCGAGCCACGCGATCACCCGGTCGGCGACCCAGTCGGTGTGGTAGTGCTCGCGCGGGATCGGGTTGGGCGCGACGCCCGGAGCCCCGGTGTCCCCTCCCGGCGCGGTGGAGAACGTGCGGAGGAACCCGCCGTCCTCGCCCTGGTGGTTCTCCCGCAGCCAGTTGGCGTAGTGCGAGGCGCCGAAGGTGCCGTGCCCGGCGAACTCCACGTGCTCGAACCCTCGGTAGGGACCGTGCTCCCCGGCCAGCGCGAGCCGGTTCTGCTCGTACAGCCCCGCCGGGTCGGCGATCGGCTCGAAGTGGACCTTGCCGATGAGGGCGGTGCGATAGCCCGCGTCGGTCAGCACCTGGGCGACGCTCGGCGCGTCCGGCGGCAGCGGGACGCCGTTGGCGATCACGCCGTGCGTCCGGGGGTACTGCCCGGTGAGCATGCTCGACCGTGCCGGGCTGCACACCGCGTTCGCGCAGTAGGCCCGTTCGTACCGGACGCCCTCCGCGGCCAGGCCGTCCGTCACCGGTGTTCTGGCGATCGTCCCACCGTTGCATCCATAGGCGTCGTAGCGCTGCTGGTCGGTGGTGATGAAGAGAATCTTGCGCCCCATGCTGCCGTCCTCCGGTCTCGCGTCGACGCCGGTGCTCGCGATGCGCGCTCCCGTGGTCGCCGGGAGGGCAAAATTGATACTAACGTCAGAATCAGAAAGGCGCTATGGTGTCGGCTGCCGCCGTGCCGGTAGCCATCGCCGCCGGGCACGCTGAGACCGCCATTGACACGGATAGAGGGCCGACATGCCGATGGACAGGGGAACGGGAGCGGACGACGAGGTGCTCGTCGAGCGCAGGGACGGGGTGCAGATCATCACGATCAACCGTCCGTCGGCGCGCAACGCGCTCAACGCGGCGGTGGCCCGGCGCGTCGCCGACGCCGTCGACGAGCTGGACGCGTCGGACGAGCTGAGAGTGGGCGTCCTGACCGGAGCGGGCGGGGTGTTCTCGGCCGGAATGGACCTCAAGGCGTTCCTCGCGGGCGAGAGCCCGAGCATCGAGGGCCGTGGCCTGGCCGGCATCAGCGTGACCCCGCCGGCCAATCCGCTCATCGCCGCCGTCGAGGGATGGGCCCTGGCGGGCGGCTTCGAACTCGTGCTGGCCTGCGACCTCGTGGTGGCGGGGGAGACCGCGAGATTCGGCGTCCCCGAGGTGAAGCGTTCTCTCGTGGCGGCCGCGGGCGGCGCGCTCCTCCTCCCGCGCCGGGTCCCGTTCGTCGTCGCCATGGAGATGCTGCTGACCGGCGAGCCGATCGGCGCGCGGCGTGCCATGGAGGCCGGGCTGGTCAACCGGGTCGTACCCGAAGGGACCGCCCTGGAGGAGGCGCTCGCGCTCGCGGCCGCGGTGGCGGTGGGCGGCCCGCTCGCGGTCTCCGCCACCAAGAAGATCGCCCGCGCCGGCTCCGACTGGACGCTCGATGAAGCATGGGCGGAGCAGCAGAAGATCATCGACCCGGTCTTCGACTCCGAGGACGCGCGCGAGGGCGCCACCGCCTTCGCCGAGAAGCGTCCGCCCGTCTGGAAGGGTCGTTGAGCGGGGCGCGGCGCGCGCGTTGACCGTCGAGTCCGGGCGACGCCGGCGGCGTCACACCTCCGCGACGAGGAGCCGGTATCCGGCGTCGAACTCCTCCCGCTCCAGGAGGTCGGCGTGCCGCTCATGCCGGCGGCCCGACACCAGTCCGCGGCGAGCCGCGCCTACCGTCCGGCGAAGGCCACACCCGCCGCCGCCGCGATCACCGTCGTGATGACGACCATGACGAGGATCGTGGCGAGTGGGTTCCCGCGCTTGACGGGGCGCTTCGCCGCGCGGCGCACCCGCGTCCGGGGAGTGGTCGTCATCGGGGAAGGTGAGGGCCGCGATTCCACGACGCGGCGCGCCGGCGGGCTCGGCTTCTCCGGACGCGGTGTGACCTGCCGAACCGGCGGTATCGGAGCCGGCGTCGGCGTCGGTGCCGGAGGGGGTGTCTGCTCGACGACCGGTTCCGGCGGAGGCACCGGTCGCGAGCATTCGGGACGGCAGTCGCAAGGAGGAATCCCTATGCCGATCCCCAGTCCCAGGCTGACCACCGTGTCCAGCTCGACACAGACCGATATCTCCAGGCCGGCCGCCGGGCCGTCGTCGCCGGAGCCGCCCGAGTCGCCCGTACGGAGTGGTGCGCGCGCGGCCACGGCCCGCGCGGCGGACGAGGTGGCCGCGTCGGCCGACGCGGGGGCGGCGTCCAGCGGTCCCGCGACCACGGAACCGATGAGCACCGCACCCGCGAGCAGTCCGGCCCACGGCGCCGGCACGCGTCGAGCTCCCATGCTCATCGGCCCAGAGGGATCTGCTGGATCTCCTGCAGTGCCGCCGTGAGCGCGTCCGGCTTGACCGCCAGCCCGCCGCTGAACACGTGCGAGATGTCCCACGCCTGGTAGACGCCGACCCCGAGCAGCGCCGCCATCACCATCAGGGGCAGGATCGTCATGCCACGGGGCCGGGCACCCGCGAGGAACGGGAAGACGATGACCACGACACCGGTCAGGATCGTCAGGGCCAGGACTCCGGAGGGAGGCGTGGCCTTGGCGTCCGCCGCCCTCTGATGGCGGGCGGCCGACAGGTCGGCGACGGCGTCCAGGACCGCGCTGCGGGCGTTCTCCGCCTCGTCTCCGGTCAGGCTCATGCTCGTCACCTGGACGCGGAGCTGGTTGAGCCGCGCCGAACCTTCGGAGCTGAGTCGCCCCTGTGCCATGAGCGGCCATTCCTTGTCGAGCACGAAGCCGAGGTAGCCGCGCAACTGCGCCTGCACCTCCGAAGCGGCCGGAGCGGGCAGCGCCGTGGACGCCCAGTAGGTCTCCACGGCCGCCTCGCCCTCGGCGTAGGTGTTCTCACGGGCGGCGTCGGTCGTCGTCCACGGCACGATGATCGCGATCGCGAACACCAGCAGGAACAACGCCGACAGCATCGATCCCGCGTGGCCCGTGGAGGGACCGCCGGGATCACGGTCGTCCGTGCCCCGGTCGAGTTTCCTGAAGAGGAAGGCGGCCAGGGCCACCGTGCCGATCGCCGAGGCGATGGCGAGTACGCAGACCAGCATGACGATCCCCATTGCGATTTTGTGGCAGAGAGCCCCGACACTTTGCCGGTCGCGTGCCGTCACATAACTATCACAATGAGTGATGTTTGGGATGTCGCTGGGGGCACACCGGCGGGAGGTGACTCCAGGAAAACGTCCGACCTCGCCCGCCCCTCTCGATCCATGGCTGCGAGAGGCCCTGCCGACGTCGGCCTCAGGAGATCACGGCACTCACGGCACTGCCGTCTCATGACAGGAGAAGGCCGGTTCCGAAGATCGGAGCCGGCCTCCCAGCCGGTACGTCCGGGTCGAGGTGCGCCGGGTGGCAGCAGGGTGCGGCCTTGTCGTCGTCACGAGACGGTGCCGTCCCACAGGACAGTGCTGTGGGCGTCGACGAGCGCGCCGATACGGGTAAGGACGTCGCCCGCGGGCCGTGGGTCGAGGCGGCGCCCGTCACGCAGGCGCAGGGCGACGTGGTCGTCGGCGGCCTCCTTCGCGCCGATGACGGCGTGGTAGGGCACAAGGCGGGCATCCCGGACGCGGGCCCCCAGGCTGCCGCGTTCCGGCCCGGCGATTTCAGCCCGCAGCCCGAGGTCGACGCATCGCCGGGCGAGCGCCGCGGCGTTCGGCAGCTCGGCTTCGGAGACCGGGAGGATCATCAACTGGGTGGGGGAGAGCCAGGCGGGGAAGGCGCCGCCGTGCTGCTCGATGAGGTGGGCGACGGCGCGTTCCACGCTGCCGATGATGCTGCGGTGGATCATGACCGGCCGGTGTTTCGCGCCGTCCGCGCCGATGTAGTGCAGGTCGAACTGCTCGGGCTGATGGAAGTCGACCTGGACGGTGGACAGGGTGGATTCCCGGCCGGCACTGTCGGTGATCTGAACGTCGATCTTGGGTCCGTAGAACGCGGCCTCCCCCTCGGCCGCCTCGTAGGACAGGCGGGAGCGGTCGAGGACATCGGTCAGCAGGGCGGTGGATCGCCGCCACATCCCGGGAGCGGCGACGTACTTCCCGCCAGGGCCCGGGAGGGAGAGCCGGTAGCGGCTCGGGCTGATGCCGAGCGCCTCGTATGCCCGGCCGATCATCTCCAGGGCGGCCTGTGCCTCCTCGGCGACCTGGTCCAGAGTGCAGAAGATGTGCGCGTCGTTCAGCTGGATGGCCCGGACGCGGGTCAGCCCGCCGAGCACACCCGAGAGTTCGGAGCGGTACATGGCCCCCAGTTCGGCCATCCGCAGGGGCAGCTCACGGTAGCTGTGCGAGCGGGAGCGATAGATCACCGCGTGGTGGGGACACAGGCTCGGCCGCAGGACGACCTGCTCACCGCCGAGGTCCATCGGAGGGAACATGTCGTCGCTGTAATGCGACCAGTGCCCCGAGATCTCGTACAGCTCCCGCTTGCCGAGCACCGGCGAGTACACGTGCCGGTAGCCCGCCCGCCGCTCGGCGGCGCGGATGTACTCCTCCAGGGTGTGCCGTACGGCCGCGCCGTCGGGCAGCCAGTACGGCAGGCCCGAGCCGATCAGCGGGTCGGTGTCGAACAGGCCCAGCTCGCGGCCGAGCTTGCGGTGGTCATGCATGGCGGTCTCCTCGCGTACGTCGGGCGAGCGACCGAAAGACGAAGCCCCGGGGCACTCGCCCCGGGGCTTCGGACTAAGACTGTTGTCAGCGCGCCGGGACACTCTCCGGCGTCGTCGTCATGGCAGCGCGCTTCATGCCGGTAACCGTAGCAGAGCGTCGCGACGTCCAGGCGATCATTTCTGCGCAAACCGTATTCGCATCTGCCGAACGTTGATATAGGGGAGTTCGGGCGGCACGCTGGACCGGTGGCCTTCCGATGATCGGCGCGCAGCCGATCGTGCGCTCGCGTGGTGAGCCGGTCACCGTACCGGCGAGCCCGTACCGCCTGGCTGCTCGCCGAAGTCGACCCCTCAGTGCTGGAGGCACGATGGACCTGGAGCCGATCCCCACCGACGAGCTGATCTTCCGGCTGCCGGAGAAGTTCGACAGCGTCGAGGCCGAGCGCCGGCACCGCCAGGAGCGCCTGGTCGCCGCGCTGCGCCTGTTCGGCAGGTTCGGCTTCGAGGAGGGGGTGGCCGGGCACATCACCGCCCGCGACCCCGAGCATCCGGACCACTTCTGGGTCAATCCGTTCGGCATGAGCTTCAAGCACATCAAGGTCAGCGACCTCATCCTGGTCAACCACCAGGGCCAGGTCGTACACGGCAGGTACCACGTCAACCAGGCCGCCTTCGCCATCCACGCGATGGTCCACCAGGCCCGCCCCGACGCGGTCGCCGCCGCGCACTCGCACTCGGTGTACGGCAAGGCGCTGTCCTCGCTCGGCACGCTGCTGGAGCCGCTGACCCAGGACGCCTGCGCCTTCTACGAGGACCACGGCCTGTTCGACGACTACACCGGCGTGGTGGTGGAGATCGAGGAAGGCCGGCGCATCGCCCAGGCGCTCGGCTCGCACAAGGCCGTCATCCTGCGCAACCACGGGCTGCTGACGGTGGGCGACTCCGTGGACGCCGCCGCCTGGTGGTTCATCACGATGGAGCGCTCGTGCCAGGCCCAGCTGCTGGCCAAGGCGGCGGGGCCGACCGTGCCGATCGACCATGAGCAGGCCAAGCTCACCCACGGCCAGATCGGCAACGACCTGGTCGGCTGGATCAGCTTCCAGCCCCTCTACGAGCAGATCGTCCGCTCCGACACCGACATGTTCGACTGATCTCCCGGATGCCCATGATCTGAGGGGTCTCGGCCGTCACCGGAGGCGGGGGAACCGCCACACGGGTAATCCGGTCGGGCTCGGAGCCTCGACGCGCACCTGCGGGAGTCAGTCGCGGGGGCCGCGGTAGCCGAGGCGGCCACGGGTGACGGCGAGAAGCACGACGGACGCGAGGCCGTAGCCGAGAGCGCCCGCGGTGAGCATCGTCAGGCCGTCGGCGTCGGGCCGCGTGGGCATGCTCATCGGGCGGATCCTCCGTGGGGTGGGGGTTTGCGGGAACGAGATGAAATTCCAGCAGTTCGCCCCCGCCCGAGTCGCTCCCACCACCTGCTCGAAATGCCGTACAGCGTCCTGCCGCACCGAGGTACAGCAGGCTGGAACGCGAGAGGCCCGAGACCTGCCGGTGGCAGGGGCCCGGGGCCTCGTCGGCGGAGAGGGCGCGGCGGGCTCAGCCGCGGCGCCGGGTGTCCTCTGAAGGGCTCCTAACAAAAGTGGTGGACTTGACCTGGTCAGCGGTCGGTGTCGCGCACGAGGCCGCTTGGTAGCGGGACGCGGTCAGCCGCGCAATCGCACGCGATAAACCCGGTGAAGTCGACGATCGCCCCCGGGATACTGGTCGCCCATGGATGAGGTCAAAATGGTCGTCGCCCATTCCGAGCGCGCGACCCTGCGCGTCGGCGACGTGTTCCTGAAGGTGGACGCCGATCAGGCGCGCATCGACGTCGAGGTCGAGGCGATGGCCCTGGCGCCGGTCCCGACCCCGAAGGTCCTGTGGCACAAGCCGCCGGTGCTCGCGATCGCCGCGGTCCCGGGGACGGCGCTCGGCCGCCTCGGCGAGCCGTCGACCGCGTCCCCGGCAGCGTGGGCCGCGGCGGGCGCCGCCATCCGGAGGTTGCACGACGCGCCGTTGCCGCCCAGGTCCGGCCAGGCCGGCCGGGGCCTCGACGAGTTGGCGGCGGATCTCGACGGCGAGTGCGAGTGGCTCGTGACGAACGGCGTCCTGCCCGCCGACCTGGTCACCCGCAACCGCCAGGTCGCCGAGGCCGCGCTCCGGCCGTGGACACCGGTCTTCACGCACGGCGACCTGCAGATCGATCACGTGTTCGTCGACGGCGACGGGATCACGGGCATCATCGACTGGTCCGAGGCAGGCCAAGGTGATGCCCTGTACGACCTCGCCACCGTGACGCTCGGACACGAGGAGCACCTCGGCGACGTCGTCGCCGGCTACGGCACCGACGTCGACCTCGACGTGATCCGCGCGTGGGGGTCGGTGCGAAGCCTGCTGAATGTTCGCTGGCTGGTCGAGCACGGCTTCGACCCGTTCGCGCCGGGCTGTGAGGTCGACGTGCTGAGATCCCGGCTGTGAGGCTGCGCGGGCCCGACTGCTATGAAAAGTCCTGTGTGGGAGCTGTCGATCACCGCCCTGGACCAGTCACGCTTGCCCGTGGCATGCGGCTCGCCCAGCAGTAGTTCGTGCAGCTTCTGCCACACCCCGGCCTGGCGCCGGTCCCGTAGCCTCCGCCGGCAGGTCATCCCCGAGCCGAAACCCAGCTCTTGCGGCAGGACGGCGGTGACCCTCCGGTCCGCCCGGTCGGTGGGCGCCAGGTCGAGCTTGGCGAAGATACTGCGGATGTGCTTGTGCACGGCGCCTTCGGTGACGAAGAGCCGTTCGGCGATGGCCGCGTTGCCCAGGCCCTCCGCCATCAGGGCGAGCACGTCGCGTTCCCGGGCGGTCAGCCGTTCCAGCCCGCTGTCGGTACGGGTGCGCGTAAGCAGTTGCGTGACGACGTCCAGGTCGATGGCCGTGCCGCCACCGGCCACCCGGTGCAGGGCGTCGAGGAACTGCTCGACGCGGCCGACCCGCTCCTTGAGCAGATAGCCGAGCCTCGAGGACCCGCTGCCCCGGCAGTGCCTGCAGGCGGGCCATCCCCGGTCCGACGGTCCAGAACACGAAGGTGGGGGCGGCGTCGTCCCCGGGCAGGATCCGCCACCACAGCGGGTACGTGAGGTCCTGCACGGAGTTCAGCGCCGCCGTCGCGCCCCACCGGGCTGAGGAACCGGTCACCGCCTACTGATCATCGGCGTGGTCCCAAGGGCGGGGTGAGTTTGACGGCGAGGCTGATGACCGCGGCCCCGACGGCGGCGATGCCCACGGCGATCAGGTTGTCATAGAGGTCGCCGGGATCGAAGGCGAAGAAGTCCTGGACGAACGGGAGGGTGAGCGCGAGCACGAAGAGCCCGGCCATGGCCGCGACCAGCCCGATCCGCCAGGCCGTCACGGGGCGTACAACCAGCACGAGCACCCACCAGGTGACCAGGAACAGGGTGATGACGGCGGAGGTGCGGTCCTGCTCCAGGGTGGAGGCGGGGATGTGCCCGGCCCAGAAGGACAGGAGCACCGCGGCCGCGCACGCGACGCCCGCGGGTACGGCGAAGCGCAGCACCCGGGGCACGAACCCCGGTTCGGCTCGCTGAAGGGTGGGCGCCAACGCGAGGAAGAAGGCGGGGACACCGATGGTGAGCGCGTTGACCAGGGTGGAGTGCCGCGGCGCGAAGGGGAAGGCCAGCCCGATCACGCCGGTGAGCAGTGACAGCGTGATGGCGTAGAAGGTCTTGGTGAGGAACAGGTTGGAGACGCGCTCGATGTTGGCCAGCACCCTGCGTCCTTCGCCCACCAGGTAGGGAAGAGTGGCGAAGCGGTTCTCCAGGAGGACCACCTGAGCGACCGCCTTGGTGGCGGGGCTGCCCGCGCCCATCGCGATGCCGAGGTCGGCGTCCTTGAGCGCGAGCACGTCGTTGACGCCGTCGCCGGTCATCGCCACCACGTGGCCGCGTGACTGGAGCGCGCCGACGAACATCCGCTTCTGATGGGGGGTGACCCGTCCGAAAACGGTGTTGGCGTCGAGGATCTCGGCGATCTTGTCCGGGTCGTCGTCGGGGAGGGTGCGTGAGTCGACGGCCTTGTCGCCCCCGGGTATGCCAAGGGTGGTGGCGATGGCGGAGACGGCCTGCGGGTTGTCGCCAGAGATGACCTTGACGGTGACGCCCTGCTTGGCGAAGTACGCCAGGGTTTCCTGGGCGTCGGGGCGCAGGCGCTGCGTGAGCGTGACAAGCGCGACGGCCTCCGCGCCCTGCCCGCTCTGCCCGTCCAGGCCGGGGGCGCGACAGAGCGCGAGCACGCGGGCACCGGTGGAGGCGAGGGCGCTCGCCTCGGCATGCGCGGGGCTGCCGGGGTCGATGAGGACGTCCGGAGCGCCGAGGATCCACGCTCCGTGGCCGTCGAAGTCCGCGCCGCTCCACTTGCGGGCGGAGGAGAACGGCACCCGGTGCCTGGCCGTCCAGCCGGGCGGTGCGGAGGGGTAGCGGGCCTGGATGGCCTGAGCCGTGGGGTTGGGGCGCGGGTCGGCGTTGGCGAGGGCGGCGAGAGCGTCCTCGACCGGCTCGCCGTCGCGCAGCGGCAGCACCTCGCCGAGGTCCATCCCGCCGGCGGTGAGGGTACCGGTCTTGTCCAGGCACAGGACGTCCACCCGGGCCAGGCCCTCGATCGCGGGGAGCTCCTGCACCAGACACTTGCGACGGCCCAGGCGTACGACGCCGACCGCGAAGGCGATGCTGGTCATCAGCACCAGCCCCTCGGGGATCATGGTGACGATGCCGGCCACGGCGCCGGTGATGGCGGTGCCGAAGTCCGCGTGGTGGCCGACCTGGCTGTAGATCAGCAGCGCGCCGATGGGGACGACCAGCCAGGTGATGTACTTGATGAAGCGGGCGACGCCGTCGCGCAGCTCGGAGCGGGCCAGCGCGAACGTGCTCGCGGCGGCGGTCAGACGCGCGGCGTAGGCGTCCGCGCCGACCTTGGTGGCGATGAACGCGCCCGAGCCGGCGACGACGAAGCTGCCCGACAGCACCTGGTCGCCCGGCTCCTTGTGAATGGGATCGGCCTCGCCGTTCAGCAGCGACTCGTCGACCTCCAGCCCCTCGGAGGCGACGACCTCGCCATCGACGAGCAGCCGGTCACCGGGCCCGACGAGGATGAGATCGCCGAGCACGACGTCGCGCGGCGCGATCTCCCGCTCCGAGCCGTCCCTGCGCACCCTGACGGGAGCCTCGTTGACCACGGCAAGGCGGTCGAGGGTGCGTTTGGCGCGTAGTTCCTGCACGATGCCGATCAGCGAGTTGGCCACGATGACCAGCCCGAACAGCCCGTCCTTCCACTCGCCGAAGATCATGATGAGCAGCCACAGGATGGCGATCACCAGGTTGAACAGGGTGAGGACATTGGCTCTGACGATCGCGCCGAAGGATCTGCTCGACCTGCGCGGTACGTCGTTGCGTTTCGCCACGGCCACTTGCGCTGACGTGAGCCCGTCCACTCAATTCCCCCAAAGCCCCTGAATCCGGCGGATCTTCCGGCTAAGAGACTGCCAGTTCTCGGGTAGTCGGTTCCACAGGTTGCGGCACGCCGTACAGGGTGGCAGACCCGCGCCGGACCGCGCCCAGGAGGTGACGCTTCCGCGAACGCCTCCCTGGAACAGCATCGGGCAGCGGCTCACCTGCCGGCCTTCGTCGTGGTCACGTGCGCCTTGGCCGGAGCGCATGATCAGACGAAGGCCGCCTCGAATTCCAGCGAATGCCCAGCTGAGCGAACCCGTTCGAGACACCGTTCGAGGCCCGAGGTTCAAGAGCAGCTCAGGGCGAAGAGCACCTGTTCAGTCGATGATCGCGGTGGCTTCGACCTCGACCAGATGGTCGGGTACGTCCAGCGCCGCGACGCCCAGCAGCGTGCCCGGCGGTACCGGGGTGACCCCCAACTTCGCGGCCGCCCGAGCGACCCCCTCCAGGAACAGGGGCAGCTTGTCGGGGGTCCAGTCGACGACGTAGACGGTCAGTTTCGCCACGTCGTCGAAGGAACCACCGACCTCGGCCAAGGCGGTGCCGATGTTCAGGTAGCACTGCTCGACCTGAGCGGCGAGGTCACCTTCGCCGACCGTGATCCCATCGGCATCCCAGGCGACCTGCCCGGCGATGAAGACCAGCTGCGATCCAGACGCGATCGACACCTGCCGGTAGGCGTCGATTTCCGGCAGTCCGCTGGGGTTCACCAGGGTGATGGCCATATTGCCTGCCTCCTTGTCATGAGAGCCCGTGGGCTCGCTTCCACCGAACCTCGACGCGTGTGCTCTCTTGCGGTTACTCAGGAACCGTAGGAGAGTGGCCGCTGACATGGAAGAACGCACTTTTCAGTGACTGGGGAACCTCATGGTGACCAAGCAGCTCAAGGGTTCGCCCGACGAAGCGGACCTGACACGCGCGGACTCTTTGGCGCGGGAGATCTTCTCGGACGTCGCCAACAAGTGGGCGTTCCTGATCATCGAGTCCCTCGGTGAAGGCACCCTGCGCTTCAGCGAGTTGCGGAACGAGATCGAGGGCATCAGCCACAAGATGCTCACCCAGAACCTGCGCATGCTGGAGCGCAACGGCCTGGTCGAGCGGAGCGTGCACCCCACCGTGCCGCCGCGGGTCGAGTACACCCTCACCAGGCCGGGCCGAGCCCTACGCGCGACCGTCGATGGAATGTGCGCCTGGACCCAGGAATACCTCGGTGACATCGAGGCATCGCGCCGCCGCTTCGACGCCTGACAGGTGAGGCACTCGCACGCGAAGCCATCGGCCGGGCATCGCTCGTGCCTGATTCCGTCTGGTTCGGGTCAGGTGCCTCGCCCGGTCGCGATGGATTCGCCGGCGAGGCGGCGGGCAATGAGGTCGATCAGGGCGATGCGGATCGTGGCCGCGGAGTGGGACAGGTCGCGGGTTTCGTGTAGCGCGGTGCGCGCTCGGGGCTGGGCGCAGCCCGGCCGAGCCGTCCCTCGGTGATTGGAGCGCCGCTTCCTTCCCGTGTCGATCAGCTCAGCGGTGCGGCCGGGGGACCTGGGCGAATGTGGACAGCCTGAACCACTGGGGCAGGGCGCGACGTAGCGCCTGTGGGCCGTGTACCTCGACAGTCCCGGAGCGGAGGGCGTCGGACCAGGTGAGATCGCCACGCCAGATCTCGGTCATCCGCCGCAGTCCCACGATCACCTTCACGGTCAGCGGATAGCCGGGATCGTCGTCGCATACGTCGGCCTCGCCGCGGGTGATGACCAGCCACCAGTCGCGGGTTTGCGCTGCCACATCGGTGAAGCTGAACTGCACCACCGTGCGCTGTTCAGGGATGACGTCGTAGTCGACGTTGCGGTGCATGTCCCACAGCAGCAATTGCGGGTCGAGGTCCTCGTCGCCCAGCTCAGGGATCCAGCGGATGCCCCAGGCGCCCAGTGCTTCGACCACCGGCTGCAGCTCATGCCCGGCCGGGGTGAGCAGGTACCGCACCCGGTTGCCGTCGGGACGGCGCTCCAGAATGCCGGCGCGTTCCAGCCGGTTCAGTCGCCGGGACAGCAGGGAGGGTGACATCCTCGGCACCCCGCGGCGCAGCTCGTTGAAGTACCGGCTTCCGGTGACCAACTCCCGGATGATGAGCAGCGTCCAGCGCTCGTCGAGCAGCTCCATCGCCTTCGCGACAGGGCAGAATTGTCCGTACGAGGATCCCACGCCGATCAGGGTAACCCCGAGACGAAATCACCAGGTGGTACATATTTCGTACTAGAGGCGGGCGGCCGGCGTTCTTACCGTCGGGCCATGACTCTTACAAAGAACCCGACCGAGCACGACGCCGACATCGTCGCGCTGGCCGCCAAGGTCGGCCTGAGGTGCGCGCCGAGCGAGGCGGAACACGACCTGGACGCTACCTTCGTCGCCGAGGCATACCAGGCGATGCGGGATCACGGTTACCTACGGCTGGCCGTACCCACGGAGTTCGGCGGCCTGGGCGCCGAACTGCGTCAAGTCGTGCTGGCTGAGGGCGAGCTCGCTCGCCATGCGGGATCGGCCGCGCTGGCCGCGGCCATGCACCTCTATATGACCCTGGTCCAGTGCTGGCGACACCGTCGAGGCGCGCCGGACGCCGAGGGCGCGCTGCGCCGAGTCGCCACGGACGGGATGATCATGGCTACCAGCGGCGGATCGGACTGGGTGTGCCCCATGACGACGGCCGTCGAGGTCGACGGCGGGTTCCGGTTCACCGGACGGAAGACGTTCTGCTCGCAGGCGCCGGTCGCCACCGTCATCTCCACCTCGGCCGTGCTCGGGGAACCCGGACCTGACGCCGAGGTCCTGCACGCCGGGGTACCGCTGTCCAGCCCCGGCGTGTCGATGGTCGAGACCTGGGACACCCTCGGGATGCGTGGCACTGCCAGCCATGATCTGGTGTTCGACGACGTGTTCGTCCCGGCCGACAAGATCCTCGGTCGCCGGCCGTACGGGAAGCTCGCGGGGCCGCTGCTGGTCGCCGCCATTCACTTCGCGCCCGTCGTGAGCGCGGTCTATCTGGGCATCGCTCGGGGGGCGTACGACGAGGCGCTCCGCGTCCTCGGCGCGCGTCCCGGAGACCCTGCTCCGGCGACGGTACGTCAACTGGGGGAGATGGCCGCCCGCCTGCGGGTGGCCTGGTGGGCGCTGCTCGCCGCTGTCGAGGAAGTCGGCGACGACCCTCCGGCGGACGAGCCGACGTTGATCACGCTGATGGTGGCCAAGCGGCACGCCGTGTGCGAGGCGAAGGCCATCGTCGACCTCGCCCTCGATGTCGTGGGAGGCTCGGCCTTCTTCCGGACCTCCCCGTTGGAGCGGGCATATCGGGACGTACGCGGAGGCTCGTTCCACCCCATCACCCCCGAGGCGACCTTGGCTCTGGCCGGAACCGCCGCGCTGGCCAACGCGGAGCGCAGACCGTGATCGGTGTCCTTCACACCGAGACCTGCTGCCGAGCCGCACGCCCCCGTGCCCGCCCCGCCCGTGCCTCATGTCGGCGACGTGCCCTGCCTGGCTCCGGGCGGCCCCACCCCGACAAACCGTGACCAGGAACGCCGGTGACATCACGACACTGACCTGGACCCGGGCCATGGTGGCCGCCCGGGCGTCGGGCGCGACGATCAAGGTGCTCAGGAGAACTCGTTTGAACCCGCCGGTGACCCCCGGAGGCGTTCAGACCGACGGTCAAAGACGGTCAAACGATCAAGGGCCTGACCGCTGTCTCCAGCGATCAGGCCCTTGACTTGCGATTTCCGAGTCGGGTGGTGGGATCTGAACCTGCGGCCTGTTCGTCCCGAGGCAATCAAGATCAAGGCTTGACCTCCGGCCATTTGGGCTCTGACATGCGGATACGGTCCACAGTGATCCACCGTCGTCCGGGGTTGTTCGCGGCCGCTGTCACCCGGTTCGTCACTCGATACAGCCCCGCACCTCAGCTTGTGAGCAGGAGCGTGCCTCGCCTCGCGTCCGCGCACCTAACCCGACAGCGGATAGAGCCGAAGGTGACGACAGGGCGACCGAACCATGCCGGGTTGCGGTCACGGCCGGTTGTGCGAGGGCTCTGCCGCACCATCCGGATCAGAAGGCGGATAATTCCGCATGACCCGTTTTGATCTCCTAGGGTTCGACGAGGCGGGCGAATCCGGTGGACGGGGCGAGATGAGTGCGGACGGCCGAATCGAACAGGCCAGGCTGCTGTACGAACGAGCAGTCTTCGGGGCGACACCGAGGCTGTGACCGCGGCCGAGCGGGAGCTGGATGCGGTGGAGGCGGACCTCGCCCTCGCCCGGGGCCGTGTCGTGCACGCGCGGTTCACGGAGAGGGGGCACGAGGACCCTCACGAGTTGAGTCTGTTCGAGCGCGCGGCCGAGCTCTGACGCGATGAGCTGAGGCGGCGCCAGCAGATCAGGTCACTACGGAGGCGTCCTCAGCTCGGCCGGGCCAGTCCTCGGTACGCCTCGCGTAGCTCGGCGGCTTCCGGCACGCGGCGTGCCTCGATGGCGTTGATCACCTCGCGCGCTCTCCAATAGGTGGACGGCACCAGTACGCCGCTCGTCATCGCGATGAGGGCGAGCTGACCGGCCTCGCGGCGGCGAGGGCGAAGGTGATGACGAGAGAACCTGAGGCGCGGCTGGCCGCGACCAATCGTCGGGCCAGGACGAAGGCGGCGCCGCTGAGGCCCGCGAACAGGGCGAGCTCGGCCGCCTGGTGAACGCCTCCAGCGGGCGGTGAGTCCTTCTGGCTGTCCGGGCGGGTAATCGAGGGCGGGATCGGTGGGTACCAGCCCAGCCGCGGCCAGGCCGATGGCTGCGGTGGCGATGAGGACGGGTCCCCAAGGTGGCGCCGCGGCCAGCGTGCAGGGCTCGTCGCAGGCCGATGGCGAACAGGCCCAGAAGCAGGGCGCCGAAGCCCTCCTTCTCCGCGACGCGCGTCGCGGGCCGACCAGACCTCCCGGCTCACCCTCTTGTTGGATACGCGGATTTTAGCTCATACTGAAACTCGCGAAAGGAGGGGATTCGTATGGCCGATGACGGACAACTGCTGGAATGGGCCGAGCAGGTCGCCATGCACCTGGCACGCGATGGCGTGCCGCCGATCGCTGGGCGGATCCTGGGCTGGCTGATGGTCTGCGATCCGCCAGAGCAGTCGGCCGGCCAGATCAGCGCCGCCATCGGCGCCAGCCGCGCGTCTTTGACCATGAACCTGCGGTTGCTGACCGGCATGGGCTTCCTCACATGGAGGACCCGGCCGGGCGATCGCACCATGTACTACCGGATGGCCGACGACGCCTGGCAGGCGGTGGTGCGGCAGCAGGTGGCGGGGATCGCCTCTTTCCTCGACATCACCCGCCATGGCCTCGATCTGCTCGGCCCCGACGACGAACGGGCCGCACGCGTCCGTCAAGCGCACGCCACCTTCGCGTGGATGGCCAAGGTGTTCGAACAGGCTCCACCGCTGGACAAGGAGGATCCATGACCGGCCACGCGATCGTGATCGGGGGCGGCATCGGCGGTCTGGCCGCCGCCGTCGCCCTGCGCCGCATTGGCTGGCAGGTGGATGTGCTGGAGCGCGTGCACGCCTTCGGCGAGGTGGGCGCGGGCCTGTCGCAATCGCCCAACGCGATGCGCGCCCTGGCCGAACTCGGCCTGGCCGAACAGGCCCAAGCGGCGAGCATGCCGACCTGGGCCACCCACGCCATGCGCCTGCCCTCAGGTCGCCACCTGATGCGCGCCCCCACCGGCCAGAACCCGCCGCTGCGCGCCTTCCGACGCGCCGCCCTGCATAGGCTGCTCCGACAGGCGCTGCCCGAGGACGTGGTGCATACCGGCGTCGAGGTCACCGGCCTGGCCCAGGGCTCCGAGAAGGTGACCGTCACCCACACCGCCGGCCGGCAGGACGCCGACCTGGTCGTCGGCGCCGACGGCATCCACAGCCTCACCCGCCGCCTGCTGTGGCCGCAGGCCCCCGCCCCGCGCTTCCTCGGCTACACCGCCTGGCTCGGTCTGGCCGACACTTCCATCCCAGTGGGCGGCAGCATGACTCTGGGCCGTGGCCGCTACTTCCTCATCCACCCCGTCGCACCGCGCCAGGTCTACTGGGCGCTGGGCACTACCGCCGACCAGCCCGGCGTCCGCTTCGACGACGAATTGGAGGAAGTGCGGCGGCGAGTCTCCGGCTGGCACGACCCGATCCCCACCCTCCTGGAGGCCACGCCGCCCGAACAGGTCCGCCACCTCGACATCCACGACCTACCCGATCTACCTGCCTACACCAGCGGCCGGATCGCCCTGCTCGGCGACGCCGCCCACGCCATGAGCCCTGATCGCGGCCAAGGCGCCGGGCAATCGATCGAAGACGCCGTCGTCCTGGCCGCCGCCCTCGCCGACAACGCACCCGTACCCGCGGCGCTGGACGCCTACGATGCCCAGCGTCGCCCCCGAACCCAGGCCATCGCCCGCAACGCGCGCCAGGCCGGTCTTCAAGTGATCAACGCCGGGCCGATCGCCCATGCCCTGACCGTTCTCGCCCTCCGGCTCACTCCCTCAACGCTGTGGGCGCGCCTCGCGCCCCGCACGCTCGGTCCCCTGTGGGACTGGACACCCCCGATCCTGCCAACAACGCCTGACGCACTCCCACATAGCTGACCCGCCCGAGCTACCCCGAAGGCCGAGTCTCACCAGTTGGCGGATGCGCGTCAGAGCCCTGAGAACCGCGGTTCCATCGGACAGCAGGGGCGGTGAACTTTAGGGCTGTCTGGGGTTGCTAACGGTTACGTGATCGGGTTCAAGCCACTAACGCCACGCTAACGAACGATCAAGGGCCTGACCACTGTCTCCAGTGATCAGGCCCTTGACCTGCAATTTCCGAGTCGGGGTGGCGGGATTTGAACCCACGGCCTCTTCGTCCCGAACCGCGATCGGCGATTCAACAGAAGGTGTGCGAGCGTCGTCACGGTCGGGCTGTTCGCGGGGTTCCTGATCTTCCTTGGCTATCCGGCCATCGCGGCCGTGCTTACGGGGTTCTGAGCAAAAGGGGGAAGCCGATGTTCCATCTCTTGATCATGTTCGAGGAGTACAGGGAGCGCCTGCGGCGATGCCGGGAAGCCGCTGGAAAACGCCCGGACGCGGGCAGCTTCACGACCGAGACCGCCGTCATTGTCGCCATCCTCGTGGCCATCGCGGTCGCCGTCGGTGCCGTGTTGATGTCGAAGGTGATGAACAAGGTCGACTCACTCGATCTCAGATGAGAGATCGGGGAGCGGCGACGACGGAACTCGTGGTGATCTTCCCGTTCGTCATGGTCCTGATCCTGCTCGTCGTGCAGTTCGGCGTCTGGCAGCACGCCGTACACGTCGCGGAGGTGACCGCCGCGGAAGCCCTGGCCGCCGCTCGTGCCGAGGAGGCGGGTACGGAGGCCGGGCGGGCGAAGGCGTCGTCGTTGCTGTCGCAGCTCGGGGGTTCGGTGCTGCATTCACCACGCGTATCGGTGTCTGTGACGGCCGAGGCTGCCCGGGTGGAGATCAGCGGGATGGCCCAGTCGGTCGTGCCGTTCGTGAAGCTCCCGGTCAGCTCGGTCGCGTACGGTCCGGTCGAACGGTTCCGTCCGGACGCCGGAGGCGCCGGATGAGCAGATCAAGGCAGTTCTGCCCACGGGCCGGGCACGTGCTCGGCCTTGGGGATCCACAGGGAGGGCTGCAGCTCTCGGACTCTCGGGGAGCAGCTCTCACTCCAAGGGAACAGCCCTGCATTGTCCGGCCAGACCATCTCCATGAACGGCTGCGGCTGATGCCGGTAGAACGAAAGCGCAGCTCCGAACAAAGGCTTGTGCCAGCTCTCGTGAACAGGCTTGATGACGATGGGGAGGCGTTCCATTACGTCATCGCGCTCCTGCCCGGGGGACACTGGATGGCCTGCGGCGATGGCGTTGGCCAGGGTGTTCAGGCACTCGCGCATGAGGTCGAGGTCCAGGCCGAACATGGCCACTTCGGGCGAACCGAGGCTGTGACGGAGTCCGATCGTGAAGGCCCAGCCAGGACCGGTCTCATCTTCGGGGACCATCACGACGCTCCAGCCGTACTGCTCGACGTGCGCGATGGTCCGCTGGTCGAAGGCGTCGAGTTCGACGCAGGGGGCGACACAGATGACGCACGGGCAGGAGGCCGGATCGGTCATGAGCATGAGCGTAGACGAGGGCGCCGACATGATCCGGGCGGCGTGGAGAAGGGTTCGGCTACCGCCGAGCTGGTGCTGCTGACGCCTTTGTTGATGTTGGTGGCGTTGTTCGCGGTCGCGGCGGGGCGGCTTGTGGCCGCGCGGCTGGAGGTCAATGACGCGGCCCATCAGGCGGCCCGAGCCGCTTCCATGGCTCGTACGCCGAGCGCGGCCGACACCGCCGCGCGATCCGCGGTGGAAAGCGCACTGGGGGCGACGCGTGCGACCTGCGCGAGCAGGAGCGTCAACGTCGGGCTCGGCTCGTTCCGGCCGGGCGGGAACGTCACCGTAACGGTCACCTGCCATGCGAAATTGTCGGACGTCGCGATGGTGCATATCCCGGGGAGCGCTGCGTTGACCTCGTCGTTCGTCGTTCCCATCGACTACTGGAGATCGCAGTGAGCGGCTTCGTGGTGGCGATCGTCGGGGCGCTGTTCGTTCTGGCCGGGATCGTGGTCGACGGCGGGCTCGCGCTCGGAGCGCGGGTCCGCGCGCTCAATGAGGCGCAGGAAGCCGCCCGCGCGGGAGCGCAGCAGATCGACCTGGCCGCCTACCGGCGCGATGCCGAGATGCGGCTGGACGCCGGTCGTGCCCGCACGGCGGCATTGGCCTACATCTCCGCGACGCCGGACACGGCGACGGTTGAGGTGTCCGGCGAGACGGTCACGGTCGTCGTCCAGGCCGTCCAGGACACGCAGATCCTCAGCCTCGTCGGCTTGGGCTCGATCCGCGTCTCGGGCCGGGCGAGCGCGGCGGCCAGGCGAGGGATAACCGGGGTGATCAGATGACGAAGGTCTTCACTGTGCTCGGCCGGTTGTTCCGCGGGCTCGTGGTCGCGGTCGTGCTGGCGCTGATCGAGGCCGGGGTTCCGGCCATGCTCGTACGCTTCGCCGGGTGGCCGTTCCCGCGCGAGGTTCCGACCTGGGCGGCCATGAGCCGGGCTCTGATGACCCCGATCCCGGACGAGGTGTTGGTCAAGGTCCTTGCATGTCCCCTCTGGCTCCTGTGGGTGGCTTTCACGATCGCGCTGGTCGTGGAGATCTGGGCGGCGGTCCGCGGCGTACAGGTCCACGTGCCGCTGCTCGGGCCGCTCCAGACCGTCGCGGCCGGATTGATCGGTTCGCTCGCCATAGCGGTCCTGCCGATCGATGTCGGTTCCAGCAGCACGCCGGCCCGGCCGCAGGTCGTTCCCGTGGCAATGAAATACGAGGCCGTGAGCGATCCGGAGACGATCCGGATCAGCTCTCCGGTGGCCATGACCGCGCTGGCCGATCGGCCTGTCCATGTGGTCAAGCAGGGCGACAGCCTGTGGACGATCGCCAGGCGCAGGCTCGGCGATCCGCTGCAGTGGATGAAGATCTGGAAACTCAACGCCGGTCACCCCCAGGCAGACGGACAGGCCTTCACCAACCCTGATCTCATCCGGCCCGGTTGGCGGCTTCGCCTTCCGCTGCTCCGCCGGGGTTCCGGCGACTTTCCTCGGGAAAAGCGCGCGACGCCGTCTCCGGTCGAATCTCCGCAGCCGAAACCGATGCCGTCGTCGGGCGCGCTTTCTGCAGAGGGCGCACGCGTGGGGATCGAGCTGCCCTCCGGGAGCTTGGTCGCCATGTCGGTCGCCGCAGGTGTGGCCGCCGCCTATGCGCTGTCACGCTTCCAGCGGCGTCGCCGTCGCGTCTCGCCGTCCATTGAGGAAACCGCCCCGAGCATGCCGGAGGATCCGCCCTCGCCGGTAGTGGAGACGATGCGCAAGGCGTACTTCCAGAGCTTCCGGGAGCGCGGCGCGGAGCCGCCGTCGGACGCCGAGCTGATCAGGAAGAGTGCGTCTGCCATGGAGGTTCCACGATCGGTCATGCTCGGTTCCGGAGAGCGCGGAGCCACGGTGGAGGTCGCACTGGAAGGGCTCAGCCTCGGGCTGACGGGGCAGGGCGCGGATGATGCCGTCCGCGCGTTCGTGCTGGACCTGCTCCAGCAGGCCGGCAATTTCCGGACCGAACTCATCATGAGCAGGCAAGATGCGCTCGTGCTGACCGGCGTCGGCGCGGAGGAGTTGGGGGCGGTGCCGGGATTGACGGTCACCGCTTCAGCAGACAAGGCTGTGGGCCGGTTGGAGGAGGTCCGGTTCACCCGCCGTCGCCTGCTGGAGGAGCGGGAGTCCGACACCGTGGACGCGCTGAGGGAGCGTGACCCCGGGGACGTACTGCCGGCGGTGGTTCTCGTCGCGTCGGCGACGGTGGATGCGCGCTCGCGGGTCGGCGCGGCTCTGGCCTCGGGGAGTGGGTGCGGGATCGGCGCGCTCATGCTCGGAGACTGGCCGCATGGCACGACGTGCCATGTCGGGGATGACCATCGCGTCGGCTCGGCTGAAGGCCCGCTCGCGCCGCGACTTGCTAGGGCCGAGCTGTTTCATGTGACGCGAGGGGATCTCGCAGCTGCGCTACGGCTGCTCGCCGGCGCACAGGGTGAGGAGAGTCAGCCCGTAGAGGAGGATGCGGCGCCTCCGAGCTGGGATCACCCGACCCCTGTGCGGGTACGCGTCCTCGGGAAACCGGCCGTCTGGGTGAAGGGTCAGGAACACCCGCTGCGGATCCGGGGACTCAAGCTGTGGTTGCTGGTCTACCTCGCACTGCATCCGCAGGGGGCGACCAAGGAGACCATCTGCGAGGCGCTGTGGCCGGGCAAGCCGCTCGGGCACGAGTTCCACAGCCTCCTCCGGCATCTCCGGCACGCCCTGGAGCAGTCGACCGGACCGTGCGGCGAGCCGTTCATCCAGCTCGGGGACGACGAGAGTTACCGAGCTGACCCGAAGGTGATCGGCTTCGACCTCTGGGACTTCCACACCGCCGTCAAGCAGACGCGTACGGCCGGGGACCGGGCTGGCCGGATCGCGTGCTTGACGCGCGCAGCCGCCCTGTGCGGTGGTGAGATCGGTACGGGGATCAGCGAGGAGTGGGTCCTTGACGAGCGCTACCCGCTGATCGTGGCTCAGGTCGACGCGCTGACGCAGCTCGCAGAACTGGTTGAAGGGGACGACGCGGAACGGGCTCTAGATCTGCTTGGCCAGGCCCGCAGTCTCGACCCGGACACCGAGGACACCTGGTGCCGCGTCATCCGCCTCCAGGTGCGGCTCGGCCGTGCCGATCAAGCGCGCCAGACCGGGCGACTCCTACGCGCGCACCTGCAGAGTCTCCAGGTCGAACCGATGCCGGAAACCCAAGAACTGCTCGCTTCTCTCGCTCACAGCTCAGTTCGTACGGGATAGGAAGCGAGATATACGGAGCCTTCCTCAGCTCGCTGGACGTCCGCGCGCAGCCCAAGCTTCTGCAACCTTCTGCCGCACCAGCTTGGCGAGCGCCCGCCGCCGCTCCGGGTCCTCCTCCCAGGTGGCCTCGGCGCACAGCACGCGAGCCGCCTCGTGCGGCTCCGCGTCTCTGACCGCGTACCAGCTCACCCCGCCATTGCCGCGGCGCTCATGGTCGCGCCGGAGGATCGTCACGATGCCCGAGACGAAAACCTGCCTGGTGATCGGATCCTTCGCCAGGATCTGCCGGTCGACCTTCAGCCCGCCGTCCAGCGACTCGCCACCCAGGAAATCGTCCTCCCACCGCCACATGCGTCGCGTGATCCCCCGATGACAGGTACTCGGTTCCGCGCCCCTCTATAGGCATGGAGAACGTCTGAGACTCCCTCCTGCACAGCTCGTCACCAACTGCCGGGGCGGGAGCCGGGGATCGGCCGTGTTTTGTGAAATGAACCAGCCGCACTCAGGCTCCGAAGATCAGCGACGTTCGATGAGAAGAGAGAAGGTCTCGACTGAATCGTCTCATCGAAGATGGCGAATCTGAATGTCACAGCCTGCAGGTCCGCCGTGATCGATCGAAGAAAGCCGACAACCCGCTGCGGTGCGCATACTGCGAGCCTTGACGGTCACCCAGTGGGTCGCATGCATGGCCGGACGCTGAGAGGCTGCGTTCGGCACCACCCGAGGAACCAGAAACTGCAGGTCAGCCTACCCGCGATATGACGAAAATCGTTTCCCGATCCGTCGCCGATGTAATTTGTGGCAAGCGTTCCTTCTCTTTTTGGAAGAACTCTTTCTCCGGCAACGCCAAACCGAGCCGGACTCCTCGCGAAATCGAGTTTGTAAAGGCTGGCGGAGTGAATCCTGACGGCGCACCATGTAAGGGGCCGCAGGTGCCAGAGGAGACGACGTGACAATGTCATCAAATGATCCCCGACTCGTCGTCATGTATCCGTCACAGCTTGCGGGGACGGTGCTTCCTGTGGGCCCCGGACGCCGATCGCTCGGCCGAGGGCACGCCGCCGATCTACGACTCGACGACCCTCACCTCAGTTCCATCCACGCCGCGCTGAGCCAGACGGGTGGTCAGACCAGCGTCGAGGACCTTGGATCGCGCAACGGCACGTTGGTCAACGGCGAACCGGTGCGGCGATCACGGGTGCTGCACGATGGCGACGTGGTCCAGTTCGGCATGGTCCGCGCGCGGTACGAGGTGCCTGGGAGCACCGGCATGATGCTGCCCGCCCGACCCGCGCAGGAGCGCCCGGTCCGCTTCGACGTCGACCGGCAGACAGGCGGCCAGATCAACAATGTGGGCCGCGACCAATACAACCACTACTTCCAGCAGCGGGAGAGCTTCCTACGGGAGGTCGCGGCGGCTCGCACCAGGGCGCGCCACTTGATCTACTTGAGCCTGGCCATGCAGTTTGGCGGGAGCCTCTTCATCACCTGGAAATTCTTCCACACCTTCGACGGGCTCCCCGAAGCCGTGCAAAGCCTGAGCTTCCAGTGGATGAAGAAGGTGTGGCACACCATCTTCGGCTTGGACACGTTGATCGCGCTGGTCGTCGCCACGGCGGGCCACACGCTCTCCTGGAGCGCGTTGATCATGCACATCGTCGCCGCCGCGCGCGGCAGGAAAGTAGACACCGATCCCCGGCACGCCTGGAACGCCCCGGTCCAGCGCGGACGAGTTGGAGGATGGAATTGACGTTCAACATCGGCAACCAGCAAGCCGTCAACATCAACAATGTGGGTGGCGACCAGACTATCCAGGGCGGCCAGCAGGGCACGTTCCTCGGCGGGGAGCCCAGTGAGTGGGCCGCGTCGCTGGTGACCCGGCTCCATGCTCTCAGCCTGCCGTCTGAAGCGGCCGAGGCAGAAGCCGTACAGACCGAACTGAACCGCGCGCGACCCGATCGCCAGAGCATCGCCACCCGCCTGATCCGGCTGACCGAGGTACTGAGTTCGGTGGGGGCGATCGCCGCGGCGGGAGAGTCGTTGCGCGGGCCGCTGATGGCTCTGGCGGGCTGGCTGGGGGCGCTCGGAGCTCCCATCATGCGCATGCTCACGGGCTGAGCCAGGCAGCAAGATGCTCCCTGCGCGCTGCCATACTCTCCCGGAGCCGTCTCCAAGGCGGCTCTCGCCGCCCTGCATGCGGGATTGAAGATAAACGGGTCTGTCGCTTAGTCGACTAGTCGACGAGGGTTGATCTGCTCAGTACGACCGCTGTGCGCGGCATGCGCGGGGCGGGGAGCGGGAGCGTAGTTGGTCACCGGCCGGGAACTGGGCGACGCGGGTCCGACCGGACAATTTTGGATACTTGCGGAACGAGGGAAGCACAGGCCGTAGCGCGTAGAGGCCACAGGGGTGGAGCGGGACAGATGATCACGCCGACGTTGCCAGCGTGGCCGCCGCCCTGCCGCACCTCTCAGGAGTTTGACGTACGTCCCGCCGCCAGGTGAGGGTGATCCCATGGCGGCTGACTTCAGCTTGGGTGTGCTCACCGATGTCATGAGATCTGCGTGCCGTACGGCAGGACTGGGAGCAATGCTTGAGATCTGTGGATCGGCCGGGAAGGGGTGTACCTTCCCGGTGATCGTTTGAGGTCTCACACGCATGGCCGACGCGCCAACGTCGGCTGGGAAGGCACACCCGATGCTCACCGTAGTCCCTGACCCTGCCGACGGCGACCGCCGTACCACAGACGGCCCAATCTCCTCCTCGCTGATCGACGAGATCGTCCGCGAGGGCGCCCGCCGGATGCTCGCCGAAGCGCTCAAAGCCGAGGTTGACGCCTAATCGCCGCCTTCACGGGCGAACGCGACGAGGCCGGGCGCCGTCTGGTGGTGCGCAACGGCTACCACCAACCGCGGGAAGTGCTCACCGCAGCCGGCGCGATCGAGGTCCGCGCACCGCGCGTCAACGACAAGCGCACCGATGAGGTGACCGGCGAACGCAAGCGATTCTCCTCGGCGATCCTGCCGCCCTGGGCGCGCAAGACCCCGAAGGTCACCGAGGTGCTGCCGCTGCTCTACCTGCATGGCCTGTCCAGCGGGGACTTCGTACCGGCGCTGGGGCAGTTCCTCGGCTCTGCAAACGGGCTGTCGGCGCCGGTGATCACCCGGTTGACCGAGCAGTGGAAGGCCGAGCAACGCGCCTTCGCTGATCGCGACCTGTCGAACGTGGACTACGTCTACCTGTGGGCCGACGGCGTGCACGTCAACGTCCGCCTGGAAGAGCAGCGGTTGTGCCTGCTCGTGATGATCGGCGTGCGCGCCGACGGCCGCAAGGAACTGATCGCGCTGGCCGACGGCTACCGGGAGTCGACCGAATCCTGGGCTGATCTGCTACGCGACTGCAAACGTCGGGGGATGCGCGCCCCTGCCCTGGCAGTCGGGGATGGCGCGCTGGGGTTCTGGGCCGCGCTGGGCGAGGTGTTCCCGCAGGCCAGAGCCCAGCGCTGCCGGTTTCACAAGATCGCCAACGTGCTGGGGGCGCTGCCGAAGTCCGCGCAACCCGGCGCGAAGAAGGCCCTGGCCGAGATCTGGAACGCCGAGGACAAGGACCATGCCCTGGCGGCGGTGAAGGCGTTCCAGGCCGCTTACGGCGCCAAGTACGGCAAGGCCGTGGCCAAGGTCGTCGACGATGTCGAGGAGTTGCTGGCGTTCTACGACTTCCCCGCCGAACACTGGGTGCATCTGCGCACGACCAACCCGATCGAGTCGACGTTCGCCACGGTCCGGCACCGGACCAAGGTCACCAAAGGGCCGGGGTCCCGGGCGGCTGGGCTGGCCATGGCGTTCAAGCTGATCGAGTCCGCCCAGGCCCGCTGGCGTGCGGTCAACGCTCCCCACCTCGTCGCCCTGGTACGTGCCGGGGCGACCTTCATCAACGGCAGGCTCGTCGAACGCCCCGACGATCAGCCCTCACCGGCAGCCGCTTAGAAACTCGTGATCCACAGGTCTTGACGATTGCTCGCGGGCGGCGCGGATCTCGGCGTCGGCGACCTTGTCGTCCAGCAGTGCGTATAGCTGGGTGGTCTCGGTGGAGGCGGGGCCGAGACGGCGGCGGACGGCTTCGATGGACACGCCGGAGTTGATCAGTTCGGTGGCGTGGGCGTGGCGCAGCTGGTGCATGTCGATGTTCAGCCCGGCCGCCGCGCAGTAGGTGGTCCAGCGGTGGTGGGCAGCGTCATAGGCCAGCGGCCCGTCGGCGCCGGCGAGGTAGAGCCGGAAGGCTGCCGCGCTCGACACCGAAAATGTATGTTCGCCGCAGTAGACATTTGTGGCCGCTGGGGCTAGTGTTTCTCGCATCGTAAGGAACGGATCGGCCGGGCAGCGGAAGTACTTGCATCACGATGAACTGCCCGGAGCAGGATGAAGTTGGAAGTTGATGGCAGAAGGTCGGACGTGACGGGCCAGCGCAGTGGTTAGGGGCCCTGATCGTGGACGCGCTGCCGCAGGTGAAGCCGGATAGTGGTCCGGAAGAAAGAGATGAAGGGAGTGTTTGACGCCATCGGGATCGCCCGTTGCCGGCTGAGTCTCGCCGCTCGGGTACCGGAATTCCACGGATGGGAAGGTGGTCTACGGTCACGCATCCGCGATCCCCGCATCACCGCCGCTCAGTACGGCGGACGCGGAAAACAGTGAGCCGGCCAGATATGGCCGGTAGATGGTGTTGAACCCTTCGGGGCCCCGGCGCGACAGGTGCCGGGGCCCCCTGTGCGCGTGATGGAAAGGAATGCATGGATCAACCTCGCTCGGCTGCCGAGGGCGAAACGCTCGCTCACGGCAGGATTGCGGACACGGCCGGGTCCAGGGCTGGATTCAGGGCTGAAGACCGGTTCGAGGATCGGTTCGACGATGAGGACTACCCCGCCTACAGCATGGGCGCGGCCGCGGAGATGCTCGGTGTCAGCCCCGCGTTCCTGCGGGCTCTGGGTGTCGCGAAACTGATCGAGCCGAAACGCTCCAGCGGCGGCCATCGCCGCTACTCTCGCTACCAGCTGCGGCTGGCTGCGCGCGCGCGGGAACTCGTCGATCAGGGCACTCCTGTGGAAGCCGCCTGCCGGATCATCATCTTGGAAGACCAGCTCGCCGAGGCGCTGCGCATCAACAACGCGCGCGACCGCCCGGCCGGACACTAGCACCGGCGGTGAGAAGACCCGGCAGCGTGAGGCTGACCGGGTCTTGGTGTGCAGCTTGGCGACGTGGTCGCGCTTTTCGCTGGCCTGACCTCCCGGATGCGTGCCTCCTGCCAGGCGTAATAACGTTTCGCACGCTGTCGATTACTGGTATCGAGGAGCTGTGGGGCTGTGGTGGACATCCCGTGCCGCCGACTCTCGTGCGGCAGCGATGCGGCAGCCGGAAACGTATCAGGGCTCACACCCGTGAAGGTGTGAGCCCTGATACGTGGCGCTATTTTGTCAGGCGGCAACGATGTTTTCGGCCTGAGGGCCCTTCTGGCCCTGGGTGACATCGAAGGCCACCTTCTGGCCCTCGCGCAGCTCGCGGTAGCCGCCCTGAGAGACGATGTTGGAGTAGTGCGCGAAGACGTCGGCGCCGCCGCCGTCCTGCTCGATGAAGCCGAAGCCCTTTTCCGCGTTGAACCACTTCACGGTGCCAGAAGCCATGTTGATCTCCTCTTGATAGGTGCAAAGCCGAAATCCGCACTGCACGAATTCCGCGTCGCCGAGATAGGCCCACACCCGGAGAAGGCCGGCAAACAAAAAATGCACCTGAGGCTACATACCGTCAGGTGCACACAAGTTCATTATGGGTACCACAACTGCAACTACGTTCAACCTAGCACACGTGAGGCGTGATACGCATACCCCGCCGCTATCCGCCTGGAGGAGTCGCATTCCGCGCGGCGCCGCACTCCCGCCCCCGTATCTCAGGCCGCGCGGCCCACGGCCGTCATCCGCGCCTGCCTGCGCCGAGGCCGCCCAGGCGCTCGCCAGGACGGGGTGCGCTACCTGCCGATCCGGCCCCTGGCGGCCCCTGACTATCCGCCGCCGCGCAGCTACGGGTTCCCCGTATTGATGGCGGCGATCCACACCAAGGCATGAGGGCGCGAAGTCGTGGCGAACCGGCTGTCGGGCCTGTGGGCCTTCGTTGTCCGGTCGGCCAGGCTCAGCTCATGCTCGGCGCGGGTGCCGGCAGAGCCGTTGTGGCCTGCAGCGGTGAGGATGTCGCCGGGACGCGCGCATGGCGTCGAAGGCGACGGCTCCGTACCCGGCAAGGGTGGCCTCCAGCGCTGTCTCGAAGTCAGCGATGCTGCGTTCGATTAGGAATGCCACACGCTTGAGCGGTGGTTCGGCATGAAACGCCTGAACGAGCTGATCGAGCCGGAGGAGCAACTGGTTCGCACCTTTGAGACGGACGTCCTCCAGCAGACTCGTGGACATCTCGACCCTGCGCCTGTGTGCCTCTTCGAGTACGGCACCAAGGCGAGGGTGCTTGATGACGATATCGCCGAGCGTCATGTCGTACGGAGGAGGGGTGGGCATCACTGGACGCTCCGTCATCTGAGCGGTTGGACGCGGGTCGCTTGTTCGGCCTTGCTGATCTGAACAAGACTTCGCCTGCGCGGGACATCATGCAGCGATCAAGGTGCCCAGGGAAACTCATTTGAACCGGTCGGTGACCCCGGGAGGTGTTCAGACCGACGGTCAAATGACGGTCAAACGATCAAGGGCCTGACCGCTGTCTCCAGCGATCAGGCCCTTGACCTGCAATTTCCGAGTCGGGGTGGCGGGATTTGAACCCACGGCCTCTTCGTCCCGAAGCAATCAAGATCAGGGCGGCACATGGACCTACCGTGTCGGTGACCTGCTGTTTCGATCCATGGTGATCCGCCGGTGTCCGGGGCCGTCCGCGGCCGTTGTCACTCAGTTCGTCACTCAGTCCTGGGCCCTATCCGGGCCGGTGCTTCGGCTCGTCGCGCCCCGGAGACTGGGGTAGTACAACACCTCGACATACATGATCCGGTTACGTACAACGTCCAGGATCAGGTCACCCTTCTTGGGGATCAGCGGCTTACTCTGACTGATCGCGTTCTTCAGGAGCGGTGACGAAGCTGCCCATGCCGGGTTCGGTGTGGATCAAGCCATCTGCCCTGAGCGCTCGCATGACCTTCTGGCCGGTGGCGTTCGCGATGCCGAACTCTTCGATCAGAGCGACGAGTGATGGGATGCGCTCGCCAGGCTTGTACTCGCCGGAGGCGATACGAGTCTTGATGATCTCGTGCACCTGCCGCCACCTGGGCTGATCGGCCTTGAACTCCACCACGCGAGCAACAGTAGGAAGCCACTGCGCGCCGTGGCGATGGACAGCACGCTATAGCGTGCCATAGTTTTCTTTATCTACGATGCAGCTCATGGGCCTGTGGGAGGAGAACGAAGTGGGCGGCGAGAACGCGGCGAGTGTCCCTGTCCTGACCGTGAGCGGCTTGCGGGAGGCGTTTCCCGGCTGGAGCATTTGGCGAAGCTCGGCGGGACGCCTGTGGGCCACACGCAACGGTCGCCTGACGAACGAGGACTACAACCGCGGCCTATGCCAGACCATCGACGGCGATGATGTTGGGCAACTGGCCGAGGAGCTTCGCCGGCAAGCCGCGCTGGCTGACGTTCTACCCAACGGCGAAGCACGGTGCTATGTCCCTCGGGACACCTCGCACTGAGCGGCGCGAGATGAACGCGAAGCTGCGGGGCCTCCTCCGGGACCCGGCGGAGTCATTGGAGGAGCCGGATTGTCCAGGCATCTCCCCGCACCCTGGCCGCGCGCAATCTGACCGAAAGAAATTCCTTTGGGTCTCGCAGCCTCGCGGTCCGTACCGAGTAGTCGACTACACCTGCGCATGCGAAGCCGTGTTCTATGAATTGGTTTCCTGCGGTGGCATCTACCAAATCCATAAGGTTGTTCAGACTGAACCACCCAAGCATTTTTATACAGGTGGATGGAGAGGGAGTGAGGCTACCCTGTACTGGCGACTACTCATGTCTGGATCGATGCGGTAGCTTTTTGGGTCAGGCGATGTAGAGCGGATAGGCCATGATGTCATTCACGCGAATGGGAGTGTCGTTGATGATGGTCATCTGCTCGTCCGTCATATATGCGATCTTGTAGACGGTTTCTATCGACCGAGGTAGGCCAATTCGCCCTCCTGCCTTCTCAAGCTTCTTCAGGGGGTGATCGGGACTCGCCTCGCCGTAAATGTCTGGCTTCGATTTGTCGATCTCTGCAAAAGTTCGATGCTTTCCTGCCACTACATCGACGATCGCGCGCAGAGCTGACACGCCCGATATGATCGACCTAGGCATGCTTACCTCGCTGATCTCCTGAATCAGGAACAGAAACGTCCCCTTGAAGTCCCACTGGTGCTCTCGGTCGTCGACAGAGTCCAGCGCTGGATCGGAGACCCAAATTGTGAGGCTCTGGAGCCCGGACTCCTCTTTCAAATCTCCCTTAATCGGGAGATGTACTGGAGTGACCGTCAGGTTTGTTTCGTAGACGAATCGATGGGCGTACTCGTCGCTATACAGGTCGCCAGCCCGTTCTGGCCGATATATGGCTAGCTGGCCACGATCTCTGAGTGCGTCGACAACCTTCTCAACCGTCGCTTCCTCGGATAGTGCCTTGAGGGTCTGCTGAGTCTTCCGGCTAAGGTTCAATCCTCCGAATGTTGCGGCGATATTAGATTCTGAGTTGCGTGCGCCGTCGACGGGTAGATCGAGCTGTCGAGATAGGGTGCCGAGGAGTCGCGGATTGATAACGCGATATGTCTTGAGCTCTTTCACCGTAAACCTCGCCTGGATTGTTTCTTGGGGCTGTGACAACCGTATCAGGGGGTGTGGTCTGTTATCTGGAAGTAGCGCCCAAGACGATAGGGTCCGCCTAGATTCTCATTTGAGGTTGGTGCGTTAAGGGCGGATGTGATGGCAAGGCCACCGTGCTGCTGATCACCTCGTACGCCGTCGTCCCACCGCGAAGCGGCAGCGGGCCGGGGACGGAGGGGCAAGCCGGGCCTCGCGTGTACCTGGCTCCCGGTGACCTTCCGTGCCCGCTGGTTGTCCTGCCCGCACGGCCGGGCTTGCGCCGTAGGAGCCGGTCTGCTGGGCTCTGCCTGGGGCGATGGCGGGCGGGGCGATCAGCCCCCGCCACCTACGGTCCGTGCTCGTGCTCGGCGATCACCTCGGGGCCGGAGTGCCCCCGCCGGAGGCGCATTTGCTCAGCCCTCTTCGTGCCCTGCACCTGAAGCCGGGGAGCGTAGCGGCCGGCGCAACGCCGTAGGCGCCCGAAGGGCCGCGTAGCGGTTGGGCCGGCGGCGGAGCGGTGGGCGACGGCGTGTGTGTGGTCGACGGGTTCGGTTGGTACGGCGTGGCGCTGGCTGGGGCGGGGCGGCCCCCCGAGCCGCCGACGTCCGGGACCGGCCGGAGAGCCGCACGCCCGGACGGCGGGCGGGCGTGGGGCCGCCAGCGGCGGCGCGGAGCGCCGTCGCCTTGAACCAGTAAAGAAACTTTGAGCCACCTACACCCGAAGGGCCGCGAGTCCTCCCGGTACGGCGGTGTCGTGGTCGCTGACGGATGCGGCCTCGAAGCGGTCGCCGGGGGCTTCGATCTCGGTGAACTCCAGCGGGCGGCCATGCTGGCTGAGCATGACCCGGCGCACAACCAGCAGGGGCGTTCCGATCGGCTCCATGCCGAGATCCTCGTAGGTCTCGCCGTACGGCATCCGGGCGTGGACGGAGGTGGTCCAGCGCAGCGGCCCGTGCTGCCTCTCCAAGTGGGCGTAGTAGTCCTCGGGCTCCACGTGGGATTCGATCTCCCTGCCTGAGCCTTCACCGCTGATCGTGGCCACATGGTCGGCGAGTACGTAGGAGGACAGATGGATGCGGGCGCGGGTCTTGGTGTGCTGCCAGTAGGCGTAGCGGTAGACGACCATGGTTCCCCGGCGTACCGCCAGGATGTCGGCTCTGCTGCCCTCGGCGGTCATGAACAGCGCCGAGTTCGGCGTGACCTTGCTCTGGGCGCGCTCGGCCTCGCTGGGGACGGTGACATGTTCCCAGCCTTGCTTTGCGGGGTCGTAGGCCGGGCTCAGCAGGTCCTCGTGATCGGGCCAGCCGGTGAGGATCAGGCGGCGGTCCGGGGTCGGGCGGACGAATGTGCCGCGTCCGTGGGCGACCGTCAGCAGTCCCTCGCCGGCGAGTTGGGCGATGGCCTTGCGGATGGTCGGCCGGGAGGTGGCGTACTCGCTGGCGAGGAACGCCTCTCCCGGTAGGGCCTGGCCGGGTTGGTAGTGGTCTTCCAGCACGTCGTTCCGCAAGAGGTCGGCGATGATCCGCCAGCGGGCGGCTTCCTTCTCCTCGGCCATGTGCCGTTGTCCCTTCTTCTCGTCGCTGATGTCTTTACAAGAGGTAGCACGTGTTGGCTAACATGTCCATGTGACCGAACACGTAGCACGTCTTGGACTACGTGTCGGCGACGAGGTAAGGAGGTCAACGATGAACGAGGAGGCAAACCCGGCGTCCACCAACGGACCGGACGCTCACCCCGGATGGCTCATCGACATGGTCCGGGTCCTCAACGACCCCGGCTATGAGCGGTGGCGCTCCATGGTGGCGGCAACCGGCGGTTGCTCCCACCCCGTGCACCTGGCCGGCGAATCGCACGTGATCGACTCGGCGACCGGCGAGGTTCTGCACTCCTACCGCACGGCCGACGAACCGTCCGGGCACCTGCTGGTCGCGTGCGGGAACCGCCGCGCGTCGGTCTGCCCCGCGTGCTCGGAGGTCTACCGGGCCGACACCTACCAACTCATCCGGGCGGGCCTGTCCGGCGGCAAAGGCGTGCCGGAACAGGTCAGCGAACACCCTCGGGTGTTCGCCACCCTCACTGCGCCGTCCTTCGGGGCGGTCCACACAGTGCGCGAGCGAAACGGCAAGACGCTGCGCTGCCGCCCCCGCAAGAACGGAGGCGCCTGCTGTCATGGGAACCCGGTGGGCTGTCCGGAGGTCCACGGCACGGGTGATCAGCTACTCGGGCAGCCCATCTGCCCGGAGTGTTACGACTACCCGGGTGCGGTGCTCTGGCAGGCGCATGCGGGCCTGCTGTGGCACCGGTTCACTCTCGGCCTGCGCCGGGAGATGGCCAAGCTCGCCGGGATCAGCCGCACCTCTTTTGCGCGGCAGGTCCGGCTGTCGTTCGCCAAGGTGGCCGAATACCAGCGGCGCGGCCTGGTCCACTTCCACACCGTGATCCGGCTCGACGGCCCGGAGGGTCCGGCCGGCAGGCCGCCCGTGTGGGCGACCAACGACCTACTCAGCGAGGCGATCCCGCTGGCCGTCCGCGCGGTTCAGATCCCCACGCCGGACAGCGAGATCGGCACTCGCCTGCTCCGCTGGGGTGACCAGCTCGACGTCCGCCCCATCCTCCTGTCGCGCGACCTGGACGGACTCAGCGAGGAGGCGGTGGCGGGCTACATCGCGAAGTACGCCACCAAGGGTGCGGAAGCCTCCGGGACCGTCGATCACCGCCTGTCCTGCGGCACCTGCGGCGGCCGGGGCCGTCCCTCGGGCCGGGGCCTGCTGGTCACCTGTGCCCGCTGCAAGGGGACGGGCCTCAAGCCGGGGCTCGACCTGGAAGCACTTCCCGTTACCGACCATGCCCGGCGCATGATCCGCACCTGCTGGGACCTCGGCGCGCGGCCGGAGTTCGCGGACCTTCGGCTCCGGCCGTGGGCGCACATGCTCGGCTTCCGGGGCCACTTCTCCAGCAAGAGCCGCCGCTACTCCACTCGGCTCCTCGACCTCCGGCAGGCACGCACCGACCACCGCGCCAAGGAGGCGCGTGAACGCCACGGCCTGCCCGAACCCGGTGAGGAGACCACGCTCGTGCTCGCTCACTGGCGATTCGCCGGAAGCGGCCACTCCCCCGGTGAAGCCGTCCTGGCCGAACAGCTCCGCCAGCGCATCGAACTCGCCCGAAAGATCGCCGCCCAGCGGACGGCTGAATGACCGAACCCGGGAGCGATGACCGGCGGCTCTACCGCGTCACTGACGCGATGCGCCTGCTCAGCCTGAGCCGCAGCGTGATCTACGAGCAGATCCGGGCGGGCCGCCTGCGCACCGTCCGCCAGGGCCGTACCCGGCTCATCCCGGCCTCGGCCATCGACGACTACATCTCCCTACTCGAACAGGAGGCCGAAGCATCATGACCGCACGACGCAGCCGGTGAGACGGCGGCCTGCACTGGGACGAACAGCGGCAACGCTGGATCGCCTCGGTGACGGTCGGCTACACCCCCGCCGGAAAGCGCATCGTCAAGAAGGCCAGCGGCAAGACCAAGACCGAAGCCAAGGCCAAGCTCAAAGAGATACTCCGCGACTACGAAGACGGCCTCGCCATCGCTCCAGCTGACTACACGGTGGAGCGCGCGGTGAATGACTGGCTGGCCTACGGGCTCAATGGGCGCGACAAGGGCACCGTCACCGCCTGCACGATCCTGTGCAACACTCACATTATTCCCGCGCTGGGTGCTCGGAAGCTCCGGGACCTCAGCGCGGAAGATGTGGACAAGTGGCTCGCCGAGAAGGCGAAGACTCTGAGCACGCGAACTCTCCAAGGGCTTCACTCGTGTCTGAACCGGGCGATCAAGCGAGCGATGGCCCGCGACAAGGTCAAGCGGAACGTGGTGGCGCTCTGCTCAGTCCCGAAAGGCAAGGCAGGCCGCCCGTCCAAGGCCCTCACGTTCGCCCAAGCGGAAGCCGTACTCAAGGCGGCCGAGGGTTCACGAATGTACGCCTACATCGTCCTGTCCCTGCTCACGGGAGCACGGACGGAAGAACTCAGGGCGTTGACATGGGACCACGTCGATGTGGAAGGCGACCCGAACTCCAATCCGCCTGTGCCGCCGCACGTGGCCGTCTGGCGTTCTGTACGGGCCGGTGGCGACACCAAGACACGTAAGTCGCGCCGGACTCTCGCCCTGTCCAAGCGCTGCTTGGACGCGTTACAGCGGCAGAGGGAACAGCAGGAAAGGGAGCGGGAAGCCGCGGGGGAGAAGTGGCAGGAGAACAACCTCGTGTTCGCATCCAAGGTCGGGACCCCACTCGATCCCTCGCACGTGCGGCGCGACTTCCGCAACGCCATCAATGACGCCGAGGGGGTGAACCCCGCCGAGTGGACGCCCCGAGAGCTCCGGCACAGCTTCGTCTCGCTGCTCTCGGACAACGGCCTCCCCTTGGAGGAGATCTCCCGCCTCGTCGGCCACAGCAGCACAACCGTGACAGAGGCCGTCTACCGCAAGCAGATCCGGCCGGTTCTGCAAGCTGGCGCGGTAGCTATGGATCGCATCTTCCGAGAGGAGTAGCTGTACGAGGGGGTGATCTCCCACGGAGGTCGCCCCCTCGCCGAGAGTTACTTGGTATCCCCGAGACGTCTAAGGAACCGTCGCAGTACGGCATACAACTCGTTGGGGTCGTCGAGCGCTTCCACCGTAACGCGATCGACGAAGGCTATACCTGCATCCCGCAGCAAGTGATCGCGTGAATTATCGAGAGCTCGGCGATTATTGTGGTGGGGGCCGTCGATCTCTAGCACCCCGGTTCGACCCCTGTACGTGACGAGGACGTCTGGCTCCCAGGTGTGTCCGGGGACTCTGCCTCCTGGAAGCGGGAAAATAGCGATTGTTTCGTCGGCGGAGTAATCCTTCTCCTGGATCTGCTTCAGTGCTCGATACACGGCAAGCTCGCCACGATTCGTAAACGCTAGGTTGTCCTCGATAATCCGGGGAGACTCCAGCCGAACGGTACGACCCTGGTTCGTTTGCCGCTTACCTGTAAGCCGCTCACGAACCTGCTCTCGCCAGTGAGGCCCGACTGTTGGCATGATCTCGCGGATGCCTACCCAATCGACGCCATAGCCGCGACGCTGTGAGACTTCCATGCAGATCGCTTTTATGGCTTCTGTGGCCTCTTCGCTGAATAGCTGCTGAGATTCGGGTGCTATCTCAAGCCAGAGGTCTTCCTCGTTACCCTGATAGTCGGGTTCGACGACGGCGTTTTTCACCTCTAGGAGGAGTTCGGCGAGCTTTTTTTCTCCACGAAGTACGAGGAGAGCAGCAGCATGTCCAATAGTCGCCTCGGCCCGAAGCTGATTCCTTTCCGCATCCGTGATGTTGGGCGCGCTCAGAAGCTCGTCAAACGACTGCTCTTCTCTTCTCGTGGCGCCACTTGGTTGTCTAGCGCTGTCTCGCATGCGCCGCCCCTCCAGCTCGCACATGATCTGGGGTAGACGGTACCCGGTATGTGCGACACGTTCGCATTGCTCGGCTGTGTCGGCTGGCTGGGGATGCGAGCTGTAGTCACTCAGTTAGTCACTCAGCAACGCAGAAGGCCGGTTCCGATCTTCGGAACCGGCCTCTCAGCTGGTACTACATGGTCGGGGTGGCGGGATTTGAACCCACGGCCTCTTCGTCCCGAAACAGATGACGCCCCTCGTTGATCTCAGGGGAAGCCCTGCCGACCTGGGGTTCAGGGTGTCTCAATGTCCGCCGACGTCTCTCAGCGTGCGGGCGGGTTGCTGTACTTCTCTGCTGTACAGCCAGAGACCTGATATGGGCAGGTCGTGGTTACCGAGAGTGTGATTTTCAAGCCTTCGAGGAAGCTGGGATGGGTCGGAGGGGGCTCTAGCTCTAGAGGTGTACCCCTCTAGGTCTAGAGGGCCGTCTAGAGGCACACATGTCGATCTACCAGCGAACTAGTGCCTAGAGAGTCTTTGCAGGTAGCCCCCGGATCGAGGGATGAGGCGAAGCGGGGCCGCTCTCTGAAGACTCTAGATGTCCCCCCGTAGGTCGGTCACTGTTCGTTACAAGGTAGAGCATGGATGCGCTGCCGCCACCCAGTGGGCCGCGGCTGCGCCAGCTGGCCCCCGCCCCCTGGCTGTCCAAGCCGCTTGTCACCCTCGCCCCCTGGAAAGTGACAGCTGTGACAGCCGCTGTGACACCCTTGATCGTTTGTCACCCCCTCTGACCTGCGAAAGTGACAAAGTGACAGCTGTGACACCTCAGCGGGGGTCGGGCCAGGGGCCGCGCGGCACCGTCCCGCCGACGTCCACCGCGTCCGGCTATCCATTGGGAAGCCCCGGTGGACGGCGGGCCAGCTGGCCCCCTCCTCTGGAGAGCGACACCCACTGGTCGCGGCGGTCCCGCGACCGGTCGCGGTGACGCGACCCACCCCGCGACCGGGCATATAGCCGCTGATCAGCCCAAATATCTGCAGGTCGCGGGTCGCGGGTTCTGGTCTCCACCGAACAAATGCTGTTCAACAGGCCCCGTCGTACCCACCTGGCCCGCAACCGCGACCAAACCGCCGGCAGAGACAGGGGCCGCCCGGATCGGCGATGCGAACCCGAGTTAGGTCGCCGGATCGGGGTTAAGTTCTTAACCCTGACCCGTTCGACGGCGTAACCCAGGGCTGACGTGCAGGAAGTTAAGAAGTTAAGCGGGTTAACCCCCTTGCTGGAGCCCCCGAGAGGCCCCGTTTCGAGGCTATTCGGCCGGGAGGGGGTAACTAACTCGTCCTGCTCGGTGTCGTGGGTGCGCCAGCTGGCTCCAGCTCCCTGGAAAGTGACAGCTGTGACAGCCGCTGTGACACCCTTGATCGTTTGTCACCCCCTCTGACCTGCGAAAGTGACAATGTGACAGCTGTGACACCTCAGCGGCGTGCCCAGGGCTGGCCGGTCCCCTTGTACTGAGAGACAGGTATGGGCTCTATCTCGGGCCGCATGCGCGATCGGTAGAGGAGCCCGAACAGGTGGTCTACCTCATGACAGACAAGCCGAGCTACGGCCCCTTCGAACGCCGTGATGTGCGTGTTCCCCTCGATGTCCTGATGCTCGACCTCAATGAAGAGCGGACGCGGCACCATGCCGCGGACATCAAAGAAACTCAAGCACCCCTCATACTGTTCATCGACCTCGGTTGATTGATCGATAATTCGAGGGTTAATTAGAGTTATGGTCGCGCCCTCCGGCGTACGCACGACGGCGACCGACCTCCTAATGCCGACCTGCGGGGCCGCGATGCCCATCCCCTTGGCGAAGGTATGGGCCTGGGAAACTCGCTCCATCGTTGAGACGAGTTGAGCGACGACGCGCCGCGCGTCCTCCGCTTCCGCTGGGAGGTTGAATCTCGTTGCGACCTCCGTAAGTACAGGCTCTCCCTCCTGCATGATTCCAAGGGAGCGCATTCGCTCGCTGGGCGCAAGAGTCTCCATTTCAGCTTTCCCCTCATCGGTGGGATTCTTGAACTTCCATTCGATCCGGTAGCGAGCATGAAGAGGAGGGGAATCCGTAGACCAAGAGAAATGGACGCGATCCCCGCGCTCTACCCGATTTATGGGGGTTTTGAACGGCGAAGCTTCGGCTGTCATCGATGTTTCGATTCCCCAGAGTGTCGGTTGTATGACTGACGGGAAATCGAGTGTCATGCTTAGGAGTTTAGTTGGAAGCCTGATTGCTCGCGTCCACCACGGTCCCCACTTATCTGCGCTGACCGTATAGACGTACTCGATCCATGTGGTTTGGTCGGGGTAGAGCGGGAACCGTCCATCGCTGTTCTCAAAGAGAAGCCACACCTCTTTGAAAGCGTCCCGATCGTGCTTGACGCGCCAAGTCATCGGCTCATCCTGGCAGACGGCAGCAAGGCCGATCTCTTCCCAGGTCAGGGGGAACTTCCGGTAGAGCTGGTTTGATCGTTCTGGGTCTCCGGGATACCGGTCCACGGCGATACGAATTAGATACTGGGTGACTGGTTCGTTTCCGATGTTCCGTAGATGCCTGCGAATACGTGTCTTGAACATCCCGTCGCGAAAGATTAGCTCTGCCTTCTCGTGCTCTACCACAAGGGCATTACTTGGAGCCGACTGGGGATCGTCGGCCAATGGAGCTGTCTGGTGCTTATCGGCGCGAGACTCCCCTCCAGCGTCGCGTAGGGCTTTCCATTTGCGGAGTAGGGCACCGCCTGTACGTAAATGTTCGTCGGCGCTCTCTACGAACTCGCGGCTCGGTACCAGCGTGCCGCTCTCTACTTTGCTTATGTAAGAAGGTGTGTACCGCACGAGACTAGCCAGCGCTTTTTGTGAAACTCCGGACACCTCGCGCCAATGCCTTAATTCGGCGATGAGGGCGTTAGAGGCCTGCTGGCGTAGCTCGTCATCCTGGGCGTGATCCACGTACTCACAGCCTCTCGCTTTGGTTGAGTGAAAGTGAGTGATTAGGGGTTGATCGGCAGTCACCATTCCGGCAACCTGCGACCCCCAGCTGTCATGGCTGACATGAGAAAACAGGAGTCGGCCAAGGGGAAGACCTGGCTACTGGCTGGCGGAATTTGCACCTGCTTGCTCAAGGACTCGCAAGCGGGATTCCATCGCCCGAACGGTGTCAGTCAGCTCGTCCAGGCGTCGGAGCAGAGTGCCGGCGTCCGGCGGAACGGTGACACGGTCAGCGGCCCCCGGACGTACGAAGACTCCCTTGCCCTGCTGGCCCATCACAAGCCCCTCTTTGCGGAGTTCGGCAAGCGCGCTGCGAACAACCGTGCTGGAGACCTCGTATGTCTCGCGGAGCTGGGACATGGACGGGAGCTGTGCCCCCTCGGACAACTCGCCACCTCGAATCTTGTGGCGAAGATCCTCGGCAATCCGCACGTAGGCGGGCGTTCCAGACGTGGCAGCCATGGCCCCGCATCCTCCCTGCTGACCTCAGTGCTCTTGACGCACTTAGTACAACACACCGTCGCTCGGATGACAGCCCCCAAGGGGTTGACGACCTCCAACACTATGTGCACTATGTGCATTAAGCAGTTGACGTTGTCTCTGACTCGTCAGGCAGCAAACGGCCCTGGCGGGCTGCATCCCACCAGGGCCGGAACATCGATCAGCTAGGAGACCTCTCGATGCACCACCACGGTAGCTCCACACAGTGCAAGAGCTGCAACGGCATCGGCACTGTCCTCGACGGCATCCCCGGTCTGGACGACCTCTGGTCCATCCGGAAGGTCCCGTGCCTCCCGTGCGAGGGAACCGGCCGGATCACGGCTCCCCAGGTCCGGACCGAGACCCTCCGGAGCGCGGCGTGATGACCCTCCCGACCGTTCTCGACGCCCCCGCCGTCTCGGCTCACGACATCCAGGTGACCTACACCCTCTCCGCCGTGGAGGCCAAGGCCGCCGCCTACGCCTCCACCCTCCCCACCGACACGTGGCCGTCGAAGGAGACCGTCCGTGCGGCCGTGCTGGACGTGGTCGGCCGTCTCGGGCTGGACGCCGTGATGCGTCTGGGTGCCGAGCTGCGCCGGGAGGACCTCGCGGAGTACGCCATGGTCTTCCACGGCGCGCCCCGGCGCAGGCACCACACCCGGTGGACCGACAAGAACCGGCTCGACTGGGCGCGGACGATGTGCGCGCCGGTGACCGTCACGGCCAGCCTCGCGGACCTGACCATCGGTTCCTTGCGGGCACGCCGCGAGGACGAGAAGCGCAACCTGACCAACCTGCGCATCTGGAAGGCTGAGGGCCGCACCGGTGACGCCCTGCTGAGCGGGATCGCCTCGTGTGAGGAGACCATCGCCTACCTGGACACCCTCATCGCGGCGTTGACGGCGATGGAGTCGGCCCCGTCGCTGGCGGTGGCCTGATGACTGCCCGTCCGAACGCTGAGAGGCGCCAGCGCTACAAGCGCCAGCTCGCCGCCCGCGACGGTGCGCGCTGCTTCTACTGCAACCTCCGCTTCCGCGACCTGGCTGCGGCGACCATTGACCACCTGGTGCCGACCTACCATGGCGGCACGTGGGCGCGTGCGAACCTCGTCCTGGCCTGCGAGCCGTGCAACCAGGCGAAGGGGCACCGGCTCCCGACCGAGTTCCTCCGCTCGCGCGGCTACCGGTCCGGTCTTCGGCCCTCCCGGACCGCTGTGGTTCGCTCCCAGGTCGCCCGCGTCGTGTCCGCCCGTTCCATCCGTCGTGCCGTGGCGGGCGACGCGTCGCGTCCGGCCGGTCGAGACGGATGGGGACGGATCGCCCGACCGGCGGCCCTGGTCCTCCCGGTGCTGCTGGCCGGATGGCTGGTGACCCGTGACTGAGCCGACCTTCGACCCCTGGGCGGTCGTGACCCTGGTCATGCAAGAGCTGGCGCGGACCGGAGTCAAGAGCCGGTTCACCGGACAGGAGACCGGCGCCGCCAAGACGGCCGCTGACGCGCTTCTGACCGCGTTCGGGGTGGCCCCCGTCACCCCGCCGGACTGACGCCCCTGCGGGGGCTGGATCACCGCGTTTCCGCCGTACGTAAGGCCGGTAAGCGCCCTTTGCTCGACCGCCGGACCGACCGGCAGACCAACACCGGTCGGTCCGGCGGAGCGGTCGCAGGGCGGACCGGCGGACCGACCGCACACACACAATGCACAAGTGCGCCCCCTCAAGCGCGCTCCCGACGCCGACCGGTCCGGGGTTTGCCTGGACCCGTACGACGCCGATGACCGCTCGCCCGAACCGTTGGAAGGACACCCGCCTTGCCCAACACCGCCCCCGTCAACGGGAACGGACCGCGCCCGTCCGCCGCCGACGTCCTCACGTTGGTCGGCGCGGACGACGCGATCCGCGAGCACCACAAACAGACGGACGGACCGCAGGACGGCCCCGACTCCGTCCGCGTCTCCCGCTGGACCGCCGCCGACCTCATGTCCGCCACGTTCCCCGAACCCCGTTGGGCCGTCCCCGGACTTCTCGCCGAAGGGGTGAGTCTTCTGGCCGGACCGCCCAAGGTCGGTAAGTCCTGGCTCTCCCTGGGACTGGCCGTCGCGGTCGCGTCCGGCGGCAAAGCGCTTGGCCGGATCGACGTGACCGCCGGGCCGGTGTTGTACCTGGCTCTGGAGGACACCGGCCGGCGGCTCAAGTCCCGCCTGTCGAAGGTGCTCGGCACCTCGCTACCGCCCGCCGGACTCACCTTCGACATCGAATGCCCGCCCCTGCCCACTGGGGGGATCGCGCAGATCGCCGAATGGCTGGAGGCGAACCCCTCCGCTCGGCTCATCATCATCGACGTGTTCGCCAAGCTGCGCGGCGCTCCGCCGCCCGGCTTATCGGCCTACGACGCCGATTACCTCGCGGTCGGGCACATCAAGCGCCTTGCTGACCATTACGGCGTGGCCGTCGTCCTGGTCCACCACACCCGCAAGCACACCTCAGACGACTTCCTGGCCGACGTATCCGGCACCAACGGCCTCGCGGGCGCGGCAGACGCCACGATCGTGCTGCGCCGGGCACGCGGCAAGGCAAGTGGTGTGCTGCACGTGACCGGCCGCGACATCGACGAAGCCGAGTACGCGATGGACTTCGACGCTGACCGGGGCCGGTGGCAGATGAATGACGGCCCCGCTGACGAGGCCGACCTGTCCCGCACCCGCACGGAGATCCTGCGCTACCTCCACCGGATGCCCGGTGCTGGCCCGAAGCAGATCGCCGATGACCTGGGCATCGATCACGACCTCGTACGCGCCACCATCCGCCGCATGGCCAAGGACGGCCAGATCGACAGCGACGGCCGCGGGCGCTACCTCGCCCCCTCTTCGACCATCCCTGAACTCGACATCCCCGCCTGAACTGGAGACCTTCATGCCGAAGAACTTGCGACAGCTCGCGGAAGATGACCAGGTCGCCGCCGCCGCAGCCGATGCCCGCACCCGGCTCACCACGCTCGCCAGTGCCCTGCACAGCACCACGCGGGACGTGACCGGGCACCCGTGGTTGGTCGAACAGCTTCACGCCCTCATATCGGCGATGAACACTGGTCAGGGCCGCCACTGTCCGCACATCGGCTCCCCGACCGTGCTGCACGGCGCGGTCTGGGCGCCGGGGCACCTGGTGTGTTCGCTCTGCATCGGCGACCTGACGCCCGACCTCACCGAGGACAGCACGTGCGACCGGTGCCGTCGCCACGCGGATCCGATCTATGCCGGGATCGTGGCCGTCGGCCCCCTGCTGCTGCGGTACGGGCTGTGCCGACACTGCACCCGCCGGACCGGTCTCGGGCAGCTTGACGGCCACGCCGCGTAGCCCAAAACCGGGCGCGCGGCCGATAGCAGAAGGCGCTACCGATAGCGGCTACCCCTGCTACCGGTAGCACCCCTGATAGCACCCCATCCGCTGATCTACCAGCGGGCTAGCGCGATAGCGGCCACCTGCGGAAACCCCCCGAAAGCCGCCGTAGAGGGGTTCCACCCCTCCCCGTCCACCTGCTAGCAGCCTTCACCCGACCATCACCATCCGTCACCACGACAGCCAGTCGAAGCGGCCCCGGCGAAAGCGCCGGCAAAGCAACCCGCCGGGGCCGCACCTCACGAGAGAGGCACCACCCATCATGACCATCCACGCGATGGACAACCAGCCGAACGACCTTGAGCTGTACCGCATCCCCGACGCCATGCGGCTGCTCAAGCTGAGCCGCAGTCTCCTCTACGAACAGATGCGCGCGGGCCGCCTGCGCTCGGTCAAGCAGGGCCGCGCCCGGCTCATCCCCGCCGCCGCGATCCGCGACTACATCGCCCTCCTAGAGAAGGAGGCCGCGTGATGAAATCCGTGACGAAACACCGCAGCGGACGGGCAGAGTGGCTCACCATTCCGGAGATCCTCGCGGAGCTGTGCGTCCCCCTGGAGGACTGGCAGGAATGGAAAGCCGCCGGACAGGCACCCCTGTCCGTCATCTCACCCGATGGCACTGAGCGGGTTCGCCTCGCGCACTACGAGCGTTGGCTTGACTCCCTCACCGACGACGGAGAGACCGTATGACGAACCCGGAAACGCCTAAGCCGCGCAAGCGCACCCGCGCCAACGGGGAAGGCTCGATCTTCCCCTACCGCAACGGATACGCCGCGTACGTGTGGGTCACCACCCCGACCGGCGAGAAGACCAAGAAATGGGCCTACGGCAAGACCCGTGAAGAGGTTCACGACAAGTACGTGAAGCTCCTCACCGAGGCCAAGCGGGGGCCGGTGGCGACGTCGGTTCCCACCCTGGACCAGTACCTCACGTACTGGCTCGCTGAGGTCGTTGT
This sequence comes from Microtetraspora glauca, assembly GCA_001570385.1. Classification (GTDB taxonomy): domain Bacteria; phylum Actinomycetota; class Actinomycetes; order Streptosporangiales; family Streptosporangiaceae; genus Microtetraspora; species Microtetraspora glauca. The sequence goes on along the minus strand of BBYL01000008.1, from coordinate 255,352 downwards.
GGAACCGGACTTCGCGCCGTTGACCATCTCGACGTACGAGACCCTCACGCGGCTGTACATCCGGCCGGAGCTTGGCCGTAAGCGGCTCGACAAACTGACCGTTCGCGACGTCCGTGCCTGGCTGAACAAGGCGCGAAAGACGTGTCAGTGCTGCGCACAGGGCAAGGACGCCCGGCGGCCGGCCGACAAGCAGAAGTGCTGCGCCAAGGGGAAATGCTGCGAGAAGACGGCCTCTGAGCGCACTGTCCGCGACGCGCTTACCGTCCTCCGAAGCGCTCTTTCCTACGCCGTCTCCGATGAGCTGATCAGTAAGAACGTTGCGGCCGGACTCCGAATCCCACGGCCCCGCAAGCAGCGGAAGGCCAAGCCGTGGAGCGTGGAGGAAGCGCGCCAGTTCCTTGAGTCGGCCCGCAGCGGCGGAGACCCGTTGTATGCGGCTTACGTGCTCATCCTCGTGCTCGGACTCCGTAAAGGCGAGGTGCTCGGACTCACCTGGGAACTCGTGGATCTCGACTCAGGAGAGCTATTCGTCGGCGAGCAACTCCAGCGCGTACGACGGAAGCTGCTGCGGCGACGGACCAAGACCGAAGCATCGGAAGCCGGTCTTCCCCTCCCGGACATTTGCCTTACCGCTCTCAAGCTCCGCAAGGAACACCAGGAACGGGATCGCGTGGCGCACCCTGATCAATGGGAAGACACGGGGCTCGTCTTCACCACGCGGTACGGGACGCCTATCGAGCCGCGGAACTTCAACCGACGATTCGACTACCGGATCGGTCAGGCTGGAGTCCGCCGGATCACCGTTCATGGCACGCGCGGAACCTGCGCCACGCTGCTGGCCGCGCTCGACGTTCACCCGCGCGTCGCGATGCGGATTCTTCGTCACAGTCAGATCAGCGTGACCATGGAGGTCTATACCGAGGCCACCGACGAGGCCACCCACGAGGCGCTCAAGAAGCTCGGCAGCACGCTCGGCACCACCTGACCGATCCCGCACGGCCCCCGCTCACTCGATGTGGGCGGGGGCTTCCTGCTTTAGAGGCACCCGGAGATCTCTGGCCCGACCCCCGCTGAGGTGTCACAGCTGTCACATTGTCACTTTCGCAGGTCAGAGGGGGTGGCAAACGATCAAGGGTGTCACAGCGGCTGTCACAGCTGTCACTTTCCAGGGTGAAAGGCTTGAGAGCGGCTTGGACAGCCGGGGGTGGCGGGGGCCAGCTGGCGCACCGTCGGCCGTCCGCCGGGGGCTCCCCAATGGATAGCCGGACGTGGTGGACGTCGGCGGGATGGTGCCGCGCGGCCCCTGGCCTGACCCTCGCTGAGGTGTCACAGCTGTCACATTGTCACTTTCGCAGGTCAGAGGGGGTGGCAAACGATCAAGGGTGTCACAGCGGCTGTCACAGCTGTCACTTTCCAGGGTGAAAGGCTTGAGAGCGGCTCTAACAAGACCAACTTCTCCCCGATGCAAAGCCATCGCCTCATGTCCGTTCGCGGCTCTACGGCCCTCTCAAGCGCTTGCTTGTCTGTCTAGATCGCTTCCGGATGCCTGATGTCGGTAGCGTCGTCGTTCTGAGCCGCGCCAGCCCCCAATGTTTCAGCCGCATGGGCACACCGCCGGGGACGTCCGCCACTCTCACCAAGGGGCTGAAACATTGGGGGGTGGGAGGACTGTTGCTGTACTTCGTAGCTGTACGAGAACGACAAAGGCCACTCCCGATGATCGGAAGTGGCCTCTGACCTGGGTCGGGGTGGCGGGATTTGAACCCACGGCCTCTTCGTCCCGAACGAAGCGCGCTGCCAAGCTGCGCTACACCCCGGTGCGCAGAGCTTGTTCGCCCTGCGCCTCGCAAAGTCTAGCGGACTTTGGTCGTGCTTGTGTCATCCCCGGACTGGATGATCACGATGAGGTCCGCCGGGGAACGAGCGTGAGAAGCGTCGCCTCCGGAGGGCAGGCGAACCGCACCGGTGCGTACGGCGAGGTGCCGAGGCCGGCCGACACATGCAGCCAGGAGCTTTCGTGCCTGCTCAGCCCCTTGACGCGAGCCCGGTCGATGCCGCAGTTCGTCACCAGCGCCCCGTAGAAGGGAATGCACAGCTGGCCGCCGTGCGTGTGACCGGCGAGCAGGAGCTGGTACCCGTCGGCGGCGAAGCGCGACATGTTCCGCGGCTCGGGCGAGTGCATGACGCCCAGCCGCAGATCGGCGTCGGAGGGGGCGGGGCCGGCGATCACGTCGTACCGGTCGCGGTCGATGTGCGAGTCGTGGATGCCGCCGACGTGGATGTCCAGGTCGCCGACCTTCAGGCGGGCCGTCGTGTTGTTCATGTCGAGCCAGCCCGCCGCGGTCATCGCGGAGCCGAGCTCATCCCAGGGCAGGTTCGGGATGTGCTGCCGCGCGTCGTTCTTGGACGTACGCCAGAGGTACCTGGCCGGGTTCTTGGGGCGTGGCGCGTACAGGTCGTTCGACCCGTACACGAACATGCCGGGCCGGTCGAGCAAGGGTTCGACCGCGTGCATGTAGGCCGGGATCGCGTCCGGGTGGGCCAGCGTGTCACCCGTGTTCACCACCAGGTCGGGCTGGAGGGACGCGAGAGAACGCACCCAGTTGATCAACCTGGAGCGTCCCGGGGTGAGATGCAGGTCGGAGATCTGCAGGATCCGGATCGGCCGTTGCCCGGGATCGAGAACGGGCACGTCGAAGCGCCGCAGGCGGAACCAGTTCCGTTCCACGATGGAGGCGTAACCGAGACCGGCCACGCCGAGACCGAGCAGGGACAAGGGAACCGCCACAGCTTTCCTCACACAGCCATCATGCCCGACCCGGGAGGCGGCTCAGGGATAACGAGGCGAGATCCGGCCCGCCGAGACGGCAAGATGGACCCTATGAGTGCGTTGAAGGACAAGCTGAAGGCCGATCTCTCGGCTTCGATGAAGGCCCGTGACGAGGTACGCCTCCGGACCATCCGGATGGCCCTGGCCGCCGTCAACGTCGAGGAGGTGGCGGGCAAGGAGGCCCGCGAGCTCTCCGACGAGGAGATCGTCAAGGTGCTGACCCGGGAGGCGAAGAAGCGCCGTGAGGCGTCCGAGGCCTTCGCGAACGCCGGACGCGCCGAGCAGGCGCAGGCCGAGCTGGACGAGCAGGCCGTCCTTGAGGAGTACCTCCCCGCGCAGCTTTCCGACGACGAGCTGAACCGTCTCGTGGACGAGGCGATCGCGGAGAGCGGTGCCGAGGGTCCCAAGGCGATGGGCCAGGTCATGAAGGTTCTCAACCCGAAGGTCGCGGGCCGCGCCGAAGGCGGCCGTGTCGCCCAGGCCGTACGCGCCCGGCTGGCCGGCTGACCCGGGCCGCGGACGCGCACGAGCCCGCTGACCTGGGCCGCGGACGCGCTGGCCGGCAGGTCGGGGCCGCAGACGGTCGCGGGCCGACGGGAGTGCCCGCCGGCCCGCGACCGTCGCCGTGAGGCGACCTCAGTCGATGATGATGGGACCGCCGTCGTCGTTTCCGTGACCGCGGCCGTTGCCTCGGCCGTGGTCTCCGCCGTCGCCCCCGCGGTCACCGCCCCGATCGTCGTGGGCGGGACGTCGGGGAGCGCACTGCTGGGTGCAGCCGCCGAACCTCGACATGTCGGGCGCGACGAACGATGTGGCAGAGACGCCCTTGAGCGCCCCCAGCATCGTGTCCTTCCAGATCGGGCCCGGGATGGTGGCGCCGAACACTGAGCCGTAGGTACGCCCGCCCATGACCTGGCCGCCCAGCGGGTAACGCACTGGGCCGCGAGGGTCGCCGAGGCTGACCGCGCCGGCGAGATCCGGCGTGTACCCGGCGAACCACACGGTCCGTGACTGGTCGCCGGTACCGGTCTTGCCCGCGGCGTCCCTGCCGATCCCGCCGACGCCGCGCATGGTGCCCTTGGTGAACACGCCTTGGAGGATGTTGGTGGCCGCGTCCGCGATCTCCTCTTCCACGGCCTGCTTGCACTCAGGCTTGAAGGCGGTGACCTTGCCGAACCGGTCGACGATCTCCGTGATCGCCATCGGGGCGCAGTACTTGCCGCGTGCGCCGAGGGTCGCGTACGCGGACGCCACGGTCACCGGGTCCATCTCGTTGAAGCCGAGGGTGAAGGTCTGGAACTCGCGCAGTTTCTGGCCGTCGGCCCGCTTGATGCCGAAGTCCTTGGCGGTCTTGACGACGTCGCAGAGCCCCACCTTCCGCTCCAGCGTCATGAAGAAGGTGTTCACCGAGCCCCAGGTGCCGGTCTCCAGCGTCCTGAACCCGCCGGCGCCGCCCTCGGAGTTGCCCTGGGCGGTGGTGGGGTCACCGACGTTCTCGCCCTTGCAGTTCTTGAAGTCGGAGTACCCGTTGGCCTGGAAAGTGGCGCCCGTGTTGAAGCCGTCACCGAACTTCATGCCCTCCTTGAGGGCGGTGACCAGGGTGAACATCTTGAACGTCGAGCCGGCCTGGAAACCGGTGCCGCCGCCGTGCAGGGCGTCCGCGACGACGTTGAACGACATCTCGTTCTTCTTGTGGTTGGTCCCGAACTTCCGGCTCGCCGCCATCGCGCGGATCGCGCCGGTGCCCGGCTCGACGAGCGCCTCGGACGCGACGGGCTTGTCGCCCGTGTGGACGTATTTCTTGATCGCCTTCTCGGCGGCCTTCTGCATGTCGCGGTTCAGGGTGGTCTTGATGGTCAGACCGCCCCGGTTGAGGAACTCCCGCCGGGTCTTCTCGGACTTGCCGAACTGCTCGTCGTGCAGGATCTCGTTCTGGACGTACAGGCAGAAGTAGGGGAACTCGCTCTCCTCGCAGCCGCCGGGGATGGGCTTGTCCTTGTAGCCGAGCTTCTTGGTCTTGGCCTTCGCGGCCTCCTCCAGCGTGATGATCTTCAGCTCGGCCATCCGGTCCAGCACGGTGTTACGCCGGGTGATCAGCCGGTCCCGGTACGCCTTGCCCAGGTTCGGGTCGGTGTTGTTCGGGTTCTGTACGGCTCCCGCCAGAGTGGCGGCCTGGACGAGATCGAGCTCGGAGGCGTGTTTGCCGAAGAACCGCTTGGACGCCGCCTCGATGCCGTAAGATCCGGCCCCGAAATACGCGATGTTGAGATATCGGTTGAGGATCTCGTCCTTCGAGTACTTCTTCTCGATGGCCATGGCGTACCGGATCTCGTTGAGCTTGCGCGAGAGGGTCGGTGCGATGGCCGCGGCCTTGTCCTCTTGGGTCTCGGCCTTGTTGAAGATGACCTGCTTGACGTATTGCTGAGTGATCGAGGAGCCGCCCTGGGTGACGCCCCCCGTGGTGAGGTTCTTGATGAGAGCGCGGCTCGTGCCCTCAAGGTCGAGTGCTCCGTGCTCATAGAAACGGAAGTCCTCGATCGCGACGATGGCCTTCCGCATGATCGGAGAGATCTTGTCGAGCGGGACGGACTCCCGGTTCTGGAAGTAGAACTGCGCGATCTGCTTGCCGCCCGCGTCGAGCAGCGTGGTCTTCTCGGGAAGCGGAGGCTCGTCGAGGTCCTCCGGAGCGATGTTCAGCTCTTCCTTGACGGACTTCACCGTGATGCCCGCACCGCCGACCGCCGGTAGCGCGATGGCCGCCGCCAGCACCCCCGCCGCTCCCGCGGCGGCGATCAGCCGCAGGACGGTTCCAAGCGCCGTTGCCTGAGCTTTGCCTTGAGCTTGCACGTAACCAAGGGTACGTCGAGCGGAGTACTCGATCGCTACCGGAGGTCCCTACTTTACACTGCGCCGTCTCGGGGAGGACTAGTCATTCCCGGCCACATGGCCTGACATGACCATCTGGGAAATTGGTCCGCCCGGGTCTGTCGGTCCGATCGACTTGTTGCGTACGTTCTCCTCTGCGGCAATGCAACTAGGAGGCTCGACGCCCGCGCCCGTCGGCCGAAATGACGACTGACCACCTTAAGGGGAGTGGGGTCGAACATGTGGATCACGGATTGGACCTCCCGTGCCGCCTGTCGAGGTGCGGATCCTGACGCTCTCTTCGTGCAGGGCGCCGCGCAGAACCGGGCGAAGCTGATCTGCCGGGGATGCCCGGTCCGTACCGAGTGCCTCGCCGATGCGCTGGACAACCGCATCGAGTTCGGGGTGTGGGGCGGTATGACCGAGCGGGAACGCCGCGCGCTGCTGAGGCGCCGGCCCGATGTGAACTCCTGGCGCGACCTGCTGGAGTCGGCCAAGGAAGAGTACGAGCGAACCAACGAGCTCATCGCCGGATGAGCCGGGGGTTCACCCCCTCCCTCCTCCACAGGTCATGACGCGAGGAGATCTCCGATCTCGCGCAGCCCGTCCAGATCGTGCACGTCCTCGGCCATCGCGGGGACGTGGGCGATCGGCACGGTCGGATGCGCCGACATGAAGTGTTCCTGCTCGCGTTGCTCGCGGGCGGCGAGCTGCATCCGTCCCGCGTGCAGTCGCAGTACGGCGGAGGCCAGCTCGTGCTCGCCGCGGGACTCCAGGTCCTCCGCCGCCGCGGTGCTCCGGGCGGCGGACAGGGCGGGCGCCGGCGAGCGGTGCAGCCGGTTGATGACCAGCCCGGCCAGGGGCATGCGCTCCTCGGCCAGCCGCTCGACGAAGTACGAGGCTTCGCGGATGGCGTCGCGTTCCGGCGTGGCGACTACGACGAAGGCCGTTCCCGGCGCCTGCAGCAGCTTGTACGTCTGCTCGGCTCGCTGCCTGAAGCCTCCGAAGACCGCGTCGAGGGCCGAGACGAACATCTGGATGTCCTTCAGCACCTGAGCGCCCAGCACCTTGGTCAACGCACCGGCGACGATGCCGAAACCCGCGTTGAGCAGCTTGAACGCACTCCTGCCCCCGGCCTTGGCCGGGGCCATCAGGATGCGGATGAGCCGCCCGTCGAGGAACCGCCCCAGGCGTTCCGGCGCGTCGAGGAAGTCGAGCGCCGACCGGGACGGCGGCGTGTCGACGATGATCAGATCCCAGTCGCCGGACCGGCGGAGTTGGCCCAGCTTCTCCATCGCCATGTACTCCTGCGTGCCGGAGAAGCTCGACGACAGCGACTGATAAAAGGGATTTGTCAGGATCTGGCGGGCGCGCTCGGGGTCCGCGTGCGCTTCGATGATCTCATCGAAGGTCCGCTTCATGTCGAGCATCATCGCGTGCAGCTCGCCCTGGGAGCCGACACCCTTGACCCGGCGCGGGACGTTGTCCAGCTCGGTGAGCCCCATGGCCTGGGCCAGCCGCTTCGCCGGGTCCACGGTGAGCACGACGACCGAACGGCCGCGCTCCGCGGCCCGCAGCCCCAGGGCCGCCGCCGTGGTGGTCTTGCCGACGCCGCCGGAGCCGCAGCACACGATGATGCGCGTGTTCTCGTCGTCCAGGATCGCGTCGATGTCCAGAACGGGCGCGGTCTTGGTCACAGCTCTGCCTTTCGACGTCCGGACGTCCGGAGGTGACCCGCGGCTGCCGGGGCCGTACGGGATCGGGTCATGCCGCGCCCTGCGCGCGGATGGCCTCGGCGAGTTCGTACAGCCCGGCCAGGTCGGTGCCGTCGGCGAGGAGCGGCAGCTCATAACGCGGTGTGCCCGCCTTCGCCAGGGACGCCCGCTCCCGCTTCTCCAGCCGGGTCCTGTGGGCGTGCTCGGTGACCTCCTCGGCAAGGGCCTGGGCGATCGCCGACGCGTCCGCCGACTCGCCGACGAGGCCGGCGGCCTTCAGCCCGAGCGCGAGCTCCGCGTGGTCGAAGCGTTTCTTGAGCGCCGAGTCCAGCACGTCCTTCGGCAGGCCGGTCGGGCGGACCATGTTGATGAAGATACCGCCGACGGGCAGCTCGGCGCCGTGCAGTTCGGCGACGCCGTCCAGCGTCTCCTGGACCGGCATCTCCTCCAGGAGCGAGACGAAATGGACCGCCGTCTCAGGAGAGGCGACGACCCCGCGCACCAGGTCGGCGTGGTTCTTGACGGGGCCGACCCGGGCCAGCCCGGCGACCTCCTGGGTGACGTTGAGGAAGCGGGTGATCCGACCCGTCGGCGGCGCGTCCATCACGATCGCGTCGTAGACCCGCCTGCCCGACCTGTCACGGCGGCGTACGGCCTCGCTGGTCTTGCCGGTGACGAGGACGTCGCGCAGGCCGGGAGCGATGGTGGTGGCGAAGTCGACCACGCCCATCCGGGTGAGCACCTTGCCCATGCGCTTGAGGCCGTAGAACATCTCGAGGTACTCGAGCATGGCCTCTTCCGGGTCGATCGCCAGGGCGTACACGTCGCCACCGCCGGGGGCCACGGCGATCTTCCGCTCCTCGTACGGCAGCGGTGGCAGGTCGAAGACCTGGGCGATGCCCTGCCTGCCCTCGACCTCGACGAGCAGCACCTTGCGGCCGCCCGCCGCGAGTGCGAGGGCCAGGGCGGCGGCCACGGTGGTCTTCCCCGTGCCGCCCTTGCCGGTGACGACGTGCAGCCGCACGCCGTCCCAATCGGTGTCCCGAGCGCTCACGGCTCCTCCTCGCCAGGGGGCGTCGGAATGGCGTCGGCGACGCTGCCACGCCGGATCGTTCGCTCGCTCCGCTCGCTCACGGTTTGAAGGCTACCCAAAGGTCACATGTCGATTTCGCGGAGGCCGTCCGTTGGGGACCCTTGCGGTACGGCTCGCGCACGGATTGGCTTGGGGCAGGCTTCATCGCTTTCGCACAACGGGGTGGAAAGGGGTTACCGATCGTGGAGTCGGTGCTGTTCGCGTTGGTCCTGATGTTAGCGATCTTCGTGTTGATCGTGCTGGCCCGCAGCATCAGGGTCGTTCAGCAGTTCGAGACGGGCATCGTCTTCCGTCTCGGGCGCATCCAGTCGAACGTCCGGGGGCCCGGCCTTCATCTGGTCGCTCCGATGATCGACCGGATGCAGAAGGTCAACATGCAGATCGTCACGATGGGCGTCCCCGCGCAGGAGGGGATCACGCGTGACAACGTCTCGGTACGCGTCGACGCCGTCGTGTACTTCCGGGTCATCGACCCGATCAAGGCCGTCGTCAACGTGCAGAACTATCTCTTCGCGGTGTCGCAGGTCGCCCAGACCTCGCTGCGCTCGGTCATCGGCCAGTCGGAGCTGGACCAGCTCCTCTCCGACCGCGACGCGCTCAACGCCAAGCTGAAGAACGTCATCGACGAGCCCACCGAGGGGCCGTGGGGCATCAGGATCGAGCGGGTCGAGATCAAGGACGTGGCGCTGCCCGAGGGCATGAAGCGCTCGATGTCCCGCCAGGCCGAGGCCGAGCGTGAGCGGCGTGCCCGCATCATCACGGCGGACGGCGAGTTCCAGGCGTCCAAGCGCCTGGCCGCGGCGGCCAAGGAGATGTCGTCCGACCCGGCCGCGCTGCAGCTTCGCCTGCTGCAGACCGTGGTGGAGGTCGCGGCGGAGAAGAACAGCACCCTGGTGATGCCGCTGCCCGTCGAGATGTTGCGCTTCTTCGACCGGATGGCCCCGGCGGCGGCGCAGGCCGCGGCGGCCAAGGAGGAGGAAGAGGAGCCCGAGCCGGTGGACGAGGTCATCGACGAGTTGCCCGCGATCGAGTCTCAGGTGTCCGTGCCCGGGCTCTCCGGCCTTCCGGCTGCCGCCGACGGAGCCGATCACGCTCCCACCGTGCAGAACCCCGTCTGGAACCGGGAGACCCCCTGAGGGCCGAGCGTGCCTCCCGCCGGGGACGTCTGCTCGGACGCGCGGCGTGATCCGTCGATAACCTGGCCCCATGACCAAGTGGGAATACGTCACGGTGCCGTTGCTTACGCACGCGACGAAGCAGATTCTTGACAACTGGGGCGAGGACGGCTGGGAGCTGGTCTCCGTCATCCCGGGGCCGAACCCCGAGCAGCTTGTCGCCTACATGAAGCGAGCGAAGTGATATGAGCACCCCTGAAAAGCGCATCGCCGACCTCGGGCTGACCCTGCCCGAGGTGGTGGCTCCTCTCGCGGCGTACGTGCCCGCGGTCCGTACGGGCGACTACGTCTACACCTCCGGCCAGCTTCCCATGGTCGGCGGCAAGCTGGCCGTCACCGGCAAGGTCGGCGCCGAGGTCTCCGCCGAGGACGCCGCGGCGCAGGCGCGGATCTGCGCGCTGAACGCCCTCGCGGCGGTGAAGTCCGTCGTCGGCGACCTGTCGAACATCGTCAGGATCGTGAAGGTCGTCGCCTTCGTGTCCAGCGCGCCGGGCTTCACCGGCCAGCCGGCCGTCGCCAACGGCGCCAGCGAACTGCTCGGGGAGATCCTCGGGGACGCCGGAAAGCACGCGCGCAGCGCCGTCGGCGTGGCGGTCCTCCCGATGGACGCCCCGGTGGAGGTCGAGCTGATCGCCGAGGTCCGCTGACCACCTCCTCGTACGCGGTGCGAGATCGCGGGGGCGTCCGGAGCGTTCCTCGCGATCGAGGGGCGCCCGCCCGCCACCGTCGCGGGCGGGCGCCCCTCACGTGACCGCACCGGCGCCGTAGGCGTGTCACCCGAACGATGTTCTAATGAGTCGCACAGAGGCGCTACCGCGTGGAGGGTGTATGGGGATCCCGCTTCCGGGAGAGATCGGGCAACGGGCGCGGGACATCCTCGCGGGGCGCGTCCCGATCGTGCCGGCCAGAGACGCGGCCACCGTGGTGGTGCTCCGTGACGATCCGCTCGAGGTCTATCTCCTGCGCAGGAAGGCGACGATGGCCTTCGCCGCGGGCGCCTACGTGTTCCCCGGAGGCTCGGTCGACCCCAGGGACACCGACCACGCGGTCGCGTGGGCGGGCCCTCCGCCCTCGGATTGGGCCGCGGCCTTCGGCACGGACGAGCGGACGGCGCGCGGCCTCGTGTGCGCCGCCGTACGGGAGACCTTCGAGGAGTCCGGTGTGCTCCTGGCCGGGCCGAGCGCGACCACGATCGTGGCGGACACCACCGGTGACGACTGGGAGGCCGACCGTCTCGCGTTGATCGACCGCACGCACTCGTTCGCCGAGTTCCTCGACCGGCGCGGTCTGGTGCTGCGCTCCGATCTGCTCCGGGCGTGGGCACACTGGATCACGCCCGAGATCGAGACCAAGCGGTTCGACACCCGGTTCTTCGTCGCCGCGCTACCGCCCGGCCAGCGCACGCGCGACGTCGGGGGCGAGGCCGACGAGGTCGCCTGGATGAGCCCGGCCGCCGCCCTGGACCGCGGGAAGGCGGGCGAGATCATGCTCATGCCGCCGACCTTCCGTACGTTGACCGAACTCGCCGGGTTCGAGACGATCGACGACGTGCTGCGCGAGGAGCACGCGATCACGACGGTGCAGCCGTCCGCCGCCGAGGTGGACGGTGAGATGGTCCTGATCGTCCCCGACCCCGACCACGTCCCGGGGCGTACGCCATGAACGGGACGACGGGAACGGCTCCTTCCGCGAACGGGGAGAGATGAGCGGCATTCGGATCCCGGTTGAGGGCATCGACGGTTCCGGTACGGCGCACGCCACCAGCCTGCTGGCCCCGAATCCCTCGCCGATGACGCTGGACGGCACCAACACCTGGGTCATCGGCCGGGCGGAAACCGTACTGGTGGTGGATCCGGGACCGGACGACGACGCGCATCTCCGGCGGGTGGCCGATCATCTGGCCGAGCGCAGGGTCGTGGCCGTCCTGCTCACGCACGGGCACCATGACCACAGCGGGGGCGCGCGCACGTTCGCCGAGATGGTGAACGCGCCGGTCCGGGCACTCGATCCGAGCCATCGGCTGGGCGGCGAGGGGCTCGCGGACGGCGACGTCATCGACCTGGACGGCCTGGAGGTCAGGGTCGTCGGCACCCCGGGGCACTCGTTCGACTCGCTCTGCTTCTGGCTGCCCGAGGACCGCGCGATGCTGACGGGCGACACGATCCTGGGCCGGGGGACCACGGTGATCGCGCCGGACGGGGATCTGGCCGATTATCTGCGGAGCCTCGACCAGCTGCGGGCGGGAGCCGAGATCCTTGAGGCGGAGGCGCTGCTGCCCGGCCACGGCCCGGTTCTGCCCGATCCCGTGGGGGTCCTGGACGGGTACATCGCCCATCGCCGCCTGCGCCTGGACCAGATCCGGCAGGCCATCCGGGACGGCGCCAGAGACGCCCGGCAGATCGTCGAGATCGTCTACGCCGAGGTGGATCCCGCGCTCTGGCCCGCCGCCGAGATGTCGGTGGCGGCCCAGCTCGACTATCTCAAGTCGCTCTAGCGGGAGCGGTTGTAGAGCCGCTCCATGTCCAGGATGACCACGGCCTTGGCCTCGATGCGCAGCCAGCCGCGCTGGGCGAAGTCGGCCAGCGCCTTGTTGACCGTCTCGCGGGAGGCGCCGACGAGCTGGGCGAGCTCCTCCTGGGTCAGGTCGTGGTGGACCCGGAGGCCGTCCTCGGTCTTGCGGCCGAAACGGTCGGCGAGATCGAGCAGCTGCTTGGCCACACGGCCGGGCACGTCGGTGAAGACCAGGTCGGCCAGCACGTCGTTCGTACGGCGGAGCCGCTGGGCGAGAGCGCGCAGCAGGTGCAGCGCGACCTCGGGGCGGCCGGTGAGCCACGGCCTCAGGTCGTCGTGGCCCAGGCCGGCCAGGCGGACGTCCGTCAGGGCGATGGCGGAAGCCGTACGCGGGCGGGGGTCGAACAGGGAGAGCTCGCCGAACATCTCCCCGGGGCCCAGCACGCTGAGCAGGTTCTCCCTGCCGTCGGGCGCGGTGCGGGCCAGCTTGATCTTTCCTTCCAGCACCACGTAGAGCCGGTCGCCGGTCTGGTTCTCACTGAACAGGGTCTGTCCCTTGGACAACTCGACCTCGGTGACGCTCGTCCGCAGTGCTGCGGCGCCCTCACGGTCGAGCGCGGAGAACAGGGGCGCCTTGCTCAGTACGTCGTCGGTGCTCACGGTGCCTCCTTGCAATGGTCGCGCTCGGTCGTTGGCGCCGTGCAAGCCATTGTGACCTACGCCGTCCGCGTAGTCTTACGGGGTGTCCCGCAAAGTTCAGACGGCTGGGGAGTCCCGGCTCGCTCTCGTTCGCCGTGCGCGGCGGATCAACAGAATCCTGGCGGAAACCTATCCTGACGCTCATTGCGAACTCGACTTCGCCAACCCCCTTGAACTGCTGGTCGCCACGATCCTCTCGGCGCAGTGTACGGACAAAAGGGTAAATATGGTTACTCCGGTGCTTTTCGCGAAGTATCGGACACCGGCTGACTATGCGGCGGCCGACCGGGACCAGCTCGAAGAGATCATCAGATCCACCGGCTTCTTCCGGGCCAAGACCAACAGCATCATCGGCATGGCCCAGGCCGTCTGCGACCGCCACCACGGCGAGGTGCCCGGCACGCTCAAGGAGCTCGTCGCCCTCCCCGGAGTGGGGCGCAAGACCGCCAACGTGGTGCTCGGCAACGCCTTCGACGTCCCCGGCATCACCGTGGACACCCACTTCAGCCGCCTGGCCAGGCGCTTCGGCTGGACCACCGCGACCGACGCCGTCAAGATCGAGCACGAGGTCGGGGATCTGATCCCCAAATCCCAGTGGACGATGCTCTCGCACCGCCTGATCTGGCACGGCCGTCGCGTCTGCCACGCCCGCAGGCCCGCCTGCGGCGCCTGTTCCGTCGCCGCCCTCTGCCCGTCGTACGGCACCGGGCCGACCGACCCCGCAGAGGCGGGCAGGCTCGTGAAGGAAGGTCCCTTCTCCTGATCTGAGGGAAGTTCCGCTTGCTCGGGAAGCTTGACCGCCGTTCCGCGGTTGTACGGCTCGCGCGGCTCGATCTGCATCGGAGGAGACATTGGTTCCCGGCTGGCTGACGGATCTGGCGGCGAACGCCGGACGGAACCCCGTGCCCGAGGTGCTGCGGCCTCCCGATGACGGCGCCGGGCGGCGGGCCGCGGTGCTCCTGCTGTTCGGCGAGGGACCTGCGGGGCCGGACGTCCTGCTCATCCAGCGCAGCTCCAACGGCCGCAGGCATGCGGGCCAGCCCGCCTTTCCCGGCGGCGGCGTCGATCCCGAGGACGACGGTCCCATAGGGGCCGCGCTGCGTGAGGCCCAGGAGGAGACCGGTCTCGACCCGCGCGGGGTGAAGATCGTCGGAACGATGCCCGAACTCTACGTCTGGCGCAGCGACAACCGCGTGACGCCCGTCCTCGGGTGGTGGCACACGCCCAGCGCCGTGCACGCCGCCTCGCCGGACGAGGTCGAGTCCGTCGAGCGGATCCCGGTGGCCGAGCTCGTCGATCCCGCCAACCGGTTGCGGCTGCGGTATCCACGAGGCCGGGCCACGCCGGAGGAGGACCCGCCCCGCGCGTTCGCGGGAGATCCGGGAGGCGCGCCCGCGTTCCGGGTGCGCGGCCTGCTGGTCTGGGGTTTCACCGCGGGGATACTCGACCGTGTGCTGGCCGTGTCGGGGTTCGAGCGGCCCTGGGACCGGTCACGCGTCGAGGACCTGCCCCCCGACGTCCTGAGACTCGCCTCCCGCGGCTAGAACCCCTACGAGTCGAACCCGCGGTCGCTGACCAGGCTGATCCCGAGCGCGGCCCAGTCGGCGACGTCGTCGTCGGGGTCGGAGGCCAGCAGGCGCAGCGCGGCGACACCGGCCGGGTCCGGCGGGATCCCCATCACGTTCGGCAGCGCGTAGGCCGCGCCGTACCGGACCGAGTGCTCCGGGTGCGAGGCCAGCTCGATCACCGACGGCAGCGCCCGCGCGTCCCGCAGGTGGCCGAAGGCGATGAGCACCGAGTACAGCACCCGCGCGTCCTGCTCGCTGGCCGCGAGATAGCGCAGGATCGGAAGTGTCTTGTCGGCGAATGGCCGGTCCCGGCCGAGTTCGCCCAGGATGTCCACCCCGAGAACGCGTTCCGCGGTCGTGCGCGCGGCGCACAGGCGTCTCGCCAGGGTGAAGGTCTCCAGGTCTCCACGTTCCTGAAGCACGGCTATCGCCTGCCAGCGCACGGTGCCGTCCGGGTCGCCGTCGGCCAGCGCTATCTGGATCAGTTCCTCGACCGGTCCCCCCATGACGTCACGATATCGAGCAGCGTGGGGGAAGGTGTGCACGACGACGGGCGTGGCTGGATACCGTTGAATCTGTGCGCGGTGATCTCCTGGACCTCATCCTGATCGGCCTGGTCGTGGCCTTCGCCGTGTCCGGATACCGGCAGGGGTTCATCATCGGGGCGTTCAGCTTCGTCGGCTTCATCGGCGGCGCCCTTCTCGGGATGTTCATCGCGCCTCCGATCGCCGGGGCGATCGTGAGCGGCGACACCGAGCGCGCGCTGCTCGCCATCGTGATCGTCTTTCTCGCCGCGACCATCGGCCAGTTCGCGTCGTCCACCGTCGGAGCGGTGGTGCGCAGCCATGTCACGTGGGAGCCCGCGCGCATGGTGGACGCCTTCGGCGGCTCGC
Organism: Microtetraspora glauca; assembly: GCA_001570385.1. Lineage (GTDB taxonomy): Bacteria > Actinomycetota > Actinomycetes > Streptosporangiales > Streptosporangiaceae > Microtetraspora > Microtetraspora glauca. The sequence continues at coordinate 240,003 of BBYL01000008.1, read as the reverse complement.
TGGCCAGCGGCCTCTCCGTCCTGATCATCGCCTGGCTGCTCGGCTCGCTGATCGTCTCCATGGGCTTCCCCCTGCCCAAGGAGCAGATCAACGGCTCAGTCGTCTGGCAGGCCGTGGACGAGGCCATCCCCAACGGCGTACGCGCCCTGCAGAAGCCGTTCCGGGACTTCGTCGACTCCTCGGAATGGCCCGAGGTGATCACCTCTATCGGTGGCCAGAACGTTCCTCCGCCGGACGAGGGCGTGCTGAAGGGCAGCCCCGGGCTGAGCCGCGCCCGGCGGGCGATCGTCAAGATCCAGGGGACCGCGCCCACCTGCCGCAAGCGCATCGAGGGCACCGGCTTCGTCTACTCCCGCAACCGCATCATGACGAACGCCCACGTCGTCGCCGGGGTCAGCCAGGAGCTGCGGGTCACCGACTCCACCGGAACGCCGCACAACGCCCGGGTGGTGCTCTACAACCCCGACAGGGACATCGCCGTCCTCTACGTCCCCGGTCTGAACGTGTCGCCGTTGCGGTTCGACTACACCGCCAAGAGCCGCGGCGACGCGATCATCGCCGGATATCCCAAGGGTCACGGGTTCACCCCGCTCGCCGCCCGCATCCGCATCAAGCAGCCCGCCGAGTCGTACGACATCTACAACCGGCACAAGGTCGAGCGCGAGGTCTACGCGATCCGGGGCACCGTCCAGCCGGGCAACTCCGGTGGTCCGCTCCTCAGCCCGGACGGCCGGGTCTACGGCGTCATCTTCGCCGCCGCGACCGACCAGGCGGAGACCGGGTACGCCCTGACGGCGGAGGAAGTCCGTCCCGACGCCGACGACGGCAGCGGTGCCATGGCCCCCGCCGACACCCAGGAGTGCGACTGACCCCGGAGGCCCAGGCTCCCGGCCGAGATGGGTGCCGCCGCGCCGCTCTGGCCGGGGCGACCGGCTGCGTGCCGCTGCGCTGCGGCGGGCTGTCCCGGGCCGCCTGGAGGCGACCGCGGCGTTCGCGATCGGTGTGTGGTGGTCGGGCGGGGAGCCGAGGTCCGCCTTCCCGGCGCCGGGCGAGGCGGCGTAGGTCACGGCCCGGGGGAGACGCGGACCAGGCCGCGCCGGATCTCCTCGATCGCCGCGCCGGGTTCCGCCGGCCCGGCCGCCAGCCCGGCGACGATCGCCTCGGCGGCCCCGGCCACCCCGTCAAGATCCAGTCCGTACGGCACGGCGCCCGGCGGCAGAGACCGGCCGTACGCGCCGGCGCGGGCGGAGCCGCGGGTGAGCAAGGCGGCGGCGCCGGAGAGGTTGCCGCGCTGGAGGTGGGTGAGGCCGACGCAGATCTGGGCGAGGCCCTGCCAGAGCTCCCGCTCGCCGGCAGGACCGGTCTTCCAGCGGGCTTCCAGAACCTCGTGGGCGTGGAACGGCCGTCCGGCCGCAAGCAGCCGTGCCGCGTCCGCCAGCGCCTCCTGAGCGCTCGGAGCGTAGTCGTCAGGGACGCGGGGCACGCCCTGCGCGCCATGGGGCAGCGGCCTGCCGTACTCGTCGCGAGGGCGGGCGCTGCGGGGGCGGCCCGTCTCGTCGCGGTCGCGCATGATCCCTCCAGATCGCTCCGTGTGGCCGGTCGCGGGACCTAGCGGTCGGGCTCGGGGTCGGAGAGCCAGGCGATCAGCTCGGCGTCGAACTGCTCGGGACGCTCCTCGTGCGGGAAGTGCCCGGCACCTTCGATCATCCTCCACCGGTACGGCGCGGCCACGAAGCGGCTGGACCCCTGAGCGGTCCGGGGCAGGATGCAGGAGTCGAGGGAGCCGTGCAGCTGGAGCGTCGGCGCCTCGACCTCGGCGCGCATCTGGCGGGCATAGCGAAGGCCGTCCGGCCGGAGCTGGGAACGGCCGAACCAGCGGTGGTACTCAAGCGCGCAGTGCGCCACGCCGGGGATGCGGAAGGCGTCCCGGTAGGTCAGGGCGACGTCCTCGGGGGGCCACTCCGGCCCCGACCACTCGTCGAGCAGCCGTCCGACGAGCGCACCGCCGTCGGCGGTGAGCCGGCGCTCGGGCAGCGCGGGAAGCTGGAAGCCGAGGCTGTGACCGCTGGCCCTGAGCTGTCCCAGCGGGTCGGTGATCAGCGACGCGCGCAGCCGCAGCGGATGCGGCGCCGACACGGGGACCAGCCGGCGCACCACCTTGGGATCGAGCGCCCCCATGGTCCAGGCCAGCAGGCCGCCCCAGTCGTGGCCGACGACGATCGCGCCGGTCTCGCCCAGCGCGCGGATCAGCCCGGCGGCGTCCATGGCGAGCGTCGGCAGGTCGTAGCCGCGCGGCGGCTTGTCGCTGGCGCCGTAGCCGCGAAGGTCCGCCGCGACCGCGCGGTAACCCGCCGCGGGCAGCGACACGAGCTGGTGCCGCCAGGTCCACCAGAACTGCGGGAACCCGTGCAGCAGCAGCACCAGCGGGCCGTCACCCGCCTCCACCACGTGAAACCGGGTGCCGCCCGCGTGCACCGCGCGGTGCGTCCATGGTCCGTCGATCTGGACCAGGGACTCGTCAGCCGCCATGGCTCGGCGTCTCGCTCACCGTCTCGCGGTGTGCGCCGACCTGCCCGGCGGTGGGGCCGGTGTAGGGCTTGCGCGCGGGCGCCGTCTCGGGGAAGAGGCTGGGCCGCGCCGTACCGCCCTCGACGGTCTCGCCGTCGCCTCCGCCACCCTTGAGGTTCCTGAGGGTGCGGGTGGTGCGTTGCATGCGGTTCAGGCCCTTCAGCCGGCGGTAGCCGACGAAGACCAGCGCGCCCGCCACCACCAGGTAGAACACCGTGACGATGAGGAACGCCAGCCACTGGGCCAGCCCGGCCGCCATCAGGGCGTACGCGATGGTGAAGGAGGCGAGGATCAGGCACAGGTGCCCGATGAAGGCGGCCGCCCCGAACAGCCCCGTGGCGGTCCCGACGCGCTTGGCGTCGAATTTCAGCTCGGCCTTCGCCAGCTCGATCTCCGAGCGGACGAGTGTCGAGATGTGCGTGCTCGCCTGTGCGACGAGCGCGCCGAGCGATTCGTCCTCGGGCATCAGCGATCTCCTATTCTGCGAACCATCAAACATCATCCCGTGCCCGCTTGCGTACGCGGACGTGCAGGAGGATCGCGGCCAGTACCGACGCGGTGAAACTGGCGACCAGTACCGCCGTGGTGATCCTCTCCATGCCGGGGAAGGCTCGGTCGCCGATCAGCAGCGCGACGGTGAAGCCGATCCCGGCGAGCACGGACACGGCCGCCATGTCGCGCCAGTACAGGTCTTCGCTGATCCTCGCGAACCCGAGTCTGACCGACAACCAGGCACCTCCGAACACACCGAGGAACTTGCCCACGACCAGCCCGATGATGACGCCGAGCGTGATCCTCTCGGTGAGGACGGCGCCGAGCGCCTGGGGGTCGAGCCGGACGCCGGCGGCGAAGAAGGCGAACACGGGGACGGCGAAACCGGCCGAGACCGGCCGGACGAAATGGTCGGCGCGTTCGGCCGGCGAGCTCTCCTCGCCGTCGTCGCGGCGCACCCTCGTGAGCAGGCCGCAGAGCACTCCGGCGACGGTGGCGTGCACGCCGCTCTCGTGCACCAGCACCCAGGCGGCCACGCCGAGCACGATGAAGATCAGTGGGTTGCGCACCCGCCTCCACTGCAGGAACCCGTACAGGGCGAGGACGGCCACCGCCGCGAGCAGCGGCGTGAGGTGCACCTGCTCGCTGTAGAAGAGGGCGATGACGGTGATCGCTCCGAGGTCGTCCACCACGGCGAGGGTGAGCAGGAACGCGCGCAACGCGTCGGGCATCGCGGAGGCGGTCACGGCGAGGATGGCGAGGGCGAACGCGATGTCGGTCGCGGTCGGGATGGCCCAGCCCCTGACGGCGTCCTCCACACCCCAGCTGACCGCGAGGTAGAGGATCGCCGGCACGATCATCCCGGCGACCGCCGCGACGATCGGTAGGATCGCGTCCCGGAGGTTGGACAGCTCGCCGTGGACGAACTCCTCCTTCACCTCGAGGCCGGCGACGAAGAAGAAGACGGCCAGCAGGCCGTCGGAAGCCCATTGGTAGAGCGAGAGGTGCAGCGGGCCGGGCACGGTGTCCCTGAGCGCCTGGTAGGAGTCCGACCAGGCGGAGTTCGCCCAGATCAGGGCGGCGACGGTGGCGGCCAGCATGATCACGCCGCCGATCGTCTCCGTTCTGAGCGCCTCCGCCAGTTGGCGGGCGTACCTCACCGTCGGCCGGACCGGCCAGATCTCGGCAGCGCGACGCATGATCCCCCTTGGTGAGCCGGAACGTCGCGGGCGGTCCCCCCGACGGCCGACCAGACTTCCCGGCACACCTCCCGCCAAGGCTACCCATGTCCTGGCATGTGAAAGGGCGCGGGTGTCCGGCGGAGACACCCGCGCCCCTCACGGAATCGGCGTCAGTCCTCGCTCTTCGCGCTCGGCAGCTTGTCGGAGATGAGATTCATCACGGAGCTGTCGGTGAGCGTGGTGACGTCGCCGAGAGAGCGGTTCTCCGCCACGTCCCGGAGCAGGCGCCGCATGATCTTGCCGGAGCGGGTCTTGGGCAGCTCGGGCACGATCAGGATCTGGCGCGGCTTGGCGATCGGGCCCAGCGTCTTCGCCACGTGGGTACGCAGCTCGGTGGCGATGTCGTCGCTCTCCTCCGCGCTGCCGCGCAGGATGACGAACGACACGATCGCCTGCCCGGTCACCGGGTCGGTCGCGCCCACGACGGCCGCCTCCGCGACCTTCGGGTGACTGACCAGGGCGCTCTCGACCTCGGTGGTCGAGATGTTGTGGCCGGAGACGAGCATGACGTCGTCGACCCGGCCGAGGAGCCAGATGTCGCCGTCGTCGTCGCGCTTGGCGCCGTCACCGGCGAAGTACATCCCCTCGAAGCGCGACCAGTACGTGTCGATGTAGCGCTGGTCGTCCCCCCAGATCGTGCGGAGCATCGACGGCCACGGCTCGCGGACCACGAGGAACCCGCCGCCGCCGTTCGGGACCGAGTTGGCCTGGTCGTCGACCACGTCGGCCACGATCCCGGGCAGCGGCCGCATGGCCGCGCCGGGCTTGGCCGAGGTCACACCGGGCAGCGGGCTGATCATGATGGCGCCCGTCTCGGTCTGCCACCACGTGTCCACCACTGGGCACCGGTCGCCGCCGATGTGCTCGCGGTACCACACGTACGCCTCGGGGTTGATCGGCTCGCCGACGGAGCCGAGGACGCGCAGGGACGACATGTCGAACTTGGCGGGGATGTCGTCGCCCCACTTCATGAACGTGCGGATCGCCGTCGGGGCGGTGTAGAGGATCGTCACGCCGTACTTCTGGACGACCTCCCAGAACCGGCCCCTGTGCGGGGTGTCCGGGGTGCCCTCATAGAGGACGCTGGTCGCCCCGTTCGCGAGCGGGCCGTAGACGATGTAGGAGTGCCCGGTGACCCAGCCGATGTCGGCGGTGCACCAGTAGACGTCGGTCTCCGGCTTGAGGTCGAAGACGGCCTGGTGGGTCCAGGACGTCTGGGTGAGGTAGCCGCCGGTGGTGTGCAGGATGCCCTTGGGCTTTCCGGTGGTGCCGCTCGTGTAGAGGATGTAGAGCGGGTCCTCGGCGTCATGCGGGACGGCCGTGTGCTGCTCGGACTGCCGGTCCACGAGGTCGTGCCACCACACGTCCTTGTCGGTCGTGGCGACGTCCTGGCCGGTCCTGCGTACGACGACGACGTGCTCCACACCGGGGCACTCGCTGACCGCCTCGTCGACCGTGGGCTTGAGCGCGCTCGGGGCGCCGCGACGGTAACCGCCGTCGGCGGTGATGACGACCTTGGCGTCCGCGTCGTCGATGCGGCTCTTCAGCGCGCTCGCGGAGAAACCGCCGAAGACCACGGAGTGGATGGCGCCGATGCGCGCGCAGGCGAGCAGCGAGATCGGCAGCTCCGGGATCATCGGCATGTAGATCGCGACCCGGTCGCCCTTGCGGACGCCCAACTCCTCGAGCGCGTTCGCCGTCTTGGAGACCTCACGCTGGAGGTCCGCGTACGTGATGGTGCGGCTGTCGCCCTCGGGCTCGCCCTCCCAGTGGTAGGCGACCTTGTCGCCGCGGCCCGCCTCGACATGGCGGTCCACGCAGTTGTACGCCACGTTGAGCTTGCCGCCCACGAACCACTTGGCGAACGGGGGGTTCCACTCGAGCGTGGTGTCCCACCGCTCAGCCCAGGTCAGCCGCTCCGCGGCGCGCTCCCAGAAGCCCAGCCGGTCCTCCTCCGCCTCCTCGTAGGCGGCCGCGGTCACGTTGGCGCCCGCCGCCAGGTCGGCAGGTGGTGCGAACCGGCGGTTCTCGCTCAGCAGGTTCGACAGCGTCTCCTGAGTCTCGTGACCAGGGGTTTCGGAGGCCACAACGTACTCCTTCGCATGGCGGTCTTGATTGTCGCGTCCCACTTCACCAGTCCGGGAGCGCCCAGGACAAGAGGTCTAGACAGGTCCGTACCGATGGGGCACCGGCTCGCCGAAGAGGGCTAATTACCTGATATCTGGATACCTGATGAAACACAGTGCAATGGGATAGGAAGCGGCCGTCTCTGCGTTCAACGGCGGGACCTCCTCGCTGAATGACGCTTACCCGCCGGTATGGTCGGTTCCCGTGAGCGACCCATTGGCAGTCATCGCCGAACTTCCCGGAGTGCCGGAAGCCGTACAGGAGGCGCGTGAGGCCGTGGACCGGCTTTACGGCCACCGTGTGCTCCGGCGGCGGAGTCCTGAGGTCTCGGCGGAATCCGCTCTGCGCGGCGCGCGCGCGTCGGCCGCGCTCGAAGGGGCCGACGTGCCGCTGGAGTCGCTGCGGGCGGGCGAGGTGACCGACCCCGCCGTCCAGGGCGCGCTCCGCGTCTCCGCCGAGCTCGGACGGCTCGGCAAGACCTGGCGTACGGCTCCCCGCCAGGTGCTGGCACGGCTGCACACCCTGGCCGCGGCCGGCCTCTCCGCCGACCCGGGACGGCCGAGAACCGGGCCCACGTCCGCCGACCCGATCGGCCTCGGCCCCGCGCCCGGCCGGGAGGAGACGGCGGCACGGATGGCGGCCCTGGCGGACCTCGTGACGGGAAGCACCCAGGCGCCCGCGCTCGTCCTCGCTGCGATCGTGCACGCGGAACTGGTGGTCCTGCGGCCGTTCGGTGTCGCGGACGGCGTCGTGGCCCGTGCCGCCGAGCGGCTCACCCTGGTCGAGCACGGGCTGGATCCCAAGTCGCTCACGGTCGTCGAGGTGGGCCACGTCGATCTCGGTGACGCGTACGCGGAGGCGCTGCGGGCCTATCTGACCGGCACCGCCGACGGGGTGGGCGCCTGGGTGAGGCACTGCGCGTCGGCCGTGGTGCTCGGAGCGAGGGAGACGACCGCCATCTGCGAGGCGCTGTCCCGCTGACCGGGCCGTCCCGTCTGTCCCGCCGGGCTACCTGAGGGCGTATCCGAAGGGCACGCTCCCGGAGCCGATGGATATGAGAGGGCCGAAACAGCAGCAGACGGCGTCCCTGGACTGGGACGCCGTCGCCAGTACGTCGCACCGGGTTACCAAGCGTGCACCTTGTATTTGTCGGATCGGGTCAAGCCCGTCTCGACACGCCTCCCGCGGCTGGTCGCGCGTGGGTACCCGGCGGCCGTACCCGGGCACTGGGCCCGTGTCACCTTTCTACGTCGGATTTCCGCACTTGGGAACCCCTCAGGCCAAGACCTTTACCGACGATCGCGAAGCCGGCCGAGACGATGTGCTGAAGCTGTCGTGACGCCGGGGATATTGGATCGTTACAAACATTCCTGATCACATTGAGTGATCGTTTTAGGTCGCGAATTGACAACGGCTGTCGATATGCGGACGTCTTCCATGGAAGAAAACCGGCCGAATCGGGGGATTGCCGCTCGACGCGGCCCCCGCGATCGGGCAGCATACGGTGGTGACTCCCATTACGGAGAGTTGACGTGCAGTTGGCCATGATGTGGTGACTCTCTTGCCACGCCAGGGGCACCTGTTGAAAGCTTTCTTCCGAAAACGGATCCGGCTCTACCCCCCCAGTGCCGGACCGGTAGGCGACCCCCGCTATCCCCCCGGCGGGGGTCGCCCCTTTCGGCGCCGGTCGCGTGCCGAGGCGCCTCCGGCGAGCGCGTGGATGGCCTCCTGGTTCGTCCACAGCCAGGGAGTAATCCCCAGAACGGCATTCGGTGAGCGTGGCGGACAGGCCCGGCTCGCATGGTGGTCTTCCTGTCAGGAGGGAGACACCGATGCACCGGCCCTTGGCCATCACCGACGACCAGGAACTTCTCGACGATCTCCTCCGCGTCGCCGCGGCGGCCGGAGTCGAGCTCGATGTCGCGCACGCCGCGGCGCAGGCCCGGCCGTACTGGAGCGGCGCTCCGCTGGTCATCGTCGGAGATGACCTGGCGGACGCCCTCGCCGCCACCGGCCCGCCCCCACGGCAGAACGTGCTGCTCGTGACCCGCGCCGTGGCCGATCCGTCGATGTGGCGCCGATGCGTCGCCGTCGGGGCGCGAGCGGTGGTGGAACTCCCGCAGGCCGAGCGTCTTCTGGTCGACGAGTTGGGCGAGGCGGCGGAACCGGCGACGAGGGCGGGCATGGTCGTCTGCGTGTCCGGTGGCAGGGGCGGCGCAGGGGCGACCGTGCTGGCCGCGTCCCTGGCCCTCACCGCCTCCCGGCGCGGCCTGCGGACGTTGCTGGTCGACGCCGATCCGCTGGGCGGCGGCATCGACGTGGTCCTGGGCCAGGAGGAGGCCACCGGAGCCCGCTGGCCGGACATCGCCGGGAGGGAAGGGCGGGTGAGCTTCGCGGCCCTGCAGGAGGCGCTGCCCACGTTCGGCGAGCTGACCGTGCTTTCCTGGCATCGCGGTGAACCGGCGGCCATTCCGAGGCAGGCCATGCGTGCCGTGCTCGACGCCGCCCGCCGCGGCTGCGACCTGGTCGTCGTCGACCTGCCTCGCCACCTGGACGACGGTGAGGCGGAGGCGCTGTCCCGGGCCGCCACCACGCTGCTCGTCGTCCGGTCCGACGTCCGCGGGGTGCTCGCCGCCGGGCAGGTCCTGGCGCAGCTCCGCAGGCATACCGCCGATCTCCGCGTCGTGCCGCGTCCCGGGGCACTCGCCCCCGACGTCGTCGCGGCCTCCCTCGGGATTCGGGGCACCGGTGTACTACCGGAACAGCGGGGCCTCGCCGAGGCCCTCGACCGGGGCGCGCCGCCTCCGCTCGGCCGTACACCTCTGGGCCGCTTCTGCTCGACCCTGCTCGAAACCCTGACGGAGGCCGCGTGATCCTCCGCGCCGGAGAGACCGGTCCGTACGGCACGGCACAGGCCATGACCCCACAGCGGGCGGATGACCCGAGCGTGCCGGACCCCACGGTCTCTCCGGAACTGGTCGAGGCCGTCCGCGTACGGCTCGCCCGCTCGGGGCTGGAGCCGTCGGCGGCCCGGGTGGCGAGCGCGCTCCGTGCCGAGCGGGCCGTGCTCGGGGACGCCGAGGTGTTGGCCATCGCGCGCACCCTTCGCGCCGACCTCATCGGCGCGGGGCCACTCGAGGGGCTCCTCGCCGAGCCGGGCGTCACGGACGTCCTGGTCAACGGCGCACGAGAGGTGTGGGTCGACGACGGCCGCGGCCTGCGGCTCACCTCCGTCGCCTTCTCCGGGGACGACGAGGTCCGCCGCCTGGCCCAGCGGCTCGCCGCCGCGGCCGGTCGGCGTCTGGACGACGCCAGCCCGTACGTGGACGCGCGACTGGCGGGAGGAGTCCGGCTGCACGCCGTGTTGCCGCCGATCGCGCCTGAGGGCACCTGCATGTCCCTGCGCCTGCCGCCCCGCCGCACGTTCACGCTGGAGGAGCTCGTGCCCGGCATCGGCGCGGTGGTCCTGCGGGCGATCCTGGCCGCGCGGCTGGCCTTCCTCGTCACCGGAGGCACCGGCACGGGCAAGACCACCATGTTGTCGGCCATGCTGTCCCTGGCTGATCCGGGTGAGCGACTGCTCCTGGTCGAGGACTCCGCCGAGCTGCGTCCCCGGCACCCCCATGTCGTGCGTCTCGAAACGCGCCCGCCGAATCTCGAGGGTGCGGGCGGTGTCACCCTCCGCGACCTCGTACGGCAGGCACTGCGGATGCGGCCGGACCGCGTTGTGGTGGGCGAGGTCCGAGGCGCCGAGGTCATCGACCTGCTCGCCGCGCTCAACACGGGCCACGAGGGCGGTTGCGGGACGCTGCACGCGAACAACGCGGCGGACGTGCCCGCCCGGCTGGAGGCCCTCGCCTGCGCGGCCGGACTCTCCCGGGAGGCGGTGCACAGCCAGCTCGCGGCGGCGCTCGACGCGGTCGTCCACCTCGTCCGTGATCCCGGGGGCGGGCGCCGCAGGGTGGCCGAGATCTGCCTGCTGGAACGCTGCCCTTCCGGCCTGGTGACCGCCGTCCCGGCCCTGGCATTCGGTCCCGGCGGCGACGTGACATCCGGCCCCGCCGCGCCCGCGCTCGCGGCCCGATGCCCGGGGGCCGCATGGTCGCCATAGCGGTGCTGGCCGCCGCGCTCGCGGCATGGGTCTGGGCCGGCCCGGGAATCGCCGCGGCGCGTGTGGCGGGTCTCACGGGTGCCCGGGGGCGCACGCCGAGACGCCGCGCGGCCACACTCCTTGATCGCCCCCGTCCCGAACGGCAGGCCGCGGCGTGGCGTGCTGTGTCCATCGAGCTCTGTCAGGGGATCGTGGCCGAACTCGCCGCCGGTGGGACTCCGGGTGACGCGCTGTCCCGTGCCGTCTCCGCGGTCACCCTTCCCGATGCGGAGGTGCTGCGGCCGGTCGTCGCCACCGCCAGGGACGGCGGTGACGTCGCCGCCGCCCTGCTGCGCGCCGCCCCGCCTCATGGTGGAGAGGGGCTCATCCGGCTCGCCGCCTGCTGGCAGGTCAGCATGGCCGGGGGCGGTGGCCTGGCCGCCCTCGTCGAGCGGCTGGGCGGCTCGCTCCGCGAGGCCGAGACGCACAGGCAGGATCTCGCCGCCCAGCTCGCAGGTCCGCGGGCGACGGCGCGCCTGCTCGCGGTCCTTCCCGCGCTCGGCCTGCTGATGGCCGCCGGCCTCGGCATGAGCCCTCTGTCGTTCCTGTTCGGGGAACCCGCCGGGATCGCCTGCCTGGTCACGGGGCTCGCTCTGGACGGCGTGGGCGTGTGGTGGACCAACCGCATCGTCGCCCACGCGGCACAGGGGCAGGAGGCGGGAGGCTCCGGAAAGGTCGCTCACGCGGTACGGGGTCATGAGGCGGGAGGCTCCGGAAAGGTCGCTTACGCGGTACGGAGTCATGAGGCGGGAGGCCTCGAGAAGGAGGTCGGCACATCATGGCGGTGATCGCCGCTGTCCTGGCCGCGCTGGCCGTGATGGCGTGGCCGGCTCGCATCTCGCCTTCCGGTCGGCTGCGTGCGCTTCCCGGCTTCGGTGCGGCAGGAGATCTACGGCGGGGGCCGGTCCAGCACGTTGGCAGAGGTGTTGGTCCAGGTGTTGGTCATGGCGCCGCTCGGGATGCCATTCAGGGGAGCGGCGTCGGGGCCATCACCGAGATGGCGCCGACTGTGGCTGGCCGCTCTCACATGGGACGCGGATCAGCAGCCCGAAGTCCCGAGATGGCGGTCCGACTCCACGGGCTCGCGGTCGCCGCGCCAACCGGAACACTCGCTTTCCTCATGCTGGGGGGAGTTTCGGGTGCGGTTGCGGGCGCACTGGTCGCCGGGGGCGTGCTCGTGGCTGTTCAACGGCGGGAACCCGCCGAGGCCCGGCGTCGTCGCGAGCGAGTGGCGGCGGATCTCCCGTTCGCGGCCGATCTCATGGTCGCCTGTCTCCGAGCCGGGCAGCCGGTGGGCGGAGCGGTCGACGCGGTGGCGGAAGCCATCGGTGGGCCATTGGGAGAACGGCTCTCCTGGATCGGAGGCCAGCTACGGCTGGGGGCGGACCCAGAGGCGGCTTGGGGCGCTCTCGCGCAGGACCCACCCCTCGCTTCGCTCGCTCGGACCATGATCAGAGCTACCCGGCGCGGAGCGCCGGTCGCAGAGGTGCTCACACGGCTGGCGGATGACGCGCGTCGGGCCGGCCGCGCGTCCTCATCGGCGGCTGCGAGGAAAGCCGGGGTCCAGGCTGTGGCTCCGCTCGGGTTGTGCTTCCTGCCCGCGTTCGTCTTTTTGGGGATCATTCCCGTGGTGGCTGGTCTGGCAGGGCAAGTCCTTTTGCCTTGACATCGGTCCCTTACACCTTCCGCCCCTCCTCCTTCGCGTCGCTTCACGCTGGCGTCGCTTCATGCTGGCGTGGCTTCACGCTCGCGTCGCTTACCCCCGCGCACTGCCTCCCGCGCTTCTCCGCCTCACCTCTTCAGTGCCGCCTCTGTGTCTGGGGTGTCCGGGGCACTTGCGGGGGCCCCGTCCCACCTCTTCGGGCTCACCGCAGCCTTGCCGGTCGGCGTCAGCATGAGACAAGCTCGGGCGACTGTCCGGTGATTCGGGCTGTGGACAGCACTTTCCACACTTGTGGATAACTGGAGATGTCGTGCGGCGATATTCCAGGTTGAACCCCCTGTCCTGGGCGGTCGGTTATCCACATAGAACCCCGCTATCCACAGTACGGAACATGATCGATTCTTATCCCCAGAACCGAGTTCGGGGCCAGCGAGGAGAAGCCCGATCGCGGAACCTGAGGGCAGCCGCGGAGAGACCGTGGTGGTCCGATCAGGGGGATCGATGCGCACACGGATCGGCAAGAAGCTCGGCAAAGCTGTCGGACGAACGTGTCAGGCGTTCCTGGCGGTTCAGCGAGTGATGGCACGCGTGTCCAGGAAGGCGGCGGCGTTTCATGTCCTGGTCAGCCGACCGGCCTCGGAATGTCGCCCGGCTCCGGGATGCCGTCCTGGTTCGGAATGCCGACTCGCCACAGCGCGCCGACCGCTTCCGGTGCACCAGTCGGCTGCGGTTTGTCGCTCCGGTACGACGCGTCGACCGGTGTCGGGGCGCCGACCGGAGTCGGAAGGGAGATCGGCCTCGGAAGGCAGAGCGGCCTCAGTGCTCGAACTGGGTCCGGAATCCCGGCAGAAGCTGTTGTGCGGCCAGAGTTCGGCGCGTTCCTGGCGGACGTTGATCGGCGCGTTGCGGGTACGGCTCCGGTCCACGGCCGTGCAATGGACCTTGGCCGCCCGCACCAGGGCCGAAGCGGGCATGTCGACCGCTGAGTATGCGGTGGGCACGATCGCCGCCTGCGCCTTCGCGGGCCTGCTCTTCAAGATCGTCACGAGTGCTGAGGTCAGAGGCATGCTCACCGCGCTGATCCAGAAGGCCCTCAAGCTGGCGGGGTGACGCCGTGAGCGAGCTCGCTGGGATGGAGCGCACGCTGAGTGCGTCGCCACGCCGAGGGGCCTCATCAGGGTTGATGTGGATGGCCGGCAGGGCGGCGTTGCCCGATCCGGCGCGGTTTCGTGGGCGCCAGGCCGGGGGCCTTTCTGGCGATCTGTTGCCTGTGAGGGAGCCGAAGGCCCGGCGAGTGCGACCGAGTGATCGAGGCTCGGTCACTGCCGAGGCGGCCGTCGGGTTGCCGGCCCTGGTCGCGGTCCTCGGTGCCGCTCTGTGGGCGGTGGGTCTCATCGGTGCCCAATTGGAGTGCGTGGACGCGGCCAGGGCGGGAGCCAGGGCCGTGGCCCGGGGCGAGCCTGTCGCGTCGGTACGCGCGGCGGCGGCCCGTTCGGCACCACGAGGCGCGGAGATCGCGGTCTCGATCGTGGGTGAGATGGCCAGGGTGAGGATTTCGGCGCTGATCAGGCCGAGTTGGGGGTTGATGCTTCCGGCCATCCGGGTCGAGGCGTCCGCCAGCGCCGCCACAGAGCCAGGCGCGATCGACTTTTCCGGCCGGACTCCTGAGGGACGTATGCCGTGACTCACTGGGGTGGGTGACCGGCAGATCACAGCCGCCGAAGGGAGTGCGAGAACACTTCTTCCACGACACCGAGGACTGGAAGGGCCGATGTGATCGGGCAAGAGCCGGAGGGGCCTGAGGAGACCAGTTGAGAACGGCGTAGGAACGGCGAAAACGGCCCGCGGACGGGGGGAGAGGGCCTGGGGACGGCGTGGGGACAGGGGACGGTGTGGGGACAGGAGACGGCGTGGAGACGGCAGAAACGGTGTGGGGACGGCGGAGACAGTGTGGGGCGGGGGAAACGTTGTGGAGGCAGTGGAAACGGCGTGAGGAGCTTGAGGGAAAGAGAGGCTCGGGAGAGCGGGTCGGCCACGATCTGGATGGTCACGCTCATGGCCGTGGTGTGGGTTGTCGCGCTGGCGGTGCTTCAGGTCGGAGCGGTGAGGGTGGCGCGCCATCGGGCGCAGAGCGCGGCCGATCTCAGCGCCCTGGCGGCGGCAGCACACGCCTTCTCCGCGCCGGAGGGGGCATGCGGGCGTGCGGACATGGTGGCGATGGCCAATGGCGCGCGGATGGTCTCCTGTGCGCTCTCAGACGGCATCGTGGACGTCGCTGCCGCCGTCGCGGTGCCACGTGTCCTGCCCATCGTGGGTGTCGGGACGGCGACGGCTCTCGCCCGCGCGGGACCCGTCACGGCACCTTGACCCACGGCACCTTGATGGCTGCCACTGGCTGGGATGGCCCGGGAGCCATGACTGCCCGGACCCAGGACTACCCGGACCCGTGACTGCCCGGGAGCCGTGGCTGCCCGGACCCGTGACTGCCTAGGGCTGTGACTGCCAGGGCGATGATCGGCTGAGTCCTGAATCCAGGTCCTGATCACTCCGGGCGGGTGTCCGAGCCGAGCAGGATGCCGAGCAGGCGGAGCGCGCCGGCCTTGTCGAGGGGTTCGTTGCCGTTGCCGCACTTGGGCGACTGGATGCAGGACGGACAGCCCTGCTCGCATTCGCAGGAGGCGATGGCCTCCTGAGTCGCGGAGAGCCAGTCGACGGCGCGGGCGAAGCCTCGTTCGGCGAAGCCCGCCCCGCCGTCATGGCCGTCGTACACGAAGACCGTCAGCAGACCGGTGTCCTGGTGGAGTTGCGTGGAGACGCCGCCGATGTCCCATCGATCACACGTCGCGAACAGGGGGAGCAGGCCGATGGAGGCGTGTTCCGCGGCATGAGCCGCACCACCGAGGTCCACGGGCTTGCCGTCGGTGTCGGCCATCAGCGGCGCGAGCGCGAGGTCGGGCAGTGTCCACCAGACCGCCCGGGTGTGCAGCGTTCGAGGTGGCAGGTCCAGCGGCTCCTCGCCGAGGGACTCGCCGGTCTGGGTGCGCCGCTTGATGTACGAGACGACCTGCTGGGTCACTTCCACAGATCCGAAATGCAACTCGCCCGGCCCGAAAGGCCGCATACGGATCGATTCGGCCACCCGAATATCCGTGATGTCTCTCGCGTACGTGGTGTAGTCGGGTTCGGCCGCCGTGACCAGGGCGACGTCGGAGTCGAGATCGAGCAGGTCCACGACGAACGTCTCGCCCTGATGGACGTACACCGCCCCGGAGTGGACCGTCATGTGGGCGGACGGCTCGTCCACGGTGCCGAGGAGCCGTCCCGTGGCGGCCTCCACGACCTGGATCGGGGCGCCTCCCGCGCCGCGGATGTCGGCCAGGTCACAGGCGCGTCCCCGGCTGGTCCAGAACCAGCCGGTGGTGCGCTTCCGCAACATCCCCCTGCCCACCAGGTCGTCGAGGACGTCCGGTGCGGCGGGACCGAAGGTCTCCAGATCCTGCTCGGTCAGCGGGATCTCCGCGGCGGCCGCGCACAGATGAGGAGCCAGCACGTACGGATTGTCGGGATCGAGCACGATGGCCTCCACCGGCCGGCCGAACAGTGCCTCCGGATGGTGAACGAGATAGGTGTCCAGCGGGTCGTCCCGGGCCACGAGCACGGCGAGGGCGTCCTGTCCCGCCCGCCCGGCCCGTCCCGCCTGCTGCCAGAGCGAGGCGCGGGTGCCCGGCCAGCCGGCGATGAGGACGGCGTCCAGGCCGGACACGTCGACGCCGAGTTCCAGGGCGTTGGTGGTGGCCAGGCCCATCAGCGAACCCGACCGCAGCGACTTCTCCAGCGCCCGCCTGTCGTCGGACAGGTAACCCGCCCGGTAAGCCGCCACCTGGGACGGCAGGTCGGGGGAGATCTCTTCGAGATTCCTCCGAGCGGTGAGCGCGACGGTCTCGGCGGCCCGGCGGGACCGGACGAAGGCCAGCGTTCGCACCCCTTCGACGACGAGGTCGGTGAGCAGGTCGGCCGTCTCGGCGGTGGCCGTGCGCCGGATCGGCGCGCCGTTCTCGCCCCGCAGGTCCGTCAGAGGCGGCTCCCAGAGCGCGAAGGTGGCGGAACCCCGGGGCGAGGCGTCCGTGGTCACCTCGGCCATCTCAAGGCCCGTCAGGCGTGCTCCCGCCAGGGCGGGGTCACTCGCGGTGGCCGACGCCAGCAGGAAGGTGGGGCGGGAGCCGTACTTCCCACAGACCCGGCGCAGGCGGCGCAGGATCTGGGCGACGTGCGAGCCGAAGACACCGCGGTATCCGTGGCATTCGTCGACGATCACCAGCCGGAGCCGTCGCCAGAACGAGGACCAGCGGGCATGGCCCGGCAACATCGACCGGTGCAGCATGTCTGGATTCGTCAGGACATAGTTGGCGTGCTGCCGTACCCAGGGACGTTCCTCCGCGGGAGTGTCACCGTCGAAGGTGGCCGCCCTGACCTGGGCCAGCCGCAGCGCCCTGACCGCGCGGAGCTGGTCGGCGGCGAGCGCCTTCGTCGGTGTCAGGTAGAGCACGGTGCCGCCTGCGAGGACGTCGGCCACGGCCGGGAGCAGGTAGGCCAAAGATTTTCCCGAGGCGGTGCCAGTGGCAATGATCACGTTTTGGCCACGTCGAACGTGCTCGGCGGTGTCGAGCTGGTGTTGCCAGAGGCCCGATATGCCCTGGTTCTCCAATCGGCTCACCAGCACGTCCGGAGCCCACTCCGGCCAGCCGGCCTGGCCCGCCTGACGTGCTGGAACGTGCTCGACATGCGTGACCCGCCCGCTGCGCGACGGTGCCGAGAGCAGCCGTGCCAGGAGAGGGCCTGTCCGACGTGAAGGTGAGGTAGACGAAGTCACTGGTTTCCACTATGGCATCTGTGGGGAGAGTCGCTCGGAGTCGGGATTTCGTATAGACACGGAGTCGTAGCGTGGTTGAATGCCGCGCGTCGGGGTCGTTCTTCTGGGGCTTTCGAGCTTCCAGGATGCACGACCTCCATCGAGGACCTACGCATGCAAGGCGCTGGAGGATCTGTGGATCTGAAGTTGGACCACCATTCCGAGGACAACCTCACCATCGTCGATGTCGAAGGTGAGATCGACGTCTACACCGCGCCCAGACTGCGTGAGCTGCTGATCGACCTGGTCAACAAGGGCAACTTCCACCTCCTTGTGAACATGGAGAAGGTGGACTTCCTGGACTCCACCGGGCTCGGCGTGCTGGTCGGCGGGCTCAAGCGGGTGCGGGCGCACGACGGCTCGCTGGAGCTCGTCTGCACGCAGGAGCGCATCCTGAAGATCTTCCGGATCACCGGTCTCACCAAGGTCTTCGGGATCTACGCCTCGGTGGACGAGGCGAAGGAAGCCCACGGCCGAGACAAGTGACGGCCGAGGAGCCAGCATGGCCACCGTCGAGCTGACGTTCAGCGCACTCCCGGCCCACGTGCGTACGGCACGGCTGGTCGCCACGGCCATCGCCCGGCGCACCGGCGTGTCGGAGGCGCTGCTGGACGAGGTGCGGCTCGCCGTCGGAGAGGCGTGCTCGCGGGCAGTGGAGGCGCATCGCGTCCATTGCCCGGGAGAGCCGATCGTCATCGAGTTGCGCGACGACTCGGGACGCTTCGAGGTCACCGTCACCGACGTCGCTCCCAGCGACGACCTCCAGCAACCCGTGATCCCCACGGACGGGACCCTCGTGCCGGAGATGCCCGGCCTCGGGATCGCGGTCATCGCGGGTCTGGCCGACGACGTCGAGGTGTCGTCCGGCGCCAAGGGCATGCGCATCCGCATGAGCTGGCCCGCGTCGCCCAACGGCGTAGCCGCGGTCTGATCGAGATCGAGTGCCTCCCTGTAGGGGGCGGCGCTCGATCTTTTTTTGTGCTGCTCAACCTCCCCGATATTCGGACGCCCGAAACTCCGTATTCCCGTTCGCCGTAATTCGGATGACATGAGGTCAAGGAAGCAGCGTGGCCAGGCAAAGATCCCGTTATTCCTGAACGCCATCAGGATTAGCGGGCGAAAGGGCCTTCATATCCGCCGTCTCGCTGCGTAGACTCCCCGCACCGGCCAAGGTATTGCGGATGCAACCGGAAGCGGCACTGCCAACCACCCGGAAGGCGCCGCTCGGCCCGCCGAAACCATTGACAGCAGCGCCGTCCGGGACCTACGAGTCGGCGTGGATAGCAGCGCATTTCTTCGTTGTTCGCGCGGACTCCAGAACCCGTCTGGCCGAGGAGGACGGATGTCTGCCTATTTTGCCGCTGACGAAGGCGCAGCGGTATCCCTGAGCGGTTCCCATCTCACACTCGTCGTCGTGGTCGCCGCGGTGGCCCTGATCGCTCTTGCCGTCGCGGGCGGTCTCGTCCGCGAAGTGCTCTCCGCGGGGCAAGGCACCGAGCGAATGCAGAACATCGCGAAAGCCGTACAGCAAGGTGCCGCCGCGTACCTCACGCGGCAGTTCCGGACACTTGCCATCTTCGTCGTCATCATTCCTTTCCTGTTGTTCCTGCTGCCGTCCAGTTCGACGAGCGTGGCCGTGGGGCGCTCGGTCTTCTTCGTGGTGGGCGCGGTGTTCTCCGCGCTGACCGGCTTCACGGGCATGTGGCTCGCCGTCCGAGGCAACGTCCGCGTCGCGGCCGCCGCCAGGGGCGCGCAGGCCGGAGGAGAAGGCATCACGCCGGGTGAGAAGGCCGCGATGCGCATCGCCTTCCGCACCGGCGGCGTGGCGGGCATGTTCACCGTCGGCCTCGGCCTGCTCGGCGCAGCGATCGTCGTGCTGATCTACAAGGGCGATGCCCCGAGCGTGCTGGAGGGCTTCGGCTTCGGCGCCGCGCTGCTCGCCATGTTCATGCGGGTCGGCGGCGGCATCTTCACCAAGGCCGCCGACGTCGGCGCCGACCTCGTCGGCAAGGTCGAACAGGGCATCCCCGAGGACGACCCGCGCAACGCGGCCACCATCGCCGACAACGTCGGTGACAACGTCGGCGACTGCGCCGGCATGGCGGCCGACCTGTTCGAGTCGTACGCGGTCATGCTGGTCGCCAGCCTGATCCTGGGCAAGGCGGCCTTCGGCACCGAGGGCCTGGTGTTCCCGCTGATCGTCCCGATGATCGGCGTCATCACGGCGATCATCGGCATCTTCACCACCGCGCCGCGCAGTGGCGACCGCAACGGGATGGCCGCGATCAACCGCGGCTTCTTCATCTCCGCCGCCATCTCCGCCGTGTTGGTGGCCGGTGCGGCGTTCGTGTACCTGCCCGCCAGCTTCAGCGAGCTGTCCGGGGTGAGCAAGGAGATCGCCGGTCTCGGCTCCGACCCGCGCCTGATCGCGATCGGCGCCGTGATCATCGGCCTGGTGCTCGCCAGCGCCATCCAGATCCTCACCGGCTACTTCACCGAGACCAACCGCCGCCCCGTGAAGGAGATCACGGAGAGCTCGCGGACCGGCGCGGCGACCGTCATCCTGTCCGGCATCTCGGTCGGTCTCGAATCCGCCGTGTACTCGGCGCTGCTCATCGGCGGCGCGGTCTACGGCGCCTTCCTGCTCGGCTTCGGCAACGTGACCGTGGCACTGTTCGCCGTCGCGCTGGCCGGCACCGGCCTGTTGACCACGGTGGGCGTGATCGTGTCCATGGACACGTTCGGCCCGGTTTCGGACAACGCGCAGGGCATCGCGGAGATGTCCGGCGACGTCGAGGGTGAGGGCGCCCGCGTGCTCACCTCCCTCGACGCGGTCGGCAACACCACCAAGGCCATCACCAAGGGCATCGCCATCGCGACGGCCGTACTGGCCGCCACGGCGCTGTTCGGGTCGTTCCGTACGGCGGTCGAGGGAGAGCTGGCCAAGGCCACCCAGAGCGTCAAGGACGCACTGGGCTCGTTCGCGAACTTCAGCCTCTCGGTCGACTCGCCGAACGTGCTGGTCGGTCTGATCATCGGTGCCGCGGTGGTGTTCCTGTTCTCGGGTCTGGCGATCATGGCGGTCGGCCGGGCCGCCGGACGCGTCGTCTTCGAGGTGCGCGAGCAGTTCCGCACCAAGCCCGGGATCATGGACGGGAGCGAGCAGCCGGACTACGGCCGCGTCGTGGACATCTGCACCCGCGACTCGCTGCGCGAACTGGCCACGCCCGGCCTGCTCGCCGTCATGACGCCCATCGCGGTCGGGTTCGCCTTCGGGTACGCGCCGCTCGGCGCCTACCTGGCGGGCGCGATCGCGGCCGGCACGCTGATGGCCGTGTTCCTGGCGAACTCCGGCGGCGCCTGGGACAACGCCAAGAAGCTGGTCGAGGACGGCCACTACGGAGGCAAGGGTTCGGAGGCCCACGCGGCGACCGTCATCGGCGACACCGTCGGCGACCCGTTCAAGGACACCGCCGGTCCCGCGATCAACCCGCTGATCAAGGTGATGAACCTGGTGGCGCTGCTGATCGCCCCCGCGGTCGTGGCCTACGCCGACAACGTCGCGCTGCGCGTCGGCGTGACGGCCGTGGCGCTCGTGGTGGTCGTGGCCGCGATCGTCGTGTCGAAGCGCCGCTCGGGCGGCATCTCCTCGAACAACGAGGAGCGTACGCCGGAGACCGTGGCGAGCTGACACACCGTTCGTCGAGGGCCTCCCGCGGGTGCGGGGGGCCCTCCTCCTTTTCCGGCGCATCTAGACTCAGGAGTCATGGACAAGCCATCCGGCGGGCGGAGCCTCCTGTTGATCCTGCTCGGCATGCTGGCGATGTTCGCGGTCATCGTCGCGCTCGCCGTGTGGGCGTCCCGATGAAGACGCTGATCGTCGTCCGGCACGCCACGGCCGCGCAGGTGCCGGGTCTGGCCGACCGAGAGCGTCCCCTCACCGAGCACGGGAGGCGGGAAGCCCGCGAGACCGGCGACCTCATCCGGCCGCTGAAGCCCGGCCTCGTGCTCTGCTCGCCGTCGGTCCGCACAAGGGAGACCGCCGAGTTGCTCGGGATCGACGCTCCGATCGAGGTCGAGCGCGACATCTACGAGGCGTACGCCGACGAGCTGCTCGACCTGCTCCGCCGTACCGGCTCGGAGATCGAGACGCTGGTGCTCGTCGGGCACAATCCGGGCGTTCACGAGCTCGTGCTCACCATCACCGGTGACGGGAACGCGGGCTTTCCTCCCGGGGCGTACGCCGTGATCGAGCTCCCCGGCGACTGGGACGACGTCGATCCGGGGACCGGCAACCTTGTCCGGGCTCACCGTCCTTAAACACTGGGCAGGCCGGGCCGCCCGTGCGCTGAAGGTCGAGGACCCTCGCCTGGCGCTCGGGTTCGGTGTGACCGGGTGCGCCTGTGTGGCCGTCCCGCTGATCCTCGGTCTGGTGACCGGCCATCCGGAGGACGGTGCCGTGATCAGCACCGGCGCCTGGCTGGTCGCGGTACGGGCCGTCCGCAATCCGGGCAGCGTCCGGGTGGCCCGCCTCATCGGCGCCACCTTCGCCCTGGCTCTGGGCACGCTGCTCGGGATCCTCCTCGTCGCGGGGCACGACTGGCTGCTGGTCCTGGTGACCCCGGCGCTCGCGGCGCTCGGCATCGTGGTGCCGATGATGGGGCCGACGGCGGCGCTGGCGCTGCTGCTGACCGCGGCCAATCCGTTGCCCGTCGAGCCGATCCCGCATCTGGGGCTGATGCTCCTCGGGGGCCTGCTGTCCACGGTCGTGCTCCCACTGCCGTGGCCGTGGCGCCGTACCCGTCCACTGACGATCACCTTGTCCGAGACCGCCGCGTCCATGGCCGAACTCGTGGACGCGGTCGCCGACAGGAGCCTCGACCGGGACGCCTGGGACGAACGGCGGCGTACGGCCACCGCGGCGCTGGAGAAGGCCAGGAGGTCGTGCGCACGGCATCGCTGGCAGCGCCGCTCCCCGCAGGCGGAGGCGGTGGTGGCCGCCTTCCGGCGGGTGCTGTACGAGGCGGTGACGCTGCGGGGGCTGTGCATGACGGTGTACCGCCAGGTTCCGGACGCGGACGAGCGGGTGGGCTTCTCCGCGCTGACCACGACGCTCTGCCGTTCGCTGCGGTCGATGTCGGCGGCGCTCGCCCGCCCGGAGTCGGGCATGGAGCTTCCTGCCGGGATCGACGAGTTCAAGGAACGGGCCGACGCCCTGCGGGGCACCCGGCCGAAGGGGGAGCGCGAGCTCCTGCACCTCGTGATGCTGCGCCAGATCGAGCACTGCGCCGAGCGGCTCGCCTCGGCGGTGGAGAAGGCGGCCGGGCCCGCGCTGGAACTGTCGTCGCCGCGGCTGGTCCTGCCCCAGCTGGGCACTCCCGTCACGCCCGAGGTGCGCTACCGGCTGGCCTTGGACGATCCCGGGTTCCGGCACGCGCTGCGGGTCGGGCTGGGCACCCTGATTGCCATGCTGATCGTGGTGTTCGCCAGGCCCGCCTATCCGCAGTGGCTCGCGATCACCGTGTTGGTGACGATCCAGCCGACGTACGGCGAGACGCTTGCGAGGGCGGGTGGGCGCACGCTCGGGACGGCGATCGGCGGGTTCGCCGCGGCCATGGTCCTGCTGGTCGCGCCGCACCGGTGGCCGCTGGCGATCCTGATCACGATCGCGGCTCTGCTCGCGTTCGGCCTGGCCAGCGCCCGCTTCGCGTACTGGATCACGTTCCTGAACATGTTCGTGCTGCTGCTCATCGACTTCCAGGTGCCGCAGAAGCCGGGCCTCGCCGGGGCGCGGGTGGGTCTCACGCTCCTCGGAGGCGTCATCGCGCTGGCATGCACCCGCCTGCTGTGGCCGCGCGGCGAGACCGTACGCCTGGCGGACCGGGTGGCGCGGATGCTCAGGACCCACGCGACGGCGTCGAGGACGCTGGCCGAGGTGAGCCGGGGCGAACTGCCGGAAGTGAAGGCGGAGGAGTCCATCAGGAAGGCGTCCAAGGCGGCGACGGCCGTCTCCAAGGCTCTCGACTACATCGCGCACGAGCCCGGGGTCACGGCGCCGGAGGAGGTCGCGGAGGCGATGTCCCTCACACAGCGGGTCCGTGACGACCTGATCGCGGTCACCTCGGTGCTGCGGGAGGAGCGGGTCGAGGCGGGGCCCGTTCCTGATGTGCTCGACGCGGTCGCCGACCGGTTGGAGGACGCGGCGGACGCCGTGGAGGCCGGCGAGCCGTACGAGTCGGGGGGCGAGGTGGAAGGGAAGCTGGCCGACCTCTCCGGATGGCTGGGCACGCTGGCCGAGCGGCGTCTGGACGAGCTGGACGTGGCCCCGGCCGACCGGGCGACGAAGGTCCGGCGGGCGCTGCTCCAGGCCGCGGCGGTCGACCACGCGATGCGCTCGCTCAACTCGGAGTCGGCGCGGTTGTGCGCCTACGCCACCGCCGCGTTCACCGCGGACCGGGCCGATCGGACCGATCTCCCGGTGGTCAGTGACGAGGTGTGACGACGCCGTCCTCGGCGTCGGCGGCCTCGACCTCCTCACGGGAGATGCCGAGCAGGTAGAGGATCGAGTCGAGGTACGGAACGTTCACGGCGGTGTCGGCGGCCTGCCGCACGATCGGCTTGGCGTTGAAGGCGATGCCGATGCCGGCTGCGGCGATCATGTCCAGGTCGTTGGCGCCGTCACCGATGGCGACGGTCTGGCTGATCGGGATGCCCGCCTGCTCGGCGAACCGCTCCAGGGCGCGGGCCTTGCCGGGCCGGTCCACGATCTCGCCGATCACCCGGCCGGTGAGCCTGCCGTCGACGACCTCCAGCGTGTTGGCGGCGGAGTAGTCGATGCCGAGCTCCTTGACCAGACTGTCGGTGATCTGGGTGAACCCGCCGCTGACGATCGCGAAGCGGTAGTCGAGGCGCTTCAGCGTGCGCACGAGCGTGCGTGCGCCGGGCGTGTAGACGACCTCCTTGGCGACCTGCTCGAAGATCTCCTCGGGCAGGCCCTCCAGCAGGGCCACCCGCCGGGTCAGCGACTCGGCGAAGTCGATCTCGCCGCGCATCGCCGCCTCGGTCACCCGGGCGACCTCGCCGAGGCATCCGGCGTGCCTGGCCAGCAGCTCGATGACCTCGGCCTGGATGAGGGTGGAGTCGACGTCCATGACGATGAGCCGCTTGGCGCGGCGGTACAGGCCGGACCGCTGAACGGCCACGTCCACGTGCTGGAGCGCGGCCTCGGCGGCCAGCTCGGCCCGCATCGCGACCGGGTCGGCGCCGGAGACGGCGAGCTCGATGCACGTCACGGGGTAGCTCGACAGCCGTTCGATGCGGTCGATGTTGGCGCCGCACGCCGCGATCCTGCCGCTGATCCCGGCCATGGCGGCGGGCGTGAGGGGGGCGCCGAGCACGGTGACGTGCAGGCGGCCGCGGCGTCGCTTCTCCTTCGAGATGGTGCCGGTGGCGATCTCGAGTTCCATGTCGAGGTCGGCGGCGACCTGCTCGACGGCGGTCCACAGGCCGCCCAGGGTGCCACCGGTGCCGGTGGGCGGCCCGCCCGCGTAGGCGACGAGCACACCGAGGGTCAGCCGGCCGCGGATGACGACCTGCTCGACGTCCGCGACGGTCACGGGGAACCCGGCCAGCACGGTGAACAGACGCGAGGTGACTCCCGGGCGATCCGGACCGGTGAGCGTGATCAGGAGCGTGCGCTGGTTCATCGCGGCCAACGCTACTTGGCCGGGGCCTGTGGTCGCGCACGGGGTTCACCATGCGGACGCCTGAGTGCCTTCGCCGTGAGGCGCGGCGGTCATTTCGGCATGTCGTGATGGTCGCGAGACGCTTTCAGGGAAGGACGCGCGCCCATGACGATCTCTCTCGACACCGGCCGCTACACGGTCGGCATGGCCGCGAGCGCGGCTGACCTGCAGGCCGCCCAGCGGCTCCGGCACCGCGTGTTCGCCGAGGAGATGGGGGCACGGCTCGACACTCCCGTCTCCGGGCTCGACGTGGACGGCTTCGACGCCTATTGCGATCACCTTCTCGTCCGAGAGGGACGTGAGGTGGTCGGGACGTACCGGCTGCTGCCGCCGCGCCGGGCGGACCGGCTGTACGCCGACACGGAGTTCGATCTCGGCGGACTCGCCGGGATCAGGGGGGACATGGTCGAGGTCGGGCGCACCTGCGTGCACCCCGACCACCGTGAGGGCGCCGTCGTCGCCCTGCTGTGGGCCGGCATCGCGCGCTACATGGTCGACGGGGGCTTCCGCTGGCTGGGCGGGTGCTGCTCGATTCCCCTGGACGACGGTGGCGTGGCGGCCGCGGAGGTCATGGACCGGGTCCCTCTCGGCCCCGAGGAGTACCGCGTCCGGCCGCGCACCCCGTGGCGGAAGCCCTGGGGCGGGACGGCGGTGGAGCCGTCCGGGCGGTTCGTGCCGCCCGCGCTGCTTCGCGGGTATCTGCGCCTGGGGGCGTGGGTGTGCGGTGCCCCGGCTCATGATCCGGATTTCGGCACCGCCGATTTCTTCGTGCTTCTGTCCATGGCACAGGTGGACCGGCGTTACCTGCGGCACTTCCTCGGCGGCCTCAGGTGACCGCGCCGCTCGTGGGTGCCAACCCGTGGCTGCGGGTGAGCCCGTGCTCGCCAGAGGCGTGCGTGCGGCCCGCGGAGGCCGCCGCGGGCCCGGTCCGCCGTGCCGTACGGCTGGCCGCCGCGGCGCTCGTGCTGCTCGCCGGGATCCCCCTCTCCCTCGTCGCCAGAGGGGCACGTACGGCCCGCAGGGGCCGGATCGTGACGGTGTGGGCGCGGGTGCTGCTCCGCGCGCTCGGCGTCAGGCTGGACGTGCGGAGAGGGTTCGCGTTCGTCGCCGGATCGCCCGTGACGGGGGCCGAGCCGGAGGAGGGCCGCGGGACGCTCATCGTGGCGAATCACGTGTCCTGGCTGGACCCGCTCGTGGTGGCGGCGACCGTGGCGTCGCGGCCCCTCGCCAAGCGGGAGATCGGCGCCTGGCCGCTGATCCGTACGCTCGCGGCCGGGTCGGGCGTGCTGTTCATCGACAGGGAACGGCTGTCGGCGTTGCCGGAGGTGGTCGGGAGTGTCGCCGCGGCCCTGCGTGCGGGCGACACGGTCGCGGCGTTCCCCGAGGGGACGACGTGGTGCGGGCGCGGCATGGGGGAGTTCCGGCCCGCGGTGTTCCAGGCGGCGATCGACGCGGGGGCGGCCGTGAGGCCGGTGACGCTGCGTTACCGGGAAGGTGAGACGACGTCCACCCGAGGCTGCTATGTCGGGGATGACACGCTTCTCGCCTCGATCCTCCGCGTGGTGGCGACGCGGAGGCTCGTGGTGGAGGTGACGCGGTTCCCCGAGGTGCGGCTCGCGCGGTCGGGGAGGCGGCAGGAGGAGCGCGGAGCCCTGGCCAGGATCGCCGAGGCGTACGTGCGGACGGGCGTGACGGAGCAGCACGGGGTGATGGAACGCGAAACGCCCGCCCGGTCGGGCCGGGCGGGCGTCACCGTGCTCAGGTCGCCGTATCTGGTCTGACGGACGCCGCTCGCGTCAGCGTGCGGCGAGGAAGGTCCGTCAGGTCCGATCCAGTGCCGGGAGGGGCACTAGCGAACGACCTGGGTCTTGATCTTCCTGGTGTAGATCCAGCCCTTGATGCCGAGCTCCTTGAGGCGCTTCTTGTCGAGGTTCTCGGCGCCGTGGGGAACGTCGAAGTTGATCGCGCCGACCTCGCCCACCTGGGCGCCACGCGCGGTCTTCTTCAGGCGGAACTCGATGTAGAGCCAGTCGCTCTCGTCGACGTCAAGGACGTGCGGGGTCCAGCACCAGAACTCGCGGCCCTCCCAGTCGCACTTCGTGCCCTTGGGGCCGTCCCAGTAGAGCTTCTTCTTGGTGTCGACGCCCTTGGGCAGGATGCCGCCGATGTAGTAATAGTCCGCGGGGTGCGGACCGGTGTTGGTCGCGGTGAAGGAGTACTTGACCGTCGCGCCCGCCTTGGCCTTCTTCGTGTACTTCACGTTGGAGATCTTGAAGATGCTGTACGGATCGTCGGCCCTGGCGACGGACGCCGCGGTGGCGCCGGCCGGCGCGGTAGCGAGAAGCGTGGCCCCCGTGAGCGGGGCGACCAGCGCGAGCATGGCGATCTTTGCGATCGGGTGACGCATGTGTTTGTCTCCCAGAGGACGAAGGGGGGAAGTTGAAGAAAGGCCCCCCAGTAAACGCAAAGGTTTCTACCACTTCTGGGATCATGCGTAAAGATCTTTTTATGGATACTTTACTCAATTTAGGTTTAAAGGCGAAATGTCGCCATTTGTCCTGGTTGTCTGCGCCGGACCGGCCGTCTGCGCAGAGTCCGTGCCGGGGTGGTTGTCGCGCGGAGTCTGGGCTCGGCTGGTTGCCTGTGCGGGGGCGGCTGCCTGTGCGGGGGCGGCTGCCTGTGCGGGGGCGGCTGCCTGTGCGGGGCTGCGGGCTGGGTGCTAGAGGATGAGGTGCGTGTCCCCGAACTCGTGCCAGAGGTAGCCCTCGTCGAGCGCGGCCCGATAGGAGCGGGACAGCAGGTCCTGCTCTGTGATGGCCGACAACATCATGAGGTGGCTGGAGCGTGGCTCGTGCAGCCCCGTGAGCAGCCCGTCCACCGCCCGTACGCCTTCGGATGGGGTCACGATGTGCGACGTCCACCCTTCGGCCGCCCACACAGGCCCGGTCCGCCCAAGCCCGGTCCGCGCAGGGCCGACCAGATCAGGCCCGGTCCGCGCAGGGCCGACCAGATCAGCCCGGGGCGGATCAGGCCGGGGCGGATCAGGCCGGGTCAGATCGGGCCCGATCAGATCAGGCCGGGCCAGGTCGGGCCGGGGCAGAGCCGCGCTCTCCAGCGCGCGCACCACCGTCGTGCCGACGGCGATGACCCGCCCGCCGTTCTCGCGTGTGAGGTTCACCAGCCGGGCCGTGGACGCGGGCACGGAGAACCGCTCGGGATACGGCGGTTCGTCCTTCTCCGGCGACGCGACCCCGGTGTGCAGCGTGATCGGCGCGACTGTGACGCCCCGCGAGACCAGCGCGGTGACCAGGGCCGCCGTGAACGGGCGCCCCGCGCTCGGCATCTCCGCGCTGCCCGGCTCGACCCCGAACACGGTCTGGTAGTGGTCCAGCGGCCAGTCCCGCGCCACGTACGAGTAGCGGATCGGCACGCCGTACCTCTCCAGATAGGACGGCACGTCACGGTTCAGGACGGCACGCCACAACCGTGGCGTCTCCCGGGACACGAGCCGCAGTGTGGCCTGTCCTGGCAGGGGCAACCACTCTCCCGGCGCCCCTCCCATGTAGGGCTCGGTGGCCCCGCCCGTACGCCGCCTGAGCTCGATCAGCCACTCTCCTGTGGGCAGTTCGCCGGAGAAGTGCACGGCCAGGCGATCGAGCCGTACGGCGGCGGCCATGGTCGCGGAGTTGTTCACCACGAGCAGGTCGCCGGGCGCGAGGATCGCGGGCAGGTCCCGGAACGCCCGATGTCCGATCTCCCCGGTGTCCTTGCGCGAGACGAGCAGCCGCACCCCGTCCCGCCCGAGCCCGCGCGCCTCCGGGGGCTCGTGCGCCTCCCGTACGGCGGGCAGCGTGAAGTCGATGGCCGAGCTCATTCGAGTGCGTCCCGCGTGAACCTGCCGCCGGCCGGTCGGGCGGCGATGAGGCGCAGCAACGCGGAGGCCACGGTCTCCGGCTCGGGAGCGGCGGCCGCCTCCTCCGCGCCCACGGCGTCGGCGAGCATCCGCGTACGCATCTCTCCGGGGTCCACCCACCAGACCGTGATGCCGGGCTCCTCGACGGCCAGCACGTTGGAGATCTGGTCCAGCGCGGCCTTGGTCGCCCCGTAGCCGCCCCAGCCCTCGTACGGCTCGACCGCCGCGTCGGACGAGATGTTCAGCACCGCTCCGCCGCGCGCGCGAAGAGCGGGCAGCGTGGCCTGGATCAGCGCGAGCGGGGCGATCACGTTGGCCTCGAACAGGTCGCGCAGGTCGTCGAGCGGATATCCGGCGAGCGGGGGAAGCGGCACCGCCCCCAGCCCGCTGGCGTTGTTCACCAGCAGATCCAGACGCGGTACGGCCTCCGCCAGCCGGGCGCGATGGGCGGGATCTGTCACGTCCCCCGCGATGGCGGTCACGTCGGCGGAGGTGTCGAGGTCGAAGGCGGCGCAGTGGAGATCCTCCTCGCCCCGGGCGGTGAGCGTGAGCGCCCACCCGTCCGCCGCGAGAGACCTGGCGAGCGCCAGCCCGAGTCCTCGGGATGCGCCGGTGATGAGTGCGTGCTTCATGGCGCTCACGCTAGGAACCCGGCGCTCGCCGTACATCGGGCGCGAGGCCGTGCCCGGCCCGGGCGTTCGCCCTAGGACCAGCCCTAGGACCGGCGGGACCATCCCGACGACCGGCGGGACCGTCTCGCCGACCGGCAGGACGACCGGCGGCAAGACCGGCGGCAAGACCGGCGGCAAGACCGGCGGGACCGGCCCCGGAGGCCCCGGGCCGGCGCGGATATGTCGGCGGCCCACCATATGGTGGGGGCGTGGCCGAGCGAACACATGACCGACCACCGGACACCTCCGGTCGTGACGCCGTCCTGCACGCCGTCAGCTCGGCCGTGCTCGCCGTCACCCGGCACCTCTCGGTGCGCGAGGTGCTGCAGGTCATCGTGCGCTCGGCGGGCCAGCTGCTCGACGCGCGCTACGCCGCGCTCGGCGTCCCCGACGACCAGGGCGCGTTCGCCGAGTTCGTCGCCGAGGGCATGTCCGAGGAGCAGTGGGAGGCCATCGGCCCGACCCCGCGGCAACACGGCATGCTCGGCGCGATGCTCCGCGAGGGCGATCCGGTCCGGTTGCCCGACATCCGCAAGGATCCGCGGTTCGAGTGGTGGCCGAGGGCGCATCCCGTGCTCAAGGACTTCCTCGGCGTGCCGATCCGCGACGGGGACCAGGTCCTCGGCATCATCTTCCTCTCCAACAAGCGCACGCCCGGCGGGTTCACCGCCGCCGACGAGGAACTGCTCACGATGTTCGCGGCGCACGCCGCCATCGCGCTCACCAACGCCAGGCTCTACGAGCGCGGACGCGAGCTGACCGTGATCGAAGAGCGCACGCGCATGGCGCACGAACTCCACGACGCCGTCACGCAGAAGCTGTTCTCGCTGCGGCTGACCGCGCAGGCCGCCGCGTCGCTGCTGGAGACCGATCCCGCGCGGGCGGCGAGGGAGATCGACCAGGTGCGGCGCCTGGCGGGTGAGGCGCTGGCCGAGTTGCGCGCTGTGATCGTCGAGCTGCGCCCGGCCGAGCTCGACCGGCACGGCCTGGTCGAGACCCTGCGCAAGCACGTCCACCTGCTCGACCGGCTGCATCCGGTGTCGGCGCGTTTCACTTTCGACGGCGATCCCGCCGGAGCGCCGCGGGCCGAAGTCACCGCCGAAGTCACCGTGCTGCGGGTGGCACAGGAGGCGCTGCACAACGCGCTGCGGCACGCCGAGGCCGCCCACATCGACGTACGGCTCTCGCGCCTCGACACCACGCTGGTCCTGGAGGTCGGCGACGACGGGAAGGGGTTCGACCTCGCGGCCGACGCCGCCCGAGGGCTCGGCCTGGCCTCGATGCGCGACCGCGCGGAGAACGCCCGGGGATCGCTCGAGGTGGTCGCCGCCCCCGGAGCGGGTACGACGGTCCGTCTGGTGGTGCCCGCATGATCCGTGTCCTGATCGCCGACGACCACCCGATCGTCCGGCAGGGCCTGCGCACATTCCTGGAGATCCAGGAGGACCTGGCCGTCGTGGGCGAGGCGGCCGACGGCGCGGAGGCGGTCGAGCTGGCCGAGTCGCTCCGGCCGGACATCCTGCTCCTCGACCTGAAGATGCCCGTACTCGACGGCCTGGGCGCGCTGACCCGGCTCAGCGCGGCCGGTGAGCACGGCACGCGCGTGATCGTGCTGACCTCGGTCAGCGATCGGGGCGACGTCGCGCCCGCCATGCGGGCCGGAGCGGCCGGGTTCCTCTACAAGGACGTCGATCCCACCGCCCTGGTCCAGGCCATCCGGGCGGTCCACGGAGGCCAGGTGCTGCTCGCCCCCGAGGCCGCCGAGGCCATGATCTCCAGTGAGGACCGCCGCCCGGCGGAGGCGGGCGCGGGACTCACGGACAGGGAGCGCGAGGTCCTGCGGCTGATCGCCGGGGGCCGGTCCAACCGGGAGATCGCCCGGGAGTTGCTCGTCGCGGAGAAGACCGTGAAGACCCATGTCTCCAACGTTCTGATGAAGCTCGGCGTCCAGGACCGGACCCAGGCCGCCCTCTTCGCGGTACGGCATGGCCTCGCCTGAGGGCTCAGCCCTGCCGCTGCCCCTCCACGATGGCGTGGTGGGCGGCCACCCGTGCCCGCCGTACGGCCCGGTCCAGCTCGCGCAGGGCCTCGCTCCGCACGGCGAGTTGCCCGGAGGTCAGGCCGCGCTCCCCGGCGAGGCGGAGCGCCACGGCCAGCCGGGCCGCGAGGGCGCCGACCCTGTGGGCGCGTCCGGGATAGCCGGGGGCGAGATCCTCGCCGATGTCCTCCAAGGTGGGAGTCCCGGCGCCGGGACCCGCCACGCCGTGCAAAACGTCCGTCGCGGTCCGCATGGCGCTGGTCAGGGCATGCTCGGCCTCGGCCAGCGACGGCACGTAGGGCTCGCTGTCCGCCGACTCGACGACCGTCCAGCGCACCCCCGAGTACGACGAGCCCCGTCTGTCGGACTCGGGCACCAGGCCGAGGCGCCGGCCGCGCAGTACGGCTATCACGGCCTGACCGGCGTCGATGGCGCTGATGTTGAAGGCGGGCGGGCCGGCCAGCCCGAGCGGGTCGCCGGGGACCGGCAGGGCCAGCCGGAACGAGTCGAGGCCCTCCGACCGGAGCCCGGCGAGGAACGCGCGGAGCGTCGATTCCATGGGGCCGTCGGCCACGACCTGGGGACCACCTGCGCGCTCGACGCGGTCCACGGCCTCGTCGAGTCCGACGTGGCCGCCGAGCCAGGCGTTTCCCCACGAGACGAGGACGGCTGAGATCGGTGAATCCATACGCACCCGATCCACGATATGCCGACCGGCTGCAATAGTTTTATCTGGAGTAACCACAGGAGGGGGCCTCATGGGCGGTCAGGTGCTGCGGCTTCGGGACGTCACGGTTCGCAGGGACGGCGCGGCGCTGTTGCGTGCCGTCGACTGGTCCGTCCGCGAGGACGAGCGCTGGGTCGTCATCGGTCCCAACGGCGCGGGCAAGACCACGTTGCTTCAGGTGGCAGGGGCGCTGCTCTTCCCCTCGGAGGGATCGGTCGAGATCCTCGGCGAGCGGCTCGGCCAGGCGGACGTCTTCGACCTGCGCCCGAGAATCGGCCTCGCCAGCGCCGCGCTGGCCGAGCGGGTGCCGCCGGACGAGAAGGTCATCGACCTGGTGCTGACCGCGTCCTACGCCATCCTCGGCAGGTGGAACGAGGAGTACGACTCCCACGACGTCACCCGCGCGGTCGAGCTCATCGACCAGCTCGGCTGCGCCCACCTGATCAGGCGGCGCTTCGGCACGCTGTCCGAGGGAGAGCGCAAGCGGGTGCAGATCGCCCGGGCCCTGATGCCGGACCCCGAGCTCCTGCTGCTCGACGAGCCCGCCGCCGGGCTCGACGTGGCCGGGCGTGAGGACTTGGTCCGCCGCCTCGGGGCGCTCGCGCGCGACCCGAAGGCGCCGACGATGATCCTGGTCACCCACCACGTCGAGGAGATCCCGAGCGGGTTCACCCACGTGATGCTGTTGCGCCACGGTTCCGTGGTCGCTCAGGGCCCAGTGGAGTCGGTGATGACCGGAGACAACCTGTCCCGCACCTTCGGCGTGCCGCTGCGGCTCGACCGGGGTTCCGGCGACCGCTGGTACGCCCGGCCGTTCTGACCGCGCGTAAAGGCAAAACCACATAGCATCCAGTCGAGACCCAAGGACTGGAGTTGACGGATGGCTCAGCTCATCGCCGCCGTGGTCGTGGTCGCGCTCGCGGGCTTCGCGCTGACCCGGACGATCCGGATCATCCCCCAGGCCACGGCGAGCATCGTCGAGCGGTTCGGCCGCTACCACCGCACGCTGAACGCCGGGCTGAACATCGTCGTCCCGTTCATCGACCGGATCAAGGTCGAGGTGGATTTGCGCGAGCAGGTCGTCACCTTCCCACCACAGCCGGTGATCACCTCCGACAACCTCGTCGTGTCGATCGACACCGTCATCTACTTCCAGGTGACCGACCCCAAGGCCGCCACGTATGAGATCGCGAGCTTCATCATCGCGGTGGAGCAGCTCACCGTGACGACGCTGCGCAACGTGGTCGGCGGCATGGACCTGGAGCGCACGCTGACCTCCCGCGAGGAGATCAACACGGAGCTGCGCGGGGTGCTCGACGACGCGACCGGCAAATGGGGCATCCGGGTGAACCGGGTCGAGCTCAAGGCGATCGACCCGCCCCCCTCCATCCAGGACTCGATGGAGAAGCAGATGCGGGCCGACCGTGACAAGCGGGCCGCCATCCTCAGTGCCGAGGGGCAGAAGCAGGCGGCCATCCTGACCGCCCAGGGTGAGCGGGAGTCCGCCGTGCTCAAGGCCAGGGGGGAGGCGGAGGCCGTCGTGCTCCGGGCCCAGGCCGACGCGGAGGCGCAGGCGATGCGGGCCAAGGGCCAGGCCGACGCCATCGCGATGGTGTTCCGGGCGATCCATGAGGGCAATCCCGACCAGCGGCTGCTGGCCTACCAGTACCTCCAGACCCTGCCCGAGATCGCCAAGGGCGACGCCAACAAGGTGTGGATCATCCCCTCCGAGATGGGCAAGGCCCTGGAGAACCTCGGCGGCCTCTTCGCCCCGACCAAGGATCCCGCCTGACCGGCGGTTCCCCGTACGGCACGGCCGCGGTTCGCGTTGCCGTACCCCGCCTGGGCGGCTCCGGCGGACGTCCCCATAGCATCGGGCGATAGTCGTTCGAGGGAGCAGAGATCGTGACGCCGTGGGAGGCGGCCGCGGTGTTCGCGGCCGGTATCGGGGCCGGGGGCATCAACGCGGTCGTCGGATCGGGGTCGCTCATCACGTTCCCGACGCTGCTCGCGGTGGGTCTCCCTCCCATCGTGGCGAACGTCTCCAACAACGTCGGGCTGGTCCCCGGAGGCGTCACCGGTGTGCTCGGCTATCTGCCCGAGCTCAAGGGGCAGCGGGCTCGGCTGATGAGGCTCGGTGTCGCGTCCGTCATCGGCTCGCTCATCGGCGGTGTGCTGCTCCTCCAGTTGCCGGAGAAGGCCTTCCAGATCATCGTCCCCGTCCTGATCGGGGCGGCCTGCGTGCTCGTCGTCGTGCAGCCGAAGCTCAACGGCTGGCTGGCCGGGCGGCGTACGCACC
Organism: Microtetraspora glauca; assembly: GCA_001570385.1. Taxonomy (GTDB): domain Bacteria; phylum Actinomycetota; class Actinomycetes; order Streptosporangiales; family Streptosporangiaceae; genus Microtetraspora; species Microtetraspora glauca. The sequence continues at coordinate 205,460 of BBYL01000008.1, read as the reverse complement.
CGCATGGAGGGCCCTGGTTGTGGCTGGGCGTGCTGGGCGCTGGGATGTACGGCGGCTATTTCGGCGCGGCTCAGGGTGTCGTGCTGATCGGCCTGCTCGGCGTCTTCCTCGACGAGGAGCTGCAGCGCGTCAACGCCGCCAAGAACCTGCTGTCGCTGCTGGTCAACCTGACCGCGGCGATCCTGTTCACGCTGGTCGCGCATGTGGACTGGACGGCCGCGCTGCTGGTCGCGCTGGGCACCGCGGTCGGTGGCTTCCTCGGCGCCCGGGTGGGCCGCAAGCTGCCGGCTCCGGTGCTGCGCGGCGTGATCGTCTGCATCGGCATCGTGGCGATCGTCAAACTGCTGGCCTGAACCGCGGCCGCCGCTCCGGTTCCGGAGCGGGTCCAGCCCGATGCCTAGCGCGCTTCCCGGCCCAGCTCCGTGCTGACCTCGGCGGCGGCCCGCTTGAGCGCCTCGGCGAGCGGTGAGCGGGTGCCCTCGGGCACGGAGGCGGTCGTTCCCACGATCGCCATCGCGGCGACGAGCGTGTCGCCGCGGAACAGCGGCGCCGCGATGCTGCGCACACCGTTGACGGACGGGGTGTTGGCCGAGATGTTGTTCCGCCGGATCTTCTCCAGCTCCCGGCGCAGTTCGGCGGACGCCTGCACATCCTGCGCGAGCCCCGGAACCTCCTCCTCCGGAAGGAAGGCGCAGAAGACCCGGCCCTGGGCGGATTCGGTGCGGGACAGCCGGGATCCGGTCCGTACGCTGACCCGGATGATGCGGTCGGTGTTGTCGTCCACCCGGACGACGACGGCGGTGTCGCCGTCCCAGACGCTCAGCACGACGGTCTCGTCGATCTCGCGGACCAGCCGCTGCATGTACGGCCCGGCGATGCCGATCACCGGCATCCCGGCCCGCGCGGCGGCGGACAACGTCAGGATCTGCGGGCCCAGGGAGTACAGCGCCTCTCGGTCGTCGTAGCGCAGCAGGTTGCTCTCGCGCAGCGCCTTCGTGTACCGGTGCGCGGTCGCCTTGCTCGTGCCCAGACTCGTGGTGATCTCGTTGAGGCTGAGCTGGGGACGGCTGACCGTGAAGGCGCTGAGGATCAGCGCGGCACGCTGCACCGTCTGGATGGCCGGAGCCACCTTCCCGTCGGAGGAGTCCTCGTGAACGGGCCTGGCGTCATCACCCATGTCAGTCATCCCGGTCGTGCGCGGTTCGTTGCGTTCTGCGAGACAGCATCCTGTCATCCAGAATAATCTCTGTCGACGGTCAACTGTTCGGTCCGGGTCGGTCGGGGCGCCCGCATAGGTGATCGATGGTTGTTCGCCGGGTATGTATACCTTTGTGAAGGGCGACCGGGTGGAGATCGTCATCGATGCGGGCGGCACCCCCCGCACATACGAAGTGGTCGCGACCAAGGCGGGCAGGCGGGTCGAGATCACCACGGGCCGTGGCATCGTCGAAGTCAGCGAGGTGACGCGGACCGGCACCCCGATCCGCACCGCGCGATTCATGTCCAGCCGGATCCTCGCGCTGGTCGAACATCCGGCCGACGACCGCCGCTCCGGCGACTGACCGGCCGTCAGGCGCGAGTCCTCGGACGGTCACGGGGCCGGGCGGACCTGCACGGTGCCGTCCCGGCGGAGGCGGGTCTGGAAGGCCGGCTGCCGCGAGGTCGCCGGGCCATGCGCGACCGTGCCGTCCGAGATGCGGAAGACGCTGCCGTGCCAGGGGCAGATGACGCACGGTTCGCCGTGCTCCATGACGAGCCGGCCCTGGTGCAGCGGCCCGGCCAGGTGCGAGCAACGGTCGGCCAGCACGGTCACGCCGTCGCCCAGGCGGAGGACGAACAGGTCGATGTATCCCAGCCGCCGGGTGACGGGCCGCCCGTTGGGCAGGTCCTTGAGCGCGCACAGGTCGTGCCAGCCGAGCGGCACCAGGTGGCTGAGCGACTCGGCGTGATTGGCGCCGGCGGCCTGCCGGTAGGCCAGGTGGCCGCCAAGGTAGGCGCCGCCGAGCACCGCGCCGAGCCCGGCGAAGGAGAAGAACCGGCCCGCCCGCTCCTTCCCGGCCATCCGCAGGAGCAGCGACGCCGTGTAGAGGCCGGTCGCGGTCGCGTTGGTCAGCGCGTGGACGAAGCCGACGCGCTGCTGCTCACGATGGAGCGTCGACCAGTCGGTCAGCCCGGCGGCGGCCGTCGGGAGGGCGGTGCCGATTCCCGTGGCCAGCAGCACCCGGGCCGCCCGCCCGTCCGCACGGGTCCAGTCCAGTACGGCTGCCGCCACCCAGCAGCCGATGCCGATCGTCGCCAGCGAGGGGTGAAGGGGATGCCCGATGGGGACGCCGTGCAGCGTGTCGCGCAACGGCCCCGGCCCGATCTTGCGGCGTACGGCTTTCGCGATGCTGCGGATCGGCCGGTCGAAGGTCGTGACCTGCTCGAGTCCGTCGAGAAGGTTGCCCGACGGGACCTTGCGCGTCAGCCGGATCGCACGCCGCGACCTGGTCGTCTTGTCCATTTCGCCCCCCTACATCCAGCACTTACCCCCGGCCTGGACGGGTGAACACCGCTGTGGACGTCACGGAGCCAGGTGACCTCGGGCGACGGAGGACTCGACGAGTTCGGCGGCGTAGGCGCCCAGCGTGGTGGATCCCTCGCGGATGATCCGGACGCTGTCCGCCAGGTGGCGGGCCGTGACCTTGTAGAGGGCCCAGGTCCCGCCCTCGTTGTTGTGGTTGGCCAGGACGGGGGCCAGCCGGTCGAGCGCCTTGGCGAACCTCGCCTCCGGTGTGCGCCGCTCCTCGAACTCGTCCCACAGCGCGCGCAGCCGTACGCCCTGGTCGTGGGGGAGCAGGGCGAAGATCCGTGCGGCGGCGGCGAGCGTGTCCGGCTCGGGGGTGTCCTGCTGGAAGTCGGGCCGTGTGTCGCGGGGGATGTCGTGCCGGAAGCAGTCTCCTGTGTCGATCTCCACGATGTCGTGGACGAGCAGCATGGCGACCACCCGCTCCAGGTCGGTCCCGGGAGGAGCGTGCTCACCCATGGTCATCGCCAGCATGCCGACGTGCCAGGAGTGCTCGGCGCCGTTCTCCCGCCGCGACCCGTCGATCAGGGTGTTGCGGCGGATGACGCGCTTCAGCTTGTCGATCTCCATGGCGAAGCCGATCTGGGCGTGCAGGCGATCCTCTTGGGTTGCGATGGTCACCCTGACAAGCCTAATCTCCGTGATCAACGAATGCTCGGTACTCAAGCGCTTGTTCATGGCGCGTGGTCGCGGCGTCGCCGTACCGGATGTCGTGAAGACGGGAAAAGCCCCGAAGCGCGGGCTTCGGGGCTGCGCTCATCGCGCGTTCACTTCACCGGCGGTCCCGCCGCCTCGAGTTCGAGTACGAGGTCGAACCGGGGGTCGCGGTAGTGGCGGGCGCCGAACCCGGTGCGGGTGACCGTCCAGCCGAGCCGGTGAGCCCACCAATCCTGGTCGACGCAGAGGTCCCGGTCGGCCTGGCCCGCGAGTACGCCGAGCTGGGCCTTGATTCGTAAGAGCCGATTGGTACCGTGGAAATGCATAGGAGACTCCCCTTTCGCCGCTTCGATGAGGAGTTCTCGCTTGTCCGCCGGGTCGGGCGGTGGCAGCCTTCCGGCCCGGCTCTTCTGTGTTTCGATCACTCCCCTGAGTACCCCTGTTGTTTCGATCGTGACGCCGGAGCGATTTCCTTGCAATACTCAACGTAAGGAAAGTTGCAACAATCTTCCGGGTATGCGCCGCATGTATCGGTGCAAATTGCATTACGATGCCTTCAGGGGCGTCCGCCCCGTATGCCTCCACGGCGCGCGTGAGGAGGTCGACCGGGTTGTCTGACCGCGGGAGTCCTACCGTCCGTCGGCGCAGGCTCGGACAGGAGCTTCGCCGCCTCCGGGAGCGAGCCGCGCTCACCGGAGATCAGGTCGCCGCTCAGCTCGGCTGGTCGGCGGCCAAGGTGAGCCGCATCGAGACCGCCAAGACCTCGCCGCGGAAGGCGGACGTCGAGGCGCTCCTGGAGGCGTACGAGGTTGATTCCGGTCAGCGCCAAGAGCTGCTCGACCTGCATCGCGACGCCGCGAAAAAGGGCTGGTGGGAGGATTACCAGAGCTCCCTGCCCCACGAGTACACCACGCTCCTGGGGCTGGAGGTGGAGGCCACCTACGCGCGCAACTGGGAACCCCAAGTAGTGCCCGGCCTCCTGCAAACCGAGGAGTACGCACTCGAGATCGTCAAAGCGGTCCAACCGATCACGCGTTTCGCCCAAGGGGGTGTGCGCAGCCGGGTCGAGGCGAGGATGGCCCGGCAGCAGATCATCCTCCAGGACGACCAGCCACTGAACCTGATGGTGGTTCTGGACGAGTCCGTGCTCCTGCGCGGTTTCGGGGACGCCACGGTCATGCGGGCGCAACTGGATCGCCTGCTGAGCCTGTCGGAGTTGCCCAACATCCGGATTCAAGTGCTGCCGCTTGATGCCGACCATCCGGTCAACACCGGGTCTTTTCTTCATCTGAAGTTTCCCGAGTTCCACGACGTGGTGTACCTGGAGTCCCTTTTCGGTGCACGCTTCGTGGAAGAGGAGGAGACCGTGTACGGCTACGAGATCGCCTTCGACCGCCTGCAGGCCGAGGCCCTCGATGTCGACGCCAGTCGAGATCAGATCCGCAAAACAATCGAACGCTGGAAGTAAGCGCTTCCCTACATCGCCTCAGGACGTCTCCTGAGGAGAAAGACCATAAATGTACTCGATCGATCTCTCCGGTGCGGCATGGCGAAAGAGCCTCCGCAGTGCCGGCAACGGAAACTGCGTCGAAGTGGCGACGCTCCCCGAGGGGCACGTCGGGGTCCGTGACAGTAAGGACCAGGATGGTCCTGTCCTCGTCTTCACGCCCGGCGAGTGGGACGCCTTCATCGGCGGCGTCAAGGACGGTGAGTTCGACCTCTGAGCTCGCGCGTGCGGCCCCCGGCGTCGGACGCCGGGGGCCGCACGCGTGTCGGGTCGGGCGATGCGGAAGCCCTGGGCGAGGGCCTTGTGGATGTCGGTCCAGTGGTCCACGACCCGCTCCTTCAAGTCGGAGGTGACCCCGGGGCCGGGGCGTGGCCGACGATGTCGCTCACCAGGTGCTCGCCGTCGGTCTCCGAGAGCGCGTTGTCCCACAGCGCGGGGCCGGACGTGGTCGTCCTGATCGCCGGGCGTGCCGCGGTCACCCGCGGTCCCGCCTCACGCAAGTCGGCCGGCGTCTTCCATGCCTGACACCGCGGCCAAAAAACTTGAACCGTTCGACTTAATGAGCATTGCCAGTTTGGTGGGGCGACGGATGAGCGTTCCCCGGATTTGGCAAAGAGATGGCATGCTCGGATGCCGTGAAGTCTCGTTTCGCAGCTCTGGTCACCCTTGCCCTCCTCGCCGCCGCCTGCACGGCCGCCGAAGGTGAGCCGATCCCGGAAAGCTCGGGGAAGGCCGCCTCCGCGGCCGTTCCTTCGGCGACGGCTGAGCCGAAACCGAGCCCGGAGCCGTACACGATCTCCTTCGCCGGTGACGTGCACTTCGAGGGGGTGCTGCGGACCCGGCTGAACAACAACCCGCGCACCGCGCTCGGCCCGATCGCGAACGTGCTGCGCCGGTCCGACCTCACGCTCCTCAACCTGGAGACCGCGATCACCACCGGTGGCACACCGGCGCCGGGCAAGCAGTTCACCTTCCGCGCGCCCGCCACCGCCTTCACCGCGCTCAAGGCCGCCGGGGTGGACGCGGTGACCATGGCGAACAACCACGGCATGGACTACATGGAGAGCGGCCTTCAGGACTCGCTCGCCGCGATCAAGCGCAGCAAGTTCCCCGTCATCGGCGTCGGGAAGAACGCCGCCGAGGCGTACCGGCCGTTCCGGACCACCGTCAAGGGCAACCGGGTGGCGGTCATCGGCGCGACGCAGGTGCTCGACTCCGAGTTCATCCAGTCCTGGACCGCCACGGACGACAAGGCCGGCCTCGCCTCCGCCAAGAACGAGCCGCGCCTCCTCCAGGCGGTACGGCAGGCGCGCAAGAACTCCGACACGGTGATCGTGTTCCTGCACTGGGGTGCCGAACTGGTCAAGTGCCCCACCGACGTCCAGCGCGACCTCGCCGCCAAGCTGTCCCAGGCGGGGGCGGACGTGATCGTGGGCAGCCACGCGCACATCCTGCTCGGCGGCGGCTACTCGGGCCGGAGCTACGTGCACTACGGCCTGGGCAACTTCGTCTTCTACAACTGGGGCCCGGAGACCGGCAAGACGGGCGTGTTGACGCTCACGATCAACGGCCGAAAGGTGCTCAAGGACCGATGGACCCCCGCCCGCATCAACGGCGGCGTGCCCATTCCGCTGATCGGGTCGGCCGGGACGCAGGCTCTGTCGGAGTACACGTCGCTGCGCCAGTGCACCGGCCTGTCCGCCAAGCCGTCCGCCGCGCAATGATCCCGGGAGCCGTGAGCGGGGAGCGCTGATCCGTGCGGTTGACCGTACGGCGAACCGTGCGGTGACCAGTGCGGCGGTCCGTGCGGCGGTCCGTGCGGCGACGCGCACTCGGCGATCCGGGACCGGTGAGACCCGGGCAAATCGGCGGAGTGCCCGGGAGGGACTGACCGGAGGGCGCCGAACGGGCAATATGGAGGGATGTCCACCCAGCTTGATGAGGACGTCGACGAGCCCTCGCCGGATCCGCTCCGCCGCCAGCCGACCCAGCGCCGCAGCGCCCGCCGGGTCGAACGGATGCTCGACGCGTGCGCCGAGCTGCTGGACGAGATCGGCTACGAGGCGCTCACCACGACCCGCATCGCCGAGCGCGCCGGTGTCGCGATCGGCTCCGTCTACCAGTTCTTCCCGGACAAGCGCGCCATCAGCCAGGCGCTGACCCGGCGCCACGTCGAGCTCTTCGTCACCCGCGTGGGCCGCCGGTTCATGACCGAGGACTACGCCGGCTGGTGGGACGCTGTCGACGCGATCATCGAGGAGTACGTCGAGATGCATCGGACCGTTCCAGGGTTCCGATCGCTCCACTTCGGCGACGTCGTCGACCTCAACCTCCTCGACTCGGTCTCCGAGAACAACACCGTGATCGCCGGGCGGCTCCGGGCGCTGCTGCTCCAGGAATTCGGCCTGGCCGACAGCGAGGAGCTGGACCGAATCGTCCTGGTCGCGGTCGAGGCGGGCGACGCGGTGCTGAAGCTGGCCTTCCGGCACGACCCCCACGGCGCTCCCGACATCGTGGCCGAGGCCAAGCAGCTCGTCCGCGGATATCTCTCCCGGCAACTGCGCGCTAGTTGACCTCGTGCCGGCGGAGCTCCTCGCGCTCATCGGTCATCTGGTCCGAGAGCGGCATCAGGCGGTACTTCACCTGTACGGATGTCGCGCGCTTCTTCAGCGGCCGGGCGATCAGGCAGGACGCGGAGACCGGCCGAATGGAGGCGCCGCTGGAGTACACCTCCGTCTGGAGCCGCGTCAGCTCCGCGTTGGCCCGCTCCAGGGCCTCGGATCTGGCGGTGGCGAAGCCGGCGAGACCGGGGATCACGGCGGAGAGCGCGATCACTGAAGAGAGGGTCACGGTCACCTGCCTGAACACCCGCATCACCGCCCTCTGATCTCTGTGCGCGAGAGCAATATGCCCGGTTATCCGCCTCGAAACACGCTTAGTAGTTGATCGCGCGCAAATCGTGTTATGAGGAATGCTGTCAGTTGTCCGGGCAAAGCACGGCCGGCCTCGATAGCCTCCACCTGTGGCACATGTGACACATGAGCAGCTGGATCGACTGCTCGAACAAGCACTGCTGCTCGACGACCACGGTGCTCTCGCGCGCCAGCTTGACTCGCTGGCCCGGCTCTACGAGTCCGGAGAGGTCTCCCGGGCGGCGATCCTCGTCATGGCGGCCGAGGAGTGGCGGCAGGCGGGCCAGCCCGCGGCCGCTCTGGACCGTTTCCACGAGGCCGCGCGCGACGGGGGCGACGTGCTCGTCGATCCGCGTTCAGGTATCGCCGACACGCTCTTCGAGCTCGACCGGCCTGACGAGGCGAGAGAGGTCATCGCGGCGATCCGGGGCGGCGTCTGGAACCCCGCCACCGCGCTCACCGTCGCCGAGACCCTCGTCGCGTACGGGGACCTGGAGGGCGCCCACGAATGGGCCACGGAAGGGGCGGCGGCCTGCGCGCAGGGCACCACGATGCGGGAGGCACTGCTCCGCACCCGATATCGGATCAGGGTCGATCTCGGGTTGCCGGAGGACGACCTGGACGCCTCGCTCGACATCGCACGCTGACCCGGGCGGCCGGACTTCTCCCAGGGGGCCGGGCGGCCGGTCTTCGCCCCTGCCACCGGGCGGCCGGTCTTCGCCCCGGCATGCGGGCCGGGCCCGGACATGACGAAGGGGCCGCGACCGCGGCCCCTTCTCGTTTCGTCGTCCCCGCCCTCGTCAACTCCCGGGGGCAGGCGCGTACGGTCCCGCTACGGCAGGACCGTGGTGCCGATCAGCTTCCTGGTGATCTCCGCCACCGACCCGGCCTTCTTGCCGCGGCGCGTCTCCGGAGCCTTCGGCACGACCCGTACCTTCTTGCGAGGTGTGATGCGCTCCACCTTCGCCTGCTTGGCCGGTGCCGCCTGCGCGTCCGGGACCCGTGGCGCGACCGGCTGTCGCGCGGGAGCCTCGGGCTGGGCCGGAACGGCGGGCAGCGCCGGGACGTCCGGCAGCTCCGGAATCCGCACAGGAACGGTGAGGGTGCGCGACAGACCGGACACTCCAGACGAAGCGTCAGCCACCGACGGGGTGCCTGGCAGTCCGGAATAGCCCTGGCCCGCGGCCGCGCCCCCGGCGTCGGCGATGCTCAGCACGCCGGTCGCGGAGGAGAGACCGGGCAGGCCCGCCGCGTCGGCCACCCGGTCGATCGCGATGGCGCGAGCGGCCCTGACCGGGCCGTTCGCGCCCGTGGCGTCGCAGGCCGCGATGGTCGTCGTACCCGCGCACGGTCCCGCCGCCGCGACGGCCTGGCCGCTGGCGAACCAGCTCACCCCGGCGGTCATGGCGGCCAGCGCGGCATGCCGCCCACGGATGCTTCGTGATGTCCCTGACATCGAAGTCCCCCTGATTGCTTACCGTGTTCTGACGAATACAGAACGTACCGGCGGGGGATTCCCAAGGGGCGCGCTTGCCGTAATGGTGGGGAAGTCCTTACCGAGAGGTCCGGACGGTAAGGGTGTCCCCGGCCTCGTCCAGGTCCACGGCCACGTCGTCGCCGTCGTGGATCTCTCCGGACAGCAGCGCCTTCGCGAGCGTGTCGCCGATCGCCGACTGGATCAACCGCCGGAGCGGGCGGGCGCCGTACACGGGGTCGTAACCGGTCAGTGCCAGCCACTCGCGCGCACCGGGCGTGACGGTCAGCGTGAGCCGCCGGTCGGCGAGCCGCGCCCCGAGCCGCGACACCTGGAGGTCGACGATCTGCGAGAGCTCCTCGGTGCCGAGCGCGTCGAACACGATGACGTCGTCGAGCCGGTTGAGGAACTCCGGTTTGAAGGCGTTCCTGACGGCCGTCATGACGGCGTCCCGCTTGGCGCCGTTCTCGATCTTGGGATCGACCAGGAACTGCGAGCCGATGTTGGACGTCAGGATCAGGATCGTGTTGCGGAAATCGACCGTACGGCCCTGGCCGTCGGTGAGCCGTCCGTCGTCCAGCACCTGGAGCAGCACGTCGAAGACCTCCGGGTGAGCCTTCTCGACCTCGTCGAGCAGCACCACGGTGTACGGCCGACGGCGCACGGCCTCGGTGAGCTGGCCGCCCTCCTCGTAGCCGACGTATCCCGGAGGCGCGCCGACCAGCCGCGCCACGCTGTGCTTCTCGCCGTACTCGCTCATGTCGATGCGGGTCATCGCCCGCTCGTCGTCGAAGAGGAACTCCGCCAGCGCCTTGGCCAGCTCGGTCTTGCCGACGCCGGTCGGGCCGAGGAAGAGGAAGGACCCTGTCGGGCGGTCCGGGTCGGCGATGCCCGCCCTGGCCCGCCGTACGGCGTCGGAGACGGCCTGCACGGCAGCGCGCTGGCCGATCAGGCGGCGGCCCAACTCCTCCTCCATGCGCAGCAGCTTGGTGGTCTCGCCCTCGAGGAGCCGGCCGGCGGGGATGCCGGTCCAGGAGGAGATGACGTCGGCGATGTCGTCGGGGCCGACCTCCTCCTTCACCATCGGCTCCGACTCGGCCTCTTCGGCCTCCGCGGCCCTGGTCGCCTCCGCGAGCTCCTTCTCCAACCGGGGGACATCGCCGTACATCAGCCGGGACGCCTCTTCGAACTTGCCGTCGCGCTGGGCCCGCTCGGCGGCGCCGCGCGCCTCGTCGAGCTGCTTCTTCAGCTCGCCGACCTTGTTGAGCCCGGCCTTCTCGCGCTCCCAGCGGCCCACGAGGCCGTTGAGGTCCTCCTGGCGGTTCGCCAGCTCCTCGCGGAGCTTCTCCAGCCGCTGGCGGCTGCCCTCGTCGGTCTCCTTGACGAGGGCGAGCTCCTCCATCTTGAGCCGGTCCACGATGCGCTGCAGCTCGTCGATCTCGACCGGCCGGGAGTCGATCTCCATGCGGAGCCGGGACATGGACTCGTCGACCAGGTCGATGGCCTTGTCCGGCAGGAATCTGGCGGTGATGTAGCGGTCGGAGAGCGTCGCGGCGGCCACCAGCGCGCTGTCGGAGATCTGCACCTGGTGGTGGGCCTCGTAGCGGCCCTTCAGCCCACGCAGGATCGCGATGGTGTCCTCGACGGTCGGCTCGCCCACGTAGACCTGCTGGAAGCGACGCTCGAGCGCGGGGTCCTTCTCGATGCGCTCGCGGTATTCGTCGAGGGTGGTCGCGCCGATCATGCGCAGCTCGCCGCGGGCCAGCATCGGCTTGAGCATGTTGCCGGCGTCCATCGCGCCCTCGGCCGCGCCCGCGCCGACCATGGTGTGCAACTCGTCGATGAAGGTGACGATCTGGCCGTTGCTCTCCTTGATCTCGTTGAGCACGGCCTTGAGGCGCTCCTCGAACTCGCCGCGGTACTTGGCGCCCGCGACCATCGCGCCGAGGTCCAGCCCGACGAGCCGCTTGTTCCTGAGGCTCTCCGGAACGTCGCCCGCGATCATCCGCTGGGCCAGACCCTCGACCACCGCGGTCTTGCCGACGCCGGGCTCGCCGATCAGCACGGGGTTGTTCTTCGTGCGGCGGGAGAGCACCTGGATGACCCGGCGGATCTCCGTGTCCCGGCCGATGACGGGGTCGAGCTTGCCGGACCTGGCCCGCTCGGTCAGGTCGACGCCGTACTTGTCCAGAGCGCGATAGGTGTCCTCAGGGGTCTCGCTGGTGACCCTGGCGTGCCCGCGGACCTTCTCGAACGCGTCCAGCAGCGCGCCCGCCGTGGCGCCCTGCGCCTTGAGCAGTTCGGCCGTCTGGCCGCCGTCGGTCGCGAGGCTCACCAGCAGGTGCTCGGTCGAGACGTACTCGTCCTCCAGTTGCTTGGCCCGCTGGGCGGCGGTGTTCACAACGGTGAGGAGTTGCCGGGAGCTCGACGGGGCGCTCACTGTCGCGCCGTGCGCCTTGGGCAGTCCGGCGAGCAGCTCTTCGGCCTTGGTCCTGAGCTGCTTCCAGTCGGCGCCCACTGCTTCGAGGAGGGGGACGGCGGTGCCGCCCGTCTGGGCGAGCAGGGTGGTGAGGAGGTGAGCGGGGGCCACCTCGGGGTTGCCCTCCGCGGCCGCCCGCCGGACCGCCCCGGACAGGGCCTCCTGGCTCTTCTGCGTCAGCTTGTAGTCCATGGTGGTTCGTGGCCTCGCTTCGCTCAGCGGGCGCGCGGCACCGACGCGGCGGCTGCCGTCCGCGCCGGGCGGTTGGGAAGAGCTGCGCTCCCCGAACCACCCGGCGGGTTCACCGCCGCGCGATGCGCGGGCCCGTGAATTCCCGGATCAGGCTGGTGGAAGTTCGTATCTGATCAGCGCGCGGATCATGGTCAGCTCGCCGCGGAGTCGTACGACCTCGTCGCGCAGGCGCAGGTTCTCCGTTTCGAGTTCGAGGATGCGCTTGATGCCCGCGAGGTTGATGCCGTCCTCCTGGGAGAGGCGTTGCACCTCGCGCAGCAGCACGATGTCCCTGGTCGAGTAGAGCCGTCCGCGCCCGGCCGTGCGCCCCGGGCTGACCAGGCCGAGCCGGTCGTACTGCCGGAGCGTCTGCGGGTGCAGGCCGGAGAGCTGGGCGGCCACCGAGATGACATAGACCGGTGTGTCGTCGGACAGATCGAAGAAGTTGGCGTCCATGGGCTCACTCGCTTCTGGCCTGCTTGATCAGCTCTTCTCTCAGGTCGGTGCCCTCGCTGGCGTCGCGGAACTCCTCAAGAGCGGCCCGCGCCTTGTCATCGAGGTGCGGCGGCACTGTCACCTGCACGGTGACGAGCAGGTCGCCCTTCGTGCCGTCCTTTCGGGGGGCGCCCCGGCCGCGCACGCGGAACGTGCGCCCGTTGGGCGTGCCTTCGGGAATGCGCAGGGTGACCGGCATGCCCTTCAGAGTGGGCACCTTGATCTCGGCGCCGAGGGCCGCCTCCGGGAACGTGACAGGCACGGTGACCGTGAGGTTCTCGCCCGTGCGGCCGAACACCGGGTGCGGCTTGACGTGGACCTGGACGTAGAGGTCACCCGCGGGACCGCCGTTCTCGCCGGGCGCGCCTTTGGCCTTGAGCCGGATGCGCTGGCCGTCGCCGACTCCCGCCGGGATGCGGGCCTGGATCGTGCGGGTGCTCTTGCCCCGGCCGCTGCCCTCGCACACCGGGCAGGGATCGTCCACCAGGAGTCCCCGGCCACGGCAGTCGCGGCACGGCTCGGAGAAGGCGAAGTTGCCCAGGTTGCGGCTGGCGGCGCCGGTGCCCTCGCAGGTCGGGCAGACCCGCGGCGTGGTGCCGGCCTTGGCGCCCGTGCCGCTGCACGCCGCGCAGGCGGAGGAACTGGTCAGCCGAAGAGAGACCGTGGTGCCGTCCACGGCCTCACCGAACGACATCGAGACCTCGGACTCGATGTCCTGGCCACGGCGCGGCCGGGTGGCACCGGTCGTCGTGGTCCGCCCGCCACGGTTGAACAGGCCGCCGAACAGATCTCCTATGCGTTCGCCCGCCCCGCCCTGATGGCTTGTGCCGCTGCCGGAGAACAGGTCGCCGAAGTCGAAGTTGAAGCCGCCTCCGCGGGGCGCGCCCGTTCCGGCGTAGCCGCCGAGCCCCGACCCGAAGAGGGTGCGGGCCTCGTCGTACTCCTTGCGGCGCTTGGTGTCGGAGAGCACGTCGTAGGCCTCGGAGACCTCCTTGAACTTCTCCTCGGTTTCGGTGTTGCCCTTGTTGGCGTCCGGGTGGTACTGCCTGGCCAGCTTCCGGTACGCCGTCTTGATCTCAGCGGCGGTGGCGGACTTGGGCACACCAAGGACGGCGTAATAGTCCTTCTCCAGGTAGTCCTTGGTGCTCATCTGTCGATTTCCTCCGCGCAAGGGGGTGTTCTCTGGGTGGTCTCTCCCGATCCTGCCGGATCAGGAGAGACTCCCGGGGTTTCAGTATTCGTCGGACTCGCCGGACTCGGCGGAGCCCGACGGCTCGGCCGCCACGGACTCGTCGGGCTCCGCGACGGCCACGCGGGCCGGGCGCAGGATCTGGTCGCCCATCCGGTAACCCGGCTGCAGGATCTCGACGCAGGTCGGCTCGGAGACGTCGGCGGAGTAGCTGTGCAGGAGCGCCTCGTGCACGTTCGGGTCGAACGGGTCGCCCTTCGCGCCGTACTTCACCAGGCCGAGCTTTCCGAGGATCGCCTCCAGCGACTCGCTCACCTTGGCGAATCCGCCGGTGAGCTCGCCGTGGTCACGGGCCCGGCCGATGTCGTCGAGCACCGGCAGCAGCTCGGTGAGGACACCGGACACCGCCTGGTCCTTGACGACGGACCGGTCCCGGTCCACTCGCTTGCGGTAGTTGGCGTACTCGGCGTGGAGCCGCTGCAGGTCGGCGGTGCGCTCCGCGAGCAGGTCCGCACCCGTGCCGGTCACCGCCTCCGCGGCCGCCTCGGCCGTGTCGGCCACGGTGTCCGCAGAGGCGTCCGCGGCGGCCTGGGCCGCCCCGTCCGAGGCGGCCGCGCCCGGCATTCCGGTGCGGGCCGTCCCGGTCTCCGGGTCGATCTTGCGGTTGTCGCGGATCACCGGCTCCTGCTCGGAACCGTTCTCGCGCGCGGTCACTTGTTGCCGCCCTCCCGCTTCGGCTCGTCGTCGACGATCTCGGCTTCGACGACGTCCTCCTCGGACTTCGCCTGGCCGTCGCCGGTCGGCGCGGCGCCCTCGGCACCGGCCGCGGCGCCCTGCGACTGGGCGTAGATCGCCGAACCCATCTTCTGGCTGACGGTCGCGAGCTTCTCGGCGGCGGCGCGGATCGCGGCCGAATCGGTGCCCTCGAGGGTCTTCTTCAGCTCGGCGAGCGCGTCGTTGACCTCGGTCTTGACGTCGGCCGGGACCTTGTCGTCGTTGTCGTGCAGGAACTTCTCGGTCTGGTAGGCCAGGGCGTCAGCGTTGTTGCGGATCTCGGCCTCCTCACGGCGCTTCTTGTCGTCCTCGGCGTAGGAGTCGGCCTCGCGCATCATGCGCTCGATGTCGTCCTTGGCCAGCGCGGAGCCGCCGGTGATCGTCATCGACTGCTCCTTTCCGGTGCCGAGGTCCTTGGCGCTGACGTTGACGATGCCGTTCGCGTCGATGTCGAAGGTGACCTCGATCTGCGGGATGTTGCGCGGGGCCGGGGCGATGCCGGTCAGCTCGAAGGTGGCCAGCTTCTTGTTGTAGGCGGCGATCTCACGCTCGCCCTGGTAGACCTGGATCTGCACCGACGGCTGGTTGTCCTCGGCGGTGGTGAACACCTCCGACCGCTTGGTCGGGATCGTGGTGTTCCGCTCGATGATCTTGGTGAAGATGCCGCCCTTGGTCTCGATGCCCAGGCTCAGCGGGGTCACGTCGAGGAGCAGGACATCCTTGACCTCGCCCTTGAGCACGCCCGCCTGGAGCGCGGCGCCGATCGCGACGACCTCGTCCGGGTTGACGCCCTTGTTGGGCTCCTGGCCGCCGGTCAGCTCCTTGACCAGGTCGCTCACGGCCGGCATGCGGGTCGAGCCGCCGACGAGCACCACGTGGGCGATGTCGGAGACCTTGATCCCGGCGTCCTTGATGACCTGGTGGAACGGGCCCTTGCAGCGCTCGAGCAGGTCGGAGGTGATCCGCTGGAACTCGGCGCGGGTCAGCTTCTCCTCAAGGTGCAGCGGGCCCTCGGCGGAGGCGGTGATGTAGGGCAGGTTGATGGAGGTCTCGGTCTGGCTGGAGAGCTCGATCTTGGCCTTCTCCGCCGCCTCGCGGAGGCGCTGGAGGGCCATCTTGTCCTTGGCCAGGTCGACGCCGTGCGCGTTCTTGAAGCGGGTCACCAGCTCGTCGACGACGCGCTGGTCCCAGTCGTCACCGCCGAGGTGGTTGTCACCGCTGGTGGCGCGGACCTCGACGAAGCCGTGGCCGTCCTCCTGCCCGACGTCGAGCAGGGACACGTCGAAGGTGCCGCCGCCGAGGTCGAAGACCAGGATGGTCTGGTCCTTCTCCTTGTCGAGGCCGTAGGCCAGCGCGGCCGAGGTCGGCTCGTTGATGATGCGCAGCACGTTGAGACCGGCGATGGTGCCGGCCTCCTTGGTCGCCTGCCGCTGGGCGTCGTTGAAGTAGGCCGGGACGGTGATCACCGCGTCGGTGATCTTCTCACCGAGGTAGGCCTCGGCGTCCTGCTTGAGCTTCTGCAGGACGAAGGCGCTGATCTGCTGGGGAGTGAACTTCTTGCCGTCGATCTCGACGGACCAGGTGCTGCCCATCTCTCGCTTGACCGAGCGGATCGTCCGGTCGACGTTGGTCACGGCCTGCCGCTTGGCGACCTCGCCGACCAGCACCTCGCCGTTCTTCGCGAAGGCGACCACGGACGGGGTGGTCCGCGAGCCCTGGGCGTTGGCGATGACCGTGGGCTCACCGCCCTCAAGGATCGAGACGACAGAGTTGGTCGTCCCCAGGTCGATACCTACCGCACGTGCCATGAGTTCGTCCTTGTGGTCAAAGTTGAGTCGGTACGACTCAATATTGGGTCGCACCCGAGGCTTTGTCAAACGACTTGAGCCTAGTGGACTCAACCTCATGGCGCGCGTGTGGATTCCGGGTTTCTCCTTGTCGTCGAGGGCGGCGGCCGTACGGTCAGCGCTTGGCGCCGTCGGCCACCCGGCGGTCGCCGATGGGGGCCCTGAGCTTCACGATCGTGCTCTTCTTGACGGCGAGCATGACGCACATCCCGGCGCCCTCGGCGCTTCCCTCGTAGAGGGTGACCGTGACCTTGCCCCTGCCCTCCTTCACGGTCACCCGGTCGAGCACCGAGCACGGCTCGACGCCGGACCACCAGGTGACCCTCAGGTACCTTCCGTTCCTGATCGGCTTGGCCGAGGTCCACTGAACCTTGTGGGGATCGATCGTGCCGCCCTGGGGCTTCACCGGGGCCGGGGCGCCGGTGGAGGCGGTCGAGGCCGTGGCCGGCACGCCGACCATGATCAGCACCGTCGCGGCCAGCGCCGCCGTTCGTCGAATCATCCGCATGCCCGTATTGACGGCGCGGTCTCACCACCGGTTCACGGCTTGGCGCCGTCGACCACCTCGCGGCCGTCGAGCGGGGAGGCGAGCCGCACCGTGGTCGTCTTCTCCACCGCGATGGCGATGCAGGCGGTGTCGGGGAAGCGCGGATCCCGGCCCTCGTAGAGGGTGACCACGACCTGCTTCGCGCTCTCCTTCACCTCGACCCGGTCGAGCACCGTGCAGGGCGCGACGCCCGACCACCAGACGACGGCCAGCGATCTGCCGTCCGGTGACGGTGTCGCGCCGGCCCACGCGATCTTGCGCGGGTCGAGCGTGTTCCCCATGGGTGTCTCCGGCGAGGGTGATCCGCTCGGCGCTCCGGAGCTCGCGGGCGCGCTGACCGGCTCGTTGGGGCCGGACGGCGAGGCGGACGACGGCGTGGTCGACGACGTGGACGGCTGCTGCCCACAGGCCGCTGCCATGAACAGGAGCGCAATGGCCCAGAAGCTTCGCATATCTCATTAAACGGGTTGGCCGTCAGCGTGGTTCGGCGGCCTGTTGACGCCGGCCTGGCGGAGGTCTAATTTCAACGAATGATGAATTTATCCGGACCGGCGATCGCCGTACGGGATCTGCGGGTCTCCCGTGGCGGGACGGAGGTCCTGCACGGCCTCACCTTCGAGGTGCCGCGTGGACAGGTGACGGGCCTGCTCGGGCCCAGCGGATGCGGAAAGACGACCCTGATCCGCGCGATCGTGGGCGTCCAGATCGTCGCGAGCGGCGAGGTGACCGTGCTCGGCGAGCCGGCGGGCAGCCCCGCGCTCCGCCGCAAGATCGGCTACTCCACCCAGAGTGCCGCCATATATCGGGATCTGACGGTGCTGGAGAATCTGCGGTACTTCGCCGCGGTCCTCGGCGCGGCCAAGGGCGACGCCGAGCGGGTGATCGAGGAGGTGGGCCTGACCGGCGCCAGGAAGCAGTTGGGCGGCGCGCTCTCCGGCGGGCAGCTCAGCCGGGCCAGCCTCGCCGTCGCGCTCCTCGGCAGCCCCGAGTTGCTGGTGCTCGACGAGCCGACCGTCGGCCTGGACCCGGTGCTCCGCCAGGACCTCTGGCGGCTCTTCCAGAGCCTCGCGGAGCGCGGCGTGACCCTCATCGTGTCCAGCCACGTCATGGACGAGGCGGCCCGATGCCACCGTCTGATCATGTTGCGTGACGGGGAGATCCTGGCCGACGACAGCCCCGAGGGGCTGCGCGAGCACGCCGGGACGACCGATCTGGAAGAGGCGTTCCTCCGCCTCATCGAGGAGAAGGCGGAGCGTGTGCGATGAACCTCGCCATCACCCTGGCCACGGCGGGACGCATCCTCGCCCAGCTCCGCCACGACCGCCGCACACTCGCGCTGCTCGTCGGCGTGCCGAGCGTGCTGATGATCCTGCTCAGGTACGTCATCGACGACCCCGCGGCGTTCAACCGGCTGGGCCCGACGCTGCTCGGCATCTTCCCGTTCGTCGTGATGTTCATGGTCACCTCGATCACGACCCAGCGGGAGCGGGCGACCGGCACGCTCGAACGGCTGATGGCCGGGCCGCTCGGCAAGTTCGACCTGCTGCTGGGATACGCCATCGCGTTCGGAGTGGTGGCCGCGGCCCAGGTCACGGTGGTGCTCGCCCTCTCCCTGACGTGGCTCGGCCTGGACCTCGCGGGATCCGTCTGGACGCTGGTCCTCGTGGCGGTCCTCGACTCGCTGCTCGGCATGGCGCTCGGCCTGTTCTTCAGCGCCTTCGCGCGCACCGAGTTCCAGGCGGTGCAGTTCATGCCGGCGGTCGTCCTGCCCCAGTCGCTGCTGTGCGGGCTCATCGTCCCGCGCGACACCATGGCCACCTGGCTGGAGTGGCTGTCCGACGTGATGCCGCTCTCGTACGCGGTGGAGGCGATGCAGGAGACGGCGCGCACCGGCGACTTCACCGGCGTGCTGACCCGTGACGTCCTGGTCGTCGGCGGTTGTACGGTCCTCTCGCTCGTTCTCGGCGCCGCCACCCTGCGCCGGCGCACGCCGTGACCGGGTCGTCCCGTACGGGCGCCCGGGCGCGCCCGGCCCATCGGTAAGCTGCGACGGGATCCCTAGCAGCGAGGAATGGTCATGATCGCGATTCTCGGCACCGGCAAGATGGGCGAGGCTCTGCTCTCCGGGCTGGTCCGGGCCGGGCTGCGGCCGAGCAAGATCATGGTGACCGCGCGACGCGAGGAGCGGGCGGAGGCGCTGCGCGAGACCTACGGCGTGCGCGTGGTCTCCAACGCCGAGGCGGCCAAGGCGGCCGAGACCATCATCCTCGCGGTCAAGCCGCAGGACATGGGGAGCCTGCTCGCCGAGATCGCCCCGTACGTCCCGGCCGACCGGCTGGTGATCTCCGTGGCCGCGGGGATCACCACGGCGTTCGTGGAGTCCCGCCTCGGGGAGGCGGTGCCGGTGGTCCGCGTCATGTCCAACACCCCGGTCCTGGTCGACGAGGCGATGAGCGTCATCTCGCCAGGGGCGCACGCTGCCGAGTGCCACCTGGAGCGCACGGAGTCCCTGCTCAAGCCGGTCGGCAAGGTCCTGCGCATCCCCGAGTCGCAGCAGGACGCCGCGACCGCGCTGTCGGGCAGCGGCCCGGCCTACTTCTTCTATCTCGTCGAGGCCATGGTGGACGCCGGGATCCTGCTCGGTATGCCGCGCGCCGCCGCGCTCGACATGGTCACCCAGTCCATCGTGGGCGCGGCGATCATGCTGCGCGACTCGGGTGAACATCCGGTGATCCTGCGCGAGGCGGTCACCTCGCCGGGCGGGACGACCATCGCCGCCATCGCGGAGCTCGAACGCCACAAGGTCCGCGCCGCCTTCCTGGACGCCATCGAGGCGGCCAGGGACCGCAGCCGCCAGCTCGCCTCCGGCTGATCCCCGTACCGTTTCCTGGTCTGGGCTCGGTAAAAACAATTAGGAAACCTTCCAGTCCCGATGCATCATTCCTCCTGGTGATATCGGGGCCGGAATGGTGAGGGCATCGTGGTGGGAGCCGTACAGGCCGTGGCGGGGGTCGGGCGGCGGCCGCTCTGGACACCCGATTTCGGGTTCTACTTCACCGGGCGTGTGGTCTCCATGCTCGGCGACACCATGCTTCCCGTCGCGATCTCACTGGGCGTGCTCGGCGCCGGATACGGCCCGACCGGAGTCGGGTTCGTGCTCGCCTCCTGGATGGCGCCGTTCGGCGGGCTGATCCTCTTCGGCGGGGTCTTCGCCGACCGGTTCACGGCCAGGCGGATGATGATCGGCGCCGACGTGGTGCGGCTGGTCACCCAGTCGGCGATGGCCGCCGCCTTCCTGACCGGGACGCCGGACCTGTGGCAGATCGTCGTCCTTTCCGCGATCAGCGGCGCGGCCGCCGCGATGTTCCAGCCCGGCGTGAGCAGCATGGTCCCCCAGGTGGCGTCCGACCTGCAACGGGCGAACGCGACGCTGCGCGTGGCCGACGCGATGGCCCAGTTGCTCGGCCCCGCCTTGTCCGGCGTCCTCGTCGGGGTGGGAGGCGCCGGGCTCGTCTTCGTCGTGGACGCGGGAACGTTCGCGGTCAGCGCGGTCTGCCTGCTGCTCCTGCGTGTACGGCCGTCGCCGAGCGCGACGCCGGGCTCCTCGATGCTGCGCAACCTGCGCGAAGGATGGGACGAGTTCCGCTCCCGCACCTGGATGTGGAGCGTCATCATCATCTGGATCTTCTACGGCGTGATGGTGTTCGGCCCGCTCCTGCCCCTGGGCTCGGCGCTGATCACCGAGAGCCACGGCAGGGGCGCCTACGGCTGGGTCATGTCGGCTGCCGGGGCGGGAACGGTGGTCGGCGGGCTGGTCGCCGTGTGGTTCCGGCCGTCCCGCCCGCTCATGGCGGGGGCGATCGCGATGAGCCTGTACTTCCTGGAACCGCTCGCCCTCGCCCTCCACATGCCGCTGCCGGTCGTCGCGGCGGCGTTCGCCACGAACGGCGCGGTGTGGGGCTTCTGGTCCGTCATGTGGGCGACCAGCGTGCAGACCCAGGTCACGCAGGACGTCCTGAACCGCGTGACGGCCTACGAGGTGGCGGGATCCGTGCTGAGCGTCCCGGTCGGGCAGGCGCTGGCCGGGCCGGTCGCCGCGCGGCTGGGCGCCGAGAACGTGCTGGCGGCCGGATTCGTGGTCGGGCTGGCCGGAGTCGCCTGCCTGCTGAGCGTTCCGGCGATTCGCGGCCTTCGCCGGGCTGCCGTGCGCGATTCCCTGATAGGGGAGTGACCGGACTTTTACCATGGCGAGGTGACGGTTCGTCGCGGTATCCCCCCGCTGCTGCTCACTGTCCTGCTCGCCGGCTGCTCCGGTCCCGCACCGCCGGAACCGCAGATCGGCCGGGTCGCGCGCGCCCCGGTCAGGGAGATCGTCGAGGCCCCCGCCTCGGTGGCCGCGCGGGCGACCGCCGCGCTGGTCGCGCCCGCCTCCGGCACGGTCGCCGCGCTGTACGTGCAGGACGGCGACACGGTGAAGAAGGGGCAGATCCTCGCCAGGATCAGGTCCCCGCAGGCCGAGACCCAGCTCGACGAGGCGCGCAGAGCCGCGCGGCGGGCGTCCCGCCCGCTCCCGGCGGTCGGCGGCGTCTCGCCCGTGCGGCTTCCGGCGCTGAAACCGCCCCGATCGCTCGACGCCCGGCTCGCCCGATGTTTCGCGGACGCGCGGAAGGCCGCGAGGAAGGTCGAGGACCCGGCCGTCAGGCGGCGGTTGCTCGCCGCCGTCGACGCGGCCGAGGCAGGGAGCAGGGTGCAGCGGCGCGCGCTCACCGACGTGGCGAACGACCTCAACCGGTCGATCGAGCAGGCGCTCTCCCAGGTGACCGGCCGGATCGGCGCCGGGCTGAGCGGACTGAGCGCGTCCATGTCCTCGCTCCAAGAGGCGTCCGGTTCCCAGGCGAGGGCCGCGGTACGGGCGGCGAAGGCCACGGTCGACGGTCTCGTCATCAGAGCGCCGTTCGGCGGGATCGTCACGCTCGGCGGGCCCTCCTCCGGCACCGGTACGGCCGGCCTGGGCGACCTGATCGGGCGCCTGCCCGCGGGTTTGTCCGGCCAGGTCGCGTCCGCTCCCTCCGGGAGGTCGGGCGGGACCGTCGCCGCGGGGGTCCCGGTGGCGGCCGGGGACACGGTCGTCACGGTCACGGACGTCTCCACGCTCACTCTCGCCGCCGACGTGGACGAGACCGACGTGCTGCTGGTCTCGAAGGGCGTCCCCGCCGAGGTCGAGTTCGACGCGGTGACCGGGGCGACGTACCGGGCCGAGGTGACCGGCGTCGGGGTCACGCCCAAGGAGGGCGCCACGGGCGGCGTCGGCTATCCCGTACGGCTCACGCTCGGCCCGGGCGCCTACGACGACGGGAGTCCGGCTCCGCGTCCGAAACCGGGGATGAGCGCGGTGGTCCGCCTCACCGTGAAGGAGTCTCCGGACGCGCTGGCCGTACCGGCGTCAGCGATCGTCAGCAGCGGCAAGGAGAGCGTCGTGTGGGTGGTGCGGAACGGCGCGGCGGAGCGCCGCACAGTCCGGCTCGGGGCGCAGGGAGACGCCGAGGTCGAGGTGGTCAGCGGGCTCATGGCGGGTGAGCGGATCGTCGTCAGGGGCGCCGACACCGTCCACGCGAACCAGCCGATCGACCTGTCGTGACCCCGCCGCCGCCCCTCCCGGAAGACACCGCAGCAGACGCCGGGGAAGACGCCGCGGGGAACGTCCCAGGGAACGCCCCAGGGAACGCGGCCGAGAGCGCGTTCGAGGCGATCGGCCTCACCCGGTCGTACCGGCTCGACGGCGTGTCCGTCGACGCCCTGCGCGGGGTGAGCCTGCGCATCGGGCGGGGCGAGTTCGTGGCGATCGTGGGCCCGTCGGGGTCGGGCAAGTCCACGCTGATGCACCTGCTCGGTTGCCTCGACCGGCCGACGAACGGCGTCCTGCGGGTGGGCGGCGTGGACGTCTCCACGCTCGACGACATCCGGCTGGCCGAGCTCAGGAACCAGACGATCGGGTTCGTCTTCCAGTCGTTCCATCTGCTCGCCCGTACGCCGGCGCTGGACAACGTGGCGCTTCCGCTGGTCTACCGGGGCGTCGCGAGGGCCGAGCGCAGGGCGCGGGCGCGGGCGGCGCTGGAGGCCGTCGGACTGGGTCACCGGCTCGATCACCGCCCGTCGCAGATGTCCGGCGGCGAGCAGCAGCGGGTGGCCATCGCCCGCGCGCTGGTCGGGGATCCTCAGGTGGTGCTCGCCGACGAGCCCACCGGCAACCTCGACACGCGCAACGGCGCCGATGTCATGGCCCTGCTCGAACGGCTCAACGCCGACAACGGGGTCGCGGTCGTCCTCGTCACCCACGAGCCCGAGGTCGCCGGCCGGGCCCGCCGCCAGATCCACGTACGGGACGGCCGGATCGAGCTCGACACCGGCGTGGTCGCCGGCGGCGGAAGAGCGGGCGGATCAGGGGAGGACGGGTGAGGACGGCCGAGGCGCTGCGCATGGCCGTGGAGGCGCTGCGGGTCAACCGGCTGCGCAGCGGTCTCACGATGTTCGGCGTGATCATCGGCGTGCTGTCGGTGGTGATCCTCGTCGCCATCGGCACCGGCGCCAAGGACGCGGTGGAACGGGAGATCGCGGGGCTGGGCAGCAACATCATCCTGGTCGTCCCCGGTCAGGTGACCCTCGGCGCGGCGCCCACGCAGAGCCGGCTGGACCTGTCCGACGTCGCCTACGTGCGGCGGGTGGTGGGCGACCCGTCGCGGGTGACCGTCGCCGTCAATTCCGGCGAGCCGGTACGCGTCGGGCGGAACGAGGTGTTCGCGACGCTCACGGGTACGGACGAGAACGTGCCCGGCGTCTTCGACCGTCCGCTGCGCCGCGGCCGGTATCTCAGCGAGACCGACGTCGACACCCGGCGGCGGGTGGCCGTCCTCGGATCGGAGGTCGCGGCGAAGCTGTTCGGCGACGTGGATCCCATCGGTAGGCAGGTCACCGTCGCGGGGGTCAGGTTCCGGGTGGTCGGGCTCTACGAGACCGTGGGCGCGACCTTCGGCGTGGCCCGCGACCAGGAGGTGCACATCCCGGTCACCACCGCGCAGCGGCTGATCGGGATGAACAGGATCAACGCCGTCGCGGTCAGCGCGTCCGGGCCCGACGAGATCGAACCCCTGCGGCGGCGCGTTCTCGCCGCCCTGGCGGAGCGGTATCCCGGCGAGCGTTTCTCCGCGGTCACGCAGACGCAGCTGCTCGGCACGGTCGGGACGGTACTCGGGATGCTGACCGGAGTGCTGGCCGCGATCGCCGCCATCTCGCTGCTGGTCGGCGGGGTCGGCGTGTCCAACATCATGCTGGTCGGCGTACGGGAGCGGACCAAGGAGATCGGCCTGCGCAAGGCGCTCGGCGCACGCGGGCGGGACGTGCTCGTCCAGTTCCTCATCGAGGCCGTCCTGCTGACCACGATCGGCGGGCTGGCCGGGATCGTGCTCGGCGTCGGCGGGGCGCTGCTGATCCAGGCCGTCTCCCCGGTGCCGGCCGCGATCACGTGGTGGTCGATCGTGCTGGCGTTCGGCGTATCGGCCGGGGTGGGGGTGTTCTTCGGTGTGGCACCGGCGCGGCGGGCCGCCCGGCTCGACCCTGTGGTCGCCCTCCGTACCGAGTGACCGAATCCCTGGGATTAAGCGAATATGTCGTGATATTCCGGGCTGGTTAAGGAAGGGTGGCGTATGTCACGAGGGGGAGAAACCACGCCGAGGTGCGTACGGTAGCGTCACGATCGTGCGGCGAGGAGGCGGCGGCATGATCGAGCGAACCGGCGAGCACGGGTGCGGCAACGTCCGCGTGGTCTGGGATGAGGCGCTGACGTCGTACGACTTCGGCCCCGGGCATCCGCTCGCGCCGGTCCGCGTGGAGCTGACCATGGCGCTCGCCCGGGACCTCGGCGTGCTCGACCTGGTCGAGATGGCCGGATGCGTTCCGGCGTGCGACGACGAGCTGGCGCTGGTCCACCGGCGTGATTATGTCGACGCGGTGAAGACCGTGTCGAAGACCGGGCGGCCCGACCTCGGCTGCGGGCTCGGCACCGAGGACAACCCGGCGTTCACCGGGGTGCACGAGGCGTCGGCGCTGATCGCCGGAGCGTCGCTGGAGGCCGCCAGGTCCGTGTGGACCGGCGAGGCGCGGCACGCCGTCAACGTGGCCGGCGGCCTGCATCACGCGATGGCGGCCATGGCCAGCGGCTTCTGCGTCTACAACGACCCGGCGATCGCGATCGCGTGGCTGCTCTCCCAGGGCGCGACGAA
Organism: Microtetraspora glauca; assembly: GCA_001570385.1. Taxonomy (GTDB): domain Bacteria; phylum Actinomycetota; class Actinomycetes; order Streptosporangiales; family Streptosporangiaceae; genus Microtetraspora; species Microtetraspora glauca. The sequence goes on along the minus strand of BBYL01000008.1, from coordinate 180,506 downwards.
GGTGGCGTACGTGGACGTGGACGTCCACCACGGCGACGGAGTGCAGGCGGCGTTCTACGACGATCCGCGGGTCCTCACCATCAGCCTGCACGAGAGCCCGCGCACGCTCTTCCCCGGGACCGGCTTCCCCGGCGAGACCGGCGCGCACGGCAGCGCGGTCAACGTCGCGTTGCCCGCCGGATGCGGCGACAGCGGTTGGCTGCGCGCCTTCCACGCCGTCGTGCCGCCGCTGCTGCGGGAGTTCGGCCCGGAGGTGCTCGTCACCCAGCACGGATGCGACAGCCACGCCCTCGACCCGCTGGCCAACCTCATGCTGAGCGTGGACGGCCAGCGTACGGCCTATGCCGCGTTGCACCGGCTGGCGCACGAGACGGCGGGCGGCCGGTGGATCGTCACCGGAGGCGGGGGATACGAGCTCGTCCAGGTGGTGCCGCGCGCGTGGACCCACCTGATCGCGGAGGCGTCCGGGCATCCCGTCGAGCCGACCACCCCGACCCCGCAGAGCTGGCGGAACCTGGTCAGGGAGCGGACCGGAGAGGTGCCACCGCTGACGATGACAGACGGGCGCCACCCGCAGTTCTCCGACTTCTCCGGTGGATACGATCCGGCCGATCCGATCGACCGGGCCATCGTGGCCACCCGGAAGGCCATCTTCCCCTTCCACGGATTGGACCCCCTGCCATGACGGGAATCCCGGCGGCGCGAGGAGCGCTGTGGCACCTGTGAACGCTCCCTCCCGCACAGACCTCCGCGACCATCTGATCAGAACGCGCATCGCCGGTGACGTCGCGACGCCGCGTGAGAACAACCTCGACAACTACCGCTCGCTGGCCGGCCGCGACCCCCACTACATGTTCGGCCTCACTTTCGCGGCGGAGTGGGGCTTCCGCGACGTGCTGGAGCAGATGGCCAAGTCGGTGGGTGTGGTGGCCGACCCGGGGCATCGCGAGGGCCAGGACACCATCGACCCCGATCTGACCATCGACGCGCTTGAGGCGATGGGCGACCGCGTCGGCGAGGTGCTGGCCCGGGGGAACGCCCGCATCGTGATCGCCACGGGACATCCGACGGGCCTGCTCACCGTCCACCTGGCGGTCGCCAGGCTCGCCCGCTCGTACGGCGCGACGCTGCTGACCCCGGCCGAGAGGTGGAGCTACTCGAGTCACGGATACGGACGCGTACGGAGGATCCGCTACCTCGACGACGTCGCCATGCTCGACGACGGTGCGGCGCTCGTGCACACGCACGATCCGGACCCGATGCGCGCCATCCTGGCGGAGGAGCGGCCGGACTTCGTGATCGCCGACCATGGATGGGCGGGCGCCGCGGGAGAGGCGGGCGTCGAGACGGTGGGCTTCGCGGACAGCAACGATCCCGCGCTCTTCATCGGCGCGGCGGAGGGCAAGATCGCGGTCGCGGTGCCGCTCGACGACAATGTGTTGCCGAGATATTACGGTCCGCTGACGGACTACCTCCTGGCCAGGATCACGCGGCACCTCTGAGTACGCATCGGACTGTCCGTTTCGCGCATTTCGCGCCCCCCTTTGCCCCGGTCTGCCCGGGGTTTGCCAACGCTTTCGTGTGCCGGGGCGACTCTTATGTGAGAGAAGTTGGTCCGTTCCAAGATTGAGGCGAGGGGCACGACCCCACTGCTGCCAGCGACTTTCTCCATTTTGACGGCATAAGGCTGCGGTGACTGATGAAATGGGGGGTTTGCCTACTCGCAGTCCCGACTTACGCTGACGGCAGTACACGTGCGTGAGCGATGGCACCAGTGGGGATAACCCGGAAACACGTGCGGAAGAGGCGTCCGATGGGTGCAGGCGAAAGACCTCTCAGCGAGGTGAAGTTCCTGACGGTGGCGGAAGTCGCCACGGTCATGCGAGTGTCCAAGATGACGGTGTACCGGCTCGTCCACTCAGGTGAGCTGCCGGCCATCCGTGTCGGCCGATCCTTCAGGGTGCCCGAGCAGGCGGTACACGACTACCTCAGGGATGCGTTCATCGAGGCAGGATGACACGCCGAGGCGGTCCGGACCCGCGCTGACCAGGCGCGGGATCCGGCATCGGCCACGCGGTGTCCCCCAGGGGGCGATCGACCGTGGATCGCCGGTAGTCTGTTGTGCCGGTGTGCGCTCGCGCATCGGTCTGGCATTCTCAACCTTCACCTGGGGGTCCCGTGGGCTCTGTGATCAAGAAGCGCCGCAAGCGCATGGCCAAGAAGAAGCACCGCAAGCTGCTGAAGAAGACCCGCATCCAGCGGCGTAACAAGAAGTAGTAGTACGGAGCGCGCACCGGTCCCGCGGGGCCGGGCGACCGTGAACATTCCCCACCAGTCCCCCAGTGAGGCGACGATGACCCACACTGTGCTGGTCACCGGGGTCTCGCGTCACGTCGGAGCACGAGTGGCCGGCGTGCTCGCCGCGGACCCGGACATCGGCCGGGTCATCGGGGTGGACACGGTTCCGCCGCCATCGCCCAACCGAGATGGCGGCTCCCTGTCCGGTCGCACCGAGTTCGTCCGCGTCGATCTGCGCAGTCCAGACATCGCGCAGGTCATCGCGGCGGCGGACGTCGACATCGTCGTGCACATGAGCTTGGTCAGCGGCCCCGCCAGGAGCCGGTCGGCCATGAAAGAGCACAACGTCATCGGCACGATGCAGCTGCTCGGCGCGTGCCAGCGGTCCACGACCGTGCGCAGGGTCGTGGTGCGGTCCACGACCGCCGTGTACGGCTCGGCGCCGAACGATCCCGCCGTGTTCACGGAGGACAGCGAGCCCGCCGAGGTCCCGCACTCGGGGTACGCCAAGGACGCCGGCGACGTGGAGGGCTACGTCCGGGGCTTCGCCAGGCGGCGTCCCGACGTGGTCACCTCGACGCTCCGTTTCGCCAACTTCATGGGCCCGGGGGTGGACTCACCCCTCACCAGGTACTTCGCGCAGCCGTTTGCGCCGACGGTGTTCGGCTTCGATCCCCGGCTGCAGTTCGTGCACGAGGACGACGGGGTCGAGGTGCTGCGCCGGATGGCCCTGGAGGACCACCCGGGCACGTTCAACGTGGCCGGTGACGGCGTGCTGTTGCTGTCCCAGTGCCTGCGGCGGGCGGGCCGGACGCCGCTTCCCGTGCCGTCTCCGGTGTTCCGTTTCCTGGGAGAGGTGGCGCGTGCCGCGCGCCGGCTGGACTTCACGCCTGAGCAGCTGGCGCTGATGTGCCACGGCCGGGTCGTGGACAGCGGCCGGTTGATCCGCGAGCTGGGATGGAAGCCCAAATTCGGTACGGCCGCCGCGTTCGAGGACTTTCTCCGCTCGCGCCGCCTTTCCGGCGGTCTTCCCGCCGCCGTGGCCGACCGGCTGTCCGATCTCGCTTCGGGGCGATCCACCCCCGGTCCCGGATGACCAGTAAGGCGTGTGTGACGTGACGCGTACCTCCGAGGAGGGCTCGCCCGGGGCTCCGGACGACGCCTCGCCCGCCTCCGGCGTTTCGGACGACGCCTCGCGCGGGTCCGGTGACGAGCGGCTCGCCGAGGTCTTCGCCTTCCTGCGCCGCCGCCTCACCGGCGAGTACGAGATCGACGAGTTCGGGTTCGACCCGGAGCTCAACGACAGGGTCCTGCTCGAACTGATCCGGCCGGTGTACCGGCACTGGTTCCGGGTCGAGACGCTCGGCCTGGAGAACGTCCCGGCGGAGTCGGGGGCGCTGGTGGTGGCCAACCACTCCGGGACGCTGCCGGTCGACGCGCTGATGATGCAGGTCGCGCTGCACGACGAGGCGCACCGCGCGGTCCGCCTGCTCGGCGCCGACCTCGTCTACCAGCTGCCCGTGCTCGGCCACCTGTCGCGCAAGACCGGGCACACGCTGGCCTGTCCGGAGGACGCCGACCGCCTGCTGCGCAAGGGCGAGCTCGTGGGTGTTTTCCCCGAGGGTTTCAAGGGCGTGGGCAAGCCGTTCTCGCAGCGCTACCGGTTGCAGCGGTTCGGCCGTGGAGGCTTCGTGGCCTCGGCGATCCGGGCCGGGGTGCCGATCATCCCCTGCGCCATCGTCGGCGCCGAGGAGATCTATCCCAAGATCGGCGATCTTCCTGTGCTGGCCCGGCTGCTGGGCCTGCCCTACCTGCCGATCACGCCGTTCTTCCCGTGGCTCGGCCCGCTCGGGCTGGTGCCGTTGCCGTCGAAGTGGCTGATCGAGTTCGGCGAGCCGATCAGGACCGACGACTACGACCCCATCGACGCCGACGACCCGATGCTGGTGTTCAACCTCACCGACCAGGTACGCGAGACGATCCAGCACCAGCTGGACGTGCTGCGGCGTCGCCGTGGCCCCGCCTTCCAGCCGCTCTTCTGACATGACAGCGGATCACGCGCTGCCATAGTGTGATAGATCACGAAGCGTCGGTTTCCGCCGCTTCGCGAGGGTCTTCCTCATTCCAGCACCGCCATTCGACGGGGGCGTACGGGTGACGGCATCAGGTGGTCTGCAACCGGGCGATCCCCAGTCCATCGGTCCCTACCGGCTGATCCGGCGCCTCGGGGCCGGAGGCCAGGGCATCGTCTATCTCGGGACGGACGCCGGAGAGGTCGCCGTGGCGGTCAAGATCCTCCGGCCGGAGATCGCCCACGACGACACGACCCGCGAGCGCTTCGCCCGGGAGGTGAGCGTCGCACAGCGGGTGGCCTCCTTCTGCACCGCCCAGTTCCTCACCGCGGACCTCTGGTCGAACCCGCCGTACATCGTCACCGAGTTCGTGGACGGGCCGTCTCTCCAGGACGACGTGAACCGGAACGGCCCGCGAAGCGGGTCCGCCCTCCACCGGCTCGCCGTCGGGACCGCCACCGCACTCACGGCGATCCATGAGGCGGGCCTGGTGCATCGGGACTTCAAGCCCGGCAACGTGCTGCTCGGCCAGGACGGCCCCCGTGTGATCGATTTCGGGATCGCCCGGGCCCTCGACGCGACGGCCACAGTCAGCAGCCAGGTCATCGGAACCCCGGCGTACATGGCGCCCGAGCAGATCGCCGGGGCCCCGATAGGTCCCTCGGCCGACGTCTTCGCCTGGGGTGCGGTGGTCGCGTTCGCCGCGACGGGGCGCTCGCCCTTCGCGGGCGACTCGGCTCCCGCGGTGCTCTATCGAGTGATCAATGCCGAGCCCGAGCTCGACGGCGTGCCGGAGCCGTTGCTCTCCCTCGTGCGCCAGTGCCTGGACAAGGATCCGGCGGCACGTCCGACTACGCAGGAAGTGCTGATGCGGCTGCTCGGGTCGGCTGAGCCGGTCGCCGCCCCCGTGACCGCGTCGCGGAACATCTCACGCTCCGACGCGCGTCCCACCCGGCGGGCTGGTCGCGCGGGCCGGATGTACGCCCTCGCCGGTGGCGCGGCCGTGCTCGCGCTCGCGTCGGGAGCCGCCATCTGGCTCACGAAAGACCCGGCAGGGGCCGGGCAGGGCGGCACGACCGGTCCCGCGGCCGCGAAGTCGTCCATGCCCGCGAACCCGAAGCCGTTGCGCTTCTCCCGGGCTTTCGAAGGCACGTGGCAAGGGGCGCTGGCGCAGAGTAACGGCAGGAACCGGCCCATGATCGTGACAATCCAGGCCGGCTCGCGAACGGCGGCGGTCAGCTATCCGGATCTCGGTTGCAGCGGAACGTTGACCCTCACCGGCCGGGGCTCGGGCGGGCAGTTCCTCCTGCACGAGTCCATCCTCAAGGGGACGAGATGCACCCGGGAGGGCGACTTCGCGATGAAGGCGAGTCGCAAGGACCTCACGCTGACGTACATCCCGCAGGGGGAGAGCGTCGTCACCTACAGCGCCACGGTCACCCTGTTCCGCTCCGCCGGGTGAGGTCCCCGCCCTCTCCGACCTGGCGATTCTTTACCCGGGCTTATCGGTCTCGGGGTCTAACAATGGCAGCTACCGGTCGGTATGGTGTACTTCACCAAGAGGAGTACATCATGCACCAAAGCGGGATAAAGCGGAAAGTACTGCTTGCGGGAATGGCTTTGGGGTACGCCGCGGGGGTGGTCCGGCGGCGTGCGGAAGCCGTACCCGCGACGGTGAACGGGTCCCGGCTCGGCTGCCTGGTGGGCAAGCCGATGACCGTGACCACGGATGATGGTGTGCATCTCGCGGTGGACGTCGACGAGCATCCGGATCCCGAGCTCGCCGTGATCTTCGCGCACGGCTGGGTGATGAACCGCCACTGCTGGCACATCCAGCGCGAGGCGCTGGCCGGCCGGGCCACGCTCGTCTTCTACGACCAGCGCGGACACGGCGCGTCCTCGGCGGGCCCGATCGACGACTGCACGATCGACCGGCTCGGCGACGACCTGGCCGCGGTCATCGAGCAGGCCGTCCCGGAAGGGGTGCCGGTCGTGCTCGTCGGCCACTCGATGGGCGGCATGAGCATCATGGCGTTCGCCGCCCGGCATCCGGAGTTGCTCGCCTCCCGAGTACGGGGTGTCGCGCTGCTCAGCACGTCACCGGGTGAGTTGTCCCGCCACACGTTCGGCCTGCCGTGGCCGGTGGGGCGGCTGGCCGCGTTCGTCACGCCGATCGTCTTCGAGGGACTGCTGGCCCAGGCCGCGTGGATCGACCGCAGCGTCGCGCTCAAGACGCGCACCCACCTCCCGGTGGCCCGCTACATCGCCTTCGGCGGCGGCGCGCGGCCCGACCATGTGCGGTTCGTGAGCGACGTCGCTGCGGCCACGCCGACCGAGGTGATGGTCGGCTTCTTCCGCGGCCTCTGCGTGCACGACAAGCTGACCGCGCTCGACGCGCTGCGCTCGATCGAGACGCTGGTCATGGTGGGCGAGAACGACCGTGTGACCCCGCCCGCGCACAGCCGCAGGATCGCCGAGACGCTGCCCGGAGCGCGGTTCATGATCGTCCCCGGCGCCGGGCACATGATCGGCTTCGAGCGCCCGGACCTGGTCAACGACGCCCTGAACGACTTTCTCGACCGGATCGCCCACTCGGCGGTCAGTGGCCTCCGCCGGTACGCGTGACCGGGACGGCAGGCGGCGACACCTGCGAACGACTTCCTCGCTGCGGGGCGCGCCGCGGAGGACGCCCTCTCGGGCGATGATCGAGAGCAGGACGGCGGAGGGGCCACGTCCTGGGCGGATTCCCCCGCGCCGGGGGATCAGGACGAGCGGTAGTGCTTGCGGAGCGCGATGCCCGCGGCGATGCCCCCGGCCACGGCGCCTGCGGTCGCCGCGATCGGCAGGCCGATCAGCGTGGCCTTGCGCCCGGTGCGGAAGTCGCGGATCTGCCAGCCGTGCTCCTTCGCGTGCTCGCGCAGCTCGCTGTCGGGATTGACGGCGTACGGCCGGCCGACCAGCGACAACATGGGCAGGTCGTTGGCCGAGTCGCTGTATGCCGAGCAGTGGGACAGGTCGAGCCCCTCCAGGCGGGCCAGCGCCCGGATGGCCTCCGCCTTGGCCGGGCCGTGGAGGAGATCGCCGACGAGCCTGCCGGTGTAGACGCCGTCCGCGGTCTCCGCGACCGTGCCGAGCGCGCCGGTGAGGCCGAGCCGCTGCGCGATCACCCGGGCCAGCTCGACCGGGGTCGCGGTGACCAGCCAGACCCGCTGGCCCGCCTCCAGGTGAGCCTGGGCGAGCGCGCGCGTCCCGGCCCAGATCCGGTCGGACATGACCTCGTCGTAGATCTCCTCGCCGAGGCGCACCACGTCATCGACCTTGAGGCCGGCCACGAAGGCCAGCGCCGTCTCCTTGGCCTTGGCGATGTGCTCGGGGTTCTCGTTGCCGCGTACCCGGAACCACGCCTGCCCGAGGGCGAACCTCACCAGATCGTTGGTGGTGAACAGGCCGCGCGCGGCCAGACCGCGGGCGAAGTGGTAGATCGAGGCGCCTCGCATCATGGTGTTGTCCACGTCGAAGAACGCCGCGGCCGTCAGGTCGGGCTCGGCGCTCGGGGTGGGGACCACCGCCGCGGCCGCCACCTCTCCCGCGATCTCCGCCGCTTCCCGCCGTCGCATTAGCCGCTTCATAGGCCATCAGCTTAACCGTCCGGTTGGTGGATGACGGTGTACGCGGCGTTAGCGCCGAGTGACCGTATTCCATGCAAGCAGGTCACTCAACGGGACTCGTGAAGGTGTCGATGTAGGTGAGGTACTTGGTCGCCTTGTCGCGGTTCTCCCGATCGAGCTTCGGGAGCAGCGGCTCCACCATCGTGCGCTGCTCGCGGGCGAACCGCCGTACCTCGCCGTCGGGCTTGTCGTCGCGTGGCCTGACCCGGCTCAGCGCCGCCCGGGTGGTCCTGGCCATGTCGTCGAGGGCCTGTGTGATGAGTTCGTCCCGGCCGGGCCCGGGCGCGCCGGCCAGCGTCGCCGCCTCCGCCGCGCGCAGCCGGGCCGCCGCCATCTCGCGCTTCGCCAGTTCGGTGTCGCTCGTGGCCAGCCGCAGCACGGTCGCCTCCGCCGCCCGCTTCAACGGGTAGAGCATGTCGCCCGGCACCGAGTCGTACGCCCGGGAGCCGGTCAGGAACATCACGCCGAGCAGCATCGTGAACACCACCGCCGGGCGGAGCCGTACGAGGAGGGAGGGGCGGCGGACCTCCGGCCGCTCCGCGGGAGGCCGCTCGGCGGGCCTGCGCTCGGCGGCGTGCGCTTCGAGCAGGTCCGCGCGCAATTTGGCCCGGAAGTCCGGCCGTGGGCCGCCGCCGATCCGGGAACCGACCTCGGCGATCCGCGTGGCGACACGGTCGGTGGCACGCCCCGCCCATCCGACCCGCCGCCGGCGCCGCGGCCGCCACCAGCCCATGAACGCTCCCGAGATCCCCCGTTGCCGATCCACGCCTGTGTCATGCCCAACGAGGTGACGCGGCCAGGGTTACGGCACGTGAGCTAACCGAGATCTTTCGGAAGTACGCGGGCCAGCGCCTTGATCGCCCGGAACTGGAGTGCCTTGATCGCGCCGCTCTGCTTGCCCATGATCATGGCAGTCTCCGCGAGCGACATCCCGTGCAGGAAGCGCAGGACGACGCACTCCTGCTGCTCCGGGTTGAGCCGCGTGATCGCCCGTAGAACGTGCTCGTTCACCATGTTGGCGACGACGGCGTTCTCCGGGATGTGCTCGCCGTCGAGGGGGGTGTCGAGGACCTCGGCCGTGCACACCTCAAGCCGGCTGCGTCCCGATTTGTAGTGGTCGGTGACCAGGTTCCTGGCGATGGTGACCAGCCAGGCGCCGAAGTCGCGACCTTGCCAGGTGAAGTCGGCGATGCCGCGCAGGGCACGCAGGAACGTGTCGCTCGTCAGGTCCTCGGCGAGCGCGTGCGAACCCACGCGGAAGAACACGTAGCGGTAGACGAGGTCGACGTATCGGTCGTAGAGCACGCCGAACGCCTCGGTGTCGCCGGTCTTGGCGCGCAGGACCAGCGTGCGCATCTCGTCGTTTTCGAGCTGCGCCGCCGCGGGGGCGGCGGGGGGTGCCTGCCGCACCACTCCAGCGGCTGGAGGGGAGAGCCCGGCGAACGGCCACGATGTCGGCATCCGGTGATCCCAGGGGGAAGGGGAGTCGGCGTGCTCGAACACTCTAGAAATCATCGCGAGATAACACAATCCATCGTGCACGGTAATCACGTCGCGTAACGGGCTGGGACACCGGCTACCGGTCAGTGCGCGAAGTCCGGCAGCATAAGGTCCACCATGGAAGTCCTTGTCGCTGTCATCGCGTTCGCCGGCGCCGTTCTCGCCGCCATCACCACCGGTGTCGTCGTCGGTCGCATCCGCGAGAAGCCGACGGGATGGCTGGTCGCGTGGGCCGTCACCACGGGTGCGCTGTGCCTCTCCCTCGGGGCGATCGCCACCGGCCAGCTGATCGGGTTCGGGTCGGTGACCTTCCGGTTGTTCCAGATCACCGGGTCGCTGGTGGCGCCGCTCTGGCTGGCCGTGGGCGTGGCGCAGCTGGTCGCGAGGAAGGCGTTCCCCCGCTTCGCCGGCTGGCTTCTCGGTGGCGCGCTGACGGGCGTCGGCGCGGTGATCATGCTGATCGACCCGATCAGCCGCGCGTTCACGAAGACGTTCCCGCCGGCCGACGAGTTCTGGGACATCTGGCCCGAGTGGCTCCTGCGCGGCGTCCACGTGGTCGTCATCGGGATGCTGGTGATCTGGCTTCTGATCGCGGTGCTGCGCGGGCGCAAGGGCGACGACTACGACCTTGACAACATGAACGCGACGGTCGCGCTCGCCCCGGCGGGCATCGCCGTGGCCGTCGCGCTGGAGTTCACGCTTCCCGGGATCGTCGTCGTCGCCTTCATGACCGCCGCCGCCGGAGCCGTGTGGTACGCCCTCGCCCGCCCGCTCGCGCCGTACGAGGACGAGGACGAGGACGAGGAGGACGAGCCGGACGCCCGTGAGCCGCAGGACGAGTGGTCGGGCCGTGGCAGGCGCGGCGCCGACGACCGGCCGGCGCCGCCGGCCCAGGTCCCCCCACGGCGCTCCGGCCTGGGAGATCTCGTCGCGGAGTACCGCGCGGGGGAGCAGGGCGATGTCGACTACGCCGCGCGCATGCAGCCGTCGGACGCCTTCGGCGGCCAGCCGCAGGGCCCCCGGGCAGGTCAGGACGCGTACGGCGGCCCCCGCGGGCGCGAGTACACGATGCCTCCGGCGGCGGACGCCGACTACGCGATGCCCGGCGCGGCTCCGGAGTACAGCATGCCGCAGGCCGCTCCGGAGTACAGCATGCCTCAGGCCGCCCCGGAATACGGCCCGCCCCAGACGGGCCGGCCCGAGTACGGCGTTCCGGCCACGGGCACGGTCTTCCCAGGCGCGGACATGGCGGCGAACCTCGGCGTCGGGTTCGGCGGTTCCGGCGCCGCTGCGTCCCGGCAGGGCGGGTCGGTGCGTCCGTCGCCCAACATCTACGGGTTGCTCACCGTCTTCACGCTGATCGACGGATCGGGAGAGGCGTTCGACAAGCTCGCTGAGGAGACCGTCGAGGCGGTGCAGCGCAACGAGCCCGACACCCTGGTCTTCGTCTGCCACGGCGTGAAGTCGGCGCCGCTGCAGCGCATCGTGTACGAGCTCTACCGGGACGAGGTGGGGTACACCGAGCACCAGCGCCAGCCGCACATGGAGCGGTTCGCCACGGAACGTACGGCGCTCGTGCTGGCCGCCAACGTCATCGAGTTGACCGTGAACGCCGCCAAGGTCGTCCCTCTCCCCACCACGTTCAGGTGAGCGGCCCCTTCGAGGGCACGGGGAACCAGGTGACAAGGGCGGGAGTCGCCCCAAGGGCGTCCCGAACAGGTCGTGCCGAAGGCGCGACGATCAGACATAGAGCGGTCAGACGTAGAGCGATCGGACACTGAGCGGTCGGGCGTTGCGCGATCATACGCTGAGCGCGGCGCGGAGACGGGCTTCGTCCACGCGCCAGAAGTCATGCTGGACCCCGTCGATCAGGGTGACCGGGATCATCTCCCAATATTTGGCGTGATCCTCCTCGGAGAGGGTGATGTCACGCTCTTCCCACGGCACGCCGAGATCCGCGGCCACGCGCTCGATGACGGCCCGCGCGTCGTCGCAGAGGTGACAGCCGGGCTTGCCGATGAGGGTGATCCGATGCTCGCGAGGTGCCATGGCGCCAGCCTATTGGGCCGCCGCGTGCGGTCTTTCGGGAGCGCCGCCGTACGGTCGGGCGCGGTCTCTCGGGAGCGCCGCCGAACGTCAGGCGGGGGCCTGCCGGGCGCGCTCCGCCGTACGCGGGGCGGTGCGAGACGGACCGAGCGCGTCCCTGCAAAGCGGCCGCACGGCTAGGGCCGAGTTGGATACCGGGCCCGCGCTTTGGGACAGTGAACGAGCACTGACTTTGTGCATCGCTTCACAAAGGCACTAACCTGTAGGAACGCGAAATTCGGTTACATCCACTCGTACGGTCGGAGACGGTCTCCGGCTGTCCGTCCCCCTGGAGCACCGGCAAGTGACCCGCCGTATCCCTCAAGCGCGAGAGCGTGGCATTCCCGATGCGACGGTCGCAAGACTGCCGCTCTACTTGCGTGCCTTGAACGGGCTGGCCGAGCGTGGCACGGCCACGGTCAGCTCGGAGGACCTCGCGGTCGCGGCAGGGGTGAACTCGGCCAAGCTCCGCAAGGACCTCTCACACCTCGGGTCATACGGCACTCGCGGGGTGGGGTACGACGTCCAGTACCTGATCTACCAGATCTCGCGTGAGCTAGGTCTCACCCAGGATTGGGCCGTCGCCATCGTGGGGGTGGGTAACCTCGGGCGAGCGCTCGCCAACTATGGAGGGTTCGTGTCCCGGGGTTTCCGGGTCGCGGGCCTGTTCGACGCCGATCCCGGAGTGGTGGGCGAGCGGATCGCCGGGCTCGTGGTGGAACATGCCGACGGGCTCGAGTCAGTGATCAGGAAGCGCGGGGTGTCCATAGTGGTGATCGCGACGCCGGCGACGGCGGCGCAGGAGGTCTGCGACCGCGTCATCGCCGCGGGCGTCACCAGTATTTTGAACTTCGCCCCCGTGGTGCTGACCGTGCCGGACGGCGTAGATGTTCGTAAAGTCGATTTATCCATTGAACTGCAGATTCTTGCGTTCCACGAGCAGCGTAAGGCGAGTGGAGGGCCCATGATGGGCGATGAGTGGCCCGATGGGGTGGTCGTAGTGAGCGAGCGCGGAGCGCCGCTGGGCGAGGCGAGCCAATGAGCATCCTCGTTGTCGGCCTGAGCCACCGCACGGCACCGGTGGCCCTGCTCGAACGCGTCTCGGTGAGCGGCGACGCGCTCGCCAAGCTGCTCCTCGACGTACGCGGCGAGCCCACGGTCTCCGAGGCGATGGTCGTCTCGACCTGCAACCGGGTCGAGGTCTACGCGGACGTGGACCGGTTCCACGGCGCCGTCACGGCCGTCACCGACCTGCTCGCCACGCACTGCGGCATCAACCAGGAGCAGCTCACCCCGCACCTCTACGTGCAGTACGAGGACCGCGCCGTCCACCACCTGTTCTCTGTGGCCTGCGGCCTCGACTCGATGGTCGTCGGCGAGGGGCAGATCCTCGGCCAGATCCGCGTGGCGCTGAAGCTCGCCCAGGACCAGGGCACCGTGGGGAGCGTTCTCAACGAGCTCTTCCAGCAGGCCCTGCGGGTCGGAAAGCGGGCGCACGCCGACACCGCCATCGACCGGGCGGGCGCCTCCCTCGTCGGGGTGGGCCTGACGCTCGCCGAGCGTGAGCTCGGCCCGATCTCCGGGAAGCGGGCGCTGGTCGTCGGCGCCGGGTCGATGAGCGCGCTGTCCGCCACCACCCTTGTCCGTTCGGGCGTGACCGACATCGTCATCGCCAACCGCACCTACGACCGCGCCGTACGCCTGGCCGAGTCGGTCGGCGGCCGGGCGGTCCGGCTCACGGAGATCCCCGCCGAGATCGCCGAGGCGGACATCGTCATCTCGTGCACCGGCGCCGGATCGTGCCTGATCACCGATGAGACGGTCGCCGGGGCGATGGGCCGCGGCCGGGATCTCTTCCTGCTCGACCTGGCCCTCCCGCACGACGTCGACCCCGGCGTACGGGCGCTGCCCGGCGTGACGCTGGTCGACCTGGAGTCCATGCAGCAGGCCGGCGTGGCCGACGACATCGGCGACGGCGGCCGGGCCGAGGCCATCGCCGCGGTTCAGACGATCGTCACCGAGGAGGTGGCCGCCCACCTCGAAGCGGAGCGCGCCGCCCGGGTGACCCCTACCGTGGTCGCGCTGCGCAGCAAGGCGGCAGAGGTGGTCGACTCCGAGATGGGCCGGCTGATCTCGCGCGTCCCCGAACTGGAGGGACGGCTGCGCGACGAGGTCGCACAGACTGTCAGAAGAGTCGTGGACAAGCTGCTCCACGAGCCGACCGTACGTGTCAAGCGGCTGGCGTCCTCGCCTGGAGGCGATCAGTACGCGGAGGCCCTCCGCGAGCTGTTCAACCTGGATCCCCAGAAGCCCGAGGCCGTGTCGCGGATGGAGGTCGAGTCATGAGCGCTCCTCTGAGGATGGGCACCCGCAAGAGTGAGATGGCCACGACGCAGTCCGGGCTGGTGGCCAAGCGGCTCACCGAGCTGACCGGGCGCGAGGTGGAGCTGGTGGGCATCACCACGTACGGTGACGTCACCAAGGCCAATCTCACCCAGCTCGGCGGCACCGGCGTGTTCGTCAGCGAGCTGCGCAACAAGCTGATCGAGGGTGAGATCGACTTCGCCGTCCACTCGCTCAAAGATCTGCCGACCGCGGAAGACCCCCGGATCACGTTGGTCGCCACGCCGCCGCGTGACGATCCGCGCGACGCGCTGGTGAGCACGGCCAAACTGGCCGACCTGGCGCCCGGCGCCCGGGTGGGCACCGGCTCGCCGCGCCGCGTCGCGCAACTCCGGTCCCTACGGCCGGACCTTCACTACGTCCCGATCAGGGGAAACGCGCCCACCCGCATCGGCAAGATCGCCGCGGGTGAGCTGGACGCCGTCGTGCTGGCCACCGCCGGGCTCTGCCGGCTCGGCCGCGACGGCGAGATCTCGCAGATCTTCGAGGTCGACGAGGTGCTTCCGGCGCCCGGCCAGGGCTCACTCGCCGTCGAGTGCCCGGCCGATCGCGCCGACCTGATCGAGTTGCTGGGCGTCCTCGACGACCCGCGAACCCGCGCGGCGGTGACCGCCGAGCGCGCCGTGCTTTCCGCCCTCGAAGCCGGTTGCGCGGCACCGGTAGGTGCTTTCGCGTCCGATGACGGGCACATTCTCAACCTGACCGCTGCCGTCGTCGCCATCGACGGCGTCAGGTCAGTGCGCAAGTCCACCTCCGGACCTCGTCTGGCGGCCATGGACCTCGGCCGTGATCTCGCGGCTTCCATGATCGCTGAGGGGGCCGGCACGTTGATGGGGGAGCAGGCCCATTGAGCCCCACAAATACCATTCCAGAGCCCCGATCGGGTTTCGTCGCCTTCATCGGCGCCGGCCCCGGTGACGAGAACCTGCTCACGCTGCGTGGCGCCGACCTGCTGGGCAGGGCCGACGTCGTCGTGCTCGACCAGCAGGCGTACGGCGCGCTGCTCCGGCACTGCCGCAAGGACGTCGAGGTGGTGGACATCACCGCCGAGGCCGCCGAGAACTCGATCTCGCTGAAGACGCTGCAGGACGCCAAGGCGGGACGGACGGTCGTACGGGTGTGCCCGGGCGATCCGTCGTTCTTCTCCTCGGTCACCGAGGAGGTGGCGGCCTGCGCCAATGCCGACGTGGACTTCGAGATCGTTCCCGGAGTCCCGCCGGCGACGGCCGTGCTGACGTACGCGGGCATCCCGCCGGCGGTGGCCGTTCCGGAGTTCCGCATCGTCGACGCCGCGCAGGTGTCCGACTGGTCGCGGCACGCCGGATGCGAGGGCACACTGGTCATCTACAACGGCGTCGCGGAGGCCGTCCCGATCGCCAAGGCGCTGATCGCGGCGGGCAAGCCCGACTCGACGCCGGTCGCGGTGACGAGCGAGGGCACCACCACCGAGCAGTTCACCGTCGTGTCGTCGCTCGGCCGCATCGGTCCCGATCTCAAACACGCGGGCATGACCGAGCCGGCGCTCATCGTCGTCGGCGACGCCGTCGGCATGCGCGACCGCCTGTCGTGGTTCGAGACGAAGTCCCTGTTCGGCTGGCGGGTCCTGGTGCCGCGCACCAAGGAGCAGGCCGAGGGGCTGTCCGAGCAGCTCCGCTCGTACGGCGCGGTGCCGGAGGAGGTGCCGACGATCTCCGTCGAGCCGCCCCGGACGCCGCAGCAGATGGACCGCGCCATCAAGGGCCTGGTCACCGGCCGCTACGAGTGGGTCGCCTTCACCAGCGCCAACGCCGTCAAGGCGGTGCGGGAGAAGTTCGAGGAGTACGGCCTGGACGCGCGGGCGTTCGCCGGGCTCAAGGTGGCGGCCGTCGGCGGTGCGACGTCCCGCGCCCTGGTCGAGTTCGGCGTGAAGCCCGACCTGGTCCCGACCGGCGAGCAGTCGTCCGAGGGGCTGCTCGCGGAGTGGCCGCCGTACGACTCGATGCTGGACCCGATCAACCGCGTCCTGCTGCCCCGTGCGGACATCGCGACCGAGACGCTGGTCGCGGGTCTCACGGAGCTCGGCTGGGAGTGCGACGACGTGACGGCGTACCGCACGGTGCGCGCGGCGCCGCCGCCCGCCCCGATCCGGGAGGCGATCAAGGGCGGCGGCTTCGACGCGGTGCTCTTCACCTCGTCGTCGACCGTGCGGAACCTCGTCGGCATCGCCGGCAAGCCGCACAACGTGACCGTGATCGCGGTGATCGGTCCGCAGACCGCCAAGACGGCGGAGGAGTTCGGCCTCCGGGTCGACGTGATGGCCGACAGGCCGTCGGCCTCCGCGCTCGCGGCGGCCCTGGCGGAGTACGGTGCGAAGCAGCGGCACGCGGCCATCTCGGCCGGGGAGATGCCGCGCAGGCCCTCGCAGACCCGCAGGGGGGCGCGCCGGCGCTTCAAGTGACCCGGGTGTCCCGCGGCGGCCGTTCGCGGGCCCCGTCCAGTCCGAGTGGAGAACACGATCGTGAACGCTGAATATCCGGTGGCCCGGCCACGGCGGCTGCGCCGTACGGCGTCGATGCGCCGCATGGTGGCCGGGACGCGTCTGCACCCGGCCGAGCTGATCCTGCCGATGTTCGTCAAGGAGGGCATCGCGGATCCGCAGCCCGTGGCGTCCATGCCGGGGGTCGTCCAGCACACGCGTGACTCGCTGCGCAAGGCCGCCCACGAGGCGGCGGAGGCGGGAGTCGGCGGTGTCATACTGTTCGGCGTTCCGCTGCACAAGGACGCGCGCGGTTCGGCGGCCGACGACCCCAGGGGCGTCGTCCAGCTCGCGCTCGCCGACCTCGCGTCCGAGGTCGGCGACGCGCTGGTCCTGATGAGCGACACCTGCCTGGACGAGTACACCGACCACGGTCACTGCGGCCTGCTGACCGAGTCCGGCGAGGTGGACAACGACGCCACGCTGGAGCGGTACGCCTCCGCGGCGGTCGCGCAGGCGCGGGCGGGATCACGCGTGATCGCGCCCAGCGGCATGATGGACGGCCAGGTCGGGGCGATCAGGCAGGCCCTCGACGCCGACGGCTTCACGGAGATCCCGATCCTCGCCTACTCGGCGAAGTACGCCTCGGCGTTCTACGGGCCGTTCCGCGACGCCGCCGAGTGCGCGCCCCAGTTCGGGGACCGCAGCGCCTACCAGCAGGACCCGGCCGGTCCCATCGGCGAGGCGCTGCGGGAGGTGCGGCTCGATCTCGCCGAGGGCGCGGACGCGGTGATGGTCAAGCCCGCGCTCGCGTACCTGGACATCCTGCGGCAGATCCGCGACCTGGTCGAGGTCCCGGTGGCGGCCTACCAGGTGAGCGGCGAGTACGCCATGGTCGAGGCGGCGGCCGCCAACGGCTGGATCGACCGCGAGCGGATCATCATGGAGTCGCTGGTCGCCATCCGCCGGGCCGGAGCGGACATGATCCTCACCTACTGGGCCACCGAGGTCGCGCGCAGGCTACGCGCATAGGGGGCTTCGCCCGGGGGTGGTGCGGTGAGCGCTGATCCGTAAAGGGCATTATCAGGTACAGCAAAAGAGCATCCGTGGGGGAGGAGCACGATGGTGGGGGCACCGCTGGTCCGCCGGACGAAACGGCGTGCGCATCGAAAGCCACGGAAGATCACGTCTGTACTGGAATACGCCCAGCTCGGCTGGGCGAGCTGTCTTGGCGCCCACCCGCTCCGCGAGGGTGGGCGCGCCTGTTCCTGCGACCGCGTCGGTTGTCCCGATCCGGGCGCGCACCCGCTGTCCCCGGCGTGGCAGATGGAGGCGACGGTCGACTCCGCCCTCCTCACGCGCCGGTGGGAGCACAACCCCGACGCCAATGTGATCCTGCCCACGGGCCGGGTGTTCGACGTGTTCGACGTACCGGCGGTCGCCGGGATGGCGGCCCTGACCGCCATGGACTCCACAGGACTGGCCACGGGCCCGGTCGCCGCGAACGGCGACCGGGTCCTTTTCTATGTGGCGACGAGAGGCGCGCCGGAGGACGAGGACGAGTGGTGGTCCTGCCACCTCGACTGCGACCCCGCGACCATCGAGGCCACGCCCGGCCTGCGCTGGCACTGCCGCGACAGCTACGTGCTCGCTCCGCCGTCGACGCTGGTGACCGGCGCGGTGGTGAGCTGGCTGCGTCCCCCGGACGGGCGTCCGCTGCCCGACCCGCTCCGCGTCCTGGATCTGCTCGTCGACGCCTGCGAGTGAGGGGTCGCGACACGTCGCCCGTAGGCTGGGAGGCGTGAGCCGTACGGAGAAGTCAGCGGAACTGTTCGAGCGGGCGCGGCGGATCGTGCCCGGTGGTGTCAACTCCCCGGTGCGCGCGTTCGGCGCGGTCGGGGGAGTGCCCAGGTTCATGGCCTCGGGCCAGGGGCCGTACATCACGGACGTGGACGGCAACCGCTACGTCGATCTGGTGTGCTCCTGGGGGCCGATGATCCTCGGGCATCGCCATCCGGCCGTGATCGAGGCCGTCGAGGGCGCGCTGGCCCACGGCCTGTCGTTCGGGACCGCCACCGAGGGCGAGGTCCTGCTGGCCGAGGAGATCGTCTCCCGCATCGCCCCCGTGGAGAAGATCCGGCTGGTCAGCTCGGGCACCGAGGCCACCATGTCGGCGGTACGGCTCGCGCGCGGCTTCACCGGCCGGGCGAAGGTGGTCAAGTTCGCCGGTTGCTACCACGGGCACGTGGACGCACTGCTGGCCGCGGCCGGTTCCGGGCTGGTGACGTTCGGCCTCCCGGACACTCCCGGCGTGACCGGCGCGGCCGCCGCCGACACGATCGTCCTGCCGTACAACTCGATCGAGGCGGTCGAGGAGGCCTTCCGCTCGTTCGAGATCGCCTGTGTCATCACCGAGGCGTGCCCGGCCAACATGGGCGTGGTCCCGCCCCTGCCCGGCTTCAACCAGCGGCTCCGCGAGCTCTGCACGCAGAACGGGGCGCTGCTGATCATCGACGAGGTGCTCACCGGTTTCCGGGTCTCCGCCTCCGGCTGGTACGGACTCGACCCCGTCGAGGCGGACCTCATGACGTTCGGCAAGGTCATGGGCGGCGGGATGCCGGCCGCGGCCTTCGGCGGGCGGGCCGACGTGATGGCGTTGCTCGCGCCGCATGGCCCGGTCTACCAGGCAGGCACGCTCTCGGGTAACCCGCTGGCCTCCGCCGCCGGCCTCGCGACGCTGCGGGCCTGTGACGCGGGTGTCTACGAGCGGGTGGACGCGGCGGCCCTGCTCGTCGCCGAGGCGGCGTCCGACGCGCTGGTGGCCGAGGGCGTACCGCACCGGCTGCAGCGCGCGGGCAGCCTGTTCTCGATCTTCTTCACCGACGGGCCGGTCACCGACTTCGACTCGGCGAAGAGGCAGAGCGCGGAGGCGTACCGCTCGTTCTTCCACGGGATGCTCGACCAGGGGGTCTACCTCCCGCCGTCGGCGTTCGAGGCGTGGTTCCTGTCCGCGGCCCACGATGAGGAGGCGCTCACCCGCGTCGCTGAGGCGCTTCCGCTCGCCGCCAAGGCCGCCGCCGCGACGATGTAGGGTCCGCTCCGCTGGGACCGGCTGACAGTTCAGCGACATCGGGCTTTTTGCGTCATAACCGTTTAGACTGGCTTACATGTTGGATCTGAACCGGTTGAAGGCGCTGCACGCTGTGGCCGTCTACGGTTCCGTCGCGGCCGCCGCGGAGGCGCTGATGGTGACCCCGTCGGCGATCTCCCAGCAGTTGGCGAAGCTCGAACGCGAGACCGGGGCGGTCCTCGTCGAGCGCAACGGGCGCGGAGTGAAGCTCACCGACGCGGCCGGGCTGCTCGCCGACCACGCGGAGAAGATCCTGGCCCTGGTGGAGACGGCCGAGGCCGACTTCGAGGCGCTGCGCGGCACCGTGGTCGGAAGGCTCGTGATGGCCGCCTTCCCGACCGCGGCCAGGGGGATCATGCCGCAGGCGCTGATGCTGATCAAGAAGAACCATCCCGATCTCGATGTGGTCCTCTACGAGCGGGAACCCGATCGGCAGATCCGTGAGGTGTCCCGGGGCGAGATCGACCTGGCCCTCGTCCAGGACTGGCTCAACCGGCCGATGGCCATCCCCGAGGGGCTGTCGCGCGCGGCGCTGCTCGACGACGTCGCGGACGTGGTCATGCCCGCCGGTCACCCGCTGGCGACCAAACGGGAGATCGAGCTGGCCGACCTCCCCGGTGAGGGCTGGATCAGCGGCACGTCCGGCACGGTCTGCCACGACTTCCTGATGTTCCTGCTCCGGTCGGCGGAGAAGGAGCCCAGGATCGTCGCCATGGCCGACGAGTACCCCACCCAGCTCGCGCTCGTCGCGGCGGGCCACGGGTACGCGCTGATCCCCCGCCTCGGGCGCGGCCAGTTGCCCGAGGGCGTGCGCGCGGTCCCCGTGGTGCCCCGGCTGCAGCGGCGCATCTACGCGCTGTGGCGCACCGACGCGGCGCGCCGTCCCGCCATCAGGGCCGCCGTCGACGCGCTGCGCACTGCGTGTGCCGCCTGACCGGCGAGTAGGCTCACCTGCCATGACCGAGACCACCGTCGTCCACCTGCTGCGCCACGGCGAGGTTCACAATCCGGAAGGCGTCCTGTACGGCAGGCTGCCCGGCTACCACCTGTCGGAGAACGGGCGGCTGATGGCCGAGACCGTCGCCAAGGCGGTCGCCGGACGCGACATCGTCACCCTGTGGAGCTCGCCGATGGAGCGCGCCCAGGAGACCGCGGCCCCCCTGGCCGGCGTCCTGGGCCTGGAGGTCACCCTCGACGAGCGGCTGATCGAGGCGTCCAACGTCTTCGAGGGGTTGCGGGTGGCCGGAGGTAACGGAGTGTTCCGCGATGTCCGGGCCTACCGCCACTTCGTGAACCCGTTCCGCCCGTCCTGGGGCGAGCCGTACGGCGATGTGGTCCTGCGGATGAAGGCGGCCATCGACGACGCGCGCGAGGAGGCGCGGGGGCACGAGGCGCTGCTTGTCAGCCACCAGCTGCCCATCTGGATCGTCAGGCTCGCGGCGGAGAGACGCCGGCTGTGGCACGATCCGCGCCGTCGCCAGTGCTCCCTCGCCAGCCTCACCAGCTTCACGTTCGAGGGCGACAGGCTGAGCAGCATCGGCTACAGCGAGCCCGCGGGCGCACTGGTGCGGGGCAACCCCGTTCCCGGAGCTTGACCCGTTGGCGGGAGCACCGTACCCGCTGGGTAGAGTGACAGCTCTACCGGTTGTAGTAATAGGAGATACTCCCGCGTGTCCGCCAAGAGTCTGTCTCTGATCGCTGCGAGCACCGCTCTGGCCGTGACAGCCCTCGCGGGTTGCGCGGGGAACCAGCAGCAGTCCCAGCCGCAGTCCGGTGACACCCGTTTCGTCGCGGGGGACGGCAAGGTCCAGGTCTTCGACGCCGCAGGCCGCGTCAAGGCGCCGGCGATCGAGGGCACGACCCTCGACGGCGCGACCCAGAAGCTCGGTTCCGGCACGGTCTACGTGCTGAACTTCTGGGCGTCCTGGTGCGCTCCGTGCCGGGCCGAGGGGCCCGTGCTCAAGGACATCGCGGCCAAGACCAAGGACAAGGGCGTCCAGTTCCTCGGCGTCAACTTCAAGGACCAGAAGGCCTCGGCCCAGGCGTTCGACCGCTCGCTGCAGCCGGGATATCCGAGCATCTTCGACCAGGCCGGCCGGGTGCTGCTCTCCTTCCAGGGCACCGTGCCGCCCGCGGCGATCCCGTCCACCCTGATCATCGACGGCCAGGGCCGGATCGCGGCGCGCGCCCTGGGCGCCGTGAAGTACAACGACCTCCTCGCCGCGATCGACAAGGTCACCGATGAGCGCGGCTGACCTGGCCACCACCGTCGCGTCCGGCTCGCTGCTGGTCGCGGTGCCGATCGCGGTCGCGGCCGGCGTGGTGTCCTTCCTCTCGCCCTGCGTGCTGCCGCTGGTTCCGGGCTACCTCTCCTACGTCACGGGCATGAGCGGCGACCCCAGGCGGGGCCGGATGGTGCTGGGCAGCGCCCTGTTCGTCCTCGGTTTCGCCGCGGTCTTCGTGCTGGGCGGGGCGCTCTTCGGTAGCCTCGGCGGCGTCCTCTTCGGCAACATCGACGTGATCACGCGGGTGCTCGGGGTCGTCACGATCGTCCTCGGCCTGGCCTTCATCGGCCTGATCCCGGGGCTCCAGCGGGACGTGCGCATTCACAAGGTGCCCGCCGCCGGGCTCGCGGGCGCGCCGCTGCTCGGCGTCGTCTTCGGCCTCGGCTGGACCCCGTGCATCGGGCCCACGCTCGCCGTGGTCCTCGCGCTCTCGGTCGACCAGGGCAGCGCCGCGCGCGGTGCCGCGCTCGCCTTCGCGTACGCGCTGGGCCTGGGGGCGCCCTTCGTGCTCGCCGGGCTGGCCTACCGCAGGGCACTCCACGCGTTCAAGGCGGTACGCCGCCACTCCCGCCTGATCACCCGGATCGGGGGCGTGATGCTGGTCGGCGTCGGCGTCCTGCTGGTGACCGGGCTCTGGGGGAACCTCATCGCCGGCCTGCAGGTCTGGGTGGGCGGATTCGAGCCGGTGATCTGAATGACGACGAAAAACGACGAGTCCGGCGTGAGCGAGCAGCCGGAGCAGTCCGAGCGGCCGGAGCAGTCCGAGCGGCCGGAGCAGCGTGAGCCCGCGCGGCCGGTGGGCCTCGGCGTGGTCGGCTGGCTGCGGTGGGGCTGGCGGACGCTCACGTCCATGCGTACCGCCCTGATCCTGCTCTTCCTGTTCGCGCTCGGCTCGGTTCCCGGGTCGGTCTACCCACAGCGGAGCGTCGATCCCGGCCGGGTCGCCCAGTACTTCAAGAACAGCCCGACCGAGGCCGAGTGGCTGGACCGGCTGTGGATGTTCGACGTCTTCACGTCGCCCTGGTTCGCCGCCATCTACCTCCTGCTGTTCCTCTCGCTCGCCGGATGCGTGTTCCCGAGGGCGGTCGTCCACTTCAAGGAACTGCGCAAGAAGCCGCCGGCCGCTCCGCGCAACCTGAACCGGCTCCCGCAGAGCGCCGCCTTCGAGGGCGACCTGACCGTCGAGTCGGTCGCCGCGAAGCTGCGCCGCAACCGGTTCCGCGTCGTCACCGGCACCGACTGGGTCTCCGCCGAGAAGGGCTACCTGCGCGAGACGGGCAACCTGCTGTTCCACGTCTCGCTGCTCGTGCTGCTGTTCGCGGTCGGGGCGGGCGGCCTGTTCGGCTACCGCGGCAACGTCCTCGTCGTCGAGGGCGACGGGTTCGCCAACACGGTGGCGGCCTACGACCGGTTCATGCCGGGACAGCGGGTGTCGGCCGAGTCGCTGCAGCCGTTCTCGTTCACGCTCAAGGAGTTCCAGGCGACGTACGTCGCGTCGGGGGACAAGCGGGGCCAGCCGCTCGACTACTCGGCCACGCTGTCGGTCCAGGACTCGCCGTCCTCGCCCTCGCGGGAGGTCGAGCTCAAGGTCAACGAGCCGCTCGACGTCGACGGCACGCTGACCTACCTCCTCGGCCACGGGTACGCCCCGACCTTCAAGGTCACCGACGGGAAGGGCCACGCGGCCTACGAGGGGTCGGTCGCCTGCCTGGCGAGCGACCAGGCGACCTACACCTCCGAGTGCGTCATCAAGGTCCCGGACGCCCAGCCCGACCAACTCGGCTTCCTGATCCGCTTCCTGCCGACCACCGTGCCCAACGGCGCCGCGTGGGTGTCGGTCTTCCCCGGCGCGGCCAACCCGACCGTCCAGGTCTTCCCGTTCTCCGGCGACCTCGGGCTGAAGTCCGGGCAGCCCCAGTCGGTGTACCAGCTCGACACGGACAACCTGAAGCCGCTCGGCAAGATGTCCGCCCAGCCCACGCCGCTCAACGTCGGTGACACACTCGAACTCGCCGACGGCGCCGGGAAGATCGAGTTCACCGGGGTCAAGGAATGGATCAGCCTCCAGACCGCCTATGACCCGGGCCGGGTGCCCGCCCTGCTCGCCGCCGCCGCGGCCGTGCTCGGCCTGGTGATGTCCCTGACCGTACGGCGCCGCCGGGTGTGGGTGCGGATAACGGACCGGAAGGTCACGGTGGGAGGATTGACCCGCACCGAGGGCGGCGGCGCGAGCTTCGCGGAGGAGTTCGCCGAGATCGTCACGATGCTTCGTGGTGCAGCCCCCTCCGAGACGTCTCAGCCCGAGGACGCCGCCACCGCGATCGACCGCGAACCCGTTTCGCCGAGCAACCGCTCGTCCGAGGAGTAGAAGATGCCGCCCGCCCAGATCAACGAGGGCCTCGCCACATTGAGCGACCAGCTCATCCTGGTGACCGTCCTGCTGTATCTCATCGCCATGATCGCCTACGCGCTGGAGCTGGCCTTCGGCAGGTCGCGGACGGCCGCCGCGGTGAAGACCCGCGAACTGGTCACCGTCGGCGCCGCCGGATCCGACTCCTCAGTCGCCGGATCGGCCGCGGACTCCGCCGCGGGGGCGGAGGGCGAGAGCCGTACGGCGCCGGTGGCGCCGGCCGGCTGGGCGGTCAAGGCCGGGGCGGTGGCGGTCGTCATCTCCTGGCTCGGCTGGGCGGCGAACCTGGCCGGCCTCCTCACCCGCGGTTTCGCGGTGGACCGCTGGCCGTGGGCCAACATGTACGAGTTCGTCGTGGCCCTGTGCTTCGCCTCGGTGACCGCGTTCCTCGTCCTGCTCACCCGGCAGCGGATCCGCTTCCTCGGCGCGTTCGTGACGGTGACCGCTGCTCTCGGGCTCGGCTTCGCCGTCCTCTTCCTGCACGTCCAGGCCGGGCCGGTGATGCCCGCGCTGAACTCCTACTGGATCGCGATCCACGTCACCGCCGCGATCATCGCGGGCGGGCTGTTCCTGGTCGCGGGGGTCTGCGCCGTCCTCTACCTGGTGCGCAACGACGGGCGGATGTCGGTGCTGCCGGCCAAGGAGCAGCTCGACCGCATCGCCCACCGCGCGATCGTGATCGCCTTCCCCATCTGGACGTTCGCCGTCATCGCGGGCGCCCTGTGGGCGGACCGCGCCTGGGGCCGCTACTGGGGCTGGGACCCCAAGGAGGTCTGGTCGTTCATCACCTGGATCGCCTACGCGGCCTACCTGCACGCTCGGGCGACCGCCGGATGGCGCGGCAAGGCGGCGATGATCGTCTCACTGGTGGCCTTCGCCTGCCTGCTGTTCAACCTGGTCGGCGTCAACATCTTCTTCAGCGGCCTGCACTCCTACGCGGACGTGCCCAAGTAGACAGCTGAGCGTCCGGGTCCGAGCGGGCCCGGAGCCCGAGGTCCCCGGGCTCGCGGAGCCCGGGACTGTCAGTCCTCGTTCCGCAGGCGGCGCTCCAGCGCGCGCAGGAACTCCGGGTCGTCGTCCGGCCCTCGCGGTGCCTCGGCCCGCGGGGGCCGTTGCCATGCCTCCCGCTCGTCCGGTCCTTCCCGTGTCCCCGCGGCCTCCAGTACGGCATCGCCGCTCCGTGGACGGCCGAGGGCCAGCCAGAACACGCCACCGACAGCCGCCAGGAACAGCACGACCAGCACCCACAGCAGCTTGGGGAGGTTGCGCACCGCGCCTTCCGGCGTCGTGATCACGTCGAACAGGCAGTAGAGCCAGAAGGCCAGCAGCGCCAGGCCGAGAATCACGCTAGGCATGCCCACACGGTAAGCCATACCGCCGCGTGATCGGGCCTGGTGTCACGCGGAAAGCGCGTAGCCGTAGGGGATCCGGGGGATGACGGGGCGCGGACGGGCAACGTACGGTGGACCGGTACCGCGCCCCCCGGATCATGCCGGGCCCGGCGCGGCGGTGGGCACCGCCCAGAGCGAGGGACGAGTGAGCACATGGGCACCGTAGGCGGACGGACCCCGCCGAGGCGCGAGGTGGGAAGGGCGCCACGAGCCGCCGTTCCCGGCACATTCACCGGCAGGGCGACGGGTGGGGGCCATGGCGCAGCCGAGCGATAGGGGCCGCCACAGGCGCGGCTCGCGTTGGTGGCAGCGCGGTGCGTACGCCTCGCCGGCACGCGCCACGGACGCGCCGGAACGTTCCTCGGAGCGGACTCCGGAACGGACCGTGGAGCGGGGCGTGGAGCGGATGCACGCGGTCACCGCGCCGGTCGTGGACCGCCCCCAGTACACCTGGAGCGACTTCGAGCTGGACGACCAGCCCAACCGCGCGCGGCCGCACCGGCCGGACGCCCCGGACCTGCGGGACGGCCGGCGGCACTGCGGGCCCCTGGAACGCGTCCTGTACCGCGAATGGGACGCGGGGGACGGGCCGCCCTCGGCGGACGCCGTACGTGCCGTGGACAGCCTCGCCAGGCTCCCCGAGCGGCTCAAGCTGATGCTCGCCACCACGCTGGACGGCATCTACGTGGGCCGTGGCGGCGTTCCCGACCTGGACGACATGGGTTATCTGCGCGGGGCCCCGCTGCCATCAGGCCGGGCGACCTGGGACGCCTGCGCCGGCGCGTACGGCGACCGCAAGATCGTGGTGGGCGACCGTCCGTCCCCGACACCGGACGTGATGATGCACGAAGTCGGCCATGCTCTGGACGACGTCGACGCGCATCCGGGAGAGTGGGTCTCCGACTCGCCCGAGTTCGCCGCGCTGTACGAGGAATGCTTCCCGCTGTTCGCCTCCGCGTTCCACCGGCAGCCAGGAGGGCTGGGGCGCAAGGAGTTCTTCGCTGACGCGTTCGCGGCGATCGCATCCCGGCAGCGTCCGGCCCTGGTCGACATGCTGGGCGGTGACACGCGGGCGGCGCTGAACGTGATGTTGTTCTTCAACAGGCGCTACGGAATCTAGGTGATCGTGGATGTACGTTATCCGGCTCACTGACGGGACACTGCGCGTGCCGCAATCACTGGCCAGCGACGACGGCCGCCTGATCGGCAACGCGTACGTCGACGTCGTCCCGGGGGAGCCGGACTACGACCGGTGGCTCGCCGAGTCGGTGACAGAGGAGGAGGACGCCGAGCGGCGTCGCCGGTGGCGCGACGAGAACGACGACCTGGAGCGGGAGTTCCTGGCGTTCAAGGCGGACGCGGAGGTCCGGGAGGCCGGCGGCGTCGCTGGAACGGGACACGACGAGGGGGACGGCGCAGGAGAGCCGCGCTGAGGTCGCCGCGTCGTGGGGTCGAGTCTGAGGCCGTGGTCGTCGCCTGAGGCCGCGGTTGAGGTCGTACTGGCGCCACGCGGAGGAGCAGGACGTGCCGGAAGCGCGGGTGGCCGCGTGGCGGTACGACGTGGGGAAGGCGGGGCCGGTGAGCGGCACCGACTGACGCGGGTGACCCTGCGGCATCCGGGTGGCACGCAGGATCACCTGGTCGGTGTATCAGACCCGAGGTGAGTCGCCGTTAGGCCGGTCGGCCGTCAGGACATCCTCTCCACGGAGGAGGGCGTGCACTTCCGACTCTCGGAACCGCCGGTGCCCTCCGGGGGTACGGATGCTGCTGATTCGTCCCGCCGCGGCCCAACGTGTCACGGTCTTCGGGTCGACCCGGAAGAGGGCGGCAACCTCTCCAGGGGTCAGCAGTCGCTCGCTGCTACTCTCCACAATCTCTCCCCCTCGCATCCCGCGTCCTGCAGCGGGCGGACAGGTAACCAGTGTGCCGAGCGAAGCCTGATTTATCCGTGGTTTTCGTAGAAGATCACGGGTTGTTATCGGCTCAGTGCCCGATTGTTATATGATAGAGCCTCTTTGGGGTGCTCATGGGTGTTTCTTTACAAAAGCGCCCACTTGGGCACACTAGCAGTGCTCGGGCGGGATGCGAAGAGAGTCACTCGGCTCCGTGACGTAACCTCGACGGTGTGCGTCCGGTTGTCGTTTACACGCTCTCTCGCCTCGGTCTGTTCGCCGTGGCCGTCGCGGTCCTCTATCTCCTCGGGCTGCGTACGTACCTGCTGCTCATCGCGGCCTTCGTGGTCAGCGGCCTGGCCAGCTACGTGCTGCTGTCCAAGCAGCGCGACGCGGTCAGCGAGCAGGTCGTGCAGAAACGCGACCGGCCGACGGGAAACTAGGGCAACGGGAACATGCCGATCCGGGCATGGTACTCATGCCCGAGCTTCGTCGTGTCACTTCCCACCAAAAGGCCGCTCTTTGTGGTCAGGAACGCCTTTACTCCGATTCCTCGGGTACGCGTGGGGTTCCAGCTGAGCGCCTTGCCCGTGGTCGGATGGATCGCTCCGATGCCCGGCCGCTGGACCGCTCCAGGCCCGGCGGTGTCGGAGCCCTTCGGGTTGTTGAGCCAGCGCTGGTGCCCGCCCACATAGACGGCCGCGCCGGTCACCGCGACCGAGTAGAGCGAGTCGCCTCCGGTCAGGTTGACCCAGGTGGGGCGGATGTCGTCGCCGCGTGAGTACATCTCGAACCGGGCCGCCGAATCGCAGAGCTTGCGAGTGCCGGGAGCCGGGCCGCCGGTCGTCACCACGACGAAGTACCTGCCGTCGGGGGACACGTCCAGACCCCGCACATACCAGGGGAACACCGCCATGCAGGAGGGCGCGTACACCTCGGTGCGCCAGTCGGCCACCCGGTTCCTGACCAGGTCGATCACCGCGACCTGTGGCCTGCGCAGCCCGTCGACCGAGGTGAACGAGCCGTCGATGACCAGTCGGTCGCCGGTGGCGGCCATGGCGTAGACCTTGGTGCCGGCACCCCGGGGATCGCCCGGCGTGATCGTGAACGCGGGGTCCACCGCCCCCGTGGAGGCGTCGATCCGGGCCAGCGCCGTGCGGGGCGTGCTCCCGATCTGGATGAAGTCGCCGCCGACGTAGATCTTGTCGCCCTGGCGGACCAGGCTGGCGACGTCGCCGCCGAAGGCGGGTGCGTCGAAGGACGTCACGGCGGAGCCGTCGGTCAGGCTCAGCCGTACGAGCGCGCGCGCGGGGAAGTCGAAGGAGCCGCCGACGTAGACGGTGCCGTCCGCGCCGGAGGCCAGGGCGTAGACCGGACCACTGAAGCTGGGGGCGAATCCGGGAAGGACCTTCCCGGTGCGCAGGTCGTAGGCGAAGAGGTTCTCCCGTGGCAACTGCTCGTCGCTTCCGGCGTCGCTGACGGCGCTGAACTCCCCGCCGACCACCACCGTGCCGCCCACGAGCGCGATCGCGTTCACGATGCCGTCGAGCACGTGGGGGGTGTTGGCGACGGGCTTCTGCGAGACCACGCCAGGTTGCCGGACACCGGCCTGGGCTGTGCCGGCGGGGAGTACGGCGAGAGCCGCGACGAGGAGAGCGGCGGAGCGTCTGGCAAGCATTCCCGAAGTTCTAGCACACCCTTCGTAATCAATGTGCTACGTTCCGCGCATTCCGAGCGGGCGCGGAGAGAGCATCCGCCGCGCGGCCTAGGCTTGCGTCCATGACGCGCGCTTCGCTGGACAAGCAGCCGCACGAGGTCGCCGCGATGTTCGATCGCACGGCCCGTCGCTACGACCTGGTCAACGACGTCCTCTCGCTCGGGCAGGACCGGCTCTGGCGTAAGGCCACGGCCGCCGCGATCGACGCGGGGCCGGGCGAGCTGGTGCTGGACCTCGCCGCCGGCACGGGCACCTCGACGGACGCCTTCACCCTGCTCGGCGCGCGCGCGATCGCCTGCGACTTCTCCATCGGCATGTTGCGTACGGGAGTGGAGCGGCGCGGCGGCTCCGGATTGTCGGGCGGCGGGGTGCGCGGGGTCAGCTTCGTCGCGGGCGACGCGCTCAGGCTGCCCTTCGCCGACGGCGCGTTCGACGCGGTCACGATCTCCTTCGGGCTGCGCAACATGGCCGACACGCATGAGGCGCTGCGTGAGCTGCTGCGGGTCACCAGGCCGGGGGGCCGCATGGTCATCTGCGAGTTCTCCCGGCCGCAGATCAAGTCCTTCGAGCTGGTCTACTCGCAGTACCTCATGAAGCTGCTTCCGCAGGTCGCGCGGGCGGTCAGCTCCAACCCGGACTCATACGAGTACCTCGCGGAGTCGATCCAGGAATGGCCCGACCAGCCGGCGCTCGCGCGCATCATCCAGGAATCGGGCTGGAGCAAGGTGGCCTGGCGCAACCTGTCCCTGGGCATCGTGGCGCTGCACCGTGCGGTCAAACCTAAAGTTACCAACAGGTAGTCGTACCCCTCTGACATGGAACGCGTAAGAGGGGTTAGACTTCCGCCGACAGTTTGTGAAGTGGTTCACAAAGGCACGAAGGTCCCGTACCAGTGGAGATCTTCGTCCGAGGACAGGAATCAGGTCCCCCGTGAGCGAGTCAGCCCCTACGCGGCCGAGATTGGCGGCGTCCGACCGGATGCCGGCCTCTGAAAGCGGACGGGACGCCGACGTCATCGTCGTCGGCGCCGGCCCCGCGGGCTCGACGACTGCCTTTTACCTCGCCCAGGCCGGTCTGACCGTCCTTCTTCTGGAGAAGACCCGCTTCCCGCGCGAGAAGGTGTGCGGCGACGGGCTCACGCCGAGGGCGGTCAAGGAGCTCATCGCGATGGGCGTCGACATCGACGCCCCCGGCTGGATCAGGAACAAGGGCCTGCGCGTCGTCGGTGGCGGCCTCCGGTTCGAGCTCGACTGGCCCGAGCTGTCGAGCTTCCCCGACTTCGGCCTGGTCCGCACCCGCAAGGACTTCGACCAGATCCTGGCCGACAACGCGGTGCGCGCCGGCGTCACCCTCCTGCAGGGCGTCAACGTCACCGGCCCGATCCTCGACGAGCGCAGCGGTCACGTCGTCGGCGTCACCGCCAAGCAGGACGGCGAGGAGGTCGCCTTCCGGTCCCGGCTGGTCGTGGCCGCCGACGGCAACTCGACCCGGCTCTCGCTGGCGATGGGCCTGCACAAGCGGCCGGACCGCCCGATGGGCGTCGCCGTACGGACCTACTTCACCAGCCCGCGGCACGACGACGACTACCTGGAGACGTGGCTGGAGCTCTGGGACGGCGACCGCCTCCTCCCCGGGTACGGCTGGATCTTCGGTGTCGGCGACGGCACCTCGAACGTCGGCCTCGGGCTGCTCAACACCAACGACGCGTTCAAGAACATCGACTACCGCGACCTGCTCAGACGCTGGGTGAAGAACATGCCCGCCGAGTGGGGGTACAACGAGGAGAACATGACCGGCCCCATCCGGGGGGCGGCGCTGCCGATGGGCTTCAACCGGCAGCCGCACTACACCCGGGGGCTGGTGCTCGTCGGAGACGCGGGCGGCACGATCAACCCGTTCAACGGCGAGGGCATCGCGTACGCCATGGAGACCGGCAGGACCGCCGCCGACGCCGTGGTGACGGCTCTGTCCCAGCCGACTCCCGCCCGCAGGGAACGGGTACTGCGGGCCTACCCGCGTATCCTCAAGGACGCCTATGGTGGCTACTTCACGCTGGGCCGGTACTTCGTCGAGGCCATCGGCAGGCCCGGCGTGATGAACTTCGCCACGCGGCACGCGATGCCGCATCCGCGGCTGATGAGATTCGCGCTGAAACTTCTCGGCAATCTCACCGACCCGCGAGGCGACGCGTCCGACCGGATCATCAACGCCCTGTCCAAGGTGGCTCCGTCCGCATGAGATTGAACACCCTTTTCCACCGAGCAAACGAGGACATGTAGCCATGGAGCTGTATGTGCCCATCCTGGTGCTCGCGGTCCTCGCGGCGGGGTTCGCCGTGTTCTCCGTGAGCATCGCCCCCTTCACGGGGCCGAAGCGCTGGAACCGCGCCAAGCTGGACGCCTACGAATGCGGCATCGAGCCGACCCCGCAGCCTGTCGGCGGCGGGCGCTTCCCGCTCAAGTACATGATCACGGCGATGTTGTTCATCGTGTTCGACATCGAGATCATCTTCCTCTATCCGTGGGCGGTCGCGTTCGACAATCTCGGCCTGTTCGGGCTGGTCGAGATGGTGCTGTTCATCGTCACCGTCCTCGTGGCGTACGCCTACGTGTGGCGTCGCCGCGGTCTTGATTGGGATTAGCCATGGGTCTTGAAGAGAAACTGCCGAGCGGCTTCATCCTGACGACTGTCGAGCAGGTGGCCGGCTGGGCCAGGAAGAACTCGGTGTGGCCCGCGACGTTCGGTCTGGCGTGTTGCGCGATCGAGCTGATGGCGACCGGCGCTTCCAAGCACGACCTCGCGCGCTTCGGCATGGAGCGCGCCTCCGCCTCGCCGCGGCAGGCCGACCTGATGATCGTGGCCGGCCGGTTGTCGCAGAAGATGGCGCCGGTGCTGCGCCAGATCTACGACCAGATGGCCGAACCCAAGTGGGTCATCGCGATGGGCGTCTGCGCGTCCAGCGGTGGCATGTTCAACAACTACGCCATCGTGCAGGGCGTGGACCACGTCGTGCCGGTCGACATCTACCTGCCGGGGTGCCCGCCCCGGCCCGAGATGCTGATCGACGCCATCGTGAAGCTGCACGACAAGATCCAGAACATGAAGTTCGGCGCCCACCGCGCCAAGCAGATCGACGAGCTCGAGCTCCAGGCCCTGCGGACGCTGCCGTTGATCGACCAGGGGGCGAACAAATGAGCGCGAACGCGAGGAATGAGCGCTTCGTGCGGTATTCGTGGAGCGGAGTCACCAGATGAGCAGCGACAACCTCCCCGGGGTGCCGGTGGAGGAGACACCTGAGCCTGTCGCCCGTACGGGCATGTTCGGCGCCAGCGGGACCGGGGACACGTCCGGTTACGGCGGCCTGGTCGTGCGCCGCGCGCCCCGGCTCTCCAGCGCCCGGCCGTACGGGTCGTATTTCGACGAGGTGGCCGACGCGCTCGAGCCCGCGTTCGGCGACGCCATCGAGCGCGTCGTCGTGGACCGCGACGAGGTCACCTTCCATGTGGCGCGCGAGCGTCTCGTGGACGTGATGCGGCACCTGCGCGACGACGCGGCGCTGCGCTTCGAGCTGTCGCTCGGCGTCTCCGGCGCCCACTACCCGGACGAGACGGGTAACGAGCTGCACGCGGTCTACCACCTGTGCTCGATCACGCACAACCGGCGGGTCCGGGTCGAGGTCGGGTGCCCCGACCCCGACCGCCACATTCCGTCCACGGTCTCTGTCTACCCGACGCACGACTGGCACGAGCGGGAGACGTACGACTTCTTCGGAATCATCTTCGACGGCCACCCGGCGTTGACCCGCATCGAGATGCCCGACGACTGGGAGGGACACCCCCAGCGCAAGGACTACCCGCTCGGCGGCATCCCGGTGGAGTACCGCGGCGCCGAGACCCCCGCGCCGGACCAGAGGAGGTCGTACGCATGACCCAAACGACCGAGGGCAAGGTCTACGACGTCGCCGGACAGGACTGGGACGAGCTGGTCGAGACGGTGACCGAGTCGTCCGAGGAACGCCTGGTCATCAACATGGGCCCGCAGCACCCGTCGACGCACGGCGTGCTCCGGCTGGTCCTGACGCTCGACGGCGAGACGGTGACCGAGGCCCGGACGGTGATCGGTTACCTGCACACCGGCATCGAGAAGAACATGGAGTTCCGGACGTGGACCCAGGGGGTCACGTTCGTCACCCGCATGGACTACCTGGCGCCGATCTTCAACGAGACGGCGTACTGCATGGCCGTGGAGAAGCTGCTCGGCATCACCGACAGGGTCCCCGAGCGGGCGCAGGCCATCCGCGTGATGATGATGGAGCTCAACCGGATCTCCTCGCACCTGGTTGCGCTCGCGACGTTCGGCATGGAGCTGGGCGCCACCACGCCGATGATCTACGGCTTCCGTGAGCGTGAGATGGTGCTCGACATCTTCGAGTACGTCACCGGTCTCCGGATGAACATGGCGTACGTGCGGCCGGGCGGCGTGAGCGTCGACCTGCCCGCGGGCGCGGTCGACAAGATCGGCGAGTTCCTCAAGGTCATGCCGAAGCGGATCAAGGACATCCGCAAGCTCCTCGACGCCAACCCGGTCTACACCCGCAGGACCAAGGACGTCGCCTACCTCGACCTGACCGGCTGCATGGCGCTCGGGATCACCGGGCCGATGCTCCGGGCGGCCGGGCTGCCCTGGGACCTGCGCAAGTCGCAGCCCTATTGCGGTTACGAGACGTACGAGTTCGACGTCCCGACCGAGAACACCTGCGACGTGTACGGCCGCTATCTCGTCCGCATGGCCGAGATGGAGGAGTCGCTGAAGATCATCGAGCAGGCGCTCGACCGTCTGACCGGCCCGCTCAAGGGCGGCCCGGTGATGATCGAGGACAAGAAGATCGGCTGGCCGTCGCAGCTCGCGCTCGGCCCCGACGGCCTCGGCAACTCACCGGACCACATCGCGCACATCATGAGCAGCTCCATGGAAGCCCTGATCCACCACTTCAAGCTGGTGACCGAGGGCTTCCGGGTGCCGGCCGGCCAGGCGTACTCCGCCGTGGAGTCGCCGCGCGGCGAGCTGGGCGCGCACGTGGTCAGCGACGGCGGGACGCGGCCCTACCGCGTGCACTTCCGTGACCCGTCCTTCACGAACCTGCAGGCGGTGCCCGCGACGTGTGAGGGCGGCATGATCGCCGACGTCATCTCGGCGGTCGCCTCGATCGACCCGGTCATGGGAGGTGTGGACAGGTGAGCGAGCGAAGCGAGCGAACCAGTAGACACTGCGCCTATAGCGAGCGAGCCGACGAGCCGCAGGCGAGGAGCGCTAAGTGAGTTATTCACCTGAGGTCCGCGAGCGTCTGGAGACGGACGCCAAGGAGATCATCGGCCGCTACCCCAAGGCGCGGTCGGCCCTGCTGCCGCTGCTGCACCTGGTGCAGTCGGAGGACGGCTACGTCTCCGACGACGGGCACGAGTTCTGCGCCGAGATGCTCGGCCTGAGCAAGGCCGAGGTGGTCGCGGTCGCGACCTTCTACACCATGTACAAGCGCAGGCCGGCGGGCGACTACAACGTCGGCGTCTGCATCAACACCCTGTGCGCGGTCATGGGCGGCGACCAGATCTGGGACGAGCTCTCCGAGCACGTCGGGGTCGGCCACGACGAGACCACGTCCGACGGCAAGATCACGCTGGAGCGGCTCGAATGCAACGCCGCCTGCGACTTCGCCCCGGTCATGATGGTCAACTGGGAGTTCTTCGACAACCAGACGCCGGAGTCGGCCAAGCAGCTCGTGGACGACCTGCGTGACGGCAAGGACATCTCGCCGACCCGCGGCCCCAAGAAGCTGTGCTCGTTCAAGGATGCCTCGAGGGTCCTCGCGGGTCTTCCCGACGGGCTGGCCGGTGACGGCCCCTCGGCCGCAGGTCCGTCCCTCGAAGGTTTGAAGGTCGCCAAGGCCAACGGCTGGGAGGCGCCAGGAGGATCGGTGAGCGACCGATGACGACCCTTACCCCGGTCCTCACCCGGAACTGGGACCAGCCCAACTCGTTCACCCTCGACGGGTACGGCGAGTACGCCGCGGCGAAGAAGGCGCTGAGCCTCGACCCGGACGCCATCATCCAGACGGTGAAGGACTCCGGTCTGCGCGGTCGCGGTGGCGCGGGCTTCCCGACCGGCATGAAGTGGGGATTCATCCCGCAGAACGACGGCAAGGCGCACTACCTCGTGGTGAACGCCGACGAGTCGGAGCCGGGAACCTGCAAGGACATCCCGCTGATGATGGCCAACCCCCACGCGCTGGTCGAGGGCGTCATCATCACCGCGTACGCCATCCGGGCCAACCACGCCTTCATCTACGTCCGCGGCGAGGTACTCCACGTCATCCGCCGGGTGCAGGCGGCGGTCCGCGAGGCGTACGAGAAGGGCTACCTCGGCACGAACATCTTCGGCTCCGGGTACGACCTCGAACTGGTCGTGCACAGCGGCGCCGGGGCGTACATCTGCGGCGAGGAGACGGCACTGCTCGACTCGCTGGAGGGCTTCCGCGGCCAGCCGCGGCTCAAGCCGCCGTTCCCCGCGGTCGCCGGTCTGTACGCCTGCCCGACGGTCATCAACAACGTCGAGTCGGTGGCCAGCGTGCCGAGCATCGTGGCCAACGGCGCCGACTGGTTCGCCGGGATGGGCACCGAGAAGTCCAAGGGCTTCGGCATCTTCTCGCTGAGCGGGCACGTCACCAGGCCCGGCCAGTACGAGGCCCCGCTGGGGATCACGCTGCGCGAGCTGCTCGACATGGCGGGCGGGATCCGTGAGGGCCACGAGCTGAAGTTCTGGACCCCGGGCGGCTCCTCGACGCCGATCTTCACGGCCGAGCACCTGGACGTGCCGCTCGACTTCGAGTCGGTCGGCGCCAAGGGCTCGATGCTCGGCACCCGGGCGCTGCAGATCTTCGACGAGACGACCTGCGTGGTGCGTGCCGTACTCCGGTGGACGGAGTTCTACGCGCACGAGTCCTGCGGCAAGTGCACCCCCTGCCGGGAGGGCACCTACTGGCTCAAGCAGGTGCTCAAGCGGCTGGAGAAGGGCCAGGGGTCCGAGGAGGACCTGGCCACGATCACCGACATCGCCGACAACATCCTGGGCCGCTCGTTCTGCGCCCTCGGAGACGGCGCGACCAGCTGCATCCACTCGTCGGTGAAGCTCTTCCGCGACGAATATCTCAAGCACTTCGAGATCGGCGGCTGCCCGTTCGATCCCGCTGCTTCCACTGTGTGGGGGTCCAAGTGACGGTTCAGACAACGCAGCCGGAACAGCCCGTCGTGACCATGGTGACCCTGACCATCGACGGCTTCCAGATCAGCGTGCCGAAGGGCACGCTGATCATCCGGGCCGCCGAACTGCTCGGGATCCAGATCCCCCGGTTCTGCGACCACCCGCTGCTCGACCCGGCGGCGAACTGCCGCCAGTGCCTGGTGGACATCACGGACGCGGGCAACGGCCGCGGCTTCCCCAAGCCGCAGCCGTCCTGCGCCATCGAGGTGGCCGAGGGCATGGTGGTGCAGAGCCAGCTCACCTCGCCGGTGGCCGAGAAGGCCCAGCGCGGTGTGATGGAGATGCTCCTCCTGAACCACCCGCTCGACTGCCCGGTCTGCGACAAGGGCGGCGAGTGCCCCCTGCAGAACCAGGCGATGTCGAACGGCCAGGGCGAGAGCCGGTTCGTCGAGCACAAGCGGACCTTCGAGAAGCCGATCCCGCTGTCCACCGAGGTGCTGCTCGACCGCGAGCGCTGCATCCAGTGCGCGCGGTGCATCCGCTTCTCCGACCAGATCGCCGGTGACCCGCTCATCGACTTCTTCGAGCGCGGGGCCAAGGAGCAGGTGGGCGTCGCCGACGGCGAGCCGTTCGAGTCCTACTTCTCGGGCAACACCGTCCAGATCTGCCCGGTGGGCGCGCTGACCGGCGCCGCCTACCGCTTCCGCTCCCGCCCGTTCGACCTGGTGTCCACGCCGAGCGCCTGCGAGCACTGCGCCTCCGGATGCTCCCTGCGTACGGACCACCGCCGCGGCCGGGTCACCCGCCGCCTGGCCGGGGACGACCCCCAGGTCAACGAGGAGTGGAACTGCGACAAGGGCCGCTGGGCCTTCCAGTACGCGACCCAGCCCGACCGGCTCAGGTCGCCGCTGATCCGCGACGAGGACGGCAGGCTCGTGCCGGCCTCGTGGCCGGAGGCCCTCGACGTCGCGGCCAAGGGGCTCGCGGCGGCACGCGGCAAGGCGGGCGTGCTGGTCGGCGGCCGGGTCACCGTCGAGGACGCCTACGCCTACGGCAAGTTCGCCCGTGTCGCGCTCGGCACCAACGACATCGACTTCCGCGCCCGGCCGCTGTCGGACGAGGAGGCGCGCTTCCTCGCCCACGCCGTCGCGGGCAAGGGCATCGAGGTCTCCTACAGCGACCTGGAGAACGCTCCGGCCGTGCTCCTCGCCGGGTTCGAGCCCGAGGAGGAGTCGCCGATCGTCTTCCTGCGGCTTCGCAAGGCCGCGCGGAAGAAGGGCCTCAAGGTCTACTCCCTGGCGCCGTTCGCCACCCCGGGCCTGACGAAGATGCGCGGCACGCTCATCAGGACGGTCCCCGGCGGCGAGGCCGAGGCCATCGGCGACCTGATCAACTCCGGCACCGACCTGCTGCCCGCAGGCGCGATCATCCTCGCCGGCGAGCGGCTCGCCACCGCGCACGGCGCGCTGTCCGCCCTCCTGCGGCTCGCGCAGACCACCGGCGCCAGGCTCGCCTGGGTGCCGCGGCGGGCCGGTGAGCGCGGGGCGATCGAGGCCGGGGCACTGCCCAACCTGCTGCCGATCGGCCGCCCGGTGGCGGACGAGGCGGCTCGCGCCGAGGTCGCCAGGGCCTGGAACGTCTCGGGCCTGCCCGAGGCCGAGGGCCGCGACACCGAGGGCATCCTCGGGGCCGCGCTGAACGAGGAGCTCGACGCACTGGTCATCGCCGGTGTCGACCCGTACGACCTGGCCGACCCGGGCAGGGCGCTGGCCGCCCTGGAGAACACGCCCTTCATCGTCAGCCTGGAGATCCGCGCCAGCGCGGTGACCGACCGGGCCGACGTGGTCCTCCCGGTCGCCGCGGTGGCCGAGAAGGCCGGCACGTTCGTCGACTGGGAGGGCCGCGGCCGCTCGTTCGATGTCGCGACGGCCGTCCCCGGCGTGATGAGCGACCTCGCGGTCGTCTCCGCCATCGCCGACCACATGGACGTCCACCTGGCGCTGCCCGACGCCGCCGCCGCGCGGCGCGAACTCGGGGCCCTGGGATCGTGGCGCGGCCCTCGTACGGCGGCGCCGAGTGTGACCGGCGGTCGGCAGGCCCGGGAGCCGCAGGCCGGGGAGGCCGTGCTGGCCACCTGGCACCTGCTGCTCGACGACGGCCGGCTCCAGGACGGCGAGCCGTACCTCGCCGGGACCGCGAGGACCGCGGCGGCGCTGCTCTCCGAGGCCACGGCCGCGGAGATCGGCGTGGCCGACGGCGACAAGGTCACCATCGGCGGCTCGGTGATCCTGCCCGTGCGGATCGCCGACCTCCCCGACCGGGTGGTCTGGGTGCCGTCCAACTCCGCAGGTGTGTCGGTCACCCGTGACCTGCGCGCCGTCGCCGGTGACGTGGTCACGATCACCGGCCAGGACGTCCTCGAGACCGTGAACGAGGAAGTGGAGACCGACCGATGAACCCGAACACTGGTCCCACGCTGCAGGACTTCGGCCACGACCCGCTGTGGCTCTCCATCATCAAGGCCGTCTTCATCTTCGTGCTCCTGATGCTGGGCGTGCTGTTCGGCGTGTGGACCGAGCGCAAGCTCATCTCCCGCATGCAGCACCGGTACGGCCCCAACCGGGCGGGCAAGTTCGGCCTGCTCCAGTCGGTGGCCGACGGCCTGAAGATGGGGCTCAAGGA
The DNA here is from genome assembly GCA_001570385.1 of Microtetraspora glauca. Classification (GTDB taxonomy): domain Bacteria; phylum Actinomycetota; class Actinomycetes; order Streptosporangiales; family Streptosporangiaceae; genus Microtetraspora; species Microtetraspora glauca. The sequence goes on along the minus strand of BBYL01000008.1, from coordinate 141,264 downwards.
AGACATCACGCCACGCACGGTGGACAAGATCGTCTACTTGCTCGCCCCCGTCATCATCGCGGTGCCGGCGTTCCTGTCCTTCTCGGTCATGCCGTTCGGCCCGATGGTGTCGATCTTCGGGGTGAAGACGCCGCTGCAGCTCACCGACCTGCCGGTCGCGGTGCTGCTGGTGCTCGCCATGGCGTCGATCGGCGTCTACGGCATCGTGCTCGCCGGCTGGGGATCGCGCTCGCCGTACGCCATCCTGGGCGGTCTGCGCTCCAGCGCCCAGGTGGTCTCGTACGAGATCGCGATGGGCCTGTCGTTCGTTGCGGTCTTCCTGGCGGCGGGCACGCTGTCCACCTCGGAGATCGTGGCCAAGCAGGCGGGTGGCGGCACCTGGGACGTCTTCGGGTTGTCGATCCCGCAGCCGTCCTGGTACGCGATCTCGCTGCTGCCGTCGTTCCTGATCTACGCGATCACGATGCTGGGCGAGACCAACCGTGTTCCGTTCGACCTCCCCGAGGGTGAGGGCGAATTGGTCGGCGGTTTCCACACCGAGTACTCCTCGTCGCTGAAGTTCGCGATGTTCATGCTGGGCGAGTACATCAACGTGTTCACGGTCTCGGGTATCGCGATCACGCTGTTCCTCGGCGGGTGGCGAGCGCCCTGGCCCATCTCGATCTGGGAGGGGGCCAACACCGGCTGGTGGCCGATGCTCTGGTTCCTGATCAAGCTCGTGGTGGTGTTCGGGTTCTTCGTCTGGGTTCGCGCCTCGCTGCCCCGCGTACGGTACGACCAGCTCATGGCCTTCGGATGGAAGGTCCTGATCCCGCTCAACCTGGCCTGGATCCTGCTGTACGCGACCCTCAAGGCGCTGCGCATGCCCGAGGCCAACAGGGCGTTCATCCTCACGCTCGGGGCGATCATCGTCGTGGGCGGGCTCGCGATCTGGCTGCGCTTCGACACGCTGCTCCAGCGTCGCAGGGAGGCCAAGGCCGCCCAGATCGAGGAGGAGTTCGAGCAGCTCCGCGAAGAGCCGGAGGCGGGTGGGTTCCCGGTGCCGCCGTTGGACCTCCCGCACTACCACGGCGTCGTGCCGGCGCGCCAAGCAAGCACCGCGGTCAAGGAGGTGACCAGTGGGAGCAACTGATTGGCTGAATCCGATCAAGGGATTCGGCGTCACCTTCCACCACATGTTCAAGAAGCCGGTGACGGTCAACTACCCGGAGGAGAAGCGGCCGACTGCGCCGCGCTTCCACGGGCGGCACCAGCTGAACCGGTGGCCCGACGGTCTGGAGAAGTGCGTCGGCTGTGAGCTGTGCGCGTGGGCCTGCCCCGCGGACGCGATCTTCGTCGAGGGCGCGGACAACACCGAGACCGAGCGCTTCTCCCCGGGAGAGCGGTACGGACGCACCTACCAGATCAACTATCTGCGGTGCATCCTGTGCGGCCTGTGCATCGAGGCGTGCCCGACCCGGGCGCTCACAATGACCAACGAGTACGAGCTCGCCGACTCCAGCCGCGAATCCTTGATCTACACCAAGGAGATGCTCCTCGCGCCGCTGGCTCCGGGAATGGAGCAGCCGCCCCACCCGATGCGGCTCGGCGAGACCGAAGAGGACTACTACCGGTTGGGTCGTAGCAATGGGTGAGACCATCACGTTCTGGGTGCTGGCGGTCGTGTCCGTGACCGCCGCGCTCGGGCTCGTCTTCAGCCGCAGGGCGGTCTACTCGGCCCTGATGCTGGGCACCGTCATGCTGTCGCTGGCGGTGCTCTACGCCGTCCAGGACGCTCCGTTCCTGGCCGCCGTGCAGATCATCGTCTACACGGGCGCGGTCATGATGCTGTTCCTGTTCGTGCTCATGCTCGTGGGCGTGGACTCCTCGGACTCTCTCGTGGAGACGATCAGGGGACAGCGTTTCTGGGCGATCGTGGCCGGGCTCGCGTTCGCCGCGCTGCTCGGGCTGGGCGTCGGCAACGCCGTACTGGCGGCCCCGAAGGGGCTGGAGGCGGTGACGGCGGCGGGCAACGTGCCCTCGCTGGCCGAGCTGATCTTCACGCGGTACGTGTTCGCCTTCGAGGTCACGTCGGCGCTGCTGATCACCGCCGCGCTCGGCGCGATGGTGCTGGCGCACCGGGAGCGTGCCGAGCCGAAGCCGACCCAGAAGGACCTGTCCCGGGCGCGCTTCGTCGAGTTCGGGGAGCACGGGCGCAACCCCGCGCCGCTGCCCGGCCCCGGCACCTACGCTCGGCACAACGCCATCGACATGCCGGCGCTCCTGCCGGACGGCACGGTGGCGCCGCTGTCGGTCAACCGGGTCCTCGCCCGGCGCGAGGCCGCCGAGGGCACCCTGGCGCCCGAGATCGTCAAGGCCCTCGAAGCCGAGGCCCTCGAAGCCGAGGAGCGGGTGTCCGAGGAGCCCGTACGGCACGCCAACGGCGCCGGCGGGGTCACCGGGGCGAACGGCACCAACAGCGCTAACGGCACCAACAGTGCTAACGGCACCAACAGCGCTAACGGCGCAAACGGTGCCAATGGAGCCAGTGAAGCCGGTTCGGCCGAAGAGTCGCCCGCGACGGGCCCGGAGACGGGCAAGGAGGCGAAATGACAACGCACTACCTGGTGCTCTCCGCGCTGCTGTTCGTGATCGGCGGCGTCGGGGTGCTGGTACGGCGCAACGCCATCGTGGTCTTCATGTGCGTCGAGCTCATGCTCAACGCCTGCAACCTGGCGTTCGTCACCTTCGCCCGGCAGAACGGCAACCTCGACGGCCAGATCATCGCCTTCTTCGTGATGATCGTGGCCGCCGCCGAGGTGGTCATCGGCCTGGCCATCATCGTGACGATCTTCCGAACCCGCAGGTCCGCGTCCGTCGACGACGTGAACCTGCTGAAGTACTAAGAGGTGGCCGTGGAACCCGCAAAGATCATCGAGCACTCCGGGGGAGTGATCGGCGTCTCGTGGCTGCTGATCGCTCTACCGCTGCTCGGCGCCGCCGTCCTCCTGTTGGGCGGGCGCAGGACCGACAGGTTCGGTCACCTGCTGGGCGTCGCCACCGCCGTCGCCTCCTTCGTGGTGGGCGTGCTGGTCTTCGTCCAGCTGCTGGGGTTCGATCCGGCCGAGCGCCGCCTGGCGGTCCCGCTGTACGACTTCATTCCCGGCCTCACGAAGATGGGCCTCCTGATCGACCCGCTGTCGATCTCGTTCGTCCTGCTGATCACCGGTGTGGGCTCACTGATCCACATCTACTCGATCGGCTACATGGCGCACGACCCCAACCGGCGGCGCTTCTTCGCCTACCTGAACCTGTTCGTCGCGGCGATGCTGCTCCTCGTGCTCGCCGACAACTACGTCGGTCTGTACGTCGGCTGGGAGGGCGTGGGTCTCGCGTCGTACCTGCTGATCGGGTTCTGGCAGCACAAGCCCGCGGCGGCGACCGCGGCGAAGAAGGCGTTCATCGTCAACCGGGTCGGTGACTTCGGCCTGGCGATCGGCATCTTCACCATCTTCACGGCGTTCAACTCGGTCTCGTTCGCGGGGGTCATGGCCTCCGAGGCGCACCCCAGCCAGGGGACGCTCACCGCGATCGGCCTGCTGCTCCTGCTCGGCGCCTGTGGAAAGTCGGCCCAGCTGCCGCTGCAGTCCTGGCTCCTGGACGCGATGGAGGGCCCGACCCCGGTGTCGGCCCTCATCCACGCCGCGACCATGGTCACCGCCGGCGTCTACCTCGTGACCCGGTCGGGCGCGATGTTCTTCCCGGAGGGCTCGACCGCGGCGATCGCGGTCACGATCGTCGGTGTCGCCACGCTGCTCGCCGGTGCGATCATCGGTACCGCCAAGGACGACATCAAGAAGGCGCTCGCCGGTTCGACGATGTCGCAGATCGGCTACATGATGCTGGCCGCGGGTATCGGCCCGGCCGGATACGCCTTCGCGATCGCGCACCTGATCACGCACGGCTTCTTCAAGGCCGACATGTTCCTCGGCGCCGGATCGGTCATGCACGCCATGAACGACGAGGTCAACATGCGCAAGTACGGCGGCCTGCGCAAGGTCATGCCGATCACTTTCGCGACGTTCCTCGTCGGCTACCTGGCGATCATCGGGTTCCCGCTGCTGTCCGGTTACTTCACCAAGGACGGCATCATCGAGAGCGTGATGGAGCACAGCGCGACCCTCGGCTGGCTCGCGGTGCTCGGCGCCGGCATCACCGGCTTCTACATGTCGCGTCTGGTGTTCATGACGTTCTTCGGCCAGAAGCGCTGGGAGGCGGACGCGCATCCGCACGAGTCGCCCGCCGTCATGACGTGGCCGCTGATCATCCTGTCGGTCGGCTCGATCTTCCTCGGCGCCTTCCTGATCCTGGGCAACCGGTTCATGACGTTCCTGGCCCCGGCCGTCGGCCGGCCGGAGGAGCTGCCCTCGTTCCACCCGTTCAGCGTGGCCGGCCTGGCCACCCTGGCGCTCGTGGCGGCCGGCGCGGCCTTCGCCTGGGTCAAGTACGGCAAGGCCGAGGTGCCGGTCGTCGCTCCGCGCGGCTCGTTCCTCACCACGTTCGCCCGGCGTGACCTGTACGGCGACGCGTTGAACGAGGCGCTGTTCATGCGGCCTGGCCAGTGGCTGACCCGGCTCGCGGTGTTCTTCGACAACCGCGGGATCGACGGCCTCGTCAACGGGCTCGCCGCGGGGATCGGCGGCACGTCGGGCCGGCTGCGGCGAGTCCAGACCGGCTTCGTCCGCTCGTACGCGCTGTCGATATTCGTCGGCGCCGCCATCCTGGTCGGTGCCTGGTTCGTCGTAGGGAACCTGTGATGCACTACTGGCTCTCAACCCTGATAGGTGTGCCCGTGTTGGGCGCGCTTGGCGTCGCGGCCGTGAAGAACGAGCTGCGCGCCAAGCAGGCGACCCTCGCGGTGTCCCTGCTGGTGCTGGTGCTGACCGTCGTCATGGCGGTCCAGTTCAGCCCGAACGGCGACAAGTTCCAGTTCACCGAGAAGTACAGCTGGGTGCCGTCCTTCGGGATCCACTTCGGTCTCGGTGTGGACGGCATCGCACTGGTTCTCATCCTGCTGTCGGCCGTGCTCGTGCCGATCGTGGTGCTCGCGTCCTGGCATGAGGCGGAGGCGGGCAAGCGCTCGGTACGCATGTACTTCGCGCTGCTCCTGGTGCTGGAAGCGATGATGATCGGCGTCTTCGCGGCGACCGACGTCTTCCTCTTCTACGTCTTCTTCGAAGCCATGCTGATCCCGATGTACTTCATGATCGGGTCGTACGGCGGGGCGCAGCGGTCCTACGCCGCGGTGAAGTTCCTGCTCTACTCGCTCTTCGGCGGGCTGCTGATGCTCGTCGCGGTGATCGCGCTCTACTCGATCGCCGACAAGGGCTCGTTCATGTTCACCGACCTCGTCGGCAGCGTGCAGGACGTCGGCACCCAGAAGTGGCTGTTCCTCGGCTTCTTCATCGCGTTCGCCATCAAGGCGCCGCTGTGGCCGTTCCACACCTGGCTGCCCGACGCGGCGGCCCAGGCTCCGGCCGGCGCCGCCGTGCTGCTCGTGGGTGTGCTCGACAAGGTCGGCACGTACGGCATGCTGCGCTTCTGCCTGGAGCTGTTCCCGGACGCGGCGCACTACTTCACCCCGCTGGTGCTGGTGCTCTCGGTGGTCGGCATCGTCTACGGCGCGATCGTCGCCATCGGGCAGACCGACATGAAGCGCCTCATCGCGTACACGTCGATCTCGCACTTCGGCTTCATCACCATGGGCGTCTTCGCGATCAGCGTGAACGCGGGGTCCGGGGCGACGCTGTACATGGTCAACCACGGTTTCTCGACCGGAGCGCTGTTCCTGATCGCGGGCTTCCTGATCCACCGCCGCGGCTCGCAGTACATCTCCGACTACGGAGGCGTGCAGAAGGTGGCCCCGATCCTGGCGGGCACGTTCCTGGTCGCCGGCCTGTCCGGGCTCGCGCTGCCGGGCCTCAGCTCCTTCGTGAGCGAGTTCATGGTGCTGATCGGCAGCTACGAGACGCACGCCGTCTACGCGATCATCGCCACCAGCGGTGTGGTGCTGGCCGCGATCTACATCCTGTGGATGTACCAGCGGACCATGAACGGTCCGACCGCGGAGTCCGTCCGCGACATCAAGGATCTGAACGGCCGTGAGAAGTGGGTCGTCGCCCCGCTGATCGCGGTGATCATCGCGCTCGGCTTCTTCCCGAAGCCGCTGCTCGACGTCATCAATCCCGCGGTGACGGACTCGATCTCCCAGGTCCAGCACGTCAAGCAGGAGTCCGTTGCACAGGAGGGCCAGTGAACGGCACCATCCAAGCGCCGACCATCGAATACGGCCTGCTGGCGCCGATGCTGGTCGTCTTCGGCGCGGCGATCATCGGAGTGCTTGTGGAGGCGTTCGCCCCCAGGTATCTCCGCTCGTCGATCCACAAGCCGCTGACGCTGCTGTCGCTGGCCGGCGCCTTCGTGCTGACGATCTGGCAGGCGCGTAGCGGCATCCCGACCAAGCCTGCGGCCATGGGCGCGGTGGCGGTCGACGGCCCGGCGTTGTTCATCTGGGGCACGATCCTCGTGCTCGCGTTCGTGAGCGTCCTGCTCATCAACGACGAGGGGCACTTCGTGGCCTCGGCCTCGGCCGTGCCCGGTTCGGCCGAGGAGGAGCGGGCGCTCAGCGAGGGCGCCACGCACACCGAGGTCTACCCGCTGGCCCTCTTCGCCGTCGGCGGCATGCTGCTGTTCCCGGCGGCCAACGACCTGCTGGCCATGTTCGTGGCCCTCGAGGTCATGTCGCTGCCGCTGTACCTGCTGTGCGGTCTCGCCCGCCGTCGCCGCCTGCTGTCGCAGGAGGCCGCGGTCAAGTACTTCCTGCTCGGCGCCTTCTCCTCCGCCTTCTTCCTGTACGGCACCGCCCTGCTGTACGGCTACGCGGGTTCGGTCGATCTGGCGAAGATCGGCGCCTCGCTCGGCGCGGTCGGCGGGCAGGACACGCTGCTCTACATCGGCGCGGCGATGCTCGGCGTCGGCCTGCTGTTCAAGATCGGTGCCGCGCCGTTCCAGGCGTGGAAGCCGGACGTCTACCAGGGCTCCCCGACGCCGATCACGGCGCTGATGGCCTCGGGTACCCTCGTCGCCGCGTTCGGCGCGCTCCTGCGGGTGTTCTGGGTGGCGCTGGGTGGTCTCGAGTGGAGCTGGACCCCCATCATGTGGGGTGTGGCGATTCTCACCATGGTGACCGGTGCGATCCTCGCCATCACGCAGACGGACATCAAGCGGATGCTGGCGTACTCCTCCATCGCGCACGGAGGTTTCCTGCTCATCGGTGTCGTCGCCATCGGCAACCAGCAGCAGAACGCCTCGGCGCTCTCGGCCTTGCTGTTCTACCTGGTGGCCTACGGCTTCACCACGGTGGGCGCGTTCGCGATCGTCACCACGGTCCGCGACGCCGGTGGCGAGGCGTGGCACCTGTCCCGCTGGGCCGGGCTCGGCAAGCGCAGGCCGCTGGTCGCGACCGTGTTCGCCTTCTTCCTGCTCGCCTTCGCCGGCATCCCGCTGACCAGCGGTTTCTTCGGGAAGTACGCGGTGTTCCAGGCGGCGGTGGACGCCGGCGCGACGCCCCTGGTCGTGGTCGGCGTGGTGTCCTCGGCGGTCGCCGCGTTCTTCTACGTCCGCGTGATCGTGCTGATGTTCTTCAGCGACCCGGCGGCCGACGGGCCGTCCGTGGTGATTCCCGGAGGCACCTGGGCGGTCGGAGCCCTGGCGACATTGGCTACCGTAGTCCTCGGGGTATTCCCGCAGCCCGTGCTCGACCTGGCGCACACGGCTGCTCAGTCGTTGTTCGTCCGATAGGAGCTTTCCTCTATGGCCGCGCCGCCCGTTGTTGACCTGCCTCTCGTCGACGAGCGGCTGGCCGCGGATCTGGCGAACGGGCTCGCGGCCGTGGAGAAGCTGCTCCGCTCGTCGGTTGAGAGCGAGGACGCCTTCGTCACGGAGGCGTCCCGCCATCTCATCGAAGCCGGCGGCAAGCGTTTCCGGGCGATGCTCGTCCTGCTCGCCGCGCAGTTCGGCAACCCCGACGCCCCGGGAGTCGTGCCCGGGGCCGTCGTCATCGAGCTGACCCATCTGGCGACGCTCTACCACGACGACGTGATGGACGAGGCCCCCGTCCGGCGTGGCTCGCCCTCGGCGAACGCCCGCTGGGACAACACGGTCGCCATCCTCACCGGCGACTACCTCTTCGCCCAGGCGTCCGAGATCCTGGCCGACCTCGGCGCCGACATCATCCGCATCCAGGCGCAGACGTTCTCCCGCCTGGTCCGCGGTCAGATCCGCGAGACGATCGGACCCTCCGAGGGCGTCGACGCGATCACGCACTACATCCAGGTGCTGGCGGACAAGACCGGCTCCCTCATCGCCACGTCGGGCCGTTTCGGCGCCATGCTGGCGGGCGCGCCGGCCGAGGTGACCACCCGGCTGACCGAGGCGTGCGAGGCGATCGGCGTCGCCTGGCAGCTCGGCGACGACCTGATCGACGTGGCCGCGCCGACGGCCGACTCGGGCAAGACCCCGGGCACCGATCTCCGTGAGGGTGTCCACACCCTGCCCGTGCTGTACGCGCTGGCGTCCGACCGGCCGGAGGACGCGCGGCTGCGCACCCTGCTCTCCGGGCCCGTGGCCGAGGAGAACGTGGACGAGGCGCTGGAGTTGCTGCGGGCCAACACGGCGATGGCCGAGGCCCGCGAGGAGCTGCTGCGGTGGGCGGGCAGGGCCAAGTCCGCGCTCGCCGGCCTCCCCGACATCCCGGCCCGTGAGGCCCTCGTCGGCCTCTGTGACTACGTGGTCGAGCGCTCCGGGTAAATCCGGTGGCCCCGGCGATGGCCGGGGCTCACTGACCAGCTCAGGCCGTTCTGGGGGATTTAGACGGTTTCGAGCGAGGGTGTCGTACGGGCCTCGCGGCGGGTCGCCCGAGCGGCGCGCAGGCTGTCCCAGGTGAAGACGCTGAGCGCCAGCCACACGATGGCGAACCCGGCCCACCTGCTGCCGGGCATCGTCTCGTGGGCGACCAGGACGCCGCACAGGAACTGCAGAACCGGGGCGATGTACTGCAGCAGCCCGACGACGGTCAGCGGCACCCGGATCGCGGCCGCGGAGAAGAAGAGCAGGGGAACGGCCGTGATCAGGCCGGCGCCGACGAGCAGCGCGACGTGAGCGGCTCCGTGGTTGCCGAAGGTTCCGGCGCCGTCCACCTGGAGGAATCCGAGATATCCGAGCGCGGGAACGAGGAGCACCAGGGTCTCGATGGTCAGGCTCTCCGCCGCGCCGACCTGGGCGGTCTTCTTGATCAGGCCGTACGTGCCGAAGGACGCGGCGAGGACGAGCGCGATCCAGGGAAGCCGGCCGTAGTCGAGGGTCAGGACGAGCACCGCGACCATGCCGAGACCGACGGCCGCCCACTGCCAGGGGCGCAGCCGCTCGCGGAAGATGAGGACACCGAAGAGGACGCTGACCAGCGGGTTGATGAAGTAGCCGAGCGCGCTCTCCACGACGTGGCCGGTGTTGACCGCGTAGATGTACATGCCCCAGTTGGTGGAGATGACGACCGCGCCGAGGGTGAGGAGAAGCACCTGGCGGCGGGTCATCGTGCGGATCCACGACCAGTGGCGGCGGACGCCCAGGATGGCGAGGACCGCGACGAGGGACCAGACCATGCGGTGCGCGAGGATCTCGATGGCTCCGGCGGGCTTCAGCAGGGGCCAGTACAGCGGGAACAGCCCCCACATGGCGTAGGCGGCTATGCCGTACAAGACTCCTCGGCGCGATTCAGGCATGACATCCAGTGTGACTCCTTACGGGATTTAACACAAATAAGCAATCGTTGTCGCGTGATTTAGTGATACTTATGGCAGGAACAACCGGGAGGGTGCTCCGGTTGGGGACGGGTGGAGGTGCGACATGGGCTGGCTGTTCGGACAGAACAAGACATCGATGGTGACTCCCTCGGAGGCGCTGCCCGGCCGATCCGAGGCGATGCCGGTGGCGTCCCGGCACCTGGTGCTCGACGCTCCATTGGCCCCGCCGTACGGGGAGAACACGGAGATCGCGGACTTCGGGCTGGGGTGTTTCTGGGGAGCCGAGCGCAAGTTCTGGCAGACGCCCGGCGTCGTGTCCACCGCGGTCGGCTATGCGGGCGGATTCACGCCGAACCCGACGTACGAGGAGGTGTGCTCCACGATGACCGGCCACGCGGAGGTCGTACGGGTGGTCTTCGACCCCAGCCGGGTGTCGTACGAGGAGCTGCTGAAGGTCTTCTGGGAGGCCCACGACCCGACCCAGGGCATGCGCCAGGGGAACGACATCGGTACCCAGTACCGCTCGGCCGTCTACACGCACGGAGCCGAGCAGGAGAAGGCCGCGCTCGCGTCTCGTGACGCGTACCAGCGGGTGCTCGACGAGGCCGGCTACGGCGAGATCACGACCGAGATCGCTCCCGCCGGCCCCTTCTACTTCGCCGAGGACTACCACCAGCAGTACCTTTGGCGCAATAAAAACGGCTACTGCGGCATCGGCGGCACGGGGGTCGCATGCCCGATCGGCCTCACGTCCGGCGAGGCGTAGACCTGCGGTAACTGATCGATCCTGGCCCTTGGTCGCCCGGCATAGCTAGGTGACGATCAAGGGCCAGAGCCATTTTCGGCGAGGAGTTTCATTACAGGGTCAAGGCGACCCGCCTGGGGCGGCTCGCGGCGCTCCGGGCGGCCAGCGGGCCGGGCATGCGGCTCTCCGGCCGGTCCCGGCCCGCGCCGCGCGCGCGCACGCCGACCGAACCTGCAGCAGAGAGGCACCTGCCTCCCCAAGGCGCTTGTAACAGGCCCTCGAGCAATACCGAAACGGTATAGAAGCCCCACCTTGGCAAGCGACGGAACTGAGCCCATATGACTACCGTTGTGATGCCAAGGGAGGAAAGAGAGTGGAACCTGAAGTGCTGGCAGCCGTTGTAGGCGGGGCCTCCACGCTGATTGCGACAATCTTCGCATCTGTGTATCAAATTCGGGCATCGCGGGCAAAGCAGGCGCCTAGGCAAGATGGTGCCCCTTCAAGCAATCGTGAGGCTGTGGTGCCTGTGGATAACAAAAAACCAATCCCGGCTGCGCCTGCCCCCGCTCCTGCAATGCCGACGGTTCCCGGCTTGCCTGCTCCTGTAAGACCAGCCCCGCCGGTCCCGACGCCGATTAAGGAGCGCGGGAATCCCTCCCCATCGCCATTCGCGAATCATGCATCAACCCCTAACGCGCAGATAGAAGAATATGAGATCAAGGAAAACGATCCTAATGATCCGTTCTCAAGAACGCTACCTAGGCTGCGCGCGAAGAACGCATACCCCCGACTCAGGGGCAAGGAGTTGGACGCACAATTTTTGACCGACTATACGATGAATTATCGCGATGGGGATCGGCTCGAATTTTCCGACGGGAAAGACAGTTGACCGAGGATCTAATTCCCGAGAGATTTTCGCGCCGGGTCCTTACCCATGCGATTGCAGCAACATTCGTAGATGGATATCCGCTTGTTATGGCTATCCAGGGGCCTAGCGGTGACGGCAAGTCGTACCAATTAGCCAGATGCCTTGAAGGTGCAGAGTTCCGTCCACTGACACTCTCTGGTGCGGCGCTAAGTGGGAGCCACGAGGGGGATTCAACTAGTGCCCTGCGAGATCTATACGCGAGGGCTCAGGGATTTCAGGTGGCCAACGATGAGTGGCCAGTACTGATTCTAGAAGACTTCGATCTAAGTCCGGCCGGCCAAAAAGAGGATTCCAAATATACGGTCAATTCGCAGCTCCTAACTGGATTCCTTATGAACTTGTCAGAACAAGTTTCCATCGCGGGTGTCGGCACACGCAAGCGGTATCCGATATTTCTAACTGGCAATGACTTTACCATCCTTCACAAGCCTCTGATGCGACCTGGCCGCATGGACATCTTCACGTGGATACCCACAAGCGATGAGCAGAGCCTTATGATTCTTTCGGTCCTTCGGAAGCGCATACCAGAGCTCCGCCTAGAGGATGCGGAAAAGCTTCAGGCGGATTTCCCCGACCTGCCAATAGCGGCCTTCGCGGCGGCCCTAAACGACTGCGTGGCGAATGCGATCTATAAGCATGTGGCTTCGGATAAGCCTGTGCAATTTACCCAGATCCGTCAAAAAATTGCAGTAGAGGCGATCGCGGTGCCTCTTTCTGGCTTGAGAGAAGCGCTGCGTCGACGAGGTCGGTTCGATTTTAGTCCGGGCTGTTTCATTGAGGAGGGTTAGTGGCCGACGCCGGAATCCGTATCGAGGTTAGCGCGGAACTCGCTGCCCTCACACGGGCAAATATTATCGGACACGTAGCTGGGGATCTTGCGTCCATTCTTCCTGGAATGAAAGCGGACACAATCAAGTCTATTATTTATGGATTCCGCGAAGCCATCCTATCGGTGGTCCAATTTCTTGTAACCAACGATTCGGGTGAGCTCGTGGGATACATGGCCATTCACGTTGATTGGAAGGCCTATTCGGTTGCAATTGTGGAGGAATCAAGCAAAAACGTCTTTCAGATTGACCCTAGGCAGCCAGTATCGGATCAGGTTGCCCCACTACTGGCTAGGGCGCGTTCATATATACAGCAGGCTTGCAAGGAGATAAAGGGTGCTAAGTGTGAGGTGGTCTATACTTACCGCGGCGTCCGAACCGAGGAAGCCAAGGCGAAGCAAAAGGCGTTCAGAAAAAAATTCCGCCTCGTAGCTTTGGATGACGAAGCAAAAGAGCGTCTCAATGCGGCCAAGTTGGATAGGAGTCTTGTGGCGGTCGACAGTCAATTGCCAGAGGTCACCGTTACTTTCAAGCGCAAGAAAAGCGAATCTTAGAAATTCTGTGCCCTGCTACTGACGGAAGCGCTGCAACCATGCCATGGTTGAGTCTCGTCAGTTTCTCCGCCCCCGCTGCCCGATTGTTCGTGGCTCTTGGTCGGCGTCAACGCCGTCAGTACGGGTTGGGTGCCGGGTTGCGGTGTACGTCGTTGGTGGACGGACACGCGAAGACGGCATTGACACCTCGGTCGGGCCACTGATGTCTGCAGCTATCGGGGGCGGGAGAAGAGTGGCGCGGGTCGTGGACGCAGGCTCGGCCCCGCTCGAGTGAACGAGGCCGCGCGAGTGCTGGGCCGTCTACTGCATCTCACCGCGCAGCCGGGCATGCCACCTCTATAAGCCTCCTCGATCGGCCAGCGGTGTGTCTCGGGGTCGCGCGAGGTGGACAAGTCGGTCTGGATTGCAACAGCGCGCGGATATGCAGGCCGGGAAGGTGCCGAAAAGCGGAAGGTTGTGCGGGATATCCGCCAAAGGATGATGCTGGCCCCTTGTTCCCGCTCCTTATTGTTCGTGACCGCTACGGCTGGTTGGAGAGCGCGGCGGCGTGGACTCCGGACCACTCTTCCCCAGGGATGGGAGTCATCAGCGCCGCCGCGCCCGTCAGTGACGCGACGATACGGGGCCTGAACGGGGGCGTCAGGGCGGTCCGTACCGTCGCGCCGGTCTGGAAACTCAGGACACTGGCCGCAGCCGAGGGTGTGGCGAATCGTTCTCTTCGCCCCGTTTTTCCTCGGCCAGGTGTCGGGCCAGTTCCTCAAGATCCGCGCCGCAGCGGACGTTGGCCAGCCCGCGTGCCACCTTCTGAGGTGGAAGGTTCGTGCGACGGACGGCGCACCAGCCGTCCCCGGCCGCGTCGGTGATGATCCACTGCTTGCTGTACTCGGCTTCCAGGGCGCGTAGGGTCACGGTCATACTGGCAGCCCCATCCACCTTGAGGGGATTTCCGAGAGCACCTCGCGGATCAGTTCCGACAGCGGGTGCTCGTCTCGGAGCTCGGCGTACCGGTCGGCGATACGGCGAGCGGCCGTCACCGGGTCGTCGGCCGGGCAGTAGGCGTGCTCCCGCAGTCCGGTTCGCTGAGAGATGCGCCCCGACCACCAGGAGAAGGACGCGCCATCCGTCCAGACCACAAGGTCCACCCAGACCGATACCAGCGCGATCCCGTAGCCCTCGTGAACGTCAGCCGCGATGCCGAGATCTTCCAGCGCTGTCAGTAATCGGTTGGCTGCCCGGAGTGGTAATCGATGCATGCCGCGATCATCACGAAGGACGGCACATGCGCTGAACAGCCCAGCACTGCCGGTAGTGGCGCTATTCGTGTCACGAATACGGCCGCGCTGAGGTGATCCGGCTTAACCTAACGTCATGGATCGAGCGAGTGGCAGCTTGCCGCCCCAGTTCTGGTCTTCCTCTCGCGTGGCGTCCGCGCTCGCGGAGTGTGACATCCCCACCATCCTCGCCGAAGCCATGCGAGCGCACGGATGGACGCAGGAGCAGCTCGCCGAGGCGGTGGGCTACTCCCAGAGCTGGGTCTCCAAGGTGCTCCGGCACCGGCAGCCGCTCACCATTGATCAAGTACGGGAGATATCAGGCCGACTCGGAGTCCCTCTCCATCTGCTCCGGTTCGGCCATCGGGGAGATGACGATCCGACGAAACGGCGAGATTTCGGCAAGGCGGTGGCTCTCGCGGCGCTCACTGTCGCCCCGACTCCGAAACGCACCGAGGCCGACGAGACCACGGCGCCCACTCTCACCGCGATCACCGGCGCTCAACGCCGTCTTGAGGCCACCACCCCGGCGCGTGAGCTGGCGCGCGGAGCGGTCGCCCACGTGGAGATGGCCAACCGGACCCTTGGCCGCGCCGCTCTGTCCACGCACGCCGCAGAAATCTGCGCCGCTGTCAGCGAGGCGGCCGGATTCGCCGCCTGGTTGCACGCCGACATGCACGACACCGGCACGGCGCGCACCTACTACCGCCTTTCCATCGACACGGCCCGGCGGGCACAGCACAACCTCCTCAGCAGCTACATGATCGGCAGCCTGGCCTCCTTCGAGATCGACGCCGATGATCCCGCTCTCGGCCTGGCGCTTCTCGCCGAAGCGCGACGCCAGCTTGGCGATCGGCCTCCCGCGACCGCACACGCGTGGTTGTCGAGCATTGAGGCACTTGGATATGCCACCGCCCACAACGCACCGGCAGCCCTGACCGCGCTCCACACTGCGGAGAAGGCCGTCACTGCGAGCGAACACGCCGCTGCCCCGCCGTGGCCGTGGGTTTTCCCGTTCGACCATGCCAAGCTTGCGGGCTATCGCGCTCTGGTCATGGTGCGTCTGGAACGGCCCGAGGAGGCCGTGAGCGCGTTCGCCGAGTCCCTTTCCTCCACGCAACCAGGGGCCAAGCAACGAGGCGTACTGATGACCGAGGTCGCCGCCGCCAAGAGCATGACCGGCGACATCGACGAGGCGTTCCACCTCGCGGGCGAGGCCCTCCGGATCGGGATGAACCACGGCTCCGACCGGGTCATTCACCGCGTGCGGCGCTTCCGTAGGAACTACACCGGACCGATCACCAGTGGCGTTCGGGCCTTCGACGACAGGCTTCGCGCCACCCTCCTATAGAGAGATGAGGACCATGCCTCGTATCGCCATCTCCGGCCACCGCGGATTGCCCCGGGCCACCGCCGCTCTCATCGAAGCCGAACTGAAGAGAGCCCTTGATGACGCAACAGACGTGATCGGTCTGTCCTGCCTGGCGGATGGTGCTGATCAGATCTTCGCCCGAGCGGTAGTGGAAGCGGGGGGCAGGGTGGAGGTCGTTGTTCCCGCCCAGAAGTACCGAGAGGGACTGCCGCCGGAGGCGTGGCGCGAGTACGACGCGCTGATCAGTCAGGCGGAGAGGGTTCACCAACTCGATTTCGTCGAGTCGACCTCTGAGGCGCACATGGCCGCCAGCGTGTTCATGCTCGACCAGGCTGACCAGCTCTTCGCCGTATGGGACGGCAAGCCCGCCCGAGGGTTCGGCGGAACCGCCGATGTCGTCGCCGAGGCTCGTGGTCGAGGCATGACCGTACGAGTGATCTGGCCGGAAGGGGCAGAGCGCGACTGAAGCGGAGCAGTGACACGGCTGCCGTGGTGCCGCTGGCCGAACTCGTTTTGCTCGCCATTCGGGTACCTACGGCATTCCGCCGGCCGCACCACTCGCGTACGTGACCAGGCGGCCCTTATGCCAGGTCCTGCCGTTCTCGCTCACGGGCGATCCGGCGGGCGGTGGCGATGCGTTGCCGGGCGTACTCGGCCCAGAAGTGCTCCCCGTGCCGATGGCCGCTCCCGGCATAACGCCACTCCTGATGTGTCACGGTCTCCCGCTCCACGACGGCCGGGAGACCGAGCAGCTCGCGCGCTTCCTTGGCGCGGTGGTCGGCCCGCGCCTGCCGAAGGTCCCCAAGCGTGACCGAGTAGAGACGGCTCTTGGTCGAGAAGTGGCCCCGGTAGCCGAGCATGTGAGCCCACTGCCGCAACGGCAGGCCCCGATACTGAGGAAGGTCGCCGAGGCTGAAGCAGGTGTAGATCATACGTCGGGCGTGCTCGGTCACCTCCAGCCGGGAGATCTCCCAGGCGTGGCGGATCGGGCGGTCTACGGTTCCTGCCGCCTCTGCCCCCTTGGTGGCGTACTTGGCCACGTACGACGCCACCCGATGATCACTCATCCCCTCCAGATCGGCTGCGACGTACACAGGCCGCACGTCGATCTGCTCACCCCAGCCCAGGACGGCATCGGAGACGGGTACGGCGACCTGTCCGGCCACTTCACGTAGCGCGCGGTCCAGCAGCGGGACGGTCGCCCAGTCCGGAGGAGGATCACCAGGACCGTCCGGCCCGTCGAGGCGGATCACCGCGTGAAAGTGGACCAGGCCGCGCGACTGATACTCGGCGACCTTGGCGTAGGACAGCCGCAGGTGCCGCCGCAGCTCCGCACGGCTGACGCCTACCAACCGAGCGAAGACCGCCGGAAGGCCCTGGGTGAGCCTGCGCCACAGTTCGCCCGCGTGGGCGTTCCACAGCACCGCGCCCCGGTAGTCGTAACAGTCCACGCACAACGGTTGTCCGACCTGCGGGTCTTCGCGGTCGTGCCGAGCCCCGCAGCCTTCCCGCCGTCCGTGCTCGCACAACGGGTTGTCTCGCCGAGGGCGGCACGGCAGCGCCTTACCGTCCCTCTCTCGGTGCGCATGGACCGCGCCGAAGGATGGAGCGGTGAAGGTGGCGAACACGCGGGGATGAGCGTTCACGTCCTCGGGGACGCCCTTGCCACCGCGCAGGCCGGAGAGGATCAGGTGATAGGTGTCGTCCCGATAGACCTCCGAGCAGGCCGGACAGCGGGACGCGCGCCGGTTGCCGCACGCGGTCAGCAGGTAGCCCGTTGGTTCGTCGGCCGTCCGGTAAATGTCCAGGACCTCACCGGTACCGGCGTCGAAGGTGGCCCTTTCCCCGTGCAGCCGGATCGGTTGAGCACAGCCGCCCGTGGCCCGCACCATTTGTTGCCAGCGCGGGAAGTCCGGCATTTCCGCGCGTTGCGCAGCGGCCACGATCTCAGCGGAGAAGGAGGGACGCTCACTCACGCGGCATCCCTCCCGCCCTGCTCGGACGGAGAGTCTGCGCGGGCAGGCTCGTCGACCAGCTCGACGCCCAAGATGGTGGCGACCCGGTGCCACTTGTCGGCGGACCAACGAGGAGATTCGGCGGCTTTGTGTCTGCCCCACTCCTGGGCAGATGTGAGGGTCGGTGTGGTCAGGTCGGCTCCTTTCCTCGTGGGTGGAGCCACCGCCGCGCATGCGGAACAGACGCCGGGCACCGTGAGCCAGCAGCCGAACGGCCGAACACGGGCACGTCAGCGAGAGAACCTGGGAGTGTGCGACCAGAAAATGAAAGGGCGTGACGCCTGCCGCTGGGCCGGGTCCCTCCAGCGGTACGGCGTTAGTGTTTTTGTTTGCCGCCCGGATTCCTATGCACGCCGGAAAATGGGTCGCGTAGCTTCTCGCCTGTGTCATTCCGTCTGGGTGACGGTGACTTCTTGCAGTTCCGTTCTACGTCAGTGGGACGACTATTTGCACGTCAGAGTTCCGCGAGGCGAATACCGCCGCTGTCTGACAACGGCGTCCCGTTGCGTCCACTGGCGTCCCGCTGCGTCCGTAGACGTCCGCCCGTACCGGGACATGAGTAAGGGAGCTGTCACTCTTCGGTAAGGCTGGTAGCTCCCTTGAGGATCGGAAGACGTCCTGGACGTCCTGAGCGGTCAGTCCTCCCGCCAGATCAGTTCGAGGAGATCCGGGTTGAAGGGCTTACGCCCGCCTCCACTGGGATGGACGATCACGGCGTGCAGTGCTTCCCGTACGTAGTTGCGCTTCGTGGACAGCGGCAGTCCGCCGTCTTCCTCCGGGAGGTACCAGCGCCGCCGGATCTCGGCCGCATCGGCGGTGGCTCGCTTCGTACGGCGTTCGACCGCTGCTGTGAAGCTCTGCACCTCTCCGCGCAGGCGTCCTATGCGCTGCTCCAGATCAGGAGCCAGCGAGAAGAACAGGTCGTTGCTGATGCGTCCGGAGGCCCACTGCGTGCGCAGCTCTTCGAGACGACCTTTGAGGTCCTCGTATTCAGTCTGTCCCGGCCATTCGGCCGACTCGGGAGACGCCGCGAAGCTGGCTTCTTCGAGTTTTGCGAGCACGGCTTCCGAAATGAAAAGGTCTATCAGGTCGCCGCGTCTGCCGATTCCGCCGCAACCGCCCTGCGTTTTTGCCGGGCACATGTAAATGTGCTGTTTGCAATCCCTCTGGCGACTGACTCGGAGGAGGCTGTTGCAGGTTTTTCCATCTGCCTGCTTCTTGCCGCATCGAAGCACGCCGGTCATCAGATAGCTGAACTCCCGGTAGTCCGGCGGGAGGATCTCGCCTACTCCCTTCCGGGTCACGCTCCGGCCCTTCCTCGCCGCGAAGATCGCTTGGAGCGCCTGCCATTGCTCCGGCGTCAGGATCGGAGTCCATTGCCCCGTCACCGGCTCACCGGCGGAGTCTCGGACCAGTTCGCCGTTGATCGCGCGCCAGCCGCACAGACGGGGGTTCTTGAACGTGACCTTGAGGGATGTGGTGGTCCACTTGTTGCCAAGCGTGGTCACCACGCCCTCGCGCTGCCACTCGGCGACGATCGAATACAGGGACCGGCCGCCGATGAAGTCTTCGGCGGCTTTGCGCAGCAGTGGAGCCTCTTTCGGATCCAGGCTCAGCCGGTCATCCCGCCAGCCGAACGGCCGCGTCCCTCCCGCCGGCTTCCCGATCTCGGCCCGCGACCGGTGGGACTGTCGCATTCGCCGCTGCATCTTGCGTACCTCCATCTTCGAGATCACGGCCCCGAACAGGCCCATGCTCTCGGTGTCCTCGCTGTAGAGGTCTTTCGGCCCACGAGCGTCGGAGAAGACACGTCCGTCCCGGTAGGTGATCGCTTCTACGAAGCGCTCGTAGTCGCCGGGACGGCGGGCCAGCCTGTCTTCGGCGACGATCACGACGCCCTGGACCTCTGCGCCGTCCGGTAATCGTCCCAGCCGGAGGGCTCGCAGCATGGCCTCGAAGTCGTCTCGCACGACGTCGGCCTTGGCCGCGGACTTGTCGTTGTCGGTGAACTCATGCACCACGACCCAGCCGTACCGGGCAGCGGTCTCGTGATTGATCCGGTGCTGCGCCTGCACGCCGTGTTCGTCGCGCCGGGTGTCCGCAGAGATGCGAGCGTAGGAGACGACGGGGATGACCGGGCCGAGCTGAGCCATGAGCACCTCCTGCGAGGAATTATTGCCTCAGCCATACGACTACCACCAGCAGTACCTTTACCGGAACCCGAACGGCTACTGCGGCATCGGCGGCACGGGGGTCGCATGCCCGATCGGCCTCACGTCCGGCGAGGCGTGACCCGTGCCAATGCCTGACGTGGCCCAGGATCGTCCTCGACGATCCTGGGCCATTCGTGTCTCGGCAGGCGCTTCGTGGCTGGGGTACGGGTGTCACGCATGCCGGGGGCTGCTCGTACGTGGCCGGTCTCTGCAGGAGGACCGCAGTGGTGTTGTGGCCAAGCTGGAGTGGTTGCTGTCTGTAGCGGAATCGGCCGCGAGAGTTATGGAACTTGTGTAAACTGCAAGCTATGTTTCAGTTCATGAAACAACCGCCTTCCGTCTTGCTTCCTCTGCTCCGTTCAGCCTTCCAGGGAGAGCTGCTGGCCTGGCTCTTTCTGCACCCGGAGCAGGAGTATCCGCAGGTGGAGCTGGCCAGGAGATTCGAGGTGACTCCCCCGACCGTGACCCGGGAGGTCGATCGGCTGGCTGCCGCCGGTCTTGTCAGGGAGCGGCGGGTGGGCAACCTGCGATTGGTCAGTGCTGACACCGACATGGTGATCGCCCGGCCATTGACGGAACTTCTCGCGCTCACATACGGCCCGGTGGCGGTTCTGCCTGGGCTGCTCGAGGGCGTGCCCGGGGTGGAAGGGGCGTACATCTATGGTTCATGGGCAGCGCGCTACACCGGAGAACCCGGCAGGGTCCCCAGAGACCTCGACATTCTCGTTGTGGGCGATGCGGATGATGACGATCTCTACGACGTCGCGCGGAAGGCGGAACGACAACTTGGCAGGGAAGTCAACATCCGTCGGTTGAGCTGTTCCTCTTGGGAGTCCCCAGGCGAAGATCCGTTCCTGGAATCCATACGGTCACGGCCGCTCGTGCGATTGAAGATCGGGAACGAAAGATCTTGATGAGGTGGGAGCAAGGGCGTCAGGCGGTCGATGGCATGCTCGGCCGTGGGGAGCTCGAGAAGGTGCCGGCGAGCCGTTCGCAGGCGGATGAGCTGCTCGATCAGGCGCGTAGGCATGTGGCGACGGCACGCCTGGCAATGGACTCCGATCCGGTCGGCTCTTACCAACTGCTCTATGACGCCGCTCGTAAGGCGCTGTGCGCGATCCTTGAGAATCAAGGGCTTCGGGCGAGCAGCCGGGGTGGGCATATCGCCGTCTATGAGGCGGTGAGCGCTCAGCTAGATCCACCACTCGGGCAGAGCCTGCGGCCCTTCGACCGGATGCGACGGCGACGCAACGAGGCTGAGTACCCACGGCGTGAGTCGGAGCGCTTCACCGCGGAAGACGTGCGTAAAGACATACCGAAGGTCGAAACGATCGTAGAGATCGCAGTCAAGGTGATCGACCAGATGCGGCCTTTCTGAACAGGCGGAGGGATTTATTGCCTCAAGTAGATCGCTACCACCAGCAGTACCTTTACCGGAACCCGAACGGCTACTGCGGGATAGGGGGAACCGGGGTCGCCTGCCCGGTGGGCATCGCGCCCGCTGGCGAGTGAACAAGGCGGTCTTCGACGAGGTCTCGGTCCTTTGGGCCCAGCATCTCGGTCAGCCGTTCCCGGGCATGGGAGATGACGATGTATTCGCCGACTTCGTGCTCGCGGATGCCTATATGGCGGGCATCGTCACAGCGTATGTCGGCTCGCGGCGCGGTAGCCTGAACACTGAGCAGCGCCGCATCCTCGCCAATTGTGCGCGTGATCTGCGGTGGGTGCTTCGGCGTGTGCGCGGACGGGAGGCGCGTGCCTTTGTCGCCCGATCAGTGCGGATCGCTGATCTGATCCTCGGCAGAGCCACCTTGAACGCCCGTCACCAACAGTAGCTGCGGCGAGAAGTTTCATTACACGGTCAAGCCGCCTTCGGCGGGAACCGGTGAGCTTCTCGGCCAGGCACTGCCGCGCCGTCGGCCGATGGGAGCACGAGCACTACGAGGACGGCGCGGCTGGCACCCAGTACTCCAGTAGCACTTATCGATCTTTGAGTCGTTGTCGCTGGTAGTGGGATCGACGGGCTTGGGCTTGATGTCGCCGTCGCCGTCGGGACCAGTTGCTGATGTGACACTCGCTCGGGGCCGGCCGGGTCAGTTGGGCGAAGAGCCGGCCAACCCACTCATCGCTGACCGTCCACATGACGATCCTGGGCCGGAGTACTCTGCTGCTGATTTAGCACGTAGTGGCGATTTCAGGGCGGGGGCGGCGATGAGCGCCGGAGACCGGATTAAACGGGCCAAGACGCTCTATGAACGGGCAGTGTTCAGCGGCGACGCCAGCGTGCTGACCGAAGCCGAACGGGGCCTGGACGCGGTGGAGGCCGATGCCGCGTTGGCCCGTGGGCGGATCCTGCATGCGCGGTTTCTCAACGAGCGCGCTAGCGCTGGCTCATCACCCGTCGAGGACCCGGCTGAACTGCCGTTGTTTGAGCGCGCGATTGAGCTGTACCGGGCTCTGGGCGACGCGCGCGGCGAGGCCGAGGCGTTGTTCTGGATCGGCTGCCTACATCAGGTCATCCGGCGTGACAACGAGACTGCGGTTCCGGAACTGGAGCAGTCTTGCCAGCTGGCGGCGCAGGTCGGCGACAAGCCGACCCAGTCCGAGGCCCTGCGGCACCTGGGCATCGCGGCACACGTGGCCGGTCGGCTGGATGAAGCGCGCGAGCGGCTGGAGGAGTCGTCGCGGCTGCGCCGGGAGGTCGGAGCCCTGCCGGGTGTGGCCGCCAACATGGTCGGGCTGGCCTACATCGCCGCCGCCCAGGACCGCCGGGCGGACGCGCTCGCGACACTCGACGAGGCGCACGCCATCGCACAGGCGCATGGTGCCCATGCCATCGTGCGGCAAATCGAGCAGGCGAGAACGGATATCTAGCTAGGTCCGCCTCATTCGGGGGCACATCACGTGGGAAAGCGTCGGCAAGCGATGACAACGAACGGAAGCGTTATCGCAGGTCGCTTGTGGTGTAGGGCGACTTCGCGCAGGTGAGGAGCGTGCGGAATGTGAGCCCGGCCTACAGACCGACTGGTCCGCATCACCGCGCTCCGCCTAGCTCGGATGCGTGACCAACTGCGTGCCCAAACCGGTGCTCAGCGAGGGGGGCCCTGAACGGGGGCGTCAGGACGGCCCGTGCCGTCGCGCTGGTCTGGAAACTCAGGACACCTACCGCAGTCGAAAGCGTGCCGACTCGTTCTCTTCGCCCCGTTTCTCTGGGCCAGGTGTCGGGCCAGCTCATCAAGATCCCTACCGCAGCGGACGTTGGACAACCCGCGTGCCACCTTCTGCGGTGCAAGGTTCGTGCGACGGACGGCGGTTAGGTCTGCTCGGAGGTCTCGTTCTTGTCCTGGGCGACGAAGGAACCCATGCCCAGGGCGGTGACGATGAGGCCGTCTCGCGGAGCTTGGCGGTCACCTTGCGGATGGTCACGCGGGCGACGCCGAACTCGCCTTCCATCTGGACCTCGGAGATGAGGTATTGAGGCGGGTACTTGCCCGACTCGATGCGTGCGCGTACGACCTCGTAGATCTACACGCGCTTGGGTCGCGTCAGGTGCTCTCGATCGGATCGGAGGCCGGCTCGCCGTTCTCCTCGTGCGACGCCTTGTGTTGTGAGTCCGGCACCATGATCTGTTCGGTGCCCTTGTTACGAGTCACCCAGAGATAGATCAGCGCGCCGATGAACAGCGCGATCGAAGTCCACTGGTTGATCCGCATCCCGAGGAGCGTCACCGCGTGGTCCACTCCGCCGACCGGGTCGATCCGCAGCCCTTCGATCCAGAACCGCCCGAACGTGTAGCCGGCGACGTAGAGGGCGAACAGGCGGCCGTGGCGCAGCGTGAACCGCCTGCCAGCCAGGATCAGTCCGAAACCGAGCGCCGCGTCCCACAGCGACTCGTACAGGAAGGTCGGGTGGTAGAGCACGCCTGGCTCGCCGCCGTGCGCTTGGTCGATCTCCAGGCCCCACGGCAATGTGGTTGGACTGCCGTACAGCTCCTGGTTGAACCAGTTGCCCCAGCGGGCGATCGCCTGCCCGAACGCGATGCTGGGCGCGATCGCGTCGGACACGGTGCCCAGGGACAGCCCTCGGCGGCGGCAGGCCAGCCACACGCCCACGCCTCCCAGAGCGACCGCGCCCCAGATGCTGAGCCCGCCTTCCCAGATGAACAGCGCCTGGTAGGGCTCCTTGATCGCGTGCGGGCCGAAGTAGGTCTGCCAGTCGGTGATGACGTGGTAGAGGCGAGCGCCGATCAGGCCGAAGATCACTGCGGGGACCGCGATGTCGCTGATCGTGCCCTTCTCGCCGCCGCGGGCGCGCCAGCGGCGCTCGCTCAGCCAGATGCCGAAGCCAATCGCGATGATCATGCACAATGCGTAGCCCCGGATCGGGATGAATCCGAGATGCCAGACCCCTTCGGGAGGGCTGGGAATCGAGGCGAGAGGCATGCCGGTGAGGCTAGCCAACGCAAGGCCACTTGGCCGCCTTCGTGACCTGATCGCGAACCTTCTGCGACGTGACGTAGCCGAACCGGTGCAGCATTCGACCGCGGCCTTGATACGGTCCTTTATCGCTCAGGCGGCCAGAACTGAAGCCGGTAGATGTCCAACTCCCTCCGGTGTGAAACGGTCGTGCATCCTGCAGCAAGATCCAAGCCGTTTGCAATCGCGACCCGGAATCCTACTGCCGTGAATTACACCGGGCTGTCACGGAGAGGCGTGATGCGCGGGGACAGGAGAGCGCCGGTGCGGTTCGTGTCGGGGAATCGCAAGGACCGCAAGGCGTCCGGCAAGCTGCCGCGCTCCCATTGCTCCTTCTGATGACTTCTGATGATGCGATCACCGGCAGGTGATCGACCGGGTCGGGCTTCGGCGGTACAGGCCCTCGAACGGGATTGCGACGGTGGCCCTTGAATGAGATGAGAAGGGGGCAGTGGACATGAGCATCGTGCCATTGTTTGGAATCGTGTTCGGAGTGGTGTCCATCGGGGCCAGCATCCATGACATCATCGTCGGGCAGCGGCTGCGGCGGCACGGGATACGGGTGCCGGGCGTCGTCGTGGGCCTGCGCCGGGCCGGCCGCAACGGCGTGTACTACCCCACACTGCAGTTCCAGACGGTGCAGGGTTCCGTGGTGAAGACCGAGTCGGATCTGGGCCTCAAACCGTCGCCGGTCCGTCCGGGCCAGCAAGTCATGGTGGTCTACGCCCCCGAGAGACCCCAGCACGTCCGTCTGGACGGGGCGGGCGGCACAGGTGTAATTCACGGCGTGCTGTTCCTGGTCGTCGGGGCGGTCGCGCTGGTGGTCTCCCTGGTCTTCGCGGTCAGCTCCTGGCTGTGAGGACGGGAGCGGGCATCGTCGGCATCCGTTCGGGCCGATGAGTTTTCGCGGCATGGCGCCTCCATATCTGTAGACGGCCTGGAACGACGCGGACTGTGCAGGTCGCATCCACGGAGATCTGGAGGTGTCGTTCAGATGGGCGAGACGCATGTAGTGCGGTACACGATCCGGGCCGACGCGGCGGCGGAGAATCAGCTTCAAAGTCCTCAACGGCTACTGCGGCATCGGTGGCACCAACGTCAAGCTGGGTGACCCGTCTCGGCGGGGCGCCTGCCAGACGGGCCTGCTCCCGACTGAGGAGTAACGCCGAACTTTGCTTGTCCGGGTTCACGCCCAGCTGCCCGAGTGCTGGTTGCTGGCCGAATGGCCGCCCGGCGAGAGCGAGCCCACCGACTACTGGCTGTCCACTCTGCCGGCCGACATCCGGTTGCGGGACCTGGTACGGCTGGCCAAGATCCGCTGGCGGATCGAGCATGACTACCGCGAGTTGAAGATCGGACTCGGCCTCACCCACTTCGAAGGCCGCTCCTTCACCGGCTGGCAACGTCACGTCACCCTGGTCTCGGCCGCTCATCTGTTCCTCACCGAACTGCGCTTGACCAGCCCAAAAGCAGCTGGGGCGGTCTGGCCTTCTACAAGATCCTCCATCTGCTCCAGGCCTTGTTGGCGATCTGGGCAGGCCGATGCCCCACTTGCCATCGACGACCACCATGACGACCTAACAAAGTCCTACTAGGCGTCGGTGCAGATGCCCCCTCGGCTCGGTGTCTGACGGGGCTGAGGATCTCTTTTACGGAGTGGCCGGGAGCGCTGAGGCCTCCGGACGATGGCTGGCCTGCTTGGAGATCTTGCTCGTTTGCCGGGCAAGGGGTCCATGCCGGGAGTGACGACGTCGACCAGCGCGCTCGAGGGCTCCGATGTCTTTCTCTCCTTGGCTGCGGCGTCGGGTCGTCGGACGAGTTGTTCGGTTCGCTTTGTTTGGCCGAAGCGAACCAACCAGGGTTGATTTTGTTCGGTACATTTATATCAACCCAGCCGAACAAAATCATGGGAGCAATCTGGAGTTGGCCCGGTTTGGTGGACACCTGACCTCTGGGGAACCCTGGTTCCCGGAAGGAGTCCACTGTGCCGAATAACTATCCGCCGGAGTTCCGCCGGCAGATGGTGGAACTGGTGCGCGCGGGACGGTCGCCGGAGGATCTCGCCAAGGAGTTCGAGCCCTCCGCGCAGTCGATCCGTACCTGGGTGCGCCAGGCCGACCTCGATGACGGCCGCCGCCAAGACGGCCTGACCAGCGCTGAGAAGGACGAGCTGGCCCGACTGCGCCGTGAGAACAAGATCCTCCGCGAGGAGAAGGAGATCTTGCGTAAGGCCGCGGTTTTCTTCGCGCGGGAGACGGATCGGCCGAGATGAAGTACCGGCTGATCGATGCGGAGAAAGACCACCACGATGTCTCCCTGCTGGCCCGGGTGCTGGGTGTGTCGCGCCAGGGCTACTACGCCTGGACCAAGCGCGGCCCGTCCGCTCGCGCCCGTCGTGATGCTGAGCTGACTGAGAAGATCCGCCGGCACCATACGGCCTCCGATGGATCACGTACGTGCCGACCTGGCAGGGGTTCGTCTATCTCGCTGTGGTCTTGGACGTGTTCTCCAGGCGGATCGTCGGCTGGGCGATGGCCGACCACATGCGGACTGAGTTGGTGACCGATGCGCTGGCGATGGCGATCCACCAGCGCCGCCCCAGCGCAGGGGTGATCCATCACAGCGACAAGGGCAGTACACCTCGATCGCCTTCGGCCAGCGGTGCGAGCAGGCAGGAGTTCGCCCCTCGACGGGCAGGACCGGGACGTGCTTCGACAATGCGATCACGGAGAGTTTCTTCGCCTCGTTGGAGTGTGAGCTGATCGACCGGCGGACCTTCCGTACCAGGTCAGAAGCCGAACGGGCCGTGTTCGCCTACATCGAGGGCTTCTACAATCCACGCCGCCGCCACTCCGCGAACGGCCAGCTCAGCCCCGCCGAGTACGAACGTCGACACGTAATCAAGAGCATTCAAGAAGACGGCTATGCTGCCGCGTAGCTGAAAGCCCTGACGTGTCTACTGAACCGGGGCAACTCCAGTTCGGGCCCGTCACAAAGGCGGGCAAGGACGAGGTTTCTAGAGGGCGAGGGTTTCCAGGTCTACGGCGTCGGCCATGGCTTGCGCGCCTTTGTCGTTGAGGTGCATGCCGTCGCCGCAGTCCAGGGCGGGGTGGATGTAGTCGGGGGCTTCGGGGTTCTCAACAGCTCGAGCCACGTCGAAGACGGCGTCGAAAGTGTCGGTGGCACGGATCCAGTCGTTCACCTCGCGTCGGGCGGCGAGGCCATCGGGGGTGCTGATCCCGGGATAGACGGCGCCCGCGAAGGGGCCGATGGTGGCAGCGAGGATCTTCAGCTCGGCCTTATGGGCTCGGTCGGCCAGTGCCTTGAAACCCTCGATGAGGGCGTCGGAGGTGACGGGAGGCTCGCCGGACATGCCGGGGAGACCGAGGTCGTTGATGCCGAAGTGCACCAGGACGTGGGTCAGGCCGGGAATCGAGAGAACGTCGTGGTCGAAGCGCGCCAGCGCGTGCTCGCCGACCTCGTCGCGCAGGAGGCGGTTTCCGGCGATGCCCTGGTTGACGACCCATCCCCGCTTGAGGCGCCGGTTGAGGAAGTCCACAAAGCGGCTGTTCGCGCCGGTCGTGGAGCCGACCCCTTCGAACCAGGAGTCGCCGAACGCCACGGCGATCGCGGTGTCGTCCGGGGCGAGCACGTCGACGCCCGAGACGTAAAACCTGGCTTCTACCTGCTCGGCGTCAGGGAGTGAGGGAGACGTGACGTGGTTACCGCCGACGATGTGAGCGGTCTCCATGGGCCTGTGGGAATAGGTGGCCAGGCCCGTCTTCTCAGGGAGATAGAGGCTGAGGATGAGGTCGGTGCCGGGAGCGACGGGCAGATCGATCGGGTCACTGGCGGCCTCTTCTCCCAGCGGGATGGTCAGTCCCTCGGCGCCGTCGAAGGTGAGGGCGGCCTGCCCGTGCTCGGTGGCGACCCTCGCGGCGGCGATGATCAAGGGGGTGCGGCCATAACGGTTCGTCAGGCCTACGCGGAGGCGTTCTCCGCCGCCGGCCATGTGGAGCACCTGACGCACCGTCTGGTCGGCGAAGCCGCGCGGTTCGGTGAGCTGGATCTGCTCGTAGGGATTGATCACTGCGGTGCGGAAGCCCGCTGTCCAGATCATGCTCGCTCCATTCGTTTTTATGGGGATTTGTCGGCGAATTCTGACGTCGGCGAGGCGATTGACATGGGCCCAGGTTCTGGCGCGGGTGGGCGCCGCGCTGGGCGGGCTGGTCAGGGTTTGAGCACGTAGCGACCGCGCACCCCGCCCTTGGCCACGGCCCGGTGGGCGTGGGCGACCTCGTCCAGCGGCACGACCGCGTGCACTCGGGTCGGCAGCTCGCCGAACGCGGTGCGGGCGAGCAGGTCGCTCAGTCGAGCGCCGTCGGGATGCGCAACTACGGCGTGTACGGTGATCCCGCGCTCCGCGGCCGGTTTGGCGCTCGGCTGGACGCCGACGAAGACCCCGTCATCGCGGACCAAGGCGAGGCCCCGCTCCTGCAGCACCGCACCGTCGGCGACCGCGTCCCAGCCCGGCTCCGCGCGGGTGGTGAACTCGGCGCCGAGGCCGCGGACGAACTCCTCGTCCTCGGCTCTGGCCAGACCGGTCACCTGCCAGCCGCGGTCGGGTGCGAGCGAGGCGACGTACCCCCCGACCGCGCCGGCTGCGCCGGTCACCAGTAGCTGGTCGCCGTTGCCAGGTGCGTCACCGAGTAGATCGACGATCTGGGCGGCGGCCAGCCCGTTGAGCGGCACCGTCGACGCCGCGATCAGGTCCAGCCCGTCGGGAACGACGGCGATGTCGGAGGCCCGCACGACGAGCTGTTCGGCGTAGGTGCCGAAGTCTCGGTCGAAGCCGTCCACCAGGCCGGCGACCCGGGTGCCGGCCGCCAGGTTCACACCGGGGCCGGTGGCGACGACGGTCCCAGCGAAGTCCCAGCCCAGGCCGGTACGCTCGGGCTGGTTGATCAGCCCCATGGCGTGAAAGAGGCCACCTGCGACCCCGAGGTCGACGGGGTTGACCGGCGCGGCGGCGATCCGAACCCGGACCTCGCCGGGCCCAGGCTCGACGACGGGAACGTCAATGATCTCAATCGAGTCGGGTCCGCCCGGGGTGCGGACGGAGGCCGTGCGAAAAGTAGAGCTGCTCATGGCTTCGCCCCGTGGTTTGTGTTCGACGATTGACCTGCATCACTATGGGCGGGTAGCTCTCCAGCGGGAAGTACGCACCTGGAAGTGCGTAAGTCACCGCCCGGTACGAAGGAGCGGTCGATGCCAACGAGGACGGCGGCCCAGAAGCGAGCACAAGCGAAGGGTGACTACGACGCGTTCCTGGCGATGTGCCCGAGTCGCCAGTTGCTCGACCAGATCTCCAACAAGTGGGTCGCGCTGATCCTGGCCGCGCTCGGCAGCGACGGCCCGCACCAACCCGGAGGCGACTGCGCCGGCGAGCCACGGTCGATGCGCTACTCCGAGCTGTCCCGCAGGCTGGCCGGGGTCAGCCAGAAGATGCTCACCCAGACGCTGCGCTCCCTTGAGCGCGACGGGCTGGTCAGCCGTACCGTGACGCCGACGGTGCCGGTCACGGTCACGTACGAGCTGACCGACCTCGGTCTCTCGCTCCACCACGTGATTCGCGGCATTAAGGTGTGGGCCGAGGCGCACATGGACGAGGTGCTCGCCAATCGCGAGGATTACGACACCCACATCGCCTGAACGCTCACCATCAGCTGTTCTTCAGGACGGGCGCGGCCCTGCCAAGAGCTCGCCGACCTGGACGACCGCGAACTCGACCTGGCCCTGGCCCTCCTCCCAGTTGGCGATCAGCGTGCAGTTCTCGTCGGCGAGCAGGTCGCCGCTCGACCGCTCGGTCCGCAGGTACATGAGCCCCGCATCGCCTTCGGTGCAGAAGAAACTCAGGTGGGCGAACAGCTCGGGCGGCGTGAGGTCGGCCAGCGCCTCCTGCCACTCCTCGGCTGCCTCCGCCTCGAGGGGAAGGAGGCTTTCGGGGCCCGTGCCGAGCGCGGTGGCGACCCGCATCGCGTCGAAGAGCGTGCCGTCCGAGACCAGCCGCGGGTGGCAGACGGTCCAGGTGCCACGCAGATCGGACGCGGCGAGGTCGTACCGCGCCAGCAGGGGAGCCAGGTCGCCGCCCAGGACGCGCCGGCCCGCGAAGCACGCCGCCGCGAGATCCGCCTCGAACTCCGGTGGCAGCCCGGCCTTGTCGAACTCGAAGACCGACCGGCTCGCGTCGAACTCCAGCAGCGGCTCGTCCAGGTCGAAGATCGGGCAGTCCCAGACGACCGGCTCGGCGCCGCGGAGGGCGGCCGGATTCACCCAGGCGGTGTCCTGCGCGAAGCCGAGCTCGTTGATGAGGTTGCCGCCGAAGAACGTCGCATAGACGGCGTCGGCGTCGAAACTCGCCAGCGGACGGCCGAGCAGGATCTCAAAGGCGCCGGTCAGCTGTTCTAGCCACGGGCCCGAGATGTTCGCAGGAGCAGAGTCCATGCCGGGACCATATAGGCCGGGTCCGTCATTCCAGACCGGGTTCGTCGCCCATGCGTGTGAGGCGACGAGCGGAGACTTCGGACCGGTTGAGGTTTCGGTATGAGTCCGAAGCGGGGAGACCGGGTCACAGTCCCGCCTCCTGACGACGAATGGGACGTCCGTTTCGGTACGAGCGATGCGGTGAAGGGCTGGGAGGACCCTCCGTCGCCGGCCCGCTGCCGCCGCGCGGTGGGTCGACGGTGTACGAGGTGATCAGAGCAGGGATGTGCGCGGTCGCACAACCTGTCGATCCCAGGACATGACCACCGGCTCGGGCGAAACCTCGCCGCTCAGCAGGAATTCCAGCAGGTCGGCCAGGTCGGTGGGAAGCACGCAGTCGCCGGTGGCGCGCAGTTCGGCCGATGTCCACCAGCGGAAGACGTCCAGCAGGGAGCGTTCGTGCTTCTCCATGCCCGAGACGTCCACGTGCACGGCGGGCACGCGTAGGAAAAAGAAGACGTGCTCAGAGCGCATCGGCGTGCCGTCGTTGCGGATCCAGTCGCCCGCGCTGGTGGCCACGATCTGTCCCAGGGCGTCAGGGGCGACCTCGTGGCCGATCTCCTCACGGAGTTCTCGTGCGGCCGCCACGCACGGTGTCTCCCCGGGCTGGATGCCGCCTCCGGGGGTGTACCAGGCGTAGTGAGGGTCTTTGATGGACCTCAAGGCGCGGTACAGGAGGATCCGGTCACGGTCGTCGACGAGCAGGACGCGGGCCGATTTGCGCAGGATCTGTTGGGGGACGGGCATGACGATCATCCTTCCCTCTGGCCACGAGCTATGCGAGCCCATCAGGGCGACTGCTCCGCCTGGAAGCGGAAGGTCATGCGGGATATCCGCCGGCGCGTTCGGGTTGTCCGATCAATGCCGCGGTCGAGGCGTTCGGTGACAGCTGGAGCCTGCTCGTGCTGCGGGACGTGATGTTCGGGAATCGGCGCTACTTCAGGCAGCTGCTCGCCGGCTCCGAGGAGGGGATCGCCTCCAACATCCTGGCCGACCGGCTGAAGCGGCTGGTGAACGCCGGCCTGTTGACCCGCGAGGACGCGGGGCCGGGACGGCGGGCTGCCTACAGCCTGACCGAGGCCGCCTGGCCAAGGCATACGCCGCCGCGCTCTGACGCCCTGTGTGGACTTCCGGGTTTCCCGCGGAACCCGCTGATCAGCGCGTACGGTCCCGACGGGACGGCGGCCTACCACCACGGCGGCTTCTTCTCGGAGCACCTGGGGCCGGCCCTCGACCGGCTCTCCCTGACCGCGCTTTCGACCGCCCGGTTGTCGGCCGCGCGGTTGCGGTGTGGTGCGATCTGTCTTTCCCGGCAGGGCGGGCGTACGCGCCGGCGGAGGCCACACTTGTTCCGTCGATGGAGGACCGCCCCCCTCACGGCGGACGTCGCGGCGGCGGCCGGTCTTCTCGACATCCTGGCCGAGCTGTGACGCGTACCCTTGGAGAGCCATGAACCCGGACGACGCCGCGCCGGAGGCGCGCCTGCTGCGCCTGTTCGAAGGACATCGACTGACACCGGCTCAGCGGCGCATCGCGCACTGCCTTGTGCAGCACGCCGCGCAGGCGCCCTTCCTGTCCAGCGTGGAGATCGCCGAGCTGGCGGGGGTCAGCCAGCCGTCCGTGACGCGGTTCGCGATGACGCTCGGGTTCGACGGCTATCCGGCGCTGCGCAAGGAGATCCGGGGGCTCGGGCTGTCCGACGCCCAGGCTTCCGGTGAGAAGCGCGAGGACACGTCGCTGAGCGAGCCCCAGCGGGCGGTGCTTGCGGAGATCGCCAACCTCCAGCACCTGGCGGGGCTGCTGGCCGACATGGGGCCGGTCGCGCGGGCGGCCCGCCTGCTGGCCCCCTCCCGGCCGCTGCTCGTGCTCGGCCTGCGCGCCGCGGCGGCCCAGGCGGCGGGGTTCGCGTACTTCGCGAGCAAGGTGCACCCCGAGGTGCGCCTGCTCGACGAGGGAGGGTCCATGCTCGCCGACCGCATCGAGCAGGCCGCGGGCGCCGGAGCGACGGCCCTGCTGTGCTTCGCGCTGCCGCGCTACCCCGCCGAGCTGATGGAGGCCCTGTCCATCGCGCGGGAGGCCGGGCTCAGCGTGGTGACCATCGCCGACAGCGCCTTCGCGCCGGCCGCGGCCGTGTCGGACATCCTGCTGCCTGCGGCGGTGGGCACCCAGCTCGTCTTCGACACCGCCTGCGCGCCCATGATGCTCGGCCGGGTGCTGCTGGAGTCGATGGTCGACGAGATCCCGGGGGCCGAGGCCCGGCTGGAGGCGTTCGAGCACTCGGCGACGGAGCGGGGAGTCTTCGCCGACTAGGTATTGACTGAATCCATTCATTCTCATTAGATGTGAATGAATTACTTGCAGGGCACTGTGGAACAGTCGTAGTGCGACGGGTCCGGCACCGGCCGGCGGGGAGGTTCATCATGCAGAGCAGTGGTCCGCGTCCAGTCCGGGCGCCGCGCGGTACGACGCTGAACACGCGAGGTTGGCAGCAGGAGGCCGCCCTGCGCATGCTGATGAACAACCTCGATCCCGAGGTGGCCGAGCATCCCGACAAGCTGGTCGTCTACGGCGGCACCGGCAAGGCCGCCCGTGACTGGCCCTCTTTCGACGCGATCACCCGCACGCTCGGCACACTGAAGGCCGATGAGACGCTGCTGGTGCAGTCGGGCCGCCCGGTGGGCGTGATGACCACGCACGAGTGGGCACCCCGCGTCCTCCTCGCCAACTCCAATCTCGTGGGCGACTGGGCCACCTGGCCGGAGTTCCGGCGGCTGGAGCGACTCGGCCTCACGATGTACGGGCAGATGACCGCGGGCTCGTGGATCTACATCGGCACGCAGGGCATCCTCCAGGGCACCTACGAGACCTTCGCCGCCGTGGCGGCCAAGAGGTTCGGCGGCTCGCTGGCGGGGACGATCACTCTCACGGCGGGCCTGGGCGGCATGGGCGGTGCCCAGCCGCTCGCCGTCACCATGAACGGCGGCGTGGCGATCTGCGTCGACTGCGACCCGCGGTCGATCGACCGGCGCATCGAGCACCGCTACCTCGATGTCAGGGCCGCCGACCTCGACGAGGCCCTCCGTCTCGCCTACGAGGCCCGCGACCAGCGCAGGCCGCTGTCGATCGGGGTCGAGGCCAACGCGGCGGAAGCCGTACCGGACCTGCTCGCCCGCGGTGCGGAGATCGACATCGTCACCGACCAGACGTCGGCGCACGACCCGCTGGCCTATCTACCGATCGGGGTGGCGTTCGAGGACATGGCCGCCGAGGCGGCCAAGGACCCCGAGGGCTTCACGACCAGGGCGCGCGAGTCGATGGCCAGGCACGTCGAGGCCATGGTCGGCTTCCAGGACGCCGGGGCCGAGGTGTTCGACTACGGCAACTCGATCCGCGGTGAGGCCCAGCTCGCCGGGTACGGCAGGGCGTTCGATTTCCCCGGCTTCGTCCCGGCGTACATCCGGCCGCTGTTCTGCGAGGGCAAGGGCCCGTTCCGCTGGGCCGCCCTGAGCGGCGACCCCGCCGACATCGCCGCCACCGACCGCGCGATCCTGGAGCTCTTCCCGGACAACGAGCCGCTGGCCCGCTGGATCCGGATGGCCGGCGAGCGCGTCCACTTCCGGGGCCTGCCGGCGCGGATCTGCTGGCTCGGGTACGGCGAGCGCGACAAGGCCGGCGAGCGGTTCAACGACATGGTGGCCTCGGGCGAGATCCAGGCGCCGATCGTCATCGGCCGCGACCACCTCGACTGCGGCAGCGTGGCCTCGCCGTACCGGGAGACCGAGGCGATGCTCGACGGCTCCGACGCCATCGCCGACTGGCCGCTGCTCAACGCCATGGTGAACGTCGCGTCCGGCGCGTCGTGGGTCTCCATCCACCACGGCGGCGGCGTCGGCATCGGCCGCTCCATCCACGCGGGCCAGGTCACGGTCGCGGACGGCACGGCTCTCGCGGGCGAGAAGATCCGGCGCGTGCTCACCAACGATCCGGGTATGGGCGTCATCCGGCACGTCGACGCGGGCTACGACCACGCGACCGAGGTCGCCGAGGAGCGCGGCGTGCGGATCCCGATGCGCGAGGGCGAGGAGGCGTGATCGATCCCGGACAGGTGGAGGACGACTTCCGCCTGATGTGGCGTGAGCTCCTGCCGGTGGGCCGTCACGGCACGACGGGCGGCTACCGCCGTCACGCGTGGACGGCCGCCGACGCCGACTGCCGCGCATGGTTCGAGGAGCAGGCGCGGCGGCGCGGCCTGACCTACGAGGTCGACCGGAACGGCAACCAGTGGGCCTGGTGGGGTGACCCGGCGGCGGGTGGCGCCGTCGTCACCGGCTCCCACCTGGACTCGGTGCCCGACGGCGGGGCGTACGACGGGCCGCTCGGTGTCATCTCGGCCTTCGCGGCGCTGGACGCGCTGAGGGCGCGCGGGGTGACGGGCGGACGGCCGCTCGCGATCGGCAACTTCAGCGACGAGGAGGGCGCCAGGTTCGGCGTGGCCTGCGTCGGGTCGCGGCTCATGACCGGTGTCCTCGACCCCGGCCAGGCGCGGGAACTCAAGGATGACCGCGGCGTCACCCTCGGCACCGCCATGGAGCGCGCGGGACACGACCCCGACGCGATCGGCCGCGACGACGATCGGCTGGCCAGGGTCGCCGCCTTCGTCGAGCTCCACGTCGAGCAGGGCAGGAACCTGGGCGACGCCCAGGTCGGGGTGGCGTCGTCGATCTGGCCGCACGGCCGCTGGCGGTTCGACTTCCAGGGCCAGGCCAACCACGCGGGGACCACCCGCCTGGAGGATCGCCACGACCCGATGCTCGCCTTCGCGGCCGCGGTTCTCAAGGCGCGCGGGCAGGCGGAGCGCGCCGGGGCCCTCGCCACGTTCGGCAAGGTCTCCGTCGAGCCCAACGGCACCAACGCCATCCCCTCCCGGGTCACCGCGTGGCTCGACTCCCGCGCCCCGGACGCCGCCACGCTCGACATGCTGGTGAAAGAGATCACTCACGAGTCGCGGGCGACGGTGACCCGAGAGTCC
Organism: Microtetraspora glauca; assembly: GCA_001570385.1. Lineage (GTDB taxonomy): Bacteria > Actinomycetota > Actinomycetes > Streptosporangiales > Streptosporangiaceae > Microtetraspora > Microtetraspora glauca. The sequence goes on along the minus strand of BBYL01000008.1, from coordinate 105,453 downwards.
TACACACCGCTCGTCGAGTTCGACGGGCGGCTCAGGGACCACCTGGTCGGGCTGCTCGGGGGAGTGCCGGTTCTTCCCACCGGTGCCGGGCACGACGCGGGCATCCTCGCCTCCGCCCTCCCCACGGCCATGCTTTTCGTGCGCAACCCGACCGGGGCGTCGCACTGCCCGGACGAGCACGCCGAGGAGGCCGACTGCCTCGCCGGGGTCGCCGCGCTGGCGCACGTCCTCGAAGACCTGCTGCGGGAGGCCGCGTGAACGGCCGTTTCTGGGCCAGGCACGCCTGGACGGGCGCGCTGGAACACGACGTCCTCATCGAGGTCACCGGCGGGCGGATCACCGCGCTCCGGCCGTCCGCCGCCCCCGGCGACGCGGTCGTCCTGGACGGCCTGGTCCTTCCCGGGCTCGCCAACGGCCACTCCCACGCGTTCCACCGGGCGTTGCGCGGGGCCACCCAGGCCGGCAGCGGCACGTTCTGGACCTGGCGGGAGACGATGTACCGCGTGGCGGCCGCCCTCACGCCGGACCGGTACCTCCAGCTCGCGCGAGCCGTCTACGCCGAGATGGCGCTGGCGGGGATCACCTGCGTCGGCGAGTTCCACTACCTCCATCACGCTCCCGGGGGCGTGGCCTACGGCGACCCCAACGCGATGGGTGAGGCGCTGATCGAGGCGGCGGAGCAGGCCGGCATCAGGATCACCCTGCTCGACGCGTGCTACCTGTCGTCCGGCTTCGGCCTCCCGCCCGACGAGACCCAGCTCAGGTTCAGCGACGGCTCCGCGGACGCCTGGGCCGAGCGGGTCTCCGCACTCAAGGACCGGGACCACGCCCGCATCGGCGCGGCGGTGCACTCCGTCCGCGCGGTGCCCGCCGCCGGCCTCGGCGTCGTCGCCCGGTGGGCCGAGGAGAGGCGGGCGCCGATCCACGCGCACGTGTCGGAGCAGCCCGCCGAGAACGAGGCGTGCCTTGACGCGTACGGTGTGACGCCGACCCGCCTCCTCGCCGACCACGGGGTGCTGGGCCCGCGTGCCACGGCCGTGCACGCCACCCACCTCACGCCCGAGGACATCGCGCTGCTCGGCGGCTCGGCGACCACGGTGTGCATGTGCCCCACCACCGAGCGGGATCTCGCCGACGGGATCGGGCCCGCACGCGACGTCCAGGAGGCGGGGTCGCCGCTGTCGCTCGGCAGTGACAGCCAGGCCGTCATCGACCTGTTCGAGGAGGCCCGCGCGATGGAGCTGAACGAACGGCTGCGCACCCGCCGCCGGGGGCACTGGACGGCCGCCGCCCTGCTGCGGGCGGCCACCGCCGACGGCCACGCGTCGCTCGGCTGGCCGGACGCCGGCCGGATAGAGGTCGGCGCGTTCGCGGATCTCGTCACCGTCTCCCTCGACTCCGTCCGCACCGCCGGTCCTTCGCAGGGTCTGGAGACCGCGGTCTTCGCCGCCACCGCCGCCGATGTCACCGACGTCGTCGCCGGAGGCCGCGTGATCGTACGGCACGGCGTGCACAGGCTCGTGCCGGACGTGCCGGGCGAGCTTCGCGCGGCCGTAGCCGGGGCGGTGGCGTGATGGGCTCCCTGCTGATCACCGGAATCGGGAGCCTGGTCACCAACGACCCCTCGCTCGGGAACGGCCCCCTCGGCATCGCCACGGACGCCGCCGTCGTGGTCTCGGGCGAGGAGGTGGTCTGGGTCGGACCGGCGTCGCGTGCTCCGGCCGCCGACGACGCGTACGACGCCGGCGGCCGGGCCGTGATCCCCGGCTTCGTCGACTCGCACGCCCACCTCGTCTTCGCGGGCGACCGGACCGCCGAGTTCGACGCGCGCATGTCCGGCCTGCCGTACACGGCGGGCGGGATCCGCACGACGGTGGCGGCCACCCGGGCGGCGAGCGACGCGGAGCTGTCGGCGGGCGTGGCCCGTCTGATGGCCGAGGCGCTGCGCCAGGGCACCACCGTCATGGAGTGCAAGTCCGGCTACGGGCTCACCGTCGAGGACGAGGCGCGTTCCCTCAGGATCGCCGCCGCGCACACCGACGAGGTGACCTACCTGGGCGCGCACGTCGTCCCCGCCGAGTACACGGCCGACGCGTACGTGGAGCTGGTGACCGGGGCGATGCTCGACGCCTGCGCGCCGTACGCCCGCTGGGTGGACGTCTTCTGCGAGCGGGGGGCGTTCGACGGCGACCAGGCGCGGGCCGTGCTGGAGAGCGGCGTCAAGCGCGGCCTGGTTCCCCGGATCCACGCGAACCAGCTCGGCCACGGGCCGGGGGTGCGGCTCGCCGTCGAGCTGGGCGCCGCCTCCGCGGACCACTGCACGCATCTGACGGACGCCGACGTGGCCGCCCTCGCCTCCGGGACCACCGTCGCCACGCTGCTGCCGGGGGCCGAGTTCTCCACCAGGGCGCCCTACCCGGATGCTCGACGGCTGCTCGACGCGGGGGTGACGGTGGCGTTGTCCACCGACTGCAACCCGGGTTCGAGCTTCACCACGAGCATGCCGTTCTGCGTCGCGGTGGCGGTGCGGGAGATGGGGATGACACCCGATGAGGCGGTGTGGTCCGCCACACTCGGCGGCGCGCGAGCCCTGCGCCGCACCGACGTGGGGCGGATCACGGAGGGTGCGCGGGCCGACCTGGTCCTTCTGGACGCGCCTTCACACGTCCACCTCGCCTACCGCCCCGGTGTCCCTCTGGTCTCCGCGGTCTGGCGGCGCGGCAGGCAGGTGGTCTGAGCGGCCTGCCGAACGGCGGTGGCCTGCGAGAGATGGGCGGCGTGGGCGTACGGCAGGAGCGTGCCGCGACGAGAATCGATCACGATGGAGGGAGTCGCGAGGCAGGGGAGGACCGTGACCGCTGAGGGGCGACGTCGTCGCATCGGCCGACGGCGCGTGGGCGCGGACGGGCAAGGCGGCACGCCATGGACCCGTGGGCGGGTCCTCGCGTCGGGTTCCGTCCTGGTCGCCGGACTCCTGGTCTTCCACGCCGCCGTGCCGAACACCGTGGGCAATCTCGGGAGCCTTCTGGAGACGTTCCTTCCCTGGCTCGGCCTGGCCGTTCCCGTGCTGCTCTGCCTGGCGATGCTGCGCCGCTCGGCCATCGCGGCGGCGGCCGCGGTGCTGCCCGCAGCGGCCTGGATCGCCCTCTTCGGTGGGCTTGTGCCGTCCGCGGACCGGGGAACGTCACATGATCTGACCGTGCTCCAGCACAACGTCAGTGACGAGAATCCCGATCCCGCGGGTACCGCGCGCGCCCTGACCCAGGCCGGAGCCGACCTCGTCGCTCTCGAGGAACTGACGCCCGCCGCCCTGCCCGTCTACGAGGCCGCTCTCGCGGCCGACCATCCCTACCGTGCCGTCGTGGGGACCGTCGGGCTCTGGTCGAGGTATCCCCTTGTCGACGCCCGGCCGGTGGACATCAGGCCGGATGGCATCGAAGGCGACTGGAGCCGCGGGTTGCGGTCCACCGTACGCGCGCCCTCCGGTGACCTGGCCGTGTACGTCGCCCACCTGCCCTCGGTCCGCGTTCGACTGGACGGTTTCAGCTCCGGCCGGAGGGACGCGAGCGCCGTCGCGTTGGGGCGGGCCATCGCGGCGGAGAAGCTGGACACGGTCATCCTGCTGGGCGATCTCAACAGCACCCTCGATGACCGCGGCCTGGCCCCGGTCACCTCGCGCATGATCCCGGCGGAAGAAGGCTTCGGGTTCAGCTGGCCCGCGGCCTTCCCCCTCGCTCGGATCGACCATGTCATGGCGCGCGCGGCGACGCCCACCTCCACCTGGACCCTGCCGGCCACCGGCAGCGACCATCTGCCGGTCGCGGCCCGCATCAGGCTCTGACCGGCGGAATCGGAGGCCGCCGCGAGTGTCCGCGCGCTGTCGCCGCCGACGTTCTCGCTGATCACGTCACGGCTCCCGGCCTGTGGTGCGGTCAGGAGACGCGGGTGGATTCCATGATCCAGTTGGTCTCCCAGGACTGCTCGCCGTCGTAGGAGAACGCCTGCTCCCACCGGCATGAATCCGCCGTGATCTCGGACCAGGTGAACCGTACCCGGATCGGGCGGCCGTCGTCGGTGTCGTCGGAGTAGAACGTGCCGACCCCGTCGACGAACCGGCCGACGACCGGAACGGGGTCGAGGCCGCGCATGCTGTTGATCCAGTGGAGGGACCACTCGTCCCGCTCGGCGTTGTACAGGCGAATCGTCGCGCCGTCGAAGTCCTTGGTCGGGAAGGTGATCTCGTCGAAGTTGCCCGCGCCGCCGAACACGGTGTGCGAGACGGACCTCCCGGGAAACTCCTCCCATTCGGTGCAGCCGACACCTCGCTTCAGGAGCCTGCGGTTGGCCACGTCCCAGGTGCCGATGTAGAAGTCGAAGTCGTTCACAGGCCAACCGGTCCTTCCGAGCGCGAGTCCGCGAGATATCCGTCGAGGTCAGGGGTGTTCGGGACGAACATGTGGCGAACCCAGGCGGCTCGCTCGTACTCCAGCGCGGGCAACTCCCACACGCATCCGGCCCACCGTCGCGTCTCGGGCACGAAGTGCGAGGGGTCCTCGTCGGGGCAGCCGACGGCGGGTTGACCGGCGGCGGCCGTGTGCACCTCGACCACGTTGTCCCAGGCCCAGGTGTACGCGAGCAGGTAGGCGCCGGTGTCCGCACCCCTGTGGAGGACGATCCAGCCGGCCGGGGAGTCGTCGGCGGGCATGGGCACGAGGCGCGGCAGGAACTCGTAGGCGGCCTTCTCGACCTCGGGCTCGATCTCGTGGCCGGGCAGGTCGACGTGGTAACGCTTGTAGGGGCGGCCGCCGACGACCACGGGGTCGAGCGGCCGCATGTTCTTCTCGATGAATGCCATGAACGGACCGTATGGCGCGTCCACTGACACGTATTGTCAGCGGATGCGAGCTTCTCGGCTGCTGTCGATCCTCCTGCTGCTCCAGTCGCGCGGCCGCCTGACGGCCCGGCAACTCGCGGACGACCTTGAGGTCAGCGTCCGTACGATCTATCGCGACGTCGAGTCGCTGCACACCGCCGGCATCCCCTTGTACGGCGATGCCGGACACCAGGGTGGCTACCGGCTTCTCGACGGGTTCCGCACCAAACTGACCGGACTGACGGCTCAGGAGGCCGAGGCGCTGTTCCTGGCCGGACTGCCGGGACCGGCCGCCGAACTCGGCCTCGGCGCGCTGGCGGCGGCCGCCGAGCTCAAGATCGAGGCCGCCCTCCCGCCCGCTCTGCGTGAGGGGGCCCGGCGCGTACGGGAGCACTTCCACCTCGACGCGCCCGGCTGGTATCACGACGGCGATCGGGCACCCCACCTCCCCGAGGTGGCCGAGGCCGTCTGGAACAAGCGCGTCCTTCACGTGCTCTATCGACGGTGGGCCGCGCCGTCCGAGGTCGAGAGAACGCTGGAGCCGTACGGGCTGGTCCTGAAGGGTGGGAAGTGGTACCTCGTGGCCCGATGCGAGGGCGCGATGCGGACCTACCGGGTCAACCAGATCCTCGACCTGCGGGTGACGGACGAGACGTTCGAGCGTCCGGACGGCTTCGACCTGGTCGGATACTGGCGCGAGCATCTGGTGGACTTCCGGTCGCGGCTGTTCCAGGGCCACGCGGTGATCCGCCTGTCACCGGAAGGGCGGGAACGGCTCCGCGACCTGATGAGCTCGGCCGTGATCAGTGCCGTGGATGAGACGGCCGGCGTGCTCGACGATCGGGGCTGGAGCACGGCCACGGTGCCGATCGAGTCGCTGACGCACGCGCAGACGGAGTTCCTCAAGCTCGGGGCCGAGGTCGAGGTCCTGGAGCCCGCCGAGCTCCGGCGGAAGCTGGCCGAAACCGCGAAAGCCCTGGCCGCTCTCTACGCGCCCTGACAGGCCGTCCCCGCCGCGGACGCGTGGCTCCCCGACGAACGGTTCATCTCCCGCTGCCCGGCGCACTCGTCAAGCATCGTGCACACGCTGCCGCTTCCACTCCCGACTGATCCAGCGAGTGGCGGAGACGATATGGGGGCATTCGCGCGGAAATGCTCCCCGTGCCGTGTCCACTCCCGGCATAACGCATGATCTGTGACGGTAGGCTCGGCTGCGATCACCTCTCCGCGAAGATCACCCGAAGGGCCGAGGTCGGTACGCCGTGAAGCTGTCCACGGGTAGCCCGGACATGAGCTCTCGATTCGATCTCTCGGAAGCCGAGTCGGATTTCTTCGCGAAACATCTGAGTTACGACCGATGTTATGCGGTGACTCATCTGACCCACTGGCTGGTGACCGCACTGTGTGGGGATTCGGACCGCAATGCGCTCGTGCGGGAATTCGCCGAGGGTGGGAATCCCGAAAACCTTCCGGAGCCGGCCTCGGCGATCATCAGACGTCACGCGCCGATCGCCGTCGTCATGAACAGGTTTTATCGAAAGCTGCAGACGGAAAGCCGAACGACCTTGTATCCGGTCGATGAGATCAAAAAAGTCTGGCCCGCGGCAGAAGGCGACCGACGGCGGTGAGGATCGCGTGATGAGCTACCTGAGTCTGCTGCGCGGTCCCTACGTGACCCGGTTGCTGGTGGGAACACTGGTCGGGCGCCTACCCAGCGCCATGGCGGCCCTGGCGATCCCGTTGGTGCTCAGACAGTCAGGCGCGACCTACGGACTCATCGGTCTGGTGGTCGGCGCCTTCGCCATCGCCGCGGCAGTGGGAGGCCCACTGCTCGGCCGTCTGGTGGACAGGGCGGGCCAGGTTCCCGTCCTCGTGCCGTCCGCCGCCGTGGCCGGTGCCGGCCTGATCGCCATCGCGGTCGCGCCCTCCGAACCGGCGATCGTCTTCGCGGGCGCGGTCCTCGCGGGCGCGGCGACCCCGCCGCTGGAACCCTGCCTACGAGCGCTGTGGCCGCATATCGTCGCCCCTGGTCGGCTGGAGTCGGCCTATGCCCTGGACTCGGCCTCGCAGGAACTGGTGTTTGTCGGCGGTCCGCTGATCGTGGCCGGCTGCGTGGCCGCCGGGTCGCCCATCGGCGCCCTGTGGGTCGGAGCGTTGTTGGGCGCCTTGGGAGTGCTCGTGGTGGTCACCGCGCCACCCACCCGGAGGTGGAGAGCGCCGGCCCGGTCCGCCGACTGGCTCGGCCCGCTGCGCAGCCGGGGTCTGGTCCTCCTGCTGGGGAGCCTCACCGGGGTCGGCGTGGCCATCGGCACACTCAACGTCCTCGTGGTCTCCTACGCGGAACAGCACCCGGTGCCGGGCGGGGCGCCCACCCTGCTGGCTCTGAACGCCGGGGGAGCCCTGATCGGAGGTCTGGGCTACGGAGCCGTGCGCTGGTCGTCCTCGCTTCCCCGGCGGACGCTGCTGCTGACCGTGGGCCTGGCGGGCGCGTACGCGCTGCTGTGTCTCGTGCCGTCCCCGCCGTACATGGCCGGCGTGATGATCGTCACCGGACTCTTCCTGGCACCCGTGCTGACGGCGACCTTCGTCCTGGTGGGAGAGCTCGCGCCGGCCGGAACCGTCACCGAGGCCTTCGCCTGGCTGGTCACTCTGATGACCGCCGGAATGGCGTTGGGATCGACCGCCGTGGGCACCGTCCTCGAACGCGCCTCAGAGTCCTGGGCGGCCTCCTGCGGGGTCGTGGGAGCTTCCGTGAGCGTCCTCGCGCTGCTGATCGGACAACGACGCCTCTCCGCGGAGAGCATCGGGCGTGCGGAGGCGCCGACGAGCGCCCCCGCGTGATCCAGAGCCCTCCGCCGCACGCATTCGCGCATCTCGGCGGCAGGGGAGCGCGTCTGCTCGCCGGACAGCCGTCACGGTCTCATTCGGGTGCCCGTACGCTGCCGATGCCCAGCGTGGTGACCGACGGCAACATCCCCGACTCGAACACCGCGCCGAGGACGGGCAGGTTGAGCCGGGCGAGCCGTTCCGCCGCCTCGACTCCGAGGGAGCGCCACGGCCCGGCGGCCAGCTCGTCGGTGGTCCGCTCGACCTGGTCGCGCAGCGCTCGGCCCGCCGGGGTGGCGACGCCGTCCGCGTCGACCAGGCCGCGGGTGGCCAGCCGGTCGTGGGCGGCCGCCCATTCCTCGGCGCTCCAGCCGCGTCCCTCGAAGTTGGCCGCAGGTGCGGCGCCGATCGCCGCGAACGAGACCAGCGCCTCGCACGCGTCCAGGCCGGCGGCCGCCAGAGCGGCCAGGTGCCCGTCGCCTCTGTGCTCGCGCAACACGGTGTACGCCTGCCAGAGCGCGAGGTGCGGTTCCTCGGGCCAGGGCAGGTCGAGGTTGGCGGCGGCGAGGGGCCGGTGGGCGACCGCGGCGCTCTCGGCGGCCGCGACGGCGAGTTCCGCGGCTTCGGCGATCTCGGGGATGGAGATCTTGTCGCCGAGGAGGTCATGGAAGGTGCGGTCCATCGCGCGCAGCCGGGCCGGGAGCACCTGTTCGGGCGATGCCGTGTCCCAGATGCCCGGTACGTGCTCGGCGATCATCGTCGGGCTGAAGCTGTAGTAGGCGGCGGCGACCAGCTTCGGCCCCGCGGCGCCGAGCGGTGCCGTACGCCAGGCGAAGTAGCTCGGCCAGCGCGACTCGACGTCGTAGCCGAGCTGCGCGGCCTCGTCGAACGCCGCGGGAGAGAAGTAGAGCGTCGCGTGCACCGGCTCGATCTGGTGCCACATCTGCCGGGCCAGCCTGGAGTATTCGGACATCGCTGTCTCCGTCATCACTGTCTAGATAGGATTTGATGGTGACTCTAGATCTATGGCGCATCACTGGTCAACCCCAAGTAGACAGTTATGTCGGGAGCAGGATCGAGCTGGCCGCGCTGCTGGTGAACCGCCTGGTCATCACCTCGGCTCATGGCCGCGAGGTGAGGCCGCCGACCTCGGGGGCTGATCGGCTGGCCGCGATCAACGCGGAGGCGGTCGCGACCGGCGGGGTTCCGCGCGCGCTCCCGAGCGCTCTCACCACCGAGGACGCCGATCGGCTGGCCGCGATCGCCGCCGAGTTGTGTCCGGCGTTCGGCATGGGCGACGCCGCGCTCGCCTCCGTCGTGGGCACGCTCAACGACATGCTGGTACGGCACGGCGCCGTGCCCAACCTGCACGGCGATCCGGACCACCCCTACAGGCTGGCCTTCCACCGGGCCGACGCGACGCGGGTGGACGCGTGGGCGGCCGACATGGGCACGGCGCTGGCCATGGTCATCGGCGTCGGTCAGGCCGCCCGGCTCGGCGTCTGCCAGGCGGACGGCTGCGACCTGGTCTTCCTCGACACCACACGCAACGCCTCGCGCCGGTTCTGCGACCTGTCCTGCCAGAACCGGGCCAAGGCCAGCGCCTACCGTGCCAGAGCCAGGCAGCAGACCGCCCGCCGATCAGCGCAGGGCGAGGAAGTGCGTCCCGACCCCGCTTGACGCCCTGACCCTACGCGGATGTCGCCACAGGTTCCCTGGCGTCCGCCGGTAACGATCCGGCCCTCTGATCACGAAGTTCGATCGTCGGCCGGATGCGGCTTATGCTCGACGAGCGAGTTCAGGGACAGGGGGTCGGGTGTCTGTTCGACGACTGTCGTCCGTTCTCGCCGGGCTGCTGCTGATCGGGTCGGTGCCACTGGCCTCGGCCGGGCCGACCACAGTGCGCTGGCCTCGGGTGCCCACCGCGTGCCAGGAGACGTCACGCGGCGGTGTTCCCGCCTCGTTCGGATCGCCCGTCGCGATGGACATGGGCGGCCACGCCAACGTGACCTCGGTGGCCGTGGGTGAGCTCGACGGCCGGCCCGTGGCGGTCAGCGCGGGCGTCGAGCGCACCATCCGCGTCTGGGACCGGGCCACCCTGAAACCGATCGGAGACCCGATCCCCGGGAACGGCCCGGTGGCGTACGGCAGCGTGAACGGCAGATCGGTCATCCTCGGCCAGGGCCACAGGTCGCTCCGCATGTGGGACGCGACCACCCACCGGCTCATCGGCGGACCACTCCCCACAGGGCGGATCGTCTCCATCGCGTTCGGGGAGTTCGACGGCAGGCCGATCGCCGCCACGGCGGGCATTGACGGCGCCCACGTGTTCGACCTGGCGACCGGCCGTGAATTCGGGCCGCCCATCATCGGTGGCTCCGGCTTCAGCGCCGTCGCGCTGACCCGCGTCGGGGGTGTCCTGGTGGTGCTGACCGGAACGACCGACAATGTGACCGTCTGGAATCCGGTCTCGGGGAAACCCGTCGGGGAACCACTCGTCCTTGAGGACGAGTTCGTCCAGACGATCAGAACGATCAAGACGACCGTGATCGGCGGTCGTCCGGTAGCCCTGATCCCCACGCCCGACCTCGGGGTGATCAGCTGGGACCTGATCACGCGTCAGGCGACTCCCCATTCGATGAAGGGGACGTTCGACGCCCCCTCACTCGCCCGGCTGAACGGCCGGACCGTATTCGTCTCGGCCGAGCGCATCGAGGGCGCGGCCACCGACACTCGCGGGTCGAGGCTCAAAAGCGCGATCGCGGTCATCGATCCGGCCACCGGTGAGAGGCTGTCGTCCTTCGAGATCCCGGGACACGTCACATCGCTGACGGCCGGTGATCTCGGTGGTCGCCCCATGATCGTGACCGGCGGCCGCGACAACGCCGTACGCGCGTACGATCTCGCCACCGGCCGGGAACTCGCGCCGCCGGCCGCCGGAGGGCCCAACGGCTTCGTCTACGCGCTGGGCGCCGACCTGTACGGCAGGCGGGTCCTGGTGGCCTGGGGGACCGACGACGACGGGACCCTCGGCGTGTGGGACCTCGGCGGCGGCAAACCGCTGGGCGCTCCGGCGAAGCTGCCCGGCCGCATCACCTCGTTCACGGTCGGCACCTATCGCGGGCGGGTGGTCCTGGTCGCGGGGATCGGCATCGGAGATCCGTCGATCCGGATGTTCGACATCGCCGCTCGCACGCCGATCGGGGAACCTCTCGTCGGCTACGACCACTTCGCCAGCGGGGTCGCGATCACCGAGGTGGACCGCCGAGTCCTCGTCGTCGGAGCGGGTGACGGGTTCGCCGGTCCGGTCGTCGTTCCTCCGGGGGCGGTACGCGTCTGGGACTTCGCTTCGGGAACACTGCTGCATGACCTCACCGTCAGGAAGGGCCCGGCAGGGCAGTTGGCCCTCATCCGCCTCGCGGGCCGGCCGGTCGCGGTGACCTTCAGCGCCGATCGCGCCCGGCTCTGGGACGTCGGCACGGGAAAACGGATGGCGTCGTTCCGCATCGCGAAGAGCGAGCACTCGGCCCCCGTGGAGATCGCCCGGTTCGACTGCACGACGGTGGCTCTCGTGGCCACGGGCAGGACCGTGGAGCTCTACGACCTCACCACGGGCGAGCAGATCGAGCGGCCGTTGCTCGGCCACTCCAAGCAGGTCGGCAACATCGCCTCAGGGCGGGTCGGCGGCGTCCCGATCGCGGTCACCTATTCACTGCAGGACAAGAGCATGAGGGTCTGGGATCTCACGACCAGTCGGCAGGTCGGCACGCTTGAGCGTCCGCCCGGACTCCTCGGCTCCCTTTCGATCGAATATCTCGGTGGTCGTGCCGTACTCGTCGGCGGGGGCGACGAGGCGCTGTGGACCTGGGATCTGGGCCCGGCCGCGTAGCCGGTCGTGACGGTGTCATCCCGTCGCCGGGCGTCGAAGGGCGCCGCTCGCCGTAAAGCACCACACATGGGCCAGAATCGCTCTCGTGCAGTTCGGCATCCTGGGACCGCTGGCGATCCGGACCGCCGAAGGGGAATCGATCTCCGTCGGCGGATTGCGGCCGCGCGCGCTCCTCGCGTTGCTCCTGCTCGACGCGGGTCGGCCGGTCGGCGTGGAGCGGCTGATCGACGGTCAGTACGGCGACGACCCTCCGGCGGGGGCGGCGGGCGCGATCCAGGCCCATGTGTCCCGGCTCCGCCGCAGCCTGCCCGCGGATCTGATCGAGTTCAACGGCGCCGGATACCGGCTCGCGGTCGACCCCGACGACGTGGACGTCCACCGGTTCGAACGGCTCTCCCGCGAGGGGCACCGGCTCCTGGCCGCGGGACACCACGAGCGCGCCGCGAGATCGCTCAGGGACGCGCTGGGGTTGTGGCGAGGTCCCGCGCTGGCGGACGTGGCCGACGCGCCCTTCGCGCCGCCGCAGGTGACCCGCCTGGAGGAGGTACGGCTGGCGGCGCGGGAAGACCTCGTCGAGGCCGAGCTCGCACTCCCCGAGGGCACCTCGACGGCCGAACTCCGGCAACTCGTGGCGGCCAACCCGTTGCGCGAACGGCTGCGCGGCCAGCTCATGCGGGCACTGCACGCCTCCGGACAGCAGGCGGCGGCGCTGGCCGTGTTCGACGAGGCCAGACGGCTGCTCGCGGACGAGCTCGGCGCCGATCCCTCGCCCGAGCTGGCGGCGCTCCACCTCGCGATCCTGCGTGGCGACGAGCCACGGGAACGGGCGACGGGCCGCCGACTCCCCGCGCAGCTCACCAGCTTCGTCGGGCGGGCGGCGGAGCTGGACCGGATCGACTCGCTCAGGGACTCCCGGCTGATCACCCTGACCGGTCCCGGCGGAACGGGCAAGACCAGGCTGGCGATCGAGGCGGCCCGCCGCCGGGGGCGGGACACCTGTTTCGTGGACCTGTCACCGCTCGACGACGGCGGCCAGGTCCCGCAGGCCGTACTGGGTGCGCTCGGCCTGCGCGAGACGGGCCTGCGGTCGTTGGACCTCGGCCGGAGCGATCCGACCGACCGGATCGCGGCCGCCCTGGCGGATCATGAGCTCCTGCTCATCCTGGACAACTGCGAACATGTGATCGCTCCGGCCGCCGTCCTCGTCCGCCGGCTGCTCGACGCCTGTCCCGGGCTGGCCGTACTGGCGACCAGCCGCGAGCCGCTCGGGCTCACCGGCGAGAGGCTCGTTCCGCTGGTGCCGCTGGCCGTGCCGCCGCCGGGCACGGACCTCGACGAGGCGGCCGGCTACCCCGCCGTACAGCTGTTCGCGGACCGTGCCGCCGCCGTACGGCCGGGCTTCGCGATGCGGCCCGAGGTCGTCGAGATCTGCGCGACGCTGGAGGGCCTGCCGCTGGCCATCGAACTGGCCGCGGCGAGAGTGCGGTCGTTCACGGCTCCGGAGATCGCCTCGCGCCTGAAGGAGCACGGCAGGTTCGCGCTGCTGTCGCGCGGCGACCGCACCGCGGCGGTCCGCCACCAGACCCTGTACGCGGTGGTGGAGTGGAGCTGGAGCCTGCTCAGCCCTGACGAGCGGGAGATGGCCAGGCGTTTCTCGGTGTTCTCGGGTGGGGCGTCGATCGAGGCGGTGGAGCGGGTCTGCGGACCCGGCGAGGTGCTGGCCGATCTGGTGGACAAGTCTCTCGTCGAGGCGAGCGGCGGACGCTACCGGATGTTCGACACGATCCGCCTGTTCTGCGCGGAACGGCTGGCGGAGGCCGGGGAGGAGGAGCGGCTGCGCGACGCGCACGCCGCGTACTTCCTCGACCTGGCGCAGCGCGCCGACCCGTGGTTGCGGCGGGCCGAGCAACTCGACTGGCTGGCCCGGCTCGCCGTGGAGCACAGCAATTTCGGGGCCGCGTTGCGCCATGCCGTACAGACGGATCCGGAGACGGCCCTGCGGCTGATCGCCGCCCTGTCCGCGTACTGGTGGCTGAGCGGCCGCCGCGGCCAGGCGGCCTCGTCCGCGCTCAGCCTGCTCGGGTCGCTGGGAACCGAGGCACCCGCGCGGATGGAGGAGGAGTACGTCCTCTGCGTGCTGCAGGCAGTACCGGATGCGTCTCCTGCGCAATGGGCTCGGGCCGAGGAGATCATGCGATCGCTGGACCGGGAGCTGCGGCACCCGTTCGCGGCGGTCATGTGGGGAATGGTCGCGGGGCCTCCGGCACGCGACTCGGCCAGGACACGGCAGTTCGGCTCCGACCCGTGGAGCCGGGCGATGGTGTCGTTGGGGCGGGGGATGCTGAACCTGCTCGACGGCAGGGTGGCCGACGCCGAGCGGGAGCTGACGGAGACGCTGGAGAGCTTCCGTGTGGTAGGTGAACGCTGGGGAACGGCGCAGGGGTTCGAGTGGCTGGGGACGATCGCCAGTTGGCGGGGTGACTGGGCGCGTGCCAGGTGGTTGTGGGGGCAGGCCCTGGATCTGCAGGAGCAGCTCGGCGCCCTGGACGAGATGGTGGACGTGCTCTGCCGCAGGGCGAGTGGGTTGCTGCGCGAGGGCGACTTCCCCGCGGCCGATGCCGACCTGCGGCGTGCCGCCGAACTGGAGCGCAGGACGGGCAGATCGCACCGGCCGGCCCTGATCGCGCTGGGCAGGGGCGAGCTGGCCCGCGTCCAAGGTGATCACAGCGAAGCCCGCGCCCACAACACGGAGGCGCTGAGCATCGTCAGCCCCGGCACCTATGTCGGCGAGAGTGTCAGGCTGCAGGTGCTCTCCGCGCTGGGACGGCTGGCCGAGGCCGAGGGAGACCTCGCGGAGGCCGGGCTCCGCCACGGCGAGGCGCTCGCACTCGCGCACGCGGTGCCGGCGGCGGACCTCGCCGACGTCGCCGAGGGGCAGGCGGGGCTGGCCCTGCTCGACGGCAGGGCGGAGCGAGCCGCGTTCCTGCTCGGGGTGGGGGTGGCGCTGCGCGGCATGGCCGTCGTCGGCGATCGTGACGTCGCCGGGGTCGCCGCGGGCGCGACGGAGGCCATCGGCGCCGAGAGGTTCGCGGCGGCGTTCGCCAGGGGCGCCGCGTTGGACCGGGACCGGGCGCTGACAGCCCTCTCCTGAGTGTCAGCCGGTTGTCGCCGGGCTGTCAGCGCTCCTGGCGAGGCTCTGGGACATGAAGAACGTACTGATCTCCGGCGCCAGCATCGGCGGCCCCGCCCTGGCCTACTGGCTCAACCGCTACGGGTTCGACGTGACCGTGGTCGAGAAGGCCCCGGCCCTGCGTCTTGGGGGCCAGGCCGTCGACTTCAAGGGCGAGACGCACCTCACGGTGCTGGAACGCATGGGAATCCTGGAGGACGTACGGCGGCTGCAGACCGGCGGGACCGACCAGGAGATCGTCGACGCGGACGGCCGCAGGCTGACGGTGATGCCCGGCGAGTTCACCGGCGGCGAGCTCGAGATCCAGCGCGGCGCCCTGTCCCGCCTGCTGTACGAGAGGACCCTCGCCGCCGGATGCGCGTACGTGTTCGGCGACTCCATCACCTCGCTCACCGAGACCGAGGGCGGCGTCCACGTCACGTTCGAGCGCGGTGCTCCGCGCACCTTCGATCTGGTCGTGGGCGCGGACGGGATCCACTCCAACGTCCGCCGCCTGGCCTTCGGCCCCGAATCCGACTATGTCCGCTATCTGGGCTATTACTACGCGTTGGCCGACATCTCGCAGGATTTCGGGAAGGTTGCCACGATGTACAACGAGCCCGGCAGGCTGGTCTCCACCGGGGGGCCCGCGGCCGCGGCGTTCTTCGCCTTCGCCTCGCCGCGGCTCGACTATGACCGGTACGACACCGAAGAGATGAAGCGGATCGTGATCGACGCCTATGCCGGGATGGGCTGGCGGACTCCCGACGTCATCGAGGCGGTGCGGCACGCGGGCGACTTCTATCTCGACTCGATCAGCCAGGTCAGGATCGATCACTACGCCAAGGGCCGCGTGGTGCTGCTCGGCGACTCCGCGTACGGCAACACGCTGGGCGGGTTCGGCACCGGGCTGGCCATGGTGGCCGCGTACGTGCTGGCGGGCGAGCTCGCGGCGGCCGATGGCGATCACCGCGTCGCCTTCCGGCGTTACGAGGAGGAGTTCCGCGGCTACGCCAAGATCGCCAAGAACGGCAACGCGGGTCCTTTCCTGGCTCCCCGTACGCGGCGCGGGATCTGGATGCGCAACTGGATCTTCAAGGCCGGCTTCCTGTTCAAGATCATGATGAGGATGACGGACAAGTTCGCCACCGACATCACGCTCA
The DNA here is from genome assembly GCA_001570385.1 of Microtetraspora glauca. GTDB lineage: Bacteria > Actinomycetota > Actinomycetes > Streptosporangiales > Streptosporangiaceae > Microtetraspora > Microtetraspora glauca. The sequence continues at coordinate 89,533 of BBYL01000008.1, read as the reverse complement.
AGGACTACCCGTCCCTGGTGCGCCGCTGATCCCGATCACGAGCGGCCGGTTTCGGCGTCGCGGGCCGCGCCGCGGGGGTGCCGCCCCTGGCATGCGCGGATCCGGACGATCGACCAAGCGGCACCCGGCCCGCGCGGGTTACGGCGAATGGTCGGTTCCGAGGCGTCCGGGGCGCAGGTCGGCGCGCAGGCGTGCGCCCTTCGCCCTTCGGTCCGGCTCGGCCACGACCAGGGTGCCGCCGTGGGCGCGGGCGATGTCCCTGGCGATGGCCAGCCCCAGGCCGGAGCCGCCCTCGTCCCGCGCGCGTGCCTCGTCGAGCCTGGTGAACCGGCCGAACACCGACTCGCGATGCTCGACGGGGATGCCGGGGCCGTCGTCGACGACCTCCGCGCTGCGATGGGCGGCTGTCAGCCCTCGTGGGCTGTCAGTCCTCGTCGGCGGGCAGGGCGAAGAGCCGGATATGGAGGGGGCGTGCGTCCGGCGGGGCGTCCTCCGCCCGATGGCTGTACTTCATCAACAGCGCGATGTAGGCGTCGAAGAACTCCTGGAACTCGGCCTTCGTCATCCGGCCGAGCCCGCGCGACCCCTTGGCCCAGTCGGGATCACGCCGGTACGCCTCCGGAAAGCGCTCGAACAGCACACGGTCCTCGTCCATGCCGATCCGGTGGAACTCGGCGAGCACGGGGCGGTCCTCGGGGGCGAGCTGGTCGGGCGTGGGCAGCCGCATGTCACGCGGACCATCGGCCTTGCGCCACCAGCGCTCCCTGCCGGTCGAGCGCTCAGGGATCTCCTCGATGAAGCCGTACTTCTCGAGTTGGCGCAGGTGATAGCTGGTCGTGCCCGTCTTGGCGCCGAGCAGCTCGCCGAGCGTCGTCGACGTGGCGGGACCGTGCACGTTGAGGTGGCGCAGCATGAGCCGCCGCATGGGGTGGGCCAGCGCCTTGAGACGCGCGGGGTCGTCGAGCAGGAACGACTCCTCATCCTTCATGACGAGCAGCCTAGTACCGCAGAACGATATCTGCAGATAATTGTTTGCCGAAGTTTCTCTGCAGAATATTGTCGGCAGCATGAGACGAAGCCTCCTGGCGATGGTCGCCGCCCTCTTCCTGCTCGCCACTCCCGCGGCAGCGGTGGCGGCCACCGAGCCTCCGCCCGCCGTACCGCCCGACCTGAAAGCGACGGAGGTGAGCTTCCGCGGCGAGGGAGGTCTCACCCTGCACGGCACGGTCCTCTCGCCCGCCTCGGCGAAGACCGCCCGGCCCGGCATCGTCCTCGTCCACGGCGCGGGTACGGCCACGCCCCGTACGAAGCTGCTGAACGAGGCCGTCGGGTTCGCCCGCCAGGGGCTGGCCGTTCTCATCTACGACAAGCGGTCCGAGGGCTATTCGCTCTTCCAGCGGTCGTACTCGCAGCTCGCCGACGACGCGCTCGGCGGTGTGGCCGCGCTGCGGTCGCAGCCGGGCGTCGACCCGGCGAAGGTCGGGATCTGGGGGCTCAGCGAAGGCGGCTGGGTGGCGCCGATCGCGGCCTCCCGTTCGAAGGACATCGCCTTCGTCGTGCTCGTGGGCGCGAACAGCCTGCGACCGCTGCGCCAGCAGACCTGGGCCGTGGCGGCCGGGCTGCGCAAAGCCGGTGTTTCGGGCCCGCTCGTCGACCGGACCGAGCTCAACCTGTACCGGACCCTCGCCGACGGTGGCATGTTCCCCGAGCCGTACTACGACCCGGAGCCGACCATTGCCGCTGTGCACCAGCCGCTGCTCGGCATCTGGGGCGTCCACGATCTGCTGACTCCGCCCCGGGAGAGCCCGCCGGGTTTCGCCAAGGCTCTGGAGAAGGGCGGGAACCGGCACTACACGTTCCGCTTCTTCCCCGATGCCGACCACGCCGCGCACCTGACCCCTGACGGCGGCGTCACCCGGCTGCCCGAGCTCGCCCCCGGCTACGCCGAACTGGTCGGTTCCTGGGTCCGGGACGTGACGGCGGGCCGGCCGCCCGTCGCGCAGACGTCCGGACCCGCGCCCGTACAGGAGTCCCTGACCGTGCCGGTGGATCCGCCGGCACGGTGGGAGTCCGCGCCGGTGCAGCTCGCGGCTCTGGTGCTGCTCGTCGTCGCGTTCGCCGCCTATCCCCTGATCGCGCTGGTGCGTCGCCTGCGCGGTGGCTCGCGGGCACCGGTGAGCAGGGCCGCACGACTCCTCAGCGCCGGAGGGCTCGCGACGGTGCTCGGGTCGTTCTCCTACCTGTTCTATCTGGTGATGACCGGCGGCAAGCTCGCCGCTCCCGGGCCCGTACTGGCCGGGCGCCCGCTGATCTGGCTCGCGTTGCAGGCTCTGGCGGTGGCTTCCGTGGTGGCCACCGTTCTCACCGCGCTGGCCTGGCGCCGCGACCGCGGCTCCGTGGCGCGAGGCGAGAGGGTACGGCTCGGCCTCCTGCTCACCGGCGGGCTGGTGTTCATCCCGTGGGCCCTCTACTGGGGCCTGCTGCTCCCGTGACAACCGGTCGGATCTCCGCGGCGCCGCTCATGCCCGGGGCGCGTACCTCGGGCAGGGCCAGAACGGTCAGGTTGACGGCCGCGACGAGCACCGCCGCCGTCAGGAGGGGGATCGTGGTTCCGGCCCAGGCGGCGATGGGGGCGGCCAGCGCCAGGCCGAGCGGCCGGGCGGCGAACGAGATCAACGCGTCGAACGATCCCACCCGGCCCAGCGCCTGTTGCGGGATCCGGCGCTGCATCGCGGTCTCCCAGAGCGGGATCAGCAGGCCGAGCCCGAGCATGGCGACGAAGTAGGCCGCCGCGACGACCGCCGTCGGAGCCGAGATCGCGAAGGCTGCGAGCGGGCACGCGTACAGGGAACCTCCGATCGCTGTGACGACCAGTGGTCGCCGGATGGGCAGCCTCGGGGCGAGAGGGATACCGAGCACCATCGCCACCGTCCCGGCCTGGACGATGATCACCCAGGCCGACTCGCCTCCCAGTGATCGGACCGCGATGATCGGTCCGAGCGTGAGGAGGAAGCCCGCGCCGAGATGCCAGACGCCGTGGCCGGCCAGGCTGGTCAGGAACCACCGATGCCGCCTGGCCTCCGCCCAGCCTTCGCGGAGATCGGCGAGGAAGTGTCTGCGCGTGACGACGCGGGGAGCCGTGACCAGCCCGCCCAGGGTCACGGCGGAGCCCGCGAAGAGAATGCCGGTGATCAGGAAGGACCACCCGGCTCCGGCCCACAGGGTCAGCCCTCCGGCGAGCGCGGGACCCGCCATCTGCATGAGCCCGTTGACGACTCCGATCCTGGCGTTGATCCGGAGCCGGTCCTCCGCGGGGACCACGCTCGTGACCAGAGGCGACACGGCGGGTACGCCGAAGGCCACGGCGACGCCGGTCAGCCCGGCCAGTCCGGCGAGTTCGCTGACGGACGGGTCGCCGAGCAGGAGCCTGATCCCGATCGCGAGCTGGGCGGCACATCGTGCCAGGTCGGCGGCCAGGATCACACGCCTGGGCGACAGCCGGTCGGCCAGTACGCCGCCGATCGGGAGCAGCAGGAGCATGGGCAGCATCTCGGCGGCGAGGACGACGCCGAGATCGACGGCCGAGCCGGTGCTCCTGATGACCGCCAGGGTCAGCCCGGTGGGGATGAGCGCGGTGGCGAGGGCGGCGACCGCTCGGCCGATGACGAGCCGGGTAATCATGCCCGTGAGACTATTTCGCCAGCGAAAAATTCGTCAACAAATTATTTGCTGGCGTATGATGAACGTGTGGATGATTCGGTGGACCGGCACATCGCCCGCTGGCGGGGAAAGGCTCCGTTCGACGATCGGGTCGAGGCGGTCGTCACGCGGATGCAGTTCCTGGTGAAGCACGTCTCGCAGGCGAAGGACGCCGCTCTGGCCGCCGTCGGTCTGCAGGACTTCGAGTTCGAGACCCTGCACCGCCTCAGTTCGCGGGGCGAGGGGGGCCGGATGACCCCGTCGGAACTCGCCGCCGAGCTCAAGCTGTCGCCTGCCGGCATGACCGGGCGGCTCGACACCCTGGAGAAGGCGGGTCTGGTCCGGCGCGCCCGCGACGCGGAGGACCGGCGGCGGGTGGACGTGGAGCTCACCGAACAGGGACGTGCGTCCTGGCTGAAGGCCATGGGCCTGCGCGGCGAGGTCGAGGCCGACATGGTCGGTGTGCTCGGCCAGGAAGACCAGGAAACTCTCGCCGCGCTGCTCAAGCGGTTGCTGCTCCACGTGGAGAATCAGGACCACCCGCAGAAGTAGGCCGCTTACCTCGGCGCCCGGGCGCGCGACATGAGCAGGCTCTGCGACAGGGCCGTCAAGGTCGTCGCGGTCTGACCCGCTTACGAGCCCCGACGCCAGAGGTCGCTATCCATCGTTCCCCGGGCCGGGGTGCCCGGCCCAAGTCGGACGGGCTGGGCATCGAGCGGGTCACGGGGTTCTCCGACGGACGGGTCCCGTTCGGCAGCGCGGTGTTCGTCGATGACGAGGTCGATCTCACCGAAGCTGCCTTTCCGGCATGGGCCACCCGCATACGCTGCGGAAACAGGAGCTCGAAAAAATCTTGAAAAAGATCCGGCCGGTCTGTCGAAACGGCGTGGGCTCGTTCGAAGCGTAGTCAAAGGGCCGAGAGGAACCCGAGAATCAGCCCCGGACTCGCGAGGAGAAGGCCATGACCCAGCAGATGACGAGGACCGCCACGCCGGCGACCTGTGACCCGCGGACCAGCGTCACCAGGTCGCTCCTGGGCTACGGCGTCATCGCCGGACCGGTGTACATCACGGTGTCCCTCGCCCAGGCGCTCACCCGGGACGGGTTCGACCTCGCCCGCCACCCGTGGAGCATGCTCGCCAACGGCGACCTCGGCTGGATACAGATCGCCAACTTCCTGGTCGTCGCGCTGGCGACCCTCGCGGGCGCGGCCGGCCTGCGCCGGGCCCTCGCCTCGGGGCGCGGGGCGACCTGGGTTCCCCGGCTGGTAGGCGGGCACGGCGTGGGGATGATCGGCGCGGGGATCTTCCGGGCGGACCCGGCGATGGGCTTCCCGGTAGGGACGCCGGACGGCCCGGGAGCGGTCAGCTGGCACGGGACACTGCACTTCACCTGCGCCGCCGTCGGCTTTCTCTGCCTGATCGTGGCCTGCTTCGTCATCGGTCGCCGGTTCGCCGCGGAGGGCCGTACGGGATGGGCCGTCTACTCCCCGGCCGCCGGTGTGCTGTTCTTCGGATCCTTCGCCGTCGTCGCGACCGGCGCCGGCGCCGCCTGGGCCAACCTGGTCTTCATCACGGGAGTCGTGGTCGCACTGACCTGGCTCTCGGCCCTGTCGCTTCACTTCTACCGGCGCACCGCGCCCGTAGACGCCTGAACCTCGCCACTCACACCAGACCCGGAACACTCACAGAAAACCCATAAGAAAGAGAGATCGCGATGAGGTACATGATCATCCTCAACGTCACCACCCAGCCCGCCACCCCGCCGCCCGCCGAGCTGATGGAGGCCATCGCCAAGCTGGGGGAGGAGGCCACCAAGGCAGGGGCGCTCCTCGACACCGCCGGGCTGGCCCCGAGCGCCCAGGGCGCGCGGATCGAGCTCACCGGAGGGAAGCTGAGCGTCACGGACGGTCCGTTCGCCGAGGCGAAGGAGCTGATCAGCTACGCCCTCTACCAGGTCCGCTCGAAGGAGGAGGCCATCGAGTGGACCTCCCGCTTCCTGAAGATCCACCGCGACCACTGGGAGGGCTGGGAGGGCCAGGCCGACCTCCTCCGCGTCTTCGGCCCGGAGGATTTCGCCCCCTCCGCGTAATCCCCTGGACAGCGCTTCTCCGCGTGAGCCCTGCGCCCCCGCGTAAGCCCTGCCCCTCCGTGTAATCCCCTGGACAGCGCTCCTCCGCGTAAGCTTTGCGCCCCCGCGCGATCCCTGCGATCCCGCGCGATCCCCTGGACAGCGCCCCCGGTCGCGGCCCCCTTCACGGGCCCGGCCGGGGGCGCACGCGTTTCCGCCCGCCTTCGCCCCTGCCGGGCCGTGGTTCGGCCGGGCGGCCCTTTTTGGTCACATGTCAGGCGAAGGGGGGCGCCGCAGGGAGATGAGGTGCTTGGATCGGTCTTCATGGCGGTTGGCGATCCTCATCAGGTGATCGAGGCGGTCTGGCGGATCGAGTCCGCCCGGGTGATCGCCGGGCTCGCCCGGTTGGTCAACGACGTCGGCCTGGCCGAGGAGCTGGCGCAGGACGCCCTGGTCCTCGCCCTTGAGCGGTGGCCGGAGTCGGGTGTGCCGGACAATCCAGGCGCCTGGCTCATGCTCACCGCCAAGCACCGGGCGATCGACCTGCTGCGCCGCAGGACCCGGTACGAGCAGAAGCTCGAAGAGGTCGGCCGGGACATGGAGATCCGCCAGGAGTCGGCCGAGGCCGAGTTGGACGACGCCCTCGACGACCACATCGGTGACGACCTGCTGCGCCTGCTCTTCACGGCCTGCCATCCCGTGCTCTCCACCGAGGGACGCCTGGCGCTCACCCTCCGCCTGCTCGGCGGCCTGACCACGGAGGAGATCGCGCGGGCCTTCCTCGTGCCAGAGCCGACCGTCGGGCAGCGGATCTACCGGGCCAAGCGCACCCTCTCCGACCAGCGTGTACGGATCGAGATGCCCGCGCCGGAGGACCTGGCCGCCCGGCTCTCGTCGGTCCTGGAAGTCGTCTATCTCATCTTCAACGAGGGCTACTCGGCGACCGCGGGCGCCGACTGGATGCGCACGTCACTCTGCGAGGAGGCGCTGCGCCTGGGCCGGATCCTCGCGGGTCTCATGCCCGGGGAGCCCGAGGTGCATGGCCTCCTCGCGCTGATGGAGATCCAGGCGTCCCGCGCCCGCGCGAGGGTCGGGCGGAACGGCGAGGCCGTCCTCCTGCTCGACCAGGACCGGCGCCTGTGGGACCGGCTGCTGATCCGGCGCGGGCTGGAGGCGCTCAAGCGCGCGGAGGAGCTCGGCACGCTCGGGCCGTACGGACTGCAGGCCGCGATCGCCGCCTGCCACGCCCGCGCGGTGTCCGCGGAGGACACGGACTGGGAGCGGATGGCCGCGCTCTACCGGGTGCTCGCCCATGTCGCCCCCTCTCCCGTCGTCGAGCTGAACCGCGCGGTCGCGGTGAGCATGGCGTACGGCCCGGCGCGCGGTCTGGAGATCGTGGACGGGCTGGCGGCGGAGCGCGCGCTCAGGGACTATCCGCAGCTGCCCGCCGTACGGGGTGACCTGCTCGCGAGGCTGGGCCGCCCGGACGAGGCGCGCGAGGAGTTCGAACGCGCCGCCGCGCTCACCCGCAACGAAAGCGAGCGCGCGCTCTTCCTCGCCCGCGTGGCCGCCGTACGGGCGAAGGAGGCAGCGGACGGCCCGATGGCGACCGAGTGATGTCGGTGCTCAGGAATCGTTCCACGTCCGGCGAAGGCGTGAACGAACGGCGTGACTCTCGACTATCGGGATGTGGACGAGGGGGAGGAACTCGTTTTCGGGGTCGCGATGGGTGAGTTCGACGGCATCCCGGACCTGGCCCGGTGGCTCCGCGCTCGCTGCCGCTGACACCCCTGGGTCAACGGCTCATGGCGGCGTCGTGGGCGCCCGCCGCGACGGTCTCCTCGACGGCCGCCTTGAGCTCGGCCAGCCAGCGCTCGTGGTTGGCCTGGAGTTTGCGCTCGCTGTAGAAGAGCGACAGGAGCGGCCCGGCGAGTGACTCCTCGACCGTGACCCGGGTCCGCCCGTCGTCCAGCGGCTCCAGGACGTGCCGGTCCACCGCCTTGTAGCCGAAGAACACGCCCGTCCAGGTGAGCTCCCGTTCCGGGGCCACGACGGCGAACCGCGACCGGAGCGCGACGCCGTTGAGCTTCCACCGGAAGGGAGCGCCCGGCCGTACGTCGGAGAGTTCGACGATCTCCAAGTTCGAGGCCCAGAGGGGCCAGGTGGCGAGATCGGCCATCACCTCCCACACGCGCTCCACCGGAGCGTCGACGACGACGCTGGAAGAGGAGACCAGCTGGGCGTTCGGGTCGAGACGGCCACGGCGGGCGTACTCGTCGTGCAGGACCGTCAGCGTCGGGCCCGAATAGAACAGCTTGCTCGCCATGACCGGCTCCTTGTCGGATCAATGCTTCGTCGTGAGAGCAATGCTCTCCGGTTTGCCCGATCCATGTCAAGAGCACCGCTCTCGAATCTGTCTATTGCTCTTTCTGGATGGCGGACGAGTGGGGTCACCGGGACACCGCGGGAACGCGGTCGTCCCAGGAGATCCGGTAGTCGTGCATCCAGGCCAGCGCGTTCTTCTTGGCCACCTGCCGCATGATCGTCGGCAGCAGGAGGTCGCGGGTGAACGCGCCGACGACTCCGGGTGCCTTGCCGCTGCCGTTGCGCTTGCCCTGCGCCACGATGCGCTCCACCCGCTCCCGCCGCAGCCTCTCGAACGCGGCGAACGCGCCGGGAAGGTCGGGGATGTCACGCAGGCAGGTGGCCAGCACCACCGCGTCCTCGATCGCCATGGACGCGCCCTGCCCCGACGACGGCGAGGTCGCGTGCGCGGCGTCGCCCAGGATCACCATGCGCTCGTTCCACCATTTCGGCACGGTCGGGAAGTCGTAGGTGTTCCACCCCGTGATGATGTCGTCGGTCGCGCCGATGATGTCGAGCATCGGACCGACGTCGTCCTTGAACAGCGCGACCAGCCGGGCGCGCCACTGCGCCGGTGTGATCGCCGAGAGCTCCTCCCGGGTGGGCTCCTTGGGGCTCGGCGGGTTGGCGAACCACCACACCTCGCCGTTCGGGTGGATCAGGTATCCGAAGAAGCACTTCTTCCCGAAGATGAAGTAACTCGTTCCCGGCTCGCCCGGCACTGTGACGTCGCGCGCGAAACCGCCCGTGTTGAGCAGCCCGACGTGCCGGGCGCGCGGTGCGCCGGGGTCGATGATCGTCCGGGTGCGCGAGCGCAGCCCGTCCGCGCCGATCAGCAGATCACCCTCCGCCGTGCCGCCGTCGGCGAAGACCGCCCGCACGCCCTTCCGGGTGATAGACGCGTCGTCGAGCCGCTTGCCGTAGTGGATCCGCACGCCCCGCCGTACGGCCTCGTCGCGCAGCGCCTGGTAGAGGTCGGCGCGCCGCAATGTGCGGCTGGGCTGCCGGACGTCGCCCAGTTGCTTGCCGCGCCCGTTGCTCATCCGCATCCGTGGCGAGTCCATGCCCAGATCGCAGACGAGGTCGTGCAGGTCGAGGATGCGCAGGGCCTCCAGCCCGTTGATCGCGAGCGTGAGGAAGGCGCCCACGCCTTCGGAACCCCGGTCGTACGCCTCGAAAACGTCGCTGTCGATGCCGGCCCGCTGCAGCGCCATGGCGGTGACCGGGCCCGCGATGCCGCCGCCGATGATCAGTGCTCTAGTCATAAAATGAATATACATAACATAACTAAAGATGGGCAAGCCCCTATGATGTCCGATATGTCGACGAGGCGGTCTCCCCTGGCCATGGCATTGCTGTCCCTTGTCTGCGAGGAGCCCATGCACGCGTACCGCATGCAGCAGCTGATCAAGGAGCGGCACAAGGACGACGTGGTCAACGTCGCGCAGCGGAACAGCGTCTACCAGACGATCGACCGGCTGCTCCGCGCCGAGCTGATCGCGGTCCGCGAGACCTCGCGCGAGGAGAACCGCCCGGAGCGCACGGTCTACGAGCCGACCGAGGCGGGCAGGGAGACGCTGCGGCAGTGGATGCGGACGATGCTGAGCACGCCCGCTCGCGAGTTCCCCGAGTTCCCCGCCGCGCTCGCCTTTTTGGTCGTGCTGACGCCCGGCGAGGTCGCGGCCGCGCTGGAGGAACGCGTCGCCTCCCTGGAGGCACGACTCTCGGAACTCGACACCGATCTGGTCGAGAGCGCGAAGTTCCTGCCCCGGATCTTCCTCGTGGAGTCCGAATACGAGCGGGCCGTGGTCATGGCCGAGCTGAACTATGTCCGGGGCCTCGCCGACGATCTGCGGGCGGGCCGGCTCGACTGGGACTACCGCCTGTGACCTGCTCCCCGGCCTGAAGACTGGAGCGCCGCCCGCATTCGGGCAGCGCCCTCCGGCGGGATCCGGGATCCGGCATCCGGGCCGGGCGGGACGATGATGTCCCGCCCGGCCCGTACGCGCGTCAGCTCCAGGTCATGTTGATCTCACGCTGGAAGTTGACGTATCCGGCGCGCTGGAACGCCCGCGCCATCGGGACGTTGCCGACGTCCGTGGACGCCCGGATCCGGGGGACGTCTTGCGCGGCGAGGATCCGCGTGCCCTCGGCGAGCAGGTCGCCGATGTGGCCGTTCCCCCGGTACGCGGGCAGGACGCCGATGTACGCGATGATCGGGTTATAGCTGTTGCGGGCCGGGATGACGAACCCCACGGGATCGCCGTCGTGCGTCGTCGCGATCCGCCACCACTCCCGTGGGCTCTTGTAGCGCGCCAACTCGTCGTCGTACTGCGCCCGCGCCGCCTGGGCGGGGGTCATCTGGGCGAGATCGGCGTGGCTGTGCGCGTCCAGGGTGCCGTCCAGGACGAGGGTCATCAGCTCGACGAGCTCCTCGCGATCGGCGACCGGCCTGAACCGCAGCCGCCCACTCGGCTCGGGGATCGGTGTCCCGGGACGCCACTCCAGGCGCAGCCGTTCGACGAGCAGCCGGGCGCCGAACCCTTCGAGTACGGCCATGCGGTCCTCGACGGCCCGCCGGGTCGCGTCGTCGTCGCGCCATGTGGGCGGGATGAACCGGCTGTACTCGGCGGGCCGGGCTCCCTCGGGCACGACGGCGGCCATCGCGGTCTCCAGCAGCCGGGCACCGAGGTCACGGCGTTCGGAGCCGGGCAGGTGGTCGTCGAGGTCGAACATGTCCAGCATGAACGGCGGTTCGTCCGCACGCCGCGTCCACCAGGCGAGCCTGGCGACGAGGCGGTCACCGCGCAGGGCCACCCACATCCACTCGGGACGCCGCCGTCCCAGGTCGAAATCCTCCGCGAGCTCGTCGTTGAGCACGTACGGCAGGCGGTTGAAGAGGGTGAGCTCCTCGCGCCCGGTGATCGGGCGCATGATCAGGTCGTTCTGAGGCAAGGCACTTTCCTTCGGCAAAGGTGTGCCTGGTCGCTCCGGGGGTCAGCGCTCGGCGGTGCCCCGGGAAGGAACCGGCACGATGGTCATGGCACGCATCGGCTTATCCCTCCTCTCGTTGAAGCGGGGCCGGCCGTCGCCGGCCGGGAGATCGCAGCAAGTTCTATCCCACTCGCCATCGCCCGGGCAAACTTTTTTCCGGACGCGCTCGGCGTCACGGCCGGGATCCCCCTACCCGCAGGCGACGTCAGCTGAAGGTCAGGGCCGGGTAGGCGAAGAGCATCACGGCGCCGAAGCCGAGCTTGAGCACCGCGTCGACGACCCCGAACACGGGGGTGGGCACCGTGCGCGCCAGGCGCAGCCCGACGAGCGCGTTGATCGCCGTCAGGACGCCCAGGATCGTGATCAGCGGGCCGTGGGCGAGACCCATCGGCAGGAAGTGCAGGCCGACGACGAAGAAGATGCTGAGGATCAGCGTCCGCTCGTCCGCGTCCTTGTTCTTCGTGAGGACCAGATAGATCAGGCCCGCCTCGATGACGAAGGAGCCGACGAGCCCGGCGATGTGCGCGAACGACGGGCTGCCGAGGCTCGGGAGCAGCGCGCTGAGGCCGCTCGCCGTGAATCCCGTGATGAACCCGCCGATGAGGAACTGGATCCAGTACTTGTTGAACGCCCAGCTCCCCAGGAAGCCCAGGCCGACGAAGAGGAGGAACAGGCCACCTCCGCGGATCAGCGGATAAGGATGATCTGCGACGGCTACGGCGATTGACGGCATGTCGTCTCTAACCTTCCCCAAAGGTAAAGATCCGACATTATTGCAGAATGGTGATCAAGAGCTGGACCGTCGACCGGGCGCGCTCCCGAGCCTGACGTTCATGTGCGAAATCCGTCGGCCGTGCGACGGAACGGCCGGTCTGCCCGATGGGTCAGGTCAGCCCGGCGGCGGCCTCACGCGCGTCGAGGAGTTCATCCCAGTGCTCCTCGGCCCAGGCGCACGCGGTGGCCATCGGTCCGAGGAGGCTGCGCCCGAGCGGGGTCAGCGCGTACTCCACCCGCTGGAGCGGCCCGGGATGCGCCGTGCGCGAGACCAGGCCGTCCCGTTCGAGCGTACGGAGTGACCCCGTGAGCACCTTCGCGGAGATGCCGCGCAGGGGGACCCGCAGCTCGGAGAAGCGTCGCGGCCCGTGTTCGAGGCAGCGGATGATCAGGCCGGACCACTTGTCGCCGAAGCGGATCGGCGCGAGATCGGAGGGGCAGACCGGATCGAACATGTCCGGATCGAGGGGCTCTCTCACAGCAGCCACGCTAACCGGTATCCCGATGGTAACCACCCCTCCGGATAGCGTCCCGCGCAGTGGCCGGCGATCAGGTCCGGCCTCATGTGGATGAGGCGGTTGCGATGAGCGACATCATTGTTTTCGGTGCGGCTGGAAGAGTGGGGCGGGCGGCCGCCAAGGAGGCCCGCCGACGCGGTCACCGGGTCACCGCCGTCGTGCTCGACGCGGCCGAGTACAGCGCCGCCGCCGCCGAGTACGGTGAACTGGCGGCCGGCGGAGACGTGCTCCTCGCCATCGGTGACGTCACCGACGCGGACGCCGTCGCCAGGCTCGCCGCCGGACACGACGCCGCGATCAACACCGCAGCCGATCTCAGCACGCCGGCCGACGTCTTCTTCCCTGCCGCGGCGCGTGGCCTGCTGGACGGCCTGACGCGGGCCGGTGTGAAGCGCCTGGTGACGGTCGGGCTCGCCTCGGTCCTGGAGACCGCGTCCGGCGTGCCGCTCATGGACACGCCGGGATACCCGCAGGAGTACCGCGCCTTCTTCATGGGACACGGTGCGGGGACGGACGTGCTGCGCGCCGCCACCACCTCCCTGGACTGGCTGGCTCTCGGTCCGGCCGGTGACTTCGACTACGAGGGCGGGCGCACCGGGCAGTACCGCACGGCCCCGGCCGACGCGGACAGCCGCATCTCCCACGCCGACTTCGCGGTCGCGATGCTCGACGAGATCGACACCCCGAAGCATCACCGCACGCACCTGGGTATCGAGGCTATCCCGACTAATCAGGATTAATCGGGATTATGGGGACATGGCGGACCGGGAGGTCCCCGTCGTGATCGTCGGGAAACGTACGGGGTGAAGCCCGTTCACGGCGTGTCCCCTGCTGCGTCCAGGCTGCCGGGAACGGTGCCGGGAATGACGACCGTGCCGCACTCGGAGCACCGGAACGCGTCCGCGCTGTGGTTGAAGAAGCCGCTGGTCAGGAGGATTCCGCCGAGATCGCCGACCATGTCCTGGCTGCTCTTGAACCTGATCCCGGGGGAGCGTCCCACGACGAATCCGGGATCCATCGAGCGCGTGCACCGGGGGCAGGAGAGCACATCGTCCGCCATGTCCCGATGCTAGATCATGTCCCGATGCTAGATCTCGGAGGGCTCTCCCGCCCCGGCCGGCGCCGAATGCCGGTAGGAGGAGAACACGTACGGCGGCGCGGCGGGGGGCGGCGGGCGGGGAGAATGGGCGGATGACCATACGTGTCCTGATCGCCGACGACCAGGAGATGGTGCGGCGCGGCCTGCGCCGCATCCTGGAGAGCCAGCCGGACATGGAGGTCGTCTGCGAGGCCGCCGACGGCGTGAGCGCGGTCGAGATGGCCCGGAGGTTCCGGCCGGACGTGGCGCTGGTCGACATCCGCATGCCCAGGATGGACGGGCTGGAGGTCACCAGGCTGCTCGCCGGTCCCGACGTGGCCGCCCCGGTCCGTGTCGTCGTCGTGACGACCTTCGACCTCGACGAGTACGTCTACCCGGCGCTGCGCCACGGCGCGTCCGGGTTCCTGCTCAAACGGTCGGGTCCCGCCCTCCTGATCGAGGCGGTCCGGGCCGCCGTGGCCGGAGACAGCCTGATCAGCCCGTCCGTGACGGTGCGACTGCTGAAGCACGTCACCGGAGCAGGACCGCGGCAGGATCCGCTGCCCGAGCCGCTGACCGAGCGAGAGATCGAGATCGCCGGCCAGGTGGCCGAGGGCAAGACCAACGCCGACATCGCCGCCGAGCTGTTCATCTCGCCGGGCACCGTCAAGACCCATGTGGCGAGCATCCAGCGCAAACTCGGCGTGCGGAACCGGGTCGGCATCGCCGTACGCGCCTGGGAGATGGGCTACGCCCGCGCCCGATGACGGTGAATATCCGGATCTGTCACGACGACGCTGGTCCGTGGCGCTGCGTACGCTCACGTTCATGACCCGAAGCCGGATCCGCGCCTTCCTGTGCGCCATGGTCGTCGTGATGGTGCCGGTCCCGGCCGTGCTCGCGCCTCCGAGCGCGCTCGTCGTCGCCTCCTCGGCCACGCTGGCCATGGCCGCCGCACTGACGCGCTGGCCGTACCGGGGGATCACGCTCGCCAGGGCGGCGAGCGCGGTCACGGTGGTCTCCTTCGCCGTCGCACTCGTCTACCAGGGACGGCACCAGTTCGTCGGGCTCTGGCTTCCCGTCGAGATGGGCGCGCTGCTGCTCCTCCTCGGCAGGGTGGTGCGGCGGACGCCGGGATGGCAGGCCGCGGTGATCGGGGCATCGCTGGGCGTCGCGGTCACGTTCGAGCTGCCCCTGCGCCTCACGCTGCGCATGCCCAACCCGACGGCGGAGACGTCGATCCTCGCCTGCCTCATGTCCTTCTTCCCCGTGGCGGTCGTGGCCGGTGTCGCGCTGTACCTCAGATCCCTGGACGACCGGCGGGTACGCGCGGTCGCACAGGCACGCCGGTCCCAGCGGCTCGACGTGGCCCGGGACCTGCACGACTTCGTCGCCCATGAGGTCACCGGCATCGTGCTGGAGGCCCAGGCGGCACAACTCGCCGACCAGGATCCGGAGCAGGCGCGGGCCCTCGCCGTACGCATCGAGGAGGCCGGGCTGCGGGCGCTCGCGTCGATGGACCACATGGTGAGCGCGCTGCGCGACCCGGACGATCGGGCCGCGGCGGAGCCGCCCCCGACCAGGATGTACGGCCTGGCCGACCTGCCCGACCTGGTCGGCCGGTTCTCCGCCACGGGAGGGATCCCGGCCGAGCTCCTTCTGGCCGAAGAACTGACCGGTGATCGGAGCGGTGATCCGGACCGTGATCCCAAGAGCGATCCGAGGAGCGGTCCGAACGGCGGGCGGCCGGAGGACCCGGCCGACGAGACGGCAGGAACGCTGCCGCGAGAGATCGAAAGCACCGCCTACGCCGTGGTGCTGGAGGCGCTGACCAACGTACGGAGGCACGCGCCCTCGGCGACACGGGTGCTCGTCTCGACCGTCCGTGCCGCCGGTCCCGCGCTGGAGGTGTCCGTCGTCGACGACGGCGGCGCGGCCGGTACGGGCGTCCTCATGGCCTGGAGGGGAGAGGCGGATGGCGATCGGCGCGCCCGCCCGAAGGCGTTGACGGGGAATGACCGGCATGGCGGGGGCACCGGCCTGATCGGTCTGGCGGAGCGGGTCGAGGCGCTGGGGGGCACGCTCACCGCCGGCCGCCACGGGAAGGGGTGGCGGGTCGGAGCCGTCCTACCGGTGCCGAACGCCCCGACGGCAACGACCGTCGCCCGGCCTCCCGGGGCCGCTGACCACCCCGGCTCTCCATCGCACGCGGAAGACCCCAGCACCCGCCTGAGCCCTTACGCGCGTTCCAGCGATCGCGATCACACGGCAGGAGGAGTCCGGTGAGCTTCGCCTGGTTCGACGTCATCCTGGATTTCGGCTCCATGCGGGCCGAGGCGGGGCCGAAGGCCCGCGGGGATCGGGGCACTCACCGAGGAGCTCGGCCTGCGGTTCGTGCCCCAGAACGTGCCACGGCACATGTCCGAGGACTGGGCGGACTGGCTGCAGACCGTGGGTGGGGCCGGGACACCGGCGCTGCCGGCCCGGCTGGACCATCCCAGCACGGCGATCCGGCGCGCGTCCGCGTTCGTGCTGACCTACTGCTCCGATCCTGAGCTGCCCGCCGAGCTTCGTGCCCGCGTCGAGGTCGAGCCGGACATGCCCACGACGCTCACCCTCCTGATCGCCGGGAGTCCCTCGCGCACAGGATGGACGGGCCGCGCAATCCGCACACGTACACGACGCTTCTGACGTCGCTGCTTTCCATGGCCGACCGGTTCGCCGACGAGCTGAACCCCGCCGTACGCGCGCGCCTGGCCGCCGAGCCGCAGACGCAGGAGGTGGAGCGGCTGCTGGAGGCCGTCATCGGATGGGATGGGCTGGAGGTGGCACTGCCCGAGCTCCGGCGGTTGCGGGAGTCGGCCGAACGCTGGCCGCGTGGCGAGCCTGCAGAACTCCGCCGCCTCCTGAACAGGCTGGATCCCGACCCGCACCTCGACGGCACCTGACCGCTGGCGAACGCGAGGGACTCACGGCGGACGACGTGACGCCGTAGGTCCGATCAGATCGCACGGGGACTCGCCGGGTCGCCGGGGTGCCGGGTCACCGGAGACGCCCCGCCGCCGAAACGCGTGCCGCGCCTTCAGCGGAGCGGTGCCCAAACACCTACCGCGCCTTCAGCGGCACAGTGCCCAAACGCGTGCCGCGCCTCCGGCGGCACGGGTGCGGGAAAGGCGCCGGATATCTGCCGAACGGCAGATGCCGCCGAGCGCCGAGAGGCCGGATCCTGCTGGGGATGCCCAATCCCCGCGCATCGGAGGATCTGATGATTACGCGCAAGACGATGACGTGTGCCCTGGTGGCGTTCGTGGCCGCGGCGGCCCTCACCGGCTGCGCGAACGCTTCGAACGCGA
Organism: Microtetraspora glauca; assembly: GCA_001570385.1. Lineage (GTDB taxonomy): Bacteria > Actinomycetota > Actinomycetes > Streptosporangiales > Streptosporangiaceae > Microtetraspora > Microtetraspora glauca. Next base: position 72,683 of record BBYL01000008.1, on the reverse strand, counting down.
CACCGCGCCAAACGACCTTCCCGTTCAGCGGCAGGACGCTGGACGTGCGGGCGCACGACACCCCGACGGACCTGGTCGCGGCGGACAGGAAGGACATCAAGGTCACCCTCTGGTTCGACGTGAAGGGCACCAATCCGACGTCGAGCTGGTCCCTGGACGGGAAGACGCTCAACCTGCGGGCCGGATGCTCCGGATGGGCCGACTGCTCGGCCCGGTTTCGGGTCGAGGTGCCGCGCGAGGTCAAGGTCCTGCGCGACGGCCGCAAGACGGACCTGCGTGGTACGCCCTCCACCGGCACGGGCGGCACGGGTGGCGGGGGTGGCCCGAGCGGCGCGGGCACGGACGTCGTCGCCTCCACCAGCGCGAAATGACGCCGGCCGGACAACACCGATGACACCGACGACACGAACAACACCGATGACACGGGACGAAACAGGACTACACGGGTGAACGGCACATCACATCACGCGACGACAGGGACACCGATGCTCGAACTGGTGGATGTCTCCAAGGTCTACAAGGGAGGCAAGCGGGCCGTGGACGGCATCTCCATGCGTCTCGGCGCGGGACTACTCGGGCTCCTCGGCCCCAACGGGGCGGGGAAGTCGTCTCTGATGCGGATCGCCGCGACGGTCACCCGCCCGACTCACGGCAAGGTGCTTTTCGAGGGGACGGACGTCGTGTCCCGGCCGGGCGCGCTCCGCGAGGCCCTCGGCTATCTGCCGCAGGACTTCGGCGTCTATCCCCACCTGACGGCCAGGGAGTTCCTCTCCTACCTGGCCGCCGTCAAGGGTTTGTCGGCCCGCTCGGCGCGGGCGCGCATCGGCGAGTTGCTCGAACTGGTCAACCTCACCGAGGCCGGCCGGAGGCCCCTGGGCGCGTACTCCGGAGGCATGCTGCGCCGGGTCGGCATCGCCCAGGCACTGTTGGGCGATCCCCGGGTGTTGATCGTGGACGAGCCGACGGCCGGGCTCGATCCGGAGGAGCGGGTACGGTTCCGCACCATGCTCAGTGACCTGGCGGCGGACCGGGTGGTGCTGCTGTCGACGCACATCGTCTCCGACATCGAGTCCGTGGCGTCCGACATCGCGATCGTGGCCCAGGGGCGGCTGCTGCGGCGCGGCAGCCCGGAGGAACTCCTGCGAGAGGTGGACGGCCACGTGTGGGAGACGGTCGCCGGGCCGTCCGGCGCCGCCGCCATGCGGGAGCGGTACGTGATCAGCCGCATGATCCGTACGGCGGGCGGGACACGCCTCCGGCTCCTGTCACCCACGCCGCCGCCGGAAGGCGACGCCGTACAGGTGACGCCCGACCTGGAGGACGTGTATCTCGCCGTCATCAACGGCCCCGCCGCGCGGGCTCCGCAGGCCGTGGGCGCCGCGAGGGTCACCGGTGGACGGGTGGTGACCCGGTGACCGCCCGGGCGCCGATCGCGCTCGCCGTCGCCGACTTCCGGGAGCGGGTACGGCGTCCCGCGTACGCGGTGACCCTGCTGGCGGCGGTCGGCCTCGCCTGCCTGGCCGTACCGGACGCGGCCTCCCACTGGGTGATCATGGATGTCGGGGGCTATCGAGGCGTCTACACCAGCGCCTGGATCGGAACGGTCACCGCGCTCGCCGGCGCGTTGTGGCTCACGATGGCTGGGTTCTACGTCGTACGCGACGCGATCGCCCGCGACGAGCGCACCCGTGTGGGGCACCTCCTCGCCGCCTCGCCGCTCCGCACGCCGACATACCTGGTCGGGAAGTGCCTCAGCAACGTCCTGGTGCTCGCCTCGATGGCGGGCGTGCTCGCGGTGACGGCGCCGCTGATGCAGTTCGCGCGGGGCGAGTCCGGCGCCTTCGATCCGGTCGCGCTGCTGCTTCCCTTCGCGCTGATCACGCTGCCCCCGCTGGTGCTGACGGCCGCGGCGGCGGTGCTGTTCGAGACCGTGCCGCTGCTGCGGGGCGGTGTGGGGAACGTCGTCTGGTTCGTCGTCTCGATGGTTCTCGTGCTGGGAGGACAGTCCCGGAACGCTCCTCTCGGCGGCATCGGGGTGCGCCAGGCGGCCGAGTCGATGCGCGCCGCCCTGGTCGAGCAAGGGATCGATGTCAGCGGCCGGGAGTTCAGCCTCGGCCTGACCTCCGTGGCCGAGCCGTTGCGGACCTTCCGATGGGACGGGTTCACCCCTGATGGGGCTTTTATGGGGAGTCGGCTGGTCCTTCTCGCGGTGGGGATCGCCGTGGCGCTGCTGCCCACGCTCTGGTTCGGCAGGTTCGATCCGGCGCGCGGTCTCGGCCGCGGACCCGTCGCCGTGCCGTCCAAGCCGGGAAGGGGCCGGGCGAAGGCTCAGGACGAGATCCTCGGAGACCTCCCGCGCGCTGGCCGGGGAGAGCCCGGCATGGGCGGACCCGTCGGCCTTCCCGTGCCCCCGGCGACGGCGACGGTGACGATGACGGCGCCGGGACGGGGCCGGGCCTTCTGGCGGTTCCTCGCGGGCGAACTGCGCGTCCTCGCCGGGGGCGTCTCGCCGTGGTGGTGGCTCGTGGTCGCGGCCGTGACCGTGGCGGGCTTCGCCACTCCCGAGCCCGCGACGCTGCTCCCTCTCGCCTGGATATGGCCGGTGCTGGTCTGGTCCCGCCTGGGCACGCTCCGTGTCGAACACGGCGTGGAGGGGCTGCTCGGCGCCTACCCCACGATGTGGCGCGGGCTCCTGGCGGAATGGACGGCCGGGGTGGTGCTCACCGCGGTGACCGGGATCGCGCCCGCGGTGCGGATGGCGGCCACGGCCGACTGGGCCGGGGTGGGTTCCTGGGCGGGCGGCGCGCTCCTGGTCCCCGCGCTCGCGCTGGCGCTCGGCGTGGCCACCCGTACCCATCGGGTGTTCCAGGTCGTCTACCTCGGCCTGTGGTATCTGGCCGTCAACGGAGTCGCGGCGCTGGACTACATGGGCGTGGTCAGGTCGGAAGGGGTTCCTGCCGGGCCGTCGCCGCTCGCCGTGGGCGGCCTCGCCCTGCTCCTGGTGGGCGCGGCCCTGGCGGTCCGTACGGCACGGCACGCCGTGAGGTGACTCCGGCATCCCACCTGGTCGCGCGATATGGGTGGAATGTAACGTTAGGTAGCAGTGGGGGTGCGCTATGAATAAGATCATCTGCGTTGCGGCGCTCGCCGCGATGACCACGCTCGCTACCGCCGGCGCCGGACACCCGATGGACGGCGTGGGCAAGCAAACGGTCAGCCGGGAGCAGTATCGGATCCTCCTCAACCAGTGCCGGTACGCCGATACGAGGGCCGCTCGGCGGGAGTGCCGCGCGGAGGTCCGGCGGACCTACACCATCGGGGCGAGAAACCCCAACCTCGACTGCCGGACGTACTCCAGCATCACCGTGTGCGGCGAGCTCAGGCTGAGCAAGCGCCAGAAGCGGTGCGTGCAGGACTCCGTCCAGAGCGGCCTCACCTACCGCCGTTCCGAGGTGGAGTGCTACGCGCTCTACAGGGGCGGCAACTGAACCGGCGGCGGGACGGTCGCACATCGCCTGCGGGCGCCTTCGGCACAGGTGCCGAAGGCTCTCAAGCGAGACGTGCGACATCGCCGCCCCAGGAACCACCGCAACACTGGCACGCCACCACGCACCGCGTCACCGATGCCGCCCCGGCACCGTATCTCCGGCATCTCGCACCACCGCACCGGCGGAACGCCGTGGCGTCAGAGCGCCTGGAGGCCCTGGATCACCTCGAGCAGGATGCGCTCCTCCGGCAACTGGCTGACCGATGCCTGCGGACGGGCGGTGATCATGCCCCGCTCCCGCAGGTCGCCGAGGAGGATCCGAAGGACGTTGACCGAGAGCCCGGTCTCGGCGCCCAGGTCCGCCAGCGGCGTGGGGGTCTGGCAGATCCCGAGGATGCGCAGGTGCTCCGGCGTCAGCCCGGTCGGCCGCTCGAACGCGGACGGCGCCGTCCTGATAATCGTCATCAGGTCGAATTCCGGACCGGTGGGACGGGTCCGGCCGCGCGTGATGGTGTAGGGCCGGAGCAGTGGCCCCTGCTCCTGCTCGGTCACGAATCCTCCTGCGGCTGCTGGTGCGCGGGACGCAATTGGGGGGCGAGGCTGGCCTGCCGTACCCGCCTGGGCAGGTCGTCTGGAGGCGGCGTCAGCGCGAGGACGGGCGTGGGCTGCGCCGGGACCATGCTCTCAGCGGGGTACTCCTGAGCGCCACCCTCGGCCATCAGCTCCGCGGGGATGAGCACGATCGCGGACGTTCCGCCGTACGGCGACGACCGCAGGGAGACGCGGACGCCGTGCCGTTTCGCCAGCCGCCCGACGACGAACAGGCCGAGTCGCTCGCTGTCGGCCAGGTCGAACTCGGGCGGTTCGGCCAGCTTGGCGTTGAGCTGCTCCATCTCGTCGGCGCAGATGCCGAGACCGCGGTCCTCGATCTCCAGGGCGAACCCCCTGGCCGCCACCTCGCCGCGCACGAACACCTGGGTGTGCGGCGGAGAGAAGATCGTCGCGTTCTCCACCAGCTCGGCGATCAGGTGGATCACGTCGGTCACGGCCGGGCCCATCAGCGCCGGGCCGTGCGGGACCGTGACCTCGACCCGGAGGTAGTCCTCCACCTCCTCGATCGCGGCGCGTACGACGTCGAACAGGGCGACGGGGGTGCGCCATCCGCGTCCCGGCACGGCGCCGGACAGGATGATCAGACCCTCGGCGTGGCGGCGCATGCGAGTGGTCAGATGGTCGATCCCGAACAGCTTGTCCAGCACGTCGGGATCGGTGACCTGCTGCTCCAGCCCGTCCAGCATGGACAGCTGCCGGTGCAACAGCGACTGGTTGCGGCGTGCCAGGTTGAGGAAGACCTTGTTGACCCCCGCGCGCATCCGCGCCTGGTCGACCGCGGCCTCGATGGCGGTGCGCTGCACCGAGGTGAACGCGTTGGCGACGTGGTCGACCTCGACCGTCTTTCCGGGGATCGTCACCGGCGGTGTCTCCGCGGACACGTCGACGTCCTCACCGCGGCGCAGGCGGGTGACGACGGCGGGCAGCCGCCGGTCGGCCAGCTCGATGGCGGCCTCCTCCAGGCCGACCATCTCCGCGGTGAGCTTCCGGCCCAGCCGGATCGAGAAGAAGATGCTGAGCGCCACCACGAGGAGGCCGAGCCCGGCGGCGATCCCGATGCGGTAGAGCGTCGTCCGGGCGACGGGCAGGGCCCGGTCGGCGATCTCCTGGCTGCCCTCGCCGACGAGCCCGCCGACCGCGACGGTCATGGCCTCGCTCGCCGTACGCCAGGCGAGCGCGCCGGAGAACAGCGCGCGGTTGGCCACGACGCGGTCGGCGACCTCGTTCTCCATCGCGCTGTAGGTCCGGTAGGTGGCCGAGGAGTTCAGCGTCAGGTACGGGGCGGCCAGGTCGGCGTCGAGCTGGCCGACGCCGAGCTCGTAGAGGAGTTTGCGCTTGCCGGCCATCTTCCCGAACGCGTCGTACTCCGCCTTCGTCATGCGGCCGGCCGCGAGCGATCCGGAGAGCAGGGCCGACTGCTGGCTCATCACCTCGCGGGCCCGGCTGATCAGGATGACCGCCTTCGCCTGCTGGATGAACTCGATGTCCGGAGTGATCATCAGCCGGTCGTAGACCTGGTAGCCGACCTCGGCGACGGCGCTGTAGTGCTCGACGGCCTCCAGCGCCGTCAGCACGCGCTCGTCCACCTGCCTGCGCACGGAGCCGAGGCCCCGGGCGTACGTGACGAGTTCCTGGAGCCGTCCCCACATCGCGTCGGGGGTCGCGTCCCGGGCCTGCACGGACACCTGTTCCAGCCGTGACACCGCGGCGTCGGTCTGCTGCCGCTGCTCCTGGAGCTCGGGGGAGAGCGTCGCCTTGCTGCCGAGGAATCCGGCGGACAGGGTCCGTTCCGCCTGGAGCTGGTCGATGACGCCCTGCGCCGGGACCACGACGTTGTCGTAGACGGTGCGGATCCTGAGGAGTTCCAGGCCGCTCTGCACGGTGATCACGGAGCCGTACGCCCAGACCGCCACCAGGGCGGTCACCGGAACCAGGATGATGGCGAAGATCTTGGCGCGAATGGAACGCCTGCGTCCAGCCATGTGACCTCGCCCCTATGACAGCTGTGTTAATTGGGGCGAAACACTAGCAATGAGCGAGATGCGGTTACCAGCGGTGATGCCTAACGAAAGCGCAGCTTTCCGGCGAAGCGCAGAGACGGCTGGAACGCTTCAGACGGCGCGTCAGTTGGCGAGCATGATCACCGAGAGGGCGACCTTGCCGGACGCTCCGTCGCCGACGGCGTCGGACAGCAGGCTCCCGAGCGCGTCGTAGGCCGTGGGATCCGCTCGGCGCAGCACCGACGGTTTGGACCAGACGAGCACATGCTCGCCCGCGGGCAGCCAGGACAGGTCGGTGAGGCAGTCGTAGAGCGCGTCGAAGTTGTGCCCGAAATCCTCAGGGAAGTCGAGGAGCCGGGCGATCGACTCCAGCATGGCCGCCGAACTCGGCGCGCCGGATCCGTCCAGCACGTGAGGTGTGGCGCCCCGGAGTCTCGCCTGCCTGATCGCCGCCGCGACTCCCATCCCGGTCGGCGCCTTGGTGAACTGCCCGGCCACCCTTGACTGCGTCATGCGGCCCAGGCTAGCGATCTCGCAGGTCAGGGGCACGGAACCGCGCCGATGGACATCTTTGTCTAGTTGTCAGACAATCGAAGGCATGACTCAGCGATCCGGCCCCCCGACCGTCGTCGCCGCGGCCGTCCTGTGGGGCACGGCGGGCACCGTGGGGGCGCTCGCCCATGCGGGCTCCGTCTCGCTGGCCGCCGCCCGCCTCGTGATCGGCGGAGCCGTGCTGGCCGCCGTCGCGATGTGCACCGCGCGTTCAGCCTCCGGGACACCCTCTGGATCCGCCTCCGGGGCGGCCTCCGGATCAGGCGCCGACGCGGGATCCGCGACCGGGCCGGGATCCGCGACCGGGCAGGGATCCGCGACCGGGCAGGCATCCGGGGCGGGGCAGAGATCCGGGACCGGGCAGGGAACGACTGCCCGCGCGGCACGCGTGCCGAAAATCCTCCTCGCGGCCGGTGGTCTGGCCGTCGCGGCCTACCAGCTCTGCTTCTTCGCCGCCGTCGCCAGGACCGGCGTCGCCATCGGCACGGTCGTCGCCATCGGCAGCGGCCCGGTCTTCACCGGGCTGCTGTCCTGGCTGATCGACCGGAACCGGCCGAGCCGCCGCTGGGCGGTCGCGACGGCGGCCGCCATCGCCGGCTGTGCCGTACTGATCACCGGTGGGGGAGCGGGCGGCGCCGACGCCGGCGGGATCGCGCTCGCCCTGCTCGGCGGCATGCTGTACGCGTTCTACGCGGTGACGGCGGCGCGGGCGATCGGCGCCGGCATGGCGTCGGACGCGGTCATGGGCACGCTGTTCGGCGTCGCCGGGCTGATCATGCTGCCCGTGCTCGTCGCCACCGGCCCGGGGTGGCTGGCCGAGCCGCGCGGGCTGCTCACCGCTCTCTATCTGGGCTGCGCCACCACCGCCCTCGCCTACGTCCTGTACGGCAGGGGGCTGCGCACGACCCCGGTGGCCACCGCCGCCACGCTCGCCCTGGCCGAACCCGCGGTGGCGGCGATCCTCGGCCTCGTCGTGCTGCACGAGCATCTGTCGGCGATCTCCTGGGGAGGGCTCGTGCTGCTCGCGGCGAGCCTGGTGGTCGTGGCGTTGCCCGACCGGAGGCGCGACCCGGCGGCCCAGATCCCGGTCACCCTAAGCTCGTCAGCGTGACATCCCTCCGCCCCGTCTCCACCGTGCAGGCCCTGGCCGCGGCGCTCCGCGAGCGCGTGCTCTCCGGGGACATTGGCCCCGGCGCGTTCCTCCCCGAGCAGGAGATCTCGGCACGGTACGGCGTGGCCCGGCCCACGGTGCGGGAGGCCCTCGCCGTCCTTGTCCACGAAGGGCTCCTCAGGCGCGAGCGCAATCGCAGCGCGTACGTTCCCGAGGTCACGTCGGCGGACCTCGCCGATCTGATGTATGTGCGCCGCCCGCTTGAGGATCTGATGGCGCAGGCGGTCGCGGGCCGCCGGGTCGCCGCGGCGGACGCCGCGCTCGACCGGCTGGGAAGCCTGCCGCCCGACGCGCCGTGGGCGGCGGTGGTCGCCGAGCACATGGCGCTGCACGAGGCGCTCGTCGTGGCCGCGGGCAGCCCTCGCCTGGAACGTCTGTACGGCGTGCTCGCCGCCGAGACCCGCCTCGGTCTGGTACGGCTCCGCGACGTCTACCCCGACAGGGACGAACTGGTGGCGGAGCACCGCGAACTCCTGGAGATCATCGCCGCCGGACCGGAGGACGCGGCACGGCAGGCCGTCCGGGAGCATCTTCACTGGCGCGAAACGTAACCGCTCTTGCACGGAGTGGGGGGATGTCGTCACAATCGCGCCCATGCACGGCAACGCAGTGCCGGAGTCCATGCCGGAGTCCTATGTGTACGTCACGGAAGAAGGCGTGACCCGTCACTACGCCGACGGCAGCGTCGAGGCCCTCGCGTGGGAGGACGTCGTCGAGGTGCGGGTGGGCGGCCTCGCCGACCAGCGTGACCACCGCGCCGACCACCGTGACCACCGCGCCGACCAGTCCCGCGACCAACGCCCCGACCAACGCCCCGACCAGCACGGAGACAGGCACGGGGACGGGCACGCCGACGTCCTGATCGTCCTGCTCGACCGTGACGGCGAGGGGTGCGTCGTCCCCCGGTCGGCGACCGACGCGTCCTTCCTGGCCCGCCTGAGATACCTGCCCGACTTCGACCTCGACCGGCTCAGCTCCGCCGTCGAGGCGGCGAGTGACGGTTACGTCGTCGTCTGGCGCAGCCCCGATCCCCCTTCACCGCTTCCCGACCTCGAATACGACTAGCTCGTCGTCACAGGGGCGCGATCACGCCGGACGATTTCCAGCGTTTTGATGCCGACTGTCGTGGTGTGAAGACGATCCGGGGTGGTTCGCCATGCGACGCCGCTCTGTCATGACCTTGTCGGACATGTCGGCCGCTAACGGGGGCGAAGTCTGGACGGCGACGGACGCGGGATGGCGTTGCTGAGCATCGTGCCCGGCTGGCTGATGCTCTTCGTCTGCGTGATCGCGATCGTCGCCCTGATGGGGCTCATCGCAGGACTGGCCGTGATCGCGGACAGCGTCTGAAAAGCCACCACGACGCCGCCGTCCCGCTGTGCCGGCCCTTGCTGACACGCGAAGGCCCGCGTCTCGGGCGAGACGCGGGCCTTCGCGGTGAAGCGGTGAAGCGATGAAGCGGTGGATCCGGGGACCCGTGAACTAGTTGATCCGCCAGGTGTCGCCACCGAGGAGCAGGTCGGCGAGCTGGCCCTTGCCCTTGTCGGCGGTGGCCTGCTCAAGCTGCTCGCTCATGAGCGTGTCATACGCCGGGCGGTCCACCGAGCGGAAGATCCCGATCGGGACGTGCTGGAACGCCGGCTCGTCCAACCTGGACAGCGCGAACGCCAGGGACGGGTCGTCGCGGTGCGCGTCGTGGACGAGGATCTCGCTGTCGGCCACCTCGGAGCGGCGGACGACCTCGACCCCGCCGGTGGGCGAGAGCCGTACGGCCTTCTCGTTCTCGCCGGTGCCGAAGACGATCGGCTGCCCGTGCTCCAGCCGGATCGTGATCTCGTCCCGGGTGTCCGGCTCCTTGAGCGCTTCGAAGGCGCCGTCGTTGAAGATGTTGCAGTTCTGGTAGATCTCCACCAGCGACGTGCCCCGGTGCGCCGCCGCCTCCCGCAGGACGCTCTGCAGGTGCTTACGGTCGGAGTCGATGGTCCGGGCGACGAATCCGGCCTCGGCGCCGACCGCCAGCGAGATGGGGTTGAACGGCTTGTCCAGCGAGCCCATCGGCGTCGACTTGGTGATCTTGCCGACCTCGGAGGTGGGCGAGTACTGCCCCTTGGTCAGGCCGTAGATCCTGTTGTTGAACAGCAGGATGTTCAGGTTGACGTTGCGGCGCAGCGCGTGGATCAGGTGGTTGCCGCCGATGGACAGGGCGTCGCCGTCGCCGGTGATCACCCACACCGACAGGTCGGGACGCGACGTCGCCAGACCCGTGGCGATGGCCGGAGCCCGCCCGTGGATCGAGTGGAACCCGTAGGTGTTCATGTAGTACGGGAACCGGGACGAGCAGCCGATGCCGGAGACGAAGACGATGTTCTCCCGGCGCAGGCCGAGCTCGGGCAGGAAGCTCTGGACGGCCGCGAGGATGGCGTAGTCACCGCAGCCGGGGCACCAGCGGACCTCCTGGTCGGACTTGAAGTCCTTGAGGGTCTGCTTGCCCTCGGTCTTGGGCACCAGGGCCAGGCCCTTGCCGTTGAGGCTCTCAGTCACTGTTGATCACGTCCTGGATGACACCGGCCAGTTCCTCGGCCTTGAACGGAAGACCGCGCACGCGGTTGTAGCTGATCACATCGATCAGGAAACGCGCCCGCAGGAGCAGCGCGAGCTGGCCGAGGTTGATCTCGGGAAGCAGCACCTTGTCGTAGGCCCGCAGCACGTCGCCGGTGTTGGCGGGCAGCGGGTTGAGGTGCCGCAGGTGGGCCTGGGCGACCTTGCCGCCGTCCTTGCGCACCCGCCGCACCGCCGCCGCGATCGGGCCGTAGGTCGATCCCCAGCCGAGGACCAGCACCCGGGCGTCGCCGTCGGGGTCGTCCACCTCCAGGGCAGGGACGTCGACGCCGTCGATCTTGGCCTGGCGGAGCCGGACCATCCGGTCGTGGTTGTTCGGGTCGTAGGAGATGTTGCCGCTGCCGTCGGCCTTCTCGATGCCGCCGATGCGGTGCTCCAGACCCGCGGTCCCGGGTACGGCCCACGGCCGGGCCAACGTCTCCGGGTCGCGCTTGAACGGCAGGTAGGTGCCGTCCTCACTATTGGGTTCGGTGGTGAACTCAACCGAGATGTCCGGCAGTTCGGCGACCTCGGGCACCCGCCACGGCTCGGAGCCGTTGGCCAGGTAGCCGTCGGACAGCAGCATGACGGGCGTGCGGTACTTCAGCGCGATCCGCGCCGCCTCGATGGCGGCGTCGAAGCAGTCCGACGGTGTCGCGGGGGCGATGACCGGGACCGGGGACTCGCCGTTGCGGCCGAACATCGCCATCAGCAGGTCGGTCTGCTCGGTCTTGGTCGGCATGCCGGTCGACGGGCCGGCCCGCTGCACGTCCACGACGATCAGCGGCAGCTCGGTCGCCACGGCGAGGCCGACGGTCTCGGCCTTCAGCGCGACACCCGGGCCGGACGTGGTCGTCACGCCGAGCGCGCCGCCGAACGCGGCGCCCAGGGCGGCGCCCACGCCGGCGATCTCGTCCTCGGCCTGGAACGTCCTGATGCCGAACCGCTTGTGCTTGGACAGCTCGTGCAGGATGTCGGAGGCCGGGGTGATCGGGTAGGAGCCGAGGAACAGCGGCAGCCCCGACTGGACCGACGCCGCGATCAGCCCGTAGGCCAGGGCCTGGTTGCCGGAGATGTTCCGGTAGACGCCGGGAGCCAGCGTCGCGGGCTTGATCTCGTAGGAGACCGAGAACGACTCGGTGGTCTCGCCGTAGTTCCACCCGGCCTGGAACGCCGCGACGTTGGCCTTGGCGATGTCCGGCTTCTTGGCGAACTTCGCCTCAAGGAACTTGATCGTCGCCTCGGTAGGCCGGTGGTACAGCCAGGAGAGCAGACCGAGCGCGAACATGTTCTTGGCCCGCTCGGCGTCCTTCTTGGAGATCTCGAAGCCCTCGAGCGCCTTGACGGTCAGCGAGGTCAGCGGCACCGAGTGGAGCCGCCATTCGCTCAGCGTGTCGTCCTCGAGCGGGTTGGCGGCGTAGCCCACCTTCTGCAGGTTGCGCTTGGTGAACTCGTCGGTGTTCGCGATGATGTCCGCCCCGCGCGGCAGGTCGGCGATGTTCGCCTTGAGCGCGGCCGGGTTCATCGCCACCAGCACGTTGGGGGCGTCGCCGGGGGTGAGGATGTCGTGGTCGGCGAAGTGGAGTTGGAAGCTCGACACGCCGGGCAGGGTGCCCGCAGGGGCGCGGATCTCCGCCGGGAAGTTGGGGAGAGTCGAGAGGTCGTTGCCGAATTTCGCCGTTTCCGCGGTGAAACGGTCGCCGGTCAGCTGCATTCCGTCGCCGGAGTCGCCGGCGAACCGGATGATCACGCGATCGAGTTGCTGAACCTGCTTGGTCACAGCTGCTCAGTCCTCCTCGACGCGCCAAGGCGTCTTAGCTCGTGGCACGTTGTTCTATCCATGCTAGATCCATCATCTCTAGCGACGAGACTGCCGGTTCACCCGGCAGGGGAATCGCTTCCCGGTCAGGGTTCGGTTGTTCGAAACGGTCAGGACTTGGCCGTCGCCCGCCTCAACCGAGGAAAGCGAGAAGCCGCTCTCTTCAGGGAGCGGCGGAGTCACCAGGCGCACGCGTTCGATTGTCGCGTGAACCGCTCACCGCCAAGGTGTGACGTGCGTCGCATCGACCGGCGGGCGGCGCCCGCTCAGAGGGGCGCCCGCCGGTACGCAGATCGTTCGGGGATTCCATGGCCGCCGGATCGACGGCATGGTCACGATCGAGGGTGACGCTTCGTGCGACACAGCCCCGCCGCGAGCCGGCACAGATCAACGTGCAAGCGGGCGAAGAGGATGTTGCGGGTCACGAGGTCCAACTATATGTCCCCGCGCGTTTCACGGTACCTGGTGGCTCCGCAACCCGCCGGTAGGCGCGACGCCGGTGGGCACGATGGGGGAGGAATAGGTCAGGCCCGGCATCATGCGGCCGGAACCGTACAGCTCCGGCACGGTCACGAAGACGAACCCGCGCTCGCGGAGCTTGTCGAGCACCTGAGGGAGCGCGTCGGCGGTGACCTGGTCCATGTCGCGCATCAGGATGATCGACCCCCGCCGGGCGTCGGCGAGGACCCGCTTCACGACCGCCTCCGGGGTCGCTCCCGCCACGTCGCCCGCGTCGACGTTCCCCTGCACGATCGCGAGCCCCAGCTCGCGCGCGACGTCGGCCACCCTGGCGTCCGTCGCACCGTACGGCGGGAGGAGGAGGGCCGGGGTCTGGCCGCTCCCCACGCCGATCGCGTGCTGGGCACGCCGGATCTGGTCGTAGATCACAGTGGTCGAGAGCAGGGTGAGGTCCCGATGGGTCCACGTCTGGTTGGCGACGAGATCCCCCTGCTCGCGCATCCGGTGCAGGAGGCCGGGCATCGCCGCCGCGTTCGAGCCGACCATGAAGAACGTCGCCCGCGCGCCGTGCGTGGACAGCGCCGACAGCAGCCGCTCGGTGTACGGCCCCGGCCCGCCCTGGAACGCGAGGGCGACGCAGTGGGCCACGGCGCAGTCGACCGTGCCGTTCAGCTCGCTGACGGCGGTCGGGTTGTGGTCCAGGGTCGCGGACAAGGGCCGCGTGGTCGTCTCGGCCACCGCCGTGCGGACCTGGCGCCCGAAGGTCGTCAGCAGCCGGTCGGCCTCCTTGCGCGGGATGGCCACGGCCACTCTGCCGGTCGATCCCGGGCTGGACTCCTGGCCGTCGAACTCCACGACCAGGTCGCCCCGCGTGTTGAAGTTGAGGGAGTCGAAGAGATCGGGATCCACGACGACACTTTCGGCGTGGACCGGGGCGGTGCTCGGCAGGTGCTTGCGCACCAGCGTCGAGAGCTCCTTGATGTTCGAGACCAGGCTGGTGGAGTCCACCACCTTCTCGCCCCGCCGGTCGTACCAGAGCGTGCGGTAGGAGTCGACCCAGGTGCGGCCGGTGAACCGGCTCTCCCTCAGCCTGACCCCGACGGCGTCGCGGGACGCGGCGGTGAGCTCCCAGTCCACGTTGTATTCGGGGGTGCGCAACCCCTCCCGGTTGGCGGTCTTCTCGGAGAACCGCCGCGCCTTGGCCGACAGCTCTTCCTTGAGGCGCTTGTTGAGCGCGGGTGCGTCCGAGAGCGTGGGATAGCTGACGTGCACGTGCGGCTTGGCCGTGCCACTGGAGATCGTCGCCACCGAGAGTCCCGCAATCTTGGCCGGGTCGGCGAAGGTGAGCACCGTCGGTTCGGACGCGACGTCGATGCCCTTGTCCCGCCCGCCGCCGAGCAGGGGCAGGCCGCAGCTGGTCACGGCGATGATCAGCAAGGTGATGACGCCGACGAAACCGAGTGGGGGCATGAGTGGAGGGTATGAGCGGATATGCCGGTTTTACCCCCCCTTTGTGTGATCACCGCGCATCTTTTGGCTGCGAACGGTGACTAAAGGGTGACACGGTTATGATCGTGGCGAAGGCCGTACGGGCTCGGAGGCGGGCATGAACGGATATTTCAGCTCTTATCTAGTTGTCGTGGTGCTCTTCGGACTCGGCCTGGCCATCGTCGCCGGAGGTCTGCTCGTCAACCGGCTGCTGCGTCCGCACCGGCCCACCCCGGAGAAACTGCTGACCTACGAGTGCGGCGTCGACCCGGTCGGCGAGGGCTGGGCCCAGTCCCAGGTCCGCTACTACGTCTTCACGTACCTCTATGTCGTCTTCGCGGTGGACGCGGTGTTCCTCTTCCCGTGGGCGACGGTCTTCTCCGCTCCCGGATTCGGCGTCACCACGCTGGTCGAGATGTTCGTCTTCCTGGTCTTCATCGCCATCGGGATCCTGTACGCCTGGCGCAAGCGCGTACTGACCTGGACGTGACGCGGACCCGGCCCTGGAGCTGACGCGGAGTTGGCCCGATTCGCCTGGGTTCGATCTGGACGTGATCGTCGTCACTGTGCCACGCTTCTCGGTCCATGACGCCTTCAGCGATCATTCAGGAATGCCCGCAATGTTCGGCGTCGATCAGCGCCGACCCTCGGTTCGTCGTCTGGTGCCGGGATTGCGAATGGAACATCCGCCCGGACAACGGAGAGTGGCAGCGCCCGCAGGGCATGCTGGCTCGTTCCCGCAGCCGCCTGGCTCGCCGGTACGTCGCCGACCTGCATCGGAGGGTGCTCGATTCCGGGCCCGGCCTGCCGTCCCGTGATCCGGCCAGGATCGCCTCGTATGCTCTCGCCACGACCGTCCACCTGTTCGCGCTCTCCTTGACGCTGGCCGGGGTCTGGCTCCTGGCGGCGACCTGGCCGAGCCCTTTCGGGATCGCCCTCGGAATCATGGTTCTGGCGTTCGCTTATCTGGTGCGTCCACGCCTGGGGCGCGTCAGAAAGGACGCCCTGACGCTCACCCGGCAGGAGGCGCCGACCCTGTACGACCTGCTCGACCGCGTGGCCGACGAGGTCGGGGCGCCGCCCGTGGACATCGTCGCCGTGAACGGCGACCTCAACGCCTGCTTCGCGACCATCGGGCTCCGCCGCAGGCACGTGCTGACGATCGGGCTGCCGCTGTGGCTGATCCTGGACCGGGCGGAGCGTGTCGCCCTGCTGGGCCACGAGTTGGGGCACTCGACCAACGGTGACTCCCGACACGGTCTCTATGTCGGCAGCGCGCTGAACACGCTTTACGAACTGCGCCGAGTGCTGGCCCCCATCGTGCTCGACGGGGGACTGCTCGAGATCGCCGCGATGTTCTTGCTCAACATCGTGATATGGCTGGTCCGCGTGCCGGTCACCGGCATGATCATGCTGTTGGAGTTGATGACGTATCGGTCATCGCAACTCGCCGAATACGCCGCCGACGAGAGAGCGGCCCAGGTCGCCTCTCCGGTCGCCGCAGCCGGCCTGATGGACAAGTCCATCACCAGGGTCTCCGCCGCCGGCAGGCACCTGGCGTCCTCGGCCCATCGCACCGGAGACTTGTGGGAGGGGCTTCGGGAGTATATGGACGGGTTCCCCGAACTTGAGGAGGAGCGGCTGCGTCGGCTGGCCCCGCTCGAAGCGGTTCGGGTCGACGCCTTCCACCCACCGAGTCACCTGCGCATGGCGTTCACCGTGGCCCTGCCGTACGGAGCGGCGGGGGTCACCGTGACGGAGGGAGAGATGGAGCGGATCCAGGGCGAGCTGGACACGGCGGGCGATCGGATCGCCCGCGAGATCACCGACCGGGCACGGGCGGCGCTCTACCAGTGAGCACCGCCACCCCCTGGAGCGGCTTCACGGTGGGCGGGCTACGGCGGCGCGGGGGCACGGCGAGCTTCATCGGGCACGGTTTTACGGTGGCGAGGGTTTGCCCGGCGCTGTACCGGCGGCCAGGACGGGGGGAGAATGGCTCTCATGGCGGTGAACCTTCCGATGCCGACGGTCGGCCCGGTGTCCAGGCTGGCTCCCAAGCCGATGAAGTTCGTGCTCAACTGGGGCCGGCGGTACTCCCTGTGGGTGTTCAACTTCGGGCTGGCCTGCTGCGCGATCGAGTTCATCGCGACATCGATGAGCAGGCACGACTTCATCCGGTTCGGGGTCATCCCGTTCGCCAACGGGCCCCGCCAGGCCGATCTGATGATCGTCTCGGGCACCGTCACCGACAAGATGGCCCCGGCCGTGAAGCGGCTCTACGAGCAGATGCCCGATCCCAAGTACGTCATCTCGTTCGGCGCCTGCTCCAACTGCGGGGGACCGTACTGGGACTCCTACTGCGTCACCAAGGGCGTGGACCAGATCATCCCGGTCGACGTCTACGTCCCCGGCTGCCCGCCCCGGCCCGAGGCGCTGCTCCACGGCATCATGAAGCTCCAGGAGAAGATCGCCGCCGAGTCGCTCGGCGACCGCTACCAGGGCGGTGGCGCGTGACCGCCTCCCCTGACGCCGGCACCGGGATCGCGGCCGCGATCCGGTCCAGGTACGGCTCGCGCGCCCGGATCTCCGACTCCTTCGGTGAGCCCGTGGTGGACGTGGCGCCGGAGGACTGGATCGAGCTGCTGGACTTCGCCAGGGCCGAGGGCTTCGAGTTCTTCGACTGGCTGACCGGCGTGGACGAGCCGCCCGACGGCTTCGCCGTCGTCGCGCACGTCTTCGACCCGGTCGCGATGGCACACCTGCTCCTGCGCACCCGGGTGCCCAAGGAGGACCCGCGGCTGCCCACGGCCACCGGCGTCTTCCGCGGGGCGAACTGGCACGAGCGTGAGACGTTCGAGATGTTCGGCGTCGTCTTCGACGGCCACCCCGACCTGCGGCCGCTCCTGCTTCCGGACGGGTTCGAGGGCCATCCGCTGCGCAAGGACTTCGTCCTGGCGGCGAGGGTCGCCAAGGCGTGGCCCGGGGCCAAGGAGCCGGGCGAGTCCGGTCACGGGTCGCCGAGCCGCCGCAAGATGTTCCCGCCGGGCGTGCCGTCCGGCTGGGGGACGGGATCCGCACCCGACCAGGAGGAACGTGGTGAGTGAGGTGCTCGACATCGCGGTCCGGCTGGTCGTGATCGTGGTCGTGTTCCTCGCGTTGCCGCTGATCGTCGGGCAGATGGAGCACAAGGCGATGGCGCACATGCAGTCGCGCCTCGGCCCCAGTACGCCGGGGGTTTCCACGGCTGGGCCCAGCTCATCGCCGACGGCGTGAAGTTCGTCCAGAAGGAGGACGTCATTCCCGCGGCGGCCGACCGCAGGATCTTCGCCATCGCCCCGGGTGTGGCGCTCGTGCCGTACCTCGTCGTGATGATCGTGATCCCGGTGGGGCCCGGGCTGTACGGAGTGGACCTCGACGCCGGTCTGTTCTTCGTCCTCGCCGTCATGGGCGTCGGCGTGCTCGGCGCGATCATGGCCGGATGGGCGTCCGCCAACAAGTACAGCGTCCTCGGCGGCATGCGGGCGGCGGCCCAGCTCATGTCGTACGAGCTGCCGCTGGTGCTGGCCGCGTCGAGCGTGGCGATGGCGGCGGGCACTCTGTCGCTGAACGGCATCGTGGAGCAGTGGCAGTGGTGGTGGCTGCCCTGGCAGGCCATCGGCGGGGTGGTGTTCTTCGTCGCCGGGCTGGCGGAGCTGCGCAGGCCCCCGTTCGACATGCCGATCGCCGAGTCCGAGATCATCATGGGTCCGATGACGGAGTACACCGGGATCCGGTTTGCCCTGTTCATGCTCGCCGAGTACGCCGGGATCGTGGTGCTGTCGGCGTTGACGACCGTGCTGTTCCTCGGCGGCTGGCATGGACCGCTGCTTCCCGGCCCGGTGTGGACGCTCCTCAAGGTGTTCGCGCTGGCGTTCGTGGTGATCTGGGTACGGGTGAGCTATCCGCGCCTGCGTGAGGACCAGCTCCAGAAGCTGGCCTGGGTCGGTCTGGTGCCGCTCGCGCTCCTCCAGCTCGCTCTCACCGGCGTCGTCAAGGTCATCGCCGCCTGACGAGCCTCGAGAAGGAATCAGGGCCGACAGACGGAAAGGTCGACAGGGCCCCGATCCTTCAAGGGTTCGAGGCCCTGCGATCGTGGCCTGACCGGAGCGCAGACACCGGTCGGGCACGATCGAGTCCATGGCGAGGCGGCCGTCCGTGAAGAATCAGACGATCTTGCCGGACCAGACGTTGGCGGCGGCCTTGTAGACGCCGTAGGTCTCGCCGTCGAAGTACGGGGAGACGCTGGTGTCGTAGCGGTTGTTGGCGTCGGTGTCGGCGACGCCGATGGTGACGCCGTTCAGGTAGCCGAGGCGACGGCTGTTGTTGTACTTCAGCAGCCAGGAGGAGCCGATGGAGCCCTCGCCGGTGAAGGAGGGCTTCATGCCCTGGAGTTCCTCGCCCTTGATGGCGGGAGCCTGGACCGCGAAGATCTTACCGTAGGCCCACTTGAGGGTCTTGCCGGTGTAGGCGTGGTTGCCGTCCAGGTGGGCGCCGCTCGGGTAGCCGAACACGAAGACCGGGGAGCCGAGCTTCTGGTTGTAGGCCAGGCCCTGACCGCCGACGTTGTCACCGAGATGGCCGACGCTCTTCAGCTCGATGGTGAGTCCGCGCTTCGTGGTGGCGGTGACCTTGAAGTCCAGGTCGTATTCCGTGTGGAAGGAGCGCCATGTGTAGGTGTCTCCTCGCTTGGAGACGAGATTCTGCTCGTTCTGAGTCCGGGCCCAGTTGTCCCGTCCGCCGTTGGTGCCCTCGCCGCCGTCGGGGCCCGGCGTGGCCTTGGCGTCCTCGAAGAACTTGGCGTCGACAGGGCGGGGGTACACGGTGACGTTGGCGGGAAACGCGCCGGCGGGCTTGTCGCCCAGCTCCAGATCGGAGAATCCGGTCAGTCGCTTGATCTCGGCACGGGTGTGATCGTGCACCCAGTTCTCTTCAACCTGGGTCGAATGCGCGAGGTCGCGGGTGTAGATCTTCTCGGTCTGGAATGTTCGAGTACGCGGGGTCGTCGTCCAGCCTCGAGGCGTCCGCCCTGGCTTCGGCGCTGGTCTCCCAGACCTTCTCGTAGGTGCCGCCCTTGGTGACCTTCGTCGGCAGGACGCCGTCGCAGACGGTGACGAACGCGAAGTTGCGGTCGCCGTCCTCGTAGACGTCGTAGTCGTAGTGGGTGAAGGCCTGCTTACCGACGTAGATGCCCCACGGGGTCTTGCCCTCGTAGTAGCCCGGGATGAAGACCCACTTGTCGAGGGTGGCCTTGTTCGACTCGGTGTCGTAGACGCAGTGGCCGGCGGTGGCCACGAGGTTGCGGTAGTTCGCCTGCACGGAGGTGGCGGAGCACCAGTGCGGCTTGTGGTCGGCGCCGATGAAGAACACCTTGCCCGTGGTCTTGGGCAGGTTGATGTTCTTGGACTTGGCGGTCGTCTTCTTCTCGTCGCCGATCGCGGGGACGACGCCGGGCTTGCTGTCGGCCGCCGGGCCGCCGGTGGAGATGTGCTTGGCGACGACCTTGGTCTCGACGTTGTACGGCGTGGCGCCGATCAGGTTCGCCGCGCGCTGGCCGAACCAGAACGTGGCGATCTGCCGAGCGGCCAGGTTCGTGTTGGCCAGGATGACGCTGGGGGCCTGGTCCTTGGGGGCGGCGCTCGCAGGGACGGTCAGCCCGACCGCGAGCAGGCCCGCGGCGGCTACGGCGCCACCGAAAGCCAGAGTGCGCTTCGTGGGATTCCTTGGTCTGTCGTGGGATGCATCATGCGTCCCGGTACGTCAGGAAAGGGCGCCCCGGAAAATAAGGGCGCTCACTGGTGGCTCACTTGGGGCGCAGGTCGCAGAGGTTTCCGCCACCAGCGAGCCGCGGCGCGATCCCCGTGCCGGATCCCGTCGATCGGCGATCCCAGGCGGGCGCCTCTCCGCTCTGTCACGCCAGGGCGGTGGACACGCCGTTCCGGGACCCGCAGGAACCGGTACTGGACCGCCCCGCCGGTGGTGCCCGCGCTGATCGTGCCGGTGGCCGCACACGATGCCGGCCTTGTCGAGCGCGCAGGCGGTTTCCTGGTTCATGAACTCCACGCCGGGCACCACCACCACCGGCCGGGCGGAAGGTTGCGGCGCGCGGCAAGGGCCGTCTGGACCCTTCGGCAAGAGCGCGCGGAACCCCCCGTCAGGGGAGGTACACGGTGTATTCGGTGAGCGGGCTGGTCAGGTCGGCCGGGAGGTTCGCGGTGATGCACACTTCCACGGCAGAGGTGAAGGTTCCGACCGCCTGCCGGGCCTCGAGGATCTGCTCGACCAGTTCGGGCGTCATCCCGGGGAGGCCGGCGATCACCGCGGCGGGGGCGTGGTTCATGTCCACGAGGCCGCCGTCGTCATAGCGCCGGGGCAGGTCGGGCCGCCCGATGCGCAGCTCCATGGCGAGCCCGGGGTCGCGCTCGGCCAGCTCGCGTGCCTCCTGGCGCAGGTCGCGGCGGTGCTGCGCGAACTGGATCGCCTGGTCGTTCCCGTACGCCACGGGATCGGGACGGGGGAACACGCGGCGGCGGACGGCGAATGCGTGGGCGGTACCGCCGAGGGTGTTGAGGACCAGGCCCGCGCTGAACAGCGCGTCGTTCGAACTGACGGTGGTGAACATCGTCACCGTGCCGACCAGGTAGATCACGAAGGCGGCCCAGGCGAGCGTCGACCGCATTTTGATCGCGGCGTGCAGGAAGACGGCCGGAGTGAGAGCCCCGACGCTCCCCAACGGGACCAGCGCCCACAGGACGCTGAGGAACGTCCGTGCGCCGGGCGGACGTGGGACGGCGGCGGGAGGCATGCCGGGCACCTGGCGGTACGGCACCGGCCCGGGTGGCCCCTGTACGTAATGCGGATGCCGTGGAGGAGCGGAGGGCATGGCGGGTGCCTGTCCCAGCGGCGGTTGCGTCCGCGGAGCCTGGCCCGGCGGCGGGTTGCCCGGGAGTACCTGGCCGTGCGGGGGGCGGCCGGGGAGTGCCTGGCCGTGTGGTGGTCGTGTCTGGAGCGGCTGGCCGTATGGTGTGTGGCCATGAGGGGCCGGTCCCTGCGGTGCCTGCCCGTACGGCGTCGGGCGCTGGGGCGCCTGTTCGCGTGGCAACCGCTGCGGGGCAGTGGGCGGTTCGGCGGATGCCTCACCGTGCGGTGCCTGCCCGTAGGGCGACTGTGGAGGAGGACCGGGGTGTGGGGGCCGCATAGTGGCAGAATAAGCCCTTTCTACCGCTCCACTTGTGGACAACCAGTGGAGAAGCCTGTGGAAACTGTGGAAAACACAGAGGGGCGCATCAGCGCATTCACGTGTCGCCCGTAGTGCGCGATGATGGGGAATTGTGGCGCGCATACCAGGAGAAGGGCTGGCCAAGGGGCTGGCGGTCACGTTCAAGCACATGGTGCGCAAATCGGTGACCCAGCAGTACCCCGAGGTCCAGCCTGACCTGCCTCCTCGCAGCCGGGGCGTGATCGCCCTGGTCGAGGAGAACTGCACGGTCTGCATGCTCTGCGCCCGCGAGTGTCCCGACTGGTGCATCTATATCGATTCGCACAAGGAGACGCTTCCGGCTCCCGAGGGTGGGCGCCCTCGCGCGCGGAACGTGCTCGACCGGTTCGCGATCGACTTCTCGCTCTGCATGTACTGCGGCATCTGTGTCGAGGTGTGTCCGTTCGACGCGCTGTTCTGGGCGCCCGAGTTCGAGTACGCCGAATACGACATTCGCGACCTTCTGCACGAAAAGGATCGATTGGGCGAGTGGGTCGAGAGCGTGCCCCCTCCGCCGCCCCACGAGATCGGCGCCGAGCCGCCCAAGGAGGCCGCCGCCGCTTCCCGCCCGGCTCGGGGACCCGCCGCCCGCCCCGGTGACACCGCCCGTCCGGGTGCCGGGCGGCCCGGCGAGGCGACCGGCACCCGGACGGGCCGACCCGGTGAGACCACGGGTCCAAGCGCGGACCGACCCGGTGAGACCACGGGTCCAAGCGCGGGCCGACCCGGTGAGACCACCGGTCCAAGCGCGGACCGACCCGGCGAACCCGGCCGTTCGGCCGGCTCCGGCGGTCCCGCCGCCCGTACGGCCAGCACGGCGAGCGGAGCCGACACCGCCGACGCCTCGGGTGGCCAAGACACGTCAGGGACGGCGGAGGCCCCCGCCGGGGCTGGCGCGGCCGACAGCGGCCCCCGCGTACGGCGGGAGGCGCCACGGAGTCCGGCCGCGATCCGCGCGATCCGCCCTCCGGGCTCGCTGCCTCCACGACCGGGCGCGGGCGCGAAGCCCCCGGAGCCCTCGGGACCCCCGGAGCCCTCGGGGCCAGCGGGTAGCGAGTCCACAGGGCCGACCGCCGAGCCCGGGTCGTCCGGAGAGGGCGGGACCGGGGCGTCCGGTGAGTCCGGGTCCGGGGCGTCCGGCGAGCGGGAGCAACCGGACCGTCGCGAGCCGCCCAGAGCTCTGCGGAACGTCCGTTCGATCCGACCGCCCGGGTCACTGCCGAAGAAGGACGCGCCACCCGATCAGGGAGGCGAATCGTGACATCGCAGGTGCCGGACCTGTGGCCGCCGACCGGGCAGGAAGTCGTGTTCCTGCTGCTCGGAGTCGTCGCTCTCGGGTCCGCCCTGCTGGTGGTGACCACCAGACAACTCGTCCACGCCGCTCTCTGGCTCGTCGTGTGCTTCGGTGCGCTTGCCGGGGGCTATCTGGTCCTGACCGCCGAGTTCGTCGCCTGGGTCCAGGTCCTGATCTATGTCGGCGCGATCGTCGTACTGCTGCTGTTCGGCATCATGCTGACCCGGGCGCCCATCGGCCGGAGCGCCGACCTCGACTCGGGCAACCGGGCGGCTGCCGTGCTGGTGGCGGTCGCGACGGCCGCGGTCCTGGTGACCGTGGTCGTCCAGGGTTTCGCGACCGCCTATACGCCGCTGGAACCCGGGGGTGGCGCGGCGGGCGCGCTGGGGTCGAGCATCTTCCGGTCGTGGGTGCTGCCCTTCGAGGCGCTGTCCGTGCTCCTGCTGGCCGCGCTGATCGGCGCCATCGTCCTCTCCCGTACCGACATCGGCGGCCCGAGCCGCGTCACCGACTCGCCCGGTTCCGATCCCTCACCGGACGGAACGGGCAGCGACCCCGAGGGCGGCTCCGGGAGCGAGCCGCGGAGCGATCAGGAGACCGGCTCTGACGGTGTCTCCCGGAACGGCGGTTGACGTGCACGTCGTCTATCCCGTCGTCGTCTCCGCGTTGCTCTTCTCCATCGGCGTCTACGGCGTGCTCGCCCGGCGTAACGCGATCCTCGTGCTCATGTCCGTCGAGCTCATGCTCAACGCGGTCAACCTCAACCTGGTCGTCTTCGACATCTGGCTGCGGGACCGGCTGCACGGCGGCCAGGTGCTCACGCTGTTCATCATCGTGATCGCGGCGGCCGAGGTGGGTCTGGGCCTGGCGATCGTGCTCTCGGTCTTCAGGAACCGCCGGACCATCGACATCGACCGGCTCCGGGACCTCACCGAGCGCGACCTCATCGGTCCCGGTCCGGACGCTCCGGTCGGCTCCGATCCCGGCCCGGACGGCCCGCTCGGCTCCGGCCCGGACACTCCGGTCGGCTCCGGTCCCGGTCCGGCGGGCGCGCCCCCAGGCGACTCGCCGGACCCCGGTCCCGCCGATCCTCCCGCCCCGGGCTCCGAAGGCGGGGCAGTCCTTGACCGTTCGGAGGCCGGATGATCGTCCTGGCCGTACTCGCCATCCTGCTGCCGTTCGTCGGCGCCGCCGCCGGACTGCTCGGGTCGCGGGTCCCGCGCAGCCGCACCCCGGCCCGTACGGCCCGGCGGCGGGCGGCGTGGTTCGCCGTCCTGCCCGTCGCGATCTCGGCCGTCGCGGCGGTGTGGCTCGCCGCGCGGCAGGCGATCACCGGTGACCACGGGGCCGCGGACACCGTCGCGGGCACCCTGGCCGAGATCGAGACTGGGTCCGTCCCGATCTCCGTGGGACTCCAGGTAGGCGAGCTGTCGGCACTCATCGGCGTCCTCGTCACCGTGGTGGCGCTCGCGGTCCAGGTGTACTCGGTCGGGTACATGCGGGACGATCCGCGCTACCCGTCGTACAGCGCGTTCATCAGCCTGTTCACCAGCGCCATGCTGCTCGTGGTCTACGCGGGCGACCTGATCGTCCTGTACGTCGGGTGGGAGATCATGGGCCTGTGCTCCTACCTGCTGATCGGGCACTGGTGGGAGGACCGGGCCAACTCCCGCGCGGCGGTCAAGGCGTTCCTCGTCACCCGTCTCGGTGACGTCGGATTCCTGTTCGGGATATTCACGCTCGGCCTGTCGGCGGGCAGCTTCCGGATCGACGACGTCCTCGCCGCCGACATACCGACGAGCACGCTGATCGCGGCGACGATGTTGCTCCTCGCGGGCGTCGCGGGCAAGAGCGCCCAGGTGCCGCTGCACACCTGGCTGCCGGACGCCATGGCGGGCCCGACCCCGATCAGCGCGCTCATCCACGCGGCCACGATGGTCGCGGCCGGCATCTTCGTGGTCGCCCGGCTCTATCCGGTCTTTCTCGCGGCCCAGCCCACGCTGGACGTGCTCGGCGTGATCGCCGCCGTCGGCATGTTGGGCGCGGCCCTCTCCGCCCTGGCCCAGGACGATCTCAAGCGGGTGCTCGCGTACTCCACGATCAGCCAGCTCGCCTTCATGGCGGCGGCGCTGGCCGCGGGGTCGGATCACGCGGCGATCTTCCATCTGGTGACGCACGGCGCGTTCAAGGCGCTGCTGTTCCTGTGCGCGGGCGTGGTCATCCATTACGTCGGGTCGAACCTGATGAGCCATATGGGCGGGCTCCGCACCAGCCTGCCCGTCACGTTCTGGGCGATGACGATCGGGTTCGCCGCGCTCGCCGGGTTGCCTCCGGCCAGCGGGTTCTTCAGCAAGGACGCGGTGATCGCGGCCATCGAGCACTCGCGCAGTCCCGCCCAGCTCTTCCTGTACGGCTGCGCGCTGGTCACCGTCGGGGTGACCGGCGCCTACTCGGCCCGCGCCTGGTTGCGGACCTTCTTCGGCTCCCGCCGTCCCGTGCCGCCGTCCGACGCGGACGATCACGGCCATGGCCGCGCACAGCACGAGGAGCGGGGGCGTCCGGCGGTTCCCCGGTCGATGCTCTGGCCCGTCGTGCTGCTCGCCGTACCGGCCCTGCTGCTCGGGTTCGCCGGGGTGCGCGAGTTCGACGCGGAGTCGGCCGCGATCAGCGTGGTGATCGCGCTGCTCGGCGCCGGGGTCGTCTACTCGCTCTGGCGCGGCTCGCCCGCGCAGGATCCGGCGAGGATGCTCGGCCCGTTCCGGGTGCCGTGCGAGCGGGCGTTCTACCTGGACACCGTCTACGACCGGCTGGTCGCCCGTCCCGTCCTGCGGCTCGCCCGGGGCGTCGTACGGACCGACGACCGGGTGGTGGACGGGGCGGTGCGCGGGTCGGGGCGGGCGGCGGTCGGCCTGTCCGGCCTCCTGCGGCTCGCGCAGAACGGCAACGCCCAGCTCTACGTCACCGGCGTGCTCGCCGGGGTGCTGCTGATCGCGGTAGGGGTGGTGGTGCTCGCATGATCCGCGATGCCGTGATCGGGATGCCTCGTGATGCTTCGCCGTGGGGACCGGTTCCGGGCCGGTCGGTACGGGTTCCGGAGGTGTCCCGCCGATGAGCTGGATCCCGATCGCGATGCTCGCCGTGCCCCTGCTCGGGGCCGCCGTGCTCCTCCTGCCGAGGTTCGCGGGACGGGTGCCGCGCGGGTACGGGCTCGCCGTGTCCGGGGTGACGCTGGCCCTCGCCGTCGCGATGGCGGCCGTCTTCGACTACGGGGACACCGCGCGGATGCAGTTCCAGACGGACGTGCCGTGGATCCCGGGCCTTGACCTGCGGTTCCACCTCGGCGTGGACGGGATCTCGCTGCCGCTGGTCGTGCTGACCGCGCTGCTGACGTTCCTGTGTTTCGTCCACCTGGCTGGCCGCCCGCAGAGCAGGCCGCGGGCGCTGGCGTTCACACTGCTCGTCCTCGAAACCGGCATGATCGGCACGTTCCTCGCGCTCGATCTCCTGCTGTTCTTCGTGTTCTTCGAGGTCGTCCTCGTCCCGATGTACTTCGTGATCGCGGTCTGGGGCGGGCCGGAGCGCCGGGCGGCGGCGGTCAAGTTCATCCTCTACACGCTGCTCGGATCCGCCGTCCTGCTGCTGGGGCTGCTGGTCGTCTGGTCCCAGGCCGGGACGCTCGACATGGTGGCGCTCGCCCGGGGCAACGGCATCGCGCGTTCGACGCAGATCCTGGCGTTCCTGGCGATCGGGGCCGGTCTGGCGGTCAAGGCCCCGATGTGGCCGCTGCACACGTGGCTGCCGGACGCCCACACCGAGGCTCCGACCGTGGGTTCGGTGCTGCTCGCCGGGGTGCTGCTCAAGATGGGCACGTACGGCTTCGCGCGCATCGCGATCCCGATCCTCCCGGAGGGGGCCGCCACGGTGGCCCCATGGCTGGGGGCGTTCGCGGTGATCGGCATCATCTACGGGTCCTTGGCCTGCCTCGCCCAGCGCGACCTGAAACGGATGATCGCCTATTCGTCGGTCGGGCACATGGGGTTCGTGTTGCTCGGCTTCGCGACGCTGACTCCGGTCGGCGTGAACGCCGCGCTCTTCGGCAACGTCGCGCACGGTCTGATCACCGGACTGCTCTTCTTCGTCGCCGGGGCGGTCAAGGACCGGTACGGCACGGCCGACATGGCCCGGCTGGGTGGCGGGATGCTGGGCCGCCTGCCGTACATCGGCTCGTTGCTGACCTTCGCCTGCGTCGCGTCGCTGGGGCTGCCGGGTCTGGCCGGGTTCTGGGGCGAGATGCTCGCGCTGTTCGGGGCGTTCCGGCCCGCCGCCGAGCTGTCCCGGCCGCTGTTCCTGACGTTCATGGTGATCGGCGGCATCGGCACGGTGCTGACCGCCGCGTACTTCCTGCTCATGCTGTCCCGGGTGACGCACGGCCGTCCCGCGCGAGATCGCGGGCCGGCGGTGGACGTGACCGCGTACGAGCTGGCCGCCTGGATGCCGCTGGTGCTTCTGACGCTCCTCTTCGGCCTGTGGCCCAAGGCGCTGCTCGCGATCACCACGCCCGCCGTCCAGGCGATCCTCCCGGGGGTGGGCTCGTGATCCAGTCGATCGACTACGTCGCGATAGCCGCGCCGCTGATCCTCGCCCTGGTGGCGGGGGTGGTGCTGCTGCTCGACGCCTTCCTGCCCCGCCGTACGCCGGGGGCACTCGGGCTCGTCACGCTGGCGGGGGTCGTCGCGGCGTTCGGCGTCCTGATGGCGCAGGCCGCCGAAGGCGGGCGGCGGCGCACGTTCTGCGTGCCCGACTCGCTGGGCGGCGGCGGATGCTCCTTCGTGGTGGACCGCTTCACCCTGGTCATGTCCGGGCTGGCGCTCGTCGCCGGGATCGTGATCGTGCTGCTGTCCATGGCAGAGTTGACCGACCGGAGGATCCCAGCCGGCGAGTGGTACTTCCTGCTGTTGAGCGCGCTGACGGGGGCGGTCCTGCTGCCCGCCGCGCGTGACCTCGCCACGCTCGTCGTGGCGCTCGAAGTGGTGTCCCTGCCGGTGTTCGCGCTGACCGCCCTGAAGCGGTACGACGGCCGGGCCTCGGAGGCGGCGCTCAAGCTGTTCCTCGTCTCCGTCGTCTCGACCGCGATCACGCTGTTCGGCGTCTCCCTGCTGTACGGCCTTACCGGGACCCTCTACCTGGAGCGGCTCTCCCCGGCCCTCTCCGCGGGCTCGGGCGCGTCCGGGGTCGTGTCGGTCGCCGTCGTGCTGGTGCTGGCGGGGTTCGCGTTCAAGGTGGCCGCTGTGCCGTTCCACTTCTGGGCCGGTGACGTCTACCAGGGCGCGCCCGTCCCGGTGGCGGCGCTGCTCTCCGTCGTCTCCAAGGCCGCCGGGTTCGCCGGGCTGATCCTGATCCTGGTCACCGGGCTGCGCGACCAGGCGACGTTGTGGGGGCCGGTCGTCGCGGTGGTGGCCGCGGCGACCATGACCGCGGGCAACGTCCTCGCCCTGCGCCAGCGCGCCGCGTTGCGGCTGCTCGCGTGGTCGTCGGTGGCCCAGTCCGGCTACATCCTGGCCCCGCTCGCGGTGGTCGGCGGCCGTGCGTTCACCGCGTCGATGTCGTACCTGGTCATCTACGCGGCGATGAACCTGGGGGCGTTCGCCGTGGTGATGGCGATCTCCCGTACGGCGCCGCGGAACGAGCTGGACGACTATCGCGGTCTGGCCTCCCGCAGGCCGGGCACAGCCGTCGCGCTCGGTTTCTTCCTCGTCTGCCTGGCCGGCCTGCCCCCTGGGCTCGCCGGGTTGTTCGCCAAGGTGGTGGTGTTCCGGGAGATCGTGGAGGGCGGCCTCGGGTGGCTGGCCGTCGTGATGGCGGTCAACACGGTCATCGGGCTCTACTACTACATCGCGTGGACGGCCCGGCTGTTCGCTCCCGGCCCGGCGGGCGCGAGCCGTACCCGATCGGTGCCGGTCACGGTCGCCGTGGGGGTCGCCGTCCTGGTCACGCTGGCCTTCTCCGTCGCTCCGCAGCTCGTTCTCTCCGCCTCCGGCTGACCTTTCCCATTGGGAACGTTCTGCCAGGCCACACGCGTTGGTAAGGGAGAACGCACCAAATCGTGAGGAGGAGGCGTGCACCACAACGGCCTGCGTACCGCGATCCTTCTGGGGGCTCTCTCTGCGTTGATCCTGGCGGCGGGTGCCTGGCTCGGAGGCGGCTCCGGTGTGCGACTGGCCCTCGTGGTCGCGCTTCTGACCAACGGCATCGCGTACTTCTTCTCCGACCGGATCGCCCTCTCCGCCATGCGGGCCCGGCCCGTCAGTGAGGTGGAGCAGCCGGTTCTCTACCGCGTCGTCCGGGAGTTGTCCAACGACGCCCGGCAGCCGATGCCCCGGCTCTATGTCTCCCCCACAATGCAGCCCAACGCGTTCGCGACCGGGCGGAACCCGCGTAACGCGGCCGTCTGCGTCACCCACGGCATCCTCGTCATGCTGGACGAGCGGGAGCTCAGGGGAGTGATCGGGCACGAGCTGTCCCATGTCTACAACCGGGACATCCTGATCTCGTCGGTCGCGGGTGCACTGGCCACGATGATCACCTATTTCGGATACATCGGGATATTCTTCGGCTCCGATGACGACGACGGTCCGGGCTTCCTCGGTGCGCTGCTCATGATGATCCTCGGTCCGGTCGCCGCCTCGATGATCCAGATGGCGATCTCCCGGTCGCGTGAGTTCGCCGCGGACGAGTCGAGTGCCCGGCTCACCGGTGATCCGCTGGCGCTGGCCTCCGCGCTCCGCAAGATCGAGATGGGGGCCCGGCGGCTGCCGCTCCCGGAGAACGGACGGCTGGCCTCGGCGAGCCACATGATGATCGCGAACCCGTTCCGCGGCGCGGGCATCGGCAAGCTCTTCTCCACCCACCCGCCGACCGCCGAGCGGGTCGCCCGGCTGGAGCGGATGGCCGGCTACCGCCGCTGACGGCCCGGGGGTTCCGCCGACGGCGCTCCGTTCCGCACGGGTCCACCGACGGCGCGCATTCGGAGGGGTCCGCTGACGGCGTTCCGTCGGACCGGTCACGTCGAGGCGAGGGTGCGCGACCGGTCCGTCATCTGTTCCGTCTCCGGTTCCGTCTCCGGATCCGTGTGCGGATCCTGTGCGGTACGTGCGGGCGGCGTCACTCGCCCGGCAGCCACCACATGTACATCTTGGAAGTGATCGTGCATGTGTCGGCCTTCTTCGTGGCGCCCGAGGTCGGGTCGAGGGAGCGCCGGACGATGCCCGTCGTGTTGCCCTCGGCGTCGTTGCGCAGTTGCCACAGGGTCAGGTTGTCGGAGTCGTCCCAGCTGAGCCGGTGGGGCGACTCGTTCTTCGGCGTGTTCACGTTCACGGCGTCGCCGACGGTGTCGCTCGCCAGGTCGTAGACGCGTACCCGCTGCTTGCCCCCCGACGTGCTGATCATCACCGCGACGGTGTTCCCGTCGTTCGCCAGGGCCTGCGGCATGTTGTTCGCGATCACCTGCGGCACGACCTTGCGGCCGGTGGTTGCGCCGCTCTCGTCGAAGACGACGAGTTCCGTGGTGTTCTCGCTGGTGTACCGGGACGCCAGGATGTGGTGGCCGTCGGGGCTGAAGCCCTGGACGTCGACATTCGCCCGGATCTTGGTGACCTTGCCCGCGTTCATGTCGACCAGCAGCGACGGGAGCTTGCCCGCGTCGTCCTGGTACTCGATCACGACGCTGTCGCCGTCCGGGGACAGGGTGGCGGCGACGTCGCCCATGCCGATGCCCTTGGGCACGAGGGCCGCCTTGCCGGGCAGTACGCGCACCCGGTTCGCCGCGAGGTCGCGGACGACCAGCTTGTTGTCCGACTTGCGGAAGTAGGCCACGTTCTGGCCGTCGCCGCTGATGGCGAGCGTCGAGACCATGTCCTTGTCGACCTTGCCGGAGGCGGTCACGGGGTTGACCCGGGCGTCGGTGAGTTTACGGGTCTTGCCGTCGCGCAGGGCGAGGGTCCACGACCCGCAGGGGACGGTGTAGTCCTTCTTCGGGCATGACTTCACCCACGCGTAGCGGATCTGGGCGCTCGCGGCGGAGGCGGCTCCCGTCTTCGCCTCCGCGGCGGTGGGGACGGCCAGGGCGGAGGCCGTCGCGGCGACCGCGGCGGCGAGGACCGCCAGTTTCCTTGTCATCGCTTGCTCCTTTCGTCATCTGATAGATGCCGGGCTTGGCCGAAAGGTTGCGTTACGAATAGGCCACGGTGTGTCGAATGTCACAGCATTTCCCTACTGTTCCAGTAGGGAAAGCTATGGAAGATCCGGACATTGATGGTGTTTACTACTTCTAGCCATTTGGGGTGTTTTGGTAGACAGATCACAGTGCCGGGAAGGTGTGGCATGGCAGGTATCGACGAGCGCGGCGTTCTCAGCCGTCGCGGGCTGCTCAAGGCGGCCGTCACAGGTGTGACCATCCTGTCTGCCGCCACGCTGCTGGAAGCGTGCGGCGCGGCACCGGCCCCCGAGTCGTCCGGATCGGGCGGGAGCGCCGCGGAGGGCGCGGACACCGGCAAGGACATCGAACTGCTGCGGGTCGCACTGCCCGGATCGTTGTCGAACCTCTATCCGGGCCAGGAGTCCGGCATCCTGAACTACTACGTGGCCGGCATCTGCATGGAGGGCCTCGTCGGCGTCGACACCTCCGGCGCGATCGTCCCGGCGCTGGCCTCGAAGGTCGAGCGCACCTCGCCGACGACCTACGTCTACACCATCCGCGACGACGCCAGGTTCCACGACGGCAGCCCGGTCACCGCCGACGACATCCTCCACTCGATCGAGATGGCCAGGGACGCGAAGGCGTCGCCGAGCACCGCCAGCTACTGGGCCAACCTCGACAAGGCCACCAAGTCGGGCGCGAACGAGATCACGCTGTCCAGCAAGACCGCCGACGAGGCGTTCGGATGGATCCCGTCCAACGTCGACGCGTTGTGGATCGCTCCGAAGGCCGCCTGGGAGAAGGCGAAGAACCAGATCGGCACGGCCCAGTCCCTCCTGGTCGGCTCCGGGCCGTACAAGGTGACCGACTTCGCGCCGGACTCGCACGTCGAGCTCACCCGGGTGGACACCTGGCGGGGCACCCGGCCGAAGGTCGCCAAGATCCGGTTCGAGTTCATCGCCGACGACAACACCCGCCTGCTGGCATGGAAGGCGAACAAGGCCGACATGTCGTTGAACGTGCCGCTGGCCCAGGCGCGTCAATGGGAGTCGGCGGCCGGCACCCGTGTGGTCTACGCGGCCGACCGGTCCTACGCCGGGCTGACCTTCAACGTGTCGGCCAAGCCGTTCGACGACGTGCACGTGCGCAAGGCCATCGCGCACGCGGTGAACCGCGACGCCATCGTCAAGAACATCCTGCACGGCCGGGGGCAGGTCGCGACCGCGCTGTCCACGCCCGAGCAGTTCGGCGGGCTGTGGACGCCGGACCAGGCGACGAAGGAACTCGCCGCGATCCCGCAGTACGCGTACGACCTGGAGCAGGCCAAGAAGGAGCTCGCCCAGTCGTCGGTGCCGAACGGGTTCACCGCCGCCCTCTCGTATCCCAACACCGGACCGCACCTGGGCACGGCCGCGCTCGCCTTCGGCGCGGACCTGAAGAAGATCGGGATCACCCTCGACGTCAAGGAACTGCCCATCGAGCAGTGGCTGGCCGAGCTGAACACCTTCCCGCCGCTGAGTTACATGTGGTACTTCAACACCACCGGCGACCCGGGCGAGCTCGCGAGCTGGTTCCTCGGCGAGGGCAACCCGGCGAAGTACACCAACGCCACGATCACCGACACCATGGCCAAGGCCGGTGCCGAGTCCGAGCCGGCCAAGAGGGCCGCGCTGCTGATCGAGGCGCAGAGCGCCCAGGCCGCCGACGTGGCCTACCTTCCGCTGTGGTGGGGACAGTCCGCGATCGCGCTGAGCAGCGCCGTCGGCGTGCACGACTACACCTCCTACACCCTGCTGGCCAACTGGCCGGAACACCTGTACGCGGCCAAGTGAGAAGCCCGGTGCTCGCCTTCGTCCTGCGCAGGGCGGGCGCGACGCTGCTGTTGCTGCTCGCGCTCTCCCTGCTGGTGTTCGGGCTGCTGTACCTCGCGCCGGGGGACGTCGCCCGCAACCTGCTGGGCACCCGCAACGTCACCCCGGAGGCGCTGGCCCAGATCCGCGCCCGGTACCACCTGGACGACCCGTTCCTGCAGCAGTACTGGCGGTGGCTGACGCACGCGGTCACCGGCGACTTCGGCACCTCCATCCGCACCGGCCGCCCCATCGGGCCGCTGATGCTGGAGAAGACCGGGATCACCGCGGCCACCGCCGGACTGGCGTTCCTGCTGTCCGTCCTCGTCGGCGTCCCCGCGGGCATCGCGACGGCGGTCCGCCGGGGCCGCTGGCTCGACCGGGTGCTCGTCACGGTCTCCGTCGTCGGGGTCAGCGCGCCCGGCTTCGCGATCGGTCTCCTGCTGCTGTACGTCTTCGCGCTCGGCCTGGGCTGGTTCCCGATCTACGGAACCGGTGAGGGATTCCTCGACTCCCTCTGGCACCTCGCGCTGCCCGCGGTGGCGCTGGCGCTCGGGCTCGGCGCCTTCGTCGTCAAGCTGACCAGGGCCGCGGTGATCCGCGAGCTCGACCAGGACTACGTGACCTTCGCCCGCGGCCGCGGCCTGTCGGAGGGCGCGACGTTGCGCATCGTCCTGCGCAACGCCGCCATCCCGATCGTCACGAGCCTGGGCCTGATGGTCGCCTACCTGTTCGGCGGCACCGTGCTCATCGAGGTCACCTTCGCCCTGCCCGGCCTCGGGTCGCTGATGGAGGAGTCGGTGCTGTTCAAGGACATCCCTGTGGTGCAGGCACTTACGCTCGCCGTCGCCTTCGTGGTCTCCGCGGCCGCGTTCCTCGTCGACCTGTCGTACCTGCTGATCGATCCGCGCGTACGAGCCAGGGCGGTGCGCCGATGAGCCCGCGCCCGGACAGTACGGCCAACGGACGTAGCAGGCGGATCCCGGTCGTCGCGATCGTGTCGGCCGCGCTGCTGGCCTTCGTCGCGATCTGCGCCCTGGCCCAGGAGATCATCGCCCCGAAGGCGCTGGAACAGGACATCTATCTCGGAGTGGTCGGCGGCGGCGTCGACGGCCACCTGTTCGGCACCGACCAGCTCGGCCGGGACATCCTCCAGCTCTCCCTGGCGGGCGCCCGTTCGGCGTTGGCCGGGCCGGTTGTCGTCGCCGTGGGATCGATGCTGATCGGGTTCTTCCTCGGCACGTACGCCGGATACCGGGGCGGGATCGTCGACATGCTGGCCGGTCGCTACGCCGACCTGCTGCTCGCGCTTCCCGCCGTGCTGCTCGCCATCGTCGTCGCCGGACTGGTCGGCAGGGGCTACTGGGTCACGGTCGTCGTGCTGATCGTCCTGTTCTCGCCGTCGGACGTACGGCTGGTGCGCGGCGCGGTCATCGAGCAGGCACCCCGGCCGTACATCGAGTCGGCGCGGGTGCTCGGCATCCGCCCGTCCAGGATCATGTTCCGGCACATCGCGCCCAACAT
The DNA here is from genome assembly GCA_001570385.1 of Microtetraspora glauca. Taxonomy (GTDB): domain Bacteria; phylum Actinomycetota; class Actinomycetes; order Streptosporangiales; family Streptosporangiaceae; genus Microtetraspora; species Microtetraspora glauca. The sequence goes on along the minus strand of BBYL01000008.1, from coordinate 38,341 downwards.
CGTGCCGATCGTGGTGGCGAACCTGCTGCTGAACGTCGCCTTCGCGCTGGTCGCGCTGTCCTCGTTGTCGTACCTCGGCCTCGGTGTCCCGCCGGGTGCCCCCGACTGGGGACGCCAGCTCGCGGACGGGCGACAGCTACTCGGCGACAACCCCCTCGCGGCCGTCGTTCCCGGGGTGCTGATCATCCTGACCGCCACGGCGGTGAACCTGCTCGGCGACTGGCTCTCCGACCTGCTGGACCGACGGGTGGTGGCGCGATGACTGGTGACGGTTCCGCGGCGGCTGGCGATGGCGCGATGAACGGTGACGGTTCCACGGTGGCAGGCGGTGGCCCGATGACGAGTGACGGTTCCGCGGCGGCAGGCGATGGACCGATGGCGGCAGTCGACGGTTCGACGGCGGCTATGGTCGCGGCCCCGATGCTGGCCGTACGCGATCTCCGGGTCGCGTCGGCCTCCGGGACCATCGTCGCCGGGCTCGATCTCACCGTGGCGCCCGGCGAGACGGTCGCCATCGTGGGGGAGTCCGGGTCAGGCAAGTCGATGACCGTCAAGGCGCTGACCGGACTGCTGCCCGAAGGCGTACGCGCCACCGGTCGGATGGAGCTCCCCGGGCGCGCAGAGCTCGCGCAGGGGAGTTCCGGGCTGTCAGGACGTGCAGGACTTGTGGAAGGGCGTTCCGGCCAGGCAGGGCGTGCAGCGCCTACGGAGGAGCCTGCGGGGCCTTCGGAGCCGACGGGGCGTTCCAGGCATGCGGGGTCTTCCGGGCATGTGGGGTCTTCCGGGCATGTGGGGTCTTCCGGGCATGTGGGGTCTTCCGGGCATGTGGGGTCTTCCGGGCATGCGGGGTCCTCCGGACATGCGGGACCTTTCGGGCATGCGGGGCCTGCGGGGCGCTCCGGGCGTGAGATCGATCTGGCCGCGCAGGGAACGATTTGGCGCGACGTCCGGGGATCGCGGATCGCGCTGCTGCTCCAGGATCCCTTCACGTCGCTGTCCCCGGTGCATCGCTGCGGAGAGCAGATCGGTTGGGCGATCTCGGGGCGCGGCCGGGCCGAGCGTGTGGCGCGTCTGCTGGCCGAGGTCGGGCTGCCCGCCGATGTCGCGGAGAAGTACCCGTTCCAGCTCTCCGGAGGCATGCGCCAGCGCGTCGCGATCGCGGCGGGGCTGGCCGCCGATCCCGACCTGCTGATCGCCGACGAGCCGACCACGGCACTCGACGTCACCACCCAGCACGAGGTCTTGGAGCTGATCGCCGGGCTCCAGCGCGAACGCGATATGGGGCTGATCCTGATCACCCACGACCTGCGGCTCGCCCGCAGCAGGGCGGATCGGATCATGGTGATGTACGCGGGCCGGCTGGTCGAGGAAGGGCCGACCGCCCTGGTGATGGACGCGCCCGCGCATCCCTACACCGCGCGGCTGGCGGCCTGTGACCCCCCGATCACCCACCGGCTTCCGGTTCTTCCGACGATTCCCGGGTCCGTCCCCCAACCCTCGTCGGTCGGTGCCGAGTGCGCCTTCGCGGCACGGTGCGCCTTCGCCGTCGACGCCTGCCGTATGGCGGAGCCCGCACTGGCGGAGGTGGCCGAGGGACATCGGGCGGCCTGCCTGCGTCCCGAGACGGCGGGTCTCCCGGTGGACGTCCCGCCCTCTCCGGCGGAGACCGTGCCGCCTCCTCCGGCGGTGGCAGTTCCGCTCCCTCCGGCGGCGACCGTCTCGTCTTCTCCGGCGGAGACCGTCCCATCTTCTCCAGCAGAGACGGTCTCGCCTTCTCCTGAGCACAGCGGGCGAGGCAGGGAGGCCGCGGCGTCTCTGTTCCATGCTGGGGAAGACCAGGGGATTCCGGCCTCGCCGCTGCTCAGCGTGGAAGGACTGGCCAAGACGTTCCCGGGCTCTGCCGTACCGGCCCTGGACGGGGTCGATCTGACGATCGCGGCGGGAGAGACGGTCGCGGTGGTCGGCGAGTCCGGCTCGGGCAAGACCACCCTCGCCCGGTGCGTCGTGGGCCTGGAGCGGGCGGACACCGGCCGGATCGACTTCCACGGCACGGCCACGGGGGCCAGGCGGGTGCAGATCGTCTTCCAGGATCCGTACTCCGCGCTCAACCCCGGACTGACCGTCGGCACCTCGCTCGCCGAGGCGTTGCGGGCGGCCGGACGGCCGAAGTCCGAGGTGGGCGAGCTCCTGGAGCTCGTGGGACTTCCGGCGGCGTACGCCCGTCGCAGGCCGCGGGCGTTGTCCGGCGGCGAGCGCCAACGGGTCGCCATCGCGCGGGCGCTCGCCCCGAGGGCCGATCTGCTGGTCTGCGACGAGTCGGTGTCCGCGCTGGACGTCTCCGTGCAGGCACAGGTGCTGAACCTGCTCGCGGACCTGCGGCGCAGGCTCGGTCTGACTCTGCTGTTCATCACCCACGATCTGGCGGTCGCCCGGCAGATCGCGGATCGCGTCTACGTCATGCACCACGGTCGGGTGGTGGAAACGGGACCCGTCGACTCCGTGCTGGGTGCTCCGGCGCACGAATACACCCAACGGCTGCTGGCCTCCATCCCGGCGGCGGACTAGGCCGTGTGGCGTGGTCCTGCTCGGCCTACCGCGGTCGCTCGGACGGCGCCTCGCGGTGTCGTCGGCCCCACTCACGGCACCTGCTCGCAGGCCCGGAGTTTCGCGGGCCCTGGGCATGCGGGCCCGGAGTTTCGCGGGCCCCGGGCATGCGGGCCCGGAGTTTCGCGGGCCCCGGGCATGCGGGCCGGAGGCTCCGCTCCGACCTTCTCCTCCGCCTTGCGAGGCGTCCATCCGGCTGATCCTCGCTACGGCAAAGATCCTCGAAACACTCCCAAAGCGGACTAAGGGGTTGCGCGTACATGTCTGAACGTGATGTCCATACGGTCGCCGTCGGTGCCCGTGGTGCTCAGGGTGCCGATGGGGTCGACGGCCGTGCGGTTGGAGATCTGGCGCTTGAAGGTCCGGCGCTTGAAGATGGCGCGGCCGATGGTCGTGCGCTCGATGGTCGTGCGCTGGACCTCGACACGCTTGACATCGACGTTCTGCCGGTGATCGGGGACGTCGGGGAAGTCGCCGACGGCATCCGGGACCTGCCGGAGGACATCCTGCGCCGCTGGCGGCTGGCCGGAGGGATCCAGGTACGCACCCTCGTCACGGCCCGTACCCGCGGTGTGCTGGTGGGGGCCGCGTTCGAGGTACACCGCCCGCTGACCGCCTACCGGAAGATCGTGGACGTCTGGGCGCCGGACGAGCGGGTGGCCGACATCCTGGTGGACACCATCGAGGAGCGTGCCTGGCGAGAGGGCGCGGTCGCCGTCAAACGCTGGTTCGCCGCCAAGGACTCCGCCGACCGTGAGAACGACGGCTTCGCCGGTGATGATGTTCCCGGGTTCGTTGCCGGAGTCTCCGTGGACGTGGCCGGGGACTCCGTGGACGTCCCTGGGGCCGATGACGACCGCGCCGGCGACGGCCGGGGCCACGGTGGTGGCGCCGATGCCGGGAGGAACGACGCTTCCGCGGGTGCCGGTGGGACGACCGCCTGGCGGCGTTCGCTGGAACGCGGGTATCAGGAGACGCCGGTTCCGGTGTGGGCGGCGCCGGTCACCAGCGACCCGGCGGACACCGGTTACGGACAGGTGCGATGGCGGGGGGCGGCCCCCGACCGGGCTCTGCCGTACATGCGGCAGACCACGGACTTCACCTGCGGGCCGGTGGCACTGCAGCTGGCGCTGTGCGGGCTTGGACTGCAGGACCAGCCGGACCGGGCCGAGGAGATGCGCATGTGGCGCCAGGCCACGACCGTGGCCGGATGCGATCCCCTCGGGCTGGCGCTCGCCGCCGCCGACCGGGGCGCCGTCCCCGAGGTGCTGCTGTCGACCGAACGGCCGATCCTGCTGGAGCTGTGCCGTACGGACGAGGAGCGCGATCTGCGGCGGTTCATCCAGTCGGGCTTCCGCGCCGACCTGGCCGACCGGGGGATCGCGGTGGAGACGGCGGCGTTCGACCTGGACCGCCTGCGCGCGGTCCTGGCCGACGGCGGCATCGCGCTGGTGCTGATCGAGCAGCTCGGGATGCACGCCGAGCCCTCGCCGCACTGGATCACGGTGCACAGCGTGGATGGTGACATCTTCTACGCCAACGACCCGTGGACGGACGCGGACCTGGGAGAGACCTACCTCGACGCCCTCGACCTGCCCCTTCCCGCCGCGACGCTGGACCGGCTGGCGTGGTACGGCGCGCCCAGCTATCGGAGCATGGTGGTGCTCAGGGCGGCCTGATCCCCGCGTCAGGCCGCGTCGGGGAGTATCACGACGCGGGCTGCGGCGCCCCGCACTGGTAGTCGTCGGGGCGATCGGGGTCGAGCATGATCTGGCGGATGACGGTCGCCTCCATCGATCTGCGGAAGGTTTCCTGCTTGGCGCAGTCGTAGAAGACGTAGACGCCTTCGTGCTCGCCCAGCAGCAGCACCTCTTCGCCGTCGCGCAGCGGCTTGTCGCTCTCGCGATCGACCGCGACCGCCCACTGGTCCTGGAAACCGACCATGCTCAGCAGAAGGCTGGACCGCCCGGTGGTGGCGAGGTCGGCGGCGTCGCTCTCCATCTGGCCCATGAGCGCGAAACCGAGCCCGATCCCGGTGAACGCGGCCACCACGATCTTCATGCCCGCTCGGCCGACCGGGCGGGAGCGCAGCAGCCGAAACGGTACGAGGAAGGCGAGGACGCCGATGATCGCCGCGACGATCACGATCGAGGCGAATGTCGCGCCCTCGTCCAGGTCGAGGTAGCCGAGGAATCCCCAGTAGCTCGCGCCGCACCACAGTGCGCCGACGGACGCCATCGCCCAGGGGCGTCGCCGTATGGCCCGGACCAGCCGGGTGGCCCAGCCGAGGGTGGCCTTGTCCACCAGCCAGCAGATCGCCACGATGATTCCGAGGATCAGGGCGCCGCCGAGTGCCAGGAGGATCAGCGTTCCCACGAGGCGGCCGAACATGGTCGCCTGGTCGATGCCCGCCTGCTCGGGGCTGATGTTGAAGACGCCGTAGACCTGCTGGATGCCCAGGTAGAGCAGGGCGTACAGGGCGATGCCGATCGGCAGGATGATCGAACCGCCGCGTTCGAGCAGGTCGACCACACCGGTGCCCTCTTCGGCGTCGGAGGGCTCCGTGGCGGGGTTCGTCCTGGTAGGGGTGCCGTCGGCCACGGCCACGGGCGTGTTCACCGGTTCGGCCTGTACGGGGTCGGCGGATACCTCGGAGGGTGTGAGGGGCATGCCGATCATCGTACGGGCGCGCGGGAACCGGGCGATCATGCGGAGGAAGGGGCCGGGGGTGGGCGGAACGGTGGAAGGCGACGCTAGTCGGAGGGCATGGAGACCATGGTCAGCAGGCGGGTGGCCCGCGCGCGGGTCTGGTAGCTGTGCTCGACCTCGCACGAGAACCGGACCGCGTCTCCGGCGCGCAGCCGTACCGTCCAGGTCGCGATCTCCAGGGTCACCGCGCCGGACACCACATAGGCGAATTCCTCCGACCCGCGGCCGTGCGGTGCGCTCTCGTGGCTGTGCTCCGGCGGCAGCAGAGACTCGTAGATCTCGAAGCGGCGGCGATCCACCGAACTGAGGAGCGTGCGCGCCGCCGCGTCGGCCGCCGTGCGCCGCATCACCTGCGGCTCGTACAGCGGGGTCCGGGTGATGTCGGCGAAGGAGAGTTCCAGGGCCTCGGCGATCCCCGACAGGACTTCCACCGTCGGGTTGGCCAGACCGCGTTCGATCTGCGACAGCAGGGCCTTGCTGAACCCGCACCGGTCGGCGAGGTCACGGATGCTGAGCCCTCTCGTACGGCGGGCGTGCCGGACGTTTCCGGCGATCGCCGCCCGTACCTGCTCAGAGAGGGCGGTCACCCGAGCACCCTTCGTAGGGCCTCCGCGTAGAACGGATGGGCCCGATCAGAGGGCCGTCCCGTCCGGCGAATCGTGAGCGTGATCGCCGGGTGCCGTGGCTGTCGGTGTTCTCGTCGTCTCACGTGCCCTCGATGTGCCCTGCGGTGACGTTCTCCAGCGAGATTATGCCAATCTTGATGATTTAGCGGGACAAGGCGGGGTCGGGGGTGTATTCCACTCTCACATCCCCCTTCGGAAAGAGTGCGTATGCGGATCCCCGCCGCTTCGGCGTCATCTCCGGCTTCTCGAGCATCCAGAGGCTTTCCGCTCTCCACGGCATCGTTGGCCGCCGTCGCCGTCATCGCGACCGGCCTGCTCGCCGGACCCGCGCCGGCGTCGGCTGCGGTGTCGGTGGCGGCGCCGGCGTTCATGTCCGCCGCGTGCGGCGTACAGCGGGTCAGTGACCACTGGAACTGCGTCACGCCCGGGGCGTACTGCCCGGCCGCGGCGCATGGGAAGTACGGCTATGACAAGTACAAGGGCCGTAAGTACAGGTGCGTGCGGTACAGCAACGGCAAGTGGCGGTGGAAGCGCGCCTGAGGCCCGTACGGCTCCGCCCCGAGGGACGGCTCGGGGCGGGCGGTGGTGCCGGTGAAGGAGGCCGGGAGCCCGCGCGTCTCGCCGGGGACATGCCTCCGGCGGCCACAGCCGGTCGATGATTCCCTCCCGGACGCGGCGACTCCTCAGGGGGGCACGTGTCCGGGCAGCCGAGGAGGTCGAGCATCGGGCGTGCCGGGACGGCACGTGCGCGCGGCTCGTGTGCGCGGCTCGTGCTGACCCGCGAAGCGGCCACCGGCCGGGCAGTCACGCGGCACCAGATGGAAGAGCGGTGACCCGTCCGGATCACCGCTCCGTCACCGGTAGTTCGTGAACTGCAGGGCGATGTCGAGGTCCTTGCCCTTGAGAAGGGTGATGACCTCCTGGAGGTCGTCCTTCTTCTTGGAGCTGACGCGGAGCTCGTCACCCTGGATCTGGGCCTTGATGCCCTTCGGGCCCTCATCCCGGATGAGCTTGGAGATCTTCTTGGCGTTCTCCTGGTCGATGCCCTCCTTGAGGGCGACCATCAGGCGGTATTCCTTGCCGGACAGCTTCGGCTCACCCGCGTCGAGGACCTTGAGCGACAGGCCGCGCTTGATCAGCTTTTCCTTGAACACGTCGAGAACGGCGTTCGCGCGCTCCTCGCTGTTCGCCTTGATCTCGACGTCGTTCTGGCCCGACCAGGAGATGCTCGCTCCGGTGCCCTTGAAGTCGAAGCGGTGTCCGACCTCCTTGACCGTCTGGTTCAGTGCGTTGTCCACCTCCTGGCGGTCGATCTTGCTGACGACGTCGAATGACGAATCTGCCAAAGCACAAACCTCTCTCACTGTTGGTCCGGCTCATCGTCGGGAGGCGCCCACACAGGTGTCACCAGCGATGCGCGCGGCTTTTCACGGGACCGACCCGTGACAGCTTCACGTATGGATCAGCCTATCGAGCATCGTCCGATGCTGGGGTGCAGGCACTATTCGCTCCTCCGCCGTCAATCGCGCTTGGCGGGCAGGGACGGCTTCTCGTCGGTCCAGCCCATCCGCCGGAGGGCCCAGAAGCCCGTGACCTCCACGGTGCGCCCATCGGCGAGTCCGATCGTGCTCGTCGACGACTGCGAGAGCGGCATACCCGTCTCGGGATCGATCACCATCACGATCTGGTTGGTGCCCGCCCGGATGCTGTCGCGCGTCTGATACCCGAGTGCCTCGCCCGTACGGCCGAGCGGATCCTTCACCTTGCCAAGAGACGTCATCTTGGGAAAGGTGGCCAGGATGCGGTAAGCGGAGGCACGGACTGCGGGCGAGACCGGCAGGCTGAAGACTTCCATGCAGCTTCCCTGCAGGGCCGACTCCCGCCATTCCGGATCGTTCCCGCCACCCTTGGCATGGGCGGTGATGCGCTGTTCGAGGTAGGCGCGCAGCTCCCGCTCGCCACTCGGGATGCGGCGGATCTCGTCCCAGGTGATGCGCTCCTTCGCCAGCGTCCCGCCCGAGCCCTTCCACTTGCCGCGCAGCCGCGTGGCCACCTTCTCCTCGGCGGCGGCTCGCACCACCTCCGACGAGTTGACCCCGACATATTCGGTCATGTCGAGCGGATACCTCCACTCGGTAGGTGAGCCCGCCTTACGCCAGGCGGCCTCGTCCTCGTCCGTGAGCGGTTTAGCACCGAGGTACTGCGAGATCCACCAGCTCTGCGCTCCCGGCCGACGCGCCAGCCACTCCTCCCTGGAGAAACGCCGCCTGATCACGTAGCCGCGATCAGGCGATATCGCGTCCATGCCAGAGATCGTGGTGGTACGCCAATACGCGCCCGACGTCGGCACCTTCATGACGGCGGACGCGGCGGCGAGCAGGACCTGGCGCGCCGACGGCTGGATTCCGGGCGAGGCCGTGGTGGGAGACGGGTTCGGAACCGGCCCGTCCGGCGCCACCACCACGGTGACCACCAGGGTCGCGGCGGCGGCCAAGCCGGCCGCGGAGGCCAGCCACGGCACCGGCCCGCGCAGTCGCCTCGCGCGCGGCCTGCCCCCCTGACCCGGCGGCTCGGACATGATCGAGGTCAGCAGCGTTCGAGCCCCCGCTCCGGACGCCTGCCCGGCCGGGTCGTCGCCCAGGTCGTCGTCATGCACTCTGGCGAGGTCGGTCAGGTTCACGGTGCGGTCCTCTCCATGAGCGGAAGGTCGATTCCGGTGGCGGCCAGGGTGCGGGCGAACCGCCTGCGCGCGCGGTGCAGCCGGACGCGCACGGCGTTGCGTGTGATGCCGAGCGTTCGCGCCACCTGCTCGGTGTCGAGCTGCTCCCAGGCGACCAGCGACAGCAGCTCCCTGTCGTCGTCGCTGAGGCCGGCGAAGGCCCGGCCGAGCTGTGTGTACTCGCCCGGCGGCGGGGCGGCCAGCGCGGGGGAGGCGGCGAGTTGCTCGCGCAGTGCGGCGGTGCGCCGCTGGTGACGTCGTTCACCGCGCCGGTGGTTGGCGAGGGTCCTGCGTGCCACGCCGTACAGCCAGAGCCGTGCCTCGTCGCCCGGTGGGATCTCGTCGATGCGCCGCCACGCGGTGACGAAGGTCTCCGCCACCACGTCGGCCGCGTCGTCGGGATCCTCGCAGCGGCGCAGGACGTACCCGAGTATCGGGCGGTAGGCACGTTCGTATATGTCCACGAACCGGCCGTGGGGATCCGATCCCATCCGGCCTCCTCACTTGGATCATCGGTCACCCAACTCCATGTCCGGAATATCGGGGGCATTACCGAACTGGCCGGTTTCCGGTGATCTCACGAGGATCGGTGGGCAGCGCTTTCGCGGAGATGACTCCAGATGCGATGTGCGGCCGAGAAGGTGGAGCGCTTCAGGCACGGTTCCTTCCGCGGTTGGCCGACGCGGCGGAGGGCCACATCCCGGAACGACGCAGTGCCCCGAGCCGCGGAAGCTCGGGGCACCGAGAGGCGAACGAACAGATCACATGCGGGGTGTCAGGGGCCGATGCTCGAAACCGCTGTCGGCCATCGGCGTCCTCTCCTTGTTGCTCCGTACATCAGCGGTCCATGGGCTCAGAGGTCCTTGCGCATGACCACGCGGGGTGCCAGTTCGAGGCCCAGCGCACGCTCGTGTTCGACCAGGGCCCGCAGCTCCGGCCCCCACTTCTCCGGAGGCAGTACGGCGAAGCCGCGTCGGGCGTACCAGGGCGCGTTCCAGGGGACGTCACGAAATGTCGTGAGAGTGATCGCGGCGGCGCCGGTCGCGGCCTCGTCGCAGACGGCGTCGAGCAACCGCGTGCCGATGCCCTGGTTGTGGTGGTCGGGATGCACCGCGAGTTGATCGAGGTGCGGCAGCCCGTCGACCCGCCCGAGAAGGGCGAACCCCACCGCCGGCCGACCGGCGACGATCACACGCCCGGGATCGTCGCACTCCTCGATCATTGTGGTGCCAGGGGGGAAGACGATGCCCAGAGGGGCGAATGTCCGGTCAGCCGCGAGCTCGACCTCGACCAGTCCTTCGAGGTCCTCGTTGTCAGCCCATCTGATCATGAGGCAATCATCTCGCGAGCATGGTGGTGTCCTGTAGACGTACGGCCGTCCGGTTCGGGCCGGGACAAACCGGTGTCACGCGCACGCCCGAAGTCCGCTATTCTTCTACCTGTCGCCGCGACAAGCGGGAGACACGGCAGGTTGCCCGAGCGGCCAAAGGGAGCGGTCTGTAAAACCGTCGGCTCAGCCTACCCAGGTTCGAACCCTGGACCTGCCACACCAGCAAAAAGAGGCCCTTCACCAGCGGAAACGCGGTGAGGGGCCTCTTTCGTGATGTCCGGCTACGTCCGACCGTCACCGGCCATCTACGGTTGATCGTTCCCAATGCGTTCCCATGGGATCAACGGCGGGTGGCGTCCCAGATTCGGCGTAGAGCTTCCTTCTCCATGCCGTGGATGCACTTGGCATAGACGCGCAACAGCACGGCCACGCTGTGCCCTGCCCACTCAGCGACCTGGGCAGGGTCCCCGGCGGTGCGTAGCCAAGTGGATACCGCCGCATGCCGAAGCGAGTACGGCACGTCCATGAGCGGTGAGGCGGCTTCCTCCTTGGTGAACGCCTTGGCCCTCGCGTCGTGGAACACCTTGAGATAGGCCCTATCGGTCATCAGCCCATTCCGTGGACCGACGAACACGCGGCCCTCAGCGCCGACACCGTAAGCCACCAGGTGCGAGCGCAGCAGTGCCACGAGATCGGGATGAATGGGCACGGGGCGGGTGTCTCCGTCCGCTCGGTGCTTCAGGCTGCGACGTTCCCGCGGTTTGCCGTTGTTCGTCCAGCGGCTTCCGGAGCGGGGTTCAGCGTTCGTCAGGCGCATCTCTCCCCATTCCTCAGCGGCCTCGGGGAGGCTGATCAGGTGCTCTCTGCGCAGGTCCACGGCTTCCTCTGGCCGAAGTCCCGCGTAGTACATGCAGCCGAAGAACGCCTTCATCCTCTTGCCGCGCTCGCTGTGCGCCTCCACAGCGGCGAGGAAACGCCGGGCTTGATCGGTGTTGATGACCACGCGCGGATCCACGCTGGTCAGCGTGCGAGGCTTGGTCCACTTCACAGCCTTGAGCGGATTGGACGAAAGTACGCCGATCTCACACGCGTACTCCATCGCGTTGTTGAGCACCATCCGCTTGCGGTTGGCCGTGTTCGCGGCGGCGGCCTTGCCCTCCTTGGTCTGGCTGATTCTGGTCAGCGCGTTCCGCACCAGGGCGGCCCCCGTGCCTCGCGTGGCCAACGCGGTCATCGGGATCGTGTTGGTTTCCAACCAGCGGATCACCGGGATGAGGTCGGTCGGCGGGTCCTCGTTGTCCCGTACACGTGCGCTGTATGCCCAGCGGAGGGCCGCGCGTCGAGCCTCGCGTGAGTGCCCGCAGTCTCCGGTGAGAAGGGCCTCGGTGGCGTCTGTGAGCGCTTCGGCGATGCCCCGCCGATGATTCGGCGAGGCATACGGCCATTTGGTATCCACATAGGCCAGCGTGAACGCGTACCACCTCAGCGCCGATTGCTCCCGCGCCCACGAGGCCGGCCTACCGGTGGCCAGAGAGAACGCCTCGCCACGACGTGCCGCGGTCATGAGTTCCGAGCGGAAAGCATCGGCCTGCGCGGCTGTGCCGAAGCGCTCCTTCCAGGGCTTGCCTGCCACCTTCCACGAAAGACGGTAGGAGGTAACTGCCCCTTCGGCGTTTTTACGCTTCTCGATTCCATGAATGCGCACGTCATAGCTGATGTCGTTCATCAAGCGGCGTCCTCCAGTTCCGAGAGCCAGCGGTCCAGGTCGGTACGGCGGATGCGGAGGTCGCCGTTGGGGAGCTTGAGGCAACGGGGCGCGCGGCCCTTGGCGCGCCAGTCGTAGAAGGTGGATCGGGAGATCTGGAGTTCCTCGCAGAGTTCGGCGAGGGTGAGCGTTCCTCGCGGCTTGGTGCCGGTGGCCATGTCGGCTTTCTCCTTGGTCATCAGACGGGCGTGCTGAGGTCGGGATGAACGGCGTAGCGCGGCGAGGGGTTGCCGCGCGTGCCGGTCGGGTCGGGTTCGCGTCGGATCCAGCCGAGCTGTTCCAGCAGCTCTACGGCGGGGTCCAGGTCGGCGGCCTTCTTGAAGTGGCGTTGCAGCGCCCGGTGTGCGTCGCGCCGGGTGAAGTGCTCGGGCCGGGTCCGGCTGAGCCACTCATGAACGGTGCGGGCGGCGGTCACATTGGGGTCCTGGCCCATGGCGTCGAACGCGGCCAGGGCGTGAGTGGTGAAGTACTCGCCCAGCTCCATGGCGGCGGTCATCGTGTCCGCGCTGATCGGGCGTCGCCATCCGTCGCCGACGTGGGCGGCCAGGTGCAGCAGTCCCGCGATGCGGGCAACGGCGCCGTCGAACTTGGCGGCCCAATCGGCGATGTGGGACAAGTCGCCGGCGTCGGGGCGTAGCCGGGGTTCGGTGCGCTCGCGCTGCTGGTGGAACAGCTCGCCCGCCTCGGGGGAGAGCACGAGCTGCGCGGGGTCGTCCCAGCCGTGCATGGTGAGCACGAGCCGTTCCAGGTTGGTGGCGTAGGCGGCTGACACGCTCTCGGGGATGGGCGGCGGGTCGATCCGGCGGAAGCCGACGTTCGAGGGCGGGAGGCTGTAGAGGATGCGTCCGAGCAGACCCTTGCCGCGGAATCCAGGGCTTCCGGCGATCTCGGTGACGATGTCGGGCTGGACCGCGAGACCGAGCGTGAGGGCGGCGTGGTCGATGCGTTCGCGCCGGTTGCGGCGGTCCACGATGAGCAGGTCTCCGGCGTGGCCTTTCAGGAAGAGATCCAGGTTCGCTACGCCGGAGTAGCGGCCAGCGAGGGTGGCGAAGATGCCGCCCTCAGCCGACAGGACAGCGAGGCGTCCGCCCTGTTCGGCGAGCAGGGTCGCGGCGGCCTCGGGGGTGATGTCGTCGGCGATCAGTCTCGGCTCTACCGGGACGGCGATGTCCTCCACGGCCAGGGCGGCGCTTTGGGCTTCGGCCAGGGCGGTATCGGCGTTCTCGCCTCGCGCGTGGGCGGCCGTGCGGGCGGCCTTGTCGGCGGCCTCTTGGGCTACCCGCTGGGTCAGCATGGCCTCGGTGATGAGCGGCTTGGTCTGCGCCTGCAACGCCTTCTCCGCGGCCTGCAACGGGGCGACGATCGCCCGGAACACCGGGGACTTGCGGGAGCCGGGCGGCATGGCGACGACGACGAACAGGTTGACCGGCTCGCGCCAGGTGCCGCGCACGTTGACCAGGGCGCGCCCGCCAGCGGCGGTGGACAACGCGGCGAGCACGATGCACCCTGCCAGGTCGGTGGGGGTCTGGGTCTCCTCGGCGAGCGCGGCGGTGAACTGTCCCGCCCATGAGGGCAGCGTGTGGGCGGGGAAGGCCGGGAGCATGGGCCGGGCGGTGAGCGGGACCGGCGTCTCCCACTCGATCGACGCCCCCGGCGCGGGCTGGCCGTGTATGGCGGTGATGACGTGGTCGGCGGCCAAGCTGGACAGCAGCGCGGCGGCCCGCTCGCTCGGCTCCGGTGGGGTGGCGGTGGTCACGCGGCGGCTCCACGGCGTGGCTGACGATGCCCGGACTCGATGCCGGATCGGATGGTGGCGAACGCTTCCCGCGAGGTCAGGCCGATGGATTCGGCGGCCGTCTGGAGAGCGGACTCCACCAGGTGGCGCGGCAGCAGTCCGCCGGCGATGAGCTGGCCCAAGGCGAACGCGGCCGTGTTGAGAGTGTGGTTGCGGGTGCCGGGTGCGGCAGCGAACACGCGCTCTACCTCGCCTTGGAGCGCAGCGCGGGCGTAGCCGGCGGCCATCCCTCCAGCGGATACGGCCAGAACCTGGGTAGCGGGCATGGTTTCCGGGGTGCGGGGGGTGAGCCGTACGGCGAGCCATTCCGGCAGCGGCGCCACCTCACCGCCCCGGATCACCTCGTAGGGGCCGGTGCCGTCTTCGAGGTCCACGAAGCTGCCAGGGCCGACGACGTATCCGCCGACGGCGCGGGTGTCGATCAGCCAGCCGAGACCGTTGCCCTTGTCGCCGCTGGTGTTGCCGAGCGTGGCGCCGTCGGGAGCGGTGAAGTACAGATGCAGCCCGCCGCGCCGTGTGGTCACGGTGAAGGTGTCGAACGGGAGCGGCTGGCCGGCGCGCTCGCAGAGCACGGCGAGCACGTCGGCGCCGTCGTTCACACCGGGAATCGCCCACTTGGGCGGGGTGCTCTCGCCGAGCTTGGGCTTGTCCAGGTCCACCACGACGAGCCGGGAGGGGCCGGTGGCGATGCCGATGTTGTAGGCGCCGCTGGTCCAGAATCGGCGGATCACGCTCGGGTCGGTGGTGGTGTGCTCCTTCCATGGCCAGCCCTTGAGCGGGACCTTGTCGCCGTAGGCGATCGGGAAGACGTGCCAGCCACGAGCGGCGGCAGCGAGGGCGTAACGGAGCTGATCGGTGCCGGTCATGCGGCGGCCTCCAACTCGGTGCCGGTGATGGCCTCCACGAGGGCCGATACGAGGACCTCGGCCACGGGCGGGGTGACGGCGTTGCCGTACTGGCGGACCTTCTGCCGCTTGTTGCCGACCACCTGATAGCCGGTGGTGAACGCCATTGCGCGGCCGATCTCGTGGGGTTCGAGCATCCGGAAAAGGACGTCGTCCACGTCCACGCTCGCGCCGTCCTGACCGGCGGCGAGGGCGTACCGGTCGCGGGTGGTCAGCGCGCCGACCGGGAGCGCGGCGGGTCGTGCGGTGCCGGTGCCGTAGTACGGGACCAGCAGGGTCTCAGCCGGGCCGGGTGGGGTGACAAGGCCGTGGTGGTTGCCGGAGGCGGTCACGGTGGCCAGCGCCTCAGCGACGGATCGGGCATCGGAGCTGCCGCCGCGCAGCTCCGCGATGAACGCCGGAAGCGTCTCGGGCGGGAAGGCAAGGCCGGTTTCGTTGCGGGCGGTCTGGGTGCGCATCGGGTCGGCGGCGGATGCGGCGGTTTTGCCGTCACGGCCTTCGACCGGGACCAGCATGGGCGGCACGGCAAGGCCGTCGTTCTCGCGTGTGGTGCGGGTCGGCATCGGCGCCGTGATCGGGCTCGCGTCGTTGCGCCAGGTGCCGCCGGCCGGGGTCAGCAGCGGCCCCCAGTAGCGGGCTATCCCGGTGCGGATGCGGTCCATGGTGGCGTCGGCGAGCGGCTCAGTGCGGTCCCCGATTCGCTTGCCGGGGATGCTCCAGTCGATCGCGTGCGCGGCCGGGAGCACGGTGGGTTCGACGACGGCGTTGCGGCAGGTGGTGTGCGGGCAGCGGTAAAGGTACTGCTGGCGGTAGCGGCCCATGTCCTTGCGCGGGTTCTTGAACACCTGGATCGCGGTGACGGTGCGGTCGCAGGTGGGGCAGTAGGCGGTCGGCCGTAGCCACTTGTCGAAGTCCGGGCGGCGTCGGAGGCTGCGATGCCAGTAGGCGACGTACAGGCGGTCACGGGACTGCGGGGCGGCCGGGGTGCGCATCGGGCGGGCGTGCATGGAGTTCAGCGCGATGACGTGGGTCTGGTAGCCCAGCGCGTGCAGGCGGCCGATCCAGGCGTCCCACTGGTCCCACTCGCGGCAGTCGATGACGTTCTCGACCACTCCCGCCAGCACGCGGCCACCGCGCGCCCGGACGCCTTCCAGGTATTGGGGGACTTCCTGCATGAGCGCGCGGGACCGTTCGTCTTCCTCCGACCGGCCAGCGTCGGGAAGCGCGAACAACTCGCCTTGCCGGGTGTTGTGGAAGTCGCGGCGCTTGCCGCGGGCGCGGCTCCACTTCGGGCACTCGGGAGAGGCCCAGAAGATGTCAGCGACGGGCCAGCGCTCGACCGGGGCGGTGCGGATGTCGCCCTTGTAGTGGTCGGCGGCGGGGAAGTTCAGCGCGTGGGACTGAATGGCGGTGTCCCAGTGGTTGGCGGCGCGGGTGACTTCCACGCCGGGCACCGCGTGAGCGCCCTGGGAAGAGCCACCGGCGCCGCAGAACCAATCCATCAGTGTCAGCACGGGCTGGCCTCCGGGAACTGGTCGTCGTTGTCGGCCTCGGACACCATGTCGGCGTACTCCACGACCGCGGGGACCGACCCACCGGAGATCCGGTGGTCGCTGGCGTGCGTCTCGGCGGTGTTGCGGGCAGCGTGGGCGGTCCTGTAGTTGCTGCCGGTCCACCGGCAGTCCCCGCACCTCCAGGCGTAGTCGGACCGGTGCGGGTTGGCCCACACGTCGATGCCGAAGCCCCACACGATCGTGTGCTTGGGGATCTCGACGGTCGCGGCGAGCTGCTTGACCACGGCCGTCAGCGGCCCGCGCTGGACGGCGAGGTCGAAGTGACGGCGGGCACCGTGCAGGTCGCGGGCGTCAAGAGCGTCGAGGATGGCGTCGACCAGCGACGCCAGGCTGTCCTTCCTGTTCACGAGCGTCCTTCTCTCTGAGTCAGGCGGCCTGGCCGGTCGTGGCGGGCGTGTCGGGGCAGATGGCCTGCCAGGTGGTCAGCGGGTCGGCAGAGCGGCCGGGCTTGTCCTCATCGGGCAGCCGAATGGGCATGATCACGCCGAGGAAGTGGTCTCCGCAGGTGACCAGTACCGGCCCGTGTCCGCCGGTGGTCTGCCGGACCTCCAGTGGCCAGCCATTCCGCACCGCGGGGGCGAATCGGGCCAGCTTGCGCGGGTCAAGCGCCAACGCGCTGCCCGGTGCGGCCGGGTTGTGGAGCTTGGTGCCAAACCAACCTCGCCAGTTGAGCGGGAAGTCCATCGGCGAGGCGGGGATGTGGTGGCTCAGCCCGTCGCCACCGGCGTGGGTGACGGTTATGCCGCGCCGGTCCAGACTCATCAGCAGCCGGTCCCGCGCCTTGGCGGTGCGTAGGACGGTCCGCAACGCGGCAGCCGGGACCGTGATCGAGCCTCGGATGTGGTTCTGCGCCTCGGGTACGGGGTGGCAGGTGATGCCGAGCGTGTAGCGGTCGGTAGCGGCCAGGTAGAGTGTCCCGCCGTCCACCTCGCAGTCCACGAGGGTGAATTTCGGGTGGGCGAAGCGACTGCTGTCGGCGTGTGCGAGCACCGGGGCGATCAGTTCGCGGAGTTCGCGGCCGGTCATGACGTCGAGGGTGACGGGGGCAAGGGCGGTGGTCATGGTTCGGGTTCTCCTGATTCGAGTACGCGGTCAGTGGGCTCTCAGCGGGCCATTCGCCGGGCTCGGGTGGCGCATAGCTGGCACACGAAAACGCTGGGGTCGGTGGGGTGGGTGACCAGGTGGTTGTGGTGGAAGTAGGCGCCGCAGCCCACGCCGGGGATGATCGAGCCGTCGCGGGTGGTGCCGCAGGAAGAGTGGTTGGCGGTGGTGGCCATGGTGGGTCTCCGGTTTCGAGGGGTCAGCGGGTGCCGTCGCGGTGGAAGCGGGTGAGGTAGGTCCAGACCTGCCAGCCGAGCCGGGGCCGCATTCCGGTGCCCTTGCAGGCGCGGCAGGTGCGGTTCTTGCCGCCGGGAGCGCAGCGCAGGCAGGTCCCCCACGGGGAGACTGCACACCACGCGAGATAACAGAGCGTGACGACGGTCAGGCAGAGTCCTAGAAGGACAAGGACGGGCGTCATGGTGGCCTCCAGGCCGGTTTCCGGGGTTTTCCGCAGGTGAGCGTCTAGGCGCTAGGTCGCTGGTAGATCCACGAACGGGGTCTAGGCGGGCCTCTAGGTCTAGAGGGCGTGGCCTCTAGACCTAGAGGCGATCCGCCGGTCAGGAAGCGGCGCCGGAACCCCGCTTGTCGTCACGCTTCGTGATGGCGGTGATGATGTCGTCGCGGACGATTCCGATCCGGTTGGCGCCCTTGCCGTCCTCGGTGGTCCCCCACACCTGTCCGGTCTTGACGCCGTACGGCTTGAGCGCGTTGGTCAGTTGCGCGGTCTTGGCCGCGCCCTCCAGCTCAGCCCACGGCCCGTAGATCTCGGGCCGCACGTCGGCCAGCCGCTCCACCACGACCTCGTTCCACACCTTCGCCTCGCGCGGGCCGACGACGGCGGCGATATCGGCCAGCAGATCGAACGCGGGCGCGGCGGCCTCGGGCCGCTCGCCGGTGGCGTGCCCGGACAGCGTCCCCGCGGCCATGTGAAGGGCGTGGGCGCGGTCGGCGATCCGCTGGGTGGCCGGGGTGTCAAGGTAGGCAGCCTTGACCACCTTGGGCATCGGTGTCGCACCGACCAGGTACCCGGTGCCTGCATCCGCCTCGGGCACGAACATGGTGGCGCGGATGCCGTTCTTGTACGCCGACGTGCCAAGGATCATGTCGTTCTCGATCTGACCGGCGACCCGCAGGCAGAACCGGATGGACACGTTCGCGCTGATCCCGGTGGGAAGGCTGTCCTTGTCCGGGCGCTGGGTGGCGAGGATCAGCACCACACCGAGCGCGCGACCGAGCTTGATGATGAACTCGGCATCCATGCCGGCCTGCTTGCCGTACTCGGGGTGGGCGAACAGGTTCTGGCACTCGTCGAAGATGGCCACCAGCGGGTGAAGTCCGAGAGAGCGCTTGTCGGCGATCTGCCGGGTCACGCGCTTGTCCGGGCACAGGTCCGACGGCAGGGTCTTGAGCGCGGCGGCCCGCCGCATGACCTCCTGACGCAGCAGCGTCAGCGAGTCCGCGGCATACGCGATGGCCTCGTCTTCGATGCCGGAGATGTACCGGTGGCAGACCTTCTCGTACGGGTCCAGGTCGCCGGTGCCCTTGAGCTCGTGGAACCACGCCTCGGTGGTGGCATCGAGCACGATGCCGGCGGCCAGCTCGCGAACCGAGGCGGTCTTGCCCTGGCCGGGCAGGGAGCCGATCAGGATGTTGTGCTGGATGAGCGGCACAGTGACAAGGCGGCCTCGGGGGTCGTTGCCGAACGGGATGCCCTTGAACACGTCGTGCGAGGCGGCCTTGAGCAGCGGCGACTTAACGATGGTCTTGGACAGGTCCTTGTCGCCCACCCACAGGATCAGGCGCCCCTCGTGGACGGAGGAATCCCCCTCGGGCCAGATGCAGCCCAGCGGCCGGCGCAGCGCGGACGCCATGCGGTCGCGCCGATCCAGCACGTCGGCCACCGTCACCCCATACGGCAGGTCGATGTCCGCGCGCCAGCCGGGGCCGTCACGGGTGATCGGGGCGACGAACCGCACGTCGGCGTTCTTGGCGTTGATGCCGGACACGCCGATCGCGGTCAGCGCACGGATCACGATGTCACTGGTCAGCCGCTCCACCGTGGTGGGGATGACGGCGCGGTTGATCAGCGGCCGGTCCGCGGGCTTGCCCAGCGTGCCGAGCACGGCCAGCGCGACGGCGAGCGCGCTCCACTGCACAGCGGTGGGCGCCGAGGCGATGAGGACGCCCGCGATCAGCAGCGTGACCAGCGCCGTTCCGGCGATCCACACGCGCAGCCGGACCCGGGAGTCCCGCTGACGGGACAGCTTCAGGTATCCCTCTGCGTCGGCCTTGCCGACAGCGGAGAGCCGGACCGGCATGCCCTCCAGGTCGAACGTCCACTTGACCATGCCGGCGATGAGCCGGGCCAGGCCGCGCGGGGCGCGCACGGCCAGACGGCCGGCGTAGAGCGGGGTGCGGGTGACCTGGAAACCGGCGACGTGGGCGAAGTGGGCGCCGACCCACTTGAGGGTGTCGATCGCCTCGGTGCGGGAGCGCAGCCACAGCGGGACGATCGGGCGGCGGTCGCGGGCCTTGTTCTCCAGGTCGGCCAGCCAGTCACCGCGGTCCGGTCCGTCGTTGGAGTCGACGCGGACGATCTGCCCTTCCAAGACCGGACCGTCGGCGGGACCGGTCGCCGTGCCGGGGGCGGGGGCGAACTCGTCGTCGTCGAGCAGCTCGATCGGTCCGCGCTGGCGGCGGTCGCGGGCAGTGTCCAATTGGACGATGTCCGCGCCCTTGTCCTCGGGCCGGTCCGGGCGGTCGGTGGGGGTGTCGGTGGGCTGGTTGGGGTTGTGCGTCATGATGGCGTCACCTCGGGCGCGTTGATGGTGGTCGGGGTGGCGGGGCGCGGCTTGGTCTTGGCGGATGAGGCCGCGCCCCGCGTCGTGCGGGTGTGGAGGGTGCGCGGGCTCATTGGGGCACCTCGCGCTGGGACCGGCGGTAGTCGGACATGCGGGTGTGGATCTCGCGGCGCGTCTGCGGGCCGGTGGCCAGCATCCGGATGTAGACGGTCGCCGGGACGGCGAGAGCGGCCAGGGTGGCGATGACGGCGAAGGTGAGCATGCGGGTTGTTCCTTGTCAGTCGTTGGCGGGGTTGAGGGCGTCTCGTACGGCGCGGGCGTCGTCCATCCCGCACCTGAGCGACCGCTGGATCTTGTAGGCGCTGGGGGTCGGGGGTAGCTCTCCGGCGGCGATGAGCGCCTGTGCCCGCTCGATCAGAGCGCTCACAGGGGCGCCGGTCTGCTTGGCCGGATCGGTGGTGTTTCCGCTGTACGTAAGGCCGGTAAGGCGGCCGTGGTCGAGGTTGGCGAACGCGGCGAGCACGATCGGGAGGGCGGTCACGATGGCGACCGCGACGACAGGGCCGATCAGGTGGAGGACTAGGCCCGAGAAGCTGAACTCCTCCGCCACGCCGGGCAGGTGCGGCCAGGCGTTCATGCCAAGCGTCAGCGCAAGGAACAGGATCTCGATCCGGGTCAGGGTCTTGGAGGTGATCGGCTGGCCGCGGGTGCCCATGTAGGCGCGGGCGCCGACGACGACCAGGAGCGCCATGGACATGAACGGCTCGACCAGCCAGGCGAAGACCCAGCCGGGCGACCACATGTCCGCGCCCTCGGAGGCGAAGTCCTGGACACCGGCGGTGGACCAGGCCAGCGCCAGCGTCAGCGAAACCATGGCCACGGTGACCAGCAGGCGGCGCATCCGGCTTGCCTGGTAGGCGCGCATCGCGGGGTTCTGGCCCAGCGCGTGCAGCCGGGCCGCCTCCTGAGCACGCTTGCGCAGCTTGCGAACCTTCGGCGTGTCCACAAGCAGCGGGGCGTCGTCGTCCTGGAGATCGGCCAGCAGGTGCGCTTCGGCCACCTCGGCACGCAGCGCGCGGACCCGCTTGGTCTCGCCCTCGTCCACCAGGGGCGCCGGGGCGGGGGCTGTGACAGGCGGCACGGGTGCGACGTCGGCGAGGTGCCGCTCAAGTTCGGCCAAGCCGCGCGAGATGTCCTCGGGCGTCGGCTCCGGGGTGGGGGTGGTGGTGCTCACTTGGAACCTCCGTTCCAGCACTTCGGGCAGCCGGGCCGGTCGCACCAGTTGGCGGGGGCGGCGGCCCATTCCTGGGCAGTCACGTCGGCGGTGCGGCCGGTCAGGGCGGCGGTGGTGATGATCTGGCGGGCGCGTGCCCAGGTCGCCACCTCACCGAGACAGACGCGGGCGGTGATGCTGATCGGCTTCTTCACGGCCGCTTACCTCCGGTCGGGCGGCGGTCGCGGGTTGGCCTGGTCGAACGGGTCATGCCGTGCTTGCGCATGGCCTCCAGGAACGCGTCCTCCGACTTCTGGAAGGTGGCGAGCTTGTGGCCGTGCACGGTGATGCCGGGACGGCCACCGGTGTCGAGCTTGCGCAGCTTCATGCGGGTCTCCTTCCGGTTCACTTGCTGCACTTGTGGCAGGTGGTGGAGGTACGGGGGTTGACGGCGCCGCACTGGCAGACCCAGGTGGAGGCGGTGCCCGGCGGCAGCCACGGCCCCGCCGTGGTGGCCGGGGCAATGGACGGGGAGCGGGCGAGGGTCACGCGGCCCTCCCGAGGGTGGCGGGGAACTCGTTGTCCAGGTCGGCGGCGTAGACCGACTTCTTGCAGGTGGGGCAGTGGAACAGGACCGGGCCGCCGTCCAGGGCGGTGGTGCAGCGCGGGCACCGCTTCTTGGCCGGCGCGCGGGTGCCGGTCGAGGTGGTCAGGGTGGACATGCCGGGAATCTCCTACCGTCCGGTCTGCGTGCGGGTGAGGGTGCGGCAGGAGCCGCAGGAGTGGACGGCGCGGGCGCCGTGCGTGTGGCAGATCTCGACCTGAAGGCCGGTGATGCGGCAGCGGGGGCAACCGGTCGCGCAGCCGTGGTCGCGGTCGCACTCGATGCACTGGAAGCGGGCCATGGTCAGGCCACCTCCCGCGCGTCGGCGGCCTTCAGGCGGAAGGACAGGGAGCGGATCTGGCTGTAGGTCAGACCAGCCCACACGCCCTCGTTGGGGAGGACGTCCAGGGCGTAGGCCAGGCACTCGGGCCGGGCGGGGCAGGAAAGGCAGATCTGCTTGGCCTGCTTCTCCCGCTCCATGCGGTCGGCGAGCGGCTCGGGATCGAAGGAGTCGGGGCCGGTGAACAGCTCCGCGTCGGCAGTGGTGCAGGCCGGACCGGCCTCCACCATCGCCTCACGCAGCTCGCGCACCTCGTTCGGGTTCGGGACGCTCAGAGACGGGTTCGGGACGCTCATCGGCTGTTCTCCTGAACGGTCTGGGCAGCGCAGTCCGAGCACGTCTGAAGGTGGAGCGTGGTCTCGGTCTGGTTGCCGCTGGCGAGGATCACCGCGAGCGCCGCGCACTTGAGCACGCTGGAAGCCGCGGCGCCGGCGATGCGGGAACGGGTGCCCATCAGGCGGCCTTGCCCGGCGTCGCGTTCGGGTGGCAGAACGGGCAGGGGGACGGGCCGGCGCCGGGGTTCCAGATCTGGCCGTTGCGGCACTCCAGCAGGCAGCAGCCGCTGGGGTTGGCGTCGGCGTTCGGGCGGGTCATGATGGTGGTGCTCCTTCTTGCTTGCAGTGGGTGGGAGTAGTGGGGCGGCCCCGGGTCTTGGCGGATTGGGGGTCGCCCCGTTTTCGTTGGCGCAGGGTCAGCCGAGGTTTCCGGCGAAGGTCATCAACGCGTCGGCCACGACCATCAGGCCGTTGAAAGCGGTCGTTGCGGCAGTCGCGGCCTTGGCCGGCTCCCGAATGACGAAGAACAGGGCGCAGATGACGAGGACGGTGGGCAGGAAGCGGCGAGGTTTGACAGGAAGCACGGCTGACTCCTCCGACTGCGACTGCCTTGAGGCAGTTCAGCTAACTCATGACAGTAAGGCGTGAGGTGGCGAGCGTCAACCCTCTGCCTTAAGGCAGTTGAGTACGCTTGCCGTGTGGGAGATCGATCAGGGGTGGGCGACCAGAAAGTCCACGCGAGCCGCAGGCTTGCGGCGACCATTCGTGCGGACATCGAGAGCGGGCATCTGCCGGCCGGAACTCGACTTCCGTCCTACCGGAGGCTCGCAGATCAGTACGGCGTAGCACAGAACACCGCCCAAGCGGCCGTGCGCATACTTCAGGCCGAGGGCTTGGTGGCAATTCGGGCTGCGAGCGGTGCTTACGTTCTCGACTACACCGAAGTGCCTTTGAGCAATACGCCCGAGCAGCTTCGGGCTGAGCTTGCGGAGGTCCAACAGCAGCTCAGGGAAGTCCGAAAGATGCTGGTAGCGGCGGAAGACACCGTTGCGGGTCTTGTTGACCGGCTGCATGTCGAGTAGCTGGCCATCGGGGGTTATGTCGAGCTTCCAGGATTCGGCTGGCAATTCACCGACGTTCCGCCTCTGAGGGCTCATCTGATTACCTCCCTTCGTGGTTATCGACTCCGGTCAAGCCGGACAGTTAGGTTGGACACCACTAAGCGTGCTCGCTGCCATGCGTCGGTAACAGGGTTTCGGAGCCGACACGGGCAGAGTCGGTAACAGCGGTATCCACAAGGAAGGCGCCATTCATGGCCCGCCCTGAACTGGAACTTCACCCCCAGCGCTCAGCCCGGGATCGCTTTGGATTCGAGCTGAGGTCCTGGCGTAAGGCGCGCGGACTCTCACAGGCGCGGCTAGGCGCAAAGGTGCACGTCAGCGCCGACCTAGTCCGCCTTATCGAAATAGCCGAACGCTGGCCAACGCGGGACTTCGCCGAGCGGTGTGACCACGCTCTAGACACCGTCGGCGCCCTGGTTCGGCTCTGGGAGGCAGTCGATGAGGAGCGGCGCAGTGCCGACAACGCCGCCCATACCGACAAGCGAACTGTCGGTACCGAAAGCCTGATCGGCGCTATGTCGGACTTGAATGCGGGGGAGAGCATTGTCGTTCAGATGATGAGCCTCACGGGGGAGCCGGTAGCAGTGTCCATGGATCGCCGAACCTTCATGTCCGGCATCGCAGCCATGCCAGCAATGGCGTGGCTCAGTCAGAGCCGAATCGGCGCTGCCGGTGTTCCGACACCGGTTGCCGAAGGTGATCTGAGAGACGTACTTCAGAACATGTGGCAGCTCCGGGGCATCCTGGCCTCCCAAGACAACATCCTCGGAGCGAACGCCGTCGCGCCGACCGCCGTCCACCAGGTGAGCATTCTCCGAGAACTGAGCCGTACAGCATCAGGCCGATCTCGTGCTGCGGTCATGGACCTCCAGGCGGCCTACGCAGAGTTCGCCGGCTGGCTGGTTGATGACCTTGGGGATCGCAATGCTGGACAGCACTGGATCAACAATGCGCTTCAGTGGGCACACGAGGCTGACAACAACCTGTTGGTCGGTTACGTGCTCTTACGGCAGTCGCAGCGGGCGGGCGAAGTCGCCGACACAGCTTCGGCTATCAGCCTTGCTCAGGCCGCACAGCGAAAGCCCGGCTTGACTCACCGCGTGCACTCCGCCGCGGTACAGTACGAAGCCCGCGGCCACGCTCTCGCTGGCGACGAGGCCGCGTTCAGAGCGGCGATCGACCTGGCCCATGACCTCGCAGAGCACGCACCTCCCCTTGTCCCTGACGACTGGGCGCCTTGGTGCACGCCGGCCTACGTGACCATTCACGAAGCCGCCGGATGGGCAGATCTCGGGCAGCACCACAAAGCCATTCGGGCTTATGAACAGGCGCTCAACGGGTGGCCTGCGGAATTCCAGCGCGACCGAGGGCTCTACCTTGGCCGGATGGCGCGATCTCATGCCTTGGCGTGCGAGCCGGAGCAGGCGGCACACGCCGCCAGCGCAGCTCTGGCTATCGCGAGGGGTACGAGTTCGGCGCGGATCGTCGCCGAGCTGACACCCCTGTGTAGCGCACTCGACAGGTGGAAGACCATCCCGCAGGTAAGAGAGTTCACTGCCAGCCTGACCCAGATGATTTCCACATCCGCCGTAGGGAACGGGACAATCCCCTCATGAGCAAACGCCCTCACGTCCTCCTCAGCGTTGCTATGTCCGTGGACGGATACATCGACGACACGACTCCCGACCGACTTCTGTTGTCGAACGCGGAAGACTTCGACCGGGTGGACGAGGTACGCGCGAATTGCGATGCGATTCTGATCGGCGGGAACACCATCCGCCGTGACAATCCGAGACTGCTCGTCAACTCCGAAGAACGCCGCACGGAGCGGGTACGTCGTGGACTTCCGCCATACCCAATCAAGGTGACCATTACCGGCGGCGGTCTTGATTCGAGCTTCAAATTCTTCCACACGGGTGGAGAGAAGCTTGTCTATAGCTCCACGACGGCTGTGGAGAAGATGCGGGAAGAGTTGGGGGACTTCGCCAACGTCGTGGACGGCGGCGATCCTGTGTCACTACCCGCAGTGCTCGACGACCTGGGAGCCCGCGGTGTCCAGACTCTCATGGTGGAAGGCGGCGGCACCATCCATACTCAGTTCCTCACCCAGGGACTTGCTGACGAAATTCACCTGGCAATCGCGCCGTTCTTCGTGGGTGACTCAGCGGCTCCAAGATTTGTCAACGACGGCACCTTCCCGCAGAACCCACAGCGCCGTATGGATGTCGCAGAAGTCAGGCAGATCGGTGACATCGTGTTGGTGAGGTATCTCCCCAGGTGAACATGCCTGACGACCGTGTTTGGCTATCACGGGCAATCGAGTTGTCGCGGCTCTGCCCGCCATCGCATACGGCTTTCTCGGTGGGGGCCGTCATCGTAGATGGCGCAGGCAATCTCATGGCAGAGGGATACTCCCGCGAGACAGATGTGCATGTGCACGCTGAAGAATCCGCCCTCGGCAAGCTGTCCGCTGACGACACACGACTGCCGACCGCCACGATCTACAGCTCATTGGAGCCCTGCACGATCCGTAAGTCGCGGCCCAACTCCTGCACGGAACTCATTCTGCGATCGGGCATCCGTCGGGTTGTCTTCGCATGGCGCGAACCGGATTTGCTGGTCCAAGGCTGTCGCGGTGCCGAGACGCTCGCGGAAGCGGGGATCTCCGTCCTGGAGTACGGCGACATGGCGACGTCCGTTCAGGAGATCAACGGGCATCTCCTGGCTTGAGGGCTCCCCCTGGACGGGCGGCTGCCGAACCTCGTTGACAGCGTTGACAGCGTTGACACGGCTACGCATCGGTGCAGGTCATTCCTGATATCGAAGGATGGATCGGAGCGTTGACAGCCGTTGACGCGCGTTGACACAAAGGGAGTGCTCTAGGAATGTGTCAACGCCTGTCAACGGCTGTCAACGCGCAGTGGGTCAGACCAATAGCCGCTCTGACATGCTCGAATGAGGGATTGCGTCAACGCTGTCAACGCTGTCAACGCTCAGGGCGTGACGGGGCGAGCTTGCGTGTTTAACGTGAGTTCGTGAGGCTTCCCTGGCTCGAACGATTCCGTGGATGGCAAAAGGCTCATTCTGGGGCGGAGCCCAGCGTTTCCCGTCTGTACCTCGTGGCGCTTGTCGGGGCGGCGTGGCTGTTCTGGCTTCCGTGGGCCTACGCGACTGCCGCGCATCGCGGAGACTGGAACTACTACGTTGCCCCCCTCTTCGTGGGGATGCTCCTCACCCTTGAGGTCGCACTGAGTTGGGCACCCGCCAGCGAAAAGAAGTACCTGACCAACGGGGGGAGATACCTGGCATGGCTGATCGTGGGCCTGCCGGTCGCCTTCATGGCTTTTGCCGGGTGGGAGGGCGGTTACGAGGTCGGAGGCGTAGTTCTCGCACTGATTGGGGCGAGCCCAGCCGTGCTGACGGCCTGGGCCTTCCTGCTCTTGCGGAGGCATCGCAGGGCCGACTGGCGCGAGTGACGGCCAATCGAGCCAGAGTGAGCGATCATCGCCGGATCGGCCTTCCAGGATGGCCGGAGAAGCACGTTCGGGTACGAAGCGACCCTTGGTCTCTTCGCGGAGTGAGAGACTCAACGACGCTATGGTCTAAATTCCCCGGAAATATGATGAGGCCGTAATGTCAGAAAGCTGGCATTACGGCCTCATTGGTTCCTGAAATATTTGGATATGACTAGCTCGGATCTGATTCGTCAATCATCGGCTGGTTGATGTGACTCACGAAATGGTATTCGTGATCACGGATTCGGCCGACTCTATCTGCCTTTCGCTCTTCCCGAACCTCGAAAGTGACATTCATGCCGAGCTCAAGGTGCATCTCCATCAGCTGATTGGAGTCTACCCTGATTTCATAGGCGGAAGAGTTTCTGGCGGATCCTGTTTTAACCTTGATTAGCCCTGACGATTTTAGTTCGGTGATTCGCCCAGTTATGGATCGAATGGCGGTATCGGAGCTGGTTTCACGGAGTCCTCTCACGTAAGCTCTGCCAGTTGCTGTCAGGCTGGACATACGGATAGACCCGTTGCGTGAGCACCATCCTAGGTCCATGTCTAGATTGAAGCGATCCAGAACGGCAACGAGCGAGTCGAGACTGCCGAGCATATTTGTCCAGCGCCGAATGTCTCCATGCGTCTCTGCGGTGTCTACTAAGTCGATTAATTCCCGTATCGCTGCATCGGCGGGTGAGTCGTCGACTGTGACCAGCCCTGGCTCATGGTCAGCATCGACTTGGGCGATTCGTGGCTTAACGTGAAGTACCGTACTTCCCTCGGAAATCCCAGTAAGTTCAAGGGAGACTCTGAGATTGTTTGCAGTAATGCCATCTTGGAGTGGCTTCATGAGCGCGCTTCCGATGTCAAAGCGCAACCCTCCAGAGGCTTCCTCGCCTATCAGTCTGAGAGCCAGTTCCTCGACGAGGGAGGAATCGGGATCATAAGCCCGAGCGGATTCCAGCCGGTTTGCCCATCTCTGAGCATCGAACTGTGATTCGCTGAGCGGCTCGGCTTCCGTAAGATCCTCGAACCACTCAGCCGTTTCCGAGCGGTGCTCCCTGGCCACGCGCTGTCGCCAGTTCGTGCTCACAGCGTCACCTCCAGGTATCCGCGTGCCACCTTCGCAGTATCTAACGTCGGCGCCCGGTTGGGTAGTCCATCGATCCGACATCGTTGCCACCAGTCATCCCATGCCCCACGATCACGCAGATAGGCTTGATCCTCGAGGGGGAGCCTTGCCGGTGGGAAGACCGAGGCTATAGGCCGATATCTCAGCTCAAGGGGAGAAACGCCAAATTCTCTGAGACAGGATTCGCGATGAAACGCATCAACAAGCCACCGGACGCCGGGCTTTTTTCTGAGCGCCAGTGCAGCGGATTCGTCAACAACGATCGTTGCGTCTATGTTCTTCGGGTCCAACTTGAGGCTGACGAAACTTCCTCCCAGCCAAATGTAATGGATTAGCTGGCCGCCTTCTAGTAAGTCGGCGTACTCTTCCTCCAGCTTAAAGAATCTGCCTAAATAACGTTCGAGTCCCCTCCAAAGCTCTCGGCGCCTGGTGGAATTTGCAAAAACGTCTGCCTCGACAAGCATTTCGGAAGCCTCTGTGGCATCGACTCTGTATCGTCCTGGCCTCAGATGCCCAGTGGTTGCATCAAATTCGGGTATCGCGGACGCCCTCGCCATGAAGTCTGTCAACCCCCACCGGATCGCCTTTGCATATTAAAGACGATGATTCTAGCGGACCCAAGACTTTTAGGACTTGCGATGGATTTGTTCGTGATGCTTTTGGTATCTGATCTCTTTATACACGCTGGGTCCGACAAGTCAACGAACGTAGATTCGAGTCCCAGGCTGATCGTGATGCGGGAGACTCCGGGCATCGGGTGCGATTCGGGCCCAGAAGGTCACTCAGGGGATGTCGATGCGTTGGAGTCTGCTTGCCTAGGGCGAACTGGGTTATGGAGGGATGGGCTGGACCTCGCGCAGCAAGCGGGCGATTGCAGCTTCCGGCCAGGAGGGATGCCCACGCCGGGCCACGCGCTCCAGTAGGAGATCACTGCACAAAACGAGGCCCCTGGAACGGACGCAGAGAGCCGTTCAGGCGAGGGCCGGATGCATCGGATGCGCGTGGGTTCGGTCGCCCTACAGAGGCTTTTAGGCCTTGATCGTTCCCCATGCGTTCCCGTTGGGGTGTGTTGACAATAGAAACCGCTGGTCAGCGCGTTTTCGTGGCGGGTCTGTAAAACCGTCGGCTCAGCCTACCCAGGTTCGAACCCTGGACCTGCCACCAGCAGGAGAAGTAGCCCCTGA
This sequence comes from Microtetraspora glauca, assembly GCA_001570385.1. Taxonomy (GTDB): domain Bacteria; phylum Actinomycetota; class Actinomycetes; order Streptosporangiales; family Streptosporangiaceae; genus Microtetraspora; species Microtetraspora glauca. The sequence continues at coordinate 9,040 of BBYL01000008.1, read as the reverse complement.
CCAGCAGAGATGCTGGTTGGGGCTACTTCGTTTCTTGATCTGTGAGTACCCCTGATTTCCCACTGTTCCCCGCGAGATATGGCACGGGTGTGGCACGCGATCAAGCCCGGAACTCGGCGCGGACGCGCACGTCTCGCCTCTGATCATCCCGTCTGCCTCGACCCATCACGCAGCGGCAGCGGGCCGGCGACGGAGGTGCAAGCCCGCCTTCGCGTGTACGCAAGCCGGTCGCCGTTCCGATCATGGGACGCCAAGGGGCACAGACGGGCTTGAGCCGTAGGAGCCGGTCTGCTGGGCTTGCCTGGGTCGTGGCGGGCGGGATGATCAGGCTTCCACCTCAGCCAGCTACGGCCCCGGCTCACGCCCTGGCGATCATCCCGGAGCCGAGGCCCCCGCCGGAGGCAACTGCATTGAGGGCTATTGACAAGGCTCTGTGCTGCGGACCGCATCTCCGGTTGGCGGAGCGGTCGGCGGCGGTGGGACGCGCAGTGAGAGGCGATCTACGAGTTGGTGAAGCCTGATGAGTACGCCGGAGACCATGAGGCCCAAGCCGACGAGGCCGATCCCAAGGCCCTGGAATCCGTAAGGATCGCGAGGCGATATGACGGCGGCTCCTGCTCCGTAGAGCATGACGGCCCATCCTATTAACAGCAGGGTGTTCGACGCCCCACGGCCGCCTTCGGGGCGGAACTGTCCCTGTGCCATGAGAGGGATGCTATTCCGATGATCTGGATTGAGGTCAAGAGCGTAAGGCGGCCCGAGGAGAGGAGGGAGGAGAGGAGAGGAGGGGAGGAGGGAGCTGGGTCACGTCCCGTTGAGTGGTGTAACTCCAGCCGATCATGTGAGGTCGGCGAGTTGTATCGGAACGTTGTGACTATGACGCGGCCAGAGCGGTCGGCGCCAGCGATTCGGTCAGATCACCGCTCGGCTCGCTGGTCGGGGCGGCGAGTTGGGCCATGGAACCCTCCGACAGGTAGCGGCGGTCGCTGACCTGCCATTCATCGTGGTGTTCGGCCAGGACAGCGCCGGCCAGACGGGCCAGAGCGGGGGGGTGGGGAAGACTCCGACGACGTCCGAGCGGCGTTTGATCTCCCGGTTGAGCCGTTCCAGGGGGTTGGTCGACCAGATCTTCTTCCAGTGCTGCTGGGGGAAGTCAGCGAAGGCGGTGATGTCGTCGGCGGCGTCGAGGAGCATCTGTTCCACCACCGGGAATTGGCGGCCGAGCATGGTGGCGATGGTGGCCAGCTGGGCGCGGACGGTTTGGGCGGTGGGCTGGGCGAAGATGGTGCGGATCGCTGCGGCGACCATCTCCGCCGATCCCTTCGGGACGCGGGCCAAAACGTTGCGCACGAAATGAACCCGACAGCGCTGCCAGGCTGCGCCGAGGAAGACCGCCCGCAGCGCGCTGACCAGGCCGGCGTGGGCGTCGGAGATGACCAGTTGGACACCGCCCAGACCGCGGGCCTTCAGCGAGCGCAGGAACGCGGTCCAGAATGCGCCGTCCTCGGAGTCACCGACGGAGAAGCCGAGGATCTCTCGGCGGCCGTCAGCCGAGACGCCGGTGGCGATGACGACGGCTTGGGAGACGACCCGGTGGTTCACCCTCGCCTTGCAGTAGGTCGCGTCCAGGAACACATACGGGAAGGCCGTGTGCGATAACGGCCGGTCGCGGAAGGCGGCCACCTCACTGTCGAGGTCAGCGCAGATGCGGGACACCTCGCTCTTGGAGATGCCGGAGTCGGCGCCGAGGGCTTTGACCAGGTCATCGACGCTTCTGGTGGACACTCCTTGCAGGTAGGCCTCCATCACCACCGCGAACAATGCTTGGTCGATACGGCGGCGGCGTTCCAGCAGGGAGGGGAAGAACGACCCGGACCGCAGTTTGGGGATCTTCAGTTCCAGGTCTCCGGCGGCGGTGGTGAGCAGCCGGTCGCGGTAGCCGTTGCGGCGTGTGGTGCGCTGCTCGGTCCGCTCATGTGGTGCGGCGCCGATCACCGTGGTGGCCTCGGCTTCGATGAGTGCTTGGAGCATGGCTTGCAGCGCTTGGCGGATGACGTCGTCGGCGTCGGAGGCTTTCAAAGACTCCAGCAACTCGAGCAGGGCAGACTGGTCCAGAGCCATCGTGTGATGTCCTTCGCGAGAACCTTGGCGGGAACTCGCTGACCGTCACACGATGGCTCGTCCCATGTCCGGGAGTTGCTTCAGCAGCTTGGAGTTACACCACTCGGGGGGACGTCACCCCGAGCAGCCCGCGCAGCTGCTGGCGTTTCCGCCGTCAAGACCGGTTTGGTAGATGTCGAGAACCTGCCCGGCGTCGGTCTCCATCATGGGGTGGATGGTGACGTCGGTCAGGGCTTCGGGCTCGGCGCGGTCGGACATGGCTCCTCCGATCAGCAGGGCGAGGGCGTGGGATCGGGAACGGGACGGCCCATGACGACGTCGGCGGCGGTGGGGAAGCGCTCCACGCAGGCGTCGTTGATCCGGAAGAGTCTGGCCGTGCCGCGACGCTCGACCAGAACGAACCGCACCTCGGTCAGCACCTTGAGATGGGCCGAGGCGGTCGACTGGCCGACCTCGACGGCGTCGACGATGTCCTTGACCGCCATGGGCGCCTGTGTACGGGCGAGCAGGGCACGATCTGGATGCGGGTGGCGTCGGCCAGGGCCTTGAACCAACTGGCGTACTCGGCGGCGGTGGCTCGGTCGATCGGTTTCATTTCGCCTTTCATCGTTCATCGGCGGTAAACGATGAATCGCTGGTATGGAAGAGCCAAAGACCGGCGCAGCGAATGCCGGGCCGGTAGGCGTTAAGGCGTTCTAGTGCGTGGCGATGAGTTCGGCGAGCAGGTCTAGTACGCGGCGGTCGATCTCGTCGCGGATGGGGCGGACCTGGTCGATTGGCTTGCCTGCGGGGTCGTCGAGCTGCCAGTCCAGGTAGCGCTTACCGGGGAAGTATGGGCAGGCGTCTCCGCAGCCCATCGTGATGACCACGTCGGCGGCCTGGACGGCCTCGGCGGTCAGCGGCTTGGGGAACTCCTTGGACAGGTCGAGCCCGAGTTCGTCCATGACCGCGATGACAGCGGGATTGATGGTGTCGGCGGGGGCCGATCCGGCGGACCGGACCTGTACCCGACCGGCGGCGTGGTGGTCGAGCAGGGCGGCGGCCATCTGCGAGCGTCCGGCGTTGTGGACGCAGACGAACAGCACCTCGGGGATGTCGGACACGGGTGACTCCTCAGCGGGTGGGGTGCGGATCAGGAGGTCGGCGACTGGAAGCGGCGGCGCAGGGCCAGGGAGAGATAGACGAGCGCGACCAGGGCGGGAACCTCGATCAGCGGGCCGACCACTCCGGCGAGGGCTTGGCCGGAGGTGAGGCCGAAGGTGGCGATGGCCACCGCGATGGCCAACTCGAAGTTGTTGCCCGCCGCTGTGAACGCCAGCGTCGCGGTGCGCGCGTATCCGAGGCCGACCAGCCGTCCCAGGCCGAAGGATCCACACCACATGATCGCGAAGTAGGCCAGCAGCGGCAGCGCGATCCGGGCCACGTCGAAGGGTTGGGAGGTGATGGCCTCACCTTGCAGGGCGAACAAGATCACGATGGTGAACAGCAGACCCCACAGCGCCGCGGGGCCGATCTTCGGCAGGAAACGGGTCTCGTACCAATACCGGCCCTTGGCCTTCTCGCCCAGGCGGCGGGTGAGGTAGCCGGCGACGAGCGGGATTCCAAGGAAGATCAGTACGGAGCGGGCGATATCCCAGGTGGAGACGTCCAACTCGGTCTGCGGTAGGCCGAGCCAGCCGGGTAGCACGGTGAGGTAGAACCAGCCGAGACCGGCGAAGGCGAGGACCTGGAACACGCTGTTGAGTGCGACCAGGACGGCGGCGGCCTCCCGGTCACCGCAGGCCAGGTCGTTCCAGATCACGACCATGGCGATGCAGCGGGCCAGGCCGACAATGATGAGTCCGGTGCGGTAGGTGGGCAGGTCCGGCAGGAAGATCCAGGCCAGTGCGAACATCAGGGCGGGTCCGGCCACCCAGTTCAGCACCAGCGACGAGAGGAGCAGTCGCCGGTCCCCAGTGACCGACTCCAGGCGGTCATAGCGGACCTTGGCCAGCACCGGATACATCATCACCAGGAGGCCGAGAGCGATCGGGAGTGAGATCCCATTCACCTGCACCGCCTCCAGGGCTGTACCCAAGCCGGGAACCGCCCGTCCGGCCACCAGTCCGGCCGCCATCGCGGCGGCGATCCAGACCGGCAATAGCCGGTCCAGCATCGACAGCCCTCCCACGACCGCCGCTGCTCCGTCCGCGATGCCGCGCGCGCTGGCAGCGGGGCGTACGTCGGTCATGTCGTCGCCGCCACCCGGGGTCCCAGAACCACCGCAAGCCGCTCCAGCATGCTCGGGTTGATCCAGTAGTAGACCCAGGTGCCCCGGCGCTCGGAGTCGATGAGGCCCGCCTGCTTGAGCACCTTGAGGTGGTGGCTGATCGTCGGCGGGGTCAGGTCGAACGCCACCGTCAGGTCACACACGCACGCCTCGCCGCCCTCGTGGCAGGCGATCAACGACAGCAGGCGCAGTCGCACCGGGTCGGCGATCGCCTTGAACAGCGGTGCCAGCTCGGCGGCCTCGCTCTCCGAGAGCGGCTCACACACCAACGGCGCGCAACATGCCGCGCCTGCCACGTCCACACCTGCATCGATGATCGGTAGCTCTTGCTTCGACATAGCTCTAATTTGACAGATATCTATGTGTGGAGGCAAGCTGAGCCCATCCGTTAATTAGACGGACATCTAATCAGGAGGTTGCGATGGGCCGCCGACTTTCTGCCCTGATCCGCAGGAGCACCCACCGGGCTCGCCCGCTACGCGGCGTCGTGGCGTTCAACGAGGCCACTGGTGAGGTCTGCGACTCCGCCTGCCGCAGCGACGCCCGCCTCGATCGAGCCCGTACTTCCGCTCTCGCGGCCGGCCTCGGCCGCCTTTGATCCAGCCCACACGTCAGACCCGTATCACCGTCAGGAGGAACGCCATGTCCCGTGTCCAACTCGCCCTCCGGGTCGCCGACCTGGAAGGCTCCATCGCCTTCTACTCCAAGCTGTTCGGTGTCGAGCCCGCCAAGCGGCGGCCCGGCTACGCCAACTTCGCCATCGCCGAGCCCCCGCTCAAGCTGGTCCTCCTCGAAGGCGAGGCGGGCGAGCCGACCCGGATGGACCACCTCGGCGTCGAAGTCGAGGACACCGCCCAGGTCAACGCCGCCACCGAGCGTCTGAAGGAGGCCGGCCTGGCGACCTTCGAGGAGAACGACACCACCTGCTGCTACGCGCTCCAGGACAAGGTCTGGGTCCACGGCCCTGGAAGCGAGCCTTGGGAGGTCTACGTGGTCAAGGCCGACGCCGACGCTCTGACCAAGCAGGAGGACTCGGTCTGCTGCGCTACCGGCGACTCGGCAGACGACACGACAATCGCGGCCAAGTCCTGCTGCTGAGCCAAACCAGAAGACGCCCGGCGATCATCAAGAAGGTGACTGCTGGGCGCTCCTGTCAGGCTGCGTGATTTCGAACGGCGGCGCTACACCGGATGGTCTGCGTCCTTTTCGGCTCCCGCTACCAGTTCGACGAGATCGGCGATGATCATCGGGGTGGCGGCGATGGTGGCTCGGGCGTTCATGGTGTGGGGGCTGCCGTCGATGTCCGGCTGGACCAAGACGTATGTGTGTGGTTCCTCCGCGCCGTCACTGGCGTGGCCGTAGACGGCAGAGAGGCGATCACCTGTCATGCCGGAGGCCTCATCTGTTTATCGAAAAGCGTTTCTCTCTAGCCCATTGGCCCAGCGATTTTGCAGCAGGTTCCGATAGTGCCGCGTCAGGAAACGTTCGCCCTGGCGAGACGTGAGTGAAGCCCGTTGTGATACGGTGCGCACCGCAGTGCACCGCATCGACCGAAGGAGGTGAGACCGATCAACGCTGTGACAGGTCGGGGCTCCCTCCCATGTATCGCCTAGGGAGCGCCCGCACAAGGCATCCCGAAAGGCTTGAAACGCGCATGCGCTTCACCTCGCAGACGTCGACCGACGGCGTCACCGAACGATCCTTCACCCTCGGCGAGATCCCCGGCGTGCTGTGGACGCCGGAAGATGCTGAACCCTGTGCCCTGATCCTCATCGGACACGGCGGCGGACAGGACAAGCAGGCTCCTGGCGTCGTGGCCCGCGCCCTCCGGTTGGTGGCCGAGTGCGGTTTCGCGGTGGCGGCCATCGACGCCCCAGCCCACGGCGACCGGCCCAAGACCGCCGAACACGACCGGATCATCACCGAGATGCGGGCCCGCATGGCCGGCGCGGGCGACCCGGTCCCACTGCTGGCCGAGCTTCACACGCTGCTGGCCGCCCAGACAGTCCCGGAATGGCGCTCGGTCCTGGACGCGCTCGGGGATCTGGGCCCCGTGGGTTACTGGGGCATGTCGCTGGGCTGCGCTCTCGGCATTCCGTTGGTTGCCGCCGAGCCGCGGATCCGCGCGGCGGTACTGGGGCTGAACGGGACGTCGTTGGCGTCGGCCGAGGGCGCCGCCGGGGTCACCATCCCTGTGCAGTTCCTGATGCAGTGGGACGATGAGCGGGTGCCGCGCGAGGAGGCCCTGGCACTGTTCGACGCCTTGGCCTCGACTGAGAAGACGCTGCACGCCAATCCCGGCAAGCACGGGGATGTGCCGGCCTTCGAGGCCGACAGTGCGTTGCGGTTCTTCGCCCGGCATCTGGGCTGATACCAGCGACTGCCGTTCGCGACGCGCCGATCGAGATCCGTTCCCGATCGGCGCGTTCAGCGCACTCTGGTCGGCGTGGCCGACAGGCTTCCACATCCGGAGAACGGTCGTCACCATGGCTCGCGCTGGTCGCCACCGCCACCGTCACCGTCACCGTCGCCGTCGCACTCGCATCCGGCACCGCCAATGCCGTCACGGCGGGCCGTTGTACGGCGGAGGCCCGCATGTGGTCGAACGCCATCCCGGAACCGGAGAGCCCCTGCCCGGAGGCATCACCCATGCGCGTCCGGGGCGCTCGGCGGGCACTTCCGTTGACCTCTGGGCGGGAGACATCGACGAGAAGTCGGCCCCAGCCGGTGGCCGGAAGATGGCAATCCTGCTGACGAAGGGCGACGGTCTCGCCGAGCCGAAGGGCCGCGTAGTACATGCAGGCGAACAGGGCCATCAGCCGCGGGCCCCGCTTGCTCTCCCGGACATGAGCAAGCCATGGCGGCAACCTGTGGTGCTTCTGGTGACCATGGAACGGTCAGCGGCGCAGCATATGGTGCCGGGACGTCAACGCCTTTTCACCCCCTGCACTACTGGCAGCCCGGTGCCAGCGTCGAGCACGAGGCGGTCGCGAGCGCTCGCGTGAGCGTGACGGTGGTCGTGGCTGTCTTGAGTATCGCGGGGCACGTCTCGCCGGAGCCCTCCTCGTCCATGTCAACCACCACCAGGTGGTCGGTCTCGTAAGCGCGCGCCCCGTGAACGCTGTCACAGGCGCCGTAGCCGTATTCGAGAAGCAGCTCGTCCGGCTTGCCGGCAATGAGGTCGAACTGCATTCACCTCTTCGTCCCCTCCAGGAACCCGCTCGGGACGGGCGGTGACGGCGGAGGGGGCGGCCGCCACATGGACGTATTTCGCTCGACCCCCTTGACAGTGAACAGCCATGCGGGCACCTGGATCGTGCCGCGGCTGGTCTCCCGTGGTACCTCGCCCAGCTCGGCACCGGCCACCCGGAGCGGGCGGCATCCCTTGGCCGGGCACTCCTCCTCAATGAGACCAGTCGGCTTGCTGAACTTCGCGTACGCACTCGCCGCCGTGACGAGCGGCACCACGGTAGCCGGTCGCGTGCCGACAAACCGGGCGGATCGCTGAACGGGAGCTTGCACCGCGATCACGAGCAGCACCCGGTCCTACGGATCAGAAGGTCAGGTGTGCTGCGGGGGCAGCGGCTTGCGGGAGAGCTAGTGGCCCGTCACTCAACCTTGGCCAGGTAATTCACGGTCGCCGACCAGCAGTCCTGGGAACGAAACCGGGTCAAGGTCCGGAGACGCCCCACTAGGGCGTGTCCCGTGATCATGTGACTGGGTCGCGGAGCCAGATCCGGATCGAGGCAACATCGAGAGTGCCCTGGTAGATAAGCTCCCGCTTGTCGTACCGGGTCGCCACGGCGCGATTCTGGCGGAGCTTGTTGACGCAGCGTTCGACGGTGTTGCGCTCCTTGTAGCGCTCACGATCGAACGCGGGCGGCCGCCCACCCTTGGAACCGAGCTTCTGCCGGTTGGCCTGCTGGTCCTTCTTGACGGGGATGACCGCCTTGATGCCACGTCGGCGCAGGTAGCGGCGATTGGCTCGGGAGGAGTAGGCCTTGTCGGCCATCGCCCGGGCCGGTCGCGTGCGGGGCCGCCCGAGCCCACGGCGCAGGATACGGACGGACTTCATCAGTGGAATGAACCGTGGGCAATCACCGTGCTGGCCGGGAGAGGTGAGCCGGGCGATCGGACGGCATCGCCGATCGGCGACCAGGTGAATCTTGGTGGACAGTCCACCCCGGGATCGGCCCAACGCCTCCCGGCCCGACGTCACTCGCTTGTGATCTTTTCCGGCCCCCTTGAAGGGATATCGACGGCCGGGGCGTGCCGCGCCCCGGCCGCGTGCTGGTGGGCACGCACCACCGTGGAGTCAGCGCTCACCGTCCAATCATCCCCCTCGGCCTCGTCACACCCCGCCCGCAGCTCATCCAGGATCCGTTCCCACGTTCCGTCCAATGACCAGCGGCGATGCCGGTTGTAGACCGTCTTCCAGTTCCCGTAACACGGCGGCAGATCCCGCCACACGGTTCCTGTCCGCGTCCGGTGGAAGATCCCGTTGAGCACAGTCCGGTGGTCGTTCCACCGCGCGCCCCAGCCCGTGCTCACTGGTAGCAACGGCCCCAGCCGCGCCCACTCCTCATCGGTCAGATCGTGACGTTTCAGGCGTTCCTCATCCACACTGATGATCTACACCAAACCGGCACC
>BBYL01000007.1:986470-987415 GCA_001570385.1 Microtetraspora glauca | reverse complement strand
ACATCCGGCGCTCCGACAGCCTCCACGACGTCCACCACGTCAACGGCGAGAAGAACGGCGAGGTTGACGACACCGTCACCGGAGCGGGCCCTTACGGCTCTGCCGATCACGGCGACGGCACCGACCCCTATGACGCCACCGACGCCAGCGCGACCCCCGCCGATCCATTCGACCATGGCGACGGCATCGATACGTGTGACCCGGACGGCTCGGGTGGCGGCGACCTCGGCCACACCGACACAAGCGCGACCTCCTCCGGTCCCGCCGATCACGGCAACCGCATCGGTGTGTTTGACGAGTGCGGCGCCGGTGGCGGCGACCTCGGCCCCAATGCGAGCGTCAAAGATCCCCTCGGGGGCAGCGACGGCCCTGGTTTCAAGGCGAGTGCCCGCAGTCCCTTCGACAGCGTCGGCGACGTCTGCACCCCCGAGCCGGGCGACAGCGAGCCTGACGCGGGTCCGCCCGGCCCTGACTCCGGCCCCGATCCCGATCCCGATCCTGGTCGTGGTCCTGGGCCTGGCCCTGGCGATGGTCCTGGCGATGGTGGCCCCGCCGGTCCCGCCCCGGGGTCCGATCCCGACCCCGACCCCGACCCCGATCCCGATCCTGGTCGTGAACCTGGTCCTGGTCGTGATCCTGGTCCTTTTGATGGTGGCCCCGCCGGTCCCGCCCCAGGGTCCGGTTCCGACACTGGCCCCGGCTCTGGGGACGAGTCCAACGCTGCCCCCACCTCTGGGACCGGTAACAGCAACCTGCAGACGGGCCTGGCAGACGCGGGCACCATGACAGGAAGCACGAAGAACGAGAACGGCCCCGCGGCCGGCGTAGCCGGCGCGGTCGGGGTGGTCGGGTTCGCGGCCGGTGAGCTACGGGTCCAGGTCTCCACCCTGATGCACCTGGACGACCTGCCCGCCGAACTCGCCGGATGGGGACCCATCCACGCCC
>BBYL01000007.1:0-986452 GCA_001570385.1 Microtetraspora glauca | reverse complement strand
CTGCCCACACCGACACAAGCGCGACCCTCGCCAATCACGCCGACCATGGCGACGGCATCGATACGTCGGACGCGTGCGGCGCCGGTGGTGGCGACCTCGGCCCCAATGCGAGCCTCAGAGATCCCCTCGGGGGTAGCGACGGCCCTGGTTTCGAGGCGAGTGCCTGCAGTCCCGTCCACAACGGCGGCGACGTCTGCACCCTCGAGCCGGGCGACAGCGAGCCTGACGCGGGTCCGCCCGGCCCCGGCCCCGACCCTGGTCCTGGTCCTGGTCCTGGTCCTGGTCCTGGTCCTGGTCCTGGTCCTGGTCCTGGTCCTGGTCCTGGTCCTGGCGATGGTGGCCCCGCCGACCCCGCCCCGGGGTCCGATCCCGACCCCGATCCTGGTCCTGGTGGTCCCGCCGGTCCCGCCCCAGGGTCCGGTTCCGACACTGGCCCCGGCTCTGGGGACGAGTCCAACGCTGTCCCCACCCCTGGGGCCGGTAGCAGCAACCTGCAGACGGGCCTGGCAGGCGCGGGCACCATGACAGGAAGCACAGAGACCGAGAACAACACCGCGGCCGCCCCTACGGTCGGGGCGGCCAGGTTCGCGGCCGGGTTCGCGGCCGGTGAGCTACGGGTCCAGGTGTCCACGCTGATGCACCTGGACGACCTGCCCGCCGAACTCGCCGGATGGGGACCCATCCACGCCCAACTCGCACGCCGGCTCGCCAAACGACAGATCGGCGGGGAGTGGCGGTTCGCCATCTGCGACGAGGACGGCCAACTCCTGCACGCCGGGATCACCCGACGCCGCCCCACAGGATGGCCCCGCCACCCCACACCCGCCCCTGCGCCCCGCTCGGCCGATCCAGCACCCACCCCTCCATCCCATCCGGCCGGACCGGGCACCTCTTCCGCGTCTCGCCCGGCTGATCCAGCGGCCACGCCTCCATTCCCTCTGGCTGATCCACCGTCCCCACCTCCATTCCGTCCGGCTGATCCGGGTCCTGCTTCTGCTTCCTGCCCGACTGCCAACCGCGAGCGGGAGTCCGATCCTGTTTCGGCTTCCAGCCCTCCGGCCGTGGGTGGTCGTTCAGGGGCGATCGGGAGAAGGGCGGTCCCTGCCCGGGAGCCGGACACCGAACCGGAAACGGATCCTCGCGGGAGATCCGCATCGACTCGCCGACGCGGGATCGTCGAGCTCCAGCTCCCGCTGTCGCTCCTGCGCGAGCTGCACGCCGACATCTACGCCCAGGGCGGCTGGGCCGCCGTCATCGCCGACATCATGCGCCAATACAGGCAGGCCACAGACCGGACATCGCACCACAGCGGGGTAGGCGACCATGACACCGCACCCCCGCCTCCCGCCCCTACTGCGACCGCGCCCCCGGCCCTGTCCACGGCCACGGCTGTGACCTTGATGCCAGCCGCGACCGCAACTGCCGACAGCAGTGCACCCGCCGGCAGTGGCGTGTCCTCCGCGAAAAACGCTGCAACCCATACCACTGACCCACGCGCCGCCGGAGCGAACATCGCGGAGGTAGCCAGCTCTCCGGGAGACGGCGCCGGGGCGGACGGCGCCGGAGGACCGGTCACCGGACGATCGATGGCGGCTGGGGATGAGCGGCGGCGGTTCCCCACAGCCGGGTTGCGGCGACGGATCGAGATCCGCGACAGGGTCTGCTCCCATCCCGGATGCCGTGCACCGGCCGCCCGGTCGGAGATGGACCACACCCGCCAGTACGCCCACGGCGGCCCCACCACCGAACACAACCTCGCCGCCGCGTGCGCGCACGACCACGACCTGCGTGACAACGGCTGGCAGGTCATCCAGACCAGCCCCGGGCATGTGACCTGGATCAGCCGGACCGGCCACCGCTACCCGGCCGAGCCGCCACCGATCATCGAACCCATGCCCGAACCCTTCGCCCCCAACGGCTGGACCGGCCCCAACGAGCGCGGAGCGGCCAACACCCACCCGGCGAGCGGGCCCAAGGCGTGCGGATGCGAGGTACGTGCCACGGCAAACGGGGCCCAGACATGCGGTTCCGAGACATACGGTTCCGAGACATGCGGTTCCGAGACATGCGGTTCCGAGACATGCGGTTCCGAGACATGCGGTTCCGAGGCGGACGGTTCCGAGACAAGAGGACCCGAGGCAAGCTCGTCCACAGCGAGTAGGCCCAAGCCCGGCTCGTCCACAGCAGGCGGGGTCGAGCCCGGCTCGTCCACAGCGGGCGGGGTCGAGCCCGGCTCGTTCACAGCGAGCGAGCCCGAGACAGGCGAGCCCGAGACAAGAGGACCCGAGGCAGATGGGCCCACGGCGGGTGGGTCGCAGGCGGGTGCGTCCACAACGGATGGCAGCGGTGTGGGGGGACAGGTGGTCGGCACGCCGGACCTCTCGGCCGCTGGCCATGACGGGGACGACGGGGACGACGGGGACAGTGAGGGCGGCCGCCAGGTCGGCAGGAGGATCGCTGGCGGGGGCGGCGGCCACGTCGGCAGGGAGATCGGCAGCGGGATCGGCAGCGAGGTGGGCGGCGAGGTGGGCGGCGGAGGCCGCAGGGAGATCGTGAGCGGGTTCGGAGGCGAAAGCGGAGCACACGGGCTTGCGGTCAGCGGGTACGGCGCGGGCAGCATCACCGACCCCGCCAATGACGAACTTCCGTTCCTGCCGACATGGACCTACGAACCCGCCTGGTGGGAAGAACCCGATCCTGAACCGCTCCCGGCAGAACGAGAGGGACCTGCCGCTGCGGCCGGTCCACCACCGGACCCGGCCGACGACGTCCCACCCTTCTGAATGCGCAACGCGTAGAAGCACAGCCCGTAGAAGCACAGCGCTGCCATGCCGGGGAGCGCCGGGACGCCATCACCCGTGCGAGAACCAGCGGTCAACTGCCACCTGACGACGGCTCACGGCCCGAGAGCCATGGACCCGGCTGGACGGGTTTTCGCTTTTCGGAGACTTTTACCTCCGCGGGCTGTGACTCGTCGCCCCTGTGGATAGTTGGTCCATTTATATGCGGATCGTCCCTTCGGGCGCCGGACCATGCCGCGTACCGGCCGAGAAGAGATGATCCCCGAAGGCAGGAGTGTTCCATGACTGAGACCGACCCTGAGAGCACCTCGGGCGAGCCTCCGGCTCATCTGCCCGACGACCGGGAAGACGCCGGCGGGGCCGACGCTCCGGCCGGAATCGATCCCGAAGGACCGGCGCCCCACGTGCCCGACGATCGCAGGGGAGCGGCCGGGCGCGGCGCCACGCAGCCGGAAGACGGCTAGCGGAGCGGCGCCCCGCTGCCGGAAGACGGGCATCCGGCCGACATGATCCACGTCTCCGACGCCCGGTCACCGGAACGAGGCGGGGACGTGAAAGGTCCAGCCGGGCCGCCAGTCGAACGGCGCGTCGACGAGTTCCTCCAGCGGAACCCCGCTCAGCAGGTGATCCAGCGACCACCGGTTGGCGGAGTGCGCGACGAGCAGGACCCGCGTGCCGTCCCAGCGGACGACAAGGTCGCGGAGGAACTCCCTGGTCTGCTCCACGACGTCCTGGTAGCTCTGCCCGCCGGGCCAGGGGGTGCGGATGTGTTGTGACCTCCGCGCGGCGACTTCGGCGACCGGTCCCCCATTGAACACGCCGTAGTCGCACTCGCGGAGCCGCGGGTCCGGGACGATGGGGATGCCGCCGTCCCGGAACGCGATCTCGGCGGTCTCGACGGCGCGCCGCAGGTCGGACGTGAAGACCACGGCCAAGCCGTCGTCGCGGCGGCGCAGGCCGAGCTCCGCGGCGAGAGCCCGGCCTTGCGGCGACAGTTCGCCGGGGAGCCAGCCGGTCGCGACGCCTGTCTCGTTGTCCGTGGTGATCGAGTGTGTCTCGTAGACGAGCTCGACTCCCACGGACGGCCCTCCGGGTCAGGCGCGGCGCGCGACCGCGGCGATGAGCGGCTGGACCAGGCGGGCTGCCAGGGGACCGAACGCCGCCAGGATCAGGACGTACGCGGCGGCCAGTGGTCCGAGGTCCGGATGGGCCCCGGCGGCGACCGCGAGGCCGGCGATCACGATGTTGAACTCACCGCGCGGGATGAGCGCGATGCCCGCTCGTACCCGGCCCTCTCGGGCGATCCCCGCTCTCCGGGCGGCGTACGCGCCGGTGGCCAGCTTGGTGATCATGCTGACCAGGGCGAGCAGCGCGGCCAGACCGGCGACGGGCCAGATCGCGGCCGGGTCGGTCTGCAGGCCGAAGAAGACGAAGAACACCGCCGCGAACAGGTCACGGATCGGGGAGAGCAACGCCCGGGCGTCCTCGGCGAGTTCGCCGGACAGCGCGATGCCGACCAGGAAGGCGCCGACCGCGGCCGAGACCTGCAGCTTCTGGGCGAGGCCGGCGACCAGCAGGGCCAGGCCGACCACCTTCAGAAGCAGGACCTCGGAGTTGGGGCTGGACACGAACGCCTCGATGACGCGTCCGTACCGCAGGGCGACCAGCAGGACGACGCTGACCGTGGCGAGCGCGATGGCGACGGTGACGGCACCGCCGAAGAAGCTCACCCCGGCGAGTACGGCGGTGAGGATCGGCAGGTACACCGCCATCGTGAGGTCTTCGAAGACCAGCAGCGACAGCACCACCGGGGTTTCCCGGTTACCGATCCAGCCCAGGTCGGACAGCACCTTGGCCGTGATTCCGGAGGACGTGGCGTAGGTGACGCCGGCCATCGCGATCGCCGCGACGGGTCCCCAGCCGAGCAGGAGGGCCGCCACCGCGCCGGGGGCGGCGTTCAGGACGAGGTCGACCAGTCCGCCGCGGAAGTTACCGCGCAGGCTGGTGACCAGTTCGTCCGCGTTGTACTCCAACCCGAGGGTGAGCAACAGGAGGATGACGCCCAGTTCGGCGCCGACCGAGATGAAGTCCTCGCTGGTCGCCAGGGGGAGGATGCCGCCGGTGCCGAAGGCGAGACCGGCGATCAGATAGAGGGGAATGGGAGAGATACCGACGCGCAGGGCGAACGCTCCGAGCACGCCCAGCGCGAGGATGACACCACCGAGTTCGACGAAAAGTATTGCTGTGTGCACCCGCTGCCCTACCCGTTCGCCATGATCTCGGCGACGGCCTCGGTGCCCTCTGAGCTTCCTACCACGACCACCACATCCCCCGCGGCGAGCACGAATTCCGGGCCCGGGCTCGCGATCACCTGCCCGGCGCGCACCACCGCGACGATCGACGTCCCGGTGCGGGTGCGAACCCGCGCGTCTCCCATCGGCCGGCCCGCGTACGGCGTGCCCGGCGCGATCGGCAACTGCTCACTGACGAGCCCCTCGACCTCTCGATGAAGGGCGTTGAGGCGCTGCACGATCCGCGGCGCGCCCAGCAACTCGGCCAGGGCGTCCGACTCCTCGTCGTTCAGCTTGATCGCCTCGCACGCCCGATCGGGATCGAGGCGGTCGTACACGATCAGGTCCCGGCGCCCCGTACGGTGTGACACGACACCGATGCGCCTTCCTGCCTGCGTGACGAACTCGTGACGCAGCCCTATGCCGGGCAGCGCTGTCTGTTCGACCTCCACCGGTCTCCTTAATTCCGTGCCTGTCCGCGGTTCAACCGTATCAATCCGGACAACCAGTTTCGGGTGACCTGTTGGTGTGTCATTGGTCCCAGACGGTGAATTACATGCCTTCGCCAGGCCGTCGGCGGACCGAATCTTCCTCTGGAACAGATGATCTGGCTAGGCTGCGGCCCATGTCCCCTCATGAGACGTCCACCCACGAGCCGGAGATCACCGCACCGATCGATCTCTGTACCCCCGACGGGCGGCTCAACCCCGCCGCCGTCGGCTGGTCGCGCACGCCGCTGCACCGCTGCAACCTGCGTGGCTGGGGCCGGACCAAACGGTGGGAGTACTGGTGCGTCGCGACGCCGACGCACCTGATCGCCATCACCGTCAGCGACATCGACTACATGGGGCTGAACAGCGTCTACTTCCTGGAGTACGGCGGGCGCGAGTTCAGCAAGACCAGCATGATCCCCTTCGCCCGGGGGGTACGGCTGCCGGCGAGCCTGCTCGACGGGGACGTGGCCGTACGCGGCGCCGTGACCGCCGAGATCGTCCACGAGGAGGGCGGCACCCGCCTGCGCGCCCGCTGCGTCACGCCGGACGGGCCGCTGGAGGCCGACCTGCTGGTCGCCCTGCCTCCCGGGCACGAGACGCTCAGCGTGGTCATCCCGTGGAGCGAGCGCCGGTTCCAGTACACGTCCAAGCACACCGCCCGGCGCGCGGAGGGCACCGTACGCATCGGCGGAACGGCGATCGACTTCGCCGGATGGGGCGTGCTCGACCACGGCAGGGGCCGCTGGCCGTACGACACGTTGTGGAACTGGGGCGCGGCCTCCGGAGAGACCGACGGGCACGTGGTGGGCCTCCAGTTCGGCGGCAAGTGGACGGCGGGCACCGGCATGACCGAGAACGCCCTGTGCGTGGACGGCAGGCTCACCAAGATCGGTGAGGAGCTGGAGTGGACGTACTCCACCTCGGACTACCTCGCCCCGTGGACGCTGCGGACGCCCGGCTCCGACCAGGTGGACCTGACGTTCACGCCGTTCCACGAGCGGGCCGACCGGACCAACGCCGGGCTGATCTCCACCGAGGGCCACCAGTGCTTCGGCCACTACAGCGGGGTGGTCCGGCCGGACGGCGGCACGCCGATCCAGGTGGACGGCCTGCTCGGCTGGGCGGAACAGGTCCACATGCGCTGGTGACGGCGGCCCGGCTCAGCGGGTACACCGGCAGCGAGCCGTCGGCGAAGCGGGTGACGCCGTCGCCGGGCAGGCCGAGGCTGCGGGCCAACCCGGCGACCGGCGGTGGCGTTTCGGAGATCACATCCGGTCACTATGTCCCATTAAGGAAGCTGTGACCACTGAGTAATATCCTGTAACTACTCTCCCTGGCATGTCATCAAACGTCCGGCGGGCGCTCACGACCGGCGCCACCGCCATGGTGGCCCTCGGCCTCGTCACCCCCGCGGCCCTCGCCGCCGCGAGCCCCGACCACACGGTGAAGATCACCGTGATGGCCAGCTCCGACATCCACGGCAACGCACTCAACTGGGACTACTTCAAGAACACCGAGTACGACGACAGCGCGCACAACGACGTCGGCCTGGCGAAGGTGTCCACGCTGGTCAAGCAGATCCGGGCGGACCGGGGAGCGGACCACACGCTGCTCTTCGACTCGGGTGACACCATCCAGGGCACGCCGCTCGACTACTACTACGCCAAGGTCGAGCCGATCACCGAGTCCCGCGAGCTCCACCCGATGGCCAAGGCCATGAACGCCATCGGATACGACGCGGTGACCCTGGGCAACCACGAGTTCAACTACGGCCTGCCGCTGCTGGCCAGGTGGATCAAGCAGATGGACGCCCCGGTGCTGGGCGCGAACGCGGTGTCGGCCACGACCGGCCGTCCCGCCTACGAGCCGTTCGTCATCAAGACGATGAAGGTCAAGGGCGACAAGCCGGTCAAGGTGGGCGTGCTCGGGCTGACCAACCCGGGTGTCGCCATCTGGGACAAGGACAACGTCGACGGCAAGCTGAAGTTCCTCGATCTGGTCACCACCGCGAAGAAGTGGGTGCCGGTGATCCGCGGCCTGGGCGCCGACGTGGTCCTCGTCACCGCGCACGCGGGTGACAACGGCCTGTCCTCCTACGGCACGGACCTCCCGGTGGAGAACGCGGCCGCCATGGTCGCCGAGGAGGTGCCGGGGGTCGACGCCGTCCTCTTCGGCCACGCCCACAACGAGGTGCCGCAGCGTTTCGTCACCAACAAGGTCACCGGTGAGCAGGTGCTGCTGACCGAGCCGAGCAAGTGGGGCCAGCGGTTGTCGGTGGTCGACTTCACCCTGACCAAGCAGCGCGGCCAGTGGTCCGTCACGACCAAGTCGTCCACCACGCTGAACGCGAACACCGTGGCCGAGGACCCCAAGATCGTCGCGCTGATGAAGTCACAGCACGACAAGACGGTGGGCTACGTCAACCAGGTGATCGCCCAGTCCAAGGAGCAGCTGTCCGCGGCGGAGTCGCCGTACAAGGACACCGCGATCCTCGACTACATCCAGAAGGTGCAGACCGACCTGGTGAGCAAGGCGATCGCGGGCACGCCCGAGGCGTCGCTGCCGGTGTTGTCGATCGCCGCGCCGTTCAGCCGCACCGCCGTCTTCCCCGCGGGCCCGGTGAGCGTCCGTGACATGGCCGGCCTGTACGTCTACGACAACACGCTGCTCGGCGTCACGCTGACCGGCACCCAGATCAAGGACTACCTGGAGTACTCCGCGAAGTACTTCGCCCAGGTGGCTCCGGGCGCGCCGGTCGACGTCGCCACCCTCACCAACGCGGCCGGCACCCCCGACTACAACTACGACCAGCTGTCGGGCGTCACGTACGACATCGACATCTCCAAGCCGGTCGGGCAGCGCATCGTCGGCCTCGCCTACCAGGGGCAGCCGATCGCCGCCGACCAGCGGTTCGTGGTCGCGATCAACAACTACCGGCAGTCGGGCGGCGGCGGCTTCCCGCACGTCAAGACCGCTCCGGTGGTCTACAACGCCCAGGTGGAGATCCGGCAGGCGCTGATCGAGTACGCCACCGCCTCCGGCACGATCGACCCCGCCACCTTCGCCGAGGCCAACTGGAAGCTCGTCCGCGAGGGCGTGCCGGTCTTCTGATCCGCGGTCGGCCGACCCCCACGGCGGGTGCCGTCACACCGTACGGTGCCCGCCGTCGCCGGCGTCGAGGAAGCCCACGACGCCGGACTCGTCGAGGATCACCCGGGCGAGCGCGTCGGCGGCGTCGAGACGGCCGAGTGACTTGGCCGCCCACGCCATGGCGGCGCGGTCGCCGGGGTTGCCCAGCAGGGCGTTCAGCTCGGCGAGGAGCCGGTCCGCGCCGGGCTTGTCCTCCAGGATCGCCCGGGCGGCGCCGGACTCGGCCAGGTAGCGCGCGTTCTGGCGCTGCTCGTCCCCGGCGGACGGCACGAGGGGGATCAGGACCGACGGTTTGCCCACGGCGGTCAGCTCGGCGATCGTGCCCGCGCCGCTGCGTGAGACCACGATGTCGGCCGCGGCGAACACGTCGGCCAGCTCGCCTCCGATGTACGGCACCGGGTGGTAGCGCCGCCTCAGCTCCTCCGGAAGGCGGTCGGCACTCTGCGCGAGCTGGCCGATCCAGCCGGCGCCGCACTGGTGCAGCACCTGCGAGCGGGTGAGCAGCGAGGGCAGGATCTCCTCGATCATCGTGTTGATCTGGCGGCTGCCCTGCGCGCCCCCGGTGACGTAGATGAGCGGCAGCCCCGGCGTGAGCCCGAAGTGCTCCCACACGGACGTGGCGTCCCCGTGCACGAGGTGCGGCCGGATGGGGTTGCCCGTGACGACCGCCCGGTCCCGGGCCGATCCGGGCAGGTGGTCGATCGAGGACGGGTGGGTGAGCGCGATCCGCGTGGCGAACCGCGCCAGGATCCGGTTGGCCAGGCCGAGCGCGGTGATCTGCTCGTGCATCACGAGCGGGCGGCCGAACACCCGGGACGCGAGCCCGAGCGGCACGCAGACGTACCCGCCGGTGGACAGCACGACGTCCGGGCGGTATCGGGCCGCGATGCTCGCGGCCTGGATCAGGCCGACCGGGATCCGGAACATGTCGGCGATGTTCGAGGCCAGCTCGCGGAGGTTGGGCCTACGGCGCAGCTTCCCCGCCTTGATCGCCCGGAACGGGATGCCGTTCTCGGCGCTGACGTGGGCCTCCAGGCCGTCGGCCGTGCCCACCCACAAGACGTCGAGGTCGACACCGGCGGCGGCCGCCCGTTCCCGTACCGCCCCGATGGTGGTCAGCGCCGGGTACGTGTGCCCGCCGGTTCCGCCCCCGGTGACGAGCAGCCGCAGGCTTCGTCGGTCTCCGGCCATCATCCCGTTTGTCCTCTCAAGCGGTGTCCACACATTTGCGGACCACCACCTTTCCACGAATGAGGCCGTGGCCCGACATCAGGAACCGGCGGGGCCTCGGGACCGCTGCTCCCTGAACACGCTCGGGGCGACCCCCACCCGCCGGGTGAACAGGCGGGTGAAGTATCCCGGATCGTCGTACCCCACCCGGCGGGCGACCGCGGCCACCCCGAGATCGGTGCCGGCCAGCAGTTCCTTGGCCTGGTTGAGCCGGATCGTCAGGATGTAGTCCTTGGGGCTGCATCCGGCGCTGCGCCGTACGGCGTCGCGGAGTTCGGCGACCCGCATGGACAGCCGCCGGGCGTGCTCGGGCACGGACAGCGGCAGGCAGGCGTCCCTGGCCAGGCTCTCCAGCAGCGGGTTGCCGTTGGGGTCGTGGTCGGCGCGGCTGCGCCGCAGGGTCACCAGCAACTCGTGCACGGCGGCGGAGGTCTCCACCTCCATGTGGGGGCCGCCCCGGCGGCAGGCGGCGGCCATCTTCCTGACGACCAGCTGGGCGGGCTCCGCCGACGACAGCGGGACGACCGCCTCCTCGGGGTCGAGGAACCCGAGCTCGCCGTAGGCGGCGATGGCCGGGCCGGTGAAGTCGGCGAAGCACTCCGACCAGCCCGGCTCGTACGGGCCGTAGTGGTGCTCCACGCCGGGGAACAGCCACAGCAGCACGGGCCCGGCCACGTCGACCGGCGGCCGGCCTCCCCAGGAGAACCAGCCCTGCCCGGACAGGACGATCACGGCGACGTGGTGGTCGAGCACGCGGGGACCGACGGCGGGCAGCCGTCCCCGCTGGGTGCCGACCGCGAGGCAGGCGAGCCCGAGACGCCGGTGGACCGGGCTCGGGGTGAGGTAGTGCCACCAGTGGTCCCAGGGCTCCTGCCCCTCCACCCACGCGATGGGTCCAACAGGACGCCGCGAATTGTCCATGGTCGCCCCACCCCGCCCTCGGCAAGCTCGTGCCCGGGGATCGTAATGAGGCTGGATGACGATCCCGTCACGAATCAAGGGGGATCGTCCGTGAGGAACTTCACGATCGAGGACGGCGGCTTTCGGCTGGACGGCGAGGAGTTTCGCCTACTTTCTGGCGCTATGCATTATTTTCGGGTGCATCCGGACCAGTGGTCGCACCGGCTGGCGATGATGCGCGCCATGGGCCTCAACACGGTGGAGACCTATGTGCCCTGGAACCTGCACGAGCCGCGTCCCGGAACGTACCGGCGCCTGGACGAGCTGGACCGCTTCCTTGAGGCCGCGGCCCGCGCGGACCTGCACGCGATCGTGCGGCCCGGGCCGTACATCTGCGCGGAATGGGACAACGGCGGCCTGCCGTCGTGGGTCACCGGCCGGCTCAGGACGAGCGACCCGGAGTTCCTCGCCCACGTCGACCGGTGGTTCGCCCGGCTGCTCCCCCGCGTCGCCGCGCACCAGATCACCCGGGGCGGCAACGTGCTCATGGTGCAGGTGGAGAACGAGTACGGCTCGTACGGCACGGACACCGCCTACCTGAGGCACCTCGCCGACGCCATGCGCGGGTCGGGGATCGACGTCCCGCTGTTCACCGCGGACGGGCCGGAGGACCACATGCTGACCGGCGGCTCCCTGCCGGGCGTGCTCGCCACCGCCACCTTCGGCTCCGATCCTCTGCGGGCGGTCGAGGTCCTGAGGCGGCACCGGCCGGGCGACCCGGTGGCGTGCATGGAGCTGTGGATCGGCTGGTTCGACCACTGGGGCCGCCCGCGCGTCACCCGCGACGCGGCCGAGGCCGCCTCCGTGCTGGAGCAGTTGCTGGAGGCGGGCGCCTCGGTCAACATCTACATGGCGCACGGGGGAACGAATTTCGGCACGGGAGCCGGGGCGAACCGCGACCTGGAGACCGGCGCCTACCTGCCGACCGTCACGTCGTACGACTACGACGCCCCCATCAGCGAGCACGGCGCTCCCACCGAGAAGTTCCGGCTGTTCCGCGACGTGCTGACGCGTTACAACCCCGCGCCGGAGCCGCCTCCCGCGCCGCCCGTACTGCCGCCCGCCACCGTTCGGCTGACGGAGTCGGCTCCGCTGCTGCCCGCTCTGCCCGTGCTGGCGGGCCCGCCGGTCGTCTTCCCCACTCCCCCGGCGTTCGAGGATCTCGGGCTCGACCACGGCCTGGTCCACTACCGGGTCGAGGTCCCCGGGCCGCGTGAGTCGTACCCGCTGGTCGTGGACGGCCTTCGCGACCGGGCCCATGTCTACGTGGACGGCGTACGGGTCGCCGTGCTCGACTCCGTGACCGAGACGGAGCACCAGGCGGTGGAGGTGCCCGGCCCGGCCACGGTCGAGTTGCTGGTCGAGTCGCTCGGGCGGGTCAACTACGGCCCCAGGATGGGCGAGCGCAAGGGCGTCACCGGCGGGATCAGGCACGAGCGGCAGTACCTCCACGGCGTGACCGCGCAGGCCGTGCCGCTCGGCGACCTGCCGCCCGGGGTCCCGTTCACGCCGGGTACGGCGGCCGCCGCGCCCTCCTTCTTCCGCGGCGAGGTGAAGGTGGACGAGCCCGCCGACACGTTCCTCGCGCTGCCGGGATGGGGGCACGGCTACGTCTGGGTCAACGGATTCTGCCTGGGCCGCTACTGGTCGGTCGGGCCGCAGCGCACGCTCTACGTCCCCGGCCCGCTGCTGCGGACCGGGGACAACGAGATCGTGATCCTGGAGCTGGACGCGGCCGGGGATCCGGTCATCGAGCTGCGCCCGGAGCCCGACCTCGGGTGAGGCCGGACATCACATCTTGACGCTTCCCGCGGCGAGGTCGGCCTTCCAGAAACGCTGCAGTGACACGAAGGCCAGGATGACGGGGATGATCGAGATGAGGGCGCCCGTGACCACGGCGTCGCGCAGGAAGCCGGTACGGATGCCGTGCCACTTGACCAGGCCCAGGGTGATGGGCCACAGGGCCTGGTCGTTGAGCACCATCATGGGCAGGAAGAAGTTGTTCCAGATCGCTACGAACTGGAACAGGAACAACGTCACCAACGCGGGAGCCATCAGCCGGATCCCCACGGTGAAGAAGATCCGCAGCTCCCCCGCCCCGTCGATGCGGCCGGCCTCAAGCAGCGTGTCCGGAACGGCCGCCTCGGCGTACGCGCGGGCGAGGTAGACGCCGAACGGGCTGACCATGCAGGGCAGCAGCACCCCCCACATGGTGTTCAGCAGCCCGAGCCGGCTCTCCAGGAGGTACAGCGGAAGCGTGATCAGCGGGGCGGGGACGAGGACCGCCCCCATGATGACCGCGAACACGGCGCCGCGACCGCGGAAGGGATACTTCGCCAGCGCGTACCCCGCCATGGCGGCGAGCAGCGTGGCGCCGAGCGCGCCCCCTCCGGAGTAGATCAGGGTGTTCAGCAGCCAGCGGGGGTACAGGCCGCCGTCCTGCGACATCACCCGCTCGACGTTGCCGGCCAGGTTCAGGTCGCCGAACCAGAGGCCGGGCGTGTCGAACAGGTCGCCGCCCGACTTGGTGGCGGACACGACCAGCCACCACACCGGCAGCAGGATGTAGACGGCGACCACGAACAGGAACGCGGTGGTGAGCACCTGGGCTCGCATGGACGTTCGCATCGGTCACATCACTCCACGTCGGGTGAGCCAGGCGGACAGCCGCAGGAAGAGGAAGGACAGCGCGCCCGCCAGCAGGGCGAGCACGATGGCGATCGCCGACCCCAGCGCGTAGTCGTTGTTGTCCAGGGCCACCTGGAGCGACCACATCAGCGGCGTGTAGCTCTTCGAGACGGCGGTCGTGACGCCGTTCAACACGGTCGGCTCGTTGAAGAGCTGCAGCGTCCCGATGATCGAGAAGACCCCGGTCAGGATGAGCGACGAGCGGACCATCGGGATCTTGATCGACCAGGCGATCCGCCAGGCACTGGCCCCGTCCATCGACGCGGCCTCGCAGAGCTCCTTGGGGATGGCCTGCAACGCCGCGTAGATCACCAGCATGTTGAAGCCGGTCCAGGTCCACGTGACGATGTTCCCGATCGACCACAACACCACGCCGCCGCCGAGCAGGTCCAGCCCGAACGGGGAGATCTCGGGCGTATAGAGGAACGACCACACGATCGCCGCGATGACGCCCGGAACCGCGTACGGCAGGAAGTAGACGAGCCGGAAGAACCGCTTGAACCGGGCGGCGTGACCGTCCAGGACCAGCGCGAGCACCAGCGCCAGGCCGAGCATGATCGGGACCTGCACGATCCCGAACAGCAGCAGCCGCCGCACCCCGGCCAGGAAAGTGCCGTTCCCGAAGACCGCCGCGTAGTTCGCCAGGCCGGAGAAGACCCGCTCCGGCGTGCCGAACCCGAGACCCGACCGCTTCAGCTTGTACAGGCTCTCGTTGATCGCGTACCCGATGGGGAGCACGAAGAAGACGACGAACAGCGCCCCGAACGGCAGGAGGAAGATCAACGCCGCCCGGTTGGTCACCGCCCTGCCACTCCGACGGGCCGTCTCATGTTGCTGGACTGCCATGTTTTCGCTTTCTGGAGAGGAAACGTCCCGCACGGCGGCGCCGTACGGGACGTCTCACACGACCTAGCCCTCGGTGACGCTCAAGCCCTTGTCCTTGATGGAGGCCACGGCCTTCTCCTGGACGGTCTTCAGCGCGTCGGCCAGGCTGCCCCCCTTGGACACCGCCTCACCCACCGCCGAGTTGAACGCGTCGTTCACGGCCGGGGTCGTCGGGCCCCAGCCGAAGGACGGCGCCACCGTCCTGGCGGCCTCGGAGAAGACCTCGAAGACCGGCTGGTCGCCGTAGAACGGCCGCGGCGACTTCATCGCGGGCAGGGAGGTGCCGTCGGTGGAGGTCGGGAAGAGCCCGCCGTTGACGACCAGGTCGTCGAACGCGGCCTGGTCGGTGGCCAGCCAGGTGGCGAACTCGACCGCCTCCCTGGGGTTCGCGCATCCCTTCAGCACGGCGTTGGGCGAGCCGCCGACGTTGCCGGTGACGGCGGTGCCGCTCTCCCAGGACGGCATCGGCGCGACGGCCCACGCGCCCGAGGTCTTCGGGATCGAGTCCTCCAGCACCTTGGTCATCCACACCGCGCCGACCAGCGAGGCGATCTTGCCGTCGGTGAAGTCCTTGAACCAGGCGTCCGACCAGGCGGACTTGACGTCGACGAGCTTCTTGTCGAGCAGGCCCTGCCAGTAGTTCGCGACCTTGAGCGTGGGCTCGTCGGTGATGCTCACCTTCCACGCGTCACCGGAGGTGGAGAACCAGTTCGCACCGGCCTGCCAGGCGTAGCCGCTGAAGCCGTACATGTCGTCCGGGTTGAACGAGGTGAGAAAGACCTTGGGGTCGGCGGCGTGCAGCTTCTCGGCCGCGGCGGCGAACTCGTCCCAGGTCTTCGGCACATCGATCTTGTGCTTGGCGAAGAGGTCCTTGCGGTAGAACATGCCCATCGGCCCGGAGTCCACCGGCACGGCCACCTGCCGGCCGCCGAAGGTGACCGAGTTGACCGCCCACTGCTGGAATTTGGCGTTCGACTCCTTGGCGTAGTCGGTGATGTCCTCGAGGGCCCCCTCGACGAGGAAGCTGGCCAGGGTCTCGCCGCCGACCTGGGCCAGGCACGGGGCGTTCCCCGCCTTCACCCGCCGAGCATCTTCTGGTAGCCGCCCTTGGCGCCCGGCTCGATCTGGGTGTACTTCACCTGGATGCCCGGGTGGGAGGCGTTCCAAGCCTCGGCCACCTTGTCGTAGCCGGGCGCCCAGCCCCACCACTCGACGGTCACCGGACCCGCGGACGTGGCCGGTCTGTCCCCGCCGGTGGCGGCGCCGCCACCGCTCCCGCACGCGGCGGCCATGAGGATCGTGGCCACTCCGGCGGCCACTCCGGCGCTTCGCCTCGCCTGCTGTGTGACGCCCATGACGCCTTCGTCCTCCCTCGCCCACGGTGATCCGGTCAGCCGCAACCTTCACTCCGGGGGCAGGGTCCGCTCCATGGACAAACAGCGGCCGATCCTTGCACTTTGCGCATCACGACCTCGTGATTCGCGAGGAGGCGTGCGCGCACGTGCGGCCAGACCTCACAGAAAGAGCATCTTCGCCCACATAATGGACACATCATCCAGCATTGCGCGGAATATCTCACTACTGGGGGACCTATGCTGACCGACGCGGATCTGCGGCATCTGCGGCGCTGCGTGGAGCTGGCGGTCGAGGCGCTGGAGGACGGCGACGAGCCGTTCGGCTCCGTGCTCGTCTCGGCGGACGGGACCGCGCTGGCCGAGGACCACAACCGCGTGGCCGGGGGCGACCACACCCGGCACCCCGAGTTCGAGCTGGCGCGCTGGGCCGCCGCGAACATGACCCCCGAGGAGCGGGCGGCGGCGACGGTCTACACCTCGGGCGAGCACTGCCCGATGTGCGCGGCCGCGCACGGCTGGGTCGGCCTGGGCCGCATCGTGTACGCGAGCTCGACCGAGCAGCTCGTGTCCTGGCTGACCGAGCTGGGCGTTCCCGCCGCGCCGGTACGGCCCCTCCCGATCCGGGAGGTCGCCCCCGGCGTCGTGGTGGAGGGGCCGGTACCCGAGCTCGCCGAGCGGGTGCACGACCTGCACCGCCGCTTCCACTCGGCCCGCTGAGCCGGCCCCCCTCAAAGCCGGGGTCAGGGGGCGGTGCGGTACCGCTCGACCTCCGACCAGGGTGCCCACATGCCGGCCAGGCACCGGTCGAACACCTCGGAGTGCCGGACGTACGCGTCACGGGCGGGGCCGGGGCGTACGCACAGGTCGTCCTCGTCGTTGACCGACCACGGCGCGGTGTCGTGGCCGAGCGCGGCGGGCAGCAGCGAGGCGACGCCGCGCGCGCCCAGTTCGCTGGTGAGCTGGCGGCGTACGGGACGGCCGAGCGCGTCGGCGAAGATCTGCGCCCAGACCTCGGACCTGGCGCCGCCGCCTGCCAGCCGCCACGGGCGGTCGCCGACGTCGGCGCCGCTGGCCAGGACCCGGTCGAGCTGGACCCGGTGGTACTGGGCGACGCCCTCGATGACCGCGCGGGTGAGGTGGCCGCGGCGGTGCATGCCCGAGATGCCGAGGAAGGTCCCGGACGCCGCGGGATGCTCGGGGGCGCCGTTAACGAAGGGCAGGAAGAGCAGGCCGTCCGCGCCCGGCGGCACCGCGGCCGCCTCCGCCAGGAGCTCGGTGGCCGGGACGCCGCCGACCTGGCCGTGCGGCACCGACGCGGACGCCAGCCATTCGAGGTTGGCGGCCGAGGTGGGCGCGACCTCCATGGCCAGCATCGTGGCGGTGTCGGGCATCAGCGCGCTGAGGGTGACCTCGGGCGCCGGGGTGCCCGCGGGCACGACCACGCCGTTGATGGCCCAGGTCCCGACGATGATCGTCACGTCGCCGAGCTCGCGGCCTCCGGCGCCCAGCGTCGCCGCCACGCAGTCCATGCAGCCCGCGATCACGGGCAGCCCCTCGGGGAGCCCGGTCAGTTCGGCCACGCGGGCGGTCAGCCCGGCGACGATCTCGCCGGACTCCCGCAGCGGCGGGAACCGGTCGAGGTCGCTCGCGGGCAGGCCCACCAGCTCAAGCGCGGTCGCGCTGTACTCGCGGGTGTCGAGCGCCACCATGCCGAACGCGCTCGCGTCGCTGTAGTCCGCGCTCGGGACCCCGGTGAGCTGCGACGTCACCCAGTCCTTGCAGGACAGCGCCCACCGGGTGGCGGCGTACGCCTCCGGCTCGGCGTCGCGCAGCCAGCGCAGCAGCACGCTGGGCTGGGCCGCCCACGGGATGGATCCGGTCTCCCGCGCCAGGCGGAGCGCGTCCTCCTCCGGGATCTCGTCCACGATGTGCTGGGCCCGGCTGTCCGACGACGCGACGGCGGGGCCGACCGGCCGCAGGGACGCGTCCACCGGGTAGAGGCCGTTGCCGTGGGCGGCCACGCCGATGCCGGCCGGGACGTACCCGTCGGCGGCGAGCTTGCCCGCGAGGTCACCGAGCAGCGACACGACCGTGTCGGCCAGCCCGAGCATGTCGACGTCGTGCCGGTGCGCGGTCACGGCGGTGCGCGGCGTGCGGGCGTGCACCACGCCGATCTCGTTGCCCTCCGCGTCGAAGGCGGCGGCCTTCGACGCCGTGAGGCCGACGTCGACGCCGATGTAACACGTGGCGGGGGCCGTCACGAGATCCTCCTGTCGCTTCCGCTGGATGTTGACGTGGCCAGGGCCCGGGGGCGGTAGCGGCGCAGCTCCGCCTCGTAACCGGCGACCTCGGCGCGCGCCCGCGCCTCGTCCCAGCCAAGGTGCCGTACGGCGACGTCGGCGCAGGTGGGGGCGGCCGAAAGGCCCATGTCCGCGCCGAGCCCGACCAGGATACGTCGCAACAGGATGTCACCCAGCGTCACGGCCCCCTCGTCGCGTACGGCCATGACGACCTCGGCGGCGAGCGCGCCGGACTCCTGATCGACGACCTCGGCCAGCGAGGGGTCGGCGGCGGCGAGTTCGAGGACCCGGCGGGCGCGCACGCCGTAGATGGTGAGCAGCCTGCGCGACTGCTTCCCGCTGAGCGGCGACGAGCGGATGAAGTCCTGGGCGAACGCCTTCCAGTCGGAGGTGTCCGCGCCGGGGAGCGGCCGCTCGCGGGTGACGCAGCGGCGGGGCCGGCGGCCGAGCACGCGCAGCACCTCGTCGGTGACGTCCTCGGCGAGGGCGCGGTGGGTGGTCAGCTTGCCGCCGATGACGGTGAGCAGCCCCGAGTACGCCGGCTCGTGGTTGAGCACCGTGTGCCCGCGGCTGATCTTGGCGTTGTCCGACACCCCGGCCGTGTACGGCAGGGGCCGTACCCCGGCCACGCTGTACAGCACGTCGGCGGGGGTGAGCCCGGCGTCCGGGAAGATCCGGTTGGTCTCGGCGAGCAGGTAGTCGATCTCGGCGTCGCTGGCGACGACCTCGTCCAGGTCGCCCTCGAAGGTGATGTCGGTGCTGCCGAGCACGTACCGGCCCTGCCACGGGAAGACGAAGATCGGCCGCTGGTCGGCGGCGGCCTCGAAGAAGATGCAGGTGTCGGGGGCGCCGGGGAACGCGTCGACGATGACGTGGCTGCCCTTCGTGCCCCCGTTGAGGCGCCGGCTCTCCACCTGGCCGTCGAGGATCCTGTCGATCCACGGACCGGCCGCGTTCACGGTGACGGCGGCCCGGATCTCGGTGCGCTCACCTGTCCTGTTGTCCTCGGCCCGCAGGCCGGAGATCCGGTCGCCCTCGACGATGAGACCGGTGACGGTGGTGTGGGTCAGCACCCGGGCGCCCAGCCGCTGGGCGTCGAGGAGCAGTTCGACGCAGAGCCGCTCGGCCCACGGCACCTGCGCGTCGTGGAACAGCCCGGCGCCGCGCAGCCCCTTCCTCGACAGGGTGGGCCACCGGCGGGCCACCTTGCGTACGGAGACGCCGCGGCTGAGCCCGCGCCCGCGGGTCATCGCCATGGCGTCGAACGCCACCAGGCCGAGCCGGATCAGCGCGCCCGGCCTGCTGTTCCCCTCGTAGAAGGGGATGAGCATCGGGTAGTCCCGTACGAGGTGGGGTGCGGTGCGGAACAGCAGGTGCCGCTCGCGGATGGACTCGTGCACGAGCGTGAAGTCGTACCGTTCGAGGTACTTCAGGCCGCCATGGATCAACCGGCTCGACGTGCTCGACGTGCCCGCGCCCACGTCGGCGCGGTCGACGACGACGACGCGCAGGCCGCGGGCGGCGGCGTCTCGGGCTACGGCGAGCCCGTTGATACCGGCTCCGATGACGGCGAGGTCGACGACGTCGTCACGTCCGGCGTGGTGGTGCGGCATGGGGAGGCTCCCGGGGATGACGGGCGCGGGTCCCCGCCGGCGGCACTGCCGATGCCGCCAGGGACCCGCGCCCACGAAGGGTCAGGACGCTGCGGTACCGGCGGCCGACCGCTCCTTGAAGAGCTCGTAGGCCTCCTCCGGCTTGAGACCGTCGTGCACGACCGCGCGGACGGCGGCGAGCATGGCGGCGGGCTGCTCGCTCTGGAAGATGTTCCGGCCCATGTCGACGCCGGCGGCACCCTCCTGGATCGAGCGGTAGGCCATCGTCAGGGCGTCCAGCTCGGGCAGCTTCTTGCCGCCGGCGACGATGATCGGCACCGGGCAGCTCGCGGTGACCGTCTCGAAGCCCTCGTCGACGTAGTACGTCTTGACGATGTGCGCGCCCATCTCGGCGCTGATCCGGGTGGCCAGCCGGAAGTAGCGGGCGTCGCGGACCATGTCCTTGCCGACGGCGGTGACGCCGAGCACGGCGACGCCGTGCCGCTGGCCCGCGTCCACGAGCTTGGCCAGGTTGGCGACCGACCGCGACTCGTGCTCGCCGCCGACGAACACCTGGATGGCCAGGGCCGCGGCGTTGAGCCGTACGGCGTCCTCGATGTCGAGGGCGAGGTGCTCGTCCGACAGCTCGCGCAGGATGCTCGGGCCGCCGCTGGCGCGCAGGACGATCCCGGCGCTGCTGGTGGAGGGGATGCTGGTGCGCAGCGCGCCACGCGTCATCATGATCGCGTCGGCGGAGGGCACGAGCGGGGCGATGTTGGTGTCGAGGCGCTCCAGGCCGGCCATCGGCCCGACGAAGTAGCCGTGGTCGAACGCCAGCATGACCGTGCGCCCGGTGTCCGGCCGGAAGATGCGGGACAGCCGGTTCTGCAGGCCCCAGTCCTGCGCGTGGGCGCCCTTGACGTGGAAGCCGCCCGCGGTGCTGCCCGCCGGGGTCCCGGACGTCCCGAAGTCGCGGGCGTCGATCAGGCCGTCGGTGTCAGCCATGAGTGTTGTCTCCTGTTGTTGTGGTGGTCGCGGCCGCCGTTCGCGGCCGTCTTCTGAATCGGGAGGCCGTGCCCCCGGCACGGTCACTCCCGCCGGCGAGGAAGAGGACGAAGAGCACCAGGCCGCCCTTGAGCAGGTTCTGCGCGGCCGTGCTCCAGCCCACGAGGTTGACCAGGCCGTCGAGCAGGATGAAGAAGAGCCCCGCTCCCCACACGCCCACCGGTACGGCCCGGCCGCCGGAGATGAGCGTGCCGCCGATGACGACGACGGCGACGGAGTCGAGCAGGTAGCGCGTGCCGAGGTCGGCGGAGGGCGCGATGTAGGCCGCGAGCAGCGCCCCGGTCAGCCCGGCGAGCGCGCCGCTCACCAGGTACGTCGTCGCGATGACGCGGGCGACCGGGATGCCGGCCCGCTCGGCGGCCCTGCGGTTCTGCCCGACCGCGATCAGGGACCGGCCGTAGACCGTACGGCGCAGCAGCGCGATGATCAGGCCGGTCAGGACCGCGACGGCCACGGCGAGGATCGGCACACCCGCCGGGCGCACGTTGAGGAGCTGCCGCAGGCCGGGGTCGGGGACCGCGGTGAAGCCGCCGGCCATCGTCAGGGTGAGCGAGGAGGCGACGAGCCCCGCGGCCAGCGTGGCGATGATCGGAGGGACGGACAGGCCGAGGATGGCCACGGTGCTGATGACCGCGATGAGGACGCCGACGCCGATGCCCGCGAGGACGCCGACGGTCGCCGAGCCGGTCGAGGCGGCCACCCCGACCGACGCGAACCCGGCGAGCGAGATGATCGGCGCCACCGACACGTCGATGTTGCCGGGGCCGGCCGTGATGACGAGCATCTGGCCGAGCCCCACGATGACGAGGTACGGCGCCAGCGAGAGCGCCAGGGACACCGTCTGGCCGCCGCCCTGGCCCGAGATGATCAGGATGACCAGCCAGACGAGCGCCGCCGCGGCGAAGCCCCAGATCCACGGGCGCGAACCAATCGCGCGGATGTTCATCGCAGCACCTTCCCGACCACGACGCGGCCGGCGAGCACGGCCAGGACGATCACGCCTTGCACGGCGGACTGCATGTTCGACTGCACGTCGAGCAGGCTGAGGACCACGCTGACCAGACCGAGCGTCACCCCGCCGATGGCCACACCCCAGGGAACGGCGCTCCCGCCGAAGAAGGAGCCGCCGCCGAGGATCACCGCGGCCACCGTCATGAGGGTGTAGCTGGAGGCCGACGACACGTCCCCACCGCCCGTCTGGGAGGCCAGGAGGAGCCCGGACACGACGCCGAGCGCGCCCGCCGCCGTGTACGCGATGACGCGTGACGTGAGCGGGCGCAGGCCGGCGCGCTGGAGCGCCACCGGGTTGCTGCCGAGGCCGCGCATCCGCACGCCGAGCGCGCTGCGCGACGTGAGGAGGTACACGACCGCGGCGACGACGAGGATCGGCAGCAGCGGCGCGGGGAACCCGGCGGGCGCCCACGAACCGAACGAGGCCAGCCACTCCGGGGTCGAGCCGCCGGGCGTCGGCAGGAGGAACAGGCCCAGCCCCAGCCAGACGAACGAGGCGCCGAGTGTCGCGATCAGCGACGGCACCCGGCGGAGGTGGATGAGCGCGCCGAGCACGGCGTAGGCCGCGACCAGCCCGAGAAGCATCAGGACGCCGACGAGCGGCGAGGACACCAGCCGGGTCGCCGCGACCACGGTGACCAGGCCGACGAAGTTGCCGATGCCGAGGTCGATGTCGCCGACGGACATCAGCGCCATCTGGGCCTGGGCCGCGATGACGAGGGGCACGGTCGCCGACAGGACCAGCGTGAGGCCGCCGACGGTGAGCACGTCCGACTGCAGCGACGCGCAGACGCCGATCATCGCGATCAGGGCGACGGCGCTGACCACGGCCGGCGCCGTGCGGCGCATCCGCGCCCGGGACGGCAGGGCCGACGCGAGGAGCTCACTCATTGCTCTGCTCTCCATCCGACTCGGCGAAGGAGACGGCGATGATCCGTTCCTCGGAGATCTCTTCACCGACCAGCTCGGCGACCACCCGGCCGGCGCGGAACACGTAGACGCGGTCGCAGTGCGCCATCTCGGCGTTCTCGCTCGAGTACCAGACGACGCTCCGGCCCTGCGCCGCCTCCTGCCGGATGAGGCCGTACAGGTCGGTCTTGGTGTGCACGTCCACGCCGCGGAAGGGGTCGTCGAGCAGCACGAGCTCCGCCGTGGAGGCGAACGCGCGGGCGACGATGACCTTCTGCTGGTTGCCGCCGCTGAGCTCGGTGATCCCGGCGTCCGCGCCGCCCCGGATCGCGAGACGTTCGACCCAGTCGCCGACCGCCGCGCGCTCCTGGGCGGGCCGGCGCAGGCCCTGCCTTGCCAGGCCGCGCATAGCGGTGACGATGAGGTTCTCCGCCACGCTCCACAAAGGCAGGACGCCGGAACGCTGCCGGTCACCGGGCACGTACGCGCGGGTACCCCGCACCTTGGTGTCGCGCCGGACCGGACGCCACAGGCGTTCGAGCACCTCCTGCTGGCCCTGACCGGCCAGCCCGGCCAGGCCCACGACCTCGCCCGCGCCGACCCGCAGGGAGACGTCGCGCAGGCCGGGCGCGGTGGCGCCGCGCAGCTCGGCGACCACCGCGCCGTCGGCGGGACCGCCGGCGGAGACGGCGGCCCGCTCCTTGTCGGACGGGACCGCGACGTGCGCGCCCATCAGGGTGAGCACGTCCTGCTCGCCCAGCCCGGCGGAGGCCCGCTCGGCGGTGACCGCGCCGTCGCGCAGCACGGCGACGCGGTCGGCCACCGAGAGGACCTCCCGGATGCGGTGCGAGATGAGCAGCACGGCGGTGCCGTCCGCGGTCAGCCGGCGCACGTAGTCGTACAGCGACCGCGCCGCGTCCGGGCCGAGGGACTCGGTCGGCTCGTCGAGGATCAGCAGGTCGAGCCGGTCGACCAGGCTGGCCCTGGTGATCTCGACCATCTGGCGCTGGGCGATCGACAGGTCCTCGACCCGGTCGCGCGGGGACACTCCGTGGCCGGGGAACATCTCGTCGAGCCTGCGGCGTACGGCGTCGCCGGCCGCCCGCCGCCACCGCACCCTCGGGAGGCAGTGCCGCGAGGACACCCAGATGTTCTCCGCGATGGTGAGATCGGGGCAGAGCGAGGTCTCCTGGTAGGCCATCCGCACGGCGCGGAAGTCCGCGGCGCGCGGGCCGGCCTCGCCGGAGACCTCCTTGCCGTGCACCAGGACCGCGCCCTCGTCGCAGCCTTCCAGCCCGGCGAGAACGCGCATGAGGGTGCTCTTGCCGGCCCCGTTGTGTCCGACGAGCCCGAGCACCTCGCCCGCGCGGACCTCGAGGTCCACGCCCGCGAGCGCCCGGGTGCGCCCGTACGTCTTGGTCACGCCTTTGGCGATGACGACGGGCCGCCCTGCCTGCGGTCCCCGGTTGTCCACGTGCATGCCTTCCTGTGCGTCGGCTCCGGTCAGCCCGCGGCCGTCGGGATCGGCGGCCGCACCGGCTCGCCGCCGCTCTTCACGGCCTCGACCTGCTGGCGGAACAGCTCGCGGGTCCACGGCCAGGCGGC
Source organism: Microtetraspora glauca (assembly GCA_001570385.1). GTDB lineage: Bacteria > Actinomycetota > Actinomycetes > Streptosporangiales > Streptosporangiaceae > Microtetraspora > Microtetraspora glauca. Next base: position 962,116 of record BBYL01000007.1, on the reverse strand, counting down.
GTACTCGTCGGGCTTGAGCGCGCCCGCCCACGCGTCGCGGTCCTTCTGCTCCACGAGGACGATCGGGAAGGTCATCTGCTTGGGCACGTCCTTGCCGTCGAGCAGGTCCAGGGCCTCCCACAGAGCGGCGACCGACTGGCCCGGGTCGGACATGACCGCCACGGAGCCGTTGTCGATCTTGTTGTCCTTCCAGTAGTTCAGCGCGCGGCCGTTCGTCTCGAACGTCACCGCGGGCACCGGCTTGCCGGCGGTCGTGAACGCCTGCGCGACGCCGTAACCGTCACCGCAGCCGATGACGCCGTCGACCTTCGCCACGCTGGACAGCACACCGAGCACGGCCTTCTGCGCGGTGGCGCCGTCGCACATGCCGGTCACCGTCGCCGCGGTCTTCACGCCGGGGTAGTCACCGAGGATCTTCTTGGTTGTGTCGAACATCTCGGCCTCGGGCTGCGAGCCGACGACGCCGCGGCTGACGATCACGTTGCCCTTGCCGCCGATGCCCTCCACAAGCGGCTTCGCGGCGTACGTGGCCCAGTCGACGAAGCTGTTCTGCAGCACGTGCGCGCAGGGGGCGTCGATCGCCGAGTCGAACACGACGACCTTGACGCCGGCGTTGCACGCCTGCTGGATGACCGGCTTGAGCGCGGTCGGCGAGGACGGGTCGATGAGCAGGGCGTCCGGCTTCTGCAGCAGCAGGCTCTTGATCTGCGCGACCTGCTCGGTGGCCGAGTTCTCGCCGGGCGCGTTCACGACCTTGTACTTGCTGATCAGGCCGTCTTTCTGCGCCTGCGTCGCGGCGGCCTCGAACTTGGCGATCATCGTCTGCCGCCAGCCGTTGCCGATGAAGCCGTTGCTGAGCGCGATGAACGGCTTGTCGCCGCCACCGGCGGCGGCACTCGGCTTGTCGTCGGCCGCGGTGTCGCCGGAGGAGTTACACCCCGTGGCCAGGACCGCGAGAGCGGCGATCGTCGCCGCGGAGGCCGCGCGCCAGGGCCGGCGTGTGGGACGGATACGCATCGTGTCTCCAGAGAGAGCAGGTCCGCCGGAGCGGTGGAAGTCGAAGCCGCGGGAACGCATCACTCGCAAGAGGCGGGATGTCATTACAGGCCTATAGTGACAAGCAAACTAAGCCGACGTTACGTGCCTGTCAAGAGCAGGTTCCGCGACGGGACGAATCGGACGAGAAAGGATAATCTTCACGAGATGGCATCCACCTGTTACGACAGGTCGCCCGGTCATGGCATGCTTCCAGAAGCCGCCGAGAAGGGACCCTGACGATGACCTATCCGCGCCTCAACAGAGACGGGGCGGAACCGCTGTGGATGCAGCTCATGCGGGCCCTACGCGCGGAGATCGAGAGCGGCGAGCTGGGCCCGGACCAGCCGCTGCCGTCCGAGGCCGAGCTGAGCGACATGTTCAGCGTGTCCCGCACCGTCGTCAGGGAGGCCCTGCGCGAGCTCGTCCAGCAGCGTCTGATCTACAAGATCAAAGGTCGCGGCGCCTTCGTCGCCCCGCGCAAGACCGAGCTGCGGTTCGTCGGATCGATGTCCGGCTCCGCCGACGACCTGCGGGAGTCGGGGCGGCGGGTGACGACCCAGACCATCCACCAGGCCCTGGGCGAGGCGGACGAGCGGGAGGCGGCCCTCCTCCGGATCCCGCTCGGCGAGCAGGTCGTCCGGCTGCGCCGGCTCCGCTGCGTCGACGGCCAGCCGTGGCTGCTCGTCGACACCGCGCTGCCCGCGCGGCTGGTCCCCGGCCTGGAGCGCGCCGTCCTCGAGAACCAGTCCCTGTACGACGTGCTGCGGCGGCGGTACGGCATCGAGCCCGCGGCCGCGGACCGGTGGATCGAGGCCGTCTTCCCCGATCCCGACGACGCGGCGCTGCTGGAGGTCTCCACCTCGACGCCGCTGCTCGGCATCGAGTCGGTCGCGTGGCTGGACGACAACACCCGGTTCGAGGCGTACTACGCGCTCCACCGCAGCGACCAGACCCGGTTCTACGTCGGCATCCGATGAGGGGCGGTCGGCGGGGTCACTCCACCTCCACCCAGCCGAGCGCCCGCTCGACGGCCTTCCTCCACCCGGCGTAGCCCTCCGCGCGCTGCTCGTCCGTCCAGGTCGGCAGCCAGCGGCGGGCCTCGTTCCAGTTCTTCCTGAGGTCCTCGGTCGAGCGCCAGAAGCCCACGGCCAGCCCCGCGGCGTACGCGGCGCCGAGGGCGGTGGTCTCGGCCACGACCGGTTTGGACACGGGCACGCCGAGGATGTCCGCCTGGAGCTGCATGCACAGGTTGTTGGCCGTCACTCCCCCGTCCACCCGCAGCACGTCGAGGGTCACCCCCGAGTCGCGCTGCATCGCCTCGACGATGTCGCGCGTCTGGTAGCAGATCGCCTCCAGCGCGGCGCGCGCGATGTGCGCGTTCGTGTTGTATCGGGACAGGCCGACGATCACGCCGCGCGCGTCCGACCGCCAGTACGGCGCGAACAGGCCGGAGAAGGCGGGCACGAAGTAGACGCCCCCGTTGTCGTCCACCTGACGGGCCAGCGCCTCGCTCTGCGCCGCGCCCGAGATGATGCCGAGCTGGTCGCGCAGCCACTGCACGGCGGAGCCGGTGACCGCGATCGAGCCCTCCAGCGCGTACACCGGCGGTTCGGCGCCGAACCGGTAGCCGACCGTGGTGAGCAGGCCGTGCTCGGACCGCACCGGCTCCCCGCCCGTGTTGAGCAGCAGGAAGTTGCCGGTGCCGTAGGTGTTCTTGGCCTCGCCGGGGTCGAAGCAGACCTGGCCCACGGTCGCCGCCTGCTGGTCTCCGAGGTCGCCGGAGAGGGGCGTCTCTCCCCCGAGCGGCCCCCTGCGCCTGGTCATGCCGTACGCGTCGGGGTTGGACGACGGGAGGATGCGCGGCAGCATCTCGCGCGGGACGCCGAAGAACGACAGGAGCTCCTCGTCCCAGTCCAGCGTCTCCAGGTCCATCAGCATCGTCCGGCTGGCGTTCGTGGGATCGGTCACGTGCACGCCGCCGTCGGTCCCTCCGGTGAGGTTCCACAGCAGCCATGTGTCGGTGTTGCCGAAGATCGCCTCACCGGACCGGGCGTCCTCGCGCACGCCGTCGACGTTGTCCAGGATCCACTGGATCTTGGCGCCGGAGAAGTACGTCGCCGGAGGCAGCCCGGCCCTGCGCCGGATGACGTCGCCCCTGCCGTCGCGGTTCAGCGCCGCCGCGATGCGGTCGGTCCGGGTGTCCTGCCACACGATCGCGTTGTAGTACGGCCGGCCATTGCGCCGGTTCCAGACCAGGGTCGTCTCGCGCTGGTTGGTGATCCCGAGCGCGGCGAGGTCGGAGGCGGACAGCCGCGCGTCGCGCATCGCCGTCTCGATCACCGCGCGGGTGCGCTCCCATATCTCGGTCGGGTTGTGCTCGACCCATCCGGCCTGCGGCAGGATCTGCTGATGCTCCAACTGGTGCCGGGCGATCTCGTTACCGCCGTGATCGAAGATCATGAACCGGGTGCTCGTGGTGCCCTGGTCGACCGCTCCTACGAAGTCGGACATGGATCAACCCCCCTCGTTCTCGGTGGGGACGCGACCGATCTCGGGCTCGGCGACCGGCAGGAAGCGGGCGATCATGGCCTGGTAGAGACCGGCGCCCACCACGCCGCCGATGAGCGGGGCCACGATCGGCACCCAGAAGTAGAGATCTCCGTGCTGGTCCCGCCAGGCCGACGCGTACCCCGTGAGGAACGAGGCGAGGCGCGGCCCGAAGTCACGCGCGGGATTGACGGCGTAGCCCGCGTCCGCGCCCCACGCCATGCCGATGCCGACCACGATCAGCCCGATGACGACCGGGGAGAGGTTCGCCCGCGGCGCGGTGTTGAGCTCGTCGATCACCGCGAAGATCAGGAACACCAGGATCGCCGTGCCGATCACCTGGTCGCGGAACGCGCCCCACAGGTGTACGGGCAGGGACCCGTTGCCCGGCAGAGTCGAGAACACGAACTGCGTCTTGAACGTGTGGCCGGGATCGACCATGGTCAGAACCTCGTCGTAGTTCCACCGGACGAGCAGCGCGGCCACGAACGCGCCCAGGGTCTGCGCGAGCATGTACGGCAGCACCTTGCCCCACGAGAAGCCCTTGAAGACCGCCAGCGCGAGCGTGACGGCGGGATTGATGTGCGCGCCGCTGGTCCGCGCCGCCGTGTAGACGCCCAGGGTGACGCCGAGTCCCCACGCCCAGGAGATGCTGTCGTGGTTCCCGAGTCCGGCGGCGACGACCTGCGCGACGACGCCCACACCGAACAGGATCAGGATCAGCGTGCCCGCGAACTCCGCTACCAGTTCGGCGACCACCCTGGGGGTCTTCGCGTGTCCGGCCACGTGTTCCCCCCAGTCGAGGCGGCCCCGGGGCCCTGTTCCTTCTACGATCTCCGCGTACGGGTCCCGAGACACGGGGCGATACTCCAAGAATCAGTCCATATGACATAAAGTCGGCGATCTGGCCGCGTGGTGACGATCGTGGTGATCCATGGGCATAGAGGGGTCGTTCTGGCGGGCCATCGCGGTGTACCGCGTCGCCTCGCTGGCGTACGCGGCGCTGCTGCTCGCGACCGCGGGCGGCTACCGGCGGCCGCTCCTCGGGTGGCTCGTCCTCGGGGTGATGGCCCTGTGGACCGCGGGCGCGACGTTCGCGTACTCGGTCGCACGCGGCCGGACCCTGCTGCTGATCGACCTGCTCGTCACCATGGGATGCCTGCTCGCCTCGCCGTACGTGCAGGGACCTGAGGCGGGTCCCGGCGGGGTCGTGCCGGTCACCGCGACGTGGGTCGGCGGCCCGGTGCTCGCCTGGGCCGTGCACGGGGGCCGCCGCGCGGGCGTCGCGGCCGCGATCGTGATGTCGGCCGCGGATCTGTGGGTACGCGGCCTGCGCGGATTCGACCTCCTCGTCCCCCTCAACGGGTCCGTGCTGCTGATCCTGGCCGGGGCCGTGGTCGGCCACGTCGCCCGGCTCACCAAGCGGGCCGAGGAGCGGCTCCAGCGGGCGGCGGAGATGGAGGCGGCGGGACGGGAGCGGGAACGGCTCGCCCGCGGCATCCACGACTCCGTCCTCCAAGTGCTCACCCTGGTCCAGCGACGCGGCCTGGAGATCGGCGGGGAGGCCGCCGAACTGGGACGGCTCGCCGGGGAGCAGGAGGCGGCGCTGCGCGAGATGATCCGGGCCGAGCCGTCCGGCACCGCACGCGCGGGGCTCTCCGACCTGGGGACGCTGCTGCGCCGGTTCGGCTCCGCCGCGGTGACCGTGTCCACGCCCGCGACCCCGCTGCTCCTTCCCGCCGGGCACGCGGAGGAGGTGGCGGCGGCGGTCGGCGCGGCTCTGGACAACGTACGGCGGCACTGCGGCGAGGGCGCCAGGGCCTGGGTGCTCGCGGAGGAGGACGACGCCTCCGTGACCGTGACCGTCCGCGACGACGGCCCCGGCATCCCCGACGGCCGCCTCGCCGAGGCGGAGGCCGACGGCAGGCTCGGGGTCGCCCGGTCGATCCGCGGCCGGGTCACGGGGCTCGGCGGCACGGTCGCCGTCACCTCCGTCCCCGGCCAGGGCACCGAGGTCGAGCTGACCGTACCCGCGCCCTCCCCGCTCCCCGGCGGGCCGCCTTACAGTTACGGTCGTGAACACTCTCCGGGTGATGGTGGTGGACGACCATCCGATGTGGCGCGACGCCATCGCCCGGGATCTCGCCGAGGCGGGATACGACGTGGTGGCGACCACGGGTGAGGGCCGCCAGGCGCTTCGCGTGGCGGCGGCCGTCCGTCCCGACGTGGTGGTCCTCGACCTGCGGCTGCCCGACCTGCCCGGGGTCGAGGTGGCGCGCGGGCTGGCCGCCTCCGGGCATCCGCCCCAGGTCCTCGTGCTGTCCGCGAGCGGCGAGCAGGAGGACGTCCTGGAGGCGGTGAAGGCGGGCGCCTCGGGCTACCTCGTCAAGTCGGCGAGCCGGGAGGAGTTCCTCGACGCCGTACGGCGTACCTCCGAGGGCGATCCGGTTTTCACGCCCGGTCTGGCGGGGCTCGTGCTCGGCGAGTACCGCCGGCTCTCCGCGCAGGCGCCCCCGGACGACGGCCCGCGGCTGACCGATCGAGAGACCGAGGTGCTGCGCCTGGTCGCCAAGGGGCTCTCGTACAAGCAGATCGCCGAGCGGCTGGTGCTCTCCCACCGCACCGTGCAGAACCACGTGCAGAACACGCTGAGCAAACTGCGGCTGCACAACCGCGTCGAGCTGGTCCGTTACGCGATCGAGCGCGGACTCGACGAGGGATAGCGCCGGCTCGGCGAGCGATCGGGTCCGGACGTCAGACGCCGTCCACCTTGTACGGGTCGTGCTCGGAGAGGAGCTTCTCCAGACGCGCCTGGTCGACGCGGTTCGACATGCTGTCGAACTCCTGCCGGTCGCGTACGCACTTGGCGAGCCCGAAGGCCGACGTCACCGTGTACATGACCCCGACCGCGAGGAACGCGCGCACCCAGGGGTTGACCGGCAGGTACGCGATGCCGACCGCGACGCTGGTGAGAGCGAGCCCGAACGAGATGACGCACTGGGCGAAGTAGGCGGCGGTCATCGCGGGCTGTATGGGTTTGGGCTTCATGCTTCGATCGTCCGCCCTTGTCCGGCCGGCGCGCCTGAGTACGGATACCCGAGTCGCGGTGAGTACTTCGCGAGACACCCGGGACGCGGACTGCGCTGGTACCTGTCACCGAGCCCGGGTCGGTATCCCGGCCGATAACCTTGGATCCTGATGAGCGCCACTCTTGTTGTGAAGGAACTCGCCGCCGGACACGGTGACCGGGTCCTGTTCACGGATCTCGATCTCGTTGTCGCACCCGGGGACGTCGTCGGGCTGGTCGGGGTGAACGGCGCGGGCAAGTCGACCCTGCTGCGCATGCTGGCCGGGCTCGACGCCCCCGAGCACGGCTCGGTACGGCTCAGCCCGCCCACCGCCAACGTCGGGCACCTACCGCAGGAACCCGAACGGCGGCCCGGCGAGACGGTCGCCGCGTTCCTCGCCCGCCGGACCGGCGTCGCCGCCGCGCAGCACGCCCTCGACGTGGCCACCGAGGCCCTGGTCGGCGGCGACCCCGGCGACGCGTACGCCGACGCCTTGGAGCGATGGCTCGCACTGGGCGGCGCCGACCTGGAGGAGCGCGCGTCGGAGGTGGCCGCCGACCTCGGGCTCGCGGTCGACCTGAAACAGGAGATGACGTCCCTGTCCGGCGGCCAGGCGGCCCGTGCGGGGCTGGCGTCGCTGCTGCTCAGCCGCTACGACGTCTTCCTGCTCGACGAACCCACCAACGACCTCGATCTCGACGGCCTCGACCGGCTCGAACGCTTCGTGACCGGCCTGCGCGCCGGGACCGTCGTGGTCAGCCACGACCGCGAGTTCCTCGCCCGTACGGTGAACAGGGTCGTCGAGCTCGACCTCGCCCAGCAGCAGGTCCGCGCGTACGGCGGCGGCTATGACGCCTACCTGGACGAACGCGAGGTCGCCCGGAGGCACGCCCGCGAGCAGTACGACGAGTACGCCGAGACCAGGGCGTCGCTGGAGGCCCGCGCCCGGACCCAGCGCGCGTGGATGGAGAAGGGCGTCAAGAACGCCCGCCGCAAAGCCTCGGACAACGACAAGGTCGGACGGAACTTCCGCACCGAGGCGACCGAGAAGCAGGCCGCGAAGGCCCGGCAGACCGAGAAGCTGATCGAGCGGCTGGAGGTCGTCGACGAGCCGCGCAAGGAGTGGGAACTGCGGATGGAGATCGCCGCCGCGCCTCGCTCCGGAGCCGTGGTGGCGACGTTGCGCGGAGCGGTGCTGCGGCGCGGCGGATTCACGCTGGGGCCGGTCGACCTGCAGATCGACTGGGCGGAACGCGTCGCGATCACCGGTGCGAACGGCTCGGGCAAGACCACCCTGCTCGGGGCGCTGCTGGGCCGGCTGGCCCTCGACGAGGGCGCGGCCGCGCTCGGACCCGGCGTGGTCGTCGGCGAGGTCGACCAGGCCCGCGCCCTGTTCGAGGGAGACGAGGCGCTGCTCGACGCGTTCGGCGCGCTCATCGACCTGCCCCCGGCCGACGTCCGCACGCTGCTCGCCAAGTTCGGCTTGCGCGCCGACCACGTGCTGCGGTCGGCGGCCACCCTGTCCCCCGGCGAGCGCACCAGGGCGGCGCTCGCCCTCCTTCAGGCGCGCGGGGTCAACCTGCTCGTCCTCGACGAGCCCACCAACCACCTCGACCTGCCCGCGATCGAACAACTGGAGTCGGCGCTCGCCGCGTACGGGGGAACCCTGCTGCTGGTCACCCACGACCGGCGCATGCTGGAGGCGGTCCACACCTCCCGCCGCCTCCACGTCACCGCCGGACGCGTCACGGAGAGCTGAGTCCGTCGGCCGCGGCGTCCGGCCGCATGCTGCCCTGCCAGCCCCATTCGAACTGCGCCAGGTGGCTCGTTATCCGCTTGATCAGGTCCCGGATCTGGAAGTGCAGCATCCCGATGTTGAGGTCGTCGGTCCCGATGACCGCCAGGACGGCGTCGTCGCCCACCGCGAACACCGCCAGGTAGCCGTCGCTGCCGCGGGCCACCGCCTCGCGGAACCGCCCGCGGCCCGTCGCCTGCGTGGCCTGACGGGCCAGGCCGAGAGTCGCCGCGATGAGGGCGGCGATCCTGGTCGGCTCCAGCTCGGGAATGTCGCAGCTGATCAGGAACCCGTCGCTCGCGGCGACCATGCTGCCGTGCACGCCGCCCATCTGCGTTCTGAGGTCACGGAGTTCGGCGCGGACCCGCTGGTCGGGGGTCAGCCCTTCGATGCCCGGGGCCGTCATCCGCCGCCTCCGGCGGATCCCGGTCCGCCCTCGCGGATCTCTCGGTTCATCGCACTCCCGTTCATTGGGTCACCGCCCGGAGAAAGGACATGGTGTCATGCCGCCGGCCGGACGGCGCGTCCGCTGCTCGGGGCGTCTCGGAGGCCGCAAGACCGGCCACCGACAGGAGCCGCAGGGAGATCAGCCGGAAGACCTCGACGGTCGTGCCGAAGACGCTGTGGTCGAGTTCCCACGCGAGGTCGCGCGGCGTGGAGCCGTCGCCCATCCGGATGAGCAGGGCCCACTGGAGCGCGGACACCTGCAGGCCGGGTGCTTCGATGCGCGGGTTTCGCACGACCGTCGTGTCGGCGGTGACGGACCCGGACAGCTGCTTCACGATCTCCTGCCGCCGGGTCACCTCGGCGTGCAGCGCGGCGAAGGACATGCCGCTCGACCTGTCGCCCGGCGGGCTTTCGAGCTCCTTGAACCGGTGGCGGGGTGAATGCCGGGAGCCGCCCGACAGCAGTTCGAGCGCGGCGTCGACGGTCGCCTCCCTGACCGCGAAGGTCCACGCGAGTGAGCGTGCCGCATCGGCCTCGCCCGGGTGTCCCCCCGGCGGCACCAGCCACTTGGACGGTTCGGGCGTGCGCTTCGACTCCGCGTAGAGGACGTCGCCCTCGCTGAGGTAGAAGGCCCCGCCCACCGCGCCCGACACGCGCAGTACACCGGTCTGCCCGGACTCGGCGAGCTTGCCCAGCCGAACGATCAGCGGATCCCTGTTGAAGTACACGGCGGTTCCCGTCCTGGCTCAGTGGTCATGCCCGCTGCAGGCGATCCGGCAGACCCGAATCGGGGCGGCCGACGAAACTCATGTCGAAGTCGCGAAGCTCCCGGTGGGCCATCGCCAGGTTCGCTTCCGCGCGGTCCAGAACCACGAGCAGCAGGAACTGCAGCCTCGGGGCCGGGCTGAACTGCCGGATCAGGTGGTAGTGACCGCTCAACGTGATGATCGCGTCTTCGAGTCCGCCGTTCGCCGCCAGCTCTCCGGCCATGAGGGAGATCACGTTGGCCACGTCGGCGGCACCCGCCGCCGCCACCCGCAGGCTCAGATCCTCCCGGTCCTGGACGTGGCCGAGGACCATTCCGGTCGAGGCGTCGATCAAACACCCGAGGACGAAGCCGTCGATCTGTCTCACCTGAGAGAGCAGAGCTTCGAAAGGAGACTCGGGCATAAGGGGTCCTTTCCACCAACAGCGAAAGCAGATTCTAGGGGACGTACGCGTCGTCACCCGGCGGGTCGCGCCCCACGGACGAACGGTCGGGCGGGACGGTCTCCGATCGTGCTACTCCAGCCGCCGGAGTCCTTCCAGCACGCGCTCCAGGATGTCGGGGCGCGGGGGCGCGAACGGTGTCCTCCCGGCTTCCGCCAGCCCGCGTGGGAGGCCGACGGAACCGGCGCTGACGTGCGCCCGATCCCACGTCGTCGCTCCCGGCCTGCGGCGCGGCATCAGCCGTGCCGCGTCGTCCGCGGGCTCGGGCACCCTGGGCAGCTCCGCCGTGTCGTCCTCCGTCTCCGTCTCGTCGACCGCCCATTCGGGGCCCAGCCAGGTGACACCGCCGCCGGAACCGCGCGCCGCCCGGACGTCGTCGTGCTGCGGGGGGACCACCTCCCCCGGCGCCGGCAACGTGCACAGGCCCGCCCTGATCAGCCCGTCCACACTCTCGACGGTGTCGTACAGGGCGAAGCCGTTTCGCCAGGCCAGTTCCCGGAGGGTGACGACGCCGTCGATCCGGCAGGCGACCGTCCACTGCTCGCGTTTGACGATCCCCAGAGGGCGGCGCAGGTCGGACACCTTCGGGCGACCGTCGAACGAGACGTCATGCGCGGCCAGCAGCGTGACCCGGCGCGCGACCTCCGACCGCACGAACTCCGCTTCGAGCCTGAGCATCGCCCCGGCCCAGGAACGCTCCAGTGGTACGAACAGGACGCCGGTGACGGACGGTCCACCCGCCACCGGGGCCGTCATCGCCGTGATCGCGTCCAGGACGACCGAGCGCAGAACCGCCAGCATGTCGCCTTCGTCGATCAGACCCTGTTCGACGAGAAGGGCGTCGAACCCGCCCGCCCGCCGCCCCTCGGCGCGCAGCGTGTTCCATTGCTCGGTCGACACCCGGCGGGATCCGATCAGCCTGGCGGCGAGGTCCGGAACCCCGGCCGCTTCGGCGAAGGTGACGTATCCCCCGTCCAGGTAGATGGTGCCGCCGGGATCTCCGTCGATCTTCAGGGCTCCCGAGGCCCCGGTGCGCGTCAGGGCGTAGAGCTCGTCGATGATCCGCGCTTCGCCGTCCCCGTCCGCCTTCGTGAGCCGGGCTCCGTCTTCCCCCGGGAACATGTGACTATCAGCTCCCGTTCAGAATCGAGCCACCGTGGCTTTCGGCCACCCAATCCACACCATTCGGCTATAGTGCAGCGTAGCGTCGTTGCGGTAATGGCCGCCAGTGGGGTTTACGACACAGGGATTCAGAACGAATCAGTGTCCGTTTTGTCCCATAGCGCACTTTTTTGCGTGCAGAGTCAAATTTGCCTGACTGATACCGATCAGGGAAGACTCGTCGCATATGCCTCGGGCATTCCCCATGTGCCATCCCGACCGGGTGGGCACGCTCAGCGCAGAAAGCACCTAATGAATCTCACGCAAATCGTTAACAATGCCTTGAAGGCATTCCGTCACGACGTCCCCGACTACATCGGCTCCGGCATCGTCGACATCTCGACAGGAATGCTGCTGGCGGTGGACACCGTCGACAACCACCCCCGCGAAATCCTCGACGTCGTCGCGGCGGCCACCACCGACCTGTTCCAGGGCCGGACCGTGGTGCAGGTCGAGGAACTGTGGAAGCAGAACCGCGGCACGTCCGACAACCGCCACTACTTCAACGAGATCCTGGTCAACAGCGAGAACCTGGTCCACCTCTTCATGCGGAGCAAGACCAACCCCGACATCGTGGCGGTCGTGATCTGCTCGCGCCAGGTGAACGTCGGGATGCTCTTCGTCCAGGCTCGCCAGGTGATGCGACAGCTGGAGACTCCCCGCTGACCTGACCCCCGGTGCCGTCTCTCCCCACGTCTCCCCGCGCCCGACCTCGTCGAGGTCCCTGACGACCAAGATCGACGATCAGCCCAAGCCGGCCTCCCGGGCGCGGGCGCGGCCTCCACACCGTCCAGCTTCGGCATCTGCAGATCCATGACGACGCCGGGGCGGTCGTCGACCAGTAGCACGCGCGGCCGGGCCGGCCGTTCCACTGTCATCGTCCTCCTCCCGGAGCCGCCGAGGCCGTGGAGCGCCCGGGACGGGTGTACCGGGAGCGTTCCACAGCGGCACGCGACACGTGGGAATCGCAGTTGCGATATTCCACGGCGCACACGTACTCTTCCGGCAACGCGTAGACGGAGACGAGTAGTCACCGGACCAGGGCAGGTAGGAGAGAGCCGCCGGAAGCTGCGAAGGCGGACCTGTCCCCGGCGACGAAGACCCTCCCGAGCGCGGGGAGGAACGGCGCACACGCCCAATGCCCCGCCGGCCGGCCCCCGTCACCGGGCCCCGTTGAGACCGCCGTCGTCACGGCGGTGAAAGTGCGGTGGCACCGCGAGTTCCCTTCTCGCCCGCACTCCCAAGGGATCACCACTCACTGACTTGAGGTTTGTGATGATCTCCACATCCGTCCGACCCGCCTGCCGCACCCTCGCCGCGGAACTCCCGCGTCGAATCGGCCACCAGGTGACCGTCCAGGGATGGCTCCACCGCAGGCGGACCCTGAAATCCGTGGTCTTCCTCATCCTGCGGGACCGCTCCGGCCTGGCCCAGGCGGTGGTCACCGAGCCTGAGGCCATGACCCTCGCCGGCGGTTACCCCGAAGAGACCGTCCTTCAGATCACCGGGACCGTGACCGCCAACCCCCAGGCTCCCGGCGGGGCCGAAGTGACCTCCCCGGCGGTGACCGCCTTGTCGGGCCCGGCCGCTCCCCCACCGTTCGACCTCTATCGCCCCGCGGTGCCGGCCACGCTGCCGACGATCCTCGACCATGCCCCGGTCGCCCTGCGGCATCCGCTGCTGCGCGCCCCTCACGCGATCTCCGCCGCCTCGGTGGCGGGCTTCCGTACGACGCTGGACGGGCTCGGCTTCACCGAGATCCACACGCCCAAGGTGGTGGCCTCGGCGACCGAGTCCGGCGCCAACGTGTTCGCGATCGACTGGTTCGGCACCCGCGCCTACCTGGCCCAGTCCCCCCAGTTCTTCAAGCAGGCCATGGTCGGCGTCTTCGAGCGCGTCTACGAGACCGGCCCGGTCTTCCGGGCCGAGCCCCACGACACCGCACGGCACCTGGCCCAGTACACCTCCCTGGACGCCGAGCTCGGCTTCATCGCCGACCACCGGGAGGTGATGGCCGTGCTGCGCGAGGTCCTCGCCGGTATGACGGCGGCGGTCGGACACCAGGCCGGCGAGGCGTGCACGCTGTTGAACGTCGAACTGCCCGACGTACCGGAACAGATCCCGGAGATCCACTTCGCCGAAGCCCAGGAACTCCTCGCCGCTCACACCGGTGAGGACCCCCGGGGAGAGCCGGACCTCGCCCCGGCCCATGAACGCTGGCTGTCGCGATGGGCGCTGCGCGAGCACGGCAGCGAGTTCCTGTTCGTCACCGGCTACCCGATGGCCAAACGCCCCTTCTATACCCACCCCGAGCCCGGCAGGCCGGAGTACTCCAACAGCTTCGACCTGCTCTTCCGCGGCCTGGAACTGGTCACCGGCGGCCAGCGCCTGCACCGCTACGAGGACTACCTCGCGGCCCTGGCGGCCCGCGGGGAGTCGCCCGTGCCGTACGCCGGCTATCTCGCCGCCTTCCGGCACGGTATGCCCCCGCACGGCGGCTTCGCCCTCGGCCTGGAACGGTGGACCACCCGGCTGACCGGGGCCGACAACGTCCGCCGCGCCACCTTGTTCCCCCGCGACCTTCACCGTCTGACCCCGTAGAACGGAATCTGAGCGGTCACCGAACGGAGAAAGCAGAGGTACCTGAAACCGCATCAGAAGGCCTTTATGGGAATCATTTCCCAAGCTTTCAACAGTCAGCACGGCCACTGTTCAGACTGCGGGAACACAATGACCCCGATTTGAACGGGCTTTCGGAAACAAAGGCGCCTGCCGCCTGAACGGAATATCCCCGCGAGCAGGCCGCGATCCGTCTGGAAACAATGCCAGCCGAGATCGCGGCCTCCCCCGGAAATAAGCTCACGAGGAGCCGTCGGGGCGATTCACAGAGCAGAAGGTCACCGAAGATCATCTCGCCTGGAAGCCGTCATTCGACTCATGCGCGGATCGGTTACTCGGGCGGCCTTCGTCGATCATCGCCCGGGATGGCGGCGCGGACGGCGTGCCGCCGTCCCCGTCCTCGACGCCCGGTCCGCGCCGCCGGCCTGCGATGCAGCACGGAACAGACGACAGTATCCCCTTCTCTCCCGGCTGGGAAGAGCAACACCGGCCTCCTCGTGGGCCATCGACCCGCTGGCCTGCACTTATTTCCTTCTTGTTCCGTCGAGGGACTTCAGGCTGTAAATGATCCATCACTCCGGCATTCCGCGAATGTGCGGGAAAGACCCGGGCCGAAGCGGGTTGACAGGCGCGCATTCATACCACAGACTACGTGAAACTTTGCAGTCAACGCGCGATCAGCAGGCGCCCACCACCAGATCCCCCGAAATAGAAGCCCCAAGAAAAGGGCGTCCTTCCGGATGCGGTTCGACTGCAGCAAGAAAGGGTTCCAGCATGTCTTCACGCGGTTCGCAGCCCCCCACAGCAATTAGTGCCGGAAAACGCGTAATGACGCTTGCGTTGAGCGTCGGGTTGCTGGGAAGTCTCAGCATTTCGACCGCCTCGACCAGCTTCGCCGAGTCGGGTGACATCGCAGCGACCGCCCAGTTGGCGGCGGAGCAGACGGCCGGTCTGCCCAGCGGTCGAACCACCTACCGGACGATCACGGACTACAACAACGAGATGCTCGCGCTGAGCGATCAGCATCCCGATCTCGTCAAGCACATCACGCTGCCGCACAAGACCCGCCAGGGCCGTGAGGTGTACGGCATCGAAGTGAGCCGCGACGTCAACTCCTCCGAGGGCAAGCCCGTCCTGTTCATGATGGGCATGCACCACGGGAACGAATGGCCCTCAGGTGAGCACACGCTGGAGTTCGCCTACGACCTGATCAACAACGCCGGGAAGGACCCGCAGATCACGCGCCTGCTCGACCAGGCGCGGGTCATCTTCGTCCCGGTGGTCAACGTGGACGGGTTCATCCTCAACCGGCGTACTGGCTGCGGCGTCTCCCCGACGTGCGCCAGCAGCGCCGGGGTCGACATCAACCGCAACTACCCCTTCGGCTGGGGGAGCAACGCGGGGTCCAACGCGACGAATCGCGGCCCCGGGCCGGGCTCCGAGCCCGAGGTGCAGAACATCATGGACCTGACCACGGCCAACCAGGTCACCGTCCTGATCACGAACCACACCTCCGGCCACACCCTCCTCCGTCCACCGTTGGAGAAGCGCGCGGGTGACACCCCGGACGAGGCCGTCTACGCCGCGCTGACCGACGCGATGTCGGCCAAGAACGGCTACACGGGCATGAAGTCGGGCTTCGACTACGAGACGACCGGCGAGACCCCGGACTGGTCGTACTACGCGACCCGCGGCCTCGGCTTCACATTCGAGATCATGAAGACCCAGTCGACCAACAACACCTACCCCGAGGTGATCGAGGACTACCTCGGCACCGGTCGATACGCGGGCAAGTCGAACCGCGAGGCGTTCCTCGTGGCGCTGGAGTACGCGGCGGACCCGGCGGGGCACTCCGTGATCACAGGTAAGGCGCCGAAGGGCGCGGTCCTGACGATCACGAAGGACTTCGATCTGTGGACCGCGCCGATCCTGCAGGCGGGCGGCGTCATCGATCCGCCCCGGGCGATCCCCACCCACCTGCGGTCCAGCCTGGTCGCACCCACCAACGGCAAGTTCACCTGGCACGTCAATCCGTCGGTACGGCCGGTTCCGGCGTACACCGGGACCGGCGTCGTCGCCACCGGCCCGGGCAACTTCCTCCGGGAGAGCTGGACGCTCACCTGTGCCCGTCCGACCGGCGAGATTCTCGAGACGGTGCACGTAACCGTCGACAGAGGCGAACAGGTCGATGTCAGACTGCAGGAGTGCAAGACACGCTTCAACGGCAACGGCCCGAAGCACTGAGCCTGCGTCGTCACGCCCCAACCAGCCGGGTGGCCTTCTGAAAGGCCGCCCGGCGCCGCGTTGAGCCCACAGGAACTACGCGACTCCCGAAGCACGGACGGCCAGGCCGATGGCCCGGCCGCCGGACGGTGCGAGTCGTCACCGGATCTGTCACTCCACGGGGAAGGGAAGTGTTCGAGATGGGGCACGCCAGAGACGCCGGACAGCCACTCGCCGTACCGGACGCGGCACGAATCGCCGCGAACCTGCGCGGGCTCCTCGGCGACCACCGGCTTTCGCCTTCGCAACGCCGGATCGCGCGCTACCTGCTCGAACACGCACAGGAGGCCGTCTTCTTCACCAGTGCCGACATCGCCGAACGCGTCGGGGTCAGCCAGCCGTCGGTCACCCGCTTCGCCGCCGCGCTCGGGTTCAGAGGGTTCCCCGAGTTCCGGGACGCGCTCCGCTCATCGGTGTTCGGAGGCCCGCAGCGGGCGCTGCCCGCGGCGGACCTCAACGAGATCCAGGAACTGGTCGGCTCCGAGATCCGCGACCTCGAACGATTACGGGACGGTCTCCAGGATCTGACGCAGCTCCGAGCGGTGGCCGGTCAGCTGGCCAGATCGCGTCCGCTCCTGGTCATGGGGCTGCGGATCTCCGCCTCTCTGGCGCACTTGTTCGGCTACCTCGCGCAGAAGGTCCTCCCGGACGTCCGCGTACTGGACACCGCGGGCTCGACCTTGGAGGACCGGCTGAGCCGAGCGGCCGAAGCCGGAGCCGAATGGGTGCTCGCCATCGGGCTGCCGCGGTACCCGCGCGAACTTGCCGACGGCCTCGTCTGGGCGCGGAGTGCCGGGCTGAAGATCGCTCTCATCACCGACCAACCGGTGGGCCGGCTCATCGAACTCGCGGACGAGGTACTGCTCGCGCCGGTGAGCTCCGATTTCGCGTTCGACTCCCACGCCGGCCCCACGGTTCTGTGCACCGCGCTGCTGCACACCATGCTGGACACCCTCGGCACCGAAGGTCAGGCCCAGCTGGAGGCCTTCGACGACAGCGCGACCGAGCGCCAGATCTTTCTTCCCTATTGAACGGCGCACGTGTCCTGACGTTCGGAAGCCGGTGCCGCCGGCTTTGCCGCGCGATGACCTAGGCTGATCACATGGCCGACATCTTCGTCGACGACGGGTCGTGGGCGGTGGACACGGACACCGTACGGATCATCCCGGGCAGCGGACGGGACGTCCACGAGCTCCGCAAGACCCTCGGAGCGCTGGAGGTGCCGATCCACGCGATAGCCGGCGCGGCGTTCGAGCCCGCTCGCAAGGGCGGCTATCTGCGGCTTCGGCTGCGATCGGGTGCGGACCCGCTGACCGACATCGCCGCCGGGGCGCTCGGCGCGCCCGCCGACCCGTACCGGCTGGTGATCCCCAAGGACCGCACCGGGGTGGCCGAGTACATCGCCGCCGAGATTCGCGACCTGCTGGCGATCTCACCACCGAGTGGCCCCCGCGACGGTTTCCTGCTTCCCGGCCCCGACCTTCCGGTGACGGCGACGGCCGGGGACGGCACGGTGAGCTTCGACGGTGCGCGCGTCCACATCGAATGGACGCTGTTCGCGAAGTCAGCGAAACAGGCGGCGGGCCCGCAGGAGTTCCCGCTCTCCGCGATCACGGGCGTGGAGTGGAAACCCCAGTCGGGCGTGGGGTACGGAAGCCTCCGATTCCGGGTCCGCGGCGAGGGTCCCACCCGATCCTCGGAAGAGGATCCACGCTGCCTGGCCTGGGGCATCCAGCGCTACGGCGGAACGACCGCGCTCGTCGCGGCCGCCGTGCACGCCCGGCTGTCCGGGCGCGCGAAAGAGACGCCCGCGCCCGCCTTGCCTCCCGCGCCCGCTTCGCCGTCCGCATCGGCGCCGCCCGGCCCCGACGTGCTCATCCGCCGCCTGAGCGAGCTCGGCGAACTGCACCGGGCAGGCGTCCTCACGGACGAGGAGTTCAGCGCGGCCAAGCAGACCCTGCTCCAACGCATCAGCGAGCTGTGACACACGGTCATCTCGATCGGCATCCAGTCGGCCAGCGTTCCCGGCAGCCGAGCCTGGCGGCGTGGAAGCTCCTTCTCGCGCCCGCCGGCTCCACAGACAGCACCGTGCCGCTCGTACGGCGAGCCACCTCGTGCAGAATGCGGCACAACTCGAGGTGATCAGGCCGCACACCGGCGTCCCCGAATCCGGCCGCTCCATGGCAGCCGGAAGGACGACGACGACGCCGGCCCCTGAGAGCAAAGATCGGTTCGGCGGACATCTAGGCTCCCGGCAGATCAAGCGGCAGCATCGGCAGCGGCCATGTCAGATTGATCGTCCAGGACTCCGCGAACGGCCCCCGCCGCTGCTCGATCAGCGCGATCACCTGATCGCGGGCCTCCTGAACCGCGCGATGCTCCATGTCGCTGATGACGCCCAGACGGCGCCCCTGCCGGTATTCATCCTCGTCTTTCCACCGGTAGCCGGACAGATCCGATTCCACGATGAGATCCAGTAGCAGATCGAAGGTGTCGATTCCCCACTCGGTACGCCGGTAGGGGCGCTGGAAGTTCACGTACCACCGCAGCAGGCGGTGTTTCTGATCGAAGAACTGGCCGACGCCGAAGTAGTCGCCGACCCGCTGGCCGCTCACCCAGAGCGTGTCGCGCCAGGTCCACCTGCCGAGACGCCACTGGCCAGAGGCCAGGTCAACGGTCATCCGGTCCCGCTCGGCGGGGTTCCCGGTCTCCAGCGAGGCGATCCACGCGCATGGCGCCAGGCTCACGATCCCCGGCCAGTACGCAAGGGTGATCCGATCGCCGTCATCCGCCAGCACCCGATGAGGCGAGGCCGTCCAGACCTTCTCCCGGAAGACATCACGGCGCACCACTGTCTCGCCCACATCGAACCGCGACTTGATCACAGTCACGTGCAACTCCGTTGTCCGAACGGCGATGGCCCACCACAGCACATCACAAGAGTGTCGGGCTGATCTGGAAGTGCTCCGGCGGCGAAGGTGAACCTGTCGTTGCGAGAGCGTGAGACTCACGTCGAACGGCACAGCACCGCACGAACAGGTAACGCCTGTGTACGCTTGCGGATGCTCGGCGGCTCGCGGATCGGTTGCTTCCGCAAGCTGGCCCACCGTGTTCACTGGGTGAGCGAGCCTGTGCCGGCGAAGTCGTGCACGGCACCGCCGTACGCCTGGAACAGGAACGGATTCGCTTCTCAAGGTCAGACAAGCGGTCAGGGGTTCCTGATGGCGACGGGTGCTCACCCGTCGGTCAGGCGAACGATCAAGGCCGCCCGGTGAGGGAACGGAGGGTCGATCACTCCGTTCCCCCACCTGAGGTATCGCGCTACTTCAGCCTGATGGTCGTGAAGTGGCTGCTGCCGTCATCGAGTTTCAGCTCGAACTGGCGGCAGGTGTTCGACCAGCCGCGGTCGGTCTTCCACACGTAGTTGTACTGGCCGCCTCCGTAACTCAGTTTCGAGTTGCCGGGGCCGCTGGTCGACTCGGCCGAGCCGGTCGGCTTCCCGCTGTCGCAGGTCACCGGCTGGGAGACCGGGTAGCCAGAAGCGATCACAGCGGTGCCGTGGTCACCGCCGAGGCTGAACTTGATCGGTACGGCGCTGCCGGCCTTGCCGTCCATCATCTCGGGGAAGTAGGCGTGCCAGGGGTAGACGACCTGGTAGGTCGCCTTCTGGTCGGCGGCGTTGCCGGCATTGTCGGCGGCCTTCACCGTGAACTCGTGGAAGCCGACGGTGGAGGTGTCGAGCGGGCTGCCATCGGGCACGGTGCCGGTGCAGGTCACCACCCCGGACAGGTTGTCATCACACCGGTACGCCGCGGTCGCGGCCGTCCCGAGCGTGAAGACCGCGCCATCGGTCGGCGTGGTGAGAGAGATCGTCGGCTTGGTGAAATCGACCGTCATCTTCACCGCGCGGTCACCGGCGATCGACACGCCGCGCTCGGTCGCCACCCGACCCTCGACCGTGGTGGTGAAGTCGCAGGTGGCGTGCGGGAGCACCGCCTGCAGCCGGCCATCAGCCCCGGTCGTGCCCAGGTCGCGCAGGCCGTTACCGCAGTCGGCCCGCACCGGCGTCCCGGCCAGCGGCTGACCGGCGTCCGAGATCGCGGATACCGTCACCGCGTTCAGCGCGTTGTGCACCACCGCACCGCCCACGACATCAAGGGTGATCTGCAGCCGCTCGGGGCTGATGTTGTCCATCGTGTCCGTCGGCCTGTGGTACTGCGGTTCCGTGACGTACGTCCCGCCGGTCGGACCACAGACAGCCGGAGGGGTCGGCGGCCGGTAGTCGAGCCAGATGAACAGCGAGGACGGGATGCCCACGTCGTAGAACGCCTGGTGGTCACTCTGCCCGAGCCTGCAGTTGCGCAGTCCGTCGAACCCGGCGCGTGCGGCCGCGTTATACGCCTCCTGGACCACGAAGTTCGACTGGCCGTTCGGGGTCAGCGCCCACAGCCGGGCCGGCTCGTACGGCGTGCCGACCATGTCCATCTGCCACTCGCCGACGAACCGAGCCTTCTCCGCCGCGGTCAGCGTGTTGACGTACGCCTTCGCGCCGAGGAGACCGCCCTCCTCACCACCGAAGCCGCCGATCCGCAGCTCCTTGTCCAGCGGGTACTGGCTGAGGACCCGGGCGATCTCCAGCGAGACGCCGTTGCCCGAGGCGTCGTCGTGGGCGCCGGGCGCGCCCAGCACCGAGTCGATGTGCGCGCCGACCATGACGATCGGCGCGGCGGTTCCGGTCGGGTCCCCGACCGCGTGCCGGACGCCGATGACGTTGGTGCCCATCGGGTTCACGTACTGGTTGGTCGTGATCCGCAGCGTCAGCGGGCCCTTGGCCAGAAGATCCGTGATCCAGGTGTAGTGCGCGCTGCCGCCGCCCATCACCGGGATATTCGGCTGGGCCGTGGTGAGGGTGAACGACGGCGGCGCGGAGTTCCCGGTCGGGTAGGCCAGGATGACCGCGACCGCACCCCGGCTCACCGCGTTGACCACGGCGGTGTTGCGGACCGAGGCGGTGGCGTTGTAGTCCATCAGCACGATCTTGCCCGCGACGTCGTCGGGGAAGTCCGCGGCTGACTGGCCGGTCTTGGCGTAGACGACCTGCCCCTCCACGACAGCGTCGTTGCCGGTGAACTTCGCGCTGGTGGAGGCGGCCATCTGCCAGTTCGGTCCCCCCGGCAGGTCGGCGTTGGGGGACGTGACCTTCGCGACGTTCTTGGTCGAGACCGGGCCCCATGACTGGATGGTCACATCGAAGCCGTAGGACTTCAGGATGCCGCCGATGTACTCGGCGCCCTCCCTCTCCTGCGGGGTGCCGTTCAGCCGGGGGCCGATGTCCACGGCGAGGTGCCGGATGTGGCTGACGGAGTTGGCCGAGTCGAACTGGTCGACGATCTCGCGGTCATAGTCCTTCAACGGCGCGATCGTCGCAGCGGCCACGTCGGCCGGCAGATCCGCGCTGGGAGACCCTTGCGCCTGGACTCCGCCGACGGCGGTGGACACGGTCCCGAAGGCCAGCGCCATCGCCAAGCCACCGGCTACGGTAAGTCGTCTGAGGAGTGGGGGGTGATTGAGCGAACTCCTCACGGAGAACCTCCTGGTACTGGCGGACACAGAAGTCCGCATGGCTTCCCCGCCGTTCGGATCACGAGGGCGAGGACAAGGTTGGCGATTAGTATCAGCCAGGCAAAGAGCAGGTCAAGAGACCTATAGCGCCTGACACGGTTGACAGCCGCCGGTCATCCGGGCCCTGCTCAGTGAGGGAAAAGCACCATGTAGGTGTGAGACCGGTTCCATGTGGAGGGCCGACGTGGATCCGCGGCGGATCAGGAAATCGTGGCCTGTCTCGTCCATCACCGAGCCCAGGGTGACGATCCCATGACGATTCGTACGACAGTCGCCCGGATAACCGAATGAGCAAGGAGTGGGGCGCGGCGCGAAGATCGTGTTGGGACGGTCCGCGACTCCCTGCACATGGCGGACGTCATCTTCGCTGCCGATGAAACAGGGGCGGCCGCGTCATCCTCGAAGCCAGTCGAGCCCGGCGAGCTGGGCTCGACTGGTCACGTTGAGCTTGGGGAAGGCGCGGTAGAGGTGGTAGCTGACGGTCTTGGCGCTGAGGAAGAGCTGGGCGCCGATCTCCTTGTTGGTGCGACCGGCCGCGGCCAGGCGAACAATCTGCAGCTCCTGCGGGGAGAGAGTGGAAAAGGCATCGGACCCGGCCGCGGGCAGATCGGCGTCGCCGGCCGCCCGCAGTTCGTTCCTGGCGCGTTCCGCCCACGGCCGGGCATCCAGGCGCTGGAAGGTTTCGAGCGCAGCACGCAAGTGAACGCGTGCGGCGCTCTTCTGCCGTTCCCTGCGCAAGCGCACGCCGTAGATCAGCGCAGTGCGCGCCGCCTCCCACGGGCGCTCGCCGCTCGCGTGCAGCCGTACGGCGGTGCGGAAATACTCGTGTGCGCGATCTCCATCGGGTTCGAGAAGGGCCCGGCAGCGGTATGTGACGGCTTCGGCCCAGCCCAGCCCGGCAGCCGCGGACCACGCCTCGTAGCGGCGTAGCGGCCCGTCCGCGGACCGGCCCAGCCGGGCCGCTGCTTCGATCAGGTCGGGAGCGAAGTGAACAGCCTGGAACTGGTGGCGCACCGGCCCCGCCATGGCGGACTCCAGCCGGTCCAGCGCCTCGGCGAAACGGCCCTGGCCCAGATCGAGCAGAGCCTGGGCCCACTGCGCCCAGGCCAGACCGTTGACGATCCCATTGGCGCCGTAGTGCTCATGTGAGGCCGCGGCCAACTCAGCGCACCGATCCCCGTCGCCTCGGACGGCGGCGATCCAGGCGAGCATGCCCTGCATGCAACCGGCCCGGCTCGGCCTGCCGGTCTCGGCGGTCAGCTGCAGACCCTCACTCGCAGTGGCTGTGGCGTCCGTGAACCTGCCGAGGAAGATCTCGCTGGTGGCGAGCGTGATGTGGAGTACCGCGAGCTTGCTGATCTCGCCCTCTGCCCGGCATTCGTCGGCGGCGGCGCGCGCGATCTCCCACGCGGCCTGGAAGTCGCCGGTCTGGAGGGCGAAGTAGGAGGCGTTGATCCGGCGTGAGTGCATTTCTGAGGTGATCTGGCTGCCCCTGGTCACCAGCTCGCGCATGATCGGCAGAGCGGCCGCGGGGCCTTCGATCAGCAGCAGCGCCGTTCCCAAGGCGGCCTGCCTGGCAAGGTCGACATCGTCCTCCGGGCGCAGGTCCAGCGCGCGCAGGCGGGTCGCGGCCTCGATGAGCCCCCCGGCGTTTCCGAGACCACTGGCATTGCGTGCCGCTTCGACCAGCATCAGACCGGCGGCGGCGCGGTCGTCGCCCGCCACGTCCGCCGCTCCCTTGAGTAACAGGTCGTGGGCTATGTGCGGGGCGCCTTGAGCGAAGGCGATCCTGGCCCGCAGCTTGGGGAACGTCGTGCGGGCCGACTCGTCCGGCACGAGGCCGGTGGCGGCTTCGATGAGCTGCTGGGCGCGTTGCAACTCTCCGCCCTCGGTGGCCTCCACGGCGGCCGAGAGCAGCCTGCGTCCCTTCAGCTCACGATCCTCGCTCAGCTCCGCCGCCCGCTCGAACGCGGCGCAGGCGCTGACGTTCGCGCCGCGGCTCCTGGCCCGCTCGGCCATCTCCTCCAGAGCTCGCGCGGCCGTCTCATCCGGGCCCGTCGCGGCGGCGGCCAGGTGCCAGGCCTGCCGGTCGGGCTGGTCCGTCAGAAGGCCGGCCAGGATCCGGTGCACCGCGAGCCGCAGGTCGTACGTGCTGAGTTGGAAGGTCGCCGCGCGCGTGAGCGGATGGGCGAACCTCAGATGCTGTCCGGCGATCCTGACCAGCCCGGAACGCTCGGCCGCCCCCAGAGCAGCGGGTTCGACACCGAGTTCGGCACAGGCCGCCGTGATCACGTTCAGATCGCCGTCATCCACCAGCGCTGCGACCGTCAGCGCCGTCTGAGCGTCCTGGGGCAGCCGCCCGATGCGGGCGGCGTAGGCCAGTCGCAGTCGCTCCGGCAGCGGCAACGGGCTCTGGTCGTAGGTCGGCAGTTCAGCGGTGCGGGGAAGTTCGAGCAGGGCGAGCGGATTGCCCGCGCTCTCCTTGATGATCCGCAGGCGCACCGGGCCGGTAAGGGTGGGGGCGGCGTCGGCGAGCACCTGAGCGGCACTCTGATCATCCAGACCGGCCAGTCGCAGCTCCGGCAGAGCCGCCGGGTCGAAGCCCTCGCGCGCGCCGAAGAGCATCACGACGCCTTCCGCGTGGAGCCGGTGCGCGGCGAAGCGCAAGGCGCGCGCCGAGGCCTGATCCAGCCAGTGCGCGTCGTCGACCAGGCACAGCAGCGGCCGGTCGGCGGCCAGCTCCGCCAGCAACGACAGCACAGCCACGCCGACATGGAACTGATCGTCGGTCCTGCTGGGAGCCAGGCCCAAAGCGCCCGCCAACGCCGCGGCCTGCGGCTCGGGGAGAGCGCCGACGCGCTCGAGTACGTGGTGCAGGAGCAGGTGGAGCGAGGCGAACGGGATGTCGGCCTCGCTCTCGATGCCCAGACCGTGCAGCACACCCATGTCCGGAGCGCGCTCTTCGGCGTAGGCGAGGAGCGCCGTCTTGCCGATGCCCGGCTCGCCCTTGACGACCAGGACGCCGGAACGTCCTGCCCGCGCCTGGTCGAGCAGCACGTCAACGGCCCGCTGATCAGATTGCCGCCCCCGAAGCACGCGACGAACCCTAGTCACTCGTCCGATACCGCCCAGCGGCCGACCTCCATAGCGTCGTCTGCCATGACCCCCACACCAGTGGTCGACCTGATCTCGGTCACCAAACACTACGTTCACGGCGTCACGGCGCTCGATGACGTGTCGATCGGCTTCGGCGCCGGCACGTTCACCGCCGTGATGGGGCCATCAGGATCGGGCAAGTCGACGATGCTGCAGTGCGCCGCCGGGCTCGATCGGCCGAGCTCGGGGCAGGTGCTCGTGGACGGCCGGGATCTGGCGACGCTCAGCGACAGGAAGTTGACGCTGCTGCGGCGCGACCGGATCGGGTTCGTGTTCCAGTCCTTCAACCTGCTGCCGTCGCTCACGGCCGCTCACAACGTCGCCCTGCCGCTGCGCCTGGCCGGCCGCCGGCCCGACCCCCAGGCGGTGCGCCGAGGGCTGGCGGCGGTGGGCCTGGCCGAGCGCATGAATCACCGGCCCGCTGAAATGTCCGGCGGCCAGCAACAGCGCGTCGCCATCGCCCGCGCCCTGGTCACCCGGCCGGCCGTGCTGTTCGCCGACGAGCCCACCGGCGCCCTGGACGCGAACACCAGCCGTGACGTGCTGCGCCTGATGCGCGACCTGGTCGACAGGCAGGCGCAGACGATCATCATGGTCACCCACGACCCGGTGGCAGCCGCCTACGCCGACCGCGTGGTCTTCCTGGCCGACGGCCGGGTGTACGGGGAACTGCACGACCCCAGCGCCGAGCTGGTCGCCACCCGGATGTTGCAGTTGGAGGCGTCGTGCTGAGGATCGCCTGGTCCACGCTGCGCACCCGATCGCTGTCTTTCGCCGGCACCTTCGTCGCCCTGGCGCTCGGCGCGGCCCTGATGGCCGCGCTCGGTCAGGTGCTGGCCTCCAGCATCTCCTCACCCGGCCAGGCTCCGCAGCGGTACGCTGCCGCGCCCGTCGTGGTCGCGCCCGACGAGCGCCTCAGCGTGAAGAACCGGCTGGGGGAGAGCAGCGCTCCGCTGGCCGAGCCGCAGGGAATCGCGCCCGAGCTGGCCGACCGCCTGCCCGGGGCCGTGGTGGACCGGGTCTTCCCCGCGCAGCTCGCCGGCGGCCCGCCGGCCGTCGGCCGACCCTGGTCCGCCGCCCGTACGGCGCCGCAGCGGTTGTCCTCGGGAAGGGCGCCCGCTGCCGACGACGAGATCGTGGTCACCGGCGGTGCCCAGGTCGGCCAGCGCGTCCAGGTGGTGACCGCGACGGGAGCCCAGACGTACCGGGTGGTGGGGCTTGCCTCGGCGGTGCCACAGCACAGCGTGTTCTTCACCGACCCGCGGGCCGCCGAACTGTCGCCGCGGATCGACGCGCTGGCCCTGTGGCGCCCTACCGGCGAGGTCCGCGCCGCCCTGGGCACGGCCACCGCGTCCGAGACCGCCGGACGAACCCCTGCGGTCTCGAGCAAGGTCAAGGTGCTGACCGGCCAGGACCGGGCGCTGCTCGACCCGTCCCGCGAGGCCGATGAGCAGGCACGCAACAACGCCAACACGATCGCCGGCATCGCCGCCGCGTTCGCGGCGTTCATCGCCATCTTCGTGGTCTCCTCCACGTTCGCCTTCGCGGTCGGGCAGCGACAGCGCGCGTTCGCCCTGCTCCGTACCATCGGCGCGACCGCAGGCCAGGTCAGGCGCATGGTGTACGGCGAGGCACTCATGGTCGCGATCATCGCCTCCGCGCTCGGCGCGCTGATCGGCCCGCTGGCCACCCGGCCGATCCTGGGCCGGCTGGGCGCGCTCGGGATGGCGCCCACCTGGGCTGGTGCCCTCCACGTCCTCGGTGCCCTCCTACGTGGCTTTCGGCACGGGCGTGCTGGTGGCCGTACTCGGCGTGGTCGTCGCCGCCCGGCGGGCGGGCCGGGTGCGGCCGGCGGAGGCGCTGCGCGAGGCGGCACTGGAGCCGAAGGCCATGACGATCGGGCGCTCGCTCGCCGGAGGCGGCCTGCTCGCCACCGCGGTCATCAGCATGGCGGTCAACGCCGCCACCGACCCGGTCGGCGCCACCAACAACAAGACGTTCATGCCCATCGTCATGCTGCTCATCGCCGGCGTCGGGCTGCTCGCCCCCGTCTTCGTCCGGCCGGTCACGAAGCTGCTCGCCGCCCCGCTCGGACGGCTGCGCGGCGCGGGCGGCCTCGTGGTTTCCGCCGGAGCCATCGCCTCAACCAGGCGTACCGCCGCCACGGCGGCGCCGGTCCTGGTCACCGTGGCCCTGGCCGCGACCCTGCTCGGCGCCACCGCGATGACCGACGCCACCAAGTCCGCGATGCAGACCACACCCGTACGCGCCGACTACCTGGTGCTGCCCACCGGCACCGCAGGGCTGGACCGACAACTCGTGGAACGCCTGCGCTCCATCCCCGCCGCCGACGTCACCACCACGACCTCGACCAACCTCTACACGCTCGAAGGCGCGGGCACCCAACTCATCGAACGGCCCGCCGAGGCCGTGAACCCGGCCACGCTCACGACCGCCCTTTCGGTGCCCGTGACCGCGGGAACGCTCACGCAGCTGCGCGACGACACAATCGCGGTCTCCACCACATGGGAGCTCGACCTTGGACAGCGAGTGAAGCTCTGGCGGGCCGACGGCAGCCAGGCCACCTTCAAGGTCGTCGCGCTCCTCGCCGCCGAGTCCGCCGCGGACTCCTACGTCACCCAGGCGCACGCCTTCTCCGCCCTGCCCTCGGCCGCGTACGTGAAGCTGCGCCCCGGCGCCTCCGTCACCGAGGTCCAGAAGGCGTTGGAACGGGCCGCTGAGGGGCACAACGCGCGCGCGGTGACCAGGGACGCCTGGGCTGCCGGCGCCACCGACCGTAGCGCGTCCGCCAGCCGCCTCGGCCTGCTGGCCGTGCTCGGCATCATGCTCAGCTATACCGTGATCGCGCTGGTCAACACGCTGCTGATGGCGGCCTCCGACAGGGCGCCCGAACGCGGCGCCCTGCGCCTGCTCGGCGCCACCACGCCCCAGATCCTGCGATACGTCATGGCCGAGGCGCTGCTGGTGGTGGCTGTGGGTGTGGTCCTGGCCGCCGTCGCCACCGCGCTCGGGCTGCTCGGGCTATCTGCCGCGCTGGTGCGACTGGGTGGGTTCGCCGACATCGACGTGCCCTGGCAGCCGGTCACCGGGGTGATCGCCCTCTGCTTCGCGCTTGGGGTGCTGGCGGCCGTACTGCCGGCGAGCCGGATCAAGGGAGTGGCGATTCCCCGGACGTGACAGCGCCCAGGAGGTCCGGCGCCCCGGCACCCTCCCAGCGGCCTGCCGGGGCCTCAACGGGCGAGGCGCCCGGCGGAGGTATGCCGTACTGCTCGACAACCTCATCGGGCCACTGATCATCGACGCCATCAGGTTGGTCACCAAATGAAGAAAGCCCAGGTCGGATGTGCCGACCTGGGCTTCTTGCTGGTGCGCCGCCAGGGACTCGAACCCCGGACCCGCTGATTAAGAGTCAGCTGCTCTAACCAACTGAGCTAGCGGCGCCCGACTCCATAAGCCTAGCGAAGGTTTGAGGTACTTCGTGCACCTCGGCCGGGCCGTACCGGCTGCCGTGATCCGGCGAACTCGGACATGAACGTTTCGGGCCGTCTCCTCGGGTAGGTGGGCCTGCAAAGAAGGGAGACGAACATATGACACCGGATCTCTGGTCGTACCGGGACAGCCTGGACGGCACCGGACAGGACCTCGACGTCGCGGGTTACGACGTGGAGGCCACGGACGGAAGGATCGGATCCGTGGACGACGCCACCTACGAGGTCGGTGAGAGTTATGTCGTCGTCGACACCGGCCCGTGGATCTTCGGCAAGAAGGTCCTGCTGCCGGCCGGCGTGGTCACTCTGATCGACCCGCAGGAGAAGAAGGTCTTCGTCAGCAGGACCAAGCAGGAGATCAAGAACGCCCCCGAGTTCGACGAGTCGGCGTTCAAGGAGTCGGCGTACCGCGACAGGATCGGCGACTACTACGGGCGCTTCCCCTACGCGCCATGATCCCCACCCCCACCTGATCCCCAGGTGAAGACGCGAGACGAGGGCCGTGCCACCGAAGGCGCGGCCCTCGTCTCCTTACCAAGGTGCCGTGAAATCCTGGACTACGGCCAGGAGTCTCCGGTCAGCGGGGGCGTCACCGGGCGGATGACGTCCAGCCGCTCGAGCAACGTCACGAACGTCGACGCGTACGGCGACGGCGCCACCACGGCGGCCACCCGGTTCCAGTCGACCTGCTCGCGCATGGCCCGGACCATGGGCAGCATCGCTCCGTAGTCGCAGCTGTGCTCCGACATCGGCATGATCCAGGAGATCACCAGGTCGGTCGCCTCCAGGACCTTCAGGTTGAGCGCCGCGACGTTGATCAGATCGGCTCGGGCGATCATCTCCTCGGTGACCGGCCTGTTGGCCAGCGAGAAGATCAGATCGACCAGCACACCACTCTCGTCGTATGCCTTGACCAGCCAGTCCTCCGGCGGCTTGACGGTGCGGAACCCGATGTCCTCCAGGGTCTTGAGCGCCAGCACGACGTCCTCCTCGACGAGCGCGAAGTCGACGTCGTGCAGCGAGGGAGCCGCCCCCCTGGCGTATCCGGCACAGCCGCCGGCCAGCGCGAAGCGCACCCCGGCGTCGCGCAGGCCCGCGCCGGCGCGCTTGAGGGTATCGAGAATGGCGTCCGTGACGGCGTGAGTATGACTGCCCACCCACCTCGTCTGCCCCTGAGAGTTCGGTACAAACAATCCCGGGTAGACGCCCTCAATGACCGAAACGCTTAAAGAAACCGCACAGGAGTACGAAGGCGGGGCAGATCGTCCGCTGGCGTCGTATGGCCGGATCCTCGCGGTGTACGGCGGTGCCGTGGGCGCGCTGACGGTCGTGGCGAAGCTGACCGGCCGCCGGGCGCCCGAGAGGATCGGCCCGCTGGACCTGGCGTTGATGGGCCTGTTCACCCATCGCATGTCGCGGACACTCGCCAAGGACACCGTCCTGAGCCCCCTCCGCGCGCCCTTTACAAAGTATGTCGGGGTCTCCGGCCCGTCCGAGCTGGAGGAGGAGGTCAGGGGAACCGGGCTGCGGCACGCCGTCGGCGAGCTGGTGAGCTGCCCGTTCTGCCTCTCGCAGTGGGTGCCCAGCGCGTACGCGGCGGGAATGGTCTTCGCGCCGCGCCTGACCCGCCTCGCGGGGGCGACGATGACGGCCGTCACGGTCTCCGACTGGCTCCAGCTCGCCTACAGCCGCATGGTGAAGGAGGCCGGCGAGGACACGTCCGGCTGACGGATCCCGCCGCGCGGCGGATCCCCCGTCACCGTACGGCCTGCGCGGTCCGGCAGCGGGGCAGGACCTCCTCGGCGTAGAAGGAGAAGAACCCGTCCTGCTCGGGCCCGACCTGCTGGATGTAGATCTCGTCGTACCCCGCCTCGACGTACTGGCGGATCGCCGCGATGTGCGCCTCGGGTGAGGGACCGCAGGCGATCCGGTCCGCGACCGACTCCTCCGTCACGAGCTGGGAAAGCTGCTCGAAGTGGCGGGGCAACGGCAACAACTGGGACGCCTCGCCGGGGATGCCGTTCGTGGGCCACAGCCGGTGGACGTTGCGGCGGGCCCGGGTCTCGTCCCGCGACCAGCACACCTTGATCCCGGCCGCCGTCGGCTTGCCCTGGCCGCCGGCCCGGTGGAACGCCCCGATCAGGTCCGGGGTGGGCGCCGTGGAGATGTAGCCGTCGCCGATCCGGCCGGCGAGCTCGGCGGACTTCGGCCCCAGCCCGGAGATGTAGATCGGCGGCGGACGCTCCGGCAGCGTGTAGAGGCGCGCGGTGTCCACCTCGTAGAACTCGCCGTGGAAGCTCACCAGTCCGCCGCTCCACAGCCTCCGGATGATCTCGATCGCCTCCTCCAGCATCCGCCGCCGTTCCGAGGCGGGCGGCCACTGGTCCCCGAGGATGTGCTCGTTGAGCGCCTCGCCCGTACCGACTCCGAACCGGAACCTGCCGTCGAGCATGACCTGGGCGGTCGCGGCGGCCTGGGCGATGATCGCCGGATGGATGCGGATGATCGGGCACGTCACGGCGGTCGTCACCGGGAGCGACGTGACCTCGGAAAGCGCGCCGATGACCGACCAGACGAAGGAACTCTGCCCCTGCACGTCCAGCCAGGGGTGGTAATGGTCGGAGATCCACAGTCCTTCGAATCCGGCCTGTTCGGCGAGCTTCGCCTGCCGTACGAGTTCTTTCGGGTCGTGTTCCTCACTTGAGAGGAAATATCCGAACATGGTCATAGCCGCCACCTGCCCGAACGGGGCTGGTCAAACGCCGCCCCGCGCTAATCGGGGCACAAATTCGGCGAAGACCGGGAGTTAACCAGCGAATTGCTCGGGCAGTGGAGTTTCATGGCTACTCTGCTCTGGCTCATCGCCGTTGTACTGGTTATTTCGGGAATCTACGTGATCCTCGCCCGGCGGGACATCCTCTGGGGGATCGTCCTCATCGTCATCGGGTTCCTTGTGGGCCCCGGCGGCGTCAGCATCTTCCATCCATAGCCGATCGAGCGGCTGATCGAGCGCGGGACGACGGCGGCCGGTGGACTCCGGCCGCCGCCCCGTGCCCGCTGGAAATCCGCGGACGGCGGGCGGACCACGGGAGAACGCGGGTCAGGCGCCGTTCATGCAGTACACCGTGTACGCGCTGCCGATGACGGGAACGGCGACGTTCCGCACCTGGATCCCGCCGGGAGTGAGCCCCTTCTCCGTCCCGAGATGCGCGTGACCGTGCACGATCAGGTCGGCGCCCTCCTCGTCGGCCGCCTCGGCGAGCAGATAACTGCCGAGGAACGGATAGATCTCCGTGGGCTCCCCCATGAGGGTGTCCTTGACCGGCGAGTAGTGACTCAGCACGATCCGGTGATCGGTGTCCAGGCCGTGGAGCGCCTGCCGCCAGCGGTCGGCGATCTGCCTGGTGTGCCGGACGAACGCCTTGGTCTCCGGCTCGCCGAACTCGCTCGCGCACTTCCCGGCGAAGCCCCCGCCGAAGCCCTTGCCGCCGACCACGCCGAGCGTGGCGCCGTTCAGGGACATCACGGTCGCCTCGTCGTCGAGTACGGTCACCCCCGCGTCGCGCATGATCGAGGTGATCGCCTGCTCCGCGTCCGAGTGGTAGTCGTGGTTGCCGAGCACCGCGATCACGGGGATCGGCAGGTCGCGGAGCTCGTCGGCGACCACCCGCCCCTCGGCCACGGTGCCGTGCCTCGTCAGGTCGCCGCCCACCAGCAGGACGTCGGCACGGTGTTCGATGCCGTGGAGCTTCGGCCGGAAGTGCCCGCGCAGGTCCTCCCCCATGTGGATGTCCGCCACGGCCGCGATTCGCGTCTGCGTCACAGATGTTCCTCCTCTCCGGGTTCACGGACCTCCACCAGCGTGATCTCGTTGTGCACCGAGAGACCCGGCGCGGCCTCACGGGCGACGTCCTCGATCAGGAGGCGCCGCTCCGGAGCGCTGACCCGGCCGCGGAGGAAGATCTGGCTCCCCCGCACGTCGACCCGGATTCCCAGTTCGACGGTCCGCTCGTCCTCCGCCAGCGCCCGCTGTACGCGGGCCGCGACATAGTGCGGCGCGTCCATGGATTCCCCCTCCGATAGGACTCTCCAGCGCCTGCCCATCCGATCTGTGGTGAAACTTGGGTTTAGTCCCCCATCTCAACACCACCCCAGCAGGTCCACGGCCTGGTCGAGCACCTCGTCGACGGTGACGTCGCCCACCCACGACGCGCGGTGCGCGCACGTCTCGCCGTACGGGCCGATCACACCGGTGCCGCAGATCGGGCAGGCGACGGTCCACGAGATCAGCGGCCGGTGGTGGCTGCGGGAGAGCGGCCCGGTGGTGACCAGGTTGCGGCACCAGAAGATCCCGACGGTGGGCGTACCGGTGGCGGCGGCCAGGTGGCGCGGCCCGGTGTCATTGGAGACCAGCAGGTCGCAGGCCGCGTAGAGGGCGGCGAGCCCGCCGATCGACAGCTCGCCGATCATCGGCGTGGCCGGCCGCCGCATCGCCCGCACGACCCGCTCGACCAGGTCGCGTTCCGGTTCCGTACCGGTCACGACGACGGGACGGCCGAGCCGGTCGGCGACGGTGGCGAACCTCTCGGGCGGCCACCGCCGGCGTTCGTCGTTCGCCCCCGGATGGACGGCGATCACACCGCGCGGCAGCGAGCCGGCCACCCGGCTCAGTTCGGCCCAGTCCGTCCGGGTGACCGCCACCCGGGGTTCCAGGGCGTGGCCGTCGGCGCCGACCAGCCGGGCCACCTCCAGATAGCGCAGCGTCTCGTGCTGGTAGGGGATGTACGGCACCCACCGGTCGAGCGGCTCGGCGTCCGGTGTGCGCAGTCCGGCCGTGAGACGGGCGCCGAGCCGCCGGAGGAACGGGTTGGAGTCGCGGCCTCCCCCGTGCATCTGCAGCGCGAGGTCGAACCGCCCGTTCAGCTCGTCGTACAGGTGATCCGGCGTGGGCCCGGTTCCGGGCGGCGCCGAGACCCCGGAGATGGGGGGCAGCGCGACGACGTCGTCCACGGGTCCGGGACGGCCGCGGAGGAACCGCGCGTGCCACTCGCGTCCGAGCAGGGTCAGCCGCGCGGCGGGATAGGCCCGCTTCAGCGCCTCCAGTGCGGGCAGGGCGAGCAGGAAGTCGCCCAGGGCATTGGCCCGGAGCACCGCGATCTGGTCGACCCCGTCGACGAGGAGGTTCGTCATGGGATCTCGACGTCGGGCGCGTCTGCTTCCGGCACAGGCTGGGACACCTGGACGCGGCTACCCGGGCGAAATCCGCCCAAACCCAATCCATTTCGCGCGCTTTATCACGATTTCGCACAGTTTTCACTCGGCTCCGGCGGGTAGCCGCTTCTCATGACCGAAGACATCGTCGCCCGATTCGGTGATCTGACGGCCGTGGTCGTCGGGGACGTCATGCTCGACTCCTGGCTGCGGGGACGCACCGAACGGATGGCTCAGGAGGCCCCGGTTCCCGTCGTCACCCTGGAGGAGGTCGAGAACCAGCCGGGCGGTGCCGCCAACACCGCCGTGAACCTGGCGGCACTCGGCGCCCGCGTCCACATGCTGGGCGTGACCGGCGCGGACCCGGCCGGAGCCACGCTCAACGCGTCCCTGATGAGCCACGGCATCGACGGCCTGGTGATCTGCAGGAACCGGCGGACAGCGGTCAAACGGCGCGTCGTGACCGGAAGCCAGATCGTCGCGCGCTACGACGAGGAGGACAGGTCACCGATCCCCGGGGGGGCCGAACGCGAGCTGGTCGAGTGGATCGGCGAGCTCGGGCCCGCCGCCGACGTGGTCATCGTCTGCGACTACGACGCCGGAGTGTGCACCGAGGCCGTACGGCGGGCGCTGCACGATCCGCGGATCACGCTCGTGGTCGACGCCCACGACGTCGGCGCCTGGCGGGAGTGCCGTCCCGCCGCCGTCATGCCCAACTTCGGCGAGGTGCTGCGGCTGCTGCGCGAGAGTGGTCACGAAACGGATCGTGTCCCCTTCCTCCATGCCTGCTCGCAGCGGCTGCTGGACGAGACGGGGGCCGAGCGGGTCGTCACCACGCTCGACGGCGAGGGGGCGCTGCTGCACCGGAGGGGGCGGGAGCCGTACCGGACCCACGCGACGCGCGCGCCCGACCATATGAGCACCGGCGCGGGTGACACGTTCACCGCGGCGTTCGCCCTCGCCCTGTCCGCGGGGGCGGGTGAGGAGGCCGCCGCGGACCTGGCCCAGGCGGCGGCGGGCGTCGTGGTGCGCCGGCCGGGCACGGCGGTCTGCGGCAGGGACGACCTGCTCCGTGCCGTACGGCACGGCGGCGCCCAGCCCGCGGCCCGGCTGGCCGGGCTGATCGCCGAGGAGCGGGCCCGCGGCCGCCGCGTCGTCTTCACCAACGGCTGCTTCGACGTGCTGCACCGGGGGCACGTGGCCTGCCTGGACGAGGCGGCGCGGCTCGGTGACGTGCTGGTAGTGGCCGTCAACGGGGACGACAGCGTGGCCCGGCTCAAGGGGCCGGGCCGCCCGATCAACACGAGTGAGGACCGGGTGGCCGTGCTGGCCGCGCTCGGCTGCGTGGACTACATCACGGTCTTCGACGACGACACGCCCGAGGAGCTGCTGCGGCTGGTCCGCCCGGACGTCTACGTCAAGGGCGGCGACTACCACCCCGACCTGCTGCCGGAGGCGGAGCTGGTCAGGGAACTGGGCGGCGAGGTCCGGGTGCTCGGCTACGTCCAGGACCGGTCGACGACGGCGATAGTGAACCGGATCAGAGGGTAGGTGGGCCGCATGTCCGAGGAACCCAGTAGCTTTCCCAAGGAACCCCGCGTGACGCCGGAGCAGGAGTCCCCCAAGGGGATTCCCCGCGTGCCCGCGACACCGCGGGACGTCATCCACATCCTGATCGGCGCGTTCATCCTGGTGCTGTGTTTCGGTGTCGCCCTCACCGGCGCGTTGACCCGGGTCTGGTGGGTGCTCGCCGCGGCCGGATTCGTCGCGATCATCGTGATCTTCGACATCTACCTCGCGATACGCCGCCAGCGGCGGCTCGGTCTCGGGCCGAAATCGCGAGGCTGACGCCTCCGGGTGTCCACCGCGACGCCTCCGGGTGGCGAGAGCCCGGGCGGGGCGCCCCGCCCGGGCTCTCGCGTCCGGCCGGTGTCCGCCGGGATGGCCGGTGCCGGGATGGCCGATCAGCGTTCCCGTGCTCGCGCGGTCGCGCGGCGGTTGGCCTTCTCGATCGCGTCGACCAGCTCGCCCTTCGACATCTTCGACCTGCCCCTGACGTCGAGGCGGGCGGCTGTCTCGTAGAGGTGATGCTTGGACGCGGTCGTGTCCACTCCCTCGGCGGTCTTTCCCGGCTTGGGCGTGCTCTTCCTCGCCTGCGCGTCGGACGGCCCCCGCTTCGCCTTCTTCTCCCAGTGGTCGCCCACCTTCTCGTAGGAGTGCTTGAGCGCGGAGTACGCGGTCCGGTGGGCCCGCTGGCCCTCGCCGTATGTCTCGACGGCGGAGTCGTGGGCCTTGATCCACGTTTCCTGCGCGCCCTTGGGCGAGCGCTCCAGGGTGGACGGCAGTTCCTCGCGACCTGGCATGCGTGCGGCTCTCCTTTCCTTTCCGGGGACGTGCCCCTGGCGTCCGTCTCCGGCGGCGATCATGATGAGATCGGTGCCGGTGACGGTCGCGGCATGTCGCTCCTCACCGTCGACTCCTAACCCCCCGACGGATCTCAAACATCGCCGCGCGCGGAAGGAAGGTTCACGTGACCGACATACCGATCGTCGTGATGGGTCTCATGGGAGCCGGCAAGAGCACGGTGGCCCGGCTGCTGTCCGAGGCGCTCGGCCGGCCGGTGCGCGACAGCGACGAGGACCTCCGCGAGCGGTACGGCAGGACCGCGGCCGAGCTGGCGGCGGAGTTCGGCGCGCCGGAGCTGCACGCCCGTGAGGCGGCGCTGCTGCGGGAGGCTCTCGCGGACGACCGACTTCCGGTGATCGCGGCGGCGGCGAGCACCGTCGAGGACGCGGAGTCGAGGAAGGCGCTGGCGGCGGCCTTCGTGGTGTTCCTGGACGGCCCGCCCGAGGTGCTGGCGGAGCGGATGCGTTCGGGGACGCACCGGCCGCGTTTCCTGCCGGACCTGGTGGAGATGCTGGCCGAGCAGCGCGGGCGGCGGCTGGCCTACTTTCTGGAGGTGTCCGACCTGACCGCGGACACCTCGCGCCGGACGCCGGCGGAGATCGCGGCGGAGGCGCTGGCCCGGCACGCGGCCCGGGAGCGGTCCGAGGTCACCCCACGGCGACCCTGACCTCCGCCGGTGCGGTGGCGGCCCGGGGCCGGGCCGGCCGGGGATGGCTCTGGAACGGCCGGGCCTGGCGTCGGTCCTGGAGGGCGGCTCCGATGACGAACCAGACGGTCTTGCCGTAGCGGCCCGGCGTGACGCCCCAGTCGTCGGCGAGTTGCCCGACGATGAACAACCCCCGCCCGTCGGTCGCGTCCGGCCCGGAGACCCGGGGCCGGGGAACGCCCTCGCCGGGATCGAAGATCTCGCCGTAGACCAGGGTGCCGTGTCCGGCGAGGCGGAGCGTGAAGGCACTGCCGCCGTGCCGTACGACGTTGGTGACCAGCTCGCTGACGATGAGCGCGCAGTCGTCGATCAGCGGGTCCGCTCCCCAGGAGCGGAGCTCGCGCCGGACCAGCGCCCGGGCGTCGCCCACGCTGGGGCCCGCTGCGGGCAGCAGGCACTCTGCCGTGCGCATCGACGCCGCATTCAGCGGCGCCATCACGAAGGGAAGAACCACATGCGCCTCCTTAACCGTGGGAGCGCTCCCACAGTAAAGATACGGCACATTCCTCATGTATGTGAATTGATAGCCTCAAGATTGTTTCGGGTCAATCACCTCGAAAATCGCCTGAAATCTCGTACCCCATCAGGACGAGTGGATATTCACGCAGGTCGCCTCGCCGGTCCCGGTCTCCGGCCGCGCGCCGGACACTCGGAGGCGGGGGCGGACCGCCTCGGCGTCGCCTGAAACTAGGTGAACGTCGCCGGCGCGCGCCAGCGCGACCGCCTCGTCCGCCGTCAGGTCGCGCCCCGTCGCCGCGCCACAGGCGGCGACGATCGCCTCGGTGGACGCGAACCCCGCCACGCCGTACGCCCCGGTGACCAGGCGACCGTCCAGGACGAGGCCGCAGCCGATGCCCGAGCCCATCGTGACAAGTGCGAACGAGGAGGCGACCACGCCCTCGCCGAACCAGAGCCGGGCGACGGTCAGCGCCTTGACGTCGTTCTCCAGCGTGACCGCGAGGCCGGTGGCGTCCGCGAGAAGTCCGGCCGCCAGCGGGCTCGCGGGGCGTCCCGCGCCCGTGACGACGCGGTCCACGCCCGGCGACTCCTCCAGGTAGCCCGCCTCGATGAACGGCCGGGCCGTCTTGGTGACGGCCGCCGACGACAGACCCGTCAGCCGAGCGATGTCGACGCGGGAGATCGGCCCCCGGGTGAGGACCACGGTGGGATCTGGCGGCGGATCCGGCGCCGGCCCCCGCGGCATCGTGACCACACCTCCGAAACCCTCGGGAAGTCCACTCGGACTTAAATGCATAAATCGGAATTCAGGGGAAGTAGCGGACTTAGAATGGTAGGTGTTCGTCTCATCCCCGGAGGGGGTGCGCAACATGTCGCACAGCACGGACATCGGGCAGCATCCTGACATCATGCAGATGCGTGCCCGATACGAGGCAGCAGCCGCGAATCCCACGGCCCAGCTGACGGACGGGCTCACGCTGGTCGCCGGCATATACCTGGCGATCTCGCCGTGGATCTGCGGATTCCAGGGTCTCAGCGGGATCACGGTCAACAACCTGATCACCGGCATCCTGGTCGCTCTGCTGGCGCTGGGCTACAGCTCCGCGTATGGCAGGACCTACGGCCTCGCCTGGGTCGCCCCCGTCATCGGGGTGTGGACGATCATCGCTCCGTGGGTGATCAGCGGCCCGAACAACATCACCCGAGTCATCGTCAGCAACGTGGTGGTCGGCGCGATCATCCTGCTGCTGGGTCTCGCGAACATGTCGACCGGCATGACGGCCGCGAAGCGTCACACGCCGCGGTTCGTCGGCAACACCCACGCCCGCTGACGGATTCGATCACCGAGGGCGCGCTCCCAGCCGGCCCCGCCCGGAAAACCCACCGGTCGTACACGACCTTCCGCCGGGAACGCGGGCGACGGGGGCGCGCCTCGGTGATATCCGCCCGGTGCCCTCGGGTAGTCGATTCACATGACCGATTCCGAACTCCTGAAAGATCTCGATCCTTTCGACATCTTCGACGCCGAGGCGGCTCGGCTGGACCGCTTCTTCTCTTCGCTCGACGACGAGGGCTGGCGCAGGCCGTCCCGGTGCGCGGGCTGGTCCGTTCGAGACGTCCTCGGCCACCTCGCCGGGGAGGAGCTGTACAACCACGCCTGCCTGGACGGGAACCTCGATGGGCTCTTCGCCATGCTGGAACGGGAAGGCGTCGGCGGGGGCTACAACGGCTTCAACGACTGGTGCGTCCGGCAGCGCCGTGACCGGCCGGTCGGCGACGTGCTCGAGGAGTGGCGCGGCCAGAACGCCGAGACGCGCGCCCGGATGCGGGCACTCGGCCGCGACGCGACGCTCACCACCTCCGCCGGGCCGTACCCCGTGGACCTGCAGACCTTCCACTACGACTCCGAGTACGCCACGCACGGCGACGACGTGGGCGCCCCGGTCTCCGCGGAGGAGGCCGGGGCGCGCACGCTGTGGCGGGTCCGGTTCGGCCTCTTCACACTCGGCGAGCAGGGCGCGGCCGTACGGGCCGAGCCGTCGGACGGCCACGTCGAGGTGCGGGCCGACGGGGCCACCGCGCGCCTGCCGTACGCCGAGTTCGTCGAGGCGACGGTCGGGCGGCTGCCCGCGGACCATCCGCTGGACGCGGAGATCGCGATGGCCCTGCGGTGCCTCGCCTGACCCCCCGGACGGCGAAGGAGGACCGCTCCTCAGCACAGGATCTGCTCCTCGGCCAACGCTCCGTCGATGGCCCAGGCGGCGTTGATGAGGCCGATGTGGCTGAACGCCTGCGGGAAGTTGCCGAGCTGCTCGCCGGTGCCCGGCTCGATCTCCTCGGCCAGCAGGCCGACGTCGTTGACGTAGGAGATCGCGGTCTCGAACACCTCGCGCGCCTGCGCGACGCGTCCGGCCAGCGCGAGCGCCTGGGCCAGCCAGAACGTGCAGAGCACGAACGTGCCCTCGCCGCCCTCCAGGCCGTCCTCGTTGCGATAGCGGTAGACGAGGCCGTTCTCTCCGGTGAGCCGCTTGGCGACCGCGTCGATGGTCGCCAGCATCCGGGGGTCGTCCGCGGGCAGGAACCCGACGATCGGCATCATCAGCACGGACGCGTCCAGGTCCGGCGAATGGAACGCCTGGGTGAAGGCGCCCGCCTCCTCGCTCCACCCGTCGGCGAGAACGACCCGGCGGATCTCGTCCCTCGCCCGGCACCAGCGCGGCAGGTGACCTGCCGCGTCCAGCCGGTCCGCGAGCGCGATCGCCCGATCCACCGCCACCCAGCACATGACCTTGGAGTACACGTAGTGGCGGGGATCGCCGCGGATCTCCCAGATGCCGTGATCGGGGCGGCTCCACTGGTGGGCGGCGGCGTCGGCCAGCGCGACCAGGAAGCCGCGCTCGTCCGAATCGGCCCAGGAAAGCTGGTCGGCCAGCCGGTACGCCGCGCCGAGCAGCGCGCCGTAGACGTCGATCTGGGGCTGGCGCCACGCGGCGTTGCCCGTGCGCACCGGCCAGCTGTTCCGCCAGCCGCGCAGGTGCGGCAGCTCCCGCTCGGTGAGATCGCGCTCGCCGCCGATGCCGAACATGATCTGGAGGGTCCGGCCGGGCTCGTACGCCGCGGCCGCCGTCGTCATGAACGAGAAGAACTCGCTCGCCTCGTCGGGGCAGGCGGCGACCCACAGCGCGTCCATGGTGAAGCTCGCGTCCCGGATCCAGGCGTACCGGTAGTCCCAGTTGCGCTTCCCGCCCGGCTCCTCCGGCAACGACGTGGTGGCCGCCGCGACGATCGCGCCGGTGGGCTGGTAGCTCAGGCCCTGCAGGATCCGCCCGGAGTGGCGTACCAGGCCGAGGTAGTGCCCCTCGTATCTCTGGTGCGCCTTCGACCAGGACCGCCACGAGGTCAGGGTCGCCTCCAGCGCGGCGGCGATCTCCTCCGTGCCGCACACCTGGGGCTCCGGCTCGTCCAGCGCGGCCCAGCGCAGGGCGAACCGCAGCACCTCACCGGCCGCGAGGGTGACCGTCGCCGTGGCCTCCTCCCTCGTGATCACGAGGTCCACCGGGCTGGACAGGATGGTCTGACCGCACCCGCCACGCGACCTGATGCCCCCGTCCAGCACGGACATCAACGGCGTGACCAGCCCGTACTCCGGTCTCGGCCGGTAGCGGACGTCCACCTCGACGGACCCGCGTACGCACGTGGCCGAACGGAGCACCAGGTGTGGCGCGGACGCGCCGAGCCGGTGCGGGTCCGCGTCCGCCCCGGTCGCCAGCGCGTCGGTGAGGACCAGCGTGCCCGTCCCGGTCTCGAACATCGTCTGCAGCACCAGCGTGGCGTCCATGTAACGCCTGGAGACGGTGTACGGCCCCGACGGGCGGATCGACCACGATCCCGCGTCGTCGTCCAGCATCGCGGCGAAGATCGAGGGACTGTCGAACCGGGGCATGCACAACCACTCGATCGTGCCGTCCTTGGCCACCAGCGCCGCCGAATGCCGGTCGGACAACATCGCGTAGTCGGCGATCGCAGTCGTCGTCATGGTCCCTCCGGGGTCCACTCGGCACGCTTGCCCTCCCTCCACTGTGAACCACCGGGAAAGGGGCCCACCCCCTCACCCCTCGGTCCCGCTGAGGCATGATGGGAAACCGTGGAGAGATCGTTAATCATCTATGACGGGGACTGCGGTTTCTGCACCACCGCCGCGGGCTTCATCGAGCGGCGGATGGACGTGCCCGCCGACATCAGGGCCTGGCAGTTCACCGATCTCGCGGCGCTGGGCACGACCCCGGAACGCGCGGAGTACGAACTGCTCTGGGTGGACACCCGGGGCCGCGTGTACGGCGGGGCACAGGCCGTCGCCAAGATCCTGCTCGCGGCGGGGCTGCCCTGGTCACCCCTGGGGGCCATCCTGCGCGTCCCGCCCTTCCGCTGGCTGGCCCACGGCGTCTACCGGCTGATAGCCGGCAACAGGCACCGCCTCCCCGGCGGCACCCCCATGTGCGTCCTGCCCGCCGACCGGCGCGGCGGCTGAGACGAGGCGCTCCGTCGGCAGGAAGGCGAGCAGCAGGCACAGCACGTGCGGCCAGAACATGATCGAGATGGTGGCGTAGACGACGACGTGGAACCCGGCGAGGGCGCCGACCGCGACGCGCTGCCACCGGCCGCGCAGGAACAGGACCACGGGTGAGCCCAGCTCCATCAGCATGATCCCCCACTGGGACCAGTGCAGCAGCCACGGATAGTCGAGCAGCAGGCGGCCGAACCCGGTGCCGCGGCGCATCACCGCGCGGACGAGGGTCGCGCTGTTCACCCATTCGACGCCGCCGAAGCGCAGCTTGGCGAAGGCCGAGAGGAAGTACGTCGCCACGACGGCGATCTGCACGCAGCGCAGCGCCCAGCCGGCCGACTCGGCCGAGCCGCGCTCCCGCAGCCGAGCCCCCGCCACGGTGGGCAGCACGGCGAGGGCCACGACGTACGCGATGCGGTCGTGGTCGACCTTCCCGAACGAGAAACTGATGATCAGCTGCTCGACGTAGAGCAGGAAGATCGCCGCACCGAGGAGCCGCTGCCACCTGCCGGTGGGGGCGAGGGCGGCGGCGGCGAGCGCGAGCGGGATCAGCGTCCAGGTGACCACCGCGATGAGCTCGGGGGTCGGGCGCGGCAGGTGCAGCAGGTCGGCGACGATGAGCGGCTTGTAGAGCGCGGTCGCCGACGCGTGGTGCGAGCCGAGCGGGCGGAGCACCAGCAGGTCGAGCGGGATGAACAGGTACGCGGCGATCCGGAAGACCGCCACCCGCGTCAGGGGCACCGGGCCGAAGAACCAGCGGGCTAGCGCAGCCACTCGGCCACCACCTTCTCCTCGGTGCCGACGAACCTGCGGTCGCGCAGCTTGAGATACCTCATGATCAGGCGGGCGCCGGTCCAGCGGGGCTCGTTCGGGCGGAGCCGGTCGTGGGCCTCGACGAGCCGGCCGACCAGCGCCGGCTGGGACTGGAAGCGCGGGACCTGCCCCTCGACCTCGGCGCGGTTCACGCCCACCACGACGGACTCCAACGGGACCTCGCGCCAGTTTCCGTCGGGCAGGCGCGCCTCCAGGACCATCACGTGGATGTTCCCGTTGGGCGGCGTGCTGGTGGAGTACATCCGGAACGGGCCGAAGGGGAAGGCGTCGTCGTCCCCCCAGAACGTGCCGACGACGAGCAGCGCCACGCACAGGCCCGTGGCGGCCAGCCGTACCGACCTGGCCCGGCCGGAGAGCCGCGCGGGAGGCGGCCCGGAAAGTGGCCCGGGAAGCGGCCCGGAAGGTGGCACCGGGGGCTGCGCGGGGGGCGCGCCGGACGTGATCATGACCGGCAAGTCTAGCTGGGGGATGCGACGTTCATCCGGTTTTCGCCAGTCATCCCGCGACACGCCGCGAGGCGCGCCGCTGTGTTGCACCCATTGACTTCCACAATATGTGGGTATAAATACAGACGAAACAACATTGAAACGGCGGTGAATCAACATCATGTACGCCGAGGAGCGGCAGCAGGAGATCCTGCGCCGCGCGCGGGCCATCGGCCGGGTGGACGTGCTGACGCTGGCGGAGGAGTTCGCCGTCACCACGGAGACCATCCGCCGCGACCTGACCGTCCTGGAGCGGGCCGGCGTGCTGCGACGGGTGCACGGCGGCGCCATCCCGGTCGAGCGCCTGGGTTTCGAACCCGCGCTCGCCGCCAGGGACGAGGTGATGACCGAGGAGAAGGAGCGCATCGCCAAGGCCGCGCTCGCCGAACTGCCCGAGGACGGCGCGATCATCATCGACGCGGGCTCCACGACGGGCCGCCT
The DNA here is from genome assembly GCA_001570385.1 of Microtetraspora glauca. Taxonomy (GTDB): domain Bacteria; phylum Actinomycetota; class Actinomycetes; order Streptosporangiales; family Streptosporangiaceae; genus Microtetraspora; species Microtetraspora glauca. The sequence goes on along the minus strand of BBYL01000007.1, from coordinate 918,556 downwards.
GGCGCGGGCGCTTCCCGCCGACCGCGAGCTCACCGTCATCGTCAACTCGCCGCCCCTCGCGACGTCGCTCGCGACCCGGGCGAACCTCAGCGTGATCATGCTGGGCGGCCGGGTGCGCGGCCGCACCCTCGCCACCGTCGACGACTGGGCGCTGCGCCCGCTCGCCGACCTCCACGTGGACGTGGCGTTCATGGGCGCGAACGGCTGCTCGGTCGCCAAGGGGCTGACGACGCCCGACCCGGCCGAGGCCGCGATCAAGCGGGCGATGATCGGCGCGGCGGAGCGCAGCGTCGTGCTGGCCGACCACACCAAGTTCTCCGGCGTCTACCTCACCCGGTTCGCCACGCTCTCCGAGATCGACATGGTGATCAGCGACGACGGGCTGGACCCGGCGGTCGCCGCCGACGTCGCCGCGTCGGGCCCCGAGGTGGTCCGCGCATGATCCTGACGCTGACGCTCAACCCGAGCCTGGATCGCACGATCGAGATCGCGGCGCTGGACCGGGGCGCCGTCATCCGCGCGGCGACGGCGCGGCTGGACCCCGGCGGCAAGGGCGTCAACGTCTCGCGCGCGCTGCTCGCCAACCGGATCAGGTCCTGCGCGGTCGTCCCGTACGGCGGCCACGAGGGGCGCCACCTCGTGGATCTCCTCTCGCAGGAGGGCATCGACATGATCGCGGTCCCGATCGCGGGGGCGACCCGGTCCAACGTCACGCTGGCCGAGCCCGACGGCACCAGCACGAAGGTGAACGAGCCGGGCACCCCGCTGTCCGCCGTCGAACTGGAGACCGTGGCGGAGGCGGTCCTCGGGGCCGCGCACACGGCGGACTGGGTGGTCGCGTCCGGCAGCCTGCCCCCGGGGGTGCCCTTCGACGTCTACGCCGGGCTGTGCCGCCGGTTCGCCGAGGCGGGGATCAACGTGGCCGTCGACACCAGCGGCCCGGCGCTGCCTGCCGCCGCGGCGGCGGGCCCCGCGCTGGTCAAGCCGAACCGGGAGGAACTGGCCGAGGCGACGGGGACGACGATCGGCTGCCTCGGCGACGTGATCGAGGCGTCGGAGAAGCTGCGCGCGATGGGCGCGGGCACGGTTCTGGCCAGTGTCGGGCCGGACGGGGCGGTCCTCCTGCAGGACGGCCGGATCTGGCACGGCGAGTGCCCCGTGGCCGAACCCAGGAGCACGGTCGGCGCGGGCGACGCCATGCTGGCCGGTTTCCTCGCGGCGGGGGCGAGGGGCGAGCGCGCCCTGGTCGAGGCGCTGGCCTGGGGGACGGCCGCCGTCGGCATGCCCGGCAGTCGTATGCCCGCGCCCGGGGACATCCGGCGCGACCTGGTGCGCGTCGGCCCGCCGGACCCAAGACGACCGCTGCGGTCCACGGACTGAAGCGGAGCACTTCACCCCCCATCGGAAGGAGCACCACCCATGACCGAATACACCCCCGCGGTCTACGGAACGGGAGTGAAGGCCACCATCCAACGCGTCGGCGGCCACCTCGCCGGCATGATCATGCCGAACATCGGCGCGTTCATCGCCTGGGGCCTGATCACCGCGCTCTTCATCCCCACCGGCTGGCTGCCGAACGAGGACTTCGCCAAGCTCGTCGACCCCATCATCAAGGCCCTGCTGCCGGTGCTCATCGGCTACACCGGCGGACGCATGGTCCACGGCCAGCGCGGCGCGGTCGTCGGCGCGGTGGCCACCATGGGCGTCGTCGTCGGCGCGGACATCCCGATGTTCCTCGGCGCGATGATCATCGGCCCGCTGGCCGCCTTCGTGATCAAGCTGGTGGACGGCTTCGTCCAGCAGCGCACCCGGGCCGGTTTCGAGATGCTGGTGGACAACTTCACCGCCGGCATCGCGGGCGCGGGTATGGCCCTGCTCGGCATGTGGGGCATCGGCCCGATCGTCCGGGTGGTCACCGACGCCGCGGGGGAGGCCGTCGAGTGGCTCATCGGCAACAGCCTGCTGCCACTCGCCTCGGTGCTGATCGAGCCCGCCAAGGTGCTGTTCCTCAACAACGCGATCAACCACGGCGTCCTCGGGCCGCTCGGCGTCGCGGAGGCGGTCAAGCACGGCAAGTCGATCCTGTTCATGCTGGAGTCGAACCCGGGCCCCGGCCTCGGCCTGCTCCTCGCCTACCTGTTCTTCGGCCCGCGCTCGCTGCGGCCGTCCACCCCCGCCGCCATGATCATCCACTTCCTCGGCGGCATCCACGAGATCTACTTCCCGTACGTGCTGATGAAGCCGCGGCTCATCCTCGCGGTGATCGCCGGTGGCGCGGCCGGGGCCTTCACCTTCCTGATCACCGGCGCCGGGCTCGTCGCGACCCCGTCGCCCGGCAGCATCTTCGTCTACCTCGCGGTGACCCCCAAGGGTGGCTGGTTCGGCGTGCTCGCCGGCGTGGTCATCGCCACCGCGGCCTCCTTCGCCGTCGCCGCCGTACTGCTCGGCTTCGGCAGGAAGTCGGGCGACGACGAGACCCCCGCCGACGAGACCCCCGAATCCCAGCCCGCTCCCCAGGAGGCGTGACCGACATGGCCGACATCGAGACCACCGACATCCGCAAGATCGTCGTGGCCTGCGACGCGGGGATGGGCAGCAGCGTGATGCTGGCCAGCCAGCTCCGCAAGCAGCTCAAGGGCCTCGGGATCGAGGTCCAGCACACCCCGGTCAACTCGATCCCCGCCGACGCCGACGTGGTGGTCTGCCACAAGGGGCTCGCCGACCGGGCCAGGAAGACCGCGCCGGACACCGTCCTCATCCCCATCACGATCTTCATCGGGGACCCGGCGGTCACGAGGCTCGTCACCACCATCAAGAACGGCGGGACGGTGCATGGCTGACCCGGCGCCGCTCCCCCTCGACCCGCGCGCCGTACTGCTCGACGCCTCCGCGGCGGACCGCGAGGACGCGATCCGCCTGTGCGGGCGGGCCCTCGTCGCCGTCGGCGCGGTCGAGGAGCCGTACGTCGAGACGATGATCGAGCGCGAGCGTTCGATCTCCACCTACGTCGGCGAGGGGGTGGCCATCCCGCACGGCACGCTCGCCGCCAAGGACGCCGTCCACCACGACGCCGTCTGCGTCCTGCGCTTCCCCGGCGGCGTCGACTGGGGCGGCGAGCGGGTCGTCGTCTGCGTCGGCATCGCCGCCCGGGGCGACGGCCACGTACAGCTGCTCTCCGAGCTGGCGCAGATCCTGCTCGATCCGGACCGCGTCCACGCCCTGCGGGAGGCGACCCGGGTCGAGGAGGTCGTTCACCTGTTGCGATCCGACGGACAACCCACCGAAGAGGAGACCACGTGAAGGTCGCCCGATTCCACGCGCCCGGCGACATCCGCATCGAGGACGCGCCCGAGCCCGTCGCCGGACCCGGAGAGGTCAAGATCCGGGTACGCGCCTGCTCCACCTGCGGCACGGACGCGAAGATCCTCAGACACGGGCACCACCACATCAGGCCGCCCAGGGTCATGGGCCACGAGATCGCCGGGGAGGTCACCGAGACCGACGTCCCCGGCTGGGCGCCCGGCGACCGCGTCCAGGTGATCGCCGCCATCCCCTGCGGGACGTGCGGGGAGTGCCGCCGCGGCCGGATGACGGTCTGCCCGAACCAGGAGTCGATGGGCTACCACTACGACGGCGGCTTCGCCGAGTACATGGTCGTCCCGGCCAAGGTCCTCGCCGTCGACGGTCTCAACCGCGTCCCCGACGGCGTGAGCTTCGCCGAGGCGTCGGTGGCGGAACCGCTCGCCTGCGTGCTCAACGGGCAGGAGCTGGCCCGGGTCGGCGACGGCGACGACGTGCTCGTCATCGGCTCAGGCCCGATCGGCTGCCTGCACGTACGGCTGGCCCGCGCGCGGGGTGCCGCCCGGGTGTTCCTCGCCGACGTCAACGCCGACCGGCTCGCGCTCGCCGCCGACCTGGTCCGGCCGGACGCCGCCGTGCACGGCGAGGACATCGCCGAGGAGGTGCTCAAGCTGACCGAGGGCCGGGGCGCCGACGTCGTCATCACCGCCGCGGCCTCCGGAGCCGCCCAGGAGCAGGCGCTGCGGATCGCGGCCCGGCAGGGACGGATCAGCTTCTTCGGCGGCCTGCCCAAGGACGACCCGATCATCCGCTGCGACTCCAACCTCGTGCACTACAGGGAGCTGACGATCGTCGGCGCGAACGGGTCGAGCCCGGCCCACAACGCGCGGGCGCTGCGGTTGATCGCCGAAGGATCGGTCCCCGTGGCCGACCTGATCACCCATCGGCTCCCGCTCTCCGGCGTCCTCGACGGCATCGACATCGTCAGCCGCGGCGCCGCCATCAAGGTCACCGTCGAGCCCTGACCCCCTCCCCCCGAACCTCCGTACAGAAAGGTCCACGACGATGCCGGAGAGGACAGTCGTCATCGCCTCACGTACCGGCCTGCACGCCAGGCCGGCCAAGATCTTCGTCGAGGCGGCGGCCCGGCAGGGAACGCCGGTGCGCATCCGGGTCGGCGACGGGAAGCCGGTTCCGGCGAACAGCATCCTCGCCGTGCTGGCGCTGGGCGCCGTCCACGGCACGGAGGTCACCCTCGACGCGGACGGCCCGGACGCGGACACCGCGCTCGACTCCCTCGCCGAGCTGCTCGCCCGCGACCTCGACGCCGATGAATGAGGCTCCGGAGGGCCGGACACCGGTGATCGGGACGCTGCGCGGGCTCGGGGTCAGCCCCGGCCTGGCGGCGGGCCCGGTGTGCCGGATGGAGGACGCCTCCCGTCTGTCCGGCGGCCCATGGACCGCCGCGAGCCCCGCGGTGGAGGCCGACACCGCCGTACGGGCGCTGCTGGCCGCCTCCCTCAGCCTCTCCGCGCTGGCGGAGAAGGCCGCCGAACCCGAGGCCAGGGCGATTCTCGAGGCGCAGTCCTTCATCGCCGCCGATCCTCTCCTCCAGGAGTCCGTGGAGGAGAACGTCCGGAACGGCATGCACGCGCTGGACGCCATCACGGCCGCCTGCGCGCGCCACCGCGAGGCGCTCGTCGCCGCGGGCGGCTACTTCGCCGAGCGCGCGGCCGACCTGGACGACATCAGGAACCGCGCCGTCGCCGCCGCGCGGAACCTGCCGATGTCCGCGCTCCCCGACCCCGGCCATCCGTTCGTCCTCGTGGCCGAGGACCTCTCGCCCGCCGACACCGTCGCGCTCGACCCGGCGACGGTGCTCGCGGTGGTCACGGAGAAGGGCGGGCCCACCAGCCACACGGCCATCCTCGCCCGCGCGCGCGGCGTGCCCGCCGTGGTCGCCTGCCGTGGCGCGCGGGAGCTCCGCGACGGCACCCTGGTCGCCGTCGACGGCGCGCTCGGTGAGGTCCGCACCGGCATCGGCGAGGAGGAGGCGGCCGGGATCATGCGGCGAGCGGCCGAGAAGCGGGACCGGCTCCGGACGAGCACCGGGCCCGGCCGCACCGCCGACGGGCACCCGGTGAAACTGCTGCTCAACATCGGCTCGGCGGCCGATCTGGGCACGGAGGTCGCCGCCGAGGGCGTCGGGCTGTTCCGCACCGAGTTCCTCTTCCTCGACCGGCGCACGGCCCCGGAGATGGACGAGCAGGTCGCCGCGTACGAGGCGGTCTTCCGGGCGCTTCCCGGCGACCGCGTGGTGGTGCGCACCCTCGACGCGGGCACCGACAAGCCGCTGCCGTTCCTCGGCCTGCCCGAGGAGACCAACCCCGCGCTCGGCGTGCGCGGGCTTCGTGTGGCCCGGGCCCGGCCGGAGGTGCTCGACACGCAGCTCGACGCCATCGCCGCCGCCGCGCGGGCTGCCGGGGTACGGCCGTGGGTGATGGCCCCCATGGTCACCACCGTGGCGGAGGCGGCGGACTTCGCCCGCCGGGCCCGGTCCCGGGGCATCGCCGACGTCGGCGCGATGGTGGAGGTGCCCGCCGCCGCGCTGCGGGCGTCCCGGCTCCTGGCCGAGCTCGACTTCCTCAGCGTCGGCACCAACGACCTGAGCCAGTACACCTGCGCGGTGGACCGCCAGCACGGTGAGCTCGCCGACCTGCTCGACCCGTGGCAGCCCGCGCTGCTGCGGCTGGTCGCCGAGTGCGCCGACGCGGGCAGGCGGGCGGGCAAGCCCGTCGGCGTCTGCGGTGAGGCCGCGGCGGATCCGCTGCTTGCCCCCGTACTGGCCGGGCTCGGCGTCACGAGCCTGTCCATGTCCGCCCTGAGCGTGCCCGCCGTACGGGAGGCCCTGGCCGCCCGCACCATGGCGGAGTGCGAGCACGCGGCGAGGTCCGCGCTGGAGGCCGACGGCCCGGCCGAGGCGCGCCGTCACGCGGGGTGATCTGAGCGGCCCCGGAAGCGGGCAGAACAGAGAGCGTGGACAAGTCTCATCTCTCTGTGACGGTGCACTCCGACGCGAGCCCGGAGCGGGTGTTCGCCGTCCTGACCGACTGGCCGAGGCACGAGGAGTGGATGTTCCTGACCCGCGCGCGGGTCACCGCCGGGGACGGCCACAGCGCCGGCAGCGGCCTGGCCGCGTTCACCGGGGTCGGGCCGCTGGGCTTCCTCGACACGATGGAGATCACCCGGTGGAACCCGCCGCACACCGTCGAGGTGCGGCACACCGGGTGGCTCGTCCGGGGAACCGGCGTCTTCCACGTGTTGCCGAGGGCGGGAGGCGGCAGCACGATCGTGTGGCAGGAGGACCTGGACATCCCTCTCGGCCTGGCCGGGCGGCTCGGCTGGCTGGCGGCCAAACCCGTCACCGCCGCCGTGCTCCACCTCTCGTTGCGGCGCCTGGCCGAGCTGAGCCGTACCTGAACCCGGGGCTCCGACCCCCGGCGCGTCTGGGACCCTGGGAGGCCGGGGAAACCGGAAACAGAGACCGCCGAGGTGCCGCGATTGAACCCGCCAGAGACGCACGGGCGAGGCCCGCGGGACGAGCGAGCGCCGGCGCGCCGGCGCGTGATCGCGGTCCTCGCCGCCCTGCTCACCATCGCCGCCGGGCTCGGGATCCGGGCCGTGGGAGACGGTCCGGTGACCAAGTACGGCGGGGACGCGCTCTACACGCTCCTGCTGTACACGCTGGTCCTGGTCGTCGCGCCCCGGACGCGACCCGCGGCGGCGGCCGCGGGGGCGCTCGCCGTGAGCTGGGCGGTGGAGCTCTTCCAGCTCACCGGCGTCCCCGCCGAGCTCGCGGCGCGCAGCGTGCTCGCCCGTCTGGTGCTCGGCACCTCGTTCAACCCGCCCGACCTGTTCTGGTACGCCGTGGGAGCCGCGCTGGGCTGGACCGCCCACGCCCTGGCGGACCGGGGCGCCGGCCGGATCGTTCAGCGGTCGAGCCGCTGGTAGCGGCGCGCGGACAGCGGCAGGAAGACCAGCGTGAGCAACACCGGCCAGCCGATCGCCAGCGGCAGCGCGTGCTCGGCGGCCCAGGAGTCGCCGCCCCAGCCGGGGTTGCCGAACAGCTCGCGGCAGGCGGCGACCGTGGCCGACAGCGGGTTCCATTCGGAGATCGTCCCCATCCAGCCCGGCATCAGCGCCGGTGAGACGAAGGTGTTGGCGAGCATGGTGAGCGGCATCAGCGGCATCCACGCCGCGCTCGCCGACTCCGGGGTGAGCATCAGCCCGAGATAGATGCCGACCCAGATGAGCGCGAAGCGCAGGAGCAGCAGCAACCCCACGGCGGTCAGGGCGTTCCCGATCCCCCGGTGCCAGCCCCAGCCGACCGCGAGTCCGCATCCGAGCAGCACGGCCAGTTCCAGTACGGAGTTGACCATGTCGGCGACGGCCCGGCCGAGCACCACCCCGGACCGCGAGATCGGCATCGAGCGGAAGCGGTCGGTGATCCCTCGGGCGGCGTCGTTGGTAACGATGATCATGGTGGTCATCACGCCGAGCGTCATCGTCTGGGCGAACATCCCGGGCATCAGGAACTCCCGGTAGTCGCCTCCCCCGGCGACGTTCATGGCGCTGCCGAGGACGAAGCCGAACAGCAGCACCATCACGATCGGGAACAGCAGCAGGTTGAGGATCGCGGCCGGGTTGCGGACCAGGTGGACGAAGTAACCGCGGGCGATCACGCGGCCGTCCGCGAACGTCCAGCGCAGCCGCTGGAGCCGGGAGCGGGGGATCACGGGAGCGATGAGCGTGGTCATGCCGCCGCCTTCCTCCCGGACTCCCCGGTCAGGCTGAGGAACACCTCGTCCAACGTCGGGCGGCGCAGCGCGACGTCCTCGACCGCGATGCCGCGCTCTCGCAGCTCGCGTACGACCTCGGTCAGCGCGCCGATCCGGTCGCGTACGGGAACGGTCAGGCGGCGGGCGTCGGGATCCGCGGCCGGTTCCGCGCCCGCCGCCGCGGCCAGGACGCGGGCGGCTTCGGCGAGGTCGGCGGCGTCGCGGACGACCAGATCGATCTGGTCACCACCGATCATCGACTTGAGCAGGTCCGGGGAACCGTCCGCGATCACGCGTCCCGAGTCGATCACGGCGATCTGGTGGGCGAGCTGGTCGGCCTCGAACAGGTACTGCGTGGTCATCAGCACCGTGCTGCCCGCCGCCGCCAGGTCGCGCACCGCCTGCCACACCTCGTTGCGGTTGCGCGGGTCGAGCCCCGTGGTGGGCTCGTCGAGGAACAGCACGCGCGGGGCGAGGACGAAGGCCGCGGCCAGGTCCAGGCGGCGCCGCATGCCGCCCGAGTAGTGCTTGACCCGTTTCCCCGCGTCGTCGGCGAGGCCGAACCGGTCCAGCAGTTCCCCCGCCCGGCGGCGGGCGGTGGCCGCGTCCAGGTGGTAGAGGCGCCCCCACATCTCCAGGTTCTCCCTGCCGGTGAGGATCTCGTCCACGGCCGGTCGCTGCCCGGCGAGGCCGATGCGGTAGCGCACCTGGGCCGGTTCGGCGGTCACGTCGAAGCCGGCGACGACGGCGCGTCCCGCGTCCGCCCGCAGCAGCGTGGTCAGGACGCGTACCGCGGTGGTCTTGCCCGCGCCGTTCGGACCGAGCAGGCCGCACACCGTCCCCTCCGGAACGGTCAGGTCGAACCCGTCGAGAGCGTGGGTGTCGCCGTAACGCTTGCGCACGCCCTCGGCGACGACTGCGAAGGAATCCATGCGGCTCATTGTGAGACATCAATGTCCCAAAAACAAGCGCCACAGTCTCGTTATGGAAAGCACTGTAGCCTTTGGCGGTGAGCGCGACGCGTCAGCCTGTCTCCGAGGAGCCCGAGCCCGACCCGCGGAAGCCGGAGGCTCGCGAGTCCGGAACGCGGGGCCGCACCCGCCGGGCCATTTTGGGCGCGGCCGCCTCGGTCCTCGCCCGCGACCGGGCCGCCACGCTGGCCGACATCGCGGAGGCCGCGCAGGTGGGCCGGAGCACGCTGCACCGCTACTTCCCCGACCGGCAGGAACTGCTCAACGCGACCGTCGTCGACTCCTTCCATGTGGTCGAGCAGTCCGTTGCGGCGGCGGCGATCGACCAGGGACCTCCCCTTGAGGCCATGCGCCGCCTGATCACGGCCATGGTGGACGTCGGCGACCGGCTCGCGTTCCTCTTCGGCGATCCGCGCGTGCTGGAGGAGTTCAGCGCCTGCTTCGAGCCGGACCTGTCCGTGCCGACCGCGATCAGCCTCATCGAGCGCGGCCAGGCCGAGGGCGTCTTCGACCCGCAGGTCAGCGCCGAGTGGATCCAGCAGATGCTGTACGCGGTCACCTACACCGGATGGGAGGCCGCGGCGAAGGGCCTGCTGCCCCGCCACGGCGTGGCCTCCACCGTCATCCGCACGTTCGAGAACGGAGTGACCGCCCAGGGGTGACCGCCCAGGGGCCGGCCAGGGGCCGGCGCCAACGGCTCGGCCACTGCGGGTTGAGTGGCCCCTCCGGGATGCGATCTCCGCCCCGGGCCGCGATGGGTGGCATGGGGCCTCAGGTGTTGCGGGCGCGGAAGGCGGCGGTCTTGACCCGGTTCTGACACGGGGTCGAGCAGAACCGGCGCGTCCCGTTGCGGGAGACGTCGACGTAGACGCGATCGCAGTGCGGGGCCGTGCACACGCCCAACCGGTCGTACAGCTCGCTCCCGAGGACGACGGCGAGGCCGGTGGCACAGCTCGCCGCCCAGTCGCCGGCCAGCGTGCCGCCGCGCCCGTGGAAGTGCACGTGCCACGGCTCCCCGTCGTGCCGGTCGAGGTGCGGCCGGGCGTCCGTCTCGTCCAGGAGGCGGTTCACACCGTGCGCGGCCGTGTCGATGTCGCCTTTCGCCACCGACTCGAAGACCACGCGCAGCGCCTCGGCGACGACGGTGAGCTCGTCCGCCTCCCTCACGCCGAGCCGGTACAGCCCCTGCTCGCCCATCCCGAGGACGCGGGCGACGACGGCCGATCGTTCCTCGCCCGCCGGAGGCGTGTACACCCTGCCTCGGGACTCGCCGGCGGTCAGTGTGTTGACCAGGGTGACGGCGACCGCCACCACCGCGTCTGTGTGACTGTTGAAATTCACTTGACCAGTTACACCTTCGGGATTTAGTTTGTGACTGGCAAAAGCATATGTGGCAGTTACAAGGAGGAGCCATGCTCACGTTCGACACCGCCAGGAAGTGGATCGACCGCTGGGACCGCCAGCAGGAGGGCTACCTCCCCGGCCGTGAGGAGCGGTTCAGGGCGCTGATCGACGCGGTCGAGGCGGGAGTGGACCGGCCCGACCCCCTCGTGATCGATCTCGGCTGCGGCCCCGGCTCACTGGCCGCCCGGCTGCTGCGCCGGCTTCCGTGGGCCAGGGTCGTCGCGGTGGACACCGATCCCCTGCTGCTGTCGCTGGGTGAGGCGGGCTACGGCCACACGTCGGGGTTGCGCTTCACCTCACTCGACCTGCGCACCCCGGGATGGAGCGCCGAACTCGGCCTGGACCGTCCGGCCGACGCCGCCGTGAGCACCACCGCGCTGCACTGGCTGCCCGAGGAGCACCTCCGGGCGATGTACAAGGAGCTGGCCACCGTGCTGCGCCCCGGCGCGCTCTTCCTCAACGGCGACCATCTCGACGCCGACGAGGCGACCCCGACCCTGGCCAGGCTCGAACGAGCCGTGCACGAGAGCGAGGAGCGCCGGGCCTTCGCCGACGCGCGTCCCGAGGACTGGCGCCAGTGGTGGGACGCGGTCCTCGCCGACCCCGCGCTCGCCGAGGCCGGCGCCGCCCGCGCGCGCAGCGCCGCCGCCGTCGAGCACCACGGATCGGAGTCCAACCTGCTGTCCACCCACGTCGCCGCCCTGCGCGACGCGGGCTTCGAGCAGATCGGCACGCTCTGGCAGCGCGGGAACAACCGCCTCCTCTGCGCCGTACGGGCGTGACGTGACCTCGGCGCGTGTCCGTCAGGAGCCCAGCGGAGGAGCCTTCCTGGCGGAGCCGCGATAGAGATCGGCGTCGTACCGGCGGTCGTTCTCGTCCAGCTTCGCGTCGGCCGCCTCGACCAGATCGACGCCGAGGACGTCGGCGAGTCGGACGAGGTAGGCGGTCACGTCACCGAGCTCCGACCGCACCCGGGCGCGGATCTCCGGGCTCAGATCCGCGCACTCGTCCGAGGTCAGCCACTGGAACTCCGCCACCAACTCCCCCACCTCGCCGGCCAGCGCCATCGCCAGGTTCTTGGGCGTGTGGAACTGCTCCCAGTCGCGGGCGCGGGCGAACTCGCGCAGCCGTACGGCCAGTCGGTCCAGCTCGGTCGTCACGTCTCGCGACCCTACCCGCCGCCCGCCCGGGGATCTTCCTCAACCTCCCCGGAGCGGTGGAGCCGGACGGTACCAGCCAGCTCTGGAACTCCGTGAAGAGTCAAGCCGTGCGCCCCCGCGCCTCAGGCCGTGCTATTCGTCAGGCAGCAGGTACCGCCAGGAGAGCACGAAGAGCACCCTCGAACTGGTCGTGAAAAGCGACCGGCCGTATTCCTGCCCAGCGGGAACCGCCTCGGTGATCGCACTCACCGCCGCCCCCTCGAGGTCCTTCTGCCAAACCGGGTCCACCGAGCCCGAAGGCTCCGGGACCCCCGCGGGCCACGGCGCCGGCTTGCCCTCCGCCGACGCGGCCCCTTCGGCGACTACTCGGACGCGGGTGGCAACGTAGTCGGTGCCCTCCGCAGCAGCCCTGGTCGCCAGGCCTTCCATCAGCTTCTTCGCGTCCGAGAGCTCCTTCGGGTAGAAGTCCGCGACCTGGTCCAGGGCCGGGGCCCGGACCTCCAGCAACTTTCCGTCCTTCCCCCGTACTCCGAGGACGGTGGTCGGCACGTCCGTCACCGCCGGCGCGCCCGGCTTCGGCTCCGCGGTCGGCGGTTGCCCGGTCAGGTAGTTCTCCAACGACGCGACCGTCTCGCTCGCCTCGGCATCGGTGAGCCTCAGCTGCTTGCTCGCGTCGGCGATCACTAGGCCGTCGCTGTACAGCACCACCCTCGGCGGACGCAGCACGTTCGTCGTCGGGGTCACGAATCCGTCTTCGGCTCCCCACAAGGCGACCGGCTTCGCCGGCCCGTCGTCAGCCGGGGTCGCCGTTGTGTCCGATTCCGTTCTTCCACAGGCCGCGGCCATGGACAGCACCGCCACGAGCAGGATCATTCGTAATCTCATCCCCCAGAAACGTAAATCCCCTCATATCGGTTCAGCCGGCGTCGTATTTCGCGGGTGTTCGGCCTGCCGAGGCCGTAGGACTACGGCGAGACGACTGCCATCTACCCGAGGAACGATCTGCGGCACGCCGCCTTGTCTACCTGGCTCGACGCCGGAGTGGATGCCACCGAGATAGCCGCCCGCGCGGGCAACAGCGTGGAAGTCCTCCTGAAGCGCTATGCCAAGTGCCTGGATGGCCGTCAGGAGCAGAACAACCGCCGGACAGAGGTTGCGTTGACCCCATGAGAGCTGGTCCACAACCAGCGAGCGCCAATGAGAACGGGCGGGACTCCGTGAGACTGGAGACCCGCCCGTTCCTATGTCGTTCATCCTGGTCAGCGGGTAGATCCGCTGGTCAAGATTGAGTGCCCCCTGCAAGATTCGAACTTGCGCTCCCGGCTCCGGAGAGGGGTACGGATGGAGACGCTATTAGGCGTTTGAGCTGCGATAACGAGAGCCGACCCACAGCTCTAAGCGCTCTTGGTCCACAGCTGGTCCACGGCACGCCTATCTGACGCGCCATCACTTCGCTCCGACACCGCCCTCGTCCAGCAAGTTGGCTGCCAAGCAGACAGTGCTTTCGTTGTGGAGGGTCAGCAGCTACAGCCGTATCGATCACAGCGCGCAGGTGCAGTAAGGGGACGAGACTTGTAACACAGGGCCACTTGACAGCGGTTCCGTAGTGGAGGTGACCAGTCGAGTGACAGCAGGCGAAGCTACCCAAGGTCCGAGCCAGTCAGAACCGTGGTTCACAGGGAAGACGGGCACAGTACTCCTTTACCGGGTCAACCGCAGGCCATGGGCTGCGCAGACTCTTGCCGGCGACCAGCCTCCCTCAGTGATGGATCACTTGCTTGAGGTTCTCAGCTTCGGACAGTCGGTTACGGCAGGGCGTGGACGCAATGTCAGGGACTGGATTCTGGGAAATGAATCAACGCTTGAGGACGGTACCGTCCTCAGCGGACAAATCGGTTGGCACAGGCAGAGCGAACGTGTAACAGACCAGTTCGATCCGGCAACGAAGACTTGGAAGGATTCGGTCGAGTCGGCCGCCGTAACCGCAAGAGCGCCATTCGTTTTCCATAGCCCAAGTCGCATCTTGGGCGTACTCAAACATCCCACGTTCAGTGAGACGACCGTGGCTCAAGTATTCGAGACCCTGCTTCGCCAGGGGGAAGAACGTCGAGAGTGGCCTTCTACGGAATGGTCAGTCGAACCCATTCTCGACGAGACGGATTTTCTGAATTGGCTGCGCACCGTCGATGCCGTCCAGAACGTCAATCTAGTTGCGCGACTGCCGAACCCCGACGGTCTAGAAGAATTCGGTTCCGTATGGGATGCCATGGAAAGACACAGGGCGCGACTCCTGCAGCAAATCATGGAGGCGGCCGATCCAGAAGTAGGGCTGATAAATATCCAAGAGGATCAGCGGGTAAGAGAGCACATAGCGATGAGCACTAACGGCTTTGGGTATGTGACGGCCAAGGGCGTCCGCGATGGACGAAAAGTTACATATGACCAGAGAAATCAAGTTGCGCGTGAAAGCACTGAAGAACTCGGGCCAAGCTGGGTAGACACAGCACAAGACGTACTGGATGTCATACGTCGACGCTACCGACGAGTCATGCAGAGAAGGGAGGCTCAGGCGGTGGAGAGGAGGAGCGATCGTGAGTCTGAGTCGTAGAGATTTCGGCTTTTGGAAAAATGCACGAGACATGCCAGCAGGTCAACTGGTAGGCATCGAGGGGATCTTCGCCCTGATTATAGGAGGTCTAGGAGTCGGCTTTTTGGTTCCCCACACCAAAGTCGCCGAACGCGTAACAATCGCAGGCGATTTTCTGACGCTAGTTGGCGCATTATTAGGGGTCGTGGTAGCCGCCTTCGCGCTAGTAATAACCTTGCTATCAGATAGCTACCTCATGCAACTTAAAACGCACCCAGGTGGAGTAAGGGTCTTTCTATCGCCTTTCATGGTTAACATAGGTTTCAACGTTGGCGCCATCATTACCGCAGTAGCCTATCGAGCTACCGCTGTGCACCTACCGACAACACTCGAACAGAGCATGTTCGTCTTATTGGGAACTAGCTTCGTCTTTGTTCTCTTGAAAGTAGTTGCCATTGCTCGAAACGTGCTTGCACATGGTGCGACAAGAGCGGAGATTGCCGAGCTAGAAGCTATGCAGCGTATGATAGACCGACAAGGCGGCAATGACGAGCGCTGACCAAACCAATTTCGCTAACCGATTACTTTCAAGCGACTGACCATGAGACGTTTCGCCCGTCGTTAGATAAGGCGGCTCGTATACCCAGCTACTACTAGTCGCCGGAAGGCCGCATCAACCTCATCGGGGTACGGCTGCTCGACGGCGAAGCCCTTCTTGGCGTACTCGGTGATCCTCTGAGTGTCACCGACCAGCATGTTGATTACGCGACCCACGTCTCCGATGCTCAGCACGTAGTCATCCAGCGAGAGTGGAAGTGACGCGCACGTGATATCGATCTCTGGCCACAGCTTCTTGCATGTGGCGTAAGCACGTCGCTGCTGGTATGGCCGAGAGATGAGAACCGCTGACGTTACGGCGATCCCACGCTGCTCTAGAAGGGCACGGGTGTACGTGAAGTTCTCCCCTGTGTTGGTCGCGCGAGACTCAACCAGGACGGCGTCGCCAGGGACACCAAGTTCGACGGCATGTTCCTTGTAGTGGACAGCCTCGCCACGGGGAAACCGACTGACTGTCGTGGGGGCGTTGGCGCCCGTGAACACGATCAGCGGGAACATCCCCTGCTGGTAGAGGTCAGAGGCGCAAGTGGCTACCCCGAGATCATGACTTCCGAGACCGATGCCGACGTCCGAGGGACGAACGACGTGGTGCATGTCGTGGTAGTCCCACAAGGTCTCTACGTCGGCCCGGAGGGCGTCGGGTACAAGAGCAGTGGTAGTCATGACTGCTACCTCTCCTCAGTCCGGAATCTTGAACGTGTAGGACCACGCGAAGCGGGACGACGCGTGAATGCCTCGAGCGAATTCGACCAGCCGGCCGTCTCGTGTGAAGGTACGCCGCTGAAGAATCATGACCGGCTCGCCAGCTGGCAACTGCAGCACCTCCGCCTCATCCGGCGTCGGCATGCGCGCGTGGATCGTCTCGGTCATGCTGTCCGGCTCCAAGCCCTGGAGCGTCAGGACGGCGAACCCTCCCCCGCGGCCGGCAGGTCCGGGTGTCGGATCAACGAGTGGCGTCCCCTGCACATCCTCGGGCCGGTAGTAGCTCGTCAGGGCGTGCGTCGGTGAATCCCCTTCCTTGACGAGCCGTGCGCGTTCGTAGACCTGCGCGCCCTCGGGAAGGCCGAACGCATCGGCCACTTCGGCGTCTGCATCGACAAGCCGAACGGTCTGTGTCTGGTCGGTCAGGCTCCACGCACGCCCGGACGTTTCTCGATCGGCAGCAAACGCAACGAGGCCGAACTTCCACTTGCTCTTGGCGTAACGCTCGATGCCCAGCCGCTTCATGGGCGGGCGCTCACGCACGACAGTTCCCCTCCGTCGTACGGGCGTGACAAGCCCTTCGCCTTCTAGCAGCCGGACGGCCTGCCGAACGGTCTTGATGTTGACGCCGTACTGCTCGGCGATCTCTTCCTGCTTCGGCAAGGTCTCCCCCGCCGGATAGTCGCCCCGTCGGATGCCCTCGCGAAGGACTTCGGCCAGCTCACGGTAGCCGACAGCCATGTGATCCCCTCCACTCCACGCCTGTCCGATAAGGGTAGCGCTATTGGCCTGACCATCGCCGACCGAGCAATACAGCTAGCTCTATTGACAAGCGCTCGGCGAACGGGCGTAATAGAGCCAGCTCTAATGAGCGCAGCCGGAAGACATGGGAAGGCGGCCGATCAGCCGCGCGCCGACGGGCTGGAGCACTCGCCACTTAACAACTGAATCCGGGCTACCGCCTCCCACCGAAAAAGGCGGCCCGCGCAGGCGATGACCTGCGTAATCGCTTCTGTTCGCTTTTGCGACCACTGCGGGTCCCCTCCCGGCCACTAGCCGGGACGGGGCGCCCGGGGCGATCGCCCCCGATCCACAAATCACCGGGACGGCCCTCCATCCGCCAAGACAACAGGGCCGCCCCTCGACTCCCGTGAAGGAGCACCCCCATCATGACCCGCCCGTCCACCAGCGCCAACCCCGGCGGCTGCTGCCTGCTGGAGTGCCGCAACGGCCAGATCTGGACCCCCGGATCTGGCCCCTCCCCCTGCCCCTTCTGCCACCCGGACGCGACGCCGGGCAAGGCCGCCTGATGACCGGCCAGAACCCGCCCCCCGTGCGCGAGCTGCGCAACGCGATGGTGGAGGCCGGTCCCGCCTGCGACGGTGCCGACCCGGAGCTGTTCACCGGCCCCGACGCCTTCGAGGACGAGAACGAGCCGATCGCCGCCCGGCTGAAGCGGGAGAAGCAGGCCAAGCGGATCTGCCACACCTGCCCTGCCCGGCCCGAGTGCCTCGCCTACGCCCTCGCCGTCCGCCCCGAGGACGGCGTCTGGGCCGGTCTGACCGCCGCCCGTATCCGGCTGATGTCCATCCGTTCGCTCGTCTCCGGTGAGGAGGTGGCCTGACATGCGCTTCCAGTGCATCGAGTGCGACCGCGACCACGGATGCGCGACCGGCTGCCCCCGCTGCCACGCCAGTGGCCTCCAGGTCGAGATCTGCCACACGCACGGCGCCCGCGCCGTCCACTCCTGCGGCTCGTGCCGCACCCTCACCCGCGCTCGTACCGGAGGGGGCCGCGCATGACCACCACCAACGCGGCGAGGCCGTGGCTGCCGCCCGGTACGGCCTCCACCTGGGTCTGCCAGTGCGGCGCCATCAACCCCCGTACCTCGACCACCTGCCACAAGTGCAGCAAGTGAGCCGGAAGGAGACCCGCATGACCCCGTCCGAGATCCGCGCCAAGCTGCACGGCCTGGCCGACCACATCGACACCGACCTGATCGCCGACCTGCCCGAGAAGGACTGACCGATGACCGCCACCGCCACCGAGGGAACCGCAACGGCCAAGACGCCGACGCGTTGGCCGCTGTTCCTGCTGGCCCTGCCCGCCGCCGTGGCCACCTGGTCAGGGTGGGTCGGCCTGGGCAGGATGACCGGCTTCGGGAAGGTCAACCCGCTGCCCGGCATCGCTGACGGCTTCGAGATCGACACCGCCATCACGCTGCCGATCGGTGTGGAGACCTACGCCGCTTACGCGCTGGGGGCGTGGTTCTCCTCCGCAGCCAGCATCAGCACCGGAACCCGCGCGTTCGCCAAGTGGTCGGCCATCGGCTCTCTCGTGCTCGGGATGCTCGGGCAGGTGGCCTATCACCTGCTGGAGATCTCCGGGCAGGACAAGGCCCCGACCGTCATCACCACGCTGGTGGCCTGCCTGCCGGTTCTGGTGCTGGGGATGGGGGCCGCGCTCGGTCACATGCTGGCCCGCGACGCCCACCACACCGCCGACGCCGTACCGGAGGCAGAGGCCGCCGTATCGCTCGCCCCCGTGCCGGTGGTCGAACCGCCGAAGGACACCCCGCCCGCCCTGCCTCCGTCCGGTACCGCCAAACCGCGCAAGCCCCGCACCAGCAAGGCCGCCCCGGCGAGCAAGCTGCGCCGTCCGGCCGCGCCGGTGGACGTGGATGACCTGATGCCGCTCGGCTGGCAGATCGCAGCCGACCTGGAGACCAAGGGTGAGCCGCTCACTCGTGACCGGCTCCGCGACGCGATCCGCGAGACCGGACAGTCCATCTCGACCGACCGCACCGGCGCGCTGCTGACCCGGCTGCGGACCGAAGCCCCCGCCGACCCCTCGACCGTCCCCGAGTCCGCCCCTGCCCCCGTCAACGCCGACGTCTGAGAAGAGGTCCGACCGCCGTGTTTACCATCGCCGCCATCATCACCCTGGCCTGCCTGGCCGTTCCGGTGTCCGTCTTCGTCCGCATGGTCATCACCGGCCCGCGCGTCCGCGCGCAGATCCACGACCGGATGTCGGAGCACCGCCGGACCTGCTGCGGACACCGCGCCACCGCCCGCCAGACCGACCGGTGAACCCGACCGCCACGCGCCTGCCGGACGGACCGCGCGGTCCGTCCGGTGAGCCCGACACCACCGCCCGCACGGACGGGACGCGGGCCGACCGCGCATCGTCCCCGACCAACACGCAGGGCGCGACCTCATCCGCCAAGACTCCGGCCGCGCCCTGCCACCCCGCCCGCGTCAACGCACACGAGGTGCACACATCATGACTCAGCCCCACGACCCCGCCGACTTCATCGACCGTCCGGAGCGTGTCAACGGCAACCCGCCCGCGATGCGTCCCGCCGTCGTCCTGCTAGACGAGGACGACGCCCCGTTCGCCGACCGTGACCGCGCTGTCGGCCGCCGGACCGCCGCCCGCGACACCTCCTATGAGATCGAGCTGGACGAGGTCCCGCCCGCCGACGTGCCGCCCGTGCCGGTGGATCTGCCCGAGGGCATCGGCCCTGCGGCTACGCCGGTAGAGGGACGGCGTCCGATCATCCCGACCGACCTGCACCGCGCCAACCTGGGCGCGACGCTCGCCAGCACGGCGGGCCGCTGGGGGTATGTGGCCGCTTTCCACGCGGTCCGCTCCCCGTGGTACGCGGTGCAGGCCGCAGGCTGGGCTGTCGTCGGCGCGTGCCGCCTGCCGGGCCGTCAGGTGCGGTGGTGGTGGGTCAACGAGCAGTACACGCTGCTCCAGCAGGCCGCATCCGACAACGACCCGGCGATGTGGCTCAAGCTGCACCGCGAGGGCAAGGCCACCCGCCGCTGGCGCGGCATGGTCCTGCTCGGGCAGGCCATCGCCGTATGCGTCGCCGTCATCCTGACTCTCGGACTGCCCGTGCTGTGGCAGATCGGGATCGCCGCCGGGATGGTGCCGGTCCTGGCCCGCTACGGACGCCCAGCGGGACGCCGGATCATCCCCACCGCCGTGGTCACCCGCCGGTACCGCAAGCTCAACAGCGACATCGTGCTTCGCGCCTACTACGCCGCCGGGCTCGGGCACGCGGACAAGCCGAACCAGCAGATCGAGTTCGGCACCGCCATGGCTCGCGAGGGCAACGGCTCCAAGGTGCTGATCAACCTGCCGTACGGCAAGACCTTCGCCGACGCCGTCAACGCCCGAGAGAAGATCGCATCCGGTCTGGACGTGGCGCTCGCGCAGGTCAACCTGTCACGGGATCCGCAAAGCCACCGGTCGCACTGGCTGTGGGTGGCCGACGCCGACCCCCTGGCGACCCCGGCGGGCCGTACCCCGCTGCTGGCCTGCAAGGAGACCGACATCTGGCAGCCCGCCCCGCTCGGGGTGGACGAGCGGGGCCGCCCGGTCACGCTGCTGATGCTGTGGACGTCCATCCTGGTCGGCGCACAGCCCCGGCAGGGCAAGAGCTTCACCGCCCGTCTGCTCGCGTTGTACGCCGCGCTGGACCCCTACGTGCGTCTGGAGGTGTTCGACGGCAAGGGCTCTCCGGACTGGCGCAAGTTCGCCCTCGTGGCGCACTCCTGCTCCTTCGGGTTCACCCCGTCCCGCGACGGCGATCCGCTGGAGATCTTCGTTCAGACGCTTCGGGACCTCAAAGCCGACGTTCAAGCCCGCTATCAGAAGCTCTCTGAGCTGCCGGTAGACATCTGCCCCGAGGGCAAGCTGACCCGCGAGATCGCTCGTGACCCGAAGTACGGCATGCCGGTACGGCTCGTGGTGATCGATGAGTGTCAGGAGTACTTCGACACCGGCGACAAGGAGCTGAACAAGGAGATCGCCTCCCTGCTGGTGTTCCTGGTCAAGGTCGCCCCGGCCGCCGGGGTCATCGTGCTGGACGCCACGCAAAAGCCCGGCGGAGTCGGGACCGGTGACACGGCTACCGCCTTCACCAGCTTCCGGGACAACCACCAGGTCCGCATCGCCCTCCGGACGGGTTCCTGGCAGGTCTCTGACCTGGTGCTCGGGTCCGGAGCGTACTCCGAAGGGTTCGACTCCTCCGCGCTGCTGCCCAGCTACAAGGGCGTTGGCCTGCTGCGCGGCGCCGGGGACGACACCCCGACCGTGCGGTTCCACCTGGCCGACGCCGAAGACGCCGAGAAGATCCTCCAGACCGCCCGCAAGCTCCGCGAGCGTGCCGGCACTCTGTCCGGCTACGCCGCCGGACAGGCCGCGATCCGTGAGGTACGCGACGTGCTGGCCGACGCCCTCACCGTCTTCCAAAGCGGTGAGACCGGCCTTCCCTGGGCGCTGATCGCCGCCCGCCTGGCCGAGCGCATCCCCGAGCACTACGCCGACGTGACCGCCGATGCCATCTCCGCTCAGCTCCGCGCGCTCGGGGTGCCGAGCGTGGACATCAAGCGGGACGGCAAGGCGCTCAAGGGCGCCAAGAAGGCCGCCGTCACCGCCGCCATCACCCGCCGGGAAGCCACCACCGGATAGGGCGACACGCGCCCGGCGGACCCTCCCCGAGGGGTTCGCCGGGTCGCGCTCCACCCGCGACCGGTCGCGGCTGCGCGACCCGCCCCGCGACCAGCCATATAGCCCCTGATCAGCCCAAATATCCGCAGGTCGCGGGTAGCGGCCTCAGCCTTCCACGCCCAAAAACAGCTTCAGGAGCCCTGCCATGACCCACCTGGCCGCGACCGCGACCACCCCACCCGCGACCACCATCGCGACCCTCCCACCCCTGCCATTGATCATCGCCGCTCTGCTCCTCGCCGCCCTGCTGTGGCTGCTCGGCTACGCCGCCGCGTGCGCCGCCTCCCCCTTCGCCCGGTGCCACCGCTGCGAAGGAAAGGGCAAGACGCTCAAGCCCAACGGACACACGCGGACGTGGTGCCGCCACTGCGACGCCACCGGCCTACGCCTCCGCTGGGGCCGCCGCCTCTTCAACTACCTCCGCCGCCTCTACCGGGACGGCAGCCGATGACCACCATGACCACGCCCCCCGCCGCCCCGACCGCTGCCGACACCGAGCTGACCGTCTTCAGCTACGGCGGAGGCTGGCAATCCACCGCCGCGCTCGCGCTCGCCGCACGGGGTGAGCTGCCCTTCCGGACCTTCCTGTTCTCCAACGTCGGAGACGACTCCGAACACCCCGCCACCCTGCGCTACGTGGCCAAACACGCCGCCCCGTTCGCCGCCGCCCACGGCATCGAGCTGCACACGCTGGCCCGCATCCGCCGTGACGGCACCACTGAGACCCTCTACGGGCGCCTGACAAAGAAAGGGTCCCGCTCCCTGCCCATCCCCGTCCGGATGAGCAACGGCGCCCCCGGTACCCGCTCCTGCACCGCCGACTTCAAAATCCGGGTCATCGGCCGCTGGCTCAAAGCGCACGGAGCCACCGCCGACAACCCCGCCACTGTCGGCATCGGCATCAGCCTGGACGAGATCGAACGCGCCAACAACCGACGCTGCGAACCACACGAGCGAATCGTCTACCCCCTGCTGGACCTAGGCATCCGCCGCGCCGACTGCCCACGCATCATCCGCTCCGCTGGCCTGCCCGTGCCGCCCAAGTCCTCCTGCTGGTTCTGCCCCTTCCACCGACTCACCACGTGGGCCGACATGCGCCGCGACGAACCCGACCTGTTCACCCGAGCGTGCGCCCTGGAAGCCACCCTCAACGCCCGACGAACCGAACTCGGCAAAGACCCCGTCTGGCTCACCCGACACGCCGCACCACTGGCCGACGTCGTGCCCACCGACGACGTCTTACCCCTCGACTTCGGCGACGGGGCCTGTGACTCCGGATGGTGCTTCACGTGAGCACCCCGAACCTGAGACGCCCCAAGGACGACACGATGCGCTCTGCCGATCTCACCCGCTACGCGCTGGCCGCCGCCGCTCGGGGCTGGCACGTCTTCCCGCTCACCCCCGGCGACAAGCGACCGCTACGCGGGTTCACCAGCTGGGAGCAGCACGCCACCACCGACCCCGACATCATCCGCCGGACATGGACGCGCGCCCCGTTCAACATCGGGATCGCGTGCGGCCCCTCTCGGCTCGTGGTGCTCGACCTGGACACCCCCAAGAAGGAGGGGCTTCGCCCCCCGCCCCCTTGGGACCTGCCGGGGGTGAACGATGGTGCCGACGTGCTGGCCGTGCTCTGCGAGCGCGCAGGGCAACCCTTCCCCACTCTGGAGACCTTCCACGTCCGCACCCGCCGGGGTGGCCAGCATCTCTACTACGCCGCCCCCGACGGCCTGGAGCTGCGCAACACCGAGGGCGACAAGGGCAACGGGCTGGGCTGGCTGATCGACACCCGCGCGTCCGGCGGCTATGTCGTCGGCCCCGGCAGCTTCGTGGACCTGCCGGACGGCACCGGCGCCTACGAGGTCGTCTACAACGCACCCCCGGCCCCGCTGCCCCCCTGGCTGTCCAAGCAGCTTGTTACCCGACCCCGGACAGTGGCCAAGCCCGTCCATCTGGCCCTGCCCGACGACCGGCGCGGCGCCTTCCTGCGTGCCGCGATCACCGGCGAACTGGAACGGCTCGCAGCCGCGCCGACCGGCCAGCGCAACCGCACCCTCTACCTGGCCGCGACCGCCCTGGGCCAACTCGTCGCAGGTGGCGCGCTCGACGAAGCCGAGGTCACAAACCTGCTTGGACAGGGAGGGATCAACGTCGGGCTGAGCGCTTCCGAAACGCGCCTCACCATCGCGTCCGGGCTCAAGAACGGTGCCCGCCGACCCCGGACCGTGGCCGCATGACCAACCCGCCCTCACACCTGGGAGCACCACCGATGAACCGACCCGTCAACCGTGGCGCGGCCCTACTGGACGCCCTGCTGGCCGCGCTTATCCGCTACGTGATCCTGCCGACCCCTGAGGCCGCCGACGCCGTGGTGTTGTGGATCGCCGCCACCCACGCACAACCCGCGTGGGCGCACGCGCCCCGGCTGGTCATCCGCGCCCCGGAAAAGCGCTGCGGCAAGTCCCGGCTGCTGGACGTGGTCGAGGCCACCTGCCACAACCCGTTCATCACCGTCAACTCCTCACCGGCCGCCGTCTACCGGTCCATCACCGATGACCCGCCCACGCTGCTCGTGGACGAGGCCGACACCATCTTCGGCCCCAAGGCAGACGGCAACGAGGACCTTCGTGGGCTGCTCAACGCCGGGCACCAGCGCAACCGCCCGGCCAAGCGCTACGACGCCAACAGCAACCGCGTGGAGTCCATCCCGACCTTCGCCATGGCCGCGCTCGCCGGAATCGGAGCGATGCCCGACACCATCGAAGACCGCGCCGTCGTGGTTCGCATGCGCCGTCGCGGCCCCGGCGAAACCGTCGCCCCCTACCGCCACCGCCGCGACCGCCCCGCCCTCCGCCAGCTCGCGCAAGAGCTGTCCGCGTGGCTGCGCGCCGACCTCGACACCTTGGAGAAAGCAGAACCCTCCATGCCCGTGGAAGACCGTGCCGCCGACACCTGGGAACCCCTCGTCGCCATCGCTGACCACGCCGGGGGCCGCTGGCCCGAACGTGCCCGCGCAGCCGTACTGGCCCTCACCGCCGAAGCCGACGACAACAGCGAGACCTCGACACGCGTCCGGCTGCTGGCCGACTGCCGCACCGCATTCGGCACCGACCCCGCCCTTCCCACCGCAACCCTGCTGGAACGGCTCAAGGCCGACCCCGAAGCGCCCTGGGTCGACTACGGACCCAACGGCCTGACCGCGATGAAGCTGGGCGTGATCCTGCGCGAATACGACATCCGTTCGGCCAACATCCGCTTCACCGATGGAACCCAGGCCAAGGGCTACCAGCGCGCCGACTTCACCGACGCCTGGGCGCGATATTGCCCGCTCCCCGAGGTCCCTGCCGCCCCACAGAACGCTGATATTCCGCTGTTCGAGGGGGGTAGCCGTCCCAGCCGTCCCAGCCTCGTCATCGCAGGTCAGAGCGGGACGGCTCCAAGCCGTGGGACGGCTTAGCCGTCCCAATCAAACAAGCCGTCCCAGCCTGACCAGCACAAATGACCCTGGGACGGCTGGGACGGCTACCCCTCCAAAACGTGCCTCCATCTCTGGCAGCAGGCCCATCGTGCTGCCGCGATCTACACGTCCAGCCCGATCAGAGCCCGCGAAAGGCAGTTACGACCATGGCAACGCGAGCGAAGAGCATGCTCACCATCGCCGAGGTTCTCGATGAGATCGACGTGCCGAAATCCACCTTCTACCGCTGGTTGAACACCGGGCGCGGCCCGAAGTCGCTCAAGCTCCCCAACGGCAAACGCAAGATCCGGCGGCGCGACCTTGACGCGTGGCTCGCCACCTTCGAGAACTCCGCGGCCTAGGAGAAAGGCATCCATGCTGACTCACGACGTTGTGATCTGGAGCATCCGTCACCGCAAGGGGCGTGCGAAGCCGTACCAGCTTCGATGGAAGGTCGGCACGGAGCCGAAGTCGAAAGCCTTCCTGACCAAGGCACTCGCCGATAACTTCCGCGCTGATCTCCTCAAGGCCGCGAAGAAGGGCGAACTCTTCGATACTGAGGCCGGTCTGCCCTCTTCCATGCTGCCCTCGGCGGCCGAGGGACCGCCCATGAGCTGGTACGACTTCGCCGCCAAGTACACCGCCATGCGCTGGCCCGGCGCTGCCGCGAAGACCCGCGAGAGCATCGTGGACAGTTTGGCCGTCGCCACGTTCGCGATGCTCGATGGTGAGGCGCTCAACCTGCCCCGGAAGGAGATCCGCGCCGCCATGCAATGGGCGCTGATCCCCCGCGAGGACGGCGAAGCCGTACCCGTTGAGCTGGCACCGATCGTGCGGATTCTCCAGAAGTCCACGCTCCCGCTCGCTGACATGGCAGACCCGATCGTGGCGCGCCGCGTGAGCGATGCCCTCGGCCTCACCTTGGACCGGCGAACCGCCGCCACTGACACCACCGCCCGCCGACGCCGAGGGTTGAACACAGCACTGGAATACGGCGTGGATCTCGGCGAACTCAGGGAGAACCCGCTCAAGCGGATCAAACAGAAGAAGGTCGCCAAGGACGATGCCGTAGACCGGCGCGCCGTCGTCAACCCCGAGCAGGCCCGGGAACTACTCACTGCCGTGTCCTACGTCGGAAGCTGGCACCGTGCCCGAGGCCGCCGCCTGGTGGCCTTCTACGCCACGCTGTATTTCGCAGGTGTTCGGCCTGCCGAGGCCGTAGGACTACGGCGAGACGATTGCCATCTACCCGAAGAAGGGTGGGGCCTGCTGACCCTGGCCAAGACCCGCCCGAGCAGCGGAAAGCAGTGGACGGACACGGGTACGGTCCATGATCTGCGCGGCTTGAAGCAGCGGGATACGAGCGCCGTCCGAGAGGTCCCCATCCCGCCCGAGCTGGTCACCATCCTTCGCGCCCACCTGGAAGAGTTCGGCACCGCCCCCGATGGACGCCTGTTCCGGAACGAGCGGGGTGGTGTGCTCGGCGCTTCCACCTACTCCCGAGCGTGGGAGGAAGCACGCCGCCTCGCCTTCACCCCTCAGCAGGTGGCTTCTCCACTGGCCGGGCGGCCCTACGATCTGCGGCACGCCGCCCTGTCTACCTGGCTCAACGCCGGAGTGGACGCCACTGAGGTAGCCGCCCGCGCCGGCAACAGCGTGGAGGTCCTCCTGAAGCGCTATGCCAAGTGCCTGGATGGCCGTCAGGAGCAGAACAACCGCCGGATAGAGGCTGCGTTGACCCCGTGAGAGCTGGTCCACAACTGGTCCACAACCAGCGAGCGCCAATGAGAACGGGCGGGACTCCATGAGACTGGAGACCCGCCCGCTGTTACGCTTTTCATCCTGGTCAGCGGGTAGATCCGCTGGTCAAGATTGAGTGCCCCCTGCAAGATTCGAACTTGCGCTCCCGGCTCCGGAGGCCGGTGCTCTATCCCCTGAGCTAAGGGGGCTCAACGAGAGTTAAGGCTACCAGTTCCGGGGGACTCCTCGCGCACAACGATATGCGCCGTCTTTGCGACGATCCGGCGAAAGTCGCGCGTGGACCCCCGGGGAGGAGTTAGCTTGGCGCCCGTGAACGACGTTCTGGGCCGAGTACTCGTCGTGGACGACGACGAGGTCATCAGGCAGCTCATCGCGGTCAACCTGACCCTGGAGGGGTTCGAGGTGGAGACCGCGCACGACGGGCAGGACTGCCTCGACCGCGTCCACGAGGTCGATCCCGACATCATCACGCTGGACGTGATGATGCCGCGCCTGGACGGCTGGGAGACCGCGACCCGGTTGCGCACCGACAGGAGCACCAGCCACATCAAGGTCGTGCTCATCACGGCGCGGGCGCAGGAGGACGACAGGCGGCGGGGGCTGGGCATCGGGGTCGACGCCTATCTCACCAAGCCGTTCGACCCGGCCGAGTTGATCGACGTCGTCCGCGAACTCGCCGACGGAAGCGCCCTATCGTCGTAAGTATGAAGCTGGCGGTATGGCGCGAATCCGGACCTGTCCCACGTGACCGGGCTCGGGACCTGTTTCTCGACGGTCCACCGGAGCCGGACGAGGACTTCGCCGAGGCTTTCGCCGAACTCTTCCCCGGCGTACGGATCGACGACATCGTCCCGGAGCGGATAGACGAGATCTCGAACGCGGTCTTCCGGCTCGCCCGGGAGCACGGCCTGGTCTGCTACGACCCGCAGCGCGACCTCGTGCACAACCTCGAACCGCGCGGCGTCCATCCCCAGTTGGAGATGCACACGGGTGACGGGATGATCGTGACGGACCCCGACCTGAGACTGATCGCCGACGTGCTGGGCACGCTCTCGTCGGAGAATCCGTTCGTCGCGCTCGTCTGTTTCGGCCAGCATTTCATCCAGGTCTCTCCCGGATACGAGCTGGAGTTCAAGGAGGGCGGGAAGATCCGCGGGACCGTGACCACCGATCTCGCCGAGGTGCGCCGCGCCTTCCTTGAGTACGCCACGGGCGACCGGGCGTTCCTTCAGCGCCACGAGTGGAAGCCCGTGTAGGCGCGCCTTCTCCGCCGGTTCACGCCGCCCGATCCCGTACGGCGTCCGCGGCCTGGTCGAGGAACCCGGCCATCCGGTCGGGGGCGGCGAGCACGGTCAGGTGGCCCCGCCCGGAGATCCGGGTGAGGCTGCCGTTCCGGCAGGCCCGCAGGAAGTCGAGCTCGTTCACCCGGAAGGGATCGCGGGCCCCGTTGACCAGCCACACCCGGCCCGGATAGCGCGCCAGGGACACGACGGGATCCTCGGACGTCACCGCCTCGACCACCGAGGGGACGACCTCGCAGAACAGGCCGCCCGCCACGACGGCCTCCCCGGCGGGCCCCGGCAGGGCGCGCCGGAAGCCGGACGCGCTGATCCGGTTCGCCAGCGCGGGATACCCGGCGGCGAGCCGCCCGGCGAGCCGGTAGACGCGGGCGAAGGCGCCGCCCGGACGGGCCGTACAGCCGATGGCGACCAGGCCGGCCACCATCGACGGGTGGCGGGCGGCGGTGGCGATGCCGACGTAGCCGCCGAGGGACAGCCCGGCCACGAGCGCCCGCCCGCCGAGCCCGGCGATGCACTCCGCCACGACGTCGCACGCCGCGTCCATGTCGTACGGCATGCCGCTCAGGGAGCCGTGTCCCGGCAGGTCGGGCGCGGCCGACGGGCTGCGCAGCAGCGATCTCACGGGCGACCACATCGAGCCGGTGACCCGGATCCCGTGGACGAGGACGACGGGAAGATCCGCCATGACCACCCTCCTGTGTCAGAGCACCAGACACACAACGCGACGTTGCGTTGCATACGCATCAAACCACAACGCAACGATGCGTTGCGAATGGCGATAAGGTGACCCCCATGGCACCGCGCAGGAAACACGACATCCTCAACGCGACCCTGGACCTGCTCGCGGAGAAGGGCTATGAGGGCCTGACGGTCGAGGGCGTGGCCGAGCGGTCCGGGGTCAACAAGACGACCATCTATCGGTGGTGGCCGTCGAAGGCCGCCCTGCTCGGCGCGGCACTGGTCGAGGCGCGGGCGCTCGACTTCGAGGCGCCCGACACCGGCTCACTGCGCGGCGACCTCCACGCCGTGGTCGAGGCGACCGCGCGGCTGCTCACCACTCCCCCCGCGTCCGACATCGCCGTCGCCGCGCTCGGAGCCGCCGCGGGCAACCCCGAACTGGCCGCCGCGATCCAGGGCTTCTTCGCCGACAGGTACGCCCGGGAGCTGCCCATCTTCGAGCGCGCCCGGGCCCGTGGGGAGATCGACGACGAGCCGGATCCGATGATGATTATGGATCTGCTGGCCGGAGCCGTCTGGCTGCGCGTGGTGTTCCGCGGGTTGCCGCTCGACGAGAGCTTTACCGGCGACGCGGTCAGTGTCGTGCTCGGCGGGGTAGCAGCGGAGCCAGGCTCCCGCCGCGGCGACTGAACCGCGCGCGAGGGCCCATCCATGCCACGTCGTCCATCCCACTCCACGTCGTCCATCCCACTCCACGTCGTCCATCCCACCGAGCCTGAACGCAGCGGAAACCCGAAAGGAGGGAGGGGCGACCTTCCCCACCTCACGCGGGAGGGGTGTTCGCCCCGGAATCCCGATGATCGATCGCGAGTTCAGCCCATCCCAGCTCCCGCGCGAGGCGCCCTCGCGGCGCGGGATCCGCCGCGGGCTCCTCTTCGGAGCCACCGCGCTGCTGTTCGTCACAGGTACGGGCCTGGCTGCCCCGGGCGCCCAGGCGAGCGTCCCGGGCAACCGCACCCAGCCGAGCCCGTCGCCGACCGGAGCCCCCGCCGAGTCCCCGACCGGGGGCCGGGGGCCGGGCGGCCACATGATGGAGGGCCCGCTCGGCGCCGTCCACGGTGAGCTGGTCGTCCCGAAGCGCGGCGGCGGCTACCAGACCGTCACCACGCAGACCGGGAAGGTGACCTCGATCAAGAAGGACTCCGTCGCGCTCAAGAGCACCGACGGCTTCGCCCGCACCTACAGGATCGACGACTCCACCCGGGTCTGCGCCGGCCGCAGGGGCCTCGACGAGATCAAGGCCGGTGACACGGTGTGGGTGATCAGCCCCGGCAAGGAGAACAACGCGACCGCCGCCCTGTTGGTCGACCTCAGCCGTCCGCAATGGTCGGTAGGGCACGGCGGCGGCGGATCCCCGGCGCCGACGACCTCACCGTCGTGATCGGAACCGTCGTGATCGGAGGTACGGGCGGTCGCCGGAGGTGTCCTCCGGCGACCGCCCGGCCGCGGGTCAGGTCGTCGAGAACGTGAACCAGTTGAGGTTGACGAAGTCGGCGGGCTGCCCGCTGCTGAACGTCAGGTAGACGGTGTGCGTTCCGGTCACGCCGGAGATGTTCGCGGGGACCGTCTGCCAGCTCTGCCAGCCGCCCGTCGATCCGACCGCGAAGCTGCCGACGGGCGTGCCGGTCCGGCTGTCCAGCCGGACCTCGACGAGCCCGCTGACGCCGCCCGCCGCGCCGGAGGCGACCCTCGCCTTGAACTGGGTGGCCGCCGTGCCGCCGAACTGCACGTTGTCGTACCGCAGCCAGTCCCCGTTGCCGATGTAGGCCACGTTCTGGCCGCCGCCGGTGTCGGTCGTGGTCTCCAGCGACGTGCCGGACTGCTCCTGGTACGCCTCGGCCTCGATCCTGCCCCGCGCGTCGACGCCGCCGCCCGTGGGGGAAGCCGACGGGGAGGGTGACGGGGACGGGGAGGGCGACGGTGAGGGTGAGGGCGACGGGGAGGTCCCGCCCGCGCTCGTCGCCGTCGAACGGGCCGGGACATTGAGCGTCGCGCCGTCCGAGAAGGTGACCGTACGGCCGGCCGTGCCGAAGTTGTGCGCCACGTACGTCCGCGTCGAGCCGTTCACGAAGACGGCGGCGGTCGGGATGTTCGCGGTCACGGCGGTGTCGACCGTTCCCAGCCTGGCCAGGTTGTAGATCCAGTGATAGGTGTGCGCCAGGGACTCGCCCGACTCCGGCGTCAGCGTCGTGTAGCCGCCGTCCCAGTTCGCCTTGGCCGCGGCCGGGTCGGCGAGGGCGCGGAACTCCCAGACGACATCCTTCCACTCGACCGCCGGTCCCGGGTTGTTCGCCTCCATCTCGGCGAGGTTCTGCCGCACATCGGCCTGGTAGAGGCCGTGATAGAGCGAGCCGCCCGTGATCGGCAGCATGTTGATGCCGTGGATCTCCTCGGGGTTGGCCGTCCACCAGGTGGAGTACGCGGCGCCGCTGCCCCAGATCATGCCGGCCGTGTCGTGGCCGAACCCGGAGGGGAAGACCACGTTGTCCTTGTCGAACCAGTACTGCGCGATGGCCGACGTCTGGGTCGTGTACAGGTAGATGCCGAGGTCGCGCAGGGCGGTGTCACCGGTGGCCGCGCCCAGCAGGATGGCGCCGTTCGCGAAGTTCATCCCTTCCGAGGAGGACTCCTCGTTGTTGCCGGCCGCGAACCCCTGGTGCCCGGAGGCCCAGCCGTTCCCGGCGTACGCGTCGAAGTTGCGCAGGAACGGGAACCGGGTGTCCGACCTGTCCCCGTTGTTGGCGTCGGAGGCGAGCAGCTTGGCCATCGGCCCCCAGCTCGCCGCCCACGCGGAGTCGTACCGCGCCACCGTGGCGGCGGCCATCAGGTAGTAGCCGTAGTGGAAGTGGTGGTCGTTCACCTCGGTGTCGCTGCCGTACGACGCGGGGTATCCGGTGAGCACGCCCCAGGTCGCGTCGTAGCGGAACTGCTCGCCGCCCGCAGTGAACCAGCTCTCCAGCTTCGCCTTGAGGAGGCCGAGCAGCTTGTCCCTGGACGCGGTGTCGCCGAGTTGCTCCGCGATCGGCACGAGCTGGGCCAGGCGGCCGAGAGCCTTGCCGGTCCAGTAGGTGTCGGTCGCCGCCTTCCACGGATCGGAGGCGTTCGCCTCCTGCCTGACATAGCCGCCGAGCCTCGTCCGGTCGTACGCGCCGAGGTCGGGCAGCGAGGGCAGCACGCCGTGGAAGGTCTGCTTCGTGGTGAACGACGTGCCCTCGCGCAGCTTCATCGTGCCGCGCGGCGAGACGTACGTGTACGGGGTCAGCGTGTCGCTCGTGGCCAGCCACTGGTGCCGGTAGAGAGCGAGGAGCGTGCCGGTCTGGGCGCCCTCCTTGGCCGTCGTGGTCGCGGTGTAGGTGGTGGTGAGCCGGGCGCTCGCCTCGTCGTACGCCCAGGACACCCTGGTCCCGGTGACGAAGCTGAAGGCGTACTTCGCGAACAGGTCGAGCGTCGAGGCCGAGGTGTCCGGCAGCGCGGCGACGGAGAAGTAGTTCTTGCCGCCGAGCGCGTCGGTCGCGACCGTGCCGCTGATCGTCCAGTCCGTCCCCGACGGGGCGAACACGCCGTAGTGGTGGCCGTTGACGGTGACGCCGAGGATGTTGCCCCGGTCGGACCAGACGTTCGGCGTGGCGACGAAGGTGACCTGCGCGTTCCCGCCGCTCGGGGTGGCGTAGACGTACGGCATGCCGTGCCCGATCGTGGCCCTGAGGGTGCGCGTGCCGTCCGACCAGTACGGCGTGACGGCCCAGTCGGACCACCCGTCCACCTTGGTGTCGGGCGAGTTCAGCCCGGTGACACCGATCGTGAGATCACGGGCGTGCGGGTACTCGTACATCCGTCCGTCCCCGCTGATCAGCGGTGTGGTCGGGTAGCTCACCTCCAGCCCTCCGGCGACCGCGTGGAAGGCGAGCGGGTGGCCGTACATGTTCTCGGAGTAGGGGTTGCCGGCGTACCGCTGGAAGGCGAGGGACGACCACCAGTCGTTCGTGGGGACCTTGCCGGTGACGTTCCCGGTCACCTTGGGCGTGACGGGAGCTCCGTCCGAGCCCGCCGGACCGCTCGCCCCGGCGGGCAGGTCGGTGGTGTAGCTGCCCGCTCCGACGGTCACCGTCGCCGCGTGGGCGGGGAGGGCCGGGGCGGTCAGCGCGAGTGCGGTCAGCAGGACCAGGCAGGCTCTCGCCGACATCATCGATCTCATGGAGCGACCTCCGCGAAGTGGGGGGTTCAGGCGGAATCGGGCTGGAAGCGCTCTCAGCGCCGCTGACGCTAGATCCGTGTCAACCGCATGTCAACGAAAAGAGAATGTTTCTCGAAGATCAGGAGAGCGCTCTCTTCCATGGGGCGGTCGAGGGTGCGGGGACCGTAGGGTGCCCCGCCTGTCCACCGGGCGCGCACAGCACCGGGCCCGCACGGGACGAAGGGCCTGGGGCGCGGAAGAGCGCGGCGGCGACACTCCACACCTTGTCCCACCTGGCGATTCGTGCTGTGGGAGCGCTCTCACGCATTTCGGGGACGTGAACAGGTAACGGGGATCGTTACTGATCCAACCCTTGACGCTGCGAAACGCGAGACTGAATCTTGTCGGAGAGCGCTCTCTTCATGATCGTTAATTCAGGACCCGAGGAGGGTTCATGGGCATCCCCCGCACGGGCCGCCGGATCACCCGGCTGCTCGCCCCCATGGTCGCCGCCACGCTGCTGACCCTCACCGCGTGCGGTGGAGGCGGCGGCTCCTCCCCCGCGAGCGGAGACTCGGCCGCGCCGGCCGAGAAGATCAAGCTGACCGTCGGCCTGTTCGGCGACTTCGGTTTCAAGCCGCTGTACGAGGAGTTCAGGAAGACGCACCCGAACATCGAGATCGAGGAGCGCCAGGCGGCCTACGCCGACCACCACACCAACCTCGCCGCGCACCTCGCCACCGGCGCGGGCGCCGCCGACGTCGAGGGCATCGAGGTCGGGTTCATCAGCCAGTTCACCGCGCAGCCCGACCGGTTCCAGGACCTCAGGCAGTACGGGCTCGACAAGCGCCAGGGCGACTACCTCGACTGGAAGTGGCAGCAGGGCGTCGGAGCGAACGGCGCCGTGGTGGGCCTCGGCACCGACGTCGGCGGCCTGGCCATGTGCTACCGCACCGACCTGTTCAAGAAGGCCGGCCTGCCGACCAAGCGCGACGAGGTGTCGGCGCTGTGGCCCACCTGGGACCAGTACATCGAGACCGGCAAGAAGTTCGGCGCCGCCGCCGACAAGGGCACGAAGTTCTTCGACAGCCCCGGCGAGATCATTCGCGCGATGATCGCGCAGGCACCGGTCGGCGTGTACGACGCGCAGGACAACGTCGTCGTCGCCAGCAACCCGGACGTGAAGAAGGCCTGGGACCTGTCGGTCCAGATGATCAAGGACGACCTGTCCGCCAAGATCGGCGCGTGGACGCCCGAGTGGAACACCGGGTTCGCCAAGGGCTCCTTCGCCACGATCATCTGCCCGGCCTGGATGACGGCGTACATCCAGGACCAGGCCAAGAACGCGGCCGGCAAGTGGGACATCGCCACCGTCCCCGGCGGCGCGGGCAACGCCGGCGGCACGCACCTCACGGTGCCCAAGCAGAGCAAGCACCCCAAGGAGGCGGCGGAGCTGGTCGACTTCCTGACCTCGGCCGACAGCCAGGCCGCGGTCTTCAAGGCGATCGGCAACTTCCCCTCGATCCCGGCGCTGTACGACCAGCCGGACATCCAGAACTTCACCAAGGACTTCTTCAACGGCGCCCCCGTCGGCAAGATCTACGCCGACGCCGCCAAGAACCTCAAGCCGCAGCACCTCGGCCCCAAGGAGGGCGACGTGCGCACGGCGATCGGCAACGGCCTCGGCCGGGTCGAGCAGGGGCAGCAGACCCCCGAGCAGGCGTGGGCCCAGGTCCTCAAGGACGTCGAGAACATCAAGTAGCCAGGCGCCCGGGTGGGCCCCGGCCGTGGGGCCCACCGAACGACCGGAACGTCCGGAACAACCGGAACGAAAGGAGTCCCGATGCCCGTCGCCCATCGGGCGCCGACCCCCGAGACACCGCCGCGACCGCGGCCGGACGGGAGCCGTGCGGGAGCGGCGACCTCGCCGTGGCGCCATCGGCTGGACCGGAAGGTCTCCCCCTACGCCTACGTCGCGCCGTTCTTCCTGCTCTTCGCCGCGTTCGGCCTCTTCCCGCTGATCTACACGGCGTGGGTCTCGCTGCACGACTGGAACCTGCTGAGCAGCGCCAACCCGTTCATCGGCCTGGACAACTACCGGGAGCTGTTCGCCGACGGCTACTTCTGGAACGCGGCGTTCAACACGCTGTCGATCGGCGTCCTGTCGGCGGCACCCCAGTTGGTGCTCGCGCTGGTGCTGGCCCACCTGCTGAACCGGCCGCTCCGGGCGCAGACGCTGTTCCGCATCACGCTGCTGCTGCCGAACGTCACCAGCGTCGTCGCGGTCGTGGTGATCTTCAGCCAGCTCTTCGGCCGTGACTTCGGCCTGGTCAACGCGTTCCTGGACCTCGTCGGCATCGACCGGGTGTACTGGCAGGCGCACGTGGCGTCCTCCCACGTCGCCATCGCCACCATGATCATGTGGCGGTGGACCGGGTACAACGCGCTCATCTACCTGGCCGCGATGCAGGCCGTACCACGGGAGATCTACGAGGCCGCGACCATCGACGGCGCCTCGGCGGCCAGGCAGCTCTGGGGCATCACGATCCCGATGATCCGCCCGACCATCATCTTCACGGTCATCGTCACCACGATCGGCTCCATGCAGATCATCGCCGAGCCGCTGCTGTTCGGCGCCCAGGTGAGCAACGGCGCGTCGACCACGGGCGGCACCGACAGGCAGTTCCAGACCCTCGCGCTCTACTTGTACGAGAAGGGCTTCCGGAGCTTCGAGTTCGGCTACGCCTCGGCCGCCGCGTGGGTGATGTTCCTGCTCGTCGTGGTCGTCGTCGGATTCAACTACCTGGTGGTACGCAGGATGCGCGGAGGACTCGATGTCTAGCGGCTGGTTTCGCAGGAACCCGCTCACCTATCTCACCCTGCTGGCGGTGGCGTTCTTCTCCGCCTTCCCCGTCTACTGGAGCGTGATCGTCGCCTCGCACGACAACGCGGCGATGGCCGAGATGCCGCCTCCGCTGCTGCCGGGCGGCAACTTCGTCGCGAACGTGTCGCGGGTCTTCGACACCACGCCGTTCGCGCTGGCGCTGGTCAACTCGTTCGTGGTGGCGGGCACGATCACCGTCTCGGTGACGTTCTTCTCCACGCTGGCCGGCTTCGCGTTCGCCAAGCTGCGCTTCCGGGGGCGGAACGCGCTGCTGCTGCTGACCGTGGTGACCATGATGGTCCCGACGCAGCTCGGCATCATCCCGCTCTACATGCTGATGATCAAGCTGGAGTGGACCGGGAAGCTGTACGCCGTGATCGTGCCCGCGCTGGTCAACGCGTTCGGCGTGTTCTTCATGACGCAGTACCTCAGCCGGGCGCTCCCCACCGAGTTGCTCGAAGCCGGGCGGATCGACGGCTGCGGCACGTGGCGGCTGTTCCGGCACGTCGTCGTCCCGGCGGCGCGGCCCGCCGCGGCCGTGCTCGGGATGCTGACCTTCATGACGGCCTGGAACGACTACTTCTGGCCGCTGGTCGTCCTCACCCCGGACGACCCGACGGTGCAGGTCGCGCTGTCCCAGCTCGCCAGCGGGTACGTCCGCGACTTCACGCTCGGGCTGACCGGGACGGCGGTGGCGACGCTGCCGCTCGTGCTCGTCTTCGTCCTTCTCGGCAAGCAGATCATCGGAGGAATCATGCAGGGAGCTGTCAAAGGATGAGCGCCACGACCACCGCGTCCCGGGGGCAGGACGGGGACGTCGAGCCGGACGGACGCCACGGGCGACGGCTGGCCTTCCCCGACGGCTTCGTCTGGGGTGCCGCGACCGCCGCGTACCAGATCGAAGGGGCCGCCGCCGAGCACGGCAGGGGGCCCTCCATCTGGGACGGTTTCTCCCGCGTGCCGGGCAAGGTGGCCGACGGCCACACCGGGGACGTCGCCTGCGACCACTACCACCGCTACGAGGAGGACGTCCGGCTCATGGCCGGGCTCGGCCTGGCGGCCTACCGGTTCTCCGTCGCCTGGCCGCGGGTGTGCCCCACCGGTTCCGGCCCGGTCAACGCGCGGGGGCTGGACTTCTACGACCGGCTCGTGGACGAGCTCCTCGCGCACGGCATCGTGCCCTACCCGACGCTCTACCACTGGGACCTGCCCCAGGCGCTCGAGGACGCCGGCGGCTGGACGTCCAGGGACGTCGCGTACCGGTTCGCCGACTACGCGGCAGCCGTACACGATCGGCTCGGTGACCGGATCCGGACCTGGACGACGCTGAACGAGCCGTGGGTGGCGGCCTTCCTCGGCTACTGCTCGGGCGTGCACGCGCCGGGACGGGAGGATCCGGCCGCCGCGTTCCGCGCCGCGCACCACCTGCTGCTCGGGCACGGGCTGGCCGCCTCGGCACTCCGTACGGCCGGCGCGGCCGAGATCGCGCTGACCCTCAACCTGGCGCCGGTGATCGGTCCGGACGATGCCGTGGCGGCCGTGACCAGGGTGGACGGGCTGCTCAACCGGCAGTTCCTCGATCCCGCGCTGCGCGGGCACTACCCGCGCGACGTGCTGGAGATCGCCGAGAGGCACGGCGGACTCGGCCACATCCGCGACGGCGACCTGGAGATCATCCACCAGCCGCTGGAACTTCTCGGGATCAACTACTACAACCCGTCCTTCGTCTCCTCCGCCCCCGGAGAGCCGGCGAACCCGGCGTTCCCCGGCAGCGAGGGCATCCGGTTCGATCCGCCGGCCGGGCCGACGACCGCGATGGACTGGCCCATCGACCCGGCCGGTCTGGAGTCGCTCCTGCTGCGGCTGTCGCGCGACTATCCCGAGGTGGGCCTGCTGGTCACCGAGAACGGCGCCGCCTTCGACGACGTCGTCCGGGACGGGCGGGTCGCCGACGCCGAGCGGGTCGGCTATCTGGACGCGCACCTGCGTGCCGCGCACGCGGCGATATCCGCCGGTGCGGACCTGCGGGGTTATCTCGTATGGTCACTGCTGGACAACTTCGAGTGGGCCTACGGCTACCACAAGAGGTTCGGCATCGTGTACGTCGACTTCGCGACCCAGCGGCGCATTCCCAAGGAGAGCGCGCTGTGGTATCGCGAGGTCATCAGCCGCAACGGGCTCTCCTACGGTTCTCAGGGGGACGAATGAAACGACCCACGCTGGAGGCGGTCGCCGCGCGTGCGGGGGTGTCGCGCGCGACCGTCTCCCGGGTCGTGAACGGCCAGGCGACGGTGACGCCGCAGATCAGAGAGGCCGTGATGCGCGCGGTCGACGAGCTGGGATATGTGCCCAACTCGGCCGCGCGCAGCCTGGTCACGCAGCGGACCGACTCGATCGCCCTCGTCGTGTCCGAACCGCCGACCAGGGTCTTCTCGGAGGACCCGATGTTCTCCACGGTCATCAGGTCGGCCAGCCTGGAACTGGAGGCCGCCGACCGGCAGGTGGTGCTGATGCTGGCGGGCTCGCCCAAGAGCCACGCGAGGATCGAACGCTACATCGCCGGCGGCCACGTGGACGGCGTCATGCTGATCTCGATGCACGGCGCCGACCCGCTCCCCGCCGCGATCACCCGCATGTCCGTGCCGATCGTCTCGTACGGCAGGCCCGCCGTTCCCGTGCCCCTGCCGTACGTGGACAACGACAACGTGGGCGGCGCCGAGAAGGCCGTACGGCACCTGCTGGACAGGGGACGGCGCCGCATCGCGACGATCGCCGGGCCGCAAGACATGATCGGCGGCCAGGACCGGCTGGCCGGATACCGCAACATGCTGCGCGAATCCGACCGCCGCTCGATCGTCGCCGTCGGCGACTTCACCCGCGAGTCCGGCGCGGTGGCCATGCGCCAACTCCTGCGGGACGACCCGGACCTCGACGCCGTCTTCGTGGCCAACGACCTGATGGCCGTCGGCGCGCTGCAGTCGCTCCGGCAGACGGGCAGACGGGTTCCCGACGACGTGGCCGTGGTCGGCTTCGACGACATCGAGGCGGCCAAGTTCACCGAGCCCCCGCTCACCACGATCAGGCACCCGTTCACCGAACAGGCGGCGGCGATGGTCAAACTCCTGCTCGGGCTGTTCGAGGGCGGCCCGGCCGACCCGGTGATCCTCCCCACCGAACTGGTCGTCCGCGAGTCGGCTTAGGTCGCGGTCCGCTCGCACCAGGCCCCCCGTACTAGGGCGAATGCCCCCAAACCGGGGGGCCGCGCCCCTATACTCGCCGGATGCTGAAACGGCTTCCGCTGGCAGTGATCATGGTCACGCTGGCGGGATGCGCCTCGCTCCAACCGGCGGAGCCGACGGGACACCGGAACACGCCGCACGGTACGGCCGACGCCCGGTCGCGGCCGACGGCCACCGCCGTGAGCCCCCGCTGGAGTGTGGTCGGCGACAGCGGCTCGGGCGGTTCCCTGGTCGACGTCGTGGCGACCACCGCGCACGACGCCTGGACGGTCGGCTACCACAACGAGGTGGACCCGTCCATCATGCGCTGGAGCGGCGGCCGGTGGCGCGACGTGCGAGCGCCGGAGGGCGCGAAGCCCGCCGCCGCGGTGGTCGCCACGTCCCCGAGCGAGGTGTGGGTGTTCGACCACACCGCCCGCGCGTGGCGGTGGAACGGCACCGGCTGGACGAGCATGGGCGGGCAGGACGGGCAGGACGGGCGCTGGGTGAGTTCGGCCGCCGCGTCGGGACCCGACGACGTGTGGGTGGCCGGCTCGACCACGTCCGAGCCGCGGCGCGCCTTCGTGGGCAGGTGGTCCGGCGGCCGCTGGTCCGAGTCCGAACTGCCCGCGGGCGTCTCGACGATCTACGGGATCAGCGCGACCTCGCCAGACGACGTGTGGGCGATCAGCCAGACCACCGTCCTGCACTGGGACGGCCGCGCCTGGACCGCGCTGACCATGGGCGACCCCGGGTTCCCGGCGCTG
Source organism: Microtetraspora glauca (assembly GCA_001570385.1). Lineage (GTDB taxonomy): Bacteria > Actinomycetota > Actinomycetes > Streptosporangiales > Streptosporangiaceae > Microtetraspora > Microtetraspora glauca. Next base: position 879,153 of record BBYL01000007.1, on the reverse strand, counting down.
GACGTGCCGGGCCCGCCCTGGCCGGGCGACGGCACGCCACCCCTTTCGCTGCGGGACGTGGACGCGGTGTCCCCGAACGAGGTCTGGGCAGTCGGGACGGTCAGCACCGGGACAGGGGCGGAGCCCGTGGCGCTGCGCTTCGACGGCGACCGCTGGACCGCCCTGGACGTCCCCGCCCACCCGGACCACGCCGGCAGGGCCGTCGCGGGCGCGTTCAGCGCCGTCACCGCCGACGGGCACGGCGGTTTCTGGGCCGCCGCCGTCCATCCGGTGTCGATCCTGCACCACGCGCGCGACGGCGGCTGGACGGACGAGGGGATCCCACCCCAACCGGGGGCCGACCCCAGGGCGGTGGCCCTCGCCCGGGTGCCCGGCGGCGATCGTGTGTTCGCCGTGGGCGGTCACCCCAGCTACGACGAGGACAGCTCCGGCTGGATCTGGACGCGCTCTCCCTGAGGCGACCGGCCCGGGGCTACGCGAGCGCCCCCGGGATGCGTCCGAGAACGTCGAAGGGCGCCAGGCCGTACGCGTAGAAGTCGACCGCCTCGGCACCGGCGGCCCTGGCGGCGCGGACCTTGGCCGCGAGCCGATCCTCGGAGTCGGTGTCGGGCGAACCCGGCCGCAGTACGGCGCGCAGTTCCCGGTCCTTGCCCACCGACCGCTGGTAGGCGGCGACGTCGTCGGCCACCCGGGCGGCGTCCCTGGCGTACGCGAGAACCGCGAACGACGGCACGATGTCCCCCAGCGCGACCAGGTCCACCCCGAGCTGCCAGGCGTCGTGGGCGGCGAGACCCGCGGGCGGGAGGCCGTCGGCGTACCCCTTGCAGGCGCCGGTCGCGTCCATGAAGGTCAGCCGCGCTCCTTCCGCGCTCACCGCCTCCGACACCTCGGCGACGAGGGACGTCACGGTCTCCGAGCGCGCCCGTGCGTACGCGACGACCTCCGGACCGGCGTAGGCGGTCAGCGCGGCGCGCGTCACCTCGCCCTGGGCGGGCGGGTCGCCGTCCAGGACACCTCCGACGATGCGGGCGCACTCCTCGCGGGCGACCTCGGCGTTCACTCCGAGGTCCGTGGCGCGGCGCATGCACTGGTCGCAGAAGCACAGACCGAACAGGAACGCGTCCATCGGCCCGAGCGCCACGAAGCACCGCTCATGGTGATAACCGTGGCCGAACGTGCCGAAGTGCAGCGCCTCCGCCACCACGCTGTCCACTCCCTGCCGGGCGGCGGCGCGGCCGAGCGCCACCGCGTACGCGCGGACGTCGGGGTGCGCCGGACAGAGATCGGCGGGGGATCCCCGATCGCCGAAGCAGTTCTGCACGGTGACGTCGGGGAAGGCCAGCCCGAGCGTCGTGTTGTGCAGGAAGACCGTCCAGGCGTGCATCTTCAGCCCGCGCTCGGTGCAGGCGCGGCGCAACTCGGCGAGCGGCCGTTCGTCCGCGCCCTCCTGCACCGGGGGGATCAGCCGCAGCCCGGCGAAGATGTCCTCGGGTGGCGGGAAGTGCACACCGTCGCGCCTGAGCGTCACCCGGGAGGCGCCGTGCGGGGTGACGTCCCGGGCCCGGTGGTAGGCGGCGGCGATCGTCACCCCTTTCGCGCCGTATCCGGAGACCCGGTCGAGGACCTTGTCCATTCCCTCGCCGCGCAGGTCCTCGACGAAGACGTAAAGCGAGCTGTCCACGTCAGCGACCCTTGTACGCCACGAAGTCGATCTCGACCAGGATGTCCTTCAGGTCGGAACCGACCGTCGTACGCACCGGGTAGGGCGCGTTGAAATACGACTTGTAGACCTCGTTGTACGCGGCGAAATCCTCCTTGAGGTTCTGCAGATGGACGGTGGCCTTGACGACGTCGTCGAAGGTCAGCCCCTCCGCCGCGAGCACGGCGCCGAGGTTGCGCATAGTCCGGTGCGTCTGGGCGGCCACGTCAGCGCCCACGACCTCTCCGGTCTCCGGATCGAGGGGGCCCATACCGGAGGTGTAGAGGAAATCACCGACGACGAGCCCCTGCGAGTACGCCCCGACCGGCGGTGCGCCCTCAGATGTACGGATCTCCCGCTTCATGTCTCACAACTCCTGGAAGTCCCTAGAAATATGTTTTGATCAAATCAATCACGACATAGTCATCATCAACCACCGGAATCACCCGCCACTTGTCGAACGCGGTGCAGGGATGGGACACGCCGAACGACACCAGGTCGCCCGGCCGCACCCCCTCCTCCCCCGGCGGGAAGCGCAGGTAGGTGTGCTGGTCCTGGACCTTGACGACCCTGGCCCGGTCCAGCCACCCGGGTGTCCGGCCGCCGACCGTCCGCACTATCGGCAGGTCGATGTCGTACGGGACGTCGCGCTTGCCCATCCCGACCAGCGCGAGACCGGGCTCGGGCACCGACAGCACCTGCGCCCACGCCTCGAGTGCGGGGAGCAGCTCGCCCTCGATCCGGTTGTACGGCGTGACCTCGCGGTAGAAGCCGTCGTCGTGGGCCACGTAGGCGCCGCTCCGCAGGAGCACGAGCGCGCCCGCGGACCGCGACCGGCCCGGCTCCGCACGCGGATGGGCCAGGGGCGCCAGCTCCTCGGCGACGAGATCGAACCAGGCGCTCCCGCCCGCCGAGACGACGAGCCGCCCGTCGACGTACGGGGAGACGGCCTCGGCCGCCGCACGGAGTTCGCGGAGCGTGTCCCGCACCTCGGCCGGCCCCGACCGGGTGCCCTCGTAGCACGCCACGCCCGCCAGCTCCACACCCGGAGATCTCCGTACGGCCTCGGCGACCTCCAGCAGCTCGGTGAGACTCCGGCAACCGGTGCGCCCGTCCATGTGTCCCAGCTCGACGAGGACCCGGAACGGCACGGCGCCGGCCGCGTCGGAGAGGATCCGCACCCCCTCCACGGAGTCGGCGTAGCAGAGGAACTCCAGCCCCCGCTCCACCTCGTACGCCAGCCGGCGCAGCGCGGCGGAGTCGACGATCTCGTTCGCCAGGAGCACCCGGGGCACGCCGAGGCCGCGGTAGACCAGCGCCTGCCCGGGCGTCGCCGCGCTCAGCCCCCACGCGCCGGCATCGAGCTGGGCCTTGAAGATCGCGGGCGCCATGGTGGTCTTGCCGTGCGGGGCGAACGCGAGCCCGTGACTCCGGGTGAACGCGGCGAGCGTGGCGATGTTGTGGTCGAGCGCGGACCGCTTCACGACCAGCAGCGGCCAGGTGAAGCTCCCGTCGAAAAGGGAGTGCCGCGCCGCGACGAAATCGCGCCCGCTGACCGGTTCCCCGGTGTGCAGGAAACCGCGCGTGCTCCAGTCGATCAGCACGTCCTGAGCGGCTTCGGGCGCGGCGCCGGGAACGCCGAGGCCATCCGCGATGTGCACGCCGCCGCCCCCCTTGCCCCGGTATAGACCACCTGGGTGGATCGTACTGGACCGAGACCCCCGTCAGGAGGGTCGTAGTGCCCGGCCCGGGGTGGCCCCGGTCGGCTCGCCTCCCGCGAGCACCGGGACACCGGAGACCAGCACGTCGTCGATCCCGACCGCGAGGGAACGCGGGTTCTCGTACGTGGCGGTGTCGGCCACCCGCAGCGGGTCGACGACGATCAGGTCCGCGACCTGGCCGCGGCGCAGGAGGCCGCGTTCCGGCAGGCGGAAGCGGCGGGCGGGGTGCGACGCGAGATGGACGGCGGCCTGCTCCCAGGTGAGATCGCCCAGTTCCCTGACGTGCCTGCCCAGATAGCGGGCGAACGCGCCGAACCCCCGGGGATGCGGATGACCGCCCACGTAGATGCCGTCGGAGCCCCCGGTGTGGCCGGGATCGCGCAGGATCGCGCGGACCGACTCCTCGCCTTCCGGTCCCTCGTCGGGCCGGGCCGCCACGCATCCCGCTTCCAGCCGCGTCTCGATCAGGAGAGTACGGCAGAACTCGGCGGGATCCGTGCCGTGCCGCGTGGCGGCGTCGGGCAGGGTCAGGCCCTCCGCCCACTCGAACCCCGGCGCGTGGGACAGCGTGATCCGCTCCCACAGCCCGGCGAATCCCTCCCACTCCCGCGCCAGCCGCTCGGGCTCGGCACGGAGTACGGAGATCGCCCGGTCCGGGTCGGCCGCGGGCACCCACGGCGGAAGCAGCACCATCGCCAGGATCGTGCTGCCCCGAAGGTAGGGGTAGGTGTCGAAGCTCAGGTCGACGTCCCGCCGCCGGGCGTCGTCAAGCAGCGGGAGCAGCGTCCGCGCCGGTCCGTGATAGTGCGAGATGTGCACGGGGGCACCCGAGCGGACGCCGATCTCGGTCGCCTCGGCCATGCCCGTCACCGCCGCCGCGCCGTACCCCCTCATGTGGGTCACGTACGGCAGGCCGCCCAGCGGTTCGCAGAGACGCGCCAGCTCGGCCGCGTCGGCGTACCGTCCCGGGGCGTACTCCAGGCCCGACGACAGGCCCACGGCGCCCTCGGACAGTCCCCGCTCGACGCGTTCCCTCATGACACGCAGCTCGCCCGCGTCGGCACGCCGTTCCGCCGCTCCCATGACATCGAACCGGATGGTGCCGTGCGGCAGGAGGTAGGCGGTGTTCAACGCGGTGGCGCGGTCGTAGGCCGCGAGCAGCTCGGAGACGCCCGTCGGCCCGTCGATGCCGGGAAGCTCGCCGTTGACCGCCGCGAAGTAGCGGCTGGCGTAGTCGAATCCGGCCCGGGTCGTGGTCGGCGCGAACGACAGACCGTCCTGGCCGAGCACGAACGTGGTCACTCCCTGGCGTAGCGCCGCGAGCTGGATCTCCGGCTCGAACACGGCCGCGTCGCCGTGGGCATGGCAGTCGATCAGGCCCGGAAGCACGTACCTGCCCGACGCGTCGATGACCGTGGCGGCACCGATCTCACCGGGCGTCCCTGGCACCTCGTCCCGCGCGGCTGGTCCGAGATCTCCCAGGATCGCGACGCGCCCGTCCACGATGCCGACGTCGGCCCGGAACGGGGGCGCCCCGGTCCCGTCGACCACCCAGCCGCCCCGGACCACCACGTCAAGATTCACACGCCCGATTCAATCACTTTCCCAGGAAACCAGCCGTTATCGCCGATATCGGCGCATGCGACGGGAAGCAGCTATCCCCGGAATCGGGACGGGGGACCCGGACACTCGGCGTCCTTCTGGACCGGGTGGCGACGGAGCACGTCACGGGCGCGTTCCCTGGCCAGGTTCCAGCCGTTCCAGGGGTCGGGCCGTTCCAGGTCGTTCGCGACGACCACGTCTCGCAGCACACAACTTCTGACCGGCTCGGGCAACCGGTCCAGGGCAGGTACGGCCTCGGCGCTGAGCCCGGCCAGATAGTCGTGGTCCAGCCGGTTCACCCCGCGTACGGAAAGCTGGGTCTCGGCCACCCGCGCCTCCGGGTTCCAGACGGCGAAGGCCAGCAGCGAAAGGCCCGTGACCAGCACCAGCGTCCGGGAGAACCACGTCGTCCTGCGGCGCGACAGCCGTACCGCGCCCGCCACGAGAACGAGAACGAACACCGCGGCCAGCCACCAGAGCGTGGCCTCGACGATGCCACGCAGCCGGGACAGGCCGTACGCCCCGGTGTACAGGTCCAGGCGGTGCAGTGCCGAGGCGAGGATGACCAGCGTGAACGCGCACAGCGGCCCGAGCAGCCCCGCGAGGAGCCAGCGGTCGGCCGCTCCCCTGAGCTGGAGGAGGACGACGGCGGCACCGACGACGCCCAGCACGAAGACGCTCACCGTGACCAGCTCGAAGAAGCCCGACCGCGCGTACTCGGCATAGGTCAGCCCGGCCGTCGAGAGAACCCGGCGGCTCCCTCCGAACAGCACGGTGATCTGCACCGTGACGAACGACGCGAACAGCAGGTCGAGCCCGGCCAGCGGGACCACCCACACCATGCGGCTGACCGGGGCCCGCAGGTTGGGCGGCTCGGGCTCGACGACGGGCCGCAGGCCGACCAGGACGGACGCGACCACGAGCAGACCGAACACCCCGAAGAGGAACGTCCGGTACGGCAGCTCCGCCGTCCATCCGGGTGCCTGCAGCAGGTCCCGCGCGAAGGCCGAGAAGACCGCGTCGGCCGAGCTGAACAGCAGCCCGAACACCCCGAGAAGCACCACCGTGATGCCGGCGCTCCCCAGGGCGGGGAGCAGCCACCTGCCTTTGAACAACCGTTTCGTCGGCGCGGAGATGAACCAGGGCAGAGGCGGCAGGGCGAGGACGACGGACAAGCCGCCCCTGATCACTCCGAGCCAGCCCGTACCGGCGCCGGACACTCCGAGAGCGGCGATTCCGAACGCCGCCAGCAGCAACGGCGTCACCAGCCAGTCGGCGTCCCGGAAGATCGCCACCGACACGAGAGCGTAGGCGAGGAGGCCCAGCCCCACCGTCCAGGGGGTGATCCGCCTCCACCCGACCGACAGCAGCACGGTCAGCGCGGCGACGCCCATGGCCGCCGCCGTCAGCGCGACCCCCGATCCCACCGACGCGTACGGCATGGCGACCGCGGCGACCAGACCGCCTATCGCCGCCGCCGGCAACATCCATCGCGGGGCCTCCGGCAGGTCGGGCCGGGGGAACAACGACGGAGGCACGTACGCGGGCGGAGCGGGCGGCCCCTGGTGCCCGTGCGGTCCGGGGCCTCGGGGTTCTTGCGGTCCCTGAGGTCGCTGGGGTCCGTAGGGCATGTGAATCGGCGGCCCCTGGGGTGCCGCGGGCACGAGTGGCGGCGCCGCAGGATCCGGTACCGGCGAAACCGGCCCTGACGAAGCGGCTTCCGAAGGAACCGGCTCGGAAGGCACCGGCTCGGAGGAGTCCGAAGGCGAGGGCGCCGACGACGGCACCGCTGAGGACGACGACACCAATGGCTCTGACACCGATGACTCCGAATATGAGCGCGAGGCAAGAACCCGTGACGGTGCCGGCGAGTGAGCCGGCGACGGAATCGGCGACTCCGTCTCCGAAGCCGCCGAAGCGGCGGCCATCCCCGGTGACGGCACTACCGACTCCCCCGCCTCTGCCGACGGTGGGACTCGCTCAGACGATGCGGCGGGCGCGGATTCGGCGGGAACGGGCACGGGCGTGGGCACAGAAGGCGCAGCCGGCGTCGCTTCCGACGCTCCTTCAGGTTCCGGCGTCGAATCCGCTACCGACGCAGACGCCTCCGGCGCGGACACTTCGGCCGTTTTCCGTACGACCGCGCGACCGGGCAGGTGGATGACCATGTGGCAGCCGGGGCGGTCGGCGATGCGGATCAGGCCGCCGTGCAGTTCGACGATCTCCCTGGCGATGGCCAGCCCGAGCCCCGCGCCGCCCGCGTCGGCGGCCCGGCCCGCGTCCAGCCGGGAGAAGCGCTCGAAGACCCGCGCGCGCTCGGATGGCGGGATGCCGGGGCCGCCGTCGACGACCGCGATCTCGACGTCGGCCCCCGACACGCGCGCCGACAGCCGTACCGTCCCGCCGGGCGGGCTGTGCCGTACGGCGTTGTCGAGCAGGTTGGCCAGCACCTGGGCCAGGAGGCCGGGGTCGGCGACCAGCGCCGTACCCGGCCGCACCCTGCTCTCGACCGTGACGTCGTCACGAGCCAGCGCGGCCTCGCCCGCGGCCTGGCGGCACATCGACACCATGTCGAGCGTCTCGGGCTCGATCAACCGGGCGCCGGAGTCGAGCCGCGACAGGTCGAGAAGCTGGGCGACCAGGCGGCCCAGCCGCTGCGTCTGGGCCAGAGCGGTGCCCAGCGTGTCGACGTCGGGCGTCGACACGCCGTCCACGACGTTCTCCAGTACGGCCTGCAGGCCGGTGATCGGGGTGCGCAGCTCGTGGCTCACGTTGGCGACGAGCTCACGCCGTTGCCGGTCCACCTCGCCCAGGTCCGCGGCCATCGCGTTGAACGCCCGGGCGAGCTCGCCCACCTCGTCCCTGGACGTAGCCGAGACACGCATGCCGTACCGGCCCTTGGCGATCGTCTGCGCGGCGGCGGCCATCTCGCGGAGCGGCTTGGTCATCCCCCGGGCGAGCAACTGGACCATGATCAGCGCGAGCACGACCGCGATGGCGATCCGGATGTTCCGCGTCAACCCGGAGTTGATGCCGACCTCGTTCACCACGAAGGCCGCGACCACGGCGAGCACGATCACGATGCCGAGCTTGACCTTGATCCGGCCGAGGAAGTCGAGGGGCCTCATGATCGGACCAGCGCGTACCCGACGCCGTGGACCGTGCGGACCACCTGGGAGCCGAGTTTGCGGCGCAGGGCCCGGACATGGCTGTCCACGGTCCGCGTGGCGGCGGCCTCCGAGAAGCCCCAGATGTCCGACAGAAGCCGCTCCCGCTCGAATACCTGGCCGGGGCGTTCCGCGAGCCTTCTGAGCAGGTCGAACTCGGTCCTGGTGAGCTGCGCCTCGGTCCCGCGCACGAACACCCGCCGCTCGGCCGTGTTGATCTCCACCTCGCCCACCCGGATCACCGCGTCCTCGTGCGCGAGAGCCGCGGCCCGCTCCACCCGGCGGAGCAGCGCGTGGATCCGCGCGACCAGCTCCCGCATGCTGAACGGCTTGGCGATGTAGTCGTCCGCGCCGACGCCGAGGCCGACCAGGACGTCGGTCTCCTCGCCGAGCGCGGTCAGCATGAGGACGGGGACCGGCCGCGCCGCCTGGATGCGGCGGCACACCTCGAGGCCGTCCACGCCGGGGAGCAGGCGGTCGAGGACCACCACGTCCGGCTCGGCCTTGGCGTACGCGATCAGGGCGGCCTCACCGTCGTGGACGACGCGCACGTCGAAACCCTCGGCGACCAGCCGGTTCCGTACGGCTGTCGCGATCGTCTCGTCGTCCTCGACCACGAGGACCCGCCGATGTTGTGGGGGAGCCATGTCGGCAGCCTAGAACCGCCGTGTGCAGAGAGATCGTGTTCACGTGTGCAGATCCGGTGCAGTACCCCCCGTAGTACCTTGAGCTGGTGATTGACCGATATCTCCGGCGGCTGGGGTTGAGCGAGGAGCCGCCCAGCGTCGAGGCCCTCTTCCGGCTGCAGAGCGCCCACGTCGAGCGGGTGGCGTACGAGAACCTGGAGATCTGGCTGGACCGCCCGACGACGGTGGATCCTGCCGAGTCGGTCCGGCGGATCGCCTCAGGCCGGGGCGGTTACTGCTTCCACCTCAACGGCGCCTTCTCCGTGCTGCTCAAGGAGCTGGGATACCAGGTCACGCGGCACTTCGGCGGCGTGCAGAACTCGCCGGACAACCCGCCGGGCGCCGACGGCAACCACCTCGTGCTCGTGGTCTCCGGGCTGCCGTCCGACGGCAATCCGGACGGGCGGTGGTTCGTGGACGCCGGGCTCGGCGACGCGATCCACGAGCCGCTCCCGCTGGTGGAGGGCGCCTACACGCAGGGCCCGTTCCGGTACGGCCTGCGCCGGTCGGAGGCAGAGCCGGGCGGCTGGCGGTTCGATCACGACCCCCGCGGCGGCTTCGCCGGCATGGACTTCCGGCCGGAACCGACCGGGATGGACGCCTTCGCCGCGAAGCACGAATACCTGTCCACGTCCCCGGAGTCCGGCTTCGTCCAGGTGGCGGCGATCCAGCGGCGCGACATCACCGGCCTCGACAAGCTGACCGGGCTGGTCCTGAAGCGGGTCGGCGCGGGGCCCGAATCCTCGACGACGCTCGACCGGCCGGAGGACTACTTCGGGGCGCTGGCCGATGTTTTCGGTCTCACGCTCGACGACGTGACCGCTCCGGAGAGGGAGAAGCTGTGGCAGCGCCTGTACGGCGCGCACGAGCGGTGGATGGGCCGCAATGATCTCTCCTGAATGGGTTTCGGCTGGTAGGTAAGGGTAGGCCAGACAGAACCCGGAAGGAGGAGCTATGGACCGCCAGACAACGCCGGAGACGATGCGTGAGAACGACGTCATCGACCTGCTATTGCGGCAGCACAGCCTCATCAGGGAGCTGTTCGACGAGGTCGACAAGAGCCAGGGCGACGCCCGCACGGAAGCCTTCAGCCGGCTGCTGCGCCTGCTGGCCGTACATGAGACGGCCGAAGAGGAGATCGTGCATCCCTTCGCCCGGCACAAGCTCGTCAACGGCGACACGATCATCGACAGCCGGCTGCACGAGGAGCACGAGGCCAAGGAGTTGCTGTCCCAGATGGACGGCATGGACACCTCCACCACCGAGTTCTCCCGCCAGTTGGAGATCCTGCGGGCCTCGGTGTTCGCGCACGCCGCGGCCGAGGAACGCTACGAGTTCGCCGAACTGAGGGCGTCGACGAGCCAGGCCGAGCGGCGCGCACTGGCCGTCGGGGTCAAGGCGGCGGAGGCGCTGGCGCCCACCCACCCGCACGCCGGGGTCGAGTCGGGCGCGGCGAACCTGCTGCTCGGACCGCCCGCCGCGATCATGGATCGGGCGCGGGACGTGATCCGCAAGGCGATGGGCAAGAAGACCGGCGGCGAGTAGCCCGGCGCGGCACCGCCAGGAACTCGGCCGCGCCCGTGGACGTTGTCACAGGCGACGCTCTGGACGGAAAGGCCCGGACAATGTCTCCACTCGGGAAGTACTACATCGGCGCGGCTGTGGTTTCCGTGCTCTCGCTCTGGCTGCTGCCGGGCCTGATCGCCTGGCTCGTCGTGCTCGGAGTCCTCGGCGCACCGGTCGTCGCCTACTTCATGCTCGACGAGTCCCAGCGGAAGCGGCTGCGCCGGATCAGAGGCCGCCAGATCGGGCGCTGAACTCCGCTGAGGCCGCGCACCACCTGGTGGCGACCGACTGGTATCGACGCAGTGGCGCCCGTGACCGTTGAGGTCACGGGCGCCATCGTTCTCGGTCAGGCCGTGGCGGCAGCCGCCTTGATCTGACGGTTCACCCGCTCGGTGACGTTCTTCTCGACGACGAACGACAGGAACGGGATGGTGCCCGCGATCAGCACCAGCAGCAGGTACTTCACCGGCCAGCGCGTCTTGAGTCCCAGGTTGAGCGCGGCCAGCAGGTAGATCATGTACAGGAAGCCGTGGACCGGCCCCACGACGGCGACGAGGGAGCCGTTGTCGAATCCGTACTTCACCACCATGGCCACACAGAGCAGGAGCAGCATCACGCCGACGATGTAGGCCATGACACGGTACGGCTTGAGCGCTGATTCCACGACGATCATTACCTCTGCTGGGAAACCTGTTGTCACACGATATCCGCGACGGGGGCCGGTCCTTCCGCCGGTCCACCCCTCGTACCACCCGCTGATCCACTGGCGGGCCGCTCCCCGCGCGATTCGCGTACGGCGTCACGGACGAAGTGGAACCACATGAACACCGCGAAGATCGCGAAGATCCACCACTGGGCGGCGTAGGCCAGGTTGCGCCAGGTGAGCCCGCTTCCGACGGCCGGGGCGGGCACCGCGACCGACTTGGCGCCCGACGGCGTGTCCTGGGCGGTGGCCACGACGAACCCGCTGCGCAGCTTGCCGTCCGTCCACAGGTTGATCAGCTCACTGGTGGACACGGTCGCGACCTGGCCCGCGGGCAACACCCCCGTCCGTTGCACGGCGTCCGTCTGCTCGGCCGGCCGCAGCCGCCCGGTCACCGTCACCGTCCCCGTGGGTACGGCCAGCGCGGGATCGCTCGCCGAGGGAACCCAGCCCCGCACGATGGGGATGATCGTCCCGTCCGTCAGCCGCATCGGCGTGAGGATCCAGAAGCCCCGCCCGCTCGCGACCCGCCCGCCCGGCGCCGAGACGTCGGCCTCGCGGTCGGCGACAAGGAGTTGGCCCTGCGCGTCGAAGGTGCCCTGCGCCGTCACCTGGCGCCCCGCCACGTCCGATTCCGTGTGCCCGCCGAGCGCGGCGAGGTCGGTGACGGCGACCGGCGCCGGGTCGGCGGCCGCCTTGGGCATGCCGGACTCCTCGAACTCACCGAGCTGCCAGCGCCCGAGGAAGAAGAAGGAGACCAGCACTCCGACCGCCAGCAGGTGAAGGGCCACCAGCCGGGGAGAGAACAGGGTACGGAGCATGACTAACACGCTATCCGGCACCCGTACCGGTCCGGCACGTGCGGTCAGCCGGGGCGCCGACACTCCCTCCGGCCCGTCCACGCTCATCGCGAAATCCGACAAAACGGTGCCGCGACCGCAAAGCCTCTCGATAGAGTGCCCCTCATGTCCGAACCGCAGATTGACCCGGCCGGGAACACGCAGGCGTTCCGTGCGTTCGCCCGCGAGCAGGAAGTCGAAGCCGCCAACGAGCAGCCGTCCCGACTGCCGATCTGGATCGTCGTGGGGGTCGTGGCACTGGTCGCGGTCGCCGTCGTCGCGTATCTCCTGATCGCCTGATCTCTGATGTGATCCCGCGCCGGCTGAACGTTCTGCCCGGCGGACATCGCCAATACCCGCCGCCGACGACCGCGCCCGTCGGCGGCTTCCCCATGCCCTGGCCTGCAGTGCCCGGGTACCTGCTGGTGCCCGCCTCCGAATGAACGCGCTACATACAGGGACGCGAGGTTCGGCCCGTCACGGCAGGCGGTACCTGCTCGCGATCGCCCTGGCCTCGTCGAGGGTCACCTTGGGTGGGGTGCGGGCCAGCTCCCCGTGCAGGTCGGCCAGGAACTTGTCCGCCGAACCGCGAACGCGGGCGCGGTGGTGGGCGAGTTGCGCGTCGAACCGTCGGGCGGCCGGTCCCGACCATACATCGCCGGAGTGGAAGTCCTGGTAGGGCGCCTCGATGGTGCTCTCGATCTCGCGGACCAGCGGCTCCACGGTCCGCAACGCGTTCCCCAGCGCCTCGTAGAGAGGGTTCGGCACCATCTCGGTCATTGCCTGATCAGTCCCCCTTCGGAGACGAGGGCGTGGCCGACGGGCTCGGCGATGGCGCACTGGCAGCGGTGATCAGCGTGGGTGCGATCAGCTTCATCAACGCCAGCACGTCCGCCGCGTTGTCCCGCCCCTTGACGCCGTACTCCAACTGCACGCTGAGCTCTGTCTTTCCGCGAGCGAGCACGGCATGGGCCCCGTGCTTCTCGCTGTCCCGGCCCCTGAAGTAGTACCCGATGGAGCCGGGGATGATCTCCGGCAAGGGAGAGGCGCCATCGAGTTCTTCCTCCACCTCACCGGGGACTCTCTCCGGCGTGAGGGTGATCTGCAAGACCTTCAGCCGATCACCGTCTCGGCGATAGACCGCACAGCTTCCATCCCCACTGTCCTGTGAAAGGTCAAAGAAGCCGCGGACCAGAGGGTCGCTCACCCCGGTCATCAACTCCACCGCCTTCAAGGGGATGTATTCACAGATGTACGGCGGAGCGGCCACCGTCTGCAGCGGAGCGTGATCCGCCGTCCTCCGCTCGCCCTGGCATGCCGCCGACAATGCCAAGGCACAAGCGAGCACGACCGTCACGGCTACTCGTGTCCTCATCATGCGTACTGAGCGAAACCGTCGGAGAAGCTCTGGTTAAGGCGAAGCTCGATGTCGTGCCAGAGATCTCCCGACGGCCCCTCGTACAGCCACCGATCGTAGGCGTCCAGCCGGCGGCTCTCATCGGTGCTGTTGGTCGCCGTCTTGTCGATCATCTCCTCCTTGGTCATGAGAGTCCGACCGTCATCCTTCAGGAAGTTGTTGGGATTGTCCCTGGGATCATCTCCCGTGCGCAGGCCTTCAAGAGAGGCCCACGGATGGGTGGGGGCGGCAGGATCCGCCGACCCGAACAACCCGTGGTTGAGCATCGCCTGGACGGTGAGGTCGTGCACAAGGGTCCGCGTCTGGTCGACAGCGGCGTTGGCCTCCCTGCGGGCCTTGGTCTCCGCGCCGCCGTCGCCCTTGAAGACGTCCTCGATCAAACCGGTCCAGGCCCCGATCACCCCAGCGGTGATCGGCCACCCTCCCTTCTGTGGGATGGCCAGCCCGGTGTTGACCACCCCGGTGAACACCTTCATCTTCAGCTGCTGCACCTCATCCAGCGCCTTGCCTTCCTCGATCTTGGCCAAGCCGGCCGCGTCGGTGATCATGCCGAAGCCGGCGCCGCCTCGTTGCGCATTGGTCTTGAGCGTGCCGTCGCCATGCCCGGCGGCTATCTGGGCCGCTCCGTGGTCGAGCAGCCGTCCGGTGAAGGCCGTCTGCGCCAGCAGGACAGGCGTGAACGCGTGGACATCAGCGAAAGCTTCACGCATCACCTGCCGCAACTCCTGCTGGTCGAACTTCGCCCCCCAGGGGTCCTGTCCCGGTGTGCCTGGATTGTCCGCGCCCCCGACGCCGGGTACGACCCGGTCCGTTTTCTGAGCGGCACGGTCGATGTCGGCGATGTAGCCGGCGAGGATGCGGCCGGTGCTGGGCGGGGACACGAACGACGAAGGCGGATAGCCCTTCTCGATCCGTCCGGCCTCGATGTGCACGAACTCCGATGCCAGCCTGGCCGACAGGTACCCGCGCGAGGGGTTCTGCGGCGAGCCGTCGTGGTCGCGGAACGTCAGCGTCGCGGCCTCCAGCGCCTTGCCCAGCGCCACCCCCTTGTCGGACATGCCGCGCTCGGTCAGCAGGCGCTTCAAGACGGTCGGATCGGCGGCGAAGAAGTCCTGGGCCGCCACCGGATCGCGGCTGAGCGCCTCCATCAGCGTGGACATGACGCCGGGGTCCTGTCCGGTGGGTGCCTTGGAGACGTTCCGATCCCACGCGTCGAGCTTCCTGGCCGCCGCGAGGAGGAAGCCGGTGGCGACGGTGCCCTGCTTGAGTGCCAGCGCGACCGCATACCCCTCGCTCCATCCGACGCCGAGATCGGAGGTGAGCCCGTCCCGCCAGGTGTCGCCCAACCGCGAACTCGCCGTCCCCAGCAGCGTGCCGAGAGCCGCCCGCAGCCGTTTCGTCTCCTTGCCGTCCCCCTGCTCGACGGTCGTGGCCATCAGCTTCCGGTACCCGGTCGCCCCCAGGGCGTTCAGCAACGCGGTGGCGAACGCCGCGTCCCCGGTGCGCTTCTCCAGCGCGGCCAGCGCCTTCCGATCCACCTCGCCCTGGTCGGCGGCTCGGGCGAGCGCGCCCACCGCCGCGTACACGTCCGGGTCGCCGGCCGCCTGGCCGTAGCGTGCCTCGTCGAAGGCGGCGAGCGCGAAAGGGCCGGTGGACACGCCCCAATCGGAGCGTTCCGACGTGATGGCCTCGCTGCGCCGCCGCAGGTCGGGACGGCTCGTCTCGATCCAGCTCCGTGCCTCGCGCAGCACGCCCAACCCGGACGTGTCCAGGTCGAGTTGCTGCAGTACCCGGCGGATCACCGGCTCGTTGCGCCCCAGCGTGTTCTCCGCCCGCCCCAGAGCCCGCTCGAAAGCGTCCATCCGCGCCGGATCGATGCCCGAATATCCCTCGCTCGCCCCCGTAGAACCCGGCGGGGCGGTCCAGATCGGCTTACCACCGGACGCACCCGCGGTATCGCCCGCCTCGTGCTCGGAGGACGGCCGAGGATCGGCCGGCGGATCAGGGGTGGCCTGCGACTGGGGTGTGGCCGACGGCCGCTGATCTGACGGCGGCTTGTCCGGCGGCTCGGGCGAGCCGGTCGAGGGCTGCGGGCTCGGCGACGGCTGGGGTAAGGGGTGGGCCATGAGGGCGATGGACTCCAGCGCGGTCGGCGGAACGCGACAACTCCAGCGAAAGATTAATTTCGATTCCCAGGCGAGTAAAGATATCCGTCAGACCGGATATGTCCCTATAGGTGCGACGCGGCCACCACCGCCCGAACCGGGCTGCCCGCGACCCTCTGGACCAGGTGGCATTCCGCCATTAAATTAGACAATTGTTCCAATAATGCGCCGGCAGGTTTCCGGCAGGGTGAGGAGGCCGCATGGGGATCGCGATCATCGGGGCGGGCTTCGCGGGGCTGTGCATGGCGATCAAGCTCAAGGAAGCGGGCTACCACGACTTCGTGATCCTGGAGAAGGCGGCCGACCTCGGCGGAACCTGGCGCGACAACACCTATCCCGGATGCGCCTGCGACGTCCCCTCGCCCATGTACTCGTTCTCGTTCGAGCTCAACCCCGGATGGTCGCGGATGTTCTCCCCGCAGGAGGAGATCTGGGCGTATATGCGAGCGTGCGCCGACAAGTACGGCGTGACGCCGCATTTCCGGTTCGGCGTGGAGGTCACCGGACTGGAGTACGACGACGACCGGAACCTGTGGCGGGTGTCCACGAGCACGGGAGAGCCGATCACGGCCAACGCCGTCGTCTCCGGAATCGGAGCGCTGCATGTGCCGTCATTTCCTGACATACCCGGAAAATTCGGGGGCCCGGCTTTCCACTCGGCCCAGTGGGACCACTCCGTCGACCTGACCGGCAAACGGGTGGCGGTGATCGGGACGGGCGCGTCCGCGATCCAGTTCGTCCCCCGGGTGGCGGAGCAGGCAGCCGAACTGCGCCTGTTCCAGCGCACCCCACCGTGGATCCAGCCGAAACCCGACTTCGCCGTCTCCGACCGCGCGAAGAAGGTGCTGCGACTGCCCGGCGCGGCCAGGATGGCCCGCAACTCGATCTACTGGCTACTGGAGTCGCGCGCGCTGGGCTTCACGATCGACCCCCGGCTGATGAAGGTCCATCGGCGGATGGCCGAACGGCATCTCGCCCGGCAGGTCGCCGATCCCGGGCTCCGTGCCAGGCTGACCCCCGACTACACGATCGGCTGCAAGCGCATCCTGCTGTCCGACGACTACTATCCCGCTCTCACCAGGGACAACGTCGAACTCGTCACGGACGCGATCACGGAGATCCGGGACCGTTCGATCATCGACGCCACGGGCCGCGAGCATGAGGTCGATGTGATCGTCTACGGCACCGGCTTCAAGGTCACCGACGCGCTGAGCGAGCAGCGGATCATCGGCAGGAACGGCCGGAAGATCCAGGACGCCTGGCAGGACGGCGTCGAGGCCTATCTCGGCATCACCGCCTCCGGCTTCCCGAACCTGTTCTTCCTGCTCGGCCCCAACACCGGCCTGGGCCACAACTCGGTCGTATTCATGATCGAGTCCCAGGTCCGGTACGTCATGGACTGCCTGCGGCTGCTGTCCAGGACCGGTGCGAAGGCGTTGGACGTACGGCCCGAGGTCCAGCGTGCCTACAACGACCGCCTCCAGCGGCGGCTGGACCGCCTGGTGTGGACCGACGGCGGGTGCACGAGCTGGTACCTCGACGAGCACGGCAGGAACCGCGCCATCTGGCCCGGTTTCACCTTCGAGTACTGGACCCGTACCCGCAGGATGCGGCCGAGCGCCTACGAGCTGCTCCGCTGAACCACGGCTGAGCGCACGGCGATCCTGAGCAGCGCACGGCGATCCTGAGCAGCGCGCGGGGCCGGATCAGAGGCGCGTGGTCACATAGGTCTTGCGCACGGTCTCGTGGACGTGCCACTCCCCCTGCCATCCCTCGGGCATGACCAGGGTGCTGCCGGGGCCGACCTCCTGGGTCGTGCCGTCCGCGCCGACGATGGTCGCCCGCCCGGAAAGGATCTGGCACACCTCGTGGTAGCCATCGCGCACGGCGGTGAAGGTGCCGGGGGTGCACTCCCACACCCCGGCGCTGGTCTTACCGTCGGCGGAGGTCCACGCCTTGAGCGACGCCTCCCGCTGCTCCCCGGCGATCGAGGTCGGCTTCGGCGCGTACGGTCCCAGGTCGGCCGTGATCGCGTCCGGCACGACGATGCTCTGCAATGCTCTTCTCCTTGTCGATGAAGCCGCCCGGTCGGACGACCACGGGTCAGTGACGGCGGGCGACCATGTCGGCGACCTTGGCGATGGGCGACGTGGTGGGGCGCCCCTCCACGATCTCGGCCCGGTCGGCGGCGCGGTAGGCCGCGTACATGCCCCGCACGCCGATCCAGCGCAGCGGCTCCGGCTCCCACTTGCGCACCTTCCTGCCGACCCAGGGCAGCCGGGTGAGTTCGGTGTCGGCGCCGAGCACCAGGTCGCGCAGGGTACGGCCGGCGAGGTTGGTGGTCGCCACGCCGTGTCCCACGTACCCGCCGGCCCAGCCGAGACCCGTCCGCTGGTCGAGCACGGCGGTGGAGCACCAGTCGCGCGGCACGCCGAGCACACCGCACCAGGCGTGCTCGACCGCCGCGTCGCGCACCGCCGGGAACAGCCTGACCAGGGCGTCGCGGAGCGCGCGCACCGTGGCGGCGTGCGTGCGCCCGTCGTCGTCCGTCCTGGAGCCGAACCGGTACGGCACGCCGCGCCCGCCGATCGCGATGCGGTCGTCCGCCGTCCGCTGGGCGTAGATGTAGGCGTGCGACATGTCGCCGAGCAGCTCGCGGCCCTCCCAGCCGATCTCGTCCCAGACCCGCTCGGGCAGCCGCTCGGTGACGATCAGCGAGGAGTTCATCGGCAGCCAGGTGCGGCGCTCACCGCTGAGCCCGGCGGTGAACCCCTCCGTCGCCCGCAGCACGAACTTCGCCCGGACGGTGCCGTACGGCGTGCGCGCCTCGTGCGGCACGATGTCGGTGACCGGGGTGGACTCGTAGATGCGCACCCCGAGGTCCTCGACGACCCGTGCCAGGCCCTGCACAAGCTTGGCCGGCTGGACCCGGGCGCAGTGGGGACTGAACGAGGCACCGAGCGCGCCGTCGACCCGGATCCTGGCCGTGGTCCGCGCGGCGTCGAGCAGTTCCAGGTCGTCGTCGCCCCACGAGCGGGCGGTCCGCACGCCCGAGACCAGCCTCGGGAGGTGCGACGGGGCGTGGGCCACCCGCAGGATGCCGCCCTTGACGATGTCGGCGTCGATGCCCTCGGTCCTGGCGACCTGGACGACCTCGTCCACGGTGTCGTTCATGGCCCGCTGGAGGGCGTACACGCCGTCACGGCCGTGGGTCTTGGCGAACCTGCGCGGGGATCCGGCCAGCGCCGCGGTCAGCCAGCCGCCGTTGCGCCCGGACCCGCCGAACCCGGCGAACTTCCGCTCCAGCACGACGATGTCGAGTCCGGGGTCGGCCTTCTTCAGGTAGTAAGCGGTCCACAGCCCGGTGTATCCGGCGCCCACGATGCAGACGTCGGCGGTGATGGAACGCTCCAGTGGTGGGCGCCGGGTGGGGAGCCCGATCTCTCGGTACCAGAACGACACTCCGCCGTTGACGGTCACGTGAAGATCCTTTCAATGGTCGGGTCGTCGGGCAGCAGGACGCCGTCGTCCGGATGCCAGCACAGGGTGGCCCGGTCGCCCACCCGCAGGTCGCTGAGCGCGCCGGCCTGCTCGCGTACGAGGCCGCGAGCACCGCCGGGCAGGATGACCTCCAGCTTGCGGGCCGCGCCCAGGTAGATCTCCTCCACGACCGTGACGGGGACGGCGTTGGTCCCGGACGGGATTCCTGCCGGATCGTCAGTGGTGAGGCGCAGCCGCTCCGGCCGTACGACCAGGGCGGCCGTGCCGCCTTCGCCGCCTTCGACCCGCCCGGCCGTCCGTACGGCGAAGCCGTCGCCGACGAGGGTCGATCCGGCGCCGTCGGGGCGTGCCGTACCGCGAAGGATCGTGGACTCGCCGAGGAAGCGGGCCACGAACAGCGTGGCGGGCCGCTCGTAGAGCTCGTGGGCGGTGCCGACCTGCTCGATCTTGGCGTTGTTGAACACCGCGATCCGGTCGGAGAGGATGAGCGCCTCCTCCTGGTCGTGCGTCACGAAGACGAACGTGGACCCGACCTCGCGGTGGATGCGCTTGATCTCCAGCTGGAGGAACTCGCGGAGCTTGCGGTCGAGCGCGCCGAGCGGCTCGTCCATGAGCAGGACGCGCGGGCTGAACACGATCGCCCGGGCCAGGGCGACCCGCTGCTGCTGCCCGCCGGAGAGCTCGCCCGGGTAGCGGGCGGCGTGGTCGGGAAGCTGCACGGTCTCCAGGGCGGCGGCGACCATGCGCTGCCGCTCGGCCTTGGGGATCTTGCGCTGGCGCAGCGGGAAGGCGATGTTCTGCGCGACCGTCATGTGCGGGAACAGCGCGTAGTGCTGGAAGACGACGCCGATGTCCCGCTTGTGCGCGGGTATGCCGCCCACCGGGAGGTCGTCGATCTCCAGGCCGCCGGCCGAGATGTCGGTGAATCCGGCGATCATGTTCAGTGTCGTGGTCTTCCCCGAGCCCGACGGGCCGAGGAAGGTCATGAACTCTCCCGGTTCGACGGTCAGGGTGCAGTCGTCGACGGCGACCGAGGCTCCGAAGCGCTTGGTCATCCCGCGCAGGTCGATGCGGGCTCCCTTGGCTGTCGGCGCGGTTCCGCCTTCGGGCCGGTCAACGGGCACGGTTCCTCCTTGCGGACAGGGCGAGTCCACCGGTGACCAGGACCGTGGTGAGCACCAGGATCATGGTCGCCGCGGCGGCGAGCGTCGGGTCGGTCTCGCGGGTCACGCTCGAATACATCTGCACGGGCAGGGTGACGAGGGTCGGGCTCTGGATGAACAGCGACACCACGACCTCGTCGAACGAGGTCACGAAGGCGAACAGCGCGCCCGAGACGACGCCGGGCATGATCAGCGGCAGCGTGACCTGGCGGAACGTCGCCAGGCGGCCGGCGCCGAGGCTGGCCGCCGCCGTCTCCAGGCGTACGTCGAACGTCCCGAGGGCGGCCGTCACCGAGGTGACCACGAACGGCAGCGCGAGCACGGTGTGCGCGGCGACGAACCCGGCGAGGGACCCGGCGAGCTGGAGCTTCAGGAAGACCGCGTAGACGCCGATCGCGACGATGATCCCGGGGACGATCATCGGGGCCAGCAGGAACACGTTCGCGACCGCGGCGCCGCGCCTGCTCGCCCAGCGGCTGAGGCCGAAGGCGGCGGCGGTGCCGAGGACGGTCGCCACGACGGCCACCAGCACGCCGACCAGCAGCGAGTTCGCCAGCGCCATCATCCAGGCGGAGTCGCTGAAGAAGTTGGCGTACCACCGGGTGGACCAGCCGGTCGGCGGGAAGGTCAGCGACACCTTGTCGGTGAAGCTGAGCGGGATCACCACGAGCGTGGGCGCCACCAGCCAGGCGGCGACCAGCACGCCGGTGGCCCACAGCGCGACGCGGGCGAGACGGGCGCTCATCGGGCACCCACCTTGCGCCGGCGGCCGGCTCGCATGGCCAGGCCGAGCAGGCCCATCAACAGCAGCGTGGTCGCGAAGAGCACGACCGCCATGGCGCCGCCCCTGCCCCACATCAGCATGCCGCTGACCTGCGTGTACATGAACTGCGAGATCAGTGCCTCGCTGGGCGACCCGAGCAGGGCCGGGGTGACGTAGAAGCCGAGCGAGGTGATGAACACCATCGTCGATCCGGCCGCGACCCCGGGCAGCGACAGCGGGACGAAGATCCGCGCCAGCGCCACGATCGGGCGGGCGCCGAGGCTCTGGGCGGCGGTGAGGAGCCGCCGGTCGATGCCGCTCATCACCGAGTACAGCGGCAGCACCATGAACGGCATGAGGATCTGCACCATGCCGACGAGCACGCCCACCTGGCTGCGGACGAGACCGAACGGCCCCACCCCGAACAGCCCGAGGAAACCGTTGATCACCCCGGTGTCCTGCAGCAGCACGAGCCAGGCGAAGGTGCGCACCATCAGGCTGGTCCAGAACGGCAGCATGACGATCAGCAGCAGCGCCGCGCGCGCCCGCGGCGACGCCACGGTCATCAGGTACGCGTACGGGTAGGCCAGGGCGAGGCAGATGAGCGTCGACCACAGCGCGGTCGAGAACGTCCGGGTCAGCACGGCGACGTTGGCCGACGAGCCGAAGAACCAGCTGAAGTTCTCCATCCCCGGGTTCGGCGTGGTGAACGCGCTGACGAACGTCTGCGCCACCGGATAGACGAACACCGCGAGGAGGACCAGCAGCGCGGGGACGATGAGCAGGAACGGCCAGTGCCTGGCCAGCCACCCCGACCGCCCGGACGGCGTGGGCGCCGTCCGGGCCTGCCCGCCTGGGGCGACGGGGCTCAGGAGAGCAGCCACTGCTGGAACCTGTCGTTGACGGCGTCCCGGTTCTCGCCCCACCACACGTCGTTCACCTTGATCTGGGTGTCGAGGTGGGTCGTGGGCAGGTTGTCCTTGGCCGAGGGGTCGATCTTGTCCTGCGCGCCGACGTTGACCGGGCCGTACGGCAGGTACTTGGTCAGCTCGGCGGTGGGCTCGGCGGAGGTCATGTGCGCGATGAGCTTCATCGCCTCGGCCTTGTTCTTGGTGCCCTTGGGGACGACCCAGTAGGCCTCCTGCGACAACCACGAGTCCCAGGCGATCGTGATGGGGGCGTTGGCCGCGGACTGCAGGGCGCGGGCGATCCACACCATGCCCATGACCGCCTCACCGCTCTCCAGGTACTGCTGGGCCTGCGCGCCGGTCTCCCACCAGATGAGCTGGTCCTTGATCGTGGCGAGCTTCTTCAGCGCCCGGTCCACGTCGATCGGGTAGAGGTCGGCGGGGGCGACGCCGTCGGCCAGCAGGGCCATCTCGAAGATGCCGCCGCCGACCGACTTCCACGCGGTGCGCTTGCCCGGGTACTTCTTGACGTCGAAGAAGTCCACCCACGGCTTGGGCGCGGTGGCACCGGTCTTGTCCGAGCGGTAGGCGAGGACGGTGCCCTCGACGTCGGCGCAGATGCGGTAGGTCTGCGCGTACCCCTCGATGATCGACGCCTTGTCGATGACGGAGTAGTCGATGGGCTCCAGCCACTTGGCGTCGGCGTCGCCGCCGAAGTCGTTGCCGACGACCACGATGTCCCAGGACGGGTTGCCCGACTCGGCCTGCGCCTTGATCTTGGCGTTGTCCGAGGGGCCGTCCTCCTTGATGGTGATGCCGTTCTTCGTGGCGTACGGCCCCCACAGCGCCTTGGCCTGGAACTTCTGGTAGTCGCCGCCGTAACTGGCGATGGTGAGGGTGGTGCCGCCACCGCCGCCCGGGGACGAGGAGAAGCCGCCGCCGCAGGCGCTGAGAACGCCGGAGGCCGCGAGCAGGCCGAGCCCCTGGCCGCCACGGACGAGCAGGGTCCGGCGGGAGAGCTTCCCGTGCGCGCCGGTGTCACTCACTGGTTCCTCCTGAAGGAGATGGCCGCCCAGCCTGGCCGGGCGAGAGGGGGTATTTCGAAATTTCGGGCCGATCCGAGGAGAGGACTCGGACCACCCTGGAGTGCCGGGTCACGGCGACCACCGGGCCAGGCGGGCGCCTTCCTCTGCGCCCATGTCCAGCGCGGCGGCGGGGTCGGTGACCCCGGCGGCGCCGCCGGCCACGGCCACGCCGCCGGGCAGCCCGCCGTCCCCGGAGGCGCCGCCGAACCCGGCGTCGAGCGTGATGTCCCCGTGGTAGAGCCGCTGGAGGAGCAACTCCTCGGCGGGGCGCCGTCCCGCGGAGACCACGACGACGTCGCAGCTCAGCCGCACGATACGCGCCCCGTTCCGGTGCTGGACCACCAGGCCGGTCACCCTGCGGCGGCCGAGGGCCTCCCGCACGGTGTGTCCCGTCAGGTGCGGCACCCCCGAGGCCGCGACTCCCGACGGGAAGGATGCCGCGGCGTCCGCCCCCGCCTCCGCCTCACCTCGGGCGTCGACCAGGGCGACGATCTCGACGCCGACCGCGCGGAGCTGCGCGGCCACCGCGTAGCCGTGGGGGTCGGCGGTCACCACGACGGCACGGTGGCCGGGCCGTACGTGATCGACATTGATCAGGCGCTGGACCGCGCCGGCCAGCATGACGCCGGGACGGTCGTTGCCGGGGAAGAGCAGCGGCTGGTCGTAGTCGCCGGTCGCGACCAGGAGCCGTTCCGGCCGCAGCGTCAGCACCCCGGCCGGGGTGTGCACCGGCAGCACGCCGCCCTCGTACCAGCCGAGCGCGGTGGATCCGGCGAGCACCTCGATCGACGGATGGGCCGCCGCTCTGGCCGCCAGCCCGGCGACGAGCGCGAACCCCGGCGTCTGGCCGCCGTCCGGCGTCCTGACCGGGCCCGTCTCCGCGCGCAGCGTCCCGCCCGGCTCCTCGCCCTGGTCCACCAGGATGACCTCCATCCCGGCGTCCGCGGCCGCGAGCGCGGCGGCCAGCCCGGCCGCCCCTCCGCCGACGACGGCCAGCGCGGTCCGCCGGTGGCCCAGGCCGGGCCGCGCGGCACGCGCGATCGCGTCGGGCGTGACCTCGCGCGCGCCGCCCGCGACCAGGCCCATGACGCGCTCGGCCAGGTGGGCGAGGCGGGGCGAGCGGCGGAACAGGCGGAACTGGAAGCCCGCGGGGACGAACGCGGAGAACCGGTCGATCAGGCCGAACAGGTCACGGTCCGCGCTGGGCCAGGAACGTTCGCGCCGCACGGTCTCGCCACCGCGCAGTGGCGTCGCGCACCCCGGCACGCCGTACTGCCCGTCGATGGTGAGCTGGCAGTTGGGGCACGACGGCGCGCCGCAGGTCAGCCCGATGCCCCTGGGGCGGTGGTACTTGAAGCTGCGCGACAGCACCCGCACCCCGGCGGCGTGCAGGGCGGTCGCCACGGGCTCGCCCTCGTATCCGTGGAGCGTGCGGCCCTCGAAGGTGAAGCCGACCCGGCGGGCCCGCGCGTACGGCGCGGCCGGGTGGCCGGTGATCCGCAGGTTCACGCGGCGTTCCCCTCCTCCGCGGCGACCACGAGGGCGCCTTCCTCGATGAACCGGCCCTCGTGCAGCCTCGTGACTGAGAAGGGACGGATCAGTTCGGGCATGACGCCGTCGTGGATGCCCCGGGCGAGCAGCGCGCCGGTGGCCGGGGCGCCCATGAAGCCGTAGACCCACCCGCAGGTGAGGTAGAAGCCGCTGACCTCGGGGACCGGCCCGATCACCGGGGACAGGTCCTCGCTCTGGTCGACCAGCCCGGCCCAGTGCCGGAGCAGCCGGACGCCGGCCAGCCGGGGCAGCAGCCGTACGAACTTGGCGGCCATGTCCAGGAGCAGGTCGTAGGTGCCGTTGAGGCTGTCGCTGATGTCGGGCACGGGCAGCTCGGTGCCGCCGACGAACTCGCCCCTCGCGGTCTGGTGGCAGTAGCCGAGCAGGTCCAGGGTGGCGAGCGCGGGCCGCAGGAACGGCGCGACGGACTCGGTGACGATCATCTCCAGGCGGCAGGTGCGCGTGGGGAGGTCGACCCCCGCCATGTCGGCGATCCGCCGGGCGGCCCCGCCCGCGGCGTTCACCACGATCGGCGCGGAGACGGTCCCCTTGTCGGTGCGTACGCCACGGACCGCTCCTCCGGCGACGTCGACGCCGGTGACGGTCACCCCGGTGTGCAACTCCACGCCGAGCCGCGCGGCGGCCCTGGCGTAGCCCCAGACGACGGCGTCGTGGTGGGCGAACCCGGCGTGGTCCTGGTAGACGCCGCCGAGCGCCAGATCGGGGTTGACCTCGGGGACGATCTTCCGCGCCTCCTCGCCGGTGACGAACTCCGAGCGCAGGCCCAGCTCGGCCTGCCGTACGACGTCGGCCCGGCAGCGCTCGACCTGCTCGGGCGTGGAGGCCAGCACGAGGTAGCCGCTGCCGGAGAACAGCACGTTGAAGTCGAGTTCGGCGGACAGCGTGCGCCAGCGGCGCAGCGACTCGTCGAACAGCCCGCTCCATTCGCGGGAGCCGAACGCCGAGCGGATCATCTCGCCGTTGCGCCCGCTGCCGCCCCCGCCGGGGTAGCTCCGGTCGAGCACGGCGACGTCGCGGACGCCGAGCTTGGCCAGCTCGTAGGCGAGGGCCAGGCCCTGCACGCCCGCTCCGACGATGACGGCGTCGTACGAGCGGCGCAGCGGGGTCCGGGCGGCTCCGGGGATCGCCATCGCTCAGGCACCCCCCGCCCGCGTCTCGGCGGCCGGTCCCGCGGTCTCGGCCGCGGCGGCGAGCAGGCCGAGCGCGACGGGCCGCAGCGGCGGGCGGGCGGTGGGACGGCGGGTCACGGGCGCGCCGTGCTCGCCGTCCTCGCCGCCCGCGCCGGTCAGCTCGCGTAGCAGCGCCATCACCACACCGGCGCAGTGCTTGCCCTGGCAGGGGCCCATGAAGGCGGCCGTCGCCCGCTTGAGGGTCTCGGGATGGGTGTAGCCGGCCGCGTGCATCGCGCGGACGTCCTCGACGGTCACGTCATGACAGGGACAGATGATCGTCTTGCCCATCGACCCCCTCCAGATCTGTCGCTCACCGGACCGCTCAACTGCTGCTCAAACGGCCTGTCCGTTAGTACCGCATTATTAGAAGAGGGCTCTCACCTGCTTGTCAATAGGCATTCTGAAGTTCCTTTCAGCCGAGATCCGCAGTTATAGTTCCGTCCAGCGCGACAGACGCGCCACGGTCGCCCGCCGCCCACGGCCGGCGAAGAAGGGGCAACGGGTGGACGCCGCACGGCAGTTACGGACCGACGGTCAACGGGGCCGGATCCTCGCCTCCGTCATCGAGCTGGTCTCCGAGATGGGCTACGAACGCGTACGGCTCCGCGACGTCGCCAAGCACGCCGGGGTGTCCATCGGGACCCTGCAGCACTACTACGAGACTCGTGACGGCCTGATGCTGGCCGCCTTCTCACACCACACCGGAAAGATCGTCCAAGGGCTGGAGGAGATCGCCTCCCGCCACGCCGAGCCGTGGGACCGCATCCGCGGGCTGGTGGAGTACATCACCCAGCCGCGCGGCTTCCGGAACCGCTGCCTCACCTTCATGGAGATCGCCGCCGCGTCGGCCAGGGACAAGGAACTCCGGCGCCTCTTCGGCATCCAGTACGACGGCTGGCGGGCCCCGATGAAGGCCGCGATCGAGGAGGGCCTCGCCAGCGGCGCGTTCCGGCTGTCGTCCGACATCGACGAGACCGTGGACCTGATCCTCACCCAGATCGACGGCCTGGAGATCGCGGTGGCGACCCAGGTGGCCGGCCTGACCAGGACGCGCATGCACGACGCCCTGCTCCGCGTGATCTCCGTCCACCTCGGCCTCCCGCCGTACACGCCCGGCGCGCCCGGCGCGTCTTAGCGGTCAGGTCCGCGCCGCGGTCAGGTCCTCCTCGCGGGAGCCGAGGGCGAACGCGCCCAGCGTGGTGATGGAGGTGACGCGGGCGAGGACCTCGGGCGGCGGATGCCGCTGGTTGGTGGTCGCGTAGAGCACCGCGCAGACGGCGGATCCGACACCCGCCACGAGCGCCGCGCCCGCGACCGGCGCAGTGGGCAGGCCGGCCGCCAGAGCGGCCGAGGGCAGCGCCCAGCCGACCGAGGCGACCGTCGCGACCACCAGCGGGCGGCGGGGCGTCCCGCCGCGTCTACCGCATCGCCCTGGCGAGCCCGCCCGCGACCCCTCGGGCGGCTCCTCTCGGCCTGTCCCCGAACAGGTCGCCGCGCTCTTCGGCCTCCCTGCCGGCCTGCGCGAGCAGGCGTGCTGGCGCCTGATCTACGAGACCACCGCACCCGTCGAGCGCCTGCTCGCGCTCAACGTCGACGACCTCGACCCCCTCCGGAGGCGGGTACGCGCGGACCCCGGCGTCCGCTGGGGGTCCGCGACCGCTGCCCGGTGACCGGAGGGGGCCGCCTGTCCTACCGGCGCGCGGCCGAGTTGTTCACGGTCGCGACCCGCCCGCTCGACCCGGACGGACAGGGCTGGACACTGCGTCGGCTGCGCTCGGCCGGCGGGTACCGGCGATCAGGGGGACACGACCAGGGCGCTGCCGCCGCCCCTGCGGACCGGCTCCGCGACGGCCTGGACCCTGCCGCGGCCGAGGAACTCCAGCCCGGTGGCGGCGCCGATCTCGGGCGTGGACGTGAACGCGTGCCCGAGCGCGGCGAGCGCCGTGCCGTACCGGTCGATGAAGGCGGGCTCCGCCTGCGTGGCGGCCGCGTTCCGCTGTGAGGCCCGGGGCGCGGCGAGCGCCTCCGGCAGGGCCATCCCGCGGTCGAACCGGTTGACCAGGATCTGCAGCACGGTCGTGATGATCGTCGCGCCGCCCGGGGAGCCGACCGCGAGTAACGGCCTGCCGTCCTTCAGCACGATCGTGGGAGCCATCGACGAGCGCGGCCGCTTGCCGGGCGCGGGCAGGTTCGGATCTCCGGGAGCCGGGCCGAACGTGAAGTCGGTCAGTTGGTTGTTCAGCAGGAACCCGCGACCGGGCACGACGATGCCGTTGCCGCCGGTCTGCTCGATCGTGATGTTGTACGCGACGACGTCGCCCCACCTGTCGGTCACCACGAGGTGCGTCGTCTCCGGCCCCTCGGGTTTCTCCTCCTGAACCGCCTGCTCCGTGACGCCCTTGTCCCGCAGGTCACCGGAGGCGCCGGAGCCGGCGGCGGGGGACGCCGCCGAGCAGGGCTCGTACGTCCCGTCGGGTGAGCCGGGCGCCGCCGGGTTCGGCATGGCGACCGGGCCGACGAGGCACGCCCGCTCCTTGGCGAACCCTTCCGACAGCAGCCCCTCCAGCGGCACGTCCACGTACGCGGGATCGCCCACGAACGCGTTCCTGTCGGCGAAGGCCAGCCGTGACGCCTCCAGATACCTGTGCAGTCCGGTGGTCTCGCCGTCCTCACCGAGAGCCGCGAGGATGCCGAGCGCCTCGCCGACGGTCGAACCGCCCGAGGACGGGGGCGCCATGCCGTACACGTCGAGGCCCTTGACGCTGACGTGCGTCGGCGGGCGTTCGAGTGCCCGGTAGGCGCGCAGGTCGGAGAGCTCCATCAACCCGGGCCTGACCACGCGGGAGGAGCCGGTCGTGACCGGCGGGCGCTTCACCGTGGCGACGACCTCCGCGCCGAGCGTCCCGCCGTACAACCAGGACGGGCCGCGCCTGCCCAGCTCGCGGTAGGTGGCGGCGAGGTCGGGATTGCGGAATGTGGAGCCGACGGCGGGCGGCTGCCCTCCGGGCAGGTACAGCCGGGAGGTGGAGGTGAAGTCCTTGAACCGGTCGGCGTTGTCCGCCGTCTGGTCGCGGAACGTCTGGTCGACGACGAAGCCCCGCTCCGCGACCTCGATCGCGGGGCCGAGGGCCTGGCGGAGCGGGAGCGTGCCGAACCGGCGCAACGCGAGGTCCCACTGCGCGACGCTGCCGGGCACGCCCGCGGAGAGCCCGCTCGTCACCGCCTCCGCGAACGGGATGCCCTCGAAGGAGGTCGCGGTCAGCGCCCGCGGCGCGGTCTCCCTGCCGTCGATCGTGAACACGCCCTTGCGCCGGGCGTCGTAGTAGACGATGAAGCCGCCGCCCGCGAGCCCCGCCGAGTACGGCTCGGTCACGCCGAGGGTGGCGGCCGCCGCCACGGCCGCGTCCATCGCGTTGCCGCCCTGCCTGAGGATCTTCAGCGCCGCCCTGCTCGCGTCCAGGTCGACGGTCGCCACCGCGCCGCCGTACCCTTCCGCGACCGGGACCTTGCCCGGCTCGCGGCCGACCTTGGGGCCCAGCTCCGGCAGAGCGTGTGCGGGCGGGGAGACGAGACCGGTGACGAGGATGAGCGCGAGCGGCGCGAGTGCGCCCTGGTGTCCCTTGATGCGCATGAGCGACCTCCACAGATCACTCCAGCATGACTGAGCGAGTCAGGAACGGCCATGGCGTTGTCCGCATCCGGCCAACGGCCGACCGCGGACGGCGGGCTCGACTCAGGGAGCCGAGGGCGCCCGCAGGCTGTGGAACGCCGGGGCGAGCCGGGCGATCTCGGCGAGCATCGCGTCGGCCGACTGGTTCATGACGTCGTTGGGCCGCACGCGCCCCTCCTCGTCGACGAACTCCCGGACGAACGGGATGGCGACCGCCTCGACGACGGGCAGCATCTTCAGCCCGGAGACGATCTGCTTGAGCATCTGCACGGCCCGGGTGCCCGCGGACACGCCGCCGTAGCTGACGAAGCCGACCGGCTTGTACTGCCACTCGCCGTGCAGGTAGTCCAGCGCGTTCTTCAGCACCGCGTTGAAGCTGTGGTTGTACTCGGGGGTGACGAGCACGAACGCGTCGGCCCGCTCGACCGTCGCGCTCCACTCCTTGGTGTGCTGGTGGACGTACTGCCGGAGCCGCGGGTGGTGCGGCTCGTTCATGAACGGCAGGTCGACCTCGGCGAGGTCCACGACCTCGACGTCGAAGACGCCCTGGGCGACGGCGCGGTCACGGAACCACTCGGCCACCGGCAGGCCGACCCGGCCGGGACGGGTGCTCGCCACGATGATCTGGAGAATCGGCCTGGACATAATGCTCCTTACCGCATGCACAAAATGGTTGAATCCTCAACATACCTGGAGGCCGCGACTACTCCCGGCGGTGTAGTCCACGCTCCGGCGCCGGGCGGATGAAGTGGTCGGCCGTACTGGCTAGCGTGCTGATGTGCGCAACCGCTCCCGATGGCACCACCTGGCTCAGTGCGTCCTGCCGCTGACCGTGGCGGTCGCCCAGACGCTCGGATCGCGCGGCGCGGAATACGGCCAGGTCTCGGTCGAGAGGCTCGGCCGGGTGCCGCTGGACTGGCGCGGCTACGCGCTGCTGCTCGTGGGGCCGCTCGCCCTCGCCGTGCGCCGCCGGTTCCCGATCGGCGCCCTACTGGCCACGCTGGCCGCCACCTGGGTGTACCTGCTGCTGGACTTCGCCTACGGCCCGGTGTTCATCAGCCCGGCGGTCGTGCTCTTCTCGGCGATCGTCTCCGGGCACCGCCTGGCCGCGTGGCTCGCCGGGGGCGCCACGTTCCTGTTCTTCGTCGCGTACGCCACCTGGCTCATCCCCGAGCCGCAGGGCTGGTTCCACCACACGGCGGTCGCGGCGTTCCTGCTGCTCACCCTCACCGTCGCGGAGTTCTACCGGGCCAGGCGCGGGCGGCTGATCGAGCGGGAACGGGTGGCCGCCGAGGAGTCCAGGCGCCAGGCCAGCGAGGAGCGGCTCAGCATGGCCCAGGAACTGCACGACGTCCTCGCGCACAACATCTCGCTGATCCACGTCCAGGCGTCCACCGCCCTGCACCTGATCGACGACCATCCCGAGCAGGCGCGCACGGCCCTCGCCACGATCAAGCAGGCGTCCAAGGACGTGCTGACGGAGATGCGCGGCGTGCTCAGCGTCCTGCGGGACGACGCGCCGCGCTCCCCCACCGCCGGGATGGACCGGCTGGACGAGCTGGTCGAGCGCAGCGGCCTGCGGGTGAACGTCACGATCGACGGCGACGTCAGGGCCGTGCCGCCCGGCGTCAACCGGGCCGGATACCGGATCGTCCAGGAGTCCCTCACCAACATCACCCGCCACGCCCCCGGCTCCCGGGTGGCCCTCCGGATCTCGTACGGCCGCCGCGAACTGGCCGTCCTCGTCGAGGACGACGGCGCGGGCGCGGCGAAGGCCGTACCCGGTCTCGGCGGCGGCAACGGCATCCCCGGCATGCGCGAGCGGGCCGCCGCGCTGGGCGGGTCGTTGTCGGCCGGACCGCGGGCCGAGGGCGGTTTCCGCGTCTCCGCGACGCTTCCCCTGCCCGCACCGTCCGACGAGGAGCCCAAGTGATCACGATCGTGCTGGCCGACGACCAGGCGCTGGTCCGGGCCGGGTTCCGCGCCCTGCTCGACGCCCAGGACGGCATGACCGTGGTGGGCGAGGCCGGAGACGGCGCGGAGGCCGTACGGCTGGCGCGGGAGCTCCACCCCGACGTGGTGCTGATGGACATCCGGATGCCCGGCACGGACGGCCTGACCGCCACGAAGACGATCGGCGCCGACGCCTCGCTCGACGCCACGAGGATCATCATGCTGACGACGTTCGAGCTGGACGAATACGTCTTCGAGGCCCTGCGGAACGGCGCGAGCGGCTTCCTGGTCAAGGACACCGAACCCGCGGAGCTCATCCAGGCGGTCCGGGTGGTCGCGTCCGGAGACGCGCTGCTGTCGCCGAGCGTGACCCGCCGCCTCATCGGCGAGTACGCCGCCAGGGCGAAGTCCCCCGGGGCGGCGCGGGAGCTGGACGTGCTGACCGACCGGGAACGCGAGGTCCTCGGCCTGGTCGGCACGGGCATGACCAACGACGAGATCGCGGGCACGCTGTTCATGTCGCCGGCGACCGCCAAGACCCATGTCAGCCGCACGATGATGAAGCTCCGCGCCCGCGACCGCGCCCAGCTCGTCGTGATCGCGTACGAGTCCGGGCTGGTCCGGCCGGGCTGGCTCTGACGGCCCGGCGGCATCGACGAAGTCAACCCCAACCCACGACCTCGGATGACCGCGTTACTCCCAAATGGCCGTACTGTCCTGTGATCGGTTAATGATCGGTTACGGCACGGAGAAGAACACATGAACAACCAGTTCGATGACATTCCCGACATCAGCGCGGAGTGGTACCGGGACATCGTCGAGTTCGCCGGGAGCACCCCGCACTGGTTCCAGAAACTGGCCGAGGTCGGGACGGACGGAGTGCTCTTCGTCTTCGCCGTGCTTTTCCTGGGCGCGTGGTGGCGGGCCAGGAGGCGGGACGACCGCACGATGGCCCTGGCGCTGCTCGCGCCCGTCGCGATGGTGGTGGCGTACGTCGCCAGCGAGGTGATCAAGACCTTCATCCGGGAGGACCGGCCCTGCCGGATCGTGCACGACGTCGTCACGATCGCCCAGTGCCCGCCGCTCGGGGACTGGTCCCTGCCGAGCAACCACTCGACGCTCGTCGCCGCGGCCGCCGCGGCCCTGGTCGTCGCCTGGCGCCGCACCCTGCCGTACGTGACGGTCCTCGCCGTACTCGGGGCGTTCTCCCGCGTCTTCGTCGGCGTGCACTTCCCGCATGACGTCGTCGCCGGAATCCTGCTGGGCGTGATCGCGGCACCCCTGTTCATGCTGGCCGTGTCCGTGCCCGTGACCTCGCTGGCCGGGTGGGCGCGAGGGCTGACCGCCCTGCGCGCCCTGCTCAGCGACACCAGGACGGATAGGTCAGTCCCGCTTCATAGGCGATGAGCGCCGCTTCCACACGGCCACGCCCACCTCGGTCCCTCACTTTCGGTCGGCATCCCAGGAAGCCGGAAGTCGTGGAGCCGGGAACCCCCGCACAGCCGGGAGCCCGGCTCGGCGCGTTTATTCGCCCTTCCGCCCCAGGAACGGAACATCGATCACGGCAGTGTGCGGCCGGTAACCCTGTGCGACAAGGCGTACAACGGGCGGAGTACGGGCGGGCGGGCGGAACACCACCGGAACGGTAGACGGGGATGATCCGCTCCGGGGACGTCCGAACCGATCGGAGAAGACAGGCTGGGAGCCGTCCACTCGTACCGATCGAAGGCCTAGGGGGCCGTCATGAACCGGATCTATCCCGACCTGCAGGGCAAGGTGGCCGTCGTCACCGGAGGATCGCGCGGCATCGGCGCGGCGACCGCGTACGCGCTGGCGATGAGCGGAGCGAAGGTACTCGTCAACGGGCGGGACAGCGCGGCCATCGACGCGACGGTGAAGGGGATCGCGGCCGCGGGTGGCACGGCCGACGGGTTCGCCGCGGACTCCACCGATTTCGCCGCCGTCGAGGCCATGCGCGGCCACACGGAGAGCACGCTGGGACCCGTGGAGATCCTCGCGGTCTTCGCGGGCGGCGGCATCGCTCCACCGGGGCCGATCGAGCGGCTGACCGAGGAGGAATGGCACTCCAGCGTCGACGGCAACCTGACGGCCACCTTCCTGGTGCTCAAGAGCTTCCTGCCCGGGATGAAGGAACGCCGGTCCGGCTCGATCATCACGATGGCCTCGACGGCGGGCCGCCAGGCCAGCCAGGCTCCCGCGCCTTACGCCGCCGCGAAGGCCGGGATCGTCATGCTGACCAGGCACGTCGCCGCCGAGACCGGACCGTACGGCGTCCGCGTCAACTGCGTGTCGCCCTCGGCCGTACGGACGGAGAGGACGGCCCGGCACATGTCGCCCGAGGCGCAGGAGCAGGTCGCCGCGCTGCACCCGCTGCGCCGCCTCGGCACGCCGGAGGACGTCGCCGACGCGACGTTGTTCCTCGCGTCGGACGCCTCGTCCTGGCTCACCGGGTTGACCATCGACGTCGCGGGAGGCCGGGTGATGTCCTGACGGGGCCACCGAACTGTTACTGGTCGTCCTCGGGTCACCACGTTACGTTGCGCGAGTAGACACGCCTCAAGGAGGACGCTGTGAGATCCATCGCGCGTTTCTGCGGCAACTGCAGCTGCGGCTGCCCGGAGCTCTTCGTCGACTCGTCCGCTCCGCCGGACCGTCAAGTGGTCATCACCGATGATTTCGGGCAACGGGTGGAGATGAGCCTCGACCAGTTCGGGTCCATCGTCGAGGCCGCGAAGAACGGCACGCTGGACGACCTGGCTCTCGTCACCTGAACGTGGGTCCGGTCGCCCTCTTCGCCGGCGGGTTCGCCGCGGGCCTCGCGGCGGGCACCGCCTCGTGCACGGCGGTTCAGGGGGGCCTGCTCGTCGGCCTGACCAGACCCTCCCGATCGCCCACGCGCCCGGAACCGGGGCCGGTGGGACCCGATCCCTCGCGCTCCCCTTCCCCGGCGGCCTGTCACGGAAGCGGGAGGCCGACGGCGACGGACGCCATCGCGGTGGGGGCGTTCCTCGCCGGGCGGCTGGCCTCCCACACGCTCGCCGGTGCGCTGCTCGGCATGGCGGGCTCGGCCGTACGGCTCGGAGCGCCCGTGCGGGCGGCGCTGCTCGTCGGGGCCGGGCTCATGGTGATGGTCTTCGCCATCGGGCTCCTCCGGCGCCGAGAGGCGCCGGGCTGCTCGCCGGGGCGTCCGGACCCGCGTCCTGTCGTCCGGGCGACCGGGCCGTCCGCGTGGGCGGCGAGGTCACCGGCACGGCGCGGCCTGTCGCTGGGCGCGGCCACGGTTCTCGTTCCCTGCGGCGTGACGATCAGCATGGAGGTCGCGGCCGTCTCCACCGGGTCGGCGCTCGCGGGCGCGGCGGCGATGGCCGGATTCGTCCTCGGGACCGCTCCGGCCTTCGCGGTGCTCGGGCTGCTGCTGCGCCGTCTCTCCTCGACCCGGCTGGCGGCCCTCACCGGAGTGGTCGCGCTCATCGCCGGGCTCGTCACGGTGTCGTCGGGACTCCGCCTCGGTGGTTGGCTGCCCGAACTCGGGGGCACCGCGTTCGGCCTCGCCGCGGGGGCCGGCACCCGGGCGAACACCGCCGCGTCGGCCGGGCCCGGCGGCGTCCAGCAGATCACGGTCTGGGCGACAGAACGCGGGTTCCGGCCCGGAATCGCCACGGCCCGGGCCGGCCGACCGCTGGAGATCGTCTTCCGTACCCGGGACAACCACGGGTGCACCCGTACCGTCTCGGTGGACGGCGACGACGTCGTGCTGCCCGTGACCGGCCAGGGCGTCGTACGGCTGGCGTCCCGGCCGCCGGGCGACCTCCGCTACGCGTGCGGCATGGGGATGTACACCGGGTTCATCCGCTTCACGGCACCGTGAGCCCGTGGGCCGTCAGCGTCAACCGGGGCGCGGCGCCACCCCCGTGGCACCGCGCCATAAACGTGTCGTGAACCGTGTCATGAACCGAGTCGTGAACCGAGTCGTGAACGGGATCAGGCGGCGACGAACTCCTCGACCGGGGTGAACGGCAGGTCGTGCGCCACCGCCACCGGCTCGCTGGTGATCCGGCCCGCGTGGGTGTTGAGCCCCAGCCGGAGCGCGGCGTCACCGCGGAGCGCCTCGCGCCAGCCCAGGTCGGCCAGCTTCACCGCGTACGGAAGCGTGGCGTTGGTCAGGGCGTACGTCGAGGTGTTCGCCACCGAACCCGGCATGTTGGCCACGCAGTAGAAGATCGAATCGTGTACCTGGAACGTCGGCTCGGCGTGGGTGGTCGGGCGGGAGTCCTCGAAGCAGCCGCCCTGGTCGATCGCGATGTCGACGAGCACGGATCCCGGCTTCATCCGGGAGACCAGCTCGTTGGACACCAGCGTCGGCGCCTTGGCACCCGGGATGAGGACCGCGCCGATGACCAGGTCGGCGTCGAGCACGGCCCGCTCGATCGCGTACGCGCTGGACACGACGGTCTTCAGCCGGCCCTGGTAGATCGCGTCGATGAAACGCAGCCGGTCGATGCTGATGTCGAGGATGGTGACGTCGGCCCCCATGCCGACGGCGATCTGCGCGGCGTTGAGGCCGGAGACGCCGCCGCCGATGACGACCACCTTCGCCGGGGAGACGCCGGGGACGCCGCCGGGAAGGATGCCCCTCCCGCCGTTGAACCGCATCAGGTTGTACGCGCCGACCTGCGGGGCGAGCCGGCCCGCCACCTCCGACATCGGAGCGAGCAGCGGGAGGCCGTTCCCGACCTGCACCGTCTCGTACGCGATGGCCGTCGTCTTCGACGAGAGCAGCGCGTCGGTGCAGGGCCGGGAGGCGGCCAGGTGGAGATAGGTGAAGAGCACCTGGTCCTCGCGCAGGCGGTGATACTCCTCCGCGATCGGCTCCTTGACCTTGAGGATCATCTCCGACTCGCCCCAGACGGCGTCGGCGGTGTCCACGATCTTGGCTCCGGCGGCGAGGTACTCCTCGTCGGTGATGTGCGAGCCGAGGCCGGCACCACGCTGTACGTGGACGTCGTGACCGTGGCGGACGAGTTCGTGAACTCCCGCCGGGGTCGCGGCGACGCGGTACTCGTGGTTCTTGACCTCGGCCGGCACTCCGATTTTCATGCTCTAGGTTCCCTTCATGGGGTCACGGTTTCATAGCCGGGCCCAAGCCTCGGTGAGCACCGAGCGGAGGATCCCCTCGA
The DNA here is from genome assembly GCA_001570385.1 of Microtetraspora glauca. Classification (GTDB taxonomy): domain Bacteria; phylum Actinomycetota; class Actinomycetes; order Streptosporangiales; family Streptosporangiaceae; genus Microtetraspora; species Microtetraspora glauca. Next base: position 842,603 of record BBYL01000007.1, on the reverse strand, counting down.
TCTCGTCGAACTCCTTGGGGCCACAGATCAGTGGCGGCGCGAGCTGGACCACCGGGTCGCCGCGGTCGTCGGCCCGGCAGTAGAGGCCCGCGTCGTAGAGAGCCTTGGAGAGGAAGCCGCGAAGCAGCCGCTCCGACTCGTCCTCGTTGAAGGTCTCCTTGGTCGACTTGTCCTTGACGAGCTCGATCCCGTAGAAGTAGCCGGAGCCGCGGACGTCGCCGACGATCGGCAGGTCGAGCAGCTTCTCCAGCGTGCCGCGGAACACCGGCTCGTTGGCGGTGACGTGGCCGAGAAGGTCCTCGCGCTCGAAGATGTCGAGGTTGGCCAGGGCGACCGCCGAGGCGACCGGGTGGCCGCCGAAGGTGTAGCCGTGGGCGAACGTCTCGGTGCCGTTCTTGAACGGCTCGAACAGCCGCTCGGAGGCGATCATCGCGCCGATGGGAGCGTAACCGCTGGTCAGTCCCTTGGCGCAGGTGATGATGTCCGGCACGTAGTCGAACTTCTGGCCGCCGAACATCGTGCCGAGGCGCCCGAAGGCGCAGATGACCTCGTCGGAGACGAGGAGCACGTCGTACTGGTCGCAGATCTCGCGCAGGCGCCGGAAGTATCCGGGCGGCGGCGGGAAGCAGCCGCCGGCGTTCTGGACCGGCTCGACGAAGACGGCGGCGACGGTGTCCGGGCCCTCCATCTCGATGGCCCGGCCGACCTCCTCGGCGGCCCACCGGCCGAACGCCTCGGGGTCCTTGTCCGACCCGGCGAAGCCGGTGATCTCGTCGGCGCGGTAGATGTTGGTGTTGGGCACCTTGATGGCGCCGGGCACCAGCGGCTCGAAGACCTGCTTCAGCGCCGGGATGCCGGTGATGGACAGCGCGCCCTGCGGCGTGCCGTGGTAGGCGATGGCGCGGCTGACGACCTTGGTCTTCAGCGGCTTGCCCTGGATCTTGAAGTACTGCTTGGCGAGCTTCCACGCCGACTCCACGGCCTCGCCGCCGCCGGTGGTGAAGAAGACGCGGTTGAGGTCTCCGGGGGTCATCCCGGCGAGCCGCTGCGCCAGCTCCGCCGCCTTCGGGTGGGCGTACGACCAGAGCGGGAAGAACGCCAGGTCACGCGCCTGCTTCGCGGCGGCCTCGGCGAGCTCCTCCCTGCCGTGCCCGACCTGGACGACGAACAGTCCGGCCAGACCGTCGAGATAGCGCTTGCCGTGGATGTCGTAGACGTACGCACCCTCGCCCTTGACGATCATCGGCACTTCGGCGCCCTGGTGGGCGCTGTGCCGGGTGAAATGCATCCACAGGTTGTCCTGTGCGGCCTTGAGAACGTCGGGGTCCGTCATCGCAACCTTCCTAGGGTGATCTGGTGCTTGCTTCAGTCTGCACGTCGAAGTCGCAAAAGCCAAGCGATTGCGTGGCTTCAATGTGCATGAACCTCGGAATCCGTGATATCGACATGTAACCACAACGAAATCCGTTAGGCGATTCTTGGACAAGCCTGGCTTCGCCGGCCGCTGGCGCACGTCAGCGGTGTGATCCAATGAGGCGCATCAGACAAAGGGGTCGGAGAGGGGAAACGCATGACACCCGAAGAGATCGAGAGCGCCGTCGAGGCCGGCATGCCACAGGCGGTGGAGGATCTCAGGCGCCTCGTCGCCATCCCGTCGGTGGCATTCCCCGGCCACCCCGACGAGCCGGTGCTCGCCGCCGCCGCGATGACCGAGGAGTTGCTGCGCGGCGCCGGTCTGCCGAACGTGCGCCAGATCCCGGTCGAGGGCAGCTTCCCGGCCGTGTTCGCGGAGGCGCCCGCCCCCGAGGGGGCTCCCACCGTGCTGCTGTACGCCCACTATGACGTGCAGCCGCCCGGCGACTCCGCCCAGTGGCGTACATCTCCGTTCGAGCCGACGATGATCGACGGCGCGATGTACGGCAGGGGCGCGGCCGACGACAAGAGCGGCGTCATCGCGCACGTGGCGGCGCTGCGCGCCTTCGACGGCGAGTTCCCCGTCGGCGTCAAGGTCATCGTCGAGGGCCAGGAGGAGTACGCCGGGGAACGCCTGGAGGACTTCGTCGAGGCCAACCCCGACCTCGTGCGCGCGGACGCGATCGTGGTCGCCGACTGCGGCAACCCGCGCCTGGGCGAGCCGGCCCTGACGACCACGCTGCGCGGGATGGCCGCCTTCACCGTCGAGGTGCGGACGCTCCGCGAGTCCCTGCACAGCGGCGCGTTCGGCGGCGCCGCCCCGGACGCGCTCGGCGCCCTCATGCGGATGCTGTCCGCCCTGCACGACGATCGCGGCGACGTACGGGTGCCGGGCCTGCCGCAGGGCACCTTCGAGGGCGGCTCCGAGGAGACGGATGACGACTTCCGGGCCACCGCGGGTGTGCTCGACGGCGTCTCGCTCGTCGGGTCCGGGTCAGTGGCCGACCGCCTCTGGTCGTCGTACGCGATCACCGTGACCGGGCTCGACGTGCCGACCGTGTCGGGCGCCATCAACGCCGTGCAGGCGGTGGCCCGCGCCCGCGTCACGATCAGGATCCCTCCGGCGGGCGACGCGAAGACCGCGCTCGACGACGTGACGGGCTTCCTGCAGAAGGTCGCGCCGTGGGGCGCCCAGGTGACGTTCGGCGACGTCGTCACCGGGTCGGGCTTCATGGCCGGTTCGGGCGGCCGGGCGCGGGCCGCGATCGACCGCGCCATGGAGCGGGCCTTCGGCCGGGCGCCGCGCGACGTCGGTCAGGGCGGCTCGATCCCGCTGGTCGCGAAGCTCTCCGGGTTGTTCCCCGAGGCCGAGATCCTGCTCTACGGCGCCGAGGACGGCGACTCGTCGATCCACGCCCCCAACGAGCGGGTGAACCTCGACGAGTTGCGCAAGGTCATCACCGCCGAGGCTCTGTTCCTCGCGAACTACGGCGCCTGATCCGCGTGCCGGACGTGCGGCCTCTTCCGAGAGGTCGCGCGTCCGGCGTTCGCGTTTCCGGGCGTGACCCCTCCTGACCTCAGGAGTCACCGAAATCACATTTCGCCTCACCCTTGCATGGGTCTAGATTTGTACTGACTGGTCAGTTCAAAGAGGAGGCGTGGCGTGGCGTTCACAGGGGTCCGGGTCGTGGCGAAGGACCTCTCGCTGAAGGGCGAGCACGGCCCCGTCTACTCGGGCGTCTCCCTCACCGCCGGGCCGGGCGGCCTCACCGCCGTCGCCGGGGCGGCGGGCAGCGGGCGGACCAGCCTCCTGCTGACCCTCGCCGGCCGGATGCGACCCACGTCCGGCACGCTCGCCGTCGGCGGCCAGAGCGGGATCCGCCGCATCCAGCGGGCCGCCGCGCTCGGCCTCACCTCCGGCGTGAACGAGCTCGACGGCGCACTGTCCGTACGGGATCACCTGCACGAACGGCTGGGCCCGTGGGGGCTGCCGTGGCGCAGGCGGTACGCGCGCACCGCCGGTGCCGCGCTCGCGCGGGCGGGGCTCGACGTCACCGCCCTGCCCGAAGGCGAGCGCACCCTCGCCCGGCGCCTCACCCGCGACCAGGCGGTCCGCCTCGGGATCGCGCTCGCGCTCCTCGACCGGCCGGGACTGCTCCTGGTCGACGACGTCGATCTCGGCCTGCCCGAGGCGCGCGGGCACGAACTCTGGCGCACCCTGCGCGACCTGTCCGACGACGGCCTCACCGTCGTCGCCTCCTGCACCGGCCCGGCCCTCGCCGGGCGCCACGCCGACGCCGTCACAGAACTCCCGTGAAGGACCTCCCGTGAAGCCGCTTCCCCTGCACCTCGGCCGCCTGGAGCTCCGGCGGTTCACCCGGTCCCGGCTGACCCGGGCCGCCCTGGTGGGCGTCGTCATGCTGCCCCTGCTGTACGCCGGTCTCTACCTGTGGTCGTTCTGGGACCCGCAGGGCAACCTGAAGAACATCCCCGTCGCCCTGGTGGTCGAGGACCGGCCGGCGACGGTGGACGGCACGACCGTCAGCGCGGGCCGGGACCTGGCCGAGGAACTCCAGGACCGCGAGGTCTTCTCCTGGCACAGGACCGACGCCGCCGAGGCCGACCAGGGCATGCGGGACGGCACCTACTACCTGTCGCTGACGATCCCGCGCGACTTCAGCGCCAACCTCACCTCGCCCTCCGGCGACGGCGAGCCCCGTCCCGCCTGGCTCGGCGTACGGGTGGACACCGGCCGCAGCTACATCATGCGGACGATCTCCGACGCGGTGTTCGACGAGGTCAAGGCGGCGGCCGACCGCAGCGCGGTGAAGGGCTACCTCGACCAGGTCTTCCTGTCCTTCGCCGATCTGCACGACGCCACCGCCGAGGCGGCCGACGGCGCGGGCCGGCTCCACGACGGATCCGCGACCGCGCGGGAAGGCGCGGCCACGCTCAACAAGGGCCTCGGCAGCGCGCAGAGCGCCGTGCGCAAGCTCTCCACCGGCGCGACCACGCTCCAGGACGGGTCGGGGACGCTCGCCCGTGGGCTCGGCGACGCGTACAAGGGCTCGGCCCGGCTGACGAGCGGCCTGGCCACGGCGGGAAAGGGCGCCGCCGATCTGCGCGCGGGCCTGTCCAGCCTCGACAAGGGCGCCGCGAAGCTCGCCGAGGGCAACCGGCAGGCGTACGAGAGCGTGCACGCGCTGTCCCCCACGATCAACCGCGCGGCGGACACGTACGTGCCGATCCTGACCGAGAACGGCCCGGCCATCCGGTCGGCGGCGCTGGCCGTGGCCGAGGGCGCCGACACGATCGCGAAAGCCCTCGGCGACCTGCCCGACTCGGTACGGAGCCAGGCCGGGGAGGCACAGCGCGACCTGCGTGCGGTCGAGCGGTGGCTGGACGGCCACCCCGACGCCGACCCCGAGCTGCGCTCCCTCGTCAGCCGGGCGTCCGGCTCCGCGGGCGAGCTGGCCGGTACGGCCGGCCGCCTGCAGGACCGGGTCGCGGCCCAGTCCGGCGCGGTGGACGACCTCGCCCGCAAGGCGCGCGCCCTCGCCGACGACGCCCGCGCGCTCGCCGAGGCCGCCCCCGCGCTGGGGAGCAGGCTGGACAAGGCGCGTGACGACTTCAACACGCTGGACGGCGGGCTGAAGCGGCTCACCAAGGGCGCCTCCGACCTGCACGACGGCACCGGAAAGGCGCTGAAGGGCGCCACCTCGCTCGCGAGCGGGGTCGGCGAGCTCGGGAACGGCGCGAAGACCCTGTCCGCCGGTCTGCGTACGCTCGACAGCGGCGCCGACCGGCTCACCGCGGGTCTCGGCACGCTCGCGTCCGGCGCGGGGAGGCTCGGCGACGGCATCGGCGAGCTGCGCGGCGGCGCGGGAAAGCTCGATTCGGGGCTGGGTGAGCTCGCCGACGGCTCGGGCGAACTGGCCGCCAAGCTGGGCGACGGTGCGGCGCGGATCCCCTCCTACGACGCCGCGGGGCGCGACAGCCGTACGGACATGATGAGCGAGCCGGTCCGGCTCGACACCGAGGTGGACAACGAGGTGCCCAACTACGGCACCGGTTTCGCGCCGTTCTTCGTGCCGCTCGCGCTGTGGGTGGGCGCGATGGTGACGTACATGGTGCTGCGGCCGCTCAACCCGCGCCTGCTCGCGGGCTCCGCCCCGGCCTGGCGTACGGCGCTGGCGGGGTGGCTGCCCGGGGTGGCGATGGGCACGTTGCAGGTCGCGGTGCTGCTCGGCGTGCTGCGGTTCGGCCTGGGCCTGGAGGCACGGAACTGGGCCGGTGTCGCCGCGTTCCTGCTGCTCACGGTGGCGGCGTTCCTCGCGATCGTGCAGGCGGTCAACGCGCTCGCCGGGCCGCCGGCCCGCGTGCTGGTGCTCGCGCTGCTGATGTTGCAGCTGACCTCGGCCGCCGGCACCTATCCGATCGAGACGTCGCCCGGGTTCTTCCAGACCATCTCTCCGTGGTTGCCGATGAGCTGGGTGGTCGCGGGGATGCGGCGGCTGATCAGCGGCGGCGATCCCGCCGTCGTGTGGCAGGCTTGCGGCGTGCTGTCCATCTTCGTCGTCGCCGGCCTCGCGCTGACCATGGTCGCCGTGCGCAGGGGCCGTACCTGGACCATGCGCAGGCTCAAGCCGGAGCTGGCGCTGTGACCCGGCAGGAAACGCCGTGACCCGCGAGGACACCAGGAACCGGCTCTTCCGCGCCGCGGTCGAGCTGATCGCCGAGCAGGGGTTCGCCGGGACGACGGTCGACGCGATCGCCGAGCGGGCGGGCGTCGCCAAGGGCACGGTGTTCTACAACTTCGGCAGCAAGGACGCGCTGTTCTCCGCCCTGCTCGACCACGGCATCCAGCGGCTCACCATGTCGCTGGCCGAGGCGGCCGGGGTTCCCTCCGATGCCACCCCGCTGGCCCGGCTCGACGCGGTCGTGCTGGCCCAGCTGCGCTTCTTCGACGAGTACGGCCCGTTCGCCCGGGTGCTGTTCGGGGAGATGTGGCGCACGGCCTGGCAGGACGCCGTCACCCGGCTCCGGGAGGGCGCGCTCGGTGTGTACGAGCGGATCCTCGCGGACGCGGTTGAGGCCGGGGAGCTGCGCGAGGACTTCGATACCGGGACCGCCGCCACCGCGCTGTTCGGCATGGCGTTGACGGTCTCGATCGAGCGGCGGGTGCTGCGGCCCGACCGTCCGCTGGAGGAGGTCCACGCCACGCTCGTCGAGCTGATCCACGGCCGAGTGACCAAATCGGTCGAAGCGGGTTAGCCCTCCGAGACGATCTGCAACTAACGTGGTTCGCCGTTCGTCAGGATAAATACGATCTCAACAGCGCGATTCGAGGTCGTGCCCCGCCTTCCCCCACGGAGGACGCGTGTACCAGCCCCAGCAACAGAGGCGCCGTCGCAGCTTCGCTCCGTTCATCGTCGCGATCATCCTCGCCGGCGCGCTGATCGTCGGGTTGAAGCTGTTCTTCGGCGGGGGCACCGGCCCGGGTGGCGGAGGCGGCACGTCCGGCGGGGACGGCACGGCCCAGAAGCTGGCCTGCGACGACGACGGCACGACGCTGACGATCGCGGCGTCCAGCGAGAAGGCCGAGCTGCTCAGGAAGATGGCGAACGGCTACAACGGCCGCGAGGTCGACGGCCGCTGCGTCGACGTGGTGGTCACCTCCAAGCCGTCGGGCGGCGCGATGCAGGCCCTGGCACGCGGTTGGAACACCAAGCTGGACGGCCCGAAGCCGGACGTCTGGTCCCCGGCGGGCACCGGATGGATCACACTCCTGCGGCAGCGCACCGAGGGGACGGACAAGGGCCAGGTCGTCGGCACCGACACCCCGTCGATCGCCACGACCCCCCTCGTCATCGCCATGCCGAAGCCGATGGCGCAGGCGCTCGGCTGGCCGTCCAAGAAACTCGGCTGGTCGGACGTCCTCGAACTCGCCAACGACCCCAAGGGCTGGGCGAAGTACGGCCACCCCGAGTGGGGGCAGTTCCGGCTCGGCAAGACCAACCCCAACTTCTCGACGGCGGGGCTGAACGCCACGGTCGGCGCGTACTTCGCGGCCACCGGCCTCTCCGGTGACCTGTCGGAGCAGAACATCACCGACCCCAAGACGCGGGCGTTCGTCCAGGGCGTCGAACGGTCGATCGTGCACTACGGCGACACCACGCTGACCTTCCTCGCCAACCTGCAGCACGCCGACGACCAGGGCGCGGCGATGTCGTACATCTCGGCCGTGACCGTCGAGGAGAAGTCGGTCTGGGACTACAACCAGGGCAACCCGAGCGGCGACCCGAAGACGCTCGGCAAGCACGCCAAGCCCAAGGTGCCGCTGGTCGCGATCTATCCGAAGGAGGGCACGCTCTTCTCGGACAACCCGTACGCCGTGCTGTCCTGGGCGGACGACGCCAAGCGCGCCGCCGCGCTCGATTTCCTGAAATATCTCCACAACGAGGAGCAGCAGAAGGAGTTCGCCTCGTACGCATTCCGCTCCGCCGAGGGCAAGGCGGGCGAGCTGATCACCACGGCGAACGGGCTGAACCCGAAGGAGCCGGGCACCACGCTCAGCGTCCCCATCCCGAACGTGCTCGACAGGACCCTCAAGAGCTGGGCCGAGTTGCGCAAGCCGGCCAACGTGCTCGTCGTCATGGACACCTCGGGCTCGATGGGCGCGGACGTCGCCGGCACCGGCAAGTCCAAGCTCGACCTCGCCCGTGAGGCCGCGATCAACGCGCTGCCCCAGTTCGGCCCGAACGACCGGGTCGGCCTGTGGATGTTCTCCCTCAAGCAGGACGGCAACAAGGACCACCTCGAACTCGTCCCCATGGGCAAGAACAACCGGAAGGCCCTGGTGAGCAAGTTGAACGGCCTCATCCCGAACGGCGGGACCGGGCTGTACGACACCACGCTCGCGTCGTACCGACACGTGTTGGCGCACAAGAGCCGTGACGCGATCAACGCCGTGGTGTTCCTGACGGACGGCAAGAACGAGGACAACAACTCGATCTCCCTGGACACGCTGCTCTCCGACCTGCGCAAGGAGTCGGGGCAGGAGACGGTCCGGGTGTTCACGATCGCCTACGGCGCGGACGCCGACCTCGACACGCTCAAGACGATCTCCCAGACCACCGACGCGGCGGCCTACGACTCCCGCAAGGCCGGGAGCATCGACGAGGTCTTCACCGCCGTGATCTCCAACTTCTGAGCCAGGAGCCCTCCGTGTCCCGATTCACCGACGAGCTCCGCGACCCCTGGGGGCTCCTTCTCGGCGCCACCGCGGGCGGCGTGGCCTGGGCCGTGAATGTGAATCCCGTCGCCGCCGGGGCGGTCGGCGTCGCGGTCTGGCTGGCCAAGTCGTTCGCCTCCGCCTGGGTGGCCACCCCCGGCGGAACGCGCCGTAGCGAACCGGAGCCGCCGCCGGTCACCAAGGGCAGCGTGGAGGCCGGGTGGCTGCAGCGGGCCGAGCGGGCGGCCCGCTCCTTCGCGGACCTGACCGCCTCGATGCGCGGCCAGATCCTGCTCGACCGGATCGCCGCGATGACCCCGCAGGTGAACGACACCGTCGCGACGCTCCGGCGGCTGGCCGGTCAGGCGTCGATCACCGGCTCGGCGCTGACCCGGTTCGACCCGGGCTTCCTGCACAAGGAGCGGGCACGGCTCACCGCGTCCCGCCGGTCGGCCGGGCCGGACGTCGCGGGTGAGCTCGACCGGTCGATCGCCGCGCTGAACGCCCAGCAGGAGGTGTTCGACCGGCTGACGGCGGCCCGGGGCCGGGTGATCGCCCGCCTGGAGTCCGGGACGATCAGCCTGGAGGGCCTGGTCGCCCGGGTGGTCGAGGTGTCGGCGATGACCGCGACCTCGGCGGCGGACGGCGGCACGGCGGCGCTCGACGAGCTGACCTCCGAGCTGGAGTTCACCCGGCAGAGCCTCCGCGAGGTCGAGGAGGCCACCCGCGACGACCTCGGTTAGCTCGGCAGCAGGGAGGCGAGCTCGGCGGGGCCCGCGTTGGCCCCGGTGCAGACGACGGCGACCTTCCGCCCGGCGAACTCGTCGCGGCGGGCGAGCAGCCCGGCCAGCGCGGCGGCCCCCGCCCCTTCGGACAGGGTGTGGGCGTGCGTGAGCAGCAGGCGCTGCGCCGCGTGGATCTCGTCGTCGCCGACCAGCGTGAAGTCCGAAAGGTCCGCGCGCATGATGTCCTGGGTCAGGGCGAAGGCCGACCCCGTGGCCAGCCCGTCGACCCTCGTCTTCACCGGCCGCTGGACCGGCTCGCCGAGACGCCACGAGTCGTGCACCGCGGGCGCCTGCGCCGACTGGACCGCGATCACCCGGCAGCCGGGTGCGACGGCCCGCGCGACCACACAGGCCGCCGCCGCGCCGGTGCCCGATCCGACCGGGACGAAGATCGCGTCGAGGTCGGGCCGTCCGGCGAGGATCTCCAGGTAGAGCGTGCCGACCCCGGCGATGATGTCCGGCTCGTCCGCCGGGCTGATCAGCCGCGCTCCCTGCCGCGCGGCGCTCTCCCGCGCGTGCCCCGCCGCCTCCACCATGGTCGCTCCGGCGATCTCGACGGTCGCGCCGAGGGCCTCCACCGCCGCGACCTTGGCCGGGTTGGGGTTCTCCGGCATCACGATGGAACAGGGGACGCCGAACAGCCGCGCGGCGTACGCCACGGACTGAGCGTGGTTGCCGGTGGAGTACGTGAGCACACCCGTCGATCGATCTTCCATCCGGGCCAGCAGCGTGATGCCGCCGCGGACCTTGAACGCGCCGGTCGGCTGGACGTTCTCGTGCTTGACGTGCACCTCGACGCCGGCGACCGCGTTCAACACGGGGTAGGACCACATCGGCGTCTCGGGCAGGTGCGGGGCCAGGAGCGTCCGGGCGCGCAGGACGTCGCGAAGATCTGTCATGCGCTCCAGGGTCGCGGGACCGGCATTCATCAGTCCAACAGAGATTTTCACGGTTTTATATAGATACGCTTGATATTTCCATCGAGTCCGCGAGGGGGCCGAGATGCTCGATCCCGTACGGCTCCGGGTGCTGGTCGCGGTCGCGGCGCGGGGCTCCGTCACCGCGGCGGCGCGGGAGCTGCACTATTCGCAGCCCTCGGTGAGCCACCACCTCGCCCGGCTGGAGGCCGAGACCGGGGCGAAACTGGTCCAGCGGGTGGGGCGCGGCATCCGGCTGACCGAGGCCGGACGCCTGCTGGCCGAACGCGCGGCGGAGATCCTCGGCCGGATGGAGTCGGCTGCTGCGGAGCTCACCGCCCATGTCGGGCTGCGCGCCGGCCGGGTGCGGCTGGCCGCCTTCCCCTCCGCTCTCGGCACCTTCGTCCCGGCGGCGGCCGTACGTCTCGCTGACGACCATCCGGGGCTGGACCTGCGGCTGGCCGAGGCGGAGCCGCCGGAGGCGCTGCGCATGCTCCGCGCGGGCGACGTGGACGTCGCCGTGATCTTCCGTTACGAGGAGACCGGCCCCGAGGACGACGGCATCCGGCTCACGCATCTCTTCGACGACCCGACCTGCCTCGTCACCCCGGTGGGCATCGGCGGCGCGGACCACGCGGACCACGCGGACGACGCAGGCAGCGTCGGCGCGGACCACGCGGACCACGCGGACGACGCAGGCAGCGTCGGCGCGCACGCGGCGTCGCGGTGGATCGCCGGGTGTGACCGCTGCCGGTCCCACCTGCTCGACCTCTGCTCGCGCGCGGGGTTCGAACCGCGCGTCTCGTTCACGACCGACGACTATGTCGCGGTGCAGGCGATGGTGGCCGCGGGGCTCGGCGTCGCCGTCCTCCCCACGCTGGCGCTGTCCGCGCATCGCTCCCCCGGGATCCGGGCCGTCGAACTGCCCGGGTCGGTCCGGCGGGTGTTCGCCGCGACGTACGGCGAGCCGCCCGACCCACCCGCCACCGCCGCCCTCCTGACCGCTTTGACGCGAGGCGAGCCCCGGGGCGGCCACGCCGAGACCCTCTTCGCGGCCATACGCCCGCGAGATCAGACGTTCTCGCCCTGATCCCCGTCGAGGAGTACACGACGGATGTCGCCCGTGTGCATGCGCCTCTGATGGCGCAGGTCCGGCGACAGGGCAAGTCACGCGGAGCGTATGACCTGCAGATCGCCGCCACCGCCGCGGCCACGGCCAGAGCCGTGATCACGATGGATTCGTCCGCGGCGTTCGACGATCTGCCGGGGGTCCGGGCGAGAGTCGTCCTCGCCTGAGGAGGCCGGGGTCGGGGCGAAGGACAGGGCCGATAACCCGATATCGCCGGGATGGGGCCGTCGTCTAAGCTCCGCTGCATGCCCGAGATCACTACACTCGCCCTCTTCGCGGCGGCCACGATGGCGATTCTCATCGTGCCCGGCCCCGCCGTGGTCTACATCGTCACCCGCAGCGTCGCCCAGGGGCGGTCGGCCGGGCTGGTCTCGGTGCTCGGCGTGCACGCGGGCTCGGTGGTCCACGTCGCCGCCGCCGCGCTCGGCATCAGCGCGCTGCTCGCGGCCTCGGCGACCGCGTTCACGATCGTGAAGTACGTCGGCGCGGCCTACCTGGTGTGGCTCGGCGTGCGAAAGCTGATGAGCCGGGCGCCGGAGGGCGAGGCCCCGGAGCTGCTGCAGGCGTCCCGCACCCGGCTCTTCACCGAGGGGTTCGTGGTCAACGTGCTCAACCCCAAGACGGCGATCTTCTTCCTGGCCTTCCTGCCGCAGTTCACCGACCCTTCGCGCGGCCCGATCGCGCCGCAGATCGTGTTGCTCGGCGTGGTCTGGATCGTGCTCGGGATGGCCAGCGACGGCACGTACGCGCTGCTCTCGTCGGCGCTCGCCGGGCGGCTGCGGCGTTCCGCCCGGGCCCGGCGCCGGCTGGACGTCGGCAGCGGCGTCGTCTACCTGGGACTCGGCGCCGTCGCCGCCCTGGCCGGTGAGAGCGCCAAGAAGCTCTGACCCCGCCGGGCTCAGATGACGCCGGCCCGCGCCGCCGTCTCCTTGGCCCACCGGTAGTCGGCCTTGCCCGCCGGGGAGCGGACCATCTCGTCCACGAAGGCGTACGTCCGGGGCACCTTGTACCCGGACAACCGCTCCCTGCAGTGGGCGTCGAGCTCCTCGTCCGTGGGCGAGGTCCCCTCGTACAGCTGGACGACGGCGGCCACCCGGAACCCCCACCGATCGTCGGGGATCCCGGTGACCACGGCGTCGAACACGGCGGGGTGGCCCTTGAGCACCGCCTCGACCTCCTCGGGGAAGACCTTCTCCCCTCCGGTGTTGATGCACTGCGAGCCCCGGCCGAAGACGCGGATGGTCCCGTCCTCCTCCACCAGGGCGAGGTCGCCGGTCAGCAGCCAGCGGGTGCCGTCCTCGTCGGTGACGAACGTCTGGGCGGACTTCTCCGGATCCTTGTAGTACGCGGTGGCGATCCGCCCGCTCTTGGCCACCGTGCCCATCTCGCCGGAGCCCGGCTTGACCGGCCTGAGCGTGTGGTCGAGCACGGCCATCGTCGAGTTCGTGTTGGGCTGGTATTTCATGCCGGACTCGGGTGAGGAGCCGGACACCCCCGACGCGGTGTACCCCGACTCGGTCGAGCCGAAGTTGTCCAGGATCATCGTGTTCGGGAGCATCTCCTGTAGCCGGTCGCGGACCGCTCCGGTCAGGATCGCGCCGGTGGAGCTGACCACACCGAGCGAGGACAGATCGTAGGAGCCCGCCGCGATCTCCTCGGCGAGCGGCCGGGCCATCGCGTCACCGGTGATGTTGATCGTGAAGACCCCGTTCCGCTCGATCGCCCGCAGGACGTCGGCCGCGTCGAACTTCGGGGTGTAGACGATCGTCCCGCCGAACCACCAGGCGATGAACGTCGCCATCTGGGCCGCGCCGTGCATCAGCGGCGCCGCCGCCATCATGACCAGCGGGCCGGAGTTCCTGGCCTGCTCGATCACCGCCTCGGGATTCTCCACCGGGTCGCCGTACGGGTTGCCGGCGCCGAACGCCATGAAGAGGTCCTCGACCCGCCACATGACGCCCTTGGGCATGCCGGTCGTGCCGCCGGTGTAGATGATGTAGAGATCGTCGCCGGAGCGCGCGGAGAAGCCCCGGGTGGCCGGGCTCCCGGCAAGGGCCGTGCCGTACGGCACCGCGCCGGGCACCCGGGACGCGCCGCCGACCGCGACGAGGTGGCGCAGGTCGGGAGCCTTCGGCGCGACGGCCGCGACCCGGTCGTCGAACTCGACGTCGAAGAGGAGCGCGACGATGTCGGAGTCGCGGTAGAGATAGAGCAGTTCCGACTCGACGTACCGGTAGTTGACGTTCACCGGCACCGCGCGGATCTTCAGTGCCGCCAGCAGCCCGGCGACGTACTCCACCCCGTTGTAGAGATGGAGCCCGACGTGGTGGCCGGGCCCGACGCCATGGGCGGCGAGGTGGTGGGCCAGCCGGTTGGCCCGTTCGTCCAGTTCCGCGTAGGTCACCCGCTCGTCGCCGCAGACGATGGCCACGCGGTCCCCTATCGCGTCGGCGAGCCCCTCGAACAGATCGGCGTGGTTGAACTCCATCCTGGGACCTCTCCCTGCTGTTTAGGGCTTCTCGCTTCCGACGATCCACATGGCGAAGAACTGGGCGCCTCCGCCGTACGCGTGGCCGAGGGCGGTGGCGGCGCCGTCGACCTGGTGCTCCCCCGCCATGCCGCGCACCTGCAGCGCGGCCTCCGCGAACCTGATCAGGCCGGACGCGCCGATGGGGTTGGAGCTGAGCACGCCACCGGAGGCGTTCCACGGGATGTCGCCGTCGAGTGCCGTGCATCCCGCCTCGGTGAGCTTCCAGCCCTCGTTCTCGGGCGCGAAGCCGAGGTTCTCCAGCCACATCGGCTCGTACCAGGAGAACGGGACGTAGACCTCGGCGACGTCGATGTCCCTGCGCGGGTCGGAGATCCCGGCCTGCCGGTAGACGTCGGCGGCGCAGTCCTTGCCCGCCCGGGGGCTGACGGTGTCCCGCCCGGCGCGCATGAGCGGCTCGGACCGCATGGCCGTGCCGTGGATCCACGCGGGCGTCCCGGTGACCGCCTTCTCGGACGACAACACGATCGCGCAGGCGCCGTCGGACGAGGGGCAGGTCTCCAGATAGCGGATCGGCTCCCAGAGCATCGGCGTCGACTCCACCATCGCCCGGTCGATCCCGGGGATCCGCAGGTGGGCGTAGGGGTTCTTCAGCGCGTTCCGCCGGTCCTTGACCGCGACGAGCGCCCCGATGTGGTCGGGCGCCCCCGACCTGCGCATGTACTCGCGGATGTGCGGGGCGAAGTAGCCGCCCGCGCCGACGACGAGCGAGGCTCCGAACGGCAGATGCGTGGAGAGCGCCCAGGTGGCGTTGGACTCCGACTGCTTCTCGAACGCGACCACCAGTACGCGGTCGTGCACGCCGCCCTGGACCAGGGACGCGCCCACCAGGGCGGTCGAGCCGCCGACGGAGCCCGCCGTGTGCACCCGCATCATCGGCTTGCCCGCCGCGCCGAGGGCGTCCGCGAGGTACGCCTCCGGCATCATGACGCCCTCGAACAGGTCCGGGGCCTTGCCGATGACGACCGCGTCGATGTCCGCGAAGGTCAGCCCGGCGTCGTCGAGCGCGCGGATCGCCGCCTCGCGGACCAGGCCCGCGATCGAGACGTCCCTGCGCTTGGTGGTGTAGCGCGTCTGGCCGACGCCGATGACGGCGCAGCGGTTACCCACGGTCCGCTCCTTCCGGGGACTCGGCAGCCGACTCCAGCACCGTGACGAGGTTGTGCTGGAGGCAGGGCCCCGAACTGGCGTGGGCCACGGCGCGGCGCGCCCGGCCGTCGAGGATCCGCCGCGCGGCCTCGCCGACGCGGATGAGCCCGGTCGCCATGACCGGGTTGGCGGCGAGCGGCCCGCCCGACGGGTTGATCACCGTGCCCTCCGGGAGTTCGAGCGCCTCGCGCAGGATGATCTCCTCATGGCTGAACTGGACGTGCAGCTCGGCCACGTCGACCGGCCCCTTGCCGACGCCCGCCGCGCGGGCGGCGTCGGCCGCCGACGGCGACCTGGCCAGGTCCCGCATGCCGAGATAGTGCGGTTCGATCCGGTGGGCGATGCCGCCGATGTACGCCGGGTTCTCGGCCAGTTCCCTGGCCAGGTCGCCCGCCGCCAGCACGACCGCCGCCGCGCCGTCCGTGATCGGCGCGATGTCGTACGGCCGGAGCGGCTCGACCTCGTACCCGTCCCCTGACGGGTCGGGCAGGTCGAGGGCGTGGGGATTGGCCCGGCCGTCGGCGCGGCTGCGCCGTACGATCTCGTCCAGCGCGCCCCGGTCACCCCCGAGCGCGGCGGCCTGCAGCGCGGCGTAGGAGACCTGGTCGAGGCCGAGCGGCGCGAGATAGTACGGGTCGAGCTGGAGCGTCATGATCTGCCGCAGGTCTCCCGTCGACGACTTGCCGAAGCCGTAGACGAGGGCCGAGTCGATGTCGCCGTGCTGCAACCGCACCCACGCCTCGTACAGCGCGAACGCGCCGTCCATCTCGACGTGGCTCTCGCTGATCGGCGGCCAGGCGCCGAGCGCGTCGAGCGCGGAGACGAACGAGAACGGCGCCCCGGCCAGGTAGTCGCACGAGCCGGAGCAGGTGAAGCCGAACGTCGTGAGCCCGGTCGTCCGCCGGACCTCCTCGATCACCGGGTGCAGCATCTCGGCCTCGGTCAGGCCGGTGTCGTGGCCGGTGTGCACGGTCTGGGCGAACGCCACGATGGCGACCTCGCGCATCAGTCCCCACCTCCCGGCCGGCCCGCGGAGAGATCGGCGTCGGGCTCGCCGGTGGGGGCGAACCACCTGATGTTCGTCATGGACATCGTCCGTTCCTCGGGGGGCACCCAGACGGCCCGCACCCGCATGCCCTGCCGCACCTCGTGCGCGGGGATGCCGCCGACCAGGGCGATCATCGGGATGTCGGCGCCGTCGAGCAGGATGTACGCGGAGACGAACGGCACCTCGGGAGCGCGCGGGTCGGGCAGGTTGTTGATCGCGAAGGTCTCGACGGTCCCTGTGTCGGCGACCTCGCGCTCCTCCTCGATGACGGATCCGCACGCCGGACAGGAGATCCGATAGGGCACGTAGACCTGGTCGCACCCGGCGCAGTACCCGCCGACGAACACCCCGTCGCGGATGCCCTCGAGGAAGCGGGTGAGCGCCCGGCCCGGCCGTACGCGGTACTCCGCGCGCACCGGCGCGGTGATCACGGTGACCTCGGGGACGAAGCACTCGATGTCGGTGATGTGGCCGGAGGTCTCGGTCCGCCACCGGGGCCGGACCCGCAGCCCGGTCCGCATCGCCCTGGAACCGCCCGCGTCGACCACGTGGACGAGTGAGGTGTCCGCGCCGTCCAGCCTGATCGTCGCCCAGGCGAACGGGCGGTCGAGCGGGTGACCCGGACGCGGCGCGCTCACCCAGGCCCACGTCTCGACGGTTCCGGCCGGGCCGACCTCGACGTACTCGCCGGTCACGGACTCGCCGGTGGCCGGGTCGTACTCCAGGGGAGGCACCAGCACCCGCTCCGCCGCTGTACGGACTCCGACGATGCGCCGGTCGCGCAGCTCGGTGAGGAAGCGGCCGATGACCGGTCCGGTGCTCCGGGTGTAGCCGCCGGGGAACTCCAGGACGTGCCGCGCCTCAAGCGGCTCCGGTACGGCCCGCGCGTCGGTCGGCACGTCGGTCGGCGCGTCAGATGGCACGGTCCCTGCCCTTCCAGTAGGGGTCGCGGAGTTTGCGTTTGAGCAGCTTGCCGTTCGGCTCGCGCGGCATCTCGGCGATGAAGTCGATGCTCCGCGGCCACTTCATCTTCGCCAGGCGGCCCTTGAGCGAGTCGAGGATCTCGGCGGCCAGCTCGGGTCCGGGGACCTCGCCGGGCGCGGGCTCGACGACGGCCTTGATCTGCTCGCCCCACTCGTCGTCCGGGATGCCGAAGACCGCCGCGTCGGCGACCTTGGGATGGACGAGCAGCTCGTTCTCGATCTCGGCGGGGTAGATGTTGGCACCGCCTGAGATGATCAGGTCGGCCTTGCGGTCGCAGAGGAACAGGAAGCCGTCCGCGTCGAGATAGCCGATGTCGCCGACGGTGAAGTAGTCACGCAGCCGGCCCTCCTCGGTCTTGCCGGGGTCGCCCTTGTACTCGAAGCGGACGCCGGCCATCTTGATGTAGATCGTTCCGGGGGTGCCGGTCGGGACCTCGTCGAGGTTGTCGTCGACGACGAGGATCTCGCTGATCGGCCAGGCGTTGCCCACCGTGCCGGGGTGCTTCTTCCAGTCCTCGGGGGTCGCGATCGTGCCGCCGCCCTCGGTGGCCGCGTAGTACTCGTAGATCACGTCGCCCCACCACTCGAGCATCTGGAGCTTGACCGGCACCGGGCAGGGCGCGGCGGCGTGGATCATCCAGCGCAGCGAGGACAGGTCGTACTTCCGGCGCGTCTCCTCGGGCAGTGACAGCAGCCGCTTGAAGTGCGTCGGGACCATGTGGGAGTTGGTCACCCGGTGCTTCTCGCACAGCCGCAGGGTCTCCTCGGGGTCCCACCTGTCCATGTAGACGAGGGTGTGGCCCATGTGCAGGGCCGTGCCGCCGAACTGGGTGACCGCGGTGTGGTAGCTCGGCGAGGTGACCAGGTGCGCGTTGGGCCGCCCCGGCGTGATCCCGAAGAACCCGAGCAGGAACGTCATCAGCTCGCCGGAGTCGTCCGGGTCCAGGCCGTTGAGCGGCCGCCGCACTCCCTTGGGCCGGCCCGTCGTGCCGGAGGTGTAGTGCATGGTCGCGCCGGCCGTGCGGTTCTCGGGGAGGGTGTCCGGGCGGCCGTCGGTCAGGTCGGAGACGGGGCGGAACCCCTCGACCCGGCCGAACGCGAAGCACCGCTCCGGCGCGATGCCCGACTCCTCGGCTCCCCTGACGCCCTCGGCCGCGTACCGCTCGTGCACGAAGAACGCCTTGGCCTCGCTGTCGGCGACGATGTAGCCGATCTCGGGGCCGGTCAGGTGCCAGTTGACCGGGGTGTAGTACCACCCGGCCTGCAGCGCGGCGAGATAGAGCACCAGGCCGTCCGCGCCGTTGGGCACCAGGCCGCAGATGCCGTCACCCGGCTGGAGGCCCAGCTCGCGGAGCCCGTGGACCAGGCGGTTCGCCCGTGCGAGCAGGTCTCCCGCCCGGTGTTCCGTGCCGTCGGGGTCCACCGCGGCGATCCAGTCCGGGTCGGCCTGCGCGATCCTCCAGAAACCAAGCGAGCCCATGTCCATGCTCCCTGTCCGGTGCGTTCCGTGCGCCCGATTCGTACCCCGAGGCCGCCCGTCGTGGCGCGGCCATCCGTCGGCCGGTGATTCACAAACGAGAATCGGTTCTAGTACGTTGCGGGCAGACTAACCCGGCCACCGACGCCGATCAAGCGCTTGATTTGTCCATCTGGCGGGAGCGGGAGTGGCCGATCTAGGATCGGTTCTCGTAACCAAGCGCTTGACTCAAGCGAGGTGTCCGTGGATCTTCTGCCGATCAGCACACC
Source organism: Microtetraspora glauca (assembly GCA_001570385.1). Taxonomy (GTDB): domain Bacteria; phylum Actinomycetota; class Actinomycetes; order Streptosporangiales; family Streptosporangiaceae; genus Microtetraspora; species Microtetraspora glauca. Next base: position 823,651 of record BBYL01000007.1, on the reverse strand, counting down.
GCACTGCCGGGTCGAGAGGGACGGCGCCGTCGTGATCGTCACGATGGACCGCCCCGAGGCCAAGAACGCGCTCTCCACGGACATGCTGGTCGGCCTGGCCGACGCGTGGACGTACATCTCCGCCGAGCCGGAGGTCCGGGTCGGCATCCTGACCGGGGCGAACGGCACCTTCTGCGCCGGAGCCGACCTCAAGGCGATGGGCTCCCCCTCCGGCGACGAACAGGTCCGGCGGCGGGCCGCGGAGATCGAGAACTACCACTGGAAGGGCCTGCTCCGCGACACCGCGTCCCTGCCGACCAAGCCGATCATCAGCGCCGTCGAGGGGTACGCGGTGGCGGGCGGCACCGAACTCCTCGTCGGGACCGACCTGCGCGTCGTCGGCGAGAGCGCCACCCTCGGCCTCTTCGAGGCCAGGCGCGCGCTGTTCCCCATGGGCGGCAGCGCCATACGGCTCCCGCGCCAGATCCCGTACGCCTTCGCGATGGACGTCCTGCTCACCGGCCGGGCGATCACGGCGGCCGAGGCGCTGGCGATGGGCCTGGTCAACCGGGTCGTCCCGGACGGTCAGGCCCTCTCGAGCGCGCGCGAGCTGGCCGCCGAGGTCGCCGCCTGCGGGCCGCTCGCCGTACAGGCCATCCTGCGCACCTACCGCGAGACGCTGGGGATGGGCGAGGCCGAGGCGCTGGAGGTGTCGGACGCCATCGGCTGGCCGGTGATCGGTTCCGACGACGCCAAGGAGGGCTCGCGCGCCTTCCGGGAGAAGCGCCCGCCGGTTTACCGGGGTAAATGACAAATTTGCTCGTCCCCGTGGCCCCGGCGGGTCTCGGTTCCACCGGCTCCGCTCCCCTGTGAGGTCGGCACACCGCCGCAGCGATACTGGGCCGCAGCGGGCCGAAATCATGCTGGAAGTCACGTTCTACCGCAGATCACCACGATGGGATGAGCACACGGCGATAACGTTTGATCGGAAGCCGGTGGCCCGTTTTCTCCGGGTTCAGTCGTGGCCGTCGTCGGTGATGCGGCCGAGGCGTTCCATGGCCTCGACGTATCCCTCTACCATGTCGAACACGACCTGCTTGGCGGGCTTGACCTGGTTCATCGTGCCGATGATCTGGCCGGCGGGGAACGTGGCGAGCTCACCCGCGTCCGATCTGCCGATCCGGCGCAGCGCCTCGGAGACCAGCATGAACTGGAGCGGCATCGGCAGGGTGCCGGGCGACTCCTCCGACTCCCACGCGTCGGTCCACTCGTTCTTGAGCAGCCGGGCGGGCTTGCCCGTCCAGCTCCGCGACCTGACCGTGTCGCGTGAGGTGGCGGTCAGGATCCGGCGGCGGGCCATCTCCGGGGTGTCGGCCTCCTCGACGGTGAGCCAGATGGACCCGGTCCACACGCCGTCGGCGCCGAGGGCCATCCCCGCCGCCATCTGGCGGCCGTCCCCGATGCCGCCCGCGGCGAGAACCGGCACGTCGACCGCGTCGACCACCTGCGGGATGAGCACCATCGTGGAGATGTCCCCGGTGTGCCCGCCCGCCTCGGTGCCCTGGGCGACGACGACGTCCACGCCCACCTCGACCTGCTTCACGGCGTGGCGCGGGGTGGAGGCGAGCGCCGCCACCTTGACCCCGTGGGAGTGCGCCAGCTCCACCACGTCGGCCGGGGGCGGGCCGAGGGCGTTGGCGAGCAGCGCGATCGGATGCCGCAGCGCCACCTCGACCTGCGGCCGCGCGGTCGCTTCGGTCCAGCCGAGCAGCACCTTGGTGGGTTCGCCGCCTTCGAGCGGCGGCACACCGTGGCCGGCCAGCAGGTCCTCGACGAACTGGCGGTGCGCGGCCGGGATCATCCCCTGGAGCCTGGCCACCAGCTCGGTGGGAGAGTCGACGCCGAGGTCCGACCCCTCGTAAGAGGCGGGCATGACCACGTCCACGCCGTACGGCCGGCCGCCGACGTGCTCATCGATCCACTTGAGCTCCAGTTCGAGCTCTTCCGGGGTGAAGTTCAGGGCGCCGAGGACGCCCATGCCACCGGCGCGGCTGACCGCGGCGACGACATCACGGCAATGACTGAAGGCGAAGATCGGGAACTCGATCCCGAACATGTCGGTGACACGTGTCCGCATGGCCTCGACTGTATGTCCGCCCCACGGAGACTGCAACGTGTTCTAGTGAGAAGCTTCGGAGAGCGGTGGGAAGCGCCATGCTACTGACCAGTAACCGGGCATGCGAGGCATATTAGAACACGTTCTATATGATCTTCGGCGCCATTCTTCGCGCTCCGGGGCGTTCCGCGGCGCTCCTCGGCGTTCCGCGCTCCGGGCGGACGGGCGCCCGCCGGGGACGTCACCGGGGCATGCGCCGCCAGATCGCGCGCGGGAGCAGCCGCATGACTGCGAAGGCCGGCCGCAGTTTCGCCGGCACCCACACCACCTGCGCCCGCGACCTGAGCGCCTCCATCACGGCGTCGGCGACGACGTCGACGGTCACCGACATCGGAGCGGGGGTCATGCCCTCGGTCATCCGGCCGATCACGAACCCCGGCCGGACGACCAGGACCCGCGCCCCCGAGCCGTGCAGGGCGTCTCCCAGCCCCTGGGCGAACCCGTCCAGCCCCGCCTTGGCCGAGCCGTACACGAAGTTGGCCCTGCGGACCCGCACCCCGGCGACCGACGACAGGACCACCAGCGTGCCGTGGCCCTGCTCGCGCAGCCGCCGCGCGGCCGCCAGGCCGACCGAGACGTGGCCGCCGAAGTTGACCGCCACGTCCCGCGCGGCGGCCTCCGGATCCTTGTCGTAGGCCGCCTGGCTGCCCAGCACGCCGAACGCCGGGATCACCACGTCGAGGTCCCCCAGCGTGGCCGCGGCCTCATCGACCAGATCCCCGTGGGTCTCGGGGCGCGCCGCGTCGAAGTCGGTCACGTGCACCTCGGCGCCGAGCGCGCGCAACCGCTCCAGTTCCTCCTCGGGGACCGTGCCGCCGCGCGCCGCCAGCATCACCCGGCTCGCGCCGTCGCGAACCAGGCGCGTCACGATCGCCAAGCCGATCTCGCTCCGGCCGCCCAGCAGCAGCACCGTGTCCACCGAACCCAGAGCGTTCCTCACGCCCACCACTCCTCGTACATCCTGGTCGTCACGGCTCGTCCCGGCTCGTCCCTGCTCACAGGCACAGCCTCCTGGCCAGGTCGGAGCGGAAGAGGCCGTCGGGGTCGGCGGCATCCCTGATGGCGCGCCACTCGTCCAGCCTCGGATAGCTCGCGGCCATCACGGAGGCCGGCATCCGTGAGTCCTTCGCCAGGTAGAGCCGCCCGCCCGCCGCGACGACCCACTCGTCGAACCCGCGCAGCAGCCCGGCCAGCCCGCGCTGGCCCGTCGGGATGTCGAGTGCCAGCGTCCACCCCGGAATCGGGAACGACAACATCCCGGGGGTGCCCGCGCCGAAGCGCTTGAGCACGGTCAGGAACGACACGATCCGCCGCGCGGACAGCGTGGAGACCACCCGTCGCAGGGTGTCCTCGGCACCGAACGGCACCACGAACTGGTACTGGACCAGGCCGCGTGAGCCGTACATCCGGTTCCACTCACCGACGCCGTCCAGCGGGTGGAAGAAGGGAGTGATCCCCTGGATGAGGCCCCGCCTGGCGTTGGGCGCCTTGCCGTACCAGACGGCGTTGAAGGCGGCGACCGTGGCCCGGTTGAGCAGGCCGTCCGGCACCCAGGGCGGCGCGACCAGGCGCGGACGCGGGGCGAAGGCGAGCGGGTCGCCCCTGACCTCACCGCGCGTCGCGTGGTCGCCGCGCGTGAGCACGCTCCGGCCCGTACGGCTCCCCCGCGCCATCAGGTCGATCCAGGCCACGGTGTAGCGGTAGCGGTCGTCGGTCGTGGTCATCACGTCGAGCGTCTCGTCCAGGTCGCGGGTCCGCTCGACGTCCACCCGCATCCGGGACGTCTCGATGGGGACGCACGAGAAGGTCGCCTCGACGATCACGCCGGTCAGGCCCATGCCACCCACGGTCGCCCAGAACAGGTCGTCGTCCGGCCCGAGCACCCGGGCGCCGCCGTCGGCAGTGACCAGTGTCAGGGAGCGCAGGTGCGCGCCGAACGACGAGTCGACGTGATGGTTCTTGCCGTGGACGTCGGCCGCGATGGCCCCGCCCACCGTGACATACCTGGTCCCCGGCGTGACCGGCACGAACCAGCCGCGCGGCACCAGGGCGGTCATCAGGTCGTGCAGGCTCGTCCCCGCCGAGGCGGTGACCTCGCCCGCCTCCGGGTCCAGGGTCCAGGACGCCGGGAGAGCGGTGCAGTCCAGCACCGTTCCGCCCGCGTTCTGCGCCGCGTCGCCGTACGCCCTGCCGAGGCCGCGTGCGATGAGGCCGCGCCCGGTCCCGGGTGCCGCGGTCTCCTTCAGCAGCGCCGCGACCTCGTCGGCCGAGCCGGGGCGCGCGAGCGTGGCGGAGGTCGGGGCGGTGCGTCCCCAACCGGTCAGAAGCGTCATGTCAGGTGGATCCCGATGGCGAGCAGGAGGAGCAGCAGAACGAGGAACAGCTGCAACGGCCGATCCCGGAGGGCCAGTTCCTCAGGTTCCTCCCCTATGCCACGATCCACAAGTAGGGCATGCCTCAGGACGACGAGGACGAACGGGACGATGCTCAGCGCGTAGAAGCCGAGCGCCGTTCCCTTGTGCTCCTGCAACGCCCACAGGCAGTACGTCACGATCATCGCGCCCGAGGTCATCGAGCGGACACCGGACAGATAGGACGTCGTGTACACGCTGAGCGTCGAGCGGGTGCCGCGGGACTTCCCGGCGTTCCGGCTGTTCGCGGCGTTTGTAAGTTTCACCCCCTTCCGCTCCTGGGCCCGCAGCTCGGCCTCCCGCTTGCCCGCGACCAGTAGGAGCGACCCGAGCGTGATCACCACCAGGAACCAGCTCGTGACCGGCACGGCCACGGCCACCGCGCCCGCGTACGCCCTCACGACGTGGCAGCCCGCCACCGCGACGAGGTCGACCACCGGCTGGTGCTTGAGCCAGATCGTGTAGGAGAAGGTCAGCGCGAGATACCCCGCGACGACCAGGCCGAGCCGCCATCCCCCGGCCAGGCCGACGGCGAGACCGGCGACCAGCAGCAGCACGCCGGTGATCCGGGCCACCGGGACCGGGACGATACCGGCCGCGATCGGACGGAACCGCTTGCGGGGGTGGTTGCGGTCCGCCTCCGCGTCGGCGGCGTCGTTGAAGAGGTACGTGGCGCTGGCCGCCAGGCAGAACGCGGCGAACGCGATGAGCGAGTCGCGGACGCCCGGCCAGGTCGTGAGCACCCCGGCCGCGGCCGGAGCCGCGAACGTCAGCACGTTTTTGAGCCACTGCCGGGGACGGCAGGCCCGTACCAGGCCGACCGCGAGAGCCCTCCCCACGCGAACGCCCGCCGGTGGCGGGACCACCGGCGGGCGAACTGGAGCGCTCTTGCGGCTCATCAGGCGTCGCGGGACGAGGGGACGCGCAGCAGCAGGACCCCGCCGAGGACGAGGGCGATGCCCACGATCAGCGAGACCAGCGGGATCGTGGTCCTGACGAGGGTGATCTGGCTCAGGTTGTCCCTAACCGTGCCGACCAGGTCGGTGACGGATTTCGGCGTCATGACCGCGGTGGCGACGAACGCGGGCTTCCGCTCGACGCCGTCCTTGGTCTTGAGTACCTCGTGACGCTGCTGTTCCTGCTTGACCGGCGCCCCGGTCGTGGGCTCCACCCAGAACGTGTTCACGCCGTCGTACACGCGGTCGACCTGGACGTCACCGGTCTCGGTCATGCCGAGCACGGAGGCCGGGGCGCTGAGGGTCTGGATGACCGTCGGCGGCACCTTCTGCACGAACTTGTAGACCGGAAGACCGTTGATCGTGTCCTCGCCCGCGAACGTCGCGTCGAACGCCTTGTGGGTCGTGGAGTTGAAGACCTTGTACGTCTTCTTCTCGACCCCGAAGGGGAACAGGTAGATCTGCCCTTCGAGCTGCACGGGCTCCTCGTCGACGTTGGCGCCGCAGCAGTTCACGCCGACACCGTCGTATTTGTTGAACGCGCTGCGGAACTGCGTGAAGGTGATGCCCGGTCTCGCGTTGGTGACGTCGTTGACCGCGGTGAACTGGTCCCAGACGACATGGTCGTCCTTCGCCTGAGCGACGTCGCCACGCGTGGTCACCGTGATGTCGAGCGTCCCGGTGAGCACCTTCAGGTCCTGCAGGCTGAAGTACTGCGCGTTCTCCGCGGTGAGGTAGGTGATCCCGTACTGGTCGGCCGGCGCCTGGATGAGCTTGCCCGCCGCCTGGAACTTAATCAATGGTGCGAGAACGATGAAGAACGCGCCGGCTGCCAACAGAACCACACCAACTAAGCGGCGCATCGTTCCTCCTGGGGGGCGGGGGTATCGTCTGCCGTTTGTTCTGAAAACCGGTTCTATTTCGCGACATGTTAGTGCGCAGAGTGATCCACGTCACGAGGGATGCGGAAAAGTGACCGAAACAGGTTCTACATCGGCCCGATTGCCCCGAGCTCAGCGGGCCGCTGCCGCCTAGCCGGCGGCCGGCTTCCGCGCGTGGACCGTCAGGATCGCGGCGGCCGAGGGCCAGGCGCGAAAGAGCCGGTCGATCGGCTTCAGCGGCCCCGGGACATCGTGATAGGTGGCACCGCGCGCCACGAGGCCCGTGAAACCGTACTCCTGGAGGAACTCCCTGAGCGCGACCAACGTGAACAGGCGCAGATGACCGGCGACGGACCGGCCCGGACGTCCGAACACCCGGGCCATGCTGACTTCGGAGAACACGGGCTGGCGACCGAACGCCAGCATCCCCCTGTTGAACCAGGCGGCCAGGTTCGGCGTCGACATCAGCAGGTGACCACCCGGGCGCAGGATTCGATACATCTCCAGAAGAGCGGTGTCCGGGTCCACGAGATGCTCGACGACCTCGGAGAAGATGACGACGTCCACGCTGCCCGACGCGATCGGGATGCCCGGGTGGACAGCTCCCCCGCGCACCACGGCGAGCCCCCGCCCCCTGGCGGCCCGTAGCGGCGTCATCGCCCAGTCCATCCCGGCCACGCGGTGCCCGGGCGCGGCGTCGGCCGCCTGGCGGGTGAGACCGCCGTCGCCGCAGCCCACGTCCAGGATGGTCAGCGGCCCTTTCTCCACCGCCACGATCTCGCGCAGGAAGGCGACGATCCGCGCGGCGCGGTCCTGGGCGACGGACACCGGCGTCTCGGGGTTCTCGTAGAAGTCGCGCAGTTCGCCCGAGGTCTCTGCGGTCACGTCCCCCATGAGCGGGCCCTTCCGAGTCGATGCGATCGCGCCGCGATCGGCGGTACGGCGGGTGGTTGCGGCAGGTCGCACGGCAGACTAGAAGCCGACGATCACGATTGGATAACCGGGCGGCGCGACCTGATCGCCACCAGACCGGCCACCAGCGACAGCGCGGCCAGGGCGCCGAGCGCCCAGGGCGCCGGACCGCGCGCCGCTTTCAGCAGGGCCACCGACGCCCTGATCTGGTCGGCGCGCGCGTCGACGTCCTCGGGCGGCGAGCGGAAGTCGGCGTCCAGGGCCACCAGCCGGGGAACGCCGTCCGCCGTGTTGACGGTCTCGCGCTGCCGTTCCTCGATCTTGACCGGGGTGCCCGTGACCGGCTCCACCCAGTAGCGGCGCTCCACGGAGGCGTGCACGAACGCCCTGACGTCCCCGCGGCCGGACAGGCCGAGCATGGCGGCGGGGAGCCTACCCCCGGGCACTTCGCCGAGCCGTCGCGTGCCCACCGTCTGCTCGTACCGGTAGACCGTCAGCCCCGCGACCTGCTCTTGGCCGCGATACCGCATGGGCAGCGCCTGGGAGGTCACCGTGTCGAAGAAGGGGTAGTCCTTCCGCTCCGCGAAGAACGGCCACTTGAAGGCCAGCCCCGACTGCTCGACCCCGATCGCGTCACCGACATAGGCCCCGCAGCAGTTCACGATCGTTCCCGTGCGCTTGTCGAAGGCCACCCGGCGATCGGTGTAGCTGAGGGTGACAGCCCCGTCCGCGGTCTGCACGGTGGTGAAGTTGTCCCAGACCACGAGGTCCGCGGTGGCGGCGTTCGCGTCCCCGCGCAGCGAGGACACCGCGTCGACCGTCACGCCGGCCAGCGTCTTCCCGGATGAGCGGTCGAGTGCCGTGGCGTCGACCGCGCGCAGGCGGGTTACCGAATAGTAATCATCCGGCGCGACGGCCAGGGATTCGAGGACGTAGGTGGGCACCACGACGGCCAGGACCCCGAAGAATCCCGCCGCGCCGAGAAGGCCCAGCCCCAACGACGCCCTCATGCGTCCCCCTATTACCACACTTGGAGTAGAACAGATTCTAAGTAGGAGGTAGGGTAATGCGACTTATCAGCATTTGTGCACCCCCTTGGCCCTGAATGCATCGTGACCACCCCGCCCTCCCCGCCACCGCGCCCGTCGACGTGCCGCAGAACCGGCTCAACGCGGTCGACGGGCTGCGCGTGCTGGCCGCCCTCGCCGTACTCATCTTCCACATCGCGGGCATCACGGGCCTCCACTACGGCGACGGCCCGCTCGCCTGGGTGATGTCCCGGGGGGAGGCGCGGGTCGCGATCTTCTTCGCCGTCTCCGGGCTCCTGCTGTACCGGCCGTGGGCGAGAAGCCTACTCGGTTCCGGCCCGCCGCCCGGCGTCCGCGTCTACCTGCTCCGCAGAGCGTTGCGGATCTTCCCGCTCTACTGGCTCGTGGCCCTGATCGCGCTGGTCGCGTTCAACCTCGATCGGGCGAAGTCACCCTGGGACTGGATCGAGGTCCTGCTCCTGCTCCACGTCTACGACCCCACGCCCTGGTGGCCGGCGATCCAGCTCGCGCCGGTCGGCCTGCAGCAGATATGGACGCTCGCGATCGACGTCAGCTTCTACCTCGTCCTGCCGCTCCTGGCGGCCGCCATCGCGTTCGTCGCCAAGGCCGGCGGCGCGTCGGTCGACACCCGCGCCAAGCGGGCGCTCCTGGCCCTCGGGCTGCTGTCCCTCGGCTCGTTCGGCTACCTGTACCTGATCCGGTACCCGGTGTACACGATGCGGATGGAATGGTGGCTCCCCCGGTTCTTCCCCTGGTTCGCCGTGGGGATGGCCGTCTGCGTGCTCACCGTGTGGTCCCGTGCGAACACCGAGGGCGGCGAGCGGATCCGCCGCTGGTGCGAGGAGATAGCGGCCAACGCCGGCACCTGCTTCCTGTTCGCGGCGCTCCTGTTCGGCCTGGTCGCGACGCCTCTCGGCGGGCCGAAGACGCCGCAGTCCCTCGTCCCCGACATCACGGCCGACATGTTCCGCCTTACGGCCTACACCCTCATGACGCTCTTCGTCGTCATGCCCGTCGCCGTACGGCCGGCTGTACCCACCTGGGTGCACCGCGCCCTTGGCCACCCGGCCATGAGCAGGCTCGCGAACCTCTCCTACGGCCTGTTCGTCTGGCAGATCATCGTGATCTGGGTCTACTACGACGTCACCGGCCGGCCGCACCTCGACCAGCAGTTCGTCCCCGTCTTCACCGCCGTGTTCGCTGCGAGCACCCTGCTCGCCTGGATCGGCTACCTCGTCATCGAGAAACCGGCCCGCGTACTCGGCCAGCGCCTTGAGACGCGGCGGACGGCACCACCCCCTCAGAGCTGACCACACCTCGTTCGCGGAGGACCACGTGATGGCCACCACCGAGTTCGATCAGGGCACGCCCAGCCCCCGCGGCGGCGCTCCCGCTCCCCCCACCCCCGGCGACGGCGGCAGGAACGGGGCGGTCGGCGGCCTGCGCGCGGTGGCGGCGCTCGCCATCCTGCTCTTCCACGTCGCCGCGATGAGCAACTTCACCACGACGGGCGGGCTGGCCGGCGCGCTGACGGCCCGGCTGGACGTGGCGGTGTCGATCTTCTTCGCGATCTCCGGCCTGCTGCTGTTCCGGCCTTGGGCCCGCCGCACCCTGCTCGGGGCGTCGGTTCCGCGGACAGGTGTCTACCTGTGGCGGCGCGCCGTCCGGATCCTGCCCGCGTACTGGATCACCGCCGTGGTGGCGATGATCGCCCTGGCCGAACCGGCCGGCTATTCGGCGGGCCAGTGGGTCCAGATGCTGCTGCTCGTGCAGATCTACGATCCCGCCCCGGCCTGGCCCAACGGTGGGCTCGGGCCGACGGCTCTCGGCCAGATCTGGAGTCTCGCCGTCGAGGCCGCCTTCTACCTGGCCCTGCCCGCACTCGCCTGGGCGATGCACAGGTACGGCCGGAGAGAGCGCCACGGCGTCGCCTCCCTGGACATGCGCGCCACCCGGATGCTGATCTTCCTCATCCCAGTGGGCCTGGCGTCCTTCGCCCTCGCCGTCGTCATGCACGTCCCCGAGCGGATCTTCTGGATCCAGTTCCTGCTTCCGCACTATCTGATCTTCTTCGCCATCGGCATGGGCCTGGCCTTACTGCTGACCTGGGCCGAGGGCGACTCGCCGGGGGCGGCGCGCGCCCGGCAGCTGCGCGACATGATCGCCTCGTCGGCGGGCACCTGCCTGCTCACCGCGGGCCTGGCGTACTGGCTGCTGATGACTCCGGTGGTTGGGCGGTTCGGCGATCCGTTCACCACCCTGCGCGACGAGGAGCTCCGCATCCTGTTGCACGCGGTCATCACCGTCCTCATCGTGGCTCCGGTCGCGTGCCGGGCTCCCTCCCTGACACACCTGCTCGGGAGCCGGCCGATGGCCTTCCTCGGCGAGATCTCGTACGGGATCTTCCTCTGGCAGTTCGTCGTCATGGAGCTCGTGTACCGGGTGACGGGCATGCACTACTTCGGCGGCGGGTTCCTGCCACTCCTGGCGCTGTCCCTGCCCGGGACCGTGGTCGTCGCCACGGTGACCCACTACCTGGTGGAACGGCCGCTGTCGCGGCTGCGCGGCGCGCCGTCGGCGGAGCCCGCCGCAGCCCCGAACGTGCCCACCGAACCGAACACCACCGAACCGAACACCACCGCGCGGCCGGTCGCTCCCGAAGTGGTCGTTCCTGAGGCGGCGGTACCCGAGGCGGCCCCTCCTCCCCCGGCTCCCGTACCCCTTCCGCGGACGGCACCCGTGGAGAAGGTCGCGGAGACGGTCACGGAAGAGGAAGCACGGCCCCGCCGCCGCGCCGCGGACCCCGAGCACCAGAACGCGCTCGACGGCGTCCGCGCGATCGCCGCCTTGGCGGTCCTTCTCTACCACGTGAGCGGCAAGACAGGGGTGGTCGACGGCTGGGGCGCCTGGGTGCTGTCCCGGGGCGATGTGGGCGTCGCCATCTTCTTCACGCTCTCCGGGCTGCTGCTGTACCGGCCCTGGGCCCGCGCCGCGCTCGATGCGGGCGACCGTCCCGAGACGAGGGCGTACCTGTGGCGGCGTGCCTTCCGTATCCTTCCGGCGTACTGGCTGGTGGCGGCGGTCGCGCTGATCTTCTTCAACCCCGCCCACAACGCGTCGCAGTGGGTCTGGGCGAAATGGCTGCTCCTGCTCCAGGTCTACGACGTGAGCGCGTGGTGGGGCGGCGTGGAAGGCCGCGGTCTCGAGCACATGTGGTCGCTCGGCGTGGAGGTCGCCTTCTACGTGACCCTCCCTCTCATCGCCGCCGCCCTCACCTGGGCGGCCACTCTGGGCGGCGCCCGCGACACCACGACACGGGCACTGCGGCTGTTCGCCGGGCTCGGTGTGATGGTCCTCATCTCGGTCGGCGTGACCGTGGCCGCTCACCAACCCGGCACTCCGGGTGAGGTCAACATGCTGCTCCCCCGCTATTTCATGTGGTTCGCGCCCGGCATGGCCCTCGCCGTCCTCTCGGCCTGGAGCCGGTCCGGCGACGCGTCCGCAGCCGGTGTGCGCGAGTTCTGCCGAAGGGTCGCCGGGCTGCCCATCCTCTCGTGGACCCTCGCGGCGATCGCCTTCGCGATCGGCTGCACCCCGCTGATCGGTCCGCCGCACCTCAGCGCCCTGCCCGTGTTCGAGGGGACGGTCAAGTCCGTGCTGTGGGGTGCCGTCGGGCTCTTCCTGGTCGCCCCCTCCGCATTCGCGACCGGCTTCCGCGGGCTGACGAACCGGGTCTTCGGCAACGTCGTGCTGCGCTACCTGGGCAAAATCTCCTACGGCATCTTCCTGTGGCAGTTCGTCGTCATCTACGGCTACTACGCGTTGTCCGGCAGCGCGGTGTACGCCGGCGGCGACTTCTGGGAGGTTCTCGCCATCGCGCTCACAGGCATCCTGATCCTGTCCGCGCTGACCTACCATCTCATCGAGGAGCCCTTCCACCGGCTCGGACGCCAGCTGGGGACACGTCCCGGAGCAGGAAGCGCGCCGGCCTCGGCGCGGCCTGTGCCCTAGACGATTGAGTCCAAGGGATCGCCTGCGGAAATAGGGCGAGGGCGTTCAAGATCCGTTTGTGACGACAGAACTGAACACCCTCGAGCGCGAGACACCGCTGGGGATGCCCGTCCCGGTCAGACGATCATCGCGGACAAGAACTACTACGGCCGCGCCTTCGAGCATGCCCTCACCGAGCGTGACCTGAGGCTGCTACGCCCGGCCCGAAAGGGCGAGCCCGAGCGGGCCGGAGCACGCCTGTTCAAGCCGTTGCGGCAGACCATTGAGTCGATCAACCAGACCTTCAAGGGCCAGCTCGACCTGGAACGACACGGTGCCCGTACTCCTGCCGGTGTCATCATCCGCGTACTGACACGGATCCTGGCACTGACCGCCGCAATCTGGCACAACGACAAGACCGGACAACCGATCAAGCGTTCCCTGATCGCCTACGACCACTAAGCGCGACCGAAGCCCTTGGACTCAATCATCTAGGGAACGCGGGGCACGGGCGCGCCGATGCGGACCGCGCTCACGCACAATCCGGCCCCGGGCGACAGGCTGTCGATCCGGAGGGCGGGACCGCCCGCGACCACCTGCAGATAGAGGACGTGCACGCCCTTGGCGAGGTTGATCGGCACCCGGGCGCCCCCGTACGCGAAGACCGCGAGCGCCTCACGGGTGGCGGTGTAGGAGAGGACGACGGTGTACTTCCGGCGCGGCAGGTCGTACGACAGCGGGACATCGACCCTGCCGCCAGACAGCGGATAGCAGACCGGCTTCGCCTTCGGCGTGGCGACCACCACCGCCGAGACGGCCATGGGCCGCAACTGCCCGGTCGCGTCGAAGACCATCGCGTCGGCGGTGGGGCCAGGGTGGCGCATCACGTCGCGCAGGTCCGGACCGGCGAGCGGGCCGAGGATCCGCGCGGTCGACCGGTACTCCCCCAACCACGCCGAGAGCAACCGCCCTGGCACCGTGGTGTCGTAGATCTGGACGCTCGACGGCGTGCGGGCCAGCTCCCTGGCCGCGGTCGCCAGATAGTCCCGCATCGGCTGAGTTCGCAGACTGGACGCGTACGCCGAGGAGGACCACGCCGAGAGGGCGACGACCGCAAGCACCGTGACCCCCGCCAGGGCCCGCGCCAGCGGCAGTCTCCGCAGGTAGGGCTGTTCCTCTCCCATGAGGGGGAGGAACGCCAGCCCGAGGAGAAGCGTGATCACCGGAACGGCCCCGGCGAGCAGCTCGGACCGCGCGCCCCGGAACTCACCGGCCTGGACGACGTCCGGCAGCGTGGGCACCGCCACCGTCACGATCACGTAGCCGAGCAGAAGCAGCCACGCGGCGGCGGCGTGCCGCCGTGCCCGGACCGTGATCACCACCGCGAGTGCGACCACGACCCAGGCGGCCACGACGAGGGCCGCAGGCGGCAACGCGACGCCGTAGTCCGAACGCGCAAAGTACCAGCGGACCGGCCCGCCGACGAGCCCCGTGACGAGCGTCTGCCCGATCAGCCGCCAGAGGAAGCCCGCGACGGCCGCCGGGCCCGGCAGCCATTCCGCCTGCGGCGGCCGGGTCGCCAGGTGGACACCACCCCCGCCAAGCACGATCGACGCGTACACCGTCCACAGGACGGGGGCGGCGCGCAGCGCCTGACGAACGGCGGACATCCCCCAGCCCTCGGTGAACCAGACCGCGGTCAGCCCGAACAGCAGCAGTGGAAGGAGGGCGACCCCGAGCGAGAAGAACGTTCCGGTGAGGATCCAGAGGATCGCGGCCACAGCGTGGATGCGCCTGCCGTCTCGCTGGTAGAGCACATGGGAGGTGACCGCCATGGCCACCGCGATCTGCGGCACGACGGTGGTCAGCGCGGCCGACCACCAGGTGAGCGCGGCGAGGGCCAGCGGGCTCACCAGGTAGACGGCGAACGGCAGCAGCGTGGCGGGACGGCGCCCGAAGACGACCGTCAGCATCCGGAGTACCGCGAGCGAGGCCAGCGCCTGAATGGCGAGGATCACCCCGGCGACCAGCGCCCAATGGTAGGTGCCCGCGCGCGCCAGCAGCCAGGCGAGCCCGAGCCCCCCGGGCGTCCACCGCCCCGCGTGCGGGGTGAAGAGGTATCCCCAGTCGAGGTTCTGCTCGGTCGCGCGAACGAGCAGGATGTAGTCGTCACCGGTGAAGAACGACTTCGCGACGACACCGGCTCTGCCCGCGATCTGGGCGGCGATCAGGACGACTCCCACGAGAAGCACCGCTCGCGAGGCGCCCAGGGACCTGAACCGCACGAGGCGCCGCCCGCCGTTTCCGAGCCGCCTCACCATCTGGGTCACCACATCGTCTCCTGTCCGTCACACCGTCGGGCGTGCTTCGTCGCGTAGGCCGACCACGAGCCTGCCGAGCACGGGCAGGCAGAGCAGTTGGGCGACGACGTCCTGAAGGGGGCGTGCCAGGGCCTGCTGCTCGATTTCCGCGAAATAGTTACCCAGGGCGACCGAGACGCCGGCGAATGTGAGGAAGACCGCCACCATGACCGGGGAGTACGCGACGAGCGCCACCTGTTGGAAGGTCTCCGGGGCGCCGGGGTTCCCGCGCACCGCCCGTCGCATCCCGGTCACGAGGGCGTAGGTCCCGAGCACGATGAGAAGGCCGAACAGCCCTCCCACCCAGGCGCCCAGCGCCGCCGCGGTGAGGGCGGCGAGGCGGGCGGGGAAGGCCGCCGGTGCGGCGTCCCCCGCACGCGCCGCGGGCCCATCGCTCCTCCCCCGCCATCGGGCGAGCCCGATGAGGACGACGATCAGCGCGAAGCCGCCGAGCAGGGCTCCGCGGTACCAGGTCTCCGGCTGGAAGGTCAGGATGACCCGCTCGCCCGCCGACCCGGCCGGGAGGATCCACGCCTGGCGCCACCCGTCCAGCCGTACCGGTTTCAGCTCCGTCCTGCCCAGGTGGGCGCGCCAGCCGTCGTTGTAGTTCTCATTGACGACGAGGAAGCCGGGCGCGTCGGTCTGGGGGCGGACGGTGCGGTCACCGGACCGCCACCCGTCGACAGCGACCGGCTGGAGGCTCTCGCTGGGCCGGCTCTGCGGGCGCGACTCCCGGATCGCCATGGAGACGACGCGGTACGGATCCGTCTGCGACACGCGGAAGCGGTTCTCCCCCGTGGCCAGCACCCACTTCTGGCAGGTACGGAACGTGAGCGGTCGGCCGTTGACGATGTCCGCGACCGTCCCTCCGATGATCTTGGTTGGTACGGGGAAGCCGTTGATCGCCAGCGTGGGGCCGGTGCCGCACATCGTCCGGACCGGCCAGTCGCCGGGCAGGCCCGTGGGAGTCACGCCCGGGATCCTGAGCTCCGCGACCTGCACCGACTGGCTGCGGCGCGGCAGGAACTGCACGACGAGCTTGCGCGTCACGACCGGCTTGAACCGGAAGACCCCGTCGGCGCCCGCGTACCCCCCGCGCAGCGCCTTGTCCGCCCAGAGGAGGAGTTGCATGGGCGCTGGCCGGTCGAGCGTCTCGGGGCGGACGATCGTGATCTGGTCGATGCGCCGCCGCTTGCCGAAGTCGATGGTGAGCGTGGGCTTGGCGTCGAAAGGGCTCGCGTACCAGACGGTCTTGGGGTCGCCGTCGAACGCCGAGCGCCCGAGGGCGATCGGATGGTCGACGAGGGTGGAGGACGCCTTGACGTGCGGATACATGCCGGGGAACGTCGTGGACCGCTGGGCCGTCGCCGGATCCGTGAGGATCGCCCGGCCGGTGGCCACCCGCTCCGCCGTACCGGGGGAGGTGACGGTCCGGTCGAACCCGAAGCCGTCCTCGCCCCGCATCTGGAGGGTTCCGGAGCACGACCAGACGAACGACCCCTGCATGCACCCCGGCGCGGAGCCGCCGCTGCTGGTCAGCACGTACGTCGGGATGAGCCCGTCCCCCCGGCCCTTCGGGATGCCCGGCACGACGATTGTCCTCGCGGCCGTCACCCCGGGAACGGAGAGCTCGGTGATCCCCACCCGGTTACCGAGCTGGGACTTGGGGCGCCATGCCACCTTGGTCACAGTGATCTTGATGTGGTCGGTCTGCCCCGGAGGCACGTGCAGGAGCTGCGCGGCGCCGGTGTTCTTCACACCCTGGCGGACGGCACCGCCGGAGGTGCTGATCTCCACCTCGGTGACAGGGGGGCCGATGAACTGGGTGAACGCCACCGCCACCTGCGGGACGGCCCGCTTCGCGGCGAAATCCACCCGCAGCCACTCGTTCACCGCGCCCTGCCAGCCGGCCGAGCGCCACGACGTCCGCGCGTCGCCGTCCACCGCAGCGTAAGGGAGGTACCCGGTGTCACGGCTGTCGGGCAGCGCCGTGATGTCCGACGCGGCGGAGGACGCGGTGATCGCCTTGATACCGGAGAGCCTCGCGGTGGAGGTGTACGCGTCCCAGCCAGGGTCACGCAGGTCGTGCTCGGCCGACGGGCGCTTGAACGGCTCCGTCGCGGTGAGCGTGGGAGAGCTCGCGAACCTCAGCTCGCTGAACGCCACCTCCCTCCGGCGCAGAGTGTCGGTGACGATCGTGTCGGCGCCGGGGATCCGGGCGGCGTCACCGTCATCTCCCAGGAGGACGGGCCGAGCGCTGTCCAGCAGCCCGAGGTCCGCGAGCGTCAGGAGGGCCTCCGGGCCACCCGTCACCCGCAGCGGCTCGCGCTCGCTCACGGTTCCGGCCACCGGCGCCGGGCTGTCCACCCGGTAGACCTCGAGCGCGTGGTAGGGCTGGTTGAACCAGGTGGACGCGTTGCCCGCCTTGGGGTCGCCGACCACGGGGCCGAAGGTCATGACCCGCGTGAGCCCCGGCGACCCGGCGATCGCCTCGTGCACCCGCGGCGGCCAGGCCCCCCGGATCGAGAACTTGTCGAGGTCGTTGCGTACCAATACGTAGCCGACGCCGATGCGCCTGAGCACCTCGGTGAGGCCGGGCGACCCCTGGCCGGTGGCGAACCGCTGGTCCACCGCGTCGAGCAGGCGGGTCATGCCAGACGAGCCCCACGGCACGATCATCCGGGTCGTCCAGCGGACGTCGAGCAGGGGTTGCATGGGTTCGTCCATGGGACGGCCCCAGAGGTATTCGCCCCACCGGGAGCCCGGAGCCGCGAGGACCATCGACGTCTCGGCGTTCCGGTTCAGCCACGTGGCCGCCTCACGCCAGTAGCCGGGGATCTCGGTGTACGAGCCGCGGGCGGCCAGCCCGACGGAGGCGATCGGAACGAAGGTGAGCGCCAGCAGGGCCGTCGACGTCGCGGCGATGGGCACGCGCAGCCGCGGCATGCCCGACACGGGCAGATACGCCAGCCCGAGCGCGACGGGCAGGCGGACGAGCGCGTCGAACTTGTGGATGTTGCGGAACGCGGCGAGCACCCCGTCGAACAGCTCGCGGAAATCCCCGGCGAACGGGTTCGCGACCACGCTCGTGTGACCGGTGACCATGATCGCCGTACCGAGGAGGGCGACGGAGAGCAGGAACGTGCGCTCGGGCATGCCGCGCCGTACGAGCCCGACCAGGCCCAGGCCCGCCACTGCGGCCGAGACGACGACCAGCCAGGGACGTACGGAGTGCTCGAACGCCGCGGGCCACCACGGCATGCCGTCGATGGGCAGGTAGCCGATCCAGTTCGCGGCGCCCCTGAGCGTGTTGGTCAGGGAGGTCACACCGGTCGTCGTCGCCGCGTTCTCCGTGAACGGCATGAAGGAGAACGTGTATCGGCCCATGAGGACGAGCGGCCCGATCCACCAGAGGGAGGCCGCGGCCGTGCAGCCCGACCACCAGAGCAGCAACCGCCTGCGGCGCGGCCCGCGCTCCCGGGTCAGCAGGTAGACGAAGGGGACGACGAGCACAGCGAGCACGGCCGTGGCGTTGACGCCTCCGCAGAAGACGAAGGCGAGCGCGGACATGGCCGCCGCCCTGCGCGGGCTCTGCCCCTCACGCGTTCCCCGTACGAGCGGCAGCAGCATCCAGGGCAGTACGGCGCTGGGCAGGAACTCCGAGGAGTTGACTCCGACGAGTGCCTGGGCGTGCGGAGCGAGAGCGTACGCGAGGCCGCCGAGGATCCTGGTGTTCGCGGTGCCGATGCGGAAGGCGTCCGCGAGCCGCACCACCCCGAGGAATGACGCGCTCAGGACGAGCCCGATCCACAGCCGCTGGACCACCCACGGCGGGATCCCGATCTCGATGCCCGCGATGTAGAACGGGCCCATCGGGAACAGGTACCCGTAGGCCTGGTTCTGGATGTATCCGAAGTGGGCGCCGTCCCAGAGTGAGATCGCCCGTGCCAGGAATCCCCACGGATTGATCGGCATGTCGAGCTTGGTCTCCGAGATGATCTTCTCGGGAGCCGTGGAGAGGGCGACGACGAACAGCGCGAGACAGCCGGCCAGGAGACGCAGTCTGCGGCGGAGGTCCGGGCCTTCCTTCTCAGGAGCGCTCAGCACGGGCGGTCGCTCGGCCACCACTACGGCCCCCACTCCTCGTTACCCCCAAGTGGCCTAAGGCTAGAAGCGGTTCCACAATGGGGGACAGCCGGTTGGTCGAATTGTGACAAAACGGGAGCATCATTCGCTGACATCGTGCGCGTAAGCTGCGCGGCGTGGACAGCGTCATTCCCTTCCATGCTGATCTGGCTCGCTCTGTTCGGCTTTTCACGGCTTTCAGAAAAGAACAGGCCGACCCCGATTACTTCTACGGCCTGCTCGCCCGCGACACGGTCGCCCAGCTCGGCACCTACGTCGACCTGGCAGGACGCTTGGTGGTCGATGTCGGCGGCGGGGCGGGGTACTTCGCCGAAGCGCTGCGCGCCGCCGGTGCGCGCATCGTGTGCGTCGACTGCGACGCGGGCGAGATGACCGCCAGGGAGGGCGTCATGCCCGAGGGGGCCGTGCTGGGCAGCGCGTTGCGGATGCCGTTGCGCTCGGACTCCGTCGACGTCTGCTTCTCGTCCAACGTGCTGGAACACGTTCCCGATCCGATCACCATGGCCGAGGAGATGGTCAGGGTCACCCGCCCCGGCGGGACGATCTACCTCTCGTTCACCAACTGGCTCTCGCCGTGGGGTGGACACGAGACATCGCCCTGGCACTATCTCGGCGGCCATCGCGCGGCCCGGCGCTACGAGCGCCGGTACGGCAGGGGCCCCAAGAACGTATTCGGGGAGAGCATGTACGCGGTGTCCGTCTCGACCGTGATCGGCTGGGCCCGCCGGCAGACGGGGGCCGAGGTCGTCGACGTGTTTCCCCGCTACCTGCCCGCGTGGGCCAAGCCCGTGGTCCGGATACCGGTGCTCCGGGAGTTCCTGACCTGGAACCTGGTTCTCGTACTCAGGAAGCACTAGATGGTCTCTGGAGAGACGCGCGGCTCGGGCACCAGGCGCCGCGCGCCTGCTCGCGGCTCGTGCTCGGCGAGCTGGCCGAGCAGGAGCGCGGTCATGGCCGCTCCCGTCCGCTCCCAGGTGAAGGACCCAGCCCAGGCCCGGCAGCCCGCCCCGATCTCGGCCCTGGCCGTGGGGTCGGAGAGCTGCTTCAGCGCCCGGTCCACCACGTCCGCCAGCAGCTCACCGTCCCTGACCAGCCAGCCAGTCACGGAGTCCCGTACGGAATCACGCAGGCCGGGCACGTCATAGGCGACCGTGGGAACGCCGAGGATCGCCGCCTCGATGACCGTGAGCCCCCATCCCTCGAACTCCGACGCGGTCACGTGCAGGATCGCCGAGCCGAGCACCGCGGCCTTCCGCCGGTCGTCGAGGAACCCGTGCAGGACGACCCGGTCGCCCAGGGCCCGCTCCCGCACCATCTCGGCCAGCGGTTCGAACTCCGGCCCCCGCCCCACCACGTGCACCTGGATCCCGGGCCAGCGGTCGGCGAGCAGCTCGGCGAGCTCGACCACGCGAGAGACCCGCTTGTGGCCGACGAGACGGCCGACGAAGACCAGGGAGACGTTCCCGTGCTCCGCCGCGGGCACCGGCTCACGGCGGACGCGGGTCGCTCCATTGGGGATCACGTTGATGGGCGCGGCCCAGTCGAGGCGCTCCCTGATCTCCAGCTTCGACGAGTCCGACACCGTCACGGTCGGGCATCTCCGGTACACGCGCCGGGCAACGGGCCCCTCGATGAAGCAGCCGATCGCGGCCAGCCACCTCGGGAAGAACGCGTAGAACTGGCGGGCGTGGACGTGATGGATCAGCGATAGAACCGCGGTACGCCGCCCGACCACCAAGGGCGCGAAGAACGGGATGCCGTTCATCGAGTCGATGACCACGTCGAACGAGCGCCGCCGGAACAGCAGCCACAGCGGCACCAGCAGGTAGACGAGGTAGCGGTTGCCCATGCGCCGCAGCTCGATCCCGTCCCGCCGCTCCGCCGCTGGCTGCCCCGGCTCGCGGCTGGTGGCGAAGTGCACCTCCGCCCCCTCCCTCACCAGGAACCGGCTGACTTGCCAGGCGTACTCCTCGGCGCCTCCGGCGACGGCCTGGAGGGGTTCGCGGAAGTTGAGCACGGCGACGCGCACACCACGCAGGGAGAGGTCCGAGTCACCGGTCCCGTTTTCGTGGAGTTGGATCCGCCGCTCGTGAGCGGACGGCGTACCGTGCACGTGCGTGTCCGGTTGGGCCACGATGACTCCTCGCATTCCCCTGCGTACGGCAAAGCTTCATATTCCGGTGAATCGCCGGAGATCGGGAAATATCTAGAAAACGTCAGAAAATCTGGGCGCGAAAATCACCGGACGGGGCGTCCGGAAATCATTGGGCCGGTGAGTCCGCGAAAAAGGCATGGCGAAAGTGAACTCATCGCCTTCGAACCGGATTACCGGTGCTCTTCCTGTCCGGCGGGTCGGCGGGACCGACCCCGCCGGTCAGCGGGTGCCGTAGTTGTAGAGCGGCTTGTTCGGGGGCTCCGGAGTGGGTGCGGCCACATTGACGACCGCGACCGAGGCGACGCCGGCAAGCACTGCCCCGACCGCCAGAGCGGCTAGCACCTTCACCATCGTGCTTCTCCTCCCAGACCCGTACGCAGTGTGCCGAGAGTAGAACGTGATACACGTCATAAGCCAGAGCGTTAGTCAAACCGTGACAATGCAAGTTACCCTCCGGTACTTGCCCGGTCGGGATGTATTCCCAGCTCACAACCGCAACAGGAGCAGCTCTTCGCCACGGAAAATAGGACTGGCGCCGGAGAGCCGAGACAGGAACTCGTTCTCGTTCGACTGCTCGATAAGAACGAATCTCACCCCCTGCGCGGCGAACTCGGCGGTGAGGGAGCCCTGCCCGCCCCGGATCAGGTCGCCGATCCGCCGGGCCGCCGGGGCCTCCGGCGCGACCCGTATCGCTCCTCCGGCCCGCCGCTCGACCACGAGCGTGTCGTCCCACACGACCGGGCGGGAGAACATCTTGGTGGCCGGATCGAGGATCACCCGCCCGCCGTTCCACTCGAACGCCCGGTGCGCTCCCCACGGCAGCGACACCAGCGCACCCGGCGCCGGATCCCCGTTGACGATGGCCTGGACCCGCCGCCACTCGCCGGGATAGTCCACCGCCGCCAGCCGGCCGAAGGCCCCCAGGGCGAACGTCGGCAACACCAGCACGGGAACGGCGACCGCGGCCGCCCCCAGCCGTCCCAGCCGGTGGACGACGACGGCGAACCCCAGCGCCTGGCACAGCACGAGGGGCGCGATGAACAGCTGGCCGTCACGGAACGGGCCGAATCCCGCCCACCATCCGATCAGCCCCTTCAGCACTCCGGGCGCGAACGCCCCCAGACAGGCCACGCCCAGGCCCGCGACCGCCGCCACCGCGAGCGCCCGGGAGCGTCGCTCACCGGCTCTGACGAGCCCGGCGAACCCGGCCAGCGCGACGGCGGTGAGCGCGAGCCGCACGGCGGCGACCGCCCACGATCCCTGTCCCGGCACCTCCGCCTCGGCGTTCCAGACACCGCCGAGGGTGAGCAGGCTGCCGAGCGTCCCGAACGGCCCGTCGGCCCGCGCGGCGAAGGCGTCGACCCCCGCGGGGTCCGTCACGGCACGGGCCCCCAGGGCGGGCACCAGCCACGGCAGGCTGAGCAGCCCGATGACCAGCCCGATGACCAGGAGGCTCACCGGTACGGCACGCGCCCGCCGGGTCAGCGCCGCCACCGGCAGCACCGTGATCGCGGTGACCAGCGTCGCCTGGAAACCGCCGATCGCGGCGGGAACGAGCGCCACCGCCAGCCGTACGGCGTACCGCCCGGTGGAGCCGCCGCCGGCCGCCGCGCGCACCGCCCAGGGAAGACCGGCGAAGCCCAGGAGGAGCGCCCACTGGCCCAGCAGCAGCCGCTGCGCGAGATAGGCGTTCCACGCGTAGAAGGCGGCGGCCGCGAACCGCCCCGCCGTGCGGCCGTCCTCCGGGCCCGGAGGAACCAGCGCGGCCGCCCCGGACGCGGCCAGCACGAAGAGGCCGAGCAGGATCAGCTTCTGCGCCACCTGCGCCGGGAGGACGGCCGACAGCAGCGCGACGACCTGGTCGCTCGGGACCGCGCGGGGAAAGCCGCCGGACCCGCCTGATCCGAAGACCGGTCCGAAGACCAGCGGCGGGTCCGGCACGAACACCATGTCGTACCGCAGGACGAACCCCGGCCCCAGCGCCGGACCGAGCGCGAGCAGGCCGAGCAGCAGCCCGAGGCCGGCCGGGCCGTGGCGCGCGAGCGCCCGGTGAAGGGACAACAGGCGCTACTTGCCGGGTTCCGGGTCGCGCGGCAGGCCCAGCATGCGCTCGGCGATGATGTTGAGCTGCACCTCGGTGGTGCCGCCGTAGATCGTCATCGCGCGGGTCGCGAGGATCGCCCGGTTCCAGTAGCCAGGATCGCCGAGCTTCCAGTCGGCCGCGGTGACCGCCGCCGCGCCGAGGAGGCCGACCGCCGCCTGCGCGACGTTCTGCGCGTGCGAGGTGGACAGCAGCTTGCGCACCGACGCGTCCGCGCCCGGCTCGGCCCCGGCGAGCTGCTTGAGCGTGACCCGCAGCGACAGCGCGTTGATCGAGTGGCTCTCGCAGACGACCTTGGCGAGCTCCTGCCGCTCGACGGGGGTCAGCTCACGGCCGAGCCTGCCGCACAGCCCGACCAGGTCGGGGACCGAGGCACCGGTTCCGCCGGAACCCGACGACAACGACACCCGCTCGTTGGACAGCGTGTTGCGGGCGACCTTCCAGCCCTCGTTGACCTCGCCGACGACGAGGTCGTCCGGCACGAACACGTCGTCGAGGAAGACCTCGTTGAACAGGTTCTCCCCCGTCATCTCGGTCAGCGGCCGCACGGTCACGCCGGGCGACTTCATGTCCACGATGAAGTACGTGATGCCGTCGTGCTTGGGCCGCGAGGTGTCCGACCGGGCGATGCAGATGCCCCACTCGGCGACGTGCGCGACGGAGGTCCAGATCTTCTGGCCGTTGAGCTTCCAGCCGCCCTCGACCTTCTCCGCCTTCATCTGCAGCGAGGCCAGGTCGGAGCCCGCGCCCGGCTCGGAGAAGAGCTGGCACCAGATCATCTCGCCGCTCAGGGTGGGCGGCAGGAAACGCTCCTGCTGCTCGGCGGTGCCGTACGTGACGATGGACGGCACGACCCAGGCGCCGATGATCATCTGGGGCAGCTTGACCTTCGCCGCGCGCAGCTCCTGATGGATCAGGACCTGCTCCAGAGGCGTGGCGTCACGCCCCCACGGCCGGGCCAGGTGGGGCAGGACGAATCCGGCGGAGGCGAGGGCCCGCTTCTGCTCGCTGCCCCGGCCGCCGGGACCATCCGGCTCGGTGGGCAGCTCGGCGATCCGGGCGATCTCCGCACGGATGGCGGCGCGCAGCGGCTCCGCCTCCTGGGGCAGGTCGATCTCCAGCTCGCGGGCGACACCGCCGAGCGCCAGCGAGGCGACCGTCTCGGCCCAGTCGGCGGAGGATCCGAGCAGCGCCCGGATGGTCAGCGCCCGCCGGTAGTACAGGTGCGCGTCGTGCTCGAAGGTGTAGCCGATGCCGCCGAACGTCTGGATGGCGTCCTTGGCGCACTGCACCGCCGCGTCGGGGGCCATCACGCCCGCGATGGCGGCGGCGTAGGCCAGCTCGTCGCCGGTGGCGCGGGTCGCGTCCCACACCGTGGCCCTGGCCTGCTCCAGCGCGACGAGCATCCGGGAGATCTTGTGCTTGATTCCCTGGAACTGGCCGATCGGGCGGCCGAACTGGATCCGGACCTTGGCGTAGTCGGCCGCGGCCGAGACGCACCAGGACGCGACGCCCGACGCGTCCGCGCCGAGGACGATCGCGGCCAGGCCCCGGACGTCCGGACCCTCCAGCCCGTCGAGGACCCGTTCCGCGGGTACGGCCACCGCCGTCACCTCGACCTTGGCGACGCCACGGGTGAGGTCGAGCGACGCGATCGGCGTCACCGTCGCCTGGGAGGCGTCCAGGGCCACCCATTCCTCACCGCGATCGGTCGAGACCGGCAGCACCAGCACGTCGGCGAGTGTGCCGCCGAGCACGGGTTCGGCGACGCCGCTGACGGTCAGCACGCCGTCCTCGCGGACACCCGTGATCGAGCCGGTCAGGGCGACCGCCCCAATCAGGCTGCCGTCGGCGAGGCCGGGGAGCAGGTCGGCGTGGGCCTTGCCGTCGGCCCCCAGGACGGCGGCGCCGGCGAGGACGGTCGGCGCGATGGGGCCGGGGGCCACCCGCGCGGACAGCGCCTCGATCGCCACCGCGGCTTCGAGCAGGCCGTATCCGGCGCCGCCGTACTCCTCGGGGATGTGCAGGCCGAGCAGTCCCTGCTCGGCGAGACCGGACCAGAAGGCGGGACGTTCCTCCGCGCCGGCACCGAGGGCCGCCACCGCGCTCCGCACCACGTCAGCGGGGATGTTGCGCTCGGCCCACCTGGTGACCGACTCGCGCAGCGCCTCGTGTTCCTCGCTCAGACCGATCGCCATCTGACCCTCCACGAACGTGTCGCACCGGAATTCCCCAGAATCATATTCTGGAATGTTGTTCTCCGGCTACATCGGACGAAGGGTCCAGAAGAGCATGTTCAGGTCGTGGTACAACTCCGCTCGGGTGTCCGGAACCGTGGCGAACAACAACGCGGGTTTCTTCCCGCTCCTGCCGCCCGTGCCGCTCATGCCGCTCGTGCCCACGACGGCCACGATCGCCTCCGACGAGTGCCTGCGCCCGTCGACCAGGTACGTGAGCCGATAGCCGAGCAGCCATCCCATGCCCCGACGCAACGGCTGCGACGCCGTCCAGGTGAGGGTGCCGCCGTCCGGCTGGAGGCGCAGCGTCCATCGGGCCGCCCTCGTCGCGACCTTCCGGTACGCGGCGTACGTGGTCAGCGTCTCCGGGACCGCGCCCGGCATCGGGCTGGAGGCGATCAGCGCCCGTCCCGCCCTCTGCGCGTACGCGAACGGGGCCGGATCCGCCTTCCGCCAGGGCCGCCCGAATCCGGCGTAGCCGATGCCGGACCTCTCGTCGACGACGAACGCCGCCGTCGGGGTGCCCTCGCCCGGGTGGACCGCCATGGAACGCGCCGCGGGGACCCTGGGCAGCCGCACGACCGGGGCCGGGGAGACGACGGCGCTGGGACTGGCGCCGGGAGTGCCCGCAGGCCGCCCCTGATGGACGGGCCCCGGCGCGGCCTCCGGGCGGTCGCCGGAGAACACCACGAAGACCAGGGCGATGGCGACGACCGTGCCCACACCGGCGAGGACGGCGTAGACGAGACGGAGCGGCATCCCGCCGCCCCGGTCACGGAACCCCCAGGCCGCCGGCGGCTCGCGCCGCTCCGGCGACTGCCCGGTCTGGACCGCGTCCTCCGGGCGTAATCGGGGCATCGGGGTCGTGAACGCCTCCCGCGGGACGTCGCCAGCCTCCGCCATGACCGCAGATTACGCGACAAACGCTGATTGTCACGCTCAGTCGGGAATACCTCCCTCCACGGGGGTAGTCGCTCGCCCATGGCACGTTCACGCACCGTCACGCGCACGGCGGCAGCGATGACGCTGCTCGCCTGTGCGGCCTGCGGAGGACCGATCACCGACATGGCCGCGAAGGGCCCGGTCACAACCCGGACACCGTCGGTAACCGCAACGGCGACCCCGTCACCCGGGGGCGGTCCGGCCCAGCTGGAGGCCACGTACGAGCAGGTCATCAAGAAGGTCCTGCCGTCGATCGTGCAGATCACCACGAGCCAGGGCCTCGGTTCCGGGATCATCTACGACAAGGACGGTCACATACTGACGAATGCGCACGTCGTGGGAGGTGAGGAGGAGCTCTCCGTCACCCTCGCGACCGGCGGCAAGAAGCGGACCGCCCGGCTCCTGAACGTCTTCCCCGCCGGGGATCTCGCGGTCATCAAGGTGGACAACACGCAGGGTCTGACACCCGCGTCCTTCGGCCGCTCCTCCGACCTCAAGGTGGGCCAGATCGTGCTGGCCATGGGCAATCCGCTGGGCTACTCGGGCAGCGTCACCCAGGGCATCGTCTCCGCGCTCGGCCGTACCGTCTCCGGCTCGGGCGGTCAGGGGACGCCCAGCTCGACGATCCCCAACGCCATCCAGACGTCGGCCCCGATCAACCCGGGCAACAGCGGCGGCGCGCTGGTGGACCTGACCGGCCACGTCATCGGCATCCCGACCCTGGCGGCCGTCGCCCCCGAACTGGGGGCGGCCCCCGGCATCGGGTTCGCGATCCCGAGCGACACGGCCACCGACATCGCGAGCCAGATCGTCAAGCACGGCAAGGTCGTCAACAGCCACCGGGCCGCACTCGGCGTCCAGGTGGGGACCGCCGTCGACGCGCTGGGCTCGCCCGTCGGCGTCCTCGTCGGCAGGCTCACCCGCGGCGGCTCCGCCGACAAGGCGGGGATCAGGACGGGCGACGTGATCGTCAGCATCGACGGCACCCCGACACCGGACGCGACGACCCTGACCGAGGTGCTCGCCCGGCACCAGCCCGGCGACACCGTCAAGGTCAAGCTGCTCTACCCGAGCGGGCGCGAGAGCACTATCCCCGTCACGCTCGGCGAGCTATCCGGCTGATCATGACAATCTTGTGTAAGAAAGAAGCTTTCAGCTTGGTATCGCCCTGGTGGCCGTTGTTACGGTCATCCGGTGACCGTTGCTGACCTCACCGAATTCATCGCCGGACTGCCCAAGGCCGAGCTGCACGTGCACCACGTCGGCTCCGCGTCGCCCCAGATCGTGGCCGAGCTCGCCGCCCGCCACGAGGGCTCGACGCCCGTCCCCGCCGACCCCGTCCTGCTCGCCGACTACTTCGACTTCCGCGACTTCGCGCACTTCATCGAGGTGTACCTCGCCGTGGTCGACCTGATCAGGGACCCGGAGGACGTCTGGTCGCTCTTCCACGGCGTCGGCCGCGACCTGGCCGCCCAGCGCGTACGGTACGCCGAGCTCACCGTCACACCGCACCTGCACATCCAGAGGGGGTTCGCTCCCGCCGAGTTCTGCGAGGTGATCGAGGACGCCCGCCTCGCGGTCGAGCGCGACTTCGGCACGATCCTGCGCTGGTGCTTCGACATCCCGGGAGAGGACGGCGTCCCCGGCGCCGACCAGACGCTGAAGGTGGCGCTCGAACAGCGGCCGGACGGCCTGGTCAGCTTCGGCCTCGGCGGGCCGGAGATCGGCGTGCCCCGCTCGCAGTTCGCCCCGCACTTCGCGGCGGCACGCGCCGCCGGGCTCCGCTCGGTCCCGCACGCGGGCGAGACGACCGGCGCCCCGACGGTCTGGGAGGCCCTCCGCGACCTGAAGGCCGAGCGGATCGGGCACGGCGTCCACAGTGTGGAGGACCCCGCCCTGCTCGAACACCTCGCCACCGAGGGGATCACCCTGGAGGTGTGCCCCACGTCCAACGTGCGGACCCGCGCCGTGGAGAGCCTGACCGAGCACCCCCTCGCCGCGCTGGTCAAGGCGGGAGTGCCCATCACGATCAACTCCGACGACCCGCCCATGTTCGGCACCACGCTGAACGGCGAGTACGCGGTCGCGGCCGATCTCCTCGGCCTCGACCGGGACGGCGTGGCCGACCTGGCCCGCAGCGCCGTACGCGCGTCGTTCCTCACCTACGAGGGCAAGTCGGCCCTGCTCGGCGAGATCGACGCGTACGCCGCCCGCCGGTGAACCATAGGGTCACCTCGGGCGGAGGACGAACTCGGCCACCAGCCGCACCCACTCCTCCGGACGTTCCATCAGCACGACGTGCCCGCTGTCGATCTCGGCGTACTCGCTCCCGGTTCGGCCGCAGGTTCGGCACCAGCCCCTCCACCCCGTCGGGGCCCAGCGCGTTCAGGAACTCCCGGCTGAACCCGGTGAGGGTCGAGAACCGGCCGCGAAAGCGTCGGCGTCGTCCGCGATCCGTCGCCACACGGTCATGAGGTTCCGCAGGTATTCGTCGCCCGGACCGGCCCACCCGGCCACCAGCACCAGGCTCCGTACCAGCTCGGGCCGGGTGGCCGCGAAGGCGGCGGCCACCGGCGCGTCCAGGGAGAACCCGACCAGATCGACCGGACCGGTCCCGGCGTCCCCGATCACCGCGTCGAGCTGCGCGGTCAGCGACTCCACGGTCAGGTGTTCGGCTGCTCGGGCTGCTCGGCCACGACCGCTTCGCCCGCGCACGCCCCTGGGCAAAACAAAGACCCGTGGAAGACGACTGAAAGCCGTCGACCACGGGTCTCATCCCGGGGGTTCCAGGGGGTCGTCCCCCTGGGCAAAACTAAAGACCCGTGGAAGACGACTGAAAGCCGTCGACCACGGGTCTCCCATGTGGAGGTGGCGGGAATCGAACCCGCGTCCTTCAACACCAAGACAGGGCTTCTCCGGGTGCAGCCTGTTGCGATTTTCTCAGCCCCGGCGATCTCACAGGCGAGTCGCCGACGGGCTCAGTCACTGTTTGGTTTCCCGAACGTCCCCGTGACCGGGTCGGTCGGTTGAGCCTCCTAGCGATGTCAGATCCGGGCCGGAGGCGGTCCCGGGCTGACAGAGGTCACTCGCTGCTTAGGCGGCGAGAGCCAGGGAACCCTGGCTGACCTCAGTGCGCGTGTTATTGGCACTTATTGGTTTGCGGTCACAGTGTTAACGAGGTTATGTCCGCAGTCCTCGACCCGCTTCCCCTGACTTGCAATGTCGAAGTCGAAACCGGTCACCCCCTGTTGAGTTGTCAACCCGCGCCCCGTAGGGCTCGGCATCGCAACCTTACATCCGACAACACCGGGCACGCGAACCGAAATTCCCGATCTCCCCGGCATCTCCCCGGAGAACGACGAAGCCCCCGGAGGCGCGCCACTACGCACGCCCCCGGGGGCCGACCGGCAGGGTCGAGCCGGTCCGGACGGCAGGGCTCCCCCCGAGATGGAGCCCTGGTCTCATCACGCTGACCAAGCCCGCAACCCCCCAAGCGGGCCCAGTCACTTAGAGAGACGCGTGCGAGGGGCCGAATGGTTGCTCGCCCCCCAGATTTTTCCGTCAGAGATTTTTCTGGGCCGCGCCGCGGAAGAATCGCCCGGCCACCGCCGAGGCGGCAGCGGCGTCCGTGCTCTCCGCCAGTACGGCCACCGCCACGTCTCCCTGCCAGCCGACGAACCACGACAGATCCCGCCGCTGCTTCTTCACCACGTAGCCGATTCCGGCCGCCACGCCGTACACGGGCTCACCGGGGGCGGCGGCGGCGCGGGCCGTGCCCGAGGCCACCCCGGCGCGCATGAGCGTACGGATCTGCTCGACGGCGGTGGGGTCGAGCGGGATGGGCGCGGGAGGCGCGGCCGGAGCCACCTCGGCGGTCGGGTCGGGTGACGAGGGCGAGGTGACCAGCACCGGGGGCCGCCACGTGCCGGACTTCACCGCGCCGGCGACCAGCGCCATCGTCAGAGGGTTCACCCGGACACTCTGGCCGGCGATGATCTTCGCGGTGGCCGCGTCGCTCGCCGGGATCGGGACCGAGCCGCTGAACGTGCCCAGCGGGAGCTCCCACGCGCTGCCGATGCCGAACTTCGACGCGCTGGCGGCGACGGCGTCCCCGCTGACCCGCCGGGCCAGGGACGCGAGCGCGGTCACGCAGCCACGCGCGAAATCGGACGAGAACGTGGGAGTGACGACGCCTCCGGAGTATCCGGCCTGCTCGAACCTGGCGCCGCCCACGGACCGGTCGGCGCTGCACGGCACCTTCTGCTTGGGATCGAAGCCGTTCTTCAGCAGCGCGTCGGTCGCGATGATCGAGAAGGTGGTGCCAGCGGGGTACTTCCCGGCGAGGGCGTCCTTCTGCTGGTGCATCCCCTGGGTGGAGATCGCCCGGATCTCACCGGTGGACGCCTGGAGCGCGACGAGGGCGACCCGCTGCGAGGTCGCGACGGCGCTGTCCGCCGCGGCCTGCAGGCTGGAGTCGATGGTGGTGCGGACCGACGTGTTCGCCCGGCCCGGCCACGCCTTGAGCTCCTTGACCTGCTTGCCCGCCGTGTTGAGGATGACGACCCGGGTCTCGGTGGAGCCGGTGAGCTGGTCCTGGTAGGCCTTCTGCAGCCCGTCCCGGCCGACCGTGTCGCCGGCCCGCTGCGGGCCGCCGAGCTGCTGCTCCGCCTCGGGCGTGATCGCCGCGACGCGGCCGACGATGTCTTTTGGCGACTTGGGCGCGACGGGGATGCTGTCGGTCGTGATCGTGATGCCCTTGATGGCCGTCAGCTTGTCCTTGACCTGGGCGAACGTCTTGCCGCCGAAGGTCGCGAGGGGCACGAACGCCTGCGGCGGCGACGACAGGATGCGGCTGAGCAGGCGGTCCTCGGCGAACCCGGTGACCCTGGACAGCTCCGCGCACAGCGCCGACTTGTCCTCGATCTTGTTGGGGTAGACGCCCGCGACGTACCGGATCGTCTCGTCCTGGAGGGACTCACCGGCCCGGTCGAGGATCGGCTGCCTGGCCTGTGGCTCGACGTCGACGGCGAACCGCTCCCCGGCGTGCAGCTCGGGGTGGATCACGCTCGGCGACCAGTGGATCTTCCAGCTGCCGCCGACCATGCGCAGCGGCAGCGTGCTGTCGTACTCCCACAGGGGGTTGTTCTCCCCGAGGTCGACCTCCGCGTGGTACTCGGCCTTGGCGTTCTCGCCGTCGCGCTTCACGCCCTTGAGCGAGAAGCGGAACGAGGCCGCGTCCAACTGGACGCCGACATCCTCCAGGGCCCGCCGTACGGTCGCGGGGTCCCCGTCGGCCCGGCGGGCCGCGGCGGCGTAGTCCCCGCTCTGCCAGCCCACGAGGAAGTCTCGTACGGCGTCGAGCGGGGAAGGCTCTTCGAAACAAGCCGTCAGCATGGGTACGGTCAGCCCCAGAGCCAGAGCTGCCCGTACGGCTTTCGCGGCGGACACGGCCTAGCGGCCCCCCCGACGCCGGACCGAGCTGGACATCGCACGCGCCATCTCGCGGTTGGCCTGCTTCTCCATCAGGGTCTGCCGCTTGTCGTAGTCCTTCTTGCCGCGCGCGACACCGATCTCGATCTTGGCCTTGCCGTCCTTGAAGTACAGGGCGAGGGGGACCAGCGTCAGACCGCGCTCCTTGAGGACCTGCTGGATCTTGCCGATCTCCTTGCGGTGCAGCAGCAGCTTGCGGGTGCGCCGCGCGGCGTGGTTGGTCCACGTTCCCTGGCTGTACTCAGGGATGTACACGTTGATCAGCCATGCCTCACCGCCGTCGACGGTGGCGTAGCCGTCGGTGAGATTGGCCTTTCCCGCGCGGAGGGACTTGACCTCCGTGCCGGTGAGGACGAGCCCGGCCTCGTACGTGTCCTCGATGAAGAAGTCGTGCCGGGCACGCTTGTTCTGAGCGATGAGCTTGCGCCCGATCTCACGTGGCATACAGGGAGCCTACCGGCGGCCGGAGCGTCGAGCGGCGCTGGAGAGCGCGACCATACCCCCGTCACACCCTCAGGTAACGGCGGAGGGTCACGAAGGAGGCGAGCAGACAGATGACCACACCGATGATCATCGTGACGGTGATCACGAAGGCGACCGTGTTCCAGGTGAGCGGCGCGGCCGTGTAGGTCTGGATCTGCTCGAAGATGAAGACCTTCGTGAAGATCAGGAGGACCGCGGCGAAGACGCCGCCGATCAGGCCGGCGATGACGCCTTCCATCACGAACGGCAGCTGGATGTAGACGTTCGAGGCGCCGACCAGCCGCATGATGCCGGTCTCCCTGCGCCGGTTGTACGCCGACAACCGGACCGTGTTGCCGATCAGCAGCGTCGCCGCCAACACCATCAGGATGGCCACACCGAGGGCCATGTTGCGCAGCTTCTCCATGAAGCCGAAGGCCGACTCCAGGATCTGCCGCTGGTTCACGATGTTGGAGACGCCGGCCTGGCCCTTCAGGCTGTCCTGTACCGCCGTCGACTTGTCCGGGTCCTTGAGCTTGACCCGGAAGGACTCGGGCAGGTCCTCAGGCTTGATCACGGACAGCAGGATCGAGTTGTTCCCGCCGTCCTTGAAGTTCTCGTACGCCTTGGCCTGGTCCTCGAAGTCGACCCGCTCGACGTCGGGAAGGCTCTCGATCGTCTGCTTCAGGGCCGCCTTCTGCTCCTCCGTGATCGCGCCCTTGTTCTTGCACGCGGGGAAGGGACTGTTCTTCTCGCACAGGAAGACCGACAGCTCGACCTTGTCCGTCCAGTAGCCGGTCAGGGACGAGACCTGGGAGTTGATCATCAATCCGATGCCCAGGAGTCCCATACCGACCGCGACGGTCACGATGACCGCGATGGTCATCGTGAGGTTGCGGCGGAGGCCGATCCAGACCTCGGAGAAGATGAAATTGGCCCGCATACTCCCCGTTACTCCAAACTGACTACGCGGCGCCCAGGCGGCGCCTGGCTGCCGACCTGGATCGCCACTCGTTGGCTAGTACGCCTGTCCGTACACGCCGCGCGACTGGTCGCGGACGATCTTGCCGTCCTCCAGCTCGACCACACGCTTGCGCATGGAGTCGACGATGGCCGCGTCGTGCGTGGCCATCAGCACGGTGGTACCGGTCCTGTTGATGCGGTCGAGCACCTTCATGATGCCGATGCTCGTCGCGGGGTCGATGTTTCCGGTCGGCTCGTCGGCAAGGAGGATCATAGGGCGGTTGACGAACGCGCGAGCCATGGCGACACGCTGCTGCTCGCCGCCCGACAGCTCCTCCGGCATGCGGTGGGCCTTGCCCTCCAGACCGACCAGCTCGATGACCTCGGGAACCACCTTGCGGATGAACCGCCGTGGCTTGCCGATGACCTCGAGGGCGAACGCCACGTTCTCGTAGACGTTCTTCTTGGGAAGGAGCCGGAAGTCCTGGAAAACGCATCCGATCCGGCGCCGCAGGTGCGGCACCTTGAAGTTCGAGAGCTTCGCGAGGTCCTTGCCGGCGACATGGATCGCACCGGAGTTGGGCCGCTCCTCCTTGAGGACCAGCCTGAGGAAGGTCGACTTGCCCGATCCCGAGGGACCGACGAGGAACACGAACTCGCCCTTGTCGACATCCACGCTCACGTGGTCGAGGGCGGGCCGGTTCTGGTTCGCGTAGACCTTGGTGACATTATCGAAATGGATCACGGGCGCATCACGGCATGCCAGTCTAGGGGTTGGGACATCCAGCTCGGGGGGCGCCGGTCTCTTTACGAAGGATCGACGTTCCGGTTGGCCGAAGGCCAGTCTAGGGGTAACACTGGCATGGAACGTCCATAACGGAAACAAAACGATTAGGGTCGGGCTAGCGGAAAGGTAGAGGTCCCATGAGCTGCGAACATCTGATCTGCGCCGCGTGCGCCGGCCCCGTCGTCGAGGGACGCTGCCCGGTGTGCAGGGAAGGCAGGGCCAAGGTCCACCATCACGGCTTCCTGGGGTTGTCGCCCCTGGTCATCGCCCTGACGGTGATCCTCGCCCTGGCCCTGCTCGCCCTCAAGCACGTCGGCGGCTACTGAGCCGCCGCGGCATCGCTACTGCGACTCCTGGCGGCGCATCCAGCGGATCTCGCCCTCGATGAACTCGTCGAGGTCACCGTCCAGAACGGCGCTCGGGTTGCCCGCCTCGACGCCCGTGCGCAGGTCCTTCACGATCTGGTAGGGGTGCAGCACGTAGTTGCGGATCTGGGTGCCCCATGAGGTCGTCGACTCACCACGGAGCTCGTTCATCGCGGCGGCCTCCTCCTGACGCTTGCGCTCCAGCAGCTTGGCCGACAGGACCGCCATGGCGGAGGCCCGGTTCTGCAGCTGGGAGCGCTCGTTCTGGCAGGAGACCACGATGCCGGTGGGGATGTGGGTGATCCGCACCGCGGAGTCCGTGGTGTTCACGCCCTGACCGCCGGGGCCCGAGGACCGGTAGACGTCGACGCGCAGGTCGTCCTCGTTGATGTCGATGTGGTCGGTCTGCTCGACGACCGGCACGATGTCCACACCCGCGAACGAGGTCTGGCGGCGGCCCTGGTTGTCGAAGGGGCTGATCCGGACCAGGCGGTGCGTCCCGTGCTCCCCGCGCAGCGTGCCGTACGCGTAGGGCGCCTTGACCGTGAACGTGGCCGACTTGATGCCGGCCTCCTCGGCGTACGACGTGTCGTAGACCTCGGTGGAGTAGCCCTTGCGCTCGGCCCAGCGGAGGTACATGCGGAGGAGCATCTGCGCCCAGTCCGCGGCGTCCACGCCGCCGGCCTGCGAGTTGATCGTGATGAGCGCCTCACGGGAGTCGTACTCGCCGGACAGGAGCGTCCGCACCTCCAGGGCGCCGACGTCCGACTTGAGCGAGGCGAGCTCCTTCTCGGCCTCGGCGAGCGCGTCCTCGTCGCCCTCCTCGGCCGCGAGCTCGAACAGGACGGGAAGGTCGTCGAGCCGGCGGGCCAGACCCTGGACCCGGTTGACCTCGCCCTGCAGGTGGGAGAGCTTGCTGGTGACCCGCTGCGCCTGCTCCACGTCGTTCCACAGGTCAGGCGCGGCAGCCTGCTCCTCCAGCTCGGCGATCTGCTTGAGCAGGGCGTCGAGGTCGAGCACGTCCTGAATGCCCTTCAGGGTGCCGGTAAGCTCGTTGATCTCTTCGGCTGGATCGATGACTGCCACGTCTGTAAAGGGTACGCGAACACCGGACCGTGCCCGTACCGCGCCTTGGCTACGATGTGCCGGTGATGTGGCCGGTGAACCGGGCCGGTGCGCGAGAGGAGGCCTCGGGTGGACGGAGCCACACGCGTGCTCGCGTTCACCTGCCGTTCCGCGCTCGCGCTCGCGCTGGTCGCCGGCACGGCCGCCTGCTCCGGCTCGGCGCCGGCGCCCTCGCGCAGTCCGGTCGCGGCGACCTCGGGCGTGTCGCCCTCGCCGAGCCGGCTCCCCGCGAAACCCGCCGCGAAACCCGCCGTGACACTCGCGGAGGCACGTGACGCGCTGGACACCTACCTCGCGACGGACGACGTCGTCCGCGCGGGCCGGGCCCAGCGGTGGATACTCCAGCTCTCCAGGGACGGGCAGCGCCCGATCACGATCGCCCAGTTCCACTCGTCCGGCAGGAAGCCGCCGCGCTACACGTGGGGCGAGCGGACGCTGCTGGTGCCCCGCCTGGGGCCCAAGGCGTCCCGCCAATGGTTCGCCGCGACCGTCGAGCGCCGCGACTCCTCCGGCGAGGTCAGGATCGCCGTGCTGACGTTCGTCCGGCAGAACTCTGCGTCGGCGTGGCAGAACAGCTTCGAGTCGCTGCTCTACGCGGGCGAGAAGGCCCCCGAGGTGTCCGTCGACGCGGACGGATACGCGACCTCCCTCGACTCCCGTGACCAGACCGTCGCGATCAGCCCCAACCTGATGGGCCCCCTGCACGCCACGATCGCCGAGGAGGGCAAGGACGGCTTCGCGTCCGGCCTGATCGCGCCCGGACCACAGACGACCGGGTACGCGACCGAGATCAGGAAGCGGCGGGAGAAGGCGCGCCAGGCGGACTGCATGAACTACGACTCGCTGTTCGCCGCCGCCGTGGACTATCCCGTCTTCGCGCTGCGCACGAAGGGCGGCGGCGGGCTGATCCTCTACACGCTGCTGCGGACCAGCACGTGGTCACCCGTGCTCAGCTGCGGGTACGGCCGCCCGCTCGCCATCCCGAAGGACGCCCGGTGGGACCTGGGCAACCCCCTGGTGCGCAGGGACCGGCGGATCGTGGAGACGCAGCAGTACGCGAGCGCGGTGCCGCCCAAGAGCTCCACCGCGCCCGCGCACGTCATCGGCTACGACGGCCTGGTGACCAAGGCCACGACCCGCTGATCCCGTCCACTCCCGCGCCTACTCTTCCGTGTGGGGAAGGTTGCTGGACGTGACCAGGGTCCGTACGGCGCGCAGCGCCACCGAGAGGGTGGCCAGGTCGAAGTGGTCGCTCTCCCAGATCTCCGACAGCGTCTGCCTGGCCCGGCCCACAGCCGCCGCGTTCGCCTCCGACCAGCGAGCCAGCCGCTCCTCGGGAGACAGCCCGGACTCGCTGTGGAGCAGCACCTCCCTGGTCAGGGTGGCGTGCGCGGCGTACAGGTCGTCGCGGAGCGCGGAGCGCGCCATCGAGTTCCACCGGTTGTCCCGGGGCAGCGCGATGACCCGCTCCCGCAGCCTGGCGAGCTGCAGGCGGTCGGCGAGGTCGAAGTAGACCTCGGCGACCTCGTGCAGCGGGAGCCCGGTCAGCGCGGCGATCTCGACCAGGTCGAACGTGGAGTACGCGGGCACCATCACCGCGACCCGCTCGGCCAGTTCCTCCGGCACTCCGCGTGCGACGAAGCCGTCCCTGCGCTCCTCGTACGCGACGAGGTCGAGGCCGGTGAGGAGCTTGGGCAGGTGCGGGAGCAGGGCGCCCGCGCCTTCGGCGAAGAACTCCGCGGTGGAGGAGAGGTCGAGCGGCGGCCTGCGGTTGCCGAGCAGCCACCGGGTGCCGCGCTCGGAGAGCTTGCGGCCCTCCAGCAGCATCGCGATCTGGGTCGCGGTGTCCACCTCGTTGTCCAGCGCCTCGACCTGGCGGGTGAAGCTCGGCAGGTCGAAGACCTCGCGGGCGACCAGGTAGGCCCGGACGATGTCGGGCGTCGACGCGCCGGTCTCCTCGCCGAAACGGAACACGAAGCTCGTCCCGCCGAAGTTGACCACGTCGTTCACGACCCGGGTCGTGATGATCTCCCGCCGGAGCGGGTGGGCGTCCATGGAGCCCTGGAACCGGTCCTGGAGCGCCGACGGGAAGTACGACACGAGCCACGGCGCGAGGTACGGATCGTCGGGCAGGTCCGAGGCGAGCAGCTCACCGTCCACCACGAGCTTGGTGTAGGCGAGCAGGACCGAGAACTCCGGCTGGGTGAGGCCGAGGCCCGCCTGACGCCGCTCGGCGAGGACCTTGTCGGAGGGGAGGTTCTCCAGCTGCCGGTTGACCAGTCCGGCCCGCTCCAGCTTCCGCAGGTAGCGCGCGTGGATGTGCAGCATGTCCGGCGCCTGCGCGCGGGCGGCGCCGAGCACCACGTTCTGCGCGTAGTTGTCGCGCAGCACCAGCTCGCCGACCTCGCCGGTCATGTCGAGGAAGAGCTGGTCGCGGTCCTTGTCGGTCATGTCGCCGTCGCGGACGACCCGGTCGAGCAGGATCTTGATGTTCACCTCGTGGTCCGAGGTGTCCACACCGGCCGAGTTGTCGATGAAGTCGGTGTTGACCAGGCCGCCGTTCAGGGCGAACTCGATCCGGCCGAGCTGGGTGAAGCCGAGGTTGCCGCCCTCGCCCACGACCTTGCAGCGCAGGTCGGCGCCGTTGACGCGCAGCCCGTCGTTGGCCTTGTCGCCGACGTCAGCGTGGCTCTCCGACGCGGCCTTGACGTACGTCCCGATGCCGCCGTTCCACAGCAGGTCGACGGGCGCCTTGAGGATCGCGCTGATCAGCTCGTTCGGCGCGAGCGCGGTCACGCCGTCGGGGATGCCCAGCGCGGCCCGCGCCTGCGGCGAGACCGGGATCGACTTGGCGGTGCGGGGCCAGACGCCGCCTCCCGCCGAGATCAGCGAGGCGTCGTAGTCGGCCCAGGAGCTGCGCGGAAGCGCGAACAGCCTGCGGCGCTCGGCGTGGCCGGTCGCCGCGTCGGGTGACGGGTCCACGAAGATGTGCCGGTGGTCGAAGGCCGCGACCAGCCGGATGTGCTCCGACAGGAGCATGCCGTTGCCGAAGACGTCTCCGGACATGTCGCCGACGCCGACGACGGTGAAGTCGGTGGTCTGGACGTCCACGCCCAGACCCCTGAAGTGGTACTTCACCGACTCCCAGGCGCCCCTGGCGGTGATGCCCATGGCCTTGTGGTCGTAGCCGACCGACCCGCCGGAGGCGAAGGCGTCCCCGAGCCAGAAGCCGTACTCCTTGGCCACCGCGTTGGCGATGTCGGAGAACGACGCGGTGCCCTTGTCGGCTGCCACCACGAGGTAGGTGTCGTCGCCGTCGTGCCGTACGACGTCACGGGGCGGGACGACCTCGCCGGCCACCAGGTTGTCGGTGATGTCGAGCAGGCCCGAGATGAACTGCCGGTAGCAGGCGATGCCCTCGGCCATCATCTCGTCCCGTCCGCCCGCGGGCGGACGCTTCACGACGAACCCGCCCTTGGACCCGGTGGGGACGATGACGGTGTTCTTCACCATCTGCGCCTTGACCAGGCCGAGGATCTCGGTGCGGAAGTCCTCCATGCGGTCCGACCAGCGCAGGCCGCCGCGGGCGACCTTCCCGAACCTGAGGTGGACGCCCTCGACCCGCGGCGAGTAGACGAAGATCTCGTACTTCGGCCGGGGCAGCGGCAGCACGCTGATCGCCTGCGGGTCGAACTTCAGCGAGATGTACGGCTTGCGCCCGCCGGACTCCGTCTTCTGGAAGAAGTTGGTCCGCAGCGTGGCCGCGATCATCTCCAGGTAGGCCCGCAGGATGCGGTCCTCGTCGAGCGAGGCGACCTCGTCCAGGGAGGCGAGGACCTCCTCCTTGAGCGCGTCGCACAGCTCCGACCTGACCTCCTCCGAGCGTCCGGGCGCGAGCCGCGCCTCGAAGTAGCGGACGAGCAGCCGGGCCAGCCTGACGTTGCCGAGCAGGACCTTCTCGATGTACTCCTGGCTGAACGTGGTCCCGGCCTGGCGCAGGTACTTGGCGTACGCGCGGAGGATCTCGGCCTGCTCCCAGGTGAGGCCGCCGGCCAGCACGAGCGCGTTGAAGCCGTCGTTCTCGACCTCGCCACGCCACAGCGCCGCGAACGCGTCGTGGAACAGCCGCTTGACGTCGTTCCTGTCGACTTCGCCCGAGGGGGTGTAGCGCAGGCCGAAGTCGTAGATCCAGGCGTCCTTGACCGCGTCGCCGTCGCGCCTGATCTCGTACGGGCGCTCGTCGACGACCTCGACGCCCATGCGCTGCAGCAGCGGCAGGGCGTGGGACAGCGAGATGTGCGCGCCGATCCGGTAGATCTTGAAGCGCCGCTCCCCCTCGGCCGCGCCGTACGGCTCGTAGAGGTTCATCCCGATGTCGCCGGTCTCGTCCTCGGAGAGCTCCTCCAGCCGCTTCAGGTCGGTGACGGCCGTGCGCGCCGGGAAGTCGGCCTTGTAGCCCTCGGGGAAGGCGTTGCCGTACCGGGCGGTGAGGGCGGTGCTCTCCTGCGGGGAGCACAGCTCGGTGATGGCGTCGACCAGGTCCTCGTCCCATGAGCGGGTGGCGGCCGCCAGCCGGGCCTCCAGCTCCTCGACGTCGACCGGCACCTCCGCCAGCGACCTGCCGCGCTCACCGCGGATCACCACGTGGAGGCGGGCCAGCGCCGACTCGCCGATCATGGTGCTGTAGTCCAGCGAGGTACCGCCGAGCGCCTTGAGCAGGATGTCCTGCATGCGCCACCGGATCTTCGTGGTGTACCGGTCACGCGGAAGGTAGACCAGGCAGGAGATGTAGCGGCCGTAGTCGTCCCTGCGCAGGAACAGCTTGACCTGCTTGCGCTCGCGCAGCCGGAGCACGCCGAGCGCGATCGGCAGCAGCTCGTCCACCGGGATCTGGAACAGCTCGGCCCTGGGGTAGGTCTCCAGGATCTCCATCAGGTCCGAGCCGTCGTGGCTGTCGGCCGGCATCCCGGCCCGGTCGAGCACCTCGGCGAGCTTGCGCCGCAGCACGGGGATCCGCGAAATCGACTCGTTGTACGCCACGTGGGTGAACAGGCCGAGGAAGCGGCGCTCGCCGATCACCTCTCCCTCGGGGGAGAAGAGCTTCACCCCGATGTAGTCGAGGTACACCGGGCGGTGCACGGTCGCCCGGCTGTTGGCCTTGGTGACGATCAGGACCTGCTTCTCGCGGGCCTTGGCGCGCAGCTCGGCCGGCATCGCGGCGAAGCTGTCCGAGCCCGCCTTGTCGGCCCGCAAGATGCCGAGACCGGTGCCCGGGATCGCGCGCAGGGTCTCGCCGTCGTCGGACTGCTCCAGGCGGTACTCCCGGGAGCCGAGGAAGGTGAAGTGGCCGTCGGCGAGCCAGCGGAGCAGCTCGACGCTGTCCTCGACGCCGGCGGGGTCCAGCCGCGACGGACCGGCCGCGATGTCCTCGGCCGTGTTCACGGCCAGCGCCCGCATCTTGGGGAAGTCCTCACCGGCGTAGCGGACGTCCTGCAGCACCCGCCGCAGGTCGCTCTCCAGCTCGCTGAGGACGGCGGGATCGGCCTGCCGGTCGATCTCGATGTGCATCCACGACTCCTGGAGGAGCTGGCCGGCGGCCTCCTCCTGGCCGGGACCGAGCATCGCGCCGGTCATGTCCCTGCGGACGCGCATCTGGGGGTGGACGACGAGGTGGGTGCCGACCTGGTGCCGGTCCAGCTCCATCGTCACCGAGTCGACCAGGAACGACATGTCGTCGGTGACGATCTGGATCACCGAGCGGCCGGGGTCCCAGCCGCACTCGTCCAGGGTCGGCGTGTAGGCGCTGACCAGCGCCCGGCCCTGGGGCCGGTGCCGCGCGAGGTGCCGGTGTGCCATCGCCGGGCCGTACACGTCGACGGGGTCGCGGTCGGCCAGGTCCTCCGGCGGGACGTGGCGATAGTAGTCGCGGAGAAAGGCGAGCGTGTCCTCGCCCGAGGGGGCTTCCGATGTGGCCGTGCACTTCTCGGCCGCGTCACGGAGCAACGTGTCCAGTGCCTCGTCCGGCCCGCGCCGCATCCGTGCCCCGTCCGGTTCCGGCTCTGTCAGCGCCGTGTCCGATTCGCGCGCCGTTCCCGGTTCGCGCCGGCTCCCCGCCGTCTCGAGCGGCATCTCGCTACTCACTCCTTTGTGAGGTACTGGGTTCTCGTGCGGTCCTGGTGGTACTGCCCCATGACGGGGCCATCGTTCCGCAAAAGGGGAAATATGTGCGGTCGGCGCCTGATTCCGGGCCGAACCTCCATTTGGCCGCCGACATCTGTGAAGTCCGCCACGTTGCGGTTTCTTCACCATGGTTCGGCTGGCCCTCGGCCGACAACCGCGGGTCATCGTGCGATCCGCGGCCTCCGGTCGCCGTCAGCGGAGAGTCCATGACCTCGTGATCCGAGGCGGACCGGCCACGCTGGGAGAGGACGGTGCGTCCAGCATCCCACAGCGCGGGTTCCGGCGGCCGCCGCGCCGGGCTGGCGAGTTCACCCGGCCGGGCGGGGTCACCCGCCCGGGGGAAGGCCCCCAGATCCCGCGATGCGACCGACGTGTCCCCGACATGTCCATCTCTCCTCAGGTGCCCGTCTCGTCTCCCGATCCCCATTGATCGGGAGCTCCACGCCACCCACGATCCCGATACCACCTCAGAACGTCACACACGTCAACTTGACCACTCCGGCTCGGTGACCAGACTGTGACCAAACCACCGCCGATCGCGGGGCGTCTCACCGAGGGAGATCGAACCTCGGGGAGTGAATCATGATCGATCGGCGCGCCTTCCTCCGTGTCTCGGCGCTGGCCGGCACGGCCATCGCGTCGGGTACCGCCCTCGCGTCCGGCACGCCCGCCTGGGCGGGTCCGCGGCCGGCGGACTGGACGGCACTGGCCCGCGGGCTCGGCGGGCGGCTGGTCCGCCCCGGTGACACGTCCTACGACGCCGCGCGCCTGGTGTTCAACACCGCCTTCGA
Organism: Microtetraspora glauca; assembly: GCA_001570385.1. Classification (GTDB taxonomy): domain Bacteria; phylum Actinomycetota; class Actinomycetes; order Streptosporangiales; family Streptosporangiaceae; genus Microtetraspora; species Microtetraspora glauca. The sequence goes on along the minus strand of BBYL01000007.1, from coordinate 781,193 downwards.
CTCCACGCGGCCCGCCGCCGTCGCCTACTGCCGGACCGCGGCGGACGTCGCCGAATGCCTGGGCTTCGCCCGGCGGTACGGCGTGGCGGTGACCTCACGGTCGGGCGGCCACAGCTACGCGGGCTGGTCGACCGGCCCGGGGCTGGTCGTCGACGTGTCCCCGATGAGCTCGGTCTGGTACTCGGGCGGCCACGCGACGGTCGGCGCGGGCGCCCGGCTGGTCGACGTCTACTCCCAGCTCGGGAAGCACGGGGTCAGCATCCCCGCCGGATCATGCCCGACGGTCGGCGTCGCCGGGCTGACGCTGGGCGGCGGCATCGGCGTGGTCTCCCGGAAGTACGGCCTGACCTGCGACGTGCTGGAATCGGCGCGGATCGTGACGGCCGACGGGCGTGTCCTCACCTGCTCCGCCACGGAGAACCCCGACCTGTACTGGGCGTCCCGTGGGGGCGGCGGCGGCAACTTCGGCGTGGCGACCTCCTTCACGTTCCGGACCCACACCACCCGCGACGTCACCGTGTTCTTCCTGCACTGGCCCTGGAGGAAGGCGGCGGCGGCCGTCAGGGCGTGGCAGGCGTGGGCGCCGTACGCGCCGGACGCGATGTGGTCCAACCTGCACCTGAACCACGACCCCTCGCCCGACGTGCAGATCGGCGGGCTGTACGTGGGCGGCAGGGCGGGCTGCGAGCGGCTCCTCGCCGATCTCGTCCACCGGGTGGGCGCGGACCCGTCGAGCCGGTGGATCAGCGCGTCGTCGTACGACCACGCCATGATGATCATGGCGGGCTGCTCCACGCTGTCCGTGTCGCAGTGCCACCGCCCCGGCTCCCTGCCCGGCCAGACCGCGAACGGGCGGCTCGTACGCGACTCCTTCTCGGCCAAGTCGCACATGGCGTACACGCCGCTGTCCGCGGCGGGGATCAGCGCGCTGATCGGGCAGGTGGCCGCGTCCGGGCGGCACTCCGTCCTCCTCGACGCCCTCGGCGGCGCGGTCGGCCGGGTCACGCCCGACGCCACCGCGTTCCCGCACCGCGAGGCCCTGTTCAGCGTGCAGTACTACGCGCACAGGGCGGGGGCGGCCGCGTGGACCCGGGCGGCCCACACGGCGATGCGGCCCCACTTCGGCGACCACGCGTACGTCAACTACATCGACCCGGAGCTGCCGGCCTGGCGGCGGCAGTACTACGGGGCCAACGCCGACCGGCTGGCCCGGGTCAAGGCCGCGTACGACCCCGGACGCCTGTTCCGTCTCCCCCAGGGCGTCTGAGGGGCGTCACGCGTCGCGGCGGCGGAACACGACGGCCGCCGCGGCGAGGGGCACCACGATGTACGCGGCGAGCACCGTCGCCGCCCAGCCCGGCGACAGGACGGCGACCCGCGCCCACGGACCCACGTAGATCTCAGGCGACGACCAGCCCAGCGCGCCCGCGACCTGGTCGGGCAGGTTCGGCAGCATCACCGCGGACAACCGCCTTCCCCACGGGTCCGGCAGGTACGTGATGAAGGCCGGGGCCACGAACAGCAGCACGACGACCGAGATGACCGCCCCGGCGGTGGACCGCGTCATCACCCCGAAGGCCAGCCCGATCAGAGCGAACGCCATCACCGAGAGACCCAGCAGGAGCAGTTGCGGCGTCTGGTGCCACAGGCCCGTGGTGTGGCCGGGGAAGGGACGATCCCCCACGATCGCCCGGGTGACGAGAAACGTCGCGAACACCACCGCCTCCCCGGCGGCCAGCGCGACCGCGGCGACGACCCCGGCCTTGGCGGCCAGCACCGCACGCCTGGACGGCACCGCCACGAGGGTGGACCTGATCGTGCCCGTGGCGTACTCGGAGGTGATCGCCAGCACGCCGAGCACGCCCAGCGCGAGCTGGGTCACGGGAAGCGTGTACTCCTCCATCGGGATGGCGCCGAACCGCGCCCGCCGCTCGGGCGGCAGCTCGTCCCACACGACCACCCCCTGCCAGATGAACAGGGCCGCGAGGACCACGGCCACCGCTGCCACGGCGAGGATGTAGTACGTCGAGCGGACCGAGCGGATCTTCAGCCACTCGGCGGAGAGCGCCCCGGTCATCGGCCCGCCCCGAACTCCACGCTGCCGGCGGTGATCCGCAGATAGACGTCCTCCAGCGACGTCCCGTCCGGGGTCAGGTCGCGCGTCGGGGAGTCCGCGATCAGCCGTCCGCGACCGATGATCAGGAGATGGTCGGCGGTCAGCGCCATCTCGCTCATCAGGTGGCTGGACAGCAGGACGGTGCGGCCCTCGGCCGCGAGCGACCGCATCAGCTCGCGGATCCACCGGACGCCCTCGGGGTCCAGGCCGTTGACCGGCTCGTCGAACAGGAGCACGCCCGGATCGCCGAGCAGCGCGGCGGCGATGCCGAGCCGCTGCCTCATCCCGAGGGAGAAGCCCCCGACACGCTTCCGCGCGACGCCCGCGAGGCCCACCTCCTCCAGCAGGGCGATCACCCGGCGCGGCCGGATCCCGTTCGTGCGGGCCAGGCTGAGCAGGTGGTCGTACGCGCTGCGCCCGCCGTGCACCGCGCCCGCGTCCAGCAGCGCGCCCACGCGGTGCGCCGGCCGCCGGATCGTGGCGTAGCGGCGACCGTCGATGAGCGCCTCGCCGGAGGTCGGCGCGGCCAGGCCCAGGAGGACGCGCATGGTCGTCGACTTCCCCGCGCCGTTGGGACCGAGGAAGCCGGTGACCTGCCCCGGCCTCACCTGGAAGGACAGCCCGTCGACCGCGGTGGTGCCCCCGTAGCGTTTGACCAGATCTCTCACTTCGATCATGACCGCCACGGTCCCGTACGGAGCCGCTCGGCACATCGGACCACGGGATGACAACCCACGGACGGAGGCGGCGCGGGCGCGGCGCGGGTACCGTCGGCGCGTGGACGATTCCCCCCAGGGCGCGGGGTTCGGGGGCGCGGGGCCGGGGAACGGGCCGTCGTTCTCCCGGCGCACGTTGATCGCGCTCGACTGCCTGGCCGCCGCGGCGTACTCGTGCGTGCTGCTCTCGCGGACGCTCGCCCCCGGGCAGGCGTACGTCCCCGGAGTCCCCATGTGGGTCGACGGGCTGATCGTGGCGGGGGTGGGGCTTCCTGTCGCGGTCCGGCGGCTGTGGCCGGTCCCGGTCTTCTGCGCCGTCCTGGCGTTGTCGCTGGCGGCGGTGTTCCTCGGGGTCATGCGGGACCCGTTCGTCGCCGCCTCCTACGCGCTGTACACCGTCGTGGCGGGCCGGAGAGCGGTCGGCCGGGTCGCGACGTCGGCCGTCGGCGTGCTCTCGGGGACGGGCTTCATCGGGCTGCTCACCCTCGGGTTGTCCCTGCCCGCGACACCCTCGTTGTGGATGAACCGCCTCGGCCTGATCCCCGTCGGCCTGGTGGCCATGGGCGGGACGTACACGATCGGCCGTGCCGTACGGGAGCGGCGGGCGTACGCGGCGCGCTGGGCCGAGCAGCTCGCGCGGCGCGCGGTGGCCGAGGAACGGCTGCGCATCGCGCGCGAGCTCCACGACATCGTCGCGCACAGCCTGAGCCTGATCGCGGTCAAGGCGGGCATCGCCCACCACGTCGCCGGGGCGCGGCCGGACGACACGGTGGAGGCGCTGCGCGTGATCGAGGCGACCAGCCGCGACGCGCTCACGGAGATGCGCCACATGCTCGGCGTCCTCCGCTCGGAGACCGACGTCGACCTCGCTCCCGCGCCGGGGCTCTCCGGGCTGCCCACGCTGGCCGAGCGCGCCGCGCTGGCCGGGGTACACGTCGATCTGGACGTACGCGGCGCGGACGACCTGCCGGAGGGCGTCGAGCTGTCGATCTACCGGATCGCCCAGGAGTCCCTGACCAACGTGGTGAAGCACGCGGCCCCGGCCCGCTGCCGGGTGCGGATCGAGGCCGACGGACGCGAGGTGCTGATCGAGGTGACCGACGACGGTCCCGGCCACCGCGTCCTCCCCCACACCGCGGGCCACGGCCTGACCGGGATGCGCGAGCGCGTCATGATGTACGGCGGAGCGTTCACGGCCGGGCCGCGGCGCGAAGGCGGGTTCGGCGTGTCCGCCCGCCTGCCGTACGAACCGCGTCACCTGATGATGGAGGAGTCGTGAGCGAGCCGGTGCGCGTGCTCATCGCGGACGACCAGGCCCTGCTGCGCGGCAGCTTCCGGCTTCTGGTCGAGACGGCGCCCGGCCTGACGGTGGTCGGCGAGGCGGGCACCGGCGCGGAGGCGGTGGACCTGGCGCGCGGCGAACACCCGGACGTGGTCCTCATGGACGTCCGGATGCCGGAGATGGACGGCATCGAGGCGACCCGCAGGATCTGCGGCTCGCCGGAGACGGCCGGCGTACGGGTGCTCATCCTCACGACGTTCGACCTGGACGCATACGTGTACGGCGCGCTGCGCGCGGGGGCGAGCGGGTTCCTACTCAAGGACACGCCGCCGAAGGACCTGCTGGCCGCGATCGAGGTCGTCGCCGCGGGCGAGGCGCTGCTCGCGCCCAGCGTGACCCGGCGGCTCATCGCCGAGTTCGCCCGCAGGCCGGAGCCCGCGCGGCCGTTCTCCCGCGTGCTCGACGGGGTGACGGAGCGCGAGCGCGAGGTGCTCGGTCTGATCGCCCACGGGTTGTCCAACACCGAGATCGCCGAGCACCTGCACCTCAGCATGGCCACGGTCAAGACCCATGTCGGCCGGCTGCTGACGAAGCTGAACGCGCGCGACCGCGCCCAGCTCGTCATCGTCGCCTACGAGACCGGTCTCAGATCCTGACAGTGCCGCCGGTGATCGCGTTCACCTGGATCGCGTCCGTTGGTCAGAGTTCGGGGACGAAGTGGCTGAGGACCTCGGGGTTGGCCATGGCGTCGGGGTTGGCGGCCTTCTCGACGGGGGTGCCGAGCAGGATCTTCCGCACCGGGACCTCGAGCTTCTTGCCCGACAGGGTCCTCGGGATGCCGGGGACCCGATGGAACTCGTCCGGCACGTGGCGGGGGGACAGCTCGGTCCGCAGCGCCGTACGCAGCCGGGCGACCAGCCCGTCGGACAGCTCCGCACCGGGCACGAGGGTGACGTAGAGCAGCAGGCGGCCGTCCTGGCCGAGCTGGCCGGTGTCGATCACGAGGCTGTCCTCGATCTCCTCGAACCTCTCGACGACCCGGTAGAACTCGCTCGTTCCCATGCGGACGCCGCCGCGGTTGAGCGTGGAGTCGGACCGGCCGTAGATGACGCATCCGCCGCCGGGCAGGATCTTGATCCAGTCCCCGTGCCGCCAGACGCCCGGGTAGTCGGCGAAGTACGACTCCCGGTAGCGGTCGCCGGACGGGTCGTTCCAGAACATGACCGGCATCGAGGGCATGGGCGCGGTCACCACCAGCTCGCCCACCTCGCCGATCACGGGTTCCCCGGCCGGGTCGAAGGACTCCACGCGGGCACCCAGGCAGCGGCACGGGATCACGCCGGCCCTGATCGGCAGCAGCGGCACCGCGCCGACGAAGCCCGTGCACACGTCCGTGCCGCCGGAGAACGAGCCGAGCTGCACGTCGGGCTTCACGTCGGAGTAGATCCAGGCGAAGCCCTCGGGCGGCAGGGGTGACCCCGTCGAGCCGATCCCCCGCAGCCGGTCCAGCCCGGACGGCCGTACTCCCGCCTTCATCGACGCCACGATGTACGGCGCGCCGGTCCCGAAGTAGGTGACCCCCTCCTGGGCGGCCAGCTCCCACAGGGCTCCGGTGTCCGGGTGGGCGGCGCTTCCGTCGTACAGCACGACGGTGGACCCCACGAGCAGGCCGCCGATGAGGAAGTTCCACATCATCCAGCCGGTGGTGGTGTACCAGAAGAACACGTCGCCCTCGCCCAGATCCTGGTGGAAGCTGAGCGCCTTCAGGTGTTCGAGCACGATGCCGCCGTGGCCGTGCACGATCGGCTTGGGCAACCCGGTGGTTCCCGAGGAGTAGAGCACCCAGAGCGGGTGGCCGAAGGGGACCCGATCGAACTCCGGCTCCGCCGCCTCGGCCCGCAGTTCCTCCCAGCCCAGCTCGGCGGCGGCCGTACCGTCTCGCTCCGCGCCCGGGGTGGAGCCGATCCACACGGTCGCGGCCAGGCTCGGCAGCTTCGCGGCGATGTCGCGCACGACGTCCGCGCGGCCGAACGCCTTGCCGTTGTAGCGGTAGCCTTCGACGGCGACGAGCACCTTCGGCTCGATCTGGGTGAACCGGTCGATGACGCTGGGCGCCCCGAAGTCGGGCGAGCAGGACGACCAGATCGCTCCCAGCGAGGCCGTGGCCAGGAATGCGATCAGCGCTTCGGGGATGTTCGGCACATATCCGGCGACGCGGTCACCGCGCCGCACCCCGAGCCGGGCGAGACCGGCGCGGACCCGGCCCACCTCGGCGCGCAGCTCACCCAGCGTGTACGTCCGCCTGTTTCCGGATTCATCACGAAATATCACGGCAAGGCGGTCGGGATCGCCGCGCAGCGCGTTCTCCGCGTAGTTGAGGGTCGTGCCCTCGAACCAGGTGACGTCCGGCATCGTCCCGTGGAGGACGGGCCCGTCCCCACGGTCGCCCAGCACGTCGAAATAGTCCCAGATCGACGTCCAGAACTCGGCCGGCGAATCGACCGACCAGTTCCACACGTCCTGGTAGTCACCCGGCCTCCCCAGCCACTCGGTGTAGCGGGTGATCCTGGCGTCGCGCACAACCTCCGCGGTGGGTTCCCACAGCAGAGCACCTTCCTCAACCATGCACCCCATCTTGACGAGACGGGCGCGGCGTGTCACCACCTCCACCCACATACGGAGAGGCCGTCATATGGTGCCCGTCCCCACGAACGGCGCGCGCAGGTGGTCGACCGCGACACGGGCGGCCGAGCCGATGGCCGCGTCCGCCCTCGGCTGGTTCTGCGCGGTGCCGATCGACCGGGTGAAGACGGCGATGGCGTAGCGGCCGCCGTCGGGGTACTCGATCACCCCCACCTCGTTCCGGATCGTCGGCAGCGTGCCCGTCTTGCCGCTGACCGCCACGTCGTCGTACGGGAAGCCGGAGGCGAGCCGGTGCGGCCACACTTGGAGCCCCATCAGCCGTCGTACGGCCGAGCACGACTCGGGCCCGGCGGCCTCGTCCCGCCAGATCAGGCCGAGCAGCCGGGTCATGTCCCGAGGGGTGCTGCGGCTGGTCCGCGCCGGATCCAGCACGCGCAGCCGGGCGATCACGCCGGGGTCCGTGGTCATCTGGGACAGCTCGGCCATGTCCGCGGCGCCGGCGTCCTCCCGCATGGCGGTGAACAGCTCGGCGCACGAGTGCTCCACCCTCGTTCCGGCCAGGCCGAGGTCCGCGAGCACGGCGTTGACCTCGTCCAGCCCGACCCGTGCGAGCAGCGCGTCCGCCGAGGTGTTGTCGCTCACGCTGATCATGAGATAGGCGAGGTCCCTGAGGGACGCCGTCACCTCGTCCAGCATGGCCGACAGGCCCGTGCCGCCCCCGGGACGCCCCTCCGCCGGGACGGTGATCCGCTCCCCCGGGTCCAGCAGCCCGCGCTCGGCCTTGCGGTGGAACGCGACCAGCAGCGGCACCTTGAACACCGAGGCCAGCACGACGGGCTCGTCGGCGCCCAGCCCGACCTCGCGACCGGTGTCGATGTCCACCGCGTGCAGCCGTCCGGTGACCCCCGCCGTACGGAAGATCTGTTCGAGCTGTCTCATGCGAGGAACCCCGTGGCGGGGCGGGGGGCAACCCATTGTCGCGGGGATGCGTCTTCATCGGACATGCCCGCATCCTCCCGCAGAACGCGGGTGGTCAACTCGGCGAATCCGGCGACGTGCTCGGACGGCTCCCCGCGCCAGGCGGTGGAGATCCGCCAGGACAGAGGGGTGCCGGCCAGTGGGCGCCAGACGACCCCGGGCACGTCGGCCCGGTGTCCGAGTGCGACGGCGGTGCCGGCGAGGACCAGCCCGATCATGAACTGGCCGTGGACGGCGTGCCTGACCTCGGCGGGGACGAAGCCGTGGCGCCGGCAGCCGGCGAGGGTCTCGTCGTGGAGGCCGGGCTCCAGCGCGCGCGGCGGCAGCACGAGCTCGCGTCCCGCCAGGTCGGCCAGGTGCACCGTCGCGAGGGTCGCCAGCTCGTCCTCCTCACGTAGCAGGACCCCCGGATGCTGAACCAGGATGGGGCCGAAGCCGAGACCCGCGGCCATCACGGGATGCCGTAGGACGCCCAGGTCGAGCTCGCCCCCCAGCAGGGCGTCCACCTGGTCCGAGGTGCCCATCTCGGTGGGCGTCAGCCGTACATCCGGGTGTCCGGCGCGGAACCGGGCGATCAGGGCGGCGAGCACGGAGGCGCCCAGGTCGGGTGGTACGGCGGCGCGCAGGCTCGCCGTGTCACCCCGCACCGTCCTGGCCATCAGCTCCCTGATCCGCTCGGCCCTCTCCACGAGCTCGCGCGCCTCGGGCAGCAGCACCCGCCCGGCGTCGGTGAGCCGGACCTGGCGGCTGGTCCGGTCGAACAGCCGCACGCCCAGCTCGTCTTCCAGCCGCTTCACCCGCTGGCTGAGCGGCGGCTGCGCCATGCCGAGCCGAGCCGCCGCGTTGCCGAAGTGCAGCTCTTCGGCGATCACCACGAAGTACCGCAGGTGCCGAACGAGGTCCATGAGCAGCAATGATACGCAAATCGATATCACTTTCAGCCTGATATCTGTATTGGACATGAATACCCGCCGTCTGCTCCCCTGTGCAAGCACGACACGCAAGGGGGAGAAATGCCGGAAATTTCGTATCACGCGAAGCGGCGGCGCAGGTGGCCGCTCGTGGCGGCCGCCGTACTGGTGCCGGTCGTGGCGGCGGGGGGCACGATCTGGGCGCTGCGCACCCAGGGATCTCCGGCGGAGACCGCGGCGGACTTCCTCTCCGCGTGGTCCAGGTCCGACTACGCGGCGATGCGGGCGCTGACCGCCGACCCGCCCGCCGACTTCCAACGTGTCTACGACCGGTTCCGCGGCGATCTGAAGGTGACGTCCGCCCGCTTCACCCCGGAAGGGAAGGCGGGCGAGAGCGGGGGCGCGGTCAGGACGGTGCGGTTCCGGGCGGCGCTCGACGCCGCGGTGGACTTCTCCTACGACGGCGAGCTGCGCCTCGTGGAACGCGACCGTGCCTGGCGGGTCGCCTGGACGCCGGCCGCCGTCCATCCGCGGCTCGGTGACGGCGCCAGGTTCAGGGTCACCACGGCGAAGCCGGAGCAGGCCCCCGTCACCGCGGCAGACGGCACCAGGATCGACACCGAGACCGCGCCCGGCTCGGTCCAGCAGCTCGTCGATGCGCTCAAGGAGCAGTACCGCTCCCGCCTCACGGGCACCGCGTCCACCCGCGTCGAACTGGTCGGCGCGGACGGCGGGGCCGACACGATCGCCACCACGGAGAAGTCGGCGGGCAAGGCGCTGACCACCACGATCGACCTGGGCGTCCACCAGGCGGGGGCCCAGGCCCTGGAGGGCGTTTCCAAGCCCGCGTCCCTCGTCGCGCTGCGCCCCTCGACCGGGGAGATCCTCGCCGTGGTGAACAAGCCGGGCGGCTTCAACCGCGCCCTGCTCGGCACGTACCCGCCCGGATCGACCTTCAAGGTGGTGACCGCGTCGGCGCTCGTGGCCGACGGCATGAGCGCCGCGCAGACCGTGAAGTGCCCGGCGGAGCAGACGATCGGCGGCTTCACCTTCCACAACTCGCACCACGAGGAGTTCGGCGCGCTCCCGCTGCGGGACGCCTTCGCCCACTCGTGCAACACCACGTTCGGCGACCTCGCGGTGAACCGGCTCGGCGGGGCGCGGATGAGCGCGGTCGCGTCGAGCTTCGGCTTCGGTCAGCCGATCCAGCCCGGCGTGCCCGCCGTACGCGCCCAGTTCCCCGCCCCGGAGGGCGACACCGACCTCGCCTCGGCCGCGATCGGGCAGGGCAGGGTGCTGGCCAGCCCGCTCAACATGGCGGCCGTCGCCGCGGCCATCGCGGACGGCACCTGGCGCCCGCCGCGGCTCGTCCCCGCCGGCCTGGTCCCTCCGGACGGCTCGACGCCCAAGAAGCTGGAACCGGGAGTGGTGGCGGCCCTGCGCCGGCTCATGCCCGCGGTGGTCACCGAGGGCACCGCGCGGGGCGTCGCCTTCCCGGCCGGTACGGCGGGCAAGACGGGAACCGCCGAGTACGGCTCGGGCGAGGAGCCGCCGACGCACTCGTGGTTCATCGGCTACCGGGGTGACCTGGCGTTCGCCGTCATCGTGGAGGGCGCGGGCATGGGGGCCGCCGTGGCGGCGCCCGTCGCGGCCCGCTTCCTGACCAGCCTCACCGCCCGGTGAGGCGCGCGACGGCCGCCACCACCTCCGACGCGTTGGCCAGGTCGGGCAGGACGATGTCCGCCCCCTCCTCGCGGAGCTCGGCGGCCGTCGACCGGCCCGACGCGATCGCGATCATGGCCGCGCCGCCGATGCGGGCCGCCTGAACGTCGCGCGTGGAGTCGCCGATCAGCACGGTGTTCGCGGAGGTGAACGCCCCGCCGTACCGCGCCTTGGCCCGGCCCTGCGCCACCTGGAGCAGCGTGGCCTTGGGATAGACCTCCTCGCCGTATCCCCCGACCTCGAAGTCCATCGTCTTGTCCAGCCCGAACGCCTTGAGCTTGTGGACCGCGTTGCTCCTGATCGTCCCGGTGAGTACGGACTGGACGACGCCGCCGAGCCGGGACACCGCCTTGAGCGCGTCCTTGGCTCCGGGCATGGCCCGGCCGTCGGAGGTCAGCCGCTTGCGCTTGTCGGCGAAACAGACCGCCAGCGCGTCGAGGAACTTCGGCAGGTGGTAGTCCTCCACCGCGATGCCGTTGACGGCCAGCGTCTCGAAGACGATCTCGGAGTCGGGGCGGCCCATCGCCGGAGCCAGCTTCACCAGCGGCCGCCCGGTGACCATGCGGAACGCGTCGGCGTAGGCGTCCCTGGTGACGATGGTGACGTCGACCAGGGTGAGATCGACGTTCCAGAGAACGAGGCGGTTGATCACACGCCCAAGAGTACGGCTCCCGGGTACGCCATCGGACTTTCTACCCCGAATGGCGATATCTCCGGGCACCCGGTACCGATCAGATCAGGTCGAGGGCGTTCACCAGCGAGTCGACGACGGGAACGCCGACCTGCTCCAGATCCGCACGGCTCGTCATGCCGCCCGTGTAGAGGATCGCCCGCGCGCCGACGTGCTGCGCGGCGTGCGCGTCGTCGACGCTGTCACCGATCACCACGACGTTCTCCGGGTCCAGGCCGAGCGCGAGGATGTGCGCGGCCATGTGCTCGGCCTTCGGACCGCCCGAGGCGCTGCGCAGACCGTCGACGCGGGCGAAGTGCCGGGCGATGCCGAGCTCGTTCACCTTGGGCACCAGGCGCTCGTGGCCCCACATGGACAGCAGCGACTGCGTCCGCCCCGCCTGCTCCCAGGACTGGAGGCTGGACAGGGCGCCCTCGGCGAGCTCACAGGCCAGCATCAGGCGGTGGTAGTGATCGTGGAAGCCCTCGTCGAGCCGCTCCCACTCGCCGTCGTGGAGCGACCTGCCGAGCATGCGCTCGTACGCGACCCAGATGGGCCGCGTGTAGACGGCGCGGAAGCCGTCCGGGTCGAAGGGGCCGACGCCGTACGGCCGGAAGACTTCGTTCGTCGCACCCACCACGGCATCGATGTCGTGGAACAGAGTGCCGTTCCAGTCCCAAACAATGTGTGTCATATCAGCATGGATGATAGCGATGGGCTAGACCAGCAGGTCGGGAATCTCCTGCGTGGCGAACCACATCAGTTCGTGTGCCTCGGCGCCGTCCAGGGTGAACCGGGCGTCGTCGTCTCCGAGGTCGGCGGCGGGCAGCGCGGCGACGGCCGCCTCGATGTCCGGCGCGGCGGCGGGGTCGTCCACGTGCACCGAGGCCAGCCGGGTCAGCGAGACCGGCTCCGTGAGCCGCACCCGCGCCCGCTCGTCCACATCGGCGCCCACGCTGACGGCGGCGTCCGGCACCTCGGCCACCACCACGACCCGGCGGGCCGGAGTCGCAGCCCCCTCGGCCCCCTCGGCGGCGTGGGCGTCCGCGAGCATCCGCAGGGAGGCGCGGGCCGCCTCCGTCATGGCGACGTACTCCAGCTCTTCGGTGTCGCCGGAGGCGTACCACTCGACCAGTGCGGGGGTCACCGCGTAACCGGTCAGCGGCGCGGGGCCCAGCTCGCCCGCGGCGACCACGCGGGCCAGCCCGGGAAGCGTGCACGGGAGATAGACGCGCATTCGAACCTCTCGTCGGTCACGTCAGGAGCGCAGCGACAGGCCGAACAGGCCTTCGAGCTCGCCGATGGTGGCGGGGGCGTCACGGTGGTGGATGCCGACCAGCCCGATGGCCCGCGCGGCGGTGATGTTCGCCTCGATGTCGTCGACGAACACGCACTCCTCGGGCGGCAGCCCGACCAGGCCGAGCGCGTGGTGGAAGATCCGCGCCTCGGGCTTGCGCATCCCGACCTCACCGGAGATGACGATCTCGTCGAAGAGCCCGTCCCAGGTGTGCCGGGGGTAGTCGTTCGCCCAGGAGTTGGATACCAGGCAGGTCCTGATCCCGGCCGTGCGCGCGAGGCGCAGCATCTCGTTCATCTCCTCGACGGGCTGGAACCCGACGAACATCCGGGCGAGCAGCCCCTCGGCCACCGGCGGGACGCCGTCGAGGGTCACCAGCCTGGCCGCGAGGTCGCGCTCGAAGTCGGGCGCCGAGATCTCACCGCGTTCGAGGGCGTGGATGACGCTCTCGCCGTCACCACCCTCGTAGGCGTGCAGGATCAGCTCGCGCATCACGTCCTTGTAGTGCGTGGCGTCGATGCGATCCTCGGTGATCCAGCCCGCGATCGAGTCGGCGAGGCTCGTGGTGAGCACCCCGCCCCAGTCGATCAGTACTCCCTTGAGCACGACACCTCCTGTGTGAACCCGCCTCAAAAGAATAGGGCGTCAGGAAACGCCCGCTTCCCCGGCGATGCGCCGGGCGGCCTTCAGATGGGCCGGCGACCGCACCAGGCCGGGATTCGTCGTCACCGTGCCGAACATGCCCCTCTTCGCCTTCAGCCGGAGGATCCGGGTGACCGACGCGTCCAGCCGGGCGGCCGAGATCCGGCCCGACTTCACCGCCGACAGGACCGCGCCGTACGCCTTGGGCATGTCGGGCGGCATGAGCAGCACGTCGGCCCCGGCCAGCACGGCGCGCACGGCCACCTCGGCGTCGCCGTACTTCTCGCGCACCCCGGCCATGTTGAGCGCGTCGGTGCTGATCACCCCCTCGAAGCCCAGTTCGTCGCGGAGCAGCCCGGTCAGGATCGTGCGGGACAGCGTGGCGGGATCGCCTGAGGGGTCGAGCTTCGGCATGACGACGTGCGCGGTCATGATCGCGTCGATGCCGTGCTCGATGGCCTCGCGGAACGGCGGCGCGTCGAGCCTGCGCCACTGCGCCTTCGAATGCTGGATCACCGGGAGGCCGGTGTGGCTGTCCGTCGAGGTGTCGCCGTGCCCGGGGAAGTGCTTCGCGGTGGAGGCGATGCCCGCCGCGTGGAAACCGTCGACCGCGGCGCCGACCATCGTGGCGACCCTCGCCGGGTCGGAGCCGAAGGCCCTTGGGCCGATCACCGGGTTGCGCGGGTTGATGTTGACGTCCGCGACCGGCGCGAAGTCCATGGTGATGCCGAGGGCACGAAGCTCCGTGCCGGTCAGCCGCGCGGCCTCGCGCGCGTTGGCGGGATCGCCGGTCGAGCCGATGGCCATCGCCCCGGGAAGCTTGGTGACGATCGAGCCCAGCGGCGAGACGATGCCGTGCTCCTGGTCCACACCGATCATCAGCGGAACCTTGCCCGACGCCCTGCGCAGCCCGGTCGTCAGCGCGGCGAGCTGCTTCGCGTCGGAGACGTTGCCCGCCCAGGGAAAGATGATCACACCGCCGGGGTGGTACTTCTCGATCGCCTCGGCCGGGGTGCCCACACCGAACCGCGCGGTGTTCTCCCGGTGCTCGGAGTCGGCGCGGGAGCCGTACACGACCGGCATGAAGAGCTGGCCGACCTTCTCCTCGACGCTCATCCCGGCGAGCGTGGCGGCCACATCGCCCCTGCCCTCCGTCCGCGCCGACGGCGACGGCGCCGTACGGCTCTCGCTCGCCGCGGGCGTGGAAGAGGGAGGAGGAGCGGAGGGGGTGGGGGCGGCGGTCCGCTCCGCCTCCACGGAGGAGCACCCCGCCATAATGATCACCAGCAGTCCGAGGCCCAGTCGTCGCAGCACACCCATCACGGTATCCGCGTATCGCACCACCCGCCTCACCGTTATCCACAAGCTCACTCGGTCACACGGGTGAGGGACCTCAGAGCGACAGCTCGGCGAGCGCGGGGAGTTCCGCGCGAGCGGCGGCGCGCGCGGCCGCCGCGGAGTTCTCCGCCCGCGCGGCGGCGGCGGCCCGGCGGCACGCGTCCAGGGTGTGCCGGGCCAGTGCCGCGCGCACCCGGGGCAGGGCGAGGGCGGCCATGGAGAGCGACGTCACGCCGAGCCCGGCGAACACGCATGCCAGGGCCGGGTCGGCGGCCGCCTCTCCGCAGAGGCCGCATTCCCGGCCCGCGGCCGCGGCGGCCGACGCGGCCAGCGCGACGAGATCGAGCACGGCCGGATGCCACGGGTCCTGCAGCCCGGCCAGCGCCCCGGCCTCACGGTCCGCGGCGAGGGCGTACTGGGTGAGGTCGTTGGTCCCGATCGAGAAGAACCCGGTCACCGCGGCGATGTCGGCCGCGCGCAGGGCCGCCGCCGGGATCTCGATCATGACTCCTGAGGACGGCAGTCCCGCCGTACGGCAGGCGTCGGCGAACCAGGCGGCCTCCTCGACCGTGGCGACCATCGGCGCCATCACCTGGACCCGCGCCGACGTGCCCTCGGCTGCCCTGGCCAGCGCATCGAGCTGGGCGGCGAGCACGTCCGGATAGTGGCGGAACATGCGCACCCCCCGCTCGCCGAGCGCGGGGTTGGGCTCCGGGGCCGGAGGCGGCAGGAAGTCGAGCGGCTTGTCGGCCCCGGCGTCGAGGACGCGGACGACCACCCGGGAGCCGGAGAACGCCTCGAAGACGGCGCGGTAGGCGTCCTGCTGCTCCTCCCACGTCGGGGGGTCCTCCCGGTCCAGGAAGAGGAACTCGGTGCGGAAGAGGCCCACGCCCTCGGCCCCCGCCGCCAGCGCGGGCGCGATGTCGGCCGGCCCGCCGACGTTGGCCAGCAGGGGTACGGCGTGGCCGTCCGCGGTGGCGCCGGGCCCCGTGACGGTGGCGAGCAGGGCGTCCTGGTCCGCGTCCGCCCGCATGGCGCGGGCGACCTCCTCCTCGGCGGGCGAGAGCCGTACGGCACCGGTGGAGCCGTCGACCAGCACCCGCGTGCCGGGCGGGATCGCGGTCGCCCCGGCGCAGCCCACGACGGCGGGCACTCCCAGCGAGCGGGCCAGGATCGCGGTGTGGCTGGTCGGCCCGCCCTCCTCGGTGACGAACGCCGCCACGGCGACGGGATCGAGCAGGGCGGTGTCGGCGGGCGCGAGGTCCCTCGCCACCAGCACGTAGGGCTCCGGGGGATCCTGCGGGAGACCCGGCAGCGGCAGGCCCTCCAGCGTCGCGACGGCCCGGTCCCTGATGTCGTCCAGATCGGCGACCCGCCCGGCGAGGTAGTCGCCCGCCCCGGCGAGCAGATCCCGATATTTCCCGAAGGCTTCGAAGACCGCCCGGGGAGCGGAGACGCCCTGGCCGACCAACTCGGCCACGACCGAGGCCAGCCCCGGATCGAGGGCCATCATGGCCTGGGCGGCCAGCACGTCCCGCGCCTCACCGCCCGCCCGGTCACCGCGTGCGGAAAGGTCGGCCGCGACCTGTTCCAGGGCCCGTTCCGCCCGCCGCCTCTCCGCTTCCGCGTCCCCGCCGTGGCGCGACCCCCTGGGCGGCTCGGGGATCTCACGAACCAGCCGGTGCGCCGGGCCGTACCCCGCGCCCGGGCTCACGCCCACTCCGGCCAGCCGGTCCGCGCTCATGCTCAGGGTGCCGACGCGATGGCGGCGAGCCGGTCCAGGAGCTCGTCCGCGCCCTCGGCCTCGGCGCTGATGACGATCGTCTCGCCCTGGCGCACGTCCAGGGCCAGCACCGACAGGATGCTCTTCGCGTTCACCGGCGGGACGCCGAACTTGGCGACGGTGACGTCGAAGGGCGCCTGGGCCGCGGTCTGCACGAACGTCGCGGCGGGACGGGCGTGCAGCCCGACTTCCGACATGACGGTGACCTTGCGCTCGGCCACGGGTCCTCCTCTTCTCTCGGGTTCTCGGGATGTCTTGTTCGGTTCTCTCAGGCGGATTCTGCTCGGCGCGAGCGGTCCGGCACCACCCCGAGCCGGATCGTCGGCACTCAATTACCCGGCGGGCCGGACTTCACGACCACTCGAACAGGTCGTCGCCCGCTCCCACGCCACCACGGACCTGCCCGTTGACGTCGCCGTCCGCCGCGTCCAGGGCCACCACGGGGCAGATCGGCGACCGCCCGCCCTCCTCGACCGCGGCGGGATTCCAGAACACCACCGGCTGGCCGGCGCGGACCCGGTCCCCCTCGGCCGCGAGCAACCGGAAACCCTCCCCTTTGAGCTGCACGGTGTCGATGCCGAGGTGCACGAGCACGCCCCTGCCGTCGTCCCCCTCGACGATGTAGGCGTGCGCGTGCAACTTGACGATCGTCCCGCTGATCGGGGCGACGGCCTGACCGGGAGCGCGTTCGGGATCGATCGCCGATCCGGGCCCGACCATGGCCTGGGAGAAGACCGGGTCCGGCACGGCCGCCAGACCGACCGCCGTCCCCGCCACCGGGGCGAGAACAGTCGTCACGACGCCCCTTCCTGTCGGATCGGCCCGAGCGTCAGCCGATGATCTCCTCGATGTCGCTGGCGATCGTGTCGGCGTCGGGTCCCACGACGACCTGCACGACGTTGCCCGCCAGCATCACGCCGTGGACACCCGCCGCCCTGAGGGCCGCCTGGTCGACCTTGGAGGCGTCGTACACCTCCGTGCGCAGCCGCGTGATGCACGGCTCGATGTCGATGACGTTGTCCACACCACCGAGCCCAGCGATGATCGCCCGGACATCTGCCGCCATGTCGGTCCTCCTCGATATGCGTGCTGTGCGCAGGCTAATCCGTCTGAGTCACCTTGTTCAGGCCTCGGGGGGCATCGGGGTCGATGCCGAGCCTGCGCGCGAGTGCCTCGGTGAGGAGCTGACCGGGCACGATGAGGCCCATGGGCGCCACCCATTCGGGAAGGTCGGGACCGTTCAGCGCGGCGGTGGACACGGCCGCCAGCGCCGTGCCGCCGCCGACACCGTACGCGGCGGCGCCCGCGCCGGTCACCCGCTCGGCCAGCGCGACCGTGCCGGGCAGCGTCGGGCCCTCACCCGCCGCGACCAGGATGGCCGGGGTGTCCTCGTCCACCACCGCGATCGGCCCGTGCAGCAGGTCGGCGTACGAGAGTCCCATGGCGTGCAGGTAGCAGGCCTCTTTCAGCTTGAGCGCGAGTTCGAGCGCGGTGGAGAAGGCGAGTCCCCGGCCGGAGACGACCACGCCCGGCTTGTCGGCGAGGCCCTCGACGACGGCCGCCAGGTCACCGGGGTCGTCGATCAGCTTCTCCACCGCGTCGGGCACCCGCTGCAGGTCGTCCGCGTTCACGTCGGCGCCGAGCCCCAGCGCGAGCACCGCCAGCGCGGCGAGCTGCGTGGTGTACGTCTTGGTGGCCGGGACGGCCTTCTCCTCACCGGCCAGCGTGCACAGGGCCAGATCGGCGATCTCGGCCAGCGGCGAGGCGGGGCCGCCGTTGGTGATCGCCACGGTCTTGGCGCCGCAGCTCTTCGCCCAGTCGAGGGTCTCGACGATCTCCTCGGTCCGCCCGGACTGCGACAGGCCCACGGCCAGCACGCCGTCCAGGTCGAGCCTGCGGCGGTAGGTGGTGGCGATGGACGGCGCCCCCAGAGCGCACAGGCGGCCGGCGTGCGCCTCGATCAGGTAGCGGCCGTACACCGCGGCGTTGTCGGAGGTGCCCCGAGCGACGAAGAGGAGCTGCCGGGTCTCCCCCGCGAGCCGCCGCACCTCGTCCACCCTGGGAAGCAGGGAGTCAAGCGTGTCACGAAGCGCGGCCGGCTGCTCGGCGATCTCGCTGCGCATCTTGGTCGTCATCTGCTGCCATCCTCAAATCCCGGCTTGGCGAGACCTTGCCGTTATCGATCCGTCTCTGGTCCGTACATTGACACACAATTCCAAGCTGTGGTCTAGTCCGGACTAGACCAGCACGAACCATAACTTAGTTCAGATGATCAGATCGAGAGGGGAGGGATCAGTGGCTCAGATCGATCCGGACAGCCCGGTGCCCAAATACTTCCAGCTCCGGGAGATCCTGCTCGATCTCATCGAGAACAACGAGTTGCCGATCGGCGCGGCGATTCCCTCCGAACGCGAGCTGTGCCAGCGTTTCGGCCTCTCCAGAATGACGGTACGGCAGGCGGTCGACCACCTGGTGTCCGAGGGGCGGCTGCACCGGGTCCCCGGCAAGGGCACGTTCGTCGCCCGCCCGAAGATCGAGCTCGCCCTCCAGCTCACGTCGTTCAGCGACGACATGCGGGCCCGCGGCCTCACGCCCGGCTCCCGCGACCTGGACCGCCGGATCGTCAGGGCCAGCGCCCACCTCGCCCGGGAGCTCGGCATCCAGCCCGGCGACGCGGTGCACTTCATCGAACGGCTGCGCACCGCCGACGGCGAGCCGCTGTCCATCGAGCGCGCCCACATCCCCGTGGCCCTCGCCCCGGACCTCGACTCCTACGACCTGTCCGGGCGCTCGCTGTACGCGCTGCTCGAATCGCGGTACGGCCTCGTGCTCGACGCGGGCGAGCTCACCATCGACGGCGGCATCGCCGACCCCGGTGACGCCGACCTGCTCAAGCTGCCCCGCGGCGGCGCGGTGCTGCTGCTCCAGCGGCGTTCCTTCGCCGGCGGGATGTGCGCGGAGCTCGGCGTCTCCACCTACCGGGCCGACCGTTACCAGCTCAGAACCCTTCTCGAGATCCCCGTCCGACGCCCGTAGCGATCCTCCCGAACCCCAGCCCTGGAGGAACATCGATGAGTTCACGCTCGGCCGAGGCGGGATCGCCCGCTCCGCCGTCCTCGGGATCGGCCGTGATGGGCGTGCTGCAACGTCTGGGCCGCTCTCTGATGCTCCCGATCGTCGCCCTGCCGGCGGCCGCGATCCTGAAGCGGTTCGGCCAGCCCGACATGCTGGGGTCCAACGGGGCGATCCCCGGCGGCCTCGCTGACGTGCCGGGCTTCGAGTGGATGGCCAAGGTCGCCACGGTGCTCCTGAACGCCGGCGACTCGCTCTTCGACGCTCTGCCGCTGCTCTTCGCCGTCGGCGTCGCGGTCGGCTTCGCCCGCCGGTCCGACGGATCCACCGCCGTGGCGGCGCTGGTCGGCTACCTGGTCTTCGACCGGGTCACCAAGGGCCTGTTCTTCCAGGCGCCGACGGTCGACGCGGTGCACCAGCGGGTGGCCCAGACGGTGGTCGGCGCGGACGGCGTGGCCCGGGACACGATCAACTGGTCCGCGAACAACCCGACCGGCGTGCTCGGCGGCATCGTCATCGGCGTCGTCGCGGCCCTGCTGTGGCAGCGGTACTACCGGATCAAGCTGCCGGCCTGGCTGGCGTTCTTCGGCGGGCGCCGCTTCGTCCCGATCGCGACGGCACTCGCCGGGGTCGTGCTCGGCGTCGTCTTCGGCCTCATCTGGCCGCCGGTCGGCGAGTGGATCAACAGCTTCGGCAAGGTGCTCGCCGACAACAGCGTCGTCGGCGCGGGCGTGTACGGCGTGGCCAACCGTCTGCTCATCCCGCTCGGCCTGCACCACATCATCAACTCGATCGTGTGGTTCCAGGTGCCCGGCTGCACCAACGCGGCCGGGGCGCAGTTCTCCGGCGACCTGACCTGCTACCTGCAGGGCGCCGACGGGTTCGGTTCGTTCATGACGGGCTTCTTCCCGGTCATGATGTTCGGCCTGCCCGCCGCGGCGGTGGCCATCTGGCGCGCGGCCCCCGCCCACCGGCGTCCGGCCGTCGGCGGCATCATGATCTCCGCCGCTCTCGTCTCCTTCGTCACCGGCATCACCGAGCCGATCGAGTTCGCGTTCATCTTCGTCGCCCCGCTGCTGTTCGTGGTGCACGCCCTGCTCACCGGCGTCTCGATGGCGCTGGTCGCCTGGCTCGGCGGACGGCTCGGCTTCGGGTTCTCCGCCGGAGCCACCGACGCGCTGCTCAACATCGGCAAGGACAACACCCACCAGTTCTGGCTGGTCATGGGCATCGGCGTCATCTACGCCGTGATCTACTACGTGATCTTCAGCTTCCTGATCAAGAAGCTGAACTTCATGACTCCCGGCCGCGAACCCGAACTCGACGTCGACTCCGGGGAGAGCGCGGAACCGGTCCGCACACGCACCTGATCGGGGCAGCCCGAAACCTCGTCCCGCATGCGCCGAAACTCCTCGCGTGCCGCTCCAACCGGGCGCCGTACGCCGTGGACCTTCCGCGCATAGCCCCACAACGCGTCCGGTCGTACCGGAAAGTTGGCGGTCCTCGTATCAACGGGCCGGGCCGGAATCTCTAGTAGTCGTCACGTTCACCGACGACCGGGGAGTCCCGATGCCCACACCCACGCCGGAGCCGTTCCGCCTGCCACGCCTCCTGCCCGTTCCCGCCGCCGACCCCGCCCACGACGACGAGCGCCCGGCGAGCGGGACCCCCCGCACGTACGGCGCGCTCGCCCTGGCGCGGGGCGGCGGGCCGCTCGTCATCGGGCCGCCCGGCGCGGTGCCCGACGAGCGGCGGCTGCGCGGGCTCGGCCAGGCCATGGCCGAGATCCTCTGCGGGCGCCGCCCGCCCGCGACCGTGCAGGACAGGCTCAGCGAGCGCGCGTACGGCGAGCTGATCCGCGCCGGAAGGATGATCGACGCTCCGCGGCCGCCGATGGTCGGCGCTCCGCACATCCAGCAGCCGGGCGACGGGGTGCTGGAGATGTGCCTGCTCGTCCACTGCGGGCCGCGCAGCCACGCCCTCGCCCTGCGCCTCGAACGCCGCGGCGTCCAGTGGCTCGTGACCGACTTCGAGACCGCGTGACGCGGGACCGCGGGAAGACTCCGGCTCGGCGGGGCAGCTCGCCGGGACAGCTCGACGAGAAAAGGGGAAGCCCCCGCCGATCTTCCGGCAGGGGCCTCTCCTCAGACCAGGTCAGGCCTCGACGCTCTTGGGGTCGCCGTGGCACCGCTTGAACTTCTTGCCCGAGCCACAGGGGCACGGGGCATTCCGCTCGACGTTGCCGTACGCGGCGCGCTGCTCGGGGGTGGAGCGCACCCTGCTGACCTCGACGTCGCCGGTCTCGCCCGGCGCCGTGTAGACCATCTCGCTCGGCCGGGCCGGCTGGCGCAGCGCCCTGGCGATGATGGACCCCGCCTCCGCGACGGCGCTCTCCTCCTCGTTCTCCTCGACGATCGGGTTCGCCTGAACCTCGACCTCCAGGTTGAACAGGTAGCCGACCGACTCCTCCTTGATGCCGTCCAGCATCGCGGAGAACATCTCGAAGCCCTCCCGCTGGTATTCCACCAGGGGGTCCTT
Source organism: Microtetraspora glauca (assembly GCA_001570385.1). Taxonomy (GTDB): domain Bacteria; phylum Actinomycetota; class Actinomycetes; order Streptosporangiales; family Streptosporangiaceae; genus Microtetraspora; species Microtetraspora glauca. The sequence continues at coordinate 759,485 of BBYL01000007.1, read as the reverse complement.
CTGCGCGTAGGCGCGCATGCCGATGCCCTCCTGGAGATAGTCCATCTCGTAGAGGTGCTCACGCCACTTGCGGTCGATCACCGACAGGATCACCCGGCGCTCCAGCTCGCGCGTCGCCTCGGCGCCGAGCTCCTCCTCGCGCCGCTGGTACGCCTCGATCGCGTCGGCCTTGATCTTCTCGGCGATGAGGTCGGCGGTCAGGTCCTCGCGGTCGCCGCCGGCCTCCTGGACGAGCTGCTCGACGGTCAGCGAGACGGGGTAGAGCTGCCCGAACGCCTTCCACAGCTTGTCGAGGTCCCACTCCTCGGCGAACCCCTCGGCGGTGGCGGCCCTGACGTAGTCGTCGATGACGTCGGTGACGAAACCGCGAACCTGCTCGTGCAGGTCGGCGCCCTCCAGCACCCGGTGGCGCTCACCGTAGATGACCTTGCGCTGCCGGTTCATGACTTCGTCGTACTTGAGGACGTTCTTGCGGATCTCGAAGTTCTGCTGCTCGACCTGGTGCTGAGCGGACGCGATCGCCTTCGAGACGATGCCGGACTCGATCGGCACGTCGTCGGGGATGTTCAGCCGCGTCATGATCATCTCGACCCGGGCGGAGTTGAACAGCCGCATCAGGTCGTCCTCCAGCGACAGGTAGAACCGGGACTCGCCCGGGTCGCCCTGGCGGCCGGAACGACCGCGGAGCTGGTTGTCGATGCGCCGGGACTCGTGCCGCTCGGTGCCGAGGACGTACAGGCCGCCGAGGTCGATGACCTCCTCGTGCTCGGCCTTGACGGCCTCCTTGGCCTTCTCCAGCGCCTCGCCCCACGCCTTGTCGTACTCCTCGGGGGTCTCCGCCGGCGACAGGCCGCGCTGCTCCAGTTCGAGGGCGGCACGGAACTCGGGGTTGCCTCCGAGCATGATGTCGGTGCCGCGGCCGGCCATGTTGGTGGCGACCGTGACGGCTCCCTTCCGGCCCGCCTCCGCGACGATCACGGCCTCACGCGCGTGGTTCTTGGCGTTGAGCACCTCGTGCGGCACGCCCTGGCGCTTGAGCATCCGCGACAGCTTCTCGGACTTCTCGACGCTGGTCGTGCCGACCAGGACCGGCTGGCCGCGGTCGTAGCGCTCCTTGATGTCCTCGACGCAGGCCTGGAACTTGGCGTCCTCGGTCTTGTAGACCACGTCCGCCTGGTCCTTGCGGACCATCGGGCGGTTGGTCGGAATGGGGACGACGCCCAGCTTGTAGGTCTGGTGGAACTCGTTGGCCTCGGTCGCGGCGGTACCGGTCATGCCGCCGAGCTTGGAATAGAGGCGGAAGTAGTTCTGCAGGGTGATGGTCGCGAGCGTCTGGTTCTCGTCCTTGACCTTCACCCCTTCCTTGGCCTCGATGGCCTGGTGCATGCCCTCGTTGTAGCGGCGGCCGTGCAGCACGCGCCCGGTGAACTCGTCGACGATCAGGACCTCGCCGTCGACGACGATGTAGTCCTTGTCCTTCTTGAACAGTTCCTTGGCCTTGAGCGCGTTGTTGAGGAACTGCACGAGGTGGGTGTGCTCGGGCTTGTAGAGGTTGTCGATGCCGAGCCAGTCCTCGACGCGCTCGACACCGGCCTCCAGGATGCCGACGGTGCGCTTCTTCTCGTCGACGACGTAGTCGCCGGTGCTGTCCTCGCCGTCCTTGCCCTCGGTGCCTCGCCGGAGCCTGGGGACGATCTTGGCGAACTCGGCGTACCACTTGCCGGACTGCTCACCGGGACCGGAGATGATCAGGGGGGTCCGGGCCTCGTCGATGAGGATCGAGTCGACCTCGTCGACGATCGCGAAGTTGTGACCGCGCTGTACGCACTCCTCCATGGACCAGGCCATGTTGTCGCGCAGGTAGTCGAAGCCGAACTCGTTGTTCGTGCCGTACGTGATGTCGGCGTTGTACTGCCTGCGGCGCTCGTCCGGCGGCATGTTGGCGAGGATGACGCCGACCTCGAGGCCGAGGAAGCGGTGCACCCGGCCCATGGTCTCGGCGTCGCGCTTGGCGAGGTAGTCGTTGACCGTGACGACGTGAACGCCCTTGCCGGAGATCGCGTTCAGGTAGGCGGGGAGGGTACAGGTGAGCGTCTTGCCCTCACCGGTGCGCATCTCGGAGATGTTGCCCATGTGGAGGTTGGCGCCGCCCATGAGCTGCACGTCGAAGTGGCGCTGGCCCAGGACCCGGCGCGCGGCCTCGCGAACGGTGGCGAACGCCTCGGGCAGCAGGTCCTCCAGGGACTCGCCGTCGGTGTGGCGCTGCTTGTACTCGTCGGTCAGAGCGCGCAGCTCGGCGTCGGACAGGCTCTTGAAGTCTTCTTCAATGGAGTTGACCTGCTCGGCGATCCGCTTGAGCTTACGCAGAGTCTTACCTTCGCCGGCGCGAAGGATCTTGTCGAGAATGGCTGCCACTTTTAGTAAAGCTCCTCGCAGGTCTACCCCGGCGGATCCACCGGAGTGTGAGGACAAGACATACTTCCCCGCTGCCATCGTAGGCCGTTCCACCACCGGACACAGCCACCGGAGAGAGGACGGAGCGGCGCGCCATTACAACGGTCGAAGCCTCTCAGTCGTTCCCCGGCTCGCGTACCGACAAGGCCATCGGGTAGAAAACGGTGTATGGCAGAAAGCGCACATCAGGGCAGTCATGGCGGAAGCCCCAAGTCATGGTTCGCCGTCATCATCATTCTCGCCGGTTTCACCGTCGGCGGTGTCGGCCTCACCATCGGACCCAACTGGCTCATTTTCTGGATCGGCGCCGCCATCTGCGCGGTCGGGGGTGTGGTCGCCCTCCTCGTCGACATCTTCTCCGACGTGATCATCGACGCTCCCCGGGTGATGCCGGAAGGGGAGCACCAGTCCCCGTTCGAGCACCACGAGCTCACCCACCACTGATCTCCCTGCAACCGTCGTAAGCGTTTTGTCAGTCACAGCGTCTACCATCGGCGCCTGTGACGGACCTGACTGCAGACGAGGCCCGCAGGATCATCCTCCGGGCCCAGGGTTTCCTCGGCGCCGGCTCCCGGAGTGGCGGAGTGCGCGGCATGCTCCGGCGCGTGGGCGCGGTACAACTCGACACCATCTCGGTGCTCGCACGTTCTCATGAACTGGTCGCGTACGCCCGGCTCGGCCCCATCGGCCGGGCGTCCGCCGAACGGGCGTACTGGCACGATCCGGCCCAGGCCTTCGAATACTGGTGCCACGCCGCCTGCATCCTTCCCCTCGAACACTGGCCGTTGTACGGCTTCCGCCGCCGGGCCTACCGTGACCGGCGCTACCGCTGGCACGAGGTCCCGCCCACGGTGGACAAGATCCTCGATCAGGTCCGCCAGGACGGGCCGATCACCACCACCGACATCGGCGGCGCCAAGAACGGCGGTCCCTGGTGGGACTGGTCCGACGCCAAGATCTCCATCGAGTACCTCCTCGACATCGGCGAGGTCGTCTGCACCCGCCGGGTCGGCTGGCGGCGCGTCTACGACCTGGCCGAGCGGGCCGTCCCCGGTGACCTCCTCTCGGGAGACCTCCCCGACGCCGACGGCGTGACCGCGCTCACCTCCATCGCCGGCCGGTCCCTCGGCGTGGCCACGCGGGCCGATCTCGTCGACTTCACCCGAGTGAAGGGCAGGTACGCCGACCTCCTCGACGAGGCCCTGCGCAGCGGAGCCGCGGGCCTGGTGCCCGTCCACGTGTCCGGGTGGCCCGCTCCGAGGGCCAGGCGAGGCCCCGCGGGCGACGGGACGGCCAACGCGTGGGCGGACCCGGCGGCGTTGGAGAGCGAGCCGCGCGGGCGGCACCGCACCACACTCCTGTCCCCCTTCGACTCCCTCATCTGGGAGCGCGCGCGGGCCGAGCGCGTCTTCGGGCTGAGCCACCGCCTGGAGGCGTACGTCCCCAAGCACAAGCGCGTACACGGCTATTTCGCGATGCCGGTGCTGGCAGGCGGGCGGCTCATCGGCCGCGTGGACCCGGCCCGTGAGGGCTCGACCCTGGTCGCCCGCCAGGTGGGGTTCGAGCCGGGCGGCAGCCGGGCCGGTGCCGTCGAGGCGATGCGAACCGCGCTGTGGGAGGCCGCGAGCTGGGTGGGCTGCACGAGCGTTCGCGTGGAGCGCGTCACGTCGCCGGAGCACGAGGCCCCGCTGCGCGCCGCGCTGGCGGCGGAGCCACCGGACGGTTCCGCCTAGCGGCCGTCAGGTGATCTCGAGCAGGCGCTCCCGGACGGCGTACACCACGGCCTCCATCCGGGAGTGCAACTGCAGCTTCTCCAGGATGTTGCGCACGTGGTTCTTCACGGTGTTCTCGGAGATGAACAGGTCCTTGGCGATCTCGCGGTTGTTCATGCCCTTGGCGACGAGCCGGAGCACCTCCATCTCGCGCTCCGTCAGCCGGGGGACCGGGAGCTGCGGCGGCCGCTCGGCCTCCTTGCGGCTCATGTGCTGGAACTCGCTGATCAGCTTGGCGGCCATCGCCGGGTTGATGAGCGACTGGCCCTCGTGCACGCCGCGCACGGCGTCGGGCACCTCGTCGATCTGGACGTCCTTGAGCAGGTAACCGGTGGCACCCGCCTTGATGGCCTCGAAGAGGTCCTCCTCCTCGTCGCTGACCGTCAGCATGATGATCCGCGTGCTCGGCACCGACTCCTTGATGCTCCGCGTCGCGCCGATGCCGTCCTGTCTGGGCATCCGTACGTCCATGAGCACCACGTCGGGCAGCAACCGGTCGGCGAGCTCCACCGCCTCCTGACCGTCGCTCGCCTCACCGACCACCTCGATGTCGGCCTCGGCCGCCAGGGCGAGCTCCAGGCTGCGGCGGATCAGCGCGTGATCGTCCACGATGAGGACGCGGATCGGTTCGCCACCGCGCTCGCTCCGCTCGCTCACTTCTCCTCCTTGCGGGGGTCAAGGTAGCCGGATCGCCATCATTACACGGGTTCCGGCGCGGGAGAGGATCTTCGTCGACGGGGGACGGCCTGGCCCGTGGATTCCGCCGGACGCGGAATCCACGGGGGGCTCTTATCGCTCGACGAGCCTGAGCACGCCGTAGTTGTAGCCGCGCCGACGGTAGACGACGCTCGGCTGGCCGCTCTCCTTGTCACGGAAGAGATAGAAGTCGTGCCCGACGAGTTCCATCTCCAGCAGAGCCTGGTCGATGGTGATGGGGTCGGCCTCGTGGAACTTCTCCCTCACGACGACCGGCCCCTCGCCGTCCATCTCGATCGGGACGATCGGCTCCTCATAGGCGGTCTGCTGCGGGACCTCGCTCCGGGACTCGGTCCGGGGCGGCGTTTCGACGACCTCAGGGGCCACGTCGCCCAGTCCGGCGGTGAGCACGCCCACCGACGGCGGGCAGTTCTTTCCGTGGTGGATCTTGCGCCGGTCGGCGAGCCGCCGCAGGCGCGCTTCCAGCTTTCCCAGCGCGATGTCCAGCGCCGAGAACCGATCGTCCGCAGCGGCCTCGGCCCGGATCGCCGGACCTCGGGAGCGGATCGTCAGCTCGACGCGTTCCCGCTGGTCGCTCATCCGCGGATTCCGCTCCTTGGACACCTCCACGTCCGCCCGGATGAGCCGGTTGTCCAGTCGCTCGATTCTGGCCAGCTTGGTGGTCACATGCTCGCGGAATCGGTCACTCACACCGGTGTGCCGTCCCTTGACGATGATGTCCACGCAATAGCCCCCCTTCGCATCTCGACTGTGATGGAGAGCGCGAAGCGCTCGAGGCACCCGTCCGGCCGACCTGGTCTTCGTCCCCACATCCGCCTGCTGAGGGTCTCGCAGCTCTTTGCCACTACTGCCCTTCTCCTCTTGCGGGGGACATCTGGACCCCCGGGAAGGCAGGACTTACCTCTAAGCCGCACCGTGATCGGACGACCAAGAGTCGCCTTACGTGGACCGTTTCGCCTGCGGCTGGCATCGGCTAGCCGAACCGGCCCCCACCTGGGGGTCGATCCGGTGCAACCACGGACCCGAACGGGTGCCATGTCCTGAACGCTAGTCCCTGCCGGGCCGAATGTCAGCCGCGCGACCCGCCGGATGATCACATCCCGTCATCCCCGAGCGGATCCGCGCCCTCCGCGACCGAGTCGGCGTGGTCGGTTCCCCCTGCCGCACAGGGGTACCAGTGCCCCCTGAGCAGGGCATCCTGTCCATCGAGGAACAAAGATGTGGCATCGGACACGCCTCCACGATCGATCTCTTCTTTACCGTCGGTCATGAACGTGATCTCCGTCTCTCCGGGCGTGTCGCCGTCTCAATCCGGTCCTCTGTTCGGCCCTGTCCCGGTGGTGTTCCTCCGCGCCGTGTCTCCGCGGCGTCGCCCCGCGGCGGCGCCCCGTGGCGGCGACCGTGAGGGCCAGCGGGACGTCCGCGCCGGTCTCACGTACGGCACGGGCCGCCTCGGCCAATGTCACTCCGGTGGTGACGATGTCGTCGACCAGCAGAACGACGGCCTCCCGGCCTCCAGAGGCCCGTGTGGCGCCCCTCCGGGCGCGGATGACCTCGAGTGCGCCATGGAGGTTGGCGGCCCGCTGCGTCGAGCTCAGGCCCGCCTGGTCGGCCACCCGCCGGGCCTGCCGCAGCAGCGGCGTGATCGTGACCGGCACCCCTCTCCGCCGCAGCAGCGCCACCGCCCCGGCCGCGATCACGCCGACCGGATCGTGCCCGCGCCTCCGGTACGCGGCACGGGCGCTGGGCACGGGCACCACCGTGACGGGACCGGACACTGCTCCCACAGCGGATCCGGCGAGGGCCGCTTCCGCGACCTCGGCCAGGACGGCGGACAGCACCGGGGCCAGGGCCGTACGGCCGCGCTCCTTGTAGGCGAGCAGCAGACGGCGGGCGGCGCCGTCGTAGCGGGTCGCCGACCAGCACTCGGGCAGGCCGGGAGGTGAGGGATCGGGCGGCCGGGAGGCGGGAGCGCGGAGGATCTCCTCCATGCACAGCGGGCAGACCAGGGCATCCGGCTCGCCGCACCCGGCGCATCGGGGCGGCAGGACGAGATCGAGCAGGGCCGCGAGCATCCGCCCACCCTGCCAGGGGGCACCGACAGTCCAGCGGCTCACCGACGGGCGCGCGGGAGGACCGGAAGGCCGGTCAGCCGAGCGGGTAGACGGGGGAGCCGGCCCCGTCCTTCACCTCGGTCGCCCACTCGCTCTTCTTGCCGTCCCAGGAGAGGACCTCGCCGCCGTCCCCGCCGTCGTCACTGCCGGCGAGCAGGGAGTCCCCCGCCGCGCTGATGCTCGAGACGTGCGCCGCCGACTTGGGCTCCTCCGACCTTCCGTCGGTCACGGAGTAGGTGGTGCAGACGCGGCCGCCCTTCTTGCTCTGGGACAGGACCACCACGTGCTGCCCGTCCTTCCAGGCGACATCGAGGATGCTCTGGCCCTCCTTGGCCTCGACCAGCGTCCTCAGCTCGCCGATCCGGAGGTTGCCCTCGTCCCTGAGGACCGGGCCGGCCTTCAACTCCGGCCCGTGACCGCTGTCGACGATCATCGCCACGCGGGCGCCGTCACGGGCGACCCGCAGGGCCTCCACATTGGCGGAGGCGATCTCCGCCGGGATCATGACCCGTTGCGGCGCCGGGCCGTACGCGGCCCAGACCCGCAGCTCACCGGCGACGTTCTCGGCGGTCCACACGGCGCCGTACCTGTCCCAGGAGGGCGGGGTCAGCGTGCTGCCCTTCACCCCGGCGATCCACTTGTCCCACCGGCTCTCCTCGGTGGTCATATCGGCCACGTACACGGCTCCGTCGTCGCCGAGCGCGGCCACCTTGGCCCGCCGCTCGGTACCGGAGATCGCCGGCGAGGTGAACTCCATGGTCTTCTGGCCCGGGGCGCCCTCGACCACCGGATCGCCCGCGTCGTGGTCGACCCGGCGCAGCACTCCGCCCTTCATGAAATAGGCGGGCTGATCGCCGGTGAGGACGGCGGGGTTGAACTCGGGATAGTTCTGGAACTTGATGCCCCGGGCGTCCGTCGGGAGCGGCTCCCCGTTCACCTGGATCTGGATGCTCTGCCCCGGGATGACCTGGTTGAGGGTCCAGGCGAGTTGCGCCGAGACCGCCCTGATCTGGTCCAGCCGCTCCCCGATCATGGCCATGGACGAGGTGAAGTCGAGGATCACGCTGTCGCCGTCGGGTACGACGCGGATCAGCGCCGTCTCCGGGGGCAGCACCTTCCCGACCGCGCCGCGCAACGAGCGCCCCGGCCCGCGGAGCAGCCACCTGACGAGCGTCTCCACCTGGCTCTCGCTCGGGTCGATGGGGATCGCGACATGGTCGGCGATCAGCCACTTGTGGCTGATGTCGGGGTAGTACAGGTCGAACGCGCCGTAGGCGCGCTTGACGTCGGCGGACGAGAGCAGCAGTCCCGGCGGCGCGGAGGAGATGCGCCACTCACCGTCGACCTTCGTGAGCCCGAACGCGAGATCGCGTTCGATGCTGGAGAGCGTGAGGTCCTGGTAGCGGCCCTCGCCGTCGATCGTCGCGGCGACCGTGCCGTGGAACGTCATGGTCACACCGCTCGCGTCGCCCTGCTCCTTCGGCCCGGCCGAGTCGAACACGGTGACCCCGCCCTTGGGGTTCCATTCGGTGAGCGCGTCGCCGGTGAGGTACTGCCTGGCGACCTTCCAGTCGGAGTCGTCCACGCTCGCCATCGCGGCGCGGAAGCCGGCGACGATGTCCCGCGGCTGCGCGCCGTTCTTCGGCGGGGACGCGATGATGCGCACGTACGGCGCGTTCAGCGGGTCGCTGTTGCTCTCCTCCCTGGCCGGGATGGGGCTGCCACCGGTCGGGATGATCGCGCACCCGGCTCCGCCGCCCGTCATCGCGAGCGCGGTCACCGCGACCACGGCGTACCGGAGCGGGCCGGACCTAGTCCACATCGAAGACCACCGCGTCCCCCATCCCCGCCGGCAGCGCGGGGATGTGCCCGCGCCAGCTACGCCGCATCTCGACCTCGGGCGGGACGAGCGGGAGCGGCGACCCCTTGAGCTCGGCCCCCGCCTGCCGCGGCAGGGAGAGCCGGAACTGGGTGCCTTCCCCGGGCGCCCCCCACGCCTGGAGCCAGCCCCCATGAAGGAGCGCGTCCTCCCGGGAGATGGCCAGGCCGAGCCCCGTTCCCCCGATGGTCCGCGCCCGTGACGGGTCGGCCCGCCAGAACCGGTCGAAGACCAGGTTCTCCTCGCCCGATTTCAGCCCCACGCCGTGATCGCGTACGGCGACGGCCACGGCGTCCCTGTCGCCCCCCAGCGTGACGACGATGTCCTTGCCCTCGCCGTGCTCGATGGCGTTGAACAGCAGGTTGCGCAGGATGCGCTCCACCCGGCGGCTGTCCACCTCGGCCATGCAGGGCTCGCTCGGGATCCGCAGCTCGAAGCGGGTGGCGTGCCGCTCCGCCAGGGCCTCGGAATCGCCGATGGCGCTCAGCACCACGTCGCGCATGTCGACCGGATCCAGGTCGAGTGTGGCGGCTCCGGCGTCGTATCTGCTGATCTCCAGCAGGTCGGCGAGCATCGACTCGAAGCGTTCGAGCTGGTTCTGCATGAGCTCGGCCGACCGCGCGGCGGCCGGTTCGAAGTCCTCGCGGCTCTCGTAGAGCAGGTCGGCGGCCATCCTGACCGTGGTCAGCGGGGTGCGCAGCTCGTGCGACACGTCGGACACGAACTGCCGCTGGACCTGGGACAGCTCCTCCAACTGGTGGATCTTGAGGGCGAGGTTGGACGCCATCTCGTTGAAGGAGGTGGCCAGCCGGGCGAGGTCGTCCTCCCCGCGCGCCTTGAGCCGTTCCTCCAGCCGGCCGGCCGCCAGCCGTTCCGCCGCCTGCCGCGCCAGTCGTACGGGCGTGACGACCTGGCGGGTCACCAGGGAGGCGATGGCGGCGAGCAGCAGCACGAGGACGGCGCCGACCACGATGAGCAACTGGCGGATGGACGACAGGGTCCGCTCCTCCTCGCCGAGCGGGAAGAGGTGGTAGATCTCGTAGACGGTGCCGTTGTACGAGACGACCTTGGCCCCCACCACCATGCCGACCTCCGGCGCCTTGCCGAGGAAGTGCAGGGGGACGCCGATCTGGGCGTAGGGCGGGTCCAGCGGGCCGAGCTTGCGGACCTTGTCGCGCATCCTCTCGGGGACACTTCGCCAGTCGATGTCGCCGGTGGCACGTTCCTCGCCCACCGCCCCGTCGTTGCGGATGACGACGCTGTAGCGGGATCCGGCCCGGTCGGCCAGGCTCTTGGCCACCACGTCCACCGGGTTGTCCGACGAGGTCGTGGTGCCGTCACCGGACGCCTGCGGCTTCGCGGAGTCGCCGCCGAGCGGGGCGTTCTCCAGGTAGCCCGCGATGGTCGTGACGTTCGCCGCGGCCTCGGCCACGGCGACGTTCCTGCGGCCGTCCACCATCGACTTGACGATCGACTGCATCAGGAAGACGCCGAGGACCACCACGACGGTCATCGAGATGACCAGCGTGCTGGTCACCACCCGAAGCTGGAGGGACCGCCGCCAGACCCCGCGGGCCCGGCGCGCGGCGCGCCGGGCCCGCCGGCGGACGCCGCGCGCGATCTGGCGCGGGCTCCTCCGGCCGGGCTTCTTCGCGGGGGCGGGCATCGCGGGTCGGCCGGGAGGCTAGGCCGGGCCGGCCTTGTACCCGACGCCGCGGACCGTGACCACGATCTCGGGGTGCTCGGGGTCCTTCTCGATCTTGGCGCGGAGCCGCTGGACGTGCACGTTGACCAGCCGGGTGTCCGCCGCGTGGCGGTAGCCCCAGACCTGCTCGAGCAGGACCTCGCGGGTGAAGACCTGGCGCGGCTTGCGCGCGAGGGCGACCAGCAGGTCGAACTCCAGCGGCGTGAGGTTGATGGTCTCCTCGGCACGCTTGACCGAGTGCCCGGCGACGTCGATCGTGATGTCGCCGATCTGGAGGATCTCGGGGGTCGGCTCGTCGGTGCGGCGGAGCCGGGCGCGCACGCGCGCGACGAGCTCCTTCGGCTTGAACGGCTTGACGATGTAGTCGTCGGCGCCGGACTCGAGGCCGAGCACCACGTCGATGGTGTCGCTCTTGGCGGTCAGCATGACGATCGGCACACCGGACTCCGCGCGGATGCGGCGGCAGACGTCGATGCCGTCGGCCCCCGGGAGCATCAGGTCGAGAAGAACCAGGTCCGGCCGCGTGTCGCGGAATGCGTCGAGTGCCTTGTCGCCGTCGGACACGAAGGACGGCTCGAATCCCTCCCCGCGCAACACGATGCCGAGCATCTCGGCGAGAGCGGCGTCGTCATCGACGACCAGCACGCGTCCTTTCATGGCCCCTCATTCGTTCTACGCAAATTTGAGAGATATGGGCGATATCACACGTTCACCGGAAGGCTACCTGTGGCCACCGCATGAGCGATACACGACCATGACAAAGGAAGGAGTTTAGGCGCACGGGGCGGAACGCGCGATGATGTGACCAAATGCGGCCAAGATCGCACCAGCACCTTTGCCCGCCCTCGAGGGAAAATCTCCCGCGCCGCCCGGCCTTGCGCGCGAGCCGCCCCCGGAGGAGCGGCCCCGAATGATCATTTCTGGATTTTCGATCATGACCGGTGCCCGTCGCCTCGGCGATGGCGCGGTTTTCACATACGGCTCGCCACGCCAAGCGGCCGTACATCATGCCAGGATTGGGACATGACAGACGGCCCTGACCACGACGGCCCCGCCCCCGACGTGCCGCCCGGTTGGGCGCCCAACCAGCCTCCGGCGTACGGCGGGGCCCCGGGATCCTGGGCCGCCCCCGGCGCGACCGGCGACACGCCCCCGCCTCCCCCGCCACCGCCGTACGGGCAGCACCCCGGAGGCCCCCAGTACGGAGGCCAGCAGTACGGAGGCCAGCAGTACGGAGGCCAGCAGTACGGGCAGCAGCAGTACGGAGGCCAGCAGTACGGGCCGCCATATGGGCAGCCGTACGGGCCAGGACCGCAGGGGTTCCGCCCGCCGCCGCAGGCCCCGCGCCCCGGCATCATCCCGCTGCGGCCGCTCGCGCTCGGCGACATCCTCGACGGCACGATCAAGATGGTCCGCTCGAACCCGAAGGCCACCCTCGGCCTGTCGGCGATCGTCGCGGCGATCACCACGCTGCCGGTCTCCGTGGGGCAGGCGATCTATCTCCGGTCCTTCGGCGACGCCCTCACCGATCCCGAGATGGCGGATCCGTCCTCCGCGCTGGGCGGGATGGCCGCGCAACTCGTGGGCACGCTGATCTCGCTGGCGCTGACCTTCGTGGCGACCACGATCCTGACCGGCATCCTGACCCGGGTGCTCGGCCGCGCGGTGTTCGGCGGGCGGATCACCGTCGGCGAGGCCTGGCGGCTGACCAGGAGGCGGGTTCCCGCCCTGTTCGGCCTCGTGGTCCTGGAGGGCCTGATCCTCATCGTGCCCGCGCTGCTCATCGTCGGCCTGGTCGTCGCGCTGGGCGCCTCGGGGGCCCTGGACGGGACAGCGGATTCCTCCACGGGCGCCCTGGGCGCGTTCTTCGGCCTCATGGTGCTGTTCATCGTCATCTACATCCCGTACGCGCTGTTCTTCACGACCAAGTTCGCGCTGGCGGCGCCGGCCGTGGTGCTGGAGGGACGCGGCCCGACGGACGCCATGTCCCGCTCGTGGCGGCTGGTCAAGGGCGACTCGTGGCGGGTACTCGGCATCCTGCTGCTGACCGGCCTGCTCGTCGGGATCATCGGGTCCGTGCTCTCCTTCCCGTTCTCGTTCGCGGGGACGCTCATCGGCGTCGCGGCCGGGTCGTCGGCGGGAACCGCCGTGATCGTCACCATCCTCACGACCATCGGCGGCACACTGAGTTCGATGATCACCTATCCCTTCCAGGCCGGCGTGAACGGCCTGCTGTACGCCGACCGGCGGATGCGGGCGGAGGCGTTCGACCTGGTGCTGCGGTCGGCTGCGGCGCAGAACCAGACGCAGGGCTGGGTGCACGCCTCGGTCGACGACCTGTGGGATCCGTCCAACGCCGCGGCCGCCGGCGCGGGCGCGGCGGCGTACGGCGCCCACGACACCGGCGGCGCGCAGGGCACGTCCGGCACGCACCCCTTCGGTCCAGGGTCGTGACCCTGCCCGCCTTCCCATGGACAGCGGCCCTGGCGGCGCTGGACCCGCCCGTCGACATCGGCCGCGAGGAGGCCCGGCGCGAGGCCGCCGAGGAGCTGCTGCGCTCGGGTTACCACCAGGAGCCGCTGGTCGACCGGTTGTGGCGGCACTTCACGCAGCTCCTCGGTGACCTGCTCGACTCCACGACCGGAGGGCCGGGCAGCGGCCTCTGGGCGCTGTTCCTCATCGTGGCGATCATCGTGCTCCTGGCGGCGCTGCTGGTGTGGTCCCTGCGGCGGATGTCCCGCGGCCGGCGCGCCGAGGATGAGGCGATCTTCGACGGCCGGGAGCGCACGGCCGCCGAGCACCGCACCGAGGCCGAACGGCTGGCGGCCGCGGGAAGCTGGGCGGAGGCGATCAGGGAACGGCTCCGGGCGATCGCCCGCGACCTGGAGGAGCGGGCCATCGTCAGTCCCATGCCCGGCCGTACCGCCGCCGAGCTGGCCGCGGACGCCGGCCGGGCGCTGCCCGACCACGCCGCCGAGCTGGGCGCGGCCGCGCGCCTCTTCGACGACGTCACGTACGGCGAGGCCCCGGGCACCGCGGAGGGCTACGCGAGCCTGGCCGAGCTGGACCGGCGCCTCGCGGCGGCCCGCGTGAGCCTGCGGGCGGACGCGTGAGCACGGTGACCGCGCCGTCGTCGGCCTCCACGTCCCCGACGACCCGGAGCATGTGGCGGGGCGGGCGCGGCATCCTCCTGGTCGGGCTGCTGGTGCTGGTCACCGCGCTCGTCCCCGTGCTGCTGTCGTCGCCGGGAACGGAAGGCCGCCCGCTCGACCCCGGCGACTCCTCGGACGTGGGTGCCAAGGCGCTCGCGCAGCTGCTCGGCGGCCGGGGCGTGTCCGTCGAACGCGTCGACAGCGTCTCCGCCCTCATCAGCGCCGCGGGCCCCGACAGCCAGCTCCTCATCGGCGACACCGACTTCCTCAGCGAGGCCGACGCGCGCAGGATCGCCGGATCGGGGCAGGACAGGCTGATCGTCGGCGCGGTACCGCACCTCGACGTCCTGGCCGGAGGACTCCTCGTCAAGGAGCATGTGCGGACCAGGTCCCGGGAGCCGCGCTGCGACCTCCGGGCGGCGACCGGGGCGGGCAGCGCCCACCTGGGCGGCGTCTCCTTCACCGCCCCCGCAGGCGGAGCCGGCTGCTATCCGGCCGCCGGGCACCCGACGCTCGTGCGGTACACGACCGGCGGGCGGACGGTCACCGTGGTCGGCGACGGCGCGTTCATGACGAACCTGCGCCTCGCGGAGGACGGCAACGCCGCGCTCGCGATGAACCTGGCCGGGGCCAGGCCCCGGCTGATCTGGCTGGTCGCCCCCGAGCAGTGGGATCCCACCCTGGCCGGGCCCGAGGGCAGGAGCCTGGGCGATCTCATCCCGTCCGGCGTCAGCTGGGCGGTCGTGCAGCTCGCCGTCGCGGTGGGCGTGGTGGCCCTCTGGCGGGGACGCCGCCTCGGACCGGTCGTCGCCGAACGGCTGCCGGTCGTCGTCCGGGCGGCCGAGACCGTGGAGGGACGCGGCCGGCTTTACCGGGCACGGCGGGCCAGGGACCGCGCCGCGCCGGCGCTGCGCGCCGCCGCGATCGACCGGCTGGCCCCGCGCCTGGGGCTGCCGCCGACGGCCGCGCCCGACGAGGTCGTCGCCGCGACGGCCGCACGGACCGGGCTGGACGCGCGGGAGGTGCGGGCCACGCTGTACGGCGCCGTGCCCGCGGACGACGGCGGGCTGGTGGCCCTGGCCGGATACCTCGACACACTGGAAAGGCAGGTACGAGACTCTTGACCACATCTTCACCCGGGTCCCCGGGGGCGGACACGGCCCGCGAGGCGCTCGCCACGTTGCGCGCCGAGGTCGCCAAGGCGGTGGTGGGACAGGACTCGGTCGTCACCGGGCTGGTGATCGCACTGCTGTGCCGGGGGCACGTGCTGCTCGAAGGCGTCCCCGGGGTGGCCAAGACCCTGCTGGTCCGTACGCTGGCCGCGACGTTGTCGCTCGACTTCAAGCGGGTGCAGTTCACCCCCGACCTGATGCCGGGCGACGTGACCGGCTCGCTCGTCTACGACGCCAGGACGGCCGAGTTCGAGTTCCGCGAGGGGCCGGTGTTCACCAACCTGCTGCTCGCCGACGAGATCAACCGGACGCCTCCGAAGACCCAGGCCGCCCTGCTGGAGGCGATGGAGGAACGCCAGGTCAGCGTCGACGGCGCCGCGCGCAAGCTGCCCGATCCGTTCATCGTCGTGGCGACGCAGAACCCGATCGAGTACGAGGGCACCTACCAGCTTCCCGAGGCCCAGCTGGACCGGTTCCTGCTCAAGCTGACCGTGCCGCTGCCGCCGCGCGAGCAGGAGATCGCCGTGCTGGAACGGCACGCGCTCGGCTTCGACCCCCGTGACCTGTCCTCGATCGCGGCCGTCGCGTCCGCCGCCGACCTGGAGGCGGGCCGTGAGGCCGTGAAGCAGGTCCACGTGGCGCCGGAGGTGCTCGGCTACGTCGTCGACCTGGCCCGCGCCACCCGGCAGTCGCCCTCGCTGCAGCTCGGGGTGTCGCCGCGCGGCGCGACGGCGCTGCTCGCGGCCGCGCGGGCGTGGGGCTGGCTGTCCGGCCGGGCCTACGTGACCCCGGACGACGTGAAGGCGCTCGCCCGGCCCGCCCTGCGGCATCGCGTCCAGCTCCGTCCCGAGGCCGAGCTGGAGGGTGCGACGCCGGACGGCATCCTGGACGGCATCCTCGCCGGCGTCCCCGTCCCCCGTTGATCCGGCCCGGTACGACCGATATGTGGGAAGCGATGAACGCGGAGACGACGCGGTGGCGCTGACGGGACGCGCGGGACTGCTCGCGGCTCTCGGCGCCCTTCTGGTGCTCGCCGCCCCCGACCCGCCCATGGCCGTCCTGGGTGTCGCGCTGCTCCTCGCCGCGCTCGTCGTGATCGACCTGCTCTTCGCGGGCGGTGTGCGGGGGCTGCGCTTCCACCGGGACGGCGAGCGGCTGGTGCGGCTCGGCGAGTCGGTCACCGTGGGACTGGTCGTGGAGAATCCGGGCCGCCGCCGGGTCAGGGGGGTGGTGCGCGACGCCTGGCCGCCGTCGGCGGGGTCCGCGCCGCGGCACCTCCGCGTGGACGTCCCCTCCGGGCAGCGGCGCCGCCTGGTCACCACCCTGACCCCGACGAGGCGGGGCGACCGCGAGGCGGTGACGGTGACCGTGCGGTCGCTCGGCCCGCTCGGACTGGCCGCGCGCCAGGGGTCGCACGTGGTCCCGTGGTCGGTGCGGGTGCTGCCGCCCTTCCTCAGCCGCAAGCATCTGCCGGGCAAGCTGGCGCGGCTCCGGGAGTTGGACGGCCGGCACCCGGCGCTCGTACGGGGCCAGGGCACCGAGTTCGACTCGCTCCGCGAATACGTGGTCGGTGACGACGTCAGGTCCATCGACTGGCGGGCCAGCGCCCGGCGCAGCGACGTCGTTGTGCGCACGTGGCGCCCCGAGCGCGACCGGCGGGTGCTGATCGTCCTCGACACGGGACGCACGTCCGCGGGCCGCGTCGGCGTGGCGCCGGGTGTGGCGCCGCGTGTGGCTCCGCTGCCCGGCCAGGCGTCCGGGTGGCCCAGGCTCGACTGGTCGATGGACGCCGCGCTGCTGCTCGCCGCCCTCGCTTCGCGGGCGGGTGACCGGGTGGACTTCCTGGCCTACGACCGGACGGTGCGCGCCTGGCTGTCCGGGGCATCCCGTACGGACCTGCTGTCGTCGCTGGTCAACGCGATGGCGCCGATCGAGGCGGAGCTCGTGGAGGCCGACTCGCCGGGCATGGTCGCCGCCGTCCTGGCCAGGGCCAAGCGCCGCTGCCTGGTGGTGCTGCTGACCGACGTCAACGCGGCCGCGATGGAGGAGGGGCTGCTGCCGGTGCTGCCCCGGCTGTCGTCCCGCCACACGGTGCTGGTCGCCGCCGTCGCCGATCCGCGGGTCGCCGCCATGGCGTCCGGGCGGGGTACGGCGGAGCAGGTCTACGACGCCGCCGCGGCCGAGCGGCTTCGGGGCGAGCGGCGCAGGATCACCGCCCGCCTGCGCGGCCAGGGCGTCGAGGTGGTCGACGCCCTCCCGGAGGACATCGCCCCCGCGCTCGCCGACGCCTATCTGGCGCTGAAGGCGGCCGGACGGTTGTGATCCGCCCCGGCCGCCCCGGCAGCCCCGGCAGCCCCGGCGGCACCGGTCGTCAGGCGGTGGGGGCGAGGTCGGGGGCCTGTTCGATGTCGCCGGTCTCGCCCGCGCGGGCCGCCCGGCGGCCGAACACCGCCACGTAGACCAGGAAGAGGACCTCGGCCGCCGCGCCGATGCCGATCCGGGCCCAGGTCGGCAGACCGGACGGCGTGACGCCCGCCTCGATCAGGCCGGAGAGCAACAGCACGACGACGAGGCCGAGTGCGACGCTCATCACCGCGCGTCCCTGCTCGGCGAGGGCCTCTCCGCGCCGTCGTGGCCCGGGGTCGATGACCGTCCAGCCGAGCCGCAGGCCGACACCGGCGGCGAGGAACACCGCGGTGAGCTCCAGAAGGCCGTGCGGGAGGATCAGTCCCCAGAAGACGTCGGCCTTGCCGTGCGCCGTCATCAGCCCGCCGATGACGCCCACGTTGGCCGAGTTCTGCCACAGGATGTACGGGATCGGCAGCCCGAGGACGATGGCCGAGATGATGACCTGCGCCGACACCCAGGCGTTGTTGATCCACACCTGGCCGGCGAACGAGGCGGCCGGGTTCTCCGAGTAGTAGTCGGCGAAGTCGTGCTCGACCAGCTGCTTGATCTCCTCCGGGGTGCCGACGACGGCCTGCACGGCCGGATCGCCCGCGACCCACACCCCCATCACGTACGCGACCGCGAGGGAGGCGAGGGTGGCGCCGAGCCACCAGCGGCGGGCGCCGTAGGCCACGACGGGGAAGGACACGGTGAAGAACCGGACGACCTCCCGCCAGGCGGGTGTGTGCGCCCCCGTGACGGCGGAGCGGGCGCGCGCGACCAGCGAGGAGAGGCGGCCGACCAGGACCGCGTCGGTCGAGGCGGAGCGGACGACGGACAGGTGGGTCGCGGCCCGCTGGTAGAGCTCGACGAGCTCGTCCACCTCGGCGCCGTCGAGTCGATGGCGCCGCCGCACCAGGTCGTCCAACCGGTCCCACGTCGGCCGGTGGGCGGCGACGAACGCATCGATGTCCACGGACCGAACTCTATCGAGCGGTAATACCCCAGTAGGGTGCGATATGTGGCCGATGTTGTGACCGGCGAGGCCGTCGTCGTCGAGGTGCGGATCGCGCAGCTCCCCAGCCGGGGCGTCGCGTATCTCATCGACTGGATCATCCAGTGGATCATCCTCATCGTGATGTACATCCTGCTGGGGACCGCGTCGTTCGTCACGGACACGGCGATGACGGCGGGGTTGATGATCCTGCTCACCGTCCTCGTCATCGTGGGCTACCCCGTCGTGTTCGAGACGGCCGGTCGGGGGCGCAGCCTCGGCAAGCTGGCCATGGGCCTGCGCGTGGTCAGCGACGACGGCGGGCCCGAGCGGTTCCGCCAGGCGTTGTTCCGCGGTCTCGCGGGCTTCCTGGAGTTCTGGATGTTCTTCGGCGCGCCCGCGCTCATCACGTCGCTCGTGAACCAGCGGGGCAAGCGGCTCGGGGACGTCTTCGCGGGCACGATCGTCATCGGCGAGCGGGGGCCGCGCCAGGAGCCGCCGCCCGAGATGCCGCCGCAGCTCGCGCCGTGGGCGAGCTCCCTGGAGTTGTCGCAGCTGTCGGTCGACCTGGCCGACACCGCCAGGCAGTACCTGACGCGCTGGCACCAGCTCTCCCCCGACGCGCGGCACCAGATGGGCGTCAGGATCGCGAGCCAGGTGGCCGCCCGCGTGGCTCCCCCGCCGCCGCCGGGACTGCCGCCGCACACCTACCTCGCCGCCGTCCTGGCGGAGCGGCGCCGCCGCGAGGAGGTACGGCTCGCGCAGGTGAGAGCCGCCGCCACGCCTTACGGTGGCCCGCCGTATCCGGGCTCGCCGTACGGGGGCGCTCCGCCCGCACCCCAGCCGGAGCCACCGGTCGCGTCGAGGTGGGAACCGTCGACGTGGGAACCGCAGCCTCCGTCGAACCCCGCCGGGCCGACCCCGGGAGGATTTGTCCCCCCAAGCTGAGGTGTAGACACCACAAAGCGGGGCACAAGAGACGATCTGCAGGCTATGGGGCATGCCTGCAAGGGGGCAGGGTGGAGACGGCCGGCGCAGAGGGACAGAGTCAGCCGGCCGTCTCCACCCGACTTCGCCCGGCCGGGCTCCACCCGGATTCGCTCAGGACCCGGAGCGCCAGGAGTGCAGGTAGTCCTCCTGGTCGGCGGTGAGCTCGTCTATCGCGATCCCCGTCGCGGCGAGCTTGAGCCTGGCCACCTCGGCGTCGATGTCCGCCGGGACGTCGTACACGCCGGGCGGCAGCCGTACGGCCTCGGTGGCGAGCCAGGCGACGGCCAGCGCCTGAGCGGAGAAGGACATGTCCATGACGGCCGCCGGGTGCCCCTCGGCCGCGGTCAGGTTGACGAGACGGCCCTCGGCGAGGAGGAGGAGCCGCCTCCCGTCCGCCAGGACGTACTCATCCACGTTGGGGCGAACCCCGAAATTCACCGACTCCGCCAGACCTTCCAGGGCGCGGACGTCGATCTCGACATCGAAGTGCCCCGCGTTGGCCAGGATGACGCCGTCCTTCATCGCGGCCAGGTGCTCGCCCCGGATGACGTCGCGGTTGCCCGTGACGGTGACGAACACGTCGCCCACCCGCGCGGCCTGCCCCATCGGCAACACCTCGTAGCCCTGGAGCGCGGCGTCGAGGGCCTTCACCGGGTCGATCTCGGTCACGATCACCCGCGCGCCGAGGCCCTTGGCGCGTTCCGCCACGCCGCGGCCGCAGAAGCCGAACCCGGCGACCACGACGGTACGCCCGGCGAGCAGCGCGTTCGTGGCGCGCATGATGCCGTCGAGGGTGGACTGGCCCGTGCCGTACCTGTTGTCGAACATCCGCTTGGTGCGGGTGTCGTTGACCGCGACCACCGGGAACCTCAGCGCGCCCTCCGCGGCCATCTGGCGCAGCCGGATGATCCCGGTCGTGGTCTCCTCGCACCCGCCCGCCACGGTGAGATCGGGACGCTCGGTGTGCAGGATGTTGACCAGGTCGCATCCGTCGTCGAGCACGATGGCCGGGGAGATGTCCAGCGCCTGATGGATGTGCCGGTAGTAGGTCTCCATGTCCACACCGGCACGGGCGTGCACCGCGATGCCGTACGCGCGGAGCGCGGCGGCGACGTCGTCCTGAGTGGACAGCGGGTTCGAGGCGGCCAGCGCGATCTCCGCGCCGCCCGCCCTGAGCGCGCCCATCAGGACGGCCGTCTCCGCCGTCACGTGCAGGCACGCGGCGACGCGCAGGCCGTCCAGCGGCCGCTCGTCGGCGAAGCGGGCGGCGATCGCGGTGAGCACCGGCATCGACCGCCGTGCCCACCCGATCCGCCGTTCGCCCGCCTCGGTCAGATCCGTCAGATCTCGCGCCGTCATCGTTCCCGCTCGTGGCCGGTTGCGCCCGGTGTGCCGCTCAGTAGCGGTAGTGGTCCGGCTTGTACGGACCCTCGACGTCGACGCCGATGTACTCCGCCTGCTTCTTCGTCAGCGTGGTCAGCTTGACGCCGAGAGCGTCGAGGTGGAGCCGGGCCACCTTCTCGTCCAGGTGCTTGGGCAGCACGTAGACGCCGACGGGGTACTGCTCGGTCTTGGTGAACAGCTCGATCTGCGCGATCACCTGGTTGGTGAACGAGTTCGACATCACGAAGGATGGGTGGCCCGTCGCGCAGCCCAGGTTCATCAGGCGGCCCTCGGCGAGCACGATGATCGAGCGGCCGTCCGGGAAGACCCACTCGTCGACCTGCGGCTTGATGTTGTTCTTGACGATGCCGGGGATGCGGCCCAGGCCGGCCATGTCGATCTCGTTGTCGAAGTGGCCGATGTTGGACACGATCGCCTGGTGCTTCATCCGCGACATGTGGTCGGCCGTGATGATGCCGAAGTTGCCGGTCGTCGTGACGAAGATGTCCGCGATGCCGACGACCTCCTCCAGCGTGGTCACCTGGAAGCCGTCCATGGCCGCCTGCAGCGCGCAGATCGGGTCGATCTCGGTGACGATCACGCGGGCGCCCTGGCCGCGCAGCGCGTCGGCGCAGCCCTTGCCCACGTCGCCGTAGCCGCAGACCACGGCCACCTTGCCGCCGATCAGCACGTCGGTGGCGCGGTTGAGGCCGTCGATGACCGAGTGGCGGCAGCCGTACTTGTTGTCGAACTTCGACTTGGTCACCGAGTCGTTGACGTTGATCGCCGGGAAGAGGAGCTGGCCGGACTTGTGCATCTCGTACAGGCGGTGCACGCCGGTGGTGGTCTCCTCGGTGACGCCCTTGATCTCCTCGGCGATCCTGGTCCAGCGCTTGTCGTCGGATACCGTGCGGCGGAGCGTGTCGAGGATGATGCCCCACTCCTCGGGGTCGTCCTCGCCCGCGGCCGGCACGGCGCCCGCCTTCTCGAACTCGGCGCCCTTGTGGACCAGGAGCGTGGCGTCGCCGCCGTCGTCGAGGATCATGTTCGGGCCGGTGCCGTCAGGCCACGCGAGCGCCTGCTCGGTGCACCACCAGTACTCCTCCAGGGTCTCGCCCTTCCAGGCGAAGACCGGTACGCCGGCCGGAGCGTCGGTCGTACCGTCCGGGCCGACGACGACCGCCGCGGCGGCGTGGTCCTGCGTGGAGAAGATGTTGCAGCTCACCCAGCGCACGTCGGCGCCGAGCGCGACCAGGGTCTCGATGAGCACGGCCGTCTGGATCGTCATGTGCAGCGAGCCCATGATCTTCGCGCCCTTGAGCGGCTGCGCGGCGGCGTACTCCCTGCGGGTCGCCATCAGGCCCGGCATCTCGTGCTCGGCGAGGCGGATCTCCTTGCGGCCGAACTCCGCAAGTGAAAGGTCGGCGACCTTGAAGTCCATGTCGTGTGTCCCTCCGGTATCGGTCGCCTGCGAGTTTAGGCGTCCCGTACGGCACGGCGCACGCCGGGACGCGTGAACCTGACACAAGAATGTAAGGATCCGACTTTCGGGGCTGCCAAACGGGTGCCGATGTGTCTACCGTTACCGGGAGGACCAGGTACGGAGCGGAGAGACCTCGATGCGGATCACGGAGGCGGCCAGGCAGCTGGGCATGTCGCCTCGCATGCTGCGGTACAGGGAGGCGCTGGGCCTGCTGCCGCCCGTCCGGGACAGGGGCGCGCATCGCAGGTTCGGCCCCGAGGAGCTGGCCGCCGTCGGCCAGGCCATGGAGTTGGAGCGCCGGTTCGACGTCTCGCCCGCGGAACTGGCCTTCGCCCTCCGCGCGCTGTCCGACCCCTCCGTGGCGCAGGCCGTACGCGAGTTGGGCGTGCGGATCGGCCGCATCCAGGCCCCGCGCCGGGCTCTCGACTTCGAGAAGGAGAAGGCCCTGCGCCTGCTCAGGAACCGGTTGTGACAGAGCGGGCGGCTCAGCTCACCGGAGCGCTGTCAGAGCGGTAGAGGTCGGGCTCCAGGTAGATGACCCGGGCCATCGGCACGGCCTCGCGGATGCGCCGCTCGGCATCGTCGATGCCCTGGGCGACCTGCGCCGCCGTTTCGTCGTGCTCGACCGCGATCTTCGCCGCGACCAGGAGCTCCTCGGGGCCGAGGTGCAGCGTCCGCATGTGGATGACCTTGGTGACCTCCGGAGCGCCCTCCAGCGCCGCGCAGATCCGCTCCTCGATCTCGGGGGCCGCGCTCTCGCCGATCAGCAGCGACTTGGTCTCCAGCGCCAGGACGACCGCGATGGCGGCCAGCAGCACGCCGATCATCATCGTGCCGACGCCGTCCCAGACGCCGTCGCCGGTGACCACGGCCATGGAAACGCCGAACAGCGCGAAGATCAGACCGAGCAGGGCGCCCAGGTCCTCCAGGAGGACGACGGGCAGCTCGGGCGCCTTCGCCCTCCGGATGAACGAGAACCACGAGTGCTCGCCCTTGAGGGGCCGCGACTCCTTGATGGCCGTACGGAACGAGAAGCCCTCGGCGACGATCGCGAAGATCAGCACGGCGAAGGCCCACTGGGGCGACTCCACCGGATGGGGGTCGGAGATCTTGTGCCAGCCCTCGTAGAGGGAGAACAGGGCGCCGATCGTGAACAGCACGACCGCGACCACGAAGGCGTAGAAGTAGCGCTCGCGCCCGAACCCGAACGGATGGGCCCGCGTCCGCTTCCGCTCCGCCCGCTTGCCACCGACCAGGAGCAACGCCTGGTTGCCCGAGTCGGCCACCGAGTGGACGGACTCCGCCAGCATGGAGGAGGACCCCGTGAACAGGAACGCCACGAACTTCGCGACCGCGATCGCGAGGTTGGCGCTCAACGCCGCGATGATCGCCTTGGTACCGCCACCCGCGCTCACAGATCACTCCTCACAAATCGACCAGAGGGATCCTATTGGGAAATCCTGGCCCGAAGTTCGGTGATGGCCGACATCGGCGCGGGATCGAGACCGTGGCCCAGGGCCAGGTAGACGCCGGCGAAATCCCCCAGGCAGATCAGCGTGGCCAGCCGCTCGAACGGATGGTCCCCCTCGGCCGCGATCTCCGAGGCCGGGACGCCGCGGTCCTGGGCGAGCCGTACGGACGCCTGCCGGCGCTCGGCCACCCGCGGATGCTCGTCGGTGTCACGCAGCACGAACAACCGCATCCGCGCCCGCGGGCCGGAGGACTCGTCGTCCCCGGCGTCCTGGAAGATGTCCCGGGTGGCCAGGGGGCCGTCGAAGACGCCCGCCTGGTTGTGCGCGGCCTCCGGGAGCTCTCCCCAGAGGGCGGGATACCCGGCGTGCTCGGCGAGCTGCTCCGCCATCCGGTGCGCCGCCACGGCCGCGATCGGCGAGGATCCCCAGATCATCGGGATGCCGTCGGCGAGCTCCGTGGCCAGTGTCTTGCCGGGATTGATGAACGAGTCGCTCGTCGGCCGGCACCGGTGCGCGATGTCCTCCAGGCGCGCCGCCGCGGCCTCGAAGACCGGCTCGCCCACGTCGCTCAGGCCGAGCGCGGCCGCGGCGACGAGCAGCGGAACCGCCAGGCCCCACATGGTCGCCCGCGGCTGGCCCGCCACGGTCGAGATCGGCACGAAGGGCGCTCCGGCCCGGGCCGCGAGCTCGCTGAGCGGCGTGTCCGGCGCGCCCACCGCGAGGAGCGTGCATCCGCGGCGCGCCGCCTCCGCGCCCACGGACAGGGCCTCGTCGCCGCGCCCGGTGAAGGACACCACCATGACCAGGTCGGCCGCGCCGACCCAGCCGGGAAGCCGGTAGCCGCGGACCGTCACGACGGGCACGGGCGTGCCCGGCCCGCAGACCGCGTCGAGCACCTCGCCCGCGATCCCGGCGGCGCCCACGCCCGCCACGACCACGGCCCGCGGCCGGCCCTGCTCGGCCACTCTCGCCGCGCCCGCCTCCACGGCGGCGCGGTACGCGGTGCGAACCTGGGCGGCGGAGGAAGCCACGGTCCGCAACATGCCCGACGGGTCGCCGTCGGACAGCCGCGTCTGGTCGTCGAGCCTGCTCGGGTCGAACCTCAGGACGGGTGCCCCTCCGGAGCGGCTCATGCCTCCTCCTCGCCTGACGGCTCGGAGTCGCGTTCGCCACGGGCGCCGCGCCCAATGGTTCGCTCGCTACGCTCGCTCACGCCTTGCGCGCCTCGTCCACGAGCAGGACGGGGATGTCGTCCCGGACCGGATAAACCAGCCCGCAGGACTCGGAGGTGCACGCCAGCTCGTCGGCGTCCGTGGACGCGCGCAGCGGGGACTTGCACGCCGGGCAGGCGAGGACGTCCAGCAGCCAGTCGTCGATCTTCAAATCCGTGTCAGCTCCTTAGGGCGGCGAGGGCCTCGTCCCGCACGGCCGCCATCTTGCGCTCGTCGGCCGCCTCGGCGTTCAGTCGCAGCAGCGGCTCGGTGTTGGACGGGCGCAGATTGAACCACCAGTCCCGGCCGCTCACCGTGAGGCCGTCCAACTCGTCGAAGGTAACACCCTCGCGACCCGTGAAAGCCCCGCGCACCGTCTCCAGAGCGGCCGCCTGATCCGCGACCGTGCTGTTGATCTCGCCGGACGCGGCGTACCGGGCGTACCGCTCCAGGACCTGGGACAGCGGCCGGTCCTGACCGCCGAGAGCCGCGAGCACGTGCAGCGCCGCCAGCATGCCGGAATCGGCGTACCAGAAGTCGCGGAAGTAGTAGTGCGCGGAGTGCTCGCCGCCGAATACCGCGCCCGTGCGGGCCATCTCCGCCTTGATGAACGAGTGCCCGACGCGGGTGCGGACCGGGACGCCCCCGTGCTCGCGCACGATCTCCGGAACGCCCCTGGAGGTGATCAGGTTGTGGATGATCGTGGCGCCCGGATGCCTGGCCAGCTCGCGCGCGGCGACGAGAGCGGTGATCGTGGACGGGGAGACGGACTCACCCCGCTCGTCGATCACCCAGCACCGGTCGGCGTCGCCGTCGAACGCGATGCCGATGTCGGCGCCCCGCTCGATGACGGCCTTCTGCAGGTCGACCAGGTTCGCCGGCTCGATCGGGTTGGCCTCGTGGTTGGGGAAGCTTCCGTCGAGCTCGAAGTAGAGGGGCGTCAGGTCGACGGGCAGGCCGTCGAACACCTCGGGGACCGTGTAGCCGCCCATGCCGTTGCCCGCGTCGACGACCACCTTGAGCGGCCGGATGCCGGAGAGATCGACGAGCGTCTTGAGATGGCCGGCGTATCCGGCCAGCAGGTCCCGCTCGGTGACGCTCCCCCGGCCCGGCGTGCCTCCGAGGCCCGAGTCGAGCAGTTCGGCGGCACGGTCGCGGATCTCGATGAGGCCCGTCTCACCGCCGATGGGCACCGCGCCCGCGCGGCACATCTTCATGCCGTTGTATTCGGCGGGGTTGTGGCTGGCGGTGAACATCACGCCGGGCAGGCCGAGGCTGCCGCTGGCGTAGTAGAGCAGGTCGGTCGAGCCGAGGCCCGCGTTCACCACGTCGGCCCCGCGCGAGGTCGCGCCGCGCGCGAAGGCGGCGGCCAGCGGACCCGACGACGCCCGCATGTCGTGCGCGATCACCAGCGAACGCGCCCCCGTCACCTCGGCGAAGGCCGCCCCGACCGCCTCCGCGGTCCGCTCGTCGAGCTCCTGCGGCACGACGCCGCGGACGTCGTACGCCTTGAAGATCCTGGTGAGGTCGCCCACCGCAGCTCCCCGATCGTTTGGTATGCCGGGCCCGAGCCTACAAGGCGCCACCGCCACGGCGCGTGTGATCCACTGCCGGCCGCACCCCGGCCCGGGGTGACGTCACCGGTCGCGGTTGGGCTGGGCGGACTTGAGCACCCGGAGATGGCCGCGCCGGCCGACCTCGACGGCCTGGCCGATGGGTTCGCCCGCGGCGGGCGCGGGACGCGCGGCCTCGCGGACCGCGTTGGCGAGCGCCTCAAGATCGTCCCCGCTCGGGGAACCCGCTTCTGACGGGAGTCGCACGACCTCCCACCCACGGGGGGCGGTGAGCCGTTCCGCGTGCTCGGCGCACAGGTCGTAGCAGTGCGGCTCGACGTACGTCGCGAGAGGGCCGAGAACCGCGGTCGAGTCGGCGTAGACATACGTGAGTGTGAAGACGGCAGGCTGCCTGCAGGCGGTACGGGAACAGCTGCGGACGGGGCTCACGGAGGGACCGTATCCGGTCCGCGTTCACATTGCCACCACCCCGCCGCTCTTAACGAGCGTGTCGCCACAATCCGGACACCGCCTCGCCCCCCGTACGACGTGCGCCCGCTCCTTTAAGCTGGCCGCGTGAGCGAGCGAAGCGGAGATCCCCGGCGGCGGGTGCGGCGGCGCGACCGGCATGGTCGCGGGATGCGCGGTCCACTGGCGCCCTCGCACGTCCCGATCGCGAAGTCGCGCGGCGAACGCTTCGACGACCTGGTCCTCGACGCGGTCGACCGGCTCAAGCCCCGATGGGGAAGGCAGCTCGCGACGATGGAGTTCGCGGTCGAGGAGGTGCCGCCGCCGAGCGAGCTGATCGACGGCCCGGCGCGGCTCGACACCGACCCGATCCCCTTCGGCAGGGCGGAGACGGCGGCGGGCTCGGAGCCCGCGGTCGTGGTCGTCTACCGCCGCCCTCTCGAGGCCAGGGCGCGCGACCGCGACCAGCTCGGCGCGATGGTGAGCGACGTCGTCGTGGAACAGGTGGCCAGCCTGCTCGGGCTCACCCCGGAGACGATCGACCCCGGCTACGACGACCGGCACTGAGACCCCGGGGGCGGCCGCCCCGCGCCAGGGAGTGTCTGACACGACCTAGGGCAGGACGGCGCCGGGCGAGTCGACGGTGGCCGGCACGATCGCCCATGTCCTGGCCGGCGCCAGCGGTTGCGTGGTGAGCAGCACACCCTGAGGGGTGTCCTCGCTCAGCACGCGCGCGCCGTACACGGGACCCGATCCGGCGACCGGCACGATGTGGACGGCGAAGCCGGAACCCGCGCCGGCCGGCGGAGTGAGCTTGATCTCCTTGCTGCGGGCCGCGGGCAGCGTCACCTCGACGGGCTCGGCCGGGGTGCCGCGCTGGGGCAGCAGCTGGATCCGTACCGTGGCGGCGGTGAACGGCGCGGAGAGCACCAGGCGGGACTCCCGCTTGCCGCTCCCCTTCGCGGACTTCTTGCCGGGGCCGCCGTCCGCCACCACGCTGCCGAGGTCGATCGGCACCGCGCCCGCCGTGAAGGCCGCGTCCCGCATGTCGCCCGTCCCCGTCATCCTCATCCCGGCGACGATGGGCTCGCCCGAGGTCAGGACCAGGGCGCCGGGCTGGCCGCCGACCCCGGTGGTCAGGTCGATCGTGGTCGTGGAACCCGCGGGCACCTCGACGGACTCCTTGTTCTTCAGCGCGTAGGAGCCGTCCTTCAGCACCGCCTTCACCTGGACGACCGTGTCCCGCTCACCAGGTGTGGCGACGTACAGCTCGCGCTGGCCCGCGCTTCCGGGGAGGCCGGGCACGACGACCCGGGTGGACGGCGGAGCGGAGACGGGGAGCCAGTCCACTCCCTTGCCCTCGCCGAGGGACGCCCTGATCGCGGCGGCCACCCTGCCGCCGCTGGTGCTCACCTGGACGGCCATCACCAGGGGCGAAGGCGCCAGCTCGCGCAGCTTGACCTCGCGGTATTCGCCCGGCTTGACGACCATCCCGTTTCCGCGGTCGGCGAGCACCGGCCCCTCGCCCGCGTAGATCATGATGCCGACGTAGGCCGGAGCCTCGTCGGAGTTGGCCAGATGGAGGGTGACGTCGGCCGCGGCGGGTCCCGGGCCGACGAACCATGCCTCCGCGCCGGGTTCGACGCAGCGCACCCCCGAGAGTCCGCGCTGGGCTCCCGACGTCACCTGGGTGGTCTGCGCCGCCTCCAGGCCCGCGGCCATCGCGCCCATCCCCGCGACCGTGACCGGCCGGGTGCGCACCGGGACGTCCTGCCGCCACAGCGTGCCCACGTGGTCGAGCGTGGCCAGCGGCTTGGCGCCCTTCATCTCGGCGACCGTGGCGGCGCCGCCCTGCCCGCTCGGTCCGCCCAGGGGCGTGACGGCGGTCATCCTGCCGCCACCGGGGTCGGGGCAGACCATGGACACGGACTCGACCGCCACCTTGACCTGCTGGGCGGGCTTCTGGGCCGCGGGCGCGGGACGGCTGACGAAGGCCACGCCGTACAGCGCTCCGAGGGCGAGCAGCACCAGGGCGAGCAGCCCGAAGCGGTTCTCGATCAGCCCCTTCATGCCGGCACCTGCTCCTCGGGGTTCTTCGGACGCCTGCGGGAGGGCCGGGCCGGTGCCGGGGCGTCGCCGTAGTCTTCCTGCTGCTCCGCCGTACGGGCTCCGGGCGAGGCCAGGACCAGCACGAGCGCGACGAGCGCCGCCTGCGCCCACAACCAGGTCCGGTGCCAGCCGTCGCCTCCGGAGGGCGGCTTCGGCACGGTGACGGTCCCGGCCACCCGCCACAACCCGCCGGTCTCCGAGAGGCTCACCCGTACCAGGGCGGGTTCCGAGTCCAGCGAGCGTTGCAGCGCGACGTCGACGGGGCCGGGCACGGTGACGAACTGGACGCCGTACGCCGCCAGGATCTGGACGTCACCGCCGCCCCGGCCGGAGGCCAGGCCCGCGACCGCGGTCCCGACGCGCGCGGTGTCGGCCGCCGGGGCGCGCAGGTCGGACTCCCCGATGAACGGGGCGCGCCCGGACAGGAGCGTGTACGCGAGGCGGCCGCCCTCCGGGCGCATGAGCAGCGTGCGCTCGCCGTTCGGCGACCAGGCGGCGCTGAGCGGCGGCACGGGGTCGCGCAGGTCGCCGCGCAGCGGGCCGCCCGCGCCGCCGACGATCCACAGACCGGCCGCGGCCAGCGGCGTGGCGAACGCGACGATCACGATCAGCAGGGCGCCCGCCCTGCGCGGGCCACCCGCCGCGCGGAACTCGGTGATCCGGTGCGCGGTGAGGGCGGTCGCGACGAGCAGGCCGGTGGCGGCGAAGGCGAGCGGGACGCCGGGCCACTCGGCCAACCGGCTGACCACGACCGCGAGCAGCACGCCGAACAGCGTGACGCCCCAGCCGATCGCGACCACCGTCTGGTGGCGGCGGAGCAGCAGCGCGCCTAGCGCGACGGCGACCAGCCCG
Source organism: Microtetraspora glauca (assembly GCA_001570385.1). GTDB lineage: Bacteria > Actinomycetota > Actinomycetes > Streptosporangiales > Streptosporangiaceae > Microtetraspora > Microtetraspora glauca. The sequence goes on along the minus strand of BBYL01000007.1, from coordinate 729,617 downwards.
GCGGTGACCCAGACGGGCGGCGTTCCGGGGCCGCCCGGGTTGAGCATGAGCAGCGCGTCGGCGCCCAGCCTCGGATCGGCGAGGGAGGGATCGGCCAGACCTGATTCGAGCAGGATGCGGCGCGGTTCCCGCACGATCTCGGCCAGCCAGGGGAACAGCAGGACGATCGGCGTTCCCAGGCCGATCGCCAGGGACACCCCGACGCCGCGCCGGATGCCGCCGAAGGACACGGCGGCGAGCCCGCCCAGGATCGCCACCACGACGTAGACGAGAGGGGCGAAGGCCGTGCCGATCGCGAGGAGCAGGCCGAAGCCCCACGCGGCCCGGCGTGACCCCGCGACGACCCGGGTGGCGAGGGCCGCGTAGACCGGGATCAGCACGAATACCAGCGCGGTGCCCACCCGGCCGCTCGCGACCACCCCGGTCGCCACCGGCAGCAGCGCGTACGTCGCGGCCAGCCACACCCGGGCGGGCGTGTAGGTGATCATCCGTCTCGTCGCGACGTACGCCGAGAGCCCGGCGAGCGGCACGCACCCGAGCAGCAGGACGGACACGGCCAGCCAGGTCTTGCCGAAGAAGATCGTGGAAAGCGCCGCGAGGACCGCCACGTACGGCGGGGCCCAGGTGTCCGAGCCGAGACCGGCGGAGTGGTGGTTCTCGACGTAGAGCCGCCACAGGTCCGAGGCGCCGCCGGTGACCGGCACGAGGGCGCCTCCTCCCAGCAGCCCGCCCGCGAACAGCGACCACTCGGCGGCCACGGTGACCGCGAGGAGCAGGACGCAGAGCCACACGCCGGGGCTGGAGGACATCCGCTGGAACAGCCCGGAGTCCGTGAGCAGCTCGTCGCCCTCGTCCTCGGAGGAGGCGGCCGCGGCGTGGTGCCGTCCGGCCGAGTCGACGGGCCCCTCACCCGCCAGGTAGCGCTGGATCATGTCGGCCAACCGCCGCCAGGTGGCGCCGGGCGGGGTGAACAGCCGCGCGACCGCCGGATAGCCCTGTTTCCTGCCCTTCTTCCGTTCCTTGCGCGCCTTGAACAGCCGTCCGGGATGGCCGAGGACGGAGCCGAGTGCGGCGATCTCGTCCAGGGCGTTCGCCGGTTGCTTGGCGAGGACGAACAGGACCGTGCGGACCAGCGAGCCGGTGATGTTGCGGAACACGGAACGGACCAGCGCCCAGAAGGGCAGGTTCGCCATGACCACGAACAGGGCGTTGCGCCGGTCGATGCGACGCGGGTGGTCGTCGCTGGCGGCGATGCGCCTCCGGCGCCGGGACGCCGCCTCGGCGTGCCAGGCGACGGCGTCGGTCACGTTGAGCACGCGATGCCCGGCGACCCTGGCCCGCCAGCACAGGTCCAGGTCGTCGCGGAACAGCGGGAGGCGCGGGTCGAGCCCGGCGAGTTCCTCCCACACGTCACGGCGGATCAGCATTCCCGCGGTGGAGACCGAGAGGACGTCGAGCACGCCGTGCGTCCCGTCGTGCTGCCCCTGGTCGTATTCGCGGGGCTCCAGGCCGGTGTCCCTGCGTCCGGAGCGTCCGACGGTGACGCCGATCTCGAGCAGGACACGACGGTCGAGCCAGTCACGGAGCTTCGGGCCGAGAATCGCGGCCTTGGGGTTCTGGTCCGCGGCGTGGAGCAGCGCCCGCAGGGCGTGCGCGTCGGGCGCGCAGTCGTCGTGGAGCAGCCACAACCACTCCTGGCCGGACGCGCGCGGGAGCCGTCGTACGACCTCGTGCACGGCCTCGCCGAATCCGGTGGACCTGGACATGCTCAGCACGCTGCTCGGTCCGAACGCCTCGGTCAGGATCCGGCCGCTGCCGTCACGGCTGCCGTTGTCGACGCCAGCGACACGGTCGAGTGGCCGGGACTGCCGGAGCACCGCTTCGAGCGTCTCCTTGAGCCAGCGGGCGCCGTCGTGAGCGACGACTATCGCGGTGACGGAGTGCACGTGGATGAGTCCTCGGGGGTTGCCCCCACAATCTCAGCAAATATCCGAGATCGCGGGAGATATCGGCCTAACGCGCGACAACCCTACGGCACCCTCGGCTCACTCGATCACGGGAGAGCCGAATCGGTCGGCGGGGTCGCGCGTCGTCCGCGCGACCCCGCCATCTCACACCGCCTGGCGCTTGATTCTGCGCCGTTCCCGCTCTGACAGCCCACCCCAGATGCCGAACCGCTCGTCGTGTTCGAGCGCGTACTCAAGGCACTCCGCTCTCACCTCGCACGAGCGGCACACCTTCTTGGCCTCTCGGGTCGAGCCACCCTTCTCCGGAAAGAACGCCTCCGGGTCGGTCTGAGCGCACAGCGCACGCTCTTGCCACCCAAGATCCTCACCGTCGAGCGCCTGTGCCATGACCTGATCGGCCATTGCACACCTCCCTGTCGCTCGCCAGCCCACAATGGAGCCCCCCATGGAACGCCTTCCTGGTTACCCAGCTATTGGAAGGCGTAACAACATGTCTGTAATTACACGCGCGTGCCGCGTGTGGCGTCAAGCGGCATACCGATACCCGGGGAAAGACCAGCTTGCCCCGGTTCGTAACCCTTGTGTTCAGCCGTATCAGCGTTGGGAACCGTACCAGGGGGCCTGCGGATCAGCTCCGTGACCTGCCTGTTCTGTGCTCACACCTTCCTCAAGCTTTGCCTGCGACCGCTCGGGGGCGTAGATCGCGGTCGGGTCGATGGTGTCCTCTCGACGCGACGGACCGCTCAGCGGGTCGCCCTGGTAGAGGTTCGCGTCGAAGCGCATGGTCTGGTCGCTCGGGGCGGCGTACCGGGCGGGCTCGGGCGTCTGGGCGTGGCCGAGCGGGTTGTCGTAGTAGTCGGGGTAGTCCTGGGGCGCCGTCTGGGATCCGGCGTAGTCGACCGGCTGCGCGTGCTGCTGGTAGCTCTGCGCCTGCTGGTAGGCGGCGGCGAGCTGCTGCTCCCTCGGGTCCACGGCCTGCTCGTACGGGCGGGACGGGTCGAACCCCTGGGCGGGCGGGACCTGGTGCTGAGCCGGCTGCTCGAACGAGGGAGCCTGCTCTGCCGCCTGGTGGCCGAACTGCGCACCCGAGTAGCCGGAGAACGACGAGGACCCCTGCTGCCCGTAGTCCTGCTGCCCGTACGAATCCTGCTGGCCCTGGCGGTTCTGCTGGCTCTGGTGGCTCTGCTGGTTCTGCTGGCCATAGGGCTCCGCCTGCGGCCGGCCGTACGTCTCCTGCTGCTGCGCGTACGGCTGGGCCTGCTCGGCGGCGGGGTAGGCCGCCTGACCGAACCCCTGGTCGGCGTAGCCCTGCTGGGCGTAGCCGACCGCCTCGATCTGCGGGACCGGCGGGAACGGGGAGTTGTCCTGCTGGCTCCCGAAGGCTCCGTAACCGGAGGCGTCGCCCTGCTGGCCCGCGTAGCCGTGCTGGTCGAACATGGGGCCCTGCGGAGGCTGCGGGTAACCACCGGTCGACTGGGGGAACGCCTGGGGGGCGGGCTGCTGCACGGGCTGTACCGGCTGCACGGGCTGTACCGGCTGCGGCGTGGGCTGCATGGAGTGCTGGGCCGCCGGCGTGGGCTGCATGGAGTGCTGGGCCGCCGGCGAGGGAAGCTGGGCGGGCTGCTGGCCGAACGGCACCACGGCGGCGGTCTGCGGCTCAGGAGCGTAGCCCTGCGGCTCGGAGGCGTACCCCGGGGATTCGGGAGCGTATCCCTGGGGCTGGAAGTGGGCGGCGGGCTGCTGCTCCTGCTGGGGGTAGCCCTGGTTCACCGGCTGGGGCGCCGGCGCGTACCCCTCCTGGAAACCCTGGGCGGGCGCGTACGGCTCGGCGGGCGAGGCGGCGTACGGCTGCTCGGCCTGGCCGGACATGAAGGACGGCTCCGGCTGCGGCTGGCCGTACCCCTGCTCCTGCTGAGGCTGGCCGTACCCCTGCTCCTGCTGAGGCTGGCCGTACCCCTGCTCCGGCTGCGGCTGGCCGTACGCGGGCTCCGGCTGGGACTGGCCGTACCCGTGCTCCTGCTGGCCGGAGCCGAAGGGCTGCTCGCTCTGGGCCTGGCCGTAGGCGTGCTCGGCCTGGGCCTGGCCGTAGGCGTGCTCGGCCTGGCCGGGCATGTAGGCGGGCTCCACCTGCGTGGGAGCGAAGGAGGGCGTTCCGGCGGCGGCCTGCGCCGGCTGCACGGCCTGCGCCGGCTGCACGGGCTGGACGGGAGAGACCGGCTGAACCGGAGGGACAGGCTGAACCCCCTGTGCCTGCTGCGGGTTGTATCCGGCGAAATTGTCGTCGGGAAAGCCGAAGAACCGGTCGTCCGCGCGGCCCGGCTTGCTGCGCGGCACGTCCGCGCCGATGGAGCTCCGGGCGAAGACCAGGCCGACGGCGGCGAGGGCGACCATGGGCAGTGCCATCACCAGATATTCGAGCTTGTCGCCCATGGATCCGTCGGCGAAAATCCCGGCAAGCGTGCTGACCAGGCCGAGGAGCGTGGCCAGACCGAGCGTCGCCATGGTCCCGAGGTTGACCAACCGGGCTCGCGGAGTCGGATCGCCGAACCGCGTGACCAGCAGGACCGCGCCCACGGCGAGCGCCGTGGAGACGGGACTCACGAAACTCGACAGGGTGACGGCGGCGCGGCCCGTGAACGACCCCGCTCCGAACAGCAGACGGATGGCGCCGAGGAGAACGCCCGTGGCGACCACCGTCAGCATGATCCACGCGGCAGGCTCGCGCAGCCGTCCGGAATCAACCTTGACCACCACTACCCCCAACGCCTTCCAAAAGACACTCGGGGAAGTTTCGCACAAGAGCGACTTTGGTGTCGGTAGACCCAACAACCTCATGCCATTACAACTGTTTCCTACCTCACATTTATCGCATATGAGGCGCGTGCCGTCCGCCGGAAGCCGGGTGCGAGACTGGCGGCATGCGCATCGTTTGCCTCGCCGGCGGGATCGGCGGCGCCCGTTTCCTGCGCGGCCTCAAGGCGGCCTGTGCCGCCTCGGAAGAGCCCGCCGAGATCACCGTCATCGGTAACACCGGGGACGACATCACCCTGTTCGGCCTCCGGGTCTGCCCCGATCTCGACACCGTGATGTACACCCTCGGCGGCGGCATCAACGAGGACCAGGGTTGGGGCCGCACCGACGAGACGTTCACCGTCAAGGACGAGTTGGCCGCCTACGGCATGGAGCCCCAGTGGTTCGGGCTGGGTGACCGCGACGTCGCCACGCACATCGTGCGCACCCAGATGCTGGCCGCGGGTTATCCCCTGTCCCAGGTCACGGAGGCGCTCTGCGCGCGCTGGCAGCCCGGCGTCCGGCTGCTTCCCATGTCCGACGACCGGACCGAGACCCACGTCGTCGTCGACGACGGCCAGGGCAGGCGCGCCATCCACTTCCAGGAGTGGTGGGTGCGGCTGCGCGCCTCTCTCCCCGCCGAGCAGATCGCCCTCGTGGGCGCGGACGAGGCGAGCCCGGCGCCCGGCGTGCTGGAGGCCGTCCGCGAGGCGGACTTCGTGATCCTGCCGCCGTCGAACCCGGTGGTGAGCATCGGCACGATCCTCCAGATCCCCGGCATCCGTTCCGCGCTCTGCGAGAAGACCGTGGTCGGCGTCTCCCCCATCATCGGCGGCGCGCCGGTGCGCGGCATGGCCGACGCCTGCCTGAGCGCCATCGGCGTCGAGACGAGCGCCCAGGCGGTCCTGGAGCTGTACGGCTCGGACCTCATCGACGGCTGGCTCGTGGCCGAGGAGGACAAGGCCGTCTCCCTCTACGGGGTGACCGTCGAGGCCCGCCCCCTCCTCATGGACTCCCCCGAGGCCACCCGGGACCTCGCCGCCGCCGCGCTCACCCTCGCCCGCACCCTCACCTCGTGACCCCGCGAGAGGACGTACCGTTGACCCTCATCAGCATCACCGGCGTCCCCGGCCTGCCCGAGATCCGGCCGGGGGACGACATCGCCGCCCTGGTGGCGGACGCCGCACCCGACCTGTCCGACGGCGACATCCTCGTCGTGACCTCGAAGATCGTGAGCAAGGCGGAGGGCAGGGTCCGGCCCGGCGAGAGCCGTACCGAGGCGATCATGGACGAGACCGCGCGCGTGGTCGCGCGACGCGGCGACACCGTGATCGCCCAGACCCGGCACGGGTTCGTCATGGCCGCCGCCGGGGTGGACGCGTCGAACACCGAGCCGGGCACGGTCCTGCTGCTGCCGGAGGACTCCGACGTCTCCGCGCGGCGGATCAGGAAGGGCGTGCGGGCCCGGACCGGCGCCGACGTGGGCGTGATCGTCTCCGACACCTTCGGGCGTCCCTGGCGGCACGGCCTGACCGACGTGGCGATCGGCGCCGCCGGGGTGCGGCCCCTGGACGACTTCCGCGGCAAGACCGACGCGTACGGGAACCCGCTGCGGGCGACGGTGACCGCGCTGATCGACGAGATCGCGGCGGCGGCCGAGCTGGCCAAGGGCAAGCTGGCCGGGGTGCCGGTGGCCGTCGTGCGCGGGCTCGGCGACCTCGTCACCAGCGAGGACGGCCCCGGCGCGCGTGTCCTCGTCCGGCCCGCCGACGAGGACATGTTCCGGTACGGCTCCGCCGACGTCGTCTTCGCCCGCCGGACGATCCGGGAATTCTCCGGCGCGCCGGTCGATCCCGCGGCGGTGCGCCGGGCCGTGGCCGCGGCCGTCGCCGCCCCGGCGCCGCACCATACGACCCCGTGGCGGTTCGTCCTCCTGGAGACCCCCGCGGCCCGTACGGCACTGCTCGACGCGATGCGGGACGCCTGGATCGCGGACCTGCGCGGCGACGGCTTCTCCGAGGAGTCGATCGGGAAGCGGGTCAGGCGGGGCGACGTGCTGCGGAACGCCCCCTACCTGGCCGTCCCTTGCCTGGTGATGGACGGGTCGCACACGTACCGGGACGACCGGAGGAACGCCGCGGAGCGCGAGATGTTCGTCGTCGCGACCGGCGCGGGCGTGCAGAACTTCCTGGTCCAGCTCGCGGTGGAGGGGCTCGGCTCCGCGTGGGTGTCGTCCACCATGTTCTGCCGCGACACGGTGCGGAACGTGCTCGACCTCCCCGAGAGCTGGGACCCGATGGGCGCGGTCGCGATCGGCCACGCCGCCGCGCCGCCCCGGGACCGGTCGCCCAGGGACGCCGCGGACTTCGTGGTCACCCGCTGACGGCGCCCGACGGCTCCGTCAACCCGCCGAACCCGGGCAGGTCGGGTGGCACAACCGCCGCGCCAGCGCCGAGAGGAAGACGTCGATGATCTGTCCGGGCTGCTCGGCCACGTAGAGCTGCCCGTTGGTGACCGAGACGATCTCGTTCAGGGCGTTCCTGTCGGCGCCGGTCCCGAACGCGACCACGATGATCTGGACCGGCCGCTCGGGGTCCCACTCCGCGCGGAGCGCCTTGACGAGTTCCGCGCGGGACACGCCCCTGCCGTCGTCCTCGCCGGCGGTGAGCAGGAGCAGCGAGTTGCTCATCAGCGGGTCGTAGTCCTTGGACACGTCGCGGAAGCCCGCGAGGATCGAGTCGTACAGCGAGCTGGCCCTGCCGGGGAACGCCTTGATGCCGTCCGCGATGCGGAACAGGCTGGTCCTGCGGATCTCCTGGCCGGAGTCCGGCTCGGTGATCGAGCCGAGGCCGACGAGCCTGCGCTGGTCCGCGCCGCCCTGGAGCTTCCTGGCGAACTCCCAGACGCCGATGGCGGTCTCGTCCGGGAACATCTTGATACCGATCTTGGCCGCCTCTATCGCCACGTCGAGCCGGGTCTCGCCGCCCGGCCTGATCGGCTCGGCCGTCTCCTTGGAGACGTCGGCGAGGACCAGGATCCTGGTCGGCGGCGCCAGCCTGCTCCACGCCTCCAGCGCCTCGTCGATGACCTCGGGCGTGATGGAGGGGCGCGCCTCCGGCGCGTCCGCCGGGATGTCGGGTCCCACGGGGAACGGCGGCTCCCGGCCGTCGGCCGTGCGGAACCCGTCGCGGCGCACGGCCTCCTGCGTCTCGGCCGAGCGCAGCCAGCCCGCGAACAGCCGTGACCCGGCCGCCCGGTCGGGGTCGGCCAAGGTCACGACGTACGGATAGTCGAGGTTGATCGTCCCCTCCTTGGGGTGGAGGGCGACCACGGGCGCCACGCCCGCCCCCTGGTTGTGAGCCCACACCGACTGCTCGGGGACGACCACGACCGGGCGTGTCCAGAAGCCGGGGGCGTCGATGGCGGCGAGCATGCCGCGGTAGTCGGGCGCGGAACCGGCCTGCGCCATCCGGACGAACGCGGTCAGCTCCTTGCTCGCGTCCGGGCCGGTCCCGACGATGTCCCGCGCCGCCGCGACCGTGGCGATGCCCGCGCCGGACACCGAGGGGTCCGGAACGCGGACCACGTCCGGCTCGCGGTCCGTGGGCTCCAGCTGGCCCCGTACGGTGGCGGGGAAGACCATGTCCCAGCTCATGGCCGTACGACCGGCCGCGAAGCGCTGGGCGAGGGACCGGCTCGTCGCGAACACCAGCGGGGACGTCGCGACGACCGTCTCGTCCGAGGCGACGTCCTGCGCGCCCTGCTTGCGGGCGAGGCGCACCCAGGCGGAGGAGTCCGCGATCCAGCCGTCAGGCCGCTGCGGCAGGGCGCCCGCGCGGTCGCCGATCAGCGTGCGCAGCACGGGCGCGGGGGGCTGCTCGGCGACCTGGACCTTGACGCACCGCCCGTCGACTCCGGCCTCGGATTCGTTGAACCGCCGGGCGGCCTCCATGACGGGCGGCGCGATGTCCACCGCGGCGGCCACACCGACCAGGATCGGATCGCGGGCAGAACACGTTCCCAGACCCGCCCCCATCACGCGGACGGCCCCCGCGGCCAGCAGGAGCACCACCGCCGACGCCGCCACGACGACGCTTCTCCGTACCGGAAGGCGCGGCTGGTCAGCGGGTGTCGCGGCGCGGTGACGACCGTACGGCACGGGCATGACCCCTCTCGGTCAAGGGATCACGATTGTGCCAACGGGCCCCGCACAGGACGCAAGTACCTCGACGGCGAATATGTAGAACTTGTTATAACCACGTCACGCGATGGGCAGGGTCCTCCTGACGCTCTGGCAGACGCCGTCGCTCCGCTCCGCCGCGGCGATCCGCTCGGCGCTCGGCGCCTCGTACGACGTGGTGCGCTGGCGCAGCGGCCGCCCGATCGGGGCCACCATGGCGGCGATCTCGCTGATCGTCTTGTAGGAGCCGTTCTCCGACCCGGCCATGCGGCTGATGGTCTCCTCCATCAGCGTGCCGCCGAGGTCGTTCACGCCTCCGTCGAGCACGTCGCGGCAGAGGTCGTCACGGAGCTTGACCCACGAGCACTGGATGTTCGGGATCGCGCCGTGCAGCATGATCCGCGCCAGGGCGTGCACGGCGCGGTTCTCGCGCGCGGTCGGCCCGGGACGCGCCACCCCCGCGAGGTAGATCGGGGCGCTGTGGTGCACGAACGGCAGCAGGACGAACTCGCGGAACCCGCCCGTCTCCTCCTGGATCCTGCGGATGAGCCGGATGTGGCGGACCCAGTGCGCGTGTGTGTCGACGTGCCCGTACATCATGGTCGAGGTCGTCGGGATGCCCACCTTGTGCGCGGTGGTGATCACCTCGATCCACTCCTTCGCCGGGAGCTTGCCCTTGGTCAGCACCCAGCGGACGTCGTCGTCGAGGATCTCGGCGGCCGTGCCCGGCAGCGAGTCGACCCCGGCCTCCTTGGCCGCGTGCAGCCATTCCGCTATGGACAGGTTCGTACGGCTGGCGCCGTTGATGACCTCCATCGGCGAGAACGCGTGCACGTGCATGTCCGGGCAGCGTTCCTTGACCGCGCGGGCGATGTCGAAGTAGGCCGTTCCCGGCAGGTCGGGGTGGATCCCGCCCTGCATGCAGACCTCGGTGGCGCCCGCGTCCCACGCCTCCCGCGCCCGGTCGGCCACCTCGGAGAGCGAGAGCGTGAAGGCGTCGGCGTCGGTGCGACGCTGCGCGAACGCGCAGAACCGGCAGCCGGTGTAGCAGACGTTGGTGAAGTTGATGTTCCTGTTGACGACGTAGGTGACGTCGTCGCCCACCGCCTCACGGCGCAGCCCGTCGGCGATCCGGGCCAGTTCGTCGAGGCCCGCGTCGTCGGCGCCCACGCCGTTCTGGTCCCCGGCCAGGCCGAGCAGCGCCAGCGCCTGCTCGTCGGTGAGCGTCGCCGGGGCGGTCTCCGCGACGCGCAGCGCCTCCCGGACCTCCGAGGTGGCGCCCCCGCCGGCGCCTGCGGTGTGGGGCAGCCGCTCGCGGAGGGCGTCCCAGTCGCCGTAGACGCTGTCGAAGTCGGCCCGGCGGTCGGCGGTCCGGCCCTCGGAGTCGATCGCGATGTGCAGGTCGGCGCGGCCCGTGGTCCGCGGCGCGGCGTCCGCCTGCGTCTGGAAGCCGCCGTCGGGCTCCTGCCACGGCCGCCCGACCGGCGTCGCGTCCTCCCGGGCCAGGCCGGTACGGGGATCGGCCAGGGCGGCGACGTGCTCGCGCAGCCGGGGGTCGAGCCACGGTTCCCCGGCCAACACGTATTCCGGATATATCGTCAGGCGTTCCCGCAGCTCGAACCCGGCGGCGGCCGTGCGGGCGGCGAGGTCGTCGATCTGCGGCCACGGACGCTCGGGGTTCACGTGGTCGGGCGTGAGCGGCGAGACGCCGCCCCAGTCGTCGATGCCCGCGCGGATCATCAGTGTGAACTCGTCGTCGACCAGATTCGGCGGCGCCTGGATCCGCACCTTGGGCCCGAGCACGAGCCTGGCCACGGCGATCGTCGCGGCCAGCTCCTGAAGGTCGGCGTCCGGCATGCCGCGCATCGCCGTGTCCGGCTTGGCGCGGAAGTTCTGGACGATCACCTCCTGGATGCCGCCGTACTCCCGGGCCACGCGGCGGATCGCGAAGATCGCCTCGGCGCGGTCCTGGACGGTCTCCCCGATGCCGATCAGGATGCCGGTGGTGAACGGCACGCTCGTGCGTCCGGCGTCCTCCAGCACGCGCAGCCGTACGGCCGGGTCCTTGTCGGGCGAGCCGTAGTGCGCCTGGCCCTTCTCGGTGAAGAGCCGCTCGGACGTGGTCTCCAGCATCATGCCCATCGACGGCGAGACCGGCTTGAGCCGCTGGAGGTCGCGCCACGTCATCACGCCGGGGTTGAGGTGCGGCAGCAGGCCGGTCTCCTCCAGCACCCGTACGGCCATGGCCCGGACGTAGGACAGGGTGTCGTCGTACCCGTGGGCGTCCAGCCACTCGCGGGCCTGGTGCCACCGGTCCTCGGGGCGGTCTCCCAGCGTGAACAGGGCTTCCTTGCAGCCCATCGCCGCTCCCTGGCGGGCGATCTCCAGAACCTCGTCCGGCGGCAGGAAGGGGCTGTCGAGCTTGTGCGGCGCGGTCGCGAACGTGCAGTAGCCGCACCGGTCCCGGCACAACCGCGTCAGCGGGATGAAGACCTTCCTGCTGTAGGTGACGATCCCCGTCCGGCCCACCGCATCCAGCCCGGCGTCCCTGACCCGTGAGGCGTGGTCGAGCAAGGTCTCCAGGTGATCGCCTCGGGCGTGCAGCAGGACGACGGCCTCGGTGACATCGAGGGCCTTGCCGTCGCGTGCCCGAGCCAGTGCCCGCCGCAGCGCGGCGTCTGTGGGGTTCGCGCTCATGGGCTGCACCATACGTCGCGGCGTACGACGGCCCCTCGGCGGGGTGGGCCCATCAATTCAGAGTCACTTAAGAGACAACTGCAAAAGAATTCAATAGACGTAAATAGATGCACGCAAACATACTGGAGGCATCACCCACTGCCACCACGGAGGTCACCATGACCTGGCTCGTCGTCACCTTCCTGATCGTCGTCGCGGTCCTCGCCCCGCTCTTCGGCACGGACACGCGTGACGGTCGCGACTGGACAGCCGCCGACACGCCCCGAAGTCCCTCGGGCGGCGGCACCCGGCGGTTCCGATCACGCCGGACCCCGGAGCGGCGCGAGGTCAGAACGACCGGTAGTCGCGAACGGGCATCCGCGGGCCGCGCGCCGGTGGCCTGCGGCCACTGAGCGTGATCAGCCACGCCACCCGATGGCGCTGGCCCCTGAACGGTTCGAGGAGTTCCAGCATGGCGGCGTCGTCCACCTTCCGCCCGGTCAACGCGTAGCCCACCAGGCCCGACAGATGGAAGTCCCCCACGCTGGGCGCGTCGGGATCTCCGTGGGCACGCTGGCGGACCTCCGCCGACGTCCAGACCCCGATCCCCGGCAGCGCCCGCAGCAGGCGATCCGCCTCCGCGCAGCCGGCCGCCCCTGACGGCGGCGGCACGGTCGCCTCCAGCTTCACGGCGTGCGCGGCCGCATTGATGATCGTCCGCGCTCGTACGGCCTCCGCCCCGGCCCGATGCCAGTCCCAGGAGGGGATCCGCCGCCAGGTTTCGGGCGACGGGATGACGATCATGCCCTCGGGTGCGGGCCCTGGGGCGGCGTCGCCGTACGTGCGCAGGAGGCGGCGCCAGGCGCGCCACGCCTCCATCCCGACGACTTTCTGCTCCAGCACGGCGGGGACCAGCGCCTCGAAGACGCGGGACGACCGTCCGACGCGCAGGCCCGGATGCCGGGCGGCCAGCTCTCCGACGAAGGCGGCGGTACGCGCGGCTCCTGAGGCGGCCGCCCGCGCCAGCGTGTCCGCGAAGGCCGAAATATCATCATCCGCTCCGAGCAGGGCGGGCAGGGTCTCCAGCAGCCACTCGGCCCCCGGACCCCACGCCTGACCGAACACCTCGCCGGCCGCGGCGGTGATCCGCAGCGTGCCGGGACCGTCCGGGGTGCGTGAGGTCCGCCAGAACGCGCCGTCGGGCGTGCGCCGCCAGGTGGGATCCCCGCCCCCGTGCTGGTGCGGCGACAGCGTCAGGACCAGGTCGAGGGCCCCGGCGGGCCACCACCGGCGTTCCCGTGCCCGCTCCGCCGCGCCTGTCGGCGTCATCGCTCCTGCCACCACACCATCTCAACGTACTCGGCCGGAGCGGCACCAAATGTCGCTGTATGTCGCTGTATGCCGCTGGACCTCTGCTAGACGTCGCTGGAGAACCGGACCGAGCACTCGCGCAGCGTGACGCCGGGCCAGACGCGCGCACCGGCGGCGAGTTCGTTGCCCGGGCCGATGACGGCGCCGTCTCCCACGACCACGTCGCGCAGCACCGCGCCGGTCGCGATCCGGGCTCCCGTGCCGACGATCGAGTCGACCACGGTGGCGCCGGGCTCCACCACGGCGCCGTCGCCGAGGACGCTTCCCTGGACGCTGGCGCCCGCCTCCACGGAGACGCCGGCGCCGACGACCGTCCCCCCGCCGACCTTGGCCTCGGGCGAGACCGTCGCGCCGTCCAGCAGGAGAAACTCGCCCACCGGCCCCGGCAGGGCGTGCGACTCCAGCTTGCCGAGCACGAGGTCGGCCGAACCCCGCACGAAGGCGGCCGGGGTGCCCACGTCGAGCCAGTACGAGGCGTCGGAGTAGCCGAGCACCAGTTCCCCGGCCTCGATCAACCCGGGGAAGGTCTCCCGCTCCACCGACACGACCTGGCCGGCCGGGATCGAGTCGATCACCGAGCGCTGGAACACGTAGCACCCGGCGTTGATCCGGTTCGTCACCGGATTGGGGGTCTTCTCCAGGAACGCCGTGACACGGCCGTCGGGGGACGTCGGCACGCAGCCGAACCTGGACGGGTCGTCGACCTCGGTCAGATGGAGCGTGGCCGAGGCGCCGCGCTCGACGTGCACCCTGATCTGGTCGGCTATGTCGTGTCCGGAGAGGATGTCGCCGTTCAGCACCAGCACGGGGGCGTCCGGGCCGCAGGTGAGCGCCTCGGCCGCGTTGCGGATCGCGCCGCCGGTGCCCAGCGGCGTCTCCTCCGTCATGTAGACGATGTCGAGCCCCAGGGACGAACCGTCGCCGAAGGCGTCGGCGAACATCGACGCCCGGTAGGAGGTGGCGAACACGATCCGCCGGACCCCGAACGAGCGGGCCTTGGCCAGTTGGTGCGCGAGGAACGGAACCCCTGCCGTCGGCAGCAACGGCTTCGGCGTAAAAAGCGTCAAAGGCCGCAAACGCGTTCCTTGACCACCAACCAGAAGAATCGCCTCATAATGGGCTGACTCCGGCAAACAGCTCTTCCTCACATTGGCGAGGTTAGCCTAACGATCCGCAGGACGCCGTGAGGAAACCAGATGTGCCCGACCTGAGACCTGCCCGGAAAATTCCGCTGACCTGGCAAATGCCGTGAATCACACAAAACCATCGGCGGCCGGTGTGTCCTCGATCGCACGCTATTCCCGCCGCGAATCCTCCGGCCCCGGCGTGACGTCCGACGTGCTCCCGGACGTGCTCTCATGCGCGCTCGGGGAGACGGCGCCGGAGGTCCCGGATCTCCCGGCGGCCACGAGTGCCGCCCGCCGCGCGGAGATCCCGGCGAGGGCCGCACACACGAGATCGCCCACCGAGACGATCAGCCGGGAGCAGAGCGTCGCGGCGATCGCGGTGTCCTGGCTGAGCACCGGCGCCAGTGCCGCGACCATCGCGACCTCGCGCACCCCCACGCCCGCGGGGGCGATCACCACGATGAAGCCCAGGCACCAGGCCAGCGCGAACGCGCCGACGCTCAACAGCGCCGCCTTCGGCCCCGTCGCGCCGAGGCCGTGGACGAGCAGGGCGAGGTGCGTGCCGTACGCGGCCCAACCGGCGAAGGCCCAGCCGCACGCGACGAGCACGCCACGCCGGCTCAGGGGCCGCTCCAGCGGCGGCTTGCGCAGCAGCCTGAGCCCGAGATTGATGCCCCAGTTGACCACGGAGGGATGCAGGGCGGCCGCGAGCACCGGGATCAGCAGCAGCAGCCAGGCGAACTTCGCCACCGAGCCGCCCGCGAGCACCGGCAGCGTCACGGCCGCCGTCAGCAACCCGCTGCCCAGATAGACGGGATAGGTCAGGAAGTACGCCGCCGCGCTGCGCGATCTCGGGATGGCGTGGTCACGGCCCATCTCCATCTGGGCCAGCACCGGCCAGAGCGATCCGGGGATGTACTTCCCGAGCTGGCCGATGAAGAAGATCTTCGCGGCGTCCCGGAACGCCAGCGGCGAGCCGAGGTCGGCGAGCAGGGCCCGCCACATCATCATGCCGCAGACCAGCGCCGCGACCACGGCGAGCAGGGAACCGCCGAGCTCCGGCCAGGACAGCCGCGCGAAGCCCGCCGACACCTCGGTCCACCGGCTCGCGACCGCCCACCCGCCGAAGCCCAGCGCGACGGCCAGGAAGAGCAGCCGGAGGGCCTTGCGCCCGGTCACCGGCGCACCGCCCGCTCCCCCGTCCGATCCTTCGCCGCCGCCCCGCCCGGCTCTCGGCGTCGCGCACCGGTCATGGCGTGGGCACCGGTCATGGCGTGGGCACCGGTCATCGTGTGGGCGTCGGTCATCGTGTGCGCACCGGCTCGGGCGGTTGCGGAAGCACGGGTCCGCGCGGGCGGCGCGGCGTCCTGGTCGCGACCCACAGGTACGTCGGCACGATGGGCAGCAGGGCCCGGAGCGCCTCGCGCGGCGCCCGCTCCAGGGTGCTCTTGGCGACCCGGCCCACCGCGCCGGGGAACAGCTCGCCGCCGGCGAACCGCTCGGGCGAGGCCAGCACCGGGAACGTGTAGTCCCACACGTGGAAGTCCCTGAGCATCCTGCGCAGGCCGCCCCGGGTGCGGAAGCGCTCGTAGTAGTTGTCCGCCCGGCCGAACGCCCGCACATAGCGGTCGGCGGCGGCAGGCGGCAGGTAGGACAGGAACGGCAGCTTGTAGTGCGGCTCCATGACGCCGAGCCGGTTGCCGAGGCCCAGGTAGAGCACGCCGTCGTCGGCGAGCACCCGGTGCATGTCCTTGATCACCGCGTCGGGGTCCACCACGTGCTCGTAGATGTGGTTGAACACCAGCACGTCGACCGAGCCGTCGGGGAACGGCAGCGCGCCACCGTCCGCGCACACGAACTCGACCCGCTCGCCGAACCGCTCCGCCGCCCTCCGCAGACCGGGGACGTCGATGTCCACCCCGAACGTGCGGCTCGCTCCCGCGCCGGCGAGCTCGTCGGCGATGAACCCGGCGGAACAGCCGATGTCGGCGACGGTCAGCCCGGCCAGCGGGCGGGCGGGATCCTCGGCGCCGAGGAAGTGCCCGAGCACCGCGATGATCTTGGCGGCCTTGCGGCGGCGCTTCTCCTCGTCCAGCATCGCGGACTGGAACTCGGAGTACTCCAGCTGGGCGGCGCGTTGCCTGCTCACCGGTCGCTCACCACTCCCCGGCCGCTCATCGGCCCTCTCACCACTCCTCCGCTTCCCACGCCGCCCAACAGTACCGGCGCGCCGGGGCGGGCTCGGCCCACCTTGTGGACAACCCACCCCTACCAAACGGTAGCTTCGGGCCGTACTCTTGGCGGATGCTGAGCCGCCTGCGGTCGAGCCGACTGCTCAGGGGCCTCCTGGCCCTGGTCGCGCTGGCCTTCCTCGGGTACGGCCTGGCCAGGAACTGGACCGACACCTCGGCCGCGCTTGTCCGGCTGTCGTGGTGGTCGCTGGCCGGATGCCTCGCCGCCGTACTCGTCAGCTACGCCTTCATGCTGCTCGCCTGGATGGCCGTCCTGGGCGGGATCGGCTCGCGGCTGCCCTTCCGTGTGGCCGCGCGCGTGCTCTACGTGGGGCAACTCGGCAAGTACATCCCCGGCTCAGTGTGGGCGTTCGCGGCCATGATGGAGCTGGCCCGCGACCACGGAGCGCCCCCTCGGCGCACGTTCAGCGCCACGGCGCTCGCCCTGGTCACGTCGCTCGGCTGCGCGCTCACGCTGGCGGCGGCCACCCTCTCCCGGCAGATCGCCGGTCAGGCGTGGCACCTGCTGGCGCTGATCCCGCTCATCCTCGTCGGCCTGCACCCCCGCGTACTCACCTGGGGCCTGAACCTCGCCCTCAGGATCGCCCGCAAGGAGCCCCTCGACCGGGTGCTGAGCGGTGCGGACATGCTCAGGGCGGCCACCTGGACGATGATCGGCTGGCTCTGCTACGGCATCCACCTGTGGGTCCTGGTCGCCGACATGCGGTCCGGCGGGCTCACGCTCTACGCCGTCGCCGCCGGGGCGTACGCACTGGCCTGGGCGACCGGCATCCTGACGGTCGTGGTCCCCGCGGGCATCGGCGTACGCGAAGGGGCGATGGTCGTCGCGCTCGCGCCCGTCCTGGACACCCCGAGGGCCCTGGTGGTCGCCGTCGTGTCGCGGGTGGCGTTCACGCTGGGCGACGCGGCCTGGGCCGGGCTCGGCTTCCTCCTCGCCCGCACCCTGCCGCGTCCCGCCCTCCCGCTCGGTCAGGAAAGGCCGAGCAGCGTGTCGACGTAGGTGTCCCAGAAGGGCCCGGGATCGACGGCCTTGACCCCCTCGGCCAGCCGCCGTGCCGTACCCGGCTCGTAGAAGCGCGTGATCGCGTCCGCGAGCGCGTCCACGGAGCCCGGCTCGACGAGCAGGCCGTCCACGTCGTCGGTCACGTTGTCGGGAAGCGCGCCGACCCTGGTCGCGATGACCGGGACGCCGTGCTCGTGACCGAGCCACACGTTCTGGCTCGCCGTCGCCGAGCGGTACGGGAGCACGAGGGCGTCGGCCCGCGCGAACAGGCCGGGCACGTCGTCGGCCGCGACGTACCCCGGCCGCAGCTCGACCCGGTCGTCCAGCCCGAGCTCGCCGATGAGCGCCCTGGTCTCCTCCAGGCCGCCCCAGAACTCGCCCGCGACCGTGAGGCGCACGTCCGGCACCCGGGCGAGCGCCCGCAGCAGCAGGTCGAGCCCCTTGTACGGCCGGACGATGCCGAAGAAGAGCAGCTCGCGCCCCGGCTCGCGCTCCCGCGAGGCCGGGAGGCCGCGCGCGGGCAGATGCGGCGCGAGCGCGGACACCCCCACCGGGACCCCGGTGAGTCCCCGGGCCAGCTCCGCCTGCTGCTCCGAATGCGCCAGGACCGCGTCGACCCGGGCGAGCAGCGCCTTCATCAACGGCCGGTCGTACGGCTTGCTCTCGTGCGGAAGCACGTTGTGGCACAGCGCCACCACCCGGGTCCGGCGGCGCAGGCCGTACAGGATGCCGAGGTAGGCGGGCACCTGCACGGGGCTGAGGACGGCCAGGATCACGAGGTCGGCGCCGCGCAGCCGCCGTCCGCGGCGGACCCAGCCGTCGGGCCGTCGCCAGTCGAGCTCGCGGCGCGTCTCGGGGTACGGCTCGCCCTCCGGCGTGTCGATCGTCTGCTGTCCGGGATAGAGGAAGGAGGGGTACTGCGCCTTCCACGACTCGATCACCACGTCGTGGCCACGCGCCCGCAGCCGGTGGGCCAGTTCGGTGGTGTGCTGCGCGCCGCCTCCCTTGTAGGGGTAGGTCGGGCCGACGACCGCGATCCTCATCGCGTCACTCGGCACGCGAGCGGACGATCAGGTCGGCGAGCAATGCCAGCGACCCGATCAGCAGGCCGGAAATGAAGATCACGGTCGTGTTTCCGGCCAGGTAGAACGGGGTCTTGATGTTGTCGTAGACCCCCTTCACCACGCCGATGCCGACCAGCCAGATCGCGGGCGGCATGAGAACCTTGAGCGGATTGAAGTACATCACCATCCGCAGCACCTGCAGGATGTAGCGGTAGGCGTCGGAGATGAAGCTGAACTTCGACTTCCCGGCCCGCTTGCTGTACTCGATCGGCAGGTAGTAGACGTCGTGCTGGTTCGACAGGAACGACAGCGTGATCGTCGTGACGCAGGAGAACCCGGGCGGCAGCAGCCGGAGGTACGGCTTGGCGACCGACTTGCGGAACGCCCGCAGGCCGGAGTTGAGGTCGGGGATCTTCTGCCCGGCGAGCCGCTCCGCGACCTTGCGGATGAACCACTTGGCGGGCACCCGCAGGAACTTGTGCGAGCCTTCCTCGGTGGTCCGCGCGCCGACCACCTGGTCGATGGTCGAGTCCTTCTCCAGGATGCCGACCAGCTCGGGGATGCGCTCGTTGGGGTAGGTCATGTCGGCGTCGGTCCACACGACGATCTCGCCCCGGGCCTCCTGGGAGCCGATCCTGCGCACCGTGCCCGATCCGCCGTTGCGGTGGAACGCCTTGATCCGCATGTGCGGGAAACGCGGCGCCGCCTCCTGGAGCCGCGCGAGCGTCTCGTCGCTGGAGCAGTCGTCCACGGCGAGCAGCTCGTAGGTGTAACCGCTGGCGTCCATGGCCGCGCAGATGCGCTCGACCTCGTCGATCACGTGATCCTGCTCGTTGTAACAGGGCAGGACGATCGTCACGTATGGGGTTTCGGCGGGGATCACGGCGCTTCCAGAGGTATCGGGCGTGCTCACGTCCGGCAAGGGTACTCTGCCCCGGCGACCCCCGACCCCACATCACGATCTCGTAGGGTCCCCGGCCCGCTACGGCCGGACCACCGGTGTCACTTGCGCCACGCCCGCCATGCCGGTGAGCGACTTCTCGATCCGCGCGACGGCCGGGCAGCATGGGTCACTCACGCCACGAACCCTGCCAGGGACAACTACGGCGACAGCGAACCAAGCCCTACGGCGCGGGCTCGTGCGACGCGCTACGGCATGGTCAGCCTCTTCACGAAGGCCACCCCGGCCATACCGGTGAGCGCCTCCTCGACCTGCGGATACGTCGAGGGGTCGGCGAGCTTGACATAGAAGGCGTCGGGCGCCAAGGAGCGCTCCGCGACGGAGCCGATCGGTTTCCACGAGCTGTGCTGGAACTCTCGCAGCGCGCGCATCCAGTTCGCGAAGTAGAGCTTCTCGACACCCGGCAGCCGGCGGATCCGGCCGCTGACGGCCTGCTCCTCGCTCTCGGTGGCCCGGCCGCGCGCTTCGCAGGCCGGGATCCCGGAAACCTTCCTCGGGCACATGGCGACCACGGCATCGGCCTTGCCCTCCCAGAAGCTGTCCAGGTTGGCGGACACGTTGGATACTCCCGGAAGGTTCTCGAGCCGGTCCATCGCCGCGCGCCAGTCCCCCGGGCCGAGCTCTCCTCTGTAGGACTCGGGCATGTCGCTCGCGTCCATCGTGTCGAGAACCGCACGAGAAGCGACATCGACCCCTATTCCGGTCTCGCGCTCCTTTTTGAGGTTCGCGAAGGCCTCTTCGCGGGTCTCGAACCGAAAGCCCGTGACCTCGGGCATCGCCGCGAGCGCCACCTCGATGGCCGCCTTCTCCCCATCCGTGAGCGGCACGGATTCGCGCACTTGGCACGCTCGCCACACGCTGGGCTTCTCATCGCACAGGAAGGCGGAGAAGGTGCCGGTCTCGGGCCAGGGGCCGTCGGGGGGCGGCAGCAGCGGCACGAGGCGCCCGGGACCGTCGGCCACGGCTCCGACGATGAGGAGGCCCATCGACGCGGCCGCCGCGATCGGCTTCCACACTCCCGGTCTCCACACCCGCGACGCCCTCAGGCGGGAACCGAGGCCCCGCAGACCCCCGGTGGCCGGTTCCGGCTCCCGAACGGAGTCCGGCCCGAAAGACAACTCCTCGGTTTCCGGAGTATCCGCCGATAAATCCATGCGCAGACCTTAGCGCCGTGATCGTTCCCTGAGAGGGGTGTTCCTCCACTGCCGGTTCCACCCGAAGCCGCGCGCACCCACGCCGGGTCGCACGCCTGCTTCACCCACGGCGGCGAGACCCCGGACACGATCGGCGAACGACGATCACATGGGGACCGGCGACGATCACATGGAGACCGGCCAGACGGTGAGAACTCCGGGCATCTTTTCCAGCGCCTTCTGGATGCTCCTCACCTGCCCCGGGTCGTCGAGCTTCACGTAGAAGCACTCGGGGACGTCCTCCTCGCGCATGGTGGCCCCGTCCTCCGGCCCGCCCGCGACGTACGCGCGTCGTTCCTTGAGCCCATGCGCACGATCGGCGAAGTAGACGGTCCGTACCCCTGCCAGATCGTGCAGGCGGTCGAGCACGGCCTGTTTCTGCCGCTCGCTGGCCGGGCCTTCACCGCAGTTCTCGTTCAGCAGGGTCGCGGTGCAGAACTCGACGGAGACGTCGGCCTTGCCCAGCCAGAAGCTGATCGGCGCGCGGCGTACGACGCCCACGCCGGGGAGGGAGCCCACCTCGTGGGCCACCCGGGCGAAGACCTCCGGGCTTCTCAGCTCGCCCTCGAAGGAATCCGCGAACGCCTCCTTGTTGATGATGTCCACCGCATCGCCCTCGGCCCGGTAGAAGGCCACGACCTTCGCGTACGCCTCGTCCCTGCCGATGAACGTCACCCCGGTGACATCGGGGAGGGTTCGGAGCTTCTCCTCGACCGCCCGGACCTGCCGCGTGGTGGCGGGATCGCCGTCCGGGCAGGATCCGTAGGGCCGCCTGCCACCGCACATGTCGACGACGAACTTCACCTGCCGGGGCCAGGGGCCCGCGGGCGGGTCCTCAGGAAGCCGCGACTGGCGGTAGAGGAACCAACCGCCCGCACCCAGCGCGGCCAGGAGCACGACGGCCGACATCGCGACGATGACCGCCCTCGTGTGGGACCGCACCCAGGCGGACAGCCGCGGCTCGCGGTCGGTGTCGCCCCCGAAGGACAATTCCTCGGCTTCGGTGGGCTCGGATCGCCACTCCATCCGCCGACCTTAACCCGATAAACATGACATTTCCCGCCACCGGCCGTGACACACGGGTATGGCCATCCAGACGTCGGCCGCGAGGGACCAGACGGCGTCGGGAGGACCGGCGAGTGACCGCTCGTCCTGATGCGTGCGCAGCCGGAGCACCTGCGTGGCTTTGCCGTACCGCATGAGCTGGGGCTGCTCGGCGGCGAGCAGCACGGGACGGCGGCCGGTGGCCCGCACCCGGTCGATCAGCCTGCGGACGTCGGTCTCCAGCGCCACGCTCGACCCCTTGGGGTTCCTGATCCGCGCGGCCGGGACGCCGCACTGACCACGCACAAGCTGGGTGAACCTGTCGCCGGTGACCCTCTCCACGATCAGCACGGACGCGTCGCGGGGGATCGCCGCGCACATCCGGGCGACGGCGGCGGCCTCGCCCCGCTCGACGGGCGAGAACGCGGTCCCGATCGAAGTGACGACAGGGGGGACCACCAGCAGGAGGGCGCCCGCCGCCACCACGAGGCGGGAGCCGTACCCCGCGCGTCCGAGGCGGTCGCGCACCCACCGCAGGCCGAAGACCGCGAGCAGGATCAGCCCCGGGATCACGACGGGCACCAGCCGGCGCGCCGCGAACGGATGGTCCGGGGTGATCGCGGGGCGCCAGAGCGTGGTCGCGGTCGTCCAGCCGATGATCGCCAGCGGCAGCAGCCACGCCAGGCCCCGTCCCCGGGCCAGGCGCCGTACGAGAACGGCGGCGGCGAGCGTGGCCAGGACGACGACCGGAACCCCGACGTACCAGATCACCCAGTAGAGGGAGTGCTCGTAGTAGAGCCGGGTGCCGTCCACCGGGAGATGGTTGGCACGCTGGACCTGCTGGATGAAGTCGGCGGTGAGCAGGTCCTCCGGGGTCACCGCCACCCGACGCACGGTCTGCAGCCAGGGCCGTACGGCGAGGCCGGCCACGACGAGCACGACCAGCGCGGCGGCCGAGCCGGGCATCCCGGGCAACCACCGCGGCGCCCGGCCGAGCCGCCCGGGGCTCGCCGGTCCCCGCCCGGAGCCGGTCCGGGCAGCGATCCGAGGGGCGATTCGGATGGTGATTCGGGGGGCGAGGGCCGTACCGGCGACGGTGACCAGGACGACGACGGCGCAGATCGCGAGCAGCGGCAGCAACGACCCCGAGAGGTATTCCAGATAGGGGCGGGCCAGCAGGTAGCAGGCGGCGAACCCGCAGAACCCGCCCAGCGCCAGCCCGGCCAGGAGCGGCACGCCCAACCGGCCGTCCGGAAATCGCCGGGCCGGTTCGGGACGCGCGGAACCGCCCGCCGCCGGCGGCGGGCTCTCGGGCGGCGGTCCGGAGATGCGGCGCAGCGCGATCAGCAGCCCGGCGTACGCCAGGACGGGGAGCACGTCACGCAGGCCGTCGATCCGCACGAGCAGGGCGAGTCCGAAGACGAGCCCGGCCAGTCCCGCCACGAGCAGCGCGCCGTGGCCGGCCCGGAGCCGGTGCCGGGCGTCGAGCAGCAGCGCCATGCCGCCGAACAGCAGGATCAGGGACGGCATCTCGCTGAACGTCGTCCGCGACGTGTAGATGATCGGCATGCTGACCGCGAAGACCAGTGCCGCGAGCGGCGCCCAGCGGCCTCCCGCCAGGCGGGCGACCGTTCCGGCGAAGACGAGCACCGCGAGCGCCCCCAGCACCGGCGGGACCAGCAGGAGACCGGGCACGCCGCCGAGCCAGTAGCCGACGGCGTCCAGCATCGGCGGGCCCGGCATGAACTGGGGCACGATCGCGCCGTGGAAGTCGTAGAACCCCATGCTGTCGAACCGCAGCGCGGGATCGGGGCCGCCGAAGTCGCCGTAGGGAATGGGCAGCGACCCGTGCCGGGCCAGCCAGATCGCGTACTGCGCGTACGTCGCGGGGTCCCGCCGCACGAAGAGCTGCTCGGCCCGCAGGAACCCGTTGAACAGGCCGGATCCGAGCGCGATGCCGATCACCGCCGCCGTGTGCGACGCCAGGGCGTCCACGGTCTCGGGCAGGCGGCGCAGGCCCCACCAGCACAGGGCGACGGCCGTCCCCCCGCCGAGCAGCGCCATGGGCAGCGGCCGGAACCAGCCGAGCAGGAGCAGCGGCAATCCGGCGAGCAGCCACCCGGCGAGGGCGAGCGCGGGCACGGCGGAGCAGACGGCGAGCACCCGGCCCGCCGAGGGCCATGTCGTTCGCGGCCGGAGCCGGCCAAACCAGTGCGTTGGGATGAGCCGAGCGTAACGGCCTCCCGCGGCTGACCGTCCCACGCGCCTCGGCGCCGGACGCGGCGCGGCACGATGTGTCGTGGCCGGCCGGTAGCGTACGCCGGGATGAACGCCGGGGGACGGGGAGTCAGGGTGTCGATGGTGGGGCGCGTCGCGCCGTGGGCTCGCCGCCACAGGTGGTTCCTGGGCGTGCTCGCGCTCGGGACCGCGCTGCGCGTCGTGACCATGCTGGGATACCGGCCCGCCCTCTGGTTCCCGGACTCCTACAGCTACGTCGTGACCGCGATGCGGCCCAAGCCCGATCTGGTCCGTCCGGCGGGCTATTCGATGTTCCTGCTGCTGTTCGAGCCTCTGCACGGCTTCGGGTTCGTCACGCTCGCCCAGCACCTGCTCGGCCTGCTGACCGGCGTGATGATCTATCTCGCCGTGGTGCGCCGGCGCAGGCCGCGCTGGGTGGGCGCCCTGGCGTCGGCCCCCGTCCTGCTCGACGCGTACCAGATCCAGCTGGAACACCTGCTCGTCTCCGACTCGCTGTTCACGTTCCTGATCGTCGCCGCGGTCTGCCTGACGCTGCGCCCCCTGACCTGGCGTACCGCCCTCGCCACCGGTCTCCTCCTGGCCGCCGCGACGCTGACCAGGACCGTGGCCCTCCCGCTGATCGCCGCCTTCGGGATCCTCCTGCTGTGGTTCGGCTCCCGCGCCGCCCGAGCGGGGAACGGCACGGCCGGCGGCACGGCTGGCGGCACGGCTGGCGGCGCGGTCGACGGCGGCACCGGGACCGGCACCGGGAGAGCGAGCGGGCGGGTACGGCGCGGCCGGATGCCGTGGCGGGTGACAGGTGTGTTCCTTGCGGCGGCGCTGGTGCCGGTCGCGGCCTACGGCGGCTGGTTCTGGGCCGCCCACCACCGAGTGGGGCTCATCGGCGCGAACGGGGTCTTCCTGTACGCGCGGACCATGTCGTTCGCGGACTGCGCGGTCATGCGGCCTCCGGCCGACCTCGCGGTGCTGTGCGACGACCGGCCCCCGGCCCGCAGGCCCCCGTCGCAGGAGTACATCTGGGACCCGGACGCGCCACTGGTCCGGCTGCCCGGCATCACGTTCCTCCGCGAGACCGACGCGCTGGCCGGACGGTTCGCCTGGCTGGCGATCCGCAGCCAGCCGCTCGACTACGTCGCGACCACCCTGGACGAGCTCGCCCGGTCGTTCGCGTGGGGGCGGCCGGTCTATCCCGACGCCGAGACGTACGGGTACTACGAGTTCCCCGCGGACACCCCCGACCCGCCGGGGCGCCATCCGGCGATCGTCGGCACCCGGTTCGCGGAGCAGTACGAGCGGGGCCCCATCGGCACCCGGGTCGTCGAGCCGTACGCGGGCGTCATGCGGGCCTACCAGAGCGTGGCCTTCCTGCCCGGCGTGCTGCTCCTGCCCGTTCTCCTCTTCCCCCCGCTGGTCGCCGTCGCGCGCTTCGCCGTACGGCGCCTGGCTCCGTCGAAGGGCACGGGGGCCGGATCCCGCAGGGCGCAGGCGTGGCGCGCGGCATGGGCGGTGCCCTGGGCGGTCGCGGGCCTGCTGCTGCTCATCCCGGCCGCGACGGCGGAGTTCGACTATCGCTACGTGCTGCCCGCGACCCCGCTGGCCTGCCTGGCCGCCGCGCTCATGGTGCGGCCGCGTTCCCGGCGTTGATCCTTATCCCGGCATCCCGATCACATCCCGATATCCCGGCCGCCGCATCGGCGCCATATCGAACTCATGTCCGGTTTCATCGACTTTCCGTATGCCAGAGGGCCCTGGACCTGGACGGTTCCTGAGAGTCGGACATTGTTCAGCTATTTGACATACCCCGAAATATCTATGTTTGAGTATGCTTCCGGCTGGATCACCCCCGTCGATGCAAAAGACTGGTCACGTCCAAAATCAGCGATCACGGCGCCCGCCCGCGCGTACGTGACCTAGCCTCGGCGATGAGCAGTCATGCTCTCGGTCAACGGACCGTAAAGCAAGGAGGACACGTGTGCGTGCGAAGCAGTAGTCAGCCCGGCTGTTCGCCCACACGTCCAGCGCGTCCCGCGACGAGGAGGGGCGCATGAGTGACCGCCGCCGCCAGCCTCCGGGGACGCCCGAGCAGCCCGGCCAGCGCGTCTGGGGGCGCGAGGAGTCGGGAGCCCGCTACGGCCGGCCCGACCGTCAGGGGCAGCCCGACCGTCATGGCCAGCACGACCCGCAGGGCCGTTATTCAGGCGATCGGCGCGGGCCTGACGATCGCGCCCCGCGCCAGGACGGCTACCAGGACCAGCGCCGGGACGCCTACCAGGACGCCCAGGACGCTCCGCGCGGCCGCCGCAGGGGCGGAGCCAGAGCCGCCGGGCCCGCCGGCCGCCAGGATCACGGCTACCACGACCAGGGCCACCAGGAGCAGGGCTACCAGGAGCAGGGGCACCAGGGCCGCTCCCGTCAGGACCAGGGCTATCAGGACCAGGCGTACCAGCAGGGCTACCAGGACCCCGGATACCAGCAGCACGGATACCCGCAGGAAGAGTACGACGAGCCCGAGCCCGAGCGCGGGCCCTGGGGCGAGCGCGAGCCCGACGACGACTACCTCGACGACCCGCCGAAGCGACGCTGGGGCCGACGCTCGAACGTCGACCCCTGGGACGAACCCGACGACGAGGAACCGCGCAAGAAGCTCTGGGGCCGGCGCAAGTCCGGGAACGACGCCGGGAACGAGGCCGCGTCCGACGACGGCCACGACGGCGAGCCCGACGGCGGTCAGGTCCACCCCCAGCGAGACGGGCGTGGCCATGCTCAGGGCCTCGCTCAGGGACATGCGCAGGGACATGCGCAGGGCGACGCTCAGGGGACCGGGCACGGCGTCCGCCTCGACGACCACTACGAGATGGCCAGGAACGACGCGTACGGCGACGCCGCCACCACCGCCGCCTCGCGACGGGGATCGCGCCGGGCCACGAGCCGGAACGGCGACAGCGCTCCGACCGGCCCTCCCGGTGGCGGGCCGCAGTCACGCCGCCGCGGCGACTCGGGCGGCGGCAAGCGTGGCCTGGGCGTGCTCGGCTGGGCCAGCATCGCCATGACCACCGTCATGGTCGCCGGCACGCTCACCGGGTACAAGATCTACCGGGACACCTTCGACCGCATCGGGCACGACAAGTCCACCGACGACCTGGACATAAACCGCCCCGAGAACGCGACCGGTGCGATCAACGTCCTGCTGGTCGGGTCGGACACCCGTGCCGGAGACAACAAGAAGTACGGCCAGCACATGGAGAACGACGGCGAACGCACCGACACGATCATGCTGCTGCACGTCGCCCCGAACCGGGACGGCGCGACCCTGGTCAGCTTCCCCCGCGACTCCATGGTGCTGATCCCCGACTGCCGCGACGTGAAGACCAAGGCGATCGTCCCGCAGCACCTCGGCATGATCAACTCGGCGTTCTCCTCCGGTGGCATGATCTGCACCCGCCGGACCATCGAGACGCTCACCCAGATCCCCATCGACCACTACGTGAAGGTCGACTTCACCGGCTTCAAGAACATCGTGAACGCCCTGGGCGGCATCGAGATCTGCGTGCCGAAGGACGTCAACGACAAGAAGGCCAAGCTGACCCTGAAGAAGGGCACGCAGACGGTCAGGGGCGAGACCGCCCTCGCCTACGTGCGCGCCCGCTACTCCCTCGGCGACGGCGGCGACATCAGCCGGATCGAGCGCCAGCAGGTGTTCATCTCGCAGGTGGTGAAGAAGGCGACCAGCAGCGGGCTGCTCACCGACTGGGGCAAGCTGCAGAAGTTCATCAACGCCACGGCCGACTCCGTCACGACGGACGACAAGCTCAACGCCGACGCGCTCCTCGAGATCGCGAAGAGCGCCTCCAAGCTCAGCGCCAAGGGGTTCAAGGCCACCAAGGTGCCCTGGGAGCCGTACGTCGCGGACAAGAACCGCGTCCAGTGGAAGCAGCCGGCCGCGAACAATCTGTTCGCGGGCATCCGCGGCGACGTGGAGGTCACCGCGTCGCCGAGCCCCGCCGCCTCCTCCTCCGGCGGCACCAAGCCCGCCGCCCCGACCGTCACCAAGCCGGAGCAGGTCAAGGTCCAGGTGTTCAACGGCACCAACACCGGCGGGAAGGCCAAGGAGGTCGCCGAAGCGCTGGCCGCCGAAGGCTTCCGAGTGGTCGGAGTCGGTGACGCGCGCAAGCCCGACGGCAGCGACCAGCCGACGACCATGATCCGCTACACCGGCCAGGGCTGGGACCAGGCCAAGATCCTCAGCGGCAAGCTGGAGAACACGATCAAGCCGGAGACCGGCAAGCTGGCCACCGGCCCGGCGACGCCCTTCACGTCCGCCTCGACCCCGCCCAAGCCCGGACGGGTCGCGGGCCCGATCATCCAGCTCGTGGTCGGCGCCGACTGGAAGGGCGTCAAGGTCGCGCTGAATGTGGGCGACGACGCCGTGACCTCCGAGACGGACATCTGCAAGGGCTGAGGTCCGCCGTTCACAGCAATTATTGATGTCCGTTACAGGAGTGATCGTTGAGACTTGCGTTAAGGTTGGGCGGAGCGGACGCATTCCGTGCTTCCACGTTCGCCTGACCGCACGGGACGTCCGCGCTAGCGTCTTGAACGCAGGCTCCGTCTCGAATGAGCCACCGGCCCCCGCTCGGCGAACCTTGAGAGTTTCCTCCCGTGACTGACACTCGCCCAACCCCTCACGTTCCGGGAGCGAACCCGGGTGAACCGCACGATCCCTCCGAGGACGCACCCACCGGCGTGATCGGCCGCATCACCGGCGAGTGGCCGCCGCCGTCCGCCGCTCCCGGCGGCGGTGCGCCCACCGGCGCCGCTCCGGCTCCGGAGGGCGAGCCGCCCGTACGGCAGGCGTGGGCGGCCCCGCCCGCGGGGGGCGGCTTCGGGGCACCGCAGGGCTCTCCGCCGCCCACCGGGCACTTCGCGTCCTTCGGCACCCCGTCCGCGCCCGCGCCCGCAGCGGGGCCGGGAGCAGGACCGGCGACGGGGTCGGCGGCCGGGACGGCGACGGGACCGGCGGCGGGATCCGTGCCGCCGGGAGCGGCTTCATCGGCGCCGCCCGCGTCGGCGGCGGCGGAAACCCGGGCACCGGCTCCGTCGGCACCCCCATCGGGAACATCGGGGCGACCAGGGATCTCGGGAGCACCAGGCTCCGCCACCTCTGAAGGATCCGCGACGTCCGGGGGATCTCCGGCATCCGGAGGAGCGGCGGCCTCCGGCACCGCGTCCGCCGGATCGGATCCCGAGCACCGGCCGCTGCCCAAGCGCCGGCCGCGCACGCCGCGAGCCGGCGGCCCTGAGACAGGGAAGCCCGAGGCGGCCCCCCAGGGGTTCGACTACTTCTCCACGCCGCGCGCGGACTCCGGCCCCGCGCCCACGTCCGACCCTCTCGGCCCGGCCGCCCCGCAGAGCCCCTTCACCGGCTCGCCGCAGCACCCCTACGCCACCACGCCCGGACCGGACCCCCTGGCCGCGCGTGACCCCTTCTCCACCCCGGCACAGGACCCCCTCGCCGCGCCCGTACAGGATCCCTTCGCGCCGCCCGCCGCGGACCAACTGCCCAAGCGGTCACGCCGCGCGTCTCTCCAGGGACAGGCCCCGACGCAGGCGATGCCCGCCGTCCCCCCGGCGGCGCCGGCCCAGCAGTGGCCCGAGTTGCCCGCCGACCCGTGGGACCCCTGGCGCCGCGCGGGCCACGACGTCCCGCAGGGCCTCGCCGTACCGAGCACGGTGGAGCCTCCCCCCGCCGCCCCGGCCGCTCCCCCGCCGCCGAGCCCGGAGCCGCTCCCGCTGCCCGCGTGGGCCCAGGCCCCCCAGCAGGCGTCGCCGTACGCGCCGGGTGGGATGTCCGGCTTCGGCGAGGTCAGGCCGCCCACCGGCTGGGAGGAGCAGGAGCCCGAGGAGGAGCCCGCTCCCCAGCCCAAGCGGCGCGACCCGTACCTGGACAACGTCAAGTTCCTGCTGATCGCGCTCGTGGTGACCTCACACGCGATCCGCCCCACGGTCGGCGCGGACGCCAACCGGGCGCTGTACATCTTCATGTTCTCGTTCCACATGCCGCTGTTCGTGATGATCAGTGGCTTCCTGTCGAAGAACTTCTGGAACTCGAACGCGAAGACCAACAAGCTCGTCGACACCTTCCTGGTGCCGTACGTGATCGTCGAGTTCGGCTACAACCTCCTCCGCGTGGCCTTCGGGCACAAGTGGAGCATCTCGATCCTCGATCCGTACTGGCTCAACTGGTATCTCCTCGCGCTGCTGTTCTGGCGGTTGTCCACACCCGTGTGGAAACGCATGCGCTATCCGCTGCCCACCGCGGTGGTCGTCTGCCTCTTCTCCGGCCTGTCCCAGCTCAGCGGTGATTTCAGCATCGACCGCGTGTTCGGCCTGCTGCCCTTCTTCGCGATGGGCCTGGTCCTCAAGCCCGAGCACTTCGAGGTGCTCAAGCGCACCCCGGTCCGGATCCTGGCCGGAGTCACCCTGCTGGCCTGGGCGGTCGCCGTCTACGTCCTCGCGCCCCGCCTCAAGCTGGGCCTGTGGTACTTCAACGCCAGCTACCACGACCTGCACATGACGTGGTGGTACGGCATGGGCTTCCGCGTCGTCTTCCTCGCCGGGGTCACCGTCATCTGCTT
This sequence comes from Microtetraspora glauca, assembly GCA_001570385.1. GTDB lineage: Bacteria > Actinomycetota > Actinomycetes > Streptosporangiales > Streptosporangiaceae > Microtetraspora > Microtetraspora glauca. The sequence goes on along the minus strand of BBYL01000007.1, from coordinate 699,095 downwards.
CAGCGTCATGGCCCTCGTGCCCCGGCGCCAGATGTGGTTCTCCGAACTCGGCACGCGCACGCTCTACGCGTACCTGCTGCACGGCGTGCCCGTGATGATCGGCAAGGAGATGGGCTGGCTGAACGCCTCGTGGCTGAACGGCCCCCTCGGCGTCCTCGCCATCCTCAGCGGCAGCTTCGCCCTGGCCACCATCCTGTGCCTGCCGGTGACCCGCACGCTGTTCAAGTGGATGCTGGAGCCCCGACTCGCCTGGCTGTACCGCAGGCCCAGGAAGAGCAACGATCAGCAGCCGGAAGTTCAGCGGTAGTTCCGCATGGATTAACGCGGCACATCCGGGCTCGACGGGATAGGACCGCAGAGTCGTCACATGAGGGTATGTGTCGGCACAATCGTCCACCACCCCGAGGACGCCCGGATCGCGCACAGGCAGATCCGGGCCCTGCTGGACGCGGGGCACCAGGTCACCTACGTCGCGCCCTTCACGCACTGCAACGTGACGCCGCCGCCGGAGATCCGGGCCATCGACGTGCCGCGCGCGGTCGGCATGCGGCGCGCGAAGGCGCTCAGAGCGGCGCGGGCCGCGTTGTCACGGGGCTGCCTGGACGCCGACCTGCTGCTGGTCCATGACATCGAGCTGCTGCTCGCGCTGCCCCGCAGGAGGCCCGTGACGGTCTGGGACGTCCACGAGGACACGCGAGGACTGCTGGAGGCCGAGGCGCGCCTCCCGGGGCCGCTGAGTCCGGTTCTGCCGCGTCTGATCGACGCTCTGGAACGGCGCGCGGAGCGCCGCCTGCATCTCATGCTCGCCGAGGAGTCGTTCCGCGACCGGTTCCCCGGCGGCCACCCGGTGGTGCCGGACCACACCTATGTCCCGTCCGCGCCGCCCCCGCCGCCGGGCGACGACCGGCTGGTCCACATCGGCCGCCTCTCGCGGGCGCGCGGCGCCGCCGAACTGATCGAGCTCGCCCGGCGCCTGCGGCCGTACCGGATCCGGCTCGACCTGATCGGCCCGGCCGACCCGGGGGTACGGCCGCTGCTGCGGGACGCCCAGCGGGAGGGCCTGCTCGACTGGTTCGGGCACGTGCCCAACACGCACGCGCTCCGGATGGCCGAGGGTGCCCTGGCCGGCCTGTCGCTGCCGCACGACGTGCCCGCCTTCCGGAACACCACGCCGACGAAGGTCGTCGAGTACATGGCGCGCGGCCTCCCGGTGATCACCACGCCGCTGCCCGGCGCCGCCTCGCTCGTGCTCGGGACCGGGTGCGGCACCGTGGTCCCCTTCCCGGCGGAGGGCGCCGAGAGCACCGTGGACGCGACCGTGCGGGCCGTCCTCGCCCTACGGGACGACCCCGAGGGGCGCGCCGCGATGGGGGCCCGGGGTCACGCCGAGGCGCGGCGCCGCTTCCACTGGCCGGTACGCGCCGCCGAGTTCGTGGCCCAGCTCGAACGCTGGGCGCAGGCCCCGGACCGGGTCACGGCCCGCCCGCGCGGGCGCGCCCTTCCCGCCTGACCGCGCGGGGGTGCCCTCCGTGAGCCGCCGGGATCCGGCGCGGCCCTCCCCGCGAGCCCACGGCTACCGCCGTGGCGCCGATCTTGTTCTACTTGGAGATGTGAGAAGCCATCTCGTCCAGGGACGCCGGATCGACATGCCGGTACGGATCAGGGACGCGTCGGCGTGCGCCGCGACCTATCTCGTACGGGCCGACGCCGCCCGCGCCGTGATCGCGTACTCGGGACTGGACGTGACCGAGGTGCTGCCCGGCAAGGCCGCCTGCACGCTGGTCTTCGTCCAGTACCGCGACGGAGATCTGGACGCCTACCACGAGTTCGGCATGGCGTTCCTGATCCGGCCGCCGGGTGCCGGACGCCGCCCCGGGCGCGGCCTGCTGGCCGGGCTGAAGGACGTCCGCGCGGCGGGCTCCGGCGCCTTCGTCCATTGGCTGCCCGTCGACCAGGGGTTCACCCTGGAGGCTGGACGGCGGATCTGGGGCTTCCCCAAGGAACGCGCCGAGATCGACCTGCGGCTGGCCACGCCGTACAAGCGGTGCATCCTGCACAGGGACGGGCGGCTGGTGCTCGACCTGCTGCTCCGTCCCGGAGTCCCCCTCCCGCCAGGGACCATGGCGCCGATCGACGCCTACTCGCACCTCGACGGGATCACCCGGCGCGTTCCCTGGACGGCACGCGCGAGCGGTGTCCGGGCGCGACCCGGCGGCGCCCTGATCAGGCTGGGGAACCATCCGATCGCCAAGGAACTGAGCGAGCTCGGCCTACCGGGGACCGCGCTGATGACGGTGACCGCGGATCACGTGACGATGTCGTTCGAGGACGCCGTGCCCATGTGAACCGGTGCCCATGCGAACCGGTGACCGGAGCGCCGGGCGCCCCGCGTCGGCGCGCGGCCGTCAGACGATGGGCGGGCGGCCGAGGCGCAGCATCCGCCACGCCGTACGCCAGGCCATCGGGCGGCGCTCACCGGCGGGCTCGCGCAGACCTTCGCGGAAGCCCTGGAACCACGCTTTGAGGGACGGGCCGGACCGCTCCCTGAGCAGGGTGAGGGCGATCCAGTTGCCCAGATAGAGGACGGCGAGCGGCCAGGGCAGGTTCCTGCGCGCCAGCCACACCCGGTTGCGGGCGTTCAACCGGAAGAAGTCGGAGTGCCGGGTCGGCAGCACCAGCGGGTGGTACATGACGGTCTGGGCGTCGTACTCGATCCGGTAGCCCTCGCCCAGCAGCCGCCAGGCCAGGTCGGTCTCCTCGTGCGCGTAGAAGAAGCGCTCGGGCAACCCGCCGACCTGGAGGAACGCCGACCTCCTGATGGCGCAGGCGCCGCCGAGGAAGGTGGTCACCGGCGAGGAGCGCTCGGGGTCTCCGGCACGGAGCCGGGGGACGTGCCGACGCTGCACCGAGCCGCCGTCGGGATCCATGACCCGGAAGGAGATCACCGCCAGGTCGGGCTCGGAGGCGAACCGCTCACGGATGTGCGCGACCAGCTTGGAGTCGGCGTACCACCCGTCGTCGTCGAGGAACAGCACGACGTCGCCCGAGCACTCCTGGACACCGCGGTTGCGCCCCATGGGGATGCCCGCGTTGTGGCCGATCCGTACGGTCCTGATCGTCGCGGCGGAGCCGGGACGTGGCCGCACGCTCAGCTGCGGCACGTCCGCGCCGTTTCCGACGATCACCACTTCGACGTCGCCGTCGGTCTGCGTCAGCGCGGACTCGACCGCCCGGTCCAGCTCGGCGACCCGGTTGCCCATGGTGAGGATGACGCAAGAAATCTTCACCGCGTCATCGCCTCGACGCGTGGCAGAGGGCACACGATTTCATGATCACCGAGTCTGTACGGCTGAACCATCCCGGACCTGTCTGGTTTACTGCGAATCAAGGGTATCGGAACAGCCGCCGAACCCCCACCAAACACTCCGACGCGGGAAGCCGCCCCGTGGTTCCCCGATTCGTCGTCGGCAAACCTCGCCCGCCGTCCGTTCACGACAGCCGCCGCGACGCCAGGATGCTGACGAGGTGCAGGACGAGCTGGAGCAGAGCGATCACCGCACAGGCGACGGTCAGGATCCGCGTCGCCGGGAACCAGAAGTCGAGCACCGCGGCGACCACCACGATCAGGGACAGCTCGACGGCCTGGATCACGCGGTGGAAGCGCAGCGCGGCGGCCACCTTCCTGGCCGCGCCGAGGCGGCGCGACTGGAACTGACCCGCGGACGCCTCGGTGGCGGCGATCAGGCCGGACCTAGCCCTGGCCACGTCGACCAGGTCGGTCTCCGCCTTGATCAGGATCGCGCCGAGCGCGGCCACGACGCCGAGCACGGTGTACCAGTCGGGAAGCACCTCCGAGGCGCGGAAGCCCAGGCCGATGAGCAGCGCCGCCTCGGCGAGGTAGTGGCCCACACGGTCGAGGTAGACGCCCGTGATGGAGGTGCGTCCGGTCCACCGGGCCAGCTCGCCGTCGGAGCAGTCGAGCAGCAGGTAGACCTGGATCAGCACCGCGGCGCCGACGGCGGCCCAGAGCCCGGGGAGCGCGAGCACGGCTCCCGCCAGCACGCCGCACAGGATCATCAGGCCGGTGACCTGGTTCGGCGTGATGGGCGTCTTGGCCAGCACCCATGTCGCGTAGATGGACAGTTTCCGCATGTAGAGCAGGCCGGCCCAGTGCTCGCCGCTGCGGCGGTCCATCGTGGTCTGCGGCTGCGCGACCGCGCGCAGCTCAGCGACCGACGGCGCGGACATAGTCCTCCACCCTCGTCCTGACCTCGGTCTCCGACAGACGGAGGTGTTCGAGGATGGTATACCTGCCGGGCCTCGTCGACGGTGCCAGCATCACGGCGGCGGTGAACTGCTCGGCCGTCAGGCCGACGTCTCCGGGAGTGACGGGCAGCGCGTGCCGCCTCAGGCAGTCGGTGACCTGATCGAGGCGGCGCGAGTCCTCTCTCAGGAAGAAGCAGAACGCCGTGCCGATGCCGGCGAGCTCGCCGTGATTGGACGTTCCGGGAAAGAGCTGATCCACGGCATGAAGGATCTCATGGTCACCACCGCTCGAAGGACGGCTCGACCCCGCGATGACCATCGACATGCCGGAAAGGATCAGAGATTCGGCCAGGACGGTGAGGAAAGCGTCGGACTCGATGGAGTCGGACCGCCCGATCACCGCCTCCGCGGCGGTGCGCGCCATGGAGATGGCGAGGCCGTCGATCGGCTCACCGCGCTCGGCGTTGCCGAGCTGCCAGTCCTCGATCGCGGACAGGTTGCTCATGACGTCGCCGACCCCGGATCGGACCAGAGCCTCGGGCGCGTCGTGCACGAAGTCGAGGTCCACCATGATCGCCAGCGGCATGGGCACCCCGAAGGAGCCCTTGCCGCCGTCGTGGACGAGGGAGGCGACGGGCGAGCAGATCCCGTCGTGCGAGAGGTTGGTGGCGACCGCGACCATCGGGATGCCGGCGAGTGACGCGGCGTACTTGGTCGCGTCGATGGTCTTTCCCCCGCCGATGCCGATGACCGCCTCGTACGCGCCCTTGCGCAGGTCGGCGCCGAGCGAGACGGCCGCGTCGACCGAGCCGTCGGGCACCCGGAAGACCCGGGCTTCTCCCAGGGACGGCGCGATCACCTCGGCGATCTTGTCGCCCTGGCTCACCCCGACCGCCACCGCCACCCGGCCCGAGGTGGCGACCCGGCTGTCGGACAGCAGCACACCGAGTTGCGCGATCGCGCCCCGCCGTACCTCCATCGTGAGGGGGGCGGGGAGCATCCTGGCCAGAATCGGCAAGAGGGTCTCCTTAGGAGGCGAGGGCCAGTGCCCCGACCGGCGGGATCTGCGCGGAGGGAGCGGCGTCCAGGGGGGTGCATCGCGAGGCGGCGGGGTGCCGCTCCGGGCGACGCGATGGGGCGGGGATCGACCGGAGGGACACTAGTAGCGGCACGCGATCTCGCGAGCCTTGGACAGATCGTCGTGGTTGTCCACCTCGACCCAGTCGACCTTGCCGATCGGAGCGACGGAGATCTTCTCGCCCCGGTTGACCATCTCCTGGTAGCCGTCCTCGTAGTAGAGCTGCGGGTCGCGCTCGAACGTCGCGCGCAGCGCGTCGGCGAGCCGCTCGGCGGCGCCCGGACGGATCAGCGTGGCGCCGATGTACTCGCCGTACGCCTCGGCCGGGTCCATCAGCTTGGTGATGCGCTTGAGGCTGCCGCCGTCGAGGGTGACCTTCATCTCCTCGTCGGCCAGCGACTTCACGTCGTCCACCGCGAGGAGGACGTCACTGGTGTCGTCGGCGGACAGCAGGGTCTCCTCGACCGAGACAGGGTGCACGGTGTCGCCGTTCACCAGCAGCGCGCCCTGGGCGAAGTGGTCGCGCGCGCACCACAGCGAGTAGGCGTTGTTCCACTCCTCCGCCTTGTCGTTGTGCACGAGCGTCAGCTTCACGCCGTGACGGCGCTCCAGGTCCGCCTGACGCTCGTGTACGGCCTGCGCCTGGTATCCGACGATGACGACGACGTCACGCAGGTCCACCGCGGCGAGATTGCGCAGCGCGATGTCGAGGATCGTGGTCTCGCCGTCGACCGGCACGAGCGCCTTGGGCAGCGTGTCGGTGTACGGCCGCAGGCGGCGTCCGGCTCCGGCGGCCAGCACCATTCCCAGCAACGTGCACTCCTAGAGGTCGATCGACTGACAGTAACCCCAAAGATTAGTTGCCTTTGTGCCGTGATCGTGTAATCCGTACGTGGTCGGGGGTTCATCACGGGCCGGCGCGGTCACTCGGGGGTCAGTCTCCGGCGCCGAGATCGGCGGCCTCGACGCCGGAACGCGGCGCCGCCAGCCAGCAGGTCAGGCTCTCCCAGCAGAACAGGCCCCACAGGTAGAGGCCGAGCAGCGCGAACATCGCGGTGACCAGGTCGACGGCGCCGCCGATCGCCACGGCCAGCATCCGCCCGTCCCAGCCCAGCCCGGCCACCGGCAACCACGAGGGCGGGTAGACGTGCTGCCGCACCCGGTAGACCGTGTCGTAGTGGTGGAACACGATCGCGCCGAGCAGCGCGAAGATCAGCAGAGGCGGGACGCCGTGCGCGAAGCCCACGCAGGCGATGAGGCCGTACTCGGTGAGCCGCAGGATCGGCGGGACCATCCAGTCGAGCCGCCCGTCGTGCCGGTGCGAGCTGCCCGGCCCGGCGAGCAGCAGGGCCACCGCCGGACCGAAGACCGCCAGGCCGTCGCTGCCCGCGACGCCGACGAGGAGCAGCACCCCGGTGACGAAGGCCCCCGCGACGGCGGGCGGCAGCGGCGGGAGCTGTCCCGCCACCAGCATGCCCATTGCGCGGGACAGGGCCCCGTCGTCCCGGTACGCGACGACCGAGCTGCGCGGCACCGGCGTCATGTGCACGGAGATCATGCCCGCGCCCTCCGTCATGTGAGAGACCTGCCGATCCGCCCGGCGAGGGTGTAGGTGAGCGCGGCCGCGCCCCAGGCGAGCAGCGCGAGGAAGGTCACCCTGGCGTTGAACACGGCGGCGGTGACCGCGATGAGGGCCATCCGCTCACCGATCGGCAGCACGATGACCTTCTTCGCCCACCGGGTCACGGCGCCGAGGTCGAGCCGCCGGGACAGGCCGACCATCCGGCTCGCGACCGTGCCGCCGGTGCCGCCGGGGGCGCCGAACTCGCCGCCGCGACCGCCCGCGAAGCCGCCCTTGAACGGGCCGCTCCTCGCGTCGTCCAGGCGGGGCAACTCCGAGGCGACGGAGAGTGGGAGCGGCGGGCGGTTCCCGGCGGCGCCGTCCTTGGCGGCGTCCGCCACGGCGCCCGCGTACGAGAAGTCGATCATATGCCGGATGGCCTGCAGCAACATGGCGGCGACCGCGAGCGCCCAGATGCCGCCCGGCCCGGTCGCCCCGCCCTGCGTGGTCCCGGCGTAGCCGATGGCGAGACCGGCGTACACGAGGTATTCCTTCACCCTGTCGAAGGTGGCGTCGAGCCAGGCGCCGAGCGGCGAGAAGCCGCGGGTGTAGCGGGCGAGCTGGCCGTCCACGCAGTCCAGCGCGAACGACAGGTAGAGCGCCACGGCGCCGGCGATCTGGGCGGTCCGCTCCCCCGCCGAGAACCAGATCGCGGCGATGACGGCCAGGCCGACCGAGACGCCGGTGACCGCGTTGGGCGTCATGCGCAGCCGCGCGGCCAGCCGTACGAGATGGGGGGACCACGTGCTCACGCAGAAGGTGGCGAACAGGCCGTCGTCGGACTTGACCGCGGCCCGCAATCTCGCCCCGGTCTCGTCCACGTCGGCCAGCCGGCGTATCGCCTCCTCGGCCGCGGGCCGGCTCCCGACCCGCTCGCAGCGCAGCCCGCCGAGCGGGACGGCGCGTACGGGCACCCCCGCGCGGACCAGGCCGGCGAGCAGCAGGCCGGCCACCTCGGTGTCGCTCACGCGCCCGAGCCTGCGGTTCTGGGCGAGGTCGGCGAGCTCCTCGGCCACGTCGGCGAGGCTCGCCAGATGGGCCTCGCCCACCTGGAGGACGCCGCGGAAGGTGGCGTCCGGCGAATCGACCCGATGGAAGGAGTTGCCCGCCGCCGCGATCTGTCCGCGCTCGGTCCGCACCGGAGGGAGCAGCGGGGTGGCGGCGCCGGGCGCGACCAGCGCGCCGGAACCGCGCGAGGGATGGTCGAGCAGTACGGCCAGGGCCTCGGTGTGGGCCACGAGATCGCCGTGGAGCACGGCCACGGGGCAGGTGGAGGCGCGGGCCACCTTGGCGACGGCACGCAGGTCGTCGGCGAGCCCGCCACCGGTGTCCTCGGCCCGGATCACGACCTGGACGTCACGGACGGACAGCGTCCGGAGCTGGCCGGTGACACGTTCGAGGAGGCTCGTCCTGCCGCAGACCAGACCGGCCGCGGGTGTCGTCGCGAAGACCACGGCGACGGCGCCGGGTGTGGTGCCCGGGGTCCCCCGGGCCGCTTCTGCCCCCATGGTCTCCCGCTCCACTTCGATCACTGCCGTGTCCACACCGCAACGTAACTGAGCGATCACTAGGTGGCAATGCCATTCGGCAGCGGTTCGTGAACGGCCTGCGGGTATGGTCAGTGCGGGGAGGCATCATGATCGCGAAATCGCGTCTGCGCACGGTCGGCGTCGTACTGGCCGGCGGAGTCGGCCAGCGGGTGGGACTGAACACCCCCAAGCAACTGCTGAAGATCGCCGGCAGGACCATTCTGGAGCACACGCTCGGCGTGTTCGACGGCCATCCGGAGATCGACGAGGTCATCGTGCTGATGACCCCCGGTTTCACCGACGAGGTCGCCTCCCTGGTCGAGCGGAACGGCTACACCAAGGTCACCCAGATCCTCGAAGGCGGCGCCAGCCGCACCGAGACCACGTGGCGCGCCCTCCAGGCGCTGGGCGACGAGGAGTGCGACGTGCTGCTGCACGACGCGGTCCGGCCCCTCGTGGAGCCGCGCATCATCAGCGACTGCGTCGCCGCGCTCAGCCGCTACGAAGCGGTGGACGTGGCCATCCCCTCGTCGGACACCGTCGTCGTGGCCGTCCCCGGGCCGCGCGGCGAGATCATCCGCGACATCCCGGACCGTTCGCGGCTCCGGCGCGGCCAGACCCCGCAGTGTTTCCGGCTGTCGGTCATCCGGGCGGCGTACCGGCGGGCCTTCGCCGACCCCGACTTCGACAAGCTTCCCGCGACGGACGACTGCGGGGTCGTCCTGCGCTACCTCCCCGACGTGCCGATCTACCTGGTGCCGGGCAGCGAGCACAACATGAAGGTCACCCACCCCGTCGACGTGTTCATCGCGGACAAGCTGTTCCAGCTCGCCGAGAGCACCGCGCCCGCGCTGACCGAGGACGGCTACCACGAGGCGCTGCGCGGGAGGAGCCTCGTGGTCTTCGGCGGCAGCTACGGCATCGGCGCCGACATCGTGAAGCTCGCCCGGGGCTACGGCGCGACCGTGCACTCCTTCTCCCGGACCGCGGGCGGCGTACGCGTGCAGGACGCCTCCGCCGTCGAGGACGCGCTCGCCGGGGTGTACGCGGAGACCGGCCGCATCGACTACGTGGTGAACACGGCGGCCGTCCTGCACATGGGCAAGCTCGGCGAGGCCGACCACACCACCATCGAGGAGACCGTCGGCGTCAACTATCTCGGTCCGGTCAACATCGCCCGCGCGTCGCTCAAGTACCTGGCGGAGACCAGGGGGCAGCTCCTCCTCTACACCTCCTCGTCGTACACGCGGGGCCGAGCGGACTACAGCCTCTACTCCTCGACCAAGGCGGCGGTCGTCAACCTCACCCAGGCGCTCGCCGACGAGTGGGCGGACCAGGGCGTACGGGTGAACTGCGTCAACCCGGAGCGCACCGCCACGCCGATGCGGCTGCGGGCCTTCGGTGACGAACCGGCGGGAACGCTGCTCTCTTCGGCCGCCGTCGCCCGTACCAGCATCGACGTGCTCATCTCCCGCCTCACCGGACACGTCGTGGACGTGCGGCTGACCAGGTGAGTGGGTAGGCAGCCATGCATGGGGGGATCGTTCAGGGGGAGAAACGCCCTGCTCATCGGGGTCGTGCTCGCGTCGTATCCGGCACTGGTGGGGGCCGCGCTGTACCCCCTTCCGTGGGTGTTCGTGGTCCTGGTGCCGGTGTCGTACGCCGCGGAGCTGGCCCTGCCGCGGCGGGCGGCCGAACGGCTCGGCCGGCTCCAGCTCGCGGCCACGCCGCGCTTCCTGATGCGCGAGATGGCGGCCGTGCTGCTGCTCGCCAGGACCGCGGGAGCCGAGTCGCCGTGGTTCGCCCTCCTCGCGGGCGGCCTGTTCCTGTTCCACTGGCTGCGTGCCGTCCAGAGCGCGCTGGCCACCTATCTGAACCGGTGCCACAACCTGAAGCCGGTCGACACCAGGAACATCGACGTCACGTTCCCTCCCGCGCCGCCTGAGACGCTCGTCAACTGGCGCGGCGCGCGCCTGCTCTACCTGGACGTGCTGCCCGTGGCGACGGCCGCGTTCGGCGCCCTGGCCGGCATGGACTGGCTCGGCGCGGCCGGTGTGGGGGCGGCGCTCGGACTGGAGACCGCCGCCCTGTTCGCCTTGTATCTCCACGTGGTGCGCGCCGCCCCGCTGGCCGACCGGCGGCGGGTCATCGCGACGGTGGACGACGAGGTACGCGCCTACCGCCCCGAGGTGCTGCTCTACTTCTCCGGCCCGGCCGACTCGGCGTACCAGGCGACCATGTGGCTGGGCACGCTGGAGCGGATCGGCAGCCGGGTGCTGATCGTGCTGCGGGAGCGCGACCTGCTGACCGCGCTGGGCCGCACGACCCTTCCGGTGCTGTGCATCCCCTCGGCCGTCGACATGATGAACTTCCGCGGCCTGGACACCGCGCGGGTCGCCCTGTTCGCGTCCAACGTCGGCAACAACATCCACATGCTCCGGATGCCCGGCGTCACCAGCGTCTTCATCGGGCACGGCGACAGCGACAAGGAGGCGTCCTTCAACCCGTTCACGAAGGTGTACGACGAGGTCTGGGTCGCCGGTCCCGCCGGGCGGGACCGCTATCGCCGCGCGCAGGTGGGGGTGCGGGACGAGGTCGTCGTGGAGGTCGGCCGGCCCCAGCTCCACGGGGTGCGGGCGAGCGGTCCCGGCCTGCCCTACCCGAGCGTCCTGTACGCACCGACCTGGGAGGGGTGGACGGACGATCTGTTCCACACCTCGGTCGTCGCGATGGGCCCCACCCTGGTCCGGAAGCTGCTCGCCCTCGGAGTGCGGGTGATTTACAAGCCGCACCCGCTCACCGGCCACCGTTCCGCGCTCGCGCGCGAGGCGCACGCCGCGATCATGCGGCTGCTGCGCGAGGCCGAGCAGGGGGCGGCGGCCCCGCCGCACCTCGCGGTGACGGGGGACGAGCCGCACCTGTACGAATGCTTCAACCAGGCCGACCTGCTGATCAGCGACATCTCCAGCGTGATCGCCGACTTCCTCGCCGGCGGCAAGCCGTACGCGGTCACGAACGTCGCCGGGCTGCCCGCGCACGAGTTCCGGGAGCGCTATCCGACCGCCGCGGCGGCGTACCTGATCGGCCCGGACTGCGGTGAGCTGCCCGGCGTCGTGTCACGGATCCGCCCGGAGGAGGACGTCCTGGCGGGAGCGAGGCGCGAGCTGAGGGCGTACCTGCTCGGCCCCGACCACCCGGACGCGCTCACCCGGTTCGACGACGCCGTCACCGCCGCCGGCGCCCGCGCCGGAGCCGGCGCGGGCGCGGGCGACAGGGGCGACGCGGGGAAAAGCCTCGCGACGGCCGGGGACGAGGTCGCCTAGTCTCCGCGGAGGTTCTGCGACAGGGCCGTCTGCCGCGCCGGGCGGGGCTTGCTGAGGCTCGGCGGACTGGTCAGGAAGCCGGTGCCCCAGGAGACGTGCATCGTGACGTACACCAGCGGGAGCCTGAGCAACGCGGCGGCGGACAACCCGCGGCCGGTGAGCACGGAACCCGCCAGGATCGCCGCGAGGTAGACCCCGGGAACGAGCAGGCCGGGCCAGAAGAACGGCGAGACGACGATGCCGAGGAGCATGGCCAGCACCGCCGCCGGCGGCGCGAGGTAGCGCAGGTTGATCGTCCCCTGGTGGGTCCGGGAGACCACGCGCCGCCAGCGACCATAGTGGAAGTACTGCTTGGCCAGCGCCCGCGCGTTCGGCCGGGGACGGTAGGACACCCGCATGCGCGGCTGGAAGAAGACCAGGCCGCCGGTCTCGCGGATGCGGTGGTTCATCTCCCAGTCCTGGGCGCGCTGGAAGTGCTCGTCGTAGCCGCCGACCCGCTCCAGCGCCTCACGGCGGAAGACGCCGAGGTAGACGGTGTCCGCGGGACCCGCCTGGCCGCCGGTGTGGAACCGGGCGTTGCCGACGCCGATCTTGGAGGTCATCGCGCACGCGACGGCCTGCTCGAACGGGGTGACGCCCTCGGCGGCCATGACGCCGCCGACGTTGTCGGCACCCGTCTGCTCGAGCGTCTCGACGGCGGTGGCGAGGTAGTCGGGCGGGAGCATCGCGTGCCCGTCCACCCTGGCGATGATCGGATTACGGGACGCGGCGATGGCCGCGTTCAGGGCGTTGGGGGTGCGACCCGTGGGGTTCGGCACGACGACGACGCGCGGATCCGCCGCGGCGATCGCGTCGGCGACCTCCTGCGTGCGGTCGCGTGACGGGCCGATGCTGAGGACGACCTCGATGGGGCCCTCATACTGCTGGGCGAGGACCTGCCGTACGGCTTCCGCCAGGTGCCGCTCCTCATTGAGCACCGGCATGATCACCGAAATCGGCGGCCAGTCGCGCGCGGGCGACGGGCTCTTTTGTGGCGAGTCGGGGAAGGGCTTCATGGCCTGGCTCACGCTACTGTACGTGGGGGCGAAGACGGCAACCGAAAGGTGACCCGCGGATGCGTGGCGACCACGAGGAGGACTCCGGCGTCCACGTAGGGGGCGACGGCAACGGCGGAGTCAGGCTCGCGGCGCAGCGGGCCAGACGCGGGCGCACCAGCCTCCGGTCGCTGATCATCTCCGGTTCGCTCTCGGGAGCGGTGCTGCTCGGCTCCGGCGCGCTGTGGGCGATTCCCAACTACGCCGCCAGCCAGATCAGGTCGGTCGACGCGGGCATCGACGCGTCGGTGCCCCAGGGCGCGATGAACATCCTCCTGGTCGGGCTGGACAAGCGCGACGACCTCACCCGGCAGCAGCAGAACCAGCTCCACCTGGGCCGCGAAGAGGGCCAGCGCACCGACACGATGATGGTGATCCACCTCTCGGAGGACCACAGGAAGGTCACGGTCGTCAGCCTTCCCCGGGACACCTGGACCGAGATCCCCGGCCAGGGCATGCACAAGATCAACTCCGCGTACCAGTACGGCGGGGCGAAGCTCGCGGTGCGCGCGGTCCAGCAGACCACCGGGCTCAAGATCAACCACTATGTCGAGGTCAACGTCCTGGGGTTCATCGACGTCGTGGAGTCGCTGGGCGGGGTCACCGTCTGCACGCCGGTGCCGATCAATGACTCGAAGACCAAGCTGAACCTCCAGCCGGGGACGCACGAGCTGAACGGCGGCGACGCGCTCGCCTACGCCCGCACCCGCGCCACGGCGCGCTCCGACCTCGACCGCATCGACCGCCAGCAGCAGGTGATCTCGGCGCTCATGCAGAAGGCCATGAGCGGGGGCACGCTGACCAACCCGGCCAAGCTCACCGGCCTGGTCAACTCCACTCTCAAGACGCTCACCGTGGACGACGCCCTCGCCAAGGACCTCGTCGGCCTGGCCGGCCAGCTCAAGGACGTCTCGACGGACGACGTGACGTTCGTGACCGTCCCCCTCGCCGACGTGAACTTCACGACGCCGACCAACGAGTCCGCCGTGCTGTGGGACAAGAAGGCCGCCCGCGAGCTGTTCCAGCGGATCGACTCCGACCAGCCGCTGAGCGGGCCGACGGCCGCGGCCTCCCCCGCCGCCTCCGGGAAGGCTGCCGCCTCCCCCAAACCCAGCCCCTCCGCCTCCGCCGCGCTGACCGTGCCGCCGGAGCGGATCGCGATCCGCGTGCTGAACGGCACGCTGATCACCGGCCTCGGCGCCAGGACCAAGACCGCGCTGATCGGGGCCGGTTTCATGGTGCCCGCCGCTCCGGGCGACACCGCCAACCGCGACTTCACCACCACCGTGGTCCGGTACGCCAAGGGCCGCGAGGACTCGGCCCGCACGGTCGCCGCCGCGATTCCCGGCTCGGAGCTGCGCGAGGCGGACGTCCAGGGCATCGAGGTCGTCGTGGGCCAGAACCACAACACGGTCAAGAAGGTGAAGGTCACCGTCACCCCCTCCGCGGCACCCACGCCCACGCCGTCCGCCAAGACCGCGACGGAGAACATCTGCAAGAAGTGATCACGTTGAAAGAGTCCGTCCACGACGAGGTATTGGATAGAAATCTCGTTCTCACCGACCGGGGGGAATTGCCGGAGCATCCCCCGAGCCAAGCGAACGTTGCCGCATGATTAGCCCGCCGATCGCGGGAGGTCGGTCGCGAGGCCGTTGAGCAGGCGTTCCAGTCCGTACTCGAACCGCTCCTCGATGTCGGCGTACGCGCGGCCGCCCTCGGTCGCCATCCTGGCGACCATGGGAAAGTCGCCGCTCGCGATGGCGGCCATCATGAACGGCGCCTGGAGGGCCGTCCACCCCTTCAGGTCGAGGCCCGTGCGGCGCAGCGCCTCGGCCTCGGCCAGCTCGCTCTGCACGAACCCGTTGACATAGGCGAAGACCGCCCCGATGAGCGTCAGCATCTCGTCGACGCCGAGGCCCAGGCCGTCCACCATGCGAAGGGACGCCTCCAGCAGCCGCAACCGGTTGGGGCTCGCCCCCTGGCGGCTCGCGGCCAGGGGCGCCAGCCACGGATGGCGCAGGACGGTCCGCCGGGCCTGCCGTGCCATCGCGCCGAGATCGGCCCGCCAGTCACCGGAGAGTGCGGTCCCCTCCGGGAGGTAGTCAGCCACCACGGCGTCGACCATCAGCTCGATCACGTCGTCCTTGCCGGAGACGTAGCGGTACAGCGACATGGTGCCCGCGCCGATCTCCGCGGCCAGCCGCCGCATCGAGATCGCCTCCAGCCCCTCCGCGTCCGCGACCCGGATCGCCGCCTCGGTCAGCGCCGCCCGGCTGAAGCTCGGCTGCGGACCCCGGGAGGGGCGCTCGGGGCGCATCCACAGATTCTCCGGCACGTTCCATCGTCCCCCATTGCGTACGCCGTACCTGGTTGAGTATGGTCGAAAAGTAAGTGAGTACGCCGTACCCAGTTTTGTGGACCGCGAGGAGCGCCCGTGGCGATTCGCCTGGCAGACGACGTGTTCCGGGCTCCCGGATTGGAGCTCTTCGACTTTCCGCCGCTGTGGTCCGGCGCCCCGTTCTGGCTGACCAAACCGGTCGTGATGGCCGTGACCGGGGCGTTCCTGCTGTGCGCGCTCGCCTGGGCTGCCTTCGCCAAGCCCACGCTGGTGCCACGGGGCATGCAGAACGCCGGAGAGATCGTCTATCTCTTCATCCGCGACCAGGTGGCGCGGCCGTTCCTCGGCAAGGACGCCGACCGCTGGATGCCGTTGCTGCTCAGCCTGTTCTGCCTGATCCTGCTGTGGAACTTCATGGGAGTGATTCCCGGGATACAGTTCCCGATCAACTCCCACATCGCGTTCCCGATCGTGTTCGCGCTCGCCGCCTACGTGATCAAGATCTATCTCGGCATCAGGCACCAGGGCCTCGTCGGCTACTTCAGGAACCTGATGTTCCCGCCGGGGCTGCCCAAGGCGCTGGCGCTCGTGCTGTACGCGCCGCTCGAACTGCTCTACACCTTCGTCACGGCGCCGTTCACGCACGCCGTACGGCTGTTCGCCAACATGTTCGCCGGGCACCTGCTCCTGGCGTTCTTCAGCGCGGCCGGTTTCTGGCTCCTGTACGAGCATCCGACCGTGGCCGGGGCGCCGGTGGGGCTGCTGAGCGTGGCCGTCGCGGTCGCCATGACCGGGTTCGAGATGTTCCTGCAGTTCCTCCAGGCGTTCCTGTTCACCATGCTCACCGCCATGTACATCGGCGGCGCCCTCCACCCCGAACACTGAACACAGAAGCGGTCGACGGACAGGTCCGATGACCGCGTCTGATTAACGGCGAATCACAGACAATGCAGTGCTTTGCCGATAGAACCAAGACGTGACTACCGGCGTCGCGGACAACGGCACCCCTGTCGCGGAGGTGTCGCCGAACGAGGTTCCCGAGTTCTCCCAGGCGGCCGCGAAGCTGACGCGTGGCCGCAACCGCGGCGCCGAACGAGGTTTCCGCCGATATCTCGACCGGGCCCCCGCGGAAGCCTGCCTGTCCGTGGCCGCGCTGTTCGCCGCCGAGGGCGACCACACCCGGGCTCTGCGCGTACTCGACCGGCTGCTCGGAGCGGACCCGGCGCACGCGAAAGCGCTGGCGTTACGGATCGACTACCTGGCCGCTGCCTCCCGCCCGTACAGCGCCTACGCCGCCGCGCGTGACGCCGCGCGCCGCAGGCCGGACGACGCGCGGTTCCACCTTCTCCAGGCGCGTTGCGCGGAAGCGCTCGGGCTGCGTACCGATGCACTGGCCGCCGCCGAACGCGGGCTGGAGTTGGCCCCCGACGACCAGGATCTGCGGCAGCGCAAGCTCGTGAACCTACTCGACCTGCGCCGGATCGATGCGGCCGCCCGCGTCACATCGGCGCAGCCGAGCCACGAACTCGCCGAGATCTACGACAGCTACCTGTATCCCGCACAGGCGCTGGCGATCCTCGGAGAGGCGGAGGACGTCGCCTCCGTACGCGCCCGAACGAAGATCCTTTCCTCGGAGGGTCGCAGGACCGAAGCCGTGAAGGAGGCACGGGCCGCCGCCGACCGCGACCCGGCCGACCCCGATCTGCGCCTCGTGCTGATCGACGTGCTGACGTGGTGCGACATGGACGAGGAGGCGCTGAGTGAGGCGCACCGCATCCTCACCGTGCACCCGGAGAACGAGGAGGCGCTCTCGGCACGCGATGCCGCGTTGCAGAAGCTCGGCCGGACCACCGCTCCGCCGGCCGACGGCTGGGACCGGTTCGTGAGCCCGGCATCCCCCTCGCCTCCACCGGAGATCCGAGCGGGAGACGGAAGAATCCGCCGATTACTCTCCCGCTGGTCTGACCGGTGGTCCGGCAGTCCGGCCAGGCGGAGCGCCGGCCTGTGGCGAGCTCATACTCCGATCTTCCAGCTGGTCGCCGCGTGGTGTGTCCTCCGGGCGGACCCCGACAACGCGGACGCCCGCGAGGTCCAGGTCTCCGCGCTGCTGCGGCTGCGGTTGCGCCGTCGCGCGCTACGGGCCGCGTATCTCGCCAGCCACCCCGGTCTGCTACTCGACGTGGCGGACGCGTTCACGAGCCGAAACGAGGCGGCCGCGATACGCGTGCTCGCGAGGATGCCTCGGTTCGTGCCCGAGCCGCCGGACCTGACCAAGAGGCGTGTCCAGGTCCTGGGCAGGCTCACCCGGCACGGCGAGGCGGAAAGGGTGGTCTCCGCACTGGTCGCCGAGTCGCCCGGCGACCCCGAAGCCCTGCTCACCGCGGCCTCCGCGGTGTCCGGCTGGGACAACGACGACCTCGCCGCCCGCTACGCCAGGGAGGCCGTCGCCCTGGATCCGTCGTATCCTGCGGCGCACCGGGCTCTCATCCGCTACCTGATCTGGGCGCACCGGCCGGACGAGGCCCTGGAAGCGTCCCGTGCCGCCATCATGGCGGCGCCGGAGAGCGTCGATTTGTGGGGCCAGTTACTCCAGTCGGTCCCGGACGCCGAAGCCGCAGAGGTGATCGAGGACGCGCTGTCCGCGTTCCCTGCCGAGCGGCACGTCGAGGTCCTGACCGCGATGTCGGGTGAGCTGACCAGTGACGTACGCGCGTACGAGTGCCTGACCCGCGCACTCGCCCTTGATGCCGGCGACCACGAGGCGATCATCGCGATGGCGCGCCTGCTCGGCTCCCTGGGAGCGTACGTGGAGGCGCGCCGGCTCCTGAGCGACCGGACCTCGGTCCATGCGTACGAAGAGATCGCCGATCTCCTCGTACGCATGGACCTGAGGGAACTCGCGCGCGAGCTGCGGGACCCCGCTCCCTCGTGGCATCCGCTCGCGCCGGTGCGCAGGGCCCGGCGGGCGATCGAGGCCGATGTCCTGCTCTCGTTCGGATACGGGGTCGAGGAGGCCTCCCACGCTCTCGACGGGATGACGGGGTTCGCGCACACCGTGGCACGGGGTCTCGTCGAGCCCCACGTTCTCGCCCTGGCCTGGCAGGTGGCGCTCACCGAGCGCGCGGAGACCTTCGTGCGCCGGGGCGCCGCGATACTCGGTGCCGTCGCGGCGTGGCTGGCCATAAGGTCCGGCACTCCGGCGATGTGGCCGTGGTCGTGGCCGGGTGACGCGGTCGCGCTGGTGACGATCGTGGTGGTCGCGGGCTTCGCCGCCCACATCCCGATTCGCCGCCTCACGAACCGGATCGCGCGCGGTGTCATGTACACCGGGGCCGTGGAGAGTGTCGCGGTGCTCGCCCCCGCCGCGCTTCTGCTGTATTCGACGCTCGGTCCGGCGACGTCCCTACTGGGTTTGTCGTTGCTGGCGGCCGAGGTGATCCTCCTCGCCCGTGCTGGAGCCGTCCTCGCCCTGAGACTCGGGCGCAATCTGCTCATGAGCAGAACCCGCCGCCGCAATCCCCGCGCGGAGATCCTCGCCCAACTCCTGTACGCCCTCAACACGATGCGCGCCGGACACGGCTACGAGGAACGGTGGCGATGCGCGGGCGGAATCGACATGGCCGCGATCAAACTGGAGAGCGCCCTCGCCAGGACGTTGCCCACCGGCGATCCGATCACCGCGGAATGGCAGGCGCGCGTGACCAGGGAGGCCGCCTACGCCCTGCGTGTCCTGAAGCGTCGGCTGCTCAGCGGCCAAGGGTCGGCAGAACACGTGAGGACCGAGTTGGGTGCG
Organism: Microtetraspora glauca; assembly: GCA_001570385.1. GTDB lineage: Bacteria > Actinomycetota > Actinomycetes > Streptosporangiales > Streptosporangiaceae > Microtetraspora > Microtetraspora glauca. Next base: position 680,053 of record BBYL01000007.1, on the reverse strand, counting down.
GCCGCGGTCGCCGTCGCCTCGGGCGAGTACGGGAGACTGCGCCGGATGCCGCCTCCGCCGAAGCCGGGGCGGCGTGGGTGGCGGGACTACGTCCTGCCCGTCTCCCGCGCCGTCGTCGTGATGGGCCTGCCGGTTCTGGTTGTCGTCGCCCTCCACCCCTTCATGGGCCTGACCGGGGACGCGTACCGCACCGCTCTTTGGGTGACCATCGCCTGGGCGGCCCTCTATCTTCTGCTCGCGCTCGATCCCGCTCTCCGAGAGAAGATCGAAACAGCCCGCAGCATTTTGAGTACCTCCGGCGCTCCCCCGAAGTTGGATCCCAAGAGCCAGGCCGGTGAACACAAGACCGACTGACCGGAGCAGAAGAACCGGCATTACCGAGGCCTGCCACACCGATCCGACCGGAGATTCCCCAGCTGATCGTCGACGAATTCGTGCGGATATGCTGGCCGCGTCGGGAAGGTCGGCGCCTGGCATTCTTTCCCCCCTTCGCCGGCCACAAGGAGCGACTGATGGCACTCTCGGTGGCCGCCCGTTGGTCGGGAGCAGTTCTCGCCGTTCTCCTGGTGAGCGGTTGTTCGTCACCTCAGTTGGGCGATCGTGGCGGGCAGGAGGAAGCGGCTCCTGACAAGATCAGCGACGTCGACTACGTCGAGGTCTTCCGCAACGTCGACAATTTCCCCAACATCGCTCGCATCTGCATCGAAGGCGTGGCCTTCGCCAGCACGTCGAGCGGGATACGCGGTGAGAACGGTGTCGCCAATCCAGCGCTGCTGCGCGTCCCGGAGTGGGACGCCAAATGCACGAGTCACGCGAAGCCCGGACAAGGACCCACGGTGACTTCCACACCGTCGCCCGGCTGACGCGTGCACGTCAGGCACACCGGCGGCCCGTTATGGTGTCCGGACGACGTGAGGACGGCGACGCGTCCATCACTCGTGGGCCGCGAGCGTACGAACGGCTCTCGATGAGAACGGGAGCCGGAATGACCCGGTGGCGTTCTCGGGTCTCGCGTTCGCCGAGAAGAACGAACTGATCGCTACCCGCCGATACGTCGCAGGTTACGAGATGTGACCATGACGCTCGCGCCCCGTGTCGAAAAAGGTGTCGAGATACTCCTCCGGGCCGAGATCACTGTCTCGCAGGAGGGAGAAGATTTCCGTTCCCGAGCCGATCGTTTCATTGTCCAGGTAATACGCCTGCGCCAGGCCAAGATATTCGAACGGACGGTCGTCGACATATTCTTCGGCCTCACGCTCCGCCATGGCCATGGCCTCGTCGAACGAATCGGCCCTCCACAGGGTGAGGCGTTCCTCGTAGGTATCGTACGGCTGACGCCACCTGAAGATGCAGCGGACCGCATACCAACCCGTTTCGGGCGTCTCGTTCATGACGCAAGAATGCCAGACGCTGCCATCCACCTCAACGGAGGTTGACGCACCCGTCGCCGCCGTCATTGTTTTCCCGGCCAATATATGCGCGCACTGACCTGTCCGGTCGAATTCTTGTCCGCCCATTTGGCAGGAACTTCACCACTGCTCGTTACGATGGTGGCCGCCGAATAGTAGCCCGCCCGAGGCGGATTCTCCGCGAACGGCCCGCATCTCTGATATCCGTCGCCGAGCTTGATGAGGCACTTGTGCGGCTCCCCCTTCGCGTTCTCCGCGTCCCTCCACCACGCCCACACGACGACTTCATTGGGATCATCCGGACTACCCGGTTCGACGTCGACATAGATCTCGAGGCTGTCGCCTTCCCTGCGAATGCAGGGGTTCACGAGCGCCCCTTCGATCAAAAGGTTGTCCCTGCCTCGGCATGCCGTCGGGGTGCCCGGTTTCGGATTCCCCGGAGCGGCGGAAGGAGTATCCGCTCCCTCCCCGGAAGGCCGCCCTTTGCCACCGGCACACTCGTCGACGACACGGCAGTAGACATCGACCGCCATCGTGCGGATTCCGAAGACGTCGTTGAACAGCGCCAACACGCCGATTATCACGCTCAGGGTGGTCGCGGTGGGCAACCATCTCCGGCGACGGCGAACCGCTTCCCGATTACCCACTCCCTGCCCTCCGCGAATCTCCGCAATATGCTTCGCTCACGTACGGAACGGGTACAAGTCAGAGGAAGTTCCCGGTTCGTTCAGCAGCGGCTCCGTCTGGGCGAAGCCCCGGAGCGAGACGCCGCATTATTGCGATACGGGCTTACCGAAAATACATAACGCCGCTCGTGTTCCTCGTTGTAAGTCAGCGGCCAGAACCGGCTTCTTACGAAACCATGACACCGCGTCCGCCCCTCTGGCCGGACGCGGCGGGGACGGAGACCGTCTAGGCGATGGAGCCGCTCCAGCGGTTGGCGGCGTCCCGGTAGACCGCCGGCGGCCGGGCCCTCATGACTTCTCGTCACACCCCCTACGCCGGGCCTGGCGCTGGCCTCTCGAACCGTCACGCTCGATCCATCAAGGACGACACCGCACGATCCGTCTCTTTGTCGTTACGATGCGAGAAAGCTTCAGATTGCGAGGGAAGAGTGTCGGTCGGACAGAGTTCGCAGAGGCCGAGGCGAGACCTACGGCTGTACGGGTGGATGCTCGTGCTGGCGGCGGTGGTCCTTCTCGCGGATCAGTCCTCCAAGTTCTGGGCGACCTCGGCGCTCTCGGACGGCGAGCGCATCACGGTCATCCCGAACCTGATCCGGCTGCAACTGCTGTACAACCCCGGTGCCGCGTTCTCGATCGGCGTGGGCGCGACGTGGGTGTTCGCCCTGGCGGCGGCTGTCGCGGTCGTCGGTTTGCTGTACGTCGGGCGGCGGCTGCGCTCGCCCGCCTGGACCGTCGTGCTGGGCGCGCTGCTGGGTGGCGCCACGTCCCACCTGCTTGACCGCCTCTTTCGCGCACCCGGCTTCGCCCAGGGGCATGTCGTCGACTTCATCGACTACGGCGGCCTGTTCATCGGCAACGTCGCCGATATCGCTCTCACCGGGAGTTGCGTCCTGCTCGTGCTGCTCAGCCTGCGTGGCGTCCCCCTTGGGGATGCCACCGACAATGCGCATCCTGGCTCATAGCCGGACGCTCCATGCCGTCGTCGTGAGCAGGTCCGGACTCGCCAGGGCAAGGGGGTCTTCGACGTACTCCCCTATAGCGGGCACAATGCCACTGACGGCCACTTCATCCCCTTTGTATTGACCTGAGGGAAATGGAAGGGAGTGGGCCGGCGTCTAGATCGCCGCGCACCATCTCCTTGAACGTCAATCCTCTCCTTCCACGATTGGGTCACCGGCCAGGTTCTTCCGTCTCAATACGACATCGCGCACTACTGCGTACCATTTGCCTATGCTTGCAGAAATCGTGATTTTTGCAGTGGTACTGGGCGTACCCGCGGCGTTCGTGTGCGGTTCCGTATTTTTCGCGGCGAGCTCAGCCCCTCGTGGCCGATACGGCCACATGCGTGGACATCACCTGGTCTTGGGGGCGGCCCTGTCAGCGGCCGGCATCCTGGTGACGGCGCTCACGGCGTGGTCCACGCATGAAGACCAGCACTATGACGACTTCGGGTCAGCGATGACCCTTCTGGCAGGCATGATGGGCGGAGCGCTGTTGATCCTCGGATCAGGCCCCTTAACCCCATGGCTGCTGGGAGTGCTCGGTCGAAACACCGTACGACTGCCGTCAGCATTTCGGCTGGCAGCCCGTCATATGGCCGACAAACGCGCCCGAACCGCACCTGCAGTGGCGACGACAATGAGCACGACCGCCATCGCAATCGCGGTGATGATCACCTCGGTTGCCGTGGCGGCGCAGAACAGGGCGAACTATCAACCCGAGGCCCGGTACGGCGCGCTCGTCGTGGAGGGGTTCTCCGCAGACCAGGCGGCCGCTGTGCGGGCGGCCATCCAGCACGAATTATCCGGCTTATCCGGTGCGTCCATCGCACAGAACAATGGTCAACGTGAGCCCGGCTACCTCGATGTGGGGACTTCCGAATATGCCATGTGGATGGAGGCCCACATCGGCGACCAGGCACTGCTCCGCTACCTCACCGGAGATCCGTCGACTCCCTACGACGAGGGCACAGCCGTGGTGGTCACAGCAGATGACGAAGAAGCCGACTCGGCGCGGATCACGTACAGCTTCGCCGGAACCGATCCCTCGCCATCCGTCAAAACCATCCCGGCGATCACCGTCAGACCCACCGATCCGCGGGTGGGCGGAGTCTTCATCCCCGCGAAGGTCGTGCAGGATCTCGGATTCCACCTGGAGCCGACGCAGTTGATCATTGACCCTTCGTTTCATCGAACCTCGGCGATCGAGCAGGAGCGGCTCGACCGCCGGCTGGGCGACACCGCCGTCACCTACCTTGAGCGGGGATTCCAGGCTCCGCCAGGCTGGCTGTACTTCGTCGCGGTGATGGTCCTCATCGCCCTCGCCGGCGCACTGACCACGATCCGCTCAGCCGGTTCGGGGCGTGTCCTGCTGCGGGTCGGCGGCGGATCGACCGCGACCCTACGGTTCTTCGTCGCCTGCCGAGCGGCCTTCAGCGCGGCCTGCGGAACGGCGACGGGCGCATTTGCCGGGTGTGTCATCGGCCTGCTCCTGGTGTGGCCCATGACCACCTCGATCGACTGGGACCCGGCCCCACGAGTTCCCTTCGAGACTCCGTGGGCGTCGATCGCCGCTCTGGTCGCCGGACTTCCCGTACTGGCCGCGGCGATCGCGGCCCTCGCCGGCCCCGGTTGGCTCACCCGGTCGGACCTCACGTCGACGCCCTCGGCTTCTGCCAGGCCGCGGTCGGCTCCGCCGACGTAGAGGGCGTTGCGGGCTGTCGAGGGCCTTTCCTCGCGCAGGTACGCCGCTCGACCCGGTTGACTTCCCTCCGCGAGCGCACGATCGGCTCATACATCGAGCTGAGATCGAGATATGTGTTCCCAAACGGACTGTCCAGAGCGTCGGCGCCGTAGAGTCGCACTTTTCTCACGTAAACGATCAAGTGGCGTCAATTCACCACGAAAGTCGTAGCTTAGTACTTATACTTCGCCTTATGGATCGCAGTGGCGCCAGCCGGGGGCGGCGCTCTCGAGACGGGGCACTTTCCCGCGAACCCAGCCTTCACCAACTGCGGTTGTTTTTGGTACTGGCCGAAGAACTCCATTTCGGCCGTGCGGCCCAGCGTCTGTTTCTGACACAGCCGGCGCTGAGCCAACAGATCCGGGCACTGGAGGACCGGCTGGATATCAGCCTGGTGCAGCGCTCCTCCCGTCGTGTGGATCTCACCGCCGCCGGCCGGGCTCTGGTATCCGAAGCGCGTGGCGTCGTGGCGGCCATGGACCGCTTTCGAAAGATGGCCGCCACCCGCGCTCGGCAAGTGCGGGGCCACCTGAGGATCGGCGCCATAGGCGGTGAGGCATTCATGCCTTACGTGAACGCCATCCTCACCGAACTCTCCGCCCGGCACCCTGGTATCACCGTGGAGATCCGCTCCCTGGACTTCGTCGAGCAAACCTACGTCCTGCACCACAGAGAGGTCGACGCCGCGTTCCTCCGGCCCCCTCTGCCGCCCGGGGTGCGGAGCCTGCACCTGGCGACAGGGCCCCGCGTCGCCTGTCTGCCCGCCGACGACCCGCTGGTGGCTCAGGCGCCGTTGACCTTGGCCCAGTTGTCCGACCACGTGGTGGTCGATGTCCCGATCCCGGAATTGCGGGAGTGGTGGGACTACTGGACGGTCAACCCCCGCCCCGACGGCAGGCCCGTACGCTACGGCCCCGTGGCCGGGGACATGGACGCGCTGCTGTCGGCCGTCGCCCGCGGTCAAGCCATCGCCTTCCTGCCCGCCGAGGCTCGCCACGACTACAGCCGCCGTGGTGTCGCGTACGTCGATGTCACGGATCTGCCCCTCTCCACGTCGGCCCTGGTCTGGCTCACCGACCATGACCACCCCCCTGTCGCCGCTCTGCTTCAAGCGGCACGCGCCGCGATACAGCGCGACTGAAAGACCTCGACGTCACACATGCGGCCGAAGGCGGCTCCTGACGAAACACCGTTGGGTCCCCTGGGTCGTCTCGGGCGGTGGCGACGCTCGGCGCTCAGCGGCTTCAACATCACCCCGACGGCATGGTGGCCAGCGAGGATGCACGTGGGCACGTTTCCTCGGGTGCCGCACTCCCGCGCCAACATTTGCATTCATAACGAATAGCTTATCGATCTCACCATCTTACTTATGGCCGGAATTCTGGCACCTTTCGTAAGGGCGTGAGATTGTTCCGACAGGGCACCCGATGACGGGTTTACCAACGGAATCAAGTCGGGGAAGGAGAATATTACTCAGCGAACTCGCCACTTTCGTCATCGCGGTTTTCCCGCCGTACTTCCAACGGCCCTTTCGCCCGTACCCGCCTCTGCGAACACCGGCGAAACCGTTCCCCAGGGCCACATCGCCCGATTACGAAGTCGCGTACACCATCGAGAACGAGGAGATTCATGTCCAGGTCGAGAGTCATGGCTGGTCTGCTGGCCGGCGTCGTCACCGTGGTCGTCGCTGCCACCGGCACGGGCCAGGCGATGGCCACGTCCGCCCCGGGACAGGAGCCGGTCGCCTCGCACGGCCTTGACGCAGCGGATGAGGCGTTGCTCCACCGGCCCGCCCGCTCGGACGAAGAATTGCGCAGGCAGATCGCGCTGCAGCTGAAGATCGCCCCCGGGGGCCGGCAAACCGCTCGCAATGAGGTTACATATGGCGATGGAACGTTCGTCGTCACCTACGCCCTTCCCCAGCAAGATGCCTCGACGGTGAGTCCGCTATCAGCAGCGGCCGTGGCCGACTGTCCGTCCGGCTGGTTCTGCTTCTACGACGGGGACAACTACGTATATCCCCGAGGGAAACTCAGTGACCGCGGCTGGCAGGACCTCGCTACATATGGCTGGAGCGACCGTATAAATTCGGTCCACAACAACACAAACACATTGGTGCAATTCATCCAGCACTTGGACTACGGCGATCCCGCGAACGGTCACAGCTATGACTACAACATCTTCGGGGTTTCGGCTGGAAGTCAGATTTCCCATGTGAGCCCTTCCAACGCGGCGGACCACGTGTACCGGTACTGATCGCTCGGCGGCGCACCGGCGCACGCGGGTCGACGTCACAGGGCCAGGCGGCCACACGCAAACCACGCCACGTGTCCGGCGGCCTGGTCGGCGCTGCGGCGGGCACGGGGGGCGGCCTGCCGGCAGGAATTCCGCAGTAGCGGGGGTGACCGGTCGACGCCGCAGTGCCGGCACGAGCACCTCCGTGATCGCTCCGGCCACGCCCTCACCCGGGCGTGGCCGGTTCTCGCCTTCTGGTTGCGGGTTCGTGAGCGCTGAGCGGTTCTGCCAAAGCAGCCAGCGATGCGCTCATCGTCGGCTGTGGATCCGGAAGACCGGATACCGGCGCGCGATCTCCTCGAACTCCGACAGCGGTGCCCGCCGGTCGACGGGGATGTGGGGCCGCGCGCCAGGAGCGACGGCGAGATAGCGACGGAGCACGGGGGCTCGTCGCTCCACCGGAATCTCTTCCAGCGTGACCTCCTCGCGGCCACGCCGGTGCAGGATGGCGTGTCCATCTGCGGCGCGGACGTTGCGCACCCAGTTCGCATTCGGTCCGAGCATCGACACCAGGAAGCGCTCCCCGTTATGGTCCGCGACGGCGACCGGCACCGATATCGGCCGTCCTGTGCTCCTCCCGGCCACCTCCAAGGTGACCGCGTTTCGCGGGAAGAAGACTCCCGATGCGTACAGCAGCGCGTCAACGCGGTTCATCGCCCGCATGAACGCCCCCGGCCGACCACCTTCGTACAGCTTGCGCTTGAGCCCACCGAAGTACCCGGCCAACGACTGGATGATCCGGTTCATTGCGACCCTCGGGGAGCGGTCGCGGTGAGCGATTCCCTTGCGATGACGTCCTGGCTCAGCCGACGATCCGCCAGATGCGGCGGTCGCCCGTCTCTTGCTTTGACGGCGACGGGCTGCCGGTTCAGCTGGCACAACAGCCGATATCTCGGAAGGGTCATGGCTCCGGGTTTCTGCGGACACCGTTCGCGGGTGGGCCTGAGGTCACGCATTCGGTCATGCCTGCGATGTCGGCTGCGATCTCCTCCACAGCAGCGCGACCGCCAGGAGTCCTGCCAGGCACGGCAGCATCCCGACCCAACCGAGCAATGGCGGCAGGCCGGTGTCCCCAGAGGTGTCCCTCACGAGCAGGTCGAACAGGGCGATGCCCAGGCCGAGCGCGAACACGAGGGTCACGACGCCGCGGGCCCACCGCCTGCCCGTCGTGGCCGCCCAGATGGCGCAGAACCAACAAACGGCGCCGAGTGCCCCGACAACCGACAGGCAGACAAGCCACGTCATGACGGCGGTGTCGATGCGCTCCTGCGAGAAGGTGGGATAGCCGGCCCGGATGTGGCCGGCCAGCACGTTGCCGGTGGCGAGGTCGATCCACGGGACGATCATCGCGACGACGGTGAGCCCGAGGCCCGCGTACATCGCGCCGATGGCTGATTGCGCATGTCGGGTCTTTGTCATCGAACTGTCTCCTTCGAAGTCGACCGCATATGCCGGGCGAATCTCGCGAAATCAGGTGCTCGCGCCGTCGCTCTGCCCGTGATGGTGGACTGGTCAGGCGCAGGATCGTTGATGTGATACCTACACCGTAAGTATTACCTACGGTGGAGAATATAGACCTACGATGTAGGTTGAGCAAGGCGCGGAGAGGGTGACGAGTGGCGAAACGTACGCAGGGCAAACCGGCCGGACTGAGCCGCCAGCGGATTGCCGCCGCGGCAGTGGATCTCGTCGATCGCCAGGGTCTGGAATCATTCGGGGTGCGGCGCCTGGCGTCCGAGCTCGGCGTCGATCCGATGTCGATCTACAACCACATCAAGGGCAAGGCCGCACTGCTGGACGCCGTCTCCGAAGCCGTCCTGACAGAGGTCTCGGCCACCTCCGCGCAGTGGCCGGACGACTGGACGGCCATCGCGCGCACGATGGCCCGTGGATATCGGGACATGGCGATGCGCCATCCCCGAATCTTTCCGTTGCTGGCGACCCGAGCGCAGACCTCAGCGGTGGCCCTGGAGGCGCTCGAGCGGCTGACTGCGGCGATGCGTCGTGCCGGGATCCCCGACCAGACGATCGCGGACGCCCCCCTGGTTCTCTTTGGATTCCTCAACGGGTACCTGCTCGCCACCGTGAGCGCGGATCCCGGTGGGACCGGTGACCCCGCAACGGGCGCGGCCCCACCGGCGTTCGATCCGACCCTGTATCCGACCCTGTCCGCCCTGGCTCCCCTGCAAGCGGGGTTCGGTGGTGAGGCCGAGTTCGAGCGGATGCTGGAAACGGTCGTGGTCGGCATCGCCGAGGGTGCGACCAGGCCGCAGGCGGCGCGTCCAGGGCGAGGGTCCCGGGGCGCCACGGCCGCAAGGCCTACAAGCGACGGAACAGTGATCGTTTAGCGTCGGATCAGGAAACAGCGAACCCCGCCTCCCAAGAGTGAGAGGCGGGGTTTCCGCACTTCAAGGGGTTACTTCAAGAGCTGGCGGGCCATCACCATGCGCTGGATCTGGTTGGTGCCCTCATAGATCTGGGTGTTCTCCGATGCGCTCTTGGGCCACCTGCGATAGCTGCTGGATCGTGCCGTTGACCAGGGCATACGCTTTCCGGGACCTTCCGTCGGTTGCCGCCGGTTTTGATGCTCCCACGGAACAGTCCAAGACCAGGAGGTGTCCGGCGACGCTGCCCAGCAAGGGTTCTCGCCTCATCACTGTGAGTGATGTGGCTTACCGCGCGCCCACACCCGACCGCTTGACATTGGGCGACCGGCCTGGCATCTCTTCTGGTCGCCGACGGACAGTTGGCCGTCCGGCACCAGCTCTCAAGGCGATGATCCTAGATCACCCGGCCAGATCGCCAGCCGCTTCGTCTGCCCTGTCTCCATGGTCATTCCGTGTGTCAGACTGTGGTAAGCCGATCCCCCTGCGAGGCTCTGTGAAAGAGATCGTCATTGCGTTGATCGCGTTATTCGGCACACTGGCCGCCGCTGGAATCGGCCTTCTCTCAACGCGCAGGAGCTACAAGCTGGAGCGGGAGAAGCTGGCGCTCAATACCCCTGCGGCTGCCAGGGTCGTTCCGCCAGGACGCGCCAAGCGACTGCGGGCCGCTCGCGGCCGGGTAGACGGGTTGCGCAAGCGCATTATCGACGACCTCGGCAGCTTCAGAATCCTGACGATATCGAAGCCGCTGAAGCTGGAGAAGATCTATATCCAGGTCCGCGTGCACGAGCAGGAACCGCTGCGCTACGAGCGGGATGACGAACTCAACAAGGCCGCCAAGGGCGATCCAGCGGATCTCATGCGTCTCACCATGGCACGCCGCCAACAGCGTTCCGGCGAGGTCATGTCCCCCGAGGAGGCGCTTGACAAGTACCGCCGTGTTGTGGTGCTCGGCGACCCGGGAGCGGGGAAAACGACGATGCTCCGCCATCTGGCGCTGCTGGCCGCTCGCGAAGACCTCAGGATCGAGGACAGCCTGCCAATCTTCGTGGAACTCCGGCACGCCGCGGGGACGGCCGAACCCAACATTCTCTCCTACGCAGCCAAGCTCTGGCATGACCAGTACGACTTCGCCAACGCGGCCGAGTTCCTCGACGCCGAACTGGCCGCCGGGCGCGGGATCCTTCTGCTCGACGGCCTCGACGAGGTGCAGAGCGGGCCCGACGCCGAGACAGCCCAACAAGGCCACGATCGCATCGTGACCGAGATCGACAGGCTTGCCAGCCGCTATCCCGAAGCGCTCATCGCCGTCACCTGCCGCAAGGCGAGCTGGCGCGGGCAGTTGGCCAGGTTCCGCACGCTAGACGTCCTGGACTTCAACTTCGAACAGATTGACGAGTTCATCGGCAACTGGTTCGACAGCGACGAGCAGCGGGCCGAGGGACTGCGCGCGGCGCTGGCCGTCAACACCCGCATCCTCACGCTCAGCGCCAATCCGCTCCTGTTGTCCCTCATCGCGATCGTCTATGCCAGCGAGCTGGAGCTTCCCGAGAGGCGCGCCGAGCTCTACAAGCGCACGGTATCCGTGCTTCTCAACGAGTGGGACAGCCGCCGCGGTATCAAACGCTTCTCCCGCTTCACCAGCGATCGGAAGCGTGACCTGCTGACCGAGGTCGCGTGGTACTTCCATCAACGCGGTCTCGCTTACTTCGCCAAGGATGAGCTACTCGAGGTCATAGCGGACTTCCTGCCATCGATCGGCCTGCGCCGGGATGACGCCAAGGGCATCCTGGAAGAGATCGTCACCCAGTACGGCCTGCTCAGAGAGCAAGCCCACGACGTGTACGGGTTTCTGCATCTCACACTCCAGGAGTTCTTCGCCGCCGAGGCCATCGCCGAGGCCGGGCCTTCCACTCTTCAGGAGGTCGCCACCCGCCGCCATGACCCGTGGTGGGAGGAGGTCATCCTTCTCCTCGCCGGCAGGCTGAGGGATGCCTCCCCACTCCTGCTCGCCATCCTCGGCCGCGGTGCCACTGAAACCCTGCCCCCGGTGGGCCAACCCCTGGCCGCCGACGACGACCTGCTCCACGGCGACGTGTTCGCGTCAGGTCATTGCCTGATCGGCAACCCTCGGGTACGGCTGGCCGGACTGCGCGAGCGCATTATCGTCGAGCTGCGCGAGCTGTACGTTTCCTCCCCGTACCAGACGGTGTACCGCGAGGCCGCCAATCTGCTCGTCGAGATCGGCGGCGATGCGATGCTCGGCGAGTTGACGCTTCTCCTGACCGACGCCTCTCTCGATTCGGAGCGGCGGATTACCCTGCTCCAGGCGGTGACGTCGTCGAGTTTCGCGGACGTCAAAGTGCTGTCAGATCTCCTGCCTCAACTCGATGAGGGCGACGACGAGTTGGTCACCACTGTCGTGGATCACCTCGCCGGTCAGGACAGCGCGAATGCGGTGCCCATCCTTCTGGCTCGGCTGAGAAAGATGACCGCGTCCATCGATAGCGTCGGCTATGGGATTAGGGCCATCGCCGACGCCCTGCGCAAGGCGGGAGACACCGCCGCCATTCCTGAGCTTCGCGAGGCGCTGGACGCGGCACTAGCCGACGAGTACTACAACGCGGCGTCCGCACCGCTCTTCGAAGCTCTCGTCGCACTCGGCGACGTGCGCCTTGATGAGGTGGTTCCCCTGCTCCGCGAGGAATCCAAACTCCTGGACTCCACCATCGTCGACGCGATCGCCGAACTGAACGAGCAGGGCTCGGTGTCCCTGCTGGTGGCGGCAATGCTCGATCCCCGAACGCGCTCCGACATCGTCGATAACATCGCTCACCATCTACGGGAGAAACCGGGGGGCCTACCCGTCGAGGTGATGATTGAAGCGGCCCGCGACGAACGATTTGATTGGCCCGTCCGGTGGCATGTCCTGACGGTGCTCCGAAACTCGAGAGAGACCTCGGAACGCCAGATCAGAGAACTCCATGTGGATCTCAAAGTGGACTGGCGCGTTCGGCTCGCCGCCACCGCGCTGCTGGCCTGCTGGGGAGACAGGGAGGCCTTCGATCGGCTTCGCCGATCGATGAACGACGAGGCCGTTCTCCTCGATTTCCGAGTTTCCCGCTCACGATTCGGCTATCTGCGGTACGCCGGCGACCCCGATTGGTTGATCGACCAAGCATTTGCCGAGTTCGCAGAGGAATCCGAGGTCCTCCTAGAAATGGACGAACAGCTCAGCGCGGAGTTCGCCAGGAAGGCCACGGGAGACGGTGATGATTCACCACTCGAGGTGTCCGCGTCGGCGCGAAAGCTGATCGACAGGGCGTCGCCCCGCGGCTCTGAGGGGATCTCTCGCCAGTTGCTCGCACTTCTCGAGACAACACCACTAGATGGCGAATGGCCCGTGCTCAGCATGATCTGGGACCTCTCCCGGGTGATGCCCAGCTCGCTGGCCTTGGAGACGTTACGCAGACTGTCACCACTCGGATTCCCGGACGCTGCGGGCGAGGACCTCGCGAGCCTCGCCGCTCGCATCGCCTCTGTCATCGAGCCTGACAGTATCGAGTTGGCCAGGGAGCTATTCGCGATCTACCTTGCTCCACCGCGCGGATGGCAGGGAGTCGATTTGTTCGATGCGCTGGCAATCACGTCGGAGCGGACGCAGATCAGGTTCTTCGCCGATGGGCGAGTCGAGCTACCAGAGGCGGCCCAGACAGAACAGTGATCGTTTAGAGCCCCATTCAGCCCCGACGGAACCCCGCCTCCTTCACAGGAGACGGGGTTTCTTCACGTCAGGGGTTACTTCAACAACTGGCGGGCCATGACCATGCGCTGGATCTGGGTGGTGCCCTCGTAGATCTGGGTGATCTCCGATACGCTCGGTGGCCACCTGCGGAAACCCGTCGATCAGGAGCCTGAGCAGGGATTACTGTTGCGACTGGCTCTCGTCGCTTCTCGCTGTTCTCGGCCATCCCACGGAACAGCAACGGAACAGCGCAGGAGGCTGGTCATGACGATCCCGAAGAAATATTCGCGGCTCATCACCGTCAATGGCACCTTATTCCGCTGGCGCATTCGCCATAAGCCCCTACGTACTGCTAGGGGAAGCTGGGCCTGATGACGTTCGCGGTGGGACTGGCTGGCGCTCCGGTTCGCGCATCCGTCATTGGAATCGCGGTGTGCTGCTGGTAGCTGGCAGCGCCGACAACGGCATCGACTTCCATGAAATCCGCATGTAGAGGACGCTGACTTATCGGCCTATGCGTTGAACCCGAAATAGTAGGGCGATCCTTTGGGGTAGTCGATGGCTTCAAGAAACACAGCCTCGGCATCTTGCAGCACAGACAGGTACGGCTCGAGATCCTCATCTTGATTTGCCGCGGCGAAAATCATGTCAGTCCACCTGTCCAGCCGCTTGGACCACACACTTAGGTGTTCGGGAACCCATAGAACCCAGATCGAATCGAGCCCGTCGTAACTCCCCATGTCTGGCGGGTCGCGGTGACGGTGCAGACCTTCCCGTACGCACTCGACCTCTGAAGTGTCGTGGCCCGAATCTTAGATCGTTCCTTTTGCTGGTTGCACGTGAAGGGAGAAGGGGCCGACGAGAAGTGGGGCCAGGACTGGGGGCCGACGCCCGCGTCGTCGGCGAGGAACAACCCGCTGTAGACGAGCACGCCGATGTCATTCTTGGCTTGGGCGAACAGACGTCCCCCATGCGTCCCTGGGTACGGCCCAGCGGTGGGGGTAGACGGTGACGATCTCGCTCTCGGATGCTGAGGCGACCTGCTCGCGCGTGAGCGCCTCGGGCCAGAGGTAGCTCTCATCCATTCCCAGGTGTACGGCGACGGCTTACCTGTGCTTTCGGTACGGTGCGCGGCCTTTGGCGATCCACCGCTCGACCGTCTTGGGATCCACTTCGATGGCGGTCGCCAGATCGGCGATACTCACCCCACGTTCCAGAAGTGCCGCGCGTAACCGCTCGTTCGCCATCTCAACTGCCACGTTCGAGGACGTCCAGGGACCTGGCAATCGTAGACGGGACGTCTTGAACATGTCCCGTCGTGTAGTGATCTCGTCCTGCGCCCTTTCGCCGCAATCTCGGTGTCACAACGCAGCACCGGCCGCGACGAAAGGAGACGTGATCATGACAAACACCACGATCAACCCGCCCGAGGAGAACCCCGGCCTGCGCGGCCCCTATGCGCCCCACAAACTTCGTCGTACTGACGTGGGAGCATGACTTCATGGCGACATCGAAACAGCCGGTGACGGTCCCGACGGACGCCAGCGTCGACGACTTCCTGGCCGCAGTCCCCGACGAACGCCGGCGGGCCGACGCGGAGCGCCTCTGCACGATTCTGCGCGAGGTGACCGGCGAGCCCGCGGTGATGTGGGGCCCGAGCATCGTCGGCTTCGGCAGCTACCGCTACACCTACGAGAGCGGGCACACGGGCGACTGGCCCCTGGCTGCCTTCTCGCCGCGCAAGCAGCAGCTCGTCGTCTACCTGGTGGGCGGGTTCGAGGAGCGGCACGCATCGGTGCTCCCCCGGCTCGGTCCACACAAAACCGGAAAGGGATGCCTCTACCTGAAACGGCTCGACGAGGTCGACGAGAGCGCGCTGCGCGAGCTCATCGACCGCACGGTGCGGGTGCATAAGGGCGTCGACCGGGCCAGCCAACGCTGACGATAACGGGGAGCCCATAACACGTTGCGCCTCCACATGATGTCCGGCTCCCACGACCGCGCCCGGAAGGCCATCGATGACCGTCTGTTCCGGCCGCGCGGCGTGTCTCACGGAACAGGGACGGAACAGTGATCGTTTAGGGCTCCCTCCCAGAGACAGCGAACCCCGCCTCCTTCACCACAGGAGACGGGGTTTCTGCACGTCAGGGGTTACTTCAAGAGCTGGCGGGCCATGACCATGCGCTGGATCTGGTTGGTGCCCTCGTAGATCTGGGTGATCTTGGCGTCGCGCATCATGCGCTCGACCGGGTACTCGCGCGTGTAGCCGTAGCCGCCGAGAAGCTGGACGGCGTCGGTGGTGATCTCCATGGCGGCGTCGGAGGCGGCGCACTTGGCCGCGCTGGAGAAGAACGTCAGGTCCTTGACCGGCGTGCCGTGCATGGCGAGCTCGGACTTCGCGGCGGCGGCGTAGGTGAGCTGCCTGGCGGCCTCCAGCTTCATCGCCATGTCGGCGATCATGAACTGGAGCCCCTGGAACTCGGCGATCGGCTTGCCGAACTGCTTGCGCTCCTTGACGTACCCGATGGCGTAGTCGAGCGCGCCCTGCGCGATGCCGAGCGCCTGGGCGGCGATCGTGACGCGGGTGTGGTCGAGGGTGGCGAGCGCGGTCTTGAAACCGGTGCCGGGCGCGCCGATCATGCGGGACTCGGGGATCCGCACGTTCTCCAGGATGACCTGCCGGGTGGGCGAGCCCTTGATGCCGAGTTTCTTCTCCTTGGCGCCGAAGGACACCCCCTCGTCGGCCTTCTCGACCACGAACGCGGAGATGCCGCGCGCGCCGGCCGACGGGTCCGTCACGGCCATGACCGTGTAGTACTCCGACACCCCGGCGTTGGTGATCCACATCTTGGTGCCGTTGAGCACGTAGTGGTCGCCGTCCTTGACCGCCCGGGTCTTCATGGCGGCCGCGTCGGAGCCGGCCTCAGGCTCGCTCAGCGCGTACGAGAACATCGCCTCGCCGCGGGCGACGGGCGGGAGGTAACGCCGCTTGAGCTCGTCGGACGCGGACAGCAGCAGCGGGACCGTGCCCAGCTTGTTGACGGCGGGGATGAGCGAGGACGAGGCACAGGCGCGCGCCACCTCCTCGATCACGATGACGGCGGCGAGCGCGTCGGCCCCGGCCCCGCCGTACTCCTCGGGAACGTGCACGGCATGGAATTCGGCGGCGACGAGGTCCTTGTAGACCTCCCACGGGAACTCCTCGTTCTCGTCCGCCTCCGCGGCACGCGGCGCGATCTTCTCGTCGGCGAGGGCCCGGATGGCCTCGCGGAGCATCTGGTGCTCCTCAGATGGCTGGTACAGCTCCGCGTCCACGGTTTATCCTCCTTTGTGGCATCTTGTGCATCACTATAAGACACTGAGTGCCAACCGAGAAGACGCTCTTACCCGAAAGGACGGGTCACGCGTGCCGGTTCGACGTGACGTACGGCGAAGCTTGACCGCCGCCGCCCTCGACCTGTTCCTCGCCCAGGGCTTCGACGAGACGACGGTGGACCAGATCGCCGAGGCCGCGGGTGTGGCGAGGCGCACCTTCTTCCGGCACTTCCGGGTGAAGGAAGACGCCATCTTCCCCGACCACGACGCCATGCTGCGGGAGATCGTCGCGCATCTGGAGACGGCGTCCCCGCTGGTCCCACCGCTGACGACCATCACAGAGGCGGCGCTGATGGTCGTCGACACCTACGCCGAGGATCCGGAGACGTCGGTCAAGCGCTACGAGCTGACCCGGCGCGTCTCGTCCCTGAGGGAACACGAGATCGCGGCGACCAGCCGCTACCAGCGGGCCTTCGCGGCCTTCCTCAACAAGCGCGACGGCGCCGAGGAGCCCCGGCGGCTGCGCCACGAGGTGATCGCGGCGGCCATCGTGACCACCCACAACCACGTGCTGCGCGGCTGGCTTCGCGGCGGCGGGACGGGCGACGTGCGAACCCGGACCGCCGAGGCGCTGTCCGGCGTCCTGGCAGGCCTGGAACCCTGGCTGGACGATCACGATCGACCCGCGGACAACCAGGACGAGGTGCTGATCGTGGTGACCCGCCGCCGCACGCCCCTGTGGAAGATCGCCCAGGAGATCGAGTCCGCCAGGTGACCTCCAGATGTCCTTACAGGAAAGGGATTGTGGACATCAGGTGCGCCTACCAGCGGTCCGACCGTTGTTTGGTGAGGTGCTGACTGGGGCAGTTGACTGGCCCGATACCATGCGCACACCCCGTACAAACAGGTAGATGGGAGCATGGCCGTGCCGTACCGCCTGACAGTGCTCGGGACCGGATACCTGGGAGCCACCCATGCGGCGTGCATGGCCGAGCTGGGCTTCGAGGTGCTCGGCCTCGACGTCGATCCCGGCAAGATCGAGCGCCTCCAGCGCGGCGAACTGCCCATCCACGAACCCGGCCTTGAGGAGCTGCTCCAGCGCAACCTCGCCGCCGGCCGGCTCAGGTTCACGACCTCCTACCAGGAGGCGGCCGAGTTCGGTGACGTCCACTTCGTCTGCGTCGGCACGCCGCAGAAGAAGGGCGAGTACGCCGCGGACGTGTCCTACCTCGACGCCGTCGTGGAGTCCCTCGCCCCTTTTCTCGACCGCGAGTGCCTGGTCGTGGGCAAGTCCACCGTCCCCGTCGGCACCGCCGAGCGGCTCGCCGAGAAGCTGGTACGGCTCTCGCCCGCCGGGTCGCAGGTCGAGCTGGCGTGGAACCCCGAGTTCCTGCGTGAGGGCTTCGCCGTGCAGGACACCCTCAAGCCCGACCGGATCGTGATGGGCGTGGCCTCCGAGCGCGCCGAGAAGGTGCTGCGGGACGTCTACACACCGCTCGGCGACATCCCGGTGGTCGTGACCGACTACCCGACGGCCGAGCTGGTCAAGTCGGCGGCGAACGCCTTCCTCGCCACCAAGATCTCTTTCATCAACGCGATGGCCGAGGTGTGCGAGGCGTCCCACGCGGACGTCAAGCAGCTCTCCCTGGCCCTGTCGTTCGACGAGCGGATCGGCGGGAAGTTCCTCAACCCCGGCCTCGGCTTCGGCGGCGGGTGCCTGCCGAAGGACATCCGGGCGTTCATGGCGCGCGCGGGGGAGCTCGGCGCCGACCAGGCGCTGACCTTCCTGCGCGAGGTCGACGCCATCAACATGCGCAGGCGGGCCCGCATGGTGGACCTCGCGCGCGGCCTCGTCGGCGGCTCGTTCCACGGCTGCACGGTGGGCGTTCTCGGCGCGGCGTTCAAGCCCAACTCCGACGACATCCGGGACTCCCCCGCTCTGGACGTGGCGGTGACGATCAGCCAGGCGGGCGGGCGGGTGACGGTGTACGACCCTGTCGCGCTCGAGAACGCGCGCCGGGCGCACCCCGGGCTCGGCTACGCGGAGAGCGCCACCGGCGCGGTCAGCGGCGCCGACGTCGTGCTGCTGCTGACCGAATGGCGGGAGTTCGTGGTGCTCGACCCCGAGGAGCTCGGTACGGCGGTGCGTACCCGGAACATCGTGGACGGCCGCAACGCGCTCGACGCCGAGACCTGGCGGGCGGCCGGATGGAACTACCGCGCACTCGGCCGCCCGTAGCCCACTTCGCGCCGCCCCGACCGGCCGGTACCGCCGATGGCCGGTACCGCCGCGATCGGGGCGGTCGTGCGTCTGCTGGCCACCGCCATCGAGGAGGGCCGGGACCTGTCCTCGATGAGCGGCGTCCTGGCCGGCACCGCCTACCGTCTGCTGCTGCTTTGACGGCGGGGCCGGCCGGCGGCTAGCTCAGATGCCGGGTGAAGAACCGGGCCGCGGCGTCCCCCGCGAACTCCGGGACGCCGGTGTGCCCGCCCATATTGGCGTGCAGCGTCTTCTCCTTGGAGCCGAAGGCGTCGAACAGGTCCAGGGCCGACTGCCGGTCGTTCCCTTCGTCGTCCCACTGCAGCAGGACGTGCAGCGGAATGGTGACCTGCCGGGCCTCCTCGAACAGGGTGCGGGGCACGAAACTCCCGGCGAACAGAACGGCGGCCGAGATGCGCGGCTCGACCACCGCCAGCCGGACGCCGATGGCGATCACTCCCCCCGAGTACCCGACCGGGCCGCCGATCTCGGGCAGCGAAAGGAGGGCGTCCAGGGTGGTCTGCCATTCCGGGACCGCCTTTTCGACCAGCGGGAGGACGAGCCGGTCGACGATCTCCTCGTCGACCGGCTCGCCGGCCTCCAGCGCCCGGCGGAGGTCGGCGCGGGCCTGCTCGGCGACGGCGAAACGGGGCCGGTCACCGCCCCCGGGGAGCTCGATGGTGGCTGCGGCGAAGCCGTCCGCCGCGGAGCGCCGGGCCCGGGCCGCCAGTCGGGGGCGCATCTTGTGCAGTCCGCCGGGGTGGCCGACCAGGATCAGCGGGGCCGGTGCGGATGCGGACGCGGACGCGGGCGCCCACAGGATGCCGGGGATCTCGCCGAGGGTGAATTCGCGTTCGAGGACGCCGTCGTCGAGGCGCTGTTCGGAGGTGAATCGCATGGTCGTGCCTTTCGGGAGTGCTCTTGAACGGCACTCCCGGACGACCTATCGCCCGACCGTGACCCCGGAGGGGAGCACCCATGTCGATACTGCGTTCACGGGTACCACCTCCTCGTTCTCTGGCACGGCCTCCGGAAAGGTAGCAGTGGTCGCCGTGGTCCGCCAACGGGTTTTTGCCGAGGCTCCGTGGCCGGACGCCACGGAGCCACTCGCCTAAAGGCAGGCTCCGGGGCCCGCCGCGAAGGCGGTCACGCATGGCCAGCAAGATCCATGGATTCACAGCCGCTCGCTTGACAAGTGCGGAGAAGGCGCCCCGGCGTCCCTCCGGCACACCACTCCATGCGCCGCGCCGGCCGAGGGCTGGGCTCGGCCGGCGCGGTCGGCGCCTCAGGAGAGGGAGCCCAGCTCTCTCGCCTCGGCGCGGAGCCGCTCCCCCTTGGCGTACGCCTGGGCCTTGAGGTTGGCCTGGAACTCCTCCATCCGCTCCCGCAGGGCGGGATCGGCGGCGGCGAGGATGCGTACGGCCAGCAGCCCGGCGTTGCGCGCGCCGCCGACGGCCACGGTGGCGACCGGAACCCCGGCCGGCATCTGGACGATCGACAGCAGCGAGTCCATGCCGTCGAGGTACTTCAGCGGCACCGGGACGCCGATCACCGGCAGCGGTGTGACCGACGCGAGCATCCCCGGCAGGTGCGCCGCGCCGCCGGCTCCCGCGATGATCACCTGCAGGCCGCGGGAGGCCGCATGGGTGCCGTACTCGATCATCTCGGCGGGCATCCGGTGCGCGGAGACGACGTCGGCCTCGAACGGCACGCCGAACTCCTGGAGCGCCTCGGCGGCCTGCCGCATGACCGGCCAGTCCGAGTCGCTTCCCATCACGATCCCGACGGGGGCCCCCATCTCAGACATCGATCGGTCCCCTCAGACAGTCGGCGGCGTGCCAGGCGCGGGCGCGTACCTCGTCGAGGTCGGTGCCGAGCGCGGTGACGTGCCCGATCTTCCGGCCGGGCCGTACGTCCTTGCCGTAAAAATGGATCTTGATGCCGGGGTCGTTCGCCATGACGTGCTCGTACCGGGCGAAGACGTCGGGATCGGGCCCGCCCAGCAGGTTGACCATGACGACGACGGGCGCGGTGGGCGACGGCGAGCCGAGCGGCAGGTCGAGGACGGCCCGCAGGTGCTGCTCGAACTGGGAGGTCCTGGCGCCCTCGATGGTCCAGTGACCGCTGTTGTGCGGGCGCATCGCCAGCTCGTTGACGACCAGTCCGGACGTGGTGGCGAACATCTCGACGGCGAGCAGGCCGGTCACGCCGAGCTGCTGCGCGATGCGGAGGGCGACGCGCTGCGCCGCGGCGGCGTCCTCCGCGGCCAGGCCGGGGGCCGGGGCGATCACCTCGACGCAGATGCCGTCCTTCTGCACGGTTTCGACGACGGGATAGCTGACGCCCTGCCCGTGCGGCGACCTGGCGACCAGCACGGCCAGCTCCCGCTCGAACGGTACGAACGCCTCCGCGAGCAGCGGCACACCGGAGTCGACGACCTCGCGCGCCTCGTCCGCCGACGCGCAGACCCAGACGCCCCGGCCGTCGTAGCCGCCCCGCACGGCCTTCAACACGACCGGCCAGCCGTGCTCCTCGCCGAACGCCTCGACATCGGAGAGCTCGGATACGCGCGCCCAGGCCGGGCAGGGGGCGCCGATCTCCGTCAGCCGCTCCCGCATGACCGCCTTGTCCTGCGCGTGGACCAGCGCCTCCGCCCCCGGATGTACGGAGAGGCCGTCGTCGACGAGGGCCCGGATGTGCGCGGTCGGCACGTGCTCGTGGTCGAAGGTGACCGCGTCGCAACCTTTGGCGAAGTCGCTCAGGTCTCCCAGGTCACGGTAGTCACCGATGCGGGTGTCGACGATCACGCGGGCGGCGCTCTCGTCCCGGGAGTTCGCGAGGACCCGCAGCTCGACGCCGAGCGCGATCGCCGCCTGCTGCATCATCCTGGCGAGCTGTCCCGCTCCCACGACGCCGACAACCGGGCCGACGACCGGGCCGGGGGTTTGGGGCACGTTTGGGCTGTTCACGACATGCCAGCCTACCGATCCCGCCGGACCGGGATTCCCCTGCCATGCCCTCCGCCCGGGACGTAGGCCGCGTTCCGCCGCGGAGCGAGGTCAGGATGTGGTGATGTCCGCGAGAACCCGGCGCAGCCCGACCGTGGACAGCCCGCCGCTCGCCGACACCCGGGTGGCCAGGAAGAGCAGCTCGCCGCCGGTGACGCTGCCGGTGGGCCCCTGCCCGGTGAACGCGCGTACGGCGGCCGCGCCGTACCGGGGATGGGCGAGGGACGAGCGCCCCGCGCCGGGCTTCTGGGTGAGGACGAGCCGCAGCGTGTGGAAGACCAGCGCGCCTCCGTCGGGCAGCGGCAACGCGTACGCGGGCCCTTCCAGCCGGACGTCGGCGGACAGCCGGTCCCGCCGGGCTGGCGCGGGCCTCGCCGCCAACTCGCGCAGCAGGTCACGCATGGGATCACCGGACGGGAGCCGGACCCCGCTCACCCCCGCCGGGTCGGTGAGGAACGCGAGCAGCCGGGTGGGCACCAGACTGGCCCGGACCTGCGTGTCCCGGTCGGCTCCCGCGGCGACCGGCCCCTCCTCCAGCTCGGGGACCTCGCCGACGACCGGGATGGGGCCGGCGCCGAGCCGCCAGCGCCCGTCGGACCGTACGAACACGAAGTAGGCGGGCCGCGGCGCCCGGGCGAGGGCCGCGAACCAGGGCCGCTCCCCGGGATCCTCCGGCAGGTAGAACTCGACGTCCGTGTAGGCGTCCGCGGCGGGGACCGGCTGGCCCTTCCTGGCGGCCTGGCAGGCCCGGCCGGACAGCACGCTCTCCGTCCACGCCGTCAGGAACTCGATCTTCGCGCAGTCCTGGTGCTTCCAGGCGTCCCTGAGGTCGGAGAGCCCCGCGAAGGCGGCGGTGGCGTCCTCGCGCGTGGCCGCCGCCGGTCGTGAGACGGTTTCGCCGGGCCGCTCGCCGGCCGTGGCCGGGCTCCGGTCGCCGCATCCCGCCAGCAGTACGGATCCGAGGGCGACGACGGACACGACGGCGGGTGGTCGCATCAAGGGTCGGCGCGGCACGGCGGAGCCACCTTTCCAGTCACGCTTTCCGGTCACGCGCCAGTACGCGCTCACGATCCCCGAACCAGTCGGGAGAGTAGTGGGTCTCACTCGCCTTAACCCGAGATAGCCGGATATTTCATGAAACTTTCTTCCGTTTCTGGGAAGACCGGCCCTCCTTCCCAGGTAGTGGAGAGGGACCGGGAGGACTGTGACCATCGGAACCCCCGGGACCGGTAGCCTGGGGAGAACGCAGTGCAGGCCGGGAAGGATCGAGCGAGTCGTGCAGCTTCTCCGAGGCGTCTACGAGCGGTTCGCCGCCATCCTCCATGAACTGATCAAGTTCGGGCTGATCGGCGCGCTCGCGTTCGTCATCGACTTCGGCGGGACCAACCTGCTCCGCTTCGTGATCGAGCTGGGGCCGCTGACCTCCAAGACCATCGCGACCGTCGTGGCGGCCACCTTCGCCTACTTCGGCAACCGCTACTGGACGTTCCGGCATCGCGAGCAGAGCGGCGTCGCCCGCGAGTACATCCTGTTCTTCCTGCTCAACGCCGTCGGCCTGGCGATCTCGCTGGCCGTGATCGGCTTCGTGACCTACGTTCTGGGGCGGCACGACGCCCTGAGCTTCGTCATTGCGCAGATCATCGGGCTGGTGCTGGGCACGCTGTTCCGCTTCTGGTCCTACAAGAAGTGGGTGTTCCTCGCCGTGCCCGACACCCCCGCCTCGGTGGTGGATACTCAGGCCGGGCCGCTCACCACGCGGTAACGCCCGTCGTCCTCGACGTGCCGCAGGAAGATCGCGAAGATCGCCGGCCGTCGTTTGATCAGTTCCAGCCGCCCGCCGTCCGCGGCGACGATCGACCGGGCGAGCGTCAGCCCGAGCCCGGTGCCTCCCGCTCCGCTCACGTTGCGTTCGAAGACCCTGGTGCCGAGCTCCTCGGGGATGCCCGGTCCCTGGTCCGCCACCTCGATGACGACCGATTTCTCCGTGCTCGTCGTGGTAATGGTGAGCGTGCCGCCGCCGTGCTGGAGGGAGTTCTCCAGGAGGGTCGAGATGGCCTGGCTCAGCCCGCCCGTGGTGGCGAGCGCCCGCAGGCCGCGGCTGCCCACCAGCTTGAGCGAGCGCTGCGCCCGCCGGAAGGAGGGCTCCCACTCGGTGACCTGCTGGTCCAGGATCTGGTCCACGTCGATCGGCTCGGCCTGGGAGTGCCGCTGCCGCCGCGCGGCGGCGAGCAGCTCGTCGATCACCGCGGTCAGCCGCTCGACCTGCACGATCGCGGCCTCGCCCTCCTCGCGGACGATCGCGGGCTCGCCTGCCGCGGCGACGATCTCCTCCAGCCGCATGTTCAGGCCGGTGAGCGGTGTGCGCAGCTGATGCGACGCGTCCGTCGCGAACTCGCGTTCCCTGCCGAGCAGCTCCGCGATGCGTACGGCACTGCGGTCCAGCACCTCGGCGACCCGGTTCAACTCGGGGATGCCGTATCTGTGCCGGCTGGGCCGGGCGTCCCCTGAGCCGAGCCGCTCCGCGATCCTGGCGAGATCCTGGAGCGGCAGCGTCAGGCGTAACGAGGTCACGATGGCGAGCCCGACCGCCACGCCGAGCGCCGCGAGGACGAGCGCGACGATGAGCACCAGTCGCGCCCGGACGCCCTGCTGGACCTGCGCGGCGTCCCGGCTGATCCGGACGTAGCCGTTCTCCGACCGCGCTTCCGCGGTCAGTTGCCGGTGCGCCGGAGGTGCCGTGCCCGCCGCGATCGGCGCGGTCCCCTGCACGAACACCTGGATGTACCGGTCGGGATAGTTCTTCTCCAGCTGCTTGGGGTCGATGGATTGCTCCTGGCTTATGGAGTACTCGACCCCGATAAGCAGCCGGGTGGCCTCGGAATGCAGCTCCTGCGAGGCCTCGTCGTGGATCAGGCGGACGACGACCACGCCCAGGGGGACCCCGAGCAGCAGTACCGCGATGACCGCGACGAGCAGCATCGAGGAGAGCAGGCGCCGACGCACGTGCTAGTCCTTTCGCCCATACGGGCCTACTCGCGCTCGAATCGGAAGCCCACTCCCCTGACGGTCGTGATGTAACGCGGCTTGGCGGCGTCGTCCCCGAGCTTCCTGCGAAGCCAGGAGATGTGCATGTCCAGGGTCTTGGTGGAACCCCACCAGTTGGTGTCCCACACCTCCCGCATGATCTGCTCGCGGGTCACCACCTTGCCCGCGTCGCGCACGAGCACGCGCAGCAGGTCGAACTCCTTTGTGGTCAGGTGAAGCTCCTTGTCCCCCATCCAGGCGCGGCGGGAGTCGGCGTCGATCCTGACGCCCTGGACCACCGGGGTCTCGGAGGTGCCGCGCCGCAGCAGCGCCCGTACACGGGCGAGCAGCTCGGCGAGGCGGAACGGTTTGGTCACATAGTCGTCGGCCCCGGCGTCGAGGCCCACGACGGTGTCGACTTCGTCGACGCGTGCGGTGAGAATCAGCACCGGTGTGCCGTGCCCTTCGGCGCGGATCCGGCGCGCGACCTCGAGGCCGTCCATCTCAGGCAGGCCAAGGTCGAGAACTATGAGGTCGACACCTCCCGACAGAGCCCTCTCCAGGGCCTGCGGGCCATCAGGGCTCACCTCTACCTGATAGCCCTCCCGGCGCAATGCGCGCGCGAGCGGCTCGGAAATCGAGGTGTCATCCTCGGCGAGAAGTACGCAGGTCATGAAGCGATCGTAGGACCTTAAGGGGTTGTTTCCCGGCCACAGCGCGCGGTTTGACTTGTCGTTGACCCATCAATTGACCTGGGCAAACACTGATAAATGGCCAATAGTCCGCACGCAAGGGTTCCAGCTTTTCGCCGTACCGCTCCACCGCCTGTACCCCGAACGGCGAATGGCGACACGCGGCGGCCACTCCTTCATCGCATGGGAAAGGGAGGCAAAAAAGAACGCCCGCCGAAAACGGCGGGCGTCAAATGTCCGGAAATTTCAGGAGGACGACGGAGGTTCGGCGTACCTCTGCAGATACAGCTTCTCCCCAAGGCTCTCGAAGAGCCCGAGCTCGGTCTCCAGGTAGTCGATGTGCTTCTCCTCGTCCTCGAGGATGTCCTCGAAGATGTTGGCCGAGGTGATGTCGCCACGCTCACGCATGAACGCGATGCCCGACTTCAGACGCTTCACCACGCCGTACTCCAGCGCCAGGTCCGCCTGCAACTGCTCCTTGACGGTCTGCCCGATGTGCAGCGTGTTCAGCTTCTGGTAGTTGGGCAGCCCCTCCAGGAAGAGGATCCGGTCGGTGAGCCGCTCGGCGTGCTTCATCTCGTCGAAGGACTCGTGCCGGGTGTACTCAGCGAGCTTGGTGTATCCCCAGTTCTCCTGCATCTTGGCGTGCAGGAAGTACTGGTTGATCGCGGTGAGCTCGGAGGTGAGCTGCTCATTGAGCAGCGCGATGATTTCTTTGTCGCCCTGCATCAGGGGCCTCTCGATCTATGCGCTGGTGACGAGGTCGTCTGATCTCTTCAGCATGGCACAGATCTTCCGCACGCAGAGAGCGCAGTCCCCTCCGGCGCCCGTCATGTCGCGCACCTGGCGAGCACTCTTGGCGCCGTCCGCGATGCAGTCGTGCACTTCGCTCTCGGTCACCGCACGACAGATGCAGACATACATGGCGGCCTCTCGGAGGGGATTAAGGTAAGGCACACCTAAGATAACCCACCAAGGTAAGGCTTGCCTAGGTGAGGCGCCCCACATCCGCCCGTGCGGGGCGCCTCGGCGCGTCGCGGCGACGCGCGGCGGCCACAGGACGCTCTAGCCGATGTTCGGCGCCTCGGCTCCGATCGTGGTCGACTCACCGTGACCGGTGTTCACGACGGTCTCCTCCGGCAGCGTCAGCAGCTTCTTCCTGATCGACTCGACGATGGTGTCGTGCGACGAGAACGACCGGCCGGTGGCACCCGGGCCGCCCTGGAAGAGCGTGTCCCCGGTGAAGACCACCCCCAGCTCGGGGGCGTACAGGCAGACCGCGCCGGGCGCGTGACCGGGCGTGTGCAGCACCCGCAGCTCCGGACCGCCGGTCTCGATGACCTGGCCGTCCTCAAGCGGCTGGTACGGCACCGCCGAGCCGTACTCCATCTCCCAGAGGACCTGGTCGGCGGGGTGGAGCAGGATCGGCGCCCCGGTGCGCTCGGAGAGCTCGGCCGCGGCGTTGATGTGGTCGTTGTGCGCGTGGGTGCAGACGATCGCCCGCAGCCGGCGCGACCCGACGGCCTCGGCGATGGCGGCGGCGTCATGGGCCGCGTCGATCACCACCACCTCGTCGTCGGAGCCGACCAGCCAGACGTTGTTGTCGACCTCCCACGTCCCGCCGTCCAGGGAGAACGTGCCCGATGTGATCAGGCGGGAGACAGTGCTCATCGATGGATCTCTTCTCGCGTAGCGGATTTCGCAGATTTCCCTGATTTCGCAGGGCTCGCAGGACTCGCCGGGTTCGCCCGCTCGGTCACCGGCTCCGTCAGAGGAGCACGACCGAGCGCAGCACCTCTCCGCGGTGCATCTTGGCGAACGCCTCCTCGACCTGGTCCAGCCCGATCGTCTCAGAGACGAACCCGTCCAGGTTGAGTCGCCCCTGCAGGTAGAGATCGATCAGCATGGGGAAGTCCCGGCTCGGCAGGCAGTCGCCGTACCAGGAGGACTTGAGCGAGCCGCCACGGCCGAACACGTCGAGCAGCGGCAGGTCGAGCCGCATCTCGGGGGTCGGCACGCCGACCAGGACGACGGTCCCGGCGAGGTCGCGGGCGTAGAACGCCTGCTCGTAGGTCTCGGGCCGGCCGACCGCGTCGATCACGACGTCCGCGCCGTGGCCGCCGGTCAGCTCGCGGATCGCCTCGACGGCGTCGGTCTCGCGGGAGTTGACCGTGTGCGTGGCCCCGAAGTCGCGAGCCCAGGCGAGCTTGCGGTCGTCCACGTCCACCGCGATGATCTTGCCCGCTCCGGCGAGGCCCGCTCCGAGGACGGCCGCGTTCCCCACACCGCCGCAGCCGATGACGGCCACGGAGTCACCGCGGGTCACACCGCCCGTGTTGATCGCGGCCCCCAGCCCGGCCATCACGCCGCACCCGAGCAGGCCGGCCACCGCCGGCTTGGCCTCGGGGTTCACCTTGGTGCACTGCCCGGCGGCGACCAGTGTCTTCTCCGCGAACGCGCCGATGCCGAGCGCCGGGCTCAGGACCGTTCCATCGGCGAGGGTCATCTTCTGCGCGGCGTTGTGCGTGTTGAAGCAGTACCACGGACGTCCGCGCAGGCAGGCCCGGCACTGGCCGCACACGGCACGCCAGTTGAGGATGACGTAGTCACCGGGGGCGACGTCGGTCACGCCGGGGCCGACCGCCTCGACCACACCGGCCGCCTCGTGTCCCAGCAGGAACGGGAAGTCGTCGTTGATCCCGCCCTCGCGGTAGTGCAGGTCGGTGTGGCAGACGCCGCAGGCCTGGACGTTCACCACGGCCTCTCCCGGACCGGGATCGGGGACGTGGACGGTCTCCAGCGTCACCGGCTCGCCCTTGCCCCTTGCGATCACACCCTGGACCTCGTACGGCATATTCGCCCCTCATCTCAGATAAACGGGAAGGTTAGAGTTTTTCATGACAGCCGGGCGCGTCAAGCGCCCGTCCCCGTGGCGGAAGAGCTACGGCGAACGACGTACGGCTGGACGAGCCCCAGGCCACGAGCCGGTCGGCGGCGGATCCGCATCACCTCGACCCCCGCCGCGCCCTCCAGCCCCTGGGCCATCTCGCTGTCGGCGAGGATCGCTCCCGGCCGCGCGATGGCGGTCAACCGGGCCGCGAGGTTGACCGTGGTGCCGAACACGTCGCCCATCACCGGAAGCACCGGGCCGTAGGAGAGGCCGATCCGTACGTCGGGCCCCTCCGCGCCCCGCCCGATCGACCGCTTGAGCTCGTCGACCAGGTCGAGCGCGATCCGCGCCGCAGTCGCCGGGACCGGCGCGGTGAACAGCACCTCGTCGCCGAGGGTCTTGACGAGCCGCCCGCCGTGCGACGCGATGACGTCGGAGGTGCGCGCCTCGAACCCCTCCACCAGATCGGCCAGGGCGAACTCGTCCAGCTGCCGGGAGAACGCCGTGAACGACACCAGGTCGGCGAACCCCACGGCCAGCGACATGCGCGACGCCGTCGGCCGCTCGTCCGCGAGCTCGGCGAGGGCGAGCAGGCGGCTCGCGGTGGCGGCGAGCTGCGCCCGCCACACGTGGACCAGCGTCTGCTCGAAGTCCGGCAGGAACTCGGCCGCGATGGTCATCGATCGGGCGAGGTCCTCGTCGCTCGGCCGCGTCTGCGGGTCGAGGACCGCGCCGATCATGATCTCCGCCTGCCACTCGGCGAGTCGCGACGTCGTACGGCCGAGCGCCCGCGCCATCCGGACGATCGCCCGCTCGTCCAGAAGGCCGGTCTCCAGCATGGCCTTGATCCGGCGCAGCGCGTCGACGTCGCCGTCGTTGAACGCCACCGCGTCGTCGGCGAGCGTGGCGAAGCCCAGCGCGCGCCAGATCCGGCCGGTGACGTCCTGCGGGAGGCCCGCCGCGGCGGCCACCTCGCGACGGGTGTAGCGGGGCGGCGAGCCGAGGAACAGTCGCCGGATGTCCTCAGCGGTGGGACGCCGTGTGGCCACCTTCCCCTCCTGCCGGCCTACTTGCCGTCGATGTTCCCGTCGGAGGCATCCTCCACCAGGCGGAACAGCTCCTGGCGGACCAGCTGGATCTTCGGGATGTCCAGATAGTCGATCTCGCCCTTCTCCGAGGCCGACTCGACCCGGAGCGTCCCGCATCCGAGGATCCGCTCGATGAACTTCTGGTCCGAGCTGACACTGTTGACCTTCGCCAACGGGATGTCGTCGTCCGACTTGTTCAGGATGCCGGTGCTGATGGCGAAACGGTGCGACGTCAAGGTGTACGACGTGGTCTTCCACCGCAGGTAGGGGATAAACGTCCACAATGTCAGGGCGACGACGGCGACCACGGCCACCGCGATCCTGGCGTACCCGGAATAGGTGTAGTCGTTGGGAATGAAGTAGATCGCGGCGCTGGAGGCGGCCACGACGAGGACGAACGCGAGGAAGGGAATGATGAGCCGCTTCCAGTGAGGGTGAAACGAGTGCACGATGCGCTCGCCCTCAGTCAAATGGTGTTCAGGGAGACCCATGCGGCAAATCGTGGCACGTTCGCACCCCGCCGCGCGACGGTCACCGCCAAGGTGTCACACGGCCGGCCGTACGTGGACCACGTCACCCGCGCTCAGCGTGTGCTCCTCGCGACCCGAGCGCACGAGCAGGCAGCCGGACGCGTCCACGCCGGTGGCGACCCCGGTCAGCGTCCGGTCTCCCGGTAGCTCCACCCTGACCTCCTGCCCGACCGTCGCGCACGAGGCGAGGTACGCGGCGCGCAGGCCGCAGGCGTCCGGATCACCGCCAGCGGAGACCCACTCGCGGTAGTGCGTCTCGATCTCCCGGAGCACGGCGCGGAGCAGCGGGTCGCGGTCGACGCACGCGGCCTTCTCCACGACCAGCGAAGTCGCCCGCTCGACGGGCAGCTCGTCCGGCCGCAAGGAGACGTTGAGCCCCATGCCCACGACGATGCCGCCCTCCACCCGCTCCGCGAGGATCCCGGCCAGCTTGCGCTCGCCGACGAGCATGTCGTTGGGCCACTTCAGCCGGACGTCCACCTCCGCCACGCGCCGTACCGCCGACGCGGCGGCGACACCGACCAGCAGCGGCAGCCAGCCCAGCCGGGCCGGGCGAGCCGCCGCGGCTCCGGGCCGGAACAACATCGAGACGGCCAGCCCCGAGCGCGGCGGGGCCGACCACACGCGGCCGAGCCGTCCCCTGCCCGCGACCTGGGACTCGGCGACGAGGACAGCGCCCTCGGGAGCGCCGCCGCAGGCCTCCTCGGCGAGGTCGGCGTTCGTGGACCCCGTCTCCTCGACCACCGTGATCTCGGACCAGAGCGATCCGGGACGGATCAGGGCCTTTCGCAGCGCCTTCTCGGACAGCGGCGGCCGATCGAGGTCGGTGAAGGGCGAGTCCGGCATCTCTTCAGGCTATCGGTCTCGCCTCTCCCGCCGCCGCGGGGTCCCCGGAGGCCGGCCGGGCGTACCCTGAACACGCACCCGGGCATTGGAACGCGAGCCCTTCCGCACGATCGCGGTTTCCGCCCGCCCCCTCCGACCAGTGAAAATGAGATCGTGACCTTGCAATCGGGCGACAGCCGTACGACCCGCCCCGGGCCGGTCACCAGGACCCGGGTCCGCCACGTGTCCGGCTCCGGCGTACGGGACCGGCGGGACGACCTCGCCACCGAGGAACCACTGGAGATCCGGCTGACCGCCGGAGGCGAGAGCCGCACCATCGCGATCACGATGCGGACGCCGGGCGCGGACTTCGAGCTGGCCGCCGGGTTCCTGCACGGCGAGGGTGTCGTCCAGACCGGGGACATCGCGGCCATCGGCTACTGCACCGACGAGGACATCGAACCGGAGGCCCGCTACAACACCGTGACCGTCCGGCTGGCCGCCCAGACCCTGCCGGACATATCTCAGCTTGAGCGGCATTTCATGACGTCGAGCGCCTGCGGGGTCTGCGGTACGGCGAGCCTCGACGCGCTCCGCGGCCGTTGCGCGCCTCTCGCCGCCTCCCCGGACCTCACCGTCTCCGCCGAGGTCCTGTACGGCCTGCCGTCCCGGCTCAGGAAGGCGCAGGGCGTGTTCGGGCGCACCGGCGGGCTGCACGCGGCGGGCCTGTTCACGCCTGACGGCACCCTGGTCGCGGCCCGTGAGGACGTGGGACGGCACAACGCCGTGGACAAGCTGGTCGGCTGGGCGCTGCTGGACCGCCGGCTGCCGCTGGGCGAGCACGTCCTGCTGGTCAGCGGGCGCTCGAGCTACGAGATCATGCAGAAGGCCCTGACCGCGGGCGTCCAGGTCGTCTGCGCGGTCTCCGCGCCCTCGTCGCTCGCCGTCGACCTGGCCCGCGAGTTCGGCATGACCCTCGTCGGCTTCCTGCGCGACGAGCGGTTCAACGTCTACTCCGGCGCCGACCGGATCACCACCTAGCCCGTACGGCCGGGGCGGTGATCCGGGGCGAGGGCTCCGGGCTGACGGTCAGCCGGTGTTCTGCAGGCCGGCCGCCACGCCGTTCACGGAGAGCAGCAGCAGCGTGGAGAGGCGGTCCCGCTCCCCCTCGGACAGGTCGCCGTCCGCGCGCAGCGCCGCCAGCGCGCGGAGCTGGAGGTGGCTGAGCGCGTCCACGTAGGGGTCGCGCAGCTGCACCGCCCGGGACAGGACCCGGCGGTTCTCCAGCAGCCGGGAATGCCCGGTGATCTCAAGGACGAGCTTCCTGGTGAGGTCGTACTCCGTGAGCACCTGCTCGACGAAGTCCTCCCTGCCGCCCAGCGCGAGGTAGCGCGAGGCGATCGCCCGGTCGGTCTTGGCCAGCGACATCTCCACGTTGTCCAGCAGCGAGGCGAACAGCGGCCACTCCCGGTAGGCCGATCGCAGCTCGGCCAGTCCGCCGCCGGAGACGACCGCGGCCAGCCCGCTGCCCAGGCCGTACCAGCCGGGGAGGTTGACCCGGGTCTGGGCCCAGGCGAACACCCACGGGATGGCCCGCAGGTCGTCCAGGGACCGGGGCGCGCCGAGCCCGCGGCGGGCCGGACGCGACCCGAGCCGCAGCGAGCCGATCTCCTCAAGAGGGCTGACCAGTGCGAACCACTCGGGGAAGCCCGGCGCCTCGGTCAGCGCGCGATAGGCACTCTCCGACGCCGACGCCACCTGCTCGGCCAGCGTGCGGAACTTCGCCGCCGCGGCGGCCGTACGCGACTCGACCATGGGCGTGGAGGCGAGCAGGACGGCGTTGGTGACCTGCTCGATGTGGCGGCGGGCGATGGCGGAGTGCCCATAGCGGGCGAAGATGACCTCGCCCTGCTCGGTGACCTTGAACCGGCCCGCGACCGAACCCGGAGCCTGGGCGAGCACCGCCCGGTTGGCCGGGCCGCCGCCCCGGCCGAGGGCGCCGCCCCGGCCGTGGAAGAGTGTGAGGCGGACGTCGTTGGCCTCGGCCCACGCGGTCAGCGCGGCCTGCGCGTCATACAGGCGCAGCGTCGCGGCGGCCGGGCCGAGTTCCTTGGCCGAGTCGGAGTATCCGAGCATGACCTCCAGCCTGCGGCCGTTGTCGGCGAGCCTCCGGCGTACCGGTTCGAGCTCGACCATGCCCGTGAGCACGTCGGACGAGTTGTCCAGGTCCTCACCCGACTCGAACAGCGGCACGACGTCCAGGACCGGGGCCCGGTCGCCGAGCGCGTGCCTGGCCAGCTCGTAGACGGCCGCGATGTCGTCGGCCGACCGGGTGAACGACACGACGTAGCGGGAGCAGGCGGTCACGCCGAACCGCTCCTGGATCCAGGCGATCGTCCGGATCGTGGCGAGGACCTCCTCGCCGCGCTCGGAGAGCGTGCCCGAGGCGATCTCCTCCAGGGTCGCCGCGTGGACCTGCGAGTGCTGGCGCACCTCCAGCTCGGCCAGGTGGAACCCGAAGGTCTCCACCTGCCAGATCAGGTGCTGCAGCTCGCCGTACGCCTGCCGTACGGCGCCGGCCCCGCGCAGGGACTCCTGTACGAGCCGCAGGTCGTCGAGCAGTTCGGCCGGCGAGCGGTAGGCCAGGTCCAGGTCACGGCGCCGCGTGGCCGCGATGCGCGTGGCGACGTAGAGCAGCCACTGGCGGTGCGGCTCCTGCGGTGAGCGGGTGGCCATCTCCGACACCATGTCCGGGAAGTCGCCGGTGGCGCGGGCGAGAGCGGCCCGCAGTTCGGCCGACGGCGGCGTGTCCATGGCGCCCGCGGTCATCGTGCGGCCGATCCGGGTGGTGGCGTTCTCCAGCGCGGTGAGCACGTGCTCGGACTGGATCAGGACGGCCTCGCGGGTCACCTTGGACGTCACGTTCGGGTTGCCGTCGCGGTCGCCGCCGATCCAGCTTCCGTACCGGATGTACGCCTTGGCCAGTGGCTGGCGCGTACCGGTGCCCGGTTCGAGCGCCGCGTCCAGCGAACGGTAGATCAGCGGCACGGTGCGGAAGAGCGTCTCGTCGAAGGCCGCCATGGCGGTGCGGACCTCGTCGAGCGGGTCCAGCTTCGTCGAGCGGAGCTGCGCGGTCCGCCAGAGCAGGTCGATCTCCTCCAGCAGCCGCCGGTGGGCCTCCTCGCGCTCGCCCGCTCCCCTGCCGGGGGCGTTGTACGCGTCGAGCTGGCCGCTGATCCGCTGGATCGCGGTGACGACGGCCCGCCGCCGCGCCTCGGTCGGGTGGGCGGTGAGCACGGGACGGTATTCCAGCCCGCCGACCAGGTCGGCGGGCCGCTCGTCACCGCGCAGTTCCTGCACGGCCTCCGCGAGCGACTCCCTGAGGGGGACGTCGTCCCGGTCCCGCTGCCGGAGGATGCGGATGCGGTAGTGCTCCTCGGCGAGGTTGGCCAGGTGGAAGTAACAGGTGAACGCCCGCGCGATCTGCACCGCGCGGTCGATGGGCCACTCGGCGACGAGGGCGGCGACCTTGTCGGCCGTCGTGTCGCCGCGCCGCGCGCCGATCACCGCTTTGCGCAGGCGTTCGACGTCGGCGAGGAGGTCGGGACCGCCGTGTTCGGCGATCACCTGACCCAGGAGTCCACCCAGGAGACGGACGTCCGCACGGAGCTCATCAGGCATCTCCGTGACGGCACTGTGTCGTTCAGCAGGAGCGATGGCGGCCATGTTTCGAAGACTAGCGACTTGGGTCACAGCGTCGGATATCGGTCTCACCAATTGGACTAGACCACTTGTCTGGACCGCTCATCGGACCTTTCACCAGGCCTTATGCGGCCCCACTTGTCAGGTCGGGCGGGACACCGCCGCGAGGATGTCCGGGAGGCGGTTGTTGCCGATCATGCCGCCGAGCCTGCGGCCGCCCCACGCGGCCAGGAACCCGTACGGCACGGCCAGCGCGCTCGCCCACGTGAGGCCGAACAGGACCGGCAGGAACACCGGAAGCGCGATCACGCTGGTGCCCAGCATCGCCCCGAACGAGCCGAGGAACGCCTCGCCGCCCTGTCCCGGAGCCGCCCCGCTGAAGGCGTTGAGCCGGTCGGGGAAGGTGTAGGGGAGGATCACGCTGGTCACCGCGCCCACACCGAGGCCGACCCCGAGGACGCCCCACGCGCTGAGCACGGCGGGCACGGCCCAGACCGGCTCGCCCGCGACGACGGACGAGACGACGGAGAGCACCAGCAGCAGCGGCACCGCGATGATGGCGACCGCCAGGTGCCGGCCGGCGAGGTCGGTGCGCACGTCACGCTCCGTCGCGAACGCGACCGCGTTCATCCAGAGGGAACGGCCGTCGATGCCGTAGGCGTTGGCCGCCTGCATCCCGATCATCATCGCGGCCAGGCACGCCGGGCCGATCACGAACGCGGGTCCGCTCCAGCCGTC
Source organism: Microtetraspora glauca (assembly GCA_001570385.1). Taxonomy (GTDB): domain Bacteria; phylum Actinomycetota; class Actinomycetes; order Streptosporangiales; family Streptosporangiaceae; genus Microtetraspora; species Microtetraspora glauca. The sequence continues at coordinate 644,720 of BBYL01000007.1, read as the reverse complement.
CGGCCCGCGGAGCGAGAGCATGAGGACGCCGGTCACCGCGACCGATGTGAACCAGACGACCCGGCCGCGTGGCTCCCGCCGCGCGTACTTGAGCTCCTTGGCGACGACCGCGCCGAGCATCCCCCGCGGCAGGAGTCCGCCGAGGCGCGAACGGCGTACCGAGCCGCCGCTCTGGCTGGAGGAGTCGGGCGTGACGAGGGCCCTGCGCAGCGCGACGATCCACAGCCAGGCGAGCACGGCGACCGTCAGCGCGACGATCACGAGCTCGCCGAGACCGGCGATCCCGCCGTCGACGATCGCGTGGGCCGCCATCCCGGGCGGTGCCCAGCGCAGCACCGAGGCGGCGGCGTCCACCATCTCCGCGGGGTCGCCGGAGAAGCCCTGGTTGGCGAGCAGCCCGGGGAGCTGGAACAGGAGGATGACGAGCACGGCGCCGACGGCGAGCGCGTCCCGCCCGCGGCGGCTGCGCAGCGAGGCGGACAGCGCGGTGGTGACGGCGCGGGAGGCGACCAGGCACAGGGAGAACTGCAGCACGACGGCGACGACGCCGACCAGCACGCCGCCCGGCCCGGAGGCGAGGCCGGCGACCGCGCCCGCGAGCACGATCAGCGAGGCGAGCGGCCACGGCCCGGCCGCGGACGCGGCGAACAGGCCGGTCGCCATCTGCCGGGTGGTGAGCGGGAACAGCGCCAGCCGCGACGGGTCGAGCGTCTCGTCCAGGCCGAAGGCCAGCAACGGGACGAAGATCCACGCGATGGTGAACACCGTGAACGCCACGATCCCGATGTCCGCCGCGATGCCGGGGTCAGCCAGCCGCAGCAGGGCGAAAAGGGTGAACCCCACGATGGCGCAGGCGAGGGCGGCCAGGCTCGTGAAGACGAAGCCGAGCTGCTTGATCGTGTCGCCGTGCAGGTTGCCCCGGATCAGCCGCAGCTTCAGACGGACGAAGAGCCCAACCACGACAGCCCCTCCTCCCCTCCGCCGCGCACGCCGACCAGGTCGAGGAACGCCTCGTTGAGAGTACGGCCGCGCCGGATGGAGTCGATGGGGCCCTGGGCCACGATGTTGCCCCGGCTCATCACGGAGACCCAGTCGCAGAGCCGCTCGACGAGGTCCATGACGTGGCTGGAGAAGACGACAGTGGAGCCGGATGCGGTGTATCGCTGGAGGACCTCGACCAGTGTGTTGGCCGAGACCGGGTCGACGCCCTCGAACGGCTCGTCGAGGAAGAGCACGTCGGGGTTGTGCAGCAGCGCGGCGGCCAGGCCGATCTTCTTGCGCATGCCGGTGGAGTAGTCGACGACCAGCTTGTCCTGTGCCTCGACCAGATCCATGACCCGGAGCAGCTCGTCGGCCCGGCGCTCGACCTCGTCTCGAGGGATGCCCCTGAGCTGGCCGTTGTACAGCAGGAGCTCCCGGCCGGAGAGTCGCTCGAACAGGCGCAGCCCCTCGGGGAGCACGCCGATGCGCGACTTGACCTTCACCGGATCGCTCCACACGCCGTGGCCGTTGATCTCGATCACGCCGGCGTCCGGCCGCAGCAGGCCGGTGACCATGCTGAGAGTGGTGGTCTTACCCGCGCCGTTGGGCCCGACCAGCCCGGCGAAGCTGCCCCTCGGCACGATGAGGTCGACGCCGGCGACGGCGATCTGCTGACCGAATCTCTTGAACAACCCTTGGGTGCGCACCGCCTCGGGCTTTCCCTCAACCATGCCGTCAACTCTGCCAGACGGCCCAGAGTCGCGGGCCTCCCCCGGCGCCTGGTTACCCTGCAGAACATGACCGCGGAACGGGTACCCGAGATCGATATCCACACGACCGCAGGCAAGATCGCCGACCTGGAGCGTCGCCGGCACGAGGCCGCCCACGCCGGTTCGGCCAGGGCGGTCGAGAGACAACACGCCAAGGGCAAGATGACCGCCAGGGAGCGGGTGCGCGCCCTGCTCGACGAGGACTCGTTCGTCGAGTTCGACACCATGGCCAGGCACCGGTCGACGAGCTTCGGCCTCGACCGCGAGCGGCCGTACGGCGACGGCGTGGTCACCGGCCACGGAACCGTCGACGGCCGCCCCGTGGCGGTGTTCGCGCAGGACTTCACGGTGTTCGGCGGCTCCCTGGGCGAGGTCTTCGGCGAGAAGATCGTCAAGGTCATGGACCACGCGCTCAAGACCGGCTGTCCGGTGGTCGGCATCAACGACTCGGGCGGCGCGCGGATCCAGGAGGGCGTCGTCTCCCTCGGCCTGTACGCCGAGATCTTCAAGCGCAACGTGCACGCGTCGGGTGTGATCCCGCAGATCTCCCTGATCATGGGCCCGTGCGCGGGTGGCGCGGTCTACTCCCCCGCCCTGACGGACTTCGTCCTGATGGTGCGAGAGAAGTCGCACATGTTCATCACCGGCCCGGACGTCATCAGGACCGTGACCGGCGAGGAGGTGACGTTCGAGGAACTCGGCGGCGCGCACGCGCACGGGTCGAAGTCCGGTGTCGCCCACTACGAGGCCGCGGACGAGGAGGACTGCCTGGATTTCGCCCGGGCGCTGCTGTCCTACCTGCCGTCCAACAACATGGACGACGCCCCGGTCCACGACGCCGCCGCTCCGATGGAGGTCACCCCCGAGGACGTCGAACTCGACACCGTCATCCCCGACTCGGCGAACCAGCCGTACGACATGCGCTCGGTGGTCGAGCACATCCTGGACGACGGCGAGTTCCTGGAGGTCCACGCGGGCTTCGCGCCGAACATCGTGGTGGGTTTCGGACGGGCCGAAGGGCGTTCGGTCGGCGTGGTCGCGAACCAGCCGATGAGTTTCGCCGGAACGCTGGACATCGCGGCATCCGAGAAAGCCGCACGTTTTGTCCGGACTTGTGATGCCTTCAATATTCCAGTCCTGACATTTGTTGATGTTCCGGGATTCCTGCCAGGTACCGACCAGGAATGGAACGGAATCATCAGGCGCGGGGCGAAACTCCTCTACGCGTACGCGGAGGCCACGGTGCCGCTGGTCACGGTCATCACCCGCAAGGCGTACGGCGGGGCGTACGACGTCATGGGATCCAAGCATCTCGGCGCGGACGTCAACCTCGCCTGGCCCACGGCGCAGATCGCGGTGATGGGCGCCCAGGGGGCGGTCAACATCCTCTACCGGCGCGAACTGGCCGCCGCCGAGGACGCCGAGGCGGCGCGCGCCACGTTCGTCAGCGAGTACGAGGACATGCTGGCCAACCCCTATCTGGCGGCGGAACGCGGCTACGTGGACGCGGTGATCAGGCCGTCCGAAACCCGGATCCAGATCATCAGAGCGCTGCGCGCCCTCCGCAACAAGCGGGCGACGCTGCCGCCCAAGAAGCACGGGAACATCCCCCTGTGACGGCGCCGGAGACGCCCCGCGTCGAGATCGTCCGCGGCGACCCGACCCCGGAGGAGGTCGCCGCGCTGGTGGCCGTCCTCCTCGCCGCGCGCGCCCACGAGTCCGTCTCCGGAGGAGGCGTTCCCGGGCCTTCCGCCGAACCCGTACGTAAGAAATGGGCAAACCCCGCACATGGGATGCGGAGGGGACTCGCGCACGGTCCTGGGGCATGGCGTTCGCCCATGCTTCGGCATTAGATCAGCGGAACAGGGTGTCAACAGGCTCAAGAGTTGGGAGTATCTAGAAAAGGGGGAGATATAGTCAGCCGATCATCTAGTGACGAGTCCTGGAGGACGACATGGCCATCCCGGACCTCACCGCACACAGCATGGCTGCCAAGTACGCGGTCCTCGTGGACGTCGGCTACCTTTACGCCGCGGCCGGCGAAGTCCTGCTGGGGGCGAAGGAACGCAAGGAGTACCGCGTCGCCGCGGACGAGCTCATCCAGTCGCTGCAGAAGCACGCGATGGAACGCATTCCCGGCGAGTTGCTCCGCGTTTATTGGTACGACGCCGCACGCGACCGGGTTCCGACGGTCGACCAGCGCGTGATCGCCCAGCTTCCCTGGGTGAAGGTACGGCTTGGCAACCTGAACGCTCGCGGCCAGCAGAAAGGCGTGGACGCCCAGATCCGCAGCGACCTGGAAGCCCTCGCCCGGCATCACGCCGTCAGCGACACCGTGCTGATCGCGGGTGACGAGGACATGGTTCCCGCCGTGGAGGCCGCGCAGGCGTACGGCGTTCGTGTGCATCTTTGGGGGGTGGAGCCGCCGTTCGGCACCAACCAGGCGGAGCGGCTGGTGTGGGAGTCGGACACTGTCGAGATTCTGAGCGCCGATTTCCTGCGTCCCTATTTCAACCGAGCGCCCGTCCCGGTTCCCGTCACGCCCGCGCCGTCCCCGGCGCAGGTCTTCGCCGGCCGCACCGTCAAGCCGGTGCCGCCGAAGGCACCCGTCGGGCAGATCACCAAGCTGGGCCCCGGACGGCCGCACGTCGAGGAGGTCGGCGAACATGTCGCGCAGAAGTGGATACTGACCCGCGGCCGCGACAACATCAGGGATCTACTTCCCGGGCCCATCCTGCCGACCGTCATCGACACCGAACTGCTGATCGAGGCGGAGAAGGAGCTGGGCCACTCGCTGCGCCCCTATCCGGAGGCGAGGGTGTGGCTGCGCGACGGCTTCTGGGCCAGGGTCTACCGCGAGTTCGACCTCGGGGTCGGCATCTCCAGCAAGTGAGGGCCGGCCGGGGTGGTGAGGTCCGATTCCCGCCAGCAGGAGGGTCCGGGCAGGGCATAACGTCGAACACGTGAGCACGCGAGAGCTGGACTTCAACTCGTGCTACGTGGCGGTGTCCGCCCGCGACTCCCGGTTCGACGGGCGCTTCTACACGGCGGTCACCTCCACGGGCATCTACTGCCGCCCGGTGTGCCCGGCGCGCACTCCGGCCCGGAAGAACGTCCGTTTCTACCGGCACGCGGCCAGTGCCGAGGCCGCCGGATTCCGGCCCTGCCGCCGGTGCCGCCCGGAGCTGAGCCCCGGCGCCCCCGGCTGGGACGTACGCGCGGACCTCGTCGGGCGGGCGCTGCGCCTGATCGGGGACGGTGAGGCCGACGACCACGGCGTCAGCGGCCTCGCGCGGCGGCTCAACGTGACAGAACGTCACCTCCACCGGCTGTTCGTCGCCGAGCTGGGGACCGGGCCGCTCGCCGTCGCCAGGACCAGGCGGTTGCTGCTGGCCAAGCAGCTCCTCACCGAGACCCACCTGCCGATCGCCGATGTCGCGTTCGCCGCGGGGTTCGGCAGCGTGCGCCAGTTCAACGCCGCCATGAAGGAGTCGTACGGCTTCGCGCCCGGAGACCTCAGGAAGGCCGCCGCGCCGATGGGCGGCGCCGGCGGGCCGCTCCTCGCCGCGCACGGCCTGACCCTGCGGCTGCACTACCGCGGGCCCTACGACGCTGCGGCGCTGCTCCGCTTCCTCTCCGCCCGCGCGATCCCCGGCACCGAGTTCGTCACGGCCGACGCGATCGAGGACGCCACCTACAGCAGGGCGATCCCCGGCGGGTGGTTCACACTGGCGCCCGTGCGGGACCACGTCCGGCTCACCGTGCGTACCGGGGACACCCGGCAGCTGGCCAGGATCGTGGCGCGATGCCGCCGCCTGCTCGACCTGGACGCCGACCCCGAGGCCATCGCCTCGGTCCTCGGCGCGACGTCGCTCGAGCCGCTCGTCGCGGCGCGTCCCGGGCTGCGCGTGCCCGGCGCGTTCGACGGGTTCGAGCTGGCCGTACGCGCGGTCGTGGGGCAGCAGATCTCGGTCGCCGGAGCCCGGACGCTCCTCGGCCGCATCGCCGCCAGAGCCGGCACGGCCGTCACGGTGCCCGACGGCGAGGCCGCACCGGTCACCCTGCTCTTCCCCACGGCGGACCAACTCGCCGGGGCCGACCTGACCGGGCTCGGGCTGACCAACCGCCGCGTCGAGACGCTGCGCGCGGTCGCCGAGGCGGTCGCCGGCGGGCTGATCGACCTGGACGGAGCCGAGGACGTCCCGGAGACGGTGGCCAAGCTGCTCCGGATCCCGGGCATCGGACCGTGGACCACGAGCTACATCGCGCTGCGCGCCCTCGGCGACCCCGACGCGTGGCCCGGCGGCGACCTGGTACTGAAGAAGACCATGCAGTGCCTGGGCATCCCTGCCGAGCATGTCGAGCGGTGGCGGCCCTGGCGGGCCTACGCCGCGCTGCACCTGTGGAACGCCACCCCTGGAAAGACCGGACACAACGCCTGATAGGAGGGAGCGGCGAGCCCATGTGGCGGCCGCGATCACCATGATCACTACCCAGATCCTGCCCACTCCGATGGGCCCGGTGAGCGTCCTCGCCCATGACGGGGTCGTCGTGGCCGCCGGATTCAGCGCGGACCCGCAGGAGCAGTTCGTCCGGCTTCCCGCCGCACTCCGGGCGCTGCCGCTGGTCGAGGGCGACCTCGGCGACATCGCGCAGGCCGTACGGGACTATCTGGACGGCGACCTCGACGCACTGGACCGCGTCCCCGTGGAGCAACCGGGAACGGAGACCCGGCAGCGGCTGTACACGGCGCTGCGCGGCGTGCGTGCCGGGACCACGGTGTCGTACGGCAGGCTGGCGGAGATGGCGGGGCTGCCCAGGACGGCGGCCCGGGCGGCGGGGTCGGCGTGCGCGCAGAACCTGATCGCGCCGTTCGTCCCGTGTCACCGCGTTCTACCCACGACGGGCGGGTTCGGCGGCTACTACTACGGCGTCCCGGTGAAGGAGTGGCTGCTCGCCCACGAAGGGCGCCGCCCGGCCCCTGTCACCCCGTGACGACGGACTGCACCTCTCCGACGGGGACGTCTCGGGTGACGGTGGCCCGGATCGGGTCGAACGGGAACGGCTGGCCTCCCTGGTCGTCGGTGCTGACGACCTGCCACACGGAGGTGACGGTGAGCGTGTAGACGTCGCGCGACTGGTCGATCGAGGCCCTGAGGTAGCGGACGCCGCAGGTGAAGGTCCCACCCTTGGTGTAGGGACGCCCGGCGGCTCCGCAGTTCTCGCGCACCTCGGCGCGGTCCGACGTGGTGCCCGGGTCGATCTCCACGTCCTTGGGAGTGGCGGTGACCGTGACGCTCATGAACCCCGGCAGGGTCGCGGTCACCGAGCGCGGCTCCTGCGTTCCGCCCTCCAACCAGATCCAGGTGGGCAGGTTGACGAAGCTCCTGGCGTCCGGGCTGAGCTTGACCTGCGGATCGGGCACGGTCAGCGCGGCCCTGGCGATCTGCCGGAGCTCGTCGGCGGTGATCCCGCCCGGGGGTGGGACGGCCCCGTCCGGCACCCAGACGGCGGCGGCCAGCGCGGCCGAGCAGACCACCCCGTTCTGATCGCCGGCGTTGTACGCGGCACGCCACCAGCGGCCCGGTTGCCCCATTTTGTCGCGATATTTCTGGAGGAGGTCATTCGTGTACTGCTGGCTGTTCGCGCTGGAGTCGGCGAGGTCGGGGTCGGCGCGGAACGCGTGGCGCAACGTCGCGTCCTCCTCACGCAGCATCTCCTCGGCGTTCTTGTACGGCTCGTACCAGCAGGGGCGCGGAATCCGGTAACCGTCGCCCTTCGCGCCCTTGCCGCCGAGGCCGTTGCCGGAGAGCACGATGGAGGAGTTCATCAGCCGTACCCCGGCGGTCTTGCCCTCCTGGAATCCCTCCGCGGTCGGCCGGCCCGGACCCGGCGTCGGCGCCATGACCAGGGACGCGAGCAGAGGCGCGAGCAGTGGCCCGAGCAGAGGTGTGAGCAGGGCGGCGATCGGTCTCATCGGGCACACTCCTTCGCGGGCGCGGCAGGGTAGGTGGCGATGCGGAACGTGTTGATCCGCCAGACACCGCCTTCGTCCCGGCCGACCACACCGACCCACAGGTAGACGGACAACGGCGGCCGGGTCCAGTCCGGCTGGTTCGCGACGGGCTTCCCCACCGAGTCGGTCATCCGGATCCCCGACTCGTCCACGCAGCCGAGCACCCGTACGCCCATCCGGTCGCCGATCGTGACCTCGGAATCGACTCGCAGCGCGTACAGCCGGGCCACGCCGCGCGCCGACAGGTTCCGGTCGGAGAACCCGCGCAGGCGGGTCACGATGTCGCGGACGGCCGTCGGCTCCACCTTCGCGAGGTAGGAGGCGTCCTGCCCGCCGCTGGCGACGGCCCGCCACAGGGCGGTGTAGCTCTCGGCGTACATGCGCAGCGCTCCGGCCACGCCGGGGTTCACCCCCGAGGGCCATTCGATCTCGACCCGCAGCCCGTCCCCGGCCGAGACCTCCTCGGTCCCCGGAGTGATCGGCGACCCCGTGGGGAGGGTGGTGGCGGACGGCGTCCCCCGTACGGCGTCGGCGGTGCCCCGGCCGGTGGACCCGCCCGCGAGCGTGCCCGTGCCTCCGGGGGCGAAGACCGGTTCTCTCCCGGAGGATCCGCATCCCGCCGCGAGGAGACCGCACAGCAGGGCGCACAGCAGGGCGCACAGGACGCCGCCCCTCAGCACCGCGGCGCCCCGCACGGTTCTCGCCGCTCGCATGGTTCTCGCCGGTGAAGGGGCTCTCGCCGGTGACAGGGTTCTCGCCCCTCGCGGGGCGCCCGCCGTCGCCGGTGGCCGGTCACGCGAGACGCGGGGTGCCGAGGCCCGGGGGGGCGCCCCGGCGCCAGTCCGGGAGCAGTTCATCGATCAGCGCCTCCGTCTCGGGAGCCATGCCGCCTCCGTGGGGATGGGACGCGGCCCTTCGGTGCAGGCCGTCGACCACCGCGCGCAGCCGCGCGGGATCGCCGGTGGCGTGCGCGGCCCGCAGCAGGTCGCGCCAGAGCCCCTCGTCGTCCGCCGCGAGGAGCAGGCCCGCCCGTGCCGCCGCGACCGCGGCCATCGGCTCGCCCCGCGCCAGCCGCAGCTCGCAGAGGCGGTGGGCGGCGTCCGCCACGCTCGCCGTCACGTCGTACTCGAGCGAGTCGGCGGCGAGCCAGGCGTACCGGCCCGTCGGCCTGCCGCTCAGCAACGGCCCGCGCACCAGCCCGACGGCCTTCTCCAGCAGGAGGGTCTCCGCCTCGGGGTGCTGGTCACGGGATCTGCGGACCAGCTCCTGGAAGAGATGCCAGTCGCTTCTGATCTCGGGGCCGAGCCGCAGCCGCCCCGACTCGTCCGCGTGGACATGCGGGCGGCCTTCCGCGTCGGCGCCGAGCCACTCCACCACACGCGCGATGGTCGCGTCGCGGACCACCGCCTGCACGCCGCGCGGCCACAGCACGCCGCCGAGGACGACCGGATGCACCCCCGACGGATGCGCCGCCAGGTAGACGACCATCTCGTGGGCGAGCGCGGCCCGGCCCTCTTCCAGCCGGTTCACCGGGCTGATCTCGACCGGGCCGAGGATGCGGACCTCGATCGAGGGGGGCTCGTCCGGCACCCGCACCTCGGGTTCGGGCAGCGGCTCGCCGTCTGCGCGCTGTGCCGTACGGAACAGGTCGATGACGGCGGTGTAGTGGCGGCGCGGCAGGAGCTGGGCGTCGACCTCGAACCCCAGGGCGTCGATCCTGGCCCGGCCACCGTCGGTGATCTCCCAGGTCCAGGTCGCGTGCGGCATCCCGCCCGACACGACGTATCCGGTGGCCGTGCGCGTCGCCTTGCCGAGCACCGCGAGGCGGCGCGCCTCGTCCTCGTCCGGGCGGATCGCCGAGAGCAGGTAGTGGGGCGTCCAGGCGGGATCGGCCACCCTGGAGTGGATCCGTCCGGTGAGGACGTCGCCGGTCTCGCGGGCCGCGCGTTCCTCCAGCTCGGGCAGGACCTCGGCGAGGCTGCCCGCGACCCGGATCCGGTCGGGCGCGATCAGCGTCAGCTCCTCGCCGAACCCGACGAGGGTGAGCGTCATGTGGTCCGACCAGCGGTTGGTCGCCAGCTCGACGGCGAGCGCGGACATGGCGGCGACGGTGTTGGTGCCCTCCATGGCGACGATCCCCTGCGCGGCCTCCAGGTCGACGAGCACCCTGCCGCCGTCCGCGGTCCCCAGGGAGACGAGGCCCGGGTACGGAGCGGGCACGCCGGCGAGGTCCCCCTCGTCGATCCGGCGCCCTTCGTGCGCGTGGAGCCGCCACACCTGCCCGCCGTCGCACGCCTCCCAGGGCTCGGGCGCGTCCAGGTCCGCAGGGTGGATCCACAGGTCCAGGCCCCTGCTGGACAGGTGGACCGCGTAGATCGTCGGCGGGCGCCTGTCCCGGTCGGCGAGCAGCCTGCCCAGCAGGCGCAGCCCCAGGTCGAGCATGCGGCTGCCCGGCGCGTCGGCCCCGAGGCGGATCGCCACCTCGGCCCCGGCGGCGTCCCCTCTCGGCCGGACCACCCGCCGGCCGAACGCGCGCCGCCAGAGCTGCTCCCTGCGCCGCCGCCCCAGAATGGCGAGCAGCCCGGCCGCCGCCAGCGACGCCGCCGCGAGGTAGTCGGCGAGGTCCGGGCCGCCGTCCTCCCGCTGCCCGTGGGGCCCGGCCAGCGAGGGTTCGCCGTGCTGCGCCGCCGTCCTGTCGCCCCTGGCGGTCGTGTCCTGCGCCGAGGGGACCGGCGACGGCTCGGCCCCGGCGGTCTCGCGGTGGGGGCGTTCGGGCAGGGCGGGCGGCGGCATCTGGAAATCGTCGTTTCCCGACACCGGATCGCGGTTCTCGCCCCGCCCGGCGTCGCCGCGCCCGGCGTCCCGGCCGGTGTCGCCTTCGTTGCCGAGGTCGTCGTCCAGGTCGCCACTGCTGTCCGTCGGCATCCGGGGATGCTGGTCCAGCGTGGTGCGCCGGTCCTCCTCCACCGGGACGATCAGGACGTTCCTCGCGTCGTCCGGCATGTCGAGGACCCAGCCCGGCCTGATCAGGTCGGCCATCCGCAACCGGCTGCCGTCGGGCTGCTCCTTGTGCTGGTTGAGCCGGTAGATCTCGGGATAGCGGCGGCCGTCGCCGAGACACTTGTCGGCGATCTCCCACAGGCTCTCGTGGTGGCGCCCGTGCGGCGGCTGCACGACGTAGACCTTCTTCACCTCGCGGGCCTGGAGCGGCGGGCGGTCCTCGGTCGTGACCACGGGCGCGGACAGCGTCGCCGCCTGGGGACGGATCGACGGGCCGGTGCCGGCCCCGGTGACCGGCCCGATCACCGGAACGGCCACCGCCGCTGCGGCGAACAGCAGCAGCACGGCCGAGACGAGCCGGTTGGCGAGCGCCTGCGTGCCGCCGGACAGGGGGACCCGCGCCGGCATGCCCACCCGGCGGATCCCGGCGTACACCTCCACGATCACGCAGACGAGCAGCTGCAACCAGGCCAGCCACACCAGCAGGATGAGGATCGCGATGACCGTCTCCGGGCCGACGTTGCTCGTGAGCACGTCCATGTCCCGCAGCTCGGGCCGCAGCGGCGGCCCGGCCAGCCTGATCAGCGCGTACGGCACGCCGCCCACGAGGGCGACCAGCGCCAGCAGGGCCGCGACCCCGGCGAGGACGTCGCGCGGCGTCCGCTTCGGCGGGATGCGCACCGGACGCCGGACGGCCCGGCGGCCCTGCCGGCGGTGCTGGTGCGCGGCGGTCTGCTGGAAGGTCGAGAAGGACGGCTGGTCACGGTCGGCGACCGGCGGCCGGGTGGAGCGTCCCTCGGACGGCGGCGTGGGATCGCGGGAAGGCGGCAGCGCCGGTGGCAGCGGTGCCCGCTGGCCGGGAGGGCGACCACCGCCGGGTGGACGGCCACCACCGGGAGGGCGGCCCGCGCCGCGGGGGCGCCGCGGCGAGCTCGAACCGCGCGGCCACGAGTTCCCTTCACCGGTCATGCGTCCCCCGCGTCCGGCCCGGCCGTGGCGGTGGCCGCCATCTCCGAGCCGCCGAATCCGAGCACCGACAGGAACACGGCGTTCCAGCGGACGCCGACCTCGACGGTCACCTCCGCCTGGCCTCCGCCGATCTCACAGCGCTTCATCTGTACGTCCTGGTCGTCGTGGGCCGCCACGATCTCCCCCGCCCGGCCGCACACGGCGCCCTCGTCGGCGAGCAGCCGTACCTGGCCGTTGGCGCGCAGCGCCTCCACGTCGATCTGGTCGGCCGCGGCGCGGGCACCCTGTTCCGCGACGTCGGCGGCCCGAAGCCGGGCGTTGATGGCCGCCCCGCCGTCGACGAGCAGCCCGGCGAGCAGGAAGACCGCCACGGAGAAGATGACCACGAAGACCGACATCGATCCCCGCTCACCCCACGCCCGCGATCCCGCGATGCGTCTTTGGCGGCCTGACCGGCGCGTACGGCCGCGCCGCCCGTGCGGTTCGGTCAATCCACCCTCCGGAACTGCTCCAGCGGGACGACGGAGGTCCCCTTCATGCGCCGTGTCGTGCCGAAGCCGAGGAAGTCCAGGTTCAGCTCGCAGGTCACGGCGACCTGGACGACGCCGCCTTCCTTCCATTCGGTGCCCGACAGGCCGACCTCGGGAGCGCAGTCGCCGGAGAGCGCGGCCTCGGCCGTCTCCGCCGCCGCCGACTCGGCCTCCGACCGGGTCCGCTGGACCGACGCCGCGCGGGCCGCGTCCCTGGCCGCGCCGTTGACCTCCCCCTGGGCCTCGACGACCCGGCCCGCCCCGACGAGGAACATGAGGAAGAGCAGGAAGACGGGCGCGAGCATCACGGTCTCGGCCGTCATCGACCCGCCGTCCCGCGACCGGGGGCGGGACGCCTCGGGAGGCGGACGCCGTACGGGACGGGTCACCGGCACAGGTCTTCGCGGCATCGGTCTCATTGGCATCCGTCCGAACCGTCGTCGGGGCGGAAACACTCGATGGGGCCGCCGAAACTGGCGGTGATGGTGAACGTCATCTCGGGAAGCAGCGGCACCACCTGGACGGCGCTGCCGGTCACGTCGACGCCGCGCTGGTCACCGCGTTCCCAGGCCCGAGCCGTGGCGTTCCTGAGGATCTCGGGCCCGACCGCCCGCACGATCTGCTCGGCCTTCGCCTCGGCGTCGCCCTGCCAGCTCTCCGAGGTCCCGGCCGCGCGGGCGAGCCTCGCGCCTTCCCTGGCGGCGGCGTCGGCGACCTGCCTGCCGTGGAACCAGAGCGTGAGCTGGACGACCAGCAGCACCACGGCCAGGACGATCGGCATGAGCATGGCGAGCTCGATCACGGTCGCTCCGCGGTCGCGCGCGGTCCGCGGCACCGTGGACCGGGTCGCTCGGAGCCGGATCCCTGCCGACCGGGTCACTCTGGGCCGCCGTCGAACTGACCTCCCCCGCCTCCCCCGCCGCCGGTGCCGCCACCGCCGCCGAAGTTGGAGGTGATGTCGGCTTCCTTCTGCGTGACCAGGTTCTTGATGAGGGTGGCCAGGCCGAGCGCGACTCCGGCGATGATCGCCGTGATGATCACCCACTCGACGGCCGAGGCCCCCTTGCTCGGCGCGTTACGCGCGCGGTCGATCCGCACATGGAGCATCGCGATCAAATAGGTGAGCATCTACGCCCCCAACATCTTCATGGCCGCCGGGAAACTGAGAAAGATCACGAAGCCGGCGCACAGCAGGAGCTGGGCGACGAGCATCGACTGGGATCGCTCCCCCGCCTTGCCCTCGACCTCGGCGAGCTCCCTCCGCCGGAGGGTCGCGGCACGCGCGGTGAGCGAGGAGCGGACCTTGGCGCCGTCGTCGGCGACCAGGCCGAGCGCGGCGGACAGGTCGCGCAGCTCGTCCACGTTGATCTCGTCGCCGAGCTGCCCGAGGGCCTGCCAGGGGGTGATGCCGACGATGCGGGCGTTGCCGAGCGCCTCGCGGATGCGTTCCATCGCCCAGTTGGCGCCCGCACCGGAGCTCCCGGTGGGGCTGCCGACGGCGACCGCCATCATCAGCGCCTCCGGGACGCCGCGTCCGCCCGCGAGGTTCATGGCGACGAGGTCGAGGAACGCGCCGACCGCGTGCCGGAAGTCGCGGCGGCGGACTGCCGCGTCGCGCCGGATCTGCATGTCGGGGAGGAGGAAGAAGACCGCGGAGACCGCCAGCGCGGACCAGAGCGGGATGTTCACCGACATGTCCCAGCCCATCAGCGCCAGCCAGCCGACCAGGAGGGGGAAGACCAGCAGCCCGCACGCCGCGAGCAGGACCTTCGTGGCGAGGAACCCCTCGAAGGACTTGCCGAGCAGCGCCAGGTCGGCCCGGATGGACCGGGCCTCCCATCCTCTGGCCGCGTAGAACCGCGCGAGCCGTACGCCGAGGTCGCGGCGGAACGCGCTGACCTGCTCGTCGGGGGCAATGAGCGGCGCCCTCGGCAGGTCGGCGCCCTCACGCGCCAGGTCGAGCGCCGTCAGCCGGGCGAACAGGCCGGGCCTCGGTGGGAACAGCGCGCGGAAGAGCAGGAAGAGGCCCAGGCCGAGTACGGCTCCCGCGAGCGCCGGCTCTGTCATCGTGTCCCTCCCGCCCGGAGCGCGGACTCGTCCGCGGCGTCGTCGCGCGGCTCGCCGCCCCTCGCCACCGGCCCGCCCGCGCCCGCGTACGGCGCGAGGATCCGGGCGGGCTTGTCGAAGCGGGCCAGCCGGCGCATCCACGCGAATCCGGCGCCGAACAACCCCGCGACCACGACGAGGACGGCCTGGCCGAGCACCGAGCCGTACTCCTCCACGTACGAACGGTTGAAGATCACCAGGATGGCCGCGAAGGCCAGTGCCGTGCCGACCACGATCTGCACGCTCTTGCGGGTGGATCGGCGCTCGGCCTCGACCCTTCGCCGCATGTCGAGCTCCTCGCGGGCGGAGACGGCCAGCGCGGACAGCACGTCACGCAGGCCGGGACCACGCAGCCGCGAGTTGAGGATCAACGCCGCGACGACGAGGTCGGCGGAGGGGTCGTCGAGCTCGTCGGCGAACATCCTCAGCCCGTCGGCCAGGGGCATGCGGGAGTGCAACCGGTCCACGAGCGCGAGCAGGTGCGGCCGGAGCATGGGCGCGGCCGCCCGGATGGACGAGGGGATGGCCTGTTCGAGCCCGGCGGCGCCGGCGATCGTGTCCCGCAGCGACTCGGTCCACGCGGCCAGCCCCTCCAGGCGCCGCATGGCCGCGCGCTCCTCTGACGCGCCGCCGGCCAGGCCGCGCCAGGCCAGGACGAGGAGGACGGCGCCGACCGCCATCACCGGCCATCCCGTCACCAGCAGGACGACGAACCCGGTGATCACTCCGATCGCGGTCCGGGTGGACAGCGTCCTGAGCAGCTCGCGCCGGCCGGACTTCCCGTCGGGGCCGGCGGGCCGGGGGCGCAGGCCGTATAGGGCGAGGGCGAGGAGGAACAGGCCGCCGCCCGTCACCGCGCCGGTCAGCAGCACCAGCGGATCGAACAAACCGGCGGGCATCAGCGCCACACCTCCTGTGCGGGGTCGTAGCCGTGCGCCGCCAGCTCGTCCAGGCAGGAGATCGGGGCGTGCGGGACGACGCGGTCGCCCGCGGCGATGAAGACCTCCGAGGACAGGACCCGCCCGTCGCAGCCCGTGACCTCGCGCACGCTGGTCACGAAGCGCCGGAGCGTCCCGCCGCGGTGGTAGTCGTTGCGCTTCTCGATGAAGACCACGAAGTCGATCGCGCCCGCGATGAGCATGTGGGTCGCCTCGATGGGCAGCCGCTCGTCGGCCTGCAGGGCGTACGTCGCGATGCGGTTGAAGACCTCCATCGAGGAGTTGGCGTGGATCGTGGAGAGCGAGCCGTCGTTGCCCTGCGTCATCGCGTTGAGCATGGTGACGATCTCGTCGCCCAGGACCTCGCCGACGATGACCCGCGAGGGGTTCATCCGCAGGGAGCGCCGGACCAGCTCGGCCATGGTGATCTCGCCCTGCCCCTCGGAGTTCGGCAGGCGCTGCTCGAACGCCACCACGTTGGGGTGCAGCTCGGGGAACTGGTCGAGGCCGAGTTCGAGCGCGCGCTCGACCGTGATGAGCCGCTCTGCCACGGGGATCTCGTTGGCCAGCGCCCGCAGCAGCGTCGTCTTCCCCGCGTTGGTCGACCCGGCGATCATGATGTTCTTGCGCGCCGCGACCGCGGCCGCGAGGAAGCGGCCGAGCTCGGGGGCGAGTGTGCCGTTGCCCACCAGGTCGCTGAGGAACACCTTGCCCAGGCGGGCCCGGCGGATCGACACGGCGGGCCGTACGGTGACGTCCATGACGGCCGACAACCGGGAGCCGTCGGGCAGACGCAGGTCGAGCTGCGGGTTCGCGGTGTCGAACGGCCGGGACGACAGGCCGGAGTACGCCGCGAGGATCTGGATGAGCTCGATCAGCTCGTCGTCGGAGTCGGCGACGGGCTCGTGCGCGATCTCCTGCCCGTCGGCGTAGCTCACGAAGACCCGGTCGCAGCCGTTGATGTCGATGTTCTCGACCTCGGGGTCGTCCAGGAACGGCTGGAGACGGCCCACGCCGAACAGCGCGGCGTGGATGCCGGCGGCGAGCGCCTCCTCCTCGTCGACGGTGGGCGGGGTGCGGCCGACGCCGATCTCGCCCCTGGCGTACTCCTCCAGGACCTGCGCGATCAGCGCGCGGGCGAACTGCCGCTCGTCCTCTCCGGTCATCGGGGGGATGCCGCTCGCCTGGTCCAGCCGCCGCTGGTGGGCCAGACGGTCGCCGACCTCCTGGCGGAACCGCTTCACCAGCGTGTGGTCGATGCCGCCCTGCTGCCCGCTCATCGTCGCGCTCCGCGTCGGTCGGCCCGCTGCCCGGCCGGCTCCTCGGGGGAGATCAGGGCGGCCAGCCGCCCGGCCAGCTCGCGCGCGGTGCGGATCAGCAGGCTGCGGTCGAGCCGCCCGCCCCACTGGCCGCGCAGCAATTCGGCGCCCTTGGGGTCGTGCGCGAGCCCGGCCACGAACGCGACGTCCCAGGGCGCGACGATGCGCCGGACCTCCTCGACGGACGCCCGGTAGGACCGGGGGTCGGCGATCACGACCACGACCGGGCGGCTGTCCAGCAGGGCCAGCCGCTCGCGCAGGTGGGCGACGTGGTCGAGGCTCGGGCGGGTGAAGAGCACGACCTGGGCGGCCTCCGCGATCAGGTCGCCGATCTGGGCGTGCCCGCCGAGGCGGCCGCAGTCGGCCAGCACGTCGGCGTGCGGCAGCGTGGCCAGCGACCGGCCGAGGGGCCCCCACAGCCAGGTGAGCCCCCCGGCCTGCTCGCCGTGGGTCAGGCCGGTGAGCACGTCCAGGCCGCCGACGAGCTTCTGCGTGTGTTCGTAGATGTGGTCGGGGTGCAGCCCGCGCCTGGCGACCGCGCCCAGGCTGAGCAGGCCGCGGCCCGGGTTCAGCACGCCGCCGTCCTGAGCGGGCAGCCGGTAGGCGAGGTCGCCGCCGGACGGGTCGCACTCGGCCAGCAGCACCGGACGCGGCCACACCGCCCCGAGGGCGGTCGCCGCGGTGGTCACGCCGGGCGCCCCCTTGTCGGCGGCGAGCACGATGAGCGCCACGTCACCCGGCTCCGGGGAGCACGGCCAGCGCGATCTCGCCGCTGGAGGCGTACGCGGCGACGGTGGGCGAGATGGCCGTGTCGACGACCACCGAGACCAGCCCGCTGCCCGACCTGCCGGGGGCGCCGACGCTGTGGACGCGGGCGCCGGGCGCGAGCACCCGCTGCTGGGCCGTCCCCTTGCCGCCCGCGGGGACGTAGATCACCTGGACGACGTCGCCCTTGCGCATGCCGACCGGCGCCTGCCCCGCCTTGAGCGCGAGGCCCACGATGGCCTTGCCGGGGCCGAGCTCCTCGCTCGACTTGGTGACCATCGCGCTGGTCAGCAGCGTGCCGGGCAGCAGGGTCACGGCGGCGTAGGTCGTCTCGACCTCGCTCCGGTACCGCCAGGGAACGTAGTCGATGCCGGTGTCGGCGATCTGGACCTCCTTGATGGCGGAGGCCGTGATGAGCTGGCCCGCGCCGACCTGCTGGACGATCCCGACGGCCGAGACGCGGTCGCCGCTGCGCAGGACGAGAAGCGTGGTGGCCAGCGCCCCACCCAGGATGAGGAGGACGGCGAGCGCGGCCAGCGCCGGCTTGCGCTCCCGTGGCGGCACGGGAAGCTTGCGCGACGCCGGTCCGGACAGCCCTGGCCGCTCGTTCGCGGGAGCGCGTCCGTCGGAGGCGGGCTTGTCGCTGATCCTCATGGGTGGGGGACTCCCAGGGATGATCGCTTCCGGTACTGAAATGAAGGGCCGATTAACGGCCGCGCCTTCATCCGCAGTATTGGTCAGTTCGAATTACAGAATTGACACCATTATGGACAACCACCCGCTGCCGTGTGGCCGGAAACCGGCCATCCATGCTTATCCGTTAGGAATACCGGTGTCAATGCCCGATTGATCGATGCTTGTTTACGATTATCACTTTCCTGTGGTTGAATTGCGTGATAAGAAGCACTCTGTCCGCATAGATCACATCGTCCCCACCAGCCCGTCCATGCCCGTTCATGCCCGTTCATGCTGTACGGCGGAGGGGTCCCGCGTTTCCCGCGAACAAGGAGATAACCGGGGACAGCCCCGCTACCTTGTCTCGGCGAGAGCCCTTTCGCCGGGCGCGTCCCGGAGGGACACTCCCCGAAATGTGGTCGGGGGGCCGGTTCCACGGGGGCCGGCCGATCGGCACGCACCGAGTTCACACACCGAGTTCACGCCACGAGTTCCGGTCACGGCGAACCGCCTTTCCCCGTGAGGGCGGCCCTTGGGAGTCTGGGTATGCGGATCATGCTCACCGTGGTGGCCGAGCACGGCCATCGCGAGGTGATGGTCGAAGGAGACGAGTCCACCACGGTCGGCGCGCTGGCGGCCGCGCTCGCCGGCCCGGCCCGGCCCTCCAACGTCGTACGGCTGCCGCCCGCCAGGGCGCCGTACGACCTGGACAGGGGTCGGCGGCGCCGGGCGGCGGGCCCCAAGCTCTGGGTGGACGGGCGGCCCCTCGATCCGGAGGCGCTCGTCTTCGGGCTGATCCGCGACGGCGATCTCGTGGCGCTCGACGGGCAGGCGGCGTCGGCGACGATGGCCGAGGAGCCGGACGGCGTGGTCGAACTCCGGGTGGCGGGCGGCCCCGGGGCGGGTTCCGTCCACAGGCTCGGCCCGGGCCTCCACACGCTGGGCTCGGATCCGGGATGCGCGATCGCCGTGCCCGACCCGCGGATGCCGCCCCACGCGGCGACGGTCCGGGTCGCGCCCGGCGGGGTCACGGTCGAGCCGGCGCATCCGGCCGCGGGGCTGGAGCTGGACGGCGAGCGTGTACGCGAGGCGACACCCTGGGCACCCGGAGGCGCGGCGCGGCGGCCCGCCGGGAAGTCCGGGAAATCCGGGAAATCCGGGAAATCCGGCCGCAGAGTGGGTCGCGGGTTCCGCAGAGTCCGCACGGCCCGGCGGGCCGCCGAAAGCCGCCGGGCGGCGGGGACCGGCCCGGACGCGGGAACGCCCAAGGACGTGCGGCAGGTCCTCCTGTCCTGCGGCGGCTCGGTGTTCTCCATCGGCCTCGTCGAGCCGCCCGACGCCCACCTGGACGCGCTTCCCGACGGAGGGCTGGCCTACAACCGGCCGCCCCGGCTCCGCGCGCCCGAACGGCACCGGCGGGTCGAGGTGCCCGGCGAGCCCAAGCGGGGTGAGGGTGCCCGGCTCCAGCTGCTGGCCGCGCTGCTGCCCGCGGTGTTCGGTGTCGGCATGTTCGTGGCGTTCCGCCAGGTGTACTTCCTGCTGATCGCGCTGATGAGCCCGATGATCATGCTTGGGCAGTGGGCGAGCGACCGCAGGCACGGCAGGAAGAAGCACCGCCAGGCCGTCAAGGCGTACAAGGAGCGGTTCGCGGAGTTCGAGACCGAGGTGGCGCGGGCGCGCGACGAGGACGAGGCGGCCCGCAGGGACGCGGCCCCCGACCCGGCGGAGATCCTGCTGACCGCGACCGGCCCGCGCCGCCGCCTGTGGGAGCGGCGGCTGCACGACCCGGACGCCCTGCGGCTCCGTGTCGGGCTGGCCGATCTTCCCGCCGGCGTCGCCTTCGCGCCGGAGCGAGGCACGCCCGCCGACACGGAGCTACCCGAGCCGCCCCTCGCGCGGCACGTACCGGTCGCGCTCGCGATGCGCAGGCTGGGCGTGGCGGGCGTGACCGGACCCAGAGCCGTCGCGGTCGGCACCGCCCGCTGGCTGGTCGGGCAGGCGGCGGCCCTGCACAGCCCGAGGGACCTGGCCGTCGTGGTGCTCTCCGCGCACGCGGACGCCGCCGAGCAGTGGGGGTGGGTGCGCTGGCTGCCGCACTGCGCCGCCGAGGGCGCGTCGGGAGGCGTGGCCCTCGGTTCCGGCTCCGTCGCCCTCGTCGGCACCGATCCCGAGGCCGCCGCCCACCGGGTCGCCGATCTCGCCGCGCTCATCGGCGAGCGACTCGACCCGGCGGAACGCGCCCTGCCCGGCGCCGCCTCGTACGGCGCGGCGCCGCTCGGCGGCCCGCTGTCCGGCGGGCCGGCGGGCTGGGGGGACCTCGGCCGCCCGGGGAACGCCCGGCCCGAGGAGGCGGCGGAACCCGCGTTCGCCGCCTACGACGAGCGGCCCTGTGACGTGCTGGTCGTCCTCGACGGCGCCCAGGTGCTGCGCGGCCTCCCCGGGATGCCCCAGGTGCTCAGGCAGGGACCCAGGGCCGGGGTCTACACGATCGCGATCGACGACGACGAGCGCCTCCTGCCGGAGGAGTGCGCGACGGTGGCGTCCTGCGAGCGTGACGGGTCGCTGCGGCTCCGCGGCGGCGGGCTGGACGCGATCGGGCCGATCCGGGGCGACCAGGTCTCGCCGTCGTGGTCCGAGCGGCTGGGCCGGGCGCTCGCCCCTCTGCGGGACGTGAGCAGGGACGACCAGGCGTCGGCGCTCCCGGAGTCGGTCCGGCTCCTCGACCTGATCAGCCCCGAGGGCATCGCGGGCCGGTGGAACGGATCGAGCCGCTCGGGCCGCTCGACCCGCGCGGTCATCGGCGTGAGCCCCGACGGGCCGTTCGAGATCGACATCAGCCGGGACGGGCCCCACGCCCTGATCGCCGGGACCACGGGCGCGGGCAAGTCGGAGCTCCTCCAGACGCTGATCTGCTCCCTGGCCGCCGCCAACCGTCCGGACGAGATGACGTTCGTGCTCATCGACTACAAGGGCGGCGCGGCCTTCAAGGAGTGCGTACGGCTCCCGCACACCGTGGGGATGGTCACCGACCTGGACGGCCACCTCACCCAGCGCGCCCTGGCGTCGCTCGCGGCCGAGATCCGGCGCAGGGAACGGCTGCTCCTGTCCGCGGGGGCCAAGGACATCGAGGATTACCAGGGGTCGCGGACGTCCGGCGGGGAGCCGCTGCCCCGGCTGGTGCTGGTCATCGACGAGTTCGCCGCGATGGTGGCCGAGTTGCCCGACTTCATGGACGGCCTGGTCGACATCGCCAGGCGGGGCCGCTCGCTCGGCATCCACCTGGTGCTCGCCACCCAGCGGCCCGGCGGCGTGGTGACCGCGGACATCCAGGCGAACACGTCGCTTCGGATCGCACTGCGGGTGACGGACGCCAGGGAGTCCGCCGACGTGATCGACGGCCCCGAGGCCGCGCACATCTCCAAGACGACGCCGGGACGCTGCTACGTGCGGTCCGGCTCCGGCCAGGCGGTCGCCGTACAGGCGGCGCGGATCGGCGGGCGCACCCCGGACGGCCGTGACGGCGGGGTCGGCGGGCCCGGCGGGCCCGGCGGGAACCCCCGGGTGATCGAGCTTCCGTGGCGGGCGCTCGGCCACGCCCTGGCCGCCTCCTCCGCCTCGTCCACCTCGTCCGGCGGGGACGCGGCGGCGTCCGGGACGGACCTCGCGCTGCTCGTGGACGCGATCGACGCGGCGGCCAGAGGCATCGCCCGCCGCCCCAGTCCCTGGCTGCCGCCGCTCCCCGACGCGGTCACGCTGTCCCCGGAGCGGGGTGTGGACGGGAGGCCGCCGGTGCCGGGCGGCGGGCCGTCGTTGCCCTTCGGGCTCACCGATCTGCCGTGGAACCAGGCGAGGGGACCGCTCGCCCTGGATCTGGAGCACGGCGGGCATCTGCTGATCGCCGGAACGGCGCGGAGCGGGCGTTCCACGGCCCTGCGGACGATCGCGGGGGCGGTCGCCGCCTGGGCTTCCCCTGAGGACGTCCACCTGCACGCCGTCGACTGCGGTTCCGGGGCGCTGATCCCGCTGGTCGGCCTGCCCCACTGCGGCGCCGTCGTCACCCGCGACCAGCTCGACCGGGTCGAACGGCTGCTGTCCCGGCTCCGCGCGGAGGTCGGCCGCCGCCAGCAGCTTCTCGCGGAGGCCGGGTACGCGTCCCTGGCGGAGGCCCGCGCCGCCTCCGGAGCCGGGCGAGCGGGAGACACCGGAAGAGCCGGGAACGCCGGGGATGCCGGGGATGCGGCGGTCGGGCGGCTCCCGTGGCTGGTGCTCCTGCTGGACCGGTGGGAGGGCTACGTCGCCGCGTTCGAGAACTACGACTACGGGCGGCTGCTCGACCTGCTGTTGCAACTGCTGCGCGAGGGCCCGGCCGTGGGCCTGCGGGCGGTCGTCACCTCCGACAGGTCGGGGTTGCTCGGCCAGATCTCGACGGTGTTCGAGGAGCGGCTCATCCTGCGCCTGGCCGACCCCGCGGACTACGGGCTGGCGGGCCTGCCGGTGAAGGACCTGCCCTCCGTCCTGCCTCCCGGGCGGGCGCTGTCCGTCGGGGAGCACGGGCTGGTGGAGAGCCAGATCGCGCTGCTCGCCGACGATCCGTCCGGTCCCGCCCAGGTGGCCGCCCTGCAGGCGCTGGCCCGTACGGCTCCCGCCCGGTTCGGCGGCGACCCGGAGCGGAGGGGATCGTGGGCGTGGCGGTCGCCGCCGCCCCTGCGCGTGGACGCGCTCCCCGTCCGCGTCACGGCCGAGCAGGCGATGGACCTGGCCCCGTCGTTCGAGCCGCCCTCGCCCCTGTGGGCGCTGCTCGGCGTGGGAGGGGACGCGCTGGAGCCGCTGGGCCTGGACCTCCTCGCCCAGGGTCCGGCGGCGGTGATCGGCGGGCCGGCCCGGTCAGGACGGTCGTCGTGCCTGGTCACTGCGGCATGGTCGCTGGTGCGGCGGGGGACGCCGGTCCTCGTGGTCACCCCCCGTCGCAGCCCGCTGCGCGAGATGGCGGGGGCGCCGGGAGTGCTGGCCGTACTGGACGGCAACGCCAGGGGCGTGGCGGGAGGCGAGTCCGACGGGTTCGGCGGGCTGCCGGGCGCGCAGGACCCGCGGGCGCTCCTGGACGGCAGGGAGGGGTATGTGGTGATCGTCGACGACGCGGAGCTGATCTCCCCCGACTCGCCGCTCGGGCTGGCGTTGGAGGAGATCCTGCGCACCGCGCGGGACGGCGATCACGGGCTGCTGATCGCGGGGGCCACGGGGGATCTGGCGACGGCCTATCGGGGGTTCACCGCCGAGGCCCGCAAGTCCAGGACCGGCCTGCTGCTGTCGGTGCAGAGCCCCGCGGACGGCGATCTCTTCAGCGTACGGCTGCCGCGCGGCGCGGTCGGGGGCCCGCCGGGGCGGGGACTGCTGATCACATCGGGGACCGCGACCCCGATCCAGGCCGCGATCCCCGGATAGCGGGACCGGGCCCAGGATCGGGACCGGGACGAACGTCGGGTGCGGACGTATCCGGGACGGAGATGTCCGGACGAACCGTCCGGACGGGACCGGGGCCGAAGGATCGGCGGATTCGCGGGAAACGGCGGATCGGTTACCTGGTCGCGGACTCGATGTTGCCGCGGTAGGCGTTGATCACCCGGGACGCCTCGTTGAGCTCTTCGGACATGCGCTGGAAGGCCGACCGGTAGCTCTGCCATGCCTCGTTGAAACGCTGCGCGCCCGGCCCCGTCCAGGCGGTGCCGACCTTGGCCGCCTCACGGTCGAGACTGGCCATCGTGGCGCGAACCTGGTCGGCCTGCTGAGTGAACTGTGCGGCCATGCTCTGCATCTCCGCGGGGTCGCCGCCGAGCAGGTTGTTACTCATTCAGTGGCTCCTTCGTCGACAGTTCGGGCGCCCTCACCGTAGATCACATACCGTCCTTGTAAAGGTGTTATGCCGACTGGTTATGAAGGCGGTCAGGAGTATTCCGAGCGGATGTGGATCACACGGGATGCCGTTCTCCTTCCGGCCGGACGATGGGGTTCTCACCAGTGCCGTGTCAGGTTCGCCCTCTTCACGATCCGGTGTAGGCGTGGGTTGTCGGCGTCGCGGCCTCACCGGCGATGCGGCGGCGGGGTGACCGGCCCTGGTGCGGCGGGTCCACAGGCCGAAGGGCCGCGGGGAGCCAGACCTGTGTGAGGCATGGTTCCCCGCGACCCGGATGCGGCAGGCCGCCGGCCAGGATCACTCGTGAGTGCCACCGGAGAGTCAGCAGTAGGCGGGCGGCCCCGGCCGCCTCTCAGCTGGTGCTGTAGAACGCCGGGTATCCGGCGCAGCTGGCGGTGTCCAGCCGCCGAGCTGAGGAGATCTTGTCGTTGAACTTCCACCGCGACGAGCTGAGGTTGGGCACCGTTTCGCCGGGACGAATGCAGTAGTGGCGATCGCGGTAGTTCTTGTCGTCGTACACGACCCAGGCCATCCAGTCGGCATTGGACAGGGAGCTCGTCTTGTCACTGAAGCCGCCGAGGTCTGGTTCGGAGGTCGGGGTCCACACCCATAGGCCCTGTGCTCCAATCTCGGGGTGCCACACGAGCTTTCGCAGGACCGCGACCCAGCCTTCGTATCCCGCGTCGTCGTGCAAGACCAGGGTGTGATACTCGTCGTCCGTTGCTTGAGCAGGGGTTGCGGCCCCGAAGACGCCCAGCGCCGCCGTGGACACGATGGTCGCGAGCGCGAGTCGCATGTTGATTCGAGACATGATTCCTCTCAGGGGATCGGTTGCTTCGGTGTCTGAGAGGAGCTTGCCGATCGCATCTTGTCTGCGACTTATGCCGGGTTTGAAGCCCATTTGAAGCCATGGAGGCGCGCTCGACCTTCTGGCTTGAGGGTCGGGCGGATGTCACAGTGCGACCTCGAACGGCGTGTCACCACGAAACAGGACAAACCCAAGCTGCTACCGCACTAGTCTGTCCCGCCGGATCACCTGCTGTGGGGGCTCGCCGATGATCATTCGAGGTCTTGCCGCGATCGTGCTGGCGCTGCCGGTGCTGATCACCGCGACACCCACGCCCGCGGACGCCGCCAGGCGGGACACCTGCGCCCCGTCCCGGCCGGGCCGCCTCACGCTGAGCGAGCCGTGGGCGCAGCGCAGGCTCGGCTTCACCTCCGTGTGGCCCCTCACCCGGGGGCGTGGCGTCACGGTCGCCGTCGTCGACAGCGGTGTGGACGCCAAGCATCCGCAACTCAAGGTGGCCCAGTCGGTCGACCTCACCGGAACGGGCACCCAGGACTGCCTCGGTCACGGCACCAGCGTCGCCGGCATCATCGCCGGGACCGAACGCAAGGGCAGCCCCTTCGCCGGTGTCGCACCGGACGCCCGGCTGATCTCGATCAAGCACACCAACGCGGAGCGAGGCGATCCCGCGCTACTCGCCAGGGCGATCGCCAAGGCGGCCGATCTCGGCGCCCAGGTGATCAACGTCTCGGTCAGGGCCGTCGACCGGATGGACCTGAGACGGGCGGTGGGATACGCGCTGTCCAAGGACGCCGTGATCGTGGCCGCCGCCGGGAACGTGACCAAGGAGGACGGCACGTCCTCGCCCGCGTACCCGGCGGCCTACCCGGGCGTCCTCGCGGTGGGGGCGTCCACCCCGGACGACACCATCGCCTCGTTCTCCAACACCAGCACGCCGGTGGCCGTCCTCGCCCCCGGCCAAGCCCTCACCAGCACCTGGCCCGGCGGAACGTACCGGAATGATCTGGAGGGCACGAGCCACGCGACCGCGTACGTCTCGGGGGTGGTCGCCCTGGTCCGCGCCCGCTATCCCGAGCTGGACAACGTCCGCGTACGGCGGCGCGTGGAACTGAGCGCCGACGGCACGAAGGGCAAGGGAAGCGGCGCGGGCATCGTCAACCCGCGGCTGGCCGTGACGACGATCCTGCCCTCGGAGGTCGTCGCGGTGGCGCCCCAGCAGCCCGCGTCGCTCACGGAGGCCGCGATCGCCAAGGCCGATCCACCGGACGATCACGCCATCGGTGTGGCGTCGGCCGTGGCGGGCGGAGCGCTCGGCGCGGCGGCTCTCGCCGTCACACTGGCCGTGGTCGTGCCGCTGGGCCGCCGCAGGAGATGGCGTCCGGGCGGCGAGACCGGCTCCTGACCCGGGCACGCGGCCCTGAAGGCACCGGGGGCCCGGCGGAGCCGGCGGAGCCGGCGGACACGCCACGGTGCCCGTTGCGAGCGGCCGACCGACCGGAGCCTCCCAGCAGGTCATCCGGCGACGCGGCCGCGCGCCTCACCGAACGGTCCTCCGCTATGCCGACACGTCCGAATCCCCGTAGCGGATGAAAGCAGCCACACTCCGACATAGCGGATTCGCCACTCACAGTTGACGTTTGTCAAATAGACACCAAAAACAGCTGATGTGGTCGGGGCATTTTTGGTTGAATGTGACGTGATCATGACCGCTCTTATTGAGCTGATACCTCCCCGGAAGGACGTTCGATGGGCGAGATGAACCCCCTGCTTCCTGGTGATCCAGAGCAGGTAGGCGGATATGCCCTCTTCGGCCGGCTCGGTGAAGGTCCCCGAGGTGTCACCTATCTGGGACGCCCCTCTCCGGAGGCGGCGGCGTCCGTCGTCAAGGTGATGCACGCCCAGCCGGCCGCCGACGCGGAGGCAAGGGACCGGCTCGTCCAGGAGCTGACCGAGGCCAAGGGACTGTCCGGATCCCACGCCGTCCCGCCCGTGGAGGCGGGCTGGGTGGGCGACCAGCCGTACCTGGTGCGCGGGTACGTCGCGGGGTCGTCCCTTCAGGAGGCCGTACGGGAGGGTGGGCCGCTCGCGGCCGACGCCCTGGAGCGCGTCGCCCTGGGCACCCTCACCGCTCTCACCGCGATCCACGCCGCGGGCCTGGTCCACCGGGGCCTCACCCCGGACAACATCCTGATCGGCACGGACGGCCCGCGCGTGTCCGACATCGGCCTGGGAGAGGCCGTCGGCGCCTACCGCGCCCCCGAGCAGGTGCGCGGCGAGCCCGGCGACGCCCGGTCGGACCTCTTCTCCTGGGCGGCGTCCATCGTCTACGCCGCGACCGGACAGGCCCCCGGCGCGTCCGCCCCGACCGGCGCCGCTCCCGCCGCTCCCGCTCCGGGCGCGGACGACCCGTCGCCCGAGACGACCGTGAACGTCCGGGACATCGCCGCCGCCGTGGCCGACGCGCAAGCCGCCCCCGCCGCTCCCGCTCCGGGCGCGGACGACCCGTCGCCCGAGACGACCGTGAACGTCCGGGACATCGCCGCCGCCATGGCCGGTGACCCGGCCGAAGGCGCGGACGCGGCCGGCGGCGACCGACCGGCCGGCACGCCCACTCTGGATGACGTTCCGCAGCCGCTGCGACGCATCCTCCTCGCCTGCCTGTCCCCCGACGCCTCCGCCCGGCCCACCGCGCGGAACGCGATGCTGCGGCTACTCGGCGAGGACGACGCGACGCCGTCCACCGAGGTCGCCGTGCCCGGCGCCCCCGTGGCCGGTGTCGTCCTCCCGGCCCAGCAGCACGGCCCGCAGCAGTTCCACGGGCCCGACGGCGGACCGCTCTGGGGAGCGCCCCCGATGCCCCCCGGCGCCGTGCCGCCGGCTCCCGGCCCGCACGCGAACCCCGTGGCGGCTTCCGGCCAGGTCTGGCAGGGGCCTCCGCAGCAGCAGCCCACCGCACCGCTGTGGGCGGCGCCCCCGATGCCCAACCAGGCCCCGCCCGTACCGGGAGCCGTCAGCGGGCCCGGCGTCCCCGACCAGGGCGCGCCGCGGCGTAAGACACCCTCCATCGGGCTGGCGGCGTCCCTGGCCGCCGTCCTCGCGCTGTCCGTCGGCGGCGTGTGGGCCGCCGGACACTACTCGAGCACCCAGTCGTTCGACCGTACGGCGGCCGAGGGGTCGGCCGGAGGCAAGCACGGCACCGCGGGCCCGGGAGACGCCATCCCGTCCACGGGGACGGCCGGCAGGCAGCAGCCCCAGACCCAGGTGACCGTCCCGTGGGCGAACAGTCCCGACCCGGAGGCGACGGGCGTGTTCCCGCTGACGCTGCCCACCGACTGGGTGTCCGAGACGCCGACGCCCGATGCCACCGCGCCGATTCCGGACATTCCGATCTCGCCGCCCGCCATTCCGAACACGCAGCCGACGGCCACCTCGGCGCCCGCGGCGACGGAGACGCCCACGGCGAGCGCGCAGCCGACGCGCACCCGCCGGCCGAAGCCCAGCCCGAGCCCCTCTCCCACGGAGAAGCCCACCGAGAAGCCCACCGAGAAGCCCACCGAGACCCGGGAGCCGACTCCGGACCCCACGACACCGGCGCCCGACCCGACCACCAAGAAGCCGGAGCCCGAGCCGACCAAGACGACGGCGCCTCCCAAGCAGCCGGACCCGACACCGACGAAGGCTCCGACCCCGACCAAGAAGGCCGAGCCGGAGCCCGAGCCGACCAAGACGACGGCGCCTCCCAAGCAGCCGGACCCCGAACCGGCCAAGCCGGTGGCCCCGGTGAACAACCCGTACACGCCGCAGCAGGTCTGCAACTCCGGCGGTCACGGGTCGGGCTTCTACGTCCAGCGGTCGGCCGGTTTCAACGGGGGGACGCTCTACCAGCTCTACAGCAACTCCTCGGGGTACAACTGCGTGGTCGCCATGAAGACGGCGGACGTCGGTAAGGACACCAAGGTCTGGGCCACGCTTGAGGTCCAGGGCGGCGGCTCCTCGACCGACAGCGGGTCCTTCAAGTACTACGCCGGTCCGGTGATGCTGTCCGGCAAGGGCAAGTGCGTGCGCATCTCCGGAGGCAGCGACTCCGGCAGCACCAGCCGCGACTGGGCGAACTGCGGGTGATCTCCCGTCGGGGGTGAGCGCGAAGGATCCCGCCTGAGGCGCGGCGGCCACGATGATCGTGGCCGCCGCGCCTCAGCGTCGTCCTGGCCCGGCTCGCCCGCCGACCGCCTGACCTCGCCTGATCACCACACCGGAAGAACGGACTGGGATGCAGACCCGTAAGGATCTCTACCAGGCGCATCGGCTCATGATGCAGCGCCTGGGCATGGCCCTGCTGCAGGCGGAGCCGGACGTGCCGGAGTCACCGATGCGCAGGCACAGCGTCGCGACCTTCTCGGGAGTCCTGCTCGCGGTGCTCGTCCTCGCGGTCTTCGGGATCTGGGGCCTGCTCAAGCCGGGCGGCGCGACGAGCCTGACCGAGCCCGGCCAACTCCTCGTCGAGGAGGAGAGCGGCGCCACCTACATCTACAGCGAGGCCGGCGACACGCTGATCCCCGTCGCCAACTACGTCTCGGCGCGGCTGTTGCTCGACAGCGCGGACGTGACCGTGCGCAACGTGTCGGCGGCGTCGCTCGCGGAGTTCAACCGGGGCCCGCTCGTGGGCATCCCCGGAGCGCCCGACTCCCTCCCCGTGCCCGAGAAGCTGGTCAAGGGCCCCTGGTCCGCCTGCGTGACGGAAGTGACGGACGCCGCCGGATCACACACGTCGTACGTGACCCTGGTGGGCGGCAGGGACGTCGGAGGCCGGGAGATCGGCGGCGACGCCATGATCGTCGAGGACGGCCGGCAGGACTGGATGATCTGGGGCGACAAGCGGATGCGGGTCACCGGCGAGGGCGCCCGCGGCCTGATCGGGGAGACCGCCAGAAAGGTGCCGGCCGCGTGGCTCAACGCCATCCCGCAGGGCCCCGACTTCCGCAGCCCGGACGTCCCCGGCCGCGGACGCAAGGTGCGCGGCCCCGAGGGCGGGGCCGCCGTGGTCGGCCAGGTCTTCACGGTTCCCGCGATGGCCGGGAGCCCCGCCCGGTGGTACGTCCTTCGAGACGACGGACTCGCTCCGATCTCCATCCTCCAGGCGAGCCTGCTGCTTGAGGACCCCGAGAGCAAGAAGAAGGTGTACGGCAGGCGGCCGGTGAAGCCCATCGAGATCGACGCCGCCACGGCGAACACCGCCCCCGTGTCGAAGACCGGCATGGCCGTCGTCGGCCTGCCCACCGAGATGCCGAAGATCATGACACCCGACGTGTCGGCGCCGCTGTGCGCCGTCTACGCGGACAGCCAGACCGGGTCGGCCCGGGCCCGGCTCACGATCGGCAGCCGGATGGACATCCCGGTCCCCCCGACGAGCGGCGACCAGGAGCACTTCGACCAGGTGCTGCTCCCGCCCGGCGGCGCGGCCGTGGCCGGCCTGCTGCCCGGTGACGGGCAACTGTCGGCGGTGCACAGCTACGCGCTGATCACCGACCAGGGGCGCACGTTCGCCGTCGAGTCCGCCGACCTGCTCGCCAACCTCGGCTACGAGCTCTCGGATGTCACACCGGTGCCCGCGCAGATCCTCCACCTGATCCCCGAGGGCCCCGCGCTCGACCCCGCCGCCGCCAGAAAGCCCCTGCAGTACGGCCAGTGACCCGCGACGAGGACACCGCTCCCGCCGCATGGCGGGAGCGGTGTCTCACAGGTCGATGCCCGCCATCGAGATCTTCGCACGGACCCCCGCGTTCGAGTCGTATTGGAGTTGCGCCTGCTCCAGGTGGGGTGCGTCCGTGGGGATCGCCTGCAGCACGGGGATCAGCTTCGCCTGCGTCGCGCTGTACGCGTTCACCAGGCCGAGCACCGCGCCGACCACGAGGAGGACTTTCTTGTTGTTGGTGACGATGCCCTTCAGGCCCTCCCAAATGGTGAAAAGCGCGACATCGATCGCTGCCTTGATCGCAACCCTGGCGTTGACCCAGACGATGCCGATCAGGTGCCAGGTGACCAGCACGCTCATGATCTGCGCGAGCCAGAAGAGGCAGACGGCCACCCAATGGAAGAATTTCGCGGTCTGCTCCAGGGAGCCCGCCGCCCCTTCCCGGAAGGTCTTGAGCTTGTTCAGCGACTCGACGAAATCGTCCAAGGTCTCGTTGAACGTGTCGAAGGCGCTGCCGGACCAGCCTTCTTGCTTCACGATCAAATCCCGCTGGTCCTTCAGATGTTGCACGAGATTCTCGAGGGTCCTGGGGTCCTGCCCCTGCCCCTCACTACGCCACTCCGACGCCGCTTTCGCCATGCCACCGGGATTGGCCATCAGCATGCCGATCAGCAGGGCGATCCTCCTGGCGACCGGGGTGCCGAGGATGACGGCGGCGCCCGCAGCCTCGCTCGCCGCCGCGATGAACATCGCCCGGTCACTCTCGTACACGACAGGGGTCCTCTCGAAGTCGGATGACGGAAGCGGTCAGCTCGTGTGGGTGATGACCGAGGGCGCGACGTCACCGTCGTCGTCCCAGTCCCCCTCGTCGCCGGTCAGCATGGTCGATTTCTCACGGTCGCGGTCCTGGCCGGCTCCGGCGGCGCCCCCCATCGGCATGAACGGCATGCCGCCCGTGCCGCCCATGCCGTTCATCCCGGCGGTCCTTCCCCCGGCGGCACCGGACCCGGCGGCTCCGCCGTACGTGCCGCTTCCGCCGGAGGAACCCGCTCCGGGGCCGTCCCCCGTCCAGGAACCGGCGTTCGGGACCTGTGTGCCGCTCGGCGTGTAGCCGGCGAGGTTCGTCGGAGTGGTCACCGGCGAGGTCGGATTGCCGAGTCCGCTCAGATCCGGCGAGGACGGGTTCACCCCACTGCCGTTCCCGTCGAGCCCCGGTTGGTCCGAGCCGGGAATGTTCGTATCGGGCAGACCTGTACCGGGCGCGTTCGGATCGACCGCGTTCGGATCGATCGCGTTCGGATCAATCGCGTTCGGATCGACCGCGTTCGGATCGACCGCGTTCGGATCAATCGCGTTCGGATCAATCGCGTTCGGATCGACCGCGTTCGGATCAATCGCGTTCGGATCAATCGCGTTCGGATCCGGAATGTTGGGCGAGGGCATCTTGGGGCCTGGCGGTTCCTCCTTCTCCTCCTTGACCGTCGACGCCTTTTCGGCCTCGTGGTAGTTGTCGGCCGCCTTGGCGATGGCCGATTTCCAGGATTCGAGCACCTTCACGCCGGCTTCCAGGGACTTCGCCGCACTGTCCCTGGCCCGCTGATGCGTGATGACGAGCCCGACACCTATGGCGCTGAAAGCAGGAAACCCGATACCGATCGAGCTGGTCTGGGAGGCGAGCGTCTCCAACGCTCCCAACGACCGCTCGTTGCCTACTTCGTTGGCCAGAGTGTGCAACTTGTCCTTGTTGAACTTGACCGCCCACTGGCTGCTGACATCCGGCATCTGGAAGGCGGTCGCCGCGGGATTGCCCGTCTGGGCCGAGGCGTTCGCGTTCGCGTTCGCATTCGCATTCGCGTTCGCGTTCGCGTTCTCGGATGAACCTGTCATAGAACTGCCGTTCCTCCGTCGCGGTCAGCCGAGAACCGGGGGGATGGTGCCGCCACTGTCGCCCCAGACCTCGTCGTCTTCCATGAGCCAGGTGGTGTTCTCACGATCCTCCTGCTCCTCGCGGCCCTCTCCACCGCGCGCCGGGCCCATCATCATGCCGTTCGCGCCCAGCCGGCCGGTCCCCGTGCCACGGGCACCCGTACGCGTGGACGCCGTCCCACTGCCGGACATGCCGCCATAGGCAGGGACGATTCCCGAGGAGCCGGACCCGACGCCGCCAGGACCGGAGGAGCCCATGCCAGAGGTGCCGTAACCGGCGGGACCGGTCAGCGACGTTCCCGGAGGTGTGAGCGTCCCCGAGCCGTTGTATCCGGCCAGCTGGGTCGCCCCCGTCCCGGTACCCGTTCCCGGCAGGCCGGGGACGGTTCCGCCGTTCCCTCCGACGCCCGAGAGATCCGCTCCGGAATCGCCGACGACGGACGGAGACAGCCCGTCAGTGTCCGGTCCGCCGTATCCCAGGTCGCCGGGGTCGAGCCCCTGTCCGGTCGTGCCGTCCAGATTCGGAATCGATCCGTTCGGGCCGGACGGTAGGTCCCCCGGCGCGTCGAATCCGGGAAGCTTCCCGTTCTGGTTCCCGGCCGTCAAGCCCGGAAGCTTGTCCGGATCGAACCCCGTGGGCTCGAACGGCGGGAGACCTATGTCGTCCGGATTGGGCAGCGCCTGCTGGACATCCTCCGGGAGCGCGGCGTAATGCTCGACGATCCGCGCGTTCACCTTCTTCAGGTGATTCATCGCGCGTTTCTCCGCCCGATAGATCCCGTAGAACGGAGTGACGTCGGCCCAGTCGATGTCGTTGTCGGATCGCGAGTCCCGGTATCTGCCAAGCACGACGTTCTGCTGCGCCCATTCGAGCGTCGCGGCGTAGTCCTGCAGCGGTCTGCCCACCTTGCCGAATTTGGTGGCGAGCTCGCGCACGCTCGCGTGCAGGCTTCGCAACTGCTTCTGCGTCTCGACGGCCACCGTCCCCTTGTTCTGCTCCGCCAACGCGGTGGCGGCCCGCTTGACGTCCGCGGCGAAGTCGTTGAGCAGGGTCTCGGCGGCGCAGTAGTACTGCCCGGCCCGTCGCACCTGGAACGGGTTGGTGTTGTCGATCCACTTCCTGATCGTGTCGATGTTGGAGTGCCCCAGGGAGGTCCAGAAGTTGAGCGGGAGCGGCACTTCCGTGGTCGGAGTGTCCCCGAGCTTGAGATCGACACGCGTTTGCTTCGGTTCGGCCATCATGGACTCCGTCAGGCTTCACGCGGGGCTTCGGCCCCGTTGGCTTGTTCCGCCACGTCATAGCTCTCGACCATGCTCAGCAGTGTCTGAATCGTGAGGTCGGCCTGCATGACCATGCTCGCGTAGGTGCCGCTTCCGGCCTTAAGGCCGTCTCCGCCCTCCTGGGCGCCGCTCCCGGTCCCCCCGCGCGTGATCGTGCCTTCGCCGAGGAGGTTGCCGTACGCCATTTTCATCGACATCGTGAACTCCTCGGCGGTCAGCCACCCTCCTCCCCCGAGTTCCTTGGAGGTGAGATTGCACTCCCGTCGCAGGTCCGGCAGCGACCCGGCCCCTGACGGCGGGCCGGGGAGCTCCGGCGGAGTGCTCCCCTTTTTGGACGCCGCCTGCGTGGCCTGAACGGGCGTCGGTGTGATCAGCGTGTCCAGCACTGTCCGCAGATCATGGGCGATCCGCTTGATCTCCGTGCGGTTCAGCTCAGGATTGCCCGAGCCGCCGGCGTCGTTCTCGTCGGTCAGGCCGGGCCAGTCGGCGTCGTACTCAAGCGCCATGCGCGCCTCCCTGGTCTGCTAGGAGTCAACCGATCACGGGCGGGATCACTCGATGGCTGGAGTCCCAGGCGTCCCGTTCCTCGGTCAGCCAGGTCGTTCGCTCCTCGCCCCCGGAGTCGCCCGCTCCGCTCGCCCCGCCCATCGGCATGAAGGGCATCATCGAGCCGTTCGCCGGTCCTCGGGGCACGGTGAGGTTCGGCTGCCCGATCACTCCTGTGCCTGACACGGGTTCGCCCAGGATCGACGGCACGCCCGGCGCGACCGCGCCCGGGCCCTTCACCGAACCGATGACGTTGCCCGGAGTCACGGAGCGGCCGTTGCCGGGGTCCGTGGAGAGGGGCGTCGTGACCGGCGGGTCGGAGACGCCGGCCACTTCTGTGCTCTGGGAGTCGCTTCCCGCCGACGCGCCGTCCTGCCCGATCACGGGTGGAGCGGTGCCGTCGCCCGCGTCCGTTCCGCCGTTCGAGCCGCCCGTGTCACCGCCGGCGGCGGTGCCGCCCGGATCGCTCCCGCTGTCACCACCCGTGCCGTCACCGCTGTCGGCGGGGGTGTCGGGAGTGGTGTCGCCCCCCGTCCCGTCGTTCCCGGTGGCACCGCCAGAGGGGTCGCCACCCGTACCCGCCGCCCCCGACCCACCGGAGCCGGAGCCGCTGCCCGAGCCGTCGGCGCCGCCGGAATTCCCCCAGGACGCGGCGGCGGTCGTGCCGCCGGGGTCCCTCCCGGACGGGCCGGCCCCACCGGTGTACGGGGGCGTGTCCCCGTAGTCGACCTTCCGCTGGGGAGCGGGGCCGCCCTTCTCTGGCTCCACCTTGGGCAGCTCGTAGGTCACGTACTGCGGGACGTGCAGGTTGTAGACCTCGACGATCTGCTCGTTCAGCGTGTTGAGGACCTTCCGGGCCTCACCGTCCGCGTACGCCTTGGCCAGCTGGTAGGTGGCCTCGTTCTTGATGCCGGTCTGCGGGGTCAGCGACCGGGGAATTCCGGTCGAGCCGCCGCCGGTCCCGTCAAAGGGGGACTGGGCCACGGGAGGACTCGACTGACCGGTGGTGTCCGTCAGGGACGGACGCGTGCTCGTCCCTGACGGGTTCGCCGGCGGAGTGCAACAGGGGAGCTCGGCCTGCAGGTCGATCTGGATCTGCTGGATCTTGGCCTTCGCTTCGGGGAGATGGAGCTGGCTGTACAGCCGGAGAGCCCGGGCCATCTCGTCCATCTTGTCGAAGAGCTCGGTGCCGGCCGCGCTGAGGTACTGCATCGCCTTCTGGACGTCGGCGGCGACCGGGCCCTGCCATGCCTCGGAGAGCCTCTTCGCCCGCGCCTCGATCGCGTCGGCCATGAGCTTGACCGTGCCGGCCGCGTTCCCGTAAGCGAAAGCGGCGTTCTCCACCGCCGTCGGATCGGTGTTCCGCATCCACTCGGCGATCTCGTCGACGGACGCGGTCACCTTCTCGCCGGGAGGAGGCGCGGTCGCCTTGATCACGAAGGTCTGCCTGTCGTTACCCACAACGATCCTTCTCCGACGTTCCGGTCAGCCCTCGTTCGGCGGGTTGGTCTTCTCGTACACGGAGGCGCTGACTTCCATCGCCTCGATGACGGCCACATACGCCTCGTGGAACCGTCGATAGGCGTCGGTGAACTTCTCGCCGCCGGGGCCGACCGTGTCGGCCAGGGCCCGCGCGTCGGTCCACGTGCCGATCTGCGCCGCGTTGATGCGGCAGTTGCCCTCGACGCTGCTCAGCGAGCCGGTCGTGTAGCCCTCGGCGTAGGCCGGCCCCTCCGGACCCGCGAGATACGCCCGCAGGTCTTCGGCGACCTTCCGGATGTCGGAGACGCTGTACTTGAGAGGCACGTCACCGTCGAGCCCCGGCCATTTCGGGTCGACCTGGAACGTGTCGCCACCGCCGCCATCCACGGCGTCCTTCTGGGTCATGTCCCTCCCCCGCCTGGACGCGCGACGCGCGTCGCCGAGCCGTACGCGGAGGGGCCTGCCGGGTCACCGCGGGGCGGCGATGACCGGACGGGCTCCCCATGTGTCGCGGCAGGTCAGCCGTTCACCCACATGGCCTTGTTCCGCGCCTCGGCCGCCTTGTAGTTCTCGTTGGCGATCTGGATGGCCCGCTGGATCTCGTCGAGCTGACCCCTCATCTGCGTGGCCTGGGCGTCCCACTTCTGCTGGTGCTCCCTGAAGAACGCCTCCGCGCCGCCGTCACCGTCCCAGTGACCCGCGAGGTCCTGCTGGAGCTTGGTGATCAGATTGGCCGTGGCCTCTTCGAAGGACTTGAGGATGTTGATGATGTCGCTCTGGGCCAGCTCCATCTGGCCGAAGTTGACCTTCGTGAAGTCGAGTTCAGCGGACACTGCGCTCTCCGTTCCTGCCTGGCTGGGATCCGGTCACCTGATGTCGACGTTGATCAGCGACTCGACACGGCCGACACCGGCCATCACGTCCTGGTCGGCGGCGTCGTAGACGACGGCGTTGGCGCCCATCGTCTGGGCGATCTGGTCGAGGTCGTCTCGGACGACTCGCATGCTGTCGTTCCACGCGGTCATCGCCCGCCGGAACACGCCTGCCGCCGGCCCGATCCATCCCGTGGCCAGGAGTCCGTTCGCCGTCGTCTCGACACCCGCCCGGAGACCCTCGATGTACTGAGCCGTGTCGACGACATGGCCGGATGCGATCTTGATCTGGGCCGGGCTCGCACCAAAGAATTGCGACATTTTGTCACCTCCGTGACATAAGGCCAGTTGTGGCCCGCAATGCCCCCGCATATCAAGGGACATCCCGCGCGAACATCACCAACCGGCATCGTAATCGTCAAGATCCACCTAGATAACAGGTATGTACATTACAGATGGGTAAACTTTGGTCAGCATGTCCGTAATCGGTCACGCGCTGTCATCGAGCTGGCGTTTGATTCGCTCAAGTTCGCCCATGACGTCCTCGAACGTCCTGTTGTAGCTCTGCGTCATCGCGGCGACGCCGTCACTTATCGCGCCGGGGTCCTCAAGCAGCTTCATCGGGTTGCCGTCCTTCCCGAAGGTCTCCTCGGAGGCTTCCATCACCTGGCGCTGCAGGTCCTCGCCCGCCTCCTTGATCGTCGCCTTGATCTTCTCGGCGAGCTCGCCGGAGCTGAGCCGCATCGCCTTGGGGTGCAGCTCCAGCTCGCCGAGGCCCACGGAGGTGTATTCAACAGAGACCAGGCCGTCCTCGTCCCGCGCCCGCCCCACGAGAGACGACAGGGCGTTCTCGAACTCGCGCATCTGCGCCACCTCCCGGTCGCCGCGCTGTATGAACTGCTCGATGTCGATGTTGGCGAAGTCGCCGAATCCCGTCATCCGCTGCTCCGTTCTTCGAGGCGGCCGCCCGTCTCATCCCGCAATTCGCATATAGCAATATTTGGAGCAACGTATCTCACCGCCGCGCACGAGCACCGGACTTCCGGCCGCAAAGGGAGGGTCGGCGCGGGACAGCACAGACTCAGCCGGAGCGGCGCCGGAACCGCTCCAGGCCGGCCATCCGGCCCTCCATCGACTCGAGGAAGGAGTCCTGAATCCGCTCCAGCCGCTGTCGCGTCCGCTCGATGTCGGACGCCCGGTCCGTCGGGCGAGCGCCCTGTTCCTCCGGGCCACGGGACGGCTCGGCGCGCACGCCGTCCGATGGGTTCCGGAGTGAGTCCCCCGGTGATTCGCCGAGCACCGGGCCCAGCACCTCGGCGGTCTTGCGGCGGGCGTCCCCCTGCGCGGCCCGTACGGCGTCGACCACCGCCTCGGCGAGGGTCTCGCTGTCCTGCCGCATCACGCGGGGATCGAACCGTACGCCCTGGATCATGCCCTCTCCGTCCACGACGGCGCGCACCATGCCGCCCGCGGCGTCCCCCTCGCCGGTCACCTCGCCCAGCCGTTCCATGGCGTCGGTGAGATCCCGGAGAGAACGATCCGCCTGCCGGATGATCCGGTCGATCTCCTCCGGGCGCACCGTCGCGGGATCGAAGTCGAACATCCCTGCCCCCTCTCGGTCGTACCGCACCGCGAGTTGATCATCAGGCGGTGAACCGGGTTCCAGCGCCGCGTGGCCGCGGATCGAACCCGGCGTGAACAGATGGCTCCCACCTGGGCGAACGCCGTACGACGCGTCGCGCCGGCGGCATGCGCGGTGATAGTGAGATCACATGTCTCCCCCTCATCCGATCGAGGCCCCGGCAGCCGGTACGACACCGACGCCCCGCCTCCATCACCAGCCCGGACCCAGCGGCCCGCCAGTGAAACGGACAGTGCGATGAGCGGCAACCAGGACAGGTACGTGACCTCGAACGGCATCAGGGACCTGCGTGACCGCCTCTCCGAGGACGTCATCCCCCAGTTCGAGACCAGGCGGCGGCAGGTGGACGAGACGGTCCTCGGGCCCTGGGACCTCGGCATGTCCGGCAGCGCGATCATCCTGCCCACCTACGAGGGAGCCGTGACGAGGGCACGCGAGCACCTCGCCGACGCGATCGGCGCCGTACGGCAGTGGATGGACCAGCTCGACACCGCGGCGACCAACTGGCGCACCGCCGAGGACGCCAGCACCGTCACGTACGTCTGATCGCGGCGGCACACACACGGCATCGCGGCACTCACGGCACCTGAACGCACTCACGGCACCCGACCACGGAAAGGCTGAACGACGTGACTCCTCCGCTCCCTGAAGGGAGCGGCTTCTCGCTAAGCCGCTTCCGCAGCCTGGCGAAGGGCAAGCCCTGCCCTCAAAATGTTGACAGCCGCGTTCACGTCGGCGTGCGCGGTATGCCCGCACGCCATACACGCGAACTCGGCTTGGGTGGGGCGGTTCTCCTTCGCGCAGTGCCCGCAACGGGCGCAGGTGCGGGAGGTGTTGGCAGGGTTCACCGCGATCAGCTCTCGACCGGCGCTTTCAGCCTTGTGCGCGAGGATCGTCAGGAACACCCCCCAACCCGCGTCCAGGATCGACCTGTTCAAGCCGGACTTCTGTGCGACGTTCCGGCCAGGGGCTTCGATCGTGCCCGAGGCGCTGCGGGTCATGTTCGCGATCCGCAGGTCCTCGTGCACGATCACGTCGTAGGCGCGGACCAGGGTGAGCGCGGCCTTGTGTGCGCCGTCCAACCGCCCGCGGCGGACCGTGCCGTGCAGCGCCGCGACACGGGCGGCGGCTTTGCGGCGGCGCGTGGACCCGCGCTTCTTGCGGGCAAGGTCCCGCTGCGCCGCCGCGAGACGTCCGGCGGATGCTTCCAGGTGACGCGGGTTGGCCAGGTGCTCCCCGTCGCTGGTCGTGACCAACCAGGCCACACCCATGTCCAGGCCGACCGCAGCGCCCGTGACGGGCAGGGACATCGCGGGCACGTCAGCGCAGGACAAGACCACATACCAGCGGTCGCCTTCCCGCGTGACGCCGATCGTCTTCACCCTGCCGAGCACGGGACGGTGCCGATGGACGCGGACGTGCCCGATGCCCTGAAGGCGAACGTAGGTCGCGGTGGGGTGGTCGGGCTGGGAGTCCCACCGGCAGCCGTCACCGTCTTTCGGCCACTCCACGGTGTCGAACCAGCCGCGCCCCTTGAACCGCGGAAACCCCGGCCTGCCCCCGGCCTTGGCTCGGCGGAAGAACCCGGCGAACGCCTTGTCGAGACGGCGCAGGGTGGCCTGCTGGGAGGAGAACGACCACCGGCCCTGCCCGCCTGGGTCATCGGACCGGATGTGCGTCAGCTCCCCCGACTGATCGCCGTACCGCACCGTGACGCCTCCCTTGCGGTAGACGGTACGCCGGTGCTCCAACGCCCCGTTGTAGAGCTGCCGATGATCCTCAAGGCAGGCGGCGAGCGCGATCTGCTGATGCCGGGTCGGGCGCAGCAGGAACGTATACGACCTACGCACACCCACCCCCCACGCTCGGTAATCAGACCGCCACGCTATCGGCATGCGCCGACAAAACCCGGAAGGAACCCTGACATGCGGCCCCGGCAGGTCACTACACGATCGGGCCTTGACGGCCCTCCCGCCCCGATTCCCCCATCGCCTGAAGGCGACAGTCCCCTCGGGAGGTTCTGATGGGCAAGCACGCGGGCGTCCCCGCCGTCGAGGCGATCGGCAACCTGAGACGGGCCCAGATCCTCGCGGGAGCGGGGCTCCTCGCGCTCACGCTGGTGGAGAACCTGCTGATCGACGACGAGGCGATCATCCACGCGGCCAACAACTGGCTCGCGGTCGCGCGCGAGCTGGACGGCGGCCCGAAGCGGCTCCTCGCTCTCATGCTGACGGAGTCGAGGAACACCTGGATCGCCGACGATCAGACGGCGTTCGAGGACGCCGTCGTGACGTTCCAGTCGAAGCTGGAGGTCCTGCGGGGCATGGTGACCGACACGGGCGGGCTGCTCGACGAGATCGGAGCCACGTTCCGCGACTTCGGGTGGGCGATGTTCGTGTTCTCGGCCACGCTGCTCTCCACGATGGCCTCCGCCGCGGCGCTGCGGTTCACCCCGGCGGGCGCCCAGGCACAGCTCGTCATACGCGCGCTGATCCAGATGGCCGACAAGATCCTCGCAGTGTGGGGCAAGGCGCTGCTCGCCTACCTCGGCGGCGCGGCGTACATCCTCGGCTACCTGTGGCGCAAGGACATGCAACTGCGGAACGTCGAGCCGACCGGTGTCGCCGCCATCGACTTCACGAAGGCGACGATCGACGTGGCCGGCAACCCGACCTTCCGCGAGCCGGGCAAGGCCGGGACCCTGCCGCCGTCCACCGCCGGTTTCGACTGGGTCGCCCCCAAGCGCGACGTGCCCCTGCCGTACGGGCAGTAGGCACGAAACGGAGCACGGACGCACGGAACGGAGCACGGACGAACGAACCCGGGCGGGCGCGTCAGCCGTGACAGGCGACGGACCAGCCCGTGGCCGGGTAACGGATCAGCCGGACAGGCCGCGGATCCAGGTGTAGACCTCCAGCACGCCCAGCGCGAGCGGGAACAGCGCCGCGGTCAGCACGACGTCGACGATGTCCCCGGCGCGTCCCCAGAACGGGGACGGGCGGCCGGAGGGCAACCACAGGCCCAGGCTCACCGGGATCGCCGCGACCCACAGCAGGCCGATCACGATCGCGATCGCCCCGACTCCGCCCGCCCGTGTACTCAGCGTGAGCACGAGCAGGACGATCCCGGCCAGGGCGGAGACGGTCAGCCAGAGCCGCTGGGACACGCCGTGGAAGACCCGCGTCCGCATGACCAGCGTCAGCGACAACACGAAGGACATCACCGGGGCGATCCACCCGTGGGCGAGCACGAGGAGCGGCTGGGCGGCGAACACGGCGACGGCGATCCCCGCGATGAGCCCGGTCGCGTAACGCCGCGCCTGTCCGGTCCGCTCCAGGATGGCCGCGCTGTCCACCCGGTCGTTGTCCGCGCGCAGTTGCTCGGCCGTGGTGGGCATGGAGGGCAGCGGCAGCCGGGCGAGCCGGAACGCCAGCGCCGGGATGAACGGGCTGCACGCCAGCAGGACCGACACGGCGACCGCGGCGACCCCGGCGGGGGGCACGTCGAACACCATCACGACGGCGGCGCTCACCGCTCCCACGACGGACGCGACGGCGGTGCCGAGGAATCCGGGCACGCCGTCGGCGACCGCCGCGCCGCCGAGCGCGGCCACGAGGGCGGTGCAGGCGAGCGCGGCGAGCAGGTGCGGCGCGCCGAGCCCCGCGAGCCCGGCCGGCCCGGCCGGGGCGAGCAGCCCGGCCAGGAACCCGTACGGCAACGCCGCGTAGCCGATCGCCGCCCCGGCGGTGGAGTCGCCCACCGCCCGGGACATCGAGGTGGCGGCGCCCAGCAGGATGACCGCGAGCACGCCCGCGACCACCGCGACCACGGCCGGCGCCGCCCCGGAGAGCGCGAG
Source organism: Microtetraspora glauca (assembly GCA_001570385.1). Lineage (GTDB taxonomy): Bacteria > Actinomycetota > Actinomycetes > Streptosporangiales > Streptosporangiaceae > Microtetraspora > Microtetraspora glauca. The sequence continues at coordinate 602,635 of BBYL01000007.1, read as the reverse complement.
CGCCGGGGCCCCGGCGACGAGGAGCGCGCACGAGGCGCCCACCCCGAGCAGGCGGGTGTGCCTGCCGCTCCACGTGCCCCGGCCCTCCTTCACGCCGGTGGCGACCACGTCGGCCACGTCGTCGAACATCGCCGGAGGCAGTACGGACTCGCGCGGGCGGAGGTAGAGCACCTCGCCGTCGAGGACGCCCAGTGCCCCCAGGCTCTGCCCGATGTCGAAGGGGGTGCCGCCGAGCCGTTGCAGCACCCAGCCCGGCGCGGCGGCCGACTCCCCGTCCACCTCGCCGAGCGCGCGCAGCAGGCCGGGCATGACGTGCGGCAACGGGATGTCCGCGGGCAGCGCGAGATCGGCCCGCCTGTGCGGTCCGACGATCGTGACGTGGCACAGCGCGGGCAGCCGGGCGCCCGCCGCGGCAAGGGCTCCCTGTGGCATCGGCTCATGGGCGGCCAGCGAAGTCACACGTCCTCCTCGTACGGATCACCGAACAAGGCGAACATAGCGCGCCTCTTTCCCCCACTCGGATGTAAACCACATCTGGTAAGAAAAGATCCAAACGATCTGGAAGGGCGTCCAGGGTGAGCATTGTCGTCGTACGCCGTCCCGAGCGCCGTCCCAGCCCGAAACCGCCACGGGGCGAGATCCTGCTGGAGTCGCCGCCGGAGGTCCCGGAGGTGCAGCCGCCGGGCTTCGGCAACCTGCTCACCTACCTGCCGATGGGGGCGGGCGCGGCGGCCATGGGGCTGATGTTCACCGCCGGCGGGAACTCCAGCCCGATCATGTACGTATCGAGCGGCCTGTTCGCGGTGTCCATGCTCGGCATGAGCGTGAGCCAGATGGGACGCCAGGCCGGAGAGCGCAAGAACCGGATGAACGGCCAGCGCCGGGACTACTTCCGCTACCTCTCCCAGGTGCGCAAGCGGGTACGGCGGGCGGCCAAGCAGCAGCGTGAGGCCCTCGAATGGAGCGGCCCCGCCCCGGACTCCCTCTGGTGGATCGCCATGGGCCCCCGCCTGTGGGAGCGGCGGCCGCGCGACGACGACTTCGGCACCGTACGCCTGGGGACGGGCGTGCAGAAGCTCGCGATCCAGCTCATCCCGCCGGACTCCAAGCCGGTCGAGGACCTGGACGCGCTGTCGGCGGGCGCGCTGCGCAGGTTCGTCCGGGCGCACTCGACCGTGTCCAAGCTGCCCGTGGCCGTGGCCCTGCACTCCTTCGCGCGGATCAGGCTGACGGGCGACCCCGTCGCCGTGCGGGGGCTCGTCCGGGCCATGATCGCGCAGATGACGGTGTTCCACTCGCCCGACGACATGCGGATCATGGTGTGCGCGGACCAGGAGTGGATGGCCCAGTGGGAGTGGGTCAAGTGGCTGCCCCACGCGTTGCACCCGGAGCGGACCGACGCCGCCGGGCAGGTGCGGCTGATGACCGAGAACCTCTCCGAGCTGGACCGGCTCGTCGGCTCCGAGGTGAGGGAGCGCGCCAGGTTCAAGCCGGGGTCCGCCGCCGACGCCCTGCCGTACCACGTCCTGATCGTCGACAACGGGCGGGTGCCCCTGGACTCCCAGCTCGGGACCGACGCCATCCAGGGCGTCACCGTGATCGACCTCTCCGGGTCGACGGGCGCCGTCGAGGAGCAGAGCACGCTGCGGCTGGACGTCCGGCCGGAGGGCTTCTTCATGATCAAACTCGATCACGCGGGCAAGGAGAGCCGGACCAGGCTCGGCGACCCTGACAGCCTCGACTTCCTCAGAACCGAGGGCCTGGCCAGGCAACTCGCCCCACTGCGCGCATCCACGGCCTCGGGCGAGGAGACGCAGGACGTCCTCGCGGCGAACACGTCGCTCACCGACCTGCTCGGCGTCGGCGACGCCGCCCTCATCGACCCGGCGGTGACGTGGCGGCCGCGGGCGGGCCGCAACCGGCTGCGGGTGCCGATCGGGCTCGGCGCGGACGGCCGCATGGTCGAGCTCGACATCAAGGAGTCGGCTCAGGGCGGCATGGGGCCGCACGGGCTGGTGATCGGCGCCACCGGATCGGGCAAGAGCGAGCTGCTGCGCACGCTCGTGCTCGGCCTCGCCCTCACCCACTCCTCGGAGATCCTCAACTTCGTCCTCGTCGACTTCAAGGGCGGCGCCACGTTCCTCGGCCTGGAGAGCCTGTCCCACGTCTCCGCGGTCATCACCAACCTGGAGGACGAGCTGCCGCTCGTCGACCGCATGCACGACGCCCTGCACGGGGAGATGGTCCGCCGCCAGGAGTTGCTGCGCGCCGCCGGGAACTACGCCTCGCTGCGCGACTACGAGCGGGCCAGGGAGCAGGGGGCCGACCTCGCGCCCATGCCCACGCTGTTCGTCGTCCTGGACGAGTTCAGTGAGCTGCTGACGGCCAAGCCCGAGTTCATCGACCTGTTCGTCATGATCGGACGGCTCGGCCGCTCGCTCGGCGTGCACCTGCTCCTCGCCTCCCAGCGCCTGGAGGAGGGACGGCTGCGCGGCCTGGACACCCACCTGTCCTACCGGATCGGGCTCCGGACCTTCTCCGCGATGGAGAGCCGGGTCGTGCTCGGCGTGGCCGACGCCTACGAGCTGCCGTCCGCCCCCGGCAACGGGTTCCTGAAGTTCGACACCAGCGGGATGACCCGGTTCAAGGCCGCCTACGTCTCCGGGGCGTACGAGGCGGGGACGCACCACACGGCCGCGCCGGACGGGAGCGGCCCGATGCCCCGCGTGGTCGAGTACGGCCCCGCGTACACCCCGCTGCCGGAGATCGAGAAGGCACCGGACGAGCCGGACGACGACGCGGCGGCCGAAGGCGCGGCGGCCGACGGCCAGAAGGCGCAGAGCAGCCTGCTCGACGTCGTGGTCGCCAGGATGAAGGACAAGGGGCCGGCCGCCCACCGCATCTGGTTGCCGCCCCTCGGCGCTCCGCCCACTCTCACCCACCTGCTCCCGCCGCTGTCGGTCACGCCCGAACTCGGGCTGTCCACCGCCGCGTGGCAGGGACGGGGACGGCTGCACGCCGTGGTGGGCATCATCGACAAGCCCTTCGAGCAGCGCCGCGACCCGTTCTGGCTGGACCTGTCCGGCGCCGCGGGTCACGTCGGCGTGGCCGGGGGCACGCAGAGCGGCAAGAGCACGGTGTTGCGCACGCTGATCACCAGCATGGCGCTCACCCACACCCCGCGCGAGGTCCAGTTCTACTGCCTGGACTTCGGCGGCGGCTCGCTCGCCTCGCTCGACGGGCTGCCGCACGTCGGCGGCGTCGCCAGCCGTCTCGACGCCGACCGGGTCCGCCGGACGGTGGCCGAGATCTCCACGCTCCTCCAGCAGCGGGAACGCGACTTCGCCGAGCGGGGGATCGACTCGATCACGGCCTACCGGCGGCAGCTGGCCGAGGGCACGATCGAAGGCGACGGCTGGGGCGACGTCTTCCTGGTGGTCGACGGCTGGCTCACCATCCGGCAGGACTTCGACACCCTCGAACCCGTCATCACCGACCTCGCCGCGCGCGGGCTCGGCTACGGCATCCACGTCGTCGCCGCCACCAACAAGTGGTCGGAGTTCCGGCCCGGCATCAGGGACCTGTTCGGCACCCGCGTCGAGCTCAAGCTCGGTGACGCGTACGAGTCGGAGATCAACCGCAAGAAGTCGCTGGCCGTGCCCGAGGGCGTGCCGGGTCGCGGCCTCACCAGGGACGGCCTGCACTTCCTGTCCGCGCTGCCCAGGATCGACGGCGTCCAGAGCGCCGAGGACCTGTCGGACGGCGTGCGCGGGCTCGTCCAGGCGGTGCGGAACGCCTGGACCGGCAGGCCGGCCCCCGCCGTACGGCTGCTGCCCGCGGTGCTGCCCGTCGAGACGCTGCCCGACATCGCGGCGACCGGGCCGGGCCGGATCCCGATCGGCATCGACGAGGGCACCCTGTCACCGGTGCTGGTCGACTTCGACGCCGACCCGCACTTCGTCGTGGCCGGCGACACCGAGAGCGGCAAGTCCAACCTGCTGCGGCTGATCGCCGAGGGCCTGGTGGCCCGGCGCACGCCGCAGGAGGCCATGATGATCGTGATCGACTACCGCAGGACGCTGCTCGACACCGCCGTGACGGACCACCGCATCGGCTACGCGGCGTCGGGGCCCGCGGCACTCGAACTGATCAACGACGCCCGCAGCGCGCTGCTCAAGCGGCTGCCCCCGGCGGACCTCACGCCGGAGCAGCTCAGGGCGCGCAACTGGTGGCGCGGCTCCGACCTCTACATCGTCGTGGAGGACTACGAGCTGGTCGCCACCTCGTCCAACCCGCTGCTGCCGCTGGCCGAACTGCTGCCACAAGCCCGCGACATCGGCCTGCACCTGGTGTTGTCCCGGGCCATGGGCGGTCTCGGCCGGGCCATGTTCGACCCCGTCATCCAGCGGGTCAAGGACATGGCCAGCCCCGCCGTCATCCTGTCCGGCAACCGGGACGAGGGCTTCCTCTTCGGCAACGTGCGGGCGCAGCCGCTCCCGCCCGGCCGCGGCCTCCATGTCGACAGGAAGTACGGCAACCGCCTGATCCAGACGGCGTTCCTCCCGCAGCAGCAGCCGCCGGAGGCCGGCTGATGGGACTTCGCCTGCCCACCGGGCTCGTCCTGGCCATGGGTCTCGTCGGCTACACCTGGCCCGCCGCCGACGAGACCAAACTCATCGAAACCGGCCGTACCTGGCTCGGCTTCGCCGACACCCTCCGCAGGCAGTCCCAGAACTCCTACGAACACGTCCGGCGGGTCGCCACGCGCAACAGCGGCCGCGACATCACCGCCATGCACGACCACTGGATCTCCGCCGACGGCCCCACCGCCCACAGCAAGGACGCCATAACCGCCACCCGGCTCATCGGCGCCGCCTGCCTCGCCGGAGCCGCCATCGTCGCCGCCCTCAAATTCGGCATCATCACGGCACTGGCCCGCCTCGCCGTACGGGTGGCCCGTGCCATCGCGACCGCCACCGTCAGCCTCGGCACCTCACTCGCCACGCTTCCGCTCTCCGTCGCGGCCACCCGCGTCGCCATCCGCGGGCTCCTGCGCGTCACGCTCAACCGCCTCAAACGGATCGTCGGAGCCCTCCTTGAACGCGCCCGCCGCCTCTTCCAGAAGATCACCCCCATGGGGTTGCGCATGCGGCTCGCCAGGCGGCCGGATCCGCTCCGCGCCGCGGCCGACCGGAGCGTGAACGTCAAGGCCATCACCCCCTCCCCGGTGTGGCGTACGGACCGGCTCATTCTCCGGCGCGCGGACGACCGGCACCCGGACGAGGTGTTCGCACCCGGCTTCCATCCGCGCAACCCCCGCAACACCGACCTGGAGTCCCACCTGCGGTTCGAGGAGTCGGCGTTCGTCAGTACCACCCGGCTGGACAACCCGATGGACATCTTCCCGACGAGATACCTGTACGACGTGGACGCGCCCGGAGGCATCGACCTCGCCCCCACCATGGGCAGCGCCCTGCGCACCGGGCACCAGCAGGAGATCGCGTTCCCCGGCGGGATCGAGGGCCGCTACATCAAAGGCGCACGGCCGTACGACGCCACGACGGAGACATTCGGGGACTACATCCCGAACCCCGGCTACCGGCCCTGATCAGACCATCCGGTCGGGAACGGCGTCGGCCGCGGCCTGCGCGCTGGAAGACTCGGCGCCTCCGTGATTTCCGGACATCGCCTCGACGGCCGTCCCCGCGTCCCTGATCCCGCCGGCGAGCGTCATGTACGCGTCCAGCGCCTCCCGCCGGATCATGGCGTAGATCGGCCCGCACATGCTTCCCAGCTCGTCGTCGCCCCAGGGATCCAACCGGCCCGCCAACTCCGTGCCGAAGATCTCGGCCTCGCGTGCCATGTTCTCTCCCACGCGCGTGAGTCCCTCGCCCGCGGCGCGCAGGTCCGTGTGGGAGACCTCGATCCCGCCCAGTTCACTCATGCTCCGTTCTCCTCCTCACCGGCACGGCGCTGGATCAGCGCTCTCATGAACGGGCCGTCCATCCGGCGCTGCGCGTCGGCGATCCCGGCCATGATCTCACTCACTCCTGGTCTCGTTGAGATGGCCCCACGGAATGCCCGCGGCGTCGAGAGCCTGCCGTACGTCCGAGGGCGGCGGGCTCTCGAACATGACGTGCTCGATGTCCGTGACCGCCACGCCCCCGTGGATCTGCGCTTCCACGTACGCCCTCTCCCAGAACGACGGGTGGGCGTAGTCGCGCCCGGTCCCCCGCAACGTCGGCGCGATGTACGGCATGTCCGCGTTATGTGGAAACGCACCGAAAGATTCGGCACGAGGATCGGTCAGCGGGCTGGGCATCGTGCCTTCGCGCTCCTTGAGCGAGTCGCCCATGCACACGGTCGTCCGTGCCCGGACCTCGGGCCTGAGGGTGACCTGGGCGTCACCGTAGTGCTCGATGCGTCCGCCCTGGACCGCGTACCTGTTGGCGCCGGAATCGGCCAGAACGTTGACAAAGCCATAGATCGGCCGGGTGTGCGCCGGGGAATCCATGGGATATCCGAACCACATCTGCTCGAAGCCGGCCCGTATCGACGGATAGTACACACCCCTCGATCGTCCGACCTCGAACTGCGACTTGAACCGGCCGTCTTCGAGCACCTTCAGGAGGTTCTCGGCCGAGATGCGCACCGCCACCGGCCTGTCGTCCAGAAGTTGCACCAGCTCGGCCCGCATGATCTCCGTAACTGCGTCCGCCGACAGTCCCGCCTCCTCCGCGACGAGTTCGATGCTCTTCCGCACCTCCGCGTGGTGCTCATAGAAGGCACGCTCTCCCTCATCGGGGACAAGCCTTGCCATCTGGTCGAGGAGGTCGTTGAGCTGGAACGAAAGAGCGTCGGCCTCCTGCTGCCTGCCCAACTGGACGAGCAGATCACGCTCGGCCGTCTTCTCGACGATGGCCGCGAAGCCGTCGGCGATCGCCGCATCCGGCGCTTCGCGCACGAGCGGTCCCGGTCGACCCTCTCCACCCATGCCCCGGGCGCCGGGCGCGCCGACGTCGACGCCGGCACCGGTCGCGGACGAGTCCGCCGGATCGCTGTGTGGCGCCTGGTCGGTTCCGCTCCTCGGCCCCGCTCCGTCCTCGCCGAGCGGGCGATTTATCAGTGAGTCGATGTCCGGGCGAGCAGTGGGCATCGAAGAGGTGTCAGCGTGATCAGAAGGCCGTGGATCGGCGCTCCTCGGCCCGCCGGACGGCGCGTCCGCACGCCCCTGCCGCTGGGCGGCGGTACGCGACACCGGCACTCCGTCGCCGCCGGTCTCGGCGACCGGCCGCACGGCACCCTGCGGCCGTGTGGCCGCTCCTTCCGGTCGAGCCGACTCGCCCGGCGGCCTGCCCGCGTCATTCCCGGGACGGGAGGTGCCGGCGTCCGGGCTGGTCGCGCTCTCCGGCCGGGACGTGCCGGGCCCCGCCGGGCCCTCATCCGACACGGCGTGCGCCAGGGAGGTGGCGCCCGAACCATCGGTCGGCGGATGCTCGAGCATCCGCCCCGACGGCTCACCCGACGCCCGTACGGCCGGATCCACCATCGGAACCGCCGACGCGTCGGACGTCAGCCCCGGCGAATGGCGACTCGGGTCGGCCATCGGGCCGGCCGACGGATCGGACACCCCCTCGGAGAAACGGGGCGTGGAGGGAGACGACCTCCAGGAGGGGTCCCAGCCGGCCCAGTGCGCGTCGGCGCCTCCGAGTACGCCCGCCGTACCGCCCTTGAGCACCGTCTCCCAGTCGAACTGGCCCGAGATGCCCAGCGACACCGCCGTGGCCGCCGCGTTGGCCATGCCGGACTGCCCCATCAAGCCCCATACCGACTTGCTGGAGGCCGCCAGGACCTTCTCGAACATCGACATCTCGGCCGGGGTCATCCCCAGCCGCAGACCAGGGGTCGCGAGCCGTGACAAGAAGCCCGACGTGGCGGTGAGGAACGCCCCGGTCAACGCGCCCGTCCCGGCCGACGCGAGGACCTGATCCCAGTCCACCTCGTCGCGGCGGGACTGGGTCGCCTGCACGGCCAGGTCCATCCCGCCCACCAGCCCCCCGAAGATCGCGATGTTGATGAGCAGCCGCCGGGCGATCTGGGCGACGGTCAGTCGGGCCAGGACGACCCGTGAGCCGATCAGCGCGAAGGAGATGCCGCCCCACGGTCCCATCGCCGCCGCGAGCAGCCACGCGAGTTGCGCGACGAAGAGGCAGACCGAGACCTCGATCATCCGCTTGGTGTACTGGACCTGCACACCGAGCCGGTTGAACTCGATCGCGGCGGCCACCAGACGCTGGACGAGATCCGCCTCGCGGCCTCCGTACACCTGCCTGACGTGCGCGGCGAACGCCTTGAGGGCCTCGCCGTCCCACTCCGGCGGGTTCGCCCCGACGCCTCCCCTGGATCGTCCTGCCGGGCCACCGTTCACCACCAGCCGGGCGGCCGCGGCGCACGCGTCCGCGAGCCGGAAGCATCCGGACTCGTCCCCTTCGGGCCAGTCCATCCCGACAACCCATCCCACCCATGGTCTGGCCCAGTCAGGGACGATCAACCTGTCGAATCCCACGCCGGGTCACACGTCGCCCTCGTTGGCCCGCTCGGCCGCCGCGTAGGTGGCGGCGTTCGCCCGGAGACGCTCGCCGACGGCCCGCGCCTGCCGCTGGAGTTCCACCCAGCGCACGTAGTAGCCGTTTCCGGGCGTCGTCACACCTCTCCCTTCGGAGGCAGATCGATGGGCTGGGGCAGGAACGACGCGAAGTCCACGCCGTCCCCGAAGAGTTCCTCGTACGGCAGGCCCTCCGGCAGGAGCGGAGCCATGAGCTCCTGGGTCCGCTCCGCGATCTCGGCCGTTCCCTTCCCGATCAGCTCCATGATCGAATGCGACAGCTCGGACGGCGAGAGCTTGCGGTAGACCCGGGGATCGAACTCGATGTTCCGTACCTGACCGCGTGAACCGATCGTCACGGTGACCATCCCGTCCTCCGAGCGGGAGGTCGCGGTCAGTTCGTTCAGGCTGCCGTACGTCTCACGGAGCCGCGCGGCCTGCATGTTGTATTCCTGGGCGAGTCCCTCGATCATCGCCTGGTACTCGTCGCTCATCGGCGATCACTCCCGGCGCGGCCGAGGCTGACCAGGGATCGTCCACTCCGCACTCGCCACTTATCGATCACCCACAAAAGGTGGCATCACTCCGAAATCCCCGTCAACGACGGCAGCCACCGATCCTGACAGCCGAGGTCGCGATGTGACATGCTCGGCCACCGCGATCACCCCACGGATGCCGGAACCGGTCCTGGAACGGTCTCGGCAACGGATACGGTTTCGCCGGACAGGAACAATTACGCATCACGGTTCGTCCTCAAGGGCGAAGGAGGCTTACGCCGTGACCATCACCCATCCGCTGGGCCGCGTGGGGGCCGCCGTTGCGGCGCTGCTCGTCGGCCTGTTCGCGTTGCTCGCCTGGAGTCCGGCGGCCCACGCCGCGGCTCCCCCAGACGTCAGCACGGTCCTGGCCGGCTGGAAGAGCAATGATCCGCTCTTCGTCCAGGACGGGGCTCCCCTGTCGTCCGGCGACCAGTCCGGCATCCGTGACGCGCTGAAGAACGCGGACACCAAGATCTATGCCGTCGCCCTGCCCGACGGGACGATCACCACCAACCAGGAGGCGGGCACCTACATCACCTCCCTGGGCCAGGCCCTCGCGAACGCGGGCCGGCCGAAGGCCACCGTCGCCGTCATCGACGGGACCACGCTCTTCGCCGGGTCGAGCGCCCTGGGCCGCAAGACGTCGGGGCTCGCCGGCCAGATCGCCAGGAAGGCCACGGAGAACAACCCGGGCAAGCCCGTCGAGGTCATGCAGGACTTCGCCAACCGGATCGACGCGGCAGCGTCCGGCGACCGCAAGGCGCTCGACGACGGCAGCGCCGCCGGCGGGGTCGGCGGTGGCGGTGGCACCGGCCTGCTGGTCATCCTCGGCATCGCCGTCGTCGGAGGTGGCGGTTTGTGGATCTTCGCCCGCAGGGCCAAGCGGAAGCGCGAGGAGAAGGAGGCCGCCGAGCTGGCGGCCGTCAAGCAGACGGTCGAGGAGGACGTCACCAAGTTCGGTGAGGAGATCACCGCGCTGGACATCGACGTGAAGATGCTGCCGCAGTCCGAGACCTCGGCCGACTGGCAGCGGGCCCTCGACTCCTACGAGCGCGCCAAGAACGAGCTGGCCGCCACCAAGCGGGCCGAGGAACTGCGCACGGTGACCGCGACGCTGGAGGACGGGCGGTACGCCCTGGCCTGCGTCAAGGCCCGTGTGAACAAGCAGCCCCTCCCCGAGCGGCTGCCCCCGTGCTTCTTCAACCCGCAGCACGGCCCGTCCGCGCGTAACGTCAACTGGGCTCCTCCCGGCGGCGCGCCGCGCGAGGTCCCGGCCTGCGCGGCGGACGCCGAGGCGGTCGAGCGCGGCTTCGACCCGCAGATGCGCGAGGTCATGGTGAACGGCGAGCGCCGTCCCTACTGGGACGCCGGCCCCGCCTACCAGCCCTACGCCTACGGCTACTACGGCGGTTTCGGCGGCGGCGACATGCTGACCGGCATGCTCGTCGGCACCATGCTCGGCAGCGCCTTCGGCGGCTTCGGCCACGGCGGTTACGGCCACGGCTACGCGGACGGCGTCGCGGCCGGCGGCGACTCCGGCGGAGACTGGGGCGGCGGTGGCGGCGACTTCGGTGGCGGCGGAGACTGGGGCGGCGGCGGTGACTGGGGTGGCGGTGGCGACTTCGGTGGCGGCGACTTCGGTGGCGGCGGCGACTGGTGACCCGCGCCCCCGCGTGCTGATCGATCCCTGATCGACGGCCGGGGCATGGCTTCTCAGGTGACCTCGCACCCAGTGGGTGCGGGGTCACCGCCTTTTCCGGCACTTTGGGGCGATGCCGGGGGAGATCAGGGACACCGCCTACCATCGTCGCGAGAGACTTAGGGGGCGTTTCTTCAGCTTTGTGAGGAGGCTCCGTTGCGTCGCTCCCGAGCGTTGGCCGTCACGTTGGCGGCCTCCGCCGTGTCGTTCCCCGTCCTGCTGGGCCCGGCAGGCGTACCGGCCGCGGCACGCGCCAGGGCCTGCACCCCGGGCAGTGGGCCGGACCTGCGCGGCGAGGACCTCGCCGACGCCGACGATCTCCCCCGCAACCTGCGCTGCGCCGACCTCACCGGAGCCACGCTCAACGGCGCCGACCTCACGCACCGGGATCTCACCGGGGCGATCCTCCGCGACGCGTCCCTGCAGGGGGCCACGCTGAGTCTCGCCCACGCCGACGGCGCGGACCTGCGGGGCGCGGATTTCACCGGTGCCGACCTCGGCCAGTTCCGTGCCAAGCGGGTGAAACTGCGCGGGGCGCTCCTCATCGGCGTCTACGCGGAGCAGGCGGAGTTCCCCCGTTCCGACTTCACCGGCGCGATCCTCAGCGGGGCGGTGCTGACCCAGGCGGACCTCACCGGGAGCACGTTCGCCTCCGCCGATCTCACCAAGGCCACCATGGGGCAGGTGAAGGCGCGCGGGGCCGATTTCACCCGGGCCACGATGCGCGGCACCAGGCTCGGCCAGGCCCATCTGGAGCGCGCGGTGTTCACGTCCGCCGATCTCAACCGGGCGGTGCTGACCCAGGCGTCGCTGGACGGTGCCGACCTGAACGGGGCGAACGTCAACGGCGCCACCTTCGGGCAGGCGCGCGACCTCGATCTCACCGGATCACGCGGGACGCCCGCCGATGTTCCCGCCGACGCCCTCTCGCCCTCGCCCACGGAGGCCGACAGGACGCCCGAGGCCGCTCAGGAGGCCGCGCACAGGGCCATCGCCAACGATCCCGTACGGACCGCGGCCGGGCTGCTCCTGGTCGTCCTCAGCGGCATCGGGCTCGGCCTCACGCTGCTCTTCTGGGGGCTCTCCCACCGGCGCAGGAAGCGCGACCTCGCCGCCTTCGAGAAGGAACGCGTCGCGGTCATGGACGACCTCACGCGGTTCGGGGACGAGATCGACACCGTCGACGCCGAGATGAAGTCCGGGCGGATCGACGGCGCGCCCGGCGAGTGGCGCGCCGCGCTCGACGCGTACGAGGCCGCCAGGCACGTGCTCACGGTGGCGCGCACGCCGTACGAGCTGCAGGGGGCGGCGTCAGCCGTACAGCACGGCAGGGCGTCGCTGCACCGGGTCAGGACGCTGCTGTCAGATCACGGTGGTCAGCGGTGACATGAGCCGGCGGGCCGCCTCGGTGATCGATCCGGACAGCGAGGGGTAGACGGCGAACGTCTGCGCGAGCTGGTCGACCGTCAGCCGGTGCTGCACCGCCACCGACAGGGCGAGGACGAGCTCGGACGCGCGGGACGCCACGATGACGCCGCCGAGCACGATGCCGGTGTTCGGGCGGCAGAAGAGCTTGACGAAACCGTCGTTGAAGCCCTGCATCTTGGCCCGGGCGTTGGTGGCCAGCGGCAGCTTGACGACGTTGGCCTCGATCTCCCCGGACTCGATCTGCCGCTGCGACACGCCGACGGCCGCGATCTCGGGATCGGTGAAGATGTTGGAGGCGACGGTGGCCAGGCGGATCGGCTGTACGGCCTCGCCCAGGGCGTGCCACACGGCGATCCGGCCCTGCATGGCGGCGACGGAGGCCAGCATGAGCACGCCGGTGCAGTCGCCCGCCGCGTAGACACCGGGCGCGGAGGTCCTGGAGACCTTGTCGACCTCGACGAACCCGCCCCGGTCGAGCCGGACGCCGGCCTCCTCCAGGCCGATGCCCGAGGTGTTGGGGATCATGCCGACGGTCATCAGGCAGTGGCTGCCCTCGGCGGTCCTGCCGTCCTCCAGCGTGACGACCACGCCGTGCTCGGTGCGCTTGACCGACGCGGCCCGGGACCGGCCCATGACGTTCATCCCACGCCGCCGGTAGACCTCTTCGAGCACCTCGGCCGCGTCGGCGTCCTCGTTCGGCATCATCCGGTCGCGGGAGGAGACCAGGGTCACCTCGGAACCGAGCGATCGATAGGCGCCGGCGAACTCGGCCCCGGTGACGCCGGACCCGACCACGATCAGGTGCTCGGGCATCTCCTGCAGCTCGTAGATCTGCCGCCAGGTGAGGATGCGCTCCCCGTCCGGCTCGGCGCCGGGCAGCACGCGCGGGTACGCGCCGGTCGCGACGATGACCACGTCGGCCCGGATCGTCCGGTCACCGGCGCGGACGACCTGCGGGTCCACGAGCCGGCCCTTCGCCCGGATGACCTCCACGCCCTCGGCGGCGAGCCGCGCGGCGATGTCCGCCGACTGCGCCTGCGCCAGCTCCTTGACCCGCTTGTTCACGAGGGGCATCTCGACCATGATGCCGCCGATGTCGCCGTCCGTCCCCCCGTCGAAGTGAACGCCCACGGAGGCCGCGTCCAGCAGCGCCTGTTTACGGACAGAGGTGGCGATCAGCGTCTTGGACGGCACGCAGTCGGTGAGCACGCACGCGCCCCCGGGCCCTTCCTGTTCGACGACGGTGACCTGCGCCCCCAATTGGGCGGCGACCAGGGCCGCCTCGTACCCGCCGGGGCCACCACCGATGATCACGATCCTTGTCACGTGCCCTATTCTCCCGCATCATCCCGCTCGTCGCAGATGAGGGGGACATGTAAGGGTCTGACTACGGGGATTCCCCGCGAGTTGGCGGGTCGTGCGTCATGGCCGTCCGGGGACGCGCCTCGTGGTTTAGGCTTCGTGCCGTGCCTGTCTACGCCGCCTACAGCAGCAACATGGACCCCAAGCAGATGGCTGAGCGCGCCCCGCATTCACCCATGCGCGGCACCGGATGGCTGTCGGGCTGGCGGCTGACCTTCGGCGGGGAGGACGTCGCCTGGGAGGGCGCGCTCGCCACCATCGTCGAGGATTCCGACGACCAGATCTTCGTCGTTCTGTACGACGTTCCGGAGTGGGACGAGGCGTCGCTCGACCAGTGGACCGGCACAGAGCTGGGCTTCTACCGCAAGGTGCGAGTCCGCGTCGCGACGCTCGACGGCGACGTGCTGGCCTGGACCTACGTCCTCGACTCCTACGAGGGCGGCCTGCCGTCGGCCCGCCACCTCGGCATCATCGCGGACGCGGCGGAGAAGGCCGGGGCGCCGGACGACTACGTCAAGCACCTGCGGACCCGCCCCTGCAAGTCGCTGGGCGACTGACGGCGCCTTTCCCGACGGGACGCCGGGGCCATTAGAAAGAGTCCTTTACTATCAGTGCGCGCCGACTTATCGTGACGGTGAACGTCGACGGGGGCGACACAACTGACGTGCCGGCGGGCCGCTCCGCCCGGCACGCGGCGACCCCTCGGAGGCGTCGATGAAGGTCTACGGAGGGCGGCGCGGACTCGCGGCCCTGCTCCTCGCCCTGAGCGCCGGTGTGGCGGCCGCCGGGAGCACCGTGCTCGCGATCGGACCGGCGGAGGCCGCACCCACGCCCGTGCCGTTCGGCTCGGTCCTCCCCGCCGTCGCCGGCTCGACCTCCACGCCCGGCGTCACGTACGACATCGGCGCCGCGACCACCATCTACACCGAACCCGGCTCGGCCGCCGCCGCGTCCATCGGCGGCTACCTCGCCGCGCTCCTGCGCCCCTCCACCGGCCATCCGCTTCCCGTCACCGCCGCGTCCGTCCCCTCCCCGTCCGACGGGATCTCGCTGCTCCTGTCCGGCGCGCCGAGCACCGTCGGGAACGAGGGTTACCAGATGGAGGTGACGGCCACCTCGATCGTCGTGCGCGCCAACCGACCGGCCGGCCTGTTCGCCGGGGTGCAGACACTGCGCCAACTGCTGCCGGCCGCGGTCGAGAGCACGACGGTGCGACCCGGCCCGTGGACCGTCGCCGGCGGAAAGATCGTCGACTATCCGCGATTCGCCTATCGCGGCGCCATGCTCGACGTCGCCCGGCATTTCTTCCCGGTGGCGACCGTCAAGCGCTACATCGACGAGATCGCGCCATACAAGATCAACCATCTGCACCTGCACCTGTCCGACGACCAGGGATGGCGCATCGCCGTCGACGGCTGGCCCAACCTCGCGACCTACGGCGGGAGCACGGCCGTCGGCGGCGGCCCCGGCGGGTACTACACCAAGGCCGACTACCAGCAGATCGTCGACTACGCCGCGTCGCGGTACATCACGATCGTCCCCGAGATCGACATGCCGGGGCACACCAACGCCGCCCTGGCCTCGTACGCCGAGCTCAACTGCGACGGCGTCGCGCCGCCCCTCTACACGGGGACGGACGTCGGATTCAGCTCGCTGTGCACCTCGAAGGAGATCACCTACACCTTCGTCGACCAGGTCGTCGGAGAGCTCGCCGCACTGACACCCGGGCCGTACGTGCACATCGGAGGCGACGAGACCCAGTCCACGCAGCCGGCGGACTACGCCGCGTTCATCAACCGGGTGCAGCGGATCGTCTCGGCGTACGGCAAGACCGTCATCGGCTGGCACGACGTCGTCAACGCCACACCCCCGGCCTCGACCGTGGCCCAGTTCTGGGGCACCACCACGCGGAACGCGGCCGTGACGAGCGCCGCCCAGCGCGGCGTCAAGGTCATCATGTCCCCGGCGGGCCGCACCTACCTCGACATGAAGTACAACTCCCGTACTCCCATCGGCCAGAAGTGGGCCGGCCTCATCGAGGTCAGGGACGCCTACGGCTGGAACCCGGGGGCGTACCTGAACGGCGTCGGCGAGTCCTCCGTCCTGGGCGTCGAGGCGCCGCTGTGGACCGAGACCATCCAGAGCCTGTCCGACATCGAGTACATGGCCTTCCCGAGGCTGCCGGCGATCGCGGAACTGGGCTGGTCGCCGTACAGCACGCACGACTGGAAGGCGTTCGGTCAACGTCTCGGCGCGCAGGGCCCCCGCTGGCGCGTCATGGGCCTGAACTACTACCGCTCCGCCCAGGTGACCTGGCCGGCGGGTTCGTAGGCACCCCCGCGAACCGGCCCGGCCACGTCTCCTCGCCTACCTGAACCACCCCGCCAGGTGTCAGCGAGAAGGAGTCCGTTCCATGCCCGTTTCCCGCAAGCGTCCCCGGCTGCTCCTGTCCCGATTATTCGTGATCCTGCTCATGGCGTTCGCCATGGGAGCCGTCGACGCCGGCGGCGCGACGGCCGCCACCCTCGGCTCGACCGAGCTGACGACCGGGTGGGCGCTACGGTCGGCCGCCAACGTCACCGACACCGGCGCGACCATCTCCCAGGTCGGTTACAGCACCGCCTCGGGCTGGAACCCGGTCACGCTTCCCTCGACCGTGCTGGCCGGGTTGACCGCCAACAACGTCTACCAGAACATCTATTTCGGGACGAACCTCAAGTCAGTCCCGGACCTGACGGGGCAGAAGTGGTGGTTCCGCGGCGAGTTCCCCGCCGCGGCGACGACTCCCGGCCAGGTCTACCGGCTCCGCTTCAAGGGGATCAGCTACCGGGCCCAGATCTGGCTGAACGGGACGCAGCTCGACGCGGGCGCCGTGGGCTCGATGGTGGCCCACGAATACGACGTCACCGGCCTGATCAACCCGGGGGCGGCGAACGCGCTGGCCATCCTCGTGACACCGCCCGTCCACGACTGCAAGGACCTGTCCTTCTGCACGGTGGACTGGAATCCCGAAGCCCCCGACATGAACGCCGGCCTGTGGGGCAGGACGCTGCTCGACACGACCGGCCCCGTCGCGCTGCGCGACCCCTACGTCAGGACCGTCCTGCCGCTGCCCGCGACGAACTCGGCCGACCTGACCGTCTACGTCGACGCCGTCAACGCCACGAACGCGCCGGTCACGACCACCGTCAGCGGGACGATCTCGAAACCGGGCCATCCGACGATCTCCGTGAGTCAGAACGTCACGCTCAACGCGGGTGAACGGCGGGAGATCGCCTTCACCCCGGCGGCCTATCCGCAACTGCACGTCACCGACCCGGCCCTGTGGTGGCCGTACCAGTTCGGCAGCCCGGAGCTGTACCGGCTCGCGATCTCCGCGGCCACCGGCGGAGCGACCTCGGACACCAAGTCGATCGACTTCGGCATCCGGCAGTTCACCGACTACCGGACCACCGTCAACGGCACCTCGTTCGCCGGCTACAAGGTCAACGGCCAGAACATCATGTTCCGCGGCGGCGGTTACGTGTGGGACATGCTGCAGCGCTGGGACACCAGGACGAACGCGGCGCACATCCAGTACGTCAAGGACATGGGGCTCAACACGATCCGCCTGGAGGGCACCCTCGGCAACGAGGAGCTCTACGACCTGGCCGACAAGGCGGGCATCATGCTCATGCCCGGGTTCGTCTGCTGCAGCGCCTGGGAGAACGACAGCGGCTGGTCCGCCGAGCAGGCGCAGGTGGCCGTCGCTTCCCTGGACAGCCAGATGCGGGCCCTGCGCGCCCACGCGAGCACCTTCCTGTGGACGTACGGCAGCGACCAGCCGCCGACGGCGGCGCACCTGACGGCCTACAAGAACGTCGCCACCGCGCTGCACTGGCAGAACCCCACCCTCGACAACGTCGCCACCTGGTCCAACGCCAACGCCGGGATGAAGATGGACGGCCCGTACGTGTGGGAGCCGCCGGTTCTGTGGTGGGACACCACCAGGGCCGGGAGCGCCTTCGGCACCACGGGCGAGGAGGGCACCGAGTCCCCGCCGCCGCTGGAGAGCCTGCGGAGGTTCCTCGCCCCGGCCGACCTGTGGCCGATCGGAACCGCCTTCAACTACCACGCGGGCAAGCCGGGCAGCGTCTTCGACACCATCGCCCCGTTCACCAACGGCGTCAGCAAGCGGTACGGCACCGCCACGAGCGCGGCCGACTACTCGAAGAAGTCGGAGCTGCAGAACTACGAGACCACCCGGTCCTTCTTCGAGGCGTGGAACGCGCACCAGCACACCCAGTCCTTCGGCACCATCTTCTGGATGCTCAACAGCGCCTGGCCGTCGGTCCACTGGAACCTGTACGACTACTACTTCAAGCCGGGCGGCGGGTACTTCGGCAGCAAGAAGGCCAACGAACCCGTGCACATCAGCTACGACTACGCCACCAGGAAGGTGTTCGTCGTCAACTCCACGCTCGCGGCGCGCAGCGGCCTGACGGCGACCGCCACCGTGTACAACATCCCGGACCTGTCCCAGAAGTACACGACCCAGGCGACGGTCACCGCGAGCGCCAACGCCTCCACGCAGGCACTGACCCTTCCCGCGATCACCGGCCTGTCGACGACCTACTTCGTCCGCCTCCGGCTCACGGACTCGGTGGGCGCGACGGTCAGCGACAACCTCTACTGGTACTCGACCCAGGCCGACACGCTGGGCAACAAGAGCAACTGGTACCAGACGACCGTCAAGACGTACGCCAACCTCACCGGCCTGAACAGCCTGGCCGCGAACCCCGACGTGACCGCGACCGCCACCCGGACCGTGTCCGCCGGAAAGGAGACGGCCACCATCACGATCAGGAACACCAGCACGACCGCCGTCGCGTTCTTCCTCCGGCCCGAGATCACCGCCGGAAACGGCGGCGACGAGGTCGTGCCCGTCACCTACACCGACAACTACCTCTCGCTCTGGCCGGGTGAATCCACCACGATCACCGCCGCGTACCAGACGGACGATCTGGGCGGCCAGGCGCCCTACCTGCGGGTGAGGGGCCACAACGTCCCCACCGCCTCGATCCCGCTTCCCTGATGACCACGGTGGAGGTCCCTTCTCGTGAGGGACCTCCACCGCCGCCGAAGGTCGTGGTTTGGAGAACATCGCCGAAGTCCGGCCCGCGGATTCTGGCAGGTGACGTGGCAAGCGAGGTTCGTCCGCTTCTGTACGCTCGGTGAACGTGACCAACGACGCTTACGAACTGGCGGCAGAGGCCGCGGCCACCCTCAAGAACCTCACCGGCATCGAGTCCTTCGACGTCGCCCTCGTCATGGGGTCGGGCTGGGTCCCGGCCGCGGACGCGATCGGCGAGACCGTCACCGAGTTCCCGGTGACGAAGTTGCCCGGATTCGCCCCGCCCGCCGTCGCCGGGCACGCGGGCACGATCCGCGCCGTCACGACGGCGTCGGGGCTGAACGCCCTGATCCTCCTCGGTCGTACGCACCTCTACGAGGGCCGCGGCGTCGAGCCGGTCGTGCACGGCGTCCGTACGGCCGTCGCGGCCGGGGCGCGCACCGTGGTCCTGACGAACGCCGCGGGCGGCCTGCGCCCCGAGACCCAGAACGTGGGCGACCCCGTCCTGATCAGCGATCACATCAACATGACCGGGGCCAACCCGATCACCGGCGCCACCTTCGTCGACCTCACCTCGGTCTACTCGCCGCGGCTGCGCGACCTCGCCCGCGAGGTGGACCCGTCCCTCGCCGAGGGCGTCTACGTCGCCTTCCGCGGCCCGACGTACGAGACCCCGGCGGAGATCCGGATGCTGCGCACGCTCGGCGGCGACCTGGTCGGCATGTCGACGGTGCTCGAGGCCATCGCGGCACGGGAGGCCGGGGCGGACGTGCTCGGCATCTCCCTGGTGACCAACCCGGGCGCCGGTCTGGTGGGCGAGCCGCTGAACCACGAGGAGGTCCTCGAGGTCGGCCGCGCCACCGCCGCCCGGATGGGCGTGCTGCTCGCCAAGGTCGTCGACAAGCTGTAGGGGCCCCGATGAGTGATCTCGTACTGCGGGCGCGGGAGTGGCTGGCCCAGGATCCGGACCCGGAGACCCGGGCGGAGCTGGAGGCGGTTCTCGCCCTCGACGACGAAACGGAGCTGGCCTCGCGGTTCGGCTCCAGGCTGGAGTTCGGCACCGCGGGCCTGCGCGGCGAGCTGGGGGCGGGTCCCGCCCGGATGAACCGGGTCACGGTGATGCGCGCCGCCGCCGGTCTGGCCCGCGTCCTCGGCCCGGGCCGGCACGTCGTGATCGGCTACGACGCCCGGCGCAACTCGGACGTGTTCGCCAGGGACACCGCCGCCGTGCTGACCGGCGCGGGCCTGCGGGCCTCCGTGATGGACGGCAGGTGGCCGACCCCCGTGCTGGCGTTCGCCGTACGCCATCTGGGGGCGGACGCGGGCGTCATGGTCACCGCCTCGCACAACCCTCCGCGCGACAACGGTTACAAGGTCTACTGGGGGGACGGCGCGCAGATCGTGCCGCCCGTCGACGGCGAGATCTCACGGGCGATCGACGCGGTCGGCCGGGTGGACGAGCTGCCTCTCGGCGACTCCTGGGACACGCTCACGCACGAGGCGATCGTCACCCCCTACCTGCGGGCCCTCGCCGCGCTTCCTGTCGGTGACGCCCGGGACGTCCGCGTCGCGTACACGCCGTTGCACGGGGTCGGCGCGGACACCCTGGCGGAGGCGTTTCTGAGCGCGGGCTTCGCGGTTCCGGAGATGGTCGCGGCGCAGCGCGACCCCGATCCGGACTTCCCGACCGTGGCGTTCCCCAATCCGGAGGAGCCGGGCGCGATGGACCTCGCGCTCGAACTCGCCGGGACGATCGGGGCGGACATCGTCCTGGCCAACGACCCGGACGCCGACCGGTGCGCGACCGGGCTGCGGCTTCCGGACGGCGGGTACCGCATGCTCACCGGCGACGAGCTCGGCTCCCTGCTGGCCGAGCACATCCTGCGGAACACCTCGGGCGACGACCGCCTGGTCGCGACGACCATCGTCTCGTCGTCACTGCTCGGCAAGATCGCCGCGGCGCACGGCGTGCGGTACGCGGAGACGCTGACCGGCTTCAAATGGATCATGAAGGCCGGGCCGGGGCTGATCTTCGGGTACGAGGAGGCCCTCGGCTACAGCGTCGGCTCCGACGCCGGGCTGCCCGTCCACGACAAGGACGGGATCGGCGCGGCGCTCACCGTCGCGGGACTGGCGGCCGCGGCCCGGCGGGAGGGCCGGACGCTGCTCGACCTGCTCGACGACCAGGCGCGCCGGTACGGCCTGCACGCGACCGGCCAGCTCTCCGTCCGGGTCGAGGACCTGTCGCTGATCGGACGGGCCATGGCCCGCCTGCGGGAGGAGCCCCCGGCCAAGCTGGGCGGGCGCGAGGTCGAGTCGGCGGAGGACCTCGGCGCCGGCCTGTCCGGCCTGCCCCCGACCGACGGCCTCCGGTACCGGCTGGCCGGAGGGGCGCGCGTGGTCGTACGGCCCAGCGGCACCGAGCCGAAGCTCAAGTGCTATCTGGAGGTCGTCGTCCCGGTCACCGGTCCGGCGTCCGGCGACGTGACCAGAGCACGGGCGGCCGCCGCGGCCGACCTCGCCGCGGTCAAGGCGGATCTGTCCGCCGCGCTCGGCGTGTAGGAGGCCGGGCGGCGGCGGGCCGCCCGGTCGGCGAGCGCGGCGGTGGTTGTGGTGGCGGCGGCGCGGGCGGCTCAGACGAGGACGAAGGTCACCACGACGAGCACGACCGCCGCCGCCACGGCGGCCAGCGCCACGGGCGACCAGGACACGCTGGTCGTCCCCGAGGCGTCCCGCTTGCGCAGCACGGCCATCTCCAGGAGCTGCTGGGCCACCCAGTCGGCGTGGGTGCGTCCCAGCACGGCCTGCGCCGCGCTGTCCGGCAGCTGCGAATTCCGCGCCTGCTGCCTGCCCGCCCGGCGCACGGCCTTCGCCCGCTCGCGGGCGCTCGGCTGGGGGCTCCAGCAGCGGATGCTGGTGTCACCCGCCACGATGACGATCGCGTTGGAGACCTGCACCTCGTCCACCGAGCTCCACGGCACGTACGCGTTCCGGAACGGGTTGCGGATCCGGACGCCGCCCTCCTCGGGGATGATCGCCGGGCGGAGCGCCAGCAGGCCGACGAGCAGGGTGATGACGCCGAGCACCGCCCCGGCGATCAGCGCCGACGGCATGCTGCCGCGGACGATCAGGTCCCAGGCGTTCCACGCGGCGAAGATGACCCACGCCCACCCGAAGACCCACGCCAGCTTCGACCGGAAAACCTGTTTCATGCCTGCCACTTCTGCTGTGCGAAGCCCGGCTTGATCACACCGTTGATCAGCGCGAGCCTCTCGTCGAAGGGGATGAACGCCGACTTCATGGCGTTGACCGTGAACCACTGCAGGTCGTCCCAGCCGTAGCCGAAGGCGTCCACCAGCTTGGCGAACTCCCGGGACACGCTCGTGGCGCTCATCAGCCGGTTGTCGGTGTTGACCGTGACCCGGAAGCGCAGCCGGCGCAGCAGCCCGATCGGGTGGTCCGCGATCGAGGAGGCGGCCCCGGTCTGCAGGTTGGACGTCGGGCACATCTCCAGAGGGATGCGCTTGTCCCGGACGTAGGCGGCCAGCCTCCCGAGCTTGGCCTCTCCGTCGTCCGACAGCGCGATGTCGTCGATGATCCGCACGCCGTGGCCGAGCCGGTCGGCTCCGCACCACTGGATGGCCTGCCAGATCGACGGCAGCCCGAAACCCTCACCGGCGTGGATGGTGAAGTGCGCGTTCTCCCGCTGGAGGTATTCGAAGGCGTCGATGTGGCGGGTGGGAGGGTAGCCCGCCTCGGCTCCCGCGATGTCGAAGCCGACCACACCCACGTCGCGGTAGCGCACGGCGAGCTCCGCGATCTCCATCGAGCGGGCCTGGTGCCGCATGGCGGTCAGCAGGGTGCCGACCCTGATCCTCGGGGTGCCGTCGGGGCCGGCGGAACCCAGCCGGAAACCCTCGATCACCGCCTCGACGACCTCGTCCAGGCTGAGACCGCCGGTGGTGTGCTGCTCGGGCGCGTACCGGACCTCGGCGTAGACGACGCCGTCGTCCGCGAGGTCCTCCGCGCACTCGGCGGCCACTCTGACGAGCGCCTCCCTGGTCTGCATGACCCCGACGGTGTGGTCGAAGGTCTCCAGGTAGCGTTCGAGCGATCCCGAGTCGGACGCCTCCTGGAACCAGACGGCCAGGTTCGCGGCGTCGTGGGACGGCAGCTTCGCATAGCCGGAGTCACGGGCGAGGTCGATCACCGTCTCGGTACGGAGGCCGCCGTCCAGGTGATCGTGAAGCAGGACCTTGGGAGCCTTGCGGATCTCCTCCAGCGTCGGCCGGTTCATGCGCGCTCCTCGCGAAGGGCGCCGTGCCTACCGATTCGCTCGCTCATGCAGCCTCCTCGCCCGGCGGCCCCGGGATCGCCGGGCGCCGTTCTCGTTCATCTCGGCATCCTATGCCACCTGCGGAAACGCCGATCATGCACTGTTTGCCGATTATGAGTCGTCACGATTGGCAGTCTCGGGGGAGAACGCCGGGAGGCAGACGGCGACGTATTCGGCCCCGGCGGGACCGGAGCGGTAGCGGATCTTCTCACCCGGATCGCTGACGAAGGCCTGACCTGCCCCGATCTCGGTGGACCCGCCCTCGTGCTCCACGATCACCGATCCCTTGAGCACGAGGGTGTACTCGCCGAACTCCGGTGTCTGCGGCGGTTCCTCCCAGTCCGGGGGCGCCTGCATGTGCGCGATCGAGAGCCGCTCGTCACCGCTGTTCACACGGCCGACGTACTCATCGATGATCTTTCCGCCCGGAACCGGGATCCGGGTGGCCGCGTCGATCTTCCTCACCATGGCACAAGTCTGTCAGTGCGCCACGTCGATCACGATCCGGGACGGCCCCGACTGCGGCACGACCCGGAACCCGGCCTTGTGGGCGAGGACCAGCCCCACGCTGACCATGCCCTCGAAGTCGCCGTTGTTCACGATGTGACGGACGTTGGGAAGTTTCGCGGCGACCTCGCGCGGCCCCTTCCACGTGGATTTCCCCGCGCTGTCGTGCGCCGCCGCGGGGGTGACGCGCACCTGGAGGTACGCCCCGCCCGTGACGCCGACGGCGGAGCCGGAGCCGTCGTAGACCAGCTTGTCCGTCCAGTCCACGGAGTACCCGGTCATGGCGCCCTTCAGGTCGATCACGACGCGGTCGAACCCCGCGTGCCGGGCGAACCTGACCCCGGTGACCTTCGGCGGCTTGGCCGGGGTGCGCTCCGCCTTGACCGGCTTGGTGCTCGTGGGCGGGGCGGGAGCGGACGCCCCCGGCTTCGCCGCGGCCGTACCCGTGGCGGCGGCCGGCGCGGCGGAGTCGGCGGCTCCGGTGGGGTCGGCGGCTCCGGTGGGGTCGCCCGCGCCGGAGCCCGGGGAGGCCGCGACGGCCGGTGAGGCGACCTGCCCGGCCGTACCGCCGGTTCCGAGTTCGTCGCCTCCCGCGCTCCCGGCGCCCCCGCAGGCGAGGGTGGCGGCGATCGGTACGAGGGCGAGAGCCAGAGCGTACGACGTCTTCATCGCGATCTCCTTTCGAACGTTCCACAGCCGGCGGTGCGGTTCCGTCTCCAGTCGATTAGACGTGTGCTTCCGGTCCGAGGTTCGGATCTCCGTTAATGTGGCCGCCGCAGCGCATCCCACATTCCGAAATATCCGCATCATTCCACCCGGAAAAGTGGAGGGCCAGTGATGACCGAGCCACGCCGCGGGCGCGACCGCGGCCCGCTTCGCCTCCGGACCCGCCTCGGCACGGCGCGGACGTGCGCGCATGAGCGGTGACCGCGGCACGAGCGGTGATCCCGGCGTGAGTGCCGGCCACGGCGTGCGCGGCGGTCCCGGTGACAAGAGTGCGCAAGGTAGGCGCCACAAGAACGACATGGGCCGGCTGACCGGCTTCGAGGCGTTCGTCGCGGACCAGGCTCAACCGCTGGCCCGTACGGCTCTCCTGCTGACCGGCGATCCCCATGCCGCGCGCACCTTCGTGATCGGGACCCTGACCCGGATCGCCGCCCGCTGGCCCACCCTTCGCTGGGCCAGGCCCGCCGACACGGCCCGTCAGGGCCTCTTCACGTACTTCCTCGCCCGGCCCGCCGACGCCTGGGCCGGTGATACCCGGGCCGGCGATACCCGGGCCACCGGTCGGAAGGGCCGCGCCGGGGCGGCGCGTGGCGAACTCCGGCCCTCGACCGTCCCCGCCACGGAACGGTCGTCCCTCCAGGAGGCCCTGGCGGCGCTGTCCCCGCTCCAACGCGCGCTGATCGTCGCGCGCTTCCACGAGGGGATGCCGGAGCCGCAGGCGGCGGGGCTGTGCCGCACGGCCGCTGTCACGGCACGGGCGGAGATCGAGCTCGCCCTCGCGGAGCTGCGCCACCGCGTCCCCGGACTCGCCACCCCCGTGTCCGGTGCGGCTCGGGCCTCCGCCGACCTGGCGGCACCCACGTCCGCGGCGGCTCCGCCCCCATGGACGCCTCCCGGGCCGGAAGCGGACGCCTCATCCCTGCCATCGGCGACCTCCTGGGCGTCCCCGACTCCGGAGCCGGAGATCATCGCTTTCGCGAAGGAGCCCGCCTGGGCGCCGGTGCCGCCGTCAGCGGTCCCGTGGGGAGGCTCCACGGCGGGAGCGTCCGGCGTGTCCGGCCCCGTGCGGGCCGACCCGATGGAGGAGACGCTGCGCCGGGGGTTGGACGCCATCGCCTCCGAGATGCCACCCGTCCGCGTCGTCGACGAGGTCGTCGACACCGCCCGGCGACGTCGCGCCAGCCGCGTCTCCCTCATCGCCAGCGTCTGCGTGACGCTGGCCGCCGTCATGATCGTGCCCATCGTCTTCGGCATGACCGTCTTCGTCGGCGCGATCAGGGACGCGTCCGACCGAGGCGTGCCGGACGGCCCGGCGGACGATCCGTACGGGATCCACGAGGACGGCCCGGCCGACGGCCCGGCCCAGGAGTCCGGCGGCCCGCTCCCGTCCGTCGTGGACGCCCCGATCCGGTACGCCTACCTGGATTCCTGTACGCCGGGCCAGGCGAGCGGGAACGACTGCGTGGAATGGCGCGTGGTCACCGCGAAGGGGCAGGAGTACGAGATCGTCGATGTGGGGGTCGAGGACAGCTCCCGCGCGAACGAACTGCTCGCGGTCAGCGGGGACGGGAACCAGATCGCCTACTACAGCTCCAGCGCGTCCGACTTCGTGATCGTGGACCGGCGGCACTCCGTGCCGGAAGCGACCGAGCTCGTCCCGTACGGGCAGACCCCCACCAACCACACGTCGCTGGCCATCTCGCCGATGGGGCGGTGGCTGGCCGCCGGACTCGGCACGCGCAAAGCGATCGGACGCCCCCGGGTGCACGACGCCACCACGAAACGCACCTGGACCCTGCCCCTGCGCATGCGGGTCCTGGCCGTCTCCGACGGCGGCACGGTCCTCGGCACGACCGTCACCCGGGTGAACGACACCCGGATCACGGAGCTGGTGCGGATGCGCCCGAACGGCCGGGTGCTGAGCCGCGTCTCCCTGCGTGACCCCATGTACGGCCTCCGGCTGCCCGTCGCGGGCATGCCGCTGTCACCCGACGGGCGCGGCCTGGCCCTGATCGACCTCAGCGACCATCCGGGGAAGGACAGCCCGCTCTGGCTGAGCACCGTCGACCCCGGCACCGGCCGGGTCCGTACGAGCTGCGCGCCGCGCCTTTCCGAGGACGCCGAAGTCCTGAGCGTGCGCGGCTGGGCGAGCGCCCGCGAGGTCATCGTGGACGCCCGGACCGCTTCGGACGGCGGATCGGGCGGTGGAGGCGCGGTGCCATCCGTCCACGCCGTGGACGTGAGGTCGTGCGCCGCACGCGACATCGTCCTCGACGAGCGGAGCCGGGTCCCTCCTGTCTGGACTCCGGGAGTGCTCGGCTAATGCCGTGACCGATCCCCGCGGCCGTCTTACGCGTGCCCGGGTCGCGCGATCCGGGCACGCCAGAGGGGCGCCCCCGAAGGAGCGCCCCTCACTCGCCGTACCGTCGGACCGGCGCCCCCGCCGCGTGCCGGTCGGACGGGACACGGTCACCTGGACGCGTCGTCCTCAGACACTCGCCCTCAGACGGTCTCGAGGACCCTCTCCGGCTCGGCGGCGGTCGCCGTACGGGAGCGGAACCGCAGGCCGCTCGCGGCGACCACCAGTCCCACCAGGGCGAACAGCGCCGAGACGACGATCGCCGCGCGGAAGGCGCCGATCGGGTCGGACGCCGAGCCGGAGGTCAGGACCGCGGTCACGATGGCGAGCACCACCGCGCCGCCGACCTGGCCCGACGTGTTGAGCAGGCCGGAGGCGAGCCCCTGCTCGTCGTCGGAGACCCCGTTGGTCGCCTGGATGTTGAGCGACGGGAAGGAGAGCCCGAACGCGATGCCGAGCAGCACCATCCCCGGCAGGACCATCCCGGCGAGGCTGGGGTGCTCGTCCACCCGCAGGAACATCGCGTAGCCCGCCAGCAGCGCGATCGAGCCGAGCACGATGAGCCGCCCGGTGCCGAACCGGTCGGCGAGATCGCCCATCTTGGTCGAGCTGACCGCGACCAGCAGGCCCGCCGGCAGGAACGCCAGCGCGGTCTGCAGCGCCGACCAGCCGAGCAGGTTCTGGAAGTACTGCATGGCCACGAACTGGAAGCCGACGTACGAGCCGAACAGGATCACCAGGCCGACATTGGCCCGGACCAGCGGAGCGGACCGCAGGATGCCCAGGCGGACCAGCGGGTGCTTGACCCGGCGCTCCAGCCACACGAACAGCCCGAACAGCGCGGCCACCACGACGGCCGACAGCGCGGTGCGCACGATGCCGACGTCGGGAGCCTGGACGACGGTGAACACGAGCAGCAGCATCGCCGCGGTGATCGTGATGGCGCCCAGGATGTCGTGGCCGCCCTCGCCGCGTTCGTCGGAGCGCGGAAGCAGCCGGGCGCCGGCGACCAGGGCGATGATCGCCACCGGGACGGGCATCAGGAAGGTCCAGCGCCAGCCCAGCTCGGTCAGCACGCCCGAGAGCACCAGCCCGAGGGAGAAGCCGCTCGCGCCGCAGGCGGTGAAGATGCTGAGCGCCCGGTTCCTCGCCGGACCCTCGGCGAAGGTCGTGGTGATGATCGACAGTGCCGCCGGGGCGGTGAACGCCGCGCTCATGCCCTTGACGAACCGTGCCGCGATGAGCAGCGCGCCGTCGCTCATGAGTCCGCCGAGCAGGGACGCGACGGCGAAGACGGCCAGCGCGATGAGGAAGACCCGGCGGCGGCCGAGCAGGTCGGCGGTACGGCCCCCGAGGAGGAGCAGCCCCCCGTATCCCAGCACGTATCCGCTCACGACCCACTGGAGGGCCGCCGTGGACATGCCGAGGTCGGCCTGGATGGAGGGCAGCGCCACGCCCACCATCGAGACGTCGAGAGCGTCGAGGAAGACGACGGCGCATAGAACGCTGAGCGCACCCCACAGGGGCGCCCCCCAGCGCTCGTCCTTCGTGGAGGAGGTCATGGCGGGAGACATTACATGCACCTGCATTCAATGCACAAGCATTTAATGCGTTTGCATCTACCTGTCGTGCGTGCTAGGCTCCGGCCGAAGCAAGGAGGCTGGGATGGCTCGCCAGAAGTCCGGCATCGACGTCATCGACACGTGGCGCGAACTGCTCGCGCGGCACGCCACCGTCTCTTGCGCCCTGGAGCGTGAGCTCAGCGACCGGCACGGCCTCGGCGTGAGCGAGTTCGAGGTGCTCGACCGCATGGCGGAGGGTCTCGCCACCTGCGACGGGGGAGGCAAGGAGAAGTTCCGCGTGCAGGAGCTCGCCGACGAGGTCCATCTGAGCCAGAGCGCGCTGTCCCGGCTCATCGCGCGACTGGAGCGCGAGGGGCTCGTCACGCGGGCCATGTGCGAGGCCGACCGCCGCGGCGTTTTCGTCCTGCTCACGGACGAGGGCCGGAAGCGGCACGCCGAGGCCGCACCCACGCATCTCGCCGTCCTCACGACCCACCTGGGCTGACGGCCGGCACGCCCTCCCCCGCGGACCCACGCCGTCCCCGCCCGCGTGCCCCCTGTTCCGGCGCCTGACGTCGGCCGCACATGACTCGGCCCGGCCTGTCACCCCGCGATCCACGGGGCTCATCCAGGCCGGGCCGTACTCCTGATGCGGGTGATCACTCCCGCGACGATCCCCGCGATCAGTCCTGCGCGGTGATCCGGGCGACCACGAGCGGGAGCAGGCCGGGGTCGGCGGAGTCGCCGATCTCGTAGGCGCCCTCAAGGGCGCCAAGCGCCCGCTCGAACCGTCCCGCCTCGTCGGCGTGCAGGGTCATCAGCGGCTGCCCGGCCCGGACGGTGTCACCCGGCTTGGCGTGCAGCGTGACGCCCGCTCCGAACGAGACCGCGTCCTCCTTGCGCTCGCGGCCCGCGCCGAGCCGCCAGGCGGCCACTCCCACGCTGAGGGCGTCCAGCCGGCGCAGCACTCCCGACGACGGCGCGACGACGTCCATCGTCTCGGCCGCCCTGGGCAGCGCCGCGTCGGGGTCGCCGCCCTGCGCGCCGATCATCCGCCGCCACGCGTCCATCGCCGAGCCGTCCTTGAGCGCCTGCTCGGGGTCCTTGGCCCCCGGTACGGCGGCGGCCTCGAGCATCTCCCTGGCGAGCCGTACGGTCAGCTCGACCACGTCGGAGGGGCCACCTCCGGCGAGGACCTCGACCGACTCCTCGACCTCCAGGGCGTTGCCCACGGCCCGTCCCAGCGGCCGGTCCATCGCGGTGAGCAGGGCGACGGTCCGGACCCCGGCGTCGCCGCCCAGCGCGACCATCGTCTCGGCCAGCTCGCGGGCGTCGTCCACGTTCTTCATGAAGGCGCCGGAGCCCACCTTGACGTCGAGGACGAGCGAACCGGTGCCCTCGGCGATCTTCTTGGACATGATGGACGAGGCGATCAGCGGGATCGACTCGACCGTCCCGGTCACGTCGCGCAGCGCGTACAGCTTCTTGTCGGCCGGGGCGAGGCCGGCGCCGGCCGCGCACACGACGGCGCCGGCCGTACGGATGACGTGCAGCATCTCGTCGTTCGACAGGGACGCGCGCCAGCCGGGGATCGACTCCAGCTTGTCCAGCGTGCCCCCGGTGTGGCCGAGCCCCCGCCCGGACAGCTGCGGCACATAGGCACCGCACGCGGCGACCAGCGGCGCGAGCGGCAGGGTGATCTTGTCGCCCACCCCGCCGGTGGAGTGCTTGTCCGCGGTGGGCCGGTCGAGCGCCGACCAGTCCATCCGCTCCCCGGTCCGGATCATGGCCAGGGTCCAGTCGGCGATCTCTCTGCGGTTCATGCCGTTGAGCAGGATCGCCATCGCCAGCGAGGACATCTGCTCGTCGGCCACCGCGCCACGCGTGTACGCGTCGATCACCCAGTCGATCTGGGCGGTGGACAGCTCGCGCCGGTCCCGCTTGGTGGTGATGATCTCGATCGCGTCGAAACCCATGATCCCCCTCTGTCGTGTACGGCTCCCACGGGAGCCGTAACCCTCCCGGCGATCCGCCGCCGTGTATCCGGATTTATCGCTATTCAGCGCGACAAGTCGTCAGGGCCGAAGGCGAACGGCAGGATGTCCGCCAGCCGCCACGGCCCCTCCGGGGTCTCGACCAGCAGCTCCGGCCCGCCGTGCTCCATGAGGAGCTGGCGGCAGCGCCCGCACGGCATCAGCAGCTCGCCGTGCCCGTCCACGCAGGTGAACGCCACCAGCCGGCCGCCCCCGCCGGCGTGCAGCGCCGACACGAGACCGCATTCGGCGCACAACCCGATCCCGTAGGAGGCGTTCTCGACGTTGCAGCCGGTGACCACCCGCCCGTCGTCCACCAGTGCGGCGGCACCGACCGGGAACTTGGAGTACGGCGCGTAGGCGTGCGCCATGGCCTCGGTCGCCAGGGCGCGCAGCGCGTCCCAGTCGATGGTCGGCTTGGTCATTTGGCCTGTCCTCTTCGGTAGGGAACGCCGTCGGCGGCCGGCATCCGCAGGCGCTGCGAGGCGAGTGAGAGCACTAGCAGCGTAGTCAGATGCGGCGTGAACGACGTGAAGGCGTCCGGCACCGTGTCGGTCACCGCGAACACCGCGAAGACCGCGATCGTCGCGATGCCGGTCACCAGGGCGGCCCTGTTCCTGCGCTGCCGTACGAGCTGGTAGACCGCGACGGCGGCGAGCAGCATGGCCACGACGAGCAGGAGCGCGTGGACCGAGGTGCCGCCCTGCCTGAGCTGGAGCGCGTCGGTGTAGCCGAACAGGGCCGCGCCACCGGCGAGGCCGCCGGGCCGCCAGTTGCCGAAGATCATGGCGGCCAGGCCGATGTAGCCGCGACCGCCCGTCTGCCCGTCGCGGTAGATCCCGGCGGCGATGAGCGACAGGAACGCCCCGCCGAGCCCGGCGAGCCCGCCGGAGACGATCACCGCGATCCACTTGTACAGGTAGACGTTGACGCCCAGCGACTCGGCGGCCACCGGCCGCTCGCCGCAGGACCTGATGCGCAGGCCGAACGCCGTACGCCACAGGAGGTAGAACGACAGCGGCACCAGCAGGATCGCCAGGATCGTGAAGAACGAGACGTTCTGCGTGATCCCGTGCAGGATGCCGGCGACGTCCGACACCAGGAACCAGCGCTTGTTCTGCAGATCCAGCAGCGGCTGGCCGATCCCCGGCACGTCGAACGTCCCCATGGTCGGCACACGCGGCGACTGCTTGGCGCCGCCGCCCTTCATGGTCGAGAAGACCAGCTTGGAGAGGTACTGGGTGAAGCCGAGGCCGACGATGTTGATGGCGACGCCCGAGATGATCTGGTCCACGCCGAACGTCACGGTCGCCAGCGCGTGGATGGCGCCGCCGATCGCGCCGCCGATCGCGCCGGCGACCACACCGGCCCAGGGGCTGTGGAACTGGAGCGCGCCCCAGGCGCCGAACCAGGTGCCGAGGATCATCATGCCTTCGAGGCCGATGTTCACCACGCCGGCCCGCTCCGACCACAGGCCGCCGAGCCCGGCCAGCCCGATCGGTACGGCGAGGCCGAGCGCGGCGCTGATCGTGCCGCCCGAGGTGATGTCGTGGGCGCCGGTCACCAGCCGGGCCACCGACAGGAGGATGACCAGCCCGGCGAGGCCGGCCAGCAGGACGGGGAAGGTCAGCTTGAACCGCCGCGCGGGAGGTGCGGCGACCGGCTTGCCCGCCGAGACGTCCGTGGCGGTCATACCGCGGCCCCTTCCACCTCGGCCGGTGCGGCGAGCTCGCGGCTGACCCTGCGCTGCGCGGCGACGGTCCGGTACCGGTGCACCAGCTCGTACGCGATGATCACCGAGAGCACGATCACACCCTTCATGATGTCGACGAGCTCCTTGGAGATGTCCAGGATCTGCAGCGCGTTCGAGGAGCTGTCCAGGAACGCCCACAGCAGGGCGCCGACCGCCATGCCGACCGCGTTGTTCCTGCCGAGGAGCGCGATCGCGATGCCGGTGAAGCCGAGCCCGGCCGGGAAGTTCAGGCTGTACTGGAAGGAGCCGCCGAGCAGTTCCGGCATGCCGACGAGACCGGCCACGGCGCCCGAGATGACCATCGCGCTGATGACCATCCGCTTGACGTCCACCCCGCTGGCCACCGCGGCCGGCTCCGACCGGCCGGTGGCGCGCAGGTTGAACCCGAAACGGGTCCGGTTGAGCAGCACCGCGTAGCCGACGCCGACGATGATCGCCACGATGAGGAAGCTGTTGACCTGCATCGGCGTGCCGGGGATCAGCGCCCATCCGGGCGCGTGGGCGTCCTCGGGGATCGGCGTGGTGCCGATGGCGTTGCCGCTCAGCACGCCGAGCCGGTCGGCGGTCAGCAGCCAGCCGGTCAGGCCGGTGGCGATGGCGTTCAGCATGATCGTGGAAATGACCTCGCTGACGCCGCGGGTCACCTTGAGCAGTCCGGCGATCGAGGCCCACAGGGCGCCCACGAGCACGGCCACCAGGACCACGAGCAGGCTGTTGAGCACGCCGGGCAGCAGCCCGGCCCCGCCGACGGCCGCGGCGAGGAGCGCGGCGAGCCGGTACTGGCCGTCCACACCGATGTTGAACAGGTTCATCCGGAACCCGATCGCCACCGCGACGGCCGACAGGTAGTAGGCGGCCGACGTGTTGAGGATCAGGACGATGATGCGCGGCGTGGAGCCCTGGTCGAGCAGGGTCGTGAAGGCGTCCGCCGGGGAGTTGCCCGCGATCAGCAGGACGACGGACGTCACGAGGCCGGCGAAGACGACGGCGAGGACGGGCGCGACGATCGCGAAGACGCCGTCGAGCTTCACCCGCCCGGTCAGGCGTTCCATGAATGCGCTCATGCTGTCTCCTCGCCTGGCCGCTCAGAGCCGGGTCGTGTCGAAGACACGCAATACGGCGCCTCGCGCGTCACGCTGTGCTGAAAGGGTCGCTCGCTCATGCCGTGTCCTGGCCCGGCGGCTCGGAGGCGTTCGCGAATCACACTGTGCTTTCCGATTCGCTCGATTCGCCCGCTCATGTGTCCTCCCCCGCGCCGGTCATCGCCGAGCCGAGCTGCTCGGGGGTCACGGCACCGGGATCGACGTCGGCGACGATCCGGCCCCGCAGGATGACCTTGAGCGAGTCGGACAGGCCGATGAGCTCGTCGAGGTCGGCGGAGATCAGCAGTACGGCCAGGCCGGCGGCGCGGGCGTTCCTCAGGTGGTCCCAGATGGCCGCCTGGGCGCCCACGTCCACACCCCGCGTCGGGTGCGACGCGATCAGCAGCACCGGCTCGCCGCTCATCTCCCGGCCGACGATCAGCTTCTGCTGGTTGCCTCCGGACAGGGCGGCCGCGTCCACGTCGATGCCGGGGGTGCGGACGTCGTACTCGTCGACGATCCGCTGGGTGTCCTTGCGGGCTCCCGCGCGGTCGATCCAGACGCCCTTGACGTTGGGCTCGCGCGTCTGGTGGCCGAGGATGCGGTTCTCCCAGAGCGGCGCCTCCAGCAGCAGGCCGTGCCGGTGCCTGTCCTCGGGGATGAAGCCGATGCCGCCCTCACGCCGCTTCAGGGTGGACCAGGCGGTGATGTCCGCGCCGCCGAGGCTGATCGTCCCGGCCGTGATGGAACGCATGCCCATGATGGCCTCGACGAGTTCGGCCTGGCCGTTCCCCTCGACCCCGGCGATGCCCAGGACCTCGCCCTTGTGGATCGTGAAGGAGATGTCCTCAAGCAGGAGGCGCACCCCGTCCGCCTTCAGCTGCTCGGCAGAGGTACCCTTCGGGACCGGCCCGTGCCCCGGAGCCACCATCGTGAGGCCGGAGACCTCCAGCGTGACGACGTCGGTGACGGTGGACTCGCGGGTCTCCGGGCTGGGCAGCTCGCTGCCGACCATCAACTCGGCGAGCTTGCGCGCGGTCACCCCGCTCGGCTCGACGCTGGCCACGGTCGTGCCCCGGCGGATCACGGTGATCGCGTCCGCCACCTTCAGGACCTCGTCGAGCTTGTGCGAGATGAACAGGATCGTCAGGCCCTCGCGGACCAGCACCCGGAGGTTGTCGAAGAGCTCGTCCACCTCGTGCGGCACGAGGACCGCGGTCGGCTCGTCCAGGATGAGGATCCGGGCTCCCCGGTAGAGGACCTTGAGGATCTCCACCCGCTGGCGGTCGCCCACCCCCAGCTCCTCGACCAGCGCGTCCGGTTCGACGCCCAGCCCGTACGCGTCGGAGAGCTCCCGGATCTTCTTGCGCGCCGCGCCGAAGTCGATGGCCAGGCCGCCCTTGCGCGGCTCGCTGCCGAGGATCACGTTCTCGAGGACCGTGAGGTTGTCGGCGAGCATGAAGTGCTGGTGGACCATGCCGATCCCGGCGCCGATGGCGTCGCCCGGGGTGTGGAAGCTCACAGCCGACCCGTTGATCCGGATCTCGCCCTCGTCCGGGCGCTGCATGCCGTACAGGATCTTCATGAGCGTGGACTTGCCCGCGCCGTTCTCACCGACGATGGCGTGGATGTGGCCCTTGGCGACGCTCAGGCGGACGTCCCGGTTCGCGATGACGCCGGGAAACCTCTTGGTGATACCCGTCAGCTCTACGGCGGGATCTGTGGCGATTGCGGTTGTTATGGCGGCCTCCCCCACCCGGAGTGCCTGTGGACAGGCACGATAGGCCGAGGAGCCCGGAGCGATCAGCGCCCGGGCCCCTCGGAGAACGGCAGGTCAGGGGGTCGTGGGGACCGTGATCTCGCCGTTGACGATCTTCTGCTTGTACTCGTCGAGCTGGGCCTTGATGTCGTCGATCTTGCCGCCGGTGGTGGAGAAGTCGACACCGCCCGCCTTCAGGTCGTAGCGGGACTCACCGGCCTTGACGCTGCCGCTGGTGAAGTTCTTGAGGAAGTCGTAGACCGCCACGTCGATCTTCTTCAGCATCGAGGTGATGATGACGTCGGCGACGGCCGCGTCGGCCGTCTTCGCCTGGTCGGAGTCGACACCGATGGCCATGGCGCCCGCGGCCTTGGCGGCCTCGAAGACACCGCCGCCGGAACCGCCCGCGGCCTGGTAGACCACGTCGGCGCCGCCGTCGTACATGCCCTGGGCCGCGGTCTTGCCCTTGGCCGGGTCGTTGAACCCGGTGAAGTCCGGCGGCTGGCTCAGGTACTTGGTCTGGATCTTGATGTCCGACTTGACGGCCTTGGCACCCGCCACGAAGCCCGCCTCGAACTTCTGGATCAGCGGGACCTCGACGCCGCCGACGAAGCCGACGTTGCCCTTCTTGGACTTCAGCGCGGCCGCGGCGCCGACCAGGAACGACCCCTGCTCCTCGGCGAAGACCAGGTTGCTGACGTTGGGGCCGGTGGCGTCGGCGTCGTCGATGATCGCGAACTTGACGTCCGGGAACTCGGCGGCGACCTTCTTCACGGACGCGGAGTACGCGAAGCCGACCGCGATGACCGGGTTGAACCCGCTGCTGGCGAGCAGGCGCAGCCGCTCCTCCTTCTGCGCGTCCGTCTCGCCGGGAGCGGTCTCCAGCTCCTTGGTCTCGAGGCCGAACTCGCCCTTGGCCTTGTCCAGGCCGGCGGCGGCGGCATCGTTGAACGACTGGTCACCACGTCCGCCGATGTCGTAGGCGAGGCCGACCTTGGCCTTCGCCTTGGCCTCGGGCGCCGCCGACGATGCGCTCGCGGAGGTCTCGTCCTTGGCGTCACTACCTCCACACGCGGCGGCGGCCATGAGCATGGCACCCGCAGCGGTGGCGGCAGCCAACTTGCTTACTCGATTGCGGAGCAAGGTGTACTCCCCTTCCGTGTCCCCGCCGTCCAACCGGTCGCGCACGCACGACGCGCGGCGACCCTGCACGGAAGATAGTTGTTTGACCTGCATAGACCAAATGGGCACACGAGTCCGAAACCGCTCCGTTATGTACCTCTCGCCACCTTGTGACCAGTGAGTAGGTTCGGCCGGCCGGACGGGCCCCGGATCCGCCTCTCGATGATCTTCTTCGTGCGATCGTCGAGCTCAGACGCGCTGTCCCGGGCCGATCAGAGTGCGGTGGTCCGGGACAGCAGTTCGTCCGCGTCGGCGATCGCGGCCAGCCGCGCCCACGCGCCGTCGAAATGCGCGGTCAGCGCGTCGATGATCTCGACGTTGTACGTCAGGAAGACCACCGTGCTGTCCCTGATCCCGGGGACGGCGGACGTCTCGATTCCGATGATCGCGGCCGTACGGTCGAAGACCTGGTAGGAGACGAGCAGGTCGATCTCCGGGACCAGCGCCACCTGGACGTCCTGCCCCGGCTGGCGCATCCTGAGCAGCCGCTCCAGATGGCCGCGGAAGAGCGTGCGCAACTCGTCGCCGGTGATCCGGCGGTACACCCGGAGGCGGCCCGTCCGGACCGCGGCCTCCGTCGCCGCGAGGTAGTCCTTCTGGTGGGAGAGCGGCGACATCAACTGGTCCTGCCGCGCCCGGCCGACGACCCGGACGATGCGGCTGTTCTGCACCAGTCCGTTGACGATGTCCATGCCGCCGCTCTGCTCGTCCACCCGCAGGAGGTGCGCGGCGTTGGTGAGCTGGGCGACCCTGACCTCGACGCTCGTCAGCTTGTTCTGCACGAACGCCGCGGAGAAGATCGCCGCCAGGAAGATGCCCACCAGCGCCCACTGCGGCGGACCCGCCCCGCGGGCGGCGGCGAGGTTCGACAACACCAGGCCGAACGACGCGCCGACCAGACCGGCGATGATGGGGCTGCTCGCCAGCACCCCGAAGTACTTCTCACTCGTCCGCCGAAACCCGTTGAGCATCTATTCCTCGAAGATCATCTGCTTGCTCACCCGGTGGTGCGGGCGACCGGCGATTTCCCTGACGACGGGATCCACGTCGAAGCCGAACAGGCGGGCCAGGCCGAGCGCGGACGGCTGCGCCGTCGCCTCCACGTGGCCGAATCTCTGGACGTGCGCGGTGCGCAGCATCGACGCGACGAGGAGGAAACCGATGCCCTGGTTGCGGACCCGGTCGAGCACCGCGAGGCGCTGCAGGTGGTTGTGCCACATGCGCGCCGTGCCCACCGGTTCGCCCACGGCCGTCTCCACCAGAAAGTGCAGGCAGTCCTCGTCGTACCCGTCCTCGTCGAGGTGGCGGGCGATTCCCTGCTCATCCTGGAAAACCTTCCGGCGTATCTGGAGCACCGAACTGCCGATGTCCTTCCAGACGCCTTCTCGCAGGACGAACATGTCAAGTCGCGGAGGAGGCATGGCGATTCTCCCGGGAAAAGGCCGATCGCTGCGCACCCCACAGTAGACGCGTACAGCCGGATATCGGTGAGCCCTCCTCTAACGGTGCGATAACAGCGTTATTGGCGCTCCAGCTAGGACCAGAGAATAAGCCGCTCGTCGTCGGTCAAACCCATGAAAAAGGAAAGCGTGATCCGCCTTCTCCCCCTGCCCGGCCGTACGGCGTGGAAATTCCGCGAATCGAATATGATCACGTCTCCCGTGGCCGGCGTGACCGCGACGGGCACGTCGTTCCCCACGATTCTCCGTGAATAACCGATGCCCCTTCGGTGTTTCTCGTCCTCAGCGGTCCAGCGCCGATCCCAGACGAGCGTCTCCCCGCCCGCGTCGGGGGCGGACAGGAACAGGTTGAAGCCCAACTGTGCCACCGGAGGATGGTCGAGGAGGCTCGGAGGGTACTCCTTCAGCACGTCGTCGCAGTGCACGACGGTGCCCTGGTTGATCTCGCGGATGATGCCCCAGAACAGCTCCCGCCCGTCCACCGTCGCCGGCCCCACGTCGTACGGCCAGGCGGCGGCGAGCAGGGCCAGGCAGTCGGGGCGTGGATCGTCGGCGGACTCGCCCCAGAACTTTCCGGTGTGGTCGCGCCGCTCCCAGTAACCGGGATCGATCTCGCCCGCCACCTTGGCCTCGTTGAGGCTCGGCCCGAGATGCGCGGCCGGAAGGCGGTATTTGCGGATGTCATAATCGGTCAGGGAAACGGAATCCAGCAGCCGCGTGAGCGCCGCGCACTTTTCGGCCGCAAGCGCCCGACGAACGTGAATGGCCGCGATCCGGCCCTGCGCCAGGTGCAGGATTTGGTCCCGGGTGAGAGGTCCGGAAGCGACGGCGGGATCGATGCCCGGTGGCTCGAACGGCATTCGGCAGACCTTCCGCCATGGATTTTCCTGAGTATCACATGGCCCCCGCCGACCGTCGAGACCCCGTTCATCTGGTGAACGTGCGGACCACCACGTCATGGAGGAATTCATTGCGGAAATTCGTCCGCTCACCGATCCGGGCCAGCCCGTCGGAGACGAAACGCGCCGACAGCGGCTTGCCGTACCTCCCGGCGAGCGCGCGCATGAGCATGAGCACGTCGAGAACCGCGCGCGGGTCCTCGTCCACACCGATGGGATAGGTGTCGATGCCGAGGCCGCAGTGCAAGGAGAGATAGACGTTGGTGGCCAGGTCGAAGTTTCCCTTGGCGTACTCGTCGGCCAGCTCGAAATCTTCGAGGCAGGGGAACATCAGGCCGCACAGGCCGACCGGCCGCGGATTGTGTTCCTTGATGAAACCGCTCACCCGCACGTACACGTCCGAGATCAGCGAGCGGCTGAAATCGGGATGGAATCGCCGGACGAAGCCGACGAAGCTGCCGGGACCCGGTCCGAGGGGCGCCACCGAGGAGTCCACCCCGAGGAAGCCCGGCACGTCGTCGAGCAGGGCCACGACCGCTTTCCAGGCGGCCAGCATCCGGTCCAGCCATTCCTCCAGCGTCTCGCACCCGGCGGCGAGGTCCGTGGGCTGCAATCCGACGGAGAAGCCGGGCCGCTCGAAACTCGACGCGGGGAAGTAGGGGCTGGAGGTGGCGTTGCTGAACGCGTACGCGAAGTAGAACGTCTTCTCGGGGGCCTCGGCGATCAGGCGCGTCAGGAAGGCGACGTCCTCCTCCGTGGGCGGCCGGTCCGTCAGGTCGAGGTGGCAGCACATCTTCTCGACCTGACGGAAGACGTCGAACTGGGCCACCGCGTCCCCCAGCGAGATGCTTCCCACGCTGGGGTACACGTCGGTGGAGCCGACCAGGTCGGCGAGGCGGGCCATGGGACCGGGGCTGACCACGCGTTTGGTCTGCACCGTGAAGCCGCCGCCCGCCAGGCGTTCCTCGACCTCGCGCAGGAGAGTCAGCGCGCGAGGGTCCGGCGTTCGTGTGAAGACGCAGATCGATCGGACGATTCCCCGCACGCGATCACCCCGCCACATCATCACCCAATGCGATGGCCGGGGCAATGGGCCGGTGTCAGCGGGCGCCGTCACCCCACAGCGACGTGAGCGCGGTCGCCGCCAGCGTCTTGACCCCGATGCCGATCGCCCGCTCGTCCACGTCGAACTCCGGACGGTGGATGTCGACCTCGTTGACCGTACCGGGCACACGGGTGCCGAGCCGGGCCAACGCGCCGGGGACCGACTCGACGTACCAGGAGAAGTCCTCGCCGCCGAGGCTCTGCGGGGTCGGGACCGGGCCGGCGTCGCCGATCATCTGGATCACGGCGTCGTGCAGCATCTGGATGCTCGTCGCCTCGTTGACCGTCGGCGGGGTGCCGCGCCGGTAGTCGATCTCGGCCTCGACGCCGTACGCCGCGGCCACCGACTCCAGGAGCGACGTGATGAGGTCGGGCGCCTGGTGCCAGGCGTCCTCGTCGAGCGAGCGCACGCTGCCCTGCGCCATGCCGATGTCGGGGATGGTGTTGAAGGCGGAACCGGCGGAGATCTGCCCCCAGACGAGGCTGAGGCTGGAGCGCGGGTCCACCCTGCGGGACAGGGCGGCCGGCAGCTCAGTGATGATCTTGCTCAGCGCGTACACGAGATCGACCGTCAGGTGCGGGCGGGCGGTGTGGCCGCCGGGCCCGGAGACGCGGATCTGCAGGTTGTCGCAGGATCCGGTGATGGCGCCGACGCGCAGGCCCACGTGACCGACGTCGATCCTGGGGTCGCAGTGCAGCGCGAAGATGCGGTCCACGTCGCTCAGCCCGCCGTCGCGCATGACCTCCAGGGCGCCGCTGCCGACCTCCTCGGCGGGCTGGAAGATCAGCCGGACCCGGCCGGGCAGCGCGCCCGCGTCGGCCTGGGCGGCGAGGAACAGGCCCGCTCCGAGCACCACGGACGTGTGGACGTCGTGACCGCAGGCGTGGCACGCGCCGGGAACCGTCGAGCGGTACGGCACATCCTTCTCGTCGTCCATCGGCAGCGCGTCGATGTCGGCGCGCAGCGCCACCGTGGGACCGGTCTCCCGGCCGAGGTCGACCCACAGGCCGGTGCCCCGGGTGAGCCGCCTCGGCTTCAGGCCCGCGTCGGACAGCCGCTGCGCGATCTTGTCGGTGGTGCGGTGCTCGTTGAAGGCGGTCTCCGGGTGGGCGTGTACGTCACGCCTGAACTCGATGAGCTCATCGCCGTGCTCGCGCAGGAAGTCGGTCAACTGCCCGGCGAGGTCGCCGCCCTGGGGAACCTCCGCGTGGTCGGGGGGCGCGAGCCTCGATGAGATCGTCACAACTCTTTCCTTCCTCGGGCGAACCGCGGCCCGCGGGCCATGGAGGACGTGCTGTGTCCTCTGCCCGGCGCGGTTCGCCGGTTATCGTGATCGGCGCTCAGCCGGTGCGCGACCGCGTCGCGCCGGGCGCCGGACAGCCGGGTCCGGAGATCGGCTGAGCGTCGCCGTCGTACCCGCCCTCGCTCAGGTTCCGTGTCAAACGCCCGAGCGGATCTCTGTGGAGCCCGCTCCACCCGGCAGGCCGCGATGTCAGGCCACGCCGAAGAGCGAAAGGGTCGCGTAGGCATGTCCGCCACGACCGACCCTTCGTTCACAATCTTTCCACGGTTACGGCGGGCAAGATGGGCGATTGACACAGTATTTACGACGACAGCCCGATCACCCGCCCATTCAGGTGCCCGAGTGTCCCGGCCCCCCGTTCGAGAAACCCGGGGGCGACGTCACGAACCTGTCCTCCGCGAGTTCGATGATCGTCGCGTCCACGACGTCCTCCAGCGTGCCGCCCGCCGCCAGGATCCCGCGCTGCCGCTCGCACGAGCCGCCCTGGTCCAGGACCTCGCTCATCACGGCGAGCTCGTCCGCGCAGCCGAGCCGTTCGGCCACCGGCTCCAGCTCGCGCTGGAGCTCGTACAGGACGTCGCGCACCGGCGCGGTGGAGCCCTGGTCATCGGTGATGACCTCGGCGTCCAGTCCGTAGCGGGTGGCGCGCCACTTGTTGTCCCGTACGACCCAGGCGGGCGGCCTCGGCAGCTTGTACCCCCGGTCGAGCTGCTGGTCGAACTGCTGGACCAGGCACTGGGACAGGGCGGTCACCATGCCGACCTCGCGGAGGGTGGGGATCCCGTCGAACATCCGGATCTCGATGGTCCCGAAATCAGGATGTGGCCGGATATCCCACCATACCTCCTTAATACTCCTAATTGTCCCTGCGCGTACCAGCGTGTCCATATACTCCTCGAACTCCGCCCAGTCGGCCAGCAGGTGCGGCGGCCCGGCCGTGGGCAGCGCCCCGAAGACGATCGCCCGGCTGGACGCGAGCCCGGTGTCCTGCCCGCCCCAGCAGGGGCTGGACGAGGTGAGGGCGAGGAAGTGCGGGAGGTAGGCGGCCAGGGCGTTGACGATGGGGATGACCTTGTCCCTGTCCCGGACGCCGACGTGGACGTGCACTCCGAAGGTCTGGATCCGCCACGCCAGCCACTGCATCTCCTCGACCAGCTCGGTGTACCTCTGGACGGGGGCGTAGACCGCCTCGCGCCAGTCGCTGATCGCGTGCGTGCCCGTGCAGGCAAGCGACATCCCGCGCGGTTCGACCACGTCGCGGAGCCGGTCGATGCTCTTGCCCAGGTCGCGTACGGCCTCCGCCGCCGTGTGGCACACGTCGGTGACGATCTCGATCTGGGACTGCATCAGCTCGTG
This sequence comes from Microtetraspora glauca, assembly GCA_001570385.1. Lineage (GTDB taxonomy): Bacteria > Actinomycetota > Actinomycetes > Streptosporangiales > Streptosporangiaceae > Microtetraspora > Microtetraspora glauca. Next base: position 560,467 of record BBYL01000007.1, on the reverse strand, counting down.
CATGGCCTTGGGCCGGGAGCTCTCGCTCAGCTCGGGGACCGCGGCCAGCACCTCCTTCGCGTCCTGGCGGAGCCGTCGGGTGTGCCTGTCGACGAGCTGTAGCTCCCACTCCACTCCCAGAGTCGCCCCACGCGAAGGATTGAACTGGATCGCCACCGCGGACCTCCATTGTTCGGAATCGGCGTTCCTCTACGCCGTACCCCGTTATCCGCCCGATTTGCCAGTCTTCGCGGTTGTATTCCATGCACGTACACCGACAACGCCCAGCACGACGGCCAGGACGATGTTGACGGCGATCAGGATGCCGTGGACCACATAGAAACTCGTCTCATGCCCGTCGGCGAGGTTGAAGCCCAGATTGATCCATTCAAAGATCATGAAAGCGGCGAGGGCCAGGAGAAAGCCCGATACACGTCTCGACATGCTCTCAGTATCGGCATTGCCACCGAGTGCGTACGACGCGATCTTTGGGGGATCTGTCACGGCATGCGTAGAGACTCGAAGCTAGGCTGAACCCCTTATGGGGACCAGCCTGCGCGCCCTCGGGGCGGCCTTCACCGCGACGACGCTCACGGGCGTCGCACTCTGCACACCCGCCGCCGCGCGAGCCCTGCCCCACCGGGCGGGCACCGTCGGCGGCGACCAGCTCGCCGGACGCGGCCTGATCTCCCCCGAAGGCGTCAAGGCGCCCCCCAAGACCACCGCCTCGTCCTACGTCATCGCCGACGCGGAGACCGGCCAGGTGCTGGCCGCGAAGGACCCGCACGGCCACTATCTCCCGGCGAGCACCCTCAAGACGCTCACCGCGGTCACGCTCATCCCGAAGCTGGACAAGGGCAAGACCGTCAAGCCCAGCCAGGATGCCTGCAACGAGGAGGGCAGCGCGGTCGGCCTGGTGCCCAAGCCGATCTACAAGGTGGACGACCTCATGCGCGCGCTGCTGATGGTGTCGGGCAACGACGCCGCCAACGCGCTCGCCGAGGCGCACGGCGGCATGACGGCCACCCTCGCGGACATGAACAAGGAGGCCCGCAGGCTCCAGGCGTACGACACGGTGGCCAAGACGCCGAGCGGCCTGGACCGGCCGGGCCAGCGGAGCTCGGCCTACGACCTCGCCCTGATCGCCAGGGCCGGGCTCGCGCTTCCCTCGTTCCGCAAGTACGTGAGCACCAAGACGGCCAAGTTCCCCGCACCCAAGGGCTACTACGAGATCGGCAACCACAACAAGCTGCTCTGGCGCTATCCCGGCATGATCGGCGTCAAGAACGGCTGGACCTCGAAGGCGCTCGGCAGCTTCGTCGGCGCGGCCTCGAGGAACGGCCACACGATCATCGTCTCGATCATGCACGACGAGGGCTCCTTCTGGGAGGACGTCGCGAAGATGCTCGACTGGGGGTTCGCCGCGCGCGGCCGGGCCACCCCCGTGGGCGTCCTGGTCGATCCCGTGCCGGAGAAGGCCTCGGTCGTTCCCGAGCTGACCGGGCCGGCACGCTCCGGCTCCGCGCTCGCCGGGGGTGCCACCGCGCTCCCCTCCCGGCGGCCGGTCGCCGCCGTGGACAGCGGGAGCGGGCCGATCGCCGCGATGATCGCGATCGGTGCCGGCCTGCTCGGCGGCCTCGTCTGGCTCGGGTACGGCATCCGCCGCCGCCGCGCCGGCCGTACCTGACGGCAGCGGCACGGGAAGCGGCACGGGCAGCGGCACAGAGGACGGCTCAGGCGACGGCACCGGGGCCGGGGCGCCGCCACGAGGGTCAGCCCGCCGGCACTCTCCTCCGGGCGCTCCCGGCCGCGTAGACGACGGCCGTCACCGCGACCAGCCCGGCCGCCACGAGCAGGGCGTCACCGATCCCCCCGAGTACGGCGACGCCCAGCGTGGCGCCCACCTGGCGAGCGGCGTTCAGCACCCCGCCCGCGGTGCCCGCCGTCCCCGGCGGGGCGGCGGCGACCACACCCGCCACCAGCGCGGGGAGGCAGAACGACAGACCGAGACCGGTCACGATCAGCGACGCCACGAGCAGATCGCCGCACGCGACCCCGGCCAGCCCGGCGGCGAGCAGGACCAGCCCGGCCAGGATCGGCGGCCGGGCGCCGTACCGTGCCACGATGCGGCCGGTGAGCAGCGGGTTGACGCTCATCGGCAGGGTCAGCGGCAGGAAGGCGAGCCCGGCGGCCGACGGGGTGAGGTGCCGTCCTTCCTGGAGCAGCAGTGTGAGCACGAAGAGCGCGCCGGAGAAGGCGAAGTTCGCCACGGTCCCGGCCAGCAGTTCCGGCCAGGCGGCGCGCAACAGCCCGCCCGGCAGCGCGGGCGCGTGGCTGCGCCGTTCCACCACGACGAGCAGGACCACCATCGTGACGGCCACCGCTCCCGCGATCGGGGAACGCCCGGTCACGGCCTGGGCGAGCAGCGCGAGGAAGGCGCAGGCCAGCGATTGCACGGCCCAGTCGATGCGTCGCGTGCCCCGGGGCGAGACCACGCCCTTGGCCGCCAGCAGGCCGAGCGCGGCCAGGGGCGGATTGATCAGGAAGATCGCCCGCCACCCCGCCAGGTCCACGAGCAGCCCGCCGAGCGGCGGTCCGACAGCGAGGGCGCTTCCGGTGGCGGCGGCCCAGACACCCATCGCCCGCGCCCGCTCTGCGGCATCGGGGTACAGCTGCGCGATCAGGCCGAGCGAGCCGCCCAGGCAGAGCGCGCCAGCCACGCCCAGCAGCGCCCGCAGCGCGACGAGCGCCTCCAGCGTCGGTGACAGCGCGCACGCCAACGAGATCAGGCCGAACGCGCCCACCCCCAGCCGGAACGTCCGGGCCGCGCCGTACCTGTCGGCCACCGCCCCGCCGACGAGGAGTGACGCGGCGAAGGCGACGGTGTAGGCGTTCACCGCCCACTGCTGCCCGGCCAGCGAACCGCCGAGCGTGGCGCGTACGTCGGGGAGCGCGATCGTGAGCACGGTGGTGTCGAGGAGCACCAGGAAGTACGCGAGCGAGAGGCTCAGGGATCTCACCGTAGATGTCATGCCGGTCACCCTGCTGAACCGGACATCTCACCTCAACAGCTCCCATCGGAAGGGGCGTTCGGGAAATCCGTATGCTCATGACGTGGAATTACGCCATCTGCGGGGATTCGTGGTGGTCGCGCGGTCCGGCACCGTCACCGAGGCCGCCAACATGCTGGGGTTGGCCCCCGCCTCGGTGTCGGAGCAGATCCGGAGGTTGGAACGAACACTGGGCGTCGCACTCTTCGAACGCATACCCCGGGGGATGCGGCTGACCGAGGCGGGAACGCGGCTGCTCGACCGGGCACAGGGCCTGCTCGACCACGCCGACGAGGTGCGGCGGGCCGTCACGGAGCGGCGCCAGCGGGTCCGGGTGGGCGCCCTGGAGATGCTCGCGGCGGCCCGGCTGCCGTCCGTCGTACGGCGGCTGGCGGAGCGCCGCCCCGATATCGACCTGGAGGTCACCTCGCTTCCCCGGCAGCTGCTGTTCGCCGAACTGGCCGGTGGCGGCCTCGACGCGGGGCTGCTGCTCGACTCCGGTCTGCGGGTCGGCGCGCTGGGGTTCGCGACGCCGCCGGACCTGGACTACCTGGACGTGGACGAGGTGTCGCTGATCCTGGTCACCGCGCCCGGCCACGCGGACCGCACGCTGCTGGTGACCGCGCCCGAATGCTCCGCGCGGCTGGCCGTGGACCGCGTGATCGGCCCCGAGGTCCCACGGCGTGAGCTGCCCAGCGTCGCCACCGTCAGGGAATGGACCAGGCAGGGCCTGGGCATGGCGATGCTGCCCGATTTCGTCGTGGAGGCGGACCTGGCGTCGGGGGCGCTCGTCGCGCTGGACGTCGCCGCGCCCACCCTGGCCCTGCGGCTGGTCTGGACGCGCGGCCGGGAGGAGCCCCTGCGGGACGTGCTCTACGCCATGAGCGCCTGACCCGCCTTCCGCAGGCCCTCCCGACCGGCCCGCGGCCGGAGCGTCAGCTCTTCGGCAGGAGGGGGGACGGCACTGGGGTGGGCTCGGGGGGTGGGCCCATCCCCGAGGTTGCCGTCCACGCGGCGGCGTAGAGGACGACGCGGGCCGACAGGTTGATCCAGATCAGCAGGCCCACGACGACGGCGAACGTGCCGTACACCGGGTTGTGCAGCGTCTTGGCCAGGATCAGCGCCGCGAACTGCTTGAGCACGCCGAACGCGACGGCGCCGACCACAGCACCCCTGAGCACGTCACGGAACGGCTGCGAGGACCGGGCCACCCAGCCGAACAAGATCAGGAAGAGCAACAGGTCCGCGCCCACTCCGGCGAGGAAACCGGCGACCCGGATGGCGGCCCCCGCGAACCAGGAGGTGCCCAGGCCGAGCCAGTCGGCCACCGCGCTCGTCGCCCCGGTGGCGAGGGCGCTGATGACGGCCGACACGAGCAGGGTCGTCCCGATGAAGACCAGCGTGACGAGGTCCCTGAGCTTGGCCCGGAAGAAGTCGAGCCGCGGCTCGCAGCTCATCCAGATGTCACGGAGCGCGGAGCGCAGCGCGTCCACCGCGCCGAGCCCGGCGTACAGCAGGCCGACCAGGCCGAAGGTGCCCGCGCCCGCCCTGGCTCCGGCGATCTGGTTGATGTGGAGCCGGTCGGCGAGCCCGGGGAGCTGCTGGTTGATCGCGGTGATGAGCGCCTGCTGCGCGTCCGGGCGTACCGCCAGGACGAAGCCGAGCACCGCGAAACCCAGCGCGATCAGCGGGAAGAACGACAGGAACGCGAAGTAGGTGACCGCCCCCGCCAGCCGGGTGGCCGACTGCACCTGATAGCGGTGGACGGTGCGGACGAGGTGGTCGAACCAGGGGAACCTGATGCGTTCCCGCTCCATCAGGCGACGGCCGCGGGCCTTGACCTTCTCGACGAGCCGCATGATCCGCGCGAACATGACCACCCCCGCCGGAGGACTGCCCCGGACCGCCGCCTGGAAATCGGATCAGGAGGAAGTGGGCAGGAACCCCATGCGCTCGCGCACCTCGGCCATGGTCTCGCGGGCCACCTCGCGCGCGCGCTCGGCACCGGCGGCGAGCAGCTTGTCCAGCTCGGCCTCGTCGGCCAGCAGCTTCTCCGTGCGCTCCCTGATCGGCGTGAACGTGTCGACGACCAGCTCGGCCACGTCCTTCTTGAAGGTGCCGTATCCCTGCCCGGCGTACCGCGCCTCGAGCTCGGGGATCGGGGTGCCGCTCAGCGCCGACTGGATGCGCAGCAGGTTGGTGACGCCGGGCTTGTTCTCCTCGTCGGCGAGGACCTCGGTGCCGGTGTCGGTGACCGCGCGCATGACCTTCTTACGGAGCGGACCGGGCTGCTCCAGCACGTCGAGGATGCCCTGCGGGCTGGACGACGACTTCGACATCTTGGCCGTCGGCTCCTGGAGGTCGGTGATCTTCTCGACCTCCTTGAGGATGTAGGGGTTGGGCACCTTGAACGTCTGCCCGAAGCGGCTGTTGAACCGCTGCGCGAGGTCGCGGGTGAGCTCCAGGTGCTGCTTCTGGTCGACGCCCACCGGCACCTGGTCGGCCTGGTAGAGCAGGATGTCGGCGGCCATCAGGATCGGGTAGGTGAACAGGCCGACCCCGGCCGCGCTCTCGCCGTACTTGGCCGCCTTGTCCTTGAACTGGGTCATCCGGGCGGCCTCGCCCATCCCGGTCTGGCAGCTCAGCATCCAGGCCAGCTCGGTGTGCTCGCGTACGTGGCTCTGGACGAAGACCGTGCAGCGCTCGGGATCGAGCCCGACCGCGAACAGCTGCGCGGCGGCGATCCGGGTGCGGCGACGCAGCTCCTCCGGGGCCGGGTTGACGGTGATCGCGTGCAGGTCGACCACGCAGTAGAACGCCTCATGGGTCTCCTGCATCGCCACCCACTGCCGGACCGCGCCGAGATAGTTTCCGAGGTGGAAGGAATCGGCGGTGGGCTGGATTCCGGAGAGCACGCGAGGACGATCCATAACACCTCATTCTGTCAGGAGAACCACCGTGCCCGTGACACGCTCACTCCTCCGTTCCGGGCGCGTCCACGGTGGTGGGGGTGCGGATCACGCGCACGCGGGAGACCCGCCGGCCGTCCATCTCCGTCACGGTCAGCCTGGCCCCCGGCGCCTCCGCGGTCTCCCCGATCTGCGGCAGGTGCCCGAGCGCCGCCATGACATAGCCGCCGAGCGTCTCGTAGGGGCCCTCCGGGAGCCTGATGCCGGTCTCGGAGGCGAAGTCGTTCAGGTTGACCAGGCCCTCGATCTCGATGACCCCGGCGACGACGCGCACGGACCTCCCGGCCTCGTCGTACTCGTCGCGGATATCGCCGACGAGCTCCTCGACCAGGTCCTCCAGTGTCACGATGCCGCGGGTGCCGCCGTACTCGTCCACGACGATCGCCAGGTGGTGTCCCTCGTCCCGCATCTCGGCGAGTGTCGGCAGCACGCGCTTGGTGGCGGGCACCAGCTTGACCGGCCTGATCGGCACGAGTTCGCTGATGGGCTCGATGCGCCCGGTCAACACGGGGTCGAGCAGATCCCGTACGTGCACGAATCCGATGATGTCGTCATAGGAGTCGCGATAGACGGGGAAACGGGAGTGCGGCATCGTCGCCGCGAGCACCGCCGCCTCGGCGAGCGGCGTGTCCGCGGCCATGAACTCGACCTCGGTGCGGGGCAGCAGGACCTCTCTGAGCCGGCGCTTGCCCGCCGTGAACACCTCGGCGATCACGTTGCGCTCGTCCTGGGTGAGCTCCTTGTGGCCCACGATGATGTCGCGCAGTTCCTCGGTGGTCATCGCGGCGCGGTCGGCCGAGGGATTGCCGCCGAGCAGACGGACCACGCCGTTGGTCGACACGGACAGCAGCCAGATCACCGGCCGGGACAGGGTCGCGATCAGGTCGAGCATCGGCGCGACCATGAGGGACATGCCCTCGGCCCGCTGCCGCGCGAATCGTTTGGGCGCGAGCTCGCCGAACACCAGCGTGACGTACGAGATGGCCAGCGTGACCAGCCCGAACGCGACCGGCGCGGCGACCCTCGCGGACAGCCCCCAGCCTTCGAGGACCGGTTCGAGCCGGTCCGCGAGCGTGTCCGCGCCGAGCGCGGCGGACAGGACCGTCGCGACCGTCACGCCGACCTGGACGGCGGACAGGAAGCGGTTGGGATCCCGCGCGAGCTTCTGCACCCGCGCGCCCCTGCGCCCCGTCTGACTCAACCTGCGTATCTGGCTCTCGCGCAGGGTGACCATGGCCATCTCCGCCGCCGCGAAGAATCCGCAGATCAGGATGAACATCAGGACAAGGGGGATGCTCACCGCGACGCTCACGGCCGCTCCTCGCGGGCATGGGCGCGGCACCCGTGCTCGCCGGTCCGCTCGCTGGTGCCGTGACCGGCAAGGTTTGCCCGAAAGGAGCGGTGTCCGGGGTGGTGCGTCGCAAGGCGGAGGAAGAGGCCGTAGCGGAGCCTACGGCCGACATTCCCGGGCCCCGCGGAAACTCCGAGCCTGCGAGGAGCAGGTCGGCGAGGTGCCTCCCTGGGCGACGCGACGGGGCAAAGATTGACGGGAGGGGCACTAGTCTCGCTCACGCCTTCGATCCGTTCGCACGGTGCTGATCGGGTCACCCTACTGCCTGGCGTTTAACCCGCGCCTCATCTCCACCCCGTAAGCTGGGCGAGGTCGTACATAATCCAACAAACTCAATCAGGAGCAAACAATGCGGCTGATGGTCACGGGTGGCGCGGGGTACATCGGCAGCGTCGTGGCGGCGCTGCTCGTCGAGGCCGGGCACGACGTCACGGTGCTCGACGACCTGTCGACCGGTCACGCCGACGCGGTCCCCGACGGCGCGCGGTTCGTCGAGGGGTCGATCACCGAAGCCGGTGACCTGCTGAAAGAAGGGTTCGACGGCGTGCTGCACTTCGCCGCCAAGTCCCTCGTCGGCGAGTCCGTGGACCGGCCCGGGCTGTACTGGTCGCACAACCTCGGCGGCACCCTCGCCCTCCTGGAGGCGATGCGGCGGGCGGGCGTCGGCCGGATCGTCTTCTCCTCCACGGCCGCGACGTACGGCGAGCCGGAGAGCACGCCGATCCCGGAGACGGCCCCGACCAGGCCGACCAACCCCTACGGCGCGTCGAAGCTCGCCGTCGACACCGCGCTTTCCGCCTTCGCCGGCCTGTACGGCCTGGCCGCGGTCAGCATGCGCTACTTCAACGTCGCGGGCGCGTACGGCCGCTTCCGCGAGCGCCACGCGGCCGAGACGCACCTGATCCCGAACATCCTCAAGGTGGCGCTCGGCGAGCGGGAGTCGATCAACGTGTTCGGCACCGACTACCCGACCGCGGACGGGACCTGCGTCCGCGACTACGTCCACGTCACCGACCTCGCCCGCGCGCACCTGCTCGCCCTGGACGCCTGCGCGGCCGGTACGCACACCGTCTACAACCTGGGCAACGGCGCCGGTTTCTCGGTGCGCGAGGTCATCGACGTGTGCCGTGAGGTCACCGGGCACGAGATCCCCGTCGAGGTCGGCCCCCGGCGGCCGGGCGACCCGGCCGTGCTGGTCGCCTCGTCCGAGAAGATCCAGCGGGAGCTCGGCTGGAAGCCCGATCACACGTCGTTGCACACGATCGTCCGGGATGCATGGACCGCCCTCCGGTCGTAAAACCCGGATTCGATCGGTGAATTGTGATGGGATCTCATGTGTGCGAGTGGACGGGCTTTCCCCGCTGGTCATACGGGCCGCGCTGGTGGCTCTCGTCCTGCTCGGCAGCCTGGCGGCCGCCGCCGGCGTGGTGTTCGCCACCGGCGGCCCCCCGGCGGGTGTCACGCCCCAGCGCATGTCCACGACCGCGGCCCCGGTCTGCACGTCCCACTGAACCGATGCGCCCCGTGGAACCCGGCGACCCCGCGGCGCCCACCTGCCCTGCTTGACCTGCGGACTCCGCGTGGCCCGCGAGGCCCGGGTAGCCCGCCGGCCGCGTGTGGCCCGCCCCGTAGCCCGCGGGCCCGGCAGCGGTCACCCCGCCCGAGCCGGTCGCCATGGCGACCCGCATGACCGCCTCGTTGTTGGCCGGTCGCCGGTCGCCCACCTGGCGCGAGTAGACCGTGGCCCGCGCGCCGATCGGTCGGGTGACCCGCTGCGGCACCCGGAACATCAACTCGACCAGGTTCCGGGCTCCCGACCTGATCGGAGGCAGCGCGCAGCCGACGTAGCCCGCCGCGCCCTGGCAGCGCGCGCCCGCCGCGGACAGGAAGTGGGCCCGCGCCGGCTGGAAGAACACGTAGGCGTCCCGCACCACCTCCGGCCCCCGGTTGCGCACGGTGGCCTTCATGGTGAACGGCTCGCCCGGCACGGCCGTACGCGCGGTGGGTGCGAGCCGGACGGCCAGGTCGGCCCCCTCGGCGACCTGGGTGACCGTCTCCGCGGTGTTGTCCTCCTGATGGGGATCGACGATCTCGGAGGAGAGCTCCGCCTGGGCGCGGAGGGTGCCGTGCGCGGCCGGCCGTACCAGGCCGGTGACCGTCACTCCACCGCTGCCGGTCGCGAGCACATCGCCGGGCGAACGGCAGATGATCTCGTTGGTGCCGCGCCCGGCCCGGCATTCCGCCACGTTGACGTTGATGACCTTGACGTCCCTGGGGAGCCGGATCGTGAGCACCGGGAGCACCGCGTCACCCGGGCCGTTGTTGTGCACCCGCACGTCGTAGACCAGCGGTTGGCCCGGTTGGGCGACCCTGGGCGACGCCGAGATCTCGACACCGAGATCCGCTCCGCCCCACTGGTCCGACGCGAGCGCGGCGCGTGGCGCTCCGGCGGCGATCAGGCAGGCGAGACCCGCGACGACCATGATGACCCGACGACCCATTCGTGCTCCCCCGAAACGTTAGAGATCAATTCAATGGGGTACCGCTGGCACGCGGCGCCCCGACACGCCGTCCCGGGCGGAGGTCGCCCACATCATCCCGCCTGCGCGAACGCCGCCTCCTCGGTCCCGCGTACGGCCTCGGCGGGGTCGATCCTGCGGTCGGGCATCAGGGCGAGCGCGACGAGGGCGACGACCGCGCCGACGACGCCGAGCCAGGGGATGACGGTTGCGCTCGCGGCGGCGTGCGCGGCGGGCAGGCCGGAGAGCGGCGCCTCGCGGGCGACGACCGAGCCGTAGGCCGTGCCGCCGACCGCGAGGGCGACGGACCCGCCGATCTGCCGGAAGAAGGTCAGGTTGGCGCTGGCCGTACCGATGAACCGCGGAGGCACGGCCCTCTGGATGGCCACGGTGAGCCCGGACAACATCGGGCCCATGCCGAGACCGATGAGCGCCATCCAGCCCGCGAGCGCGAGCGCCGGCGAGTCCACGGCCACGTTCACGCAGAGCACGGTCCCCGCGATGAGGAAGAACGGCGCGATCACCAGCCACGGCTTGTAGCGGCCGCTGCGCGAGATGAGCGCGCCGGTGACGGCGCTGCCCACGACCATGGCCAGCATCAGCGGGTAGATGCGCAGGCCCGAGGAGGTGGCGCTCTCTCCCTGTGCCTCCTGGAAGTAACGCGGCAGGAAGACCACGCCGGCGTACATGCAGGAGGCGGTGGCGAACGAGGCCACGTTGACCAGGGTGTAGGTCCGGTTGGCGAACAGGTGCAGCGGCACGATCGGCTGCGCGGCCCGCCGCTCGACCAGGACGAACAGAGCGATCAGGACGGCGGCCGCGGCGATGGGGCCGACGACGGGGACGCTCGTCCAGGAGTTGCCGTCGACGCCCTTCTCGGTCAGGCCGACGAGCAGCGCGCTGATGGCGGCGGTGAAGACCGCGATGCCGAGGTAGTCGGGGCGCGCCCCGCCCGCGTCGCCGGGACGGTGCGGCAGCCGGAACCAGATGATCGCGATCAGCACGAGCCCGATGGGGACGTTGACGTAGAAGGCCCAGCGCCAGCTCGCGTGGTCGGTGAACAGGCCGCCGAGGAACGGCCCCGCGATGTAGCTCAGCGCCATCACGCCGCCGAGCGCCCCCTGCACCCGGCCGCTGCGCTCCGGCGGGAATAGATCGACGACCAGGGCCAGGGAGAGCGGCAGCAGCGCGCCCGCGCCGAGGCCCTGGAGCCCGCGGAACGCGATCAGCTGGCCCATGTCCTGAGCCACCCCGCTCAGGGCGGAGCCCGCGAGGAAGATCGTCACACCGACCAGGAGCAGCGGCTTCCTGCCGTACGCGTCGGAGAGCCGGCCGTACAGCGGGACGGTCACGGTGGACGTGAGCAGGTACGCGGTCACGACCCAGGTGTAGAGCCGGGCGCCGCCCAGCTCGGCGGTGATCCGGGGCAGCGCCGTGCCCACGATCGTCTGGTCGAGCATGGCGAGGAACATGCCGCCCAGCACGGCGAACAGGAGGAGCCCGTTCTTGTTCATGTCTGTCTTCACATGTTGAAAATGACATGTAACTTCTGACATGTCAATGCGCAGCTATAGTGGGCGCATGTCCCTGCGGATCGCACTCCTCGGCCTGCTGTCGGCCTCCGGCCCGGCCAGCGGGTACGACCTGACCAAGAAGTTCGAGACGTCACTCGCCCACGTGTGGCAGGCCGGGCACAGCCAGATCTATCCCGAGCTGGCCAAGATGGCGGCCGACGGGCTGATCACGGTCGAGGCCGAGGGCGCCCGGGGCCGGAAGATCTACACGATCACGCCGGACGGCCGCGACGCGCTGCACCGCTGGCTCGTCGGGCACAGCCCCTCGGCCGTGCCGCGCAGCGAGATCGCGCTCCAGGCGTTCCTCGCCCCGCTGCTGGAGCCGGAGGAGGCGCTCGCCGTACTGGAACGCATGAAGGCGACGTTCGAGGAAAGGCTCCGCGAGCTGGAGCGACTCGGCGATCTCAGGTCGAAGAAGGGATACGGCAAGTACGCGCTGGACCTCGGCATCCGGCAGGCCCGGATGGCCGTGGGGTGGGCCACCGACTCCATCGCCGACCTCAAGGCTTCCGGAGGCGCCGTCTAGCCGCAGGTGAGCATGGCGGGAAGGTCGTCCTCGGGGTCGAAGTCGACGTTCCCGAAGTGCCGCTTGAGCAGCTGCTTCATGGTGCCGTCGGCGTACATGCGGGAGATCGCGCCGTGGACGGCCTCGCATGTCCGCGCGTTCCCCTTGGGCATCCCCACGGAGTAACGCTGGTCGGTCAGCTTGAGGCCGAGCACGGTGAGCCGGAGGTTGGGCACCCGGTTCGCGAATCCGGCGAGGATGAGGTCGTCGCCGGGGACGGCGTCCACCTTGCCCGCGACCAGCAGATCCATGCACGCCGCGTAGTTGTCCGCCGGGACCGGCTCCACGTTCACCCTGTCCTGGATCAGGGCGACGGCCCCGCTGCCCAGCGGAGCGCACATGCGCCTGCCCTCCATGTCGCCGAGCCGCCTGATCGGCGACCCCTTCGCCACCAGCACGTCGGTGTGCGCGACGTAGTAGGGCCCGGCGAAGCCGACGTCGTCCCCCTTGTTGTCGTCGTACGCGTAGGTGGCGAAGACCAGATCGACGTCACCGCTGGTGAGCGCCGTCGCCCGATCGCCCCTGCCGATCCTCCGGAATGTGATCCCGCTCGCGGGAACGCCCATCTTGGCCGCGACATACGTCGCCACGTCCACGTCGAACCCGGTGAAGGCGCCGCCGTTCGGTGCGAGGCCGATGCCGGGCAGGTCACCCTTCACACCGATCGTGAGCCTCCGGGTCCGCTGCGCCTTGTCCACGACCGTGGAGTAGGTGGGAGTGGACGACCGGGGCGTCTTCCCCGGCACGCTCGCCCGGCTGGTCACCGTCGGGTCCGCCGTGTCGCCTCCCAGGCGCGTGGCGGCCAGCGCTCCGCCCGCGGCCACGGCGGCGACCACGGCCATGACGGCGGCGACGACCCGGCCCCCGCGACGCCGTCCTCCGCCCTGTGGCGGCTCCGGAGAACCCGCGTCGAGGGTTTCCCCGCCCCCTGGCCTCACCTGCCGCGGGTCCACGCCCAGCGGCGGCACACCGCGTGCCCCGGAGCCCTGTGCCGCCGTCTGGCGCGTCGCCTGTCCCTGGGGCAGGCGCATGGCACGGGTGGCGTCCGCCGCCTCCGGGCTGGCGGCGTGAGCCCCTTCTGACAACACCACCGTGGACGCGTCGCCCGACTCGGTACGGCCGAGCAGGCGCAGCAGGATGTTGTCGGCGGTCGGCCGGGCGGCGGGGGCCTTGTTCAGGCAGGAGCGCACCACGCCGCGAAGCGGCTCGGGCAGCATGCTCACGTCGATGTCGTGGTTGAGCACGCGGTTCAGCACGACCGCGATCGAGTCTCCGCCGAACGCCGCCGTGCCCGTCGCCGCGTACGCGATGGTCGACGCCCAGGCGAACACGTCCGAGGGCGGGCCCACCTTGTCACCCGAGATCTGCTCCGGGGCCATGTAGGCGGGCGTGCCGATCGCCCGGCTGGTGATCGTGCCGGTCGAGTCGATGATCCGGGCGATGCCGAAGTCGACCACGCGCGGCCCGTCAGGGGCGAGCAGCACGTTGTCCGGCTTGAAGTCCCGGTGCACGATCCCCGCGTGGTGGATCGCCGTCAGCGCGGTCGCCGTGCCCACCGCGAGCCGCTCCAGCGCGGCCCCGGTGATCGGCCCGCTCTCCTCCACCGCCTCGCGCAGGGACCGCCCGTCGATGTACTCGCTCGCGATGTACGGCGTGTCGCCTTCGAGGTCGGCCGCGATCACCCGGGCCGTGCAGAAGCTGGCCACCCGCTGGGCGGCCCGGAGCTCCCGGGCGAACCTGGATCTGGCCATGGTGTCGCCGGTGAACTTGACGTGCAGCAGCTTGATCGCCGCGTGCTCTCCCGCGTCGTTTCTTCCCAGATAGACCACGCCCTGGCCGCCTTCGCCGACGCGGCCGGACAGCACGAACGGCCCGAGCCGGGGCGGGTCCCCCGGTCCGAGCGGCGCGACGTTCGGCATCCCACGCCCCCACGATTCGGCAAAGTCTCGACCATGAGAACTTTACGGCTCCGTTGCCCGTTTCCCAGCCCGCCGAGACCACGCCGAGACCACGACGTGACCCGCGTACGACGAGGCCACATGCGGTCACGGAACGACGGACGCGGAAACGGGCCTCACGGTACGCGGAAGGCGGGCGAGAGCGGACCCCGAAAAGGGCGCGAAACGGGGCACGGCAAGGGAGACGGCAAAGGCCGCCCGCCATGAAGGCGAGCGGCCCCGTGACCGGATGGCGGGATCAGCCGGCCATCTTCTTCTTGAGGTTCTCGTCCAGAGCCGCGAGGAAGTCCTGCGTGGTCAGCCACTCGGCGTCGCCGCCCACCAGGAGCGCCAGGTCCTTGGTCATCTGGCCGCCCTCGACGGTCTCGACGCAGACCTGCTCCAGCTTCGCGGCGAAGTCGATCACCTCGGGCTGGTTGTCGAGCTTGCCGCGGTGCTGCAGGCCGCGGGTCCACGCGAAGATCGAGGCGATCGGGTTGGTGGACGTCGGCTTGCCCTGCTGGTGCTGGCGGTAGTGCCGGGTCACCGTGCCGTGCGCGGCCTCGGCCTCGACGGTCCTGCCGTCCGGGGTCATCAGCACGCTCGTCATCAGACCGAGCGAGCCGAAGCCCTGCGCGACCGTGTCCGACTGGACGTCACCGTCGTAGTTCTTGCACGCCCAGACGTAGCCGCCCTCCCACTTGAGCGCGGAGGCGACCATGTCGTCGATCAGGCGGTGCTCGTAGGTGATGCCGGCGGCGTCGAACTCCGCCTTGAACTCGGTCTCGTAGACCTCGGCGAAGATGTCCTTGAAGCGGCCGTCGTACGCCTTGAGGATCGTGTTCTTCGTCGACAGGTAGACCGGGAAGTTGCGGGCCAGGCCGTACCTCATGGAGGCGCGGGCGAAGTCCCGGATCGAGTCGTCCAGGTTGTACATCGCCATCGCGACGCCGCTGCCCGGGAAGTCGAAGACGTTGAGCTCGATCGGCTCGCTGCCGTCCTTCGGGGTGAAGGTCAGGGTGAGCGTGCCCTCGCCCGGCACCTTGATGTCGGTCGCGCGGTACTGGTCGCCGAAGGCGTGACGGCCGACCACGATCGGCTTGGTCCAGCCGGGAACGAGCCGCGGCACGTTCGACATGATGATCGGCTCACGGAAGATGACGCCGCCGAGGATGTTGCGGATCGTCCCGTTCGGGGACTTCCACATCTTCTTCAGGCCGAACTCCTCGACCCGGGCCTCGTCCGGCGTGATCGTCGCACACTTGACGCCGACGCCGTACTGCTTGATGGCGTTCGCGGCGTCGATCGTGACCTGGTCGTCGGTGGCGTCGCGGTGCTCGATGCCGAGGTCGTAGTACTTCAGGTCGACGTCGAGGTAGGGAAGGATCAGCTGGTCCTTGATGAACTGCCAGATGATCCGGGTCATCTCGTCGCCGTCAAGCTCGACGACCGGACCCGCTACCTTGATCTTGGGCATGCGTGTGGTTCCCCTTCTGAACTAACACTGGCCAGACGGTCCGTTTTGAGGCTCACTGGCCGTTGAGGCTATCGGACGGGCGTAATGCGCCCGTGACTAGGTGCTGTGCAGGCGCAGCAGCAGGCTCAACGAGCCCGCCACCAGGGCGGCGCCGAGCAGCAGGAGCACGAAGGCGTCCATCCGGCGTGTCCGCACCCCGAGCAGACCGGCCCGGTCGTCCGGCACGATCAGCCGAAGCGCCGCCCCCGCGACCAGGGCGAACCCGATGACCGCGCCGCCCACCCACGTGGCGACGCCGAAGGCGATCAGGCCCAGCCCGGCGGCCGTACCCGCGGCAACCAGCAGGTACGGCCCCCAGGGCTTACCGCTCACACTCACCAGCGCCTATGGTGACCCTCACTTCTCGTTTCAGTGCGGTATTCCGCTCACCGCTCGGCCTCACGGTCGCGTGCTCGCTCGCGCGCCGCTCACCGCTCGTCGATCGGCGTCCACTTCTGGTCGCGCTCTCCGATGTACTCGCTGTCCGGGCGGATCAGGCGGTTGTCGGCGTGCTGTTCGATCACGTGCGCGGTCCACCCGGACATCCGGCTGACCGAGAACACCGGGGTGAACAGATCCGTCGGGATGCCGAGGTAGTGGTAGACCGTCGCGGCGTAGAAGTCCACATTCGGATACAGGCCCTTCTCCGCGAAGACGACCTCCTCCATCTCCTTGGACATCCGGTAGAAGGTGTCGTCGCCCGACGCCTCGCCGAGCTCGCGCGACATCTTCCGCAGATGCGTCGCCCGCGGGTCCTCCGTCTTGTAGACCCGATGCCCGAAGCCCATGATCTTCTCACCCGCCGCGAGCCTGTCCCGTACGGCCTGCGCGACCCCGGTGGGGTCGATCGCTTCCAGCGTACGCATGACCTGCTCGTTCGCGCCTCCATGCAGCGGGCCCTTCAGCGTGCCGATGGCGGCGACGATGGCCGAGTGCATGTCGGACAGGGTCGCGGCGCAGACACGGGCGGCGAACGTGGAGGCGTTCATCGTGTGGTCGGCGTGCAGCACCAGGCAGGCGTCGAAGATCTCGACCTCCCGCTGTGACGGCGCCCTCCCGGTGATCTGCAACAGGAAGTTCGCCGCGATGCTCAGCTCGGGATCCGCGTCGGGAATCGAGCCGCCGGTGCGGGCCGCGTGGTAGTGGGCGACCAGGATGGGCTGCTGCGCCGTGAGCCGCGCGGCCTTGCGCAGGTTGGCGTCGGCGGCGTTGGAATCCTTGTCCGGATCGTCCGCGCCGGCCAGGGAGACGAGGGTGCGCAGCGCCTCCATGGGCGCCTGCTTCCCGGCGATCTCCGGGATGTTGCTCTCGACCAGCCCCCCGAGGGCACGGCCCCGAACGAGCTCCGCCCCGTACGCGGCCAGCTGGTCGCGTGTCGGCAACGAGCCGTGCTGGAGCAGGTGCGCGGTCTCTTCGAAGGTGGTGCGGCCGGCCAGATCGTGGATGTCGTAGCCGCGATAGAAAAGCCGGCCGGCTTTCCCGTCGATGTCGCTGAGCGCTGTGGACGCGGCGACGACATCGGCGAGGCCTTTGGTGGGCTTGTCCGCCATGAGTGTTTCCTCCGCTTATCTTCGCCCGAAGTCTACCCGTGAGCAGGCAAAGCACCTCGCAGAGGTCCAGACCAATTTCAAGCGCGATTCTCCTTCCGGCAAAGGAGATTCCCGATCCCCACGTCTGGGTAAGCCGGATCTGTAGCGAAAGTAACGGCGGGCTACCTGGGGAGGAACTGCCGTGGAGGGGCCGTTCATTCGGATCGAGGACAGCGGCGAGGTCATAGCGCTGCGCCCCGAGATCACAACGATCGGTCGGGGCAGGGGCGTCGACATCCGGCTGACTGATCCGAGCGTGTCTCGACTGCACGCCGAATTCGTCCGGCGCGGACCCTACCTGTATGTCGTTGATCTGGGCCTGTCCCGCAACGGCACGCGGGTGAACGGCAGGCCGATCGCCCGGAGGGTCCTCGACGACGGCGACGTGGTCTCCTTCGGCGCCGCGCGGGCACGGGTCGGCGGCATCCCCCGTGAGGACTTCACCCCCGAGGTCGAGCTGCGCAGGGCCGCCGCGCCGGAGCTGACCCGGCGCGAGGCCGACGTGCTGGCCTCGCTGTGCCGGCCCGCGCTGTCGGACGAGGCGTTCGTCGCCCCGGCGACCGCGCGGGAGATCGCCGACGACCTCGTGGTGACGGAGGCCGCGGTCAAGCAGCACCTGCTGCGGCTCTACCAGAAGTTCCGCATCCCCGAGGGGACCAACCGGCGCACCCGGCTGGCCAACGAGGTCGTGGCGCTCGGTCTCGTGCGGCCGACCCCGGTGGTCCCCACGCAGCGGGCCACCGACCCGGCGCATCACTCCCCCACGACGTCGAGCCGCCGCGCCAGCTGACCCGGCCCTGCCCGTGCCCGGCTCGTACGGCCGGGCACAGGCGGGGCACAGGTCACGCGCGGGCGTACGAGCCGGTCAGCCGGCCGCGCGCTCGGCCGCCTCGACCACGTTGGTGAGCAGCATCGCGCGGGTCATCGGGCCGACGCCGCCCGGGTTGGGCGCGACGAAGCCGGCGACGTCCCGCACGTCGAGCGCGACATCGCCGGCGATCTTGCCGTCCACCCGGGAGACGCCCACGTCGAGCACCGCCGCGCCGGGCTTGACCATGTCCGCCGTGATCAGGTTCGGCACTCCGGCCGCGGCCACGATCACGTCCGCCTTGCGGGTGTGCCAGGCCAGGTCCTGCGTGCCGGTGTGGCAGGTGGTCACCGTGGCGTTCTCGCTGCGGCGGGTCAGGAGCAGGCCGAGCGAGCGGCCGACCGTGATGCCGCGCCCGACCACGACGACCTCCGCCCCCTTGAGCGGCACGCCGTACTCCTGCAGCAGGTGCACGATGCCGCGCGGCGTGCACGGCAGCGGGGCGTCGACCATGTGCACGAGGCGGCCGAGGTTGACCGGGTGCAGGCCGTCGGCGTCCTTGGCCGGGTCCATCCGCTCCAGCAGCGCCATCGTGTCGAGGTGACGCGGCAGCGGCAACTGCACGATGTAGCCGGTGCACTCCGCCGAGGCGTTGAGCTCGTCGATCGCGGCCTCCACCTCGGCCTGGGTCGCCGTCTCGGGAAGGTCCACGCGGATCGAGGCGATGCCGACCTCGGCACAGTCCCGGTGCTTGCCCGCGACATAGATCTGGCTGCCGGGGTCGTCGCCGACGAGGATCGTGCCCAGTCCGGGCCTGACCCCCTTGGCGGCCAGAGCCGACACCCGCTCGGCGAGATCGGCCTTGATCTTGGCGGCGGTCGCCTTGCCGTCCAGAGTCTGCGCGCTCATTGGTCTCCTAACGTGCCGATAACCGTGCCGATAACCGTGGCGGTCAGTGGAAGAAGTGGCGGGTGCCGGTGAAGTAGAGGCTGATGCCGGCCGCCTCGGCGGCCGCGACGACCTCCTCGTCCCGGATCGAACCGCCCGGCTCGACGATCGCCTTCACGCCCGCGTCCGCCAGCACCTGGAGGCCGTCGGCGAACGGGAAGAACGCGTCGGACGCGCCGACCGATCCCGCGGCGCGCTCGCCCGCGCGGGACACCGCGAGGCGGGCCGAGTCCACCCGGTTGACCTGGCCCATGCCGACGCCCACGGTGGCCCCTTCCGAGGCCAGCAGGATCGCGTTGGACTTCACCGAGCGGCACGCCTTCCAGGCGAAGGCGAGGTCCGCCAGCACCTCATCCGTCGCGGCGGCGCCCGCCTTGAGCTCCCACGTCGCCGGGTCGTCGCCGGGGGCGTTCACCCGGTCGACCGTCTGCACGAGCAGGCCGCCGTCGATCCGGCGGAACTCGGCCGCGTTGCCGGGGCCGGCCGGGCAGGCGAGCAGCCGGATGTTCTTCTTCCCCTTGAGGATGTCGAGCGCCTCGGGAGCGAAGGACGGCGCCACCACGACCTCGGTGAAGATCGGAGCGATCTGCTCGGCGAGTTCCCGCGTGACCTCGCCGTTCACCGCGATCACGCCGCCGTACGCCGAGATGGGGTCGCACGCGTGGGCCTTGCGGTGGGCCTCGGCGACGTCCGCGCCGATCGCCACGCCGCAGGGATTGGCGTGCTTGATGATCGCGACGCAGGGCTCGGCGAAGTCCCATGCCGCACGCCACGCCGCGTCGGCGTCCACGTAGTTGTTGTAGGACATCTCCTTGCCGTGCAGCTGCTCGGCGTTCGCCAGACCGGCCTCCTGGCCGGAGTAGAGCGCGGCCCCCTGATGCGGGTTCTCGCCGTAGCGCAGCGGCGTCTTCAGCTTCCAGGCGGCGCCCATGAAGGACGGCCACTCGCCGTCGGGCGCGTACACGCCCGCGAACCAGGAGGCCACCGCCACGTCATAGGCCGCGGTGTGCGCGTACGCCGCGGCGGCGAGCCGCCTCCGCTCGGTGACGGTGAAACCGCCCTCGGCCACGGCCGCGAGCACGCTGTCGTACGCGCGGGGGTCGACGACGACCGCGACCGTGCCGTGGTTCTTGGCCGCCGCGCGGATCATGGCGGGGCCGCCGATGTCGATCTGCTCGACGCACTCGGCGTCGGACGCGCCGGAGGCGACCGTCTCGGCGAACGGGTAGAGGTTGACCACCGCGAGCTGGAACGGCTCGATCTCCAGCTCGTCGAGCTGCTTGACGTGCGAGGGGTTCGCGCCGTCGGCCAGCAGCCCCGCGTGGACCCTCGGGTGCAGCGTCTTGACCCGGCCGTCCAGGCACTCCGGGAAGCCGGTCAGCGACTCGACCTTCGTCACGGGCACGCCGTACGACGCGATGGCGGCGGCGGTGCCGCCGGTTGAGACGATCTCGACGCCCGCCGCCTCCAGGCCCCGGGCCAGCTCTTCGAGCCCGGACTTGTCGTATACCGCGATCAGCGCGCGCCGGATGGCGATGCGGGTCACTTCGTGATCCTCTCTGTTCCGTTTTCGCCCAGCTCATCCACTGGGTCGTCGTGCCCGGAAACCGGTCAGGCACGCCCCAGGCGTACCCGCCGGCCGGAGACCGTCCAGCCCTCGCGTGCCATGCGCCCGACGATCTCGACGAGCAGCCTGCGCTCGACGGTCTTGATCCGCTCGTGCAGCGTGTCCTCGTCGTCCCCGTCGCGTACGGCCACCGCCTCCTGCGCGATCACGGGGCCGGTGTCGACTCCCGCGTCGACCAGGTGGACCGTGCAGCCGGTGACGCGGACGCCGTACGCGAGGGCGTCCCGTACGGCGTGGGCGCCCGGGAAGGAGGGCAGCAGCGCCGGATGCGTGTTGACCACCGGGAAGGAGCCGAGGACACGACGGCCGAGGATCTTCATGAAACCGGCGGAGACCACGAGGTCGGGCTTGTACGCGGCGATCTTCCCGGCGAGCGCCTCGTCCCACTCGTCGCGTGTGGCGTGGTCGCCCACCCGCTCGACGAACACGGGGATCCCGGCGCGCTCGGCACGGGCCAGTCCTTCGATGCCGTCACGGTCCGCGCCGACCGCGACGATCGCGGCGCCGAACGACGGGGCCGCCGCGGCGTCGAGAAGGGCTTGTAGGTTGGTCCCGGAACCGGAGACGAGAACCACGAGCCGGGCGGCCTCTGTCGGATGGTGCGGTCCGGATGGCACCGGGCGGACTCCTTCGGGAAGGCTGTGAGAGGGCGCAGGCAGCAGTCCCTCGCCGGTAGAAAGGTTATCGGGCTCCGGTCACCGGATTCGAAGGCGGCCCGGCGAAATGCCGGGGCGCGGTGGCGGGGAAAAGCGCGGAAGGCAAAGGTGGAGATCGTGACGGCACCACTGCAGACGCCGGCATCCGACCTGGGGGGCCGCCGGGCGTTGTTGCTCGCCCTCGCGGCGCTGATCTGCACGTTCATGCTGCCCGCCGCCGGATTGGCACTGTCGATCTTCGGTCTCGCGGTCGCGTTCCGTGACGTCAGGACGCTGAGCCGGGCACGCCGCCCCGTGGGCGCGGCGGCCTCCGGCCTCGTCATCGCGGTCGTCTCGTTCCTGTTCGGAGGGCTGCTGATGGCCACC
Organism: Microtetraspora glauca; assembly: GCA_001570385.1. Classification (GTDB taxonomy): domain Bacteria; phylum Actinomycetota; class Actinomycetes; order Streptosporangiales; family Streptosporangiaceae; genus Microtetraspora; species Microtetraspora glauca. The sequence continues at coordinate 539,013 of BBYL01000007.1, read as the reverse complement.
CAGCTCTTCTTCTCCGCCGAGCTCAACGCGTACGTGGAGTGCGGGAAGGGCGCGGGGACGGTCACCGCGGCACACGACTGCCTGAACGAGCTCAAGAGCGCCGTGGAACGACGGCTCGGCGTCGCCTGGCCGGCGAACCTTCCCTTCCCGAACTAGGCCGCCCCTCCCGGCTCCTAGGAGTCGCGTTCCCAGGCGTAGGGGTCGACATAGATCACGTGGCCGCCGCGATCGTCGGACTCGTCCACGATGTCGTTGCGCGGCGGCCGTACCGGCTCTGAGCGGGCGGCCCGGATCGCGGCGAACGTCTCCGCCGCCGCGGCGGCGTGCTCGTCGGTCCAGTCATCCTTGATCACCGGGATGGGCTGGGTGTCGGCCTCGGTCGCGTCCAGCCAGTGGCCGGGAAGGGCGCGGGCCGCCTTGCCCTTCTCGGCGCGCCTGACCTTCCCCGCCGCCTTGGCGATCACGGCGCCCGCCTTGCGTACCGGCTCCGGGGTCGCCGGCCGGCGGGAGATCAGCCACCAGTTGGCGATGCCGGCGGAGATGCCCGCCGCCACGCCGACCTCGAGCGCCACCGACAGCGCCACCTCCCACGGTGACGGCCCGACGGCGGACAGCCGGGCGCCGCCGAGGGGGCCGCCGGAGAGCGCCGCGAGCAGCCCCGCCATCGCGCCCGAGGTCAGACCGCAGCCGAATCCCCAGAGCGGGGCGGCCTCGATCGTCGGCGTCGGGGCGACGCGGGCCACGACCACGCCGGCGACCGCCCCGGCCAGGAACGGCAGCGCGATCACCCCCATGATCCACGGCGGGGCGACGCCCGGCTCCGGCAGCGCGCCGAGCAGCGGCACGGTGGGGACGGCGCTCAGCTTCACTCCGGTCGGCGCGACGAGCGTGCCCGTGCCGATGGCGAACCCCGGCCCCGCGATGTACGACATGCCCCAGATCGCGGCGTTGACCAGGTAGAGCCCCTCGACCAGCAGCAGCAGGAGGCCGCCGACGAACCCGGGGCTGAGCATCTCCGACAGCCGCTGGATCTCCCCGAAGTTCACCGCGATGGCCCCGAGGACCAGCAGCATCCCGGTCACCAGCATGATCGACAGTGCGACGGCCGTACCGGCGACGACCGAGCGGGTGCGGTCGGGGAGCAGGCGCAGCATCGACTTCCACGGCCCGATCGTGCGGGCGGTGGCCAGCGAACCGGCCAGGAACGCGAGCACGAGGTGGCTGGCCAGCGCCTCTCCGAGGAACGGCTGGGTGACCTCGTTCTGGGCGACGAGCGCGATCATCCCGGCGAGCAGCGCGTACGGCGCGGCCAGCGAGATCCCGGCCTGGGCGACGAGCGCGAGCTGGGCCCGGCGCCTGGCGTTCTCGACGTCGCGCGGCGTCCCCTTGGGCAGCCGGGCCGGCATGCGCAGCCGGAGGTCGGCGTCACGGGCCATCCACAGCCCCGCCCGGTAGAGCAGCGCGCCGGGCAGGATCGTCAGGCCGAGCGGCAGCAGGCCGACCCGTCCCCCGGGGATCGCGAACCCGGCGTGGTGGGCGGCGAGCCAGAGCTGGCACGCGGCGCGGAAGACGCCGGGCAGTCCCTGGCCGAACGCGCCGCGCGGGGCGGCCGCCCAGCCGATCAGGGTGAGGGTGGTCAGTACGGCCAGGCCGACGCCGAGAGTGCCCGCTCCGGCGAGCATGCCCGACACGGGGAGCGGCCGGCGGGTCTCGTCGTCGTCGCCTTTGGGGAAGCGGCTGAGGACGGCACGGGGGGCTGTCCGTAGCTGGTCGAGAAAGGCCGTCACGCTACCCCATGGTCCCAGCCGGTACGGCTTTCGCCACGTCGCCACGCCCAGTCCCGCCCGATTTGGCATGATCATCCCCAGGCGGGCGATGCCCGGCCGCGAATCGGGGCGCGCGCCCATCCGGGCCCGTAAACGATCGTGACCTCGCACTCACGGCGGAGTACGAGGTCACGAATCGCGAGCCGGGATCGGCCCCCGCGAGGGACGCGCGGGCGATCCGGCGATCGGGCGGAGGATCAGCGGGACTGCATGATCTCGCGCATGAGGCGTGCGGTCTCGCTGGGGGTCTTGCCGACGCGGACGCCGACCTTCTCCAGCGCTTCCTTCTTGGCCTGGGCCGTACCGGCGGAACCGGAGACGATCGCGCCCGCGTGGCCCATGGTCTTGCCCTCGGGGGCGGTGAAGCCCGCGACGTAGGCGACGACCGGCTTGGTGACGTGCTCCTCGATGTAGGCCGCGGCCCGCTCCTCGGCGTCGCCGCCGATCTCGCCGATCATCACGATCGCCTCGGTGGCGGGGTCGTCCTGGAACGCCTGGAGGGCGTCGATGTGCGTGGTGCCGATGACCGGGTCGCCGCCGATGCCCACGCACGTGGAGAAGCCGAAGTCACGCAGCTCGTACATGAGCTGGTAGGTCAGCGTGCCGGACTTCGAGACCAGGCCGACGCGGCCCGGGGTGGTGATGTCCGCCGGGATGATGCCCGCGTTGGACGCGCCGGGCGAGGCGATGCCGGGGCAGTTCGGCCCGATGATGCGGGTCTTGTTGCCCTTGGCGCCCGCGTAGGCCCAGAACTCGGTGGTGTCGTGGACCGGCACACCCTCGGTGATGACCACGCAGAGCGGGATCTCGGCGTCGATGGCCTCCTTGACGGCGTCCTTGGTGAACGCCGGGGGCACGAAGACGACCGACACGTCGGCGCCGGTCTGCTCCATGGCCTCCTTGACCGTGCCGAACACGGGCAGGCCCTCGTGGACGGTGCCGGCCTTGCGGGCGTTGACCCCGCCGACGACCTTGGCGCCGGAGGCGAGCATGCGGCGGGTGTGCTTGGTGCCCTCCCCGCCGGTCATGCCCTGCACGATGATCTTGCTGTTCTCGGTCAGCCAGATAGCCATTACGCACCTACCGCAGCGAGCTCGGCGGCGCGCTTGGCCGCGTCGTCCATGGTGTCCACCAGCTCGACGCGGGGCAGCCCGGCGTCGGCCAGAATCTGCCGCCCCAGAGCGGCGTTGTTGCCGTCCAGGCGCACCACCAGCGGGTGCGTCACTGCCTCGCCCCGGCTCTCCAGGAGCTGGAACGCGGAGACGATGCCGTTGGCGACCGCGTCGCACGCGGTGATGCCGCCGAAGACGTTCACGAAGACCGACTTCACCGACGGGTCGGAGAGGATGATCTCCAGACCGTTGGCCATGACCTCGGCCGAGGCGCCGCCGCCGATGTCGAGGAAGTTGGCGGGCTTGGGCGTGCCGGGGAACGCCTCGCCGGCGTAGGCGACCACGTCGAGCGTGGACATGACCAGGCCCGCGCCGTTGCCGATGATGCCGACGGTGCCGTCGAGCTTGACGTAGTTGAGGTGCTTCTCCTTGGCCCGCGCCTCGAGCGGGTCCTCGGCGGCCTTGTCGACGTAGGACGCGTGCTCCGCCTGGCGGAAGTTCGCGTTCTCATCGAGGGTGACCTTGCCGTCGAGGGCCTTGACCTGGCCGTCGGCCGACAGGATCATCGGGTTGACCTCGACGAGTGTGGCGTCCTCGTCGACGAATACGGCCCAGAGCTTCTCGATGAGAGCGGCCGCGCCGTCCAGCGACTGCTCGGGCAGGCCGCCGGCCTGCGCGATCTCGCGTGCCCTGGCGAGATCGACACCCTCGATGGGGTTGACCGGAACCTTGGCCACCTTCTCGGGTGCGGTGTGCGCGACCTCTTCGATGTCCATGCCGCCCGCCGCCGAGCAGATGGCCAGGAACGTACGGTTCGCACGGTCGAGGAGGAAGGAGAAGTAGTACTCCTCGGCGATCTGGCTGGCTTCCTCGATCAGGACCTTGTGGACCGTGTGGCCCTTGATGTCCATCCCGAGGATCTGCGTCGCCTTGTCGTGAGCGTCGCCCGCGTCATCCGCCACCTTGACGCCGCCGGCCTTGCCGCGGCCCCCGGTCTTGACCTGGGCCTTGACGACGACACGGCCGGTCAGCTGCTCGGCAGCCGCGCGCGCCTCTTCCGCAGTGTGCGCGACGACGCCGCGCGGCACCGGGATGCCGTACTCCGCGAAGAGCTCCTTCGCCTGATGTTCGAACAGGTCCACGAGGGTCCGTCCTTCGGCTGATCTTCTAAATGTCGAGGGCCAGGCCGGTTGACCTGCCTGGCATTTCCGCGCATGAAGCCTAGCCCTAGCGAGGACGTGAACACGTCATGGGGTCCCGGTAAGCCCTTGCCAAGGACCGGTGGATACGGCAAAGTTACGCAAAAGATCCTAAATCCCTGTAGGGATGGCGGAACGCACCCAATCCACAATCTCTTCCGTCGTCGCACCGGGTGTGAAGATCCCGGCGACGCCCATCTTCCGCAGCTCGGGAATGTCGGCCTCGGGGATGATCCCTCCGCCGAAAACCACGATGTCCTCGGCCTCCTGCTCCTTGAGGATCTCCATGAGCCGGGCGAAGAGGGTCATGTGCGCGCCCGACAGGATCGACAGGCCGATCGCCCCGGCATCCTCCTGGATCGCGGTCTGCACGATCTGCTCGGGAGTCTGGTGCAGGCCGGTGTAGACCACCTCCATTCCCGCGTCACGCAACGCCCGCGCGACGACCTTGACGCCACGGTCATGCCCGTCCAGCCCCGGCTTAGCAAGAACAACCCGAATTGCACCCATGCGACCTCCCCGCAACGCGACCGGTTTCACATCCTTGCCGACTCGGCCCCGTCGTCCAAGAGGCGGGGCCTCCGAGATGGCGTGCGGACCCCCCCTCCCGCCGCCCCGGCGTTCCCCGTACGGCTCTCCCGTGACGCTACGACCAGGGAGCGGCGGACTCGACCGCGCAGCGGAACGGTCCACGACGCCACGGGAAAGCCCTCAGGAAATCCACAGGAAATGTGGAATTTCGTGACTTCACCGTGATCATTACGCGGCAGGATGCACCATGATCACCTTATCTTGATCACCTTCTCCGCGAGAGGGGAAGGCACATAACGGGAGGAACCCCCCTATGAGGCGAATTATCGCCACTTTGGCTTCCGTGGGCACCGCAGCACTTCTGGCTCCCGCGCTCGCCGCCCCCGCGCAGGCGCAGCCCCGCCCGGCCGACCCGGTCTCGGCGCTCACGAAGCAGTTCAAGGTCAAGCGCGGCGTCCACGTGACGTCGGCGGGGAAGGTCGCCATCGCCGGCACCACCGCGTTCAAGCTCCGGGCGGAGGGCGACGTCCAGTTCGGGCGCTCGGGCGTCGCGGCGTCCGACATCACGACCAAGAACGACTTCGGCTCCCTCTTCGAGGACGAGGAGTCCCTCCAGGGGCTGAACGAGCCGACGCGGACGATCACCGTCGGCAGGACCGCCTACGTCAGCGGCGGTATCTACGACGACCTCATGCCCGCGGGCAAGAGCTGGCTCCGGGTGCCCGGCACCAACTCGCCGTCGGCGTTCGGCGGCGGCACGTTCATCGACGCGTTCGACGCGCGCAACCTGCGGGCCGTGCTCGCGACCACCAAGGCCAAGGGCAACGGCGGCACGGTCGACGGAACGCGGACCACCCTCTACCGCGGTTCCATCACGCTCAAGCAGCTCGCCGCGTCCTCGCCCCAGCTGAAGAAGCAGCTCGGGAACATGGACGCGAGCTACGGCAAGACCGTGGTCAACTGGAAGCTGTGGGTCGGCGCGGACCAGCTCATCCGCCGCGTGACCTCCTCGGCGACCTACACGATGAAGAGCAAGAAGATGTCCATCGCCATGGACATGACCAGCGACACCAAGTTCACCAAGTGGGGTTCGAAGGTCTCCATCACCGCTCCCCCGGCGAGCGAGGTCGCCACGACGGCCGACATCGACGGCTCCATGCCGGAGGTGCCCACCATCATCACGCCCGGCATGATGGCGGCCAGGAAGTAACCGCCGCCCAGCGGACGTAGCAGCAGGCAGGCGAGGGCCCCGCGGGACCGGAGACGGTTCCGCGGGGCCCTCCCGCGTCACGCCCGAGATCCGAGGGAGACGCGAGCGCTCGCGGGAGAACGCGCGCAGGAGGGCTCAGATCAAGGGACCCGGACCGGAGGTCGCCCGGCGCGGGCCCGCGTCAGAGCTTCTCGACCTTGGCGTAGGCCAGCATCAGGGTCTTCTCGCCGCCGGAGCCGAAGTCGATCTTGGCCCGGGTCTTCTCGGCCTCGCCCTCCACCGCCACAACCGTGCCCAGGCCGAAGCTGTCGTGGGTGACCCGGTCGCCGGGCGCCAGATGCGGGATGGCCCGCCCGCCCGCCTTGGCGGGAGCCGCAGTACGGCGGGGCTCGCGCGAGATGGCCGCGCCCCATGCGGTCTTGGCCGGGTCGCTGCGCCACTCGACGAGGTCGTTCGGCACTTCAGACAGGAACCGTGACGCCGGGTTGAACGCCGGTGACCCCCACGAGGACCGTACGGCCGCGCGGGACAGGTAGAGCCGGCGCTGGGCGCGGGTGATGCCGACGTAGGCGAGGCGCCGCTCCTCCTCCAGCTCCTTGGGGTCGCCCATGGACCGCATGTGCGGGAAGACGCCGTCCTCCATCGCGGTGAGGAACACCACGGGGAACTCCAGGCCCTTCGCGGTGTGCAGGGTCATCAGCGTGACGACGCCGCCGTGGTCCTCGCCCTCGGGGATCTGGTCGGCGTCGGCGACCAGCGAGACCTGCTCCAGGAAGTCGACCAGCGTGCCGTCCGGGTTGGCCTCCTCGAACTCCGCGGCCACCGCGATCAGCTCGTTGAGGTTCTCCAGGCGGCTCTCGTCCTGCGGGTCGCCCGAGGTCTCCAGCTCGGTGCGGTAGCCGGTGGCGCCCAGCACCTCCTCGGCGAGCTCGGACAGCGACAACTCCTTGGCCCGGAGATCGTCGAGCAGGGCGGTGAACTCCCTGATCGCGTTCAGCGAGCGGGTGGCCAGCCCGTGCGCCTCGTCGGCCCGCCGCAGGCCCTCCCAGAAGCTGATCCGCTCGCGGCTCGCGAACGCCTCGATCATCGCCTCGGCCCGGTCGCCGATGCCGCGCTTGGGCACGTTCAGCACCCGGCGCAGCGAGACGGTGTCGTACGGGTTGGCCAGCACGCGCAGATAGGCGAGCAGGTCCTTGACCTCCTTGCGCTCGTAGAAGCGCACCCCGCCCACCACTTTGTACGGCAGGCCGGTCCGGATGAAGACCTCCTCGAAGACGCGCGAGGCGGCGTTGGTCCGGTAGAAGACGGCCACCTGGCCCGGGGTGACGTCGTCCTCGTCGGAGAGCCGGTCGACCTCCTGGGCGACGAACATGGCCTCGTCGTGCTCGTTGTCCGCGACGTATCCGATGATCTTGGGGCCGGCGCCCTGGTCGGACCAGAGGTTCTTGGGCTTGCGGCTCTCGTTGCGCGCGATCACCGCGTTCGCGGCGTTGAGGATCGTCTGGGTGGAGCGGTAGTTCTGCTCCAGCAGGATCGTCTTCGCGTCCGGATAGTCGCGCTCGAACTCCAGGATGTTGCGGATCGACGCGCCGCGGAAGGCGTAGATCGACTGGTCGGCGTCGCCCACCACGACCAGCTCGGCGGGCTCGACCCGCTCCTCGCCCGAGTCCGACGGGCGGACCAGGTCGCCGTCGGCCGTCCTCAGCTCGGGCCGCCCGACCAGCTCGCGGACGAGGGCGTACTGCGCGTGGTTGGTGTCCTGGTACTCGTCGACCATCACGTGCCGGAAGCGGCGGCGGTAGTGCTCGGCCACCTCGGGAAAGAGCTGGAACAGCGTGACGGTGAGCATGATCAGGTCGTCGAAGTCCATCGCGCCGGCCTCGGTGAGCCGCGCCTGGTAGGTGCGGTACGCCTCGGCGAGCGTGCGCTCCAGATGCGTCTTCGCGTTGTCGGCCGCCGTCTCGTAGTCGATCAGCTCGTTCTTGAAGTTGCTGACCTGGGCGGAGAACGACTTGGGCGGGTATCGCTTGGGATCGAGGTCCAGCTCGCGGCAGACCATCGCCATGAGCCGCTGCGCGTCGGCCTGGTCGTAGATCGAGAAGCTGCTCGTGAAGCCGAGCCGCTTGGCCTCCCGGCGCAGGATGCGCACGCACGCGCTGTGGAAGGTCATCACCCACATGGCCTTGGACCGGGGACCGATGAGCCGGTCGACCCGCTCCTTCATCTCCTTGGCGGCCTTGTTGGTGAAGGTGATCGCCAGGATCTCGCCCGGCTGGACGCCCCGCTCCGACAGCAGGTACGCGATGCGATGGGTGAGCACCCGGGTCTTGCCCGAGCCGGCCCCGGCGACGATGAGCAGGGGGCTGCCCTGGTGGACGACGGCCTCCCGCTGGTGCGGGTTGAGACCGTCGAGCAAAGGATGGGTGATGGCTCGGGTGGACACGTCCCTAGGGTATGGCCGCCCACCGACATCCAGCACCCCGATCACGGGCCGTACCCGTACCTGTGTGCGAGCGTGAACCCGGGAACGGCAGGATCGGTCGGGTGAACACGCTGCTGCCGGTCACCCCCCAGCTCGGCGTCGTGATGGCGCTTCTCGCCCTCGCCGCCGCCGGGGTCGCCGTACTCGGGCGGCTCGGGCACTCGCGCGCGATCCTGACCGCGTCCGTCCGCGCCGCGGTCCAGCTCGCCGTGGTGTCCTTCGCCATCGTGTGGGCGATCACGTACCTGCCCGCCGTGGCGGCGTTCCTCGTCGTCATGTACCTCGTGGCGAGCGTCACCGCCGGTCGGCGGATCACCCGGGGAAGGGCCGTGTGGTGGGCCGCGCTGCCCGTCGCCGCGGGGACGGCGCCGGTGCTCGTTCTGATGATCGTCACCGGCGTGCTGCCGGTGCGGGGGATCGTGCTCGTGCCGGTCACCGGGATCCTGCTCGGCGGCTGCCTCACCGCGACGGCCCTGTCCGGGCGCAGGGCGCTCGACGAGTTGCGGCAGCGGCACGGCGAGGTGGAGGCCGCGCTGTCGCTGGGCTTCTCCGTCCGTGACGCGGCGCTGGAGATCTGCCGTCCCGCCGCCGCCCAGGCGCTCGTACCGGCGCTGGACCAGACCAGGACCGTGGGCCTGGTGACCCTGCCCGGCGCGTTCGTCGGCATGATGCTGGCCGGATCGGGGCCGGTCCAGGCGGGAGCCGTACAGCTCGCGGTGCTGATCGCCCTTCTGGCCGCCGAGTCCCTGGCCGTCGTCGTGACGATCGAGCTCGCCGCGCGCGGGCGGTTCCCGGTCTGACCGTCTCCACCCGGGGGTGGAGATCGCGGTCTCCACCCGTGCGCCGATCCGGCGGTGACCCGCTTCTTCCTACCTTTGGCGCATGGAACCCCAGCAGATCGCCCTGATGAGCGTCGCCGTCGTCGTTTTCGTCGTCTACCGCCAGATGATGACGCGCCCCACCGAGAGGCGCGGGATCCTCTATTTCTCCGGGCTCATGATCCTGGCCGGACTGTCCGGTGGCGGCCTCGTCGACACCCGGCACCTCGCCCTCGGCGTGCTCATGCTGATCGCGGAACTCGCCTTCGCCGTGGGCTTCGGCGTGCTCCGCGCCTCGACGGTGCGGGTGTGGCGGGACCCGGCGGGGACGGCCTGGTCCAAGGGCACCGGCTGGACACTGGTGGCCTGGCTGGCCTCGCTCGCCTCGCGGATCGCCCTGTTCGGCGCCGGATACGCCCTGGGGCTCGCCTCGGCCCCCACGACCGTACTTCTCTTCGTCGGCGTGACCATCGCCGTCCAGTCCCTCCTGGTGACCCGGCGGGGCCGTGCCCTGCCCGGCATCGCCGTACGATCCTCGGCTGAGGCGCCGATAACGTCATGACGTGACGACCGGCAGGCAGACGACGATCAGCCCCATCGCCCTGCGCGGAGGACTCATCGTGCTGTTCGTGGTCGGGCAGGCCGCGACGCCGCCCGGTTTCGGCCTCTCCGGAGACGGGCTCGCCGTCACCGGCCTGACCCTGGCCGTCGCCGCCGCGCTGGTCTCCGCGATCCTGCTTCCCGCGCGGGAAGCAGGATCACCCGGGCCGGTGTTCCTGGGGATCCCTCTGAAAATCGCCGCCCTGTGCCTCTCCGCCATCGCGTCGATCGCCCTGATCGAGACGACGGACGCGGGCGGCCCGGCCATCGCCGCCCTGCTCTTCACCGTCGGGGCCGCCGCGGCGAGACACCCGCTGAGCCGCTCGTCGCCGGTCGGGATCGTCGCCCTGGCGGGGCTGCTCCTCGCCGGAGCGGCGGGCGGCGACATGCAGCGGGACCTGAGCCTCTGCTTCAGCGTCTGCGTCGCCTTCCTGATCACCTACTCGATCGCGCAGCGCCGGGCCACCAGGAAGGCCGAGGCGCGCGAGGCGGTGCTGGCCGAGCGCGCCCGCATCGCCAGGGAGATCCACGACATCCTCGCCCACTCGTTGTCCGCGCAGATCGTGCATCTGGAGGGCGCCCGACTGCTGCTGCGCGCCGACCGGACCCAGGACGCGCTGGAACGGGTCGAACGCGCCAGAGAGCTGGCCAAGAACGGCCTCGAGGAGGCCCGCAGAGCCGTGTCCGCCCTGCGCGAGGACCTGCCGCCGCTGCCCGTCGCGCTGCGTGCCCTGGCCGACGAGTTCCGTACGGCCACCGGCAGGGACTGCGCGGTCCTCGTGTCCGGCGCCGAACGCCGCCTCCCTCCGGAGACCGAGCTCGCGATGATCCGTACCGCCCAGGAGGCGATCACGAACGTGCGCCGCCACGCGCCCGGCTCACCCGCGAGCGTACGGCTCGGCTTCCACGACGGCGCGTGCGAGCTTGAGGTGAGCAACCCCGCCGCCGAGGCGCCGGGCACGCCTGGGGGAGGATACGGACTCGTGGGCATGCGGGAACGGGCCGAACTCCTCGGCGGAACACTGGACGCGGGCGAGACGGACGACGGTTTCCGCGTGCGGCTGCGGGTCCCGGCGTGACCGCCCGGGTGCTGGTCGCGGACGACCAGTCGGTGGTCCGCGAGGGGCTGGTGCTCCTGCTCGGCCTCCTCCCCGGGATCGAGGTCGTCGGGTCGGCGGGCGACGGCGCGGCCGCACTGCGCCTGGTCGCCTCCGAGCGGCCGGATGTGGTGCTGATGGACCTGCGGATGCCCCGGATGGACGGCGTCGAGGCCACCCGCCGGATCCGCGCGGAGTTCCCTGACACCCAGGTCGTCGTCCTCACCACGTACGCGGACGACGAGTCGGTCTTCGCCGCGCTCCGGGCCGGGGCGCGCGGGTTCCTCACCAAGAGCGCCGACGCCGACGAGATCGCGAGGGCCGTGGCGGCGGTCATGAACGGCGACGCCCAGCTCGACCCCGGCGTGCAACGCCGCCTGATCAGCACCGTGACGGCCCTTCCCGACGCCCCCGTGCCGTCCGCGCCGTCCTCGTCCGCGCCGTCCCCCTCCGGGTCGGCACCGCCCGCGCCCGTGTTCCCGTCACCGGCCCCGGAGCCCTCCCCGGCCGCCCCCGGGACGGCGGCGCACGACGGCCTGACCCCGCGCGAGCTGGAGGTCCTGCGGCTCATCGCCCACGGCCTGTCGAACGCGGAGATCTCCGCCCGGCTGTTCATCAGCGAGGCGACCGTGAAGACGCACATCAACAATCTCTTCGCCAAGGCCGGCCTGCGGGATCGGGCCCAGGCGGTCGCGTACGCGTACCGCAACGGGGTCGCCCACCCGAACGCCGCCCCCTGACAACCACCGTTCGCGGCCGGGCCGCGGACCTCGGAGGTCACCGCGTCCCCGGCCGTGTACCGCTGGAACGCGGGGAGGGTGGAGAAGGGGGCCGATGCCGGCCGGATCGGCGGAGTTGCCGCCGATATCCTGCACGGCGTGATCAACGCATCCGCGAGCCCTGACGATGCCGAGGTCGCGATAGCCGCGGCACACGCCGGCGCGGACGTGGTGCGCACCATGTACGGCCGGCGACTCCCCCGCATCGACAAGGGAGCGGGGGACTTCGCCACCGCCGCCGATGTCGAGGCCGAGAAGACGATCCTCGGCGTCATCCGTACCGCTCGACCCGAGGACGCGGTACTCGGCGAGGAGGGCGGGCAGCAGGGGGCCGCCGAGGCTGTGCGCCGGTGGCTGGTGGATCCCTTGTGCGGCACGCTGAACTACGCCGTCGGCAACATGCTGGTGGCCGTCAACGTGGCGCTGCGTGACGGGGCGGCGGCGGTGGCCGACCCGTTCAGTGGCGAGGTCTTCTTCACTGACGGTGAGGCCGCCTGGGTGCGGCAGGGCGGGGCCGACGCGCGGTTGGCACCCACGTCCGCCACCCGACTGGTGGACGTCAACCTGGACCCGCCGTTCCCGAACGCGCCTGGCTTCCGGGCCGTGGATCTGCTGGCCCACCCCGGGTTCGTCGAGCGATTCCGGCCGCGGGTCGTGTCCACGACGCTGGCGTTGGCCTGGGTCGCCGCCGGCAGGCGCGCCGCGTACGTCACCGATGGCGGCGACCTGTCCGGGAGCGTGCATTTCGCCGCCGGCATCGCCCTCTGCCGGGCCGCCGGCTGCGTGGTCACCGGGATCGACGGAGCCCCGATCGGGCAGGCGGGCCGCGGACTCGTTGTGGCCGCCGACGCCGAAACCCACGGGCTGCTGATGTCGATGATCCGCGATCGGAGTGAGAACCGCACCTGAAGGGCCGTCCTCGTGTCGGCCTTGACGGGACCGCGCTCCGCGGGGTGGAGAGCCGGAGTGGAAGCTGCGGCCCACCCCTGAGCGGCCGGTGGGAGATCCAAGGTTCTGAGTGGCGGGTTCAGCGGGCGATCGAACGTGGGCAGGACCCGTTCGTGGCATCAACGGGACCCAGGTACCGGGGACGCGCGCGGCGACGCTACGACGTCTCGGCGGCGAGTCGGCGGGCCTGGTCACGGCCCGCTTCGGCGGCCTGGTGGAGAGCGAGGAGCGCGGGCCGGTCAGCAGTTCGCGACGCCCTTGTCGAAGCCCGTCGCGAAGGCCTCCTGGCGCTTCTCGGGAGTGCCGTGGGCGTCGGGCTCCCACCAGGCGTCGGTGGGGTCTCCCGCCGCTTCGAGGTTCGTGAGAAGCTCGGCGTCGTCGCCCTCCTCGGCCTGGATCAGGTCGGCGTTGATCAGCCCGCCGAGCGTGGCGCCGGCGTAGCAGTCGGCCTGGAGCTCCTGCTCCACGTTGTAGCTGAAGTCGTTCTCCAGCTGGGCCTGTACGGCATGGCCGAACTCATGCGGGATGACGACATAGACCGCCCCGTCCCCCATCTGGTCGTACATCGCCCGCAACCACGTCGCGTCATAGGCGATGAAGTGCCCGTCCGGGCAGTAGAAGGCGTTCTCCGGAAGGGCCTTCTCACCGCCGCAGACCGGCCCGCTCTTCGCGTCGTACGCGATGAAGTCCTGGACGGGTTGGTACGTCCCACCGGCGGCCTGGAACTCCTTCGCCCAGAACGACTCGGTGAGGCATCTGGCCAGTTCGACGTCACCCGCGAAGTCGTCGCCGGCGACGTCGCAGGCGGACGCGGACGTCGAGGCGGGCTTCTCCGGCTTCTTCGACGGCACCTCGGAGAGATCGCCGACCGCGCCGCAGGCAGCGGTCAGAATCATGGAAAACGTGAGGGCAAGCAACATACGGGGGGAAATCACTGCTTATCCGCCTATCAACTGAATGATCGGATAGCTGGATCATCGCGCACGTTGTCGTGGGTTCCAACCAGGGGGTGGGCCCGCAGGCGGCTTTCAACGATTCCCGGCGGGTTCCCGCGCCCTGGCGTCGAGCTTCCGTGCCGCACGGGCGGCGAGATAGCCGAACGAGTTCGTGGCCAGGTGCGTCAGCGAGGGGGCGAGCAGCCCGCCACGGCGACGCAACTCCTGGAAGGCCGTTCCGGCCAGCGCGGTCGAGGCCACAGTGCCCGCCACGAGACGAGCCGTCCCCCGCACCTCGTCCAGAGGCTCTCCGGCCGTCAGGCGGCCCAGCGCGGGGTTCGCCCGGGCCATGTCCACGGCGGGCAGAACGTGCCACAACCCGAACAGCGCGGCCGTCGCGGCGGTCGCCGTACAGGACGGGAACGGACCGGACGGGAGCGCACGGGACGGGAACGGACCGGACGGGAGCGCACGGGCGAGCAGCGCGGGCAGGACACCGCGGAAGGCGACCTCCTCGAGCAGGACCGTCCCCAGCGGCACCTGGAGCAGCACCTCCTCCAGCAGCCGGGCGCGGGACAGGGAGAGCGCGCGCTCGTCGAGGAACAGCGGGCGGGTCCGGGACGAGGCGACCCCGGCGGCGTAGACGGCGGCCACCCCGGCGGCGAGCGCCCCTCCGACGCGCGCTCCACGTTCCGCGCGTTGGAAGCCCAGATCAGCCCAGGTCAACCCGTCACGGCGGGCGATTCCGAGCAGGGCGGCGGTGGCCACGACCGACGTCGCGGGCGCCCAGCGCCTGGCGATCCGGTTGTTCGACACGTTCGCCAGAACCAGCACACCCAGCGCGCACGCCAGCGGCGCGACCCGCGCTTTTACACGTTCCGCCACGGATTCTCCCGTCGAGCCCCTCGCCCGGACACTCCCGCGCCGAACCTAACGCGAACGACGTCCTTTCGCGGTCCCTCGTACGACGGCATCCGGGCGCTGACATCCGGTCGACGTCCGGAAGCGGGCCACTAGCGGTCCCAGAGATGGACCGGCTCGTTGGCGCGCATGCGCTCGATGTAGCGCAGCGTCATCTCGCGCAGCGCCTCATAGTCCCCGCCGAGCGCCCGCGCGGTCTCCACCTGCCAGGTCGCGCCGTTCCGCGACGTCAGGCAGCGCTGCTCGATGATCCCGAGAAGCCGGTCACGGTACGACGCGCCGACGCCGCAGAGTTCGAGCCCCTGCTCGGCGAGCGGCAGCAGCCGCCGGCAGATGAGCTCGGCGGCGGGCACCTCGCCGAGGTCCGGCCAGTACAGGCGGGCGTCCAGGCCGTACTTGGCGGCGTTGCGGAAGTTCTCCTCGGCCGCGGCGAAGGACATCCGCGTCCAGACCGGGCGTTCCGCCGTGGGCAGCACCCGCATCAACCCGTAGAAGAAGGCGGCGTTGGCCGTGATGTCCGCGACCGACGGTCCCGCCGGCAGCACCCTGTTCTCCACCCGCAGGTGCGGCGTGCCGTCCACGACGGCGTAGACGGGCCGGTTCCAGCGGTAGATCGTGCCGTTGTGCAGGGTCAGCTCGCCGAGCTCGGGCACGCCTCCCCTGTCGAGCACCTCACGCGGATCCTCCTCGTCGCACACCGGCAGCAGCGCGGGAAAGTAGCGGACGTTCTCCTCGAACAGGTCGAAGACCGAGGTGATCCATCGCTCGCCGAACCACACCCGAGGGCGTACGCCCTGGGCCTTGAGCTCCTCGGAGCGGGTGTCCGTCGCCTGCTCGAACAGGTTGATCCGCGTCTCGCGCCACAACTCCCTGCCGAAGAGGAACGGCGAGTTGGCCGCGACGGCGACCTGCGGCCCGGCGATGGCCTGCGCCGCGTTCCAGTGGTCGGCGAACGCGGACGGGCTGACCTGCAGATGGCATTGGAGGCTGGTGCAGGCCGCCTCCGGCGTGATGCTGTCGGCGTACGTGTCGAGCCGCTCGACGCCCTCGATCACGATGTGCAGATCCTCACCGCGAGCGGCGAAGATCTGCTCGTTCAGCAGCTGGTAGCGGGGATTCGACGACAGGGTCGCCTCGCAGACGTCGGTCTCCCGCAGCGTGGGCAGGATGCCGACGAGCATCAGGTGCCCGCCGACGGTTTCGGCCCGCTCCTGTGCCCGCTCCAGGCGCCGCAGGATGGTCTCCTCCAGCCGGAGCGACCCGTCGCGGTACAGGCCCTGCGGCTGGATGTTCATCTCCACGTTGAACCGGCCCAGCTCGGGGCCCCAGCCGGGCTCGGCGATGGCGGCGAGGACCTCGTTGTTCTTCATCGCCGGCTCTCCCCTGGAGTCGACGAGGTTGAGCTCTATCTCCAGGCCCGCGCGCGGCCCGTGCAGCTCGAAGCCCGACTCGCGCAACATCTGGGCGAGGACGTCGAGCGACCGCCGGATCTTGTCGCGGTACCGGCGGCGGTCGTCCCTGGTGAACGCCATGGCGGGTACGTCACGCCCCATTGACCCAGCGTACGCATCCCGAAGCGGGTCAGACCAGACGTCGGGCGGTGGCCCAGCGAGACAGTTCGTGCCGGTTGGAGAGCTGGAGCTTGCGCAGCACGCTCGACACGTGGGTCTCGACGGTCTTCACCGAGATGAACAGCTCCTTGGCGATCTCCTTGTACGCGTACCCTCGCGCGATCAGCCGAAGCACCTCGCGTTCGCGCTGGGTGAGCGAGTCGAGCTCGGGATCGATGGGCGGGGCCTCGGTGGAGGCGAACGCGTCCAGGACGAAGCCGGCGAGCCGCGGCGAGAAGACCGCGTCGCCGTCCGACACCCGGACGATCGCGTCGGTGAGCTCGGCGCCGCTGATCGTCTTGGTGACGTAGCCGCGGGCGCCGCCCCGGATGACGCCGATCACGTCCTCCGCCGCGTCGGACACCGACAGCGCGAGGAACCGCACCTGGGAACCCGCCCCGAGGACCCGCCTGAGGACCTCCTGGCCACCGCCGCCGGGCATGTGCACGTCGAGCAGCACGACGTCCGGCTGCAGCTCGGCGATCGACGCGACCGCGGTCTCGACGTCCTCGGCCTCCCCGATCACCTGGATGGACGGCCCCAGCTCCGCGCGGACGCCGGACCGGAACAACCGATGGTCATCGACGATCAGCACGCGTACGGTCTTCATCTGTTCTCCACCACTCCTCGCTCGTTCCGGGCGGCCGGACACCGCGCGGGTTCGTTCGCCGTTCCCGGCGGCCTCGTCACGACGTCCTCTTCATCGTCAGCATGACCTCGGTCCCGTCGCCGGGCGTCGTCCTGACCCGGGCGCTGCCGCCGTTGCGCTCCATCCTGCCGATGATCGACTGGCGGATGCCCATGCGGTCGGCGGGGACGCCGTCGAGGTCGAAACCCTGGCCCCGGTCCCGGACGAACACGGTGACCTCGTCGGGCTCCACCTCGGCGTACACCGAGATCACCGGGGCCCCAGAATATTTGGCCGCGTTCACCATCGCCTGCCGGGCCGCCTGCAACAGGGCTCCCAGCCTCTCGTCCAGCTCGCAGTCGCCCACGCAGACGATCTCGATCGGAACGCCGTGGGCGTCCTCCTCCTCGGCGGCGACCCTGCGTACGGCGGCGGCCAGGGTGGCGTCGGCGTCCTGCTTCGGCTGGTAGAGCCAGTTGCGCAGCTCACGCTCCTGGGAGCGGGCCAGCCGCGTCACCTCGCGGGAGTCGTGCGCGTTGCGCTGGATCAGCGTCAGCGTGTGGAGCACGGAATCGTGGACGTGCGCGGCGACCTCGGCCCGCTCCTCCTGCCGGATGCGCTCGGTGCGCTCGCGCTGGAGCTCCTTGACCAGGGTGGCCAGCCACGGGGCGGCGATCATCAGCATGCCGCCCACGACGACGGCGGTGAACACCAGGCCGGTCTTCGCCTTGGCCAGTTCGCCGCTGGCGGCCAGGAAGCCGATGGCGCCGACGACGATGAGGAGCGCGCCGACGATGGTCCTGACCCAGCTCGCGTTGAACTTGCTGACCGCGCCGGACATCCAGCGCTGCCGCCTGCCGGGGTCGGCCTGCTGCCAGAGGATCAGCGCCCCGATGCCTCCCGCGGCGATCGGCCACGTGCCGATGCCGCCGTCGGAGGCGCCGGTGATCCAGCCGAACCCGGCGATGGCCATCCACAGCACGCCGTACGCGGCGAACTGCCCCCAGTCGCGGGCCGGCTGCGGGCCCTTGACCTGCTCTTTCGGTGTGAACATCCACAATGCCGCATAGGCGACGACGCCCAGCCCGTTGACGACGGTGAGCAGCACGAACCCCAGACGCAACACGGCGGGATCGAGCCGCAACTGGGCGGCGGCACCCTGCGCCACCCCGGCGACGACGCGGCCGGAGGCGGGCCGGACGAGGCGGGGTGCGGCGGCGGGGACAGTAGGCGTTTCAGACATCTCGCGCAGCATCGTCACATGACACGCGCCATGGTCGCATCAGGGCGTGCCCTGATGCGACCCCTGAGGGGTCGGGGGTGAGTCAGGGGTTCCCCCGATGGCCGCCGGGGCCGGTGACCCGCCACGATGGGACCATGACCGAAGCACCGCCCACCTCCACCGAGGAATCCGCACCCACCGACGAGCGGGTGCTGCACCGATCCGGCGAAGGCCGGATGATCACTGGAGTGTGCGCGGGCCTCGGACGGTACACCGGCATGGATCCCGTCCTGTTCCGCGTGGGTTTCGCGGTTCTCGTCCTTGGATCCGGCATCGGCATCATGCTGTACATCGCGGCCTTCCTGCTCATGAAGGACACCGAGGGCAGGCCCGGATACGTCGAGCAGTGGACCCGCCGCATCTTCGATACCGAGACGGTGCTGGCGCTGCTGGCCGCGGTCTTCGCGTTCGGCCTGATCATCAACGTCGCGTCCGGCGGGATCGGCATGGGCACGATCGTCGTCGGCACACTCCTCGCCATCGCGCTGCTGGCCGCCCACGCCCGCGGCGTCGACCTGCTCGCACTGGCCAAGTCGCTCCCCGAGCGGATCCTCGGCCGTCGCGGCATGACCCCCGCCCAGGAGAGCGCCTTCTCCTCCTGGCCTGGCACCCGCCCCACCATGTCGAGCCCGTACGGCATGCCGCCGCAGGGGCCGGGCGGGCCGTACGGGGGTGGCCCGTATACGCAGAATCCGCACGCCCAGCCGTTCGGCACGCCCCCGTACGGCCAGGCGCCGGGGCAGTCGCCCTACGGCCAGGCGCCGTACGGGCAGACACAGTACGCGCAGGCGCCGCACGGGCAGGCTCCGTACGGCCCCGGCACGACCGGGACCACCGCGAGCCGGACTCCCGACCTCACCGAAACGCCCGGGAACGGGGGCACCGAGCCCGCCAAGGCCGCAGGCGAGACCGCTCAGGCTGCTCAGGCTGCCGCTGAGGCTGCTGAGAAGACCGATGGCGGGACGATCGAGCCCACCGCGAACGAGACGCGCGCGGAGAACGCCGCACAGCCGGAGAACGCCGGGCAGGCGGAGAACGCCGGGCAGGCGGAGAACGCCGGGCAGGCGGAGAACGACGAGCACGCCGGGAAGTCCGGGCAGGCCGTCGCGGCCGAGACACCGGCGACCGGACGGGCGGGGGTCACGATGCCGCTGACCCCGCCGATGACCGCGACCGCCCCGGTTCCCCCGGTTCCCCCGGTCGCCGATGCGCCCCATGCCGCGGAGGCGCCTCCGGCTCCCCCTGTGCCCCCCGTGACCGCCACACCGGCGGAGTCCGCGGAGCCGGGTTTCCGGCGGCTGTCCGACCTGGCCAGGGAAGCCCGCGGCAGCGCGTACGACTACGCGTCGGGCGAGCCGTTCGCCCCGCGCGGCCCCTACGCCGGGTATGGGCGCACGCCCTACCCGCCCGTGCGGCCCCCGTACCTCCAGGACGCGGAGGACGCGAAATCCCGCAAGCCGGCCCGGCAACCCAAGTCCAGGTCGTTCATCGGCGGATTGACCATCTGCCTCGCCCTGATCGTTGGAGGGATCATGGTCGCGGTGCAGCAGAGCACCGGTTCTGTCAGCATGCCGGTGATCGGCGGGGCGGTCCTCGTCACGATCGGTGCGGGCCTGCTCATCGCGACGTGGTGGGGACGGGGCGCGGGACTGGTCGCGGCCGGGATCATCGTGTCGGTCGCCCTCGTCGCGGGATCGACGTTGAACGGCCTCCCCAAGAACATCGGCAATTTCGCCTGGCACCCGAGCGACGTCTCCCAGGCGACCAGGGAGTACGCCGTGGGAATCGGCGAGGGCAAGCTCGACCTGAGCGACGTCAATCTGGCTCCCGGCTCGCGCACCCGCTTCGACGCGTCGGTGTCGATCGGGCAGATCACGGTGATCCTGCCGCCCACGGCGCGGGTCGAGGTCCACGGCTACGCCCGGGTGGGCGAGGTCAAGATCGACCACAAGGTCGAGGACGGCATGGACGTCCAGTTCAGCAAGGTCCTGGACCCCGAGGTCACCGGCACGGGTGACGCGCCCACGATCGAGCTGCACGTGAAGGCCGGCATCGGCGACGTGGCGGTGCGCCGTGGCGCGTGACCCGGAGCGGCGCCCCCGCCAGATCCATCGGACCGACTGGCTGGCCCTCCTGTGCGGCCTGTTGTTCGTCGGCGTCGGCATCCGCTATCTGATCCCGCCCACCCCCGACCCGGTGAGCATCCTGCTGATCCTGGTCATCGGCCTCGGCTTCTCCGCGTTCGTCGCCATCATCGCGAAGGCCGTGCGCCACCGCTGAGACGGCAGGACCGTCTCACGGGAACACACGTAACACCCCGTTAGACTGGAACGATGTTGGCCCTGGACCTCGTCAGCACCATCCGTGCGAGCCGTACGGGCCTGACGGACAGCCTGGCCGACGTCACGGGCATGACGGAGTGGGGGCGGGCGCACGCGGATCCGCTCGGACTCGACGCGACCGCCTTCGTCGCCACCGAAGCACTGCGGAACGAGGTCGTCGAGCTGCGCCAGGCGGTGCGCGCCCTCTTCGCCCGCGCGGTCTCACCCGGCCCGCCGAGCGGCGCGGACGCGCACCGGCTCCCCGGGTTCGCCGAGTCGCTCGACCTGGTGAACGCGACGGCGATGGCGGTGCCCCTCGCACCGCGGCTCGACTGGCCCTCCGACGGCCTCCCCGTCCGCACGACCGTTCCGGCGGAGCCGGTGAGCGAGTCCGCGCGCATCCGCGCCGCCCTCGCCGTCTCCGCGATCGAACTGCTCACCGGTCCACACCGGGAGCAGCTGCGCACCTGCCTCGCCCCGCGCTGCGTGCTCTATTTCGTCAAGGAGCACGCCCGGCAGGAGTGGTGCTCCGTCGCCTGCGGCAACCGCGCGCGGGCCGCGCGGCACTACCGGCAGCACAAGGCGCACTGACGTCCCGCGTCGCACGAAGGCGGCGTTCCCGCGGCCTCCCATGACGCGATGGTGCCGTGTACGCCGTGTACGCCGTGCCGCCGCCGCGGTCTGATCGTCCCCGGGCAGTGGACCCGGCCCAAGAAGCAACGGACCTGGCCCAGGAAGACCGCGCGCGCATCCTCCTCAAATCACCCGATTGTGTGATTCATGCCATGCATTTATAACGGGATCAAGTCACAAAACCCGTTATAGTCTTCTAACGGAAGCATCCGTTAGAAGTGGTGAGGAGCAATCCCATGACCTTCAAGACCGGCCACGTCGGGCTCAACGTCTCCGACCTCGACGCGTCCACGGCCTTCTACGTGAAGGTGTTCGGCTTCGACGTCGTCGGTGAGTCCCAGGAGGAGGGGCGCCGCTTCGCCTTCCTCGGGCTCGACGGCACGCTGGTGCTGACCCTCTGGGAGCAGAGCGAGGGCAGGTTCGGCACCGGAACGCCCGGCCTGCACCACCTGGCCTTCGAGGTCCCGGACATCGAGGCGGTGCGCCGGGCCGAAGCCGCCGTCCGGGAGACCGGCGTCACCGTCTACCACGACGGCGTCGTACCGCACGGCGAGGGCGCCTCGTCGGGTGGCGTGTTCTTCGAGGACCCCGACGGCATCCGCCTGGAGATCTACGCCGCCGCGGGCGCCGACGAGCGGCCCGCCCCCACGCCCGGCGCCCCGACCTGCGGATTCTTCTAAACGGCAGCTGAACGACCGACGGAGAAGGAGACGAGGATGCGGCACACCGGGGAGGCCGCGGTCCAGCGCCGCGCGGGCGTGCGCGCGGAGAACTGGGGGTCGGCGGGCACCCGGCCGGACATCCCCGACGTCGCGGCAGGTTTCCTGGCCGATCAGCGCATGCTCGTCATCGGTACGGCCGGCCCCGGCGGGCGCGTCTGGGCCGGCCCGCTGACCGGGCCCGCCGGTTTCGCCACGGCGCGGGGACCGCGCACGGTGGTGATCGACGCGCTGCCCGGCGCGAACGACCCGCTGTCCGGCGTCTTCGACAGCGAACCGGCCACCGAACCGGCCACCGGGCGCGACACCGGACAGAGCACCGGGCAGAGCACCGGGCACGACATCGGCATGCTCGCCATCGAGCCCAGCACCCGGCGGCGCATGCGGATCAACGGCCGGGCCCGCCGAGAGGGGAACAGCCTGATCGTCACCACCGAACAGGTCTACGCGAACTGCCCGAAGTACCTCCAGACCCGCGATGTCGCGGAGGACCCGGCCACCTCGACGGCGGGCACGTACAGGACGGCGGTGCTCGCCCCCCGGCACCGGGAGTGGATCGAGGGCGCGGACACGTTCTTCGTCGCCACGCACGCGGACGGGTTCGGCTCGGACGTGTCCCACCGGGGCGGCAACCCCGGTTTCGTCCGGGTCGTGGACGAGCGCCGGCTCGTCTGGCCCGACTACGTCGGCAACTCCATGTACATGACGCTCGGCAACCTGGAGCTGAACTCCGCCGCCGGGCTGCTCTTCCTCGACTGGACCACCGGCGACGCGCTGCACCTGACCGGCCGGGCCCGGGTCGACTGGGATCCCGGCGACGTGCCGGGCGCGCAGCGGCTGGTCGGGTTCGACGTCGAGGAGGTGGTCCAGGTCGGCGGGGCGAGCCCGCTGCGCTGGACCTTCGAGAAGTACTCCCGTTTCAACCCCCCGGTGAGGAGCCGATGATGCGCGTCGACGTCGACAGGGAACTCTGCAGGGTGCACGCCCAGTGCGTCTTCGCGGCGCCCGACGTGTTCGAACTCGACGAGGACGACGAGCTGCGCTACGTGACCGAGCCTGACGGGTCGCTGCTGCCGGCCGTCGAGGAGGCCGCCCTGCTCTGCCCGGTGCAGGCGATCTCCTTCCGGGACTGAGAACGACACGCCGGCGCCCACACAGGAAGGACATCACGATGAAGCCACCGGTTCCTCCGTTCACCGAGGAGACCGCCCGCACCAAGGTCCAGGCCGCCGAGGACGCCTGGAACACCCGCGATCCTAAGGTCGTCGCCCTCGCGTACACACCCGACTCGGTGTGGCGCAACCGCGACGAGTTCGTCACGGGCCGCGAGGAGATCGAGCGGTTCCTGGCCCGCAAATGGGACAGGGAGCTGGACTACGCGCTCCGCAAGGACCTGTGGTCGTTCAGCGGCGACCGGATCGCGGTGCGCTTCCAGTACGAGTGCCACGACGCCGGCGGCCAATGGTGGCGGAGTTACGGCAACGAACTGTGGGAATTCGACGCGGACGGGCTCATGCGCCGGAGGGAGGCGAGCATCAACGACCTGCGGATCGACGAGCGCGACCGGCGGATCTTCGGCTCCCGGCCCGCCGAGGAGCGGGGCCAAACTTTCCCCCTGGCCTGAGATTGGGGGGTTGACCGGGGCAAACAGCGGCGTACGTTCGCAAATATCCGGTCTCACTTCCTGTCCGGGAGGGATTTATGCCCCGAATCTCCGTCACCGTCGACGGCATCCGATACGACGAGGAGGTGGAACCGCGCCTTCTCCTCGTCCACCTCCTGAGAGATCGACTGGGGAAGACGGGCACACCCATCGGCTGCGACACGAGCAACTGCGGCGCCTGCACGGTGCTCCTCGACGGAAGGAGCGTCAAGAGCTGCTCGGTGCTCGCCGTCCAGGCGGACGGCGGCGACGTCGTCACGATCGAGGGCCTGGCCACCGGCGGCACGTGGCACCCCATGCAGAAGGCGTTCCACGAGGAGCACGCGCTCCAGTGCGGCTACTGCACCCCGGGCATGATCATGGCCGCGATCGACCTGCTGCACGACGACCCCGACCCCTCAGAAGAGGCCGTACGCGAGGGGCTGGAGGGCAACCTCTGCCGGTGCACCGGCTACTGCACCATCGTCCGCGCCGTACGGCGGGGCGCGCGGGAGATGTCGCAGGAGATGCCGCGGGAAGGGATGGCGACGCCATGACCGAGCAACTCGACGCCGGCGTGGTGGCGCGGCAGATCAAGGAGGGCGACCTGCTCGGCGGCCCCGGCGGCGGCCGCGAGGTCGGCCGGGCCCGGCGGCGCAAGGAAGACGCCCGCCTGGTCACGGGACGCACCCAGTGGACCGACAACATCCAGCTTCCCGGCATGCTCTACGTGGCGTTCCTGCGCAGCCCGATGGCGCACGCGCGGATCACCCGCGTCGACACGTCGGCGGCGCGCACCCAGCCGGGCGTGGTGGCGGTCTACAGCGGCCAGGACTTCGCCGCCGAACAGGGCAGCCTGCCCTGCGCGTGGCCGGTCAGCGAGGACATCGTCATCCCCGACCACCCGCCGATGGCGGTGACGGAGGTCCGCTACGTCGGTGAGGCCGTCGCCTGCGTGGTCGCCACGGACCGCTACAAGGCGGCCGACGCCCTGGACGCCATCGAGATCGACTACGAGCCACTCGACGCGGTGACCGACATGACGGCGGCGCTCGACGAGGGCAGCCCCAAGGTCCATGAGGCCGGCAACAAGGCGTTCACCTGGAAGTTCGCCCAAGGCGACATCGACGCGGCGTTCCGTGACGCCGCGGTGGTGATCGACCGCACCTACGTCCAGCAGCGGCTGATCCCGTCGGCGATGGAGCCTCGGGCGGTCGTGGCGCAGACCGACGGCGACTCCTTCACCCTGCACTCGGCGACCCAGATCCCGCATGTGCTGCGGGTGATGCTGGCGCTGACCACCGGGATCCCCGAGCACAAGCTGCGCGTCATCGCCCCCGACGTGGGCGGCGGCTTCGGCTCCAAGCTCCAGGTGACCGCCGAGGAGGTGCTCTGCCTGCTGATCACCCGTCGCCTGGGCAAACCGGTCAAGTGGACGGAGTCCCGTTCCGAGGGCAACCTGACCGTCCACCACGGCCGCGACCAGCTCCAGCGGATCAGCGTCGCCGCCGACGCCGACGGCCGGATCCGGGGCGTCAAGGTGGACCTGCTGGCCGACATGGGCGCCTACCTCATGCTGGTCACGCCCGGCGTTCCACTGCTCGGCGCGTTCATGTACTCCGGCATCTACAAGATGGACGCCTACGACTTCACCTGTACGGGCGTCTTCACCACCAAGATGCCGACCGACGCGTACCGCGGGGCGGGCCGGCCGGAGGCCACGTTCGCGATCGAGCGGGCCGTGGACGAGCTCGCGGCCGAGCTGGGCATGGACCCGATCGAACTCAGACGGCGCAACTGGATCCGGCACTCCGAGTTCCCGTACACCACGATCTGCGGGCTGACCTACGACTCGGGCAACTACGAGGCGGCCACCGACCGGGCGCTCGCGCTGTTCGGCTACGACAAGCTGCGCGCCGAACAGGCCGACCGGCGGGAGCGCGACGACCCCGTCCAGCTCGGCATCGGCGTCTCGACGTACACCGAGATGTGCGGGCTCGCGCCGAGCCGCGTCCTTGGCAGCCTCGCGTACGGCGCGGGCGGCTGGGAGCACGCCGGAGTGCGCGTGCTGCCCACCGGCAAGGTCGAGGTGGTCACCGGGACCAGCCCGCACGGCCAGGGCCACGAGACGGCGTGGAGCCAGATCGTCGCCGACGCCCTGGGGGTGCCGTTCGAGGACGTCGCGGTGATCCACGGCGACACGTCCTCCTCGCACAAGGGCATGGACACCTACGGCTCGCGCTCGCTCGTCGTGGGCGGCGTCGCGGTCGTCCAGGCGTGCGAGAAGGTCAAGGAGAACGCCAAGCAGGTCGCGGCGCACCTGCTGGAGGCGTCGCCCGACGACATCGAGTTCTCCCGGGGCGAGTTCCGGGTGCGCGGAACGGGCGCCTCGCGGACGATCCAGGAGATCGCGCTCGCCACGTTCGCGGCGCACAACCTCCCGGACGGCTTCGAGCCGCGCCTGGACGCGGACGCGACCTTCGACCCGGACAACTTCTCGTTCCCGCACGGGACGCACCTGTGCGCGGTCGAGGTGGACACCGAGACGGGCGCGACGAAGATCCGCTCCTATGTGGCGGTGGACGACGTCGGCAGCGTCGTCAACCCGCTCATCGTCGAAGGCCAGGTCCACGGAGGCATCGCGCAGGGCATCGCCCAGGCGCTGTTCGAGGAGGCGGTGCACGACGCGGACGGCAACCTGCTGACCACGACCATGGCCGACTACCTGCTGCCGTCGGCGGCCGACCTGCCCGACTACACCACCGACCGCACCGAGACGCCGGCCACCACCAACCCGCTCGGCGTCAAGGGCGTCGGCGAGGCCGGAACGATCGCCTCGACCCCCGCCGTCGTCAACGCGATCGTCGACGCGCTTCGGCCGCGTGGCGTACAGGACGTGGCGATGCCCTGCACCCCGGAACGCGTCTGGCGGGTGCTCGACCAGGCCGGTACGGCTCCCCGGGCGGGAGCGCAGACCACGGAAGGAGGTCCGGCGTGATCCCCGCGTCGTTCGACTACGTGCGGCCGTCGTCGCTGGACGAGGCCCTGGAGACGCTCCACGACCAGGGCGAGGAGGCCAAGGTCCTCGCCGGGGGCCAGTCGCTGCTGCCGCTGCTGCGGCTGCGGCTCGCCTATCCCGGCACGCTCGTCGACCTGGGCCGCGTCGAGGAGCTGCGGGGCGTCGCCGACCGGGGCGACCACGTCCTGATCGGCGCCATGACGACGCACTACGACGTCGTCACCTCGCCGATCGTGCGGGAGCACTGCCCGCTGGTCGCGCTCGCGACGGCGACCGTCGCCGACCCCGCCGTACGGCATCGCGGCACGCTCGGCGGCTCGCTGGCGCACGCCGATCCGGCCGGGGACCTCCCGGCCGTGGCGCGTGCGCTGGACATGGAGTTCGTGGCCAGGTCGGCCGGCGGGGAACGCGTGATCCCCGCGGCGGACTTCTTCCTCGACTATCTGGAGACCGCGCTCGACCCCGGGGAGATCCTCACCGGGATCAGGGTGCCCAAGCTCGGCCCGGGATGGGGCTTCCACTACGAGAAGTTCCACCGTACGGCCCAGGCGTGGGCGATCGTCGGCGTCGCGGCGGCGGTACGCCGGTCGAACGGTGCCATCGAGGAGGCGCGGGTCGCGCTGACCAACATGGGGGCGACACCCGTCCGCGCGACCGGGGTGGAGGAGTCCGTGCGCGGCGCCGAACTCGGCGCGAACGGAGCACTTCGCGCGGCGGCCTCGCGGGCGGACGAGGACACCGAGCCGCCGGCCGATCTCCACGCGCGGCCGGACTACCGCAGGCATCTGGCCCGGGTGC
Source organism: Microtetraspora glauca (assembly GCA_001570385.1). Lineage (GTDB taxonomy): Bacteria > Actinomycetota > Actinomycetes > Streptosporangiales > Streptosporangiaceae > Microtetraspora > Microtetraspora glauca. The sequence continues at coordinate 511,903 of BBYL01000007.1, read as the reverse complement.
TCACCCACCGGGCGCTCCTCGCCGCGGCGGGCACCGGCTGACCCTGCGCGGTGCCCGCGCGAGCGGGCCGGGGGCGCCGCGTGCCGACGCCCCCGGGTGCCCCGGCACCGCCGTCCCGTTCATCCTGTGGCGGCGACGGGCACCCGGGTCGTACTGTCGCAGATGGAAGGGCTGGCGCAGCCGACGGAACGGAGTCGTCCCATGGCAATGCGGTTCGAGCACGAGTTCACGGTGCCGGTCCCGGTCGAGCGGGCGTGGCCGGTACTGCTGGACGTCGAGCGGGTCGCGCCGTGCCTGCCGGGAGCGACGCTCCAGTCCGTCGAGGGCGACAGTTTCACCGGCGGCATGCGGGTCAAGGTCGGCCCGATAACCGTGACCTACCAGGGCAGGGCGTCGTTCGAGGACGTCGACCAGGACGCGCGCACGCTGACGCTCAAGGCGTCCGGCAAGGAGGCTCGCGGAGCCGGTACGGCGGGAGCCACGGTCCACGCGAAGCTGATCCCCGAGGGCGACCACACCCGGGTGCGGGTGGAGACGTCGTTCAACGTCACCGGGCGGCCCGCCCAGTTCGGCCGGGGTGTCATGGCGGAGGTCGGCGCCAAGCTGATCGACCGCTTCGCCGGGAACCTCGCCGCCCTCCTGGAGGAGGGAGCTGGAGCCCGGGGGGTGGTCGCGGCCGTTCCCGTCGCGTCCACCGGACCCGCGCCTGTCCAGGGCGACGGCGGCGCGGCGCGGCCCGAGGAGACCGGCCCCGAGGAGACCGGCGCTCCCGAGGCGGCTCTGGAAGCGGAAGGCGCCACCCTTGAGGAAACCGGTGAACCCGGCGGGCGCGGCGAGCCCGCCCCGGCCGCCGCGCCGACGCCGCACCGGCACCTGGCGGCGGTGCCGTCCCCGCCCGAGCCTCCGGCCGGGACGCGTACGGCGCGGGCGGCGAAGGCGTCGAGGACGGCCGACGAGGAGGCCCTCGACCTGCTGCGTGTCGCCGGAGCACCGCTGCTCAAGCGGCTGGTCCCCGTGGTGGGCGCGCTGGCCGGCGTCGCCCTCGTGATCTATCTGATCCGCCGCCGCTTCTCCCGCTAAACCAGCAAAAATCCCGTCATCTTCTCTCGAGCCGGGACAAGCCACTAAGACGTGAGGGAACACCCCGAGTGTCAGAACCGGCGTTCGGGGGGTTCGCATGGCGGTGCGGCCGGATGTGACCGTGGTCGTAATCACCTACAACGACGCCGCCAGGCTCCCCAGAGCGGTCGACTCGCTCGTCCACCAGTCGCTGCGCAACCTTGAGATCATCGTCGTGGACGACGCGAGCACCGACGGCACCGACCGGGCGGTCCGCGACATGCCCCGGGTCAGGTACATCCGCCGCAGGTCCAACAGCGGCGGCTGCGGGGCTCCGCGCAACGCCGGAATGGCCGCGGCCCGCGCGCCGTACATCATGTTCCTGGACAGCGACGACGAGCTGCCGCGGCACGCCTGCAAGAGCCTGCTCGCCGAGATCGAGCGGACCGGCGCCGACTTCGTCACCGGCCAGATCTCGCGCCTGTTCGAGGAGACCGGGAGGACGGCGCCCTACTATCCCTCGCTCTTCCGCAGGCGGCGGGTCGTCCCCGGGATCGCCGCCGACCCCGCGATGTTCTTCGACGGGTTCTCCACCAACAAGCTCTACCGGCTCGACTTCCTGCGCGAGCACGGCCTGCGGTTCCGCGAGGACGTGCTCTACGAGGACCACATCTTCACTGCCGCCCTCTACCGCGCGGCGAGGCTGTTCGCCGTCGTACCGTGGCCGGTCTATCTGTGGCACCGCGCGCCCGGCGGCGACGCGTCCATCTCGCTCCGCCTCGGCGCGATCGAGAACGCGCGGCATCGGGTGGTCGCGGCGGAGGCCGCCGACCGGATACTCCGGCGCGGCGGCCTGGACTGTCTCGTGCCCGAGCGGCAGCACCGGTTCGTCACCCAGGACCTCCGGGTCTACCTCAACGCGCTGCCGAGGTTCGACGCGGTGTGGGCCAAGAAGTTCGCCGCCGTGGTCCGTCCGTACCTCGCGGCACTCGAACCCGGGGTCCTGGACCGGGCGGAACCGATGGTCCGGGTGTGCGCCGCGCTCATCCTCGCGGACCGGGTCGACGACCTGCGCGTGGCGGCGCGCTCGCTCACCGGCGCGCGGGCCGCCCCCCGCGAGGCGCTCACGCGGGACGGCCGGACCTACTGGGGACGCGAGGCCGACCCCGCCCTCGACATCACGGCCATGCGGCTCGCCGAACTGCCGTTCACCGCCACCCGGATCAGGCACGAGGTCACCGAGGCGTCCGTGAAGGGTTCCGTCCTCTCCCTCACGATCCGCACCTACGACCCGTTCTCGGTGCTCGACCGCCACCCGTCGGTGGCCCACCTCGTCTTCGGCCCCCATCGTGTACGGCTCTCGCCACACGAGCACGCGGACGGCGGGTACCTCATCCGGGCCGACGTGGATCTGTCGGGGGCGAACCCCCGCGCGTTCTGGTGGGCCGGTGCCCATGACCCGAAGGTGTCCTTCACCAGGGCGGACGGGCACACCACCGGCGACCCCCTCCTCGCCGACCCCTCGATGCCGCCGCTCACGGCGTCCACGGCGACGCACCGCGTGACCGTACGGCCGGCGGGCGACAGCGCCCTGCTGCGCACGGTGTGGGAGCGGCGCGGCCCGCTCCGGCACGTGGTGCCGCGGCTGCTCGCCCTGCGCAGAAGGATCATCGGGCATCCGGGGTACCGGAACCTCAAGCTGCGGATCTACAGGGGACTGATCCGGGTCGTCCCCCGGCGGCGTGACCTCGTGCTGTTCGAGTCCGACTGCGGCAGGGGCTACACCGGGCATCCCCGGTATGTCCACGAGGAGGTCCGCCGCAGGAAGCTGCCGCTCAAGGCGGTCTGGTCGGTGTCCGCGAACCGGCGCAACTTCCCCGGCGACGTGACCAAGGTCCGGCGGATGAGCTGGCGTTACCTGTGGACGATGGCGCGGGCCGGCTGGTGGGTGGACAGCCACGGCATGCCGCTGGGCTTCCCCAAGCCGCCCGGCACCCGCTACCTGCAGACCTGGCACGGTCAGGGCTCCAAGTCGGTCGGGCTGAACTCGCCGGACCTCAGGGGAGACTTCCCCGGCCCGCGCGAGGAGTGGCGGGCGAACGTAGCCCGCTGGGACGCCCTGGTCGCCCCCAGCGCGGAGTTCGAGCGGATCTTCCTGCCCGCCAACGAGTACTCCGGCCCGCTGCTGCGGTACGGCTCGCCGCGCTGCGACGTGCTGGTACGCGGGGACGCCGCGGCGGCGGCGCGGGCCAGGAAACGACTGGAGATCGGTGAGGGGGCCCGGATCCTGCTGTACGCGCCGACCTACCGGGACCGCGCGAAGCTCTCCGGCCGGTCGGTCCGGGCGGACCTCGACCGGCTGGCGGCCGAGCTGTACCCGGAATGGGTGCTGGTCCTGCGTACCCACCCGGTGGAGCGGTTCGCGGTGCCCGAGCGGCTGCGCCACTTCGTCCGGCCCGCGGGCGGCTATCCCGAGATCAACGATCTGATCCTGGCCGCGGACGTGCTGCTGACGGACTACTCGTCGGTGATGTGCGATTTCGCGGTCACCGGCAAGCCGATCGTGCTCTTCGCCGACGACTGGGAGGAGTACCGCCGGGCCGAGCGCGGTGTCCACCACGACCTGCCCGAGATCGCCCCCGGCCCGTGCGTCACCACCACGGATGAGCTCGTCCGCGTGCTGCGCGACCTCGGACCGCCACCACACGCGGCACCACACGGCGCACAGCACGCGGCGCCACACGCGGCCTGGCACGCCCGGTACGCGGAGCGATACGCGGCCTTCCGCCGGATGTGGTGCGCCCGGGAGACGGGAGAGGCGGCGGCCCGCGTCGTCGACGCGTTCTTCGCCGGGGCCGTGGTCCCGCGTCCGTCGTTCGCCCGGTCCCTCGTCGCGGCGATCCTGGCCCCGGCCTTCCCCGACCGCAGGCGCCGGAAGCGGCCGGTCCGGAAATGGGCGGCCCGGTGAGAACCGTCCTGTTCACCTGCATGGACGCCGACACCCTGGGCGGGATCCAGCGTGTCACGCACACCGTCGCGCAGGGCCTGGCCGAGCGCGGCTACGAGGTCCACGTGGCCGGCCTGCACCGGTCAGCCGACCCCGTCCGCTACGTGGAGCGGCCCGCGTACGACCACCACGTGATCGGCGCCACGCCGCCGGAACGGGCCTGGCGCCGGTCCGACCGGCGCGCCGTCACGCGGCTCCTGTCCGGCGTCGGCCCCTGCTACGTCGTGATGACCTCACCCGCGGTGGTCACCAGGATGCGGGACCTGCTGGCGCCGCACCGCCACCTCGGCATCGGGCAGTATCACGGCTCGTTCGACCACGCCCTCGGCTCGTGGCACTTCCGCTCGGTCCGGGCGCACTACGGCGCGCTCGACCAGGCGGTCTTCCTCAGCGCCGACGACGCCAGGCGCTTCTCCGAGGCGGCGCTGCTGCCCAACACCTGCCACCTGCCGAACCCGCTCCCCGGCTGGCCGCAGACGGTGGCGTCCGTCGGCGGCCGTCGGATCCTGGGCGTGGGGAGGCTGGCCGGGGTCAAGCGGTTCGACCGGCTGATCTCGGCCTTCGCGGCGGCACGCCGTACGGGAGAGGGCTCGGGCTGGGAGCTGCACCTGATCGGGGACGGGCCCGAGGAGGAGCGGCTCCGGCTGCACGCGACGGCGGAGGGTGTCGCGAGCAGCGTCGTCTTCAGGGGGCGGATACCGGCGGCGGGGATGCCGGCCGAATACCTCAAGGCGTCGGTGGTGGGGCTGTCGAGCGAGCACGAGGGGCTGCCGCTGGTCATCGGGGAGGCGGCGTCGTACGGGGTGCCGTGCGCCGCGTTCGACGTGTCCGGAGGCGTACGCGCGCTGGTGGTGCCGGGACGCACCGGCCTGCTCGTCCCCCCGGCGGACGTCCCGGCCCTCGCCGCGGCGCTGTCACGGCTGATGGGCTCGGCGGACGAGCGGCGGCGGCTGGGTGCCGCCGCCCGCCTGCACGCGGAGCGGTTCCGGCTGGAACACGTGCTCGACCGCTGGACGTCGCTGTTCGAGCACGTCAGCCGTTGACGAGCTCGCGGGGACGCTGCGCGGGGAGGCCGGCGCGGGTGCGCTGACCGTCGGTCAGGAGGGCCGCGATCGGGCCGGGCTCACGCAGCCGGACCAGCAGGTCGCGGTTGCCCTTGCGCCAGCGCGCGGCCTTCCGCTTGCCCGCGGCGGCCTTGTACGCGGAGAGGTGCCGGCGCTCCGCCTTGGGGGCGCCGCTCAGCTCGTACCCGCAGGCCGCGAGCCGCTCACCGAGCACGTCCTCGCAGAGAGAGATCTCCCATGGCTCCAGCCGGGAGGACCAGCTGCCCGAGCGCGCGGTGGTGACGTCGCCGTGCGTGTTGCTGTGCCAGACCTTGTGCGCGGGCACCGCCACACGGGCCACGTGCCTGGGCTCGCACATCGCCGGGTCGTACTCCTCGCCGATGAACGTGCACAGCTTCCTGAGCTCGTGCTCGGGGTCGGCCGTCAGGTCCTCGTACCGGAGCTGGTAGAAGGTGTCCGCGGGGAGCTTGCGGGCGTTGCGCCGGCCGAAGTCGATGGCCTCGGCCCAGTTGGACACGGCGTGGAAGCTGTCCAGGGTGTACCAGGGCATCTCCTTCAGGGAGGCGACGCAGTCACGCCCGTCCCTGACCAGATGGATGAACTGGGCGTCGGGGAACATGCGCGTCAGCATGTCCACGTGCTTGAAGTAGCTGGGCCGCTTGTCGCCCCAGCGGGGCTTGCCGAAACGCTCGGCGTAGCTCTTGAAGACCGTCCCGATGACCGAGCCGAAGCTGCCCGGCCCCATCATCGCCGTCTGGATGAACTCGGCCTTGTCCAGGCCCAGCTCGCGGAACTTGGTGTTCCTGCCGTTCGCGATCCACTCGGCGAGCCTGCGGCGGTTCTCCGCCTGCCGCATGTCCCCGTACGACTTGCGCGAGAAGTAGGCCGGGACCAGGAACCGCGTCTCCGGCGGAACCGCGATGCGCGGGTGGGAGTGCAACATGAGCTGCAGCATCGTCGTGCCCGAGCGCGGGCAGCCGACGACGAAGATCGGCCTGTCCGACTGCATGTGAATCAATCCCCCTGTGTTGGTAACTCAGCGTGCGGCGACTCGGTGCGCCGGCCGATGGCTCGGCCGCTCCGGAAGTCCCGCGATCGCGCGCTGCCCTTCGGTCAGCAGCGCCGCCACGGGGCCGGGCTCGCGCATCCGGTCGAACCGCTCGGTGACGCCCTTCTGCCACCGCTTCCTGCGGAAACGCGACGCCACCTTCCGGTAGGCCGCCAGGTGCTCGCGGGCCGGCTGCGGCGCCCCGCTGAGCGTGTAACCCTGGTCGAGAAGGCGCTCCCCAAGCACCGCCTCGCACAGTCCGATCTCCCACGGCTCCAGCCGCTCCGCCCAGGTGCCCGACCGTTCGGTCGTCACCTCCGAGCGGGTGTTGACGTGCCAGGTCTTGCGCTCCGGCACGACGTCCGCGACCCGGTACGGCTCCCGCATCGCGGGGTGGTACTCCTCGCCGATGAACGCGCACAGCCGGGTCAGCTCGTGCTCGGGGTCGGCGGTCAGGTCCTCGTACCGCAGCTCGTGGTAGCTGTCGGGCGAGAACTTGCGTGCCGCGCGCCGGCCCAGGTCGATCGCCTCGGCCCAGCGGTGCGCCGCGTGGTAGATGTCCTCGCCGAACCACGGCATCTCCTTGAGCGAGGACACGCAGTCCCGGCCGTCCCTGATCAGATGGATGATCTGGGCGTCGGGGAACATGGCCAGGATCTCGTCGAGATGGCGGATGTACGGCGGCCGCTTGTCGCCCCATCGGGGCTTGTCGAACCGCTCGGCGAACATCTGGTAGACGAGGCCGACGACGGAGCCGAGGCTGCCCGGTCCCTCGACGGCCCTCGAGACGTAGTCGTCGCGGTCGACGCCGAGGTCGGCGAACTGGGTGCGGCTGCCGTCGGCGATCCATTCGGCGAGCCTGCGCCTGTTCGCCGCCTGCCGCATGTCGCCGTACTTGTGCCGCTTGTTGTACGCGTGCACGACGATGCGGGTCTCCGGCGGCACGGCCAGCCGCGGATGGGCGTGCAACATGAGCTGGAGGAGGGTGGTACCCGAGCGCGGGCACCCCACGACGAAGATCGGCCGTTCAGACAAGAACCTTCTCCCTTTCCCTTACCGGCACGGCGCGGGTCACCTCTCTGGTCGCCAGCCAGGCCCGGTAGACGAGGACGCACTCGAACGCGAGCAGCAACGCGCCCGTCACCGCGGAACTCCAGAGCCAGCCCACGGCACCGAGGACCGGTCCGATCACGAAGACCGCGGCGTGGAACTCGATGCCGCTGATCACGTGCGAGCGGACGCGGTGCGCCACGAGGAACATGCGGACGCGGTCGTACCAGGGGAACTGCGCCCGGAAGCCCCTCTGCAGGTCCACCAGCGCACGGCCGTCCTCGTCGCCGACGCGCTCGAAGTCGCGCCGTACCTGCTCGGTGCTGCTCCCGGGGGCGGCGCCGAGCAGCTCGTCCATGAAGACGCACTCGGCTCCCGCGCTCTCCCTGGCGGCCGCCCTCGTGCTGTCCCGGACCCGCTTGAGCTGCGGGCCGTTGATGTAGCGGAACAGGTCGAGCACGACGATCGCGGCGCCGGCCACCACGTAGACGAGGTCACCGGTCCGCGCGTACAGCGCGGAGGCGATGCCGAACGCGCAGCACAGGACTCGGATGCGGTCGCCCACATAGTCCAGCCAGAGACCGAACGGCGTCCCGTTGCCCTTGAGTCGCGCGATCTTCCCGTCCATGCAGTCGACGGTGAAGCTCACGAAGAACAGAACCGCTCCCGCGATCAGCAACTCCTGGGCGAAGCACACGGCCGAGGTGAGGCCGAGCACCATGGACAACCGGGTCAGCCCGTTGGGGGTGATCGAGGTGTGATTGGCCACCAGCAGCGCGAGTCGGCAGGCGATCGGATCGACCAGGAAGACGGTCCACCACGAGTCCCTGGGCTTTCGCACCGCCAGAACATCGTCCAGCGTGAAGCTTCCCATGCACGCCAGCATGACTACGTTGAGTAGCCATCTACATGCGAATCGGTGCTAGGAAGGTCAACTCGTTGCCAGTTCTTGACTCTCCCCCCGACCTCGTCAAAGCGTCCCGCGAGCGTGACGGTCATCGGTTACAGTCCTGTCCCGGGGGGAGATCATGCCGGTTGGAACGTTGTATCGACGGCTGCGAACGCGCCTGCTCGCCGGGGGGACCACGCCGGGCACCGCACTGATCAGGAAAGACGCGAGCCCGTTGCAGGCGCAACGGGAGACCTTCGGGCTGGTGTGCTCGGCGCTCGCGAGCGCCGGCGTGCCGTACTTCTGCGTCCGTCCACCGCGGGGCAGGCCGCCCGCCGTGGCGGTCGCGACGACCCACCGGTCAGAGGCGTTGTCAGCTCTGGCCCAATGCGGACAACCGTTCCTCGCCGGGCGGCAGCCGTACGGCAGGCGGGGCGAGCGGTCGACGGAGGTGGGCGAGATGCTCCCGCTCCGGCGCGCGGGAACGCTGGAGAACGCCCGCGTGGTGCGGGTCGCGCTCTACTTCACCAGCCCGTCGCACACCCTCACCCTGGGCGCCGAGCACGGCTGCGACCTGGAGTTCTGGGCGCCCGAGGGAGACATGCTGGTGGCGCCGCGCCCCAACCGGTCCTGCGACATCGTGCCCGCGCACGGGGAGACCGTCCAGGGCGGCGAGGAGCTGTTCAACAACCTGGTGTCGCCGTCGCGGAGCATCGGCGGCTATCCCACACGGCCCGAGTTCACCCGCCGCCTGATCGACGACATCGACTTCCCGATCGACGCGGTCTACACCTGGGTCGACGGCTCCGATCCGGCCTGGCGCGCCCGCAGGGACCTGGCGCTGACCGGCGGGCTCAGCGAGCTCGCCACGACCGACGCCCGTTTCGTCAGCAGGGACGAGCTGCGTTACTCGCTGCGATCGCTCCTGACGTACGCGCCCTGGGTCAACCGGGTGTGGGTGGTCACCGACGGTCAGCGGCCTCCGTGGCTGGACACCTCCGACCCGCTCGTCTCGGTCGTGGACCACAAGGAGATCTTCGGCGACCCGTCCGTGCTGCCGGTGTTCAACTCGCACGCGATCGAGACGCAGTTGCACCACATCGACGGGCTGTCCGAGCAGTTCCTTTACCTCAACGACGACTTCTTCCTCGGACGGCCGCTGCCCGCGCACACGTTCTTCGAGGGGAACGGGATGCCGCACTTCTTCCCGAGCATCGTGCACGTGCCGTTCGGCTCCCCCGCGGACGAGGAGTCGCCGGTCCACGCGGCCGGCATGAACAACCGGCGGATACTCGAAGCCCTGGCCGGGCGGACGCTCACCCAGAAGATGAAGCATGTCCCCTACGCCCTGCGCCGGTCCCTCCTGTACGAGGTCGAGGAGCGGTTCGCCGAGGACTTCGCGGCGACGGCGCGCGGCGCCTTCCGCGAGTCCAGCGACATCTCGGTGGTGTCGTCGCTGGTCCACTACTACGCGTATCTGACCGGGCGCGCGGCGCCCGGCATGATCGACTACACGTACGTCGATCTGGCGCTGGAGGAGACTCCGGCCAAGCTGCGCCGCATGCTGGCCAAACGCAAGCACGACGCCTTCTGCCTGAACGACACGGCGCCGACGACCGAGGAGCAGGACGCGCTGCTGATGCGCTTCCTGGAGGCCTACTATCCGACGCCCAACGCGTTCGAGCTGTCCTGATTCGTGCCGTCTTGATGCGTGCTGTTCTGATTCGTGCAGCGGGCCATCGCGAAGCCGCCGGAGATCCAGTGTCCGGTGCATTCGAAGGATTCGGGGAACAGGTCGTCTCCCCAGTCGGTGGCCCGCATCTTCCTCGCGTAGCCGACCACCCACAGCGTCCGCACGTCGTCCAGGCGCCTCGCCTGGGCGCGGCGGCGCACGTCCCGCCCGGAGAAGCTGCCGTCCCGCTCGGGTGACCTGCGCAGCAGCACGTCGTCCAGGCGGTCGAAGATCCCGGGATAGACAACGGCGTACTTCCTGGTCAGCCCGGGGGCGAAGGCGACCGCGTCGCCGGGCCGCGCCGCGCTCGCCAGCACCGACATGAGCGGCTCGGGGTTGTCCTGCCGTCCGTCCGGTCCCCGCGTCGCGAGATGACCGGGGACGGCCAGCCCGATCCCGACCGCGAGCAGCGGAACCGCGAGCCGGCAGGGCAGCGCCGCGAGCCCCGCCCCCGCCAGCAGAGCGGCCGCGGGCACGCAACACAGCACATAGCGGAAGACGAAGACCGGGTGGACCGCCCACGACACGGCCAGCAGCGCGAGCGGGGCCACCAGCAGCCACGGCAGCGCCGGCCGGGCGACCGCCCCGCACCGGGTGAGACCGTACAGCGCGAGCGCGAGGACCAGCGGCGCGATGCCCGCCCACGCCGAGTTCGTCGTGCCGAGGTCACCGAAGATCCGGATGGCGAGCAGCCGCAGTTCTTCCGGGCCGGGAGACCGGATCCAGCCGACCTGCCCGCTCTGACCCGACGAGATCCACGCCAGCGGCAGGACGGCCGCCATCGCCAGTGCCGCGGCTCCGCACCAGCGTGTGACCGTGCGCCGCGTATCCGGGTGCGAGGACCCGCGCCCCCGCCACGCCTCCGCCAGGACGTACACGCCGTGCCCGCCGGCGACCAGGAAGGCGAACAGGTTCAGGTAGGCGAGCCCCGCCACGGCCGCGCCGTACAGGAGGAAGCGCCGCCAGGAGGGCGCGCGGAGCGCGCGCACGAGCAGGAGGGCCACCCCGACTGCTCCGGCCATCGTGATCCCGTACGGCCGGCCTTCCTGAACGTAGCGCGAGAAGATCGGCATCACGGCCAGGAGCAGCCCGCCGTACAGGCCGGCCCGGGCGTTGCCCAGGGCGCGCCCGAGTGCGGCGAGCCCGCTCGCGGCCAGCACGCCGGCGAGCACCGAGGGCAGGCGCAGCGCCATGTCACCCGTGCCGAACACACCGGCCACGACGTGCATGAACGCGTAGTAGACGCCGTGGACGGCGTCCACCCGGCTCAGCAGGTCCAGCAGCTCGGACGGCGTACGGACGGCCGCGCTGACGGTGGCGGCCTCGTCCCGCCAGATGGGCGGGCCGTCCAGGCCCCACAGTCCGGCGGCCAGGGCGACCAGACCGGGCGGCAGGAGCGTCGCGCCGCTCCTCCGGCGGGGAAGCGCGAGAGGCCGCGCGAGCGCGCCGGCCGGGAAATGGCTCATCGAGACTCCTGAAGCGAGGAACCCCGGGTTTCGGCCGCGGGGAGAGGTCAGGACAACATGCGATCGACGACGCGTTCGGAGGCGTGGCCGTCGTCGAAGGGGCAGAACCGCACCGCGAAGTCCCGGTAGCGCGCCGCACGGCCGAGTCGCTCTCCGTGCCGCAACGCCTCGCCGACCGCGTCGGCGACCTCGTCCGACGTACGGACGATCGGGCCGGGGGCCTCCTTCTCGAAGTCGAAGTAGAAGCCCCGGATCTGGTCGCGGTACCGCTCCAGGTCGTAGGCGAAGAAGACCATCGGCCGTCCCGTGCAGGCGAAGTCGAACATCGCCGACGAGTAGTCGGTGACGAGGACGTCGGTGACGGCCAGCAGGTCCGCCATGTCGGGAAATCTCGATACATCGAGGGCGAGTCCGCCGGGTGATCCCCCGCCGGCCCCGGGGACGACCGTGGGCATCGCTGTCCGCCCGGCCATCAGATAGTGGGCGCGGACCAGCAGGACGGTGTCCTCACCGAGCGCCTTGGCGACCCGGCCGGCCTCCAGCTCCAGGTCGACGCGCCCCCGGCGGGAGTGCTCGTCGTCGCGCCAGGTCGGCGCGTAGAGGACCACGCGCGTCCCGTCCGGAAGGCCGAGATCCCCGCGCACCCGGTGCGCCCGTCCAGGCCGCAGCAGCACGTCGTTGCGGGGGTACCCGGACTCCAGGACCTCGCCCTCGTAGCCGAAGGCGCGCCGCAGGATCGGCGTGGAGAACGGGTTGGGCGACACGAGCACGTCCCACATGGTGGAGTAGCGGTCGAGTCCCTCGTAGATGTCGCGGCTGGCCAGCGGCTTGCCCTTGACGTCGCGGCCCAGGCACTTGAGCGGGGTGCCGTGCCAGGTCTGCACGAACGTCTGGTCCGGCCGATCGACGTACCAGGACGGCTGGGTGCGCCGGTTCGCGACGACGAAGCGGCTGGTCCCGAGCGCCTCCTCGTGCTCGCGGGAGCCGTACAGGACGGTGCGGACCCCCTCGGGGACCGCGAACTGGCCGTCCCTGGTGACCCAGATCAGGTCGGTGCCGAGATCGCGACGCTGGAACTCCTCCGAGATCGCCCGGGGGTTGCACGAGTACTGGCTCCCGCCGTAGCTGTCGAAGAGCACCGCGTCCCTGATCCGCGCGCGATGGTGGCGCCGCGTGCCGCGGAGCCTGCGCAGGGCGTACCTGCCGCGCTCGTCCGGGCGCAGCGCCGGCCTGACCAGGAGCGCGAGCTCGCCGCCGAGGCCGGGCAGGAAGGAGATCCGGTGCACGGACGTCGTGTGCGGCTCCGGCGGGGCGGCGAGCAGTTCCGGGCCGAGCGCGAGCGGGCCGTCGCCGAGAAGGACACGCCATCGCCCGCCGCGCACGGGCAACCCGTCCGCGGTCGCGCCGATCGTCGCGGTGAAGCGCCCGCCCGACCACCTGACCGGCCATTCGTGCCGCTCTCCCGGATTGTCCGGGTCCCCCGCGTCCGTTGAGCCCCCGGAGCCCCCGGAGCCCCCGGAGCTCCCGAGCAGGAGGGCGATCCGGTCCGTACGGCTCTCGCCCTCCCCGGTCAGGACCAGCTCGTGGTCCTCCGTCCACCGGACGCCGGTGATCCTGCCCGCCACGGGGACGGCGGCGGGGTGGAGCACGGCGGTGTCCCCGGAGCCGCGGGCCACGAGGACCAGCCCGCCTTCACGGGTGAGGGACACCTCGACGCCGCCCACGTGGAAGCCCCGCCGGCCCGCGTCCCGGTGGCCGGCCGCGCGTGCGTCGCGGGTGATGCCGCGCGTGGACACGCGGGTATGCAGCGTCCACGTCCCTTCGGTGATCCGAGCCGGGTCGAGCTGGACGACAAAGCCGGATCTGTCGTAGGAGACGGCGGACTGCCGGGAGTCGGCGGTCACGTCCGGCCGCTCAGCGCGGCCCGCCTTCAGCGGCATCCGCCGGTCACCGGATTCGAGCCAGACCTCGACGTCGCAGAGCTTGCTGTCCACGCGGCAGAGGTAGGCGTGCCCGGTGATCCGCAGCAGCCGGCCCGTCCACCGTACGTCGTCGACCATGGCGTGGGCCCGCAGTTCCGGCCCCGCCTCGTAGATCGCGTCGGGGACGCGGGGATCACCGCGGAAGGGATAGTCGAAGTACCAGCGCGGGTCGCGCAGACCGCTCCGCACCACGCCGTGATCGTCGATCTCCGTACGCGCGAACCGCTGGACGACCGCCAGTTCCTTGACCATGCCTTCGCGCAGGAGGTGGATCTGGAGGCGCTGGAGCGCCGGCAACTCGTCGGCCGCGGCGGGGTGGAGCGCTTGGAGGGACGCCCGCGCGCGGTCGGACAGCCTCCTCGCGACCCCCGCCCGCGCCGTGGCGAGCATGTCGAGGAGGAGGGGGAACTCCGTCTCCGCGATGTGCTGGTCGTGCCGTCGCCGCAGCTTGCGGGCGCGCTCGGCCAGGAACGCCGACACCGTCGCGGCCGACGCCAGCGACCGGGCGACGCGGTCCGGGTCTCCCCTGCGATCGCGCGCCGAGCCCGGCCTGGAACGCCACAGGTACACGGCGTCGCTGAGCACGTCGGTCGCGGCGGACAGGACGTGCGCCGGGATCGCGACCGGCGCGTCCTCGTACAACCCCTCGGGGAAGACGAAGCCGTGCGCGTCCCAGAAGGACCGGCGGAACACCTTGTTCGTCACGTGCCGGTCCTGGAGCAGGTCCCGGTTCACCCTGACGTGGGTACGCGGCACGGTCGTCGCGAACCCGGGCGGGACGACGCGCGACTTCACCGACCCGTCCTGCCGCAGCCGGGTCACCGCGCCACAGGCCAGGTCGGATCCGGTCTCGTCGAGCGACTCCACCATGGTCCGGTAGGCGTCCTCCGGGACCATGTCGTCACCGTCCGCGAAGGCGAGGTACGCGCCGGTCGCGTGCGCGATCCCGGCGTCACGCGCCGGGCCCGCGCCGCGTTTCGGCCCGCCGACGATCGTGAACCTGGAGTCGGCGGCGGCGTACGCCCTGGCGATGGACGGCCCGGCGTCGGTGGAACCGTCGTCCACGAGGATGAACTCGACGTCCGTGAGCGTCTGCGCGCGCAGCGAGCCGAGGCAGTCCTCGAAATGCTCCTCCACGTCACAGAACGGAACGATCACCGAGAGTCTGGGAGCCGTACGCACGCGGCCAGAATGCCCGCGATCACCTGTCGGGATCGGGCGGACGTCGTACCCTTACCGCGCCTTGGGCGATCCTTGACCAGGGCTACGCCCGCTCCGCCGCCGTCCCGAAGACCCGGTCGACCACCCGGCGGGCGGCCAGGCCGTCGTCCAGCGGGCAGAACTTCGCCACGAAGTCGTGGCGAAGCCTCGCGTACTTGGCGGCGACCTCGCCCGCGTGCGCGACCGCCTCGATCACCTCGTCGGTGGTGCGCAGCAGCGGCCCGGGCACCTCCGCCTCGTAGTCGAAGGGGAACCGGCCCGCCCACTCCTCGACGTCGTACGCGAAGAACAGGATGGGGCGTCCGGTCGGCGCGAAGTCGAACATGGCCGACGAGTAGTCCGTGACCAGGACGTCCGCGAGCGGATAGAGCTCGCGGACGTCGGGATGGGCGGACACGTCGCGGACGAAGTTCCCGATGTCCCCGATATCCCCGGCGTCCCCGGTGTGGCCGGTGCCCCCGGCCGCGACCACGGGAGGCTGACCGGCGAGCGAGGGGTGCCTGCGCACCAGGACGACGTGGTCCTCCCCCAGCGCCGCCCGCATCCGTTCCAGGTCGAGCCGCGTCTTCTCGCGCGCGGCCCGCCGGGCCGGGACGTACAGGATCACCTTCCTGCCGTCGGGCAGGCCGATCCGGCGCCCGGCCTCGGCGGCGATCCGGTCCCGGCCGGCGCTCCGGAGGAAGTCGTTGCGCGGCAGGCCGGTCTCCAGGATCTCCCCGCCGAAGCCGAAGGCGGCCCGCAGCAGGGGTGTGCAGCGCGGTCCGGGCGAGAGCAGGTGGCTCCACCGGCCCGCCTCGTGCTCGCCGCGCACGGGGACGCACCCGTGCCGGGTCTGCAGCACCGTCTGACCGGGACGCGGCTCGAACCACGAGGGCAGGTGGTCGTCCACGACGATGTACCGGCAGCGCGCCAGCGCCTCGTAGTACTCGCGCCCGGCCGTCCGTACCGGCTCCACCCCGGCGGGCAGCGCGACCTGCCCGTCCCTCACGTTCCACAGGAACGTGAGGTCCGCGCCCCGGTCGCGCAACTCCTCGTAGACGGCCCTCGGGCTGCCGGAGAACCGCCTCCCCGCGTGGCTGCTGAAGAAGACCTCGGGCCGGAGCGGCCGGTCCCGCATCCCGGGATACACCTCCTGGCGCAGCGTGCGCTGCGCCTTCTTGCCCCGCTCACTCGCGGCCAGGTCACCGCCCACCGTCAGCACGGCGCGGCCCGCGCCGTCCGCGGTGAGCTCGAACCTGCGCCGCGCCGTCTCCAGCGCCATCGGGAAGTCCGGCTCGAACTCCACCGGAAGGTCCCGCCCGCCGACCCGTACGGCCAGGCCGTACCGGCCCTTGGGCAGCGGCAACGGGCCGGCCGGGGTGTCCAGGCCCTCGGGCGCGAGCAGGCCCCCGAACCGGGTGCCCGCCCCGTCCATCGGGACGAGCCGCTCCACGGAGCGGTCCTGGGAGGTGATCACGAGGGTCCGCGCCCCGTCGTACGGCTCGGCGAACCCACCCTCGACCAGGAGCTCGCCACCCGCCAGCCACTCGGCGTACTCGGCGAACGCGGCGGCGGCCTGGTCCCTGAGCACCAGCTCGCCGGACGGGTCGCGCGTCACGACGATCTCCCGCCCGGAGCGGCCGAACCTCTGCGGGGTCAGGCCCTCGGCGACGGTCACCGGCGTCACTGCCCCGCCCGCGCGGTCCGTCGTGGCCCGCCACTCCACGGGCAGGTCGAGCAGCCGTGCCTCGGCTCCGCCGAGTTCGAGTCTGCGCGTCGGGAGGAGGCCGGCCAGGTCCAGCTCGACCTCGAAGGTCCGGCCGTCCGTGGTGACGGGACAGACCAGCGGCATCCCGCCCGGCGCGCGCGTCAGGCGCAGCACCGGCTGCGGGCCCAGCTCGCCCACCACCTCTCCGTGCAGGAGCAGGCGACCGTCCCGTACGGCCTGGCCGGTCACCCGGGCCGTCTCGGTCTCGACCCGCAGCGTGAGCGCGCCCGCCTCGGTCAGCGACGGCGTGACGTATCCGCCGGATTCCAGGCTCCTGGCGCCCACCTGCGCGACGAAGGCGGCGCCGGGATCGGCCAGCGGGCCGCGCCGCATGAGGCCCCGGTGGATCAGGTGCAGCTCCACCCGCCACAGCGCTGTGCCGTCGCCCGGGTCGCCGAGGCGCCGGGGATCGATCACGAGCCGGAACCCGCCCCAGTCGCGCGGCCCGCGCGGCCTGCCCTGCTTGAGGAAGACGCTCGTACGGGTGACGGTGGCGGGGACGCGGACCCGGCGGCCGGTCCCCGCCTGGACCAGGGTCGCGAAGACCTGCTGATGGAAGCGCCTGGTCGGCCGGAGGTGGCGGAGGGTCGCCCGCCCCTCGACGGCCAGCTTCCCGTCCTCCCACTGGACCCGGTCGATCCTGGTCGTCGGCGACAGTTCGCCGCGCAGTCGCGAGATCTCGGCCGGGATGTCGCGGCCGGCCAGGAGCGGGGTGTCGAGGTAGTGGCCGCGCAGCCGCCGTACGACCTGCTTGCCGGGCCCTACCCGCTTCTCCCAGGCCATGACCTCGAGCAGGTCGGCCAGCCGCCGCTCGCCGACCAGGTGCCACTTGAGCCGCCGCGCGGCGGGCAGCGCGTCCATGACGGACGGCGCGACACCCTCCAGGTACGCGCCCGCGAGATCGAGGAACCTGGCCCGGAAGGCGTCCGTGGCCGTGTCCATGACGTCGAGGAAGTTGACCATGTCGTGGTCGAGCACGACGTGATCCCAGGCGGGGACGTGCTTCTCCAGGCCGTTCTCCGCCAGGAAGCACCGGACCGACGCCGCCGCCGCGAAGCGGTCCTCGACTCCCTTGACGTGGGTCTTGTCCTGGGTGATCGACGGCTTGTCGCCGTGGCGCTCGCGCCACAGGTAGACCGGCGCGGGCAGCATGTCCACGGCCCCGGCCAGGAAGTGGCCGCTCAGCGCCACCGAGACGTCCTCGTACAGCACGCCTTCGGGGAAGCCGAGGCCGTGCGCGTCCCAGAACGAGCGGCGCCACAGCTTGTTCGTCACCAGCCGGTCCTTCAGCAGCGGGGGCCGCGCGCTGACGTGGGTCGCCGACGCGGGATCAGCGAAGATCTCCCGGTGCATCGCGGACGGCCGGGCCCCGCGCGCGCCGAACCGCCGGACGTTCCCCGTGGCCAGGTCGGACCCGGTCCTGCGCAGTTCGGCCAGCGGGTACTCGACGGCGTGCAGCGGCAGCAGGTCGTCGCTGTCCAGGAAGCAGACGAACTCGCCGGTCGCGTGCCGCAGCCCGGTGTTGCGCGCCGCGCCCAGCCCCGCGTTGGCCTGCCGTACCAGCCGGAACCGGGGGTCGCGTTCGGCGAAGCGCCGGGCGATCTCGGCGCTGCCGTCGCTGGAGCCGTCGTCCACCATGACGGCTTCGAGGTCGTGCCACGTCTGCGCGGCGACCGACTCCAGACAGGCCGCCAGGTACTGTTCCACGTCGTAGATCGGGATGATGACGCTCACGCGAGGCACGGACGGGTCCTTTGAAATCGTCGGGAATCGCCGGGCAGTGCCCGGAAATATCGGGATAAGGCCAATGGCGGCTCAGCCAATGCGCGCCCTCTTCCGCATGGCGGTGCCGAGCCGCCGGAGCACGGTCCCCCGGTCCGCCGCCACCGAGAGCGTCACGGACGCCGTCGCGTTCTCCGCGACCGTCAGCGGGATCGCCGTCTCGGAGCCGAACCGGTCACGGGCGATCAGCCGGAGCACGCTGTTACCCGGGGGCAGGTCGTCGCCCGCGATGTCGCAGGACCAGGCGAAGCGTCCGGGCTTGGCCCTGGTGATCCGGATCCGCCGCCGCAGGACCGTGTCGCCGAGCTCCAGCAGCAGGTCCTGCCGGACCTCTCCGGGTACGGCGAGCAGCCCCGGGGCGTTGACGTGCCCGTCCACCCTGATCAGCGCCCCTTCCCCGGCCGCCCCGATCCTGGAGACCACCGCGGAGAGTGGCCGGACCATGAGCAGGTCGCCGAACCGGTCGAGTTCGGGGACGTCGAGGTAGACACGCCCCGAGAGCACCCGCAGCGCGGCGGACGACACCGGTTTCCTGATCAGTTCGGGGTCGCCGCGGTACGCCCCGACCGCGCGCAGCCCACCGCCGAGGCCGGTGACGAACTCGGCCACCACCTCGGGCGCGATCTCCTTGAGCAGGATCGACATCCGGTGCGCGAACCCGGCCAGCTCCTCGTCGCCGAGCGCGGACGCCGCCCTCCTGGTGTAGTGGAGCTGCATGTAGCCCGCCCAGCGCACGACCGCCCGGTGCACGGCGGGCGGCTGGTCGGACAGGCCGCCGACGAGCCGCTCGACGACCGCGAGGTGCTGCATGATCCGGTCCGGACGGCCGCGCGAGTCCATGATCGACGAGCCGTCGTCCCGGGTGCGGTAGCGATAGCAGGGACGGTCGGTCAGGACCATGCGCCGGGCGCCGAGCAGCAGCGGAAGCGTGAAGAGCACGTCCTCGAACGCCGTGCCCTCGGAGAATCTCGCCCCCGTGGCGGCCACCAGCTCCCTGCGGACGATCTTGTTGCACGCGGACGGGTTGCCGACGATGTCCGGGGCCTCGGCCACCGAGCCGACGACCCGCTCGCCGACGACCAGTTCGCGCCGCCACGCCGGGCTCGATCGGGGCGGCATGCCTCGCATGTCGCCCACCACCACGTCCGCGTCGTACCGCACGGCCGCCCTGAGCAACGCGTCCAGACCGCCTTCGGCGTACAGGTCGTCGGAGTCGAGGAAGGCGAGGTAGCGGCCGGAGGCCAGGCCCACGCCCCGGTTGCGCGCCGCGCCCAGCCCCGCGTTCTCCTGCCTGACGAGGCGGACGGAGGGGCGCGTCCGGGCGTACGCCTCGGCGATCTCGCCCGAGCCGTCGGCCGACCCGTCGTCGACGATGACGACCTCGACGCGGTCGCGGCACTCCTGGGCGTCGAGCGAGGCGAGGGCGTCCGGCAGCCACCTGGCCGTGTCGTGCACCGGCACGATGACGGTGATCTCTGGGACGGTGATCTCTGGGGCGGTGCTCCCGGGCAGGCCGGTCTCCGGGACGCCGGCCGGGCGTGCCGTCACAGCCGCCCCCTCCCCGGCGCGGCCCACGGCATCCGGAGCCCGACCGGCCGGGCGACCCGGCGCATCACGGGGCGGGCCACGCGCCGCATCAGGACCCTCGCGACGCGGCGGCTCGCGTGCCGCCATCTCCTGCGCGTCGCGTGACCGCGCGTCGCCTGCCTGCGCCATCGGTTCGCGCGGTCCTGCAGCACGAGCGACCTCGCGCGGCACTTCTCCAGCTCGGCCTGCAGCGTCTCCGGGCTGACCGTCGTGGCGGACTCGGACCGCACGACACCCCACTTCTCGCCGACGTCCCAGAGCGTGCCGAACACCTCGTGGACCACGTCGTCGAGATCCTCGCCGGGGTCGGCCACCAGGCGCGCCCGGCTCAGCGCCGCCGTACGCTCCAGCCGCGCGTGGACGACCTCGTCCCGCTCCTCCAGGGCGAGCGAGAGCACGCCGAGGGCGTTCCTGTCGGCGAAGGCGATCAGGCGGCCCAGGGCGTCCTGTCCGGGCACCCAGCCCGCCGGGCAGTGGAACCGGAACGGGATCGGGAAGCAGGACGCGGGCAGATCCTCGGTGAACGTGACCCGGGCGTCCCCTTCGTAGCCGGCGCTGATCAGCCGCAGGTCCAGATCCGGGTCGTCGAGCGGCGCGCGGCGGCCGTCGCCGAGCCGGCTCCACGGCCCCGTTATCCGTACGGACACGTCCGGGGTCCAGCTTCCCAGCGCGCCGTCGACCGTCGCCCTGACCTCTTCGAGGGACGCGCCCCGCGCGTCGACGACGACCTCGACGTACGGCACGCGGTAGCCGCGGCCGGGAGTCTTGCGCAACCACCGGAAGGTCGGCACGCGTTCGCCGAGGTAGGGCCAGTTGTGCCGCTTCACCTCGGGCTCGCGGCCCACGACGGTGGAGCGGCCGAGGTGCCAGGCGCGCGCGGCCCGGTCCGGGACGAAGACGGCGCCGGCCTGGGCCAGCCGATAGCCGAGCTCGGTGTCCTCGCCGAGCATCAGCGACTCGTCCATGCCGCCCGCGGCCCGGAACAACGCGGCCGGGAGCGACGAGGTGGCGCCCACGTGGACCGAGAAGGCGTCCACCCCGGCGGTCCGCAGGTCGGAGGTGCGGTTCCAGCGCTTCTCCGTCCACTGCGGCGTGCTGTCCTCCTCGTGGAACAGCTTGGCCACCGCCCCGGCCTCGGCGGCGGCGAGGACCTCGTTCGGCGACAGCTCGGACGGATCCGGCTGCACGGACCTCGGGTGGCCGAGCACCACGAGGTAGTCGGCGAGGTGGTGCCAGCGCATCTGCGCCTCGACGTGATCGGGGAAGAGCACCAGGTCGTCGTCGAGCCAGTGGACGACGTCGCCCTCCGCGGTGGACGCGCCCAGGTTGCAGGCGTGCGGCTTGCCCCAGCGCCCGTCCTTCGGGCGGATCAGCCGCGTGCGCTCGGGCCGGATCTCGGGGAGCCGGAGCATCGGCTGCTCGCCGTCGTCCACGACGATCACTTCGAGCAGGTGGCGGGGGTAGGTCTGGGCGGCCAGTCCGGCCAGTGCCAGCGGCAGCGTCCCGCGCGAGCCGCTGGTCGGGATCACCACGCTCACTGAGAGGCGGGGCGTCCACTCGCCCAGCGCGGGGACGCCCTCGATGACGCCGTGGTCGTTGGCCGGGATGCGCGGTTGCCGGGTCGGGGATGTCACTGTTCCTGCCTCCAGTAGCCCGCATGGGGCGTCGAAGCGCTTTCCATCAGCTGGTTGAAGTGGAGCCCGCGCCACTGCTCCTGGTACGACTTCAGGAACGCCTGGACGGGGTGCCTCCAGGTGTGCGCCCGGGAATGGCGCCGGCGCAGTACGTAGTTGAGCCCGTGCGTCCGGTAGATCCGCCCTCCGGCGGCCTCCACCGACTCGATGAGCTGGCCGTCCACCGTCTGGGGGATGGGCCGGAAACCGCCGAGGGTCTCGAACATCTCGCGGGCGACGAGCATGGTCCCGCCGGCCACCAGCGGCGTGAACCGCTCGGTGCCGAGACGGCGGCGGACGGTGGTGTTGATCGGCTCCAGGTAGACGAACTCCGCGGCGGCCCCGACCAGCTCGGCCCCCGAGTAGAGCTGGGCGAGCAGGAGGTCGGCCAGATGGTCCGGGCCGTACCAGTCGTCGTCGTCCACCTTGGCGAGGAACGAACCGGAGGCGACGGCGGCCATGCGGTTCAGCAGCTCTCCGAGTGGCGCCCCGGCCGCCGCCTCGACGACCGTGATCCGCAGCGACGAGTCGGCGATCGCCCCCTGGACACCCGCCTCCCTGGCGGAGAAGCCGTGCAGCCCCAGGATGATCTCGGCCCGTACGCCGCGCTGCCGCTCCATCTGCTCCAGGGCGAAGGGGACCATGTCCTTGCGGCAGGTGCTCAGCAGTACGGAGACGGGCGGCTCGTACGGCAGGGCCAGGCCGGCGGAGACGGCGATGTTCCGCCACCGGGGGATCGCGCCGTGCGTCCGCAGCGCGGCCCGGCGCAGGCGCACGCTGATCTCCTCGCGCCGCAGCTCCGACGTCAGCTCGTCCTCGTCCACGGTCGCGAGCGCGTCGGAGAGATCCGCGCCCAGGGCCGGGTCGCCGATGCCCTCGGCACTCATGATCACGGGGATTCCCGCGGCGGCGAGCCCTGTCACGATCCGCGCCCGGACCAGGCCGTACGCGTCCACGTCCTGGACGGCCACACCGACGACGTCGCGGAGCCGGGCGACGTCGACGTCCGTCAGCTCGCCGGACGCGGGCAGGCGGACGAGCTCGTCCAGCCCGCTCGTGATCGAGAAGCCTCCCGCCCTGCTGGTCAGCGCGGCGACCGGGCCCCTGGCGTTCTGCCGGAAGCCGATCGGGTTGACGACGCTCTCATCCACCGGAGGGAGCAGGTCGGGGTGGGCGGCGCCGTCGAGAGCGGCCGACAGCGGCGGGCGGTCCGCCACGGGGATGCGCCCGTCCGGCCACGGGCACGCGGGGCTTTCGGTGACGCGGAGCACCAGATCGCAGCCCGGCGCGTCGCGGCGGTCGGCGACCGGCCCTCCCACGCTGGTCAGTGCCACGTTGGGATCGCCGGGCCGCCAGCCCGAAGCGCCCTGGCCGGCCAGGCCGATCACCGGCTGGGCCATGTGCCGCCGTCCTCCGAGCAGGCCGTACAAGACGTGGGAGAGGACCTCGCCGCCCGCCACCGGCCCGGAGAACGACGCCTCGATGTGCCATCCGCGCCTTCTCCGTGCGATCCTCAGGTCGGCCAGGAGGTGCCAGGCGGCGCCCTGCCCCGCGACGGGCAGCGGCTGGGCGGCCCACGGCGGCGCCTCCGCGATGATGACGCACACGCGGGTGGCGGCCGGGATCAGCGCGCCGAACGGCACCGCCCTGCGCAGGTCCGCCGGGCTCCTGGCCGCGATGACGGCGCGCTCCACGGCTTCGTCCGGTGGGGGCTCACCGGGGTCGGCGCCGTCCAGGATCGTCCATGGCCCGTCGAAGTCCTCGCAGACGCGGTCGAGCAGGGCGGGATGGGACCCGAACCCGACGCAGCCTCCCCAGGTAGCGCTCACCCGGCCCTCCTCAGCAGGTCGGCCCCCTTCTCCGCCCTCACGTGGGTGCGGGCGAGCTCGGGGAAGTCGTCCAGCCGACGGTCGCCGGCGGCCCGCTCCTCCGCACGGCCGGCGTCGCCGAGGATCTCGCCGATCGCCGACCGCAGCACGTCCGGGGAGGCGGCCCGGCCGCGCATCGGCGGAAGCGGGACACCGGGATCGAGCGGCATCCGGATATCGACGAACGATTCGAGCTGGTAATACGAATTCTCTATCGCCTCGCTCGACGCGGTGATTCTCCGGTCCATCCGCGGCAGATCGCACAGGCGCGCTCCGGACACGGAAATCAGGTCTCGCGTTCTTTTCAGATCCGCCGACATCGTGTCGAGCCGGGTATTCACCCGGGCGAGCGACCGCTGAATCTCGCGGTCCTTCCGCCGCGACCTTTCCCGGGTCCGCTCCCGCTTTTCCGTCAGCTGCAGGGAGCTTCGCCGTTCCCTGGCGTGCCGTTCCCTGACATACGCGATGCCCTGGACGGCCATGCACGACATGCTCGCGAGGCCGGTCAGGGCGCCGGTCATGAGTGCGCCCGCTCCGGGCTGGAGGACGACCAGCGACACCGCTCCGACGGGCGGGACCGCGAGTCCGGCGGGCACGACCACCGTCCACCGTCGATTCAGGACCACGGGTGCCCACCTCCAGGAGTGCCGCATTTGTCATCGTGACGCCGAGCCAGCATTGCGAAACGAACTCCGAGATCAGCCGCTTACCCCTCATCCTTGGGGCAACATTTACCGCCGCAAGGGATGTGGAATAGCAAGGGAATTACCCGCACACCACGGCCGGACGGCGGGAAATGTCGGGATATTCGCGAACCTGCGGCCGGCGGCATCTCACGGCGTCCGGCAAGACGTCCGCAGTCGTCCGGCAAGACGTCCGCAGCTGAGGCGGACGATCGTCACCGCGTCCGGCGACGGCGTTCACGGCCTGTGGCGGCGGCCTTCCCGGTGTGCGCGTCGCGGTGCCGGGACTCCTGGGCTCGCGCCCCGCGTTTCCGGCCGGGCGCCGCGCCACGCCACGCCACGCCACGCCGGGCACCGTGCCACGCCGGGCGACGCGCCAGGCCACCGCGTCGTCATGGGTCGCGTCGTCCTGATCGCGTGGTGGTATCTCCCCAGTCGGGCGCGTCCTGGATTTGGGGGATTTCGCATGTGAAACGAGGTTGTACGGGGATCCGGACCTTCGCCCGCATGATCCCGTTCAGGGGTATTCCCAGCTGGACACGTTACGATGCCGCCTACAAACCCCCGAGGAGCACCACCATGGCATTGCATCGTTTTGTCCCTCTAGCCGCCATTTGTGCACTGGCCCTGTCCGCCTCCCTCGCCTCCCCCGCGCAGGCCCACCAGCAGCGGGCCGCCGAGCCGTACTGCGTGACGCACAAATGCATCGCGCTGACCTTCGACGACGGTCCGGCGGAGTACACGAACGACCTGTTGAAGGTCCTGAAGAAATACAAGGCGAAGGCGACGTTCTTCCTCATCGGCAACCG
This sequence comes from Microtetraspora glauca, assembly GCA_001570385.1. GTDB lineage: Bacteria > Actinomycetota > Actinomycetes > Streptosporangiales > Streptosporangiaceae > Microtetraspora > Microtetraspora glauca. The sequence continues at coordinate 487,236 of BBYL01000007.1, read as the reverse complement.
GGTGAAGAAGCACCCCAAGCTGACCAAGAACATCGCCACGGGCGGCCACGAGCTGGGCAACCACACCTGGGACCACAAGTACCTGACTGACCTCGAGTACAAGGCCATTTACGACGAGGTGAAGAAGACCCAGGACATCATCAAGAAGACGACCGGCAAGACACCGGTCCTCTTCCGCGCTCCCGGCGGCCTGACCAACGAGGGCGTGCGCACGATCACCGCGAAGTTCAAGCTGCTCCAGATCCCCGGAACGGTCTCCACGCAGGACTACATCAAGGACTACCGTGACGTCGAGTTCCTGACCGGCCGGGCGCTCGACATCGCGGACCAGGACGAGGTCATGCTGATGCACGAGACCGTCAAGCAGACCGTCGAGTCGCTGCCCGCGGTGCTGGAGGACCTGACCAGCCAGGGCTACTCGTTCGTGACGGTCTCCAAGCTGCTCGAAGGCCAGGAGCTCATCCCGGGAGAGATCTACCCGGAGCAGCTTCCGCTGAGCGGCGACTGACACGCCTGCCGAGGCGCTGCGTCGGGGACTCCACGAAACGGTACGTCAGCCAGCTCAGGCCGAGCACCACCCCGACGTAGCCCACGGCCGTCGCCACCCGGACACCCTGCGACAGCAGGCGCAGGTCGTCCACGGCGGCGCCGAGCAGCCGCAGCAGCGGATGATGCAGCAGGTAGACCGAATAGCTGACCAGGCCGAGCCAGGTCAGCGCCCGCGGCAGTGAACGGCCGCGCAGCACCATTCCCACCGCGAACGTCGCCCCCGCGAGCGCCATCGTGGTGATCCACACGTCCGGTCGCACCCACCACCAGCCCGCCTGGATCGACCACACCGGGGCCACGGCCACCAGAGCCGCCGCGACGATCACCGGCGTCAGGCCGCCCGATCCGCGTTCCCACCGGTTGAGCGCCGTCCCGGCGAACATGACCGCGAGGATCGCCGCGCCGAACCACGGGACGAAGCTGCCGAAGAGCATCAGGACGAGCGCCATCGCCCCGAGGGCGTACGCGGCGGCGGTCCGGAACCGGCCCGAGATCAGGCAGGTCACGCCGACGACGAAGGCGACGCCCGAGACGATCGCGGGCCACGGGCCGGGCAGCAGCGGCGCGGACAGCACCAGACCGGCGCCGACCGCCACCAGCCCGAACACGACGGCGAGGACGCCGCTGCGCCGGTGCGCCCCGCGCACGAAGAGCGCGGTGACGACCAGGTAGAACACCATCTCGTACGACAGGGTCCACATCGGATCGGCCAGGCCGCCGGTATGGACGACGTCGAGCAGCATCGAGGCGTGGGCCGCCACCGCCGAGAGATCGCGCGGCACCTGCTCGCGGACCGGCACCCAGATCGCGGCCACCAGGACCAACGCGATCACCAGCAGATAGAGCGGGTAGAGCCGGAACAGCCGGCTGATCCAGAAGGCCCGGACGTCGCCCCGCCGCTCCAGCGACGACGGGATGATGTATCCGCTGACCAGGAAGAACACCAGCACGCCGTACATGCCGAGGTTGAACCAGTACGGCCGGAGGGCGGGCAGCAGCCAGGGCAGCATGTGCTCGGCCACCACGGCGAGCGCGCCGAGACCCCGCAGGGCGTCCAGCCAGGCCATGCGGCTGGAGACGGCCTGCGGGACGGCGAGAGCCGGGGTGGCGGTCACGCGCGCCAACCTACCGTCCCAATCGCCGCGAAATAGCCCTGATTCCCACTTCGCGGATGAATCCGGACTACTACCGCATCAGGTCACATCTCACGGAAGAGATTGATCTGCGCGACGATGAAATCACCAGGAGTGTCGCGTTGCTCTCATGTGGTGACGGCGCGGAGTCACTCCCACTCGATGGTGCCGGGGGGCTTGCTGGTGATGTCGACGGTGACGCGGTTGATCTCGCGGACCTCGTTGGTGATCCGGGTGGAGATCCGCCCGAGCACGTCGTACGGCACGCGCGCCCAGTCAGCGGTCATCGCGTCCTCCGAGGTGACCGGCCGGAGCACGATGGGGTGGCCGTACGTGCGGCCGTCGCCCTGGACGCCGACGGAACGGACGTCGGCGAGCAGCACGACCGGGCACTGCCAGATGTCGCGGTCGAGCCCGGCGCGGGTCAGCTCCTCACGGGCGATCGCGTCGGCCTCGCGCAGGATGTCGAGCCGCTCGCCGGTGACCTCGCCGATGATCCGGATGCCCAGCCCGGGACCGGGGAACGGCTGCCGCCACACCATCGCGGCGGGCAGGCCGAGCTCCTCTCCGGCCCGCCTGACCTCGTCCTTGAACAGCGTCCGCAACGGCTCGACCAGGTCGAACCGCAGGTCGTCGGGGAGGCCGCCCACGTTGTGGTGGGACTTGATGTTGGCCGTACCGGTGCCGCCGCCGGACTCGACGACGTCGGGGTACAGCGTGCCCTGGACGAGGAAGTCGACCGGGCCGTCGGCGAGGATCGCCCGCTGCTCGTCCTCGAAGACCCGGATGAACTCGCGGCCGATGATCTTCCGCTTCTCCTCGGGGTCGACGACCCCGGTCAGCGCCTTGAGGAAGCGCTCCTGCGCGTCCACGACGCGCAACTTCACACCGGTCACGGCGACGAAGTCGCGCTCGACCTGCTCGGCCTCCCCCTTGCGCAGCAGCCCGTGGTCGACGAACACGCAGGTCAGCCGGTCACCGATGGCCCGCTGCACGATCGCGGCGGCGACCGCGGAGTCCACCCCGCCCGACAGGGCGCAGATGGCCCGGCCGTCGCCGACCTGCTCACGGACGGCGGCGACGGCGTCGTCGACGATGTTGAGCATGGTCCACGAGGGGCGGCAGCCCGCCGCGTCCAGGAAGTGCTTGAGAACGGCCTGGCCGTGCTCGGAGTGCAGCACCTCAGGGTGGAACTGCACCCCGTAGAAGCCGCGCTCGGGGTGCTCGAAGCCCGCGACCGGGGTGTCGGCGGTCGAGGCGGTCACCGCGAACCCCTCGGGCGCGGCCACCACCGAGTCGCCGTGCGACATCCAGACCTGCTGGACGCGCGGGAGGCCGGCGAAGAGCGCGCCTTCCTGCAGGACGTCGAGCGTGGTGCCGCCGAACTCGGCCGAGCCGGTCCTGGCGACCTCGCCGCCCAGCGCCCGGGCCATCGCCTGGAAGCCGTAGCAGATGCCGAAGGTCGGCACCCCGGTCTCGAACAACCCGTCCGGGACCGCCGGGGCGCCCTCAGCGTACACCGACGAGGGGCCGCCGGACAGGATGATCGCCTTCGGTTTCCTGGCCAGCATCTCGGAGACCGGCATCGTGCACGGCACGATCTCGGAGTAGACGTGGCACTCACGCACTCGCCGTGCGATCAGCTGCGCGTACTGCGCACCGAAGTCGACGACAAGAACCGTGTCGAACTCAGACACCGGAAGGACCCCCATAAGGCTGCGAGCGGTACGCCCAGTCTATCGGCGGCCTCCCGCCGCACCGCCCACGCGCCGTTCCCCCGTCGGCCGGTGATCCTCCCTGATGAGACGGGGTCTCCCGGTTCCCGTACGGGACGCCCCGGGGTTCCTACGCGGAGTGCACGGACAGGGCGGGATAGTCGGTGTACCCGCGGTGGTCGCCGCCGAAGGCGGTGCCGAAGTCGGGCTCGTTGAGTGCGGCGCCGAACCGGAGCCGGATCGGCAGGTCGGGGTTGGCCAGGAACGCCGAGCCCATCGCGACCAGGTCGGCGCCCCGGCCGAGCCAGCGGGCGGCGGTCGCGGCGGGCTCGCCCGCCCCCGGGGCGTTGACGATGAGGGTGTTCGGCCACAGTTCGCGGATGCGCAGGTTGAGGTCGTCGTCGCCGGCCGCCACCAGGTGCAGGTAGGCCAGGTCCAGCTCGGCGAGCGCGGAGACCAGCGCCGGGTACACCTCGTTCGCGTCCTCCTCGACCAGGTCCTGAACGCCGCTGGCGGGCGAGATCCGGATGCCGACCCGGGACGCGCCGATCGCCTCCACGACTGCCTGGGCGGTCTCCACGGCGAACCTGATCCGGCCGTCCACGGACTTGCCGAAGCGGTCGTCGCGCAGGTTGGCGTTCTGCGAGAGGAACTGGTGGATGAGGTAGCCGTTGGCGCCGTGCAGCTCGACCCCGTCGAATCCGGCGTCCACGGCCCTGCGCGCGGCGTCCACGAAGTCCTGGACGGTCGCCTCCACCTCGGCGGTGGACAGCTCCACGGGCATCGGATAGTCCTGCGGGCCGCTCGGCGTGAAGATCTGCCCGGCGGGCCGTACGGCGGAGGGGGCGACGGGCAACGCGCCGGTGTTGTCGGGGTGACCCACCCGGCCGGAGTGCATGAGCTGGGCGAAGATCCGGCCGCCCGCCGCGTGGACGGCGTCCGTCACCTCGCGCCAGCCGGCCACCTGCTCGTCGGTGTGCAAGCCGGGCGTGTTCATGTATCCCTTGCCGGCCTGGCTCGGCTGGATCCCCTCGGTGATGATCAACCCGGCCGAGGCGCGCTGTGCGTAGTAGAGCGCGGTCAGGGAGGAGGGGATCCCGTCCACATAGGCACGCGAGCGTGTCATGGGAGCCATGGCGAGACGGTTGGGCAGCCGCAGGTCACCGAGTTCGAACGACGTGAAAAGCATGATGGGCTTCCTTTCTTGGTCAGCCAATTTGGTCGACCAAGCAATACTTCTACAACTTGGCCGACCAATATGCAAGCTGTAGGCTGATCGACAAGAGGAGGCCAGACATGGCGGAGCCGGTGATTGACGACGCGACCACCTGGGCGGGGTCACGTGACGAGGATCTCGACGAGCTGAGCTGCCGGATGGCCAAGACGGCGCTGGGCCATCGGGTCCTACTCGCCGGGCTGCTGGCCGAGATCGACCTCTACCCTGGCCAGGACCGGGTGCTGATCGCCCTCTGGGACCACGGACCGCAGTCGCAGAACAAGCTGGCCGGCCTGCTCGGCATCGACGTCTCCACGATGACCAGGAGCCTGCAGCGCCTTGAGCGCAGCGGGTTCGTGAGCCGCGTGCCGTGCCCTTCCAACCGGCGCATCAGCATCGTGAGCACGACGCCGAGGGGCGACGCCCTGCGCCCCGAGGTCCGGCGCGTCATGGCGGAGGTCCACCGGCGCATGGTCCAGGGGCTGACCCCGGAGCAGGTGGCGACACTCTGCTCGCTGCTCGACGTCGTCCGGGACAACCTGTGCGGCGAGGACGCCTGCGGCACCTGCGTCGAGTGAGTCCGGGAGCACCGGCAGGCCCCATCATTGACATGTGACCTATTGGTCACATAACTTGAGTCGTGGCTGATGACGACTGCGTGTTCAAGGCGCTCGCCGACCCGACCCGCCGGTTCCTGCTCGACCTGCTCTTCGTGCGTGACGGCCGCACGCTCACCGAGCTGGAGTCCGAGTTGGAGATGAGTCGCTTCGGTGTCATGAAGCACCTGCGCGTGCTCGAAGACGCAGGCCTCGTGGTGACCCGCCGGTCGGGCCGGGAGAAGTTGCACTTCCTGAATCCCGTGCCGATCCGGCTGATCCATGACCGGTGGATCGACAAATACACCGAGTACCACGCGTCAGCGCTCACCGACCTCAAAGCCGAGCTGGAGGACCAGCAATGACCGGTACCCCGCTGCACACCCCCACCGTCCAGATCTACCGGATCTACATCAAGGCCACCCCCGAGGCGATCTGGGACGCGATCACCAGGCCGGAGTGGACCGAGAGGTACGGCTACCGGTCGCCCGCGACGTACGACCTGCGCCCCGGCGGCAGGTACCAGGCATTCGCCAGCGAGGAGATGAAGGCGATGGGCGCACCGGACGTCGCCGTCGAAGGGGAGGTCATCGAATCGGACCCGCCGCGCAGGCTCGTGCAGACCTGGCATCCGGTCTGGGACGTCGAGACCGCGGCCGAGCCGGTCACCCGCCTCACGTACGAGATCGAGGCGGGCGAGGCCGGTGTCACGAAGCTGACCGTCACCCACGACGTCACCGGCGCCTCCCACGTGGGCGCCATGGTCGCGGGCGACCTGCGTGGCGCCGGCGGCGGCTGGAGCGAACTGCTCAGCGACCTCAAGACCCTGCTGGAGACCGGAAAGCCGCTCGCGGGCTGACCCCGGGCGGGCGCCGCTAGGTGATGTCCACGATGGGCAGGCGCAGCGCTCCGGGCGCGGCGGCGGGGACGACCGGCCTGCGCGGCGCGACCGGCGCGAGCCGTACGTAGTCCGACCCGGGCGCGGGACGCGGGTCGGCGTCGCCCCTGTTCGGCCAGAACGCCATGGCGCGTTCGGCCTGCGCCGTGATCGTGAGCGAGGGGTTGACGCCCGGGTTGGCCGAGATCGCCGACCCGTCCACGACGTGCAGGCCGTCGTACCCGTAGAGCCGGTGGTAGGGGTCGATCACGCCGGTCTCCGGCGAGTCCCCGATCGCGCAGCCGCCGAGGAAGTGCGCGGTCGCGGGGATGTCGAACAGGTCGAGCCAGGAGCCTCCGGGCATGCCGCCGATCTCCTCGGCCGCGATGCGGACCGCCTCGTGCCCGGCCGGGATCCAGGTCGGGTTCGGCTCTCCGTGGCCCGGCCCTGCGCGCAGCCTGCCCCGCTTCAGCGAGAGCGTGATCGAGTTGTCCTTCGCCTGCATCACCAGGGCGATGACGGCCCGCTCCGACCATCCGCGGTTGTAGAACAGGCGCGGCAGGAGGTACGGCCGGCGCAGCGCCTGGCCGAGGAACCTCAGCCAGCGGGGGGCGCCGCCGCCGTCGATCAGGAGGGTGCGCAGCAGGGCCATCGCGTTGGAGCCGTCGCCGTACCGGACCGGCTCGATGTGCGTGTGCGGGTCGGGGTGGAACGAGGACGTGATCGCCACGCCGCGGTTGAGCTTGTCGCCTTTCGCGGAGAACCGCTCGAAGCCGAGCAGGGCCTCGGAGTTCGTCCTGGTCAGCGTCCCGAGCCTGGGGGAGATCCGGGGCAGCGGCCCCTTGCGGAGCCGGTGCAGCAGCCGCTGCGTGCCGTACGTCCCGGCGGCGAAGACGACCTGCCGGGCGGTGATGACGCGCCGCCCGCCGGGCGAGCCCGTCCTCCTGACGGAGACCTCGTAGCCGCCGTCGACCGGCCGCACGCCGGTGACCGTGGTCTCGGCGTGGACGACGGCGCCGGCCTTCTCGGCCAGGTAGAGATAGTTCTTGATCAGCATGTTCTTGGCGCCGTGGCGGCAGCCCGTCATGCACTCGCCGCACTCGGTGCAGCCGCTGCGGCGCGGGCCGGCCCCGCCGAAGTACGGATCCTCGACCTCGACGCCGGGTGTGCCGAAGAACACACCCACGGGGGCGAGGTGGAAGGTGTCGCCGACGCCCATCTTCCCGGCCACGGTCCGCATCACCTCGTCGGCCCGGGTGACGGTCGGGTTGCGCACCACGCCCAGCATGCGCGCGGCCTGGTCGTAGTACGGCGCGAGCTCGGCCTTCCAGTCGGTGATGCCGCTCCACTGCGGGTCCTGGAAGAACGGGTCGAGCGGCTCGTACAACGTGTTCGCGTAGACCAGTGAGCCCCCGCCCACGCCCGCGCCGGCGAGGACCATCACGCCGTTCCTGCCGCCGAGCACGTGGATGCGCTGGATGCCCTTGAGCCCGAGCGCGGGCGCCCACAGGAAGTCACGCGCCCGCCACGAGGTCTTCGGGAGCGTGCTCTCGTCGAACCGGCGCCCCGCCTCCAGGACGGCGACGGAGTACCCCTTCTCGGTCAGCCGGAGCGCGGAGACGCTGCCGCCGAACCCGGAGCCGACGACGACGACGTCGTGGTCCATCACTCCTCCGTTCCCTGCCACCCGCACAGGCGCGCGGCCGTCCGTCACTTCAGGTGGAGCTTCCGCATCGTCTTGAGCAGCCCGGCCAGGGTGTCGGCGTACTTGTCGTACGCCATGCCGAGCACGGGGTCGAAGCCGAGCCAGGACGCCTGACTGGCGACGGTCTGGGACTCGGTGTACTTCAGCAGGCCCTCGGCTCCGTGCCTGCGGCCGAGGCCGGAGGACTTCATGCCGCCCATCGGGGCGTCGTAGGAGGCGTAGGCGGCGCCGTACCCCTCGTTGAGGTTGACGGTGCCCGCCTTGATCCGGGAGGCGAGGGCGCGGCCCCGCGTGAGGTCACGCGTCCAGATCGAGGCGTTCAGGCCGTAGACGGTGTCGTTGGCCTTGGCGACGACCTCGTCCTCGGTGTGGAACCGGTAGAGCGCGACGACCGGGCCGAACGTCTCGTTGCCGCACAGGTCCATCTCGTCGGTGACGCCCGACAGGACGGTCGGCTCGTAGAACAGCGGTCCGATGTCGGGCCGCGCCTTGCCGCCCGTGAGCACCGACGCGCCCTTCTCGACGGCGTCCGCGACGTGCGCCGTCACAGCGTCGAGCTGGCGCTGGAAGGTGAGCGACCCCATCTGCACGGACCATTCGAGACCGGATCCGATCTTCATGTTCCTGGTCGCCCGGACGAACCGGTCGGTGAACGCGTCGTAGATCGAGTCGTGCACGTAGAGCCGCTCGATCGAGATGCAGAGCTGGCCGGCGTTGGTGAAGCAGGCCCTGAGCGCGCCGTGAGCGGCCCGGTCGAGGTCGGCGTCCTCCAGCACGATCATGGGGTTCTTGCCGCCGAGTTCGAGTGAGGCGCCGATGAGCCGCTTGGCGGCCTCCTCGGCGATCTTCCTGCCGCCGCGGGTCGAGCCGGTGAAGGCGACGTAGTCCGCGCCGTCGATCAGCGGGTCGCCGATCTCCGCGGGGTCGCCCGTCACGACCTGCCAGATCTCCCGGGGCATCCCGAGCTCCACGAGGAGGTCGATCGTCCACAGCGTCGAGAGCGCGGTCTGGGTGTCGGGCTTGTGCACCACGGTGTTGCCCGCGATCAGCGCCGGGACCACGTCGGTGACGCCCAGGGAGAGCGGGTAGTTCCAGGGGCTGATCAGCGCGACCGTACCCTTCGGATGCCGCAGCTCGACTGCCTGGGTGGCGATGGGGAAGATCCCCTTGCGCCGCTTGGGGGCGAGCAGCTTCGGCGCCTGCCGTACGTAGTGGAGCGCGCATCCGGCGACGTCGAGGACCTCCTCGAACGCGTGCCGCCTGGCCTTGCCCGTCTCCATCTGGACGATGTCGAGGATCTCCTCGCGGCGGTTGAGTATCGCGTCGTGCAGCCGGAGGAAGGGCTTCACCCGCTCCGCGACAGGCTGCGACGCCCACGCGTCCTGGGCCGCCCTGGCCGTGGCGTACGCCCTGCGGACGTCCTCGGCCGTCGAGACGGGGAGCTCGATGAGGGTCTCACCGGTGAACGGGGCGGGGACCGCCACGGTCTTCCCCTCCGAGGTGACGTGCCGGACAATGCGCTCAAGCATCAGGGGGTCCATGCCCGAAGGATATTCACGAGCCCATCTCATGGCTACTGGCCGGTAGGCAACCATCGGGACACGAGGGTTCCAGCGGTTCCGATTACCCGCCAGAATCCAGATATGCCAGGAAATGCCGAGTTTCGCGGGACAACCACGCCGTCGCGGAAGACCGCCCACTGATGGCGGCTCCCGACGTGGCCCCGCTGCGGCCGGGCGATCCGCCCCGCCTGGGCGCCTACGACCTCAGCGGACGGCTGGGCGAGGGCGGCCAGGGAGTGGTCTATCTCGGCACCGGCCCCTCCGGCGAGCAGGTCGCGATCAAGTGGCTCCGGTCCGACCTCGCGGGCGATCCCACCATGCGGGAGCGCTTCCTGCGCGAGGCGATCTCCGCCAAGCGCGTGGCGCCGTTCTGCACCGCCCAGGTCATGGACACCGGCGTCGAGGAGGAACGCCCCTACATCGTCAGCGAGTACATCGAGGGGCCCTCGCTCCAGCAGCGCGTGCAGTCCTCCGGACCCATCGCGGGCCCGGCCCTGCACCGTCTCGCGGTCGGTACGGCCACCGCGCTCGCGGCCATCCACCAGGCCGGGGTCGTCCACCGCGACCTGAAACCGGCGAACGTCATCATGGGCCCCGACGGCCCCCGGGTGATCGACTTCGGCATCGCGCGGGCGGTGGGCGCCTCGCACACGCTCACCTCCCAGCCGGTCGGCACCCCGTCGTACATGTCGCCCGAGCAGATCATGGGCCATCCGGCCGGGCCACCCGCCGACCTGTTCGCGTGGGGCTGCACGATCGTCAGCGCCGCCACCGGGCGGGCCCCGTTCGGCAACGACACGATGCCCGCCGTGATCAACCGCATCCTCAACGCGCCGCCCGACCTGGGGAACCTCGCGGCGCCGCTGCGCGACGTGGTGGCCGCGTGCCTGTCCAAGGATCCGCACACCCGGCCCTCCGCCGAGCAGGTGCTGCTCCGCCTGCTGCAGCACTCCGCGCCCGGCCCGGCCATCCTGAGCGAGGCCGCCGCGGTGGCCGCCCCGGAAGGACCGGCGCCCGCCGCGGGCGGACCCACGACGCCCCCCGGAGTACCCGTACCGCCGCCGCCCCAGCCGTACCCGACGGACCCCGGGGCCTATCCGTACGCGCAGCGGCCCTATCCCCCGCCGCCCTACGGCGCCTCGCCCTACCCTCCGTCGCCCTATCCCCCGCCGCCCTACGGCGCCTCGCCCACCGTCGCCCCCCACCCGGCGGCGCCGTACCCGACGGTGCCCGGCGGGCAGGGAGAGAAGCGGTCCGGGGGCAGGGCCGGATTGGCGGCGGTCGCCGTGGTGGCCGCGCTGGCCGTCGTCGCCGTGGTGGGCTGGCTCGCGCTGCGGCCCGGCGACACGAGCGGCCCGACCGTCCCGATCGCGGAGAGGACGAGCGAGGGCGTGCCCTCTCCGTCGCCGTCGCCGTCGCCCAGCCCGACGCCTTCCGCCGTGCCCACCACCGGCCTGACCACCACCAAGCTGCCGGGCGTGCGGGCCACGCTCTACGAGCACCCCACCGACCCGATGACGCTGATCTACTACGAGGTCGAGGACACCGCCAAGAACACCTGGATCAACTACCCCAGGAACTCGCGTACCGGCTCGTTCACCAAGAGCACGAAGTACTGGCAGCAGTCGATCTCCCCCGACGGGACGCTCTCCGCCGGGCGGAACAAGAACTACACCGACGACGACTTCCACGGCATCGACATCGTCACCAGGGCCACCGGCAAGGTCCGCACGGTCAAGACCGTGAAGAGCCCGCTGACCTACGAGTACGCCGAATGGACGAGGGACGGCGGCCGCCTGCTGCTCAGCATCAGGAACCCGGGCGGCAGCACCTGGACCACCAAGGGGTTCGTCGTCATCGACATCGCGACCGGCAAGGCGCGGGTGAAGCAGATCAACGATCCGGCGATCAAGGAGGGCCGGTTCTACTGGAGCGGCGACGAGACCATGGTCGCCACGTACTTCCAGAGCGGCAAGAAGTCCGGGGTCCGCTTCTACGACCTCGACGGCGAGATCGTCAGGACGCTCGACCACGTCGGCACGCCGTACAACACGTCCTCCGGGCTGTTCTCACCGTCGGGCGAGTCGATCGTCACCGACTGCCCGGACGCGACGAGCAAGGTCTGCGTGTGGGACGCCACCTCCGGAACCGAGACGACCAGGTTCGGTTCCGACTGCTCCAAGGTGCTCGGCTGGTGGGACACGGCGCACGTGTTCTGCTGGACCACGCCCAGCTCCGGCAAGGCGAGCGTGATCGTCGTCGACCTCGACGGGGCCACCGTGCGGACGCTGCTGGACACCAGCCAGGCGGATCTCCTCGGTCCTTTCTACGTACGTGCCGGGACCGGCTGATCGTCACCGCCGCGAGAGGGGCGGGAGGGCGCTGAACCTCCGCCGGAGGTGATCCGTCGTAGGTGGCATGAGGACAACGATTCGTACGGCGGGGGCCGTCGCGCTCGCCGGGCTGCTCGCCGCGGCGTGTTCCGGAGGCCGTGCGGCGTCCGCTCCCGCCGCCGTCGACCTGAGCGGCAAGGTCCGCCTGGTCTCCTATACGAGCTGCGACGACATGCTGGCCGGGCTGCGGCAGGCGACGCTGAAGAACGTCAGCGAGTGGGGCCTCGGCAACGCCGTTCCGTTCATGGCCAGGGACACCGCGCTGGGCAAGCAGGCGGTGCCGGAGCAGGCGCACTCCACCACGAACGTGCAGGAGGCCGGGGTCGACGAGCCCGACCTGGTCAAGACCGACGGCAAGCGTGTGATCACCGTCAGCCGCGGCGTGCTGCGGGTGGTCGACGCCGCGACCCGCGAGGTCACCGGTCGACTCCGGCTCCTCAAGGAGGAGGACAGCTGGGCCCCGGCGGACCTGCTGGTCTCCGGGGACCGCGCGCTCGTGCTGGTCCAGAGCGGCGGCATCATCCCGTTCGGCGCGATGGCCAAGATCAGGCCGGGAGCCGAGGGACCGAGGTACATGCTCGTCGATCTTTCCGGCCCTCCGAAGCTGATCGGCACGCTCAGCGCCCGCGGCTCGCACATCGACGCCCGCCAGGTCGGCTCCACCGTACGGATCGTCGTCAGGTCCCAGCCCGAGATCGCGTTCCCGCAGCAGAAGCCGGACGCGACCGTCGCGCAGATGATCGACGCCAACCGCGAGGCCGTGCGCACCGCCCCCATCGACGCCTGGCTGCCGCGCTTCGAGATCACTTCCGGGGGCGAGAGCCGTACGGACCGGGTGAAGTGCGAGCACGTCAGCCACCCGGTGGAGTTCACCGGCACGTCGATGCTGACCGTGTTCACCGTGGACCTCGGCGGATCGCTCGGCGCGGTCCCGCCGATCAGCGTGGCGGCCGACGGCGACACCGTGTACGGCACGGGCGGCAGCCTCTACGTGACCAGCAACCCCAACTGGTGGTTCCGTCCGATGCCGGTCGACGACGTCGCCGAACAGCCGGCGACCGGTGAACCGACGCCGACGGCTGAACCGGCGTCGACGGCTGAACCGGCGTCGACGGCTGAACCGGCGTCGACGGGTGAACCGGCCGCCCCCGCGGCCGGCCCTTCGGGTACGGCCGTCGCCCCCCAGGTGGAGCCGAGCACGGCACCCGCCGAGGAGGTCACACCCACGCCGCCCACCATGGTCGAGCCAGCCGAGAGCCCCACGGAGACTCCCACCGGGACGGTCGCCCCCAAGAACGAGCCGAGCGGATCCCCCACGGAAACCCCCACACCCACCGCGCCTCCGGAGCAGACCGAGGTGCACCGGTTCGACATCACCGGTACGGGAATGCCGCGCTATGTCAGCTCCGGCGTCGTGCCCGGACGGCTGCTGAACCAGTACTCGCTGTCGGAACACGCGGGCCATCTGCGGGTGACGACCACCTCCAACGCCGAGGTCTTCGGCGGCGCCGCGGACAAGAGTTCGAGCGGGGTCTACGTGCTCAAGGCCGACACGCTGGCCAGGGTGGGCGCGGTGACCGGCCTCGGAAAGGGCGAGCGGATCTACTCCGTGCGTTTCATCGGCGAGGTCGGCTACGTCGTCACCTTCCGCCAGGTGGACCCCCTCTACACGCTCGACCTGCGCGACCCGGCGGCGCCCAAGGTCACCGGCGAGCTGAAGATCTCGGGGTACTCGTCGTACCTGCACCCGGCGGGCGACGGACGGCTGCTCGGCGTCGGCCAGGAGGCGAGCGATCAGGGCCGGGTCCTCGGCACCCAGATCTCGCTGTTCGACGTCGCCGATCCCGCGAACCCGCGGCTGCTCTCCCGGTTCCACCAGCGGAACTCGGGCTCCGACGCCGAGTGGGATCCCCACGCGTTCCTCTACTGGCCGCAGACCGGGCTGGCGATGCTGCCGCTGCAGAACTACAACGCCGACTGGCGGAAGGGCAGCTCCGCGCTGGTGCTCAAGGTCGGGGATGGCGCGATCGCGAAGACCGGCACGATCAGGCACCCGGGCATCACGGGCAAGGACGACGTCGCCGCGATGAACCCCGGCATCCGCCGCTGTGTCGTCATCGGGGACAGCGTCTGGACGGTCTCCGAGCTCGGTCTCAAGGTGAGCGACGCCGCCACGCTCGCCGACCAGGCGTGGATCCCGTTCACCTGACGGCCGCGACCGTTTCGTGGATCTCCGCCGCGGCGAAGATCCACGGAACACGACCTACGCCGGACGGCCCTCCGGGACGGCGACCGGCACGATCTCCGGGGCGCCGAGCCTGATGGCGTCGGCCTCCCGGTCGGTGTCCTGCTCCTGGGAGTCCCTCTCGGCCTGGACCCGTTTGGTGTAGTACTCGACCTCACGCCTGACATGGTCGGCGTCCCAGCCGAGCGGGTCGGCCATGAGTTCGGCCACCTCCTGTGCGACGGCGACGCCCCGGTGGAAGGTCTCGATCGAGATGCGGGTGCGCCGGGTCAGCACGTCGTTGAGGTGCCGGGCGCCCTCATGCGTGGCCGCGTAGACGACCTCCGCGCGGAGGTGGTCGTCCGCCCCGGCGAGCGGCCGCGCGAGCGACGGGTCGCGCTCGATGAGCACCAGCACCTCGTCGATCAGCGAGCCGTACCGCTGGAGCAGGTGCTCGATCCGCGCGACGTGCAGGCCGGAGGACTGGGCCAGGCGGTGCCGGGAGTTCCACAGCGCCTGGTAGCCCTCCGCGCCCACGAGCGGCACCTGGTCGGTGCAGGACTGCGGGACACGCTGGTCCAGGCCGTGGGCGACGGCGTCCACCGCGTCACTCGCCATGACGCGGTACGTCGTGAACTTCCCTCCGGCGATCATGACGAGTCCGGGCACGGGATGGGTGACGACGTGCTCGCGCGACAGTTGAGAGGTCTGCTCGGACTCCCCCGCGAGCAACGGGCGCAGCCCGGCGTAGACGCCCTCGACGTCGTCCCGGGACAGCGGCACCGCCAGCACCTCGTTGACGTGGTCGAGCACGTAGTCGATGTCCGCGCGCGAGGCGGCCGGGTGCGCCTTGTCCAGCGTCCACTCGGTGTCGGTCGTCCCGATGATCCAGTGCCGGCCCCACGGGATCACGAACAGCACCGACTTCTCGGTGCGCAGGATGATCCCGGTGAGCGAGTGGATCCGGTCGCGGGGAACCAGGAGGTGCACGCCCTTGGACGCCCTGACATGGATCTGGCCGCGCCCGCCGACGAGTTCCTGGATGTCGTCGGTCCACACGCCGGTGGCGTTGACCACCTGCCGGGCGCGCACGTCGAACTCGGCCCCGGTCTCCAGGTCGCGTACCCGCACGCCGGTGACGCGCTCCCCTTCGCGCAGGAAGCCGACGACCTGGCTGCGCGACGCCACGTACGCCCCGTAGGTCGCGGCGGTGCGCAGCAGGGTCATCACGTAGCGGGCGTCGTCCACCTGGGCGTCCCAGTACTGCACCGCGCCGGTGAAGGCCGACTTGCGCAACGACGGCGCGACCCGCAGCGCCCGCCTCCGGGACAGGTGGCGGTGACCCGGCACGCCGCGGGTGATGCCGAACGAGAGCCCCAGTGTGTCGTACAGCAGCAGCCCGGCCCCGATGTACGGCCGTTCCCACCCCGTGTGGGTCAGCGGGAACAGGAAGGGGATGGGCCTGACAAGGTGCGGGGCGATCCGCTGGAGCAGCAGCCCGCGCTCCCGCAGCGCCTCCCTGACCAGGTCGAAGTTGAGCTGTTCGAGATATCGCAGTCCACCGTGGATGAGCTTCGACGAGCGCGACGAGGTGCCGGAGGCGAAGTCACGCGCCTCCAGCAGCCCCACCGACAACCCGCGGGTCGCGGCGTCCAGCGCGACGCCCGCGCCCACCACTCCGCCTCCGACCACGACGACGTCGAGTTCCTGTGCCGCCATCTGGGCCAGTGCGCCCGCACGCTCGGCCGGGCCGAGCCGCGCTGCGCCTGTTCGCGCCGTCATAGGGCTCCTCTTGAGGTACGGCAGTCGCCTTACGTTATGGGAGTTCTACCCCGTTTTGTCCGGCAAAACTACTCGCGAGTAGCCCAGCCTGCGCCCCTCGCTGTGCCTGATTGCCGCGCCTCCGGCACGGCGGGCTCGGGGCGCCCTCGAGACGGCGGCTTTCCTCGTCGCTCGGGACTCGTCCCTCGCCCACTCGCTCCTCGTCAAACCACCGCCGCGCCCCTCGCTGTGCCTATTGGCGCCCGGAGTCACTCTGCACAATTTTGCGCGTTTCTGCTATAGATGATGCAGAAACACTCAAAGAGGAGCATGCTTTGACCACTCACACCGAGGCGGAGATCGCGTCCCAGCCCGACTGCTGGCGCAGGGCGATCGAGCTGGCCTCCGAGGCCGGTACGGCACTGCCGCGCGAAGGCGAGCGAGTCGCCGTCGTCGGATGCGGCACCTCGTGGTTCGTCGCCCAGGCGTACGCCGTACTGCGCGAGCGGGCCGGCCACGGCGAGACCGACGCCTTCGCCGCCTCGGAGATGCCCACCGGCCGCGGCTACGACCGGATCCTCGCGCTGACCCGCTCCGGGACCACCACCGAGGTGCTCGACCTGCTCCGCGACACCACGACGGCGACCAGCGCGATCACCGCCGACCCCGCGACACCCGTCATGTCGCTTGCCGATGAGGTCGTGGTGCTGGACTTCGCCGACGAGCGGTCCGTCGTCCAGACCCGCTTCGCCACCACGCAGCTCGCCCTGCTCCGCGCCCACCTCGGGGAGGACCTCACCCGGGCCGTCGCCGACGCCGAGGAGGCCGTCGTCGAGCCGGTGGCGGCCGAGCTGGTCGGCGCCGAGCAGTTCACCTTCCTCGGCCGGGGGTGGACCTGCGGCCTGGCCACCGAGGCCGCGCTGAAGATGCGCGAGGCCGCCCGCTCCTGGACCGAGAGCTATCCGGCGATGGAGTACCGCCACGGCCCGATCAGCATCGCGGGCCCGGGCCGGATCACCTGGATGCTCGGGCAGGACGTCCCCCAGGGCCTCGCCGACCAGGTCGCGGCGACCGGCGGCGTCTTCCTCTCCACCCACAGGGACGCCATGGCCGAGCTCGTGAAGATCCAGCGTGTCGCCGTCGAGAGGGCCAGGGCCCGCGGCCTCGACCCGGACGAGCCGCTGCACCTCACCCGCTCGGTGATCCTCGACTCGTGAGCCGCGCCCGGTCGCGGCAGGATGGACCCATGAACGAGGACTCCGGGAACCGATCACCGCGGCCGCAGCGGGCGAGGAGGGCGGCATGAGCATCACCCTTTCCGACGCCCGCGTCGTCACTCTCGACGGCGAGCACGACGGATGGCTCACCATCGAGGACGGCCGCATCACCCACATCGGCCACGGCCCCGCGCCGGGGAACGGCCACAGCCTGGGCGGCCGCCTGATCGTCCCGGGCTTCGTCGACATCCACAACCACGGCGGGGCCGGCGGCTCGTTCCCCGACGGCGACCCCGGCACCGCCGCCGAGGTCGCGGCGTTCCACCTGGGCAAGGGGACGACCACCATGGTCGCCAGCCTCGTCACCGCTCCGCCCGACCGGCTCGCCCGCACGGCGTCCACGCTGGCCGACCTCTGCGAGCAGGGCCTCCTCGCCGGCATCCACTTCGAGGGTCCGTACATCTCCAAGAGCAGGTGCGGCGCGCACGACCCGACGCTGCTGCGCGAGCCGTCACGCGAGGAGTTCCACCACCTGCTCAAGGCGGGCAGGGGACACGTCCGGATGCTGACGATCGCCGCCGAGCTGCCGCACGCGCTCGACGTCATCAGGGACGCCGCGGCCGAGGGCGTGATCGCCGCCCTCGGGCACAGCGAGGCCGACTACGACCAGACGATCGCGGGCATCGAGGCGGGCGCCAGCGTGGCGACCCACCTCTACAACGCGATGCCGCAGCTCGGCCACCGCAGCCCCGGCCCCATCGCCGCCCTGCTGCAGGACGACCGGGTCACGGTGGAGCTCATCAACGACGGCGTCCACGTGCATCCGGCGATGCTGGGGCTGGCCATGCGGGTCGCCGGCGCGGGCCGTACGGCGCTGATCACCGACGCGATGGCGGCGGCGGGGATGGGCGACGGGCGATACCCGCTCGGCCCGATGACCGTCGACGTGAAGGACGGGGTGGCGCGCATCACCGACGGCGGCTCCATCGCGGGCAGCACGCTCACCATGGACGTCGCGTTCAAGCGGACGGTCGAGCTGGTCGGCATGGCGCCCGCCGAGGTGGCCAGGATGGCGTCCCTCACCCCCGCGCGCGTCCTCGGTCTCGACCACGAGATCGGTTCGATCACCGTCGGCAAGTACGCCGACCTGGTGGTGCTCGGCGACACGCTGGAGGTCGAGGGCGTCATGCGCCGCGGCGCCTGGGTGCACCGCCCGGCCTGAGGCACCGGCCCCCCGGACAGACCAGCCGGTGTTCTGCCCCGGAGAACGAAAGCGGGCCCCTCTGATCGAGGGGCCCGCGGATCGTCAGCGTGCCTGGTCCGGAGCGGAGCGGGTCGGCGCCGGGGCGGAGCGGGTCAGCGCTGGGGCGGCGCGACGACGACCTCGACGCGCTGGAACTCCTTCAGGTCGGAGTAACCCGCGGTCGCCATCGTGCGCTTGAGCGCGCCCATGAGGTTCATGGAGCCGTCGGCGAGCGACGAGGGGCCGTGCAGGATCTCCTGCAGCGTCCCGATGGTGCCGAACTCGACGCGCCTGCCGCGCGGCAGCTCGGGGTGGTGCGCCTCGGAGCCCCAGTGGAAGCCACGGCCGGGCGCCTCCGTCGCGCGGGCGAGCGGCGAGCCCACCATGACCGCGTCGGCGCCGCAGGCGATGGCCTTGGCGATGTCACCGGAGCCGCCCATGCCGCCGTCGGCGATCACATGCACGTACCGTCCGCCCGACTCGTCCATGTAGTCGCGGCGGGCGGCGGCCACGTCCGAGATCGCGGTGGCCATCGGCACGACCACGCCGAGCACGTTCCGCGTGGTGTGCGAGGCGCCGCCGCCGAAGCCGACGAGCACGCCCGCGGCACCGGTCCGCATGAGGTGCAGCGCCGCGGTGTAGGTGGCGCAACCGCCCACGATCACCGGGACGTCCAGCTCGTAGATGAACTGCTTGAGGTTCAACGGCTCGGCCCGGCCGGACACGTGCTCGGCCGAGACCGTCGTCCCGCGAATCACGAAGATGTCCACGCCGGCGTCGATCACGGCCTTGTGGTGCCGCACCGTCTTCTGCGGCGAGAGCCGTACCGCGGTGGTGACGCCCGCGGCGCGGATCTCCTCGATGCGGCGGCCGATCAGCTCGTCGTCGATCGGCGCCGTGTAGATCTCCTGCAGCCGCCGGGTGGCCGCGTCCCGGTCGAGGGTCGCCACCTCTTCGAGCAGCGGCGTCGGGTCCTCGTACCGCGTCCACAGCCCTTCGAGGTCCAGTACGGCGAGGCCACCAAGCCGCCCGATCTGGATCGCCGTCTTCGGGGACACGACGCTGTCCATGGGGCTGACCACCACGGGCAGGTCGAACCGGTAGGCGTCGATCTGCCAGGAGATCGAGACCTCCTCGGGGTCGCGGGTACGCCGGGACGGCACGATGCCGATCTCGTCCAACGCGTACGCGCGCCGCCCGCTCTTGCCGCGCCCGATCTCCACCTGAGTCATATCGTCCTACTCTTTCCCATCCATACGTGTACGGCTCCCGCCGAGCGGCGGCAGCCGTACCGGCGTCACGGTGGCTCGCCGTCCGTGACAGAACTTATCGGCGGTGGTAGTTGGGCGCCTCGACGGTCATCTGGATGTCGTGCGGGTGGCTCTCCTTCAGACCCGCCGCCGTGATCGGCATGAGCTGCGCCTTCTCGTGCATCTCGGGGATCGTGCGCGAGCCGGTGTACCACATGCCCTGGCGCAGCCCGCCGACGAGCTGGTGGGCGACCGCCGCGACCGGGCCGCGGTAGGGAACCTGCCCCTCGATGCCCTCGGGGATGTACTTGTCCTCGCCGCTCACGTCGGCCTGGGCGTACCGGTCCTTGCTGAAGGACGTGCCGCCGCGCTCGCGGTTGCGCACCGCGCCGAGCGAGCCCATGCCGCGGTACGACTTGAACTGCTTGCCGTTGATGAAGATCAGCTCACCGGGCGACTCCTCGCAGCCGGCGAGCAGCGAGCCCAGCATGACGGTGTCCGCGCCGACGGCCAGCGCCTTGGCGATGTCCCCGGAGTACTGCAGGCCGCCGTCGCCGATGACCGGGACGCCCGCGGGCGCGCAGGCGAGTGACGCCTCGTAGATGGCGGTGAGCTGCGGCGCGCCCACGCCCGCGACCACGCGGGTGGTGCAGATCGAGCCGGGGCCCACACCCACCTTCACCGCGTCGGCACCGGCGTCGATGAGCATCTGAGCCCCCGCGCGGGTGGAGATGTTGCCGCCTATGACATCGACGGTGCTGTTGGCCTTCATCTTCGCGATCATGTCGGCGAGGCCCTTGGAGTGGCCGTGGGCGACATCCACGATGATCACATCGACACCCGCCTCGACGAGCGCCTTGGCGCGCCGTTCGGCCTCGTCGCCGACACCGATCGCGGCGCCCACGACCAACCGGCCGTTGGCATCCTTGGTGGCCAGCGGGTACTGCTCGCTCTTGGTGAAGTCCTTGACCGTCATGAGGCCCTGCAGCCGGCCGGCTTCGTCGACCAGGGGCAGCTTCTCGACCTTGTTCTTGCGCAGCAGCCGGAACGCCTCGTCACGCGACACCCCGACGGGAGCGGTGACCAGCGGCATCCGCGTCATCACCTCGCGGACCGGCCGGTTCTGGTCGGCCTCGAACCGCATGTCACGGTTGGTCACGATGCCCACCAGGACGCCGTCGGCGTCGGTGACCGGTACGCCGGAGATGCGATAGGTGGCGCAGAGCCGTTCGACGTCGGCGAGGGTGTCATCGGGGGTGCAGGTCACCGGGTTGGTGACCATTCCCGCCTCCGAGCGTTTCACCAGGTCGGCCTGCGTCGCCTGATCCTCGATCGACAAGTTGCGGTGCAGGATGCCGATCCCACCCTGGCGGGCCATCGCCACCGCCATCCGCGCCTCGGTCACCGTGTCCATCGCCGCGGAGACCAGCGGAATGCGCAGCGTGACGTTGCGGGACAGACGGGTCGTCGTATCAGCCTCACCGGGCTGTAGATCCGAATACGCCGGGACCAACAGCACGTCGTCGAACGTGTATCCCTGTGCGGTGAACTTGGCCATCCGTGACCCCTCCTTCGCCTCGGCGGAGCCCTCGCCAGCCCCCGCAGCAAGTGTAGTGGCCCCGTTCAAACCTCCTTGTCAAGGCATGAGGTGCAAAAAGAAGTGGGGGGACCGGCTGACCGGTCCCCCCACCATCGGCAACAATCGCGATCCCGCGACCCGAGCCCCCCTCCGCGCCCGGTGACGCCGGATCGCGGTAACTTGCCGACGCTGTGTTAAGACTGCGTCACAATCCGTTGATGTGCAATGTCTCACCCTGCAACTGCACAAAGCTGCACCCGCGTTCCGGCGAATGCCTGAAGTTCCGGACAGGCCAGGACCGCGGGGATATCCTCGCCACGCGGCGCCCCGGAGCAGTTTCCCGCGTGACCCGCCGCGCCTGGCGACCCGAGCGCGCGGAGCGAGCCATGAACACGACGCGAAACGCCGACCCCCTCCAAGCCCTCGGCCTCGACGAGGCAGAGACCGCCGTGTACACCACCGTGCTGCGGCTGCACCGTGCGACGCTCGACGAGGTCGCCCAGGCCGTGGACGAGCCCGTGGAGCGGGTGACCGGCCTCCTGTCCACGCTCATCCGGCTCGGGGCCGTCGACGAGGCCTGCGGGGAGTACCTCGCCCGCCATCCCGCGGCCCCGGTCGGCCGGCTGGTCGCCGAACGGCTCGCCCTACTGGCCCTGCAGAGCCGCCAGATCGACGAGATGCTCGCGGCGGTCGGTGATCTCGCGCACCACTACGACTCCGGGCGCGACTACCGCACGGGCGAGCTGCACGTGCGTCCTGTGAGCGGCGCCGACCAGCTCTACGAGGCCGTGATCCGGCTGGCCAGGCGGGCCCCCGGTAAGGACCTGGTGGCCGCCCTCCCCGACCGGCGTACGGCCGGGGACTTCTTCGAGAAATACGCCGACATGTGGATTCGCGCGATCAAGGAAGGAAGCCTGACCTCGCGCCTGATCGTCCCGGTCTCCGCGCTCGGCGTCCCCGGCTTCCGGGAGGTCGCCGGACTCCTCAGCCGGGCCAGCACCGAGGTCCGCTCCCTCGACCAGGTGCCGAGCTGGTTCTTCGCGCTCGGCGCCGACGCGGCCGGACTGCCCGTCCAATGGGGCGCCTCTCCCTCCGAACACGCCTACAACTGCTCGCTGGTCCAGTCGCCCGTCGTCGTCGGCTCGCTCCGCGCCCTGTTCACGGAGCTGTGGGGCCGGGCCGTGCCGGTCGCGCATCCGGGAGGCACCATCCAGGTGCTGCGGCTCGCGGCCCAGGGCCTCTCCGACGAGACGATCGCCCGGCACCTCGGCCTTTCCGTCCGCACCGTACGCGCCAGGTTCGCCGAGGCCATCGCCGAGCTGGGCGCCAACTCGCGATTCCAGGCGGGCGTGGAGGCCAGCCGCCGGGCCTGGCTCTGATCGGCCGCCTCCCGGTCCAGTCCTCCGAGCACCCCTCGGACCACGCCTCGGACCACCCATTCGGGCCGCCTCCCGATCCGCCCGGAGGAACCGGTTCCGTACGAGCCGGTCAAAGCGTGTGGACCGGCCCGAGTGGGCCCACTTCCACTCGCCGGAGCGGGCCGGGTCATAAGGTGGGATGGTGCTGGAAGACGTCCCCCGCGATCCTTTCGCGGACGACCCGAACGATCCGTCGGCGGAGCTGGGCGAACCCGACGACCAGGAGCCGCTGAGCCTCGCCGAGCGCGACGAGGCCCTGACCGACCTCGCCGACGTCGAGGTCTTCCGCTCGCTGCTCGAACCACAGGGCGTGCTCGGGCTGGTCCTCGACTGCCCGGAGTGCGGCGAGCAGCACTACTTCAGCTGGGACCTGCTCAGGGGCAACCTCCGCCAGATGATCGACAACGGCCGGCCGCAGGTCCACGAGCCCGCCTTCCAACCGGACCCCAGCGACTACGTCAGCTGGGAGTACGCCCGGGGCTACGTCGACGGCGTGATCGACACCGAGGAGAGCCGATGACTGTCCACGTCGGCGATCAGCGCGCCTAGCAGGCGCACGGCGACGTCGCCCGCCTCCACACCGAAGGCGACGGACTCCCGCCGGGCCAGCGCGTCCAGAACGGCGTCGGTCCGCGCCACATCCGCATCCACTGCTGAATCGTCGCACGACCGCGGCCGGCGCGGCGCACGACCGCGGTGATCACGCAATCGACTCCAGTTCGGCCATCTGCCTGAGCCTGGTCAACGCCCGATGCTGGGCGACCCGCACGGCACCCGGTGACATGCCGAGCACGTTGCCAGTCTCCTCGGCCGACAGCCCCGACACCACCCGCAGGATCAGCAACTCGCGCTGGTTGTCCGGCAACCGCGACAACAACGCCCGCGCGTGCTCGGCCTCGATGTAGCGCACCACCGTCTCCTCCGGCCCCGGGCCGTCGTCCGGCCCGTCGGGAAGATCCTGGGTGGGCACGGCGGAACGCACCGAACTGCGCAGCGCGTCGGCGACCTTGTGCGAGGCGATCCCGAACACGAACGACGCGAACGGGCGGCCCATGTCCCGATAACGCGGCAAGGCGGACAGTACCGCGATGCACACTTCCTGAGCCACGTCGTCGGCGATGTGATAGTGACCGGAAACCCTTCCCAGTCGCGCACGGCAATAGCGCACCACCATCGGGCGCAGATGTCCCAGAAGCGATTCGATCGCGGTGCGATCTCCTTGTACGGCAAGGCTGGTCAGTTCCCTGAGGTCGGACTCATCCGATCTCGTCGCAAGCCTTACCCCAGTTGCGGCGTCGGCGACGCGTCCCTCGGTCACGTTAGGCATGATGCCCGCCACGATCGCGCATGTCGTCATGGTTAACGGCTACGGATTGGTCACATTGACGCGTCGATAACCGCACGTAATCGATTGAACACAACAGGGTTTGAATATTTCAGATGAATGGCCCAATTGGCAATTACATGTCAGATGTTCGACCAGCGCCGACGCCCGACGCCGCAGTTCGGTTTACACCAAAAAGAAGTACGGCCCTCGCCTCGGCGAGAGCCGTACTGTGCTACTTTGTCCCGCCTTCGGCGGGACGGGCGTGAGGCGCCCTAGACCACCCGACGGGCGTGAGGCCTGTCAGTGACCGTGACCGTGACCGTGACCGTGACCGTTGGCGGCCGCGGGGGCCTCCTCCTCGGGCTTGTCCACCACGAGAGCCTCGGTCGTGAGCAGCATGCCGGCGATGGACGCGGCGTTCTGCACGGCCGAACGGGTGACCTTGACCGGGTCGATGACACCCTGGGCGATCAGGTCGCCGTACTCGCCGGTCGCGGCGTTGAGGCCGTGGCCGACCGCCATCTCGGAGACCTTGGAGGTCACGACGTACCCCTCGAGGCCGGCGTTCTCGGCGATCCAGCGAGCCGGCTCGACGAGGGCCCTGCGGACGACCGTCACACCGGTGGCCTCGTCGCCGGACAGACCGAGGTCGTCCAGCTCCTTGGCCACGTGCACGAGCGCGGAGCCACCGCCGGAGACGATGCCCTCCTCGATCGCGGCGCGGGTCGCGGAGATCGCGTCCTCGAGACGGTGCTTCTTCTCCTTCAGCTCGACCTCGGTGGCCGCGCCGACCTTGAGCACGCAGACGCCGCCGGCGAGCTTCGCGAGACGCTCCTGGAGCTTCTCGCGGTCCCAGTC
Source organism: Microtetraspora glauca (assembly GCA_001570385.1). Taxonomy (GTDB): domain Bacteria; phylum Actinomycetota; class Actinomycetes; order Streptosporangiales; family Streptosporangiaceae; genus Microtetraspora; species Microtetraspora glauca. The sequence continues at coordinate 462,613 of BBYL01000007.1, read as the reverse complement.
GGAGTCGGACTGCTCGATGGCGATCTTGATCTCCTTGACGCGGTCGTCGATCGCCTTGGCGTCACCGGCGCCGTCGACGATCGTGGTCGCGTCCTTGGTCACGACGATGCGCCGGGCGCTGCCCAGCACGTCGAGACCGACGTTGTCGAGCTTGAGACCGATCTCCTCGCTGACGACCTGGCCACCCGTGAGGATGGCGATGTCCTGCAGCATGGCCTTACGGCGGTCGCCGAAGCCCGGGGCCTTGACGGCCACGGAGGTGAAGGTGCCGCGGATCTTGTTCGTCACCAGGACGGCCAGGGCCTCGCCCTCGACGTCCTCGGCGATGACGAGCAGCGGCTTCTTCGTCTGGACGACCTTCTCCAGGATCGGGAGGAAGTCCGCGATCGACGAGATCTTGCCCTGGGTGATCAGGACGTAGGGGTCGTCGAGGACCGCTTCCATCCGCTCGAGGTCGGTCGCCATGTGCGGCGACAGGTACCCCTTGTCGAACTGGAGGCCCTCGGTGAAGTCCAGCTCCAGGCCCATGGAGTTGGACTCCTCGACGGTGATGACACCGTCCTTGCCCACCTTGTCGAACGCCTCGGCGATCAGCTCGCCGATCTTGACGTCCTGGGCCGAGATCGTCGCGACGTGCGCGATCTCCTGCTTGTCGGCGACGGGACGGGCGCCGTCGAGCAGCTTCTCGCTGACGGCCTTGGCCGCCAGGTCGATGCCGCGCTTGAGCGACAGCGGCTGGGCACCGGCGGCGACGTTGCGCAGGCCCTCACGGACCATCGCCTGGGCCAGCACGGTGGCGGTGGTCGTACCGTCACCGGCGATGTCGTTGGTCTTGGTCGCCACTTCCTTGGCGAGCTGGGCGCCGAGGTTCTCGTACGGCTTGTCCAGCTCGACCTCGCGAGCGATGGTGACACCGTCGTTCGTGATCGTGGGCGCACCGAACTTCTTGTCGATGACCACGTTCCGGCCACGGGGGCCGAGCGTAACCTTCACGGCGTCCGCGAGGGCGTTCACGCCACGCTCAAGAGCGCGCCGCGCGTCCTCCTCGAACTCCAGGATCTTGGGCATTCACGTCTCCTTACGAGCGCGTCGGAGCCCCGGGCACGTGCGTCCCGGGGCTCCTCATGCTTTGCGCGGCCTACTTCTCGATGATGGCGAGCACGTCACGGGCCGAGAGCACCAGGTACTCCTCGCCGCCGTACTTGACCTCGGTGCCGCCGTACTTGCTGTAGAGGACGACGTCGCCCTCCTTGACGTCGAGCGGAATCCGCTTCTCGCCGTCCTCGTCCCAGTTGCCCGGGCCCACCGCGAGGACCTTGCCCTCCTGCGGCTTCTCCTTGGCGGTGTCCGGGATGACCAGACCGGAAGCGGTGGTCTGCTCGGCCTCAAGCGGCTGGACCACGATGCGGTCACCAAGCGGCTTAACGGGAACCTTAGTGGCGGTCGTCACGATCGGACCTCCCCTTCAGATTGCGATGAATGAGCTGAAGAGGCGACCAGCGGCCTGCCGTCGCGGGTGTCAGACCTGTCTCGTCGCTGTTGGCACTCTCGCTAGGCGAGTGCCAACACGAAACAGTATGCAAGGGCGCCGTGACAGTCAACACGAACCCCCGTCGCAGGTCAGCTATGGCGTCCCACCGGCGCCGATTTCGCTCAGGGCGTCTTCCGTGGCACCGGCCGCGAGGTCTTCCACGATCCCGGGGCGTGACGGCGTCCATCCGAGCTCCCGGCGCGCGCGGGCGCCGCTCACCCGCTGGCTCAGCGCGAGCGCGTCCGCGAACGGCCGCCCGAGCACCTCCGCCGCCTGCTCGACGGGCCACGGCACCGCCCGCGCGCACGGCGTTCCGGCCGCGCGCGCCGCCGCCTCGGCGATGGTCGAGACCGGTACGCCCTCCTCCGCGACCGCGTGGAACAGGTCTCCCGGCCTGGCCCGCTCCAGGACGAGCGGGTAGAGGTCGGCGAGGTCCGCGACGTGGACGGTCGGCCACACGGGCGGCGGCCCTCCCGCGTGGACGTAGCGGCCGAGGCCGTACTCCGCCGCCTGGGCGGCGAGCAGCGCGGGGATGCCCCTGCCGTACCCGTGGACGATGCCGGGGCGGATGACGAACCCCCCGCCGTCGAGCACGATCCGCTCCACGGCCGGCCGGTAGCCGACGAGCGGGAGGGGATCGACCGGAGCCTCCTCGGTGGCGGGTTCCCCGGTCCGGCCGAGCACCCAGACACCGCTGGTGTAGACGAGCGGCTTCCCCGTCGAGATGAGTGCCCGGACGGCCGCGACGTCGACCCGCTCGTCGCCGGTGGGGCTCGCCGCGTGGATCACCGCGTCGACGTCCGGCGTCACCGCCCCGATCAGGCTCTCCGGCTCGCGCAGGTCTCCGCGTCGCACGTCTCCGGTCAGGCCGCTTCCGGCCGGGTCCCGGACCAGCGCCACCACCTCGTGACCGTCACCGGCGAGCCGCTCCGCCACCGCGGCGCCGATGTACCCCGTCGCGCCGATCACCAGGACCTTCATCACTCTCACCTCGAACTTTTCGACATCAAAGCTTTCGATGCCGCAACACTAGCCGTCGATGTCGAATATTTCAACGTCGAAGTTTCCGCTAGCCTGGTGCGGAAGCCGAGAGCACATGGAGTGAGATGACCGGCATGCCCGACGCCGTGGACACGATCCTCGGCCAGTGGGCCCGTACGCGGCCCGACGTGGACTGCTCCCCGATGGGCGTGGTCGGCCGGATCTCGCGTGCCGCCCGCCTTCTGGAGAAGGAGACGCGAGAGCACTTCGCCGGGCACGGCCTGGAGCCGTGGGAGTTCGACGTGCTCGCGTCGCTGCTGCGGTCCGGTCCCGAACACCGGCTCTGCATGGGTGACCTCGCCGCCGCGGTCATGGTCAGCTCGCCCGCGCTGACGAACCGGATCGACCGCCTGGCGGCGAAGGGGCTGGTGAACCGCGAGGTCGCCCCCGACAACCGGCGCATGGTCCTGATCACCCTCACCGATGAGGGGCTGGCCGTGGCGAACGACCTCCTCGACGGCCATGCGGCCAACGAGCGCCGCCTACTGGCCGCGCTGTCCGGCGCGGAGCAGGATCGGCTCGCCGCCCTCCTGCGCGCGCTCCTCGTCTCCCTCGGGGACGCGGGGGAGGGCCCGGACCGCAGCGCTCCGGCGAAGCGATAGCGTCGGGAGCCGTGGACCTTGAGGCGTTCCGTGAGCTGCTGACACCCGAGGGGCGGACCGCGCTGGCCGAGGCCGTCCGTGTGGTGGCCGAGGGGCTCGATCCCGTGGCGGCGGCGACCACGCTGCGGCGCGTCCACGATCCCGCGCTCACGTCGGCCGCCCTGACCCAGGCCGCCCTCCGCCGCCGAGGAGAGGCGAAGTTCGGCGACGAGGCCGCGGTGATGTACTTCACACCCCACGGCCTCGAACAGGCGACCCGGACGGAGGTCGCCGCGCACCGCGCCCGCCGCGTCGCCGGCGCGGCGGGGCAGGGGCAGGGGGTGGGCGCGACGGGAGCGACGGGACCGCGCGTGCTCGACGTGTGCTGCGGGATCGGCGGCGACCTGATCGCCCTCGCCCGCGCGGGCTGCGCCGTGGACGCGGTGGATCTCGATCCGCTCACCGCCGAGGTCGCCCTGGCCAACGCCGCCGCGCTCGGCCTCACCGACCGCGTCCAGGTGCGTACGGCCGATGCCGCGGACACCGATCCCTCGGCGTACGACGTGCTGTTCGCCGACCCGGCCAGGCGCGGCTCGCGCGGGCGGGTCTTCGACCCGATGGCCTACTCGCCCTCATGGCCGGCCACGCTGGGGCTGGCGTCGCGGGCTCCGGCGGCCTGCCTCAAGGTGGCGCCCGGCATCCCGTACGAACTCGTGCCCGAGGGGGCCGAGGCCGAGTGGGTCTCCTACAAGGGCGAGGTGAAGGAGGCGGCGATCTGGCTCGGCGGCTTCGCGCCCGCCCTCGACGACGAGAGCCCCGGTCACACGAGCACCGGCTTCTCCCGGCGGGCGACCCTGCTGCCGTCCGGCGAGACCCTCGTCCCGACCGGAGCGGAGGCGGACACCGGCCCGGTCGCGCGATATCTGTACGAGCCGGACGGGGCGGCGGTCCGCGCGCACCTGGTCGCGGAGGTGGCGGACCTGGTCGGAGGGCGACTCCTCGACCCGCGGATCGCCTACATCACAGGTGACGCGCTGGTGCGCACCCCCTGGGCCGCGGCATACGAGGTGCACGAGGTCATGCCGTTCTCGTTGAAGGCGCTGCGCGCGGCTCTCCGGAAACGAGGCGTGGGGAATGCCACGATCAAGAAGCGCGGCTCTGCGGTCGATATCGAGCAATTGCGCCGGGATTTGCGGCTTTCTGGGGATAATTCAGTAGTAATCGTGCTTACCCGGATCGCCGACCGCCCTTACGCGCTCATCTGCCAAGCCGTCTGACCTGGCATTACGGCAAATTATCGCAATCCATCGATAACCACGGTCTTTCACCGTCCCGCCGGAAAGCGGCGCCGCACGCGGCTATTGTGGGCGGTCGGGCGCGGCCCGCCCGATCACGAATCCCTCGAAACCGGATCAACCCGCCACTATGCGTCGGCGGGCGAAGGAGCTTTCGGTGGACCACTCCAGCCACGGCCTCCTCCACTCGGGCAGCCAGACCGCCGTCTCCGAGCGGATGCGCGAGCTGCTGGCCCGCGCGGCCCAGGATCACGTCTACGAGCAGCGCACGCAGGGCGCCGTGTTCGACGAGATCCGCCAGCGTCTCGAAGGCATGGAATGGCTGCTCCGCGAGCTTCGCGAGCGCGGGCTCGGCGGCCTGTGCGGCATGATCGAGGCGGTGGGCGACCAGATCGACGCGCTCGCGGCGAAACCCCCGTCCTGGGCGGAGAGCCTCGCCCGGCACGTCGAGGCGGTCAGCGACCAGGTCGACGCCGTCGGCGAGCGCGTGGACCGGCTCCAGGCGAGCATGGACGCCGCGGCAGGCCGCTTCACCCGGCTGGAGGGCCACCTGACCGACCTGGGCGCGCGGATGGCCGACATGGCCGCCACGCTCGGCACGGTCAGCACGAGGCTGGGCACGATCGACGGGCACCTGAGCCGCCACGACGACCGCTTCGACGTGGTGGAGGGCCGGATCGACGGCCGGTTCACCACCCTGGACGAGCGCCTGATCTCGACCGAGACGCGCCTCACCGGCCGGGTGGAGGCCGTGAGACGCCATGTGGAGGAGGCAGGGCGCCGCCCCGGCGACGGCGCGGCCTCAGACGTGGATGGCCGTGATGGGGAGCGACGAGTCGGCCGGGATGTCCAGCGCTGACGGCCGGATCCCCGCGGCGACCAGCTCGGAGCCGAGCGCGGCCACCATGGCGCCGTTGTCGGTGCACAACCCGGGACGGGGCACCCGGAGCCGCACGCCCGCCGCGTCGCAGCGCTCCTGGGCGAGCGCCCGCAGCCGCGAGTTGGCCGCCACACCGCCACCGATGAGCAGGTCCTTGACGTCGTAGCGACGGCACGCCTGGAGCGCCTTGCGGGTCAGCACGTCCACGACCGCCTCCTGGAAGGACGCGGCCACGTCGGCCACCGGGACCGTCTCCCCCGCCGCCGCGCGGGCCTCGACCCACCGGGCGACGGCCGTCTTGAGGCCGGAGAACGAGAAGTCCAGGGTGCCGTCGTCGTACTTGCCACGCGGGAAGGCGATGGCCGTACCCGAACCGGACGTGGCGGAACGGTCGATGTGCGGGCCGCCGGGGAAGGGCAGGCCGAGCACCCTGGCCACCTTGTCGAACGCCTCACCCGCGGCGTCGTCGACCGTGGAGCCCAGCGAGATCACGTCGTGCGCGACGTCGGGCACCAGCAGCAGCGACGAGTGGCCCCCGGACACCAGCAGGGCGATGGACGGCTTGGGCAGCGGCCCGTGCTCCAGCTGGTCGACCGCGACGTGCGCGGCCAGATGGTTGACCCCGTAGAGCGGCACGCCCAGCCCCAGCGCGTACGCCTTGGCCGCGGCGACGCCCACGAGCAACGCCCCGGCCAGGCCGGGGCCGGCGGTGACCGCGACGGCGTCGACGTCGGAGAAGCGCAGGCCCGCCTTGGCCAGCGCGCTCTCCACGGTCGGGGCCATGGCCTCCAGATGCGCACGGGAGGCCACCTCGGGCACCACGCCGCCGAAACGGGCGTGCTCCTCCATGCTGGAGGCGATCGTGTTCGCCAGCAGGGTGTGACCGCGGACCAGGCCGACACCCGTCTCGTCGCAGGACGTCTCGATCCCCAGGACGATCGGCTCGTCACGCATGTTCATGCGCCCCTTCTCTGAGGTTCCGCACCATCGTGATGGCGTCGGTTCCGTCGTCGTAGTAGTTCCGCCGGACGCCGAGCCGTTCGAACCCGAACCGCTCGTACATCGCCTGAGCGGGCGAGTTGTCCGACCGGACCTCCAGGAAGACCTCGCTCGCGCCGCGCCGCACCGCCTCGGCGAGCAGCTCGGTCAGCAGAGCGGCGCCGACACCGGACCTGCGGTGCCCCGCGAGGACGGCGATCGTCTGCACATCGGCCTGGTCGGCCGCGGCCGCGAGCCCCGCGTACCCCACGATCTCGTCGTCGACCACGGCGACCACGTAGTGCCGGGTGCGCGGCTGGTCGTCGAGCTCGCCGCGCAACATGGCCTCGCTCCAGGCGTCGAGCGGGAATGTGATCCGCTCGATCTCGACCACGGAGGGAAGGTCCGCCACGGTCATCCGGCGCAGCACGGCGGTCACGCGGTCACCTTCTTGGGTGCCCCCGGAATCTGGGCGTCGGGCCTGCGCAGGTAGATCGGCCGCGCCGGGCCGAGGACGGCCAGCTCCCGTGCCTGCTCGACGGAGTCGATCCTGCCCTCGGGCACCCGGGCGAGCTCCGCGGCCCGCTCGGGGGTCAGCGCGGCCAGGTGCTCGGCGGCGAGCGCGGCCAGCGCCCCCGCCGAGGGGTACTCCGGATCGGCGACCCGGCCCGGCCCGATCGTCTCGGCGTACATCCGGGCGCCCGCGCCGATCACCGGCAGCTCTCCCGGCAGGTCGTGCGGCCGGTCCACGCGCGGCCCGTCCAGGCGGGTGCGCGCGTCGCCGTACCGCGCCCAGAAGACCTCCTTGCGCCGCGCGTCCGTCGCGACCAGGAAGGGTTCGCCGCGGCCGGAGGCGTAGGCGATCGCGTCGAGCGTGCAGACGCCGTACGCGTGGACGCCCACGGTCCCGGCCAGCGCGCTCGCGGTCATCAACCCGACCCTGAGCCCGGTGTAGGGCCCCGGGCCCGACCCGGCGACGATCGCGGTCACATCGCGCAGAGAGGCGTCGCATTCACGGAGGACGTGTTCGATCGCGGGCGCGAGCAGCTCACCGTGGCGGCGGGCGTCGACCGTCGTCGACTCGGCCAGCACGCGGTCGCCGTCGTGCAACGCGGCCGTGACTGCGGGGGTAGCGGTATCCAGGGCCAAGACCAGCACAAAGGCCAAGCCTAGCCGTTGTCCGGTCTCCTCAGGCCCGTACGCCCGGGACCGGAGGCCTACGCGCGGGGGTCGCTCCCGGCCGGCGAGGCGTAGACGATGACGTTGTCGCGGTACTCGTGGTTGGCCCAGTCGAAGCTGCCGCCGCAGGTGACCAGGCGCAGGCCGTCCTCGGTGTACACCCGCTCGGCGGGGAAGTCGCTCTTGGGCACCCGCTCGACCGAGTCGACGCGGTATTCGGCCGTCTTGCCGTCGCTGCGCAGCACCTTCACCAGCTGTCCCTTCCGCAACTCACGCAACCGGTAGAAGACGGCGGGCGCGGTCTTCGTGTCCACGTGCCCGATGATCACGGAGGCCCCGCCGTCGCCCGGTACCGCGCTGCCGGTGTACCACCCGGCCGTCCCCGGCTTGTCGTACGGCGGGAGCTCGACATCGCCCTCGGAGGAGAGGCCGAGCTTCATCAGCGGGGCCTTGAGCTTCAACGCGGGGATGTCGATGCGCTTGGGCACGACCGTGGCGCGAGGGGCGGGCTGCTCGTGGTCCTTGGCGCTCATCGCGAACAACGCCAGCCCGGTGGCGATCCCGGCCACGACCACCCACCGGGACGAACCGGCCAAACTCAGCCTCCCGCGCGCCTACGTGCCACACCGACGCCGATGCCGAGGGCCACCAGCAGGCCGACCGCGGTCGCACCGACCGGCAGGCCGGAGTCCTCCTCGGGAGCACCCGCCGCCGTGCCGCCGCCGCCCGCGTGCGGTGCCCGGGTGGGGATCTTCGTGGGGGTGGAGTCGGACGCGGATCCAGGGGTGACCTTCAGGGACGTGCTGCCGATGTCGTTGGTGGCCTCGCAGCGCACCTCGATCTTGTAGCCGCCCGGCTTCGCCTCCGCCCTGACATTGGCGCCGCCGCGTACGTGGGGAACGCCCGGGGTGGAGCCCGGCGAGGGCGTGCCGGTCGGGGCGACCAGCGTCACCAGGCCGGTGAACGCGTCCGACCTGGCGGTCGCGCGGTAGTCGGTGCCCCCCTGGGGCAGCGGGCAGTAGGCCGTGATGTGGACGGTCCTGGTGGACCCGCCCTCGACCTTGGACGGATCGACCGTGACGCGGATGTCCTGGCGGGGAAGGGTCACCGAAGGCGACGGTTGCCCCGGCGTCAGGGTGATCGTGGGGGTGGCACCGGCCGTCTGGGCCTCCGCCGTACAGCCGAGCCCGCCGAGCAGGACCATTCCCGTGACGGCGAGATGCCTGACCTTGATCATCCGACCACCCCTCCCACCCCGACCCTGTATACCCAGAAAATCTATGCCAATCCAGGGCTAAGGATCTTCATTCTTGGATGTTTCGGAATGATTCGGTGGGGCGCGGGAAACGCCCTGATCACCGTGCCCGGCGTTCCTGCGTCGGGGAGCGTCCCCCGGATCTGCGCGGACCTCGTGCCGGGAGGGGCACTAGACCAGCGAGGCGGGGATCGCGGACCAGCGCCCGCCCACGCCGCGCAGCCGTACCCGCCGGTCCTCGCCCTCTGGGTCGCGCTCGATGACGATCTCGAGGCGGTCCTCGGCGAGGCCCTCGACGAGTCCCTCACCCCACTCGACGACGGTGACCGAGTCCTCCAGGGAGGCGTCCAGGTCGAGGTCGTCGACCTCCAGCGAGCCGCCGATCCGGTACGCGTCGGCGTGCACCAGCGCCGGGCCGCCGGAGAGCGAGGGGTGGACCCGCGCGATCACGAACGTCGGCGACGTGATCGGGCCGCGTACCTTGAGCCCCTCCCCGATGCCCTGCACCAGCGTGGTCTTGCCCGCGCCGAGCGGTCCGGTGAGCACCATCAGATCGCCGGGGCGCAGCAGCCCCGCGATCTCCGCGCCCAGCGCCCGCATCTCCTCGGTGGTACGGACGGTTCTCACGTGTCACTCCTCCGTTCGCCCGGGCTCACCGGCCGCTCGCCTGACGCTTCCATCGGTCACTGTACGGTCGCCGCGGGCTGACGTGCCGCGCCTCCGGCACGGCGGTACGTCCGTTCACGCCTCGTCGCGCTGTCCTCGCTTGATCAGCTCGCGCAGCGCGTCGTTGACGACGGCGGGGGTCTCCAGCTGCACCAGGTGCGACGCCGCGGGAACCGTGGTCAGCTGCGCGGTCGGCACGGCCGCCGCGATCGCCCGGCTGTGGTCGAGCGGGGTCAGCCAGTCGCGCTCGCCGACGATGATCGACGTGGGCACCTTGTTGAGCACGTCGAGCGCGGTCAGCTTGTCATGGGACATGAGCGCCGGGTAGAAGTCGGCGATCACCTCGGACGGCGTGGCCCTGATCATGGACTCGACGAAGTCCACCACGGTCGGGCTGACGTTCCTGGAGTCGCCGAACCCGAGGTAGCGCACGGCGAGGAAGGCGACGTCGTTGCCCGCCTCGCGTCCCCGGTCGACCAGGGATCCGCGCTTGCGCATCACCGACACCGCCGACGGAACCGCCCTGTGCACGATCTTCGACACCAGCGCGGGAAGGCCGAGCGTGAGCTCGGCCAGCTTTCCCGCCGAGGTGGAGAGCAGCGCCACACCCCGGACCTTGTCGTCGAACAGCTCCGGCCGCCGCTCGGCCAGCGCCATGATCGTCATGCCGCCCATGGAGTGGCCGACGAGCACGCACGGGCCGGGGACCAGCTCCTCCACCACCAGTGCCAGATCCTCGCCCAGGCGGTCGATCGTGCAGTCGCTCGGCTCGGCTCGCGCGGACAGGCCGTGGCACCGCTGGTCCCAGGTCACCAGCCGGTACGACTCACGCAGATCACGCCGCTGGTAGTGCCAGGAGTCCGAGGCGAGGCAGTAGCCGTGGCACAGCACGACGGTGAGGGGAGCGTCCTCGGGGCCGTCGACCTCGGCGTGGATCATCACGCCGTCGGACGTCGTCAGCGCCACCTCCCGGCCGCGCAGCTCGCCGAAGGGCTCGCTCGCCTCCAGGTCGGGGCGCAACCGGATCCGGCCCACGGCGTACCTCTTCGCCATGGCCGCCGCCGCCGCTCCCGCCGACGCGGCGCCCACCACGGCCCCGGCGATCCCGACCGTGCGGCGTGTGCTCATACCTGTTCTCCTCGTGACGGCGGCGCGCTGCGGGCCGGCTCCACCTGATCCCGCTCGCCCGCGTAAACGCGCGGGACACGGGATCCGATCCTGGTCACGATCTCATGGGTGATCGTGCCGAGGGAATCCGCCCATTCCTGACATGTGGCCTCGCCTCGCGTACCGGGACCGAAGAGGATCACCTCGTCGCCCTCACTGACCCTGTCGTCGCCCGCGTCGACGACGAACTGGTCCATGCAGACCCGCCCGGCGATCCGCCGCCGCCGACCTGCGATCAGCACTTCCGCCTGGTTCGTGGCGGTCCGCATGATGCCGTCCGCGTATCCGAGGGGCACCAGCGCCAGCGTCGTCTCACGCTCCGTGACGTACAGGTGGCCGTAGGAGACGCCGGAACCGGCCGCGACCCGCTTGGCCTGCGCGAGCCTCGCCACCAGCGTCATGGCCGGGCGCAGCCCGAACCCGCCCATCTCCGGAATGGGGCTCAGTCCGTACGCCGCGATGCCCGGGCGGACCATGTCGTACCGCGCCTGGGGCAGCGTGAAGGCGGCCGCGGAGTTGGCGATGTGGCGGATCGCGTCGCTCGGCACGCCCATCCCATCGGCGATCCGCAGCGCCTCGTCGAACACGGCGAGCTGCGCGCCGATCGACGGATGGCCCGGAATGTCGGCGCAGGCGAAGTGGGACCACATCCCGGCGATCTCGATGGCGCCCTCGGCCCGCGCGGCCAGCGCCGCCTCGATCAGCGCGGCCCACTCGGCCAGCGGCGCCCCGCCCCGGGACATGCCGGTGTCCACCTTGAGGTGCACCCGGACGGTACGGCCGGTGCGGCCGGCGGCGGCCACGATGTCGTCCAGCAGCCAGGGGGCGTTCGCGGACAGTTCCACGCCCTGGAGCGCGGCCTCCTCCAGCGGCTCACCCGGGGTGATGAGCCAGGACAGGATCGGCGCGGTGACCCCGCCCGCGCGCAGGGCCAGCGCCTCGCGCACGAACGCGGTGCCCAGCCTCGTCGCACCGGCTTCCAGGGCCGCCTTCCCGCAGGGGACCAGGCCGTGGCCGTACGCGTCGGCCTTGACCGCGACCATGACGTCGGCGCCTGAAACCCGCTCGGCGAGGAGACTGACGTTGTGCCGGATCGCCGCGAGGTCGACCCTCGCCTCGGCGGGGGTCCGGACCTGGTCTTTCGCGTCCACGGCGATCTGGAGACTCATCGTTCCAGTCTGTCAGGTGATCCCGGTTGCTCGGGCCCGTTGCCCTCCCGCGTCACAGGGCGCGTACGGCCTCGGGCAGGGCTTCGGCCACGTCGAGGGCGGCGATCGGCGCCTCGCCACCGGGCCCGGAGTCACCGGGCCCGGAACCTCCGGCGGCGCGGTCCGGCCCGGCCGCCGCGATCCGCGCCGCCAGCCCGTGCAGATAGGCGGCGCAGGAGGCGGCGTCGTAGCAGTTCAGTCCCCCCGCGAGCAGCGCGCCCGCGATGCCGGAGAGCACGTCTCCCGTGCCGCCCGTGGCCAGCCACGGCGTCCCTGTGGAGTTGACCCGGACCGGCCGGTCCTCCTCGGCCACGAGCGTGGTGGACCCCTTCAGGAGCACGGTCGCCCCGAGCTCGGCCGCCGCGCGGCGCGCGTGCTCGATCCGCCGCGCCTCGATCCTCTCCCGCGGCACGTCGAGCAGCCGCGCCAGCTCCCCGGCGTGCGGGGTGAGCAGGGTCGGTCCCGACCTGCGCAGCAGCGACCTGTCCGCGGCGACGTGGGTCAGCCCGTCGGCGTCCACGAGCACCGGGAGGTCGGTCGCCAGGATCTCCCTGACGATCGCGTGCGCCTCCCGCCCGGTGCCGAGCCCCGGCCCGACCACCCACGCCTGCACCCGTCCGACGTCGTCGAGCGGTCGTTCGGCTCCGGGGGTGAGCACCGTCGTCACGGCCTCCGGCCAGCGGGCCCTGACCAGCCGGACGGGCTCCTCGAAGCTCGCGAAGCGCACCATGCCCGCGCCCGCGCGTACGGCGCCGCCCGCCGCGAGCACGGCGGCTCCCGCGAACGTGTCGCTCCCCGCGGCGATCCCGATGACACCCCTGCGGTATTTGTCCGACTCCGGGGCGGGCTTCGGCAGCAGGTCGGCGACGTCGTCGCCGGTCAGCGCGGCCACGTCCGGGTCCGGGAGGTACGGCCCGAGCCCGATGTCCACCAGCTCCACCGCCCCGCAGAACGACGCTCCGGGATCGACGAGCAGCCCGTTCTTGTACGCGCCGAACGTCACGGTCGCCTGCGCCCTCACCACCGGCCCGTCCACGCGCCCGCTGCTCGCGTCCACCCCGCTCGGCACGTCGACCGCGATCACCACGCCCGGGGCGTCCGCCGTGAACCCGGCCAGCGTGCCGTACGGCTCGCGCAGCGCCCCCGTGCTCCCGATGCCGACCAGGCCGTCCAGGACCAGGTCGGCGGCGCCGATCAGCTCCCGGGCCGGTCCCGGAGCGAACTCCACCGCCCTGCCGCCCGCGGCGCGCAGCGCGGCCAGGCCCTCCTGGTGGGCGCGTGACCCGGCGAGGATCGCGTCCACCCGGGCGCCGCGCCGGGCCAGCCGGGCACCGGCGTACAGCGCGTCTCCCCCGTTGTCGCCGCTGCCGACCAGCAGGACCACGCGCGAGCCGTACACGCGGCCGCGCCTTTCGGCGAGGACCGGCGCGCACGCGGCGGCGAGCCCGGCGGCGGCCCGGCCCATGAGGGTCCCCTCCGGCAGCCGCGTCATCAGCGCCAGCTCGGCGGCCCGGATCTGGTCAGAGGTGTACGCGGTCCGCATGCGTCCGACCGTATCCCGGGGACGATCACGAAGGCGACGACCCCGCCGGGGCTACGACTCCGCGATCACGTAGGCGATGGCGACGCCTCCGTCGTGGGTCAGGGAGACGTGCCATCTCTTGACTCCGAGGGCGCGCGCCACGTCGGCGGCCGCGCCCGTGACCCGGATCATCGGCCGGCCGACCTCGTTCTTGACGACCTCGGCCTCGACATGGCTGAGACCGGCCGGGCAGCCCAGCGCCTTGGCCACCGCCTCCTTCGCGGCGAACCTGACGGCCAGCGACTCGGTCCGCAGCTCGCGCTCCGCCTCGGTGAACAGCCGCTCCCGGAGTGCGGGGGTGCGCTCGAGCGTGGCGGCGAACCTGGCCATGTCGACGACGTCCACTCCGATTCCCACGATCACAGGGCGAGGCTACCCGCCGCCCGCGCGGCGCGCTCGCCGCCGTGTTCCCCGCCGTGTTCCCCGCGGCGTTCCTGCCGTGTTCCCCGCTGCGTTCCCGAACCCTGCGGCCTTCCCCGGAACCTGTGGTCGCAATCCACCGGTTTCGTCCACAGGCTGTGCACCGCTCCCGGCCGAAGACGTTTTCGACCGGCTGAGTAGGCTTGGCCGACGTGGCAGATGGAGACGCGTATGTCGAGCTCAGCCGTGCCCAGTGGCGGGATCTCCGCAAGAGCACGCCGCTGACCCTCACCGAGGCGGAGCTTTCGGATCTGCGCGGTGTCGACGATCCGATCGACCTCGCGGAGGTCACCGACATCTACCTGCCGCTCACCCGGCTGCTCAACCTGCACTTCACCGGGTCGCGCCAGCGCAGCGCCGCCGTTGGGGCCTTCCTCGGCGAGCGCGACGAGCGCGTGCCGTACGTGCTGGGAGTCGCGGGGAGCGTGGCGGTCGGCAAGTCGACCACGGCGAGGGTGCTGCACGCCCTGCTGGCCCGCTGGCCCGAGCACCCTCGGGTCGACCTGATCACGACCGACAGTTTCCTCCACCCCAACAAGGTGCTGGAAGAGCGCGGGATCATGCACCGCAAGGGTTTCCCGGAGAGCTACGACCGGCGGGCGCTGGTGAAGTTCGTCGCCGATGTCAAGGCCGGCAACCCGTCGGTGACCGCCCCGGTCTACAGCCACCTGGAGTACGACATCGTGCCCGGGGCGGCGCAGACGGTGCAGCGGCCCGACATCCTCATCGTCGAGGGCCTCAACGTGCTGCAGCCCGCGCCGCCCACGTCCCTCGCCGTGTGCGACTACTTCGACTTCTCCATCTACGTGGACGCCCGCGTCGAGGACATCAGGGACTGGTACGTCGACCGCTTCCACAAGCTGCGCCGTACGGCCTTCGCCGACCCGAAGTCCTACTTCGCGCACATCGCCGAGCTGTCGTACGACGAGGCCACCGTGTTCGCCAGGAACGTGTGGCGTGACATCAACGAGCGCAACCTCGTCGACAACATCGCCCCCACGCGGGGCCGGGCCGGGCTGATCCTGCGCAAGGGACCCGACCACTCCATCAGCCGGATCCGGCTGCGCCGTACATAATCGTCATCGTGCTGCACCTGCGCGTGATCAGCCCGGCCGACCGTACGGACCGGGTGCTGGAGACGATAGAGCGGGCGACCGGAGTCGCCAACGTCGTGCTGATGCCGAAGGCCGCGCGTCGACCGGCGGGTGACGTGCTGCTGTTCGACGTCGCGCGCGAGGCCGCGAACGACCTGATCGAGGAGCTGAAACGCCTCGGCCTGGAGGAGGACGGCTCGATCGCGATCGACAACATCGAGCTGTCGATCTCGCGCGCCGCCGAGGAGGCGGAGGAGCAGGCCCCCGGCGAGGGCGACGACGCGGTCATCTGGGACCAGCTCGCCCAGCGGGTGACCGCGGACTCCCGGATCACCTGGGCGTTCCTCGCCTTCCTCGCGATCGCCACGCAGATCGCCGGCATCGGCGTGCTCATCCCCTCGCAGATCCTCATCGTCGGCGCGATGGTGCTCGGCCCGGAGTTCGGCGCGGTGGCCGCCGTCTGCTTCGGGCTGCTGCGGCGGGACCCGCGGCTGATCGCCGTCGCGTCCCGGACGCTGGTCGTCGGATTCGCCGTCGCCATCGCGGTCACGTTCGCCTGCGCGTTCGTGTCGCGCGCCATCGGCTGGGTCACCCTCGACATGCTCCAGCACAACGACGAGGTGCGGTTCATCGTCACGCCGGACAAGTGGTCGTTCATCGTCGCCCTGCTGGCGGGCGCGGCCGGGGTGCTCTCGATCACCGCGGGCAAGTCCTCGGCCCTGGTCGGCGTCTTCATCTCGGTCACCACGGTGCCCGCCGCCGGATACATGGCCGTCGCGATGGCGCTCGGCCGCTGGGACGCGGTCGGCCACTCGCTCGCCCAGCTCGCCGTCAACATCGCCGGCATGGTGGCCGCGGGCACCGCCACCCTGCTCGTCCAGCGGTTCCTCTGGCACCGGTACGGCCGCCGGATACCGGTCGTCGCCGGCGTACACCACGAGCATGAGCACGGGCACGACCGGCGGCTCGTCACCCGCACCGGCACCTGAAGACGAGGCTGCCCCGCCACGGTATGACGCGCGGTTCCTCCTCCTGATGGAGGACCGGACCGCTGTCACGGGGGTAGTCTCCGGATCATGACAATCCTCGCAACCGAGGGTCTGACCAAGCGTTTCCCCCGCGTGACGGCACTCGACCGGCTCACGGTCACGGCCGGGACCGGCGTCACCGGGCTCGTCGGCGCGAACGGCGCCGGGAAGTCCACGCTGATCAAGATTCTGCTCGGGCTGCTCCCGCCGACGTCCGGCCGGGCCGAGGTGCTCGGCATGGACGCCGCCACGCACGGCGCGGAGATCCGCCGCGTCGTGGGCTACATGCCCGAGCACGAGTGCCTGCCGCCCGACGTGTCCGCCACCGAGTTCGTCGTGCACATGGCCCAGATGTCCGGCCTGCCGCGCACCGCCGCCCGCGAGCGCGCGGCCGACATCCTGCGGCACGTCGGCCTGCACGAGGAGCGCTATCGCCCGATCGGCGGCTACTCCACGGGCATGCGGCAGCGGGTCAAACTGGCTCAGGCCCTCGTCCACGATCCCCGACTCGTCTTCCTGGACGAGCCGACCAACGGCCTCGACCCGCAGGGCCGCGACGACATGCTCGCGCTGATCCGGCGCATCGGCACCGAGTTCGGCATCAGCGTGCTGGTGACCTCCCACCTGCTCGGCGAGTTGGAGCGGGTCTGCGACCACGTCATCGTGATCGACGGGGGCGCGCTCCTGCGCTCGTCCGCGATCGGCGAGTTCACCCAGGCCACGCAGGCCATCGCCGTGGAGGTGGAGGAGGGACTCGAACCCCTCGCGGCACGGCTGGCCGAGCTCGGCGAGGCGGTGGCCGTACAGGGACGCGTCCTGACCGTCCAGGTCCGCTCGGAGGACACCTTCGACGCCGTACGCGACGCCGTCTGCGATCTCGACCTCAACCTCGTCCGGCTCGAACAGCGTCGCGGCCGCATCGAGGACGTCTTCAGGGAGCCGGCCGCATGACCGAGCAGACCGCGATCATCCACGACATCGGCTACCGGCACTACGAGGGACCCCGGCTCGGCCGCGGGAGCGCCGCGCTCGCCCTCGCCGTGCACAGCCTGCGCGGTGTCTTCGGCCTCGGCCGGACGACCCGCTCCAAGATCATTCCGTTCCTGCTCGTGGCGATCATGCTGCTGCCCGTGGTGGTGTCGATCGCCGTCATGGCCCTGCTGAAGCAGAGCGCGATGGGCTATCCCTCGTACGCCGTGACCATGCAGGCGGTGCTCGCCATCTTCCTCGCGGCGCAGTCGCCGTACCTGGTGGCTCCCGACCTGCGGTTCCGGGTCCTGCCGCTGTACCTGTCCCGGCCGGTGACCGTGCTCGACTACGTCGGCGCGAAGCTGGCGGCCATGACGGTCGCGCTGTTCCTGCTGCTGGCCGTTCCGCTCACCGTGCTGTACGCCGGGGAGCTGCTGGTGGACCTGCCCGGTCCGCCGCACACCCGCGACTACATCGCCTCGATGGTGTGCGCGCTCCTCGCCGCCGTGTTGCTCGCCTCGATCGGCCTGGCCCTCGCGTCGTTCACGCCGAGGCGCGGGCTCGGGGTCGCGTCGGTGATCGCGTTCTACCTGTTCACCTCGGCGGTCTCCGCGGTGTTCTTCGGCGTGCTCCTGTCGGTCGGCAGGGACGCCGCCGCCAAGTGGGCCCTGCTGGTCAACCCGTTCTTCCTCATCGACTCCGTACAGGTGGCGCTGTTCGGCACCGAGCCGTCCAACGGCGAGGGCTACCCCGCGGGACCGTGGCCGGCGCTCATCCTGGTGGCCGTGATCGCCCTCGCGCTGACCGGACTCATCATGCGCTACCGGAAGGCGGCCTCCTCATGACGGTCACCACCGTTCCCGCCGTCGCCACCCGTGAGGGCGTCGTGGAGCTGACCCGGGTCTCCCGCTGGTACGGCAACGTCGTCGCGGTCAACGACGTCACGATGACGATCGGACCCGGCGTCACCGGCCTGCTCGGCCCCAACGGCGCGGGAAAGTCCACGCTGCTGCACATCATGGCCGGATTCCTCGCCCCGTCGAACGGCACCGCCACGCTGACCGGGCAGCCGATCTGGCGCAACCACGGCATCTACCGCCAGATCGGCCTGGTGCCGGAGCGGGAGGGCGTCTACGGCTTCCTGACCGGGTGGCAGTTCGTGCTGTCCGCCGCGCGGCTGCACCGGCTGCCGGATCCGGCGGGGGCCGCCACGCGCGCCCTCGACCTCGTCGAGATGACCGACGCCAAGGACCGCAGGATCGAGACGTACTCCAAGGGCATGCGGCAGCGGGTCAAGGTGGCGGCCGCGCTGGTCCACGACCCACAGGTGCTGCTGCTCGACGAGCCGTTCAACGGCATGGACCCCCGCCAGCGGCTCCACCTGATGGAGCTCGTCAGGCGGATGGGCGCCGAGGGCCGGACCATCCTGTTCAGCTCGCACATCCTGGAGGAGGTGGAGCGGGTCGCCGAGCAGATCGAGGTCATGGTCGCCGGCCGGCACGCCGCCTCCGGTGACTACCGCGAGATCCGCAGGCGGATGACCGACCGCCCGCACCTGTTCCGGGTCCGCTCCAGCGACGACCGCCGGCTCGCCGCCGCGCTGATCGCCGACCCCTCGTCCGGGGCGGTCTCCCTGACGGAGAACGGGCTTGAGGTGCAGGCGCTCGACTTCGCCCGCTTCACGCGGCTGCTCCCGAGGGTCGCCCGCGACACGGGGGTCCGCCTCTGGCAGGTGTCCCCCACCGACGAGGACCTGGAAAGCGTCTTCTCCTACCTCATCCAGCCCCGTGCGTGATCAGGCCGGGACCGCCCGGACGAACACGCGGAAACGTATCTCACCGGACTCCATTCGCGAGCGTGCGAAGGACTGCCGGAGCAGTCGAGCGGAGCGAGACCAATGAACACCGTCGTAGCTGACATCACGTACCGGGCGATGCTCGGCCGCAAGCGGATCCTGCTGCTCGTGCTGCTGCCGCTCGCCCTGATCGGTGTCGCCGGGCTGCTCCGGCTGATCGGGGGGTCCAGCGAGGACACGGCCGTGACGCTGATGAAGACGTTCGCGATCGGCACGATCCTGCCGCTCCTCGGGCTCATCGCCGGGACCGGCGTGATCGCGCCCGAGATCGAGGACGGCACGATCATGCATCTGCTGTCCAAGCCGATCTCCCGGCCAGTGATCACTTTCACGAAGTTCGTGGTGGCCGCCTCGCTGATGGCGGTGTTCGCCGCCGTGCCCACGTTCATCGCGGCGTTCCTCGTGGTGCGGACCGAGTCCGGCGTCGCGTACGGCTTCGCCCTCGGCGCCCTGTTCGCCGGCGTCGCGTACGCGGCGGTGTTCCTTCTGCTCGGCGTGGTGACCCGGCACGCGGTGACGGTGGGAGTCATCTACGCCCTGGTGTGGGAGGGCCTGGTGGGCGGCTACGTGCCCGGGGCGCGCAAGTTCTCCATCCAGCAGTGGGCCCAGTCGATCGCCGACCAGGTGTCGTCGTCCGCGTTCTTCAAGGCGGACGTCCCGATCGGCTTCGCCGTACCCGCGATGGTCATCGTGACCGTCGCCGCCCTGCTGATCGCCGGACAGCGCCTGCGCGGGCTGTCCCTGACCGGCGACGAGTGACCTCGGCCGGAAACGCGTGTGGCCTCCGCCGGACGGCGGAGGCCACACGCGTTCACGGACTCACACGCAGCAGGTACGGACGACCTCGGCGAGATGGCCCGCGACGGCCTCGGCCTGGTCGTGCGACCCGGCCTCGACCATGACCCGGACCATGGGCTCGGTACCGCTCGGCCGGATCAGGACCCGGCCCCCCTCACCCAGCTCGGCCTCCGCCTCCGCGACGGCGGCGGCCAACTCGGCCGAGGACCGCGCCTTCGCCTTGGAGACGTCCCGCACGTTGACGAGCACCTGCGGCAGCTTCGTCATGACGGAGGCGAGATCGGACAGCGAGGTGCCCGACTTCGCCACCCGCGCGAGCAGGTGCAGCGAGGTGAGCAGGCCGTCACCGGTGGTGGCGTGGTCGAGCATGATCACATGCCCGGACTGCTCACCGCCGAGGATGAAGCCGCCCGCCTGCATCGCCTCCAGGACGTACCGGTCGCCCACGGCGGTCTCCACCATGGTCAGCCCGGCGTCCCGCATGGCGATCTTGAAGCCCAGGTTGGACATCACGGTCGCCACGACGGTGTCCTTGGCCAGCCGCCCCTCGGCGTGCATGCCGGCGGCGAGGATGGCCATGATCTGGTCGCCGTCGATCTCCTCGCCCTTGGAGGTGACGGCGAGGCAGCGGTCCGCGTCGCCGTCGTAGGCGATGCCGACGTCGGCCCCCCGCTCGACGACGGCCTTCTTGAGCTCGCCCAGATGAGTGGAGCCCACGCCGTCGTTGATGTTCAGCCCGTCCGGAGCCGCGCCGATGGTCTCGACCGCGGCCCCCGCGCGCAGGAGCGCTTCGGGAGCCACCATGTGGGCGGCGCCGTGAGCGCAGTCGACGACGACCCGCAGGCCGTCGAGGGGATGCGGCAGGGTGGCGAGCAGATGCGAGACGTAACGGTCGGCCTCTCCGTACGCCTCACGGACCCGGCCGACGGCGGCGCCGACCGGCCGGTCCCACTTCTCGCCGAGCCGCTCCTCGATCTCGTTCTCCACGGCGTCGGGTAGCTTGAAGCCGCCACGGGCGAAGAACTTGATCCCGTTGTCCGGGGCGGGGTTGTGCGACGCGGAGAGCATCACCCCGAGGTCGGCCCCGAGAGCTGAGGTCAGGTACGCGACCGCCGGGGTGGGCAGCACGCCGAGCCGAAGCACATCCACGCCAGACGACGCGAGGCCGGCGACCACCGCGGCCTCCAGGAACTCTCCTGAGGCGCGCGGGTCCCGGCCTACGACGGCGATCGGGCGGCCGCGCCGCCCGACGCTCGCGTGGAACGCCCCGGCATCGCCGAGGACATGAGCAGCCGCCACGGACAGGTCCATGGCGAGCTCGGCGGTGAGGTCGCGACCCGCGACCCCACGTACCCCGTCGGTGCCGAAAAGGCGCCCCCTGAAGGAGTCGCTTGCGGGCTCCGGAGACACTGCTAACGCTTGCTGTACTGCGGAGCCTTGCGGGCCTTCTTGAGGCCGTACTTCTTCCGCTCCGTGGCTCGGGCGTCACGGGTCAGGAAGCCGGCCTTCTTGAGCGGAGGCCGGTTGGTCTCGGCGTCCAGGATGGCGAGCGCGCGGGACAGACCCATGCGCAGGGCGCCGGCCTGGCCGGTCACGCCGCCGCCGCCGATGCGGGCGATGACGTCGAACTGGTCCTCGGCGCCGAGCGTCACGAAGGGCTCGTTGACGATCTGCTGGTGGACCTTGTTCGGGAAGTAGGTGTCCAGCGAGCGGCCGTTGATGGTCCACTTGCCGGTGCCCGGCACGATGCGGACGCGGGCCACGGCCTCCTTGCGGCGGCCGGTGCCGTACGAGTTGCCCGTGGTGATGGGGCGGCGCACGGGGGCGTCAGCGCTGGGCGCGGACTCGGTGGTGTACTCGGAAGGGAACTCCTCGGACGAGAATTCGTCCTGCTCGCCCTCGACGAGCGTCTCGATACCGTTGGGCTCGGCCACGGTTCTCCTCTTACTTTCCTGGCTCGGCGATTACTGGGCGATCTGGCTGATCTGGAAGGACACCGGCTTCTGGGCCTGGTGCGGGTGCTCGGATCCGGCGTAGACCTTGAGCTTCTTCGCCATCTTCCGGCCGAGGGCGTTCTTGGGGAGCATCCCCTTGACGGCCTTCTCCACGGCGCGGTCCGGGCGCTTCTCCATGAGCTCGCCGTAGGTCACGGAACGCAGACCGCCGGGGTAACCCGAGTGACGGTAGGCCTTCTTCTGCTCGAGCTTGTTGCCGGTCAGGGCCACCTTGTCGGCGTTGATGACGATGACGAAGTCACCGGTGTCGACGTGCGGGGCGAAGATCGGCTTGTGCTTGCCGCGGAGCAGGGTCGCGACGTGGCTGGCCAGCCGGCCGAGCACGACGTCGGTGGCGTCGATGACGTACCACTGACGTTCGACGTCGTTGGGCTTGGGTGAGAACGTGCGCACGGCAGTGCCTTCTGTCGGAAATGTGAACTCACGGTAGGTTGCGCAGGCACGGCGGCAACCTCCCGTCTCCACATGCATGGGAGAAGACGCCGGACGCGCCGTGCACGGGTCACCAAAGGACCAGTGCACACAACGAATCAGCAGGTTACCCGTCCCAGCGCCCCAGGTCAAAACGCGCCGCCCGGAACGGGGGCCAGAACGCCGGGACACGGAAATCCAATCCCTCAGTCCCCTTCATCCTCATCGCCTCACATCCCTATATTTGACTGCGGTATGTGGCAGACCCCTCACACCCGGCACCCCCAACGGACGCCCCGGCGCGGCACTCACGTTGGCCTGCTCGCCTGCGCTGTCACACTTCTGCTCGCCGGCGTCGTCATCGGCAGGATCAGCTCCCGGAGCGGTGTCGACGAGGTCTACCTCCGCAACTCCGAACCCACGCCTTCGCCCACGAAGACCTCGGGGCCGTCGCCGCGGAACCGTCCGCCGCTCGACCACGTGGCGCAGGCCGGCGAACCGCCCGCGGCCGCCCAGGCGACCCCGACGACCAGGCCGCCCACCAGGAAACCGTCCACCATGATCGACGGCTCGGACGGCGGATCGCAGTGGAACACCTTCGCCCCCGGGTACGGCGACGAGTCCGGCGCCGTCGGCGGCAGGACAGGCGGTGACACGGGGGGCACGGGCGGCGGAACGGCCGCTCTCACCAGCCTGGAGTCCGAGGTCATCCGGCTGGCGAACGCCGAACGCCGCCAGCGGGGCTGCGCCCCCATGCGGATCGACAAGCGCCTCGTCCGGTCGGCCCGGCTGCATTCGCGGGAGATGGCCGCGAGCAACGCATTCGAGCACGCCTCGCCCGACGGCCGCTCCCCGTGGGACCGCATGGAGGCGGCGGGTTACCGGGACGGCGGCGCGGAGAACATCGCCCGGGGTTACCACACCGCCCGCGAGGCGATTCAGGGCTGGATGGCCAGCAGCGGCCATCGGCGCAACATCCTCAACTGCAGCCTGGTCGCGACCGGTGTGGGGGTCGACATGGGGCCTGGTGGACCCTGGTGGACCCAGGACTTCGGTTATTCCTGACTTTCCTCATGTGCTGGGATACGCGGCTAATCTCAGCGCATGGGTTATCCCGGCGACCAGCCATACCGCCAGCCGTACCTCCCGCAGGGCGAGCCGCCGACCACCGACCGTCCCACCGAGCGCCGCCAGGCGCCGTACGGATCCGCGTCCGGCCAGGACGCCTCGGCGTTCGACCCGTGGCGCCGGCCGCAGCGGGACGGCGCGCAGCAGGCGCGGCCGCAAGCGGGAGGCTGGGGGCCGGGCGGGCAGCCCGAGAGCGGGCAGGGCGGAACCTGGGGACCGGGGCCGTCGCAGCCAGGCGGCGCGGCCGGAGGCTGGGGACCTGGAGGCACTCCGTCGGGCGGCCCGGACGCCGGCGCGCAACCGGGCGCCTCGCCTTGGGGGCCGGGAGGCACGCGACCGGGAAGCCCGTTGAGCGAGAGCCGTCGGCCGGAGGGGGAGCCCGCCGGTTCCGCCCCCGGCGCGGTCGGCGCGACCGGTCAGGCCGGAGGTTCGCAGCCGGGCGATTTCGCGGTGGGCGGTCCGCAGAGCGGTGGATTCGCGCCGGGCAGTCCACAGAGCGGCGGTTTCGCCCCCGGAAGCCCGCAGGGCGGCGGATTCGCCTCGGCCAGTCCGCAGGGTGGCGGTTTCGCGCCCGGAAGCCCGCAGCCGGGCGGACAGCCCTCCGGACATCCGCAGCCGGGCGGCCCCGAGAGCGGCGGTTCCCTCCCCGGGGATCCGCACGGCCGGCAGTCGCCCGCCTCCGGGGAACCGCCTCGCGCCGAACGGCGCGCCGCCGCCGAGTCGTCGGAACCGCCGTGGGACCCCTACGGACCGGTCCCCTTCTGGCGGCGCCCTCTCGTGCTCGTCCTGGCCGGTCTCGCGCTGATCGCCGCCCTCTTCGCGGGTCTGTGGGTCGCGGCGAGCCGCGAGCAGCCGGTCCGCGCGGTTCCCACGCCCACACCGACGCCCATGGTCTCCACCGGCCCCACGAGCAAGTACGGCTACGCGGGCTCGCGCACGACCGACAAGTCCCCGCTCACCGCCACGGAACTCTTCGGCCAGAAGAAGGTCACCAGCGGCACCCGGTCCTACCTCCGGACGAAGGTCAACAAAGAGAAGAAGTGCGCCGACGGCGTGTCCGGCACGAAGATCACGAAGGCTCTCAAGGACGGCCGCTGCACGCAGCTCATCCGCGCCAGCTACCGGGACTCCAAGGGCACGATCATCGGGACGGTCGGCGTCGCCAACCTCAAGACCACCACCGCGGCCAAGAAGGTGGCGTCCGCCGGCGGCGGCAAGGAGCGGCAGGACTTCCTCAAGCCGCTGCCGGGCACCGACGACATCACCAAGTTCCTCGGGACGGGCGACGCGTACGCGGGCGGCTGGATCCACGGCCACTACACCGTGCTGCTGTGGTTCCAGTTCAAGGACGGCCACAACCCGAGCAAGACCGAACTCAAGCGCCTCTACCAGGCAGCCATGGACATCACGGAGAAGACCGTCTTCCCTGCTCTCGACACGAGGTCCCTGACCGGAGGACGCGGCTGATCCGCGAAACCATCTTTCCGCCGATCTTTCTGGACAAACACCTCTCGGGGGCTGCGCACAAACGCCCATAGCGGCACGACGATCTCGTCTACGCCGATACGCTTCCGCATATGCGTGGCCAGGATCCCGTTTCCGAGCACGAACACGGCGCCGACGGCTCGACGGCACCCGCTGTGCCACCGCCGAGCTTCGGCCATCCCGACGAGACAGCCGGTGACGTACCCGGCGAGACACCGTCGGGCTACGACTGGTTCGCCCGCCCCCACGGCGCGGCGGACGAGCCTGCGTCGCCCGAGGGATCGCGGAACACCGCCCCCGGCGGTGCCCCGTCCGGTCAGGACACCGCCGACGCGGGACAGGCGTCCCGCACGCGTGCCGAAACCGTCCACGAGAGCACCCACGACCTCACGTCCGACGCCGCCCGTGACGCGCGGGAAAGTCCCGAGCGTCCGGGAGCGGTGACCCCCGGTGGAGCTCCTCGCCCGGCCGGAACCGAGCCCATGGAGAGCGCGGCCGGAGAGCCTCCCTGGTCCCCATGGGTGCAGGCGAGCCGGCCCACCGGGGAACGGCCCGCGGAGCAGGCGCCGTCCCCGGCCGAGACCCCGCAGTGGGGTCCGCCGCCCGCTTTCGGCGCGGCCACCGGACCCACCGCGACCGCTCGGCCGGACGGCCGGGGCACGGCACCCCAAGGAACGCCGACGCCCGCTGAACCGCGGGCATCGCAGGGAACGCCGGCATCGCAGGAAAGCGGCCGCTCGTTCCGGGAGAATCCCGAGCGGGACCAGTTCGAGACCATCGACTTCCCCGCGATCGACGTCACCAAGCCGTGGGTTCCTCCCACCGGCCAGGGGCGTCCCGGCTCGTGGAACGCCGGGGCCGCGCGGTCGGGCACCCAGCCGTCGCCTTCCGGCAACCAGCCGCCTCCCAGCAAGCAGCCGTCGGCTTCCGGCAACCAGCCTCTCCCTGACACCCAGCAGCCGCCTGCCGGCAGCGAGGAGAGCACGTACGGCACGCCGGGTGGCACGCGTCCGGCACCTCCCACCACGCCCCATACGGCTCCGCCGCCCAGGCCACCCGCGCCGCCCGTCGCACACACACCGACTCCGGCCGCCGCGTCCCCCATGCATCCGGCGCCTCGGACCGTGCCCATGTCGCCGCCCGGGCCTGCTCCCGTCCCCGCCGAGCCGCAGGGCCAGGGAACGGCACAGCCCTCCCAGGCCGACGAGCCTTCGGAGCGCGGAGTGGAAGCGCCGCCGGAGGACCGGGGATGGCCAGAGGAGCACCTCGACGCCCAACAGGACGCGACGCGCCCGCGAGAGCGCCCCGAAGAGCTCACCGCCCGTACGACATCCAGCGACGCCGAGCGGCTTGGTGACCGTCGCGGGCCCCGCGGACCCGAATCCGGGACGTCCGGTGACCGTCGGTGGCTCGGCGGCCCGGAATCCGGGAAGGTCGACCACGCCGGAGACGAGGCCGAAGAGGTCGGGCAACCAGGTGACTTCGGAGCCTGGCACGAGCAGGCGTCGGCCATGGCCACCTGGTCGGCCTCGGCGGTCCGCGACGACCTGTCCGGCGACACTCCGGCCGAGCCCGCCCCCGGCCTCGCGGCCCGGCCTGGTTCACTGCCCGGTGCCGCGCCCGTGGAAGCGGAGCCCGCGTCTCCCCCGGGAGCGGGGCCCTGGCCGGAGCGGGAGCCGATTCCGTCGGGCACCGCGGAACCGGTCGCGACACCGGGACCGGTCACCGACCCGGACCCGAAGGAGCGCCCGCTTCCCACGGCGGCCCATGACCTGGCGGATGACCCCGGCCATGACCCGGCGGATGACCCCGGCCATGACCCGGCGCATGGCCCCGCGCATGACCCGGCCGCGCCGGAACGGCCCGCCCACCTCTCTGAGCAGGCTTCGCCGGTGACCCGCGAGCAGGGACCGACCGTTCCTCTCAGGCCGCCCGCTCCCCGGGAGGCTCCTGCCCGGTCCTTCAGGCCCGCGGAGCCCGGTGACGTTCCCGTGTGGCCGCCCAGGCTGCCCGGTGAGACGGCCCCGGCGCCCGACGCCCCCCTGAGCGGCGCACGGGCGGCCTGGCCGCCGGACGAGTCCGCTGCCCCGGACGCCCCCGGAGCCGCCGCGCGTGCCGACGCCACCGAACGCGGATCCGCCGCTCCCGGGGAGGATCCCGAGGGCGAGCATTCTGACGACCACTCCCGGCCACCCGCCGATGCGGACACCGGCGACCCGGCGGACGGCGAATCCTTCCGGCCCCAGCCTCCGGAGGCTTCCGGCGAACCGCCGCTGGCCCGGCCTCTGCCCGGCGTCTCGGATCTCACGCCGCCCTCTCAGAGCGAGGCCGTGGGCCCCCGGCAATCCGGCACGGCGTACGACTCGGGCCCGGACCAGGACTCCGGCTCCCTGAACGGGCACGGCCAGGCGGATGGGACCCCCGGACCGCGTCAGCCGGTCGGACTCCAGGCCGAAGCGGCGGGCCACCAGCACCTTCCGGCCCGTTCGGGCCCGGCGTCGCCGCCCATGCCGGTCACTCCTTCGCCGAGCCCCGTACTGCTCGCGCCAGAACAGGGCCGGCCGCCCGGCGACCTTCCGGTCCCGTTCGTCCCACCGGCCGCTCCGCCCGCCAGGCGCTCCTCCGGCACAGGCAAGAAGATCCTGCTCGGCGCCGGCACGGGAATCGTGGTGGTGGCCATCGGCGCCGCCGCCTACCTGGCGTACACCGGGCAACCCGAGGACGCGTCGGCCGCCGGCGCGCCCCCGACGACCAGCGGCGCCCCCGCGGCCACCACCCCGGCGGCACAGCCGAGCACGAGCACGAACGCGAGCGGCGGCACGAACGTGAACGCCGCGGCCCCTCTCGACTCGGAGGAGACCGACCCGCGCAAGCTCACCCTGGCCGAGACGTTCCCGGACGCGCGGATCACCCTCGCCGGGCGCAGCTTCAAACGGGTCAAGGTCAGCATGACCGACAGCTGCGAGCAGGCGGCGGCGGGCACCTTCGCCGACGCGCTGAAGCAGCAGGAGTGCCGCAGGGTCCTCCGGGCCACCTACGTGGACGCCAAGCAGCACTACGCGGTGACCACCGGAATCGCGGTGCTGCCCACCAAGGACGCGGCCCTCGCGGTCGACAAGGCCAAGAACCTCAGCGGCAACCTCTGGTTCCGCGGGCTCAACGGCGACACGGGCAGCGGCGCCGAGCGCGTGGCGATCTCCGGCGGCTACGCCGCGGGCATGGTGTGGGGTCGCTACATCGTGTTCAGCTACGCGACCTACGCCGACGGCCACACGCCGGGCGCCAAGGAACAGGATCTCGGCCCGGTCAGCGGTGCGTTCCGCGACCACACCGCCGAGGTGATCGGCAAGCGCGTCACGGGCTGAGCGTGCGCACCCGGCGCGTCGCCATGGCGCGCCGGGCCAGTTCCTCGCCTACCGGGTAGCGAACCTCCTCCAGGGTCAGCCCGTGCGCCGGGGCCACGTGCACCCCGGACTCCCGTACGGCCCTCGACAGCACCAGACCCGGCCATTCGACGGGCTGCCTGCCCTCCCCGACCGCGAGCAGGGAGCCCACCAGGGCGCGGACCATGGAATGGCAGAACGCGTCCGCGACGACGGTCGCCCGGATGATCCCGTCCTCGCCCCGCGACCAGTCGAGCCGCTGGAGCTCGCGTATCGTCGTGGCGCCCTCGCGTTTCTTGCAGAACGCGGCGAAGTCGTGCTCGCCGATCAGCCGCTCGGCCGCGGCGTTCAGCAGATCGACGTCGAGTGACCTGTTGTGCCACAGCACCTCGCGCCGCCGCAGCGGGTCGGTCCCACCGGGAGCGTCACAGACGCGGTAGACGTATCGCCGGAACAGAGCGGAGAATCGCGCGTCAAACCCCTCAGGAGCCACTGAGACGGCATAAACGCGTACGTCTTGGGGCAGAACACCTGCCAGCCGTCTGGTCAGCGCAGCGAGCCAATGAGCGCCTTCGGCACGCCAGGCGTCCTCGGGGTCGGTCTCCGGATCACGCTGCCGGTGCCGGGCCGTGTCGGCGACCGCGAGCCGGGAAAGCGCGAGATCCACGTGCGCCACCTGCCCCCGGGCGTGCACCCCCGCGTCCGTACGGCCCGCCACGGTCAGTTGAGGAGCCGGATCGAGCCGGAGGATGCGGCCCAGCGCGCCTTCCAGCTCTCCCTGGACGGTTCGCCGCTCCGGCTGCCGCGCCCAGCCGGAGAAGTCGGTGCCGTCATAGCCCAGATCGAGCCTCAGCCGAACTTCTCGGTCCACATCCATCCTCCCGTACGGCAGGCGACCAGCCGTACCTGAAACGAAGAGCGGGCCCAGCGATCCCGGAAGGGACGCTGGACCCGCTCACAGGCTGTTGATCAGCACAGGCCCCTGATCAGGCCTCGTCCTTCTTGGCCTCGGCCTCGGGGGCCTCCGCCTCGGCGGCCGGAGCCTCGGCGGCCGGGGTCTCGGTGACCTCCTCGGCCGGGGCGGCCGGAGCGGTCTCGGCAGCGGCGGCCGGACGCGAGACGGTGACCGGGCTCAGCTGCTCGCTCACCAGCTCGATGACCGCCATGGGGGCGGCGTCGCCCTTACGCGGGCCGAGCTTGGTGATGCGGGTGTAGCCACCGGGACGCTCGGCGAAAGTCGGCGCGATCTCAGCGAAGAGGTGGTGGACGACGCCCTTGTCGCGGACGACCGTCAACACCTGGCGACGGTTGTGCATGTCGCCCTTCTTCGCCTTGGTGATCAGCTTCTCCGCGAGCGGGCGAAGACGCTTGGCCTTGGCCTCGGTGGTGCGGATCCGGCCGTGCTGGAACAGCTGGGTGGCGAGGTTCGCCAGGATCAGCCGCTCGTGCGCCGGGCTGCCGCCGAGACGGGCGCCCTTGGTGGGCTTGGGCATGTCGTTTCTCCTTGAGAGACAACCCGCTCCGGCCGTGTCAGGTACCGAAGTCGGGGCGGCGGGCTCCTGCGAGCCCGCCTTGGGCGAATCAGTGGTTCAGCAGGCACCCCGACTGATCGGGGATGCCTTCCGGCCGCCGGGACAGCGGTGTACCCGCTGTCCCGGTGCCGGCTCGGCCGGAACGCGACCTAGTACTGCTCGGTCTCGATGAAGCCGCCGTCCTCATCGTCGTACCCGCCGCCGGCGACCGCGCTGGGGTCGAATCCGGGCGGGGAGTCCTTGAGGGCGAGGCCCATCTCGTGCAGCTTCTGCTTGACCTCTTCGATCGACTTCGCGCCGAAGTTGCGGATGTCGAGCAGGTCCTGCTCGCTGCGGGCGACGAGCTCACCCACGGTGTGGATGCCCTCGCGCTTGAGGCAGTTGTAGGAGCGGACCGTGAGGTTCAGCTCCTCGATCGGCAGCGCCAGGTCGGCGGCCAGGGCCGCGTCGGTCGGCGACGGGCCGATGTCGATGCCCTCGGCCTCGACGTTCAGCTCGCGCGCCAGGCCGAACAGCTCGACCAGGGTCTTACCCGCCGAGGCGACCGCGTCGCGCGGCTTCATCGACGGCTTCGTCTCGACGTCCAGGATCAGCCGGTCGAAGTCCGTGCGCTGCTCGACACGGGTCGCCTCGACCTTGTAGGTGACCTTGAGGACCGGGGAGTAGATGGAGTCGATCGGAATCCGGCCGATCTCCTGGCCCGGCTGCTTGTTCTGGGCCGCGGAGACGTAGCCCCGACCGCGCTCGACGGTCAGTTCCATCTCCAGCTTCGCCTTGCCGTTCAGCGTGGCGATGTGCAGGTCGGGGTTGTGCACCTCGACACCGGCCGGAGGCGCGATGTCGGCGGCGGTGACCTCACCCGGACCCTGCTTGCGCAGGTACATCACGACCGGCTCGTCGTGCTCGGACGAGACGACCAGCGACTTGAGGTTCAGGATGATGTCGGTGACGTCTTCCTT
Source organism: Microtetraspora glauca (assembly GCA_001570385.1). GTDB lineage: Bacteria > Actinomycetota > Actinomycetes > Streptosporangiales > Streptosporangiaceae > Microtetraspora > Microtetraspora glauca. The sequence goes on along the minus strand of BBYL01000007.1, from coordinate 432,173 downwards.
GACCCCCGGCACGGTCGAGAACTCGTGCAGCACGCCCTCGATGCGGATGCTGGTGACCGCCGCCCCCGGGATCGAGGACAGCAGCGTGCGCCGCAGCGAGTTGCCGATGGTGTAACCGAAGCCCGGCTCCAGCGGCTCGATGACGAACTTGGACCGGTGCTCCTCGAGCGACTCCTCCAGGAGGCTCGGGCGCTGTGCGATGAGCATGTGGGTTCTCCCCTGATTTCCGGGACGATTCCACCGCGCCCCGCACCACCGCCGGCCGCTGATCGCGACTCGGCCGTGCCGGACCGGTTTCCTCTCCCTGTACGGCGGCGCCCGCTATTTGACGCCACTCGCCTACAACCATGATGCCGCACGGCTCGCGTTCCGCGAGCCGTGCGGCCATCATCTGGTCGAGAGCTCTTACTTGGAGTAGAGCTCGACGATGAGCTGCTCCTGGACCAGCGTGTCGATCTGCTGGCGAACCGGGAGCTGGTGCACGAGGATGCGCATGCTTTCCGGGGCGACACCCAGCCACGCCGGGACGGTCTTGTCACCGGCGGTGGCGCGGGCCACCTCGTACGGAAGCAGGTTCCGCGACTTCTCGCGGACCTCGATGATGTCGTGCTCGCGCACGCGGTACGACGGGATGTCGACCTTCTTGCCGTTCACCACGATGTGCCCGTGGCGCACCTGCTGGCGGGCGGCGTCGCGCGACTCGGCGAATCCGGCGCGGTAGACCACGTTGTCGAGACGGCTCTCCAGGATCTGGAGGAGGTTCTCGCCGGTCTTGCCGGACTTGCGGTTGGCTTCCTCGTAGTAGTTGTGGAACTGCTTCTCGAGGACGCCGTAGATGCGGCGGGTCTTCTGCTTCTCACGAAGCTGGAGCTGGTACTCAGACTCCTTCGGCCGACCGCGACCGTGCTCACCCGGCGGGTAAGGACGGATCTCGATGGGGCACTTCGCGGACTCGCACTTCTTGCCCTTGAGGAAGAGCTTCGTCTTCTCGCGTCGGCAGAGCTTGCAGTCCGCACCCGTGTAACGAGCCATTTCTCTCTATCTCCTGGAGCTCAGACGCGGCGGCGCTTCGGCGGGCGGCAACCGTTGTGCGGGACCGGAGTCACGTCCTGGATGGACCCGACCTCGAGGCCGGTCGCCTGCAGCGAACGGATCGCGGTCTCACGGCCGGAGCCGGGACCCTTGACGAAGACGTCGACCTTGCGCATGCCGTGCTCCATGGCGCGGCGGGCGGCGTTCTCAGCGGCCATCTGCGCGGCGAACGGGGTGGACTTACGGGAGCCCTTGAACCCGACGTGGCCGGCACTGGCCCAGGAGATCACGTTCCCGTTCGGGTCGGTGATCGAAACGATCGTGTTGTTGAACGTGCTCTTGATGTGGGCGTGCCCGTGAGCGACGTTCTTCTTTTCCTTGCGGCGCACCTTCTTAGGTGCGCCCTGGCGGCTCTTCGGCGGCATTTAAGCGCTATCTCCTGGAATGTGGCTGCTAGGACTACTTCTTGCCCGGCTTCTTCTTGCCGGCCACGGTCTTCTTCTTGCCCTTGCGGGTACGCGCGTTCGTCTGCGTCCGCTGACCGTGGACAGGCAGCCCCTTGCGGTGCCGGATGCCCTGGTAGCAGCCGATCTCGATCTTGCGGCGAATATCGGCCTGAACCTCGCGACGGAGGTCACCCTCGATCTTGAAGTTCGCCTCGATGTAGTCACGCATCGGCACGAGCTCAGCGTCGGTGAGCTGGTGGACACGCAGGTCCGGGCTGATGCCCGTCGCCTCCAGGATCTCCTGGGCGCGAGTGCGACCGATTCCGAAAATGTAGGTGAGAGCGATCTCCAGCCGCTTGTCGCGGGGGAGGTCGACGCCAACCAGGCGAGCCATGGTCGGGCATTCTCCTTCGTGGTGGCGGAGGTCCTGCGCCTCACTTCCCCTCCCCATGCCCGGGGTGAGGGCCCCGGCCTCCGACCGGGGGTCTCCCGTGTGGTCCGGCTCCCGACATCGGGAAACCGCCTTCACGGGTGTGACGCGCGATTACTGTTCAACGGTCCACATGGCTCGAGCCCGCCACTGGAGCGGACTCACATGGAACCTTTTCTGCGACCGTCGCCAGTCGAGTCCGCCTCGCCTCGCGCCCCATCGGCCCGCTTTCGCGAACTTCCCGGTGCCCGGCTCGGCTTCCTCTCCTGCTGACTGGTCGAGTCCGCCTCGCCTTACACCCGATCGGCCCGCTTTCGCGGAACCGCCCGATGCCCGGCTCGGCTTCCTCTCCTAGCCCTGGCGCTGCTTGTGGCGCAGGTTGTCGCAGATCACCATGACGCGACCGTGCCGGCGAATCACCTTGCACTTGTCGCAGATCTTCTTGACGCTCGGCTTGACCTTCATAGTCCTTATTCGTTCCTCAGACGGCCCGCCCTGATTAGAGGGGGGCTTACTTGTACCGGTAGACGATCCGCCCGCGACTCAGGTCGTAGGGGCTCAGTTCCACGACCACCCGGTCGTCGGGGAGGATCCGGATGTAGTGCATCCGCATCCGTCCGCTGATGTGGGCCAGGACCTTATGGCCGTTGTCGAGCTGCACCCGGAACATCGCGTTCGGGAGCGACTCAACCACAGTGCCCTCGATCTCGATGGCGCCGTCTTTCTTGGCCATGTCCCTCGCGTTTCACTGATCGGTCGTCTGAGGCTTCGGATCACTACGCAGCCGCGACCTAAGGGCGCTTCCAGAGAGCGGCGACCGGCAAGGTCACCTGTGCGCAAAAGGTCATAGTGAGCCGACAAAGGAGTGTACGACAACCCGGCCAGAAATGCGAAACGGCCGGCGCTGTCTCCCACACCGGCTGCCAGGCTACCCCAGATCACCGTCTACTCACGCACTGCCGTACGCGATGGTGGAAGGGCTGTTCCGGCCACCGGGTCCCCCTGCCGGCGCCGCCGATGTGCCGGGCCTGGCGGACACGGCGACCAGATCCGGCCGGCCGACGAAGATCACCTACCCGGCTACAAGCCGAGCGATCACACCCGGCCGGTAAAGAGTGCGTCCGTCTCGGCGCGGGCCGACCGGCCCGCGCCACCCGGGCTCACGACCGCTTCTGGTCCCGCCCGAAGATCGTGCCGACCAGGAGGACGGCCCCCCACGGGCCCATCACCCACAACGGCCACGGATAGACCCAGTGGACCGACGAGATCACGACGATCAACCAGATGACCCAGTTGACCGCGCTCGCGGTCGCCCAGGCGCCCCAGGCGGCCTTCAACCCCGCCTGGGTGCCACGTCGCGGGCGCGGGCGCGGGCGCGGGCGCGACTGAGAGGAGACCGTAGCGGGAAGAGTGTGCAGATCGATGTCCGGCAGGTCCGACGTCAGCGTGGCGAGCTCGCCGTACGTCCGGCTCTCGTAGACCTGCGCCAGCCGCTCGTTGAACTCGTCGACGGTGAGCCGGCCCTCGGCGACATGCTCTCGCAGAGCGGCGGCGACCCGGTCCCGGTCGCCGTCGGAGGCTCGCATCTCCGGAGTTGCCGCCATCACCATCTACTCCCGCCGCTCCACATGATTAGCCCCATTATGTGACACGAGACGGCACGAGGGGCGCTGTGAATCAGCCCTGTTCGCCGGAACCCGCGGAGGTCTGGCCGAAGCGCGACGCACCCCCGTCGAGCGCCGTGAGGACCAACGGGCCGTTCTCCGTGACCGCCACGCTGTGCTCGAAGTGCGCCGACGCCTTTCCGTCCACCGTCACGACCGTCCAGTCATCGGACAATACGCGAGTACGGTCGGTGCCCAGGTTGACCATGGGCTCGATCGCGAAGCACATGCCGGGCTCGAAGCGCGGCCCGCGGCCGGGACGGCCGTGGTTGGCGACCCACGGGTCCATGTGCATCTCGGTGCCGATGCCGTGCCCGCCGTACTCCTGGGGGATGCCGTAGCGGCCCTGGGACCGTACGTACTTCTCCACCTGGAACCCGATGTCCGACAGGTGACCGCCGACGCGGAGCGCGGCGATCCCGCGCCACATGGACTCCTCGGTCACTCGCATCAGCTCGGTGAGCGCCGGGTCGACCTCGCCCACGGGGACGGTGATGGCGGAGTCGCCGTGCCACCCGTCGAGGATCGCACCGCAGTCGATGGAGATGATGTCGCCTTCGCGCAGCTTGCGCCGGTCGCTGGGGATGCCGTGCACGACCTCCTCGTTCACGGAGGCGCAGATGGTCGCGGGGAAGCCCTGGTAGCCCTTGAACGACGGAATCGCGCCCTCGTCCCTGATCGCCTTCTCGGCGATGACGTCGAGATCGAGCGGGGTCAGGCCGGGCTCGACGGACGAGCGGAGCAGTTCGAGCGTCCTGCCGACGACCAGACCGGCCGCCCGCATCTTCTCCAGCTGCTCAGGCGTCTTCACCTGGATTCCGTGCTTGTTCTTCTTGAACACTCTGGCACCCCCTGGGGTGTTCTAACGGCCGGACTATCAGGCCAATTCCCCCGATTCTGCCCTAAAGCGCCGGACGCCATCCCACGGATGGGATGGCGTCCGAAAAGGGGACCTTCAGTTTCCGGGCGTGCGCAGTGCCGCCATGGCCCGCCGGGTGACCTCGTCGACCGGACCGGTCGCGTCCACCCGTACGAGTATGCCCTCGTCCGAATAGAAGTTGATCAGCGGGGACGTCTGCTCCTGGTAGACCTCCAGGCGTCGCCTGATGGTCTCCTCGCGGTCGTCGTCGCGCTGGAACAGCTCGCCGCCGCACGCGTCGCAGACACCCGCCACGGAAGGGGGGTCGAAATCGACGTGCCATACCTTGCCGCATGAGCGACAGGTGCGTCGTCCGGCAAGTCGCCGTACGACCTCTTCGTCGTTGACGATCAGTTCCAGGACGATGTCCAGCCCGGTGCCGAACTCGGCCAGCATCTTCTGCAAGATCTGCGCCTGCGGCACGTTCCGCGGGAAGCCGTCCAGCAGGAAGCCCTGCTGGGCGTCATCCTCGCCCAGACGATCGCGGACCATGGCGACCGTCACCTCGTCGGGGACGAGGTCGCCGCGGTCCATGTACTCCTTGGCAAGCTTGCCGAGTTCCGTGCCGCCGGAGACATTGGCGCGGAAGATGTCACCTGTCGAGATTTTCGGGATCGACAGATGTGATGCGATGAACTGGGCCTGCGTCCCCTTGCCCGCTCCGGGGGGCCCGACCAAGACGACGCGCACTATCTCAGGAAGCCCTCGTAGTTGCGCTGCTGAAGCTGGCTCTCGATCTGCTTGACCGTGTCCAGGCCGACACCAACCATGATGAGAATGCTGGTCCCTCCGAACGGGAAGTTCTGGCTCGCCCCGGCCACCGCCAGTGCGAGGATCGGGATCAGCGAGATGACGCCCAGATACGGAGCACCGGCGGCCGTGAGTCGCGTGAGCACATAGTTGAGGTACTCAGCGGTCGGCCGGCCCGGACGGATGCCCGGGATGAACCCACCGTACTTCTTCATGTTGTCGGCGACTTCAACGGGGTTGAAGGTAATGGACACGTAGAAGTACGTGAAGAAGAGGATCAGCGCGAAGAACGTGGCCATGTAGACGGGGTGATCGCCCGTTACCAGGTTCTGGGCCAGCCATTCGATGACCGGGCCCGGGTTCGCGCTGTTGCCGAAGATCGTGACCAGCAGCTGCGGCAGGTACAGCAGCGACGAGGCGAAGATGACCGGGATGATGCCGGCCTGGTTCACCTTGAGCGGGATGTAGGTCGAGGTCCCGCCGTACATCCGGCGGCCCACCATGCGCTTCGCGTACTGCACGGGCACGCGCCGCTGCGCCTGCTCGATGAAGACGACGACGGCGACCATGACAATGCCGACGATCATCACCACGACGAACTTGAAGGCGCTCTGCCGGAAGATGTTCATCAGCTCGGACGGGAAGACCGCCACGACCTGGGTGAAGATCAGGATCGACATACCGTTGCCGACACCGCGATCGGTCACGAGCTCGCCCAGCCACATGATCACCGAAGTGCCCGCCGTCATCGTGATGACCATGGTGACGAGCGTGAAGACATCGTCGTTCAACAGGATGGGCAGGTTGTTGTTCGGGAACAGCTGTCCCGAACGCGCCAGCGCCACGAAAGCGGTCGACTGCAGAACGGCGAGACCGATCGTCAGATATCGCGTGTACTGCGTGATTTTCGCCGTACCGGACTGGCCCTCCTTCTTGAGGGCCTCCAGGCGCGGAATCACGACGGTCAGCAGCTGCAGGATGATGCTCGCCGTGATGTACGGCATGATGCCCAGGGCGAACACTGAAAGTTTCAGCAGCGCGCCACCGCTGAACAGCTGGACCATCCCGTAGATGTTGCCGCTGTCGCCCGCCTGCGCCTGCTCCAGCGCTTTACGGACGTTCTCGGAGTTGACACCCGGGGTCGGCAGCACCGAGCCAAGCCGGAACAGCGCGATGATGCCCAATGTGAAGAGCAGCTTCTTGCGCAGGTCAGGCGTCCGGAATGCCCGGGTAATCGCGGATAGCACGGTACCTCCTGCGCGCCTGTGACGCGATAAAGGTCGGCGATGACGCGAAGGCGTCCATCGGCATGTCTACTTGCGAATGATCGGCGGGACGGCGCCCGCGCTCAGCGAACTCTAACGCACTACGGGCGCGGAGGCTCATAACGAACCTCCGCGCCTCGCATTACGTGCCTAAAGCTCGGAAACCGAGCCCCCGGCCGCGGCGATCTTCTCCTTGGCCGAGGCGGAGAAGGCGTGCACCTTCACGTTCAACGCCACGGAGACCTCACCGGTTCCCAGCACCTTGACGAGCTGGTTCTTGCGGACCGCGCCCTTCGCGACCAGACCCTCGACGGTGACCTCGCCACCCTCGGGGTACAGCTCGCTGAGCTTGTCCAGGTTGACGACCTGGTAGGTCGTCTTGAACAGCGCGTTGCTGAAGCCCTTCAGCTTCGGCAGCCGCCGCTGGAGCGGGATCTGGCCACCCTCGAAACCGAGCGGGACAGTCGTACGCGACTTGGTGCCCTTCGTACCGCGACCGGCGGTCTTCCCCTTGGACGCCTCGCCACGGCCCTTGCGGGTCTTGGCCTTGTTGGCGCCGGGAGCCGGGCGCAGGTCGTGGAGCTTGAGCGGAGCGTTCTCAGGCATGACTAGTCGACCTCTTCCACCTCGACGAGGTGCGTCACCACGGCGACCATGCCCCGGATCTCCGGGCGGTCCTCCTTGACGACGACATCGCCGATTCGCTTCAGGCCCAGCGAGCGCAGCGAGTCACGCTGGTTCTGCTTGCCACCGATCTTCGATCGGACCTGGGTGATCTTCAGACGAGCCATTGACTAGCTCACCGCCTTCGCCGCGGCAGCGGCCTCGGCGAGCCCCTCGGCCCGAGCCTTCAGCATCGCCTTGGGCGCGACGTCCTCGATCGGCAGGCCACGGCGAGCGGCGATCTCCTCGGGCCGGCTGAGGCCCTTCAGAGCGGCCACGGTCGCGTGGACGATGTTGATCGGGTTGTCCGAGCCGAGCGACTTGGACAGCACGTCGTGGATCCCGGCGCACTCCAGGACCGCGCGCACCGGACCACCCGCGATGACACCGGTACCGGGCGAAGCCGGACGCAGGAGGACGACGCCGGCGGCTTCCTCGCCCTGAACGGTGTGCGGGATGGTGCCCTGGATGCGCGGCACCTTGAAGAAGTGCTTCTTGGCCTCCTCGACACCCTTGGCGATCGCCGCGGGCACCTCCTTGGCCTTGCCGTATCCGACACCGACCAGGCCGTTGCCGTCGCCGACGATGACCAGCGCGGTGAAGCTGAAGCGCCGACCACCCTTGACGACCTTGGCCACTCGGTTGATCTTTACCACGCGCTCGATGTACGAGACGCCCTTGTCTGCGGCGCCACCGCGGCGATCGTCACGACGGTCCCGCCGCTCGCCACCGCCGCTTGCGCCGCGACGCGGAGCTGCAGCCATCAGTGGTTCCTCTTCTCATTGCTCAGGGCCATTGGGTGCGTTGCGAACCCTCGGAACGGAGTCATCAGAACTCCAGCCCGCTTTCACGGGCACTGTCCGCGAGGGCCGCGATGCGTCCCGCGTAACGGTTGCCACCGCGGTCGAAAACGACAGCGGTGATCCCGGCGGTCTTGGCCCGCTGAGCGAGAAGCTCGCCGACCTTCTTCGCCTTGTCGGTCTTGTCACCCTCGGTGGTGCGGAGCGCGGCGTCCATGGTGGACGCGCTCACCAGCGTGTGCCCCTGGGTGTCGTCGACGATCTGCACGAACAGGTGACGCGCCGACCGGTTGACGACCAGGCGCGGACGCTCCTGGGTGCCGAAGACGTTCTTCCGCACACGGCCGTGCCGACGGGCTCGCGAAAGGGCGCGAGCGGCGGTGTGCTTGCCGTACTTCGCGGCCATTTCTACTTACCAGCCTTTCCGACCTTGCGGCGGATAACTTCGCCCTGGTAGCGGACGCCCTTGCCCTTGTACGGGTCGGGCTTACGCAACTTACGGATGTTCGCGGCGACCTCGCCGACCTTCTGCTTGTCGATGCCGTCCACGTGGAACAGCGTCGGCTTGTCGACGCGGAAGGTGACGCCCTCGGGCGCATCCACGATCACCGGGTGGCTGAAGCCGAGAGAGAACTCCAGCTGCGTCGGGCCCTTGGCCTGAACGCGGTAACCGACACCGACGATCTCGAGCGTCTTGCTGTACCCCTGCGTCACACCGGACACCATGTTGGCGATCAGCGTGCGAGACAGGCCGTGCAGCGCACGGACCTTGTTCTCGTCGTTGGGGCGGGTGACGGCGATGTTGCCGTCCTCGGCCCGAGCCACCTCGATGGGCTCGGCGACCGTGTGAGAGAGCGTGCCCTTCGGGCCCTTGACCTGGACATCCCGGCCGTTGATGGTGATGTCAACACCACTCGGTACGGGGATGGGCAGCCGTCCGATTCTCGACATGCTGGATTCCTCCCCTCGTTACCAGACGTAGGCGAGGACTTCCCCGCCCACTCCACGCTTGCCGGCCTGCTTGTCGGTCATGAGGCCGCCGGACGTCGAAATGATCGCGACGCCCAGGCCGCCCAGAACGCGGGGCAGGTTGTCCTTCTTTGCATAGACCCGCAGACCGGGCTTGGATACCCGGCGCAGGCCCGCGAGCGAACGCTCACGGCTCGGCCCGAACTTCAGCTCCACCACGAGGTTCCTGCCGACCTTGGCGTCCTCGACGCTCCAGGCCTGGATGTAGCCCTCCTGCTGGAGGATCTCGGCGATGTGCGCCTTGATCTTCGAGTACGGCATGGTCACGGTGTCGTGATAGGCCGAGTTCGCGTTACGCAGACGCGTCAGCATGTCTGCGATCGGGTCGGTCATCGTCATGGCCGGTGGCCTTCCTCACCGTGGTTTCCACCCTTGATCCGTGTCTGCGACACGCGGTGGACCTACGGTGCGGTCGTGGACGCCTGAGGGCGTCCGGTTGATATGACTTCTTGGGTACGGCTGGCGCCGCGCGGGGCACGGTCCCGGCCCCGCGACAGGTCTACCAGCTCGACTTGGTGATGCCGGGCAGCTCGCCCCGGTGCGCCATCTCGCGGAAGCACACGCGGCAGAGCCCGAACTTGCGGTACACAGCGCGGGGACGGCCGCAGCGCGAGCACCGAGTGTACGCCCGGACCTCGAACTTCGCCTTACGCGCTGCCTTGACCTTGAGCGACGTCTTCGCCATGATCAGGCCTCCTTGAACGGGAATCCGAGGAGCTTCAGCAGCGCCCGGCCCTGGTCGTCGTTCGATGCTGTGGTCACGACCGTGATGTCCATGCCCCGCTGCCGGTCGACCTTGTCCTGGTCGACCTCGTGGAACATGACCTGCTCGGTGAGTCCGAAGGTGTAGTTGCCGTTGCCGTCGAACTGCTTCGGCGAGAGGCCGCGGAAGTCACGGATACGCGGCAGCGCCAGCGACAGCAGCCGGTCCAGGAACTCCCACATGCGGTCGCCGCGCAGCGTCACGTGGGCGCCGATCGGCATGCCCTCACGCAGCTTGAACTGGGCGATGGACTTGCGGGCGCGAGCCACGGCCGGCTTCTGACCGGTGATCGCGGTGAGGTCGCGGACAGCGCCCTCGATGAGCTTGGAGTCGCGAGCGGCCTCGCCGACGCCCATGTTCACCTTGATCTTGGTGATGGTGGGCACCAGCATGATGTTCTCGATGCCGAACTCCTCGCGCAGCTTCGCGATGATCTCTTCGCGGTAGCGCTGCTTGAGACGCGGGATCGTGCGCTCTTCAGTCGTGGCGGTCATCAGTTGTCCTCACCCGTCGTGTCGGCCTTCTCCTCGGCCTTCTTCTCGGGCTTCTCGTCATCCTTGAGCTTCTTCACGTTGCTCACGTGGATGGGAGCCTCCATGGTCTGCACGCCGCCTTCCTTGGCGCCACGCGGGCCCTGGTGGGTCACCTTGGAGTGCTTCTTGACCAGGTTCACGCCCTCGACGACCACACGCTCATCGCGCGGGAAGGCGGCGATGATGCGGCCCTTGGCACCCTTGTCCTTGCCGGCGATGACCTGGACGAGGTCACCCTTCTTCACATGCAGCTTCGGCATTTACAACACCTCCGGAGCGAGCGAGATGATGCGCATGAACTTCTTGTCGCGCAGCTCGCGGCCGACGGGGCCGAAGATACGCGTGCCCCGGGGGTCACCGCTGTCCTTGATGATGACCGCGGCGTTCTCGTCGAAGCGGATGTAGGAGCCATCGGGACGGCGGCGCTCCTTGACGGTGCGCACCACGACAGCCTTGACAACGTCGCCCTTCTTCACGCCGCCGCCCGGGATGGCGTCCTTCACCGTCGCAACGATGATGTCGCCGATACCCGCGTAGCGCCGGCCAGAGCCACCGAGCACCCGGATGCAGAGGATCTCCTTGGCACCCGTGTTGTCGGCGACCTTGAGTCGCGACTCCTGCTGGATCACGTCAACTCCTGTTTGTCGCGCCGGTTCTCACCTGGAAGGTGAGCCTGGCGGAACCTGATGTGGTCTTGTTCCCCCGGCGACAGTTCTGTCGGTCGAGTCCGCCTCGCCTCGCACGCATCCCGTACGGCTTGCGCCGTCCGGCCGTGCCCGGCTCCGCTACCTCTCCCGCCCACCGCCGCCGCAGGCGGACCGGGCCCGAAATGGGCCCGACCCCTTGGACACCGTCATGGGGGGCGGTCGCCCACCCCCCACGAGGCGCGTTCTGTGCGGGCGGTTCCGCCGGTCCCCGTCCGGCCGGTACGGCTCTCGCCGTCCGTCCGAGCCCAGGCCCGGCGTCCCCTCCCTGGCTTACTTGGCCTTCTCGAGGATCTCCACGACCCGCCAGCGCTTGCTGGCGGACAGCGGCCGGGTCTCCATCAGGAGGACGCGGTCGCCGACGCCGCAGGTGTTCTGCTCGTCGTGAGCCTTGTACTTCGTCGTACGGCGGATGACCTTGCCGTACAGCGGGTGCTTGACGCGGTCCTCGACGACGACGACAACGGTCTTGTCCATCTTGTCGCTGACCACGAGGCCCTCGCGGGTCTTGCGGTAGTTCCGCACCGACTTCTCGGTTGTCTCAGTTGCCTCAGCCATCGCTCGACTCCTTCTCGACCGTGACGATTCCGAGCTCACGCTCGCGCATCACGGTGTAGATACGGGCGATCTCGCGGCGGACGGCCCGCAGCCGCCCGTGGCTCTCCAACTGTCCGGTCGCCGCCTGGAAGCGGAGGTTGAACAGCTCCTCCTTGGCTTCCTTCAGCTTCTGGACCAGGACGTCCTGGTCCTCCACACGCAGCTCACCGGCGGTCAGGCCCTTAGCCATCACGCCTCACCCACTTCACGCTTAACGAACCGGCACTTCATGGGGAGCTTGTGCATCGCACGCCGAAGGGCCTCGCGGGCCACCGGCTCGGCAACGCCCGAGAGCTCGAACATGACTCGACCGGGCTTGACATTGGCGATCCACCACTCCGGCGAACCCTTACCGGAACCCATGCGGGTCTCGGCCGGCTTCTTGGTGAGGGGACGGTCCGGGTAGATGTTGATCCACACCTTGCCGCCACGGCGGATGTGCCGGGTCATGGCGATACGAGCGGACTCGATCTGGCGGTTGGTCACGTAGGAGTGCTCAAGCGCCTGAATGCCGTACTCGCCGAACACGACCCTGGTGCCGCCCTTGGCGGCGCCGCTGCGGTCGGGCCGGTGCTGCTTACGGTGCTTGACCCTGCGCGGGATCAGCATGGTCAGCTCCCTTCAGCACCCGGCTGCTCCGCCGGGCCGGTCTCAGGGGCGGCCTGTGCGGCAGCCTCGGTTCTGGGGGCGCGGTCCGAACGGCCACCGGCGCCACGACGCGGACGGTCGCCGCCGCCACGACGCGGACGGTCACCGGCGCCGCCACGACGGTCGTCGCGCTCGCGGCGCTGACCGGCGCGGGCACCTGCCGCGGCGGCCTCGCGCTCGGCGCGGCTCGTCGGGGCCTCACCCTTGTAGATCCACACCTTCACGCCGATGCGGCCGAAGGTGGTGCGGGCCTCGTAGAAGCCGTAGTCGATGTCGGCACGGAGCGTGTGCAGGGGCACGCGGCCCTCGCGGTAGAACTCCGAGCGGGACATCTCGGCGCCGCCAAGACGACCGGAGCACTGGACACGGATGCCCTTGGCGCCGCTCTTCATGGCGGACTGCATGGCCTTGCGCATGGCCCGGCGGAACGAGACGCGGCTGGACAGCTGCTCGGCCACGCCCTGCGCGACGAGCTGCGCGTCGATCTCGGGGTTCTTCACCTCGAGAATGTTCAGCTGGACCTGCTTCTTGGTCAGCTTCTCCAGGTCGCCGCGGATGCGGTCGGCCTCCGCGCCGCGACGGCCGATGACGATGCCAGGCCGGGCGGTGTGGATGTCGACCTGGACACGGTCGGTCGTGCGCTCGATCTCGACCTTGGAGATGCCGGCCCGCTCCATGCCCTTCTGCAGCATGCGACGGATCGCCACGTCCTCGGCGACGTACGACTTGTAGAGCTTGTCGGCGTACCACCGGCTCTTGAAGTCGGTCGTGATGCCGAGGCGGAACCCGTGCGGGTTAACCTTCTGGCCCACTAGCGGGTCCTTCCCTTCGGCTCGCGGGACTCCACAATCACGGTGATGTGGCTCGTCCGCTTGTTGATCCGATAGGCACGACCCTGGGCACGGGGACGGAACCGCTTCAGCGTCGGTCCCTCGTCGACCCACGCGCGGCTCACGAAGAGCGTCTCACGGTCGAGCTTGAAATTGTGCTCCGCGTTCGCGATCGCGCTCGAGAGCACCTTGTAAACGGTCTCGCTCGCCGCCTGGGGAGCGAACTGCAGCACGGCCTGCGCCTCCGAAGCGGGCAGCCCGCGAATGAGGTCCACCACACGGCGGGCCTTCCGGGGCGTGTGGCGCGCGTACCGCGCCTGTGCCCTGGCTTCCATCGCTGTCTCCTCTGATGCTTACTTGAAGGCGCTTACCGCCGGCTGCGGCGGTCTTCCTTGACGTGGCTGCGGAACGTCCGCGTGGGCGCGAACTCACCGAGCTTGTGGCCGATCATCGACTCGGTGACGAACACCGGGACGTGCTTGCGGCCGTCGTGCACGGCGATCGTGTGACCGAGCATGTCGGGCACGATCATGGAGCGCCGCGACCACGTCTTGATGACGTTCTTGGTGCCCTTCTCGTTCTGGACATCCACCTTCTTCTGAAGGTGATCGTCCACGAAGGGACCCTTCTTAAGGCTACGTGGCATTTCGGCTGCTCCTACCGCTTCTTCCTCTTGCTCCGACGACGGATGATCAGCCGGTCGCTGGCCTTGTTCGCCTGGCGGGTACGGCCCTCGGGCTTGCCCTTCGGGTTCACCGGGTGGCGACCACCGGAGGTCTTGCCCTCACCACCACCGTGCGGGTGGTCGACCGGGTTCATGGCGACACCGCGGACCGTGGGGCGCTTGCCCTTCCAACGGTTACGGCCGGCCTTACCGATGTTGATGTTGGCCTGCTCGGCGTTGCCCACCTGGCCGACACTGGCCCGGCAGCGGACGTCGACCTGGCGCATTTCGCCGGACGGCATACGCAGCGTGGCGTAGGTGCCCTCCTTGGCGAGCAGCTGGATCTGCGCGCCGGCGCTACGGCCGAGCTTCGCGCCACCACCCGGACGGAGCTCCACCGCGTGGATGAAGGTACCGGTCGGGATGTTGCGCAGGGGCAGGCAGTTGCCCGGCTTGATGTCGGCGCCAGGGCCGTTCTCGATGCGGTCCCCCTGCTTGAGGCCGGTCGGCGCGAGGATGTAGCGCTTCTCGCCGTCGGCGTAGTGCAGCAGCGCGATACGGGAGGTCCGGTTCGGGTCGTACTCGATGTGAGCGACCTTGGCGGGGATCCCGTCCTTGTCGTGGCGGCGGAAGTCGATGATCCGGTAGGCGCGCTTGTGCCCGCCACCCTGGTGCCGGGCGGTGACCCGGCCGTGGACGTTACGGCCGCCCTTGCTGTGCAGGGGAGCAAGCAGCGACTTCTCCGGCCGGCTGCGCGTGATCTCGGCGAAGTCCGAGACGCTCGCGCCGCGGCGACCCGGGGTCGTCGGCTTGTACTTACGGATGCCCATCTTTTTCGTTCATCCTTCGTCGGTTCATACCGGTCGGAGTCCGCCTTACGGCGGTCTCCCCGGTGCTAACTACGTGGATCGGGTGCCCGGTGCCGAACCTCGGTCGGTACGGCAGGGCACCCTCCCCTTACGCGGCGGATCTTCAGCCGATCTGGCCGAAGATGTCGATCCGGTCGCCCTCGGCCAGGCTCACAATCGCGCGCTTGGTGTCGGGACGCTGACCGAAACCCGTCCGGGTCCGCTTGCGCTTGCCCTGGCGGTTGATCGTGTTCACGCTGGTGACCTTGACGCCGAAGATCTGCTCGACGGCGATCTTCACCTGCGTCTTGTTGGCACCCTTGCGCACCAGGAACGTGTACTTGTTGTGCTCATCGATCAGGCCGTAGCTCTTCTCGGAGACGATCGGCTTGAGGATGATGTCGCGCGGGTCGGCGATCTTCTCCATCAGGCCTCTTCCTTCCCGCTCTTCGTGAGCCGCGCCACGACCTGGTCGTAGGCCTCCTGAGTGAAGACCACGTCGTCGTAGCACAGGACGTCGTAGGTGTTGAGCTGCCCGGCGTCCAGCAGGTGGACCTCGGGAGCGTTGCGCAGGCTGAGCCAGGTCAGCTCGTCGTTCTCGTCGACCACGACGAGGACGCTGCGAGCCTGCGTGATCTTGCGGAGCGCCTCGAGGGCGACCTTGGTCTTGGGCGTCTCACCCGTGACCAGAGCGCTCACGACGTGCACCCGACCGCCGCCCGCCCGGTCAGAGAGGGCGCCGCGCAGGGCGGCGGCCTTCATCTTCTTGGGCGTGCGCTGCTCGTACGAGCGCGGCTGCGGACCGTGGACGGTGCCACCGCCCGCGAACTGCGGAGCGCGGGTCGAACCCTGACGGGCGCGACCGGTGCCCTTCTGGCGGTACGGCTTCTTACCGCCACCGCGGACGTCACCACGGGTCTTGGTCGCGTGGGTGCCCTGCCGGCGAGCGGCGAGCTGGGCGACGACGACCTGGTGGATCAGCGGAATGTTGACCTTGGCGCCGAAGATCTCCTCCGGCAGGTCGACGGTGCCCGCCTTGGCACCGCTGGCGTCGAGGACGTCAATGCTCGTCACTTCGCAGCCCCCTTCTTGGCAGCGGTGCGGATGAGGACCAGGCTGCCGTTGGCGCCGGGGATCGCACCCTTGATCAGGATGAGGCCCTTCTCGGCGTCCACGGCGTGGACCTTCAGGCTCTGGATGGTGGTGCGGGCGTTGCCCGTACGGCCGGCCATGCGCAGGCCCTTGAAGACGCGACCCGGGGTGGCGCAACCGCCGATGGAGCCCGGGGAACGGTGCTTGCGCTGGGTACCGTGCGAAGCGCTCAGACCACGGAAGTTGTGGCGCTTCATGACACCCGCGAAGCCCTTGCCCTTGCTCTTGCCCGTCACGTCGACGTGCTGCCCGGCCTCGAAGGTGTCCGCGAGGACCTCCTGGCCGATGGTGTACTCGGAGGCGTCCTCGGTGCGGACCTCGACGAAGTACCGGCGCGGGGTGATGTCGTGCTTGCGCAGGTAGTCGCCGAGCGGCTTGTTGACCTTGCGCGGGTCGACCTGCCCGTAACCGAGCTGAACGGCGGAGTAGCCGTCCTTCTCCGGCGTGCGGACCCTGGTGACCACGCACGGACCGGCCTCGACCACGGTGACCGGGACGATCCGGTTCGCCTCATCGAAGACCTGGGTCATGCCGAGCTTCTTGCCCAGGACGCCCTTGATCTGCTTAGCCATGTCAGTGCGTTCCCTCAGAGCTTGATCGAGATGTCAACGCCGGCGGGGAGGTCGAGTCGCATGAGCGAGTCGACGGTCTTCGGCGTCGGGTCGATGATGTCAATCAGCCGCTTGTGCGTACGCATCTCAAAGTGCTCGCGGCTGTCCTTGTACTTGTGCGGCGACCGGATGACGCAGTACACGTTCTTCTCGGTCGGCAGCGGCACCGGGCCAGCGACCTTGGCGCCGGTCCGCGTCACCGTCTCGACGATCTTCTTGGCCGAGCTGTCGATGACCTCGTGGTCATACGCCTTAAGCCGGATGCGGATCTTCTGTCCCGCCATAATGGCCTCGGTGTCCTTCGCTGTCGTCCTATTAAGCTTCGTGCGGCCTACTGCCGCTTGTTGTCCCACGTAACAGACAGTCCGGACCAGGTCCGTTCTTCCGTGATCCGGCAGTCGTTTCGGTCACATTCCGGCCGAAACGGCTGCGAGATCACGGTCGGGTCTTCCGTGGGGGGCGGGGAGCCGGGTGGCTCCCCTCGTGGATCGGCGGTCAGGCCCTGGTGCGGGCCCGACCGCCGCCCCGCGATCGTACTACTTGATGATCTTCGTCACGCGGCCGGCGCCGACGGTGCGGCCACCCTCGCGGATCGCGAACTTGAGGCCGTCCTCCATCGCGATCGGCTGGATGAGCTGGACGGTCATCTCGGTGTTGTCACCGGGCATGACCATCTCGGTGCCCTCCGGCAGGTTCACGACACCGGTCACGTCAGTGGTCCGGAAGTAGAACTGCGGACGGTAGTTGTTGAAGAACGGCGTGTGGCGGCCGCCCTCGTCCTTGGACAGGATGTAGACCTGAGCCTCGAACTCGGTGTGCGGGGTCGTGGTGCCCGGCTTGATGATGCACTGGCCGCGCTCGACGTCCTCGCGCTTGATACCGCGCAGGAGCAGACCGACGTTGTCACCGGCCTGGCCCTCGTCAAGGAGCTTGCGGAACATCTCGACGCCGGTGACGGTCGTCGTGGTGCTCTTCTCCTTGATGCCGATGATGTCGACGGTCTCGTTGACCTTGATGATGCCGCGCTCGATACGGCCGGTGACGACGGTGCCGCGACCGGTGATCGAGAACACGTCCTCGATCGGCATCAGGAACGGCTTGTCGGTGTCACGGACCGGCTCGGGAACGTTGTCGTCGACAGCGGTCATGAGCTCGATGATCGCGTCGCCCCACTTCTCGTCGCCCTCGAGCGCCTTCAGCGCCGAGACGCGAACGACCGGCAGGTCGTCGCCCGGGAACTCCTGGGCGGAGAGCAGCTCGCGGACCTCGAGCTCGACGAGCTCCAGGATCTCCTCGTCGTCGACCATGTCAGCCTTGTTCAGGGCGACGACGATGTAGGGTACGCCGACCTGGCGGGCCAGGAGGACGTGCTCCTTGGTCTGCGGCATCGGGCCGTCGGTGGCGGCGACCACGAGGATCGCGCCGTCCATCTGGGCCGCACCGGTGATCATGTTCTTCACGTAGTCGGCGTGACCGGGGCAGTCCACGTGGGCGTAGTGGCGCTTCTCGGTCTGGTACTCGACGTGCGCGATGGAGATGGTGATTCCGCGAGCCTTCTCCTCAGGCGCCTTGTCGATCTTGTCGAACGGGGTCGCCTCGTTGAGCTGCGGGAAACGGTCGTGAAGCACCTTGGTGATCGCCGCGGTCAGAGTGGTCTTGCCGTGGTCGATGTGCCCAATGGTGCCGATGTTCACGTGCGGCTTGTTCCGCTCGAACTTGGCCTTGGCCACTGGTCTGTCTCCTTAGAGATTCTGACTTGACTTTCGTCTTCTAACTCAGGCTCTGTACGGCGGGGCACCACGCGTGCGCCCCGCCCCACACTGGGAGGCTGATCGGGTCCCGGTCGGAATCCGACCCGCCCCGAGCCCCTCCGGCCGCCGGCGCGAGGCGCCTGGCCGGAGCGGTTCGGAACTTATTCGCCCCGAGCCTTCGCGACGATCTCCTTGGCGATGCCCGGAGGCACCTCCGCGTAGGAGTCGAACTGCATGCTGTACACGGCCCGGCCCTGGGTCTTGCTGCGCAGGTCACCCACGTAGCCGAACATCTCCGACAGCGGGACGAGGGCCTTGATGACCTTGGCCCCGGTCCGGTCTTCCATCGCCTGGATCTGTCCGCGGCGACCGTTGAGGTCACCGATGACGTCACCCATGTAGTCCTCGGGCGTGGTGACCTCAACGGCCATCATCGGCTCGAGGATTACGGCGTCCGCCTTACGAGCGGCCTCCTTGAAGGCCATCGAACCGGCGATCTTGAAAGCCATTTCGGACGAGTCGACCTCGTGGAAGGCACCGTCCTGCAGCGTCACCTTCACGCCGACCATCGGGTAGCCGGCGAGGACACCGAACTCAGCGGCCTCCTGGGCGCCCGCGTCGACCGACGGGATGTACTCCCGCGGGATGCGGCCACCGCTGACCTTGTTCTGGAACTCGTAGCCGTCGTTGCCGTCGCCCAGCGGCTCCAGGTCGATGATGACGCGCGCGAACTGACCGGAACCACCGGTCTGCTTCTTGTGCGTGTACTCGACCTTCTCCACCTTGCGGCGGATGGTCTCGCGGTAGGCGACCTGCGGGCGGCCGACGTTGGCCTCGACCTTGAACTCGCGACGCATCCGGTCGACGAGGATCTCCAGGTGAAGCTCGCCCATGCCCCAGATGACCGTCTGACCGGTCTCCTCGTCACGACGGACCTGGAAGGACGGGTCCTCCTCGGCCAGCCGCTGGATCGCGGTGCTGAGCTTCTCCTGGTCGCCCTTGGTCTTCGGCTCGATGGCCACGTTGATGACCGGGGCCGGGAAGGTCATGGACTCCAGGACGACCGGGTTCGCCGGGTCGCACAGGGTGTCACCGGTGGTGGTGTCCTTCAGACCCATCACGGCCACGATCTGACCGGCGTGCGCGGACGAGCGCTCCTCGCGCTTGTTCGCGTGCATCTGGTAGATCTTGCCGATCCGCTCCTTCTTGCCCTTCACCGAGTTGATCACACCGGTGCCGGTCTCGAGCGTGCCCGAGTAGACGCGGATGTAGGTGAGACGGCCCAGGTGCTGGTCGCTCATGATCTTGAAGGCCAGCGCGGAGAACGGCTCGTTGACGTCAGCGTGCCGCTCGACGACCTCCTCCTCGTTGCCGACCGCGTGCCCCTCGAAGGCGGGGATGTCGGTCGGGGCCGGGAGGTAGGCGACGATCGCGTCGAGCAGGGGCTGCACACCCTTGTTCTTGAACGCGGTGCCGCACAGGACCGGGTTGAGCGCGCTGGACAGGGTCGTGCGACGGATCGCGGCGACGAGCTGCTCCTCGGTGGGCTCGATGCCCTCGAGGTACAGCTCCATCAGCTCCTCGTCGTGCTCCGACACGGTCTCGATGAGCTTGTCACGCCACTCGCGGGCCACGTCGGCGTGGTCGGCCGGGATGTCGACGACGTCGTACATCTCGCCCTTGGCCGCCTCGGCCGGGTAGAGCAGACCCTTCATCTTGACCAGGTCGATGACGCCCTTGAAGTCGGCCTCAACGCCCCAGGGAAGCTGGACGACCAGCGGGGTGGCACCGAGACGCGACACGATCATGTCGACGCAACGGTGGAACTCCGCGCCCACCCGGTCCATCTTGTTGACGAAGCAGATACGCGGAACGCCGTACCGGTCGGCCTGCCGCCAGACGGTCTCCGACTGCGGCTCGACACCGGCGACGGCGTCGAAGACGGCTACAGCACCGTCGAGGACGCGCAGTGAGCGCTCCACTTCGACGGTGAAGTCCACGTGACCGGGCGTGTCGATGATGTTGATCGTGTGATCAAGCCAGCTACAGGTCGTCGCGGCAGACGTGATCGTGATGCCGCGCTCCTGCTCCTGCTCCATCCAGTCCATCGTGGCTGCGCCGTCGTGGACCTCACCGATCTTGTAGTTGATGCCGGTGTAGAACAGGATGCGCTCAGTCGTGGTGGTCTTGCCCGCGTCGATATGGGCCATGATCCCGATGTTGCGGACCTTGGCCAGTTCAAGAGCGGTCGTGGTGGCCACTGCTCTGCGTCCTTAACTCGTCGTGGGTGCCACTACCAGCGGTAGTGGGCGAAGGCCTTGTTGGACTCGGCCATCTTGTGCGTGTCCTCGCGCCGCTTGACGCTGGCGCCAAGGCCGTTGCTGGCGTCGAGAAGCTCGTTCATGAGCCGCTCGGTCATGGTCTTCTCGCGTCGCGCCCGGGAGTACTGGACGAGCCAGCGGAGAGCCAGGGTGGTGCTGCGCGCGGCACGCACCTCGACCGGCACCTGGTAGGTGGCGCCACCGACCCGGCGGCTGCGCACCTCCAGGGTGGGCTTGACGTTGTCGAGCGCACGCTTGAGGGTGACGACCGGGTCGTTACCGGTCTTGTCCTTGCAGCCCTCAAGGGCGCCGTACACGATCGACTGCGCGATGGAGCGCTTGCCGTCCAGGAGAACCTTGTTGATCAAGGCGGTCACCAGCGGCGAGTTGTGCACCGGGTCAGCGACCAGCTGGCGGCGACCAGGGGAACCCTTGCGCGGCATGTCAGCTCTTCTCCTTCTTAGCGCCGTAGCGGCTGCGGGCCTGCTTGCGGTTGCGGACACCCTGGGTGTCCAGCGAGCCGCGGATGATCTTGTAGCGAACACCCGGCAGGTCCTTCACACGACCGCCACGCACGAGCACGATCGAGTGCTCCTGAAGGTTGTGACCGACACCAGGGATGTAGGCCGTGACCTCGATGCCGTTGGTGAGCCGAACACGCGCGACCTTGCGCAGCGCCGAGTTGGGCTTCTTGGGGGTCGTGGTGTAAACGCGGGTGCAAACGCCGCGCCGCTGAGGGCTGCCCTTGAGGGCAGGAGTCTTGGTCTTACTGACCTTGTCCTGCCGGCCCTTGCGGACCAACTGCTGAATCGTGGGCACCGCGTCTCCGTTTCGTGCCTAGCCGGTGATACGTGAATCCCGGTCGGCCAAACCGTCCTGGCACACCGCGGCCCGCTGACGCGAACCTCTCAGTGCCCGGCTCGGCAACCGTCCAGGTTGTTCTTTCGCAGGTGCTGCCGGTGTCATGACCTGCTGGTTTTACTTCCCCTTCGACCCACGCGCTCGGGCGTGTCGCGCACTTGTCGCACCACACCCGGGCGGACCCGGTCGATCTGGAGGAGTCCTGCGGCGCTCGCCGCCCTCCCCGAAGTCGGGAACGGCTCTCCAAGCGCACGCATGCGAGCCCATGAACCATGGGCACGAAGGAAAAGACTACCCAGCCCCTTGCAACACGTCAAAACGGATGCGGCGGGGTGCGCCGTGATTCGTGTCATGGTTCGCGCGGCCCGCTCTGATGCGGGTCACTACAAGCTCGGAGCGAGTATACCCGGACAGCGGGCTCTTCCGGCCATTTCCGCTGATCCGGACGAACTCGCGGCGTGCCGCGTCCGCTCCCCCGCACCAGCCACCGCGGCGGACCGAACCGCCTCTGGCCGCCGCGGACCGCCCTCAGGCCCGCGCACGCGGAAGCGCCCGGCACCTGGGCCTCCAGATGCCGGGCGCTTCCGTTGTGGACTAGCGGCCGTACTGGCCGAAGTCGTACTCCTCCAGCGGCACGGCCTCGCCGCTGCCGGAGCCGAAGGTGTACTCCGCGGCGGAACCGTCGTAACCGCCGACCGTGTACATCGCGGCCTTGGCCTCCTCGGTCGGCTCGACCCGGATGTTGCGGTACTGGGGCATGCCCGTACCGGCCGGGATGAGCTTACCGATGATGACGTTCTCCTTGAGGCCGAGCAGCGAGTCCGACTTGGCGTGGATCGCCGCGTCGGTGAGCACTCGCGTCGTCTCCTGGAAGGACGCCGCCGACAGCCACGACTCGGTGGCCAGCGAGGCCTTCGTGATGCCCATCAGGACCGGACGGCCGGAGGCCGGCTGGCCACCCTCCGCCACGGTCTCCCTGTTGAGCACCTCGAACCGCGGCCGCTCGACGAGTTCACCGGGCAGCAGCTCGGTGTCGCCCGACTCCAGCACGTTCACGCGCTTGAGCATCTGGCGGACGATGACCTCGATGTGCTTGTCGTGGATCGACACACCCTGCGAGCGGTACACCTGCTGGACCTCGTCCACCAGGTGGAGCTGGACCGCGCGCGGGCCGAGGATGCGCAGGACCTCGTTCGGGTTGCGCGCACCCGCGATCAGCAGCTGACCGACGTCCACGTGCTGACCCTCGGAGACCAGCAGCCGCGACCGCATCGACACCGGGTAGGCGATCTCGTCGGAGCCGTCGTCCGGAGTGATGACGATCTTGCGGGTCTTGTCGGTCTCGTCGATCCTGACGCGGCCGGTGACCTCGCTGATCGGGGCGACACCCTTGGGGATGCGCGCCTCGAACAGCTCCTGGACACGCGGCAGACCGTGGGTGATGTCCGCACCCGCCACACCACCGGTGTGGAAGGTACGCATGGTCAGCTGGGTGCCGGGCTCACCGATCGACTGGGCGGCGATGATGCCGACGGCCTCGCCGACGTCGACCAGCTTGCCGGTGGCCAGCGAACGGCCGTAGCAGGTGGCGCAGACGCCGATCTTGGCCTCGCACACCAGGGTGCTGCGGGTCCTGACCGTCTCGACCCCGGCAGCGACGAGCGCGCTGACCACGGCGTCGTTGATGTCGACGCCAGCCGTGGCGACGAGCTTGCCGTCCACCTCGACGTCCTCGGCCAGGATGCGACCGTGCACGTTGCTCTCGGCGTTCTCGGCCTTGACCAGGTTGCCCTGGGCGTCCCGCTCGCCGACGTGCAGCGGGACCGCGCGGTCGGTGCCGCAGTCGATCTCGCGGACGATGACGTCCTGGGCCACGTCGACCAGACGACGGGTCAGGTAACCGGAGTCGGCGGTCCGCAGCGCGGTGTCCGCCAGACCCTTCCGCTGGCCGTGCGTGGAGATGAAGTACTCCAGCACCGACAGGCCCTCACGGAACGAGGACTTGATCGGCCGCGGGATGGTCTCACCCTTGGTGTTGGACACCAGACCACGGATGCCGGCGATCTGCCGGACCTGCATCTTGTTACCGCGGGCGCCGGAGTTGACCATCATCCAGACCGGGTTCGTCGCCGGGAACGCGTTGACCATGTCGGTCTCGACGTCCGCGGTGGCGTGGGTCCAGATCTCGATGAGCTCCTGACGACGCTCCTCGTCCGTGATCAGACCGCGGTCGTACTCACGCTGGACCTTGTCCGCGCGCCTCTCGTACGACTCCATGATCGCGGCCTTGTTCGGCGGGGCGACGACGTCCTCGATCGAGATGGTGACACCGGCGCGGGTGGCCCAGTGGAAGCCCGCGTCCTTCAGCGCGTCCAGCGCCTGCGCGACCTCGACCTTCGGGTACCGCTCGGCCAGCTCGTTGACGATCGCCGAGAGCTGCTTCTTGCCGACCTGGTAGTTCACGAAGGGGTAGTTGTCGGGCAGCGTCTGGTTGAACAGGCACCGGCCGAGCGTGGTCTCCAGACGGATCGGCTGACCCGCCTCCCAGCCCTCGGGCGCCTCCCAGCCGCGCGGCGGCGGAACGTCCTTCAGACGCACCTGGATCTTGGCCTGCGTGTTCAGCTCGCGGCGGTCGAACGCCATGAGCGCCTCCGCGACGGAGGCGAACACGCGACCCTCACCCTCGGCGCCGTCCTTCTGGGTGGTCAGCCAGTACAGACCGATGACCATGTCCTGGGTGGGCATCGTCACCGGCTTGCCGTCGGCCGGCTTGAGGATGTTGTTGGTCGAGAGCATCAGGATGCGCGCCTCGGCCTGGGCCTCGGCCGACAGCGGCAGGTGCACGGCCATCTGGTCACCGTCGAAGTCCGCGTTGAACGCGGTGCAGACGAGCGGGTGGATCTGGATGGCCTTGCCCTCGACCAGCTGCGGCTCGAAGGCCTGGATGCCCAGGCGGTGCAGGGTCGGTGCGCGGTTGAGCAGCACCGGGTGCTCGGTGATGACCTCTTCGAGCACGTCCCACACGACCGGGCGGGCCCGCTCGACCATCCGCTTGGCCGACTTGATGTTCTGCGCGTGGTTCAGGTCGACCAGGCGCTTCATCACGAACGGCTTGAACAGCTCCAGGGCCATCTGCTTGGGCAGACCACACTGGTGCAGCTTCAGCTGCGGGCCGACGACGATGACCGAACGGCCGGAGTAGTCGACACGCTTACCGAGCAGGTTCTGGCGGAAGCGTCCCTGCTTACCCTTCAGCATGTCGCTGAGGGACTTCAGGGGACGGTTGCCGGGACCCGTGACCGGACGACCGCGGCGGCCGTTGTCGAACAGCGCGTCGACGGCCTCCTGGAGCATCCGCTTCTCGTTGTTCACGATGATCTCGGGCGCGCCGAGGTCGAGCAGCCGCTTGAGGCGGTTGTTCCGGTTGATGACCCGGCGGTACAGGTCGTTCAGGTCGGAGGTCGCGAACCGGCCACCGTCGAGCTGCACCATGGGGCGCAGGTCCGGCGGGATGACCGGGATGCAGTCCAGGACCATGCCGCTGGGCGAGTTCCGCGTGTTGAGGAACGCCGCCACGACCTTGAGCCGCTTGAGGGCACGAGCCTTCTTCTGGCCCTTGCCGCTGCGGATGGTCTCGCGCAGGTTCTCGGCCTCCGCGTCCAGGTCGAAGCTGTTCAGCCGCTCCTGGATCGCCTGGGCGCCCATGCCGCCGCGGAAGTAGCGGCCGAACCGGTCGCGCATCTCGCGGTAGAGCAGTTCGTCGCCCTCCAGGTCCTGGACCTTGAGGTTCTTGAACCGGCTCCACACCTCGTCGAGGCGGTCCAGCTCACGCTGGGCGCGGTCGCGCAGCTGCCGCATCTCGCGGTCGGCGCCCTCACGCACCTTGCGCCGCGCGTCCCCCTTGGCACCGGCGGCCTCGAGCTCGGCCAGGTCGGCCTCGAGCTTCTTCTGCCTGGCCTCGATGTCCGCGTCACGGCGCTGCTCGATGTGCTGCCGCTCGACGGAGATCTTGGCCTCCAGCGACGGCAGATCACGGTCGCGCGTCTCCGCGTCGACGTGCGTGATCATGTAGGCCGCGAAGTAGATGACCTTCTCCAGGTCCTTCGGGGCCAGGTCGAGCAGGTAGCCGAGACGCGAGGGAACACCCTTGAAGTACCAGATGTGGGTGACCGGAGCGGCCAGCTCGATGTGGCCCATCCGCTCACGACGCACCTTGGCCCGGGTCACCTCGACGCCACAGCGCTCACAGATGATGCCCTTGAACCGGACACGCTTGTACTTACCGCAGTAGCACTCCCAGTCCCGGGTCGGACCGAAGATCTTCTCGCAGAAGAGTCCGTCCTTTTCCGGCTTGAGAGTCCGGTAGTTGATCGTCTCTGGCTTCTTCACCTCGCCGTGCGACCACTGACGGATGTCGTCAGCCGTCGCAAGGCCGATTCGCAGTTCGTCGAAGAAGTTGACGTCTAGCACTTTTGATCCCCTCAGCTTCTAGATCAGACCTCTTCGACACTGCTCGGCTCACGCCGGGACAGGTCGATGCCGAGTTCTTCAGCGGCACGGAAGACGTCCTCGTCGGTGTCCCGCATCTCGATCGACATGCCGTCGCTCGACAGGACCTCGACGTTGAGGCAGAGCGACTGCATTTCCTTGATGAGGACCTTGAACGACTCGGGGATGCCCGGCTCGGGGATGTTCTCGCCCTTGACGATGGCCTCGTAGACCTTCACGCGGCCGAGAACGTCGTCCGACTTGATCGTCAGCAGCTCCTGGAGCGCGTACGCGGCGCCGTAGGCCTCGAGGGCCCACACCTCCATCTCACCGAAGCGCTGGCCACCGAACTGGGCCTTACCGCCGAGCGGCTGCTGGGTGATCATGGAGTACGGGCCGGTCGAACGCGCGTGGATCTTGTCGTCGACCAGGTGGAGCAGCTTCAGGATGTAGATGTAGCCGACCGAGATCGGGTGCGGGAACGGCTCGCCGGAACGGCCGTCGAACAGCCGCGCCTTGCCGTTCTCGCCGACCATGCGGGAGCCGTCCCTGTTGACCAGGGTGTTGCTCAGCAGGCCGACGATCTCCTCCTCGTGGGCGCCGTCGAACACCGGGGTGGCGACGTTGGTACGCGGCTCGACGGTGCCGAGACCCTTGTCACGCAGCCTCTCGGCCCAGGCCTCCTGCACGCCGGTGACGTCCCAGCCTCTGGCGGCGATCCACCCGAGGTGCGTCTCCAGCACCTGGCCGACGTTCATTCGTCCCGGAACACCCAGGGGGTTCAGGACGATGTCGACCGGGGTGCCGTCCTCAAGGAACGGCATGTCCTCCACCGGGAGGATCTTGGAGATGACGCCCTTGTTGCCGTGACGGCCGGCCAGCTTGTCACCGTCGGTGATCTTGCGCTTCTGGGCCACGTACACGCGGACCAGCTCGTTGACCCCCGGCGGGAGCTCGTCGCCCTCCTCGCGGCTGAACACGCGGACGCCGATGACCTTGCCCGACTCGCCGTGCGGCACCTTCAGCGAGGTGTCACGCACCTCACGGGCCTTCTCACCGAAGATCGCGCGCAGCAGCCGCTCCTCCGGCGTCAGCTCGGTCTCACCCTTCGGGGTGACCTTGCCGACGAGGATGTCACCGGTCGTGACCTCGGCGCCGATGCGGATGATGCCGCGCTCGTCGAGGTCCGCCAGCACCTCCTCGGAGACGTTCGGGATGTCCCGGGTGATCTCCTCGGGGCCGAGCTTGGTGTCGCGGGCGTCGACCTCGTGCTCCTCGATGTGGATCGAGGAGAGCACGTCGTCCTGCACCAGACGCTGGGACAGGATGATCGCGTCCTCGTAGTTGTGCCCCTCCCACGGCATGAACGCCACCAGCAGGTTCTTGCCCAGCGCCATCTCACCGGTGTCGGTGCAGGGACCGTCGGCGATGACCTGACCGACCTCCACGCGGTCGCCCTCGGCCACGATGGGCTTCTGGTTGAAGCAGGTGCCCTGGTTGGAGCGCTTGAACTTCGCGACGCGGTAGGTGGTGCGCGTGCCGTCGTCGTTCATCACGGTGACGTAGTCGGCGGAGACCTCCTCGACCACGCCCGCCTTCTCGGCGCTGATGACGTCACCGGCGTCCGTGGCGGCGCGGTACTCCATGCCGGTGCCGACCAGCGGCGCCTCGCTCTTGAGCAGCGGCACCGACTGGCGCTGCATGTTCGAACCCATGAGCGCGCGGTTGGCGTCGTCGTGCTCGAGGAACGGGATCATGGCCGTCGCGACCGACACCATCTGGCGCGGCGAGACGTCCATGTAGTCCACGTCGGACGGGTGGACGGCCTCGAACTCGCCACCCTTGCGGCGGGCCAGCACGCGGGAGTCCGCGAAGCTGCCGTCAGCGTTCAGGGCCGTGTTGGCCTGGGCGACGACGTGCCGGTCCTCCTCGTCCGCGGTCAGGTAGTCGATCTCGTCGCTGACCCGGCCGTCGACGACGCGGCGGTACGGGGTCTCCACGAAACCGAAGGAGTTGACGCGGCCGAAGGACGACAGCGAGCCGATCAGACCGATGTTCGGGCCTTCCGGCGTCTCGATCGGGCACATCCGGCCGTAGTGGGACGGGTGCACGTCACGGACCTCGAAGCCGGCCCGCTCACGCGACAGACCACCCGGGCCCAGGGCCGAGAGACGCCGCTTGTGCGTCAGACCGGCCAGCGGGTTGGTCTGGTCCATGAACTGCGACAGCTGCGAGGTGCCGAAGAACTCCTTGATCGACGCCACGACCGGGCGGATGTTGATCAGGGTCTGCGGCGTGATCGCCTCGACGTCCTGCGTGGTCATGCGCTCGCGCACGACGCGCTCCATGCGGGCCAGGCCCAGGCGGACCTGGTTCTGGATGAGCTCGCCAACATTGCGCAGGCGGCGGTTGCCGAAGTGGTCGATGTCGTCCGTCTCGACGATCACCGAGCCGTCGGGGCCCATGCTGTCCTCGCCGGCGTGCAGGCGCACGATGTACTCGATCGTGGCGACGATGTCCTCATCGGTCAGCGTGCCCTGGGTGATGTCGGCGTCGACGCCGAGCTTCTTGTTAATCTTGTAACGCCCGACCTTCGCGAGATCGTAACGCTTGGGATTGAAATAGAGGTTCTCCAGCAGCGTCTGCGCGGACTCCTTGGTCGGAGGCTCACCCGGACGCAGCTTGCGGTAGATGTCGAGCAGGGCGTCGTCCTGGCCGGAGGTGTGGTCCTTCTCCAGGGTGGCCCGCATCGACTCGTACTGACCGAAACGCTCCAGAATCTGGTCGGTCGTCCAGCCGAGCGCCTTCAGCAGCACCGTGACGGGCTGCTTGCGCTTGCGGTCGATGCGGACGCCGACACTGTCGCGCTTGTCGATCTCGAACTCCAGCCAGGCACCCCGCGACGGGATCACCTTGCAGCCGAACAGGTCCTTGTCGGAGGTCTTGTCGACCGAACGGTCGAAGTAGACGCCCGGGGACCGCACCAGCTGGGAGACCACGACACGCTCGGTGCCGTTGATGATGAAAGTGCCCTTCGAGGTCATGAGCGGGAAGTCGCCCATGAACACCGTCTGGCTCTTGATCTCACCGGTGGTGTTATTGATGAACTCCGCCGTCACGAACATCGGGGCGGAGTAGGTCATGTCCTTGTCTTTGCACTCATCGACTGAGTACTTCGGCGGCTCGAACCGGTGGTCGCGGAACGACAGGGACATGGTTCCGGAGAAGTCCTCGATCGGACTGATCTCCTCGAAGATCTCTTCGAGACCTGACTGGGCCGGAACGTCCTTGCGCCCGACCTGGCGAGCCGCCTCGACCCGACCCTTCCACTTCTCGTTGCCGAGCAACCAGTCGAACGACTCGGTCTGCAGGGCCAGAAGGTCGGGAACTTCGAGCGGCTCCTCGATACGTGCGAATGACACGGTACGGGGACCGGCGGGTACGGCGGAGGCGTTGCGCGAGGCTGCCAACAGATGTCCTTCCGAGGGCTCGCGGACTGACTACACGCACGCCAGACGACCATGCAACAGAGTTACTCAGAGAAGCGGGTCGTCAAAGGGCAGCGCAAAGGGGCAGTGTAGCCGATGGGCATACACCTGTCCACTCCGCTCTCGCTCTGCGCTCCACGTTGGTGGCAGCATCACCCGTCAGCGCCGAAACGTCAAGCCCGAGGGGCGACATTTCGGCCAACTGATGCCCAGCACGCTGGGTTTTCCCGCTCGCATGACGGTCGAACCTCGCCGGACCCAGACGATACCCGCGAGCCCGTCCGGCTAACGCTCTGTCACACGGCGAGCCGAACGCTGACCAACGGTCGACACTGCCTGTGATCGGTATGTCCCTGCGTAACTCAGCCCAAACATAGTCTTTGCTAACAATTGAATAACCCGGCCTACTGGGCGGGCGTGTCACCCAGGAGCGTGGAGAGATCGGAGACCAGCCAGCGGCCGTTCTCCCTGGTCATCACCAGGCGTGCCCGGTTCTGATCGACCACCTGTTTCGGCTGGTTCCCGCCGGGTTCGCGACTGCTGGTTACCGTGTTCAGGAACACCAGGATCCGGGCCTCATCCGGGGTCGCCGACTCGACCGCGGCCGCCGCCACGACCGCCTGCCGTACCTCCTGGCGCTGCCGGGCGACCGGTGGCAGCGTCTCCGCGAGCCGGGCATACCGTACGGCGAGCGCGCCCGTGGTGTGGCTCCCGGCCCGGGCGAGGTCCGCCCCCATCGTCCGGTAGTCGTAGGACAACATGTCGGCGGCGTACGAGCGGGCCGCGGTCATGGCCTCACGCCCCGCCGCGACGCCGTCCTGGATGCGCCTCAGGTCCGCGTACAGCAAGGCGACGGCGGCGGCGAGCACCACCGCGAGCGCCGTGAGGACCGCGACCAGGATCCGCCTCACTGCACCAGCTCCGACCTGGAGACCAGCCATCGGTCGCCGACCTCGGTGACCTCCATCCGCCATCGATAGAGGCGCTCCTCCGGAGCGTCCTTGTTGTCCGCCTCCCAGCGGATCAATGCGTCGCCCACGACGAGGACCTCGGCGGTGTGCCTTTCCCCGTCCATCGACACGAGGCCCGACGCGCGAAGCACCCCGGTCTGCGAGACCTCGCGCTCCAGGGTGGCCTGTCTCATCGCGGCCCTGCCCCTGACGTAGCCCTCCCGAGCCTGGCCGGTCGAGGTGTCGATGAGGCGCTTCACGTCCTGGTCGACCGTACGGTGGTCCAGCGCGAGCAGAGCGGCCGCGTGGACGGTGGCGGCCTGGACGGCCGCCCGGCGGTCCCGCTCGTCCGCCTGCGCCGCGCTCCGGCTCGTCCCGGCCCACACGGCGGCCGCGGCCAGCCCGGCCACGAGCACCGCCAGCCCTGTGATCAGTGTGCGTCCCAACGACGCCTCACCCCCTGATCATGTAATCGGACGCCGGATGGTATCCCGCTACATAGATCGACATATAGGAGTCTGCCGATACGGTCTGGCCGTAGGAACGCGGAAAGGGCGGCCACCCGAAGGTGACCGCCCTTTCGCGGTGAACGTCAGAGTTACTTGACGGTGACGCTGGCGCCGGCACCCTCGAGGGCAGCCTTGGCCTTCTCCGCCTGCTCCTTGTTGACCTTGCCGTCGAAGACGGCCTTGGGAGCGCCGTCCACGAGGTCCTTGGCCTCCTTGAGGCCCAGGCTCGTCAGAGCGCGGATCTCCTTGATGACCTGGATCTTCTTGTCGCCGGCCGACTCGAGGATGACCTCGAACTCGTCCTGCTCCTCGGCCTCCTCGGCGGCGGGCGCGCCCGGGGCGGCGGCCGCGGCCACGGCGACCGGAGCGGCGGCCTTGACGTCGAAGGTCTCCTCGAAGAGCTTCACGAAGTCGGACAGCTCAAGGAGGGTCATCTCCTTGAAGGTCTCGAGCAGCTCGTCGGTGCTGAGCTTCGCCATGATTGTTCCTCCGTGTGGATCTAGCAAAAACGTGCAGGGACCGCGGTGTGCGCTTCCCCCCAGGGTCCGTGGTTGACGGACCTACTCGCCGGCCTCTTCGCGCTTGGCGCGCAGGGCCTCGGCCAGTCGAGCCATGTTGGTGGGCAGCGCGGCGAAGGTGGCGGCAGCCTGGGACTGCTTCGCCTTCAGCGCACCGGCCAGCTTCGCGAGGAGGACCTCGCGGGACTCAAGGTCGGCAAGCTTGGAGATCTCGGCCGGGGTCATCGACTTGCCGTCGACGACACCACCCTTGATCACCAGAAGGGGGTTGGCCTTGGCGAAGTCACGCAGACCCTTGGCCGCCTCGACCACGTCGCCCTTGACGAACGCGATCGCGGTGGGGCCCTGGAGCAGGTCGTCCAGAGCGGTGATCCCGGCGCGGTTGGCCGCGATCTTGGTCAGCGTGTTCTTCGCCACGGCGAACTTCGCATTCCCACCGAGAGAAACGCGCAGCTCCTTGAGCTGAGCGACGGTGAGACCGCGGTATTCGGTCAGAACGGCGCCGCTGGAGCCCTCGAACTCATTCTCGAGTTCGGCAACCGCGGTCGCCTTATCCGCCCTCGCCATGGGCCTCCTTCCAGATGTGCCACCGGCGAAGGCGTCCAGAAAAAGGAGGAGCCCCGGCGCAGGCGCACGGGGCTGACACAGACGCGAACGCGTCCGAAGCTCACATCACACCTGCGCTGGTCGTCCACTGATGTGGATCCTTCGGTCACTGGACTGTTGGCAGTCCAGAGACGACCGGCGGTCTTTGGCAAACGCCAGAATAGAGTGTCAACCCTCCTGACGCCAAATCAGTTGCCGCGAAGGTGCTGCGGCAACTCCCCGACCTGGTCCGCGGCCGGCGTCTCGATCGCGACGGACTCGTTGAACGACGTGAAGGCGACGGTGGCGTTGAACGAACCACGGCCCTGGTCGCCGTTCAGCGTGATCTTCCGCGGCAGGCCGTCGGCGTCGATCCACGCGTCGAACTTCATGTCATCGACCCTGGCCAGGCCGGCCTCCGCCTTGGCGCGCATCTCGGGAGCGACCTGCTTCACGGCCTCGGCCACCGGGAAGGTGCCCGAGTAGTGCGTGGTGTCCACGCCGCCGACCTGCTCGGCGCCGACGGCCTTGACGTCCTTGGAGGCGGTCAGGAGCGCCACGCTCGTCTTGAGGTCGATCTGCTGGGCCCGGCCGAGGATCTCGTCCACGTTGACGCCCCCGGACTCGCCGAGCTGCTTGAGATCCAGCTTGATCCACGGCTTGGTGGCGCCCACGAAGGTCTTGAGCATGTCGGACTTCACGTACACGGTGTCGCCCTGGAGGATCACCCGGAGCCCGCCGGGGATGTTCTGGCCGTCCATGGAGATCTGGTTGAGCGTGAGATCCGTCGCGAGCTCGGGCTTCTGCTGGTAGCGCATCTTGCCCTGGATGTTGCCCGTACGGTTCGTGGCGTCGGAGAAGTCCACGACGAGGTCGGCGGTGTAGGAGGTGACGTCCTGCGCCTTCTCGGAGGTCTGCTGCAGCACCTCGGACGCGGAGAGCCTCACGTTCTCGATCGAGGTGACCGCGGGGGCGCATCCCGCGACCCCGATCACGGCGACCGCCCCGGCGGCCAGCAGAAGTCGGCGCATGTCATTGTCCCTTCGTTTCCGGACGACTGCCCTTGACCCTATGGTGCCCGACCCTCCGCCGCGCGTTCTGCGCAGTATCCCGACATTCCGTACACGAGAAAGCCCCTGCCCGGACACCCGGGCAGGGGCTTTCTCAGATGTGAGAGATCAGGCGTCGATCTCGGCGGTCATCGCCCGCGTCACGTTCGGGTCGACCGGGATGCCCGGGCCCATGGACGTGGTGAAGGTGACCTTCTTGAGGTAACGGCCCTTGGCGGCCGACGGCTTGAGACGCAGCACCTCGTCGAGGGCGGCGGCGTAGTTCTCGACGAGCTGACGCTCCTCGAAGGACGCCTTGCCGATGATGAAGTGCAGGTTCGCGTGCCGGTCGACACGGAACTCGATCTTGCCGCCCTTGATGTCGGTGACGGCCTTGCCGACGGCCGGCGTGACGGTGCCGGTCTTCGGGTTGGGCATGAGACCACGCGGACCGAGCACGCGGCCGAGGCGGCCGACCTTGCCCATCAGGTCCGGCGTCGCGACGACGGCGTCGAAGTCGAGACGACCCTTGGCCACCTCGTCGATCAGCTCGTCGGCGCCCACGATGTCGGCGCCCGCGGCGCGCGCCTCCTCGGCACGGTCGCCGGTCGCGAAGACCAGGACCCGGGCGGTCTTGCCGGTGCCGTGCGGGAGGTTGACGGTGCCGCGGACCATCTGGTCCGCCTTGCGCGGGTCGACACCCAGGCGCAGGGCGACCTCG
The DNA here is from genome assembly GCA_001570385.1 of Microtetraspora glauca. Lineage (GTDB taxonomy): Bacteria > Actinomycetota > Actinomycetes > Streptosporangiales > Streptosporangiaceae > Microtetraspora > Microtetraspora glauca. Next base: position 398,584 of record BBYL01000007.1, on the reverse strand, counting down.
ACCGTGGCGTCGAACTTGGCGGTCGCGGTCTTCTTCGCCAGCCGGACGCCGTCCAGCGGGCTGTACAGGCTGTCGCGGTCGACCTGGTCGGCCGCGTTCTTCCAGTTCTTGCTGCGCTTCACTTCAGGCTCCTCATGGAGTTCGTGGTGCGGGCCGGCGCTGGCCCTGCCACAGTGCTTGTCTGCGTCGGGTGAACTACTCGGCGATCGTGATGCCCATCGACCGGGCGGTGCCGGCGATGATCTTCTCAGCGGCCTCGATGTCGTTGGCGTTGAGGTCCTGCATCTTGGTCTCGGCGATCTGACGCAGCTGGTCCTTGGTGAGCTTGCCCACCTTGTCCTTGTGCGGGTTCGCGCTGCCCTTCTGCAGACCGGCGGCCTTCTTGATCAGCTCGGGCGCCGGCGGCGTCTTCGTGATGAAGGTGAAGGTGCGGTCTTCGAAGATGGTGATCTCGACGGGGATGATGTTGCCCCGCTGGGCCTCCGTCGCAGCGTTGTACTGCTTGACGAATTCCATGATGTTCACGCCGTGCGGACCGAGCGCGGTACCGACCGGCGGCGCGGGAGTGGCCTGGCCAGCGGGAAGCTGGACCTTGACCAGTGCCGCGATCTTCTTCTTGGGAGGCATGCTCTCTCCGGGTCCTTGACTACTTGAATCTCTCAGCCCGGCCCTCACCACGTGAGGACACGGCGGCACCGTCAACGGTGCCGCCGTCCGGGCTCACCCTCACGACCGTGAGGACGACTAACGAGTCTATGCCAGGCCGTCAGATCTTCGAGACCTGGTTGAACGACAGCTCGACAGGAGTCTCGCGGCCGAAGATGGACACGAGCACCTTGAGCTTCTGCGACTCGACGCTGATCTCGCTGACAGTGGCGGGCAGCGTGGCGAACGGGCCGTCCATGACGGTGACGGACTCGCCGACCTCGAAGTCGACGGTCGCGGCGGTCGCCTTGGAGGCGGCCTTCTTCACTTCCTCGGTCGGCTCGGGCGCCAGCAGCTTGGCGACCTCGTCGAGGTTCAGCGGGCTCGGCTTGTTCGAGAGGCCGACGAAGCCGGTGACCCCGGGCGTGTTGCGCACCGCGGCCCAGGACTCGTCGGTGAGGTCCATCCGGACCAGGACGTACCCCGGAAGCACGCGCTCCTTGATCGGAGTCTTCTTGCCGCCCTTGAACTCCGTGATGGTGTGGGTCGGAACCTCGACCTGGAAGATGTAGTCCTCCATGTTGAGAGACCCGGTGCGGCTCTCGATGTTCTGCTTCACGCGGTTCTCATAGCCGGCGTAGGAGTGGATCACGTACCACTCGCCGAACTGGCCGCGGAGCTGGCGCTTGAACTCTTCGACGGGGTCGACGTCCGGGACGACATCGCCGTCTTCGTCAACCTCTGCCACAGCCTCGCCCGAGTCGACGTCGACATCAGCGTCAGCGCCGTCCTCGCCGGCGGCTGCGGTGTCGTCGACCTTCTCTACGGCCTCGTCCGGCTCGGTCTCCCACTCATCGCGGGAGCCATCGACCGGCAGCGGGGACTCGGACACGGTGACTCTTCCTCTTTCGTCGGTGACATGACGTGCGACGACCAGGGTCGGATCAGGATCCGCCGAAGACCGCCAGCACACCCTTCGTCAGCAGGAAGTCTAGCCCGGCTACGATCGCAACCATGATCACAACAAAGCCGAGGACCACAGAGGTGTAAGTGATCAGATCCTTGCGCCTCGGCCAGATGACCTTATGCAGTTCGGCGACGACCTGCCGGTAGAAAAGCGCGGGAGAGGTGCGCTTGGCCTTCTTCTCACCGCTCGGCTTGCCTGGCTTTCCAGCGGTTTCACCGCGGGTGTCGATCGCCACAGTCCTCACCTGATCCGTCGTGTCCATCGCAACTTGCGGCGCGCTTTTCACGCCTTTGGTGCGCGGACCGCACTCCGCAGGGCACGAGGGACTCGAACCCCCAACCGCCGGTTTTGGAGACCGGTGCGCTACCAATTGCGCTAGTGCCCTAAGCCGTGCACCACCATACCCGAGAAACGGATCGACATCGCCGAACGTTTCCCGTCGTGGCCCACTAGACGCTGAAGTGTACGTGGGAATGCCGACTTCGTCGAACCAGATCGTCCGCGCAGCTCAAAGCTACCTTCCGCGACTGTCCGGATGATGGATAAGCGCGGAAGGATTCCCGCAGGTCTGGAACGATGGAGGCATGACCCGACCTCGCATCTCCGCGCGTATCTCCGCGATTTCCGAGTCCGCGACGCTGGCGGTGGACGCCAAGGCCAAGGCGATGAAGGCGGCCGGTCGGCCGGTCATCGGCTTCGGCGCCGGCGAGCCCGACTTCCCGACTCCGGACTACATCGTCGAAGCGGCCATCGAGGCGTGCCGGAACCCCAGGTTCCACAAGTACACGCCGGCCGGTGGGCTGCCCGAGCTCAAGCAGGCCATCGCGGAGAAGACGCTGCGCGACTCGGGGTTCCAGGTCGACGCCTCGCAGGTGCTGGTGACCAACGGCGGCAAGCAGGCCGTCTACGCGACGTTCGCGACCCTGCTCGACCCGGGTGACGAGGTTCTGGTCATCGCGCCCTACTGGACGACCTACCCGGAGGCGATCAAGCTCGCCGGCGGCGTCCAGGTCGACGTCGTGACGGACGAGACCACGGGATACCTGGCCTCGATCGAGCAGCTCGAGGAGAAGCTGACCGAGCGGACCAAGGTGTTGCTGTTCGTCTCCCCGTCCAACCCGACCGGCGCCGTCTACTCGCCCGCGCAGGTCGAGGAGATCGGCCGCTGGGCGCTGGACAAGGGCCTCTGGGTCGTCACGGACGAGATTTACGAGCACCTCGTGTACGGCGGCGCGACGTTCTCCAGCATCGCCACGGCCGTGCCCGAGCTGCGCGAGCGCGTGGTGGTCCTGAACGGCGTGGCGAAGACGTACGCGATGACCGGCTGGCGGGTGGGCTGGCTCCTCGGGCCGTCCGATGTGGTGAAGGGCGCGACGAACCTGCAGTCGCACGCGACGTCCAACGTGTCGAACGTGGCCCAGGCCGCCGCGCTCGCCGCCGTCTCCGGCGACCTGTCGGCCGTCGCGAAGATGCGCGAGGCGTTCGACCGCCGCCGGCAGACCATGGTCCGGATGCTCAACGAGATCCCGGGCGTGGTGTGCCCCGAGCCGCTCGGCGCGTTCTACGCATACCCGAGCATCAAGGCCCTGCTGGGCAAGGAGATCCGCGGCCGTCGGCCCGCGTCGTCCGCCGAGTTGGCCGAGCTGATCCTCGAAGAGGCCGAGGTGGCTCTGGTGCCCGGTGAGGCGTTCGGCACCCCCGGCTACTTCCGGCTGTCGTACGCGCTGGGCGACGACGATCTCGTCGAGGGCGTCAGCCGCGTGGCGAAGCTGCTCGCGGAAGCGCACTGACATCACCGTCGGAGAGACCCGGGTCGCCGTGACCCGGGTCTCTCCGTTCCGGTAGGTGTGCCGCCAGGCGTGGGTGCGGCTACTGCACGCGGACGCCCCGTACCAGCTGATCGAGGTCGAGGTTCGGGTGGGCGGTCGAGGACGCCGGATCCGTGACACTGGTCACCACGACGGCGAGGCCGGTCGCCGGCTCCCAGGCGAAGCTCCGGGTCCGCATGAGCCGCGGCCGGCCACCGGCGCGCACCGTCTCGGTGGAAGTGGTCAGAAGGCCGCGGACGCCGCCGACGGTCGCGGCCTCGGGCTTCGTCCGGAAGACATCCTTCCGCCATTGTTCGGCGCCGACGAGCCCGCCTCGGTGAACGGATACAGCGACATACCAGCCCTTGCCGGGCGGATGCCCCCAATACCTTGTCGTGGTCGTCCAGTTCCACCCCAGCGTGCGGACCTCGGCCGCCTCCGCCAGCGATCGGAGAGCGGGGGGCGCCTCGACGCCGTCCACTGACGGGCCATCCACCGGCGGAGCCGGCTCGATGCCTTCGGCCACCCGCCGCATCTCGTCCTCGGTCGCGCCCATCGCCCAGATCCGCGCGCCGAGGCCGGGCTCGATGAGCCACATGAGCATCCGGCCCTTGTCGAGCCTCCCGCTGTTGCCCACGACGCGTCCCTCCAGGGCGCGCGATCGGCCGACGGTGGTCGTCCGCACGTCGAGGAACTCCTCGTTGGTCGGCCAGGAGACCCGGCGCAGCGCGCTCAGGTTCTTCGCCCGGTCACCGCGTACGACCTCGACGGCGACGGAGGCGTTCTGATCGTCGCTCCACCACCGGCCGAGCCCGTCGAGGATCTCTCGCGGCTCGCCGGAGACGCGATCGAAACGCTCCGGCATGTAGGTCACGCGCATGGTGTCCAGGGCGGGATCCCAGGGGACGCGCAGGCTCATCGCCACCGGTTCGAGGTACTCCTTGGTGGAGGCCGAGGTCGTCACCCGCAGCACCAGGCCATCCTGTTCCCACCAAATCAGGTCGTCGCGCCCGGCGGACATCAGGCCGCCTCCGCGGTGCCGCCAGAGTGTGCCGTCGGGCAGGAACCCGCGCTGCTGGAGTCCGAGGTAGTCGCCCGCGTGCTCCTCCGACCGGTAGACGGTGACCTGGACGGTGCGATCTCCCTGGCTCCAGCGGGCGGCCTTCCCCCGCAGGCCGTGGTCGTTCAGCTCGAACGTCTCGGGCCGGCCGAGTCCCTCGGGAAGGCCGCGCACCTCGACGCCGTCGACGGTCTCGGCCACGGTGGGAGCGGTGGACTGCCGCTGCTCGCGGATCACCGCGTACACCGGGATCGTCGCCAGCACGAGGGCGACGACGGTGGCCACCAGCCGGAACCTGGCGGCGTTCCCCCGGCGCGTGCGCAGCACGACACGGTCGGCCAGGTCGGGGGCGATCCGCAGCGTGGCGGTCGCCTCGGCCATGGCGTTCCTGAGCTCACTCTCAAGATCCGACAAGGCCGGTCACCTCCTCACCGAGCAGCGCGCGGAGCCGTACCAGTGCTTTGGACGCCTGGCTCTTCACCGTGCCGACGGAACATCCGAGAACCTGGGCGGTCTGGGACTCTGTCATGTCCTCCCAGTACCGGAGGACGACGACGGCGCGCTGGCGCGGCGGGAGGGTGCGCAGGCCGTCCATGAGGACCTGCCGCAGTTCGACGTCGGCGGCGGGTACGGCCCTGTCCGGAGGGGAATGCGTCGGGATCATCCGCAGGATGGCGCGGCGTCGGCCACGGCTGATCGCGAGGTTGACGATGATCTTCCGGACATAGGGTTCCGGCGCGACGTCCTCGCGGAGCCGGTGCCAGTTCCGACACGCCCGCTCCAGCGCGCTCTGCAGTACGTCCTCGGCTTCGTCCTGGGAGCCGCAGGCGAGGTACGCCGTGCGCAGCAGGCTCGTGCCACGGGCGGCCACGAACTCCGCGAACCCCTCGGGAGGGTTCACTCGGCTCTGTCCAGTGTCATGCCCTCTTGTACGCCCGGGAGCGGGAAAGGGTTGCCCGGCCGCGTCGCGAGCCCGCCGCCGGACGCCACGCCCGCGGGCCGCGCCTGACGCCACACACCCGAACCCGCCTTCGGCCGCCGCGCTTCCACGAGCCTGCCGGCCTGTGAACGAGGAGGGGGCCGAGCGGTGCGGTGAAGCCTTGGGAACGGCTCGCGCCCCTGTGAACCCGACGACACAGGGGCGCGAGACTCGTGAGGATCGTCAGTTCTTGACGGCCACCCCCTCGGCGATCTTCTGGATCTCCGCGGCGGCGGCGTCCCCGCCGAGCTTCTCGGCGAACGTGGGGCTGAACATGATCTCGACCGCGAGGTTCTCGCGGTCGAACCAGACCAGCGTGAGGGTGGTCTCCGGGGTGCTCCCCGCGACGTCGCCGCCCTCAGTGAATGAACCGAGGAATCCCTGCTTGCCGTGGATCATCACCGGGTCGCCCTTGGCGAAGCCGCGCCGGTCGCGGGCGGCCTTGCCCTTGTAGACCACCGCCTGCACCGAGTACTCCCCGGTGTCCGCCCGGCCCGGCTCGACCCACGTGGTCGTGTAGCTCGTGTGGCCGAAGCCGTCCTTGCCGGACCACTTGCCCCATACGAGGCCGTCGGGGAGGTAGCCGAAGTGGGCACCGCCGAAGGTCCGGCCGTCGCCCAGGTCGCCGAGGTCCTGCGGCATCGGGGCCTCGGACGACGGCGCCGGGGTCGGCTGCCCGCTCTCCTTCGGCTGTGGTCCCCCGCTCGTCGCCATCGTGATCTCTACGGTGGACCCTTCCGGGGCGACGGTCCCTGCCGCGGGCTGCTGGGTGATGATCGTCCCGGGCGCCCGCTCCTCGTGGATGACCTTCCTCCAGGCCACCTTGAATCCGGCGGCCTCCAGGACTTCTCTGACCGTGTCGTTGGTCATCCCGACGACATCAGGTACGACATTTCCGGACAGGGCGTGATCGTCACCCGCCGGCTCGGACGTCCCGCCGGGCGCTCCCACCGGCGCCGCCACCGGAGCCGACGTCGCGGACAGATACACCGGTACGGCTCCCGCGACGGCGACGGTCAGCAGCGCGGCCCCCGCCGTACGAAACCGGACGACATGGCTGCGGTTGCGGCGGCGGATCCGCTGCCCCATCGTCGGGGGGGCCTGCACGCCCGCCACCCGGGAGGTCATGGCCTCCTTCAGCGCCTCTTCCACGTTCATGCGGACGCTCCTTCCAGCGTTCCCAGGCGTTCACGGATTCTCGCCAGACCACGGGCGGCCTGGCTTTTCACAGTCCCCACCGAGCAGCCGAGAGACGCCGCCGTCTCGGCCTCGGACATGTCCTCCCAGTACCGCAGGACCAGCACCGCGCGCATCCGCGCCGGCAGCTTCCCCAGCTCCGCCAGCAGGAGCTCCCGCAGCCCCGGGTCCGGTGACTCCACGGGCGTGTCGGGAGGGCTCGCGAAGGTGATCTCCTGGATCACCCGCCTCCTGCGGGCTTTCGTGATCGCGGCATTGACGACGACCCTGCGCGCGTACGCCTCGGGGTTGTCGTGCCGGATGCGCGGCCAGTGCCGGTACACCTTCTCCAGCGCGCCCTGGACCAGGTCCTCGGCGTCATGCGGGGTCGCGCCGCAGACCAGGATCGCGGTGCGGAGCAGAGCGGTGCTTCGCGCGGCCAGGAACTCGTCGAAGGCCGCTTCGTCTTCTTCCGTCATAAGCTCCCCTTTCGACCGTCCACAACGCGTGGAAGCCGCACGAGGTTGAGACGCCGATGCGGCAGGATATGGAAATGCCGCGCTCACTCGACAAGCTTCCCAAGGCCCACCTGCACCTTCACTTCACCGGCTCGATGCGGCATACGACGCTGATCGAGCTCGCGCAGGAGCGCGGTGTCCACCTGCCCGACGCCCTGGTGCAGGACTGGCCGCCGAAGCTGCGCGCGACGGACGAGCGCGGCTGGTTCAGATTCCAGCGGTTGTACGACATCGCCCGATCGGTGCTCGCCCGTCCGGAGGACGTCTACCGCCTGCTCAAGGAGGCGGCGGAGGACGAGGTGGCCGAGGGGTCGCGGTGGCTGGAGATCCAGGTGGACCCGTCCGGCTACGCCGGCCGTTTCGGCGGGCTGACCGCGACTCTGGAGCTGATGCTCGACGCCGCGGCGCGTGCCTCGAGTTCGGCCGGTGTCGGCATCGCGGTGATCGTGGCGGCCAACCGCACCCGGCATCCCCTCGACGCGCGGACGCTCGCCCGACTGGCCGCGCAGTACGCGGGGCGGGGTGTGGTGGGCTTCGGCCTGTCGAACGACGAGCGACGCGGCCGGGCCAGGGACTTCGACGCCGCCTTCCGCATCGCCAAACGGGCCGGGCTGCTGGCCGTACCGCACGGCGGCGAGTTGCTGGGGGCGGCCAGCGTCGCGGAGTGCGTCGACGACCTGGACGCCGACCGGGTCGGCCACGGCATCCGCGCGGCCGAGAACGACCGCCTGCTCGAACGCCTCGCCGACCGGCAGATCGCGTGCGAGGTGTGCCCTCTTTCCAATGTGGGGCTCGGCGTGGCCGAGAGCCCCGAGAGCGTGCCGGTGCGGAAGCTGTTCGACGCGGGGGTGCCGATCGCGTTCGGCGCGGACGACCCGCTGCTGTTCGGCGCGCGGCTGCTCCCGCAGTACGAGCTCGCGCGGGATGTGCTCGGCTTCCGGGACGCGGAGGTCGCCGAGCTGGCCCGGCAGTCGATCCGGTCGTCGACGGCTCCCGACTCCTTCAAGAAGGAACTGCTCGGCGAGATCGACGTCTGGCTCACCCAGCCGGAGTGACCGCCGGGGCGTGAGAAGTCAGTGCCCCGGTCCGGGGTGCGGGCGGCTGGACTCCGGCCTCCTCGCGGGGTCGCCCGCGTCGCGCCGCCTGGGGTGCCGCATCCCGCGCCGGAGCGCGAGGGAGTGTTCACGGTGGCGGCGGGCGAGCAGCCGCTCCTCCCCGAGCACGTGGAGCCACTCCCTGCCGTAGTCCCGCATCATGTCGAGCATGCGGAACCGCTGACCGTGCCGGATCACCACGGACTTGTCCACGAGCCGGGCGAGCAGGTCGGGCACGTTCACCAGCTGTTCGTCGGAGCACACGTCCGCCGCGGCCTCGGCGCCGAACGTCCCGCCGAACACCGAGAGCCTGGCCCACAACAACCGCTCCTCGGGGGTGCACAGCTCATGGCTCCACCCCACCGCCGTGCGCAGGGTCCGGTGCCTGGCGGTACGGCCGCCGCCGGCGAGCAGCGAGAACCGGTCGTCGATGCGGTCGAGCAGCTCACCCGCCGTGAGGGCGCGCAGCCGCCTGGCGGCGAGTTCCAGCGCCAGGGGAACGCCGTCGAGTCGCCCGCACAGCCGTACGACGGCGTCGGAGCATTCGAAGCCGGGGCGCACCGCGCGGGCGCGCTCGCGGAAGAGTCGTACGGCGTCGCAGTCCTCCTCGGTGACGGGGAGCGGCCGGACGGTGTGGACGCGCTCACCGGGGAGGCCGAGAGGCTCCCTGCTGGTGGCCAGGACGCGGACGTCGGGAGCGGCCCGCAGGATCTGGCCGACCAGCGCCCGGCACGGGCCGATGAGGTGCTCGCAGGTGTCGAGGATCAGGAGCATCCGCCTGCCGGAGAGGTGTTCGGCGAGGACGTCCTCCTGGGGTCGTGCCGCCTGTTCCTTCAGGCCGATCGCGGCTCCGATCGTGTGCGCCAGGAGGGCGCCGTTGCGCTCGGCGGACAGGTCGGCCAGCCAGGCGCCGTCGCTCCGCTCTCCGGCGACCTTCAGCGCGAGCCGCGTCTTCCCCACTCCCGCCACGCCGGTCAGTGTGACCAGGGACTCCTCCCGCAGGAGCCGTCCCACCTCGGCCAGATCTTCGGCCCGCCCCATGAAGGTGCTCGTCTCAGCGGGAAGGTTGCCTCGCCGCCCCAGCACGTCCGTCACCAGATCCGCCCTCCCATGCATGGCCGCCAAGCCAATCATGAGTGCGTAACCAGGTGACTACTCTGGGTAGAGGATTGCTCCACCCCGGTGAAGATTCACCACCCGGAGTGGGAGGTTCGGCGGCGAGACGGTCCCCCTCGGCCCGACCTCGCCGCCGACCCCTGCCGCGACGTCGTCCCCCGCCGCGCGGCATCAACCGGACGGTTTCCCCCCTACGGACCGACCGGATACGAAAAGTATCGGGACAGATGCCGTCCGTGACATCGGGACGATGCCCGATGTCGCTTGCCCGGGACGGGGCGATCGGCCTGTCTGGGCCGTGCACCTAGCGCCGCGCGGAGCGCCGTACCGCGACCCAGGCCGCGATCTGCACGCGGGACGACATGCGGAGTTTGGCCAGGATGTTCTCCACGTGAGTGTCGGCCGTGCGTTCGGCGATCATCAGCCGTTCCGCGAGCTCCCGGTTCGACAGCCCGTCCGCGATCAGCTCGGCCACCTGGGACTCCCTCGGGGTCAGGCCGGCGCCCTCCTTGGGCGGGTCGCCCAGCGCCCGGCGGTAGGCCGCGTCCAGGTCGAGGGCGGCACCGTCGGCGACGGCCGTACGGAACGCGGGACCGCCGACGAGGCCGCGCGCGATGTCCGCGCACGTGGAGTGGCGGGCGCCCCAGTAGGGTGCCTCGTCCAGCCGGATGCCGGCCGCGCCGCCGAGTCCGTCCACGGCTCCCAGCAGGGTCGCGGCGAGCCCTCCCCTGCCGGTGGCGGCGGCGATCCACGCCTGGATCTCGAACCCGACGAGCGCGCCGGCCAGGTCGCCGAGGTCGCGGCTGAGCCGGATCGACTCCCGGTTCTGCTCCTCCGCGCCGACCAGGTCGCCGTTCTCCCAGCCGAGGACGGCCAGGCCCTGGTGCGCGACCGCCCGGCTCCAGCAGTCTCCCGTGAGCGCGCTCCGCCACATGGCGTCGTCCAGAACGGCTCTGGCGCGCTCGCCGCCCGACCTGGCCAGAGACAGTCCCGCCTGGCTGAGGACGCAGGCGGGGCTCTGGCCGAGGAGCCATACGGGGCCGGGGCGACCTCGGGCCGCGAGCACCTCCTCGAAGCCCAGGACCGCGTTCTCGTCGTCGCCGGCGGCGAACGCGACCAGGGCCTCGGCGTGCTTCCCCCACACGGCGGTCCCCGGGCCGCGACGGCATTCCTCCATGCGCGTACGGGCCCGGCGTACGTCGAAGTGCCTGGCGTCCACCCACGCGGCGGCCCAGAGGGCCTTGACGCGATGAGGGGTCGGCCTGTCGGTGGCCGCGAGTGCCCGGTCCAGATAGCGGCGGCCCTCGCGGTGGTGGCCGCAGGCGATCCAGAGCGGCCACAGCGTCCCGGCGAGTTCGACCGCGGCCCTCGGATCCTCCGCGAGGGAATGATCGAGTGCCGCGAGGAAGTTCGGCAGTTCCTCGGTCATCCGGCGAGCCCACGCGGCCTGCGCGGGCCCGGCCCACTCCGCCTCCGCCCTGCGGGCGAGCCGCAGGTACGCGTCCCGATGGCGACGGCGGGTCGCCTCCTCCTCGCCCAGCTCTCGCAGCCGCTCCGCCCCGTAGGCGCGTACGGCGTGCAGCAGGCGGTAGCGGTCACCCTCGCGCAGCAGGACGGACTTCTCGACGAGCCGGGCCAGCAGGGCGAACACGTCGCGGCGCGAGAGCGTGTCCCCCGCGCAGACGTCCTCGGCCGTCTCGCGGTCGAAGCCGTGGGAGAACACCGACAGCCTGGCCCAGAGCAGCCGCTCGCGCGGTTCGCACAGCTCGTGGCTCCAGCCGATCGCGGTGCGGAGCGTCCGGTGCCTGCTCTCGCCCGTATCGCAGTCGGCGCGGCGTAGCAGCCGGAACCGGTCGGGAAGCCGGGCGGTGATGTCCGTGACGGACAGCGCCCGCAGCCGGGTGGCGGCCAGTTCGATCGCGAGCGGAACGCCGTCGAGGTCTTCGCAGAGCCGTACGACCTGGTCGCGGTTGGTCCCGTCGACCACGAAGTCGGGCACCGTGGCCACGGCCCGGTCGGCGAAAAGCGTGACCGCGTCGTCGCCGAGCGGGAGGACGGTCACGACGTGCTCGCCCGGCGCGTCGAGGGGCTCCCTGCCCGTGGTCAGGACGCGGAGCCACGGGCATCGCTCCAGCAGTTCGCCGACCAGGTCGGCGCACGCGCTCAGCAGGTGCTCGCACGTGTCGAGGACGAGGAGCATCCGCTTGCCGCCGATGTGCTCGGCGAGCGCGCCCATCTCCCGCGCGGCGGAGTCGTCGGGGCCGCCGAGTGTCTCGCTCACCAGCGGCGCGAGCCCTCGCGGGTTCCGCAGTGAGGAGAGCTCCACCAGCCAGACACCGTCGGGGAAGCGCCGGTGCGCGTCCGCCGCGACGCGCAGCGCGAGTCTGCTCTTGCCCACTCCCGCCGCGCCGGTGAGGGTGACCAGGCGGGTACGGCCCAGCAGGCCCGCGACACGCTCCCGCTCCTCCGCGCGGCCGACGAAGCTGGCCGGCTCGGCGGGCAGGTTCCCGATCACCGGTCACCGCGCCGCTGGGCGACCCAGGCGGCGACCTGGGTACGGGAGGAGAAGTTGAGCTTGGCCAGGATGTGCTCCATGTGCGCCTCGGCGGTGCGCTTGGAGATCACCAGCTTCTCGGCCACCTCGCGGTTGGACAGGCCGTCCGCGACCAGTTCGGCGACCTCGTGCTCGCGGCGGGTCAGCACTCGGGGGCGCTCCAGATCGCTCACGCGGGCCGCGCCGCCCATGGGCCGGGGCCCGCCGCGCGGCCGCACGGGTTCGGTGTCTCTCGGGGGTCGCTCTCCCATGGACGGCTCTCTCCGGCGCCGTTCTTCTCGCGATGGCAGATCGGCGAGGGGCGGTGGCAGATCGGCGGGCCGTTCGGCCTCGGTCGCGCCGGAGCCGCGCGGGAGCCTGACTGTGTGGCCGCGTACGGCGTCGGGCACGCGGAAGCGCACCTCCCCGTCGCTCTCCTCGCGGAGCAGGACCGACTTGTCGATCAGACCGATGAGGGCGTCGAGGAACTCGCCGGGCGGCGGCCCGTCCGGGCAGGCGCGCTCGGCCTCCGCCAGGCCGAACGGTCCGCGAAAGCCCGCCAGCCCGGCCCACACGAGCCGCTCCGCGGGCGAGCAGAGCTCGATGGTGCGCTCCAGCGCCCTCCTGGCGGACGCCTCGTGGACGGGGTCGTCGAGCAGTGCCTCGATCGCCAGATCCGGCGTGTCGCGCAGCCGTTCCGCGGCCGATTCGATCGCGGAGGGCATCCGGCCGAGCTCTTCGCACAGCCTGGCCGCGATCTTCCGGTCCAGGTCGGTGATCGCGCGGCCGGCGCGGTGGATCAGCAGGGCGACGGCGTCGGCGGACGGCAGGGGGCCGACCGGCAGCAGGTGCTCGCCCACGACTCCGAGGGAGCGCCGCCCCGTCGCCAGGATCCGCAGGCCGGGCGCGCTCCTGAGCAGGGATTCCACAAGCACGGCGCAGGGGCCGGCCAGGCGCTCGATGCCGTCGAGGACGAGGAGGAGCCGCCCGCCCCGCGCCCCGGGGCCGGCCTTCGGGAGGGCGTCGCGGACCTCGCGGGCGAGCGCCCGGGGATCGCGGATCTGGGAGACGTCCACCATGTGGACCCCGTCGGCGAAGGCCTTGCGCACGTTCCACGCGGCCTCCTCCACCAGCCGCGACTTCCCGACACCGGAGAGCCCGGTCAGGGTCACCAGTCGCGAACGGCCGAGCAGCCGTCTGATCTGCGCAATCTCGGCCCGGCGGCCGACGAATGCCGGAAGATCGCGTCGCTCCATCGCAGCCTCGAATCGTGGGGGGACTTCACTGCACCCGGCGCTCCGGTTCACGAATGGTAACCCCGGCATCGCGCACGGGAACGGGCGTTTCACCGGTTGCCATACGGGAACGGGGAACCGCCGTACGAGGCGGGCACTAGACTCGGCGCCACTGCCAGCACGCGCGAACGAGGATTGTATGTCTGGGTATGACCGTGTAGTCCAGCCGGCGGCCGGAGACGAGGCTCTGGAGAACCACCTCGGTGGGGACGAGGCCAAGAACTACCGGCAGTACGAGTTCGACATGGTCGCGCCGCACGTCGGCCGCTCGATGCTGGAGATCGGATCGGGTCTCGGGCACTTCGCGGAGCAGTTCCTCCCGCGGCTCGACCGGCTCGTGGTGAGCGACTTCGACCCTTATTGCGTCGAGCAGCTCAACAAGCGCTTCGCCGAGCGCGACGACATCTCCGTGCTCCAGTTCGGCCTGCCGACGGAGATCCCGCTGGAGGAGCCCGTCGACACGGTGATCATGATGAACGTCCTCGAGCACATCGAGGATGACGTCGAGGCGCTGCGCTCGCTGGCCAAGGTCACCGCGCCGGGCGGGCGGATCGTCATCTGGGTGCCCGGCTACATGCAGTTGTACGGGGACTTCGACCGCAAGGTCGGCCACGTCACCCGGTACACCCCCTCGACACTGGGCAGGACGGTCGTCGCCGCCGGGCTCAGGCCGCAGGTGCTCAAGCCGATCAACTTCCTGGGCGGCATCGCCTGGTGGGCCGCCGTACGGCGTGGCGGGGTGGGGTACCCCGACCCCCGGCTGGTCAAGATCTATGACAGGACGGTCGTCCCTGCGACGCGGTTCATCGAGCGGTTCGTCCGGCCTCCTTTCGGCCAGACCGTCTTCTGCGTCGCCCGCGTTCCGCGTTAGGGGTCACAGCTAGCCGTCCCGTCTGCCGTTTCATGACGGCTCCGGTCCGTCGCCGTCCCGGACTTGTCCGTTTCCTGGGGGTTTCAGGGGCTACTCGCGGGTAGCACCACGGCATCCACTGCCTCAGGAGGTCGTGATGACCGAATACGCCAAGGCACGCGAGGTGGCCGAGCAGGCCCGCGAGACGGAGTGGGCCCGCCCGAGTTTCGGCAAGGAGCTGTTTCTCGGGCGTTTCCGGCTGGATCTCGTCCATCCCGCGCCGCAGCTCAGCGAGCAGCAGACAAGGAAGGGCGAGCGGTTCCTCCAGACGCTCACCACCTTCCTGCGCGACAGTGTCGACCCTTCGGTCATCGAGCGTTCCGCGGTCATTCCCGACGAGGTGGTCAAGGGGCTGCGCGCGGTCGGCGCGTTCGGGATGACGATCGACGAGCAGTACGGCGGGCTCGGGCTGAGCCACCTGTACTACTGCCGGGCGCTGATGCTGGTCGCGTCCTACTCTCCCGCGCTGGCGGCGTTGTTGTCGGCGCACCAGTCGATCGGCGTGCCGCAGCCGCTCAGGCTGTTCGGGACACCGGAGCAGAAGCAGCGTTTCCTGCCCCGATGCGCACAAGGTGAAATATCAGCTTTTCTCCTGACAGAGCCGGATGTGGGATCAGACCCGGCCCGGCTGGCGACGACCGCCGTACGCGACGGCGACGCGTACGTCCTCGACGGGGTCAAGCTGTGGACGACCAACGGGGTCGTGGCCGACCTGCTCGTCGTCATGGCCAGGACGGGCACCCGGATCTCCGCGTTCGTCGTCGAGGCCGACGCCCCCGGCATCACCGTCGAGCACCGGAACGCGTTCATGGGCCTGCGCGGCATCGAGAACGGCGTGACCCGCTTCCACAAGGTCAGGGTCCCGGCGGAGAATCTCATCGGCCGCGAGGGACAGGGCCTGAAGATCGCCCTCACGACGCTGAACACCGGGCGCCTGTCGCTGCCCGCGACCTGCGCGGGCGCCGCCAAGTGGGCCGCCAAGATCGCCCGGGAGTGGGGCGCGGAGCGCGTCCAGTGGGGCCGCCCGATCGGCGAGCACGAGGCCGTGGCGCGCAAGATCTCCTTCATCACCGCCACCGCGTACGCCGTGGAGGCCGTGGTCGACCTCGCCGGCCGGCTGGCCGACGACGAGAGCAACGACATCAGGATCGAGGCCGCCCTGGCCAAGCTGTACGGCTCGGAGATGGCCTGGCAGATCGTGGACGAGCTCGTCCAGATCAGGGGCGGACGAGGTTACGAGACGGCCGAGTCTCTTCAGGCCCGCGGCGAGCGCGGCGTGCCCGCCGAGCAGATGTTGCGTGACCTGCGGATCAACCGCATCTTCGAGGGATCCACCGAGATCATGCATCTGCTCATCGCCCGCGAGGCCGTGGACGCGCACCTCTCGGTCGCCGGGGACCTCATCGACCCGAAGGCCGACCTGCGGGCCAAGGGCCGGGCCGCGACCAAGGCGGGCGCGTTCTACGCCCGCTGGCTCCCCGGCCTGGTGGCCGGAGCCGGACAGTTGCCGAACTCCTACTCCGAGTTCGGGCCGCTCGCCCACCACCTGCGCTACGTGGAGCGGACCAGCCGCAAGCTCGCCAGGTCCACCTTCTACGGCATGTCGCGCTGGCAGGGGAAGCTGGAGCACCGTCAGGGCTTCCTGTCCCGGATCGTCGACATCGGGTCGGAGCTGTTCGCGATGACCGCGGTCTGCATCCGCGCCCAGGAGGACGCGGCCAGGCACGGGCGCGGCGCGCTGGAGATCGCGGACACGTTCTGCCGTCAGGCGCGGCTCCGCGCGGACGAGCTGTTCACGCGGTTGTGGGTCAACTCCGACGCCACCGACGTACGGCTCACGCGCCGGATCCTCGCCGGCCGCTACGCCTTCGTCGAGGACGGCATCCTCGACCCGTCGACGGACGGTCCGTGGATCGCGCCCGCCACGCCGGGGAAGGCGACCGCGAAGGACGTCCACCGCGACATCCCCTAGCCAGGAGCAGCCCGCCGTACGAGGGCCGTCCCGGCGTCGCCGGGGCGGCCTTCCGCCGCCCGGAAAACCTGTTGGAACCGGAAGGCCCGCCTTGTTACGGTCCCCGTGTGTGGATTCTTCTCTACCGCGACCGCTGATCATCTGATCGCTCGCGATCTCAGCCCGCTCGCCGTGAGCCGCGCCTGACGCGGCATCCCGGGGCGCCCCACGCGCGCGCCCCTCGGCCCTGTCCTTTCGACGCGGCAGCTGAGTGACGGCACTTCGTGCCGCGTTCCCGTTCTTGCCAAGGAGATCTCACATGCGTGTACGCGCGTCCAAGAAGCGCGGCGGGAAGACCCTCCCGCATACCCCTCAGCCCCAGCGCAACCTGCCGCCGCGCCAGATGCCCATCCCGGCGCGGCCGGTACGACCGGCGCAGATGCCGCGCAGGCTGCCGCGCCCCAAGTAGCGGGCGAGCCTCCACTCCCGCGTCCATGAGAAAGGGCACCCCGGCCGGGGTGCCCTTTCCGTTCCCGTCCGTACGGCGGGGCCGTACCGGGCGGATCACCCGGGACGGCGTGGCCTCCGTCCCGGGCGAGTGATCTCAGAGGCGCTCGATGATCGTCACGTTGGCCTGACCGCCGCCCTCGCACATCGTCTGCAGGCCGTACCGGCCGCCGGTGCGCTCGAGCTCGTGCAGCAGCTTCGTCATCAGGATCGCGCCGGTGCCGCCCAGGGGGTGACCGAGGGCGATGGCCCCGCCGTTCGGGTTGGTTCTGGCGGGATCCGCGCCGATCTCCTTGAGCCACGCGAGCGGCACCGGGGCGAACGCCTCGTTGATCTCGATGGCGTCGATGTCGTCGATGCTCAGCCCGGCCTTGGCCAGGGCCTTCCTCGTCGCCGGGATCGGCGCCGTCAGCATGTAGACGGGGTCGTCACCGGTGAGCGCGAGGGTGACGATCCGGGCCCGGGGCACCAGGCCATGATCACGTACCGCCTGCTCGGAGGCGATCAGCACGGCGCCGGAGCCGTCGGAGATCTGCGACGAGGTCGCCGCGGTGATCCGCCCGCCCTCGCGCAGGGTCTTGAGCTCGCCCATCTTCTCCAGGGTGGTGTCCGGGCGGGGGCCCTCGTCGTTCTCAACGCCGTTGACCGGGGCGATCTGGTCCTTGAAGTGCCCGTTGGCGATCGCCTTCGCGGCCCGCTGGTGGCTCTCGTAGGCGAACCGCTCCAGCTCGTCGCGGCTCAGGTCCCACTTTTCGCACATCAGCTCCGCGCCGCGGAACTGCGAGATCTCCTGCTTGCCGTACCGTTCGACCCACTTGTCGCCGAAGGGGAAGGGCATGCCCTTCTCCAGCGCGGCGGTGATGCTCGACCCCATGGGGACGATCGACATCGACTCCACACCGGCGGCGACGACGAGGTCCTGCGTGCCCGACAGGATCCCCTGCGCGGCGAAGTGGATCGCCTGCTGCGACGAGCCGCACTGGCGATCGATGGTGACTCCGGCGACGTTCTCCGGCAGTCCGGCCGACAGCCAGGCGTTGCGCGCGATGTCCATCGACTGGGGACCGAACTGCATGACGCAGCCCATGATCACGTCGTCGACGGCGGACGGATCGACGCCGGTGCGATCGACCAGCGCCTGGAGCGTGTGCGCGGCAAGGTCCGTGGGGTGGACCGTCGACAGCCCGCCCTTCTTCTTGCCGACCGGGGTGCGGACCGCCCCGACGATGTACGCCTCTGCCACAGTGCCTCCCACAGGAAACCGAGCATTGTTCGGTTACCAGGAGGCTACAACAGAACTTTCGTCGGCGCTTGTCCTGGTATGAGAACCGATCGCGGATATATCCGGCATACCCAGCGCGTTGGATCGGCCGGCTTCCCGGAGACCTACCCGCCACGGACATCACCGATCAGCCGATACGGGATGCCCTTGGCCTTCGGGCCGCTCAGTCCGACGCGAGCCGGGTGCTGGTCATGGTGGCGTACACGATCACGTTGTCCACGTAGTGGCCCGTGTTGCGGTTGTACGACCCGCCACAGGTGATCAGGCGCAGCTCGGCGTTCTCCCGCGAGCCGTAGACCCGATCGGTCGGGAAGGTCCGCTTGTTCGCCTGCTCGACGCCGCCGACCGTGAAGACCGCCACCGTGCCGTCCATCCGGACGACCTCGATCGTGTCGCCGTACTGGATCTCGTGCAGCCGGGTGAAGACGGCGCTGCGCGTCGTGGTGTCCTTGTGCCCCAGCATCACCGCGGGACCGGGCTCCCCCGCTGTGGGGCCGCCGCGGTACCACCCGACGAGGTTGTGGTTGCTGATCGGCGGCGTCTCGATGGCGCCGCTCTTGTCCGTGCCCACGGACTTGATCGGCGCGTTGATCCCGAGTCTGGGGACGATCAGCCGACGCGGCGAGGACGGCTGCATCGCGGCAGCCGGTGGCAGGGTGGGCGCGGGCGGAGGCGCGGTGGCGACGGCCTGCGTCAGCGGCTGGCCCGTACCGCCGGGGCCGACCGAGGGCACCAGCCCCTCGGCACCCTTGATCTTCAGCGTTTGACGGGCCGGTGGCGCGTACTCGTCGGGCGAGCCCAGGATGAAGAACACACCGATGATCACGGTGATGACGCCCGCGACGGCGGCCAGGATCAGGACGCCACGCATGGCCGACGCGCCGCCTCCCTGCGGCTGCGACGGCGGCTCAGGCTCCTGGTACGCCTGGGGATAGACGACCGGCGCCGCGTGGAACACCGGCTGGCCGTACACCGGCTGCGGATGGACGGGGGCGCCGTAGGGCGGAACCGGCTGGCCGGGCGGATACTGCCCCGGTGGCGGCGTGGTCACTGCCGCACCTCACCGCTGCGCGGCACGACGCCGGGAGCGCAGCATGAGTCCGCCGGTGGCCGCCGCCAGGACCAGCGCGGTTCCCGTGAGCACGAACATCCGCCCGTCCGGTCCCGCGTCCGCGCCTCCTCCGGTCGCGGCGCCGCCTCCGGGCGTCTTCTTGACCTGGGTGTCCTTGGACGGCTTCGCCGTCACGGTCTTGTAGACGGTGTGCGTCGGCAACGGCGTGGGGCTCGACGCCGACGTGGACGGAGTCGGCGTCGGCGTCGTCGACGTCGACGAGCTGGACGACGCGCTCGCGCTGGCGGTCACCACCGCGATCGTCGCCACGGCCGGCGCCGACTTGGCTCCATCCGTCGTCGCGATCGCACAGCTGTAGAGCAGCTCCGAGGTAGCTGCGGTGCCCGCCGCGCCGGCCTTCAGCACGTTCAGCTTGAAGTCCCTGGCGGTGAGGACGATCGATGAGGCACCCGTGGACGGTGTGATGGTCACCGTCGCCGCGGGTAGCGGTCCGAAGGTCGCCCCCTTCTCCACCGTTGCGGTCACCGATGTGGAGGGCGAGGGCGTGGACATCGCCACGATCCCCGTAGCCGGGCTCACCGAGGCCACGACCGAGGGTTGCACCTGGATCCACGCGCCTGCTGGGATCTCCTCCGGAGCCCCGAACTCGGATGTGGATGTGGTGCCGGGGGTGATGCTCAACGTGGCGAGGAACTGCGTTCCGACGGTCGCGGTCGCCACCGATGACGTCAGGCTGACGGTGAAGTCATGGGTGACGGCGTCGGCTTCCCCCGTCTTCGGGGTGCATTTGTACGTCACCGGCTTGCTGTCCGCGAGCGCACTGACGGCCGAGAGGGCGCCGACGAGGACGGCTGCGCTGGCTACTCCGGCGGCGGCTTTCGTGGCGATACGACGCCGTGCCTTTGACTTCAGCACTTCCTTCACTCCCGTGGGTCGGTTTCGGTCGCGGCTTTACCAGACGTACCAGAATCCCGGTCTAGCGTCTCAGTTAGGTAGAGATCTTATGAACTCTCCCTGGGAATCGCCCCATTTGTAGGGAAACACGGTCAAGGAACCCTATCGCGAGACACGGCTCACTTGCCGGTGCTGCGTAGCAGCATGTCGTCCTCGCGATGCGAAACCACCTGGTGGCCCCGCTACATCAGCTCCCTACTCGGGCCCGCTGGGCATGGGTACACGCACAGCCGGATCTGTGGGTGGCCGAGGTGGGCCCCGTCGAAGTTGTGCGGCTCGATCAAGGTGGCTTCGTCATGGCGACAACGAGATCGCCCACACCATCAGCGCTCCGGAAGTGACAGCCTCGCCCACGCCACCGACCCTCTGAAGGACGGGGTCACGGGCGTGGACTCGATTCGCTGTTTCCCAACCAGGCATCCGATTTCTCGCTTTCGCGGCGATATCCAAGGTGCTAGCTTTGATCGGCCTCACGGAACGGGTGCCGTCGGCCTCGACCGTGCATCACCGCCGTCGGCTCCACCCCGCGGCAGCTTTCTGTATCGAGCGCCGCAGGGAGGATCACACATGGGCTTATCGCCCAGTGCCACAGAGCGCACGGCGCAGGAAGCCGGAACCTCTCAGCGTCGCCGAACTGGAGCCCTACAAGCCGTCGCCGCAGCGCTTTCGCCGACGACACGCTCTCGGAACGTGATCGCCCTGACAGCCGTCGTCCTCGCCGCCACCGGTGTCTACTGCCTTCTGGGGCTGGTCAGGTTCTACATGTACCGGGCGACCAGCATGGACCTGACGCTGTTCGACCAGATGGTGCGGGGATTCGCCTCGTTCAGCGCTCCGACGAGCCCACTACGCGGGGAGACGCTCGACCGGGGCATGGATTTCGTGCAACTGGGCGAGCACTTCTCACCCATCCTGGCGGTCCTGGCCCCGCTGTACTGGCTGCATGACGGACCCGAGACCCTCATCGTGGCTCAGGCCGTTCTGTTCGCGCTGGCGATACCGCCCCTGTGGCTGTTCACCCGGCGCGTGCTCGGCACCGGCCCCGCCTATCTCGTCGTCGTCGCCTACGCCGTCTCCTGGCCCGTCGCCCAGGCGGTGAACTTCGACTTCCACGAGGTCGCCTTCGCCCCACTGCTCACCGCCGTCATGATCGAACGGTTCAGCGCGGGCAGATACACAACCACCGCGCTTGCCGCAGCCGCACTGCTCCTGGTCAAAGAGGACATGGGGCTCATGGTCGTTGGTTTCGGCGGATACGTCGCACTACAGGGGCGGCGCCACACCGGGATCATGTACATGGGCATCGGCATGCTCTACACCGGCTTCGCCCGCAGCATCTTCATACCGTCCGTCGGCGGCGACCCCGGCATGTATTGGGCCTACAGTCAGCTCGGCAGCAGCGTGTCGGCCGTGGCCGTCAAGGCGCTCACCGATCCGCTCAGCGTCCTCGGCACCTTCTTCAGCCCTCAGATCAAGGTCGACACGCTGGCGTTCCTGCTGTGGCCCGCCCTGCTGACCTGCCTGTTCTCGCCGCTGATGCTGATGGCACTGCCACACCTCCTGGAGCGCATGCTGTCGGACCGCGCACACTGGTGGGTCACCGACTTTCATCACAGCGCCTTCACGGTGATCATTCTGTTGTGCGCCGGTGTCGACGGGGCCTCCAGGCTGATCCGCTGGTCACGGCGCCGCCGGCCCGACCTCAGCGAGCGCACCGCGTCACTGATGTGGGCGGCAGGCGCCTGCGCGATCTCGCTCACGCTGGTGCCCCGGTTCCCGTTCGACCAGCTCATCAGGCCGGACTTCTACGAAAAGCATCCCGACGTGGCCGCCGCGGAGCAGGCGGTCGCGGCCGTCCCGTCCGGGGTGGTCGTCGAGGCCGTCAACCACGTCGGACCGCATCTGTCCGCCCGGACGACGGTCCTGCTGTGGGAGGACAAACCCCCCAAGGCCCCATGGATCGTGGCCGACGCCGTCCGGGGCGCATTTCCGTGGGGCTCGCCGACGAGACAGCAAGAGCGGGTGGACGAGCTGATCGGCCTCGGCTACCAGGTTGTCTTCAAAAGCGAAGGCTATGTGGTGCTACACCGCGGCTGATCAGCGCCTGCGAGAACCAACCTTGGTTCGCCACACGTGCGGCTTTCGCCGACACCCGCGGCACCCACCGATGCCACCCGTAGCCGCGAGGTCCGTGACCGGAACACCGATGACGGCCTCGCTGCGGCGGCGGTAGGTTCGTCCGCCGCCTTGCGAGCGGGAACCCTCGCCGCCCGAGGCCAGTGGGACGTCCCGGAGTCCCCCACCGGCTACTTCGCGTTGCGGGTGCCGGTCATGGTCGCGTACACCACGATGTTGTCCGTGTAGCTGTGGTTCTTGGCGTTGTAGGCGCCACCACACGTGATCAGCCGGAGCGCGGCGGTGGAGACGTTGCCGTAGACACGGTTCGTCGGAAACGTCGTCTTGCCCACCTGCTCGACACCGTCGACCGTGAAGATCGCGCTCTTGCCGTCGGCCCGGCGAACCTCGATCTTGTTGCCGCGCTTCAGCTCGCGGAGCCGGTTGAAGACGGCGGAGCCGGTACGGGTGTTCACGTGGCCGAGGATCACGGCCGGGCCCAGTTCGCCGGGCGCCGGTCCGAGCCGATACCACGCCGCGAGGCTGGGACGGCTCAGCGGCGGCGTCCCGATCTCGCCCGACTTCGCCACCCCGACAGAACCGACGGTGGCGTAGACGCCGATCGCCGGGATGCGAATCTTGACCGGCTTGGCGGAGGCCGCCTTCTTGACCTTGGTCGAGGCAGCCGACGCGGGCGCCGTCGTGATCGTCAACGGGGGCAGCGGCTGGAGCGCGGGAAGCGGCGGAGGCGCGGTCGGCGCGGCGGCCGTCAGGGCCGTGCCCGGACCGCCGGGCCCCACGGTCGGCGGAAGGAACGTGCCCGCTCCCTGAAGTGCCACCTCGCCGCCGGGGACCGGCTTGCTCCCCTGGACGTCCTCCGGCGCGGGCGACAGTACGGCGAGCAGCCCCGCCATGATGGCCGCGATACCGCCGAACGACCCGCCCACCAGCAGCGTGGCGAGAACAGGCTGAGGCAGCGGCTTGCGCGTCTTCACGACCGGAGCGACCGGAGCGACCGGAGCGGCTGGGACAGCCCCCATCTGAACCGGTACGCCGGGCACCCCGCCGACCTGCGGGGCGACCTGCGCCGGCGGGACCTGACCTGCGGGGACCTGCCCGGGAGAAGGCTGCCCGGGGGCGACCTGGGCGCTGCCCCCGGCCGTGCCCGTATCGCCGGAGGAACCGGCGGCCGTGCCCGGCTGCTCCGCGGGGGCCTGCCCGGTAACGGGCGAGGTGGCACCGTCGGGCGCGGCCGTACCGGCGGGTCCGTCGCCGGGCTGGGGCTTGTCGTCGTGCGCGTCAGGAGTCGAGTTCATCTCCGTCAGTCCCCTCAAACCGTCCGCGACCGGTCATTGGCATGTGCCGCCCGCCTGCGCAGAAGCACGATTCCGCTGAAAACTCCGCCGATCACCATGGCGCCGCCGGAGCCGATGAGCAGTGCGGCGGAGGCACGCGAGGTCTCCGGAGCCTCTCCGGTCTGGGCCCCACCCTTCGGTGTGACCTTCACCTGCGCCGCGGTCGGCGTCGTGGCCGGCAACGTGATCGTCGTCGTCGCCGTCGGCGTCGGACTGCCCAGAACGACGACGCTCGTCAGCTTGCTGTCCGTCGGAGTGGAGGTGGAGCCGTTGCCCGTCGTGGGCGGAGACGAGCTGTTCCCGGGCGTCGGAGTCGTCGAGCCCGACGCGGTGGCCGAGGGACTCGTCGAGGGACTCCCCGAGGGGTTGCCACTGTCCGAGGGATCCGCCGACTGCGAGCCGCCCGGCGATGTCGGGGCGGTTCCGCCCTCGCCGATATTGACGTTCACCGACACGGGTGCGCTGACGAGGTTGCACTCGGCGCGATATTCCTTCGGCGGGTTGACCAGCTCTCTGGTGATCACACGGAAGGCGTCGAGCTGCCCCCACTTGCCGTCTTCGACGTTGGTGACCGTAATGGTGTGCTGGCCGTATGGGAGCCCGCGGAAACGCCACAGGGTCTGCCCGCCCTTGTTGGCGTCGTTCACCTGCGTGCCGTCGTCGTTCTTCGAGGGGTCGATCCTCGGCGGGGTGCCCGCGACGCCGTCGATGAAAATGTCCACCGGCCCCGCACGCTGGTCTTTCTGGGCGACGTACTCGACCCCGGTTCCGGTGAAGGTGTAACTGGCCCAGGCGCCGGCCTTCGTCGTCCGGTGCAGGTCCAGGTGGTAGTCGTTGTTCTGGCTCAGTTGGTCGTTGTGATCGTCCCAGTCAGCGCTGTACGTGATCCCCGGATCGTCGTCGTTGACCATGATCTCGGACGCCGGCGGCCGGAAGTCCACGAAGAGCTTGCGGGGCGTGACCTTGACCACGCCGACTCGGTCCGTGTGCGCGAAATCGGAGATTCCCTCGGGGAGCTTCAGGGGGCTGCCCTTCACCAGCGGCGCCTCCTGGTCCACGTTGCCCATCGGCTTGAGCACGCCTTCCCATGCTCCCGAGAGCTGGACGTTGCCGGTCACCTCGATCTTGCCGCCGTTGGGCAGCAAGGCGGGTGCTCCGAACCTGGTCACGTCCTTGTAATTGAGGTCCCACCCGATGTTGAGCGGGTCGCCGACGTTCAGCGTCGTGGGAATGGTGACTTTCGTGCGGAGATTCACCACGCCCGAGCCCGTCCCCGCGACTCCACCGGTACAGGCGTAGTCGACGACCAGCTCAGCGGTGCTCGCGCCCGCGGACATCGACGGAACCACGATCGCCGCCGCTCCCGCCAAGCCCAGAACTGAGGCGGCCACAGTCCTCCGGAGACCTGTTCCCCAGCGATCCACCGCACGCTCCGATCACGAAAGCCGCATCCCATGCAGCCCATAGCAAACCGAAGGTAGATCTTATGGGTTTCAACAGTTCCCAAGGAGGACGAAAAGCCGAAAGTTGGCGTACTTGTAATCCGGAAGCCCAGAATTGATCATTCGCGGCGCCTCCTGCCCGATGATCCGCCTCGAACCGGCCGTCTGCTCCCGAACGCTCCCCGACCTCGAACGTCGTACGCACACCCTCGGCCGACCGGCGATCAGGCGCGGGGCTTGAGCTGCCGCAGGGTGTAGCCGCCGCCCGCCGGGTCCAGGGACTTGGTGGCCTGCTTGAAGAGGTACTCGGCCCGTTCGTACGACAGGCGGCCGCGGCCCGTATCCGGGCACAGGTCGGCCGCCGCGGGCATGCGGGACGGCCCGGGCCGCCGATCGGCGAGGAACAGCGGGCCCCGGGTCCGGCCCGCCAGCAGGTGAGGGAGAAGCCGGGCGGTCCCGGAGCGCCAGCTCACCCAGGCATCGCCCGCGCGGGCCCGGCGGTCGTCCAGGTCGAGGTGCTCGACGTTCAGGGACAGCACGGCCGTCACCGCCGCCGCCGACTCGTGCAACAGCCGCCACAGGGTCCGCTCGCGCAAAGGCAGGTCGGGACGGCTCCACAGCGCGTCGAGCTGTGCCGACCCGATCGTCTCGGCCCGGGGACGGGTCTCCGCGCGGCGGTCAAGGCCCGTCGCGAGGTCCATGGACGCCCAGGCTCCGAACGACCGGACGGCCGACCGATGCCGGTTCCACGTCTTCGCCGCGGCCTCGTCCCAGGCCGTCGCGAACACCCGCGCCACCTGGTCGGCCGTCAGGGACGCCAGCGGCATGTGTTCACCCAATGTCAGGCACATGCGCCGCAGGGTCTGCCCGTACGAGCGGATCGTCACGGCGTCCAGATCGTCGCGTGCCAGGAAGTCGCGCGCGGCCTGCCCGAGGGTGGCACCCGGCGAGCCGGTGACGGTGATCTCGTCCGCACGACGCCGCAGGAAGGCGCGCTCGGCGACGTTCCTGGCGAGAGACGCGCCCCGCTCGAACTCCAGCCGCGCCTCCGCGTGCCGCCCCA
The DNA here is from genome assembly GCA_001570385.1 of Microtetraspora glauca. Lineage (GTDB taxonomy): Bacteria > Actinomycetota > Actinomycetes > Streptosporangiales > Streptosporangiaceae > Microtetraspora > Microtetraspora glauca. The sequence continues at coordinate 372,742 of BBYL01000007.1, read as the reverse complement.
GCCGGACCAGGAGATCGCCCCGGACGCCGGGAAGAAGGTGGTAGTCCCGCAACGCGGGATCGGCGATCAACGAGTCGACCAGGGCGAGCCCCTCCTGCGGCCCGTGCGCCATCCCGACCGCCACCGCCCGGTTGAGCTGCACGATCGGTGTCGGCAGCAGCCGGGCCAGCGCCTCGTACAGGGCCGCGATCTGCGCCCAGTCGGTGTCCTCGGCGGTCCGTGCCTGCGCGTGGCACACGGCGATCGCCGCCTGCAGCACGTACGGACCGGGCGTGCCACCGACCTCCCGCGCGCGGAGCATCGCGGTGAAGCCACGACGGATGAGCAACTGGTCCCAGCGCCCCCGGTTCTGCTCGTGCAGTTGGACGGGCTCACCCGAGGGCCCGGTCCGCGCGGCGGAGCGGGACGACTGGATCTCCATCAGCGCGACCAGCCCGTGCACTTCGGCCTCGTGCGGCGCCAGCTCGGCCAGCATCCGGCCCAGCCGCAGCGCTTCGAGGCAGAGTCCCGGCCGCATCAGGTCATCCCCGGACGTCGCCGAATATCCCTCGTTGAAGATCAGATAGATGACTTCGAGCACCGACGACAGGCGCTCGGCCAACTCCGATCCGTCCGGCAGCTCGAACGGCACCCGCTCCTCGGCCAGCGTCCGCTTCGCCCCGGCGATGCGCTGGATGATCCGCTGCTCGCTGACGAGGAACGCCCGTGCGATCTCCTCGGCCGTGAGACCGCCGAGGAGCCGGAGCGTCAGCGCGACCCGCGCCTCGGTCGGCAGCGCCGGATGGCAGGAGATGAACATCAGCCGCAGGACGTCGTCCCGCTCAGGGTCCCGCTGCTGGTCCAGCTCGTAGGCGAGTTGCTCGTGCTTGCGCTCGAGACGCTGGGAGCGCCGGATGTGGTCGACGGCGCGGCGCTTGGCGATGGCCGTCAGCCAGGCGCCGGGGTTGTCCGGAATCCCCGACTCCGGCCACTGTTCGAGCGCGGCGACGAGCGCGTCCTGGGCGAGTTCCTCGGCCAGGCCGACGTCGTGCACCATCCGCGTGAGCCCGGCGACGATCCTCGCCGACTCGAGTTTCCAGACCGCATCGATCACGCGATGGGCGTCCGTCACGACACGATGACAGCACCGCCCCGGCTCGCTCGCAAACCGGGGAGGTCCCGTCATCGGATCAGGGGCCGCGGCTCAGGGACCGAAGACCTGCTGGATCACGCTCTCGCCGTCACCGACGATCGCGCGGAACCGGCGGGTCAGCTCGATCGCCTCCTCCTTGGAGCGGACCTCGACCAGCGCGAAGCCGGCCACCGCCTCCTTGGCCTCGGCGAACGGCCCGTCGGTCACCGTGATCGTGTCACCGAAGGACGTCACACGGATCCCGCCGGGCTCCAGCCCGCCGGTGGCCAGCAGGACGCCCGCCGCCGTCATCTCCTCGATGAATGCGGCCATCTCGGCATACAGCTTCTCGTCGGGGGCGGCGTCGGTGGGCTTGGTCGTCATCAGGTAGCGCATGGGGTCTTCTCCTTCTTGTCCTGGGCTCTGCCTACGCGTCGAACATTCTCATACGACAGGGAACGAGGGTCATTCCCTGTCACATGGCCGGATCGACGTGTGAGCGAGAACCGAAGACGAACCCGAGAGAGGCACCGGCCATGACCGCCATCCAGACACCCGCCACCCCCGCCGCCGCCAGCGCCACCGCAGCCACCACCACGGCCTCCTCCACGGCCTCCTCCACGGCCGCCTCGACCCGCTCCCTGCTCACGTGCGCGGCCGTCGCGGCGCCGCTGTGGGCGATCGTCTCCCTGGCCCAGGCCGCCACCCGCGAGGGCTTCGACCTGACGCGGCACCCGTTGAGCGCGCTGAGCAACGGCTCCCTCGGCTGGCTGCAGATCACCAACTTCCTGGTCTCCGGCGTTCTGACCGTCGCCGGGGCGGTCGGCCTGCGCCGCGCGCTGCACGGCACCCCCGGAGGCAGGTGGGCACCACGGCTGGTCACGCTCTACGGCATCGGCATGATCGCCGCGGGGATCTTCGTCATGGACCCGGCCGACGGCTTTCCCTCCGGCACTCCCTACGGGATGCCCGAGGCGCTCACCTGGCACAGCTACGGCCACATGGCCGCAGGCTCGATCGCCTTCATCTCCTTGATCGCCGCCTGCTACGTCCTGGGCCACCACTTCGGCCGCACCGGGAACCGCGGCCACGCCGTCGCCTCCCGCGTCGCCGGCACCGCGCTCCTGCTCGGCGACGGCTGGGCGATGAGCGGCGGCACGGCCGGCTCGCTGACCCTGGCCGTCGGCGTCATCCCCGCGATGCTCTGGGTCTCGACGGTCGCCGTCCGCTATCGCCGCGGCCTCTGAACCTCCCCGTACCGGGGCACACCCCACACCCGCAGGCCCGAACCCATCTCACAGGAAGCAAGGACATCGACATGACCGCGTTCGCCACCATCGAGGGCTACCTCGCCTCCCTCCCCGAGTCCCAGCGCCAGATCACCGACGAACTCCTGCCGCTCATCGAGAAGGCGCTGCCGGGGACCGGCGCGGTCTGGCACGGGCACCCGGTGTGGAGCCTCGGCCCGGCCCCGGGCAAGTCCCCGGTCTGCTACATCAAGGCCTACTCCAGCCATGTGACCTTCGGGTTCTGGCGGGGGCAGGAGATCACCGACCCGTCCGGCCGCCTCGAAACCGGCGCGCGGGCGATGGCGAGCGTGAAGCTCCGCGCCCTGTCCGACGTCGACGCCGACCTGTTCACCACCTGGCTGGACCAGGCGCGGGACCTCGAAGGGGCGACGGGCGACTGACCCGAACGACACCGTGGAAGCAGGAGCGCGCCGGATGAACGAGGAGATCGTTCACCCGGCGCTCTGCGTGCGCGTCTTCGGCCGACCCGAAAACGGGGCCAGGACGGTGTACCTACGAGTAACAGAATCGTATTCTGGCCGGGCGAGATGTCCCCGGCCCGGAAGGCGTGTCCGATGCAGCGCGACCTCTTCGAGGAAGAGCACCTTCTCTTCCGTGAGACCGTCCGTGAGTTCCTGGCCCGCGAGGTGGCGCCTCATCACCCCCAGTGGGAGAAGGACGGCATCGTCCCGCGAGAGGTCTGGAAGAAGGCCGGCGAGCTCGGCATGTTCGGCTTCTCCGTCCCCGAGGAGTACGGCGGAGCCGGGATCACCGACTTCCGCTACAACGCCGTCGTCGTCGAGGAGATCATCAGGATCGGCGCGAGCGGGCTCGGCTTCTCCCTGCACAACGACGTCATGGCACCGTACTTCGTCGATCTGACGAACGACGAGCAGAAGCGCCGCTGGCTGCCCGGCTTCGCGTCCGGCGAGCTGATCACGGCGGTCGCCATGACCGAGCCCGGCGCGGGCAGCGACCTGCAGGGCATCCGCACCACCGCCGTACGCGAGGGCGACCACTACGTGGTCAACGGCCAGAAGACGTTCATCACCAACGGCATCAACTCCGACCTCGTCGTGGTCGTGACCAAGACGGACCCGGCGGCCGGAGCCCGCGGCACCACGCTGCTCGTGGTCGAACGCGGCATGGAGGGCTTCACCCGGGGCCGCAACCTCGAGAAGATCGGCATGCACGCGCAGGACACCGCCGAACTGTTCTTCGACGGCGTCCGGGTTCCGGTCGCCAACCGCCTCGGCGACGCCGACGGGCAGGGCTTCATCCAGCTCATGAACAACCTGCCGCAGGAGCGCCTGTCCATCGCCGTCGCCGCGGTCGCCTCGGCGGAGGCCGTCCTTGAGACGACCATCGAGTACTGCAAGAACCGGACGGCGTTCGGCCGGAACATCGGCTCCTTCCAGAACACCCGCTTCGTGCTGGCGGAGCTGGCCACCGAGGTCGAGATCGCCCGGCACTACGTGGACAAGTGCGTCACCACGCTGAACCGCCGCGAGCTCTCGGTCGTGGACGCGGCGAAGGCCAAATGGTGGACCACCGAGCTGCAGAACAAGGTCATCGACCGGTGCCTGCAACTCCACGGCGGCTACGGCTACATGACGGAGTACCCGGTCGCCAAGGCATGGCTCGACAGCCGCGTCCAGACGATCTACGGCGGCACGACCGAGATCATGAAGGAGATCATCGGCCGTTCCTTCGGCTTCTAGCCGCACCTCGGGGAAGGCGGCTCACGGGGCGAAGCCGGCTCATGACGGTCAGCGGAGAGTCTGGCCCCAGATGAGCAGCATCGCGAGCACGAACACGATCATCACGCCCGCGTATCCGATCGCGCCGAGCCGGAAGAACCTGCGCACCCGGTTGAGCAACCACGCGAACAGGAAGGCCAGGAAGACCAGCAGGATGAGTCCGGCGTCCATGTCGACCAGTATGCGGTGGTTTCTCCGCGAGCGCGGGCGCGATGGCCGTACTGCGAGGCCGACAAGGCCGACAAGGCTGACGAGGCCGCGTGCGCATCGAGCCGTGGCACCGGTCAGCCGCTCGTGGTCTCCAGGATGATCCGGGCGACCAGCGAAGGGTCGTCGCTCATCGGCACATGACCACAGCCCGCGAGCAACTTGACGCGCTGCTGCGCCCAACGCCCCGCGCGTACGGCCTGGCGCCGCGGCAGGAGCCGGTCGTGATCACCCCAGGCGATCGTGATCGGCACCTTCGGGGGCGCGGGAGGGGCCATCCACGCGAACGACTCCAGCATCTCGTCGAACCCGGCCGAGTTCCGCAGCGCCTGGGTGCCCAGCAGCACCTCCTCGTCGGCCATCCCGTCGGGGTTGGCCACGAGCAGTCCCAAGGAGGCCCTGCGTCCCACGGCGGACGACATCAACGCGGCGGCCGTCCCCTCGGACGTGGCGGTCGCCGCCTTCCGCAGGGCACGCAACGCCGTACGCGCGTAGAGGCACTCGCTCCTGGACCAGAATCCGGCGGGCGAGAACGCGACTGCCGAACGGACGACACCACGGGAGGCCATGTCGAGCGCCACATAACCGCCCAGCGAGTTGCCTGCCACATGCGGCTGCGAGAGGCCGAGCCGATCCCAGAACTCCTCGATCGCGAAGGCGGCCGTCTCCGCGTTGTACGGCGTTTCCGGCGGGAACGGCGGCGAGGCCCCGAACCCGGGAAAGTCCACCGCGATCACATCGTGCCGTTCGGCCAGCAGGTCCATGACGGGCGACCATGCCTGCCAGTGATGACCGATTCCGTGCAGCAGGACGAGGGGCGGCCCCGTCCCCCGGCGTTCGTACGTCAACTCCATATCTGCGAGTCAAGCACCCGGGGGCCGGGCCGTACAGGATGGCTCAGCGGCCGCCCACCGGAATCTCGAACCAGACCGCCTTGCCCTCCCTGGTCGGGCGGGACCCCCAGCGCTTGGCGAGCTGGTCGACGAGATAGAGGCCACGGCCGCCCTCGTCGTTCTCGCCGGCGCTGCGGATGCGGGGCAGCCGCAGGTCCTGGTCGAACACCTCGACCCAGACGGACTCCTCGCCACGGCGCAGCCGGAGCGTGAACTCCTTGTCGCTGACGACCTCGTCCTCGAAGCCCGGCACGTCCCACGACTCGTCGAACGGCAACGGCGGGCCGTCCATGATCAGGTCACGACGCGGCACGCTGGCGCTGGCCGCGTGCAGGACCACGTTGGTGACGACCTCGGAGACCAGCAGGCAGGCGAGCTCGGCGCGCTCGTCGGGGACCTGCCAGCGCTCGAACGCGACGGACGCCATGCGGCGCGCCTCACCCACCATGATCGGCTGGGCGGGGAACGTCTGCTCCTCGAACTGCAGCTCGGCGCCGACTGAGCGGATCACCAGGATCGCCATGTCGTCGTCGATCTCACCGGGAATGGCGACGGTCGCCGCGTCGGCGATGCGCTCGACCGTGTCCCCGGCGATCTTGGCGACCTTGTCGCAGAGGATCCGCAGCGTCTCGTCCTCGCTCGGCGGTGGTTCCTCGGAGTCGCGGGCGGGCCGCCGGTCGACCAGGCCGTCGGTGTAGAGCAGCAGAGCCGCGCCCGGCGGGAGGACGCGGGTCTCCTCCTTGTAGACCAGGTCGGCGTGCACGCCCTTGGCGTGGACGCCGAGCGGCTGGCCCACCTCGGTGATGTCCAGTTCGGTCACGTTGCCGTCGACGATCAGCAGCGGCGGCGCGTGACCGGCGTTGGCGAAGGAGAGCTGCCGGGACCAGGCGTCGTAGACGAGGTACTGGCAGGTGACGATCGGCGGGTTGGTGATGTCCTCACCGAAGTCGTCGCGCTCCGGCGCGGCGACGATCCTGGTCCACTCGTCGAGGCGGGCGAGGATGTCGGCGGGCGGCTTGTCGTCCTGCGCGAAGGCGCGCAGCGCGGCCCGGAGCTGTCCCATGACGGCGGCGGCCTTGGCCCCGCGCCCCTCGACGTCGCCGATGACGATGCCGACCCGGCCGGCGGACAGCGGGATCACGTCGTACCAGTCGCCGCCGACCTGGGTCTGGATGCCCTGGCCGTGCGACGCGAGCGGAGCCGCCGGGTAGTAGCGGACCGCGATCTCCAGCCCGTCGAGCGAGGGCAGCTCACGCGGCAGCAGGTGCTTCTGGAAGGACTCGGCGGTGTGCCGCTCCTCCTCGAACAGGAGGGCGTTGTCGACGGCCAGCGCCACCCTGGTGGCGATCGCGCCGACGAAGTCACGGTCGAACGTGTCATAGTGGGGCGAGCGCCTGTCGGTGAGGTTCGACAGGCCGAGGTACATCAGGCCGAGCGTCTCGCCACGGACGCACAGCGGCGCCACGATGGCGGAGGTCATCCCGATCTCGCCGCAGATGCGGGCCGACGCCTCGCTCGGCGCGGGATAGCTGACCTGCGAGAAGTCCTCGATGAGGATGGTCTCCTGACGGCGCAGCGCCGAGTCGGCGTAGTGGCCGGAGGGGTACCTGATCTCGCCGCCGACGGGCAGCCACGACTCCGGGGGCGGCGCCCAGCCGTTGACGTGGGTGGAGACTTTGCGGATCAGCCGGTCGCCCTCGACCAGCTCGATGAAGCAGTGGTCCGCGAACTGCGGGACCAGCATCTCCGCGACCCGGTTGAGCGTCTCCTCGACGTACAGGGAGCCGGCCAGCCGCTCGCCGATGCGCTCGAGGAGGCCGAACCGGTCCTTCTCGCGCTCGTTGCTGCGCATGGCCTCGCGCGCGGTGATGACGACACCGGTGACCGAGCCGGACGGATGCCGGAGCGGGACGGCCTGGGCTCGCACGTAGATCATCGTGCCGTCGGCCCGGACGATGTCGAAGGTGCCCTCCCAGACGCCGCCCTTCAGCACGCTCTTGGCGAGCTCGGCGGTCAGCGGGTGATCCTTCTCGGTGATCCCGAGGGAGAGGAGCGACTCCTTCCCCTCCTCGCCGCCCGGCCTGCCGAACAACCGCTCGGCGAACGGATTCCAGTAGAGGACGTTGCTGAACCGATCGGTGACGACGACCGCCATCTCGGCCTGGTCCAGCACGGAACCGGCGGTGAGATGGTCGGCGCTGTCCTGCGAGAGGTCCCCCCAACGTTTCATCCGATCACCCCTTGGGGGCGGGTGTTCGCAAAGCGGACCACTGGCGCTCCTGCCTGAACAGAGGCTGGGTTCTGACGGGAGAGGAGGGGCTCCCTGCTGGGACTCAACGAACGCTTTCGGTCATCGTCTCGTGACGAAGACGTGCGCGGCGACGTCGCGCGGAAGTTCCGCAAGGTTGCTGTCCGCTTCACCGTCACCCGTCACCCGTACACCGTCGTCGCTCGCCGCGAGCGTCACCTCGCGTCCGGGTTGTATCCCAACTTGCTTGAGTTTAAGCATCACGGCGGGATCACTTTGCACTTGTTCGCTAATTCGACGCACTACAACGGGTATCTCCCGGGGCCCCGCCAGATCGATCATGGAGATGATCCGCTCTTCCTTGACCGAGGCGGACTCGTCCACGCCGAGCTCCCCGAGCCCGGGGATGGGATTTCCATGAGGGCACATGGTCGGGTTGTCAAGGAGTCCGACCAGGCGTGTCTCCACCGACTCCGACATCACGTGCTCCCAGCGGCACGCCTCGATGTGGACCTCTTCCCAGGGCAGTCCGATCACCTGGGTCAGCAGGCACTCGGCGAGCCGGTGCTTGCGCATGACCCGGATGGCCAGGGTGCGCCCGAGATCGGTCATGCTCAGATGCCGATCACCCTCCACCTTGACAAGACCGTCACGCTCCATCCGCGCGACCGTCTGGCTGACGGTGGGGCCACTCTGCTGCAGCCGCTCCGCGATGCGGGCGCGCAGCGGAACGATGCCCTCCTCCTCGAGCTCGAAGATCGTCCGGAGGTACATCTCGGTGGTATCGATCAGGCCGTGTGCGGTCAACGTTCCTCCCGTCCTGTAATCGATGCTACGAGCTTCCGATGTGTTCGCAGCCGACCCTATTGGGGAAGCGACATGGGATGGCAAACATCGGTGCGGAACGATTTCTTCCAGAGGAGATCAGCCTGCCCGCGCTCCGCGAGGCCGCCCGCCGCTGCGAGGGCTGTGACCTCTATCTGAACGCCACGCAGACGGTCTTCGGTGACGGCGTTCCCGACGCGCGCTTCATGCTCGTGGGCGAGGAACCGGGAGATCAGGAGGACCGCCAGGGTGCCCCGTTCGTGGGGCCCGCGGGCCGCGTGCTCGACCGGGCCCTGGAGGAGGCCGGCATCGACCGTGACGCCGTCTACGTGACAAACGCCGTCAAGCACTTCAAGTTCCAGCCGAGGGGCAAGCGCCGGATCCACCAGAAGCCCACCGCGGCGGAGATCGACGCGTGCCATCCGTGGCTCGACGCCGAGATGCGCCTGGTCGATCCGGCGGTGACGGTGATCCTCGGCGCCACGGCCGGGCGTGCGCTGCTCGGGCCGTCCTTCAGAGTGACCCGGCAGCGCGGCCAGGCCCTCCCCCGGGCGGAGGGCAGCTACTACGTCGCGACCGTGCACCCGTCGGCGATCCTGCGTGCCCCGGACAGGGAAACCGCCTACACCGGTTTCCTCTCCGATCTCAGGGTCGCCGCCGCGCTGCCCTGACGCCGTACGGCCGCACGCCGGGGTCAGGGCGCCAGTCGCTCCAGGAGCCACGAGTCACCGGCCCGCCGGTAGCGCAGCCGGTCGTGCATCCGGTCCGTCTGCCCCTGCCAGAACTCCATCTCCGTGGGGATCACCCGGAAACCGCCCCAGAAGTCGGGGGTCGGCGGGTCCTCCGGCCAGCGGTCGGCCAGCGCGGCGAACCTCTCGTCCAATTCGTCCCGTGACCTCACCACCGCGGACTGGCGCGAGGCCCACGCCGCGATGCGGGAGCCGTACGGACGGGACCGGAAGTAGGCGGTGGAGTCCTCGCGGGACACCCGTACGACCCGGCCCTCGACGCGGACCTGGCGGCGGATGGGATGCCACGGGAAGAGCAGGCAGGCCCGGGGGTTCTCGCCGAGGTCCCGGCCCTTGCGCGACTCGTAGTTGGTGAAGAAGACGAAGCCGCGCTCGTCGAAGCCCTTGAGGAGGACCGTACGCGCGGACGGGCGGCCGCCGGCCGAGCTGGTCGCGACGATCATGGCGTTGGGTTCGGGCAGCCCGGCTTCCAGCGCGTCGCCGAACCACACCGCGAACTGGGTCACGGGGTCGTCGGCGAGGCCGGATTCGAGCAGGGGCTCACCCTCGTAGCTGTGCCGGAGACCGGGCAGATGGGAAGCGGTGTCCACGGAACGGTATTGTTGCGCGCTTGACGGAGGACGCCCACATTGCCCCCTACCAGGGACAACGGCGTTTCGTAGGGACCGGCGGGAACCCACTGGAACCCTGCGGGTTAAATTGACCCGCCGGTATCTCGACATCAAGGCTTTTGACTTCAAGAGAGGGAGGCGGCCGAAGTGTCCGACTTCAAACCCGGACTCGAAGGTGTGGTGGCTTTCGAGACCGAGATCGCGGAACCGGACAAAGAAGGGGGCGCCCTTCGCTACCGGGGCGTCGACATCGAAGAACTCGTGGGCCGCGTGTCGTACGGACATGTCTGGGGCCTGCTCGTCGACAACACGTTCCAGCCCGGACTCCCTCCGGCGGAGCCGTACCCCGTTCCTGTCCATTCCGGCGACATCCGTGTCGACGTACAGAGCGCGCTGGCGATGCTCGCTCCTGCCTACGGCTTCCGCCCGCTGCTCGACATCGACGACGACCAGGCGCGCGACGACCTCGCCCGCGCCTCGGTGACCGCGCTGTCGTTCGTGGCCCAGTCCGCCCGCGGCCTCGGGCTGCCGATGGTTCCCCAGAAGCGCGTCGACGAGGCCGAGAGCATCGTCGAGCGGTTCATGATCCGCTGGCGCGGTGAGCCCGATCCCAAGCACGTCAAGGCCATCGACGCGTACTGGACCTCCGCCGCCGAGCACGGGATGAACGCCTCCACGTTCACCGCGCGCGTCATCGCCTCCACCGGCGCTGACGTCGCCGCCGCCCTGTCGGGCGCGGTCGGCGCCATGTCCGGCCCGCTGCACGGTGGCGCCCCCGCCCGCGTGCTGCACATGATCGAGGGCGTCGAGCAGGTCGGCGACGCCAAGAAGTACGTCCAGGCCGAGCTGGACAAGGGCCAGCGGCTGATGGGCTTCGGCCACCGCGTCTACCGTGCGGAGGACCCCCGCGCCCGGGTGCTGCGCCGTACGGCCAAGGAGCTGGACGCGCCGCGCTACGAGGTCGCCGCCGCGCTGGAGACGGCCGCCCTGGAGGAGCTGCACGCCCGCAAGCCCGACCGGGTGCTCGCCACCAACGTGGAGTACTGGGCCGCGGTCATCCTCGACTTCGCCCAGGTCCCCGCCCACATGTTCACCTCGATGTTCACCTGCGCGCGCACCGCCGGATGGGCCGCGCACATCCTCGAGCAGAAGCGCACGGGCAGGCTGGTCCGCCCCAGCGCCAACTATGTGGGCCCGGCCCAGCGTTCGATCAACGACGTCCCCGGCGCGGCCGAGGTCGTCGGCAAGGTCTGACCGTACGTCGCCGGCAGTCGTCGGCCATCCCCTGAATCGGCCCGCACATCAGGTGCGGGCCGTTTCGCTTTCCCGGCCCTTCCCCCTGTTCCCGGCCCCTCCCGCCGTTCCCGCGGGCGCCGTACTCAGGGACGGCCGGTCTGCTCGCTCGGGGGCGCGTCGGGGAGGTTCGCGCAGAGCGGGTTCGCGACGGGCCGCTCGTCCATGTCGAGCAGCCCGCACCGGACCATCGGCACCGAGTGTCCCTGCCCGGAGTCGGTCACCTTCATGATGGCGACGACCTTGTTCGCCGGGTCGTGCCTCTCGGTGTCGACGAAGTCGATCACGCCGCTCGACCCGTTCCACGCGGCGACCCGCGAGGTGAGGACGAGCTCGTAGAGGATGTCTCCCTTGCTGGGCAGCCCTCCGGCACGGTAGGCCCGGTTCGCCGCCTGATAGACCACGCTGACGGCGTCGTACGTGATGATCAGGTTGTCGTCGGACGCCTTCGGATGGCCGCCCTTCAGCAGCCCGTACACGAACGCGGTGGGCGTGGCGCCGCTCTGGCGCCACAGTTCCCGGCCGGCCAGCGTCGCGTGGTAGACCTCGACCCGCCGAAGGCTCGTGATCTGGTCGCCGTGGTCGGCGACGACCTTGATGACGTCGTCGCTCGCGATGACCCGCACCGTGTCCGTCCCGCACGCCTTGCCCTCCAGAGCCCGCAGGAAGTCGAGGAACTCCGGGGCCCGCCCCGCGTAGAGGTAGACGTCGGGACGGCGGCGGCAGGCGTCCAGAGCCGCCTTGGAGATGCCTCCTCCGTCCACGCTGTAGTAGATGCGGGCGCGGACTCCGACCTTCTCCGTCCCAAGGGCGGTGACGAGGTCCTCGGCCAGGTTGTTGGTGTACTGGTCACCGGGCGAACCGTCCTGGACGACCACGGCCGACGGCGACGTCACGCCGCTCAGGAGCGTACGGCGGGCGAACCGCGCGGCGAGGGTGGCCTCGCGGAAGTTCGTCGGGCCCAGGTGGAAGTAGTACGGGGACGGGTAGCCCGTGTCACCGTTGATCGAGCCGTCCCTGATGTAGCCGAGCCGGTCCGCGGTCCCGGTGGTCCCGACCATGGGGATCTTCGCCTCGTGCAGCACCTGGATGGCCTGCTCGACGCCCGCCACGCTCCGGGGGAAACCGACCACCCCCACCACGTGGGGATCACGGGCGGCCATGTCCTTGATCAGCTCGGCGCCGCGCCGGCCCTGGCGGAGGTTGTCGCCGGAGTTCGCGATCAGCACCTGGAGCCGCGGAGTGCTGGAGACCGTGCGCTGGTACTCCTCGACGGCCGTCAGTTCCGCGAGCGCGCCCGCCCGCCTGCTGTCCTCCGACCCGGTGTCCCTGATGGAGTACTCGCCGAAGAGGACCACGCTGACGTAGGAACCGGAGTCCCCCGCGGAGGCGTTGTTCTTGTCGATCTTCGCGATCAGCTTCGTGACCTCGCCGTCGAACAGGCCCCCGGGCGCGGCCCCTTCGGCGTTGACGACGCCCACGCACTCGCCGTCGATCCGCTCGGCCCAGGCCAGGCCGCCGCAGTGCGCCTGCTGGTCCCGCTGGTTCTCCACGGCCCAGGCGGCGGGGCCGACGAGCAGCAGCGCGACCACCGACCAGTAGCCGATCGCCCGCAACCTGCTCCCCAACAGCCGAGGCCGGTGATCGGCGTCCGGGAGCGGACCGCCCGCCTCGACCACCAGTCGCAGGCGGGGTACCCGGCGCCGCACCGTCCTGCGCCAGCCGTCGACCAGCGCCGGGAGCCGGGCGAGATCGGCGGAGACGGTCCGTCGCCGCTCGTCCTTCAGCTCGTCGGGGACCGCGGCCAGGACCAGGATCGGGGCCAGCAGCCCGGTCTCCTCGGTGGTCTCCTCCAGGATCCGCAGGAACCTCTCGGTGGCCTCGCCGGAGCTCCGCGCCTCCAGGACCACCATGCCGTACAGCCCACGGCCCCAGCTCGGCCAGGGGATGATCCACTTCTGGTACGCCTGCCGGAGGTCCTGGCAGAGGGCGTGGACCAGCAGATGATCGATCTCGTCGTCGGTCGCGTTCGCCAGCCGGAGGGCGTACCTCGGGAGGCGTTCGAAACGTCGTCTCGTCAGGTACGGCTGCCGCCTGAACCAGCCGTTGAAGAACGATCCCCTGATCGACAGCACCGCCTGGAGCGCCGTTCCGGCCAGGGCCACGAGGATGCCCAGCGCCCACGGGATCAGGCCCACCAGGTCGGACGTGCCTCCGGCCAGCCACACCGCGAGCGTTCCCAGGGGAACCCAGGTGGTGGCCGCCCGGCCGATGAAGTCCGCGGAGGTCCTGCGTCCCCGGTCGCCGCCGTACCGGCCCCTGCGCCAGCCCTTGACCCGCTCCTTGAACTCGTCCTGGCCCCTGCGCGAGTGCGGGTCGGGCGGCCACCTCCTGCCGGTCCCGCCACCCGCGTCCCGTGCGCCGCCGCTGTCGTCGTCGTCCGAGGGGCGCTCGTCGCGCTGGCGCCTGGCCCACAGGACGAACTGGACGAGCGGGAACCGCGGCGGGGGTAGAAAGGATCCGGCCACCGGCTTCCCGAGCTGCCCCTGTTCCCCCGCCAGGCCCGAGATGAGCTCGCGAAGCGTGCCGTACTCGCCGGACTCCACGGACGCGTGCGGGAGAACGTCCTGGAACGGCGCGGCGAGCCGTCCGGCGACCTCGAAGGCGACGCCGTCCCGCCCGGCGACGAAGACGATGGGGAGGGGCTGATCTGCCCGCCAGAACCACGGCCTGCGAACGAGCTCCTCGATGGCGCCATGCGGATCGGCCACGCGGTTGTCTCCCGGACGGAAACGCTGATTCGGCTCAGTGCATGATCAATGGTTTTGGCACACCATGATGTCTCACATTCCGGACCTGGGTCTAGACCATCGCCGCGGCTCACTACGCTGGATACGTGGCTGACATCGTGATTCCCGCTGACATCAAGCCCGCCGACGGCCGTTTCGGCTGCGGGCCCTCGAAGGTACGCCCCGAGCAGCTCTCGGCTCTCGCCGGAGCCGGCGCGAGCATCATGGGCACGTCCCACCGCCAGAAGCCGGTCAAGGACATGGTCGGCCGGGTGCGCGCGGGCCTGTCCGAGCTGTTCTCCCTTCCTGAGGGGTACGAGGTCGTCCTCGGCAACGGCGGCACCACCGCGTTCTGGGACATCGCCGCCTTCGGCCTGGTGCGCGAGAAGTCGCAGCACCTGCAGTTCGGCGAGTTCTCGTCCAAGTTCGCGTCGGTCGTCACGAAGGCGCCCTGGCTGGGCGACCCGACGGTGATCAAGTCCGAGGTGGGCAGCCACCCCGTGGCCGTCGCCGAGGAGGGCGTGGACGTCTACGCGCTCACCCACAACGAGACCTCGACCGGCGTGGCCATGCCGATCAAGCGAGTGGCGAACGACGAGTCGCTGGTCCTGGTCGACGCGACGAGCGGCGCCGGCGGCCTGCCCGTGTCCGCCGAGGAGTTCGACGTCTACTACTTCGCGCCGCAGAAGAGCTTCGCCTCCGACGGCGGCCTGTGGATCGGCCTGTTCTCGCCCGCGGCCCTGGCCCGGGTCGAGGAGATCACCGCCTCCGGGCGCTACGTCCCCGAATTCTTCAGCCTGCCGGTCGCGATCGACAACTCCACGAAGAACCAGACGTACAACACCCCGGCCCTCGCCACCCTGTTCCTGCTGGCCGAGCAGATCGAGTGGATGAACTCCCAGGGCGGCCTGGCCTGGACCACGGCGCGTACGGCCGACTCGGCCTCCCGGCTCTACAACTGGGCGGAGAAGACCTCCTACACCACGCCGTTCGTGGCGGACCCCGCCCAGCGGTCCAACGTCGTCGGCACGATCGACTTCGACGACTCGGTCGACGCCGCGGCCGTGGCCAAGGCGCTGCGCGCGAACGGCATCGTGGACACCGAGCCCTACCGCAAGCTCGGCCGCAACCAGCTGCGCATCGCGATGTTCCCGGCCATCGACCCGGCCGACATCGAGGCGCTGACCGGCTGCGTCGACTACGTGGTCGAGCGCCTCTGATTCCGAGGCCGATCCGACGCCGATCGGTGCTGATCCGGCACTGATCGGACGCCGCCACCGGGCCGGTACGCGCATGCGTACCGGCCCGGTCGCGTCCGCGCACCCCCCTCGGGCGGTCGAACCCGCGTCGCGGACGGCCGAACCCGCGTGCCAAAGAAGTCGCCCGCCCTCCGTAAAGTTTCTCCCGCGACGGACGACTTCTGACAGGAGCAACGGTGAGTTCGACCTCGGGGGATCTGCGGGCACGGCAGCGCAGCCTGGGCTATGTGATGTTCGCCAGCAGGTGGCTGCAGGTGCCCCTCTATCTCGGGCTGATCGTGGCCCAGGGGGTCTACGTCTGGCAGTTCATGGTCGAGCTGTGGCACCTGGTCACCGGTGACTTCTCCGCCAGCGGCATGAACGTCGAGCAGTCCGTGATGCTCAGCGTCCTCGGGCTCATCGACGTCGTGATGATCTCCAACCTGCTCATCATGGTGATCGTGGGCGGCTACGAGACCTTCGTGTCAAGGATCAACCTCGACGGGCACCCCGACGAGCCCGAGTGGCTGTCCCACGTCAACGCGAACGTGCTCAAGGTCAAGCTCGCCACCGCGATCATCGGCATCTCGTCCATACACCTGCTGCAGACGTTCATCAGGGCCCGCGACATGAGCACCGACACCATGTTGTGGCAGACGCTGATCCACCTGGTGTTCATTGTGTCCGCGATCGGGCTGGCCCTCATCGACCGCATGCTCAACTCGTCCGCCGGCGACCGCGCGCACGACTGAGCCACGCCCAGGTCCACGCCTGAACGCCGCGCCCGCCTGAACGCCCGGCCGAACACCGTGCACGCGAGCCAGAAACGACGCAGCGGGCTCCGCGCCTTCCCCCCACCCCTTTGCGTGAGTACGCGAGCGCCAGGGGCTCCTGGGGGCTGTCAGGCGCTCAGGGTCGAACCGCGCGCGACGACCGGGCATTCGTGCCGTACCTGCTCCTGCCGTACCTGCTCGGGCCGGTCCGTACCGTCTCCGCGCGATCCCCGTCTGATCCCGCCTCACCGACCCGGTGTCCGGGCCGCGCCGCCCTCAGTACGGGAAGGGCGGCGCGGTCAGGCGCCTTCCCGTACGGCACGGCGGCGGAGCAGCCAGGCCGCGACGACGCCGCCGATGAGGCCGAACAGGTGGCCCTGCCAGGAGATCCCGGACTCGCCGGGCAGGGCTCCCCACAGGATCGAGTAGTACAGCCCGGCGACGACGACCCCGAGGAGGATGTCCAGGGCGCGCCGGTCGAACAACCCCCGCGCGACCACGTACCCGAAGTAGCCGAAGACGAGGCCGCTGGCGCCGACCGTCAGCGTGCCCGGCGGGCTGGTCAGCCAGACCCCGGCGCCGCTGACCAGGATGATGATGAGGCTCGCCCCCAGGAACCTGCCGATGCCGCGGATGGCGGCGATGAAGCCCAGGATGAGCAGGGGCACCGAGTTGGCCATCAGGTGGCCGAACCCGTCGTGCAGGAACGGGGCGAACAGGATGCCGGGCAGGCCGTCGGGATCGTGCGCGAGGATGCCGTACCGGTCGAGGGCGCCATCCTCGATGTAGTCCACGACCTCGACCGCCCACATGGCGGAGACGAGGACGGTCATGACGATCGCGCTGCCGAGAGCGCCGCTCAGGAGGCCGACCACGCGATCGCGGGTCGACCGGCCGGTAGGGGGAACCGGTGCGCCGGAGTCGTTCATCTCTTCACGGTACGCAGTCCCGGCCGCGTATGCGGATCGTGTCCGCGGCCGGGACGGCCGGAACGGGCGGGATAGGGGGAACGGTCCGCGCGTCCGGCGCGGGATGCTCCCCGCCCCCGGCGATCACCGCGAGGGGCGGGGAGAGCAGGTCAGGCGCCCGTCCAGTTGGGCGAGCGCTTCTCCGCGAACGCGGCGGCGCCCTCCATGGCGTCCGCCGAGCCGAAGACCGGGTTGACGATCTCGCCCTGCTTCGCGAACATCTCGCCGCTCGACCAGTCGGCCGACTCGACGACGACCCTCTTCGTCGCGGCGAGCGCGAGAGGGGCGTTGGCCGCGATCGTACGGGCGAGCTCCAGCGCGCCGGCGAGCGCCTCGCCCGCCGGGGTGACCCGGTTGACCAGGCCCAGCTCGTACAGCCTGGCCGCCGGGTAGTGATCACCGGTCAGGGCGATCTCCATGGCGACGTGGTACGGGATGCGCCGGGGCAGCCGCATGATCCCACCGGCGGCGGCGACGAGGCCGCGCTTGGGCTCGGGCAGCCCGAACTTGGACTCCTCGGACGCGACGACGACGTCACACGAGAGCACCAGCTCGAACCCACCGGCCAGGGCGTAGCCTTCGACGGCCGCGATCAGGGGCTTCTTCGGGGGGTTCTCGGTGAGCCCGCCGAAGCCGCGGCCCGCGACGACCGGCATGTCCCCGGTGAGGAAGCCCTTCAGGTCCATGCCCGCGCAGAACGTGCCGCCCGCCCCGGTGAGCACGATCGCCGAGATGTCCGTGCGCTCGTCCAGTTCGTCCATCGCGGCGGCGATACCACGGGCCACCGGGCCGTTGATCGCGTTCCTGGCCTTGGGGCGGTTGATCGTGACGACGGCGACCGCGCCGTCGACCTCTACGAGAACCTCGTCAGACACGTGACCTCACCTCGGTTACTTGGGCTGGAAGCGGATGCCGCCGTCGAAGCGGATGACTTCGCCGTTCATGTAGTCGTTCTCGACGAGGCTGCGCACGAGGTGGGCGAACTCCGAGGCCCGGCCCAGGCGCTTGGGGAACGGCACGGGCGCGGCCAGCTTGGCCTTGAACTCCTCGGCGTTCTTGTCGCCGATCTTGCCGTAGATCGGCGTGTCGATGATCCCGGGGCAGATCGTGAGCACGCGGACGCCGATCGCGGCGAGGTCGCGGGCGGCCGGGAGGGTCATGCCGATGATGCCGCCCTTGGACGCGGAGTAGGCCACCTGGCCGGTCTGGCCCTCGATGCCCGCGACCGAGGAGGTGTTGATGACCACGCCGCGTGCGCCGTCGGCGTCCGCCGGCTCCGTCTTGGCCATGGCCGCCGCGCCGATGCGCATGAGGTTGAAGGTGCCGATCAGGTTGATGTCGATGACCTTGCGGTAGGACGCGAGGTCGTGCGGGGCGCCGTCGCGGCCGACGGTGCGGGACGCCCAGCCGATGCCGGCACTGTTGATCACGGCGCGCAGCGGCTTTCCAGTGGCGACCGCGGCGTCGACCGCCGCCTGCACCGACGCCTCGTCGGACACGTCCGTCTGCACGAAGACGCCGCCGAGCTCGTCGGCGATCGCCTTGCCCCGCTCCGTGTTGAGGTCGGCGATGACCACGGTCGCGCCGACGGCTGCCAGCTCGCGTGCCGTCGCCTCACCGAGGCCGCTGGCACCGCCCGAGATGATTGCTGCTGCTCCGTTGAGATCCATAGCCGGACCTTAACGCGACAACCGAATGAAGTTCTACTCAGGGTGGGTCAAAATCGCGGTGTCCACATCCGGATAGACCTTCATACGGCGATCGAGCCCGGTCGTGCGCAAAATGCGGGCCACCGGCGGCTGCGGCGCGGCGAGGCAGACGCCCCCGCCCTCGCTCGTGGCGAGCCGCCACGCCTCGATCAGCACGCTCAGCCCGCTGGAGTCCATGAAGGACAGGGCCGCGAGGTCCAGGACGAGGGTCGGGCCGTCCTGCATGATCGCGTCGCGTACCTCATCGCGCAGTATCGGCGCGGTGAACAGGTCAAGCTCTCCGGTCACCGCCACGACGACGGCGCCGGAGAGCGATCGACGCGCGAGCCGCAGCTTCATGATGGACCTCCTCAGCGAGGCCACTTTACTTCGACATCACCGACGGTGAAGTTCACGAACCCGATCTAAACGGCTGGAACCGCGAAGCCGTACGGCAATTCGAGCCGGTGGGCGGCGAGCAGATCCCGATCGGACAGCAGCGCCGGTGTGGGACCGTCGGCGGCGATCACGCCGCCGGACAGGATGAGCGACCGCTCGCACAGCTCCAGCGCGTACGGAAGGTCATGCGTGACCATCAGCACCGTCACATCAAGATTTTTCAGGATCTCGGCGAGTTCGCGGCGCGCGGCCGGATCGAGGTTGGACGACGGCTCGTCCAGCACCAGGATCTCCGGCTCCATCGCGAGCACGGTGGCGACCGCCACCCGCCTGCGCTGGCCGAACGAGAGGTGGTGCGGCGGCCGGTCGATCGCGTCGAGCATGCCGACCCGTTCGAGCGCGTCGCGCACCCGCCGGTCGAGCTTCGCGCCGCGCATCCCCAGGTTGGCCGGGCCGAAGGCGACGTCCTCGCGGACGGTCGGCATGAAGAGCTGGTCGTCCGGATCCTGGAAGACCAGCCCCACCCGGCGGCGGATCTCCTTCATCGTGTCCGCGCACACGGCGAGCCCGGCCACGTGAACCGAGCCGTGCCCGGCGGTCAGGATGCCGTTGAGGTGCATGACCAGGGTCGTCTTGCCCGCGCCGTTGGGCCCGAGCAGGGCCACCCGCTCTCCCCTCCCGATCGAGAGGTCCACCCCGAACAGCGCCTGGGTGCCGTCCGGGTACGCGTAGGCCAGGCCGCTGACCTCGAGCGAGGGAATGGGGTGAGATGTCAAGAAAGGCTCCAGGAGAGTACGGCCGTCACGGCGGCGAGACCGGGGAGCAGTCCCGCGGTGCCCCACTGCCGAAGCGATGCCGACAGGTCACGGATAATCGGCATCTCTCCGGTATACCCGCGGCTCAGCATCGCGAGGTGCACCCGCTCGCCCCGCTCGTAGGAGCGGATGAACAGCGCGCCGGCCGATTTGGCCAGCACGGGGACCTGCCGCACGTCCCTGGCCACGAACCCGCGCGACTCGCGGGCGACCCGCATGCGGCGCATCTCGTCCATGATCACGTCCATGTAGCGCAGCATGAACATGGCGATCTGCACCAGGAGCTGGGGCAGCCGCAGCCGCTGCGCGCCGAGCAGCATCATCCGCGGCTCGGTGGTGGCCGCGAGGAGGATCGACGCGACCACCCCGAGGGTGGCCTTGGCCAGGATGTTCCACGCCGCCCACAGGCCCTGCTCGCTGAGCGACATGCCGAGGACCTCGACCCGCTCGCCCAGCCCGATGATCGGGATGGCGACCGCGAACAGCACGAACGGCACCTCGATCACCATGCGGCGCAGTACGAAGCCCGGCGGCACCCGCCCCGCCGCCGCGACGGCCGCCAGCAGGAGCGCGTACACGCCGAAGGCCCAGAAGCTCTCCCTCGGCGTGGCGACCACGGCCACGGCGAACCCGGCCGCCGCCAGCAGCTTGCACTGCGGCGGCAACCGGTGCACCACCGTGTCGCCGGGGCGGTAGAGCTGGTGGTGATGGCCCGCGCTCACGGCCGGTCCGGCCGCGACGACCACGCGACGGCGGTCACGCCGAAGCCGGTCGCGGGTGACACGATCGCGCGGAACGCGGTCGCGGGTGACGCGGTCCCGCTCACGCGGCGGCCTTGTCCCGGTTGCGTCGCCGCACCGTGTAGAAGACCGCGCCTCCGGCCAGGACGGTCAGCCCGACCCCGGCGACGCCCGCGACGCCGAGAGACAGCCGCTCGTTCTCCACGCCCTTGACACCGTAGTCGGCGAGCGGCCAGTGTCCGACGCTGCTGGCCTTCTCGCCCGCGTTGAAGCCCTTGTCGGCCGCCACCCGCTCCAGGCCGTCGGGCGAGCCCGAGGCGTAGAAGGACACGACACCGGCGAGCAGCACGGCGATGAGGCCGCCGCCGAGCAGGACGGGCCGGATGCCGGCCTTCGGCGCCGGAGCCGGCTCCTCGACCGGGACCTCGCCGTCGGCGGTCCGCAGGACCAGGCGGCGGGCCAGGCCGGCGGCGCCGTACACGAGGTCCGGCCGCACGGCGAGGACGCTGCTGACGGTCAGCGCGGTGATCAGGCCCTCGCCCAGGCCGATCAGGACGTGCACGCCGCCCATCGCCGCCGCCACCGCCGCCAGGTCGATGGGCGCGGTGCCGCCGATCCAGAACAGCGCGGTGAAGGCCAGCGCCGACACCGGCACGGACACCGCCGCCGCGACGAACGAGCCGACCACCACGGCGGTACGACTACGCGGGGCGCTCCGCGTGATCAACCGGAAGACGGCCCACCCGACCACCGACGTCACGACGGCCATCAGGGTGATGTTGATCCCCAGCGCGGTCAGCCCGCCGTCGGCGAAGAAGAAGCCCTGCACCAGCAGGACCACCGCCACACATAGGACCGCCGTGTACGGCCCGACGAGTATCGCGGCCAGCGCCCCTCCGAGCAGGTGGCCGCTGGTCCCCGCGGCGACGGGGAAGTTGAGCATCTGGACGGCGAAGATGAACGCCGCGACGAGCCCCGCCATCGGGGCGGTGCGGTCGTTCAGCTCGTTCCGCGCGCCTTTGAGGCATACGGCCACGCCCGCGGCGGCGAAGACCCCTGCCGCGAGTGAAACGGGAGCGTTGAAGAACCCATCGGGTACATGCACGGCAAGCCTCCGAAATGCGCGTCTGCGACAACTTTAGGACATGGCCTAGCAGTTGCAAATAGTTCGCATTAGCGGCGGCGGAGGAGCCTGCGGAGGACGGTGAACGGTGTCACGACACGTACGGCCGTGCTGAGCCTACGGTTGACGGCAGTGGCGTACGGCCGGGCACCCCACCGGGCCAGGCCGCTCCACCACGCCAGCGGCGGCGGCAGATGCCGCAGATCACCGATTTTGACGGGGAATCGGACGGGCGGGCCACCCACGTCCAGTTCGAGATAGGCGTCCCAGGTGCCGGGGGCGGGCCATCGCGTCTCGGCCACGAACGTGCCGGGCCCCACCGCCCTTGCCGCCGTGCGCCATTCCCGACCGGACCGCCGCTCCCGCCAGACCAGGTGGCGTACGGCCACGCCGGCGGGCTCGCCCGCCACCTCGACGACGCCCTCGACACGCAACCGGTCGCGCAGCCACCTCGCTCCCGCCAGCCGTACGGACGCGGGGACCCGGGCCAGATGGCCGCCGATGTCCACGCTGAGGTTGCCGTACTGCCGGGTGAGGTAGGGCAGGGCGACGACACCGGAGGTGAACCGCGGCTCCGGGCGGTCCAGGCCGGGCATCCGCTCGCCGCCGAGCCGGGCGAGCCTGCGGACACCCTCGCAGTCGACGGCGGCGTAGACGTCCCACATCCCGGTCGGGAGCGAGGTCACCCGGATCGACACGCTGAACAGGTCGGCCACCCTCGTGATCGGGACGCGCCTCTCGCGCCGGGTGGTGCGCTCCCTCAGCAGGAGGCAGGCGTCCCCCTCGAACCCGTCCAGGGAGACGTGCCCGCCGATCACCAGGCGGTCGTCGTCCCACTCCAGGGTGGTCAGGCGATGGCGGAGCGCGGCCGTCTCGACGCGGGCCAGCCGTACGAGCCGGTCGAGGTCGTGCAGGGACTCGACCCGCATCCTGTCGGCGGCCCCCAGCCGCGCGATCACGCCCTCGGTGAGCCATTCGGCGCAGATGTCGGCCGCCTCGATCGCGATCTTCTCGCGATCGGCCTCGTCCGCGGCCAGGAACGGGGCTCCGAGCTGGTCGAACACGTCGAGTCTGAAGTGCCGCAACAGCAGGTGATCACGAAGGGGGCCGGGCGGGACGTGCCGGACCATGAGCCCGATGGGGACGCGGGCCATCCGCAGCCAGGCGAGCGGGTCGCGGCTCCCCAGCTCCTGCATGACACTGCTGCCGTCCGGCCGCGAGATCAGGTGGTAGCAGTCGTAGTCGGAGACGACCGAGATCACGCCGGCGTGGCAGTAGGCGTGGGCCGTGAAGACCATGTCCTCACCCACGCGCAGCGTCTCGTCGAACCGGATGCCGTGCCGGTCGAGCAGGTCACGCCGGAAGAGCTTGAAGCAGACCAGGCTGTTGTAGACCGTGCTCTCCAGCAGGGTGACCCGGTCGGCGTTCTCCCGGAACATCGACTCCGGCGCCCTGCGACCGTGTCCGATGATCTTGCCGAGGACGATGTCCGCCCCGTTGTGGTCGGCCGTCGTGAGCATCCGGTTCAGCGCGTCCGCGCCCAGATAGTCGTCCGCGTCGCAGAAGAAGACGTACCGCCCCCGGGCGAGCGCGAGGGCGCGGTTGCGCGGACTGCCGGGAGTGCCCGAGTGGTCCTGGTAGACCACCTTGATCACGTTCGGATGGTGGGCGGCGTACAGGTCCAGGAGCGATCGGGTGTCGTCGGTGGAGCCGTCGTCGACGACGATGATCTCCTTGCTCACCCGCTGGATCAGCAAGGAGACGAGGCACCGGTCGAGGTACGCGCGGCAGTTGTGCGTCGGCACCAGGATGCTGACGTCGACCGGGCACTCACTCACCGTCTCCATCGCGAAACATTATGTGACGACCATCCGATCCGTAGCAGGCCAATGAGCAGCTCTTGACCTTTCACACCCATCCCGTACGGCGGCCTCCCGCTCCACGGGTCAGAAGTCCTCGCAGACGACGTACCAATCGTCATTCCAGACGGCCCGCCGACGAGTGGACGTAATCGTCGATCCGATCACCGGTCAGGTACCTGGGGCCGCACCATTCGAGCAGCCCACCGCCGCCCACGATGCCGAGGTAGGCACTTCCGGCATCGCGACTCCATCCTCCGACGGGGTAGAGCCCCACGAGCCGGAACCGCGGCCCGTTCGGGTTGCCCCAGTCCATCAGGTCCCGAGCGCGGTCTTCTGTCGCCCCTGGCCTATCGCCCCCATGACCCCGCATGGAGTGCCAACCATTCGCGCATAGCGCGCAAACCAGCACGTCAGGGCACACGTCAACACCACACCAACACCCGTGCGTCGAAGGCGATCCCCCTATGTCACAGCCATACGGCCCCCCGCCCCAGCCCGAGCCCGGCCATGGACGGACGCATCCTCCACGCTCCTATGTCCCGCGCAGGGCGCGGAAGAAGCGCGGCTGCCTGATCTGGGCCGCCGCTGTGGTGGCTGTGCCGGTCCTGCTTGTCGGAGGTTGCCTCGCGATCGTCACCCGCGGAAGCGACGACACCCCATCGACCGCCACCGGCCCGAAGACGTCCCGGGAGGCGCGCGCCGCCGGCATCGGTGACGTGGTCGAGGATGGCAAGTTCTCGTTCAAGGTCACCAAGCTCGACACCGCCTCGAAGGTCGGTGACGACGTCCTCGGCAAGTCGGCACAGGGTGAGTTCGTCCTGGTCAACGTGACGGTGAAGAACATCGGCGACGAAGCCCAGTCGTTCGCCGGAGACGCGCAGAAACTCCTCGACGCCTCCGGTAAGGAGTACTCCGCCGACTCCGAGGCGGCGCTCTACCTCGGCGAGTCCAAGAGCCTCTACGAGCAGGTCAACCCGGGCAATTCCGTACGCGGCGTCGTCCTGTTCGACGTGCCGAAGGGCACGGAACCGGTCGCGATCGAGCTGCACGACTCCGTGTTCTCGGGCGGCGTGAAGGTCTCGCTGAAGTAGCCGCCGACGCGCACACGGCACAGGCGCCCTGCCCAACGGTTCGCCGGGGTCACGTCCATGGACGTGACCTTCGCCGGCGAACCTCATCCGCTTGGCGCTGTCGGTTCAGGCGCACGGCAGGTGGTTCAGGCGCACGGCAGGTGGTTCCGTCCGCGGGCGAGACCCGGCTCGCTCGCGTGGACGCCCGAGATCTCGCCGGGCCCGGCACTGATCAGGACGTGTCGAGTCCGAGCCATTCGGCGACGGTCATGGTGAGCGCCTCCGCGGGAACCCGGAAGGGCAGGACGTAGGGGATGACGAGAACGTCACCGTCCGCGGTGGGCAGGACGGTGGCGACGGTGTCTGGACGAGGCGGAGATATGATCACAATGCTGTCCAGTGTGGCAGAGGGATACGACAGTTCTCACCGAGCGTCGAACGGCCGTCCCCGAGTGGCCGCGGACATGGGCACCGGCCCGGTCAGGAACCAGCGGTCGAGGACTTCCAGCCATTCTTGGCGCAGACGCCCGACAGCGCGTTCACGTCGAGCTTCACCACTGCCTCCCGGAGCTTCGCGCCGGCCTGGCCCTCGTCGAGCGACGTGACGAATTCGTCCAGACTTCCCGCCACCTTCGTGAGACGGCGTTTGATCTCCTCGTTCGAGGTCTCCAGAGCGCGCGGTCTGGTAGCCGCCTCCGCGAAGGGCTTGCCCGCCGCCGACCCCGTGGCCTGGGCCGCCGCGTTCTTCGCCTCGGCTCCCGCCGCGTCCAGGATGCGAAATGCCTCATCACAGGTCGGGCCGGCATCTTCGGCGCAACCCGCGATCGCTGTCATAGCCAGCACTGACGCAACGACCATCCCGCGAACACGCATGCACGCCTCCGTCGCCCTCGGCCGACCTCAGTATGGGTGGCGCCAACGATCTCGTCCATCGGTGATCAGTTGTTCCGTACGCGCCTGGAACGGGTGCCTGCCCGTACCCGCATCCGGCTGCCCGGCGAGGAATTATCCGGACTTATGCGCATAAGGCGTGGTTTGGCTGCTGGCAGGCGAATGGGCTTGAGTCTCCAGTAAGGGGAGACGCGAGGGTGAGGGCATGGACGGCGACACGCTCTACTCGATCGGCGATCTGGCCCGGCGGACAGGGCTGACGGTCAAGGCCATTCGGTTCTACTCCGACCTCGGGATCGTGCCGCCGACAGACCGCAGCCCCGCGGGCTACCGCCGCTACGGCATCGACGCCGTCGCACGCCTGGACCTCGTACGGACGCTGCGCGACCTGGGACTGGACCTGTCCACGATCCGGAAGGTCGTGGACCGGGAGATCTCGCTTCCCGAGGTCGCCGCGGCGCACGCCGAAGCACTGGCGGTGCAGATCCGAACGCTGCGCCTACGGCGCGCGGTGCTGACAGCGGTGGCCGAACGCGGGTCCAGCCCCGAGGAGATGGAACTCATGCACAAGCTGGCCAAACTCTCCGAGGACGAGCGTCGACGTCTGATCGGCGATTTCCTCGACACCGTCTTCGGCGGCCTGGACGCCACGGCCCGGTTCGCGGGGATCAGGAGCTCGATGACCCCCGAACTGCCCGACAACCCCGAGGCCGAGCAGGTCGAGGCGTGGGTGGAGTTGGCCGAACTGTCCCAGGACCCGGATTTCCGTGCCAGCGTGCGGCGCATGGTTGAGCACCATGCGGCCGAGCATGCCCAGGGCGACACGACGACCCTGCGCCGCGACTCCACCGCGATGGTTCGCGACCATGCCGGCCCGGCCCTGGCGGCCGGTATCGACCCGGCCTCGCCCCAGGCCGACCCTGTCGTCGCGGCGGTCACGGCGCGATACGCGTACGTCTTCGACTGCCCCGACGACGTCGACCTCCGACGTCGCCTGTTGACCCGGTTGGAGACCGCGAACGACCCTCGCAGGGAGCTGTACTTCCGACTGCTCGCGGTGATCAACGGCTGGCCGGCCCCAGAAAGCCTGGTGCCGGTGTTCGACTGGTTCATCCGGGCCCTGCGCGCCCGGATGCCGGAGGAGTGACCCGGAGCGCGTCCCCGGCCGGCTGACCGGCGACCGGCGGTGCCGACCCAGAATCCGCCTGCGCCTCCCGTACGCGAACGCGGGCGGCGGCTCCGCCGGATGCCGCGATCCCGGCGCCCTGGAGAGTGGGCCGCGAACGGATGCGGGGAGCCCGCGGCCAACGGGGAGCCGGTCAAGACCCAAGGGACCTTGAGCTGCGCGCCGCCTGGGGAATCGAACCCCAGAGCCACCCGTGCGATCTCCGCAGGCGCGGTTCACCTCTCCTCTGCGAAGGAAAGACCGTTCGCGGTGAGAGCCCGGCGAAGTTGATCCATCGCTTTGGGGCCCATGCCGTGCAGGCGGCCGAGGTCCGCCTCGCTGACCAGGGTGAGCTGTCCCAGATGCGTGAATCCGGCGGCGACGAGGGCACGTCGGGCGGGCTTGGCCAGGTCCGGCGGAAGGTTCCCCTGTTCATGACTGAAAGGGCCGAAAGCGGTATGCGAGCCGGCGCGGCTGACCGGCATCCAGGTAGGTGCGGGTTCGGAGCTCAGGAAGTCGGTCACCAATCCGGTGCACAGCTCCGGCTTCTCGTGCAGGAGGAGATGCGAGGTCCTGGGCACGACGGCCAACTCCGCGTTCGGCAGAGCCCGGTACAGCTCCAGCGTGTGTTCCAAGGTCACGATGTCGTCGTCGGCGGTCATGACCAGCGCCGGGCAGGTGACGGCGCGCAGATCGGCCGGTGCCATGCCCGGTTCCTCGGCCGCCGAATGCGCGATCTTGGCGAGCACCACCGGGAAGTGGTCGGCACCGTCGGGTGACACCTCGGCATAGGCCGCGACCAGAGGAGCGGGCGGCTGATCGTCGGCGGTAGGCCGGAGGATCATGCCGTCCGGATGGAAGCCGCCGCTGACCAGGACGAGCCTGTCGACCAGGTCGGGGCGGCTCACGGCGACCCGCAGCGCCACGGCCGCCCCGGCGCTGTAGCCGACCAGTCGCACCGCAGCTGCGACGATCTTGTCCAGGAACGCGATGATGTCCTGGGCCATCACCTCAATCGTGATCGGTCCTGGCACATCGGCGGTGCGGCCGTGGCCCCGGCGTTCGGGGAGCAGGAGTCGGAATCGCCCAGCCAGTGCGTCGAGGTTCCCGGAGAAATCTCTGCTGTCGGTGAGGCCGCCGTGCAGGAGCACCACGAAATCGCCCTCGCCACGGTCGTCGTACCACATGCTCACGCCGTTGACGTCCACATAGTCGGCCATCGTGCCTTCGTCCCTTTCGTTTCCGCTCCTGGCGCATGTCAGCGTGAAATGCGCCCTCGCCTGTAGTACGGAGCGGCACGCGGAAACTCATCGCTCATCCTGAACGATCCGAAAAAAAGAGTCAGCAGACGGCGGCGGGAGTGGGGGGCAGGTCGAAAAGCGGGAACAGCCGCTCGGCGTCGAGGTGGGTCGTCGTTTCGGTGATCAGTCCGCCGGAGAGCTCCACGACGATGAGCGCGAACGGCTGGAAGTGGCCGCCCGGCCCGCTGGGCCGGTACTGCCCGAACGCCGGCGAGCCGTTGGCCACGGTCGGCACCAGGCGAGCGCCCTCACAGGGCCGCCCGGCGGCGAGCAGCGCCCGGCGGATCTCGGCGCGACCGCGCAGCCACCACGAGAACGGCGGCATGGACATGGTGGCGTCCTCGTGCAGCAGTGACACCAGGGTCTCCACGTCGTAGCGCTCGAAGGCCTCGCAGTAGCGGGCGAGGAGTCGCCGTTGCGCCTGGTCCGTCGGCTGGACCGGCTCGGCGGGAGCGATTTCGATGGTTTTGAGAGTCGCGCGGGCACGCTGCAACGCGCTGGTGACCGACGCGACTGTGCTGCCCAGCAACCGTGCGACCTCGTCCGCCTTCCACGACAGCACGTCACGCAGGATCAGCACCGCCCGCTGGCGAGGCGGCAGATGCTGGAGCGCGGCCACGAACGCCAGGCGGATCGTCTCGCGCCGCGCCGTCAGCTCCGCCGGATCGCCGCCTGCGGGGAGGACGCGGCCGTCCGGTATCGGCTCGAGCCACATGTTCTGCGGCAGCGGTACACCGAGGTCGGGGCCGGCCTGCGCGGACGGGCCGAGGTCCATCGCGCGGGCGCGGCGCTGCGCGCTGCGCAGCATGTCAAGGCAGATGTTGGTGGCGATGGTGTAGAGCCATGACCGCAGCGGCCCTCGGGCCTCGTCGAACCGATCGAGGCTCCGCCAGGCGCGCACCAGAGTCTCCTGCACGGCGTCCTCCATCTCGAACGCCGAGCCGAGCATCCGGTAGCAGTATCCGCCCAGCTCCACCCGGAACTGCTCAAGGTCCATCTCACCGGAATCGCGCCTGGGCACGCTCCCGGCGTCGTCTGCGGCCGACAGCGCCGTCATCCGATATCCCCTCTCAAGGCCGGGCGACGGGAGCGACGATACCGGGCCCGGGGCCCCGAAGCCGGAGGCAGCGAGGAGCCCGCAGGCAAGGGCGCCGGAGGTCGTCCAACCTGCAAGGACCCTGGTCAGGGCCGGATGGCTCTCCTGCGACTTCCCCCGATCCCCCTTGTTCACCGCTCGTACTGGCATGTTCGTGGCACGAGATCCTTCACACCTCAGCACGAGCAAATCTGCGGGACCCTTGGGCCATGTCTCCAGAGCTCCCGCGAACTGTCAAGGCAGTCGACACGGCTCAACTCCTCGAACTCGACGCGGAAGCGGAGGAGTGCGGGCTGAACCGAAGGCACGGCGTCGCATGGCTGTCTGAGTATGCCGACCGTACGGCGATTCACTACCTGTGGCCGGCGCTTGTCCATCGTTTGGAGCACCGACCTGAGTATTCGCCGCATTGGCGCTGCATGCTGCTACTGACAGTCCGCGACGGCCAACAGGTCTTCTCGCTGTTGGATGTCCTACCTGCTTCCTTCGACCAACTGCCGGAGACGCTGGATGCGGCGTCGGGGACGGAGATCGCTCACAAGCTGATGCATGGGCGGCTACCGACCCAAGCGGAGTGGGCTGAGCGCAACGGTGCTTGAGTTGTGACCCCTTTCGTTGCGGCCACGCCCGCTCTTGCCCTGTCCTGATCTCTCGTCTGCCATCGACCCACCGCGAAGCGGCAGTGGCCCGGCGTCCCCCGACTTCGTGTTCACGGCACTCGGCACACCTGCGCCTCGCTCCTGGCCGCGCTCGACGTTCACTCGCGCGTGGCGATGCGCATCCTCCGCCACTCGCAGGTCTCGCTGACCATGAACGTCTACACGCAGATCCCCTCACCCGCTACACGCAAGGCTCTCGACCGGCTGAGCCAGAGCCTCGACGGCTGATGACGTTGCTGTACTCCGTACAGAGATCGCAAAGGCCGCTCGCGATGATCGCAAGGGGCCTCATGTTCTTTCCGCGCCACGGGGGCGTCCTCCAGGTCGATCTCTGCGGATGCCTGGATCACGGTACTTGTCATAGGTGTCTCCTTGATCAGGAGTTACACCGTTGTTTGTACAGTCCCCGCCCTAGTGCAGGTCGAGCCCGGCGTGCTTGTCGAGCAGGCCGCGAGCGCGGTCGTAGCCGAGGCGGGCCGGCCGGTGTGACCTTGCGGGGCCGGTGATGAAGGACGCGCCAGGCGGGCTCCTCAGGTGGCTGAGTCCTGTCACGTCAGGAGGTGGCGCCAGCGGTCGGCGGACTCGATGATGTCCAGGCTGACGCGTTCCAGGAACGCCGCTGTCTTGGCCAGCCGTTGCCCGACGGGGCCGTTGAGCCCGTAGATCTCGGCCACCGCCATCGTGGCCCGTACCGTCTCGAGGGTCTGCTGCCTGCTGATCACGACGGAGTGGTACCAGGCGTCGCCGTCGATGACGTAGATGTCGCGGCGGCGGCGCGGGTCGCGATCGCGCCGGGCGTACCCCTGCTGGACCAGGTAGTTCACGGCCACGGAGACGGAGGCTGGGCTGACGTTCAGCCTGCGGGTCAGCTCGGCGGCGGTGCGCCTGCCGTCCTCGGACAGCATCAGGTCGTGGTGCACGCGCGCGGCTGTCCTGGGCATCCCCGCTCTGACCGCCATCTCGATGATCTCCTGTTCCATCGTGGCGACCGGTGGCGTGGACGCGTGTGGGGGTGTCGGTGTGCCGCGCCGTGCCCGCTGGATCGTGGCTTGGTGCGCCTGCTGGGGCCGGTAGTCGGCGGGGCCGCCGTTGCGTGCGATCTCCCGTGTGATCGTCGAGGTCGGTCGGTCGAGCCGCCGGGCGATCTCGCGGTAGGTGAGTCCGTCGGTGAGTCCGGCCGCGATGCGCTGGCGGTCCTGCTGGGTCAATCGTCGTCGTGGCATGCCGTCAGTGTTGCCTTAGCCTCCATTCATTGCAACATTGCGTTGCTTTCAGGCGCAGCACCATCGCACCAATTTGTCGCCATTCACCTGGGCAAATACCCCTCCGTAGATTGACGTGAATCTGAATGCAACATAGCTTTCGAGCCACACAAAACACGTACTATCGCGAAATGAGGAATGGCGATGAGTGGATCCCTCCACACCGTCAAGATCTTCCGGCCGGTGGCGGTCACAGCGCTGGCGGCCGGGCTGCTGGCCGGGTCGGCCACACCTGCGGTGGCCACGGCGGATGTGCCCGCCCCAGACAGCCGTGTGGCCGTGTCGAAGGCCGCCGCCGGGCAGGACCGCCCGGAGCTGCAGAAGGCCATCCAGGCGTTCGCCGATGCCGGTTTCCTCGGGGTGCAGGTGCGCGTGAACGATGAGCGGGGCGAGTGGGCCGGCAGCGCCGGGGTACGCAAGCTGGGCGCGAACGCAAAGCCGCCGACGAACGGGCATTTCTGGGTGGGCAGCGTCACCAAGACCTTCCACGCGACCGTGGTGTTGCAGCTGGTGGCCGAGGGCAAGATCGGGCTGGACGCCCCGGTGGCCAGCTACCTGCCCAAGCTCGGGCTGGACCGTCGGATCACGGTGCGGATGCTGCTGCAGCACACCAGCGGATTGTTCAACTACACCGGCGACCTCGACCCCGAAGGGACATGGGTTCCGGGGCTCCCCGCGACGGGCAAGGAGTGGCTGGACAACCGGTTCCACTCCTACCGGCCGGAGGAGCTGGTGCAGTTCGCGTTGTCCAAGCCGGCGAAGTTCGCGCCGGGGACGGACTGGAGCTACTCCAACACCAACTACACGCTGGCCAGGCTGCTGATCGAGAAGGTCACCGGCCATTCGTTCGACGCGGAGCTGAAGCGGCGGATCGTGAGGCCGCTCGGGCTGAAGGGCACCGTGGTGCCGGGCAACCGGACGCAGCTGCCCAGGCCGTACGCCCACGGCTACTTGCGCTACCAGGACGCCGACCAGTGGAAGGTGGTCGACGTCTCCCGCCAGAACCCCTCCCTGCTGGCAGGCGCCGGTGACATGATCTCGACCACCCAGGATCTCCACACGTTCTTCTCCGCGCTGAACGGAGGCAAGCTCCTGCCGGCCAAGCTGCTGGCCGAGATGCGCAAGCCGCACCCGAAGAGCGACCCCCTCTACGGCCGCTACGGCCTCGGGATGTTCGTACAGGACCTGGGCCCGACCTGCGGCACCGTTCTCAACCACAACGGCAGCCCCCCGGCGGGCTACGCGGCGCTGATGTACAGCACGCCCGACGGCAGCAAGACCCTGACCGCCTCGCTGACCGCCGGCGACGCCGCATTCGACCTCGCCACTTATCCGAAGATGCTGGACGGGCTCGTCAAGGCGGCGTTCTGCGGCGGGCAGGCCGCAAGCTGACCAGGCCGTGCCGGCGGCAGCGGCCATCGGCACGATGCCGGTGACAGCTTTGTAGTTGCGCCACGACATGGCCGCCGTCCGGCCGTCAGGCCCTGCGCAGCTTCCACCAGGAGGGCCTGCCCAGGCGGCATCATCGCGGCGTCGGGGCAGCAACCGAACGGCCAGTGGCGTTAACGAGCCCGCGGGGGAATCCGGCCGTGCAGGGAAACGTAGGCCGCTCCGGCTTCAGGATCCTCAGTCAACGTGCCGGGGCGCTCTTCCAAGGTCATCTGGTCTCCTGTTAGCAAGGGTGTTAGCAAGATCGCAGATTTGTCCGGACAAAGACAAGGCCCCTGACCAAGTGATCCCCGGTCAGGGGCCTTCCACATCCGAGCCGCCTTGGGGAATCGAACCCCAGACCTTCTGTTTACAAGACAGATGCTCTGCCGATTGAGCTAAGGCGGCGTGACGCCCACGAGTTTAGTGGGCTGGAGGCCGTACCGTCACCGAGGATTCATCGGCGACGGTGACGGGCGACCTCATAGAGGGCGATGCCGGCTGCGACGCCCGCGTTGAGCGACTCGGCCGCCGCGTTCATGGGAATGCGAACGACCTGGTCACAGGACTCGCGGACCAGGCGGGACAGCCCCTTGCCCTCGGAACCGACGACCACGACCAGCGGCTCGGCCGCCAGCTCGACATCGCCGACGTCGATGGAGGCGCCGCCGTCGAGGCCGATCACGAACAGCCCGCTCTCGCGGTACGCCTGGAGCGTCTGGGTGAGGTTGGCGGCACGGGCGACGGGCAGGTTGGCCAACGTGCCCGCCGACGTCTTCCACGCTCCGGCCGTGACGCCCGCCGAACGACGGGACGGGACGAGCAGGCCGTGCGCACCGAACGCGGTGGCCGACCTGGCGATGGCCCCGAGGTTGCGGGGGTCGGTGACGCCGTCCAGGGCGACGATCAGCGGCACCTCGGCCGCGTCCTGTGCCCGCTCCACGAGCTCGGACGGGTGGGCGTACTCGTACGCCGGGATCTGCAGCCCGATCCCCTGGTGGACGCCGCCGTCGGTCAGCCTGTCGAGCTTGTCGCGCGAGACCTCCAGCAGGGCGATGCCACGATCAGCGGCGATCTTGATGGCCTCGCGGACGCGGTCGTCGCTGTCGATGCGCTGCGCGACGTAGAGGACGTTCGCGGGGACGCCCGCGCGGAGCGCCTCGACGACCGGGTTACGGCCGCCGATGACCTCCGGCCCGTCCTCGCGGCGTGTCCTGGACTGCGCGCGGGCGGGCCGGGCCACACCGGCGGCCTCGCGCTCGATCCGCTCGGTGCGCGCCTTGTCCTTGTACCAGTGGCGCATGTGGGCCGGGGGCGTCGCGCCCCTGCCCTCAAGCGAACCACGGCCCTTGCCGCCGGTTCCCCTGGTCGATCCCTGCCTCCGTGAGGGCTTCCCTGAAGCCTTTCCCGCCATGGTCTCTAGCGTAGGGGCACCTCTAGCGTGCCAGCTCCCAGCGAGGCCCCTGAGGGGTGTCCTCGACCACCACGCCCGCGGCGGCGAGCTGCTCACGGATCGCGTCGGCGGCGGCGTAGTCCTTGCGGGCACGGGCCGCCTGGCGCTGCTCCAGCGCGACGGCCACCAGGCCGTCCACGACCTCGCGAAGCCCGGAGTCCCCCGTGCCGCGCCACTGCTCGGAACGCGGGTCCAGGCCGAGCACGTCGAGCATGTTCTGCGTCTCGGCCAGCAGCCGCGCGATCTGCTCCTTGTTGCCCTGGGCCAGCGCGACGTTGCCCTCGCGGACGACCTCGTGGATGACCGCGAGCGCCTGGGAGACGTTGAGGTCGTCATTCATGGCGTCCACGAACGCCTGCGGCAGTGGGGCCACGGCGTCCACGTCGTGGATCACTTCGGCCGCCCGGGTGACGAAGCCCTCGAGCCGCCGGTATCCGGCGGCCGCTTCCTGCAGCGCCTCCTCCGAATAATCGATCTCAGAGCGGTAGTGCGCCGCGACGAGGTAGTAGCGCAGCTCGACGGCCCGCACCTTGCGCAGCATGTCCGGGATGAGCAGCGAGTTACCCAGCGACTTGCTCATCTTCTCGCCGGCTAGCTTGAGCATGCCGTTGTGCAGCCAGTACCGGGCGAAGCCGTCGCCCGCGGCCTGCGACTGGGCGATCTCGTTCTCGTGGTGCGGGAAGATCAGGTCGACGCCGCCACCATGGATGTCGAACGTGCCGCCGAGGTATTTCGTCGCCATCGCCGAGCACTCGAGATGCCAGCCGGGCCGGCCGCGACCCCACGGAGTGGGCCACGTCGGCTCACCGGGCTTCGCGCCCTTCCACAGGGCGAAGTCGCGCGGGTCGTGCTTGAGCGAGTCCGTGTCGGTGTCGCCCGCCCTCCGCATGTTCTCCAGCTTCTGGTTGGAGAGCCTGCCGTACCTGTCGGCGTAGGACACCACATCGAAGTAGACGTCGCCGCCCACGGCGTAGGCGTGCCCCTTGTCGATGAGCCGGCGCATCAGCTCGACCATCTCGGGAACGTGGCCCATGGCCCGCGGCTCGACGGTCGGCGGAAGGCATCCGAGCTGGTCGTACGCCCAGCCGAAGGCCCGCTGGTTGCGCTCGGCGACGACGAACCACGGCACGCCCTCGTCGGCGGCCACTCGGATGATCTTGTCGTCGAGGTCGGTGACGTTGCGGCAGAACGTCACCTCGTATCCCAGCCGGACCAGCCACCGGCGGAGCACGTCGAAGTTGACGCCGGACCGGATGTGGCCGATGTGCGGCGGAGCCTGGACGGTCGCACCACACAAATACATCGAGACCCGGCCGGGCTCGACCGGTACGAAATCACGGACCGTACGCGTGCTTGTGTCGTAGAGGTTCAGGCTCACGAAGGCAAGGCTAATGCCTCACGCCGCACCACAGGCCGACTTACGGGACCGTGAACACCGCCCGTATGAACCCGCGCCCCGGGCGTACCACGCATAAGCCCAGAAACCACTCAGCGGAGATATACCTTTTGCGGCTTAATGCGGACGATCACCCGTTCGCTGTCGGGGTGGGGCTCCTCCCACGACCTGCCGGCGTACTTGAGGGAGAGTTCCTCGATCAACGCGCTCGCCGGGTCGTCCTCCATCGTCACGGTGCCCCTGACCTCGGCGTACCGGTACGGGTTCGCCGGGTCGATCACCACGATCGTGGTCCGCGGGTCACGATCGAAGTTGCGGTGCTTGCGGCGTCCCTTGACCGTCGAGAAGACGATGTCGTCCCCGTCGGTCCTGACCCAGATGACCGACGCCTGCGGCGCGCCATCCGGATTGAGGCTGACGACGGTCGCGAAGTTCGGCGCGTCGAAAAGTTCGCGCACACCGTCAGGCAACATCGCTTCCTCCGGTGATCTCCTGGTCCGATACGCGGATCATGTTACTTGTCGTCCGTGATCGGCGGGGCTGCTCCCATTCTGTAGGCTCGAAACGCCATGGACGCCTCTCCCCCCGCGGCGGCAGGCAGCGCCTCCCGCCCGCCCGAATCCCCATCCGCCGGACTCCCGCTGGTGCTTCGCCGCCTGGCCGTCGGCGTCGCGGGTCTCGCGGTCGCCCTGCTGGCGGCGGCGGCCTGCGTACTGTCCTTCGACGATCTGCGCGCGCTGGCGATCGCCGGTCAGGCCGAGCCGCGCTTCGCCTATCTGTACCCTGCCGCCTTCGACGCGCTGCTGGTCGTCGCGCTGATCGGCGTTCCGCTGGTCCGCACCGGACGGCCGCTGCTCCGGCTGCAGGCAGGTCTCATCCTGGTCCTGCTGATGGCGGCCGCCGCCACGGCGACCGTCGCGACCGCCACAGGTGCGACCCCTGACGTACGGCAGGCCGCC
Source organism: Microtetraspora glauca (assembly GCA_001570385.1). Taxonomy (GTDB): domain Bacteria; phylum Actinomycetota; class Actinomycetes; order Streptosporangiales; family Streptosporangiaceae; genus Microtetraspora; species Microtetraspora glauca. Next base: position 336,681 of record BBYL01000007.1, on the reverse strand, counting down.
GTCGTGGTGGCGTTGCTGCCCTGGGTGATGTTGAGCATCGGGCTCTGGCTGCTGCTGATCCTCGCCAAGCAGGCGCAGGCGCACTGGTCCGATCGGGACCCCCTGACGGACGCCGCCGAGATCGTTCCCTTCGAGAGGGAGGAGCCGCGCCGCGCCTCTCGGGAGACGTATTCCCCGGCGGTCTCCATCGCGCAGGAGACCGCTCCGGCACCCGCCGTCTCCGCCCTGGAGGAGGCCGCTCCCGCTCGGGAGGAGGACGCTCCGGCACCCGCCGTCTCGCCCCGTCCGGCCCCTGAGCCGTCCCATCCCGTACTGCGGGCGCCCACGCGGGAACCGGCCGAGGCACCGTCGCACGCGGCGGTCACGGCGACGCCTCAGGAGGACGGCCGTCAGGAGGCCGGCGACGCCCCGGCGACCACGGAGCCGGAGGCCGCACCGGCGGAAGCCGAGTCCGCGGAAGCCGAGCCCGCGGAGGTCACGCCTACCGAAGCCGAGCCCACGAACCCGAGGCCCGGGGCCGAGCCCACGAGCCCGAGGCGCAACCGGCCCGTCCGGTGGGGCGACCTCGTCCGGCCGCACATCGGTGACGTCCTCGTCCATCCCCGCCCGCGAGGCGAAGCTCCGACCGACTCCGTCCGGGAGTCCAGCGCGGGGGTGAACGCGGATCCCGGTGAACCGCCCGCGAAGGATGCCCGGACCACGCCGGACAACCGGACGACGCCGGACTCCCCAGCCACGCCGGATAACCTGACGATGCCGGACGACCGGACGCCGGACGCTCCCGGCACGCCGCGCGGGGGCGCGGCCACCGCGGAGCCGGATGAGGCCGCGACGCCGCACGACACGCCGGCGGACATCGCCCGGGACCGGACCGAACAACCGGAGCACGCTGCCCACCGGCCTTCCGAGCCGCACACCGAGTCCACCGAGAAATCCGTCGAGGAGTCCGTCCAGGAGTCCGTCGAACGGCGCGGCGAGGCGCACGACGCCCGCACGTCGGAATCGGAGATCGACACCCAGCCGCTGCGCCGGCTTCCCGAGATCCCCGACCCGGCTCACGAAGCGGACGCGGCCGACGAGGAGGAGGCCCGGCGGAAGCCGTACGGCACCGCGGCGGAGGCCAAGGACGAGCCGGTGCCGGTGGACCCGCCCTCCGGTCGCATGCGCAGCACCCCGCTCCCGCCGGACTGAGCCACCCCCCTCGGAGCCATCCAGACCCGTGAGCGGCCGGGAACGACCAGAGCGTCTGTGAGCGGTCCTCCGGGGCTGGGGGCCCTCCGGCCCCCGGAAGTCTGTCCGAGGCGCGAGAGCGACTCTCAGCGACATGCGGGGCGACATACCAGGCGGACACACGGCAGAAGGCCCGCTCACCCCTCAGGGAGGGGCGAGCGGGCCTTTCCTGCTCGGGACGGCCGCTCACGCCGGTGGCGTCCAGCAACCGTTCACAGCGGGTCACCTCCCGCGGGACGGATCTAGACGCGCGTTCCGCCGCGGATGCCTGCGACGATGCCGACACCGATGACGGCGAGCACGACCTGCATCACCAGTTCGATCCAGTCGATGCCCGGCGTGGTGTCGACTCCGAGGACCTGGGCGATGGCGGTACCGATGAGGGCCGCCACGATGCCGACGACGATGGTGAGGATCCAGCCGATCGGCTGCCTGCCGGGAAGGAACAGACGCCCCAGCGCACCGACGACCGCACCAATCACAATGGCACCGAGAATGGATTCGATGGTCATGATCGACCTCCCTTGAGGGTGACACCTTCACCGTCAAGGGAGATCACTACCCAGTATTCGGGAGATATTCCTTTACCTGTCCGCCTTTACTGGCTTCTGCTCTTCGCCCTCGTGACGGCGTACACGCCCACGATGGCGAGCAGAAGCTGAATGAGGTGCTCGGTCCAGTCGATGCCCCTGGTATTCGCGACTCCGAGAACGCTGGCGATCAGCGAGCCGATCAAAGCGGCGACGATCCCGACGATGATCGTGAGTCCGATGCTGATGTTCTGACGGCCCGGAAGTATCAGCCGCGCGAGCGCTCCGATGATGATGCCGATGATGATGGCACCGACGATCGCTCCGATCATGACCAGCTCCCCCGTCGAAGTGATGGTTTTCACGTCCGACTTGGAGTTTTACCCGGCTAGCCGACAAATCATCAAAAATGGGGCGGCGACCCTTTCCGCGCCTGGATTCCGGGTCGCCACCCACGTGTTGAATAGGACGCTCCTGTGCCCATCCGGGTTTGCATGTCCCTTTGGACGGGGCCATTCGCCGCCGGAGGATCCGACCGACGGGTCAGCCGAAGACGATCGCGGTCGCCATCGCCGCGACGCCCTCTCCACGCCCGGTGAGGCCCAGGCCGTCCGTGGTGGTGGCGCTGACGCTCACAGGAGCCCCCACAGCGGCTCCCAGGGCCTTCTCCGCCTCCGTACGGCGAGGTGCGAGCTTGGGCCGGTTACCGATGATCTGAACCGCCACGTTGCCTATCTGGAAGCCGGCCGACCTGACCTGGCGGGCCGCCTCCTCCAGGAGGACGGCGCCCGAAGCCCCGGCCCAGCGTGGATCGGCGGTCCCGAAGAGGCCGCCGATGTCCCCGAGGCCGGCGGCCGACAGCAGCGCGTCGCAGCACGCGTGCGCCGCCGCGTCCCCGTCGGAGTGTCCTGCGAGCCCGGTCTCGCCCGGCCAGTACAGACCGGCGAGGTGCAGCTCACGACCAGATGCGAAAGGGTGGACATCGACACCGATGCCCACCCTTGGTGACGTCGTGTTCAGGAGTTCAACACCTCGTCGAGCAGCGCCTCGGCCTTGTCCTCGTTGGTCTTCTCTGCCAGCGCCAGCTCGCTGACCAGGATCTGCCGAGCCTTGGCGAGCATCCGCTTCTCACCGGCGGAGAGCCCGCGCTCCTTGTCGCGTCGCCACAGGTCGCGAACGACCTCGGCCACCTTGTTGACGTCACCGGACGCCAACTTCTCCAGGTTGGCCTTGTAGCGGCGGGACCAGTTGGTCGGCTCCTCCGTGTGCGGCATGCGCAGCACGTCGAATACGCGCTCAAGGCCTTCCTGGCCGACGACATCACGCACACCGACGAGCTCGGCGTTTTCCGCTGGCACCTGGACGGTCAGGTCGCCTTTGTCGACCTTCAGCACCAGGTAGGTCTTTTCCTCACCCTTGATGGTTCGGGTCGTGATGGCCTCGATCCGAGCAGCCCCATGGTGGGGGTAGACGACAGTGTCGCCGACCTGGAAAGTCATGTGACAAGTACCCCTTCCGCTGTACTCCAGAGTACCACGCGCTCACAGCCTCCCGGAACAGTGAAATGAACATAACTGCAGGTCAAGACGTCATTTTAGGACTTGACAAGCAGTCGACTCTGTGAATGGCAAAGCGGGACATACCGGATGACCTGCAAAACCAGACGGACTCGACATCGGGAGCCCGAGTCCGTGACCGGAGCCGGGCGCAGATATGGTGTTTGCTGCTCAAAACCATGCATACCAAGGAGAATCGCACCGTGAGCAGCACCAGCCGCCGCAGGGTGATCGCCATTGCCGCGCTCCTCGCCGCCGCCCCTGCGCTGGCCGCGTGCGGCGCCGGGTTCGACGCCAACACCAACATCCCGTACGCGCCGACCGAGGCGGGTGTCCACATGGTCGGCGACGGCGCGGACAGGGACTACGGCCACAACGGCGTCAAGATCGCGCAGGCGTTCATCCTCGGACCTGACTCCGGCGGCCAGATCGCGGCCGGCGGCTCCGCACCGCTCTACCTCAGCCTGGTGAACACCAACACCGCCGCCGACGCGCTCACCGCGATCGTGCCCGACAGCGGACAGGCCGACTCCGTACGGATCCCCGGCGCGTTCCAGCTCTCGCCCAACACGCTGGCGAAGTCCACGGGCACCACCGTCGAAGGGCTCAAGCAGACGCTGCTCGGCGGCGAGAGCGTGAAGCTGACCCTCCGGTTCAAGAACGCGGGCGACGTCACCATGTCCGTGCCCGTGATCCCGCGCAGTCGCGAGTTCGCCACCCTGCCGCCCGCTCCGAACGCGCAGCCCCCGGCGGCCGACACCACGACCACCGACACCACGGGGACCGAGACCGGGACGGGCACCGAGGCGACGCACGGCCACTGACGCACGGCCACTGACGACGGCCTGCGCCTGGGCGGGACACCGCTGAGAACGACGTCCCGAGAACGACGAAGAACCCCTTGCCGTCCCCGGCAAGGGGTTCCGCCGTTCCCGGTGTCAGGCCTCCACGGGGTCGAACTTGTAGCCCAGTCCGCGCACGGTGAGGATGCAGCGCGGGTTGGAGGGGTCGGCCTCGACCTTGGCGCGCAGCCGCTTCACGTGGACGTCCAGGGTCTTCGTGTCACCCACGTAGTCGGCGCCCCAGACCCGGTCGATGAGCTGGCCGCGGGTGAGCACCCTGCCGGCGTTGCGCAGCAGCACCTCCAGCAGCTCGAACTCCTTCAGCGGAAGCTGCACGTGCTCGCCGCGTACGGCGACGATGTGCCGGTCGACGTCCATCCTGACCGGGCCGGCCGCGAGGATGGCCGACTCCAGTTCCTCCACGTCCCCCTGGCGCCGGAGGACCGCCCGGATGCGGGCCACGAGTTCCCGCGAGGAGAAGGGCTTCGTCACGTAGTCGTCCGCGCCCAGTTCCAGGCCGACCACCTTGTCGATCTCGCTGTCCTTCGCCGTCAGCATGATGACGGGGACCTTGGAACGTTGCCGGAGCGTGCGGCACACCTCCGTGCCCGGCAGGCCGGGAAGCATCAGGTCGAGCAGGACGATGTCCGCGCCGTTGCGGTCGAAGGCGTCCAGCGCCTCGGGGCCGGTGGCCGCGACGGCCACCTCGAAGCCTTCCTTACGGAGCATGTAGGACAGGGCGTCCGAGAACGACTCCTCGTCCTCGACGACGAGTACCCGGGTCACTTCGCAGCCTCCATGGGGGTTGTTGTGCTCTGTACCGCTCCCGCCGTACCGCCGAACGCGGGCAGGCGGAGGGTGAAGGTCGATCCGGAGCCTTCCTTGCTCCAGACCGTCACCTCGCCGCCGTGGGCGGCGGCGACGTGCTTGACGATGGCGAGACCGAGCCCGGTCCCGCCGGTCGCGCGCGACCGGGCGGCGTCCACCCGGAAGAAGCGCTCGAAGATGCGTTCCTGGGCGAACTCGGGGATGCCGATGCCCTGGTCGCTGACGCTCACCTCGACCGAGTCGCCCGCCGGGCGGACGCTGACCACGACCCGGGTCTGCTCGGGGCTGTAGGCGACGGCGTTGTCGATGAGGTTGCGCAGGGCGGTGACCAGCAGTTCGTCGTCGCCCCATATGCGCAGGCCCTCCCTGCCGCCGGCGACCAGGGTGATCTGCTTGGAGGACGCCTTGGTGTTGCAACGGTCGATCGCCTCGTGGACGACCTCGTCGACGGACACCGCGCACGGCGTCGGGATGGGCTCGGCGCCCTGGATCCGGGAGAGCGTGATCAGGTCCTGCACCAGGTAGGTCAGCCGCGCGGCCTCGTGCTGCATCCGGCCCGCGAAGCGGGTCACCGCCTCCGGGTCGTCCGCGGCGTCCTGAATGGTCTCCGCGAGCAGGCTGAGCGCGCCGACGGGCGTCTTGAGCTCGTGGCTGACGTTCGCCACGAAGTCGCGCCGGACCGCGTCGACCCGGCGGCTCTCCGTCTGGTCCTCGGCCAGGACGAGCACCTGCCCGTGCGATCCCAGAGGGGCCACGCGGACCGCGAAAGTCGTCGACTCCTGGCCGAACCTGCGTCCCGCCGTCTCGATCTCGCTCTCGCGGATCTCGCCGTCCCTGCGGACCTTTCTGGCCAGCGCGAGCAGTTCGGCCGCCATGAGGGAATCACCGTGCACCAGGCCGAAGGCGCGGGCGGCCGAACTCGCGCGCAGCACCCGGTCGTCCCGGTCCAGGACGACGGCCGACGAGGGAAGCACCGCGAGTACGGAGGCCACGCCGGACGACAGCACGTCGTCGGAGGTCTCGGTCCGCTGTTCGTGGTCGGACTGGCGGCCGATCGCCATCATGACGACGGCGCCCAGAATGAATCCGGCCATCGCGGCGAGGCTGGCGAGCAACTCGTTCACGGTTCCAAATGTAGGCGGCGTTTCTCGCCCGGTATCCTCCCTGATAGGGCGTGACCATGGCTTTTCCGGAAAAGTTCATCTGACGGTCGAAGTTCGTTCACGGAACCACGCGTAGGTTGATCGGCATGCGCGACGCCTACCACGATGAGCTGGAAGCCCTCACCGACCGCCTGGTGGAGATGACCCGACTTGTCCGCTCCGCCATGTCACGGGGCACCACCGCACTGCTGGACGCCGACCTCCAGCTCGCCGAGAGCGTGATCTCCCGCGACGCGGAGGTCAACCAGCTCTACGCGGAGATCGAGACCTCGATCTACGAGGTGATGGCGACCCAGCAGCCGGTTGCCGTCGACCTGCGCACCGTGATCACCGCGCTGCGGATGGCCGCCGACCTGGAACGCATGGGCGACCACGCCGAGCACATCGCCAAGATCGCCCGGATGCGCCACCCCGACTCGGCCATCCCGGCCGAGCTGCGCGACACCATCGTGGAGATGGGCGCGATCGCCGAACGTCTGATCGTCAAGACCGGAAGCGTCATCGTCTCCCGTGACGTCGAGACCGCCAAGGAGCTGGAGAGCGACGACGACGCGATGGACCGGCTGCACCGCCGGCTCTTCCGCGTGCTGCTCGCCGACGGGTGGTCGCACGGCGTGGAGGCCGCGATCGACATCACCCTCGTCGGGCGGTACTACGAGCGGTACGCCGACCACGCGGTGCGCGTCGCCCGCGACGTCGTCTACCTCGTCACCGGCTCACGGAACACGGACTGAGACATTCCTCGTGGCGGCGCGGCAAGACTTCCTTGCCGCGCCGTTCCGTGTCCGTGGCCCGCCCGCGCGGAGCTCCTGTCCGCGCCGCGGAGCGGTACGGGATCACCTGCCCTGGTTGGCGACGGCCTCGATGGCGGCCTTGGCCGCGTCCGGGTCGAGGTAGTCCCCGCCCGGGTTCAGCGGGCGGAAGTTCTCGTCGAGCTCGTACCGCAGCGGGATGCCGGTCGGGATGTTGAGCTTCGCGATCGACGCGTCGTCGATGCCATCGAGGTGCTTGACCAGCGCGCGCAGCGAGTTGCCGTGCGCGACGACCAGAACCGTCCTCCCCTCGGCCAGGTCGGGCACGATCCGGTCGTACCAGTACGGCAGCATCCGGTCGACGACGTCCTTGAGGCACTCGGTCCTCGGCATGAGCTCCGGCGGGAGGAGGGCGTACCTGGGGTCACCCGCCTGGGAGAACTCGTCGCTGTCGGCGATCGGCGGCGGCGGAGTGTCATAGGAGCGGCGCCAGAGCATGAACTGCTCGTCGCCGAACTCCGCGCGGGTCTGGGCCTTGTCCTTGCCCTGGAGCGCGCCGTAGTGGCGCTCGTTCAGCCGCCACGAGCGGTGCACGGGCAGCCAGAGCAGGTCGGCCACCTCCAGCGCGAGGTTGGCCGTCCGGATCGCCCGGGTCAGGAGGGAGGTGTGCACCACATCGGGGTGGACACCGGCGTCGAGCAGCAGCTGACCGCCGCGCCGCGCCTCTTCCTCGCCCGCCGGGGAGAGCGTGACATCCACCCACCCGGTGAACAGGCCCTTGACGTTCCACTCGCTCTCGCCATGCCGCAGCAGCACCAAAGTCGCCATAGCCCGAAAGCTTAGTCCGTATGGCTTATGCGGGGTCCCGTGCCGGATCGGCGAACCTCGCGAACGCCTGCAGGTTGGCGAGGGACTCGCCCCTCTTGACCCGCCACTCCCACTCCCTGCGGATGGAGGAGGCGAACCCGAGTTCCAGCGCGCGGTCGAAGGACTCGTCGGAGTAGGTGAGGACGCATCCGAGCACCCGGTCGATCTCGGTCTCCGTGACCGCGTCGAACGGCACCCGGCCGACGAGGTAGACGTCACCCTCCGGGTCGAGCGCGAAGTGCACACCGTACATCGAGCCGTTCTTGGACAGCAGCCACCGGTAGAAATCGGCGTGGTTCTCGTCCGGCTGCCGGCAGAAGAACGCCTCGACGTTGAGTGCCTGGTCGCCGAGGACGAGCCAGGTCATGGTGGCGAGCTTGTGCTGGCCGGGCAACTTGACGAGGAACGCCCCGGGCCGAGGCCGCTCGTAGGCGAGGTCCGCCGCCTTGAGCGCTCCCTCGATCACGCCTTCCAGATCACTCATGTCCCCTCCAAGCCTCGCCGGGCGGCTCCCGCCCTGTCGTTCCGTGCGTGAACCTCGGCGCCGCCCGTTCTTCTCAGACTAGGCCGTGCCCCGGGAGATCAGGAGTTGACCGCGATCGGGACGCGGTGCAGCCGGGACATCGCGCCCGCGTACACCTCGACCAGCCGGGCGGCCGTCGCCGACCAGCCGAAGGCCTCCGCGTGCCGTACGGCGTTGCCGGAGAGGAAGTCCAGCCAGGCGGGGCTCCCGAGGAGGCGGCGAAGCGCCACCGCCCACTCGTGGGGGTCGTGCCCGTCGATGAGTATGCCGGACACGCCGTCCTTGACCGCCGTGCGCAGGCCGCCGACGGAGGCGGCGGCGACGGGGGTGCCGCACGCCTGTGACTCCAGCGCGACGAGCCCGAAGGACTCGTTGTGCGAAGGGACGACGGTCACGTCCGCCGCCCGGTACCAGTCGGCCAGCTCGTGCTGCGGCGCGGGCGGCGAGAGCCGTACGACGTCGGTGATGCCGAGCTCCCCCGCGAGTTCGGTGAGCAGGGAGGGGCGGGCCAGGCCGTTGCCGCTCGGCCCGCCGACGAAGGCGACGACGAGCCGCGAGCGCAGCGACGGATCCTCGACGAGCATCCGGGCGACCGCCTTCATGAGGACGTCGGGCCCCTTGAGCGGCTGGATCCGGCCCACGAAGAGCAGTACGTGGGCGTCCTGCGGCAGGCCGAGGCGGTGCCGGGCCGCCCCTTGGGACGCCGGTTGGAAGACGCCGAGGTTGACGCCGGGATTCACGACGGTCACCCGGTCCCTGGGCGCGTCGTACAGCTCGATCAGCTCGTGGGCCTCGGCGGCCGTGTTGGCCACCAGGCGGTCGGCGACGCCGACGACCTGCTCCTCGCCGAGGACGCGCGCGGTGGGCTCCGGCTTGTCGCCTTCGGCGAGCAGGAGGTTCTTCACCTTGGCCATGGTGTGCATGGTGTGCACGAGGGGGATGCCCCAGCGCTCCTTCGCGAGCCAGCCGACCTGCCCGGAGAGCCAGTAGTGCGAGTGGATGACGTCGTAGCGGCCGGGCTCGTACATCGCCTCGGTCCGCAGCACGCCGGACAGGAATCCGCAGAGCTGGGCGGGAAGGTCCGCGCGGTCCAGCTCCTCGTACGGCCCGGCGGTGACGTGCCGTACGGACACCCCGGGCGCGATCTCCGCCGTCGGCGGCAGGTCCCTGGCGGTCTGCCGGGTGAAGATCTCCACCTCGATGCCGAGGGCGGCCAGCCTCTTGGCCACCTCGACGACGTACACGTTCATGCCGCCGGCGTCGCCCGTCCCGGGCTGGTCCAGCGGCGACGTGTGCATGCTGATCGTCGCGACCCGGTTGACCCGGCGCCGACTGAGCGCCACCCGCACCACCTCCAGAACGGTAACAACCTCGAGAAACCCGACAAGATTCCCGAATCGGTGCGGTTCCGCAGCTTTTCCAAGCTCCTGGAAAGATGAGAAGTCCACCCACGGTTTGGAACCCCTCTTTGGAGCGACCATGACGAAGACGGCAGTGGTGACCGGAGCGAGCAGCGGCATCGGCGCGGCGACGGCCCGGCGACTCGCCGCCGAGGGCTTCGACGTCGTGGCCGCGGCCCGGCGGCGCGACCGGCTGGACCGGCTGGCCGCCGAGGTGCCCTCGATCCGCCCGGCGACGCTCGACGTCACCTCCCAGGAGTCCGTCGACGCCTTCGCCGCCACGCTCGACCGGTGTGACGTGCTGGTCAACAACGCGGGCGGCGCGATCGGCCTCGAACCGGTGGCCTCGGGCCGGGTGGACGACTGGCAGCGGATGTACGAGGTCAACGTGATTGGCTCGCTGCGCATGACCCGGGCCCTGATGCCCAGGCTGATCGCGTCCGGCGACGGCGTGCTGGTGATGCTGACCTCGGTCGCCGGTCTGGTGTCGTACGAGGGCGGCGGCGGATACTGCGCGGCCAAGCACGCCCAGACCTCGATGACGGAGACCCTGCGGCTGGAGCTGTGCGGCGAGCCGGTCCGCGTCGTCGAGATCGCGCCGGGCATGGTCCACACCGAGGAGTTCTCGCTGACCCGGTTCCGGGGCGACGCGGAGTCGGCCGCCAAGGTCTACGACGGCGTGCCAGACCCGCTCACCGCCGAGGACGTCGCCGACGTGATCGCGTTCGCCGTCACCCGTCCCGCGCACGTCAACATCGACCGCCTGGTGATCCGGCCGCGCGCGCAGGCCGCCCAGCACAAGGTCCACCGGGTCTGAGGTGCGCAGGCCCGTCGGCGAGATCACCCGCGGCACCACCGGGCACAACCGGCTCAGGCGGTCCGACCGCTGGATCGCCGCCGTCCACGCTCCACTGCTGCGCTCGGCCCGCGACGCCCCGCTCGTGGTCGACCTCGGTTACGGCGCCTCGCACATCACGACCCTGGAGCTGTTCGTACGGCTCCGCGTGGTGTGCCCGAGGGTCGAGGTCGTGGGCGTCGAGATCGATCCGGCGCGGGTCGCGGCGGCCCGGCCGTACGAACGGGACGGGCTCACCTTCGTCAGGGGCGGATTCGAGCTCCCGGTGCCTCGCCGCCCCCTGATCGTGCGCGCCTTCAACGTGCTCAGGCAGTACGCCGAGGCCGACGCCTGGGCGCACTGGGACCTGCTGCGCTCGCGGATCGACCCCGGCGGCGTGATCGTCGAGGGCACCTGTTCGGAGATCGGTCACCGCGCGGTGTGGGCGGCGCTCGGGGCCGAGGGACCGCGCACGCTGACGTTCGCGGCCCGGTTCGGCGGGTTCGACCGCCCGTCCGACCTGGCGGAGCGGCTGCCCAAGACCCTGATCCACCGGAACGTCCCCGGCGAGCCCGTCCACGAGTTCCTCCGCCAGTGGGACCGCGCCTGGGCGACCTGCGCCCCGTTCGCGCCGTACGGCTCCCGCCAGCGCTGGGCCAGGACGGCGGAACTGCTGGCGCGTGACTGGCCGGTGGCGGTCACGCCGCCCCTCGGCGGCCCGTCCCGCTGGCGGCTCGGCGAGCTGACGATCCCCTGGTCGGCGGTCGCCTGAGCGCCTCGACGTCAAGATTTCCGCATGGAACGGCAAACCCGAGGGCTGGATCCCGCCGATTCACCCGAATTCTCGTAGGACCCGGTCGAAGATCTCATATGCTGCGAAGTCGAACAGCACGAAACGCGCCTCGTCGATCGTCGACCCGGAGCGCAGCACGGTGGTGACCGAGATGCGGGCGGCGTCGTCCATCGGCCAGCGGTAGACGCCGGTCGACACGGCGGGGAACGCGACCGTCGCCGCGCCGAGCGCGTCGGCGACCTTGAGCGACTCCCGGTAGCAGGAGGCCAGCAGGTGAGACCGGTCCTCACTTCGCGAGTACACCGGCCCGACGGTGTGGATGACCCACCGGGCGGGCAGCCGTCCCGCCGTGGTCGAAACAGCCTGTCCCGCGGGAAGGCCGCCTCCGTACCGGGACGCGCGCAGCGCCCGGCACTCCTCCAGGATCTCCGGACCGCCCTTCCTGTGGATCGCGCCGTCCACTCCGCCGCCGCCCAGCAGCGACGAGTTGGCCGCGTTGACGATCGCGTCCACCCGCTGCTCGGTGATGTCCCCCTGGACCAGCGTGAGCTTCATGACATGCGCCCCTCTACGACACGTAGTACTACCCCAGGTAGGCTAGTTGGCGTGAAAGGACTTGGCGATCTTGAACGTAGCATCATGGACATCCTCTGGGCACAGAGCGCACCGTTGACCGCACGCGAGGTCGGCCGCCTGATCGCGGACCGCGACCTGGCACCCACCACCGTGATGACCGTACTCGACCGTCTTTCCCGCAAGGGGTTCCTGAACCGCACCCGGGACGGGCGCGCCTGGCGCTACGAGCCCGCCGAGAGCCGTGACGCCTACGTCACCGAGCTCATGCTCGAAGCCCTGGACCTGACGGGAGACCGCAGCGCCGCGCTGACGCGCTTCGCCCAGGCGGTTTCCGGGTCCGAGGCCGAGATCCTCCGAAGAGCCCTCACGGAGCTGGAGGAGCAGTGATCGCGGCGGCTGTCCTGGCGGCCCTCGCCCTGGCATGCGCGGTCGGTGCCTGGCGCCTGACCTCCGCGCGTTGGACGTGGCGTGCGCCTCGCACCGCCATCCTCCTGTGGCAGTCCCTCGGAGTGACGTGGGGACTCGCCACGACCGGAGCCCTCTTCGCGTACGCCCTGGCCCCTTATGGCGCCGGCGTCGTGCACGGGCTCTCCATCCTGCTCATCCGCGCCGAGTTCGACATCCGCGAGCCGCACGACGCGATCAGGCTCTGCGCGCTGCTCAGCGGGCTCACCCTGCTCGCGGTGCTCGTGGCGGTGCTCGTCGCGGCCGGCGTGCAGACGCTCCGCGCCCAGCGCCGCCACCGCATGCTGCTCTCCCTGATCGCGAGGGACGAGCCCGCCGTCCCCGGCGTCCGGGTGGTCGACCACCCGGGCGCGGCCGCGTACTGCGTGCCGGGGCTCAGGTCGCAGGTGGTGATCAGCGCGGGCACGCTCGACCTGCTCTCGCAGGACGAGCTCGACGCGATGCTCGCGCACGAGCTCGCGCACGCGCGCGAGCGGCACGACCTGGTGCTGCTGCCGTTCGGCGCGCTGCTCCGGGCGCTTCCCTGGGCCGCCGTGGTCCGGGACGCCCAGGCGTCCGTGGCGCTGCTGGTCGAGATGGCCGCCGACGACCGTGCCCGCCGCTTCTGCTCTCCGAAGCGGCTCGCCACCGCGCTCCTGCGGTTCGGCGCCGCCACCTCCGTCCCGACTCCGCATGGGGCGCTCGGTGCCACGTCCGGGCAGAACGTGATGACGCGCGTGAACCGGCTCATCAAGCCCGACCTGGACCTTCCCGCGCACGTCAGGTACGCCATCCTGACCGCCTCCGCGGCCCTCGCCGTCTCGGCTCCGCTGCTCTGGCTGCTCCCCGCCTGACCCCGCACCGCTTGCAGGTGTTTGCCATCGAGTTTGCAATTGCAAGCACTTGGTGTGCACACTGGAGGGTATGGAACTACCGAAGGTCGGCTCGATCGGCGAGTACATCCGCCAGCAGCGGCAACAGGCGAAGATCTCTCTCCGCCAGCTCGCCGCGCAGGCGGGGGTCTCGAATCCCTATCTGAGCCAGGTCGAGCGCGGCCTGCGCAAGCCGAGCGCGGAGATCCTCAACCAGATCGCCAAAGGTCTGCACATCTCCGCGCAGGCGCTGTACGTGCAGGCCGGGCTGATCGAGGACCGCGAGCCGGACAGCGACGTGCTGGCCGCGATCCGGGCCGATGTCACCATCACCGAGCGGCAACGCCAGGTGTTGATCGACATTTACGAGTCGTTCCGCAAGGAGAACCGCGCCGGGAACCCGGAGGCCCAGCCGACGCAACCGGCTGAGCCCCCGCCTGATGCCGCGGTTCACAGGGAGAACACCGCCACACCGGATTCCAAGGAAGGGTAACCGATGACTCTCACCGCCGAAGTCAAGAAGATCACCGAGTCCAAGCCGTTCTACGCGGTCGCGGGCGCCGGTGACTACGCCGTCGAGAAGCTGCGCGAGCTGCCCGAGCAGTTCCAGAAGCTGCAGGCCCGTAGGGGCGAGCTGCGCGAGACCGCGAAGGACATCCCGGGCAAGGCGCGCGAGTACGCCGAGACCGTCCAGGGCAAGGCCGAGGCCGTCGCCAAGGACTTCCCCGGTAAGGCCCGCGAGTACGCCGACACCGCCGCCACCCGGTTCAACGAGCTGTACGAGGAGCTGGCCGTGCGCGGTCGCAAGATCGTCAGCAAGGTGAGCGGCGAGGCCGCGCTGGAGCTCGAAGAGGTCTCCAAGTCCGCCGAGCCGCGGCCCGCTTCCTCCGACAGGAAGCCCGGCCGTCCCCGTTCCACCAAGGCCTGAGGCACAATGACGCGGGCCCGCCATCGGCTCCGGCCGGGGCGGGCCCGCGTCGTCGCCGCCCTCGGGCGGTCGCGAGATCGCCGGTTGGACCGGTGGCGGCCCGGCACGGGCCACACCGCACTAGTCTGGGGGCGACAGAGACCGTGACCGCCTGGGAGAGTCCATGATCGGCCCCGTCAACAACATCCTCACTCTCATCTTCTGGCTGCTCTCCGTCGGGGCCTTCATCTTGTCCGTCTGGGCGCTGATCCACGCGATCCGGATCCCCGCACGCGCCTTCCCGGCGGCGAGCAAGCAGACCAAGCAGCTGTGGTTGATCATCCTGGGATTGGCGACGCTGTTCACGTTCGCCCCCGCGGTCAACTACATGGGCATGGGGATGGGCATGCCGGGTCTCCTCACCATCCTCTCCGTCATCGCCTCCGGCATCTATCTCGCCGACGTGAAGCCCGCGGTCAGCCAGTACCGCGGTGGCGGCAACCAGGGACCCTACGGCCCCTGGTGATCGACCGGAGGGGCACTAGGACGGCTCGGGCCCGACCAGGGCCGGGGGAGCCGCCGCGTCACCGGCGAGGCCCCGCGCCCGCAAGGTTCCGACGAGCCAGCGCGCCAGCCGCAGGTGCCCGTACAGGGTCGGGTGGATGCCGTCGGACAGGAGCACTCTGGTCCGGTCGTCCCTGATCCACCGCTGGGTCAGCGGATCCAGGAAGGGCACCCCGGCCAGCCAGGCCGCGCTCGCGATGGCGTCCCTGGTGCGATACGCCTCCTTCGGCGCGGTGTCGATCCAGATGGGGCCGACGAGCACGATCCTGGCCAGCGGCCACCGTTCCCTGACGTTCCCCACCAGGCGGAGTACGGCTTCCCGCACGCCCGCGGGCCGCGCCCGCCGGTCGTTGTGGCCGCCGGAGACGACGACCAGGTCCGGCGCGGGCCGCCAGGCGAGCTGCCGGGCGAAGGACTGTTCGAACGTGCGGCCGATCCGGCCCCTGGCGATGTAGCCGGTGCCGGCGCCTCCGGCGGTGATGAGCTGCCAGCCCAGGCTTCTGGCCGTCCCGGCCGCGTAGGTGTCCCACTCTGCGACCGGGCCCGAGCCGACCGTGAAGCTGTCACCGAGGAACATCACCACCGGTGGCCGTACCTGCGGCACCGCCTGGTGCCGCGCGGTCTCGCTCACCGCGTCGGCGCATCCCGTGATGAGAGGGCACGTCACCAGAACGGCGGCGACTGCGGCTCTCAGGGAACGCCGCGCTTTCATGGGCCCGCGCATGACACCTCTGGCTGTCCGTCGGGAGATCACCCTGACCAGGGCCGCAGTTTATCCAGCGCAGCGTGACCACCCCTGTCGAATGCGTGACTCCTCCCGGGATCGGGGGCGGAGGCGGGCCGCTGCCGTACCGGATGGGGCGGGTTTCTCCCATAATCGACCGCGGCCCAGCGCGAATCCGGCCGGGTTTCGGCTGCGCCGTACGCGTGATTCCGGGCCTCCCTCCGGGAGAGCGTCAGAGCCAGTCGCGCCTGCGGAACGATCGGTACAGCAGAGCCGACACCAGCACGATGAGGAACGTGGACACCCAGAAGCCCCATGGCCGCTCGAAGCCGGGGAACGGGAGATTCTGCCCGTAGAAACCGGTGATCATGGTGGGCACGGCGATGATGGCGGCCCAACCGGTCACTCTCTTCATGATCAGGTTGAGCCGGTTGCTCTGCATGGTCAGATGCGCCTCGCGGATGTTGGCGACGAGGTCGCGGAGGGACTCGGTCCACTCGGTGACCCGCAGGACGTGGTCGTACACGTCCTGGAAGTACGGGAGCATCGCCTCGTCGCCCGAGTCGACGTGCCGCCGCAGCAGCGTGTTCACGACCTCGCGCATCGGCATGACGATCCGGCGGAGGAGTGCGAGGCTCTTGCGCATCTCGAAGGTACGGCGCTGCTCGGCGGACCCGATCGGACGGTCCTCGAACAGCGTCCCTTCCAACGCCTCGACCTGCTCGTCCATGGCCTCGACGGCGTCGAAGTGGCTGTCGACCACGTAGTCGAGGAGACCGTGGAGGAGGAAGGCGACGCCGTGCCTGGCCAGGCTGGACGAGGAGTCCCAGCGGCGGACGACCTCGTCGATCACGAAACCCTCGGTCTTGCGCACGGTGACCAGGACGTTCTCGGTGATGAACGCCGACGCCTCGGCGACGTCCAGGCTGCCCGTCTCCTGGTCGAACGCTCCGGCGTAGACGCTGAGGAACATATGGCTGTCGTAGACGTCGAGCTTGGGGCGCTGTCGATGCGCCAGCGCGCCCTCCACGGCCAGCTCGTGCAGGCCCAGTTCCTCGCTGATCTGGGCGAGGTCCTCCTCGTCCGGCGCGCACATGTCCAACCAGACGACCGCCGACGGGTCCCGCAAATGGTCGGAGACCTCGGAGACCGGGAAGTCCTCGGCCTCCATCACCCCGTTCCGGTACAAGCGCGTACGTGCCATGACGTCACACACTAGCGAGCCCGACATCGGTACAAAGGAGGACCGATAAGGTGCTGGCTCATGGTGGATCTCGCTCGCCGACTCGGTCTGGCTGCCCTGTTCGCCGTCCTCGCGCTCCTCACGGTCGGCACCCCCGCGCACGCCGACCCTGCGACGGTGACCAAGGACGACGTGACCATGGAGCTGCGCAAGGACGGCGTCCTGCACGTCGTGGAGAAGATCACTCTCTCCGGTGCTCCGATGCGACGTACGCTGCTCACGCGGACGCGGTACGACGACGGCAACGACCGCGTCTACCGCGTCTCCAACCTCAAAGGCGCCTCCTTCGACGGCGAGGCGATCACGTTCACCGGCAGCGGCACCGTGGAGTACGACGTGACCGGCGCCGTGACGCCCCTCACCGGTGGCGAGGAGCTGCGCTGGTTCGCCGTGGCCGGACCGGCGGAGCAGGTGACGGTGACGGTCAGCGGCCCGGGCCGGGCGGAGAACCTCTCCTGCTTCGCCGGCGAGCCGGCCTCGGCGATCGGCTGCACGGGCGCCTCGATCGACGAGACCGGGGCCGCCGCCACGTTCGAACAGCAGGGCCTGCGGGACGGCGAGGTGCTGACGATCGTCGTCGGCTACCCGAAGGGCGCGACGGGAGCCGCGCCGATCCTGGAGCGCCGCTTCGAGCTGGCCAACGCGTTCACCCTGAACGCCGTGACCGGCGGGGCCCTGGCGCTGCTGCTGCTCCTGCTGGGCGGGGGCGTCGGGCTGCTCTACTGGACCCGCGGCCGGGACGCCCGGGTGGTCGGCGCCCAGTCCGGCGTGATCGTCGCGCACCAGAACGGCCAGTTCACTCCCCCGGACGGCGTACGGCCCGGCCAGATCGGCACGCTGATCGACGAGCAGGCCGACGTGATCGACGTGACGGCCACCATCGTCGACCTCGCCGTACGCGGCTACCTCCGGATCGACGAGCAGCCCCGGCAGGCGTACGACGCCCCAGACTGGCTCCTGGTCAGGTTGCCGTCGGCGCCGGTGGCCTCCCTCCTCCCCTACGAGCGCGCGCTCTACGACGCCGTCTTCGACGGGCGGGACACCGTACTGCTGTCGCAGTTGCAGGGCTCGTTCACCGCCGGGCTCGGCAAGGTGCGCGACGAGCTCTACCAGGACGTGGTGACCCAGGGCTGGTTCGCCCGGCGGCCCGACTCGGTCCGGACCCGCTGGACGACCGTCGGCGTGGTCGCGACCGTCCTCGGCGTCGTGGCGACCGTGGCCCTCGCCTGGTTCACGACGTACGCCCTGGTGGGACTCGCGCTGATCATCGCCGGAGCCGCGCTGGCCGTCGGGGGCCAGTACATGCCCGCGAAGACCGCCAAGGGCGCGGCGGTGCTCGCCCACACGCTCGGCTTCCGGGAGCATCTCGCGTCCGGGGAGATCGGGAGCATCCCGCCGGCACAGCGGATCGAGCTGTTCTCCCGCTACCTCCCGTACGCCGTGGTCTTCGACGGGGTGGACCGGTGGGCCCGCGTGGTGGCCTCCATCGACGGCGGCGGCCGCCCGGCGGACAACCTGTACTGGTACCAGGGCCCGGCCGAGTGGGACCTGTCGAAGTTCGCCGACTCGATGCGGACCTTCACGATGACGACCTCGGGCGCGATCTCCGCCGCGCGCCTGTTCCGCTCCTTCTAGGACCGCCCGGCACGCTTCCAGGACACGACCGGCAAGCAGGACGCGGCCGGGAAGCCGTCCCGGCCGGGAACGGTCAGGGACGGCGGACCCGGATCTCGCCGACCTCCCTGCCCCCGCCCAGCAGGGGTGAGGCGGCCAGCTCCGCGAACTCGGGGGCGTCCAGGCCGAGGGCGCGCAGGGCGGCCACGGTCACCGGCACGCGCGCCCTGGCGCCGCCGTCCTCGATCTTGACGGCGGCGGCGCGGCCGTCGGCGAAGGCGAACGCGTCGAACGCCTCCGCCCCGGCCTTGACCATGAGGCCGGGCATGGCGCGCATCAGTTTCGCCTCGGGCCGTTCGGTTCCGCTGGTCCATTCGGGGTGGGCGCGCATGGCGTCGGCGATGCGGCGCTCCGGGGTGCCCTCGTCGGCGAGCGTGAGCCGCCGGAAGGCCCGCACCACGCCCTCCATGGAGACGAAGAACAGCGGCGCGCCGCACCCGTCCACGCCGGTGGCCGCGACGCGCTCCCCGGTGAACTCCTCGACGGTGGCGCGGATGGCCCTCTGCAGCGGGTGCCCGGGATCGAGGTAGCTCTCGACCGGCCAGCCGTTCACCATGCAGGTCGCCAGCATGGCCGCGTGCTTGCCGGAGCAGTTCATGAAGATCCGGCCGGGCTCGACGTACGCCCGGATCGCCCGGTGCCGTGCGGCGGTGTCCTCGGGCAGGGCCTCGGGGCAGCCGAGGGCGCTCTCGTCCAGCCCCGCCCCGGCCAGGATCTTCCGCGCCCCCTCGACATGGAAGTCCTCGCCCGCGTGGCTGGCGCAGGCGAGCGCGAGCAGCTCGTTCTCCAGCGGGAGGCCCGACCACACCATGCCGAGCGCCTGCAGCGGCTTCATCGAGGAGCGCGGCGACACCAGGACGTCCGTGTCGCCGTGCCGCATGACGGGGGCTCCGGACGCGTCCACAGCGAAAACACGGGCCCTGTGGACGGATTCCACGAACCCGGAGCGGACCACCTCGACGATCAATTCGGACATACGGCGAGTGTACGCATTTACAGGAGGTCCCCCGTCCCACCCGATCTACAGCCAATCCTCCCTGTTCAGTCCGCAGTCCGCTCCGGCCGTACGCGGGCGATGTTCCTGTCCGCCACTCGTGTCGTCATCAGTCGGCGGGCAGGCCGCCGCGACACCGCCCCACACCAGTAGGCCGGACTCGCCGGCGGTCCGCGATCGACCGTGCCTCTCGATGAGCCGGGGGTTGTCACTTGAAGCGGCGATCCCGGCTCTACGGGACCTGCCACCAGAATGCGGACATGGCAGAATGCGGGGCCATGCGTGCGGTCGTACAGCGGGTCAGCTCCGCGTCAGTCGTGGTCGACGGTCAGGTCGTGGGGGCGATCGACGAGCCGGGCCTGCTCGTCCTCGTCGGGGCGACACACACCGACGGGCCCGCCGGGGCGGCCCGGCTCGCCGGCAAGCTCTGGGGGCTGCGCGTCCTGCATGGCGAGAAGTCGTGCTCGGACGTCGGCGCGCCACTCCTCGTTGTGAGCCAGTTCACACTGTACGGCGACGCCCGAAAGGGACGGCGTCCGACGTGGCAGGCGGCCGCGCCCGGCCCCGTCGCGGAGCCGCTGGTCGAGGCGGTCGTGGCCGAGCTGAGAGCCCTGGGCGCCCGCGTGGAGACCGGAGTTTTCGGTGCCGATATGAAAGTGTCATTGACAAATGACGGGCCGATCACCTTACTACTGGAGGTCTGACGCCGATCTTCCTCTGTTAGGGTCTTGCCTCGCCCAGGTTTGGATCATCCATTACCCCCGGGGAGGGTCATGCGCATCACCGGAAAGATCGCGATCACGGGCGTCGCCTTGGCTGTGGCGGGAGCGCCGGTCGCGGCTCACGCCCAGGCGTCGTCCGCGTCCATCGCCTATCACGGCATCACATCGGCCCAGCAGGTCCAGAAGTTCCACGAGTTGAGCGGCAAGGGCTACGTACCCGTCAGCCTGAGCATCTCCTCCGGGTCCAGCTACGCCGGCGTGTGGGTCAAGTCGTCCGGTACTGCCTGGGCCATGTACCAGGACATGTCATCGCAGGGCTATCAAAAGCGGTTCGACGAGTACACCGCCAAGGGCTATCAGCCGACGGTCGTCACGGCGACGGGCAGCGGCGACGCCGCGCGCTTCGCCGCGGTGTTCGTGAAGAAGTCGGACAAGTTCGTCGCCCGGCACAACATGACCTCCGCGCAGTTCGCCGCGGCCAACGCCGCCGCCATCGGCAACGGCCTCGTGCCGACGTCGGTCGACGTGTACGGCACCGCCGCCTCCCCGATGTACGCCGCGATCTGGTCGGCCAACTCCTCCGGCGTCCGGTGGGAGGTCACCGCGAACAAGACCTTCGCCGAGCATGAGGCGGAGTTCAAGGCGCGGGTCGCCAACGGCTACCGCCCCGGCTATGTCGCCGTGGGTCCCGGCGGCACCTACACGGCGGTCTGGCGCAACGACAAGATCGGCGGCTGGTTCGAGTACACCGGGATGTCGAGCTCGGGTTACCAGAGCAGGTTCGACAAGCTCAAGGGGGAGGGCTACTTCCCCGTCCAGGTGAACAGCGAGGACGGCAAGTACGCCGCCATCTGGACGAAGTAGGACTCCTACCAAAACGGCGTGATCACGCGGAAACGCGCGATCACGCCGTTACTTTTCGCCGTACCGAAGGCGCGGCAATCAAGCACAGCGAGGGGCGCGGCGGGGAAGTAACCGACGAGCGAGCGGGGAGCGAGGCACGAGCGACCCCGAGCAAGGAGGGCACGAGTCGCCTCAAAGGCGCCCCGAGCCCGCCGTGCCGAAGGCGCGGCAATCAGGCACAGCTTTCAGCGGATCCGGCGGCGCAGGGCGGGGTCGATCTGGACGTTGCGGCCCGCGTCCGGGGGGACGACGACCTCCTGTGTCGCGGCCACGCCGCCGGCGAGCAGGACCGCGTCCACCGGGACGGTCCGCTTCACGACGGCCAGCGCGATCGGGCCGAGCTCGTAGTGGCGGGCCGCCGAGCCGACGAAGCCGATCTGCCCCGCCTCCGGCGCCCCGGCGCCCTCCGCGCCCAGCGTCACCGCGGCGCCGTGCGCCGGCAGGGTGTCCACGCTGCCGTCCAGGTGCAGGAAGACCAGCCGGCGGGGCGGGTGGCCCAGGTTGTGGACACGGGCGACCGTCTCCTGGCCGCGGTAGCACCCCTTGCTGAGATGCACCGCCTCTCCGATCCAGCCGACCTCGTGCGGGATCGTCTTGTGGTCGGTGTCGAAGCCGAGACGCGGCATGTGCGCCTCGATGCGCAACGCCTCGTAGGCCCACAGCCCGGCCAGCCGGAGCCCCAGGTCCGCCGCCACGCTCGCCAGCCGTACGCGAGGGATCAGGAGGTCACCGCCGACGACGACGGTCCCGGCAGGCAGGGAGTCCGGCAGGTGTATGGCACCGCCGGGAGCGGCGACGGAGACCACGGCGTAGTCGGAGGTCACGTCGGCGATCTCCACCCGCAGCATGAACCGCATCTTCTCCAGGAAGGCGACCAGTTCGGCGGCCGTGCCCGGCTCGACGTGCGCCCAGACCGCCTCGCCGTCGTCGATCAGGACGAGATGGTGCTCGATCCGGCCCTGCGGGTCGAGGAACAGCGTCTGGGCGGGGGTGCCGGGCGCGAGATCGTCGAGCTTCTGCGAGCTCAGGCTGTTGAGCCAGCTCAGCCGGTCGGGGCCGGAGACGCGGACGACCTCGCGGTCGCTCCGGTCGACGACGGCCTGACCGCTCGCGAGCGCACGCTGCTCGGCGAAGGGCTCCCCGTAGTGAGCGGCGACCGTCGCGTCGGGGGCTTCTGCGGCGACGGCTCCGGGTGTGTCCAGCAAAGGGCTGCGCATGCCTCAAGGCTATTGCCGCGCTTCACGGCCGCGCGCCTCGGGAGCCCGCGAGATCAGCGGCAGTTGCGGCAGCGGCCGAAGACGGTCAGGTGGCGGACGTCGGTGGCGAAGCCGAGCTCGTCCTCAAGCGTGCCGACCAGACCCTGCACCAGCTCCGGCCGGACCTCGGTCACCTCGTCGCAGCCCCGGCAGACCAGGTGGACGTGGTCGGCCTCGGAGGCCAGGTGGTAGGTGGGCGCACCGTGACCCAGATGGGTGTGGGTGACCATGCCGAGCTCTTCGAGGAGCTCCAGCGTGCGGTAGACCGTGGAGATGTTGACGCCGCGCGCCGTCTCCTGGACCCGCGAGCAGATGTCCTCAGGCGTCGCGTGACCGAGCGAGGTGACCGCCTCCAGCACCAGTTGACGCTGGGGTGTGACCCGGTAGCCGCGTGCCCGCAACTCCTCGTGCCAAGTGTCGGTCATGCACAGAGTGTACGAGTCTCAGGACCGCCGATCGGCACAAATCGACCTGCCGATTAATTCGCTTGCCGCTCTCCGAAGGCGTCGCATAACGTACAGGCACGCAGAAAGGAGGTGGTCCAGACAATGGTGATTCATTCTTGGACTAGCGAGGTGGCTGTCCGCTAGGACGCCGTCCATTCGGACCTCCGTCCGGATGTCGTACGACGTCCGGCGAATCCTCGACAGACACCGGAACCCCGGGCAGCCGGCGGCGTGGGAGACATCCCGCGTCTTGGTCCAGCCGGCCCGCCTCATCCTCGAGGCGGAGCGCGCCCGGGGTTCTTTCATGTCCAGAGAGTTCTCAGGGGTCCTGAGAGCTCTGGGAACCCCGGTCCCGGCTACGCGCGGAGGACCTCGGGGTTGACGCAGTGCAGCGGGGGCTCTCCGCCGAGCAACCGCACGATGTCCCCGCAGATCATCCGCGTGTGGTTCACCTCGGTGTCGTACGTCGCGTCGCCGATCCGCGGGGTGAGCAGGACGTTGTCCATGCCGGCCAGGGGATGGTCCGGCTCCTCCGGGGCGTGGTCGAGCGCGGCGCCGCCGAGATGCCCGGCCTTGAGCGCGCCGGTCAGCGCGTCCATGTCGTGCAGGTCGGCCCGGCCGGTGTTGATGAAGATCGAGCCCGGTTTCATGGCCGCGAACTCGGCGGCACCCATGATCGTGCCCGCACCGGTGTCCACGAGGCTGCCGCCCGCTCCGTGCACGGAGACCACGTCCGCCTCGGCGAGCAGCCGGTCGAGGCCGTGGCGTCCCTTCGGGGAGTCGGGGCCGTGGGCGATCACGCGCATGCCGAGCCCCTTCACCCTCCAGGTCACCGCACGCACCGACGGGCCGGAACCCACGATGCCGAAGGTGCGGCCGGCGAGCTCCCAGGACCGGTGGGGCTCCCGCTCCTCGTGGGCGCGGCCCGTCCGGGCGTCGCGGTCGGCCACCAGCAACCGGCGGCCGACGGCGAGCAGCAGGGCGAGGGTGAGCTCGGCGACCCCGTCGGCGTCGCGCCCGGGAGCGCACAGCACCGGGATCCCGCGGGCCGTGGCCGCCGCGACGTCCACGTTGACCGGCTCCGGCCGCGTACAGCCGATCACCATCAGGGGCAGGTCGAGCACCGGCCCGTTCACCTCGTCGGCCTCGGTGATGAGGATGCGGGCGTGTTCGGCCGCCAGGCGGGCGGCCAGTTCCTTCGCCGGCTGGGTCCGGAACGGGCGCCGAGGGAGTACCGGCTCGTAGATAACGTCGGCCAGCTCCCGCAGCCGCGCCCACGCGGGACCCCGCATCGGCGCCAGCACCAACGCCCGTGGCCTCATCGCCCCTCCTCGTCCGGTCCGTAGGTAGATATCGGTCGGGAGGGGCCGGGCGTGACAGATGAGTTTCGGCCGTGAACCGGCCGGTGCGGCGGGCCTATTCGTCGGGCGTGAAGTCGGCCACCTTCTTCAGCTCGGCCGAGGTGTGGGACTGCAGCGGGTGCCCCATGGCCGCCATGTCGTACGCGTACATGAGGTTGCCGTTGACCAGGCCGTAGAGCCGGTGACCCGCGGAGTACTCCTTCGCGGTGTCGGTGCGGGCCACGACGTCGGTCCGCAGCTCGATCTTGTGGAAGACGACCTCGCCCAGGTAGATCTCGACGATGCCGGTCGGGTGGGCGAGGCACACCTCGATCTGGCGCTCCGGCTGGATGCGCCAGAAGCCCGACTCGGTCGACAGCGGCCGCACCTTGTTGCCCTCGCCGTCGAGCAGCCAGGTCCGGCTGTTGTACGTCAGGAACGGCTTGCCGTTGTGCCCGAAAACGACTTCCTGCCCGAAGTTCGCGCTCTCCATCGTGGGGTAGCCGACCACGCCGGCTCCCTCCCAGCGGCCGAGCAGGAAGGCGATCGGCTCAAGGTCAGGGTGTACGTCCATGGGATACGAGCTTAGGGCGTGTCATGGCCGTCCGGCCCGGCCGCTATGTCCACCTTGTATGGCTTTGCGGCGGATGTAGGCTGCGGGCATGGCACGATCTCTGGTCATCAAGGTCACGGCCGGGGCGGACGCGCCGGAACGGTGCAACCAGGCGTTCACTGTCGCCGCAGCCGCCCTGGTCAGCGGAGTCCCGGTGTCCCTGTGGCTGACCGGCGAATCCTCCTGGTTCGCGCTGCCCGGCCGGGCGAAGGAGTTCAACCTGGAGGAGGCCGCCCCGCTGGCGGACCTGCTCGACGCCGTACTCGCCGGCGGCAGGGTGACCCTCTGCACCCAGTGCGCGGCACGGCGCGGCATCACGATCGACGACGTCATCGACGGCGTCCGGATCGCCGGCGCGTCCACCTTCGTCGAGGAGATCCTGGCCGACGGCGTCCAGGCCCTGGTCTACTGACGCGCGGGCCCGGTCCGCCGGATCAGCCGGGCAGGACGGCGGCGAGCCGCTCCTCGCGCAGGCGCTGGTACCACGTGTCATCGATCGGGGCGAGCGGTCCGGCCGTCCAGGCCAGCAGCAGGTCGGCGAGGCCGGGGTTGCGGGCCAGAGCGGGCCCGTGCAGGTAGGTGCCGATCACCTTGCCGGCGTAGCAGCCCTCGGTGCCGTCGCCGTTGCCCGTGCCGACGATCGTCCGGGACAGCGGCCGCACGCCCGGCCCCAGCCGGGTGACGCCCATGTGGTTCTCGAAGCCCGTCAGCGTGGGCACGCCCAACGCCGGGTCCACCTCGGCGGCCAGCTCGCCGACCGCGCGCCGCTCGCCACGGCCGGAGCTGATGTCGAGCAGGCCGATGCCGGGCACCGGCTGGCCCTCCTCGCCGCCGAAGACCGTGCCCATGATCTGGTAACCGGCGCAGACGGCCAGGAGCGCGGCCCCCCGGCCGATCGCCCGGTGCAGGCCGCCGTCCTTGCGCAGCCGCTCGGCGCCCAGGATCTGCGGCCGGTCCTCACCGCCGCCGATCAGGTAGATGTCCCCCTGCTCGGGCACCGGGTCGGAGGATCGTACGTGGACCGTCTCGACCGACATGCCGCGCGCACGGGCCCGCTGCTCCAGGACCAGGACGTTGCCCTGGTCGCCGTACGTGCTGAGCAGGTCAGGATAGATCCAGACAAGGCGAAGGTGAGAGGTCATGCCGAGACTCCACTCGTCGGGCGGCGGCCGTGGTCACTCCGCACGGCCGAACTCCGTTCGGATCTGCTGGAAGGCGGTGTAGTTGGCGATCACGTCGATCCGGCCGGGCGGCAGCACGGCGACCGCCTGCCCGAACGAGTCGCAGAGCTGGAACGGCACGCCCGCCACGTACAGCCGGAGGGCGAGGTCGCGGCGACGCTCGCCGGTGACCAGGACGGGACGCCCCATGAGAATGCGGTAGTCCACGTCCCAGAGCCAGGACGTGTCCCGGCCGTCGGGCCCCTGCGCGTTGACCGACAGGATGATCGGCAGCGCGGGGTCGGAGACGTCGAAGGCCTCCAGCCAGCCCGCCGGGTTCTTCGCGAGCAGCAGGCGCAGCGACCGCCCGTCCCGCTCGACCGTGGTGTAGCGCCCCGCGACCGAGGTGACCTCGCGCAACCCCAGGAGCGCGTGGCCGGGTTCGAGTCCGAACGCCGCCACGGTGGCGAGGGCGATCGCGCCGTTGGCGCGGTTGGCCTGGCCGGGAAGCTGCAGGTCCAGCCGCCAGCGTTGGCCGCGCGGGTCGATCACGTCCTCACCGTCGAGCACCCAGGACGGCGTGGGACGGCGGAACACGCACTCCCGGCAGGCCCAGTCGGCGCCCTTGCGATCCAGCGGACCGCCGCACTCGGGGCAGCACCAGGAGTCCTCGCGCCAGCGCTGGCCCGCGGCCACCCAGCTGACTCTGGCCGCGCCGGACGCGGCCCAGGCCACCAGCGGGTCGTCGCAGTTGGCGATCACGAGCGTCGGCCGCGAGGCGAGGGCACGCCGCCACTTCTGGGCCAGCAGCCAGATCTCGGCCGCGCGGTCCATCTGGTCGCGGCTCAGGTTCATGAGGCAGACCACCCCGGCCTGGGTGGTGTCGAGCACCTCCGGGAGGTACTTCTCGTCCACCTCCAGCACGGCGTACGGAGCGTCCTTGGCCGAGGAGAGAGCCGAGACGTGACCGGCGGGCATGTTCGCGCCGAACGCGTTAGTGGCCACTTCTCCCAGCTGCCGCAACGCCGAGGCGATCAGGCGCGTGGTCGTGGTCTTGCCGTTGGTTGCGCTCACCAGCGCGAGCCTGCGGTCCGCCGCGAGCTGGCGGAGCAGATCCGGCTCCAGCATCAGCCCGACCCTGCCGCCGATGACCGATCCGTCGCCGCGCCCGGTGGCCCGGGACAGGGTCGCGGCCGTACGGCCCAGAGCACTGGCGAGCTGCGCCCGCAACGGAAGCTGACTCATGCGCTCCTCCTCATCCCGCTCACCATAGTGCGCTGCTCGATCCTATTCGGCTTCGTCCAGATCGCCGTCCGGGCCTATCGTTGGGGGCGCACACGAAAACGCGGTCCGGTTGGTAGCCCGGGCAAGCCACTTCGTATCCGCCCTCTCCAGGGATGTCCGGTGTGCCGGTGAGCGGCCTCGTCAGGCCGTCGGTCGGCATACGCACTGGAGAGCAGCGATGGTCACTCTTTCCGTCTTCTTCGATTCCCCGTTCTGGGTCGGCGTACTGGAGATCCACGAGAACGGCGAGCTGCGCGCGACCCGCGTCGTGTTCGGCTCCGAGCCCACCGATCCGGAACTCCACGAGTTCCTCATGCGGAACGGCGTGGCCCTGCTGGAACGGGCCGAGTCCGCTCCGCCCGTGGCCGTCGAGTCGACGATCGGGACGGCCGGGCGCCCCAACCCCAAGCGGGCCGCCAAACTCGCGAGCCGCGCGGTCACGACGATGCGGAGCACCGCCTCCCAGGAGGCGATGCGGCTGGAGCTGGAGAGCCGCAAGCGGCAGGCGTCGGCCGACCGCAAGGCCGACAGGAAGGCCGCCGACGAGCACCGGCGCGAGGTGGCCCGCCGCAAGCGCATCGAGCGCCGAAGGGACCGTTGAGCGCCGACCGTCCGCCTCCTCAGCTCACGCCCCAGCGAGGCTAGTCGGTGAACGAGAGCTCCGCCGGGGCGTCGCCGTCGAAGGGGAGGACGAACCGCCGCGGCCAGGAGAGCACGGTCTCCAGCCAGCCCGCGCCCATCGTCTGGGCGACGTACCTGAGGCGCTCGCGCGGCTCCACCGCGATGGCGACGGCCGTGATGTCCCGCTGGATGCCCTCGTGCTCGTCGTCGCCCAGGATCACCCGCCACGCCAGCGCGCGGTTGCGGTCCACCTCCATGGACAGCGGGTGGTGCCGCAACGCCTTGGCCCGGTGGCCGAGCAGTTCCGGCCGGGCACCGGCGGCCGCCGAACCGTCCGTGTCCCGCGCGTCCTGTCCGGCCTGCCCGGCGGGCCCGCAGCCGGAGCCGTTGACGCCCTGGTGCGGGTACGGCCGGCCGGAGGGGTCGGTGCCGAACAGCGCGTACTCCATGGACGGGGCCGGGCTGCGCAGATTGGGAGCCGGGTGGCCGAAGGGGAACAGCCGGTCGACCTCGTGCAGCCAGCGCACCTGGGGGATCACCCAGGCGGTCCCCGGCCGCTCGCCCGCCTGGATCGGGATCGATCGTCCCTGAGGCCGTGAGGGCGTCACCGGTTCCTGGCGTCGTGTGCCGCCCTCTCCCCCGGTCGTCGCCGTCCCGTCGGTCGCCCCGTCGGCCGTCCCGTCGGCCGTCCCGTCGGCCGGTGGGGAGACCGGTGCGGAGACCGCCCGGCCGGTCGCCGCCGTCTCATCGCTCGAATCGAAGGTCGCTCGGCCGGTCGGCCGGTCGGCATTCTGGCCGGCCACCAGGTCACCCATGCCGCTCACGCCGCCTACGGGCCCCTTGGCCGGAACGGCCGGACCGGCCGGGACGCCGGCCGTGCCGAGATCCGGTCGTTCGGCGGAGTCGCCGTCGGATCCGGCGGTGGCTTCGCACGCGGTCATCTGTCCGGAGCGGCCGCTCGCACGCTCGTCGATCAGCGATGGCGCGGATTCCACGGACCTCGCACCGGTCGGCTCGACCACCACGGAGCCGATCGGCTCAGAACCGGTCTGCGCGGAACGACTCTGACCGGAATCGATCTGCGCGGAATCGGCCTGCGCGGAATCGATCCGCAGGGAGCCGAGCCTTCCGGTTCCGGTATCGGCCGTGCTCGCCGCCGTGGTCACCGCTGAGGCCGTCGCCGTACTCGCTGCCGTGCCCGCTGCCGAGGCCACCGTCTGGACCGCCGGGACGGCCGAACGCCCGGCGGACACCGTACCCGCGAAGGCCGCCGACCCGGGCGGCACCGGACCGTGCGCTTCCGCGTCGTACGTCGCCGGACTGTGGGACATCGGACCGTGCCCCGAGGTTCGCGCGGCCGGACAGGGAGAGACCGGACCGGGCGAACCATGGGACGCGGCGGCCGCGGCGTCGAGCAGCGCCGCCGCGACCTCGGCCGCCTTCTCCGTGAGGAGCGCGGGATCGAACCAGGTCCGCAGAGACCAGGCGCGGCGGGCGACGCAGTGCTCCACAAGCGTGGCCAGGAGGCACTCACGACGCTTCGGAGGCAGCTCGGCCCAGATGTCGGCGAGGATGCGCGGCACGCCCGGCAACGACCGGTTGGCCACGAACGCCAGCACCACCGTGTCGGTCCAGATCCGCAACCACGCCCACTCCGGCGCGACCGCGAGAAGGTCCGCCTCGCGGAGCTCGAACAGCGTGCACGCCTTGCCCGTACGGCACTCGCGCCCGCAGGCGGCGGAACGGCGGCCGCAGATGGGCGGGATGGGCCCGAGCATGGCGCGCTCGCGCCCCTCTCCCAGCGGCACCTGGACGCGCAGCGGGCGGTCCATGCCGTCGGCGAACACCGCCGCGTATCCCGGCTGGAGCGAGACGACCTGGCGCGACTGGTCCTCGCTGAGGTTCATCGCCGCGCCGACGAGCTGCCTGTCGTCTTCGGCCGGCAGCCGATGGACCACCTTCAGAGCCGTGTTCTTCACGACATCGGACACGAGCTTGGTCGGGATCTGCTCGGCCACCACGATGCCCTCGCCGTACGCCCGGATCTCGGCGAGCATCCCGGCCAGCAGCTCGACGGCGTGCGTGGAGGCGCGCTGGGAGCCGCGGTCGCGAAGCAGCCGGTGCGCCTCCTCGATCACGATGACGTGCCTGAGGCCGCTGACGCCCTCCTCATGGGACAACCCCTGGCGGGCCCGCATCCGCAGGTGCTCCACGATGCGGATGATCAGCGTGCCCATGAGGAACGCCTTGTCCTCGTCGTTGGCCACGTCCTCGATCGCGAGCACCACGTTCCGCTGGAGCAGGCCCCCGATGTCCGCAGGGTGGCCGCCCTCGAAGAACCGGCCCGCGCTGCCGACGCGGAGACTGCGCAGCCGCAGGCTGATGAACCCCTCGACGTCGGCCTGGACCTCGTTGCCGTACCCGATCTCCTGGATCACCTCCAGGGCGTGCTGCTGGAGCTGCTCCAGGGTGGGTATGGCGGGCTGGACCGCGGCCCCGGGGATGCCGCCGCCGGTGACCACGTCCCAGCCGTTGGCCTCGTAGACCCGTTGCAGGGCCAGGGACATGATCTGCGGGAACGGCTCCTCGGCGTCGAACGCCGCCATGAACAGGGCGCGGACCATGTCGATGTGCGCCTGTACGGGATAGCCGGGCTCGGGCGCGAGCGGGTTCACGCTGAAGGGCACGTTGTCCGGCGCCGAGGGGTTGATGACAGTGAGCGGGGCCAGGTGCTCGACCCGACCGGCCATGGCGGCGTACTCGGACTTGGCCGGTTCGATGGCCAGCCACGGGATCCCGGCCTTGGTGAGCTGCTCCAGGAGGTGCCGCACCGTCTGGGACTTGCCCGAGCCGGTGGCCCCGGTGATGAAGGCGTGCCGGTTGAGCGTCGCGAGCGGCACCCGGAACGTGCCGACCGCGCGGTCCTGGCCGTCCACGATCGCGCCGAGGTCGATGGTCTCGCCGCTGGTCGTGTCCGCCTCGCTGGTGACGTCGAAGAACCCCGCGTCGAGCACGCGCACCCCGGGAACCTCACGGCGCGGCAACCCGGCCAGCGCCGCCAGCGCTCCCGCCGTGGCCGCGAACGGCGCGGCCGCCCCGTCCGCCGGATCCTGCAGGGTGACGTGGAGCGCCTCGGCGAAGCCGTACACGGACTCGGGCGAGGACCCGTGAGGCGGTCCTGAGCGGATCGGCTCCGACAGGAGCGGCCCGGACATGGCGCTGCGCAGCCGATAGGGGTGGTGGCTCATCTCGACGGAACCGACGAGGACGGGCGCGATCTGCCGCAGCTCGTCCGGCCCGGCGGCGCCCGCGAGGACCCTGACGTTCCACAGCCCGGCCTCGCGGAAGGCGTCGAGCTCCTGCATCCTGCGCTCGGCCCGCTCCGCGTCGAACCGCGACCGCTCCGACGCGTCGCCGTACTGGCGCAGGACGTTGAGCTGGGTCCGCAGGTGGGCGACCTCGGCGTCGAGCAGGTCGGTGGGCTCGGCGACCACGACCCAGCCGAACGGCCGGGACATCAGCGTCACCAGCGTGGACTCGAACAGGGTCGGCTGCTTCGGCTCGTCCGGCTCGGGTTCCCTGCGGCCGTTGAGCGGCGGCGCCTGGCGGCCGGGGCAGGGCGTCCACACCAGGTCGGCGAGGTCGGCGAGCCACTCGTCCCCGATCTCGACGCCGCGGGCGCCTCCGGGGAACAGCAGCGGCTGCGGCCCGGTGGGCGTGACGTCGATCGAGGTGACGGCCCGCTTCGGCGGGCGCGGCGGCGTGAGCGGACCGGCGTTGGTGATCAGTTCGAGTGGCGCCCCCGCCCCTCGCGACAACCAGCCGATCACGAATGGCCGGTTGCGCTGCGCGGCGGACAGCACGGCCGGGAGGACCGTGACGAAGTCCCACTCCGCCGACGAGCTCCGTGAGGGCGCGGCGATGGCCTGGATCCTGTACCAGGGCCCGCTCAGGGGGAACGGATGCATGAGACCCCTCAGTTGACGGTTAACAGGGGAGAGACTCTTTCGTCGGTCACGTTCACACATCCATATTGACGATGCCCTTACCGTGTCTTGCGCCAGTCGAGACGAGCCGGTGGAGGTCCGAGGTTCGGCGGCGGGGCCTCCTCGGGCTCAGGTTCGGGCTCGGGTTCGGCGCGGTGCCGGCTTTGCGGGGGTTGCTGGGCCTGCTGGGCCTGGTGGGTCTGCTGGGGCCGCTGGACCTGCTCGGGGGCGGCGAGCGCGGCCCGCCGTACCTCCTCGAAGTCGCCCAGTGTCGTCTTCGGGAAGGTGAGGATGGCCGGATTGGCGTCGGCGAGACGGACCTGCCGCCCCTCCGCGGTCGCGTGCGTGACGATGACCGAGGTCGTCGGAAGCTGCTGGAGCTGGTGCGGCTCGACCAGGAACTCGCGGGAACGCTGCAGGACGCTCTCCGCCATGTTCGTCGTCGCGTTCGTCGCGCTGCGTCCCCACTGGGTGGACTCGGTGATGTCCTCCTTGAGGTCGCCCTCGCTCTTCTCCTCCGGATCGGTACGGCCTTCGCCCACGGTCGAGGTGTAGTAGCCGCCGGTGCCGCTGACCGCAGAACTGAACGTCTCGGTGAGCTGGGCCAGCTCCAGCCGGTGCTCGGTGCCGACGTGCTCGCTGGCCACCCGGGCGTCCTCGGCGTTCCCCAGCCGCATGAACGCGACGGCGGCGTGGCCCCGGCCCAGGCGTTCCCTGACCGTGGGGGTGAGGCTGCGATAGGTCAGGACGAGCCCGGTCTGGGAGGTCTCGCAGGCGTCCATGAGCCGGTCGAGCACGTCCCCGCGCAGCTTGTCCGCCCCGGCGACGATGATCGTGTGGTACCAGGGCCGTTCTGAGGCGGGTGACTGCCGCAGGATGTGCGTCAGCGCGGTCGCCACGTACGTGCCGAGGACTCGGTTGCCGAACACCCCGGCCTGACGGTCCATGCTGACCACGCGCAGCCGGGCCGGCGGGAGCCGTACGGCCTCGGAGCCGAGGGTCTCCAGCTTGCGCAGCTGGGATTCCAGGGCCCAGGCGCGCTCGATGACGACCCGGTCGGCGACGCCCCGGCCGAACAGCGTGCCGATGCGTTCGAGTTGGTTGGCGGTGAGCAGGCCGTACCGCATGTCGTCACGCGGGTCGCCCACCTGGGCAAGGGCCCTGAGCGCGGCGGTGACCTGGTTGATCGTGGCGTTCTCGCCGAGTACCTCCAGGACGCGTTCCAGGATCGCGTTGTCGAACCCGACGTCCCTGCTGGTTTCTTCGCTGACGCTGACCACGTGCGCGAGGACGTCGGCGAACGCCTCGGGCGGCAGCGTCGCCCCCAGGTCGAGCCGGGGCAGATCGACTGGCAGCACCCAGACGAGCGGATCGTCGCCCCCTCTCCTGGCCAGTTCGATCAGATCCTTGGCGATCGCGCCCTCGGACAGGTCGAGCACGGTCAGGTGGCCGCCGCTGTACAGCCGGGTCGCGCCGATCAGTGTGATCAGGGCGGACCAGCCGGGGAGCGTCCCACCGGCGACGTCCACGCGGTCGATCTCGTCGGGCACGGCCACGGCGTACCAGGTGAGCTGCTTGTCGAAGACGCTCTTCTTCTCCGCCCACTCCCGGTATCTCGCGGCGTGCTCCTCCTGGGCCGCGACGATCTCGCGCTCGCGGCGTTCCCGCTCACGCCGGGCCCGCGCGTGGCGCTCCTCCACCCGGAAGCTGACCGCCCGGTTCCCCTGCCGGATCGCGTACGTGCAGATGCCGGCGACGCCACCCGTCGCGGCCAGGCCGATGAGGACGAACGACCAGTTCATCAACCCGCTCAGGCCGAGAACGAGGATGCCGGCCGCCAGCAGGGCCATGAACATCCGGAAGATCCGGACGGGGCGGTTGAGCAGATCTTCCTGGAGCCGCTCCCTGACGACCCAGTCGGGATCGACCTCGGGCTCCGCGAGGTCCTCGCGTGCCGGGCGTTTCGGCGGCGGTCCCGGGTCCGGATGCAGCAGGGCGTACTGCCAGCCCAGGTAGATGCGATCCGCCTGAAGCTGGGCATGCTCGGGATGCAGGTCGCCCACAGACCCTCCATGTCCGCCTGGATCACAGCGTAGGAGCTGGAAAGCCGATCAGGGTGGCGTTCTCGCCATTCGGACACATTTGCGGCCCGGTCGGTGGGATCAATGCGGCTAATGGTGCAAGTGTGGTCGTACTAGCATCCATTGCCATGACGTCCTCCCCCCGTGGCGCACGCCGCCGACGCCCGGTACTCGTTCCGGTCGCCCTCGCGGTGATCGCGGCAGGAATCGGCGTCACAGCGGCCTTCGGCGGCCTGGAGGAGGCGCCCGACGAACCTCCGCCGAAGGCGCAACCGGGCGAGGTCATCGACCAGGGCGAGTTCCAGACCCAGTTCATCAAGGCCGTCGACACCGTCGAGCGGAACGAGTTCGGCCGGACCAAGCGCTATCTGAAGCTCGTACTCAAGGTCACCAACATGGGCGACACCACCGCCTCGATCGGCATACTTCCCGCTCCTGGTACAGAGAAGGCCATGAGAGTCAGCGGCTTCGCGGCCTCACTGCTGCGCGTCAGCCCCGAGATCAAGAGCGAGAACGATCCCACGGTTTCCGTACTGAGCTACGGGATCGAGAGCAGCCAGTTGCATCCCGGCATAACGACGACGGTGGTCGTGAGCTACGCCCTGGCGCCCACCGCCGTAGCCCCTGAAAAGATCACGGTCGATGTGGGGGGCTTCGTATACGAGATGATCAGCAACCGCGACCAGACGCACTATTGGCAGATCGCCCCCAAGGGGGAGCTTCCCACCGACGCCGGCAGCGAGGCCGAGCCGATCGTTCCTGCCGTGCTCACCCAGGTCACCCTCCCCATAAGGAAGGAGGAGGCGTGATGGTGGCGACCTCGTCCGAAACCGGCGCCCGAAGGCGGTCCACGGGCAAGACCGGGCCCGGGGTGGTCTGGCGCGTCCTCGGGATCGTGGCCGGTTTGGCGCTGGCGGCGGCCGCCGTCTACGCCCAGACCTTCACCCTGCCGTTCGAGCAGCGTGGCTCGGCCCTCACCATCAAGGGGGCCGCGAGCGAACTGGTGGAGACGAACCGCTTCAGCGTGAAGGTCACCTCTGTGACCGCCGCGCACGCGGTGAACACCAAAGGAACCAGCGGCGAGGTCGTCAAGGTCGAGACGAGCAACCTGTTCCTCGTGGTGGACGTCACCGCCACGACGCCGAAGGAGCCGATGCAGTTGGGTCGGCTCCAGCCTCCCTGCCTCCTGACCGCCGACGGCCGGCGCTACAAGCCCACGGACAAGGTCGACGAGAGTCTCACCATGTTCAACAAGATCGTCCAGCCGGGGCTCTGGTCGAGCGGAGTGCTGGTCTTCGAGGTGCCGGAGGAGGCGCTGCCCGGGATCAGCCTCGTCTTCAGCCCGCCGCAGGGGGGCATCGTCGTCGACAGTTTCGCGCCCGAGGCGGAGATCGATCTTGGGCTCTCCGACGCCGCGTTGACCCGCCTGACCTCACAGGCGGAGGAGCTGTACTCCCTGGTGGACAAGACCTGATGCGCGCACCAGACGACCGAGCCCATGGGCACGGCGCGACACGCAGCGTGACACGCGGCATGTCGGGCGGCGTGCGGCCGGGCGATCCGTCAGCCGAGGTGGAGAGATGAGTGAGACCCCCATGGAGGGGCGGCGGCGCCGCCACCGCGAGCGGACGAAGGCGCGGGACTGGTTCTCACCGCCGCCGCGCCAGCGCCCCGGCGCCGCTCCGGCACCGTCGGCTCCCCAGATCCCGATTCCCGGGCAACTCCGCAGGGATCTTCCCGACCAGCGGGTGTGGCCTCCCTTGCCCCCGCCCGAGGACGAGGACAAGGACAGGTCCACCCAGCCCTTCCCCGCCGTCACCGGTGGCAAGGCTCCCACCCCCGCCCCTGGTTCTGCCCCGGGGCCGACACCGCCGTCTCCTCCCGCTCCGGAACCGTCTCCGGAACCCGTCGCCTCCCGTGGACGCGCCCCCATGCCGCAGGGCAAGCGGATCGCGCTCCAGGGCACCGGCGCGCTGCTGTCCGTCGCGATCGCCCTCGCCGCTCCTGGCTGGTTCGCCTACGGCGTCTACAAGTACGGACGGCCGAGCGACCACGTCCATGTGATCCAGCCCGGGCAGACGGCAACCTGGCAGCACGTCTCCTGGCGCGTCGACGTCCAGCGCATCCCGGACCCGACAGGGAAGACGAACACCTCAGACCGCCAGTGGCTGAAGATCGTCGCGACGAGGACGGCGTTGGACGGCGAGGGCGCCATCCGGCACGGCGCCCCCGATGTGGAGATCAAGGATCAGTCAGGTCGTACCTGGAAGACCCAACTGCTGAACGACGCGACCCCTCCGGACACCGAGGACAACAAGATCGGAACGCCGTACGAACTGGAACTCTTCGGGGTGGTTCCCCCCGCCGTCGCGGACAAGGTGATGATCGAACTGCGCCCGAGCACCTACCGCAGTGTGCCGGGGCAGTCGGTCGAGGACATGATGAAGGAACCGGCGGAGTCAAGAGATCACGTGCTCAGGTTCGTCCGCTGAGCGGCGTCACCGGCCGAGCCTGCTCCGGGTCGCCGCCAGGTCGAAGGTGGCGGCGATCAGGCACATCGTGAGCGTGGCCGTCAGCAGTTCGGCGATGAAATCCACGGGAACATCGGTGACGAACCAGAAGTAGGGCTCATCGCTGGCCAGGAGATAGCGGCCCGCCCTGCCGAGGTAGTCCGAACCGACGCGGAGTCCGACGTAACACAGGGCGAACAATCCGAAGAGGGGAGCGCCTCCCCGGATCGTGAGCCGGAGCGAGTTGATCAGCGGGATCCACCGCTCGGTCCAGCCGGCGGTCAGCCGTGCGGCCGCCCGGCGGGTCAGCGTGTGCGTCTGCTGCATCCGCGCCGCGACCGTTTCCAGCCGCGTTCCCCTGATCGTGGTCTCGGTGTCCTCCACGTACGCCCCGTACACCAGGACGCCGACCGTGAGCCAGGCCAGCGGCAGGATCAGCGCCTCGACGACGTACGGCCAGACGTTGCCCAGGAACTCCGAGAACGCCGCGAATCCCGGGACGTTCGCCTCCGCGTTGGTCACCCACTCCCTCAGCGCGGCGACGGCCGTACGCTTTCCCATCCACTCGGAACGTGCGCCGACGGCGGCGGCCACCGCGTTGAGTCCATAGAACACGAACGCCAGCTCACCGAAGGTCGCCAGAACGCCGGAGAAGCGTCCTTCGTTCGCCTCGTGCCGGCGACCGAAATACATCTTCACCAGGAACGCCACACCCATGATGACGAGCGAGACCGTGGCATCCAGGCCGGTCAGTCCGTGTGCGACCGTGCTCTCCTCGTGCGCGAACCGGTCCACCCAGAGCCGGTCCGGCTGCCGGAATATGTCGATGTTCTCGAAGTCCCTGACATCCTGGTCGACGAAGCCCCAGGTCATGTAGATGCCGGCGAACAGGAGCGCGGTCCGGTTGAGCGCTCCGAAGATGCCCTCGCGCCCCTCGCCCGCCGCCCGGCGGGCCCGGGTCTCCATCAGCGCCCCACGGATCACGTGCAGCATGCCCACGGTCGTGGCGAGCGACGTCATCACGACGAGCGTGAACAGGAACACGGTCAGGATGAGGCGCGCCTGGTACCACGAACCATGCGAGACCGTCGCGGCCAGCAGGAGCAACCCCCAGCGCACGACACGACCGAGGGCGAACCACATGATCAGCTGGAGCGCGCACGACCCGGCGATCCGCAGCATGTGCAACGGCAGCGAGTACGGCGACAACATCCACGACCGCGTACGTGATTCGGCGGCCTGGCGGGGGGCGACAAGCGCGGACGTTCCGGACATCTGGTGCATGGTATCGGGTCTCGCCCCGTCACATCCGCAACATCGACCCGAGAAGTCCGGCTGTCCCCACATGTCACGGCACAGAAACAGAAAGGGCCGGTGCGTCGGGAGACGCACCGGCCCTTTCGGGAGAACTAGATCAGACCGCGACGGCGAGCTGGGCGACCTCGCCCAGCTTGGCCTCGACGGCGACGTCCTTCGTGACGCCGCCGCCCGCGATGATGCGGACCGTCCACGAGCCGGGAGCGGCGAAGAAGCGGAAGACGCCCTCGTCGGAGACGACGACCTCGCCGGTGAACTCACCGGAGTGGTCGAGCAGACGGGCGTAGGCCGTACCGGCGCCGGAGACGACGCCCTGGATGACGGCCTGCGTCGACAGGTCGATGCCCGCCGGCAGTGCCACGGTCTGCTCCGGTGCAGCGCAACCCTGAGTAGTCATCAGCGAGCCTCCCCAAGCTCCACAGGCACGCCCACGAGCGAGCCGTACTCGGTCCACGAACCGTCGTAGTTCTTCACGTTGGCCTGGTCGAGAAGCTCGTGCAGCACGAACCACGTGTGCGCCGAGCGCTCCCCGATGCGGCAGTAGGCGATGGTGTCCTTGCCGAAGTCGACACCGGCCTCGGAGTAGAGCTTCTTCAGCTCGTCGTCCGACTTGAAGGTGCCGTCGTCGTTCGCGGCCTTCGACCACGGAATGCTGCGGGCGGTGGGCACGTGGCCCGCACGCTGCGCCTGCTCCTGCGGGAGGTGCGCCGGAGCGAGCAGCTTGCCGGTGAACTCGTCAGGAGAGCGCACGTCGACCAGGTTCTGCTTGCCGATCGCCGCCACGACCTCGTCGCGGAAGGCGCGGAGCGAGAGGTCCTGCTCCTGGGCGGTGTAGGTCGTGGCGGCCCGCTCGGGCTTCTCCTCGACCAGCTCGCGGGAGTCGAGCTCCCACTTCTTGCGGCCACCGTCGAGCAGCTTGACGTTCGCGTGGCCGTACACCTTGAAGTACCAGTACGCGTAGGAGGCGAACCAGTTGTTGTTGCCACCGTAGAGCACGACAGTGTCGTCGTTGGCGATGCCACGGGCCGACAGGAGGGCCTCGAACCCGGCCCGGTCCACGAAGTCACGGCGAACGGGGTCCTGGAGGTCGTCCCTCCAGTCGATCTTCACGGCGCCACGGATGTGACCCTTGTCGTAGGCGCTGGTGTCCTCGTCGACCTCGACGAGCACGACACCGGGCGTGTCGAGGTTGGCCTCGACCCAGTCGGCGTCCACCAGGACGGCGGAGCGGCTCATGTAGTTCTCCCAGGTTGTAGACGGCGGAGGATCAAGTACATTTCGCAGCCCAGGCAGAAGCCGAAGGCGGCGTTGAGAAAGGCGGCCAGCAGTGCCGCTGCTGTCGCACCCAGAGCCAGAGGGGTGATCCCGGTGGCGAACCCGATCAGGCCGACGACCGCGAAGGCGATGCCCACGCCCTGCGCGAACCGGGGCGGCGCCGCGTCTTCCAGCTCTCCCGGCGGACCCAGCCTCGGACGGACGAACTTCCGGAAGAAGAAGCCGTACGGCGAGACGTCGAGGGCGCCGAGCACGAACACGATCGCCTGTACGGCGAGCAGCCATGCACTGCCCGTCACGAGGACGAGCGCGAGAACCACAGTCGTGACAGCCGCGCCGAAGCGCGGACCTCGGGGATCAACCTGCATCGCGGGATGCTCCTGAAGGATTCGGATTGCGGCGTTCAGCCGCGCGGAATCACCCTCAGGCCATGCGACAGAGCGCGGTCGCGACGCGGCAGAAATCAACCGCCCGTCGCTTCGTGAGCAGCTCTGTCGTGGGAGTCATGGACTCGACAGTACCCGGCGTCTCGCCATCTGTCACACCGCGTCCGACTGGTGAGACGATTTGTCCACGCCCTGATCGATTGTGACCGCCGCGCCGAGGGCCGCGATCACGTCGGCCTTCCTGGGCTGCCCGGATGCCCTTTTCACGACATTTCCCGAATCATCGAGGATCAGCACCGTCGGCGTGCGCATGATGTCGAAGCGCCGGACCAGGTCGAGACGGCTCTCGGCGTCGATCTCGACATGCCGGACACCGGGCACCATGCCGGCGACCTCGTCCAGGATCCTGCGGGTGGCCCGGCACGGCTGGCAGAAGGCGGTGGAGAACTGCACCAGCGTGGCGCGCTCCCCCAGCTCGACGCCGATGTCCTCACCGGTCACGGCATTCGCCCCCTCGCTCATCCCAGGTTCCGCTCCCTGGCCCGGCAGGGCGCGCGGCCGTACGGCGCGCAGCCGTCCGTCGCGGCGCTTCATGACGAGTCCGATGACCACGCCGGTGGCGAGCGTCACACACAGAACGACTATCCCTACCATCGCGATGGACAACCCGCGGGCGCCACGGATTCATTCCCTCCGGTTCATTCCCCGGGTCACATGCGGACCGTGACGAGCGTCCGGCCCTCCGCGGTGGTCAGCGTGAAGTGGTGGATCTTGTCCTCCGCGAGCTCGGTCGACCCGTCGAACGTGACCGTGGTCGGGGCGTACCCCTGAGCGGTGGCCTTCCAGCTCGCCACTCCGGAGACCGTGCCGTCCTTGCCGACGGCGGTGAGATGGCACACCACACCTGAGCGCAGGCCCGTGACGGTCGCCACGACCCGGGTGCCCCCCTCGCCCGGCGTCAGCTCGACCCGCAGCTCCACATTGCCGCGCTTCGCGCTTTTCACCGTGGGAGCCACCAGCGTCCGCACCGGCTCATCGGAGGCGCCCGAAGGCTGCGTCTTGCGCGCCACGTCGCCCATGCCGCCGGCGCCGATGTCCGCGGCGGCGGAGTCCGCGGCGGCGCTGGCGGCTTCCTCCGGCCGCGCCATCGTGGACACGGTGGAGGAGCCCCCCGCCGAGCTGTCCGCGGCGCGCTGCGCGACGGTGGTGGCCCAGGTCGTCCCGCCAAGGGCGGCGACCACGACGGACGCGGCGAGCGCGAGCATGACCCGCGAGCGGCGCCTGCGCCGTACGGTGGCGGCGAGCAGGCGGTCGAGCATCTCGCGCGGCGGGTCCGCCGCGTGCCGGATGTCCTCCTCGGACACGCGGGCGAGCAGCGGCGGAAGACCGGACAGCTCCGCCAGCTCGGCCAGGCAGTCCGGGCAGTCGTCCAGATGCGCCTCGACCTCGGCGGTCTCCTCGGTGTCGAGCGCGCCCAGGACGTACACGCCGAGTGAGATCCGGACGTCTTCGCAGGTCATGGCGCCAGCCCCCGTTCCTCCAGAGCCAGCTTGAGTGCCCGGAGCGCGTAGAAGGTGCGCGATTTGACCGTTCCCTGCGGGATGCCGAGGATCTCTGACGCCTCCTTCACCGATCTCCCCCGGTAGTACGTCTCCAAGAGCACCTCGCGGTGCTCCGCCCTGAGCGAGGCCAGCGCCTCCGCGACGGCCCACGACTCGACGGCCTTCTCCAGCTCGTCGTCGGCGGGCAGCACGGCCAGCGCCTCGTCGCCGGTCTCCTTCGGCCGTGACCTGCGCGCCCGGTGCTGGTCGACGACGAGGTTACGTGCCACCGTGAACAGCCAGGCACGCACCGGCCGCCCGGACAGGGCCGACGGGTTCTTCCAGGCCCGCAGCAGCGTTTCCTGGACGACGTCCTCCGCCCGGCCGGGATCGCCCGTCAGCCGCAGCACGTATCCGTACAAGGGCCCCGCGTGATCGTCGAAGAGCACGCGGACGAGTTCCTCGTCCGCGGTTCCGGCTGCGCTCACGTCCTCATGACGTAGGGACGGATCGTCGGGTTCAGCGGAGCGGGACATCGGTTGCCGAGCCTTCGACCGCAAGCCCCTCGGGCACCGACCTCACCCTGTTGATCTTGAGGTTGAGTGGCAGGTTCTTCACGGGAACGGTGAACCCGATGAACTTCTCCACATTCGGCACGGAGATGCCGCCGGCGATCTTCACATCGGACGGGATGAGCCGGATGCCGCCCTGGACGGTCTCGATCTTCATGTCGGCGGTGACCGGAATGTTCTGGCCGAGCACGGTGACCTTGCCGGACACCCGCAGCGTGTCGCCGCCTCCCCCCTCGATCTTGATGCCGCGGGGCGCCCGCGCGTCGAGGGTCTTGCGGGAGATCACAACGGTGCCGGTCACCCGCTCGGCGCGGAGATCGGCCTTGGAGGCGTCCTGGATCAGGTCGGCCAGTGGGGCGGACACGCCGTAGAGCGTAGCGTCGATCTTCGAGATCGTGACGCCTTCACGGGTCAACTCGCCCATGGCGATGCTGATCTCCTCGTAGTGCCCGGAGATCGCCTGGGTCAGGAAGGGAATGCCCTCGACATGGACGGTCGGGGTCGAGCTGAGGTCGTACTTCGCCTCGATCTGCCTGGCGATCTCTCGCTGCACTCCCGCGACCGCGACCCGGTCAAGGACGGCCAGCACGACGACGAGCAGGATCAGGAACACGACGAGCTTGCGCATCCGTCTTCCTCCGGGGGCACGCGGTCTGACGGGGGCACGCGGGTCGGCTCACCCTTGGTCGTGCCTGACAAATCATGCCCTGTCGCGCGCGGCCCAGATAGCGCCTCGCCGCGTTGTCGTCGTCGGCCGGAGGCTCCACTCCGACCTCCTCCTCCGCCATGCGACGCGTCCATCCGAATCCGCGCTCGCGACGGGCAACATGTGTCCGGCACTTTCTAGCGCCTCATCCCCCGGCAAAGGGAGGTAAAACTTCGACGACCGCCCCCTCGGGCAGATCGATCGAATGGGGATCCCGCGTCCCCGCCGGCGCGCCGTTCACGAGGAAGGAACAGCGCCGCAGGACCTGCGCCAGATCAGGATTCGACGAGATGCGCGTCAGCAGTGCCCCGAGAGTGGGCGCGTCGAACGGCTCCTCGGCGACCCCCGCCGCGGCCTTCGCGGCCGCCCAGTAACGGACCGTGCCCGTGGCCATGGTCCTCCTTCCCGACCCCGCCGTCCGGAGCCGTTTCCGACCCCCCGGCGGACACCTGTGCGTAGCCGCGCGGTTACGCTGATTGTCCGCGTGAAGAACTGTTTACACGCCCGACTCACATTGGACGCAATATTCCTGTGGGCTACCCTACGGAAGACGGGACCTGGGCGACGTTGCCCCCGGGTCCTTACGTGTTTGTACGGCTGAAGCCGTGATGACGCGGAGGAGGCGAGCCTGTGAACGTGCACAGCGCGGTGCTCTCCCGGCGCGCCCGACCGTTTCACTTGTGACGAGGAGGGCATGTGAGCGAGCGATCTCGACAATCCCGCGAAACCGCGGGCGTGGCGAGGAGGCCGATGTGAGCAACCTGCTCCTGCTGACGAACGTGCTGGAGCCCTCCGCTGAGGTGCTTCCGGCGCTCGGTCTGCTCCTGCACTCGATACGCGTGGCGCCCGCGGAGGCGTCCGCTCTGATCGACGCCCCGCCCGCCGACGCCGTACTGGTCGACGCGCGGCGCGAGCTCGCCCACGCCAAGAGCCTGTGCCGACTGCTGCGCACCACCGGGATGGACTGCCCGCTGCTGGTCATCGTGACCGAGGGCGGCCTGGCCGCGATGACCGCCGAGTGGGGCGTGGACGACGTGCTGCTGGACAGCGCCGGCCCGGCCGAGGTCGAGGCCCGGCTGCGCATGGCGACCGGCAGGTTGTCGCTGGCCGCCGCCGAGGACGTCCCGGACGAGATCCGCAGCGGCGATCTGGCGATCGACGAGGCGACCTACACGGCCCGGCTTCGCGGGCGCGCGCTCGACCTGACCTTCAAGGAGTTCGAGCTGCTCAAGTACCTCGCGCAGCACCCGGGGCGGGTCTTCACCCGCGCCCAGCTGCTGCAGGAGGTGTGGGGATACGACTACTTCGGCGGCACCCGCACCGTGGACGTGCACGTCCGGCGGCTGCGCGCGAAGCTCGGCGCCGAGTACGAGTCGCTCATCGGAACGGTCCGGAACGTCGGCTACCGCTTCGTCCCCGACCGTGGGGGCGAGCACGCCGAGACCGGCGAGCAGGAGCCCGCCCACCACTGATCCCGATCCGGTTCGCCGTCTCCGGCGGGAGCCGTACGGGATGGGGGGTGAGGCCCGCCCCGGGCGGGACGGGCCTCATGAGGGTCGCCGTGATCAGCCGACCTTGGTGATCCGGGTCAGCGCGGGCGGCGCGATCGGGGAGTTGGCCGTGAGATAGGCGGTGAAGGCGTCCA
Source organism: Microtetraspora glauca (assembly GCA_001570385.1). Classification (GTDB taxonomy): domain Bacteria; phylum Actinomycetota; class Actinomycetes; order Streptosporangiales; family Streptosporangiaceae; genus Microtetraspora; species Microtetraspora glauca. The sequence goes on along the minus strand of BBYL01000007.1, from coordinate 293,000 downwards.
CGTCGAAGCCGCCGTTCCACGTCCACAGGTCGGTGCCCTTGGTGAACTCGGTGAAGGCGTCGCCACCCGAGACCAGGAAGTTGTTGGCCGCGACCCGGACCGACTGGGTGTCGGTCACCGCCGCCCCATCGATCTTGAGGTCCGAGATCCGGGATCCCCAGGCCGCGCTCGCGTTGTAGCTGTACGTGAGGTTGGACGAGGGCTGCAGGATCTTGGTGAACGCCTGGGCGTTCGGGCCTCCCGTGAACTGCTGCTCCAGCACGGTCTTGAGCTCGGCTCCGGTCAGCGTGACAGCCTGCAGCAGGTTGTTGAACGGCTGCACCGCGAACGCCTCGCCGTACGTGACGACTCCGTCGCCCTCACCGGCCGGGGAACCGGCGTAGGTGAGGAGCGTCCTGACGCCTCCGGGGTTCATCAGGGCGATGTCGGCGTTGCCGCCGTCCTTCTTGGCCGCCGCGAGCTGCGCGTCCGCGATGACGTCGCCGAGCGCCGTCTCGCCGCTGCCGCCCGACGGGGCGACGTTGGTGATGTCCGCGGTGATCTTGCCGACGGGCGCGTTCGCCTTGGACGCGACGGCCGTCTTCCAGTACGAGACGAGCGAATCGATCGTGGGGTCGGCGGCGTACTTGGTGATGTCGAGACCCGCGTTGGCCGGGCCGTCCACGGCGACGACCTTGTTGTCGGCGGTCACCGAGGAGCGGATGACGTCCCGGGTCTTCTTGTCCACCTGGAAGTCGATCTGGGTGAGCACCCGGCCGAAGGACGACCCCTGGGTGAAGTACCGGGTGTTGCCGGCCGGATCGGTCGTCGTGCAGACGTACGCCTGGTGCGAGTGCCCCATGACGACGAGGTCCACGTCGGCGCTGAGGTTGGTCGCGATCGTCCTGCCCACGCCCGTGGTCAGCGGGCAGGCGTCGGGGCTCTGGTTGGCGGTGATCGAGTCACCCTCGTGGACCAGTGCGACCATCGCGTTGACGCCGCGCCTCTTCAGCCAGGCCGCAGCCCGGTTGCCCGCCTCGACCTCGTCCTGGAAGGTGAGGCCCGCGATGCTGGCGGGCGTCACGATGGACGGAGTGGTCTTGGTCACCAGTCCGATGTAACCGATCTTTACGCCGTTCACCACGCGGATCGCGATGGGCGGCAGCGCGTGCCTGCCGTCGTCGTCGACCACGTTGGCCCCGATGTAGTCGTACTTGGCGCCCTTCCACTTGCCCGCGGGCGAGCAGCCGTCCGTGGGGTGGCAGCCGCCTTTCTGCAGGCGGCGCAGCTCCGTGAGACCCTCGTCGAACTCGTGGTTGCCGACGGAGGAGACGTCGAGCCCGAGCGCTCCGAGCACCTGTACGGTGGGCTCGTCGTGGAAGGCCGCGGAGATCAGCGGCGAGGCGCCGATCAGGTCACCGGCCGCGACGACGTCGGTCCGGCCCTTGATGGTGTTCTGCTTGATCGCGGTAGCCAGATAGGCCGCGCCGCCCGCGGACTGGACGGTCACGCCCGTCTCGTTGACGATGCGGCCGCTGGACCCGGTCGGGGTCTCCAGGTTGCCGTGGAAGTCGTTCACGGTGAGCAGCCGGATCGGGATCGGCTGAGGCTTGGCGGAGGCGGTCGGCGCGGCGGCCGCGGGGAGCGCGGCCAGGGTCAGTCCCGTCGCCGCGGCGACGCCCGCCACCGCGAGGCGGAGAAGGGAGCGAGAGGTCATGGAACATGACAGTAGGACCGCGACCTTTACATGAGATGGCGAAGAGACAACGATTCGCCGCTCATGATGATGGCGGCTTTTGCCACTAGACGGAACCGAGGTATGCGACGTGGACGTGCGTGTGGAGACCAGGAGACGACTCGATGACGAACAGGTCACCGACGTCATGGAACTGGTCCGGGAGGCCGCGGAGGCCGACGGGGTGCGTCCGCTCAACGAGCACGCGATGCTGCGGCTGCGCCACGGCGGCGATCCGGGGGCGAGAGCCGTACTGATATATGAGGGCGGGACGGTCGCCGGGTTCGCGCACCTGGACCCCGCCGACCCGGTGGAGGGGACCTCCGGCGAGCTGGTGGTCCGCCCGGCGCTGCGGGGCCGAGGGCTCGGGCGGCGGCTGCTTGAGGCGGTCCTGGCGGAGACCGGCGGGCGGGTCCGCCTCTGGGCGCACGGAGACCATCCCGCCGCGGGCGCGCTGGCCGCATCCGCGGGCCTGTCGCGCGCCAGGTCGCTCTGGCAGATGCGGCGTCCGCTGGACGCGCCGTTCCCCTCCGTGAACGTGCCCGAGGGCGTACGGCTGCGCACGTTCGTCCCCGGCAAGGACGAGGACGCGTGGGTCGCGCTCAACGCCCTGGCGTTCTCGACGCACCCCGAGCAGGGCGCGTGGACGCGGGAGGATCTGGAGCTCCGGGAGCGGGAGCCGTGGTTCGACCCCGACGGCTTCTTCCTCGCCGTACGGGACGACTCCCTGGCGGGCTTCCACTGGACCAAGGTCCACGAGGGTGACGGGCAGGATCGTGAGCCCGTCGGCGAGGTCTACGTGGTCGGCGTGGACCCCGCCGAGCAGGGCTCGGGGCTCGGCCGCGCGCTGACGCTCGCCGGCCTCCAGCACCTGCGCTCGCGCGGCCTCGCCCAGGTGATGCTGTACGTGGACGAGGAGAACAGAGCCGCGGTCAGGCTGTACGAGTCACTCGGGTTCACCCGTTGGAACACGGACGTGATGTACCGCGGCTGAGGCTCCTACTCCAGGATCCAGTGCAGGCCGAGGTAGGCCAGAGCGGCCACCACGGCGGCGGCGGGGATCGTGAGCACCCAGGCGGTCACGATGTTGCCCGCGATCCCCCACCGCACGGCCGACAGGCGCTTGGTGGCGCCCACGCCCATGATCGCGCTGGTGACGGTGTGCGTGGTCGAGATCGGCGCTCCGAAACCGATCGCGGCGGTGTAGAGGACGGACGCGGCCGCCGCCTCGGCCGCGAAGCCGCGCGGCGGGTCCAGGTGGATGATCCGCCGGCCCAGAGTCCGCATGATGCGCCAGCCGCCGGCGTACGTGCCGAGGGAGATGGCCGCGGCCGAGGCGGTGATGACCCACTCGGGGATTCCCGCGTCCGGCGAGACGTAGCCGCCCACGACGAGCGCGAGGAAGATGACGCCCATGGTCTTCTGCGCGTCCTGAAGGCCGTGACCGAGCGCCATGGCCGCCGCCGACACGGTCTGGGCGTACCGGAAGCCCCGGCTGGTCGAGCGCGGACTCGCCTTGCGGAAGATCCAGAGGATGATGATCATGATGATGCCGCCCAGGATGAATCCGACGACGGGCGACAGAACCATGGGGATGACGACCTTCTCCACCACACCGCTCCAGTGCACGGTGGCGCTCGCGGCGATGGCGGAGCCGACCAGACCGCCGATGAGGGCGTGACTGCTCGACGAGGGCAGGCCGAAGTACCAGGTGATGAGGTTCCAGACGATCGCTCCGATGAGCGCCCCGCCCACGACTATCAGGCCGTGCGAGCCGTTCGGAGCGTCGATGATCCCTTTGCCCACCGTCTGGGCGACCGAGGTACCGAGGTGCGCGCCGATGAAGTTCATCACGGCGGCGAGGAGCAACGCGATCCGCGGGGTCAGCGCCCGCGTGGACACGGAGGTCGCGATCGCGTTGGCGGCGTCATGGAAGCCGTTGGTGTAGTCGAACACCAGGGCGACGACGATGACGCCGATGACGAGTGCGAGCTCCACTTAGCTTTCCTTGACCGCGATCGACTCGATCGTGTTCGCCACGTGTTCGAACGCGTCCGCGGCGAGCTCGAGCTGCTCGATGACCTCACGCATCTTCATGACCATGAGGGCGTCGTACTCGCCGCTGAAGAGCTTGGCCAGGAGCCGGCGGTAGATCTGGTCGGCCTGGTTCTCCAGCCGGTTGATCTCGATCCAGTACTCGTTGAGGTTCTGCATCGAACGCAGGCGCGGCATGGCGTCGGCGGTCAGTTCGGCGGCCCTCTCCAGCACCTCGACCTGACGGACGACCTCTTTGGGCAGGTGATCGATCTGGTAGAGGACGATGAGGTCGGCGGCCGCCTCCATGAAGTCCATGACGTCGTCGAGGTTCGAGGCGAGGCGATAGATGTCCTCACGGTCGAACGGCGTGATGAAGCTCTCGTTGAGACGCTTCATGATCGCGTGAGTGCGCTCGTCACCCGCGTGTTCGCAGGCCCGCATCTTGTCGGCCAGGGCCTCCCGGTCCGATCCGTCACTGATGATCTCTACCAGTAGCCGGGATGCGGTGACGAGGTTGTTCGCGGAGTCGGCGAACAAGTCGTAATAGCTGTCCTCACGGGGCGTGAGACGCAGGCGCACGTCATTCTCCAGAGGTGAGGTGCGGGGATGGTCCGCAGAGAAGAGTACGGGTAACCAGTTGAGATGCGAACTTAAGGGTATGCATGCCCGCTTGTAACCATCTCTTCCTGTTATGGCTGCCCTGAGGTCAGGTGCTAACACCTGGGCGGTTGCGAGGTGCAGCGAGCCTGGTGAGGCCCGTGTTCATATCTTCGTGCGGTGAAAGTTCAGGAACGACCGGCTCGGTGTCGGCCCGCGCTGCCCCTGGTAGCGGGAGCCGTACCTCCGGGAACCGTACGGGAACTCGGCGGGTGAGCTGAGCCGGAACATGCACAACTGGCCGATCTTCATGCCTGGCCAGAGCTTTATCGGCAATGTGGCGACATTGGACAACTCCAGAGTGACATGCCCGTCGAACCCCGGATCGATGAAGCCCGCGGTCGAATGGGTGAGCAGGCCCAGCCTGCCCAGGCTCGACTTGCCCTCCAGTCTGGACGCGATGTCGTCCGGGAGGCTGATCACCTCGTACGTGCTGGCCAGGACGAACTCGCCGGGGTGCAGGATGAACGGGTCGTCGCCTTCCGGCTCGACCAGTCGGGTGAGGTCGGGCTGCTCCATGGCCGGGTCGATGTGCGGGTACCGGTGGTTTTCGAACACACGGAAGAACCGGTCCAGCCGTACGTCCACACTGGACGGCTGGATCATCTCCGGTTCGTACGGGTCGATCTTGACCCGTCCGGTCTCGATTTCGGCACGGATGTCACGGTCGGAAAGCAACACGCGTGCAAGGGTAACCGCCCCCACTCCGACGTCGTGGTGGACATCGACCGGAAGAGGCACACCATCCGGGCTCACACCCCTGATGTGGGGTCTCACCTCCCCCTAATCCGCCCTGCGACAGGGGCACGACGCACTTCGGGGGGTGAACCTCGGCTCGACCTCTCGGACCAGGCGCCCGGCCCGATGGCGGCACCCCGGGACGGCACACGACCACCACCGGTGAGCCACGAGATCTTTCGCAACTTCTCGGCCTCGACGACGAGACCACGCCGACTTTCCGCTAGAGTGATGGACGCGGTCGGCTCTTCGGAACGGCCGATGCGGGTGTAGTTCAATGGCAGAACATCAGCTTCCCAAGCTGACAGCGCGGGTTCGATTCCCGTCACCCGCTCCACACTCAAAGGCCCAGGTCAGGGAGTGATTCCCAACCCGGGCCTTCGTCGTTTCCATAACCTTTTCGATCTTCCGTGCAATTAGCCCACGGGGACGATCACGCCCGTTGAGCCGTCTTCGCCCTCGTCGCTTGCTCGGTTGATGTGCTTGTCGATCGCGTCTGTGATCGCCTTGTCTGCCCCGTGTACTGCGTGCTGATAGATCATGGCCGCCCTGACGTTGTCGTGCCCCATCCGGGCCATCAGATCCTTGAGCCCCGCTCCGGACTCGGCCGCGAGCATGTTGCCAGTGTGACGAAGGTCATGAAAGTGCAGACCTGGCATGCCCATCTCGCGGACCACGTCCACCCAACGGGTACGGGTGTTGAAGCCGCTCCGCCGCAGCGCGCCGCCCTTTGCTCCGGGGAAGAGCAGCGCACCCGGCTCGTCCTGGACGTAGGTCGCGATGTGCTCTCTGAGCGCCTGGACGATGGGCTGCGGGATGCCGACGATCCGCCATCCCGCCTTGGACTTTGGAGGCCCGAGAACCAGCTCACCCGTAGACCGCTCGATGAAAGCCGCCCGAACGCGAACCGTCGCGGCCTCCAGATCAAGGCGGCGGCGCGGCGCGCCGCCGCACGGCCCAGCGTCGCGGCCCTGGGGGCCGGTCACGGCCGGGGCCGCACTCGGGCCACCGGCCCCGCCCCACTCAGCCAACCCGCCACGCTGGGCCGCACCGCCGATCCGAGACGGATACTGTCCGCTCACCACCGCAGCGGATCTCAGCCATGCAGGCCCCAGTGATCCAGGCCCGTATAGACGAACGCGGTCCGGCATGCAGGAGCAGCAAGGCACTCCGCCTCTCCTCTGTAGATCGCCACAAGCGAATCCGATCCCCTCCACCAGGTATCCGCCAGCCCGGCCACTTCGTGCACAGGCTCATGACCTTCGAGCCGGATCGCTTCAACCTCATCGGCCGTGACCTTAAGGATCTTCTTGGCCCACATGGACGCGTGATAGGCCAGTGCCACCGATTCCACCCAGCCCTCGACAGCCGCATGCAGAGGTACCCAACGGTCACCGTAGACACCGAACTCACCGTCAGGGCCGATCATGAAGGAATAGGGAACCGCCGTGCGCTGCATTCCAGCCTCGAACCACCAACCTTCAGCCGGTGAACCTTCCGGCGTATCCGGACACAAGATTCGTGGACCACCGTCATAATGCGGAGCCGGAGGAAGCACGAGCCCACCCCAGCGAGCCCCGAACTCCGCGACCCTATCGACCTCACCTGCCGGGATGCCTAACGCGAGCCAACCATCTCGGTGTCGATCAACCTCTAAAGACTTCACCCGGAGGCCATGAACACGGACAAAGTCGCGTGCCCTACGAGTGAGTCCCTGAGGAACATCAGCGATGTAGCGATCCACTCCGCGACGTTACAACGCCTCCGGCGGGGGTGCTCCGGCTCCGGGGTGGCCTCCAAGGGCCTGCTCACCGTGGCTGGCCTTAGCTGGCTCAGGTAGGGGGCCTGATCGTCCCGCCCGCCATCGACCCGGGACAAGCCGAGCAGACCAAGGCCGCCGGGTCGACGGCAAACGGGATGATCAGCCGGGCGGACGTACGTGCAGGTGCGCAACCCTGGACACTGTTGGCGTGAGCGATCGTCCTGATGTGACCAGGCCTGTGACCATCCGCATCCCCGTATACGCTCCGGACTACGGAGTCACCAGGTCATGGCCTATGGATCATCAACTGAGCGTCCAGGCACACGCGAACGAGGTCGTGATCGAGGGCGACAAGGTTGCGCTTCGCGCTCTTGCCGAACTCCTTCTCACGCTTTCCGAGCCCGATACGCCCCCTAGCCTTCACTTCCATCTGGAAGCATCAACAGGAGAACTATCGCCAGACTCGGTGAACCTCACGCTCGATCACGATGAGTGGGACGAGTGACCGCCGGGCCATTAGCCAGGGTGACGAGGGGTCAACCACGGTCACTCATGACCGGCTCCGCGCGCAGGTCAGCGGCTCTGACTGGCCATGATCATGCGGTTTCCAAGCTGACAGCGCGGGTTCGATTCCCGTCACCCGCTCCACTGTGATGTCTCAACACATCGGAAACCCTCGAACCTACGGGCTCGAGGGTTTCGGCTTGTTCTGGGGTTGGTAGTCGCGGCTGGGATCGATGTTCAGCTCGCAGAGGAGTCCTCCGGTGGCGGCGTTGACAACCCGGACCTGGAGGTCGGCGAGCAGGACGACGTCGGTTCGGGCGTGGGTTCGTCCGATGCCGATGTGGTGGAGCCGTCCGTTGAGCGCCTATATGGGGACGCGTCCAGAAGCCGGTACGACAGGTCGACGTCGATCAACGGCCGGGCCCGGGCACGCCGTGTCGTCATAGACGATCCCCGGGGGATCCTGGAGCCGCATCACGCCATCAAGCCCGATAACCCGGTGCGCGCCGGAGAAGGTGCTGCTGCCAGACCTGGTTTTCCTCGAAGTGGTTGTCGTAGAGGTCCTGGGCTTCGAGGATGCTCTCCAAGGCGGCCTCGCCCTTGGCGACGCGCTGCAGTTGGCGGAAGTACTCGAAGCGCTCTATTCCGGGCGTGACGACGATCAGCAGATCGGCCTCGGTTCCGGGGGCGGCGGCGAAGGCGTGGACGGCGCGGGGCGGGACCACGACCAGGTCTCCCTGCTCCGCCGTGAGGACGCGTTCTCCGGTGAGGATCTCGGCCGTCCCCTGCAGGACGTAGAAGAGCTCGCTGGCCCTGGTGTGATGGTGCGGCGACGCTCCCGAGGCTCCCTGCCCGAGGGTGATCCGCTGAGCGCTGAGAGCTCCCCCAACCTGACTGCTGTCGGCATACAGTCGCCCGGTCACCTGGGCGGTCGTGAGGATCTCGGTCTCCGCCTCTCGTACCACCACGACATCATGGGATGAAACAGGTAGTGACATATGACAGCGCCCCTCTCGTCGTCGACAGAGTGCTCCTCTGTGGCGACGTTGCCAACACCTTCGGAGTGAGCCTGATGGTCCCCTGACGCCGCCCCCTCGCACAGCTGTTGCCGTGCAGTCGCACTACCTGCCGCGGGGTGAGCGAGGGATCGTGGTGCAGGATCCGATCCTCCATCACGCGGATGCGAGGATCGGGGTCGAGACCGAAGGCCTCGGCCATCTGCCTGCGTCCTTCGGCGATGAGGGACAGCGCGTCCGCCTGCCGGCCCGCCTGGTAGAGCGCGTGCGCGGTGAGCACACGCAGCCGCTCCCGGTACGGGAAGGCCGCCAGCAGCCGTCCCAGTTCGGGGACCAGCACAGGGCCGAGCCCCTGAGCCAGATCGGCCTCCGCCGCGTCCTCGATGAGGCCCCTGTGCAACTCGGCCAGGTAGTGCGCCTCGTCACGGATCCATGGCCCGTCGGGAAAATCCTTCAGCGGCGCCCCGCGCCACTCGGCGAGTGCCTTGCGCAGATAGGCCGACGCCTGCGCGCTGTGGCCCGCGGCGAAGAGCTTGCGGCCCTCCTGTGCCAGAATGCGCACCCGTCCGATGTCCAGGGACTCCTGCCGGACGGTCAGGCGGTAGCCCCTGGAGCGCCTGGTGAGGATCTCGTAGTCGCCGCGTCGCTCCGTACCCGGCTCGAGGATCCGGCGCAGCTTGGACACGTACGCATGCAGGCTGTTCACGGCGACGCGACTGTTCGCGGTCTCCGGCCAGATCACGTCGATGAACTGCTCGATGTCGATGGTCTTATCTGCCCTGAGCATCAGCGCGCCGAGCACCATGCGCTGCTTTCTGGGGCCGAGATCAAGCGACGTGCCGTCAGCCGCCAGCACCGCCGTCTCACCGAGTAGCCGGAAGTCCATGATCTCCTCCATGAATGACGGAAGGCCCCTGGCCGGGGCCTCCCTCGGCCGGCCTGAATGAGAGCGGTTACTGTGCGGGACGGCCGATGAAGCTGGTCCGGTTCCGCTCAGCGATCTCGGTGATGAGCGGAGCCAGTTCCTCCATCGCGCGCCCGGGGGGAACGTTCGCGTCGAGGTCGGCGAAGAGCTTTCCGGTGCCGTCGGTCAGGCTGAAAGCCAGGAACTTCGCGGCCTTGCTGCGCACCTCGATGGTGTGCACGGCACCAGTGGGTACCGTGATCGACTCGCCGGGGCCCATCTCGTACCGCTTGGAGCCCACCTGAACTGACATCCTGCCGTGCAGCATGTAGTACGACTCAGGCCAGGGGTGCCGGTGCGGCGGGACGAAGCTACCTCGCTCGCCGTCGATCTCGAACAACTCGTACTCACCATTGGTGTGCTCCGCGCCGACCTTCACCGTGGCGGTGCTGTCGACCGTGAACAGCTCCCTGCCCTCGCCGGCAAGGCTGTGGTGAATCTGCTGGGACATCGAATCTCCTTCTGTGACACTGGGGTCGCAGTCCCCGGTGCTACTGGCATTGCGCTCTCACGTTAAGAACCAGGTGCGGCTGCGCTCCATCCCACGCGAAGGGGGATCTCGCCCGGCTGGCACCCCCAGGAATCTGGGATGGTGGCCGGCGGAGGACTCTTCGATACTGGGACCATGGTGAACCAGGCACGGGCCCGCGAGGCCAGGCGCGCCCTATCCGCCGTCGCGGCGGCCGGCCTGGGCCCGGCCGACGTCCAGCAAGAGGCGATCGACGTGGTCGGCCAGGTCGTGCCGTACGACGCCACCTGCTGGGCGGCTGTGGACCCGCAGACCATGCTGCCCACCGGTTCGGTGACGGTTGACCTCAACCCCTCCAAACAGCAGGAGGCACTGTTCGCCGAGATCGAGTACGGTCCTTCTGACTGCAACAGCTTCGCCGACCTCGCGCGGAGGCAGGTCCCCATCGGCCGGCTCTCCGACCAGCCGTTCGGCGAGGTCGTGCGCAGTCGGCGCGTCAACGAGCTCTACAAGTCCATCGGGGTGGCCTTCGACCTACGCGCGTCCTTCGTCAGCGACGGTGCCTGCTGGGGGATCGCCGGCCTGATGCGCGGCCCTGGCGGACCCGACTTCTCCACGGCCGAGGCAGACTTCCTGGCCTCGGTCGCTCCGCTGATCGGCATAGCGCTGCGGACGGCGAACAGGAGCAGGATGCCCGGCACCAGTGCGGGCTCCGGCGGCCCGGTCGTGATCGTGCTCGATGCTGGCGGCGAGTTCAAGGGCGCCACGCCCGCCGCCCTCGAATGGCTGGAGGCCTGGGAGGCGACACGCCCCGGCTGGCTCAACGTTGCACTGCAGGCGGTGGCCGCCGCGCTGTCCGGTTCCCCTACCGGCACGGCCTACGCCCGCATGCGTGACCTCTCGGGGACCTGGGTCGCGCTCCGCGCCGCGCAGTTGATGCCGCTGGACTCGTCGGCCGAGCGGGTGCTCATCACCGTCGAACCGGTGCCCGTCGACGAGGTGATCGGCATCATGCTGACCTCCTACGCCCTCACCGCGCGGGAGCGAGAGGTGTGCGAGGAGGTCCTCACGGGCCGTTCCACCGCCGAGATCGCCGATCGGTTGCATCTGTCGGCCTACACCATTCAGGACTACCTCAAATCGATCTTCGCGAAGGTCGGCGTGCGCAGCCGCAACCAGCTCGTCGGTCGTCTCCAGGGTTCCTAATCCAGGGACAGGACGCTAGCGATGGAGCGCCGATCGCGTTTGACGACGTCTTCGGTCATCTCTTTCGATCAGAGGGTCGAGTCGGGGCAAGTGAGGCTCGATCAAGGACCATTCCTCGTCAGTGAGGTCTCCACGCGCCATGGCGATGGCTTACGGCATCAGAGCTCAAGGCGCAGGCGAATCCTTCTGATCTCAACTCCGTACAGGCCCTAGTAGCCCTGCTTTCCTGGCGCGGTTGGACCTTGAGCTCGTGAGCCAATGTGCTGCTCATATGCACGATCCGGGTAGAGCTACAACTGACGCAGCACCTGCATAGCATCCCTCTCCATGCGCGAAAGATCATGGAGAATGACGCGGGCCTGCTCGAGATGCCCCACGTCGCCGCTCTCTCCAGCCTTCGTGATCAAGATGGCCACGTCCGTCCACAGGGTGGCGGCCTCGGCGTACAGCTTGTGACCGGCGCGCAGGTTGCTGTCGTCGATCAGCTGGACGCACTCGCCGAGGAAGTCGCGATAGAGGGCACGAAACAAAGCACCGCCGGTACCGGCTTTCTCCATGAGGAGGGCAGCTTGCCGTAGGTCCTGCTGCGGGTTACCGGCGCGCAGCAGCCATTTGGGCACCTGCTTGGCGGCTTTCTCTATGCCCCGGTGGCCCAGGTTCGCGATGGGAGCGGCCAGGAAGGCGTCGGCGCAGTCTTTGATGGCGGGGATGATCTGGTCCTGCCAGCAGGGCGAGTGCTCCGGCAGGGTGATGGTGAAGGATCGGTTTCTGGCGGTCATCGGGCCGCGTTCGGTCCGCGCCATGGCCAAGCTGGCCCTGCTGGTGCGCACCGCCCCTCCCTGCTGGTCGGTGTCCACCAGGTGGACGTCGTGCTCGTCGTAGCCGTACATGGCGACGACATGGCCGCCGAAGTGCACCTTGGACCGGAAGTACTCCAGGTGATAGCAGTCGAGTTGAAGGCCGACCGGCCGACCGGCATCGATGGGGGCGGCGACGTTCTCCCACGCCTTTCGCGGTGATGTGGTCTCCTCGACGAGTAATGTCAGCCCCAGCCTGGCGGTCAGGTTCCTGGTGAGGTCGAAAGGCTTGACGCGGCCTCCGAGAAAGGGGAACTCCATGCCCTTGCTGTCCCAATAGATGAAGGACAGGCCCGAGCCCAGCCCGAACAGCATGGGCTCGGACAGATCAAGTCCCTCATGCCGCAACAGCACTCCCAGCGCCGTCGTCTCGCAGTGATGCATGCCGCGAGCCTCGATGTCCTTCACGATGGTCATACGTCGCTCTCCTCAACCCCTGGGCGATCAGCGTGCCGGCTACTTCCTTGACCAGCTACCAGGATCGTCAGGAGTAGCGTGAAGCCTCCCATAGGGGGAGAGTCCAGCCGCGTGATCCACACCTCGCCGGGGGCCGGCTCGGCGAGTGCCGACTCCCATCCGGCGGGCGAGCCCCGAGGTTGGCCGGGGCCTCGCCATGGTGGATCTCACTGTCGCGCATGTCATACGACATCACCGCGGCCGCGCTCCTGCTCTTTACTGAAGCAGACCGCTTCATCGCTGGTCATCGTTCCGCCAGAAGAACCCACACCGCTGGAACACGTGTAATTGCGGCCCGAAGAGCCCAAGATGCCCCGAGAGCGGTACCCCGAGAGGGCGGCGGTCTCGTCGTCACCGTCCGCTTCCCCTGTCCATAGCCCCACCCGCGTCGTGTTCTTCGAGAAGGCGGGCCATCCGTTTCTCGTACGGCCGCCAGTCGAGGCCCCTGCTCTCGGCCCAACCGTCGTCGTGGCAAGCGCGCAGGTGACGGGGGTGCGCATCTCCGATGAGGGTGACGACGTCGCCCCGGACGCCCTGGGCCCGCATCCGCGCGATGATCTCCAGCGCTCCCCACAGGTTGGTGCCGGTGGCCGGTCCCACCGGAAGCCCGGTCACCTGGCGGACCCACCGCGCAGCGGCGACGCTGGCCGCGTCCGGCACGGGGACGACCAGGTCGATGAGGTCGGCGACGAATCCCGGCTCCATCCGCGGGCGGCCGATGCCCTCGATGCGGGAGGGCATGCCCGTGCTGTAGTCGGGGGCGTCACTCGCCCAGCCGGGGAAGTAGGCGGAGTTCTCCGGATCGACCACCGCCAGCCGTCCGGGCAGGCCGCCAGCACGGAGGCGGCGGCCGGCGGCGGCCGCGGTCGCGCCGGTGCCCGCGCCGACCACGATCCAGCGTGGGCATTCAGTGACCTGCTCAAACAGCTCGTCGGCCAGGCTGCCCCCGCGCCACCCGACGGTCGCTGCCGCCGTGTAGTGGTCCACGTAATGGCCGCCCACCGCGCGGGCCAGCTTCTCGGCCTCCTCGTAGATGGCCAGCGGCGGGTCCACGTGCCGGTAGCTCCCGCCGAGCCGCTCGACCTCCTCGCCCGAGGATTTCTTCGGCATGACCGCGATGTACGGCAGGCCGAGCAGCTGGGCGAAGTAGGCCTGGGCGACGGCCATGGAGCCGCCGGTGGCCTCGACGACCGTTGTGCCCGCCACGATCCGGCCCGCGGCGATCGCGTCGGCGAGCAGGGCGCGGGCAAGTCGGTGCTTGAGGCTGCCGGTTGGCTGGGCCGACTCGTCCTTGAGCCACAGCCGGACTCCCCACGATGCCGGCAGCGGGAATTCGCCGAGCGGCGTGACGCCCACCCGTGCCCTCTCGTCATCCAGCAGGGCGAGCGCCTCGGTCGCCCACGTACTGATCACGCGACCAATGTACGTCTGGGAACCCGGGCTTGGCTGATCAGCGATCTGGATGAAGGATCTCCATCGCCCGGAGCACGTCCGCGGAACATGATCTGCTTCGTACTCATCGTCGGGCCAGGCAGGGCGAGACCGACTTGCACGTGTTCACGTGGCCCCGCTACCTCGGACTGGACATGGGGTGAGGTGTCTGCCAAAGCGGCTTCTGAGCTGGGTGGTACTCGCGCCAGATCGCGGCGCCTGCCTCGTTGTAGCCGACGAGTTGGAATCCTTCAAGGTAGATGTCACCTGGGCGCCGGTAGCTGCCGGAGAACAACCGGACGCCGATCTTCCAGGGATCGGCTCGCGTGTCGGCGGTCACTCTCCGACCGTCCTTGAAGATCAGTGCGACCCGAGTGGTCTGGGCGGTGGTGACGCCGAACCAGCGGTCGCCATGGTCCCGGAACTCAACGGGGTACTTACGGTCGCCCATGTCGGTCATCAGGTCCTTCGACCGGACCAGGTGGATGCCGACTTCCTGGCCATCCAGCGTCCAGATGAGCGTTTTGTCGGGAGTCTCGTACGCGTTGGCTGTGAGGCCTCCGGGCATCCGCATGGCCGAACCGAGGGGGTTGCTGTTGGCTTCCGGCCCGAGATGGTCGGTCTGCTTCTTAACCCGTTCGATGACCCGCCCCTCGGTGTCGGTGAACGTGAATGCCGTTATATGCGCCTTCGATGGCACGCTCACCGTCCAGATCGACAGGGGTGCGCCCTCGGGCCGTTGGAGCCTACCGACAACTGTGGAGCCGTCCTCGGCAACGGCCGAGACCCCCGCCACACCCTCACGGGCGACCCCGTAATACAGCACCGCCTCCGGCAACGGCCATGACGCTGTCGCCCCTTCCTCCCAGGCCTGTTCCTCCTGTGGCCGGGTGTCGATGAGAACGTTGCCGCAGGATGCGTCGCTTCCACCGTCTCTTGACTGAGTGGCCGTACAGAACGCCGTGCCGGCCACACCTTGTGCGTCTGTCGTCTTTGCAAACCAAAGGAGCATCGGTCTGTGCTCCGATGGGTTGTCGAGGATCAGTCGGTCACCAAGCGCTGTCTTGTCCTGCATGACATCCGCATAGATGTCACCATCACGTGCTGTGCTGGCATAAGCGGTCACAACACCGGTGCCGGCCTCGTCGTTCTGTGCGCTTCCTATGGCCAGGAACATCGGTAGAGCGGTTGCGGCCGCAGCCATTGGGACCAGCGTGAGTAGCCAGATGCGGCGCTGCCGCGAGCGGAGAGTGCGCTTGCGCACCTCGATCCACGCCTGAGGGCTGGTTCCGTAGGTGTGGGCGCGTGCTTCGAGTGCCGAACGCAGACGGTCTTCGAGCTCAGTCATCACGTCTCCAGTACTTTGCTCAGAGCGGCGATGCCGCGGCTGGCGTGTGTTTTCACCGAGCCCGGCGATACACCAATGGCCTCGGCGATCTCACGTTCGGATAGATCCAGCCAAT
Source organism: Microtetraspora glauca (assembly GCA_001570385.1). Taxonomy (GTDB): domain Bacteria; phylum Actinomycetota; class Actinomycetes; order Streptosporangiales; family Streptosporangiaceae; genus Microtetraspora; species Microtetraspora glauca. Next base: position 277,726 of record BBYL01000007.1, on the reverse strand, counting down.
AACGCAGGACAAGAACCTCACGCTGACGGCGCGGCAGGCCGTCCAGGGCGGCAAGCAACTCACGATGCTCTTCAGAGACGATCGCGATGTGCTCGCTGCTGGGCATCGGACCGGACGGTTCTATGCGGCACAGCCTTGCCACTCGTAGATGACGCAGCCGTTTACGGGTCAGGTTGCAGACAGTCACGCGCAAGTAGCCAAGCGCGGCCCCGTCGTCCCGTAGCCGACGCGAGTGCAGGCGAGCGAACGCCTCCTGAACGATGTCTTCTGGATCATCCGCGCCGAGCAGCCCCGCCAGCCGTACCAATGCCCGGCACTGGCTCGCGAACAGCTCCGCGAATGCCGAGACCTCGCTCGTCCTCGTCGAGGTATCTATCACACCTTCAAGACCCTCGAAGGGGCGGTTCGTTGACACGTCGAAGGACAAGGATCAAAGGTACGTGTTTCGCACGTGCGATCAGAGCGTGCAGCCACGGCGGCCAGCACCAAGGCGGATCATGGAAGTGGAGGCCGGGGAGACCCATCTCCTTGACCACATCCACCCAGCGCGTCCAGGTGTTGAAGCCGCTCCGCCGATCAGGCAGGCGAGGCGTGCGCGCCGCGCGGAAAGATCCCGGTCACGGGCTGATCGTCGGGGCATGGGGAGAAGCATGCGGCGCCGCACAACCAATGATGGTTGCTATAGCCAGTGAACATGTTCGCCCTCTCTCTCATACTCAATCCCTGTGCATGTGAAGAACAAGACTGTGATTATGCGAAATACATCAGGACACTCGTGTGCATGAAGCCTCCCGGCACTGCCCCAGGCAGCGATAGGACGCTCATCGAGCATCTGGCGCACGTACGTTGGATCGCCGGTGGAACAGGAGCCGGCAAGAGCACAGTGACTATGGCGCTGGCCCGCCGACACGACGCCCGGCTCTACAACGGTGACCGAGCAGAACACGACTGGGTGGCCCGAAGTACGCGGCAGCATCACCCTCACCTGCACGCCCTATTGGGCGCTGCGCCTGGACAGGTATGGGCGGGCCGGTCGGCACAGGAAGTGTTCCAGTCGATGGCCAGCCTGCATGGAGAGGTGATCGGCTTCCTCATCGAGGATCTCCTTGCCCTTCCCAATGACCGGATCGTCCTGGTCGACTACTTCGGCGTCCTGCCCCGCGATGTCGCGCCCCTGCTTGCCGGCTTTCACCAGGCGGTGTTCTTGCTGCCTTCCCCCGAGTTCCGTCGGCGTGTTCTGGCCATGCGCTATGCCGACCCTCTGCGAGCCCGAGCCACATGGGGATCCCACGGTCCAGAAGAAATGCTCGCCAAACGCCTCGCCCGAGACGCGCTGTGGGATGAGGAGGTCCGCCAGCAAGCCACCGCCCACGGGCTGTGTACGGTCTCGGTAGACGGCACCCGTCCCGTCGAAGACCTCGTCACCGAGGTGGCCACCCATCTCCGCCTGCCTCAGGCGCCGGGGTGCTCTTGAACTGATTCTCGTACTGCAATAGCTATTGCAACAGGGGCACATCCGCGTCCGTGATCGCCTTGTCCGCCCCACGTGCAGCGTGCTGATAGATCATCGCCGCCCTGACGTTGTCGTGCCCCATCCTTGCCATCAGGTCCTTGAGGCCCCCTGACTCGGCGGCGAGCATGTTGCCGGTGCGTGGCATGGCCAGCGTTGCGAGGCCGGACGCATTGCTATGGCGAACAGGTTGAGTGCGGTGCGAGGGACGACGGGGGTGTCATCGAGGCGACTCCGAAACGATCACGAGACCGCTTGGCTGAACCTTCACAGGAAGAAAGCGAGAGCCCGCTCGGCCACAACCGGGGCTGATTTCTGTTCGGATGGCCCCAAATGGTTGAGGCCGTCCAAGGTTTCGAGTGCGGCGTTGGGCAGCGTGTCGCGGAGCATTGCGAACTCGGCTCGGTGCGCGGGCGACGAGCGGCCGCCCACCAGGAGCAGCACTGAGCTGGTGACGTTCGCGAACTCGGTGAGCCGACCCTGTTGGGCTGCAATCTGCTCGTGCTCGACCAGACAGGCCTCCAGAAGGGGCCGCATCCGCTGCCAGGTCGGCCCGCGGAATCCCACACGCAACGCCATGCGCAGATACCAGTGGGGCAGTTTGGTCATAATGGCCGGCGCACCGCCCGAACCTTGGATGAAATGAACGAACGCGCCGTAGGGGTCACCCGCGCCCAGCCGTTCCCGGTACGGGGCCATCCAGGCGGTGGGCACAGGGGCGCAGGGCACTCCGGGCTCGTAGACCGCGATGCGATCGAACAGCCGGAACGAGCGTGCGGTCTCGAGGATGACCAGTCCGCCGTAGCTGTGTCCGAACGCTAGTCGCGCCCCGGTCTCCGCCTGGACAGCGAGGAGATCTTCTACTTCCTTTCCCAGGGCGTATTGGGGTCCCTGCGGGCCGCTGGCGCCACGCCCTCGCCGGTCGACGATGTGCACCGTAAAGGAGCGGGCCAGCGTGGAGGCCAGCGGCAGGTAGTCCTCCGAGGTTTTCAGAGTGCCACCGACCACGATGAGACCCGGTCCGGCACCCATCGTCTGATAGCTGATCGCCGTGCCGTCTGCTGAAAGGATGGTGCGCTGGCGTAACGACGGGGTCTGGATGCCCTGGTTCACTTGCCCGCCTCCCGCTCCAGCCGGTCGAACGTCGCCAGCAGCCGCGCGGTGTGCTCGGCATACTCCTCGTACGGCACGCCACTCTGTGCAACAACTGCGGCCAGCCGGTCTTCGAACCCCTGCTGGATCGAGGCCACCAGCTGCTTTCCCTCATCGGTGAGGCTCAGCCGTCGGCGGTGCCCCCCGGCCGGGTCGGGCTGGACGTCGAGAAGCCCGTCGGCGGCAAGGACAGCGGTCATGCGGCTTACCGACGGCTCGGTCACACCGAGGTATTCGGCAAGGGTCCGTTGCGTCGAAGCCCCCAGCTCCCCCACCAGGGTCAGCGCCACAAAGCGGCTGTAGGACACGTTGTGCTCCGCCCGCAGGATCCGGTCGGCCGCCCGGTCCAGCCGGGCGGTGAGCACATGCAGGTTGAAACTCAGGTTGCGTTCCACGTAGTAGAACTTAACATGCTAACTTAGCCGCTGCAAGTTAGTCGTTGCCCACGAGGGCATCGTCGAGTACCGACGTCTGACGGAGATCATTCACGTCGCTTGGTACGGCTGAGCGTTGCAGAAGACAGGCGTGCCCGTTGCGTGCCCGTTCGGTCGGCGATCAGCGGGAAGCAGCGGGGACTCACGGTGACTCGACCACATCAGGTCCAGGTCAGCGTTTGCGCAGCCCAGGAGGCTCGGTCTTGAAAGACTTCCCAAGCTGACAGCGCGGGTTCGACCCCCGTCTCCCGCTCTCAGAGCGAATCAGGGACACATTCCCGGCCCGGGCGTCTGCGTGCAATCTTGACCGCGCGGTTGAAGTCACCGTGGACCGTTCCGATGACTCCCTGGTGGGTCGTGGTGAAGGTCCAGACCGAGACAGCGCGCTGATCGCCCGTGCCGCCGGAGCATCAGGCCGGACGGTTCTCCATGGAGATCGACACTACTGAATGAGGCCCGTCCATCAGTCCCTCGTCCAGACACACGCCGCTTTCCATTTACGGGTCGAAGATGAGAACGGGTGGGTGGCTCGGCGAAAACTAGACTTGCGCCATGCCCATCTACCTGAGCCTGCTCGACGGCGTGCGGTGGCGAGGGCAGCCGGTGGTCGGCGAGAGGGCTCAGGCGCTGCTCGCAGCCCTCGCACTCGCCTGCCGGACCGTGAACGCGGACCGGCTCGTCGCAGAGGTATGGGGGGACGACGAACCGGCCAATCCGGCGAAAGCGCTGCAGGTCCTGGTGTCGCGGACGAGGGCGGTCGTGGGGTCGGAGGCGCTCGTCACGGAAGGGGGCGGCTACCGGCTCGAGGTTCCGCCCGACCGGGTCGACGCCGGTCGGCTGCACGATCTGGCAAGCCGGGCGCGGGCGCTGCTCGTCGAGAATCCGGCCGCGGCGGCCGCGGCCGCGGAGGAGGCGCTCGCGCAGGGCATCGGGGCGCTGCCGCCCGAGGGCGGCGGCCCGCTGGCCGAGGTGCGCCGGCTCGCGGAACGCGACCTGGCGTCCGCGCGGCTCGTGCTCTCCCGGGCCCGGAGCCGGAGCGGCGACCACGGCCCCGCCCTGCCCGGCCTCGAGGAGGCCGTGCGCGTCCACCCCGAGGACGAGGGGCTGCTCACCGACCTCCTGCGCAGCGAGGCGGCGGTGCGCGGGACGGGCGCCGCGCTGGACCGCTTCGAGCGCTACCGGTCGGACCTGCGTGAGCGGATCGGCGCCGACGTCGGCCCGGAGCTGCGGCGGGTCCACCAGGAGCTGCTGGCGCTCGACAGCCCCGTACGTGCCGGCGTGCGGTTCGACACGACTCCGCTGCTCGGCCGCGGCGACGACCTCCGACGGGTGCGGGCACTGCTCGCCGCCTCCCGGGTGGTCTCGATCCTCGGCCCGGGCGGGCTCGGCAAGACCCGGCTCGGCCATGCCGTCGCCCGCGAGGCCCCGCAGCCGGTGGTGCACTTCGTCGAGCTGGTCGGCGTGACCGCGGCCGAGGACCTGGTCGGCGAGGTCGGGTCGGCGCTCGGCGTCCGCGACTCGGTGACCGGACGCCGCACGCTCACCCCGCGGCAGCGCGCCGACATCCGGGCCCGGATCGCCCAGCAGCTCGACGTGGCCCCGACACTGCTGGTGCTCGACAACTGCGAGCATCTGGTGGAGGCGGTCGCCGACCTGGTCGCCTATCTGACCGCGACCACGCGGGAGCTCCGCGTTCTCACCACGACCCGCTCACCGCTGGCGATCGCCGCCGAACGCGTCTACCCGCTGCCCCAGCTGGGAACCGGCGACGCCGTCGAGCTGTTCCGCGACCGCGCGACCGCGGCCCGGCCCGGCGTACGCCTCGACGAGGAGGACGTGCGCGCCGTCGTGGCCCGCCTGGACGGCCTGCCGCTCGCGATCGAACTGGCCGCCGCGAAGGTGAGGGTGATGTCCCCGGCCGAGATCGCCCGCCGGCTGGCGGACAGGTTCGCGCTGCTGCGCGGCGGCGACCGGAGCGCGCCCTCACGGCACCAGACGCTGCTGGCGGTGATCGACTGGTCCTGGAACCTTCTCGGCGAGCGGCAGCGCCTGGCCCTGCGCCGCCTCTCGGCCTTCCCGGACGGCTTCGCCCTCGACGCGGCGGAGGAGGTGCTCGGCGGAGACGCTCTCGGCGACATCGAGGAGCTCGTGGAGCAGTCCCTGCTCACCGTCGTGGAGACGGCCGACGGCGTCCGGTACCGCATGCTGGAGACGGTGCGCGAGTTCGGCCGGGTGCGGCTGGACTCGGCCGGCGAGACCGCCGAGGCGCGGGCCGCCGTGCGCGCGTGGGCCGTCGGTTACGCCGACCGGCACGGCGTTCGGCTGTACTCGCCGGAGCAGGTCGACGCGGTGGACCGGCTGCGTTCGGAGGAGACGAACCTCGCCGACATCCTGCGCGAGTCCCTCGCCGACCCCGACCCGGAAACGGTGGTCGTGCTGTTCTCCGCTCTGGGCGGCTACTGGACGATCCGCGGGGACCATCCGCGCGGCATCGTCCTCACTCCGGCCGTCGCCGCCGCGCTGACCGGCTGGACGCCACCGCCCCGGCTCCTCGACCGGACCCGGGTGGCCCTGAGCATGGCGCTGTTCAACACCCTCATGGTCTCCGCCGAAGAGATCGGGGGGCTGGTACGGATGTTGTCCGCGCTGGGCGCCGACTCGGCGAACCCGGCCATCCGGGCGCTGGTGACCACGCTGCTCACCACGGTGGCGAACCCCGAGAACGGCTTCGACACGCTGATCGCCGATCCCGACCCCATGATCCGCCAGATCGCGCTGCACTGGCTGAGCCACGGCCTGGAGAACGCCGGCGACCCGGCCGGCGCGATCGAAGCGGCCCGGGCCGCCCTCCAGCTCGTCGGTGACGACGACGGTCCCTGGCGCCGGGCCGTGCTGCACACCCAGCTCGCCAGCCTGTACGCGCACCTCGGTGACTCCGCGTCGGCCTCCGGACACGCCACCGAGGCGCTCCCGGTGCTCGAACGCCTCGGGGCGGTGGACGACGCCATCCAGCTCCGCGCCGCCCTCGCCATGGCGGCGCTCACCGAGGGGCGCCGCGACGAGGCCGCACGGATGATCGACGACCTGGAGGCGCTCGCCTCCCAGGGCACCTACGGCGGGGTCCTGTCGGCCGCCGCCGGCAGAGCCCAGCTGGCCCTCGTCGACGGCGACATCGCCGAGGGACTGCGGCGGCACCGCGAGACCGCCGAGGTGCTCCAGAATCTGCGCGTCCCGGGCACGCCGGACGGTTTCACACCGTGGACCATCCTGGGCGAGGTCATCGCGCTCTCGGCGTTCGCGCAGTACGGCGAGGGCGACGACGGCGCGGACTTCTTCGAGTCGCTGCGGACCAAGGTCCTGGTCATATTCGGTCCGGACCACACGTTCAGGGACTTCCCGGTGGTGGGGATGGTGCTCGCCGGGTTGGGCATCTGGGGCCTGCTGAAGGGGGCGCTGCCCGCCGAGGAGGCGGTCCGGCTGCTCGTGCTCGCCGACCGGTTCGCCTACAACCGGTTCACCCCGACGATGCAGTGGTCGGTGCTGTCCGCGCACGCCGAGCGGATCGCTCCCGGCGTGTTGTCGCGGATCGGGACCGAATACGGCGAACAGCGCGGCCCCGACCTGCTGGCCGAGGCCCGTACCGTCCTGGAGCGGGTGGGCTGACACCGTCTACATCTTGCGGGAGTACGAGCGGACCGCCAGCGGAGCGAAGATCACGACGACGACCACGCAGCCGACGAGCGCCCAGCCGACCTCGGCTGTCACGGCCCCGTCGTTGAACAGGTCGCGCACCGCGGAGACGACGTGCGACACCGGGTTGACCTTCACGAACGCCTCCAGCCAGCCGGGCAGCGTCTCGGCGGGGACGAAGGCGTTGGACAGGAAGGTGAGCGGGAACATGATCATCATCGAGATGCCCTGGACGCTCTGCGCGGAACGCGCCATCGTGCCCAGCCAGGTGAAGATCCACGCCAGTGACCAACCTGAGATCACGGTGAGGGCGATGCCGCCGACGCAGCCGAGCACGCCGCCGCCGGGGCGGTAACCGATGACCAGGCCGGTGACGAGCGTCAGCACCGACGCGATGCCGTAACGGATCAGGTCGGCGATCATCGGCCCCGCCAGGGGGGCGATCCTCGCGATCGGCAGGGACTTGAAGCGGTCGAACACCCCCTTGTCCATGTCTTCGCGCAACTGCACGCCGGTCGCCATGCAGACGGTCAGGGCCGTCTGGGCGAGGATGCCGGGGATCAGTACCGGGAGGTAGTCCGACACGCTGCCGGAGATCGCACCGCCGAAGATGAACGCGAACATCGCGGTGAACAGCAGGGGCTGGATGAGGACGTCGAAGAACTGCTCGGGCTTGCGGCGCATCTTCTTCAAGGCTCGCCGTGCCATCGCCAGGACCTGGACCCAGGTCTCCTGGACCGAGCTGCGGGACGTGGTGCGGGCGACCACGGCGGCCGGATCGACGCGCCGAGGGGCGAGGGGGGTCGCGGTCATGGTGCTCGTAGTGGTCATCGGGCCGCCTCCATCTGGGGTTCGTCGACGGCGCCGTGGCCGGTCAGCGCCAGGAAGACCTCGTCCAGCGTCGGTTTGGCGACGCTCACCGAGGAGATGCCAAGGCCTGCTTCCCGCAGGCCGATCAGGACGTCCGCGGCCCGGTTGGGGTCGGGGAGGGGGATGTTCATACGTCCTGATTCCGGGGTCAGGACCGGCTCCTCGCCCAGCAGTCGGCGGACGACGTCCGCGGCCAGGGCGATGTCGGAGCCGTCGGCGAGGCTGAGCTGCAGGGTCGAGTCGCCCACCTGGGTCTTCAGTGCGTCGGGGGTGTCTTCGGCGACCTTCCGGCCTCGGTCGATCACGGCAACACGGTCGGCCAGTTGGTCGGCCTCGTCCAGATACTGAGTGGTAAGGAGGATCGTGGAGCCGTCGGTGACCAGCTCGCGAATGGTGTCCCACATCTGGCCCCGGGTTCTCGGATCAAGGCCGGTCGTGGGCTCGTCCAGGAAGATCAGGGGTGGACGGGTGATCAGGCTCGACGCGAGGTCCAGTCGGCGGCGCATGCCACCGCTGAACTGGGACAGGGGACGGTCGGCCGCCTCCTGAAGGCCGAATCGTTCGAGCAACTCGACGGCTATGGCCTTGGCTCGGGTGCCGGTCAAGCCTTGTAGACGGGCGAACAGCCAGAGGTTCTCCCGGGCGGTCAGGTCCTCGTCCACCGAGGCGTACTGGCCGGTGACGCCCACCAGCTGTCGGATGCGGTGGGGTTCCCGCCGGACGTCGACGCCGAAGATCTCCGCGTGGCCGCCGTCGATCGGGAGCAGGGTGGCGAGCATCCGGAGCATCGTGGTCTTACCCGCTCCGTTGGGGCCCAGGACTCCGAAGATCTCGCCTTGCCGTACATGAAGGTCGATTCCGTCCACGGCCCGGAAGTCTCCGAAGTTCTTGACCAAACTCTCGGCCCGGACGGCACTGAGGTCCGCCATGACGCGTCTCCTCTCTCCGCCGGGTACCTCCCGGCGTCCGAGGAGAGCTTCCGCGTTGTCGGCTTCATCGCGGCTTCACGGTGGTTTCACCTCTGACCTGGCGGTTTCACCGGCTCCGGTGTGATTCTCCGCTACGGCGTGTCTTCGCCATTTGCCGCCGCACCTTCACCGTCCGGGAGAAGGGCCCGCGCGTTGTCCCCGCTCCCGCGAGCCGATGGGTTGAGGATCGTGATCCCCTGGCACCGGGCGGATGCTCACCGATCACGAGGAGCCGCGACGCTATCAGCGGTCCGATGTATTACTCCGGCCTGCGCGATCAGGTCGCGGCCAGCGGTGCGCCGATCTGGATGTCGAAGTACGCCACCAGATCATCTCCTTCAACAGCGCCCCGGCGGGCGTCGATGATCACGACCGTTCCGGCCACGATGCCGGCGAAGCTGGTGCCTGATCGCCGGGACTGTTCGATGCGCTCCCTGACCGGACGGCGGACCGCCTCGGTAAGAAAGGTAAGGCCGTGCGGGAACTCCTCGCTGAGCAGGTGTCGTTGCCGCCCCGACTCGATCAGGCTGCCAATGCCGAACTGTGCCGAGACGATCTGGTCACCACGGAGGGCGACACGGAAGTAGCCGTTCGACTGGGGGCGGTCGCAGCTCTGCTGGGGTGGATAGAAGCAGTCGTAACCACCAGCCAGAAGATCATCAACAGCGGAGCTCATCGCGGTCGCGTAGTGCTCGGAGCCGAACGGCCAGCGCCGCACGGAGGTGTCCCGGGCGGTGACGACCAGTCCGTTGTGCCCGTCGTAGCTGTAGTCCGCGTGTGTGTCCCGCCACCCCGTCCGGGGGATATCGTCACTCCGCCCCGTCGTACGGGTCTCGAGATCCCGATCGAAGTCGTCGATCTCCTGCCGCACGCGATCACCGGCGTCGGGCCAGATCGCGGTCAGCGCCGGTGCCGCGGCCGCGGCAACCTGATCGTCCTCATGGTTCGCCTGGGTGGGCGGGAACCACACCCAGGCGAGCCGGTCGGCGCGGTCGAGCAGGAACTGCGCCACCTGCGGATAGACCGAGTCCGCCTCGTCGCGGTGACCGATCCGGCACCACAGGGCACGGCCGTCCGCATTGGCTCGGACCTGCGCACAGAACCAACCGGCCTCCCTCAACGGCCGAGTGAGAGCCCCTGCCGTACCGTCGGTCGGGGCCGGTTCGGCCCGCGAGTTCTCACCCGCTGCGTCATGTTCGTAGACGCCGGCGGGCGGCAGCGACGGCGGACCGTCCGACCGGGTGCAGCCCGTCAGCGCGAGCGGACCGAGGCACACGGTGATAAAGACGATGACAAGCGCGCGACGGACCGGCCGATGTCGGCATGCGGGCGCGGAAAATGGGCGGGACACGGAGTTCATCGAAGCCGCGGCCCCCCAAGTCGGCAACTTCGGTCATCAAGCGCGGTGGCGTCGGGGCAGTCGGCGGCCTCCGCTACGAGCCCCTGCCAGGCCCTGTCGAACCCGATACCAAGGTCACCCGCTGCCCCTCGGTGGGCTGCTCCGCGAGCCGGCCGACGAGCAGGACGCCCGATGGCCGGCCTTGAGACCGGCGAGACCGATCATTTCGCTGGTGCCCGCCTCTGTGCCGGCGTGAGCCCGCCGCGATCCGGCAATCTCAACATCTGCCCGAGCAGAGCGGCGGTTCTCTCTTCGGTTACCGATGGGTTGGCGGAGCGGGCGAGGTCGGTCACGATGTTCAGTGCCGCATGAGTTCGGAAGCGAGTCTCGGACGGCTCTTCCTCCGGACACACCTCGGCGACCAGGCCGACCCAGGTGTCGACGTGCCGCCGCTGCGCGGCTCGCAGTCGCCGGAGGTCGGCCGGGGGCAGGTTATCGCTCTCCGAGAGGTAGACCGCGGCCAGGTCGGCCTGGTCGAACGTGATCTTGACGTACGCGTCGATCAGTCGGCCCAGGGCCTGCGCCGGTGTGTTCGCGTCGGCCAGCGTCGCGGCCACGGTGTGCTCCAGGCGGCTGGTGGCACGGTAGTAGGCGGCGGCCAGCAACTCGGCCTTGCTCGCGAAATGCGTGTACACACTGGAGGCGTTGATCCCGGCGGCCTGGCCGATGTCGGAGATGCTCACCTGGTGGTAACCGCGCTCGTGGAACAGCCGTATCGCCTCGGCCAGCAGCCGCTCGCGGCGGGGCAGCAGAGTGAACTGGTCGGGCCGATGACGCCACTGCCTCTGTCGCGGTGCCGCGGGCAGGTCAGCAGAGATCACGGCGGTGACACAGTCGAGGATCGTGCGTTCGGCCTTGGTTCTGGACAGGCTCGCGCGGTGGGTGGAGGGGCTCGCGATCACACTCAGTGCCGCGGCCGTCAGGAGCGCGGCATCGTGTTTGGCCAGTTCGGGCCGGAGGTCCAGCAGCAACTCGCGGAGCGTGCGCACCGCGCCGTCGAACGACGCGGTGACCACCGCCCGTTGCTCGGCGGGGAGATAGCGACCCTCCCACTGGTAGAGCCGCGCCATGGTGCGCCTGTCCAGGGTGTAGCGCGCCAACGCCCGCAGAGCGGCGTGCAGGCGGTCGTGGGGAGCATCCATGTGAGCGCCGGAGCGGACGCACTCCACGAAGCGGGTGACCAGTTCCTGGACGGCGGCGGCGAGGACGGCCTGTTTGGTCGAGAAGTGCCGGTAGATCGCCGGGCCGGTGATACCGACTTCCTCGGCGATGTCCTCGATGCCGACATTGTGATAGCCGCGAGCGCAGAACAGTTCCGCGGCGACGAAAGCGATGGCCTCCTTGCGATCCTTCGACCGTCGGCGCTGGCTTGTTGGCATGAACCGAGTGTAGCGGCCGATCGGTGAGGCCAGGATCGTGATCGCTCAGATCAATAGATGCCGCTGACCTGCGAAAACGGAAAATCAAGTAAGTGGAGATTCGGATGCCTTGACGATAGAACGTTGTTCGGGTTCTGATGGATGCGCTCAGTGCCCGGCGAAGGGAGCCAAGGATGGTCACAGAGGAGGACGTGCGCGCCGCGGTGGGGGCACACACAGTGCCAGGACTGCTGCGGCGCAATGCCGATGCGTACGGAGACCTGCCCGCCCTGACCGGAGCCGACGGGCGCACCTGGACCTGGCGGGAGCTGTACGACCAGGTGCTGTCCATGGCGAGTGGGCTACGGGCGCTGGGACTGCGACGCGGTGACCGGATGCTCATCGGCATGTCCAGCCGCCCGGAGCACTGGGTCGTCGACCTCGCCGCGGTCGAGCTGGGCGCGATCCCGTGCACGACCTACGCGACATTGAGCCCCGAGCAGATCCGGCAGGTCGCCGTGCACAGCGCGGCGGCCGGGGTGGTGCTGGAAGGTCCCGCCGAGTTGGCCCGCTGGGCGCTCGCGCTGGCCGAGATGCCCGCGGTCAAGGTCGTCGTCATCGAGGACCCGGATGGCCGGCACACGCGCTACGCCGATCTGCTGGCGGCGGCGCATGAAACGCCGGTCGCGGAAGCCGGCCAGGACGACCCGGTAGCGATGATCTACACCTCGGGCACGACCGGCGATCCGAAGGGCGTGGTGCTGTCGCATCGCAACGTGCTCTACCAGTGCGCGCTCCAGGAGCTGGTCCAGCCGGTTCCCGCGCATCCCAGATCAGTCGCCTACCTGCCGCTCGCGCACATCGCCGAGCGGGTGCTCGGCATCTATCTGCCGATCTACACGGCGGGACACGTGACGATCTGCGCCGACCCCACCCAACTGCTCGCCACCTTGAGCAAGGTACGGCCGCAGGGGTTCTTCGGCGTGCCACGCATATGGGAGAAGTTCGCGGCCGGGATACAGCACATGCTGTCCGGCCTGGACGATGACCGCCGTGCCGCGGTCGGCCACGCGCGGGAGCTGGCCGCCGAGGCGTACCGGATCCATGCCACCGGGGACCCGCTGCCCGACGATCTCGCCACTGCGCTGGAGCGCGCGGACCGGACGGTGCTGCGCCCGGTGCGGGAACGGATCGGACTCGCCGAAGCGGCCCGGCTGGGCAGCGGTGCCGCCCCCATCCCGGCCCAGGTGCTGGAGTTCTTCGGCAGCCTCGGCATGACGATCATGGAAGTCTGGGGCCTCAGCGAGACCACGGGCGCGGCCACCAGCACATTCCCCGACAACTACCAGGCCGGCACGGTCGGCCTGCCCATGCCCGGGATGGAGGTCCGGCTCGCCCCGGACGGCGAGATCCAGGTGCGCGGCCCCCTGGTGTTCCTGGGCTACCTCCAGCCGGATGGGCGGATCCAGGCGGATATGGACGCGGACGGCTGGCTGTCGACAGGCGACATCGGCAGGTTCGACGAGCGCGGGCTGCTGCAGATCATCGACCGCAAGAAGGAGATGATCATCACCTCGAGCGGCAAGAACATCGCGCCGAGCGCGGTCGAGTCACTGCTGCGGGCACACCCCTTGATCAGCTATGCGATGGTGGTGGGCGATCGCCGCCCCTACCTGACGGCGTTACTGGCGCTGGACGAGGAAGCCGCGCCTGCCTGGGCCGCGGCCCACGGCCTGGCCACTGTGGACCTGAAGGAGCTGGCCGCGGAACCACGCCTGCATGAGGAACTGGCCGCCGCCGTCCAGCGGGCGAACAAGGCCTTGTCGCGGCCGGAACAGGTGAAGGCGTTCCGCGTGCTCGACCACGCGTGGCGCCCGGACGGCGGAGAGCTCACCCCATCACTGAAGCTGCGGCGTCGCGTGATCCAGCAGCGCTACGCCGACGTGATCGAGAAGCTCTACACGGAAGGATCGTGACCTTGACCTTGACCGATGAGCGACGTGACTTCGTCGCCGCGATCGACGACTTCTGCAAACGCGAGGTCGGGACCCGCGAGCAGTGGCTCAAGCTGACCGACGGCGGCAGCTCACCGCACAACGCCGAGCTGTACCGGAAGATGGCCGAGCTTGGCTGGCTGGGGGTCGCGGTGCCGGAGGAGTACGGCGGCGCCGGTCAGAGCATGGTCGATCTACTCCTGTTCCTGGAGACGACCGCCTACCGGCAGGCCCCGATCGGCGGGTTCGCCACGTCCGCGACCACCGCCGCCTCGTACGAGAAGTTCGGCAGCGAGGAGCAGAAACGGCGCGTGCTCGGCGACTTCCTGAGCGGCAAGGTGCTGGCGGTGTCGATGTCCGAGCCCGGCGCCGGTTCGGACGTCGGCGCGCTGACCTGCAAGGCCGAGCGGCGTGACGGCGGGTGGGTGATCAACGGCCAGAAGACCTGGTGCTCCAACGCGCACATCGCTGAGCACATCCTGCTTGTCGCCCGCACCTCCACGGAAGACCGCAAGCACGACGGGCTCACCATGTTCTCCGTACCGGCCGGAATCGACGGTCTCACCGTGCGCGGCATCGACACGATGGGCGGCCGCGAGGTCAACGACCTTTACTTCACCGACTGCCTCCTGCCCGACGACGCGGTGGTCGGCCGGGTCGACCAGGCCTGGCGCCAGTTGATGGCGGGGCTGAACCTGGAGCGCATGATCATCGCCGGTCTGATGCTCGGCACCGCACGCAGGGTGTTCGACGACACGGTGTCCTACGTGCGGGAACGCCGGCAGTTCGGCCGTCCGGTCGGCAGCTTCCAGGCGCTGCGGCACCGGCTCGCCGACCACGCGACGGAGTTGGAGTGCACCCGGCTGCTGGTGCACGATGTGGCGCGGCGGATCGAGGCCGACCCGCAGCGGCAACTGCCGCGCGAGACGTCGATGGCCAAGCTGAAGGCCACGGAGTTCGCCAAGGCCATGGCGCTCGACGGCATGCAGATGATGGGCGGCTACGGCTACGCCACGGAGTACGGCATGGAACGCCTGCTGCGATCCACGGTGGTGTCCACGGTCTACGGCGGCACGAGCGAGATCCAGCGCGACATCATCGGAAAGGCCTACGGGCTCTGACAGTGATGACGCGGATGAGCACCTCCCGCTGGGGTCCGACCCAGCGTATGGCTGACCTCGGGTCCTCAAGGGATCCGCCGGCCTCGGCCGGGAGGCGCTCATCCGCTGTCGAGGACCCTCCCCAGAACGGCTCCCTGGGCTCGGCATCAAGCCGCTCCACGATGACGAACCGATTAGCGGAGGTCAGTCCATCCAACAGCACACGGACATCCTTTGAGGTCGGGCACTCCACCACGTCGCCGCGCTCATTCGATGCGCATGCCCGTAAATCCATGAGTTCAGCCTCCACCCCATGACCTGGTCATCGCCCCGCCTGGCGCCGAGCCGAACCTTGAACCCGTCGCCGTGGGCGGCTGGACGTCCACCCAAGAAACGCCACGTGGTAGCGGCTGCTCTCGGACAGGCCCCGGTGAAAGATTTCAAGGGTCCTGCCGTCCCGCACCAGGATGTAATCGCCGAGCTGAAACTCGGCCGCCATAGCTCCCGCTTCGAAAACCGTGTAGATAGCAGTGCCCCGGCTGTCCCATACGATCGATAACTACACGCCGAGCGTGTGGCGTACGTATCGGCGATCTGGAGGCCCGACCTCGATGCCGTTCTCGTCGAGCGCGTTGTAGATCGCTACCCGGTCCTCCGGGAAGATGAAGCCGACAGCGACCGCCCCCTGCGCCATGTCCTCACCTGCCCATTCGAGAAGCTCTACCGCTTGCAACCGCTGCCCCTCCAACGCGGCCAGCTCGCCGGGCACGCCCTCTCGCCACGCGAGCCGAAATCCCTCTCCGGCCCAATCCAGCGGCTGAGCCGGATCCACGGTGTTCCACGTGATCGAGATTTCATCGAACCTCTGGTGAACGATCTCGACTTGCTCGCCCTCGAAGTCCAGCAGAACCAGCCCGTCAGAGAACCACGCATCCTCATCGAGATCCCACACCAGCAGAGCACCGGTCAACCGCCGGCCTTTCAGCATGGCCAGTCTCCGGCCATGAGCAGCGGCGACAGCCGAACACCCCCTCAGCCACATCGGCCGGTAGCCGGCGACCCCGAAGTCGAACATCTGGCGATGATGTCAGGTGACGGCGCCAGGAGGTCGAGCCTGTGCGAACCGCGGCACTGATGAGGAGAGATCGGTGTCGTGCCAGAAGCAGACGGGGGAATCTCATCTGGCATTTTGCCTTCCGCTATGTCTTACGCCACCAGGGCCGCTACCCCGAGCGCGTGCCCGACGGCCGCCTCGTTGAACGCCCGAATCGCCGCCGTCTCCGCCGTCTTCACCCAAGCCAGGCCGAGGATCGAGGGAGGCAACCCCGTGACGGGGACGAAGCTGACATCCGGGCGCGCGTGGCGAGCCGCCGTGGGGGTGCAGAACAACATGCCGCCCCGGTCGAGCGCCACCTGGGTCAGGCCCTCCTGGCTGGTGGCCACCGTACCGGCCAGGGGAATGGGCCGGCCGGAAGGGGTTGCGGACGGTGCCACACGCTCGCGCCACGTGCGCGGAGCCGGGCCGTCCAGGCCGATCAGGGACACGTCGGCCAGCTCCTCCGCTCCGATGCTCGTACGGGCGGCCAACGGGTGGCGCGAAGAGACGCCGAGCTGGTACGAGACCCGGTTCAGCCCTTCGCCCGTCGCCAGATCGGGCTCGTCCACCGGGAGCAGCGTGAACGCGACGTCCACCTGTCCGGCCCGCAACTTGCCGAAGGGGTCGGAGAGCGGGATCTCCACCAGCTCCACCTCGCACCCCGGGTACTGGCGCTCGAAGGCACGCACGCTGCCGACGACGACGTCCGTGGGCGTGGCCAAAAAGCCGAGCCTGATCACGCCTGTCACCTCGCGGGCGGCCGCCTTGGCCCGGCTGACCGCGTTCGCGAGGCCGTCATAGGAGAGGCGCAGGTCGGCCAGGAAACGTTCGCCCAAGGGCGTAAGGCGCACGCGCCTGCTGGTCCGGTGGAAGAGCCGGCCGCCGATCCTGGTCTCCAGCGAGCGCATGAGCTGGCTCACCCGGCCAGGTGACAGGTAGAGGCGCTCGGCCGTACGCGCGAAGTGCAGCTCCTCACTGAGCACAACGAAGCACTCCAGCTCCCTGAACTCCATCTCCGCCTCCGGCTGATCGTTTAGTCCACCTAAACCAAGCTTTCGACCTTCGCCATTGTTCCCGCTGGTAGCCGGCAGAAGGCTTGCCGGCATGACCATGACTGATGTCTCCGCCGCCACGCGGGCACGCTGGCTCGCCGTGTCCTCGGTCGCGGTAGGCACCTTCACCATCGTGACCAGCGAGATGCTGCCCGTTGGCCTGTTGACCTCGATCGCCGCCGCGCTCGACGTCTCCGACGGGACGGCCGGCCTGATGATGTCGGTTCCCGGACTGGTCGCCGCCGTCTCCGCGCCCGTGCTGGCGATCACCACCCGACGGCTCGACCGGCGCGTCACGCTGTTGGGGCTGATGGCGCTGCTGGCGGTGGCCAACCTGACGGGCGCGTTCGCGCCGAACTACCCCGTCATGCTGGCCGCCCGGGTGCTGACGGGGGTGAGCATCGGCGGGTTCTGGGCCTTCGCGGCCGGCCTCGGCCTGCGACTGGTGCCCGAAGGGTCCGTCGGGCGGGCCACGTCGATCATCTTGGCGGGAGTGTCGGTGGCGTCGGTGCTGGGGGTGCCCGTGGCGACGTTCATCTCGTCGTTCGCGGGATGGCGGACCGCGTTCATCGCCATGGGGGTGCTGGCACTGGCCCTACTCGCGCTGCTGGCCGCCACCCTGCCGCCCCTACCCGGCGAACCCCGAGCCCGCGCGTCTGAGCCATTGCCCCACGAAGCCCCGGCCCACGCATTGGAAGGGCAGCTCGCGTGGCTCTCGGGCCCGCTCGGGGTCGTCCTCGTCCTGACCGTCCTGATCGTGTCCGGCCACTTCGCGGCCTTCACCTACGTCCGGCCGTTCCTGGAGCAGGTCTCGCACGCCGGTCCCGCCCTCGTCAGCACCGCCCTCCTCCTGTACGGCGCCGCGGGCGTGGCCGGTAACTTCGCGGCAGGCGCACGGGCGGCCAGGAACCCCAAGCCGGTCCTGGTCGCGCTGGCCGTGCTCATGGCACTCTCCACGGCGGCGCTGCCCCTGATCGGCCTGCCCGTGATCGTGCTCGTGGTGTGGGGCCTGGGCTACGGCGGTGTGGGGGTGACCCTGCAGCTCTGGATCATGCGGTCGGGCGGCGGTGAAATGGGCACGGCGCTCTTCGTCGGCGCCTTCAACGTCTCCATCGCGCTCGGCTCGTTCGCCGGCGGCCGGGTCGTGGACGGCGTGTCGATCTCCGCGGTCATGTGGGTGGGAGCGGCACTCGCTGTGGCCGGCGCGGCCACCGCCGTCATCTCGGGCAGGAATGGGACGACCGGTTCATGAAGGATCGCGCCTGATCGGGGTGCCGCCCCACTCCGGCGCAGGTCGTAAGCGTGATCTGGCCACTCCTCGCGTCCCCCATGCCCGCATTCGTCTCCCTCAGTACCGGCGACCGGCCCCGCGCTTGCTAGGTTTACGCGTCTACGCGAATTGATCAATAGGGAGACATGGACCGCAGCAGCCGACGTACCAAGGCCCTGTGGACCGCCGTCGCGCTGGGGACGGTGGCGCTGCTCGCGGCGGCCTGGGCGACGGTGAACCAGGCGTGGCCGTGGAGCAACGCGCTGCCGGACCGGTCGTGCTGGAACTCCATCGACCGGTCACTGTTGTCGGACGCGGCACGGCGTGGCGACACGTCCTGGAAGGTCGCCGAAGGTGCGGACCGATGGGGTGACGCGGAGTGCACCGTCACGACGGGCGACTGGCGGTTCAGCACCACCGTGATGAAGACGCCGCTCAAGGCACATCTGTGGTGGAGGCTCGGCATCGTCCCGCTGGGCCACGGCCTGCCAGGGATGATCAGGCCCAGCGGCGACCGCGTCGAAGGCTGGCTCTATCTGCCCCCATGCGGGAACGACCTAGTCGCGGGCGACATGGGGTGTCACTGACGACAGCGGTGACAAGGACGGGCGAGGGCCTGGCTCATCGGGCGCCGGCCGAGCCGGTTGGCCCAGCCGTGCGGGTGCTGGGAACGATGCAGTGGGGTCCCACTGGCCCGGCGGGCGGCGGGTTGCCTCCATCTCCGCGGTAGGGCCGCCGACCCGCGTTCCGGTCCTTCTGATGACGCTCAGCGCCACACCCTCGATCGTGAAGGGGGTCCGCACCTGGCCGGCCCGCCACACCGAGCACCCGCTACACCGAGCACCCGCCGACCAGGGACGCGCCGCCGAACCGGGACTCTACGAACGACGACTCTGTCTCTCTTTCTCAACCGGACAGACCCGTTGCCGACTCCCCGGTGCGCTCGTCCTCGGTGGGGAGGGAGAAGCGGTCCCGCCGGTCAGGCGGAACCAGGTCGAGGTATCCGGGGTGCCGGGCGATGTAGTCGCGGACGAACGGGCAGTACGGCATGACCGACAGTCCGGCGGCCCGGGACGCGTCCAGCGCGCCCCGGACGAGTGCCGAGCCGAGGCCGCGTCCCTCGTACGCGGGATCGACCTCGGTGTGGATGAACGAGATCCTCGATCCGTGACGCCGGTACTCGGCGAAACCTGCGACCTTCCCGTCCACGGTGATCTCGAACCGCCTGGCCTCCGGGTTGTCGGCAACCCGTGGTTCGGTCTGCTCCATGTGTGTCTCGGCTCCTTCGGCGGGCGCCCGGGTCGCCCCACGGCGACCCGGTTCGTACGGACGAACTCTCTGCGGCGTGACGGTCAGGCCGCGATCGTGGCGTGCATCTCCCACACCAGGATCTCGGCGGGCTCGACGGCGGTGACCCGCTGCCCACCGGTCGCGGTGAACCGTACGGCGTCGCCGGGGCCGAGAGTGCCCGCGCCTTCGAGCGTGACCGTGCCGCGCGGCACGAACAGGTGCAGGAACGGGGCCTCGGGCAGCTCGACGCTCTGCTCCGGCCGCAGCCGGGCGGCGTAGAGCGCGGCGTACCGGTTCTTGATCCGGATGGCGGAGGCGCCGTCGTGCTTGTCCATCCCGGACGCCACCGGAACCAGGCCGCCGGACAGCAGCTCGTTCTCGATTTCGAGTTGCTCGTAGCCGGGGGTGATGCCGGGCTCGTCGGGGACCACCCACATCTGGACGAAGTGCACCGGCTCGTCGTGGGCGGCGCCGCCCCGCAGCCGCCAGGAGTCGTTCTTCTCCGAGTGCAGGATGCCGGTGCCCGCGCTCATCCGCTGCGCCAGGCCGGGGTAGATCACGCCGGAGTGGCCGGTCGAGTCCTGGTGGACCAGAGAGCCCTCCATGACCCAGGTGACGATCTCCATGTCCTGGTGCGGGTGAGTGTCGAACCCGGTGCCGGGGAGCACCCGGTCGTCGTTGTTGACCAGCAGCGTGCCGTGGTGAGTGTTGCCGGGGTCGTAGTGACGGCTGAAGGAGAAGGAGTGCTTTGAATCAAGCCACGTGGTGGCCGTGGCGAACCGCTCGTCCGCGCGGCGGACGTCCACTCGCGGGGTCGGCGTGGTCCTGGTCATGGGATCCCCTTCCGGAGGTCTCGCCCGAAGCGCCGGAGGTGAGGTCCGGCCCTGTAGATGATCTGTCATCTACGTCCGGGCTCAACGTACATGACGCATCATCTATTCCGCAAGCGCATGACGTGTCATCCATCCGAGGTAGGCTGGACGGCATGGACGGTCCCTCCTCCCCAATCGCCCCCTCCGGTCGGGCAGACGCCGGAGTCGGCACTCCCTGGCTGGACGCGGACGAGCAGCGCGCCTGGCGGGCCTACGTGCGCATGCAGGGCCTGCTGGCGGCGCGGCTCAACCGCGAGCTCCAGCTCGAGTCGGGCCTGTCCCTCGCCGACTACGACGTGCTGGTCCAGCTCACCGACACGCCGGAGGCGCGGCTGCGCCCGTTCGAGCTGCAACACGAGTTGCAGTGGGAGCAGAGCCGCCTGTCACACCACCTGGCCCGGATGCGCCGCCGCGGCCTGGTCGAGCGCGAGGAGTGCTCCGAGGACGGGCGAGGCGCGTTCGTCGTGCTCACCGAGAAGGGGCGCCAGGCCATCACCGCCGCCGCGCCCGGCCATGTCGGCGTGGTACGGCGGTTCTTCTTCGACGGGCTGACCCGCGAGGAGGTCGCCATGCTCGAACGGCTCACCACTCGGATTCTCGATCGCCTCTCCGACGCGGACGCCGAAACCCAAGGCGACGTCGGCTGACAGTGACCTCGCGCGCGTATCGGTGAGAAGACCCGGACAACGACGTCGGGAACCGCTTGCGTCGTTCGCGACGGTGACAGCCCGCGAGCGGGGAACGCATGCCGCGCGCGCTCCGCTCACCGCCGCCCGGCGAAGGCCATGTGCCTCGCTCGCGGGATATCGTTCGCGGCCACGCGGCGGGCTGGATCACGACCCTTGCGATGAACCAGCTCACCGCGGCTGTTATACGTAGATGAGAGGTTCGGTGGGAACCGTGCAGATCGAGAAGGGAGCGAAGGTCCCACCCATGAGCGATGTCGAAGATTACGCCTATGGCGGTGCTGGCCTCCCCCTTCACCGCGGCGACCTACCTCGGCGGCGGAATGCGGCGGACCAGGACGTGGGCGACGGAACAGGTCCGGCGGTGGACGGGTGGGGCATCTCCCGCGTCCTCCGTACAGGTCAAGAACGTCCCTGAGGGGGCGATTCCGGCCGCGGTGAAGGGGGTCTCCTTCGTCGAGGCGCGGCCGGAGGGACTCGCGCCGATGACCCTGGCCTACGAGCGGCACGGGAGCGGAGAGCCGGTGGTCCTGCTGCACGGCCTCGGGTCACGCCGCCAGGCATGGGATCCGGTGGTGCCGTTGCTGGTGGCCGAGCGTGAGGTGATCACGGTCGATCTGCCGGGCTTCGGGGAGTCTCCCGAGTCCCCTGCCTGCGTACCGTGCGATCTGCCCACCGTGGTGAGCGAGCTGGGCGCGGTGTTCACCGCGCTGGGGCTGGAGCGGCCGCACGTCGTGGGGCATTCGCTGGGAGGGCTGATCGCGCTGCGACTGGCCCAGGCTCACCTCGCCCGCAGTGTGATCGCCCTCGCTCCGGCCGGATTCTGGAACGAGGCCGAGCGACGGTATGCCTACGCCGTCCTGGCCGCGGCGCACCAGATGGCGCGCCTGCCGGATTCGATCGTGGTGCCGTTGTCGAAGACGCCCGTCGGGCGGGTGGCCCTGACCGGCACCCTCTACGGGCGTCCCGAACTCTGCCCTCCGGACGCCGTGGCCGCGTCGTTGCAGGCGATGCGCCAGGCGGCGGGGTTCGCCGCCACATTGCGGGCCGGGCGCGCGCCGGATCTGTTCCTCGGCGACATCCCCGGCGTTCCGGTGACCATCGCCTGGGGCAGTGGCGACCACATCCTTCCCATACGTCAGGCGGCGCGGGCAGCCGCGATGATCCCTGGCGCGCGGATGGTGCGGCTGCCCGGATGCGGGCACATCCCCATGAACGACACGCCCGAAGTCGTCGCCCGGATCATTCTCCAAGGGACGACCGTGCCCCCGGACCCCACATGGCCGCGGTACACGAGCCCGGCTTCGTGCACGCTGAAGCGGCAACGTCCACCCGGCGACCCCGACGAGACCCCGCGAGCGGTGTGACCCGGCGCCTCACCGTGGTCTGGGGCTACGGCCTGCGCACACCTCGTGCCGAAACGCCGACCCAAATCATTACAACATCCATCCCGGCCACTACACGGAGTGGATCCGTACCGATACCGTCGATCATCATGATCGAATCGCTCCTCGCGCTTCTCATGTTCCTCCCTCTCCTAGCGCCGGTAGCGGTAGCCGTGGCCATGGGGTTGGTGATTCACAGCATCGTCGTCCGCGCCCGGGGGCGTCAGGAACGCGGATGGGTGATGTGGGCGAAACTCGCCATCATCGGGGTCTGTCTTGCACTGGCGACCTACGGAGTGGGGCTGTTCTCCGGTGGCCTGCTCTATCTCGCTGACCCGGAGGACCTATGTGTGATCGCTGGGAATGGCTACTCGTACTCGCCGGCACCGTCGAGCCTGTTGCCACTGCGAAACCCTGTGTGCCTGTACGAGGGCCGGCGTGTCGACTTGGTGCCCGCATTCGTCGGCCCCGTCTTCTACATTTCCATCGGCCTGTTCATAATCGGCATGGTCGGAGTGATCTCCTCGCGGCGATCGCGAGTTGCAGCTACGCGGCAGAGCCCAGCCTCGTGAGCTCCATTCCGCCGAGGACGCCTTCCTTCCGCGGGGGCCGATCGGTGGGTCAGACCTGCTTGAGGAACCCACCGTCGACGGCGAAGTCCGCGCCGGTCGTGCTGGCCGAGCGAGGTGAGGCGAGCAAGGCGACCACATCGGCGATCTCCTGGGGCTCGACCAGACGGCCGGTCGACAGCTTCATCATTTCGGGTGCCACCTGGTTGATGACGCTGTCGCGGTCGGTTCCGGCCTGGGCGGCGATGATGTCGGCCGCGCCGCCGCTCTCCGTCCACCATGCCGTACGCACGGGACCTGGGGAGATGGTGTTCACCCGGATGCCCTGGGGTGCGAACTCCTCCGAGAGGGCCTTGGTCAGATTGTTGAGGCCCGCCTTGGCGGCGTTGTAGTCGACGTTCATTGGAGCGGGCAGGCGGGCGCTGCCCGAGGAAACGTTGACGATCGAACCTCCGCCACGGGCGAGCATCGGTGTGATGGCTGCCCGGACGGTGCGCACGATCGAGAACAGGTTGAACTCGAACATCACCCGCCAGTCTTCGTCAGTAGGAGTCAGGAACGAGAAGCGCGGCAGGGCCACGCCGGGCGGCGGTCCACCGGCGTTGTTCACCAGGATGTCGAGCCCACCGAACTCGGACACGGCCCTCGCCACGATCTCCCCGGGGGCCTCGGGGTCCATCAGGTCGGCCGGGACATGGTGCAGATCGCCACTGAGCGCCTCCAACTCGGGGGTGCTTTTCCGCGAGGCGGCCACGACGCGGACGCCCTCGCTCAGGAGGGTGCGGGTGACGGCCAGGCCGATGCCCTTGGAAGCGCCGGTGACAACGGCGACCCGGCCGGAAAGCTGGAGATCCATACTGTCTTCCCTCGTGTAATCGCCATCCGGAAAAGTGGATGGACTCTTCGCGGAATACGTTAGGAGCGATCACCTGGCGAGGGGTGGCGTGATTCGGACCAGTAATCGCAGCGGAAATCGGACGCGACATTCGTATATCCGCGCATAATTGACGAACTCTTCGATCTCGACGGGGATCGCAGAACCGAATTACGAGGAACAGCCAGAACAGGAAACCTACCGGTGAGAGCCCTGTGAGTGGTCCGGTTCGATTCCCGTCACCCGCTCCAGGGGCGAGGAAGTCTGCGTACGCTCTCTGTCATGGCTCTCAACGTGCTCGAATGGGGCGACGGTGACCGCACGGCGGTACTCATTCACGGCATGATGGGAGACTCGCACTCCTGGTGGGAGATCGGCCCGGCGCTCGCAGAGCGAGGTTACCGAGCGGTCGCCGTCGACCTCCCCGGACATGGGTGTTCTGCGCGCGATCCCGACAGTGATCTCGAATCGTTCGCCATGTCGGTGCTGGAGTCGGTCCCGGCACGCCCCGCCCTCGCGATGGGTCACTCGCTGGGCGGCTCGGTCCTGGCCGCCGCCGTCTCACGACTGCGCCCAGAGCGCGCGGTCTACGTGGAGACGCCGTTCGGCCCGGGCCGTACCCATCTCGACGTCGCCGCGTTCGCCGCAGGACTGGAGGAGGCCAAGACGGCCCGAACCGTGGAGAACCTGCGGCGGGAACGGCCATGGTGGAGCGAGCGGGACATCGCGGTCGAGGCGGAAGCGGCGAGCCTGTTCGACGTGGCCACGACCGTAAGTCTGCACGCCGGCCGCGTGGGCGGTCCGGACAACACGCCTCCCCTCGTGGCGCCCTCGCTCATGATCCGCTCCGACCCGAGCCAGTACATCGCGGAGGAGGCCGCCGACAGCCTCCGTGCCCGTGGATTCGAGGTGCGCTCCGTCGCGGGCGCCGGGCACTGCGTGTGGTACGGCCGCCATGAAGAGTTCATGGCAGCCCTGGACGGATGGGTGTGAACCCTACTGGAGGTGCCCCGACCCACCAGCGCGTCAGGTACCGGCCCGCCAGTGGGACACCCGGGCCGGGACGGTCGAACCGGCCATCCCCAAGCTGAGGCAGGGATCCCACTTCCCCGCCTGGCTGCCCCAGCGCCGCCGCCGTTTTCGCGGTAGCTCGTGATCTCCTCGTCGAAGCGCCGGTCGTCAACGAGACCGCCGGAACGCGAAACCTGACAGGTCCGCTAACGGGGGAACTCGGCTCTCACTCCCAGTAACCGCACCGGCCTCCGTCCGTCGAACCGGTCGAGGGCGGCGAGGGCGGCCCGCTCGATCGCCGCCACATCCGTGGTCGGCGCCGCCAGGGGGTAGCCGTGGGTGTGAGTCACGAAAGGCGCGTATCGCACCTTGACCACGATCCGAGTGGCGGGCCGCCGCTCGGCGACCACGTCGTGCGCTACGCGCCGGGCCAGCCGTACGACCTCGCGCCGTACCTCGTCCCAGTCGTCGAGATCGTGCTGGAAGGTGGTCTCACGGCCGCGTGAGCGCGGAACGTACGGCGTGTCGACCACCGGCGACTCGTCCCGGCCGAGGGCGAGCCGTACCAGCCACGGCCCGATCGTGGGACCGAACCGTTCAGCGAGGGCGTGCGGGTCGGCGGTCGCGAGCTCGGAGACAGTGCCGATGCCCATCGCGGCGAGCCGCTTGGCGGTCTTGGCCCCCACCCCCCACAGCGCATCGGTCGGCCGGTCGCCGAGCACCTCGAACCATGTCTCGTCGGTCAGCCGGAAGACGCCGGCGGGCTTGCCGAAGCCGGTCGCCAGCTTGGCCTGCAGCTTGTTCCGCCCGATGCCGACGGTGCACTCGAGGTCGGTGGACTCGCGTACGCGCCTCCGGATCAGGTGCGCCGTCTCCTCGGGAGCGCCGTCGACCGCGAGGAACGCCTCATCCCAGCCGACCACTTCGACCACGGCGTCGAATTCCTTCAACGTCGCCATCACTTCGGACGACGCCGCTTCGTACGCCTCCCGGTCGACCGGGAGGAACACCGCGTCCGGACATCGCCGCGCCGCCGTACGGAGCGGGAGGCCGGAGTGCACGCCGTAAGGGCGCGCCTCGTACGAGGCCGTGCTGACCACGCCGCGCTTGGTCGGATCGCCGTCCCCGCCGACGACCACCGGGCGCCCGCGCAGTTCCGGACGGCGCAGCAGCTCGACGGCGGCGATGAACTGGTCGAGGTCGACGTGCAGCACCCAACGGCTCACATCTCATTGTGCGCACCGTCCCACCCCGAGCAGGAGCCGGGTGACCGACCGAAGCCCGTACGAGATCGCCGGAGTCCTGGTCTCGCACGGCCGGCGGGGACGAGCGCCCGCCGACCGGCCGTGCCGGCGGGCGCTCGTCCTCAGTCCGCGACCCGCTCCACGGGGATCCACAGCTCGGCGTCCGCCTCCGTCCCGTCCTGCGACAGCCGCGTGCGGGAGATCTCGGGCCCCGGCCTGCTCCGGTACGGGTTGGAGGGGAACCACTGCGTGAACACATCCCGCCACAGGTACTGGAGTGCCTGCGGGAACGCCCCCGAACTCTCGAACACCGCCCAGGTCCCCGCCGGGACGGTGAGGGTCTCCATGTCCTCGGGCGCGACGGCGCTGGTCACCACGCCGTGGTAGTAGTCCAGTTCTGTGCCCTCCTCACGGCCGTCGGCGACGTGGTCGGCCACGTTGACGACTCCCTGCGGCTCCTGGTCGGAGAGCCGCTCCATCCGCCGCACGGTCTCCTGGTCGATGCTCCGTATGAACGCGACGATCGCCGGGTTCATCCCCTCGTGGACGAGTGGGACGCGTGCCTTCTTGCCCACCAGGCGGAACTCTTCCTTCTCCACGATCCGGTACCGCATGCTGCTGCTCCCTTCGATGATGAGGCGGAAGGACATCCGGGGCTGGGAGTACAGAACCGCACCGGTCCGCCGGGCCTCGCCCGGGCCGACGCCGTGCACGGCGCGGAACGCGCGTGCGAACGCCTCAGCCGACCCGTAGCCGTACCGCACCGCGATATCGAGCAGCGTCTCCTCGCCGGCGAGCACCTGGGCGCCCGCGACGGTGAGCCGCCTGCGGCGGATGTACTCCGACAGCGGGATGCCCGCCAGCGCGGAGAACAGCCGCCGGAAGTGGTACTCCGACGTGAGGGCTAACCGCGCCAACTCGGCCACCTCGATCCGCTGATCGAGATGGCGCTCGATGTGCTCCATGGCCTGGTTCAGCCGCTCCAGCATCCCCGGCCCTCCTTCCTCTTACGATCACCAACGCTAGGCAGGAACGCCCCGCCGGACCCGACATCCTGTGCCCGGCACGATCGGGTACTGCAGAAGAGCGGACTCTGGACGGGTCAAGATGATGGGGACGTCCGCCTTGCCCGCCCAGAAGTTGGACGGCCTCCGCACCAGGTTCACGGGAACCGGCGACGTGCCGATATCGACCGCGATCTTCGGGATGTCACCCGCACGGTGAGCGGTTCCCATGAAGTACGCCTGAACACCGCAGGTGGTGCCGGGCGTCAGTGGCTCCGCCGACGCCTGCAGCTTGGTGTGGGTCGTGAGACTCTCGATCATCGCCGTCTGACCTCAGTCATTGTCTCGGAGGTCCCCACCCGCCTGTTGAGGAAAGTGGTGGCCAGAGGGTCGGAGTGCTGGAGTTGACGCACATCTCGTAACAGGTGCGACGCCCACACGACGTCGGCGGCGCCTGCGGCGAACGGCGCATCGGATCGCACCTGGCATCGGCTCCGGGATCCTTACGCGCCTGCCGCTGAACCTCGCCGGTCGCGTGGGGCGGCGCATCACCACCGCACAGCAGTCGCACCAGCACGTCGTGACGATCGAGCCGTTTGCTTCCTGTCTTGCCGGCGGAATCTGAGGCGCGAATTACCCCCTCCACCATGCTTGATATTCATTTCGGTATTGATCAGAAAGCCATATCGATATTGGACATGATCTGACGAGTTCTGGTCTGCTCTCTCACTGAAGATCGATAGTGAGGAGCTTGACATGCAGAACTCCCCCACCCTCGCCCCTCGGGCACGGCTGCGCGGGGCGCTGGGCGTGGCCGTCCTGACCGCCTCCGCACTGTTCGGAGGAACCGCCTACGGCGCCACCGGCGGCCACGCCACGAGCACCGCCGCCCCCGCGGCGTCGCAGGCGGTAGGCCACCACGACCTGATCGTCCGCGACGACCTTCAGGCGCTGTTCCGCGATGCGGCCGTGCGTGGAACCTTCGCGCTCTACGACGTGAAGCGGGGACAGACCACCGTCGTCGACTCGCAGCGGGCGCGACAGCGGTTGATCCCGGCCTCCACGTTCAAGATCCCGCACAGCCTGATCGCGCTGGAGACCCGAGCCGTCAAAGACGAGAACGAGGTGATCCCCTACGGCGGGCAGCCGCAGCCGTTCCCGGAGTGGGAGCACGACATGAACCTGCGTGACGCGGTCCGGGCGTCCAACGTCCCGGTGTTCCAGACGCTCTCCCGCCGGATCGGCCTCAAGCGGGAACAGCAGTGGGTCAACCGGCTGCACTACGGCAACCGCCGTATCGGTACGGTCGTGGACCGCTTCTGGCTCGACGGCCCGCTGGAGATCTCGGCGGTCGAGCAGACCGGCTTCCTGTCCCGGCTGGCCCGTCAGCAGTTGCCGGCGTCCAAGCGGAACCAGCTGACGGTGCGTGACCTGCTGAAGATCGAGGAGAAGGACGGCTACGCGCTGTTCGCCAAGACCGGCTGGGGCATGTCCACCAAGCCCGGCATCGGCTGGTGGGTCGGCTGGGTCGAACGCGGTGACCGCCTCTACACCTTCGCGCTGAACATCGACATCAACGCCGACAAGGACACCGAGAAGCGGATCCCCCTCGCCAGAGAGCTGCTGAAGGCGCTCGGCGCCCTCCCGAAGGCATGACCGGTTCTCCGGGCGTCGCGATCACATGGAATCCTGCGATGCCATGACGTCGCCGCGCACGGATCCCGATGCCCCCGGCCGCCCGTCGGCCGGGGGTGCGGCGACAGCACCCACCCCTGCGCGGCGAGGACGGCAGGCGGTCTCCGACCGCCGGGCGGTCGCGATCGTCGTGGGGATACAGCTGGCCATCTCACTCGGCTACTACGCGGTGATGGCGCACCTGGTCCTCCACCTGCGCCATGATCTCGGCATGCTCGCCGGCACCATCGCCGTGGTGCTCGGCATTCGCGTCGCGATCCAGTACATGCTGTACCTGCCCGCCGGCGCGATCACGGACGCGATCGGCCCGGCGCGTACGGGAGCGCTGGCCTGCGGGCTGCGGGCGACGGCGTTCGCGCTGCTGGGGTTCACCAGTGGATTCGGCGAGCTGCTCTGCGCGGCCGTGGTGATGGCGGTGGGCGGGGCGCTGTTCCATCCGGCCGCCCAGTCGATGCTGGCCGGGGTGACTCCGGCACATCGCTCCCGTGGCTTCGCGGCCTACGTGATCGTCGGCCAGCTGGGCGCGGTGGCGGGCCCGCCCATCGGGCTGGTCCTGCTGGCGGGCGGGTTCTGGCTGCTGTCGGCGGTGACCGCGGGTGCGTGGGCGGCCGGTGCCGTGCTGTTCATGCTGCTACGTCGCGAGCCCGGCAACCCGCGTACGGACACACCAGCGGACACACCAGCGGACACACCGGCGGACACACCGGCGGACACGCGCCTGGACGTACGGGCGCTCGCCGAAGGGGTGTCGGTGGCGCTCCGCGACCGGGGCTTCCTCCGATACGCCCTGATCGCGGCGCCCGTCACGCTGCTCACCAACCAGATCGCGACCGTGGTCCCGCTCACAGGGGTCGGCGCCGGCGCGACGACCCTGTTCTTCTGCGTGGTGGCGGCGGCCACGGCCGCGATCCAGCCCTGGTGCGCCGGTGGCGGGCGAGGCGAGCGCCCCTGGTTGCTCAGGAGCGGCCTGCTCTGCGCGGGGACCGGCTATCTGGTGCTGCTGGCGGTGCCTCCCGACGGAGGTGACCGGACCGCCGTGCTGGTGGCGGCCGCCGTACTGCACGGACTGGCCGCCGGGCTGACGCAGTCGGCGGTGTTCCAGACCATCACCCGCTGCGCTCCACCCCAGCGGTTCGGCGCCTATTTCGGTCTGCTCAGCTTCCTCTCCGGAGTGGTCTCCCTGGCGGGAGGGTTCGCCGTCGGCCCGCTTCTCGACGCCGGGAGCCAGGGCATGGCGACGGCGCTGGTCGGACTCGGCCTGGTCGCGGCGCTCTCCGCCGCCGCCCTGCGCCTTCCCCGCCCCCATCCGCCGGGACGCGGAAGCGCGTAGCCCTGTTCGGACGCCGGCCATGTCGTCCGGTGAGCCGCGAGCGACCGGCTCCCCGGCTCGGCTAGTGGTTCCCGGGGCGGGAGAAGCCGACGCGGGGCGTCGAATAGTTCGCGTAGCTCTCGATACGGACCACCGAGTGCGAGTTGGGCGCGTGGATCATCGTGTGCTTCTCGGGGTCGAGCACGATGCCCACGTGGTCGGGGCTGCCGTCCCCGTTGTTGTCGAAGAAGATGAGGTCTCCCGCCTGCTCCGTACCGTCGGGGATGCGGGGTCCCTGGAACCACTGGTCCGCGGCGACCCGGGGAATGTTGATCCCCGCCGCCTGGTAGGCGCGTAGCGTCAGCCCGGAGCAGTCGAAGGAGTTCGGCCCCGTCGCACCCCAGACATAGCGGTCGCCGAGTTGCGCGAGCGCGTAGTCGATGACGGCACCTGCCCGGGGGTTCTTGGCAAGGCTGTGGGCGTTCGGCGGGACCCTGGTGTTCTGCGGCCCGTAGACGCCTCCGCCCGAGCCGTACCCGTTGCCGCCGGTCTGAGCGGCGGTGCCGCTGCCGGCGCCCGTGCCGGAGGCGGGGTCGGGTCCCGCGCCGGTCTCGGTGCCGGTGCCGGTGTAGCTCGCCAGATCGACGTTCCCATGTGAGTACGCGGGGTCGGGGATCCAGCGCATCCCAGGGTTGTCCTTCGCGGTGAAGGTCTGCTGGCTGGGAGGACTGATGGACGTGAAGAAGGAGACCCCGACGTGCTTGTCGACCTCGTCGACCGCCTTCGTGACGGCGTCGACCGCCCGCCGCTTCGGCTCCGCCGCCCGGCTCACGCCGTCGTCCACCTCGATCCTGATGCTCGTCATGGAGATCACGTTGCTGCTGCTGTTGCTACGCTGCTCGTCCAGCCAGAGGCGCTTCTCGTTGTAGATCGTCTGGACGTCGCCCTTGGCGGTCGCCAGCGCCGTCGCCGCAGCGTCGATCATGTTGGCGCAGCTGGTCAGAGCGCTGCTCAGCTCCGTGGCGGCATTGGGATAGGCGCTCATGTAGGTGACGAAGCTCTCGGCGGCCTCGCCGTTCCACGCGTCGTCGACGGTGCCCACCACGCGCTTGAGGGCGTCGGTGTGCTCGGTCACGTCGCCGGCCACCTTCCGCAGGCGTGCCGAGAGCGCGCTGATCTCGGACTGATCGGACGCCAGTTGGTCGATGATGCGCTGGATGGGCTGGAGATACGTGTCCCAGATATCCGTCACGCCTGCATCACCTCAGGGCCCGGGGAGTTGGCGCTCTTGACGTTCCCGATGACCGTGTGCACGGCCGACTCGACCTCGACCAGGTTCTGCTGGGCGTACCGCGTCTCGGATTGGATCTTCGCCTGGAGCTTGCCGACGGCGTCGACGAGCCTGCCGGACGTGTTCTCAAGTGTCCCGAAAGAGAGCTTGCCGACGTGCACGGGAGCCTCGTCGGCATCAGCCTTGAACAGGTTGGAGACACTCATGGCTTTGCCCGCGCAATCCTCCAGAGCGTCGACGTAGACCTCGAACCCCGCCATGTAAGCCTCGCCCCAGGTACTCGTCTGACATCCGTCGTGCCGGAAATTTTACGATCAGGTGCGTAATGCGATCAAGCGGCGAGCCCCGACGGCCTTGTGGCCGGGCGGATCAGGCAGGTGGATATTCTCCGTTCCGTGGAAATCCGACAAGGCACCGCGAACGACATCGAAGCGGTCGCGGCGCTGCACACCGCGAGCTGGCGGACGGCCTATGCCGGGCTCATGCCGGACAGCTACCTCAACGGGCCGCTGCTCGACGAACGATCACGCCTGTGGCGTGCCCGGCTGGGAGCCGATCCGCACCCCGGAGGCGACACCACCTCGCGCCTCCTGATCGCCGAGGACGGCGACGCTATCAGCGGATTCGTCTACCTCCTTCTCCAGGACGACGGGCGCATCCTGCTGGACAACCTCCACGTCAGCCCGGCCCTGAAGCGTTCGGGCATCGGACGCCACCTCATGCACCACGGCTTCGAGTGGGCGGCCGCGCACCACCCCGGCCGGGCCGTCTATCTGGAGGTGCTCCGGGACAACACCCCGGCACGATCCTTCTACCGGCGCATGGGAGGTCGGGTGACCCGGGAGTTCGTGGAACCGTTCGCCGCGGGATTCGAGGTCGCCGTCGTCGAGTACACCTGGGACGCACCCGCCATGAGGAGCATCCCCACCCCGGATCCCATCACCTCGTAACGCCGGTCCAGTCGGCTCACATGCAGCGGAGGTCCCAGAAGGAGCCGTGATCGCGGTCCTGGATCTCAACGATGACCGGCCGATCATCAGCGCCGTACCGGTATCCCGGCAGGTGAGGGGACTCCCACACCATGAACTCAAGGGAGTCGTTCCCGCCCTCACTCGGCCGGATCCCGGCCGCCCTGTAGTAGCGGGCGATCTCATCCAGAGACAGTGTGGTGCTCAGGTCGAAGCGCAGCCGGAAGGTGCACATGTCCTTCATGTCGTACGCCCCCACCGAACCGTGGTAGTCGGCACCGCTGATAGACGTCTTCGGCGGAGGGGGATGGTCCAGGAATCGGTCGGCGACTCCGGCCATCTGGTGGTCGTGGATCCACACAGGCGCCATGGCGAGAACGTAGAGCAGAGGAAGAACCGACAGGCTCGCGATGACGCGTCCTGCTTGGCGATTCGGTCTCGACGCCGTGCGCGGCCGTACGTCGTGCCGAGCCTCCGGCGGAGCTGTCGACATGGGGTCCCCTTCTCTTCAGCACGTCCGGCGATCACATGAAATTCACGATCTCACGATTACCCGGATCGGGACATCCTTCTCACTCTGGATGGGATGACGCACGTGCCGACGGGGGGACCGTGGGCCCGGCGAGTCCGGTGGGCAGCACCAGGAAGACCTTCGTGTCCAGCCGCTCCATCCCGCCTCCCCGCCCCACGAGCAGATCGACTGGATCGGGCACATGTGCGTCGCGGGACGCGTACGGCATGTGACGCGGCCTCCGGATCAACCGGTCGCGGTTTCACCGGCGAGCACCGGGGCCACGCTGGTCCGGCGGCGCGGGATCGCCAGGGCCAGCAGCGCGGCCAGCAGCGCCGCGCCGCCGCCGATCACGAAGCTGGTACGGAACCCGGCCATGGAGGGCAGCGAACTCGGCCCCAGGTGAACGATCATGTGGCTGAGCACCACACCGATGACGGCACTCGCGGTGGAGGTGCCGATGGACCGCATCAGGCTGTTGAGCCCGTTCGCCGCCGCCGTCTCCGAGGTCGGCACCACGGACATGATCAGCGCGGGCATGGCGGCGTACGTGAAGGCGATCCCGGCGGAGATGACCGCGGAGATCACCATGATCTGCCATACCTCGCGGGTCATCCCGAGCCCCATCGCGTATCCGCCGACGATCACCAGGCAACCGGTGACCAGCGACGCCCTGGGCCCGCGAGCCGCCGAGATGCGCGCGGACAGCGACGAGACCAGCACCATCACGAGTCCGCCGGGGAGCAGACACAGCCCGGCCGCCAGCATGGACTGGCCCAGGCCGTACCCGGTCGCCGTGGGCAGCTGCAGGAGCTGCGGGATGACCAGCGCCTGCGCGTACATGGCGAATCCGACCACGACGGAGGCGAGGTTGGTCATCAGGACCTGACGGCGGGCTGTCGTCCTCAGGTCCACGAGGGGCTCCCGGGCGCGCAGCTCGTACCAGCCCCAGACGAGCAGCACCAGCACGGCCGCGCCGAGAAGTCCGAGGGTGACCCCGCTCGTCCAGCCCCAGTCGCCCCCCTTGGAGACGCCCAGCAGCAGGCAGATCAGCCCCG
The DNA here is from genome assembly GCA_001570385.1 of Microtetraspora glauca. Taxonomy (GTDB): domain Bacteria; phylum Actinomycetota; class Actinomycetes; order Streptosporangiales; family Streptosporangiaceae; genus Microtetraspora; species Microtetraspora glauca. The sequence goes on along the minus strand of BBYL01000007.1, from coordinate 244,066 downwards.
TACAGAGGCCGAACGCGCCGACGAGGTCGAACCTGCCTCCGCTGCGCACCGGCGACTCCGGCACCATGACGATCACCAGCGCCAGCACCACCAGGGCCAGCCCGCCGGACGCCCAGAAGAGCACGTGCCAGTGGACATACTGCGCCACCGCCGCCGCGGCCGGCAGGCCCAGCGCCCCGCCGATGCCCATCGAGGAACTCATCAGCGCCATCGCCGCGCCCAGCCTCTCGGGCGGCAGTTCGTCGCGCATGATGCTGATGCCGAGCGGGATCACCCCGATGCCGAATCCCTGCAGAGCCCGCCCGATCACCATCGGTACGAGCGATTCACTCAGCGCGCACACCAGGGAACCCACGATCAGCAGCGTCAGGCTGAGCAGCAGCATCCGCCGCTTGCCGTACATGTCGGCGAGCCTGGTGATGACGGGGGTGGCGACCGCGCCGGCGAGCAGCGTCGAGGTGAACACCCAGGACGCGTTCGATGCGGAGGTGTGCAGCAGGACGGGCAGTTCGGACACCAGCGGAAGCACCAGAGTCTGCATCAAGGCGACCAGGATGCCGGCGAAGCACAGGACGGCGATCACGCCTCTGGTGCGCGACGAGCCGGTCGCGGACCCCTTTTCGTGACCGGTGAGTGACGTCGCGCTCAAAAGGCCCCCCGCTCGCATGTCCGGCGGACCGGCCCACACCCCGACATACGCATCATGCACAGTCGCTTCCGGCAACATTCAGGCGGCCCTCGCTCAAGGGGGCATGATCGGCGATGCCGCACGTCACCCGGGAGCCCGGTGGCCTGCGTAGGAGGAATGCCCGGATACGATCAACGCGGAACCGTGCGCCGTTCTTAGGGGCAGGCTGATCTTGGATACCTCCCGCTTCCACGCGATCCGCACGCGTGCGGTCAAGCTGGCCGTCGCGGCCGTCGTCATCGTCATGCTGGGCATCGTCGCGCTCGCGCCGAACGGGCAGCAGGAGCGCGCCGCCGCCTCTCCGTCCGACCTCGTCTCGTTCCGTCCCGACGGGACCATCATGATGGCGCGCCCCGGAGTCACCGCCCCCGTCCTGGAGGTGTACGAGGACTACCAGTGCCCGTACTGCCGGGACTTCGAGCGGCTCAACGGCGGCGTCGTCCGGGAATGGGCGGTGCAGGGCAAGGTCGCGGTGATCATCCACCCGTTCACGGTCTTCGGCGAGAACACCCGCGTGACGCGGGACAACTCGCGTCGTGCGCTCATGGCGTCCCTGTGCGTCACCGACCCGCGCAAGTGGCTGGACTTCCACGACGCGCTGTACTCCCACCAGCCCGAAGAGACGCTGGAGGGCGGATTCGCCGTCGAGGAACTCGTGGGGTACGCGAAGGGGATCGGCATCTCCGAGGCCGAGTTCACCACATGCCTGAACTCCCAGGAGACCGCCGACCGCGCCGACGCGCTGTCGAAGCTCGCCTTCGCCCGCGGTGTCCAGGGCACGCCGACCATCCGGCTGGACGGACGCGACCTCGACTGGAGCACCTCATGGGCCACGCCCGTACAGCAGGTCTGATTCTCCGGTGATCATCAGACGTCCCGTGTAGGAGGCGCCGCCGGATCCACCCGGAGTCTCGCGGCGACATGGCCCGTTTCAACGATCCACACCGGCGATCTCGCCCGTGAGGCGCGGCCGCGCAGTCGCTCCGGCGCCCGACGTCCCTACTCAGCCGTACGGCCTCGGCCTCGGCCTCGGCGAGGAGACGTCAGACGGCCTTGGTGAGGGCGTCGTACTCGTCGTCGGTGAGGTCGACCTCCACCGCGGCGACGTTCTCCTCCAAGTGCGCGACCCGTGACGTGCCGGGGATCGGGAGCATCACAGGAGAGCGGCGCAGCAACCATGCCAGCGCGAGCTGGGCCGGACTGACGCCATGGTCCTTCGCCGCACCCGCCAGCGGGCCGCCGGGCTTGGCCAGCTCACCGGTCGCGATCGGGAACCAGGGGATGAAGCCCAGCCCCTCCCGCTCCGCGTAGTCCAGCACCGCCTCGGACTGGCGGTTCGCCAGGTTGTACAGGTTCTGCACGGAGACGATCTCTGCGATCTTCCTTACCTGCTCGATCTCCTCCACGGAGACCTCGGACACCCCGATGTGCCGGATCTTTCCCTCGTTCTTCAGATCGGCCAGCACGCCGATCTGGTCGGGCAGCGGCACCTGGGGGTCGATCCGGTGCAGTTGGAGCAGGTCGATCCGGTCGAGCCGCAACCGGCGGAGCGACATCTCGACCTCCTGGCGGAGGTATTCCGGGCGACCGACCGGATGCCACTCGCCCGGGCCGGTGCGGACCAGACCCGCCTTGGTCGCGATCACCAGAGAGTCGCCGTACGGATGCAGCGCCTCGGCGATGATCTCCTCGCTGACATAGGGACCATAGGAGTCGGCGGTGTCGATGAAATTCACCCCGAGTTCCACGGCCCGGCGCAACACCGCGCGCGCCTCCCCCCGGTCACGCGGCTCGCCCCAGACGCCCGGCCCGGTGAGCTGCATCGCGCCGTAACCGAGCCGGACGACCGGCAGATCTCCGCCGAGAAGAAAGGTGCCGCTCCGCTGTGCCGGAAGGCGCTCCGCCTGCCCTGCCATGTGCCACCCCCGAAAAGTCATGAGACGAGGTCATGGGACGTCCCCCACCAGTCTCCGCGTACCCGAGAACGAGCAAGATGGAGCCCCGGAAAAGGTGGAATCCCAGCGACCGTCGCACCTGCGACTCCAGGACGTCCGGGAGTCGGCAGGCCGTAGAGCACGTCCGAGAGACAGAGGGACGTTGAGCACGCCCGAGAGATGGCGGGCCGTGAGCACGTCCAGAAAACAGAGCAGAGGGTCATGGAGCACGCCCGGCAGACCGCAGTCCGTAGAGCGCACCCGGGAGACGACGGGTAGCCCGAACAGATCGCCTCATTGCGACCGAGATCCCTGAGCGGTCACCCGGCCGCCTCATACTCCTCGACCAACCGGCGGGGAGCCGTGAGGCACCATGCCTCGGTCACCAACTCGGCCAGCTCGTCCGGCGGCACCATGTCCAGCCGGATCTGCACCCAGCCGAAACGGCCGGAGGTGTAGGAACGCGCGAAGATCTCCGGATCCTGCCCGACGAGCGCCTCACGCTCCTCCATGGTCACCTTCACCAGGGCGATGCCGGTGTCCTCCTGAAGGTAGGCGAACCCCTTTCCCCGCACCTTGATCCCGACATAGTTGGCGGGGGCACCGACCTGAGCCTCCGGAAGCGCCCGCACGAGCCGCAGGAACTCCTCGACGCCGGCCGCCTGATCATGGAGATTGTCCATGTCGCAGGTCTATCAGGCAGGACCGACATTCCTCCGGGCCGGCGACAACCACCGGCTGCGGCCCACAGCCTGGCACCACAACCACGACCTGCCCATCAGGGATGCGCGCCGCCGGGGCCTTCCTCAGGGGTACGCGCCGCCCGGCCTGCCCTCAGGGGTACGCGCCGCCCGGCCTGCCCTCAGGGGTACACGCGGCGTAGCGGCCGAGCCTGGCGTCGGGATCGCGCCGTTCTGGTCGGCCTGGCCACGCGTCCGGCCCCGCCCCGAAGACCCGCCCAAGCACGCGATCGGCAGACCCGCTCGCAGACCCGGCCGGCGGTTCGCTCGGCAGACCCGGCCGACGGGCCGCTCGGCAGACCCGGTCGGAGGAGTCAGGCGCGCTGCCCGACTCCCGTGGCGAACTCCTTGATGCGGCCCTTCACTCCGGTCTCCATCGCCAGCGGGGGCGTGTCCATCCCCTCGCCGGCGCGCAGACCCTCGAAGAACTCCTCCAGCGCCTGCCGTCCGGTACGGAGGGGATGCCAGCCGAGCTCGTCGTGGGCCCGGGAGATGTCCATCCGGGGGATCTTCAAGGCCATCTCCAGCAGCCCGGGGGACGCGGGCACCAGGCGCAGATGCCAGCCGGCCGCCACCGCCGCCCTCGCCAGCATGGTCGGCATGCTCACCGTCCGGGTGCCGAGGATCTCCGCCAGCACGTCCGGGGTGATGACCGGGTCGGCGGCGATGTTGAAGGCGCCGATGACGGGACGGGTCACCGCGAGCCGGTAGGCCTCCGCGGCGTCCTCGGCGTGCAGCGCCTGCAGCCGCAGCCCCGGGATGTCCGGCACGAACGGAATCATGCCGGGGCGCACCAGCCGTCCTGGCAGGAAGGGACCTGCGAAGATGCGTCGCTGCTCGGTCGCGGCCTCGCGCTTGAAGATGAAGCCCGGCCGCATCCGCACCACGCGGATGTCAGGGTGATCCCGCTCGAAGATGTCCAGCAGCCGCTCGACATAGGCCTTCTCGCGCGCGTACGCGGCGTTCGGCCAGCCGTGGGTCGGCCACGTCTCGTCGACGCCCTGTTCCTTCGGCCCCGGAGAGTACGCGCCCACCGACGAGGCGTACACCAGCGTGGACACGCCCGCTTTCGCCGCCGCGCGGAACACCCGCTGGCTGCCCATCACGTTGGCGCGCCAGGTGGTCACCGGGTCGTGCGTCGGCTGGAACAACCACGCCAGATGGATGACGGCGTCGGCCCCAGTGAAGATCCGGGCCAGGTCCGCCGTGATGACGTCGGCCGCCCGCCACTCCGTCTTGCCGGGCCTCCATCCGGGGAACCGCCTCGCCACACCCAGGATCGTGGTGATATCGGGATCCGATTCCAGCGCGGAGACCACGCTCGTCCCGACGTTTCCGGTCGCTCCGACCACGACTACTCGCATGTGCCGTTGGCTGCCCAGATGGCGGCTGTCGAAACACGTCCTGCCTGCGGGTTCGCCCGTTTCGCCCGAGCTCTGGACGGGCATGAGGGGATCTCTCGGGGAAGAAGGACGATCATGTTGACCAAGCTGGTGCACGGCGCCGCAAGCGGCGCCCTCGCCACCGTGGCGCTGGCCGCGGTGTCGCTGGCCGGAGACCAGGCCGGGCTGATGCGCGACCAGCCGTCCAGACATGTCTCGCCCGGCGGTCTGCCTCCCCGGGCCTCCCGCAATCCCCTCACACCCGGCCTGCTTCCCCGGACTTCCCGCAATCCCCTCACGTCCGGCCTGGCTCCCGGGGCTTCCCACGCCCCCCGGCACGGAGGCCGCCGGACCCGGCGTGGTGAGGCGCTCGCCCACTTCGGAATCGGCGTGGCATCCGGTGTCGTGTTCTCCGCCCTTTCCCGAGGGCGGCGAGCCCGGCTGCCGCTGGGCGTCGGCTACGCCCTCGCGGCCTGGATCGCGAGCCACAACGGCTGGGTGCCGTGCATCGGCATCCTCCCGCCGGAGACCCGTGACGACTCCTGCCGCGCCGCCGTGGCGGCCGCCGGGCACGTGGTGTACGGCATGGTCCTCGTGGCCACCATGAACCGCCTCCTCCGGCAGCCGTCACCTCCGGTCTGACCATGGAGCCGGGGCGCCGTACACGGGGCTCCGGACACGGCGGGCGCGCCATGGAGATGTCGGGAAGTTTGCATGCGTCCCCACGTACCGGAAGACGCGCGCGGGAACGCGACTGTCTCCGATCGCCGTACCGGCAGGCGTCGCTCCGGTATCCTTCCGCTGCCGCCAATCACCCCCTCGGCTCCTGACGCACGAAGGCAGGCGTTCGACGCCCGCCACGGCGAAACGAGCGACCCAGCGCGGAAGGCCGTCCGTGAAGCGCCCCTTTCCCAGCAGCGCGACTGGTGGCGTGCCCGGGACACGGCTGCCGGCATGTCGCGGACTTCATCGCCGAGCCGGTTCTCACCGGCGGCTTCCCCTTAATGGCGCCCGGACCGCCTGCCACCGGCACCCGCCGAATGGCGGGACATCGTCGAGGAACACGGCAGCCCCCACCACCAGGCAGGGCGTCACCACATCGATCACGGCACCACCTTCGACGCCGGCGCCGTACGCGAACACCGCGAACACCCGGGACAGCCGGTGGGCCCTGACGGACCCCGACCCAGGAGAGGCGGATCTATGAGGAACGGCTCCTGCCCGAAATGCGGCTCCTCCCACATCATGGCCGATATCGACGTGCATGACCGCGGACAGAACGGTGCGCTCCCGCTGCGCGTCCACATCACGGAGCCGGAACCGCCGAACCACGGCTTCATCTGGAAGCAGGGCTCGTCATCGGGGGTCGTCCGCGCCTGGATCTGCGCGGCCTGCGGTTACACCGAGCTCTACACCGACAACCTCGCCGCGCTGTACGAGAGCTACCGGAAGGGCCGACCCTGAACCGGGTCCCCTGAACATGCGGGCTTCCCGCCCGCCTCCCGTACGGAGACCGGCTCCTGATCTGCCCGCGCCCGGCAGCGCCCGCAAAGTGAGAGGCCGTTCTCCGAGGGGAACGGCCTCGGACGTCGGCGGAGCCCAGGTTGTGAACCCCAGTCCGACAGGTCGCGGACACGGCGTGTCGCAAGCAGCTCCGGCCGATGCTCCCGGGAGGCGCCGAAGTGATGGACGGCACCTTCACGCCGTAGTCACTCAGAAGATCGAAGAGGCCGGTCCCGCTGGGCGGAACCGGCCTCTGACATTGGTGGAGCTATGGGGATTTGAACCCCAGACCCCTTCGATGCGAAGCCAATTAGGGGTCGCCACGATCAGCATCCGCACCGTTCGTCACACGCTCAAAGCGGTTGTAACCGTCCACCGACGTCCGCCCGTATCCGAGCCAGTTGTCACCCGGTTAGTCACTCAGCGCGGGAAGAGGGTGCGCCGTGAAAGAGCAGATCCAATGCGTGCGCCCTGTCCCTGATGACTCGCATTCTCGCTGCCCGTTCGGTTGGTTCGACGTGAGATGCGTGGCTGGTCATCTGGCCCGGCCACTTGCGGTAGAGGAGACCGGGGTCCGCCGAGAAGTAGCCATCGCTGACCGTGTTCGCGGCGATCAGTAGGCCAGTGTCCTCCGATGCCGGCAGCGCCATCCAACCGCCTAGGGCAAGCAACAGGTCGCGTCGAATGCACAGTGTGGCGGGATGGACCTGGGCGCGGTAGTCGTGGGCAAGCCAGTGGTCGAGAACGGCCCCGCGCTTGATCGGACCCTCAAGGGGGTCTAGGTCGAATCCGACTGTGGAGCCGTCCGGGAGCAGATCAAGGACTCGTGATGTGGTCCATCCGATCTGCTCATGCGCCGTAAGCACCCCGATGTCACGGGCCAACACGCCGAACATGAGCTGGTCATCGGCATCCAGCACCTTGACCAACTCTCCGCTCGCGCGTGCCATGGCGAGCGTGCGCGCCACGCCGGGGCCACCGCGCCGACCGCTACCAGGGCTGATCCGTGAGTCATCCGGCAGCAGGCCGGACAGCGCGCCGCTCTCACCGTCCTCCTGGACGATCCATTCCCAGTCCCATCCCGCCGGGAGTTCCTGCGCGGCCAGGGAGTCATATGCGGCCCGCAAGAACTCCGGCACCGGCTGATAGACGGGGGTGATGACCGAGATCAGGTGAGTCACTCAGACCACCGCTCAAGCTGTGTGTTGTAGACGAGTTCGTACCTGTCGCCGGGAAGGATGTTCTCGGCTACCTCGACCACACGGCCCTGCGTGTCGATCGAGATCTTACGGAGCACGATCACGGACACCCCCGGTTCAACGTCGAGAATCGCTGCCTCATCTGGCTGTGGCGGACGTGCCCTCAGCTCGTCCACGATGCGGTCAATTTCGATGCCGACTGTGTAGAGCTGATGCTGTGTTCCGCCGGGCCACGGCTCATTGTCCGCTGAGAGCAAGGCAGGATTCGCGGACACCAAGTCGTATGGAAGCCATGAGTAGACCAGGCTGAGCGGGGCGTTCTCCTGGCGAGAGCTGGTTTGGTAACGGCGGTGCAGTAGCCGCGTCCCAACTGGTACGCCGAACGTTGCCGCCAGGGTCTCGCTGGCCTCGACGGTGCCATATTCGGCATGGAAGGTCAGTCCGTCCATGGTGAGCCCGGTGTCCTTCTCCGTGGCTCCGGTCTTTCTGCGCTCCTCTTCGGAGAGTCGCACCCGGTCCTTCTCCCACTGGTACCGCTCGGTCGTGCGTCGAACGCGTTGCCGTGGTGCTCGGACGTAGGTGCCCCTTCCCTGCTCTGCCCGAACGAGCCCCCAATCCTTCAACTGCTTGATCGCGTTGCGAACGCTCGTACGGGACAGCTTGTAGGTCTCGGAGAGAACCGTCTCGCTCGGCAGTGGTTCACCCGCCGGAAGCTCCCCGCGATTGATCTGGTCTCGCAGGTCTTCGGCCACCTGGAGGTATCGGGGCCGCCAGTCACGTTCGGTCATAGACGCCACGGTATCCCTTCCTTGTCTTCACGTCTGCCAACTACTTGGCAGACAAGTTTGACGGAAGTCGTTGACATGTCTGCCAAGCCCGCTTACCTTCATGTCATCGCCACTTGGCAGACAGGTTTACGAGTCGCCAAAGGGCCGATGCACAGCCGGAAGACCTGGGAAGGCGGCCACGGGCCGCGCGCCGACGGGCTGATGCAGTCGCCACTTACCAACTGAATCCGGGCTACCGCCTCCCACCGAAAAGGCGGCCCCGCGCAGGCGATGACCTGCGTGAACGCTTCTGTTCGCCTTTGCGAATCGCTGCGTGCCCCTTCCGGCTCACGTCGGGAGGGGGCCTGCCTGAAGTGCTCAGACACACCTCATCGGAAGGAGCCGTGTGATGTTTCCTGCCCCGAAGTCCCGGCGCTTGCTGCCCCTGCTGCTGCTGGCTCTCGCTCTGTTCTTCGTCATCCGGGAGCCCGCCAAGGCGGCCAGCCTCGCCACGAACGCCATGCACGGCATCGGCACCGTCGCTGATGCGCTCGTGAGCTTCGCGAGCGGCATCGGCTGAGTCCCGCCCCACCCCGCTCCCATCTCATCTCAGAAAGGCACGTCAGCAATGCGAAAGACCGAGGCCAAGTTCCGCACCATCGGCGGCAACACGGTGACCTGGAAGGCCGGAACCGAGCGTGACCGGTACGGCAAGGAGTTCCCCATCGACTACGGCCCCTGGGAGTGCCAGGGCTGCGGGGACCGCGGCTACAACGCCACGCGCGAGAAGGCCAACCAGCACGCCGCCGCCTGCCGCGCTGAGTGACCACGGCGAACTGTGCCGGGGCGGCCCCCATCGACCAAGACATGGGCCGCCCCAGCGCTCCCACCCACCTGCAACAGCAAGAAGGAGCTTCACCATCATGACCCGCCCGAAGACCGGCGCCAACCCCGGAGGCTGCTGCCTCCAGGAGTGCCGCAACGGCCAGATCTGGAACCCCGGTTCCGGCCCCTACCCCTGCCCCTTCTGCCACCCGGACGCGACACCGGGCAAGGCCGCCCGATGACCGGCCAGAACACGCCCACGATCCGCGAGCTGCGTACGGCGATGGTGGAGGCCGACCCGGCTTGCGCCACCGCCGACCCGGAGCTGTTCACCGGCCCCGACGCCTTCGAGGACGAGCCGATCGCCGCCCGCCTGGAGCGCGAGAAGCAGGCCAAGCGGGTCTGCCTCACCTGCCCGGCCCGGCCCGAGTGCCTCGCCTACGCCCTCGCGATCCGCCCCGCTGAGGGCGTCTGGGCCGGTCTGACCGCCGCCCGTATCCGGCTGATGTCCATCCGTTTGCTCGTCTCCGGCGAGGAGGTGGCCTGACATGCGCTTCCAGTGCACCGAGTGCGACCGCGACCACGCATGCGCGACCCGTTGCCCCCGCTGCCGGACCTCCGGCCGTCAGGTCGAGATCTGCCACATCCACGGCTCCGGCCACGCCGCCAGGTGCCGCACCTGCCGCACCCTCGTCCGGTCCCAGACCGGAATCTGACCTTCCGACCCCAAGGAATCACCAATGAACTTCCGCAAGAAGAACCCGCCCCTGACCTGCCCCACCTGCCTCGGCGACCGCCGCGTCGTCGTCACCACCTGGGTCTTGGGCAAGGGCAACCGCACCATCGGCCGGACCTGCCACACCTGCAAGGGCAAGGGCACTCTCCCCACCCGCTAACCCCCAATCCCGAAGGGACCGATCAGCAATGACCAACAACGCCAACAGCCGCAAGTACCGCACCGCCGGAGGCAACGTCGTGAACTGGAGAAGGGGAGCTGACGGCTACGGCCGGTGGACGTGCGAGGGCTGCGGCGAGCGGGACTGGGGCGAGGGATGGGCCGCCAACGACCACGCCGCTTCCTGCCGGGCCATCTGATGAGCCGCATCCGCGCCGTGTTCTGGGACCCGACCGGGTCCCGGTACGGCATCCCGACCTGGCCGTGGCGGATGGCCCCGCCGCACCTGATGACCCTTCGCCAGCTCACCGCCGCCGGGCTCCGGCCCGGTGGGCAGGGCGTACAGGCACAGGTGCTCTGGCGCTCCCGCCGCTACGGTGCCCGCGGCGTCCGCGCCGCCTACCTCTACGACGTGCGGTTCGCCCTGCCGAAGCGCACCGCCACCCCCGCCCAGCTCGACGCGCTGGCCAAGGCCAACGCCGCCCGCCGGACCTGCCCCGAGTGCGGCCGTGACGCCGGTTACGTCCTCCCGCGCCACCTGGGCACGTGCCTGGACTGCGCCGGGGAGACCGGACGGGAGCGTGCCGCATGAAGATCCGCCTTATCGGCGAGCCCGAGCAGGTGACCGAGGCGACCCAGATCATCCGGGACACCTTCACCGTCACCGCGTTCTCCGGGCCGCGCCCGTGCCGGGGTTCAGCCACCCACATCCGCCTCTACCTGGAGGTCACCCCCATGACCTACCGCCCCGCTCACGAGCCCGGCCCCGGCCACCCCAACGCCCCGATCCCCGGCGACGACCCGGTCACCTGCTGGTGGTGCGACGGGGACGGCTGCCCGTCCTGCGGCGGCTCCGGCCTGGTGCCCGCCTGGATCTACGAGGACTGAAAGGAGGAATCCGTGACCATCACCGACACCACCGCCACCGATGCCGGCACGCGCCCACGTGAGCTGAGCGAGGGCGAGCGCAAAGCCGTTTTCGTCACGGCCGCCGCTGTCGGCGCGCTGGGGCTGATCGGGTTCGTCATCAGCTTCGCCACCGTCGCCGCCGCCGCCAAGCCCGCGTTCGGCCCCCTGGCCTTCCTGCTGCCGCTCGGGGTTGACCTGGGCATCGGCGTGTTCTCCGCGCTGGACATCGTCCTTGCCCGGATGGACATGCGGGTGCGCTGGCTGAGGTTCATCCCCTGGACGCTGACCGGTGCCACCGTCTACCTGAACGTGGCCGAACAGACCACCCCGTTCGGCATGGTCGCGCACGCGGTGCTGCCTCTGCTGTGGGTCGCCGCCGTCGAGATCGGCGCGCACGCCCTGCGCAAGCGCGCCAAGCTGGCCAGCCGGACCCGGATGGACTCCATCCGCCTCTCCCGCTGGCTGCTCGCTCCCGTGCCGACCTTCGCTCTGTGGCGGCGCATGGTGCTGTGGGAGATCCGCTCTTACCCGGCCGCGCTCGGACGGGAGCGGGACCGCATCATGGCCCGCACCGAGCTGCAGGACCGCTACGGCCGCATGTGGCGGTGGAAGGCCACCCGCCGCGAACGCGCCCTCTACAAGCTCGGAGAACTCACCCCCGCAGGTTCCCCGATCCACGCTGAGGCCGTACGGCTCGACCCCGGCCCGGCGGCTGCGCCTGCCGTACCGGCCGCCGAACGGCCCGCACTGCCCGCCCCGCCCCGCAGGCCGACCGCGAGGAAGACCGGCCCGGCGAGCAAGCGCACCGCCGCCCGTTCCCGCCGTGCGCCGGTGGACGTGGACGACCTGATGCCGCTCGGCTGGCAGATCGCCGCCGACCTGGGGACCAAGGGCGAACCGCTCACCCGTGACCGGCTCCGCGACGCGATCCGCCAGACCGGAGCGTCCATCTCGACCGACCGCGCCGGGGCGCTGCTGGCCCGGCTGCGGACCGAAGCCCCCGCCGACCCCTCGACCGTCCCCGACTCCACCCCCGCCCCCGTCAACGCCGACGCCGCCTGAGGAAAGGTCCGACCGCCATGTTCACCTTCGCCACGATCGCCGCGCTGATCTGCCTGGCCGTTCCGGTGTCCATCTTCGTCCGCATGGTCATCACCGGACCGCGCGTCCGCGCGCAGATCCACGACCGGATGTCGGAGCACCGCCGGACCTGCTGCGGACACCACGCCACCGCCCGCCAGGCCGACCGGTGAACCCGACCGCCGCCCGCTTCCCGGACGGACCGCGCAGTCCGTCCGGGAAGCCGGACACCACCGCCCGCACGGACGGGGTGCGGACCGACCGCGCATCGTCCCCGACCAACACACAGGGCGCGGCCTCATCCGCCAAGACTCCGGCCGCGCCCTGCCACCCCGCCCACGTCAACGCACACGAGGTGCACACATCATGACTCAGCCCCACGACCCCACCAACACCATCGACCGCCCGGACCGTGTCAACGGCAACCCGCCCGCGATGCGTCCCACCGTCGTCCTGCTGGACGAGGACGAGGAGTTCGCCGACCGTGACCGCACGGTCGGCCGCCGGACCGCCGCCCGCGACACCTCCTATGAGATCGAGCTGGACGAGGTCCCGCCCGCCGACACGGCCCCGACCCTCGTAGACCTGCCCGAGGGCATCGGCCCGGCGGCTACCCCGGTAGAGGGACGGCGTCCGATCATCCCGACCGACCTGCACCGCGCCAACCTGGGCGCGACGCTCGCCAACACGGCGGGCCGCTGGGGACACGTGGCCGCCTTCCACGCGGTCCGCTCCCCGTGGTACGCCCTTCAGGCCGCCGCCTGGGCTGTGGTCGGCGCGTTCCGCCTGGCAGGCCGTCAGATGCGGTGGTGGTGGGTCAACGAGCAGTACACGCTGCTTCAGCAGGCCGCATCCGACAACGACCCGGCGATGTGGCTCAAGCTGCACCGCGAGGGCAAGTCCACCCGCCGCTGGCGCGGCCTGGTCCTGCTCGGGCAGGCCATCGCCCTGTGCGTCGCCGTCATCCTGACGCTCGGGCTGCCCGTGCTGTGGCAGATCGGGATTGCCGCCGGGATGGTGCCGGTCCTGGCCCGCCACGGCCGCCCAGCGGGTCGCCAGATCATCCCCACCGCCGTAGTGACGCGCCGGTACCGCAAACTGAACAGCGACATCGTGCTTCGCGCCTACTACGCCGCCGGACTCGGGCACCCCGACAAGCCGAACCAGCAGATCGAGTTCGGCACCGCCATGGCGCGCGAGGGCGACGGCTCCAAGGTGCTGATCAACCTGCCGTACGGCAAGACGTTCGCCGACGCTGTCAACGCCCGCGAGAAGATCGCATCCGGGCTGGATGTGGCGCTCGCGCAGGTCACGCTGTCGCGGGACCCGCAGTCGCACCGGTCGCACTGGCTGTGGGTGGCCGACGCCGACCCCCTCGCCACGCCCGCGGGCCGTACGCCGCTGCTGGCCTGCAAGGAAACTGACATCTGGAAGCCCGCACCGCTGGGGGTGGACGAGCGTGGCCGCGCCGTCACGCTGCTGATGCTGTGGACGTCCATCCTGGTCGGCGCTCAGCCGAGGCAGGGCAAGAGCTTCACCGCCCGCCTGCTCGCGCTGTACGCCGCTCTCGACCCGTACGTGCGGCTGGATGTGTTCGACGGCAAGGGCTCCCCGGACTGGCGCAAGTTCGCGCTCGTGGCGCACTCCTGCTCGTTCGGGTTCACCCCGTCCCGCGACGGTGACCCGCTGGAGATCTTCGTGCAGACGCTCCGGGACCTGAAGGCCGACGTTCAGGCGCGGTACCAGAAGCTCTCTGAGCTGCCGGTGGACATCTGCCCCGAGGGCAAGCTGACCCGCGAGATCGCCCGTGACCCGAAGTACGGCATGCCGGTCCGCCTGGTCGTGATCGACGAGTGTCAGGAGTACTTCGACACCGGCGACAAGGAGCTGAACAAGGAGATCGCTGGCCTGCTGGTGTACCTGGTCAAGGTCGCTCCCGCCGCCGGGGTCATCGTGCTGGACGCCACGCAGAAGCCCGGCGGGGTCGGCACCGGCGACACTGCTACCGCCTTCACCAGCTTCCGCGACAACCACCAGGTCCGCATCGCGCTGCGTACCGGCTCGTGGCAGGTCTCTGACCTGGTTCTCGGCTCCGGTGCGTACTCCGAGGGGTTCGACTCCTCCGCGCTGCTGCCCTCCTACAAGGGTGTTGGCCTGCTGCGCGGAGCGGGGGACGACACTCCGACCGTGCGGTTCCACCTGGCCGACGCCGAAGACGCCGAGAAGATCCTTCAGGCCGCGCGCAAGCTCCGCGAGCGTGCCGGCACTCTGTCCGGCTACGCCGCCGGGCAGGCCGCGATCCGTGAGGTGCGCGATGTACTGGCCGACGCACTGAGCGTCTTCCAGGGCTCCGAGACCGGCCTTCCCTGGGCGCTGATCGCTGCCCGGCTGTCCGAGCGCATCCCCGAGCACTACGCGGACGTGACCGCCGATGCGATCTCCGCTCAGCTCCGCGCGCTTGGGGTGCCGAGCGTGGACATCAAGCGGGACGGCAAGGCGCTCAAGGGTGCCAAGAAGGCCGCCGTCACCGCCGCCATCGCCCGCCGGGAGGCCACCACCGGATAGGGCCGACGCGCGCCCGGCGGACCCTGTCCGAGGGGTTCGCCGGGTCGCGCTCCACCCGCGACCGGTCGCGGCTGCGCGACCCGCCCCGCGACCGGCCATATAGCCCCTGATCAGCCCAAATATCCGCAGGTCGCGGGTAGCGGGCTCAGCTTTCCACGCCCAAAAACCGTCTCTGGAGCCCTGCCATGACCCACCTGGCCGCGACCGCGACCACCCCGCCCGCGACCAACATCGCGACCCTTCCGCCCCTGCCGTTGATCATCGCCGCTCTGTTCCTCGCCGCCCTGCTGTGGGCGCTCGGCTACGCCGCCGCGTGCGCCGCCGCCCCGTTCGGGCGCTGCCCCCGCTGCAAGGGCAAGGGCAAGACGCTCAAGCCCAACGGACACACGCGGACGTGGTGCCGCCACTGCGACGCCACCGGCCTACGCCTGCGCTGGGGCCGCCGCCTCTTCAACTACCTCCGCCGCCTCTACCGCGACGGCACCCGCTGACCCCTCGAACCAGGAGAACCGACCATGGCCACCGCCAACCACTCTGCCTGCGGCACCACCCGCGACGGCTCGATCACCCCCGGCGCGGGCTGCGGCACCTACTTCCACCACAACCACCTGGTGACCCACCCCACCGACCGCAGCGTGTTCGTGTGCCAGCTCTGCGCCGCTCGCGCCCGCCGCAAGGGCCGCTAACCCGACAGGACAGGGAGAACAGCACTCATGACCACCGCCCTTGCCCCCGCCCCCGCCAGCAACGCCCTGGAGGTGTTCAGCTACGGCGGGGGCTGGCAGTCCACCACCGCGCTCGTGCTCGCCGCCCGCGGTGAGCTGCCCTTCCGAACCTTCCTGTTCGCCAACGTCGGCGACGACTCCGAGCACCCCGCCACCCTGCGCTACGTCGCCGAACACGCGGCCCCGTTCGCCGCCGCGCACGGCATCGAGCTGCACACGCTGGCCCGCATCCGCCGCGACGGCACCACGGAGACCCTCTACGGCCGCCTGACCAAGGAAGGGTCCCGCTCCCTGCCCATCCCGGTCCGGATGAGCAATGGTGCCCCCGGTACCCGCTCCTGCACCGCCGACTTCAAGATTCGCGTCATCGGCCGCTGGCTCAAAGCCCACGGAGCCACTGCCGACAACCCGGCAACCGTCGGCATCGGCATCAGCGTGGACGAGATCGAACGCGCCAACAACCGCCGCTGCGAGCCGCACGAGCGCATCATCTACCCCCTGCTGGACCTGGGCATCAGGCGCGCCGATTGCCCGCGCATCATCCGCTCCGCTGGCCTGCCCGTACCGCCCAAGTCCTCCTGCTGGTTCTGCCCCTTCCACCGCATCACCACGTGGGCCGACATGCGCCGCGACGAACCCGACCTCTTCCAGCGCGCATGCGCCCTGGAAGCCACCCTCAACGCCCGACGAACCGAACTCGGCAAAGACCCCGTCTGGCTCACCCGGCACGCCGCACCACTGGCCGACGTCGTGCCCACCGACGACGTCTTACCCCTCGACTTCGGCGACGGCGCCTGTGACTCCGGATGGTGCTTCACGTGAGCACCCCAAACCTGCGACGCCCCAAGGACGACAGGATGCGCTCTGCCGATCTCACCCGCTACGCGCTGGCCGCCGCCGCTCGTGGCTGGCACGTCTTCCCGCTCACCCCCGGCGACAAGCGACCGCTACGCGGGTTCACCGAGTGGGAGCGCCACGCCACCACCGACCCCAACATCATCCGCCGGACATGGACGCACGCCCCGTTCAACATCGGGATCGCATGCGGCCCCTCCCGGCTCGTGGTGCTCGACCTGGACACCCCCAAGAAGGAGGGGCTTCGCCCCCCGCCCCCTTGGGACCTGCCGGGGGTGAACGACGGCGCCGACGTGCTGGCCGTACTCTGCGAGCGCACAGGACACCCCTTCCCCACCCTGGAGACCTTCCACGTCCGCACTCGCCGGGGTGGCCAGCATCTCTACTACGCCGCCCCCGACGGCATGAAGCTGCGCAACACCGAGGGCGACAAGGGCAACGGGCTGGGCTGGCTCATCGACACCCGCGCGTCCGGCGGCTACGTGGTCGGCCCCGGCAGCTTCGTGGACCTACCGGACGGCACCGGCACCTACGAGGTCATATACAACGCACCCCCGGCCCCGCTGCCCCCCTGGCTGTCCAAGCAGCTAGTTGCCCCACCCCGGACCGTGGCCAAGCCCGTCCGCCTGGCCCTGCCCGACGACCGGCGCGGCGCGTTCCTGCGTGCCGCGATCACCGGCGAACTGGAACGGCTCGCAGCCGCGCCGGTCGGCCAGCGCAACCGCACCCTCTACCTGGCCGCGACCGCCCTGGGCCAACTCGTCGCAGGTGGCGCGCTCGACCAAGCCGAGGTCACAAACCTGCTTGAACAGGGAGGGGTTGACATCGGGCTGAGCGCCTCCGAAACGCGCCTCACCATCGCATCCGGACTCAAAAACGGCGCCCGCCGACCCCGGACCGTGGCCGCATGACCAACCCGCCCTCACACCTGGGAGCCCTGACCATGAACCAGTCCGTCAACCGTGGCGCGGCCCTGCTGGACGCCCTGCTGGCCGCGCTCATCCGCTACGTGATCCTGCCGAGCCCCGAGGCCGCCGACGCCGTGGTGTTGTGGATCGCCGCCACCCACGCACAACCCGCGTGGGCGCACGCGCCCCGGCTGGTCATCCGCGCCCCGGAGAAGCGCTGCGGTAAGTCCCGGCTGCTCGACGTGGTCGAGGCCACCTGCCACAACCCGTTCATCACCGTCAACTCCTCACCGGCCGCCGTCTACCGATCCATCACCGACGACCCGCCCACGCTGCTCGTGGACGAGGCCGACACCATCTTTGGACCCAAAGCAGACGGCAACGAGGACCTTCGCGGCCTGCTCAACGCCGGGCACCAGCGCAACCGGCCCGCCAAGCGCTACGACGCCAACAGCAACCGCGTGGAGTCCATCCCGACCTTCGCTATGGCCGCGCTCGCCGGAATCGGCGCGATGCCCGACACCATCGAAGACCGTGCCGTTGTGGTGCGCATGCGCCGCCGCGGCCCCGGCGAAACCGTCGCCCCCTACCGCCACCGCCGCGACCGCCCCGGCCTGCGCCAGATCGCGCAAGATCTATCCGCATGGCTGCGCGCCGACCTCGACACCTTGGAGAAGGCCGAACCACCCATGCCCGTCGAAGACCGCGCCGCCGACACCTGGGAACCCCTCGTCGCGGTGGCCGACCACGCTGGCGGCGACTGGCCCGAGCGCGCCCGCGCCGCCGTGCTGACCCTCACCGCCGAAGCCGACGACAACGGTCAGCCCTCCAACCGCATTCGGCTGCTGGCCGACTGCCGCACCGCATTCGGCACGGAGACCGCCCTACCCACTGCAACCCTGCTGGAACGACTCAAGGCCGACCCCGAAGCGCCCTGGGCTGACTACGGACCCAACGGCCTTACTGCGATGAAACTCGGCGTCATCCTGCGCGAATACGACATCCGGTCGGGCAACATCCGCTTCCCCGATGGAACTCAAGCCAAGGGCTACCAGCGCGTCGATTTCGCCGATGCCTGGGCGCGCTACTGCCCCACCCTCGAACCCCTTCCAGAGGGCGACGTGGTCCCGTTCGGGAGGGGTGCCCGTCCCGGCCGTCCCAGCATCGTCAACGCAGGTCAGCGCGGGACGACTCCGATTCCTGGGACGGCTTGAGCCGTCCCACCGAAAAAGCCGTCCCAGGGCTGATCTGCGGAAATGGTCCTGGGACGGCTGGTACGGCTACCCCCCTCAGAACGCGCCACAAGCACCACAGAGCCGCCCGGCCGACACACCTTCCGATGAGGAGAACACCCCAACATGACCATCGACACGATGGACAACCAGCCGAACGACCTGGAGCTGTACCGCATCCCCGACGCCATGCGGCTGCTCAAGCTGAGCCGCAGTCTCATCTACGAGCAGTTACGCGCGGGCCGCCTGCGCTCGGTCAAGCAGGGCCGCGCCCGGCTCATCCCCGCAACCGCGATCCGTGACTACATCACCCTCTTGGAGAGGGAGGCTGCATGACCAAGCGGAGAAGCCGCGGGGACGGCGGACTGCACTGGGACGAGTCCCGTCAACGCTGGATCGCGTCCCTGACCGTGGGCTACACCCCGGCAGGCAAGCGGATCGTGAAGAAGGCCAGCGGCAAGACGAAGACCGAGGCCAAGAACAAGCTCAAGGACATCATCCGGGACTACGAAGACGGGCTCCTCGTCTCCTCGACCGGGTACACCGTGGCGGACACCGTGCGGAACTGGCTGGAGTTCGGTCTCAGTGGTCGCGACGCGGCCACCGTCGAGAAATGCACGATCCTCGCGAACAAGCACATCATTCCGAGCCTGGGGGCCGCCAAGCTCATAAGACTGTCGGCTGATGACGTTGACCGCTGGCTAGCCGAGAAGGCCAAGGAGCTGAGCACACGGACGCTACGCGAGGTGCGTTCCATCCTCGTACGGGCTGTCTCTCGCGCTCAGGCTCGCGACAAGGTAAAGCGGAACGTCGTACTGCTCTGCGAGATCCCGAAGGGACGCGAGGGCCGCCCGTCCAAGTCGCTAACGCTTGACCAAGCGGAAGCTGTACTCACCGCGTCCGAAGGGACGTCGCTGCACGCCTACATCGTGTTGTCGCTGCTCATTGGGGCGCGGACTGAGGAGTTGCGGGCGCTCACGTGGGATCACGTGGACCTGGAAGGGAAGCCGGACGCTGAGCCCCCTGTACCGCCTTCCATCATGGTCTGGCGCTCTGTACGGGCCGGTGGGGACACGAAGACGGAGAAGTCTCGCCGAACCCTCGCCCTGCCGAAACGCTGCGTGGACGCCCTTCTCAGCCATCGTGAGCGCCAGGCAGTGAGCCGGAAAGCGGCTGGTGAGCGATGGAAGGATCGGGATCTCGTCTTCGCGTCGGCGGTGGGCACCGAACTGGACGCGCACAACGTGCGGCGCGCGTTCCGGAAGGTTCTCAAGAAGGCAGGGCTGAGCGAAAAGGAGTGGACTCCCCGAGAGATGCGCCACAGCTTCGTGTCGCTGATGTCCGACAGCGGAGTCCCGATCGAGAACATCTCTCGTCTCGTCGGCCACAGCAACACGAGGGTGACCGAGACCGTTTACCGCAAGCAGCTCCGGCCGATGCTCCTGGAGGGTGCCGAAGCGATGGATGACATCTTCAAGCCGTAGTCACTCAGTTAGTCACCCAGAAGATCAAAGAGGCCGGTCCCGCTGAGCGGAACCGGCCTCTGGCCTGGTGGAGCTATGGGGATTTGAACCCCAGACCCCTTCGATGCGAACGAAGTGCGCTACCGGACTGCGCTATAGCCCCAATGCCTCGACTAGGTTAGCAAACATTCGAGGCTCCTCGCGCCATCTGATCAATCACCGACCGCCCGCCTGTCGGTGAACTGGTCGGAGTACTGGTCGAAGACCTGAACCCGCTTGCGCGCCTCGAGCATGATGATCTCCGCCTCACGCGCCTTGGCCTCGATGGCGCGACGGCGCGCACGCTGCCTCTCGATCCGCTCCGCCCGCGCCTTGGCGGCCAGTTCACGCCGCTCCACGTCCACGCGTACGGCGACGCGCAGCACGGCGAGGTACCCGACGAGGAGGACCGCCGACGGCGTGACGGCCCACCAGGGCACGACCCTGACGGCGGCGGTGACGGTGGAGGCGATGATGAGAAGGATGCTCCAGAGCAGCCTCCTGCGGCGACGTGCGACGATGATCGCCCGGCGCCTCCGCTCGGCGCGACGCATCCGCGCCGCCCGGTCCTCGGGGCCCCGAGGGGCTCCCGCGGCGGTCGGTGAGGCGGACTCGGCACCCTCCGCCTTACCTGTGGCGCCTCTCTCGGCGGGCGCGCCCTCGCCCGACGCGGATTCGGTGGCCCTGGCGGCGCCGCCGGACCTCTCGGCCTCGCGCTCCGCGACCGGAGCCGCGAGCGGGACCGTGAGGGGAGCGTCGGAAGCCTCCGAGGACTCCGCGCGCGGTCTCTCGACGACCGTGTCCGCGTCGGCCGCGGGCTCCGCGGAATCCGCAGGATCCCCTGGCTCGGCGAGCTCTGCGAGCTCGTCCTCGTAAAGGTCGTCGATGGCGTGCTTGTCCCTGCGCAGCCACATGGGCAGCAGGACGCCGAGCCACATGACGACGATGGCGAGGTAGAGGAGGACGCTACCCATGCGACCACCTCCGGAGATGCCGAGCACACCTGCGGACTCTGGGCGTCTGAGATGTGCTCACGTCACGCACCGTAAGACTGCGTGTCACTGATTGACGAGCATTCGATGCGGTGTGTCGCGAGATCGTCAAAGCTGTTCATGTAATTCGATCCCGGTGCGTAGTCACCGGGAAGCGCTCACTGTCCCGGGGTCGTCTCCGTGCGCCTGGACGCCGCCGCCTCGCGGGCGCGGCGCCACTGGACGAGGAGGCCGCGCGGGACGTCCTCGACCGTCAGCGCGTAGCAGATGTGGTCGCGCCAGGCGCCGTCGATGTGGAGCTGGCGCCGGCGGACGCCCTCCTCCCGGAAGCCGAGCTTCTCGACCACCCTGCGGCTCGCGTGGTTCTCCGGGCGGATGTTCGCCTCCAGGCGGTGCAGTCCCGTGGTGAAGAAGCAGTGGTCGACGGCCATGGCCAGCGCGGTCGGGATGATGCCGCGCCCGGCGAGCGCGCCGTCCACCCAGTAACCGACCTGGGCGGACCGGGCGGAACCCCAGACGACGGCGCCCACAGTGAGCTGCCCGGCGAACGCTCCCTGGTAGGTGACCACCCAGGGCAGGGCGAGCCCCTGCCGCGCCTCGCGCCGCAACGTGCCCACCATCGAGACGTACGGCCCGAGGCCGGTCCTGAACAGCGGCGTCTCGGGGTTGCTCGGCTCCCAGGGCCGAAGCCAGTCGGCGTTGCGCAGCCGGGTCTCACGCCAGGCACGGACGTCACGCAACCGCAGGGGCCGGAGTCCGACGGGCCCCTCGGTCAGGGCCGCCGGCCAGCCGCGAAGTCGATCCACGCGTCAATCATCTCCCGGAAGTCCTCCGCCGCGCCACGCCGGTCCCCGAACCCCGTCATCTGCGGTGGTCACCGCCCCGGATCTGGTCGACGGCGTGCCCCAGGATCGGGGCGAGCACCGCCATCCCGTCACGTACGCCGCCCGAGGAGCCGGGCAGGTTGACGATCAAAGTGGATCCCGCCTGGCCGGCCAGCCCGCGGGACAGGATCGAGGCGGGCACCTTCTCCCTGTTCACCTGGCGTACGGCCTCCGCGATGCCGGGGATCTCACGGTCGAGGACGCGGCGCGTCATCTCGGGCGTGAGATCCAGGGGGGTGAGGCCCGTGCCGCCGGTCGTCACGATGACGTCGTAGCCGTCGCCGACCCCCTGTCGAAGGGCCGCCTCGACCGGCTCGCCGTCGGGGACGACCTTGGGGCCGTCCACGGTGTCGCAGCCGGTCTCCAGGAGCAGCCGCGCCAGCAACGGCCCCGAGGTGTCCTCGTAGATCCCGGCGGACGCGCGGTTCGAGACCGTGATCACGAGCGCTCTCACGGACGGGTCCAGACACCGGTCTTGCCGCCGGTCTTCTCCTCGACGCGCACGCCCGTGATGACGGCCGCGGGATCGACGGCCTTGACCATGTCGATCAGGGCCAGGGCCGCGACCGTGACCGCGGTCAGCGCCTCCATCTCGACACCGGTGCGGTCGGCGGTCTTGACCCGGGCGGTGATCTCCACGCCCGTGTCGACGACGTCGAGCACGACCTCGACGCCCTGTACGGCGATCGGATGGCAGAGCGGGATGAGGTCGGGAGTGCGCTTGGCGCCCATGATCCCGGCGATCCTGGCCACGCCGAGGGCGTCACCCTTGGGCACGTCACCGGCGCGGAGCGCGGCCACGGCGGGGGCGGCGAGCAGGACGCGTCCGGTGGCGGTCGCCGTACGGACGCTGACGTCCTTCGCTGAGACGTCCACCATGCGGGCGGCGCCGGTTTCGTCGATGTGCGTCAGTTCGTCGCTCACAGCGGGATCACCTCCACTTCGGCTCCCTCGGGGAGCTCGGTCACCTCTTCGGGCACGACGACGAGGGCGTTGGCGGACGCGAGCGCGGCGAGCTGGTGCGACCCCTGCCCGACGACCGGGGCCACCGTCTCCCCCGACAGCACGGCGCGCAGGTAGGACCGTTTCCCCGCGGGGGAGCGCAGGTAGGCCGTGGTGGTCGCTCTCACCGTCCGGGGCGGCCCTTCGGGGAGGCCGCGCATCTTGCGCAGCGCCGGTTCGACGAAGAGCACGAACGACACGAAGGACGAGACCGGATTGCCGGGCAGTGTGAAGATCGGCACGTCGTCGTCGCCGACCACTCCGAAGCCCTGGGGCATCCCCGGCTGCATGGCGACCTTCTCGAAGACGACCTTGCCGAGCGGGGCCAGGGCCTCCTTGACCGGTTCGTACGCGCCCATGGAGACGCCGCCACTGGTGATCACGGCGTCGGCTCGGACGAGCTGGGCCTCCAGCGCGCTCAGGAACCGCTGCGGGTCGTCCGTCACGGCTCCGGCGCGGAACACCTCTCCCCCGGCCTCCTGTACGGCGGCCGCGAGCATGAAGCTGTTGGACTCCCAGATCTGGCCGTGGCCCAGCGATGTGCCCGGCTCGGCCAGCTCGGCTCCGGTGGAGATCACGACGACCCGGGGCCGGGGCCGTACCAGCACGCGGCGGCGCCCGACCCCGGCCAGGATGCCGAGCTGGGCCGGCCCGATCACGCTGCCTTCGCGCAGCACGATCTCACCCGCGTGCACGTCCTCACCGGCGCGCCGGATGGCGTTGCCCGCAGGGGCCGGCCGATGAACGGTGACCCTGACCGTGCCGCCGTCGGTCCACTCGACGGGGACGACGGCGTCGGCACCCGCGGGCACGGGCGCGCCGGTCATGATGCGCGTGACCATGCCCGGCCCCATCGCGCGCAGCTCGCTGTCCCCCGCCGCCACGTCCTCGATCACCGGGAGCACGACCGGCGCGCCGGCCACGTCCGCCGCGCGTACGGCATAGCCGTCCATGGCCGAGTTGTCGAAGGGGGGAAGCGCCACTGGCGATGCGACGTCCTCGGCGAGCACCGTGCCGTGCGCCCGCTCGAGGTCGACCTCAAGCGGGGCCAGCGGCTGCACGGTCGCGAGGATGTCGGTCAGGTGCCGATCAACCGATTTCATACTTCTAGGATCCCGCCTGGTCGAGGAACTCCCGCAGCCAAGGGATGAACTCGGGCGCCAGGTCTTCGCGGCCGGCCGCGAACTGGACGACCGTGCGCAGGTAGTCGAGCTTGTTTCCGGTGTCGTAACGGCGGCCGCGGAACAGCACGCCGTGGACCGGGCCGCCCTCGCTCGTGCCGCGGGAGGCCAGCGTGCGCAGGGCGTCGGTGAGCTGGATCTCGCCGCCACGGCCGGGCGGAGTGTTCTCCAGAACCTCGAAGACGGCCGGGTCGATCACGTAACGGCCGATGACGGCCCAGTTGGACGGCGCCTCGTCGGCCGGCGGCTTCTCCACCAGGTCGGTCACGCGGACCACGTCGTCCTGGTCGGTCGCCTCGATGGCGGCCGCGCCGTACAAAGAGACCTGCTCGCGCGGCACCTCCATCAGGGCGATGACGCTGCCGCCGTAGGTGGCGCGTACCTCGATCATGCGCTTGAGCAACGGGTCACGGGGGTCGATCAGGTCGTCGCCGAGCAGACAGGCGAACGGCTCGTCGCCGACGTGCTGCTTGGCGCACAGGACGGCGTGACCAAGGCCCTTGGGCTCACCCTGGCGTACGTAGTGCATGGTGGCGAGGTCGACGGGCTCCTGGACCTGCGAGAGGCGCTCCTCGTCGCCCTTGGCGCGCAGCGCGTCCTCGAGCTCGTAGGCGACGTCGAAATGGTCTTCGATCGAACGCTTGTTACGGCCGGTCACCATCAGAACGTCGAGCAGACCGGCGGAAACCGCCTCCTCGACGACATACTGAATGGCCGGCTTGTCGACGATGGGCAGCATCTCCTTGGGAGTCGCCTTGGTCGCGGGCAGGAATCGGGTACCGAGACCCGCCGCCGGTACAACGGCTTTCGTTACGTTCTCAAAGTCAGCCATGGTGGAACACTAATGGAGCAGGCTATGGACAAGATGAACCTGCGGCGACGGATTCTTAACACACGGTCAGGACTCGATGAGAAGGTCCTGCGCGAGTCATCCGCCGCCATCCGGGAGCACCTCCTCGAACAGCCCTGGGTCCAGATGGCCGGGCTGGTCGCGTGTTACTGGTCGATCGGCTCGGAGCCGTCGACCCACGGCCTGGTCTTCGCGCTCTGGAAGCACGGGACGACGGTCATGCTCCCGGTGCTCCAGCCGGACCATGATCTCGACTGGGCGGTGTACGACGGTCCGGACTCCCTCGCCCCCGGTCCCTACGGGATCATGGAGCCGGTGGACACGCGACGCGGCGTGGACGCGATCAGGACCGCCGCGCTGGTCATCGTCCCCGCGCTCGCGGTGGACGCCTCGACGGGGGTCCGGCTCGGGCGTGGCGGCGGGTCCTATGACCGCGCACTCGCCAGAGTGGGTCCCAACGTCCCCACGGTGGCGCTGCTGCACGAAGGGGAGCTGATCGAGGACATTCCGACCGAGTCGCACGATCAGCGCGTCGCATTTGGGGCTTTACCGACCGGTATTATTCGATTGCGACAAATGTGACGAGACTGCCGTAGAGCTCGAAAGGGGGGCAGGTGGGGCTGAATGTATGGCTGCTCCTGTCCGCCATCATCGTCATCACGGCAATCGTCTCGGTCCGCATCGCCCACCGCACCGGCCTGCCCAGCCTCCTGATCTACCTCGGCCTCGGCCTACTGGTCGGAGAGTCGGGATTCGCGCACATCCACTTCGAGAACGCGGCGCTCGCCCAGCAGCTCGGTCTCGTCGCGCTCGCCGTGATCCTCGCCGAAGGTGGTCTGACGACCAACTGGCAGTCCGTACGGCATGCCGCGCCTGCGGCTCTGGTCATGGCCACGGTCGGCGTCGCGGTCAGCATCGTCGCGTTCGCGGTCGCCGTACAGGGCCTGCTCGACCTCAGCTGGCGGATGTCGCTGCTGCTCGGAGCCGTACTCGCCTCGACTGACGCGGCGGCCGTGTTCTCCGTGCTGCGACGGCTTCCGCTGCCTCCACGGCTCGCAGGGGTCCTGGAGGCGGAGTCGGGCTTCAACGACGCGCCGACCGTGATCGTCGTGACGATGCTGAGCCTGCCCACCGCGCCCATGCCGTCGACGTGGGACATCCTGGTCAACTCCACGTACGAACTGGCCGTGGGCGCCGTGGTCGGGTTGGCGATCGGGCCCCTGGCGGCGTACCTGCTGCGCAGGGTCGCACTGCCCGCCTCAGGTCTCTATCCGATCGCCGTGATGGCCGTCGCGTTCCTCGCGTACACCGGGGCGGTGCAACTCCACGCGAGCGGCTTCCTCGCCGTCTACCTCGCGACGCTGATCATCGGAAACAGCCGGTTGCCGCACCGTTCGGCCACCCGGGGGTTCGCGGAGGGCGCCGCCTGGCTGGCGCAGATCGGCCTCTTCGTCATGCTCGGCATGCTCGCCAGCCCGTCGGAGCTCCCGAACGCGATCGTCCCCGGTCTGCTGGCGGGCGTGGTCCTCGTGCTGCTCGCCCGCCCACTCTCCGTCGCCGTCTGCGCGCTTCTCCTACGGCTCACGCGTATCGACCGGATCTCCTGGCGAGAACAGGTGTTCCTCTCCTGGGCCGGCCTGCGCGGCGCGGTTCCCATCGTCCTGGCCACGATCCCGTGGGCGGACGGCATGATGGGAGCCAAGGGCGTGTTCAACGAGGTCTTCATCATCGTGATCGTCTTCACGCTGGTGCAGGGCCCGACCCTGCCGTTCCTGGCTCGGCTGCTCGGGATCAGCGCCGAGGGAGAGGCCCGGGACCTCGACGTCGAGGCCGCGCCACTGGAGGAGCTGAAGGCGGACCTGCTGCAGGTGCGGATCCCTCCCGGATCCCTCATGAACGGTGTGGAGATCTTCGAGCTGCGGCTCCCCGCGAACGCCGCGGTGACGATGATCGTGCGCGACGGGCGTTCCTTCGTCCCCTCGGAGACCACCAAGTTGCAGGCCGAGGACCAGTTGCTCGTGGTCACCACGGCCGCACAGCGGCAGGTCGTCGAACAGCGCCTGCGCGCCGTGAGCCGCAAGGGCAAGCTGGCCGGCTGGTACGGCGAACGCGGCCTCACCTGAAGAAGCAGCCACGAGCGACGTGCAGTGCGAGGCGACGCGCAGTCCGGCACGGCGTTCAGTGCGGGGGGTCGTTCACTGCGGGGGTCGTTCACTGCGGGGGTCACTGCGGGGGTCACTGCGGGGGTTCACTGCGGGGGGCGTTCACTGAAGGGGGGCATGTGCACCGCGAGGCCGATATTCGTCGTGGGTCGACGCCGGCCACAGGGCGGGGCGAGCGTTCCGTGGCCCGTCTGCGACGTCCCACTATGTGAACGGTAGGTGTTCCGGGATGTGGCAGCGGCGCCTCTTGCAGAGCGACACCCGATCACGCGCGAGGCACGGCGGGGCACGTGCGCTTGGGGCGTTCGGGCCTGTGGCACAGGCGTTCCGGCACGTCGGAAGGGTGCGCCGGCCGAGGGTACGCAATAAACAGGGCCTGAGTAGCGTTTATGCTTGTCGGCTGCGTACCATTAGCAGTCGCACCGGTCGAGTGCCAGTTTCAGGAGGAGCGCGTGCCCACCTACCAGTACGCCTGTACCGCTTGCGGTGAGCAGCTGGAGGCCGTCCAGAAGTTCTCTGACGCCCCGCTCACCGACTGTCCGCAATGCACCGGCAAGCTGCGCAAGGTGTTCTCCGCGGTCGGCATCGTGTTCAAGGGATCCGGTTTCTACCGCACCGACAACCGGTCCTCGAACTCGTCGAAGTCGACGAGCTCGACCTCGACGTCCGGCGACTCGTCGAAGAGCGACTCCACTCCGGCTCCGGCGAAGACCGAGTCCACCAGCAGCAGCACCCCGGCGGCGAGTTCGACAACCGCGTCGTCCACCTCCGCGGCATAGCCCCCGGCCCGGCTCGGCCGGGCCGCACCGGGCGTGGACGAAGGGGCCTGCCCAGGACCGGGCCGCCCAGGACTGGACCGCCCAGGACCAGGCCGCCCAGGTTGACCGGCCCGCGCGTGCCGCACTGCCCGAACCGGCCTCGGGCCGCGAGCGGACCGAGGCGATCGGGAACAAGTCGATCGGGAACGCGCCCGAGCCAGGCCGCCTCAAAGCGGACACGAAGCAGTCGCGCGGTCGGCGGCGAAAAGTTATCCACAGGGCCGAGATCCATCCCCTCGGGCTTTCGCTAGTGTCTGCCCATGGTCACTCGCGCAGACATCGGTGTCATCGGCGGTTCGGGGCTCTACTCGCTGCTCGACGATGCCGAAGAGGTCCAGGTCTCCACACCGTACGGCCCGCCCAGCGACACGATCACGCTGGGCCGCATCGGCGGCCGCTCTGTGGCGTTCCTCCCCCGGCACGGGCGTGGTCACGAGCATCCGCCCCATCGCATTCCCTATCGCGCCAACATGTGGGCGCTGCGTTCACTCGGCGTCCGCCAGGTGCTCGCCCCATGCGCCGTCGGCTCTCTCCGCGTCGAGTACGGCCCGGGCACCCTGGTGATCCCCGACCAGCTCGTGGACCGGACGACGAGCCGGGAGCAGACCTACTACGACTCCGGCTGCGCCGTTCACGTCTCCTTCTCCGATCCCTACTGCCCCTCCGGGCGCGGTGTCGCACTGAGCGCCGCCCGCGAGGAAGGGTGGCCCCCCGTCGACGGCGGCGCGCTCGTGGTGATCGAGGGCCCTCGCTTCTCCACCAGGGCCGAGTCGCAGTGGTACGCGGGAGCTGGGTGGTCGATCATCGGCATGACGGCGCTGCCCGAGGCCGTGCTCGCCCGCGAGCTGGCCCTCTGCTACACACAGATCTCCCTGGTGACCGACCACGACGCCGGGGTGGTGGCGGGCGAGGGCGTCACCCACGAAGAGGTCCTGGCAGTCTTCGCCGCCAACGTCGAGCGGATGCGCTCCCTCATCGGGCGGGCCGTGGCCGCCCTTCCGTCCGAGCGTTCCTGCTCCTGCGGCAGCGTCCTCGACGGCATCCCGCTCCCGTTCGAGCTTCCTTGAGCGCATGCGCGCGCTGAGCCGTCCGCTCGCCCGTCACCGCCGCCTCATCGCCGCGTTCCTCGCCGCCACCGCGGTGGCGTGTGCACTGCTGTCCGTGCGGCAGCCGTCCGGCGTCGCCGTTCTCGCCGCGGCTCGCGACCTGTCCGGGGGTCGCGTGTCCGCGCAGGATGTCACCGTCGTACGGCTGCCGCCGGAAGCGGTTCCCGACGGCGCGTTCGATGAGAGAGCCTCGGTCGTCGGCAGGGTCCTGTCCGGTCCGGTGCGCCGGGGCGAACTGCTCACGGACGCCCGGCTGCTCGGGCGGGGATTCCTGTCGACCCTGGGCTCCGGCCTGGTGGCGACCCCCGTGCGGCTCGCCGACGCGGACGCGGCCACTCTGCTCTCGCCGGGTGACGTGGTCGACGTCCTCGCCGCCTTCGGACAGGAAGCCGCTCCTCAGGCGGTCACCGTCGCCAGGCAGGTCACCGTCGTGACCAGACCGGCGGCAGGGGCCGTCGAGGGCGCGCTCCTTGTCCTCGCCACCACGAGTGAACAGGCGACCGCGCTGGCCCGCGCCCAGTCCGCCAGCCGTCTCTCCGTGACCATCCACCCGCGCTAGCGCCCCTCATTGCGCCAGATCACGGCTGGGCACAGATCAGTTCGACACAGATCAGCTCGACGCAAATCACCGGGGGCCGGCCCATCAGGAGACGGACCAAGGAGGGAACGCCTGCCGCGCCTTTCGACGGTGCCCGCCTACGAAGTGGCTGCGGTGGGCGCGGGCCGTCGTGATCTTCTCGACACCGGGCGCCAGGTCGTCAGCAGGGCCATGGCCAGCAGCAACTCCGCAATGTCTCCGCCGTAGTACATGATCTCGGCGGCCCCCCGCAGCCCCGTCACGGGCACCCGTACGTCGACGAAGAGCCCGGCGTACATGAACTGGGCCAGCGTGGCATGTGACGTGATCGCCACTCCCAGCACGACAAGCCGTGTCTTGACGGACGGGCGTCGAGGCGCGGGATCCGGTCCCGCGATGACCCAAGCGAACAGATAGCCGGCCAGCAGAAAGTGGAGGTGCACGAGATGATGCGAGACCTGGCCTCCGGAGACCAGCCGATACACCGGGGTGAAATACACCGCGGCCATGCCACCTATGTTGAGCACCAGTGCGAACCACGGATTGACGGCCACGTGCAGAACGCGACTGCGGAGAACCTTCGCGACATGGCGCCTGTGCCGCGGCGGAAGCGACCGCAGCAGCAAGGTCAGCGGTGCCCCCAGCACGAGAGCGGTGGGGACCACCATGCCGATGAGCAGATGTTGCAGCATGTGCCCACGGAAATCAGTGTCGGCGAAGGTGCCGATCGGCGGGAGCACCGCCACCATGAGCAGTGCGCAACCGGTGGCGAAGCTCGCCGTACGCCACCGGCTCCATCCCCTCGGCTCATGCCGTACGCGTCCGGCGAGCACGAGATATCCGCCGAGCAGGAGGGCGACCGCCACCGCCTGCGGAGCCGACGCGATCACACCACCATGACCCTCGTGAGCGACGAAGGTCATGCGGCCGAGCCGTTCGGCTCAGTGTGAAGGCGGACCGACCCGCGTTGCAGCAGCCACCCTCCGGCGACGAGCAACGCGCCCAGCACGAGGAACCCCACGTCCCACCAGGTCTGGTACGGCCCGCCGCGCACGTGGTGAATGCCGAGGATGTGATGGTCGATGACGCCTTCGACGAGGTTGAACAGCCCCCAGCCGACCAGGATCCAGCCCCACAGTCCACGCGAAGCCCAGACGCCGCTCCGGCGGTGGGACATCCGCGAGTACAGCATGGCCAGGCCCACCAGCACCGCCGTCCAGGTGAACACGTGGAAGAACCCGTCCCACAGGGTGTTCATCCGCAGCCCGGGAACGGTGTCCGCGGGGTAGTAGCGCACGCCGATGTTGTCGCTGTCGGTGCTGCTCAACATGTGGTGCCACTGCAACACCTGGTGAAGCATGATGCCGTCCACGAACCCGCCGAGTCCCACACCGAGGATCACTCCCGGCAGTGCGATGTCCCCTGTCACGTCGGCTGGTCGGGCCGCTCTGATCCCCATCATGAGCCTCTCCTGCGGTCACACCAGCGTCTGTCTCAAGGAGTGCGCCGGCTCTCGGCCTGTTCGTCGTCCACTGCGCGGGGCATGTCGACCGGCGCGTCCAGCCGAAAGGCCACGGCGGCGGCCGGACGTCCACGGGAAGGCACCCGGACACGATCTGATGCTAAGCCGGGAAACCGCAGATCAGAGCGCAGGAAACGCCGTCATCCCCCATGATCGGCCGTCGGCGGATCGGTCGCGCACGATCCCGGTGGCGACCGCCGTACACGATCGGAGCTGTCGTCCACGGCACCGGCCGGACACGCCTCGGCATGGAAGCCGGTGACGTGCCGGGACCCACCCCATTTCTGGGTCAGACGACTCCATGTCAGCTGTAAAGGATCAGACGGCGCGGACTCTGGCTTGCGGCCCCAGATGGACGGGCTCCTCAGAGGAGCGAACCCACCTTGGGGTCGTACTCCCAGTGCCACGGCTCGAACGGACTGCTGTAGGCCCAGTCGGGGTGGATGAAGCCATAGCGCTTCGAGTTGGCCTCAAGCCAGTTGAACTGCGCGGACCGGAAGATCTGCACGCCCCCGCAGAGGTCGACGGCCATGCCGAGACCGTGGTTGCTCTTGCCCGGGGTCGCCGCCAGCCCGGGACGCTGGTAGTAGACGGCCTGCTGTTCCGAGAGGCTGCGGTAACTGTCGGAGATGCAGATGGGCGTGCCGAATCGCTGCTTGTAGGCGACGTTGAGATCGGCGAACGCGATCGCCGCGTCGGCACGCAGTTCCTCGCCCTTCTGCGGAAGCGGGCAGAGATAACCCCTCGGCAACAGGCCGTTGGGGAACTGCGCCGCGAGGTCGACCCGCGTGGGGTCGCAGGCTCCCGTACCACGGTTGTTGGCGTTGACCTTGACGCCCAGCTTGACCAGCGCCCGGGTGAGTGACTTGACGAGAGCGGCCGAGCGCGTGCGCAACGTGTCGATCTCGGCGTCCAGTTGGGCCTCCTGCAGGAGGTTCTCTGCACGTAGCTCCTGCGCCTCGGTGGCCAGCCGTTCTCGCTCCTGGAGGAGCTTCCCCGCGTCGGACACGACGTTGTTCTGTCCGGCGACCATGTGGTTCACGTCGCTGAGCGCGCGGAGAGGGTGCGTGCCGTCACCAGTCGGGAAGAACGCGCCCATACCGTTGGCCGTGGGGTCCTGGTAGACGTACTCGACGATCTCGGACAGGGGCCTGCGCACCTTGGCCAGCTGCTGGTTGGCGGCCTGGAGCTGGGTCAGCTTGGTGGTGACCTGCTTCTGGAGGGCGTCGAACTGCTTCTGCCGTGCCTTCAGCGTTCGGTTGGCGTCCTCGATGCCCTTGAACGCCTTCTGGGCCTCACGCCGCAGCTCGGTGAGGTTCGCCGGGGCCTTCAGCGGGACGACGCCCAAGGCGTTGCGCGGCGCAGTGTCCCCGTGAGCGGCGCCGGCGGTGGCTCCACCGACGAGCGAAGTCATCACCATGACAACCGCGATCAGACCCGCCGATCGAGGAGATGACACGATCGACTCCTCCATTGCGAATTCATGACCTGGGCCAGGGACGCACGTTACTACAGCCGGATGAATGCCCGGGTCCGGGGCGTCAAGCGGTCAGGCTGTCCGGCGCGCACGCTCCTGACACGCCTCCCACAACCAGGTGTCCTGCCATTCCCTCGCGCACGAGAACTCCGGGGTACTGGGCTCCGCCCGCCGCGCGGGCCGCTGGGGCCGAGATCTCGGTGACACTTTCCTTACCGGCCACTTCGGCGGCAGGAGGTGATGGGGCTTACGAATCAAGGGCCGCGGCACCATCCCCTGGTACAGCGGTACGAGCGCCTGGTAGAGCAGATCCGGACGGGCCCGGACGTGATCGTTCACCTTCGGCGGCGCCTGCCGTGGTGCGGCCACCCCGAACGAGCCACGGATCGAGTCCCCGTATCCCGTGAGTTCGCCGATGAGCAGGCCAAGGGCGAGCAACGCCGGCGCGAGCAACGCCGCGACGAACATGTGCGCACCCCGAGGGATTCTGCGTCGCCGTATGGTCACAATGCGTGACGGTAATCAGATAGGCTGCTGACGGGTCGTCCGCTTGCCAGGGCTTTACCGCCCGTCAGGGCAGTGATGACCATGAAGTCGGCCGACTTATCCGCCCCAACGGCGCACGCGGTGCCAACCTTTCGCTAGGCTTACAGGGCATGTCTCGCCTCCGTAGCTCAGGGGATAGAGCACCGCTCTCCTAAAGCGGGTGCCGCAGGTTCGAATCCTGCCGGGGGCACGCACCAAATCTTCGACACAGGCACTTGCATTCAGCAGGTGCCTGTTTTCGTTGCCGGGAAGTTGCTCTGCCATAGCCGCGACTTCCCCGATCGTGTCGCCATCGAGCGTGATCCGGATCAGCGCCGTACCGGTGCCCGCGTCGTAGCGGATCTCCAGGCGGAAGGCGGAGAACAGCTCTCGCTGGAGCGCTTCGGGCAGGTCCGCGAGCCTCGTCTGGAGCACCGGAATCCTGTCGAGGAGGGCCACCTGGTGGTCCCGTCCGGGCCGGTTCGCTTCGAGGTCGGCCAGCTCCTGTGCCTTGGCCCGGCGCTCGGCCTCCAACTCGCCGAAGCGTATGCGAAGGCGACGCGAGAACTCCGCGTCCGCATCGATGTCCTCGATCTGGGCGATCAACCGGTCCTGCTTCTTGGTGATCTCCGTAATGCTCCGCTTCAGCGCGCGGCACCGTGACTCCCATTCGCCCTCCGCCTGGTGGGCGGAGCGCGGAAGGTCTGCGACGAGCAGCTCGTGCCGCAGCTCACCGAACACGCGCCTCTGAAAGAGGTCGTAGACCGCATCGAGAAGAATGTCTTCCCGGACGCGGACGACTTTCGGGTGCCCCGGGAAGCGATCCTCGCGGCCCCGGTGGTTACGGTCCGGCTGGCACGCGTAATAGGCATCCTGCGCCTTGCGCCGGGTCTCCGTCTGGCCGAACATCCGGCGATCGCAGGGCACACAGTGGACGAAGGAGCGCAGCAGATACGTGCGGCGTGTTTGCGGATGGCTGTTGGACGCGGAACCGGACCTGGACGTGCTCCGGGTCCGGCCGACCTTCTGCGCGGCCTCGTAGATCTCCCGCGTGACCAGCGGCTCGTGGGTCGGCTGCTCCGACCAGACCCAGGCGCTCGGCGGGTTGAGCATGCTGCGACTGGTGCCCCGGCGGCTCGTGGTCGCCTTCCTGTTCCACACCATGTGGCCCGTGTACTTCGGGTTGAGGAGGATCTCGCGGATCCCTGATCGAGACCACGCATTGCGCCCCCGGAAGTTCGGGTTCAGCGACTCCGGTGGCGGGAAGCGCTCGTGGTCGGCGTTGAGCCGGTCGGCGATGTCGCCGTAGCCGAGTCGTTCCACCACTCGCCAAGTGAAGATCTGCGTGACCGCGGGGCCGCGCACCGGGTCGGGAATCAGCCTCGTCTTGCTCTTGCCGTCAGCCGCCTTGGCCGGCACCGGGTGCGGCACCTTCTCGGCGAGATAGCCGTACGGCGGGCGACCGACATTCCATCCCTGCTGGGTGTGCGTGCGCAGCCCGTCCCAGGACGCCTCCATCATCTGGACGGCGTACCACTCGGCGATGCCCTGCTTTACCCGGCGGGTGAGGATCGCGGTGGCCCGCTTGCCGTTGAGCGTGATCGGCTCATCGGCCGCGAACAGGGCCACGCCCAGCTGTTCGAGCTCATGCTCGATCTTCGTCCCGTAGAAGGTACGGCGCGAGATCCGGTCGATGGACTCGCAGATCACCGCGTCGAATCGGCGGTCGGACCGGGTGGCTTCGGCAAGCAGGTCCTGGATGCCGCCGTCACGCGGAATCGGAATGGTGAACCGCTCATGCGCGGTCCCGTGGCCGCGGTCTTCCAGGTTCTTGCGGCCCGACTCGATGTCGTAGAAGTGCGCGACGACCAGCGCGCCGGGCGGCAACGCCGCCCGGCTGTTGTCGAGCTGACGCGGCAGGGAGAGTGTGGGGTCCTGCAGATCCTCGGTGGACGTACGCCCACACCAGGCGACCCGAAGCCCGTCAAACGGGTCGTCGGTCGTCCTCGTCCCCCAGCCGCTCACGCGCACCTCTCCTTGTCTCCTCCTCGCCGAACCAGACGAGAAGCTTGTGGATGACCCGCGCCTGCGCAGCGCGCAGGCTCCTCCCCTGTTCTCCCGAAAGAGTGATGATCTCGACCTCGATCCGGAGGGCGTCCGGCTGCGCCGTCATCTGATCGTAGGGAGGTCCGCCCTGCTCAGGAGGCGGTTTCGAAGGCAACTGCGGCCCGCTGGGAAGGGCCGGCTCCGGCGCGGTCATCCGTCGTCGGCCCTGCCTCGGGCCGCCCCGTGACCGCGAGAGCAGCAGCCGACGCGGTTGGGCTCAGGCATGTCGGTTAAACCCCGGTAAGCGAGGTAGGCCTGGCAGTCGGCGCGGGTCCAACCGATGGTGACCAACGGGAAGAGGTTGCAGATGTAGGCCACGTCGGCGGCCCTCGCACGGTGGGCCTCGTCCGTACTGATGCCGATCGCCTGCTCGGCGTAGACGCCTTCCGGGACGGGACGTGAGTACGGATAGCCCAGGAGCGACCGTATGACCGCTCCGATGGGTCTGATCAGATACACGCAGGCGCACTGCCGCTGGGCCACACCCTGTTCCCTGTCCGAGTGCAGGCCGGACGGCGGCACGGAGACGGGTGGGCAATCCGGATCGGGGGCATTGGGGCGGATGCCCGGAACGGAGACCCGGACGATCGGGATTTCGGCCTCGACGGCGATCGCTTCCACATGGTCGAGATGCCGTATGGCTTCCTCCGACTCCCGCCCGGTGTGCGCGAAGATCGCCGCGTCGAAGCGTGGGATCACCCGGTCGACGGCGAGCAGCAAGAGCGCGGTGGACTTCACTCCCACGCCAAGGGAGAGCACCCGCAGCGCGGGCGGACGGAGCCGACCACCGTCGAGAGGCCGTGGGTCCCTTCCGGAAGGTGTCATCGGGCACATCCCTCGCCCGGGAAGGAGGCGGTGATCTCCCAGAGGACTCGGGCGACACCGTCTGCGCCGTGCACTGGTTGGGGTCGGCTGGGGGTGTTCCAGCCGGAACGGGCGGGACGTTCTGCCACCCGGCGCAGGCCGGCGGCGCGCAGGCTCGTGCCGGGTTCGGTGGCGAGGGTGTAGGTGGTCAAGCGGCGGTAGCCCATCGCGCGGGCCGCTCGCCAGGCTGCCCCGAGCAACGCCGAGCAGGCATTGGCCGCGCCGTCGGTGGCCAGTCGGGCGACCTCCGCGGTGAACCCGTCGTCGAACGACCGGGCGACAGGGCGGCCCGCGATGGCGACGCCGACGAGAGTGCCGTCCTCGATCGCGACACCGATCGCGAACATCGCCCTCTGGGTGGGCGGCAGGTGCCCGTGGGTCCAGGCGACGAATGCCCTGGCGGTTTGCAGCGTGACGGGAATGGGCGTCAAATGCTCGCCACTTGCTGCGCTTTCTTTGAAATTCACTTCCTCCTGTGTGGAGGTCCTTCCGTACCGGAACCGGTTGGCGGGTGTGGTTGTCATTCGTTTTCGGGGCGGGTTCCTCAGATGGCCACCAGTGCAGCAGCCGGCTCTGGCAGGTCACCGGCAACTCCGCAGGTGGTGGCTATGGCAACTTCCGGCGGCACTGGCAACTCGACTGGCAGGACGGGCCTGGAGGCGCGGCCGGAAACTGCCGGGAACCTGCCTGAGATTCCGCCAGTGATTTGCCTGTTCGGGTTTCTAGACAGGGCTGCGACAAGCGAAATCCCTCGCGTAGCGGAGTGGCCCGATGGAATCCGAGATTCACGAAACGGTGCCCGGCCTGTCCCCGATGGACCGCGCCGAGCGTCTCTTCCAGCTCGTCGCGTGCGAGCCGTACGGCTTGGCGATCGACGGCCGGCTCGCACCCGATCTCCCGCAGCGATCAGTGCCTCTGACACAGCTGCGCCGGCTGCTCGACGGTCGCGCGGTGAGCGGCACCACCCGGGACGCAGTGTGGCGAGAGCTGGCCGCCCGCACCCGATCTCTTGGCCAGATGTGGGTGATCGGCGCGGTCGGCGTCGCCTTGCCCGGACTGCGTGACATCACCGGCCGGATCGCCTCTGGCTATCGCGCGGGTGACCCGGACGGCATCTCCCTCATCGGCGGCGAGGCGCTGGTCGCCTTCATCGACGCGGTCCGCACGATCGATCTGCACACCCCTGACATCCGGGCTCGCCTGTACGGCCTGGCGCGCCGCGCCGGGGAGCGGGCGTGCCGGATCGTCGATTCGGGACTGGACCGCCCGTTCCCCGTCACCGTCTCGGTGCCGCCCCGGCATCTGGACGTCGTCCTCTTCGATGCCTCGGAGAAGGACGGCGTCAGCGGGCCGGACCCCGAACCGATCGGCGCCGCACCACCCCTGCGCAACGCCACCACGACTTCCGCGCGGAGCCGGAACTCCTCAGATATCCAGTCCGAGTTCCATGACCCGAAGGGAGGTCGGGGCACCATCCCCGGCTCCGCGCGGATCTCCATCGCCGACCCGCTGCCTTCCCGCACCCCCGCAAGCCAGCCCTCCCCCTCCGGCACGGCGAAGCCGTCCGTCGCCTATCACCCGGATCGTCGGCAGGCCATGCCCCCGAAGTCGGCAGCTGAAGCAGCGGGCCATACCGCAGGCGCTGCGGCGACGGCAGCCCGTCGGGTGGTCGGGTGGCGGAGGAGCGGCCCGTTCCTGCTGGTGGCGGCGATCGTGGGCGCTGTCCTTGTCATGGCGGCGACCGAGGTGTTCGCCGCGACCGGGACGAGGGCGGGACCGCCGACCAGCCCGGACCAGCTCGGCAGGGTCTTCGACAACCTCCGGAACTGGCTGATCAGCCTGCTCGCCGCCCTGGCGACGCTCATGCTCACGATCGGTGGCCTGCGCTACCTGATCGCGGGCGGCGACCCGGCCGAGGTGCAGAAGGCCAAGGGCGCTTTCAAAGCGGCGGCGTTTGGTTACGCCCTCGCCGTCCTGGCTCCGCTGTTCGTCAACGTGCTCAAGCGCGTGGTCGGCGGGTGACGGCCATGATCTTCCTGTCCCCCGCTTCCCGCATCGCCCTCCGCAGGACGACCGTCGGAATTGCCACCTCCTGCGACCGGAGGACGATCCGGTTCCGAGCCACCGTTCGACCATTTCGCGCTGGCACGACACCTCGTCCCGGAACGGCATCTGTCGGGGCTGTCGGGCCGCACGCCTCCCTACGGCATCGCGCGGCTTCCCTGGCGTTTTCGGTGGCGGGTCTCGTTGCCGTTGCCGCCGTACTGGCTGCCGCTCCTGCCACGGCGGCAGCACCTGCGCCCTCGCCCACTCCCTTCCCGGATGAACGGCCACTGCCGCCCATTCCACCAACCAGGGGCGGCGGGATCGGGTTCGGCCTGGGCGGGTGGATTAGCAACCAGATCAACTCCTGGTTCGCGGACCTGGTCACCTCGGCGATCAAACCTCTGCTGAACGTACTCGCCGTCACGCTGCTCCACACGCCCAGCGTCGAGGGGCAGGCCCGGATCCAGGACCTGTGGCAGGCGGTCTCCGTCCTCGCGAACGGCGCGTTCGTCGTGCTGGTCATCGCCGCCGGCGTGCTGGTGATGGGGCACGAGACGGTCCAGACCCGGTACGCGTTCAAGGAGATCGCCCCTCGGCTGGTCGTCGCGTTCCTGGCGGCGAACTTCAGCTTCTTCCTGGCGAGCCAGGCGATCGAGGTGGCCAACGGCGTCTCCGCCGCGCTGCTCGGCCAGGGGTTCGACGCGAGGCGTGCGGCGAACGTCATCCGGACCCTGATTGTGCCAACCGGCGACGCGGCGATCTTCTACATCCTGCTCGCGCTGGTCGCGGTGATCCTGCTCGTCCTACTGCTGATCACGTTCGTGTTCCGGGTGGCCATGACGACGCTGCTGGTCATCGCGGCACCGCTCGCGCTGGCCTGCCTGTCCCTGCCCCAGACCGACGGGCTGGCCAGGTTGTGGTGGCGTGGCTTCTCCGGCCTGCTGATCATCCAGGTCGCCCAGTCGCTCACTCTGGTCACCGCGGTACGGATCTTCTTCAACCAGGACGGCCGCGAGGTCGTCGGCCTGTTCGGGACCGGGCCGCTCTACAACCTGCTGCTCGTCCTCTGCCTGCTGCTGATCCTGGTGCGCATCCCCGGCTGGGTGTCCCGCGCCGTCTTCGTCCACCGAGGTCGGGGATCGGTGGTCGGCCGGATGGTGAAGTACGCCGTCGCGTACAAGCTCACCTCGCCCGTGCTGAGCGCGCTCCACCTCGGCCGGAGCGGTGGCGGAAGAGCGGCTTCCGGAGCGGCGAAAGCAGCAGGCATCAAAGCCGTGGCCGGCAAGGCACTGCCCGCTCTGGCCGCGGGTCCTGCCGGTGCGGCTGCCACGGGCGTTGCCGCAGCGGCAACGGCCGCCCGCCACGGTGCCGGATCCGCCACCGGCGCTGCCACCGCCGCCTCTGCCGCTCGTGGCGGCGCCGGACCGGCGAAGCACGCGCCCGTCGCGGCCCGCCGTCCGGTACGTGCCGACGACTGGGAGGCCGCGCCCGTCAAGCACGCTCCCTCCGCACCGGCCATCCGAGGCAAGTACCGGCCCACGCCCCGGCCGTCGCAGCCGGTCCCGCAGAACACGCCGGTCTACGGGTACCCGTGCGAGACCTACTACGCGAACGGCCCGGCCGGGCTGGCGCAGATGTATCGGCTGCGCGGTCAGGCAACCGGGTCGCCCCCGCTGCCCCGCAGGACGGTCGAACCGCCGCCGGCCTCGGGCCGCCCGGTCAAGCCGATCGTCTCGCCCAACGCGCCCATCCCCGGCACTCCGGAGTGGCCGGAGAGCCCCGGCGTGGCCCGCCGTACCCCACCGCCGTCGCGACGCCGTACCCGCCGAGACCGGAAGACAGGTGACGAGCGATGACCTGGACTCAAGCCGTTCGCATCCCCGCCGACGTGGAGGCCCCGGACAGGATCCTCGGGTCGTTCACGGCCCGCCAGGTGCTCATCCTGGCAAGCACGGGAGCCGCTCTCTATGCCGCGTACGCGGCGTTCGGGGAGCAGGTGCCGATCGCCGTGTTCGCCGCGATCGCCCTGCCGGTGGCCGTGGCGGGCATCCTGCTCGCGGTCGGGCGGCACGAGGGCACCCCACTGGACGCGTACCTGCTGGCCGCGCTCCGGCACGGGCGCGCACCCAAGCACCTGGTCAGCACGATGGAGGAGGCTCCGCAGCCCCCCACCTGGATCGCCGCCGATCCTGGACCTCTGCCCGCGCCGCTGCGCCTTCCCGCGCGCGGGGTGGTGGGAGACGGACTGATCGACCTCGGGCCGGACGGCGTCGCGGCCGTCGCCGAGGTGTCCACGGTGAGCTTCGCACTGCGGACTCCGGATGAGCAGGACGCGCTGGTCTCGGTGTTCGGGCGCTGGCTCAACTCGCTGTCGGGTCCGGTGCAGATCCTGGTCCGCGCCGAGCGGGTGAACCTGTCCGAGACGATCGGCGACCTTCAGCACAGCGCCGCCCAGCTCCCGCACCCGGCGCTCGCGCATGCCGCTCGGGAACACGCCGCCTTCCTCGCTGATCTGTCCACCCGGCATGACCTGCTGCGCCGCCAGGTCCTGCTGATCGTCCGCGAGCCCGCCACCGGCCCGCAGGGCCGTACGGCTGCCGCCTCGCGAGCTCTGCGCCGCCTGGATGAAGCATCGCGTGTACTCGGCGGCTGCGGGCTTGCCGTACGCCTCCTCGACGCCCGCGCGGTGACCGCGCTGCTGGTCTCCTGCTTCGATCCGGCCACGCCACCGCTCGCGGACGGCGATACGGCGCTGCCCGGCGACGTGATCGGAGGCCGCTGGTGAAACTACCCTTCCGTCGCGACGCCGCTTCTGCTCGGGGCGGGTTCGGGCCGGTGTCGGTCGAGGTCCAGCCCCGCCGGCTCCATCTGGGATCAGGAGCGTGCGCCACGCTCGCGGTCACCGGGTACCCGCGCGAGGTCACGCTGGGCTGGCTGGAGCCGCTGCTCACCTACCCGGGTCGCCTGGACGTGTCAGTCCACGTCGAGCCGGTGCCGTCACTCGTCGCCTCCGACCGGCTGCGCCGGCAGCTCGCCCGCCTGGAGTCCGGCCTGCGCAGCGCCCACGAACACGGCCGGCTGCTCGACCCGGGCGCGGAGGCGGCAGCCGAGGACGCCCAGGCCCTCGCCTCCCGGATCGCCCGCGGCCAGGCCAAGCTATTCCGCGCCTCGATCTACCTGACCGTCCACGCGAACACGCCGGAAGAGTTGGACGACGCCTGCGCCCAGGTGCGGGCGCTGGCCGCATCCTTGCTACTGGACGCGCGCCAGGTCACCTTCCGCCAATTCCAAGGGTGGGTGTCCTCGCTCCCGCTAGCCTACGACAACCTCGCCATGCGGCGGACCTTCGACACCCCCGCGCTCGCGGCGGCCTTCCCCTTCACCTCACCGGATCTGACCGCCGAACTCGGCCCGACGGCCGTGCTGTACGGCGCGAACCTGTCGAGCGCGTCCCTGGTCGCCTGGGACCGGTTCGAGCAGGCCAACCACAACTCCGTGATCCTCGCGAGCAGCGGGGCCGGGAAGTCTTACCTGGCCAAGCTGGAGGCGCTGCGCTCCCTGTACGCGGGCGTCGAGGTGGCGGTCATCGACCCCGAGGACGAGTACGCCCGGCTGTGCTCGGCGGTCGGCGGCGCCTACCTCCATCTCGGCGCGCCGAAGGTCCGGCTCAACCCCTTCGACCTTCCTCCTGAAGGCCGCCGGGACGGTGATCCGCTCACCCGGCGCGCGCTGTTCCTGCACACGCTGATCTCGGTGATGCTCGGCGAGACGCTGGGCAACGCAAGCAAGGCCGCGCTCGACCGGGGCATCCTGGCCGCCTACCGGCAGGCCGGGATCACGACCGAGCGGCGCACCTGGAACCGGCGCCCGCCGCTCATGCGCGATCTGGTAACCGCGCTTACCGACGATGCCGATCCCAGGGCGAAGGAGCTGGCCGCTGGGCTCGCGCCGTACGTCACGGGGAGCCATCGGCAGCTTTTCGACGGCCCGACCACCACCCAGCCCGACTCGCATCTGATCGTCTTCTCGCTCCGGGATTTGCCGGAGGAGCTGAAGGCGGTGGGCACGCTGCTCACGCTGGACGCGGTGTGGCGGCGCGTCTCCGACCCGCGTGACCGGCGTCCGCGCCTGGTCGTGGTCGACGAGGCGTGGTTGCTCATGAAGGACCCGGAGGGGGCGAAATTCCTCCTGCGCATGGCCAAGGCCGCGCGCAAGCACTGGGCGGGGCTGTCGGTCGTCACGCAGGACGCGGGCGACTTGCTCGGCAGCGACATCGGCCAGGCGTTGATCGCCAACTCCACCACGCAGATCCTGCTACGGCAGGCGCCCCAAGCCATCGATCGGGTCGCCGACGCTTTCGGACTCTCCGACGGAGAGCGGCAACTGCTGCTGTCGGCCGAGCGAGGCATGGGCCTCCTGGCGGCCGGTCAGCAGCGCGTGGCTTTCCAGGTGATCAGCAGCCCTTGGGAGCACTCGACGGTCACGAGTGACCCGCAGGAGCTGGCCGACTACGAGGAGGCCGACCTGTGATCGCCTTCCAGCAATGGGCCAAGGGCGCCGTACTCGATCGCGTACCCGCCGCCGATCCTCCTCAGCGCATCCAAAGCCTCGCACCCCGGCGGGCGTACGGGTTCCCGCGGTACCTCGACCTGCGGCGCCCAGTCATCCTCACCAATTCGCAGCGGGAAGCGGGTGGCCTCCGGTGATCCACGACCTTCTCAACCACCCGGACGCGTTCATCGATCAGCTCGCCGCCTGGTGTAGGGCACACGTGTGGCAGGTCGCCGCCTGGGTCACGGCCGCCGAGCTCGTGCTGATCGCGCTCAGGCTACTGCTCGTACGGCTCCGCCACCGTCGGCTGGCCAAAGGCTCCCGGTGCGTCGAGATTCTCGCCCCGCCCGTCGCGGACATGGCGGGCGCGGAGGCCCTGTGGGGGAACCTGATCGGCCTGCTCCATCCCGCCTGGAAGCGGCTCCTGCTCGGCCGGCCGCATCTCGCCTTCGAGTACGTCTTCGGAGTCGACGGCGTGCGCATCCGGATGTGGGTGCCCGGCGTGGTCCCCCGGAACCTTGTCGAGCACGCCGTCGAGTCGGCATGGCCATCGGCGCGTACCGCTGTCGTGGACGCCGCCCCACCCGTGCCGCTCGCCGGGCAGGCTGCCGGTGGCCGGTTCGTCCTCGCTCGCAGCGAGAGACTGCCGATCAAGCACGACCATGACGGCGACCCGCTCCGCGCGCTCATCGGCGCGGCCGTCGGCATGCCGGTCTGGCAGCACGCCTGCGTCCAGATCCTCGCCCGCCCTACCACCGGGCACCGCCTCTCCCCGGCGTCGTCGGCGCCAGTACGGCTGCTGCGCGCCGTACTGGACCTCGTCACGCCCGGACCGACGCACCCGCGGACCTACCCGAGGGATCACGTGGCACGGCTGGAGGAGTCGGCCGAGGCGCGTGTGGTGCGCGGCAAGGCACAACGGTCGCGCTACGAGGTGCAGGTCCGTTATGCCGTACAGGCCGATGAAGCAGTGTTCGCCGACCGGCAGATCCAGGAGTCGGCGCGCACAGTCCGGCGGAAGGCGATCGAGGGCCGGGCGCACGCGCTGGCCTCAGCGTTCGCGCTTTACAGCGGGCACAACCGGCTGGAACGCCGCCGGCTCCTGGATCCCGCGCGCACGCTCGCCGGGCGGAGGCTCGGCCGCGGCTTCCTGCTGTCGGTCCCCGAGCTGGCCGCCCTCGCACACCTGCCCCTGGACGCCGCCGTACCCGGACTCACGCGGGCCGGAGCCAACGCCGTACCGCCGTCACCGGCCATCGCGCGCGGCGGGCCGGAGGCCAAGGTGCTCGGGTTCGCCGACACCGGCCATCAGGGGCCGGTCGCGCTGCGGGTCGCCGACTCCTGTCACCACGTGCACGTGCTCGGCCCGAACGGCACCGGAAAGTCCACGCTGCTCGCGCAGATGATCCTGTCCGACGTCCAGGCCGGGCGCGGCACCGTGGTCATCGAAGCCAAGGGCGACCTGGTCCGCGACCTTCTCGGCCTCATGCCGCCGGAAGCGGCAGGCAAGGTCGTGCTGATCGACCCCGACGACCGCCACCCCGCCCCCTCACTCAACGCGCTGGGCGACCGGGACGCCGACATGGCCGTGGACAACCTGGTCGGCATCTTCCACAAGATCTACGCCGACTCGTGGGGGCCGCGCACCGACGACATCCTGCGCGGCTGCGCGCTCACCCTCGCCACGAGCG
Source organism: Microtetraspora glauca (assembly GCA_001570385.1). Taxonomy (GTDB): domain Bacteria; phylum Actinomycetota; class Actinomycetes; order Streptosporangiales; family Streptosporangiaceae; genus Microtetraspora; species Microtetraspora glauca. Next base: position 200,003 of record BBYL01000007.1, on the reverse strand, counting down.
GCGGCACCCTCGCCGACATCCCCGAGCTGCTCACCGACCCCGTCCACCGGCGGCGGATCACCTCGGCCGTGAAAGACCCGGTGCTGCGCGGCTTCTGGAACTGGTACGAGAGCCTGTCGGAGCAGGCCCAGGCCACCGTCACCGCGCCGATCATGAACAAGCTGCGGGCATTCCTGCTCCGGCCGTTCATCCGCGACGTACTCGGCTCGGCGACCTCCACCTTCGACCTGGACAGCATCCTGGACGGCGGCATCCTGCTCGTCCGGCTGCCCAAGGGCGTGCTCGGCGACGACACCGCCCGGCTGCTCGGCTCGGTCATCCTCGCCCAGGTCTGGCAGGCCGCCGCCCGCCGGGCCAAGCTCGGGCGCGCTCGCGGGCACGCCGCCCTGTACGTGGGCGAGTGCCACAACTTCCTCACCCTGCCGCACGCGCTGTCGGACATGCTCGCCGAGGCCCGCGCGTACCGGATGTCCCTCGTTCTCGCCCACCAGCACCTCGCGCAGCTCCCCCGCGAGCTGCGCCAGGCCGTCTCCTCCGACGCCCGGAACAAGATCTATTTTTCGCTATCGCCGCAGGACGCCCGCGAGGTCGAGCACCACTTCACCCCTCACCTCACCACGCATGACCTGGCGAACCTCGACGCGTTCCAGGCTGCCGCGCGGCTCGTCGTCCGCTCGGCCGAGGCTCCGCCATTCACGCTGCGCACCCGCCCGCTGCCCGAACCCTCCCGCGACATCGCCCGGCGCATCCGGGCCGCCGCCTCCCAGACGCACAGCCGTACGGCTGCCGCCTCCACACCCAAGCCGGACGACCCCCGGCTCTCACCCCAAGGAGATGACCGATGACCAGGTCCCGCTTCAGCCCCGCCGTACTCGCCGCCCTGGCCGTACGGGTCACCCACCGCGACCGCAAGATCTTGCGCGCGGTGTGGGACCACCGCGTCCTGACCTCCCAGCAGCTCACCAAGCTGTTCTTCGACACCGACACCGCGACCCGCAAAAGGTTGCTGACCCTGCACCACATGGGCCTGATGGAGCGGTTCCGCCCCAACCGGCCGATCGGCATGGGCGCCGCGCCCTACCACTACGTTCTCGGCGTGGCCGGCGCCGCCGTACTGGCCGCGGAGGACGGTGTCGAGTTCGCGGCGTTCGGCTACCGCCGGGACCGCGCGCTCGGCATCGCGCTCAACCAGCGGCTCGCGCACACCGTGGGCGTGGCCGACTTCTACGCCGATCTCACCTGGTACGCCCGTCGGCAGGGCAACGCCCGGCTGGTGAGCTGGTGGACCGAGCAGCGGTGTACCGCCATGTGGGGCGAGAGCACCAGGCCCGACGCGTACGGCCGATGGGCCGAAACGGGCCACATCCTGGACTTCTTCCTCGAACACGACACCGGCACCGAACCGCTCGACCGGGTCGCCACCAAGCTGGACGGGTACGCGGCGCTGGCCCGCAGCAGCACGATCGTCACGCCGGTGCTGTTCTCTGTCCACAGCGACCGCCGCGAGGTCAACCTCCGCAAGCGACTGCTCGGCCATCACGCCGCGGATCTCGTCCCCATCGCCACGGCGTCCCGGGCCCTGCCCTTCAGCGACGACGGACCGGCCGGTGCGCTATGGCTTCCCATCGAAGCTGGAGGGCCGCGGCTGCGCCTCGCCCAGCTCGCCTTGCACTGGCCACAACTCGGACAGCAAGAGGCCACCGAGCCACCGGACGGGAGCCCCCGTTGATCGCGGAAGCGGGCCTCGCCAAGGTCATCGCCGCCGGAGGCGGACTCATCTCGTGCGTCGCCCTGCTGGCCGGCATGGCGGGCGGAGCGCAGCGCGCGGCGCTGGCCGCCCGGCCCGACCAACTCGCCGCAGCCGTATGCGCTTACGCGGGCGGCCGAGCCGCCCTTGTCGGCAGCGGTGGGCTCGACCAGGCGCGACAGCTGGGGCTCACCGGCAGACAAGCCACGAACGCCAAGGCCATCGTCGACGTGGCCGCCGAGCTCGGACTGCCCGAACGTGCCGCCGTCATCGGCGTGGCGACCGCGCTGCAGGAAAGCGGGCTCGACGACAGCGCCGTGGGCGACCACGGCCGCGCCTTCGGCCTCATGCAGCAGCACCCCGAGTACGGCTGGGGCAGCCGGGAACAGGTCACCGACCCGCGATATGCCGCCCGCGCGTTCTTCTCCCGGTTGATGAGGGTGGAGGGCTGGGTGGGAAAGCCGCTCACCGTCGTGGCCCAGGCCGTCCAGCGCTCCGCCCACCCGGACGCGTACGCCAGGCACGAGGACCGTGCGGGGTGGATCGTCACCGCGCTCACGTCGACAGCTGGGATGCGTGACGACGTGCCGAAATCCGTAGACGACCATGCGGATCTACGCGACAGCATCGAGGCCGCCGCGTCTCTCGGGATAACGCTGGAGGCGCTCGTGGACGAGGTCGCCGCAAATCTCGGGGGCTCCGATGCGGGCAGGGAGCGGGCGAAGGAGATCATGACATCGGTCGCACGGGACCTGTGTGATGAGCTCTCGGCGGCCGATCTCGCAGGTACCGGCCTCGTCTCCGTCTCGGCGCGAGGCGTGGAGGTCGTACGCGCCGCGCTGGCGATGCGCGGCGTCCCGTACTCCTGGGGCGGCGGCGGCCCGAACGGCCCGAGCTACGGCATCGGCCGCGGCGCCCGAACCAAGGGGTTCGACTGCTCAGGGCTGACCGAATACGCATGGGCCAAGGCCGAAGTGCGGATCGGGACCACCACCTACGAGCAGTGGCAGGCAGGGGTCCGCGTGCCGCGCTCACAGATCCAGCCAGGCGACCTGCTCTTCTACGAAACCGACCCATCCATCCCCGGCCCCGACCACGTCGGCATCGCGATCGACGCCACCCGCATGGTCCACGCGCCCTTCACCGGCAGCACCGTACGCATCGACACCTGGGCGGGCGCACCAGGCCGGGAACGGCAGTTCGCCGGCGCCGTCCGGCCCTCATAACACCGACCCCCGCGCAACCGCAAGCACATCACGGTCTGCGATCTACACGACGACACCACCGAGGTATGGGCGGAGTACGCGACATCGTTCCTGCTCATGCACACGGTCAAGGACGAGAAGGGCGGCGGCTTCGAGTGCGGGGAGGACACCGTCTTCTTCGGTTACATCACCGTCTTCAAGCTCTGCTTCCGGTACAACGGCGTCGTCAAGCAGTGCAATCCGTCCGTCTGGATCAAGCGGAGGCTCTGGTAGAGCGCGCGTTTCTCTCGCTCGCCCCGTGCCGCTCGCGGTAGCTTGAGAGTGCCCTTCTCTGCCCTTTCTTTCGTCAGCAAGGTTGGAAACAGGGTCAGGAGCCGACTCCTCCGGGGGTCGGCTCCGTTTCGTCTTCATCCGGGAATGCTTGGAGCAGCGTGTATCCAGGTGACGCTTCCGTCGGCCGGATGCCGACCCGGAACATCTCCGGCTCCTCGAAGACCGGCTCCCCACTCGGGCGACGCGCGTAGGCGACCCGCCCGTAATCCACACCCGCCTCCTGGTCGAAGCTCATCCAAGTGATGGCCTCCTGCTCCCCCTCACGCAGCGGATGATTCGACACCGCCCGCACGGACACCGTGCTCGGCGGAGTGAACACCCACACCTGAGGGACAGCGAGCACCCAGCGGACAGCCCCAACCTCCCGGGCCTTGTCTGCGGCTCTCTTCTCGAAGGCCACGGCCGACGCGTCGTCGCGAAGGTAGTCGTAATCGCTCAGCACCAGCTTCCGCCGCCCTTCGATGGCGACGATCGCGGGGCAGTCACGGGCGACGATGCTCTTCTCCAGTCGCTCGACCACCTCGAAGAGCAAGTCCGCCGTCTCAGCATTCATCTCGCTCTCCCAACGCTCGGTGGCTGCGGCTATCCAGCCGTCAACCAGTATCGGAGGAAGGCACTGCCGGTCTTGACGACACACGGATCCGATGGAGCCTGCGGCCATATCTGCAGCAGGTAGTGGTCGACCGCTCCGTCCGACGTGTCCGCACGAGCGTGGCTTCGTATCCCGGCCAGGCCACGGGATACGATCCGCCAACAGCTTCCAGATCTTTCCCTGCCCTCGAGGCCAACCCGGCATCGTGGGGGATATGCCGCGACTCCCCCACTTGACGCGTCTGAAGAGGCTGCTCCCCCGGCTCCATCGCACGCCCCCCGTCGACGGCCTTGCCGAGCCGAGACCGGTCAAATTGCTGCACATCGGGGCCGCCCTAGCCCTCACCCTGGCTGTCGCCACGTTCCTCGCCGGCGGACTGCTGGCCGGTGCCCTGGTCTGGATCGGGCTGCCGTCCAAGCTCACGCTCGACACGGGCAATCTGCTGGAGATTATCAAGATCGCCCTCGCCGTGGTCGGTGGCATCGGCGGTGCCGTCGCCCTGGTCGTCGCCTACCGCAAGCAGCGCCTCGCCGAGGAGGACAACCACCGCGCCCGGGAGCATAACCGGCGCGCTCGGGAGGCGGCCCGCCGCGAGGACACCAAGCTGTACGTCGAACGCTTCACCACCGCAGCCAACCAACTCGGCACCGATGCCCCCGCCGTCCGCCTGGCCGGCGTTCACGCCCTGGCCGCCCTCGCCGACGACTGGGCCGGCGGCCGCCAGATGTGCATCGACGTCCTGTGCGCCTACCTGCGCATGCCCCCCGAACCCGAACCCGAGCAGGACCCCACCAGGCACAGCACCTGGCGCGCCATGCGCGAAGTCCGCGCCACGATCATCCGGCTCATCGGTGCCCACTTCAGCCGTCATGCCGCGGTCCCCTGGCACGGACACGACCTTGACTTCACCGGCGTCACCTTCGACACCACAGTCGACTTCGCCGGCGCTGTCTTCTCCGGCGGCAGGGTCTGGTTCACCGGCGCTGTCTTCTCTAGTGATCAAATCTATTTCACCAGCGCTGACTTCTCCGGCAGCGTGGTCACGTTCCACAGCGCTGTCTTCTCAGGCGGCCGGACCTGGTTCGCCAACGCTGTCTTCTCCGAAAGCGAGATCTCGTTCGATGGAGCTGCGTTCTCCGGCAGCACGGTCTTGTTCAGGGGCGCTGTCTTCTCCGGCGCCCATGTCTTCTTCTCCGACGCCACCTTCTCTGCGGGCCAGGTCTCGTTCGACAAAGCAGTCTTCTCTGGCGGCGAGGTCTCGTTCAAGGGCGCTGTTTTCTCTGGCAGCCAGGTCTCCTTCGACCGGGCGACCGACTGGTCTCGACCTCCTGTTGGTCTGCCGGCCCAGGCGCCAGGATTACGTCTGCCGCCTCAGCCTTCGCCGCAAGCCGCTACCCAACCCGCCGAAGCTGAGGCGAATCAGATTGAGACGGAAACCCCGGATGAGGAGCCCGATGCCGCAGACCTTCCTTGACGCCATGCCGCGTCTCGAGCCGCGATCCCTGTCGGCACGCTTTCAAACTCGCGCGATCCGCGTGTAGGAATCACCCGTGGCGGCCGGAGGATGGCGGGACCGTCGTGGGCACGGCCCGCAGTTCGTCTTCCAGAGCAGCGATTACGGCCTGGGCCACGTGGCGTAGCCGCGCGCGGCGTGCGCTCAGGTCTTCGGCGAACCGTCTGGCCACTGGGCCGACCCACACGGGCTGGCCGGCGAACTGGCGATACGACGCGTCGAGCGCCGCCTCCAGAACGGCCACCCGTGTTCTGACCTGCGCCAGAGTCTGCTCCAGGAGTTGGCGCTGGGGATTGGGCACCATGTGGTCCGCAGGCTGGCTCATACGCCCCTTTACCTGCGAGTTGCGATTACTAGGACGTTATGGGATGTCGCGTCATTCGACCAGCCTCCTGAAGCCGCCCACCCTACGGGCGTGCCGATAACCATATTTCGACCCATCCGGCAAAGCCCCTCTTGCAGGCCTTCAGGTGCTTCACCCACCGTCTTTCTAGGGGCGCAATGGCACGGCAGACCACTCGTGCGAGTTTCTCGGCCTTGATACGGACGTCAACCGCTGGGTGACCTGCGTCCGTTGCCACCTGACCTCGACATCTGCAGGCAACGTGGTCGCAGGCCGCCGAAGGGTTGGCGCCTATTTCGGTCGCACACCAACCTGCTTAAGAACACTCTCCAGAATTGGCCAATTTCGGATTTATGCGATTTGCCGGTAAAGATAGCTAGAGTGAAGAGGGGCGTCTACAGAGCGGGGAGCGATCGTGGAGCAGGCACCCCCCGGAACGGGGCCGCTGTCGCCGGATTACAGCGGCATCGATCCCAGCCTGCTGAGCGCGTTCATCACCTCTCTTGCGAACGGACGCGATGTCATCAAAGAAGAGACGGAAGCGATCCGCCGCCTACTGGCCGGTGCGAACATGTCGACCCTGAGCCTGCAACAAGTGGGGCCGATTCTGGAATGGATCGAGACCGAATTACCGAAGCTCCGTAGACGCAACCAGATCATTCAGTCCTCGAACAATATCCAATGGGTTCCGGGCGTTCTGACCGGCCTGGTGCCCATCAATGAGAAGACGATGCTGTCCCAAGCAGAGGCTCAGCAACGGGGAAAGGCTCTGGCGGAACGATTCGCCAGCACCTTCGCAGGCGACCGGGGATGGCCCGGCGGCAAGTATAACGACGACGAACTCGCCGATCTGATGGCAGAGTTGGCCGCGCATCGCAATGATGCGGATTTCACCGCCGCCTTCTTCGCCGCACTCGGGGCCGAGAAGACTCTTGCGATCCCCGCCAAGCTCAGGTCGGGCATGAAAGATCCCAAGGAAGCGATCGACACGGTCAGCCGTGCTTTCGGCACTGCGGTCCGGCACGGAGCCCACGTGCCAGGTTTCGCCGAAACCCGATACGAGATAGTGACCGGGAAGAATCCCGGGCTTCTATTCCAAACGCAGACCTTCCACACAGAGCAAGGCAGTGCTCCAACATCAGATTTCGCGGAACTCCGCGATAGTGGAGAAGCCGCATCTGCAGCCGGAAATCAGGCTTTAGGTGATCTTCTCCGGGCGGGCGACTTTCCAGCGGCCTGGCTCTCGGCCGTGGTGGGCCGACATGCGCTGAGCAGCAAGAGCAGAGTGAACGGCGAGGGCCTGGCCGGATACCTGTACGCGCTGGGGAACAATCCCAAAGCCGCGAGGATGGCAATCTCCACCGCGGCCAAGGAGTACGGCTCTCTGCCTGAGGCGCTCCGCCAGCTGAACGAGAGGGTGAAGGTCAGTCAGTCTTACGCCTGGCAGGCGGATCTGCAGGAGAAAGAGAATTCACGCGCCGATGCTTTCGGCCGGATGCTGGCCGCCGCGTCGGGCGCCTACGACGAGAAGGACGGGGCTCACTCCAAGGAGGCCGCGCAGCTCGCCTTCAGCCTGATGACGACGCTCCCCTCTCTGAAGCTCGCTGAGCCTACCCGGGTGAGCCTGGCCGAGATCGCCGGTTCGTACGCCACAGAGATCGTCGAAGGGGCGAACCTCGGCGACGCCAACCGCACCCAGGACAGCGCGTTCGGAAACGTCAAAACCATCATTACCGGACTGAAACCGGCGTTCCGCCTCAGCCCGAAAGACACCTATGAGTTCGTCAAAACGTTCGCGGACTCCCAGGAGAACATCAAGCCATTCGAAGAAGGAATGGGGAACCTCGCCGACAAGCTCATAAACACGGCCGCCGCAAAGGACGGAGGAAAGGGGATCGACAATCTCGAACGCACGATGAGAGCGATGGGCTACGTATCAGGTCTACAGTTCACGGCCGAGCGCGAAGTTCAAGGAAATCTCGATGCGATGGACCAGCAGCGGATCAAGACTCAACTGTTCACGGCTAGTCTGGCACTTGGCGTTGGCGGTCTTGCCGTACCCGGCATGGGAGGCCAAGTCCTATGGTTAGGAATCTCCACCCTCGTCCCGCCAGGACTGGAGTCCGCGCTGGCGATCGACAAGACACGCGTGGACGCAATAGACGACAAAGCGAGTGCGGCTTCCCTGGCCATGGAGGGCTGGACGGTGAACATGCTCATGGCCAATGGTTTCAAGGCCAAGGTCCCGCTTACTGATGCACGCTTCTCTCACCCGCCTATCATCGATAGCAAGGGAAATCTTCTTCCCTTCGACAAGATAGCGAAAGACAAAGACGCCCTGAAGAACTTCGACAACTGGCTGATAGCTAACGGATCTGGCGGAATGAACAAGAAGGAGCTTGGCGAAGCCCACGAGTGGCTCAAGGTCGTCTTAGACGGGGGCCGGACTGATGCAGTGAAGCATAAGCCGTCACCATATAAATAATCTTATACTATGCCGATCAATCTAAAGACAAGCACTCCGTCTCACCTCGCGCCACCATCTTTCCCTTAGCGGGAGAGGAAAGATTGAGCCGTGTATAGTATTCGGCACTTACGGCCTCTTCTTCGGTAAGCCGACCGGAGGGACCGACAAGGTCATAGTCAGCCACATGACTTAGTGCGCCGACGAGTGCGACCGTGATGATCTCAGAATCGCCGGATCCGACCCCGGCCCGTGCCTCGACGGCGTAGGTGTGCTTGTACTTTCCATTGCCACAGGGAATGTCCTTCCCCCCGGGGTCTGTGATCTTTATATCTTCGGCCAACGCGTTCTTCAGAGTCTGGTCGATGTGACGCTTGAGCACTTCGCCGGCCTGGGCTGCGGTCGGCTGCCGCCGGGCATTATCCCCACATCCGGACAGCACAGATACGGCGACCACAGCAATCGAGATGCTCTGCCACCCGCGACGCACCATTCTCCCCTCCGGCAATCCGATCCACACATCAGACCCATAATGTCTGAGTAACCGGCGTATCGTACGTCCGTTTCACAGAAACAAAAAGGGAAGAAGCCACCTGCATCTCCCTGATGCCCGAGCAGCCGAAGACGTTCAGCGAGGTCATTCACATGTTGAGCACCAGGAGAGAGCGCGTGCTCACCCTTCCTGTGTATCAGCGGCTCGCCGTCTCCCAGGCGCTCCACCTGCCCATGAAGGCGAGCCGGTGTACCGACGGCTCATCTCTCCGAGTGAAAAGCACGCGCCAGGCGTGCGACGAGGTCGTGATCCGCCCCGTCGATCTCGATACGGCAGGTGGATGCCTCCCCATGCGCGGACAGGACACATCCGGCGGCGCCCACGTTCCAGCGGGCGGCCAGATGCCGCCCCTCGTCTATGACTTCCGCGCCTGGGATCAGGCCCAGCAGGCGTCCAGCGAACTGGGCGCGCTGGGAATCCGTGACTGCGATCTTGGCCATACGCTCGTGGACGATGGTGAGATCCCGTTCTTAGGCAGGCAGCAGTCGCCGCCTGATGTCGGCGGCGATCCTCTCCGGACTGCGGGCGACGGCGACGGTGATCTCGTGGCGTGGCATGCCGTACCCGGCGTCTCCATCCGGATATCCCGCGATGATCCTGGCGCGTTCCGGTCGCTTCCACACCCGGTGGACGACCAGGCATGCGCCATCCGGACGAACCAGATACACCGGCCGATCTTCAGTGACCTCGGCTGTGAACCCGTCCAGCACGGGCGCGAGTTTGATCGCCAGTTCCTCGATCTCCTGCCTGTTCACCATCCACTTCCTCTCTGCGAGTCGTGATCTGATCTGGAGAAGCCCGGGGATGTCAGGGCCAGGCGAGTCGGCAACGCGCGGATCGTCACGACGTACCGGCCAGGCCGGGCGTGACTCCGTCCCTGGTCTTCGAGCAGCCGCACGACAGCCGCCACCGTCGCCCGCCTGGCATGGCAGGGCGCACGCAGCAAGAACCTCATGAAACGCGAAAACCCCTCGCCGTCAGGGCGAAGGGTGGCATCTACTTCTGTTTCTGGCGGTCAGGAGAAGCGATCATGGATGGCGTACGCGACGCGTTCGGTCAGCTCGCGATCGGCCATCCGGACCTCGATCGAAGTGCTGGCAGTGTCGCCATACACCGCGAACGAACCGGAGGCCGCACCGAGCCGCCATCGCACAACGGTCTCCCGCTGCTTCTCGTTGACGGTCACCCCAGGGAGCAGGGTTCGCAGGGTTCCGACGAGATCAGCCCGCGCGGTGTTCTCGGTCGTCCGGCCGCTTAGCCGTTCCTGGCAGGGGGCCAGATCTCGCAGGTAGCCGGGCAGCAGCCGTCGCGCGATCTTTCTGGCGACGTGCTCGGCACCTCGACTTGCCGTCACGGTGATCTGATGCCGTCGCAGGTCCGGGAACAGGACACCGCTTCCGTCCGGGTAGACGCCGAGCACGATGACGCGCCCTTCCTGTCTCCACAGCGGGTGCACGACGAGCCGGGCCTCGTCCGGGCCGATCAGGTAGGCGGGATGGCCAGGACGGACCAGCGGCCTGAACCCGTCCAAATGCTCGGCGACCCGAACCACCAGATCGTCGATGTCGGCAGCCTCCACGGCGAAGCCTCCTTTTCGTGATGTCACTTGTCTTGTGGGAGTCGCGCCTGATCGGCGAGGAACCTGTACATGTCGCGGCCCGGCTTGCCGCACTCCAAGCAGCGGCAGCCGTACCGGTGGATTTCGGTGGGATGGAACAGCTGCACACGGCTCTCCCACGGGGCCGGGTGGTGCGGTTCGTCGAGCTCCACCCGGACGCGCCCACCCTCGGTGATCTCGACGACGGTGCCCGGGTAGTAGAACGGCGACAGATAGGACTCGGCCCACCACGGGCGTACCAGGAGGCGGAGGAAGGGCCGGACCGGTACGCGTTCACCGATCCTCACCGCCTATCGCCCCTCCCACAGGTCCAGAGCACCGGCGGCATCTTCCACAGCCGGGCGGACGGCGCCGCGCAGGTCGGCGATCGTCCATGCCACGCGGAGCAGCCGGGGCATCGCCGCATCGGTCAGCACGCCGACGTGTACGGCGGAGCGGAGCAGCGTGACGGCCTCCGGCTCGGCCGGGAAGCGGGTACGCAACTCCAGCGCGGGGATCTCGGCGTTGGTCCGCCAGGGCGTTTCCGCCAGCCGGACGGCGGCCCGTTCCCGCGCTTCCCGCACCCGCGCCGCCACCACCGACGTCGGCTCACCCGGTTCGACAGGTCGGGTGATCGGCTCGGTCCAGGCGCGAACCTCGATGCGTGGCAGCACTGCGGCCAGGCGCCCCAGGTAGCGGCGGCGCACGCCCGGCGAGCATTCGCACGGCTCCCCGCCGCCTCTACTGGTCGCGCATGGGCAGTCGCGGACGTCGAGAACGAGCAGGAACCGGGCCGGGTAGCGGACGCTGCGCCCCATACCCGCGAGGAGGATCTCCCCGCTGTCCATCGGGCGGCACAGCCCGTCCAGGACCGTACTGGGAAACTCGGGCGCGTCGCTGAGATGCAGCACTCCGTGGTGTGCGAGGGAGATGGCACCGGGACGGTTGGCGGCCACGCTGCCGAAGATCGCCGCTGAAGTGGACGTGTGGTGTGGCGCGCACAGCGGCGGAACCGAACCTGCGGACCTGTCCAGCCGACCCGCAAGCGAATGGATGTCGGCGACTTCCCGCGAGGCGTCGCCATCCAGCGGCGGAAGGATGCCCGGGAGGCGTTCGGCCAGCATGGTGGCCGGGCCGTCCCCCTGGAGGAGCAGGTGGTGCCCTCCCGCCGCGCACACCTCCAGAGCGCGGCGGGCGGCGTGGTTCCCCGGAATGTCGGCCAGATCCACTGCGGGCGGCGTGACGCCGACCGGAGTCGGCTGAATGGCGTCTTCATTGACCGTCCCGTCCCTGAGCCAGGCGATCACGTCGGCCAGGCAGGTAGCGGGGATCACCACCATGCCGGGGATCTGGGCGGTGATCTCCGCGAAGAAGCCCGGGACTACCACGGTGGTGAGCCCGGCCGCTGCGGCGGCGCGGATGGCGGGCAGGACACCTCGGACCGGGCGGATCCCGCCGTTCAGCCCCAGCTCGCCCAGGAACACCGTCCCGGCGAGTCGTCCCGATGGGATGTGCCCGGTGGCGGCCAGGAACGCGACCGCCAGCGCGAGATCGGCGGCGCTGTCATACACCGGCACGCTGCCGGGGCAGACACTCACCGTGACCCGAGCCTCCGGCCAGGGGATCCCGCTGTTGAGGATCGCGGCACGGATCCGGTCGCGGGCCGGCCATACCGACCGTTCCGGAAGGCCGATGAGGTGGAGTTCCGGCGGTCCCGCTTCGGCGTCGGCTTCGATGTCCAGGATGTGTCCGGTGACGCCGATCATGGCGGCCGAGTGTGTAAACGCGTGTCCCATCCAGGCTCACCATCCCTCGGGGAGGGCCGGGCGGGCGGCTTGCGGGTATCGCCGGGCCTGAGTCTCGATCTCTCAGGACATGTCCGCGCAGTTCACGGCGGAGGTGATCGACGGGGGAAGCCCGTGGTCCAGGGCCATGCTGATCAGGTGCGCGAGCCGGTAGCCCGGATCGATCGACAACGCCCGTTCGATCGCGACACGCGCCAGCGAACCATCCCCTGTGCCGAGGGCGACGAACGCCAGCAGCGAAAGCGGGGCGGCGGCGAACTCCGGCGCCGCCCTGCGGGCGACCTCGCTCCACAGCCGGACATGCGTCTCCTCGTCGTACCGTCCGATGAAGGTCATCGCGGCGTCGCGGACGAAGATCCCGGTCAGGCGGACGCCGAGCCAGGCGGCCTCATCGGCGTCCAGTTCCTGTCCTGCCTGCGCGCGCTCCAGGGAGGCGGCGATCTGGTCGATGCCCTCGCGGTACCAGTCATGATCGGTCCCGGCCAGGCTTCGGACGCGGGCGCATGCCGTGCGGGTCGCGGCCTCCACCCGTTCCCGGTCCGGCCCCTCGGCCGGGGCCAACGTGGCGGCCAGGGCCGCGCGGTCCGGGCGTGCGACGAAACCTGCGAACACGGCGGTCGCTGCGGCTGCACTGGCGGTCGGCTCGTACGGGACGCCCTCCGGCGGGCAGCATCCCGCCACGGTGCACGTGTAGGACCAGTACCGGCCCTCATCAGCGCGCAACGCGTCCATGATCTCGATCCCGGCCGTGTTGAGTGTCTCGGTGGCGGCGTCGATGACGGGCGTGACCTGGGCACTGGTGCCGTATCCGAGCAGCATCACCTGTCGTGCCTCGTTGCCGGTGAGGACGCTGGTCAGGTGCCCGGCCAGGCCCGGCGCGTCGGCAGGGTCGGAGGGCAGGTCGTAGCGCACCACTCCGCCGACGGTGCGGTTTTCGGTGTCGAGTACGGTCACCACCAGGCTCGATTCCGGGTGGAAGCCGAGCAGGTAGGGCACCACGGCGATGAGATCGGCCGGTGAGGCCAGCCGTACGGTCGGGACAGTGGTCATGAGGAACCTCCAGACGTGACGAAGCCCCCGGCGGGACGCCGGGGGCCGGGAAAGACAGGACAGGGGTTCAGCAGCGCTCGACCCGCACCCCGCCGCGCGGGCCCAGGAAGATCCGCTGGTCGGGGTAGTCGAGCCCATCGCGAGAGCCGTACAGGGTGATCTCGCAGTCGTCGCCCACGCAGGGCGTGAGCACCTCGGCAGGCTCCCGGTCGACGAACGCGAAGCGGGAACGCCGCCAATAGCCGTACCGGTGCCTCTCAGCCAGCTTGGCGCGGGCATCGGCCAGGGAGGAGAACTCCTCCAGATCCTCGGGCTGTGACGGGCTGTACCCGTTGCCGCCGTGCCAGAGCCCGAACCAGACCGTCATGATTTCTCCTCTCGATGAGTCGGTCAGGGAGCGCGCCGTACACGCCGGGAGCAGAGCCATACGGCGCGCTCCCTGACCGGCCCGTGGCAGAAGGAGCGTCAAAGGGAGGAGCAGTCGGGCGCCGGGTGGTTTCCATCGCAGTAGCCGCACCAGCCGTCCATGGCGTACACCGACAGTTCCTCGGCGTACCGGTCCCGCCACGCGCGTTGCGTGCGGGTGTAGTCGGCGAAGTATTCGGCGTCGGTGTCGCCCTCGCCTGCGGTGAGGAAGCACAGCACCGTACGGGCCGCGCTGACCAGTTCCTGAGTGGTCAGCGCCGCCCCGACGGCAGAGCAGATGTCGGACGCGGCGAAGATCGTTCGGCCGCGTCGTGACAGCCGGTACCGCCATCGGATCCGCCCCTCATCGGTCCATCCGGCGGCTTCCAGTTCCAGCAGGTGATCGGTGTCGATCGGCCAGGCGGGCATCAGCCGTGAGCTGATGATCCATCCGGCGGGCAGGGCGAGGGCATGCGTCATCGCCATGGCGACTCCAGGTGTGATCGGAGCCCGTCACCAGTCGCGGCGGCGCTCCAGATGATGCGGCCGTACGGTGGTACTGGTCGCGTGGATCTCGCAGTCCTGGGCATACAGGGCATCGACGAAGCAGCGTGAGCAGCGGATCAATCGCATCCGCGCCCCGGATGACCGGTTGGTGTGCGTGGCGTCGATCCACAGATGGGTGTTCCACAGGCAGCCGAGACAGGTGATCATCTCGGCGTCCTTGGGCATCGGCATGAGCGTGGCCGTCACCCCGTACTCGGGTTCCCCGGACGGGTCGGCGGCGGGAACCAGCGTGGCGGTGTCCGCCCGCACCGTGCCGATCGCGGTAACCCGCATCACCCGGCCACCGGTGAACACGGTCAGGTCCCCCACGGCCCACCCCGGACCGGCGGCAGGATTCACCTCCACAGAAACGCTCCTCTCACAATGGGTTGTCCGTCCGGACGGCCTGCCGTACCACCCCGGACGGGATCGCGGACGCGCACCGGGAGACACGAGATCCCGGCGCGCTGGAATGCTGGGGCAGGCGGCACCGAACGCGGCTGCGCGATCGGCGCCCGGCATCGATATGCGCGTACGCGCTTCCGCGTGTGGAAAGCCGCGAAAGCGTCCGAGCATCGGCGAGTTGAGGCGTTCACGGCGCTTCAGCGACGCGAGCCACTCTCATTTAAATACGGCGGCCGGAATGGCTCGACCGTCCGCGCGAAACAACCTTTCCTTTCGTTTCGAGCACCGGGCGAACAGTCAGCGTTCCGGCCACCGTAGCTGTTCACGACGCGATTGAGCGAGGCCGGATAACAGCACGTGAGAGCGTTGCAGCACCGTCCGCGTCGGGCGTGTACCGGCGAATCTCTCTCTCATATAAATACGGGCCGCGTGACCATCCAACCGTCCGGCGACTTCCACGATTCTTCACCGTTTTATTTCTCGCGATGGTACGCGACACCCCCACAGGAAAGGCCATAGAGAAAGGGCCCCAGAGCGGCCTCTGGAGCCCTTTCTCGCGACCTTTCGTCAGTCGCCCATGGTTTCGGTGCCGCTATGGGCCATCGCGCCTCTGGCGTCATCAAGGCGCTCCGACAGTTCCCGCCACTCCGCCCGCGCGGCGTCGCGGACCCGGATCACGTTACGGCGGGAGCCGTACGCGCCCCCGTGAACCTCCTGTGCGACGGACGCGAGGATGCCCGCGCGGCCGAGATCATCCGCCTGGGATGCCATCTGGTAGACCCGTGCCAGAGTCGGGAAGTCCCCACCGTCACCGAACGCCTGCCGGAAGATGGCGCCGCTGTTCTGCGCCACACAGAACGCCACGGCCGCGCCCGTGACGTGCTCAGCGTGCGGCACGCCACGCATGAGCTGGGCGCCGGGCACGGCGTCGATCTCTTCCTGTGGGACGTCGACCCGGTAGCCGTTCCGCGCCGCAGCGTCCCGCACTGCCCACCGCCACAGCGTCGTACGCGTGACGGTCATCTCGCCGCCGTCGCGCCGGACGTAGACCCACGCGGGCATATCGGCGGTGCTTTCCGGTGCCGTACGGCATGAGGTGGCAATGTCCCGGAGACGCTGCGCGAACAGAAGGACGGCGTCCTGCGTGACGTCGTCCGAAACGTCGTCCGTGCCGTACGGCGCATGTCCCTGCTTGACGATGGTGGCGCTTCCGTCCATGCGCTTACGAGAGCGCGTGCTGTCGACCGTACGGCAGTAGCCGCGCGCCAGTTTCCGGATCTCCGCCCAATCGCCCTCCGTGATACGGGCCATGTCTTCGGGCGAGAGATTCGCGCCTGGGACATTCGCCGGTACGGATTTGCCGATGGCTCCCTTTGACAAATTGCTCCGATCTCCCGATGCGCGCAACGCGCGACACCCTTTCTTCCGTCAATTCAATTGAACCGCGAAAGGCGGGTCGATGCAATTAGATCCAGGTAAAGAATCACACATTTCCCCAGGTCAGAAGCTCGACAGAATGGCGGAATTGAAACGCGGAGACGTCGAATCAAAAGCAGAGCGAATTCCGTAACACAAATGACGGCCGGAGAATACAGCGGGAAAAGTAAATGAGATTCGGAGTGGCAATCACGGGACCCGCTCCGCCCTTTTAAGATTGCGGTACTCCCGCAGGCCAGTCGGGGTTCGCCACGGCGGGTCCCTGACCCCGCCTACCTGGCCATACGTGCCCGCCTGGCCTTCCCGCCTAGAACACGCCGGCGCATGCGCGGGCGCGCGCGCCGATGCCTGGGCACGCTGCGAACGATGCCCAGAGGGCTACCGCGCCTCACCGAGCAGGATGCGCTGCCAGAGCTGCTCCGCCTTCACGACTCTCAACCATTCGGTCTCGTGCACGACGGCGCCTTCCGGCCCGCGCACCGAGCGCCTCACGAATCGCAATCCGCTGGCCTGGCAGAATTCGAAGATCGTCGCCTTGCACTCGCAGGTGTGGAGCTGGACCCGCACCCGGCTCGCCCTCGGCAGAGGCGCCCGCCATTCCAATTTCTCGTGTGCCTTCTGAAGGGGCGCCACGTGAATGCCATGAAACGGCGCGGGCAGTTCCACATCGTCCTCCACAAGCTCACCGAGACTCGGTCACAGCAAGTAGAGGCCCTGGTCAGGCAACCCGTCAGGGTGACACCGAGGAACAGGCGCGGACACGAGCGCCAACGAGCGGTTGTCGACTGATCACCTGGAATGGCAAGGTTTCCGGCATGACTGAGAGAATCGAGTCCCCCATCCAGCGGTGAACGTGGCCGACGAGCGCTGGGCGCTCGACCACCGTCCCTCCCTCTTCGACCACGCGTCCCGTCTCCACGAACTGACGCCCGACCAGCCGCTTCCCGACGGCGGCCGCCCCTACCCGGACGAGGCTTTCGATCACGACGGGCGTGATGACGCCGCACCTCCCGAGGCACACAAGGCGAACGTCCTCGCTGTCTTGGAAGCGTTCTGCACAGATCCCGGCCGCTCCCTCATCGCACTCCACAACGACATCCGTGACCTGCGGTTCGACATGTGGAGGCTCGACTACCTGACACTGGACCACCTCCCCTGGCTCACCAGTGATCTGGCCCATGACACGGGCATCTGGCTGGTACGCCATTCCACGGACCGTCTGCCGGCGAAACTCGGCCTTCGCTTGCTCGCGGGCAGAGCACGTGCTGAAGACATCCCGATCATCCGAACCCTCGGATTGCTGCGCTACTTCGGCTCCGCGGCAGTGGACCTTCTGGAGACGGTCCCCGGCGCGGCGAGCGCGCTGATATGGCTGGCCGAGCGGTCAAGCGACACTCCACGCAGCCGGGCCATCGCCGCCCTGTGCCGGTTGGCCGACTCCTCCACCTTCCCCTGGCTACTCCGCAGAGCCATCGCCGATCGGGAGGAAGTGTGCAGTTACCCTCGCCAGCTCGCCGAGACCGTGTCCTTGGCGGATGTGCTCGAGTCCGAAACCCTAGACGACGAGATCACCCTTCATACGGGCAAGCTCCTCCAGGCGCTGCTCAACGCCGAGAACTACTCCGTCCAGATACGTGATTTCGCGGATGCCTGCCGGGCCATCACGGGCTTCGCCATGCAGGCTGCCAAGGCAAGGCCGGACCTGGACCTGCTGGCCGCCGCACTCACGTTGGCCGAGGACCTGCGCACCGGCCACGCCGCATGTCTCCCCTGGCCCGCAGGAGCACAGACCGCCACACATGAGCGATTGGAACAGCTCATCGCCTCCGCGCGATGGGAACACACCTTGGTCGAAGCGCGGCGCTCACCACACCCCATTACCCGTTGGCGAGCGGAATGGGCGGCACAGGTGAGGCGCAGGGTTCCCTACGCTCCTCGCGTGCGGCCGGTCGAAGCGCAACTCAACCGGCTTGATATCCGCATCGTCGTCCCCGATCCCATTCTCAGCCAGCATGTCGAGACTCGCCTGCTGGTGGACGGCCGCCCCGTTGTAGCCGAAGCCTTCCGTAAAGGTGCGCCATTCGGGCCTGAAGACATTCTGGGTCCTCTGCTGGCGATCGAAGGGGCCCGGGAAGTACGGCTCGCCGAGGCGGCATACTGCGGCGAAGGCTGCTGCGGGGCCCTATGCGTCACAATCAGCCGGGATGAGGACGTCGTCACCTGGCACAACTGGAGCGCCCCAGGTGGAGCCACCTTGGAGGCCTTCCACTTCCATATCAACCAGTACGAGGAGGCGATCGCTGAGGCCTCACGCGACCACTCGTGGGAATGGTCGGCCCGTCGTCTGGCGCGCAATCTCAACCGGCGCCTGCGGGACGAGCCGGAACTACTCGCCGCATGGGGCTGCGAAACCGATGACGTACTCGCGCGAACCGAAGAGCGGGACAGGATCAGGATGAGCTTCTGGTACCCGCACTCTCCTTCTGGGCTGGATGACAATGATCCCTGGCTCCAGTTCGAATGGGTGATCCCGGTCGACGACATGGATCTCGATGGCCAGGTCATCCGCCTCGCCGACCACCTACGCCGTACCGACCCCAAAACCCACGCCGACCTCGTCGGCGGCTCGCAGGAGTTCGCCGACCACTTCGGCTTCCCGTGGCCGTACTGACCGATCAACCAGCGGGTTCGCTCCGTTTCCTCGGAAGCTGAGCCGAGCCCGCTGGTCCTTTTCATGTCTACTCCACAGGGCCATGGGAATGGCCGTTGCGGCGCATGGCCCGGCGTTGCTGGGCGTACAGCGCGGCGGATATCAGTGCGCCGACGAGCAGGAGGACGATGGCCAGCGCGTACACGGGCAGGTAGCGGGTGTCGAACATCGACCAGCTGTTGTCGACCTCACGCGCGTTGATGCCGAGGAACGCGAGAATCAGACCGACCGGCACAGCGATCGTGGACACGAATCCGATGGCCACCGTCCAGCGCAGCCGTCGATCTTCGTCCGCGCGGCGTTCCTGGCTTTCGATGGCGGTCAGCTCGGCGGCGGTGGCCCGCTCAAGGCGGCGCAGCATGCGGGCGACGGTCTCGGCCTTGGCCACCAGCCCCATCGCCTCGTACAAGGCGTCGTGATAGCCGACCACTCGCAGCGACGGGACAAGCAGGCCGAGGTCCGCCGTCGCCTCGACGCTGTAGCTCAGGTCCAGCTCCATGTCTCCAAGCTTGCCGCTCAGGCTCTCCAGGATCTTGCGCCGCATCTGTGTGCCCTGGTGCGTACGGTCGCCGGCACGGAACGTGGACACCGCGGAGTAGGCCGCCGACCGGATCTCGCGTAATCGCGCCGCGCTGGCAACGCCCTGGACCGCGGACAGGAAGACGGTGTTCTCCACGTAGTCCTGCTGACCGCACAGGACGCTGACGTACGGCCCCACCGCGGCCACCGCGTCCGGTCTCCGATTCAGCTCCACCGGATAGGTGATCGCGCTGAACTCCTTCCGGTACGGAAGGTCGCTGCGGTAGATGACCCGCTGCACGATGTCATCACATTTGGCGGCGGACATCTTCGGCCCGAAGGCGATCTGATGCCGCTCGGGCAGGAACCCGCCCTCCATGCCGAGTGCTTCTGCGGCCAGCGTCGTGACGGTCTGGTCCCCGACTTTCACATCGAGGTAGTAGCAGTCCTCCAGCAGGTCGATCGTGTGTGCCAGCTCGCAGCTCACATCGAGACTGAGCACGGCGACGATCTGCCTGGACGGGACCACCAGCAGCCACAACCGGGCACCGGTCAGCACGCGGAGACGATCCCAGCGTCGGAAAGCGATCTGGTCGTGATCGAGATCGATCCGCTGGATCACCTTCGGCAACTGTGCGGCTGATCCGGTGAAGTACTCCTCCAGCCGGCCGAGCCGTAGGTACTCCCCTGGCAGCGCATGATCGGCGTCCTCGGGGAGGTGCCAGGGCGTGGCGTAGATGTTGGTCAGCCGTACGCAGTCGCGCTGCGCGGGCGGGTCGAAGAGTCGTTTGCTGTTGGCTTGCCGCTTAGAACGGATGCCAGACAACGTCGCGGTCTCCCTCACGGAGGGACCTGACCCGATGCGCGAACTCCTCGGCGATGCGGGGATCCTCGCCGACGTTCTGCATGAGCCAGGTCGTCATGGTCAGTTCACGAACGTCCCGTAGAACCGTGTAGCCCTGCCAGCTCCGCACGTCAAACCCGTAGGCATTGCAGAACGCCCGATACTGCTCCTCCGGCAGACCGAAACGCTGCCCGGAGATCGATGTGGGCATGAGGTCCCACTCGCGCGGCCCGTGCGCCACGACCTCGAAGTCCAGCAGCACCACCTGTCCGTCGGCCCGCAGCAGGTTCCCCGTGTGTGCGTCCCCGTGGATCGGCCCGTACGGCAGGGCGAATTCCAGTTCGGCATACCGCTTGACCAGGTCACGGCACCGTGCCCGTAGGAAGTCCAGGTCCTCATCCCGTACGGCTCTCGCCGCGTCCAGTCGCGGTTCCACCTGGTAGAGCGGGTCAAACTCCGGCAGCTCGCACGGCGGATCACCGGCATCGTGGAAACGACGGAGCAACTCGGCGAGGTCGGCAGGTCCAGGTGACGGCTCGTACGGCGTGATGGATTTCCAGAAGGAGACGGGATAGCCGTCGACGATGATCGGCTGCGAGACCTCGGAGTACGCCTGAACAGCGGGAACGCCGGACGCCTTCAACCAGGAGGCGACGCACAGCTCTTTCTCCACGACAGGTAGCCGCTCTGCTCCGCGAGCGATCCGCACGACGACCGGCTTGGACGCGAGCTTGTAGATGGCGCTCTCACCCAGCCGCAGCAGCTCAGCGCCTTCCGGATCCAGCCCCGCCGTACGGCACACGGATCTCATGACATCGGTGAGCACGCCCAAGCTGAAGTCAGCCGCCATGGGATCACCCTCACCTGGCACCGGCACGTACGTCAAACTCCTGAGGGTGCGGCAAGACGGCGCCCACGATGACGACGTCGGCGTGAACATCTGTCACGTTCCACACCTGTGGCTGTACACGCTACGGCTCGTCACAGCGGGCTGTGCTTGCTTGATCCATCCGTCCCGGAGCCTCCGCTCGGGCGCCCGGCGCTTACCTTTTCAGAGCGCCACCGCGCCTCATCGAGCAGGATGCGCTCCAGAGCTGCTCCGCATCCACGGCCCTCAACCACTCGATCTGGTACATCAGGACGCCTTCCGGCCCACGCACTGCGCTTCCCTCGTTCCGCAAAGTGTCCCAAACGTGATCATTGCGTCACTAATGTGATCGCTGTGCGGAAGCCGATCATCGTAGCCCTCGCCGCAGCAACGCTACTGTTCGCTCCAACCGCCGCCGCTTTCTCGGCCACCGACACTCATTCACACGCAACCTCGGCCGGCTGGTGCGAACAGAAGCAACCGTCAGGCAGGTACTACTACTGGCATAAGAAGCAGAAGCACTGGGACTACATCTCGCCCGGCGCCTTCTGCGCCAAATCCCAGTACAACGATTGCGGATACTCCCATGCGGGCCGCCGCCCACACCAAGCGCTACAAGTGCGTCCAGCACCCCAGCAACACCTGGCACTGGAAGCTCGTCAGCGGCTGAGCCGCAGATACATTCGCCAAGCCTCTTAAGAGCGCCAGAAGTCCCGGCCTGAATTTCTCCTTACGATACATCAGTGACGCTCCGGCGCAGTGCTTACCCTAAAACGGGCATCCGGGCATGTTCCTCGACTTTGCCCCCTGCCCCAGCTACGACGGAGGTTGTCAGGCTCCATCGGTGTTCCGCGCCGAGAAGGGAAAACGAGACCGTGATCTTCCCAGTCCGGCCACCTCGCCATCTGTGTTTCCCACCGTTCATCGTTTAGTGCTTCCGCGGGGCTCAGTAGTGTACCGGCTCTCGGGATGTGCGCGCGGCTACGAGGACGAAATGCCAAGACGCCGTGCGTCGTCGGCGGTGATGTGGACTGAGAAGGAGGTTAGGTCAAGCGATGGAAGATCCTCAATGTTATTATATGTGTCGTATCTTGCGACTTTGATCATGTCGAAGAGTGGTATCAGGTTTGCTGCATCCGAAACCTCTACATTAAGGGGAGCAAAGATCGTAGCTATGCTCCGCTCGGGAGATTTGGCCTTCTTTCCTCCATGCTGAAGAGTTGTAATTCCTTTGATCCAGGGCGTCCAGACCTCTCGGTTGTCGAACTTGAGCGAATGCTTCCAAAGTGGATCGGTATCCATTCTGAACCGTGGAGGAATTCCGCCTTTGGCGTCCCTAACGGGCGTCCAGATCGTCTCGACGCCGTGTTGCATTGCGAGAGTTTTGGATGGTGGCTTGATGGAATGCACCGCAAGAGACCCCTCTACCGGGTCTAATCGTAGAAGTCCATGAGACCCCGTTTCTTTCAGTCCGACCACGCATTCGTATGGGACCTGCTCCGATCGGTTACGTGATGCGGGTATCAGCAGGTCGAGGACATCGATGGCCTCCTGAACTCGAGCAGATTCTGGGACGCGGTACTCATGCTCCATCGCGTTACGCTCTACGTTCAGATTTTTGAGGATGCTCAGAGCGAGAGTTCCAATTTCGTGAAGTAGCTGCGATTTTCTCGGGAAGCTCAAATTCTTGTTGCGGATGAAGAGGCCATATGCGTGCAGGAGGTCGTCTATCAGGGCGTGGATGGCCCGTTTGCAATGGCCGAATGAATCAATCAGCTCTCGCTCTGTCGTGCCGAAGGATTCGCGGGCGAATTGATGGAATTGCTCGGCCGAAATGTCTCGACCGGGAGCGCGAGACGGATGGGCGATCAGGGAGTGCTTTAAGTATGTAAACGGATCCTCTTCGTCTCCGAGCGCCATTAACCCGTACATAGTCCTGCTCCTGGATCTGAGAGTTCTTATGGGAAAGCCTTCCAGGGTACATCTCTCCGGCCTTGCGTGCCACCGGATTAGTAGGTCAGACCTCGCTGCGTGGTCTCGTGTCCTAGCGGCCACAACGGGGGCTTGGGCGCGCCTACCGCGAACTATGTCAAACTGGCGTCATGTCCGGGGACCAAACCCTCACAAAGCTCCGCACCCTCACCGACAGTCATCGGCGACGTCTTGCCTGGTTCGTTGACCACACGGATGAGGTCGCCCCCTTCCCTGGCCGGATGAATGACGGATCCTTCCTGGTGTCCGCGCCAAAGGGGATTTACAAGCCGGCAGACCTTGAGTACGCGCTAAGCATCCGGATCAACCGTCAAAGTCCTTACCCAGACGGTGCAGTCCGCAGAAGAGAGGACAGCAGCTGGTTCTTCAACTACCACCAGGAAGGACTCTCGCCGGCTCAGCGTGACCGGAAATACACCAACAGAGGGCTGATGGCCTGCATGCGGGACGCCATCCCCGTGGGAGTACTCGATGAGATGCCGCCTAAGAATGGCCGCAGTCAGTACCTCGTCCGCGGCCTAGCTCTTCCGATTGCCTGGGAGGATGGTTACTTCTTCTTCGAAAGCGTTACCGGCCCTGACCAGCCACGCGGCAACACTCCCGCCGAGGTCCTCATTCGGGACGCCGAAGAGTCTGTAGCCGAGCAAGACGCCCTGCCAGATGACAACTATGACGCCCGCCGACGGGTCTACCGTGAGATCGTCATCCGCCGCGGGCAACGTGGCTTCCGCCAGGAGCTATTGAGGGCGTACGGCTGTTCATGCGCCGTCACTGGTTGTTCGGTGGAAGACGTTCTTGAAGCCGCCCATCTACGTCCCTACCGGGGGACAGCCTCCAACACCGTGAACAACGGGCTGCTGTTGCGGGCCGACATCCATACGCTGCTCGACCTTCAGCTGCTAGCAGTCGATCCGGGGCCAAGGGCCATCCGCATCTCCAAATCGCTCCAGCACACGGAGTACGCCAGCTTGAGCGGCATTCGCCTCAGGGAACCTGCGCAGCCGGTGTGGCGCCCTACGGACGAGATTCTGCACTCCCTGTGGAGCGCTTTCTGCCAGGCCGAGGCGTTGAGATAGCCACACCTTGAGGCGGCTTGCCGACGGCTGCCGATACTGAATAACGGAATCCAACTCACAAGCACGAGGACCTTAAGAAGAGCGAATGTCACGTAAATACAACTCATCCTTACAGCCTCTGCCTGGTCCTCCGCCACGCGGGGCGGACCCGGAGCTGGACATCGCCTTCGACTTCTTTGCCCCAGACGTAACCACGAAGATGGGTGCAATCATTAGACAGGCGACCGATGAGGTAATCGCTACAGCGCGAACGCGCCGCTGGACACTCGACCAATGCAACGACCAGGAAAAAGGCTACCTTGGGGTAAACATCGAGAACATCGTACGTGGTGAGTTCAATCTCGGTGAAGGTGTCGCTGGCATGGACTTCAATGTCCAATCCGTCGACGTTGACTGCAAATGGTCTCGCAACTTCGGAGGCTGGCAAATCCCGCCCGAGGCGGTGGGGCACATCTGTCTGCTGGTGCACGGTGATGACATCACCGGAGAGATGGCGGTCGGCCTTCTCCGCATCAGGGACGAGATCCTTGTGGGCGGGAACCGCGACTCTAAGCGCACGATTCAACGTCCCGGCGGCATAAGTGAAGTTTGCTGGCTTGTGACACCAGAGACACCGCTTCCTGAAAACTTCCTAATGAGCCTCCGCAAGCAGGATCGTGACGCTATCCTCACGCCACGCGGCGGCGACGCGCGTGCCATGGAACTCTTTACACGGTGCGAAGGAATGATCATGTACCGACACACCATCGAGTCCATCGGGCAACAGCTCGACGAGGCTCGTAGGTTCCGTGGGGAAACCCGAAAAAAGCTGCTTGAGATGGGCTACGAGGTTCTCAACGGTCATTGGAAGGTAGATCGGCAGCGTGCGATGGAACTGGGCGGCATCACGCTCACTAATCGCCGTCAATGGGTCTGCCTGCGGACTGATGGCTCAACACCGGCGCGGAGAGCGGCTCTTGAGCCAGCGAGAATTGCTGAGTCCCGCGCATATCGGGAAGAGTTTAGCAAGCAGATCGCCGCCGAGCGCCGGGAGCGGAAGCGGGCACAGAAGGCAGCGAAAGCTGTCGCCGTACAGATTAACCTCTTGGATACTGTTCTCCCCGATGACGAGGCGGCGTATGCAACGCCCGCCGTCACGCAGGCTGAGAGCGTTGCCGCCGAGGTCGGCGACCGGCAGTCTCAGTGAAGTTCTTGAGGTGCTGCACGCATCGGTAGCCATACCTGCTGGCGCGCGGATCGGCTGCCGTGATGCGCTGAGAAGGACCGATAGGCTTACTGATATGGCAGCTGTAGATCGTTAGGTGCTGCGGCAAGAGGTCACGTGATCGAAGCCGCCGTGACCTCGTTCCACCGCCGATGGCAGGTCGCTGCCCGATATTGATGGCGACGCCGCCACAGGGACCAGCGCAGGGCATGTTCGGGATCGATGTCTGCCGGGGACGGGGAAGTGTGAATCGGCGAAGGAGTTTCACCAGTTCACGGCAGCTCACCGGGACGAGCTCGACCTGCCCGGTCTGGGTGGCACCGCCGCGTTCCAGGATGATCGTGACGGCCAGCAGCGCATAGGCGATCATGCTGATCAGGCTCCACCGATGCCAGGAGGTCCAGCCGGTGACCTGTCCCTGGTCCAGCCCGGTCAGGCCCTTGGCAGCTTGGAAGTCCTCCTCGATCCGCCATCTGCGGCACACCACAGCTCATGGAGCGGCCGGGGCGTGGCCGACCAGCACCGATAGAACGACAGGGTGCCGGTGTAGCGGTGACGGCGGACCAACACGGTGCTCTGCCCGGCCGGGTGTCCGTCAGGGATGTCGTCGGCGACCAGGTCGATGCAGGCCGACCCCGCCCAGCGCGCCCGAGTACTGGCGGGCCGCTCCGACGGCGTCGGTGGAGGATTTCTCATCCCCCGTCTCGTCGACGACGAGCACCACGCCCGCGTCGCCGAGCTGGTCGACTGCCCAAGTGGCGACCCGGTCGCGGACGGCGTCATCATTCCAGCGGGCCCGGGACAGGAAGTGGTGCAGTACGTGCGGGCCGCGGTGGCCGATCGCCTCGCCGAGGGTCCAGCAGTTGGCCGTCTCCTGGACCGTCAGCATCGCTTCGATCATGTTCCGGCAGGTCATGCGGGTTTCCCGGCGGGGGAAGCAGTCGGCGATCCGGTCCATCAGCCTGTTGAAGCAGATCGGCCAGTGCTCATGCGCTACGGTGATCTTTGCGGCCACCGTGTCTGGATTTGTTCTCACAAACGATCATGATGCTGGTGGCCGTTCTCATGCCCGCAGGCACCCCATGGCCACCGCAGCCTCACGATCTCGATCTACAGCTGCCGTAACTGAGAAGATCGAGCTTATGTCGCCGCAGTCTCCGGGAGCCTCCCGAGATAGTTAAGGTGACCTCACCGTGCCGCTGATCGGCTTGCCCACACGCAGGTGCTGCCGCAGGAGGGGGCGACGGCCTGTGCGCGTCACCCCCTCGCGTAGGGCGCTAGCTCGCTTGCTGCCAGCGCACGCGGTCGTATGGAAGCAGCCACCCGGCGATGTCGCCGCCGATGCGCCGCACCTCAGCCTCCTGCGTGTCTCCACTGAGTGGGAGGGCGTACACGCGGGCCCACTTGTCGGTCATCGGCAGCTCGGCCAGGTACTCGCCGATGTGGCGGGCCAGGCCGCGGTTATCGTCGGGCCTGCAGACGGAGCCGACGTAGCAGACTGCACCGCGGACATCCTCTACGACGTAGACGGCGCAGGAGGCGTCCGGCATGGCATCGGGCCGGGGAGGCAGGGACTCGGGCATGGCCCGTACCAGGTGGGGACCGCACAGTTCCACAAGGGCTTGGTAGGTGCCCTGCTTCATCACTCGACCTCCTGCTCTCCGTCGTCCTCGTCCTCCTCGCCATTGGCAGAAGAGCCGTTGTAGGCTCCGTGGGCCTCCACCGCCCTCTCCCACCAGTCCTGGGCCTCACCGGCGAGTTCCTGCAGCTTGTCCTTGAGGAGACGGGCGTGCGCGCGTCCTTCTCGCTCGATCAGGGGCACCTCGTCGTTGTCCTTCAGGCCGGCGAGGTTATGCATCTGTGCTTCCAGGGTGCGCAGCGCGTCCTTGGTTGCCAGCACGGCGTGCCTGTAGTGCTCACGCACTCTGGCCGCAGGATCCAGCGTGTCCGCGGGGCTGCCGTCCTTGGGGGCGAGCTTGGTACGCAGGAAGTCGTTGTCGATGGGCATGTCCTTGCCCTCGCCGTCCTTGCGCGGCTCGCCGTTGTCGTCGACCTGCCGGGGTGCAAGCCCCGCACGGTCGTCCTCAATGATCTGGCGCAGATGGCGGAGTCCAGGCTTGGTGTCCACCAGGGCCTCGATCACGGTACTCGCGCTGCGCCGGTCGCCACGAGGCCCCTCATCGTGGCGAGGACCGCTGATAGCGCCGCGCTTGGCCAGGACATACGCCGCGCGCACCCACAGTTCGGTTGTGGCCGACCGCTCGTCCTTAACTTCCTCCAGTTCCTTCACGGCTGCCTGGTACAGCTCCTCAGGAGACCGCTTGGTAGGCCTCCATACCGTCTTCTGCAGGTCGCCGGGCAGGGCGTCGGCCAGGGTCTTGCGGAAACGGGCCAACTCTCCTTCGGGAGCGGCACCCCGCCTCTCCCTAGCGATGAGCTCGATCGCCAGGGGGAGCTTGGTCTTGGTCGTGATCTTGGGACGCTTGGTGCGGCCAGTCGGTTCGTTGGTGAGAACCAGGGCGATCGGCCGACGGACCGCGTTGTGGATCTGTGGCTCATTGGTGGTGAAGAGATGGATTGCCCGGGCGGCACGGTCGTCCATGAAGGGGACAATCTTGTGTGCTGCTGCCTCCTTGGCGGTAAGCCGCCCGGCCAGCCAGTCCGCTTCGACGTCGGTGGAGATGACGCCTGCGGCATGGGCTGAGATCAGACACTCCTCCGCGAGCGCCGTGTACTTGGCCTCGTCGGACCACGGCTCCTTGGTGTTGAGGTGATCCTGCGCGACGCGCGCCTTGATCGCCTGCGACAGGTCGACCGCACCGGCGGCATCCGGGACCACACCGATGATCAATTCGAAGTCCGTGACAGCGCAGCGGATCTTCGCCCTCTCGGTCGGGAGGATGTCCTCGACCGCCTTGCTGACCGAACTGTTGATCTCGTTTATGTGGACCTGCATCGCGCTGGCACTGCGTGGGAGGTTGAAGAGCGTATCTTCCGCGGTAACACCCAGGTGGTAATGGCCGTGGGAAACCCGTGATGAACCCTCCCGCACGACGATGATCGTGCTTGGGGTCTCGCCCGTGCTGTAGTGCACCGTGGTGGCGACGCCGATCGGCGGGTCCATGATGCCCTGCTCGGTGATGTCCGGCACGGGCTTGTTGCGGTTGCGGGTCGTCTCGACGGTCCAGTCGACCTGCTCGATGAGCGCGGCACGGCTCTCTACGTGGATCGAAAGCTCCCCCTCACCGGCCGCGAACGCAGGCACGAGCGTCGTCGGCGGTGCTCCATCAGCCTGGGCCAGGGCGAACTGGACATGGTCGGCATTGCGCGGGTTAAGCGGGTCCGGGATCAGACGCGAAGTGTAGACCGAGCCGGAGATGACCAGCAGGTACGCCCCCGGGACCCGGCGACGCTGAGGGTTGGCAATCTGTGGCAGCACCGCTTCCGGGTCGGTCCAGATGGTCGAGATGGCCCCGGCGACCCGGTCGTCCATACCTCGCTTCTTCAGTGCGGCACGCACCCGCTTGTGGAGGTCAGGATCCGGGATGGGGGGCACACGACGGAGGGGCTTGGACAGCTCAGTCCGCTCGCCGATCACGGTCGGTCCGCCGCTGTTCGGATTGGATACCACGGGAAGGCCTCCTTCAGGCTCCCTAGCAGCCACGGGAGCACTTCTCCCGCGGAGAACTACACGCGGGAGCCGGAGACGCCGAATCGGCCCGCGCACCCACCTCCGCGGATCCGGCCCACTTCGGCGAGAGCGGCAGGGATCACATCTGGAACTACGTCAGCTCAACCTCGGCGCCTGTAAGCGGCACTCTTTGGGTCTTGCTCTCCCCGGCTGGAAGTCGGCGCTCCCTTTAGGGACGTAGTTACGCGTGTCCCACGTCACTAGGTAAAAACTTTACCCGTACATGGGGCGCCGAGCGCAAGGCGCTTCGATGCATCCTTTAAGAGTGAAGGGGTTGCCCACCTGTTGCGGATCCCAGCCGCGCTCCAGGGCCATCCGTATGATCGCCGCCACGAGTGTCGGCATACGGCCATGGTGCGTTCCCCACGCCAGGCGTCCGGCCGGGTAAAGGGAAGCGTCACCACGAGCACACGGCTTGGCCTCTCTGCCGGCTCGACCGCATAGGTCAGTGGCCCCGAGCCGTTCCCCTAGGCCGTGCCCGGGGAGGTGGTGTTTGAGAAGGCCACCGCTGGACGGCGGACTGAAGATCGACCGGCAGATCCTGGCGAAGGATCCGATCACCAGGCAGGCTTTCGTCTCGAGCATCGTGACGATCCTCCGGCGCGACCTTGAGCGCTCCGTCAATGGTGGAGTGAGCCGGTACGTACGTGGTCAGAAACGCGGAGCCGCACGAGGCGGCTCGCGTGCTGTGCGCCGAGGCCACCTGAGAGGAGGACCCGGAGCGGCGGCGGGCGCTCGACAAGCTGGTGCGGGAGAAGGTTGCAGAAGCTTGGGCTGCGTGCGAACGTCCAGCGAACTGAGAAAGGCTCCGTATATCTTGCTTCCTATCCCCGACGAGCTGGGCTGCCCGCGAGAGAAGCGAGCAGTTCCTGGGTTTCCGGCATCGGTTCGACCTGAAGGCTCTGCAGGTGAGCGCGCAGGAGCCGCCCGGTCTGGTGCGCTTGATCGGCACGGCCGAGCCCCGTCTGGAGGCGGATGACCCGGCACCAGGTGTCCTCGGTGTCCGGGTCGAGACGGCGGGCCTGGTCGAGCAGTTCCAACGCCCGTTCAGCGTCCCCCTCCACCAGCTCGGCGAGCTGCGTGAGCGCGTCGGCCTGAGCCACGATCAGCGGGTAGCGCTCGTCAAGGACCCACTCCTCGCTGATCCCCGTACCGATCTCGCCGCCGCAAAGGTCGGCTGCACGGGTCAAGCACGCGATCCGGGAAGCCGTATCCCCGGCCGTACGCGCCTGCTTGACGGCCGCCTGGAAATCCCAGAGGTCGAAACCGATCACCCTCGGATCAGTTCGGTAGGTCTCGTCGTCCCCGAGCTGGATGAACGGCTCACCGGGCAGCCCGGTCGATTCCTCCAGGGCGTGCCGGAGATGCCGTAGGAGGCTGTGGAACTCATGCCCGAGCGGCTTGCCCGGCCACAGCGCCTCGCAGATGGCTTCCTTGGTCGCCCCCTGCGGATGCAGCGCGAGGTAGACCAGCAACCACAGCTTGAGTCCCCGGATCCGCAGCGGGTGCTCCTGGCCCTTCACCCAGACGGCCGGCTTCCCGAGGACGCGTACCCACACAGGGGTGGGATGCTCCCAGCTCAGAGGCGCCGCTTCTTCCACCACGGGCTGGCTGTCCTCACCCTGTACGCCGGCGAGCAGCCGGAGCGCAGCCGCGAAGTCCTCCTGCGTCACATGGAACAGCTCAGCCCGAGCAAGTCGCGGCGCGAGCGGGCCTTCGGCGGAGCGTACGCGGTGGTCCTCCTCGACATGGCAGGTCGTGCCGGGCGGCCAGTCCCCGAGCATGAGCGCACCGATCCCGCACCCGCTCCCCGAGGCCAGAGCCGTGTTGACGCGTGGTGCCAAGTCCGCTGTCACCGACGCGACCAGAACCACTGTGGGCAGTACGTCCCCGGGGTCACGCTCGCGCAACGCACACACGTCGTCGGCCTCCCGCTCGGCAAGCAGGCGGCGGCGGGTGAACCGCACTTCCTCGAACCGATCGACAGCCTCGTCGGCCGACATGGTGACCGTCAGTCCCGATACGGCCTTCGCCAGCGCCCCCAGCTCGTCCGCGCCAATGCCGGTCAGCATGAGCGCATCTTGCCTGCTCATGATGAGTTCGGTCCGGAAGTTGCCAGCCTGCTGGAGCAGGTCCAGCACGAACGCGCGGACGGCATCGCCCGCGCCCGGCCCCGTCAGCCCGAGGCTGAGCCCGGCCAGTGCGACGTCCACCGTCGCCCCGTGCTCTCCCGTACCGAGCGTGACCGCTCCTGGGATCTCCAAAGCGGATGCGCTCTTCCTGATCAGCTCCGCATCTGACGGTGGCTCCGCGCCGCGCTCCCGAAAGCTCTGGAAGTATGCCTTGCGCATCGCGTCTACCGCCGGCGCGGGCGGTTCCTCCGGCACGCTCGCGGCGGCTTCTTCGATGGACGGCGAGACGCGGCGGCGACGCCGCTGGAAGCGTGACAGCGCATAGGCGGCGGCCACGCCTGCGGCGACCGACATGGCGACCAAGCTCCCGGAGGGCAGCTCGATCCCCACGCCTGCGTCCTCTTCAGAAAGCGCGCCTAACGACGGCGTCGGTTTCGGTTGCGGAGTCTCGACCGGACTCGGCGTCGCGCGCTTTTCCCGAGGAAGGTCGCCTGAATCTCGGCGGAGCAGCGGGAGGCGAAGCCGCCAGCCGGGCCGGATGAGATCAGGGTTGGTGAAGACCTGTCCGTCAGCCTGGGGGCGACCGGCGTTGAGTTTCCAGAGCTTCTTCCACCGCAACGGATCGCCGAGCATGCGCTTGGCGATCGTCCACAGGCTGTCGCCCTGCTTGACCACATGGACAGGCCGATCGGTCAGCGCGGCCATCGCCGCCGGGGAGCTGATCCGGATCGTCTCCGGCTCGCTTGCCGCCTCGTACGTCATGGCCACGGGGACGACCTGCGGCCGGACGGGGGTGGTCGCCGCATGGACGTCCATCGGCAGGACCGCTATGGCGAGCGAGCCGATCAATCCGGCCGCCACGGTCTGGAGCGGCCCGAGCAGTGGCACGTGAACCTGAACGCCTCGAACCGCCGCCCATATCTCCACGACCAGCGCGATCGTGAAGGCCGCCCATAGCAGCCAGAGCGGACATGCCAGGACCTTGAGCAACGCCTCGTCCGGGATCGGGCTCATCAACGCCTGGCTCGTGGCCGCCCAGGTCGGAACCTCGCGTGGGAACGGCCACCCGGCGAAGCGTACGAGCATGGCCGGAACCCCGGCCTCGATCAGCGCCAGCAGGACCGCGACCACGAGCCCGCGGACCAACCGGCCGAGCACGGCGAAAACCTTCGTCATCTGATCACCCCGGTTGTCCCTCGCCGCGCCGCCGCGCTCGCCCGGCCCGAGACGCGGATCGAGCCCAAGCCGACGAGGCCGAGGATCTGCGTGTCCTGGACCGCGTGGACGACGATCGTGACTGTCTGGCCGGACACCTCGACCGTCGCCGTGTCCGGCGTAGCGGAGACGTAGGCCAGTGCGGCAGTGCGAGCACGACCGGCGTCCAGTCGCATCTCGGCGTTGCGCCGGTAGGCGGCCAGATCGATCTGCTGCGCGCCCGCGCGGGCGGCTTCCTGCGCCTCGTTGAGCGCGCGGACCCGCGCCCCGAGCGCGAGGCCGCCGTCGACCACTATCCCGGCCAAAACGAACAGCGCCCCGACAATGGCTACCACGAAGCCGCTCACTGCGATCTCCAGTAGTCGATGGGAACGACGAACGACGAGGTCAACGACGTGCTCCCCGGGATGTGCACCATCGCGACGTCCGACAACCTCGCGCGGCAGGTGACCGTCACGGTGACGTTCCCGCCCGGCTGGAAGGATCCGAGCCCCACGTTGACGTTCCGGCTCGCGCAGGCGGCCCGGTTCGTCCCCAACGCGCTCTCCACCGCGGATCGCGCTGCGGCGTCGGCCGCACTCGGCGTACGCGCGATCGAAGCGGCTCGGGCCGCCTGATGAGCCGCGTCGTTGACCTCCAGCCGGGCGGCCACGAGTCGCCCCGTTGCGACCGCGAACAGCGCCACCAGCATCAACAGCGGCGTCAGCAGCACCAGCTCGGCGGTAGCCGACCCCTTGTCGGTGCGGGTTGATAGAGATGGGCGATGCGCATCTCCCGGCTCCCCCTGGACGGCCAGCTCGCCGCCATGACATCGGTCCTGCAGACCAACCGCACCCTGATGCACGTCCTGGAAGGCGCCCGATCGATGAATCTGCCCGGCTGGTACGTCGCAGCCGGCGCCATCGCGCAGACCGTATGGAACAGCGTCACCGGGCGGCATCCCGAGTACGGGATCAAGGACTACGACCTGATCTACTTCGACCCCGTCGATCTGTCGTGGGAGGCAGAGGACGCGGTCATACGGAAGGGGCGGGAGGTCTTCGGCGCGCTTCCCGTCGAGATCCGCAACCAGGCCCGCGTGCATCTGTGGTACAGGGACAAGTTCGGGATGCCCTGCCCTCCACACGACTCCACCGAGGCCGGCATCGATTCCTTTCCCTGCGCCACCTGCCATCTCGGCGTACGCCTGACGCCCATCGACACCTGGCAGATCTACGCCCCGCGCGGCCTGTCCGACGTGTTCGACCTCGTATTGCGCCCCAACCCGGTGCTCGCTCCACGGGAGGTCTACGACGCCAAGGTCACCCGCTGGGCCAGGGACTGGCCCGAGCTCACCACTTTCCCCTGGCCCGGCATCGGTACGTGAACACGGTGCTCTCCGCATGTGCGGCCCGACTGTGCGTGCCGGGCTCTCGGCAAGAGCCCATGGAGCGTAGCCAAGGCTGGTCATCGGTCACCTCCGACGTCCGGACGGAACCTCTCGACCGGCCCGTACGCGACCGAGCTGACCGGGAGCTTCACGAACGGCACAACTGACTGGGCCACCCCGCTGATCTCCACCCGGGCAGCCTCGGCCGTCACGGACACCGAGACACGCGGTGAGCGCAGCACCGAACCCCCGAGCTGCGACAGCAACGATGACGCCTTGGCCCGCCCGGCCTCCGTACCCGACTCCTCGGCACGCGCGGCGGCCAGGGCCTCCGCGGCGGTCACCTCCGCGACGTGTACGGCGTGCTGCCAGACGCCGAACTGCACGACGAGCAGGATCAGCACCATGACGAACGGAAAGATCACCGCGAGTTCCGTCGTCGCCGCTCCCCGATCTCTCATCTGAGATCGAGCGAGTCGACCTTGTTCATCACCTTCGACATCAGCACCGCGCCGACGGCGACCGCGATGGCCACGAGGATGGCGACGATGACGGCGGTCTCGGTCGTGAAACTGCCCGCATCCCGGCGCCTCTCCGTGACTTCGCGGCATCGCCTGAGGCGCTCCCGATACGCCTCGAACATGATCAAGAGATGGAACATCGGCTTCCCCCTTTTGCTCAGAACCCCGTCAGCACGGCCGCGATGGCCGGATAGCCCAGGAAGATCAGAAATCCCGCGAACAGCCCGACCGTGACGACGCTCATCCGTTCGGTCGCGGCCTGGGCGTCGGTCTCGATCTCGGCGAGCTGGTGCGCCCGCAACGACGTGGCCTTCGCCACGAGAGAAGCGCGCACCCGAGCGCCCTCGGTCCCGGCGAGCGCGACGGAGGCGGCCAGCTCGGACAGCTCACGGATGCCGTACTCCCCGCCCATCTCCCCCAGCGCGGACCACGGCGTACGGCGGGCCGAGGTGGCGGCGACGAGGGTGGCGCGCAACCGGACGAACGCCCATCCGCTGCCGCCCTGCGACGCGTCCGTGAGCGCGCCGTCCACGCCCCGCCCGCCGGCGAGCGAGATGACGACCAGGTCCAGGAACGCCGACAGCGTGTGGCGGAACTCGCTACGCCGCTCCGCCGCCTGCGACTTGAGTGCCAGATCCGGCAGGAAGAACCCCAGCGCCGAGCAGCAGCATGCTCCACGCGGGCACCTGCCACGGCACCGCGATATCCCCCAGCACCATAACCGCGTACACGGCTGGCCCGAGCAGGGCGAAGACCAGCGCACACCCCGCCTTCTCCCCGAGGTAGCGATCCAGGCTCTTGCCGCAGACCGCCAGATCACGGCGTACGGCGGCGCCGGGCAAGCCTCGGGAGGTGAGCGAACGAGCCAGGGGACGGCCGAGCCGACCGGTCCATCCCTCCTCGGCAGTCTCCTCGACCGGAGAAGCGTGACGAAGCCGGAGAAGCTCCTGGGCGAGCGTCAACCGGGCTGGCCACAGCCCGGAGAAGACGAGCACGAGGCCGAGTCCGATCCCGGCGCCGAGCAGCAGCGAGACCGCCATCAGCCCTCCAGGTTCGTGAGGATGCGCTGCGGCTCGCCGACCTGGCCAAGCCTGTGGATGAGAAGGAACGACCCCCCGAACATCGCTCCGGCCAGGAGCAGCACCACCTGCCCGATCAGCGTGTTGTACGGCGAGAGGAAGTCGCGGTTGAACAGCATCAGCCCGCCCGCCATAAACACGGTGACGGCGATGACGGTCCGGACCGACGAGCGTGTGCGCGCCCTTGCGGCGGCCACGCGCAGCCGCATCACCGAGTGGGCGCGGGCTGCCTCGGCCAGGCGGCCGAGCAGCTCGCCGAGCTGTCCCGCCTGACGTCTGCTGGCCGTGATCAGGGCGGCGCAGACCAGATCCCCGGTCGGGTCGGCGAGGTCGTCAGCGAGCAGCTTCAGCGCGTGCGGAAGCCGCTCGCCGCTATCGACGCGTACGGCCAGATCCGCGATCTCGGGACGGATAGGCTCCGGCACGATCGCCGCGGTGCCGATGACGGCCTGGTGCAGGCCGGCGGAGGCGGCGAGGGTGTCCCTGAGCATCTCGGCCCAGGTGGCGATGGCCTCGATCTTGGCGACCTGCTTGGCATGCTCGCGGTCCGGTCCGAGCGCCTGCGGCAGGAACCACGCCGCGAGCCCGGCGAGCAGCGCGCCGACCGGCCACCGGGTCAGCGCCCCGACGACTACGGCGACACCCGTGCAGGCGGCGAGCCGTACCAGAAGCCTCGGCTCCACCCCGCGCCGAACTTCGGCCACGATCGGCCGCCGCTTGAGCCCTGATCCGATCAGCAGGGTGCCGAAACCTACGCCCGCGCCGAGCAGCGCGGACAGCAGGACGATCGCACCGCTCACGACGCGAGCCACCCTTCGACATCCAGCCCCGCGGCTTCGAGATCGTCGAGCGTCTCGGTGCGCAACGGATGGTTACGTACGGCACGGCGGTCCGGTCCCGGGCTGTAAATCTCGTTCGAGATCACACTGATGCCGTCGCAGCCGACGACCTCCCGGATGCTGGAGATCACCCGTGTGCCGTCCCGGGCGACGGCCAGGTAGACCACGAAGTGGACCGCCTCGGAGACCAGCAGCGCCGCCGCCTCGGCGGACAGCCGTTCCGGAGCCTGCGCGGCGAAGGAGGCCAGCCGCGAGAAGGCCCCCTGGCTGGAGCTCGCATGCAACGTGCACAGGGAGCCGTCGTTGCCCTGGGTCATCGCGTTGAGCATCGGGATGCACTCGTCGCCCTTGACCTCTCCGACGATGACCCGGCTCGGCGACATGCCCAGGGCGACCCGTACGAGATCGGCGAGGGTGATCTCGCCCTCTCCTTCGATGTTGGCCGTGCGCGCCTGCAGCGCGAGAACGTTGCTGTGGGTGTCCCTGTCGCGGTCCAGCCCGAGCTCGAAATGCTCCTCCACCGTGATGATCCGCTCGTGGCGTGGCAGCACCGAGGTCATGGCACGCAGCAGCGTGGTCTTGCCTCCGCCGGTCGCCCCGACGACCACGATGTTCTTGCGCGCGAGCACGAGAGCGGTCAGAAAGTCCTGCATGGACGCCAGGAAGGTGCCGGTCCGGCGCAGCTCCGGCAAGGTCGCCGTCGGATAACGGTGCCGTCGGATCGACACTGCGGGATGCCGGGAGACCGCCATCGTCGCGACGAGCCGTGAACCGTCGGGCAGCTCCATGGCCAGGGTCGGGCAACCCGGATCGAACCGGCGCTCCCCCACACCGAGCAGCGCGGCAGCCGTACGGATCATCTCGGCCAGATCCTCGTCCGAGTCGGCGACCGGCCCGACCTCCTCGCTGGTGCCGTCGGCGTACGTGACGTGCACGTCGTCGAAGGCATTAGCGTTGATGTTCTCGATCCGGGGGTCGTCCAGCAGCGGCTGAAACCCGCCGAGGCCGAACAGCGCGTTGTCGACGGCCCGGGCGATCCGGGCCTCCGTAGCGGGGTCGAGCGGTGGACGCCCGGTGTCGATCGCCCTCCTGACGTGCGCGTCGAGAGCCGCCGTGATGAGCTCCTGGCCGTGCTTCCGGCGCTCCTGCGGCGTCATCGGCGGCCGGCCGTACTCCTCGTCCGCGCGGCTGCGGACCGCGATCCGCTCAGCCACCTCGGCCCGGATCTGCTTGATCAGATCGTTCATCTGCTCGGCTCCAACTCGGAGGGTGAGGCCAGCACCGCGCCGATCTGTCGGGCGGCTCTGAGCAGCCGTGTGCGACGCCGCCGTCCTTCCAGGAACGCCTGCGCCGACGGGTCGTGGCGAAGATGCGCGAGGATCTTCAACCCCAGCGCGTCAGTGACCTCCCCAGGCGGGTACGGCCCCTGGCCGACGAGGACCAGTTCCGCGTGCGGGACGACCTCCGCCAGTCCTTGCAGGTGGACCAGATCGGCCAGCCTGGGCTTGGCCAAGACGAGGAGCCGGTCCATGGAGGTCGCGAGCTCCATCGACGGGCCAGCCAGCCGACCCAGATCGGCGACGACCGACGCGTTACGCGGAAGCCGCTGGAAGACCTCGGGCAGCGTGGCGGCGAGAGCCGTGAGAGCCGCCTGCGCCTGGCCCGGCCCCACCGGCGCGGGGATGACCTTCACGCCCGTCGGCAAGGTCTGCGCGTGCCGGAACAGCAGCTCGGGGTCGCGGTCTCTGCGGATCTCGGTAGCGAGCGAAGCGATTCCCGGATCGGGCTGCAACCGGCAACATCCGGCGATGTCGCCGCCCGACGCATCGAGTTCCGCGAGGAGAACGGGAAGGCGGGCCGGCCAGGCGGTGGCCAGAGCGAGCGCGAGCGTGGTCACGCCCGGTGAGCCCTTCACCGAGGCCAGGCCGATCACTGTCACGGCTCCTCCGGAGAGATCTGCATGAGAGTGACGAGCCCCTGCGCGACCGGCGCGGCGATGGCCTGCGCGTCGCTCCTTGGCAGCAGCAACGTCACGACCGCAGAGTTCTGCGGCTGCTCCGCGTGCTCCACCTTCGTGACCACTGCGGACACGGCCCTCGGCACGATGCCGTCGTCCGCGCCGACAGCGGTGCCGGGAATCGGCGACACGGCGACGCGGTTGCCGGGTGCGAGGTCCGGCGGATACTGCCCGGGTTTCACCGCGACGCCGATCACGGCCAGGCCTCGTCTCGGGTACCTCGGGTCGCCGACGTGGCGGCGGGCGAGCAGGGCACCCGCGGCCAGGGGGATGGTGAGCTGACGGCCGACCATCGCCCGCGCCTCGCTCGCCGGGACAAGGTCGGCGTCGATGCTCCCCTTGACCACGCGTAGATCCGCCGGGACCAGCGTGTGCCCCACCTGGAGATCCCGCTGGACGGCCAGCGCACCGTCCACGCCCTGGTTCCTGACCGTGACCGCGGCCGACGCGAAAGCACAGGCCATCACCACGATGCCGCCGAGAAGCATCCTCCCGGCACTTCGTCGCTTCCTCGGAGCTCCCATTTTCGGGCGTGCCGGAGCCGAAGCCGTCCTGACCAAGCCGTCCCCCTCTTCAGCTCTTCATGTCAACCGGTGACGATCGCCTGGCTTTCGGCCACGCGGAAGCGCGTGCTCGACGTGGTCGTCAGCGGCGGCAGCGTGCCGCTCTCCCCGGCGGCGGCCCAGGTCACGCGCCAAGTGATCGTCGCGGTCACGCGGTATCCCTCGTCCCGGCCGCTGGATCTCTGATAGGTGTGACCGCAGGTCGGGGAGGCTTTCCGCGGATCGTCCCTGCCGTCGCGATATGGGGTCCCCGGCCCCTTGCAGATCACCGTGGCTCCGTCGCCCATGGCCCAGGTGACGCTCACGGGCGTCGCCGTCGCTACGGCGTTGATCCCGCTGGCCGTCGCGCTCGCCGTGTACGGCCGCCAGGTGTGGCGGGCAACCGCGAGCCAGATGGGCAGGCGGACCAACTGAAGGTCTTCGGCCTTCGGCGACGAGCCGATCGCCGGAGCCGGGAGCCTGAATCGGTCTCGTGCCATCAGAGCGACCATCAGCGGCGTGATCACCGGGCCCGCGTCTCCGGGACCGCCCTTCGGAGCTCCTCCGTCCCGGACGAGCATGCCCGGCTGCCCCGGACAGGTGAGCAGCATCCATCGACCGCTGTCGGAAGCGCCAGGTGGAGCCTCCGCAGGCTCCGATGTACAACCAGGTCTTTTGCCGCGGCCGACCGGAGTGACGGCGGGTTTATCCGTCTCGGGTCGCGGCATGCTGTTCCACCAGCGCCGGGTCTCCGCGACACACCCTGGACCGCCGCTGGGAGCGCAGGTGATGAGGCTCCCACCTCCACCGCCGGGATCGGGGTCCCGCAGCGCGCCATGAGCCGCGCAGACAAGCGCCGAGGAAAGGATGAGGCGCATCAGCATGTTCCGACCTCCCTGAAGACGAAGGAGGTCACGTACCAGGCGCCCTTGCGAAGGACCAGGCCCGCGGTGGTGCGGTGACGGCCGCCCGGATCACCGCCTTCCAAGCGACGGCCGTCCTTGCCGTGAATCAGGAACTTGGTGTCGTCGACGCAGTCGCTGATGGTCGCCTCGGTCGGGCTGCCCTCCGGCATGAGGGCCGTGATCCGCGGGCGGAGCTCCGGCTCGCCCTTGACCACCTGTTCCTTCTGGTAAGCGACGTAGAGGCCATGGCGCAGGACCTTCTCGGCGTCGCCGATCGCGTGGTCGGTGATGGCTGGATCGTTCCAGTCAGAGGTGCTCGCCGCGTGGCGGAAGTCCTGCCACATGCTGTAGTACGCGGTGAGCACGGCCTCTTTGATCGACACCTGTGGATCGATCGACGCCGTCACGCTCGGCGGGGCGACGGCCTTCTCGCCGACCTCACTGCCGGATTCAGTGGACTGGCATGCGGGAACGGCGAAAATCGCTCCTGACAATAGGAGCCCCAAAAGAACCTTTGGCCGTCGCATGACATGTCCTCGCAGCTCAAGAAGGGGTAACCGCGCGGAGGAATCACGGTAATGCGCCGCGATGACGAAATCCAGTAGCCGAATGTACTCGGCACAGGTAAACAGGCAGCCTATCGCCCATATTCGCTCATGTATGTCGTGACATATGCGAGCAATCGGCCAGGTAAAAAAGTGCGCGGCAGGAGTTTCCCCCCTCCTGCCGCGCGGTCCGGCGAACTCCGTCCCGCCTGCGCGCGGGACTTACGGATCGGCCAGAGAACGACCGCCGGGCTCGCCGGAGTCTTCGGGCGTACGGCGACGCGAGTCACAGGCGCGGCCGCGTCGCCGATGTCCAATTCATCGAAAGAAATTCAGAGGGGCCAGGCGTGCATCTCCTTGTCGAAGTCCCGCATGCGTTCCCGGTACAGCGGGGCGATCAAGCGAGCGGCACCGGCGGGGTCGTTCGCCGGGTGAAGCTGCCAGCGCTGCTCCTGTCCGGCCCAGCGGTACACGCGCAAGAGCCCCGTCCAGACGACGAGCCCAGGAGCGAGGCTGAGCATCGGGTTTCCGGAATTCAGCCGGAACACGTCCCTGTCCTCCGTGGGGATCTCGACGGCCTTCAGTTCCCGCCGGAGGGCCTCGATGGCCTCGTCTCTCATCGGAACGCCTCCGCCGTACGACCACTCCCCGAGCGCGAAACCGGCCTGGCGTGGGAGATCTGTACGGGCCTGGCCCTGAAGTGACGCTCGACTTCCGACGCCTGGCGCTCAAGCTGATCGGGTGTGCGCGACTCGATGTGCGGCGCGGCGGCGAGATCCCGCGTCCTGGGCAAGGCCCAGAAGTGGCCGGTATGCCTGCCGTACCAGACGGTCCAGGAGGTCAGGCGAGCCGCGAGAAGCCGGACGGCTTCTCTTGCGTTCGTCTCGTCCATGTCGGCGCCCTCGCATTGCCGGAAATCGGGTCAGTCCCAGTAGAGGGCCTGCGTACCGGCCCAGGGAGGGTGACAATGAGGAGCACCAGCGGACACGCACCGTGTTCGAGCGAGTGCGGAGGCCGATATGACCGATTCACCCCAGTGGGCGAAGCGAATTCGTGCCGAGCGCAAGGCCCGACTGTGGGACGTCCACACCACGGCGCGCCGCCTGCGTGCCGCCGCGGGCGACGACGGGCGCGATCTCCCCGACCACGAAGCGCTCGTACGGTCCATCCGCCGCTGGGAGTCGGGACGGATCAGCACGCTGAGCGAGCGGTACCGGCTGCTGTTCTGCCGAGCATTCGGGCTGGGAGAGGAGACCCTCTTCGCTCGCTCGACAGCAGAGACGCAAGCGAGCCCGGTGCAGGATCCGTCGGTCGTGAGCGCGCACGTTCCGGCCCCCGTGGACCCCCGTGATCTGAGCGCGATGGCCGCCTTCCGGGGAGCGGACCCGCAAGTCGGAGGCGGCCATCTCTACGCCACAGTGGTCGGCTATCTGGAGCGGGACGTCGCACCGCGCCTGTTCGGAGGCTCCGACGGACCGTCGGCGTTCGTCCCAGCCGCCGCGCTCACCGAGATGGCCGGATGGATGGCGCACGACGCCGGTCAGGACACCACCGCGGACCGGCACTTCTCCCGAGCACTCGACCTCGCGGGCATCGGAGGAGACCGCCAGCTCGAAGCCCACATCCTCGGCAGCATGAGCCACCTCGCGCAGCACCGCGGACGCGCGGCTGACGCCGTACAGCTGGCGCGCCGTGGCACGGAGATGCTGACCGCCACGCGCATCTCGGCTCCCGCCATGGAAGCGCGCCTGCTGACCATGGCCGCTC
Source organism: Microtetraspora glauca (assembly GCA_001570385.1). Lineage (GTDB taxonomy): Bacteria > Actinomycetota > Actinomycetes > Streptosporangiales > Streptosporangiaceae > Microtetraspora > Microtetraspora glauca. Next base: position 158,173 of record BBYL01000007.1, on the reverse strand, counting down.
GAAGCTTCGCTACTCTGGGCGACTCGGCGGAATCCGCGAGCCTCCTGCTGCAGGCGGAACGCGTTCTGGATGACGAGCCGACGAGTACGCCGTCGCCCTGGGTCGGCCCGTTCGACGAAGGCTCGCTGGCGCTCGACGCGGCGCGATCCATGCTCGCGCTCGGGCAGCTGCGCGAGGCGCGCCGGCAGGCCGATCGAGCCGTGGCCCTGCGATCGGGAAACCGGACGCGCAGCCGAGCGCTGGGGCGGCTGCTCCTCGCGAAGGTACTGCTGGCCGAAACCCAGGTCGGGGAAGCGTGTCACGTGGTGCTGGGCGTAGTCGAGGACACGCAGTCTCTGAGCTCGCTGGTCGTCACCCGCCAATTGGCCGATCTCCGTGGGCTCCTCGAGGCGTACCGTGAAGAGGAGATCGTCGCCGAGTCCCTCACTGTCTTGGCCGAGGCCCTGGAGGAACGGCGCTGGCTGTACCAATGGGGAGGTTCTGAACGTGGACCCCGAAGCCCCGCTCTATGAGCGCGATCCGGTCGCCTGGAACGCCTACCTCGCCGAAGGCAACGCCAAGCAAGCCCGCAAGCGCGTCGGTGCGGATGTCCTGGTCCGTGACGAGCAGGGACGGATCCTCCTGGTGGATCCGAAGTACAAGCCGGACTGGGACCTGCCCGGAGGGATGGCCGAGGCCAACGAGTCCCCCGCCGCTGCGGCGCGCCGCGAGATCAAGGAAGAGCTCGGACTCGACCTGGAGATCGGCCGCCTCCTCGTCGTGGACTGGGTCTCCCCCCACGGCCCCTGGGATGACTCCCTAATGTTCATCTTCGACGGAGGAATCCTCTCCGAGGAAGAGCCCACGAAGATCCGCCTCGCGGAGGATGAGCTGGCCGGGTTCGGATTCCACAACGAGCGCCAGGCGACTCACCTGCTACGCCCCTACGTCTGGCGACGTACCCGAGCTGCTGTGAAAGCGCTGGGTGCGAATGGACCCGTCTACTTTGAAGACGCTACGTGACGAAGCCTCTGGCCTCGTATGCCGCTTGCTTCAGCGCAAGGCATCGCTATTTATGGCGAAAGTAAGCTAAATTCACCGCGTGATCAACGACCCATTACCCGGCATGACGGCACCTGATTCGCAACTGGAAGCAGTCTTCGCCCATCTGCTAGGCATTGACCCCGACGGCATAAGGATGGCCACAGCCATCCGACGTACCTTCGACATGCTCCTTGATGGGCAGCACACTGGCCGTTTCCGGTGGGAGCAGCTCCACAAGACCGAGAAGACCCACTGTGGCACACTGATCGAGATCAATCTGCAGCGCGAGTTCGACTTCGCGGACGGGGAGATCCTCGACTACTCGATCGAGGATATCGAGGTCGACTGCAAGTATTCCCAGAAGCTCGCCAGCTGGATGATTCCGCCGGAGGCGTTCGGGCGGATCCTACTTGGGCTGTGGGCGAGTGACCAGGATGGCAAGTGGAGCGCGGGACTAGTCCGGGCAAGCGAGGGCCACCTCAACACGGGTTCGAACCGCGACGCCAAGCTGACACTCAATGGCCCTGGCCGGGAAGCTATCCGCTGGCTCTTCAAGGACGCCCCCCTCCAGGACAACGTCCTGCTTCGGCTGACGAATGAGGACATCGACGCGATCTTCCGCTACACGAGCGGCCAGAAGAGAATCAATGAGCTGTTCCGGAGGGTACAGAAGCGTCCTGTCAGCAGGGCGGTTGTCGCAACCGTCGCCATGCAGGAGGATTACATGGCCCGAGTCCGCGGTAGCAAGAACGGCGCCCGCCACCAGCTGAGACGTGAAGGGATCGTAATTTTCGGTCAGTATAGAAACCACGTGCAGGCCGCTGTCGCACTTGGCCTACCAGCACCCGGGGCAGGGGAGTTCGTGAGTGTACGGCTCGCGAGGCGCCAACCGCATCACGCGGAAGCGCCTTCGATCGAACTGGACGGCGAGCACTGGGTAGTTGCCGAGGACAACGACCCGCCCGAGATGGGACCTTTGCTACCCGACATCGGTCCACTGGGCAGGTATTTGACACGAGACCCAAGTAGTGGGTCTTTGCCGGAGCACATGCAGCCGTAAATCGGGATCTTGAGGCTGCCGTGATCGCCCCAGGTGCATGCGGACATGAGAACGGCCAGCGCGATCATGATCGGTTGCGTCGAAAGACGTCCCAGACAAGGATCGGGGGCAAGACCACCACCCCCAACAGCCGTGACAGAATGATCACGCCGTAGCCAACCGACACATAGGGTTGTACGCCGAACAACGTCACAGGTCGTACGCGGACACGACGCGCCGTCGCGCATTTCGACGAGACCGGGTTCCGGATGGAGGGACGGCCACACTGGGTGCACTCGGCCTCCACCGGGAAGTGGTCGCTGATCACCGTGCATCATAAGCGTGGCACTGAGGCGACGGATGCCGCCGACGTGTTGCCCAATCGCAGGGCGCCCAGGCTTACGGGCTGATCGCGCTTGCAGTCAGTCTGGCGGACTCTGTCGCCGACGTCCGCTAACCTCGCTCCTATGTTCGGAGAGGGAGCTCAACGCTGTAACAACAGCCTCCACTGCAACAGACAGTGGCTCGTGCTCCCACAGGCGGACCACATGCCAGCCCGCGGCCTGCAGAGCTGCGTTGGCAACCCGGTCGCGCTCCATATTCCGAAGCAACTTGGGCGTCCAGTACCACTCGTTGATGGTTGGCTGCCGCCCATGTTCGGGGCAGACATGCCAGAAGCAGCCGTCCACGAAGATCGCCAGCTTGCGTGCAGTGAAGACGATGTCTGGTCGAACCCTCACGCCTTCAAGATCAATACTGTAGTCCTTCCGGTACCGGTAGCCGAGCCTGTGCAGCGCACAACGCAGCGCCACCTCGGGCTTGGTGTTGGCCCGCCGGTTGGCCTGCATGTTCCGCGATCGGCCCTCGTTGAGCGGCGCCGGGTACAACCCGCGTTCGTGGGCCCGCTCTCTGGCTTGAGTTCTCTTCCGGTCAGACACATTCGTTCCGATGGGCTCACGGCTTCCTGTCTTCTCCGCGAAGATACAGCTGCCCACTGGTCCGTGCCGTATCCAGACTACGAAAGGGGTCCACGTGACCGAGCAAGACCTTCGCGTCATTGAGATCTGCGCTGGGGCCGGTGGCCAGTCTCTCGGGCTGGAGAAGGCCGGTTTTGAGCACGAGCTGGCAGTCGAGCTGGACGAGAACGCAGTGAATACCCTTCGCCACAACCGCCCGCATTGGAAGGTGGCCCATGGCGATGTCGCTGACCCTGCGGTGTGGAACCCTGCGGACTACACACCAGAGAAGCTGGACGGACGGCCGATCGACCTGTTCGCTGGCGGTGTGCCTTGCCCGCCTTTCTCTATCGCGGGAAAGCAGCTAGGCGCTAGTGACGAGCGCGATCTGTTCGCCTGGGCCGTCGAGCAGGTCAGCATCCTTCGGCCGCGTGCGCTCCTGCTGGAGAATGTCCGGGGGTTGAGCATGCCGCGCTTCGCTGGCTACCGCCAGCATGTTCTGGACCGGCTTGGAGAGTTCGGGTACGTGGCGGAATGGTGTCTGCTTCAGGCTTCCGACTACGGCGTCCCGCAACTTCGTCCCCGCTTCGTTCTCATTGCGATGGCGCCGGATGACTTCGCCTACTTCCACTGGCCGGAGCCCGTCGGTGACCCACCCCACGTCGGGGATGTCTTGCTCGATCTGATGAAGGAGCGTGGTTGGGAAGGCGCCGAGGAGTGGGCCGCGAAGGCGCGAGGCATCGCACCCACCATCGTCGGTGGTTCCAAGAAGCACGGAGGCGCTGATCTCGGGCCATCTCGGGCCAAGCGCGCCTGGGCCGAGCTCGGCGTGGATGCTCTCGGCGTCCACGACCATGCTCCACCGTATCCGGAGACACGTCCCATGACTCCACTGGGTCCCAAGCTGACGTGCAAGATGGTAGCCAGGATTCAGGGTTGGAACGACGATGAGTTCGTGTGGGAGTTCACCGGCAAGAAGACCTCGAGCTACCGTCAGATCGGAAACGCCTTCCCGCCCCCGGTTGCCAAGGCGCTTGGCTTGTCCATCGCTGCTGCCCTCAACCGGACAACCGAGCGGAGGGAGCACACCCCGCATGATCCGGCTGACCCGATCTATCACACGCTTCGCGCGCATGGCGGCTTCATGACCGCTACTGAGCTTGCTGCCAAGCTCGCGCTGGAGCCAGAGGAGCTGGAACGCCGGCTCGCTCTGCTAGGCCAGGACTTCCACATCGAAATTCGCAACGGGAGCGAGCCTGCAGCCTTCAAACTAGGGGCATTTAAGGCGTTTATGGGCCAAGATGACCATATTCGTCACGATCAGTTCGAAAAGCACAAGGCTCGCATCAGCTAGCCAGACGGACAGCAAGAAACATCTTTATAACATCGCATTCCCCTCTAGCCCCTCGGGCTCGGTTCGCTATTAAATGGCAACAGAGAGGGTAAAGCAACCGCGTACTTTTGCCCTTCGCCGCAGCTACGAAGGGAATGTGATGGCCGCGCTCACGATTCCCCAGGCGGCCAGGTCGGCCATCTTCCTGTATTCGAACGGCGAGACAGCTGCCGCGATCCCGGGCTGGTTCGCGGATTGGGTGAGCCTGGGAATCAAGATTGCCCAGGGCGGCCTCACTTCCGGGCACCAGACGATCCTTGCTGTCTCAACGCCGTCGAGGATGCTGGCGGCGGCAGCCGTTGCCCTGGGATACAGCCGCCAGCGGTACGTCTTGACAGGTGAAGCCCTGCAGGTACCCGAGTTGTCCATCGCCCTACAGGACGTTGTACCGGGCATGCGGCTCTGGGTGAAAACTCCCAACCGTGTCATCGTAGGAGAGTATCTCCGGGGGCTGCCAGAACGCCTGCAACTCAGCACCTTGAAGACGGGAGCGTTCCAAGCGCGGATGATCCGCCAGATCAGGACCCTCCCGGAGGGCTTAGAGGTCCGTGACGGAAGTTGGGAGTCCGGCTCCGATTCAGACCGGGCGTTCATCGAATCCTTGCTGCCCAACGCAGATCCTGAAGCCTTTCTCTCCTCCTGGGACTGGAGTCTTGTTCTAGTTGGATCGCCGACACGGATCTACGCTGACCTGTCGGAGCGCATTTCACTGAATGCCGCCTCCCGGCCGTTCGGGGCCATTGGCACGATTGTTCGACCTATGGAGCAGTCCGGGCCAGTCGGATGGCGCAGCTCGATCATGTCTGCGCGTGCCGATACTCCTGTCTGGGAGAAGTTCCCTGCAGCACCCCAGCTGGTCATCCTCGATGGGGCGCAGGCCATCAGCCGATGGCTCCCAAAGTGCCAGGCACCGGTGGTGGTAGCCGTGCTGGAGCGAACGGAACCCGGCGCCGAAGCAGCGGCGTCGGCGCTGATGCAGGAACGTTCCTACGCGGAGCCGGTCAACGGATCCGAGGTGCCATGGGCACCGCCTCATGGTTGTGAGCTTCTCGCGTTCCGGAGGACGTATTGAGCCTCATCGCGGTCACGGACTCCTACTACCAAGGTGTGCAGGTAGCCCCGCAGCGCGTACATGTCGATGACCCCGCTGCCCACCGATTCTCGCGAGCGGTACAGGCACTTCTCAAGGCGCTGAAGGACGAAACCGCGACCCACGCATGGGAATCGCTTGCCCGGCTGGCCAACGCAACTCGTTGGCGGGGGATCTACGACCCCGTCCCCTTCTCCAGCAAGGCATCGACCACCGCACCCCTTCTAACGCAGCTGGCACAGGATGCTGATCACCTTCGTGCGAGCGTTCCGGCTCATATCCAGCTGCTGATCACCAATCTCTGTGCCGCCGCCGAGACGTATCTCGCGGCCGATAACCAACCGTTTGCGGCTTCGTTTGCGCGTGCTATTGGCGTGAGCAACCGTGCGCAGACTTACCTGGTAGCGCGTAACCGGAAGACCGCTATCGCGATTGAGACCTGGTTCCGGACCAGCGGAGATCAGATTCAGGTTCTGGTGCCAAGCGAGTATGCGCGGCAGCAGGCTGGCCAACTGGCCGTTCTGTGTGGCCCCGGTTTTGTCTTTCCCCCGCAGATGCTGACAGCGCCCCGGGCTTTCCGCGTGGAACTCGTCCACCACCACTGGGTGCGTGATAGGGACAAGGTCCTCGGAATCTTCGGCCAGTTCGCCACCGTGCCCTTCGCTACCTCGATTCGCGAGCCGGTCCGGCCGGCCGCCCATTGGCAGCCGTGGAGTGGCACACCAGTTTCGGAACTGTCGATCAATCCTGACTGGGAGGCCGTCATGGCCTCGGCTCCTCGGACGTCAGGATCAGACACGGAGACCGTACGCGCCCGGCTGACTGTTCTGGGCGGCGGACACGCGATCTGGCTGCCAGACCAGGCTGAGCGGATCCGCGGGCTGGATCCATCAGCGCCGCCCGGCGAGCGGGTGTTCTCGATGCCCATGTCCACGGTGGCGCAGGGGTCGATTCTCGTCCTCCGGTCGGGCGTCAGCGAATCCACGACCACCCGGAGCGTCGCGTACGCGCTACTCGGTGAGAAGAAGGCACGTCAGATACAGCGGCTCCAAGGAGAGTGGAAGCGCCGACTGCGAATGCTTCTTGAGGAGGAGGGCCCCCACGAGGTCACCAGAAAACTGAGATCGTTCGGCGCGACAGTCAACAATATCTCCTACTGGGCGAGTGAGGAACTGATTCAGCCTCGCAAGGTGGAGCACTTCAAGGTCCTTCTACACATGCTCCAGATACCAGATGCGGCGCCGTACATCGAAGCTGGTCAGACTCTAAGAAGCAAGGTCGTTACGGCCGCCCATCGGCTTGCTGACGCCCTGGAGCGTAAGGTCGACAGTTGCGACCTCCGCCAGCTGGAAGTCGACGGAATGCTGGAACTCCACCTCGACGTCGTCCCCGGCGCCGCCCCTATGACGGCCTATCGAGTCCTGGCTGTGCGCGAGGAGTTCACCGAGGTCGTGCTGCATGACTGCCGCCGCCCCTTTGTCACGCAAGGAGTGGAATGGCTCGAATGATCCCCCCGATGATCGATAGGGGTGCGCCGCCCGGTGAGCGGCGCCTCTTCGACCGACTCCGGAGCGACCCCGGGACGGACGGTTGGACCGTTCTCCATTCCCTGCACATCGCCCAGCACCTCAGAAGAGTCGAGGGTGAGGTGGACTTTGTCGTCATCGTTCCCCGCCTCGGCGTCCTCTGCGTTGAGGTGAAGTCACATCGCAGCATAGGCAGGGACAACGCAGGTACGTGGCACCTCGGGGCGCAGCGTCCACCCACGCGCAGCCCGTTCGTCCAGGCTTCGGAGGCTATGCACAGCCTGAGGAAGTATCTGGGGCAAGGCCGTCTCGACCTGACCCACATCCCGTTCTGGTCAGCCGTCTGGTTCACCGACGCCAGCACCGCAGCCGTGCCCCCTTCTCCTGAATGGCACGATTGGCAGCTCCTCGACCGAGATGACCTCATTCGCCAGCCGGTGTCGAGGGCTCTGACCGCTGTGCTGGTTCAGGCCCGACGCCACCTCGCCAGCACCAGATCTAGCTTCAACCCCGCACTCGATGAGCCCACTGACCAGCAATGTAACCAGCTCGCTGCCAGGCTCCGGCCTCGGTTCGAGATGGCGATATCCCCCGTCGATGTGCAGAGGCTACGAGATGACGAGCGGGCATCGTTCCTTGAGGAGCAGTATGAGGCGCTCGATCTCATAGACGCCGAACCCCGGGCTCTCTTCACCGGGGCCGCGGGCACCGGCAAGACATTCCTTGCTCTCGAAGCCGCTCGGCGGGCAAGCCTTCAAGGACAATCGGTCCGGCTTGTCTGTTTCAACCGCTTGCTCGGCAGATGGCTCAAAGCTCAGCTCGCAGACCTTCCTGGCGTGACCGCAGGCACCCTGCACAAGGCCATGACGTCGCTCGCCAAGGTCGATCCACCTAAGGAGACCGAGTCGAGTTGGTGGCGGTACGAATTGCCGGATCTCGCGCTCGGCGCGCTTCTAGATGCGGATGATCAGGCTGACGTACTGATCGTTGACGAGGCGCAGGACCTCTGCACTCCTGAATACCTCGACGTGATGGATCTGATGGTGAAGGGCGGTCTCGCGGCAGGCCGATGGTTAATGTTCGGCGACTTCCTGAGGCAGGCGATCTACGAGGTCGCCGATGGGCGGGAAGTACTGGCGGCCAGAGCCCCGTCTTTCTTCCGGCCGGTCCTCCATCACAACTGCCGGAACACCCCCCGCATCGGCCAGGCAGCGGTCCAGCTCACCGGGCTTGGCACCGTCTACAAGAAGTTCCGACGGCCGGACGACGGCGTGAACGTGGAGTATGTCCAGTACACCTCACCGGGTGAACAGGAGCTCAAACTGGCCCAGGCTTTGGACCTTCTACAGCGAGATCACTACTCCCCGGAGCAGATCGTCGTCATCTCGCCTCGCGCTCAAGGAGTCGCCCGCGGATGTACCAGCACCGCTCTGCGCGAGAGGCTCAAGCCGTACGAGAGCGTGACCGGCAAGAAGACCGGTTACACGACTATCCACGCGTTCAAGGGACTCGATGCACCTGCCGTAATCGTCACCGACATCGAGTCGGCCGAAGGCCCTGACGCGGAGGCGCTGCTGTACATCGCGCTTAGCAGGGGCGCTGATCGGTTGATTGTGCTCGCGAACAACCAGGCCATGCATCAGATGGCCCGCAATCTCGGCAGGAGGAATCGGTGATGGCGAAGTTTCTCGGTTCGAGGGAGAAGGTCCTAAACGATCTACGCGCGGAACTTGTCGGGCCCAAACCCCTGGGCAAGCCCCTCGATCCCTCCAAGATCCTCAACTTTCCGACCAAGGAAGATGCGCGCGGCCCGTGGCGGGACGCAGCCACCGGCGAAGAGATCCTTCACGACTTCAAGCCCTTGCGCCGGTACGGCATGGCCACCCTCGCGCCGGCCGGTGAGGAGGAAGAGCCAGGAGCGCCGGCGCCAGGGCTGGAATCCATATCTGAAGCACTGTCCGAGCCGTTCATCGATGACAAGCTCACCGAGAAGCGGCAGGCCGACATCTCCAAGATTAAGGATGAGTTAGACGACGACCTCGATCTTTCTCTGGCGAACACTCGCAAGCAGAGCACGCTTGGTATCTCCGTGCACTGCGACCTACCGGACGACGCCAGAATCGTCGTCCATGCATCGTTCGGCAGGTACCGAAGCTTCCAGGTCGAGGTGGGCGGCTCCAAGCCTGATCCCTGGTGGGTCAGAAGCCCGGTCTCGGTGCGGGCGGAGTTCACCGCGAAGGACCTCGCGCCAACGGGCACCCGACGCCTAGTACGCCCGAGCAAGATAGACGCCGACGGGAACGACGGCCTCGACATCGATGTACGGGCTTTCAGCAGGTGTATTGACGGGAAGCACCTCGTCACGATCACCGTCACCAACCGGTCCTCGGGAAGCGGGGACAAGTACACGCTCTTCCAGGCACAGCTTTCAGCCACGGTGGAAGACGGAGGCGTCTTCCTTCCCTACCCGGAGGAGCGCGGTCGTCGGCAACTGAATGCGGAAGAGAAGTCCATCGCTCTGCTCTACCGGCATCATCAGACCTTCGCTCTCGGCCACGGATGTGCCGCTGACTGGGCGCGTGAGCCTGGAGGTGCCACGACCCGCATCGACGCCGTCTGTCTCCCCAGCTTCGAGACCCCAAGCGTCACTCCGGTGATCCTTCGGGAAGACCGAAGCACGCTCAGCGTCAGCATGACTGCTCTTGCCAAGCCCGAGCGGAGAGACGAAGCGGCAGCCCAGGTGGAGGAGGTCATCCTCCGATACAAGCAGTGGATAGAGAAGCGGCATAAGGAGGTGGCCATCCTTCCTGTGGAGCATCAGGATGCCGCAGAGGAACACCTGCGTCAGTGCGAGGCTGCTCTGAAGCGGATGAGCAGTGGGTGGAAACTGGTTGGTACAGACGAGAAGGTAGCTACCGCCTTCTATCTGGCCAACCAGGCAATGGTCGATCAGCAAGCCCGCTCCAACGTCTCCGCTAGAGAGACGATCCTTGATGAGCAGAACTTTGTGAAGGTTGAAGGCGAACCGCCCAAGGGAGACCTCCCTCCAGGGCGCGGTGACTGGCGTCCCTTCCAGATCGCTTTCTTTCTTGCCGTCATCGAATCGGTCGCCAACCCCTTGAGTGACGACCGGGACAACGTGGAACTGATCTTCTTTCCGACCGGTGGCGGCAAGACCGAGGCGTACTTGGCTGTGGCAGCCTTCTCGATGTTCCTGCGGAGGCTTCGCAACCCCGACGACGTCGGCACTGACGTCATCATGCGCTACACCCTGCGCCTTCTGACCGCCCAGCAGTTCCTCCGCGCCGCCTCACTCATCTGCGCGATGGAACGGCTCCGGGCGGGACGAACTGACTTGGGGAGCGAGCCGTACACCATCGGTATCTGGCTCGGCGGCACCACCACACCGAACCGCCGCGACAAGGCAGTGGACGCATGGAAGAGCCTCGCCAAGGATCCTGCTCAGGCTGCCAACCAATTCCTGCTGCTTCGCTGCCCGTGGTGCGCTGCAAAGCTCGGCCCGACAGCCGAGCAGTTGCGGTCGCGAGGCAAGAAGGCGCAGAATTCGGTCATCCCTGGCTACCGACGGCACCGGGACCGCGTCACCTTGGAGTGCCCAGACCGCCAGTGTCCCTTCAACCGCGGGCTACCTCTACTGGTTGTCGACGAGGACATCTACGAGAAGCCTCCGTCGATGGTGATCGGAACTGTCGACAAGTTCGCCATGATTCCGTGGCGCCCAGCGGCGCGAGCGCTCTTCGGGCGCGATGAGTCAGGCGGCCAGGTGGCGTCGCCGCCTAGCTTGATCATTCAGGATGAGTTCCATCTCATCTCAGGTCCGCTCGGCTCCATGGTTGGAATGTATGAGGCCGTCGTCGAGGACCTCTGCACAGACCGGCGAGGAGACGCCCCCGTCAAGCCGAAGATCATCGCCTCCACCGCCACGATCCGTCGCTATGCCGAGCAGACGAAGGCGGTGTACGGCAGGGAGCACGTGGCTCTCTTTCCCCCGCCCGGGCTCACAGCAGAGGATTCCTTTTTTGCCGTATGGGCGCGCGACGAGCACAAGAAGCTCCTCCCCGGCCGTCTCTATGTAGGCGTGCATGCACCTGGGCTCGGCTCCATCCAAAGTGTCCAGGTTAGAACCGCCGCCGCACTCCTGCAGGCTCCGGTTACTCTCCCCAACGACCAGAAAGACCCTTGGTGGACCTGCCTTTGGTTCTTCAACAGCCTCCGGGAACTCGGCAACACCCTCTCCCTGCTCCAGTCGGACATTCCTGACTACGTGGTCGGTTTGCGCCGTAGAGAGGGGCTGGAGGAGGTCAGATACCCGCGTACCGCCATGGAGCTCACCAGCCGACGCCGGAATGACGAGATTCCTCGCGCCATCGACGAACTCTCTGCGACCTACGCCTCGGGCAAGGCCGTCGACGTGTGCCTCTCCTCCAACATCATCGAGGTAGGCGTCGACATCGATCGGCTGTCTCTCATGGCCATCGTCGGCCAGCCTAAGACCACATCTCAGTACATTCAGGTCTCCGGCCGGGTCGGGCGCAGATGGGAAGAGCGCCCCGGTCTGGTGGTCACCTTGTATGGCGCCGCCAAGCCGAGAGACAGGTCGCACTACGAGCGGTTCCGCACCTACCACGAGCGGCTCTACGCGCAGGTGGAACCGACCAGCGTCACCCCGTTCGCTCGCCCCGTGCTCAAGCGCGCCCTCCGCGGCGCCCTGGTCGCGCACGTCCGGACCACTGGACCTATGGATCTCCCTCCGTGGCCGGCACCCCGGGATCTCGCTGAGCGGGCGGCGAACACGCTGCTCTCGCGAGCCATGCTGGTCGACCCCGAGGAGATAGACGCCGCCGAGCGAGAGGTCACGCGTGCTTTGGAGGAGTGGGGCGACTGGGGCAGGGCGGAGTGGGACGCCAACCCGATATCGGGCGACCCTCATAACGGGCTGATGAGGTACTCCGGAACACCGGACGGCAACAAGGCCCCCACCTGGGAGGTCCCATCGTCCATGCGCAATGTCGATGTCGAATGCCGCGCTGAAGTCACTACGGCCTACCAGCAAGCGCCGGATCCCGAGGAGATGTCATGACCAGCGGAAACATTCGCCGGGCCCAGCTCATCTCCCCCTTCGGGGTAGGCGCGATGACCGTCCTCGTCGACGGCAGTACCGTCATCGCCGGCGGGCTGGACCACTGGTACGAGGGCGACGACGTCGATCCCGGCGCCTATCGCATCGACGAGTGGCGTCTCCAGCGACGCTTACGGGTCAACCACTTTCGCCTGCCGCCTGACTACCGGAGACCTCAGACGGGGGCGCCCAGAACACCCAACATCAGGTTGACCGTTCCGTTCTTGAGATTCCCCACGTGGAGCTTCTGCCCATACTGCAAGCGGCTGGAGCAGCAGCCGCTCTCCTTCTACGGCAAGGCACGATGCCCCGACGTGAAGCACCAGACTCCGGGCAAGCCCACGTCCAAGGGCCCCGCAATGTCTCAGGTACCCTTCGTCGTGATCTGCGAAAAGGGTCATATTGGCGACTTTCCCTGGCGCGAATGGGTACATCGCAGTCTCCAGCCGACCTGCCAAGGGGTCATACGGCTGCGGGCGGTGGGTACGGGATCGCTCTCGGGCCAGGTCGTTCGATGCGACAAGTGCGACAAGTTCCGTCCTCTGGAAGGCGTTACCACCGCTACGAGTGTGGATGGGGAGCCCACCACAGTCCTCACCAGCCGACTCGAAAAAGGCAGCGAATACTCTTGCCAAGGCTGGCAACCGTGGCTCGGTGATACGACGAAGCCGTGTGGCCAGCCCTTGCGTGGCAGCCTGCGCGGCGCCTCAAATGTCTATTTCCCTCTCGTGGAGAGCTCGATCTATCTCCCGCAGAGCGCGAGCAGCACACCTCCGAAGCTGCTGGAGATTCTCAACAGGCCGGACTTCGTGACAGCGATCCAGTTCGCCAAGAAGACCACGGGAGAGGTCACCTTTGAGACCATCCGGATGATGGACCAGTACGACATCCTCAAACCGTTCACCGACGCTGTGATCCAGGATGCACTTGACGAGGTCTCCGGCGGAAAGAAGGCCGAGCAGGTCTACGACCTCGACGAACTGTCTCCTACGGGTTGGCGGCGGCCTGAGTTCGACATGCTCCGCGACGGGATTGACCACCCCAACCTGGTGGTCACGACCGCAGCAACGCCGTACCACAGCGACATCGCTGGAACGTTCTTACGCGTGCGGCTCGTTGAGTCGCTCCGGGAAACCCGCGCCCTCTGGGGATTCACACGGCTCACGTCCTCGGGGCTCAAGCTGAGGGACGGCAAGAGCCAACTCTGGAAAGCCCAGCCCTCGCCGGATCGGGAATGGCTGCCCGCGTACACCGTCTCGGGCGAGGGGATCTATCTGGAGCTCGACGAGCAGCGGCTTCGAGACTGGGAGAGCCGTCCGGAGGTCGGACAGCGCGCCCAGCTCATCGCGCGTCGCTACATGGGCGTCGTCGCGGATCGTCAGCTCGCACCACGGGAGCTGACTCCCCGGTTCATCCTCATTCATACGGTCGCCCATCTGCTCATCAACCAGCTGATCTTCGAGTGCGGCTACAGCACAGCCTCCCTTCGAGAACGCCTGTACGTCTCCGCTGAACGAGAAGCGCCGATGGCTGGACTCTTGATCTACACAGCGGCCGGCGACGCTGAGGGCACCATGGGCGGGCTCGTCAGGATGGGCAAGCCCGGGAATCTGGAACGGGCATGGAGCACAGCCCTGGCCAACGCGGAATGGTGCTCGACCGACCCCATCTGCATGGAGGCCGGGGAAGGCGGCCAAGGCCCCGATTCTTGCAACCTCGCCGCCTGCCACTCTTGCGCCCTCCTCCCGGAGACCGCTTGCGAGGAGTTCAACCGCTTCTTGGATCGCGGTCTCGTCATCGGCTCGCTGAAGGAGCAGAACGTCGGCTTCTTCAGTCCCTAATGGGATAGGCGGAGTGCCTTCGATAGCCGCTGGCAGGCCCCTGACCGTCGAGGGCACTCCCCGTGAATACTGGGAGTGCGTTCTGGTCATCCGAACTCGCCGGCCAAGCCTGCGCTCTTGATCCATCGGCCCCATCGCGGGCTTTTCGAGAATGCCTCCGCGAGGGTCGATCCGGAGGGGAGGCCGCCATCTGGACGGCGATTGGCGAGAGCCCACTGCCAGGCCATCCGGTGAAGCTCTCGCCGCTCGCGTCCCATGTCAATGTCAGTGGCCGTGTCACCTGGACGGAAATCACCCGGTGGTGCGCCGACCGGCCCACGAACGGCGCGGCTCTGGCGAATCTGGCCCATGAGCATCTCGCGCGCCGATCAGGGCAGATGATGGCCACGCAGCAATGATCCGGGCGATCAGTGTCGGGTCCGCTACCGCGACGTTGGCGCCGAGGCTGGCCAAGCTGCCGACAATCAAGAGAGTCCATACCAGCGCTCCCCCACGCCGCCCGTAGCGGCTGGCGAGGAGGATCAACATGGACAAGGCCACGATCATGCCGTCGACGGCGAGCGGAACGAACATCGCCCGAGCTCGCTCTCACCATGCCGCAGAGCCGGCTCGTGCATGTGTCGATATGAGACAATCGCGGCGATCCAGCGACCAGCGCAGACGTGGTCGTCCATCGAATCCAGCGGTCAGGGGAAGGGCTCAAGGCAACGCTCACCGGTCCGCGCCTCCCTTGACCACGTCAGCACGGGCCTCAACGATGAGGCGGCCGAACGAAACAGCAGGTGGAGGCGCCGTAGATTTGCGGCGTGCCTGGCCGGGGGCACTTCTTTGACCAGCCGCTTTGCCTCTGACCTGGGGCTCAGCGCGGCTCCTCTTAGCGATCGCATGCAGCCGAGTGCCGCCATATGTAGCCGTAGGTCAATGATCGCGGGACATATTGGGGACGATCTTGAACGCCTTTCCGCAGGTCGGTCGCCGAAATAGCAAAGGCGCTCCGTGCCTCAGGCGTCGAGGGGAGCACTGATCTGCAAGCGTCGGTCCACCGCGAGAACCAGCTGATCGGCCAGGCCGGGAACGATGTCCTGTGCCCACTCCCGCAGTGCGAGCAGGAAGCCGGCGAGGTCCTGCTGAACGCCCTGGAGAAGGGGGGCAGGACATCGCGGGGGATTTCGATGTATCGCTCAGATGGGCCGGGGAGTTCCTGCGGGAGGATCTGGTCCTTGTCCTGCCAGAGGCGCAGCACCGGCCCATGATGTTCCAGCAGCACGTCAGGGTCGTGACCGAGGTCGATCACCTGTCCGCCCACGACATTCAGCCAGTCACGCCATTCGTCGAGCCCCACGCAGCAGCCGGAGTCGATGACGACATCGTCAGCTGTGACGCGGAGACCGCCTGGCGCATAAGGCTCATCGTCAGAGGTCAGATACGCCTCGATCGCTTCGGCCGCGTCCGCCACGGTGATCGACAGATCATCATCGGTGACGTTTCTCCCGATCAACGCCCACACGATGGCTCCGACCCTCTCCGGCGTCGGCAGGCGGGGAACCGTGAGGAGGAACTCACGCTGCTCGACAGCCCAGAACGGGCAGTCGCCAGACCACCGCTCAAGGACCGGCGTCATCGTGATCACTACTGAAGTGTAACGAGCCCGTCGCTCCCAGAAATAGCGAAGGCCCCGGGACAGCCCGGGGCCTGGTGGGACAGGATCGGCAGCTCACTCCTCCAGTGCTTCAGAGATCTTGCTGTTGGCGTGTCCTCGCTGCCCTTCGAGGCACTTGGCGTAGACCCTCAGGAGCACATCGACGCTGTGCCCGGCTCGCTTGGCAACCTCTGTTGCCGGGACCCCGGCGTTCAGCCACAGAGACACGGCGGCGTGGCGCAGGTCGTACGGCCGAGCCGCGAGCGGCGAGGCGACCTGTTCAGGGGTGAAGGCCCGCCGCCGGGCCTCCTGCCAGACCGCCGAGTAGGCCGAGGAGGAGAACGGGCGCCCCTTGGAGGTGCGGAACAGGCACCCGTCGCCGGCCACGCCGTACCGGTCGATGTGTGCCCGCAGGATGGCCACCAGGGCCGGCGGGATCGGAATCTCCCGGGTGTCGTCCTTGGCGCGGTGCTTCAGCCCCCGGGAGTCGTGGGTCTCCCCCGAGTTGGTCCACCGTTTGTTCGCCTGTGGACGCGCCTTCTCAACCGTGATCAGGCCCCAGCCCGCGTCGGGAAGGTCGCAGTTCTGGCGGCGCAGCGCTGCTGCCTCCTCCGGCCGGAGCGCGGCGTAGTACATGCACGCGAACATCCCGTGTAGCCTCCCGCCACGGGTCCGCCCGACCGTGGGAGCGGCTGCCAGCAGCGCACGGGCCTGTTCCGGGTTGACGACCGTACGGGGGTCGATGGCGCCTGCGGCCTTGGGAGGGGTCCACTTGATCTCGTGAAGCGGGTTGGCGGGAAGTTCCTTCTGCTCCACGGCAAGTTCGATCAGGTGGTGAAGGACCTCCCGCTTGCGGCGCACCGTGTTGGCAGCGGCATCCTTGCCGGTGAAGGTCACCGAGATCGCATCAAGGGCGGTCCGCGCCACGCGCGGGTCTTGCAGGTCGGCCAGTGGTAACGATGCCCTCTCCAGCCAGGCCAGCACCGGCACCAGGGCGCGCGGCAGTTCTCCGCGCCGGTCCTTGGGCAGCAGGGCGTGACTGCGCAGGACCTCGCGCATGTCGCTGTCCTCGGGCCGGGTCGGTAGGTTGGCCACCAGGGCCGGAACCAGCGACAGCAGGCCGTAGACGTCGGTTTCCCGGGTCCGGGCCGCCGAGGTGCGCCACCGGCTGAGCACATAGGTCTGTGCGAACTCCAGGAACGTCGGCCCCGAGGGCGGCTCAGGGGCGAGCATCGGCAGCGGCAACCCGGTGGCGACGTCGAAGACCTCCCCCGCTTTTGCTGCCTGCCGGAGGTCAGACAGGAAGCTGGAGGCCAGTCCCTTGGTTCGGAAGCTCTTGGACCTGGGCTTACGGGCCACCGTCCAGCGCACGATGTAGGCCGCCGTCTTCCGGTCTGACCGGTGCTGGATCTCGCCAAACTTCACGTCATAGCTGGTGTTCACGCAGCCTCCTCTCGGTGGGAGGCGAGCCACGCCCCGAGGTCACTGCGCAAGACGCGGAGCTCATCATTCGGGAGCCGGATACACACTGGCGCGCGGCCGAGTTCGCGCCAGCGGTAGAAGGTGCGCCGGGAGATCCCGCCCAGCTCATCGAGAACCTGGGCGACGGTCAGCAGCTCATCGCGCCGTGTCATCGGGCATCACTCCCGAATTCCGCCGAGAGTGGCGGTAAGGCCGTACCCACGAGGGAGGCGGCGAGGAGGGCGTCACCGGGGGTGAAGCCGCGGCCGACGTATTGCCATTCGGTGATGACGAGGACCGTGTCTTCGTCGAAGAGGGGCAGACGTCCGGTGGTGATGTCCTGCTCGGTGGCGTGTTCGGCGCGGTCGGCCCGAATGTCGCCGAGGGTGGTGGAGTAGTGGCGTGATCGAGTGGAGAAGTGGCCGCGGAAGCCGAGCATGTGAGCCCACTGGCTCAGCCGCAGCTCGGTCAGGTCGTCGAGGGCGCCCAGGCGCAGGCATTCGGCGATGAGCCGCCGGGCGTGGTCGCGTACGGGCAGCGCGGCCAGGTCCTCCGTTGGGAAGACGCGTCGGTCGAGGGTGCCGACGCATTCGGCGGCTTTGGTGGCGTACTTGGCGATGTAGCCCGCGACGGCCTGTTCGGTCAGTTCACCGTCGAGGGTGATGGGGCGGGCGTCGATCTGGGGGCCCCAGCGCAGCACTCGCGCCGGTTCTCCGTCTACGGCCGGGATCGTGGCGGTGACCACCGAAGCGGCGTGCTGGACGGCTTGAGCGAGCAGAGTGAGTGTCGCCCAGGCCGGGGGCGTGGAGGTGGGGCCGTCTGGGCCGTCGAGCCGGATGACGGCGTGGAAGTGGACGACGCCGCGCCGCTGGTACTCGGCGACCTTGGCGAAGGACACGACGAGTTGGGCACGCATCTCGGTGAGGGTGAGGCCGCCGCTCTTGGCCAGGTGCCGGCGAAGTGCTTCCGCGAACCGCTTCCACAGCAGCGGGGCCGTGGCGTTGAACAGCACCGAGCCGGTGTAGTCGTAGCAGTCGGGGCAGAGTGGTTCGCCGAGGCATTCCTCGTTGGCCCCGTGCCGGGCGGTGCAGGACAGGACGCGCCCGTGTGGGCACTTCTGAGCGTCGCGGCGGGCGTGACACGGGTGGATCTTGCCGTTCTTCTCGCGGCGAGTGTGGACGACGCCGAAGGACGGTGCGGTGAGCGTGACGAACAGGCATGGGTGGCCGGTCACGGACTCGGGGACGCCCTTGCCGCCGACGAGGCCCGCGCGGATCAGGTGGTAGGTGTCGGCCCGGTACGTTTCGGCGCAGGCAGGGCAGCGTGAGGCGCGGCGGGTCTTGCACGGGACGCGAAGGACGCCGTCGGGTTCGGTTCGGGTGCTGTAGCGGTGGAGGAGTTCGCCGGTGGCCTGGTCCCAGTGCTCGACTCGGCCGCGCAGGTGGATCGGCTGTCGGCAGCCGCCCGCGCGGCGGATCTGGGCTGCCCACCGGGAGTAGTTCGGGTCATCGAGCCGGGCGATCGCCCCGCGGATCGCGTGCGCATTGGTGAGAGATGCGGGCAAGATGGAGACCTCCTTTCACTCGTCATGGGTGAGGGGATGGCCCCCGACCTGGCAGATGTCTTGGCGGATGTACGGCCAGGCCGGGGGCGCTTGAGGGTTCAGCAGAAGCCGAGCCCGTCACAGTGGCGGCAGGTGTCGCCGTAGGAGTCGAGGCCGCCCCCGCCGCAGTGGCAGCACTGCCAGCGCAGAGGCGCGATCTCCGTGATCTCCGGAGGCGGAGCCTGCTCGGTGTCGTTCACGTGGGTCACCTCCTTTCGCGGGGTGTGGTGGTGACGAAGACCCGCCAGTGATGCGGCCGGGTCCGGTCCAGGTAGGCGCGGGAGACACCGGAGACGGTGAACGTCTGGCGCAGCCGGAACAGGGCATCGGCGATCTCGGCACGGGTGCCGTCGAGGCGGATTCGCATGATCGGTTCTCCTTTCGTCAGGCGGGTTCGGACGCGGTTCGCAGGGTGCGGAGCAGGTCTGAGGCGAGTTGGTTGGACACGCCCAGGCGGGCGCGGAGCAGGTCACGGGTGATCGGCTTGCCGTGCTTGGAGTGGTGCTCGTCGGCCACACGCCGGGCGTAGTCGACGAGCGCCGGGGACGGTTCAGGAATGCCGTCTTCGTCGGCAAGGACGGACACCGGCACCGCCCCGGCGGCCATCGAGGACGAGCCGGGTACGGCCGAGGACGACGCCGAGACGGCGGGCGAGGTAGGGGCCGGCGACGCAGCCGGCGAGGCCATGACCAGTGAGGACGCCGGGACGGTGGCCAAGGACGGTTCAGGACGAGGACCGGAGGCGCGACGCTCCAGCATCGAGACCGCGATCAGGAACGCGCCCGCCGGAGTCGCGGCGGTGAGCCAGCCCCACACGGTCGGTTCGGCCTGGTGGAGGTTGGCAGCCAGGGACAGGACGATCCCCGCGGTGAGAACGAGCGTCGGCCACGATGCCCAGCCCTGCCGCAGGCGGCCGGTCTTCTTGTCCCGCTGACGCTCCCGAGCCGCCATCACGCAGGTGAGGTCGACGCAGACGGCCACCGCCCAGGACATCCAGCCGGTTTGCCCGTGATCGGTGGCGGTGTCGCGGATTTGGGTGAACGATCCGGCACCCGCGATAGCGGCCAGGATCAGGACCGGCCCGGAGTCGAGCAGCCATGAGGCGAGGCGTCGCATCGTTACCCCCTTTCTGTCGGTTCAGGTGATCAGGTTCAGGCGGACAGAAGTTCGGACAGGTCGGCCTCATCAAGGCCGGTGGAGTGGCCGGGCCGGATGACCTCGGCCCACTCCGGCGTCAGATGCGACCAGGAGCGTGCCGCGTACTCGGCGGCGTGCTCGGAGACGTAGAAGGAGCGGGCGCGGTACCACTGGCCGTCCTGGGAGGCGACGATCGCGACGCCTGGCGTTTCGGCGGGGATCGCCCGCGCGGAGACGAGCGCGGCCGGGTCGAGATCGCCCAGCGTCATCGTGGCCGTCTCCGGATCGTTGACCCGGTGGCAGATCCGACCCGAGCACTGCGCCCGCAGCGCGGTGACGCCGGGGCCGAGGTCGGAGCGGATCCGCTGGCCAGACAGGAACAGATAGATGCCGAACGCCCGCCCAAGCTGGCCCACCCGCAGCAGCGCCGTGGACGTGCGCGCGATCTCGTCTTTCTCGGACTTGTCGGCCATCAGGTACAGCTCGGCCAGCTCGTCGACCAGGACCACGACGGGCACCGGCCGCACTCCCGGTGGAAGCTGCCAGATGTTGCGTGCGCCAGCCGTACGGCACAGGCCCATCCGGTCGACCATCAACGCGACCAGGTCATCCAGTAGGCCGACCGATTCGGTCCGTGTGGTGGCCAGAGCCGATAGGCGAGGGGCGTAGGGGGTGAATTCCACGCCGCCCTTGAGGTCGAAGCCGACCAGCGCGACCGGTTGCGGGGCGAGCCCGACGATCAGCGCGTTTGCGAGGTTCGACTTGCCGGACTGCGTCGCGCCCGCGTTGATCCAGTGCGGGACGGTACGGAAGTCGATCGACCACAGGCCGCCGGTCCCCAACCGCCCCACCGAGACTTTGAGCAGCTCGGACGACGGCGAGATGTGGTCGACGCGTACGAGCGGGTCTCGCATGGTCGCGGCCAGGACGACCCGCCCCGGACGGGGTGAGGAGACGCGGACCGCGTGCACGCCCCAGGAGTGCGCCAGCCGTTCGGCGGCCTGGGCGTAGTCGGCGGGGATCTGGCCCTCAAGGGTCCACAGGGTGACGCGCCAGCCGTGCCGGGTTGGGCGCGGTAGCCACATCCATGGCTTGGTGTCGACCGCGACCCGCTGGAAGCGCCGCCGTACCTTGACGATGCCGGTTGAGGCGATCGCGCCGGGGACGGTGGTGAACCACCAGCGTTGCCGCTTCTTGGTCAGCCCGCAGCCGAGGGCTACTTTCCGCCAGGTCGCTCGGACGGTCAGCGCGACGATTGGGAAGCCGATGAGCAGCCAGTAGGAGCGGTAGTGGAAGCGTCGCCAGGCCCAGAGCCCGGCCACCAGGGCGGCCAGGACTCCGAGCGTCTGGGCGAGCGTGTCAGGCATTGGCGCCCTCCTCGGCCGGGAGCAGCGCGGAGGCGCGGTAGGCGATGCCCCACCTCACCTCGCCGTTGCGGGTCTGCTCCCAGGGGTAGCCGATCAGCCCGACGGGGTTGATCTGCTGTCCGCGTGTGATCGGGGGTTCTCCGGAGATGCCGATCTTGACGAGTTCGATGCGGCCGAAGTCGTCTTCGACGGAGGTGACGACCTCGTAGACGGTCTGGCCGTTCTTGTCGGTCTTGACCTCGCCGGTGTGCTGGTTGAGCAGGCGGGGCCGTGGGTCTTTGACGCAGGTGAAGGTGAGCTTGGCCGTGTCGACCGGGATCGGGATGGTGCGCATGTGGTGACCTCCTTGAGACTCGTAGGCCAACATAGTTAACCTAGTTGGCCTGGTTGTCAATGTTCTCTCGGTTGGCTTGGTCGTTCTCCTGTGCTGAGATATGGGTGATGGTCAAGAAGACGGGACGACCGGGTTACCTCCAGATCGCCGACGATCTGCGCGAACAGATCCGCGGCGGGGCTCTCGCGCCTGGTGCGCCGTTGCCGTCGACCGCCCAGCTCGCCGAGCAGTACGACGCCTCGCTGAGCGTCGTGAAGATGGCCGTTGGGATCCTGCGGAACGAGGGCCTGGTCATCGGCCAGCAGGGCAAGGGCGTGTACGTCCGGGAAACCGACGAGCAGCCCGAGACCGGGGGATCTCCAGAGAGGCCGGCTACGGATCTGGCGAGCGAGGTCATCGAGCTACGCACCGCCGTACGGGACTTGTCGGAACGTCTCGCACGGGTCGAGTCGACGCTGTCTGAGTCCAGGAGATCCCGGAAGTAGAGCCGCCGCGCGTGTGGCAGCCGGTCACGCGGCGGGCCAGCGCCGCCGCCCGCCCATCCGGCGGAGCACCCAGGCTCATCGCCTTGTCCTCACGCCGGATACCGAGGAGGACGGTCACGTAGCCGGCGCCCGCGCCGCCGGACAGCAGCAGCGCCAGGATCAGGGGCAGGGTGCTCACGACCAGATCAGCCCAGCCTGCGCGAGGCCGATCGGGCCGCGCGGGGGACGCCGGGCGAAGCTGCGCCGCTTGTTCTCCCGGCGCTGGGCCGTCTGACGGCGGGTCCATCGGTTGCGGGCCAGGCACTTACGGCATCGGGTCTGCCCCTGGTCCAGGAGCGCGCCGCAGTCGCAGCCGGGGGTCTCCTCGGGCGGGTTGATCGTGGTGTTTGTCATGATCACGTCTCCTTTCGTCGTGGTCGGTGCTGCGTTGTGACACCGAGATTGCGGCGAAAGGGGAGGACGAGATCACTACACGACGGGACATGTTCAAGACGTCCCGTCTACGATTGCCACGTCCCTGGACGTCCTCGAACGTGGCAGGTGAGATGGCGAACGAGCGGTTACGTGCGGCACTTCTGGAACTTGGGGTGAGCATCGCCGATCTGGCGACCGCCATCGAAGTGGACCCCAAGACGGTCGAACGGTGGGTCACCAAAGGCCGCGCACCGTATCGAAAGCACCGGTATGCGGTGGCTATGCACCTGGGGATGGACGAGAGCTATCTCTGGCCGGAAGCTCTGACCCGGGAACAGGTGGCGTCCGCGTCTGAGAGTGAGATCGTCATCGTCTATCCGCACCGCTGGGCCGTACCCAGGGACGCGTGGGGACGTCTGTTCGCTCAGGCCCGAAACGAGATCGGCGTGCTCGTCTACAGCGGGCTGTTCCTCGCTGATGACGCGGGCATTGTGCGGATGCTCGGCGAGAAGGCCGGAGCCGGGGTACGGGTGCGGATCCTGCTCGGCGACCCCGACAGCCCCGAGGTCGCGCAACGCGGCGCGGACGAGGGCATAGACGGCGGCATGGCCGCCAAGATCCGCAACGCCCTCGTGCTCTACCAGCCGATCCGCGGGCTCGCCGGGGTGGAGATCCGGCTACATCGGACGGTGCTGTACAACTCGATCTATCGCGGGGACGATCAGTTTCTCGTCAACACCCACGTCTACGGGGTGCCGGCGGGGAACGCGCCCGTCCTGCACCTGCGCAAGGTCCTCGGCGGCGACATGGTCGCCACGTACGCGGACAGCTTCGAGCGGGTGTGGGACCAGGCCACACCGGTAGAGTCCTGACCATGGCGCGCCGGATCGACTTCTACGACGACCCCCAGGCCCCCGCACCCAACAGCCTCGTCCCGTCCGTCAACGTGGTGGTCATCAACGACTCCGGAGACATCCTGATGATCCGCCGCTCGGACAATGACAACTGGGCCGTTCCTGGCGGGGCGATCGACCTGGGCGAGTCGCTCCCGCAGGCGGCCGTACGGGAGACCCTCGAAGAGACCGGCATCGTCTGCGAGATCACCGGCCTGGTCGGTACCTACACCGACCCGAAGCACGTGATCCTCTACACGTCCAACGGCGAGGCCCGCCAAGAGTTCTCCATCGTGCTCACCGCCCGAGCCGTCGACGGCGAGCCGACCCCGAGCGATGAGTCACGCGAAGTCCACTGGGTACCCCGCGACCAGGTCGAGACGCTCCAGATGGACCGCTCAATGGCCTTGCGGATCGGCCACTACCTTTCGGGGCACGGCCTGCCGTACATCGGCTGAGGCCAGCCCCGGCACGCCTTGCCTCGCAGCCCTCATCGGGAGGCGCACCATCGCCATCATCACGCACGAGAACCCGATCGGCCGTGACTCCAGCAACTACTTGATCCACGCGGACCTCTCCGAGCGAGTGGAGGGCTGGCGTGAGCAGTTGTGGACCCGTCAGCTGGCACCCGACAGGTTCGAAATCGCCTGTCTGCCGTTCTTCACCTACGGCATCTGCCATCGCGACATCGTGACCATCGACGATCAGCACCTCGTGTCCGCGGTGGTGGAGAAATCGGGCCACCACACCTTGCGTGTCGCTCTGGTTAAGCAGCACCCGCAACGCGATCAACTCCACGAGCTGCTGCACGGCGAAGTCGTGGCATCCGGTCTCGGCCACGAGTGGCTGCAGGGCACCTATCTCTCCGTCGACCTGCCTCCCGGCGCTGATCCGAGTCCAGTGATAGAGATCCTCACGAAACATCGAGAGACAGGCGCGCTCTTCTGGGAGACCGACTCCTAGGTACGACCCCCATCAGACCGGGCGACGGTGTCGGCTGAGCTGTTTGATCGCAGGCAGCAACGCAGCCTTGGTCGGCCCCGTCCCAGCGTTCGGCGGCTACCGCAGCGCGGTTTCCACCGCTCGCACCGCTGCCAAAATGCACGGGGTTGAAGCGGTGATCGAGCGGCTCACCAGGTGCTCGGGGCCGTAGCGGGAATGGATCTCGGCCAGGCGTTCGCCGACGTCAAGGTGTCGCCCGTCGGGGCCGGTGGTCATGTCGCAGTAGGTCAGCGCGTCCATCAGGTCGGGCCGTTCCGGCATGAACTCCTTGGTCAAGACGTCGAACAGGCCGCGTTCGGTCGCCTCGTTGACCGCGCAGGAGTGGTGCGCGACCAGGCGGCACAGCGTCCCGTCGGCCTGGGCGATGTCCCGCAGGTAGCGCGCCCCGTCGAGGGGGTGAAACCCGGTGTCGACCAGTTCCGGCGAGTACCCGATGTCATGCAGGTAGGCGGTGGCGGTCAACGTGTCGGCGTCGTCGCCGAGGATCGGAGCCAGCGAGGCCGCCCGCGCGGCGACGCCTTGCGTATGCGCCCACCGTCGAGGAAGCGGCTTCTCAAGAAGCTGTTTGGCCAGTTCGCGCGCCCACTCAGCTTGTGTCACGCCCTCGACAATAGGCATCAAACCCCCGAACGCGCCCAGAGCGTCCGGTGAGACGTCCTAGGACGTCTCACCCTGAACGTCACCGCGAGGAGCGTACGAACCGGCCCTTGCCATGTCGGGACACGATCAGCCCCTCGCTCTCCAGCTCCGCGAACGCCTGCCGTACCGTGCTGCGGGCCGCGGAGAACAGCCAGCGAAGTTCGGCCTCACTGGGCAGCGCGTCACCCGGCGCGAGTTCGCCCCGCTCGATCCGCCCGCGCAGGCTCCGTGCGATCACCTGATAGCGATACGAGATCACGGCCTCCCCTCCGGCGGGCCGCACGATCCGCCCCTTGGACGGCACCGTGATGATCAACCCGCCTTCCTCCAGAGCGGTCAATGCGCGGCGGACCGTGCTGCGGGCGACGCAGAACTCTGCCGACAGGACCGTCTCTGACGGCAGAGTCGAACCGGGCGGGTACTCGCCGGAGGTGATCCGGTGGCGAAGCCGTTCGGCGATTTGCGCATAGACGCGCCAGCCGGTCAGGGGCTTTGCGGGCCAATCAGGAGTGCGCACCGATGACCTTGTCCAGGTCGAAGCCGATCTCACCCTGTTCCCCCTCGTGCCAGCCCTCCCGCGCGGCCTCCTCGATCCGGTCGGCCGCCGGCACCAGGCGCAGACACGACACCCGCTCGTCGCCCTGGTCGCCCCAGTAGAACCACAGGAACGCCAGGTGGACGTAGACCCGGCGGGGACGGAATCGGCTGTCCGGCACTTCCAGCGTGGGGCGTCCGCTCTGGTCGACGATCAGAACGGTGGTGAGGCCACGCGGCTCCAGTTCGTCGCGCAGCTCCTCCAAGAGTTGCTGCTGATAGGCCCGCTGCTGCCTGTCGATCAGATTCACGTTCGTGATGCTCCTTCGACTCGGGGATCTGGGGCGTTGTCGATGGCCCCGTGCCGAACGAGCTTCCGTCACGGTCCGGAATCTCTACACCACGACTAGGGGACGTCTAGGGACGTCTCGTGTTAGTGTCACGCGCAGAGCCGATCTCTCAGGAGGTACGCCCCCCGTGAGTGAGAACTTTCGCCGCGCCCTCGCTTCTGCCAGGCTCCACGCTGTGGACGTCGCCGCCGCTCTCGCGGTCGATCCCAAGACGGTGAACCGCTGGTTGAAGGGCCGCGTCCCCTACCCGCGGCATCGCTGGGCCGTCGCCGATCTCCTCCAGGTCGACGAGGCCGAGCTGTGGCCCGAGGTCGCGTCAGGCCTGGTGATCTCCGAGGACGTCCGGGCCGTCTACCCGCACCGCTGGGCTGTCCCGCAATCCGTCTGGCGACGCGTCTTCCAGGAAGCCGCGGAGAGGATCGACATCCTGACTTACAGTGGCCTGTTCCTCGCCGAGGACGCGGGCATGGTCCGCTTGTTGGGTGAGCGAGCCCGCGCAGGCGTGCAGGTCCGGATTCTCCTCGGCGATCCAGACAGCTCCGAGGTAGCGATACGAGGGCAAGACGAGGGCATCGGCCCCGATGTCATGGCCGCCAGGATCAGGAACACCCTCGCCCTCTATCGCCCACTCCAGGACGTCGAGGGCGTCGAGATTCGGCTACACCGGACTGTGCTCTACAACTCGATCTATCGCGGCGACGATGCACTTCTCGTCAACATCCACGCCTACGGCACCCCAGCGGCTCAAGCCCCCGTCATCCACGTACGAGCCAGCGAGGACGGGACCGCAGCGGTCTACCTCACCAGCCTCGAACGCGTCTGGGCCGCCGCCGCGGGATTCGGCAAGGCCGAATGCTGATCAGTCCCACCACATGACGACGGCGAGTCGACGACGGGCAGCCTCGTCGTAGAAGTCGAGTAGCGCGGCAATGTGCCTGGCCACGTAGCCGTGAGGGTCCGCCACGGTCCCGGTGCTTTGACCGAGCGCGGCCTGTGCCTCGCAGAGGTCTATCGGGAGCGCGGCCAAAGCCGTATCGGGCGCCAACCCACGAAGTACCTTGGCCACTTGGAGAACGGCAGGTCCATCAAGGGCGCTGACGGGATGCTGCCATATCGAGCCGAGATAGTGCCGGTAGGCCGTATTGACCTCCTCGTCACCGTCAACTGCACGCCTCAACGCAGCGAGGTAATCGGAGCGAACGCCAGCCAGTTCGCAGGCACGAGCAGAGCCGTGGGTGCCCAGTCCAGATCGAGACGCTCCAGGCTAGGGACCAGCTCGAACGAGCAGAGCCGGTCAAGTTCCTCGACCGATCGACGGCACTCAGCAAGCAGAACCTCGGGGACCCGGACGAGCTGCTGCGTTACCGCCATGCCCTGAGCCTGGCAGATCAGCAGTCATGATCGAAAGCAACTTTTCTTCTCGTTATTAAAGGCGGTCCGCTGCGCGGCCCGCCGGGCGCGCCGGTCGGTCTGCGTGCCCGGCTGCGGCTCTCCGGCCGGTCCGGGCACGCACCGCCCGCGCACCCGAGAGGCCGGCAGGGTCACCGGCAAGGCCGTGACGATCGCTCACTCCGGTACTCGCCATGCGGGTTGGGGCGATCGGCTGCCGCGCGGCTTCCGGTGCTCGGGCCTAGCGGCCCTGCGCTACGGGTCCGCTTGCCATCGAATATCGGCTGCGACGCTGACCTTATTGAGGTAGATCGGCGTGGCTGATGCCCATCCCGACGAAGACGAACAGGATGGCGGACTGACGGCTCGGAAAGATCGGGGGACCAGCTTGGCGGACGTCGGAGAAGCTTGGGCTCGACGGGAAGCACACACAGGCCACTTGGGCCAAGTGTAACAATCGCGCATAGTCGTCACCGAAACCACGCCTGGCAATTGATATAGATGCGTGCGCTTATCTCGACGACTGCGTCACCAACATCCCGTGGCTATCTCTCCCGTTACATTACGTGCGCCACGCGCCGCCTGGTGGTGGATTGCCCCAACCGCACTGCTGATTGCTCTCGTGGTCTACGGAGTAGCCCAGTGGTTACTTGCCGGTCTGCCCCTGAACCCCACCACGCCTGACCAGATAGCCGCGCGGAACGAGGCCATTCGCACTGCGCTAGCCGCAGGTGCTGGCGTTGGCGCCGCCGTTACGGTGATGTTGTCCTTCCGTCGGCAACGCCACCAGGAGCTTGCCAACCACGTCACAACGACGCTGGCCGAGCGCACCGCCCAGGCCGCCCAACACGACGCCACTGAACGTCGCGTTACTGACCTGTTCACCAAGGCCGCCGAGCAACTCGGCCACCCAAAGGCAGCCGTGCGGCTCGCAGGGCTGTATTCATTGGAGCGCCTGGCACAGGACAACCCCGATCACCGGCAGACAATCGTCAACGTCATCTGTGCCTACCTGCGTATGCCCTATACGCCGCCGAAAATTTCGGCCCCCGATCAGATACGCCGCGATGCGCTACGAGCTGCACGTCACCGTTACCACGCGGCCCGCACAGCGTCGGCCGACCGACATCGCACCCCGGCCAGCGATGCTCCCTCAGACGGCGACCCGAAAGGAGAGCGCCAAGTCCGACTTACGGCACAACGCATTCTGGGGGAGCACTTGCACGATGACCGCCCTTTCAAGAAATATGACCCCCTTCCATCTAGCTTGCGATTTTGGGAAGGAATGCGGGTCGATCTGAATGGTGCCACCCTTATCGAGTTTAATTTCATTGACTGCCACGTCGCCGAAGGGGCCTTCCGGGGTGCGACTTTCGTTGGGCATGCAAGCTTCGAAAGATCGGCCTTTGACGGCGCGGCAGTATTTACTGATGCGACCTTCGATACCTTTAGCGTGTTCGATGGAGTAACCTTCTTGGATGTAGCAGAATTTAATGGATCGACCCTCGATGGCGCCGGCTTCACGGCCGCTACTTTCTCGAAGGACGCCAATTTTGAATACGCAACTTTCAAAGAGGGCATCTGGTTCGACCGGGCCACATTTAACGGATCTGCTTGCTTCTGGAAATCAACCTTTCGGGAGGATTCCCACTTCGACAACGCAAAGTTTGCGGGACTAGCCGAGTTCCAGGGGGCGATCCTACGAGCGAGGATTCAATTTTCGGAAGCGGTATTCGGTGGAGAGGCGAATTTTGAGCGCGTGAACGGTGTCAATTGGGCGGATTTGAATGAGGTGCGAGTGGCCGATCCGGCGCTTGACCATCGATGGCCGCCAGGCTGGCAGGCAATGCTCGTTTCCGGCAAGGATGACACGCAAGGGACGCTGGTTCAGAAAACCAAATAGGCGACGCAAACCTAAGTAGACCCAGACCGGTCCACCATCACCCAATCAGAGCAGAGACATTTACATAACTCCGACCCTTAAAGTTCTCGGAGATCCTGCACAGAGAGCGGTGCTCGAGTGACCTTCGTTAGCATCTACCGGCCAAAGGCGGACCAGCCTTACCCTGCCTTTGCTGCGGCTGCCTCACCCTTGATGAGACGGGTGGGTATGAGATCTGCCCGGTGTGCTTCTGGGGGGATGACGGCCAGGACGATGCTGACGAAGTTCGTGTTGGGCCGAACCACGAGCTGAGCATGACACAGGGGCGCCGAAACTTTGGAGAGTTCGGCGCAAGCGACAAGCGGTATCTCGGCAGTGTTCGCTCCCCCTTACCTCATGAGCGGCCAAGCCGTCGATCTTGCTAACGCTAGTGCTAACACCAGCCCTGGACGACCATGGACATCGTTGGAATCTCCGACGCCAGATACCGCCTCTGAGCAGGAATTCACGTCAGCGGTAGACGGCTATAGACATTCCTGACCTTGCTACGGATCAGAAGGTCGGCAGCAAGGCCGGTCAACGTGCAGGACTCCAACTGCCACTTAATCGCTAAAGTGAACGAAACAGCCAGTCGCGATGCGCCGCAATAATCGATTTCCAATCTTGACTCTGCCTGGTCTCGCGGTCCACAGCAAGCACTGGAGATCCACCACGGGAACATATCCCGTAGATCTGATTAGATATATCTTCGGTCAAGAAGTACTCGTAGTGGAATGAACCCTCGAGCCCCAACCATGCAAGGACTCCGGCCCAGCAAGCGCGACGTAGACACTCTTCCAGGTAGGTAGTCAAGTTCACGGGAAGATTATCGAATATGAGATCGTACTCAAAGACCTCTAGGCCGTTCAGGTAGTCTTCCTCCGGCTCCAATGTGTAGGTTCGGATCTCCCTAGGACTCGCGCCCGAGGTAGAGAAATCGATAGAAGGCTGCCGCCTAGCGTCCGATACAAGGAAGAGATCGATCATGTATTGGACGCCGTCGCACCGCAACGCGTCGGACAGGCTACTCACTGGAGTCCCCACTTGGCTATATTAGCAGGAGTCGCTACCCATGCACTGATAACCCGCCCTTGGTATGGGCCATTGGTTGCTACAAATGACACCACCCATTGGCCATTAATCTTTCCTGCGAATGCGCGGGTCATGGTGTCACCGAGCTTCCAACTGAAGGTCTTCGCAGGCTTACGCAAGATCGGCGACAGGAGTTCTTCAAATTTAGCCCTCTTAGAGGCAACACTTCCCTTATTCGCAATCAGCCCATCGTCGATCAATTTGCGCATCGCATGTCCACCATCTCCCCGCATACCTTGAAAGGCCGACGAAACGGCGTCCTCACTGAAGCCAATAGCTGCACAGTTATGGACGAGGATGTCCGAAGTTCCGGCTGCTATGTGGTAGGTGTGTAGGTCGGCAATCGTCAGATTGTGAACTCTCTGGCTCGATCGACTCCACTTGGCCACTGCGGTGATCTGGACATAGGTGCCGGCGCTGGTGCGCAGCCACATGCCTGGCTGAAGTTGGTCGGCGTTAAGCCAGTGCTTCTGGTCTGCGCTCCAGAACGGGTGGTGGTCGGTGGCGGTCACTGTGTTGTTCTGGTGATCGCCTTCACCGCCCGTATTGATGGCGATCTTTATTAAGGTTTTGTCGCCAGTGCTGGTGGTAAGCGCGAGAACGGGTTCGGGGCGGGTTTGCCCCGTGACCGGATCGCTCGCCAAGACAATGTCGCCGGTTTGGACGTCTTCAATGGATTTATGGGTGCCATCCGCCATCAGCACCTGAGTGCCGGGAATGAAGCTAGACGTTTTGCAGGCTGCTTGCATTGCTGCTTGGGTTTTTTTGAGGAAGCCTTTCGCGTTGAGCCAGTCCTTGACTGCGTCGATGGCCTCGCCGCCGAGTTTCCACAGTTTTTTGGCGAGTTCGGCTGCTTTGGCCCATTTCCAAGGCATGCCGTACTTGGCAGCGAGTTTGCCGATGGCACCGCCGATGAAGGAGGTGAAGATGTTGATCGCGGTCTCGCCGCAGGCACCTAGATCGCCCTTTAGTAGGCAGTTCAGTCCTGCCGTGATGCCGAGTTCGTCAAGAGCGATCTGACCCAGTTGCTTCACGATTTTCATGAAGGTGTTCCACGCCGCGCTGGCTAGTTGCTCGGCGTTGCGGATCGCCTCCTGTTGGCATTTTGCTGTGCTATGGGTGCGCTTTACACATTCGTCCCACGCCTGGGCAGCACAGTCCGCCGCGGTCCCGCCACAGGAAGAGCCGTCGTTGCTGAGAGGGGCGAGAACGGACAAGCCGGTGGGATCCGACAGCCCGATGGGGTTGTTGCCCGCGTAGGCGTAGGGGTTGGCCCATTGGGGACGACGCAGGTCGAGCAAAGGGTCGGCCGAAACGAACTTCGCGGCTTTGGGGTCGTAGTAGCGAGCCGACAGATAGTTCAGTCCGGTCGACTTGTCTTCAACTTTGCCGAGGAAGCCGTGATCGGTGAAGGGCAGGTCGTCGGTGCCCCGGCGTGCGCCGAACGGTAGGTAGCGCTCGCGGGAGACGCTGCCGGAGGCGTCGTCGACCGCGAGTTGAGTGGATCCATGCAACCCGGCAGCTAGCCATTTCAAGCCGGTGGCACCCTGGGTGGTGCGCAGTGCGACGGTGGCGCCATCGGGACTGGTGTAGTAGCGGGTGGCGGTGAGTTTCTGACCGGAGGCCTGTACTTCCATCGCGCCGAGGTACAAGGTGGCCGTGCCGTCGGGGTCTCGGCGGATAAGGCGCTCGCCGTCGGCGTCATACACCATCGTGGTGTCACTGCCGTCCACCGTGGCTTTCACCAGTTGGCCGACTTCGTTCCACACGAAGGAATCGCTCTTGCCGCCCACATTGCGGGAGGTCAGTTGCCCAGCGTCGTCGTAAGTGTAGGTATCGGTGCCTGTTCCGATGCCTCCGGCCCGAGCGATGGCGGTGACCGCGTTCGGCCTGACGCTACTGGGCCCGGCTACGGGATAGGTGTAAGTGGCGGTCTCGGCACCGTCGATCAGGGTAGTGAGGTTGCCCACGCCGTCGTAGCTGTAGCTTTGGGCGTAAGGGTCGATGCCGAGGTTGTCAGCCGACGCTGTATTGGACCCGCACGCGCTCGCGGTGGTGGTCCATGCCTGCGATAGGCGATGCAACCCGTCGTAGGCGAAGCATTCGAACTGACCGGGGCTGCCTCCAACTGCCGAGGTAGCGTCGAGCACCCGGGTGATCTCACCACTGAGGTCGTAGGTGAACCGGTCGTCCTGGATGGTCTGCGGGGACGCGGTGTCGGCCGCCTTGGTAGTGGTGATTCGGCCGAGCCAGCCTGTCGCCGGGTCCCAGTCCAACTTTCGGCGGATCTTACCGTTCGGCCCATAGGAGCGCTGGATCAAACGTGCGGTCTGCGAGTACCCGGTTGAGGCGACGTAGGTGAACCCGCCTCCATAGTCGGAGGTTAGGCCGGAGGGCAGACCAAGATCTGTGTAGGTCGACATGAGCGTCTCGGCTGGCAGACCGCCCGCAGCGGGCATCGTGTACCGCTCGACATCACCGGATGAGGTATACGTGGTCGCGAAGCTGTAGGAGCCGGCGAGCAGTCCTTCGCTGGAGGGGATCGTTAAGGTGGATCCGGTGGAACGGCCCATCGCGTCATAGCCAGTTACCGCGTCGATGTAGGCCTGTCCGTTCACATATCGGGTAGCGGAGGTCAGCTTGCCGGTCTGCAGCGTGTCGAAGGTCCACTCGGCCAGCTTCGTCCCGGACCCGACTTCGCCCGTCCACATACTGGTCTTCCGGCCGAGGTCATCGTAGGTGAAAGAGGTCTTCGTCCCGTTGCCGTCGGTCGACCACAGTAGCTGACCGTTGGCGTCGTAGCGCTGGGTGGAGTCGCCCGCGTCTGGATCATGCGCCGCGACCCTGCGTCCGAGCAGGTCGTAGGTAAAAGTGCGGACGTTGCCGTTGGCATCGGTCAGCTTGGCCAGTTGGCCGGAGATTGTGTAGGCGTAGTTGGTGTCGTAGTGAGTAGTAGAATCCTTCCACTCCTCCACCTTCGTGACCTGGTGATCGCTATCGGTATAGGTCACCGTTTTGCCGCCGGCCGGCGGAGTGGTCTCGGTTCGGTCCCCGAAGTGGGCCGTCGTGGTGCGTCGGAGTTCAGTCGCGGCGGTCATGTCGATCTGGGCGGTTGGACGGCTTAGCCCGTCATAGATCGTCTTGGACCACTGCGGCATGTCGGTCAGGGCCGCGTTCAGCAGCTTCGATCCAGGGGCCGCGGTGTTGTAGAACGGTCCGCCGGTTGCCACGGTTAGGCCCCGGCCGTCATACGTCGTCGCGGTAACGATCCGGCCCCCGGTGGGCGACGCAATCTGCACTTCCCGTGTGCGGCCTAGCCCGTCGTCGTAAGAGTAGGTCGTGGTGTACTTCGCCGTGCTTCCCATTCCTGATTTCAGGAGAGTGGTCGCCGTAACCGCAGGTGCAGTAACAGCCCCCGAGGCGTCAGTAGGGATTGTGTACGTCACGCTCGCTGCTGCGGCACCCGCCGACTTAGGCTGGCCAGGGGTCCACAAGGTGGTCGTGCGACCAAGCGCGTCGTAATCGACATTCATGTCGTGGTTATCGGGGTCGCGGATCCCGATAACTTGCCCGTGCCAAGGCGACGCCCAGGTCGTGGTGGCCTGACCGAGCGGGTTGGTCACCGATACTCCGCCGGTCGGCCAGCCCACCGCCGGACTGTAAGTCGTGGTTGTCGTCTTGCCTAGCGGATTGGTAGTCGAGGTCGTTCGCCCGTAGCCGTCGTAGGTGGCCTTCACTGAAGTGAAGTCGTTGGCTGAGGTATAGGTCCGGATTTCGGTGGCGTTCCCCTCAATGGGAGTGTTCGAGGCCTCGCTGGTGGCTCCGTCGTACAAGGTGACGGTCCGGCCCATGAATGTTCCCGAGCTGCAGTCATCCCCGGCGCGCCTCTCCACGCTGGCCGGGTAGGAAATCATCCAGTTGCTGCCGGAGGTGTTGTGCGCGTAAGTCGTGGCAGTACAGGTGTTATCACCGGCGACGCCGCGTTCACCGTAGTCGTTGACCTTGATCGGTAGGCCGTCGGCGTTGTACTCGGTCTTGGTCTCGGCGTACCGCCAACCGGAGGAGACCTTTTCCCGGGCCACTTGGCGAGTGGTGTTCACCAAGTG
Source organism: Microtetraspora glauca (assembly GCA_001570385.1). GTDB lineage: Bacteria > Actinomycetota > Actinomycetes > Streptosporangiales > Streptosporangiaceae > Microtetraspora > Microtetraspora glauca. The sequence continues at coordinate 123,799 of BBYL01000007.1, read as the reverse complement.
CGGGTCAGCGATTCCTGGGCCATTACCAGTTACAGCATTCTCATACTCATAGCGGGTTCCCGCTTCTTCGGCGTAGGTCTTAGGGGAGGTTCCCCCAAGGGGGCACGCGCCGAGATCTTCCCATCGTGGGGCGGCAGGAGGAAAAGTAGTCGCTATTTGCGCCTCCCAATGGTGGCCGTTGTAAGACACGCGCGAGCCCTGAGAATAGCTGCCGGATTTCCACGCCGGGTATGTGCACACTGGCGTCGGGCTGGTCATAGAGGAAACGCTCCAGGTTTGCTCCTGCAACGTCTTACCCGACAGCACCCGAAGATCATCGTAGGCTCGACCGTCGAAATCGGTTACCTGCGTCTGCTTGGGGGTGCCGTTGGCAAGAGTGTCCTCATATAGGCCGCGGTAGTATGACGTCGTCGTGACGCTATAGTCGGCCGGATCTCCGCCGGAGCCCTTCAGGACCCGTACGGTCGGGTAGCCGCGGAATTCCGTCCACTCCCCGCCCCATCCCCTGCAGTTCGTCAGGGTGCCGAACCAGCAGTGCGCGGGCGGAATGCTGTAGGTCGCCTCACGAGCCCACCCGGGAGTTCCCAGGTACTGGTACTGAGTGACCATGTCGGGGGATCCTGCGACCAAGTCTCGTTCGATGACCTTGGTGACCATCCACTTGTTCCACACCGCACCGACCACATGCGGGCCGGTCACCGAGTCGTTGTAGGCCTGTTCGAATGTCCAGTAGCAGTCATTTCCTTCGTCGTCACGGCTGGTTGCCGACGTCTCGCTTGAAATCTGGCAGCCGGACGGCTGACCGTAGGTCACCTCTGTTCTGCCGCCTAGCTCGTTCTTGATCGCCGAGAGCCTCGGCATCATCAGCCTCGGTTTGTCAGTGCTAAAGGCCTGGTAGTCCTTGCGATTGTCCAGCAAGGTCGCGTCGAACCCGATTGGCGGCATCGCGATGGCGGGGCCGCCCCCGGCCGTGCCCACCTTGCGAATGCCGTCCAGCCAGAGCACGTACTTACCGACACATGTGGGGTTGCTGCCTCCGACGCAGTCGGTCGCGACCCAGTCGTACCGCAACTCCAGCCGTGTCACGTCGTCCCATGAACTCGTGGCGGGGTTCCAGGCGGAGGCAACGATCCTGTCCAGGCGCTTGGTGTTGAAGAACGACAGTTTGGTGATGCTTGTGCAGGATCCGCCATCCGGTCCGCACATCAGGTCCTTCGGCGTGTCGTCCTGCCAGTTGGTGACCCCTTGCGGCGGTGTCCCGCGATTCACCGAGTTGAAGCTGATCCGGCCCGTTGGCACTGATCCCGCGACGTTGAGGTTACTGCCGTACTCGACTCGTGACAGCGTGCCGCCTCGGTCGTAGGTCAAGGGCGTGGACATGCAGTTTGCCGGCAATGGGCAATAGTTGTTCTGTTCGCGGTTGTAGAAGTAGTCAGTGACATTCGATTTCGGATCGATCTCACGATCCAGCCACCATCGGTAGGGGGCCATGCAGAACGACGCAGTGGTCACTCCCCCTGAAGAATATTTGTCATTGCATGGTTCGCCCGCGTCATCCCCGATGTACGGCATCTGCCAGGAGGAATCCCGTCGGTATCCGAAACGGTAGATCGTGCCCTCCTGCGTAGTGATTCGCCAGTACGGCTGCCCTGAATCACCAGCGGCTGTCACCTTCTCGATCTGCCAGCCGAAATCCTCTACGGTCTCCCACTCTCCGGATGTAGCGTCCTTAACGATCCGTGAGGACCGTCCGGCGACCGACAAGGTGAGATCGTCTGGGGAACTCCAGCATTTGATCAGCAGGGAGAAGGAGCAGTTCCAGAAACTCTGCTCGATGAATCCGGGAGACAGGTCCCATCCCATACCGGCCCACGAGGCCTGGTTGTTCGTGTAGCCGGTTAGCGAATCCACCGACGATGACGAGTAATTCAACGTCATCGTCGGCGCCGAACCCCCAGGCGGCGGCGCCGCCGGAATCGGCACGCTGTAGGTGAAAGCACCACCCGACAGACCGACCTGCCATGTTCCGGACGGTTTGAGGTCGGTTGCCGCGAACGACCCTGTGGAATCTGACGATGTCGACGAGGCCGAGCTGGCCAGCGCGTACACCGACGCGTCCTGAGAAGTCGATCCATCAGCGGCTGCAGGGGCGACGTTCGCGACAGCCGTCAGCTTGCCGTTGGTGACATCGTTGATGACTGGTAGCTCTTTTGTCTTCTTCACGGCCTCGTTTAAGCACTGCTCGGACGGCTTATCTTCAAGCATGCATCCGGGCATCTCAATCAACGTGAGCCGCGAAGCGAAGCCTCCCGGGTAGGCGTCCCGGAACGGAGAGTAGTCCAGGATAATCTTCACAGAAGCGGCATTGGTGCCGCCGTCGCCGCGTGTCAGCCGTACCACGATCCCGACTCCGCCGAGCCGGTTGGCCACCGTGTTGTCGAACGTCTCCACCTGCACCGCAGCCGGGGACTCCTGCGGAGCGACCTTAGGCTTCGAACCGGCGCTCCCAAGATCGGCTTCGACGGGAGCTACTGATACGGGAAGCCCGGCGAGCGCCACGGCGTCCTTGCCCTTGGAAAGATCCACGCGCCCGGAGCCGGCTTTGGGCCATACCGGCTTGACGTTCTTGACCTGTATCTTTACGTCCTCGGCACCCTTGGGCGACGACTTGGGATCAATCGGGCGTCCCTCAACGCTGCGCTCTGGCTCGGCGGACGACACCTCGGCAGCAGCTCGCTGTACTAGACCATCAGGAACACCGATCCCCGACACGAACAGCCCAAGAGCAACGCTCACTCCGATGAAGACCTGAAACGCTCTAGACCTTGATCGGCCATAACGTGCCGTCCAACCACGCGAAACCTGCACCGCCGCAGCCTCCACATTCCCTGCGAAGCGGGCGGCAGTACTTTGAACCGCTCGCGCCTAAAGCACAGATAAAGATGATCAGTTTGGAGCATGCGCTTCTTGACGCCGAATCTTCAAGATCTGATTTGCAGCGATCCAATTGCAGACAGTTACACAGGAAGTGGTCGGGGTGCTCACAGCTTGCGTTCAGGCACATCGCAGGCGAGGCGGGCACACCCTCGACACAAGGGGTGATAAATATCACATTGCGTATAGCGTTTCGGCTGATATAAGGAACCGCATCCGACCCACTTCACGTGCACCATTCAGGGCTCTTCGATCTTGACGAAATGCCCGGGCGTGACCTGACAGCAGGAGCCCGCGAGACACTGTGCCCCCGCAAGGCCTTCACCGAATCCACGACCGAGATCCCGCCCAGGGCGCGGGTGACCGGCTGGGCTGTGCCGGGCTGTGGCTCGCCAGGTCGCCGAAAGCCGCTCGGTCGCCGCGGTATGCCGCGAGTACAAGCTGGGCTGGCCGCTGGTGCACTGGCGCTTCACACACAACGTGATCAAGTCAGCGGCATGAGGGTGAGCATCCCCTCAAAATTGAAGAGCCCCATTCAGCCGCCCGCTATACCCGTGGCCTGGCGTATCGCATACCGTTCTCGAGAGAGGAGATGAACTCGGGCGAGATGCTCGGCTCCGCTTGGTTGACATGTGCTCTGAGCCTTTTCTGAGCTCGCAGGTTTGTCAGCCGGCTTTATCGCCGAGGAGGAGTCCCTAGAGCCGAACCGCCTTCGCAGATGGCATCCAGATCGTTTCGCTCACCATCGTTCGGCATGCCTTTCGGATCGTCCCGCGGATGAACCGAGGTCCTCCTGCCTGGCACAGCTCATAGTAGTGAAGCGCTCCGGCTTGGCGATGAGCCTCGCCGAGCACGGGACATGCACGGGATGATCTTGAAGCAAGCGTGAACTGTAAGGTGCATCTTTGCAGCTCCCGCTATACAGGGCCGCTATGCAGCCACCGCTCTCCTGATCCGAAAATCAGACATTCACCAGGCACGCGGCAGCGAACCTCACGTGGTGATGCGGAGCAGGGGCGCGCAGACCGCGATAGTCACGCAGCCGGTTCGAGGGTGACGCGGTAGCCGAGGGCTTCGAGCTCGCGGATGTGGTTGCGCTTTCTGCGGTCGGGGTTGGTGCGCCGGGTGTAGAAGTCGGCGCCGAGATCAACGAAATGTGCATCGGGGTCGGACAGCAGGTGCCAGATGATGACCAGGATGGAGCGGCCGACCGCGACGATGGCCCGCTTCTTTCCCTTGCGTCGGACGATCCTGCGGTAGCGCTCGCCGAGGAAGGTGTCGGTGCGGCCGACGACGACCGCGGCTTCGCCGAGGGTGCGGGCCAGGTAGCGGTTACCGTGTCCGGTGGTGTTCTTCCCTTTTCGCTTGCCGGCGGACTCTTTGACCGTGGGGGCGAACCGCGCCCAGGAGGTCAGGTGCGCGGCGGTGGGGAAGCGGCTCATGTCCAGGCCGATCTCGGCGATGATCGCATGTGCGGCGGTCAGACCAATGCCGGGAACCTCAACCAGACGCTCGACCGCCGCAGTAAACGGGGCGATCTGTTGGGTGATCTTCTGATCGAGGGCGGCGATGTCGGTGTTGATCGCATCGACTCGGGCTAGCATCGTGGCCAGCAGGAACGCGTGGTGGTCGGAGAAGCGGCCGGTGAAGGCCTCCTCCAACGCGGGGATCTTGCCGCGCAGGCTGGAGCGCGCCAGCTGCGCCAGCGTCTTCGGGTTGCGCTCTCCTCTGATAAGGGCGGCCATCATGGCGCGGCCAGAGACACCGAAGATGTCGGAGGCCACTACGCTCAGCTTGATCTGCGCGTCCTCCAGGAGCTTTTCCACCCGCTGCTTCTCGGCGGTGCGGGCCTCCACCAGGTCCACCCGGTAGCGGGTCAGGTCGCGCAGCAGCCGGATCGCCGGCGGCGGCACGAAGCTTGGCCGCAGCATCTGGCGCTCGGCGACCTTGGCCAGCCAGACCGCGTCCAACTTGTCGGTCTTCGGGCGGCCGGGAAGGTGCTTGACGTCGCGGGCGTTGACCAGCCAGACCTCGAACCCTTGGGCCTCAAGCAGGTAGAACACGGGCTTCCAGTAGTCGGAGGTGGCCTCCATCACCACACGGGTGATGCCCAGGCAGTGCAGCCGATCGCTCATCGACAGCAGCAACCGCGTCATCGTCGCGTACGTCTGCACCTCCTGCAGTCGCCTGCCCGGCTTCTTGTCGTCGGGGACGCGGGCGCAGCACACCAGGGTGGCCTTGCCGACGTCCAGCGCGGCGACCCTTTCGATGATCTCTTCGGTGTCGTGGGTATGGGCGAGCATCGGGCCTCCTTACCACCGGGGGAACTGGGGTGGTTGCCCGCGGGAGCCGCAGGGGACGGTAGCGAATCTGATCCGCGTGCTCGAAGCAACAGTGAAAGGCCCACAGACGCGGCTCCCGGCGTCCGACTAAAGCACGGCCTGAACGACCAAGGAGATACGACGTCAGCGAGCAACCACCCCGATTTTCAGGCCCGAACGGCCTCCTCCACCAGGGGGAGATTGGAGACTAAAGCGGGTGCCGCAGACATCCGATCTGCCTAAGGTGTCAATCCCTTGCGCCGAAGACCAGAGCTTGCTGGGGAGTGTCCAGCCAGTCCAAGTCCAGGTGAGCACCGCTGTCCAGCTGGACGAGGGCCATGGCGCTCGCGCGCGACAACCGGGTGAACGGCTCTGGCAATAGACGGAGAAGGTGATCCAAAGCACGCGGGTTCGGACCTTGAGCCTCGCGTGGATCGAGCCTCGGCATCGTGAGACGTAGGCGCCCATCAGCGGCGTAGCCCAGACATGCATGCCCATTGACGTTCCATTCCAGGTGCCATACACGAGCGCCGACACTGAGACGCTCCAATGGCGTGGGCTCATACGGCGAGAAAAGCCCGCCCTCCAGATCAATGATCATGATCGACGGGCGCACTTCGTCGATGAACACGGCAGGTTCGTCCGTGTTCCTCTCCTGGAGCTCCGGTCGGGGCCACCGATCAACTCGGCCACCTCCATGATGTCCATCGGTTCATCGAGTGGCTGGATGACAGTCCAGGACATGGCGACGTCGAGCCGTTGGTCGACATCGAGAAGGCGCTGGTAGTGCGCGACCAGCTCTGCACGTGACATGGGGGGATGATCGCATGGGCCGATGACGGAATTCGCTCGACTTCGAGCGGCCGTCACGCTCTCATGCCGCAGCCTGACCGCCGTCCTGGCGTGGAGGGAAAGCCACCTGTTCAGCGTAGGGAACGCCCTTGTGCAGGCAGTGATGGAGGCATCCGAGCATCCGGTTGAACGTGTTGCGTAGCGCGCTGGAGTGCCGATCGCCTTGGGGCCCGCCGACGGTCGTAGTGGGCACTGGGACCGGGAGCTCGCAGGGAAGCGAAGGCCCAGACGTAGCCGACGGCGGCCAGGCGTTGGTTCTTCACCTTGCGGTGGTGGACGACCAAGCTCTTGCCGGAGGCGCGGGTGATCGGTGCCGATCCGGCATAGGCCTTGAGCGCGCGGGCGTCGGCGAAGCGGGTGCGGTCGTCGCCGATCTCGGCGAGCACACGGGCGCCAGTGAGGTCGGCCAGGGCCGGGAAGCTGGTGATGATGGCGGCGTCCGGGTGCTGGGCGAAGACCTCGCTGGCGGCCTCGGCGAGCTCGTCGGCGGCGCGACAAGCCGCGTCCAGCTGCAGCAGGAGGGCTTGAGCCTGGCGGCCGAGGGCTTCCTCGACGAGCGGAAGCTGGCGAAGCTGCTATTCGCGAAAGTGTTCCTGGAGCTTGTCGGCCCATGCCTCGATGTTGTGCTGCCGGCCGGAGGCGCGCAGGAGCGCCTGCAGGCGGCGGCTGGTGAGCTTGGTGGCTGCGGCCGGTGTGGGAGCAGCCTGCAAGACGGCGCGAGCTTCCCGGGAGGTCAGGCCGATGTTCTTGACCTGGAAGGCCTTCAGCGCGGCCGGGAAGTACTCGCGCAGCAGGGAGCGCAGCTGGTTGGCCAACTGCTGGCGGTTCCAGACAGCGTCCTGCTGAGCCCGCGCCAGCACGGCAACCGCCTGCACCAGCTCGGAGTCATCAGGCAGCGGCTGGTGGTGGTCGGCGTCGACACGCAGGATGTTGGCCAGGGTGAAGGCGTCGGCGTGGTCGGACTTCGACCGCGCGACGGTGTGGCGTTCGCGGTAGCGGGCGACGGCCAGCGGGTTGATCGCGTAGACCTCGCGGCCGGTGGCGCGCAGGCACGACACGAGCAGGCCGCGGCTGGTCTCGATCGCGACGGGGATCGGGGTTTCGGGGCGGTCGCCGTGCTCGGCCAGCAGCTCGATCAGTGCTCGCCAGCCGTCGACGTCGTCGCTGATACGGCGCTTGGCTACCAGCTTGCCGGTCTCGTCGACCAGGGCGACGTCATGATGCTTTTCCGCCCAGTCGATCCCGCATGTGACCGTCGTCAACATCTCTCCTTCGTAGTGTTTGCCCTGGTGAGCCTTGCAGGGGCACGCCACGCCCTAGTGAAAGAGCTCGACGGCTCGACATCCGATCAGCAGTTCGTGACCCCAGCCGGCCACAGGCCCGCGCACTGCGTAAGGGCTCGGCCCCGGCATGAGTGGGCGGTGGCTCCTGTGACTGGCTCACGGCACGATCTTGGTGGAACCGGGGCTGCCCTCGGGCGCCTGCTGAGGGGGCTTGGAAAGTCATTAGGTTCGAATCCTGCCGGGGGCACATCTTCGAACAGCCGCTTTGCCTCTGACCTGGGGCTCAGCGCGGCTCCTCTTAGCGATCGCATGCAGCCGAGTGCCGTCATATGCAGCCGTAGGTCAATGATCGCGGGACATATTGGGGACGATCTTGAACGCCTTTCCGCAGGTCGTTCGCCGAAATAGCAAAGGCGCTCCGTGCCTCAGGCGTCGAGGGGAGCACTGATCTGCAAGCGTCGGTCCACCGCGAGAACCAGCTGATCGGCCAGGCCGGGAACGATGCCCTGTGCCCACTCCCGCAGTGCGAGCAGGAAGCCGGCGAGGTCCTGCTGAACGCCCTGGAGAAGGTCGGGCAGGGCGTCGCATGGGATATCGATGTGCTGCTCGGATAAGCCGGAAGTTCTCCTGGACGAAGCTGGTCCTCGTCCTGCCAGAGACGCAGCACCGGCCCACGCTGCTCCAGCAGTACGTCAGGGCTGTGGCCGAGGTAGATCATCTGTCCGCGCTGGGCATCCAGCCAGGCCCCTTGGAGGTACGGAACAGGCACCGTCTTCGGCCACGCCGTACCGGTCGATGTGTGCCCGCAAGATGGCCACCAGGACGCGCGGGATCGGGATCTCCCGGGTGTCGTCCTTGGCCCGGTGCTTCAGCCCCGGGAGTCGTGGGTCTCCCCCGAATTGGTCCACCGCTTGTTCGCCTGGGGACGCGCCTTCTCAACCGTGAGCAGCAGGCGATCCTGACCTTGCCGCCCGATGCGTGGACGCCCGCCTACGACTCAGGCGCCCAGGTGAGGCCCGGCGCGGTCAACTCGCCGTCTGGAGTTACGGCACCGCCGCCGCGCACGCGGTGAGGACCGCATCCGAGCCGCCGCGTCTCCCAGGTGACGGCCTCGGAGGAACAATGAGCGCAAAAGCCTGCTGAGCCCTACTGGCTGCGATCTCGCCAGGCGCCGACGAGACCCGTGACGGCCTGGTCGAGTAGCGGGGGCGGGAGCGCGAAGCTGAGGCGCAGGCGGTCGCGATGGCGGCCGTCGGCGGAGAAGAGCGAGCCGGGGGCGACGGCGACACCGTATCGGCGAGCGAGCGCGGCGAAGCGGTCGGTGTCGACACAGGGCAGGCGGACCCACAGCGACAGCCCTCCGCGCGGCGGTTCCCAGGTCCATTCCGGCAGCGCGGCGGCGAGCGCCGCGGCGAGGTGATCACGGCGGCCGGCCAGCTCGGCTCGCCAGGGGGCGATGGTGTTGCGTTCGAGCAGTTCGGCCGCCAGACGCTGGGAGACGGCGCTCGTGGCCAGATCGGTGTCCTGCTTGGCCTCGGCCAGCCGGGCCAGCAGCGGCTCGGGCGCGCGCAACCAGCCGACCCGCAGCCCACCCCACAACACCTTGGACAGTGAGCCCACGGTGACCGTGCCGTGCGGGTGACCGGCCGCGAGTGGCGCCGGGGAGGCGCCCTCGTACACCAACTCGCTGAGCGTCCTGTCCTCGAGGATCACGAGGTCCTCGGCACGTGCGAGGTCGGCGACGTGCCGCAGGTCGGGGACCGCGCCCGTGGGGTTGTTGACGCTGACGACGTAGACGAGTTCGGGCCTGTACAGGTCGATTGCCGCGCGGACCGCCTGCGGGTCTGTCAGGTCGACGGGCACGGCGTGGGCCCCCGCCCGCTTGAAGACCGTGAGCGCACCGCCGTACGTCGGATCCTCGACCAGCACCCTGTCCCCCGGCCGCAAAAGGACCCTGGCGGCCAGATAGATGCCCTGCTGTGCCCCGCCAGTGATCACGACGTCCCCGCCCAGCAGCGCGCGCAGAAAGGGGTCGCCTTTGGCGTCGTACCCGTGACCGCTGGGTGTGCGCAGGAGGTCGGCCACCTCGAGCGGGGGCAGGGTCAGATGCGAGGGGTCGGGTACGACGGAAGTCGACAGGTCGGCGAGGACGGCGCCCGCGCGTAGCAGCCCCGAGAAGGAGTGCGTGCCCGCCGGAGCCGTCTCGCGCAGGTATGTGCCGCTGCCGTGGCGGCGCTCGCAGAGCCCCTCATCGCACAGGGCTTTGAGGGCGGCGGCGACCGTGCCGCGGCTCAGGCCGACGATCCGGGCGAGTTCGCGTTCGGACGGCAGCCTTCCGCCGGGGGCCAGAACACCGAGCTCGACGAGGTCGTTCAGCGCCCCGGCGAGCCTGCGGCTGGGCGACTCGCCGCCCTCGCGCAGCCGTAGCCGGTCACGGATGAGGACGGCGAACCTGTTCAGATCCTCACTTCCCACCGGGCTATTGTGCCCTGTTCACGCGGCCCATTTGACTGCTGATTTGTTTGCCACTTCTTGAAGAAGTGGCTTACTTGTGTGAGGGTAAGCAAGCCACTTCAAAGGAGGATGGGATGAGGCTGCTGGAGTCTGAGTCGATCTGGATGAACGGCGCGCTGGTTCCCTGGGGGGAAGCGCGTGTTCACGTACTGTCACATGCTCTGCACTACGGCACGGCCGTGCTGGAGGGCACCAACGTTCACGACACACCGGACGGACCCGCCGTCTTCCGGCTCGACGCCCATCTGAACAGGCTCTACCGGAGCGCCAAGATCATCGGTCTTGCCGTGCCGTACTCCTATGGCGAGCTGCACGCCGCCACCTTGAAGACGGTCGCGGCCAACGGCCACTCCTCCTCCTACATCCGCCACCTCGTCCATCGCGGCTACGGGGAGATGGGCATCTCGGCCAGGAACTGCCCGGTCACGGTTTCGATCGCGACCTGGGAATGGGGCGCCTACCTGAACGAGGGGGTGCGGCTGATGACGAGCTCCTGGCGGCGTAACGACCCCGCCGTCGTCCCCACGCTCGCCAAGGCTACGGGGCCCTACCTGAACTCCGTGCTGGCCAAGGCCGAGGCGCTGGACGCGGGCTTCGACGAGGCCGTACTGCTCAACGCCGCCGGCAACGTGAGCGAGTGCACGGGCGCCAACGTGTTCCTTGTCAGCGACGGCGTGCTTGTGACCCCGCCCGCCGGCGCGGGCGCCCTGGAGGGCATCACCCAGGACACCGTCGAGCGGCTCGCCGCCGACCTCGGCCTGTCCGTACGGCGGCGCGACATCCTGCGCGCCGAGCTCTACACGGCCGACGAGCTGTTCCTGTGCGGGACGGCTGCCGGGATCGTTCCGGTCGCCTCCGTCGACCATCGAGAGATCGGCGCGGAAGGTCCGGTGACCGCCAAGCTCAAGCACGCCTACGACGCGGCTGTACACGGCCGGGACGACCGCCACCGCGACTGGCTCACTCCGGTCAACGTGGATGCCTGACGGCGAGCCGGCCGAACGCCGACCCCGCGGTGGAGGTCGTCCCGGCGAGAGCGACGGTACGGCCTGGGCGTGTTCCGCACTCTCCGGGTGATCTTCCTGTTCAGTGAGGAATTTCTGCCCGATCTGGTCAAGCTGCCCCCACTCGAGTGAAGGCGGCCAGGACATGATGCGGCCGTTTCGCGTGGATATCCCGCAATCCTGCCTGGACGACCTGGCCGATCGGCTGGCCAGGACCCGGTTCACCCGCCCGCTGCCCGGCCAGGGTCACAGCGTGCCCACCGACCGCCTCAGAAAGCTGGTGGAGTACTGACGTGAGGAGTACGACTGACGGGCATGGGAGGCCTAGATCAACGCCCACCCACAGTTCACCACCGAGATCGATGGGCGGACGTTCATTTCCTGCACGTCCGCTCAGCCCAGCCGGACGCCTTCCCGCTGATCCTCACACATGCCGGCCGATGTCGGTCGTGGAGTACCTGCCCGTCATAAGGGCCGCTGGAGCAGGCCACGGAGCCGAAACCCACGGCGATGCTCACCGCGGTGACGCGCCACCTGGAGGCGAAGGCGATCGAGGCGGTCATCTCCCGCGCGGAACCGCGGGCCGCGCTGGTCCTGGTGAACGAGAACGTGCCGCCGACCGATGTCTCCGATCCCGACGACTGGCGCTGTGAGCTGGTCGCCCGTCACTCCGCGGTGTCGGGGTTCGTCAAGCCGCTGCCTACGGTGATCGCGTTCGGCGCGAACGCCGAGGAGCCCCGATCTTGGCGGCGATGCAGACGCTGCCGGACGTGCTGGCCTACCGCAGTCGCCTGACGGCGCCGCTGATCCCGAGGCGGATTATCGAACCCGACGTGGTGAACGGTCCACTGCCGTCCGCGCGGACCTGACACGACGCCGCGGAAGCGGGCGGATGGCCTCGACGTTCATCTGCCGAGAGCTCCCCGGTTCCCGAGAATCAAAAACCTCCTGGTCAGGTGGCGTACCAGTCGATCCCCTTCTTACGTGCCCCTCGCCGGGGGCACTTTTTTGATCTTGCCATTCACCGTCCGACCTGCGCTTATCGACAGGATCAGACCACGAGGAGAGGCAGCCGAAAGCAGTGCCAGGCAGCCGTAGGCTGGTGATCGCGAACCATACGCGAACCAGTCATGACGACGTCTCCGCACTTCGTAGGCCGGTGCTCGCTGCGTGAACCGCCCCGGGCGCTCCCATCAGATGTACGGCCAAGACGATCACTTCTAGAGTGGCGTCGTGCGACGTCTTGTGCTTTTCGACCTTGATGGGACGCTCATCGACTTGGATGCCGCGTTCGCGTTGTGGGCCGAGGAGTTCGCCGAGGAACACCGGCTTGGCCACAAAGGCGTTGACCACCTGATCAAGCTGAACCGCGACGGCCTCCCCCACCGTGAGCTGTTCTTCGCCAAAGTGCGCGAGCGGTTCAGGCTGTCCACCCCCGCGGCGAGCCTGTGGGCCGCCTATCGCCGGCGGATGCCGCGTCTCGTCAAGTGTCGCGCCGAGGTGATGACCGGACTGGCTGAGCTACGCGCGGCTGGATGGCGGGTGGGGATCATCACGAACGGCACCCCGGACAACCAAATGGCCAAGCTCCAACGGACCGGGCTCGCGGAAGCGGTCGACGGCTACGCGGTGTCGGGCCTCGAGGGCATCCGCAAGCCCGACGTCGGGCTGTTCGAGATCGCCGCGCAGCGGTGCGGGATGAGGCTGGCCGAAGGAGGATGGATGGTGGGTGACACCCTCGCCGCCGACGTCGAAGGAGGCCGTAGGGCGGGCTTGCGCACTGTGTGGATCGATCACACGGTTCGGCCCGGCGAGGAGCACCCTGCCGACCACGCGGTATCCGACGTCATGCAGGCCATCGCGCTGCTCCACGAATATGGCAGTAGATCGTAGGCGCGGGTGTCGGCCACCTCATCGGTGGCGGTTCACCTTGCAGGCGCCGGGAGACCACAGTCAGGGCTACGGCGCCGGCAACGCAAGCGATGGCCGCCAGCAGCGGCGGCATCCCTGAACCGCCCAAGCCCGTACGGAAATCCGGCTGGCTACCCGCGCTGATGTCGGCCGGGGTGAATGGCCGAGGGCGGTACTCCACGAAGAGCATCAGATTGACCACAGACAGGACGCCGAGGAGCGTGGCGCCCGCCATCCCCACCGGCCACCACTGCCAGGAGGCGCCGGCCGCGACCAGGACGAGCAGCGGCAGACCGCCCGCCAGGAAGACATCCAAGGGGAACAGGAATCGCGCGTCGACACCGATGAAGCGCCAGGCGAAGGAAACGATCGGCAGGTAATCGATGCCACCGCTCTCGGTCATGACCATCAACACGAACGGCACCCCCGAGGCGAGCACAGCCAGGACCACCCACGGCCACGCCCGGCGACCGACCCGCTCCCGCCCGACCTTCTCGATCACCAGCGAATCGTACGGGACCCCGGCTTGGTCAAAACGACTTCCGGGGCATCGTGACAAGCGAAAAGCCCCGGCGGTCGGGCCGGGGTGGGAATAAGGCAGGCTATCTCCGGGCGTCATTGATCTTTCCGTTGATGTGGTCCTGCTGCCCGTCGATGCCGGGTCCACATATAGCTGTCCGATCCAGTCGGCTTCCAAGACCATCAGTTCCAGCAAGGGTGCCGTCATAGGCGACGCGAGCCAGGCCTCCTGCTCTTCGCGGGCGCTACCCCAGCTGGTCGCGACGGCGTGCCAAAAAGGCGATCTCGGCGGTGTTGCCGGCCAGCTCGATGGCCTTGTCGTACGCCGCACGCGACTTCTGACTGCGGCCCAGCCGGCGCAGCAGGTCGGCGCGGGTCGCATGGTAGGCGTGATAGCCGGCCAACTTCTCCTCAAGACGGTCGACGGCCGCCAGTGCCACCTCCGGGCCGTCAAGCTCGGCCAACGCGACGGCCCGGTTGAGCGCGATGATCAGCGAGGCGTCGAGGCGGACGACTGGTCGAAGAGGGCGACGACCTGCGACCAGTCGGTGCCGCGTACATCGCGGGCGGAGGTGTGCACGGCATTGAGGCGACCACCAGGGCCCACTCCTCGTGGTGTGCCTGAGTGATCGCCTCCCGTACGTCGACCACGCTCACAGGAACGGCCGCACCTCAACCTTCCGATTGCAGTGCTTCGACCCCTCGGCGGCGAGCTTGAGCGCCGCATCGAGGTCGGCGGCCTGGATGATCCAGAAGCCGGCGAGATACTCCTTCGACTCCAGGAAGGGCCCGTCGGTGAACATCGCCTCCCCGCCTCGGTTGTCGATGACGGTGGCCGAGCTGGGCGCCACGAGGCCACCGGCGAAGACCCAGTGACCCTCCGCCTCGAGCCGGTCGTTGAACGCGTCGATGGCCGCCATCTCGTCCGGCGTGGCGAGGCCGGCGGTGTCGGAGATCACGGAAACCAGGTACTGCGTCTCGGAACATCTCCTGTGGTTCGGGGCGCCCCTCGTGGGCGGGCCTCACACCCCTGCTACGAACACCTCTGCCCCGATCCGACATCGCCTCCGGATTTCTTTCGAGGACTTTCTCGGATCTTCGCCAGGTTCCCTTCCACGCGGGTAGGCGGTTCAGGAGGGCCCGGGGCGACTTCAGTTCATCGTTTCGATACGCACTGTCTTCGAGCTTTGACGGCAGGGTGATCTGCTCTTCAGTTCGTTGAGGTCGTGGTCAGCCGACCGGAACGGAACGGACGCGCCGCCCGGTCGATGATCGACGACTTTTGCCGACCGATGAACTACAGTCGTCCGCCGTGGCCGAATCCTCCCCCTATCTGACCGCGACGGCGGACGCCTACGACGCCGTCGCCGACCTCTACGCCGACCTCGCCCGAGACTCGCTCGACCGCCTGCCACTGGATCGCGCGATCCTCGCCGTGTTCGCCGAACTCGTACGGGCCGCCGGACCCCGGCCCGTCGCCGAGGCCGGCTGCGGTCCAGGGCACATGACGGCACACCTGCGTAACCTCGGACTGGACGCCTTCGGCGTCGACCTGTCCCCCGCACTGATCGACATCGCCCGCAAAGACCATCCTGACCTGCGTTTCGAGGTCGGTTCGATGGGCGCCTTCGACGTGGCCGACGGCGAGCTGGGCGGTCTGCTCTCCTGGTACTCCGTCATCCACATCCCACCACCGGAGCTGCCGCCGTACTTTGCCGAGTTCCGCCGGGTGCTGGCCCCGGGTGGTTACCTCCTGCTCGGTTTCTTCGAATCCGAGGGCGGTCCGGTGCTGCAGTTCGACCATAAGGTCGCGCCGGCCTACCGGTGGCCGATCGACGACTTGGCCGACCTGGCCCGCAAGGAAGAGTTCGTCGAGGTGGCGCGGATGGTGCGCGAGCCTTTGGAGGGTGAACGATTCCGCCGCGGCCACTTGCTGATGCGCTGCGGCCGTACGACAGCGGCGAGCACAAGCAGCACAGAATGAACGTGCACCTGCCGGCCGATCCCATGGACCGGCTGATGTGGGCTTCACCTGCACTGCCGGGCGCCGTACACGATGTGACCGCCGCTCGCACGGTCGGCCTGGTCGACGCCTTGACCAGCGCTGACGTGAAGACCTTCGCGGACAAGGGCTACCAAGAAGCTGGCGGCGCGATCCGCACGCCGTTCAAACGGCATCGTTATGTCTCGCGAAAGCCCTCATCCGGCAGATGCACGGTCCGGCGAGGAGCACCAGGCCGACCATGTGGTCTCCGACATCATCGAGGCCATCGCGCTGCTCCACGAACACGGCGGGCGTAGTAGGCGCGGGTGTCGGCCGTAACTCAGCGGTGGCGGTTCGCCCGCATGCGCTGGGAGCCCACCGACAGGGCTACGGCGGCGACGGTGCAAGCGATGGCCGCCAGCAGCGGTGGCACACCTGACGCGCCGAAGCCCGTGTGGAACTCCTGCTGGCTTCCCGCGCTGACGTCGGCCGGCGTGTATGGCCTGGCCTGGTACTCCACGAAGAGCACCAGGTTGACCACGGCCAGGATGCCGAGGAGCGCGGCGACGCCCGTCCCCATCGATCGCCACTCCCGGGCGGCGGCAGCAGCGGCCAGGACGAGCAGCGGCAGGCCACCCGCCACGAGGGCATCGACGGGGAACTGGATTCGCCCGTAGAAGCTGCTGAATCGCGCGGCGAAGAACACGATCGGCAGGTAGTCGATGCCACCGCTCGCGGTCATGCCCATCAGCACGAACGGCACCGCCGAGGCCAGCACAGCCACGACCACCCACGGCCACGCCCGGCGGCCGACCCGCTCTCGTACGACCTTCTCGATCACCAGCGAATCGTACGGGACACCGCTTTGGTGGAAGGCGATGCTGAGGGAGCCTGACAAACGAATGGCCCCGGTGGTCCGGCCTCGCGACCGGGTGAACCCTGGCGTGCCCGGAGGATCGCGAGGCAGTACCGATCCGGGGCTCGGTCGATCACGGGGCGTCCTTGGCAGGTTCAGCGCTTGCGCTTCTTGCCGTGGCCGCTGCGGCGGCCTCGTGATCCGGGTGCCGGGCTGGGCACAAGGCGCAACCGGTGGGTTCGGGCACGCATCGGTTCTGCCACCAGGGTGCGCAGCTCCTCCATACCCTCAACGGCGGGATGGCCCGAGTTCAGCACCGCCTCGACCACCCCGAGGGCGTCCTTTCCCGCCATCTCGGTGACCTGATCGAGGACTCCTTCCGGACCGCTCAGCTCCAGGAGCGAGAGCAGTGCTTCGGACATGAGAGCACGTTGTTCATCAGGAGTGAGGTCTTCTGGCCGCAGGTCTCCCGCGTCGAGGAGGGCGGTCACGGCGATCGGCCCCAATGCCGGGTCACGGCGCAGCCCCGCCAGCATCGAACGGCCGTCGACGCGTGCCTCGACCAGAGTGGCGAGCATGGCCGCCGCTCGGGTACGGAACGGACAGCCGCGTACCGCGTCCAGAAGCGACTCGATGGTCCTCCCGCGCACGGCCAGCCAGCCGTCCAACTCGATGGCGGCGGTCTCCGGGGTGTAGTGCTGGGCGAGCACACCCAGCAGCTCGGCCGGCGGCGCGTCGGCCAACTCTCCGACCAACGGGACGTCCCGACCGTCGGCGAGCATCCGCTCCCGTACGGCTCGCACGCCCAGAGGCGTCAGCCGTACCAGCGGGCCGGGCTCGGCGAGCTGGGAACGCAGCCGCGCGCACACGTCGGGCGGCAGTACGCGTTCCGTCTCGCTGAGATCATCACCGAGGTCGCGGGAGTACATCTCATCGGCCACGCCGTGACTCAGCTCTACCGCGCCGAGATCGGACAACACCTCGAACGCCGCGACCAGATCCCTGTCGATCTGTCGCTGCCAGACCTCCTGGCGGAGGCCGTCCTCATGAAGACCGAACATGAAGTATTCCTGGCAGGACAGCCATACGGTCGCCTGGAGCCGCACCACGGGAACCGGGCTGACCATGCTGTACACCGTGTTCAGCGCATCGGGCAATATCTCGTCGAACGCCTCGACGAGCATCGACGAGTCGGTCCACGTGGAGGCGGGCGCGCCGATCGCGGCGCCCAGCTCGAAGAACACGTCGAACGCGCGCCGCCACAGGGCCTCCGGATCGCGCAGGACCGGCGCGGCCTTGGCCACCCGCAGCAGGCGGCCCTTGCTCACCCGCACCAGACGTGCCTTCTTCGCCCAGGCGAGCAGGAGGTTGGTACGGCGCATCTCGGCCGAGCTGCGGACCTTGAGACCTTCCTCTCCGGTACCGAGCAGTGCGGCCAGCTCGCGGGCGTCAGCCAGACGCGGGTTCCCGGCCGCGGTGAGCGGCCGGCCCTCCGTCCCCGCCCACTCGGCCAGGGCGGCGAGTTGCCGCACGATCCCACTCCGGGCTGCCGCCTCGGCCAACTCTGCCGGGGGCGGAAGCGTCACGGGAAGCTGGATGAATGCCCGCTCCTCGTCGAACCCTGGTGCCAGGAACCGGGCTTCGACCAGCTTGTCGAGTACGCCGGTGTCGTAGCGCACCCGCCCTGCGTCGACGTCCCGCTGGAATCTGTCCAAAGCCCTGCGGTCGGTCAGGTCGACACCGTTGTCGAGCGCCGTCTGCGCCCAGAACTTCCCGATGCCCTGCCGGAGCGGGTCGGCCAACGCGGCCGAATACTCCGCCGTAGTCGCGGCGATGGCCGCCTCCAGCTCCACCAAGGTGGCACCACGCGGATCGCGTAGTCCGGACGCGGCAAGATAACGCAGAAGCGTCAGCAGGCTCTCGGGCGCGGTGTCGAGAACGTCCCGGTGGGCCACGACGCGCTGGGGAATCCACTCCAGCAGCAGGCGCCGCACCTGTTCGGGCCCCCAGAAGGCCAGCCGTCCGTCGCGGCTGCTGTGGCGCGAGTCCAGCGCCGCCGACAGCACCACCCCGTCGGCGGACATGTCGCGCTCATCCGCCCAGGCGAGGCAGCGGCGGATCAGCAGATCCTTGGCCGCTTCGAACTCCTCGTCGTCTTCCGGGTCGAAAAAGGTCCGCATCATGCACTCCGACGTCGCAGGCTGGTGATCAGATCACGGATGGCTCGGGCCCCCGTGGCCGCCGGGGGCTCATTCTCCAGCACGCGCGCCCCTTGTGTTCCCGCAACTCCCATAACTCGGCACGCCTCGCGAGGGCTCCATGTGATGGTTCGCAAGGGGCCGGCCCTGGTCGGGTGGGTCGGGGTTCGCCCTCGTCCCGGACTGGTGGGGGGTCAGAGCCAGAAGATCGCGAGAACGGTGAGGCCGAGGCTCAGCGCCACGAAGCGGAGCGTTCTGGGGTGCCGGGCGGCCTCCCTTCGCGAGGAGATCACCAGCAGGGCTCCCGTGGCCAGCGCCGCCAGCAGGTGCAGGCCGTACCACCAGGGAACGGGCAGCTTTCCGAGGACCGTCCCGGACAGCAGGTCGTCGGCGGAACCGTAGCCGGCGAGCGCGCCGAGCACGCCCAGGCCCAGCACCGCGATCGCGTACCGGAACCGGCCGAGCAGCGCCCAGACGACGGTCCCCAGGATGAGCAGGACCGAGAGGCCGTGGTGCAGTCGCCGCATGAGCAGGCCACTGCCCGCATCAAGGTTGATCTCCAGGATCGACTCGTAGGCGGCGCTCATCGGGACACCGTGCAGTGGTTCGTACCAGCCGTCGTAAGCGACCACCTCGCCGCTCGGCGTGTAGAAGAACGCCAGGAAGCCACCGGTGAGCAGGACGAGCACGAAACAGTAGAGCAACATCTCGCCCACCAGCTGCCGCACTCGCTCCATTCGGCATATTTCACCACAAGGGCATCGTGTACCCGGGGTGATCCGATCCGAAGCCGGAGCGACTTTTCAGAACGGCCCCGTCGTTCGTCCTCGCCGTGCTGTTCCGGCGATGTGGGGCGCTGTTCGGGCGATGTGGGGCCGGCTTTTCGAGCCGGCCCCCGCGGCTCAGGCGTCGGCCTTCGACTCCGTGCCGGCCTCAGCTTCTTCGCCGGCCTCAGCTTCTCCGCCGTCGGCGTCTGCCTCTGTGGCGGACTCCGTCGGGGCCGCGTCCGGATGTGCCCCGATGAACTGCTCGATGACCTCGTCGGCGACCTTCCCCCTGAGGGGGACATCCAGCCCTTGCTCTCTCGCCCATTCGCGAACGTCGGTGGCGGTGTAACCCCGCAACCGGGGGGAGGTGTCGGCGACCTTCTTCGACCGCGACGCCTGCTTCACCTCGCGCGAACTCTCCAGGACCTCTTCGATGAACGCGAGAGCGTCGCTCAGCCGCTTCTGGTTGGCGTCGGACAGGTCGATGGCGAAGGTCCGGTTCAGCAGCGGGAACTCCCGTCTCGCCACGTCATCGCCCTCGGAGTGGTCGAGGTCGTCAACCAGTATTACCTTCTGCGCCACGTGCAGCCCTTTCCCGGGTGGATCTCGTCTGTCTGGAACCGTGGCATCCTACTGGTGGTTGGCCGGACGATCATGTTATTGATCCGCCCTCGCGCCACGGCGCGGTGCCCCTCCGAAGCGCGTCACCGGCAGGACCTGGCGGCGGAGCGGGCCGCGAGGGGCCGGGGACAGGTCGTTGTGGCTGTCCGGCGGTCAGCCGGGACCGGAATGTGGTCGGCGACTCCGGCTCCGGTGCCGGTGGAGACGCGAACGGGCATGATCATGCGTGCTCACGACGCCGACCATGCCCGCTCTCACGTCGTCGAGGCGACCAGCCTCGATCCGGTGTGAATCAGCTCTCGATCGCCTGCTTGAGGGCCGCCTGCGTCTGCTGGTGGGAGGCGACGCCGTTCGTGGCGACGAAATCGATCAGCGTGGCGTCCGCGTCGAAGGTGAGAAGCTCCGTGACCCGGGTCTTCCCGCCGTTCAGACGGGTGAAGACGATCTTCTGGTGCGTGACGACGTCGGGCAGCGACCAGGTGTCCGTCTCGTAGTAGAGGTCATCCTCGTGAAGGCGCTGCTGCGCGTGCGTCTTGCTGACGACGACCGTGCCCTCGTACGGGATCTCCTCGATCGCGGTGAGGTTGATGTAGCGCGTGTCGCCCCGGCACCAGTCCTTGTGCGTGACGACCCGCTTCAGGAACGGGTTCTTGCCGATGTGGTTGTTGATGTTCGAATACGCGGTGAAGACGCGCTTGGCGGGGGCGTCGATGTCGATGGAGATGCTGCGCGTGGCCCTGCTGCGCCCTGAGCCCGGAGCAGGTGGCGTCGTGTCGTAGAACTTGTGGGTGTCCCACGCGGTCTGCCATTCGAGGGCGATCGCGGCATCGGTGTCGGTCGTCTCGGCACGGGCGGGGCCCGAGACGGCGGTGAGGACGAGGGCGGCGGCGAAGACCTGGACCGCGACCACTCGAAGGAGTTGCTTCACGTATACCTCGCGAAGAGACAGTAGGTGCGAATGATCTTCTATCGCATATGCCGGTGATCCAGAAGAATCTGCGCCGAGGAGGCGAGCGCTGCCCCGCCTTGGGTGACGTCCCGAGGACACGCGTCCAGGGACGTCCACGGCGTCGTACCAGCGTCCCTGTGCCGGCCGAGGCCGGACGTCCGCGACAGCCACTTAGCGGGGGCCGTTCGCGGCGGCGGTCTGGGCCGCCCTGATCCCCTCCGTCAGGAAGTGGTGGGCACGAGGCAGGTCGCGCAAGCGGTCACTCAGGATCCGCAGCCCGGTCATGACGGACTCGGGCGGCGCCCCGCGCGCACGCGACACGGCACAGGTCCAGGCGATGAAATCACCGAATATCGCCATGTCATCGACGTAGAGCGCGGCGCAGAGGAAGTCGGCGATGTGGCCCAGGTTCTCGGCGGTGTTCTCTCTCTGCCGGTCATCGTGGGCGGATATCGACGAGCCGCCACAGACGAGGGCCTCCAGCACGCCGGCCAGCAACTCGGGGCGCCGCCGGAGCAGCTCGGCGCACTCCTCGTCGGCTATGTGGGCCGGGGAGTCCGGCGGGGTGGGAAAGGAGGGCAGCCGGCCGGCCTCGATGACCTCGGCCGCCACGTCCGCGGCCGGCGCCCACCCGTCGGCCCCGAGCAGCCGAGCGAAGCGCCCGTCGGATCCGAAGCCGGCCCCACCGGCCAGTACCGGCACCCCGGCGGACCGGCAGGCGGTGAGTACGGCGTGCGCGCGGGGCAGGCGGGTGGGCAGCGTGCAGCTCAGGGCGACCAGGTCGGGACCGGTCTGGTGCACGTAGGTGATCAGATGCGGTCCGGGCACGCTGGCACCGAGGAAGTCGACCCGCCACCCGCGCAGGCGCAGCACCTCGGACAGGAGCCGGGCGGGCAGCGCGTGATATTCGCCCTCGGCGCAGGCCACCGTGACGCGGCCACGGGCAGGCCGCCGGGGTCGCGCCCGCCTGGCGACGGCGCTCACGACCGCCTCGCTGACCGCGGTGGCCGCGTGCTCCCTGGCGACCGACCACTCGTCGGCCGCCCACAGCTCGCCGACCCGGCGCTGAGCGGGGGCGATCAACCGCAGCAGCAGGCCCCCAGCGGGGACACCGTCGTCAAGCAGGCCGAGGACCAGGTCCACGGCGCCCTGCTCGTCGGCCTCGCCGATCCGTTCCAGGTACAGCTCCGAGGCGAGGTTCAGGTCGCGACCCACGGTCAGGTCACTCATGGGATCGGACTTCCCTGTGAGAGGGTGCGGCGGCGGCCCGGATGGCCAGGAGCGCCCGGTCGTCCTGGTGGCCGCCGGCCAGCCAGTCGGTGCTGAGCTGCTCCAGCCGCTCCACCAGGGCAGAGGCCGGCATCCCCGCACAGGTGGCGAGGGCGCCCTTCAGCCGGTGGTCGCCGTACATCTCCCGGGCGACGGGACCGCCGAACGCCTCGGTGATGCCATCGCTGTAGAGCAGGCACACCTCGCCGGGGGCGAGTTCGACCGCGACCGGGCGCACGCCGGTCTTCTCCAGCACACCGAGCAGACAGCCTGTGGTGGCGACCTCCTCCACGGTGCCGTCCCGGCGCAGGATCAGCGGCGGCGGGTGCCCCGCCACCGCCAGGTCGATGCGCACGTGCCCCGAGGCGGCTCGGTGCAGCGCGCCCAGGACCAGCGTCACGAGAGAGGAGGGAGCGGGAGAGCCCAGCAGGGACCGGTTGAGCAGGTCGGCCAGCCGCTCCGGGCGGCTCTCCAGCAGCGACAGCGCGCGCAGGCAGTGGCGCACCCGGCCGGCGAGCACCGCGGCCTGCGCGCCCTTGCCGCACACGTCACCCAGAACCAGCAGCGCCCCGCGCTCCGGTCCGTCTCCCCGATCAGGCAGGCAGACATCGTAGAAGTCTCCCCCGATCTGGCCGGCCTGCTGCGACGCGCGCAGGGATCCGGCCAGGTCCATCCCCTCCAGCTTCGGCAGGGGCGGCGGCAGCAGGTCAGCGGTCAAGATCGCGTTGATCCCGCTCTGCTCCTCGTACAGCAGGGCGGCGGAGAGGGCGGCGCCCGCACGTATCGCGAGGGTGCGGGCCAGCATCTCCGCATCCGCGTCGAAGGCGGGGCCCTCCGCACGGCGAACGAGCACCAGCGCTCCGACGGGCATCGTGTTCCCCGGCAACGTCGCCACCAGCAGGCGGTGAGCCGAGCCGATCTTGCCGGGCAGCAGCCACGCGGGCGCGTCGCCCGGGTCCAGCCAGCGGACGGCCCCCGGCAGGCCGGCCAGCACCTCCCCGAGACAGGGCACCCCGGCGGCGACCGTGACCGGGACCTCGCCCTCCTCCGGCGCGGCTTGTCCGGCGACGGCGCGCAGCCACCTCGCCTGGCGGCTGTCGCCGGGCGACAGCACCACGGTTGCGGCGTCGGCGAGGAACGACATGGCGATCTCCGCCGTGGCATGAGCGCACCGGCGGGTGTTGAGCGAGGCCGACAGCCGGGAACCGATCTCCACCAGGAATTCGGTACGGCACCGCTCGGCCTGTGCTTCTGCCATCACCAGCCCCCCACATGGCGTCATGGCGTCCACCAACGCTACCCGCCGCCTTTTGTCGGCTATTACGGAAATGGACATAGTTTGTCGAGACTTGCCCGACCAGAGGTGAGTGCCGGAAAGACAGCTGAAACCCGCAGTTCAGTCCCAGCGGGAATCCGTCAGGCGGACCGCTCGATGGGACGGCCCAAGAAGGCGGCGAGGCGGTCGGCGGCCGTCGCGTCATCGGGGACCGGTCGTACCGGGCCGAACGAGCCACCCGGAGTACGCGGCAGGTCGCCGTAGATCTCCTGCACGACGGGCATGGTCGCCTCCGCCACCTCGGGAGCGAGGTCGGTCGACCCGCCGATCGCCGTGGCCAGGTCCCAGCCGTGAACCAGCATCTCGATGGTGACCTGTTCGACCAGGCGCCAGCCGGGGGCCGGGCCGTACTGCCGCTGGAGCATTCCCGGACGACGGAAGGCGGCGAGCGTGGCGCGGGCCGCCGTGCGGAACGCGGCCACGTGGTCGTCGCCGAGATGGTCGGCGGCGAAGTCGGAGCGGGGCTCCCCCTCGGCCAGGCCGGTCCAGAGCAGGTTCTCCCAGACGAGATGGTCGAGCAGCGCACGCACATCCCATCCGGCGCACGGGGTCGGGTCGCCGAGCCGATCGCACGGCACGGCCGCGACGAGAGCCTCCACCTCGGCCAGCACGCGGGCACATCCCTCCAGCTTGTACGCGGCGTCGACGTCGGCGTCCTGCCCGAGCATCTCGCTGATGCGGGCGGCCCGCGCGCCCGGCTCGGGATTGGCGCGGAGCGCGGTCACCAGCCACTCCCCCGCGGCGGCCATGCAGGGGCGCACCGGACTGCCGTTGATGACGCACATCAGCTGCCAGTACCTTTCGAGACGGGTGTCCGCGGCGACCTCGAGCTGTTCGAGAAGGCGGCGCCGGGCCGCCGCGCCGTCGCCGTCGCCGTCGCCGTCGCCGTCCGAGCGGAAACCGGCTCGGGCCTGGGCGGGCAACCAGGCCGCGACGATCTCGGCCACGACGGGCTCGGCCGCCGGCGAGTCGGCGGCCGTCCCTTCCGCGATCGCGGCGTTGACGCGGGCGACCCACAGGTCGGTGAGTCGCCGCGCCTCCAGCAGATCCTCGTCGCTGTGCTCGCGTACGGCATGCTCGGCGGCGTACTCGGCCGTACGACGGATCGCGGCGCGCAGCGCGGGATCGCGGATGAGCGCGACCAGCTCCAGCCACGCCTCGATCTGCTCGGCGGTGGGGTCGCGCGGTGGGTCGGGCAGGGCCGCGAGCAGCCCGTCCCTGTACGCGGAGGCGTCGAGGTCGCCGAGCGCGTCCGACACGAAGTCGTGGACGATCGTGTTGCGTTCCGCGGCGGAAAGCCGTGCCAGTCGGGTCATGACGGTGAGTTCCTCGGGTGTCGATCCTTGCCGGGAGACGGAGCGCAGCACCGCCTGTCGCAGCCGCAGCATGCGGATCTGCGCCTCCAGCGCGTCCGCGTGAACCGCCGCCACCTCGGGCAGCCCGCGCTCCCGGGTGACGACCTCGCGGATCGCGGCCATGGTCAGCCCGAGATCGCGCAACGTCCGCGCCAGTTCGAGCCGGGCGACCGCCTGGGGTTCGTAGAGCCGGTAGCCGGCCCGAGTGCGTCCCGCCGGGGGCACCACGCCGATGTCCGACCAGTGCCGGATCAGCTTCACCGACAGGCCGGTTCGCTCGGCCAGCTCTCCGATGCTCAGTAGGTCGTCACTCACATGCCCCACCTTGCGGTCTCCCACATTGGGAGAGTCAAGCCAGGAGACATCAGGATCTGGCGGGCCCGCGAACCCGCCACCGGTTCGTGGCCACTCACCCATCGCCGCGCGTACGAGCCGGCCGATTTCGGTCCGGGCTCGGAGTCATGCCGCTCGGCCGGCCGCCGCACTCTCCTGGGGGCCGCGCGGAGCACAGCTCGCGGGTGAACGAACGGTTGTGGGTCACCGCGCGGCTCCCAGGGAATCCGCTCGGGGCGCGGGCCGATACTTGGCCCATGACTTTTTCCGTACGCCGTGGCGAGCCCGCCGACGCCGAGGAAGTGCTGCGAGTCAAGAACACCTCATGGCAGGCGGCGTATCGAGGGCTGCTGCCCGACGCCTACCTCGACGCACTGGTGGTCACGCCAGGGGCGGTCGCCCATTGGCGGGCGATGATGGCCGATCCGCTGCGCGGTGTCGTCGTCGGTGAGGCCGGGGAGGAGATCGTCGGGCTCAGCGCCTTCGGGCCCGTGGAGGACCCCGTATGGGATGGGGGTCCCGACTGCGAGATCTATGCGATCTACGCGCTCAGGGAGCACTGGTCGACGGGTCTCGGACGCGCGCTCATGACCCGCTCGCTGGACCGGCTGAGGGAGCTGGGTCACCGCGAGGTCGGGCTCTGGGCCTTCGAGGCCAACGCCCGGGCTCGTCGTTTCTACGAGCGGATCGGCTTCGCCCTTTCGGGACGCGTACAGACGATGGATGTCTCCGGCGCCTCGTTTCCCGAGGTGCATTACCGGATGGCGCTCGCCGCGGATTCCGCCTGACCGGCGCGAGGTCCCGGTCACGCGCCGCCGGTCAGGCGGGTGATCTCATCGCGTACGGCACGGCTGAGCCCGCCGAGGATCCGGTCGGCGCGGCCGTCGGAGGTCGCGGACAGCAGTTCGGCGACGACGGCGGGCGGCACGTATTCGAGCACCCGGCAGGCACGGCGCAGCGTCATCGCCTCCACCAGCCGGACAGCGGCGGGGACGACGCCGATTGCGCCGAGGACGGCGGCCGCGACGCGCTCGTCCGTGTGGGCCAGCGTGCTCGCGCCCCGGCTGGGGGACATCGCGCGCACCAGTCGGGCCGCCCGGTCAGGGGCCATGTGGTCGACCACCCGCCCGGCTCGCGACGGCGGCAGCAGCGCCAGCACCTCGGCCACCAGCACCTCGGCCGCCGGAGCCGAAGCGCCGTCCACACCGACACTGCCGACACTGCCGACCATGCCGTCCATGAGCTGTCCGGCGGCCCTCGGCTCCATGGAGGCGAGCAGGGTGGCGGCTTCCTGCCGGGGCCGTTCGAGCAGCGGACGATCGTCCCGCTCCGCCTCCGGGCGGGCCGTACCCGGGCCGCTCCCGGGGGTGGAACCGGGGGTGGAACCGGGGCCGCGCGCGTCGTGCCCGCGCGCCGGCGTGGGAGTGTCCCGAGGCCGCCGGGGGGTCGCCTCCTCCCACCTGCGTGACGGCGGCGTGCGTGACGGCGGTGTGCGGGGAGCGGGAGCGAGGATCGCGTCCAGCCTCCGCCCGAGTTCGGCCGCCCCCATCCGCCTGCCGGGATCGGTGACGAGCAGGCCGGTGATCGCGTCGGCGAGCGGGCCCGGTCGCCGGAAGCGCAGGGGACGCCCCGCGCCGACCGCCCGTACGGTTTCGATCGGGCCCTCCCGGAGGAAGGGCGAATAGCCCTCCAGCGCGCAGAACAACGTCACTCCGAGAGACCACAGATCGGACGCCGGGCCCACCGCGTGCCCGTCGACGCGTTCCGGTGCCATGAACTCGACGGTTCCGAGCAGCATGTTCTGCGAGGTGAGGCCGCTCTCGCCGGAGATCCGGGCGATGCCGAAATCGACCAGGAAGACCCGGTCCTCGGGATCGAGGACGATGTTGGCCGGTTTGACGTCCCGATGCAGCACCTGCGCGCTGTGCACGGCGACCAGTCCGGCCAGCACGTCGCGGCCGACTCGGGCGATCTCCCGCTCGGAGAGGATCTGCCTCTCGATCCGGCGGTCCAGCGACGCGCCGTCGATGTAGGCCATGACGATCCAGGGCGACCCGTCGTCCAGGAAAGCGTCGTAGATGTCGACGACCGCCGGGTGCCTGATCCGCGCCGCGGCGCGCGCCTCGCGCAGCGCCCTCTCCCGCCGGATGGCCACGTCCTCGCCGTACGGCGACAGCACGACCTCCTTGAGCGCGACCGATCGCCGCAGCGTCCGGTCCCAGGCGAGCCACACCGTGCCCATGCCGCCCCTGCCGAGCCGCGACAGCAGCTCGTATCTGCCGTGGACGATCCGTTCCGTCACGCCGTGGCCTCAGTCCTCGTCGGGGAGCAGCTCGATCCCGCCCGAGCGCTCCGCACCCGGCCCCGGTCTCCGCAGGATGCGGGTGTCCGCCATGCCGCGCAGTGCCTCGTCCTCCAGCGACCCGTACTCGTGGCCGGGGTCGGCCGACTCGACGCGGGTGCCGTTCGGTCCTTCAGGCGTCCCCTGGGGCGAACGCGTCCCCTCCTCCTCGAAGGAGGCGGTGCGCCGTCGCGGTTCGTCCTCCTGCGGCGACCAGATGCGCCACACACTGCCCGAGCCTCCGGGGTCCGCGGACCCGCGCCGGGGCGCGGCACGGACGCCGAACGCCTCACGCACGCCGTCCAGTTCCTGACGCTGGGCGAGCGCGAGCGCCTTCTCGTAGACGCCCGGCCGCTGCATGAGCTTGACCGCGACCGGCAGGCATTCGATGAGCAGGAACAAGGCGAACAGCAGCAGCCGGGCCATGCTGAGTGTGAGGTCCTTGCCGGTCAGCTCGTTGAGCGCCCGGAGCCGGGTGAGCAGCCCGTCGGTGGCCAGGTTGTCCTCGTCGAAGGACCGCTGGATCCGGGCCTGCTGCGCGAGCGCGATGTCGAGCTGGCTCTGGACCTTCGGCAGGGCCTCCTTCGCCGCGGCCAGCCGGGTCTCCTTGGCCTGTTCGCCGGTCGCGTTCAGCTCGCCCTTTCGGGTCTCTATCTGCCGGGCGAGCAGCTCGATGCGCTTCTTGTCCTTTTCGTACGCGCGCTCACTCTCCTGGGCGAGCGGACCATTGCCCTTTTTGGGGCAGTTCGCTCCCCCGTAGAGCTGACACTGCCACTCTTTGTAATGTTTGTCCGCCTGCTTCTGCTCATCGGCACGCTGGGCGGACAGCGCCTTTATCTTCGCGTCCTGTTCTATGTCAAGAGGAACGTCGCCGCCGGAGGAAATCACCTGCCGCAGACCGGCCACCTCCTTGCGGAGCTGGTCGACGCCCTTCCCCACCGCGCCCTGCTCCTGCTGTACGGCGAAGGCGTCGGCACGCCGCTGTTTCATCTCGACGATCTGGGTGTCGATCTCGGCTTTGAAGACCTGCAGCACCAGCGGAGTGGAGATCACCAGGCCGAGCACGACGGCGATGACGATCCTGGGCGCGGCCAGCGCCCAGCGGTTCGGCGCGTCCGCCCTGATGGTGGAGACGAGCCACCGGTCGAGGCTCAGGATCGCCAGGCCCCACAGCAGGGCTGTGGCGACGGCGAGGACGATGTTGACACCGAGCGCGCTGTTGAGCGCGAACGTCATGGAGACCACGGCGAGCACGCTCGTGGTGAGGACGGCGCCTCCGATGCCCTCGAACTTGCCGCGCTCGCTCGGGCACGTCCGCAGAACCTCGGGGCGCGCTCCTGACAGCGCGATCAGTACCGCGGACAGCGTACCCAGGAAACGACTCATGCTCCTCCTCGGGAAAGCGAGTCCCATCGTCTCGGCGACGATCGGAACGCCGCCGGCCCCCCTGGACGGGCTATCATAGGCGCCTAATGTCGCATTTCCGGATAGCCAATAGGCATTCATCGAAGAAGCACGTCACCACTCTGCCCACATAACTCATCATAACGTTATATGTGCTAAGTAAGCTGGATATCGGGGACGCAGCGTAACGAATACGACATACCTATGGAGGACTCCTCGTGCCGGAGCCCGACAAGGATCTGACCAGGAAGGCCGTCGCCCAGGCCCTGGCGAACCTCGCCGACACCGATCACCTCACCCTGGTGGAGGTCGCCGCCGACGGCGTCACCGCGTTCCGGATCCATCGGGACGACAACGGACGCCCCCGTGGCCGGAGCTGGTCGGCGACCTGGACGGACCTCGCGGGAGAGCGCGGATGGGACGCCGACCCGGCCGGGACCCGAGAGGCGGTGCTGCGCGCGGCCCGTGTGCCCTCGCCCTCCGCCGAGGTGATCCTCGTGGCCACGTCCCCCGACGACCCGAAGGCCGAGCAGGCCCTCGACTGGCTGCGCGCCGCGCATCCCGGCGCCCAGGTGCTGCGCGCCGATGCCCCGAGCGCCGCGCTCGTCCGCGAGGTCATGGCGGATGACCCGCTGACCAGGTCGTACGAGCTGGTCGTCATGCTCGCCGTCCCGGGCACCGATCGGCTGCGGCTGACCAGCAGGCAGCTGTTCCCCCTCGGCACCCGTCCGGGCGCCCGGACCCGCGTCACCGTCCGCTGCGAACCCGGGGGCGCGTACGGCACCGCGTTCGCCGTGGTCACCTGGCAGGGGCCGGAGCCGCGGCTGTTGTCCGTCCAGTCCGCCACGGTCCCGCCCGGCCGGTACGAGGTGACCGCCGAGCTCGTACGGCCCGGCCTGGTGCGGTTCACCGGCCTGCCGGAGCTGTCGCCCGACCCCCGAGACTGGAGCCGGCTCGTCGCCGCCCTCCCGGACCGGCTGCCGGGCGCGACGGTCCCGGCGGACCTCGTCTGCGCCGTGGAGATCTGCGGGACGGGCGACCAGGTCGCGGAACGGCTGAGCCGGGCACGCCAGATGATCAACTGCGCCTCCGGGGAGCTCGGCGGGCTGCTCCGCGTCTCCCTCGTCGCCTACGCGGCGCACTCGTACGACCGGTCGGCGCAGGAGTTCCCGGTCCGGGTCGCGGCCTGGCAGTCCGGCGCGGCAGAGGCCCTCGACGCGCTCGGCGCGCTGGAGGAACAGGGAGCGGTCGCTGGCGGATATCCATACCACCCGCACGCGGCGCAGCTTGAGGACGCGCTCGCCCTGATCGTCCGGCGGCTCGACTGGGGAGATCGGACCCCCACCGTCCTTCTCACCGTCGGCGACCGACCGCCCCATCCGGCCCGCACCGACCGGTCCAGGCTCCTGCCCTGCCCGCACCGGCACGACTGGCGGAAACTGCTCACCGCCCTGGAGCAGCGGCCGGGCACGCTGCTCGGCGCGATCTACGACGACGCGGCCGACCAGGCGCACCCCGCGTGGCACCGGCTGGGTGCGGCGGCCCTGGCCCATCTGGAGGCGGTGGACGTGCGCGGGCTGGCCGCCGAGCTCGGCCTGGTCGCCCCCTCTCCCGGCCATCTCCCGTTCCCCCTGCTCGACGAGACGGATTGACATCCTCCCCCTCAGAAATGAGGGAGATTCCAACCCATCCCTACGCTGGCAGGAGGACAGGTTGAGGTTCACGGTTCACCGGCCCCGGCAACCCGGAGCCTCCCCGCGCAGCCACCGTGTGCCCCACGGCGGTATCCCGGATGTTCCTGGCCGCGTTCACATCGGCGTTGGCCTGATGCCCGCAGGCCACACACCAGAAGACCGCTTGGCTCTCGCAGCTCTCCCTGGCGACGTGCCCGCATGCGTTGCAGGTCTGCGACGTGTAACGCGGATCGACCTTCACCACCCTGCCGGGCGCCTTGTGCTCCAGCCGTTCGACGAGCTGCCCCCACCCGGCGGCAAGAATCGCACGGTTGAGCCCGGACTTGGCCCGGACGTTCCTCCCAGGCACGTCGATGCTGCCGCGCGCCGATCGGATCATGTTTTTGATCTTGAGGTCCTCGACGCCGATCACATCGAAGTCACGCGCCAGACCGGTGCTGGTCCTCTCCACCCAGTCCCTACGCCGATCCGCCTCACGCGCCTTCAGCTTCGCGATCGCCGCCTTGACCCTCGCCCGCCGGTTCGACCCACGCGCGGCACGAGCGAGTTTCCGTTGCAGCCGCCCCAGCCGCTTGGCCTCGGCCTCGCGCAGGGCCGGGACATACAGCAGGTCACCGGTCGACAGCGCGACGGAAACCGCGACACCCCGGTCAATACCGACCACGTCACCCGCACCGGGGGCGGGGATCGGCTCAGGGATCGCCGCGAACGCCACATGCCAACGCCCGCCACGATCACGGGTCACCCGGAACGACTTCACCCCGTCCGGGACCGCGCGGGACCAGCGGAACCGTACCCAGCCGACCTTCGGAACCTTCACCTCACCGACGTTGCGGGACAACCGCCGGATATCACCGTCCTTGACGGCGACGATCCGGAACCCTTCGTTCTGACTGCGCCTACGCCATGTCGGCCTGCGATGGGTGCCGCCGAAGAAGCTGGCCATGGCCTGGGCGAAGTCCTTGAGCGCCTGCTGCTGCACGATCACCGACCCGGCACGCAACCACCCGAACTCGGCCCTGGCCTCGGTCAACTGCCTGCACTGCTCGGCGAAACTCGGCGCGCTCTTACGCCCCGGCTTCCAGTGCGCGTGCTGCTCGACCGCGAGGTTCCACACGAACCGCGCGTGCGCGCAGTGCTCGGCCAGCGCCGCCTGCTGGGCAGGCGTCGGCTGGAGCCGGAACAGGGACATGACGATCAACCTAGCGAAAGGCACCGACAGAACATGGCCTACGGGAAGGACTTCCTCCCCACCCTGAAGGACAGGGCGTCCGCCCTAGATACCCGGTGACAGAACGCATGCAGCCCGAAGTGACCCGGGGGCGTCCCGATCACAACATCTCCATGTGGGGCGCCCCCGGCAGCGGCAAGACCACGCTGCTGGCGGCGTTGTTCATCGCCCTGACCCGGAGGAACGACGACTGGAAGATCGTCGGGTCCGATCCCGCCTCGTCGGACTACCTGATCGAGAGGACCAACGCGCTGTCGCGGGGCAAGGTGTTCCCCGAGGCGAGCAGGGCCCTGGAGCGCTATCAGTGGACGCTGATCGGCCCTCCTGCCCGGCGGTCCGGTTTCTGGGGCAGGAAGGCCAAGGCGGGGCCGCCGACCAGGATCGGCATCAACATGATCGACGCGCCCGGCGGGTTGTTCGGCACGGGACGGCGCCCGGCGGGCGGAGCCCCCGGCGGCGCGGGCGCTCCGGACGGCCCGGGAGACTCCCGCCGGCACGAACTGCTGGACAACCTCGCGGAGAGCCGGGGCATCGTCTTCCTCTTCGATCCGATCAGGGAGTTCACCTTCGGGGACGCCTTCGACCACATGCACGCCCCGCTCACCAGGCTGGCCGAGCGCATGCTCGCCGCCGGCGAGTTCGGCGACGGGAAGCTGCCGCACCACATCGCCGTGTGCGTCACCAAGTTCGACGACCCCCGGGTGCTGGAGACGGCCGAGAAACGGCGGCTGCTCACCACCGACATCGACGATCCGTACCATCTGCCCCGGGTGACCAGCGAGGACGCCCGGGAGCTGTTCCACGAGCTGTGCCAGGTGTCGGCCAGCGGCAACGCCGACATGGTGCTCAACGCGCTCGACCAGTTCTTCCACCCGGATCGGATCAGGTTCTTCGCCACGTCCTCGATCGGTTTCTACGTCGACCGGCGCACCAAGACGTTCGACTGGGACGACTTCCAGAACATGCTGCCCGGAGAGGCGGACGAGGACTCGCGCATCCGGGGGCAGCTTCATCCGATCAACGTGGTGGAGCCCATGCTGTGGCTGGGGCAGCGGCTCGCCGCGATCCGGCCGGCGACGGAGGCTACGTGACGATCCGCGAGATCAGGTTCGAGTGGGCCCTGGAGGGGAAACGGCCGGGCGGCCACGACGACTACGAGTTGCTCTCCTGGAGCGACGGGCGGCTCGGCCCCGAGGTCTTCGAAGAGATCAGGAGCAGGTACGCCACGGGCGTCTCGGCGGATCTGCCCCAGGTGACGATCGCGGTCGCGGCGACCAAGGAACGCGAGCAGGTGTCGCGCCACATCGTGCTCGCGATCCAGGAGTGGTCCGGGCACCGGGACGTGACCAACCGCAAGATCGCCTACACCCGCTGGTTCTATGTCCCGTACGAGGAGCTGGCCGCCCATCGGGTGTCCTACGAGGCGCTCTACCTCGCCCTCGCGGGCCTGCCGGCGACCCCGTCCCCTCCGCTGGCCGTACCCGTGCCGGAGTTCGATCCCACGGCCCTCGACCCGGGGCCGGACGCGCGGTGCGCCGCCGCGCTGCTGCTGACCGGGCGGCCCGTCTGCGTGGTGGGCGCCGACGGGGTTCCCGTGATCGAACGGCTGCGGTTCCTGGACACCGTCGCCGCGCTCCTGCCGTACGGCATGCGGGCGCGGCTGACCGCGGCGACCTGGACCAGCAGCACGGCCCGGCACCGGATCCGGTTGTCCTTCGCGCGGCACGCGCCGGAGGACGCCTATGAGGTGCGGTGGGGGTACGGAACGGAGATCACCCGGCAGGACGGCACGGCGAAGGTGTGCCTGGACCTGCTGACCCGATCCGAGGTCCGGCTCGCGGACATGCTCCGGGGGCTGGCCGGGCTGACCGATCCATTGTCGTTCGGCCCCGCCGACCGGCCGGTCGCCGTACGGCTGCTCGAACACTCCGGCTATCCCGAGGTGCTGTCCGCCACCGACGTGCGGCGGGAGCCGGAGCGTTCAGGCCCGGAGGGGCAGCGGGCGGGGAGCTCCGGTGGGGAGGCGGGCTCCGCGACGGGGCACGGAAGGGCCTTGCCGGGCTCCGGCGAGCCCGGCTTCAGGGGGCATGAGCCGGTATCGGCGGGAAGAGGGGGAGACACCCCGATGGCCGGGGCGGCCGCGCCTACCCGGAGCCTGCGGAAACGGCGGCCGACCGTGCCCGGCCGGAGCCTGTGGAGGCGGCTGGGCCGGGGCTCCGGCGACGCGTCGGCCGTGCTCCCACCCGGCACGGCGCCCGGGACCCCGAGCAACCCGAGCAACCCGAGTTCACCCACCACACCGCCGATCACGCACACGACAACAGGGACCACGGCGACCACGCCCTACCGGCGGACGCCCGCCGAAGGCCCGGTCGCGGGCACCATGCCGCCGTCGATGCAGGCCGCGCTGGGCGGGCTGGAACAGGCCGACCGCGGGAAACGGTCCCAGCTCCGCCTGGGTTCGCAGGCCAAGCTCACCGTGACCGTGGCGTTCGCGACGCTGGCGATCACCTTGATCGGCGTCGGCACGGTCGCGCTGCTGCGCTCCCCCGGCGGCGATCCCCGCGCCGGTGCGGAAACCGCCGGGACGGAGCCGGGAACCATCGTCGTCCTGGCTCCCGCCCGGCGGGAGGACGCGTTCGCCACGAACGTGGTGGCCGAGGTCGTCCGGCGCGCGGGGTATCGGTTCGACATCCGTTACCCCCCTGCGGGCGCACCCACCGGGGAACCGGCCGTGGTCCTCGTGGACGACCCCGGCCCGGATTCCGCGCTTCCGGGAGAGTTACAGGTCCGGCCCGCGAACCCGCTGACGGCCCAGGGGTTCTCCGAGGCCGCCACCATTACGGTCCCCGGCCGCGACGTCGTGGTCTACGACATCGATCAGATCAGACCCGAGCAGTTGAGAGCGGCCTTCGAACATCCGGGCAAGGAGGTCGGCGTCTCGCTGCCGGACTCCTCCCGGGAGGGGCTGGAGCAGGTACTGAAGCAGCGCTATCCCTGGCTGCGCCTGGAAACCGTCCCGGCGTCCGACCCGCTGCGTGCCCTCCGGAGCAGGACGGTGCAGGCCGCCATCGTGCCCCGCGACATTGCCCGCGACAGCGGTTACCAGCGTCTGGACGCGTTCGGCGGACTGTTGAACCGTTCTCTGCTCGTCCTCTGCAACCAGGCCGGTGGCTGTGCGGTCCGCGACGCGCTGGCCAAGGTCGCCCGGTCCATCGACCCCGTCGGGCTGGCGTCGGCGGAGTTCGACTCCCCGGGGACGGCGGCCGCCCGCCTGGTCGACTCGGCCCTGCCGCCGTCCGAGGCGGCCCCGCGTCCGGGGGAGGGGGAGAGCGACCGGGGGCAGGACTCGTCCTGGTTCGCCCTCGGCCTGATCGGCGCCGGGGGCGTCGTCGGCTTCCTGGCCCTCTTGATCGGGATACGGGTGCCCTCGCGGATCCGGCCGCGCCGGTAGGCGGCGCCCGCGCCTGGCGGTCATCGGCTCCGTCGCCCGGCGGCAGTCACCTCGCCCTGAGTCACCGCGCGTCACCATGCGTGCCGGTCGAGCCGGTCGAGCCGGTGGAATCCCGTACCGCGAAGGGCTGTGACTCGGCCAGGGGCTGGACGCGGTGCGGGACGACGGCGGACAGGGCGATCACCGTGCTGCTCCGCCGTACGCCGGGGATGGTCAGGGTGCGGTCGATGACCTGCTGGATGTGCTCGTTGTCGCGTCCGGCGATGCGGCACCACACGTCGCCGGGCCCGGTGACGATGTGCGCTTCCAGAACCTCGGGGATCGCGGTGAGGGCCGCGGAGATGTCGGCGCGGGACGCCTGCTCGACCTCCAGGGTGGTGAACGCCTGCACGGGGTAGCCCAGGGCGCGCGGCGACAGGTTCGGGCCGAAGTCGGTGACGACTCCGTCGGCGACCATCCGGTCGAGCCGGGCCTGGACCGTTCCCCTGGCCACGCCGAGCAGCCGGGAGATCTCGAGCAGGCCGGTCCGGGGGTGTTCCCGGAGCAGCCGGAGGATCCGCGCGTCCAGCGCGTCGAGCCCGGTTCTTGCCAATCTGCCCACCTCCACGGCTCCGGCCGGTCCGGATACTGCCGATCTGTCAGCGAATAAGGCTATCTGTTGCCCGCTCTGTCACGACGAATCACACTACGCCTGCATATATGACAGTCGTGGAGGTTGCGATGGCACGCGAGCACGCCCATCCGTTCATCCCGTACCGCCCGGAGCGGTACGGCGAGCAGGAGATGATCGCCCGGGGACGGGCCTTCTACGAGCACCTCGACCGGCGCAGGAGCGTGCGCTTCTTCAGCGACGAACCGGTGCCGCGCGAGTGCCTGGAACTCGCGGTACGTGCCGCCAACACCGCGCCGTCCGGCGCGCACCAGCAGCCGTGGAAGTTCGTGCTGATCGGGGACGCCGCCACCAAGAAACGGATCAGGGAGGCCGCCGAGGTCGAGGAACGGCAGAACTACGAGGGCGGCCGGCTCACCGCCGAATGGCGCGCGGCGCTCGCCCCGCTGGAGACCACCGCGGACAAGGGCTACCTGGAGGTGGCCCCGTGGCTGGTGGTCTGCTTCGCCGAGAAGTACGGCGTGCGCCCCGACGGCACCCGGGTCAAGCACTACTACGTCAACGAGAGCGTGGGCATCGCCTGCGGCTTCCTCATCGCCACGCTGCACGAGATGGGCCTGTCGACGCTCACCCACACGCCGAACCCGATGGCGTTCCTCAGCGAGATCTGCGCGCGGCCGGCCAACGAGCGGCCCTACATCCTGTTTCCCGTCGGTTACGCGGCCGCCGACGCCGAGGTGCCCGACCTGGTCCGCAAGCCGGACGCCCTGGTGCCGTTCGACCCCCGCCGCTCCCGCCCGACCCACCCGCCGACCGGCCGCTGACCGGCCGCCGATCACCGCGGCTCCCCGCCCGGCCGCCCGATCCCGTCGGGCGGCCGTCGTTTTGGGCCTTGTAGGGCGTCCGTGTCAAAGCTACGATCACGTCAACTCTTAGGAAACTTTATTAAAAGATCTGCCTCACATCACTCACCCCCCTCATCCCCCACCTGCCGTGACGAGACCAATGGAGCCGTCACCGCCCGGTCGGCCGCCGGGAGAAGGCGACGCGTTCCAGCCGCGGGAACGATCACGCGGCGCACTCGCCCCTTACTCGCCCTGACCACCCCCGCAAACCCCGCGCGCCCGCATGACGGCGGGATCCGCACCGCCGTCATGGACGACCGCCCGACCTGACCCGCGGAGCGGCCGGGACCTCAGCCGCTCCGCGACCGCGGCCCGCGACGCGCTCCCCCGATCGCGGCCCGCCCCCGTACGGCTCGCGCCCGCCGCCTCCTCGGGCGCGGGCCGTACGGCACCCCCCACCACCGACCCGAGGTGCACATGAGATTACGCGCCACCCTGGTCGCACTGGCGACCCTGTTCCTGAGCCTCGTCGCGCTGCCCGCGCAGGCGGCGTCGGTCACCGCCACCTTCACCAAGACCCAGGACTGGGGCTCCGGGTTCGAGGGCAAGGTGACCGTCACCAACGGCACGTCCTCGCCGGTCAACTGGAACGTGCAGTTCGACCTGCCCGCCGGGTTCTCCATCCCGTCGGCGTGGGACGCGACCATGACCCGCAGCGGGCAGCACTACACCTTCACCCCGCCGAGCTGGGCCGGGGCGCTGGCCGCCGGGGCGAGCCAGAGCTTCGGCTTCAACGGCACCCCCGGCAACTTCTCCGCCATCTCCAACTGCACCGTGAACGGCGGCGCCTGCGGCGGTTCGGAGGTCCAGGCGCCCGGCAAGCCCGGCGCCCCGAGCGTCACCGGAGCGACGAACGGCTCGATCTCCCTGAGCTGGGGCGCGTCCTCGGGCACCGTGACCGGCTACCGCGTCTACGAGGGCACGACGGAGCGCGCCTCGGTGTCCGGGACCAGCGCCACGATCACCGGCCTGGCCACGTGCTCGTCGCACACCTACA
This sequence comes from Microtetraspora glauca, assembly GCA_001570385.1. Lineage (GTDB taxonomy): Bacteria > Actinomycetota > Actinomycetes > Streptosporangiales > Streptosporangiaceae > Microtetraspora > Microtetraspora glauca. The sequence continues at coordinate 86,157 of BBYL01000007.1, read as the reverse complement.
CGGTCAAGGCGTACAACTCGGCGGGTGAGTCGGCGGCGAGCGACTCCGTCTCCGGCTCGACGACCGGCTGCTCCAGCGGCGTACCCGGGAAGGTGGGAACGGTCACCGCCGGGCAGGTCGGCGACACCGGCCTCACCCTGAGCTGGCCCGCGGCGACCGGCACGGTCACCGGCTACCGGGTCCGCACTGGCGGCACCGTGGTGGCCACCGTCAGCGGCACCTCCCACGCGATCACCGGCCTGACCGCCTGCACGAGCTACACCTACACGGTCACGGCGTACAACTCGGTCGGTGAGGGCCCCGCGAGCGACCCCGTCACCGTCACCACCACCGGATGCCCGATCGGCCCGCTGCCCAAGCACTTCCTCACCGGCTACTGGCACAACTTCGACAACCCGACCGTCGAGCTCAAGCTGTCGGCCGTGCCCGACGAGTACGACCTGGTCGCCGTCGCGTTCGGCGAGGCCACCCCGACTGCTGGCGAGGTCACCTTCGGCGTCGACCCCGGCCTGTCCGCCTCGCTCGGCGGCTACACCGACGCGCAGTTCAAGGCCGACCTGCAGACCCTGCACGCGCGCGGCAAGAAGGTCATCCTCTCGGTCGGCGGCGAGGCGGGCCGGGTCCAGGTGGCCAGCGCCACCGCCGCGACGAAGTTCGCCGACTCCGTGTACGCCCTGATCCAGAGCTACGGCTTCGACGGGGTGGACATCGACCTGGAGAACGGCCTCAACGCCACCTACATGGCCCAGGCGCTGCGCGCGCTGCGCACCAAGGTGGGCGCGGGCCTGATCATCACGATGGCGCCCCAGACGATCGACATGCAGTCGACCGGGATGGAGTACTTCAAGCTCGCGCTGAACATCAAGGACATCCTCACCGTCGTCCACACGCAGTACTACAACTCCGGCTCCATGCTCGGCTGCGACCAGTCGTTCGCCTACTCGCAGGGGACGGTCAACTTCATGACCGCGCTGGCCTGCATCCAGCTGGAGAACGGCCTGCGCCCCGACCAGGTGGCCCTGGGCCTGCCCGCCGGACCCGGCGCCGCCGGCGGCGGCGTCCTTTCGCCCTCACTCGTCAACCAGGCCCTCACCTGCCTGGCGACCAGGACCAACTGCGGGACCTTCGTGCCGCCGCGCGCGTACCCGGAGATCAGAGGCGCGATGACCTGGTCCATCAACTGGGACGCCGGCAACAACTGGAACTTCTCCAAGACCGTCAAGCCCCACCTCGCCACCCTCCCCTAAGGAGCACGCATGAGATTCCGTCGCATGGCGACGGCGGTGCTCGCCGCCCTCGCGATGTCCGTCGCCGGCGTCAGCGCCACCGCACCCGTCGCGTACGGCGCCTCGACCACGATGGCCGCCTATCCGGCCTGGCAGGCATGGACCGCCTACAGCACCGGCAGCCGGGTCACCTACAACGGCGTCGACTACGAATGCGTCCAGGGCCACACCTCCCTCCCCGGGTGGGAGCCGCCCGTCGTCCCGGCCCTGTGGAAGGTCGTCTCCGGCGGCGGCGACCCGACGCCGCCGACCGCCCCGGGCAACCTCCGCACCACGGGCAGCACGACCAGCAGCATCTCGCTGGCCTGGAACGCCTCCACCGACAACGTCGGCGTCACCGGCTACAACGTCTATCGAGGCGGGAGCCTGGTGACGACCGTCACCGGCACCACCTACACCGACGGCAACCTGGCGGCGGGCACCTCGTACGCCTACACCGTCCGCGCCAAGGACGCCGCGAACAACCTCTCCGACCCGAGCAACACGCTGAACGCCAGCACCCAGGGCGGCAACGGCACGCCGGGCACGCCCGGCACGCCCACAGTGACCGGCGGCACGAACGCGTCGATCTCGCTGTCCTGGTCCGCGTCGAGCGGCACCGTGACGGGCTATCGCGTCTACGAGGGCGGTACGCAGGTCGCCCAGGTCACCGGTACGTCCGCCACGATCTCCGGCCTGTCCGCCTGCTCGTCGCACACCTACACCGTCAAGGCGTACAACGCGAACGGCGAGTCGGCGGCCAGCGGCTCCGTGACCGGCAGCACCACCGGATGCACGACCGGCGGCCGGCTGGCGGGCGCGCCGTACCTCTACATGGGCTGGGGCGACCCGCCGAACGCGGGCACGGTCATGGACGCCACTGGGATCAAGTCCTTCACGATGGCCTTCATCCTGTCCAGCGGCGGCTGCACCCCGGCGTGGGACGGCCAGCGCCAGCTCGCCGGAGGCGTCGACGCGCAGGCGATCTCGACGATCAAGTCCAAGGGCGGTAGCGTCCAGATCTCCTTCGGCGGCTGGCAGGGCAACAAGCTCGGCCCGAACTGCTCGACCCCTGCCGCCTTCGCCGGCGCCGTGCAGCAGGTCATCAACGCGGTCGGCCCCGCCGTCGTGGACTTCGACATCGAGAACACCGACGAGTTCGAGAACTACACGGTCCAGGACCGCATCCTCAACGGCCTGAAGATCGTCAAGCAGAACAACCCGAACGTCAAGGTCGTCGTCACCTTCGGCACCACCACCACGGGCCCGAACTCCCACGGCGTCCGCCTGATCAACCAGGCGAAGGCGCTCGGCGTCGACATCGACAACTACACGATCATGCCGTTCGACTTCGGCGGCGGCGCGAACATGTACCAGAACACCGTCAACGCCGCCGAGGGCCTGAAGAACGCGCTGAAGTCCGCCAACGGCTGGACCGACGCGCAGGCCTACGCCCACATGGGCATCTCCGGCATGAACGGCCTGTCCGACCAGCAGGAGCTGACCTCGGTGGCGACCTGGACCCAGATCCGCGACTGGGCGCTGTCCAAGGGCCTGACCCGCCTCGCCTTCTGGTCCGTCAACCGCGACCGTCCCTGCCCCGGCGGCGGCGTGGCGGAGAACTGCAGCGGCATCTCCCAGCAGAACTGGGAGTTCACCAAGGTAACCGCCGGGTTCTAGTGCCGTGACCGGCAAGGTTTGCCCGGAAGGAGCGGTGTCCGGGGTGGTGCATCGCAAGGCGGAGGAGGAGGCCGTAGCGGAGCCTACGGCCGACATTCCCGGGCCCCGCGGAAACTCCGAGCCTGCGAGGAGTTTCCGTGGGTGGGGCGACAACGCGGCGAGGTGCCACCCTGGGCGACGCGACGGGGCAAAGATTGACGGGAGGGGCACTAGGTAGTGTCCCGCGGATCCCCGCCTCGGCGTGGGTCCGCGGGACACCTTCCGGCCGGTACGGCTCGCGCCCGACGGCACATGCCCGGGCACCACCTCCGCCCCCTTGACCGCCGGACCACGCGTCGTCGAACGCACCGCCCGGGACCTGCCGGATCGGCACCTCCCGCGCGCGATGGTCCTGGCCGTCGACATGTTCACCGGCCGATGACGGGGCGTCGAGACGAGATCATCTGGCCCGGATCCCGCGATCACCGCTGGTCGCCGCCGTCCGCCCAGACCCCAAAAGCACGACGAACTCCCTGGTCAGCGCTTTGATCACGCGACCGGTCAGCATTGCCTCTTGACCGGGCCATCGGCGACGGGTTGAATACTAAAACGCCGTTCCGGAACGGCATTCCGAAACGGCGTTTCAAAAATTCCCCGCCCTTCCCCTCGATGGGATCGCCACGCGGTGAGAACCCGTTCGCGCGCCCCCGACCATGAGGAGACATCGTGCCGACGCGACTGAGGCCCGAGCCGAGCTACCTGATCGGGCTCATCGGCGATGGCGTCGTGGGCTCGCTCAGCCCGGCGCTGCACGAGCGGGAGGCCGCCCGGCTCGGCCTGCGCTACGTGTACAAGCCGGTCGACCTCGCGGCATCCGGGTTATCCGCCGCCGATCTCCCCACGCTCCTCACCCAGGCGCTGGCGCTCGGTTTCGACGGCTTCAACGTGACCTATCCGTACAAGCAGGCGATCCTTCCCCACCTGGAGGCGATCGACGAGCAGTCGCGGCGCATCGGCGCGGTCAACGTGCTGATCCGGGGCAGCGCGGGCTGGATCGGGTGCAACACCGACGTGACCGGCTTCCGCTCGGCCCTGGCGCGGACCGTCGGTGACGGAGTGGCGGGTCCTGTGGTCCAGCTCGGGGCGGGCGGCGCCGGTTCGGCCACCGCGCACGCCGTGCTCGATCTCGGGGCCGACCGGCTGCTCGTGTGCGACACCGACGCGGCGCAGGCGACGGCCCTGGTCGGGCGGCTCGCCCCGTACTTCCCCGGCGCGGAGCTCCGGGCGATCGATGGCGCACAGTTACGCGACGCGGTCACCACCGCCTACGGCGTCGTCAACGCGACACCCGTCGGCATGGACCATTCGCCCGGCCTGCCGTTCGACGTCACCGAGCTTCCGTCCGGGGCGTGGGTCGCGGACGTGGTGTATCGGCCGGCCGAAACCGCGCTGGTCCGGCTCGCCCGCGCACGAGGGCACCGGGTCGTCGACGGCGGACAGATGGTGGTCGAGCAGGCCGCGGACGGGATGAGGATCTTCGCCGACGCCTCGCCCGATCGCGACCGGATGCGCGATCACTTCCTCCAGCTCACGGCCGCAACGAGAACGCAGTAGTCCGGAAACCGGCAATTCTTGGAACAGTATTCCACTATTGCCCGCCCCTCGAACCGGCACCGTCGACGCCCGGCCGCCGCGCGATCCGGCGTCAACCTTCACGCCCGACCCCCTTCGAGTGCGATCCGGCCCTCTGCACGTGAAAGCAGAACGAACCGCACCACCTGACCCCGAGCCCACCGCACGGCAAGGAAGATGACGCAGTTGACGCTCCCCCCCGAACCACAGCACGCGAACGGGACCCGCCCCATGATCTCGGTCGCGAACCTGAAGAAGAGCTACGGCGACCACACCGTCCTCGACGGCGTATCGATCGAGATCCAGCGGGGCGAGGTCGTCGCCATGATCGGCCCGAGCGGTGCCGGAAAGAGCACGCTCCTGCGCTGTCTGAACCTTCTGGAACGGCCCGACTCCGGCCGGATCACGATCGGCGACACCGTCGTCGATCTGCCCGCCAAGATTCCGGTGCGCACCCTCGAAACTCTGCGCAAGACGGCGGGCATGGTCTTCCAGTCCTTCAACCTCTTCCCCCATCTCTCTGTCCTCAGGAACGTGTCCCTCGCGCAGGAGTACGTACTCGGCCGGGACGCCAAGGCCGCGCACCAGCGGTCGATGGAGTTGTTGGAGCGGGTGGGGCTCGCCGACAAGGCCGGCTCATACCCCGCCCGACTTTCCGGCGGGCAGCAGCAGCGCATCGCCATCGCGCGCGCCCTCGCCATGGAGCCCGAGGTCATGCTCTTCGACGAGCCCACCTCCGCTCTCGATCCCGAGTTGGGCCTCGACGTCCTCGCGGTGATGCGCGAACTCGCCGCCTCGGGCATGACCATGGTCGTCGTCACGCACGAGATCCACTTCGCCCAGGACGTCTCCGACCGCGTCGTGATGATGGCCGACGGGGGGATCATCGAGCAGGGCGATCCGGCGCAGGTGCTCTCCAGTCCCGCCAACCCACGCACCCAGCGGTTCCTCAAGGCGGTGATCGACCGTTGATCCCGCTTGACGTCCTGGGGAACGCGATCGTGATGACAGTGGTGATCACGGTCTCGTCGTTCCTCATCGGCGCGATCCTCGGCGTCCCGCTCGTCCTGTTGCGCACGTCCCGGTTCGGCGTGGTGCGGGTGCTCACCCGGGCGCTCATCGACGTCCTCCGCGGGGTTCCGCCCGTGGTGTGGATCTTCATCCTCTACTTCGGTGTGAGCTCCGACGTGATCAAGCTCGACCCGCTGACCGCGGCGATCGGCGGGCTCGGCGTCATCTCGTGCGCGTACCTCGCGGAGATCTACCGTGGGGGTCTCCTCTCGGTGCACGCGGGGCAGACCGAGGCGGCGCAGGCGCTCGGCTTCGGCCAGGTGGGCATATTCACCCGCATCGTCGCGCCGCAGGCCTTCCGCGTCTGCCTTCCCTCCGCCGCCACGTACGGCATCGGCCTGCTCAAGGATTCGTCGCTCGCCTCGACGATCGGCGTCGCCGAGATCGCGTTCCGCGCGACGGCACAGGCCCGCTCGGGCGGTGACGGCATCACCCCGTTCGTCATCGCCGGCGTGCTGTACATCGCGCTCAGCATGCCGCTCGCCTATCTGTCCCGGACGCTCGACACGAAGCTGCGGATGAAGGTGTCGGTGTGATGAACGGACTCATCGAACAGTGGATCGACTGGCTGCCCAGCCTCGTCGACGGTCTCGGGGTCAGCGTCCAACTCGCCGTCGTAAGCCTGCTCATCGGGCTTCCCCTCGGCCTCGCCGAAGCCCTGCTGGTGGCCTCGCCGAACAGGATCGTCCGCTGGATCACGCTCGCGGTCGTCGAATTCGGCCGAGGCACCCCGACCCTCGTCCTCCTCTATCTCATCTACTACGGACTTCCGAGCCAGGGCCTGGTGCTCCCTGCTTTCGGATCGGCGGTCGTCGCGCTCAGCTTCATGACCGGCGCGTACACGAGCGAGATCATCCGGGCGAGCCTGCAGGCGGTCCCGCGCGGGCTCGTCGAGGCCGCTGCGGCGCTCGGGATCAATCGGTGGGGAACGTTCCGATTCATCCTCTTCCCCGAGGGCATCCGGATCGCGATCCCCGCCCTGATGGGCTTCGCCATCCAGCTGTTCCAGACGACCTCGCTGGTGTTCCTCATCACGCTGCCCGAGCTGCTGAGCCGCGCCTACTCGATCGGCTCGACCACGTTCCAGTACACGAGCGTTCTCGCCCTGGCCGGCGTCCTCTACCTCCTCGTGACCCTCCCCTCAGGATGGCTGGCCGCCCTGCTCGAGAAGCGGATGGGCCGCCACCTCGCCTGACCCGCCCCTCATCCGCCCGCCTTCACCGACCCCCACCACGACCATTGAGGTGAGCAAGATGTCCATCAAACGATTCGCCGCGCTCCTGTCGACGATCACCGTCGCGTCCGTCGCGCTCGTCGGCTGCTCCTCGGAGGGTGACACCACGGTCGCCGCCGACTGCAAGCCGGCCCACACGTTCTCCACGGTGTCCAAGGGGACGCTCACCGTCGGCGTCACCGACATGCCCCCGCAGGTCACCACCACCGGCGAGGGCGGCATGGGCGGCATCGACGCCGACATCATCCGGCTGTTCGCCAAGGCCGAGTGCACCACGATCACCGTGCAGACCGGCAACTCGGCCGCCGTGATCCCCGGCGTACAGCAGGGCCGTTCCGACGTGGCGCTCGGCGGCTGGAACCGCACGAAGGAACGTTCCACGATCGTCTCCCTGAGCGACCCGTTGTACATCGACCCGCTCGCGATCATCTCCGCCGCCGGTACGGACACGATCAAGGCGCTTGAGGGGAAGACCGTCGGAACGGTCGACGGCTACAACTACGTGCCGAGCCTCAAGGCGGTCTTCGGTGACAAGCTCAAGCTCTACCCGACCCCGGTGAACATGGCGCAGGACCTCGACGCCGGGCGCATCGACGCGGCCATCGACGGCGCGATCGCGGCCGCGGTGACCTACAACATGGACAAGTTCAAGGTCGCCGTCGCCCAGGGCGACGACCGCGTGCCGGCGACCCAGGAGGCCGCCCAGGGCGCCCTGGTGTTCAACCTCGGCAACGCCGAGCTGACCAAGGCGTTCAACGAGTTCCTCGCCGGGATCCGCAAGGACGGCACGCTCGCCGGGATCCTCAAGAACCACAACGTGCCGGCCGAGGTGCTCGAAACCGGCGACCCGCGCCTGATCTGACCGTTCCGGTGTTCCTCCCGCCCGCCCCGAGCAGAAAGCGCGTTCCATGACCTCATCACTCCGCGGCAGGACCGCCGTCGTCACCGGGGGAGCCACCGGGATAGGACGCGGCATCGCCGAGAGGCTGCTCGGCGCGGGCGCGAACGTCGTCATCGTCGGACGGCGCGCGGAATCGCTCGCGGCCGCCGCCGAGGCGCTCGACCCGTCCGGCGCGCGCGTCCTCGCGCGGGCGGCGGACATCTCCGGCCGCGACGGTTGCCACGCCGTCGCCCGGGACACCGTCGAGCGGTTCGGCACGATCGACATCCTCTGCCTCAACGCCGGGATCTACCCGGCGGCCCGGCTGGGCGAGATCACCGAAGACCACCTGCGGGAGGTCGCGGCCACCAACCTCTTCGGGACGGTGTACCTCCTGCAGGCGTGCGAGGCCGAGCTGATCCGCGGCGGCCGGGGCCGCGTCGTCGTGACGTCCTCGATCACCGGTCCGGTCACCGGCTACCCCGGCTGGTCCGTGTACGGAGCGTCGAAGGCGGCCCAGCTCGGGTTCGTCCGGTCCGTCGCGCTCGAACTCGCGCCGTACGGCGTCACGGTCAACGCGGTCCTGCCCGGAAAGATCGAGATCGAGGCGACGTCCGAGCAGGACCCCGACTACGTGGCGCGGGCCACGAGGGCCATCCCGGTCGGCCGCCTCGGCACGCCACGTGACGTCGCCGCCGCCGTCGCGTTCCTCGCCTCGGAGGACGCGGGCTTCATCACTGGGCAGTCGCTCGTCGTCGACGGCGGCCAGGTGCTGCCCGAGACCCCCTACCTCTGACCGGGCGGGCCCCCGATGCCCCCGGCCGGTCTCCCCGAACCCCCACCAGACGAAAGGCCGATCATGGCGATCGACAACTGGAACGCGTCCTTCCAGGCGTGGCAGCGAGCGCGGGACGTCGTCGGCGGCGGCGTCGCCAGCGGCGCCCGGCTGACGTCCAAGCCCCACCCCATCTTCATGAAGGGGGGCAGCGGATCACGCCTCGTCGACATCGAGGACAACAGCTACATCGACTACGTCCTCGGCTGGGGCCCGGTCATCGCGGGGCACGCCCACCCGCACATCGTCGAGGCCGTCCAGCGCCAGGTCGGACTGGGCGCCACCTACGGGTCGGGGCACGCCTACGAGTACCTCGCCGCCGAGAAGCTGCTCGCGCTCATCCCCGGCACCGAGAAGCTGCTGTGGACCAACACCGGCAGCGAGGCGACCCAGATCGCGTTGCGGCTCGCCCGCGCCGCGACCGGGCGGCACAAGGTGATCAAGTTCGTCGGCAACTACCACGGCTGGTCGGACCAGTTCCTGGTCGGCTACCGTCCCGATGCCGAGGGACGGCTGGACGGGCTCGGCACACCGGGCCAGACCCCGTCCGTGCTCGATGACGTCGTGCTCGTGCCGTGGGGCGACCTTGACGCGCTGGAGCAGGCGCTGGGCGGCGCGGGCTCCGACATCGCCGCGGTCTTCATGGACGCCGTCATGAGCAACTCGGGCGTGTTCACTCCCCCGCACGGCTACTTCGACGGGGTACGCCGGCTCTGCGACGGGGCGGGCGCCGTCTTCGTCCTCGACGAGGTGCTGACCGGGTTCCGGGTCGCCCTCGGCGGCGCGGCGGTGCGCTTCTCCGTCGACGCCGACCTCATCGTGCTCGCCAAGGCGATCGGCAGCGGGTATCCCGTCGCCGCCGTCGCGGGCCGGGCGCACCTGATCGACCAGGTCACGCGGGGCGTGATGCACGCCGGGACCTACAACGGCAACCCGCTCGTCCTCGCCGCCGTCGACGCCACCCTCGACATCCTCGCGAAGCCGGGAGTCTACGAGCGGATGGACCGGCTGAGCGCCAAGCTCGCCGCCGGGGTGCGGGACGCCTTCGGCGCCGTGGACATCCCGGTCACGGTCAACCAGATCGGCGCGCTCATGCACTGCCTGCCCGGTGTCTCCGGCGGCAGCCGCTTCCCGGACTACCTGGCCAGCGACTACGGCATCTACGACGGCGTCGCCGTGGAGCTGCTGCGGCGCGGGATCTTCGTCCCGGTGGGCGGGCGCCTCTACCTCTCCACCGAACACAGCGAAGCCGACATCGACGAGACGGTCGCGGCCTACCGCGAGGCGCTGCAGGTCGTGGCGTCCGCGCGGGCCTGACCGTCCTGACGCCCCGCGGCGTACAAGCCGGCACACAGCCCACGTACGGCGACAAGCGGTCACGTGTGGCCCGGTCCGGCGGCACGTCGCGGAAGTCATCTCTCGAACCACCATCCGGACGCCCGACGACGTGCGCCCGGATGGCGAAAACCGTCCAGAAGGAGCCACGTGCCCGCGTCCGCCGCGACCGAACGACCCGCCGTCTCGGCCCAGTCCGTCCTCGGCCGCCCCCTCGACCTCGGCAGGGTGCGCCTGCCCAACCGCATCGTCTCCGCGCCGATGGAACGCAACTACTGCACTCCCGAAGGCTTCATGACGGAGCTGTACCGGGACTACCTGCTCCGCCGCGCGCGTGAGGGCGTGGGCCTCGTCTTCACGGAGGCCACCTTCGTGCGGGCGGACGGCCGGGGACGCACCCACCAGCTCGGCATGCACCGCGACGAGTGCGTCCCGGGTGTACGCGCCCTCGCCGACGCCCTGCACGCCCAAGGGTCCCTGCTCGGCATGGAGCTCAACCACGGCGGCAGGACCGTCCAGGCCACGGTGTCCGGCTTCCCCGCCGTCGCCCCCAGCCCGATCCCGTGCGAGGTGTCCGGCGGCGAGATGCCCCGAGAGCTGACGATCCGCGAGATCGAGGAGCTCGCGCGGGCGTTCGGCGAAGCGGCCGCGCGATGCGTCGCGGCGGGTACGGACGTCATCGAGATCCACGGCGGGCACGGCTACCTCATCCACCAGTTCATGTCGCCGCTCTACAACAGGCGGGCCGACCGTTTCGGCGATCCGGGAGAGTTCCTCGCCCTGGTGATCGACCGCGTACGGGAGGCCGCGCCCGAGCTCACGATCGGCCTGCGCGTCTCGGCCGTGGAGGGGGCCGAGGGCGGGCTGACCGCGGAGCAGCAGTTCGACATCATCGCGGAGACGCGGCTGGACCTGCTCGACTATCTCGACATCTCCGCCGGCAACTACGAGGCCGGCGAATGGATCATCCAGTCGGGCGAGTGGAGCCCGGGGTTCCTCGCTCCGTACGCGCGGCGGTACCGGGAGCTCGGCCTGCCGCTCGGCATGGCGGGTCGGCTCAACACTCCCGAGGCCGCCGCGCGGGCGATCACCGACGGTGTCACCGACTTCGTCACGATCGGGCGCGCGCTCCACGCCGATCCGACCTGGGCGCGGGCCGCGCTGTCCGGTGGGAGCTACCGGCCCTGCATCGCCTGCAACGTGTGCATCGACGGGCTCGGAGACGGTGCGGTCACCTGCTCGGTCAACCCCGAAGTGGGCCGGGGCCGGGTATTCCTCCCGGCGCCCACGGTCGGGAAGACGGGTGGGGACGCGCCACGCGTGGTCGTCGTCGGTGCGGGCCCCGCGGGCCTCAGCGCGGCCGTCCTCCTGTCGGAGAACGGCGCCGACGTGACGGTCCTCGAAGAACGCGACCGGCTCGGCGGGCAGCTGGAACTGGCCTCCAGGCAGCAGCCCAATCCGGAGTTCGGGCGCTACCTCCGGTGGGCGTCGGAGTGCCTCGCCGCCCGCGGCGTGGATGTTCGACTGAACACGCGCGCCGGCGGCGCCCTGGTTTCGTCCCTGTCCCCGGACGCGGTCGTGTTGGCCACCGGCGGTGCCGGAAACACGCCGGCCATCCCCGGGATCGACGGCGAGCGTGTCCACGACCTGCGTGACTGGCTCGCCCGCCACGAGTCGGACGATCTCCCCGGAGCGGTGACGATCTGGGGCAACGACGGCCCGGCCATGAGCGTCGCGGACACCCTCGCGAGCCGGGGCGTACGGGTGCTGATGGTCGGCGCGCAGCCGCGGATCGCACCGGAGTTCGGTCGCCGCGGCAAGATCCTCGTTCTGCCCCGGCTGGCCGCGAACCCCGATGTACGGATGATCTTCGGAGCGACGATCGACGAGATCGGGGACGACCGGGTGCTGGTCCACGACGGCGCGGAGCGCACCTGGATCGACGCGCCGGGGATCGTGCTCGTCTCCCAGGGGGTGCACGCGCGGCCCCTCGACCGCGACGCGTACGGCGACGCCCACACGTTCGTCGCCGGGGACGCCGCCGGACGGCCGGGCAGCTCCGTCCGCGCGTCGATCGTCTCCGGCACCGACACCGCGCGCCGCATCCTCGACCTGTACGCGGGTGAGACGAAGGCGGTGGCCTCATGAGCCGCGTGTTGTCCCTGTCGGCGTTGACCGTACTCGACCTCGCCCCGCCGGACCTGGTCCGGTGCGCCGCGGAGACCGGCTACGGCGCGGTCGGCCTGCGCCTCGTGCCCGCGACGCCCGACGAGCCGTCGTGGCCGATGGTCGGCCGTACCCCGCTGGTGGAGCGGACCCGGCTGCTGGCCGACGACCTCGGCATCCCGGTGTGGGACATCGAGATCCTGCGGCTGACCGAGACGACGGACGTCCGCGAGTTCGAGGCGTTCCTCGAAACCGGCGCCTACCTCGGTGCGAGCCAGATCCTCGTCGCCGGCATGGACCCGGAACGGGGACGGCTCGCTGAGAACCTCGCCGCCCTCGCGGCGTTCGCCGAGCCGTACGGGCTCACGCCCAATCTGGAGTTCATGCCGTGGACGGCGGTCAGTGACCTCGCGGACGCCGCGGAGGTGCTCCGCGCCGCCGCGCACCCGAACGTCGGGCTGCTCATCGACTCGATCCACTTCGCCCGGTCGGGAAGCGATCCGGAGCTGATCGACGCGCTTCCGGTGGAGTGGTTCCGCTATGCCCAGCTCTGCGACGCTCCGGCTCGCGAACCCGCCGACCAGGCGGAACTGATCTACCAGGCCAGGAACGCACGGCTCCCGCCCGGCGAGGGTGGGCTCGACGTGCTCGCGCCGCTACGCCACCTGCCCCCGGATCTTCCTCTCGGGGTGGAGGCACCCTTCGAGAACCACGCCGGCATCCCGGCCCGGATCCGCGCGACCAGGGCGCTCCAGGCGACGCGGGCGGTGCTCGACCGGCTCAGCGGGGACGCCTGACCCCATGACACCACCCAGCGTGGAGAAAGCAGCGATGAAGAGTCCCTCCCCTTCCCGTCATCACCACACCGATCCCGCATCGGCGATACCGGAGGTCCGGTGCGACGTGCTCGTGATCGGCTCCGGCGCCGGCGGCCTGTCCGCCGCGGTGACCGCCGCGCACGCGGGAGCTCGCGTCGAGGTCGTCGAGGCGGCGCCGGTGCTGGGCGGCGCGAGCGCGTGGTCGGGCGGGTGGATGTGGACACCCGGCTCCTTCTTCGCGAAGGCGGACGGCGTCGACGAGGGTGCCGAGAAGTTCCGCACCTACCTCCGCACCTGCCTGGGCGATGACTACGACGCCGAGCGGATCGACGCGTTCCTCGACGGCGCGCCCCGGATGGTGGACTTCTTCCATCACCAGACATTCATGCGTTTCGTTCCCGGCACCACGATCAACGACATCTACGGCGACCTGCCGGGCGCGGGCACCGGTCACCGCTCCGTAGGTCCGAAGCCGGTCAACGCGCGGCGCATCCCCCGGCCGTTGCGCAGGAAGCTGCGCCGCCAGCTGTACGAGACGTCTTTCCTCGGGCTCGGCATCATGGCCGGCTCCGACCTGCAACGGTTCCTCTCCGCGTCGCGGGGGGACCTCCGCGGCCTCCTCCATGCCACCTGGCGGGTCGGGCTGCACGTCATCGACCTCGTCGTTCACCGGACCGGCATGCAGCTCGTCAACGGCACCGCGCTCACGGCGCGGCTGGCGAAGTCCGCCGACGACCGCGGGGTCGGCCTACGGGTCTCGGCGGCCGCGGAAGAGCTGCTCACCGACGAGGACGGCCGGGTCGTCGGCGCGCGGGTCCGAACGCCACAGGGCGTGACACGCTACCTCGCCTCGCGGGGCGTCATCCTCGCCACCGGCGGATTCCCGAACGACGTCGAACGGCGCAGGCGACTCTTCCCCCGCACGCCGACGGGGAGGGAGCACCACACGCTGGCGCCGGAAACGGCGGACGGCTCGGGCATCACCATGGCCGAGCAGGTTGGCGCCCACTTCCGCACCGACGTGGCCTCTCCCGCCGCGTGGTGCCCTGTCTCGCTCGTGCCGTACCGGAACGGGCGGGTGGGCACGTTCCCGCACATCATGGACCGGGCGAAGCCGGGCGCGATCGGCGTGCTGAGCACCGGCCGGCGCTTCGTCAACGAGGCGAACGGCTACTACGACTACGTGGCGGGGATGATCGCGGCGGCGCCGGAGGGAGAGCCCGTCCAGTCGTGGCTGATCGCCGACTCGCGATACGTCCGCAGATACCCCCTGGGCATGGTGAAGCCACGGCCGGTGCCGCTCTTCCCCTATCTCCGGAGCGGATATCTGAAGAAGGGCCGCACCCTACGCGAACTGGCCCAGGTCTGCGGCATCGACCCCGACGGACTGGAGCGGACCGTCGCACGATTCAACGACGGCGCGCGCCGCGGTGTGGACGACGAATTCGGGCGCGGCTCCACGCCATTCAACCGTTACGGCGGGGACAAGAAGTCGACGCCGAATCCGTCCCTCGGTCCTGTCGAGAAGGGCCCGTTCTACGCCGTCCGTGTGGTGCCCGGGAGCTTCGGGACGTTCGCCGGCATCAGGACGAACAAGCATGCCCAGGCCGTGGACGCCGATGGGAACCCGATCGCGGGCCTATACGTCGTCGGCAATGACCAGGCGAGCGTCATGGGCGGCCATTACCCCGCGGGCGGCATCAACCTCGGCCCGGCGATGACATTCGGTTTCCTCGCGGCACGTCACGTCACCGGCAATTCACGTAATGAGTGACCAGGCCGCGCGGACCGCGCCACCGTCGAGGTCATGGGAAAATCACAGACGCTTCACGACGGCTCCGACAGCACGTATTCCAAGAATTCGGAGCCGAGTTGACCGGACGGGCCTGAATGCGTTGACGACTGAAGGGAGATTTTCATGAGCGGATCGCTGGCACGCGGCCTCGCCGTGCTCAAGGTGCTCGCGACGGAGATCGACGGCCTGCCTCTCAACGAGATCGCGCAGCGGCTCGACCTTCCCAAGAGCGCGGCGCACCGGGCACTGGCTGAACTGGCCGCCGCCGGTTTCACGCAGCAGGTGGGGCCGCAGGGCAACTATGCGATCAGCCTTCGTTTCACCTCCCTCGCGCTGCGCCATCTCGGCCAGTATCCGCTGGTCGACCTGGCCAAGCCCGCCCTCCAGCGGCTGGCCGCGGTCTCCGGTGAGCTCGTACGGCTCAGCATCGTCGAGGACGACCGGTTGTTCTGGGTGGAGAAGCGGCAGGGGGCACGCAACGGCCTGCGTTACGACGACCCCGACATGGGAGCCCAGGTCATGCTCAGCTGCAGCGCGACAGGGATCGCCTGGCTGGCGCACCAGACCGACGCGCGGGTGAGCGAGCTGGCCGCCGCGCAGGGATATCCGAAGGAATCGGAGTTCGGTGCCCGCGCCCCCCGTGACGAGGCGGAGTTGATGGAGTACGTGGTCCGCGCCCGCGAGCAGGGCTACGCCTTCGTTGACGCCATCTACAAGGCCGGGCTGGCGGGCATGGCCGCGGCGATCGTGCCCGCGGGCGCCTCGACGCCCGTCGGTGTGATCAGCATCGCCGGGCCCAGCGTCCGGCTCGACCGGGACAAGGCGGAGTCGCTCGCGCCGGAGCTGCTGCGCGAGATCCGCGACCTGGAGGGGCTCCTGTCGGGCGTCTAGCGGTGACTCTCCCAGGTCGGCAGGCACGGTGTGCGCGAGGTACGAGCACCGGGGATGGCACCTGGTCGGTATCTGCCGCCAGGTCCCGGACCCAGCGCTGTCCGATGTGATGGTGGACCGTCGCGGGTCCTGACGTCAGGCGGTGGTGTGCCGGCCCTGGGTGCTCAGTGTCGGCCCTTCGCTGCCTCGCGGGGTTCCTTACAGCCCGAGCCGGTTCATCGTATGGTTATCGCATGACGACGAAGCCGGTGAGTGTCACCATCGAGGAGCAGCTGCTCGAATACGCGCAGTCCGAGGTGCAGGCGGGGCGGGCCAAGTCGGTGTCGGCTCTGGTCAACGCCGCGTTGGCTCGGCGGGCCGAGGCGGACCACACGGCCGACGCCGCAGTCCTCGCGGCGGTGGAGACGGTGCTGGCGGATCCGGACTCCTCGGCGCGAGTGGAGCGGATGACCGCCCACCTGCTGGCGCAGCGCGAGCGGGTCGAGAAGCAGACCGCTGATGGCTGAGGCCGGCTATGTCCTGGACTCCACCGTGGTGTCGGAGGTCGCCCGGGGGGACCTCTCGCTGATCACGATGCTGTTCGGGTTGGATACACGGGGCCTGCGGCTGGTGGTGCCGGCGCTGATCGTCGCGTCGGTGGCCGCGGAGATGGGCGGCGGCGACGAGTCGGGGTTCCTTCCGGCGGTGCGGGGCATCGCAAGGCTGGAGCACGGCTCGTATGGTGCGCTGGGCGACTTCGACGACGCGCTGGAGCTCGGCCGAGTCGCGGAGCGGTTGGGCGACAAGCAGCGCTGGGAGGACGCGCACACGGTGATGCTGGCGCGGCTGTGGCGGGCGGACATCCTCACGCTGGACGGCACCAGGTGGGGTGGCCTGGAACTGGATGGAGTGCGGGTGGCGGAGATCGCCGATCCCGGGGTGTAGCCCGGGTAGCGGTGGGGGCGGTCGAGGATGACCGGCCTTCTCCAACAATGCCTCGTAGTCGGTCATTGGCTCGTTCGAGAGTGTCGAGCGTGATCTCGAGTTGCTCCACTCTCGCCTCGCCCAGTGCTTCTTCGGCGAGTTCGGCCCACGCGAGTTCGATGGCGGGCACCAGTTCGTGTCCTGCGTCGGTGACCACGATGCGTACCTGGCGGCGATCGGTGGGAGCCGGCTCGCGCCGGAATGATGTGCCCCACGTTCCGTGGAGTCGCGTCGGTTGACTTGTGCATCCACGAGGCTGTGAGCAGGTACCCCCTCGCCCTGCGTCAGGAGGTGAGGGCGCCGATGGCGGTGGCGAGATAGAGGAGACCGCCGGCCGATACCGCGACGCCCGCGAGCGCGGGGGTCCACGACGCCACCGCGGCGGCGAACCGCGACCCCCGGGTACGACCGGCCAGCAGCGCCGATCCCCGGATCGTCAGGACGCCGACCGCGGTGAGGGTGAGGGCCATCCCGACGCCGAACGCGACGACGACCGTGACCGCCACGAGAGCGCGTCCCGTGAGCAGCCCGGTGACCAGGACGATGAACGCCGAGGGCGAGGGGACCAGCCCGCCGGAGATCGCGAGCGCCGTCAGGCCGCGCCACGACCACGGATCGACCAGCGGATCCCCGTCATGCCCGTGCCCATGACCGTGACCGTGCCCATGTCCATGCCCATGCCCATGCCCATGCCCATGCCCATGCCCATGCCCATGCCCATGCCCATGCCCGTGCCCATGACCGTGACCGTGACCGTGCCCATGCCCATGCCCGTGGCCGTGCGATCGGGTGATCAGATGGCGGCGGACGAGATGGACGCCGACGGCGATCACCACGAGTCCGGCCAGCATCTGCATCCAGGCGGTGACGGTCTTGGTGTCGAAGGCCGCGGTCGACAGGCCGACCCAGGCCAGCGCGAGGACGAGCACCGAGAAGGTGTGCATCAGCGCGACGATCACCCCCAGGCGCACGGCGTGCCGGTACCGGCCCCGCGTTCCGATGAGGTAGGCCGCGGTCACGCTCTTGCCGTGTCCCGGCGCGACCGCGTGCAGGGCGCCCACGCCGAACGCGACGGCCAGGACCAGCCAGAACGCCCCGGTGCTGTCGAAGAGGCTGATCAGGTAGTTCTCGGACTCCGTGCCGCCGGTCATGCCCGCGCACCTCCGTCGTTCCGCCGGTCGGCCGCCACGGCGGGGCGGCGGCGACGCCGTACCAGCACGATCGCGCCGAGCGCGGCCACGCCGACGGCGCCGAGGCTCCCGGACAGGGCCACGGACATGACCCCGGACGACGTACCTGCGGAGGTGAAGCGCATGCGCTGGGTGGCGCGCGCGGCGGTGAGGAGCGCGCGGTCCGGGGTGGCGGGCGTGTCCGCGGTGATCATGGTGCGGTAGGACGCGTTGAGGTCGGTGAGCGCCTCGACCGTGATGTCGGCGTCGACCACCGGGCCGGGGCACTCGAAGACGAAGCGGGCGCCGTCGGCGAGCAGCCGCTCAAGGGGCTCCAGCCGTCCGGGACAGCGCATGCCGTCCCGCGTGACCGCCACGCGGGAGAGGAGATAGTCGCGTACGGCGGAGGAACGCTGGAGCTTCTGCTCCCCCGTCAGCTCCACCGACACCGCGCCGGTGGACGGGTCCTCGAAGGCGCCGAGCGACTGGCCGAGCGCGACCCAGTCGTCCTCGGCGGCGAGCCAGGTGACGGCCACGTTCGCGCCGTCCACGCTGACCCGGGCGGTCGAGGGCGGGCCGAACGGGTGGGCGGCGGCCGCGGGGGCGAGGCCACCGACCGCGAGGCCGGAGATGAACAGGCAGGCGAGCACCCGGAGGGACAGGGGCATGGGTTCTCCCTTACGAAGCCGTGTGGGGACCGCGAACCCGGGTCCCCACACGGTCTCCGCTTACTTCTTGGTGACGGTGACGACGGGGCTGGTGATCTTCTGGTTCTGGCTCTCCAGGTAGACCACGTAGGTGCCGTCCTTGACGTTGGCCGGGAGGCGGAGGTCGTAGGTCAGCCGGCCCAGCTCGTCGGCCTGCGCCCGGCCGATCTCGACGTCGCCGTGCCCGTCGCCCTTGCCCCTCTCCGCGGCGCTGACGTCGGCGGCGGCGGCGCGCAGCCGGACGGTGACCTGCTCGGACGGGTCGTAGCCGTACGCCGAGACCTTGAGGGAGCCCTTCTTCTCGACCGTGGTCTTGTCGACCGCGACCTGCTCGCCGACGGTGTTCTCCGCGGTGCGGATCTCGTTGACCGTGCGCTCGCCGTTGCCGTTCTTCCTGACGAGGAAGCCGTCGTGGTGCTCGCCGTTGGCGTACCGCGACTCGAACCGGATGCTGTCCGCCTCGACGTCGATGAGCTGGTACAGCTGCGTGTTCTGGCTGGTGCTCACGGCCTCGGCGCCGTTGCCGGTCCAGTTCTCGCCGTTGTTGAGCGCGTACATCTTGCCGCCGGACACGGACACGACGTAGACGACGCCGTTGTGTACGGTGGCCGACTTCCGCGCCGTCTGGACGTTGCCACGGCCGTACGAGTGGTCGTGGCCCTGGAGGACCAGGTCGACGCCGTACTTCTCGAACAGCGGGCCCCACTGGTCGCGGACCTGCGGGTTGTTCCTGGTGCCCGTCGTCGAGTAGACGGGGTGGTGGAGCGTGACCACGGTCCACTTGTTCGGGTTGTCCTTGAGCAGACCCTCAAGCCAGCTCGTCTGCGCGGCCATCAGCGTGGCGTTGCTCTGGTAGTTGGAGTCCAGCCCGATGAAGCGGACGCCCTGGTAGTCCACGGTGTAGGCGGTCTGCTTCAGCTCGGCGTTGCCCGGACCGTTGTCCGGGTACGGGAACTGCGGGCGCCAGAAGGTCGACAGCCCGTTGCTGTACTCGTGGTTGCCCGGGATCGAGATGTTGTTGACCTGGCTGTCGATGAAGCCGCCCGCCCGGAACCACTGACCCCACTGCTCCTCGCTGTTCGCGGAGTCGATGAGGTCACCGGCGTTGACGATCGCCCTGGCCTGCGGGCGGTCGGCGAACGCCTGGCGGAAGACCCGGGGCACGGCCGAGTCGATGTAGTTCTGTGCGTCGCCGTAGTAGATGAACGAGAACGGCTGGAACCCGGCGGCGGCGGTGGTGAAGTCCGTCCACGCGCTCCAGTTGGTGCCGTCGCCGACCCGGTAGGTGTACCGGGTGTTCGGCTTCAGGCCGGAGAACTCAACGGTGTGGTAGGTCGAGGCGTATCCCAGCGTCGTGTTCACCGGCGTGCTGGCACCGGCCATGACGGTCTTCACCGCGCCCGCGGCCGGAAGGACCTGGCCGAGCGCGCGCGGCGCCTCCAGGATCTGGGCCTGCGCCGTGTCGGCGGTGGCCTCGGCGCGCCAGGTCACCTTCTGGCTGCCGGACGGCGTGGTGGTGGGGGTGAGGATGATGCGGTCCGGGATGGGGGACGGCTTGTTCAGCTCGGAGGCGGGGTACACGGGCGGAGCGGCCGCACCGAAGGCCACGGGGCCGACGGACAGGCCGCCGATGAGCAGCGCGCCCGCGCCGATCATCGCCAGCTTGCCCGGCCGGGACCCGATCGGCCACGGTCGTCTGACGTCACTCACGTTCGTTTCACTCCATTGGATGAGGGGCTGCGGTCCACCTGCGATCGCCAGGCGGACGCCCGAATTCACCCAGGGACGGCTGACCGTTGATCGACCGTGAGCTGGACGTGAGATGAACTGATGATCGTCCTCTTTCGCGACATCCGCCGTTGGGCCGGCGTTCACCGAGGCTCGTTTACGATCGCGCCGAACAATGGAAAAGGTCGCTGACCAGATGGAGCCGACGGACAGGTGACGACGATGGCCACCGCCCGCATCCCCTCGCGGGTCCGCTCGCGCGGGTGGGCGCTGCTGCCCGGCATCGCCGCGCTGGGCGCCCTCTTCGTCGTCCCGCCCACGCAGGCCGTGGCGAAGGACGACACCTTCATCACGGCGCGTACGACCGGGATCCTCCACATCGAGGGAGGCGAGTGCTTCAGCGATCCGGCCTACTCCTCGTCCGCCGGGGAGCCCGTCGTGACCTACACGCCGTGCGTCGGTGGGGCGGACAACCAGTCGTACGGCTTCGCGCACGTCCCGGACGGCCCCTGGGACCGCGCCGCGCTCTCCGCGTTCGCGTGGCGGAGATGCGGGGCGATGTTCGCCCGTCACTGGACCGGCGACGCCGCGTCCGGGCTGGACTTCTACCCGATCATGCCCACGGAGGAGACCTGGGCCGACGGGGACCGCGACGTCATGTGCGCCGTCTACGCCCCGGGAGGGCGGCTATCCCGCTCCATGCTGCCGGCCATGTAGGAGAGCCCCCACGGGGATCGGGCCGCCGCCGGAGGATCGGCGCCGGGTCACCGGCCGGGGCGCCGACCGGGTCACCAGGTGACAGGAAGCGCCGTGAAACCTCCGGTGAGGCGGTCGGCCCGCGCGTCCAACTCCTCGTACGGCACGGCCAGGCGCAGGTCGGGGAAGCGCGGGAAGAGCGCGCGGAACACGCCGCACAGCTCCACCCTGGCGAGACTCGCCCCGAGGCAGTAGTGGTTCGCGTATCCGAAGCCGACATGCGGGTTGAGGCTCTCGCGTCCGATGTCGAACCGGTCGGGGTCCGCGTACGCCTGCTCGTCCCGGTTGGCCGCGAACGTGGCGAGCATCAGCAGTTCACCGGCTTTGATCGTCACCCCGCCGATCTCGACGTCCTCGTGCGCGTACCGGAGCAGGCCGTGCTGGCTCGGCGCGGCGACCCGCATGATCTCCTCCACCGCTCCGGGGACCCGTCCGGGGTCGCGGGCGAGGGCGTGCCGCTGGGCCGGGTCGCGCAGGAGCAGCAGCACGCCGTAGTCGATCTGGTTGACGGTCGTCTCGTGCCCGGCGAACAGCAGGCCGCCGGCGATCCTGGCGATCTCGTGCTCCGGGAGCTCGGCGGCGGCCAGGTCGGAGTACACGTCCTCACCGGGGCGCTCCCGCTTGGACCGGACGATCGCGTAGCTGTAGGCGTTCATCCGCGCCTGGGCCGCGGCGGAGCGCGCCGGGTCGGACAGGTCCGTCATTTCCTCGGCGATCGCCCGGAACTTCCCCCTGTCCTCGTACGGCACGCCGAGCAGCTCGCAGATCACCTGGATGGGCAGCGGGGCGGACAACCGCTCGTGCAGGTCGGCGGGCGGCCCCTGCTCGGCCATCCGGTCCAGCAGTCCGTTCACCAGGAGATCCACGCGGGTGGACAGGCTCCGCATCCGGCGGGCCGAGAAGGCGGGTGCGAGCAACCGCCGCATGGAGTCGTGGACGGCGCGTTCCGTGGCGTGATCGCCGGTCGGGCCGCCGGCGAACGCGTTGTTGGACAGGCGGGGCGCCGACTCGGGGCAGGGGTGCGACCGGCCGAACCGCTCGTCGGCGAAGACCTGCCTGATCTCCTCCCAGCCGCTCACCAGCCACGCCTCGTCTCCGGTCTCCGTGCGGATCCTGGTGATCGGCTCCCTGGCCCGCAGTTCTCCGAACTCGGGGGAGATCTCCAGAACGTCACGCCGTACGAAGGGCAGCTGAGGGTGTCCGGACATGATCAGATTTCCCTTCGAGAGACCTGAGCCTTCCCAGGGTCTGTCCGCTCCCTGGCCTAACAAGCCCCCCAAAGCATCCTTTGACGCTATTTTCACCTTTATGTCCGGAATAGCAGTGGATGCGGTATCTGATGATCGACAGCTCGGATATTCGCGACCAAAAGCGGCCATTTCGGCGTATACCCGCGACAAGGAAGAGCCGAGGGCTCTACGTTCAAATTCATGCACCAAACGCCTGGCTACCAGCAGCAGCCGTATGACGCCCCGCCCCAGCAGCAATGGCAGCAGCAACCGGGACAGCCCGGCCCTCCCCCACCGCCGACCTCCCGCCGCAAGCCCCGCAGCAAGGCGCCGCTGCTGATCGTCGTCGCCATCGTGGTCGTCGCCGCCGTCGGCGTCACGATCGTTCTGCTGACCGGCGGCGAGGAGGCGAAGCCGCCGGCCGCGAAGCCGGCCAAGAGCGCGGCGGCCGACCGCACGGCCACGCTGCCGGCACCTGACGCCGGGCAGCGAGCGGTCTACCTGGAAACGCTCCAGGCGATCGCGCCCGGACTCGCCGAGAACGAGGACCGCGCGATACGGCAGGCCGGCCAGGTGTGCAGCCGGATCCTCAATCCCCCGGAGGGCGGCATGAGCCTGGCTCAGTACACGGTCGCCCAACTGTCCGGCGGCGACACGGCGATCACCCAGGCGCAGGCGTACAAGGTGATCGGCGCGGTCAAGGTGTGGTGCGCCAAGTCCTGACCGCTTCAGCCCCTTCCACCCCCCATGCCGGTGGCCGGATCACGAACCCGTCCGGCCACCGGCGCGAAACCCGGAGTGCCTTGGTGCCGCCCCCGCGCGCGTGGCGCTCCGCCGTACGCGGCGGACATCGGCGGGCCATGCCGGACGCGGGTGTCGGCGGGAAAGCGGCCCGGAACACGGCGCGCCCGTTGACCATTTTTGGGGTGAAATATCCCTTTTATCGAAAACAGCTGCCCTAGTGTGATCACGTGGGTGACGACAGGGCCCGGGTGAGCATGTGGCAGCGCTGCTCCATCAGAACCCGCCTGACGGCGATCACGGCTGCCGTCATGGCGCTGATCTGCACTGTCGGCGCGGCGATCATCCTGATGGCCATACGGGAGAACGTCAGGGAATATCACGTGAAGAACCTCGTCGCCCAGGCGGTGGAGATCACCCAGCAGGTGCACGAGAAGGGCAGGGTTCCTCGTCTGCCCGACACTCCGGGGACCGCGATCCAGGTCTTCAACCCGTCCGGCACCCTCGTCGCGGCGACGCCCAACGTGGCGAACGCACCACCGATGAACAGGCTGATGATGCAGCCCACGGGCTACGCGACCCGGAACGTCTGCGACCTGCGAGCGTTCCCCGGCGAGTGCAAGATCGGCATCTACTTCCCCTTCCATATGCCCGACGGGGTGTGGCGGCTCCACATAGCGGTCCCCGATGTCCCCTGGTATGTCAGTTTCACGGTGCTCGGCCTGGTCATCGCCGGGTGGATCGTGCTGGTCGGGGCGACGGCCCTGGCAGCCAACCGGATCGTGAGCAGGACGCTCGCTCCGGTGGACGTCATGACGTCCGAGCTGGCCGAGATCACCGTCGGCGACCTGAGCCGGCGGGTGCCGGTCCCCTGGTTCCACGACGAGCTGCGGCGGCTCGCCGAGCGGGCGAACCAGACGCTCGACCGGGCCGAGACGGCGGTCGATCGGCAGCGCCGCTTCGCCTCGGACGCCTCCCACGACCTGCGCACCCCCTTGACCGCGATACGCACCGAGATCGAGGAGGCGCTCCTCCACCCGGAGGACACCGACTGGGGGGCCACCGCGCGGACGCTGCTGGACAGCGTGGAACGACTGCAGGCCCTGGTCTCCAGCCTCCTGCAGATCGCACGGCTGGACGCGGGCGCCCCCAGGCGGCACGATCCCATCGATCTGGCCGAGCTGGTCACGTCCGAGCTGGCACTGCGACCGCGCAGCGTCACGGTGACCGAGCAGCTCGCGCCCGACGTGACGGTCACCGGCGATCGGCTCCACCTGGCCCGCCTGCTCGGCAACCTCCTCGACAACGCGGAGCGCCACGCCGAGAGCAACGTGACGATCAAGGTCGCCCGCGACGACGGGGCGGCGGTGCTCGAAGTGCAGGACGACGGCGACGGCATCCCGCCCGACAAACGGGAGATCGTCTTCCAGCGCTTCGCCCGGCTCGACGCCTCCAGGAAGAAGGACGCCGGGGGAACCGGCCTCGGACTGCCGATCGCCCGGCAGATCGCCGAGAACCACGGCGGCACGCTCACGATCGGCGACAGCCCGCGCGGCGCCAGGTTCGTGCTCCGCATCCCCCTGTGCCGCTGAACACCGCCACCTCCTCGCCGCCGCCGGGGCGAATATTGGCGCGCGGGTTCGAGGGGGTTCCCGTACATTGGCCGGATCGTCATCGGGCGCGGAGGAAACGCGGAGGAAACACGGTGATGGGCGACATGACCGGCAATGTGAGCATGCGCCGGATCGGGCCTGATGATTGGGCCGTCTGGCGCGAGTTGCGCCTCACCGCGCTCGCGGACGCGCCGGACGCGTTCGGCGCGTCACTCGCCACCGAGCAGACGTACGACGAGGCGACCTGGCGGGCACGCCTGCGGCCGGAGGGCGGACTCCGGGCGGTCGCCTTCCGCGACGTGACCCCGGTCGGCATCGTCGGCGCCTACTTCCCGGAAGAGGGGCCGGACGCCGTCGAGCTGATCAGCATGTGGGTGCACCCCTCCGCTCGCGGCGACGGCACCGCCGGCATCCTGGTGAACGAGGTCATCGCCTGGGCGCAGGAGCAGAGGTATCCCACGATCGCGCTGTACGTCGTCGAGGGCAACGATCGGGCGCGGCGGCTCTACGAGCGGCTCGGGTTCGTCGGCACCGGCGAGTGCGAGCCGTTGCTGAGCAATCCTTCGCTCCGGTGCCGCCGGATGGTCTATGCCGTCGACCGTGTGGAGCGCACCGGCCACGCGGGAGGCGGCCGATAGAGCGGAGGGGCCGACGGCGCCGGGCCCGGCATCGGCGATCAGGGCGAGACGACGAAGCCGAGGTGCTTGTCCACCACGTTGATCAGCGGCGCGCCCGCGACGTATCGGCGCAGGTTCTCCAGGAACGTGTCGGCGAGCGCCTCCTGCCATCCCGCCGCGTCGCCGCTCATGTGCGGGGAGATCAGCACCTGCGGGAACGACCACAGCGGATGTCCGGCCGGGAGCGGCTCCTCCTCGAAGACGTCGAGCGCCGCCCCGGCGAGCCGTCCCGAACGCAGGGCCTCGACGAGGGCCTCGGTGTCCACCGTCTCCCCCCTGCCGACGTTGATCAGCCGGGCGGCCGGCTTGAGCGCCGCGAGGACGTCGGCGTCGATCAGCCTTCGGGTCTCACCGGTCAACGGCGCCACGTTGACCAGGTAGTCGACGTCAGCGACCAGCGCGGCGAGCCGCGAGGAGTCGTACACGGCGCCGAAGTCGGCGTCGCCGTCCCGCGTCGAGCGTCCCGCGCCCAGGACCGTGAGGCCGACGGCGCGGAGCATGCGGGCGATCTCGCGACCGATGGCGCCGGTACCGACGATCATGACCGTCTTCCCGTCGATGCGCTCGGTCACGCGGTGCCGCCAGCGCTGCTCGCCCTGCAACCGCCACGACCCCGGCAGGTCCTTCGCGAAGGCCAGGACGCAGGCGAGGACGTATTCGGCGATGGGCCGGTCGAAGACGCCGCGGGAGTTCGTCACGATCACGTCGGACGCCCGCAGGTCATCGAAGAGCAGCCGGTCGACGCCCGCCGCGGCCACGTGGATCCAGCGCAACGCGTCGGCGTGGTGCCATGCCTCGCGGAGGGCGGGCGAGAAGGAGTCCCACATCAGGAGAGCGTCGCTTCCCCGCAGCGCGTCGCCCAGTTCCGCCCGGCGGGCGTACCGGACCTCGCCGGCCAGGTCGTGCAGGAGATCCCGCGAAGGAGGGAGGTCGTCTTCGTGAAGAACGGTGAGGACGACGCCGTTCCCGGCGCCGCGTTCCCCTGTCCCGGCGGCCGAGCTCGGACCGGGGCCGGTAGACGTCGTGACAGACGGACGTGCCCGCATAAGGACGGTGCTCCTTCAGAGACGATGAGGCGCGGAAGGGGGCGGATCACAGGTGCCGCCGCGCACGGATGTTCACAGCCGCGTACGCGTGGGACACCCGGCGCTTCAGGATGTGATCGGATCGGCCACTGCCCTGCGCGTGCGCCGCGTGATCCCCCTCACCGGCTCCTGTCGCCGGACTTCACCTCGCTCAACGGCCAACACATCGGCAATGAACCGCTATTCCCCCCAAACCCACCCGAAAGGAGCGTCTGCTCGCCCTGCGGCGACCGATCCTCTCCATACCGGTGGACGGAATCGCGTACGGGAAATCGGCCCGCGCCGATGACCTGCGTCCTTCCCGAGCTGTTACCGCCATAATCTCCAGGATTGTTTGCCCGCCATCGGGTTACTCCGCTCTACGGCGTGGCCAGGGCGAGAAGCGGGGCCAGGGCCTCCTCCAGATCCGCGATGGCGCCGTACACCACACCGGTCATGCCGAGCGCCACGGCGGCCTCGACGTTCTCCGCCCGGTCGTCGACGAAGAGGCAGCGGTCCATCGGGACGCCCGCCCGCTCGGCGGCGATCTCGTAGATCCTCGCGTCCGGCTTGACCACGCCGATCCTGGCGCTGTTCACGACGTCGTCCGCGAAGTACGCGAGACCCAGCAGGGCGAGGTCGTCCTCCACGTCCAGGGTCGCGTTGGTCACCAGTACAACGGGCACATGGGCCTGCGCGAGGCGGAGCATCTCCACCACGTTCTCGTCGGCGCGGAACGGGGTCCGCGTGAACATCGTGGCGAGCTCGCGGGCCCGCTCCGCCGGAACCCGCTCAGCGAGCTCGGAGGCGATGGCCTCGATCCACTGCTCCACGGTGTGCTCGCCCCGGAGGACCGGCAGGTCGTTCCCGGGCGCGAGGGCGACCTTGGCGGTCGTTCCCTCCGCCAGCCCGGCCGCCTGCTCCATCCGGGTCAACTCGGTCATGTCGTAGAAGCGGATCACGCCGTCGAGATCGCACAGCACGGCGTCGAAGGGCCTGCCGTTCACAGCCTGGGGATTCCGGGGATTCGTCACGGCACCTCCATAGCACATCCACGCGGAAACCCCCGCCGGGCCCGCGAGATCCGCCGGCAGCGCGAGGCCCGCACCGACACTCGCCTGACGGCCCGGACGCGCGCCCCAGACCGCCCCAGACCGCCCCAGCCGCCCCGAGACGGCCCCCCGTACGGCGCCGCAGCGCCGCCATGGAGCCCGAGAACGCCTTCCGCCGCGAAGTCCTCAAGCGGTCGTCACCGGCCGGAACGAGAGTAACGTCCAAGCGGCGCAGAAGGACCTGGGGCCTCCAAGCCACGGTCCGACACGACCAGCCTGGCCGACATCGAGAACAGCCCCCAGAACGCGCCGCGGTGGGCCGCCGCCGAAGCCGACGTCGACCGATATCCCCCTCCTGGCTCGGGGAATCGGTCGACGTTCAGGCGGATCCGCGGGTGAAGCGGCTGATCAGCAGTGCCAGCCGCCGGTCGTGGTCCGCGCGCGGGAGCCTGCCGCCGCGCATGAGGGTGACCAGCCCGTGGAGGCCGCTCCAGAAGACCTCGGTGAGCAGACCCAGGTCGTCGTCACCGGCCTGTGGCCGGATGGCCTCGCTCAGCTCGCCGAAGGCGGCATGCAGGGCGGGCGGCGCCTCGGGGGTGGCGAACGGCAGGTCGACGACATGGCTGAACATGGCGTCGTACAGCGCGGAACGCCGCTCGGCGAACGCGGTGTAGGCGGCGCTGACCACGGCGAGGGCCTGTCGAGGATCGGTCGCCGCCGTGCGGGCCGCGCGCAGTTCGGCGGCCAGGTCGGCGAAACCCTCCACGGCGACCGCCGCCATGATGGCGTCCTTGCCCTTGAAGTGGCTGTAGAGCACCGGCTGGCTGTATTCCACCCGTTCGGCGAGGCGGCGTATCGTCACCGCCTCCCACCCTTCGGCCTCGGCCAGCTCCCGGGCCGCCGTGATGATCAACCGCTCCCGCTCCGCCCGCTCGCGCTCCCGGCGCTCCTGAATCGACACGTCTGCAGCCTAGCACCGCTAGCGCTTCTATCGTCGCTCTGATAGCGTCAGTCTTGTTCCTAGCACTGCTAGCAATCGGAGTGGACCATGCTCACCCCCATCGCCTACGGCCTCGCGATCGTCCTCACCCTCTTCGTCATCGTCATCGGCGCCCGCTTCCTCCTGGTACCCCAGGCCGCCGCCGCCGGCTACGGCGTGCCCGCCAAGCAGGACGGCGACGCCGCGTACCTGACCATCAAGGGCCTGCGCGACCTCACCTCCGGCATCATCGGCCTCGCCCTGATCGCCTTCGCGGACGCCCACGCGGTGGGCTGGTTCATGCTGGCCGTCGCCCTCACGCCCCTCGGCGACACCCTCATCGTCCTGCGCCATGGCGGCACCAAGGCCGCGGCTTTCGGCATCCACTTCGCCACCGCCGTGATCGTCCTCATCAGCGCCGTCCTGCTCTTCGCCGTCTGAACCGCGGAAGCCTCGCCACCACCCACTCGCCCCGAAGGAGCCAGTCGATGCCATGCCGCCGTCGGACGTCCCGGAGGGCCGGTCAGCTATCCGTGACGTCCGGCTCCGTGCTCTCTCCGGCGCTCCGTCCGGCGCTCCGTCCGGCACCCGCCGACGCGCCCTCCGCCGCGCCTTCTCCGGCCCCTTCTCCGGCGCCGTCCCGGCCGTCGCGTCTGGTGTCGCGCCCCGCCTGCCTGAGCGCGAGGCGCAGGCCGTACTCGATCTGGGCGTTGACGCTGCGCAGGTCGTCGGCGGCCCACTTGGCGACGGCCTCGTAGACGGCCGGGTCCAGCCGGAGCAGGAGCTTCTTGCGCTCAGGCATGGTCAGGCATAGAGGCTGCCGGCGTTGACCACCGGCTGGGTCGCCCGGTCGCCGCAGAGGACGACCAGGAGGTTGGACACCATCTGGGCCTTGCGCTCCTCGTCGAGTTCGACCACGCCCTGCTCGGACAGGCGGTCCAGGGCGAGCCCCACCATACCGACCGCACCCTCGACGATGTGGGCGCGCGCGGCGACGACCTGCGCGGCCTGTTGCCGGACCAGCATGGCCTGGGCGATCTCCGGCGCGTACGCCAGGTGGGTGATCCGGGCCTCCAGGACCTCGACCCCCGCGAGCCCGGTGCGTTCGCGCAGCTCGGCGGTGAGCTCCTCGGCCACCTCGGCGCCGTCGCGCAGGCTGGTCCTGCTCTCGACGTGCGAGTCGTACGGGTGGCTGGTGGCCAGGTGCCGCACCGCCGCCTCGGACTGGATGGCGACGTACTCCTCGTAGTCGTCGACAGAGAACGCGGCCCGCGCGGTGTCGACGACCTTGTAGACGACGACCGCGGCGATGTCCACGGGGTTGCCGTCGGCGTCGTTGACCTTGAGCTTGGCCGTCTCGAAGTTGCGCACGCGCAGGGTCACGCGCTGCTTGGTCGTCAGTGGCGCCACCCACTGGAAACCGGCGTCGTTCACCGAGCCGACGTAGCGGCCGAGGAACTGCACCACCTTGGCCTCGTTGGGGTTGATCACGGTGAAGCCCGTGGCCACGATCACGAAGATCACACCCCACAGGATCGCCGCCCCGGCCAACGCCTCGACACCGATCGCCAGCCCGGCCGCGGCCAGCGCGCCGCCGAGCACCAGCAGCCCGATCGTCACGGCGAAGCCGTTCAGGCGGAACGCCCGACGCTCCATCGCCCCTCCTTGCTATTGAAGTGATATCACCAAGATAGCGCATAGCTAGCAAATGTGCGCAAGGCGGGAAAGGGGGGCATCGCGCCCTCGACCCTCCCGGACCGGAGCGCCAACCCTGGCTCTCCCCGACCGGAGCACCCACCCCTGACTCTCCAAGCGGGGCTGCCCACCCTCGGCTTTCCAGGCCGAGCCTTCCGAACGCACCCACCGTTTTGGGTCTTGCCGCCACCACGACTCGGGGTTACGATCCGCGTAATTATTAGGAAACTTTCCTTTAGGAAAGAGTTCTCACATGCGCCGATTAGCCGTCCTGTTGCTCCCGATCGCCATGATGGTCGCCTTCGCGGCCGCCCCGGCACACGCTGCCGCCCGCCTCACCGCCGCCTTCACCCTGACCGGCAATCAGGGCAAGTTCGTGGTGAGCAACCCCGAGAGCGCCCCCGTCACCGGCTGGTCGATCCAGTTCGACCTGCCCGCCGGGGTCACCGTCAGCAACCCCCAGAACGCCACCACGACCCAGACCGGCACACGGGTCAAACTCACCCCGGCGTTCTACATCAACACCGTCCGGGCGAACGGGAACACCGAGCCGTACAGCCCGACCTTCACGCTCAGCTCACCCGCCCAGCCGACGAGCTGCCTGATCAACAACGCCAACTGCGACGGCAGCGGCGACCCGCCCCCGCCGGCCGCGCCGGTCGTCGCGAGCTTCTCCCTCAGCGGCAGCCAGGGGAAGTTCGTCGTCGAGAACAACGGCGACGCCGCCCTCGACGCCTGGTCGATCCAGTTCGAGCTGCCCGCCGGGGTCACCGCGAGCAACGCCCAGAACGGCTCGCTGAGCCAGAGCGGCCGTCAGGTCACGCTGAGTCCGGCCTTCTACAACACCAAGATCGCGGCGCACGCGACCACCGAGCCGTACAGCCCGACCTTCACGCTCAGCTCGCCCGTGGAGCCGACGAGCTGCCGGGTCAACGACGTGCGATGCGACGGCTCTGCGGACACCCCGCCCTCCGCGCCGGGGAACCTCCGCTCGCCGGTCAAGACCACCAAGACGGTCTCCCTCGCCTGGGACGCCGCGACGGCGGGCAGCCTCCCGATCACGGCGTACGAGGTCTACCGAGGCACCGACCTGGCCACGACGGTCACCGGGACCGCCGCGACGGTCACCGGCCTGAGCCCGAACACCGAGTACACGTTCACGGTCAAGGCCAAGGACCGCAAGGGCACCCCCTCGCCGGCCAGTTCGCCGCTGAAGGTGACCACCAACAATCCGGCCGACGACACCCAGCCGCCCACCGTGCCGGCCAACGTGCGCAGCACCGGCAAGACGTCGTCCAGCGTCGCGCTCGCGTGGGACGCCTCGACCGACAACAAGGGCGTCGCCGGATACGACGTGTACGTCGGCACGACACTGGCGACGAGCGTGCTCGGCACCACGGCCACGGTGACCGGGTTGTCCCCGTCCACGGAGTACACCTTCACCGTGCGGGCCCGTGACCTCTACGACAACACGTCGGCTGCCGGCGTCGCCGTCAAGGCGACCACCGCCGACATCGTCGAGAACGGGTACGCCAGGGTCGGCTACTTCGTGCAGTGGGGCATCTACGGCCGCCAGTACTTCGTGAAGAACCTCGACACGACCGGGGCGGCGGCGAAGCTGACCCACCTCAACTACGCGTTCGCCAACATCGACCCGGTGAAGCTGACCTGCCTCAACGGCGTCACCAAGGGAACCTCGTCCGACCCGCAGGACCCGAACCAGGGTGACGGCTCGGGTGACGCCGACGCCGACTACGGCCGGCCGATGAGCTCGGCGCAGTCCGTGGACGGCGTCGCCGACACCGGCTGGGAGAAGCTGCGCGGCAACTACAACCAGCTGCGCAAGCTCAAGGCGAAGTACCCGAACCTGAAGGTGCTGATCTCGCTCGGCGGCTGGACGTACTCGAAGTACTTCTCCGACGTGGCCGCCACGGACGCGTCCAGGAAGAAGTTCGTCAGCTCCTGCATCGACATGTACATCAAGGGCAACCTGCCCGAGTACAACAGCGCGGGCGGGCCGGGCAGCGCCGCCGGGATCTTCGACGGCATCGACCTGGACTGGGAGTGGCCGGGCGCCGAGGGCCACGCCGGAAACCACATCGGCCCGAACGACAAGGCGAACAACACCCTGCTGATCGCCGAGTTCCGCAGGCAGCTGGACGCGCTGACCGTGGAGACCGGGAAGCGCTACCAGCTCACCGCGTTCACCCCGGCCGACCCGGACAAGATCGCGGCGGGCTGGGACCTGCCCGAGGTCGCCAAGTCCCTGGACATCTTCAACATCCAGGGCTACGACTTCCACGGCGCGGGCAGCGACAACTCGTGGGAGCCGAACCGGACCGGCCACCAGGGCAACCTGTACGCCGACACCGACGACCCGTACTCGTTCCACTTCAGCGTCGAGAACGCGGTCAACGTGTACCTGCAGGCCGGGGTGAACCCGCGCAAGCTCACCATCGGTCTCGCGTACTACGGGCGCGGTTGGCAGGGCGTCGCCGACGGCGGCAAGTCCGGCGAGTGGCAGTCGGCGACCGGTGCCGCGCCGGGCCAGTTCCAGGAGGAGGCGGGCACCCGGGGCTACAGCAACCTGGTGGCGAGCGTGCCCGGCTGCACCGTACGGCACGACGAGCAGGCGGGGGCCACCTACTGCTACACCGGCAGCGCGAGCCAGGCCGGCCAGTGGTGGACCTTCGACGACACGTGGTCGATCGCCAAGAAGACCGCGTGGCTGCGTACCAAGGGCCTGCTCGGCGTGATGATCTGGGAGATGTCCGGTGACACCGGCACGCTGACCGGTGCCGTGGACACCGGCCTGAAGTAGCCCTTACTCGGATATTTCGGGAAACGACGGATCTCCCGGCGGGGACGGCGAGGGACACGCCCGCTCGATGGGCGCGCCCCCGCCGGGAGATCCGCCGGGAGATCCGGACCGCAGGCCGGACCGGTCGGCCGGGACGCTCTCAGCCCTTGACCGCTCCGGCCATCAGGCCGCGTATGAAGAACCGGCCGAGCACGATGTAGACCAGGTTGAACGTGCCGAACAGGAACAGCGCGAACACCAGGTCGGCGCCGGGGAACCGCCATAC
The DNA here is from genome assembly GCA_001570385.1 of Microtetraspora glauca. Lineage (GTDB taxonomy): Bacteria > Actinomycetota > Actinomycetes > Streptosporangiales > Streptosporangiaceae > Microtetraspora > Microtetraspora glauca. The sequence continues at coordinate 53,117 of BBYL01000007.1, read as the reverse complement.
GTTCGTCCCGTCTGCGGCTTCCGTGGCAACGCTGGTCAGCGCTGGGCGGGCGGCTGCGGGCCCTTGGCGTACATGTCGGCGACGTGACCGGCGAGCACCGTGAAGAAGCCGGTGAAGCCGAGGAGCGCGAGCGCCGCGCCGACGATCACATCATTGCGGGTGGCCGTGGTCCAGGTCGCGCTGTCCGGTTGCTGGCCGGTCACGAACGGCGCCGCGACCAGCCAGACGCCGATCGCGAAGATCATGCCGATGCCGGCGATTCCCCACCTGCTCACCAGTCCTCCTCCGCATTCGTGTACGCGGTCTGCGTGTGGGTGCTCGGCCCGTGGGCGTTCCGCGGGCGGGCGTTCTGTGGATGGGCGTTCTGCGGCTGGGCGCTCTGCGCGTGGGTCCGCTCCATCTGGTCGGCGGCCAGTGCGGCCACCAGAGGCTTGAGCAGGCCGTGCAGGTCCTCGATGGTCGGCACCTGCGGCGGGGGCGGGGGCGGCTCCTCCTCCAGTGCCCGTGCGACCCTCGCCGCGTCCGACGAGTCGGCCCGGCCGTGCTCATCCGGATGCGGCAGGGCCGACCGGTCCGGCCGTACCGCCTGGCGCTCGGGCAGCAGCCCGTCGGCGCGGAGCTGCGCGCGCCAGGCACGGGCCCACACCCCGATGGTGGCCAGGGAGAGCGCGCACACCAGCGCTCCCGTCCACGCGTCGACCCCCGACGCCGTGCTGCCGGAGGGGTAGTCCAGGCCGTACGGCGCGATCAGCAGCCAGACACCCGCGCCGAGAGCGGCGGTCGCCGTGATCAGGCCAGCCAGATATCGGGTCATTTGCTCTCCTTTTCCACCAAAGCCGCGAGCAGCACCTGGCCTGCCAACGGCCGCAGCAGCTGCCGGGACGCGGCGCGAGCGCGGGCGGCGTCATCGTCGGCGGCGGCCTCCGGCACCGCGTCGGGCGGGACGAGCCGGGCGGCGGCAGCGAGCAGCCGGGGCGACGCCCCGCGTTCGAGCCGGTCGGCGAGCCAGGCGAGCGCGACGCCGGTCACCGCCAGCGTCACCGCGCTCGGCCGCGTGGACGTCTCCCCGCGCAGCGGCACCTCCTTGAGGAAGAGCGCGAGCAGCAGGCTGGCGGCGGCGAACGGAATCGCCCACAGGTAGACGGCCTGGACCGCCGTGGTGAACGCTTCAAGCAGCTCGTGGAGCTGCGCGCCGGGCAGCCGGGCGAGCATGCCGGGATCGAGCTGGACGGCCTGCGCCGGCAGACCGGCCCTGGCGAGTTCCTCCTCCAGGGTGCGGATCTGGATCGTGCCGAACAGCGCGGTGCCGAGCGAGCCGCCGAGAGTGCGGAAGAACGCGATGGCGCTGGACGCGGTACCGATGTCACCGGGGAGTACGGCGTTCTGCGTCGCCACCAGTGGGACCTGCATGAAGCCGCCCACACCCAGACCGACCACGACGGTGAAGGCCATGAGCAGCACCCGCGACGTGTCCACCTCGACCAGGCTGAGCAGGTACAGCCCGACGGCCAGGATCCCCGCTCCCAGGACGGGCATCGCCTTGTACCGGCCGGTCTTGGAGACCAGCGCCCCGCTCACCAGAGAGGCGACGATCACGCCGCCGGTCAGCGGGACAAGGGCGAGCCCGGACTCCGTGGCCGTGTCGCCGCGGACGATCTGGAGATAAGTGGGCAGGTAGACCACGGCGCCGAACAGCGCGGCTCCGGACAGCAGCGACAACCCCGCGCTGACCGCGACCACCGGATCGGTGATGACCCGCGGCGGCAGGATCGGCTCGGCCGCGCTGCGCTGCCGGGCGGCGAAGGCCACGGTCAGGCAGACACCCGCCGCCGCGAGAGCGATGATCTGCGGCGAGGCCCAGTCGTACGTGCGGCCGCCCCACACCGTGACCATCAGAATCGAGCACACGGCGGCGACCAGGAGGACGGCCCCGGGATAGTCGATGCTGTGCTGCACCGTCGTGCGGGGCAGATGCAGCGCGACCGCGATCACGGCGAGCGCGGCCACACCCAGCGGAAGGTTGATCCAGAAGATCCACCGCCAGGTCGCGTGGTCGGTGAAGAACCCTCCGACGAGCGGGCCCGCGACGCTGGCCAGGCCGAACACGCCGCCGAAGAGCCCCTGGTAGCGGCCACGCTCACGGGGCGGGACGACGTCCGCGATGACGGCCATGGCGAGCGCCATGAGGCCGCCGCCGCCCAGCCCCTGGACGCCGCGGAAGATGATGAGCTGGGCCATGTTCTGGGCGAGGCCGCACAGGATGGACCCGATCAGGAAGATGACGATCGCGCTCTGGAAGATCTGCTTGCGGCCGTACAGGTCCGAGAGCTTGCCGTACAACGGGGTCCCGGCCGTGGAGGCGAGCAGATAGGACGTGACCACCCAGGAGAGCTGGTCCAGCCCGCCGAGCTCCTGCGCGATCATGGGCAGCGCGGTGGCCACGATCATCTGGTCCAGAGCGGCGAGCAGCATGGCGAGCATGAGTCCGGCCATGACGAGCCGGATCTGCGCGCGAGTCAACAACGACAACCCCCGCTTCGATCACAATGAGTGATGATGACACTACGCAGAGATGAGGATCGCCGTACCGAGAATGACCATTCTTCTCCTCACCCGCCCGCGCGAGCGGCTTCCCGCGCGGGTTCCGGACGGGTTCCGGCAGGTGGGTTCCGGCAGGTGGGTTCCGGCAGGTGGGTTCCGGCAGGTGGGTTCCGGCGGAGCCCAGCGGGATGCAAGGTGGCTCCAAGTCGGCGGCACTACTCATGGAGGCATGAAGAACAGCACCATCATCAGGACCGCCCGCAGAACCGCCCGCGCGGCCGGTGCCGCCGCGCTGCTGACGGTCGTGGCCGTCGGCGGCCTGACCGCGCCGGCCGAGGCCGCCGCGGCCCGGCTCCACTGGGGACCCGTCCAGTCCAGGGGCGGCCACGGGGGGTACGCCAAGGCCGACGTGTGGATCACCGACTTCAGCGCGGAGACGTTCGTCGTGTCGGGCACGCTGTACGACCGCGACCGGCACGACGGCCATTGCGCGTACATCCGCGCCCGCTTCCACTACGCCGGCGGCGGCACCGGATGGGCCCAGCCCAGGTCGACCTGCGCGGCGAAGAGCTCGTTCCGGCTCTCCTCCGACGGCGAGATCACGCGTGTGGACGTGAAGGTCTGCGTACTGGACAAGGCCCGCCGGGCCACCGTGAACTGCTACGTCGATCCGATCAAGGCCTCGACCGTGGCCAACTGGCCCCAGTAGCCGCACGGGCGGGTCGGTGGGGCCAGTCGGTGACGGCCGGGAGCGGGTCAGATGGTGACGCGGACCCCGTACCTCTCCAGCCAGGCGTTGAACTGGATGAGCTGCTCCATCGCGGCCCTGCTCTCCTGGAGGCTGGTCGTCCCCACCTCGTGGTCGAGCGCGGTCCGCGCCTTCGCCATGTCGAGCAGCGGCGCCACCGGCAGGTCGTCCAGGCCGAGGAGCCTGACCGCCTCGGCCTGGAGCGCCCGCTCGTACGCGGGGTCCTGGGTCGAGGGGTAGGGGCTCTTGCGGCGCTCGACCACCGAACGCGGCAGGACGTCCGCGGTGGCGGCGCGCAGGAGGCTCTTCTCCCGCCCGTCGAACGTCTTCATCGCCCACGGGGCGTTGTAGACGTACTCCACCAGGCGGTGGTCGCAGAAGGGGACGCGCACCTCCAGGCCGACGGCCATGCTCATCCGGTCCTTGCGGTCCAGGAGGATCTGCACGAAGCGGGTGAGGTGCAGATAGCTGACCTCCCGCATCCGCTTCTGCAGGCCGGTCTCACCGGGCAGCGGCCGCACCTCGGCCAGGGCCTGCTGGTAGGCGTCGGCCCGGTAGGCGGGGATGTCGAGCTTGCGGGTGAGCTCCTCGTCGAAGAGCCCGTCCAGGCCGCGGCGCCCGATGGATCCCCGCATGGCCAGCCACGGGAAGGTGCCGGAGTTGACCGCCTCGGCGTCGTGGAACCACTTGTACCCGCCGAAGACCTCGTCGGCGGATTCGCCGGAGAGCGCCACGGTCGAGTGCCCTCGGATCGCCTTGAACAGCAGGTAGAGCGAGGTGTCCATGTCGCCGATGCCGGCCGGCAGGTCGCGTGCCCGCAGCACCGCCGCCCGGACGGCCGGGTCCATCAGGTCGGCCGAGTTCAGCAGAATGTCGGTGTGGTCGGCGCCGATGTGCTTGACCACGTCCTTGACGTACGGGCCGTCAGGGGTGTCGCGCATCTCGTCGGGCTGGAAGTTCTCGGTGTACCCGGCGAAGTCGACGGAGAACGACCGGACCTTCGTCGTGCCCAGCGCCCTCGCGGCGAGCGCGGTCACGGCGCTGGAGTCCAGGCCGCCCGACAGCAGGGTGCACAGTGGCACGTCCGAGATGAGCTGGCGGCTGACGATGTCGTCCAGCAGCCCGCGCACGTTCTCGATCGTGGTGGGGAGGTCGTCGGTGTGCTCGCGGGACTCCAGGGTCCAGTAGCGGCGCCGGGTCACGCCCTCGCGGCGGATCCGGACGAGCTGGCCGGGACGGACCTCGTACATGCCGCGGTAGATGGCCCGCTCCGGCGTCTTGACGAAGGCGAGCAGCTCGCGCAGGCCGTCGGCGTCGACCACCCGCTCCGCCAGCGGGTTGGCGAGGATCGCCTTCGGCTCCGAGCCGAACAGCACCCCTGACGGGGTCGGGTAGTAGTAGAGCGGCTTGATGCCCATCCGGTCGCGGACGAGGAGCAGTTCCTCGCGGCGGGCGTCCCAGATGGCGAAGGCGTACATGCCGTTGAGCCGGCCGACGAAGTCCTCTCCCCACTCCAGGTACGCCTCGAGGACGACCTCGGTGTCGCTCTCCGTCCGGAAGTGGTGCCCGCGGGAGGCCAGTTCGGCGCGCAGCTCGCGGAAGTTGTAGACCTCGCCGCTGTACGTGAGGACGGCGAGGAGCCTCCCGTCCCTTTCGGCGGCCATCGGCTGGCGGCCGCCCTCGATGTCGATGATGGCGAGCCGGCGGTGGCCGAGCGCCGCGTGCGGCTCCACCCGCAGGCCTTCGGCGTCCGGTCCCCGGCACACCATGGTGTCGGTCATGGCCTGCGCGACGTCGCGCACGGTTCTCAGGTCACGGTCGTAGTCGACCCAGCCGGCGATACCGCACATCTTCGTGCCCCCTAGCGAGAAGAAGTTAGTACAGCTAACTAAACGCCTGACCTGGGCGGATTATGCCCGCGCGGGTCCAGAATCAGCTCGCCGACCTCCGCAAAGAGCTACAAATGTCATGTAAAGCGACGAACCCACCCGCATGGGGCAGATGGGTTCAATCGCGATGGTGAACCATGATCGGCCGAGGATCAGCCGGGGATGGCCCTTGCCCGGCGGCACGGACCGGAGGCGGGAAGGAGCGGAGGCGGGAAGGAGCGGAGGCTCGGAGGCCGGGAGCGGAGGGGGACCCTCAGACCCGGGACCCCAGGCACACGCTGCCACTGGGGATCGTCCGGCTGCCCTGGAAGCCGCCGTACATGACCGTGGCCTCGACCGTCAGGCAGCCCCGGCTGAACGGCAGCACAGCGGTCCCGCTCCGGCCCGTCGTCCAGCCACGGACGTACGCCGGATTGAGCGTGGAGATGCAGCGGCCGGACGAGGTGGTGGACACGCAGTTGCGCAGCCTCAGCTCTACGTACTTCCTGACGCCCCACGTGTAGTCCGTGGAGTTCAGGAACGCGCACGCCGTACGAGTGGAGCCGTTGTAGAAGAGGTGGATGTAGGCGGCTTTCTGCCGGGGCGAGCCCGCGACCGTGCCGTTGACGGCCCAGACCTCCCTCCGCAGGATCCGCTCGCCCGAGCAGGTGGGCAGTGCCCGGCTCGCCGAACCGGCGGCCGGCAAGCCTGTCGTGGGGGTCGCCGCCGACGCTGCCGCGGCGGTCGAGACGGTGACGGGTGCCGCGAGCAGGCCGGCGGCGAGGGTCGCGACGAGAAACGCGCGCATGTCTCCTCCAAGGGCTGAGGGGGGGCTGATCCGGCGCCTGGCCGAACGGTTCGGCGGCGCCCGAGATCAGAGTGACCGGCGCTCGGCAGCCGGTGCCACAGACGGAGGAAGCGAGCACTTGCAGTGCAAGTCCCACGGCCCTGACCTGTACGTTCTCAGGGAAACTGCAAGATTGCACCCATACCTGCGCCATGGTCGCCGTGCGTGCTCGGGCGGCCCGGCGATCGACCCGCCATGCTCCCTACACGCTCACCGCCGATGGTCACGGAGAGAGCTCCCGCCTGCTTGACGTGCACGCCGACGCCTGCGGCCTGCCAGCGGTTCAGCTCCTTCTCGGTCACCCAGAGGTCAGGGGAGTTCGGCGAAGCGCTCGACGTTGTCGCTCCTGCCGGAGACGAGGACGATGTCGCCGTAGGAGAGCTCGGTCTCCGCCGTGGTGTAGGTGAACTCCTCGCCGGGGCTCTTGACGGCCACGATCGTCACGCCGTACTTGCGGCGCAGCTTCGACTGGCCCAGCGGGACGCCGACGAACTCCTTGGGCGGGTGGGTCTTGACGAGGGCGAAGTTCTCGTCGACCTCCACGTAGTCGAGCATCCGGCCGCTGACCATGTGGGCGACCCGCTCCCCCATGTCGTGCTCGGGGAAGACGACATGGTGGGCGCCGATCCGGTGCAGGATCTGGCCGTGCTGGCGGCTGACCGCCTTGGCCCAGATGTCCTCCAGTTCCAGCTCCACCAGCAGCGAGGTGGCGAGGATGCTCGCCTCCAGGTCACTGCCGATGGCGACCACGGCCCGGTAGAAGTCGGGCACGCCGAGCTGGCGCAGCGCCTCGATGTCGGTGGCGTCCGCGGTCGCGATGTTCGTGATCCGTCCGGCCAGGCTCTGCACCAGCTTGGGGCGGCTGTCGATGGCCAGCACCTCGGTTCCCCTCGCCGCCAGTTCCAGCGCGAGGGAGCTGCCGAACCGGCCGAGGCCGACGACCACGACAGGATCGTTCTTCTTGTCAGCCAACGATGACTCGCTCCTCGGGTAGTTCGTAACGGCGGGTGCGCTCCTTGAGGGCGAGCGCCGAGCCGAGCGTGAGGGGGCCGATCCTGCCGATGAACATGAGCACCACCAGGAGCAGGTGCCCGGCCGGGGGCACGTCCGCGGTGATGCCGGTGGACAGGCCGGTCGTGCTGAACGCCGAGACGGCCTCGAACAGCACCTTGTCCAGGCTGTGCGGGGTCAGCACGAGCAGGACGTAGGTGGACACCGCGACGAGGGCGACGCCGAGCGCGCTGATCGCGACCGCCTGGCGCTGCGCGGACTCGGTGAGCCGCCGGTGCCCGACGTTGACCCGGGACTCGCCCCGCAGCTCCGCCCAGATGACGAAGGCCAGCAGTCCGAACGTCGTGACCTTGATGCCGCCCCCGGTGCCGGCGCTGCCCGCGCCGATGAACATCAGGATGTCGGTGGCCAGCCAGCTCGACGGCGCCATCTGGGAGACGTCGATGCTGTTGAAGCCCGACGAGCGCGGCATGACGGCGGTGAAGAAGCTGGCCAGCAGCTTCTCGGAGTCGTCGAGGGCGCCCATGGTGCCGGGGTTGCGCCACTCCGTCATCAGGAAGACCAGCGTGCCGGAGGAGAGCAGGAGCACGGTGACGACGACGCTCACGCGGGTGAGCACCGACCAGCGGCTGGGCCGCCGCCAGGAGCGCAGCAGCTCGAACATCACCGGGAAGCCCAGGCCGCCGACGATCACCGCCGCGGCGATCGTGAGGCAGATCCACGGGTCGGTCACGAACCCCATCAGGCTGTCCGGCCACAGGGCGAACCCGGCGTTGTTGAACGCCGAGATCGCGTGGAAGACCCCGTGGTAGACCGCCTCACCGAACGACTCGTCGTACTTGATCATCAGTCTGGCGGTGAGGATCACGGCCACGATCGCCTCGGAGACGAGGCTGAAGATCACGACGTTGCGCACCACCCGGCGGGCGTCGGCCACGTTGAGCGTGCTGGTCTGGGCCTGGGCCATGAGCCGGACCCGGAGTCCCATGCGGCCGGAGACCAGCATGGTGAACAGGGTGGCCATCATCATGATCCCGAGGCCGCCGACCTGGACCAGCCCGGCGATCACCCCTTCACCGAAGGAGGACCAGTACGCCCCGGTGTCGACGATCACCAGGCCCGTCACGCACACCGCCGAGGTCGCGGTGAACAGGGCGGACACCCAACCCGCGGACTCACCGGAGGTCGTCGCGATCGGAAGCGTCAGGAGGACGGTGCCGATCAGCACCACGCTGCCGAATCCGGTCGCCAGGACCTGGGTCGGGTTCTGGAACCGGTCGAGTACGGCCGAGCCCCACCCGGCCTGCCGCCCCTTCACTTCGCCGGCCCCTTCGGAGAAGACCGCCGTACCACCGAGCGCCTCCGTCAAGAGAGCATCAAGAGACAACGTCAAAGAGACAATGTAAGCGACCCACGGTAACAGGATCCGCAGGTTAAAGCCGACGTACGTCACCTTAGTCCGAAATATGGACCGAAACCGGCGCTGACGTGCCGATCCTGCATGACAGGTGTCAACCCGGGACTCATAAGATTGGGCATGGACTGCCAGACATGAACGAACGGGGTACCCGGTGCTACACGAGAAGCTGTCGACGATCTACGACAACGTCCTGCGCCGTAATCCCGGTGAAATCGAGTTTCACCAGGCCGTCCGCGAGGTCCTGGAGAGCATCGGCCCGGTGCTCGGCAAGCACCCCGAGTACGCCGAATCCAAGATCATTGAGCGGATCTGCGAGCCCGAGCGGCAGATCATCTTCCGTGTGCCCTGGGAGGACGACCAGGGCGAGGTGCATATCAACCGTGGCTTCCGGGTCGAGTTCAACAGCGCGCTCGGGCCGTACAAGGGCGGGCTGCGCTTCCACCCCTCCGTCTATCTGGGGATCATCAAGTTCCTCGGGTTCGAGCAGATCTTCAAGAACAGCCTGACCGGCCTGCCCATCGGCGGCGGCAAGGGCGGCTCGGACTTCGACCCCAAGGGCAGGTCCCAGCGCGAGATCATGCGCTTCTGCCAGAGCTTCATGACCGAGCTCTACCGCCACATCGGCGAGTACACCGACGTCCCCGCCGGTGACATCGGCGTCGGCGGCCGTGAGGTCGGCTACCTCTTCGGGCAGTACAAGCGCATCACGAACCGGTACGAGTCCGGCGTGATCACCGGCAAGGGGCTGAGCTTCGGCGGCGCCCAGGTCCGCACCGAGGCCACCGGGTACGGCTGCGCGTTCTTCGTCGAGGAGATGCTCAAGGCACGCGGCACGTCCTTCGACGGCAAGCGCGTCGTGGTGTCCGGGTCCGGCAACGTCGCGATCTACACCATCGAGAAGGTGCGCCAGCTCGGCGGCGTCGTGGTCGCCTGCTCCGACTCCTCCGGATACGTCGTGGACGAGAAGGGCATCGACCTCGACCTGCTCAAGCAGGTCAAGGAGGTCGAACGCCAGCGGCTCAGCGCGTACGCCGCCAAGCGCGCCGGCGAGGGCGCGGTGTTCGTGCCCGGCCACAGCGTGTGGGAGGTGCCCTGCGAGGTGGCGATGCCGTCCGCCACGCAGAACGAGATCACCGGCAAGGACGCCGAGCGGCTGGTACGCGGCGGCTGCGTCGCGGTGGGCGAGGGCGCCAACATGCCGACGATGCCCGAGGCCATCCGGGTGTTCCAGGACGCGGGCGTGGCCTTCGGGCCGGGCAAGGCCGCCAACGCGGGCGGCGTGGCCACCAGCGCGCTGGAGATGCAGCAGAACGCCAGCCGCGACTCCTGGACCTTCGAGTTCTCCGAGCGCCGCCTGCGCGAGATCATGTCCGACATCCACGACCGCTGCCTGAAGACGGCGGACGAGTACGGCATGGCGGGGAACTACGTGGCGGGCGCCAACATCGACGGCTTCAAGCGGGTCGCCGACGCGATGCTCGCGCTCGGGCTGATCTGAGCCGGACGCCTCCCGGGGAAGGTGCCGTACCCCCTCGCGTACTCCCCTGGTCGTATGTGACGTGTCTCTGGCCGGACGACGACTCGGCGGACGTGATGGGACAAGATCCTCCCTAACCCACGTATCTGAAGGGAGCGCACCGTGCGCAGGGTCTTCGTCGCGCTGGCCGGCCTGCAAATGCTCGCCATACTCGCGCAGTTCTATTTCGCGGGCGTCGGCGCCTTCGACAAACCGCAGTCGGACGACTCGTTCGCGCTGCACGGCACCACCGGAATGATGGTCATCCCCGTCCTGTCCCTGCTGATCACCGTGGTGGCCACGATCGTCAAGGCGCCGGGCCGGCTGATCGGGCTGAGCATCGCGCCGTTCGGCCTGGTCGTCGTCCAGATGCTGATCATCATCCTGGGCCGGGCGCTGGACGACGGCACCGGCAACTCCACGACGGCGTCGCTGGCCATCCTGGGCCTGCACGCCGTCAACGGCCTGGCCATCATGGCCGTCTCCGGACAGGTGCTCGCCGGAGCCCGGAAGTTCGCCTTGGCCGGCGAGACGACGCCGAAGAACGTGACGGCGCCGGTGTCATGACCACCTCGGGGCTGCTCGCGCTCGACCTGCTCGCCTCGGCCCTGACCACGCTCGCGTGGCTGGGGACCGGGGCGGCCGCCGCCTTCCGGCGTCCGAAAGTGGCGCTGGCCCTGTTCCCCGTGGCCGTGCTCGTGACGCTGGCCCGGGTCGCCTGCGTCATCGCGCTCGCCCGGGCCGGATGGTGGTTCGTCCAGGAGAAGGTCATCGTCGCGGTGCCCCTCCTCGGCCTCGCCGTACTGGTGGCGGCCGTGCTCGCCGGGCCGCGTCTCGTCGAGGCGGCCCGCGGCCGTGGCGTCATGGCGGCCCGGCCCATCGTGGTGATGCCCCTGCTGGGCGCGGGCTTCGCCGCGGCGGCGGGGCTGGTCCACACACTCCTGCTCGGCTACCCCGCGACCTGGAGCACGGGCCTGCTCACGGTGGCGCTCTTCGGGGTCGCCCTTCTGGTGAGCTGGCGGGTCGTCTGCCCTCCGGTACGCGGGCTCCGGCCCGGCGCCTCCGCGATCCTCGCGGTGGCCCTGCTCGGCACCGGGCTCGCGTTCGCCCCGGTCGAGGCGACCGACCTCGGCGACGGCGTCTCCGGAGAGCGGCACGAGCACCACGGACAGCCGGTGACCGCGCTGCGCGGGCCCACCGCCCCGGCCGAGGGCGGCAGGGTGCGCCGCTTCATGCTCACCGCCCGCACCTCGACCATCGCGCTGTCCTCCGGGAAGCAGGTCGCCGCGTGGACGTTCAACGGCCAGGTGCCCGGACCCGCGATCACCGCGACCGAGGGCGACCTGATCGAGGTACGGCTGCGCAACGCCGACATCGAGTCGGGCGTGACGCTCCACTGGCACGGCTACGACGTCCCCTCGGGCGAGGACGGGGTCCCCGGCCTGACCCAGGACGCGGTCCTCCCGGGCGAGGAGTTCGTGTACCGCTTCCTCGCGAACCAGGTGGGGACCTTCTGGTACCACACGCACGAGGTGTCCGACCTCGGCGTGCGGATGGGGTTGTACGGCACCCTCGTGGTGCACCCGCGTAACAGGGCCGAGGGCCTGGACCTCACCCTCCCCGTGCACACGTTCTCCGGCACGACCGTGCTCGGCAACCACGACCAGCCCATCCAGCAGCGGGCGTACCCCGGCATGCCGACCCGCCTGCGCCTGGTCAACACCGACAACACCCCGCACCGGTTCACGCTGAGCGGTACGCCGTACCGGCTGGTCGCGATCGACGGCAACGACCTCAACGAACCGGGCGAGGTGAGCAAGGTGGGACTGCGCCTGCCCGCGGGCGGCCGGTACGACCTCGCCTTCGCGATGCCCGCCACCGGCGTGCGCCTGCTCGTGGACGACCGTACGGAGGGCCTGAAGCTGGTGCCCGCCGCGACCACCGGCGCCATTGACCCGGCCGGGACGACGGGGAGCGTCGAAACGATCGAGAAAGTCCGGACCACCACCGGGACGACCGGCGCCGCCGAAACCACCGGAACCGCCGGAACCGCCGGGAGCACGGGCGGCGCGACCGCGGCGAGCCCCACCGCCGGTCCGGTCGAGAACACCGCGGGCTGGCCCGAACTCGACCCGCTCGCGTACGGAAAACCCGCCGCCCCGCCGTTCGACGCGAACGAGCAGGTGAAGCGGAGGTTCACGCTCGTCCTCGACCAGGGACTCGCCATGGTCGACGGGCGGCCGATGTACGCGCACACGGTCAACGGGCAGGCGTTCCCGAACATCCCCACGCAGATCGTGACGGAAGGCGACCTCGTCCGGATCACCGTCGTGAACCGGGGACGCGAGACCCACCCCTGGCACCTGCACGGGCACCGCGTGCTCGTCCTCAGCCGCGACGGCCGCGCACCGACCGGGGCACCCTTGCTGCTCGACACCTTCGACGTACGCCCCGGAGAGGTCTGGGAGGTGGCCTTCCGCGCCACGAACCCGGGGCTGTGGATGAACCACTGCCACAACCTGAGCCACGCCGACATGGGCATGGCCCTGCACCTCTCCTATGAGGGCGTCACCACCCCGTTCCACGGAGCGCACGGCGGCTGACGCCCCCACCCTGGGGGCGCTGCTTCGTCCCGGGGGCCTGCTTCACCCGGTTCGTCCCGGGGGTCTGCTTCACCTGCGGGTTCCGGCGGCTCCGCGAAACGTTCGCGTGGACCGGGCATTCGTGCACTGAATATTCGTGCGCTGGGCGTTCACGCACTGGACGTTTCGGATGCGCCGACCACCTGAGGAGCGGCTGCCGGCGTACCCGCTGCCGAGAACTGTCCGTTTCTGTGGCAGATACGTCCCATACAGCGGGGCGCCCCTCGCGGCCGGTTGGGAATGGGGGAACACGAGGCCGCCTGGCGGTATCACCCGGCCATGTCGCCTGGTCACCGCCTGGTCACGCCGGCCGGCCATGAGCAGGAGGGAACCGTCATGTCGGAGACGATCGCGGGAGTGAAGATCCCGGATTCGGCCCTCGCGGCCGACGCGACCGAACTCGTCCGTCAAGCGGCGCCACCGCTGCTGTTCCACCACTCTCGCCGCGTTTACCTGTTCGGCACTCTTCAGGGCAAGCGGCTCGGGCTGGAGGCCGACCCGGAGCTGCTCTACGTCGGGGCGATGTTCCACGACCTGGGCCTGACCGAGACGTACCGGACCGACCACCAGCGTTTCGAGATCGACGGAGCCGACGAGGCGCGCCGGTTCCTCACCTCGCACGGGCCGCCCGAGACCGACATCCGGAAGGTATGGGAGGGAATCGCGCTCCACACCACCCCCGAGGTGCCGTACCGGCTGGACCCGGAGGTCGCGCTGGTCACCGCCGGAGTCGAGACCGACGTCCTCGGGATCGGCTACAGGGAGCTGTCCCCCGACGACATCGCCGCCGTCACGGCCGCCCACCCGAGGCCCGACTTCAAGCGCCAGATCCTCGCCGCGTTCGCCGACGGGTTCCGGCACCGCCCTGACACCACATTCGGTACGGTCAACGCCGACGTGCTGGAACACTTCGTTCCCGGATTCCGGCGTATCGATTTCGTGGAGATCATCCAGAATTCGGATTGGCCCGCGTAGTCACATGAAAGCCATCGCGGGACTTCACAAGAGGACTATCACCAGCGATCACTTGATTCCCAAAAGGCCGGACGACGTGTCCATCGGCCACGGCGAGCGGAGGCTCCCCACTTGTGCCCTGTGCGGCGTCGGCCGTGAACCCTGATCCCGCCCCACCCCTGTTCACACTCATATGTCAACGGCCAGGTGGGTCATCGCGTACGTTCGAGCACGCCGGCTTCGGCGGAGAACCCCACCGGCAGTCGCTGCTCTCAACCGGTTACGCCCAGAGCATGGAGAACCGACGCGAGCGGATCTCGGCGAGGAACCGGCGCTACGCGCCGGGTGTGGCCTCGAAGGCCCTCGCGACCGCCTGCCGGGTCTCGTCCATCGACGCGTGTCCGCGCTCGCGGGCCACTGAGGTCATGTCGACATCGGGCATGCCGCAGGGGATCGCGAGGTCCCACGGGCTCAGGTCGCCTTCGACGTTGAGGGCGAAGCCGTGGCTGGTCACGGCCCGGCTGGCCCGCATGCCGATCGAAATGATCTTGCGTCCGGTGTCCTTGGTCCAGACCCCGGTGAGCAGTTCCGAACCGGGCGGGGTGTCGCGGCGTTCGGCCGGGATGCCCAGCTCTCCGAGCGCCTCGACCAGCCGCAGTTCGACCTCGCGGATGTAGTCGACGACCCCCTCGTCGGCCCGCAGCTTGACGATCAGGTATCCGACGAGCTGGCCCGGCCCGTGGTAGGTCAGCTGCCCGCCCCGGCCGGTCTGCATGACGGGAATGCCGTGCGAGGGGTCGGGCAGGTGCTCCTCGGGCGTGCGCTTGCCGATCGTGAACACGGCGGGGTGGCTGAGCAGCCAGAGCGTGTCCGGCCGGCCGTCCTCCTGCCGCTCCTCGACCAGGGCGGCCATTCGCTCCATGGCCTTCTCATAGTCGACCAGATCATCCTGAACCAACGTCAACGGTCGTTCACGCATCGGGCACCTCCATTCGCGAGCATAGAACGCACCCCCAAAACGGGTGCACGCAGCCTGGACACGAGACATGCCCAGGCCCGCGCGCCGTGATCACCGTCAGGTGGCCGAGCAGGCGGCGGTGTCGCCTTCGTCACCCCGTCGCCGCCCGCGTGCCGCTACGGGCGCCTCAGTAGTGCAGGCGCGCAGGCACCTTGGGGACGAAGACCCACATGATCAGGTAGATGACGAACTGCGGGCCGGGGAGCAGGCAGGACAGCAGGAAGAGCAGCCGGACGGCGTTGGGCGACATGCCGTAGCGCTCCGCGATTCCGCCGCAGACACCGGCGATCATCTTGTGGTCTCTGGATCGGTACATGTGTGTAAACCCCCTTCTTTCACTCAGTCCAACGGACCTTCGCCAAGATCCGGTTCCGCCGCCGACCCTGACAAAACCCTGAGGTGGACAGGGGGTTTGCTTTCCCCTACATCGGACAGTCTTCCCATTGGCGGACAATCGCCTCATATCGGAAGGAAGTCTGACATGGGTATGGGTGACAAGATTTCCAACAAGGCTCAGGAGCTCAAGGGCAAGGCCAAAGAGCGCGTCGGCGAGATGACCGACGACGAGCGCAAGCAAGCCGAAGGCAAGGCCGACAAGGTCAAGGGCAATGTCAAGCAGGCCGGCGAAAAGGTGAAGGACGCCTTCAAGGACTGACTCTGCGGACCGGCGGGCGGCGGGAGCAACGGCCTCGCCGTCCGCCCCTCACGCCCTATGGAGGCCCTGGAAGGCCCGTGGAAGGTGCACGAAGGCCCGTCCGGGATGCCCGAAGCACCCGGGGCTCACGGTCGTGGCATCCGGGGACTCAGCAGGGGATCAAAGGTCGTCGCCGCGGACGCCGTACGTGACGGCACAGGGCGCGTTCCGCGCCGACCACAGGAATCCCTCCCACAACCATCGCCCGGCGACCGCGAGGCGCGCGCGTACGCCGTCCCGGAGCATCAGCCAGGCGATCCAGCCGGCGACGACGATCGCCCAGTACGAGATGAGCCGGTAGAGGGCGACCACGGCGGCCGCGGCTCCGCCCGTGACACCGGCCGCGACGAATGTGGCGGCCATGCCGAGTTCCGCGATGCCCAGCCCCCCGGGAATCAGGGCGAGCGTCGCGGCCATCTTGGCGGCGACGTACCCGAGCAGCATCGTGTGCGGGCCGACCCGTACGCCCGCGGCGGCGCAGACGGCCGCGAGGCAGGCCACGTCGAGAAGCCAGTTGGCGAGCGCGAGGCCGGCGATGACCAGGCGGTCGCGACCGGCGAGCCGGAGCGCGTCGCGAGCGGCACGGAGTTGCCTCATGGCCTTCGGGCTCCGCCGGTGCAGCCATCCGGTGAACCGGCGCGGGCGCAGCCGCAGCAGGACCCCCACCGCGAACAGCAGCGCCCCGAGGGCGATCGCGGTCGGCGTCCTCGTGGACGGTTCGCCGAACAGCGCGAAGAGGCTCAGCCCGGCGAAGGTGGCCGTCGAGTACGTCCCCGCCAGTACCAGCGTCGCCGCGATGAGCGGCTTCGCCGCCCCCAGGCGGACGAACTCCCTCGTCGTGTACGCGATGGACAGGACGGGCCCGGCGGGCAGCGAGTTGGACACGGCGTTGCGCGCGTACGTGACGGCCACGGCGCGGGGGTACGTCAGCCGGGCCCCGCCCAGCGCGAGCAGGCGGCTGAAGAGCCTGGCGAAGACGCCCATCGACATCGCCTCGGCGAGCACGGCCACCGCGAGCCAGCCGAGACTCACTCCGCTGAGCGAGTCCCAGACCTCGTCCACGTTCGGCAACCGGTCCTTGAGGACGAACAGGGCCAGTGCCGTCACGCCCGGAACGACAAGCCATTTCCCGCCGGCCCATTTCCTACCGGCCCATTTCGTACCGGTCCGGTTCCCGCCGGTCCACGCTCGCCACCGCGGCATTCCACCCACCCAATCTCACGCCACGGCCAAGGGTTCCACAGTGAGCGCCGTCACCCTCCGGCGGGGGACGGCCAGGAGCAGCACACCGAGGAGCGCCCAGCCGCCGAGCACCACGACCGGCATGCCCAGGGCGGCCCCGTCGAAGTAGACGACGTTCCTGAGCGCCTCGGCCGCCTGGCCGACCGGGAGGACCTGCCCGGCCGCCGCGTACCACTCGGGGATGAACCGGGCGCCCACCGGGCCGCCGCTCGCGGGCAGTCCGATCGGGATGAACAGGAGAGCGGCGAGGCCGACCGCGGCCGTCCCCCCGAGCCGGGCCAGACCCGCCGACACGAGAGCGACGGTCAGCGTGACGCACGCCGAGACCGCCACCAGCCCGGCGAACCTGCCGGGGATGGCGCCGAGCACCACGTCCGCCAGCCAGGCGTTCGCCGTACCCGCCGCGAGAGCGGCGACGGCGAGGACTCCGGCACGCGCCGCGCCGCCGAGTCCGGGCGCGATCCGGGAGATCAGCACTGCGACGGCGATGCCCGGGATGACGAGGGAGAGCACGTAGAACATCCCGGAGACGCCTCCCGCGTCGCCGGGCGGCAGCGGGATCACGTCCTCCACCGCGAGCCGCGTCCCCTGCGCCTCGGCGGCGCCCTGGAACGCCTGGGTGATCACGGTCGCGCCGGTACGGCCGGCCGCGCCGGCGACCAGTAGTTTCCCCGCCCCGGGCACGAGGACGGCGTCCACTTCCCGATCGGCGAGCGCGGCGCGCGCGGCCCCCTCGTCGGCGTACGCGGTGAGGGCGAAGGCGCCCGGCGCCACGGCGGCGAGCGCGGCGTCGATCCGCGCGGTGGCCTGGGCCGGGCCGACGACCGCCACGGGGACGTCGTGCGGGCGCGGCTGATGCAGCGCCCCCAGGAAGGACAGCGCGAAGACCATGCCGAGGGCCGTCACGAGGACGACCGCCGCGATCAGCTTGCGCATCGAATTCTCCAAGCGATGAGTTCAACAACGTTGAGTTGAACATAGATGAATTCAACGTGGTTGAATAGCCCTCATGAGCGGACGACGGCCCGGATCGCCACAGACGCGCGAGGCGATCCTCGACGCGGGGCTGCGGGCGTTCACCGAGAGCGGGTACGCCGGGACCACGATCAGGGCCGTCGCCCGTGCGGCGGGCGTCGATCCGGCGCTGGTCATGCATTTCTTCGGGTCCAAGGACGGCCTGTTCGAGGCCGCCATCCGCGGCGGCGGCATCCCGCTGCGCAGCCTGTCCGACGCCGCGGACGGCGACGTCGAGGGTCTCGGCCGGCGCGTCGTCGCCCGTTACGTGTCGTTGTGGGAGGACCCGGAGACGGGCGCCCGACTCCACGCCGTGATGAGTTCGGTCGCGGCCTCACCCGCCGCCGCGGACCTGTTCAAGGAGTTCGTACGCTCGGAGGTGATCCAGCCGCTCGTCAAGCGGCTGGACGTGGGTTCACCGGAGACGCGTGCCATCCTCGCCGGGTCACACCTGATGGGTGTCGCCTTCGCCCGCTATGTGGTGCGGATCGAGCCGCTGGTGTCGTTGTCCCCGGAGGAACTGATCTCCTGCGTGGCACCTGCCGTCCAACGCTATCTCACGGGTGATCTCCCAATATAGGGTGATTAACCCGACCCCATGGAGCGTGACATGGACATTTCGGGCCTGCAGCAGCAGACGCGACTGATAGTGCGCCAGAAGATCACCATGATGGTGAACCGCTACGTCGTCCACGTGGTCCAGGCCGACGGGTCACCCGGCGAGGTCGTCGCCTTCGCCGAGCAGAAACGGATGGCCTTCAAGGAACAGGTCACGCTGTACACGGACGAGTCCCGGCAACAGGTGCTCGGCGGCTTCAAGGCGCGCAACGTGCTCGACCTCGCCGGCGAGTACGACGTGACCGACCACGACGGCAGGCCGATCGGGCTGTTCCGCAAGGACTTCGGCAAGTCGTTGCTGCGCTCGACCTGGCATCTCCGTCAGCCGGGCCTGCCCACCTACACCGGCAGCGAGCGCAACGCGGCCGTCGCTGTCGTGCGCCGTTTCAGTGACTCGCTGTCGTGGCTGCCGTACCACTTCGACTTCAGCGTGGGAGCGTCGATCGCGTTCTCGGTCGAGCGCATATGGGGCCTCCGGGACCAGTACGCCGTGACCATCGGCGATCCGCGCCTGGACCGGCGCCTGATCATCGCCATGGCCGTCGCGCTGGACGCGCTCCAGTCACGCTGACCCGGCCCGGGCATCCCCACTCAAGCCGCTGCGAACCGCCGCCCTGAAGGAGGAAGGCGGCCGCCCTGAGGCGGCCGCCTTCGCGCGGCGTTCCCGCCGGGTCAGACCCCGATGGGGTGCCAGACGGTCTTCGTTTCGAGGAAGGCCGTCATGCGGTCCGTACCCGGGTCGGCCAGCCAGTCGATCCTGTCCTGAGCCGGCCGCAGGACCCGCTTGAGGTTCTCGGCGGCGAGTTCCTCGCAGCGCACCGCGAGGTCGGCGTCCGCACCGGTGAGGTCGATGCCGTTGACGTCCATGTGACCGGCCAGCCAGGGGGCGATCTCCCCGGCCGAACCCGTCAGGATGTTCGCCACGCCACCCGGCAGGTCCGACGTGGCCAGCACCTCCGCGAGCGTGATCGACGGCAGCGGGGCCCGCTCCGAGGCGACCACGACGCAGGTGTTCCCCGTGACGATCAGCGGCGCGATCACGCTGACCAGGCCGAGCAGCGGCCCCATCGGCGGCGCGACCACCGCGACGACGCCCGTCGGCTCGACCGTGGACAGGTTGAAGTACGGCCCGGCCACCGGGTTGGCGGAGCCCCGGATCGCACCGATCTTGTCCGACCAGCCCGCGTACCAGACGAGCCGGTCGACGGCGGCGTCCACCAGCTCCCCCGCCTTCTTCGCGGTGACGCCGTCGGCGTCGACCACCTCGGCGACGAACTGGGCCCGGCGCCCCTCCAGCATCTCGGCGACGCGGTAGAGGATCTGCCCCCGGTTGTACGCCGTGGCGGACGACCAGCCGGGGAACGCCTTGCGGGCGGCGGCGACGGCGTCCCTCGCGTCCTTACGCGACGCCTTCGACGCGTTCGCCAGGAAGTCACCCTTGGAGGAGGTCACGGCATAGGACCTTCCGCTCTCCGAGCGCGGGAACGCCCCGCCGATGAACAGCTTGTACGTCTTGCGCACGGCCAGGCGCTCACTCATCGAAGGTTCCAATCTGGAGTGGACGGGCCGGCTGGTAGACCTGGCCGCACCGGCAGACTCCGCCGCGATGCGCGAACCAGCCATGCCGTACGGCGAAGCGGCGTGAGCGGCGGCCGCGGGCGTATCCGGTACCGGCCCCCGCGACGGCGCGCCGGATCAGACGGCGGCGCCGGCGATGTTCACACTGCAAGGTACGCCTCCAGTCCGTGTCGTCCGCCTTCCCGGCCGTAGCCGGACTCCTTGAACCCTCCGAACGGCGATGTGGGGTCGAACCGGTTGAAGGTGTTGGCCCACACGACACCGGCGCGCAGCCGGTCCGCCATCCACAGGATGCGGGAGCCCTTCTCCGTCCAGATGCCGGCCGACAGGCCATACGGCGTGTTGTTGGCCTTCTCGACCGCCTCGGCCGGCGTACGGAACGTCAGCACGGACAGGACCGGCCCGAAGATCTCCTCACGGGCGATCCGGTGCGACTGCGCCACGCCGGTGAAGACCGTCGGCGGGAACCAGAACCCCCTGTCGGGGATCGGGCACGGTGGGGACCACCGCTCGGCCCCCTCGGTCACCCCGGCCTCCGACAGCTCGCGGATCTTGGCGAGCTGGGCGGCGGAGTTGATCGCGCCGATGTCGGTGTTCTTGTCCATCGGGTCGCCGAGCCGCAGGGTGGACAGCCGCCGCTTGAGGGCGTCCAGCACCTCGTCGGCGACGGACTCCTGCACCAGCAGCCGGGAGCCCGCGCAGCACACGTGGCCCTGGTTGAAGAAGATGCCGTTGACGATGCCCTCGACGGCCTGGTCCAGCGCGGCGTCCTCGAACACGATGTTCGCGGCCTTGCCGCCCAGCTCCAGGGTGAGCTTCTTGCGGGTGCCGGCCACCGACCTGGCGATCATCCGCCCGACCTCGGTGGAGCCGGTGAAGGCGACCTTGTCGACGCCGGGGTGGTTCACCAGGGCGGCCCCGGTCTCGCCCGCGCCGGTCACGATGTTGACCACGCCCGGCGGGAGGTCGGCCTGGCGGCAGATCTCGGCGAACGCCAGCGCGGTCAGCGGGGTCGTCTCGGCGGGCTTGAGCACCACCGTGTTGCCGCACGCCAGCGCGGGAGCGATCTTCCAGGCGAGCATGAGCAGCGGGAAGTTCCACGGGATGACCTGCCCGGCCACTCCCAGCGGCCGAGGGTCGCTACCGAACCCGGCATATCCCAGCTTGTCCGCCCAACCGGCGTAGTAGAAGAAGTGCGCGGCCACCAGCGGCAGGTCCACGTCCCGCGACTCGCGGATCGGCTTGCCGTTGTCCAGGGTCTCCAGGACGGCCAGTTCACGCGAGCGTTCCTGGATGATCCTGGCGATCCGGAAGATGTACTTGGCCCGTTCCGAGCCGGGCAGCGCCGACCAGGTGGTGAACGCGGTGCGCGCGGCCTGGACGGCCCGGTCGACGTCCGCCTCGGTCGCCCAGGCGACCTCCGCCAGGACCTCCTCGGACGCGGGGTTGATGGTCTTGTGGTGATCCTCGCCCTGGGAGTCGACCCATTCGCCGCCGATGAACAGCCCGTACGACGGCTTGATGTCGACGATCTCCCGCGATTCGGGCGCAGGTGCGTACTCGAACATGTGCCGCCTCAGTCCAGGGTGAAGTAGTCGGGGCCGGCGTACCGGCCGGTGGCCATCTTCTGCCGCTGCATGAGCAGGTCGTTCAGCAGCGTCGAAGCGCCCAGCCGGAACAGGTCGGGGGTCAGCCAGTCGGCGCCCGCCGTCTCGTTGACGAGCACGAGGTACTTGATCGCGTCCTTGGTCGTACGGATGCCGCCCGCGGGCTTGACCCCGATCACGCGGCCGGTGCGCAGCCGGAAGTCCCTGACCGCCTCCAGCATGATCAGTGTCACCGGCAGCGTCGCCGCGGGCTGCACCTTGCCGGTGGAGGTCTTGATGAAGTCGGCCCCGGCCAGCATCGCCAGCCACGAGGCACGCCGCACGTTGTCGTACGTGGCCAGCTCGCCGGTCTCCAGGATCACCTTGAGGTGCGCGCCCTGCTCCCCCCGCGCGACTCCGGCACCACCGCAGGCGGCCTTGACCACCGTGATCTCCTCGAACACCTTCAGGTAGTCGCCGGACAGGAACGCGCCCCGGTCGATCACCATGTCGATCTCGGCGGCGCCCGCGGCCACGGCGAGCGCGGTGTCGGTGACCTTCACGTCCAGGGATGACCGCCCGCTCGGGAACGCCGTCGCCACGGAGGCCACCTTCACCCCCGAACCGTCCAGCGCGCGCACGGCGGTCGCCACGAGGTCGGGATAGACGCACACGGCGGCGACACGGGGAACGGAGGGGTCGGTGGGATCGGGGTGGACCGCCTTGGCGCACATCGCCCGGACCTTGCCCGGGGTGTCGGCGCCCTCCAGCGTGGTCAGGTCCACCATCGAGATGGCCAGGTCGATCGCCTGGGCCTTGGCCGTCGTTTTGATCGAACGCGTCCCCAGCATCGCGGCCCGCGCGTCCGCACCGACCCGGTCGACACCGGGAAGCCCGTGCAGGAACGCGCGCAGCGTCGCGTTGGAAGAGGCGACCTCCGCGAACGGAGCAGTCGTAGTTGACACCTCCCCAGCATCGCCGACCTGTCTCACGGTTTCCAAACCGACCGGAGCCGAGCCCCTTCCAGGTTGTTTGTCACATGTCGCCGTTCACCGCCCCCGGAGCGTCTTATGGATCTTCACGCCCGCGGCGGGGACGGCCTAAGGGGTCTTAGGCGGTCCTAGGACACAGGCACGAAGCACAGATAGGGCATCCGCCTGATGTGGTGGAGGGGGCCTTAGCCCGAACCTTGAGTGTGTAAGGAAACGCAAGGCGTTCGAGAGAGGAAACCGGGATGGGTCCCGAACTGCACTACCAGCTGATCATCAGCCGCGCGGCGGAGCTCCGGGAGGAGGCGGCCAACCACCGCACCGTACGCGCCGCCATCATGGCGCTCAAGGAGCGGAGGCGAGACGGCCATCGGACGCGTGCGTCCTTCGGCAAGTCCCGCACCGCATGAGCCCGCTTCGAAGGCCCGGCCGGAGCCTCCCTCCCGGCCGGGCCTTTCAGCCTCCGTGACCCCTGTCCACGCGCTGGGAGAGTCCCTGTCCACCCACTGGAAAACGGGCGAAAGCCATACGGATGGCATGTAATGCTTGACGACATGATGGGCCGGGCGGTGAGCCCCGTCTTCGTTGGACGGGGCGCGGAACTTGACATGCTGTCGGACGCGTTCGACCAGGCCCGTAAGCAGGCGGCGGCCGTGATCCTGCTCGGTGGCGAGGCGGGTGTGGGGAAGACCCGTCTGGTCTCCCGTTTCGCCGACCAGGCCGCCAGGAACGGCGCCCACGTGCTGGCGGGCGGGTGCGTGGAACTCTCGGCGGAGGGTCTGGCCTACGCGCCTTTCACCGCCGCCCTGCGGCAGCTCGTCCGGGAGCGGGGCGCCGCCGAGGTGGCCGCGCTCCTGCCCGAGGGCTCCCAGCGCGAGCTGGCCAGGCTGCTTCCCGAGTTCGGCGAGCCCGGCGGCAACCTGGACACAGAGTCCGCGCGGGCACGGCTCTTCGAGCTGATCCTCACCCTGCTCGAACGGCTCGCGGAGCGGCGGCCGGTGGTCCTCATCGTCGAGGACATCCACTGGGCGGACCGGTCCAGCCGCGACCTCATCGCGTTCCTGAGCCGCAACCTGCGCGGCGCGCCCGTCCTCATGGTCCTCACGTACCGCTCGGACGAACTGCACCGCACGCATCCCCTCCGGCCGGTTCTCGCGGAACTCGGCCGGGTGGAGGGCGTCGCCCGGATCGACCTGCCCCGGTTCACGCAGAGCGAGGTCGCGGCGCAGATGGCCGGCATCCTCGGCGTGACCCCGGAGTTCGCCAAGGTCGGCAGGGTGTTCGAGCGCAGCGAGGGCATCCCCCTGTTCGTCGAGGCGCTGATCGACTGCGACGAGTGCTCGTTCCCCGAGTCCCTGCTCGACCTGATCAGCGCGTCGGTGGAACGACTTCCCGAGGAGACCCAGCACGTGCTGCGGATCGCCGCCGCGGGCGGGATCCGCGTGGGTCACGCGCTGCTCGCCGCCGTAAGCGGGCTGTCCGACGACGACCTGGAGAACGCGCTGCGCCCGGCCATCGCCGCGAACGTCGTGCAGGTGGCCGACAGCCACGTCTACGCATTCCGGCACGCCCTGATCCGCGAGGCCGTCCACGACGACCTGCTCCCGGGCGAGCACATGCGGCTGCACGCGCGCTACGCCCTGGAGATCGACCGCGACCGGGAGCTCGTCCCGCCGGGGCGGGCGGCCATCGAGATCGCCCATCACTGGCACTCCGCCCGCGACGACCTCTGGGCGCTCATCTCGGCCTGGGAGGCGGCGGAGAAGGCGGCGCGCGCGTTCGCCTACACCGAGCAGATCGACCTGCTCGAACGCGTCCTCATGCTCTGGGACAAGGTGCCCGACGCGGCCGAACGGATCGGGGTGGACCACGTCACCGTCTTCGAGCGGGCCTCCGAGAGCGCGTACGTCTGCGGCGAGAGCGACCGTGGCAAGAAGTTCGTCCAGGGCGCGCTCGCCGAACTGGACGAGGAGACCGAACCCGAGCGGGTGGCCACGCTGCTGGTCCGCCGGGCCAACATCAAGGTCCAGAAGCACACGTCGGGGTTCATCGAGGACCTCCGCCACGCCGAACGGCTGGTCGCCCGCCCCACCGAGGCCCGTGCCTCGGTCCTGATCCATCTGGGCCGGGTCCTCATGCTCTGCGACCAGGTGGCCGAGGGGACCGCCGTCACCGAGGAGGCGCTCCAGATCGCCCGCGACCTCGGCGACGAGTGCCTGGAGGCGGATCTCCTGCTGAACCTCGCCCTCGGACGCTCGATCTCCGGCGACCTGGAGACGACCCGGACCACCAACGATCGAGCTCTGGCCATCGGGAGGCGGCTCGACTCGGCGCGGATCACGTTGCGCGCGATCGGCAACAACGTGGACACGCTGAACAATCTCGGCAGGTCCGAGGAGGCGGTGCAACTCGCCATCGAGGGCGAGAAGCTGGCCAAGAGGTACGGCAGGTACCGTCATCAGGGCGTGTTCATCGCCAACAACCGGGCCGAGGCGCTGGAGGCACTCGGACGGTGGGACGAGGCTCTCGACGTCACCGCGCGCGCCCTGACCATGGACCCGACGCGACAGAACCGCTGGCACCTGCTGCGGGTGCGGGCCGACATCGCGATCGCCCGCGGCGAGGAGGACGTCGCCAGGGAGATCCTCGTCGAGGTCGGCGCGTTCGTCCCCAGGCCCGAGGACGGGACGCAGGAGTGGACGGCCAACGCCCGCCTGCTGATCGGCTGGCACCTGCTCCGCGGCGAGCCGCGCAAGGCGGTCGAAGTGGCCGAACTCGCTCTGAGTACTCCGCGCTGGTCCGGAAAGGCCATGCTCGGCTGGCGGCTGCTCGCCGCGGTCCGGGTGGCCTGCGACCAGGCCGCATCCGTGGCTCCCGAGCTCACGGCGACCGTACGCGACCTGACCGACGCGCTCGCGTCCGACATGGTCACCGCCGGACCGGTGGGCGACGCGTTCCGCCAGGTCTATCAGGGCAGGTTCGACGAGGCGGCGGCCGGATGGAAGCAGCTGGGCCGCCCGCACACGCAGGCCAAGGCCCTGGTCTACGCCGCCGCCGCGGCGGCGGCCGGAGGCGACCGCGACGGCGCCGCCGTACGGCTCCGCGAGGCCAAGCCGCTCGCCGAGACGCTGGGCGCGGTTCCGCTCCTCACCCAGATCGACGCCATGGCCCGGCGCGTCGGCGCGGCCCTCGATGAGACCCCGGAGCAGGGACACGCGCGTGAGATCTCGCTGACGCCGCGCGAGCTGGAGGTGCTCCGGCTGGTCGCTCAGGGGCGGACCAACCGGGACATCGCCGGCGAGCTGTTCATCTCGGCGAAGACCGTCAGCGTCCACGTGTCGAACATCCTGCCCAAGCTCGGCGTCTCGACCCGGGGCGAGGCCGCCGCCGCCGCTCACCGCCTGGCCCTGCTCACCTGAGGCACGGCCGGGACCCGGCCGTGCCTGGGAACACCGTCACGTGGACCGATGCGGCGCCCCGTCGCGCCGGGCGAGGGTACGCGCCGCACCGGCCCCCGGTAGGGCGGCAGGCCGGATCTCAGTCAGGCGAGCAACGGTTCGACCAGGAGGAGCACGCCGAAGACCGCGAACGCGGCGGCCGCGCCGTACTTGATCCACTTTTCGGGGAGGTGCGCGCCGAGGAACCGGCCGACGACGATCGCGAGCGCGTCGGCCGCGACCATGCCGACGGTGGAGCCGATCCACGTGCCGAACCAGCCGTGCTGCGTCGCGAGCGTGATCGTGGCGAGCATGGTCTTGTCGCCCAGCTCGCTGAGGAAGAACGCCACAGTCACGGCGACCAGGACGTTCCGCGTGGTCCTGGCGGCCTTGCCCGACTCCTCGTCGCTGAGCTCGTCGCCGCGGAGCGTCCACGCGGCGAAGCCGAGGAAGGCGATGCCGGCGGCGATCGAGATCGCGGTGGTGGGGAGGGCGTCGCCGATGATCTGTCCGAGGCCGACGCTGAAGAGGTGGACGACGGCGGTGGCGGCGGTGATTCCGGCCAGCACCGGCCACACCTTGAACCGTGTGGCGAACGTCAGGGCCATGAGCTGGCTCTTGTCGCCGAGCTCGGCCACGAAGATCACGGCCAGTGATATCCAGAACGCTTCCAAGGGGCGCCTCTCGTGCTCGCGCGACCGGACCGCGTTCTGCACCCGGGGAGTTTTCGGGCACACGACTTCGGCCCGGCAGCATGACTGTCGGGCCGAAGGTCTCGTCCGCCACATGGGCTCCGCGACCGGGCGTGAAAGCTCACACCAGTGTGTCGATCAACGGATTCGGGACTACTCCCCTTCGGGTGGTTCCACCACAACATAGCGGACGACAGGCGGTGCGCATTCCCTCGATCCCGCCTACCGATCCAGGACGGCGGGATTCCCCAGGCCCGCGCGCCTACCGATCCAGGGGACGGCATGTATGCCTCCCGACCCCCCTACCGACCCGGGACGGTGCGCATTTTCTCGGCCCGGCCTACCGACTCAGGACGGTGCGCACTCCCTCGGCCCGGCCTACCGATCCAGGGCGATGCCGACCATGACGGGCTCGTTCACGAGGGTGACGCCGAACTTCTCCCGCACTCCGTCGCGTACCTCCCTGGCCAGGGCCATCAGCTCGGCCGCGCCCGCCTCGCCGGTGGGGTTCGTGAGGGCGAGCGTGTGCTTCGTCGAGATGCGCACCCGCCCCTTCTCGTATCCCTTGGGGAACCCGGCGTTCTCGATCAGCCAGGCGGCCGGGACCTTCACCGCGCCGTCCGGCATGTCCCAGCGGGGGTATCCGGGCGCGCGGAGTTCGAGATCGGCCGCCGCCGCGGCGTCGAGCACGGGGTTGGTGAAGAACGAGCCCGCGCTGCGCGTGTCCGGATCCAGCGGGTCGAGCACCATGCCCTTGCCCCGGCGGAGCGCGAGCACCGCCTCCCTCGCCTGATCCAGCGGCACCCGGTCGCCGATCTCCACGCCGAGCCGCGCGGCCAGTTCCTTGTACGCGATGGGGCCCGACAGGCCGGACCGGGTCAGGGCGTAGGTCACCGCCAGCACGACGTGCCGCCCAGGATCCTCCTTGAAGGCGCTGTGCCGGTAGGCGAAGCCACACTGCGCAGCGGTCAGGTCGGCGATCTCGCCGGTCATCCGGTCGTAGACGCGGACCCCTGTGATGGTCTGCGACACGTCCTGCCCGTACGCGCCGACGTTCTGGATCGGGGTGGAGCCCACCAGGCCGGGGATCCCGGACAGGCACTCGACACCGGCCAGTTCCTCGGCCACGCAGCGGGCGACCAGCGCGTCCCAGTCCTCTCCGGCCTGGACGGTCACCCGTCCGTCACCGGTGATCTCGACACCGGTGGAGGCGGCCCTGACGACCAGGCCGTCGAACCCCTCGTCGGAGACGACGAGATTGCTGCCGCCGCCGAGGATCAGCACCGGCTCGCCGTACCGGTCGGCTTCGGCCACGGTCTCGACGATCTCGTTCTCGGATCGCGCCTCGACGAAGGCGCCCGCCGGGCCGCCCATCCGCAACGTCGTGTACGGCGCGAGCCGTACCCCTGCCAAACGGTCAGCCATGCGATTCCTCAGCGACGACGGGAAGCCTCAGCGGCCGCGGTCCCGCCGCGGCAGGCCCCAGCCTACGGCCGGTCGGCGTCCCGCCGGGCGCGCCGGTCCGCCGCGGACCCGGCTCCGGCGTCGGCGTCGGCCTCGGTACGAGCTTCGGCTTCGGTACGGGGCTCGGCATCGGCTTCGGTACGGGGCTCGGCATCGGCTTCGGTACGGGGCTCGGCTTCGGCCTCGGTACGAGCGTCGACGTCGGCCCCGGCATCGTCGGTGTCCTGGTCCGCCTCCGCGCGCATCGCCTCTGCTATGGCCTGATCGACCCTGGATGTCGCGGTGCTGCCGTCCCAGAGCAGTTGGGAGGCCACCATCGACGGCTCCCCCGATGAGGTGAGACCCGTTTCGATCGTCCCGCCGGGATAGACCTCCCACTCCGGAGCCCGAGCGGTCTCCTCGGAGGCCTCACGGGCGTTCCGCGCCCGCTCCTGCGTGAGCGGTGGACCCGACGCGCGAACGGCCCGCTCAGGCCGGCCCCGGGGCACCGCCTGAGCGGCCTCGGTGCCGGGCGCGGTCTGAGCGCCGGGCGCCGTCCCAGGGGCGGCCTCCGTGCGTGCGGCGTCGGACTGCACGTCCTCAGCGCGTACGGCCTCGGCGTCGTGCCCGGCCTCGGCATCGGGCTCGGCACGCGTGGCGGGCTCCCGGCCGCTCCCGGCGGCGCCCTGTTCGCTCGATCGGGTCATGCGGGGACGCTACCCGTGCGGTCCCCGGCAAACCTTCGGTCAGGAGAGCTGGACGACGGCGCGGGCCTTGGACAGGACCCGGCTGTCGCCCGACCTGGCGGTGAGGACGACCACGACCCGCTTGTCCTCGAGCTTCTCCTCGATGACGCCGCTGACCGTGATCACCGCGCCGTTGTCGTCGTCGGGGACGACCACCATGGACGAGAAGCGCACGCCGTAGTCGACGACCGCCGCCGGGTCTCCCGCCCAGTCGGTCACGAACCGGCCGCCCTGGGCCATGGTGAACATGCCGTGCGCGATGACGTCCGGCAGGCCGACGGACTTGGCGAACCGTTCGTTCCAGTGGATCGGGTTGAAGTCCCCAGAGGCGCCCGCGTACATCACGAGGTTCACCCGGTGGACGGGGAACTCGACGGCGGGGATCTCCTGCCCGGCAGTGACCTCGTCGTACTTGACCGTCGCAGCCATGGTTACGCCGCCCCTCCACGCTCGACGATGGTGTTGTAGGTCCGGCAGACGGGTTCGCCCTCGATGGTCGACACGTCGCTGCGCACCGTCAGGAACTCGTTGCGGCCCACGCTGCGGATCTCCGTGATCGTGGAGGTGCAGATCAGCTCGTCACCGGCGTAGATCGGCCGCTGATACTCGAAACGCTGCTCTCCGTGGACGACCATGGCGAAGTTGAGCCCGAGACCGGGGTCGGAGAGCGCCTCGCCCGCACCGGCGAGGCTGAACACGATCGGAAAGGTCGGCGGCGCGACCACGTCAGGATGTCCGGCCGCTGCGGCGGCTTCCCTGTCGGAGTAGATCGGGTTGGCGTCGCCGATCGCGGCGGCGAACTCCTTGATCTTTACGCGGCTGACCTCGTAGGGGACGGGCGCAGTATACGCCCGCCCGACGAAATCACGGTTCAAAGCCATCGCTGCCCGTGCTCCTTCGCGGCTACAGAGCTGAGAGGCCGACGGTAACAGAACAAGGTTCGGCTGTCTGGGTCAGGCTTTCGCCGTACGCCGGCCAGGACCAACGTTAGCCGGGTCCGGCCGGTAGATCATGTGTCGCCCCGCGCCAACGACGACCACCATGGTTCTGTATCGACACGACAAAGCGGTACATCTACGCCAAGGAGACGAACCGTCCCCACTCCCCCAGCAGACCGGGTTTCACGGGATCACCGATGGCCGTGTCGCACCCTGGTCGGCGGGCGTGCCAGCCAGATGGGCAGGTTGCCGGGTTGGCCGGTGGCAGGTTGGCGGGCTTGCGGTCGGGTTGGCGGCCGGCCGGAAACGCGAGAAACCGGCGTTCCTCAACGGGAACGCCGGTCACGCGTTGATTGCCTGGCATGCGCCAGCACAGCACCTCTGCCCGACTGCCGGGCGCACCAGCGAGAAGCCGTGATGCGCCTGGTGTGTCCTGCGCCCGGACTGAGGGGCGCGGTGGACAGTACCTCTGAAGTACTACCCCGACACGCGGCGGCGGCGCGTCTTGCTCAGCACGCCTCGCGATGCGCCCGATGCGTCTTGCCCCAGTCTGAGGGGCGCGATGGGCAGTACTTCTGGAAGCACTCCCCCCGACGCAGGGCGCGCGGCGCGCGTCTCGCTCAGCGCGTCTCGCGGTGCGCCTGGTGCGTCTTGCAGTTGGGGCAGTACTTCTTCAGCTCAAGCCGATCCGGGTCGTTGCGCCGGTTCTTCCGCGTGATGTAGTTGCGGTGCTTGCACTCCTGGCAGGCCAGCGTAATCTTCGGCCTAACGTCTGTGGCAGCCACGTGGGAGTGCCTTTCTACGTTTGGGACTACTGGACAACCCGAACCCGGCGTCCTGTGTGAGGGAAACCGAGCAGGGTAGTAGCGGAGGCCGGACTTGAACCGGCGACACAGCGATTATGAGCCGCTTGCTCTGCCTGACTGAGCTACTCCGCCTTGAACCGGCAAAAACCGACCGGCCACGCAAGGATACCCGACCTGTACGGCTGTCGCGCACGCGCATACGGCCGTGATCGAGCTCGGGCGACTCCAGTGTGCCGGAGCTCACGGGAGAAACCCAAACCGTTTTGCGATGGGCAGGCGAAAAACCACCCATCACGCCAAAAGACCCGCCCGAAACATCGAGCGGGACTTGTTAGCGAGAGCCCCCAAACGGAATCGAACCGTTGACCTTCTCCTTACCATGGAGACGCTCTGCCGACTGAGCTATAGGGGCGTGCCCGCCGCCGCTCTCGCGCTGCGGACAGGTGTAACCATACACGGCCCCGGCGGCTGATGCGAAATCAACGTGCGATGCCACAGCGCCACAGGGGCAGGGGTTGGCGGCGCCCTCGCCCTGGCCCCGCACCGTCCCCGTACTACTCTTCCGGCGTCGGGAGGGCGCCCTTCAGGTCGGCCATCTCCTTCTGGGCCGCCGGCAGGTCCGCCTTGATCGCGTACTTCGTGAAGTAGCCGTTGCCCTTGAACGGCGTGACGGCGCTGAGGGTCACCGTCGCCTCGTAGGGCCTGTCCTGGCATTGGGGCAGGCACCAGGTGCCGCTGAGCCGTCCGACGCCGACCGCCCCGCCGGGTCCCCACTTCTGCCAGCTGATCCCGTTGACGGTGCTGAACTCCGACAGCACGAGGGCCTGGGGACGCTGGTCACTCCGGCCGTTCTCGTCGCCGTACAGGTTGAGCACGTAGATCGGCGTCTCGATCGGCGTCTCGGCCGCGGGAGCCGTACGGGATGCCTCGCCCGTGCAGGCGGCGACGAGGCTCAGGGCGGCCAGGCTGAGTGCGACGGCGGGCGGGCGCATGGTTCCCCCTCATGAGTCGGAATTCTCCGAGGTTAGAGGGGTCGCGCCCGGAGCGCTGGGAACTACGGGAGCGCGGCCCGCTTATCCTCACTCCGCGTCGGCAGAGGGATTACCTCACAAAGATCAGCAAGGTCGACATACCGGGCTACCTCCTCCACGGAACGGCAGTCGGCGACAGGCCGACCGTTCTGCCGCACCTGGAGCACCTGGCGACCGTCCCGGGTCCCGGGCACGATCTCGTAGCCGCACGTCCCCACCCAGCGTGATCCCATATCCCGACAAACTATCGCTTCGCCCCGACAATTTCCCTGAGCATCACAGGTCACAACAGTTCTGGCTTAAGTCCAGACCAAACGAACTCCAAGCGACTCGGCGCAATCTGACCGCGAAGACCACGACCGAGGAGTTCCGATGACACCCCCGACGGCTACCACGACGACCCCGAACGTGCTCGGGTTCCGCATCACCCACCGGGCCATGCGCGGCGACACCCGCCGCCTCGCCGACGTGACAAGGCAGATCGCGGAGGGACGGCAGCCGTGCGACGCGCGGCGGGCCGCGGCGATCCGCGACTTCGCCGTCCGGCTCTGCGACGGCATCCACCATCACCACAGCGTCGAGGACACGGCGCTCTGGCCCGTGCTCGTACGATCCGCGGGGGCCGAGGTGGACCTCGGCGACCTGAGCGAGGACCACTCCGAGCTGGACCCGATCCTGGACGAGATCCGCGCGGTCGCGGCGGACCCCGCCCGCGCCGCGGGGCCTCTCGCGCGGCTGGCCGATCTCCTCGACGAGCACATCGAGGAGGAGGAGCGTGTGATCTTCCCCATCATCGAGCGGCACGTCTCCGTCGCGGACTGGAACGCCGTGGAGGAGAAGGCCAGGAAGGGCGGCAGCATCCGCTTCGAGCTGCCCAGGATCGAGCAGTACGCCCAGCCGTCGGAGATGGAGGCGATGCGCAAGCTCGCGGGTCCGGTGCTCGTGATGCTGCTCGCGCTGCTGCGCGGAGGCCACCGGCGGCGGCAGCGGCTGATCTTCGGAACCGCCTGATCCGTCGCCCACGTCCCGAGATCGCCCCGAGATCGGTGCCGCCTCGGCTCTGCGGCCCGCCGTTCACCACCTCCATCGCCACCGCGTCGATCAGCGCCGCCTCGATCGACGCCACCGCGATCGACGCCACCGCGATCGACACCACCGCGATCGACACCAGCTCGATCAGCGCCGCCGCGATCGGGGTGTCCCGGCCGGTGCTCACCTGGCGCTCAGCCGGTGACGGACGTCAGCGCGCGCAGTGCCCGTTCGCGCCAGTGAGGAGAGCCGGCCCGGCCCGCTACCTCGGCGGCCGCGGCATAGTGCGCGGCCGCGGCGTCCAGGTCGCCGAGGAACGCGGCGAGTTCCCCGAGCGTGTGGGCGATCGGCCCCAACGTGATCGAGCCGCTGTGCAACCCGGCCAGCTCGTCCTGGAACGGGAGGAGCAGCCGGAGGCACTCCCGGGCCACCCCACGATCTCCGAGTGCGATCGCGTTGCACGCGCGCATCGTCATCATGATCTGCCAGTAGTAGTCACGCCGGGGCGCGTGCCCGGCCTGCCACACCGCCCTGGCCTCATCCAGACGCCCGGAGAGGATCAACGTATGGGTGTAGACCTCGTCCACCTGGTCCGGCATCCGCTCCCACAACGCGTGGATGCCGGGCAGCGACTCGTGCCCGCGTCCTGAGGACAGGTGGACCACCAGCCTGCCGAGAACGCCGAACGCGGCCCCGTTGGGGGCGCCCGCCTGCACCATCTGCTCCGCGATGGAGCTGTACGCGGCCTCGGCCCGCTCGAACTCTCCTCTGACCAGGAGGTGCAGGGCGTCGAGCACGGCCAGAACGCCGAGAGCGAGCCCGAGCTGGCCGCTCGTGGAGAGCTCGACCGCCTGGTCCGCGTGCCGCCGCGCCATGGCCCAGTCGTTGCGGCCGAGCGCGACCATGCAGAGGGCGATGTGGCCCAGCGTCTGGTAGCCGAGCAGTCCGCCGAGCGCGGACGCCTCCAGCAGGTCCTGGCCGAGCCGCTCCAGTTCCTCGCGCCGCCCCGGCTCCACGCAGACCCAGTAGCGGGCGTTGAGCGCCATGCAGAGCAACCGCGGATCGTCCAGGTCGCGGGCGATCCGCAGGGCCTCGGCGCTCACCGTCTCGACCAGCTCGGAATCATGGCCTTCGAGCTGGTGGGCGAGCGCGACGAGGACCCGACAGCGCGCCATCCCCGCCTCGGCGGGCATCGCGTCCCAGGCCGCCCGCACGACGTCGTCGTCGATCCGCCGGTCCGGCTGGATCGTCCAGATGACCGGCGCGTCGAACGCGGCCACCGCGCGGGCGATGAGCAGTGGATCCCCGATGCCCCGGGCGAGCGAGAGTGCCGTCGCCCGCGTCGAGAGCGCGGACACGACGTCCCCCGCGTGGGCCTTCGCGGAGACCAGGCGGCACAACAACTCCACGCGCGTCCTCGCGGCCGGACCATCGCCGCTACCAGTGCCGTTGCCGATACCGGTTCCGATACCGGTACCGGCTTCGAGGTCGAGCGCGGCAAGCGCGCCTTCGAGCAGTGTGGCCGCCTCCTTGTGCGCGTAGAGACCGGATGCCTGGTCCGCCGCCCTCGCGGCGTACTGCGCGGCCTTGGCCGCCGTCGCCGTGGTCGCCGCCGCGAGGGCGTGGTGCCCGAGCGCGCCCACGTCTCCCGGCCTGACCCGCTCCAGCGCCGCCACGACCTTGCCGTGCAGGCGGGTACGGCGGAGCCGGGGGACGTCCTCGTACAGCGTCTCGCGTACGAGGACGTGGGCGAAGCGGACCTGACC
Source organism: Microtetraspora glauca (assembly GCA_001570385.1). Lineage (GTDB taxonomy): Bacteria > Actinomycetota > Actinomycetes > Streptosporangiales > Streptosporangiaceae > Microtetraspora > Microtetraspora glauca. The sequence goes on along the minus strand of BBYL01000007.1, from coordinate 18,943 downwards.
GGGCAGCGGTTCGGTCAGCAGCCCGGAGAGCACGCCCGCCTCCAGCCCGTCGAGCACGGTCTCCTCGTCGGTGCCGGACATGGCGATCAGCACGTCGGCGTCGGCGTCCCTGCCGAGGACGGCGGCGTTGCGCAGCGTCGTCTGGGCCGTCGCGGGCAGGCGGGCCACCCGCCTGCGGATCAGATCGCGGACGCCGGGCGGCAGCGCGTGGACCGCCGAGGGCCCGTCGACGGCGAGCAGCCGCGCGATCTCGGACACGAACAGCGGGTTGCCCCCGGTCCGTTCGGTCACCGTACGGGCCGTGGCGGGATCGACGTCCACGCCGGAGCGTTCCCGCAGCAGCCGGGCCACGTCCCGCTCGCCCAGGCCGTCCAGCGTCACGTGCTCCGCTGCCTGTACGGCCAGCGCCGCCCCGGTGGCCATCAGGTCGGCGGCCGCTTCGGACGGCCGGTGGGTCAGCAGCACCAGGACCGGGGTCCGGGCCAGCCGCACCGCGAGGTGGCGGAGTAGTTGGAGGGTCTCCTCGTCGGCCCGGTGCGCGTCCTCGATCACGATCAGCAGCGGACCTGGCACGCCTTCCAGGTACTCCCCCGCCGCCTGGGCCAGCCAGAACTGGCCGACGACCTGCCGTGTGTCGTCCTCCAGCAGGGGGGCGAGCCGTACCGCGATCTCCGGGGCGGGCGGGGAGCCGGCGGAGAGGTGGCGCAGGACCTCGCTCCAGGCCCAGGCGGGCGGGACACCGCCGACGGTCTCCGGGCACCGGCCCACCGCGGTCCGCCAGCCTTCGGCGGCGAGCGTGCGTGCGAGTGCGTCGGCCAGCGTGCTCTTGCCCGAACCCGCGTCGCCGCCGAGCCAGGCGACCCGGAACCCGCTCCTCGCCTGGGCGGCGGCGGCCGTCAGGCGGGCGAGCTCCGCCGTACGGCCGATCATCGGGTCGGGGGTGTCGCGGAGCGCGGCGGGCGCCTGGGCCGCGGAGGCGGCTGCGGGAACGGCGGCGGGAACAGCGACGGGAACGGCGGCGGGGACACCGGCCGTGACCTGGGCCGGGATCAGGTGGAGGGAATCGGCCTGGGCGAGGATGTCGGTCTCGAGGCCACGCAACCGCGGCCCGGGGTCCACGCCCAGTTCCTCGGCCAGGGTCTGCCTCGTCCGGCGGATGGCGGCCAGCGCCTCTCCCTGCCGTCCCGACCGGTAGAGGGCGAGCGCGAGCAGGCGCACGCCGTTCTCGCGGAGCGGGTGCGCGTGGGCGTGACGTTCCAGCTCGGGGACGATCTCGGCGTGGCGGCCGAGCGCGAGCGCCGCCTCCGCGCGGTAGTCGACGGCGACCATGCGGAGCTCGTCGAGCCGGGTCGCCTCGGGAGCGGCCCACTCCTCGTCGGCGAACTCCGCGTAGGCCGGACCGGTCCAGAGCGCGAGCGCCTCGTCGATCGTCTCCAGGGCCTCGGCCGGCCGTCCCGCGTGGAGCGCGGCGACCGCCGCGTCGACCAGCCGGGGGAAGCACCAGGCGTCCACGGCGTCGGCGTCGAGATTCAGCCGGTAACCGGGCGGCGCGCTGACCAGCACACGGGCCGGCGTCCGGGGAGGTCGGCCGGGTTCGAGCACGCGCCGCAGGTTGGAGATGTAGACCTGCAGCGCGGCCAGGCCCCGTGGCGGCGGCTGGCCGTGCCAGAGGTCGTCGATGAACCTGTCCGTGGAGACGACGTGTCCCTGGGCGCAGACGAGCCTGGCGATGACGGCGCGCTGGAGCGACGTGCCCAGATCCGCGGGGCTTCCCTCCACCTCGGCGCGGCACTGCCCGAGAACCCGCAATCTCACCATGAGCGCCCTATTCACGCCGGGTAGTGGTAGAAGCCGAGGATGTCCTTCACCGCGGCGACGTCGTCCATCCTCGTCGTCGTGCCGGTGGCGAAAGCATTGATCATCTTGCCGTCGCCGACATAGACGCCGACATGGTGGGTCCTCTTCCGGTTGCCGTAGAACACGAGGTCGCCCGGGCGCGGCACGCGCACCCTGCGCATCCTGCGGATGTGGTCGTCGGTGTTGCCCCTGCCCAGCACGTCGTCCCCGAAGGCGAGCCGGTACATCCAGCGGGTGAAGCCGGAGCAGTCCAGGCCCCGGGTCCGCTCCGCCGGGCAGGGCCGTACGGATCCGTGGTAGCCGCGGCAGGTTCCGCGGGACGGGCCCGGACTCTTCCCGTGGCCGCCGCCCCAGGAGTATGGGATGCCCTGGGACGCGTAGGCGTAGGCGACCACCTTGATGAGGTCGTCCTCACGGGGAATCGATCCCGTGGCCAGGGCGAGCACGGCCACGCCGACAGCGAACCGCCCCCAATGCATGAACGCGACAATAGCTTTTAATCACGCCTTACCGCAGCAAACTTCACCGACAGCTCACAATATTCCACTACATAGGGTGACATTTTCATCACCATCCGCCTATCGTCGGCTGCGAAGGCCAGCGGCGAGCGGGAGGACCCGGGGGCGCCATGAAGATCGTTGTCGACCTCAACCGGTGCCAGGGGTACGGCCAGTGCGCGTTCCTCGCACCCGACGTGTTCGTGATGCACGGCGAGGAGTCCCTGCTCTACGCCCCGTACGCCGACGAGTCACAGCGCGAGGACGTCCTGAGAGCCGCCGCGGCCTGCCCGGTACAGGCGATCATGGTCGAGGGGTCCCATGCCGGATAGCATCGCGATCGTCGGCGCCTCTCTCGCCGGTCTGCGCGCCGCGGAGACCCTCCGCGCCGAGGGCTACACCGGCACCATCACCATGGTCGGCGACGAGCCGTGCGAGCCGTACGACCGGCCGCCGCTGTCCAAGCAGGTGCTGCTCGGGCAGGTGTCGGCGCACCAGACCGCGCTCCCCGAACGCCGCCCGCTGAACGCCCGATGGCGGCTCGGCGTCCGCGCCGTCGGGCTGGACCGGGACGCCGGGCGGGTGCTCCTGGCCGACGGCGACGACGTCTCGTACGACCGCCTCCTGATCGCCACCGGCGTACGCGCCCGGCCGTGGCCGAACGCCGCCGAGGGCGCCCTGGACGGCGTCTTCACCCTGCGCACCCGCGAGGACGCCGCACGGCTGCGCGAGCGGCTGGACGCGGGACCACGCCGGATGCTCGTCATCGGGGCCGGGTTCACCGGCTCGGAGATCGCCTCCGCCTGTCGCGAGCGTGGCATCGAGGTCACCGTCGCCGAGCGCGGTCCCGCTCCCCTCGTCGGCGCTCTCGGAGGCGCGCTCGGCGCGTTCGCCGCCGCCATGCACCGCGCGCACGGCGTCGACCTGCGGTGCGGCGTCACGGTCACCGGGCTGGAAGGGGACGAGCGGGGGCGGCTCCGCCGGGCTTACTTGTCGGACGGTGGCACGCTCGACACCGACGTGGCCGTCGTCGCACTCGGCGCCGTACGCAACACCGAATGGCTGGACGGGTCCGGGCTCGCCGCGGGCCCGAGAGGGGTCGCCTGCGACGCCGGATGCCGCGCGTTCGATCTCAACGGCATCATGACCGACGACATCTTCGCCGCCGGTGACGTGGCCCGCGCGCCCCATCCGCTGTACGAGTACCAGCTGATCGCCCTGGAACACTGGGGCAACGCGGTCGCGCAGGCCGAGGTCGCGGCGCACAACATGATCGCCACCGGGCGACGACGGCGCCCCCACCTCGCCGTGCCCGCGTTCTGGTCGACCCAGTTCGGGATCAACATCAAGTCGGTCGGCGTCCCGACCTTCTCGGACCAGGTCATGATCGCTCAGGGCTCCCTGGAGGACCGCCGTTTCGTCGCCGTCTACGGCTACCGCGGGCGGGTGACCGCCGCGGTGACCTTCAACCAGGCGATGTGGCTCGACTACTACCGGATGCTGATCGAGACGGCGGCGCCGTTCCCACCCGAGCAGCGCGCCATGGACCGGCCGCGCAGGATCGCGCCGGGCACGACGGGGCCCGTGCCGTCGGACGTGCCCGACCCCGCCGTGCTCAGCCACGGCCCCACGATCGCCCTCACCGGCCATCTGCCTGACGAGCGGCAGGTCAGGCTTGTCCGGTACGCCACCGCGTGACCGGCGACGACCTGGGATCGCCCCTGCGACCGATGTGCGAGGAGCCCCGATGACGACGCCGGACACGATGTTCAAGCGGATCGTCGACGACGCCAGCCGGCCGGACCCGTATCCGCTGTACGCCGAGCTCCGCAGGACGCCGGTGGCACGGCAGGAGGACGGCACGTACCTCGTCAGCACGTACCACGAGATCGTCGCCCTGTTGCACGATCCGCGGCTCAGCTCCGACCCGCACAACCGGGAGGACGCGCCGCCCGACCTGTCGGCGGAGGCGGGGCTGGCCCCCGCCTTCATCAGGATGGACCCGCCCGACCACGACCGGCTGCGCGCCCAGACCATGCGGCTCTTCGGCCCGCCGCACAACCCGGCCCGCGTGTACGGCATGCGCGACGAGCTGACCCGCATCTCCACGGGCCTGATCGACGGGTTCGCCGTCAGGTACGACGGCGGGGAACGGATCGACATCGTCGACGAGTTCGCGTATCCGTTCCCGGTCACCGTGATCTGCGCGCTGATGGGCGTGCCACGCGACGACGAGCACCTCTTCAAGGAGTGGGCGGACGCGCTCATCCAGACGCTCGATCCCCGGCTGGACCCCGGGCTGCAGCGGCAGGCGATGACCGAGATGGGGCAGTACATGGCGGCGCTGATCGGGCGGCACCGCCAGGATCCCGGCGACGACATGCTGTCCGGGATGATCACCGAGGGCCTGCTGCCCCCGGAGACCCTGGTCACCACCGCGATCATGCTCTTCATCGCCGGGCACGAGACCACGGTCAACCTGATCACGAATGGCATGCTGACGCTGCTGCGGCGGCCGGAGGTCCTCGATCGCCTGCGCCGCGAACCGGAGCTCATGCCGGGAGCGGTGGAGGAGCTGCTGCGCTACGAGCCGCCCGTGCACATGCTGTCGCCGCGCGGCGCCCTGGCGGACATCGAGGTGGCCGGGGTCACGATCCCCAAGGGGGCGTCGGTGGTGCTCGTGCTCGCGTCAGGCAACCGCGATCCCAAGCGCTTCCGCGATCCCGACGTGTTCGATCCGGCCCGTGAGGACAACCAGCACTTCGGGTTCGGGAGCGGCATCCACAGCTGCTTCGGCGCCCCACTCGCCCGCCTGGAGACCCAGATCGCGCTCACCGGCCTCATCCGGCGGCTCCGCGATCCGCGCCTCGTGGCGGATCCGCCTCCCTACCGGTCGAATCCACGGCTGCGCGGCCCGGAACACCTGTTCATCGAACACGGCTGACCGCCGTCACGCGTCGTCGCCGGGAGGCCGATCCCGGGAGGGCCCATGTCCGGGAACGGGCGCTAGCATTTCTTGATCCACTGCCTTCTGAAGCAGGACGGAACATGCCCGAAGAGCGCACGGTCGTCTCCGACCTCGGCGTCATGTCCGGACTGGTCTCCATACTGCTCTTCCCCATCGCCTTCGTCGCCGTGGCCGTTCTGGACAAGGTGGACGACCATTTCTGCGGCCCCGCACTGATCGGGTCCACGTACGGCGGCTGCCATCTGACGCGGCCGCTCCTCGTGTTGACGGGTGTCACGCTCATCCTGCTCGTCCCCGCGTGCTGGCTGGTCGGCTGGGCCCTTCCGCGCCGGTTCCCGCGTACGCGCGGCGTGCTGTTCGGGGTGGCACCGGCGGTGCTCCTGGCGGCGATCATCCTCATCGCCGTGGCCGTTCTCCTCGCCTGGTAGCCGCCAGGAGATCACCGATCGGTACGACGCAGGCGTCACTCACCGTCGCCACCCACCATCGAGCCGCTAGGAATGATCCAAAGCCGGGCCACCGGAACCCAACTCGGCGCGCCGATTCGACGGCGGGCCGTCGGGCGGCCGTAGAACGGAGCCTCGATCATCGTCGACGGAGGAGACCCGATGCCGTCTCTCTGGTGGAGAAGCGCGTGGCGGAGCCGTAAACCCGGGTCGCGGAGAGGACTCGTGACACCCGGGGAACACGCTCGGCCCTTTGTGGTCGCGGTGGCCGTCGCGGCCTGGCTGACGACAGTGGCGGCCGTACCGATCCCCGCTGTGGCCGCAGCCGCACAGGATCGGGAGTTCGCCTACGTGGCCAACCTCGACTCGAACACCGTGTCGGTGATCGACACCACGGCCACCCGGCCGTCCGTCATCGCGAGCGTCGCCGTCGGGACCGGTCCCCGGGCCGTGGCGGTCACTCCGAACGGCACCCGCGCCTATGTCACGAACTCCGGGTCGGATTCGGTGTCGGTGATCGACACCACGGCCACCCCACCGTCCGTCATCGCCACCGTCGGCGTCGGAGACGACCCTCACGGAGTGGCGATCGCCCCGAACGGCACCCGCGCCTACGTCACCGACTTCGGCTCTGACACCGTGTCGGTCATCGACACCACGACCACCCCGCCGTCCGTCGTCTCCACCGTCGGCGTCGGGCGCGAGCCGGAGGCTGTGGCGATCGCCCCGAACGGCACCCGCGCGTACGTCAGCAACTTCGGGGCGGGCACGGTGTCGGTGATCGACATCACCGCCGTCCCGCCCTCCGTCATCGCGAACGTCAGCACCGCCCCCCCGAGCGCTCCCCGGGGACTGGCGGTGACCCCGGACGGCACCCGCCTGTACGTGCCCAACTCCCTTCCAGGAAGAGTGTCGGTGATCGACACCACGACCACCCCGCCGTCCGTCATCGCGCACGTCGGCGTCCAGCTCAGCCCCATGGTGGTCGCGTTCGCTCCGAACGGCGCCCGCGCCTACGTCACCACCTCCTTCTCCGGCTCGGTGCGGGTGCTCGACACGACGACGCGGCTGCCGATCGTCATCGGATCCGTCGACGTCGGGAACAACCCTTCGGGGCTGGCGATCACCCGGGACGGCACCCGCGCCTACGTGGCCAACTCCTTCTCGGGAACGGTGTCGGTGCTCGACATCACCGTCAACCCCCCGTCCGTCGTCGCCACCGTCGGTGTCGGAGCGCATCCCGAGGGGGTGGCCATCGGACGCATCGTCAGCGACGTCCCGCAGCCTGGCGGATCGAACGGTGGATCGAGCGGTGGATCAAGCGGCGGATCGCCCGGTGGCGGTCAGCGGGGTAACGGTCAGCAGGGTGGCGACTCACCTGGTGGCACACCGGCCCACTCCAGCGAGATCAAGATCAAGACTGGGGTGGCCATGGCTCAATGCGGCCACCAGACCGAACATCGCCGCCCCCGTACCCACTGCGGTGGCAAGAACGGGCACCGCGCGTCCGGGTCATGATCCGTTCGGGAGGCGCGGACGTCCCCGGCTCTCCCATTCGGGTGCCGGGGGCCGCCGCGATCGACAGCCTCACGACCGCGCCGGCGACCGCCGTGACCGGCGGCGACGATCAGCAGCCCGACGTGGGCTCGTGCGGCCGCGGCGCCGGCTGCGTGAACCGGATCGCGTTGCCGAACGGGTCACGCAGCGCGCAGTCGGTGCCGTAGAAGTGCTCGGTGGGCTCCTGAGTGAACTCGACGCCCTTGCCGAGCAACGTCTCGTAGGTCTTCCTGCAGTCGTCCACGGTGAAGATGAGCAGGCCGATCGCGCCCTTCGCGACCAGTTCCCGTACCTGCTCGGCCGTCGCCTCGTCCAGCGCGGGCGGGCCGGGCTTCTCCAGCAGGATCTCGCGGTCCGGCTGGCCGGGGACGTTGACGGTCAGCCAGCGCATGAACCCCATGTCCGCGTCGGTGTTGACCTCCAGGCCGAGCGTGCCGACGTAGAAGTCGAGGGCCTCGTCCTGGTCGAAGACGTAGATGTGCGAGTGTGTGAGCGCCTTGAACATGCTTGTCACGCTAGTCATCCACGGTCGCGCGGGGCTTCTCCGAAATTGCTCGGTCGCGTCCAGGCCATCGCGAAACACGTGGGCACGTTCGGAATGCGCCCACGTGTGCGATGCGCCGTCGGGGATTCGCCCACGATGGCGCGGAACGTCCGGCTGAAGGTGCCCAGACTGGTAAAACCGACGTCCAAACAGATCTCCGTCACGCTTCGGTCGGTCTGGCGGAGCAAGAACATCGCGCGCTCGACCCGGCGGCGCTGCAGATAGCGGTGCGGCGTCTCGCCGAACGTCGCCCGGAAGGTCCGGATGAAGTGCGCCTCCGAGACATGGGCGATCCGGGCGAGCGTGGGGATGTCGAGCGGTTGCGCGTACGCGCGGTCCATCGCGTCGCGGGCGCGAAGCATGCGCCGGTTGGACTCCTCCACCGCACGGCTCATCGGGCCGGCACCTCCGCCCCGCGCTCGGCCCGCCGGCTCCTCAGGTGACCGATCTCCCCGGCCGCGTCCACGCTCTTCACGGTAGCCGCCGGCCCGCGCCGCCTCCCACCCGCGGAGAAGGGGATTGCCCCGGAGGGGCCCGCATTGCTGAACTGTGCACTGTTCCAGGAGCCCGGCGGACGGGATACATGGGGGGCATCGATGAGCGTGCTGGTGGACCGCGGCATCGTGTACGGGCCGAGCGGCAAGGCCCTCGACGTCTATCGCGGCGACGCCGGCCGCTCTCCCCTGGCCACCGTACTGCTCTGGCACGGCCGGGGCCCGGACGAGCGGGACGTCCTCGAACCGCTGGCCCGCGTGGTCGCGGAGCGGGGCACCGTCGTGTTCGTCCCCGACTGGTGTTCCGACGCGCCGGACGGCGGACGGTGTCACCTGCTGGAGTCGATCGCCTTCGTCCGTGAGAGGGCCGGGGTGTTCGGCGGCGATCCCGATCGCGTCCTACTGGCCGGATGGTCCATGGGCGGAAAGGCGGCGGCCGGCATCGGAGTCACCGCCGGCTGGCGACCGGCCGGGGTGGTGGCCATCGCCTCCGGCTTCGACCGGCCCGCGCCTTCGACCGGGACGACCCCCCTCGACGAGATCGCGACGACGGCCGCGGAGCCCGTTCCGTTCTGGCTCGTCCACGGCGTCATGGACCCCATCGTGGACGTGGCGCGGTCGCGTGACTTCGCCGCGGCCCTGCGGAGGCGCGGATGGCCGGTGACCCTGCTCGAAACGGACACCGACCACGCCGGCGTCGTCATGACGGAGTACGACCCGTCGAGAGGGCGCTGCTCCGCCACCCGGGCTCCGCTCGTGGCCGAGGCGGGCCTCCTCAGCGCTCGCGTCCTCGCCGAAGCGGCCGCCACCGCCGGCCGACCTCCCCCCTCATGACGCCGAAGCCACCACGCGGCCGGCCCGCTGTGGAGCCGTACCTCCCGGGGTGCCGGGTCCGTCACATGGGGGACGCGAGGTCCATCACGTTGGGGACATCGCCCCGGATCGGGTCCCCGTTCCCGGGGACGTCCCGGCCTGATCAATCTTTGTACGCTTCGATCGTGCCGGAAGGGACGTGGAGGCTTCGATGGCGATCACGCTGGTCATCGCGGACGATCAGGCCATGATCCGGGCCGGGCTCCGGCTCATCGCCGAGACCGCGCCCGGCGTCGAGGTCGTCGGAGAGGCGGCCGACGGCCACCAGGCTCTCGCCGTGACCCGGCGGCTGCGGCCGGACGTCCTCCTGATGGACATCGAGATGCCCGGTCTGGACGGGCTCGCCGCCGCGCGGCGGCTCCTCGACGACCCCCGCCCACCGAAGATCATCATGTTGACCACCTTCAACACCGACGACTACCTGCACGCCTCGCTGCGTACAAGGGTGCACGGCTTCGTCCTCAAGAGCTCGCCACCCGAGCAGTTGCTCGACGCCATACGGGCGGCGGCGGCCGGGGACGCGGTCATCGATCCCGCGGTCACCACACGGGTCATCGCCTCGTTCGCGAACCATCCCGAGCCGACCGCACCGGCCGAGCTGGCCACGCTCACGCGACGCGAACTCCAGGTCTTGCGGAGGCTCGCGCACGGGATGTCCAACTCCGAGATAGCGCGGGAGCTCCGCATCGGTGAGGCGACGGTGAGAACCCATGTCGTCCATATCCTGCACAAGCTCAACCTGCGGGACCGCATCCACGCGGTCGTGTTCGCCTACGAGGCCGGTGTCGTACGGCCGGGGCAGGAACCGCCGGGGCAGGCGGACGAGGACCGGACGTGCTGACCCGACCGCTCCGCGACCGGCGGCCGACGTGGCCGGACGTGCTGCTCTCTCTCGCCGTGGCGGTGGCCGGGCTGGTCGAGTCCTTCGGCCGCCAGGGAGCCGGGCTCGAACAGATCAAGGATCCGATGCCCCTGGCCGCGGGAGCGATCGTCTCCGGGGCGCTGTTGCTGTTCCGGCGCAGGTTCCCGATGGCCACGCTTCTCACGCTGACCGCCGTCGGCTTCGCCGTACAGATGATCACGGACGCCGGGTACTACGCCGCATGGCACTTCTACTCGACCCTGATCATGGTGCACACCGTGGCGAGCGCTGCCGAGCTGCGCAGCCGCCGCGGGATCGCCGGGCTCGGCTGTGTGCTGATCGCGTACGGCCATCTGCAGACCTTGCAGTACAACGACGTCCCCGAAGTCCTGATAGGTGCCATCTTCGTCGGGGTGGCGTACACCAGCGGCATCCTGCTGCGCCGGCAGATCGACCGGACGGCACGGCTGGCCGAGCACACCACGCGGCTGGAGATGGAACGCGAGGAGCGGGCCCGCTGGGCGGTGGCCGAGGAGCGGGCCCGGATCGCCCGCGAGCTGCACGACATCGTCTCGCACAACGTGAGCCTGATGACCCTGCACGTGGGCGGGATGCGCAGGATGCTCGGGGACGGCCGCGACCACGAACGCGAGTTGCTGCTCGGCGTCGAGCGGGCCGGTCGCGAGACGGTCGAGGAGCTCAGGCTCATGCTGGGGATGCTCCGCGGCACCGAGGACGGCGACGCGCCGACTCCCCAGCCGGGACTGGACCGCCTGGACGACCTGGTCTCTCAGGTCCGGGAGGCGGGACCGGAGGTCCACCTGCGGATCATCGGCACGCGGCGTGCCCTGCCGCCTGGACTCGACCTGTCCGCCTACCGTCTGATCCAGGAAGCCCTGACGAACGTGCTGAAACACGCCCAGGCCGCCGGGGTCGACGTCACCATCGCGTACGGGCCCGACGAGTTGAGCGTCGTGGTCATCAATGACGGGGCGGGATCGGGCCGCACGCCGCACGGCGGAGGCGGGGGGCACGGCCTGATCGGGATGCGCGAGCGGACCGCGATGTACGGCGGCGAGCTCTCCGCCGGTCCGATCACGGGTGGAGGCTATCGCGTGTTCGCCCGGTTCCCGCTGGGCGATCCCGCTGGGGCCGGCTGAGCCCGCAACTCTCCCGCCCATTCATCGTCGCTCATCCGCAGCATCCTCAGCCCGATCACACCGGAACCGGCCAGGTAGAGCGCCCCGCCCACGACGGTGCCGATCGGGAAGACCGGCGCCCCCAGAGCGCCCAGGACCATCGCGAAGGGGGCCCACCACGGCGCGTGGCGGGCGTAGGCGAGGGCCAGACCCAGCAGAAGCAGGCCGAGGAGCCCGAGGAAGCCCGGGATCTGGAACGCGTACCGGGCTCCGGGGTCGGCGAACGCCTCGTCCGCGAGCATGGCGCCCTGAGCGGCCGGCATGGCGCGTTCGAGCCGCGAGTAGAAGAAGTCGCCGAGCATCAGCCCGGAGAAGTTCACGATGCCGAGGAAGGCGAGGCCCCCGGCGATGTGCCCGAATACCACCCCGCGCCACCGGACCAGATGGATCATCCCGACGATGCCCGGGAGCAACAGCACCCAGCTCCAGTGCAGGAGCGAGGCGCTGACCGAGACCTGATCCGGATATCTGCCGTAGACCCCGACGGTGTCACCCCCCTGCCTGAGCGCCGGGTCGGCGACGACACCCGCCACGTAGAGGACCGGGGCGACGACGAGGCAGAGCCCGGCCGCCGTTCTGCGGAATCTGCGCGGATCTGAGAGCGCCGACATGAGACCTTTCCCTTCCATACGGCCCGCCGAAAACCGGCGGGACCGGATCGGAAAGCTAGGCGGCGGCATCGCCCCACGTCGTCCCCCACAGGGCCGACCGGCGGTCCACGATTCAGAGGACGGACGGCGGGCAGGTGCTCAGCAGATCGGTGCCGAGCAGCCGACCGGTGGGTGGTCATAGCCTGCAAGGGGTCTACTGAGGTTGAACTCGTGGTGTCGTAGAGGCTGGCTGTGACTTGGCACTTCATCTGGCGGGGCTGAGCGCTCTAGTTGGCGAGCCGAGCATTGCGGCTGGTGAGCGAGCTGATCTCTGTGTGGCGACGGTGCGGATGTCGTCGCAGAGCGGGTGCATAGGATCGCCGGCATGGCGTTGCGACCTGTCCAGGTGAACATAAAGGCTCTTGATCACTCCACGATCGGCCGGTTCTGGGCGGAGGCACTCGGCTGGAGTGCTTACAGCCCCGGCGTGACCACCTACGTTGGACCCGCTGGCGGCCTCGTTTGGCCGGACCCGGTCGCCGTCTGCGTCGACGTCGTTCCCGTTCCGGAACCCAAGACAACAACAAAGAACCGTGTGCACCTCGATCTCGCCACCACCTCTGCGGCCCATCAGGCGGAGTTGGTCGCGTTCCTAGAGGCTCTCGGCGCGACGCCCGCCCACGTGGGCCAGGGCAAAGTGCCGTGGACGGTCCTCGCCGACCCCGAGGGCAACGAGTTCTGCGTGCTGGAGCCTCGGGAGATCTACCGGGACACCGGGCCGATCGCCCGGGTGGTGGTCGACTGTGCGGATCCGCAGGCCATGGCCCGGTTCTGGGGTGAGGCGATGGACTGGACCCTGCATGAGGTGAGCGACGATCATGCGGTGTCGCGCTCCGCCAAGGGTGTCGGCCCGTATCTCGAGTTCCTCCGCACGCCCGGCGTGAAGACCGTGCCAGACCGCGTCCATCTTGACCTGCTGCCGTACCCCGGTGACGACAAAGCAGCGGAGGTGGCCCGGCTGCGGGCCCTCGGCGCCACCGACCTCGACCTCGGCCAGGGTGACGTCCCGTGGACGTGCCTGGCCGACCCGGAGGGCCACGAGTTCTGCGTCCTAGCCCTGTCCTGACGCGCAGCCTTAACGACACCCCGACACGTGAGCCTTGTGTGCTCATGTGCCATGACCCGGGTGGGTCGGGCTGCGGTGTCTCGGCACGCAGCTAGAGGCGGACCTGGCCAAGGGTCCGGCCGCGCACGACACGGCCGAGCGGGCGGGCCGCGCACGACACGGCCGAGCGGGCGGGCCGCGCACGACACGGCCGAGCGGGCGGGCCATCGCGGTGACGCCCTTCCGCGGGTCCACGCCACGTGGGCGCACTCAGGTCATCGTCGGCGACGTCCCTCGCTGCCGCCGTCCACGTCTGCGGCTCGTCCGTACTCACGCCTGGTTGTGGCCGCCGACCTCCAGCCGTGCCGCGACCGTGCGGATGGATGCCTGCAGGTACTCCTCGTCGTCGCCGCCGAGGGTCCCCATGGCCGCCGGAAAGGCGGCTGACAGATCCACCATGATGTCGAGGACCACCTCGTCCAGGAGCTCGTCGAGAGCCGACGGCCCCACCTTGGATCGCGCGCTGGCCAGCCGTGGCCCATTGACCATGGCTCGGGCGACCTGGCCCAGTTCCTCGGGGGCGAGGATCACCTGCGGATCCCAGGGACGGCTCTGATCGAACCGTCGCTCATCGAACTCTTCGATCTTCAGTTTGAGTATCGGGCGCTGCTCGGGAGAAAGGGGGCTGTCGGGCCGCAGGACGATCCCCTCGGCCACGTTGTCCGGCAAGCCGGGCAGACCGAGTGCCTGCGGCACACGGCTTGGGAACCGGACCGGCAGGGTGTCGAGGTCCGACCGACTCCCTCTGGCGAGAAGCGGCACAACGTCGAGATCCGCGTCAGCGGCGATCGAGGCGACGTCCGCGTACGCCAGGAAGACACCGGGATCGCCCGGCTCCTTGTGGCGCAGCACGTCGAAAAGGGCGAAGCGGATTTCCGGGCTGTACCAGATCCCTGTCTGAACCGGAGTGACACCCGGCATCGGCGTGACATCACGGTGGGGGTAGCTGCCGCCGTACAGTTCACCGAAGACGCGCACGGCCGCGTCGCCCCGGGCCAAGGCGGCCTTCGCGACCTTCTCGAAGCGACCGCGTAGAAGCTGCCATCCGAAGAACGGCTCGTCGCTGCGTAGCCACGCCTTGCGCTTACCCACGCAAATGTTCCGACCGTCGTAGGCGATCACCATTTGAGCCCCGTGAACCTTCTCGGTCGCGGCCCAGGGGCCGCCGAGGACCGTTCCGCCGGACCGCTCCGCCGTAGGAATCTTGGGATAGGCCAGGTGTCGCATTGAAGCAGTATGAAGCGCTTCCCCTGGAAGGGGATCACCGGGCGCGCTCGTGACGCCGCCCGCAACGCGTGGGAGCGGAGCGGCCGGCGCCGCGAGTCGGCGCGAGTCGGCGCGAGCGGAAGCGTACGGCTCCCGATGCGATCGTGCGGTACGCCATGGAGCTCGGAAGGCTAGCCCACACCGTGGCGAGGGCGGATGAGCAGCATGCCGATCAGGGCGACAGCCATCCAAGCCGAGAGGTAGGCCCAGGCGGCATTGGGTGAGACAAAGGTCCACAGCAGTCCGGCGACGGCGCTGGCGGCGAAACTTCCGAGAGCTTGGACTGTGGCCAGCAGACCGAAGGCCGACCCGCGCAGCTCGGAAGGGGCCAGGGCGGCGACGGCCGCGTGTTCGGCGGTCTACGCACCCGACGGCCGGTCCCGCGGCGCCGAACGGCAGGGCCAGCAGGAGGTAGCCGGTGGTGTTGACGGCCGGCGCGGCGTAGGCGAGGCCGAACAGGGTGATGCCCGCGGACATGACCAGGACGGGCCCGCGCGTGCCGAGCCGGTCGGAGGCGTGCCCCGCGGGGACGGACACCATGGCCACGGCGACGTTGTAGGCGATGTACAGGCCCAGGGCGATGCCGGTCGCCGTACGGGTTCCGTGGGCGGAAGCGAGTTGCTGGGTGGCGCGCAGGATGAGCAGGGTCGCCGCGGCGTTGCCGACCTCGAAGGCGGTGATCGCTCCCAGCAGGCGGCCCAGGTCCCCGTGCAGGACGGGGCGGATGCATAACCGGATGGGCGCGCGTTCGCGTACGACCGGCTGGGCGGCCCGGTGGATGGCGTAGACGATGGCGAGCGCGGCGCGGATGCCGGGGACGACGGAGACGAGGATCGCGGTACGGACGCTGAAGACGGCGACGAGGCCGAGGGCGAGCAGTGGTCCGCCGATGGCTCCCAGGTTGTCCATCGCCCGTTCGAACCCGTATGCCCGGCCGTAGGCGTTGGCGGGGACGAGGTCGGCGAGCAGGGCGTTGCGGGATGGCACACGCAGGCCGCGAGCGAAGCCGTACAGGCACGGTGCCGGAGGCCGTCCGGGCACCTTCGGCATTCCTGCGGCCCGATCCAGGGAATGCGGCCTGATCGAGGAAATGCGGCCTGAACTGGGAGATAATGCCGGGCGCTCACGTGCCGGTGAATCCCAGCAGTCCGACCCGAAGGAAAATGTCGGTCCCCGCCCATACCGTTGGCCGTAGCCGCAAGGCTGCCCGCTTCCGACCGCCCGGCGCTCACACCGCCGCGTGGGACGAGGGCAAGACCTGTTCCAACCCAACGATCACACAACCGTCTCCACGAATTGAGGCAGGATCTTGAGCACAGTCACCTCGCAGGACGGCACGGTCATCGACTACGACCGTTATGGTGACGGGCCTGCTGTCATCTTCATCGGCGGGGCCACCCAATACCGCGCCATCGACCAGAACACCAGGCAGGTCGCGCAGCAGCTCGCGGCCGAGGGCTTCACCGCGATCGACTACGACCGGCGAGGGCGCGGACGATCCGGCGACACCGCGCCGTGGGCACTGGAGCGAGAGATTGAGGATCTCGCCGCCCTGATCAAGGCAGCCGGAGGGACGGCGACTCTCTACAGCAGCTCGTCAGGAGCGACCGTGGCTCTGGCAGCGGCGGTCGCCGGCATCGGTGTCACCGCATTGGCGCTCTACGAGCCACCGCTGTTCGCGGGTGCCGACCATGCCGAGCACCTGGCCACACTGCACTCTTTGTTGGCAGCCGGCCAGAACGACGAAGCGATGCGCTACAACCTCAAAGCGGTGATCGGGATCCCGTCCGAGGTCGTCGACGGGATGGCGCAAACACCCGGATGGGCCGAGATAGTCGCCGTCGCCCCAACGCTCGTCTACGACCTCACGGCCGTCCATGAGATCAACATCGATCCCGACTGGGCCACCCGTTGGGCTTCGATCATCGTGCCGACGATCGTGTACTCGGGTGACCAGACCTTCCCCGGCCTGCCCGAGGCCGCCGACGCGGTGGCGGCAGCCCTGCCTGACGCAACCCGCCGCGTCCTGCCAGGCCAGGGACACGGGCCCACACCCGAGGCCATAGTGCCGGTGCTCCTGGAGTTTCTCCGCTGAACTGAGCACCCCGGTGACTGACACGTCGGATCAAACGGGATCTTCAAGGAACTGCAGGCCGCTCGGCCGCAAGCTGCTGCGCGACCTGCAGTCGTTTGGCGAAGATCCCGTGGTCGCCGTCTCCGGCATCGGCGAAGGCCTGACCGCGCGCCCGTGGCAGGAGCGGCGTCCATCCCTCACTCGGCGCTGTTCTCCTACTGGTCTACGCCTAGCGCCACGACGGCTAACAAGAGATCGTCGACCGGAGATCGATGACGCTCTGGCAGCGTGACGTACGAGGCAGAGAGGCAGGGTCTCGGAAGCCATCCGTGACCCTGCGGCCTTCCTGCTTTCTTGAGCCATCAAGCCATCAAGCCATCACCAGCCCGTCATTCGCCGGCGCCACCACGCCGCCGCGTGCCATGTGCTCAGGGGCTCCGCTCCCGGGTCAGGCAAGGTGCGGTTATGGAACTGGTCGTCCAGTCGATCCACAACGTGGCGTAGCTCAGAACGAGCAGCGGAGGGAAGGGCCTGCAAGGCTTCTTCCAAGCGATCACGAGCCTCTACCGGATCACACCAAGGGCAAGCCCGGTTCACATAGATGTACCGGCCTCGACCTCGAAGAAAGCTCGTGTACGTGTCCAGCGCATCGGCAATGGCATTGGGCCAGAAACGTCGATCTTCAAGTCGCCGTATCGCGGCATCGGTCTTGGCCGAGAGTCCACGTATGTGTCTACGCGGCCTGCGCTCGGACGATCCGCTCCACCCAGTTCGCAGAGCACCGGGGGGCTTACGCGGCATGGTCCTTTCGGGTCAGCATGACCCACATCGTGTCACGTCGTCGCAGCCGATCGGAGGGTCACCTCCGCAGTCCCGCAGAAACTCCCCTGCCGGACCCTCACGACCATCATCTGAGGGAAAGCAAACCAGCACCAATCAGACGATGCGCCAGTGACCAGAGACGTAACACGACACCGAGGCGCATCAGGGACACGTAGCCGAACTCGGCGATCTATGTCGACCTACATGTGCTCGACTGCCTGCGGCGGCGTGCCGGGAAATCACGCGCGCGGTAGGCCGATCTTGATCCAGTAGCGCCGCGCCGGGCCGAGCTCGGTGTCCCGGATGCCCTCCAGGACGCCGCCGTGGCGCTCGATCGTCTTCACCGAGGCAACGTTGCCAGCCGCGCAGACAACCAGCACTCGATCTATGCCGAGCACCCGCGCCTCGTCGAGCATCCGGCCCAGCGCCCAGGTGGCCAGCCCGCGCCGGCGCGCGGACGGCCGGATGCCATAGCCGATGTGGCCGGCCCACTGCACGAACTCGCTGAACCCGCGCCTCAGGGCGATCCCGCCGAGCACCCGGTCGCCCTCGACGATCCACCGGTACGTGCACGGCACCCCGCCGGCATCCATTGCCTTCGCCGGATCCGAATCATCGGCCAACCGCGTCACCCAGGCGGCGAAGCCGGCCACCGAGTCGACTTCGTCGGACGGCAACAGCCCGAAACCGTCCTCGTGGACGCCGGGACCCCACTCGGCGTGCGCCTCGAGCCAGGCTGTGTGCAGACGTGCGGTAGGCGCGATCAGGTCGGGCATACCGCGACAATATCGATCCAGGCCGCGTACGAGCCCGACATCTGGTACTCCGTCGACCTCGGCATCTAGGGCGTGTCCCGTGATCTTCGGTGCCGGTTTGGTGTAGATCATCAGTGTGGATGAGGAACGCCTGAAACGTCACGATCTGACCGATGAGGAGTGGGCGCGGCTGGGGCCGTTGCTACCAGTGAGCACGGGCTGGGGCGCGCGGTGGAACGACCACCGGACTGTGCTCAACGGGATCTTCCACCGGACGCGGACAGGAACCGTGTGGCGGGATCTGCCGCCGTGTTACGGGAACTGGAAGACGGTCTACAACCGGCATCGCCGCTGGTCATTGGACGGGACGTGGGAACGGATCCTGGATGAGCTGCGGGCGGGGTGTGACGAGGCCGAGGGGGATGATTGGACGGTGAGCGCTGACTCCACGGTGGTGCGTGCCCACCAGCACGCGGCCGGGGCGCGGCACGCCCCGGCCGTCGATATCCCTTCAAAGGGGCCGGAAAAGATCACAAGCGAGTGACGTCGGGCCGGGAGGCGTTGGGTCGATCCCGGGGTGGACTGTCCACCAAGATTCACCTGGTCGCCGATCGGCGATGCCGTCCGATCGCCCGGCTCACCTCTCCCGGCCAGCACGGTGATTGCCCACGGTTCATTCCACTGATGAAGTCCGTCCGTATCCTGCGCCGTGGGCTCGGGCGGCCCCGCACGCGACCGGCCCGGGCGATGGCCGACAAGGCCTACTCCTCCCGAGCCAATCGCCGCTACCTGCGCCGACGTGGCATCAAGGCGGTCATCCCCGTCAAGAAGGACCAGCAGGCCAACCGGCAGAAGCTCGGTTCCAAGGGTGGGCGGCCGCCCGCGTTCGATCGTGAGCGCTACAAGGAGCGCAACACCGTCGAACGCTGCGTCAACAAGCTCCGCCAGAATCGCGCCGTGGCGACCCGGTACGA
>BBYL01000006.1 GCA_001570385.1 Microtetraspora glauca | reverse complement strand
GACGACGAGTACACCAGCCCGTGGCTGGACGAGTCGTTCACCGACTACGCCACCGATCTCTACAACGGCATCTCGGGCACCAACTGCTGGAACAACGTCACCTGGCAGTCGTCGGCCGAGAAGATCAGCAACTCGATGGCCTACTGGG
Organism: Microtetraspora glauca; assembly: GCA_001570385.1. Classification (GTDB taxonomy): domain Bacteria; phylum Actinomycetota; class Actinomycetes; order Streptosporangiales; family Streptosporangiaceae; genus Microtetraspora; species Microtetraspora glauca. The sequence continues at coordinate 620,827 of BBYL01000006.1, read as the reverse complement.
ACGCCCACTCGAGCCGGTACGGAACCGTCGTCTACACCTACGGCAAGTGCGCGCTGCACGACCTGCGGCGCACGATCGGCACCACGGCGATGGAGAACCTGCTGAGGAACTACGCCGGCGCCCACTGGTACGGGATCTCGACCACCGCCGAGTTCAAGGCCGCCGCCCAGGCCGCCACCTCGGTCGACCTGTCATCGTTCTGGACCACCCACCGCATTGACGGCTGAGCGAACCCGCACGCTCACGAGTCCGGGCTCGACCGGGGCCCGGACTTTCCGCCGGTGAACACTCACGTGCGGCAGGACACCCCATGCCGGAGCGCCCCGCGTCCGGAAGCGCCCGCTACCATCGGGGTCCCCCGGTCCCGCCTCGCGGATGCCCCCACCGCGACGGACGCCCGGCCGACTCGCGACGGAGCCCGCGTGCCCACGATCGACCCCCGACGTCTCCTCGTCCTTCGCGCCTTCGTGCTGTCCGACTCGGTCACCGCGACCGCGGCGGCGCTGCACCTGACGCCGTCCGCGGTGTCGCAGCAGCTCGCGGCGCTCGAACGCGAGGTGGGCCACGCGCTCGTCGTGCGCACGGGGCGCAAGCTGGCGCTCACGCCGGCCGGGCGCATCCTCGCCGAGCATGCCGAGGAGATCAGCTCCCGGCTGAAGATCGCCGAGGCCGACCTGGCCGCGCACGCGGGCGGCGTCCTCGGGCAGCTCCGGATCGGCGCCTTCCCCACGGCGATCAGCTGGTTGGTGGCACCCGCCATCGTCGAGCTGCGCCGCCAGGCGCCGGGCGTCGACGTCACGGTCGTCGACGCGGAGGCGCACATGAGCCACCGGATGCTGATGCGCGGCGACATCGACGTGACCGTCAGCCTGGAGTACGAGTCCGGCCCCGAGCGCGACTCCCCCGACATCGTGAAGTTCCCGCTCTACATCGAGCGGTTCAAGGCCGTCCTCCCCCACGCGCATCCGCTGGCCGGCGAGGAGGGCATCGGGCTCACCCAGCTCACCGAGGAGGGCTGGATCATGCCCTCGCCCGGTAACCCGTGCCGCACGATGGTGCTGCAGGCGTGCGCCGAGCTCGGCTTCCACCCGCCGATCTCCCACGTCTCGGACGACTACCGCGCCGCGCTGGCGCTGGTCGCCGCCGAGGCGGGGATCTGCCTGGTGCCGGAGTCCGCGCTCTCCGCCCGCGACGCCGACTGGGTGACGATCCTGCCGACGCGCGGCATCGCGCCGCTGCGCAAGGTGATCATGACGACGCGGCGCGACAACCAGGGCCACCCCGTCGTACGCGCGGGGCTGGAGGCGATGCGGGCCGCTGTCGCCGATCCGGACTCGGAGACCTACGGCCCGCTCGCGCGGTCCGACACCTTCAGCGTGGAGTGACGGCTCCGGCCGACGGCGCGTTCTCGCGGAGGAAGGCGTCGACGTGCCGGTGGTACTCGTCCGGCTTGTCGCGGCGCACGCAGTGGTGGGCGCCCTCGATCACGACGACGTCGAAGCCGGGTGCGACGGCCGTGAGGCGCTCACGGGAGTGTTTGTCGACGATGACGTCGCCGGTGCCGGTGATGAGCAGCGCCGGTACGCCGGCCGGGCCGACCGTTATCTGCCGCGCGGTCGGCGTCCAGATCCGGCGCTTCTCGTGGAGCCGCTGCTCCATGTAGTCGGTGTCGACGGCCTTCATCGCCTCGGCGAGCGGGCGAAGCTCCTGCTCCGCCCAGTGGGGATTGAGCTCGCGCTGCATGTCCATGAGCTCCTCGACCGACGCCGTGTCGGCGTAGTCGAAGGGATCCTTGACGGTCTGCTCGACGCTGAGCCACGGGTTGGGACCGGCCTCCGGCACCCACCACGGCGGGTCCTCGAGCACGACGCCGGCCACGAGGTGCGGGGCGTCGGCGGCGACGAAGGCGGCGATCCGCGCGCCCATGGAGTGCCCGACGACGAGCGTCTTGCGCCCGGTCTCGTCGAGCATGTCCTTGAGGATGTCGATCGCGTCCTGCACCATCACGTCGGTGGACGGAACGCCCTCGTGCTCGGGCCGGCGGCTGGGCGACTTCCCATGGCCCCGGGCGTCCGGCGCCACGATGTGGTAGTCACCGCCCCAGCGGTCGACGGCGTCGCCGTAGCACGCGCCGGACTCCACGGCACCGTGCAGGATGAGGATGGCGGGCGCATCTGCTGCGTCCCGCCCGTACTTTCGGACGAACAGGTCGGTTCCCACGTGTCCTCATTCAGTACTTTGTCGCGCCGGCCTCCGGCCGGCTCACGACGGGGTGGTCGTTCGGTGAGTCATGGTTCATGATCGTGACACGCCTGGTCGGCGTCGCGCAACGCTCCCGCAGGTCAGGCCGGCAGCTCCGCCTCCGGTGTCGCCTCGACCAGCGCGCGCGTGCAGGGGTGCTGCGGGGAGCGGAAGATCTCGTCGGACGGGCCGGTCTCGACGATGCGGCCGCGCTGCATGACGGCGACGCGGTCGCTGTAGAGCCGGATCACCGCCAGGTCGTGGCTGACGTGGAGGAACGAGATCCCCTGGTCGCGCTGCAGGTCGGCCAGCAGGTTGAGGATCTGGGCACGCACCGACACGTCGAGCGCCGAGGTCGGCTCGTCCGCGATGATCAGGTCCGGCTTGAGGGCGAGCGCGCGCGCCACGGCGACGCGCTGGAGCTGCCCGCCGGACGCTTCGTGCGGGTAGCGCCCCAGGTAGTCGGCACCGAGGCCGACCGACTCCAGCAGCGCGACCAGCTCGGCGGTCGACGTCGTCTCGCCGTGCGCACGGAAGACGTTCTCCAGCGTCTGCCGCACGGTCTGCCGCGGGTTCAGCGACGCCAACGGATCCTGGAAGACCATGGCGACGTTGCGCCGCAGCCGCCGCAGTCCTCGCCGGCCGAGGCGTGCGATGTCCTGCCCGTCCGTACGGACGGTGCCGGACGTCGGCACCACCAGGCCGTTGGCCATCCGCGCCAGCGTGGACTTGCCCGAGCCGGACTCACCGACCAGGCCGAGCGCCTCGCCCCGCTCGACGTGGAGCGAGACGCCGTCGACGGCGAGGAAGCCCTTGCGCCCGCGTCCGAATCCACCGGCGGTGCGGTAGCGCTTGCTGACGTCGGTCATCTCCAGGATCGGCTCGCTCACCGGGCGACCTCCTTCAGTGCGGGGAGACGGTCGAGGTGGCAGGCCGCAAGGTGCGGGCCGCCGCCCTCGCTGGTCGGGCGGACGGTGGGCAGCGGTGCCTCGACGACACAGCGCTCGCCGACTTGGTCCGCGAGGCCGCAGCGCGGCGCGAAGGCGCAACCCGGCCCGGCGTCGCGCAGCGACGTGGGCGCGCCGGGGATGGCGCGGAGCCGGGTCCGCTCTCCTCCAGTGTCGAGCCGGGCGTCCAGCCGCGGCGTGGCCGCGCGGAGACCGGCGGTGTACGGGTGGGCGGGTTGCTCGAAGATGTCGCGGAGGCTGCCGTATTCGGCCTGGCGGCCGGCGTACAGCACGAGGACGTCGTCCGCCGCTCTCCCCACCACCCCGAAGTCGTGGCTGATCAGGAGCATCGCCATGCCGTACTCCCGCTGGAGCTCGCGGAGCAGGGCCAGGATCTGCGCCTGCACCGTCACGTCGAGCGCGGTGGTCGGCTCGTCGGCGATGAGGAGCGCCGGCCGGTTCACCAGGGCCATCGCGATCACCGCGCGTTGCCGCATGCCGCCGGAGAACTCGTGCGGGAAGCGGCGTACGGCGCCCGCGGGCTCGGGGATGCCGACCCGGTCGAGCATCTCGACCGCACGGGCCCGCGCAGCGCGGCGGGTGACCGACGGGTCGTGCAGGCGGACCGCCTGGGCGATGTGCGCACCGATGTCGAGGTACGGGCTGAGCGCGGACATCGAGTCCTGGAACACCATGGCCACGTCGGAGCCGCGGGCCCGGCGCAGCTCGCGCTCGTCGGCGGAGAGCATCTCCCGGCCGGCGACGACGATCCGGCCTCGGGCGCTCGCCCCGCGCGGCAGCAGCCGCATGATCGCCCGGCCGGTGATCGTCTTGCCCGACCCCGACTCGCCGACCACGGCGAGCGTGCGGCCGCCGTCCAGCCTCACGGAGAGGTCCCGTACGACATCGGCGGTGACGCCGCCGCTGGTGAACGAGACGCACAGGTCCTCGACCTGGAGTACGGGGTCAGGCACGGCGGATCCTCGGATCGAGAAGCGGCATCAGCAGGTCGGCGATCAGGTTGCCGACGATGATGAGGAAGGCGGAGAAGAGCGTCACCCCGACGACGATGCTCAGGTCGGACTCGTTCACGCCGGACAGCAGCAGGTCGCCGAGCCCGTGCAGGCTGAACACCTTCTCCGCGATCACCGACCCGCCCAGGAGCGCGGTGACGTCGAGCGCGAACATCGCCACGACCGGCACCATCACGCCGCGGACGGCGTGCCGGTTCACCTGCCGCGTCGACGCGCCGCGCGCGGTCATCGCGACGAGGTGGTCGGCCGAGAGCTCGTTGAGGAGCTGGGTGCGGGTGACCCGGATGTAGCCGGCGGCGAGGATGAACGACAGCACCATCCACGGGCCGATCAGGTGCCAGGCCCAGTCCGTCGGTGACTCCGAGAACGACACGAAGCCGGAGTACGGCAGCGCGTTGAGCATGAAGCCGAAGACCTGGAGGACGAGCAGGCCGACGAGGAAGGTCGGCACCGACAGCCCGAACATCGCGAAGCCGGTCGAGAACCGGTCGACGATCCCGCCCTTGCGTATCGCCGACAACGCGCCGAGGCCGATGCCCACGACGAGGCACAGGACGGCCGCGCCGAACGCGAGCGACAACGTGACGGGCAGCCGCTCGGCGATGAGCGTCGTGACGTCGCTGCGGTTCGGGAACGAGTAGCCGAAGCAGGGCGCGTCGCAGTGCACCTGCTGGGCGCCCTCGCCGTACGTACGGCCGACGAAGAGGCCCTTCACGAACTCGGTGTACTGCCACACCGCGCTCTGGTCGGTCTGCATGTAGGCGCTGACCTTGGCCCGGGTCTCGGGCGGGCACGGCTTGCCGCACATGGCGCGGGCCGGGTCCTTCGAGGCCCCGAAGAAGAGGGCTATCGTCACGAAGGCGATCGCGAGGAGCATGAACACCGCGGTGACCATGCGGCGGGCGATATAGACGATCATGCAGCATCCTCCGTGCGCACGTCGAGGACGTCGCGGAGCGCGTCACCGGCGAGCGTGGCGCCGAATACGATCAGGAACACCACGGCGCCCGGGAAGAGCATGTACCAGACGTCCGCACCGCTGTAGATCCACGGCAGCGAATCCGAGAGCAGCTTGCCGAGGTCGGGGACGTCGCCACGCAGGCCGACGCCGAGGAACGACAGTCCCGCGACGACGCTGACGTTGCCGGGCAGCGACATCGCGAACAGGACGACGACCAGGCCGAAGAGGTGCGGCAGCATCTCGCGGCGGATGATCTGCCAGGGCGGAGCCCCGGTCGCGCGCGCCGCCTCGACGAAGGCGCGGGCGTTGATGGCGCCGGCCTGGGCGCCGATGATCCGGGCCGGGGTAACCCAGCCGAAGAAGGCCAGTACCAGCACGAGGACCAGGCCCCGCGGCATCTCCGGCGGCACGATCGCCATGATCGCGATGACGAACATCAGGCCCGGGAAGCCGAACATGAAGTCGATCACCCGCCCAGCGACGGCGTTGAGCCAGCCACCGAAGTACCCCATCGCCGTACCGAGGACGGCGGCGAAGGCGATCGACAGGATGCTCGCCCCGAACGCGATGAACAGCGACGAGCGGATGCCGTAGACGATCTGGGCGAACAGGTCGACGCCCGTCACCGGGACGACGCCGAGCCAGTGGTCGGCGCTGACGCCACCGAAGGCGCCCAGCGGACGGCCGCCGTCCGGGTCGAGCAGGTCGGTGTGCAAGGTGCTCGGGTCCTGTCCCTCGATCTGCACGAGCAGCGGGGCGCAGAGCCCCGCGACGAGTGGCACCACCAGCATGATCAGGCCGGCGACGCCGGACCGCTTCCGGAGGAAACGGCCGACGACCGACCGCTTCCGGAGGAAACGGCCGAGGGCCGGCGTACCCCGGCCCTCCGCCTGCTGGATCTCAGCGATCGACACGGACGACCAGCTCGTTCGCGAACGGCGGGTAGGCGGGGATGAAGTAGTTCTTGATCTTCGAACCGGCCAGGGCCTGCGTGCGCTGCACGAGGATCGGCACGATCGGGGCGTCCTCCATGATCTGCTTGTCGATCGCGGCCCACATCTCGGCGGCCTTGTCGAGGTTCGGCTCCGCGGTAGCGGCCTCGATCGCGGCGTCCACCTTGGGGTTGGAGAACTTCGAGGCGTTGCCGCCGCCGTTGCCGATCTCGCTCGACGCGAACAGCGGCTGGATGGTGCTCATGCCGCTCGGGAAGTCCGCTCCCCAGCCGTTCGTCGTCATGTCGTAGTCGCCGTCGGCGGACGAGATGAGCTCGTACCAGGTGTCGCCGTCGAGGCCCTTGAGCTCAACCTTGACGCCGACCCGCGCCAGCGAGTTCTTGATGCTCTGGGCTTCCTTCTCCTCGATCGCGCTCACGTCGGTCGGGTAGGTCAGCGTGAGCTTCAGGTCGGAGACGCCGGCGTCGGCGAGCAGTTCCTCCGCCTTGTCGACGTTGCCGGTGGCACCGCCGTCGTACAGGTTGTACTCGGTGTAGCCGGGGATGCCGGGCGTCATGATGGTCGAGGTGATCTGGCCGCCGAACTTCGGGCCGCCGTACACGCTCTGCAGCTCGGCCTTGTTGATCGCGTAGTTGATCGCCTGCCGCACGCGGACGTCGGAGAGGACCGGGCGCTTGACGTTCATGGCGAGGTAGCGGAAGTAGCCCGACGGGCTGTTGGCCATGCGGCCCGAGATCGAGGGGTCGGACTCGATCCGCTGGAACTGCGACGGCGAGATGAGCGCGTTGCTGATCGCGGTCTTGTCCTCGCCCTTGTCGTCGATGAGGCGCTGCACGATCGTGTCGTTGTTCAGGCCCATGTCGAGAACGATCTTGTCCGGGCCGGCGAACCGTACCTGGTCGGTGTCGGCCTTCCAGTTCGGGTTGCGTTCCAGCACCGCCTGCGAGCCCTTGCGGAAGCTCGTCACCTGGTACGGGCCGCTGGCGACCGGGTGCTCGCCGTACGTCTCCGGCTCGGTGTCGGCCGCAGCCGGCACCGGCGCGAAGGCCGGCATGCTGACGATCCACGGCCAGTTGCCGAACGGACGCGTCAGATGGAAGACGATCTTGTGGTCGTCGACGACCTCGATGGAGTCGAGCTCCTTGCCGTCGTACGGGCCGTCGTAGTCGGTGCCGCCGACCAGCAGCGTCTTGTGGTAGCCGAGGCCACCCTGGAACATCGGCGCGAACGACCGCTCGATGCCGTACTTCACGTCCTGCGCGGTGATCGGGCTGCCGTCGGAGAACTTCAGGCCCTCCTGCAGCGTGAAGGTCCACGTCTTGCCGCCGTCGTCCGTCTTACCGGTGTCGGTGGCGAGGTCCGGCACGAGGATCGTGTCCTTGTCCGGGAACGTCTGCCACGACGTCAGCCCGCGGTGCACCCACCGCAGCCGGGTGGTCGGCACCATCTGCGCCTTGGCGGTCTCGAAGGACTCGGTCGCGCGCCGCGAGAGGTAGTGCAGGGTCCCGCCCTGGGGCACGGACTCGAGCGCCGTCGTGTCCTTGTCCTTCGTCGGCTCGGTGGACTGCGAGTTCGCGTTGCAGCCCGCCGTCACGAGGGCCAGGACGAGCGCGAGCCCTGCGGGCGCCACTCTCCGGGATCGATTCGCCATAGATCGCGCTTCCTGTGAGGCGGTCCCGATCGGTCGGGTCCGCTGCTTGGATCTCAGGAAGGGAGTCTGTTGGCGGGCGAGAGCGCGCGTCCATCGAGGAGTTCTACAGGGGATCTTTCAGAAAATCTGAAAGATCGCGGAGATCTGCGCGCGCGGCGTCCACGATAGCCCGGCGGTCCCGGTGGCAGGAAGCCCGCGGCGCACACCCCCGGGCGGGACCTGGCGTACGCCTTATGACGCCGATCTCCCCCGCCGACGACACCCGTATCAACGCCCTGCACAGAGGGTGGTGTCGGTGGCCGGCCCAGCAGATCGACGCCGAGTTCGCCGGGCCCGGCGACCGGGAGACGCAGGTCTCATTTCGTCCATGTCACAGGGAGGCGGGCTACCCCGTCTCAGGGGGTGTAGCAACGGACGACCACAGAGGAGCACACCATGGACGCGCGACTTAACTACTTCGCCGACCCGACCGCTGGCAAGGCCCTCAAGTACTTCATGGCGGCGGGCAAGGCGCTCAAGGACTCGCCGCTGCCGACCGCCACGCAGGAGCTGGTGGCGCTTCGCGTAAGTCAGATCAACGGCTGCGCAGTCTGCATCGACATGCACACCAAAGAGGCCGCCGCTGCCGGCGAGACCTCGGTGCGGCTGAACCTGGTCGCGGCGTGGCGGGAGGCCACGGTCTTCACCGAGGCCGAGCGTGCCGCGCTGGAACTGGCGGAGGAGGGGACCCGGGTCGCGGATGCGGCCGGTGGGGTCAGCGACGAGGTGTGGGCCTACGCCGCCAAGCACCATGACGAGGAGCAGCTCACCGCCCTGGTGATCCTTGTCTCCTTCATGAACACGGTGAACCGGCTGAATATCATCACCCAGCAGCCGGCCGGCAACTACGAGCCCGGCCAGTTCCAGTGAAAGGCATCAGCAACTGGCTCGGGGTCCGGCTGCGGGCTCCGGGCCCCGGGCTCGGGGACATCGCTCTGGCCTGCCGGTGGTCTGGATGATCACCAGAAGATGCCTGCGCCAGCGAGTACGGCAGGGTGGGAGGGTTTCAAGGGGAGGGGATTGGGCGTGAGCAAGGTCGAGGAGTTCGAGGAGCTGCGGCCGCTGCTGTTTTCGATCGCCTATCGGATTCTGGGCAGTGTGGGTGAGGCCGAGGACGCGGTGCAGGAGACATGGCTGCGCTTCGACGGCTCGGCGACCCGGCCCGCGTCGACCAAGGCTCTTCTGTCGGCCGCGGTGACGCGGATCTCGATCGATGTGCTGCGCTCGGCCCGCGTCCGGCGGGAGGCGTACGTCGGGCCGTGGTTCCCCGAGCCGCTGCTCGCCGACCCTTACCAGGACCCGGAGCGGTCGGCGGAGCTGGCCGACTCGGTGTCGATGGCGGCCTTGGTGCTGCTGGAGCGGCTCAGCCCGCTCGAGCGGGCGGTCTTCGTGCTGCGGGAGGTGTTCGGCTTCGGGTTCGACGATGTCGCTGCGGCGGTGGGGCGGTCGGAGGCGGCGTGCCGGCAGTTGCTGGTGCGGGCGCGGCGGCATATGGAGGCCGGGCGGCCGCGCTTCGAAGCGGTTCGCAAAGAGCGGGAGGAACTGGCGTCGCGGTTCTTCGACGCCCTCCGCGAAGGCGACGTCGCCGGCCTGCGAGAACTGCTCGCCGCCGACGTGTCGATGGTCGGCGACGGCGGTGGCAAGGCCCCGCAGTTGGCCAGGGCCGTCGTCGGCGCCGAGAACGTGGCCCGGCTGCTTGCCTCCGTCTTCCCGCGGATGGCCCGGATCGACGTGACGTTCGAGCCGCACGAGGTCAACGGCCAGCCGGGCGCGATCTTCCTCGACCGGGACGGCAAGGTGCTCCACATCCTGGCGCTCGATGTACTCGACGGGCAGATCCAGACGATCCGCTCGGTGATCAACCCCGACAAGCTCGGGCACGTGGGCCCAGTAGCGGACGCCTGGGCGATCGACCGCGCACTGAGACAGGCACGCCGGCCCACGGAATAACGGCAACAGCCGACCGCACCTCGAGACTACGTCACCGCCCTGGGCGGAACGCTCCACGTCTTCTTCCGCGCCCGCTCACCCGACCAGTTCCCGGCCACCGCGGCTCCAAGAGGTAACATCTAAATCATATATAGGCAAAGGCGAAAATCCGGTACCATCTGCCTTGATGGCGATCCCACACCACTGAGGAGAAACCGGACAAAGATGACGGACTGGCAGCTTCTAGCCCCGGACGAGGACGCCCTCGCCCTCGCCGACACCGCCCGCGCCCAGTTCCGATCGCTGCACGGCGCGGCGGCCATGCGTGCCGCCCTCGACGGCGGTGTGCCGGACGGGTGGGAGACGGTCGCGGACGGTGGCTACGCCGACATCGGGATACCCGAGGACCTCGGCGGGATCGGCCGGATGATCGACCTGGTGGTCATGCTCGAAGAAGCCGGGCGCGCCCTGCTGACCGCTCCCCTGCTGGCGTCGGCACTCGCGTACCGGACGCAGGTCGCGGCCGGAGTGCACCGCGAGGACTTCCGGCGGGCGCCCGCGGGCTTCGGGATCGCCGAGGGGGTCGTCGACATGGACGACGGGAACGGCCGGTGCCACGTCGAGCGGGCGCGCGTCCTGGGCGGCCCCGGTGCCGCCGCGTTCACCCTGATCGTGAAGGGACCGGACCGGGCGTGGGTCGTCGTGGTCGATCCGGAGGCCGAGGGGGTCGAGCCGGTAGGGCAGGCGACCCTGATCGACCCCTCCCGGCCGCTCCCGGTGTTCCGGCTCGGGGGCGAGGCAGGCGTGGCCTGCGCCGAGTGCCGGGAGCTGCCGCTCGGCGACCTGGACCGGATGCTGGCGGGAGCCCGCGCCTGTGTCGCCGCCGACCTGGTGGGGACCGCCGCGGGCGCCCTGGACGCGGCCGTCGCACACGTGCTCCAGCGCAGGCAGTTCGGCCGGGCCATCGGCACCTTCCAGGCGGTGAAGCACCGGCTCGCGGACGCCTACACGGCGGTCGAACAGGCCCGCAGCCTCGCCTACGGCGCGGCCCTGAGCCTGACCGGGGAGCCGCCCGGCGACTCGGCCACCCGGGACTGCCTGCTGGCCAACGCGGTCGCGGCCGAGACGGCCGTCCGGGTCGCGTCGCTGTTCACCCAGCTGATGGGCGCCATGGGGGTCACCTTCGAGGCGGACTGCCACCTGTTCCTGCGGCGCGCCCACCAGACGGCCTGCCTGCTCGGGGAGCCGGACGACCTGTACCTGGCGGCGGCGCGGATCGAGCGGATCGAAAGGCGGATCTCCCGATGACGGATGTGACCTCCGAGTTCGAGGCGTTCCTCGACGGCTTCCTGCCCGCCGACTACGCCGAGAACTACCAGCGCTACCGCCGCGACGTGAAGCTCCGCACCGAGTACCAGGCCACCGCGTACGACGCGGGCTGGCTGATCCCCGAGTGGGGCCCAGGTGAGGGCGGGCGCGACCTGAGTGTCCCCGACGCGCTGGCCGTCAAGCTCGCCGGCGCGCGCCGCCGGGTGCCGCGGCTGATGAACATCCAGGGCGTCGGGGTCGCGGCGCCGGCCATCCGGGCGTTCGGCACCGCCGCCCAGCGGGAGCGGCTGCTCCGGCCGGCCGCGCGCGGGGACGAGTGGTGGGCGCTCGGCATGTCGGAGCCCGGCGCCGGGTCCGACCTCGCCGCGCTGCGCACGACGGCGACGCTCGCCGACGGAGTGTTCACCGTCAACGGCCAGAAGGTGTGGACGACGCAGGCGGACGAGGCCAGGTGGTGCACGCTGTACGTCCGCACCGACCCGGAGGCCAGGCCGCACCGCGGCATCTCCTGCCTGGTCCTCGACCTGCGCAGCCCCGGGGTGGAGGTCCGGCCGATCCGCACCGCCGGGCCGGCGGTCGAGTCCTTCAGCGAGGTCTTCCTCGACGACGTGAAGGTGCCCGAGGAGGCGCTGCTGGGCCCGCTGCACGGCGGCTGGGGCGTGGCCATGTCCAGCCTCGAACACGAGCGGGACATGATCTGGATCAACACCTGGCTGGAGACCACCCGGGCGCTGGAACCCACGCTGACAGCGCCGGAGCTGTCGGAGCACCAGCTCGTCCGGCTGGGCCGGTCGCTGGCGGACGCGGAGGGGGTGCGGCTGACCGGGCTGCGGACCGCCGCCCAGCGGTGGGCGGGCCTGCCGTCCCCCGCGTCGTCGATCCTCAAGCTGCTCGGCTCGGAGTCGGTGCAGCGCGCGGCCCTGCTGTCGCTGGAGACCGCCGGGGCGCGGGCGTTCGACGACCCCGCCCTCTTCGACGAGCGCCTCGAATCGCTGGGCGCCACCATCTACGGCGGCACGTCGGAGATCCAACGCAACATCATCGCGGAGCGTACGCTCGGACTACCGAAAGGCACGCCATGACAGACACCCACCCCCTGCTGGGCAGGACAGCCGTCGTGTCCGGGGCCGGGCGCGGACTGGGCCGGGCGATCTCCACCGCGCTGGCCGGGGCGGGCGCCGTGGTGTGCGGCGTCTCCCGCAACGCGGAGGAGCTGGAAAGCCTCGCGGCGGAGATCAAGGCCGCGGGCGGCCAGGCGTACGCCTTCCCCGCCGACATCCGCAGCTCCGCCGACCTGGACCGGCTGCGCGACGCGGTGCTGGCCGAGGTGGGTGGCGTCGACATCCTGGTGAACAACGCCGGCAACCTGGTCAAGCGGCCGGTCGTCCCGCTGCCCGTGGACGAGGCGTCCGGGGAGAAGGTGGGGCAGCCCGGCTCGGGGCCGGCCGGCGTCGCCATGACCGACGAGGAGTGGGACTCGGTGCTGGACACGCACGTCCGCGGATCACTCCACCTCGTGAGATCATTCGTTCCGGGGATGCTGGAGCGGGGGCGCGGCCGGGTGATCAACATCGCATCGAGCAGCGTCGCCCGGTCGGCCAACCTGACGGTGAGCTACCAGGTCGCCAAGGGCGCCATCGCCCAGCTCACCCGGGCGCTCGCCAAGGAGTGGGCGGCGTTCGGCGTCACCGTCAACACCATCGCTCCAGGGCACTTCCGCACCAGCATGACGCAGGCTCTTCACGACAGTCCCGAAGGTCAGGCCTGGCTGAAGGAGCGCATCCCGATGCGGCGCACCGGCGACCCCAGGGAGCTGGGGGCGCTGGCCGTCCACCTGTCGGGGGACCTCGCTTCGTTCATCACCGGCCAGACCATCTTCATCGACGGCGGTGAAACACTCTGATGACCGAGTCCGAGATCCCACCACGCCCCCGCCGCATGCCGTTGCGGACACCCCGGGTGGCCGAGGCCCTGGCGGCGCAGCTCAGGCTGCGCATCCTGGAAGGTGATCTCGCCGACGGGGCGGAACTGCCCACGGAGCCGGTGCTGCTCCAGGAGTACCCGGTCAGCCGGCCGAGCCTCCGCGAGGCGTTCCGCATCCTCGAGACGGAGGGGCTGGTGGTCGTCCGGCGCGGCAAGCGCGGCGGCACCGTCATCAAGGCCCCGACCCCCGGGTCCGCCGCGTACCACATGGGGCTGCTGCTGCACGCGCGCGCCACCCCCATGCGGGACCTGGCGGCGGCCCGCAACCTGCTGGAGCCGCTGTGCGCGGAGCACGCGGCCCGCCGCGACGACCACTCGGCCGTCGCCGAACGGCTCCGGCAGCTCAACGACGAGGCCGCGCAGGTCGTGGAGGACGGGCCGGCGTTCACCGGGGCGTCGGTCAGGTTCCACGAGGGGCTGGTGGACGCGGCCGGCAACGAGACGCTCCGGGTGGTCGTCGGGATGCTGGAGAGCGTCTGGAGCGTGCAGGAGCGGGGGTGGGCCCGCCGGGCGTTCGACGAGGCGAGCTACCCGGCGGTGGACCGGCGGCACGCGGTGCTGCGGGCGCACGGCGCCATCGAGAAGGCCATCGAGGCGGGGGACGCGGCGCTGGCCGGCAAGCTCATGCGGGCGCACCTGGAGGCGTCGCAGCTGTACGTCGCCTCGGACGACGCCCCGCCGGTCCAGGTGCTGGACGAGTACGGCAACCCGCGCATGGATTCCCGGGACTGACCGGCGACCACGAACCGGTACGCGAAGGCCGGCCAGGTCCTGGACCTGGCCGGCCTTTCCGTTCGCGGGCTACCGCCACGCGGCCACCGGGTAGATGCCGTCGAACCCATCCGCGGCGACGGCCCGCGCCAGCAGATCGGTCGACCTGATCCGCCCGGCCGGCCGGTGCAGCACGCTCTGCAGGTGGCGGTCGATCACGGTGAGGTCGTGCTCCTCGCACAGGCCCATGGCGCCCAGCACCTGATGCCCGTTGGCCAGCACCGTGTTCGCCGCCTCGATCATCTGCACCCGCAGCGCCAGCAGGTCGGCGGACCGCGCCTCGCCCCGGCGGACGAGCCACCACGCGTGCAGCGCCAGCTCCTCCAGCCCGTCGAGCGCGAGGGAGATGTCCGCGACGCGCCACCGGATCTCGCCGAACTTGCCGATCGGCTTGCCGAACTGCTGCCGATCCCGGGCGTGCGTCACCGCCAGCTCGGCGGCGGCGGCGAGCGCGCCGGCGACCCAGAAGGCGTCGAGCAGCATGCGCATCGCCGTCACCCGCGCCGCGTCCACGCCCGGCACCTCTGCGCCCAGGACGGCGTCGGACGCGAACGGGTCCAGCGGCGCCGGACGCGGCGCACCGGCCGTCACCCGGCGGGCGACACCCCGGTCCAGGTCGACGGCGACCGCGTCGCGCAGCAGGTCCGCGTGGTCCAGCCGTCCGGTGTCCCCCGAGGTCAGGTGGACGCCGCCGACGTCACCGCGCAGGTCCGCGGGTACGGCCAGCTCGTGCGCCAGCGGCCAGGGCAGCACGACGGCGCCCGCCGCCCGGGCCGCCAGCATGATGGCGGCCGACTCGTCCTCCTCGCCCCACGGATCGAGGCCGCGCAGGCCGAGCCGGTCCAGGGCGGGCGCGACGAGCGCCTCCCGCCGGGTCCGGTCCGCCTCGGCGGCGCGCGCGAGGTCCACCCCGCCCAGCGCGTCGAGGGCCCCGGTCACGCTCTCCTGGTAGGCGACGGCCGCCTGTGGCCAGTCACGACGCACGCCGGTCCCCCTCGATCGACGACCGGGCGACGAGCATGCGCTGCACCTCGATGGTGCCGGACGCGATGGTCGCCGAACGGGCGTACCGGAACACGTCCTCGACGTGGCCGAGCAGGCCGGCCGACGGGTCGGGAACGAGGGCGTCGGCGCCGGAGACGTCGAGAGCCAGCTGAGCCACCTCCTGGTCGAGTTGGATGGAGGCCAGCCGCGCGGTGGAGGCCTCCCGGTCGGTGAGCCGGCCGGCGTCGTTCAGCGCGACGGCGCGGTAGTTGAGCAGCCGGGCCACCCGGGCGTGCACCAGTGCGCGGGCGTACTCGTGCAGCGCGGCCGGTTCGGCCAGGGACGGGTGGCCCGCCAGCGCGGCGAGCACCCGCTCGTCCCGGGCGTATCGGGAGATGCCGATCCGCTCGTGCTTCATCACCCGCCGGATGACGTCCCAGCCGCGGCCGACCTCGCCGAGCACCGCGCCGGGGCCGACCCGGACGTCGTCGAAGAACACCTCGTTGAGGTGCTGCTCACCCATGATCGAGTCGATCGGGACGACCCGGATGCCGGGTGAGTCCATCGGCACCAGGAAGACGGTGATGCCGTCGTGCTTGGCCGTCCCCCTGCCGCTGCGGGCGGCGAGGAAGCACCACTGTGCCAGTCCCGCGTACGAGGTCCAGACCTTCTGGCCGTTCAGCACCCACTCGCCGTCATGGAGCTCGGCGTTCAGCTGCAGGGAGGCGAGGTCGGAGCCCGCGCCGGGTTCGCTGAACCCCTGGCACCACACGGCCGTGCCGGAGGAGATGGCGGGCAGGTGGACGGCCTTCTGCTCCGGCGTGCCGACCTCCATGATCACCGGCCCGACCCAGTTCAGGCCCATGTACTGCGGGCCGCGGGGCTCGAAGTGCGCCCACATCTCCTCGCGCAGGACGGCCTGCTGCCAGATGTCGGTGCCGGCGCCCCCGTACTCCTCGGGCCAGCTGAGCGTGAGGAGCTGCTCCTCGGCGAGCCGCCGGACGACCCTGGTCACCACCGACTGGACCGCCTGGTCCGGGGAGAACGAGGTCGTCCAGTCGTCGGGGAGGAGCTCTGCCAGCAGGGCCCGCAGGCGGCCGCGCAACGCGTCCGCCCACGTTCCCAGCCGGAGATCCACTGAGGTCTCCTCGGGCATCTACTCTCCTGTACTCACGGCGGCTTCGACACACTTGCCGTCCGGGCACGGCTGAGCGGGTACGAAGACGCCGAGCTGGTCGGCATCGATTCCGATGCGCTTGTCGGGACCGAACGTGTACGTGCCGTTGGCGCCCTGGAAGGTTCCCCCGGAGACGAGCGCCTTCTTGATCGCGTCGGCCTCGGTGGACTTGGCCTGCTGCGACGCCTGGGTCACCAGCAGCGCCCAGTCGAAGGAGACCGCGCCCACCGAGTCGAGGGCGTTGAACTCGGTCTTGCCCTTGGCCTTGAGGTAGAGCTTGACGAAGTCCGCCGTGATCGACGCGTCGCCGGTCGAGGACGACAGGAACGTCTTGGCGATGGGCCCGGCGGCGAGGGTCTTCTTCATCCCCTCCGGGATGAGCTCGGTGGTCGCCGGGTCGCCGATGCCGAGCACCGCGGACATCTGCGGGTTCCAGCCGATCTTGTTCAGGCTGGACATGGTGGCGACCAGCGGGGCGCCGTACGACCAGACGATGAGCGATTCGGCGCCCGAGTCCTTGAGCTTGGTGAGCTGCGCGGTCACGTCCGAGGCGGTGTTCGGGAAGCTCTCGTGCACGATCTTCACGTCCGGGAACCGGCTCTGCGCGATGGCGAGCGTGTCCTTGGTCTGCGAGGTGCCGAAGGCCGAGGAGTCGTCGAGCATGGCGACCGTCTTGCCGGCCGACGCCGCGTACGCCAGCAGCGGCGTGATCGAGGTCTCTCCGGAGGTGCCGGCACCGGTGCTGAACGCGTACTTGTACCGCTTGGAGTCGCCGACGTCGGCCGCGATCGAGCCGATGCCGCCGGCGGTGTCGCCGGGCACCTTCACCTGGTTGAGCACGTCCTGCACGGGCGGGAACGCCTCGGTGGTGAAGTACAGCGCGGACACGCCGTCCTGGGCGAGCGCCCGGGTGGCGGCGACGGCCGCGGTCGGCTCGCCCTTGGTGTCCCGCTGCTCGATCACGATCTTCGTGCCGGGGTTGTGCTGCTGCACGTACTCGGCGCCGGCCTTGAGCCCGGCCAGCGAGTTCTGACCGCTCGGGGAGAGCGGGCCGGTGAGCGCCCCGACGAAACCGATCTTGATGGTGGAGCCTTCGGCCTGGTCGCCGGAGGATCCGTCGTCGCCACACGCGGCGAGCGCGAGCAGCGCCGCGCACACCATGGCGGTGCCCACTGTGGCACGTGTCCTCATGGGGGGTCGTCCTTCCTGGGGGTTTCCGTGGGGGTGGGTCAGGAGAGGTAGGCGGCCTGCAGCAGGTCGGGCAGTTCCGGGTCGGTGCCGCGCACCCGGTGCGCGACGTGCCCGTGCCGCAGCACCACGACGTCCGCCTCCAGCTTCTGGGCGACCTCGACCCGCTGTTCGACCAGCAGGACGGCGAACCCGGCGTCGCGCAGGTCGGCGAGGATCTCGATGGTCCGGCCGACCAGCTTGGGCGACAGGCCGTTCGTGGGCTCGTCCAGCATGATCACGCGGGGTGCGCCGGCCACCGCGCGGGCGATGGCGAGCATCTGCTGCTGGCCGCCGGACAGGCCGCCCGCGAGGCGCTGCAGCATCGGGCGCAGCTCGGGCAGCAGGTCGAGCGGGTCGAGTTCGGGCTTGTGGGCCGCGCGGGCCGCGGCGACTCGGAGGTTCTCGGCCACCGACAGGCTCTTGAACACGTGCCGGCCCTCCAGCACGTGGCCGAGCCCGGCCCGGGCCCGCCTGCTCGCCGGGAGGTTGTCGAGGCGCAGGTCGTCCAGCCAGATCCCGCCGCCGGCCGACTCCAGCCCGCCGATGCCGCGCAGCGTGGAGGTCTTCCCGGCGCCGTTGGCGCCCAGCAGGGCCAGGCAGGTGCCGGGCTCGACGGTGAGGGACAGGTCCTCGACGGCGGTGACGCCGCCGTACCGGACGCGCAGCGCGTCCACCTTGAGCCGGCCGCCGTTCACGCGACCCCCATGTACGCGGCGCGGACGCTGTCCACGCTGTGCAGGTCCCCGGGCTCGCCCTCCCACAGCACCGTGCCGAGGTCGAGGACGACGACCCGGTCGACCAGGCGGCTGATCATGTCCAGGTGGTGTTCGACGATCACGACGGCCACTCCCGCTGCGGCGACGTCACTGACGACGCGCTCGAATCCTTCGATCTCCGCGGCCGACAGCCCGGCCGCGGGTTCGTCCAGGAGGAGGACCTCCGGACAGGTGCCGAGGGCCATGGCGGCCTCAAGGAAGCGAAGCTGGCCGTGGCTCATCACCCGGCTCTCCCGGGTGCCGGCGGCCGGGTCGTGCGGGTCGAGGCCGCCGAGTTCCAGCAGGGTGAGCGCGCCGCGCCGGCAGGCGTCCCGCATCGCCTCGTCACGTTCCCCGTGGACGGCCGGGAGCGCGAGGTGCTCCTCGATGCTCATGCCGGGGAACGTCTTCGGGGTCTGGAAGGTGCGGGACACGCCGCGCTTGGCGACCGCAGCGGCGCCCAGGCCGCCGAGGTCCGTCCCGTGCAGGGTGATCCGGCCGGCGGTCGGCGGGTAGTGCCCGGACACGACGTTGAGCAGCGTCGTCTTGCCCGACCCGTTCGGCCCGATGAGGCCGACGATCTCTCCGCGCCGCAGCTCCATCGACACCCCGCCGAGCGCGTCCACTCCGCCGAAGCTGCGCCGCAGGTCGGTGACCTTCAGGATCGGCTCGCCTGGCGCGCGCTCCGGCACCTCCACCTCCGGAGTGGCGGCCAGGTCGCGCAGCGCCTGGGGGGCGGGCGCCGCGGTGCGGCTGAACAGGCCGCGCGGCCGCAGCCGCATGAGCACGATAAGCAGCGCGCCGTACAGCAGGTTGTTCAGGTGCGGGTACGCGTCGAGGCGCAGCGGGATCAGCACGAGCAGCACCGCGCCGACGACCGGGCCGAGCCGGGAGCCGCTGCCGCCGAGCACCACCATGACCAGGAACAGGATGGACAGGTTGGAGGAGAAGGCGTCCGGCGAGATGTAGGCGGACAGGAACGAGAACAGCCCTCCGCTGAGCGCGCCCAGCGCGGACCCGGCGGCGAAGGCGACGACCTTGGTGAGGTAGCCGGAGACGCCGAGCGCGGACGCGCCGATCGGCTCGTCGCGGACCGCGACGGTGGCCCGGCCCAGGCGGGACGTCCGGTACCGGGCGTGCAGCCAGTAGCTGACGCTCGCCACGACGACGATCACGATCGCCACGACCCACGGGGTCGAGACCGGCTCGCCGCCGAACCACAACCGGGCGTCGATGCCGGCCAGGCCGTTGTTGCCGCCGGTCACCGACTGGAACTGGATGAGCATGTCGTTGACGACGAGCATCAGGCCGAGCGACATCATGGCCAGGCCGATCGCGCCCAGCCGTCCGGCCGGGAACCCGGCCAGCGCCCCGGCGGCGAGCCCGGCGAGCGCGGCGACCGGCAGCGCCGCCCAGATCGGCCAGCCGTGCGAGACCACCAGAACGGCGGTGACGTAGGCGCCGATGGCGAACGACGCGCCCTGCCCGAGGGACAGCGCGCCGGCGTAGCCGGTGGTGATGTTGAGTCCCAGCGTGGCGACCGCGTACAGGCACACCAGTTGCAGGACGTAGCCGTTGTAGGACAGCGGGCCCCACAGGGCCAGCAGCGCCGTCGCCGTGACCAGCAGCGCCGCGCTGTGCGCGGCGGGCCTGGCGAGCACCCGCCGGACGGGCGCGGGGGTGGCGTCGTGGCCGCGTGCCGCCGCGGCGCGCAGGGCCCGGGACAGGGCGGAGAGCCGGTACGACATCACACCGCCCGCACCGGTGCCGCGCCGAACAGGCCGTGCGGGCGCACCACGTAGACGACGACCAGCAGCAGGAACACCGTCAAGTTCACCGTGAGGCTGCCGACGTGGACCCCGGCGAACTGGCTGACCACGCCGATCACCAGGCCGCCGGCGACGGCGCCGCCGATGCTGCCCATGCCGCCGATCGCGGTGGCCACGAACCCGTAGAAGGTGTACGACAGCCCCAGCGACGGGGTGACGAGCTGGGTGGAGGCCACCAGCACCCCTGTCACCGCGGCGACCAGCGCGGACAGCACCGTGGCGATCTGCGAGGCGCGGGCCCGGGAGATGCCGATCGCCTCCGCGCCGTCGAGGTCGTCGGCGATCGCGCGCAGCTCCAGCCCGATCCGGGTGCGCCGGTAGAACACGACGAGCAGCCCGGCGACGACGAACAGCGCGGCGACCGCGGTCAGCTCGGCGGGCGACACCGCCAGGCCGGCCAGGTCGAACCGGTGCTTGCTGACGCCGTACGTGAAGTTGCGGGACTCCCCGCTGTAGGGGACGGCCAGCAGTTCGGCCAGGACCACGCTGACCGCGAGGGTGGACAGCAGCCAGGAGGCGGACTGGCCCGACTGCACGAACGGCCGCACCGCGGTCCACTCGACGGTGAGCGCCACCACCACCATCACGGCGAGCGCGGCCACGTAGGCGAGCCAGACCGGCAGGCCGGCGCCCACCGCCACCAGCACCGACATGGGCATGAGCATCACCATCTGCCCGTGGGCGAAGTTGATGACGCCGGTCGTCGTGAACAGCGTGGCGAAGCCGACCGCAACCAACCCGTAGATCGCGCCGTCCGCCAGACCCGGCACGAGCACCGTCTGGAGGAACTCATCCATGGGGGGACCCGCTCCCGGCGTGTGACATGACGTCTCTCTTCACCATGGCGCGAAACGTATATATGATTTGGATGACAGTCAAGAAGGGCGTCTCGGCGCCCATGAGGAGGCGCCCGTGTCGGGGAAGAGCGGCCGAGCAGGCCTGGAACGTGCGGATGGGGTGCTGCTCAGCACGGTCGTCGGCGGGACGCTCGTCGTGACCCTCAACCGTCCGAAATCCGCCAACGCCCTCGACGACGAGCTCATGGACGGGCTGGCGGACCTGTGGCGGGCGGCGGCCGGGGCGCCGGAGCTGCGCGCGGTGCTGCTCACTGGCGCGGGCAAGGCGTTCTGCGCCGGGGCGGACGTGTCCATGCTCTCGGTGCCGAGGGCGAAGGTGGGCGACACCGCGGCCGAGGAGCTCGATTTCCTGCCCGGACCGCGCCTGGGGGTACCGGTGATCGTCGCGGTGAACGGGGTGTGCGCCGGAGGCGGCCTGCACTTCGTGGCGGACGCCGACATCTGCATCGCGTCGCCGGCGGCCCGCTTCCTGGACCCGCACGTCAGCGTCGGCCAGGTGTCCGCGCTGGAACCGCTGCAGCTGCGCATGCGGATGCGGCCGGACCTGCTGACCCGCCTCGTCCTGCTCGGCCGGCACGAGTCGCTGTCGGCCGAGCGGGCCGAGCGCGCCGGTCTCGTCTCCGAGGTCGTCGAACCGGACGCGCTCGTCGACCGGGGGATGGAACTGGCCGCGATGATCGGGCGGAACTCGCCGGAGGCGGTGCGGCTCAGCCGCCGGGTGCTGCGCACGTTCGAGGAACGGCTCATCGCCACCGACATGGACCTCGGCTGGGAACTGATCCGGCGGCACCGGTACCATCCGGACGCCGTCGAGGGCCCGGCCGCCTTCCTGGACAAGCGCGAACCGAAGTGGACGACGTCGTGAAGACAGCCGACTGGAACCGCAGGCCGCGGGTGGTCACCCCCGAGCTCGCGGACGTCTGGCGCCGCCGGGGCTTCCTCACCGAGGAGCGGATCGGCGACCTGCTGGACCACGGGGCGACGCGGTGGCCGGACCGACCGGCGATCATCACCACGCACGGTGAGACGAGCTTCGCCGATCTGGCCGCGAAGTCCGCCGCGGTCGCGCGGACCCTGATCGCCGGCGGGGTACGGCCGGGTGACGCCGTCTGCTGGCTGCTGCCGACCGGCCCGGACGCCGTCGCCGTCGCGGCGGCGATCTGGCGGATCGGGGCGATCAGCAGCCCGATCGTGCCGCTGTACGGCCCGCGCGAGATCCGCACCGTGCTGGACCAGATCCGGCCGGCGGCCATCGTCACGTACGCCGACGACCGGCGCCGGGCCTACCCGGACGAGTTCGACGAGGCACTGCGCGACCTCTCGCACGAGCCCGCCGTACGGCTGCTCACCACCGGCCGGTCGGCGGGCTGGCGGGCGGCGGACCAGGCCGGGACCGGTTCGCTGCCGTCCGGGATCGAGCCCGCCGCCCCCGCGGACCCCTGCCTGGTGCTGTTCACCTCGGGTACCGAGTCCGAGCCCAAGGGCGTGGTGCACTCCGTGGCAGGGCTGCGGCACGAGCTGCGGATGACCGTCGTGGAGTGGGGCCTGACGTTCCGCGACCGGATGGTGATGGCCTCCCCCATCACGCACATCACCGGCCTGCTGCAGGGCTTCATGATCCCCTGCCGGGTGGGGGCCGCCGCGGTGCTGATGGAACGCTGGGACCCGGCCGCGTGCGCCGAGCTGGCCGACCGGACCGGCGCGACCTACATGGCGGGCGCGACGCCGTTCCTGCGCGAGCTGCTCGACGTGTACGCCGCCGACGGGCGCGACCGGTCGCCGCTGCGCCAGTACTGCTGCGGCGGCGCGGCGGTGCCGCCGGACCTCATCCGGCGCGCCGACGAGCTGGGCATCGCGGCGTACCGGGCGTGGGGCATGACCGAGCTGCCCACCGCGACGCTGCCCAACGAGCTGGACCCGCTGGAGTTCCGGGCGGAGACCGACGGCCGGCTCGCGCCGGGCGTGGAGCTGCGCGTCGTTGACCCCTCGGGGCGGGACGTCGAGCCGGGCGAGGTGGGCGAACTGCTGCTGCACGGCCCGGAGATGATGCTCGGTTACGTGCGCGAGGAGCTGAACGCGCACGCGTTCACCCCTGACGGCTGGTTCCGCACCGGGGACCTCGGCTCGCTGGCCGCCGACGGGCAGGTGCGGATCACCGGGCGGCTGAAGGACGTCATCAACCGCGGCGGCGAGAAGTTCTCGGCCAGGGAGATCGAGGACGCCATCGTGAGACACCCCGACGTGGCGGCTGTGGCGATCGTCCCGGTGCCCGGCGGCCGGCTCGGTGAGCGGATCGGCGCGGCCGTCGTCTCGGACCGGGAGGACCTGACCCTGGAGGAGGTCGGCCGCGCGGTGACCGGCCAGGGGCTGGCCCGGCACAAGCAGCCGGAGCTGCTGCGGGTGGTCCGCTCGCTGCCGACCAACCCGACCGGCAAGATCAACAAGGCCGCGGTGGCCGAGCTGTTCGACCCGGAAACCGACTGATGGGCGGCCTGCTTGACGGGCGCTGCGTCGTCGTGACGGGCGCCGGGATGGGCCTGGGCCGCGCCTACGCGCTCGCGTGCGCGGCCCACGGCGCCGGGGTCGTGGTCAACGACGTGGACGGAGCCGCCGCGCACGCCGTGGCCGCGGAGATCGCCGCCGCCGGCGGGTACGCGGTGGCGGAACCGGGCTCCGCCGGGTCGTGGGAGGTGGCGGCCCGGCTGGCCGGGACGGCGGAGCTGGAGTTCGGCCGGCTCGACGGCCTCGTGGCCAACGCCGGGATCACCCACCACGCCCCGCCGTGGGAGGAGGACGAGGCGCGGCTGCGGCTGATCACCGAGGTCAACGTGCTCGGCGTGCAGTTCGCCGCGGTGCACGCCATGCGGGCGATGGTCCGGCGGGGCGCCGGCGGGTCGATCGTCACGGTCGTGTCCGGCGCCCGGTTCGGCATCCCCGGCATGAGCGCCTACGGCGCCACGAAGGGGGCGGTGGCCGCGATGACCGCCGGCTGGGCGCGGGACTGCGCGTCCGCCGGCATCCGGGTCAACGCCGTGTCGCCGCTGGCCGAGACCGGCATGGCGGCGCTGGACACCCGGCCCGACCGGCCCGCGATGGGCGCGCCCGGGGACGTGGCGCCGGTGGTGGTCGCGCTGCTCAGCGACGCCACCAGCGGCGTGACCGGCCGGATCGTCCGCTTCGACGGCACCGATCTCGGCGTGTACACGCCGGAAGCCCTCACCCCGGTCACCGGCTGGACGGCCGGGGACCCCGCCGAGTCGATCGCGGGGGTCCTGGCCCGGCTCGGCGGCCCCGCCGCGGCCTGAACGCCCCCTGCCCACCCGGCCCGGGTCCGCGGCCGGACCACCGTTCGAGACGAAAGCCACCGCTGAAATGATCACTACCGCCTTCACCGAGACCTTCGGCGTGCGGCACCCACTGCTGTGCGGCGGGATGACCGGCCTGGGCCGGGCCGAACTGATCGCGGCCGTCGCCGAGGCCGGCGCCCTCGGGTTCCTGACGGCGCTGACCCAGCCGACGCCCGAGGCGCTCACCCTGGAGATCAAGCGCACCCGCGAGCTGACCGACCAGCCGTTCGGGGTGAACCTCACCATCCTGCCCACCATCCGCCCGGTCCCCTACGACGAGTACCGGGCGGCGATCATCGAGTCGGGGATCACGGTCGTCGAGACGGCCGGTGGCAACCCCGACGCGCACCTGCCCGACTTCAAGGCCGCCGGGATCAAGGTCATCCACAAGGCGGTCGCGGTACGGCACGCCGTCAAGGCGCAGGCGCTCGGCGTGGACGCGGTCAGCATCGACGGCTTCGAGTGCGCCGGCCACCCCGGCGAGGACGACATCGGCGGCCTCGTGCTCATCGCCGCGGCCAGCCGGGCGCTGGACGTCCCGGTCATCGCCAGCGGCGGCATCGCCACCGGCGCCGGCCTGGTGGCGGCGCTGGCCCTCGGGGCGTGCGCGGCGAACATGGGCACCCGGTTCATGGCGACGACCGAGGCGCCCGTCCACGACAACGTCAAGCGGCAGATCGTGGCGAACTCCGAACGGGACTCGATCATCGTCTTCCGTGAGTTCCACAACTCGGCGCGGGTGGCGCGCAACTCGGTGTCGGAGGAGATCTCCGAGATCTCACGCCGGCCGGGCTCGTCCTTCGAGGACGTCGCGCACCTCGCCTCAGGGGTACGGGGACGGGAACGCGTCCTCGGGGCGGGCGACATGGAGGACGGGCTGTGGTGGGCCAGCCAGGCCCAGGGGCTCATCACCGAGGTGGACAGCTGCCGGAACGTGGTGGACCGGATCGTCGCGGACGCCGAGGAGATCATCCGCCACCGGCTGCCGGGGTTCCTCCCGGCGGCCTGACCCGCGTCGGCACTGCGGTGTGGCCGCTCCCGGCACCGGGCGGTCAGTTCCCCGGCTGCCCCCACTCGCGCAGCACGTCCGCCGCGTCAGCCGCCGTCCGCGGCACCGAGGCCACCGGGGCGGCCGGGGTGCGCGAGAACCTGGGCGCCGGGGCCGCCTGGACCACGCCGTCCGCCTCGGCGTACGTGCCGCGGGCCGCCAGGTGCGGGTGGCCGGGGGCCTCGGCGAAGCTGAGCACCGGGGTGACGCACGCGTCGGTGCCGGCGAAGCGCGCGGCCCACTCGTCGCGGGTGCGGGAGGCGAACGCGGCGGTGAACCGCTTGCGCATCGCCGGCCAGTTGGCCGGGTCGTTCTGCGCGCCCAGTTCGGCCGGGTCGATGTCCAGCCCGGCCAGCAGCGCCGCGTAGAAGTGCGGCTCCAGCGCGCCCACCGCGACGAACCCGCCGTCGGCGCAGGTGTAGGTGTCGTAGAAGGGCGCGGCGCCGTCGAGCAGGTTGCCCTCGCGTTCGTCGCGCCAGGCCCCCATGCCGCGCAGGGCGAGGGTCATCTGGCTGAGCAGCGCGGTCCCGTCGACCATGGCGGCGTCGACCACCTGGCCGCGGCCGGACCGGGACCGTTCGAACAGCGCGGCCAGCACGCCGACGAGCAGCAGCATGGACCCGCCGCCGAAGTCGCCGACCAGGTTGAGCGGCGGCGCCGGGGCCCGGTCGGCGCGGCCCATGGCGTGCAGCGCGCCGGTCAGGCCGATGTAGTTGATGTCGTGGCCGACCTGGCCGGCCCACGGTCCGTCCTGGCCCCACCCGGTCATCCGGGCGTAGACCAGGCCGGGGTTGCGGGCCAGGCAGGCGTCCGGGCCCACGCCGAGCCGTTCCACCACGCCGGGGCGCAGGCCCTCGATCAGCACGTCCGCGCGTTCGGCGAGGCCGAGGACGACGGCCC
Organism: Microtetraspora glauca; assembly: GCA_001570385.1. Lineage (GTDB taxonomy): Bacteria > Actinomycetota > Actinomycetes > Streptosporangiales > Streptosporangiaceae > Microtetraspora > Microtetraspora glauca. The sequence goes on along the minus strand of BBYL01000006.1, from coordinate 594,862 downwards.
GCCCGTCGGCGGACTTCAGGTCGGCGTGGACCGGGCGCCGGCCGCGCAGCACGGCGTCGGTCGCGTCCGGGGCGCCGAGCCGGAGCCCGCGGCCCGGCGGCCGTTCGATCCGGACCACGTCGGCGCCGAGGTCGGCGAGCACCATGGCCGCGTGCGGGGCCGGGCCGAGCCCGGCCAGTTCCACCACTCGCAGTCCCGCCAGGGGGCCGTCCTTCATCGGGTTCCCGCCTCTCTACTCGCGCTTGCCGTTCACGAACGCGTCGAGCCGGGCCCCGGCCGCGGCGGACGCGGCGGCCTCGGCGATCGTCGCGGCCTCGATGCCGAGCTGGTCGGCCAGCGACCGCGCCGGGGCATCCCGGAGCAGGCGCCGGGTCCGGCCGAGCGCCGGGAACGGCCCGGCCGCGATCCGCGCCGCGGCCTGCCGGGCCGACTCGGCGAGCTCCTCGTCGGGGTGGACGTCGGTGACCAGCCCCCAGTCGGCGGCCTCCCCTGCCGTCAGCCGGCGATCGGTCAACGTCAGAGCGAGCGCCCGGCGCAGCCCCACCACCTGCGGCAGCAGCCAGGACGTGCCGCAGTCCGGGGTCAGCCCCGCCTGGGCGTACGCGGTCAGGAACGTCGCGGACTCGCCGGCGAGCACCACGTCGGCCACCAGGGTGAGGGCCAGTCCGGCGCCCGCCGCCGCGCCCTGGACGGCGGCCACGACGGGGACCTCCAGCCCGGCGAGGGCCAGGACCGCGCGGTGCGCCGTCCGGGCCAGCTCCAGCACGTAGCCGGCGCGGTCAGCGGCGCCGTGCATCGCGGTGACGTCCCCTCCGGCGCAGAAGTTGCGGCCGCGGCCGAGCAGCAGCACGCAGCGCACCCCCGGGTCGGCCGCCGCGGCCTCGACGGCGTCGCCGAGCGCCCGCGCCATGGGCAGGTCCAGCGCGTTCGAGGACTCCGGCCGGTCGAGCTCGATGGTCGCCACCCCGTCTGCGACCCCGTACCGCACCGAGGTCCCGGTGACCGCATGCTCGTCCACCGGTGCGGTGGTCAGGCCGGCGAGGACCAGGTCGGCGAGGTGCCGGTAGGCCTGCGCGGCGTCGAACCCGGTGGCCGACTGGATGGCGCCGCGCTGGATGGAGTTCATGACCTCGGCCACCGCGGCCCCCACGAACGACGCGTGGATCGGGCGCAGCACCCCGGCCCTGACCCCCTCCGTCACCAGGCTCTGCACCCGCTCAGCGGCGTACCGGGTGTTCTCCTGGTAGACCTCGTTGGCCGGGCCGAAGGCGGCCACATCCGCGAGGAACGCGGCCGAGGCGGGCTGCAGCTCCGCGGCGACGGCCTCCAGGTAGACGGCGAGCTGCCGGGCCGGGTCGCCGGAGGCGGCGACCCGGGCCTCGATGCGGTCGGCCGCCGCCTTGAAGAACGAGCGGACGGCGGCCACCACGATCTGCTCCTTGCTGGGCGCCACCGCGTACAGGGTGGTCCGGGAGCAGCGCAGCCGCTCGGCGAGGTCGCCGATGTTGAACGACGCGAATCCCTCGGCCAGGAACAGCTCGCGGAGCTGCGCCAGTGTCTCCTCGCGCCGGGTGCGAGTCCTGTCGGGCGACGGCATGGCACCGACTCTACGGCAGCCCCTGGCAATCAGTACATTTTCTGATACTTTGGTACTTGATTCCGTACTCTAAAGGAAGCTTCGATGCCCGCATCGCGTGTCATGCCAAGCGAAGAGAGTGCCGACCTGATCGAGGTCGTCCGGGACCTCGCCGACGGGAAGCTGGCCCCCCGGGTCGCGAAGGCCGAGGCGGACGAGGACTTCCCGCGCGACGTGTTCCGCACGCTCGGCGCGATCGGCGTCCTCGGCCTGCCGTACCCCGAGGAGTACGGCGGCGGCGGTCAGCCCTACGAGGTGTACCTACAGGTGCTGGAGGAGGTCGCCCGGGTCTGGTCCAGCGTCGCCGTCGGCACCAGCGTGCACGTGTTGTCGTGCTTCGGGCTGTTCGACTTCGGCACCGACGATCAGCGGCGGGCCTGGCTGCCCGACATGCTCGGCGGCGAACTGCTCGGCGCGTACTGCCTGAGCGAGCCGCACGCCGGCTCCGATCCCGCCGCCATGACCACCCGCGCCGTCCGCGACGGCGACGACTACGTGCTCACCGGCGCGAAGGCGTGGACCACGCACGGCGGGCGCGCCGACTTCTACACGGTGATGGCGCGGACCTCGGACGACCGCAGGGGCATCTCCTGCTTCCTCGTCCCGGCCGGCGCCGAGGGCCTGAGCGCCGACCCGCCCGAGCACAAGATGGGCCTGACCGCCTCTCCGACCGCGACGATGCGGCTGGACGGCGTGCGGGTGCCGGCCGAGCGCAGGATCGGCGCGGAGGGCGACGGTCTCGGCATCGCGCTGGCCGCCCTCGACTCCGGCCGACTGGGCATCGCCGCCGTCGCCACCGGTCTGGCCCAGGGCGCCCTGGACCACGCCGTGGCGTACGCGAAGGAGCGCTCGACGTTCGGCAGGCCGATCATCGAGCACCAGGGCCTGGCGTTCCTGCTGGCCGACATGGAGGCGGCCGTGCAGACCGCCCGCGCGATGACGCTGCACGCCGCCCGGCTGAAAGACCTCGGCCTGCCGTTCGGCCGGGAGGCGTCCATCGCCAAGATGGTCGCCACCGACAACGCCATGAAGGTCACCACCGACGCCGTCCAGGTGCTGGGCGGCTACGGCTACACCCGCGACTTCCCGGTGGAGCGTTACATGCGCGAGGCGAAGGTCATGCAGATCTTCGAGGGCACCAACCAGATCCAGCGCATGGTCATCGGCCGCTCACTCGCCGGGAACACCCCACCCGTGATCACCGCAGTCGACAGGGAGAAGCACTGATGCAGGTCGCCGACAGCGCAGTCATCGTCACCGGCGGGGCCTCCGGCCTCGGCGCCGCGACCGCCGAGCTGCTGGCCAAGGAGGACGCGCACGTCTTCGTGTTCGATCTCAAGCAGAGCATCGACGCCGTGGACCCGGTGCCGGGGGTGGAGTACCTCCCCACCGACGTCACCAGCCCCGAGGAGGTGCGGGCCTCCGTCGCGAGGGCCGCCGCCGGCCTGCCGCTGCGCGCGGTCGTCAACTGCGCGGGCATCGGCCCGTCGGCGCGGATCCTGGGCAGGAACGGCGTGCACGACCTCGACCTGTACGCGCGCGTCGTGCAGGTCAACCTCGTCGGGACCTTCAACGTGCTCGCCCTGGCCGCCGAGGCGATCGCCCGCACCGAGCCGGACGAGCACGGCCAGCGCGGCGTGATCGTCAACACCGCCTCGGTCGCCGCCTACGAGGGGCAGATCGGGCAGGCCGCGTACTCCTCGTCCAAGGGCGGCATCGTCGGGCTGACCCTGCCCGCGGCGCGCGACCTCGCCCAGTACGGCATCCGGGTCAACACCATCGCCCCGGGCATCGTGGAGACGCCGATGCTGGCCACGGTCTCCGCGGAATTCCGGGAGGGTCTGGCGGCCGGCGTTCCGTTCCCGCGGAGGCTGGCCCGCCCGGACGAGTACGCCCACCTGGCGCTGACGATCATCCACCACGACTACCTCAACGGCGAGGTCATCCGGATGGACGGCGCGCTCCGGATGACACCCCGCTGACCTCAGCAGTCACGAACCCGGAAAAACTCTCCAGAACCCAGAGATAGCCCGACAGAGGCACATCCAGCCATAGTGGTGGGGGCATCGCCCGTCCTGGGGCCGGCTACCCGCACATCGAGATGCCCGGGGGTTCAGGATTGACCGCAGGTCGCGGGGCAGAATGTGACCTCGGGGTAGCGCGATGACGCCTTGTCCAGGAGGGGCTGCCGCTGCGACCTCAGGTGCTGGTCGAGGAAGGCCGCCACGTACGTACGGGTGAGTTCTGCGCCACGGGCCGCGGGCAGCATGCCAGGGAGAGATTCGAGGCCGATGACGTCTGCCACCAGCGGGATGTCGGTGAAGGACTGGTGTTCGGCGTCCGACAGCACGAGCCAGCGCTTCCACCCGGTCAGCAGCTTCCAGTCACGGTCCCACGAATTGTCGCGGCCGCGCGGGACATGCTGCGCCGAGCCCAGGAACATGAACGGCCGGGAGAGGCCGCTCGTGGGGATCCGGGCGTAGGTGGTGCCGTCCATGTCGATTCCGGCGCGTACACGTGGATCTTTGATCATGGCCGCCACGGCGCCGGCCCCGCCGATCGACTGGCCTACCATCGCGATCCTTTTGCGGTCGATCAGGTCGGAATGCTGCCACTTGGAGGCCAGCTGGTCGAGGACGAAGGAGACGTCGGCGGCCCGGCCCTGGACCACCCCCGTGCCGAAGCCGGGGTCGGTGTCGCTGTCGCAGGCGAGGCATTCGGCGACCCGGCCGTCGGACAGGGTGGTGGCGTAGCTCTCGTAGGTGTGGTCGATTCCGGCCACGACATAGCCTCGGCTGGCGAGGTCTTCGGCCAGGGAGGTGAGCGTGCTCACCGGTTTAGTGAAGCCGGGAGAGAGCACCACCAGCGGAAGCCTGCGCCCGGAGGGTTCGGCGTTCTTGACGGCGTTGGTTCGCGTCTTGCTCAGTGTGTCGTAGGGCGCGGTCGAGATCCCGGAGCCCCTCAGGAGGAGTTCCGCTTCCTTGGCTGTCATGTAGGGCGAGCGCTGCCCGTCGCGCTGCTTGGCCGGATACCACAGGGTGACCTTGAGCTCCCTGGCGTCGGCGTCGAGGTTCCAGGGATCGGGGCGGGAGACGTCTTTCAGATACAGGACGGTGGTGCCGACCGGATGGGGGCCGGTGGGGGCGGGCAGGGTGGCGGGGCCGGTCGGTTTGGCCTGCGGGGCGTCGGCTCTGGGCGGTGCGGGCGCGGAGCAGGCGGACGTGGCGAAGACGGCCAGTCCCGCGGCGAGGATCAGGAGTCTTCTCATGGCGAGGTCCCTTCACGTGTGCAGCAGGGTCAGGGCCTTGGTCAGGGCGGGGTCGCGTCCGGCGGCCGCGTCCTTCGGGGTCAGGGGCACGTAGTGGTCGGGCGGCACGCCGATCCGGTCGATCACCTCGCGGTCGGGGCCGAGGTGGTGCCTGGCGGGGAAGCTCAGCATGGTGTTGTTGGCGAGCAGGTACGTCTGCGCCGGCCCGGAGATGACGCCGGCGGTTCTGGTGCCGACCAGCGGGCCGATGCGCAGGTCCTTGACCGCGGAGCTGAAGTGTTCGCAGGCCGAGGCGCAGCCGCGGTCGGTGAGCACCGTCAGCGGCAGGTTGAGCAGCTCGACGGTGTCGTCGGTCCGCATGGCCTGGCATGTGCCGTCGACGGTGCACTGGTAGGCGGTGTTCTTGCCGTGGACGAACGCGCTCACCAGCCGGATCGCCTCCGCGGGGCTGCCGCCGCCGTTGCCGCGCAGGTCCAGCACGACGCCGGTGAGGGTCTGGCCGGTGCGCAGCCTGGTGATCGCCCGCAGGACCCGGTTCGCGGAGTCGGGGGCGAATCCGGTCATCCGCACGTAGGCGATGTCGTCGTCCAGCAGCTTCGACCGCACTACTCGCAGGGCGGCAAGATCCCGCTGGTAGAGGCCGGGGTTGAGGGTCACGCTCCAGCGGCGGCCGTTGCTCTGCCGCAGCAGCCGCAGCCGCACCGGCCGCGCCTCCGGGTACTCGGGGTAGAGTGCGGCGATCGCCGGGGTGGCCTCGCCGTCGATGAAGGGCGCCGATCCGTTGATCGATTCGATGATGTCGCCGGGGCGCGGTCCGGCGGCCTGCGCGGCGCCGCCGAGCACGGTGGTGACGAACAACGGGCCGAGGGCGACGCCGGGGTTGCCGTCCACCTGCGGGCCGTTGACGTTCGCTTCAAGGCCCAGGCCGTAGCCGTCGCCGTCGTAGTGGTCGAGCGGCCGCTTGACGTCGTGTGTCCAGCGGGCGTGGTTGTCGCCGAGGCTGGCCACGATGGCCTCAAGTGTGACGACGGCCAGCTTGTCGCGCAGGTCGGGAACCTGATCGGTGATCTTCCTGTAGGCGGTCTCGAAAGCGGTCCAGTCGGCTTTCCGGTCACCGGTCAGCGCCGGCATGGTGGCCCCGGGCACGTCGCGCCCGTCGCGGTTGAGCTCCTGCGTCAGGGCGGCGAATCCGGCGGTCAGCAGTGAGCGGGCGTCCAGGGTGGCGCCGCTGTAGTAGTCGCCGAGGATGCAGAAGTACGCCTGCTCGATGACGTCGATCGTGGTGGCCGTCTCCGCCCCGGGGACTCCCGAGGGTGGCGCGCAGACCGTACCGGCTGGTGTGCCTGCCTGGCCACGCGGTGGCGTCGGCGCCGTGCAGGCCGCCACCAGCAGGAGGGCGAGCCCGGCGGAGGCCGCGGTCCTGATCACGGTCATGACAGGCGCCTCCGGATCCACCAGAAGGAGAACCACGTGAGGCCGAGGGTGAGCAGGGCGTAGATCCCGGTCTCGATCCACTGGAAGGGCCAGAAGCGCTCAAGGGGCTGGTAGGTCGCCTGCTGCCGGTAGCCGAGCCGGTTGATCTCGGCTATGCACCCCCCGCGGGTAGTCCCTGCGGTGAGCAGGGTCCCGACGTCGTGGAGACCGGGACGGCCCGCGGGATCGTCGACGACGGTCCCGAGCTTCCATCCCCGCTGGAGATCGTACGTCCGGACGGATCGACCAGCTTGCTGGACAGGACCCAGGCGCCCGCGTGGCCGGGAACGGCCGATGTCCTCAGGAAGATCTGCAGGGATCCGCCTCTCGGCGCGCCGAGGCCGTCCACGTTCTCCCGGCCGAGCTCGAAGGTCCCGGTGACCGGGGGCATCAGGTGAGGACGGACGAGCAGCGGCATGGCGATCTGGATCGCGGCGAAGACGGCCAGGGTGAGGGCCATGGCGGGCAGCGTGCGGCGCACCAGCATGCCCACGGTCACCCCGAGGACGAAGGCGAAGGCCGCATACCCCATCGGGGCGATACCGCGCGCGCCGAACACCACGGGAGCCATCTGCGCCATTTCCGGGACGGCCGACCTGTCCAGGGGGTCGGACCACCAGGTCACCGCGAGGCCGCACACGCCGGCGGCGGCCATGGCCACCAGGCCGGTGAGCCCGAGCTTGACCGCCAGCCAGCGGCCGCGGGTGACGCTCTGGTTCCACACCAGCAGATGCGTGCCCGCCTCCAGCTCCCGGGTGATCAACGGCGCTCCCCAGAAGAGCCCGATCAACGCCGGCAGGATCAGCACGACGAGGGTGAGGGCCAGGAAGGGGATGTCGTACTCGCCGAAGAACCGGTCGAAGAAGTCGAGGCAGGTGTTGTCCGGAGTGCAGTCGGCGATCCCGGCAGCGTAGTCGGAGGCCAGATTCGGGCCGGTCAGGACCAGGGCTGCGACGAGAACCACGAGTACGGCGGCCATCATCGTGGCCGAGCCGCGGAACTGTCGCCAGGTCAGCCAGATCATCGCCGCACCTCCAGGACGGCTCGCCGGTTCTCCGCTGTGCGCTTGTCCATGTAGGCGAGGACGAGGTCCTCCAGGCTGAGCTGGGTGACCGTCCAGGCGGGGTCGTGGATCGGGGCGTCGGTACGGATCACGTACGTGCTCTGTCGCTCGGTGTGGCTGGCGGAGATGACGTGCTGATCGGCGGGGAGCCGGTCGGGATCGCGGCGCGGGCCGGTGAGCCGGTGATGGGCGGCCAGTAACCGGCCGACCTTCCCGGCCAGGTGGACGCGGGAGTCGACGAGGACGATCACATAGTCGCAGATGCGTTCCAGGTCGGAGACCAGGTGGGAGGAGAGCAGCACGCTCAGCTTGTGCGCGACGGCAGCCTCCGTCAGCCCCTGCAGGAACTCGCGGCGGGCCAGCGGATCGAGGGAGGCCACCGGCTCGTCCAGAATCAGCAGCTCGGGCCGCTTGGCCAGGCCCAGGGTGAGGGCGAGCTGGGCGCGCTGACCGCCCGACAGCTTGCCCGCCCGGTGGTTCGGGACGAGACCGAGTTGCGCGATGCGCTCCCGCGCCATGGCGGCGTCCCAGCGTTGGTTGAGCCGTGCCCCCAGCCGCAGGTGATCGGCAACGGTCAGTCCCGCGTAGACGGGGGTGTCCTGGGCGACGAACCCGACCCTGGCCAGCTGCGCGGGCGTGCCACCGGGCCGGCCGCCGAGCACGTTGATGCCACCCGTGGTCGGTTCCAGCTGGCCGCCGGCCAGCTTCAGCAGCGTGGTCTTGCCGGCCCCGTTGGGACCCACCAACCCGACGACGTGGCCCGCCGGGATGTCGATGGTGCACTCGCGCAGCGCCCAGCGCTTGCCGTACCTCTTGCCCAGTGCCTGGGCCTGCAGGACAGAAGTCACGCTATGTCCTCCTGAAAGGCGGTCATGAACGGCGTCGCGCCGCTTTCGCCGAGATCGCGGCTCCAGAGCGGCGGGCCGGCGGGAACGAAACTAGGCACTCCCCTGCCGGTGCGCGTCGGCCGTCAAACCGAGATCGCGTACCTCCTGAGAACGAAGGGCCGCCGAGTCATCCCTGCGATGTACTCCCCCAGGACCATGAGCCCCGTCACGACGGCCGATGCGGGAGGGACGGGCAGGCGTGACAATGTGCCGGTGGAGATCGGTGAACGACCACCGTGGTGGCGGCATGTGCCCGACCTGGGCGGCCGGCCGGATGACGACTACCTGGACGACACGCCGGGGCCGAATGGCGACGGACCCCCGAGACCGTCCCGCAGAGCACTCGCCGCCGACGTGGTGGTCGCGATCCTCCTGACGGTCATCGCGGTGACCGTGTCGGGGCACCACGGCCCAAACGCGGATCGACCCGCAGTGATCGAGTACTTGCGGCTCCCATCCGCCTCCCCGCACACACCCCCGTCCCCGCCCACACCGCCGGTTCCTGATCCCCCGATCGGCTCCCTACCACCTCCTCACGTCCTGTCCAACGGCTTGTCCCCTGGCGACGCGCCGGCCCCGCCCCTGCCCTCCGATCCGCCCGCGTTCCTTGTCGCGCTGACGGCGTTGCCGCTGGCGGCGCGGCGCCGCTACCCGCTCATCACCTTCTGGGTGGTGCTGGCCGCGGCGCTGGCCACGCACGCCGCTGCCACCTGGATCACCGTGCTGACCTGCGCTATCGCCGCGTACGGCGCCGTCACCCACAGCCGCAACCGGTTCCTGGCGATGGGTGGCCTCGTGCTCGCGGCCGTACTCGCCGGCGGCGCCTTCCGGGACGTCGCGCCCGCGCTGCCGAATTGGATGGGCCCGTTCGTCGTCCTGCTGGGCGTCGGCGTCTTCGGGAGCTACGTCCGTTTCTGGCGGCGACGGCTGGGAGCCAGCCGGCATCGGCTCGCCGAACTGCAGCAGGCGCAGGCGAACGCCATGCGCAGGGCCGTCGCGGAGGAGCGCTCCCGGATCGCCGCCGAACTCCACGATGTGGTGACCCACAATGTCAGCGTGATGGTGATCCAGGCCGGCGCGGCCCGCAAGGTCATGGACGTGGAACCGGAGCAGTCGAAGCAGGCCCTGCTCGCGATCGAGTCCGGCGGCCGGGCCGCCATGGCCGAACTGCGCCATGTCATGGGCCTGCTGGCCGGCCCGGGCGGCGAGCGTCTCGACGGGCCGTCCGACGGGTTAGAACCCCAGCCCGGGCTCGACCGGCTCGACGCCCTGGTGGACCGGGTCCGGGCCGCCGGCGTGCCGGTGAGCGTCGAGGTGTCGCCGCCCGGGCCGCTGCCTCCCGGGGTCGAGCTCGCCGCGTACCGAGTCGTGCAGGAGGCCCTCACCAACACGATCAAGCACGCGGCCGGGGCCGCCGCGTTCGTGACGATCGGTCATGACGGCGACTGGCTGGAGATCGAGGTGACCGACACCGGCGGGGCGCGGGGCGCCGGCCCGCGGCCCGGCGGCGGCAGGGGACTGATCGGGTTGCGTGAGCGGCTCGCCGTCTACGGCGGGACTCTGGACGCGGGGCGGACGGCCGGGGGCGGATTCCGGATCAAGGCCCGCGTCCCGTGGAGGACGACATGACCGAGCGGTTGCGCGCCGTCATCGCCGACGACCAGGCGCTGGTACGCACGGGATTCCGCATGATCCTCGCCGCCGACGGCATCGACGTGGCGGCCGAGGCCGCCAACGGGGACGAAGCCATCGCCGCGGTCCGCCGTACCAGGCCCGACGTCGTGCTCATGGACATCCGGATGCCGCAGATGGACGGCCTCGAAGCCACCCGGCGGATCCTCGCGGGCGGCGCCGAGGACACCCGCGTGCTGATCCTGACCACCTACGACCTCGACCACTACGTGTACGCCGCGCTCGCCGCGGGGGCGAGCGGGTTCCTGCTCAAGGACGTCTCACCCGAGCACCTGGTGGCCGCGGTACGCCTGGTGCGCTCCGGCGACGCCCTGCTCGCGCCCACCATCACTCGCCGCCTGGTCGAGCGTTTCGCCCGCCGCGACAACGTGCGGCCCACCCTCCACCGCGATCTGGCTGAGCTGACGCCTCGGGAACTGGACGTGCTGCGCCTGCTCGCCACCGGCCTGAGCAACGCGGAACTCGCCGACCGGCTGACCCTGAGCGTGGCCACGGTGAAGACCCACGTCGCCAGCATCCTGTCCAAACTGGGCCTGCGCGACCGTGTCCAAGCCGTGGTGGTCGCGTACGAGACCGGCCTGATTTCGCCCGGCGGCACCGGCTGACCGCTGCTCTTGGCCTACCTCACGGTGACGAACATCCTCTCGCTCCTGCGGCTGCTGACCAGGAGCGATCAGGACAAGGACTTCGGGATCTTGGCCCTCCGGCATCAGCTGGCAGTGTCGCAGCGGCAGATGGCCGAATCCGCGTTCACGCCGTACGACCGGGTCCTCCTCGCGGGGCTGCTCCACCGTCTACCGATGGGGAAGCTGCGGCACCTCACATCGCTGGTCCGCCCGAGATCGTCCTGGACCTCTACGATCTGGACGCGCTGGGCCTGCCCGGCCCCGAGTTGGAAGCAGTCCTCAAGGCGGACGATGAAGCGATCGAGGAGTTCCGGAACGCACTGCGGCGCATCCTGGCCCACGGCGGCGCCGACGCGCGCCCGAGCGTTGGTCACCTTTGCTGCGCGGAACCTGCCGTGCCCGATTGAAGCCGTACGCGCTCCTTGTCCCGCCCGGTAGGGTTCCTGATCATTCGGGATGATCGGTAGAAAGGGCGGGCCGCCGTGCTCTCCGTGTCGACTCTCGGGCCGCGGCGGCGTCATCCGGTGTTCTGGTGGTGGCTGGCGGCCTCGTACGCGTTATGGGAGATCATCTGGGAGGTGCTGACGCCCCCGCGGCGAGTCACGTGTGTCGGGCCACCGATCTTGCACCCGGTGGGTCCCGTCCGCCGCACAGCCGCCGAAGTGGCCGAGGCGGCCGCGGGCGTGCTGTATCTGGCAGGGCCGTTCCTCCTGGCGGTGATCGCCCTGTTCGTGGCCAGGCGCGACAATGCCCGCGTCCATCTGATGGCCGCGGCTCTCGGATTCGGGCTCGTCGCGTTGCCCGAGGCACTGGCGGTCGCCGCGGAGGTGCTCAGCCCGCCCGCGGAGCCGCCGCCCGGCTGCCTGCCGGATCCGGCGCCGTTCCGAGCTCTGCCGGTGGTCCTGGCCTGGGTGATCTCGCCACTGACGATGATCCTGTTCGCGGGCGTCGCCGGGACGCGCGTGCGCCCGGACCGGGGCTCCGTGCTGCGGCTGGTCGTGGCGCTCGGGGTGATCGCGCTCGTCGTGCAGGCCGTACGGATCCTGCCGGAGCGACTGGCGGCGCCACCGGTCGCGGACGACGGCACCCCCCGGTACGCGCTGCTCGCCGGCGGCTATCTGGAGACGGTGGACCTGGATACGGGCCGCATCGCCCATGAGTACATGCCGTACCTCGGCAGGCGCATGACCCAGATCAAGGCAGTGGCCGCCACACGGGAGCCGGGCGAGTACGTAGTGAGCGTGACCCTGCGGCAGGGCCAGGACACCTGGTCGCCACGCGGCTTCGTTTCGCGCATCCACCGCCTGACGGTGGACGCCGACGGCCAGGCGAAGCTGGGCCAGGCGCTGTCGGGCAGGCTGAACGGGAGCGTCGACCGGATCGTGGTGTCGCCCGAGGGGCGCATCGCTTATAGCCGCCAGACCGAGGACCGCGACCACAACCGGACCACCTACGTCGGCGTCCTCGGCCCCAACGTCGAATGGCGGGCCGCCGCGTACGGGTTCTATTGGAGGGACGCCCAGACTCTGGTGCTTCCCGACGACATCCACTTCACCGGGGTCACCTACCCGCCGAAGCCGGAGTTGGTGAAAGCCTGGGAGGGCGCCCTTGACGTGCGACTGCCCGCGCCGGACCCGCCGACCGCGGCGGTGCTCGTCCGGGCGCCCCGCGACAACGGCAGCCACACTCTCCCTCATCCGCTGCCGGACGGCCGGACCCTGCGGGTGCGCCAGGGCAGCTACGAGCAGCCGTCCGAGCTGCTCCTTTACGATGGGGACCGGAAGGTGGCCACGGTGCTCACCCTGAGCTGCGGCGAGATCGTGTCGATGGCTCTGGAGCGATCCGGCCGGCATCTCCTGGTCGGCAAGGACAACGAGAACGATTCAGGGGCCGGCAACAGACCATGCGGGGGCAAGAACCACGAGCTGCTCCGCGTCGGCCTCACCCCGACGGGCGCCGGCGCCTTCCCCCACAAGGTCGTCTGGCGGGGCGACACCTATCTCGGCGGACTCACCTGGTGACCGACCGACCCCTGCGAACGACCAGTCGATCGCGTCCACCACTCCCGATCGTTTCGGCAGTGGGCGGTCCCGGCGCCCTCCCGTACGGTGTCCTCCCACGACAGCCGGGCCACCTGGCCGATTGGGGTACCAATCCGTCGGTATAGCGATCGACCATGGAGCCCATGGGAGCCACCCCGGTCGCCGGGATATCGAGTGGATTGGTGACTATCCTTGTGCGTCGACGGAGGGAAATCCATAGGCGCGGCCGGGGGTGCGGAACCAGTCCTCATCGAGGAAGCGGCCTGTTATCCGTCCCACGATGGTGAGAAAGGCGTGCGCCAGCCGCTCTTCACCCTCATTTGGATCCCCGTCACGGGGAAGACCATGGGCATAGGGCTCAAACACCGGACCGGGCAGCAACTCACCGTTCGGAAAAGCCGGGATCTCGGCCACTACGTTACCGTCTCGATAATAGTCGAGGTCGGAGAGGCCATCGATATCCCGGTGCCAGCCGACTACAAACATTCCTCGATTTCCGGAGCTGAGCCACCACCCGCCTGTTTGCGGGCCGCTGGTGCTGATCACAACAGACCAGCCAGGACTGTGGGGCCCGATCCAGAGACTGTCTTTCTCATCGAGTGGGACGGACCAGTCTGTCATCGTGGCCGCTTCCTCGCCCAGCCGCACGTCACGCCTGGATCGCGGATCCAAGCGCAGCAGCTCGGCCAGCTCGTCGAGGTCGTCCCGTTCCACCCAGAGCCCGAAGAAGGATTCATCGAACCCATGAGCCACCAGCAGTCCATGCTGATCATGTTCAGGCAATACGTGCTGGATATCGGCCATTTTGTCTTCTCCGTTTGCTTGGTTGGCCCGTATCCGGCGTGCCCGACTGGCCGCCGGCACCCCGAATACGTCAGTGACTGGTCAGTGCAGTCCTGGGATCAGCCGACTATCCGAACCCAGACCAAAGAGTAGTTGTTCTTCACACCATTCTCCGCGGTGTAGCCCGCTCCGTTCTTGGTTGAGGCGAACGGATACTCATCGCACTCGGCCTCCTCGTACACAGGGAGGCCTGTGGGTCCATTCGTCATCCACATCGACCACGGTTGGGCGCAGGCGGCACTTGTCCCGCCTTATCGCCGTCGGTGTCCTGCAGCGTGAAGACGAACTCGTCATCTCCATCGGCCTTCCAGCCGGCAGGGCTCGCCTGGTGACTGGTGCCCGAGGTCGTCGTGCGGATGGAGCCGCCGCCGCCGGTCAGTTTGATCTCCAGCCGGAGGAGCTCGCCGTCGTCCCCGGCGGGCCCGCGACGCCGGCCTCGGCCGCTAGTAATGCTTTGTCAGGTCAGGCCGGTGCCGGCCCGCCCATTCGTGCGTTCGGACGGGCCGTCGCAACCGGCCGCGGGCCGGTAGCCGCGGACATAGTCGATCGTGAACTCCCTTGGATACGGCCGCTCGCGCGCCGGCCCCGGGCCCGTACGGGGGAACTCGTAGATGCCGAGCATGAGCTGCATCGGGTAGCGCGGCGACTGGTGAACGGTCCTGACGGGCTCACCGTCGATGAGGAAGGTCACGCGCTCAGGTGTCCACTCGGCCGCGTACACGTGGAAGTCGCGGGCGTCGATGGGCACGGATTCCACGGTGAATTCGTCGGTGATGTCCGGGTCGCCGAAGGGATGCAGGCCCATGCCGATGCGCGCGCCGTCCGGCCGGACGTCCCGGCCGAAGATCTCGCAGACGCAGATCTCGGCCGAGCGTTCCGGCTCGTCCTCGTAGCCGATCATCCACAGCGCGACCATGGCGCGGGGGTCGTCGGTCGCCTTGGCCCGCATCTCGATCAGGCCGTACCGGGGGGTGTAGAGCCTGACGCCGGCCTGCGCCTCGCGGACGACCATGCCGGGCCGCCGCCCGTGCTGCCCGATGCCGCTGCCCACGGGTCCGGAGAAGACGCCGGTCTGCAGGGAGGAGACGCGGAGTTCCCCCTCCACCTCGGGACACCACGGCGGCTGGTCCTCCTCGATCAGGAGCCGCAGTACGCCGCCGCCGACCCGATGGCGGGCGAGGGATGCCGCGCCGGTGGCCCACTGGGGCAGATAGCGGGGCACCCATCGGCTCTCGTCGAGGCGATCGCCGTCGAAGACGTCCTCGAACTCCAGCTCGTAGCCGTTCTTGGTGACCGGGTCGGGCGTGCCGTGCCCGCCGTCCGCGCGACGCGTCACGATCGTGTGATCGCGCGGCCCAGACCGCGCGCCGCGCCGGTGACGAGGGCGACCCGCCGGGCCGCGGTGAAGTGGGGAAACGATGCCACGGAACCTCCTGTCGATGCCGGAAACTCGCACCAGGCGTCATTACCGTAGCGATTTTGCTCATGACATGTCCAGTGCCGCCGGCACGGCGCCGCCCCGCCGGCGAGCCCGTAGGCTGCCACCGTGACCACCGTGACCAGCGCGGCGACGAGCGGCAGCCCGCTGACGCCCTCCCCGGCCGCCGAGCTGGTGCTGGCCTTCGTCAACACCCGGGCGCTGCGGGGTGAGCGGGAGCGCCTGGCGGACACCGAGTCCTTCCGCGCCTGGCTGGTCACCACCGGGCCGGCGGACTCCGGCGTCCGCGTCACCGCGGCCGACCTCGCGGCGGCACGCGAGCTGCGCGAGGCTCTGATCGGCGTCCTGCTCTCACACGCCGGCGCCCCGGTCCGCGACGAGGACATCGACCGCCTGCGGCGCTTCGGAGAGCTGCACCCGGTCCGTCCCGTCGTCGGCGCCTTCGACGCCGCATTGCACCCGACCGCCGGAGGCGCCGCGGGCGCCTTCGCCCGGGTGCTCGCGGCCGCCGCGGAGCTGGCCCTGCGCGGGACCTGGAGCCGGGTGAAGGCGTGCCGCAACCCGCCCTGCGGGCTCGGCTACTACGACCGCTCGCGCAACCAGGCCGCGGTGTACTGCGACGCCCGCACGTGCGGCGCCCAGATGGCGACGCGGGCATACCGGGCCAGGACCAAAGCGGACTCGAATCCCTAGGGTCAGGGTTCGAATCCCTGACACCCCCACCACTCCATATCCCATCCGGCCGGGGATTTCCCGATCAGCCGAGGATTCCGGTCCGCGACGCCGGGCGACGTGCGATGATGAGCCGAAGATCTTCACCGGGCCGGGGAGGTTGACCACCTGTGGCGCGACCGCACACCTACGAGACGATCGTGACCTGGACCGGCGATCGCGGCACCGGCACCAGCGGCCCCCGCGACTACAGCCCCGACGTCGAGATCGCGGCCGACGGCCCGGGCGTCATCACAGGCAGCTCCGACCCCGCGTTCGGCGGCGACCCGGCCCGGTGGAACCCCGAACAGCTCCTCGTCGCGTCGCTGTCGCAGTGCCATCTGCTGTGGTACCTGTTCCTGTGCGCCCGCGCGGGTGTCGTCGTCACCACCTACCTCGACCGGGCGACCGGCGACATGACCGCCCATGCCGACGGGGGACGCTTCACCGAGGTCGTGTTGCGCCCGCAGGTCACGGTGGCCGATTCCGCCATGACCGAGGAGGCCGTCCGGCTGCACGCCGAAGCGCACCGGAACTGCTACATCGCCAAATCGGTCGCCTTTCCGGTCCGGTGCGAGCCGGTCGTCAGCGCCGCCGAGCTGATGATCTGACCGGCGCGACACCGGTCAGATCATCAGCTCGGAGTGGCCGGGCGAGGCCGGCGCGGCGACCTCCCGGGCGACCAGCTCCCGCAGGACGTCGGTGACCGCCCGGGGCCGGTCCTCGAAGTAGAAGTGACCGCCCGGCGACCAAAGCCGACGCACCGGCTGTACGGTCTCCGCCTCCCACGGACCGAGACCGGCCGCCTTGATGTGCGGGTCGTCGAGCCCGTTGAGCAGCGAGATGCCCACCGGTAACGGGGCGGCGGGACGGTAGCGGTACCGCGCCACCAAGCGGAAGTCGGCCTGCATCACCGGCAGCAGCAGGTGGTGCAGCTCCTCGTTGGCCAGGATCTCCGGCGGGAGACCGCCGAAGAATCCGGCGGCCTCGGCGAACGCGCGCCCCTCCAGCGCGGCGGCCTCGACGACCCGGGCCGACGGCAGCAGGGACGGCGCCGACGCCGCGGACGCGACGAGATGCCACAGCTCGGCCGCCCCGGCCAGGCGCCGGGCCACCTCGAAGGCCACCAGCGCGCCCAGGCTGTGACCGAACAGGACGAACGGCCGCCCCGCGCTCGCCGCGGCGATCGCCGCGGCGGCGCCGTCGGCGTACTCGCCGACGTCCGCGGGCGGCGGCTCCTCATACCGGTGCGCGCGGCCCGGCATGACCACGCCGGTGACCTGCGCCGCCCCGTCCAGCTCCGCCTGCCAGCGCAGGAACGTCCGGACGTTGCCGCCCGCGTGGGCGAAGCAGTAGACGCGGGGCAGGTCGTCCGCACCTTCGCTGTCGGCGACGAACCAGCTTCCACGGTGACCGGCGGGCATCTCATCCTCCAAAGACGTCGGCGGGGCGTCCCCACTCCGCCTCGGCGGAGCGGACGATCCGGGCGATCTCGGTGACGGCCGGGGGGCGCAGGCAGGCGTGGTGCCCTGCCCCGGTGTACAGGGTGCGCACCCGGCCGCGAAACATCCCCGCCCATTCGGGCACCGAGTCGGGGGTGTCGGCGGCACCGACCAGGACGGCGTCGGCACCGACCGGCGCGGCCGGCTGGTAGCCCGCGAGCGCGGAGATGTGCGCGACGAAAACGGCATACCGGCGGTCGAGTTCCTCACGCACCACGGCGCGGTCGTCGCCGTCCGCGGTCAGGGCATCGGCGAGCCGGTCGAGCTGCACCTCGACCGGCTCGCCGGGGTCCGCGGCCGCCCCGCGGCCATCCGGCATGACCTCGGCGGCGAACAGCGCGGCGAGGCCCTCCTCGTGCTCGGCGTACGACGGGACGGTGCGATAGGGGGCGTCGATGAGCACTACCAGCCCGACGTCCGCGCCGTCCTCTTCGAGCCTCCGGGCGGTCTCGAACGCCAGGACACCGCCCATCGACCACCCGATGAGCCGGTACGGCCCGGCCGGCTGGGCCGCCCGTACGGCGTCGGCGTACCGGCCCGCCATCTCGGCCAGCGACGTCCCGGGCCGGGCGCCCGGCCGCAGCCCGGCCGCCTCCACACCGTAGAGGCGGAACGTGGTGGCGAGTTCGCGGACGAGGGCGGCGTACTCGAACACCGACCCGCCTACGGCGTGCAGCAGGAACGCCGGCGTCGTCCCGCTCGTGGCGAGATCGACGACCGGGCCCGCGGCCGGCGATGCGGGCCCGTTCCGGCGGCCCTGGCGCAGCCGGGCGGCCAGGGCGGCGCGTTGCGCGTCGGTCAGCATTCGGACTCCTCTCCCCTGCCCGCGTCCCGGCTACTCCAGCCCCTCCAGGCCGGCCAGCCCGTCCTCGCCCAGTTCGACGTCCTCCAGCCCGAACTTGTCCCGCAGCAGCACGGTCAACTGGCCCGGGGTCGGGGCGAGGAAGATGGCGGTGACGTCGGCGTCCACCGCCAGCTCGGTGCGCAGTTTGGCGATCAGGCGCATCGCCTGCAGTGAGTTGCCGCCGAGGTCGAAGAAGCTGTCCTCGACGCTGACCTGCTCGACCTTGAGCAGCGTGGCGTACATGTCGGCGACCACGGTCTCGATGAGCGTGCGCGGGGCGACGAAGGCGGTGGCCGTTCCGGCGGCGTCGGGCTCGGGCAGCGCGGCGCGGTCGACCTTGCCGCTGGCGTTGAGCGGGAACTCCTCCAGCATCATGATGTGCGCCGGCACCATGTAGGCGGGCAGCCGCTGGGACAGGTGCTGGCGCAGGTCGGCCACGCTCACCCCGGCTCCGTCCGGGTGGAGCCGGGCGTATCCGACGAGCTGCTTGTCACCGGCGGGGTCGTCGCGGACCACCACCACGGCCTGCGCCACCGCCTCGTGCGCCGCCATCGCCGTCTCGATCTCGCCGAGCTCGACCCGCAGGCCACGGATCTTGACCTGCCCGTCGATACGGCCGAGGAACACGATGTTGCCGTCGGGGCGCCGCCGTACCAGGTCGCCGGTCTTGTACATCCGGGCGCCGGGCACCCCCGCGAACGGGTCCTCGACGAACTTCTCGGCGGTCAGCTCCGGACGGTTGAGGTAGCCGCGCGCCACCCCGGGTCCGCCGAGGTGCAGCTCCCCCGCGACGCCGACCGGCACGGGGTTCAGGTGCGTGTCGAGGACGTAGGCCCGGTAGTTCGGCTTGGGCATGCCGATCGGCGGCGGCGAGATGTCGTCCGGCCGCAGCTCCATCATGGTGGCGCCGATGGTGACCTCGGTCGGGCCGTACCCGTTGCACATGCGCAGTCCGGGCCGCAGCCACGTACGTACGAGCTCGGAGGAGAGCTCCTCACCCGCGGAGATCAGCACCCGCTGGTCGGGGAACTCCTCGCCGGTCAGCAGGTTGAGCACCGCCGGCGGGAGACAGGCGAACGTCACCCGGTGCCGGCGCATCAGCTCGGCCAGCCGGGGCGGGGACAGCAGGGTCTGCCGGTCCCCGAACACGGCCGCACCGCCGGAGCAGACCGCGAGGAACATGTCCATCGCGGACACGTCGAAGTTGAGCGACGCGAACTGCAGGAAGCGGTCGTGTTCGGTCAGCGGCCAGTGCGCCACCATGCCCTGCACGAAGTTGACCACGTTGCGGTGCTCGACGATGACCCCCTTGGGGCGGCCGGTGGAGCCCGACGTGTAGATCGCGTACGCCGCGTCGGACGGCTGGACGGGCACGCCGAGGTCGGCCGCGCCGTCCGCGTCGGCCGCGAGCGGCCAGTCACGCTCCGGCACGACGGCCGTGGCGCCCAGCTCGCGCATGGGCTCCTCGCCGTCGGCGTCGGCGAGCACCACGGTGACCGCCGCGTCCTCGAGCATGAAGCGCAGCCGGTCCTGCGGATACTCGGGGTCGAGCGGAACGTAGGCGCCACCGGACTTGAGGATGCCGAGAATGCCCACGAGCCGTTCCAGCGACGGCCGCATATGCACGCCGACCAGCGTCTCCGGCCCCACGCCGAGCTCACGCAGGTGCCGGGCCGCCCGGTTGGCGCGGGCGTTCAGCTCGGCGTAGCTCAGCACCTCGTCGCCCATGATGGCGGCCGGCGCGTCGGGCACCCGGGCGGCCTGCGCCTCGAACAGCTCGTGCAGGCACGTCGCCGGGAACTCCATCGTGTTGGAGTTCCACTCGACCAGCTCGCGGTGCAGGTCCTCCTCGGTCATGACGGGGAGCTGCGACAGCCGCCGGGCCGGATCGGCGACCACACCGGCCATCAGCACCCGCAACGACTCCAGCAGGCGGCGTACGGTCGCCGCCTCGAACAACGCGGTCGCGTACGCGATCTCCACAACGAGGTCGTCGTGCGCCTGCATGAAGAAGTTGAGGTCGAACTTGGCCGTCGGCGCGTCGACCGCCTCCGGCCGCATCACGGCGCCGCCGGCCGTGATCGGCCCCTCGGGGTCCTCCCCGATGGTGAAGCCGATCTGGAACAGCGGCGCCCGGCTGGCATCCCGCTCCACCTTGAGCGCCTCGACCAGCTTGGGGAACGGCAGGTCCTGGTGCGCGTACGCGGCGAGCGTCGTCTCCTTGACCCGGGCCAGCAGTTCGAGGAAGGTCGGGTCGCCGGACGCGTCGGTGCGGATCGGCAACGTGTTCACCAGGTAGCCGATCAGCGGCGCGAGCTCCGGCCGGCCCCGGTTGGCGCTCGCCGTACCGACGACGATGTCGTCCTGGCCGCTGTAGCGGTGCAGCAGCACCTGGAGCACGGTCAGCAGCGTGACGAACATGGTCGTGCCCTCGCCGCGGGCCAGCGCGCGCAGCCCGTCGAGGACGTCGGCGCCCATCGGCAGCCGGGCCACGTCGCCGTCGAACGACTGGAGCACCGGCCGTGGCCGGTCGGTGGGCATCTGCACCGAGCCGACGCCGCGCAGGTTCTCGCTCCAGTAGGAGACCAGCTCGTCGATGCCGCCGCCCTCCAGCCGGTCGCGCTCCCAGATCGCGTAGTCGGCGAACTGGATCGGCATCTCCGGCAGGTCGGCCGGCCGGCCCTCCACCTCCGCGTCGTAGCACTCGGCGAGCTCACGGAAGAACACCGCGGACGACCAGCCGTCGAAGACGCTGTGGTGGACATTGGTCAGCAGGGCGTGCTCCCGCTCGTCCAGCTTGACCAGCCGGATCCGGAACAGGGGCCCCTTGGCCAGGTCGAACGGCAGCAGCCCGTAGGCGACCGCCTCCTCGGCGAAGCGCGCCTCGCGCTCGGCGGGGGCCGCCCCGGACAGGTCGAGCACGGTCCACACCGTCGGCTCCGGCGGGTCGACGACCTGCACCGGCCGCCCCTCGCTGGAGACCAGGCGGGTGCGCAACGTCTCGTGCCGGGCGACCACCGCGTCGACGGCCCGGCCGAGCGCGTCGGCGTCGAGGGGGCCGGTGATCCGGAGGCTGCTGGCGATGTTGTAGGTCGGCAGGCCGGGGGCGAACTGGTCGATGAACCAGAGTTGCTCCTGGCCGTACGACAGCGGCAACTCGGTGAGATCGGGGCTGCGCCGAGGAATCGCGGTGGTGCCGCGTCCTTTGCGCAGCCGGGCGGCCAGCGCGGCTCTCTGGGTCTCGCTCAACATCGCAACCTCCTGGGGGGTGGGATAGGTCAGGCAGACGCGGTGTCCGGCTCGGTCTCGGGTCGGGGCTCGGTGAACGCCGCGATGTCGTCCACCGGGCCGGTGGGCATCTCGGGCAACCGGAACACGGGTGAGAAGAACGTCCACACGATCGGCGTGGTCAGCAGCACCACCGTGATCACCATGGCGGGGCGCAGGCCGAGGTACTGGCCGAGCGCGCCGCCGAGCAGCGCCCCGAGCGGGATGGTGCCGAACAGGACCATCCGGTAGCTGGCGTTCATCCGGCCGAGCAGCCGGTTCGGGGTCACCACCTGGCGCAGCGTCACCGTGTTCACGTTGTAGATCACCAGCATGTAGCCGGCGAGCGCGTGCGCCACGGTGAGGACCGCGACGGACGCGATGCCGTCGCCCCGGGCGGTGAGGATCAGCAGCGGGGCCAGAGCGGCGGTGAACGTCGCGGCCCGCAGGGTACGGCCGAGGCCGAGCGATCTGGTCACCCGGTTGGCCGTCAGCGCGCCGACCAGCGAGCCGAAGGCCCCGATGCCGAGCACCAGGCCCAGTTGTTTGGCGCTGAGCCCGACGGTCCGCACCGTATACACCACGAAGACGGTGAACATCGCGTTCTGCGCGAGGTTGAAGGTGGCCGACTGGGCGAGCAGGTTGCGCAGCACCGCGCTGCCGTACACCGCCCGCAGGCCCTCGGCGATCCGGTCGCGCAGGGTCACGTTCTCGGCGGGCGGCTCGGGCTCGGGCTCGGTGACCCGCATCGAGCGGATCATCACGACCGAGAACAGGTACGAGACGGCGTTGACCGTCAGCGTCACCGGCGCGGTGAGCAGGCCGACGAGGAGGCCGCCCAGGCTGGGTCCGGCGATCATCGCGAGCGAGAAGGAGGTCTGCAGCCGGCCGTTGGCGTCGGCGAGCTGCGACCGGTCGACCACGTTGGGCACGAACGACAGCGACCCGACGTCGAAGATGACGGTGAGCGTGCCGATCGCGACGGCGACGACGCAGAGCAGCCAGATCGACAGGAAGCCGGAGAGCGCGGCGATCGGCACCAGGGCGATGAACAGCGCGCGGCCCAGGTTGCTCGCGATCAGCACCGGCCGGCGCCGGCGCCGGTCCAGCCAGGCCCCGGCGAACAGCGACACCACGACGATGGGCCCGTACCGCATCGCGTTGACGACGCCGACCTCGAATGCCGAGGCGCTGAGGCTGAGCACGGCCACCAGTGGCAGCGCGAAGCGCGTCAGCTCCGCGCCCATCAGCGAGACCGTCTCGCCGATCCAGAACTTCAGGAACTCCGGGTCGCGTAACGCGCCTGGAGTCTTCACCACCTCGGACATGCGGCCCTCCGGTGCCGTTGTGTCGGTATTCGGTCTGGTGTCAGGACCCGGGGTGGGTCACAGGACCGGGATTCTGGCGTTCGCCAGCGGCAGATAGCTCACCGGCCGCCTCAGCGAGGCCGGGTCGAAGCCCTGCGCGAGCAGTTCGGCGACCACGGCCGCGGCGATCGCGACGGCCACCTCCTCACCCGGGCAGCGGTGCGCGGCCGCACCGAATGTGAAGATCGCCGCGTCGGAGCGGTCGTCGCGGAACTCGTCGGGTGCGGCGTTCGCCGCCGGGTCGCGGTTGGCGGCGGCCAGCACCACGAGCACCGAGGCGCCCTCCGGCACCTCGGCGCCGGCCACGGTGACCGGGGCCGCGGCGAACCTTCGGGTGTTCTGCACGGGGGCGTCGAACCGGGCCACCTCCCGGGCGAGCGCCCGCCAGCGCCCGGGCTCGCGCGGGGCCTCGGCGACGCCCGTCGCCAGGGCGACCAGCGTGTTCCCGATCAGGCCGGCGGTCGCGTCGTAGGTCTGTGACAGCAGGCCGACGCCGTTCGCCAGCAGTGGCGCGACGTCCTCGTGAGCGATGGCCGGCGATCCGTCGCGGCGGGCGGCGCGGATCAGCTCGCCCAGCACTCCGGTCCCGTGCTCGTCCAGGTACGGCATGAGCAGGCTCTGCAGCGCGGCGGCGGCCCGGGCTGCGGCCGCCTGCTGTTCCGGGGTGGCCGACGCCGGAATGCATTGCACGAAGTCGGCGATGAGCCGGCCGGCCTCGTCGGCCGCCTCGTCGTCCAGCCCGCACAGGGCGGCGACGACCCGCGCCGGCACCGAGAACATCAGCTCGCGCAGCGGCGGCGGGCCGGAGTGCTTGAGCGCGCGGGAGGTGCGCTCGGCGGCCAGGCCGGTGATCTCCTCGGTGCGCGGGTGGCCGAGCGCCGCGCGTACGGCCCGCTTGTACCGCTGCTGCGCCGGCCCGTCGGTCATCCGGACGAGGTGCCCGAACACGTCCCCCGCCGGGGTGCCGACGATGCCCGCGGGCACCGGCTCGGCGGGCGGGCGGACCCGCAGTGCCGGCTCGCCGAGGACGGCGGTGACCGCCTCGGCGCTCGCGGCGACCCACATGCCGAGTCCCTCGTCCCAGCCGAACGGCCGGTTCCTGACGAGGTCGGCGTACCAGGGGTAGGGGTCGGCGGCGGTCACCGCGGTGATCGGGGTGAGCTCGGACGGGCTCGTCATTGTCGCTCCTTCAGCGGTCTCGGACGTGGCTCGCGTCGTCGGCGAACAGGTCGTGGCTCTTCTCCGCCCGCCGGACGTCCAGGGAGCCGGCGATGACGGAGCGCTGCACCTCCGACGTGCCCTCGTAGATTCGCAGAGACCTGATCTGCCGGTAGAGGCGTTCCGGCAAACTGCCGGCGACCAGGCCGGCGGCACCGTGCATCTGCACGCAGGCGTCGACGATCTCCTGCGCGACCTCGGTCGCGTACAGCTTGGCGATGCTGGAGTGCCGCGGGTAGCGGCGGTTGCCCTGGTCGGCCTCCCAGGCGGCGCGCGCGACGAGCAGAGCGGCGGCGTTCAGCTTCACCTCGATGTCGGCGAGCGCCGCCCGCGTGGTGGCCAGGTCGAGCAGCGGTCCGCCGTAGATGCGCCGCCGCCGGGCGTGCGCGAGTGCCGCGTCGGCGGCCCGGCGGGCGAAGCCGAGCGCGGCGGCGCCCACGGTCATGCGGAACCGGTCGAGCACCTCCATCGCCAGGGGGAACCCGCCGCCCGCCCGGCCGAGCAGCGCGTCGGCGGGCAGCCGGACGCCGTCGAAGCGCAGGTGGGCGAACGCCCGCGGCGCGGTCACCGCGACCGGTTCCACCGTGAACCCCGGAGCGCCGGCCGGCACGAGCAGGGCGCTGAGGCCGAGCGACCCGCCCCCCTCGCCGGTACGTGCGATCACGCAGTAGACGTCGGCGGTTCCGCCGCCCGCGATCCACGCCTTGACACCGTGCAGCGTGTAGCCGTCGCCGTCCCGCTCGGCGGTGGTGGTGATCGCGGCGACGTCGGATCCGGCCTGCGGCTCGGAGACCGCGAACGCGGCCTGCAGCGTGCCGGCGGCGAGGCCCGGCAGGTAGCGCCGCCGCTGCGCGGCCGTGCCGTACCGCAGGATCGGGGTGGCGGCCAGCGTCTGGATCGCCAGCGCGAAGTCGGCCAGGTCGCCCGCGTAGGCCAGCACCTCCCGGGCGACGCACAGGCTGCGCAGGTCGCCGTCTCCGGCGTGCCCGGCGTCGGATCCGGAGCCGGGATCGGAGCCGGGATCGAGGAACGCCAGCAGCCCCGCCTCGCCGAGGCCCCGCAGGATGCGGCGGCCGCCCTCGTCCGGGGCGTCCTCGGCGTGCCGCAGCAGTTCGCCGTGGTCCAGGCACCAGCCGGTGACGCGCGCCGCGACCTCGGCGTGCCGCGGCTCGAAGAAGGGAAGCGCGAGGATGGCCGGGTCGGGGCCGCCGAGCCGGGGCGGCGCCGCGGTCGCGGTGATCGCCATCAGATCACCAGCTCGGCGGTGCGCGGCGTGGTGGCCTCGCGAACGAGCGCGTGCTCGACGAAGTACGCGAAGGAGGCGTAGCCGCGCCAGATCCGCCGCCACTCCTCCTGCACGATGTGGTCGCCGACGGTGCGGCCCGCCTCGTCCAGGTACGCGATGATGATCTCGGCCGACTGCCGGGCGTGGCCGCCGGAGAAGTTGTCGATGGACAGGTGGGCCTCCTCGTAGATCGGGTCGAAGCCGTGGTGCCGGAGCTTCTGCGCCTCGTGCAGCCGCATCTCGCCCAGCCCGAACATCTCGATGCCGAGGTTGTAGCCGAGGATCTCGTTGTAGAAGGTGTCCGGGAACATCGCCAGGCAGATCTGGTGGATGGAGAACCCGTAGAGGTGGTCGGGCAGCTCGTCCTGGTCGAGGAACGCGTCATCGCGGATGTGCGGCACCTGGATGTCCATGCTGCGCAGCACCTGGTGGATCAGCGTGATGTGGTTCTTCCGCAGGTCGCCGCGGCCCATCTCGTCGGCGTAGATGGCGGCGAGCATGCCGTCACTGGTCCGCCGGTACCGGCCGACGTTGCCGATCCGGTGCGCCCAGGTGCCGTCGATCAGACTGCCGAGCGCGAACGTCTTCTGGATGAAGACGACCTCGTCCCGGTCCGGGATTTCGGTCAGCGGACGGTAGGGCTCGACCAGCTTGTCCCAGTAGATGTGGTCGACCCGGTCCAGCAGGGCCTGCGGCGTGTAGTCGAACCAGCTCGCGTCCGTGTACCGCCCGGCGGCGCCGCGGCCGAACAACACCTCCGCCGCGTCCAGGTTCGCCAGGACCTTCGTCCGGGCGATCGGCAGCGTGTTGGGGAACGCCTCGATGTTGACCAGGCGGTGGAACAGCTCCCGGTCGTCCGCCGGCCGCGCCTCGGCGAACCTGATGCCGGACGGCTCGCTCGCGGTGACCGCCGCCGCCCAGCGCGCGGCCGCCGCCTCGCCGCACCTGTCGGCGGGGATCTCCATGTCGGGCAGGTCGCCGGCCGCCGCCCGCGCCGCCCACTCGGCGAACACCGCCGCCTCGCGCTCGTCGAACACGCCGAACATCGGCCCGCCGAACTTGATCGCCCGCAGGAAACGGCCGTCGCCGCCGTGGATCGGCTTGAGCTGGCGGGAGTCGCGGAAGGTGCGGACGAACGCGGCCACGTCGAAGCCGGGGTCGTCGAACACCTCGGTCAGCCGCTGGCCGGCCACGCGTACGTCGCGATGCTGGCGCCCGGCGAACGGCCGGTGCCGTTCGATGATCGCGGCGACCCTCGCCTCCAGCGGCAGTTCCGCCTCCCGCCGGGCGACCTCGCCGAGCACGTCGACCTGCTCCCGCTCCAGGGTCATCGCGAGCTCGACGGCGGCCAGCAGCCGGCGCCGGTCCGCCTGCCCGGTGGGCGAGCCGCGGGTCAGTTCGACGTACTCGGCCAGCGCGGCACGCAGCTCCGCCTCGTCCAGCGGGGCGGGCAGGCCCAGCAGCGCCTCGTCGACGCCCAGGGTGTGGCACACGTAGTGCACCGCGACGACCTCGGGCAGGAAGCTCGCCGGCAGCCGCGACAGGCTCAGGTAGAACAGCGCGTGCAGCGTGGTGAGCGGCCGGGTCCCCGCCTTGGCCGCGAAGTCGTCGGCTCCGACGTCCGGCAGATGGACGCCGGCCCGCTCCAGCGCCACGCGGCGCAGGTGATGCACGCCCTTCCGCGGGTTTCCCTCTCCCTGCAGCCGGAAGTGCTGCCCGAACAGCCGGTTCACCACCACGGCGGGCTGGGTGGCCGGCTGGGACACGACGTCGAGCCAGCAGCCGCCGATGAGCGCCACCGCCGCGCGTTCCCGGAGCACGGCGGCGGTGACCTCGGCGGGAGCGCTCGGCAGCGCGGCCAGCTTCCGCACCAGGTCGGCCCGCAGCCCGAGAACCCGGCCGGCGACGTCGTCGACGAGCCCGTCGACGGGATCGCCGGTGGGGGCGTCGTGGTCGGCCGCCGTCCGGAATCCTTCGATGACGTGGCGTGCCACCAGCAGCGCGACCTGCGACTCCTGGTTGTGCAGCAGGCGGGTGAGGATGTCCACCGGCGGCGCGGCGAGCAGGTCGCGGGCGGCCTGGCGCACGTCCGGGTCGAATTCGGCCCTGGCGGCCGGCAGCGACGTCATCCGATCCGGAAGTTCGAAGCCTGGCACTGTTACCTCCCCAGAGTCGTGGCCGCCGCTACCGGCCGGCGCGCAGCAGGATGCCGTGCCGCACACCGGGCACGCTGACGGCGAGGATGAACGCCGCGTCGGCGGCGACCCGCCCTTCGGCCGCCCGGTCGACCAGATTGATCAACGGGTCCGCCGCGAAACAGTGGCCGACCCGGGCGACGTTGCGGGTGTCGAGCTGCCCGGCGGAGAAACCCGCCAGGCGCTCCTTCATGGTCAGGATCGGTATGTACAGGTTCGCGTGCAGCAGGGCGTCGACGTCGCCGAGCATCAGCCCACCGGGCTTGAGCAGCGCCTCGTTGACCCTTCGCGACAGGTCCGCGCTGATCTCGTGCGACCAGTCGAGGTCCGCGTTGTCCTGCGCCGAGGCGCACGAGACGATCTCGTAGTACGGCGAGCCGTACGGGTCGGCCCCCACCAGGCAGCTCGCCGCGCCGTCGCTGAACAGCGCGAACTGCTCCATCCGCTCCGCCTCGTCCTCGACGCGGTCGGTCGTGATGACCAGCACGGTGCGCCGGCGCCCGCCGGCCACCAGCGCCGCGGCCAGGTCGATGCCGGCCAGCAGGTTGGTGCATCGGTTGAGCGTGAGCCCGGTGAACGCCGCCTCGCGCAGCCCGATGCCCTCGGTGATCTCCGCGACGAACTGCCCGTGCGTGGCGGGGCCGCCCGGGAACCGTGTCGAGCACAGCACGAGCGCGGACACCGCCGCCGGGTCGAGACCGGCCTCCGCCAGGGTGGCCCGGCCGGTCTCGACGGCCAGCTCGGCGAGGCTCCGGTCGGTGCGCCGCACCTTGCCCCAGCCCCACAGGCCCGGCGACATCTGCATCCGGTACGCCCGCGCCCGCTCCGCCAGGCCGGAAAGCTCGGCGTGGTCGACCTCGGTCTCGCCGAGGACGTAGTGCGGCGCGCTCAGGAACACCGGAGGCGCGATCATCCGGCGTCCTCCGTCCACAGCGCGTTGGCCTCGGCGTAGCCGAGCACCCCGCGGGAGAAACCGAACGTGCCGTGCTCGGCGAGCTCTCGCGCCGCGGCGACCGTGGCGCTGACCGCGACCCGCGCCAGCGAGGACCCGAGGCTGATGCGCCGGGCGCCCGCGGCGGTGAGCTGGGCGACGGTCACGCCGGACGAGCTGCCGGCGAGCACGTTGACCGGCCTGCCGACCGCGGCGCAGACGGCCTGGATCGCGTCGAGGTCGGGCAGGCCCGGGGCGTAGAGCACGTCCGCGCCGGCCGCCTCGTACGCCTTCAGCCGGGCGATCGTGTCATCCAGGTCGGGCCGTCCGTAGAGGAAGTTCTCCGCACGGGCGGTGAGTGTGAAGCGGAACGGCAGCGCCCGCGCGGCCTCCACCGCCGCCTCGACCCGGCGTACCGCCTCGTCCAGGTCGGCGACCGGCCGGGACGGATCCCCGGTGGCGTCCTCGATCGAGCCGCCCACGGCACCGGCCTCGGCGGCGAGGCGGATCGTGTCGGCCACGTCCTCGGGGCCGGCTCCGAATCCGCTCTCCAGGTCGGCCGACACCGGCAGGTGCGTGGCCGAGGCGATGGCGCCGATGTTGGCCAGCGTCTCCTCACGCGTGACCTGGTTGGCGCCGTCCGGCCGGCCGAGGACGAGGGCGAGGCCGCAGCTCGTGGTGGCCAGCGCGGAGAATCCCATCCGGGTGAACACTTGCGCGGTGCCGGCGTCCCATGGGTTCGGGATGACGAACGCCGGGCCTTCGTGCAGCGAGGCGAACGCTTCGGCGCGGCGGCGCTGGTCGGCGGAGTTCAGGGTCATCGGGTCTTCCCTTCTCGTAGCGATCCGATCACCCTACGGTGAACACACTCGTCCGAGACCGCGACGGATCACCCGGGCGGACGTGGAGCTCCCCCCGGTCCGGGAACGCGACGACAGCCGCCACGGTGCGTTCGCGGCGGATGTCGCCGGTGTCGCCGACGCAGATCGGCGGCGCGGAAAGGATCTCGAAGTGGCGCTCGGCGCCGGCGTCGGCCGGCAGCCGCTCCAGCGCCTCCCCCGCCGCGGCGAGACGGTGCCGCGAGGAGTTGCGTGCGAACACGTTCACCTCGTCGTGGGGAGCGAACTCGGGCTCGAGGTAGTGGTTGGTGTGCACCGGCCGGTCGGCCGTCCGCAGGCGCGTCTCGTCGCCCAGGATCTCGACGTACCCGGCCTGGCGCCGGTCGCAGAGCATGATGGATCTGGAGCTGGCCAGCCGCAGCGCGCGCAGCTCCGCGACGGCCTGCTCCACGCTGTCGCAGACCTCCAGCAGGTGCCGGATCGCGAGGTACGGCGGCAGCCCGGGCCGCCACTCACCCCCGAGCACCAGGTTCAGGCCGATGGCGAGACCGCTGCTGTTCAACCCGAGGTAGCCGAGCAGGCCGCCGAAGCTCAGTACCAGCGTCCGGCGCGGTGAGCCGGAGACCGCCACCCGCAGCACCGCTATCTGGTCGTCGAGGTCGCCGTTGAGGTCGACGGTCTGCGCCAGTACGGGCACGTCGCCGCTGCGGGCGTAGGTGGTGCAGTCGCCCATCGTGGGCACCTTCCGGTAACCGAGGATCTCCCGGCGTACCTGAAGCATGACCGCCTCGGACCACGCGATGCCGGCCCCGTCGGCCAGTCCCCGGATCTCCTCGGCCAGGTCCGGGGTGGCGGCCTCGATGGCCTCGCCGTACGCGGCGAGCACGGGGGCGAGCGCGTCGCGCGTCACCGGCGAGGGCAGGACCCGGTTGAGCCGGCAGAGCCCGTCGTCGAGGAACGCGCGCAGGGCCGGGGCCCGTTCCCGTCCGTGCCGCAGCCCGATCTCGTACGGGCTGCCGGCGAGGGACAGGAACGGCACGACGGACGTCGCGACCATCAGGAGGCTCCGCTCCGGACCGCCACCTTGGGCCCGCTGGCGAGCTGCGCCTTGACCTCGGGCCACTCGGCGCGCAGCACGCTGTAGTAGACGGCGTCCCGGCGGCGGCCGCCCGGCATCGGGTTGAAGCTGCGCAGCACGCCCTCCTCGACCGCGCCGATGTTGCGCAACCCGGCCCGCGCCTGCAGGTTGAGCACGTCGGTCTTGAACTCGACCCGCTCGGCGTGCAGCACCTCGAACGCGTGCTCCAGCAGCAGGTACTTCGCCCAGCGGTTGACGCCCTGGCCGCGGAAGTCACGGCCCAGCCAGGACCAGCCGATCTCCAGCCGCCGGTCCGGTTCGGACAGGTTGCCGTAGCTCATGCTGCCGGCGACGCGTCCCGTACGCTTGTCGACGACGACGAAGACGACCCGGCGGCCGGCCTCCTGGTCGGCGAGCATCGTGTCGAAGAACACGCTGAAGTCGTCTTCGGTCTCCACCCGGGACACGAAGTATCGCCAGATATCCGGGTCCATCGCGACCTCGTGGATGGGCCCGCGGTCTGCCTCGGTGACCGGGCGCAGCAGCGCGTGCTCGTTCTCCAGCAGTGCCGGCGCCAGTCGCCGCCAGGTCATCGTCGCTTCCTTGCTCATACGTGCGTGATCCGTTCCTTGTGTGCGGACAGCGTGGTGACGATCTGGCGCGCGGTCCGCATCGCCGCCAGGTCGTGCTCGGTGAAGTTGGACAGGTCCACCGCCGTGTCGTCGCAGACGACCGTGAGCAGCAGCACCTTGTTCAACGACGTCAGGCCGTACTCGTCGGCCAGGTCGGCGTCGAGGTCGATCTCGTCCGCGGCCACGTCCTCGACCACCTGTGCCACCCGGTCGCGGACGGTCGCCTCCAGCTCAGCGGACATGGACACCCTCCCCGATCGACGTGATTTCCGACTGGTACATGTTGAAGATCTCCTTGCGTCGCGGCTTGTACTGCGAGGTGAGCAGGCCGTTTCCGATGCTGAACGGAGTACCGGCCACCACCACGCGGTGGATCCGCTCGTCGGGCGCGAGCACCTCGTTGGCCTCGGCCAGGTGCGCCGCGATCGCCTCGGCGTCGGCGGGCTGCCGGGCCGGCGACACCACCGCCACCAGATGCGTCTGCGTCGGGCAGAAGACCACGCACTGCTCGATCTCCGGGCTGGCGCGCAGCCGCTCCTCGATCGGCCGCACGATCACCTTCTTGCCGTTGTCGAGCACGATCACGTCGTCGGCGCGGCCCAGGATGAACAGGTAGCCGTCCTCGTCGAGGTAGCCCAGATCGCCGGTACGCACCAAACCGCCGGGGCCGAAGACCCGTTCCGACTCGCCGGGCGCGGCGTACTCGTAGCGCACGTTCACGGGATGGTCGGCGGCGATGCTGACCACTCCGTCGGGGCCGATCAGCACCCGCTTGCCCGGCAGCACCCGTCCGACGCTGCCCTCGCGGCTGGCGCCCGGATGGTTCTTGGTGACGATGCAGGTCTCGTTGAGACCGTATCCCTCGTAGATGGGCAGCTCGTTGGCGTCGAAGAACCGCAGCATGGCCGCGCTCGCCGGAGCCGACCCGGTCCACAGGTAGCGGATGCGGTCGCCGAACAGCCGCCGCCCGGCTTCGGCCGGGTCGAGCCCGCCGCGCTCGGCCTGGCTCTCGATGTGCCGCTTCGCCGCCTCGAAGAAGCCCGGGACGCCCATGACCACCGTGGGCCGGACGCGGCGCATCGTGGCGAAGGCCGCCTCGTAGCTGCTCAGGGTGACGTCGTGGCCGTACGCCAGCGCCGAGTAGATCCAGTACCGCTGCTGCAGCAGGGAGAGCGGCAGGAAGACGAAGATGTCGTCGCCGGGGCCGTGGGTGAACATCTGCTGCACGGCGCGCAGCGAGGAGTCGATGCTGCCGACCGAGGCCCCCAGGCCCTTCGGCTCGCCGGTGCTGCCCGAGGTGAACTTGATCGTGGTGATCGCGTCCGGCGGATGGCCGACCGGTTCCGGCGGCACCGCGCCGGTGTCCGCGGCCAGCGTGTTCACCTCGCCGATCGGCCGCAGCCTCGGATCCGCACCGGCCGCTTCCGGCCGGTCGGTGAACAGCAGGGCCAGGCCGTACCGGTCGAGCAAGGCCGGGTCCGGAGCGAACTTCCCCGGCTCGAAACCCGCGGTCACCACACCGCACCGGAGGGCGGCGAGGTCCAGCAGCACCCACTCCAGGCAGTTCGCCGCGAGGATGCCGATCCGGTCGCCCGGCTTCAGGCCCAGCCGGCGCAGCCGGGCCGCGACCCGGCCCGCCGCCGCGTACACCTCGGTCAGCTCGACGGTCGGACCTCCGCCGAGCCCGGCGATGCGGAGGTGATGACCTGGAGCCGGCGGCGTGCCGACGATCCGGTTGATGATCGAGTCGGTCATCGCGTGCCCTCCCCGCGCCGGACGGCGGCGACCCTGGCGGCCATCGCCGACACCGTGCGCACCTCGTAGAGCTGGTCGAGCGGGATCGTCACGTGGAACCGCCTGCGCACCTCGACGAGCACTCGCGCGGCGGCCAGCGAGTCACCACCGAGCTCGTAGAAGGTCGCGTCGTACGGGACGTCGGGCACGTCCAGCACCTTCCGCCACATCATGGCGATCTCGCCGGCTATCCCGTCCGGTGGCCGCGTCCCGGCCTCCGACGAGAGCGCCTCCGCCTCCGCCTCCGCCGACACCGCTTCCGCCGACGCCGCCTCCGGTGACACGACGGCGGTCAGCCGCGCCCGGTCCACCTTGCCGTTGCGGGTCAGCGGGAGTGCGTCGTGCCAGACCACCGCCGACGGGATCATGTAGTCGGGCAGGTGCACGCGCAGCCGTCCCCGGATCTCCTCGGCGTCCGGCCTGGCGTCGCCGGCGGCGGCGAGGTGGGCCACCAGCCGGTCGCCCCGCGCGCCTTCCTGGCGCACGACCGCCGCCTGTTTCACCGTCTCCAGGCCGACCAGCCGCGTCTCGACCTCGCCGGCCTCGATGCGGTAGCCGTTCACCTTGATCTGGAAATCGCCGCGACCGAGGATCTCGATCTCGCCGTTCGGCAGGTATCGGCCGAGGTCGCCGGTTCGGTAGATCCGCTCGCCCTGCCGTTCGCCGGGCAGCTCGTCGACCCGGAACCGCTCCGCGGTGCGCTCCGGGTCGCCCCAGTAGCCGCGGGCCAGCCCGACCCCGGCGGCGCAGATCTCGCCGGTCACCCAGTCGGGCGTGTCCCGCCCGGCGGCGTCGAGCACGTACGCGCGGTTGTTGGCGTTGGGCCGGCCGTACGGGATGCTCCGGCCGCCGTCGTCGGCGGCCCCGACAGGGTGCAGGATGTTCCAGATCGTGGTCTCGGTGGGACCGCCCAGCGAGCAGATCTCCAGGTCGGGCTTGAGCCGCAGGAGCTGGGCGGGCAGCCCCGGCGGGATCCGGTCGCCGCTCATCATGACGAGCCGCAGGTCGGGCAGCGACTCCGGACGACCGGCCGCCTGCTCGTTCAGCAGGCCGACGATCGCCGGTACGGAGTTCCACACCGTCACCCCGGCCGACGCGCACAGGTCGAGCCAGTGGTCCGGGTCGGCCGCCCGGTCGGCGTCCGGCAGCACGATCGCCGCCCCGGCGCTGAGCGCCCCGAAGACGTCGTAGGCCGACAGGTCGAAGTTGAACGCGCTGATGCCGAAGAACCGGTCGCTCGCGTCCACGCCGAAACGGGCGTTGCAGTCGGCCACGACGTTGGCCACGCTGCGCCGGCTGACCATGACGCCCTTGGGGTCTCCGGTGGTGCCGGAGGTGTAGAGCACGTAGGCGAGGTCGTCCGGGCCCGCGCCCGGCGGCGGGGACGGGTCGGCCGGCTCCTCCGCGGCGGCGTCGACGTCGCCGGGCAGCCGCAGCACCTCCACGGCGTCCGGGACGCCGTCCGGGACGCCGACGTTGCTGAGCACGCACCGCACCCGCCCGTCGCGGAGCATGTACGTCCGGCGCGCCGCCGGCAGCCCCGCGTCGACCGGCAGGTAGGCCGCACCGGCCAGCACGGTGCCCAGGGTGCCGACGATCTGCTCGGGCCCGCGCGCCATCACCAGGCCGACCAGCTCGTCCCGGCCCACCTGGTGCCGCCGCAGCCAGGCGGCGACGCGGCGGGCACGCCGGTGCAGCTCGCCGTAGCTCATCACCGCGCCGCCGGCGATGACGGCCGGGGCGTCCGGCCTCAGGCGGGCGTGCTCGGCGAACGCGTCGGCGAGTGGCCGGTCGGACTGCGGCGCGGTCGTGTCGTTGGCCTCGTCGCGCCGCCGCCGCTGCTCGGGCGGCAGCAGGTCGGGGGCCACGGCGGTCCAGCCGTCTCCGGCGCACAGCCCGTCCAGCAGCCGCTGGTAGCCGGTGGCCAGCGCGTCGAGCAGCCCCTCGGGGAACAGCTCGTCCACCCCGTCGATCTGGATGACGAGCCCGCCGTGCCGCTCCATCGCGAACACGTTCAGCCACACCTGCGGGGTCTGGCTCACCGTGAAGGTCTCCCGGCCGAACAGCTCCAGCGCCGTGCCGTCCACGTCCGCCTGGACGTGGCCGATCGCGCAGTTGAAGGTGTACGGCGCTCGGGCGGCGCGGCCGCGCCGTCCCAGCTCCCGCAGCACCTCGACGCCGGAGTGGTGCCGGTTCTCGATGGCGCCGTGCAGCCGCCCCTGCAGGGACCGCGCCCACTCCTCGAAGGTGGCGCCGGTCCCGAATCCGACCTCGACCAGCATGACGTCGGAGAACTGCCCGACGGCGTCGGCCATCCGGGGGTGGATCGGCGGCCGGTTCGCGAAGGTCGTGTTCAGCGTGAACCGGTCTCCGGCCCCCCAGTAGTGGAGCGTCCGCGCGTAGCCCGCCAGCAGCAGCGCCGGTGGGGTGATGCCGCCGGCGGCGGCGCGCCGCTTCAGCTCGCGCCACGGGGAGGCGTCGAGCCGGACCAGCCGCTGGGTGAACCGGGGCCGGGCGATCGAGGACGGACTGGTGGCCAGTGGAAGGTCCGGCATGGGCGCGAGGTCGTCGACCCGGTCGGTCCAGTAGCGCCGCGAGCGCCGCGCGGGCGCCCGGTCGCGGGCCCGGCACAGCTCCGCCACGTAGTCCGCGAGCGGCACGCCGGGATCGTCCCGGCCGTCCCGCCCGGTTCCGTCGTCCTGGTACGCGCGCCACCACTCGCGGAAGAACAGGAACATGCTGATCCCGTCCATGACCAGTCCGTCATGGCCGACGTGCAGCACCATCCGGTCGTCGGCGAGGACGCTGACCTCGGCCCTGACCAGGGGCGGCCGGTCGACGGGCGACATCCGGTGCGAGCAGCGCTCCCGATACGACTTGAGGCTGCTCAGCCTGGCGCGCTCCGGCAGGGCCCGCAGGTCGCGCACCCGGATGCGCACCGGCACCCGATCATGCACGATCTGACGGCCGTCCGGGGTGAACGAGACGCGCAGGGCGTCGTGGCGGTGCACCACCGCCCACAGCGCCCGCTCCAGCCGTTCGACGTCCCAGACGCCCTCGATCTCGTGGTAGACGTGGCTGGCGACGTTGCCGAGCTCGACCAGCTCGCTGCGGCCGTACAGGTAGGCGCCCTGCAGCGGGGTCAGCTCGAGGCCGGCCGGCGCGGTGAGGTGCGCGAGGAGGTCGGGCTTGGCCGCCCGGATGCGGGCCACCAGCTCGGCGTCCATCCTCTCGGTGGGCCCCTGGAGCCGCAGGTCGCCGCCGACCGCGGTGAGCGTCAAGCCGCGCGAGGTGACATCGTGCAGCAGCTCGGTGACGCTCACGCCAGAGCCACCTCCATCCCCGCCTGCGTCCGTTGAGCGATCAGGGCGGCCAGCTCCGTGATGGTCGACCCGAGCAGCTCCTCGACCGAGACCTCGACGTCGGTGTGTTCGAGGATCCGGTACTGCAGGGTGACCGCGTGCAGCGACGCCGCTCCGAGGGAGACCAGGCTCAGGTCGGCAGCCGGCGGTTCCGCTTCGAGCCGAAGCGTCTCGGCCACGGTGGCGGTGAGCCAGCCGGCCAGCTCGGCGTCGACGGCGGGACGCGGATCGGTGAAGAAGGTCTGGTCGGCGAGGGTGACCCGGGATCCGGGGGCGACCAGCGTCACCGTCTGCGGCCAGGTGTCGATCTCGCCGCCGCCCAGCGCGGCGGCGAGCTTCGCGGCGAACCTGGGCATCACCGGGGCCGCGCAGACGGCCAGCAGCTTGGCCGCCGCCAGCTCGAGCGCGATGGCGGTGCGGGCCTCGTCGCGCCAGGCCGGGGACGTCGACGATCTCGCCTCCAGCGAGGCGAACCGCCGTACGTCGTCCACCAGCCCGTCGAGTTCGGCCACGGCCTGGTTGAGCGAGAACCCGTCGGGACCGAGCGCCCCGGCGACGGCGGCGCGGCGGGTGTCGAGCCGGGCCAGGAAGGCGGTGTGCTCCGGCGTCCAGTTGCCGGCGTCGGGGACCAGGCCGTCGTACCGCTCCGCCATCCGCCGCCCGAGGTCGTGCAGCCAGTCCTGCCAGGTCCCGACCAGCCGGTCACGCACCGCGCTCTCGTACGCGCCGACCTCGAAGTTGGTGCGCCGCCCCTCGGAGCGGATCCGGGACAGGTAGTAGCGCACCGCGTCGGCCGTGCCGGGGGTGAGGATCTCCTTGCCCCAGATGGCGTGCCGCCGGCTGGTGCTGAACTTGGCGCCGTCGAGCAGCAGGAACTCGTTGACGTTGTAGTCGATGTCCGGCGCCCAGTCCGGGAAGGCGAGCTTGTAGAGCACCGGGTAGAGGATCGCGTGGTAGAAGCTGTTGTCGTACCCGAAGAAGTGCACGATCTTCCAGTCCGCCTGGGGCGCGTCGGCGCGCCAGTCCTGACCCAGTCGCCTCCCGAGCTCGGCGATGCCGTGCAGGAACCCGTACGACATCTCCGGCCAGACCCAGATGACCTGGCCCGGTGCGCCGTCCTCCAGCGGCGGCACACCCCAGTCCGACGGGTGGGTCATCGCCACGTCGACGCCGGGCCGGGCGAACAGGCGCTCGGCGAGCTCACGCAGGCGTGCCGGTACGCGGCCGAGATGGTGGTGCAGGGCCACGTCGGGGGCGAACCGGTGCAGCGGCAGCATGAAGCGGGTCACCTCGGCGACCCGCGGGGCCGCGTCGGAGTGCCGGATGGACGGGTCCACCAGGTCGTGGCAGAAGTTGGGCTCGCCGCACTCCTCGCAGATGTTGCCGCCGGTGGACCCGCCGCAGGTGGGGCAGCCGCCGGACACGTCGACCTCGTAGAGGTAGCGGCCGTCCGGCCCGAGCAGGGCGGGCGCCTCGGCGGGGGCGACCGCGCCGGAGGCGGCCAGCCGGGAGAAGAACGCCTGCAGCCCGGGGCGGTAGGCAGGGTCCGCGTCGGTCACCGTGTACTGGTCCAGCGGGATGTCCATCATCCGGAGCGTCTCGGCGATCTCCGCGCTGTAGTGCGCCGCCGTCTCCGCCGGGGTGCGGCCCTCACGCCGGGCGCACTCGGTCACATAGCTCTGGTAGTCGTCGCTGCCGGTGAGGTGCCAGGCCTGGGCGCCGTTGAGGCGCTGGAACCGTACGAAGACGTCCGCGCCGAGGTACGGGCCGGAGAGGTGGCCAAGGTGAAGGTCGCCGTTCGGGGTGGGCGGGGTGGAGAAGACGAAGACCGGACGGTCCCGCAGCCGGCCGCGCTCGACC
This sequence comes from Microtetraspora glauca, assembly GCA_001570385.1. Classification (GTDB taxonomy): domain Bacteria; phylum Actinomycetota; class Actinomycetes; order Streptosporangiales; family Streptosporangiaceae; genus Microtetraspora; species Microtetraspora glauca. Next base: position 557,009 of record BBYL01000006.1, on the reverse strand, counting down.
CGCGCCGCCTGCCGGCCGGCCCGCTCCGGATCCCGCCAGTACAGCGTCGCGAACAGCAGGTCCTCATCGCCGGTGTTCTCGATGACGTGCGTCTCGAACGGCTCGAACTGGGCCACGACGCCCGCGTGCACGGGGTACCTGCGCGCGTCCACGATCAGGTCGCCGGCGCCCTGGACGATCACGAAGGTCTCGGTCTCGTCGTGCTGGTGGGCGTCGGACCGTCCGCCCGGCACCACGCGGCCCCATCCGGCGCCGACCCCCAGCCCGTCGATCGAACTCATGTCGATGCCGAACAGCTCATGCAGCGCGCCTGCGTCGTACGAACTGATGATCACCATTGGCTCCTACGGCTGGACGTCAGGTCGAGGAGGTCGACCGCCTCGGCGGCGATCGCCGGGGCGAGGCGGTATCCGGATCCGTTGGCGCCACCGGCGAACACGATCCGGCCGGCCGGATCGAGGGCCCGCACCAGCGGCCGGCGGTCGGGTGTGTAGGCGTCACAGAACACCCGGCCCGACGTGCAGCGGGCGGCGAGCTCCGGCGCGTACAGCGCGAGCGTGGCGCGGGCCTCTGCGAGGTGCTCGGCGTGCAGGCCGTCCGTCGGCTGGTCGGGGTCGACGTCCCATTCCTGGCAGGTGTAGCTGAACAACCAGTGGCCGCGGTCGGCCAGCGGGAGCAGGAAGGCGTCCTCGTCGTGGAAGACGACGCAGGGGGCGCCTGGGCCCGGCCGGTCCTCGATGTGCAGGGCGATCACCTTCTTGACCCGCACCCCGTGCGGGGCGAGCAGGTCGCGCCAGGCCGGCGCGTGTATCCAGGGCCCGGGGGCGAGCACCACCTGGTCGGCGGTGAGGTCCTCCCCCGACCCCAGCCGCAGCGTGACGCCGCCCGCCCGGGACACGAGTTCGGTGACGGCGATGCCCTCCCGGAACGGGACGGCGGGGCGCAGCCCGCGTGCCAGGCGCAGCGACAGGGCGTGGACGTCGGCGTGCTGGCAGCCTTCGCCGGTCCACGCCACCGCGCCGGTGGGCAGCACGACCCGGTCGTCGTCCGGCGCCGCGACCGGTGTCAGCTTGGCGCTGGGCAGGTACGCCTCGTGCACCTCGGCGGCCCGCTCGGATGAGGCGACCACGGTCATCGGGAGCGGGTGGATCGGCGCACCGGGGTCGGCGCCGAGCAGCCGCCGGTACCAGTCCTCGCTGTAGGCGGTCATCCGGCGCACCCGCTCGGAGGCGCCGCGCGGGAAGTGCAGCCCGGCCGAGCGCCGGGACGCGCCGCTGCCCACGCCGTCCCGGTCGACGACGACGACCTCGGCGCCGGCGGCGCGATCCGTGATCTCCCGTGCGACGAGGCATCCGACGATGCCCGCGCCCACCACCACGACCGTCGGCCGGCTCACCGGTGGATCTCCTGGCCCTGGTGCTCCCGGCCCGCCCGATCGTCGGGTTGGAGCTTGGCCGACCACTCGATGAACGAGGCGGTCTGGCTCTCGGTGTTCACGCCGCGCAGGCGGTCGAGGATGCGCTGGGCCCGCCAGGCGTTCAGGCTCAGGTTCGGGTCCGCGAGGCCGCGCTGCTGCCGCGCGCCGTTCTGTACGAAGATGTTGCGGTCCTGCGGACCGTCCCACACGACCGCGAAGCTGTCGTCGATCCGGTACTCGTCGCCCTCGCGCTCCAGGCGGTGCGCGATCGGGGCGAGGAAATCCGTCCGCGCCGGACGGAACCCGGTTGCCCAGACGATGACGTCGACGTCGATGTGCTCCGTGACGTGGCGGAGGTCGTTGTGGCCGATCGCCAGATCCCATCCGCCGCCGTCGTCGCCTGTCACGTGCAACACCTCTCGGTTGGGGTAGAGCGCGAACAGGTCGACCGCGCCTTCGACGAACCGATGCACGTACGCGCGCTGGTAGATCTCGCGCAGCGTCACCTCGGAGATGCCGTCGCTGGTCAGGATGTGGCGCTGGTTGAACGCCTCGCGGACCGAAGGCTCCAGCCGGGAGAAGTAGTCGGAGAACGACGGCGTGTAGTAGTCGTTGGTGAACGGCGAGTCGTCGATGGGCAGGAAGTTCTGCCGGCGCGAGATCCACACGACCCGGCGCGGCAACTGACGCTTGGGGCGTGAGATGAGGTTGAGGAACGCCTCCGCGCCGGACTGTCCGCCGCCGACCACGGCCACCCGCTTACCGCCGAGATCGCCTGCCTTGCCGACGAACTCGCTGACGTGGAACTGGTCGTCGCCTACGGCGTCGCGGGCATGCGCGGGCAGCCAGGGCTCCGTGCCGACGCCGAGCACGACGTTCTCGGCGCGCAGGGTGTTGCTCGTGGTCCTGATGTGGAACAGCCCGTCGAAGTCGATCGACAGCACTTCTTCGCCGAAAACCACGTTGTGGTTCATGCGGCTGGCCCACTCCATGTAGTTACGGAACTCCTGGCGGGGGACCGAGTCGAACTGGGCGTTGATGAAGTGGTACAGCCGGCCGTGGGCACGCAGATACGACAGGAACGAGAACGCGTTCGTCGGATCGGTGAGGGTTACCAGATCCTTGAGAGTCGATACTTGTAATGCGGCGTCCTCGAGCTGCTGGCCGTCATGCCACCCGAAACAGGGTCGCTTTTCTATGAAGCGATTCGTCACTTCGGGATGCGCGTACAACAGCGAGGCGAGACTCAGGTTCGCCGGTCCCACACCCACGCCGATACAACGGAAATAGTCGCCGCCAGGAACAGGTGCCTTTTCTTGCACGATCGGAATCACCTTTCCGATATGTTTGCGACAGCCCGCGCCATCCGGTTTTCGCGCATCACTGATCGCGTTTTGCCGAGGCGTGACGAAACCTCCTCCTCACCGGTCCCAATCCCCTTTGGATGGCGTTGATCATGCGAATCCCCCGGTCAGGGGATTGCAGAGGAAAATTCACCCAGCCGAACATTTGACTACCCGAGTCGATCAACTGCGATGAGGATCACCATAATCATGTCGCACCAGAGCTGTCAATAACGGAAAAACCGAGCCCAATAACGTTACGCGGCGCAGTTTCTTTCGTTTGCCTCATGATGATTCGCGGCTCCGTCATCGCCCGATGACGTCATGTGGTCGCCACGGTGAACAATCGTCGGCGATCGACGGGAGCAGGCCCGGTGAGCAGGCAGCCAAGAGGACTCCAAGGCGGCCTCCACGCGTCCGCCGGAGAGCCGCGGCCAGGGCCGCCGGCGACTCCTTCCCGGCTGGCGCGGGCTCGGACCGGGAGATTTCGACTGCGGTTTTCCGGAGTTCCGGGCCTGGACATTATCAATGATAATTACGCAGAGTCATGTTTACTTGTCGGTAGTGCCGCGCTGTTCCAGGTTACGGATTCGCGTCAGGCCGGTTTCGGCCATCGAACCGATACTCTCAGCCCATCATCGAACATCCGAATCGCCCATTTTGTAGTGATTCGAGGTAACACACAGCACGGCCTGCCTGCACCCGGGCCACCGTGTGATCGATCCCGGCGCGTGGCCGCCGCCCGCGCGGGCGGGCGGATCCGGAATGTCTGGTCAGCGGGAAGGAGTGAGCACGCCCACCGGGGCCCGCGGCGTCCTCGGGGGCGTCTCCTGCACGAGGGCATCGCCGGCTCCCGGTTCGTCCTCCTCGGAGACAGCGGCCATCTGGGGCACCTCGAACAGCCCGACACCTTCGCTCCACCATCGCCGAATTCACGCGCGAAGCCACTCAGGCGGTCGCGAGCTGAGGAAGAAGGACCACCACGAGGCCGCTCTTACCTGGGAGCCGCGTCGAGTTCAACGCGACCAGGGCCGCTGGGTCGGCGTTCCGCGGACAAGGAGCCGTCCACCGCTCATTCGCGAAACCCGAGCTGTCACGTCCACGTGAAGAATATCTTGATCTACCGCGTGGACGACGTCCCGGTTCGGAGATCGTCTGGTCAGTCGAGGAACTCGGTGAGCGGGAAGGAACGGTGGGAGCGCGGCGGAATCAGGAAATTCTGCCGGTGCGTCGTGTGCACAACAGAATTCAAGCCGGCGCCCGAGGAGCGCGACGAGAAAGGGGCGCGCCTGCCGTCGGGAAACTCGCCGTCCATGGCAAGCCGCACGCGGTTGAAGGTCTCGGTGGTCGGAGCGAAGAGCAGGAAATGCAATCCGGCCGCCTTCTGATCGCTGAAATGGTCCCCGGCGGGATCCGAGGTGTAGTGGAACGGATTGTCCAGTGTGGCGAAGTCCCCGCGATTCGTGATGGCCGTATTGACGGGATAGACGTGACCGTAGTTGCCGGTCGTTTGCGCCTGCAGGCGGTTCACCGGCTGCATGCTTCCATTATGGCCGTACGCATGATATTTCTGCACGCCGGTCAGGACGTCGGCCTCATTTTGCTCGGGCGGGTCCGCTGTCACCGTCCCGGGCGCGAAGGAGACTCCCGGACGAAACATCGCATGGATACGAGCATCAAAGGTCGGAAATATTTTCGAATACCAAGCGACGAGGTCCTGGAACAGGTGCGAGAGCGGCATGATCGTCCCGTGCTTGAAGTATCCGTTGGGCCATTGGTCGGTCCAGCCGGGCAGCGTCTCGAAGTTGGAGACCGGGACGGAGCTCTCCGCGTCCCGGATTGTGGTTGTGAACCCGAGGAAGATCGGTGACTTCCTGGGGATCATATCCGCGCCGGGAATGCCGGCCGCGAGTGCCAGCTTGCTCGCCAGCCCCTGCCCGCCGGTGTGGGCGCCACCGGTGAAGCCGCGGCGAATGCTGGTCACCTTGAACAGGCTGCCCGCTTGGTTGTTTCCCGTTCCGAAAATGGCGTTCGTGGCGGTCATGATGTGGTCAAGCGAATCGCTGCGCAGCAGCACGGCCACATCGTTCTGTTCCAGGCGAACCGGCCCGAAGCCGGGGGGCGGCTCGTCGCTCGGGAATGTTCTCGACTCCTGCAGCGCATAGACCGTGCGGCCACGCTGCTTGGACGTCATCAAGTCAACCGGCAAATAGGCCGGGTACGACGTTCCCGCGCGGAAATAGCTGGAACTCTTTCCGAGCCTGGGGATGTAATGCTCGAAATAAGGGAGTCCCCAGGCGACCACGACGCCCAATCCGCTCGGCGGGGGCGGAAACTGCTGTTCCAGGCGCTGGAGCACGCTTTCCAGGTGCCGCTGCGCCTCCTGCAGGGACTTCGCCCCCGCCGGCACATTCAGCTTCGCTGTGACGATATGGTTGTGGAACGGCGGGATAAGAACGGGGATCTTACCCTTACTGCTGGCGAGCCCGAAGCCGTCGTCCATGATGAGCCGCGGGTTCGGAATGGCATATTGTTCCGGACGCAGGGGCTGTGGAGCCGTCCCGATCGGCGGTCGCTCGGGGGGCCCGACCAGCGCGTCGACCAACTCGTAGATTCCCCCGGAAGCCAAGGCCGCGGCGAATGTTCCCCCTTTTAGTACGCTCCGCCTGCTCAGCGTTCTATGATTCTCCGCACCATATGAGGGTGTTCCGTCGCTATCTGCCATAGTGGCGTCGTGCCACACCGTCGGGCTAATCAAACGCTTCGTTCTGTCATCATTCGAAGTGTGCGCCTGGCGTCTCGGAGTTGTTCTCCCTCGTCCTCCTGGCACGCGGATGCCGGTCTCTCGACCATGAGGAGACCGCCGGACACCAGCCCTGGATCAGTTCATCGCGCGGGCATCCCCCACTCGCCCAGCGTCTCGGCGAAGCGATCCACCTGGGCCGCATCCGACGCCCAGCAGTAGAGCATGACCTCGTCGGCACCGATATCGCTCATGTGGACAAGCGTGTCGTGGATCTGACTGGGGGTGGTGAGCATGCTTGCCACCGCGCCCTCGGCGAACCCCGCGGGCAGATTCATATAGTGAGGGCCCCCGTAGTAGGCACGCAGTGACTCGCGCGCCCGCTCGATCAGGTGGTCGGGCCCCAGGACGGCGTTGAACTGCGCGACCAGCCGCGGACGGCCGGCGCGGCCCTCTTCCTGCCACGCCTGCTCGGCGTCCCGGAACTGGCGGTCGGCGTCGGCGAGGTGGGCCGCGCACAGCAGGCCGTCGCCGAAGCGCGCCGCGCGCCGGAGTCCGGCCTGACTGAAGGATCCGAAGAGCACCTCCGGCCCGCCCGGTTGGGCGGGCGCGGGGCCGATCGAGCCGATCTCTTGCACGTATGGCTCGCCGGACCACACACGCCGCATCACTACCATCGTCTCATTGAGCCGAGCTCCCCGGGTGTGCACATCCACCCCTGCCGCCTCGTAGTCGTCCCGCCGCGCCCCCAGGCCGATACCGAGCGTGAAACGGCCACCCGACATGCGGTCCAGGGTCGCGGCCTGCTTGGCCAGCAGCGCGGGCTCGCGCAGCGGGGCAAGCAGCACCTCTGTCTGCACCCGGATCCGAGAGGTGGCCCCTGCGAGCACGCCGAGTGCCACCAGGGGCTCGGGGTTGTCGTAGACGAGGCGGTCCAGCAGGCCGAGTGTGCTGAACGGCCCATCGTCCGCGCGCCGCGCCCACTTCAGCAGGCATTCGGGTTCGCTGATGGGCAGCCCGAGACCGACGTTCATGTGTCCCCCTCACTGTCCCCGATCCGCGCACTCCGGCCGAGCACAGGGTCGTGTCCTGGTGACGGCTCACCGATGATTGCCGTATGCGCTGGTACGCGTGCGCCTGGTGTTCGTGCCCAGGCCGGAGGGCGAGAATGCGCCTCAGTCCGTCCGTTCGAGCGTCCCGTGTGCCGACAGCGTGCCACCCGAACCGCCCGGCGGCCGGCACACGGGATCGGCGGCGGGCTCCGCGGTGACGCCCGAGGGGGTGTTCGTCTGACGTACCGCTCGGCAACGGTCTCCTCGGCCATCTGGCCAGGGCGCACGCCGCCGCTCGATTGCCCGTCGGCGCATGGCTTCCCGACCGCGTGTGTACGCGCGCCGCCATCCGCCGCGTCGAGCTCTCGTGCACCTTCGGGCTTCCGCCCGCCTCCCCCGGGCACCGCGGGTCGGGCGCAAAGCGACGGTCACCCGCCGCCCAGGCGTTCGGCCCAGTCGGCGGGTACCCGCCCGGCGGGCCCGGGGACGGGTTGGTCGACGGGGCGGCTCTCCGGCGGCGCCAACGCGGGCCCGGACTTGTAGAACTTCGAGGTGGTGTAGTCCCAGAACCACTCCTCGCCCGGTTCGAAACTGCGGATCAGCGGGTGTCCCGTCTCTTTGGCGTGCGCCGTGGCGTGCTTGGACGGCGAGTCGTCGCAGCAGCCGATGTGGCCGCAGAGGGCGCAACGCCGCAGGTGCACCCACCACCCGCCGGCCGCGTCGCACTCGACGCAGCCGGTGCCGCTCGGCGGAACGGCGGGGTCGATCGCTCGCTCAGGGCTCATGGCGACTCCTCTGGGGTGTCCGGGTCGGAGGGGGACAGCGGCAGGCGGACCTGGAAACGGGTGTCGCCGGGCACGGACTCGACCCGCAGGTCACCGCCGTGCCGGCCGACGACGATGCGCCAGGAGATGTCCAGGCCCAGCCCGGTGCCCTCGCCGACGGGTTTGGTCGTGAAGAAAGGGTCGAAGATGCGGTCACGGATCTCGGGAGGCACGCCGGGGCCGGTGTCGCCGATCTCGACCAGCAGGCGGTCGCCGTCCCGTGCGGTGCGCACGGACAGTGTGCCGTCGGCGCCCGTGCCGCCCATGGCGGAGAGCGCGTTGTCGACGAGGTTGGTCCACACCTGGTTGAGCTCGCCGGGGCACGCCGCGACCTCGGGCAGCGTGCGATCGTAGTCCTTGACGACACTGACGCCCGCCCCGATCTTCTGCGAGAGCATGACCAGCGTGCTGTCGAGCAGGTCATGTACGTCGGTGTGCCGGTATGGCGCCCGGTCGAGTTGCGCATAGTGCTTCGCCGCGTCGACCAGGGCGGAGATGCGGGTGGTCGAGTCCTCGATCTCGTTGAGGAGGAGTTCGGTCTCGACGGTGCAGTTCAGCCAGCGCATGGCCGCGCCGAGCACGTCCGGGGGCACAGCCGCGGCGATCCGGTCCAGCCAGGACGTATCGAAACCGGCCTGAACGAACGTCGGCGCGAGCTGCCATCCGTCGGCTACGCCGTGTTCGTCCAGCCACTCTGTCAGGACGTCCTCCCGGTCCGAAGCCTCCAGCGGGCTGAGGGCGGGGGCCCGTGCGGCGAGTTCGGCGGTGTCCTCCTGAATCCTGGCCAGCGCGTCGACACTGTCCCGCCGGATCGGGTCGGCCGCGATGTCGCCGAGCCCGTGGCGCATTCCGGCCACCCGCTCCCGGAGTTCGGCGGTGGCCCGCACCGCGGCGGCGGCCGGGTTGTTGAGCTCGTGCGTGAGCCCGGCCGTCAGCGACCCGAGGGCCAGCAGACGCTCGCGCTGGCCGATCGCCTGCTGCGTGTTCTTGGTCCCGAAGAACAGCCCCTCCAGCAGATGGACGGCCATGGGGAACCAGTCGCGCATGATCTCCGCGAAGGTCTCCGCAGGCAGGACGAAGAACCGGGAGGGCGCGGTGACCCGCATCGAGTTGTTGTAGACCTGTGGCACCTGGTCGCCCAGGTACGCCTGGAAGGCCCCGGCGTACACGCCGCGCGTGGAGGTGCGGTTGACGTCCACGTCTTCGCCGCCGACGCGGCGTGAGAGCACCACCGTGCCCTCGAAGAGGACGTACAGGTACGCGGCCGGGTCGCCCTCCCGGTAGACCGTGCCCGGGTCGGACCACTCCACCCGGCCGTCCCGGCACAGCCGGGCGAGCTGGTCGTCAGAGAGCTTTTCGAAAAGGAACAGGGAACGCAGCTCTTCCTCGTCGCACCGCGTACCGGGTCGGGTCATGACTGCTCCAGATAGCGGTGCACGAGCATGACGGCCATGGCCCCCTCGCCGACCGCGGAGGCGACCCGTTTGGCGGACTCGGCCCGCACGTCGCCCGCCGCGAACACGCCCGGCACGCTGGTCTCCAGGTGGTAGGGCGGCCGATCCAGCGCCCATCCGGCGGGCGGGCGCCCGTCCGGCGACAGGTCGGGGCCGGTCAGGACGAACCCGTGCCCGTCCCTGAGCACCGTGCCGTCCAGCCAGTCGGTCAACGGCGCGGCCCCGATGAACACGAACATCCACTGGGTCTCCACGGTCTCGGTCTCTCCGCTCACCGTGTTGCGCAGCGTCAGCTTCTCCAGATGATCCGTACCGTGGACGGCCTCCACGACGGTGTCGGTGCGCACCGAGATCACCGGGGACTCCGTGACCCGCTGGAGTAGATAGTGCGACATCGAGGCGGCCAGCGATGACCCGCGCACCACCAGGGTGACGGACTTGGCACCCCGGGCAAGGAACATCGCGGCCTGGCCGGCCGAGTTCGCCCCGCCGACGATGTACACGTCCTGCCCCTGGCACGCGGGAGCCTCGGTCAGCGCTGCTCCGTAGTACACCCCGCACCCGGTCAACTCGGTGACGCCCGGAACGTCCAGCTGCCGGTACGACACGCCCGTCGCCAGGATCACGCAGTGCGCGGAGACCTCGGAACCGTCCGAGAACCGGAGCGTGCGTGCCGCGCCCCGCACCTCCAGCGCGGTGACCTGGCGCGCCGTCAGCAACTCGGCCCCGAACTTCGTCGCCTGACGCCGCGCCCGATCGGTGAGCTGTGCCCCGGAGACGCCGTCCGGGAAACCGAGGTAGTTCTCGATACGCGAGCTCTGACCTGCCTGGCCGCCGGTCGCCTCGCGCTCGACCAGGACCGTCCGCAGCCCTTCGGATGCCCCATACACGGCAGAGCCCAGGCCGGCCGGTCCGCCACCGACGACGACAAGGTCGTAGAAGTCGGCCGCCGGGGTCGTCGACAGCCCCACCCGGCCCGCCAGTTCACGCTCCTCGGGCTCCACGAGCGCGGTGCCGTCCGGGGTGACCACCAGCGGCAGCCGAAGCCCGTCCTGGCCCGCGGCATGGAGCAGGCGCCGGCCTTCCGGTTCGTCGGAGGAGTACCAGCGGTAGGGAACCTGGTTGCGGGCCAGGAACTCCCGGATCTGCGAGGAGCGTGCCGACCAGCGGTGACCGACCACTTTGGTGGTGGGCGTCTCCTTGCCGTCGGAGACCCGCCAGGACTCCAGCAGGTCGTCCACCACCGGATAGAGCTTCTCCTCCGGCGGGGCCCACGGCTTGAGCAGGTAGTGGTCGAGGTCGACGACGTTGATGGCGTCGATCGCGGCGCCGGTGTCGGCATAGGCGGTGAGCAGCACGCGCCGGGCGCCGGGGAACAGGTCGAGGGCCTGCTCCAGGAACTCGACGCCGTTCATCCGCGGCATGCGGTAGTCGGCCAGGAGCACCGCGACGTGGCTGCCCCGCAATTTCAGCTCGCGCAGAGCCTCCAGCGCCGACTCGCCGGACTCGGCACGGACCACGCGGTACCGGTCGCCATAGCGTCGGCGCAGGTCACGGGCGACGGCGCGGGACACCGCAGGGTCGTCGTCCACGGTCAGGATGACCGTACGCGCTGCGCCGACGGCTTCCGCCATGTTGCACCTCCGGGACTTGTCAGCTCACGATACGACCCGCACGGCGGACCACGGTCATCCATCCGCGTCGATCAGCACCGGCGTCACCAGGCCCTGCGGGCGGTTGGCCGGGCCATGCTGCGGTTCGGGGCGCGAAACTGCTCCTCGGGCTGTTCCCGTCCACGCTCGTACTGCCCGGGGAGGTGACGATCGTGTCCCAGTACGTCACCGTGAGGGCATACCCGGCGAGGGTCGCGCCCACGGCGTTCCCCGCCACGTCGAAGAGGGCGCGATCAAGGGTTGATCGTTCAGATGTTCAAGGAGTCCTGATGCATGACGACCGCAATCTGGTCGAAGCCCGGCTCAAGCGCGTGCTCGACGAGCGCATCCGTCCGGCCGTGTACCCCGAGTCCGTGCCGCTCGACGTGGCCGTCTGGCACGCGCCCGGCGAGCCGGTGCCGGTCGCCGAGGGCCTGTCGGCCGTCCCGGAGCCGATAGCGGTCGGGGACGGCTGGGGCGCGCCATGGGGCACCAGCTGGTTCACCGTCACCGGCACGGTGCCCGCCGCGTGGGCGGGGCGCACCGTCGAGGCGATCCTCGACCTCGGATTCGACGAGAACATGCCCGGCTTCCAGTGCGAGGGGCTCGTCTACCGCCCCGACGGCACCCCGGTGAAGGGGCTCAACCCGCGCAACCAGTGGGTACGCGTCGGGGCGCCGGTGGAGGGCGGCGAGGAGGTGCGGCTGCACATCGAGGCCGCCTCCAACCCTGTCATCCTCGACTACCGCCCCTTCCTCCCGACGAAACTCGGCGACAAGGAGACCGCGGGGACGGAGCCGCAGTACCGCCTGGCCCGGATCGACCTGGCCGTCTTCGACGAGACGGTGTGGCGGCTGGTGATGGACCTGGAGGTGCTGGGCGAGCTCATGCGGGAGCTGCCGGTCGAGGGCGCCCGCCGCTGGGACATCCTGCGCGCCGTCGACCGGGCGCTCGACGCGGTCGACCTGCAGAACGTGAACGGCACCGCGGCCGCCGCCCGCGAGCGGCTCGCCGGCGTCCTCGCCACGCCCGCCGCGCCGTCCGCGCACCGGATCAGCGCCGTCGGCCACGCGCACATCGACTCGGCCTGGCTCTGGCCGCTCCGCGAGACCGTGCGCAAGGTCGCCCGCACCACGTCCAACATGACCGCGCTGCTCGACGACGAGCCGGACTTCGTCTTCGCCATGTCGCAGGCGCAGCAGTGGGCCTGGGTGAAGGAGCACCGGCCCGAGGTGTGGTCCCGGGTGACCAGGGCGGTGTCCGCCGGACGGTTCGTCCCGGCCGGTGGCATGTGGGTGGAGTCCGACACCAACATGCCGGGCTCGGAGGCGATGGCCCGGCAGTTCGTCCACGGCAAACGGTTCTTCCTGGACGAGTTCGGCATCGAGAACGACGAGGTGTGGCTGCCCGACACGTTCGGCTTCGCCGCCGGTCTCCCCCAGATCATCAAGGCCGCCGGATCGAAGTGGCTGCTCACCCAGAAGATCTCGTGGAGTCGGACCAACACGTTCCCGCACCACACCTTCCTCTGGGAGGGCATCGACGGCACCCGGATCTTCACGCACTTCCCGCCCGTCGACACCTACAACTGCTCGATGAAGGGCAGCGAGATCGCCCACGCGGCGCGCAACTTCAAGGACAAGGGCGTCGCCCGGCACTCCCTCGCCCCCACCGGCTGGGGCGACGGGGGCGGCGGCACCACACGTGAGATGGTGGCCAAGGCGGCCCGGATGCGCGACCTGGAGGGCTCGGCCACCGTCACCTGGGAGACGCCCGCCGCGTTCTTCACCAAGGCCGAAGCCGAATACTCCAATCCGCCCGTCTGGGTCGGCGAGCTCTACCTCGAACTCCACCGCGCCACTCTCACCAGCCAGGCCAGGACCAAGCAGGGCAACCGGCGCAGCGAGTCCCTGCTCCGCGAGGCCGAGCTGTGGGCCGCGACCGCCGCCGTACGGACCGGACACCCGTACCCGTACGAGCAGCTCGACCGGCTCTGGAAGACCGTGCTGCTCCACCAGTTCCACGACATCCTGCCCGGCTCGTCCATCGCCTGGGTGCACCGCGAGGCCGAGAGGACCTACGCTGTCGTGGCCGGCGAACTCGACGGCATCATCGACGCGGCGCAGCGTGCCCTCGCCGGTGACCCGAGCGGAGACATGCCGCTCCTCTTCAACTCCGCGCCGCACACCCGCGATGGCGTCGCGGCCGGGGGCGCCTCCGCGCCTCTCGCCGCCGGCGGCGGCACCGGCGTCCGCCCGCGTGACGGAGGCGGCCACCTCCTCGACAACGGCCTGCTCCGCGTGGAGATCGACGGGCGCGGCCTGGTCGTGTCGGCGTACGACCTCGCCGCCGAGCGGGAGGCCGTCGCACCCGGCCGGGCGGCCAACCTGCCGCAGATCCACCCCGACTTCCCCAACATGTGGGACGCCTGGGACGTGGACGAGTTCTACCGCAACACGGTCACCGACCTGGTGGACGCCGACGAGGTGGTGCCCGGGGAGGAGCCGGGCTCGGTCCGCGTGATCCGCTCGTTCGGCCGCTCGACGGTGACCCAACTGCTCAGCCTCTCGCCCGGCGCCAAGCGGCTCGACATCCTGACCGAGGTCGACTGGCACGAGACCGAGAGGTTCCTCAAACTGGCCTTCCCCCTGGACCTGCGTGCCGAGCGGTACGCCTCGGAGACCCAGTACGGCCACGTCTACCGGGCGACGCACACCAACACGAGCTGGGAGGCCGCCAAGTTCGAGGCGTGCAACCACCGCTTCGTGCACCTGGAGGAGCCCGGTTGGGGCGTGGCCCTGGTCAACGACTCCACCTACGGCCACGACGTGACCCGCGCGGTCCGCGCGTCGGACGGCGGGACGACCACCACGCTGCGAGCCTCCCTGCTCCGCGCGCCCCGCTTCCCCGACCCCGAGACCGACCAGGGCGTGCACCGGTTCCGGCACGCGCTCGTGCCGGGCGCGACGATCGGCGACGCGGTCCGCGAGGGCTACGTCATCAATCTGCCCGCGCGGCGGATGCGCGGCGACGCCGAGGTCGCCCCGCTGGTGACGATCGACGACGACGCGGTCGTCGTGACCGCCGTCAAACTCGCCGACGACGGCAGCGGCGACGTGATCGTACGGTTCCACGAGGCGCACGGCGGCCGGGCCCGGGCCACCCTGACCGCGAGCTTCCCGATCACCGGCGTGGTGGCGACGGACCTGCTGGAGCGGCCCATCGCGGAACCGCGGCGGCACGGCGACACGGTGCCCCTGACACTCCGCCCGTTCGAACTGGTCACGCTGCGGCTGAAGCGCTAGCCGTCATTCTCGAGCTCCGCCCCACTGTTCGCCACGTGCGAGAAGGCGTCAAAGTCAACGAAGCGTAGAGCGGCGCTCTCACAGGATGCCGGCGGTACGGCACGGCCACCGACGCCTATGACGTCACGACACGGAAGGTGGCATTTGTAACACCCGACCCGGTATGCGCGGGTTGTAGATCATTTGGCTAGCCTTCACCCCGTTCAAGTGCAACCATGGTCGCCGCCTGAATCGCTGCCCGAGCATCAACTTTCCACGGGGGAAGGTCTACGTGCTGACACGCCGTCATGCCCTGTTCACGCTCACCGGATCGGTGTTCCTGCTGAGCGGGTGCCGCCTGCCCGGCGTGCTGACCGGGGTGGAGAAGACGCGCGACGCCACGGACATGCAGGCCGACGTCAAGCGCTTCATCGACCGCCGCAACGCCGCGCTGCGCTCCGGCGACGAGCAGGCCTGGCTCGCGGGCGTCGACACGTCCAACGCCGCGCTGATGGCGGCCCAGAAGCTGCAGTTCGCGAACCTGCGCAAGTTCCGGTGGGAGACCCTGCAGCTGTCCAGCGGGCCTTCTGACGGCCCGCTGGTCGCCGAGGCCCAGCGCTACGTCAAGACGCTGCCGCAGGACGTCAACGGCTTCAAGGTCCGCCTGGTCTCCAAACTGGCCGGCGTCGACAGGGACAGCAGCGCCAGCGATTCCATCTACCTGTTCGCGATGATGAACGGGCAGTACACGATGGTCGACGTCGGGCCCGTCACCGACGACTACGGGCTGATCTACGACCCGCCGTGGGAGCTGACCCGGCTGACCGTCGCCAAGCGCGGGGACGTGGTGCTGGCCACGGACGGGTCGGTGCCCGACTTCGAGGCCTACGTCAAGGTCGCCGCCAGGGCCAGCGCCGAGGTGCGCCGCGACTGGCTGGACAACCTGGCGCCCGGCGGCTTCGCCCTGTTCCTGACCGGCAGGCCCGCCAGCTACAAGAAGTGGTTCGGCGCGGGCACGCCCAGCTGGTCGGAGGGTGTGGAGATCTCCCTGCTCGGCGCGAGCGCCGACAAGGTCGAGGTCACGGGCCACTACGCGGGCTCCCGCATCGTGATCAACATGAGGTCCGCCCTCAAGTCGGACGACCCGCTGCTGGTGATGAAGCACGAGATCACCCACGCGATCACCACGGCGGTGCAGCCGGTCGACATCCAGCTCGGCCCGGTGGGCGGCGCCGGCGGCAAGGGGCTGAGCCTGGCCGCGCCCCGGTGGGCCACCGAGGGCTTCGCCGGCTACATCGAGAACCGCGGGACCCCGGCGGCCGCCAACAGGTGGGTGATCCGTGACGGCCTGGCCAAGGGCCTGTTGCGCGCGGACCTGCCCAACAACGAGCACTTCTACGATGACAAGTACCGCTCGTTCAACTACGCGCTGGGCTGGTCGCTGTTCCGGTTCATCGCCGAGGCCAGGGGGCACGCGACCGCGCTCAAGGTCTACCTGGGCCTGGTGACGAGGCCGAGCTTCGGCGACATGCAGGGCAGCGACGCGCTCTTCGACACGCTGTACCGCCTCAAGCTGCAGAAGGAGCCCTTCGTCACCACGAGCAACTCGCTGTTCTGGCAGCAGTGGACCGCCTTCCTGCACAGGATGTGACGCCAGGAGGGCGCGGCGTTGACCACGGCCCTGGCCCTCCTCCTGGACCAGGGCCAGGTGCGCCGGCCGGTTTGACCACCCGGCACGCGCCGGCTCGGCGGAAGAGAAGAGCGGTTACGGCGACCGGTGATCAAGGCTAGGATCGCGTTCCAGGAGTTCCTCTCCGGGCGGCACGACCTGCCGTCCACCCGCCGCGGGCACCGGCACCTCTGAGCCCGCCGCCGATCCGGCCGAGGGAGCGGACTGCGGCGGGCTGGGGCTCGCGGCCGGCTGGGCCCACGGCGTGAGCTCCGGCCGCTTGGCCGTGCGGCCGTCGCCCGAGGAGCGGCCGCGGATGCGGCGGCCGATCCACGGGCCCGCGAACGTGGCGAACCAGCGTAGCTCGGCCGCCGCCACCCGCCACGCCGGCGCCGGGGGCAAGGGCGGGAAGGGCAGCATCCACGTGTCGTCACTGCCGGGCAGGCTGAGGGAGTGGGCCATGGCGGCGGCGATGCGGGCGTGGCCCTCCGGGCTCGCGTGCAGCCGGTCCATGCCCCACATGCGCGCGTCGGTGACGAACTCCATCGCGAACGTGTCCACCACCGTGACCCCGTGGCGGGCCGCGGCGGCGCGGATGCGGGCGTTGAGGTCGAGCACCTTGGGCCGGAGCGGCCGGGCTATCGGGGCGATCTTCCCGATATCCGGAAAAGTCACGGTAACCACGTGCGCGCCCGCCTCGGTCAGCGCGGCGTACATCTCCTCCAGCACCTCCGCCACAGCGGCGGGCTCGCAGCCGGGGCGAATGAGGTCGTTCATGCCCGCCATGACCGTGGCCAGGTCGGGGCGCAGCGCCAGCGCGGGGGCCAGCTGCTCGGAGCGGATCTGGCCCGCGAGCCGGCCGCGGACCGCGAGGTTGGCGTACAGGAGGCCGGGGTCGGCGCGGGCCAGGTGTTCGGCGAGGCGGTCGGCCCAGCCGCGGTGTCCGTTGACGTCGTCGCCGTCACCGAGGCCCTCGGTCTGGCTGTCGCCGAGCGCGACGTAGCGCCTGTAGACGGTCATGAGGTCTCCTTTCCGGCGCGGGCCGTGCGCTCGCCGAGCGTCCGCGCCGTCTCCAGGCACCAGGCGCGGGTCTCGCGCTCCAGCCTGCATCCCGCCAGGCAGGACAGGTAGGGGCCGACGTGCTCGCCCTGGCGCAGGAACGTCTCCTCGTCCAGCTCGCCGCGCAGGCGCAGCAGGAGCTGCTCGAACACCTCCAGCTTGGCGGCGGCCTCCCGGGCCCGGTCGTGCAGTTGCCCGATCACCGGCGCGGGGTCGAGCAGGTCGACGGCGTGCACCTTGACGGCCAGGTCGTCGCGGATGAGCAGGGGCTTGGCCGGTGTGGCGGCGAAGGCGGCCAGCTCGCCGAGCCCGGCCTCGGTCACCTTGAACACGCGCTTGTTGGGGCGGCCCCGCTGGACCACCTCCCGGCCCGTGACCAGACCGTCGGCCTCCAGCTTGGTCAGCTCGGCGTAGAGCTGCTGCGGGGCGGCGTACCAGAAGTTGGAGACGCCGATGTCGAAGATCTTGGCGAGCTGGTATCCGCTGTATTCGCCGTCGAGCAGCGCCGCCAGCACCGCGTGCCTGAGGGCCATCGGCTCAATACTCATGGATATGAGTAGTCATGGGGATGACTATAAGCCGACGGACACCTCGGCGCCAGAGGGCCACCACGGACCGCAGGGCCGCCGGGCCCGCGACCGGCCGGCCCGCGGCGGCATCCCACCGCGGGCCAGGTGGCCGTGCCCGGAGTCGACCGAGTCACCGAGCAGGGCGACCTTCCGGTCCGCGAACTCCATGGCGAGTCCGGCGAAGGTGACGAACTCCGTGGGGCACACCGGCGTGGCCGGGTGGTGACCTATGCCCCGGCGGTCGCGAAGGCGCGCTGCCAGGCGTCGTAGCCGCCGATCAGGTCGGCCACCCGCTCTCGCCCCTCGTGCTCCAGCAGGCCGGCCGCGATGGCCGAGCGGGCGCCGCCCGCGCAGTAGACGACGACGGGACGGTCGACCGGCACCTCGGAGAGCCGCCCGGCGAGCTGCGCGAGCGGGATGTTCACCGATCCCTCGATAGCGCCGCCCGCGACCTCTCCCTCGTTGCGCACGTCGACGAGCAGCGGCGGCTCCACCCCGGCGAGCGCCTCGCGCAGGTCGCGCGCGGTGACCCGCGTGGAGTGCGCCACCTCGCCGGGCACGGCGAGGAAGGCGGCCTCGGGCTCGCGCAGATATCCGGTGACCGTGTCGAAGCCGATCCTCCCCAGGCGGGTCACCACCTCCTCCTCGCGATCCTGCGGGGCGATGACGACGATCTCGCTGCGCGGCGTGACCACCATGCCGACCCGTTCGGCGAACCGTCCGTCGGCCGGGACGCCGATCGAGCCGCGCAGGTGGGCGAGGGCGAAGTCCTGGGAGTCACGGGCGTCGACGACAACGGCGCCCGCCGCCCGCGAGGCCAGGAAGTCCTCCTGCGACAGCGGCCGGACGTGCGCGGCCACGTCGAGCAGTTCGTGGTTCTTCCGGTTCAGCACGGCGTCGTAGACGAAGTAGCCGGGCGCGGGCGGCTGGCCCTCCGTGACGATGGCCAGGAACTCGTCCTCGCTCATCGGCGCGCACGCGTAGTTGGTCAGCCGCTGCATGCCGATGGTCGACTGCCGCTCCGTCGAGAGGTTCTTGCCGCAAGCCGAGCCGGCGCCGTGCGCCGGGAACACCCGCACCGCGTCCGGCAGCCCCATCAGCTTGTGCTGGACGCTGTCGTACAGCATCCGGCCGAGCTGGTCGGCCGTCATGCCGAGCGAGGCGAGCAGGTCCGGCCGCCCCACGTCGCCGATGAACAGCGCGTCTCCCGTGAGCACGCCGTAGGGCACCGTGTCGGAGGCGTGCTCGTACACCAGGATGCTGATCGACTCCGGCGTGTGCCCGGGGGTCTCCATGATCTCCAGGACGACGTCGCCGAGCTCGACGCGCTCGCCGTCGATCAGCGTGCGGATGGGATACTCGGCCTCGGCCCTATGTCCGTAGCCGATCCAGGCGCCCGTGCGCGCGGCCAGCTCGAGGTGGCCCGCGATGAAGTCGGCGTGGAAGTGGGTGTTGATCACGCCCTCGATCCTCAGCCCGCGCGCCTGCGCGTCCGCGATGTACTCGGACACGTCGCGCCTGGGGTCCACCACTACGGCCCGGCCGGTCTCCCGGTCACCGATCATGTACGAGGCCTGCGAGAGGCAGTCCAGGTAGTACTGCGTGAAGAACATGTCCGTCCTCCTGCGGTTCGATGGGGTTGCTTCCAGCATACCCCTGGGGGTATCTGATTCGGTCAGGACTTTAGTCCCTGTTTCGGGGATGTCCCCTGGTCAGTCAGGGGTTCCCCGGTGCGGCCGGCCGCCACCGGGCGCGTCTCGTACATGCGCACCGCGACGACCAGCCCGGACAGGCCGGTGAGCGCGGCGACGGTCCAGACCGCGGCGGGAATCCCGTACAGGTCCGCCACGACTCCGGCGAGCAGGGCGCCCGCGGCGAATCCGCCGTCACGCCACAACCGGTACACCCCGACCGCCCGGGCTCGCCAGGCGGGGTGGGCGACGTCGCCGACGGCGGCGAGCAGGGTCGGGTAGACCATGGCCGTGCCGAGGCCGAGCAGGATCACGGCCGCCACCCACACGGGAAGCGACGTGCCCACGGCGACCATGGCGAGGGCGACGGCCTGCGTCGCCATCCCGCCGACGATCAGCCACTTGCGGCCGATCCGGTCCGACAGCGCGCCGGTGGCCAGTTGCCCGAAGCCCCAGACGGCCGGATAGAGGGCGGCGAGCAGTCCGATCCCGGCGGTCGAGAGGCCGTGGGCGGCGAAGAGGATCGGAAACAACCCCCAGGCCAGGCCGTCGTTCAGGTTGTTCACCATGCCCGCCTGGGAGGCGGTGGAGAGCGCCGGTTCCCTGAAGCTGGTCAACGTCAGGATCCGGCGGGTGCTCAGCGGGCTCACCGCCGTCCCCGCCTCGTGGTGGGCGTGCCCCCGGGTCTCCCGTACGGCGAGCGTCGACAGGCCGAGCCCCAGGGCGGCGTAGGCGGCGCCCAGCAGGAACGGCGACGGCCGCAGGCCGTACTCTCCGGCGAGATAGCCGGTGGCCATCGCCGTGACCGCGACCGCGACGTACCCGGCGGCCTCGTTGAGTCCCATGGCCAGGCCGCGGCGCTCCGGACCGACCAGGTCGATCTTCATGACGACGGTGGTGGACCAGGTCAGGCCCTGGTTCACCCCCAGCAACACGTTGGCGGCGATCACCCAGCCCCAGCTCGGCGCCCAGATGAGCAGCAGCGGCACCGGCAGGCCGATCAACCACCCCGCGACCAGCACGGGCTTCCTGCCGTACCGATCGGACAGGGTTCCGGCGAGGAAGTTCGTGATCGCCTTGACCGCGCCGAAGGCGAGGATGAACGTGAGCACGCCGATGTAGGCGTTCAGGTGGAAGGTCTGCCCGGCGAGCAGCGGCAGCACCGTTCGCTCCTGGCCGAGCATCCCGCCGACCAGCGCGTTGACGGCGACGAGCAGGGTGAACTGGGCGAGGTTGGCCCGCAGCCCCAGGCTCGGCGGACGGACGGCGCCCATGCCGTCCGCCGCGCGAGCCGGCCCGGGGGGCTGGGGCGGTCTCCGTGCCACGTCAGCGCCGGGCGGGCTGCCCGGCCACGTGGCGGCGGATCTCCGCCATGTCGAGCGTCCGGACCTGCGCGATGAGGTCGTCGAGCACGGGTTCCGGCAGCGCCCCGGGCTGCATGGCGACGATGACACCGTCCCGGATCGCCATCAGGGTCGGGATGGAGGTGATACGGAACGAGCTCGCCAACTCCTGCTCCGCCTCCGTGTCGACCTTGCCGAAGACGATGTCGGGATTGCGCGCGGCCGCCGCCTCGAAGACCGGAGCGAACCGACGGCACGGGCCGCACCAGGCCGCCCAGAAGTCCACCAGCACGATGCCCTCCGCGGTGACCGTCGCGCTCCAGTTGTCCTTGGTCAGTTCGGTGATCATGTCCCTTCCTCTCTCTTTGCCCGCGGGGTGTCTCTCCGCCCGCCGGGCGTCAGCCACGGTTGGTCTCCGGGACGCGCACCGCCCGGTGCCCCCGCCCCTTCTCCTTCCTGAGGAGCAGGTACGTGACGACCGCCAGGACCGACAGGCCGCCGGCGAGCAGCGCCGCGACGCCCCACATCGTGTGGAACAGCGCTGACGGCGCCTGCTGGACGAGCACGAAGCCGCCCATCACGAGAACGAACCAGCCGAAGCCCTTGCGCAGGCGGTCCGCCTGGATCCGCCCGGCGAGCTGCCCTCCCACCAACCCGCCGACGACCGCGGCCGCGGTCACGGGGAGCGCGGTCGTCCAGTCGATGTGGACGGTCTGCAGGTATCCGGCGAGCCCGGCGAGCGACTTCAACGCGATCACGACCAGCGAGGTGCCGACGGCCATACTCATGGGCATTCCGCCGAGCAGCACGAGCGCGGGGACGACGAGGAAGCCGCCGCCCGCGCCGACCAGGCCGG
The DNA here is from genome assembly GCA_001570385.1 of Microtetraspora glauca. Classification (GTDB taxonomy): domain Bacteria; phylum Actinomycetota; class Actinomycetes; order Streptosporangiales; family Streptosporangiaceae; genus Microtetraspora; species Microtetraspora glauca. The sequence continues at coordinate 536,053 of BBYL01000006.1, read as the reverse complement.
TGACCAGTCCGACGACGACACCCTCGGCCAGCACGTGCGCGATGGGCAGGTCCGTGTGCGCCGGCGCCTGCTCGGGCACCGCGCGGCCGCGGATCATCGCGGTCGCGGTGGCCAGCATCATCAGCGCGAACGCGGCCAGCAGCACGGCGGACGGCAGGTGCGGCCCGATCAGGCCACCGCCGTACGCGCCCGCCATGCCGGCCACGCCGAAGATCAGGCCGGTCTTCCACCGGATCCGCCCGGCGCGGGCGTGCCCGACGGCGCTGACCGCGCTGGTCACGGCCACGACGAACAGGGACATCGCGATCGCCGCCTTGGCCGGCACGCCCGCGAGGTAGACGAGCAATGGCACGGTCAGGATCGACCCTCCACCGCCGAACAGGCCGAGCGTCAGGCCGACCACCACGGCGCCGGCAAGGGTCAGGGCGAGCATGGAATTCCTTCCCTTCATACCCAGGGGGGTATATAGGAGACAGTCCGCTCCGCCGTACGGCGGAGCCGGGGGTCAGGCCCTGGAGCGCGCGGGCCTGCGGATGCAGGCCATGGCCTCGTCGACGTCGACTCTTCCGCGGTTGTACGGCAGCCTGGAGAGCAGCATCCCCATCGCGCAGGTGTCGGTCAGCGCGGCGAAGGTCAGCCCCGCGCCGACGAAGGCGCCCACGAAACGCGCGCCGGGCAGCCACAGGTCCGCCACGATCGACGTGAGCACGATGCCGCCGGCCACGAGGCGGACCTGACGCTCCAGGCTCCACTTCTGCCGGCCGCGTACGACCGGCGCTCCCGAGGCGATCCAGGCGTTCATGCCGCCGGAGAGCACGACCGTGTCGGGCAGCCCGGCTTCGCACAGCTTGTTCTGCGCCTGGGTGGCCCGGCCGCCCGACTGGCAGATCAGCAGCATCGTGCCGCCGGCGTCCGCGACGATCTGCCGCAGATGGGCGTCCACCTGGTCAAGCGGCAGGTTGACCGCACTCTGGATGTGCGCGGTCTCGAACTCGGCCGCGGTTCGCACGTCGACGACGAGCACGTCCGGGTTGGACGCGATCAGAGCACGCGCGCTGGCGGGGTCGATGGTCTGGGATGGGCGGTCCACGCTCATTGGTATCTTCTCTTTCCTCAGCGTCTCGCGGCGGTACCCGCGAGAGGTCATGGCGCGGCCGGTCAGGCCGCGTGGCGGGCGGCCTTCGCGGCGACGACGTCGGGGATGCCCGCACGGTTCAGCACCACCGCCCGGTAGCCCTGGCGGGCGAGCAGGGTCGCGGCGATCGCCGCGCGGCGACCGGAGCCGCACGCCACGAGCACCGGGCGGTCCCTGTCGAGCTCGGCGGGAACGCCCTCGGCGACCAGTTCGGGGAGGAATCGCTCCACGGCTCCCCCGAGACGTACGGCGGCGCGCTCGTTCGGCATCCGCACGTCCAGCACCTGGGCGTCCGGCCGCTCCACCAGCGCGACGAAGGCCGTCAGATCCACCAGCTCGAACCGCGCGGTAGCGGCCGGGCCGAGATCGCGCACCACGCCCCGCACACTGTCGATCCCGATCCGGGCGAGCTGCGTGACCGCCTCGGCGGCATCCTGGCCGTGCTCCGCGACCAGGACCAGTGGTGACCCGTACGGCAGCAGCCACCCGGCCCAGCTCCCGAAGTCGGTGCCCTCCTCGATGCCGACCGAGCCGGGCAGGAAGCCTTCCGCCTGCGCCTTCCTCGGGCGGATGTCCACGACGTGAGCGTCGTCGGGCACGTCGGCGACCGCCAGCTCGGGAACCTCGATCGCGGGCATCGGCGGCACCCCGAGCGTGTTGGCCGGGCCCATGTACGCGTAGAAGGCCGGGATCGGCATGGGCGCGGCGAGCAGCTCGTCGGCCAGCCGGTCGGCGTCGTCGATGGCCAGCAGCGGGTTCGTGCCGATCTCGTCACCGATCGTGGAGGTGTAGCGGCCCGCGCCGCTCGCGGTGCAGAACGACCCCTCGCCGTGCGTCGGGAAGAGCTCGACCTGCGGCGGCAGCGCCGCGAGCCGCCGCAGCGAGCCGTACTGGAGCCTGGCCAGGGTGCTCGCCCGGGCCGTTCCCAGCAGGTCGGGGCGGCCGGCCGAGGCCACAAGGAGGCTGCCGCCGGAGAAGACCGCGGTCGGCTCGCCGTCGATCAGCACGAGGTAGCTGGTGTGCTCCGGCGTGTGGCCGGGCGTGTGGATCGGGCGGATCGCGAGCCCGTCCTCCCCGCTGATCTCCTCCAGGTGGAAGGCCGGCGTGTGGCGGTAGGCCGGCGCGGCGGCGGCGGGCAGAACCAGCTCGGCGCCGGTGCGAAGAGCGGCCTGCTCCCCGCCGGAGACGTAGTCGTTGTGCAGGTGGGTCTCCAGCACGAAGCGGAGCTCCACGTCGCGGTCGGCGGCGGCTCGCAGGAACCGGTCGATGTCGCGCTGCGGGTCGACGAGCACCCCCTTGCCCTCGTGCGTGAGCAGGTAGGTCTGGTCGCCGAGGCCGGGAGTGCGGAAGGACAGGATCTCCACGGTTACCTCACTTTCACAGGGGAAAATACCCCCGGGGGTATCAAGGTCGCAAAAATAGCGGCAGGCAAGGCCGCCGACGGCAGGCGAGCGCCGTCCGGGATTCAGGAACGATCAGCGAGAAGGGCGGGCGGGAAGGGCTGCCGAACCACGGTCAGACCGCGCCCGCGACCACCTGGCCTCCGGCGTGCATCCACCCCTTGGTGCCGCCGGCCACCGAGTACGCCTCGATCCCGGCGCGGCGCAGGATCGCGGTGCCCGCGCGACTCCGGTTCCCCGAGGCGCAGATGACATAGACGGCGCCGTCGCGCGGCACCTCCGAGATCCGCCCCGGCAGACGATCCAGCGGGATCGGCAGCGCGTCCGGCACATGGCCCGCGGTGAACTCGTCCATTTCGCGGACATCGACCACCGTCGCGCCGCCGCGGTACGCCTCGGCGAAGCGGGCGAGATCGACTTCCGGGCTCATGCGATTTCCAAACATGGTGATTACCCCCGGGGGTATATGAAGGTCATGGCGAAACGGCTGGGAGAGCCGGTCACGCGAGGGCGAGGAACAGCTTCTCCAGCTCGGCGACGCTCATCGCGATCACACCGGCGAGCCGGCCATGCGCACGCCGCAGGCGAGTCACCGCGCCACCGATGTTCGCCTCATCCATGCGCATGCGGCCAATATACCCAGGGGGGTATGTTCCCGCAAATCTGGGTCAGGCGGCGTCGTAGACGAGGAGCCCGTCGTCGAGAAGGCGCGCGCCCGCGGTGGGCCGGTGTTCGGTGAGTCGCCCGTCATGGGCCAGGTGCAGTACGGGGACCTGGTGGACCAGCACGGCGTAGTCGGCGATGATCCGCCGATGGCAGCGCCACCAGACCGCCTCGCTGCACATGATCACGGTACGGGTGGCCGCCGCCCGGTCCAGGAGTTCCTTCAGGGCGGCGTGGAACTCCGGTCCGCGGCTGTAGCCGGCGTACCCCCGGAAGGAGTCGTTCCGCCAGAACGTGTCGGGCGAGTCCGGAGCCGGCGTGCGGAAACCGCCGAGCCGCCTCTCCCACCAGTAGCCGATCCCCTCCCCCGGCAGCCAGGCGGAGAGCTCGTGCCTGCCCACGTGGGGGAGGCGGCGGCTCCCGGGCGCGGTACGGACGTCCACGACGGCCTCCGCGTTCACGCCGTGAAGGAGGGCGGTGATCAAGGTCCGGGAGGCGGTGCCGTGACCGAAGGTGAGCAACGGAGGCGTCTGGACGCGGCCGGCGAACGACGGACGCAGGTCGGCGGTAGCCACCAGCGGCGCATACCCGGGGGCCCGAGCGCCAATCGCCTGATCAAAACGCCGCCGGAAGTCACCCGGCGGTAACGCGACACCGCGACGGGACGACATCGTGCACCTGCTCGCCGCGCTGGCGATCGGATACGACGAGGCGCGCCTGCCGGGCGGTGTCGACATCACGGGCTGGCGGGCGGAGATCGAGCGGACGCGTTCCATGGACCCCGCACAGGCGCGGCGCGAGATCGACGCGGTCCGTTCGGTGCCCGTCCCCGCACAGGGGCGGGCGTTCGTCACGGTGAGGTAGGCCAAGCGCGGCGCGATCCAAGAGCCGATGCGTACAGCCTCCCGGGAGAGATGTAAGCGGAGTTCTCTCTGCTCGCCGTGAATGCTCGTCGAGGTATCGCATGGCTCCCCGCGTCCGGGGGCGTTCCTACGCCATGACGGCGACGAACCGCCAGTCGAGGACGACCCTCGGCTCGCCGTCCCCCACCACACCGACCAGCGAGCGGAGATGAACCAGCCCACCGCCGCCGGGCAGCGGAGTGCGGCGTTCCACGACGACCTCGCTGGAAAGCGTGTCCCCCTCATGGACGGGACCGACGTGGTCGCAGCCGTGCCAGGCCACGACCGTGACCAGGTTCGGCAGCGCTCGGGCGGCCTGGGACAGCGCGAGGCCGATGGTGTGCCCGCCGTACACCAGCCGCCGCGAGCCTCCGGCGGCGCCCACGTCGTGATGCACCTGCGCCACGTTCACGGTGAGCCTGGCCAGCTCCGGGGCACTGGACACGACGTCTCCCCCGCCCACCCGCCACATCTCCCCCTCGGCCACATCGGAGAAGTGCCGGCCGGCCGCCCGCTCCCTGAACCGGTCGAGCCGCCAGCCCGCCAGCAGCCCCGCCGACGCCTCGACGAGATCCGCGTCCGCGGAGGCCGCACCCACCGCGTCGAGATCGGCGTCATGACCGGTCAGCGTCGCGGAATCGCGGAGCGGCACCATCGCGCAACGCCAGAAGTCGAGCACCGGCGCCCCGTCCTGGTCCACGGTGCTGATCCGCAGCGCCGCCAGCCCGGTCGGACGGCGGCCCGGTTTCGGCCGGTTCTGCCGCAACGCCACCACTTCGGTGGACGTGCGCAGCGTGTCACCGATCACCGGCAACCGGCGGAAGACGAGTCCACGGTAGAACAGGTTCGCCTTCACATGATGGGTGACCAAGGTGGACTGGCCGATCGCCACGTCCCAGACCAGTGCCGGATGCGCCAGGGACGCTCTCCCTGTGACCTCCTCGCAGAGGTGCGCGTCCAGCGGCAACCGCAGCCGATCGCCCACGACCGCCTGATGGACCGCCGCGTGCCCGGGGGTGAGAGTGACTCCCGGCGCACCGGCGAACACCTGCCCGACCGCCAGCTCCTCGAAGTACGGACCTTCCACGATCGCCGTCACCGGCCCACTCCCTCTCCCCGCTCCGCAACGCGCCCGGCCATTGCCGCGACCACTTCGTCGATCATCTTTCCCTCGGTTCCACGGAACATCTGATGGTCGGTTAATCTACATTCGGTTAAATCGCCTCGAGGGCGGGAGCCGCGTATGATCGCTCCGTGTCCAGGAAAGCCGGCGGCCCCACTTCGGAAGAAAGCTCCAAGTCAGCCCGTACCCGCGAGCGCATCCTCGACGCCGCGGCACATGTCCTCAGCCGCAAGGGCTACGCCGGGACACGCCTCGGCGACATCGCCGACCAAGCACAACTCCAAGCACCCGCGATCTACTACTACTTCGGATCCCGCGAAGACCTGATCGAAGAAGTCATGTGGACCGGCGCTCGCCGCGTACGCGAACACGTCAGCGAGACCCTCGACGCACTCCCCGCCGACACCGATCCCATGGACCGGATCTGCGCCGCCATCGAAGCCCACCTCCACATCGAACTGGAACTCTCCGACTTCGCCACCGCCGTCATCCGCAACTCCGGCCAGATCCCCGAACACCTCCGCACCCGCCAACTCGCCGAAGAAGGCGAATACGGCAAACTCTGGCGCACCCTCTTCCGCGACCTCGACAACGCCGGCGACCTCCGCCCCGGCCTCGACCCACGGGTCGCCCACCTCCTCGTCCTCGGCGCCATCAACTGGGCCGCCGAATGGTGGAACCCCAAGCGCGACACCTTCGACGCCGTTGTCCGCAATGCCCAGTCCCTCGTCCGACACGGCCTCAGCGCCAGATCACAACTGATCGAACCCGACGAGCAGACCGGATCACGCCCGCCACGAAAGCGCACCCGCCGCACCCCGTGACCCAGGGCCCCGCATGGACTCATCGGTCGTGCCACTCGACGACGTTCGCGGGTTCCTCCCGGGATGTGCGGAAAGAGTTGGCCGGGTGTTCCGTGTCGGAGAAGCCGAAGGACACTCCGCAGACGATCACGCGGTCGTCGGGGATCGCGAAGTGCGCGCGCACGGTGTCGGAGCGCATCGCGATGGCCGCCTGCGGGATCGCCGCGATGCCCAGACTCTCCGCGGCCTGCAGGAGCGTGGACACGTACGCCCCGCAGTCGATGTAGCCGTACGGACCGAGCGACCGGTCTGATGTGATCACCGCGACGTGCGGAGCGCCGAAGAACCGGAAATTCTCCAGGAGCTGGAGGTTCCGCGCCTCGAGATCCTTCCTGTCGATGCCCAGGCTGCCGTAGAGGGCGTAGCCCGCCTCCCGCCGCCGCGTCTGGTAGACGCCGTGGTACGCGGCGGGTTCGGGGATGTCCGAACACGCCGGCCGGGTCCCGGCGGCGTACAGCTCCGCCCGGAACCGTTCGGTCGCCTCGCCGCTGGTGAGGATCACCTGCCAGGCCTGGGAGTTGCACCAGGACGGGGCGCGCTGGGCGAGAGCGAACATCCGCTCGATCAGGTCTGGCGGCACCCGTTCCGAGCGGAAGGCGCGGCAGCTGTGCCGCCGCGACAGGATCCGCTCCAGGGCGTCGTCGAGCCGGACGAGGTGCCCGGCGAACGACTCGACCGCGGCGGGATCCGCGACGGCCACCGGCTGCCCGGCCGCGGCCGGATCCTCGACAACCATTGGATCCTTGATGGCGGCGGGCTCTCCCTGTCCGGCTCTGTTGGCGGTCATGGTCGGCAACACTCCCATCGCATTCTCGTGGTCTTGTCGGCACCGGCTCCCTTCGCCGTGCCTGCCGACGATCCGGCGGAATCCGCGCCCGGACGAGACTCAGACGCGCTCCATGGCCGCGGACCTGCGACGGCCGGCGAATTCCAGGCCCTGCGTCCAGGCGGCGCCGCGCGCGATGAGCCCGCGGTATTTCATGATCTGGGTCTGGCCGTTCAGCGTGAGCGCTCCGGCCAGGCGGTCGCCTTCGCGGTAGAGGGCGACGAAGTGGTCACCGCCGGGGCCGCCGTCGACCACGCGGACCTCGTCGGTCGCGGGAACGCCGACGAACTGGATGCGGGAGCCGTACCAGTCCGACCAGAAGTACGGCACGGTGGAGTACGGCTTGGCCACCGCCGGGTCCAGGGCGTTGCGCGCCGCCACCGCTCCCTGCTCGGCCGCGCTGGTCCAGTGCTCCAGCCTCATGTGACGGCCGAACATCGGGTTGTGCCAGCGGGCGACGTCCCCGGCGGCGTACACCCCGGGGGCTCCGGTGAACAGGGTCTCGTCGCAGACGACGCCGTCGTCGAGGGTCAGCCCGGAACCGGCCAGCCAGCCGGTGGCGGGCACCGCCCCGATGCCCGCCACCACGAGGTCGGCCGCGAGCACGGTCCCGTCGGTGAGCCTGACCCGCTCGACCGTCCCCGCACCCTCCACGGCCTCCACGCCGACGCCGCAGCGCAGGTCCGTGCCGGCCCGGGTGTGCAGGGCCGCGCACGCCGCGCCCATGGTCTGGCCCACGGCACGTACCAGCGGGGTGGGCAGCGCCTCGACGATCGTCACGTCACGACCGCGTTTGCGGGCGGCGGACGCGACCTCGGAGCCGATGAAACCGGCTCCGACCACGACCGTGCGCGCGCCTGCGTCCAACGCCCGCCGTACGGCCTGAGCGTCGTCACGGGTGCGCAGGGTGTGCACTCCGCGCAGTCCGTCGGTTCCCTGCAGGGTGCGGGCCCTCGCCCCGGTCGCGATCACCAGGGCGTCGTAGCCGAATTCCCGCTCCCCGGCATGTACGGTCCCGGCCGTGGTGTCCAGCGCGGTCGCGGCGGTGCCGAGCACGAGTTCGGCGCCCAGCTCGTCACGGAGCACCTCCTCGCCGCGGAAGGCGGGCAGGTCGGCGCCGTCCAGGAACGCCTTGGACAGCGGCGGCCGGTCGTAGGGCAGGTGGGGTTCGGCGCCGATCAGGGTGATCGGCCCGTCGAAGCCGCTCTTGCGTGCCGCCTCGACCGCGCGCAGGCCCGCGAGGGACGCTCCGACGACGACGAATCGCCGCCCGCTCATGGTTCCAGCCGCAGCGCCTCGGTCGGGCAGCCCTCGACCGCCTGCCGGACGCCTTCGAGGTCGCCGTCGGAGACCGTCTCGGACAGCAGGACCAGGTCGCCGGCATCGTCGACCTCGAAGACGCCGGGTGCCAGTGACTCGCAGATGCCGAGACCGGTGCACCTGTTCCAGTCAACGATGATCTTCATGGTTCCTTTCCTTCGCGTGAGGCGCCGGCTCAGCGGCCGGCTCCGACGGGGTGACGCTCGGCGATCAGCTCGACGACGATCTTGGCCGTCTCCGCGCAGGCGGTGGTGCCGCCGTTGGCGTACTCCTTGACCCCGTCTCCGACGTTCCACAGGTTCGGGATCGGCGTCGCGGGGGCGAGGTCGAATCCCGCGACGGCGCGCTGCGGGGGCCAGCCGTCGCGCGTCACCGCGACGGAGAGCACGCGGGCCCGGCCGAATCCGGGCACCTGCTCGCGCAGGTCCTCCATGATCAGCTCGGTTTCGGCCTGCTCGTCGAAGTCGCCGACCGACGGCTTGGGCACTCCGGCGGCGGCGTACAGGTGCCATCCCTCCGGGGCCATCTCCGGGCACAGGTCGGTGAAGTTGGCGATGTAACACAGGCGCCGGGTCTTGCCGAAGCTCAGCATGCCCTGGGCCTCGATGAGCCGTTCCCTGCTGGCGATGTTCACCGTGATCATCGAGCAGGGACGGTCCCGCCGCCGCACCTCGTCGCGGTAGTCGGCGGGCAGGTTGTCCGCGCCGACCAGCTCCACGGTGGCGGCCGGTCCGGCGTCGCTGACCGCGACCCGGCAGCCGACCTCGACGGTCTCGCCGTCACGGGAGATCACGGCACCGGTGACCACGCCGTCAGTGAGAGTCAGCGAGCGAGCCTCGCTGTTCAGCCAGACCTCGCCCCCGTTCCGGGTCACCACGTCGGCCAGCGCCCGCCAGACGCCGATGGTGCCCTCCGGGTGGAAGCCGAACTTCTTGAAGGCGCTCTTGCGGGTGAAATAGGTGAGGAAGACCCGGGCAGGCAGTTCCTCGGAGCCGACCGCGAAGATGGAGCCGCACATGTTGCGGAACATCCCGTGCACGTTCTCGTTCGTGGTGTACTTCGACACCCACTGCTCGGTGGTGAGCTCGGCCTCGGGCAGTCCGCTGTCCTCCCTGGCCGCGCCCAGCCCCTTGACCAGCTTGGCGCCCTGCCGGGTGAGCTTGCCGAGGAGGAACCCCCAGCCACCGCCGGTCACGTCGATGTCCTTGCCGCCGATCCGGTAGAGAATCGGGGGCTTGGGCATGCGGACGTCGTACGGCGCGCCGACGGTCGCGAAGGTCTCCTCGGTGACGCCGCCGAGCTCCAGCACGATCGCCCCGTTGTTGACCTTGAAGCCGTCGATGTCGTACGTGGACGCCCGCCCGCCGACCCGGTCGAGCCGCTCGACCACCAGGGTGCGGTACCCGAGGTGGGAGAGCCGGGCGGCGGCGCACAGGCCGCCCGCGCCCGCGCCGATCACGAGGGCGTCGAAGTCCTGCACTGTCGTCTCCATCCGCTCAGCCCACCCGGTTGATGGCCGGGACCGCACCGTTCATATCGACGATCTCCGCCCAGCGCTCGCCGACCTGTTCGATGGTCGGCACCTCGGCGAAGGTGACGCCCGTGGACTCGAAGAGCTGCACGCGGGTGCAGAGGCCGCCGCCGACGACAACGACGGTTCCGCTGTCGGCGCACTCGTCGGTGAGCAGGTGGCCGACGACCGGCGCGACGTGCGCGGCGGGCAGCTTCGCCAGCAGCTCGGCCGGGGCGACGTCCTCGGTCATCCGGGTCGCCGCCTGTGGCGCGACCGCGTTGGCCAGGATGTTGTACTTGCGGCCCTCGATGGCGAGGGTGTTGATCAGGCCGACCATGCCAAGCTTGGCCGCGCCGTAGTTGGCCTGGCCGAAGTTGCCGTACAGGCCGGTGTTGGAGGTGGCGACCACCACCCGGCCGTGCCCCTGCTCGCGGAAGTGCGGCCAGGCCGCGCGGACGACATGGTACGTGCCGTGCAGGTGGACCTGGAGCACCGCGTCCCACTGCTCGGCGGTCATCTTGTGGAAGGCGACGTCACGGAGCATGCCGGCGTTGCTCACCACGCCGTCGATGCGGCCGAAGGCGTCGAACGCCGCGCGGACGACGGACGCGCCGCCCTCCTCCGAGGCCACGCTGTCGTAGTTGGCCACGGCCTGCCCGCCGGCTTCGGTGATCTCCGTGACCACCGCGTCGGCCATGGTCGTGCCTGAGCCGGATCCGTCCCGCGCACCGCCCAGATCGTTGACGACGACCTTGGCGCCGGAGCGGGCCAGCAGCAGCGCGTACTCGCGGCCGAGCCCTCCTCCGGCTCCGGTCACGGCGATCACACGGTCCTGTACACCTGCCATGGGCGCACCTCTTTCGTTCTCTGTCGGAAGCGACTTTCGGGGTCGGTAGGAGGCGGTCAGTAGGAGGCGGGCAGCCGCAGGCTGTGCTGGGCGACGAAGTTGAGCACCATCTCCCTGCTGACCGGGGCCGTGCGCAGCAGCCGGGCCACGAACCACAGGTCGGCCAGGCCGTACTCGCGGGAGAGCCCGTTGCCGCCGTGCGTCTGGATGGACTGGTCGAGCGCCTTCAGCGACGCGTCGGCGGCGGCGAACTTGGCGATGTTGGCCGCCTCCGCCGCGTCCTGCCCGGAGTCGTACAGCTCGGCGGCACGGGCGGTGGCCAGCCTGGCCAGCTCCACGCCGATGTACGCCTCCGCGAGGGGGTGCGACACTCCCTGGTGGGAGCCGATCGGGGCGGACCACACCTGCCTCTCGCGGGCGTAGCGGGCGGCCTTGTCCAGCGCGTACCTGCTGATGCCGTTGCTGAGCGAGGCGGCCAGGATGCGCTCGGGGTTGAGGCCGGCGAACACCTGGCGCAGACCTCGCCCGGCCTCGCCGATCAGGGCTTCGGGACCGATCCGCACGTCGTCGAAGAAGACGGTGAACTGCTTCTCCGGGACGACGAGCTCGGTCGCGATCTGCTGCGTGCGCAGGCCGGGCGCGTCGGTGGGAACCACGAACAGCGAGAGCGGCGTACGCCCGGACGGGCCCGGATCGCCGTCGCGCGCCACCACCAGGAGCGCGTCGGACTCGTCGGCGCCGGAGATGTAGTACTTGGTACCGGTAAGCCGCCAGCCGTCTCCGTCACGGTGCGCGGTGGTGGTGACCTGATGGCTGTTGGAGCCGGCGTCCGGCTCCGTGAGCGCGAACGCCATCTTCCTGGTGCCGGCGGCCATGCCGGGCAGCCACTCGCGTCGCATCTCGTCGGATCCGTGCCGCCAGACGATCGAGCCGGTGATGGCGGGTGAGATGACGCCCATCAGCAACGGCATGCCGTGGGCCGCCAACTCCTCGAGGACCACGCCGTACTCCGAGAGGCCGCCCCCGCCGCCGCCGTACTCCTCCGGCAGGTGCACGCCCAGGAATCCGCCCGCGCCCAGGTCGGCCCAGAGCTCGTCGACCCGGCCGCCGGCGCGCGCCCGCTCGGCGAAGTAGGCGTGGCCGTACCGCTCGGCGATCTTGCCGACGCTCTGCCGGAGCAGCGCGTGCTCCTCGCTGTCGAGGATCAGTCCCGTCACGTCGTCACCGTCCCTGGTAGTGGGGCTCGCGCCGGCCGGCGAACGCGGCGATGCCCTCGGCCGCGTCGGCCGTTGCGGCGGTGCGGAACATGGCACGCTCCTCCGCGGCCAGGTGGTCGGTCAGGCTCCGGTCACCGGAGTCGTTGAGCAGGTGACGCATCTCCGCGTAGGCCCGGGTGGGCCCGGCGGCCAGCCGCCGGGCGACCGCGAGCGACTCCTCCCTGATCGCCTCGGCCGGGACGACGCGGGAGACGAGGCCCCACTCGGCGGCCTCGTGGGCGGTCAGCATGCGCTGCTCGAAGTAGAGTTCCGCGGCTCGCTTGGGCCCGACCATCCGTGGCAGGAACCAGGAGCTCCCTCCGTCGCTGGAGAGCCCGAGCGCCCCATAGCCGAGGGCGAACCTGGTGCCCTCGGCGGCGAGCACGAGGTCGGCGCAGTAGAGCAGGCCCAGCCCGCCTCCGGCGACCGCGCCGTGGACGGCGCAGACGATGGGCGCGTCCAGATCGAGGAATCGCCGGAGCGCCTCGTGGTAGAGGGCCGCCATGCCGCGCAGCAGGGCGGCTCGCTCGTGGTCGGTCGCCTCGGCGAACACGCCGATGTCGCCTCCTACCGAGAAGGCCGGACCGGCGCCGCTGATCAGCACAGCCCTCAGCCCGCTCGTCTCCGCGCAGCGCCGCGCGGCGTCGCGCAGGCCGACGGCCATGGCGGTGTCGAGCGCGTTGCGGGTGTCCGGTCGGTCGAGCCTGACATGGGCGATACCGTCGGCGAACTCGAAGCCGACCGCGGGAAGATCCCCCGACCCAGGTCCGGTGCCCGGCGGCGGGCCCGCGGCGGGCGACTCGGCGTTCGATGCCATACGAACCTCCAAATAGTTAATTTAAACTAAAATAAATACTACCGCCAGGTCGAGCTCTCGTACCCGGCGCGGTCAGGCGGAGCGTCCGGTGGCCGGCCCCGGCCCCAGCCATGGACACGGAGCCGGTCCCGGCCGGTGTCAGCCCGGCTCTGCGCCGACCAGGGAGACGAAGGAGACGCAGGCGCCCGGGCGGCCGCCCAGATTGTGGGTGAGCGCGAGCCTGGGGTCGCTCAGCTGCCGCTGCCCGGCCTCGCCGCGGAACTGCAGCCAGCACTCATAGAGCATCCGCAGCCCGCTCGCGCCGACCGGGTGGCCGAAGGACTTCAGGCCGCCGTCCGGGTTGACGGGCAGCCGCCCGCCTAGCTCGAAGGCGCCGTCCAGGATGTCCCGCCACGCCTCCCCCCGCTCGGCGAAGCCGAGGTCCTCCATCAGCACCAGTTCGGTGGGCGTGAAGCAGTCGTGCACCTCGGCCAGCGAGATCTCGGTGCGCGGATCGGTGATCCCGGCCTGCCGGTAGGCGTCGCGAGCGCTGCGCACCACCTCCGGGAAGGTCGTGTAGTCGAAGTCCGCGTCCATGGCGGCGCGCCCAGGCCCGGCCGTCAGCGACAGCGCCTTCACCAGCACGGGCCGGTCGGTGTACAGGTGGGCGTCCTCGGCCCGGACGATCAGCGCGCACGCGGCGCCGTCGGAAACGCCCGAGCAGTCGAACACCCCGAGCCGCCCGGCCACCAGCGGCGCCGCGGCGATCTTCTCCTTGGACACCGCCGAACGGAACTGCGCCTTGGGATTGAGCGCGCCGTTCGCGTGATTCTTCCAGGCCACGTGCGTCATGGCGTCCCGCATGTCCGCGGGGTCCACGCCGTACCTCGCGCAGTACGCCGGGTCGAGCAGCGAGAACGCCGCCGGAGCGGTGAGCGTGTTCTCCGGAGCCGTGCCGTCGCCGGGCGGGTCCATCCGGGTCAGCCCGGAGAAGCCGGAGTCCTTGAGCTTCTCCACCCCGACCGCCATGACCCGGTCGTACGCTCCGGACGCCACCGCGTAGCAAGCGTTGCGGAACGCCTCGGACCCGGTGGCGCAGTAGTTCTCCACCCGGGTGACCGGGCGGTAGTCCAGGGCGAGCGGGCGGCTGAGGGTGAGGCCGGACTGTCCCGAGCCGAGCGTGCCGAGCCAGAACGCCTCCACGTCCGCCAGATCCGTGCCCGGCACGGCGGCGAGGCACTCCCCCACCGCGTCGATCAGCAGATCGTCGGCGGAGGCCGACCAGTGTTCGCCGAAGCGGGTGCAGCCCATCGCGACGATCGCGACCCGGTCCTTGATGCCCTTGGTGCTCATCTCTCGCCCTCCACAGGCCGTACCTTCCAGAAGTAGTTGTGCACTCCCCCGGTCGTGTGGAGCCTGCGGAACGTCGTCTCGACGCGCATGCCGATCGTCACCTCGTCCGGTGCGGCGTCGGCCAGCTCCATCGTGTACCGGCCGCCGCCGTCGAAGTCGACGACCACGTCGATCAGCGGCGGCGAGGGAGAGTAGGCCAGCCGGTCCGCGGTGAAGGTGGCGACGGTGCCCCGCGCACCGGACAGCGGGTGGAGCTCCATCTCGTCCACGGCACCGCAGCCCTTGCACACCCGGGCCGGGGGAAGGTGGACGAAGCCGCAGCCGCGGCACCGCGACCCGGTGAAGGCGAACTTCCACGCCTGCGACCGGGCCGACGGCGGCCCCGCGGGCAGTTCCGGCTCGGGACGCCGGGGCGGCTCCCGGTCCAGGAGGCCGCGCCAGGTGAGATAGGTGGCGTACGGCACAGCCCGCCCGGCGGCGAGCTGCGCGGAGACCGGACGGGCCTGCCGTCCGTGCTCGATGCGGTCCGTGACACGGAGCACCAGCGCGTCGCAGCCGTCCACGGCGGCGAGCACCAGGACGGTCTCGCCCGGGGCCGCCCGGTCCAGGACGTCCGCCAGGCCGAGGCCGACGTCCGCCGCGCCCGCGTGGCCCGGCATCCTCCCCGCCGGAACCCGCGCCGGGAACAGCCCCGCCGCTCGCCTGATCACCAGCGGGTTCGGCGAGGAGAGCACGACATGGTCGGGCGCCCCGACGGCCGCCTCCTTCAACGCCCGCCGCCCCGCCTCCGTGATCAGCGGCAGGTAGCTCTCCAGCCCGAAACGCTCCTCCCACCGGCGGGCGGCCGACTCGCCGGGAACGCGCCAGCGGTCGAGGAACTCGGCCGTCACCGACACGCGGGCGACGATCTCGGCGATCGCGTGACCGGGATCGCCGAACAAGAACGCCGCCGCCCCGTCGGCACCGTCGCGCTCGTCGGCCGAGCCCGGCAGGCCGGTACGGACATCCGCGAGTACGGCGAGGCCCCCGGTCGCGGCGGCGGCGAGCAGGGCGCCCGCGCCACACCGCGCCGACCCGGCCAGGTCCACCGCGAAACCGTCGATGCCCGGGCCGTCCGCACCCTGGCCGAGCGCCGCGTGCACGGCGGCGGCGTTGGTCTTGTCGAGATACGCGGGCGAGGTGGTGGCGAAGTAGATCGCCTCGGGCCGCGCCCCCGCCACCCGCCGGGCGGCTTCGATCCCGAGCGTGGTGCTGTCCTCGTCGAAGGAGGCGGCCACGCGGCCCCCCGGCCCGCCTCTGCCGCCGAGCGCGGCGGCGAGGTCCGCGTGCCGCAGCCGGTGCCGTGGCAGGTGGGTGGCATAGGCCACGAGTCCCTTCGGCGCGGCCCGCCTGATGTGCGTCACGACACCCCCTCGAACAGGGCGGCCATGCCCTGGCCGCCGCCGACGCACATGGTCTCCAGGCCGTAGCCGCCGCCCCGCCGACGCAGCTCGTGCAGCATCGTGGTGAGCATGCGTACCCCGGTCGCGGCGATCGGGTGCCCGAGCGAGATACCCGAGCCGTTGACGTTCAGCCGGTCGCCGAGGTCGGCCGGGTCGTCGAACCCCCAGGCCTTGAGCACGCCGAGCACCTGGCAGGCGAACGCCTCGTTCAGCTCCACCAGGTCGATGTCGTCGAACTTCACGCCGGTGGCGGCGAGCAGCCTGGCCACGGCAGGCACCGGGCCGAGGCCCATGGTGGCCGGTTCGCAGCCCGCCGCGGCCCAGCCGACGAGGAATCCCAGCGGTTCCAACCCGAGCTCGTCCAGCTTGTCCTCGGCCACCAGCAGGCAGGCCGCCGCGGCGTCGTTCTGCTGGCTGGAGTTCCCCGCGGTCACGGTGCCGCCCGGCATCAGCGTCCGCAGCCTCGACAGCTTCTCGGTGTCGGTGTCCGGGCGGATGCCCTCGTCGCGTTCGAACGACACCGGGTCGCCGTGTCGTACCGGCACCTGGACCGGGACGATCTCGTCGTCGAAGGCGCCCGCCTCCCACGCCGCGGCGGCCCGGCGATGGCTGCCCGCGGCGTACGCGTCGGCCTGCTCGCGGGTGATCCCGTACTCGCGGGCCACGTTCTCGGCCGTCTCGATCATCCCGGATATGCGGCCGAAGCGGCCCTCGGGCTGGGACCGCTCGCGGCCCCGGTCCAGCCGGTCGTACAGGTGAACCCCGCCGGAGCGGCTGCCCCAGCGGACCTTGGTGGAATAGTGCTCGACGTTGCTCATGCTCTCCACGCCGCCGGCCACCACCACGTCGGCGGCTCCGGTCTGCACCATCATCGCGGCGGTGACCACGGCCTGCAGGCCGCCGCCGCACCGCCGATCGATCTGGAAGCCGGGGACCTCCACCGGCAGGCCGGCGTGCAGTGCGGCCCAGCGGCCGACGCACGGCGTCTCCGAGTTGGCGTAGGACTGCGCCATCGCCACGTCCTCGATCCGTCCGGGGTCGATACCCGAGCGCTCGACCACGGCCTTGATGACGGTGGCCGCCAGATCCTCCACGGGTACCGGGCGCAGGGTTCCGCCGAAGGCGCCGACCGGTGTGCGGACCGGTGCGACGATCGCGGCTCTTCTCATAGGTGGCACTCCTTCTCGAGCGCGGGGCGATGGTCAGGGTGGGCGATGGCGAGCATCCGGGCACGCCGCTCGTCCAGGGACCGCCCGCGCAGGTCGGCGACGCCGTACTCGGTGACGATGATCCCGGCGTCCGCGCGGGGCGTGCTGACCGGACCGCTCAGCTTCGCCACGATCCGGCTCACGGTGTTCCCGGCGCCTGATTCCGCTGTGCCGGATCTCGCCGTGCCGGGTCTGGCTGTGCCGGATCTCGCTGTGGACGTCAGGGCCACGATGGGCAGGCCGCCCCATGATCGGGCCGCGCCACGCAGGAAGTCGATCGCGCCGCCGACGGCTCCGACGTACGACCCGCGCGCGACCTCGGCGTTGATCTGGCCGGACAGGTCCACCTCGATCGCCGAGTTGATCGCGACGAAGCGCTCCTGGGCCGCGAGCACGCCGGGATCGTGGGTGTGGCGCGTGTCCCGCAGTTCGATCGCCGGGTTGCGGTGGGCGTAGCGGAACAACCGCGACGAGCCCATCAGTGCCCCGGTGACCGTGCGGCCCCTGTCGACCGTCTTGCGGGCGCCGGTGATCACTCCGGCCTCCATCAGATCGGCGACGGTGTCGCCGATCAGGCCCGAGTGGACGCCCAGATCACGGCGGTCGGCCAGCCGCGCGACGATCGCCTCCGGCAGCGCTCCGAGCCCCAGCTGCAGGGTGGCGCCGTCATCGACCAGATCGGCGACGTGGTCGGCGACCCGTTCCTCGACGGCGCCCGGCTCGTTCCTGAGGATCTCGGCGGGTGGTCGGGAGGTGTGCACGATCACGTCCAGGTCGGCGGCGGTCAGCGTCCGCGTCCCACGCGTCCAGGGCACCTGGTCGTTCACCTCGGCGATGACCACGCGGGCCCGGTCGATCGCGGCGGACAAGTACTCGTCGGCGAGGCCCAGGCTGTGGCGACCGGCCGCGTCCGCGGGTGACAGCTGGACCAGGGCGACGTCGACGGGGAGTATCCGGCTCTCGATGAGGTCCGGCAGTGTCGAATAGTGGACCGGCAGGATGTCCAGGACCCCCGCGCGGTGCATCGCCCGGTTGCCGCCACTGCCGCAGTAGGACAGGAACGACACGTGGTCGGCGTGCTCCGGGCGGACCGTGCCCGAGGCGGGGGCGCCGACGAAGCACCGGAAGCCGCCGATCGCGGCGCGCTGCTCCATGAGCCGCTCGGTGAGGGTGAGCGGCTCGGCGCACGCCTGCCCCCAGACGACCGTGTCGCCGGGCCTGACGTGGGCCGCAAGGTCCAGCCGCCCGATCCGGTCGAGGATCTCAGCCATCGCGGCGGCCGTCGCTCCAGCGGCCGGCCG
Source organism: Microtetraspora glauca (assembly GCA_001570385.1). GTDB lineage: Bacteria > Actinomycetota > Actinomycetes > Streptosporangiales > Streptosporangiaceae > Microtetraspora > Microtetraspora glauca. The sequence goes on along the minus strand of BBYL01000006.1, from coordinate 518,105 downwards.
ACGGGTCCAGCAGCTCACGCATCCGCTCGTCGGGCAGCCAGGCGAGCGCCTCCAGTTCCAGCGCGTCCAGGTACCGGACCCGGCCGCCGCGTAGGTCGGTAAGACGCAGACGTGGCCCGTTGGCCTCGGTGTCGAGGCTCACCGCCACCTCCGCGAACTCGCTGGCGATGATCCACTGATCCACTGTCCCGGCTCCTTCAGATCAGGAACGCCAGGGTGGAGAGCGCCTCCGCGCTGTCCACCAGGACGACCTTCTTGTAGGCCAGCCGGATGTCGTCCTCGACGCGGCGCAGCCGGTAGGTGGTGCGGCCCGCCCACATGGTGGTCCCGCGCTCGCGGGACTCGATGAGCAGGAAGTTCGCCCCGACCACGGTGTCGGCCCCTTCGACCGCGACCACCTCGATGTTGGAGATCAGCCGCCGCATGTTCGACGGAGGCGACTGGGCATACCGCTTACCCGTCTTGAGCTGGCTGATCCGGGTCCGGATGCGGCTGCGGTTGTCGTAGATCACCGACATCAGCCGCTGGGGATCGGCGTCAGGGCTTCCTGCGGGCACCCAGTAGAGGGCGTCGTCGGTCCACAGGGCCTCCCATCCGTCGTAGTCGTGCTCGTCGGCGAGCCGCGCCTCCCGGTAGAGGAACCGCTCGACCTCCCGGAGATCCAGGCCTGTGTGTTCGGCCAGGCTGCTCACCGCGCGTCCTCCCGTTCCATCAGGCTCCGGTAGTGCGACCAGAACCCGCGCATCCCCGTCTCGTCGTTGGCCGCGCCGACCCGGAATCCGTTCTCGTCGACGCGCTCGCGACCCACGCCGCGGCGGATGTCGAGCCATTCGGGCATCCGGGCGGCCATGCCGCGCTGGTTCCGCTCGTACATCTCGGAGTCGTCGGCGAGCAACATGCCCGCGGGTCCGACCGAACCGACGCACTGCGACAGCAGCCTGCGGTTCATCTCCGGCGCGCCCTTGAGCTGTACGGCGGTGACGTTCTGCACGGTCTCGTCCACCGCCGTCGGCTGGATCATGAAGACGCTGATCTCGGCGACGAACAGGTTGGGGAAGACCATGACGTGCGGTGCGCCCTCGATGAGGATCTCCTCGGCCTGCTTGCCGTGGAGCTCGCGCATCTTCGCCACGTACTCGGGGACCTTGGCCTCGGACGTTCCGAACCAGGTCATCGGCGTGCCCATCCGGCGGAACTCCGGGCGCAGGTCGTTCTCACTGTGGCCGCCGCCGAGGTCGCGGGTGACGGCGGTCGACTTGTCGCTGTAGAGGTTGCCGATGTGGCTGCCGGTGACGCTGAAGACGGAGCCGTGCACGAACTGCGGGTGGTAGCCGTCGGTCTCGTTCTCGACCAGCAGCTTCCAGTTCGCCTTCGCGCGGTGCTTGAGCCAGCCGGCGGTGAGCTCGACCTCTCCCTCCGGGGAGAGCCTGGCCAGCCGATCCAGTTCGCCCGCCGCGGCGCCGAGGTGCTCCTTCAGGCTGGGGCCGTCGGCGGCGAAGCTGGCGAACACGAAGCCCTGGTAGGTGTCCACCCGCGGCACCCGGCCGAGACCGAGGGACAGCTTGCCCTTGCCGCCGTACCCCTGGTTGTAGGGGTAGCCGAGCATCTCCCCGGTGTTGCGGTACGTCCAGCCGTGGTAGGGGCAGCGGAAGGAGCCGGAGTTGCCCCGCTCGTCCTCGCAGACCAGGTTGCCCCGGTGCGCGCACCTGTTGAGCAGCAGGCTGATCTCGCCGTCGGTGCTCCTGGTCATGATGACGTCCTGCGCGGCAACCTTCTTGCGTACGTAGTCGCCGGGCCGCGCCACCTCGCTCGCGTGCCCGACGCACACCCAGGTCCGGTACCAGATGCGGTCGAGCTCTTCCGCGAAGATGCTCGGATCGGTGTACAGCGAACCGTGCACTCTCTCGGGCTGGATCAGCTCCGAGTATTGGACGGTCACGACGTTCCTCCTTCGATTCGTGCCTTGGCCTGCTGGACGAGCCGAAACTTCTGGATCTTTCCGGTCGGTGTGGTCGGCAGCTCGGACGGCTCCGCGAAAAGCACGTGCTTGGGCACCTTGAAGCGGGCCAGGTTCTCCTTGCAGAGCGCGATGACCTCGTCGGCGTCGAGCCGCGCGCCGGGCTCGGGGACGATCCAGACACACCCGGTCTCGCCCCACCTCTCGTCGGGTACGCCGACCGCGTATGCCTGGCTGACGCCGGGATGCTTGGTGAGCAGGTCCTCGATCTCCTTGGGCATCACCAGTTCGCCACCGCTCTTGTAGAGCTCCTTGCTTCGGCCGGTGAGTTCCAGGTATCCGTCGTCGCGTACGCGGCCGAGGTCGCCCGAGTACACCCAGCCGTCCCTGAGGGCGAGCGCGGTCTCGGCCGGCTTGTCCCAGAAGCCCAGCATGTGTGTCGGGCCGGTGGAGACGATCTCCCCCTCGGCGCCGGGCGGCAGGAACTCTCCCGTGATCGGGTCGGCCGTCCGGTAGACGCAGATGTCACCGGGCAACCCGGCGACGCCCGCGAGCTTCGGCCGGCCGACGGTGTCCGAGGCGCGCTCCAGCGGGTCCTCGGGCAGGGACATCGTCATCGCCCCGCCGCACTCGGTCATGCCGTACCCGGTGGTCACCTCGGTGACGCCGAGCTCGGCGCGCACCTGCTCCCACAGCCAGACCGGGGAGGGCGCGGCGCCGGAGAGGATGGCGAACAGCGAGGACAGGTCACGCGTGACCCGGTCGGGGTGCTCGAGCAGCGCGACCGTCATGGTCGGCACGCACAGGATCTCGGTGGCCCGATGGCGCTCGATCCCCTCGAAGTAGCGGGCCGGGCTGAAGGCCGGCTGCGGGATGATCGCCCCGCCCACCATCATGGCGGCCAGCAACCCCTCCACGTAGCCGAACATGTGGTAGCACGGCAGCGAGAACAGGATGCGCCGGCCGTCCTCGAACGCCCGGGTCAGCGCGGAGGCGTAGCCGGTGCGCTGCACCGCGTCATGGGTCACCATCACGCCCTTGGGCGAGCCGGTGGTGCCGGAGGTGTAGAGGATGTCCCCGAGATCGTCGGGGTTCCGCGTGCCGGGCACGGCCGCGCCGGGGTTGCGCGCGCCGACTTCGCCGAGGCCGTCAACGGTGAGAGCACCCTCGCGGGTCCTCCCGTCCGTGGACAGCAGCACGACCTGCCGCAGGTCCGGCAGCGTCTCGCTCCCGCCGCGGTCCCATCCGGGGGCGACGTTGTCGAGCATGTCCAGGTAGTCCAGCCCGGCGAAGCCGGTCATGGTGATCAGTGCGTCGCACTTGGACTGGGCGAGGACGTAGGCGAGCTCGTCCTGCCGGTACAGGTAGTTGAACGGAATGGCGACCGCGCCGGCGCGGGCGATCGCGAACTTCAGCGGGACGAACTCCAGGTAGTTGGCCATCAGCAGGCCGACCCGGTCACCCGGCCGGACTCCGAGCGCCACGAGCCCGTCGGCGAGCCGCGCCGACCACTCGGCGGCCTCGGCGTAGGTCAGGGTCCGCTCGTCGGTCAGGACGAGCGGGCGCTCGCCGAACTCCTCCGCGCAGCGGTCCAGCCGTGCGTCGAGAGTGAGCGGCGTCCACACGGGGAACCGCTCGCTCAGCTGCTCGCGGCGCTCATCGACACTCGGGATCACAGAGAACCTCCTGGAGTTCATTTAATCTTAATTAGATTAATCGGTCAAGGCATGCGGATGCCCGGTGCCGCGGCCGTCAGTTCGCCGGCGTCAGCCGGCCCTCGGCGATGGACGACCTGATCGTGGGCTTGTGCGACTTGCCGGTGGCGGTCAGCGGCAGAGCGTCCACGAAGAACCAGTGCTGCGGGACCTTGTACGGCGAGAGTCGCTCCCGGCAGTGCGCGACCAGCTCCTCCATGAGCCCGGGACGGCCGGGCTCGCGCGGCACGACCACAGCGCCGACCGTCTCACCCCACCGGTCGTCGGCCACTCCCACGACCGCGGCGTCCACCACGGCCTCGTGCGCGACCAGGCAGGACTCGATCTCGGCTGGCGCGATGTTCTCCCCGCCGCGGATGATCAGGTCCTTGATCCGGCCGGTGACGGTCACGACGCCCCGCTCGTCCATCGTGCCGAGGTCGCCGGTGTGCACCCAGCCGTCGGCGTCGACGGCGAGCGCGGTCGCCTCGGGGTCGTCGTAGTACTCGATCAACTGCTGATAGCCACGGGCGCAGATCTCGCCCTCGCTCCCGAGCGGCCGCACCTCTCCGGTGACCGCATCGGCGATCTTGCAGTCCACCTGCGGGATCGGGCGTCCCACGGTGTTCACCAGGTCTTCCGGGGTGTCCGACCTACGGGTCAGGGTGAGCACCGGAGCGAGTTCCGTCTGCCCGAACAGGTTGTGCACCGAGGCGCCGAACTCCCGCGACACGGCCTCGATCACCGCGCCGGGAACGTTCGCACCGCCGCCGACCACGGCGGTCAGCCGCGGCATCGGCCCGGCTCCGGCCCGCGCGGCCTGAAGGACCGCGATCAGGATCGTCGGCACGTAGAACAGCACCGTGGCCGACTCCCGCTCGATCAGTCCCAGCACGAAAGCGGGATCGAACCGCTCGACCAGGAGCACGGTCCCGCCCAGCCACAGCGGGCCGAGCGTCGAGATCACGCAGGCGGCGGTGTGGAACATGGGGAGTGGCGCGGCGCACACAGCCCCAGCGGGTATCTCGGCGACCTCCACGGTCAGCTTCGCCACGTTGACCAGGGCCCGGTGGGACAGCAGCACCCCCTTCGGCTTGCCGGTCGTGCCCGAGGTGTACTGCAGCATCACCGGCGAGTCCGGGGTGATCTCCGGCCTCGGCGAATCCCCGGGATCGGCTGTCCAAAGCTCGGGGTGGGAGAGGCTGATCGTGTGCCGGAGCGCCGGGCAGTGCGGGCCGACCTCGCTGGCGACCGCCGCGAGGTCGTAGTCGCGGCTGCGGTCGGCGTGCAGCAGCACGACGGCACGTGAGTGGTTCAGCGCGTACAGGAGTTCGTCCTGACGCAGCACCGGGTTCAGCGCCACCAGGGTCACCCCGGCCAGCGCCGCGCCGTACTGGATGATCGGCCACTCCACCACGTTGTGCGCCCACAGAGCGACGTGCTCGCCCGGTTCGGCGAGCAGCCGCAGCCCCGCGGCCACCCGCCGCGCCTCGGCGTACAGCTCCCGGTAGGTGAGCCTGCGCTCCTCGCCGGTGCCGTGCGCGCTGCCCACGAGGGCGAGTGAGTCGGCGTGGGTCACGGCGCGCTCCGCGAGCAGCGAGCCGACCGTGTGCTCGATGAGCGGCACGCTGGTGTCACGCGGCCAGAAGGATTCCCGCAGCGGCAGGGCCACCTGCGGATGAGTGATCTGATGAGTGGTCACGGGTCCTACCTCCGGGGTGCGAAACCGACTCTCGCGGGACGGCGGGTACGTGATCGGCCGGCTCACATCGCGAGGTGTCGCACACGCTACATAATCTAAATTAGAAACGTAAGACCCCAAATGTCGCGGCGTACCCGCCGGGACGCGGATCCCGCGCCCGGCTTCCGGAGGGGATCGCCGGGCACGGGACCGCCTACCTGCCCAGGAAGACCGGCGGGCGGCGTTCGTGGAACGCCGCCACACCCTCGGCGAAGTCGTCGGTGTCGAACAGCCGGACCTGGTTTTCGACCTCGCACGCCAGCACCTCGTAGGGGTCGGACGGTCCCTCGACCAGCATCCTCTTGATCGCGGCGAGCGCCAGCGGCGGCCCCGCGGCCAGCCGCTCCGCGTCGGCCAGCGCGCCGTCCAGCGCGGCGCCGGGTTCGGTCAGGACATCGGCCAGTCCCATGGCCAGCGCCTCCTCCCCGCGGACCTCGCGGGGCAGCATGAGCATCCTGCGCGCCGCGGCCGCTCCCGCACGCCGCCGCAGCGACCAGAAGACGCCCAAGTCACCGGCGAGCCCCACCCTGGTGAACGTCGCGCTGAACGTGGCGTCGGAGGCGGCGACCACGTGGTCGCAGGCGAGGGCGAGCGCCGCCCCGGCGCCGAAGGCGAAGCCCTCGACGGCGGCGAGCACGGGCTTGGGCCCGGACCACATCGCGCGCACGATGCGCTGCGCCGCCTCCGCCCTGGGCCGGGTCAGCTCGGGCGACTGGCGGCGCATCGTCGAGATGTCACCACCGGAGCAGAACGTGCCGCCGGCCCCGGTCAGCACGATCACCCGTACCGCCGCGTCGGCCATCGCCTCCTCGATCCGCTCCGCGAGCACGACTCGCAGGGTCATGTCGATGGCGTTGCGACTGCGTGGCCGGTTCAGGGTCAGCACCCGTACGGCCCCGTGGTCCCGCACGAGGACGCGGGCACTCTCGCTGGTCACGTCGGGTTGCTGCGGCATGTTCCCACCCTCAGTTTTTGAATTTATTTTCAAATAATAGAGTAGGCCCGTCCCGGACTACGAGACAAGCCACCAGTGGTGAGGAGACGACCCATGACGATCGCAGAGCAACCCGAGGACTGGACCGAGCCGGGCGCCCATCCGGTACGGCCCGGCGTGCACCGGGTGCCGCTGCCGCTCCCTTCGAACGGCCTGCACGCGGTGAACGCCTACGTGATCGAGAGCCCCGAGGGGCCGGTGGTCGTCGACTCCGGTTGGGCGATGCCGGACACGGAGAAGGCGCTGGCCGACGCGCTGAGAACGCTCGGACACCGGCTGGCGGACGTCGCGTGCGTCCTGGTGACCCACGCCCACTGGGACCACTATTCCCAGGCCCTGGCGCTGCGCGGCGCCTTCGGCACCCGGGTGCGGATCGGCCGGGGGGAACGGCCTTCCATCGAGGCGTTCGACCCGGAGAAGGGGCTCTACCCTCGCCAGGTCGAGCTGCTGCGCCGCTGCGGGGCCGCGGAGATCGCCGATCGCATCGCCACCGTGGAGATCTCCGATCACGAGCGCGACGTGCCGTGGAAGCTCCCCGACGGCTGGCTGGACAACGGCGAGCGGGTGTCCCTCGGCCCGGTCGGGCTCGACGTGTTCGCCACCCCCGGGCACACCAGGGGGCACGTGGTGCTGCGTGACGCGGCGGCCGGCCTGCTGTACGCGGGCGACCACGTGCTCCCCCACATCACCCCGTCCCTCGGGCTTGAGGTCGTCCCCGATCCCAAGCCGCTCCGCAGCTATCTCGACTCCCTGCGGTTGGTCCGCGGGATGCCCGACACCCTGCTGCTGCCCGCGCACGGTCCGGTGACCCCCAGCGTCCACACCCGGGTCGAGGAGCTGCTGGTCCATCACGAGCAGCGGCTGGACGCCACCTTGCACGCGGTCCGCTCCGGGGCGGGAACCGCGTACGAGGTGGCCCTGGCCCTGCCGTGGACCCGACGGCGGCGCACGCTGGACGACCTCGACCTCTTCAGCCAGATGCTCGCCGTACTGGAGACGGATGCCCATCTGGATCTGCTGACCGACCAGGGCGTGCTCGTCGCCGCCGATCTGGGCGGCGTCCGCGCGTACGCGCGGTCCTGAGATCACGCGTGTGCGCGTACGGCGTCAGCGGCCGGTGAAGACCGGGCTCCGGCGTTCGATCACGGCGGCCAGTCCCTCGCGCGCGTCGGCCGTGCCGGACAGCTCGGCGACCGTACGCGCCTCCTCGGGCAACCTGGCCTCCACGTTCGCCCCGAGGCCGTCCCAGAGCAGGCGCTTGGTGGCGGCCAGCGCCCGGGGGGCGCCCTCGGCGAGCGCGCGGGCCAGCGCCAGGCCCTCGTCGTACAGGATGTCGTCCGCGACCACCCGCGTGATCAGGCCGATGTCGAGGGCCTCGGCGGCGCTGAGCACCGGGTTGGTCAGCACGATCTCCATCGCCTTGCGCAGCCCGACCAGCCGGGTGAGGGTGACCGACACACCCGCGTCGGGCGCCATGCCCACCCGGGTGGCCCCAGCCAGGAACCTCGCCGACTCGGCGGCGAGCACCAGGTCGGCCGCGCACACCAGGCCGAACCCGCCGCCGCCCGCGGCGAAGCCGTGTACGGCGGCCACCACAGGCGCCTGCAGCCGCATCAGCGCCGACGTCGAGATCTGCAGCCAGGAGGTGGCCTCGCGCAGGTAGTCGGGCAGACCCTCCCCCTTGGCCGCGAAGGTCTTGACGTCGCCGCCGGCGCAGAAGTTCCTGCCCTCTCCGGTGAGCAGCACGGCCCGCACGCCCGGCTCGCCGTGGCAGCGCATGACCGCTGTGTAGAGCGCCCGCAGGAACGGCACATCCATCCCGTTGGACGCCTCCGGCCGGTTGAGCCGCAGGCGGGCCACCCCGTCCGCGTCGAGGTCCAGCAGCACCGGGCCGGAATCGATCAGTTCACGTGTCATGTCAGGCTCCCTTGAAAGCGGCGATGCCCGCCGCGGCGGCCTCCCCGCCGAGGTGGTCGAGCACGGTCTCCATCTCGAGCGCGAGCCCTTCCGCCGACGGCAGGTCCAGTCCGGCGTACACCAGGCGCTTGATCCTGGTCAGCGCGTCACGGTTCCGCCCGGCCAGGTTCGTGACGAACGCGTTCACCGCATCGTCGAAGCCGTCGGAGGGCAGCGACCGGTAGGCCAGCCCCCAGGCGACCGCCTCGGCCGCGGTCAGCCTCTCACCGGAGAGAATGTGGCCGAGTGCGCGCTGCCGCCCGACCAGCCGGGGCAGCCGCTGGGTACTGCCTCCGCCCGGCACCTGCCCGAATCTGGCATGGTTGTCGGCGATCCTCGCGTTCTCGTGCACCAGCACGACGTCGCAGGCCTGCATCAGCTCGAAACCGCCGGCCATCGCGTACCCCTCGACGGCGGCGACCACGGGCACCGGAAGTCCGGCGATGGCGGCGCAGGCCCGGCCGAAGTTCGCGAACAGCGGGCGCATCGCCTCCCTCCCCCGGACACGCAGCCGTTCGAGCTCGTGGAAGTCACCGCCCACGGAGAAGTTCCCGCCCGCCCCGCGCACCAGGATGACGTTCACCTGGTCCGCGAGCCGGAGCAGCGCCCGCTCGAGCTCGGCCCCGAGCTCGACGGTGATCGCGTTCATCGCCTCCGGGCGGTTGAGCACGATGTGCCCGACCCCACCGTCCACCCGGGTCCGCACGACGTCAGCGGCCACCGGAGGCGCGGGCGTGCCGGTGTGCCCATCGGTTCGCTCGCTCACATCAGCCTCCCGCCGCCGACCTCGAGGACCGCCCCCGTCATGTAGCTCGCCAGGTCCGAGGCGAGGAACAGGACCGCCCCCGCGACCTCGCGCGGCTCGCCCGCCCGCTTCATCGGGATGTCGGCCTCGCGGGCGGCGAAGACGTCGGGCGGCATCGCCTCGCTCATCGCCGTACGGATGAGGCCGGGCTGCACGGCGTTGACCCGGACCCCACGGTGCGCCAGTTCCTTGGCCGCGGCCTTGGTCAGGCCGACGATGCCCGCCTTGGCCGCGCTGTAGTTGGTCTGGCCGGGGTTGCCGGACTTCCCCGACAGGGAGGAGATGTTGACGATCGAGCCGGAGCCCGCCTCGCGCATCACGGCCGCGGCGGCGCGCACACCCAGCCAGGTGCCGCGCAGGTGCACATTGATCACCGCGTCGAAGTCCAAAACGCTCATCTTCTTCAGCGAGGCGTCCCTGGTGATGCCGGCGTTGTTGACGAAGACGTCCAGCGATCCGAACCGTTCGACGGCGCCCGCGACGAGAGCGTCGACCTGGGCCTCGTCGGTGACGTCGCAGCCACACGACCAGACGGCCCGCTCGTCCCCGAGCCCCGCCGCGGACGCCGCCACCTCCTCGGCGTCCCGGTCCGCCAGGACTACCCGGGCTCCGTGTTCACGCAGCAGACGGGCGATCTCCAGCCCGATGCCGCGGGCCGCGCCCGTCACGATCGCGGTACGGCCCGCCACCAGCCCGGCCTCCATCCCTGGCGCTGTCCCGGCATCCGTCCCTGCCGCGCTCATGCGAAGTACCGCACGACCGACTCGGCCACGCACACAGGCTTGCCGGCGCCCTCGGCCTCGATGGTGGTGGACAGCACCGCCTGGGCCGCGCCGTCCATCAACGTGACCTCCGCGAGCCGCGATGTCGCCCGCACCTTCGAGCCCACCCGGACCGGCATGGGGAAACGCACCTTGTTCAGGCCGTAGTTGACCGCCATCCGAACGCCGTCGACCCGGTAGATCCGCTGGAAGAACACCGGGAGCAGCGACAGCGTGAGGAAGCCATGCGCGATCGTCCCCCCGAAGGGGCCGTCCTTGGCCCGCTCCACGTCGACATGGATCCATTGGTGGTCACCGGTGGCGTCGGCGAACCCGTCGACGCGCTCCTGCTCGACCGTGATCCAGTCGCTGGTGCCCAGCACCTCTCCGCGCGCCTTCACAAGCTCGTCGAGGCCACTGAAAACCCTCATGTTCCCTCCTCGGATGGGGGTGCCGCCGCACCCGGCTTTCTGTTCTAATCTAGATTAGATAAGAATCCAGTTACAAGGCCGGGTCCTGCCGCGACCCGTGGCACCCCGGCCCATCCGGTCCGGGAGCATCCGGCCCCAGCGCGAAGGAACGCAGCGACATGGATCTTGGTCTCACCGGCGCTCGGGTCCTGGTGACCGGCGGCGCCTCCAACATCGGGCGGGGCATCGTGCACGGCTTCGCCGCCGAAGGCGCGCGGATCGCCATCTGCGACCTCGACGGGGAGCAGGCCGGGCGGGTCCGCGGCGAGGCCCTGGACCGCGGAGCCGCCTCCGTCGAGGTCGTACGGTCCGACCTGGCCGAGGAGGGCGCCGCCGCCCGCGCCGCCGGCCGGGTGCTGGACGCCTGGGGGGGCATCGACGTGCTGGTGAGCAACGCGGGCATCAGCATCCCCGGGTTCATCGCCGAACACACCGACCGCGCAGAATGGCAGCGCACCTTCGAGGTCAATCTCTTCGCGGCGATCGAGTGCACGCAGGCCGTGCTCGGGCCGATGCGCGAGGCCGGCGGCGGGTCCCTGGTGTACATCGCGAGCGACGCCGCGTTCGGCGAGATCCGGCAGGGCGTCTACGGCGCCTCCAAGGCGGGCGTCGTCGCTCTGGCCCGGACGACCGCCAGGGAGCACGGACGGCACGGCATCCGTTCCAACGTCGTCTGCCCCGGCCTGGTCATCCCCGAGGGGCCGGAGGCCGTCGCCGCCACCAGCCTGTGGGCGCGAGGCCAAGGCGCGATCTTCAACGACCGCCAGGTCGACTACATGCTCAAGGCCACCCCGCTGCGCCGGCTGACCACGGCGAGGGACATCGCCGAATCCGTGCTCTGGCTCGCCTCCCCGGTGGCGGCCCGGCAGGTCACCGGGCAGGTGATCTCGGTCAGCGGAGGTTACGCGATGCCCTGAGCCGCAGTCTCACCCAGCTCTTGTGGAATTCGCCCCACTTATCGCATGGAGGAAGAAATGCCCGAGGCCTACATCGTTGACGCCGTCCGGACCGCCACCGGCCGGCGCGGTGGCGGGTTCGCCGCCGTACACCCCGCCGATCTGGGCGCCGCGCCGATCCGCGCCCTGGTCGAGCGAAGCGGCCTCGACCCGGAGACGATCGACGACGTCGTGTACGGCTGCCTGGACGCCATCGGCTCGCAGGCCGGTGACATCGCCCGCACCGCGGCACTCGCCGCGGGACTGCCCGAGTCGGTCCCCGGCGTGACCGTCGACCGGCAGTGCGGATCGGCGCAGCAGGCCGTGCACTTCGCCGCGCAGGCGGTGATGAGCGGCACCTCCGACCTGGTCATCGCCGGCGGTGTGCAGAAGATGAGCCAGTACCCCATCCTGTCGGCGTTCGGCGCCGGCGAGCCGTACGGCGCGACCGACCCGTGGACCGGTTGCAAGGGCTGGGAGGCCCGTTACGGCCACGAGGAGATCTCCCAGTTCCGCAGCGCGGAGATGATCGCGGAGGAGTGGGGCTTCTCCCGCGAGGACATGGAGCGCTTCTCCCTCGAGAGCCACCGGCGGGCCGTCGCGGCACGCCGGGAGGGCCGCTTCGACCGCGAGATCCTGTCGTACGAGGGGGTCGAGCACGACGAGGGCCCGCGCGCGGACACCTCGCTGGACAAGATGGCCGGGCTGAAGCCCCTCACGCCTGGCGGGCGGCTGACCGCCGCGGTCTCCAGCCAGATCTCCGACGCGTCCGCGGCGCTGCTGATCGCCTCCGAGCGGGCCGTACGCACGTACGGTCTCGTCCCCAGGGCCCGGATCCACCACCTTTCCGTGCGCGGCGCCAGCCCGGTCAACCTGCTGGTCGCACCGCTGCCGGCCACCGAGCACGCGCTGCGCAAGGCCGGCCTCACCATCGATGACATCGACGTGGCCGAGGTCAACGAGGCGTTCGCCAGCGTGGTGCTGGCCTGGCAGAAGCACACCGGCGCCGACCCCGCCCGCGTGAACGTCAATGGCGGCGCCATCGCGCTGGGCCACCCGATCGGCGCCTCCGGCGCCCGCATCATGACCACGCTGCTGCACGAGCTGGAGCGCACCGGCGGACGGTACGGCCTGCAGACGATGTGCGAGGGCGGCGGCCAGGCCAATGTCACCATCATCGAGCGGCTCGGCTGATCATGCGCCGCGATCTCTATACCGATGATCATGAGCTGTTCCGGCAGACCGTACGGGAGTTCCTGGTCCGCGAGGTGATCCCCCACTACCGCCGGTGGGAGGAGGAGCGCGGCATGGACCGCGCGGTTCTCGCCTCCGCGCGCAGGCAGGGCGTCGCCGGTCTCGAGATCCCCGAGGAGTACGGCGGCGCCGGGGTGAGCGACTACCGCTACCGCATGGTGGTGTGCGAGGAGGTGGCCCGCGCGCAGGCGACGACCTTCACGGTCACTCTGGGGCTCCAGGACGACCTGGTCCTGAACTACCTGCTGGACCTCACCACCGAGGAGCAGAAGCAGCGCTGGCTACCCGGGTTCGCCGGCGGCGACGTGATCGGCGCGCTGGCGATGACCGAGCCGGGAACGGGCAGCGACCTCCAGGGCATGCGCACCGCCGCCCGGCGTGACGGCGATTCCTGGCTGCTCACCGGGCAGAAGACGTTCATCAGCAGCGGCGTCACCGCGGACCTGGTGATCGTCGCCGCGCGTACCGACCCCGAGGCGGGGTCGCGCGGCTTCAGCCTGTTCGTCGTCGAGGAGGGGATGCCCGGCTTCACCCGGGGCCGCAAGCTCGACAAGCTCGGACTGCACGGCCAGGACACCGCGGAGCTGTTCTTCGAGGACGTCCGGGTGCCGCAGGCCAACCTGCTGGGCACCGAGGGGCACGGACTGCGACACCTGATGAGCCATCTGCCCCGCGAGCGGCTGGGAATCATCGCGCAGTCCATGACGGGTGCGCGGGCCGTCTACGAGTTGACCAGGGACTACTGCTTCCAGCGCGAGGCCTTCGGCCGCCGGATAGGCGATTTCCAGGCGACCCGCTTCGCGCTGGCGGAGATGGAGACCGAGCTGGACATCGCCCAGGCCTACACCGACAGGTGCGTGCTCGCCTACAACGCCGGCGAGCTGACGCCCGTGGACGCGGCCAAGGGAAAATGGTGGATCAGCGAGCTGCAGAAGCGCGTCGTCGACCGGTGCCTGCAACTGCACGGCGGTTACGGATACATGACGGAGTACGCCGTCGCCCGGGCCTTCGTCGACACCCGGATCCAGACCATCTACGGCGGCACCACCGAGATCATGAAAGAGATCATCGGCCGGGACGTCGCGGCGCGGTCCTAGGGAGTGTCTGACGAATGCCGCCCGTCGCGAACGCGGATCCAGATGGATGCCTCGCAAGGCGGAGGAGAAGGTCGGAGCGGGAGCCTCCGGCCGACATTCCCGGGCCCCGCGGAAACTCCGAGCCTGCGAGGCGTTTTCGCGGGTGGGGCGACAACGCGGCGAGGCGCCGTCTGGGCCGTGCGCGGCAGGGCTGGATTTCTCAGACACGACCTATGGCCCTCCGGGCCGGGACCGTGCGTCCCGGCCCCGGGTCTCGAAATTCTCATCCGTATCAAGACATTTGCGAGGCTGCCGGCCGGGACCACACGACCGGCGGCACACGAGAGGAGCCGAGATGGCAGCGCTGTCCGAGGAGGAGCAGGCGATCGTGGCGACGGTCCGGGACTTCGTCGACCGCGAGGTCCGGCCCGTCGCGCGCGACCTGGAACACGCCGATGAGTACCCCGAGGCGCTGATCGAGCAGATGAAACGACTCGGCATCTTCGGTCTCGCCGTGCCCGAGCCCTACGGCGACGTCCTGGTCTCCACCGCTTGTTATGTCATGGTCACCGAGGAACTCGCCCGGGGCTGGATGAGCCTGGCCGGCGCCATGGGCGGGCACACGGTGGTCGCGAAGCTCATCTCGATCTTCGGCACCGAGGAGCAGAGACAACATTATCTGCCGCGCATGGCCACCGGTGAGGTCCGTGCCACGATGGCACTCACCGAGCCGGGCGGCGGCTCCGACCTGCAGGCCATGACCACCGTCGCCCGGCATGGGGACAACGGTTACGTGATCAACGGCGCCAAGACCTGGATCACCAACTCCCGCCGCTCCCAGCTCATCGCCCTCCTCTGCAAGACCGACCCGGCCGCGAAACCGGCGCACACCGGCATGAGCATCCTCCTGGTCGAGCACGGCCCCGGACTGACGGTCTCCCGCGACCTGCCCAAGCTCGGCTACAAGGGCGTGGAGAGCTGCGAGCTGTCCTTCGACGACTACCGCGCTCCCGCCTCCGCGTTGCTCGGCGGCGTGGAAGGCCAGGGGTTCGCGCAGATGATGAAGGGGCTGGAGACCGGCCGCATCCAGGTCGCCGCCCGCGCGCTTGGCGTGGGGCGGGCCGCGTTCGACGACGCCCTGCGGTACGCCCAGGAGCGCGAGAGCTTCGGCAAGCCGATCTGGAAGCACCAGTCCATCGGCAACTACCTCGCCGACATGGCCACCAAGCTCACCGCCGCGCGCCAGCTCGTGCTGTACGCCGCCGAGCGCGCCGACACCGGGCAGCGCTGCGACCTCGAAGCCGGGATGGCCAAGCTCTTCGCCTCCGAGACCGCGATGGAGATCGCGCTCAACGCCGTGCGGATCCACGGCGGGTACGGCTACTCCACCGAGTTCGACGTCGAACGCTACTTCCGCGACGCCCCGCTCATGATCGTCGGGGAGGGCACCAACGAGATCCAGCGCAACGTCATCGCGGCGCAGCTGGTGAGCAGAGGGGGCCTCGACACGTGATCGACACGCCCTCATCGATCCCCCGGGGCCATGGGCAGACGGTTCCATCGGGCGGCGGAGCCGTCTCCCGTGACCGGTCGGCGCACGGAAAACCCCGGACGAGGCCCGTCGCGAAGGACCCGCACGGCGCGAAGTCCAGCCGTACCCGCGAGCGCATCCTCGACGCGGCGGCGCACGTCCTCAGCCGCAAGGGCTACGCCGGGACACGCCTCGGCGACATCGCCGACCAGGCACAACTCCAGGCACCCGCGATCTATTACTACTTCAGGTCACGCGAAGAGCTGATCGAAGAGGTCATGTGGACCGGCGCGCAGCGCGTACGGCAACACGTCGGCCAGGCCCTCGACGCGCTGCCCGCCGAGACCGCCCCGATGGATCGGATCTGCGCCGCCGTCGAAGCCCACCTCCGCATCGAGCTGGAACTCTCCGACTTCGCCACCGCCCTGATCCGCAACTCGGGCCAGGTTCCGGAGGATCTGCGCACCCGCCAGCTCGCCGAGGAGGCCGAGTACGGCAAGCTGTGGCGCGACCTTTTCCGCGACCTCGACGACGCCGGTGAACTCCGCCCCGAGCTCGACCTGCGCATCGCCCACATGCTGGTGGTCGGCGCCCTGAACTGGGCGGCCGAGTGGTGGAACCCCAGGCGCGGCTCGTTCGAGACGGTCGTCCGCACCGCCCAGTCACTCGTCCGGCACGGCCTCAGCGGCAGATCACACCTGGCCGAGCCGCCCCGGCCGGGCGTGATCCATGGGCAGCGGCACCCGGCTCGCCGAACGCCCTGATCCCCCGTCCCCGCTCCTCGCGACCGGGCGCTCGGAACCCATGGACGTGATTTCACCAAACAGGCGGCGCCACGCGTCGCCGGATCGACTGGAGTGACGATGAACAGCGGGCCACTGTCCGGAGTCAGGGTGCTGGAGCTCGCCGGGATCGGACCGGCGCCCTTCGCCGGGATGACGCTGGCCGACCTCGGCGCCGAGGTCGTCCGCGTCGACCGGCCCGGAGGCAGCGGGTTCTTCCCCGGAGCCGAGCATCTCGACCTGTTGAATCGCGGTAAGAAATCCATCCTCCTCGATCTCAAGCGGCCGCAGGCGGTGGCGACCGTACTGGACATGGCCGCCGAGGCCGACGTGCTGATCGAGGGGTACCGTCCGGGTGTCGCCGAGCGGCTGGGGCTTGGTCCCGGCGAGTGTCAGGCGCGGAATCCCCGGCTGGTCTACGGCCGGATGACCGGCTGGGGACAGGACGGTCCGCTGGCACGGACGGCGGGCCACGACATCGGCTACATCGCGCTGACCGGCGCCCTGCACGCCATCGGCGAAGCGGGCGGGCCGCCGCGGATACCGCTCAACCTGGTCGGTGACTTCGGCGGCGGCGGGAACTATCTCGTGATCGGAGTGCTCGCCGCCCTGCGCGAAGCGGATCGCACCGGGCGCGGGCAGGTCGTCGACGCCGCGATCGTGGACGGCGCCGCGCACCTCCTGGCCGGGACGCACATGATGCTCGCCACCGGCACGTGGGTGGACGAGCGCGGCGCCAACCTGCTCGACGGCGGGGCGCCCTTCTACTCCGTGTACGAAACCGCCGATGGCCGCCACATGGCCGTCGGCGCTCTGGAGCCCAAGTTCTACGTCGAGCTGCTCGCGCAACTCGGGCTGGACGACGACCCGGCCAGGCAGCATGACCGGACTCTCTGGCCCGCGCTACGCGCCCGGATCGCGGCCGCTTTCGCCGCCAGGACGCAGGCGGAGTGGTCGGGGATCTTCGCCGGGTCCGACGCCTGCGTGGCTCCGGTGATGAGCCTGCGCGACGCCGCGCATCACCCGCACATCAAGGCGCGCGGTTCCATCGTGGAGCACGACGGGCTGCTTCAACCCGCGCCCGCGCCCCGGTTCTCCCTGACCCCCACCATGCTCGGCACGCCCCCTCCGGTCCCGGGCAGGCACACCCTGGAGGTCCTCGACGAGTGGGGTGTGCCCGATGCCGCGGCCCTGATCGAATCCGGAGCGGCGGTGCAGGTGTCCGCCGACGCGACGAAGGATCCGCGCCGTGGATGAGTCCGTGGCGGACCCGGTGAGCCGCCTGCCGTACGGGCGGGGGCGGCCCATCGGGACCGTGTGACCCTCAGCGGCGCACTCCGTCCACCCGCGCCAAAACGCGCCTGGCCGCCACCGCGACCGCTTCGTCGATCATCTTGCCCTCAAGCTCGACGGCGCCCCTGTCGGCGCCGTGCAAGGCGTCAAGTACGGCACGGGCGTGGGCGACCTCGTCCGCGCCCGGGGTGAACACGGCGTTGACCGTGCCGATCTGGCGCGGATGGATCACCCATTTGCCGTCGAAACCGAGTTCTTTCGCGTGCTGTGCGCGGCGGCGGAACTCCTCATCGTCGGCGACGCCGAGAAAGGGGCCGTCGATGGCCGCCAGGCCCGCGCTCCGCGCGGCGACCAGCACCGCGTCCTGGGCGTAGGACCACCTGTCGGCCGACCGCCCGAGCGACGCGCCCAGGTCGGCGTAGCCGAGGATGAGCGTGCGCAGCCGAGGTGTGGCCGTCACGATGTCCCGCAGGTTGGCCAGGCCCTTCGCGGTCTCGATCAGCGCCTGCACGCCGAGCGGTTCGCCGAGCCCCGAGGCCGCCTCTGCCCCGTCGAGCAGCCGGTCGAGGAACTCCAGGTCCCCCGCGCTCTCCACCTTGGGCAGCACGACGGACTCGGCCGGCCCGTCTGGTCCGGCGCAGGCGGCGATGTCCAGATGACACCACGCGGAACGGGCGGCGTTCACCCGGACCGCGACCCGCGAACCCGTGCGACCGGACAGGGTGGTGACGAGGTCGCGGGCCTCCGCCTTGCGCGCTGCCTGTACGGCGTCCTCGAGATCGAGCACGATCTCGTCGGCCTCCGATTCCCATGCCTTGCGGATCTTCCTGGCATCCATTCCCGGAACCGACAGGCACGAACGAGGTGCGGCGGTAGGTGTCATGACTCTCCCATCATTATTTAATCTATATTAGATTATCAGCGTGGGAGACGAAGTATGTGGCGGGGCCGGCCGCCTTGGTCACGTACGTGGCACTGCGGCAGGGCGATGGACTGCTGGTTCCTGGAGGCCGGTAGGCAGGGCATGGCCCGGCGGTCGCGGACGATGCCGGGTACCGGATCCGTATGGGCGGCCCTCGGCCAGGTTCAGGCCGGTGACGACGACCATGTGGCCGTCACAGACGAGCAGCGTGGTCGGCCAGGAGGCGGGCCACGCGGCGTGGGGAGATGGGCAGGCGGTCGGCTTCGACCCGGCCCTGGGTGGTGTGGTCACCATTGCGGTCCGGCGAGGAGGAATCACCAATCCCGGGCGGCGACCAACTCTTCCGCGTCCGCCTCCGCGAACCCGTATGCCGACGCCACGAACCAGAAATCCTCGGCGATCATCTCTCGTGCAGTGGTCTCGATCCCGCTGCCGGCCGCCTCGAAATCCGCCTCCAGCGTGTTGAACTCCTCCGTCGCAGCCTCCGTGAGCACGTACAGCGCCGCCAGATCCGACGGCCGCTCGGCCTCTATCCGCTCGCACAGCCTCAGCAGGATCGCTTTCCCCTTGTCAACGACATGATCCGGGAAGTACCCGTCCTCGTACATGCCCCTGAGAAACGCATGGGTGGCCACCTGCTGGTTTGTGGGCGACACCGCAATCTCCTGTTCTGTAATACGGCCGGTGTCTCGATACTGCACCGCACCACTGACAACGCTCGTCGGGCCCGCGGCGGACATGATGCGCCAGATCGAACTCAGGTATCGGCGGAAGGGCCGCCACGAACCGCGGGCGAGCATCATGGAGACAGACACCATGCATGGATGATCGTCATGGGGATGGGTCATGAGACTCCGCCGGTACCGTCGACTGCCGCTCCGCGTATCGTTGCCCAAGCGTTCCCTCGGGCGGTGGATCGTGGTCGCGGTCGGTCTGGGTGTACTCGTGGCGGCGCTCGCCGCCGGCGCCGAACCGTATCTGCAGACCCGGCAGTTTCGCGAGGCCGTGGCGTGCGAGCGGGGCGCCGGCGATTGTTTCGGCAACGAGCCGGGCTCCATTGTCGGGCGGCGTACTTATACCACGACGACGACGAACACCGACGCCAATGGCAACACGACGACGACCACGACCACCCACTACGAGGTCACCTGGCGGCGGGCCAACGGTTCCCGGCAGACCCGCGACGTGTCGTCGAGCTTGTACGGCAAGGCCCGGGAGGGACAACCGGCCACACTGCGGCTCTGGCGCGGGGAGGTCGTCGGCGTGGAGGTGATGGGTGAAACACAGTGGTTCCTGCCGGAGTCCGGCAGAACGCTCGGCTACTCGCTGTCCCTGGCCTTCTTCGGCCTCGGGGTCCTGCTGTGGGGACTGCTGTTCGGCTGGTGGGACGGGGTCTTCATGCTCGCCTTCCGCACGTTCGCCTGGATGTTCATGAGTATCGTGCCGGTGAGGATGACGACGGATGCCTTGGCCTACGGCCTGGACACCGGGGTTGGTCTCGTCATGGAGATCGTGTTCGGCGTCTTCTTCACCGGGATCGCCGGGTGGATGCTTTTCGGCTCGCTCGACGAGTGGTGACAGGCGTGACCGGCCGGTCCACCATGCCGGGACGGTGCCGCCTCCGGACGGACCATCGATCGAAGCCGCCGACCGCGTCCGGTACCGGCTGCGCATTCTTCCCTGAGGATTTCCCCGACGGTGGACGGCGCGACCGTGATGCGGAGCATCGCGAGCTCGCCGTGCACCCGTCCAGCGGCGCCGTGAATGGTCGCCAGGGCGTATGGCGGCGAGGTTGTGGCCCAGCCGAGCCGACAGCTCGCGCACAAGGCCGAGGGCGGCGTCGGTGAGACGGTGCCGGGCGGGCCGAGGCCACAACATCACTCCGTACGGCGGTCGTACTGGGAGCACGCCGATAGGGCGTGTCACCAGGCGTTCGATCTCTCTGTTGTTCAGCTGGTGCCGTGAGCTCAAGGATCTTCCTGGGCAGCTCGACGGCCAGTGCGGTCAGGAGGGTCGTGCTGGAGCTTGGTGAGCTCGGTGGACTCGCTGATCAGTTGATCTGCCAGGTGTCGCCGCCGTGGAGCAGGTCGGCGAGGCTGCCCGCGCCCTTGTCGGCGGTGGCCGCCCGGACCTGCTCGTTCAGCAGGTGGTCGTACGACGGCCGGTCGATGGAGCGGAAGACACCGATCGGCACGTGCTGGAACGCCGGCTCGTCCAACCTGGACAACGCGAAGGCCGGCGACGGGTCCGGATTGTGGGCGTCGTGGACGAGGATCTGGTCGTCGGACGCCTCCGAGCGGCGGACGACCTCGACCCCGCCGTATGGCGACAGCCGCACGGCCTGCTCGTTGTCGCCGGTGCCGAACACGATCGGCTGCCCGTGCTCCAGCCGGATCGTGATCTCGTCCCGGGTGGCGGGGTCCTTGAGCGTGTCGAAGGCGCCGTCGTTGAAGATGTTGCAGTTCTGGTAGATCTCCACCAGCGACGTGCCCCGGTGGGCGGCGGCCTGGCGCAGGACGCTCTGCAGGTGCTTACGGTCGGAGTCGATGGTCCGGGCGACGAACCCGGCCTCGGCCCCCAGTGCCAGCGAGATCGGGTTGAACGGCTTGTCCAGCGAGCCCATCGGCGTCGACTTGGTGATCTTGCCGACCTCGGAGGTGGGCGAGTACTGCCCCTTGGTCAGGCCGTAGATCCTGTTGTTGAACAGCAGGATGTTCAGGTTGACGTTGCGGCGCAGCGCGTGGATCAGGTGGTTGCCGCCGATGGACAGGGCGTCGCCGTCGCCGGTGATCACCCACACCGACAGGTCGGGCCGGGAGGCGGCCAGCCCGGTCGCGATCGCCGGGGCACGCCCGTGGATCGAGTGGAAGCCGTAGGTGTTGAGGTAGTACGGGAACCGGGACGAGCAGCCGATGCCGGAGACGAACACAATGTTCTCCCGCTTGAGCCCCAGCTCCGGCAGGAAGGACTGCACCGCGGCCAGGATGGCGTAGTCGCCGCAGCCCGGGCACCACCGGACCTCCTGGTCGGACTTGAAGTCCTTCAGCGTCTGCTTGCCCTCGGCGCGGGGGATGAGGGCAAGGCCCTTGCCGTTGAGGCTCCCGTTGGTGGTGTCAGTCACTGTCGATCACGTCCTGGATCACGGCGGCGAGTTCGGCGGCCTTGAACGGGAGCCCGCGCACCTGGTTGTAGGTGATCACGTCGACCAGGAAACGGGCCCGCAGCAGCATGGCGAGCTGGCCGAGGTTGATCTCCGGCAGCAGCACCTTGTCGTAGGAGCGCAGCACCTCACAGGTGTTGGCGGGCAGCGGGTTGAGGTGCCGCAGGTGGGCTTGGGCGACCTTGCCGCCGTCCTTGCGCACCCGCCGCACCGCCGCCGCGATCGGCCCGTAGGTGGAGCCCCAGCCGAGCACCAGCACCCTCGCGTCCCCGTCCGGGTCGTCCACCTCCAGCGGAGGGACGTCGATCCCGTCGATCTTGGCCTGACGCAGCCGGACCATCCGGTCGTGGTTGTTCGGGTCGTAGGAGATGTTGCCGCTGCCGTCGGCCTTCTCGATGCCACCGATCCGGTGCTCCAACCCCGGAGTGCCGGGTACGGCCCACGGACGGGCCAGCGTGGCCGGGTCGCGCAGATAAGGCAGATACATGGTGCCGTCGTCGCCGTTGGGTGCGGTGGTGAACCGCACCGAGATGTCCGGCAGTTCGTCGATCTCGGGGATGCGCCACGGCTCGGACCCGTTGGCCAGGTAGCCGTCCGACAACAACATGACCGGCGTGCGGTACTTCACCGCGATCCGCGCGGCCTCGACCGCCATCGTGAAGCAGTCCGACGGGGTGGCTGGGGCGAACACCGGCACCGGCGACTCGCCGTTGCGGCCGAACATCGCCATCAGCAGGTCGGTCTGCTCGGTCTTGGTCGGCATGCCGGTCGACGGGCCGGCCCGCTGCACGTCCACGACGATCAGCGGCAACTCCGTCGTCACCGCCAACCCCACGGTCTCGGCCTTCAGCGCGACGCCCGGCCCGGATGTCGTGGTCACACCCAGCGACCCGCCGAAGGCCGCCCCCAGGGCGGCGGCGACACCGGCGATCTCGTCCTCGGCCTGGAACGTACGGATCCCGAAGTGCTTGTGCCTGGACAGCTCGTGCAGGATGTCGGAGGCCGGAGTAATCGGATACGAGCCGAGGAACAGCGGCAGCCTCGCCTGCACCGACGCCGCGATCAGCCCGTACGCCAGGGCCTGGTTGCCGGAGATGTTCCGGTAGGTCCCCGGGCGCAGCGTGGCCGGCTTGATCTCATACGAGGTCGAGAACGACTCGGTCGTCTCGCCGTAGTTCCAGCCCGCCTGGAACGCCGCGATGTTCGCCTTGGCGATCTCCGGCTTGCGCGCGAACTTCGCCTCCAGAAACGCGATCGTCCCCTCGGTAGGCCGGCTGTACAGCCACGACAACAACCCGAGCGCGAACATGTTCTTCGCCCGCTCGGCGTCCTTCTTGGAGATGTCGAAGCCCTCGAGCGCCCGCACCGTCAGCGAGGTCAACGGCACCGCGTGCAGGCGCCACTCGGCGAGGGAGTCGTCCTCGATCGGGTTGCCGGCGTAGCCCACCTTGACCAGGTTGCGCTTGGTGAACTCGTCGATGTTGGCGATGATGTCCGCCCTGCGGGGCAGATCGGCCAGATTCGCCTTCAACGCCGCCGGGTTCATCGCGACCAGCACGTTCGGGGCGTCGCCGGGGGTCAGGATGTCGTGGTCGGCGAAGTGCAACTGGAAACTCGACACGCCCGGCAGGGTGCCCGCAGGCGCGCGGATCTCCGCCGGGAAGTTGGGCAGCGTCGACAGGTCGTTGCCGAACTGGGCCGTCTCCGCCGTGAACCGGTCACCGGTGAGCTGCATTCCGTCGCCGGAGTCACCCGCGAACCGGATGATCACGCGGTCGAGTTGCTGAACCTGCTTGGTCACAGCTCCTCATTCCTCCCCGACGCGGCCAGGCCGCCATGCCCGGCGCGCATTCCTATATCCATGCCGGAGCTGTTTCCGGGCATCTGTTCCTCCAGTGATGAATGGTCGGGTCAACTCGACGTGCGGGTGGACGCCGACCGGCCTGATCGTCCGACCGTCGTCCACCGGATGTCCGGCAGCAGGGCCTTCGGCGAGCGCCCCTTGATGGCGCCGTACCACACGCCGTATCCGTAGGCGGCGTCGTCGAGACGGCGCGCGATCGCGAAACGGACCGGGTCGAGACGTGGTCGCGTGCGGCGATAGTCCCCCACCGTGTCCAGCACGGCCGCGGCGGCCACCGCCCTCCGCATCCTCCGGGAGAAGACGCATCCGACGGCGGCGAGGGGCCACCAGTGGCGCAGCAGCAGGCCCGTCGTCTGCCAGACGGCGGCGGCGGCTCCGCTCGCCGTCAGGGACGAGGCGAACCGCACCGGGTGGTCGCTCCCCTCGACCTTCGCCGAGATGCGCGCCGCGGCCGCCGCGAAGATCACCGCGGCGACCGGCAGGGACCAGCGGCGCTGCGCGAGCAGCGCGAGAGCGAATCCGGCACTCCACGGGGCCAGCACGGCGGGCGCCACATCGCTGCCGTGCCGCTGCGCCAGCAGGTGCGCGCCCGTGCCGTAGAACGCCTTGCGCCCGAGCCAGTCGGAGACGGCCGTCCGGTGCTCGTGTCGCACGGTCGCACCGGGCTCGTAGCGGACCCGCCAGCCCCGCTCCACGAGCCGCCACACCAGATCGACGTCCTCTCCGACGCGCATGTCGGCGCTGAAGCCGTCTTCGAGAGCGTCGACGCGGGCGACCAGGCAGGCGCTGGGGACCCAGGAGACGGGCGCGCGGGGCCGTACGGTCCCCGGGTCCGGCCCGAGGGCGAGGGAGGAACGGGCCTCCTCGTAGCGGCCGACCCAGCCTTCCGGCCGTCGAGCCACACGATCGTCAGGCAGGGCCAGCACGAGAGGGGCGGCCATCGCCACCCGGGAGTCGTTGAAGTGCCTGAGCAGGATCGACACCGTGCCCGGTTCGAGGACGATGTCGGAGTCCGTGAAGGCGACGAACGGGGTCGTGACCCGCCTGAGGCCCTCGTTGCGTGCGGCGGCGGGCCCGACGTTGACCGGCAGGGCGACGAGTTCGGCACGGTGGGCGGCGGCCACCTCGGCGACAGCCGCCCGATCGTGCGAGCAGTCGTCGACGACGATCACACGGTTGCGGTCGCCGATGCTGGTCAGCAGCCGGTCCAGTGCGGCGGGGCGGTCGCGGACCGGTACGACGAACGTCACCTGGGAGGCGTCGAGGCCGGGGAGTTCGGCCACGACGGGGTCGGCCATCCCGGTCTCCAGCAACCGGTCGGCGAGCACGGCCGACATGCGGTCGCGGACTCTGATCGTCCGGTCGGCGAGAAGTCTCCTGGCCGTCGGCGACAGGGTGACCACGCGAGTGGGGGCACCGCCCACGAGCGTCCGCCCGCCGTCGCGGACGCGGACGTTGCGGTTCAGCCGGACGACGAAACCCTCGGGCAGGGGTGTGGTCATGGGGTGAATCCTCCGTCCGCCGAGATCACCGATCCGTTCACCACGCCGCCCTCACGGGAGCAGCAGAACGCGATGGCCTCGGCGATCTCGGTGGGGTCGATCAGCCGGCGGATGAGTTGGGAGGCGGCGAAGCCGTCCACACCGTCCAGGTCGTACAGGTCGGCGGTGGCGGCGAGCATGGGCGTGCGGGTCGATCCGGGAGAGACGGCGGTCGCGGTCACACCGGTCCCCACCAGGTCGGCCGCCAAGCCGCGGACCAGCCCGACCACCGCGTGTTTCGCGGCGTTGTAGGCAGTCAGGTGGAACAGTCCGTGCGAGGCGGCGGCCGAGGCAACGGCGACGAACCGGCATCCCCTCGGATCGGGGCCGGCCAGCATGTGCGGGACGCACACCGCGGCGGTGTTCCACACGCCCATCACGTCGACCTCCCACAGGGATCGCAGGTGCGAGGGCGGGGTCCGCCACAACGGCAGGCCGCCGGCGATGACCGCCGCCGCGGCCACGGCGGCGTCCAACCGGCCGAAGCGGTCGACGGCAAGCGAGGCCGCCGCCGCGAGCGCGTCTCGGTCGCGCACGTCCGCGACGTACGACAGGACCCGGCCGGGGTGCGCGTCCGCCAGCGCCATCAGGTCGTCGGCGGTGGCGAGCGGGTAGGCGACGCCCTCGGGACGCCCCGGCCCCTCCCCCGCGCACGAGTCGACCGCCACCACCCGGTACTCCCGGGAGGCAAGGGCGCTGACGGTGGCCGCGCCGATGCCCCGGGCCGCCCCGGTCACCAGCGCGACCCGCTCCGCCGGGGTCTCCCGGGCCGAAGTCGCTCCGATCGGCCCGCTCACCTGTGCCCCGCTCACCTCTGCCCCGCTCACCTGAGGTCCGCTCACTTGAGGCCCGACGCCGCCGGGTCCGATGACAGGAGACAACCGTGCCGGTCCACCTGCCCGTGCTCGACGCGGGCGACCACATCGCCGATCATCCGGGTCAGGATCCGCCGCCCCTCCCCGGCGGTGGCCGTGGTCGGATCGCCGAGCACGCCACAGGGCGACACACCGGCCACGCCCTCCGCCACGAGCCGGGGCATCAGGTCGGTGAGCGGGGTGGAATTACCCGCCTCGGCCTGGCCCATGCGCACCAGGCGCGGGGCCAGGTGCAGCATCAGGGACGTTTCGGCATGCCCCGCGTGCGCGTCCATCTCCTCGACCGCGCAGGGCACCCAGGACGCGTCATGCCGCTCGTACCGCAGCTGCGAGATCGCGGCGGCGACCGTCGGCAGGTTGCCGCCGTGGCCGTTGACGAAGACGACGCGTCCGGCCCAAAGCGACAGGGACCGCACCAGCTCGACCAGCAGCGACCGCAGCGCCTCGTGCCCGATCGACGCGGTGCCGCAAAAGCCCTGGTGCTCGCCACTGGCGCCGTAGGCGACCGCGGGCGCCACCAGGAGCGCCCGGTCCGGCCGGGCGCCGCGGAGACCGGCTGCCGCCCCCTCGGCCACCGCCGTGGCGATGGTGGTGTCGGTGTGCAGCGGCAGGTGCGGGCCGTGTTGCTCGGTGGACCCCAGCGGCACCAACACCATCGGCGACGGCGGCAGCGCCGGCCACGGCAGGTCCGCCAGGTCGCGGCTC
Source organism: Microtetraspora glauca (assembly GCA_001570385.1). GTDB lineage: Bacteria > Actinomycetota > Actinomycetes > Streptosporangiales > Streptosporangiaceae > Microtetraspora > Microtetraspora glauca. The sequence continues at coordinate 491,789 of BBYL01000006.1, read as the reverse complement.
GTCATCGGTTCCACGGCACTAGGAGTCCGCGCCGAGCGCCCGGGTGAATCCGGGCGGGATCACCACGTCGTCGGGCGTCAGATCGTGGATCGACGCGCGGCCGAGCCCCAGCAGGGCCGAGTCGATCCCGCCGCGCACGATGTCGAGCACGTTCTCCACCCCGGCCTGGCCGTTCGCCGCCAGACCCCACAGGTAGGCACGCCCGATCATCACCGCCCTGGCGCCGAGCGCGAGCGCCTTGACCACGTCGCCGCCACGCCGTACGCCGCCGTCCAGCAGCACTTCGATCTGGTCGCCGACCGCCTGCGCGATGCCCGGCAGCACCCGGATCGACGCAGGGGTGCCGTCCAGATTGTTTCCACCGTGGTTGGACACCGAGATCGCCGTGACCCCCGCGTCGACAGCGCGCTTGGCGTCGTCGAGCCGGCAGATGCCCTTGAGCATGAACGGCCCGTCCCACTGCTCGCGCATCCATCGCACGTCCTCCCATGTCACAGGCGGCGTGCCCATCCATTCGCCGTACGCGCCGAAGAACGTCGGCGCCGGCTGCCCGGCGTCGGCGAGGTTGGGGGTGGTCAGGTCCGGCAGCCGGCGCGTCCTGGCGTAGTCGAACAGCCACCCCGGACGGCTCAGCCCTTGCGGGGCGAACCGGACCATCGCCTTGAGGTTCAGCCGTTCGGGGATCCACGGGCTGCCCCAGTCCCGGCCGTTGGAGAACGACCAGTCGAGCGTGGCGATCAGGCCCTTGGCCCCGGCCGCGCGGGCCCGCTCCATCCGCCGCACCATGGAATCGCGGTCGCCCATCCAGTACATCTGGAAGAAGGTCCGCGGGTTGGCCGCGACGACCTCCTCCACCGGCTTGCTGGCGAACGAGCTCAGCCCCATGGCCGTCCCCCGTGCCGCGGCCGCGCGGGCGACCGCCACCTCCCCATCGGGATGCACCGCCTGCACCCCGGTCGGGGAGATGAGCACGGGCAGCGCGATCTCCTGGCCCATCACCGTCGTGGTCAGATCCCGCTTTGCGGGCAGGTCCGCCACATGCGGCGCGAAGCCGAGCTCGGCGAACGCGGCCACGTTGTCGTCGTAGGTGACGCCCTTCTCCGACCCGGCCAGCAGCGCGCTGTACACCGACCTCGGCAGCCGCTTCCGAGCCCGGCGCTGCGCCTCGGCCACTGTCTCGAACCATGAGTTTCCGAACACGACAACCTCTCTCTACTGCGCGCCCGTGGAGGAACCCGCGGGTACGGTCAACCCGGCCAGAGGGCTTTCTGCGCAGGCGCGCACCGGCGGAGCGGCAGGGGCCGGCCCGGACCCGATCTGCAGCAGAACCGGCTCGGCCCGTCCCGGGCGGACGACCTGCCGCGGAACAGTGCGATGGGAATGGTCCTGACCGGGCTTGGGCGCCATGCGTCCGGCGGCCGCGAGCGCCTGCTCGGCGTGGCCCTGCACGCACTCCGGATCGGGGCCGTCCAGCGGCAGGCCCGTGAAGAACTTCGCCGCCATGCATCCGCCACGGCAGGAGTCGAAGAAGTGGCAGCTCGTGCAGGCGCCGGAGGTTTGCGGGGACCGCAGCCCCCCGAACAGCTCCGAGGTGCGCCAGACCCCGGCGAACCCGCCGTCATTCAGCACGTTGCCGGCGTGGAACGTGTCGTGGATCGCGAACGGGCACGCGTAAACGTCCCCGACCGGGTCGATCAGGCAGACCACCCGGCCCGCCCCACACAGGTTCAGCCCCGGCAACGTCTCGCCGTATCCGGCGAGGTGGAAGAACGAGTCGCCGGTGAGGACGTTCTCCCCTGCCCGCAGCAACCACTCGTACAACTCACGCTGCTGCGCGGCCGTGGGGTGCAGCTCATCCCACACGTCCGCGCCACGGCCGGACGGGCGCAGCCGGGTCAGCCGCAACGTCGCCCCGCGCGCGTCGGCGATCGCCTTGAACTCGTCGAGTTGGCCCACGTTCTCGCGGGTCACCACCACCGACACCTTCGCGTCGGCGAACCCGGCCTCGGCCAGGTTGTCCAGCGCCCGCATCGCCATCGCGTACGACCCGCGGCCGCGCACCCGGTCGTTGACCTCGGCGGTGGCGCCGTCGAGCGAGACCTGCACGTCGACGTAGTCGGTGGACGCCAGGAACCGCGCACGCTCGGGGGTGATGCGCACTCCGTTGGTGGAGAACTTCACCCCGACCTGATTGGCCACGGCGTACTCCAGCAGGTGCCAGAAGTCCGGCCGGACCGTCGGCTCACCACCGCCGATGTTGACGTAGAAGACCTTCATGGCCCGCAGCTCGTCGATCACCGCCTCGCACTGTGCGGTGGTCAGCTCCCGGGGATCGCGCCGGCCTGAGGACGACAGGCAGTGCACGCACGACAGGTTGCACGCGTACGTCAGCTCCCAGGTGAGGCAGATCGGCGCGGCCAGGCCGTACTCGAACCGCTCGACGAGCGACCCGGTCGCCGACCCGGCCCGTCCGGCGGGCGAGACGGTCCGGGGGGCGGCGGCCGGTTCCAGGGGGGCGGCCGTCGTCTCTCGGGCCGTACGCGGACGGATCATGTCGGCGGACGCCAGGCCGCGCAGCGCCTCGGCGTACGCCGGCCACTGGTCGGCGGGCACCTCGGCACCGCGCAACGCGCCTCGCGCGTCCGCGTGGGAGCCGAGGCCGCGCACGACCGCGACCAGCTCCCGGCGCTTGAGGAAGGTCAGCCTCCGGTTGCCGAAGTGGTACGCCAGCGCCCCGAACGGCTCCGGCCGCAACGCCACACTGGGAGACAGCTCCCATGCCTCGTCGAGCGGGTTCGTCATCACTTGATCCGACCGCCGATCAGTAGACGCCGCACATGCCGTCGATCGACACCTCTTCGATCAGCGTCTCCGCCGTCACCTCCTCTGGGGCGATCTCGTTCGCGTGCGGCGTGGCCGGGATGGTCCTGTCTCGCATGACGACTCCTCGACTGATGCCGTATTAACGGCACCGGATGCAGAAATTTTTAAACATTTAAGGGCATTGAGTGCCAAAAGGGAAGCCCCGAGGGGCTGATAGCTTTACGTTCCTGTGACCAGCCCATCCGCACACCAGCGGGGTCGCCCCCCGACAACCGACCATTCCGCGATCGAACAGGCGGCGTTCCGCCTCTTTGGCGAGCGCGGGTTCGAGGAGACCACGGTCGACGCCATCGCCGAGGCGGCCGGCATCGGCAGGCGGACGCTGTTCCGCTACTACCCCTCCAAGAACGACATCCCCTGGGGGCAGTTCGAGGCCGGCCTGGTCCGCCTGCATGCCCATCTGGCGGCCTCCCCGCCCGACATCCCGCTGTACGAGGCGGTGCACCGGGCCATCCTCGATTTCAACCACCTGGACGAAGCCGCGATCCCGCAACATCGCCAGCGGATGCGGCTGCTGCTCACCACTCCGGCGTTGCAGGCCCACTCGGCGCTCAAGTACGCCGCATGGCGGAACGTCATCGCCGAGTACGTCGCCGGGAGATGCGGAACGACCGCCGACGCCCTGCTGCCGCGCACCATCGGGCATGTGAGCCTGGCACTGGCGCTCTCGGCGTACGAGCAGTGGCTCGAGGAGGAGGACAGCTCGCTGCCCCGGCTCCTCGACTCCTCGCTGAGCGGCCTCCGCCGCTACCTGACCCGCCCTTAGCGCTCCGGCCGGCGATCAGGCGATGTGGTCGATCAAACCCCAGGCCAGGGCGGTCTCCGCGTCGACCGGCAGACCGGACAGGGCCAGGTCGAGAGCCCGCCAGCGGCCGATGCGCCGGGGGATGCCGACCGTGCCGCCCGCGCCGGGGATCAGCCCCATGCCCACCTCGGGCAGCCGGAAGGTGGTCCGGCGGTCCGCCACGACGGTTCCGGCGAAGGCGGGCAGCTCGATCCCCGCGCCGACACAGCTCCCGTGCACCCGCACCTCGATCCGCGACGCGAGTTCGTGCATGAGCCGGCCGGCGCCCGCCCGGGTGCGTATCAGGTGAGCGGTGGCGAGGTCGGGGGCGGTGCCGAACTCGTCGAGGTCTCCGCCCGAGCAGAAGGACGGCCCGGCGCCGTCGAGCACCACCTGGACGACCGTGTCGTCGAACACGGCGATGCGCAGGGCGTCGACCAGGGCGTCGCGCACTTCCCTGCCGTAGGCGTTGCGCCGCTCCGGCCGGTTCAGCGTGATCAGCAGCCGGTCGCCGTCCCGGCCCACAAGCACCGGATCGTGGACTGCCGGCGGGACGTCGCGACGACGGCGGCCATCGAGCCAGCGGCGGAACTCCGGCCCGCCGAGCAGCGTCGAGTAGGCGAACGACTCCACATCCAGCGCGCGGCCGACCGTGAGCGTCGCTCCCGCCCTGAGCACCTGCCCGAGGACCGTCGACGCGTGCGGATTGCGTGTCGCCGCCGCGGAGAGGACGAACAGCCGCTCCTCCGGATCGCGAACCGTGACGCACTCCCGCACGGCCCCATCGGCTGCCCCGGCGAGGGTGACATCCAGCGCGCCCAGCAGTACGGCTGTCCGCGCGGGCGGCGGCCCCGCGGCGAGGCCGACCAGGAGCCGATCCCGGACGGCGGCCCGTGCCACGGCCCGGTCCAGGGTCACGGCGTCCGCCGCACCGTCCAGCCGTACGGCCATGAGCGGATCGGAGACCCGACCCTCCGCGTCGAGCAGCGGCCCGTCGGCGGCGCCGTCCGCGAGGTCGGCGACGGACAGGATCGGCAGGTCACTCATCGGCGCCCACCATCGGGCGGGTCATCATGCTCACCTCTCCCGTGCCCAGCGGACCCGCGTCTCCCCGGGGAGGAACCTGTCCCGGGACCGGGTCTGTCTCGGCACCGGCCTGTCTCAGCACCGGCGGAGTCGGACACGTCCGGAAGTGTATCTTCGGGACGTGCCGACAGACGCCCATAATGTCCGCAATGACCGACATGTCAATGCCGACCGGGTCGGCGACGATCCGGTGGCCGACTGGGCGAGCAGCGGGCTTGTCGCGCTGACCGGCAGAGCGGACGGGCCGCCACTGGTGCCGCCGGGTCGGGCCGCGAGCGTGGCCCGCGCGTTGTCGGCCCGGTTCGCCGAGCTCACATCGGGGTCACCGGACAGTACGGCCGCCCGTACGGCTCAGGTAGACGGGGCGGTCCGGCTGGATGGGGCGGCCCTGCTCGCCGAGCGGGCGGCGTTCACCGGCCACCGGCGTCGCGGCACGGTGTCGGCGGGCGGCGCCTGCCGGCTCCTGCCCACCGCGGACGGCTGGGCGGCGGTCTCCTGCGCCCGCCCCGATGATCCCGCACTGCTGGGCGCCCTGACCTGCGCCGATGTAGGAGAAGACCCGTGGCCCGCGGTCACCGACTGGCTGCGCGAGCACACGGGCGCCGAGCTCGCCGAGCGAGCCGGACTGCTCGGCGTCGCGGCCGGACCGGTCCGGCCGCCGACCAGTCCGCCGACGCTGCCGCGGCCGTTGCGGCCCCGTCCGCTCGCCGGGCTACTGGTGGTCGACTTCAGCGCGCTGTGGGCCGGGCCGCTCTGCGCCCACCTGCTCGGCCTCGCCGGCGCGCGGATCGTCAAGGTGGAGACTCCCCAGCGGCCGGACGGCGCGCGTCGCGGGAACGCCGAGTTCTACCGGCTGCTGCACGCGGGCCATCGCTCGGTCGTCCTCGATCCGGCCGCCCCACGCGGACGACACGCGCTGGCCGACCTGGTCGACGCGGCCGACATCGTCATCGAGGCTTCCCGGCCCCGTGCGCTCGCGGGCTTCGGGCTCGACGCCGAGGCCGCGGTCGCGGCCGGTACCACCTGGGTGTCGATCACGGCGTACGGCCGGGCGTCCGGCCGGATCGGCTTCGGCGACGACGTCGCCGCCGCGAACGGCCTCGTCGCACGGGACACCGACGGCACTCCGGTGTTCTGCGGTGACGCGATCGCCGATCCGCTCACCGGGCTGACCGCCGCCGTCCTCGCCGCGACCGCGCCCGCCGACGGCGCGGGTGTGCTCTGGGACATCGCCATGTCGGATGTCGTCGCCGCGACCCTGACGCCCCGCGACCCGACCCTGGCCCCCGGCGGCACGGCGCCGTTCTCCCCCGCCGCGCGCCGCCGGAACGGCGAATGGGTGGTGGACACCTCGTCCGGCCGGGTTCCGGTCGCCGCGCCCCGGCGGCGGCAGGCCCGTGGACGGGCGCCGGACAGCGGGGAGCACACAGTCGAGGTGCTGCGAGAACTCGGAATCCCGGTGCCATGACCTCCGCCGCCGACGGGAGCGGGGTGAGAGGTGTGCTGCTGCGCGACGCGGAGCTCGACGGCAGCACCCGCGTCGACGTACGCGTCCACGACGGCCTGGTCACGGAGATCGGATCCGCCCTCACCCGGCGCCCCGGGGAGGTCGAGCACGACTGCCGGGGCGGGGCGCTGCTGCCCGGGCTCTGCGACCACCATCTGCACCTGAACGCCCTGGCCGCGCTGGACCGCTCCGTACGCTGCGGACCGCCGGAGGTGACCGATCGCGACGGCCTCGCCGCGGCGCTCACAGCGGCCCGCCCTGACGGAAACGGCTGGATCCGCGGCGTCGGGTACGTCGAGACCGTCGCCGGGGATCTCGACGCCGCCGCCCTCGATCACGTGCACCCGCACCGGCCGGTGCGGATCCAGCACCGCAGCGGCGCCCTCTGGATGCTCAACACCGCCGCCCTGGCGGCGGCCGACATCGGTCCCGGGGATCACCCCGGGATCGAGCGGGACCACGACGGCGCCGTGACCGGGCGGCTTTGGCGGGCCGACGACTGGCTGCGCGAACGGCTGCCGCCCGCCGGACCACCGGATCTCGCCTCGGTGGGCGCCGCCCTCACCCGTCTCGGCATCACCGCGGTCACCGACGCCACCCCCGACCTCGACGCCGACGCGGTCGCGGCGATCACCGCGGCCATGCGCGGGGGCGCGCTTCCCCAGCGGGTGCACCTGCTCGGCGCGCCGCTGGCGCCCCCTTCCAACGGCCCGGCCCCCGAGGACGGAGAGGGCCGCCTGCCCACGGCCGGGCCGCACAAGATCGTGATAGCCGACTCGGGGCTGCCCTCCCTCGAGGACCTCACCGAGCGAATCCGCGCCGCGCACGCGGCTGGACGCGCGATCGCCGCGCACTGTGTCACCCGCGAGGCGCTGGTCATCCTGCTCGCCGCCCTCGGCGAGGCGGGCGTACGGCCCGGCGACCGCGTCGAGCACGCCGCGCTCGTCCCGGCCGAACTCGTCCCCGAACTGGCCCGCCGAGGCCTGCGCGTGGTGACCCAGCCCGGGTTCCTCGCCCATCGGGGCGACGACTACCTGCGCGATCTCCCCGCATACGACCACGTCGACCTCTACCGCTGCGCGTCCCTCGCCTGGGCCGGGGTCCCGCTGGCCCTGTCGAGCGACGCGCCGTACGGGCCCCTTGACCCCTGGACGGTGATCGCCGCCGCGGTGCGACGCCGCACCCCAGCCGGGCGGGTGGCCGGCCCGGCGGAACGCCTCACACCGGCCCGCGCCCTCGACGCCTACCTCGCCCCGCCCGACGATCCGGGCGGACCCGCTCGGCGGGTACGGCCGGGCCTGCCCGCCGACCTCGTGCTGTTGCGTGTACCCCTGGCGGCAGCGCTGAACGAACTCGCGTCCGGGCTCGTCCGCTCCGTGCTCATCGACGGCCGTTTCGCGGTCCGATGAGACGTCGCGGAGAGGAACATCGGATATGTCCCTGAGCTGCTGTTACGCAGGGATCGGCGGCAGGCCGTCGCCGCCCCGGGTGGGCGGAGGGGCCGTGACCTGCTGGGAACCGATCTATCCGAGCACGGGGTAGTTCGCGCGGAACACGTTGTGCGGGTCACGGGCCCGCTTGATCTCCCGCAACCGCGCGAGCGCGCTGCCGGAGAAGGACTTCGCCGCCGTGTCACCGGGGGACAGCACGGTGTACGGCTTGCGGCCGCTGATGTAGGCCTCCAGGTCGGCCACGACCTCGGCCTGCTTGGCGCGCGTCGCATCGGCCGCGTGCGGCAGGCCGAGACCCAGCAGGCCGAGCAGGTACGGCTCAGCCACCGCGCCGCTCGCACCGCCCCCGCCGCCCGACTCGGCGAGCGCCCCGCCCAGGTGCCTGATCTGCACGTTGATGAGTGGTTCGACCGGCTTGGCCAGCAGGAGCTCCACCGCGTCCGCGTCCAGGCCGGTGAGCAGCTCCCCGCGGGCGATCGATGGGGTCGGATCGGTGGGCTCGGCGGTGATGTCACCCAGGTCGGCAACCGGGACGACGCCGCGGCTGTCGGAGATCGCGCCCTCGATCTTGTCGATGCGCGCCAGCAGGTCCTCCCCCTGGGCCGCCTCACCCAGGTAGGCCAGATCCAGCGTGACCATCGGCGACGCGCCGGGTGGCTGGAGCCGGTTGATCCAGACACTGAGTTCACGCGGCGCCTCGGCGGTGATCTCCAGGAACGCGTCGTACACCTCCCTGGTCCGGTGCTCCGGCCAGATCACGCGCCCGCCGTACAGGACTGGCGCGGGATACAGCTCGAGTTCGAGGGCAGTCACCACCGCGAAGTCCCCGCCACCGCCGCGCAGCGCCCAGAACAGCTCGGGATCGGACTCGGCGGTCACCCGGCCCGGCTCGCCATCGGCGTCCACGATGTCGATAGCCCGCACGCTGTCGGAGGCGAAGCCGTACTTGCGGCTGAACCAGCCGACCCCACCGCCCAGGGTGTAGCCGGTCACGCTGACCCCCGGCGCGCTGCCGGACAGGCCGGTCAGACCCAGCGGACCGGCTGCCGCCAGCACCTGCCCCCACTTCACGCCCGCGCCCACCCGGGCCACGCGTTCCCCCGCGCGTACCTCCACCTCGTTCAGCAGGCCGGTACGCAGCAGGATCAGGCCTTCCACATCACCGGAGGCGCCATGCCCGCTCGGCTGGGCGGTCACCGTCATACCCGTCCGCCGCGCGTAACGCACGAGCGCCGCCACGTCATCGGCGTCCGCGGCCTCCGCCACGGCCGCCACGGGCTGCCTGACGGTCAGATTCCACGCGGTGGCCGCCTGTTCAAAGCCGTCATCATCGGCCAGGAGCACGCGCCCTTTGAGGACACCGCGCAGATCGTTGATCGTCATCGTCGTCTCCCTTTTCGAGTTCTCAGATAATGCGAAGGAACACCGTGCCGCACTACGGCAAGGACGGCGCCCTGACCGGCCGGACAAGGATCACGCCGAAACCTCGATGCCGGCCCTGCGCCTGCTGCGGTCCGCGCTGGTGCACGTCAACACGCTGCTGCTTCAGCAGGTTCTCGCCGAGCCGAGGACCGGCGCGGCCTGACCGCGCTGTTCTGGTCCAACGTCGACCGGCTGCTGGATGGCTGGTGCGGCGATGGCGGGACGCGTCGAAGAGCGCCGGCCGCCGGACCACGTGGTTTACGCGATGAGCAGGAGCGCGCTGATCGTCAGCATCACCACGGCGGTGGCGCCGTGGATGCCGTAGACGGCCGACTTGGGCCCGTTGCTGCGCAGCACGATCACCGCGTCACCGACGGGTATGGCGCTGGCGGCAAGCATGAACCAGCCCAGCAGGTGGGTTGTCCCGCCGGCCAGCAGGATGAAGATGAAGAGCCCTGAGGCAATCTCGCGCACGGCCTTGACGGACAGCCAGGCGTGGAAGCTGCGGTCCTCGGTCGGCGTGTCGGGGATGCCGAACCCGACCGCAGCCTGCGGCGCCCAGAAGGCGAGGGCGCCCATGAAGATGATGCCCGCGCCGATCAGTCCGGCGAACACAGTGGCGATGTTGCTGAGCATGGGTTGTCTCGCCTCTCGGGAGCAGTTCTACGAGCGCATTCCAGGTAGTGGGTCGGGGGCGGGGTGTATGCCGTGCCGGTGCCATCACCGTTCGTAGTCGTCGACGAAATGGTTGTCGTGGGCTTCGTGAAGCCGGCTCTGGTCCCGCTCGTTCACGGTGGCGAGCTGCGCGAAGTACTCCTCGCGGGGTACGCCTGGCGAGAGTGCCATGAGGAGGGTGGCAGGTTCGGCGCGCTCCTTCCGGAGCGCGTGGACGTCACCCATCGCGGCATGCGCGGTGTCGCCGGGCAGCAGTGTTCGCCAGGCCCGCCCATCGAAGTAGTCGACTTCACCTTCCTCAACGAGGAAGGTCTCGCTGAAGGTCGTGTGAAAGTGCGGGGCAGGTCCCCGGCTGGAGGGCGACATGCGCCACCGGTAGATGCTCACGACCCCGCTGGTCTCCGCCGGGCCGGCGAGGACTTCGATGGTCGATCCGCTGGCGCCCAGCCGGATCGTTCGCGTCTTTCGGGCTCGCTCGGGTTGCTTGCAGAACCAGTCCATCGGCTTCGTCTCAGTCATGACGCGAGTCTCGGGGCTTCGCCGCTCCGCTCGCGCTCACTTCGGCGGTGGCCTAACAATATGGAGATGATCCGCTACCGATTGGGCGCTGGTGCTGCGAGCGTGCGATGGGCCATGTCGCCGATCCACGAAGTGGTCAGTCTTGCCCGGCTGTTGACCGAACCGCAGCGTCACCCGATGTTCCACCCGTGGCTCCGCCGTCGCCACCACCGCCTTTCGGGCCTGGACCTGAGCGCGCTCACGGTCTTCATGGCCGATGGCGCGTACCGACCCGACTTCCTTGACCCATCGCCGATGTCCAGTGAGCCGACCTTCGAAGAAGGCATGGATGCCCTCCTCTCCACCCCGACGGACCAGGTCTACGCCGAGCTGGTGGACGCCACGATCGGGCGTGGGGCCGAAATGGGCCGCCGACTGCTCGATGACCCCGACCGAACCAGGTTGGAGGCCGCCGATGCGGCGCGCCGCCTCTGGAAGGCGGCCATCGAACCGGAGTGGTCGTCCATGCGGCAGGCGCTGCGTGCCGAGATGCTGGACCGGGCCATCCAGGTCAACCGCGAGGGGCTGCGCGCAGTCCTTCCGCGCCTGCACCACTCCGCGGCGTGCGAAGGCGACACCATCACCGTGGAGTCGACCGTCGACTTCGACGTCGACTGCCCCGAGGGACTCATTCTCATTCCGTCACTGTTCATCACCGACCGGGTGCAGTGCGCCACCTCAGACCACTGGACTCCGGCGATCCATTACCCGGCATCCGGGCGGTACCTCTGGGCGGCACCTCCCACTCCGAGATCCCTTGACCGGCTTCTGGGAACGACTCGATCGAGGATCCTGGCCGCACTCACCACTCCGCTGCAGACGACCGTTGTGGCCAGGCTGGTGAGCGTCACCGCCCCGACGGCCAGCGAACACCTGGCAATCCTGCGAGACGCCGGGTTGATCGACAGCAGCCGGGCCGGTCGCACGGCCACGCACGAGCTCACCAAGGCTGGACGTGCTCTCCTGGACGCGGCCTCGCCGCGACCATGACTGGTCTGGGAGCTGCCGGTCCTCCCTATCGGACCGGTGCGTGGAGGACGCTGATGATATGGCTGCGGAGCGTCGACGAATCGATGCCCGCACGACTGGTTCGTCATGGATGGCGACGATCTGCTGTTCACCACCGACGCCGACAGCGTCAAGGGCCGCGACATGGGAGAAGGACCGTCCGAGGCGTACGGCAGGCGCAACAGCGTCGGTGACCATGCAGATCAAGCAGGTCGGTGTGAAGCGGCGTCGCATCGAACTCTCCTGTCCCTCCCTCACCACAACCGAACAGAGAGGTAGATGACCGCGTGCGCATGTTCAGCGATGCCCTTGACGACGATCTGTTGATCGGGAAGCTTCGGATGCGCGCCTACGATCCTGCTCGGCGGTTCGACGAAGCTACGGTGCCAAGCGAGTGGGTTGAGGACCGGTTCGGGAAAGAGCGGATCGAGTTGGCCTGGCGGAGCAGTTACCCGATCGACAGCGAGGGGACGATCTACTTCCCGGCAGGTTCGGAAGAGGCGGTCGAGTACTACCAGGACGCCCCGCGCGGGCCCATGTTCCCGCCGGCTTCACCGGCCGAGGTCGAGTATGTCGAAGCGCGGATCGGACACCAGTTGCCCGGCATCCTTCGGCGCCTGTACACCGAGGTCGCCGACGGAGGCTTCGGCCCCGACGCTCGAGGGCTCGGCTGCCTCCGCGACGGCAACCGTGATCCACGCGGCGTGGTGTGGCCTTCTGTCGTGCAACTCCACCGGCGCGACCGCCGTAACGGCCTCCCGGCGTCATGGTTCGAGCTGTCACCTGGCGGTTGCACGATGTACTGGTACGCCTCGCTGACCGAGCCAGACAACCCCGTGCTGCTCTACGACGCCGACGGCTGGGATCCGGACCAAGGGCAACGGCCCGAAGACGGCATCACCCACATCACCCCATCGCTGCGGGAGTGGCTCTGGACCTGGGCTGCCGGCGGCGACGTCTGGGCCCCGGCCCTCCTTCGCTGATGCTCGCTGTGGCGCGCGGAGCAGCGGCTCCGTTCCCTTCTCGCCCGTCATGGGGCTGGCGCCGGCCCGGCGGGCTGAGCGGCAGTGCCCCTGAGGGACAGGCGTTTTCCGAGGTCGAGGTGGACTTCGCCGTAGGGCAGGACGTGGGTCCAGAACAGAGGGGTGAGGCCGCGGCGGTCGGCGTCGGTGAGGGCGTTGCCGTGGACGGCGTGACCCTTCCGCGCGCTCGCCGCATGCCCGGATGGATTCTTCGGCACGGCCGCCAACTCGACGTCGACACAGTCGGCCTGCTGGCGGCCGCCTCTGCTTCCACGTTGCCACCGGCGGCCGGAAACCCTGGTACGGCGGGCCGTCCGTCATGACAACGGCCGCGCTCTTCGCGCGGGCCTCAACTCTTGACGGCCTCTGCGATCTGCAGGGCGGCCTGGGCGGGCGTGAGGTGCGTGGTGTCGACGACCTCGGCCTCGCCGTGTAGCCACGTGCGGGCCGCCTCGGCGTAGGGCTCGAGGTATTTGAGGCGGAAGGGGGAGGGACCAAGAAGAGTGTCCCCCTCGATGCGCCTGCGGAGGGTGTCTTGGTCAGCGTGGAGGACGAAGTGCCGTATTGGGATGGCATGTTGGGCGAGGCCCGAGCTGATCTCGCGCCAGTACTGCTCGACCAGGACAGTCATGGGCATCACCAGAGTGCCGCCGGTGTAGTCGAGTACGCGGCGGGCGGTCTCGACTACAAGTGGCCGCCACGGCGGCCAGTGCTGGAAGTTGTCCGTCCTGGGAAGCCCTGGCCTGATGTCCATGAGTGTCTCGCCGACCTTCTCGGCGTCGAACACCCGTGAATCCGGGATCAGTTGCTGCACGAGTGCACTGGTCGTCGTCTTGCCTGCGCCGTGGGTGCCGTTGAGCCATACGATCATGGACCAGACGCTAGCGCTTTGCGGGCCGCGGGAACGGGCACGGCCTGCGGGGGCCGTTCAGGCGGGCGTCGGCGCGGGCCTCGCGCCGTTGGCGGATCTCGCGGGCCCGTAGATACTTGTGAATCTATCAAATAATGGTGATAGAGTTGATCCAGCTCAACCCGGCTGTCGCGGATGGCACGCGGATCCGTGGACGCCGTCCGGAACGCATTGAACGTCGACTGTCTGGAGGCCGAGGATGGTCGCTGTCCCGACTCCCCCATCGGAGGACGCTTCCGAGGCGGCCTCGCGCCGGAGCCCCTGGAAACCCGGGCCTCTCCGGGGATCCGGGCCTTTCGGCCGTCAGGGCCACGAGCCGACCGCCGACGCCGGCTCTGCACGAGCTCTTCCAGGTGGGCTGACGCCGCCCGCACTCGCGGACCCGCGTACGGGGGGCGGCGCTAAAGTAACTGGTGCCCCGATCACTTCGGCGCCGACCCCGCCGGCCGAGACGTGCCCGCCGCACCGTAGCCGCAGTACCGGGGCCATCGCACCCGGCGCCTGACGGAGGAGATATCGATGAGCTCGAGCTCGGACGATGCGGTTCTGCTGGACAAGCCCGCGCCCGGCGTCCGGCTGATCACTCTCAATCGGCCGCAGGTGCGCAACGCGATGACCACCGAGGTCACCGCCGCGTGGGCGGCGGCGATGACCGAGCTCGCCGGGGATCCGGACGTCCGCGCGCTCGTGGTCACCGGCGCCGGGAGCTCGTTCTGTTCCGGCGCCGACCTGTCCTGGCTGGATCAGGGATCGTCCCAGGACAACACGCCGGACAAGATGCGCGACCGGATGCTCCCGTTCTACCGCACCTGGCTCTCTCCTCGGGAGCTGCCCTTCCCCGTGATCGCGGCCGTCAACGGGCCGGCGATCGGGGCCGGACTCTGCGCCGCCCTCGCCTGCGACCTCCGGTACGCCGCCGCCACGGCCCGTTTCAGCGCGCCCTTCATCTACCTGGGCACACACGGCGGGATGGCCGCCACCTGGCTGCTCCCCGAGGCGATCGGGGTCCCCCGTGCCCGCGATCTTCTCTACACGGGCCGGGAACTGAGCGCGGAGGAAGCCCTCGAATGGGGGCTCGTCTCGGCGGTGGTGGACGACGTCCTCGACCACTCCATCAAGATGGCGCGGCACATCGCCACCGCCGCACCGATCGCCACCCGCCTCACCAAGGCCGGACTCGAACAGTCGGCCAACGGACTGGCCGCCTCGCTCCAGTGGGAGGCGTTGGCGCAGCCGGTCACTCTGGCCACCTCCGACGTCCACGAGGGGATCCAGGCCAAGCGGGAACGGCGCCCCCCCACGTTCACCGGCAGGTGATCACTACGGTGAGCTCAGGAACCGAAGTCCTCAAAGCCCTCGCCGACCCCGTCAGGTGGCAGATCGTCTGCCAGATGGCCATGGTGGACGAGCTCGCCCGCAACACCCTCGAAGACACGCTGCCCGTCTCCAAGCCCACGATCTCCTACCACACCAAGCTTCTGATCCAGGCAGGCCTGGTGGACGTCCGTAAGGAAGGGCGCAACTCCTACTACACCTTGCGCCGCCGGGTGCTGCGGGAACTCATGGACGAACTCCGGACGCTGGCGCCCGGGTCGCGCCCGGTCCAGCATGCCCCGGCGCGCGTCGACGCAGCGGGGCGGGAGCTCGTCCTGCTGACCTGGTGATCCATCCCATAGATCTTCTCGGGTCGGCGCCGCGGCCCCGGCTGCCGGTGCGCCGGACGACGCACATCACGTGAGGAGCCTCCTCGTGGACAACCGCACCCTGCACCCCCGGCGGGGTCCGCACAATCCGCTGCGGACTCCCTCGACCCGCCTGCCCGGCTCGGTCCGCCGTACCGCCACGCTCGACACCCTCCGGCCCGAGGGGCTGACCGGTCCGCTGCACCTGCGCGGCGCCGCCCGCGACCTCGTGACGGACGGCGACGGGAACGGCACGGTGAGCGGGCGTGCGGCGCTCACCGCCGAGGTCGACTTCATGGGGGGACGCACGGTGACCGCGCTGCGCTCCGACCCGGATGAATCCCGGCTGCGAGGACTTGTGGGCACCCAGACGTGGCGCGGCTTCAGGTCGATACTCGCCGATGTCGTTCCCGATCATGTGCGGTCCGCATCACTGCTCCACCTGATGCTCGACGACGTCCCTGTGGCCGCGCTCGTTTCCGGGCACGCCATGATCTCCGCCGGTGTCCGTCCGGGTCCTGCCGGGCACCGCTATCGGCCCACCCCGGATCTCTGCTCGGGCTGGCGGACCTTCCGGCCCTGCTCGCCCAACTGCCGGAGTATCCGGTTTGAAGGCGTGACGCGGTTTGAAGGAATGACGCCGACGCCCCGGGGACGCCCGACCATCTGGTACGTCACCGGGGCGGTGGGCAGAAGACCCCGGCCCGGTCGGCCGAGCCGGGGACGTGAGGCGTGTACGCCGGGTCCGGTCCGCGCTCAGATCATCCTTGCGGCCGGGCACCCGGCCGCCAGAAGACGGCCAGCAGGAGCAGGCCTCCACCCCCGCCGGCGACCGCCGCCACGGCCAGGCCGAGCGGACCGTCCAGGCCGAGTCCCACGAGGTGGTCCACGGACCAGCGGCCCGGGCCGAGCGCCGCGAGACCGCACGCGGCCAGGATGATCAACAGGACGTACTCGTACCCTTCTCCGGGCCGGAAGATGAAATATCCGTTTTTGATGTGGTTGGCTATCAAGGCCACCGTCATGGTTCCGACCACCATGGCGGCTGCCAGGGCGTTGAGCAGACCGAGGAGCAGCAGGGCGCCGGCTCCCAGCTCGGTGAGCGTCGCCAGCAGGGCGTGCAGACGTCCCGGGCGGATGCCGATGGACTCGAACCACCGAGCCGTTCCGGGGAGCCTGCCGCCTCCGAAAGCGTGGTTCCAGCCATGAGCGATCATCGTGGTACCCAGGGCCACCCTCAGCACGGTCGCGGCCAGATCGATTTCAATCAACGAGACTCCCTAGTCGTGCCGCGTCCGGCCTGTGCGAGCACGGCGCCACGGTCCGCGCCGGACTCGACCAGCGAGCGGTAGCGCACGAAGAGGGCCGGAGCGCCGAATGACGCGACGCCGGTCAGCGCGCCGTCAATGAAGTAGCCGACGACGGTGCCCTTGACGGCGCCGCCCTGGATGCCCTCGCCGTGCAGGGTGACCACCTCGTCCGCCGTACTCGTCCGCCCGATCGTCTGGACCTTCAGGTCGAACTGGTCGGACCACACGTAGGGCGGCCTGGCCGCGGGGAGCCGGGTTCCCAGAATGTCGCAGGCCACCTTCGCGGCCTGGTCGATCGTCGTGGTCCAGTGCTCACTGCGACGATGGTCTCCGGCAACCGGATCCCACCAGGCCGCGGCGTCTCCCACGGCCCAGACGCCGCCCGTGCCGACGACGCGGCCGCGCTCATCGCACGCCAGTCCGTTCTGGTTCCGTAGTCCCGCTCCGTCGAGCCACGCCAGGTCCGGTGTCGCGCCGACGCTGACGAGGACGACATCGGCCGACAGCACGGCCCCGTCCTCCAACTCGACCGTGTGGTCGTCGACCAGGCGGGCGATCCGCGCCCCGCAGCGCAGGTCGACCCCCGCCTCGGTGAACAGGCGCGCCGCGAGCGCGCCGACCTGTCTCCCCAGTGCCCGCTCGCACGGTACGGGCGCCGCCTCGAGCACGGTGACCGCGATGTCCCTGCGGCGGGCGGCGCAGGCGACCTCCGCCCCGATGAAGCCGGCACCCACGATGATCAACGAGTGGGCGGAGTCGAGCGCCTTCCGAAGGGCCAGGGCGTCGTCGAGGGTGCGAAGCGTCACCACCCCGTCCGGCTGGCCCGGCAGCCTGCGGGGAACCACACCCGTCGCGATCACGATGGCGTCACCGGTGACGCTGCCGCCGCCGTCCAAGTCGACGGTCGTACCGCGCAGCGCGACCGCCCGGGTGCTCAGGCGCACCGACACATCCAACTCGGCCAGGCCGGTACCGTCGCGCAGGATCACCCGCTGCGGCTCCCAGAGGCCGTTCAGGATCTGCTTCGACAGCGGTGGGCGGTCGTACGGCACGTGCCGCTCGGCGCCGACCAGCGTGATCGGGCCGAGGTGACCACCCGAGCGCAGCTGTTCGATCGTGCGCAGGCCGCCGAGCCCGGCGCCCACGACCACGACGTGATGGGATGCCGACATCACGTCAGTCCGACGCGGGCAGGGGCTTGGCGCTCTTCTGCACCACCTCCGTGCCGTCGACGGCCACGGAATGCTCACCACCCTGGACGCAGAGCAGCTCCACGTCGGTCCCGTCCACGGTGTAGCGCTTGCCCAGCTGGAGGCCCGAACCGTTCGGGCCCCCGACGGCCGGCACTCGCTCACCCGGCGCGTCCGGCGACATCTCATGGCCACCACAGGTGACCGAAAGGTCCTGGTCGGGGCACCGGACCACCACCAGTCCCGTGGTGTCCACAAGGCTCTTCAAGGTCTGTCCCACTCGCAGTTTCATCGCGCGCTCCTTATTTCTCCATCCGTACAGACACACAGGACGACGAGGCCCTGATCATGGAACGACGAGCCCGACGAGCTTCACGTCGAGGTACTCGTCGATGCCCTGGGCTCCGCCCTCACGGCCCACCCCGCTGATCCCCACGCCGCCGAACGGCGCCGCGGCCGCCGTGGGGTTGATGTCGTTGACCCCGACGATGCCGAACCGCAACGCCTCGGAGACGCGGACGGCACGTCCCAGGTCGTTGGTGTACACGTACGACGCGAGGCCGTACTCGGTGTCATTGGCTTTCCGCACGGCCTCGTCCTCGTCGTCGAACGGGATGATCGCCGCCACCGGGCCGAAGGTCTCCTCGTGATAGATCCGCATGGATTCGTCGACGTCGGCCAGGACGGTGGGTGCGTAGAACCTGCCCGCGCCGAGGCCGCCCTCCTTCAGCCGCCGCCCCCCGGCCAGCAGGCGCGCGCCCTTCGCCACGGCATCCTCGACCTGTCCGGCCACCTTCTCCAGCGCCGCGTCGTCGACCAGCGGGCCGATGTTCACCCCCGGCCGGTCGCCGGGCCCGGCGACCATCCCGCCGACCCGGGCCACCAGCTCGTCGGTGAAGGCGTCGAGGACGGACCGCTGGACGAAGATGCGGTTGGGGCAGATGCAGGCCTGCCCGGTGTTCAGGAATTTCACCAGTGCGGCACCCTTGGCCGCGTGGGCGGGATCCGCGTCGTCGAAGACCAGCATCGGCGCGTGCCCGCCCAGCTCCATCGAGACCCGCTTCATCGTCGCCGCCGCCCTGGCGGTCAGCTCCTTTCCGACCTCGGTGGAGCCGGTGAAGGTGAGCTTCCGCACAGCGGGCGAGTCGAGCAGCCGGTCCCCCACCTCACGTGGCCGGCTGGTGGTGATGAGGTTCGCCACCCCGGGCGGCAGTCCCGCCTCCTCCAGCAGCTCGAACACGGCGACCGCGCACAGCGGCGTCTGCTCCGCCGGCTTCAGCACGATGGAGCAGCCGACGGCCACGGCAGGCGCGACCTTCCGCGTGATCATCGAGATGGGGTAGTTCCACGGAGTGATCCCCGCCACCACCCCCACCGGCTGGCGCAGCACGGACAGCCGCTGGTCCGGGCGCGCGGAGGGGATGGAGCCGCCGTAGACCCGCTTGGCCTCCTCGGCGAACCAGCTGAGGAAGTCGGCGGCGTAGCGAACCTCGTTCTTGGCGGCCTTCAGCGGCTTGCCCTGTTCAAGGGTCATGAGCCCGGCGAGGTCCTCCAGCCGCTCCATCATCAATGCGTGTGCGGCCCACAGGACTTCCGCCCGCCGGTAGGCGGTCTCCCGGCTCCAGGAAGCGAAGGCCTCCTTCGCCGCGGCGATCGCGCGGTCGGTCTCCGCGGCCCCGGCGTCCGAGGCCTGGCCGATGAGCTCACCGGTGCTGGGATCGGTGACATCGAAGGTACGCCCGCCGTCGGCCGGCTGCCACTTGCCGTCGATGAACAGGGTGTCCCCGTCCCGCACACCTGCTCCATTTGACATCTGCGCGTTCCTCATATCGTCAATTGCCGGGGTGCTCGAAGGCCGCACCGTCGTGTGATCAGCCATCCGACCGCAGCAGCATGACCCCGCTGGGGGTCAGGCCCCCGCTGCTCACCACGGCCACGCGGGCGCCCTCGACCTGCCGGGCCCCTCCCTCGCCGCGGAGTTGCACGACCGCCTCGTGGAGGAGGCCCATACCATGGGTGCGTCCGTGCGACAGCTGCCCTCCGTGGGTGTTCAGCGGCAGCACGCCGTCCCTGGCGATGTTCTTCCCGCCGTCGAGGAAGTCCTTGGCTTCGCCGATCCCGCAGAAGCCCAGTGCCTCGACCCAGGACAGACAGTTGAACGTGAAGCCGTCGTAGAGCTCGGCCACGTCCACGTCGCCGGGTCGCAGCGTCGTGCGGTTCCACAGATGCGCCGCCGGTCCCAGGACCTGGGGCTCGTGCGTCGACGTGCTCTGGTCCCACTCCAGCCGCTCGATGATCTGGGTGCCGACCGCCTCCACCCGGACCGGCCGTACCCGTAGGTCGCCGGCCGTCTCCGCGGCGGAGACGACGACGGCGACCGCGGCGTCACAGGGGACGTCGCAGTCGTACAGCCCGAACGGCGTGGTGATCATCCGGGCGCTCAGGTAGTCGTCCATCGTCAGCGGCTCGCGGTAGACCGCCGTGGGGTTGAGTGCCGCGTTGGCCCGCTGGTTGAGTGCGATCCAGCCGAGCGTCTCGCGGGTGGTCCCGTAGCGGTGGAAGTGCCGCTGGGCGGTCTGCGCGAGGACGTGCGCGGCCGACGTCGCCCCGAACGGCATGCCCCACCCCATGTCGCCGGCGACCCGCCCGAATCCGCCTCCGCCCAGCAGGCCCTGGCGCAGCAGGTGGTCGTGGGTCGACTGCCAGACGGTGCGGAAGCACAGCACGTGCCGTGCCAGTCCCGCGGAGACCGCCAGCATCGCCGCGATCACCGAGCCGCCCGGACCGAACGTCTCCCCGCCGCCGTTGAACCAGGTCGGGCGGATGCGCAGCGCCGCCTCCAGCGCCGTGATCCCGCCCTCCCCCATGCCGTGCTCCAGACCGCCTCCGGGGTACGTCGAGAGCCCGTCGATGTCGTCCATCGTCAGGCCCGCCTCGGCCACGGCCGCCTGGCACGCCTCGACGGTCAGGGAGAGCGGGTCGACCATCAGCCTGCGGCCGATCGCCGAATGGCCGATGCCGGACAGGACGACGTCGTCCTCGAACTTCCGGCCGCGCGGAGCGGGCCGCACCAGGGTGCGGACCCGCTCCGCCGGCACCTCGTCCGGCGGGAGCGAAACCGGCCGCGCGTGCTGTTCCGGTGGCTCCGGCTGCTCGGCCGTGGGCCGGAACAGGGGCAGCCAGACGTCCTCCACCTGCTCGAAGGTGACCTCCATCCGCATTCCGAGCTGGAGATCGCCCTCCTCGCAGTCCACCAGGCGGGTGGTCAGCCGGACGCGCGGGTCCTCCTCGACCGCCACCTGGGCGATGATGTACGGCGAGGGCAGCCCCGGCAGGTGGAACCGGTGGCTGACGGTGAACCCGAACAGGGTGGCGAAGCCGGACACCGCGCGGACCCCGAGTCGCGAGCCACGACAGTAGGGACACACCGGCTTCGGTGGGTGGATGAGCGCCGAACAGGACTCGCACTCCTGAAACCGGAGCCGGCCGTCGGCGCCGGAGGTCCAGTAGAACTTGTTCCAGGGAGTGACGAACGGCAGCGGCCGGCCCTGCGCGCTCATCGCCCGGCCTCCCGCCTCGCCAGCCGGGTGACCTGCTCGGGGTCCGGCAGGCTGCCCGGCGCCAGGCCGGACGCGCCGCCCGGTGAGCCGGCCGTGGCGAAGAAATCCGCGTTGATCCTCGTGAAGGAACTCCACTCCTCGGGGAGGTCCTCCTCGAAGTAGATGGCCCCGACGGGGCACACCGGCTCGCACGCCCCGCAGTCGACGCATTCGTCGGGCTGGATGTACGCCATCCGCTCGCCCTGGTAGATGCAGTCGACGGGGCACTCCTCCACGCACGCGCGGTCGAGGACGTCCACACAGGGTTCGGCCACTATGTAGGCCACCACGCACTCCTTGGTTCTCAGGGCTAAAGACGCAGCGCTCGCGGTCAGTTCGCGGTCAGTTCGCGGTCAGCATCGAGGTCAGTCGAGCTCCGCCCGCGCGGCACGGACGGTGACCGCCTCGGCGAGCCGCTGCTCGTCGCAGATGCGCTGCATCCTGTCGATCGTCTCGGCGAGGCCGGCGCCCAGCCGCCTGCCCGGGGTGAAGGTCGCGGGCAGGTTCTTCATGCCGTTGATGACGCCGGTCGTGTCATAGTGGACCGCGCCACCCGGGGTGCAGACGTAGTCCGGCATCCGGTCCAGCACCGCGGTGAGCATGATCTTGAAGATGGCCCGCGCCACGTTCGACCCGATGCAGCGGTGGATGCCCAGCCCGAAGCTGCTGTGCCGGTTGCCGGTCCGGTCCAGGTGGATGGTGTGCGGGTCGGGGAAGACCTTCTCGTCCCGGTTGGCCATCGCCCAGGACAGCCAGAGCCGCTCCCCTTCCTTGAACCGGGTGCCGTTGATCTCGCAGTCCTGGGAGATCGTGCGTCCGTCGCCCACCGCCGGGGTGTAGAAGCGCAGGAATTCCTCGGTCGCGCTGTCGAGGAGCGTCTCCCGCTCCCGGCTGAGCCGCTCACGCTGGTCGGGGTGCTCGGACAGCCACTCCAGGGAGTGCGCGGTCAGCGCGGTCGTGGTGTCGAAGCCGCCGCCGATGAGCAGCATGACGACGCCGAGGATCTCCGTGTCGTCGGGCCGGTAGCCGTTGATCTCGACGGTGACCAGCTCGTTGATCAGGCCGGGGCGTGGGTTGGCCCGGATCTCGTGGATGGTCTGCATCATGTGCATGCCCATCTGCAGCGAGAGCTGCTGCACCCGGGGGTAGTCCGGCGAGTCCGGCGGGGTGTAAACGGAGGCGTGCGTGGGCTCGCAGTAGATCTCCCAGTGCTTCAGCGGCATGCCGAGCATCGCCAGGGTGAGCACCGCGGGCACGACGTTGGCGAGGTCGTCGACGAAGTCGATCCGGCCGGTCTCGATGACCTCGTCGAGGCACGCCCTGGTCAGCTCCTCGACCACCGGCTTCCACCGTGCGACCGCCGCCGGCGACAGGTACGGGTTCAGCGCCTGGCGGTAGTAGCGCTGCTCCGGCGGGTCCATCTCCAGGAAGCCGCCCCGGGTCCGCCGCTCCGGATCGGGAACGTGCGGGATGCTGATCCCGACGTAGCCCCGCTTGGTGCCGCTGATGTCGTTGTCGTTGGACAGCACGTCGGCTCGCCGGGCGACGTCGAACAGCTCCTTGTTGCCGCTGGCGAACCAGTAGCCCCCGTGGGTCTCGTTCCAGGCGACCGGACACTTCGCGTGGAACTCGTCCGCGAGCTGCTCGAACTCGATGCGGTACCGGGGGGAGTGCCGGTCCAGGCTGATGGTGTCCTTCTTGCGTTCCGCGTCCGGAACGTGCGCTTCTTCAGTGCTCACGGCGTGCTTCTCCAGCCCGAGGTCGGTGGGGGTCAGAACAGCTGGATCGCCTGCTCCGGGCAGGACCGGGCGGCTTCCTTGGCCAGGTCCTCCTTCCCGGCGGGCACGTCCTCGCTGATGGCATATGAGTGGCCGTCCTCGTCCCGCAGGGCGAAGAGGTCGGGGGCGATCATCGCGCACAGTGTGTGGCCCTGGCAGATCTGCGGGTCGACGCGAACCTTCACTGGAGTCTCCTGGTGGATCAGAGGTGGAAGTCGTGGAACTCGAGGTGAGGACCCCGTTGTCGGCCCTCGGCCGCAGACCCGCTCACACGGTCTCGTGGCCAGGGCGGGCCGAGGGCCGACGCGACCTTCGCGGCCGGATCAGACGTGGAAGTCGTGGAACTTGAGGTACGACCCGCCGTCGACCCGCAGCTGCAGACCGGTCACGTAACGCGACTCGTCCGAGGCGAGGTAGACCACCGCGTTGCTGATGTCGAGCGGCTCGATGAAGGGGATGGGCATCGCCTGCTGGGCCGGGAAGGCCGGGAGCGCGTCCTCACGGGTGGGGTTCTCCAGGTCCGGCCGGAACGCCCGGTACATCGGCTCGCTGTTGAGCATGTCGGTGTTGCAGTTCGTCGGGTGCACGACGTTGGCCCGGATCATGCGCGGGGCGAGGTTGCGCGCGAGCTCGTGGACGAAGTCCGACAGCGCCCGCTTGGCGTAGGAGTAGCCGGCGCCGCCGGGGTCCACTCCCGGCTGGGCGACCGAGATGCCCGTCATGAACGCCGCCGCCGATCCGGTCGCGATGATCGCGCCGCCCTCGGTGAGGTGCGGAATCGACGCGTGGATGGCGTTGATGACGCCGAGCAGGTTGGTGTCGATCACATCGGTCCACGCCTGCATCGGCGGCTCACCGCCCAGCGGCATGATGCCGGCCTGGGCGACCACCACGTCGAGCCTGCCCAGCTCGGCGATGCCCTGCTCCAGCGCGGCGGCCAACTGCGCCCGGTCGCGCACGTCGGCCTCGACCGCCACGATCCGCCGGCCGTGCTGCTCCACCAGCCGGACGGTCTCCTTCAGGTCGTCCGAGCTGGCCAGCGGGTACCTGTTCGTCGGCAGGTCGCGGCAGATGTCGACGGCGATGATGTCGGCGCCTTCCTCGGCCAGCCGGACCGCGTGGCTGCGGCCCTGGCCACGCGCGGCGCCGGTGATGAAGGCGACCTTGCCCTCTACTCGACCCATGATGGAACCTCTTTCCTGGTTGTTGTCAGCGCCGATTCAGCCGGCGGCCGCGAGAAAAGCGATGGTCTTGACCTCGAGGAAGTCCTCCAGGCCCTCGGTCCCCCACTCGCGGCCGAGGCCGCTCTGCTTGTAGCCGCCGAACGGCGACTCGACGTCGAACCACTGGCCCCCGTTCACGCTGACCGTCCCGGTGCGGAATCGGCGGGCCATGGCCATCGCCCGGTCCTGATCGGCGCTGAAGACCGCCGTGGACAGGCCGAAGATCGTGCTGTCGGCGATCCGGACGCCGTCGGCGTCGTCGTCGTACGGCAGAACCACCAGCGCCGGCCCGAAGATCTCCTCCTGTGCGACGGCGGCCTTGGGGTCCACGTCGGTGATCAGCGTGGGCTCGACGAAGTAGCCGCGCTCGAACCGGTCGGTGGGCTTGCCACCGAGTACAACGCGTCCGTCCCGCGCGGCGGACTCGTAGTAGCTCAGCACCTTGTCGCGCTGCGCGGCGTTGACGACCGGCCCCATGATGTTGGTGGGGTCGGTCGGGTCCCCCCAGGAGACGTTCTTCATGGCGGCCACGGCGAGGGCGAGCGCCTCGTCCAGGCGGGGCCGCGGCACCAGCAGGCGGGTCAGCTGCGTGCACCCCTGGCCCGCGTGGAAGCACACCCCGCCGGCCAGGCCCGGGACGATGGCCTCCAGAGGGGCGTCGTCGAGCAGGAGCGCGGCGGACTTGCCTCCCAGCTCGAGCGTCACCCGCTTGACCGTGTCGGCGGCCGCCGCCATGACCTTGCGCCCGGTGCCGGTGGATCCGGTGAGCGTGACGGCGTCGACGTCCTCGTGGGTGGCCAGCAACTGGGCGACGTTGTTGTCGCTCGTGGTGACCACGTTGAGGACGCCGGGCGGGATGTCGGTGTGCTCGGCCGCGATCGCGCCCAGCGCGAGCGCGCTCCACGGGGTGTCCGGAGCCGGCTTGAGTATGACCGTGCAGCCGGCGGCCAGCGCGGCGCTCACCTTGCAGATGTTCAGGTAGAACGGGTAGTTCCACGGGGTGATGGCGGCGACCACGCCGGCGGCCTCGCGCCGGATGATCCGGTCGGTCGGCATGCCCATGATGGTCTTGGTGGGCAGCGTCCGCTCGAACTCGTAGCGCTCCAGCAGGTCGATGTAGTGGTCGATGTAGGAGATCGGCTGCTCCAGCTGGATCCCCGGCGTCAGCGACACCGGGCAGCCGGTCTCGGCCACGAGCAGGGATCGCAGCGTCTCGACGTTCGCGCGCAGCGCGTCGCGCAGTTGCACGAGGCAGCGGCGCCGCAGTTCGACGTTGGTCGACCAGTCAGTGCCGTCGAAGGCCCGGCGGGCGGCGCCGATGGCGCGCTCCACGTCGGCCGCGTCGGCGTCCGGCACGGCGCCGACCGCTTCCTCGGTCGCCGGGTTGATGTTGTCGAAGGTGCGACCGCGGCCGGCGGCGACGAGCTCGCCGTCTATGAGCATGCGGTCGTTCGGAATGGCCATCAGGGGGACTCCCTTTCGTAGGGGTGTGACTACTGCGGCCCCGGGGCCGCGTCGGGCCGGGCGGCCGACTCGGCCCCCGAGTGGTCCCTCGCGGGTTCGAGCAGGTGCGCGAGAACCCGGTGTGCGTCGCCGAGCGCGCCGAGATCCACGCCGAGCTCGGCCGTGATCTGCCGGACGACGGCCAGGTCCTTGCCGATGAACTCCCCCACGTTCCCGGTGAACCCCGCCACGGATCCGGCCGAGGCGACACCGTCCAGCGCGCGGCTGGACCCACTGCCGTGCCGCAGGCCCTGGAGCAGGCTCGCCTCCGGCACACCGAGCTCCGCCGCCACGGCCACCGCCTGGGCGACGATCCCGATGTTCGCCGCGAACACCGCGTTGTTGAGGAGCTTGACCCGCTGCCCGGTGCCCCGGGGCCCGAGGTGCAGGATCGGGTCGCCGTAGGCCGCGAGGACGGTACGCGCCCGGTCCGTCGCGTCCGCCTCCCCACCCAGGTAGAGGGTGAGCCGCCCGGCCGCGATGTCGTGGGGACCGCCGCTGATCCCCGCGTCGACCACGGCGATCCCGCGCCGGTCGGCGTACTCGCCGAGGAGCTCGATGGTCAGCGGGCTGCACGTCGTGTGCACGATCAGGACCGCGCCCGGCGGCATGGTGTCCAGCAGCCCGCCGTCGAGGCAGACGTCCCGCACCTGCGCGTCGGTGAACACGCACACCGCGGCCACCTCCACGGTGGCGAGGTCCCGTACGTCGGAGGTGACGTCGGCGCCGTCGGCGGCGAGCTCCTTGCGCGCGGCCTCCGAAAGTTCCAGGACCGTGACCGGGTGCCCGGCCGCGAGCAGCCGCCGCACCATCGGCCGGCCCATCCGGCCCGCGCCGGCGAAGCCGATGCGCACCTTCCCGTCGGCGCTCATCGGGGGCATCCCATCGACTCCAGGGCGGCGTCCGCGGCTCCGAGTACGGTTCCCGCCGTGACTCCGGATGCCTCGGCCAGGGCGACAACGATCCGTGCGTCCTTCTGCAGCAGCGGACCTGAGATGCCGGCCATCGAGGCCAGCGAGAAGTCCGGCTGTCGCATGATGCCCGCCGCGAAGCTCGAACCGGAGCCGTGCGCCAGCACGACGGAGAGCTGGGCCGGGTCGATGTCGAGCCCGCGGGCCAGCGCGAACGCGCTCTCGGCGACTCCGAGGTTCGCCGCCAGCAGCAGGTTGTTGATGAGCTTCGCGCGTTGCCCGGCGCCGACCGGCCCCAGGTGCACCACCGGATCGCCGTAGGTCTCGAAGACCGGCCGGCTGCGCTCCACCGCGGCGTCCTCTCCGCCGATCATCACGAGGAGACTGCCCTTCTCGGCCGCCGGTCCGCCGCCGCTGACCGGGGCGTCGATGAGGGTGACGCCTCGTTCCGCGGCCTGTACGGCGAGCCGCCGGCAGGTGTCGGGGTGCACCGTGCTGTGCACCGCGATCACCCCGCCGGGCCGCATGCCCTCCAGCAGTCCTGCGGGCCCCGCGACGACCTGCTCGACGCCGGCGTCGTCGAGGACGCAGACACAGGCGAGGTCGCAAGCCGCGCCCAGCTCGGCGGCCGAGCCGGCCGTGTCGGCCGGGGTGCCGGCGAAGGGCTTGAGCGTCTCCGGCCTGCGGGCCCACAGCGTGGTCGGCACGCCGGCCTCAACGATCCGGTGGGCCATCGGCGCGCCCTGGCTGCCAAGGCCGACGAAGCCGACGCGCCGCACGGTTTCCCCGCTCATGTGGCAGCACCAGTGATCTTGATATTGATCAGCTCCTCGTCGCTGAAGCCCAGCTCGCGCAGGATCTCGTCGGTGTGCTCGGCGAACAGGGGGCCACGCTTGAGCTGCGCCGCCTCCCGGTTGAACTGGACCGGGTTGGCGACGAGCTGCCGGGTCCCTCCCTCGGCGTCGACCACGTCGGAGATCAGGCCGATCGCCCGCAGGGCAGGGTCCTGGCCGACCTCGTAGGTGTTCTGCACGACCGCCCACTGGCCTTCCATGCCGTCGAAGGCGGCGACCCATGCGTCCTTGGTACGGCTTCCGATGACCTCAGCGACGATGCGGGCCGCCTCCGCGGCGTTGGCCATCAGTTTCTCGGCCGAGTCGAAACGCTCGTCGGTGGCCAGCTCGGGACGGCCGACCTTCTCGCAGAACTCCGGCCAGTAACGTCCGGGCTGGAGCATGACCAGGGACAGCCACCGGTCGTCCGCGGCCCGGTACATGCCGGTCAGCGGATTGCTCACGTTGCCGGCCGCCGGGTCGTGCTTCGGCAGGGGCCCGCCCGCCATCAGGGCCAGGTTCACGTTCAGCTGGGTGGCCCAGGCGCCGACGCCGAGCAGGGAGATGTCCACGGTCGCCGCGCCGAGGCCGCGCTCCCGCGCGAAGAGGGCCCCCGCGATTCCGCCGGCGATGGTCATCCCGCCGATGTTGTCGCCGTAGGCACCGGTCGGCTGCTGAACCAGGTGGGACGCGCCCGGCGGGGTGGCGCTGTCGGAGCTGCCGGCTCGGGCCCAGAATGCCGTGCCGTCGTATCCACCCTTGTCGGCCTCAGGGCCGCTGTGCGCGAAGCTCGTGCCGGCCGCGTAGATGATGTTCGGGTTGATCGCCCGCACGTCCTCGACGTCGATGCCCAGCTTCGTCCGTGCGCTGGGCAGGAAGTTCGTCAGAAAGACGTCGGCGGTGCGGATCAGCTCGCGCAGGACGCGCTTGGCCTCCGGCTTCTCCAGGGAGAGACCGATGCTCCGCTTGCCGCGGTTGGGTCCGTCCATGATCGGCGCGAAGCTCGATCCCTTGGAGATCACGTCCTGCCCGAGGGCCTTGACCAGGCCACGCTGCGCGTCCCCCTTCTCCGCGTGTTCGATCTTGATGACATCGGCACCCCAGTCCGCCAGAACGGCGCCGGCGGAGGGCACGAACGTGAACTGGGCGACCTCGACTACCCGGACGCCTTGCATCGGTTTGAACACAGGACGAGACCTCGTTTTCCTGACACTGGCCTCTGGGGAGCCAGCGGCTTCTATGGGGCGGAGGGCCATTCGGAACCGGTGATCGTCGGGTGCCGGCACCGGTATGGCCAAAAAGTTAGATAGAACACTAATCATCAAAGTGTTTGCCAGCAATACCCCGCCGGACCGACAAGAAATCGAAGAGTGTCGAATGATGCGGTGTTCCCGGGGCACGGCAGAGCAGGCCGTCGAGCGGGGGCACGGCGGGAACCGCCGTCACGGGTCAGATGTTGAAGCGCAACGCTCCGTCGAGGCGGACGACCTCGCCGTTGAGGTAGTCGTTGTCCACGATGTGCATGGCGAGCCTGGCGTACTCGTCCGGCCGGCCCATGCGCTTGGGGTTCGGCACGCCCTGCCCCCACCTCGCCTGCGCCTCCTCCTCGCTCATCTGGAAGGCGGGAGTGAAGAAGGTGCCGGGCGCGATGGTCATGACCCGCACCCCCGTCGGCGCCAGGTCGCGGGCGGCGGTGAGAGTCAGGCTGATGACGCCGCCCTTGGCCGCGGCGTAGTCCGTCTGCCCGACCTGGCCCTCGAAACCGGCGATCGAGGCCGTCATGATGACGACCCCGCGCTGGCCGGAGTCCAGCGGCTCGTTCCGGGTCATGGCGGCCGCCGTCTGACTCAGCACGTTGTATGTGCCGCCCAGGAACACATCCATGGTGCGCCGGAACGTCTCGAGCGGGTAGAACTCGCCGTCGCGGTTGACGATGCGGCGGGCCGCGGCCGGACCGCCGTGGACGACGACTCCCACCCGGAGCGTGCCCAGCTCGCGGGCTGCCGCCACCGCCGAGGCCACCGAGTCCTCCCGGGTCACGTCGGTCGACAGATAACGCACCCGGTCACCGCCGAGGTCCGCCTCGAGCGCCTTGCCCTTGTCCTCGGCCAGGTCGGCGATCAGTACCTTGGCGCCGGCTTCGGCCAACCGCCGCACGGTCGCCTCGCCGAAGCCACCCGCGCCGCCCACGACCAACGCCGACGCACCGTCGAGATTCATTTCATCCTCCTTGTGATCCAGGGCATGCGCCCCGATGAAGGGCGTCCGGGCAAGGACGCCGGAAGGCTGGGGCGGACTGATGCCCCGGGTGAGAGGGGACCGCTACGCGGTGAGGGCCTCGTCCTCGCGCACGAGTGCGACGAGGTCCCGGCGCAGGACCTTGCCGGTGGGGTTCGTCGGGAACTCGTCGACGAAGAGGACGTGTTCGGGGGTCTTCGAGCCGCGGAGCCGCTCCCGCGCCCAGGTCCGCAGTTCCTCGGCGTCGACGGCGGCTCCGGGACGGACGATGACGAACGCGCCGATCCGCTGGCCCCACTCAACGTCCGGCACACCGGCGACGACGCACTCCAGGACGGCGGGGTGGCCGGCGAGCACGTCCTCGATCTCGGCGGGCGCGATGTTCTCGCCGCCGCGGATGATCGTGTCGTCGGTCCTGCCGCGAACGAAGAGATAGCCCTCCTCGTCCAGGTAGCCGCAGTCTCTGGTGGGGAACCAGCCGTCCTCGCGCACCCTGCTGCCGGCTTCGAGGTACTCCCCTGCCACCTGCGGGCCGCGTACGACGATGCCTCCGGCGACGCCGGCGGGGCACGCGAGCCCCTGCTCGTCCTGCACCTCGATCTCCACGGACGGCAGCGCACGCCCAACGGAGCCCAGTCGCGCCCGCACCGTCGGATCGGAACTGGCGGCGGCGGCCCTGTGGTCGTCGGGGCCGAGCACCGCGATCGACGAAGCGGTCTCCGTCAGCCCGTACGCGTTGACGAACCCGGTATCCGGGAACAGCCCGAGAGCCTCCTCGATGATCTCGGGCGCGATCTTCGCGCCTCCGTAGGAGAGAGACTTCAGGCAGCCGGGTCCCCGCGTTCCCCGGGACCGCAGTTCGGTCACGATCCGGGCGAGCATCGTGGGCACGACCATGGCGTGCGTGATCTGCTGGCTTTCCACGGTGTCCAGCCACTCCCCGGGAGTGAACTGGTCCAGGTAGACGATCCGCCGCCCGCTGTACAGGTTCGACAGCGCGTTCGCCACCGCCGCGATGTGGTACGGGGGAACGCTGACCAGCGTCGCGTCCGTGTCGGGCACCGAGCCGAACTCGACGGATCCGAACAGATACGCGGTGAGGTTCCGATGGCGAAGCACGGCGCTCTTCGGCGCGGCGGTCGTGCCGCTCGTCATGAGCAGCACGGCGACGGAGTCGGGGTCGGTCGTGGCCGCCGCGTCCGACGATTCCGCGTCGGACGAGGCGGAGACCGCGGGCAGCGCCAGGAACTCCTCGATGCCGACGGTCGCCGCGCCCGGGACGCGCTCGGGTGTGTCGGTCACGACGAGCGGGGACTCCTGGCGGACCATCACGTCGGCGAGCTGCTCATGGCCCAGCCGGTAGTTGACCGGCAGGAACGGCACCCCGGCGAGAGCGGCGGCGAACAGCGCGACCGGGAACGCCCGGCCGTTCGCGCCCAGGTAAACCAGGCGTCGCGCGCCGACGGCGGCCAGGTGGCCGGCTCCGGCCAGTGCCCGGGTGCGCAGGTCCGCGCCGGTGAGACCGGTGGCGCGGTCCCCGATGAGGACACGGTCGGGCATGCCGTCGGCCACCATGTCGAGGATCATCGCGAGATTCATCGCAGTTCCACCACCTGTTTCGTCGTGGCTCGATCAGCGGCCGCGCTTGACCTGCTTGAAAGGAACGTCCCGGTCCAGGGCGAGCTCCCTGGGCATCCCCAGCACCCGCTCGCTGATGACGTTCCGCGCCATCTCGGTGCTGCCACCGCCGAGGCTCCCGCCCTGGCGTACCAGGAAGCGGAGGCCCGCCTGGCCGCCGATCCCCTGGTCTGCGCCGGCGCCGGTCGCCGCGCCCGATCCGGCGATCTTGACGGCGATGTCGGCGGCCATCTCGTTGGACTCTGCGTGCAGCAGCCGCAGAATGGACGCGGCCGTCGGCGGAAGGGCGCCCGTGGCCATCGCGCGCGAGACCCGGCCGACCGTCTGCTCGGACACCTTCTCCATCGCCAGGAACCTGCCGATCATCTCGCGGACCCGCGGATCGCCCGCGCGGTCCGTGGCTCGCGCGATGTCGAGCGGGGTCATCTGGCGGGTGGCCGGCGCGTACCTCCCTCCGCTGATGTAGGGAGAGCCGCCGCCCATGGAGTTACGCTCGTGGAAAAGCTGCCGGGAGGCGACGGACCATCCGTCGTCGACCTCGCCCACCACCGCCGACGCGGGAAGCACCACGTCGTCGAAGAACTCCTCGCAGAACTCCGCGGAGCCGTCCGACATGCGGACGCGGTTCATCTTGACGCCCGGAGCCTTCGTTGGAACGAGGAACATCGTCAGTCCCTGGTGCTTGGGCACGTCCCAGTTGGACCGGGCCAGGCACAGCCCCCAGTCGGCGGCGTAGGCGGAGGAGCTCCAGCATTTCGCGCCGTTGAGGATCCAGTTGTCCCCGTCACGCTCCGCCCGGGTGATCACACCGGCCAGGTCCGATCCGCCGCTGGGCTCCGACAGGAGCTGGCACATCACCTCCTCCCCCCGGATCGCCGCTCCGATCCGCTCGCGCTTCTGCTCCTCCGAGCCCATGTCGAGCAGCGTCGCCGCGCAGATGCTGAACGAGGGAATGTTCAGCACCACCGGCAGCTCGTAGCCGTCGCTCTCCTCGTTGAAGACCTGCTGATGAGCCGGGGTCAAGCCGAGCCCGCCGTACTCCTCCGGGAAGCAGATGCCCGCGAAGCCGCCGGCGTACAGCTTCTTCTGCAGCTCGCGGGCGCGCCGCCACCGCTGTTCGTCCTCATCCCCCTCCGTGGACGGCGGCGCGGCGTCCGCCAGGCGCGGCATGTTGCCGGCAAGCCACGCCCGGGCCCGGCTGCGGAAAGACTCGACGCTCTCAATCGCTGTCATCGCGGATCAGTCCTTCGGGATCTCAGAGGGAGGCGAGGTCGGCGAGGCGGAGGAAGTGGTCCTCCGGCGTCCCGTACAGGGCCTGGTCGAGGGTGACGCGTCGCAGGTACAGGTGAAGGTCGTGCTCCCAGGTCACGCCGATGCCGCCGTGCAGTTGCACGCAGTCCTGGAGCATCGGGAGGGACCGCTCCCCCACGTACGACTTGGCCACGCTGACGAGTTCGGCGGCGTCCGCCGATCTGTTCTGTACGGCTTCCGCGGCCGCCTGGGTCGTGGCGTGACAGGCCTCCAGCCAGGTGCGCATGTCGGCGAACCGGTGCTTGAGCGCCTGGTAGGACGCCAGCGGCCGACCGAAGGAGTATCGGTCGAAGGCCCACTGCACCGTGAGGGCGAACGCCCGGTCCAGAGCGGCACAGAGCTCCGAGCACTGGATGACGACGGCGATCTGGAGCTGCCGCTCGATGACCTCGACCGCTCCCGGCGCGCCCACCAGCGCGTCGGCCCCGACCCGGACGTCGTCGAAGCGGACCTCGCCGAACGACCGGGACAGGTCCAGGGACCACTGCGGGGAGACCGAGACGCCCTCGGCCGAGGTGGGAACCAGGAACTGCGCGACCCCGTCGGGGGTCATGGCCGTGACCAGGAGGAGATCCGCCTGCTCGGCGTCCTCGACGCGGTCCTTGGCCCCGCGGAGGACGAAACCGCCGTCCGCCGGAGTCGCCGTGAGACGGGGCTCCAGCGGCGACCACACGACGCCGGGCTCATAGACCGCCCAGCTCGCGATGCTCTCCCCCGCGACGAGCGACTCGATCTCGGCGCTGTGGTCGGGGCCGCCGCCCTGCGCCTCGACCAGGCCCGCGAGGACGACGTTGACCGGCAGCAGGGGCCCCGGGGCCACACCCGCGCCCAGTTCCTCGGCGAGAAGGCTCAGATCGCGCACACCCTCGCCCGAGACGCTTCCACCGCCGAGCTCCTCCGGCACGATGGTCGCGGTCCAGCCCAGTTCGGCGCCCTTCTGCCACCAGTCCCGGCTCCAACGAAGCTCGCCGTCCGCCATCCCGCGGATGCGGTCCAGGGGATACTCCTTCTCGAGGAGCCTTCTGGCCGATGCCTGGAAGATCTTTTGGTCCGACGAGAGTTCCAGCTCCATCGAGACTTCCTCTCACATGTCAGGGGAAACGCCGGCCGGGTGACGCCGGGCCTCAAGGCGTGCGAAGTCGCGTAGTCACGAAGTCACGGCCGGGTCCGGCCGGCACTCGGGACGCATCTCACTGAACAGCACCGGAGAACAGTTGTCAATGTATCGAAGTTTTGTCTTCACGGTGCCGCCGTCCGGGCAGGCGGCCCGGACGCCGAAAAGCGCGGCGCCGACGCCTGTGTGCCGTCTCACGTGGGCACGGATCAGCCCATGCGGGTACGTTTGGGCTAGATTCATGTTTGGCGAATACTGAAAGCGTGCTGGATGGCAGGAGAGGAGTAGGACCATGTCCCGCGAGCCCGTCGCCGTGACAGAAGTCTTCAAGGCGTTGTGCGACCCGATCCGGTGGAGCATCGTCCAGCAGGTGGCTCAGGAGGAGGAGTTCGCCTGCAGCATCCTGGAGGACATGCTGCCTGTTTCCAAGCCCACCATCTCCTACCACACCAAGATCCTCACGCAGGCCGGGGTGATCGAGGTGCGCAAGCGGGGCCGCAACTACTTCTACACACTGCGCCGAGATGTCGTGCGTGAAGTGATCGACGAACTGTGGACTCTGGCGCCCGGGGACCGCCCTGAGGTCGGGAGCACCGCCGAGGACGAAGCCCGGCAGCCGCGGCGGCCCTCGCTCGCCGAGACATCGAGTGACACCGACGCCCCTCTCCTGACCTGGTAGGCCCAGCCGGCCTACCCCGTCACACGGCGAAACGGAGCCCGGTCCAGGAGTGCCGCGCCCGCGTGCCGACGGCACCGAGCCCGGCACGCCTGCCGACGATCACTTCGGCGCAGGTCCGCTGATCGGTGGGACCGGTGTGGCGCGTCCGGATCGCCGAGTAGAGACC
Source organism: Microtetraspora glauca (assembly GCA_001570385.1). Classification (GTDB taxonomy): domain Bacteria; phylum Actinomycetota; class Actinomycetes; order Streptosporangiales; family Streptosporangiaceae; genus Microtetraspora; species Microtetraspora glauca. The sequence continues at coordinate 457,308 of BBYL01000006.1, read as the reverse complement.
CGGCACGGGCCGGCCTTCGCTGACGAGGACAGCCCCGGTCATCTCGTCAACGTGTAGTTCCGCCTGCCGTACGGCCGCCGAAGAGGCCGGTTCGCGCAGTGCGCACCAGGTGCGGACGGTCAGTTCAGGTGTCGACCACACGCAGACGGCCGTCGAGGGGACCGTGTCCGCCCGACGGCGCCGGGCGGCCTCCGTCGAAACCCCGGCGCCGGACCCCACTCGTGCCGCGGCCCACATGGCGGGCCCGACGAACTCCCAATGGCGCGGGTGCAGCGCGAGAACGACCGAGGAACAGCTGATTTCGCCGACCCGGAAGCCCGCCCGCCACACCGTCTCGGCGGCTCGGGCGAGGACGGGCGCGGCGAACGCCGGCACCCGATCACCCATCCTCTGCAGCCAACGGTGTCTCGCGGCAGCCGCTCCCCCGGCGGGGAGCGTCGCGTATCCGACACCGCACACCAGCCCGGCGTCCATCACGAGTTCGTGCACGCGGGACTGTGCTCGTACTTCCACCCCGGCGGCGCGCGCGGCCGCCCGCAAGCCGGCTCTCAGCTCGTCGCGGGACCGGTCGGCACCGGACGCGACACGCCTGCCCTCCACCGGGACGCGCTGATCCAGGACCAGCACGCGCGCATCGGCCTCAGCCGCCGCCAGGGCCGCCGCGGCCCCGGAGACACCGAATCCGACGACCACCACATCGACGTGTTCGTCCAGCGACATCGGCCAGCCTCCTCGCCAGCACATCCCCCAGGCGAGCATTCCCCTGAAGGTCCTCGTCGGCGCGGCCCACACTACGAAGGCAGGTGACACGTGTCAACGGTGTTACGCCCCCGTTAACGCCCGCACGCGCCGCGTGCCTGCCACCCGATCGGGCTATGTCGTCTCGCCAAGGAGGATCGTGAACGCCTCGTGCGTGGTCGGGCGCCTGCCGGCAGGCGCCGAACCGCCGTAGGCATGCGCCAGCGATTCCCGTATGTGTCCCAGGACCGCTGATACGTCGGGAGAAACGGTCGTCACCCGGGGCGAGACCAACTGCCCGACCGCCATGCGCTCGACGCCGACCACCGCGACGTCGTCCGGCACCCTCAGTCCGAGCCTCTTCGCGGCGAACACCAGGGCGAGGGCCACCTCGTCGTTGTAGCAGGCGACCCCCACCGGACAGCCGCGCAGCGCGAGCAGTTGCTCGAGGGCCAGCTGCGCGCCTTCGCGGTCGACGGGCACATGGATGTAGGAGGGCGGGGCCAGCCCCTCAGCCGCGCAGAACTCGGCGACGGCGTCCGCGCGCTCCTGTCCGTACGGGTCCTCACGCATGTCGATGAGGAACGCGTAGGCGAGCTCCCTATAGCCGCGGTCATGCAGGTGGCGAGCCTGCAGGGCCCCGATCCAGTCGTTGACCTGGGGAGTCCCCTCCCCGGGGAAGAGGGGGCAGCCGACCCGTTCCACGAACGTGAGGTCCTGCGCCGTCAGGCCGCCCAAGTCGATGAGCCCGGCGGGACGCAACGTCTCGATCATGTGCCGCAACCGCTTGGACTTCTCGTTCTTCCCCTGTGCGCCGCTGAAGTGCACGACCACGGTGAAGCCGAGTTCCTCGACGTCGGCCGAGATGACCTCGACGACGTCCTGAAGCCTGGTCACGGTCGCGTAGGGCATGACCAGGACGATGAAGTCACTGCGTCCCATGACCAGTGCACGGCCGGCCGCCGAGCGGACGTAACCGAGCTCGGCCGCGGCGCGGCGCACCCGCTCGACCGTCTCGGCGCTGAACCGCTCGACCTGATCGTTGAGGACGTGGCTCACCGTGGCCCGGGAGACTCCGGCGAGCCGGGCGACGTCACCGCTGGTCGCCGGACGCGAGCCCCGAGATGTGGCCGGGCTCTTGTCCACCGGTTGCCTGGACACGTCGTCTCTCCCAAGAGGTCGAAGAGGCGCCCCCCGAGTAGGGCTTGCTGCTCACGGTACGGCAGAGCGGCTGGTCCGCACGCCTCCGCCCGGAGCAGGCCGGATCAGATCCAGTTCGATTCATTTACGAATTTAGAAGTATCCGATATCGTCTGACAGTCGCCCAACTGGCTCCGTGCCCGGCGACCCCGTTCCTTGAGACAGTGAGGTGGTCCTGTGCCCGAAGCCGTCATCGTCAGCGCGGTCCGAACCCCCATCGGGACGGCCCGCAAGGGCACCCTCACCGAAACCCCCGCCGAAGTTCTGGCCGCTCACATCCTCCGGGAGGCCGTTCGCCGTTCCGGCCTGGCGCCCGAACGGTTCGACGATGTGATCTTCGGGGAGGTGATGTACGGCGGCGGTGATCTGGCCCGGCACGCCGCGGTCGCCGTGGGCATGACCCAGGTGCCCGGCGTGGCGGTGAACCGGCACTGCGCCAGCAGCCTCGCCACCGTCGGAATGGCCGCGGCGAGCATCCGGGCGGGCATGGACCGCGCCATCGTGGCCGGCGGCGCGCAATCGTCCTCCACCACTCCGTCCCTCACCTGGCGGATCCCGCTGAGCGACGACACCGAGCGGCGAAACGCCCCCACGTTCCCCTACACAGAAGACGCCACCGACGACGTGACCCTGAGCGTCGGCTGGAACGTCGCCCAGAAGTACGGGATCACGCGCGAGCAGATGGACGCGTGGGCGCTGCGCTCACACCGGCGCGCGGTCGCCGCGACCGAGGCGGGCGTGTTCGCCGACGAGATCGCGCCGATCGAGGTGACCCGGCGGGACGGTTCCGTGATCGAGTTCGCCGTGGACGAGCACCCGCGGCCCACGACCTCAATGGAGAAGCTGACGTCGCTGCCGCCGCTCCACCCGGAGATCGAGGGGTTCTCGATCACCGCGGGCAACGCCAGCGGCTCCAACGACGCCGCGGCCGCGCTCGCCGTGGTCGCGGACGATCTGGCTCGCGCGGAAGGCATCGAGGCGCTCGCCACCGTACGCGCCTGGGCCGCGGCCGGCGTCGAACCGAAGTACACCGGCATCGGCGCGATCGACGCCGCGGTCAAGGTCCTGGAGCGGGCCGGGCTGACGACGGCCGACGTCGACCTCTGGGAGATCAACGAGGCGTTCGCCTCGGTTCCGGTGGCCGCCTGCCAGGTGCTGAATCTCGACGAGGAGAGGGTCAACATCTACGGCAGCGGGTGCAGCCTCGGCCATCCGGTCGCCGCGTCCGGAGCTCGCATGGTGACGACGCTCGCCCATGAGTTGCGCCGCCGCGGCGGCGGGATCGGCCTGGCCACCATGTGCGCCGGCGGCGGGCAGGGCGGAGCCGTTCTCATCGAGGTCTCCTAGGGGGAGATCCCGGCCGCCGTTCGCCGCATCGCTCTTCTTCTGCCGCCCCTCCAGAGGAGTCTCAACATGACCATCAAGAAGATCGCCGTCGTCGGCTGCGGGACCATGGGCGCCGGAATCGTCCAACTCGCCGCGCAGAACTGCCTCGAGGCCATCGGTGTCGAGGCGAGCGAGTCCGGGATCGACGCCGCCCACCGGCGCATCGACGCCGGTCTCGAGGCCGGCCTCAGCCGGGGAAAGATCAGCCCGGAGCAGGCCGAGCAGGCGCGGAACTCCTACACGCTGACGACCGACCTGACGGAGATCAAACAGGCGGACCTCGTCGTGGAGGCCGTGTACGAGGACGTCGAGCTCAAGAAGCGGCTGCTCGGGGAGATCGACCGGCTGGTCGGCCCGGAGACGCTCATCGCGTCGAACACCTCAACCATCCCGCTGGTCATCCTCGCCGCGGCGACGTCGCGGCGCGATCAGGTCATCGGGTTGCACTTCTTCAACCCGGTGCCGGCGATGCGCCTGGTCGAGGTGATCAAGACTCCTGTCACCGAGCGGGGATGCATCGACGCGGTGACGGAGCTGACGAGAAGGCTCGGCAAATCGCCCGTCGTCGTCAACGATGTGCCCGGGTTCGTTGGCAATCTCCTCATCGTGCCGTACCTGCTCGACGCGATCCGCGCCTTCGAACGCGGCGTGGCGGACAAGGAGTCGATCGACTCCGTGATCACGTCGGGGTTCAACCACAAGATGGGACCGTTCCGGCTCAGCGACCTGATCGGCCTGGACATCGTCCACGACATGGCCGCGTCCATGTACGAGGAGTACAAGGACCCGAGGTACTTCCCGCCGCCGCTGCTCAAGCAGTACGTCCGGCTGGGCTGGCTGGGGCGTAAGACCGGACGGGGCTTCTACACCTATGACGGCTGAGCCGCTCGCGCCGGCGCAGGCCGCCGCCAGTGTCGTCGCGGCGTGGGACGACGCGCTCCGCTCGACCGACCCGCTGGACTTCCCCGGATACACCGCCCCGGCATCTTCCGAGGAGTCGGTCCGGACGGCACTCGTCGAGCTCGGCGGGCGACCCGCCGTATGGATCGACTGCGACTTCCGCCGTGTGGGCGGGACGATGGGCGCCGTCGCCGGCGAACGCATCGTCCGCGCCTTCGACCGCGCCACCCAGATGGGTGTGCCCGTGGTGGAGACGATCTCAACCGGAGGCGCACGGCTGCAGGAGGGAATGCTCTCCCTCCTGCAGATGCCCCGCACGGTGTCGGCCGCGGCGCGGCACGCGGCCGCGGGGTTGCGGTCGGCCGCGTACCTGCGGTCGCCGGCGACCGGCGGAGTCTTCGCCTCCTTCGTCTCCGTGGCCGACCTGCGCGCCGCCGAGCCGGAGGCGACCATCGGCTTCGGCGGCCCCCGAGTCGTCGCCGAGGTCACCGGCGCCTACCCGCCGCCGACCTCGCACACCGCGGAGTCTGCGCTCCGGCACGGGTTGATCGACGCGATCGTCGACCCCTCGCGTTGCTGGGACTGGCTGGCCGCGGCCGTGGGCGCGGTGACCGCCGGTCCCCTCGTACCGCCTCCGGGGCGCCCACACGGGCCCGACGCCACCGCCCGGCCGGAGGATCCGTACGAGCACCTGCTGCGCGCCCGCGGAAGCGGGCGGCCTTCCGGCCTGGAGTGGGCGGCGTGGCTTACCGATGAGTGGGTGGAGATCGGCGGCTCCGACCCGGCCGTGCGGGCCGGACTGGCGGCCGTCGACGGCCGCCGGGTCGTCGTCGTCGCGATGGACCGGTTCGCCGGGGCGTTCCGGCCTGGGGCGCCGGGTCCCGGCGCCTATCGCCTGGCGCAGCGGGCCGTCCGGCTCGCCGACCGGCTGGGGCTTCCGGTGCTCACCCTCGTCGACACGCCCGGGGCCGAGCCGAGCCCGGAGTCGGAGGCGGGGGGCCTCGCGGGTGAGATCGCGCGGACCCTTCTCGCCCTTGCCGAACTGGCGTCGCCCAGCGTCAGCGTGGTCGTCGGAGAAGGCGGCAGCGGCGGCGCCGTGGCGCTGGCGCACACCGACCAGCTGTTCGTCCTGGACGGCGCGGTGTTCTCCGTGATCGGCCCCGAGGCGGGGGCCGCGATCCTCTACCGCGACCCGGCCCGGGTTCCCGAGCTCACGCGGTCCCTCCGGCTGACCCCCGATGAGCTGCTGCGCCTCCGCGTCGTGGACCGCGTGCTCCCGGAGGACGTGGCATCGGTCCGGGCCGCGGTGACGGAGGCGCTGGCCCAGGCGCGGGCGGGGACGAAGGACAGCCGTCCACATCTGGCGACGGCCGCCGCGGTCGCGAATCAGTGATTCCCTCAAAGGAGAGCGAAAGTGAGCAGAGCTGCACTACTGGCCTGGGCCAGCCCGGTGCCCCACCGCACCGCCGAGTTCGTGGAGTGGTACGAGAACGTCCACATTCCCCAGGTGCGGGCGGCGATCCCCTCGATCGAGGAGGTGGTCCGGTACCGCCTCGTGGATCCGGCCGATCCGGAGCGGCAGCCCCGGTTCCTCACCTTCTACGACCTCGGGGAGGTCGACGTGGCCGACGCGTCGGCGAGCCTCGCGGAGGCGGCCAAGGCCGGTGAGCTGGAGCCGTCCTCCTCCATGGACCTGGTGACCGATCCCCCGGTCATCCAGTGGTACATCCGCGATTCCGGCGCTCTGTGAGGAGAGTCTGGTGAAGAAGCAGGTAAAGGTAACTGGAGATCACGGCATCGGGCAGATGATCCACGTCGTCCACATGTGCGATGACGTGGAGGAACTGCGCCGGTTCTACGAGGACGTCCTGGGCGGCGTCGTGTACATGGGCGGCGACGAGCCGAACTACCTCCCCTGGGAAGACCGCTACGCGGCCCTGCTGATGGTCGGCGACCTGTGCGTGGAGGTCATGGCACCGAAGATGCCGGCCAATCCCCAGCTTCCCGTCGGCAAGTTCTACACGAAGTACGGACGCCACCTGCACTCGGTGGGGTACAAGGTGGACGACCTCGTCGGGCTGGCCGACCGGCTGCTCGAGCGCGGGGTCTACATCGGCAAGCCCGGCGGCGGAAAGATCGACAAGCTCGACCCGGACACGCCGTACTTCTTCCCGAGTCCACGCGACACCGGCGGCCTGATGGTGGAGCTGTGCAAGCTGGACATGCCCGACGATCCGCGTGACCAGGAGACGTGGTCGTCGCTGGTGCGCCTGTGGCGGTCCCACCCGCTCACCATCAAGCGCTTCTCCCACGTGACCCTGGGCGTCCGCGACCTGGAAGCGGCCATCAAGATCTACGTCGACACGATGCAGGCGGTGCCGATCACGATCGGTACGGACGACGACCTGCGGGCGAAGTCCGCGATCCTGCAGCTCGGCGACTGCCTCCTCCAGCTCGCCGAGCCGGTGGACGCCGAATCCGACCTCGGCCGGCACGTCGAGAAGTGGGGCAACATGATCTACAGCCTCCGCTTCAAGGTCGCCGACCTCGACTCGGCCGAGATCTGGCTGAACAAGAACAACGTCCGGACGACGCGGATCAGCGAGCAACTGATCGTCACCGACGTCGAGGACACGTTCGGGGCGCCCATCTTCTTCAGCACCGAGAACATCGAGGGCGACCCCTTCGCCGACGACTGACACGCCGTCCGAACGTCCGGTGGGCGGGCTCTTCCTGACGGGGAAAGAGCCCGCCCATCGGGCTGTCACCGGGTGGGAATCCGACGTATCCGGTCTGCCGAACCCGCGGCAGGCAGCCGCATCGCGAAAGGCGCGTCTCTCGGGAGCACGCCCTGCCGGCTTGGCGTCCGGCTGCTATCAATGGGCGCGAGCCGGACCGGATCAGCGTCTCCGGAGGACGTCCAGGCGGCTCATCCCTGGAGGACGACCTGGGCCTTCGCCGTGACGAGGCGGTCCCCCGACTGCCTGTCCGCCCAGAGGTCCAGCTCCAGCACCGTCGTGCCGTCCTCCCGGGCCTTCCGGCCGGTGATGACGCCACCGCAGGTGACCTCGTCGCCCTTGAGCGCCGGAGCGCGGAAGCGGCACTCCAGATGCTCGACGCGGCCCCGGTCGCCGAGCCAGCTTTCGATCGCGCAGTGCAGCCACGCCCAAAGCAGGTTGCCCATGCCGAAGGCGCCGGGGTAGCCCGCGGCCTTCCCGGCCTCGTCGTCCATGTGGATGGGGACGAACTCGTCGTTCACGGCGGCGTAGCGGTTCCACGCCTCCAGCCCGGCGGGCCGTACGAACGGCGGGACGGCGCCGCCCACATCGAACTCCGGCGTCCGCGTGCCGGGCAGGTCTGCGGCGAGATCGGTCATCGGGTTCCTCCTGGTCGGTCGTCGGGGTCAGTAACGGATGAGCGTCATGCGGTAGGTCTTGATCTCCTCGCCGTTCTGGTTGGTCCAGGTCGTGGCGACGTCGGTCAGCAACATGGCGCCCAGCCGTCCTTCCCGTACGGAGTAGCCGGCGATGGCGGATTCCGCGGTGATGACGTCGCCGGGCCGCATGGGCGCGCCGGTGTACGTGGCCGACACCCCGCCGTTGAGCGCCCGGCGGAGATCCGGCGGTGCGATGCCGAGGTGGTGCTCCATGGCACCCGAGCTCCGGTAGACGGGGTCGGGAGCGATCTCGCATCCCGTCGGCACCTTCTCAGCGGCTCCCCAGGCGAACGGATTGAAGTCGAGCGGAGCGACGAGGCGGCCTTCGCCGGGGGCGCATGGGTCGGTGTACGGCGCAGGCGGCGCCTCCGGGAAGTACACCGCCAGCGACCACTTGCGGATGTCGGACGCGCTGATCGGATAGGAGATCTGACGCGCGTATGGCCGGCCGACGATCTCCAACATATCTGGCCGGATGAGACCAAGTCCGCTCATGTGCCTGCCACCTTCGGGTTCCCGCAGCAACTGTTCATGCAGCAGGATACATGATAGATAGACATATATAGAAGTTTCGTATTATGGGAATGCGGGATCGACCGCTACCTCCCAGGGACGTGAAGGAGCCCCGGATGACGGACGAGCACACGCATGCCGGCCGGCGCGCGCTGGTGACCGGCGCCGGTCAGGGCGTAGGACGTGCCATCGCGCACGAGCTGGCGCGCAGGGGGGCCGAGGTGGTCGTCAACGACCTCGTCGATGACCGGGCCGGCACCGTCGTCGCCGAGATCGCGGCAGCCGGCGGCCACGCCGTACCCTCGGTCTTCGACGTCACGGACTGGTCCGCGGTGCGGCAGGCGGCCGAGGCGGCCGGCCCCGTCGACATCCTGGTCAACAACGCCGGCAACGCCGGCCGGGTGACGTCGCTGACACGAGGGGATTTCGCGCCCTTCGTCGAGACGGCTCCGGCCGACTGGGAGAGCTACCTCCGCGTCAACCTGTACGGGGTGATGCACACGGTCCGGGCGTTCCTGCCCGCCATGATCGACAAGTCCTGGGGGCGCGTCGTGACCATCATCTCCGACGCCGGCCGGGTGGGGGAGCCGACGATGGCGGCCTATTCGGCGGCCAAGGCGGGAGCAGCCGGGTTCAGCCGGGCGGTGGCCAGGGAGGTCGGCCGTCACGGTGTCACCGTCAACTCCGTGTCGCTCGGGACTGTCGGACCGGAGGAGCCATCCGACGAATACCTCAAGGACCCCGGACTGGCCCAGTCGATCAGCCGGTACGTCATCCGGCGCATCGGCCGACCGGGCGAGGTGGCCGCGCTGGTGTCCTTCCTCTCCGGGCCGGAGGCCGGTTGGGTGACCGGGCAGACCTATCCGATCAACGGCGGCTACTCCTTCTCGTTCTGAACGCGAATTCGGCGCCCAGCCCGAAGGCTGGGCGCCGATTCGCGTGGCGGGGCCGATCAGGAGGAGTGGGCCAGCTCGTACAGCCGGCGCCACTCGTGCTTCGACCGGATGGTCGCGTCGACGTCCGGTGACAGCGCGCGCAGGGCGCCGACCGTCGCCTGCTCCTTCGGGATGTGCTTGAAGGGGTCCCACCCGAAGAAACGGCAGGTGTTCTGCCACGTGATCATGTTGATCTCGTGGTCGGGCACACCCGCGCCGTTCATCTCGTTGAGCACGAACTCGGGGGCCTCCGGCCAGATCGAGTCCGAGTGCGGGTAGTCGCACTCCCACGCGATGATTTCCATGCCGATGTCGTGCCGGACCTTGAGGGCCGTGGGGTCGGTGACATAGCAGGCCAGCGAGTGCTCCCGGAAGATCTCACTCGGCAGCTTGCCGCCGAAGTCGTGGCCGAGCCAGCGCTGGTTGGTGTAGTGCCGGTCGCAGCGGTCCAGGTAGAACGGGATCCACCCGATGCCCGCCTCCGACCAGGCGATCTTCAGGTCGGGGTACTTGCGCATCGCGCCGCCCCAGAGCAGGTCCTGGGCCGCGAACGTGGACACCTGGGTCGCGAGGATGATCAGGTTGTCGATCGGGGCGTCGGGCGCGCCCTTGATGGCCCCGAACCCCTGCCCGATGTGCAGGCACATGACGACCTGGGTCTCGGAGACGGCACGGAAGAACGGGTCCCAGTATTCGAGGTCGTGGTAGCTGGGCAGCCCCTGCAGGTGAGGCAGCTCGGGCATCGTCATGGCGCGGACGCCCTTGGCGGCGACGCGGTAGACCTCCTTGGCGAGTTCCTCCGGGTTCCAGACCGGGCCGAGCGCGATGGGGATGAAACGGCCGGGGTACGTCGCCGCCCACTCGTCGATGTGCCAGTCGTTGTACGCCTTCAGCATGATCAGCGCCAGGTCCTTGTCCTGGGCCTCCTGGAAGAAGCGCGCGCTGAAGCCGGCGAACGACGGGAAGCACATCGAGGCGAGGATCCCGTTGCGGTTCATGTCCCGCACCCGCTGGTGGATGTCATAGGCGCCCGGCCGCATCTCAGAGAAGGTGGAGGGGTTCATCCCCCACTCCTCGTTCGGCCAGCCCACGACGGCGTTGAGGCTGCTCGAGACGCTGGGGATGCCCTGGAACCACCACTTCTCGTAGCCGTTCTCGTCCATGATGGACTTCGGCGCCTGGTCCTTGTACTTCTCCGGGACGTGGTTATCGAACATCTCGCGAGGTTCGACCACGTGGTCGTCGATGCTGACCAAGATCATGTCTTCGACGTTCATCCCGTCTCCTGTCTGAATCTGGTTCCGAATATCCTGCGGATCAGGTCATGGTCGGCCGGTCCGGCCGGTCACCACTCGGAGATCTCGGGGATCACCTTCGCGCCGAGCGCCTCCAGCGGCGTGATCGTGCCGACGTCGGGAACAGCGCTGTAGACCGTGGTGAAGCCCAGTTCGTGCAGCCGCCGCAGCTCCTCCAGGAGGTGCTCCACGCTGTCGGCGCCGTCCGCCGGGAGCGGGAGCACGGCGGTCTTCTCGATTTCGTTCACATCGCGGCCGAGCTTCTCGCAGTGCTCGCGCAGCCGCTCCACCTTCTGACCGGCGTCCGGGCCGCCGTACACGTTGAACGCGTCGGCGTAGCGGGCGGCCAGCCGCAGCGTCACCCGCTCGCCGCCGCCGCCGATGAGGATCCGCGGCCGGGCCACCGGCTCCGGCGAGTTGAGCGTGCTGGCCAGCTTGTAGTGCTCCCCCACGAAGGACTCGCGACTCTCGCTCCACATCTGCCGGCAGATCTGGATGGCCTCCTCCAGGTGCGCGAAACGCTCGCCGGACGACCCGAACGGCAGCCCGAGACCGGTCGCCTCCTCCTCGTTCCAGCCGGTGCCGATCCCGAGCCAGGCGCGACCCCCGGAAAGCACGTCCAACGTCGTCACGATCTTGGCGAGCAGCCCCGGGGGACGATAGGGCGCCGCAGTGACGAGGGTCTGCAACTCGATCGTCCGCGTCTGCCCAGCCAGGTAGCCCAGGGTCGTGTACGACTCCAGCATCGGCTCGTACTCCTCGCCGAGCATGCTGATCTGCCACAGGTGATCGGTCAGGCTAAGGCGGGCGAAGCCGACGTCCTCGGCCGTCCTCGCGATCCGGGCCAACGCCGAAGCCATCTCGCGCGGCGCGCCCAGGCCCGAGTAGTCGTTGATGTGCAGTGCGAGTCTCATCGGCCGCTCCGAACCGTCCTCATTCAGACTTCTATTCTTCGAAACCTATCGATGCATCATCATTGCGTGAACGCCGAGTGGGCGCAATACCCAGGCACCCCACCGGGGAGCTTTCGAGGCAGGCCGCACTGAGCACGGACCAGACCCGATCCATGGGTCGAGGAGAGACGCCCGCGAGGCCTTGAAGGCGAGAGATCAGTTTAGTATGTTTAATTCTATCGATATGTGGCGCGCGCCACTATCTTCCCCGGCGAGCGACCCCGGTCCAGGCGACGAGACCGATCCACCCCCGACCCGGCCCGCGCACGTCGCCCACCCCCCACTCGGGAGTCACCATGCAGCGACACCCATCCACCGCCACCGCCCGTGAACCCCTGTCCCCCACCGCCCGCCGAGCGGCGCTCGCGGGGTTCGTCGGCACGTTCATCGAGTACTTCGACTTCAATCTCTACGCGACGCTGACGGTCTACCTCTCGCCGCTGTTCTTTCCCGCGGCCGATCCGTCGACCTCGTTTCTGACCGGGCTCGCCGTGTTCGGCGCCGGCTTCTTCGCCAGGCCGATCGGGGGGATCCTGTTCGGACGGCTCGGTGACCGGAACGGCCGGCGCAGTGCGCTGATCTTCAGCGTGATCCTCATGGGTGTGTGCAGCACTCTGATCGGGATCCTGCCGACCTACGCCGGCATCGGCATCGCGGCCTCGGTCCTGCTCGTCCTGCTCCGGCTCGGTCAGGGCATCTCCGCCGGAAGCGAGATGCTCGGATCGATCACCTACGTGCTCGAGTCGGTCCCGCGCTCGCGGCGGGTCCTCATGGCGTCGCTGACACCGATGGGCGCCATGGCCGGCGGAGGCGTCGGTGGTGTGGTCGTCGCCCTGCTCAGCGGCATCCTGAGCAAGGAGGACATGGCCGTCTACGGCTGGCGTATCGCCTTCCTGATCTCCGCTCCGCTGACCGTCGTCGCCCTGCTGGTCCGGAAGAGGTTGGAGGACTCCCCCGAGTTCACCGAGATGGTCGCGCACCGCGAAATCACCCGCAGCCCGCTTCGTGAGGTGCTGACGGCCCACCGGCGCAACATACTCATCGCGGGCGGTGTGGCGATCGCCGCCAACGGTGCGCCCGGTCTGTCCGCGTGGTTCGCGACCTACCTCGCCGGCAACCGAGCGCTGCCCAGCAGCACGGTCTTCGTCGCCATGGCGCTGAGTTCGTTCCTCACCATAGGCTTCGCTCCACTCGCCGGCTGGCTGACCGACCGGATCGGCCAGCGGAAGATGTTCGCGGCCGTGCTGTGCGGATACCTCGTCCTCAGTGTCCCGGCCCTGTACCTGATCGGAACCGTGACCAGCGTCGCAGGACTGGTCGCCGCGACCTTCCTCTACGGGGTCCTGGCGGCGCTCGTCCAGGCGCCCGCTTTCACGTTCATCGCCGAACTGTTCCCGCGCCACGTCCGCTACACCGGTGCGAACTTCGGCCAGAACATCGGAACTGTGCTCGGCAGCGGCATCGCCCCGCTCGTCGGTGGACTGATCTTCGCCGCGACCGGCTCCTCGCTCGGCCCGGCGATCTGGGTCGCCGTGGTGTGCGTCATCGCCTTCGCCGCGCTGGCGATGCGGAGCGTCCAGTACGTCGCCGGAACCACGTCCGCCGACGCGGGCCACGAGACCGCGGCGGGCGCCGCCCCGGACCCCGTCGGCGGATGAGACGTCGGTCAGGACCGTCCCGGCGGCGGCGATGGTGTGCACCGCCCCCGGGACGAGCCCCAGGATCGTGAAGCTCAGGAACGTGGTGGATGACAGCGGCGACCAGACGATGGCGATCAGGCCTGCGGCTTGATCACGTTGGGGCTGAGGAAGGTGGTGGCGATCCGGTCCTCGTTGAGCGTGGTGCCCCACGTCGACGGGTCGGTCGTGAGCACGTTGGACGCGTCGCACGCGAACTCGCCGACGTTCGCCGGGGCGACCTGCTCGAAAGTCGATCCGGTGAGCTTCATCATCAGCGCGCAGTCGGTCGGCATGTTGGCGCCCGGGTCGGTCGGGGCGTGCAGCCCGCCACCTGTCCACTCGTGCACCTGCGACAGCTTGTTGACCATGCATTGGCGGGTGAGGTCGGAGCCGCACTCCTTGGCCGCCGTCGCCCACAGCAGGAACGCCGAGGTCGCCTGCATGCCGAGCATCGCGACCTTGCCACCCCCGGCGTTGACGAGGTCGAGGTACTTCTTGACCGCCGGCACCTTGTCGGCGTTCTCGAACGGCTGGAAGAACAGGCCCACGTGAAGGTTGTCGCCCTGGCCGCCCGTGTTCCACTTCGCGACGGCCGGGCTGTACCAGGTCGACTCGAAGACCAGCGTCGGGTGGGCGCCGACCCGGTCCAGCGCCTCAAGCAGGCTGAAGCCGGCGGGGTCGGGCGACTTCGAGGTCCACAGCGCCTTGACCCCGCACGCCTTGAACTTCTCCGCGAACGGAACGTAGCTGGGGTCGCCGTCGTTGTTGAGCTGGACCCCGCAGTCCATCGTCTTCACGCCGAGGATCTTCAGGGCATCCTTGATCTTGTTGCTTCCGGCCATGACGGCGGGCGACGTGGAGGTGACCAGGTCCACCTTCTCCCTGAACTCGGGGAACTTCTCGGCGGCCAGCTTCTGGACGGCCGCGTTGAAGTAGTCCACGGGGTAGGGAACCGCCTCGAACTTCATCGGGCCCATCGAGGCGTTCGAGCCGACGGTGTAGCCCGCGACCGTCGGCAGGGTGCACCCGACGCGGTACTGCTCGGCCGCCTCGTCCATGGCGAAGCCCTGGCCGACGAGCATGAAGTCCTGCTTGCACGCCTTCTGCATGACGGTGACCGACTGCATGTACGCCGCGTCGTACTGGTGCCCGACGATCTGGCGGCCGTTGATGCCACCCTGCGCGTTACACCACTTGATCATGGTGCTGACCGCGTCGCCCATCTCCTTGGACAGGCCGGGTGCCCTGGGGAAACCCCGGTCGTCGCCGAAGCCGATCGCGATCGAGGTGTCCGTGACGCCCTGGTCGGTGGCGCCCTTGGCGTCGCCCTTCCCGCAGGGCGACGGCAGCGTACCGAACATCTCCTGACCGTCGCCGGACGCCGCGGCGGGCGTCGCCGCTCCGCCGTCGCCGACACCGGGGACCGCAACCGATCCTCCGCGCTCGCTGGCGCAGGCCGCCAGCATCGAAAGTGCCAGTGCACCGGCCGCCACGCGGGCGATCGTCGTGCCGTTCATCCGGGGTTCTCCTTTTCACCGACCGCCCGAAGGCGGGGGGCTCTCTGGGGGGACAGCGCTGCCCAGTGGTGGGTGCTGGCCGCGGGTGGGTGTACGCCTGGGAGTGAGTGGAGTCTGGGGAACGGCGCGGCTCAGCCGAAGAAGGCCCGCCCGCCGCCACGTGGGCGTAGGTCGCGAGATCCCACCGGACCATCGCCGAGGTCACGAGGTTGACGATGCTGCCGCCGCCGCGCCGCTGCATGTGCGACTGGCAGGTTTTCTGAACGCGAACGCGGCGAACGGACCGCTGCGGAAGCCCTTCGGTAAGTCATCGCCGCTCATCGACAGCAGCGGGCCGCGCGGAGGACCGCTCAATCCGCCCAGCGTGCCCGGAAGATCTGTCCTGGGATGTTGTCGGTCCACTGGCCGTCGGCCACCAGGCGTGCTGCCAGGCGACCGATCTCGTCCGCGGCCATGGCGCCCCGCTCACCCTCTACAGCGATCACGATGTTCTCGTCGACGTGATCGATGTAGGGCGCGCCGCTGTGGTTGGCCGAGACCAGGCAGGGACGGGTGCGGGCGGGCCCGAATTCCTTCCCGGGCACCAGCTCCGTGAGCAGCGCGAGGGCTTCGGCGAGGTCGTCCTGACGACCTCCGGTCCGCACCCAGCGAGCGATGTCCTCGGCGGATCGCAGCGGCGTGTCCAGCACGCTCGACCCTGCGCATTTGACGTACCACTTCCCGTCCGGATAAAGCAGCGGCTGCATGACGATTCCCCCGTAGAGTGCCTTCGAGCCCCGCACCTTCATGTACATGAGCGCGGGGAGCCGCACGGCGTCCGGACCGGCCACTTCGACCAGAACGACCGTGGCGCCGAAGGTGTCCATCGCCAGCGGGCGGGGCAGCAGACCGGTGACGTTGCTCGCCGCGCCGGTGGCGAGGACCACGGAGCGGGCCGACCAGGTGGCTCCCGAGCGACTGGTGACGTCGGCCCCGCCGCCGACGTCGCGGACGCTGACGATCTCGTCTCGGACCAGTCGCGCCCCTGCGGCGCAGGCGGCGGCGAGTTCGGCGCGGGTCAATGCCCGAGGGTTGACGATCAATGCGTCCCTCTGCACCAACGCGGCATGAGCCGGTTCGAACCGCAGATCGGGGTACTGCCGGCGCAGCTCGGCCTCGTCCAGCCGGTGGACCTCAACGTTGAGATCGTCCGCGTTGGCCTTCAGCCTGTCCAGGTCGAACCACGTGCCGCCCTGGTCCCGCAGGGGGCCGCCGGGCATGACGGTGACCGACTCCACCGGGAGCGCGAACTCGATCCCAGTGCGCTCCTGGAGCGCGGCGAACCGCCGTCGGGACCGATTGCCGAGAATTCCCGCGACCAAGGGGAATTCGAGTACGTGCGCGAGTCGCCCCTGATCGTAGTGACCCGCCCACACGCCCGTGTGGTCGGCGAACCCGGCGGGCTCGGCCGGCCCCACGACCAGGACGTCGGCGCCCTGTTCGGCCAGATGCCGCGAGGTCGCCGCGCCGATGGGGCCGGCGCCAACCACTATGGTGTCGAACCTGTCCTGCCGCATGAGAGTTCCTTGTCGTCTTCTACGGATGTGCGCGCGACCGCATGCCGCGGACTGGTGATCGGTTCTTTCTCTCGGCCGCCGGCTCGCCGTCACGCCAGGTGAAAGCGCCTCGTCCGCCCCTTGTGCCGGGCGAACGGCCGGAATGTCTTTTTCGGGGACCTGGACTACGGCCATGTGCCCGGTCGGCCGGCCGGTGCGTCGAGGCGCTCCGGTCAGCCGGCAGCGGAAGCACTCCGCCGCCGCGGCATGTCGATCAGCGGAGTTGTTCGGTCCGCACGACGCGCCGGTACAGCGGGACGCCCATCTCCGCGTACGCCGCGCGTACGAAGAGTTCGGGGTCGATGCAGCCCTCCGGGGCCACCACGCCGCGACGGGTGATCCTGCCCTCCATCAGCTGCCGGACCCCGGCGGCGGCGGGGATGGCGGTCAGCGCGGCGCCGGAGGCCGCCCGCCGCCGGTCGAACAGAACATGCGCCTCGAACACCACCTTGGCCGGCGCCCCCTCCAGCTCTCCTTCGGCCTCGACGTGCCAGACGTTGCCGTTGACGGCGTCCCCCATGTCCGCGGACATCGCATGCCTGCCGTGGTCGGTGGCCATGAATCTGGACAGGAACGCGCGTGGGGAGACCGGCAGGCCCTCCAGTTCTTCGGTACTGGTCAGCCCGAGCCGGGCCAGCGTCCGGTAGAGCTCGACCCCCTCCTGCTGGAACCAGGTGAACCGCGAAGTGGCCTCGCGCAGGCCCGTCACGAAGTGCGGAACCGTGATCGACTCCGGATGGCCCATGAACCCGAACCGGTGGTGGGACGGGAACGGCGGGAACAGCTCGAACTGCCGAGGATCACCCCACCCGGGCACCTTCTGATAGCGGCCGTCCAGGAACTGGGTGATCTCCCCGTCGAACGAGTGCAGCATGTGCTCGTTGATGGTGGACCCCATGTCGACCCCCAGGGGAAGCCCGAGCACCACGTGCACGGAGTGAGCGCTGTCGAGCGAGTCGACGGCCCAGCGAGCCAGCAGGTTCGTCAGACCGGGAGAGGCGCCGATGCCGGTCAGCACGGTCAGACCCGCCTTTTTCGCCGCCTCGTCGTAACGCGTGTTCGTTATCAGCTCTTCCGCGACATCGAACTCGTCGCAGACGTCGACATAGTGCGCACCCGCCGCGAGCACGCCTTCCAGGATCGGAATGCCGTGCCTGTAGTAGGGCCCGACCCCGTTGAACACGATGTCGGCACCGCGCACCACCGCGGCGAGCGAGTCGGGGTCGGTCGCGTCGAATCGCGCCGACGTCACCTTCGGTGATCCGATGCTCGCGGCCACCGAGTCGGCCAACTCGCCCCTCACGTCGGCCACCACCATCTCGTCGAAGCCGCCGCCGACGGCGATCCGCCTGGCGACGTCGCTCGCGACCGATCCGCAACTCAAAATGACCAGTTTCATCAGTCAACGCTCCTTGTCGGAATAGGGGAACCGACCAAGCCGCGCCACGCACCTTTCATCACGGTGGCGACGTGTTCCGGGGGAAGGTGCTCGGGGTTGACGGCCGCCGCGATGCCGACGCCGTCCGCCAGCACCCACAGCGCCTCAGTCACGGAATCGACCAAATCCGGCGCTGCCGCGTCGGGCAGAGCCCGCCGTACCAGGCGGCGCAGCCAGGGCTTGTGGTGATCGGCATAGTGGCGCTGGACCTCGGCCAGCCGCTCACTGTTCATCGCCGCGGCCTGGAAGGCGACGAGCACCCGCCAGAACCGCCGCCGCGTCTCGTCGGTCGGGAGGATGTCGACGAACCTGTCCACCCAGTCGTCCAGGCAGGACAGCGGGCCCCCGCCCTCAACGAGCCGGGCCAGCTCGGCGTACGCACTGCGCAGCGCCGCCTCCAGCAGGTCCTCCTTGGCCGGGAAGTAGTGCGTCACCAAACCGGTCGTGCATCCGAGTTCCTCGGCGACGCGGCGTAGGGTCACGCCTTCCAGCCCCTCCTCAGAGACAACTCGGCAGGTGCACTCGGCGATCATCTGTCGGCGGGTCTCCTCAGCCGCCTGCCGGGCCCTGACTTTGATCTCCCCGATATCACGTGACACAGTTCGGCCTTCCGCCTCATATCAAGCGTTCCATCCGGCATAACACGCGTTATGCGGGTGAATGCCTGTTTCTATCAGGGCAGAAGAAACCGGCCGCGTACGTTCTCGCTCACTGGGACGGCACGACGCGTGGCGACAGCGCGAGGCCGTCGGTCAGGCGCCGTGCCTGTCCGACCGAGGGCGATAACAGCAGCGGTGCCCGGTCTCCACGGTCTCGTCCAGGTGTGCGCCGACCACTGGATCGATCTCCGTGATTCGGCTGATCGCCCGCTTGACCGCTTTGCTCACCGCGACCCTGGCCCGTTCATCGCTACCGGTGAACTCGCGCATCCGTCCTTTGAGACCGGTGGCGGTAGTCAACTCATCGATCAGCCAGTCGCGTTCGCGGCGTAGCGACGTGGCGCGCTCGAGGTCGTTCATCGACTCGGAGTCGTCGATGTCCTCCTGCAGCTGCGCCAATCGATCTGTGAACGTGCGCTTCGCTACGGAGTCAATGATCGGCTGGGACGAGAAGGAATCGTGAGGTGCCGGGCCCGCCCCTACGGCCAGGTCGGCTGCGGGGATCTCCCGGCCAGGGTTGGCGATAAGAGTCGCCAGGTGCCGCATCCCGATGCGGTTCTCGACTACCACGGTCCGGCCCTGAAGCTCGATCTGCCACGCGCGCCCCCGACGTCTGCAGGTGCAGATGGCCACCGCGTCCTCGGCGGGCGGATCCTTCTCCGAGGGCAACTCCATGCCGAGACTGAGCGCCTCCTGTTCAGCCCGAGCCAACTCCCGCCGGGCCTCGCCATGGCCTGACCCGTGTCCGCGCGCGAGCGCGTGTCCGAGTCGCCACCGGGACAGGATGGCCGCAGGCCAGTGGCCCAGCGCCTGGTTGGCGCGGATGGCCTTGCGGAAATGGTCAATGGCACGATCCGCATCGCCGACTGTCAGGGCGCTTGTGGCCAGGGAGTGGTGGACGGACCCGAGACAGGTGACGCCAAGGCTGCTGATGACCGGGAGATCGGCGAACGGGCTGAGCAGAGTGTAGGCGTGGGCGGCGGCCTCGGTGTCGTGAAGCAGATATGCCGCCTCGACAACGCAGTACATCGTGGGGAGCCAACTGCTGGAGTGGGGGAGGTCAGACAGATCCCGGCCGAGAACGCGCGCCAGCATGTGCACGGCTAATCGGTGCTCTCCCGCGGTGGCGGCGGCCACGGCCAAGGCGGCGAGATAGGTGCTGTCCACCGCGCTGTGTATGGGGGAATGTGCCAGATCGGAGATCACTCCTACCAGTTCACCGATACGGCCCTGATACCACCGGATCGTGCCCAGGTGCTCGCAGTACCAGCCGAGAGCATCAACATCCCCTGCCAGGTCCCCGCGCTCCGCGCACGTAGCCGCCATCGACTCCGCCTGCGCGAATCGGCCCGCGCGGATGCTGAGCATGACCTCCATCGCGCTGGCGACGAACCCGACCGCCAGGTGTTCGCCTCCCGCCAGGACGGAACGCAGCTCCGTCAGGCTACGCTCCGCGTGCGGATCGGCGGCCAAGAACAGATCGGCGGTTCGCCACATCAGGCCCATCAACAGATCCCCGCGGCGGGCCGTATGAGCGGCTTGGCTGATCAGTTCCTCGGCCAGCTCCAGACGGATGGCGCCCTCTGCCGGACCGAGAACACAGTGGTGGGCCAGGCTCAACGCCTCCGCCAGCGCCACAGGGTCACCCGTGCCTCTGACCTGCGCCAGGATCTCAAGGATCCGGTCATGCCGGCCGCTCCGGTAATCATCCTCCGCGCACAGTCGGACGCGCAGGCGCAGTGCCAGTGATGATCGCGGATCGATCACGCTCAGAGCGTGGAGCTGGCGGGCACGGACCACCCCCGCCTCCGCTGCCGCGCGGTGTTCATGAACCCAGACACCGCCGAGCCCCAACGCCGCGCGGGCCAGCCTCGGGCCGTCCCCCTGCCGGTCCGCCTCGCGGTAGGCCTCATCCAGCAGCCGCCTGCTGCGCCGCAGATCGCCCCTGGTGTGGAGCGCGAACTCTCCTTTCAGCAGTACGTCATCCGAGCCCATCCCGCCGTACCCCGTCGGCAACCCCTCCGTGGTCAACGAAACCCCCTGAGATCGCACACGGATGCGCCTTCACAACCCCCGCCCAGTACTCTCACCCCACAGCGGCGAGATCGGCAGCACACAGGTTCCACGTCCACAATGAAAGCCAACCGCGACCGTGTGAAGACCTGTTTCGTGACCCGTCGCCAAAATAGCGAAAGACCCGAGATGTCCACCTAGGGACCGAATGGAACAGCGCGGAACATTTTCCGCGATCTGCGTCCAAGGACATCCCGCGAGGCCGCCCTTACGCCCCCCACCAGTACCGCAGTCCTCGCCCCGCCTCCGCCGCTCTCCCAGACGGGCCGGAAGGAACGCGCCGCCGAGCCCAAGACACCCGACGAACTCATCAGGAAACTGTGCGCCCCCCGGTCTGACGATTCATGCCGTTCCATCCGATGGAACCGGATGGAACGGCATATAGGAAAAGGGGTCGCCGGCCGGTCCACGGGCGCGGCAGGCGGCCGGCCGCTACCGGATGGAACCCCGGTCGGCCGTTCACAGCCAATTCCCGGGGGGGAGCATATTGAGTCTTCTTCTGTTTCCGCACTGCGATCTGCACATGGTGGTCGGCAAGAAACTCAAGATCAAGGTGAAGTACCGCCGCGATGGCGAATATGATCAGCCGCACCGGTTTGACGATGTCACCGATCCGACATTCGATTTCTACGCCCCGTACGCGCCGATCGGCCATCGTTTCGACAACCCGCCCACGATCAGCAACGGAGAGATCACCGCTACCACGCCGGGGATCTACCTGTTTCAGTGCAGTGCGAGCGAGTACTCGATCGTCGGCCGGTTGCAGGTGCATTCGGGGTTCGAGGACTGGTGGTTCGGCAACGACTCGATCACCACCGCGCTGGACCCCGAGTTCGCCCACGCGCAGCCGACGATATACGCCCGGTTCACCCCTGACGACACCGGCACCGACCTGGTCGGAGACATCACCGGGCACGGCTACGTGCCGTTGACATCGACCGGGCCGGCGGTGGAGGTCGCCCCGGAAGGCCGGCTGCGTGGCACAGCCGAGACTGCGCAACCGGTCGACCTGATCGGCGACTTCCTCAACAAGCAGCGGCGGCTCCCGGTCCGGGTGGTGGATTACGGCAAGCGCCGGGAGGTCCTGGACCGGGTCGAGCACTCCCGCGTCCACGATCCGGCCAAGGCGCCGAATCTGCTCTTCCTCAGCGAGGGCTTCCGGGCGTTCAACCAGCCGGACTTCACCCACGCCGCCTTCATCGCCCGCGGCCGGCTGGCCAAGCCCCGCCACGCGCCGTTCAACCGGCTGCTCCGCGGCATGAACGTCTACCAGGCCGCCCCCGACTCCACCCAGGAGTTGCTCACCTGCGGCTACCGGGTGTGCTACCAGTCTGGCAAGCACCTGGCCAAGCCGGTGCCGTTCGAGATTCTTGAAAAGATCGACGGAAAGGACGATACACGTGTTCCGCGGTACTACCAGGTACTGGAACTCGTGCACCGGGTCGGCCTGCCGA
Source organism: Microtetraspora glauca (assembly GCA_001570385.1). GTDB lineage: Bacteria > Actinomycetota > Actinomycetes > Streptosporangiales > Streptosporangiaceae > Microtetraspora > Microtetraspora glauca. Next base: position 435,537 of record BBYL01000006.1, on the reverse strand, counting down.
AATGGGGCGAGTCCCGCGACCGCGCCGCGCTGGTGGCCGAATGGGCGAGCCAGCATCTGGACTTTGACAGCGACCGGGTGCATAAGGACGTGGTGGAGGCGTGGAAGGCGCAGCAGTTTTCGGGCCCACTCCAGACCCGCGACACCTTTTTCGGCCTGCACCTGGGTCAGCGCCTCGCCGACCAGACGCCGCGCCTAGGCAAGGTGTCGAAGCCGGCCCCGAACGCCTCCGAGGACGACATACGCAAGTTCGTGCAACGGCTCTACTCCTTCTTCAATATCCGCACCTCCCAGACGATGCACCTGGACCCACGGCGGCACCCACCAGAGCTGTACTGGCCGGGCGCGGACAACCCGCTGACGTCCGTCTACCGCTACATCGGCGGGCTCGCCGAGCGGGACGCACCGCACCGGAACGTGGGCGAGGAATGGGTGCCGGTCGAGGAGCGGCTGAAGCCGAGCCGGGGACTGGTGGTCATCGTCGCCTACGACGACAAGCAGGGCGGGGAGAACATCGAGAATGGGTTCGCCTGCCTCACCCTGTACGACAGCCCCAGGGTCCATGCCTTCGCCGGTGATCCGGCACCGCTGGCGATGCGGCGCCTCCGCCCGGTCGACGGCATTCCCTTCGACAAGGACAAGTTCTCCGACGTCGTCGCACATGAGCTCGGTCACAGCTTCAGACTCGGCGACGAGTACGAGACGTCCGGCCAGGCTCGCGTTGAATGGTACGAGTACGACAACCTGACGACGCGGGACTTCATCCAGCATGGACAGAGACCCTCGAAGTTCGACGCGAACAAGGTGAAATGGTTCAACCTGCGGCGGGTCAGACTGGCCTCCCGGGTTGTGGCGGTGACGCGGTCCCCTGGCGGGGGTGGCATTCTGGTCGAGGTTCCGGCCGAGGACCGGGTGCTCTGGGAGAACGCCCTGACCCAGACCCCCACCACCAAGGTCTGTCTCAGCCGGCCTAGAAGCACCGGGCGGCAACTGCCGTTCACCGTCGACGGGCCCGACGTCGACCCCACCCTGATCGAGGATCTACGCGGGAGGGTCCTGGACGACTTCCCGATTCTCGATCTGACCGGGCCGGTGCCGCCGGAGAACAAGTTCCTCTTCGGGCCGGGATCCGTCCTGTTCATCCCGCAGACCGGCCGCAATGGCGTCCCCCGCTACCTGATCGAGGATCCGGTCCGCGCCCACCTGCTGGTCGGCGGCGATCCGCTCAACGCAGTGATCTCGGCGGTGCCGAACGATGACCCCGACACGCCCGTGCAGATCAACGGCTTCGCCCCCGCTTCACCGACCAGCAGCACCATCGGCGTCTACGAGGGCGGCGGCCACAGTTCCGTCGACGTCTATCGTCCGGCCGGCACCTGCAAGATGCGCAACCAGCACCTGGCCGGCGACGAGGCAGAGTTCTGCTTCGTCTGCAAATGGCTGATCGTGCACCGGCTCAACCCCGCCCTGCACAGCTGGTTGGACACGACCTACCGATCGGGGAGAACCCCATGACTGAGCCGAGTACCTTCGACCGGGTCCTTGGCGAGCTGGGGCTGGCGCTGCGGCCGCTGGCGGACTCGCTGGCGTCGCCGCAGGCGGCGCTGGGTCTGCTCCGCGAGCTGGGCTGGATCGCGGAGGCGGTCCCGCAGCCCCTGCTCGACCTGCGTACCGACCTCGACACGCTGACCGAGGGCCTGCGCCGGCTGTACGGCGAGGCCGGGGTGGTGACCGGCGACACGACCGACCTCGCCGCGCTCCCCGGGGACGTGGCCCGGGTGCTGGCCGCGGTGGACCGGATCCTTTCCGCGATCCGCGCCCTGGCCACCGCGCCGGACGACGTCATCCCGGAGTCGCTCCGCGCGGACGGGTTCGGCGAGAAGTTCCCCCGGCAGCTGATCGACCACCTGGTGAGCGACTACCTGATCACGTACCGGCCCCGGCTCGGCTTCGCGCTGCGCGCCCTGGGTGTGCTGCGCACCACCTCCGAGCCCGCCCAGGGCGACCGGCCGCCGTACCGGAGGACCGTCCTGGACCTGGACCGGCTGCCGCAGACGCTGACCAGCCCCGGGCTGATGCTGGCGAACGCTTTCGGCTGGGGCAGGGACGACTTCGACCACGGGGAGCTGCTCTCCGCGATCGACGACTTCCTGATGTCCGCCGGTTTCGACATCCGGTTCGGCCCGGTGGACGACGCCACCGCGACCGGCCTGCTCGGCCTGCCCGCCGAGCAGGACCTGCCGCTCGACCGCACCATGCCGCGCGGGCTCAGGGCCGTGCTGCTGGAGGGGTTCGTCAACGGGGCGGTCATGACCGGGGACGTGCGGCTGCTGCCGTTGCCGGGCACCGCGACCGGCAAGCCCGGGCTGGCGATCGTGCCCGCGCTAAACGGCGAACTGGGCACCGCGTTGCCGGTCGGCGGTGGCCTGACCGCGACTGTGCGCAGCGACCTCGACCTGCAAGGCGGGGTCGGTCTGCGCATACGGCCGGGAGAGCCCATCGACGTGATCGTCGGCTTCCTGACCACGGACGCGCCCACCCACGCGACCGGGTCGATCCAGGTCAGGCTGGACGGTGGCGCCGCCACCGGCACGCCGCGGGTGCTGGTGGGCGCCGCGGACCGTACCCGGCTGGTGCTGCGTGGAGTGAGCGGCGCGGGCGGGGTGCGGCTGGACGCCGACGACGGGGTGGATCCGTATGTCGAGGTCGAGCTCAAGGGTCTGGAGTTCGTGTTCGTGCCGGACGGCTCGGACGGCTTCCTCTCCGTGATCATGCCGGCGGACGGGTTCGCCTTCGAGACCGATGTGACCGTCGGGCTCTCCCACCGGGACGGGTTCTCCTTCCGCGGCACCTCCAACCTGGAGATCGACGTTCCGGCGCACCGCCGGATCGGGCCGGTCGAGGTCCGGTCGCTCGCGGTGTCCGCGATGCCGTCCGGTGGGAGCCTGCAGGTCGTGCTCGGCGCCACCTTCGCCGCCTCGCTCGGTCCGGTGCGCGCGGTGGTCGACCGGGTCGGGCTCAAAGCGGAGCTGGAGCCGCGGCCGGATCTCGACGGCAACCTTGGCCCGGTTGAGCTTTCGACGGGTTCGCTGCCGCCGTCCGGCGTAGGCCTGTCCATCGACGCGGGCGTGGTCACCGGAGGCGGCTATCTGCGGTTCGACGCCGACCGGGGCGAGTACTCGGGCGTGCTCGAACTCGAACTCGCCGACACGCTCTCGCTGAAGGCTCTCGGCCTGCTCACCACCCGCCCGTTCTCCCTGATGACGTTGGTCACCGCGGAACTCGGCGAAGGGGTGCCGGTCGGGTTCGGATTCACCTTGCTGGAGGTCGGTGGGCTGCTCGCCCTCAACCGGGGCATGAACGTGGCCGCCCTCACCGAGGGGGTGCGTACCGGATCGCTGACGTCGCTGATGTTCCCCCGCGACGTGGTGGCGAACGCGCCGAAGATCCTCAGCGACCTGCGTACCTACTTCCCGTCCCGCCCGGGAACGTTCCTCGTCGGGCCGATGGCGAAGCTGGCCTGGGGCGCGCCCCGGCTGATGCACCTGACCATGGGCCTGATCGTGGAGATTCCCGGCAACGTCGCCGTGGTGGGCGTGCTGCGGGTCGCTCTGCCACACGAGGACCGCCCGGTCGTGCTGCTCCAGGTACAGTTCGCCGGCGCGATCGAGTTCGACAAGAAGCGGCTGTACTTCCACGCCACCCTGTTCGACTCCAGGATCGCCTCCGTTCCCCTCAGCGGGGAGTTCGGCCTGCTCGTCGCGTGGGGCGAGGACGCGAACTTCGTCGCCTCGCTCGGCGGTTTCCATCCGAACTTCGCACCGCCCGCGCTGCCGTTCCCGACGCCGCGCAGGGTGACGATCAGCCTGCTCAACTCCTCGGTCGCACGGCTGACCGCGCAGGGGTACTTCGCGATCACTCCGAACACGGTCCAGTTCGGCGCCCGGCTCGACCTCTACTTCAAAGTGTCGGCCTTCAGCGTGACCGGCTTCGTCGGCTTCGACGCGTTGCTCCAGCTCTCGCCGCTCCACTTCGACGTCGAGATCGCCGCCGCGATGTCGGTGAAGGCGTTCGGCGTCGGCCTGTTCTCCGTCAAGATCCGGGGCAGTCTGGACGGCCCCTCCCCCTGGCACGTCAAGGGCCACGGCGCGATCTCGCTGCTCTTCTGGGACCTGGACGTCGACTTCGAGCACACCTTCGGCGACCGGCACGTCCAGCCGGAGCTGCTGATCGACGTGCTCGCCGCGTTGACGTCGGAACTCGGCAAGCCCGAGGCCTGGCGCGCCGTGGCCCGCGACGGGCGCCTGCCCGCGGTGACCGTACGCGAGCCGGGCGACATCACCCTGCACCCGAACGGCGTGCTGCGCGTATCGCAGAAGGCCCTGCCGTTGGGGCTGACGCTCGACAAGGTGGGCACCCAGCGTCCCGTCGGGGCCAACCACCTGACGCTCGCCCCCGCCGGCCCCCTGGTACGGGTCGCCGACGCGCACGACGAGTTCGCGCCGGCCCAGTTCGTGGAGATGTCCGACGCGGACAGGCTGAGCAGGCCCGCGTTCGAGACCCAGCGATCCGGGGTGGACATCGCCGCGGCCGGTGCCGACGTGCGTACCAGCGGGATGGCCAAACGGGTGGTCCGCTACGAGGAGATCCTGCACGACAGATCCTTCACCAGACAGCGGCGCCGGTTCGCCCCGTACCAGGAGGGTCTTTTCTCCTTCCTGCTGCGTGACAACGCGGTGGCGCGCTCCCCGATGTCGCGCTCCAGCCGGGACCTCCTGCGTCCGCCCGGTGAGACGGTCACGGTGTCGGGTGAGAGCTACAGCGTGGCGTACACGGCCGACAACCGGGCCTTCGCCCCGGCCTTCGCCAGCGCGGCGGCCGCGCATCAGTTCCGGGCGGAGACGGTCGCCGACGATCCGGCCATGGCTGATGCCGTCCACGTCATTCCGAGCTTCGAGGTGGTGTCATGACCTCACCTGCCTACGCGTTTCTTCCGTGGCTGCGGCAGGGCCTGGCGAACCAGGTGACCGCCGCCGACGGCGACCCGGCGGTGCGGATCCGCCCGCGGGTGACCGTCTCGCTCACGGCGAGCGGCCGCGCCCCCGGCGGGGCCGTGCAAACCCGTCCCGTCACCAAGCAGGTCTCGCTGTACGGCCCGGCCGACATCCTGGGCATCGACCCCAAGGTGATCGTGCGGACCGAGCCGCGTCCCTGGATCACGAACGCCGAGCCCAACCTGCTGGCCCACGTGGACTTCTACGACGAGGACTTCCCCTGGCGCTACACCCCAGCGGCCGCCGCGGCCGGCAGGCTGCGGCCGTGGCTCACCTTGCTGGTCCTCACCGAAGAGGAGTTTCGCGACGGCCCGGCAGGAGGCGGCGCCCCGCTGCCCAGGGTGGAGATCACCGATCTCGCCATGCTTCCCAAGCCCGACCAGCTCTGGGCGTGGGCGCACGTGCACGCCGACCTCGGCCTGGGCGCGACCGACGGCGAGATCGTCTCCGGCGACGGCCCGGCGGTCGCGGCCCGGCTCGCCGCCGCCCTGGCCGGCAACCCCGACCTCGCCCGCTCCCGGCTGCTGTGCCCGCGCACCCTCGTGCCGGACACCGCCTACCACGCGTTCCTGGTGCCCACGTTCGAGGGCGGCCGCCGGGCCGGCCTGGGCCTCGACGTCGGCGACATTCCGGCCACCATGTCGGCCTGGGCCATGCCGGGCGCAGAGACCGGCGCTCGGCCGCAGCCCACGTGGTTCCCGGTGTATCACCGCTGGTACTTCAGGACCGGCGCGCGGGGCGACTTCGAGACCCTGGTCCGGCTGCTGCGCCCGGCCCCGATCGACCCGCGGGTCGGCACCCGCGCCATCGACGTGGAGCATGCCGGCTCCGGAGTACGCGGCATCGACAAACCGGAACTCGAGGGCACACTGCGCCTCGGGGGCGCGTTGCGACCACCCGGGTTCCCCTTGCCCGGCGACCCCTGGGATGCCTGGGACGAGCCGTTCCCGCGCCCCCTGCAAGAGGACCTGGCCCGCCTGATCAACCTCGCCGACGACTACCGCGCCGAGGCCGACCAGGACCCGGTCATCTCGCCCCCGCTGTACGGGCGATGGCACGCGCTGACCGCCCGCGTGCGCACCGACGAGCCACCGGACGGCTGGGTCCAGCGGCTGAACCTCGATCCCCGATTCCGGATCGCCGCGGGCCTCGGCGCCAAGGCGGTGCGCGAAAACCAGGAGCGGTACATGCAGGCCGCCTGGGAGCAGATCGGCGAGGTGCTCGCGGCCCAGCGTCGCATTCGCAACGCCCAGTTCGGCCGGCAGGTGAGCAAGGTCTGGCACGAACGGCATCTGGTCACCGCGTTGTCGTCGTCCCAGCGGGCGTTGCACCTCACCGCCCCGCTGCACCGCAGGATCGTGTCCGAAGGCGAGACGCTGCGTCAGGCGCAGACCACCGCCCGGGTCTCCCCGACCCTATCCTCGGCGCCGTTGCGCCGGATGCTGCGCCCGCGGGGCCGGATGCTCGGGCAGCTGCCGTTCGGCGAGCACCACGGGCCGCTGGACCTGCTGGACCGGGTCAACTCCGGCGAGGCCGACCCGGCCCCGCCGGACCCCGCGCCGCCCGGCGTCCTTGTCGCGGACGCGGCCGCGACGCTGGTCGTCAACCCCCAGGCCGCCGAGATCGTGCGGGAGTCCAGCCTCACCGTCGCATGGGTGACGGGGCTGCCGGGAGCATCCGGGTTCACCGTCGGCACGCTCGACAAGCCCGGTGGACCCGGCCGTGGCGGTGTGGACAGCCCCGAGGCGCAGGACTTCAAGGAGGCCCTGGAGGACAGCTTCGACTTCCGCGAGACCGCGGTCGAGGAGGGCAGCCCACCGGTGTTGCGCGACCTCGATCTGGATGGCATGGCGCAGACGGCGGTGGACGCGCTGGATCCGGACGTGACCATCCCCCGCCGGATCGGCTCGACCGTCGGCATTCCCCAGATGGTGCGCGACGAGGTCGGCTCAGGCCTGGTCGAACCGATGGCCTACCCGGTGATCGACCAGCCGATGTACGAGCCGTTGCGTGACCTCGGCACCGACCTGTTCCTGCCCAATGCCAACCTGATCGGTGCCAACACGGTGAGCCTGCTGGAGACCGACCAGCGGTTCATCGAGGCCTACCTGGTCGGGGTCAACCACGAGTTCGCCCGCGAGTTGCTGTGGCGGGAGTACCCGACCGACCAGCGCGGTTCGTCGTTCCGCCAGTTCTGGGACGTGCGCGGCACGCTGTCCGACGAGGCGAGCAGGGAATCGCTCCGCGACATCCCGCCGCTGCACGAGTGGGCCGTCACCTCGGCCCTGGGCAGCCATGATCACCGCGATACCGGCGGCGGGCGGGACGAGCTCGTCCTGGTGATCCGCGGCGAGCTGCTCAAGCGTTATCCGAGCGCGGTCGTCTACGCGCATCGGGCGCGATGGCCGGAACCGGACGAGACGGGATCGCGACGGCTGTCGGCCGACCCGTCGGCGGTCCGCACGCCGCGGTACGCCGCGAAGATCGATCCGGACATCACGATCCTCGGATTCGACCTCACCGCGGAAGAGGCCGTCGGCGGTGACGAGATCGGCGAGGATCCGGGCTGGTTCTTCGTCATCAAGGAGCGCCCCGGCGAGCCCAGGTTCGGTCTGGACACCGAGCCGAGCCCGGAGCTCACCGTGTGGAACGACCTGTCCTGGCCGGAGGTCCAGCCGGGACCGGCCGGCCGCTACATCGACCTCGCCACCGCCCCGGCGTCCTTGCAGCTCACGCCTCCGGCCGGGTCGCCCGAGACGGCGCAGCACGCCGAGGACGTCCACGTCGCGTGGGATTCGTCGATGACCTCCGCCGACCTCGCCTACATCCTCTTCCAGGCCCCGGTGCTCGTCGGGGTGCACGCAAGCCAGATGCTCAACACGTCTTCAGGGGAATCCGCATGAGCCGGCTCACGACCGACCCGCGAGAGGGCATCACCAGCCTCGACGACAAGTCACCGATCATGCTGATGCCGGTGCGTCTGGAGACCCGGTTCGCCAAGGACTCCACGCTTCTGGTCCGGATCTATCCGGACGGCTGCAACATCTCCACCTTCGACGAGGCACTGACAGCGTCAGAAGTGGACAACGTACGGCGTTACTGGACCGAGGTGCGCGAGGCGGGCACCGAGGCCCAGTTGCGGGCGGCCTGGCGGCGGCTGGTCGCCGCGCACGGTTCCGGCCGGTCCACCTGGCTGCAGGCCGTGCACCGGCCCGTGAACCCGGCCGGCCCGCCGGTCTTTCCCGACGTGGAAACCAAGCAGGACGCCTGGTCTCGGGCGCCGCGGGTGCTGTTGATGCCGCAGCGGTTCGTGGTCATCGGTTTCCGCGCCGGCGAGAATCCGCTGGTCGAGCTCGGCGCCGAGGTCGACCAGGACCTTTTCGCCGGGCCGGATCCCGCCGCCACCGGTGACGACCAGCTGCGTCACGACGAGCGCGGCGACCTGGTCATGCCCGAGCGGCTGCGGTGGCTGTCCGACTTCGACCGGGCGGTCGAGGTGGGAATGGGCCTGCGGATCCCGCTCACGCCAGAGCAGGCCCAGGGCGGATTCGATCGGCTGCTCGTGCTCGGCGTGCGGATCGGATCCGACGCTGAGGAAGGCGCATCCAAGCTGCGCGACCTGCTCTTCCAGCATGCCTACAGCCGCACCGGCGTGGCCATCGTGGCCCGCGGCACGCCCACGAACAACAGCGAGGACGCCGACTCTGGCTACGGCCGCCGCGACGACCCGGACGCCTCCTTCGACGACCTCCGCGAACCGGCCTACGAGGTCACCACGGACGACGAGAAGAAACGGGACGGGCAGCGGCTGGCCGAATACCTCGGACTGCCGGCCGACTCCTTCGTCCACACCCATGGCGCCGCCGGGACGGATCACTTCACCGCGCGGGCCATGAACACGCTCCTGTGGCCGGCCACGTTCGGCTACTGGATGCGGTCGATGATGGGCGAGGTGTTCAGCGACGGCGCGGCCGACGACACACGCCAGTTCTTCGAGCGGCACGTGGTCGGCGGCGGTGTCGTGCCGACGATGCGGATCGGCGCCCAGCCGTACGGCATCCTGCCGGCCACCGCGTTCTCCCGCCTGGAATGGCCTGATCGCGACGCCGACGTGAGCAAGCTCGCCATACCGCTCTACCGCGTGCTCGACACCATCCGGCAGGACTGGACGCCTCTGGTGGAGCGGGTGGCGCGCATCGGCGGCCCCACCGACGATCCACACCAGACGCTGCTGGACGTGCTCGCGTTGCATCCAGGCTCGGTGGAATGGTCGCAGCGTTACGCCGAAAGCCTCACCACCCTGCTCAACCGGTTGCATCTCCGGGGCCTCGGCGGGGCGATACAGCAGGTGCAGCTCGCTCAGCAGCGCACCGCCGGCCGCCAGCTCCTGGCCCGCCTCGGTTACAGCGGCACGGCCGTGCCGCCCATACTCAACCAGGTGTTCTCGGGGCGGCAGAACCTGCTCACCGGCGGGGTGGTGGAGGCGCTGCCGCCGTCGGAGACCGCTCCGCTGCGGCCGTCCACCGTGGATGGCCGTAACTACCTGGCCTGGCTCGCGTCGGCCGCCCAGGGCGGCCTCGACAGGCTCTACAACCAGCAGGACTTCGTCGACGACCGGCCGCCGGCATCGCTGCTCTACCTGATGGCCCGGCACGCGTTGCAACTCGGCTACCACGAGGTCGCGGTCCGGCTGTACCGGGCCAGTGGTCTCTATACGCAGGCGCAGGCCCGAGCCGCCCGGATCGACAACCCCATCCTGCACATCAGCTCCGGAAACCCGCTGAGCGAGAGCCGCTACCAGCTGCTCTACGCCACCGCCGCGCCGATCACCGGGAGTCCGACCCGGCGGGTCTGCGATCACATCACACAGACGATCGGCTCGCCCGCGAACAGAGAGCTGGCCGCTCAGCTCGACGCGTTGGAGCGGCTCCAGAACGCTCCCACCGCGCAACTGGAACGTGCCTTCGCCGATCACGTCGACACCTGCTCGTACCGGCTGGACGCGTGGCTGCTCGGCCTGGTCGATCTCCAGCTCACCCGGATGCGTGAACAACTGCCCACCGGCCTGCACCTGGGTGCCTACGGCCTGGTCGAGGACCTGCGGCCGGGCCGGTCCGAGCGGGCCGACTTCGTGCCCGAGGATCCGGATGTCGCCAAGGACTTCTCAGACGGTCCATTGACGCTCGACCCGGCCAACCAGGGCTTCGTGCACACCCCCTCGCTCAACCACGCGGTCGCCGCCGCGGTGCTGCGTAACGGCTACCTGTCCGGCGTGGCACCGGGCGAGGGCCCCGCGGTCGACCTGTCGTCCGCTCGGGTGCGCGCCGCGCTGGCGCTGATCAACGGGGTCAGGGCCGGCCAGAGCCTGAGTGACCTCCTCGGCTACCAGTTCGAGCGGGGCCTGCACGATCGGTACGGCATGGCCGAAGTGGACGGCTTCATCCTGCCGCTGCGCAAGGCGTTCCCGCTGCGGGCCGACCGGATGGCGTCGACCCGAACGGATGACGGTGTGCCGATCGAGGCGATCGAGGCCGGCAACGTGCTCGACGGCCTGGCTCTGGTGGAGCGGCTGCGCACCGCCGGGTCCTACCCGTTCGGGGCCGCGGGTCTGCCTCCGGCGAGCCCGGCCCAAGCGGCCGCGATCAACGCCGAGGCGCACCGGCTGCTCGACACCCACGACGCGGTGGCCGATCTCGCGCTGGCCGAGGGCGTATATCAGGCCGTGATGGGCAATTACGATCGCGTCGCGAGCACGTATGACGCCTACGCGAAGGGGACGAGCCCCGCCGAGCCCGACATCGTGCGCACGCCGTCCAGTGGCGTGACCCTCACGCACCGGGTGGCACTCCATCTGCCGCCCACGGCGGTGCCGGGGCCTGACGCGACACCGCGGGCCCGGATCGAGCCCGCGGTCGACGCCTGGCTCACCGGTGTACTGCCGCCTCTCGACGAGGTCGGGTGCCGGGTCTCGTTCCGCTCCGCGAGCAGCGGAACCGACGTCATGCGTGAGATCACTCTCGCGCCGCTCGGTCTGCGACCCGTCGACCTGGTGCGGATCGGGCGTACCGACGCGCTGTCCGAACTCGACGATCGGGTGCGGAGGTGCGTCCGGGCGACCTTCGATCCGCGCCCCGACCAGCCCATCACCATCGACTATCACGAGGCGGCGCCAGGCCAGGTCAGCGTGTTCGAGCTGCTGCCCCTGCTGCGGGCCGCGCACCGGCTGATCAGTCTGTCGCGTCCGCTGACCGCCGACGATCTGGCGCCCGCCGCCGACACCCGCCACGCCGACGAGCCCTCGCCGTTCATCGACCGTCAGCGGGTCGGCACGGTGGATTCCGCGTTGCGGGCGGTACGGTCCGAACTCGCCACCGCCGCGAACGCGCTCGCCGTACCCGACCCGGCCTCCGGCCTGGCCTCCGACGTGGACGAACGTGTGGACTCCGCAGTGGAGGCGCTCGCGCGGGCCGATCTGTTCGGGCTTGCCCAAGCCGGGTGGGGCTTCGCCTACGAGAGCCTCGGGGCGGCCTACGCCGACCTGCTGGCCGCGTGTGCCGACACCGCACAACGCTGCGGTGACCGGCTGGACCGGTTCGCCGAGGAGTTCGCGCGGTACGAGGCCGTCCCGCCCGAGGGATCCGACGAGGCGCGATTCCTGTTCCTGAGCCGGGCCGAGGCAGCCATCTCGACGGCGCCGCTCCTGCCCCGGCCGTCCACCCCGGCGGCGTACGCGGCGGCCCTGCAGGCGGGACCCGTCGCCGACATGGTCGCGGCCAGGGACCGGTACCAGGCCGTGGCAGCCTCCACTCGTACGACGGCGTCGGGTCTGCGCGCCGACATCATGGCCATCCCCGCGGCCCAGCCCGTCGATCTGGCCCCGCCCGACCTGGGGCCGGCCGAAGACCGGCTGATCCACCTGCTCGCCGACATCCGGTCGGTGCTTCTCACCGTACTCGCCGAGGCCGACCGGCGGCTGGCGGCGGCCGCGGCGGCGTTCCAGGAGCACGACGGCACGACGTCGCCGGCCGAACGGGTGACGGCGCTCCAGGAGGCGGCGAAGGCGCTGCTCGGTGATGACTGCCGGCTGATACCCGAGTTCACCATGGACGGCGAGCGGGCTGACCGGTTCTCCGCGGCGCTCACCGAGAGCAGGTCCGGGGCGCCGTTCGCCCACCTCGACGTGGACTTCCCGGTGGACACCTGGTTGCACTCGACCGCACGGGTACGGGAACGGCTACACGACTGGGAACAGCTCCAGGTGTTGTCCGGCGCCTTCGGCCGGCAGGAGCCGGAACTCGACGCGCTGCAGTTGCCGCCGGTCACCGGTGAAGGCTGGCTCGGCCTCGACATCCGGCCGGATCAGGTGGTCGACTCCGACCGGCTGCTCTACACCGCTCACCTGGCGACCGGTGTCGTCCCGGGCACGCCGCAACGAGGGCTGCTCCTGGACGAGTGGACCGAGACGATCCCGTCGTCCACCGCCGAGAGCGGCATCGCCTTCCACAGCGACCGGCCGAACACCGAGGCAGCACAGGCGATGCTGCTGGTCACACCGACCCTGATCCGCGGTTCATGGCAGTGGGACGACCTGGTCGACGCCGTGTGCGACACCATGGACCTGGCCAAGCTACGCGCTCTGGAGCCGCGTCACATCGGTGAACTCCCCTACGCGCCCTTCCTGCCGGCCACTCTGATGGCCAGCCAGGTCCGGCAGCTCACCATCGCCGCCGACCTCGCACTCAACAACGTGTTCGCGAATGTTCCGTCTCCCATGAAGGCCAAGCCATGACCGAGAAGTACATCACGGCGGAACTCAGCGCGGTGGTCGCGTCCCGCGGCAGGCCCGGTGTGACGTTCTGGAACCGTCTCGAGGGCCGGCCTCGCACCCGCGCCTTCGATCGCGCGCTCCGGGCCGAGGTCCGCGACGCGCTCTGGATGCTGACCCGTCAGTGGCAGGTCGGCGAACTCCGCGGCGAGGATGCCGGATCCCCCATCCACGCGAAGGTACGTGTCGACACCACGCCGGTACGGGCGTTCCGGCCTCCTGGCGACGACGGCAAAGCGCCGGTGGCGGACCTGCCGCCGCAGGCCGCAGTGGAGCAGCTTCCGCTGCCGTTGCTGATGGACGGCGTGGAGATGTCACTCGATCTGCGCCTGCTGATGGGCAGGTACTGGTTGAAGCTGCTCGCCAGGGTGCTGCCCGCCGCCGCGGACGCCTACCGGGCCGCCTACCCCGTACGTCGGCCCGACCCGGGCGAGGACGCGGCGATCTGCGCCCATCCTCTGGCGTGTGCGTCGTACCGGGCCGCCGCGAACCGGCTGATGGACGGCGCCGCGCTCTACCTGTCCATCGTGGGCGGTGCCCCGGCCTCGACCGGCATCGACGAGGTCGCCGGGGCCGAGGCCGAAGTGGACGCGCTGGGCACGCGGTTCGTCGCCTGGTTCGACCGGCTGATCAGCCGGCCCGAAGCGGCCACCGCCTGGCGACCGGAACGGATGGAGTACGGCTTCGTGGCCGACGCCGGGTCACGCGGCACGCCGGTCGGCCTGGTAGCCGAGGAGTATTCCCATGGCCGGATCGACTGGCACGACCTCGACGCCGCGCCCGTCCCTTCGGACCCGGGTGACGACGAGACGGCGCCGACTCGGCACGTGCTCGGCATGCTGCCCACCGCCGCTTCGTTCAACGGGATGCCGAACAGCCGCTGGTGGACCTTCGAGGACGGCCGGACGAACTTCGGTGGCATCCGGCCCGACAGCACCGACCTGGGCACGCTGATGCTGATCGAGTTCGGGCTCGTCTACGCCAACGACTGGTTCGTGGTGCCCTTCACCCTTCCGGTCGACACGGTGGCGAGGGTGCGCGGCCTGGTCGTGACCGACGTTTTCGGGGAGCGCACCTGGGTGTCACGGGCCGAATCGGACGGGTGGCGCCTGTTCCGGACGAGCGTGGCGGGCGGCGGAGCCGTCGCGGACCACGACCTCGTGATCCTCGAAACGGCCGACCACCTGCAGGAGAGCGCGCCGCTGGATGAGGTGGTCTTCGTCCGCGACGAGATGGCCAATCTGGTGTGGGCCATCGAGAAGACCATCCCATCGCCGCTCGGTGTCGGCGTGGCCGGCGCGGATGCCGGCCACGAACTGCGTGAGTTCCTGTCGCGCGGACCCGCTCCCGCACCGGCCGAGGGGACGGACATCCGGTACGAGGTCATGACCTCGGTGCCTGAGCACTGGATCCCGATGATCCCGATGCACCGCCCCGGCTCCGACCGCGCGATCCAGCTCCGGCGGGCCGCCATGCCCCGCGCGTCGTCTCCGTCCGCTCTGGTACGGCCGCGTACCTGGTTGCTGCAGGAACCCGGCCTGCATGTCCACGAGGAGGAGGTGCCCAGGGCCGGAATCCGGGTGAGGCGGACCTACCGGCGCGTCCGTGACCGGCAGGGGCGGGTACGGGTCTGGCTGGGGGCGACCAAGCAGACGGGTCGAGGTGAGGCTTCCAGTGGGCTGGTCTTCGACCAGATCGTCGATCCTCGCTGAGTCGCCCCTGCTCGTGCGGCTCAGGCGGTAGCGCCTCCGTCGATGACCAGGTCGTGTCCGACGGTGAAGCCCGCTGCGGGTGAGGCGAGCCAGATCACCGCGGAGGCCGCTTCGGTGAGTGTTCCGACCCTGCCGATCGGCAGTGCGCCCTTCAGCCGCTCCGCGCGGGCGTCCTCGGTCTCTCCCTGCCGCAGGGACATGGCGGTGTCGATGGGGCCCGGGCTGATCGCGTTGACGCGGATGCCCTGTCCGATGCACTCCCTTGCCGCCGCTCGGCTCAGCGCGCTCACCGCCGCCTTCGAAGCCGCATAGGCGCCGAGGTACGGCAGCCGCATGTGCGCGCCCAGGTTGGAGGCCGTGTTGATGATGACGCCGCCGCCGTTGTCGCGCATGTGGGCGATCTGGTGCTTCATGCTGAGGAAGACTCCGGTCAGGTTCACCGAGATCAGGCGGACCCAGGCCGCCTCTTCCATGTCCGCCAGTGGTCCGGCTTCCATAACTCCTGCGTTGTTGAAGGCGATGTGCAGGCCGCCGTGCCGCTCCACGGTGGTCGCGACGAGCCGGGCGACGTCACGGGAGGAGGAGACGTCGGCGCTGACCGCGTCGGCCCGGCCCCCTTCGGCCTCGATCAGCTTCACGGTCTCAGCGAGGGGTTCGGCGTTGCGCCCTGCGACCACCACGGCCGCGCCTTCCCGAGCGAAGGCGAGCGCGGTGGCCCTCCCGATGCCGGAACCTCCACCGCTGATCAGGGCTACCTTGCCGGTGAAACGTGCGGTCATTCCGATTCTCCTTTGCTTACTTGGTGACGGCGCATGAGCGCCGCGAACAGGGCGGTGACGAGCAGGGCAGCCGCCAGCACGCGTCGGATCGCCAGGCGGGCGATGAGCCATCCGGCCAGGGGGCCTGAAGCCAGAACGGCGGGAGCGGGCAGCAGGAAGGCGGCCGATGTCTGCAGCGTCGACAGGCCGCGTACCTCCTGCAGATAAAGGGAGAGCAGGTAGAACCCTGTGGCCATCGCCCCTGCGCACGCCGTCACGGCGATCAGGGGGAGGACACGCCTGCGGAGGAAGGACAAGGGCATCAATGGGGCCGAGGAGCGGCACTCGGCCCATCCGAACAGGACGAGCAGCGCGATGCCGCCGAAGGCCATCCAGCCGGAGCGCTGCAGCCCGTAGATGAGCAGGGCCAGACCGGCGGTCGCCGGCACCGCGCCGAGCCAGTCGATCCGGCCCCGGACCGGCGGGTGGTCCGGGGGGAAGAGCCGGACGGCCACAGGTGCCGCGACGGCCGAGACCACCACTGGGGCCAGGAACACCCAACGCCACGGCACCCATGTGATCACCACGCCCGACAGCACGGTTCCCGCCGTCGCACCGGCGCTGCTCAACACGCCCCAGATCGCCATGGCCCGTCCTCGGCGATGCCCGTCGGGGAACACGACGCCCACCAGCGCCATCGCCGCCGGCGCCGCCAACGCCGCGCCGACCCCTTGGGCGAACCGGGCGATCAGCAGCATGCCCGCCCACGGGGCGAGGCCGGCCGCCGCCGAGGCGAGGCCGAAGACGACCACGCCGGTGACGAACATCCTTCTCCGCCCCCGCGAGTCCGCCAGCCGCCCGCCGAGTAACAGCAGCCCACCGAATGCCAGGCCATAGGCGGAGGTGACGAGCACCATCCCCGTGTCGTCCACACGCAGATCCCGCTGTACGGCGGATAACGCCACGGTGATGACCGTGATCGCCGCGATGAGCGTGACCTGCACGGTCCCGAGCAGGGCGAAGGCCATCAGCCCGGCCCGCCTATCTAGATCGATCGTTCTGTTATCTGGGTACGCGAAACGCTTCTCGTCACCGTGATCACTTCCTCAGCCCAGGACGGCCAGCGCCTGCGTGGCGGCGTCGCGCAACCTGCCGGGTTCGGGATGCGCACGCCCGAGGACGCGCATGCCTTGCATCAGCACGAGCAGGAAACGGGCCAGCGCGCGTGGATCCTTGTCGTCCGAGATCTCGCCTTGCGCACGCGCCCGGGTCAACGCCGAAGTCAGCGCGGCCTCCAGGACGTCCCAACTCGCCTCGATCCTGCGACCTATCTGCGGATCGCGCGACATGCCCTCCACGGCGGCATTGACCACCATGCAGCCGCGTCTGCGCTCGTCACACAGGGATTCCTCGGCGTATGCCCGGACCATCGCGCGGACGGCGGGAAGGGCCGGACCAGGCTGGGACAGCATTTCCACGACCCCGGGGTCCCGCGTCTCCACATACCTCTCAAACGCCTTCACGTAGAGGTCGCGCTTACCACCGAAGGTGGCATAGATGCTCGCCCGAGCGATGCCCAGATGTTCGACCAGGTCGGCCATGGAGGTCGCCTCGTACCCCCGCTCCCAGAACAACTCCAGCGCCTTCTGCAGAACCGCGTCCGGGTCGAACTCCTTTGTCCTCGCCATGCGCAGAACCGTAAGCCTATCCAGATCGATCGGTCAAATATTGGACCCGACCAGACCCGCGGCTTTGCCGGGCCGATCAGTCGCCGGGGGCGCGCTGGACGGCGATCATGGCGGCGTCGTCGGCCAGGCGTCCGCCGACGTGGGCGAGCAGGTCCTCGCGCAGGTGGTGGACGAGCGCCAGGGGGGTCTCGTCCTCGCCCCAGGAGGCGGCACGCTCGGCGAGCGGGTAGAAGACGCCCTCGGGACTCCGGGCTTCTACGACGCCGTCGGTGTACAGCAGGAGCAGGTCGCCGGGTTCGAGCGTGAACGTGTCCGCGCGGTAGTCCGGGTCGGCCAGCTCGCCCAGGCCCAGCGGCGGCGCGGGACGCGTGGGATGAAGCGTGATGACCTGTCGGCCGCGCAGCAGCAGGGGAGGCGGGTGCCCACAGCTCACCATGCGCATCCGCGGCGACGCGTCCGGGATGTCGACGACCACGGCGGTGATGAAGCACTCCCCGGCCTTCTCCGGTTCCGAGGATTCGGCCAGGTTCCAGCAGACGCTGTGTTCCAGATAGGTGAGGAGATCGGGCAGTGTGGCCTGGCGGTGGGCGGCCTCACGGAAGGCGAAGAGCAGCAGGGCGGCGTCGCTGATGGCGGTCAGGCCCTTGCCCATCACGTCGCCGACGATCAGCCTGGTGGCATCGGCCGTTCGCGCGGCCGCGTACACGTCGCCGCCGATCTGCGCCTGTTCCTGCGCCGCCAGATACACCGACGCCACCCGCAGCGGCCCGAGCCGCTGCGGCAACGGCCTGAGCACCACCCGCTGCGCGGCCTCCGACACCGTACGCACCTGCGCCAGTTCACGGGTGCGCCGATCCCGCAGGTACCGGAACGCCGTGACGATCACCGAGACCACCACCAGCGAGATGATCTGCGACTGAAAGTACATCGTGTCCAACAGGTTCTGGTCCAGGATCACGCCGACGGCCACCAGGCCCGTGACGGCGATCGCGGCGACCATCGCGGTGGCGAAGGCGCCGGCGAACGACGCGGTGATCGCGGGCGCCACGACCAGCAGCGGTCCCATCGGGATCCCGATGGGGGTCAGCAGGTCGACCACTATGATGACCGCGATCAGAGCGAGCGGGAACGCCAGCAGGACGTCGCTGGCCTGCCAGGGGCGATGCCGGTGCGGTAACAGCCGCCACGGGCGCATACCTCCTGCTTACACCCGGCCCTGCGGCGCGGTTCCGGCAGGTGGCCGGGTTCGACGAGCCCCGCCGTCCGGCGGCGAGTACGAGGCCATCGGGGCGAACCGCCGACCGCAACGGCAGCGCGAGCCGCGGGCGGAGCGGCCGAGAATCGGCGGACGAGGAAGTATCACATGTCACATCCGACGGCGGCCGATCGCGTCCTCGCGGAGGCTGCCGGTGTCGGGCACCGCGATCAGCCGCCAGAACTTGGTGAGAGTGGCCAGCAGCAGGTCGTCGCGCTGCGGCCAGCGCCGGTAGAGAACAGGACGACTCGTGCCGGCGCGGGCGGCGACAGCTTCGTAGGTGAATGCCGCTGCCGCTGCGCGCGCTCGGCAAGGGGAACCCGATATCTCCTGCCGGTCAACCAGCGCGATCTCGAACGTGTGCTCGATGAGCGCGCGGCAGAACTCGGCGCGGACGTCCGACGAGGTTGGGACGTGCTGTCCTTCGATCAGACCGATGACCAGGTCGACGTCGTGGCACGCGGTTCGGACGGCACCGAGACGACCTTCACGGCCCGATACCTCGTCGGCTGCGACGGCGGCGGCAGCCTGATTCGCAAGCAGGCAGGAATCACCTTCCCCGGCACCAGCGACGACAACGTCGTCGACCGGACGGCCCTGATCGGGCCGAGTGACCGCTTCCGTTTCACGCCGGGGGGACGTTGGAGCCCTGGAATGACCGAGTGCGCCGCGTGACCGCAACCGCCGAGGACTCCCCAGCACCCGCGTTGCTTATCCGACCCGACGGCTACGTCGCCTGGGCGGGCGCGGACCCCGACAGCCTGAAGACGGCCCTCACCCGCTGGTTCGGCCCGGGCTGAGGCTCCGGGGTGCCGGAAGGTCGGCCACCCTACGCGACCTGCGCGTACTCGTGGATGAGCCCACCGAGGCGATCGAGTGAGTCAGCGGACGTCGACCACGAGCGGGACTTCCAGCCGGGCGCGAAGCTCCTCGACGGAAGTGTCGAACGACTCGAGCACGCGGACGCCATCGGGGGTGATCTCGAATACGGCGTGGTCGGTGTAAACACGACTGACACAGCCGACGCCCGTGAGGGGGTAGGTGCAGGTGGGCACGAGTTTCGGACTGCCGTTCTTCGCGAAGAGCGTCATCATCACGTAGACCCGCTTGGCGCCGATCGCCAGGTCCATCGCGCCGCCGACGGCGGGGATCGAGCCGGGCGCGCCGGTGTCCCAGTTGGCGAGGTCACCGCTCGCCGAGACCTGGAAGGCACCCAGGACGCACACGTCGAGGTGGCCGCCACGCATCATGGCGAAGGAGTCTGCGTGGTGGAAATACGCGGCTCCGGGCAGTTCGGTGACGGGCACCTTGCCGGCATTGGTGAGTTCAGGGTCGACCTCGTCGCCGACAGCCGCGGGGCCCATGCCCAGCATGCCGTTGGCGGTGTGGAGGACGACGCCGATCTCGGCCGGAAGGTGGTCGGCGACCTTGGTGGGCTGACCGATGCCGAGGTTGACGAAACTGCCCGGCTCGATGTCCTGGGCGACCCGGGCTGCGAGCTGGTCGGGATTGAGCGGCATCAGCGGGCTCCCTGCACGGTGTAGTGACGCGGCTCGACCTGGACCACGCGGTCGACGTAGATGCTCGGGGTGACGACGACCTCCGGGTCGATCTGCCCCGCATCCACGATCGACGAGACCTGGACGACGGTCGTCGTGGCGGCCGTGGCCATCACCGGGCCGAAGTTTCGGGCGGTCTTGCGGTACACGAGGTTGCCCATCGTGTCGGCGGTGTGAGCGGAGATCAGAGCGACATCACCCTTGATCGGGTACTCGAGGACGTAGTCACGTCCGTCGATCGTGCGGGTCTCCTTGCCCTCGGCAAGCGGCGTGCCGACGCCCGTCGGACAGTAGAACGCCCCGATGCCCGCCCCGGCCGCCCGCATCCGCTCGGCGAGGTTGCCCTGCGGGACTACCTCGAGCTCGATCTCCCCGCGGCGGTAGAGGTCGTCGAAGACGTAGGAGTCGACCTGCCGGGGGAAGGAGCACAGGACCTTCCGCACCTGGCCGGCCTTCAGCAGGGCGGCCAGGCCCACGTCGCCGTTGCCGGCGTTGTTGGACACGATGGTGAGGTCGCCCGCGCCCTGCCGGATCAGGGCGTCTATCAGGTCGAACGGCATGCCGGCGAATCCGAAGCCACCCACCAGAACGGTGTCGCCGTCCTTGACGACACTCACCGCCTCGTCCGGCGATGCGAAGATCTGCGCTTTGCTCACGCCGCTCCTCCAGTGACGTTCTCGAGAACCACGGCGAGCGCCTGGCCCACACCTATACAAATAGCGGCGACGCCGTACCGCTCGCCCTTCGCGACCAGAACCTTGGCGAGGGTGCCGAGGATCCGGGTACCCGAGGCGCCGAGCGGATGGCCGATCGCGATCGCGCCACCCTTGACGTTGACGATCTCAGGGTCGATCTTCCAGGCGTCCACGCACGCGAGCGACTGGACGGCGAATGCCTCGTTGAGCTCGACGGCACCCACCTGATCCCAGCCGATGCCGGCCCGTTCCAGCGCCCTGTTGGCAGCCTCGACCGGAGCGAACCCGAAGTCCTGCGGCTCCAGCGCGAACGCACCACGCCCCACGATCCGGGCAACCGGGGCAAGCCCGATCCGCGCGGCAGCGGCCTCCGAACCGAGCAGCAACGCCGCCGCCCCGTCGTTGAGCGGCGACGCGTTGCCGGCGGTGATCGTGCCGTCGGGCCGGAAGCTCGGCGTGAGGCCGGCGAGCTTCTCAGGCGTGGAGTCGGCGCGGATGCCTTCATCGCGGGTCAGGTCGACGCCGTCGACCGGAACCACGAGGTCGCGTTGCCGGCGGGAAACGCCCGGTCCGGTTTCGGCAGCACCCACGGCGCCCGGGTCATCGACTCCGCGCCACCGACGAGCACGATATCGGCGTCACCGGTGTCGATCGTGCGGGACCCGATGATCGCGGCGTCGAGCGACGAGCCGCACAGCCGGTTGACCGTGGTCGCGGGCACCGACACCGCCACTCCGGCGAGCAGCCCGGCCATCCGGCCGACGTTGCGGTTGTCCTCGCCGGCCTGGTTCGCGCAGCCCCACACGATCTCGCCGATCTCGGCCGGGTCCAGCGCCGGCGCCTTCGCGAGCACCCCGGTGATCGCGGTCGCTGCGAGGTCGTCGGGACGGACGCCGGCGAGCGCTCCGTTGAACCGGCCGAAGGGAGTGCGGGCCGCCGCGTAGATGAATGCCATGGTCGACTACCTGTTCTCCACCGCGGTGCGCGTCGTGAACGGCAGCACGAGCCGGGACGGATGGGCGGCGTCACGGTAGATCTTGTGCGTGACAGGGCGGCCCACCGGCAGGTGGAACGCGTCCGGCGGCAGCAGGGCGTTGTGCTCGTCTGCCAGCGGCTCGTCGTTGGAGAGCTCCACGACCAGCTTGTGACCGGGCAGGAACGTCGCCGCGAACGGGTAGACGCGCAGCACGTACTCCTCGATCTTCCCCGGCTCGACCGGCACCGCGCGGGTGTGCGGGTGGTAGGGGTTGCCCTCCGTGGTGCGCTCCTCGTCGAGCTCGCGGTGCGAGGCCTTGAGGTAGGCGGTCGTGATGAGCTGACGCCTGCCGTTCGGGGCCTCGTCCCACATGCGCAGGATGAAGTTCGTGTCGGGCTGGTCGATCTCCGCGAAGATGTGCGCCGCGCCCTGACCCATCATCTCGGTGGGCTCGTCGAACGGAGCCGTGCTCCAGCTCAGCATCTCCACCTTGTCGGTCACCGTAAGAGGCGCCTGGTAGAAGCCGTCCGGGGCGGCGTACTCGGCGCCCATGAGTTCGGACTCGAAGGAGAGCTTTCGGCGCGGGCGGAGGTAGAGCGACGTGTACTCCACGTCCTTCGGCGGCCATTGGGCGCCGGTGACCACCTCACGCGAGCCCTCGACGAAGACGGTGACGGCGGGCTCGTCCATGATTCCGTTGTCGATGCCCTTGATCCAGTAGTCGTACCAGCGGAACATCTTGTCGTGCTCCTCGATGAAGGGGCGCGACTGCATCGGCGGGTAGGGGCCGATGTCGAGCTTCTTCGGGCCCTTCAGCGAGTTGTAGACCTCGATGGTGCCGTCCATCGTCCAGCCGCGGCCCTGGTCGATCTGGAGCCAGACCGGGATGTCGATGTTGGGCGCGAGCGTGACCGGGTTGCGCTCCTCGTACCACTCGCCGTCGACCTCGTTCATCACGATGTCGAACCACGCCTCGTGGTTCTTCGGGTAGTTCAGCACGTGGACCAGGTTCGGCCAGGCGGCCACGTCCGGGTCCCGCAGGCGCTTGGCGACGCGCTCCTTGATCTCCTCCGGGGAGTAGGTCTCGAGCATGCGGGACGTGACGCGATCGGTGAAGGCCCAGCCGGAGTCGCCACCGCGGCCTTCGCGGGCGGCGCGCGGCATGAACCACATGACGCCGCCGTGATAGGTGGTCTCGTAGAAGTCGTAGTGGCCGCCGCTGACGAAGATCGCCTTGAGGCTCGGCGGCCGCTCGGCCGCGGCCAGCACCTGCATCGAGCCGAAGTAGGAGATGCCGATCATGCCGACGTTGCCGTCGCACCACGGCTGCGCCGCGACCCACTCGATGAAGTCGTACGCGTCCTGGCCGAGCGAGACGCCACCGGCGTTGTAGTTGCCGATGTGCTCGCCCTCGGAGGCGCCGGAGCCACGCAGGTCGCCGATGACGTGGACGTAGTCCTCCTTGACGACGCGCGCGATGTCACCGGCCTCGATGCAGCCGTCCCACATCGGGCTGGGGCGCCGCTGCGGCGGCGTCGTGAGCGCGAGGGCCTGCAACTCCTTGCCGTACGGGCTGAGCGCCACGAGCGCCGGACGCGGCTTGTCGTCGACGCCCTGGTAGGCGTCGGCGGCCAGCGTGATGCCGTCGCGCATCGGCACGCGGAGATCCTTGCGGACGGCGATCTTGTCCTGGCCCGCCTGGACGGTCTGGAAGTCAGCCATGGATGCGAGGCTCCTCTTTCACGAGTTCCGGTTGAAGTGCGTGCGGTAGCCGTGCATCGACGTGAAGAACGGCGACGGCTCAAGGGTGGGGTCGGCGGTGTAGTCGACCTCCTGGGCCACGTGTGCGAAGGGCGAGTACGCCGAGTCCGTCACCTGGAGTCCCGCGCACAGGCAGTCGTGGGCCGCATTGCTGACCCGGCCCTCGATGTCGAGGCTCTCTCGGAGCGCCTCCGCCGCCTGCGCCGCGTCGAGCTCGACGCCATACGGCGTGCCGTCGGTGCGGCGGTAGGGGTGGCCGAGGTAGAGGTGCCGCGGGCGGATCTCGTCGCGCAGGTATTCCAGGCTCGTGCGGTAGGCGACCGGGTCCGCGAAGCCCGGGAAGCCGTTGGCGGCCCCGTGCACCTGGACGGCGTCACCGACGAAGACCGAGCGCCGGCCGTCGACGGCGTAGGCGACCGACCCCGGCGTGTGGCCGGGGATCGAGTGGACGGAGACGGTGACGTCGCCACCGAGCGAGATCGTCTCGCCGCCCTTGACGAGCATGGTCGGCTCCATCTCGCCGGAGATGACCGCGTCGGCCGCGGCCGTCACCTTCGCCGCGCCCTCCGGGTCGTTCAGATACCGCCCCCGCCCGCCGAGGTACTCGTCCACGTGCGCCCGGCGCGAGCGCAGCATCGGGGCGTCGGCCTCGTGGATGACCACCTGCGCGCGCCGGCCGGTGAGTTCCCACAGAGCGTGGGCGCCGCCGACATGGTCGATGTGGCCGTGGGTCAGCAGGATCCAGCGCACGTCCTCGATGCGGCGCCCGATGGCCTCGAGCGCGGGGGCCATGCCCTCGGTGGGCGAGGAGGCGATCCCCGTGTCGACGATGGCCGGCTCCGGCGCGTCGATGAAGAAGCTGTAGAGACCGAACCGACCCCACGGCGACACGAGGGGATGGACTTTCACTGCGGACATGGCTCTCCTTTCGAGATCCGTGGGATCGGCGCGTCAGCGCGCGAGGAAGTCGCGGGTCTCCGCGTAGGCCCGGTGGTACTCCGGGATCCACGAGAAGTGCTGCACGAATCCGTGCCCCGCGCCGGCGTACCGGCTGACGGTGGCGTCCACGCCGGCGTCCTTCAGCTTCTGGCCGTAGCGCTCGCCCTCGTCCCGCAGCGGGTCGAGCTCACCGGTGATGATCAGCGCCGGCGGCAGCCCGGTGAGGTCCGCCCGTTTGATCGGGGAGACGCGGGGATCCGCCGGGTCGGCGCCGCTGTCGAGGTAGAAGGCGTTGAACGGCTTCAGCCCCGCCGTCTCCAGGCCGAAGCCGACGGCGTTCTCGCGCAGCGAGGCGTAGCGGTCGACGTCGAAGTCCAGGTCGAGCGACGGGTAGAACATCACCTGGTGGGTGATCCGGTCGAAGCCGTCGTCGTGCGCCATGCCGGCGACGGCGGCGCCGAACGTGCCGCCCGAACTGTCACCGGCGATGGCGAGAGTGGCACCGTCCCATGCGAGGCGCTCGCCGTTCTCGGCGGCCCATCGGACCACGGCGTAGCAGTCCTCAAGGCCGGCCGGGAAGGCGTGCTCGGGCGCCAGGCGGTAGCCGACGGAGACCACCTTGAGCCCGGTCTCCTTCGCCAGCGACCGCGCGACGTGGTCGTGGGTGTTCAGGCTGCCGAGGAAGAAGGCGCCGCCGTGGAAGTAGACCAGCAGGCCGTACGCCTCGGCGTCGACCGGCGTGTAGACCCGCACCGGGACCTGGCCGACAGCGGTCTGCGCGGTGAGGTCCTCGACGGAGTGGAGCGGCAGGCGGTCGGCCACGGGCGGAACCTGGGACTCGTCGCCGGCGCGCATCGCCTCCGGGTTCAGCGGACCGGGAGGCGGCGCCGGCAGGCCGGCGACGACGCGGGCGATGTCGGGGTGCAGGGGCATGGCGTCAGGCCTTCGGCTTCTGGGACGCGGGCTTCTGGGACGCGGGCTTCTGGCCCGGGAAGACGTCGCTGATCTCGTCCTCGGTCCAGCCCTGGCGCGAGATCCGCTGCAGCTCGTCGGTCACCGGCTTACGGGTGGCCTGGTAGCGTGCCAGCGCCTCCTTGACGGAGTCGGCCTCCTTGAGGGCGTCGGCGAGGGCGCCGGCGTCCAGGATCGCCGAGTTCGCGCCCTGGCCCTGGTGGTGAAGCATCGAGTGGGCCGCGTCGCCCACGAGGACGACGGAGTCGGAGTGCCACGTGTCGACCGGGTCGATGTCGTAGACCGCGCGGCAGTTGACGGCGTCCATGTCGAGGCCGCGGGTGATGTTCACGATCCGCTCGTCGAAACCCTCGACGGTCTTCAGCAGGTCGTCCTTGGTGATGGCCGGCGCCCAGGTGCTGTCCGGGCACAGGGCGGTGATGTCGAACGAGACCTGGTCGCGGTGGCGCAACGGCAGGAGGTAGATCTTCGTGCCCCGGCCGATGTACATCCGGAGGTTGTCGTCGACCGCCATCCCGTGGGCGTCGTCGACGGAGATCACCGCGCGGTAGGCGTGCTCGCCGGAGAACACCGGCTCATTGCCGCCGAACAGCTGCCCACGCACGACCGACTTGATGCCGTCGGCACCGACCACCAGGTCGGCGGTGACCGACTCGCCGTTGGCGAAGGTCAGCGTCGCCTTGTCACCCTCGTCCTTGACGCTCTCCAGCTTGTGGCCGAGGTGCACCATGCCCTCGGGGAGCACACCCAGGAGAGCCTCGATGAAGTCACCGCGGTGGATCAGGTGGGTGGTCTCACCGAAGGTGTCGATCTCCGGCCACGACTCTTTCATGATCGGGTCGTTGGTGGCGGTGAGGATCTCGAAGTAATCGCTCGCGGAGCTGACCTTCTGGATGGCATCGATGATGCCCCACTGGCGGAACCGGTCCATGGTGGACGGGCGCAGGCCGATGCCGGCGCCGACCTCGCGGATCTGGCTCGCCTGCTCGTAGACGTTGACGGTGGCGCCGAGGAGGCTCAGGGCCTTGGCCGATGCGGCGCCGGCGTATCCCGCGCCGACGACGGCGATGTTCAGGTTCTTCAGGTCGGAGGGGTGCATGGTTCTGGCTCCTTGTCCTTGTCAGTTCTTGATCGACAGGAAGTCGGCGGGGTTGTCGACGAAGATCGTCTTGATGGCGGTCTCGTCGAGACCGGCGGCGCGGAGGTCCGGGATGAGGTCCTCGAAGATGTAGTTGACGGTGTGGCCCTTCACACCCGGCCAGCCCAGCGGGCTGCAGTTGGCGTCCGCCGAGGCGAGCACCTGCTTGATGCGGCCTTCGCCGCTGATGAACCGGAGGAAGTGGTCCAGGCGCTCCTTGCGCGGACGGGCCCAGAACGGCGGGTCCGGGAGCTCGGTCTCGTAGCCGAAGGTGTCGAAGCCGATCCGGCCACCCTGCTCGGCGATCCAGGTGTCGCGGGTCTTGTCGGCGTTGACGCCGTCGTCGACGTGCCCGAAGAGCACGCGGTCGAGGGGAAGGCCCTCCTCGTTGAAGATCGCGATCGCGTTCTCGGCGTCGATGGCCAGGTGGGTCAGGATGCCGACCCCGGTGGCCTTGGAGGCGCGGGCGGCCGCGCGGTAGATGCGCTTGTCCAGGTCGGTCATCCGGCCGCCCCGGCTGACGCCGACCTTGATGATGCCGGCCTTGCCGCCGGTGTCGCCGATGCCGACGGTGATCTCGTGGATGAAGTGCTCCGCGAGGTACTCAACGCTCGCCCGGGCGAAGAACGGCAGGGCGGTGTCGCCGCCGACGAAGCCGGTGGAGGCGACGATGTGCACGCCGGTCTTCTCCGACAGCGACTGGTAGTAGTCGATGTCGCGGCCGTTGCAGATCCCGGTCGCGTCGACGAACGTGCCGCCGCCGTACTCGTGGAACCTGCGCAGCTTCGGGACGGTCTCGTCGTACCGCTGCTCCGGCGTCTTCCACCACTTGGTGTCCAGCTCGGAGCCCGGCATGCCGTACCCGATGTGCTCGTGGACGGCCACGAGACCCAGCTCCTCGGCCGGGATCGGCCCCAGGACGGTGTTCACTCTCGGCACAACGCTCACCTTTTCGAGAAGAAACTTGAAGATCTTGGGCTGTCGCGCGCTCAGCGCACCGACAGCAGCTCGCGCGGGTTGTCGACGAGGATCCGCTGGACGTCCTCGTCACTGAGGCCCTGTGCCTTGAGGAGGGGGGCGAACGTCGACAGGACGTAGCTGTACGGCATGTCGTTGCCGTCGTGGCCCTTGGCCACACCGGTCGCGCTGCTCGAGAGCAGGATCCGCTCGCCGAAGCCGGCCTCGACGAGCTGGGCCACCAGGGCGACCCGCTCCTTGTCGCCGAGGTGCCGCTCGTCCTCGGTGCCCACGTGGTCGATCGCGACGTAGGCCCCGCGGCGGGCGACCTCGAGCGGCGCGCCGACCGCGACGGCGTCCTTGCGGTCGAGCCCTCCGACGACGACGCGGTCGGCCGGCAGCTTCTCGTCCAGGATGACCTCGAGGTCGCGTACGGCGTCGTTCCCGAAGCGGATGGACACCGGGACACCGGTGCTCAAGGCGGCGCGGGCCGCACCGCGGAACAGGCTCTCGTCGGTCGCGGTCATGCCCGCGAGGGTGGCGGCGGTGACCACGAGGCCCGCGGCACCCCGCCGCTCGACACGGGGAACCACCATGCCCTCGGTGACCTCCTTGGTGAAGAGGTCAGCGAACTTCTCGGCCGGCCATGGCGTCGGGGGGTTGGTCTGCGGCGTCAGGAAGTAGCCGCCGAGCATCTCCTCGGGGCCCTGGCCCGTCGACGCGACGATGTGCACGCCAGTCGTGCGCGAGAGAGCCTCGTACAGTCTCACATCGCGTCCGTGGAACATGCCGGTGCTGTCGACGATCGTCCCGCCGCCGTGCCCGCGGAAGTCCTTCAGCTTCTCGGCCAGGGTCTCGAAGATCTCGGCACGGTCGATGGTGACGTCGAACGCGTACTCCGCTCCCGGAACCACCGACAGTAGAGCCTCGTGAACCGCGACGACCCCCAGCTCCTGCGCGGGAACGGGGCCGAGGACGGTGTTGACGGTGTTCTCGGCAGTCTGGGCATCCATCACTGCCACTCCTTTCGGTCTCGCGCGAGTGACCGCGGTCACGCTGCGGCGTGAATCGTGTCATCTAGATTTACACAGCGTCAAGTAGATGTCCGGCAGGTAAATTAGACTACCTGCCCGTATGGAACAGTTGAGGTCCCCACCTCCGGGAAGCGGGGACCTCGACTCGGTCCGGCGACTCTCAGGTCACCCGGCGGGGGCGAACTCCTCGTCGATCAGGGGCTCCGTGACGTCGGCGCGCTTCGAGCCGAAGAGTCCGAACAGCGTCAGAGCCGCCGCGGCGGCGGCGCAGAGGCCGGCGACCAGGAACGCGAGGCTGTAGGCGCTGCCGAGCGACTCGAGCGCGAGCACGCGGAGGTTCTCCGGCATCGGCACCGGCGGCATGTCCGGACCGGCGCCGGGCACGACCGGCATCGAGTTGATCGCCATGGCGCCACCCCCATGGGCGATACCCCCGGCGATGTCGGTGTACGGCGACTCGAGCCCGGACTCGCCGATCACCCTGCCGACACCGGCGCTCAGGTCACTGTTCGCCCGGCTGACCGCGAACGCGGCGATGAGCACCGGACCGAGAGCGAAGCCGAAGTCGCGGAGCAGGTTGGTGGTGGCACTGGCCATGCCGGCGAGCCGCAGCGGAACGGTGTTGATCGCGACGGCCGTGATCGAGCCGACGGTGAGCGCGAAGCCGACGCCGAGGGCCAGCATCGGACCGATGAACCGCGTCCAGTTCATGTCCTGAACGTCGAACGTCGAGCACCAGATGCCGCTGACGGCGATGAGGGCGAAGCCGACGGTGAGCACCCAACGAGGCGAGAAGTTCCGGATCAGGTGGGAGACAGCCGGCACCAGCACGAAGGCCGGGCCCTGGATGAACAGGAACAGCACGCCGATCTTCAGAGCGCTCTGGTGCTGGATCGCGCCGAGCCAGATGCTCATCGAGTAGCACGTCGCGAGGAACGCGAACATGCCGACCACCGTGGCGATCGCGACGATCGCGTAGGAACGGTTGGCGAAGATGCCGAGGTGCAGCAGCGGGACGTCGGTCCGCAGCTCGATGACGACGAAGGCACCGAGGAGCACGAGGCCCGCGACGAAGGCGCCGATGATCTCAGGGCGGGCGAAGCCGGCTTCGGAGCCCTGCGTGGCGGCGAAGAGGATGGCGATCAGACCGAGAGCCAGCGTGACTTGGCCCGGGATGTCCAGCTTGCGCCCCTCCGGCGCCGAGGAGTCGGCAGCGAACTGGGTGATGACGATCGAGACGACCGCCGCCGCGATCACCACGAGGTACGACGTCCGCCAGTCGCCCTCCGCGGCCAGCCACCCACCCATCAGCGGGGAGATCGCCGCACCGATCGAGAGGAAGCCGGCCCAGACGGCGATGGCCTTGGAGCGGGCCTCCTGCGACGGGCTGACCGCGGCCAGCATGGCGAGCGAGATCGGGTAGAGGATCGCGGCTCCGAGACCCGCGACGACCTGCCCGATCCACAGGATCTGGACCGTACCGGCGGCGTGGCTGACGAGCGAGCCGGCAACGGTCAGCAGAGCACCCGCCTGCAGCAGCCGCTTGCGACCGAACAGGTCACCGATCACGCCGGTGGTCAGCTCGAAGACGACCATGGGGATGGCGAAGGCGGCAGTGACCCAGGTCAGCTCGGCACCGGTGGTCTGGAACTCCTGCTGGAGGGTCCCATTCAGCGCGCCGGGCAGCGAGTACGCCACCTGCGCGAGGAGTACGGCGAAGCAGCCGGCGACCACCGTGGCGGTGTAGCCCTGCTTGCGCGCAGCGGTCTGCGTCATTGCGGATTGCTTCCTTGTCGATGGACCGGGCGATCGGTTCCGATCGCTCGAGATCGGCCCCCCGATGTGAGCTCGATCACCTATTGGGTGTGCAAGGTGCCATATGACCTGACATGGCGTCAAGTGTCCGATCAGCGCGTATTCAGAACGATCAGTGAGGTCAGCGCGCGGTCGTCGTGCTCTAAGCTGGCGGGCATGGCGACGCTTCGTGCGGCACAGAAGGAGATGACGCGAAAGCTCCTACTCGACGCCGGCCTGGGCCTGTTCGTGTCGAAGGGCTATGCGACGACGACGGTCGACGACATCGCGTCGGCGGCGGGGACGACGCGGGTGACCTTCTATGCGCACTTCCCCTCTAAGGTCGATCTGATGAAGGCCCTCGTCTCGGAGCGGCTCAACGCCGCGCTCGACCGGGTCCCCTCCGCCGAGCACGGGTCGACCGAGCGTGAGTTGGTCGCCGTGGTCGAGGACGGCTCACAAGAGCGGATCCGCGCGTGGCTCGCGTCGACCTCGGAACGATGGGATGTGATTCGCCCCTACACCACGGCCGCCTTCGAGGCCGCGGCCGTTGACCCCGCGATCCGTACGCTCCTCGACGAATGGCTGAACGAGGCCATCGGTGACATCAAGGACGGGCTCGACCGTGCCGACCGGTTCCCAGCCGGCACCCGCCACTTTCGCAGCGTCATCGCCATCACCGAACTCGACTACGTCGCGCGTCACTGGACACCGGGGACCTGGGGTGTCGGGCGCGACGAGATGCTGGACGTCCTCACAGAGAGCTGGATCGGCTCGATCGGGCGCCACTGAGGCTGAGCCGCGCCGGCCCGCGCGAACTCGCCTCGGATTCCGGGCGGACTGCGATGGACCGGCGCGCGGCGCGCCATCAGGCGTCTAGTGAGTGTGCGGCCGGTGTCGGGGATGCTTCCGCCCCGCCGATCAGGTCGGCGACGTCGACGGAGTCCAGCGGGATCGGCGAGAACATCGGCGGTTCCTCCTCCGGCGTCAGTGCCGTGGGGCCATAGATCCACTCGGTGAAGGAGTAGTCGTAGGTGTCGCGGGCCCGCAGGAGCGTGTTGCGCTGGAGGCGGGCGACGCCGTCCAGATGCCACAGCTCGCCCCAGGCGCGGGCCGTGGTCAGGACACGCCGGCAGTGCTCGGGGCGGACGGCTTCGTAGGCTGCGAGTGCGCCCTGCCAGTCGATCGCACCGTTCTCGTCGCGGCGCGCCGCGACGTGCTTGGCGAGCACCCAGCCGTCCTCGATCGCCATGATCGCGCCCTGCGCCATGTACTGCAGCGGCGGGTGGGCGGCGTCGCCGAGCAGCGCGATGTTGCCGTCGACCCAGGTCATGATCGGGTCGCGGTCGAACATCCGCCACCAGCGGTCGCGCCACATCAGCGGGATGCCGGCCTGAACGTCCGGACAGGTCTCGGCGAAGGCGTTGTCGAGCTCGTCGGGTGTGCCCCAGTTCTCCTCGCCCGCGAGGGCCTTGGGCGACTGGAAGACCGCGACCTGGTTGAGCATCTCGCCGCCGCGCAGCCCGTAGTGGACGAAGTGGCAGCGCGGGCCGACGTGGACCGAGACCTCGCTGAGGTCGACGTCCCGCCCGGCCTGTTCGATGGGTATGGCGGCGCGGTAGGCGACGTAGGAGGAACTGACCGGCTCGTCCTCGGCCAGGAGCCTGCGCGCGCCCGAGTGCAGGCCGTCGGCGGCGATGACGATCCGGGCCTCGTCGGCACGGCCGTCCGCCAGCAGCGCCCGGGCGCCGGACGCGGTGTTCTCGTAGCCGCTGACGCGGGCGTCGGTGACCAGGTCGACTCCCGCGCGCCGGCAGGCGCGCAGGAAGATGCCGTGCAGGTCGCTGCGGTGGATGACCATGTACGGGAAGCCGTACGTGCGCTCCAGGTCGACCAGGTCCAGACGGGTCAGCTCGCTGCCGTCGACCGCGTCGCGCATCACCATGCTCTTCGGCAGCACGCCGAGTCTCTTGGCCTCCTCCAACAGGCCGTAGTCATGCAGGATCCGGGTGCAGTTGGGCGCGATCTGGAGGCCGGCGCCGACCTCGCCGAACTCTCGGGCCTGCTCCAGCACGCGCACCCGCAGGCCCTCGCGGGCCAGGGCGAAGGCCGCGCTCAGGCCGCCGATGCCGCCTCCGACGATCAGGACGTCGACGGGGTTCGCGGAGGTGGTGGATGTCGTCACGTTGCTCTCCTCGAAGGCCGGGACGCTCACAGCCAGGCCGGCAGGGCCGGCGCGGAAGAGCCGTCGGGGGTGGTCAGGGCGTGCGGGCGTCCGGCGAGGTAGGCCGCGACGTCGGCGAGCGGCCCGTCGACGGTGACGGGCTCGCCCTCGCCGGGCAGCTCCCAGTGGTCGCCCGTGTCGGTGGCGGCCAGGACGACCGCGGGACCCGCGGCGCTGCCGCGCTTGGCGACGATGTCGTCGGCGAGGGCGGTCATGAATCCGGCGGGCAGGTCGGTGAAGGCGATGCCGGAGGCCAGGTCGACGGCGTGGACGCAGACCTCGCGGGAGCGCAGCCATGGGATCTCGGTCGCGGGGACGGTACGGCCCTGGGCGGTGACGACCCTGGCGTTCCACTGGTCGTCGTTCAGGCCGGCGACGCCCGCGGCGAGCCGTTCGGCGGACGAGCTCAGCCAGGCGGCCAGCTCGGCGGCCGGCTTGCGGGAGCCGGCCTCGATGTCGGCGTTGCGCTGCTGG
The DNA here is from genome assembly GCA_001570385.1 of Microtetraspora glauca. Classification (GTDB taxonomy): domain Bacteria; phylum Actinomycetota; class Actinomycetes; order Streptosporangiales; family Streptosporangiaceae; genus Microtetraspora; species Microtetraspora glauca. The sequence continues at coordinate 402,723 of BBYL01000006.1, read as the reverse complement.
GGCGAGGAGTACATCGGGGTCTTCTCGCCGGTGGCGGCCCAGCGCACCAGGTTGCTCAGCGCGTCGGCGTTCGCCGCCACGTGGGCCACCAGGTGCTTGCGGGTCCAGCCGGGGAGCCCGGAGGGGGCGAGGTACTGTTCCTCGCCCCACCCGGCGGCGGTGTCGAGGAGCAGCTCGGTGCCCGTCTCGCTCCAGCTCAGGGTGTCATCGAAGGTGCGGCGCATCATGACGCCCCGTCCTTGGCCACGGTGTTCTCGAGCCGGCCGATGCCCTGGATCTCGGTGACGACGCGCTCGCCGCCGGTCAGGTAGCGCTTGGGGGTGCGGGCGTGGCCGACGCCGCCGGGGGTGCCGGTCGCGATGATGTCGCCGGGGTTGAGCCGCACGATCGTCGAGACGTACTCCACCAGCGCGACCGGGTCGAAGAGCAGGTCGCCGGTGTTGTCGTTCTGCATGACCTCGCCGTCGACGCTGAGCGTGACCTCCAGCTCGGGACGCACGCCGCCGGGCAGCTCGTCGGGGGTCACGACGTAGGGGCCGACCGGGGTGGAGGAGTCCCAGATCTTGCCCTGCAGCCACTCCTTGGTGCGGAACTGCCAGTCGCGGCAGGTGACGTCGTTGAGGACGGTGAAGCCGGCGATCGCGGCCTCGGCCTCGGCGCCCTCGGCACGGCGGACCGGCTTGCCGATCACCACGGCGAGCTCGACCTCCCAGTCGAACTCGCCGGTCTCCTCGGGGCGGGCGATGTCGTCGGCGGCGCCGATGAGGCAGTCGGCGAACTTCGCGAACAGGGTGGGGTACCGCGGCAGGTCGCGCCCCATCTCCTGGATGTGGTTCTTGTAGTTCAGACCCACGCAGACGACCTTCGAGGGGGCCGGGACGACCGGTGCGAAGTCCGCGTCCTCGACGGGGTAGGTCGTGGCAGCGCCCGCATCGACGGCGGCGGCCTTGGCGGCCCAGTCGCCTGAGGAGAGGAGTTCGCCGAGGTCGGCGGCGCCGAGGTCGACCAGCCGGTCGCCGTCGAGCCGTACGGCGCGGGTCGAGCCGTTGACGCGGAGGGTGGCGAGCTTCATCGGGTGGTCCCTTCGATACGGGTGTCGTGCTGGGTGCGGTTGAGCTGGAGAGCCTCGAAGACGGGGGCGTCGCTGAACCGGAAGAGGTCCAGCGCGCCGGAGTCGGAGTCGGTGGAGCCGGCCTCGGACCGGGCCGAGAAGGGCTGCCAGGACGGGACGGCGAACAGGTCGCCGCGGGTGACCGTCCAGGTCCTGTCGCCGACGGTGACGGTGCCGGAGCCGTCGAAGACCTGGTAGACCGACGAGCCGGTCTCGCGGACGGGGGCGGTCTCGGCGCCGCGGGCGACGCGGTGCATCTCGGCGCGGAGTGTGGGGAGCACATCGCCGCCGGTGGCGGGGTTGGTGTAGCGGACGGCGGCGTGGCCGGGTTCGACGGTGCCGCCGAAGCCCTCGGCCTCCAGGGCGAGTTGGTCGGCCAGGGCGCGGTCGGTGAACTCCCACTTGTAGGACAGCAGCGGGGTGCCCGGGGTGAGCTCGCCGACCGACAGCGGGCGCAGGCCGGGGTGGCCCCACAGCCGCTCGGAGCGGGACCGCTCGGGAGTGATCCGCTCGGCGTCGCTGATCTCGTCGCGGCCGAACTCGAAGAACTGCGTCTCGGTGACGTACTGGAAGGGGATGTCCAGGCCGTCGATCCAGGCCATCGGCTCGCCGGCCGCGTTGTGGTGGGCGTGCCAGTTCCAGCCGGCCTGTGGGAGGAAGTCACCGCGGCGCATCGGGACCGCGTCGCCGCCGACGACCGTCCACACGCCCTCGCCCTCGACGACGAAGCGGAAGGCGTGCTGGGTGTGGCGATGCTCGGGAGCGTCCTCCCCGGGCATCAGGTACTGGATCGCCGCCCACAGCGTGGGCGTCGCGAAGGGCCGCCCGCCCAGCGCGGGGTTGGCCAGCGCGATCGCCCGCCGCTCTCCCCCGCGGCCGACCGGGACCAGGTCGCCGGCCTGTTCGGCGAGCCGCCGCAGGTTCTCCCAGCGCCACAGGTGCGGCACCGCCCGCGAACGGGGATGCGCCGGCATCAGGCCGCCGATCTCCGTCCACAACGGCACCAGCAACTCCCGCTCGAAACCGCGGTAGAGGTCCTCGAGCGCGGGGGTGACGTCGGGCTGGTCCGGAGCGTCGATCGCACGGAGCCGCACTGGGGATTCTGGCGTGGTCACAGGGGTGCTCATACGGCTAATGTTGCTACCGTCACACTATGGAGAACGCGCAATTCTGCTCTGCAGAATCGAGGGGTTCGTGGACAAGCCGCTGAAGAATCCGCCGACCTACATGATCAACAGTGTGGACCATGCGCTGCGGATCGCCGCGATGCTGCAACTGGAGGGCGAGCTGACCGTCTCGGAGGTCGCCGAGCGGCTGGGCGTGGCCCGCTCCACCGCGCATCGGCTGCTCGCGATGCTGGTTTACCGGGACTTCGCGGTCCAGGACGAGCGGCGCCTCTACCGGGCCGGCCCGGTCCTGGAGCTCGCGGCCCACTCGCCCTCGGTCGCGTCTCGACTGCGGGCGGCGGCTCTGCCGCACCTGCACCGGCTGGTCGGCGTGCTCGACGAGTCCGCCAATCTGGCGGTGCGCACCGGGGACACCGTCCGGTTCATCGCCAGCGTCGAGTGCTTCCAGAGCCTGCGGGTGGGCTCCCGCGAGGGCATGGTGTTCCCGGCCCACCGCACCACGGCGGGGCTGCTGCTGCTCGCCGAGCTGACCGACGAGGAACTCGAGGCGGCCTACCCGGCCGAGCGGTACGCCGACCGGCCCGCGGACCGACCCGACCTGGACCGGCTGCGGACCGAGCTGGCCCGGGTGCGGCGCAACGGTTTCGCGCTCAACCAGGGCCGCTCGGAGCGCGGCGTGGTGGCGCTCGGTGTGCCGGTCCGGGCCCCGGACGGGAACGCCCTCGCCGGCCTGTCGGTGTCGATGCCGAGCGGACGCTACGACCGGCACCGGCTGCCGTCACTGGTCGACACCCTTTCCCGCTCCGCGGACGCCGTCGAGGCCGACCTCGCCCGCTCCCCCTGAACGCTGACGCTCAGTCGCGCCACTCAGGGCGATAATCCGAACGCCCGTCATAGGCGGGGGCCTTCCCAACGGCACCGGCCGGCGATCTCCTCGGCCTCGGCGCGCTCCCCAGCGGCCTCATAGGTGGGCCAGCAGTCCGTCCAGCGGTCGCGGCACACGATCGAGCTCCAGCGCCGCGACGAGCGGGCCCGAGTAGCGGATCTTGCGGCCGCCGCCTGCTCCCATGAACCGGCGCAGCTGGTCGTGAGTGCTGCGCCCGCGCCATGTGGGCTGCTTCTGGAGTGTGCGAAATGAGCCGAGCTCGCCCTCGGCATCGACGACGCGTTCAACCGTGGCGGTGCCGAGGGCGCGGATCAGCTCGTCTTCCAGGTCAGCCACGCACACGAAGAATCCGAGCGCCTCCAGATCGCTTCTGTTGAGATCGGACCCGAGGCCGGCGCGCTCGAGACTCCTCCGGTAGGCGCCTTCCTCGCCGGCGTCACACAGACCGGCCAGCCGGAGATCGCGACCGGAAGGGCCGAACTCGCCGACATACGTCCCGATGTTCGTGGCACCGCCCATCGCCACGAGGGAGATGCCTTCGGCCGCGAGGTCTCGGCCCCGGCGCTCGGCCAACGCTTCGATGGCCGACTTGTCGCTGATCCCCTCGACCAGGACCACGGTGTGCGTACGGTTCACGCGCTCAGCCTTGCACCGAATCCGGCCAGGTTTGTACCCATTTTCCCGCGTTGAAGGAAACCCTGATCGGCGGGAGCAGTAGTCATCAGGATCTTTAATGCCGCCTCGGGTCGGGGTTCGTCGCCGCCGGGCTTCTGGCCGTACGCGGAATCACGGACCGCCCAGGTCCCCTGGTGCCTGGGACTCCTGGACGCGCGCTGTGCGGACGTGGTGCGCGCCGCCTTCGGAGACCATGTCGTAGACCCTTCCCGATCGGCCGCCCAAGGGTCTTGCCGGAGAAGTGACGCACGCGACAATATAAGTCGCTATACGTCTAACGACGCGCTCCCGGCACCAACGGAGGTGGCCTGTGACGATGATCGGCTCGGCAGTACCACGCAAGGAGGACGCCGCGCTGCTGACCGGGCGCGGCACGTTCGTGGACGACATCCATCGTCCGGGGCTTCTCCACATGGTCTACGTGCACAGCACGGAGGCCCACGCGCTCATCAGCGGAATCGACGCCGAGGAGGCCCGGTCCCTGCCGGGCGTGCTCGGCGTCTGGACCGCGCGGGACTTCGCCGGGCTCCCGCCCCGCCCGTCCGTCCCCGGCCTGGAACGCGGGTACCTGGCCGGCGACAAGGTGCACTACGTCGGCGAGCCGGTGGCCGTGGTCGTCGCCGCCGACCGGTACACCGCCGCGGACGCGGCACGCGCCGTGCGGGTGGCCTACGAGCCGCTGCCGGTGATGGCCACGGTGGCCGACGCGCTCGCGCCGGACGCCGTGCCCATCTTCGCGCCGCTGCCCGGCAACCTCGCCCTGGAGCAGCAGGTGACGCCGGACGACGTGACGGCCGATCTGGAAGCCGCCCCGAACCGCCTGCGCGCCCGGCTGGTCAACCAGCGCTGCGCCGGCACGCCGATCGAGCCGTACGGGGTGCTCGCCGACTGGGCCGGGGCCGGACCGACCGTGTGGGCCACGGTCCAGGCGCCGCACCGGGTCCGCGCGGAGATCGCCGAGCGGTTCGGTCTCGCCAGGCACCTGGTTCGCGTGATCGCGCCCGACGTCGGCGGCGCCTTCGGGGTGAAGTCCTCGTTCATGCCCGAGCTGTTCCTCGCGCCCGAGCTGTCGCGCCGGCTCGGCCGGCCGGTCAAGTACGTCGAGACCCGCGGCGAGCACATGGTGCACACCTACCATGGCCGCGACCAGGTGCAGGACGTCGAGGTGGGCTTCGACGCCGAGGGCCGCGTCCTCGCCCTGGACGTGACGATCACCGTCAACGTCGGCGGCGTGCCCGACCCGGTGGGCATCGGGCTCGCCACGCTGACCTCGTACATGCTGGGCGGCTGCTACAGGATCCCGAAGATCGCCGCTCGCTTCCGAAGCGTCGTTACGAATACCACGCCTACCGCGTCCTACCGGGGAGCGGGGCGGCCCGAGGCGAGCTTCCTGATCGAGCGGGTGGTCGACCTCGTCGCCCGCGAGCTCGGCAAGGACCCGGCCGACGTCCGGAAGGTGAACCTGATCCAGCCGGATGAGATGCCGTACCAGACCCCGTTCGAGGGGATCGTGTACGACGAGGCCGACTACCCCGCCGCGCTGGACCTGCTGCTGGGCGAGCTGGACTACGCCGGGCTGCGCGCGGAGCAGGCACGCCGGCTGGCGGACCCGGCCGCTCCGCTGCTCGGCGTCGGGCTGTCCACGTTCGTGGAGATGGGCGGCTTCGGGCCCACGCCGCTGTTCGAGCAGTTCGGCTACCTCGGCGGCTGGGAGTCGGCGAACGTCCGGCTGCAGCCGGACGGCTCGGTGATCGTCCTGGTCGGCACCGCCCCGCACGGCCAGGGCCACCAGACCGCCCTGGCCCAGATCGCCGCCGACCAGCTGAACGTGCCCTTCGAGGCCATCAGCGTGCTGTACGGCGACACCGCGGTCGTGCAGGAGGGCACCGGCACCATGGGCAGCCGGGGCATGCCGGTCGCGGGCAACGCCGTCCGGCAGGCCGCGGCGGAGGTGGCCGCCAAGGCCAGGACCATCGCCGCGCACATGCTGGAGGCCGACGCGGACGACGTGGTGCCGATCGGCGACGGGTTCCAGGTCAACGGCGCGCCCGAGGCGACGGTGACCCTGGCCGCGGTGGCCGAGCGCGCCTTCAAGCCGCACCTGCTGCCCGAGGGGACCGTGCTCGGCCTGGAGAACACCGCGTACTTCGAGCCGAAGAACCTCAGCTACCCGAGCGGCGCGCACGGCTGCGTGGTGGAGATCGACCGGGACACCGGGCGGGTGTCGATCCTGCGCTACGTCTGCGTGGACGACTGCGGCACCGTCATCAACCCGCTGACGGCACGCGGGCAGATCCACGGCGGCGTCGCCCAGGGCATCGCGCAGGCGCTGTACGAGAAGGTCACCTTCGACGGCGACGGCCGGCCGCTCGCCGCCTCGCTTGAGGACTACATGGTGCCCGGCCCGCTCGACCTGCCCCCGTACGAGACCCATCACATAGAGACGAAGTCCAGTTTCAACCCGCTCGGCGCCAAGGGTCTCGGCGAGGCCGGGGCGACGGCCGCGCCGCAGGCCGTGGTGAACGCCGTGGTGGACGCGCTGGCCCACCTCGGCGTGCGCGACGTGGAGATGCCCTGCACGCCGGAACGAGTTTGGAAGGTCATGCACGATGCGAGTTGAGATCACCGTCAACGGGCAGCCGCACAGCCGGGAGATCGAGCCCCGGCTGCTGCTCGTCCACTTCCTGCGCGACACGCTGTCCCTGACCGGCACCCACATCGGCTGCGACACCTCCAGCTGCGGCGCCTGCACGGTCCTGCTCGACGGCGTGGCCATCAAGTCCTGCACCGTCCTGGCCGCGCAGGCCGACGGCTGCGCGGTCACCACGATCGAGGGGCTGGCCGGGGAGGACGGGCTGTCGCCCGTGCAGGAGGGCTTCCGGCAGTGTCATGGCCTGCAGTGCGGGTTCTGCACGCCGGGCATGGTCATGGCCGCCACCGCGCTGCTGGCCGAGCGGCCCGACCCGACGGAGCAGGAGATCCGCAACGGGCTCAAGGGCAACATGTGCCGGTGCACCGGCTACCAGATGATCGTCGAGTCGGTCCAGTGGGCGGCCGCGAACGGAGGCGCACGATGATCCCGGCCGCCTTCTCCTACGTGCGCGCGGGCTCCGTCGAGGAGGCACTCGACGAGCTCTCCCGGCACGGCGGCGCCGCCAGGTTGCTGGCGGGCGGCCACTCGCTGCTGCCCGCGATGAAGCTGCGGCGGGCCGAGCCCGGCGTCCTGATCGACATCGGCCGGCTCCGTGAGCTGTCCTACGTCAGGGCGGACGGCGACCGGATCGCGGTCGGCGCGCTCACCAGCCACCGGACGCTGGAGCGCGACCCGGTGGTGGCGGAGCAGGTGCCGCTGCTGGCCGCCGCCGCGCGCCGGATCGGCGACCAGCAGGTGCGCAACCGGGGCACGATCGGCGGCTCGCTGGCGCACGCCGACCCCGCGGCCGACCTGGCCGGAGCGGTGCTCGCGCTGGACGGCGTGCTGGTGGCGCGCGGCCCGTCGGGCGTGCGGGAGATCCCAGCGCGGGAGTTCTTCACCGGCCGGTGCCGGAACGCGCTGGCGGCTGCCGAACTACTCACCGAGATCCGGCTGCCGGCCGCGCCCGGCCGGTCGTACGCGTTCGAGAAGTTCAGCCGCCGCGCCCTGGACTGGGCCGTGGTCGGGGTCGCCGCCCAGGAACGGCCCGGCGGGGGCGTGGCGGTCGCGCTGATCGGCATGGGGCCGACGCCGGTGCGGGCGACGGCGGTGGAGGAGGCCCTGGCGGCCGGCACTCCGGCAGCCGAGGCGGCGCGGCTCGCCGCGCAGGGCTGCGAACCGCCGGACAACGCGGTCGCGAGCGCTTCCTACCGGGCCCACCTCGCCGAGGTCCTGGTGACCCGCGCCATGGCGGCCCTGTAGGCACCCGGTCCGGTCCACCCGATCCGGGCCCGGGGACGCCGAGGGCCCGGTCGCGAAATCGCGGCCGGGCCCTCCCGTTCGTCCGGCATGTCTGCCGGAAGGTTCGCCGCGTCCCTGGGCCGCACAGCGGCGAGGAAGCGCTCGGTCACCCGGTGGGCGGCCGTCATCCGAACACCACCGGGTAGGACGCGAAGTGGTCCCGTGAGGAGTCCGGGTCCCGCCGCGGCGGCCGCTCCGGATCGGGCCGGGCGCCGGCGGCGAGCAGCGCCGACAGCATGAGCGTGACGGTGCCGAGAACCTGCTCGTGCGCCTGTTCCGCGCCATCCGTCACGGCGACGCCGTCGTCCGCCTCGGGGACGCCGCCGGCGAGCTCGGTGCCGATGCACGCGTGCATGCCGCCGCCGAAGGCGTGGCCCCACCTGGGGACGCCGGCCGGGACCTCGCGCAGCGGGTCGAACGCGTCCGGCCGCTCGAACACCCGCGGGTCGCGGTTGGCCGCCGCGATGTCCAGCACGACGAACGCGCCCTGGGGGATCTCGGTGCCGTTGCGCAGCACGGCCGGGGCGAGCGCCCGGCGCTGCGCGACGGGACTGGCCGGGTGCAGGCGCAGGGTCTCGTGCACGCAGCGCTGGAGCCGGACCGGGTCGTCGAGTGCCTTCTCGGCGGCGGCCGGGTCGCGGCGGACCCAGGCGAAGAACTCGTCGGCCGAGTGCGTGAACGCGTCGGCGGTGCTGTGCGAGCCGGCCTGCAGGTAGAAGGCGCATTCGCGGAGCAGGATCTCCTGGTCGATGTTCAGCTCGTCCCAGTGGCGCAGCAGGCCGGTGAGCACGTCGCGGGGCAGGTCCTGCTCGCTCAGTTCGCCGGCCGCGTGCCGGGCCAGCAGCTCACGGCGGCGGGCCAGTGACGGCTGCAGGAACGTCGCGTCGAACTCGTCCAGCGCCGCCCGCACCTCGGCCCGGACGACCTCCGGGTCCCGGGTGGTGTGCACCAGGGTGGCGCCTTCGGAGAACTTCTTCGCGTAGCGGTAGAGCGCGTCCGCCTCGGCCGCGCTGCCGGTGGGCCGGTCGATGCCGGCGACCAGCGCGGTCAAGCTCATGATCGTGCGGTAGCCGAGCTCGACCAGGTCGGCGCGGCCGTCGGCGGCGAACGGCGCCAGCGTGTCCCGTACGACGTCGTGCAGGAATTCGCGCTCCCAGTGCCGGAACGTGCCCCGTCGGAACAGCCGGTTCTCCACGCGGCGCCGGGACCGATGGTCCTCGCCGTGCAGCACCAGCAGGCAGTCGGCCATCACGACCCCGCCCTCGTCGTAGAGCGCCTGTTTCAAGTCGCGCAGCCGGAAGGCCTCGCGTACGTCGGCGTAGCCGTCAAGGGTGATCGTCGTCATCGCCACGCGCTCCCTGGGCATACGGGGTTAGAACCCTAACGACGCTACCAGCGACGCCGTTCCCAGGGAAGATGCGGACCCTCGAACTGCCTTGTCATTCGTCGTTAGGGTCTTGACGCCGTTCCGTACACCACGAGACGCTCAGCGGGGACCGGCAGCCCCCGATCCGGTCGTGCGCCAACCGAGGAGCAAGTCCAGATGACAGCCGTCGCCGAAGAGACAACCATTGTCCTCACGACGTTCGCCGACGCCAAGGACGCCTATCGCAGCAAGGACCTGCGCCAGTCCCTCTACGACGAGGGCGAGGTCGTGATGGCCGGCGTGCTGGTGAACCTGCACGGCGAGGAGCACCGGTCCCGGCGTCGCGTGGAGAACCGGATGTTCCGGCGCGAGGTGTTCGAGCGCTACGAACGCGAGCTGTTCCCGCAGGTGATCGAGCAGACCCTCGCCCCCTACCAGGCGGAGGGCCGGGTCGACCTCGTACATCTGGGACACGAGCTGATGCTCAACCTCGCCGCCCTGACCGCGGGTGTCGACCGCCCCGCGGGCACCGCCGAGGAGACCCGGCGGCTCTACGACTACATGATGAAGTTCATCGAGGGCGCCACGCTCGCGCACTCCACGAAGGACAAGACGGAGCAGCGGCGCGTGATCGCGCAGGCGCTGGAAGACTGGGACGTGGAGTTCCTGGCCCCGTCCATCGCCCGCCGCCGCGAGCTGCTGGAGCGGGAGGCCGCCGGCCATGACGTCGACGTCCCCAGCGACGTGCTGACCACGCTGCTGCGCCACACCGGCGAGCTGCGGCTGCCGCCCGAGGTGATCCGCAGAGAGGTCGCGTTCTTCCTGCTGGCCGGCGCCCACACCAGCGCCACGGCGTTCGTCCGCTCGGTCGATCACATCCTGGGCTGGGTCGAGGCGCACCCGGAGGACGCCGGGCTCGCCGCCACCGACGCGCTGTTCGTCCAGCGCTGCGTACACGAGACCGTGCGGCTCAACCCGTCCAGCCCGACCGGCCGGCGGCGAGCCCTGGCACCGGTCTCGCTGCGCTCGGGCATCCAGATCCCCGAGGGCGCGACCGTGGTGATCGACCTGCAGTCGGTCAACCGCGACCCGGAGGTCTTCGGCGCGGACGCCGCCGAGTTCGACCCGCACCGCACGCTCCCCGCGAACGTCGCCCCGTTCGGGCTGAGCTTCGCCGCCGGGATGCACGTGTGCATCGGCCAGGACCTGGCCGCCGGAGTCGTGCAGCGGGCCGGCTCGGATCCGGACGAGCACCTCTTCGGCCTGGTCACCGGCGTGGTCCAGCGGATGTTCGCGGCGCGGGTGCGACGCGACCCGGACAACCCGCCACGGCGTGACGCCAACACCCAACGGCCCTACTGGGGCTCCTACCCGGTCCTGTTCGGAGGGGACGAGTGACGTATCGGATCGAGCTCCATCGGGACGTGTGCATCAGCTCCGGCAAGTGTGTGGCCGAGTCGCCGGAGGTGTTCCGGTTCGACGACGACGAGATCGTCGCGTTGGTCCCCGGCGGGCCGCGACTGACCGACGAGCAGATCTTCGACATCGCCCGCGACTGCCCCTCCGGCGCCATCCGCGTCTTCGACGGGGACGAGGAGATCGATGTCTACTGAGTGGGCTCCCCGCCACCCGGCGACGTTCCACCGTCCGGCGGAACGTTCGCCCAGACGGCGGGCCCGCCCGATCCCGGCCGGGCGCCCCGCCCTGCGGCCCGGGCCGTAGCCATGGACCTGGGGATCCGGGGGCGCCGCGCGGCCGTGGCGGCGGCCAGTGCGGGACTGGGTTACGCGAGCGCGGCCGCTCTGGCCGCGGAGGGGGCGCAGGTCACGATCTGCGGCTCCGACGGCGGGCGGGCCCGCGCCGCGGCCGAGCGGCTCGGGCCGGGCGTGCGATGGCTGCGCGCCGACGTCGCCGGGCCGGACGGCGCCGCCGCGTTCGTGGAAGAGGCCGCGGCGCTGATGGGCGGCCTCGACATCCTGGTGGTGAACGGGCCGGGCCCGCCGCCCGGCACGATCGCCCAGACTCCGCCGGAGGCGTACCAGCCGGCGCTCGAACGCAGCCTGCTCGCCGTCGTCCGCATGTCCCTGGCCGCGCTGCCCTTCATGCGGGAGCGCGGCTGGGGCCGGATCGTGGCGATCACCTCGCTCGGCGTGCGGCAGCCGTACCCGAACCTCGCGCTGTCCAACACCGGTCGCGCGGGAGCCACGGGCTTCCTGCGGACGCTGGCCCGCGAGGTGGCCGCGGACGGGATCACGGTGAACTCCGTACAGCCCGGCCTGCACCGTACGGAACGCGTCACGCAGGTGTACGGCGACCGCCCGCCGGTCGGCGACGTCCCCGCGGGGCGGCTCGGCGAGCCGGCCGATCTCGGCGCGGTCGTCGCGTTCCTCTGCTCGGCGCAGGCCGGGTACCTCACCGGCGCGGCGGTGCCCGTCGACGGGGGGGCGTACCAGGCGCTCCTGTGACTGTGTGTCCCGCTGGTCAACCGTTGTGAACAGCTCGTGAAAAGCACGCCGCCGCGTTCCGCGCCCCCTAGCGTAGTTATAGTCATGACGACGCTTGGGTCAGTGCGGCAGGCCAGGCCGACAAGGGGAGAGACACAATGACGAAATGGGCCGTGGTCACCGGGGCGGCGCACGGCATCGGAGCCGTCATCGCCGAGCACGCGGTGAAAGAGGGCTACCGGGTCGCCGCATGGGACATCGACGGCTCAGCCGTCGAGCAGACGGCCCGCGACATCGGGGATGCGTGCGTGGGCGCGGCCGTCGACGTCGCCGACGAGGAGTCGGTGCGCGCCGCGGCGGCGCGGCTGCCGGAGCCCCCACGCCTGGTGGTGAACAACGCCGGCATCGTACGGTTCGGGCCGCTGCTCGACCTCCCGGTGGGCGAGTGGGAGGCCGCGCTGCGGGTCAACCTGACGGGCACGTTCATCGTCGCCAGGACGCTCGCGAAGGCGATGGTGGAGGCCGGCGGGGGCGCGATCGTCAACCTGGCCTCGATCAACGGCATCGCGGCCGCCCCGCACGCGGGCGCCTACTCGGCCAGCAAGGCCGGTGTCGTCCGGTTGACCGAGCACATGGCGATGGAGTGGGCCAAGCACGGCATCCGGGTCAACTGCGTGGCTCCCGGGCTGATCCACGCGGGCATGTCGGACGCGATCTACGCCGATCCCGAGGTGCGGCGGGTGCGCGAGGGCGCGGTGCCCCTGGCGCGGCTGGGCTCGGCCGAGGACATCGCCGCCGCGGTGCTCTTTCTCGGTTCGGAGAAGTCCGCCTACGTCAGCGGCCAGACACTCGCCGTCGACGGCGGCCTGATCAAGAGCACACTGGCCTCGCTGCCGCGCCCGGCGTCGGTGGACTCCGTCGGCTTCGCCGAGGCCTGACACGACCGCGGGGGGTGCGTCACGGCGGCGTGACGCACCCTCGTTCTCATGCGTGCGAGTCAGCCGTGCGTGGTCCAGCGGACGGCCCGGCGGAGGATCTCGCGGTGCTCGGGCACCTCGTAGGACGGCGGGTGGTGGCCGAGCGCGTCGTAGACCACGCGGCCGCCGCCGTGCTCGCGGGCCCACAGCAGGGGATGCTCGGTATCGGTGTCCGGCCCCATGGGCTGCCGGGCGGTCAGCAACGGGACGATCCCCGGCGCCAGGTCCAGATCCCCGTACACCTCGTCGACGACCGTGAACGGATCGAGGCCGTCCACCAGCTCGTGCCCGCCGCTCGGCCGTACCTCGACCGCGGGGCCGATGGGCGGATGGTGCGAGCGGCCCCACGCCCAGGCGCCGCCGAGCGTCCGCCCCCACTCCGGCCAGTCGTCGAAGCAGATGCTCGCCGTGTGCAGGCCGAGCACCCCGCCGCCCGCTTCCAGGTGAGCCGCCAGCCCGGCCCTGGCGCTCGCGGACGGGCTCGCGCCCTCCGCTTCGGCGAACCTCCGATAGCGGTCGGGGGTGCCGGGTCCGTTCATCGTCCAGCGCAGCGCGTTCACCACCAGCAGCGCCGCACCCGGCAGGGCGTGCAGGACCGCGTCGACGCCGGTGTGGACCTCGGCCGAGAAGCCTTGCCCGGACAGCAGGTCCACCAGGCAGGCGGTGGTGGCGGGGAAGTCGTGGGTGAGCCCGCCGGACAGCACTACGGCACGCATGGTCACGCCGGCCGTCTCTCCCGGCGCAGGAGCCTGCCGGCGTTGGCCGAGAGGATCTCGGGGTCGAGCCCCGGGCCCTCGTGGGCGCCGGAGTCCCAGCCGGCGAAGTTGGTGCCGAACACCAGCCGCTCGGTGCCCGCGTGCTCGACGAGCAGCTTCAGCGACAGCTCGTCGTGCACGTGGGTGTCGAACCACAGGCGGCGGTAGTAGTGCGTGAACCCGTTCTCCCGCAGCTTCGCGCCGGCCCACGGGCGCTTGTCCACGGCGCGGGCGAACCGCCCGGCGACGAACGCGGCCGTGCCGCCGCCGTGCGAGACGCACACGTCCAGGCCGGGGTGCCGGTCGAGCACGCCACCGAAGATCAGCGCGGCCACGGCCAGCGTCTCGTCGCGAGCGAACCCGAAGAGCAGGTCGAGGTCGAAGCGCCCGAGCCGGGGATCCGCCGGTGGCCCGTCCGGGCCCAGCGGCGACGGGTGGACGAACAGCGGCACGTCCAGGTCGACGAGCGCCTCGTAGAGCGGGTCGAGTGCCGGGTCGTCCAGGGTGCGCCCGGCGGGGTCGGTGTCGACGTACACGGCCGCCAGCCCCAGCTCGCGCACGGCGCGCCGGGCCTCGACGATCGACGCGGCGACGTCCTGCACCGGCAGCTGGGCGGCGCCGAGCAGGCGGGCCGGGTACTCGGCCACCACGTCGGCAAGCGCGTCGTTGTGGGCGCGCGCGAAGGCCACCGCCGCGCCGGTGTCCAGCCGGTCGAAGTAGGTGAGCGGGTTGGGCGACAGCAGCTGCACGTCGATGCCCGCCTCGTCCATGGCCGCGACGCGGACGTCCACGTCCATGAACGGGCTTCCCGCGTAGCGCACGCCGCGCAGGACGTACTCCCCGACGCGGTAGAAGGGCGTGCCGTCGGCCGCGACGCCGAGTTCCGGTCCCGCGGCGCCGGCGGACCCGAGGCTGACCTCCAGCACGGCGTGCGCATGCACGTCGATCACCGGCGCGCGCCGCCCGGACGGACGACCGGGCCGGTGATCGGGGCGAGGGTCAGACACGGGCCAGCTTCTCCAACTGCTCCTCGGTCAGGGCGAGCCCGCGGGTGAGGGGGCAGGACGCGAGGAACCTGACCTGGTCGGTGGAGCGCATCCGGCGTTCGGGGATCGGGGTGGTGATGTCGATCCGCCGCCCGCTCTTGATCACCTCGGCGATCCTGGTGCGGTCCTGCAGGATCGTGATGTCCTTCAGCGGATCGCCGTCGACGATGATGACGTCGGCGAGCCGGCCGGTCTCCAGTGTGCCGACCTCACCCTCCATGCGCAGCGCGAAGGCGCCGTTGCGGGTGGCGGCGACGATCGCCTCCATCGGCGTCATGCCCATGTACTGGACGAACATCTCCAGCTCGCGGGCGTGCCACTCACCGACCGGGGTGACGGCGAAGCCGGTCTCCGAGCCGGTGAGGAACGGCACGCCGGCGGCGTGCGCCTTGGCCATCTGCGCGGCGGTGATCTCGATCTCGGCGCGGAACACGTCGAGCAGTTCGGGCGCGCTGCCGATCTTCTGGCCGTAGTCGGCGAGGTTGCCGAGGAGCGTGAACGTCGGGCACAGCGCGCTGCCGGACTCGACGACGGCTTCGAGCGCCTCGTCGTCCATGTACGAGGCGTGGTAGATCAGGTCGACGCCCGCCCTGGCGGCGTCGCGGGTGCTCGCGGAGTTGCGGCAGTGCGCGACGACCTTGGTGTTCAGCTCGTGCGCGGCGTCGCAGACGGTACGGAGCTCGTCGAGGTTCCAGACCTGGACCTCGGGGCCCTTCATGGACGGGATCAGGCCGGTGACCATGATCTTGATCCAGTCGACCCCGTACTTGATCTGGCGCCGTACCTCCTTGACCATCATGTCGCGGTTGTGCACGACGGTCGCGTAGCCGGTGGTGCCCTCATCGGCGATCATCCGGCCGGCCGTACCGCCGAGCATGGTCATCAGGGCCTGTCCCCCGGCGCGCATGCGGGGGCCCTCGACGATGCCGGTGTCGATCGCGTCGCGCAGCTCGACCCCGATGGACCACAGACAGTCGGCGTCGAGCACGCCGGTGACCCCGGCGCGCAGCACCTTGCGCGCGTGGTAGGCCGACAACATCGAGCTGTAGCCCTGCGTCCGGTGGTGGAAGAGCTCGTCGTTGCCGGTCGGCTCGCCGAAGCTGAGGTGGGTGTGGGCGTCGATCAACCCGGGCATGACCGTGCGCCCGCTCGCGTCGATCCGCTCGTCCACGCCACCCGACTCGGCTGCGGCGAGTGCCTCGGCGCCCAGAGCGGCGATCCGGTCGCCCCGCACCAGCACCGCCTCGTCGGCTCGGGGCGCGGCGCCGGTCCCGTCGATGACGGCGCCCCCGGTGATCAAGATGCTGTCGGCCATCGGCTCTCCTCGAACATCGTTATGCGTGTGAAGGTTAACGACTATCCTCTGCCCCTGGCTAGACTGGAGTGATGATCGGAATTCGTCCCGGACCCCGAGGTGATGCGACGATGGCAACGTGTCTCAGCAGAGAGTGATCGAAGAGCTCCAGCGCCTCGGCATGTCCGGCTACGAGGCGAAGGCCTACGTCGCGCTCGTGGCGGCCGGCGCCCCGCTCAACGGCTACGAGGTGGCCAAGCGCTCCGGGGTGCCGCGCAGCACGGTCTACGAGACGCTGGGCAAGCTCGTGGGCCGGGGCGCCGCCTACGAGGTGCGACTCGGCGACGCGGGCGTGGGCTACATCTCGCTGCCCCCGATGTCACTGCTGGACCGGATGCGGCGCGAGTTCGACCAGTCGATCAGCACTCTGCGCGAGTCGCTGCCCGAGGTGGCCTCGCCCACCCAGGTGCGGCTGATCCACAACCTCACCGACCGGTCGTCGCTGCTCACCCGGGCCGAGGACGTGGTCGCCGCGGCGCGCAGAGACCTGTTCCTGTCCGGCTGGCCGGCGGAGATCGAGCCGCTCAAGCCCCTGGCCCGCAGGGCCGAGGCCGACGGCGTCGACGTCTCGGCGGTCGTCTTCGGCGACGACCCCGACCCCGTGGGCCACACCACCCAGCACCGCTTCTCCAGCCCCAAGGTGGCGCTGGAGAACCTGGGCTGCCGGCTGCTGGTCGTGGTGGCCGACCGGGAACAGGCCGTCATCGGCGGCGTGATCAACGATGACGCCTGGGGCGTCTACACCGACGACCCCGCGGTGGTCCTGGTCGCGGTCGAGTACGTGCGCCACGACATCGCGATGCACCTGATCGTGGAGAAGTTCGCCGCGGAGGACTTCGAGACCTTCTGGAAGTCCGATCCGGCTCTGCTGCGCCTGCGCGCCGACCACGGCGCCCCCGCCACCCTGCTCAGGAGGGGAGCCGGCGCGCCGCCGACCGGTCCCGGGCGGCGGCGCGGGACCGACACGCCGCGCTGACCGGGCAGGTCGCGGCGGGCGGGCCGCACCGCCCGCACCTCGCGGTCCGGGCCGGCTAAGCCACCCGGCCGCACTTCGCGGTCCGGCGGGGCCGCCCGCCCACTCGCATCGGTGTCCGCACCGGTCACGGCGTCCATCGGATCGATGGGCGCCGTTTTCGGCATGCCCGAAGGCCGGCGCCCTGATCACTCTCCGCCGATCGTGTCTCGCCGCATCGTTGCCAAATCGGGACCGTGGCGTCTATCCATTGGACGTTAACATCCTGACGACTAGTGGCTTGGAGGCGTCACCGTGTGGCAACAGATCATCAGCGGGTTGCAGGCGGGAAGCTGGTACTCCCTCATGGCACTCGCCATCGTCCTGGTACTGAAGGCGACCGACGTACCCAACTTCGCCATGGCTGAGCTGGGATTGTTCCCGGCCTTCTGCATCTGGGCGCTCATCGACGGGGCGAACCTGTCGTGGTGGCTGGCGGTCCCGATCGGGTTGCTCATCGGCATCGCGCTGTCCGTAGTGGTGGAACGAACGGCTATCCGTCCGATCTTGGCGGAGAACCACTTCGCCACGGTCCTGATGACGATCGCGGTCTTCGTCGTGATCAACGCGATCGTCCAGCTCGTGTGGGGATCCGAGCCTCGCAAGATCGACTCACCGTTCGCGGGCTCGTTCACCGTGGCCGGGCAGGTCGTGGCCTACGAGCAGCTGGTCAGCGTCGCGGCCGGGCTGGCGGTGATGGTCGGGCTCATCCTCTTCTTCCGTACGCCGCTCGGCGTGCAAATGCAGGCGGTCGCGGAGGACCGCGTGACGCCGAGGCTGCTCGGCGTCTCGGTAACGACGGTGTTCCGCACCTCGTGGGCCCTGGCCGGGGCGATCGCCACGATCGCGCTGCTGCTGCAGGGTCAGGCCTCCCTGCTCACCGACCAGAACGGCTCAGGGCTGCTCATCAAGGGCTTCGTCGCGGCGACACTCGGGGGGTTCTCCAGCATCACCGGGGCGTTCGTCGGCGGGCTCGCGCTCGGCGTCGCGGAGAACCTCGCGGGCGCGTACATCTCGACGTCGAGCAAGACCGCGATCGCGCTGCTGGCCATCGTCGTGGTGCTCTCGATCAAGCCGCAGGGCCTGTTCGGCCGCCACCAGGTCCGGGAGGTCTGATGACACCCTTCGCCGTGTTCTCCGGTTCGCCGTGGCGGATCGCCGGCGCGGCCGGCGCCCTGGCGGCGGCGCTCGTCCTGCTCGCGCTGCCCGGCCTGGTCAACCCGTACCTGCTCTTCCAGGCGTGCCTGGTCATGGTGACGGCGACAGCCGGGCTCGGGCTCGTCCTGATCATGGGGTGGTCGGGCCAGATCGCCCTGTCCCAGGCCGGTTTCCTCGGCGTCGGGGCGTACGCGACCACGTACCTGGTCGCGCAGGGCTGGGCCTGGCCGCTCGCGGCGGTCACCGCGGGCCTGATCGCCGCGCTGTTCGGCGTGCTGATCGGGCTGCCGGCCACCCGCCTGCGCGGCTTCTACCTCGCGATCGCCACGCTCGCGTTCGCCGAGCTGATGATCCGCGTCTTCGTGGAGGCCACGCCGATCACCGGCGGCATCGCCGGCACCGCCGTGGAGGCCGTGGTCCTGCCCGGGATCGACGTCGACGGCAGCCGCTGGTACCTGTGCCTCGGCGTGGCCGCCGTCACCACCGCCGTCGTCATACGCATCGGACGCGTCGGGCTCGGCAGGCGGCTGCGGGTCGTGCGCGACGCGGAGATCGCCGCCCCGTCACTGGGGGTGAGCCCGATGCGCACGAAACTGCTGGCCTTCGCGCTGTCGGCGTTCATCGGCGGGATCGCCGGGGCGCTGTACGCGCAGTGCCTGTCGTACCTGACACCGGAGATCTTCGACATGGGGCTGCTCATCGAGTTCCTGATCGTCGCGTTCCTCGGCGGCGTGGGTTACGTCACCGGCCCGTTCCTCGGCGCGGTCGTGGTGGTCGTGCTCCGTGATCTGCTGCAGGACCTGGGGAGCTGGCAGCGGCTCGGGTACGGGCTGATCCTCGCGCTGGCCATCGCGTTCCTGCCACGCGGGCTGGCCTCGCTGCCCGACCGGCTGCGGGCCAGGCGCCCGGCTCCGCCCGCGCCCGAACCCCCGCCCGTGTCCGGGCCGGCCGACCTGACGGGAGCCGCCCGGTGAACGCGCTCGAACTGTCCGGGATCGCCGTGCGTTTCGGCGGCAACGAGGTCCTGAAGGGCGTCGACCTCGCCATCGGCCCCGGGTTCACCGGGCTGATCGGCCCGAACGGCGCGGGCAAGACGACGGTGTTCAACGTGGTGACCGGCTACGTCCGGCCCGTCGCGGGGTCGGTGCGGATCGCCGGCGAGCCGATCCCCTCCGCCCGCCCGGCCGTCGTGGCCCGCAGGGGCGTGCGCCGCACGTTCCAGACTCCCCGGCTGGTGGCAGAGCTGTCGGTCGAGGCGAACGTGCTGGCCGGGCTGGACGCCGAGCTGACCCGCGGCGGCGGGCTGGCCGACTTCCTCGGGATCTCGCGCAAGTCCCGGGCCGCCCGGGAGCGGGCGCGCGAGCTGCTCGACGCCTTCGGGCTCGCCGACCGCGCCGCCGAGCCCGTCGGGAACCTGCCGCTGGGCAGCCAGAAGATCGTCGAGGTCGCCCGCGCGCTCGCGCCGCAGCCGCGCGTCGTGCTGCTCGACGAGCCCGCCGCGGGCCTGTCGGCCGCCGACGTCGACCGGATGGTGGCGCCGCTGGCCGAGATCGGCGAACGCGACGAGTTGTCGATCCTGATCATCGAGCACGACCTGGAGCTCGTCTCGCGGCTGTGCCCGCGGGTCGCGGCGTTGCACTTCGGGCGCATCCTGGCGGACGGCACTCCGGCCGAGGTCGTCGCCCACCCCGATGTCGTCAAGGCTTACCTGGGAGCCGGCGTTGCTACTGTCGATTCGTGAGCTGACCTCCGGCTATGGCCGAGTTCCCGTGCTGCGCGGGGTCGACCTCGACGTGGCGGAGGGCGAGATCGTCGCGCTGCTCGGGGTCAACGGCGCGGGCAAGTCCACGACGCTGCGCGCCGTTTCCGGCGTGCTGCCCACCTGGTCGGGCTCGGTGAGCTTCGACGGCACCACGCTCGGCGGCCGGACCCCGGAGGCCAGGGCCAGGCTCGGGCTCGGCCACGTCCCCGAGGGCCGCGGCATCCTCTCCTCCCTCACCGTGCGGCAGAACCTGCGCCTGGGCGCCACCGCCCGCGGGCGCGGCGCCCGGGACGTCGCCCAGGACGAGGAGCGGCTGCTGGACGTGTTCGACGCGCTCCGCGACAAGCTGGCCGCGCCGGCCGGTTCGCTGTCCGGGGGGCAGCAGCAGATGCTGGCCGTCGCCAGGGCGCTGATCGGGCGGCCACGCCTGGTGATGGTCGACGAGATGTCCTTCGGCCTCGCGCCGATCCTCGTCACCCAGTTGCTCGGGCTGGTCGCGCGGTTGCGGGAGGAGTCGGGCACCGCGTTCCTGCTCATCGAGCAGAACTCGGCCGTGCTCGACATCGCGGACCGCGCTTACGTGCTCGCCGGCGGAGCCGTGCGCACCTCCGGCCCCGCCCACGAGCTCGCGGACTCGGAGAACCTCGTCCGCGCCTACCTCGGCTGAACACTCGCACCATCTGACTGGAGGGTCCATGAGGCCACGACGGTTCCCGCTCACCGCCCTGCCCGCCCTGCTGACCGCGCTCGCCGTCGTAGGCTGCTCGTCCCAGGCGGCCGCGCCGTCGGGCGCGGGCGGGGGCGCGGCGGTCCAAGGTGTCACGGACGACACCTTCACCATCGGCACCACCCTGCCGCTCTCCGGCGGTGCCGCCACCTCGGGGAAGGGCTTCGAGGCCGGGCTGAACGCGGCGGTCAAAGAGATCAACGACAAGGGCGGGCTCCAGGGCCGCCAGGTGAAGCTCGTCGTGCTCGACGACGGGTTCGAGGCGGCGCGCAGCGTCGCCAACATCCGCCGGCTGGGTGACCAGGAGAAGGTGTACGCGGTGGTCTCCCCCGCGGGATCGGCCAACATCCCGGGCAGCTATCCCTACCTGGCGCAGAAGGGCATGCCGCTGTTCGCTCCGGTACTGCCGCCCGACCCGAAGCAGGACTCGGTGTTCCTGCTCGGCACCAGCCAGCGTGACCAGGCCAGAGTGATCGTGGACTTCCTGGCGGGCAAGGGGATCAAGAAGGTCGCCGTCATCGGGCAGGACAACGAGCTCGGCCACTCGATCCGGGACGGGGTCAAGGAGGAGGCCGCGAGCACGGGGGTCGAGGTCGTCGCGAACGAGACCACCGAGCCGAACTCGACCGAGGTGAGCTCGGCGGTACTCAAGGTCCGCGAGGCGAAGCCGGACGCCATCGTGCTCGGCACGGACAACACGCAGTCGGCGCTGATCATGAAGGCCGTCGACGAGCTGGGCTGGAAGCCCGCCATCATGGGCACCTCCTCGACCGTGACCACGGGCAGCGCGGGCACGGTGGGCCCGGCGGGGCCCGCGGCGAAGGGCGTCTACGGCACGTTCATCTCCGAGCTGCCGACGTCGGACGCGCCCGAGGCCGCGGCGTGGCGCACCGCGCAGCAGGCGGCCGCCCCGGACCAGGTGGGAAGCGCCTACGCCCTGCAGGCGTACGCCAACACGAAGATCTTCTTCGAGATCGTGACGCGGATGGGCGACGACCTGAGCTGGGCCGACTTCCAGAAGACCGCCGAGTCGCTCAAGGATCACGCGTCCGGCATCTACCCGCCGATCACCTTCGGCCCGGCCGCCGCCGGCGGACACGTCGGTACGACCGGCGCGAAGGTGGCGGAGTGGGACGGCTCGGACTGGAAGCCCGTCAGCACGGACTGGCTGGAGCCCGGCACGTCCGTGTCCTGACCGGACACCGGCTCGACCGCCGGGGGCGCGTGGTGTCCGTCGCACCACGCGCCCCCGGCGCACTCGTACCAGCCCATGCCCATGGCGGGGCCGCGATCGGCCCCGCCTCGTGCTCCGGGTTCCCGTTCGATCAGGCGTTGGTGACGCCGAGGCCGAGGCCGCCGTCGATGGTGAGCACGCCGCCGGTCGCCCACGCCGCCGTGATCAGGTACTCGACGGCCTCGGCGACCTCGTCGGCGGTGCCCGCGCGGCCCAGCGCGTGCGCTGGACCCAGCGAGCGCATGCGTTCGGCGGCGGTGGCGTCGTCCATGAGCCCGGCCCGCTGGTTGATCTCGGTCAGCACGCCGCCCGGACGCACGCAGCCCACCCGCACTCCCTGCGGCCCCAGCTCCGCCGCCAGGACTCCGGTCAGCGTCTCCAGCGCGCCCTTGGTGGCGGCGTACGGGGAAGCGCCGGGGAAGGCGCGCTGAGTGTGCACGGAACCGAAGAAGACCACGGCGCCGGAGCGCTCCCGCAAGTGCGGCAGGGCGAGCGCGGTCAGCATCATGGGGCCGATCGTGTTGGAGGCGAACACGTCGTGCAGCGCCTGCTCCTCGAGTTCCTCGAGCGGGCCGCGATACATGTTGCCCGCGGCGTGCACCACCGCTTCCAGCCCACCGCCGTGCTCCACCGCCCGGGCGACCATCCGCTCGCGGTCCGCGGCGACGGTGACGTCGGCGACGACACCGCACGCGCCGGGGCCCGCCCGCCGGACGACCGCCTCGACCTTGTCGGCGCGCCGGCCGGCCAGGGTCACCTTCGCCCCGGCCTTGACCAGCCGGTAGACCACCGCCTCACCGATTCCGGAACCACCCCCGGTGACGAGCACCGGCATCCCTCCGAGCGAACGCCCCACCGAAGCCTCCTGACCTGTCTGTGTTAGACGGGATGCTAACGACGACTAAACCGTGACAGGAAGCCGTCACCACGATTTAATCGGCGTTATGGGTCTAGTTACTAGCGAACTGGCCCCGTCGGACTGCCGGCCGGTGAGCCTCTTCTGGGCCAGTGGCCCGGACCCTGTTGAGCCCGAGGACGGGCGGACATCTTCCCCGCCGTCCGGGACGAAGGTGATGAGCCGAGGGGTGAACCCCGCCTCCGATCGGCGACAATCCCATCGTGATCCCTCCCGATGTGACCATGTGGCTGGCCGGTCCGCACGAGGACGTGGAGCTGCGGCGGCGGGAATCCCGGGTCAGCGTGCATCGCGGAAGCCGGGCCGAGGTGCTGATCGACCACGTGGACGAGGACGTCGCCGCCGTGCACTTCGAGCTGGCCGTGGACCGATACGTCGCCGACGGATACTCCCCTCGCACGCAGGCGGCCGCGCGCGGCGTCCCGGGCACTCCGCCGGACGACGCCGGTTACGCGTTCGCGTTCGCCGCGAAGGTCGGCGGCGCCCGAGGCGAGCTCATCAAGGCACAGGCGGTGCGGCTGTGGGAGGACGATCAGGCGGCACGGGACGCGGAGCGAGCGGCGATCGAGGCGATCGACTTCCAGGTGTCCTTCTACGGCCTGTTGGACGACCACCTGCTCCTGATCCCGGACGGACCCGCGATCCACGCGTACATCGACGGGCACGACGTGGTCTCACTCGTCGACGGGTTGGCCACCGCCAAGGGCATGACACCGGGCCGGCTGGGCTTCGACCCGAGGTGCGATCCCTGGCGGATCGATCTCATGGGCCGGCACCGGCTCCGGAGCCTGCTCGCCGGCGAACACATGAGCCGGCTGCGCTCGCTTCGGATCCGCACCTGGGGCGGCACCGCCCATCTCGACCCGGTCCTGAGCTCCTACTCCGCCGGTGACCGGCTCAGCCACCTGTGCCTGTGGAGCCAGCGCGACGACCTCGTCGAAGCGCCGGTCGCGGGGCGATACCCCGGCCTGCGAGCACTGGAGTGTCCCGCGTGGCAGGTGGCGCGGCTGCTTCGGGACGGGGCGCCCCGGCTGCACACGCTCGTGGCGTTCGGCACCGACGCGGACACGCCCTCCCTGCTGGACATGCTGGCCGACCTCTCCCTGCCCGCCCTCCGCCACCTCGCTCTGTGGGAAACGGACGTGGATCCCACGACGCTGGGCGCCTCTCCCGTCGTCGCGAGGCTGGCCACCCTCGACCTGTGGAAGGTCAACGACGCCCACCGGTTCGACTTCTCCGCCCTGCTACGGCATCGGCGGGACCTGGCGCATCTGGAACGGATCGTCGTCCCCGGGCACTGCGTCCCCTCCACCACCGTCAGCAGGTTCGCCGACTGGCCGCAGGTGACCTTCGCCGACTACGACCGCCGGGAACTGCTCGCGCTCGACCTCGACACCCGGGGGTACACGAACGCCATGTGAGCCGGAACGGCGCTTCGTCGCCCGTACGCCGCAGGCCGTGTTCACGCCTGGACGCGCAGGAACGTCCGCCACGGGTGCCGATGTTCCGCCGATGAACTGTTTGGTGTGGGACACCTGTCCTTCGGCGGATAGCCGACCGCCCCGGCTCCGTCCGCCTGCAGTTCACGGGCGTAGAGCTGCTCTCCATGCTGCGACAGAACCAGCACAGGAAATCGGGCCCTCGCGGCGTGCCTGGATGGCGGCCTGCAAGCCCTCGTCGGTGAACGACGGCGGCCAAGGACCACGGGCGATCACCAATAGTGGCGTCGTCCGCCAACCGCGTGTCCGAGTGCTCCAAGGATCCACAGGACAACCCCGATCACCAGCAGCACTATCCCGATAGCCCACAGGACGTAGATGCCCAACGCGAAACCGAGGATGAGGAGGATGATTCCGAGAACGATCATTGAGCCCTCCGATCTTCCAGGAGGAGTAGTAACGTCCATCTGCCCGCCTGGTCACCAGATATGCCGCTGTACCGCGCCAAAACGCATCCCATAGGGTTTGAGCTGCACATTCTTCAACGCATCTGAGCGGCTCGGTGGTACGTGCCGATCAACCCACCGAGTACCTTCCGACGCTTGGTCGGGCCTTCCAGGCGTACGACAGTCCAGGACGATACCGGTGAGGAGTACTACGCCATCCCCGGCAACTGCGACATCGAGCGCGTCCTGGCCGATCCGTGGCTACGCGCCCACGGCTGGCCGGGTGGGCTCGGGCGAGGGGCTACCCCGGCCGGCGAGCGTCGCGTTCACGGGGATGGGCGAGGCGCTCGCCAACCCTCACGTGTTCGACGCGCTCACCCTGCTGACAGACGCAGGCTACGCCGGAATGTCCGCACGACGGGTGACCGTGTCCACCGTGGGGTTCGCACCGAACCTCACCCGCCTGGTCGACGAGCACCCGCAGGTGACGATCACGCACGTCCGCAGTTGACAGGAAGGAAGAAGAGAAACACCACCGATGTCCACGAGGTCCGCCATCACACTCCGCGACCTGACCTTCGAATGGCCATACGGCAGCCTCGCACTCTCCGGCGTCAACGGCACCTTCGGCACCGGCGGCACGGGCGTGATCGGGCGCAACGGCGCTGGGAAGTCGACGCCGCTACGCCTGATCGCAGGCATCCTGCGGCCGAGCACCGGCCAGATCGACACGATCGGCGAGGCCGGCTACCTGCCTCAGACACTCACGCTCAGGCATGAGACGACGATCGCCGAGCTCCTCGGGGTCGAGGAGCTCGTACGCGCGAAAAGAAGTCGAGGAGCAGCGAGAGCGCGGCAGATGGGACCGCCTTCTCCCTTGCCCGGAACCTTCCACACACCTATTCACGCACGTCAGACTCCGCCGCTCCCGCGTGGAGCGGGGACGTCACGCGCCCGTGCGGAGTCTGTCGGTGGGAGGCGGTAGCTTGTCGAGCACCCTCCGCCGGGCGCCTTCGGCCCTTCACCCCCAGGAAGCAGCACGTGCGTCGTCATCGTTTCGGGCGGTTCGCCGCCTCGGTCGCCGCCGCCTACACGGCGGCGGCCGTCCTGTTCGGCGTCGTCGCGCTGGTCACCGGCGACGGCGCGCTCCTCGCCCGGCTGCTCACGTTGGGGCAGGTGGGACGGCTCTCCGCCGGATGGGGCGTGCCGCTCGGCGTCCTGATCGCCGCGTTCCAGGGCTGGGCGTTGTGGCAGATCCTGCGCGGGCGGGCGGCCGGACCGGTCCCGGCGGCCGGCCGTGCCGTGCGCCGGCTCCGGGCGGTGCTGTACCTCAGCGCGGCGTTGGGCATGCTCGACTCGATCCCGGTGGACCTGCCGTGGTGGACGGAGTTCGTCGCCGGGGTCGGGTGGCTCGTCCTCGTCATGCTGTTCTTCGTCGTCCTGCGCGGGACCGCGCGGGTGACGGCGGCCCTCGCGGCGGCGGCCGTGGCGCTGGGCGAGGTGAGCTGGATCGGCTCGGAGGTGGCCGACCACTTCGACGTCCCGGCCGCCGAGCGCATCTTCGGGGTCGCCGGGCTGTACGGGCTGCCCTGGACCCTGGGCATGGCGCTGCTCCTGATCGCCCAGGCGGCGGACGGCAGGTGGAGCCGGGCCACCGTGTGGGCGGGGTTCTGCTCCGTGGCGGTGCCGTACCTGCTGATCCCGTTCTCCACCCGGCTGTCCTTCGCCCTGGCGAACGACAGCCTCGGACCTGTGATGTACGGCCTGGCCACCGCGACCGCCCTGCTGACGGCGGTGTGGCAGGCGCGTTCCGCCCACGAGCTCTCCGGCCCTGCGCCGGAGCCCGTGGCGCGAGCGGCCCGGCCGGAACCGGCGTCGCTCCGCTCGCGGCCGCTCGCCGTGGCGGCGGTCGCGCTGCCCCTGCTTCCGTTGGCGGTCGGCCTCCTCGACGGCACGCCGCCGTGGGCCGGAGTGAACAGCTCGTTCGGCTGGTTCTCCGCGACGGGCGGCCTCCTCGCCCTCGTGCCGGCCGCGATCGCGTCGCTGGTCGACACCGTCGCCGGGACGGGCGCGCTGTCGGTGCTGGTCCTCGTCGCGGTCCTGCGGAGGACGTTCGGCCTGGTGCGGGCGACGGTACTCGTCCTGCTCGCCGCCGCCGCGGTCGAGGTCGTCATCGCGCTCACCTTGCTCGCCCCGCGCGACGATCCCGGATACGCCGCTCTCCCGAGCGAGTCCGGCACGGTGTACGACCTGGTGTCCTCCTTCGCGTCCGGCCTCGTGCCGTACGGCGACCACTCCGGGGTCGCGCGGCTGTGGTTCGGCGGGGCCTTCGCCGCGGCGGCCGTTCTTCTCCCGCGATCGCTGCGGCGGTCGGGCGGGCGACCGCGCTCGCGACTCCGGACGGTGGCGACGGTCGCGGCGGCGGCCGCCCCGCTGTGCTTCCTTCCGATGGCCGACCACGGAGGCGGCCCGGTCACCGCCGCCCGGGAGTGCGCGGGGCCGTGGCCGGGAGGGCCCGACCGGGCCGCGCCGACCGGTGAGAAGGCCTTCGTCTGCGCCGTGCGGGGCTCCTCCGGCGCGCTGAAAGTCGCACCCGACCTCCCGGACCGGTTCCTGGTCGCCTACGGCCGCCGGTTGTGCGACGTGCACGCCCGCGACGACCCGGCCGAGCTCGCCCGCGTCCACCGCACGGACGGCGTCCAGGTCCGGGAACTGAACTACGTCCTCGCGGACATCTGCCCGAGCGCCGCCACCGTCGTCGCGGCGGCGCGCGAGCAGGAGGAGCGGGAGATGCGGGAGTGGGAGGAGGAGCGGCGGCGCGTCTGCGCCACCGCGCGTCGCCACCGACCCCTGATCAGACCGGTGTCCAGGGTCGTCCAGCGGGACCCGGTGGCGATGCCGGACTACGGCGCCCTGGAGGCGTACGAACCTGACATCGCCGGGGAGGACCTCGAGGCGAACGATCCGACCTACCAGGACGACCTGCTGACCGTCGCGCCGGGGTTCCTCGGCCTCGACGTCCACTCGGACATCCCGCTCTGCGTCACGACCGAGACCTACACGCGCCGCCCGCCCGTGGAGGCCAGGGGATGGCAGCACGTGGTCGAGGTCGGCCACCCCAGCGTCAGCGGCGAGATCAGGTTCGCCCACCCGTTGGGCGGCGACCCGCTGCCCGACCTCGCCGTCCGGGGCAGGGGCCACTACCGCATCCGGATCCATTACTCCTGGGACAGGTCGAGGGACGGCGGGGCCGTCCGGCAACGGCTGCTGATCATGTCGTACCCGGGACGGGGTGACCGCGTCGTCGTCCACCGCGCCCGCGGCAAGCCCTGACCGCTCCGCCTCGGCACGCCGTCATGGCGTTGCGGGTGCCGATGGCACGATGGTGCGGGCGCGGGGTCGATATCGGGCATGGGATGACCTTTCGTGGCTATTGAGGAGCCGGTTGAGACGCCGTTACTTCTTGGGCGCGGTCCGGCCTGGCCAGTCGCGGTAGCGGGTCTGACCGAGGATCACGTCGTCGCCCGGCACCAGGGACCGCTCGCTCAGCTCTGATCCGAAGTAGCGCGCGTGCGGGTCGGTTACCACCTCGCGCGGGTCGCCCCAGGCGGCCAGGGCGTCGCGGAAGAAATCGTCCATCCTGAACTGCTCGGGCCCGGCCACCTCGACCCTTCCGTTCAGCGGCGATCCCACCGAGATCCGGCCGAGCGTCTGAGCGACGTCGTCGCCCGCGATGGGCTGGAAGAGCACATGCGCTATCCGGACCTTGCCGTCGTCGGTCGCCTCGCCGGCGATACTCCGGGTGAACTCGAAGAACTGGGTGGCGTGCACGAGCGAGAACGGGATCCCCGACTTCTCGATCAGTTGCTCCTGCGCGATCTTCGCCCGGAAGTAGCCGTTCTCGGGCATCCGCTCGGTCCCCACCACCGACAGCGCCACATGGTGCCCGACGCCGGCCGCCTTCTCCGCGGCGAGCAGATTGCGCGTGGAGGTCTCGAAGAACTCCAGCACCGCGGCGGCTTCGAAGGACGGGGAGTTCGACACATCGATCACCACTGAGGCGCCCGTCAGTACCTCGGCCAGGCCTTCGCCGGTGAGAGTGTTGACGCCGGTGTTCGGCGACGCCGCCACCGCCTCGTGACCGTGCTCCCCCAGCTTCGCCACCAGCTTCGACCCGATCAGACCGGTCCCGCCGACTACCACGATCTTCATGACACGCCTTCCTGCTCCGCCGGTGCGCCTTTTGCCGGCCGATCGCCGGCTAAGACAGGGCAGCCTCCGGGCTTGTGACAACCGCCGTGAGAATCTTGTGATGTCAATGCCATACCTACCCACTGACCTGCGGCGATACTGAGTTGGATGCCCTTCGGCGACGTTTCGTGCCGTCTGGGTCGGCGAGAAGACGGCTCTCATTGCGGGTGTCCGCGGCGTGCTGTCGCCGGCTGCCTTCGGGATCCGTCGTCGCGAGCCCGACCCCGCGCCCGGCGACCGGACCGCGATCCGGGTCCCTCCATGCCGATGACGAGGGCCGACGTGACGATCTGTTTCCCTGACGCGTACGTGGCGCTCCCGACTGCGGGAACGCGGGTAGCGCCGTGATTTATGACATTTGTGGATCGTCCGCGAGAGAGGCGGATCGCGGGGTACCGCCGGCGACGCGCGCGTTGGCCAGGATCGTGACGGCGAC
Organism: Microtetraspora glauca; assembly: GCA_001570385.1. Classification (GTDB taxonomy): domain Bacteria; phylum Actinomycetota; class Actinomycetes; order Streptosporangiales; family Streptosporangiaceae; genus Microtetraspora; species Microtetraspora glauca. The sequence continues at coordinate 373,667 of BBYL01000006.1, read as the reverse complement.
CAGCACGGCGCAGATGCCCGCGATCGACGCGACCACGGCCGCCACGCCGATCCGGGACGCCATGAGCGGCAGCAGCAAGATGGCGGTGGCACCACCCAGAACCGCGGCAGGGTTGATGACAGGCTCTGTGACGACAAGTACCTGTACCGCCAAGAGGAGAGCGAGATAGGCGAAGACCGGGATGGCGACGGCGTACCCGAGTGCCGGCGGAGCCGCCACCACCCCGTGCCCGCTCTGCTCCACCGCGACCTCGAGCCCAGCGCCGAGGGCGGCAAGGGCGGCGAAGATGCCGTAGTGACCGTATCCCCACAAGTAGGACCGATGACGGCGGTCACTGAGACCCTCACCAGCCTGTACGAGGAAATACAGCCACCAAAGAGCGAACAGCAGGACGAGGCTGGAGACAGCGATGACGATGAAGGGACCGCTGATCCTGCCCGATTCGAGCGCTGCTTCGACCCCCCTGCTCGCGGCGAGGACGCTCTCGCCGAGCAGAATGATCGTGAACAGGCCGTAGCGTTCGGCGATGTGGTGCGGGTGCCAGTTGGTGGCCCTGTCCCGCTCCGCCCACCGTGGCACCGCGAGTTCCAGGACGACCAGGCAGGCGAAGGACGGCAGCTCGATCGATGAGGGGAGGGCTCCCGTCGCCGCGAGGAAGAAGCGCAGCAGCCAGCCCATCTGCACGAGGCTGATGCCGGCGGCGTAGCGCAGCGCGGTGCGGCGGCTCGCCGTGTCCTCGAAGCCGGCCCGCAGCCATTGGGCGACGAGCGCCGTCCTCATGACGAGGTAGCCCAGCGTGACGATTCCGTAATCGGAGTGACCGGCCGCGGCCGGCACACCGGCGGCGAGCACCAGCACGCCCGCCATCTGCACCATGGTCAGCAGCCGATAGGCGACATCGTCGGTGTCGTAGGACGAAGCGAACCACGTGAAGTTCATCCACGCCCACCAGATCGCGAAGAAGACCTGGAGGAACGGGACCAGCCCGGCGAGGCCATGACCGTCGGCGACGCTGTGCGCGAACTGGGCGGTGACGACCGCGACCGCGACCACGAAGGTGAGATCGAACAGCAGCTCGAGCGGGCTCGAAACGCGGTGCGGCTCATCGATGGCGCGCGCGCTCATCCGGACCCGGATCCGGATGGTGGTGCCGGCTGGTGGCAAGATCTCGCTCCTGTCGCTCCGCGACGTCCGGTCGTCTGAAAGACAGTGCGGCGTTCCGATCTGTGACAACGCGGCGCCGAGGTCGCAGCATATGGCTTGTCGTCGCGCTGTCAAAGACCACAAGGCTGTCCGGCCTACGGCGTTGTCGTGTGCGGGATCGCCACGGCACGCAGGCCGAGCTCCGCGATCAGGTCGAGCCCCTCTTCCCGGTACGACTCGGCTCCCACCTGGGAGATGCCCGGTTGTCGGCGAGGTCGTCGGCGGTGGCGCGACCAGCCAGGCGCGGTAGCCGGAACCATCCGCACGAACCCGGTCCTTGGTGAGCTATGCGTCGTATGCGACCATGGTCGCGAAGGCGACGGCGGAACGAGGAAGCCGGTGTGAATCCGGCGCGGTCCCGCCACTGTGATCGGCGAGCGAACCCCGACGACGCCACTGCCCGTACGCGGGTGGGAAGGCCGGGGCGAGCTTCGACCCGAGAGCCAGGAGACTCACGCGGTCGCCTCCTCACAGAAATTGGGGCGGATCTCCCCAAGAGAGGACGGTGGCCGCCATGCCGTGTAACCGGCGTGAGGACCTTCTCCCTGCCCGCGGTACGGTTACCGGCTTTCCAGTCGGCTGCTTCATGGCTGACGGTCGCGGAACCGGCCGCCGTGGCGGGACTCTCCTGGTGATCCGGCTCCTCGCCCGCCGCGTCGCGCTATCGAGGAATGGCGGTCGCGGCCCGTTCCCAGGAGACCATCGATGGGTATCCCCCGCCCGATCCACAGCGCGCTGCTCGCCGTCCTGCCCGCGATCCTGCTCACCGCCACCGCCTGCGGCGGAACCGAACCGTCCGCGTCCCCCGCGACGGCCGCCTCGGCGGCTGAGGGTCGCTGCGTCACCTCCTACGACGCGAACGCGGACTACTTCCCGGTCAAGCAGACCCTGACGCACGCCACCAACTTCACCCTCACGTACGCCAAGAACTACCAGGTCGTCACGGTCAAGGAGCCCGCACCCGGCGCCAAGCCGGAGACGTACGTGCTGGTGCGCTGCGGCACGCCCGCCCCCGAGCTGACCGGCGGCCTCGCCGGCGCGGTCACCGTCGAGACGCCCATCGAGTCGCTGTACTCCGCCTCCACCACGCACCTGCCGTTCATCACCGAACTGGGCGTGCTGGACCGGCTCAAGGCCGTGGCCTCCGCCGGATACATCACCTCCCCCGAGGTGCTGGAGCGGGTGAAGTCCGGCGCGGTCACCGAGTACGCCTCCGGACAGGAGATCGACACCGAGAAGGTCATCGGCGCGAGGCCCGACGTGCTCATGACGCAGGGCACCGAGGACAAGGCGTACGGTCCGCTGCGCCAGGCCGGGATCAAGGTCGTGGCCAACGCGGAATGGCTGGAGTCCACCGCCCTCGGCCGGGCCGAGTGGATCAAGCTGATGGCCGCGCTCACCGGCACCGAGTCCACGGCGAACGAGGTGTTCGGCAAGATCGAGTCCGACTACACGTCGCTCACCGCCAAGGCGAAGGCGGCCACCCCGGTCACCGTGCTGCCCGGCCAGATGTACCAGGGCCAGTGGTCGATGCCCAACGGCGGCAGCTACGTCGCCGGACTGATCAAGGACGCGGGCGGGACCTACCCGTGGGCGGACACCTCCGGCTCGGGCGGCACCACACTCGACCTGGAGGCGGTGCTGGCCAAGGCCAAGGACGCCAAGGTGTGGCTCGCCATCGTCAACGAGTGGAAGACCCTCGGCGATGTGAAGAAGTCCGACGCCCGCTACGCCACGTTCTCCGCGTACGGGACCGGTGAGGTGTGGTCGGCCAACAAGACCATGGGCCCGGGCGGCGGCAACGACTACTGGGAGCGCGGCGTCGCCCGTCCCGACCTGGTCCTGGGCGATCTGGTGGCCATCCTGCATCCCGACCTCGCGCCCGGCCACGCGTTCACCTTCTACCAGAAGATGACCAAGTGACCGCAGCGGCACTGACGACCGTCCCGGCGGCAGCTCGCCGCCGGACGGTGGTCCTCTCGATCATGGTGATCGCGGTGCCGGTCACGTTCGCGCTGGCCGTCACGCTCGGTTCCACCGCGATCCCCCTGTCCCGGGCGCTGCCCGCGCTGCTGCGCGACGGCACCGCCGACCCCGCCGTCCGCGAGATCATCTGGACGGTGCGGCTTCCGCGCGCGATGACCGCGGCTCTGGCCGGAGCCGCCCTGGGCGTGGCCGGGGCGCAGATGCAGACGTTGTTCCGCAACCCGCTGGCCGAGCCGTACATCCTCGGGGTGAGCTCCGGCGCGAGCCTGGGCGTCTCACTGATCATCATCGGCTGGGGCGGGACGGCGGGCGCGTTCACCGCCGGCGTGGCCGGGCTCGGCCGGGCCGGAGTCGTGGTCGCCGCCTCCGCCGGGGCGGCGGCGGTGCTCGCTCTCGTGCTCGCGCTGTCGCGGCGGGTGCGGTCCGTGGTCACGCTGCTGATCGTCGGGGTGATGGTCGGCTCGGCCGCCACCTCGATCATCACGGTGCTGCTCGTGTACACCGACCCGCAGCGCGCCCAGCAGTTCATCAGCTGGGGCTTGGGCAGCTTCGCCGGGACCACGTGGGCCGATCTCGCCCTGTTCGGCCCGGTCTGTCTGGTCGCGCTGGCGGCGGCGCTGGCCGGGGTCAAGCCGCTAAACGCGCTGCTTCTCGGCGAGAACTACGCCCGCACGATGGGGGTGCGGGTGCGGCTGACCCGCACGCTCACCCTGCTGGTGTCCTCCGTGCTGGCCGGCGCGGTGACCGCCTTCTGCGGGCCGGTCGCCTTCCTCGGCCTGGCCGTACCGCATGTGGCCCGGCTGACGCTGGGCACCGCCGACCATCGGCTGCTCCTGCCCGGGGTGGCGCTGCTCGGCGCCGCGGTGGCGCTGCTGTGCTGCGTGGCCGCCCAGGTGCCGGGCGGCGGGGTCGTGCTTCCCCTCAACGCGGTGACCACCATCCTCGGCGCGCCCGTGGTGATCGCCGTACTGCTGCGCAGCCGCGCGGCCCGTACCGGACTGGCGGTGTGACCATGGACGATCGGGGTTTGCGCCTGGACGGCGTGCGTGCCGGATACCCGGCGCGGCGCGGCCACGGTGAGCGGCGGGTACTGGACGGCCTGGACGCGACCGCCGCACCCGGTGCGCTCACCGTGCTGATCGGCCCGAACGGTGCGGGCAAGTCCACCCTGCTGCGGACCATGGCCGGACTGCAGCCCGCCCTGGACGGGCGGGTCCTCATCGACGGCGCCGCGATCGAGTCGGTGCCGGCGAGTGAGCTGGCCCGGCGGCTCGCCGTCGTGCTCACCGAGCGGGACCTGCCCGCCCTGCTGACCGCCCGAGAACTGGCCGGGCTGGGACGGCACCCGCACACCGGGTTCACCGGACGGCTGTCGGCCGCGGACGGCGAGATCGTCACCTGGGCGCTGGAGGCGGTCCACGCCGTCCATCTGGCCGACCGTCCGGTGACCGAGCTGTCCGACGGTGAGCGCCAGCGGGTGCTGGTCGCCCGCGCCCTGGCGCAGCAGCCTTCGGCGATCCTGCTGGACGAGCCGACCGCGTTCCTGGACGTCACCTCCCGGGTGGCGCTGATGGGCCTGCTGCGCCGCCTCGCCCGCGAGAGGGAGCTCGCCGTCGTGGTGTCCACGCACGACCTGGAGCTGGCGCTGCGGGTCGCCGACCGGATCTGGCTGCTCGCCCCCGGCGGCCTCCTGCACGCCGGGACGCCGGAGGAGCTGACCGCCCGGGGAGTGATCGGCGCCGCCTTCGACGGCGACGATCTGTCCTTCGACCCCGCCTCCGGCGTGTTCGTGCTCCAGACGGGCAGCGGAGGAAGAGTGCGTGTGACCGCCGACGACATCCACCGCCCGCTGCTGGAACGCGCGCTGGCCAGAGAAGGCTGGCGTACGGCCGCGGTCCGCCGTACCGGCGAGGCCGCTGTAAGGTCTGCCCGCTGCGATGCCGGTGCTGATGCCGGTGCTGATGCCGGTGCCGGACCCGGTCCCGATGGCGAGGCCGTCGAGCTGGCGGTACGGCGTACGGGCAACGGATACGTGGCGGCCTTCGACGGCGACGTCATCAGGTTCGCCACGATTCCCGAGCTCGCGGCGTGGAGCCGCCACGCGGCCGACACGCTGCGGGAGACACCTCCGACGCTGCGGCCCGCCACTCCCCTGACCGTGTCAGGCGCGGTCTCCGACGTCTCCACGGTCGGCGGCTACTTCGAACTCGGCATCGGTGAGGTCGAGGCCGGGTGGCGGCCACTCACCGACCTGTTCACCGATACCGGCGTCCTGGAGAAAAGGATCGCCGACGTCGCCGAGCGGCTGAACACCACCGAAACCCGGGTGGCCGCCTCGATCCTGTTCCAGGGGATCGCCGCCCGCCTCTGGTCACCTCCCCTCGGCGCGGCGATCGCCCACGACCTGCTCATCGACCTGGATCCCGGACGGATCCACTGGCAGGCGGCGCCCAGCGGACCGCTGCCGCTGCGCGCCACAGGCCTCGACGGATGGCAGGTCCGCGACCCGGCACGGGTCACAGAACGGCTGCACCACACCGTGGTGACCGGGCTGCTGGAACCGCTCGCCGCGGCGTTCCAGGCTGTCGTGAAGATCGCACCGGGCCTGCTGTGGGGCAACGCGGCCTCCGCGCTGGCCGGGACCGTCCGCGCCCTCGCCCGCGTACGCCCCGAACGAAGCGACACGGCCGTCACGCTGGGCCGCGAGCTGCTGGACCTGGGCCCACTGCGCGACACCGGTGAGCTGGCGGAACCGGCGCCCGGCCATCCGTTCTTCGTCCGGCGCAGCTGCTGCCTGTACTACCGCCTGCCCGGCGGCGGTAAGTGCGGCGACTGTGCCCTGATCGCCCCCGGCACGCGGCACGAGCAGTGGGCCCGTGCCATACGAGAATCTCAAGGAGCCCGATGAACCACACCGTCGTCGAAGAAGAGGGCACCGGCACCCTGCACGTCTGGGAGCTGCCCACCGACGAGCAGACCCTCCTGTCCCTGGTGAAGGACATCTTCGACAAGTACTGGGAGCACATCTGGTTCGGCGTGATCATCCAGGGCGCCGCCTGGGAGGTCGCCGCACCCAACGCGCCCGAGCGGATCAGCCTGTACGACGGCTATGTCACCGTCGACTTCGGCCGCTGGCACTTCCATCTGTGCATCGGCGAGCACACCGCCAGCGGCCCCGAACTCGGCCGGATCCGCCGCTGCGCCCGCGCCGAGATGTACCGCCGCGTCGGCGCCGACGGCAGCCCGACCTCCTGGGGCGTCCGCCTCTTCAACGGCCGGGACGAGCAGCTCATGACCGTACTGCTGCCCAACCCGTTCCTCACCGACCGCCAGCAGGTCCTCGACCCGCCGGACTTCACCCGGCTGGCCGCCTGGGACGAACTCCGGGCCACCTACCTCGGCCTGGAGCCCGACCCGCTGGACCGCACCGGCAAGGGCTTCGCACACGGATGAGCGGGATGTCGTCTGCCGCGGCTGCTGCTGTGGCAGCAGCCGGTAGGTCCCGCTCCTCGACCACGACGCTCGGCCTGCTCACGTCACGGTCTGCGACTTGATCAAGGGGATCCGCCCACCGGCGAGCACCATCGCGATCTGGCGGGGGGAGAGCCGGTGGCGGACGACGACGTCGGCGCCCGTGGTCGCGTCGCGTACGACGATGTCTCCGCCCCTCTCCAGCGCGGCGCGCAGGTCCTCCAGGGACAGCTCATCGCCCTGGCCGATGCGGTCGTAGTCCTCCGGGTCGGTGAACTCCAGGGCCAGTACGCCGAAGTTGGCGAGGTTCTGCCAGTGAATGCGAGCGTAGGATTTCGCGATCACCGCGCGCAGCCCGAGGTAGCGGGGTGCTATCACGGCGTGTTCACGGGACGACCCCTGGCCATAGTTGGCGCCCGCGATGACGACGTGCGGTCCGGCTCGATGTGCTCGTGCGGGGTAGCTCTCGTCGATCTGGCCGAAGGTGAACTCGGCGAGCCGTGCGATGTCACTGCGGAAGGGCAGGACACGGGCCCCCGCGGGCAGGATCTCGTCGGTGGAGACGTCATCGCCCAGTTTGATCAGGACAGGGCCGCACAGCCGGTCCGGCAACGGATCGAAGTCGGGCAGTCGCCCGATGCTGGACGCCTTGACCAGCTCGACCCGCCGCGCCTCGGCAGGGGCGAGGGGCGGCTCGAACATGCCTTCGGGGGCGACGGCCCGCTCGGGCAACGTGAGGGCGGGATACTCGATCCCCAGCAGGTCGGGCAGCGTCCTCGGGTCCGTGATGCGTCCGGTCAGCGCGGCGGCCGCCGCCGTCTCCGGAGAGCACAGCCACACCGAGTCCTCCTTGGTTCCCGACCGGCCCGGGAAGTTACGCGGTACGGTGCGCAGACTGTTGCGGCCGACCGCGGGCGCCTGCCCCATGCCGATGCAGCCCATGCATCCGGCCTGGTGCAGCCGCGCGCCGGCCCTGATCAGGTCGAGGGTGGCCCCCATGCGGGTGAGGTCGGCGAGGATCTCCCGCGAGCTCGGATTGATGTCCACCGACACCTGTGGATGTGCCTGGCGACCCGCCAGGATGGTGGCGACGATCGCGAAATCCCGCAACCCCGGATTGGCCGAGGAGCCGATCACCACCTGGTGGACGTCCTCGCCGGCGACCTGGCGTACCGGGACGACGTTGCCCGGCGAGGTGGGCGCGGCGATCAGCGGTTCGAGGACCGACAGGTCGATCTCCTCGTGAACGTCGTAGCGGGCGCCGGGATCGGGAAGGATCTCGACGAAGTCGCCGGCTCGCCCCTCGGCGGCGAGGAACGCGCGTACCTGCTCGTCGGCGGGGAACACGGACGTGGTCGCGCCGAGCTCCGCGCCCATGTTCGCGATGACGTGCCGGTCCATCGCCGACAGCGCGGCCAGCCCCGGTCCGTGATACTCGATGATCCGGCCCACCCCGCCTTCGACGCCGTGACGGCGCAGCATCTCCAAGATCACATCCTTGGCCGACACCCACGGCGGGAGCGTGCCGGTCAGGCGCACTCCCCAGATCTCGGGCATCGTCAGGTACAGCGGTTGCCCCGCCATCGCCATGGCGACTTCCAGCCCGCCCACGCCGACGGCGAGCATGCCCAGCGATCCGGCGGCACAGGTGTGGGAATCAGAGCCGACCATCGACGCGCCCGGAACCCCGAAGCGCTGCATGTGCGTGGGATGCGACACGCCGTTACCGGGCCTGGAGTACCACACCCCGAAGCGGTGGCAGGCCGAACGCAGGAACAGATGATCGGCCATGTTCCGTTCGTCGGTCTGCAGCAGGTTGTGGTCGACGTACTGCACCGATGTGCGGGTGCGGACCCGGTCCAGGCCGAGCGCCTCCAGCTCCAGCATCACCATCGTTCCCGTCGCGTCCTGCGTCAGGGTCTGGTCGATGCGCAGCCCGATCTCTTCCCCGGGTGTCATCACGCCGTCCACGAGGTGGGCGCCGATCAATTTCTGGGTGACGTTGAGTCCGGTCATGGCTGACCTCTATGAACGCGAACCGCCGGCACGGTCAAGTGGCGCGGTCGAGTGGCTCGTTGAGTGGCTCGTTGAGTGGCTCGTCGAGGCCGAGGTGCCCGTACGGCACCCCACCGTGCCCCCACGGCCCACTGTACGGCGACGCCGGAAACGCACGGGTATGGCGACGTCGGCGGATGTCGAGCAGCGCGATCGTAGGGCCGGCTGGTCAAGTGGATTCGCGGCGCCCGGGGAGGCTGCGAGTTGATCACCGAGGTGGCTTCGGCGGTACAGGACGTGCCGTCCTATGACCTGCAGGGATGAAACATTCGGCACCCGCAGGACCAGTAAGCACTTGGGCCGGCCGCTTGAGCACTTCAGTTGGCGGAGGGCTGCAGGGATGGGGCGAAGCCGCCTCGATGCGGAAGAGAGGTCGGAATATCCTGATTTATGCAGAGAGCGACGGTGATCAGAAGTGGCCCACCAACGCCGAATCTCACGCTCACACGTTCGTGACGCCGCCCGGCTCGTACTGGCCGGTGCACTCGCTGCCGTCCTGACGCTGGGCGCCGGTCCCGCCCGGGCGGCCTCCGTGGGCCACGTTTCTGTGATCGACGCGGCGACACACCAGATGATCGTCACAGATCACGGTCAGACGGTGATGACCTTCACCGCGGGCTTCGGAAAGCCCGGCTTCCGCACACCGACCGGAACGTTCCACGTGCTTGGCAAGGACGCGGTCATCACGATGACCTCGTGCAGCGCGAACATCACGTGTAATCCGCGTAATCCCAACTACTACGACCTCGTGGTCCACTGGGCGGTGCGCCTGACCGGTTCCGGCCTGTTCGTCCACGCGGCGCCCTGGGATCCCGCCATCGGCCGGGCCGACAGCTCCCACGGCTGCATCCACCTGAGCACGGAGGACGCCCACCGCTTCTACGATTTCAGCCGGGTCGGCGACACAGTGATAGTCAAGAACGCCGGCGGCCTCGTCGGCGGCCCGAGCGGTCCGTAACGCCCCTTGCGCCTCGGCGTCGAAACGAGGATCCACGGGTCCCCTGCCCGGCTCACCTCCCAGTACGGGCACCGGTCGCCGGGCGTTCGCCCGAATGGAACAGCGCCGGCGGCGCTAGGCTGCTGTGTCGTGCAGGAGACGCGCCTCGACACCGCTCGCATCCGCGCGGCTCGCCGAATGATCGACCCGATTTTTCTCGACACTCCGCTGTACCGCTGCGAGGCGCTGGAGCCCGCCCTCGGGTGCACGGTGAGCATCAAGCTCGAAACGGCGAACCCGGTCCGCAGCTTCAAGGCCCGCGGCACCGAGGTAGTCGCGAGCCTGCTCGCCGACAGTGGCTCGCGAGCCGTGGTGTGCGCCAGCGCGGGCAACCTTGGCCAAGCCCTCGCTTGGTCCGGTCGCGGCCGGGGGCTCGACGTCACCGTCGTGGCATCACGCTTCGCGCCCGCGGCCAAGCTTGATCGCATCCGGGCGTTGGACGCCAGGTTGGAGTTGGTTGACGGCGACTTCGACATGGCTCGCGAGCGGGCGGCGGCCGTCGCGCGGTACGACGGCATCCGGCTGGTCGAAGACAGCCTGGACATCGAGACCTGTGAGGGCGCGGCAACCATCGGCCTGGAACTGGTGGACACCGTGCCGTCGTTCGACGCCGTCCTGATCGCTCTCGGCGGCGGGGCGCTGGCCACCGGTGTGGGTCATGTGGTGAAGGCCTGGGCGCCCGAAGTCGAGGTGATCTGCGTCCAGCCGCTGGGCGCACCGGCGATGACACACTCGTGGCGCCAACGGCGCGTCGTCACCACCGACTCGACCAACACCATCGCTGACGGCGTCGCCGGACGGCGTCCCATCCCGGCCGTCCTGGACGACCTCCTCCTGGTCGCTGACGACGCCGTCCTGGTCCAGGAGACGTCGATCATCGCCGGTATGCGGATGCTCCTCGACCACGCCGGCCTCGTCGTCGAACCGTCGGCCGCGCTCGGCATCGCGGCGATCCTCGAAGACCGTGACCGCTTCGCCGGCCGACACGTCGTCACCATCGTGTGCGGCAGCAACGTCGACGTAGACGCCTACCACCGCTGGGTCGGTGCGGCTCCCGTCCACAGGTCTTGACAATTACTCCGTCGAGCTTTGGCTCGCGTGGCGAATACCATGCAGTTGAGCCTGTGGGTGCCAGAAAGTCAGCCACCCTAAGCGACCCGCGCGTGCTCCTCGATCAGCCCGCGGCAAACCGGCACGAGAGCGACCATGAGGACGGCGACTCCTCCTCACCGGCCGCCGCTGGAGCGACCCGCGGTGGCGTTGTCGCCGGATTACCGGTGTCGTACCAGCGACCCTGGATGACCTGTCCGTACACCGCGCGGCTGCCCGCGTAGGCGTTGGTGGAGTCGGTGAGGTAGATCCCGCCGGTGCGGTGCTCGTACCAGCGCTCCAAGGGCCGAAGCCCAGCCCGGCCCATGATGAAGAGCGTCGAGTTCGAACCGGGGCAACCTCAGCGCGGTCGCAGTCGGGTCAGCCGCCGGTCGCGGAGGCTCCCGGTGAGGACAAGACCCGAGCGGCCGACGCGTGCCCTCGCACCGCGGCTTCACGAAGATCCCGAGACCGAAGGTACCCGCTCAGGAAACCTGCGGCGAACGCGTCCCCCGCCCCTGTCAGGTCGCGAACGTTCCCGACCGCGGGGACCTCCACCTCACATCTGGGCCGATCAGGGGCATCGATGATCGTCGCCTGAGAGCCCGACTTCGTCACGACCGTCGTCAGGGGAAGGCGCTGCCGCTCCGTTCCGGTCGTCACGTCACCGAGCAGTCCGAGAAAGGTGGACTCGTCCTTGTTCGCCAGGAGGAAGTCCGGTGCGAGCTCCGCCATGAGGTTCAGGAACCGGTCGCGGCCGAACCGCGAGAGCATGCCCGTGGAGGACGCGTCGACGGAGACGAGGCCGCCGGCGCCTTTCACGCGCCGGATCGCGTCGATCGCCGCGCTCCCCGCCGGCTCCCCGTTGAACGAGTACGCGGGGACGTGGAGAAGCGAAAGCCCGGACAGCCACTCGTCCGGCACCACGTCCAGAAGGGTCGACGCCCCCCGATTGGGAAACATGGTCCGCTCGCCGTCGCCGTCGATCAGAACGACGATGGTGCCCGTTTCGCCGCGCCGGACCACGCGCACGTCCACGCCGTCGTTCGCGAGGTCAAGGACCACCCGCTCTCCGACGGGATCGTCGCCGACGCAGTCGATGAAGCGCGTCGGCCATGCCCTCGCGGCGAAGCTCGCGACGTTCGCGGCACTTCCCCCTCTGCGGCGGAAGACCCTCGCCTCGGTGTCGGTGCCATGGCGAACGGGCCCCTCAAGCCAGACGATGACATCTTCGACGAGATCGCCGATCACTCCGAGCATGATCGTTAAGCCTGGTCCCGGTCAGACTCGGCGGACAGCGCCGTCGCCACCTTCGCGGCGAGAGCGGCATTGCCGCGGTAGACGTCCACGTTGACCTCCAGGCTCCGCCCGCCCGTGTCCCGCTGGATGAAATCGAGCAGGAACGGCGTCGCGGCGTTGCCGCCGATCCCCTGCCGATCGGCCTCCGCCCACGCCCGGCGCAGCACGTCGTCGAGTACGTCCGGCGGCAGTTGCCGCGACTCCTCGACGGGATTGGCGAGCAGGACCGCCTGCCGCAGCCCCAGCGCGTCGCGCGAGGAGATGATCTTCGCGGCCTCCTCGGGAGAGTTCACCGAGTAGTGCAACTCGTATCCGGAATCGGAAACGTAGAAGCCGGGGTAGCGGCGGGTCCCGTACCCGATGACGGGGATGTTCAACGTCTCGAACCGCTCCAGGGTCGCCCCGATGTCGAGGATCGACTTCACGCCCGCGCTGATGATCGTGATAGGTGTCCCGGCGAGGGTGGTCAGGTCCGCCGACTCGTCGAACGTCTCGGAGGCTCCGCGGTGGACACCGCCGAGCCCGCCGGTCGCGAAGACTCGCACGCCGGCCCGGTTCGCGAGGTACGCGGTCGCGGCGACGGTCGTTCCTCCGTGCCGCCCGAGCGCGGCGACCACCGGCAGGTCCCGCAGGCTCGCCTTGTCGATGTCGTCGGTGTCCGACAGCACCGCTATCTGCTCGGCGGTCAACCCGACCGTGGGAACGCCGTCGTAGACGCCGATCGTCGCGGGGACCGCTCCCGCCGCCCGAATGAGCTCTTCCGCTTCGAGGGCGACCGCCAGGTTCCTGGGCCGCGGAAGGCCGTGGGTGAAGATCGTGGATTCGAGCGCGACGACGGGCGCGCCGGTTTCCACCGCGCGCGCGACGTCGCCGGAGACGTGGATCGCAGGACGTGACATACGTTCAGAACCTTCTTCGAGTCGCCCGCGGAGCGTGGCGGGAGCACGTGCCTCACAGGCTAGGAAGGCCCACGGTCAAGAACCAGAATGAAAAATGCGATCTGCGATAGCTTCACGCTATGAAGTTCACCCTCAGGCAGGTCGAGGTCTTCCTCGCCGTCGCCGAGTGCCTCCACTTCGGCCGCGCCGCGGAGAAGCTGCACATCTCGCAGCCCACGGTGAGCCAGGAGGTCGCCCGCCTGGAGCGGTCCGTCGGGCTCGCCCTCCTCGACCGCAGCCGCCGCACGGTCACCCTGACACCGGCGGGCACGGTCATGGCGTCCGAGGGCCGGCTGCTGCTCGACCAGGCGGGCTCCCTCATCGGGAAGGTCCTGCTCCATGAGGAATCGAGGATGAACACCGCTCGCCTCGTGGCGTCCCCGAGCATCGTGAACCGCCTGCTCCCCGCCGTCCTGAGCCAGGCGGAGATCGACCTTCCCACCCTGAAGATCGAGGACGTGGCCGTCGAGACCGGCGCCGTCTCGTCGGCTCTCGCGGCCGAGCTCGCGGACATCGGCCTGGGGCGGTTCCTCGACGACATGCCCGGCTTCAAGAAGGAGACGATCGCCGACGAGCCGGTCTTCGTCGCGGTCAGCCGCGACCATCCGGCGGTCAGGCTGCCGGGCATCGCGCTTCGCGACCTCGCGGACGTCCCCCTGCTCCTGTGGCCGAGAGAGCAGCATCCGAGGTACTACGACTTCGTCCTCGCGATGTGCGCCGACCGGGGGCTCGAACCGCACGTGATCGTGAGCCCGCCCAGGATCGTCGGCTCCCGCCTCTACCTGCTGTCACAGGGCCGGGCGTTCTCCCTCGTGCCCGGTTCGACGACCGGTCATCTTTCCGGGGACGTCGTCGCGGTCCCCCTTCAGGAGCCGGCGGCCCTTCCCCTTGAGATGCAGTGGCGGTCGGACGACCGGCGAACAACACTCCTCGCGCTGCGCGAACTCGTCCGCGGAAAGGCGGCGGAGCTGGAAGACCGTTGACGCCTCCGGCCGTTCACCAACGCGCCATAGCGCACATGCTGGCCCGGGTGCGCTGATGCCGGTCGGCCCCGACCCCTGCCATGTCCATCCTGACCAGCGCCATCAGCCTGACCTCGGCACGGCATGTGACCTGCCCCGGCCTGAGGCTGTCCGCCCGTCAATCGCCGCGACCAGCTCGCCGCACCTCCTGCTTGCCAAAGCGCGTAGGGTTCGGGGTGTGAAAGTGCTGATCTCTGTTGACATGGAGGGCATCTCGGGGATCGTGCATTCCACCGAGACGAATCCGGGGCGGCACGATTACGAGCGCGGTCGGGCCTTGATGACGGCCGAGGCGAACGCCGTGATCGCCGGCGTGCTGGATGCCGAACCCACTGCGGTGGTGTGGGTCGCCGACGCTCACGGGCCTTTCCGCAACATATTGCCGGAGGAACTTGACCGGCGGGCACACCTGGTTCGTGGCAAGCCGCGCCCGCTGGGCATGCTGGGCGGGCTCGACGAGCACACCGATGCGGTTCTGTTCGTCGGCTACCACGCCCGAGCCGGTGGGGGGCCGGCCGTGCTGGCACACACCATGAGCGACGACATCCTCGATGTGCGTGTGGCCGGACGTTCCCTGGGCGAGATCGGTCTCAACGCCGCCATGGCCGGCCATCTGGGCGTGCCGGTCGTGCTGCTCAGCGGCGATGACACCGCCTGCGCCGAACTACGTGATCTGGTTCCCTCGGCCTTCACTGTCGCGGTCAAACAAGCCCTCGGGCAGGCGGGCGCCATCACCCTGCACCCTGAGGAAGCCCGGGAGCGGTTGCGCCAGGCGGCCGCCGACGCAATCACGCGGCGCGCACTGGTTTCGCCTCTGACCATTGCCGGGCCGCTTGAGGTCGAAGTCGATCTTCACAGCCCGGTCACGGTTGATCTGGCGACACTCGTGCCGGGTGTTTCACGTGCTGAAGGCGGCCGTACGATCACGTTCACCGCCGCCGACTTCAACGACGCTTACCGGCTGGTCATGCTGCTCGTGCAACTCGCCACCATAAGACCCAGTTAGGGTCTGTCGCGAAAGTGGATCAAGATCGTAGATGATCACGTTCCGGGGGACGCGGTGATCTGACGAACGGCCGGTGGGAACGACTGGGGCCGTCGCTGCCGGTGGGCGATACTCTACGATCCGGCCAACTGCCACCGAATCATCACACGAGAGACGCCAACGCATGAATACGCCGCCATCGCCACCTGGAGCGGAGCGGACTGACGGATCATCCGTCCGGATCGGCGCTCTCGTTCCGCTGACTCGGCCTGGCTGGGTCGAGGCAGGCCGACACTTGCTCGCCGGACTCGAGCTGGCCGTTCGCGAAGTCAATGACTCTGGCGGAATCGTCGGAAGACCACTCGAACTGGTGGTCCGAGACACCGCGGCTGATCCACAGAGGGCCGCGGCGGCCGTAGATGAATTGGCTCGCCTGGGCGTGGCTGCCTTGGCTGGGGAGTATCACAGCGTCGTCGCTCGCGCGGCTGCCGCCAGGGCCGACGCCCTCGGCCTGCCCTTCCTCTGCTCGTCAGCGGTTCTCGACGCGCTCACCGAACAGCCGACGGAATGGGTCGCGCGCCTCGCCCCGGCGCAGTCCCACGGCTGGCAGATCTACGCGGACTTCCTCCTCAGCGCGGGCCACAGTCGAGTCGCCGTAGCGGCCGAGCCGAGTGTCTACTGGGCATCTGGCACCCGCATTCTCCGGGACTACCTCGCTCCCCGCGGCGGCACCGTCATCGAACTCGACATGCGCGCGCTCACCCCCACGGCCGTGTGCGACGAACTCCTCGACAATCGCGCGACGGCCCTCCTTCTTCTGGTCGGCCACCCGGAGCCGGCAGTGTCGATCGTCACGTCTGTCCGCCACGACCAGCGCCTCGCCGAGATCATGATCGGTGCTCCGGCCGGGCAACCGGAGTTCACCGAATGGGCGAGGTTGCTGGGCGACGACGGCGCCGCGATCCCGTTCTTGCGCTACCTGCCCGAGCGCCTCAGCCCACTCGGTGCGCGAGTCGAGACGGCCCTCCGCGAGCGGCTGGCCGAAGCGCCCTCCTTCGTCGCCTTCGAGGGCTACGACACGGTCGCCGTGCTCGCCGAGGTGCTGCGTTCTCACGGCGCGGATCGGGCGCGCACTGCCGAATCCTGGCCGCGCGTCGCGGTCGAAGGTACCCGCGGACAGATCCAGTTCTCTCGCACGCCAGGCATCAGCGTTTGGCAATGGGCGTGGACGCCCATCCAAGTCGTCGATCGAGATCCGGCGGAACCCGATCGCTTTCGAATCCTCCACGTCGGCTGAGAGACCACAGAGGTCCGATCGCCCAGATCTGCCCGAACGTGAGGTTGTCTACCTGTCTACGAGTCAGTACCAGGTTATGTTGCGACCGTGCTGGTCATAGCCACTCATCGATGGCTGCGACCAGCACGGTGGCGTCATAGCGAACGGCGAGCTTGTCGTACCGCGTGGCGCCCGCGCGCCGGCGGCGTGCCGATGAGCGCGAGCGCTACGCCGAGGCGAACAGCGCCGAAGCGGTAGCCGGACGGGGCACGGCGGATCACGGCGGATCACGACCCGACGTGACATATGTAACGATCCAGCAACAAGATCTACCGAGTACTCGGTCTGATAGCTCATGCTCCTCGTCAGCGATACCCCTCGCGAGATTCGGAGCCCCCCATGAAGCCGAACCGCCGACACGCCGCCTTCCTCGCCGCCCTCACCAAGGGCAAGGTCAGCATCACCCCGATCGACGCCGACTGGACGGCCGACCCGGCGACCTACGCACGCCTCGCCGGTCTGCGCTGACCCTCCCGAGCCCGTCGTGCCGTCACTGGTACGGCCGGCCCGAGCGACCTCGTCCCCCTGAGGCGGCCGATGCCCTCGTCGCCAGAGGCTTCGAAGTGCGGGTCGCCAAGGGCGCCGGACACACGATCCATCGCCACCTTTTCGAGGACTTCACGGCAGGTCTCGACGGCTGTATCCAGACCTTCCCGGCACGGCCTCCGCACGAGGCGAACCACCGCGCCTCTCCCGTCCTCGGACCGTCGCAACCACTGATGCCGATCACCCCTGGAGCATCATGACCGTCAGGACCACTCCCCAAAGGACGAACCAGACCGGCCTCTTCGGACTCCTGTTCGTCGCCAACACCGCGATGTTCGCGGTCTACTTCGGCGTGGGCGGCCCGCTCGTGCAGAGCGCCGTCGCCCTCGCCGACCCCGTCGACAAGGTCGCCAACGCGGGCATGGTCGCCGGGGTCAGCGCGATCTTCGCGACCGTGTTCAACCCGATCGGCGGCGCGCTCTCCGACCGGACACGCTCGCGCTTCGGCCGCCGGAACCCCTGGCTGCTGGGTGGCGCGCTGGCCGCGTTCGCCGCGCTGTGGCTCCTCGGCACAGCGAGCACCGTCACCCTGATCCTCATCAGCTGGTCCATCGCCCAGGCCATGATGAACCTGTTCCAGGCCGCGCTCACGGCCATCGTCCCGGATCGGGTGCCGAGAGAGCGGCGCGGCATCGCCTCGGCGGTCGCGGGCGTCGCGACCTCGGTCGCCGCCGTCGTCGGCACCCAGGTGGCGGCGAGGTACGCCGGCTCGCTCGCGGGCTTCCTGCTTCTGGGCGGGGGCGTGGTCGCCTCCGCCGTCCTGCTGGTGCTGTTCAGCAGGGACCCCCGCCCCGGGGAGTACGAGATCGTGGTCAAGGAGCGCCGATCGCCCCTGGCCGTGCTGGCGGATTTCTTGTCCGCCCTGGGACATCGCGACTTCATGTGGGTGTTTCTGGGCCGCGCGCTCATGATCCTCAGCTACTTCATGGTGCTGATGTTCCAGCTCTTCATCCTCCAGGACCACATCAGGATGCCGTCAGGCCTGACGCCTGTGGAGGGTGTGGCGGCCCTGACCCTGATCAATGTGATCGCCTCCGTCGTCGCCACCCTGATCGGAGGTCCGCTGGCCGACAAGCTGCAGCGGTACCGGCTGTTCGTGTTCGTCTCCAGCGCGATCTCCGGGCTGGCGCTGCTGATCCCTCTGGTGTCGCCCACCTGGACCGGGATGGCGATCTTCTCGGCGGTCTCCGGAGTGGGCTTCGGTACCTACATGGCCGTCGACACCGCCCTGGCCACCCTCGTCCTGCCCAACCCGGAGAACGCGGCCAGAGACCTGGGCGTGCTCAACATCGCCAACGCCGGACCACAGATGATCGCGCCCTTTGTGGCCGCGACCATCATCGAGCTGAGCGGCTACCCGGCGCTCTTCGCGACCGCCATCGTGGTGGCGGTCGCGGGCGCGCTGACCGTGCTACGCGTCAAAGCCGTCCGCTGAGGGGGACGCGGCGAGGCCGTCACGAGGGACGCGGTGCGCCTTTCAAAAGGGAGAGAAAGGCACGGAACAACCCCGGCATGTCGATCTCGTCGGGGGCGAGCAACCACTGGAGTTGCAGGCCGTCCATCACCGCGAACATCAGCGGCGCCGCCTGCTCGGGCGTGAGGTCGGCGGGCAGCTTGTCGCCGAGTTCGGCGCGGATCACCTCGGCCATCCAGGCACGGGAGGTTCCGTAGCGCTCCTTGAAGAAGTCCCTGGCCGGGTGGTCCTCGATCACGCTCTCCGCGGAGAGCACGGTGAAGGACTGCACGATGCCGCGGCGCTGCGCGTTGTACTCCACCAGGGCGGCCACGGTGTCCAGCGTGATCGCCCCGCCCTCGCCCGGCAGCACGAGCACGTCGAGGTTGCGCTCGTCGCGCAGCCGCAGCACCTCAGCGAGCAGCCGGTCCTTGCTGGGGAAGTAATGCAGCACACCCTGCTGGCTGAGGCCCACCCGTTCGGCGATCGACGCGATCGACGCCCCCGTGTAGCCGCGTTCGGCGAACACGTCGAGCGCGGCCAGCAGGATCTCCTCCCGCCGGCTCTCGCGTGTCCCTCGGCGCCGCACCATGGATCACTCCCTCTCGTCGCGCCGAGCCTAACGCGACCAGCGGACATAACGATTACATATCTTGACCTACCGACCATTCGGTAATCGCAGGCATACTCCGGGGGAAAGCGCATCACAGCGAGATCCGGAGAGATCGGCGTGATCGTGGGCACAGTTCTGGTCACTCACATCAAGGGGGTTCGCTGACCGTGTCGGGAACCGAGCACGACGACATCGTGGAACAGGCGCTGAGCAAACTCGACCTGGACACCAAGGCGCGTATTCTGGCCGGTCAGGACATGTGGAGCCTGCCCGCGGCGCCCGGCGCCGGCCTGGAGTCGATCGTCATGTCGGACGGGCCGATCGGCGTCCGGGGCGCCAGATGGACGGCCGACGACCCCTCCATCGCCCTGCCGAGCCCGACCGCCCTGGCCGCGACCTGGGACGTGGAGCTGGCCCGCCGCGTCGGCAACCTGCTGGCACAGGAGGCCCGCCGCAAGGGCGTGCACGTGCTCCTGGCACCGACCGTCAACCTGCACCGCTCTCCCCTCGGCGGGCGCCACTTCGAGTGCTACTCCGAGGATCCGGTGCTGACCGGCGAAATCGCCGCCGCGTACGTCACCGGAGTCCAGGAGGGCGGGGTCGCCGCCACGGTGAAGCACTTCGTGGCCAACGACTTCGAGACCGAGAGGATGACCGCCAACGTCCTGGTCGGCGAACGCGCCCTGCGCGAGCTCTACCTCGCGCCCTTCGAGGTCGTGGTGAGGAAGGCGGGGCCGTTCGGCGTCATGGCGGCCTACAACAGCGTCAACGGCCCCACCATGACAGAACACGACGAGCTGCAGAACAAGGTCCTGCGCGACGAGTGGGGATTCGACGGCGTGATCGTCTCCGACTGGACGGCCGCCCGCGACACGATCCGCGCTGCGCTCGGAGGACTCGACATCGCCATGCCCGGCCCCGTGACCGTGTACGGCCCGGCGCTCGCGGCGGCCGTACGCGCCGGAGAGCTGGACGAGGAGGTCGTGGACGAGCACGCACGCCGGGTGCTCACCCTGGCCCACCGGGTGGGCGCCCTGGAGGACGCGCGCCGCGCCGACCCCCTGCCGGCCGTCGACGGCGAGACGCTGGCCCGTGAGGTGGCGGCGGCGTCGTTCACGCTGGTGCGCAACGACGGCGTGCTGCCGTTCGGCCCGGACACGAGCGTGGCTCTCATCGGAGGAGCGGCCAAGGATGCCCGAGTGATGGGCGGGGGCAGCGCCCAGGTTTTCCCCTCCCATGTCGTGTCGCCGTACAAGGGGTTCGCCTCCGCCGGGGTCCCGATGGCGTACGCCCGCGGGGCCGACCCGAGCGGCCGGTTCAACCCGGCGCGGTTCCCGCTGCGCGCGGTCTGCCGGGCGGAGGACGGGCGGGTGCTCGGTGACTTCGCGCTGTCCGAGGGCGCGATCCAATGGCTCGGCGAGATGCCGGAAGGGGTCCCCTTCGAGAGGCTGCGCAGCGTCGAGATCACCGGGACGTTCACCCCCGAAGTCGGCGGCGTGCACCGGCTCTCGATCGAGGGGGTGGGCCGCTTCCGGCTCGTGGTCGGTGGACGGACCTGCTTCGACGGGGCGATGGTGCCGGAGAGCGACGATCCGGTCGCGTTGTTCATGGCGCCGCCGCACACCGTCGTCGACGTGGAGCTGCCCGCCGGCGAGCCGGTCGACGTCCGCCTCGAACACACGGTGCCCCGGTCCGACCTGCTGTCGTTCCCCTTCGTCGGCGCCACGCTCGGTCACCGGGAGCCGTCGCTCGACCCGGACGAGCTGATCGAGGAGGCCGTACGGACCGCCGCGGCGGCGGACGTCGCCGTGGTCGTCGTGGCCACGACCAAGGAGGTGGAGAGCGAGGGCTTCGACCGCACGTCGCTGAAGCTGCCCGGCCGCCAGGACGAGCTGGTGTCCCGGGTGGCCGCGGCCAATCCGCGGACGGTCGTCGTGGTCAACGCCGGCTCACCCGTGGAGATGCCGTGGCGGGACGAGGTCGCGGCCATCCTGCTCACCTGGTTCCCCGGCCAGGAGGGCGGGCACGCGCTGGCCGACGTGCTGCTCGGCCGTACGGAGCCGGGCGGCCGCCTACCGACCACCTGGCCGAGCATGCTCGAGGACTGCCCGGTCGTCGACGTCACCCCCGTCGACGGTGTGCTGCGGTACGAGGAGGGCGTCTTCGTCGGCTACCGCGCCTGGGAGCGGTCCGGCAGGGCTCCCGCCTTCGGATTCGGAACCGGCCTCGGATACACGACCTGGCACTACGCGTCCGCCGAGTACGCCGACGCGACGCTCACCGTCCGGGTGCGGAACACCGGCGACCGTCCCGGCCGCGAGGTGGTGCAGGTCTACCTGGCGCCCGCGACGCCCGACGAGTCCCGGCCCTCCCGCTGGCTGGTCGGGTTCGCCGTGGCCGAGGCCGGCCCTGGCGAGACCGCCGAGGTGTCCGTGGAGATCCCGCGCCGCGCGGCCGAGGTCTGGAGCGAGAACGGATGGCGCCTGCTCTCCGGGGACTACGTGCTCCAAACCGGGCATTCGCTCGACGACATCCGCCTCACCACCGCCCTGACCCTGTAGGAGAGCGCGTCACTCACGCACGGGAGACTCCCAGCGGCTCACACGCCCGTTTGACGTTGCGCCGCCCTGCTTCTCCGTCTCGATGAACGGATGCACGTTCGCCGGGTCCTTCTTCGCAAGCCCGGCCGCCGTGCTCGCATCCGCGTACAAGTCGATCTCCGGGACCGTTCAGGCGGATGCCCGGCGGTGGATCGACTTGTACGCGATGTACTGCTCCAATCCCTCGACGCCGTACTCGACACCGAGGCCGGAGTCGTGGCGCCCGCCGAACGGCGCCGCGTGGTTGGAGGCGAAGAAGTTGATGCCCACCGATCCGCTGTCGATGCGCTCGGCGACGGCCTGCGCCTTGCACGGGTTCGAGGAGAACACGATGCCGCCCAAGCCGAAGCCGGTCGCGTTCGCGATGCCGATCGCCTCGTCGATGTCGACGTATCGCTGCACGGTGACCACGGGGCCGAAGATCTCCTCGCGGGCCACGCGCATCCGCGGTGTGACATCGGCGAGCACGGTGGGCTCGATGAAGAAGCCGGGGCGATCAGTGCGGGCATGTCCCCCGGTGGTGACGCGTGCCCCTTCGGCGCGAGCCGAATCGATGAACTCGGACACGATCTCGAACTGGCGGCGCGTGGCGACCGGCCCGAAGATCGTGTCCGGGTCGAACGGGTCGCCCTGAGGTGCGGCGGCGATCGTGCGGGTCACGCGGTCGACGATCTCGTCGTACCGCGTATCCGGTGCCAGGATCCGGGTCGAGATGTAGCAGGTCTGGCCGGTGTTGCGCATGCAGGAGCGAATGAGCACCCGCGAAAAGTGGTCGAGGTCGGCATCGTCGAGGACGATCGCCGCGGACTTGCCACCGAGTTCCAGCGTGACCGGCCTGAGCAGTTCTCCGCAGGCGGCCGCGATGCGCCGGCCGACGCCTGTCGATCCGGTGAACGCCACCTTGTCGACGCCTGGATGCCGCACGAGGGCATCGCCGGTCAGCCCTGTCCCTGTTACCAGGTTGACGATTCCGGGGGGCACGCCGGCATCGGCTGTCGCCTCGACGACGAACCGGATCGACAGTGGCGTGGCCTCGGCGGGCTTGATGATGGTCGCGCAACCGGCCAGCAGCGCGGGCGCGAGCTTGATCGCGACGAGGTTGATCGGGAAGTTCCAGGGTGCGATGAGCGCGCAGACACCGATCGCGTCTCGGCGTACCAGCGTCTCTCCGACGCCGGACGGAAAGGGGCGGATGTCCTCGCGCTCCAACTCTGGAGCGAGGGAAGCGACGTAGCGGAAGATGGATGCGGCGTTGGCGGCGGCTTCGCCGGTCTCGGAGATGGGCGAGCCGTTCTCGCGCGTGTTGGTGATCGCGATGGGTTCGGCGCGCTTCTCGATCTCGTCGGCGATCCGCCGCAGCACCTCCGCTCTTTCGCTCGGGCGGAGCCCTGGCCACGGCCCGGTGTCGAAGGCACGGCGCGCCGCGGCGACCGCGGCGTCGAGGTCGTCCGGGGTAGCCGCAGGGACGCTGCCCCACGTCTCCTCCGTCGCAGGGTCGACGATCTCGATGCGCTCCGAACCTGTGGACGGCACCCATGCCCCATCGACGAAGTGGTCGTCCACATGCGCCCAGGGCATCATCGCAGCACGTCCGTCTTCAACAGGGCTTCGGAGCGTGCCAGTGAGGCCAGGGCCATCTCGATGGCCGCCTGTGTGAGCAACTCGGGCACGATCTCAGCGCGCAGCCGGTCGCAGTAGGTCGCCGGGTCCATCGAGAACCACCCCGAGGCGAGCGCGATGCCGACATGGTCGAATCGCCACAGACGGTCGGCGTCCCGCACCAGCGCGTCTTCCAGCGAATACGCTTCGGCTCTCGTGTCGTGACCGTCGATGATCGCGGCGACTCGCTCGATGAAGGCGTCGTCGTATCCCAGCGGCGGCAGCACCTCACGGGCGATCTCGCACCCTTGCTTCTCGTGCTCGTACCGGATGGCGGCCTTGCGCCAGTCGCCGGTGAAACCTTCGGCGATGATGCGTGACTCGTCGACCCGCCCCCAGCCGACGTCGTGCAGCAGGATCGCCACCCTGACGAGTAGCGCGTCCGCCTCGGGATGGGCGTCGCAGAGCCGCTCGGCGTACGCGAGGGACACGGGCAGGTGGATGTCGTTGGACCGTACGCGGGTCTCCGGCACGACCGCCGACCAGATCGCGTCCAGGTCGGAACCGCGTGCCGGGGTGAGTGCGATCGGCGAGGTGTCGACCGGCCCGCCGGCCGGAACCGGGGCCGCGGGGAGGGGCGTTGTCATGATGACGGGTTCCCTTCGTCGGGAGCGGTGGCTTCGGCGAGCAGTGACTTCAACGGCGCGCCCGGGTCGGCGACGGCGTCGGGAGGCAGCGACACTCCCCTGCTGAGCGCCTGTTTGACGGCCATGAAGTCGAGTGGAACGTTGACGCAGTCCGCGGCGATCAGGCGGTCACCGCGGTAGTACAGGACCGAGTGCTTGAGCGGGTCGGCGGGGCTGCGGACGACGGAGCGGTCGTAGCCGGATGAAAGGCCCGCGATCTGCAGTTTGAGGTCGCCTTGGTTCGACCAGAACCACGGGATGCCCGCGTACTCCTCCTGCCGGCCCACCAGGGCATGGGCCGCGACCTTGGCGTGCTCGATGGCGTGATTGACGCTCTCGAAGCGGACGCGCCCGCCCGCGGGCGAGCCGGGTACGGGGTTGGGGAGGTTGGCGCAGTCACCGACGGCGAGTGTCGTGCCGTCGGAGGCGACGGCATGGCGATCGACGACGATGCCGTCGTCGCATCGCAGCCCCATCGCCTCGGCGAGTTCGGTGTTCGGGATGACACCGACGCCGACGAGGACGATGTCGGCCGCGATCTCCTCACCACCGACGCGGACGGCGCGTACCTTGCCGTCGTGGCCGACGATCTCGTCCACGGCACTGCCGAGCCGGATGTCGATGCCGGCTCGACGATGGTGGTCGAGGATGAACCGCGAGGTCTCGGCGCCGACGGCACGCGCCACCAGCCGATCGGCGAACTCCAGGAGCGTGACCCGCTTGCCGAGGCTGTGCAGGCTGGCGGCGGCCTCGATGCCGATGAACCCTCCGCCGATGACGACCACGCGGCCCGCTCCCGGCGTGCGGGCCTTGAGATCGAGCGCGTCGTCGGCGTTGCGCAGGTAGAGCACCCCGTCCAGGTCGGCGCCGGGAACCTCGAGCCGCCGGGCTCGTGCCCCGACGGTCAACGCGAGCCGGTCGAACGGGAACGCGCGCCCACTGGCCGACCATGCGGTGCCCGTACCGTCCGGTGTGACATCGATCTTGTCGACGCGTTCACCCTTGACGACGGTGATGCGATGCTCGTCCCAGAATTCCTGGCTGCGGAAGATCAGAGATTCCTTGGTGATCTTGTCTTGGAGGAAATCCTTGGACAGAGGGGGGCGCTGGTAGGGACGGTGATTCTCGTCTCCCAGCAGGGTCACCGGCGCGGCATACCCCAGCGCCCGCGACGACACCGCCAGCTGGACCCCCGCCTGGGAGGAGCCGATGATCAACAGGCCGTTCTCGCCCATGTCAGACCTGTGTCTCGGGCAGCGTGACGCCCAGGTCCATGCCCTCGGTGACCCGGATCTGGCACGACAGCCGCGATGTGCCGGCGCGGTCGACGGCCGTGCCCCACAGCATCTCGTCCTCCATCTCCTCCATCGGCGGGAGGGAGGCGAAGTCGTGCTCGTCGACGATGACATGGCAGGTCGCGCACGACAGCGACCCACCGCACTCGGCGACGATGCCGCCGATGCCGTTGCGTACGGCGGTCTCCATCACCGAGTCGCCGATGTTGGCCTCGATGGTTCGCGTGTCGCCGTCGGCGGCGGCGAAGGTGATCTTCGGCATGCTGCTCCTGGTGGTGGTCTCAGATGAACTGGCGGCCGCCGTCGACGACCACGGTCTGTCCGCTGACGTAGGCGGCGCCGGGTCCGGCGAGGAAGAGCGCGGCGCCGACGACGTCGTCCGGCTGGCCGGCGCGTCGCAACGCTCCCCGGTCGACGCCGTAGGACTCGGCGTTCTCCATGAGCCCGTAGCTGGCCTCGGTGAGCGTGAAGCCGGGGGCGATCGCGTTGACGGTGATCGAGCGGCGGCCGAGCTCCTTGGCCATGACCCGGGTCATGGCGATGACCGCGCCCTTGGAGGCGACGTAGTGGGCCCACTGCTCCGAACCGGAGTAGACGGTGGCCGAGGACAGGTTGACGATCCGGCCGCCCTCGGGCAGGTACGGGCTGGCCGCCCGCACGACCAGCCACGGTCCCTTGACGTTGACCGCCATCACCCGGTCCCACTCGGCGGGATCGATCTGCTCCAGAGGTGAGCGGCTCACGGTGGCGTACAACGCGGCGTTGTTGACGAGCACGTCGATCTGCCCGCCGCCGAAGTCCGCCACCGCCGCGGCGAGCGCTTCGGTGGAGTCGACGGAGGTCACGTCGACGTGTCCGTGCCAGGCGGCGGCGCCCGCTTCCTTGACGAGCCGGGCGGTCTCCTCGGCTCCGGCGGCGTCGATGTCGGCGACCGCGACGGCATATCCGTGGGCGGCGAAGCCCAGGGCGAAGGCGCGGCCGAGGCCGCCGGCCGCTCCCGTGACGAGTACGGTGCGGTCGGCGCCTGTGGCGTCCGGGATGGTCGGCACGATCTCAGTCCTCGAGGATCTCGACACGGCCGGCGTCGCCGTCGACCCGGATGAGCTGCCCGGTACGGATCGTCGTCGATCCGTTGCCGGTTCCCGTGACAGCGGGAAGGCCGTACTCGCGGCAGACGATCGCGGCGTGGCTCATCATGCCGCCGATGTCGGTGACGGTCGCCTTGATCTTGCCGAAGATCGGCCCCCACGACGGCGCGGTGATCGTGGCGACGAGGATCTCGCCCTCCTGGACCTCACTCAGCTGGTCGGCGTGGTGGACGACGCGGGCGCGTCCCTCAGCGACGCCTGGCGAGGCGGACATGCCCGTGATGGCGGTGTCGTCGCCGGAGTCGTCGCCGAGCCACTGCTGGACCTGCTCGGTCGTGATGCCCCACAGCATCATCGTGAACGGCTCGGTGATCTGGGCCGGCGGCGTGTTGAGCGCGGGCTGCGGACGCCGGCTGCCGAGGGCGTCGATGATGCCGCGGCGGCGGTCGATCTCCGCGGGCCAGTAGCTCGGTCCGGTCGGCTCGGCGCCGACCGCCCATCCGGTCACGAGGTCGAACAGGGCGTCGCGCACCTCGCCGCGGGTGAGGTACAGCAGGTCGCCCTCGCCGGCCCAGAAGCCGGCCGCCACGAACACCCTGCTGAGCTCGCGGACCTTGCGCCAGAACACCCCCATCGTCCAGTGCTCGATGTAGAAGTTGTGGTTCTCGACGTACGGGTACGCGGTCACGGCCAGACCGTGCTTGACGTCGAAGGCGGCCAGGTTCTCCCCGTCGAGCAGCGACCGGTACTCGGCCACGATCCGGTCGCGCTCGGCGACGAGCTCGGCGATCGGGCGGAGGATCCGCTGCCCCTCGCCGACGCGGCGGATGTAGTCCTTGATGTAGCCGAGAGGGATCTCCTGGTGCTCGATCCAGTACTTGTCGTGTCCGTAGAAGCCGTTGCCGACGGTGAAGTTGAACCAGGGGTCCTGAGCGGCGCGGTAGGCGTCCAGCCACTGCCGCCCACCGGAGAGGTCCCCGACGCGGGCCAGGGTCCCCTCGACGTCGTCGGTGTTCTCGAACGCGGACTGCAGGCCGAGCTCGACCGCGAGCGTGGCGAGCTTCTTCAGCTCGTCGTCGGGACGGAACAGCTCCATGTCGACGCCCTGGACCATCTTGGCGATGGCCTGGTCGGGGATGCCGGGGAAGACCTGCTTGGCGAAGGTGAAGAAGTCGAGGTAGGCCAGATAGCCGAGGTTGAGGAACTCGAAGTGGTACTGCCAGTTCTGGTAGACGAGCTGGATCAGCCGGTCGTAGTTCTCCATCAGGACTTCGGAGCCGTCCTTGGCCTTGCCGCTGACGATGTCGTCGAACGGCACCATCTCCGGGAGGCCGGCGAACGTCAGTGCCTCCAGCTCGTCGATCGTGGCGCGGACCTTGATCTTCCACTGCTCCAGCAGGCTGTCCCAGTTCTGGAAGTAGTGGCCGACGCGCCGCTCGAACTCGGGCACTCGGGCCGGGATCTGCTCCTCGGGCACCGGCACGGGGCTCATGTAGAGGTAGCCGAGGTGGATCTTGAACTCGATGCCGTTGGCCGGCGGGATGAGCAGGTGCCGGGTGTTGTACTGGCCCAGGCACTTGACGGCGAACTCGCCGCCGATGGTCTCGAACGGCTTGAACACCGTCGGCCAGTGCTGGCTGTCGCAGAACCAGAACTTCTCGTCGTCCGAGCCGCTCAGGTTCTGGAACACGAGGTTGTAGGGGTAGAGCTTCTCCCAGCCTTCGGCGCCCGGAGGAACCGGCAGCTCCGATGGCCGCGGGAAGGACTTCACTGCGGGTTCGACGGTCATGGCTATCGGGGTCCTTGTCGTGAGGGGGGTGGCCGGTTCAGTTCGTCACGCCTGCGGCGCGGCCCGCGGTCAGATGCGCGGTGATGCTGCCGAGACTGAAGCCGACGCTGGGCGGCGACGCCTTCGCCGGTGCGGCGACCGGCTTCGGCTTGGACGAGTGGACGGTCTCCGGTCGTGACTGCAGCAGGAGCAGGTTCTGTCCGTCAGGAAGGTCGGCGTCGAGCGCCCACTCGATGTCCTGCGGGCACCCGTAGTGCCGTTCGGCACGCTTGGCGAGTTCGGAGACCGCCCTGACCTGGTCGTCGGTCAGGCTCCGGACCGCTCGCCTGGCCGCGTCCACGTCACGCTCGACGAGCCGGCCGCCGGCGCTGTCGGGCACCAGCTCGATGTGCTTGTCGCCGACGTGCTCCTCGACGACGCACAGCAGCACCTTGTCGACGACGATGTTGTCCGGTGTGACGTGGCCGGAAACGACCGCCTCGCCCACCCCCCACGACGCGTCGATAGTGATCTTCGAGCGGTCCCCGTTGCGGGGGTTGAGCGTCATCGCCACTCCGGCGACCCGGGCATGGACCATCTTCTGGACGGCGACGGCCATCGAGAGCCCGTCTTCGGGGACGGCGTTCCTCAGCCGGTAGGTGATGGCCCGGCTGGTGTAGAGCGAGGCCCAGCACTTGCGGATGTGTTCGTGGACGTCGCGCTCGTCGACGAGCCACAGGTAGGTGTCCTGCTGGCCGGCGAAGCTCGCGTCCGGCAGATCCTCGGCGGTCGCCGACGACCGGACGGCCACCGGCACCGGCCGCTCGAACCGCCCCTGGAAGTCCGCCCACGCCTCGATCACCGGGCGCCGAAGCCGCTCGGGCACCGGCCGCGAGCAGATCTCGTCGCGGATGGCCGCCGATACGGAGTCAACGCTGGCGACGTCGTCGGGGTCGATCTCGTCGAGCGCTTTCACGATCACGTCACGTAGCCCGGACTCCTCGACGAACGCGTCGTACAGCGCGGTGGTCACCGCGAAGCCCGGCGGCACGGGCATACCGGCGGCGGTCATCGTGGCCAGGGAGGCGCACTTCCCTCCCAGGAGGGCGTGGTCCGGCGCGATTCCGCCGTCGAAGAACTGGACGTACCTCGTGTCGACGTCGCTCACGCGCGGGCCTCCCACTCCACCGGGACGCTGATCGGAGAACGGAACGAGAGGTTGGGACCGAAGACGATCTGCTCGTCCTCGCGCAGCCGGACATCCGGGATGAGGCGGGCGACCTCCTCGATCGCGATCCTGGCCTGGAGCTTGGCGAGCATGTTGCCCAGGCAGTAGTGGATGCCGAATCCGAACGAGAGGTGCTCGCGCGCGTTCGGCCGGGCGATGTCGAGGGCTTCCGGGTCGTCGAACTTGGCGGCGTCCCGGTTCGCCGATCCCATGACGAGAAGGATGTCGGCCCCCTTCGGGATGTCGACGCCGCCGATCCGCGTGTCCACCAACGCACGGCGCCGCCACGCCACGATCGATCCGCTGTGGCGCAGCACCTCGTCGATGGCCGCAGGGATGAGGGAGGGCCGGTCGACGACGCGCCGCCACTGATCACGGTGTGACAACAGGACGCGAAGGGCGTTCGAGATCAGGGTCGTGGTCGTCTCATGGCCGGCGAACAGCAGGCTGTAGACGACGGAGGCGATCTCGTGGTCGGTGATCTCGTCTCCGGCTGCCTGGGCACGCACGAGGTCGCCGACCAGGGAGCCCCGCTCGTGCTCGTGCGCGTCGGCCACCAGGCGGAGGCATTCCTGCCAGTAGTCGACGAGGTTGTGCGCGTGCGGGACCTGCTCCTGGTCGCTCAGGTCACCCCAGGTCATCGCGGCGCGCGAGTCCGACCAGCGCTTGAAGGTGTCCACCTTGCCGGTGTCCGCCCCGATGAGCGTGAGGATGGTGACCGTCGGGACGTCGTAGGCGAGGTCGCGGACGAAGTCCCCGGTCGCCTTGGGCCGAGCCAGCATCCGCTCCAGCAGGGTGACGACGTGCTGCCGGATGCTCGGCTCGAGCGCCTTGTAACGGCGCGGCGTGAAGGCCTTGGCGGCCACCTTGCGGATGCGGGTGTGCTCCGGAGGGACACGTGCCGACAGGCCCGAATAGGCCGTGAATCCGCCGTCGAGCATGATCTGCGTGGCTTCCGGCCCACGCTCACGGACCGGCGCCTGGGCGTTCTCACTGCTGAAGGTCTTCCAGTCCTCGAAGACCGCCTTGACGTCGTCGTACCGCGTGACCACCCAGCATCCGATGCGCTCGTCGAACATGACGGGCTCTTCGGAACGCAGCGCCGCGTACGCCGGGAAGGGGTCGTTCTGGTCGAACGGCTCATACCCGTGGTGGACGGGACACGATCGCGGGACGGCGGTGAGGTTTGCGGTCACGCTCAAACTCCACTTCAACTCGGGCATTTCCGAAGTTTCATCAGTGTGAGGCCGATATGCTGCTGGTCACAATGCACGGTTTCCATTCAACGGAAGCGAGCGTGCGCGCAGGGTTCTCCGGACAGGCGTGATGTGAGCGCGCGTCCCATGCGTTCTTGTGGATGGGGAGCACGCGAGCCGCGTCCCGGGACGGGTCAGCCGCGCTGCCGTGGATAGCCGGACGGGTAGCGGGCGATGGCCGCCTCGATGCGGGAGGCCACACCGCGCAGGACCGACAGGTGTCGCGTCAGCGTCTTGCCCTGCGTCGACAGCAGGACCAGGCCCACCGACGCCTCGACCTGGTCGGATCGCCCCGCAACCGGCACGGCGATGGAGCAGGCGCCGGCACGAGCCTCCTCCAGCGTGATGGCGTAACCCTGCTCGGCGATCTGCGCCAGCTCATCGGCCAGGCCTGCCGGATCAACGTGCGTCCGCACGGTACGGGCCTCCAGATCGCCGTGGAGATAGGCCTCGCGAAACCACGGCTCCTCGTAGGCCAGCAGCACCTTGCCGACAGCCGTCGCGTGGAGCGGCAGCCGCCCGCCGATGCGGGACGCCCGCGGCACACGCTTGGAGCTGTAGACCCGGTCGACGTACAACGCCTCGTTGCCCTCACGAATCGCGATATGGGACGTCTCTTGCGTGAGAGAGAACAGGTCCTGCAGGTAGGGCCGCGCGGTGTCGCGCAACCGTCTGCCCGCGCTTTGCGACAGCTCCCACAGGCGCAAACCGACGTGGTAACGCCCTTGGTCGTCTCGCGCGAGAGCTCCCCATGCGTGCAGTTCGCCCAAGAGACGGTGGGCCGTGGAGACAGGCAGGCCGGTCAGCTCCGCCAACTGCGACAGCGACAGGCTCGGCCCATGGGTTTCGAAGGCTTCGAGAATCGACAGGACACGTGACGTGACCGATCGTCCCGACTCGTTCGCGCGCACACGGCCTCCGTCCAGTCGTCGGCGTCAGCCGAGCATGACGCGCTGCGAGCCGAGGTCCGCCGGGCGACCGCGGCACGTGCGCGCGCCGTCTCCTTACCGCCCCGGTGAGGAAACGGTCGTGGACGCGCGAACCGATCAGCCGGTGAGCCTGTTCACCTGTCAGCCGGAGCCGGCCCATCGCCCGTGTCAACGCCGTGCGGAACGAGCCGCCGCAGCTTGTCGCCATCTTTGACGACCGAAGCGGTTCCGGCAAGGCCGTCGGTCGCAGGCCGTGTCCCATCGGCGATCCTGACGATCGCGCTCTGGTCGTACTCCGCGTGGGCGCGGCGGTCGTGACGACCACAGTGCAGGGCCCGCGCCCGTACGGAAAGTCACAGGAAGTAGCAATGCAGTCACTGATCAGTGAACGCGGTGAATCTCTGTGGCGATAGCACACTGGATTGACGGCACACGACTGTAGGAGCGCATGCAGCCACTGTGGTTCCGTGACAACGATCGGAGCAGGGTCATGTCCAGTGAGTTCCAGCGTCACAAGATCTCCAACGTGTTCCACCTGATGGACACCGACCACAACGGCGTCCTGGAGGAGTCGGACTTCGCCGCGCTGGCCGAGCGGTGGGCCTCCTACCGGGAGGGAACCGACCGGCACCTGGTCCAGGCGCTGATGATGGGCTGGTGGGCCACCCTACTGGCGGCTTCCGACGAGGACGCCGACCCCGCGGAGGGCGAGGTCTCCCTGGAGGGGACACTGCGGGTCGTCGACCGGCTCGGCGACATGACCTCCTCCGTCGAGGGCACCGCCAAAGCCATGTTCGAGATCATCGACGAGAACGGCGACGACCTGATCTCGGCCGAGGAGTACAACCGGCTCATCGAGGTGTGGAACGGGTTCCCGATCGACACCGACACGACCTTCTCACTGCTCGACCTGAACGACGACGGATACCTGACCAAGGAGGAGTTCATCCTGCTGTGGACGCAGTTCTGGGTGGGAGACAACCCGGACGAACCCGGCACCTGGATGTTCGGCCGCTTCGAGTTCCCCGAAGCGCGTGTCGGGTGAGACGCGGATCGTCGCGTCAGCCGCCCTTCAGCCGCCCTTCCGCCGAGCGGAAACCGGGGGCGTGGAGGGCGGCGGTCGCACCGTCCAGGCTGAGCGAGATCACCGAGGCGCCCGCGTCGCGCAGGCGGGACAGGCTCGCGGTGGTCAGCGCCGGGGTGGCAGAAGGCGACACGGCCGGGGTCAGGCCGAGTCGGCGGGCCTCGCGGACCAGGTCCTACAGGTCGGTCCGTTCGAAGGGTCGCCGCCGGTGATGACGAAAAGCGGGGCGGGGCGGCCGAAATCGGTGACCTGGCGCATCAGCCCGGCCGCCTCGTCGGTGGTCAGCTCGGCGGGGTCGCGCGCGGGCCTGGCCTCGGCCCGGCAATGCAGGCAGGCCAGCGGGCAGGCCGGGTCGCCTCCCAGATCACGATGAACGGGGCCGAGCCGACGTCGCGGTGCACATGGCGCAGGGGGCGGGTCCGCCGCGAGCTCACCGCCCGACCCTACGCGGTCTGCTCGCTCATGGCCGGGGCGACGCCAACACCGCGCCCACGGTGACGAAGGCGGCGCCGGTGCTCATGAGCACCGCGCCCAGGCCGACAGTCAGGGAGGTGACCTCCCATGCCTGGTAGGCGGTCATCAGCGAGGCGCGCAACGTCTCGCCCATGAACGCGGTCTCGCGCAGGGCGGTGAGCTCGTCGTGCTTGCCTCCGGCGGCGTGCAGTTCGGCGCTGACTTCCGCGTAGGTGCGCCCTTCGGTGGCGCGGAGCACGTTGCCGCCGATCATGTCAGCGAACGCGCGTGCCTGCGGGCCGTTCTCCACCCGTCGGCCGACGTGCGCGCCGAGCTCCGCCGGCAAGCCCTCGTCCGGAAATGTGATCTTCTGGCGGATGAGCTCGTCCCGGATCTGCCCCCTCCCCTGCAGGCCCCGGGCCGTCATGACGGCCCCGGCCGTCACAGTGGCGACACCGACGGCGCCCACCAGCGTCGCCGCCACTCCGCGCAGGTCTTTCATGAATGGTCTCGCTTTCACCCAGTCGAGGCGGACCCGCTGTACGGGCCCGCTTGGAGCGTCCAGCGTCCAGCGGGCGCGGAAAAAGGGCCTGTCGCCCCTGACATTGCCCCCGAAAGCCCCGAAAGCGGGGCGGAATGGAATGGCAACCTCAAAGACGACGAGCACCGGCGGGCCGCGGTGCTCGAGGGCGCAATGATCGGCCCGGGCGCCCGTGATGTCAGACGTGAGCCACACGAGACAAGTTGAAAAAATATATAGATCGGTCTACTTTCATGGCATGGGACAGAAGGGAACAGCGACGCGGGTCCGGATACTGGCCGCGGCGCAGGAGTTGATCGAGACCGGGGGCTACTTCAGCGCCGGGCTCAATCAGGTGATCGCGGTCAGTGGCGCGCCCCGCGGCTCGCTCTATTTCCACTTCCCCGACGGCAAGGATCAGCTCGTCGGCGAGTCGGTACGGCGTGCCGGCCAGGCGATGGGCGCCGCCTTCGAGGGCATGGCCGAGTCCAGCGCGTCCGTGGCGGAGTTCGTCGAAGGAGTGCTGCGGCACCTGGGCGATCGACTGGAGGAATCGGGCTGGCAGAAGGGGTGTCCGGTGGCCACCGTGGCACTTGAGATGGCCGCCGCCAGCGACCCGCTGCAGCAGGCCTGCTCGGAGGTGTACGCCTCGTGGACGGCCGCTCTACGCGCCCGGCTCGACGGGCGTCAGGACGCCGACGACCTCGCGGTCACGATCCTGGCCCTGATCGAGGGGGCGCTCCTGCTGGCCAAGGCACACCGCAGCAGAGAGCCACTGGATCGCGTCGCCGGCCGCCTCGCCACCCTGCTGCGCTGACACGGGCCCGCGCGAGGCGGGCCCTCTTTCTGGCCTCAAAAATATATAGACCGATCTATTGAGGAGTGTTCATGGACGCGATCGTCTTCGGGGCGACCGGTTTCATCGGCCGTTCCCTCGTCGCCGAACTGCTCGGCAGGGGACAGCGGGTGGCGGCGGCCGTACGGAACGACACCCTCACCCCCTGGCTGGACTCACAGGGCGTCGACACCGGCGGGCTGACCGTCGTCACCGCCGACATCACCCGGCCGCTCACGGGACTGCCCCGGGCGCGCGACGTCTACAACACCGCGGCGCGCTTCGCGTTCGGCCTCGGCGTGGAGGAGGCGCGGGCGACCAACGTGACCGGGGCGCTCAACGTGCTCGAATGGGCCGCCACGCTGCCCGAACTGCGACGGCTCGTGCACATCAGCGGGTACCGGGTGAGCAACGCCCGCCCGGACTACGCCAGGCTGGGCGCGTACGAGGCGTCGAAGGCCGAGGCCGATCTCGCGGTGCGCGCGCGGGCCCGCGAGCTGGACGTCCCGCTGACCATCGCCAATCCCAGTACGGTGATCGGCCCCGGCCAGCACATCGGCCTGGCGTCTCTCGTCGAAGACCTGTGGAACGGGCGGCTCCCCGCGCTTCCGGGCGGCCCCGACGTCTTCCTGCCGGTCGTCACGATCGACTACTTCTCGCGGTTCCTGGCCGAGCTCCCCACCTCGCCCGCGGGACAGGACCACTGGGTGCTCGACGACACGACGCCGCGCCTGCCCGAACTGGTCGCCGCGGTCGCCGACCATATGGGCGTGCGGGCGCCGCGCCGTACAATCCCCGTGGGCCTCGTGCGCCGCCTGCCACGGAAGATCACCGGTGCCGGCCCCGAGACGCTGTCGTTCCTGTCGACCGACCGCTACCCGACGGCCTCGGCCCGCGCTCTCGCCGAAACGGCCGGCCTGGAGATGCCTCCTGCCACCGACGCCCTCCGCGCGTGGGCCGACGACCTGGTGGCCACCCGCTTCGGCGCCGCGTCACCGTGGCTGAGCCCGTACGGCTTCCGCGGCCGCACCTGGGCGGTGGGAGACGCTCACCGGCCCGCCCACGTCCTGCTGCACGGGCTGCCGATGAACGCCGACCTGTGGGCGCCCCTCTCCGCTCACCTGTCCGGCCCGATCCTGGCCCCCGACCTGCCCGGCCTGGGACGCTCGGCTCCCACCGCCCAGCCGATGGACGCGTGGCTCGCCGACCTGATGCGCCCGGTGCGGACCCGTCCCGCGCTGGTCGCGCACTCGCTGGCCTGCGGGCCGGCACTCCGCTTCGCCGTCGAACATCCCGGACGCGTCAGCACGCTTGTTCTCATCGCCCCCGCGTTCCTGCAGGCTCCGGCCCCGCGGCTCACCCGCTCAGCCCTGGCCGCGCCCATGCTGCGCCGCATGTCCGCCGCTCGCCTGGCCGCTACGCTCGGCGTTCCCGAAGGGCCGGAGGTGGCGAGCGCCGCGGCGGACCTGCGCCGTCCAGGGGTGGCGCGCCGCGTGATCGCGGCGATGCGCGCGGCCTTCGCCGAACGCGAGACGTCACGGTCGCTACTGGAGCGGGTGAGCGTCCCGGTCGAGATCATCGTGGGCTCGGCCGACCCGCTGGCCGTAGGTGTCGACCTCCCGGTGACCGAGATCGCCGACGCCGGGCACTACCCACAGCTCACCCATCCGGCTCAGGTCGCCCGTCGCCTCGGCCTGGTCTCCGACCCGATCGGATGAGTGGTGACGATCAAGCTCCGCCCGGAACCGGGCCTGTCCGCGGTACGGCGGAGGGCTCTCCAGCTTGCGATGGAGAGCCTTGTTTCACCCGCGTTGTGTGGCGCGGAAGGGATCAGCCGCCGTCACGAAGCCCAGGGAGGGGAAACGACCCAGGTCGTGTCCTCGGCGTAGTGGCGGAGTGATCCACCGGCAGCGGCCGGCTCACGGGTCGCGGCCGGTGTGTTCCGCTCACCTCGGTCCGGGAACGACTCCGCACAGGTAGGTGGACTCCTCCAGCAGCTGCGGCGTCAGCGTGATCCCGGTGAGGCGCTCGGCCAACAGGAACGCCGGCCCGTCGTGGGGGTCGGTGAGCCCTGGGTAGACAGAGTCGATCCGTTCCATGGTCTCCACGAGTTCGTCCGGCATCTCCTCTGAGTAGCCTTCCTGGTCTGGGAACTCGAACCGGATCTTTCCGTCTTCGACCCAGTGGGAGTAGCCCTCCTGGTGCACGAACTCGAACCGGATCTTTCCGTCTTCGATCCAGGAGAAGTAGTCGATCAGTTTGACCTCGAGGAAGTAGTGGGAGACGAGGCGGGTGCCCGCCGACAGCGGCATGACGATCTCTTCGGTGATGCCGAGCCCGCCGAGGGCCTCGACGACGAGCACCCAGTCGCCGACGGCGACGGCACCGAAGAACATGTTCTTCCCGTCGTAGCTGGAGTAGGCGGTCTTCGTCAGCTCATCGAGCCTCATGCGAGAGCAGTCTTCAACCCGGACGCCGAGCCGGGTCACCAGTTCCTCAGGCGTCAGGCCGCGGACATAGGTGAAGCAGTAGGCGTCCGCCAGATCGGGATAACGCCCGCGGGAGAACCAGGAGTAGTCGTCAGGAGTCGCGATCATCCCGTCATGCTGGCAGCACCCACCGACACAATGAGCTCATCCCGGGCAGCGCCCGCGTCCCCCGCCCCGCCTCGCTGCCCGGTCTCACGTCAGGAGGTGCCAGGTAGGCGAGAACTATGGGAGTACGGCGGCTTCGAAACTGATCCACCAGTCGCAGGTCGTGATCCCCCGCGAGGATGGCCATACGCCGGACGGCGATTCCTAGCATGCGGGACATGACCGAAAAGCGGGGACGCCGATGGCCCCGAATCATCATGTGGACCGCGGCCGTGTTCGCGATCCTGGCGGGGGCAGGCTTCGGATACGAGACGGTCGCGCGCGGCGGGGACGCGGACCGCCATCCGCCGCGCGGGCGGCTGATCGACGTCGGTGGCCATCGCCTTCACCTGTACTGCACCGGCACCGGCGGTCCGACGGTCATCCTGGAGGCGGGCCTCGGGGAGTCCAGCGCGAGCTGGGCGGACGTCCAGTCACGGATCGCCGCGCGCACCCGGGTGTGCAGCTACGACCGGGCCGGATACGCGTGGAGCGAGGAGGGGCCCGGGCCGCGAACCGCCGACCGGGAAGCGCGCGAGCTGCACACGCTGCTCGATGCCGCCGGGGAGGCCGGGCCGTACGTGCTGGTCGGGCATTCCTACGGTGGCGCCGTCGTGCGTGTGTTCGCGCATCACTGGTCGGACCAGACCGCCGGCCTGGTGCTGGTCGACAGCATGGACGAGAGCGGCGTGGGAGAGCTGCGAGTCGCGCGGCCCCTGGTCGCCGCCCAGTTCACGGCCTACGAACTCGCCGGGCGATTCGGCCTGCTCCGGCTGCTCGGCGGATCCGCCGCGGCCCCTCCGGACGCACCCGAGATCGCGGTCAGGGACGCGGCCGTCGTCTACGGCCCGGCCAGCATGGCCGCCGCCCGCGCCGAGGGCTGGTCGACGGTGGACAGCGCGGCCCAGGTCGCCGCGACGGTACGCGCGGGTGCCTGGCGTGACCTCCCCGTCGTGGTGATCGTGGCCAAGGGGCAGCCCGAAGAGGTCGTCGCCCACCACCGCGGTCTCGCCGCGATGTCGGCCCGCGGCCGTCTCGTGGTGGCCGGGACGGCCGAGCATTACGTGCAGTACGCCCAGCCGGACCTCGTCGTCGACGCCGTCAGCGAGGTCGCCAGCAGTGCCGACCGGGGTTGAGCCCGCCGGGTGATCTTGTCAGGGCCGGTGCCGCCGACCCTCGGGCAGTGTCAACGAATTCTTGACATGGGGGTGGTGTCAATGAATCATTGACACCATGAATCGTCCCGCCTTTCGTGCCCCCTTCCCCGGGCTTCCGGCCGTCTCCCTCCTGCTTCCGCTGATGGGGATCCTGCTCGTGGCGCAGGCCGCGCTCGACAGCTGGGTGCTGTTGCTGCTCTTCGTCGTCGTCGGGTTCGCGGTCTTCGTCGTGGGGGTGGTGACGGCGGTCTCCGCCGGGCGCAACGGGGCCGTGTCCGCCGCCGACGCCGCCCGCCTGGAGGAACTGGAGCCGCTCCCTCCCACCGCCGACGATGAGGGGGACCGGCGATGAGCGCGTCCGGGAGCCACCTCACCGACGATCAGGCGAGCGCCATCCGGGAGGCCGTCGCCGAAGCCATGCTGGCCGCGTGCGAGCAGGGGCGCAAGGGGCTCGACAACGACCCGGACGCCCACCTGCTCATGGTCGCCGCGTCCAGCGTCGCCGCGCAGGAGACCAGCAGGCTGCTACGCCAGTCGATCACCGGCGCCCGTACCGCCGGGCACAGCTGGGAGACCCTCGGACGGCTGCTGGGCATCAGCCGCCAGGCCGCCCAGCAGCGTTTCGGCACCTCGGCCGCCGACCGCAAGGGCTCCGTTCCGGGCGACACCCCCACCCACAGGATGCTCACGCCACTGCACGCCTTCAACGAGATGGAGGCGTTGGAGAGGGAGGGCCTCCGCGGATGGCATGCCGTCGACTACGGCTACCTCTTCCACCTCGTCGAGGCCTCGCCCCACAAGTGGGAGCACCGGCGGCTGTGGTGGCCCTCGCGCCGCCGCCGGTACCTCATGGAGGAGCAGGGGTGGGAACTCATCGTCCCGTCCGACTTCGACTCTCCCTGGGCCTACTACAAGCGCCGCCTGAACGAACCCGCCGAGCCGGCCGACCGGGACTGCCAGTAAGGACCGGCACCACCCCGCCAGGCCGCGTCCCCGACCTCCAACCGAGACCCGCGAGGGCGAGCCCCGGCCGCAAGGTGGCACCCGCGAGGATGGCCGGGCGCCCATTCGGGACCGATCATCCCCGAAGGGGAGGGGCCACGGCCGCGTGGACGCTCACGGGCTCTCCCGCTCCTCCGGCCGCGCCCCGCCCGCGGTCGACTCGCGGACGACGAGTTCGGGCTGGAACATGACCTGCTGGTGCACATGGGTGTCGGGATGGTCGCACTCGTCGAGGAGCAGTTCGGTCGCGATCCGGCCGAGCCGGTGCGTGGGCTGGCGGACCGAGCTGAGCGACACGGCCGAGGCCGCGGCGAAGTCGATGTCGTCGTAACCGATGAGCGCGACGTCGCGCGGGACGCGCACGCCCGCCTGCAGCAGTGCGCGCAGGAACCCCACGGCGAGCAGGTCGTTGGCGCAGAAGACCGCGTCGGGCAGGCCCGACTCCAGCAGCGACGCGGCGGCCTGCTGCCCCGCCCGCGCCGTCATCGAGGGCACCTCGACGTCCTCGATCACCGCTTCGGGGTCCAGGCCGGCGGCGGCCACGGCGTGCTCGGCGCCCTGCCGCCGATCGACGCACTGCCGGATCGAGCGCGGGCCGGTGACGTAGCCGATCCGGCGCGCGCCGAGGGACAGCAGGTGGGAGGCGGCCATCTGGCCGCCGGCGATGTCGTTCACGGCCACCGAGCACTGGTCCGGCCGGTGCGCGGGGTGGTCGACGAGGACGACGCTGATGCCCCGGTCGCGCAGCGCGTCGAGCCGGGAGGGGTCCTCGTCCGACGGGGTGATCAGCACGCCGCGCACGCGCTGCTCGGCGAGCACGAGGAGGTTGCGCTCCTCCTTGTCCCGCGAGCCGGCCGAGTTGCCGAGGATCACCGCGTAGCCGAGCTCGCTGGCCGCCTCCTCGACGCCGGCGGCGACGTCGGTGAAGAAGGGGTTGCCGATGTCGATGACCGACAGGCCGATGGTCCGGCTCTGCCCGGCGCGCAGCGTCGAGGCCGAGCCGTGCCGGACGAAGCCCAGCTCCCGGATGGCGCGCATGACGCGCTCGCGGGTCTCCGGTGCCACCCGCTCCGGCCGGTTGAGCACGTTCGAGATGGTTCCGGGGGACACGCCGGCGCGGGCGGCGACCTCCCGGATGCTGACGGTCCCCACTGTCCTTCTCGGCCCTCCTCGGACCCGCTCGGGCCTCGATTTATTAAAACGTCTTATCGCCGGATGGCCAGACCCTACCGCAATCGCCTGATCAGAGTGCCGGCACGGCGGTCCGCCCTCACGCGCAACGCCCAGGGGAGCAGCTTCTCCGTGCTCCCCGTCGACAAGCCGTGCGTGCGCGACGAAGCGTCCCGCTTCTGTTAAAACGTTTTGATAGATCGGCGAGAAGGGTGCGCCACGTCCTCCAGTGTGACCGCCCATGACCCTCGCCTTCACCCGTATGGCGGCGGGAGCCGAACGGGGCGCCCATTGACGCACCACCAGCGGGGACCGTACCGGGTACCCGGGGCCGCGGCATGACCGCGATCGTCCTGCCCACACCGGAGCGCGACCTGGACGCCGCCACCGACGCGGTCCTCGCGCTCGTCCACGACCACGCGCGCCGGGTGGACGGGGTCAAGGTGTCGCTGCTCGACGCCGCCCGCGAGGTACGGCTGCGCGAGCGCCTGCCGGACGGCGTACGGCTCTACACCGGCGGCGACGTCGACTACCCGACCCTGATCGCGGGCGGCAGCCACGCGCTGCTCGGGATCTTCGATCCGATCGCCCCTGCCGCGGCGGCCGCCCTCCAGGCTCTCGACGCCGGGGACCCGGCCCGCTTCGCCGCCGGGATCGGCTGACCGGTCTCCGTCGGTCCGCGAGCCGGGTGCCCGCGCCGGTGATGCCAGGACGTCCAGGCCGACCGGCGCGGGCCGGCCTGGACGTCATGATCAGACGAGGTCGAACCGGTCGAGGTTCATCACCTTGTCCCATGCCGCGACGAAGTCGTGCACGAACTTCTCCTTCGCGTCGTCGCTCGCGTAGACCTCCGCGAGCGCGCGCAGCTCGGAGTTCGACCCGAAGACGAGGTCGGCACGGCTGCCGGTCCACTTGACCTCGCCCGTGGCGGCGTCGCGACCCTCGAACGTGTTCGCGTCCTCCGACGTCGCCTTCCACGTCGTGCCCAGGTCGAGCAGGTTGACGAAGAAGTCGTTGGTCAGGGACCCGGGGGTCGTGGTGAAGACGCCGAGCGGCGACTGCTGGGAGTTCGCGCCGAGGACGCGGAGGCCACCGACGAGGACCGTCATCTCGGGGGCGCTCAGGGTCAGCAGGTTCGCCCGGTCGATCAGCAGGTACTCAGCCGGCAGCCGGCTGCCCTTCCCGACGTAGTTGCGGAACCCGTCGGCGACCGGCTCGAGCGCGGCGAACGACTCCACGTCGGTCTGCTCGAGCGACGCGTCCACGCGGCCCGGCGTGAAGGGGACCTCGACGTCGAAGCCGGCGTCCTTGGCGGCCTGCTCGACGCCCGCGCCACCCGCGAGCACGATCAGGTCGGCGAGCGAGACCTGCTTGCCGCCGGTCCGGGTGGCGTTGAAGGCCTCCTGGATCCCCTCCAGGGTGCGCAGCACCGTCGCCAGCTCGTCGGGGTCGTTGACCTCCCACCCGCTCTGCGGCTCGAGGCGGACGCGCGCGCCGTTGGCGCCGCCGCGCTTGTCGCTGCCGCGGAAGGACGCGGCCGACGCCCACGCGGTGGACACGAGCTGGGACACCGACAGGCCCGAGGCGAGGACCTGGCCCTTGAGGGCGGCGATGTCCTCGGCGTCGACGAGCTCGTACGTCCGCTCCGGGAGCGGGTCCTGCCACAGCAGCACCTCGGTCGGGACCTCCGGGCCGAGGTAGCGCGCGACCGGGCCCATGTCGCGGTGGGTCAGCTTGAACCACGCGCGAGCGAAGGCGTCCGCGAACTCGTCGGGGTGCTCGTAGAAGCGCCGCGAGATCTGCTCGTAGACCGGGTCGAACCGGAGTGCGAGGTCGGTGGTCAACATCGAGGGCGCATGGCGCTTCGACGGGTCGTGGGCGTCGG
Organism: Microtetraspora glauca; assembly: GCA_001570385.1. Classification (GTDB taxonomy): domain Bacteria; phylum Actinomycetota; class Actinomycetes; order Streptosporangiales; family Streptosporangiaceae; genus Microtetraspora; species Microtetraspora glauca. The sequence continues at coordinate 331,486 of BBYL01000006.1, read as the reverse complement.
GCACCGTGCCCTCACCGGCGCCGTGCTTCGGCTTCCACTGGTGCGCACCGGCCGGGCTCTTGGTCAACTCCCACTCGTAGCCGAACAGGTTCCAGAAGAAGTTGCTGGACCACCTCGTCGGCGTCGAGGTCCAGGTGACCTCGAGACCGCTGGTGATCGTGTCGCCGCCCTTGCCGGTGCCGTACGTGTTCCTCCAGCCCAGGCCCTGCTCCTCGATCGAGGCGGCCTCGGGGTCGGGGCCGACGTTGTCCGCCGGGCCCGCGCCGTGGGTCTTGCCGAAGGTGTGGCCGCCCGCGATCAGGGCGACGGTCTCCTCGTCGTTCATCGCCATCCGGCGGAACGTCTCACGGATGTCGCGGGCAGCGGCGATCGGGTCCGGGTTGCCGTTCGGGCCCTCCGGGTTGACGTAGATGAGGCCCATCTGGACCGCGGCGAGGGGGTTCTCGAGGTCGCGGTCGCCGGTGTAGCGCTCGTCGCCGAGCCAGGTGGACTCGGGGCCCCAGTAGACGTCCTCGTCGGGCTCCCAGACGTCCGCACGACCGCCGGCGAAGCCGAAGGGCGTGAAGCCCATCGACTCCAGGGCGACGTTGCCGGAGAGGATCATGAGGTCGCCCCACGAGAGCTTCTTGCCGTACTTCTTCTTGACCGGCCACAGCAGGCGGCGGGCCTTGTCGAGGTTCGCGTTGTCCGGCCAGCTGTTGAGGGGCGCGAAGCGCTGCTGGCCGGCTCCGGCGCCGCCGCGGCCGTCGCTGATCCGGTAGGTGCCCGCGCTGTGCCACGCCATCCGGATGATGAGCGGGCCGTAGTGGCCGAAGTCGGCCGGCCACCAGTCCTGCGAGGTGGTCAGCACCTCCGCGATGTCCCGCTTCACGGCCGCGAGGTCAAGGGACGTGAACGCCTCGGCGTAGTCGAAATCCGCACCGAGAGGGTTGGCCACGGCCGGGTTCTTGGCGAGGATTTTCAGGTTCAGGCGCTCCGGCCACCACCGGTGGTTGCCGCCGCCCTGAGTCGGGTGCGAGGCGCGCCCGTGCGCGACCGGGCAGCCACCTCCGTCCTCCGTCTTCGCGTCTACGACGATTGCATCATGGTTCTCAGACATGTGAATCCTTCCGGACTAGGCGGATCACGGTGCTCAGGAACTGCGAGTGGTGGAACAGCCGGGGCACAGGCCCCAGTAGATGACGTCGGCCTCGTCGATCGAGAAGCCGTGGTTGTCGGACGCGGTCAGGCAGGGCGCCTCGCCGACCGCGCAGTCGACGTCAGCGACGACGCCGCACGACCGGCACACGACGTGGTGGTGGTTGTCGCCGACGCGTCCCTCGAACCGGGCCGGGCTGCCGGCCGGTTCGATCCGCCGCACGAGTCCCGCCGCGGTGAGCGCGTGGAGGGCCTCGTACACGGCTTGAAGAGAGACATGGCCGACGCGGTCACGCACCCCGGAGGCGATCGCCTCGACGTCGAGGTGGTCACCGTCCCGGACCGTCTCGAGCAGCGCGACGCGGGCTGCCGTCACCCGCAGGCCGACACTGCGCAGCTCCTCGGCGGTGGTCTGGGATGCGGTCATGGCGCCTAACCTACCGCCATAAACACGAATATTTCAAGACAATGAATACGCCGAGTTTTTGACTGCCTCAAGTGACCACACGCCGCGACGGGGCGAAGGGCGGGCGTGGGGGCACGTCAAGGTCAGGCTGTCCCCGTACCGCCGCCTCGGGGTGACCCGCCGGTCACGCACTGTCGGCTCAGACGCGCGAGACCCAGCCGTCCAGGAAAGGACCGAGCTCCCCCGCCACGGTCGTCAGAGCGCGTACATCCTGCTCGGACCTGGCGATCAGGATCGCCCCCTCCAGCGCGCTGATCATGAGGGTCGCGAGTGAGCCGGCCCTCTGCTCCGGTACGCCCATGTCCCTCAGCGCTCGGGCCACCGGCCGGTTCCAGCAGTCGAACGCGGCGGCGGCCGCGGCCCTGGTGGATTCGGTGGAGTCCGCGCAGTCCACCGTCGCCGCGGCGACGGGGCAACCTCCGGTGAACCCGGCCGTCTGGAACTCGTCGATCCACTGGCGCGCCATCGCCGCGAACAGCCCGCTCGGCGACGGCTCGGACATCTCACCGAGAAACCGGGCGACGCGCTTACCGGCGTAGCGGCCGGCCCATTCCACGGCCTCGTTGACGAGCTGCTCCTTGCCTCCGGGGAAATAGTGCTGGAGCGATCCCCGCGGCGCTCGCGCGTGCGCGACGACGTCCCGCATCCCCGTCGCGGTCACCCCGTCGCGCCGGATGAGCTGAGCCGCGCTGAAGACCATCCGCTCGCGCGGTCCTCTCTCGGAAACCGCCATCGCCGACCTCCCACTGACTCACGCGTCTTCGGCCCCCGTAGGCCGAGCCGGCCCATCGACGCCGGACACCCCGCCCAGAGCCAGGAACACGCTCCGGATCCAGGCGACCGGCACGCCGGGTTCGGCGCTCCCGAGGCCGCGGGCACCCACTATGACCGCTGTCATAGACAATCTACTATGACGACTGTCATAGTCGGCGAGGTCGGCGGCTCCACAGAGGCCGCGACTCCCCCGGCGGCTCTCCGGAAAGAAGAACCGTCGACCAGAGATGGCGGTGGATGTTGGACGTCGGTTTCATCGGCCTCGGTGTCATGGGCCGGCCCATGGCACTCAATCTGGCCCGGTCCGGTACGGCCGTCGTCGTCTGGAACCGCACCGCCGCCAGGAGCGAACCACTGCGCGCGGCGGGCGCCGCGGTGGCGACGAGTCCCGCGGAGGTCTTCAGGCGGGCCCGCGTGGTGATCCTCATGCTGGCCGACGGCGCCGCGATCGACTCGGCCCTCGGCCGTGGCACGCCGGACTTCGGCGCGTACGTCGCCCGGCGCACGATCGTCCACATGGGGACGACGTCGCCCGACTATTCACGCGGGCTCGAAGACGACGTTCGCGCGGCCGGCGGCAGCTATGTCGAAGCTCCCGTATCCGGCTCGCGCGGGCCCGCGGAGGACGGCCGGCTCGTGGCGATGCTGGCCGGAGAACAGGCGGCGGTGGAGGCCGTCCGCCCGCTGCTCCGGCCGATGTGCGCCGAGACGTTCGACTGCGGGACGGTCCCGAACGCGCTGCTGATGAAACTCTCGGTGAACCTGTTTCTGATCACCATGGTCACCGGCCTCACCGAGGCGTTCCACTTCGCCGATCGGCACGGACTGGACAAGCGACAGTTCCTGGCCGTGCTCGACGCCGGTCCGATGGCGAGCAGCGTGTCCCGCGTGAAGGCCTCCAAGCTGATGGACCGCGACTTCGACGTCCAGGCCGCGGCCCTGGACGTCCTGAAGAACAACCGGCTGATCGCCGAGGCGGCCCGGGAGTCCGGCGTGGCGTCGCCCCTGCTGGACGTCTGCCACGCCCTCTTCGGCGAGGCAGTGGCCCTGGGGCACGGCCAGTCCGACATGGTGGCGGTCCTGCGCGCCATCGAGGCCCGGACCGATGGAGACCGGCGCCACCGAAGGAGCAGAAGATCGCCGTAAGCTGCCCGGATGGCCGAAGAAGTGATCGACCCGCTCGCCGAAGTGGAGTCCCTCCTCTCACGCCACCGCTTCTCACCCGTCCCCGTCGTCGACTGGCAGCGCCTGGAGCCTTGGGCTGAGCTCGCGGGCTACACCCACGCCCTCAACGACACCGTCTGCCTCCACGCGGCACGCCGTCGTTGAGCGTTCGCCGCGCGAAAACGTACACAGCACACAATTCCGTACACGAGTTCGGCTACCTCGGCCACTCTCGTTTTGCCCAAAACGTTATGTAATGCAGTAACCGAAGCGAATTCCCCGGCACAGATCCACTCAAGAGGAGTGCCGGGCGCGGCTGTTCCCCTATTGGCCGGATCCGGCCAACAATCATCGATGACAGTTTTGACAAATCGCCTATATTATCGCCGTTCGTGGCTGAAGGTGATCATTCGAGCCCGTCACTGACCGACGATTTGTTCTTTGTCATGCACGACAGCGTGACGGGTCGTACGCGACTCCATCCGCGCCTCGCGAGCCTCGGGCTGGCAGGCGCGGTCATCAGTGAACTGATGCTCGCCGAGCGTGCCACTCTCGACCTCGCGTCGGGCCAGGACCGCCTCTACGCGACCTCCCGAGACGCCACCGGCGATCCGCTCACGCAGAGCGTGCTCGACCACCTCATCGCCGAGCCGCAACATCCAGTGGCCACCTGGCTCCACTTCTTCGCCCGCACGATCTACGCCGACGTCACGGGCAGGATGATCGCCGCGAAGCTGCTCAAACCACCGGCAAGGCACCTGTTGAAACAGCAGCCCGCGGCCCCTGTGAACACGAACACGGCCGCGTGGCCGCTCGCCCGCCTCAACCTCTCCGTCGAGCGGCGCAAGCCGCCCGTGATCAGGGACTGCGTCCTCTTCGGGCTCTTCGTCGCCACCGGCGGTGCCCAGCGGGCTCTCCGGGAGCACGATCCCGCGTTCGCGGCCGCCACGATCGCCGTGCTTTCCGCACCGCTGCAAAAACTCATCGTTCAGACCCAGGTCGCCGTCGGCGAAGCCGTCATCAGCCGTCGGTGACCCCTCTTCCCCACCCCCTATCTCACGGAGTTCTGGATGTCCCTCACAGAGCAGCGGCCCAGCGCCGTCTCCGCCGCACTGGCCAAGGACCGGCTCGGTGTCCCATCGGTCGTGTTCTTCGTCATCTCCGCGGCGGCGCCGCTGATGGTCGTCGCGGGTTCGGTCCCGACGGCGTACGCGGTGACGGGCGTCATCGGCGTGCCGTTCGCGTTCCTGATGCTGGGCGCGATCTTCACGCTTTTCGCCGTCGGGTACGTGACGATGGCCAGGCACGTCGTGAACGCGGGCGCGTTCTACGCCTATGCCGCCCAAGGGCTCGGCCGGACGCAGGGGGTGGCGACCGCGTGGGTGGCCCTGCTGGCCTACAACGCGCTGCAACTGGGCCTCTACGGCATCATCGGGTCGGCGGCCGAGCCGCTGCTGCTCGACTGGTTCGGCGGCTCGCCAGCGTGGTGGGTGATCGCGCTGGTGGCGTGGGCGCTGACCGGCCTGCTCGGCCTGCTGCGCGTGGACGTCAACGGCAAGATCCTCTCCGTCCTGCTGGTCAGCGAGATCGCCGTCGTCCTGGTGTTCGATATCGGTGACCTGCTCCACGCCGCCCCGAGCGGCATCAGCTTCGAGGGCTTCACCCCCGGTTCGCTGTTCGTGCCCGGCGTGGGTGCCGCACTCGCCACCGTCGTCGCGGGGTTCGCCGGCATCGAGTCGTCGGTCGTCTTCGCCGAGGAGTCCAAGGATCGCAACAGGACCGTGCCCCTCGCGACCTATCTGGGCATCGCGATCATCGCGGTTCTGTACGCGATCTCCGCCTGGGCGCAGACGGTGCCGACCGGGCCGGACGGGATCGTCAAGGCGGCGTCCGAGCAGGGGACCGAGCTGATCTTCAACCAGGCGGCCGCCCACCTGGGCTCGGCCGTATCGACGATCGGCTCCGTGCTGTTCGTGACCAGCAGCATGGCGTGCATGATCGCCTTCCACAACACCACGGCCCGCTACATCTTCGCCCTGGGCCGCGAGAACGTGCTTCCCTCGGTCTTCGGGCGCACCTCGGCCCGCACCGCCGCTCCGATGGCCGGATCGGTGCTGCAGACGGTGCTCGGCCTGATCGTGATCACCGTCTACGCGGTCTTCGGCCTCGATCCGGTGACGAAGCTGTTCTTCACGTTCGGCGCCTTCGGTGGCCTCGGGCTGCTGACCCTGCTCACCGTCACCTCGATCTCGGTGATCGTGTTCTTCGCCCGGAACCCGTCGGAGGAGACGGTGTGGCGGACGCGCGTCGCCCCGGCCCTGGCCGCCCTGGCGCTCTGCGTGATCATCGGGATGACTCTGATCAACTTCGACACGGTCCTCGACGTCGCGCCCGACGCGGCCATCCGCTGGATCCTGCCCGGCATCTACGTCGTCGCGATCATCCTTGGCGTCGCGTGGGCTCGTGTGCTGAAGGCGACCAGGCCGGAGGTGTACGCCAACATCGGCCTGGGCGCGCAGGCCGTCAGCGGAGGCTCCAAGTGACGGCCGAGATCACCCGGATGACCGACGCGACCGTGGCCGGCGAGATCATCGCCGACATCTTCAGCCGCGACGAGATCACCAGGTGGCTCATCCCGCCGGTGCGGGACCGGCTGCCGATCCAGCGGCGGTTCTTCACCATGCAGACGGCGCACGCGCTCGACCACGGCGACATCTACGGGGTCCACGAGTCGGGCGAGCTCGCCGGGGTCGCGGTCTGGTTCACCGCGCCGTTCCCCGAGATCCCCGGCCAGGAGGAGGCGATCGCCGCATTCGCCGGGGAACACGCCGAACGCTACGGCATCCTCGGCCAGCTGATGGACAAGCTCCACCCGCACGAACCGCACCACTACCTGGCGTTCATCGCCCTGGTACGAGGGCGAACCGGCCGCGGCCTCGGCAGCCTGCTCCTGGAGGAGCACCACCGGCGGCTCGACGCCCAAGGGATGCCGGCCTACCTGGAGGCCAGCAGCGAGGCGAGCCGCCGGCTCTATCTCCGGCACGGCTACGTGGACATGCCGGAGCTGCTCCGGCTGCCCGGCGGTCCGGTCATGTATCCGATGTGGCGCGCGCCGTCCATCCGGGACGGCCGACCGGCCGACCGGCCACGGTGAAGACAGCGGTCCCGACGCCCTCGGGTGATCAGCCCGGAGAAGCAGGTGGAGGCCCCGGCAGCGGGCCTCCACCTCGCAGGGGTGAATGCCCGTACACCGACTCCCTCATCGAAATACGGCCCGTAAGAATTCCCGTCTCGACGCTTCCGTTTTCCCCTCGGGGCGTCGGCGATTTACCGCGCGTCGGTGTCTTCCCGCCCGGCATGGGCGATGTCCGCTCCGGGCGGCCGAGATTCGCGGCAGTTCACGGCTTCGATCTCTTGCCGCGGGAGTGTGCCCCTTTGTCTCGGCGAAACGCCGTCCGATTTCCGCCAGTATTTCCCGTCGCGAAGCTGTGAGAGTCGTCGTGTTTCGACGCCACCACGGAAGCGAAGGTAAGGGCGCATGCACAAGATCTCCGAGCTGAAGGTGCCGTATTTCGGCCTTCCAGGTCAGAGTGGTCCGCGCCCATGTCGACGAGGAGTTGATCATCCCTGGGACGCACTACGTGGACCCGCTGAAGTGGGATCCGCTCATCATGAAGTTCTGCGAGTTCTTCGGAGGCGGGCAGAACGTGCATCCGTCGAGGCTCGCCGAGGGCTGGGAGATGCCGCATCAGCTCCAGCGGGCGGCCGGCTGATCGCGGAGACCTCCTCTCCTCCCCGTGATCGCAGGTCAGGACAGTCTCTGTGGTTGTCGTCTCCGCCGAGTGCGGCCTACGCTGACAGGTAGGCACCTCGTTAGGTGAGGCGTCTGTCCGGATATAGGCCACTGACCCCACGACGTCGAGAGACGCCCAGGGTCAGGACACCTCTCCCCGGCCTAAGGGGTGAGGCCAGGTGGCTTCCCGCGAGTTCCGCGGGCATACGCCGGGCAGTGCCGAAGCTCTTACGAGATGTGGGGTGCGCCGCCTGTCGCGAGGCGAGCCCCGTCTTGGATGCGACGCCGCGGGGATCCGCGGTGCCTGGCCGGACGGAGGTGAGGACGTGTCTGAAAGTAGGCGGGGCCGAAGTCGGCCCAAGACTCGCGTGTCCTCATCTGCCTCCGGCATGCGGTAACCGGCTTCGCCCGTTCCCGCCGTTCCGCCCCGTACGGCGGGCGGCACGCGCGGGGACGACGGCTGAACGCATGCCCCCGGCAGCCCGCTCCGGGCTGAGAGGGGTTCACCATGGCCTCCACTGACTTCACCGCGACCGGCGGGGGGATCACCGCCGACCGCCGCGGCACGGCTCTGGACAACGCCCACGCCGGCGACATCCACGGCGCCCTCGGCACCATCAGGCACGGCGCGACCGCGCCCCTGGGCCTGTCCGCCAAGTTCAAGACGCTGCTGGCGATCATCGGTCCTGGCCTGATCGTGATGGTCGGCGACAACGACGCCGGCGCGTTCGCCACGTACGGGCAGGCCGGCCAGAACTACGGCACCGCCCTGCTGTGGACGCTGCTGCTGCTGGTGCCGGTGCTGTACGTCAACCAGGAGATGGTGCTCCGCCTCGGCGCCGTCACCGGCGTCGGCCACGCCCGCCTCATCCTGGAACGCTTCGGCCGATTCTGGGGCGCGTTCAGCGTCATCGACCTGTTCCTCCTCAACGCGCTCACTCTGGTCACCGAGTTCATCGGCATCACGCTGGCCGCCGGCTATCTGGGCCTGCCGAAGATCCCTTCGGTCATCCTCGCGGGACTGGTCATCATGGCCGCCGCCTCCACCGGGTCGTTCCGCCGCTTCGAGCGGATCGCCGTCGCGTTGTGCGGGGCGTCCCTGCTCCTCGTGCCCGTGTACGTCATGGCGCATCCGGCTGCCTCCGAGGTGGCCCGCGGATTCCTGGTCCCCTCGCTGCCCGAGGGCCCCGGAGGCATGGGCACGCTGATGCTGCTCGTCATCGGCGTCGTCGGCACGACCGTCGCCCCCTGGCAGCTGTTCTTCCAGCAGTCCTACGTCATCGACAAGCGCATCACCCCACGCTTCATCGCGTACGAGAAGGCCGACCTGTGGATCGGCATCCTCGTAGTGATCATCGGCGCGGCCGCCATGATGGGCTTCACCGCCGCCGCTTTCGCCGGTACGGGCGCCGCCGGGAACTTCACCGACTCCGCCGGCATCGCCCACGGCCTTGAGGCGTACGCGGGCCGGGCCGCCGGCGCGCTGTTCGCCGTCGCGCTGCTGGACGCCTGCGTCATCGGCGCCTTCGCGGTCTCCCTGTCCACCGCCTACGCCATCGGGGACGTCCTCAGCCTCAACCACTCGCTGCACCGCGGGCTCAGGCAGGCCAAGGGCTTCTACGCCGTGTACGCCGGCCTGATCTCGGCCGCGGCCACCGTCGTGCTGATCCCCGGCTCACCTCTCGGCCTGCTCACCGAGGGCGTGCAGGCGCTGGCGGGAGTACTCCTCCCGAGCGCGTCGGTGTTCCTGCTGCTGCTGTGCAACGACCGGCAGATCCTCGGGCCATGGGTGAACGGCCGGGCCACCAACCTGTTCACCTCGCTGGTCGTCGGCGTCCTGGTCACCCTGTCGGTGATCCTCACCGCCGCCGTCCTGTTCCCGGGCATCGGCGTGGCCCAGATCCTGATGATCATGGGCGGATGCGGCGCCACCGGCGCGGCCGCGACGGCGTACGCCCTCGCGCGCCGACGCCGATCCGCCGCCGAGCCTGTCGACCGTACCGGCAGGGACGACTGGCGGACGCCGCCGACGGCCGAGCTCGGCCGACCCGTCCTGTCCACGACACGCCGGCTGGGCATGGCCGTACTGCGCCTCTACCTGACCGTCGCCACGGTGCTCGTCATCGTCAAGATCGTCCAGATGGCGCTCGGTCACTGACCTCCGCGCCGCTGCGAGACGCTCGCGCACGTCCGCCACATCCGACGAACGAGCCGGCCCCACGGAACGGCGTGAGCGGCCCGGCCGCCCATGACGGAGAGGAGCGCGAGACCATGCACGCGCTGACCACAACCGAGTTCGTACTGCGCCTGGCCGTCGGGACGGGCTGCGGCGCGCTGATCGGTCTCGAGCGGCAATGGCGGGCCCGGATGGCCGGCCTGCGCACCAACGCGCTGGTCGCAACCGGCGCGACCCTGTTCGTCCTCTACTCCACCGCGGTGGGCGACCTGGCCGGCCCCACCCGGGTCGCCTCCTATGTGGTGTCCGGCATCGGCTTCCTCGGCGCCGGGGTGATCCTCCGGGACGGGTTCAACATCCGTGGTCTCAACACCGCCGCCACCCTGTGGTGCTCGGCCGCGGTCGGCGTCCTGGCCGCCTCCGGCTACTTCGCCTTCACCGCCATCGCCACCGTGGCCGTCGTGGCGGTCCACCTTCTGGGCCGCCCCCTGGGACGGCTCATCGACCACGAGACCCCGGGCACGGACGAGGATCTCCACCCTTACCTGCTGCGTCTGATCTGCCGGTCCCGGGACGAACAGCATGTCCGCGCGCTGCTGGTCCAGTACACGTCCGGCGGTGAAGTGATCTTGTGCGGCATCAACACCACCCGCGCCGATCCGGGTGGCGACACCCGATTGACCGCTCACCTGCTCCTCGACGGGAATGCCGCCACACATCTGGAGCACCTGATCGCCCGGCTGTCCCTTGAGCCCGGCATTCACGCTGTCGACTGGTACACCGCCGACGATCAGGCCGCGAACGCTCCCGGCCCCGTCGCCACGACGAGTTAGGGGGCGGTGATGACGACCATCTCGTGGTACCGATTCCGTCCGGCTCTGCTCGCGTCCGTCGTCGGCGTAGCCCCCGCGACCCACCTCGTCACCACGCAGGCGCACCTGCCGCGCTACGGCCATGCCGCGGTGCTGATCGGGCTGCTGGTATTCCTGGCCGTCGTCATCCTTCTCGTGATCGCCGTCTTACGATCCCGAAGGAGATGACGCGGCGGGCGCGTCGTCTGCGGGAGGCCCCGCCCGGCCGGGTACGCGCAGCACGAACCGTGCGCCGCGGGGGCTGTCTTCGATGGTGAGGGTGCCACCGTGGGCTTCGGCGATCTGCCGGGCGATCGGCAGGCCGAGCCCGGTGCCGCCGGCGTCTCGTCGGCGGGATGCCTCCAGACGGGCGAACCGCTGGAAGACGACCTCGCGCTGGTCGGGGGCGACGCCCTCGCCGTCGTCACAGACCTCCAGCACCGCCACGCCCGCCTCCAGGGTGAGCGTGACGGTGATGGCGGAGTCGGCGTGCCGTTCGGCGTTGTCGAGCAGGTTGTTCAGCAGCCGGGCCAATCCGATCCGCTCCCCGTCGACCATCACGCCGGGGGTGAGGTGGCGGAGCACCGCGACCCTGCGCGGCCGCCGGTCCAGCTCGCACACCACCAGGCCGGTCAGGCTGATCACTTCGTGCCGGCCGCTGACGCCCGCGTCCAGCCGCGCGATCTGCAGCAGGTCGGTGATCAGGTCCTGCAGGCGCTCCACGCTGTCCAGCAGCGTGTTCGCCATTCGCGGCCAGTCGGTCTCATCCGGGTACATGAGCGCTTCCTCGATCTGCGCGCGTATGGCGGTCAGCGGGCTACGCAGGTCGTGGGAGGCGTCGGAGGCGAATCGGAGTTGCTGTTCGACCGCCGACTGGGCCCGGTCCAGGGTCCGGTTCGCGATCTCGGCGAGGTCTCGGAGCTCGTCTCGGTACTTCGGTACCGGCACCCTGTGGCCGAGGTCGCTCGCGGTGATCTGGGCGAGCTTGCCGCTGATGGCACGCACCGGCTCCAGGGTCTTGCCGACGGTCCGGTAGGTGCCCACTGCGACGACCCCGACGAGCAGGAGCCAGCCGACGGCGAGCGGGATCAGCAGCCGAGGGCCCACATACCAGGGGACGTCGGCGACGGCCATGTCGAGCCGCCAGACGCCGTTGTCCCGATGGAAGGGATACTCGATAATGATCTTGCACCGCCCGGGGAACACCGGGCCGCCGCACCGCCTCTCGGTCGCGAAGGCGTCGACGTCGGGCTGCAGGTTCGTCATCGGCGGCTTGCCCGCCATATCCGGGGTGGCGGCGACAATCGTCCCGACCTGATCGAACAGCTGAACCGCCGTGCCTGACCGGCCCGCCGCCAGGTGGGGGGATACCCCGCCGCGTACCTGCTTGGCCACGTTCACCGCGTGGGCGACGAGCTGCTTCGTCCGGTACTCGATGGCGGCCTCCCGCACCGCCACCAGGACCAACGCCGCGACGGCGGTGCAGATCAGCGCCATGACGGTGCCGGCCACCACGGTCAGGCGGGTCCTGATCGAGCAGTTGTGCCACGCGTTCACCCTGCTCACCCCCCGGGACCGGATGCACCGCACCTGAGGAGACTCCTTACCGGTCAGGCGGAGACTCACCGCCAAAGGTGGGCAAACGTCAGCGGGAGCGCATGGAATGCCCATGCCATGGCGAAGGGGCGAGAAGGGCTTCTGTGGGGCCCGGGACGAGGTCGCCGCCTTTCCCCGGGAGCGCGACCGCGCCACCGGCACCCCGAAGACAAGTCCTCAGACGTCTGAGGACATGCTAGGGTCGTGCTCCCCGGAAACGATGACGAGGTGGGAAGTGGCGGAGTCATCCCGGCTGCGGCATGGGCCTGTCGTGCCACAGCTCGAAAACCTGCTGCGCGAGCTGATTCGGAACGGCCGCTGGAAGGCCGGTGAGAGGCTGCCGAGCGAGGTGGGACTCGCGGCCGAGCTCGGGGTCGGGCGCTCGTCGGTACGGGAGGCCCTACGCTTGCTGGCCCGTGACGGCCTGGTGAACGTGCGACACGGCTCGGGCACCTTCGTCGCCGACGTCCTTCCGGCCATCGCGGAGACACCCGACGTGAACGAGCTCCTGCGCCGTGCCCGGTTGCTTGAGGCCTACGAGGTGCGCAGGGCGCTTGAGGTGGAGGCCGCCCGGCTGGCCGCGCGACGGGCCCGCCCGGAGGATGTCGAACGGTTGAAGCTCCGGTTGCGAAACCGTCAGGAGCGGATCGGCGACGAAGCGTCCGCGTTCGTCGACGCCGATCTCGACTTCCATCGTGCGGTCGTGGAGCTGTCCGGCAACGCCGTTCTGCTCGGGCTGTTCACGACGGTGGAACCGGTGTTGCGCGAAGCGCTGGTCGAGATGGTCGAGCACGAGACCGACATGCCGGACGTATCGTGCTCGCACGCGGATCTGCTGGCGGCGCTGGAGAACGGTGACGTCGAAGGCGCGATCGCCGCCACGGTGGAGAACCTTGAGGCGGTCCTCACCCTCATCAGGACGGAGTCGGCAGACCGATGATCGTTTCTCGTCCTTCGGACACCGGCCCCGTGCTGCGGGCGGACGGCGTCGACGTCGTCCGTGACGGTAACCACCTGCTGCGGTCGATCTCGCTGACGGTGCACAGGGGGGAACACTGGGCCCTGCTCGGCGCCAACGGCGCGGGCAAGAGCACCCTGCTCAACCTGCTCGGCGCGGTCACTCACCCCACGCGCGGCATCGTCGAGGTTCTCGGACGCAGGCTGGGGCGGGTCGACATGCGGGAACTACGGTCCTACCTGGGCCACGTCAACCCGCGGCACGCGCCCGACGTGCCGCTGCGGGTCAGGGACGTCGTCCTGACCGGCCTGACCAACACGACCGCGCTCGTACCCCGCTGGGCACCCACCCCGGAAGAGGTCGAGCGGGCCGGCCGGTTGATCGGCATGCTGGGAATGAGCGCCAGGAGCGACGCCCACTGGCCGACCCTGTCCCAAGGCGAACGCGGCCGGACCCTGATCGCGCGGGCGCTCATGCCGCAGCCCCGGCTGCTCCTGCTCGACGAACCGGCCACGGGGCTGGACCTGGCCGCCCGCGAGCAGCTTCTCAGCAGCATCGACGCGCTTCGGAGCCGTCACCCGTCGCTCGCGACGGTCCTGGTCACCCACCACCTCGAGGAACTCCCGGCCAGCACCACGCACGCGATGCTGCTGCGCGAGGGGCGGTGCCTCGCCTTGGGACGCGTCGACGACGTCCTGACCACCGCCCAGGTCAGCATGTGCTTCGATCACCCTGTCCGAATCACACGGAGCGGCGGCCGATGGGCCGCCCGAGCGGATCGTGTCCTGGCCGTCGACGCGGGCTGAGCGGCCCTCCTCGCGAAGCCGCCGCTCCCGCTCGCCTTCGACCTTCGACCCCGCCCCCGCGCCGCCACCACGCCGGGGTTTCAGGTCGCGCGGGGCGGCGGAGTCCTCGGACCCCTACAGCGCTCCGGGCGTCCCACGGGCGGTCAGGGCCGGAACCGGTCGGTGGCGTCGATCAGGCGGTGGCGGATCCCCGGTTCCGAGCCGCCGTGTCCCGCGTCCTCGACGATATGGAACTCGGCCTCAGGCCAGGCCTGGTGCAGGTCCCACGCTTGATCGGGCGGGGTCTTCATGTCGTAGCGGCCGCTGACGATCACGGCGGGTATGCGCCGGATGCGGTCGATGCCCGCCAGGAGGCCCTCCTCCGGGAGGAAACCACCGTTGCTGATGTAGTGGTGAGTGATGCGGGCGAAGGTCAGGATGTCGGCATCGCCGAGCTCCGGCGGATCGACCGGGAGCAGGGTGTTGGCCGAGAACTCCCAGCCCATCCAGGCACGGGCCGCGGGGATGTGGACCGCGGGGTCCGGGTCGCCGATGCGGCGGCCGTAGGCGGTGATCAGGTCGTGCCTCTCGGCGGCGGGGATCGCGTCGCGGAACGCGGCCCACTCGGCCGGGAAGAGGCGGGCGGCGCCCGTGGGGGTGAAGCTCCAGCTCTCATCGGACGGGCGAACGAGGTAGATGCCGCGCAACACCAGTTCGGTGACGCGGCCGGGGTGGGCCTGGGCATACGAGAGGGCGAGGGTGCTGCCCCAGCTTCCGCCGAAGACCAGCCAGCGATCGATGGAGAGGTGCTCGCGGAGCCGTTCGATGTCGGCGACCAGGTGCGGGGTGGTGTTGCGCTCCAACGAGACCCGCGGGTCTCCGGCGCTCGGCCGGCTGGCGCCGCAGTTCCGCTGGTCGAACAGCACGATCCGGTACGCCTCCGGATCGAAGAACCGGCGGAAGCCGGGCAGGAGGCCCCCACCGGGGCCGCCGTGCAGGAAGACGGCGGGTTTTCCGGCGGGATTCCCGCAGACCTCCCAGTAGATCTCGTTGCCGTCGCCGGCATCGAGCCGACCGGACTCATATGGCTCAATCGGCGGATAGAACTCCTTCAGCCCCATACGATCAAGTAGACCACCCGGCAGCGGGTTCCGCGCGGTGCGCAGTTGGAGCACCAACGGAATGCGAAGGAAGAATCATGCGACAGCCGGGTTGGTGGGTGGCGCGCGCCGGCGTGGGGTTCGTGCGGGCGTGCGTAGTGGCGGTCGTCAGCATGCTGGTCCTCCTCGGACCAGTTGAACGCCGGCGATGTCGGTCTGCCTGAGGGGAGCGTTGCTCTCGCTGTTCCCTGGCACGAATGTGCGGGATCAGACAAGGAGGTGCGTGGCGAGTTCCGGCAGTTTGAGAGCGGTCGGGGCTCAGCACGCATAGTTGGGTGATGGCCAGGAGCGCGTCGGGGCCGAGTGTCGCCCTGGCGGTGCGGGTGTACTCGACAGGCATGCCCAGCACGTTGGCGCCCCGGGTGCGCTCGGCGGCGAGCGCGAGCATGGTGGGGTCAAGGGCGGCGAGCACGCGGTGGAGCGGGACCGTTGTGGTGGGTGGCCCGAACGGGGCGGCGTCCAGTGTGTCGAGGTAGGAGCGCATCGTTGCCGGTGGTGGGCTGAAGTGGTGGCCGCGGACGTCCTCAGCGAGGCTGGGGTGGCTCTCCCAGAGACCGAGCAGGAATCGCCCGGGGAACGCTTCCTCCAGGGTGCGCTGGGCGGCGGCGGTCGTCACCGCGTCGCGTGCGTAGATGTCGGTCATGCCGGCGGCCACTGTGATCCGCCGGGTGGCTGACAGCAGGATCGCGGCCTGCGCCATGGCCTCTCGCCCCGTGGTCTCGGCGAACCACAGTGTGCTGTAGCCCAGATCCTCGATCGCGGCCGCGGCCTCGCGGACTCCTGCCGCGGGGTAGGTGTCGAGGTCTCCCGCCCAGATCCCCATGCGCCCGAGGGCGCGCTCGCGGGCGCTCACGCCTGCTGCTCCGCGGTGCGCCGGGTGGCCAGGAAGGAGGCGATCTGGGCAGCGCCAGTGCGTTCCAGCCAGGTACGCAAATCCATCGCCCCGGGGTGGATCCGGCGAGTGGCGGGGATGTCCGCGCGGTAGCCGAGTTTGTTGAGCCACTCGTAAGCGAACGCGAAATCCTCGCCGAGGGCCCGGATCGCATCGATCGGGATCTGGGCATACGGCAGCGGATGTCCGAGCGCGCGCTCGATGGCCGCGGCGATCTGGACCGGCGTAAGCTCGTCCGCCGCCAGCGCGACCGAGCGGCCGATCCACTCCTCGGGCCGGGAGAAAGCCAGCGCGGTGACGAAGCCGACATCGTCCACGGCCATGATCTGCTGAGGGATCTCGGGCGCGAGGGCGGTGGTCAACGCTCCGTCTTGCAGGGCGTATCCGCTCGTGAAGTTCTCCATGAAGGAGACCGGCCGCAGGATCGTCGCGGGTAAGCCGAGCCCGGCGATGTGCTGCTCGATCCGCCACTTGCTGATCAGGTTTCCCGGCAGCGTTTCGCTCCCGTGACGGTCTGCGCCGGCAACCGAGGTGAAGACGAAATGCTCGACGCCGACGGCGTATGCCGCCTCGGCAACGTTGATCCCCCAGCGGACCTCGTCGTCGGCGCTGAAGCCCGGCGCGGTGCCGGGAGAGCCGACGGTGGGCTGGACGCTGAACATGCCGTAGGCGCCTTGCGCCGCGGAGATCAAGGAAGCTACGTCCTCCATCTGCGCCCGCACGATGTGCGCGCCGACGCTCGCCAGCGCCCTGGCCGACGCCCCGTTCGGATCACGCGTGAGCGCGCGCACCTGCCAACCGCTGCTCAGCAGGTGCTGCGTCACCGCGCGACCCTGCAGACCGGTCGCCCCCACCACGACGATGGTCCTTGCTGTCGATTCCACGTCTCTCCTCGACCTCGTCCATGCCGACGAAGGCCGCATCCCCATAACTGGGGTGGCCCTCCGGTTATCGCTGGATACGATATGGAGTGCCACCCCAGTTAGCAAGCCGTCAGGAGATCCCGTGCCCAAGGACGCAACCGCCCCGGCTCCGCGGCCGATGCGTGCCGACGCGCGCCGCAACTACAACCGCGTCGTGGCCGCCGCCGAGACCGTCATCGCGGAACACGGCGCCGAGGCCTCCCTGGAGGAGATCGCCCGGCACGCCGGGGTCGGCTCGGCCACCCTCCACCGGCACTTCCCCACCCGGCAGGCCCTTCTGGAAGCCGTTTTCAAGAGCCGAGTAGAGGCCCTCTGCGCCAAGGCGCACGACCTGCTCTCCGATCCCGACCCGGGAACCGCGCTCGTTACCTGGCTTCGCGCCGTCGGCGCACACGCTGTAGCCAACCGCGGCCTCGGGGCCTCACTGATGCGCGGGGCCCGCCACGGCGGCCCGACCTTGGGAAACACCTGCCACACAATGATCGTCAATGCCGGCGACGAACTCCTTGCGCGCGCCCGCCAAGCGAACGCCGTACGCCCCGAGGCCTCCATTGTCCAGCTACTCAAGCTCGTCAGCGCCATCGCCCTGGCCACCGAGGAGGAACCCGACGGCCCAACCCAGGCCGACCAACTGCTCGACCTAGCCCTCGACGGAGTACGCCTTCACCGAACGTCCCGGCCCCACAAGTGAGGCTCGACAGAGCCCATGATCGCCACAAAGACTCGTTCCGGTGAAGCGCTGGCGATCCCAATCGATTCCGATGCGGATCGCCTACGGAGCCACGCCTATCCTCGGTTGCTCTAAGATCATGAAAATGAAACCGATCACCCCCGTGACCGTTTCAGATGAATGACCGTCGTGAGAGGCGGCCACACGCCTTAACGCCTCTGACAGATGTTCCTCTTCACGGGTTTGGCTGTTGGCGACTTCCTCTACTTCCGCCACCCGCGATCGGAGCGGCTCCGTCCGATGGTTACGGATCTGTAGTTCCCGCGACATCCTGTCCAGGTCGGCGGCAATCTGCTCGCGTTCACTCACCGCCGCGCGGATACTCTCGAGTTCCAACCGCAGGTCGGCCAGATCGGCCATTTCTTCTCCGTGTTCTACGCGGGTCCGCTCAAGGGCGTCGACAGCGGCTCGCCGTTCCCGTCTGAGGTCTTCCAGGCGCTCGTGGATTTCTTCGAGTTGTCGCCGTGCCGCTCGGGTAGCGCGGCCCGTAAGGTCGTCGGGGAGCTGCACGAGCACGAAGAGGATCATCATCGCGACACCGATCGTCCAGCGCTTCCGCGTGTTACTCAAATCGGTGGCACCAACGAAGTCTCCGGAGATGCCGACTGCTCCGATCGCGCCGACGACAACGCTTCGTAGGATCCCTAGGAGAATGCGCACCGGCGATCAGTGGCGGGACGGCCGACAGATGTGACCGAGCATCATTTCAACCAGTTGGGCGGCCACGCGATCGAGGGTCGCGCGTGGTCGCGCCGTTGACGGTCGCCGCCCACATCCCGGGCCGGAATGGATACCGGCGTTGGAAGGTCTGGCCCATCCTGGTTCTCCCTTTCGAGGGGCAAGGGTGAGGATGGTCATCTCCAAACGATCAATGCGCTCAACGCCGGTTTGCCGTCGGGAACCGCACGAAACTGAGCCTCGATGGGAAATCGCTGTTTCCTGATCCATTCACCTTTTCGTCTCCGGCGGATCACCTCCTCGGAGCCGGCCGCGGTGCGGGGATCGATCGTGTGCGATGGCGCGTGAACCGGCGGAACCGACCGGCGATCCCGACCCGCCGATGAGCGCCGGGGGTTCCATGCCACCCGCCCGGCTGCTGTCCGATCGTCGGATCAGCGCCCCGACCAAGGAGAAGGCATGCCACTCCCCCGCCGCGCCCTCCGCCGGACACACGCCTCTTCCATGACGTAATACGAGATATTGTTTCGCATATTGACATGAACAGAAGGTTCCTCCTACGTTCGTGCGTACCCCTCAACCCCCCTTCCTGGCCGGCCTCGCCCCATCCCGGAACGGCTCAGCCCTCCGGCGACACGGGCGCGGCACGGCAAGGGAACCAAGGAGTCTGCATGCGAACACGACGCATGGGAGCCCTCACGGCTCTGGTCACAGTCCTTCTCTCCACGGCATGCGGCGGCGACGATTCAGGTGGGACCGCTTCGGGGGGCGGTCCCGCCAAGGTGTCCGTGACCACCTTCGGGTGCGAGATCTGGAACACCTGGGCCACCGCCAAGGGCCTGTTCGCCAAGCACGGACTCGAAGTCGAGTTCGTCAAGTCCACGGGCGGGTCCTCCGCCATCGCCGCCGTACTCTCGGGCGCGGCCGACTTCGGTTACGTCAACGGCTTCACCGCGATCAACGCCTACAACACGGGGTTCCCGATCCAGATGGTCTCCGGCGCGAACGTCAACGCGCTGCCTCCCGCGGAACCGGCCCAGGGCGTCTTCGTCGCCAAGGACTCGCCGATCAAGTCGGCCGGCGACCTCGCTGGTAAGAAGATCGCGGTCAACGAGATCAACGGCATCAACCAGATCGCCACGTCGAGCTGGCTCAGCGCCAACGGTGTGGACCCGGCCTCGGTCTCCTTCGTCGCACTGCCGTACGCCGAGCAGGTGACCGCGGTCGTCAACGGCAACGTGGCCGCCGCGCAGATGGGGCACCAGCTGCTCGGAGCCCGGGGCTCGGAGGTGCACAGCATCGCCGACCCGTTCGCCGCCGCGGGCCGCCTCTACATCGCGACGTACGTGACCTCGAAGGACTTCGTCGCCAAGAGTGACGCGGCCAAGAAGTTCCACGAGGCCATCAAGGAGACGATGGCGCAGCTCGGCGACCCGGCGAACACGAAGGAGTCGTTCACGCTGCTGTCGGACTGCAACAAGGTCCCCGTGGAGACGCTGGAGAAGCAGCCGCAGAACGCGCTCGCACCCGACGTCGAGATGGCGACGCTGAATGACATGGCCAAGAAGATGGTCGATCTCAAGCTCATCCCGAAGCAGCCGGACCTCGAGCCCCTCGTCCCCGACTTCGCCCGGTCCTGATGCGGGCGCGCGGTGGACCGGTGGACGACACGAGCGGGAAGGGGACGAGACCGGTGGCGACAGGCGAGCGAACGCGCCCGCAGGCGCCGGACACGCCCGGGACCGGCCCGGATACCTCGTCGGGACAGGCCGCCGGGACCGGCGGGCGCGGACGGGGTCCGCTGCCCGCCTGGGTGCTCGGCGGCGCGGGCGTCGTCACGATGTTCGTGTGCTGGGACCTGGTGGTGCGCCTGGGAGTGATCTCTCCGGACTCGGTCCCCCCTCCCGCTGACACGATGGTGCGCCTGGCCGAGTTACTGGCCGACGCGTCCTTCCTCGGCCAGGTGCTGCAGACCCTGCTGGCCTGGCTGGTGTCCATGCTCCTCGCCTCGGCGGTGGGCGTCCCGCTCGGCCTGGTGCTCGGCTACTTCGCCACGTTGTACCGCCCGGCGTCGGCGCTGGTGCACGCGGCCAGATCGATCCCCTCGTCGGCCTTCCTGCCGATCGTGATCCTGCTGTTCGGGCTCGGCCTGCAGATGAAGGTGTCACTGAGTGCCTACGCCGTCTTCTGGCCGATCCTGCTCAACGCGATGTACGGCGTGCGCGACGCGGAGCCGCTGATGCTGACCGCCGGCCGTGCCATGGGGTGGGGCCGGGGAAGGCTCCTGGCCCGGATCGTGTTGCCCTCGGCCGCCCCGGCCATCGCCACCGGTCTGCGGGTGGCCTGCTCGACCGCGCTCATCGTCGTGCTCTCGGCCGAGTTGCTCGGTGCCACCAGCGGCGTCGGAACGGTGATCACGACCTATCAGGAGGCCCAGCGTCCCGACTACGTCTACGCCGGAATCCTGATCATCGGAGTGCTCGGAATGCTGATCTACTACGGGGTCAACCTCGCCGAGCGGCTGCTCGTGCCGTGGGGCCACGCCCAGCGGGGAGCCGACCGGTGAGCGCCGCGAACGGCACGGGCGCCGTCACGCCGCCCGCCGCTCCCTCCGGCGTCTCGGTGGCGGGAGTCGCGGGCCGCGTACTGCGGGGCCTGGCGTGGGCGGGACAGCGGCTGTGGCTGCTCGCCGCCCTGCTGGTGCTCTGGGAGGTGCTCGCCCGCCAGGCGGGATCGCTGTTCATCCCGCCGTTCTCCACGATCGTCACCGCCTTCGCGGACACGTGGCTGTCGGATCGGCTGGTCGCGCTGTTCCTCAGCGACCAGTTCCTGGCCGACGTCCTGCCCAGCCTCGCCCGGCTCGGCGCCGGGTACGGCATGGCGACCGTGATCGGCGTCTGCGGCGGCATCGTGCTGGGTGTGTGGCGCCAGGCGGGCGCGTTCTTCAACCCGCTGATCAGGTTGGGCATGGCGGTGCCCGTCACGATGCTGCTGCCCGTCGCGATCGTGATCTTCGGTATCACGAGTGGGATGAACATCTTCCTGATCGCACTCGGCTGCCTGTGGCCGATCCTGGTCAACACCTATGACGGGATCCGCGGCCTGGACACCACGATGACGACGGCCGCCCGCAGCCTGCGGCTCTCCCCGCGGCGGCACTTCCTCAGCGTGCTGCTCCCCGGCGCGAGCCCGTCGATCGTCGCCGGGATGCGGATCAGCGTCGGCATCGGGCTGGTGCTGATGGTGATCTCGGAGCTCTTCGCGGCCACCGCCGGCCTCGGTTTCTTCATCGTCAACCAGCAGAAGTTGTTCCGCTTCCCGGAACTGTGGTCGGCGATCCTGCTCGTCGCGCTGCTCGGCATCCTGCTCAACGGGATCTTCGAGCTGGCGGAGAGATCGGTCCTGCGCTGGCACCGGGCCGCCAAGGCGGGCGCGGGTGACCGGCGGTGACGGCGGCCACGTGCTCGAACAGAAGGGACATCGTCTCGTGGAAGTCTCGATGACCAAGGACCCCGGCGGCACGACCGGGTCCGCGACGCCGATCCTCGACGTCCGCGGGGTCACCAAGTCCTATCCTTCGCGGCGGGGCGACGTCCTGGCCGTCCGCGGCATCGACTTCGCGGTCCGCCCGGGAGAGTTCGTCTCCGTGGTCGGCCCCTCCGGCTGCGGCAAGACCACCCTGATGATGTGCGTCGCCGGTCTGCTGCCGCTCAGCGGCGGGACGCTCACCTTCCGCGGCAGCCCGATGACCGGCCCGCAGGACGGCGTCGCGGTCGTCTTCCAGGACTACAGCCGCTCCCTGTTCCCGTGGCTGACCGTCGAGAAGAACGTCGCGCTGCCGCTCAGGGACAGGAAGATCCCCCGGCCGGAGATCCGTAGCCGCGTGGGGCAGGCGCTGGAGACCGTCGGGCTCGGACACGCCGCCGGACTCCACCCGTGGCAGCTCTCCGGCGGCATGCAGCAGCGGGTGGCGATCGCCCGCGGGCTGGCCGTACGCCCGGAGATGCTCATCATGGACGAGCCGTTCGCCTCCGTGGACGCGCAGACCCGGGCCAGCCTGGAAGACCTGGTCCTGAGGATCTGGGCCGAGACCGGGACCACCGTGCTGTTCGTCACCCACGACATCGACGAGGCGGTGTACCTCTCCGACCGCGTCGTCGTGCTGTCCCAGGGGCCCTCCGTCGTCGTCGCCGACATCCCGGTCGAGTTGCCGCGCCCCCGGGACCAGATCGAGACCAAGCAGATCCCGCTGTTCGGCGCCCTCCGCGCTCAGGTGTTCAACCTGGTGATGGCCTCCGAACGGCGTACCTCCCTCTCGGGACCGGGGGCGCGCGACTGAGCACCGGCCCCGCCCGCCGGAGCCCCGGTGTCCGCCCGTCACGGGCGGACACCGACGGCGGCCGGTCCGTGAAGGTCCGGCCGCCGTCGGTCTGGTTGGGGGCTACTTCCAGGTGTCGTTGCTGGTGTGGGTTCCGGTGGCCGGGGTGGTGAAGCTCCGGTTGGAGCCGGACTCCCAGGTCACGGCGCCGTCGGGGTTCTTCTTGACGTACTTGTACTCGACGGCGGTGTTGGGGGGCAGGTTGACCGCCACCCGCCAGATCGGGTAGTCGGCCGAGGACAGGGCGATCGCCTGGTTGGGATCCCAGCCGCCGAGGGCGGGGACGTTGCCGACGACGAAGACGTTCTGGCCGTACCAGGTGGTGACGTCGGCGTTGAAGTAGGTGGCGATCTGCGAGGCGGTGTCGCCGCGGAAGGTCTCGGTGACGGCGTGGGTTCCGCTCGCGGGGGTGGTGAAGGCCCGGTTGGAGCCGGACTCCCAGGTCACGGCGCCGGCGGTGGTCTTCTTGATGAACTTGTACTCCACCGCGGTGGACTTGGGCAGCTCGATGACGCCGGAGTACAGGTTGTCGCCCTGCGCGGTCAGCTTGATCGCGTCCGCCGGGGCCCACGACCCGAGGGCCGGGATGTCGCCGACGACGTAGAGGTTCTGGTCGGCGGCGGCGGTCGCGGTGACGGTGAACGTGGTGGCGATCTTGTCGCTGACGGGCGGGGGCACGTAGGTGTCGGTGCGGGTGGCGGTGCCGCTCGCCGGGGTGGTGAAGGACCGGTTGGCGGCCTCCTGCTCCACCACGGTCGCGCCGTTCTTGATCAGGTATTTGTAGGAGACGGCGGTGGAGGCGGGCAGTTCGACGGTGGTCTTGTAGGTGCCGCCGACGTTGGCGGTCAGCGCGACCGAGTTCGTGGTGCTGCCGCCGCCGAGGGCCGGGACGTTCCCGACGACGTGCAGGGTCTGCCCGGCGGCGAGGTCGGCGCTGACGGTGAAGGTCGTCGCGACCGTGGTGATGTCCGCCTTGGCGTTGACGTGGATCGCGACCGCGTTGTTGGCGGGGATGGTCACGGCGGCCTGGCCCCCGGAGACCGTGACCTTCGTGCCGGTGCAGCCGGTGGTGGTGGCGGCGCCGGAGATGACGTCGCAGTACTCGCCGTCGGCCAGGCCGGTGGTGAACTGCGCGGTGGAGGCGCTGCCGGAGTCGTTGATGCCGATCCAGGCGCGGTTGCCGCGGTGGAAGCCGATGACGTTGTTGTTGACGACCTTGAAGTCGGAGACGGACGTGACGCTCTTGGCGGCGTTGGCCCAGCCGACCATGCCCTTGATGCCGGTGGACTGGGTGAGGCAGTTCCAGCTGCTACCGCAGGAGGTGTCGGTGACGAACCCGTTGCCGTCGGCGGGCGGGGACTGGTTGCGGTTGCTGTAGGTGAAGCTGTCGTAGACCGACGGCTTGCCGTGCGGGTAGGCCAGCACGAAGTAGTTGGCCAGGGTGTAGTCGGTGCCGTCGCGCCAGGAGAGGGTGGCGCCGTCACGCTCGAGGTCGTGGTTGGTGACCATGGCGAAGACGTTGGCGCTCGGGGCGTCCAGGTTCCAGTTCGGGAGGTTGGCCAGGTTGGAGATCGAGCCCTGGAACTGGGCCTTGACGCCCTTGGCGTAGGCGAAGTCCAGGACGTCGCCGTTGCCGATGAACGCCCGGGCCTTCAGCGCGTCGTTGGTGGCGCCGTCGAAGATCTCCTGCGCGACGTACGGGCGCTTGCCCTCGGCGACGGTGTTGTTCAGCTTGCCGAGGATCGCGGCGAAGTCGCTCTTCTTGATGTGCTTGACGGCGTCGACGCGGAACCCGTCCACGCCGAGCCCGATGAGGTCGTTCAGGTAGTCCGCGATCTTGTTACGGACGTACTCCTTCTCGGTGTACAGGTCCGACAGCGCCAGCAGTTCGCAACTGGTCACCTGGGACTCGTTGTTCCAGTCGTTGATGCCGCCGGAGGTCGGGCAGTTGTCACCCGGGTGGTGGAAGTCGCCGTTCCCGTACGGGACGGCCGGGTAGCTGTAGCCGGTGAAGGAGGTCCCGGCGTAGCCGGTCACTCCGCCGGGGTTGTTCGTCCCCGCCATGTGGTTGACGACGGCGTCGACGTAGACGCGTACGCCCGCGTTGTGGCAGGCCGTCACCATCGAGGCGAACTGGGCCCGGTTGCCGAACCGGGATTCGAGCTTGTAGGAGACCGGCTGGTACACCTCGTACCACGGGTGCACCCCGTCACTGCTGTTGGGGAGGCTGACCGATTCCTGCGGCGGCGCGACCTGGACCGCGCCGAAACCCGCCGGGCCGAGGTGATCGGTGCAGGCGGCCGAGACGGACCTCCAGTTCCATTCCCACAGGTTGGCCGTCACCACGCTGTCGTTCAGCGTGACCGCGGCGTTCGCGGGAGTCGCGGCGACCGCGACGGCCACCGGGGTGATGCCGAACGCGGCGACCGCGGCGGCGAGGAGGACATGACGGATTCTGCTGCGCAGGCGTGACCTAGCTCGTTCCATGGGGGGATGGGCCTACTTCCGGAGACGATGGCGCTTGGGGGGCGGGACGGCCGTCCGTGTAGCAGAACAATCTTCGATCTCCGCAAGGATTGCAAGAGATTTCAGCAAGATTTCTGAAACTTGCCGGTAACGCTGCATTCACATACATTCCGCCGTCACCAGCGGCCGCATATGGCGCCAGGGCAAGCCGGAACGCCGACGGGAGATCGGTGATCGGGCACACCGAAACACCGAAATACTTAGACACCGAGACGCCGAGACGCCGAGACGCCGAGATGATCTCTTGGCGGGCGGGTGGCTCGACATTCCGTTCCGGCGTCGTGCCGGCGCACGCCTCGGTCCCGATGCCCGGCCGCGCCGAATGGAGGGCGGCTTCGACCGCGTACGCCCCCCCGGCACGCTCGGCGGCGACGCCCTCTGGAGGAACCAGGGTCAGCGGCGGTTCCGGACGCTCTCGAAGCCGATCAGGTCGTCGGGGACGGCGTCCGGGACCTCCTCGTCGAACCTGGCCAGCGCGCGCACCCGCGTCGAGACGAGCGCAATCGTGTCAACGCTCAGCCAGCCGCTGGTCAAGCATGTGCAGCGGCTCAACCAGATCCGCCGGGCGATCCCCGCCCTGCGGAAGGGCCAGTACTCCACCGAGGGCGTGTCCGGCCAGATCGCCTACAAGCGCCGGTTCACCGACGGATCGGTGGACAGCTTCGTCCTGGTGGCCGTCTCCGGGAACGCCACCTTCACCGGCATCCCGAACGGCACCTACGTGGACGCGGTCACCGGGGACAGCAAGGCCGTCACCGGCGGAACCCTTTCGATCAACCTGAGCGGCAAGGGCAACATGCGTGCCTACGTGCTCAGCCTGTCCGGCAACCCGGCCCCCGGCAAGATCGGCACCGACGGGCCCTACCTGAAGTGAAAGCGCGACCCCGGTGTGGGCGACGGCCGCCGCCCACACCGGGCGACGGCCGTGCGCGGCTCCAGGGCTCTTCGGCCTGTTTGGGATCGAAGGTCACGACCGGCTCCGGGCCGGCCGCCCGGCCGCTTCACCGCACGCGTCCCGCGCCGCGCTGTGGTGGTCCTAGTCCTCCGCCTTGGCGTCACCCGTCTTGGCGGGGACCGGGCCGGTGGAGCGGCGGACCACCAGCTCGGGCCGGTACAGCAGCTCGGTCCGCGGTGCCCGGACGCCGCCGATCTCCTCCAGCAGGTTCTCCACCGCGGCCAGTCCCATGTCGCGGACCGGCTGGCGCAGGGTGGTGAGCGGCGGATCGAGGTAGGCGGTCATCGGGGAGTCGTCGAACCCGACGATCGAGACGTCCTCGGGGACGCGCAGGTCGCGCTGGCGGGCGCCGCGGATGGCGCCGATGGCCATGATGTCGCTGCCGCAGCAGATGGCGGTGCAGCCGCGGTCGAGCAGCTGCTGAGCGGCGGACTGGCCTCCCTCGATGGTGAAGAGCGAGGGGACGACGAGGTCGTCGGTGTCGGTGACCCCGGCGTACTCGGCCATGGCGCGGCGGAACCCGGCGATTTTGCGGATGGAGGGAACGAAGCGTTCCTGGCCGACGGCCAGGCCGATCCTGCGGTGGCCGAGGGAGACCAGATGGCTGACGGCCATGTCGAGGGCGGCGGCGTCGTCGTTGGAGATGAAGGGCGCGTCGATGTCGGGGCGGTAACCGTTGATCAGGACCATGGGCAGGCCGAGCCCGATCAGGCGGCGGTAGCGGGCCCGGTCGGAGCGGGAGTCGGCGTGCAGGCCGTTGACGAAGACGATCCCGGAGACGCCGCGTTCGAGCAGGAGGTCGGTGTAGTCGTCCTCGGTGATGCCGCCGGGGGTCTGGGTGCAGAGCACGGCGGTGTATCCGGACAGGACGAGCGCGCTTTCTATCACCTGGGCGAACGCCGGGAAGATCGGGTTGGTGAGCTCCGGGACGATCAGGCCGATCAGTCCGGCGTGTTGCTGGCGGAGTTTGGCGGGGCGCTCATACCCGAGGACGTCGAGAGCGGTGAGGACCGCCTGTCGTGTCGCGGCGGCCACGCCTGGCTTGCCGTTGAGCACCCGGCTGACAGTCGCCTCACTCACGCCCGCGTGGGCGGCGACGTCGGCGAGTCTCATTGTCATGGCGGCTAACTTACCTTTCTTGCACCAGGCCGCATCTCGCCTTGTGGATGGTACGGCGGTGCGGTGCAGCGAGTGGCGCGCCATGTCATGGCCCGCCGGGACACCGGTTTTGCTGTCAATTCTTTCACTGCTTGCAGAGCTGGACGGCCCCGATTCCGGCGCGATGCCTGCCCACGCGGAATCCGGGGTGCACCAGACCGAAGCCCGGGTCCGCCCGGCAGCAGCCGCAGATCGCGAAGCCCCGCGCGAACGGGCTGAAAGTTCTTGCAGAGTTTGCGGAAGGCCTGTAGCTTTCGGAAAATCACGAAATCCGAACATGCCCTGGGAGGCACCGTGCCCGTGCACCCCCCACGACGGCGACGGCCGACACCGTTCCGGCTGCTCGGCTCGGTGCTCGCCGCGACCGTCGCCGCGCTCCCCCTCCTGCCCATCACCCCGGCCTCCGCGTACGGCTCCCCGCATGGACAGCCCGCGCACCCGGTCAAGGGCGGCCCCAGCCGTACCAGCGAGCCGGGCGACCGGCAGCTCGCCCGCAGCGGCGAACGGCCCGCGCTGAGCCGCGAGCGGTTCTACTTCGTGATGACCGACAGGTTCGCCAACGGCTCCGCGGACAACGACCGCGGCGGGTTGGCCGGCGACCGCATCACCACCGGATTCGACCCCACCGACTCCGGCTTCTACCAGGGCGGCGACCTCGACGGGATAGTGAGACGACTCGACTACATCAAGGGCCTCGGCACCACGGCCATCTGGCTCACCCCGTCGTTCCAGAACCGGCCCGTCCAGGGCACCGGGGCGAACGCCTCCGCCGGATACCACGGCTACTGGATCACCGACTTCACCCGCGTCGACCCCCACCTGGGCACCAACGCGGACATGAAGAAGCTGGTGAAGGAGGCCCATCGGCGGGGCATGAAGGTCTTCTTCGACATCATCACCAACCACACCGCCGACGGCATCGACTACCGCGAGAAGCAGTACGGCTACCGCGGCACGAAGGCATACCCGTACCTGGACGCCGACGGCAGACCGTTCGACGACCGGGACCACGCCGACGGCACGACACCGTTCCCGAGGGTGGACTCCGGCTCTTTCCCCTACACCCCGGTCCCGGTGCCCGGGGTCACCAAGTCGCCGGCCTGGCTGAACGACCCGACGATGTACCACAACCGCGGCGACTCCACCTTCGCCGGGGAGAGCTCCGAGTACGGCGACTTCGTCGGCCTGGACGATCTGTGGACCGAACGGCCCGAGGTCGTCAAGGGCATGACCGACATCTACACCACCTGGGTCCGGGAGACCGGCATCGACGGCTTCAGGATCGACACCGCCAAGCACGTGAACATGGAGTTCTGGCGGCGCTTCGCCCCGGACGTCAAGGGCTACGCCGAACGGCTGGGCGACAAGGACTTCTTCATGTTCGGCGAGGTCTTCACCGACGACCCGCGGACCACGTCGCTCTATTCGACCACCGGTGGGATGAGCGCGGTGCTCGACTTCCCGTTCCAGTCGGCGGCCAGGGCGTACGCCTCCCAGGGCGCCGGGGCGGCGACGCTGAGCGCGCTCTACCGGGCCGACGACTACTACACCGACGCCGACTCGAACGCGTACTCGCTGCCCACCTTCCTCGGCAACCACGACATGGGCAGGTTCGGCTACTTCCTCAAGCGGGACAACCCGCAGGCCGGTGACGCCGAGCTGCTGCGCCGCGACCTGCTGGCGCACGAGCTGATGTACCTCACCCGGGGCCAGCCGGTCGTCTACTACGGCGACGAGCAGGGGTTCACCGGCCAGGGCGGGGACAAGGCCGCCCGCGCCTCGATGTTCGCGTCGCGGACCGCCGCCTACCTGTCGGACGACCTGATCGGCACCACGGCCACGCACGCCCAGGACAACTTCGTCGTCCGGCATCCGCTGTACCAGGGCATCTCGGCGCTGGCCGCACTCACCGACCGGCATCCGGCGCTGCGTGACGGCGCCCAGATCGAACGGCTCAGCGACGGCGGCGTCTACGCCTTCTCCAGGCTCGAAGCCGACAGGCGGATCGAGTACGTGGTGGCTCTCAACAACGGCTCCGCCGCCCGGCGGGTGAAGGTCCCCACTTACTCGGCGCGGACCGCGTTCACCCCGATCTACCCGAACGGCGGCGCCCCGGTGACGACCGGAGCCGACCGCACACTGGACATGACCGTCCCGGCGCTGTCCGCGGTGGTGTACCAGGCCGGGAAGCCGATCCCCCATCCCGCGGCGGCGCCCGAGATCGACGTCACGCTGCCGGACGACCGGCTGACCGGCCGGGCCGAGATCACCGCCGACGTACCGGGCGGCGGCTTCGACCAGGTCACGTTCGCCGCGAAGGTCGGCACCGGCCCGTGGACGATGCTGGGGACCGACGACGCCCGGCCGTTCCGGGTGTTCCACGACGTCGGCGACCTCGCGGCCGGGACGTCCGTGACGTACAAGGCCGTGGTCCGCGACTCGGCGGGCCGGATCGCCTCGGCGAAGGCGTCGGCGACGGTGGCCGCGCAGCCCCCGGTCGAGGAGCCCGGCGAGCAGCGGCGCGACTGGCTGGTGGTGCACTACCAGCGGCCCGGCGGCGACTACGACGGCTGGGGCCTGCGGGTCGACGGCGACGTCGCCCAGCCCTCCGCCTCGGACGCCCCGGTGCCGCTGTCAGGGCAGGACGCCTACGGACGGTTCGCCTGGATCAGGCTCAAGCCCGGCGCCGACGCCGTCACCCTGACCGTGCGGAACGGCGACCAGTCGGACGGCGCGCCACGTACCGTCGATCCGGGGCGTAACGCCGAGATCTGGCTGACCCAGGGCAAGGATGACGCGGCCACGTCCCTGGCGGAGGCGCGCGGATACGCGACCGTCCACTACCGGCGGCCGGACAAGACGTACGACGGCTGGGGCCTGCACCTGTGGGGCGGCGGGCTAGCCGACGGGGCCGCGACCGAGTGGAACGCGCCGCGTCCCGCCGACGGCCAGGACGAATACGGCGTCTACTGGAAGGTCCCGATCAGGGACGCCGAAGCTCCGGTCAACTTCATCATCCACAAGGGCGACCAGAAGGACCCGGGCGGCGATCAGTCGCTGCTGCCGTCCGCGCAGCCGGACGGATGGGTCGACTCGGGCGTCACGGCGGTGCGTCCCACCAGGGCGGCCGCCGACAATGTGGCGATCCTGCACTACAGCCGGCCGGACGGCGACTACGAGGGGTGGGGCGCGCACGTCTTCGGGAGCGGCGCGGCCCAGCCGACCGAGTGGGACACGCCGCTGGCCCCGGCGGGCCGCGACGGCTTCGGCGCGTACTTCACCGTGCCGCTGACTGACGGCGCGTCGACCATCAGCTACATCCTGCACAAGGGCGGCGAGAAGGACCTGCCCGACGACCAGGTGCTGGAGTTCGCCGCGTACGGCAACGAGGTCTGGATCCAGGCCGCCACGCCGGGGTACGTGCTGCCGCAGACCGGCGGGCGCGGTCTTGATGCCGACCTTTCCGCCGTCAAGGCGCACTGGATCGACGGCACGACGTTGGCGTGGGACATCAGGCCACTGAGCACCGGCCGGTACGCCATGGTCTACTCGCCGAAGCGGGACCTGGCGATCAAGGACGGCGAGCTGACCGGCGACGTGCACGTGCTCCGGCTGGTGCCGGTCGCGGGCGGGCTGACCCCTGACCAGCGGGAGAGTCATCCCGATCTCGCGTCGTACGCCGCCTTCACCGTGGACCCGCGCGACACCGGCCGGGTGTCCGCGGCCGTCGCGGCGCAACTCGCCGCCACCGAACGTGCCGCCGACGGGCGGCTGCTCACCGCGACGGGGGTGCGGATCGCGGCGCCCAGGTGACCGACGAACACGGTCTCGCTGCCGGTGGAGTCGATCCCCGGCCGGCTGATGGCGGCACGAACGCGGCCGGCCGTCAGCCGGCCGGGCAGCCGAGCAGGGTGGAGATCTCCTGGCCCGTCCGCGCGGCCGGCGGGCGAAGCTCTCTGATGATGCGCTGGGTCGACCAGTCGCGCGCCTGCACCGCGATGTTCAGGCCCGCGACGACCCGGCCCGAGGCGTCGCGAACCGGTACGGCGACAGAGCGCAGGCCGAAGGCGAGCTCCTCGTCCTGGATGGCCCACCCGTCCCTGCGAATGGCCGCGAGCTCCCCGCGCAGTTCGTCAAGCGACAGCTTGGCGTTGGGCCCGTGCGCCGGGCCGAAGGAGCCGGCCGTGACACGAGACGCCAGCTCGTCCTCGTCGAGGTGGGCGAGCAGCAGCTTGCCGATCGAGGTGTAGACCGCGGGCAGGGTGGAGCCGACCTGGATGTTGGCCGTCACCAGGTCGGAGTTGCGCAGGCGGATCAGGTAGAGCACCTGGTCGCCGGTGAGCACGCACAGATTGACGGTCTCCCCGGTGGCCTCGGCCAGCGCCCGCAGGCCGGGAGCGGCGATCTCCACCAGGTCCATGCCGCGCAGCGCGGCCGTCCCCAGGGTGAGCACGCGCACGCCGGGCCGGTAGTCGCCGTTCGGCAGGTGGACGAGATAGCCCTCCGCGGCCAGCGTCATCACCATGCGGTAGGTGGTCGGCAGGGGCATGCCGGTGGCCGCGGCCATGTCACTGACCCGCCAGACCGGCTGCTGCTCGGTGAAGAGCGACAGCAGGCGGAGGCCCTTGGCCAGGGCCTCGATGCGGTACTCCGGCCGGGGGCCGGCCTCGGTCGCCTGCGCGTTCTGGGCCTGCCGTCGCCTGGCGGGCATGCCACGCCCCTCGCTCTCTCGCACCGTCCCCGGCGGCGCGGCCGCAGCGGCCGCATGGACACAACCTACTTTCGAGGGGCGAGAATATCACGCGCACGCCAGCATGTACGGATACGCACCGTGGACAACTCCGATGACACGGGTCTAGCATCGGCGCCACCCAAATGAAATCGACTTTCATAGAGTGAACTCGGAGGCCGGTCATGGAGTGGCTCGGTCTGAACGGCCGCAAGGCGCTCGTCATGGGCGCCGGCGGGCTCGGAGCCGCGTGCGCCAGGGCCCTGGCCGAGGCGGGAGCGTCCGTGCTGGTCGTGGACGTCGATGTGACCAAGCTCAAGGAACTGCGGGCCGATCCGGGCCTCGCGGCAGCCGACGCGCGCGTCGTCTCCGCCGACCTGGCGAGCTCGGAAGCGTGCGAGGCCGCGGTTCAGGGTGCCGCCGAGGAACTCGGCGGGCTGGACATGTTGGTGCACGCGATCGGGACCAACGACCGCCGCCCGGTGGTCGACACTCCCGACGAGGTCTGGGAGCGCGTCGTCACCCTGAACCTGTCCAGCGCCTTCTGGACCGGACGGGCCGCCGGCCGGCTGATGCGTGGTGCCGGCCGGGGCAGCATGGTGTTCTTCTCGTCGGTCTCCTCCCGGCTCGCGCACCTCCACCACGGCCCCTACGCGGCCAGCAAGGGCGGACTCGACCAGCTGGTCAAGGTGATGGCCAGGGAGTGGGCGGCCGACCGGCTGACCGTCAACGCGGTGGCGCCCGGCTACACCGAGACGGAGCTGACCCGCGCGTACCTGGCCAAGCCGGGGATGCGGGAGGAGATGACCGGGCTGGTCCCCGCCGGGCGCCTCGGTACGCCGGAGGACGTGGTGGGCGCGGTCCTGTTCCTCCTGTCGCCCCGGGCCTCGTTCATCACCGGCCAGGTCCTGTACGTCGACGGCGGCAGGACCCTCGTATGAGGGCGCGGCTGGCCGGACTGTCACCGGACGCGCTGGATGAGGAGCAGGCCGAGCTCTACCGGGCCATCACCGGCGGGCCGCGTGCCGCGGGGCCCCAGGCCTTCGCCCTCACCGACGAGCGGGGGCGGCTGCGCGGCCCGTTCAACGCCATGCTGCTGAGCCCGCCGGTCGGCGGCGCTCTCCAGGCCGTGGGCGCGGCGGTGCGCTACCACTCGGTGCTGACCGCCCGGGTGCGTGAGATCGCGATCCTGGTGGTGGCCGCGCACTGGGGCAGCGACTTCGAGCGTGAGGCGCACGAGGCGGTCGGCCGAACCTGCGGCCTGACCGAGGCCGAACTGGCCGCGCTGCGCGAAGGCGCGCTGCCCGGCCTGCCGGACCCGGGCGAGCTGGCGGCCGCGCGCGCGGCCGCCGCGCTGGCCCGCGCGGGAGACCTGACGGACGAGGAGTACGGCAACGCGGTGGCGGCGCTGGGCGAGCGCGGCCTGTTCGAGTTGACGACGCTTGTCGGCTACTACGCCACGCTGGCACTCCAGCTGCGGATCTTCGCAGGTGAGCACAAGGAGAAGGCATGAAACTGATCACCTTCGACGAGGGCCGCGTCGGGCGGCTGGAGCTGGAGGAACGCCTGGTCATCCCGCTGGAGGTGCCCTCGACGCGCGAGTACTTCGAGCGGGGAGGCCACGCCCCGGAGACCGGCGAGCGGCTGACGCTGGACGACGTACGGCTGCGCGCTCCCATCGTGCCGAAGAAGTTCTTCCACACCTCGGGCAACTTCCGCGAGCACGAGGACGAGTCGAGGAACGTCGACTGGTCCCACCCCATGCACAAGGGCATCGTCTTCTTCCAGAACGTCGACGCCATCGTCGGCCCGGACGAGCCCGTCATCTACCCCGAGCACCTGACCAGCGAGCTGGACTACGAGCTGGAGATCGCGGTCGTCATCGGCAGGAGCGGCAAGTTCTTCGGTGTGGACGACGCGCCCGACCACATCGCCGGATACGTGGTGTTCAACGACATCACGGCCCGCGACATCCAGCGCAGGGAGATGGAGTCGGGCGTCTTCTCGTTCTGCAAGGCGATCGACACCTTCTGCCCGCTGGGGCCGTACATCGTGACCGCGGACGAGATCCCGGACGCGCAGAACCTGGACATGGAGCTGCGGGTCAACGGCCAGGTCCGGCAGAAGTCCAACACCAACCGCATGTCCGTGTCCATCCCGCACCTGGTCGCCTACCACTCCCCGCAGGGCTACAGCGCGGGCGACCTGGTCACCACCGGCACCGTCCAGGGCGTGGCCGGATTCAGCGGCAACCCGGACCTGTATCTCAAGCCGGGCGACGTGGTCGAGGCCGAGGTCGAACGGCTGGGTGTGCTGCGTACCCCGATCGTCAGCTGGGAGCAGGGGCACGGCACCCCCGTACCGCGGAAGGTGGACTGGTGAGGCTCGGCGTCCTGGGCGGCCGCGCCGTACTGGCCGACGGCGACCGCGCCCTCGATGTCGGCGCGGCCTCGGGGCTCCCCTCCGATCCGATGGCGCTGCTGGAGAGATGGCCGGAGCTGCGGGACTGGGCGGCGGGACAGCCGGACAGCGCCTACGACCTGCCTCTCGACCACGCCGCTCTGGAGGCGCCGGTGCCGAGGCCGCGGCAGGTGTTCGCGGTCGCGCTGAACTATCCGCCGCACGCTGTGGAAGCCGGCTTCACGCCGCCGGCCGATCCGCTCGTCTTCACCAAGTTCCCCACCTGCGTCACGGGGCCGCAGGCCACCGTCACATTGCCCGAGGGCAAGGTGGATTGGGAGGTCGAACTCGTGGCGGTGATCGGGCGGGAGACCCGCCGGGTGAGCGAGGAGCGGGCCTGGGAGTCCGTGGCGGCGCTCACCGTGGGGCAGGACCTGTCCGAACGCGTCACACAGTCGCGGGGTGTGCCGCCGCAGTTCAGCCTGGGCAAGTCCTTTCCGGGTTTCGGCCCCACCGGCCCCCTCCTGGTCACCCCGGACGAGTTCGACGATCCCGATGACCTGGAGATCACCGCTCTGCTCAACGGCGAGGTCGTCCAGCACGACCGCACCAGATCGATGATCTTCCCGGTCGCCGAGCTGATCGCCCGGCTGTCGGCCGTCGTGCCGCTGCTGCCCGGCGATCTCATCTTCACCGGCACCCCCGCCGGAGTCGGCAACCGCCGCACCCCGCCCCGATACCTCACCGAGGGCGACGAACTCGTCAGCCGCGTCCAGGGCATCGGCGAGCTGCGCCAGCGCTTCGCCCGCTGAGGACGCACGCGAAGACAGCCCACCGAAGACAGGAGACCCCCCGTGTCCGAGCAACCCTTTCCTCGCCGCTTCACCGGCAAGACCGTGCTGGTGACCGGAGCGGGTACCGGCTACGGCGCCGAGATCGCCGTGCGCGCCGCGCAGGAAGGCGCTCGCGTGGCCGTGCACTACAACAGCTCCGTCGCGGGCGCCGAGCGTACGGCCGCCCGGATCAAGGATGTGGGCGGCGAGGCGTTCACCGTCCGGGCCGACATCAGCAGGCACGACGACATCCGCCGCATGGCCGGGGAGGTCTTCGGCCGCTTCGGCGTGCTCGACGTGCTGGTCAACAACGTCGGCGACGTCGCGGCCGAGCAGATGTCCTGGCGCGACCTGACCGAGGAGTCCATCGACCGCGTGCTCGCCGTCGACGTCAAGGGCACGATGTTGTGCACGCACGAGGTCGGCACGCGCATGCTCGACCAGGGCCACGGCTCCATCGTCAACATCGGCTCCACCGTGATCGTGCGTGGCAGCGCCCGCGCGCCGCAGTACGCGGCGGCCAAGTACGGCATCCTCGGCATCACCAAGTCCTACGCCGCGGCATTCGCCCCCACCGTGCGGGTCAACACGTTCGCGCCCGGCTTCATCGAGACCGAGGCCACTCTCAACAGGGAGGACTGGAAGAACGGCCGCCGCGAGGAGCTGATCGCCAAGACGCCCATGCGCCGGATCCCGGGCCCCGCCGAGCTCGCCGGTACAGCGCTCTTCCTGGCCACGGACGACGCACGCCACATGACCGGCGTCTACCTCAACGCCGACGGAGGCTTCAATATGATCGGAGCCTGATCGCGCGGCCCGTGCGGCGGGATTCCGCATCAGCTCCTCTTTCGCGCGAACGCGGACAGGCCGGAGTGACAGGAGTCCGAGCGGCTCAGATGTGCTCCATGAGGATCACTGCCGTGGTGTCGGGGTGGAGGGCCTCGAAAACGTGCGGCGCGTCGCCGGGGTAGGTGATGTAGTCGCCCGGGCCGAGCTCGACCGGATCGCCCGCCGGGCCGACCAGCGCCCGGCCGGCGCTGAGCACCACGTGCTCCGTCGTGCCGGGCATGTGCGGTTCCGAGTTCCGCGGCTCCCCCGGCCGCGCCGTGATCCGGTAGAGGTCCCGGCGAGCACCCGGAGGACAGGACGCCAGCAGCGTGGCGGCGTAGCTCGCCCGCTCTGAGTAGGTGGCGGGCCCCTCGCCGGCGCGGATCACCCGTACGCTCGCGCGCGGCGGGTCGACCAACCGGCTGAACGGCACGCCGAGTGCGACGCCCAGCGCCCACAGGGTCTCCACACTCGGATTCCCCGAGCCCGACTCCAGCTGGGACAGCGTGGACTTGGCGATGCCCGCCCGCCTGGCCAACTCGGTCAGGGACAGTCCCGCGCGGTCACGCTCCCGGCGGATCGACGCCGCGATCAGCGCGATCAGGGCGTGGGACGAGGTCTCTCCGTCACCGGGGGAACCGTTACGCACGTGTTCGCTCCAGACGTCGTTCTGTTCGACTTGACGAACGCAAGCGTTCTTGTTCAGGATAACAAACATGCGTTCGTTATGGCGAACAATCGATCGCGGCACGCTCCGCGACATCGCCCTGGTCTGCCTCGCCGACGCGGTCGTCGGCGCGTCCTTCGGCGCGATCACCGTGTCCGGCGGCCTCGACGCCTCGGTGCCGATCGTCATGTCCCTGCTGGTCTTCGCCGGTGGCGCCCAGTTCGCCGCGGTGGGCGTGCTACTCGCGGGCGGAAGCGCGGTCGCCGCTGTCGCCGCCGGCCTGGTGCTCAACGCCCGCCTCCTGCCCTTCGGCTTCGCGATCGCGGACGTGCTCGGCGAGCGGTGGTGGACGCGGCTGCCGGGCGCGCATCTGATGACGGACGAGTCGGTCGCGTTCGCGTTACGCCAGGGCGACCGGCCGCGGCGGCGGGCGGCGTTCTGGATCTGCGGCGTCGCCGTGTTCGCGTCCTGGAACCTGGCCGTCGTGATCGGCGCGCTGGCCGGCCGGACCGTCGGCGACACCGGCGCCCTCGGCCTCGACGCCGCCTTCCCCGCCGTCCTGCTCGCCCTGGTGCTGCCCGCGCTCGCCGATCGCGGCACACGTCGGGGCGCGCTGCTCGGCGCGGGCATCGCCGCCGCGACCACGCCGTTCCTGCCCGCCGGGCTGCCGGTGCTGCTCTCGCTGGCCGGTCTCCTGCCGGTCGCCCGATCCGTCACGAGCGCCGCGACCGCCACGCAGGCCGATCCGGCACAGGAGGTCCGCTGATGCCGATGCTCGCCATCGCCCTGCTGGCGGCCGGGACCTACGCGTTCCGACTGGCCGGCCCGCTGCTCGGGGATCGGCTGCGTGTCCCGGACCGCCTGCGGCAGTTGCTCTCCACCGCCGCCGTCGTGCTGCTGGTCGCCCTGGTGGCCACGGCCGCGCTCACCGAGGGGAACGGTTTCGCCGGCTGGGCCAGGCCGTCCGGCGTACTGGTCGCCGGGATCCTCGCGGCCCGGCGCGCGCCGTTCCCCGTGGTGGTCGTCGCCGCCGCCGCGACCACGGCGCTGCTCCGCTGGTACGGCGTGCCCTGATCCAGCCGCAGCGTCCGCCCGTCCCCGTCCCCGTCCCCGTCCCCGATCAGGACGCCCCATCGACTGCGACCGGTTTCCCCGTGCCGATGCAATTTCCGGCACGGGTTGTGACGAACAGATAGTTGGGCATATTGTTGACAATCTCGTAGCTAATCGCGTTGGCGACCCCTGGGACCTGTTCGGGCCACGTTGTCTCGATCATGTGGACGATCCGGCGGTGTCGCCGCCCGGACAGGAGAAGGACGGGTATGCCGACCAAGGGACCCCTGCTGGTCATCACCGCTCATCCAGGAGACTTCGTCTGGCGCGCCGGTGGGGCCATCGCGCTGGCCACCCAGAGCGGGCAGCGCGCCGTGATCGCCTGTCTCAGCTTCGGCGAGCGCGGCGAGTCCGCGAGCCTGTGGCGCGAGGGACACAGCTTGGACGAGGTCAAGGCGGTCCGGCGTGAGGAGGGTGAGAAGGCGGCCGGCGCGTTGGGCGCCGAGGTGGTCTTCTTCGACGCGGGTGACTACCCGTTGGTCGAGACGCCGGAACTGACCCGGTCACTGGTCGACCTGTACCGGAGCCTGCACCCTTCCGTCGTGCTGACGCACGCGCCGAACGACCCGTACAACATCGATCACCCCGTCGCCGGACAGATCGCACTCAGGACGCGGATCCTCGCCCAGGCCGCCGGGGTGCCGGGTGACGGCGAGGTGATCGGCGCTCCCCCGGTGTTCTGCTTCGAGCCGCACCAGCCGGAGGTGTGCGACTTCCGGCCCGACGTCCTGCTGGACATCACGCCGGTGTGGGAGCTGAAGCTCTCGGCGATGCGGAGTCTCGGCGCGCAGGGCCACCTGGTGGAGTACTACAGCGATCTGAGCCGCCGTCGCGGGGTGCAGGCCAAGCGCAACAGCGGGCCGAACCTGGGGCTGCCCGTGGATGCGTACGCCGAGGCCTACCAGCGGGTCTACCCGCAGGTCACCTCCGAGCTGGACTAGGAGGGCTCGCATGGCAGGGCACTATGTCGTACGAAACGTGCCACGGCCCGACCCGGAGGTGGTCGCAGGACTGCGCGACGCCGGGGTGGCCACGGTGCACGAGGCGGCGGGCCGTACCGGCCTCGTGGCCCCGGCCGTCCGCCCCCGGCAGGACGGCGCGGTGATCGCGGGTTCCGCGGTCACGGTGTCGAGCCACCCCGGCGACAACCTGATGATCCACGCGGCGGTGGAGATGTGCCGGGAGGGGGACGTCCTCGTGGTGACGACGACCTCCCCCTCCACCGACGGCATGTTCGGCGACCTGCTCGCGGCGTCGCTGCTCTCGCGGGGAGTGGCGGGCATCGTGACGGACGCCGGGGTGCGTGACATCGCCTCCCTGCGCGCGATGGGGTTCCCCGTCTGGGCGCGCGCCGTCTCGGCTCAGGGCACCGTCAAGGCGAGCCCCGGCTCCGTCAACGTGCCGGTCGTCTGCGGTGGCCAGGTGGTACGGCCCGGCGACGTCGTGGTGGCCGACGATGACGGGGTCATGTGCGTGCCGGCCGCGTCGGCCGCGGACGTGCTGGCCCGGGCCCGGACCCGGATCGCGGCCGAGGAGGACAAACGGGCGGCCCTGCGTTCCGGGGTGCTCGGCGTCGACATGTACGGCCTGCGCGAGCTGCTGTCCCGGCTGGGCGTCAGCTATGTCGACGACCTCCCCGAGGAGGACGCGTGAAGCCGCGCGTCGCCCTGCTCGGACTCGGTGAGGCCGGTTACGCGATCGCCTCGGGGCTCCGCGCCCACGCGCACGTCACCGGCTTCGATCCCGCGTGGACGGGACGCCCGGTCGACTTCACCGTCACGGAGACCCCCGCCGAGGCCGTGGCCGGGGCACAGGTGATCATCGCGCTGACGGCGGCCGCCGACGCGCCCGGCGCGCTGGAGTCCGCACTCGGGCACACCGCGTCCGATGCCGTCTACCTCGATCTGGCCACCGCCAGCCCGGATCTCAAGCGCGAGCTGGCGGCCACCGCGACCGCGCACGGGCTGACCTTCGCCGAGGGTGTCCTGATGGCACCCGTGCTCCGGCTGCTGGTGAGGACCCCCGTCCTGGCCGCCGGTCCGGGCGCCGGACGGGCCACCGAGCTGCTGTCCGCCTGCGGGATGGACATCACCTCGCTCGGTGAGGAGGTCGGCCAGGCGGCGGCGCGCAAACTGCTGCGCAGCATCGTGGTGAAGGGCCTGACCGCCTTGATGGTCGAGTCGTTGCGGGTGGCGGAGACGCAGGGGCTCGGGGAATGGTGTCACGACCATCTGGTCGACACCTTGACCGAGCTCGACGGCGACGTGATCCGCAGGCTCCTCGACGGCACCGTGCCGCACAGTGAACGCCGCGTGGCCGAGATGGAGGCGGCCGTCCGGATGGCCAGGTCGGCCGGGGAGTCCGCGGCGATGACCCTGGCCACCGTCGAGGTCCTGAAGTCGGTGTCCGGCCGGGGCGTTCCGCGGTTGGGGACGGCGCCGTGAACACCGTGGAAGAGATCGATGACGCGGGGATCCGGTGCATGCTGATGCGCGGCGGAACCTCGAAGGGCGCCTACTTCCTCGCGGAGGACCTGCCCGCCGAGGAGGACCGGCGCGATGACCTGCTGCTGCGGCTGATGGGCTCGCCCGACGCCCGGCAGATCGACGGGATCGGCGGTGGCCATCCGCTGACGAGCAAGGTGGCCGTCATCTCCCGCTCCCCGGACCCCCGCGCGGACGTCGACTACCTGTTCCTGCAGGTACAGGTCACCGAGGCCGGCGTCTCGGCGCGGCAGACCTGCGGCAACCTCCTGACCGGCGTCGCGCCGTTCGCCATCGAGCGCGGGCTGGTCCCGGTGGACGGCGACACGACCCGGGTCCGCATCCGCATCCTCAACGGGGGCGGCGCGGCGACCGCCACCGTGGACACCCGTGACGGCCGGGTGAGGTACGCGGGCGGCACCCTCATCTCGGGCGTGCCGTTCCCGTCCGCGCCGGTGACCCTCTACTTCGAGGGAACGGAGGGCGCGACGTGCGGCGGTCTCCTGCCCACCGGTTCCGTACGGAACGAGATCGCCGGCGTGGAGACGACCTGCGTCGACAACGGCATGCCCGTGGTGGTGATGGCCGCCAGGTCACTCGGGGTGACGGGGTACGAGTCCCCCTCCGAACTGGAGGGCGACGCGACGCTGAAGGCGAAGGTCGAGGAGATCCGGCTGCGGGCGGGCGAGCTGATGGGGCTGGGCGACGTGCGGGCGACCACGGTGCCCAAGATGACCCTGGTGGCCGCACCGCGTGACGGGGGCACCATCTCGACCCGGACCTTCATCCCGCACCGGGTCCACACCTCCATCGGTGTCCTGGGTGCGGTCTCGGTCGCCACCGCCGTACTCGTCGAGGGCTCGGTCGCCGCCGAGGTGGCCACCGAGGCCGGCGCCGGGGTCGCCGCGCGTACGGCATCGGGAGCCACCCTGCGGATCGAGCATCCGACCGGCTTCTTCGACGCCTCCGTCGAGGTATCCGGGAGCGGGACGGCCCTGCGCGTCCGCCGCTCCGGAGTGGTGAGCACCGCGCGCAAGCTCTTCGACGGCCGGGTCTGGCCGCGCCGGGCCGACCCCCGGCGGTGAATCCGCAGTTCTGAGAACGCAGGCGCCGCGAGCCGCCTGAACCATGGCACCAACCGAGAGGAGATCCGATGCAGTCAGCGGCATTCGGCGACATCGCCCACCTGGGATCCGTCGAGATTTTCAGCCCCGTGCCGGAGGAGACCCGCGACTTCTTCGTAAACCTGATGGCGATGAAGGAGATCCACCGGGAGGGCGACTCGATCTACGTGCACTCGTGGGACGACTACGAGCGCTACACCGTGAAGATCACCGGCAGGGACCGGGCCGGCGTCGGCCGTACGTTCCTGCGGGCGGCCGGCCCGCAGGCGCTGAGCCGCCGGGTCGAGGCCGTCGAGGCGGCCGGGCTCGGCGCCGGGTGGAGCGGGTCGGAGTTCGGGCTCGGGCCCGTCTACCTCTTCACCGACCCGGACGGCCACGACATGGGCCTGTATTACGAGACGGAGCGGTACGTCGCGACCGAGGAGCACCGGCCGTCGTTGAAGAACCAGGCCTCGGCCTTCCCCGGGAGAGGCGCGAACGTCCGACGTCTGGACCACGTGAACTTCCTCGCCTCGGACGTGGCGGCGGCCGGCGACTTCGTGACCGGCGCGCTGGGAGCGCGACCCACGGAGCAGATCGTGAACGACGACGGCTCCCCCGCCGCCGTGTGGTTCTCGGTCTGCAACAAGTCCTACGACCTCGTGTACACCTCCGATTGGAGCGGCGCGCGGGGACGCCTGCACCACGTGGCGTTCGCGACCGACACCAGGGAGGACATCCTGCGGGCGGCCGACGTCTTCCTCGAGGCGGGCATCCACATCGA
Organism: Microtetraspora glauca; assembly: GCA_001570385.1. Taxonomy (GTDB): domain Bacteria; phylum Actinomycetota; class Actinomycetes; order Streptosporangiales; family Streptosporangiaceae; genus Microtetraspora; species Microtetraspora glauca. Next base: position 289,446 of record BBYL01000006.1, on the reverse strand, counting down.
GACCGGCCCGCACAAGCACGCCATCCAGCAGACGTTCTTCCTCTACGTCTGGGAGCCCGGCGGCAACCGCGTCGAGCTGTGCAACGCCGGCGCCCGGCTGATCCTGGCCCCCGACTGGGAGGTCATCACGTGGACGCAGGCGGAGCGCGCCAAGGGGCAGGCGTGGGGACTGAAGACCATCGAGTCGTTCCACACCCACGGCACGCCCGTGATCGAGTGATGCCCGCCGCCGCCCGTACGACCGCCGGTCACGATTTGGTCACCTAGAATGTCGCCAACCACAACAGCGCCGTTCCGCGGCACCGACACGGGAGGAAGATCATGAAGGCGGTCGACCCCCAAGAGCTGGTCGTGAAGATCCGCCGATCGGTGCTGGACGGGCACTTCGCCGCCGGGCAGCGCCTCGTCGAAGCCGAGCTGTGCGACCTTTACCAGGTCAGCCGGTCCACCGTGCGGCAAGCACTGCGAGAGCTCGTCGCCGACGGCCTCGTCGAGGTGCAGCGCAACAAGGGCGCGCGGGTCCGCGTGATCTCCACCGCCGAGGCGGTGGAGATCACGGAAGTGCGGATGGTGCTCGAGGGCCTGCTGGCGGCGAAGGCGGCCGAGCGGGTGACGCCCGGCCAGGCCGACAGGCTGCTCCAGATCAGGCGGGCGATGCGCGAGAGGGTCGAAGGGCACGATCCGCTGGCCTACTCCGAGCTCAACGCGTCCCTGCACGCCCTCATCCAGGAGATCGCGGGCCAGGAGACCGCCCGCACCATCCTCCTCCGGCTGCAGGGCCAACTCGTCCGCCACCAGTTCCGCCTGGCCCTTCAGCCGGGCCGGTCCACCGTCTCCCTCGGGCAGCACGAGAAGATCGTCGACGCCATCGTGGCGCGGGACCCCGCGGCCGCCGAGGCAGCCATGCGCGAGCACCTGCGCGATGTGATCACCCAGATCTCGAAGTCCACGACGCCCCATGTCGAGGCGGCGGTGCTGGCCAAGTCCTGAGATCCCGGACTCGCGCGCCCTCGTCCTCGTATCCCCTCCACTCGCGACCCCCCACTCGCGAACCACCTACTCGTGAGTGAACCCCCATCCGAAGGCCACGGCCGTCCGCGCCGGAGGCCTCTTTCGGCATGCCCCAATACATCCATAGAGTGACGACAAATTTGGCGCAGCTCTTGGTAAACAAATCGTTGACAATCGCGTACATAATTCATAGCATCGGCCTCACAAACGAGCGGTGCCATCGGGGAAGGCAGCCATCGGTCGGCTGCCGTCTCGCGACCGCCCTCCGCGGTCGCCGGGCGGGCACCGCGGTACGCGCCCGAACGTTCGGCCTGCTCTCCTCTGGGGACCGGCAGTGCGACCAGCGTCGTCCTGCGCGGTGGAACGGTGGAGGGGAACGCGCCGATCCGAAGGCCTCGTCCGGCCGTGACGAGCGCCGACGTCAACTCCTCACCCCCCGACCGACGTCCTGGAGAAGCACCGTGACCAAAATTCGCGCGGTTCTGGCCGCCGCCTCCGTTCTCTTCCTCACCGCGTGCGGGGGCGGGCAGACCCCTTCCCCGGACGCGTCCGACGCCGGTAGGCCGGCCTCGGCCGGCCTCACCTCGGTGAAGGTCAGCGTGATCCCCATCGTCGACGTGGCGCCGGTCTACCTCGGCGCTCAGGAGGGATTCTTCGCCGAGGAAGGGCTGAAGCTGGAGCTCGTGTCCGCGCAGGGCGGTGCCGCCATCGTCCCCGCCGTCGTCAGCGGTCAGGTGGAGTTCGGGTTCAGCAACTTCACGTCGCTGATCATCGCCCGGTCCAAGGGCCTCCCCCTCAAGGTCGTCACGCCCGGCGCCGGCTCGACGGGCGCCCAGGGCAAGGACTTCGGAGGGGTGGTCGTCAAGGCCGACAGCCCGCTGAAGTCCGCCGCGGACCTCGCCGGGAAGCGCGTCGCGGTCAACACCCTCAACAACATCAACGACACCACGGTCCGGGCCTCGATCCGGGCCGCCGGCGGTGACCCGAAGAACGTCGAATTCGTCGAGCTGCCCTTCCCGGACATGCTCGCCGCGCTGGACAAGGGAAGCGTCGACGCCGTCCAGGTCGTCGAGCCGTTCCTGGCGACCGCCCAGAAGAACGGTGACCGCGTGATCGCGTCGAACTATGTGGACACCGCTCCTGAGCTGGCCATCGCCGGTTACTTCACCTCCGAGCAGACCATCGCCTCCAAGCCCGACCTGGTGAAGCGCTTCACCTCCGCGATGCTGAAGTCCCTGAAGTACGCCTCCGACAACCCGGACGCGGTGCGCAAGGTCCTGCTCACCTACACGAAGATCGATTCGGCTATGGCCGGCTCGCTCACACTCCCCACGTATCCCTCGGAGATCAACCGCGGGTCGCTCGAGACCCTGTCGAAGCTCGCCCTGCAGGACGGCCTGATCCAGACCGCTCCCGATCTCGGCGGGCTACTTCCGTGACGGTGGCGGTGACGGCGGGCACGCCGGGACGGGGCCGGGGCGGACGCCGTCACCGCCCTCTCCCCACCTGGGCCCTGGGCCTGATCGGCCTGGCCGGGCTGGTGACGGTGGTGGAGCTGGCGCCCCGGGCCGGGCTGGTGGACGAGCGGTTCCTGCCGCCGTTCAGCGACATGGTCTCGGCGCTGGCGGATCAGGCCGCGACGGCGGAGTTCTGGCAGTCGCTGCTGGAGACGTTGCGCGGCTGGGCGATCGGTCTGTCGATCGCGATGGTCGCGGGCGTGGTGCTGGGAATCCTGATCGGCGGCATCCCGCTGCTGCGGGCGGCGATGAACTCGACGATCGAGTTCCTGCGCCCGATCCCGTCGGTGGCGCTGATCCCGCTGGCCGTGCTGCTGTTCGGCACGGACATGCGCTCGACACTTCTGCTGGTGGTGTACGCCGCCTTCTGGCAGGTGCTGGTGCAGGTTCTGTACGGCGTGCAGGACGTGGACCCGGTCGCCCGGGAGACCGCGCGCTCGTACCGGTTCCGTCCGCTGACCCAGGTGCGCACGGTGATCTGGCCGACCGCGCTGCCGTACATGATGACCGGGTTCCGGCTGGGCGCGGCGGTGGCGTTGATCCTGGAGATCACCGGTGAGCTGATCATCGGGTCGCCCGGGCTCGGCAGGCAGATCGCGGTGGCGCAGACCTCCGGCGCGGTGGCGGCGATGTACGCCCTGGTCATCGTGGTCGGTCTGATAGGTGTGGTCGTCAACGTGATCGCGCGCGCCGCCGAGCGCCGGGCGCTGCGTTGGCACCCCTCGATCCGTGGGGAGGTTCCCCGGTGAACACGCTGAGCGCGGGCCGGAAGGTCCTGCTGCTGCTGGCCGTGCCGGTACTGCTGGTCGCGGCGTGGTGGGCGGCGACGGCGGACAGCACCGACTTCTTCTGGCCGCCGCTGAGCCAGATCGTGGGCACGTTCGGCGAGACCTGGTTCACCGGCCGGTTCACCGCAGATGTGCTGCCCAGTCTGGCCCGGCTGCTGGTGGGCTACCTGGTGGCCGTGGCGCTGGGGGTGGGCCTGGGCACCGCGATCGGTTCCTCGCGTACGCTCCGTGGCCTGCTGGAGCCGGTCCTGGAGTTCTTCCGGGCGATCCCGTCGCCGGTGCTGGTGCCGATCCTGATGCTGTTCGCCGGCATCGGGAACGAGATGAAGGTGCTGGTGATCGTCTCCGGGTGCGTCTGGCCGGTGCTGCTGAACGCGGTGGAGGGTGTGCGCGCGCTGGACGAGGTGCTGCGCGACACCGCCCGCTGCTACCGGCTGCGCCCCCACTCGCGGCTCGTCCATCTGGTGCTGCGGGGAGCCAGCCCGCAGATCGCCGCCGGTGCGCGGCAGGCGCTGTCCATCGGGATCATCCTGATGGTGATCAGCGAGATGTTCGCCGCGAGCAACGGCGTGGGCTTCACCATCATCCAGTTCCAGCGCAGCTTCGCGATCCCGCAGATGTGGACCGGGATCATCATGCTCGGGCTGATCGGCATCGCCCTGTCGGTGATCTTCCGGGCGGCGGAGGCCCGGCTGCTGAGCTGGTACACCGGTCTGCGCATGTCACAGCGAGAGGGCTGAGATGACCACCGCACCCATCGGCGCCGCCGCGCGCCCGGAGAGCTCCACCACGATGCTGGACGTCCGCAACCTGAAGAAGGTCTACGAGGGCAGGGGCCGCAGCGTGGAGGCGGTCCGCGACCTGACCTTCACCATCGCGTCCGGCGAACTCGTCTGCATCGTCGGGCCCTCCGGCGCCGGCAAGACCACCCTGCTGAGATGCGTCGCGGGGCTGCTGGACAGCACCGCCGGTGAGGTGGTGCTCGAAGGTGAGAGGGTGACCGGCCCGCCCCCCGGCATGGCCGTGGTCTTCCAGGAGTACGGCCGCAGCCTGTTCCCCTGGATGACCGTACGGCAGAACGTCGAGCTCCCGCTGAAGGAGAAGAAGGTCCCCAAGGCCGAACGGCAGCGGCTCGTCCGGGAGGCGCTGGAGGCCGTCGGCCTGGCCGACGCCCAGGGCGCCCATCCCTGGCAGTTGTCGGGAGGCATGCAGCAGCGCGTGGCCATCGCCCGCGCGGTCGCCTACGAACCGCATCTCCTGCTGATGGACGAACCGTTCGCCGCCGTCGACGCCCAGACCCGCGCCGACCTCGAAGACCTCGTCCGCTCCCTGTGGAAGCGCCTCGGGGTCACCGTGCTGTTCGTCACCCATGACATCGACGAGTCCGTCTACCTCGGCCAGCGCGTCATCGTCCTGTCCGACTCGCCGACGGTCGTGCTCGAAGAGGTCACCATCGACCTGCCGGATGAGCGTGACCAGCTCGTCACCCGCTCCCTGCCCCGCTTCGCCGAGCTCCGGGCCCACGTCTACGAGCTCATCCAGCAGGCCAAGGGCGGCCACCGCCCGGCCTCCTGAGCCGGGGGTGGGCGCAGGTGGCCCGGACCACAGCCAGACGGCGATCTCCTCGCTGGAGTCAGCGGCCACCCGGGCGAGTGCGTGGCGCGGCCCGGCCATCTTCCGGCCGGGCCGCTCCTCGCCGGCCGCGCGGCGATGGTGCCTGCCGTATGGCCTGGGCGAGGCCCGCCGTGACGAGCGCCGCCGCCACCAGCAGGGCGCTGACCCACAGCGGCGAGCGGTAGCCGAGCCCTGCGGCGATGGTGGCGCCGCCGACGGCGGGGCCGACGGCCGCCCCTACGTTGAGGGCCGCGGTCGCGAAGGAGCCGCCGAGCGAGGGCGCCCGGGGCGCCGCGTACAGAACCTGGGCGATCAGGGTCGAGCCGACGGCGAACGACAGGGTCCCCTGGACAACGGTGAGCAGGAACGTGACGATCGGGCCGCCGGCTGTGAGCGCGAAGAGCGCCCATCCGGCGAGCAGGGCGATCCCACCCGGGACCAGGACCAGCATCGGCCGCGTGTCGGACAGACGGCCGCCGATGGTCACTCCGGCGAACGACCCGAGACCGAACAGCGCCAGCATCACCGGCACCCAGCCCTCCGAGAAGCCGCTCACGTTGGTGACCAGCGGCGTCAGATACGTGAAAGTGCAGAAGGTGGCGGCGTTCACCAGCGCGGCCAGCACCAGAACGACCAGCAGGCGCGGCTCGCGCAGGGCCCGTAGTTCGCGCCGTGCGCGGGGACGGGCCTCGTCCGGGTCGCCGGTCGCCCGCACGGTGTCGGGCACCGAGCGCATCACGGCGACGACGGCGGGCAGGGAGATCAGGGCTACGGCCCAGAACGCCGACCGCCAGCCGAGCGTCTGACCGAGCGCGGCACCGGCGGGCACACCGGCGACGCACGCGAGCGTGATACCGCCGAGCAGGATGGAGGTGGCCCGGCCTTTGGCGTTCTGCGGGACCATGCTGGTCGCCGTCGCGAGCCCCACGGCGAGGAAACCGGCGTTGGCCAGCGCTCCGAGGACTCGGGTCACCAGGAGCACGGAGAAGCTGGTGGTGACCGCGCCGGCGACATGCACGAGCATGAACGCGACCAGGAAGACGAGCAGCGCCCGCCTTCGTGGCCAGCGCAGGCTGAGGACCGCCATCAGCGGGGCGCCGACGATCATTCCTGCGGCGAAGGCGGACGTCAGCGCGCCAACGGCCGGGATGGACACATTCAGTTCACTGGCGATGTCCGGAACCAGTCCGGACAGCATGAACTCGGACGTTCCCTGGGCGAATACCGCCAGTCCGAGGATGTAGATGGCGAAGGGCATGAGCGGAAACTCCACGGCCGCGTCGGAAAAGCATCGCAAGGGGACGCGGCGCACCACCACGCAACCCCGAACCGGCCCGTTTTCGGGCGTACATCCAGGGCGCGCGGGCGCTACCGCGTGAAAGGAGAGGCCGGGTTCTGCACCACCCGCGGCACCACGACGGTGGCGGAGGTGGCGGCGCTCCCGGAAAGAGTCAGTCCGTACGACGGTGATCCGGCGGCGAGGGTGACGAAAGGGCGCGCGGCCTCAGGGACGGCGCTGCCGCGTGACATCACAGGAAGCCACCGAAGGACCGGTGGCTAGCGTCTTGACGCCTCAGGACTGGACATGGGCCACACCATAGTCAACGGCGGCAAGAATCGTCCACCTGTGTCTCGTCCACCCGCGTCTCGTCCACCACATGAGGAGGCCGACCGGCCCACGGTCACCCGAGCGCGCGTCGGCGACGAATCGGGACGGTCACCCAGAGGCCGGGCCGCTCCAGACCTCGGCGTCGGCGAGGAACGCGTGCGTCGCGTCCCCCGCCACCGGGACGCCGCCGACAGCCAGCGTGCCAGTCGGGCAGGGCATGTAGACGTTGGTCAGCAGGTGCGGGATCCCGCCGAGGTCGAAGTCCTCGACCCGGCAGGCGCGCCGCTCCAGCGGAGGCCCGTCGATCATCACGGTCACGTCGGCCGCCGAAGCCCCCAGGCCGGCGGTGAGGTCCAGATCCATGTCCACTGGCGCGACGGTGACCTCGGGCTCGGGCCAGTGCAGGCCCGCCACCTCGGGGAAGTGCCGGGTGAACTCCTTGGCCAGCCAGAGGGCCAGCGTCGGGTCGGGGCCCAGCGCCCTGGTGCGGCCCTCATGCCACAGCACGACCGCCCTGCCGCTCCCGGCCTGCGACCAGTCGGCGCGCCAGACGGAGGCGAACGCCACGCGCCGCCCTCCGTCGGAGACTGTCAGGCCGGGGTTGGCGCCGATCAGCCGAATCGACATAGATGCTCCGTCCTCTCGCGTTCGGTCGGGAGCCGCCCGGTGCCGCGGCCGACGACCGGGGCGGTGATCGGCCGGGGCGGCCCCAAGGACGGTACAACGCCCCTCCCATGCGCGGGAGGCCCGGCGCGAGCCAGGGCCGCGCGATCGAGCGCGGGCGCGTGGAAACTGGCGGACGTACTCGAGCGGCACGCCGCCGCACCAGTGCCGCCTGCTGATCAACGCGGTCGGCGACATGCTCTGAGAGGTGATCGCGCCAGGAGCGGGGAGAACCCAACGGCTCCAGTCCCGCGGTCGCCGGCCCCCGTTCCTGAACGTGGAAAGCGCCTTCGGCGGGGCGCTGACAGGACCTTCGGCGCCCGCTGTGCTTCCCGCTCAAAGGCGCTTTTCCTCACGGCGTGTTCGTCAGCAGCAGTGGGCCATATCAGCCGAGGCGGACGATGCGACGACCACCCCACCGGCAGTGGCGGACACGGCGAACAGCACGGCGGCCGTCAGGCGTAGCAACGTGCGCTTCATGGGATCTCCTTCGTTGGCAACAATCGGTCACCTCAATCCGGGAGTGGATCCGTCGGCGACCGCATCCCGGTTCGTAGACGACGATGCGCGGCCGACCCTGGACAAATCTTGCGAACAACCTTGAATCGGCAGATCGGAACCGTTACGCATTCGGCGCCGGTCGCCGGATCCGTTCACGGCCGTGTGACCCGCTTCCGGCCACCATGGCGGCCATGATCCAAATCCTCTGCGCCGCCGTCGCCGACACCCTCGGTTTCGACCGCTTCGCCGTCTACGGAGTCTCGGGCGGCGGCCCGCACGCGCTGGCGTTCGCGGCTCGTCACCCCGACCGCGTCACTCGGGTGGCCTCGCTCGCCGCTCTGGCACCGCGCGACGCCGACGGGCTCGACTGGACCGCCGGGATGATGGACGGCAACGTCCGCAGCGCCGCCGTCGCCCTGCAGGACCGCGAGGCGATGGCGGCCCACCTGGGGGCGAACTCGTCCGGCCCGCCGCAGCTGCCCGCGACCGAGGCCGCCGTCCTCACCCGTCCCGAGATCAGTACCATGCTCGCCGCCGCGTACGCCGAAGCCGTCCGCCCCGGCATCGAGGGCTGGGTCGACGACGTCATGGCCCTGTTCGGGAGCCCGTGGGGTTTCGACCCCGCGACCATCACCGCCGGCTCTGGCACGGTGAACTGGACCAGGTCGTACCGGCCGCCCACGCCCACTGGCTCGGCGCCCGTATCCCGACCGCGACGTTGATCGTCCAGCCCGACGCGGGCCACGCGGGTCACTTCGACGCGACCCCGGCCACTCTGGACTGGCTCCTGAACGGCGACCGCACAGTCTCCGGCACCCCCATGCCCGGCACGGGGCTCTTTGAGGGCGTTTGATCACAGTCTGGTGCGATTTCATGTGCCTCGCCAGGTGGATTCGCCCTCGGTTTGTTCACGAGCACTGAGTGATCGCCGGATCCGGCCCGGCATCGCACGGCCTGCGTCCCGGCAGCTCAGGCGTCTTGGCGGTCGTCGGGGCGAACCTTGGCTCAGGCTTTAAGTCAACTGCTTGACTTAAGATAACCGCCCGAGTTGACTGACAGCCAACTGGCAGTCAGATCGGAGGGGGCCGCAGTGAGTCCAGGTGACGGCGAGCAGGTACTGAGCTACCCGATTCCCAGCGAGGCGGCGCTCGAACCGCCGGCGGAGTGGGCGGCGTTGCGGCAGCGGTGCCCGGTGGCGCGGGTGAAGCTGCCCAGCGGCGACGAGGCGACGCTGCTCACCCGCTACGACGACGTCAAGCAGGTGCTGGCCGACCCGCGCTTCACCCGGTTGCTGAACGCGGACGACGCGGCGCGACTGTCGGACAACGAGTCGGGCGGGCTGTTCAGCACCGACATGGCGCAGGTGATCCCCGACAGCGGCGAGGGGCACCAGCGGTGGCGGCGGCTGGTCGGCAAGTGGTTCACGGCCAAGCGGATGGCCGCGCTGCGGCCCGTGATGGCGGAGATGGCCGAGCAGCTCATCGACGACATGATCAAGCGCGGCCAGCCGGCCGATCTCAAGGCGTGCCTGGGCTTCCCGCTGCCGGTGTACGTGATCTGCGACCTGCTGGGGGTGCCCGCCGCCGACCGGGACAGGTTCGCCTACTGGTCCGACACGCTGCTCAACCTCACCCGCTACGGCCAGACGGAGATCGACGAGGCACAGGCCGAGTTCATCCAGTACATGGCCGACCACGTCGCCGACAAGCGGGCGCAGCCGAGCGAGGACCTGCTCAGCGAACTGATCAAGGAGTCGGACGCCGACGGCGGCCGGCTGTCCGACGTCGAACTGCTGGCCACGGGCATGGCGCTGCTGGTGGCCGGGCACGAGACCACGGCGAACATGATCGGCAAGATGGTCGGCATGCTGCTGGCCGACCGCGCCCGCTGGGAGCGGTTGCTGGCCGACCGGTCGCTGGTGCGCTCGGCGGTGGAGGAGGCGCTGCGCTTCGACGCCAACCCCGGCTTCGGCATGCCGCGCTATCTCGGCGAGGAGGCCGAGGTCGGCGGGACGGTGCTGCCGCGCGGCACGACGGTGATATGCAGCATGGCCGCGGCCAACCGCGACGAGAGTGTCTTCGACGGCGCCGACGAGATGGATCTGGGCCGCAGCCCCAACCCGCATCTGGCCTTCGGCTCCGGGGCGCACTCGTGCCTGGGCCAGGCGCTGGCCCGCACCGAGCTCCAGGTCGTGCTCGAGGTGCTGCTGCGCAGGCTCCCCTCCCTGGAGCTGGCCGTCGCGGCGGAGGACCTGCGGCGGGTGGACGGGCTGGTCGTCGGCGGCCTGCGCGAAGTCCTCGTGCGCTGGTAACCATGACCGGCAGGACTGTTCGAGCCGAGCGGGTCAGTGCGACGCGGGAGCAGATTCTGACGGCGGCGGAGCGGTTGTTCGCCGAGCACGGGGTGTTCGCCGTGTCCAACCGCCAGGTCAGCGAGGCCGCCGGACAGGGCAACAACGCCGCGGTCGGCTACCACTTCGGTACGAAAGCGGACCTGGTGCGGGCGATCGTGCGCAAGCACGCCGAGCGGATGGAGCGCATACGCCGGCGGATGCTGGCCGAGGTCGGCGACTCCGCCGAGCTGCGGGACTGGGTGGCCTGTCTGGTGCACCCGATCACCGAGCATCTGGCCGCCCTCGGCAACCCCACCTGGTTCGCCCGGTTCGGCGCCCAGGTGATGACGGACCCCGCGCTGCGCGCAATCATGATCGACGAGGCTCTCACCTCCCCCACGCTCCTCCAGATCCTCGACGGGCTGAACCGATGCCTTCCCGAGCTGCCGGTCGAGGTGCGCGCCGAACGCGGGGACATGACGCGTCAGCTGATGATGCACGTGTGCGCCGACCGCGAACGCGCTCTGGCCGACGGCGGTCCGACGCCGCGCTCCAGCTGGCACAGCGCCGGGACCGGCCTGGTCGACGCGATCGTCGGGCTGTGGGCGGCCCCCGTCACACCGGACGCGGAGACGACCTGAAACAGAGAGGAACCCCACCATGAAGATCAACGTGGACGAGGCCAAATGCTGCGGCGCCGGTCAGTGCGTGCTGCTCGCGCCGGAGGTGTTCGACCAGCGCGACGACGACGGTGTCGTGATCCTGCTGGAGGCGGAGCCGTCCGAGCACCTGCACGCGGCGGTGCGCGAGGCCGCCGCCGTCTGCCCCGCGGCCGCCATCGAGCTGAGCGAGAGCACGTGACCGCTCCCTCCGGCGTTCTGGTGGTCGGTGCCTCCGCCGCCGGGCTGTCCACCGCCGAAGCGTTGCGCCGCAAGGGCTACCAGGGCCGCCTGACCGTCCTCGGCGCCGAGCCGCACCTGCCGTACGACCGGCCGCCGCTGTCCAAACAGGTCCTGGCCGGCGCCTGGGATCCCGAACGTGCTCGGCTGCGGCCGCAGGCGGCCCTGTCGGCGCTGGAGGCCGAGTTCCTTCTCGCCGACCCGGCCGTCGGCCTGGACACCGAGACGCGTACCGTCCACACCGCGTCCGGGCGCGCCCTGCGCGCCGACGCCGTCGTCGTCGCCACGGGACTGGGGCCCCGAACGCTCGCCGGGCAGGCCGGACTGGCCGGGGTCCACACACTGCGCACGCTGGACGACGCCGTGGCGCTGCGCGCGGACCTGCTGGCCTCCTCGCGGCTCGTGGTCGTCGGTGACGGGGTGCTCGGCGCCGAGATCGCCGCCACCGCGCGAGGCATGGGGCTGGCCGTCACCATGGCCGGTCCCCGACCGGCACCCTTGGCCGGCCAGCTCGGACCGGTGGTCGCGGGACTACTCGCCGACCTGCACACCGAGCGCGGGGTCCGCCTGCGGCTCGGCGCCGGAGTCAGCGGGCTCACCGGGCATCACGGGCGGGTCACGGGCGTGCGCCTGGACAGCGGCGAGGTGCTGCCCGCCGACGTGGTCGTGGTCGCGGTCGGTGCCGACCCGGCGACCGGTTGGCTCGCCGGCAGCGGCCTGCGGGTGGACAACGGGCTGGTGTGCGACTCACGTTGCCGCGCGGCCGAGGGCATCTACGCGGCCGGTGACGTGGCCCGCTGGCGCCACGTCACGCTGGACGCCTTGATCCGGCTGGAGAACCGGACCAACGCCACCGAACAGGCCACCGTCGTCGCGGCCAACATCCTCGGCGACGACCAGCCCTACCGGCCCGTGCCCTACTTCTGGACCGACCAGTTCGACGCCAGGATCCACGTCCACGGGACGCCGTCCGCCGACGCCGAGGTGACCGTCGTGGACGGCGACCTGGCCGGCCGCCGCTTCGTCGCCGTCTACCGCCGCGACGGCGCGATCACCGCCGTCCTCGGCTGGAACATGCCCAAGCAGGCCCGCCTGCGCCGCGGGCAGATCGGCGACGCGCTCCCCGACCTCGCTCCGGCGCCGTGACAGCGGGCGGAGAATCGGCTTTCCCCTGCTGATCGCCTCCGCCGGGTCGGCAGAGCACCGCGTCCTGTCATGCGGTCCCTCCTGTCCGGAGATCGCGACCGGCCCCCGTTCTGACACGGCATGCCCGGAAGGACCGCGTAGGGGCCGGACTCGTGAAATGCCATCAGAGAACCCGACGACGACCACGATGACGAGTCCGGCGGACCACCGGGTGACGCCGCTCGTCGAACCGTCTCCGATCCCGGGGAAGCGTCGCGTGACCTTCCTCTGGCGGGCCGGGTCCCCCGGAGAACGGGTGGTCGTCCTGATCAACACGCTCACCGACAGGGACCGGCACGCGGGCGACATCAGCCGCCACGTGACGACCGAGGAGGCGGGCGGCGACCTGCTCACCCTGACCTACGAGCTGGACGAGGACCTGCGCGCCTCGTACCAGATCCTGCCCTGCACTCAGATCCCGGCGACGGACCGGAACTCCTGGCGGCGGGTCATGGAGACCGCGCTGCCCGATCCCGGCAATCCCGAGACCGTCCCCGGGCAGCTCGGTCGCGGCCCCTCCTCCCTGCTGGAACTGCCGCTCGCGCCCGCCCAGCCGTACCGGGCCCGGCGTCCGGGGACACCGGAGGGACGGATCCACGAGGCCGGGGTCGCGGGACGGCGGGTCTGGGTCTACACCCCGCCCGGGCACGACGCGAGCACGGGCGACCACCCCGTCCTGGTCCTCCTTGACGGGGACACCTGGGCCGGGGTGCCGACGCTGGACAACCTGATCGCGGACGGACGGATGCCGCCGGCCGTCGCCGTGCTGCCCGACGCGGTGGACCGGCCGGCCCGGCTGCGCGACATGGCGTGCCACGAGCCGTTCGTCCGTTGGCTGGCCGACGAGCTGCTGCCGTGGGCCGGGCGCGAGTGGGGGGCGACGGCCGATCCCGCCCGCACCGTCATCGCGGGCCAGAGCCTCGGCGGGCTCACCTCCTCGTACGCGGCGTTCGTCGCGCCGGAGCGGTTCGGCAACGTGCTCTCGCAGTCGGGGTCGTACTGGTGGAGCGACGAGGATCCGGAGTGGCTGACCCGGCGGTACGCCGGGGCGGCGCGGCTGCCGGTCCGCTTCCACGTGGAGGCGGGCAGGCTCGAATGGCTGCTGCTGGAGCAGAACCGGCGCTTCGCCCGGACGCTCTTCGACAAGGGCTACGACGTGACCTACACCGAGTACAACGGGGGCCACGATCCCGCCTGCTGGCTCGGCGGCCTCGGCGACGGCCTCGCCTCCCTGGCTTCGAGGTGGTCCCGGTGAACGGCCCGGCGAACCCGAACGCCCTCACGTCCCGCAAGCGGCGATCACATCCCCGACGACGCCGGGCGAGGTGACCCGGCGCGCGTACTCGGGCTGGCGAAGTTCGCCGCCCATGAACGGGTGGGGGTTGCGGTACACGGCGGGGCTGGGGGCGTCCACCAGCGCGGCGAAGTGGATCTCCTTGGCTCCGGTGGCCGCGACCACACGGCTCACGTTGCGCGGGGTGATGCCGCCGCCGGGCATGATGATCATCCGGTCCCCCGCGTGCTCGACGAGCGAGGCGATCAGCGGCGCGCCTTCGAGGGCGGTGGTGTCCTGGCCCGAGGTGAGCACCCGGTCGACGCCCAGCGGGGCGAGCGTGTCGAGTGCGGCGAACGGGTCGGCGGTCATGTCGAACGCCCGGTGGAAGGTGACGGAAAGTCCCCCGGCGGCGCCGATGAGCCGCTTGACGACCTCGACGTCCACCTCTCCGGACGGGGTGAGCGCTCCAATCACCACGCCGTGCGCGCCCGCGTTCCCGATGGCCGCCACGTCGCGTTCCATGGCCGCGATCTCGTACTCGTCGTAGACGAAGTCGCCGCCTCTGGGACGGACGATCACATGGACGCGGATCGCCGAGACCGCGGCGAGGGTCGCCTCCACCACGCCCAGGGTGGGAGTGAGACCGCCCTCGAACAACGCCGAGCACAGCTCCACCCGATGCGCGCCGGCCCGTTCCGCCGCCAGAGCGCCCGCGGTGCTGTCGATGCAGACCTCGTAGCTAAGGCTCATATCCCCTCCAAAGCGTGGATTTCGCCGACGGGGGCGCCCCCGCCCAGCACCGGGACGCGCTCGAAGCCCGCCGCCGCCGTGACGTCGCCGCCCGCCGCCTTCAGCACGGCCAGCGCGATGGCGTTCGTCGCCCGAGGGCTGCCGTCGACGACCTTGACCGCTGCCGCGTGTCCTGTGGCCAGAGCGACGACGAGCACCCCCTCGGCCCCGCCCTTCGCCACCGCTCCCGGCAGCGCCCGCATCAGGGAGGTGTTGGGGTGGCCGGTGCCGCCGACGTACTCGGGATGCTCGCGCATCGCGTCGGCGACCGCCCTCGGCGCGGTTCCCGGCTCGGCCAGCACCATGCGCTGGACGGCCAGCGCCAGCCCGGTCAGTGACATCCCGAACAGCGGCGCCCCGCAGCCGTCCACCGCGACGTGGGCCACATCCTCCCCCGACAGTTCCTCGACCACCTCGCGCACCCTGCGCTGCAGGGGATGAGCCGCGTCGAGGTAGGTGCCGGTCGGCCAGCCGGAGGCCGCGCAGGCGGCGAGCATCGCGGCGTGCTTGCCCGAGCAGTTCATGCGCTCGGCGGATGCGCTCATGCCCTCGCGGATCAGCCCGTGCCGAGTGGCCTCGTCCTCCGGCCAGTCGGCGGGGCAGCGGAGCGCGTCGAACCCGAGCCCCGCCGCGTCGAGCATCTCGGCGACCAGCCGTACGTGGACGTCCTCGCCCGTGTGGCTGCCGGCGGCGATGGCCAGGCGGGGCCCGTACAGATCGGCTCCGGCCGAAAGGCACGCCAGCGCCTGCAGGGGTTTGGCGGACGAGCGCGGCAGTATCGGCGCACCGGCCAGGCCGAGGGCGACGGCCGCGGTGCCGTCGGGCGCGAGGCCCACGGCGCTGCCGAAGTGCAGGCTCTCCGTGAATCCGGAACGCACCACCTCGGCGAGCGGGACGAGTCCGGGCACGGACGGTTCAGGCACTGACGGTTCAGGCACGGACGGTTCAGGCACGGGCGGTGCTCCTTCGTGATCGGTCGGCCGCGGCTGCGCGGGTCTCCTGAGTACGGGTTTCGAGGACGCGGGCGAGCTTCGACAACGACCCGTTGATCGCCAGGTAGACCAGCGCCACGACGATGTAGGTCTGGATGAGCAGGCCGTTGTAGGCCGCCAGGACCTTGCCGCTGTAGAGCAGCTCGGCGTAGCTGACCACGAAGCCGAGCGACGTGTCTTTCAGCAGGCCGACCGACTGGCTGACGATGGAGGGCAGCACGCGCCGGGCCGCCTGCGGCAGCACGATCATGCGCATGGTCTGGCCGTGCGTGAGCCCGACGGCCAGACCCGCCTCGCCCTGCCCCTTGTCGACGGACAGGATTCCGGCCCGGAAGACCCCCGCGAACGCCGCCGCGTTCGACACCGCGAGCGGCACGACGAGCTTCCAGAACAGGGGCAGGTCCACCCCGTATCGGGGCAGGGCGAACAACACGACGTAGACGAGGAGCAGCGCCGGGATGGTCCGTACGGCCTCGATGTAGGCGGCCGCGGGCAGGCGCACCCAGCGGCAGCGAGACAACCTGCCCAGCGCCAGTGCCAGTCCGGCCGCCATGGCGAGCGCCGCCGCGACGACCGCCGCCAGCACCGTGGACCACAGGCCGCCGAGCAGGTAACGCCACATCGGCCACGTCGCGTACGGCTGCCAGCGCTCCGGATCGAGCTGGCCGGCCGCGGCGAACTGGCGGACGGCCAGCGCGAGGAGCCCCAGGATCACGACCGTGCCGACCACGGTCGCGATCCGGATCCTACGGCGGGCGCGCGGTCCGGGCGCGTCGAAGAGGAGATCGCTCATCCGGCCGTCACCAACCGTCGTTCGAGCCGGCCGGTGACGAGGCCGACACAGGCGGCGACCAGCGCGTAGGCGAGACCCGCCCCGACGAAGATCGGGATCGGCTGGGCCTCGATGAGGTTGACGCGGTTGGCCGCCGCGGTCAGGTCGACCACGCCGACGGCAGCCGCGAGCGAGGTGTTCATCGTCAGGGCGATGAAGACGTTGCCCAGCGGCTGGATCACCGTGCGCAGCGCCTGCGGCAGGACCACGTGGCGCAGCGACTGGCCGAAGGTCAGCCCGAGCGCGCGTGCCGCCTCACCCTGGCCGGCGGAGACGGCGTTGACGCCGGAGCGCAGCGCCTCGGCGATGTAGGCGGCCTCGTAGACCGCGATGACCACGACGGCGGTGACCAGCAGATCCGCCTTGATCCCGATCTCCGGCAGGCCGAACACGGCGAGCACCAGGAGCACCAGGAGGGGCAGGTTCTGGAAGGTCTCGACGTACGCGGTGCCGATCCCGCGCAGGACCGCGACCGGGCTGACCCTCATGGAGGTGACGACGAGCCCGAGCACCGCGGCGCCGGCGAACGAGGCCGCGGTGAGCTGGAGCGTCACGACCAGCCCCTCCCAGAACTCGGGAAGGTGATCCAGGAGCACGGACATCAGGAACCCGGAACCGATCCGATCTGCGGCGGGGCCGGGGCCTCGCCCTGGACGACCGTGCCTATGGAGTTCTTCCAGATCCCCTGCCAGACACCGGCGCTCTGGGTCTTCTTCAGCCAGTCGTTGACGAACTTCTTGAACTGGTCGTCACCGTGCTTGAGGCCGATGCCGTACGGATCGGTCGTGAAGGGGCTGCCGACGACCTCCACCGCCGGGTCCTTCTGCGCGTCGGCGATCAGGAGGGTCTCGTCCTGGACGTAGGCGACACCGCGGTCCTGCTTGAGCGCCTGGATGCACTCGGGGTCGCTTCCGAACGTCACGATCTCGGCCTGCGGGGCGAGCTTCTTGATGGCAGGGATGGCCGGGGTGTTGGCTCCCGCGATGACGGTCTTGCCGTTGAGGTCCTCCGGTTTGGCGATGCCCGTCGTCCCCTTCTTGACCGCGATGGTCAGGCCGGACGAGTAGTACGGCCCGGCGAAGGCGACCTGCTCGGCCCGCTCAGGCGTGATCGTGTAGGTCTGGAAGACCACGTCGACGGTGCCGTTGCTCAGCAGCGCCTCACGGGTCTCGGAGGCCGAGTTGACGATCTTCACCTTGGGCTCGCCGATGATGTACGTGGCGAGGGCCTTGCCCATGTCGGCGTCGAATCCCTCGACCTCGCCGGTCACCGGGTTCTGCTGCGACAACAGGGGTGCGTCGAGCGACCCGCCGACGATCAGCTCGCCCCGCTGCTTGATCTTCTCCATCGTGGAGCCGGGCAGGATGTCGGCGGCCGCGGCCACCGGCGCCTTGGCGAGCACACCAGCGCCCTCGGCGGCTCCTCCCGTCTCGCCCGGCACCGCCGGGCTACCCGAGCCCGTGCCGGAGCAGGCGGACAGGCCGATCATCGACACGGCGGCGACAGCGGCCACCCGCTTCATGGACACCACCATCGTGCCCACCATCCTTTGCGATCAGTGAGTGAGTACCTTGGCCAGGAAGTCCCTGGCCCGGTCCGTCCTGGGAGCTTCGAAGAACGTGTCCGGCCGGCCCGTCTCGACGATCCGGCCGCCGTCCATGAACACCACGCGGTCGGCGGCCCTGCGGGCGAACCCCATCTCGTGGGTGACGACGACCATGGTCATGCCGTCCGCGGCGAGTCCGGCCATGACGTCGAGGACCTCGCCGACCATCTCGGGGTCGAGCGCCGAGGTGGGCTCGTCGAAGAGCATCACCTTGGGGCGCATGGCGAGCGCCCGGGCGATGGCTGCCCGCTGCTGCTGCCCACCGGACAGGCGTGCGGGCAGCTTGCCGGCCTGCTCGGCGATGCCGACGCGTTCCAGCAGTTCCCGCGCGGTCCGCTCCGCCTCGGCGCGGCCGACGCCGCGCACCTTCATCGGCGCGAGCACCACGTTCTCCAGGACGGTCTTGTGCTGGAAGAGGTTGAAGGACTGGAACACCATCCCGACGTCGGCCCGGAGCCTGGCCAGTTCGCGGCCCTCCTCGGGAACCGGCACGCCGTCGATGCGGATGGTGCCGGAACTCGCGCTTTCCAGCCGGTTCAAGCAGCGGCACAGGGTGGACTTGCCGGATCCCGAGGGGCCGATCACCACGAGGACTTCGCCCTGCGCCACTTCGAGGTCGACATCGTGGAGAACATGATGATCACCGAACCATTTGTTCAGTGCTTGTATCTGGATCATCGGCCATCTTCCTTCGAGATCGAAGATTAAGCGGACCGTAATGGACGATTCTCACGCAAGTCAACACATTGCCGCACTAAGTACAGCCGTGGTATTCCTCTGTTCATGTCAGGCAAAGAGCGACTGCCCGTACGAGGGGCTCAAGGAGACCTCCTGCGCCTGGTCGCGGGCGGCCACGCCGAGTCCCGGGCGGAGCTCGCCCGCCTCTCCGGCCTGGCGGCCTCCAGCGTCTCCCTGCGCGTCGAGGAACTGATCGATTCCGGCCTGCTCGTCGAGGAGGGATCCGGAGCCTCCCGCGGCGGGCGGCGGCCACGGCGGCTGCGGCTCAGCCCCACCGCCGGACTGCTGGCGGTGGCCGACCTCGGGGCGCACCACGTCCGCCTCGGCCTGCTCGACCTCAGCGGCACCCCGCTGGTCATCGAGGAGCACCCCTGCGACATCAACCGGGGCCCCGAGGCGGTTCTGGACTGGATGGCGGACGTGTTCGACGAACTGCTGGAGCGCCATGGGAGGGACGGCTCCTCCGTCGTCCCGCTGCGCGGGATCGGCACCGGGATCCCCGGTCCCGTGGACCCGGCCAGCGGTCGCGTGGTGTCCCCCTCGCGCATGCCCGGCTGGAACAACTTCCCCGTCGCCGAGCATCTGGGCAGGCGGTACGACCTGCCGGTCCTCGTGGAGAACGACGCCAACCTCATGGCCATCGGCGAGGCCCGCGCCTGGCCCCGCTGCGACAACCTCATGGTCCTGAAAGCGGGCACCGGCATAGGGTGCGGGGTCATCGTCGAGGGCCGCCTGCACAGGGGACGAGGGGCGGCGGGCGACATCAGCCACGTCCGGGTCAGGACGGACTCCTCCGTCACCTGCTCCTGCGGGCACTCCGACTGCCTGGAGGCCTACGCCAGCGGAGCCGCGCTGATGAGCGCCCTGGCCGAGCACGGCATCACCGTACGACGACCCGCGGGCATCGTGACCTCCGTCGACGACGGCGTACCCGAGGCGACGGCGCTCGTCAGGAACGCCGGGCGCCTCATCGGCGAGGTGCTCACCGTGCTGGTGAACTTCTTCAACCCCGACGCCATCGTGGTCGGCGGCAGCCTCTCCGCGGCCGAACCGCTCATCTCCGCGATCCGAGCCGCCGTCTACGAGCGCTGCCTACCTCTCGCCACGCGCGACTTGGAGATCGCCGTCACCCGCGTCGGCCGGGACGCGGCCCTCCTCGGTGCCGGATCCCTCCTCCTGGACGCCGCGCTGGCCTTCGAGTCCACCCACGTCTAGACCGGGGGTGTCACGTGGATCTCCGCCACGGCGAGTGGGCGGCGCGTAGGCCAAGAAGATCCATGAACCCGAGTTCTCCGGGTCAACGCCCGTAACCGGCGTCCGCACCGGCGACCGTCGAGGGTGCGAGCGCGGGAGCGGACACGGCGGGATCTCCGTACATCCGATGGTCGTCCGTGACGAGCGTGCCGGGGTCCACGTAGTACCGGCCGGAGGCGACGGGCTCCCCGAGGAGGAGGCGGCGCGCGGCGTCCGTGACGATGCCTCCGCCGAGTGAGACTCCGGAGGCGAGTTGGGGCCAGCTACTGATCGTCTTGCCGATCTCGGGGAGCGAGGCGACCATGCGCGGGCTCAGCAGCCGTTCACCGAGGAGGGCCAGCACGATGGGGATCTTGGCCTCGGCCGCCAGCCCGTCCAGATCCTCGGCCCGGACGTCGCCCAGCAGGCCGTGGAGGATCGGCCGATCGGGCTCCAGGTCGAAGCGCTCGACGTCCAGAAGACCTCGATCGCTCGTGTCCATGAGCACCGGGATGCCGTGCGCGCGTGCGCGCTCCCGTACGGCGACCTTGACGTGCAGGTCGTCGCACTCCTCGACGAGGAGGTCCAGCTTGCCGCCCGCGAGAAGGAAGTCGTCGACGGTGTCCCGCCGCACCCCGTGCGGGTAGCGCTCGATGTCCAGGTACGGGTTGATCTCGGCCATCTGCCGCGCGGACAGAACGGTCTTCTCCACTCCGAGGTCCGGCAGGCCGGCCCTGATCCGATTGAGGTTCGTCATTTCGAGCGTGTCGAAATCGGCGAGCCGGAAGAAGCCGCCCACACCTTCGAGTGCCATCGTGACCGCCGCCGCGTTGCCGACGGACAGTCCGATGACGCCGATGCGCGTGCCGGAGAGGCGCCGCTGCTCGGCGCGAGTGATCTTGTTTCGGTTGCGGTCGGTGCGCAGCTCTCCGAACTCCGCGGCGGGAAGCGCGCGTACGAGTACGCCGGACCACGGATACCAGACGAACGTGCCGTATCGCGTGAGCTCACGCCCGGCCAGGTGAAGCCGGATCCGCCGGTCCAGTTCGGCGTCGGATCCGCTCACTGCGGGGTCGCGGGCGGCCATCAGCTCGGCCAGCTGCCTCTCCACGGAGTCATGGACCCGCCGTACGGATCCGGAGCGCAACAACCGGTGGAGCGCCGCTTCGTCCTCTTCGGCGGAAAGGTCGAAGAGGACGGGACGCCAGTCGGGCGATCCTGGGGATGTGGCGGAGAGTCTGGTCAGCTCGTGCCAGAGTTCGTCGTGCATCGGAGTTCCTCGGGGGTGGCGGTGATCGGCGGGAGATGACGGGGATCGACGTCCATTCCATCGGCCGGCGCCCGCTGTCATCGTGAAACGGCGGCCAGTTCCTCTCTGGGACCGTACGGAAGCATGGCGCCGGCGAGGGCCGCGACGCCGTCGCGCACGGCGTGCAGAACCTGGGCGCGTGTTGCGAAGCTCAGGAACACCTGCTCGTGCCGGTTCGTCGGCGGGAAGAACCCGTCGACGCACAGAGCGGCGTCCGCCGTCCCGTAGGCGGATGTCAGGACCGCCTTGTCGGCGATCTTCCGGAACGAGACCCACGTGTCCCAGTCGGCCGTGAACCGGTCGAGTACGGCTCCGCGAGCGAGGCGCGCCAGTATGGTCGAGAGGCCCTTCCCGCGGAACTCCGGGTGGATCCACAGACCGCCGACGTGCCCGACCCTCCCGGCCAGCGTGGGAAACGTCGCCGGGAGAACCAGCCGGAGCCCGTCCGGCATGCCGGCGGGAACCGGATCGAACCACAGTTTCAACGACCTGACCAGCATGGTGAAGTCCGTGGTCTCGAACACCCGGCCCGCGATGCAGGCGACGGTTCCGCCCGTCTCGTCACGGACCCACAGACAGAGGCTCTCGCCGGGCGCCACCTTGCCGCACCCGGGATCGAACGTCGGGTTGACCCCGTCCGTGCCCGCGGCGCTCCTCATATGGGATGCCCAGCGGGCCAGGTCGTCGCTCAGGAACAGACGCAGTCCGCGGATGCCCGACAGTTCGACGCAGGTGGCCGCCAGTTCCCGGACCTCGGCGAGGCGGAAAACCGCTTCGACGGTGGATGGATTCAACGACAATTCCATTACTGCCCCTCAGGCATGCGGATGTACGGGTGACGCCGTGTACTCGTCGAGGACGGTAGCGGCGGCATGTCAGAGCCGGATCCGAGTCGTCTCAAGGTCGGCGTCGTCGCCCTCATCACGGGCGGGACGGTCCACGCGGCCACATCCGCGTCACCGCCAAGGTTTTCACGCGGGCATCGGTTTTCAAGCGCACATCAATCGAATAGCCGTATATACGAAACCTCTGACACGCCCCCTGCACAACTCCATCCACCGCCGCGGCGAGCCCGCCTTCACGATCGAGCGATCTGGACACCACATGACGTCGGCCATCCCATGCCACCGGAGCGATCACGCGGAATCCGGGGATCATCCGCGGCGGGTCCTCCCCACGCGTCCAGCCAGGCACTCGGCCGGGCACCCGGCCGGGCACTCCCGTCCCGCGACCGATGCGGCGGCCGGGAGGCACCGGACCCCGTACTCCACGGCGATCGGAGCGGCCAGATGAACCGGACGGCGACGAGCCCGCCGAACGCGCGCTGCACACTCGTGATCGCGGCAGCCGGATACGGCAAGACCGAGACGCTGCACCGCTGGTTACGCGGCCACCGCGCGAGCTGGCATTCCGCGGTGGTTCCCGACCTCGGCGACGAGGACGTGGCGGTACTCGACGATCTGCCCGCGGTCCCCGCTGCCGAGCTCAGGGCGTTCGTCGAGCGCGCGGCTCCGAAGACGAGGCTCATGCTCGTCTCACGCCTGCCCCTCCCCGGTCTGGCGGCCGTACCCGGTCTGCGGATGATCGGCCCGGCCGATCTCGCGCTGCCTCCGGCGAGGGTGGCCGCGATCCTGCGGGAACAGTACGGCGTGCACGACGCGAACCTGGCCAGGAGGGTCCACGGGCTGACCGCGGGCTGGCCCGCCCTCGTCCACCTGACCGGCGCGCGACTGGTCACGGCGGCTCCCACTCCCGCCGAACTCCTGCCCGCCAGCATCGCGGGCCCGGGAACCGCACCCTTCGGCTTCGTGGAGACGGAGGTGCTCGCGCCCTTCGAGCCCGGCACGCGCCGGCTGCTGCGCGCCATCGCGCATCTGGGCCCCGTCTCCGCCGGGCTCTGCCGCGCGCTGGGCGTCGACAGTCCGGAGCCGGCGCTCGACCTGTTGCTCAGGACCGGCCTGCTCGTCCCGACGCACAACACGGCCGCCCGCCCGCACGACGACCCGCGGTGGGCGCCCACGTACCGGCTGGTGCCGTTGGTGGCCGAGGTGGTCCGGACCCGCTGGCCGCTCTCCGAGGCGAAGCGCCATCGGCTGCTTCGCGACGCCGCGGGCTGGTACGAGCGCATGCGGATGATCGGGGCGGCGGTCACCGCCCGCCGGCACGCCGCGGACCACTCCGGCTTCCTTCGCGTCCTCCGGGAGCACGGTCGCGAAGGGATCGCGGAGGGCTCCGCCGCGGCGGTCGGCGACGCGATCCGTTCGCTTCCGCCGGCGTCGCGCGACCGGGAACTCCGCCTCCTGCTCGGGCAGGCGCTGACCGTGACGGGTCACTACGACGAGGCGCTCGCCACGTTCGCCGCCGACGCGGACCGCCTCGACGCGGGACTCGCCTGGAGGCTCGGCACGGTGCACTACCTGCGCGCACGCCCCCATGCCGCGATAGAGACCTTCGAGCGGGTGGAGCTCCCGGAGGTGGAGGGCGTCGACGAGGCGATGCTGCACGCGTCGCATGCCCTCGCCCGCTGGATGATCGGCGATCTCGCGCGATCCGGCGAGTTGTCCGAGCGGGCGCTCGCCGTCGCCGGCCGCGGCGACGACACCGCGGCCGCGGCCATGGCCCACACGGCCCTGGCGATGCACGCGACGCTGTCCGGCGACCCGGTCGCCAACGCGGAACACTACGAGCGCGCGCTCGGGCTCGCGGAACGAGCCGGAGACATCGTCCAGATCTCGCGCGTCCGCGCCAACCGCGCCGGGCTGTTGCTCAACGAGGGCGGCTACCCGGAGGCGCTCGCCGAAGCGCTCGCGGCGGCGGCTCTCGCGGAGACGTGCGACGCGATGGCGGTTCTCCCCGTCGCCCTGTGCAACGCCGGTGAGGCGCTCACCCTGCTCGGCCGGATCGAGGAGGCGTCCGATCTCTTCGGGTACGCCGTGTCGCTCTACCAGCGGCTCGGCTCGGCCAAGGTGGCCTACCCGTTGCTCGGGCTGGCCGACATCCACCACTGGCGTGGGCAGCACCAGCTCGCCCGTGCCGCCTATGAGGAAGCGGTACGGATCGCCGAACCGACGGGCGATCTGCAGGCTCTCGTGCCCGCGCTGTCGGGTCTCGCGCTGGTGCTGTGCCGTGAGGACCCGGGTACGGCGGAGCGCCTCGCGACCCGCGCCGCCACGATGGCGACGGGGAGACGCGCGGCGCGGGCGCTGATCGTCAGGGGGTGGGTCGCCGTCCTCTCCGGCGATCTGGAATGCGCGGCCGGCATGGCGGGAGAGGCGGCGGATCTCGCGCGCCGCCACCGCGACAAGCCCGCCGTGGCCCAGGCGCTGGAGCTGCACGCCGCGATCGACCCCGCCCAGGCGGCGCACGCGCTCGCCGAGGCCGCCACGACATGGCAGGTCACCGGGGCCACCCTGCACGTCGATCGCCTGCGGGCGATGCGCGGCCGGCTGCCCGACTCCAACGCCGCCGACCGCATCGAGGGACGTGCCGCCGCCGAGAGGCTCCGGGGGGCGGGCATCCGGCTGATCTCTCCGCTGGCGCCGGAACCTCCCCAGGTGTCGATCTCGACGCTCGGCCGCTTCGAGGTCGTGGTGAACGGCGTCACGCTGCCCCCGTCGGCGTGGCAGTCCAGAAAGGCGCGGGACCTGCTGCGGATCCTCCTCTCCCGGCGTGGCCGGATGACCGGGCGCGAGGAGATCGCCGAGTCGCTGTGGCCGGGCGAGGATTCCGGCAGAGTCGGCCACCGGCTGTCGGTCGCGCTGTCGGTCCTGCGCTCGGTCCTCGATCCCGACCGCCGTGCCGCGACCGATCACTTCATCCGGGCCAGCCCTGGCGCCGTGGCCCTGGACACCTCCCGGGTGACGATCGACGTGGAGGACTTCCTGGAAGAGGCGGAGCACGGTCTGCGCCTTGGGAAGCACGGCCGGGCCGTACTGGCCGGCGTCGAGCGCCACTACACCGGGGACTTCCTGGAGGACGAGCCGTACGAGGAATGGGCGGTCGCCACTCGCGAGCTGGCACGCGCCACCTACCTGCGGGTCGTGCGAGCGCTGGCGCAACTCGCCGTCGAAGCCGGGGACGTCGACGAGGCGATCCGATGGCTGCTACGCATCCTCGACCTGTCCCCGTACGACGAGCAGCCGCACCTGGACCTGGTCCGCGTGCTCAGCGACGGGGGCCGGCACGGGGAGGCGCGGCGGGCGTACCAGAGGTACGCGGCGGCCATGCGCGCGATCGGGGTCGCTCCGTCGCGGCCGCCCGCAGCCGGGGACCGCGCACGGCCAGACGGGGCGGGGCCCTGACCTCCCGCGACACCGAGGAGGAGACGCGGGGTGTCGGCACCCCCCCGGCACCGGGTCATGAGTCCCGCGGGAGTGGGGGCCAGGTGAAGTTCGCCGGTACGAAAACGAAGTGAGAGAGCGTGGACCGATACGAAAGGAACGTGGGAGGCGATCACTGGCCGGAGGGCACCCTGCCGCTGATCGAGGATCGCGTCGCGGCGGCGAGGCGAGCCGTCGCGAAGCTCGAATCTCTCGACCGGTACGGCATCCGGCGCACGCTGCACGGTTTCCACACCGTCTCCGACTACTACCCTCTCCGGGCGACGGCGCCGATCGACGCCGGAGAAGCCGAGGAGATCGTATCCGCGGTCGGCGGGTCACCCTTCGAGATGTACCTCCGCCTCCCGTTCCGTGAAAGCGGCTGCGCTTTCTGCCGGCCGCACGAATCGCCGACGGAGCGGGGCGTGGGCCGCATAATCAAAGAAGGGGATGCGCTCCGCCTCATCGAGAACGAGCTGGCTGTATATCACGACGTACTCGGTGGACCGCTCATCGCCCTCGCGCTGCGGATCGGAGGCGGCCTTCCGTCGCGAAACAACCTGCTGGCCAAGCTGTTCAACCGGGTGAAGAACCATCTCGCCGTCAGGCCCGGGGCGAAAGTCACGATCGAGATCCATCCCGAAGACCACGAAGACCACGATATTCGCGAGAAACTCGGAATCTTGAAGGATTTCGGAGTCACCGATCTGGTGCTCGACCTGCACAGCGGAAATCCTCGGACCCTCGAGCACATCGGCCGGCCACCGTCGTCACTCGACACCTATCTCAGGCTGGTCGATACGTGCCTCGACGAAGGACACGATTCCATCGTCACCACGCTGGCCGCCGGCCTGCCTTTCGAGACGTTCGAAAGCCTGGACCATACGATCCGGCTGATCGCCGATATTCCTCAGGTCAGCGCCGTGAATATCTTCCCCGCTGTCACACGGGGGGCGGATCCGGGCTCGCGGAATCTCCGGCACCTTCCGCGGGATTCCCACAGCGCCGAGGTACGCGACCAGATGTGGCTCTTCGCGCGTAACACGATGCGCGCGTTGGGATACGTCGAGGGTCCCTTCTCCTCCATGCGCCGGTCGAGCCGGTCGGACCGGCGAAGCGACGAGTTCGAGCAGGTCGGTTCCCTAGGAGCCGGCATCTCGGCGTCCGGCTATCTGGACGGCCCGGACTGGGGAGCGCGGTACCACAACGCCTGCGATCCCCGGGACTACGCGGAGCGAATCGGTCGCAACCGGCTGGCCATCTGGCGTCTCGGCAGGTTGGACCGCACCGAACAGGTGCGCCGCACGATCATCTCCGGCCTGGCGAACCTGGAGGTCGGCGACCTGTTCGAGATCGAAGAGCGCTACGGCGTATCGATCGACGCCCTCTACGGTCGCGTCTTCAACGCCCTGCTCGAACTCGGCCTCATCGGCGTCGACACCGCACGCCGTGGAATCCGCCTCACCGAAGAAGGGCTCTGCCGCCTGGAGGAGATCACGTACTTTCTCGGTAGCGACCTCGTCAAGGACGCCTGCGATGAACCGCCGTCGCCGGAAGATCCCCACCATCGCACGGTCACCGTGCCGCGTAGGGACCGACGGCGATTCGAGGCCTTCGTCGGCGAGCAGGACGAGGCTTTCCTGCACCGGCTCAGGTGAACGCGTCCCTCTGCCATCCCGGCCGTCGGCGGGCCACCGCACCACATGATCACGGTCAGTGCGCGGCCGGTACGTCGACGGGCGCCTGGCCGCGCCGTACGCCCAGGACCGCGGCGAGGGCGCCGGCGACGCACAGCACACCGGTGACGGTCAGCGCGGCGTGGAAGCCGTGGACGAACGCCTGGTTGCTCCCCTCGATGACGGCCGCCTTCAGGGTGGCCGGCATCGACGAGGAGACGGGGGCGACGCCCTGGGCGACGGCGCTCACGGCCCCTTCCAGCTCGCGGGCCGTGACGGCGGGTGTACCGGCGTCGGTGAGTGCCCCGAACAGGGCCGAGCCCGCCCTGCTCGCCAGAAGCGACGCCAGGACCGAGGTGCCCAGCGCGCCGCCCAGTTGCAGTGCGGTGCTCTGCAGGCCGCCCGCGACGCCCGCGTCCTTGATGGGGGCGTTGCCGACGACGGCCTCGGAGGAGGCGGACATGACCATGCCGACGCCCAGGCCCAGCAGGACGAACCCCGGCCACAGGGAGTGGTAGGACGAGTCGACCGCCACCCCGAGCAGGGCGAAAGCGGCCCCGGCCTGCAGCGCCATGCCCAGCGGCATCGTCAGCCGGGGGCCGAAGCGCTCGGTGAGCTTGGCGCCGATCAGCGGCGCGACGATGGAGGCGAGGCTGAGCGGGAGCGTGTAGACACCGGTCATCACGGCGCTGTATCCGCGGACGTTCTGCAGATAGAGCATCAGCAGGAAGATCACGCCGAGCAGCACGAAGAAGTTGAGTGCCGTGATCACCGTACCGACCGTCAGGGACGGATTCCGGAACAGCCGCATGGGCAGCAGCGGGTACCGGCGCCGGGCCTCGAAGAGGCAGAATCCGGCCAGGACGAGGATGCCGAGTCCCAGGCAGCCGAGCGTGGCGGCGGAGCCCCAGCCCCAGGTCTCCCCCTTGACCACGCCGAAGACCAGGATCAGCATGCCGAGCGCCAGCAGGACCACGCCCACGACGTCGAATCGCTCCGTGCCGCCGTGCGGCCTGCTTCGGGGCAGCACGCGCAGGCCGAAGACGAGGCCGACGACGCCGATCGGCGCGTTGATGTAGAAGACCCACTCCCAGCTGACGTGTTCCACGAACAGCCCGCCGACGATCGGCCCCAGCGCGGTGGAGACGGACGACACCATGGCCCAGATGCCGACCGCCATTCCGAACTTCGCCGGGGAGAAGACGGCGCGCATCAGCCCCAGGGTGTTGGGCATCATCAGCGCGGCGAAGAGCCCCTGGACCGCGCGGAGGGCGATGACTCCCTCGATCGAACCGATCAGGCCGATGGCGACCGACGAGACGACGAAGCCGGCCATGCCGACGAGGAAGAAGGTACGGCGGCCGAACCGGTCCCCGAGCTTCCCGCCGAGGATCAGCAGGGCGGCGAGCGCCAGCAGGTAGGCGTTGGTCACCCATTGCAGCTGGGCCAGGGACGCGTGCAGATCTGCGCTGATGTACGGGTTGGCGATGGACACCACACTGCCGTCGAGGCTGACCATGAACAGCCCGAAGCAGACGGCGGCGAGAGTGAACCAGGGGTTCAGGCGCGCGGGTGGTCGGGCGGGAGCCACGCCGTCCGTGGATGGAGCGATCTGACGGTCCACGGAGGGAGAAGTCATGAAGGGGTGGTTCCTTGTCGTTCGATACGGCTCTTGCGAGCTGGCGGCCGCCGGACGCGTCATCCGGTGGCGGGGTGAACCTGGCGGAGCAAGGCGGTGAGGGCGGGCAGTGCCTGCCCGATGGCCGCGACCTCGTCGGCGCTCAGGGCGTTCAGACCGTCGCCGAGGACCGTCGACGTCAGGGCCTCCGCGATCGCGAAACGCCGGTCGGCCTCCTCCGTGGTGTGCAGATGCACGATGCGCCGGTCGGCGGGATCGGTGACCCGCTCCAGCTGCCCCTGCCCGGCGAGCTGCGACACCATCGCGCTGACGTTGTTGGGCTTCATCAGCAGTTCGTCGGCCGCCTCGCGCACGGTGATCCCCGGCCGCTCCTTCACGAGCCGCACCAACGCGAGCTGCCCCTCGGGAAGCACGGGATGGGGGAACTCGATGTGGACCCGGCGCTCCACGGCCCGCAGGAGGCGGGGAAGCAGCGCGCCCAGCTGTGACACCACCTCAAGGGACACAAGGGCGGCGCGATCGTCCGGGCTCGGCAGGGGGCTGGAGGAGGGCATGTCAGCAAATATAGGTATACGGAGATAGGTATGTCAAAATACCCATAACCGCCACCCCGGCGCCGAGGGCCGGAATCCACCCGATCGCCACCACGGACGCCGCAACGTGCCGAAAGGGGACCCGCCGACGGGCCGCATCATTGACGGCGACGCCTGACAGTGACCCTCTGCCAAGACACCGACGACGTACTGCTGGACGAGCCGACGCTCCGGTGCCTCCACGCGCTCGAGCACAGGGATCAGGCCGCGGGTGTCACGTCTCCATACCTCGCAACAGGGTGGCCAGTCCCCCGTGGAACTCCTCGTCCGCGTCGACGGTGCGGGCCCGCCTCGCCGTATCGGCCAGGTGGGGGAACTCGGTTCGCGACAGGCCGGCGATGCTCTCCGTGCCGGGCCCCGCCAGGGACCCGAGGTGTTCGAGCTGGATGGCCCCGACGACGTAGGCGAGCAGGCAGCGCAGGGCGATGACGCGCTTCCGGCCGTCCAGGCCCGCTTCGGTGAGGATGCCGACCACCGATTCCGACCAGCGCATCAGGCCGGCGGACCGGTGCCGGTGCGTGATGATCAGCGGAACGACCCCTGGGTGAGCGCCGACGCTGTCGCGCACACGGTGGACCAGGATCTCGATCCGCTCCTGCCAGGACTCGTCCGTGGCGGGCGGCGTGGTGTCGACGGCGCCGAGGACGGACTCGATGACGAGCTGTTCGAGTTCTTCCCGATCGTCGATGTACCGGTAGAGCGCCATGGTGCTCATCCCGACCTGTTGGGCGACCGCGCGCATCGACAGGCCGGCGAGCCCCTCGCGGTCGATGACGGCGAGGGCGGCCGAGGCCAACTGAGCAGGGGTGAGTGAACGCGGGCGTGGCATGACGCTTGAAAGCGTACGGCATACACCTATGATCGTAGGCGTATGACGTACACCTAAAAGAGAGGTGCCCGATGAGTTCGTCCCGAACAGTGCTGAAGCCCGGGTCCTTACTTCCCGCCCGTGAGCTGACCGCGGTCTCCGGCCGTCCGATCGCCATCCCCGACCCCGAGCGGATGATCCACCTGCAGTTCCGGCGGTTCGCGGGTTGCCCGGTCTGCAACCTGCACCTGCGCTCGGTGGTGCGGCGGTACGACGAGATCGAGGCGGCCGGAGTCCGCGAGGTCGTGGTCTTCCACTCGCCCGCCGAAGAACTGGCCGAGCACACCGCCGACCTGCCGTTCCCCCTGATCGCCGATCCCGGCAAGCGGCTGTACGTCGAGTTCGGCGTGGAGTCGGCGCCCCGCTCGCTGCTCGACCCCCGTGTGTGGGGTCCGATCGTCCGCGCGGTCACGCTGAGCGCGTGGGCGATCCTGCGCGGCCGGGAACGCGGACCGGCGGCCAGGCCTCATGGCGGCCGCCTCGGCCTTCCCGCCGACTTCCTGATCGGCCGCGATGGGCGGGTGCTCGCCGCGAAGTACGGCGAACACGCCTACGACCAATGGTCCGTCGACGAGCTGCTCGACCTGGCGTCCCATGCGCCGACGCCGACGAGAGAGGGGTCGTCCTCCGACGCCGACCTGACGTGATTCCTTCCACCTGAGTGGCGGCGCCGACGTGCGACGCGGCAGACTGAGCGCTCACTGAGACATAGGGGGATTCGCATAGATGGGCACCGCTTCGTTCCCAGAGAACTTCGTCTGGGGAGTGTCCACGTCCGCGTTCCAGATCGAGGGCGCCACCGACCAGGACGGCCGGGGACCCTCCATCTGGGACAGATTCGCGGACGAGGCGTACGGCGACCCGGCCTGCGATCACTACGTGCGCTATCCCGAAGACGTCCGGCTGATGCAGGACCTGGGCATCGCCGCCTACCGGTTCTCGGTGAGCTGGTCGCGGGTGCTCCCGGAGGGGCGCGGCCGGGTCAACAACCCGGGGCTCGACTTCTATGACAGGCTCGTGGACGAACTGCTGCGGGCGGGCATCGCCCCCTACGCCACCCTGTACCACTGGGACCTGCCACAGGCGCTCCAGGACCGCGGGGGGTGGACCTCCCGTGACACGGCCCTCCACTTCGCCGAGTACGCCGGCCTCGTGTACGACAGGATCGGCGACCGCGTGGACACCTGGTTCACGTTCAACGAGCCATGGGTCGCCGCCTTCCTCGGCCACGCCTCAGGAGTGCACGCCCCGGGCCGGCAGTCGGCGGCCGACGCCTTCGTCAGCGCCCACCACATGCTGCTCGCGCACGGGCTGGGCCTGGAGGCGCTGCGCGCGCAGGGCGCCGCCAGAGCCGGCGTCGTGCTGAACCTCTCGCCCGTTCTCACTCCCGCGCAGCTCGGTGACATGTCCCTCGACCTCCCCGAGGAGGACGCCGAGGCGGTGGCGAGGATCGACGCCCTGCACAACCGGCAGTTCCTTGAGCCGGTACTGCGTGGCCACTACCCCGCCGACCTGCTGCCCCTGGTCGAGAAGATCGCGGGGCTCGGCCACATCCACGACGGAGACCTCGACCTCGTCGGCCGGCCCATCGACCTGCTCGGCGTCAACTACTACACGCCCATCGTGGTGCGGGCCCAGCCCAGCACCCCGGCCGACCCGGCGTTCCCGGGCAGCGAGGGCGTCCTGTTCTGCAGCGTTCCCACGGCCGTCACCGCGATGGGCTGGCCCATCATGCCGAGCGGCCTCTCCCTGGTCCTGCGGCGCCTGTCTGAGGAGTATCCCGAGACCGAACTGATGATCACCGAGAACGGCGCCGACTTCGTCGACGTCGTGGCCGGCGACGGCATCCACGACCTCGACCGGATGAGTTTCGTCGAGGAGCACCTGCGCGCCCTGCGGACCTCGCTCGACGAGGGCGCCCGGGTCCGCGGCTACCTGCTGTGGTCGCTGCTCGACTGCGTCGAATGGGCGGACGGCTACCGGCGCAAGTTCGGCATCGTCCACGTCGACTTCACCACGCAGCGGCGGCTGCTCAAGGACAGCGCCCTGTGGTACCGCGATGTCATCAAGCGCAACGGGCTCGGCGCCGAACGGCCGAAGCGGCCCACTCTGGAGACCGTCGCCGCCCGCGCGGGCGTCTCCCGGGCCACGGCCTCGCGGGTCGTCAACAGCGAGGCGTCGGTCAGCCCCGAGGCGCGCGCCGCCGTGTTGCGCGCCGTCCAGGAGCTGGGCTACGTACCCAACGCCGCCGCGCGGAGCCTCGTCACCCGGCGGACCGACTCTGTCGCGCTCGTCCTGTCCGTCCCCCGGCACGGCGGCGACTCGCTGATCTCCGCCGTCGTCCAGTACGTCACCAGCGTCCTGGAGGGGGCGGGCAAGCAGATCACGCTGATGCTCGCCGACACGGCCGAGAGCCATCGGCGCATCATCAGGCACGTGGAGGCGAGGCAGGTGGACGGGGTCGTCCTCGTCCCCCCGGACGGTCCTGACACGCTGGCCGAGCGGCTCGCGCGTACCGGTGTGCCGATCGTGCTGCTCGGCCGGCCCGCCATCGCCTCCCTCGTGCCCTACGTGGAGGTGGACAACACGGGTGGCGCCAAGGCCGCGACCCGGCACCTCCTCGACCGGGGGCGCCGCCGCATCGGCGTGATCTGCGGGCCCATGGACCTCGTCGCCGTACAGGACCGCCTCGCCGGGCACCTGGCCACGCTCCACGAGGACGGGCTGCGACCGGCGATCGCGCTCGCCGGCCTGGACAGGCGGTCGGGCGTCACGGCGGCGCGCGAGCTCCTGTCCGGCCATCCCGACCTGGACGCCGTGTTCGCCACCTCCGACGAGCTGGCGATCGGCGCGCTGGAGGCGGCACGTGAGGCGGGGCTGCGGGTGCCCCAGGATCTGGCGATCGTGGGCTTCGACGACATCCACGCCGCCTCCTGCACGACCCCGCCGCTCACCACCGTACGGGTGCCCACCGCGGACCAGGCCCTGGCGCTGGCCCGCCTGCTCCTGTCCCGCCTCGACGGCCGCCACACCCCCCTCGTCGTCGTTCCCACTCGCCTGGTGGTCCGCGACACGACGTGACCCTCGCCGTCGAAGAACAGGCCGGGCGGAAAAAGCACCTTGGCGGGTGGTTGCAAGCGTGCCGTAAGTGATCTCCCCTATTCATGATCCACCACCGATCACATCGTGAGCGGGGCCGGGACGCGTGGGAGAGATCAAGATGAGTGAAGCGATTCGATGAGCTACTTCGACTGGCAGGACATCGTCAAGCACTTCGGCTCGATGACGTACGAAGCGGGTTCGAGGACAGCGGAGGCGATCGACGCGCTCACCGACGACCTCGGCATGGCGTACGTGCCGAGCGACCTTCCGGACACCATCAGGGAGGACTGGGCCGAACGGGTGCAGGCCGCGGCGGACGCCGGAGTTCCCGCGCTGCTGGCCCGCCTCGACCACCCCGATCCCGAGATGCGGCGCATCGTGACCTTCGTCCTGGCGTATATGGACGGGGACGAGGAGCTGGCCGCGGCGCTGCGGGCGCGGCTCGACACCGAGTCCGACCCGGCCGCGAAGGTCGGCCTCCTGGTCGCGCTGGCCCGCCACCCGGGCGAGCACGCGTTCCTGCGGGCGCTGACCGCCGCCGCGCATCCGGCCGTGACACGTTTCGGCGCCGCGTTCGGGCTGGTGCTGCAGCGCAAGGAGTGGTTCGGAAACGACAAGGACGTCACCTCCGGCGGCGACCTCGATGATCAGACCATCGATGCGCTGACCCTCTTCGTCAGGGACGAGGTCGAAGAACCCCTGTGCGAGCTCGCCTGGGCGGAGCCGGAGTGGAACTCCACCTTTCACGCCGTGAGCGACCTGCTCCGATGGATCCCGGACGCGGAGACCCGCTGGGCGGCCCGAATGCTCGACCTGCTGCGAAGCGGTGAATGCTCGAACGAGTGGGCCGGCAGCTGCTGCTGGAAGGCGATCAAGGGTGTGCACCCTCAGCACCCGCTGGCCGGACCGCTCGGACGACAGGTCGCAGACCTGCTCACGCACCCCGACCCCACGCTGCGGAAGGCGGCGCTCGGAAACATCGGGGCCTGGATCCGCGATTCGGACGGCCCGGCCGCCGCCGGTTACGTCGACCGGGTGGCCGCGGCGCTGTCCGATCCGGACCTGTCCGCCGTCGCGCTCGACGTACTCGTGGAGTGCGGCGACGAGCGATGCGTGCCTGGCTTGCGGCGGATGCTCGCCCTGCCCATCGACGAGGCGGCGGAGAAGCTGCTGTCCGGCGCCGCTCCGTTCGCTGACGCGTTGATGCCCGCCGTACGGGCACGGCTGGTGAAGGGGATCGACCAGTTCGAGCTGCGCCGCCTGCTCAATGCGATCACCACGTGGGGCGAGCCGGTGCGGGCCGCCCTGCCGGAGCTGACCGCGATGATCACGACGACGCACAGCCACGAGTCGTGGGATCAGAACGTCATGCGTCTGTGCATGGCCATCGGCAGGCTCGGTGCGCCGGCGGCCGAGCCTGCGACGGTCGAGGCCCTGCGTTCCGTGGCGACCGGCCCCTCGCTGCACCAGCGGCTGTGGGCCATCAGCGCCCTGAAGGCCATCGGTCACCCCACCGACCACATCGTGACGTTGCTGCTCGGCGTGATCGCCGACAACCCGGCCCGGTCACCCGAGCCCGGGGTACGGGTGAGCACCTTCACTGATGCCATGGCCTGTGACGACCTCTGCCGTCTGGGCCCCCGCGCCGGGCGGGCCGAGCCGGCGCTACGTGCACTGCTGGACGAAGGCGGTGAGACGGCGGGAATCCGTTCAAAGGTGGCGTGGACCCTGTGGGAGGTCACCCATGATGCCCAGACCGCCGTTCAGGTGTTGCTGGAACAGATCGATGTCGTGGACCGGCCAGAGCACGAACTCAACTACCTGAGCTGGATGGGCGCGGCTGCCGAGTCCGCGCTCACCGTGTTGGACGTGCTGCGGGAGGGCACGGGCGCGACAGCCCGGCAGGCGGGACTCACCGCCGCCGCCATCCGCCGAGCGATCCACGAAGCCCCCCGACAGACCGGTGCCGAGGCCGAAAGTCTGGCGGGTATCGAGGCTACGGCTGACACATCCGGTGGCACTTGTGGCGCCCGGCCACCAGGTGGAAGGACGCCGGACAACGTTCCCCGCCACAATCACGCTCTTGACGAATCAAATGAATGATCTTTTAATTCGCGCATGGGGCGTATCGCGGGCGTCACCGCCGCAGCGACCCCCGCGGCCACCTCATCGTCGAGGCGCTGGTCGCGGTCGCCCAGGCGGGCGGCGAGCTGGACCCCGCGCTGTCGCCCGACGCGCTGGCCCACTTCTGCCTGCTGCTCGCGATCGGCAGCGCGCTCGTCACACCTGACCTGCACGCGGTCGGCGACCAGGAGTGGACCGCGCTGCTGGGCCGCCTCGTGACCGCACTCGCACCCCCTCCCAGAACGGAGCACCCCAGTGAGAGTCCAGATCGACCCTGAACGCTGCCAGGGGCACGGCCGCTGCTACGACCTCGCCCCGGAACTGTTCGCCGAGGACGAGGAGGGCTATGGGCAGGTGCTCGTGGACGGCGTCGTGCCGCCGGACCAGGGGCACGACGCCCGGCGAGCCGTGTCCAACTGCCCCGAACGAGCGATAGCCCTTCTCCAGGAGGCCTGACGTGACCGCCGACGACCGCTTCGCAGAGGACTTCAGGCAGGCGCGGGCAGACCTGCCTCTCGGCACGCGCAACGAGATCATCACGGGGCCCGTCTCGGACTGGGCGACCGACTTCTCCCACCTGGAGGCCGAGTGGGCTGCCGATCCGTACCGCATCCAGGACGAGCTGCGGCAGCGCTGCCCGATCGCGCGCACCGGCCGGTTCGGCGGAGGCTGGTTGCCCACCCGCTATGAGGATGTCGCCGAGATCGCCTACGACACCGAACGTTTCTCCTCGCGGTCGATCATCATGAGCAACTTCCGGCCGCCTCGGGAGCTGGCGCCGGTGGGCGGCACGCCGCCGATCTCCTCCGACCCGCCGTTCCACCGTGACGCGCGCAGGCTGCTGCTGCCCGCGTTCACCAAGAGCGCGGTCGCCGGACGGGAGCAGGCGACCAGAGCGTTCTGCCACTCACTCATCGACACCTTCGAGGGGCAGGACGTCGTCGACGCCGCCCGCGACTACGCTCAGCACATCCCGGTGCGGGTCATCGCCGACATGCTCGGCTTCCCGCCCGATGACGGGCCGCGCTTCCGCGAGTTCATCGAGAACGCGCTCGAGGGCGTCAACCTGCCGCCGGAGCAGCGACTGGCCCGGATGGAGCAGCTGTTCGAGTATCTCCAGGAACAGATCCGCGACCACGTCGACCACCCGCGCGAGGACCTGACGACCTACCTCGTCAACGCCGAGCTGTACGGGCAGAAGCTCGCCCCCTCCCATGTGGCGGGGACGATGGCCCTGCTGCTCATCGCCGGCATCGACACGACATGGAGCGCGATCGGCGCGTCGTTGTGGCACCTCGCGAAGACTCCGGCCGACCGCGGGCGCCTGATCGCCGACCCGGCGCTGCTGCCGACCGCGATGGAGGAGTTCCTCCGCGCCTACGCGCCGGTCACGATGGCGCGGCTGGTGAAGGACGACATGCACTGGCACGGCGTCGGCATGAAAGCCGACGACTGGGTCCTGCTGTCGTTCCCGGCCGCCAACAGAGACCCGGCGCAGTTCGAGCGAGCGGACGAGGTCGTCATCGATCGCGAGGTCAACCGGCACGCCGCGTTCGGTCTGGGCATCCACCGCTGCGTGGGCTCGCACCTCGCGCGCATGGAGTTGCGGGTCGCCCTGGAGGTGTGGCTGGAGCGGATTCCGGAGTTCAGCCTCGCCGATCCGGCGGCCGTGGCGTGGTCCACCGGCCAGGTCCGCGGGCCGCGCGCGCTGCCCGTTCGCGTCGCCCCCAGGTGACGGCCCCGAAAGCAGGCAACGTACTTTCTCTTGGCGGTAACGCGGCCCTCTCCACCAGGGCCGCCGGCCTCCCAGGCCCGTGAGGCCGCCCGGAGGAACGGCATTCGACGATCGGCTCAGGCCGACGCCTTTACGATGTAGATCACATCATGGGATCCGTCGGCGGCGGCTTCGGGGTCCACAGGGCGAAGTGAAGGAGCGACCGCGCCGCCTGCCACTCACCGCTGGAGCGCGCCCGCGGGTGTCGTCACGCCTCTCCAGGGGTGACAAATCAAGCCTTAGGCAGGCTTAGGGCGGGCTTGGCGCGGCTGGCGTTTCCTGCGGGCAGGGGCAGATGGACAGGCGAGCGACACGCCCCTTGCGAGCGGCGGGTGGATGTGAAACGCCGGAGGCGGAATGCAAACCGATAAGAACCAGCGGCCGACCGGTGCCGACCGGATCTTCGAAGAGACGGACGAGGGGTACCTCACCTCCGCACGTGGCCTCGAGGTGCTGCGAGAGCCCCTGCTGAACAAGGGGACCGCGTTCACCGTCGAGGAACGCGACGAACTCGAGCTGCACGGTCTGCTGCCGTCGGCCGTGGAGACGATCGACCAGCAGGCGCGCCGGGTGTACGCCCAATACCGGGCACAGGCGAGCGACCTGCTGAAGAACATCTACCTGGAGGCCCTGCGCGACCGCAACGAGGTGTTGTACTACCGGGTGCTTTCCGATCACCTGCGGGACATGCTGCCGATCGTCTACGACCCCACGGTCGCGCAGGCCATCAAGAACTACAACCACGAATACCGGCGACCCCGGGGCGTCTACCTGTCCGTCGACGACGTGGACGGCGTCGAGCGCGCCTTCACCGACCTCGGGCTGGGCCCGGACGACGTGGATCTGGTGGTGGCCTCCGACGCCGAGGAGATCCTGGGCATCGGAGACTGGGGAGTCGGCGGTGGCGCCGGGATCACGGCCGGCAAGCTCGCCGTCTACACCGCCGCGGCCGGGATCGACCCGGCACGCGCCGTCCCGGTGGCGCTCGACGTCGGCACGGACAACGAGGGCCTGCTGAACGATCCCGGCTATGTCGGCAACCGGCACGCGCGGGTACGCGGGCAACGCTACGACGACTTCATCGACGCGTACGTCACCACCGTCACCCGGATGTTCCCCGGCGCCCTGCTGCACTGGGAGGACTTCGGCCCGTCCAACGGCCGGCGGATCCTGGAGAAGTACACCGGCCGCATCCCCACCTTCAACGACGACATGCAGGGGACCGGCGCGATCGTGCTGGCCGCCATGCTGGGCGCCGTCCAGGTGTCCGGGACGCCGATGCGCGAGCAGCGGATCATCGTCTTCGGCGCAGGCACCGCGGGCATCGGGATCGCCGACCAACTGCGGTCGGCGATGGTGCGGGATGGCCTGGATCCGGACGCCGCGACCCGGCGCATCTGGCCCGTCGACAAACAGGGCCTGCTCCTCGACGACATGACCGGCCTGCGGGACTTCCAGGCGCCGTACGCCAGGCCCGCCGAGGAGGTGCGCGGCTGGAAGCGGGACGGTGGCATCGGCCTGCCGGAGGTGGTCGAGCGGGTCAGACCGACGATGCTGCTCGGCACCTCGACCGCGCACGGCGCCTTCACCGAGCAGATCGTGCGCGCGATGGCGGCGGGCGTCGACCGGCCCGTCATCTTCCCGATCTCCAATCCCACGGAGCGGATCGAGGCGATGCCCGCCGACCTGTTGCGCTGGACCGACGGCCGTGCCCTGATCGCCACCGGCATCCCGGTCAACCCGATCACCTATGGCCGGATGACCTACGCGATCGCGCAGGCCAACAACGCGCTGCTGTACCCGGGATTGGGGCTGGGAACGATCGTGTCCCGCGCGCGGCGGGTCAGCGACGGCATGCTCCAGGCGGCGGCCGAGGCCGTGGGCGGCATGGTGGATGTGGCGGCTCCGGGCGCGTCGCTGCTGCCTCAGGTGGAGAACCTGCGGGAGGTGTCGGCGACCGTCGCGGTCGCGGTCGCCGAGCAGGCCGCGAGGGAGAACCTGGCCCGCGCCGATCTCAAGGACCCGGTCCAGCAGGTTCAGGACGCGATGTGGCAGCCGGTGTACAGGCGGGTCAGGGGGCGGTAGCCGTGACCGCGGACGATCGACGCGCCGGCGCAGGGCCGCCCGTCCGGGACGTGCCCATCGGGCTCACGGGCTCCGGCACCCGCACCGAGACCGACTCCATCGGCGAGATCGAGGTGCCGGCCGACCACTACTGGGGCGCGCAGACCCAGCGCTCGCTGATCCACTTCGACATCGGGGATGACCGCATGCCGAAGGAGGTCTACCACGCGTACGGCTACATCAAGAAGGCCGCGGCGATCGTCAATGGCGCGGCCGGTCGGCTGCCCCGGTGGAAGGCCGACCTCATCGCGCGCGTCGCCGACGAGGTGATCCGCGGCGACCTCGACGCGGAGTTCCCCCTGTACGTCTGGCAGACCGGCTCGGGGACGCAGTCGAACATGAACGTCAACGAGGTGATCTCCAACCGCGCGATCCAGCTTGTCGGAGGCGAGCTCGGCAGCAAGCACCCGGTGCACCCTAACGACCACGTCAACATGGGGCAGTCGTCCAACGACACCTTCGTCACAGCCATGCACATCGCCGCCGTCCAGATGATCGAGACGCGGCTGCTGGCGGCGTCGGGCCGGTTACGCGATGCCGCCGAGACCAAGAGCCGTGAGTGGGAGAATGTGGTCAAGATCGGCCGTACCCATCTCGAAGACGCCACCCCGCTCACCGTCGGTCAGGAATGGTCGGGATATGCCGCCCGGCTCGCCGACGCGATCGATCATCTCAGCGGTACGCTGCCCGGACTGTACCGGTTGGCGATCGGCGGAACGGCGGTGGGTACCGGCCTGAACGCGCCTCCCGGCTCCGGGGATGAGGTCGCCGCGCGGATAGCCGACCTCACCGGGCGCCCGTTTGTCAGCGCGGCCAACAAGTTCGCCGCCCAGGCCTCCTGCGACGCTCTGGTTCGCGCGTCGGCGGCCGTACGCGCGCTGGCGGTGCCGCTGTTCAAGTTCGCCAACGACATGCGCTGGCTGGGGTCGGGGCCGCGCACCGGCCTGCACGAGCTGATCCTGCCCGCCAACGAGCCGGGATCGTCGATCATGCCGGGCAAGGTCAACCCCACCCAGGCCGAAGCGATGCTGATGGTCGCCGTTCAGGTCATGGGAAACGACACCGCGGTCTCGTTGGCCGGAGCCGAGGGCAACTTCGAGCTCAACGCCTTCCGCCCGATCATCATCGACAATGTCCTGCATTCGGTGCGGATCCTGTCGGACATGATCGACCACTTCCGCACCTACCTCGTCGAAGGCGTCCGGCTCGACACCGCGAAGCTCAAGGACAACATCGACAGGTCCATCATGATGGTGACCGCGCTCAGTCCGGTCGTCGGCTACGACAAGGCCGCACGGATCGCCCATCGCGCGCTGGATGAGGACCTCACGCTCAGGGACGCCGCCCTCAGGTCGGGGGTCAGCGAACACCTGTACGACCAGATCGTCATAGCCGAACGGCTCACCCGGCCCGGAGTCGCCGGACAGGACAGCGGCCACGAACCCCCGAAGAAAGGCTGACACCGACGGCATCACCATGACCGCCACCTTTGCCGGCCGCCCATGCCGCCAATGTCGAAGCCCTTGTCCCCTGACACGAGCATGTCCGGCTTCAGCAGGTACAGCGGGCGCCGGGGTCAGGGTGCTCGACACGAGCCTGGTCACCGCGTCCTTCTGCAGGATCTGTGGTACCGCGATCCCAAGGTGACGCCGGGCGACCTCGTCGTGGTCTTCCACGAACCGGGGCAATGGCTCCGGCCTCCTCGTCCGCCTGCTGCGACCTCGGCGAAAGCCCCGATGACGGCGTGCTCCCGGCCGGGAAGGCGCCCCCGGAAGCGGTGAACGGCACGGCAGTGCGAAAAGGAGCCCGGCTGGATGCCGGGCTCCTTCGTCGTCACGGGTGGGGCCGAGTGTCACCTCACCCAAGGTCCGTATCTCTACCGTCCACATGGAGGCGGCCACGCGGAGCGGCGCGCCC
Organism: Microtetraspora glauca; assembly: GCA_001570385.1. Lineage (GTDB taxonomy): Bacteria > Actinomycetota > Actinomycetes > Streptosporangiales > Streptosporangiaceae > Microtetraspora > Microtetraspora glauca. The sequence continues at coordinate 248,416 of BBYL01000006.1, read as the reverse complement.
ACGCCCTCGGCGGGGGTCAGAGCCGGCCGAGGGCCCGGGCCAGTGCGGTGGCGGTGGACGCGATCACCTTCTCGTCGGCGGCGACGCCGTTGGCGCTCCGGTTGGTGAAGATCGAGATGATGATCGGCGCGGAGGATCGGGGTGGCCAGGCGATGGCGATGTCGTTCGCGGTCCCGTAGTTCCCCGAGCCGCCGGTGCCGGTCTTGTCGCCGATCGTCCAGTCCTTGGGGAGGCCGGCCCGGATCCGCTCATAACCGGTGACGGCGCCGCGGAGCCAGCCGATCAGCCGCTTCCTGTCCCTGGCGTCGAGCGCGTCGCCCACGGTGAGTCGGGACAGGCTGCCCGCGGCGGCCGCGGGGGTGGAGGTGTCGCGCTTCTCGCCGGGCTTCCACCTGGTGAGGTGGGGCTCGTAGCGATCGAGCCGGCTCTCCGGGTCCCCCAGGGAGCGGAAGTACTCGGTCAGCCCCGCGGGACCGCCGATCTGCTTCAGCAGCAGGTTGCCGGCGAGGCCGTCGCTCTTGGTGACCGCCGCGCGGCAGAGCTGCGCGAGGGTCATGCCGGTGCCGGTGTGCTCCCTGGTCTCCGCCGAGTTCGGCAGCACCTCGCTGGGCTTCCAGCGCTGTAACCGGCCGAGGAGGCCGGGGTCGGTGTCGCGCGCCTTGCGGAGGACCGCGGCGCACGCGTACGCCTTGAACATGGAGTTGAAGGGGAAGCGCTCGTTCGCCCGGTAGCCGACGGCCTTGCCCGTGCCCAGGTCGATCGCCACCGCTCCGACGCGTCCCTTGTACGACGCTTCGAGTGCTCGAAGCTTGCGCCGGAGATCGGCGTCCGGGGTGATCCGGATGGGAACCGCACTGCCGTCCTGGGCAACGGGGGTCGGCTTGGTCTGGGCGGGAACCGCGCCGCTGGTCCGGGCAGCGGGGGGCGCGGCACCCGTCGGGGTGACGGTCGCGCTCGTTCCGCAGGCGGACGCGAGCAGACAGGACATCGTCATCACCGCGACAACCAGCAAGGACCGCAGCGGGATATCCCGTCGGAATTGAAATCTCATCCGGGGAAGCAGAGCAGAGATCGACCACGCGTGTCCAATATCGATACGAGGAATCGATCGATACGGAAGCGGGTATCGCCGCCCGGGTGCGATACCCGCGCCGCCTGATCGACGGTTATCTGCTCGGCCGCCGCGGCTGCGCGCTCGGCCCGCGCGACACGACACAGGCCGTCGCCACCGCGTACGGGACGGGGCTGGTCGTGCCGCGCTCCCGCGGTCCGAGGATCAGCGTGCGCTGATCGTCGTCCAGGTCGACGGCCGGGCCGTGCACGGGCCTCCGTCGTGCAGCATGAGCCGGCCGGCCTCGGGATCGACCGCGATCGTGGCCAGTGTCGCCCACCGCGCGCCGAGCTTCGCGTCGACCGGCGGATGGCAGCAGACCTCGGCGCCGTCGCCGTGATGGGCGGTGAGCAGCGCGGCGATGTCGTCGGCGTCGTCGAGGCGGTGGCCGTCCCGCAGCCTTTCGTTCAGCAGGCGCGCCCGGTCATACGTCTCGGGTTCGGCCCGTCCGCGGAACTCGCCCGCGGCGAGTGCCGGGTCGATGAAGTGGTTGGTGTGCACGAGCCGGCCGGTCTCGTCCGGCGGGATCACCGCCACGCCGGCGGGGCTGAGTTCGACGCACGCCGCCCGGTCCGCGGTCACGACGGTCACGACGGTGGAGGCGGACACCGGGGCCCCGCTCAGGATGTCGATCGCGTCGGCGAACGACTCCGCGCCGCCCAGCACCCTGCGCGCGACGAGGTGGACCGGCACGCCGTCCGCACCGTCGTCCATGTGGCCGAGAATGTTGAACAGCACTCCGACCCCGGCCTCGTTCACGCCGATCTTCGCGAGTATGCCGTGCTCGGTGATGCCGGTGAAGCTCACCGTGTCGCCGCGCACCGACTGGACGTGCCATCCGTCGGCCAGTTCCTCGTGCCAGTCCCACGTCTGACCGCCCAGGGCGCGTGGGCCGGTGCGGACCACGGTGGAGCACTCGCCCCCGCGGGGCGTGCCCGCCACGGCGAGGATCTCCGTACGCGCGTTGAGCGCGGCGACCACCCACAGCGGCACGCCCGCCCCTTCGGCGACTCCCTCGATCTCCTCGGCCAGCTCGGGCGACCAGGCGCTCGTCGCGGCGAGGCATCGCAGGGCGAGCGCGGGGACGTCGAGCGTCACGCCCCGGGCCGCCGCGGCGACCTCGAAGAGCTCGGAGTACGTGCGCCACGTCCGCGCGATCTCGGCACCGGTCCGGCGGCCGCGGTCGTGGCCGCGCCGCCTCGGATCGGTTCCCTCCACCCGCAGATGCGTACGGGGGCTCACTGCTGCACCATCCTGTCTGTGGTCATCCTGTCTGTGGTCATCCTGTCTGTGGTCATCGTGTGTGCGGCTGGGAGACTCACGTCTCCACCTCCGCGAGGTCGCTGCCGTTGGAAAGCCGCGGCCGCCATCCCGGTCGCGGCGCGCTGTCGCGAAGCAGCACGGTGTACGGGTGCCGTGGATGGTCGAGCACCTCGGATGTGCTTCCACGCTCGACGATCCGGCCCTGTCGCATGACGACGACCTCCTCGCTCACCTGCCGGACGACGGACAGGTCATGGGTGATGAACAGGTACGTGAGCCGCCGGGCCCGCCGGATCTCGGCCAGCAGGTTCAGGACCTGCGCCTGCACCGAGACGTCCAGCGCGGCGACGGCCTCGTCCAGCACGAGGACGCGTGGTTCGGCGGCGAGCGCCCGCGCGATCGCGACCCGTTGCTGCTGCCCGCCGCTGAGCTCGCCGGGCAGCGCCCGGGCGTGCGCGGGTCGCAGCCCGACCTGGTCGAGCAGTTCGTCGACCCGGCGGCGCGCGTCCGCGCCGGTGACCCGGTGATGGGCCGCCAGCACCTCTCTGATCGCCGCCTCGACCGTGCGGCGGCGGTTCAGCGACCCGTTCGGATCCTGGAAGACCATCTGGATGTCCCGGGCGCGGGATCGCCGCTCCGCCCGGCGCGGCCGCTGCGCCACCGGGCGCCCGGCGAGGACGACGTCTCCGGCGTCCGCTCGTTCGAGACCGACCAGGACCCGCGCGAGGGTCGTCTTGCCCGATCCCGACTCCCCCACCACCGCGAGGCAGCTTCCGTCGGCGACGCTCAGGCTGACGTCGTCGAGCGCGCGTACCGTGCGGCGCCGACGGCCCCGGCCGACGGCGAACTCCTTGCGCAGCCCGCTGATCTCGATGACGTTCCCGCCGGTCGTGCTCACGTCGTCGCCTCCGTTTCCCTGTCCCGGACCGGTTCGCCGGTCGTCTCACCGGACGTCTCACCGGACGTCTCACCGGGCGTCTCACCGGCCAGCTCGTCGGCCAGCTCGTCACTGCGCAGGCAGCGGGTGGCACGGCCGGCGTGGTGGACCAGCGCGGGCTCATCCCGCTCGCAGCGAGGCGCCGCCCACGGGCAGCGGGCCGCGAAGGCGCAGCCTCCCTCGACCTCGTACGCGGCGATGGGCCGGCCAGGGATGACGGGAAGCTCCGAGGCCCTCGCGGTGATGCTGGGCCGGGAGTCGAGCAGCAGGCGCGTGTACGGATGTCTCGGCGCCGCGTGGAGCTGCGCGGGCGTCGCGATCTCGACGATCTCCCCGGCGTACAGCACCGCGATCCGGTCGCACACGGCCGAGGCCAGTTCGAGGTCGTGGGTGACGAAGAGCATCGCCATCCCGTGCTCTCGGCGTTGCCCGTCGAGGATGGCCATGACCTCCGACTGCGTGGTCACGTCGAGTGCCGTGGTGGGCTCGTCCGCCAGCAGCAGCCGCGGGGAGCTCGCCACCGCGGCGGCGATGACGACCCGCTGCAGCATCCCGCCGGACAGCTGGTGCGGGTAGGACCCCATGCAGCGGTCCACGTCGGCGATCCCGACCCGCGCGAGCAGGTCACGCGCCCGGCGGGTGGCCGCGTCCCGGCTCTCCCCGCGCGCGTCGCAGAGCCCTTCGACGAGGAACTGCGAGACGCGGAGCACCGGGTTCAACGCGGCCCTGGGGTTCTGGCTGATCATGGTCACGTCGTTGGCGCGTACCCGGCGTAGGGCGGCGGCATCGAGCCCCCGCACATCCGCACCGTCGAGCAGCACCCGGCCCGTCACGCGAGCTCCCGGAGGCTCGGTGCGCAGGACGGTGCGCAGCGTCATGGACTTGCCCGACCCGGATTCACCGACGAGACCGAGGGCCTCGCCGGGCGCGAGGGACAGGGAGACGCCCCGCAGGAGCGCCCGGTCCCCGCGCTTCGACGGCAGGTCGAGGCGGACATCGTCGAGTTCGAGGACGTTCACGCGCGGCCACCCGCCTTCCGGCCGCCGAGCCGTTCGCCGATGACGCTGAACGCGGCGACCGCGACGACGATGCACACGCCGGCGTACATGCTCTGCTGGGGGTGGCCCTGGAGCAGGGAGTCCTTCCCCTGAGACACCATCAGTCCCCAGTCGGCGGTCGGCGGCTGGACGCCGAGGCCCAGGAACGACAGCGCGGCGAGGTCGATCATCGCGTACCCGAAGTTGATGGCGGCCCCGGTGAGGATCTGCGGCGCGATGTTGGGCAGGATGTGCCGCAGGCTGACGACCGCCCCCGACAACCCCTGGAGCTCGGCCGCCTGGACGTAGGCGAGCCGCCTCTCACGCAGCGCGACGCTGCGCAGCACGCGGGCGCTGTAGGGCACGTACGCGATCGCGAGCGCGATCGTGACCTGCGCGAGCCCGGTCCTGAACACCGCGACGGCGAGGATCGCCAGCAGCAGGTTCGGGAAGGCGAAGAGCAGGTCGAGGACGCGACCGAGGAACGCGTCGACGTGCCGGCCGAACCAGGCGGCGACGAGCGCCAGCAGGGTGGCGCCCCCGCCGGCGAGCAGGACCACGACGGCGGCGCCGAGCAGGCTGGTCCGCGCGCCGTACAGGAGCCGGGCGAGTAGGTCCCGGCCCGACTGGTCGGTGCCGAGCAGGTGTTCGGCGCCGGGACTCTGATAGCGCTCGATGACGCTGCCCACGGCCGGATCGTGGGACGTGATCAGAGGTGCGCACAGCGCGGCCAGCGTGATCAGGGCGATGACCACGGCGGCGGCGATGCCGAGCGGGCCGAGCCGTTCGGCCAGGTCGCCGCCGCGCCGGCGGGCCGCCGGACGGGCGAGGGTCTCCGCGCTCACGCGCTCTCACCTCCGAACTGGACACGCGGGTCGATCACCGCGTAGAGGACGTCGATCACCAGGTTGACCACTCCGAACACCGCGACCAGGACGAGCGCGATGGCCTGCACCACGGCGAAGTCCTTCTGCTGCACGGAATTGATGAGCATGGCGCCGATGCCGTCGAGGGTGAAGGCGTGCTCGACGACCGCCGCGCCGGCGACGAGTGCGGCGATGTTCACCCCGACGATCGTCGTCACGGGCAGCATCGCGTTGCGGACGATGTGCCGGCGCGCCACGACGCGCCAGGGCACGCCGCGCGCCAGGGCGACGGAGACGTGCTCCGCTCCGCGTTCCTCCACGACGGCGGTGCGCGTGATCCGGGCGACCACGGCGGCCGCCGGGAGCGCGAGCGCCACGGCGGGTAGCGTCAGATGCGCCATGCGGTCGGCGAACCCGGCGCCGGCTCCGAAGACAGGGAACCAGCCCAGCGTCACGGAGAACATGCTCATGAGCAGGACGGCCGCGAAGAACGTGGGGATCGCGAATCCGACGCTCGATCCGAGCAGGACGGCGGTGTCGAAGGCGCCGCCCCTCAGACCGGCGATCGCCCCCGCGAGGACGCCGAACACCACGATGATGACGGCGGCGTACAGCGTCAGCCACAGGGTCGTCGGGATCCGGGACAGCAGCAGCGACGCGACGTCCTGGCGGGTCGTGAGGGACTCGCCGAGATCCCCAGTGAGCACGCCGCTCAGCCAGTTCCAGTAACGGAGCAGGAAGGGATCGTCCAGGCCGTACTGCGCCCGGATCGACGCGAGGACCTCGGGGCTGACGGTCCGGCCCTGGACGAGGAAGCTCTCGGGCGTGCCCGGGGCGGCGTACATCGCCGCGAAGATGAGGAAACTTGAGATGAGGAGGGTGGCGGCCAGCGCACCGAGCCGCCGGATAACGAAGCGCAGCACATTGCCTCCGATCAGGAGGTGAGGGGCGCGTCACCGCGCCCCGGGTCCGTCATGGTCACGCCGCGCCGAGGTCGGCGGCCCAGGGGTAGTAGAGGTAGACGAACGAGGCCGGCACACCGGTCACCCGCTTGTTGAGGAACAGCCGGACCGACGGCGCGGCGATCGGGATCCACGGCATCTGCTCCATGACCTTCGCCTGGAGCTCGGTGACGAGCGTCGCCCGCTTCGCCTCGTCCAGCGTTCCGGCCGCCTCCGCGATGAGGCTCTGGGCCTGCGGGTCGTCGTAGCCGTTGAAGTTCTGCGATCCGCCCTTGGCGGCGATCGTGCGCAGGAAGGCGAGCGGGTCGGGGATGTCCATGTAGTTCGTCGTCATGAACCCGTCGTAACCGGCGCGGGCCTTGGGGTCGGAGAAGAAGGCTCCGTACTGCGCGCTCGGGACTCCCTTGGGCTGGATGGTGAGGCCCAGCTCGCGGGCGGCGTTGGACATCTCCGACAGGATGTCGGCGTAGAACTGGCGCTCGCTGGGGTAGGCGATGGTGATCGGCGCGCTGCCGACGTCGACCCCCGAGAGGAGCTTCTTCGCCTCGTCGAGGCTCTTCTTCGTGTCCGGCAGGGCGTCGTACGCCTTTCCGAACACCTCGTCGCCGTACGTCCAGCCGCCTCGCGGCACCAGCGAGCGCGGCACCTGGGCGGTTCCGGCGAACACGGTCTGCGCGATGGCCTCACGGTCGGTGGCGAGGGCCAGCGCCCGCCGCACGGCCGGGTTGCCGAGGGCCCCGTCACCGGTGCTGATGACGCCGACCAGCTGGAGCGACTTGCCGAAGTACAGCGTGCCGTCGCCGGCGTTGGAGAGCTGGTCGACCGCGCCGAGGGGGACGTCGTACGAGCCGTCGATGGCGTTCGTCTGCAGGGCGCTCGCGATCGCGCCCGGGTCGACGATGAACTGCAGGTCGATCTGCTTGGTCTTGGCCCGCCGCGACGCGTCCCAGTAGGCGTCGTTGCGCAGCATCGTGATCTTGGAGCCCTTCTCCCAGGACGAGAGTGTGAAGGGCCCGGTGCACATGACCGACCCTTCGGGCGTGCCGTACTTCGCGCCCGCCTCGGCACGCTGCCTGCGCTCGACGACCACGCCGATCGGGGTGGCCATGTACGAGTTGAGCGTGGCGTCCGGCTTCTTCAGCGTGATCGTGACCTGCCTGTCGCCGGTCTTCTCGATGCTCGCGATGTTGCCGGTGATCTGGTCGGAGGCCCAGTAGCTGCCCTCCTTCGGGTCGAGGTGACGGCGGAGGCTGAACACCACGTCGTCGGCGGTCATCGGCTCACCGTCCCAGAACCGCACACCGTCCCGCAGGGTGTAAACCCAGGTCTTCTGGTCGGAGGTCTCGACCTTCTCCGCCAGGTTGGGCTTCATGGAGTAGTCGGGGTCCAGCCGCATCAACCCCTCGCAGAGGTTCGCGACGACCGTGTTCTCCGGGTAGTTGAACGCCTTGATCGGATCAAGTGACGCGGGCTCGCCGAAGGGCAGGTTCCAGGTCGCCTTGTCGAGATCCCGCTGTGCGGCCGGGGTGATCACCAGGAGGTCGTCGAGCTTCTGACCGGCCGTCTTCGGGCCGGCCGGGTCGGCGCCGCCGCCACACGCGGCGAGCCCCAGGCTCAGCGAGGCGGCGAAGATCGCCTTCGCGTATATGCGCATCTCGTTCTCCGAACTGCCGGGGAGTGGACCCTTTGAGGCCATTTGTGCAGGCCCTGGGCGTAACAGGCAGCGACCATACAACACAAAACGTTTTAGTAAAAGGTTTTGTGGCCTACTATGTTCGGTATGTCCGAGCAGGGATCACCACCCGCACGCCCGACGATCCGTGATGTCGCGCGTGAGGCGGGCGTCTCCGTCACGACGGTGTCCCACGCGCTGAACGGCAAAGGAACCGCCTCGGAGGCCACGCGGCAGCGGGTCCTCGCCGTCGCCGACCGCCTGGCCTACCGCGCCCACCCCATGGCGCGCGGGCTCCGCCAGGGGCGCACCGGTGTCCTCGGGCTCGACATGCGCCCGCTCGACGCGATCGGGTCCTACCTGCCCGAGGGTGTGGATTACTTCATGCGGTTTGCCGGCGCGGCCGCGGTGACCGCGCTCGACCACGGCCTCGGGCTCATGCTCGTGCCGGACCTGACGCGCTCGGACATCCCCCAGTACGCCCATGGCGTGGACGGCTACGTCGTCGGCGACCCGGTGCGCAACGATCCCGTCCTCACCCGGCTGCTCGACGCCGCCATTCCGGTCGTCACCGTGGGCCGCGACCCCGGGCGGCCGAAGTTCACCGACTGGGTCGGGCCCGACGACGCGTACGAGACCGAACGCGTCCTCGAACTGCTGCGGTCGCGCGGCGCCGAAAACATCGCCCTCCTGGCCGGCACCGACGACAACGCGTGGAACGTCGACTCAGAAAAGGCCTACCGGTCGTGGGCGCGACGCGGCGGCATGCCGACGCGGGTACTGCACATCCCCGAGGCCGCGGGCGAGGACGGCGGCCGCGACGCCGCCCGGCGACTCCTGAGAGGAAAGCAGCCGCGGCCCGATGCGATCTACTGCCAGACGGGCCGGCACGCGGCGGGGGTCCTCGCCGAGGCTCGTCGGCTGGGCGTGTCCGTCCCTCGAGATCTGCTCATCGCGGCCGGCTCGGACGCGCAGCAGACCCGCCTCGCCGTACCGGGAATCACGGCCCTCGATCTCGGACCGGAGGACTCGGGCAGGGCCGCCGTGGAACTGCTCATCGCACGCCTGGCCGGCGACACCACACCCGGGCCGATCATCCTGCCCACCGAGCTGCGCATACGCGCGTCGACCGGGGACGCCTGACACCGGACGCGCGACGGGTACGCGGGGCGGCACGCGTCCGCCGACGTCATCCATTCGACCCGGTTCTCCGGCATCGGCAGCCCCTGGCGCTGGAACACCTGCTCCAGCTCGTGCTTCAGGGAGGTCTGTTCGAGCGGCAGGATCCAGGGATATCCGAGCAGCTCCGGCAGCGCGCGGGCACTCTCGGCAGGACGCCGAGCACGGCTCACAGCTGGTCGCCTCGGTCCGCACCCGGATGGAACGCGACCGCAGGATCGACGACGCGGCCAGGGCGCTGCACGTCCACCCGAACACCCTGGCGTACCGCCCGCGCAGGTTCGGCGCGCTCACCGGCCTCGATCTGGCCTCGACCGGCGACTTCACCGAGGTGTGGCTCGCGATCCGGGCGGCGCAGCAGCTCGGCGGGATCTCCCAGTGAGGCGGCGCCGGGGAGGCGATTTCAAGGTCTGCGGCCGATCCCGGCCAGGATCACCTCGTCGATCACGACCGTGGCGGTCGGCTGGTCGGGCAGGTCGTACTGCCCGGCGGTCACGGCGACGGCGAGGTTCAGGGCGGGCGCCACGTAGATCCGCTGACCTCCGTTGCCGAAGGCACCCACCCAGGTGTCGCCGATGTACCACTGGTAGCCGTAGTGCCGGCCCTCGCTGATCGGCACGTGCGGACGGAGCGCCGCCGCCAGCCAGGACGCGGGCACGATGCCGCCGCCGCCGTCCAGCACGAGCCGCGCGACGGCGAGGAGGTCGCGGGGTGCCAGCCGGAGCCCGGAGGCCGCCAGCGCGGTCCCGTCGTCACCGGTCGCCCACTCGAAACGCCCGATCCCCAGCGGCTCGAACAGCCGGGCCCGCGCGTAGTCCGCCAGCGCCGATCCCGTGCCCTTCTCGATGAGCCGGGCCACCAGCGCCGATGCCCCTCCGCAGTAGGACCAGCGCGTGCCGGGCTCTGCCACGATCGGTCGCTCCAGGATGTAGCGGAACCGGTCCGGGGCGAGCTCCATCGCGATCTCGCTGTTGGCGGCGCTCGTGTAGGGCACGTTCTCATTCCACTCAAAGCCGAGCGTCATGGTGAGCGCGTGCCCGACCGTCAGCGCGGCCCGCCGGGGATCCCCCGCGAGATCCGGGTATTCGGGGAAGTGCCGGAGCAACGGCTCGTGTGGCTCCGGCACCCGGCCGTCAGCCAGCGCGATGCCGTACAGCAGGCCGACGACGCTCTTGGTGACCGACCGGACGTCATGCGGCGTCTCGGGCGTGAAACGAACCCGGCCGAGCGACTCGTTCAGCCGGAAGTCCACTCCCTCTCCGTAGTACTCAAGGATCACTCGGCCGTCGCGGACGGCGACGACGCCATGAAGGTCGGGAATCCGGCCCTGCTCGGCGGCACGGGCGAGACGGCGGGTGAATCGGTCATCTTTCATGACCTCTGTTCTAGGCCCTGCCGCCGTGTCAGGCTGAACCCGGCCGAGAGCATGGATCCGAGTGCGGCACATCGCCCGCCCCGCGTCCTCGGCGCTCACCCGGAACGCCGCGAAGGGGTGAGCCGGTAGACGTGTGTCTCGAGAACCATGCTGATCTCATATTGCTTGCTCGAGCAGACATCCCGCGCTTCCTGGAGAAGCTCCTCCATATCAGCCTGGGAGCACCCGGAGAACAAGATGTTCCATACGTCCCTCTCTCCGATCAGGAGCTCATCGTGACCGGAGCGGGGCTCCGGTCCCGCCGCGCTGCGCAGCGCGGTGGAGAAACGCCGGACGAGCCGGAACCCGAACTCCTCGGCACGCTTCGGCAGATCGTTCATGATCAGCCGGTCGCCGGTGTAGGCGCGGCCGCGCCGATGGATCAAGCGCGTGATCGCCTCCGGGCCCGAGAAACCGCGATCGTCGACGTCGACCACGTACAGCAGCCCGCCGGGCCGCAGAACGCGACGTGTCTCCAGGAGGAGCAGATCAGGGCTGCGGAGATGGGCGAACATGAAATTCGCGGTGACCACGTCATGCGACGCGCCGGGTTCACCCGTGGCGTACGCCGTGCCCTCCCTGACATCACAATCGGGGAGGCTCGAGCGGGCTCTCGAGAGGAGCGGGGCGACAGGTTCGACACCCCGTATGTGGTAGCCCGCCAACGGCCGCGTCCCGGCGACCGCGGCCAGATACTCCCCGGATCCGGTCCCGATGTCCAGCAGCGACGCGGGCGGGGGCGGGAAGGGCGCCGAGGCCAGGCGCGACCGCTGCTCGGTCAGCACCACCTCGTTCCTGGCGATCAGACGGGACATCTCCGTCCGAGGGGACAGCATCTCCGGACGGCGGATCTCGGCCGCGAGGCGCTCTATGGCCAGGAGACCCTCGCGTCCGCCGTCCACGAGAAAGCGGACGAGGGAGGGAACGGGAATGCCGTCGCCGCGGGCGGAGTAGTCCCTGGTGAGGTCCCGGTGCTTGAGGTAGAACTCCTCCAGTTCTTCTTTTCCCTCCACCTTCATGATCGCGAGCGCCTTGTCGCCGGCGCCGACCTCGGCGTGGTAGACGAAATTCCTTCTCGCGTAACGATCGATCAGCTGCTGAACCCAGGCGGGGACGGCCAGGAAGAAGCGAGACGGAACCAGCGACTCGCAGATCTGCCGTAACATCGACGTCCCGGCCTCCGCGCTTATGAGGCGGCCTCGATATGCCGGGAGCTCCACTCGCTTGCCGATCTGGACAGTGGGCCCATCCGTGTCCGCCAGCCCCATGGCGGCCAGTTCCGGCGCTCCGGGTTCGTAGACGTACGCGGAGATGGCCGCCATGATCTCGCCATTGTCGAAAGCGCAAAGGTGGATGCCCTCCGGGTCCTTGTCGTGGCGTACCCAGTCCTCCGTCCAGCCCAGTTCGTCCCTGAGCACACGCCTCCGGATGCCGACGATCTCATCGCCGCCGTCGTCCCAGTCGATCCAGCGCGCTTCTATTCCGCTTCTGCCGCTCATTCAAGCCTCTCCTTGATTCACCCGAAGTAGCCCAGAGATGTCGGCGAAGAGACCGGGGAGCTGGGGCGGCCCTGACGGCTCCCGGGGTGCCGCGTCGCCGGACCATCCAGGTGCGACGGCGCGGACGACGGCCGGACGACGAAAAGGCTCCGCGGCCCCGCCGGCCCGTCAGCGGCCTCCGGCTGAGCACCTTCCGATCGTGCGGCTGCGACCTTTTCCTTTTCTTGTCGCCGATAAAGAGAGCCTTGCGGGCGATCAGGACCTCATCGCCTTCGAGCCTGCGGGCAGAGACCGCCGTCGACCCGGGTCCTGCGCCTTCACCAAGGTGCCGCCCGATCCGGCGACGCCCATCGCGCCGTCCGGTGAGCCTCATGGCCTGGCATACGCCCATCCGCGGTTCGCGCCACCCGTCGACAAGGAACCCCGGAGAGTAAATCTTGCCAATGGCAAGTTAGTTGAAGATGACGAGTACGGTCCCGACGACCGGCTTCTTTCGATCTGATCCCTCGAGGGTCGCGTCGGTTGGCGTCGTGCCCGGATTTCCGTCCGAATGCGCGGCGAACAGGAGCTTCCGAACGTCGGCCTTCACTCGTATACCCACCACGGTCAGCTGGCCGGGAAGTTCACATGACCCACATCGCCGCCGTTTGCGGTGCCCTTCCTCCGTACCGCTATCCGCAGTCGGAAATCACAGACGCGATCGCACAGGCGTGACTTCCCCAAGGGGGCAGCCGCCGCTTGCTCGACCGGCTGCGCACGTCCGCCGGGTCGAGCACCGCAACCTGGTTCTGCGCCTGGAGGAGTACGGCAGGGTCAACGGCTTCGGGATGGCCAACGACACGTTCATCGAGGCGGCCGTCGAGCTGGGGACCGAGGTGCTGAGGTCGGCGCTGGACGCCGCCGGACTGGCGCCGGGCGCCGTCGACATGATCATGTACACCTCGGCGACCGGCATCGCCCTGCCGTCCATCGACGCGAGGGTGGCGAGCCGCCTCGGGATGCGCTCCGACGTCAGGCGGATACCGATGTTCGGCCTCGCCTGCCTCGGCGGAGTGCCTGCGCCTCCGGCGCGGAGTCCATCGGTCACGGGATCGAGATGATCAAGGGGGGCCGCGCCGACGTGGTCGTCGCCGGGGGCACCGAGGCGGCCATCCATCCCATGTGTCTGAACTCCTTCGCCGCGATGCGGGCGGTGTCCAGGCGGAACGGCGAGCCGGAGCGCGCGTCCCGGCCGTTCGACAAAGGGCGTGACGGGTTCGTCCTCGGCGATGGCTCGGGCATCGTGGTGCTGGAGTCGGAAGAGCACGCGCGAGCGCGTGGGGCGACCCACCGGGGCGGCGCCGCACCGCCGTCACACCAGAACGCTGGTCCGGCTGGGTTTCGTCGCCACCGCCACGTAGATGGGCATGGCCACGAGGAGACATCCCCGGGCGTCGGCCAGTTCGAGGGAGTCGAACCAGTCCGCCCGATCTCCCTCCGCCACGAGGTCGGCCTGCCGCCTGTCGAGGACCGGGATCACGGACGCGGCATCCGCCAGGCTGGTCGCTATCGGGTGAACCGAGCGCACCATGGGATCGGCCAGGCCTGCCTCCACCAGCCGGCGGTGTAGCGTGCGGCCGATGGTCGGCTGACGTAACTTCAGCCGGAACGCGTCCAGAGCGCGCGTCGTCAGGGCCGGGTCGACACCGTCGACGACGAGCGCGCCCCAGTCGGCGTCGACGACGCAGACCCGGCCACCGGGAGACAGCGACCGCGCCATGGAACCGACTGCCGCATCGGGATCGGAAACGTGCTGCAGGACCCGCTCGCACCACACCACGTCGAAATCGGCGCCGAGGTCGAGGGAGGTCACATCCGCGACCTGGTACGTCACCACCGCGTCCTGCGGTGAGGCGACGTGATCGTCGCGGGCCGCGGCCACCATCGCGGGGTTCAGGTCGACGGCGGCCACCGACCCGTCCGGGCCCACCGTATGGGCGAAGGCCGTCGACATCTCGCCGAGCCCGCATCCCACGTCCAGGACGCTGCTGCCGGGAGCAACCGACAGCAGGTCCAGGGCGGCAGCGCGCACCGCCCATATCACCGGGTGCTGGGAGGCCCGCGCGAGATACTTCTCGGCCGCCGCCTGTTCCGCGGCCGTCGAACTCGCCTGGAACAACTTTCCGTCTTCGCCGTCCACGGACATCCTCTCCGCCGATCCCGCCTGCTGCCCTGCTCGTACGGTTACTTCTTGGCGTCCGCCGTCAAGCCCTGCTGCGGACCGTCCACGACGATGATGGCGCTGTAGCGGGCGAGGGCCTGGCTCGTGTCGGCGTAGTAAATACGCCATGCGCATTCCCGTCCCGTCCACATCTCGCCCGTGCACGCCACCTTCGTGTTCACGTCGCCGGCCGTGATCGTCCCCTTGGCGAGGACCTTGGCGTTGGCGCTGGTCAGCTCGAAGACGGGTCCGCCGCTGTCACCGTGACCGGCGGCACTGGTGTGGTCGACCTGCTCGGCCTTCACCAGCGGATAGGCGCTGCCGACCGAGAGGTTGTTGGCCTTGACCTGGATGTTGCACAGAACGCCGGAGGAGGCGCCCGACGTGCACAGCCAGTTGCCGACGTTGCTGAACGACGCTCCGGCGATGGGCTTGGTGTACGACGAGTTCTGCCAGCCGCCGTCCCACATGCGGCCGGCCCCCCGCGCGTTGATGATGAGGGTGTCCGCTCGCTGGTTGTCGTTGACCACGAGACCCATGGGGTCGCCGCCGCCGTCGAAGACGGTCTCACCCAGGCCGGCGCAGTGTGCGGCGCTCAGCAGACTGGTGGTGCCCTGGACATGCATGGGCCAGCCGACGGTGCAGTTCCCCGTCCTGGCCCCGGCGTAGTAGGGAGCGGTGTCGTCCTCACGGCACCACGAGGCGCCGTCCGCGCAATGTCCCGCGAACGGCGTCATCTCCACTTCGCCCGCGGCCGTATCCACGCGCACGTCCACGCTCGCCGTGGTCAGGAGGCTCTGGGCGTCGAGGCTCTGGGCCTGCGACCGTCCCTTCGCCCACCGCGCGTCGATGCCGCTGCCGTCCGCGCGAGGAGCGGCCTCCCCGATGGCGCCGTTCGCGCCGAGCCGCTGCACCTGCGCGAGGAGCTGCTCCTGGTTGTATCGCGCCGGCAGCACCCGGACGGGAACGGACCTGTTTTGCTCGTCGATGACACGCTGGACGGAGGCGGGCACCCTGCCCTGCCAGTACACGAGGAGTTCCCGGTTCTCCGGGGCCGCGACCACGCTCGCGTAACCGCTCCCCCTGGTCGCCGCGGCCGCCTTCTGGATCTTCTCCGCGGCCGCGTTGAGCGTGTTCTGCATGCTCATCAGGTCGCCCCAGGTGGCGAAACCACCGGGCACGGGGGCGGCCGCCAGCGCGGCCGCGACCGTGCCGTCCCCCGTATCCTCTCCCGAGGTCCGCGCCTGTACAGCGGGGCTCCCCATACCGACGACGAGCAGCAGGAAGGCTCCCGCCGCGAGCCCGGCACGCCGGACCGCGCATGCACTGTTCACCGATACCTCCTTGGATGAGTTCTGGGAGGCCCACCACGAGGGCGCGACTCATGGTCGTTCCGTCTTCTCCGGCTGCTCCTTGTCGTTGGTAAGATGACGCATTTCCATTATCTTGTCAATGTCAAAATCACCCTGAGCCGCCTCCGGGTTCTGCGCCGCGCGCCGCGAGGATCAGCTCGGCAGAGGACCCGACCGGCGGCACGGCGACCTCCACGACAGGCAGGTTGCTCGTCGCTCTCCCGGACCCCTTAAACCGTGAGCGAACCGAGGCCGGTTCCCTTGTGAAATACCTGGCGCTTGCCGCGGAGCTTCCAATAGGGACTAAAACTCATCCACCGACCCCTTTAGGAGACTTAAGGGAACCCGCCGCACGCTGGTGGCCCGCCGGCTTTTCGTCGTACGCCGCTCGGCGAGATGAGTTCACCGTTCACCTCATCGCCCCGGCGCTTACCCACGTAAGGGCGTAAGTGTCCGAAAACACCCATGCCGTCGCACCTTATTCATGGCAAATCTTGTCGTAGACGGACCGGGCCCGGGCACACATCTTGTCAATTACAAGTTGGGTCGGGTGACGTGGGAGCGCCGGACCCCGGACCACCCTCTGAACGGAGACACACATGACGGAAGCACAGGCCCTGCCCGACGTGGCCCCTACGTCCCGGCTCGCCTACAGCGTGGAGATGGTGCATCGGATGCGGATGCTGATCGACGAGGAGATCCGCCAGGTCAAAGCGAAGGCCGACCTTCGAATCGCCGAGCTGGAGCAGGCGATGCGTGACATCGAAGCCAGGCAGGTGCCGCGCCCTACCTTCCACCCGCTACTCCCCCCGGGGCGTCAGGGCTATCCGGACACGCCTGCCGGCCGCGATCCGTACGCGTATGCCCCAGACCTGCATGACAGCGATGCGGAACCTCGAACTCTGAGAGGCTTCACAAAGGGCCTGGACGCCAGGGACTGGGTGCGAGGATGACCCTCGCCGAAGTAGGCGCGTCATGGTCTCGTTGATCCGCTTGTTCGGGTCATACGCCCACGGCCGGATCATCGACCGCCGGCACTCCCCGCTGGTCTCCGCCCGCATGCGGCGGGTACACCACCTCGCCAGGGGTCGAAGAGCACTCGAGAACCCGCTGCCGCTCGAACCCGGAGAGCAGGGGGACGATGACGGGGACGGGCTGATCATCCCCCCGCCCCCTGGTGGCGCTCGTGACCGCACGCGACAGCCGCCACAAGTCGCCTTAATGCACGCGGATCAAGGTTCCACTGGTGATTCGGAACAACGATTCCGTCAGACCCGCCGCCGGGCCCCGCAGAAACGAAAGGAAATCGTCCTTCCCGCAGCCTCTGCAGCATTGCGGGCAATCTCACCCTTGACAAGGGAAACCTGAGGGCCGGTCCTGGGCCCGTCGGTTCAACCCCCGCGAACAGGCAGACTTTCCCGCTCGCCGCCCAGGTCGCCATTATTTACCAACCGGCCTCCTTGTCACCGCCGATGCGGCTTCTCTTCTCCGCCGACAAGAAGGACGGCCATGCCAAAATAACCAGTCTCCGCCCCATTCACAGAGCAATACTTTCAGTATGCATATCCCACACACGAATGACTCAGGGACAACCGCCAATGTCGCTTCCCCTGAAAGCCCTTGAGCCGTATACCGTACGACCTCTCACCTCGTACGCGGCGGTTTAAGCGCCCGCTAGGCACCCATAAGGACTCCCCCGGATTCTGAGCACGCCTCCCCGGCCGCGGCCGGGGAGGCCTCCCCCTGCCTGCCGGTCTTCCCGCCGTCGCAGACGGGGACCAGGCGGGATCCGGGCGGATTCAGCCGTCAGATAAGACGACGGGGGTTGCGGCGTGAGCATGAGCGGTACAGGTGCGCAGGAGCGTGAGGGCACGGACGCCCACCTGCTGGAGGACATCGCCAGGGCCGCCGTGCGTCGGCACGCGGACAGCGGGACCGGCGAGACGGGATATCCGGCGGCGGCCGGCGACGGATGGGAGATCCTGTGCGGCAGACCGTGGACATACGTCACCCCGGCCCCGCTCCCCGTCCGGGCGCAGGGCTGGAAGCTGCACCTGTCGGCGACGCCGCTGTCGGCTCCGATCGTGCTGGCGCGAGCGGCCGAGGTGCTCGCCCGCCACCGCTGCCCGTTCAAATTCGCCGCCGCTCTCGAGGATCTGGCCGCTCTCCTCGACAGGGGCGCCGACCGCGGATCGGTCGGCAAGTTCGTCACCGTCTATCCCCCGGACGACGAGGCGGCGAGGGCGATCGCCGAGGAGCTGCACGCAGCCACCTACGGCCTGCCCGGTCCGCCCATTCTCTCCGACCGGGCCTACCGGCCGGGCAGCCTGGTCCACTATCGCTTCGGGGTGTTCTCGGCGCGGAGCGCGCTCGACAACGACGGCGCCTACAGTTCGAGTCTGACCGCCCCCGACGGCGCCAGCGTGATCGACCGGCGCAACGCCTGGTACTCGCCCCCGGAATGGGCCACCTGCCCGTTCGAGTCGGGCCAGGCTCCGGTGCGCACCGCCGCTCCGGAGGCCATATTGCTGGCCGACCGGTTCGTGGTCCGCCAGGCGATCCGCCATGGCGCGAAGGGCGGGGTGTTTCTGGCGGAGGACCGGATCTCCGGCCGACGGGTGGTGATCAAGCAGGCGCGCCCGCACCTCAGCTCCACGCTGGGAGGACAGGACGAACGCGACCATCTCCGTCACGAGGCGCGCATGCTCGACCTCCTCGCGCCGCTGGGCGTCACCAGTCGCAAGATGGACCTGTTCGAGCAGGACGGCAACCTGTTCCTGGCCCAGGAGCACCTCGAAGGCACGATGCTCAGCGCCTGGGCCGGTGAGGAGCAGCTCGCGAACCCCGGCGGATGGCAGGCCGCGGCGATGAGCGTGGTGCGCAGGCTCGCCCGCTTGGTCCGTGTCGTGCACCAGCAGGGCTACGTGCTGCGGGACCTGACTCCGGACAACGTCATCGTCGGCTCGGACGGCGACTGCCGGCTGATCGACCTGGAGATGGCGGCCGTCCCCGGCGCCCCGGTGACGAGGGCGTTCACGCCGGGCTACGCGCCGCCCGAACAGGTGCGCGGGCCCAGGCACGGCCCGGCGCCGACGGCCGAAGTGGACCTGTACGCCCTGGGAGCGACAGTGTTCTTCCTCACCACGGCCTGCCGGCCGATGCTCGCCGCCGACGACACACCGGGGGACCGCGCGTGGGATTCCCGCGTACGGTCGCTGGTCGAGGTGGCGTCGGGGGGCAACGCCCTGGCCCAGGCGATGGCGCCGATGATCCTTGGCCTGATGCGGGAGGACCCGGCCCGGCGCTGGGATCTGCGCCGGGTCGACGAGTTCCTCGACAGGCCGGACACCGAACCCGGGCCCTTCGCGACCCCCACCCATCGCCTCGACAGGGTGGATCAGGACCGCCTGCTCCGCGACGGGGTCGCGCACACGCTCCGGCGGATGGACCGCGACGCGGCCGGCGATCCGGAAGGGCGCGGCCGCCTCTGGCCCGCCTCGGGTTTCGGCGCCGCCTCCGACCCCTGCGCGGTCCAGTACGGCACAGCCGGAGTTCTCAAACTCCTGGCCTCGCTTCTGGACACTCCCGCCGGCGCGGAGGGCGGCATCCCGGAGTCGTGGCGCTCCGATGTCACCGCCACGCTGGAGAGCGCGGCCGGCTGGACGGCCCGGCGTGTGGCCGCTGAGGCCAGGCCGTCGCCGGGGCTGTACTTCGGCCGGGCCGGTATCGCCTGGGGCCTGTACGAAGCCGGCCGGGTGCTCGCCGACGACGGCCTGTGCACGGCGGCCGTCGACCTGGGGCTGGGTCTGCCGGTCGCCTGGCCGAACCCGGACGTCTGCCACGGCCTGGCCGGCACCGGGCTGGCCCTGCTGCACCTGTGGCATGCCACCGGCGACGAGCGGTTCGGTGACATGGCCGGCCGCTGCGCCGACGCCCTGCTCGCGAGCGCCGAGCGCACGCCCGGCGGAGTGCTGTGGACGATCCCCGAAACCTTCCCCTCCGCACTCGCCGGCCTGGTCCACTACGGCTTCGCCCACGGCGTGGCCGGGATCGGGACCTTCCTGCTCGCCGCCGCCACCGGCCTCGAACGCGACGACTGCCTGGACACGGCCCTGCTCGCCGGACGGACGCTGCTGGCCGCGGCCCATCCCATCGGCGAGGCCACCTGGTGGGGGGAATCCCCCGGCGGCACCGTCAAGTTGCCGCACTGGTGCAGCGGGTCCTCGGGGATCGGCACCTTCCTGATCCGCCTCCACTGCGCGACGGGTGGGGAACGTCTCCTGGAGGCCGCGAGAGGTGCCGCGGCGGCCGTCCGCCGTTCCCGTCTGTCCTCGGGAAGCGCCGCCTGCCACGGACTCGCGGGCGACGGACAGTTCCTGCTCGACATGGCCGGCCTGCTCGGCGAACCCGCCTACCACGACCAGGCCGAAGAACTGGCCGCATGCCTGTCAGCGCGTGCGGTGCTCCGAGACGGGCTGCTCGTGGTGCCGGACGAGAACGGCGACAAGGTGAGCTTCGGCTGGAACACCGGCCTGGCGGGAGTCCTCGACTTCCTGCACCGGCTGCGCCGCGGCGGCGCCCGTTCCTGGATGGCCGACGTCCCCGCTCGCGTCACCGCGCCGACGGCGACGGCGACGGACGGCGAGACGCCATGAGCACCGAGACGCCATGAGCACCGAGACGACGAGCACGGAGACGACGAGCACGGAGACGACGAGCACGGAGACGACGAGCACGGAGACGGGCCCGGTCGCCGGCAGGAGGGCCACGCACCCTCCGGAGCTCCGGCGGATCAACTTCCGGTTCTCCGGCAAAGGGCGTTACGCCGCGTGCCTCACGGCCGGCGACCGCCGTCCCCTCGCGCCGGAGCTGTGGGATCTCACCGGAGCGCGCCCTGTGTCCCACGTGCTGTGCCCGTGGGACGGAGACGGCCCCTGGAGCACCGCGGTGCCATCCGACGACGGGAACATCCTGCTCAGCCGGGCCGAGAGCGGAGGGATCCACCGGCTCCTCCTCGTCGTCCCCGGCGCGGTGGGCTCCGCCGCGCAGGTCCACGAGCTGGCCGCCCTTCGGGGTGGCGGCCTCAGGCTGGTGGCCGGTGAGACCTCGGGAACCGCCGCTCTGGCCTTCCACACGACCCCGGCGGGCGGCACGGCCGCCTGGCGGCTGTCCGGCGTGGCCGAGCCCCCCGAACGGGTCGCCGACGTGCCGTTCCCTCTGGCGGGAGGCGTGCGGATCGACGAGAGGGGGCACCTGCTCGCTCTGGCCACGCCGTACGGGCAGGGGACCCGCACTGTGGTGCTGGACCTGTCCCGTGGCACCGTCTCCCCACTGTCCGGCCTGCCGGAGGAGGAGCATCTCCTGCTCGCCGCTCCGCGCGGCGGGATACTGCTGACGGCCCGCGAGAGCGGAGGCGTCTGCCAGCTGGGAATCCGCCGGCGGGACGACGACGGGCCGACCGCCTTTCCCGAGGGCCTCAACATGATTGAGGAAGCGGTCACTCCGCTCGCCCTCGACCCGGCGGGAAGACATCTCGCGCTGTCGGTCACCCGAGGTGTCCGCTCCGTCGTTTTGCTGTACGACCTGGCGGAGGACGGCGTCCAGGAAATCGGGCCGGCGGCCGGGATCGTGGTGCCCGCGGCCCGCTGGAGCGAGGATGGGCTGCGGCTGGTCCACTCGGCTCCCGACCGTCCGCCCCGGGTGGTGACGGTGCCCGCTCCCCTCAGAGGACATTTCGTGGCGGACGACGCCCCCTCTCCGTGGACGCCTGCCGGAGCACGCCTCTTCGACGGTCCGGACGGCCCCATCGAGGCGGTCGTCTATGGCGAGCCCGCCCACGCGGCGCGCGTGGTCCTCGCCCTGCACGGAGGGCCCCAGGCCGCCTGGCAGCTCACCTACGAGCCGCTGTTCCAGCGCCTGGCCGCCGAGGATGTCGCCGTGGTCGCCCCCAACCAGCGCGGCAGCACCGGATACGGTGCCGCTCACCGCGACGCGATCATCGGCGCCTGGGGCGGGCCCGATCTCGCCGACATCCTCCGCCTGGGGCGGATCCTGACCGCGCTGCGAGGGCCCGGCCACTCCCGGCCCATGCTGTACGGCGCGAGCTACGGCGCCTACCTGTCCCTCCTGGCGGCCGCCGCCGAGCCGAACCTGTGGGACCGCGCCGCCGCCGTCGCGCCGTTCCTGTCCGGGCGCGAGTTGTACGAGGACGGGCCGGCTCCCGTGCGGGCCATGCTCGACCGACTGCAGGGCCGCGAGGAGATCACCGGCGACGACCTCGGTCCCCGGGACCTGCTCCGGCTGGCCGGCCGCATCCGAATGCCGCTCCTCCTCATCCACGGCGACCAGGACTCGATCATCCCTGTCGATCACTCGCGACGGCTGTGCGACCGGCTGACGGCGGCCGGTCATCCCCGTATCGATCTCACGTACGTGGAGGTCCCGGGCGCGGGGCACGACCCGCTGACCGGGCAGGAGGGTCACCTCGTCCTCGAACGTCTCATCGCCTTCCTCCGCGCCACGTCGCCCTCCGCCATACAGGGCGGATAGACCGGCCGACGACAGACGGACCCCGTCTCCTCCTTAAGCATCCACTAGTGAGTCGCAAGTCAATCTTGTCACCATCAAGATAACGGTCCGATCAGCCGTCGGGCCGAGTCCTTCGATTCCAAAGGAGTCCCGATGTCTCTCCACGACGAGACCGTTATCGAGCCCGGCCTGTCCACGAACCACAACGAGACCGTCCTCGAGCCCGGCCTGTCCACCAACCACAACGAGACCGTTCTGGCCTGAACCGATCCGACGAGTTCCGGCGAGTAACCGGACCGGAAGCAGCCTGACCCATCGGGAGTTCCGCAACGCTCCTGTTGACGGACGGAAGGACGGGCGGAGCGGATGCCGTCTCAGGAGTTGGTTCCACGCCTTCCCGGGCGCGCGTGGCTCGCCCTCTGCGGCGACGCCGTGTCCGCGGCCGGAGCCGGTCTCACTCTCCCCTTCCTCCTCGTCTACTTGCACGACGTGCGGGGAATCGAACTCGGGCCGGCCGGGCTCGTCCTCTCGGCGATCGCGATCGCCGGACTCGTCGGAACCCCCCTCGGCGGGCTGCTCGCCGATCGTCTCGGTCCACGACGGCCGGCCGCGGCGGGCCTTGTCCTCGCCGCGGCCGGTACCGCCGGATTGATCGGCATACGGAGCGCGTGGCAGGCCGCGCTCTGGGCCGCGGTCTACGGATTCGGGACCGCGGTCACCGAGCCGGCGTTCCAGGCGCTGTTGAGCACCTTGGTCCGTCCGGCCCAGCGCCCACAGGTGTTCGCGGTACGGCACGCCCTGCTCAACGTCGGGCTCAGCACAGGCAGCCTGCTCGCCGCGTTCTTGGTGGACTTCTCGTCACCGCGGACCTTCGTCACGATCTACGTGATCGACGCGGCCAGCTTCCTCACGTTCGCCGTGCTGGTCGCCCGAGCACCACGTCGCGGTCACGCCGTCCCCGGACCCCGCGTCCCTGGACCCCGCGTCGCCGGACCCCGCGTCGCCGGACCCCGCGTCGCCGGACCCCGCGTCCCCGGGTGCCGCGTCCGCGGCCCTCGTGTTCGCGGCGGATACCGCGAGATACTCGCCGACCGGCTGTTGCTGCGGATCTGCGTGTCCGTCGCCGTGGTCTTCACCTGCGGGTACGGGCAGTACTACAGCGCCTACCCGATCTTCTCCGTGCAGACGGGCGGTCTCGGCGCCGCCGCGTTGCAGCTGACCTTCCTCGCCAACACCTGCACGGTCGTTGCCGCTCAACTCTTCGTCCTGCGCCTGGTGACCAGGCGTCGCCGTGGCCTCGCGTTCGCTTCGTCGGCCGCGCTCATGGCCGGCGCCTGGCTCGTCGTGGCGGGCGCCGCGCAGCTCGGAGGCGGCCCGGCCGCCGTCGCGGCGTTCATGGTCGCGATGGTCCTGTTCGCCATCGGTGAGACGCTCATGGCCCCAAGCGTTCCCGCCATCGTGAACGATCTGGCGTCCGATGCCAGCCGTGGCAGATACAACGGGGCCTACACCTTCGCGCAGAATCTGGGCTACATCATCGGGCCGGCGATGGCCGGCGCGGCGCTCGGCTCCGGGCACGGATCCGTACTCTTCCTGGGCCTGGCCCTGGCACTCGGCCTCGTGGCCCTGCAGGCGGCCAGGCTCGACCGCCTCCTCGCCCCCTCAGTGAACCTCGTCGACGCCGGCCCGGCCGGCGACCGCGACATCCATACGGAACCCACACGCGATGGCCATTGACACCCCAGAAGACAGGACTGCGCCGAGCGCCGGCCCGCGTCCCGGCGACACAGATCCCGCCGTACGCGAAACCGAGCCGCATGGCGACACGCCCGCCGCTTTGCTGTCGGCGGCGGAGGCGTGGCGGCGACGCGGACGCTTCGACGAGGCCGAACGGGCGCTGGAGCGAGCCGTCCAGCTCACCCGCGCTACCGGAACACCGCAGGATGTCCGGCTACGCGCGCTGGACGCTCTCGCCGGGCTGCTTCGCGTCAGGGGGAGCTACCGCCGGTCGGACGAGGTGCTGCGGGGCGCGCTCCGCCTTGCCGAGCAGGCATCGGGACCCGCCTCCCTCGCGGTCGCACGCATCTGCAACAGCCTGGGTGTGCTCCACAAGTACACGGGACGGTTCGAGGAGTCCGAGTCCTTCTACCACCGGGCCCTCGCGATCGTCGAAGCCGAGCTCGGCGACGACCACCCTTTCACGGCCACCCTCTACCACAATCTCGGCGGCCTGAACCACGCACGGGGGACACACGCGCGGGGAGAGCCCTTCGCCCGCCGCTCGGTGGAGATCCGGCAGCGGACTTGTGATCCGGCGGATCCGGAGCTGGCCGCCGACAAGGCCGCCCTCGCCGCGATCGTCCACGCGCTCGGCGACCTCGACGAGGCGGAGCGCCTGCTGGTGGAGGCGCTCACCGTATTCGAGACGCGACTGGGCCCGGAAGACTACGAAGTCGCCTCCTGCCTGAACAACCTCGCCGCGATCCACTATTCGAAAGACCACCTCGAAGCGGCCGAGAAGGGCTACCGCCAGGTCCTGTCCATCAAGGAACGGCTGCTGGGCCCGGCTCATCCGGAACTCGCCGTCGCGCTCAACAACCTCGCGATGACCCTCTGGAAGCGCGGCCGGCCCGAGGCCGCCGTGCCCGCCTTCGAGCGTGCGATCACCCTGCTGGGCAGGGAGGTCGAGCAGGAACAGCCGGTCCGGCAGGCCTGCCTGCGCAATCTGGAGAACTGCCGGCAGTCGATGCGAGGGCGGTAACGCCACGCCCCTGCCGTTTCTCTCCCCCGCGGGATCCATCGTCGCCGTCAGCGATCGTGCTCCGGCAGCTCGGTGTCGATGCCGCGCTCAGTGCCGAGAGCCGCGCCGGCGGGCTCCCCTCGGCGCTGCCCGGAAGGGACCTTCTCGATACACCCGCACTCGGCATCTCGCCCGCCTGCGAGGATGCCCTGATTCTCAAGGAGCAGTTGATGATTGATCCGCGCTTCCCCCTCGCCAGCTGGTTCCTGATCGTCTCAGGGGCCGGCTTTCTCATCGTCTACGCTCTTCCGCTCCTGCTAGCGCCGCTGCGGTGGGCGCGCTGGTTCCGGTGGGAGGTCGCCTCGAGCCCCACGGACCTCACCGTGTACTTCGGGCGCTGCCTTGGCGGCGTCGCGGTAGCCGTCACCTGGGCCGCGCTCGCCGCTGCGTCCGATCCCGAGCACCACGTGATCGTTTTCGACCTCATCGCGGTCGCGTGCGGGCTCCAGACGCTCATCCACGTGGACGGCGCGGTGCGCCGTACCCAGCCGTGGACGGAGACCGTCGAGATCGGCCTGTACGCCGCCCTCTGCGGTGCTTCTGTAGCCATTCGCGTCCTGCTGCTGACCTGACCGTCCGAACGCGACCTACCGGATCCGGTGGAGCCGGCTACGCGGCAACGGCGAGGGGCCGTCGCCGGATGCCTGCCCACCGGACCTGCAGACCCCTCGCCGCCCCACCATCACCGGCAGGCGTTCACAACCCATCTCCAAGCCGGCCAGACGAGACTGTCTCCCCTGTCTGATTCACCTGGGGAGGAGCTCACATGGCATAGCCAGGTCGACGTCCCGCCCGGCGCCGCCTGTCATGGCCGAGAAGCCCGAAGCCTCGGCGAGATACGGCAGAGGACTATCTCCCTACATGCTCCTATTTGTCGTGAATAGCAGCACGGCACGAGCTACATCCGTTGCCGCGTCTGTCTATAGGAGATGCCCTCTCTGTCACAGATCTATGACAAATGTTGCAGAAGACCCGATAAGGGCTATTTCATGCACGAAAAGGATCCCGAAGCAGCCGCCGTATCAACTGGCCGACAAGGTGAGGGCATGGATTTCCGCGTCCTGGGTCCCTTCGAAGTACGTGACGACGACGGGGCGATCGTCGGCCTCGGCGGTCCACGGCAAAGAGCCGTCCTCGCCCGGCTGGTGATCGCCGCGGGGGCGGTCGTCTCCACGGACACGCTGATCGACGATCTCTACCAAGGCACGCCTCCCGCGACCGCCTTGGCCTCGCTCCATGTCTATGTGTCGAACCTGCGCCGGGCCATAGAGCCGGGGCGGGCGCCACGCACGCCCCCGCAACTCCTCATCGCACGACGGCCCGGCTACCTGCTGGACACGCCGAACGTCGACGCGCTGCGGTTCGCCGCACTCGTCACCGACGCCGAACACCGCCCGTCGGAGCAGGCGCTCTCCCGGTTGGACGAGGCTCTTGGGCTCTGGCGCGGCACTCCGTACGGCGAGTTCTCGGGTGAGCTGTGGGCGGTCACCGAAGTGAACCGCATGTGCGAGTTACGCCTGGTGGCGATGGAGCGTCGCGCCGAGGCGCTGCTGGATCTCGGCCGGCCGCAGGCGGTGATCAACGACCTGGAGTCCCAAACCGGCAGGCATCCGCTGCGCGAGCGCCTGTGGTGGCTGCTCGCCCTCGCTCTCTACCGCTCCGGCCGGCAGGCCGACGCCCTCGCCACATTGCGCCGGGCCAGGAGCCTCATCGTCGAGCAGCTGGGCCTGGATCCCGGCCCCGAGCTGCAGACGCTGGAAGACGACATCCTCCGGCAGGCGATCACAGCCCCACCGAGCCGCGTCACGTTGGCTCCCGCCGGCCCGGCCGCCGCCCTCGCCGGCGTGCCCTCGCCGCCCCCGAGGCTCGGCCGCGACCAGCAGCTCGCACAAATGGAGATCCTGCTTCACCGCGGTGACGTGAACACCATCGCGGTGAGCGGTGAGCCCGGCATCGGCAAGACATGGCTCCTGGAGGCTTTCAGCGAGCGGTGCTCCGAGCTTGGCCGCCTGGCGCTCTGGGGCGGCTGCCAGGAGATCGAAGGAGCTCTGCCGCTCTGGCCGTGGATCCAGGTCCTCAGGTCGCTCTCGCAGGTCCACCCGCCTTTGGACAGGCAGGCTCTCACCGGTCTCCTCAACGAGGAGGCGCCGACGGGCTCGGCCGTGGGGGCGAAGATGCATCGCCACCGAGCCATCGCCGATTGGCTCGTCGCAACCGCGCGGGTCCAGTCCCTGTTGATCATCTTCGATGATCTCCATTGGGCCGATCTCGCGACCCTCGAACTCCTCGGCGACGTGATGGCCCTCATCAAGGACTCGCGGGAGTGCGTCCCGCTCACGGTGGTCATGGCGTTCCGGGACAGCGGAGATCCGTCCGCCATCGAGTGCGTCCTCGGCCGGCTCGCCCGATACGAACTGCTCCGCCTTCGACTGGCCGGCCTCGACGCCGGCACGGTGCAGGCCCTGGCCGCCACGATGGGCTCCCACCTCGACGAGCAGACCGCGCACCGGCTGACCCGGCGCACCGGCGGCAACCCGTTCTTCGTCCGCGAGACGCTGCGGATGCTCGCCCACGGCCACCCGCTGGACACCCTGCCCGACGCGGTCGCCAGTCTCATCCTCCAGCGGCTGACCGCGGTCGGTCCGCAGGTGGCGGACGTGCTGAAGGTCGCCGCGGTGATCGGCAGAGACTTCGACCCGGACGTCGTCGCCCAGATCTGTCAGGCCGACGCCTACGACCTCCTCGATCAGGCGGTCAAGGCCGGACTGATCCTGTCGGCGGCCAACCGCATGGCCTTCGCCCATGACCTGGTGAGGGAGACTCTCATACGGGAGATCCCTCCGTTGCGGAAGGCGACGATCCACCGCGCGGCGATGAACGCGCTCGCCACGCGTCCCGCGGTGGACCTGGCCGTCATCGCCCACCACGCGATCGAGGCCGGTCCAGCGGCGTACGCCGAGGCGGTTCACTGGGCCCGGGCGATGGCCGAGCAGGCGACCCTTCGCCTTGCCTACGAGGAGGCCGCCATGTGGTGGGCCCACGCGGTCAAGGCCCACGGCGCGAGCGCCGGCGATCCGGCCGACCATGTGGAGCTGCTGCTCCGGCAGGCGAAGGCGCTGCTCGAGGCGGGGGACGCACTCGGTGCCAGGAAGGTGCGCGCTCAGGCGATCCGAATCGCCGACCGTGCCGGCGACCAGGGCGGCCCCCGCCTGATCGCTCGTGCGCTGACCGCGCTGGACGCACCGTCGATCTGGAACCTGCGCAACCCCTATCAGGAAGTAGAGCTGCAGCTGCTGCACCGGTTCGAGCTCGCGCTGCGGGCGCTGCCCGACGACGACAGCCCCGAGCGGGCACGTCTGCTCGCCGGACTCGCTCAGGAGCTGTACGACGGGACCAACGACCCGCGCTGCGACATCTACTCCATGGAAGCCGTCGGGATGGCACGGCGGCTCGACGATCCGCAACTCCTGATGCGGATAATCAACGCACGCTACCTGTCGCTCCCGAGCAGCATCTACGTGGAGCAGTCCATGGAGATCGCCGAGGAGATCGGAGAGCTCGCGCGGCGTACGCAGACTCCCGAGTTCGAACTGCTTTCGGAGATGATGCTCACCTACCGCCGTATGGAGCTGGTCGACCTGCTGGGAGCCGACGAGGCGGCCGCCCGATGCGACCGGATTCTCAACCAGATGCCCCTGCCGTGGCCCCGCTTCCAGCACACGGTGTGGCGCGCGGGACGTCTGGCCATCTCCGGACGGTTCGACGACGCCGAGGCCATGTACGCGGACGCCGAGCGGCAGGCCGAGCACATCGGCATGTGGTACGCCGGCTCGATAGTGACCCTGGGCCGTCTCCTTCTCCACTACCAGCGCGGGACGATCGCCGACGCGGGTCCGCTCGTCGACGCGCTCGCGGGCGTTCATCCCAGCACGGACCAGCTGCTGCAGGTGCTCATGTTGTGCGCGCAGGACAGGCTGGATGAGGCGCAGAAACTGGCAGCGAAGGGATGGCTGCCACCACCACTCGACTGGGCCTGGCTCACCGTCACCTGTCTGCAGGGGGCGGCGCAGGCGGCGGTCGGAGACATCGAGGCATGTGAGGCCACCTATGCCGTCCTCGCCCCCTACAGCGGGCGGATATCGGTGGGAGCCGCCATCGCTTTCCTCGGGCCCGTGGACTGGTACCTGGCATTGCTGGCCTCGGCCATGGGCGATGAGGCGGCCGCCGTACGGCACCTGTTGACTCTCGCACAGCTGGCGGGCCGGGCCGGGCTGAGTATGTGGAGGAATCGCGTGATGGCGGTCGCCGGCCTGAAGATCTCGCCCGTGCGGTGGGACGCGAGCGTCGCGAAGGCCGGATGACCTCGCCGTAGCCGGCGGCCGCGGCCCTCCGGCTGCGGCAGGGGATCGTCTCATCTCTCCTTGCCGTCCAGCCCGAGGTCGGCTCTCGCGAGGTCCCGGCACTCTCCCAGGTACACGGCGAAACACACCAGCGCGGTCTTGCCCACGTCCACCTGCCGCCACAGCAGGGCCGGATGGTCGCTCAAGCTGGACTCGAGATCGCGCCGCCAGGTTTTCAGGTGATCAGCATGCCAAGCGATCTGGGCCGCCAGGAAATCGAAGCAGCCCGAATCTCTGCCGAAGACTCGCCGGCAGTTCGCCAGAAGAGCAGGACCGATCGTCACGAGCAACCGCCCGACCTCATAGGAAATGGCGGCACCGCAGAATGGGGATGGACCGTGAATCACGTTCTCGCAGAGCCTAACGTAGAACTCCGCGCCGGCCAAAGGGGACATCCCCAATAAGACTTCCACGTCAAGCGACTCACCGTGCCGGTCACGCCACCAGCCCGCCGTCGCACGGACCGATTCCAGCAGCATCGACTCGGAATCACGATCCGGCCCGCCTGTGTCCGGCGTCTTCTCGAACGGCCCCGTCCCCGGACGGCCGTATCCCCAGCGCCGCCTCGGGAGCCACCGCCCCTCATAACGGGTCAGGTAAAGACCATGGGCGCTGAAGCGCAGGAACCACCGAGCGAACAGGCGGCCTTCGCAGTCGGGCGACAGTAATCGCACCAGCCCCTGTTCCTCGGCCATGAGACGGCGTTCCTGCTCCAACGCCGCCTCGTATTGGTGCAGGGCCTCCAATTCGTCTACTCCTCGATGCTCACGAGCAAGACTCCACCGCACGAAGACGAACCCACCGCCATCGTGACTGACGAGTTCCATCAACCGATGAATTCGCCGTCAGACAGAGAATCACCGCAAGCACTTGTGATCTACTAAGCCCCGAGCGCTCTCCGATCGTGTTGCGACTGCGGAGTTCCGAATCGTCTGCGGCCCACGTCGATCGCTCCCCGCGAGCCGTGTGCCCAACCGTCCCCTTCGCTCTTGCTGTCATCCACTCGTGAAGTCACCGATGAGGCGCCGGCCAGCACCGGCGTAAATTTCTCTTAACCGCCACCACGGAAGAGCCCACTAGTGATTCACAAGGGTCATCCCGGAGCCTCCGTATACGGCGGCGTCAGAATGCCGTCACAAGAATTCACCTGCGGTAAGAGGAAACTTCATAGAAGTCGACGTCAAAGCTCTCGACATGCTCACCCCCACGGATCAAGCCCAGTTGATGCCCTGCTTCGCCACCTGCTACGACTGGACCCGGTGGCGGTCGCCGTGTCACAGCACGAGGTACACGTTCCCCGCCTGGACGTCGGGGGTCACCAATACCCGGAGCCGCTCGTCGAGGACATGCTCGGGAAGGTCGTACAGCGCCAGACGCGAGCCGGGGTCGCGCGGGTCCTCGATCTCGGCGACGAGGGGCAACCCCGATTCCCTGATGTAGCGCTCCCAGCCGAAGGACTCGATCGCGCACCTGCGGATCTCCGGGTCGTCCTCATCCCTGATCGCCTCCCGTGTCGGGCCCTTGACCACCCACTCGGGCACCGGGGTTCCATGCCACGCGTGGAGCGCGTATCCGTCGCGCCAGGACAGGGCGGGCCCGGTCGCGCAGTGAAGGCGCTCCAGCTCGTCCCGGCGCAGGACGGTGGGCCGCTCGGACAGGATGACGCCGTCCCCCGACGGGATCCACCAGCCGAGCCGGCGAGTGGCGTCGACGAGTGTCTCAAGCCGCCCGTCTCGCATTTTCGCGATCTGGAGGGCGCAGGTGTACAGCGCCATCCAGTGCGCGTCCCGCCAGATGTCCTGGACCCCGCCCAGGTGACCGCACAGCACGGACGGCTGGGCGCTGAGCCGGCTCAGGACATGACCGCGCAGGCGCACTCTGAGCCGGTTCCACAGCGGTTCCCGAATCCGGGAGCCGATCTGGGTTCTGAGCTCGTCCCACAGTTCGGCGCCGAGCTCGTCATGGAGCCGGCGTGCCAGCTGGTCCTCCAGCTCTCTCCAGGGGTTGCTCTGGTACCTACGCCGCAGTTCGCGACGGAGTCCGGACACGAGCTCGGGTGACGGCGTCTCCGCGAGCCGGGGTCGGCCGAGGGTGTCGTCGTCGAGGCAGGCCCGCAGGCAACCGGCCGGAGAACCGGCCCACACGATTCTGCCCGGCGGCTCGAGCCGCGACGCCGTATACGCCTCCCGTACGGCCTGCTCCGCCGCGCGCCGGTCGACCGGCTCCGTCGACAGGCCGCTCTCCGTCCACTCGTCGCAGACCCCGGCGACGAGTGTTTCGTGTTCCTCGGTGAAGACTCCTGTGAACGTTCGAGCATCCATCCGGTCTCCAGTGGGAGCGAGATTGGGGCTGCACGGCACGTGCCTCGCGTCTGCGGAACCCGGCCGGCCCCCGGGCTCAGGCTCACTCAGAGTCCTAGTGAGACGCTTGGTCGCTCTCACCGCATCGCTTAACGGACCTAAATCCGCGACAGAGGACGGGACGACGGCAGGCAGGCGACGCGGGGGTGGTGGCCCCGGTATCAGCCGGGGCCACCCTCCTTCATCAGGAAGAGGTCTTGACGTAGACGTAGGTCCACATCCCGGCCGGGTTGGCGGCGCAGCTCAGGGTTCCCTGGAACTTTCCGACGTTGTAGCAGGAGTCGACATAGTCGTCGTTGTCCGTCGTCCAGTCGGACGGCAGCGCACCGATGATCTTGTCGGCGACGGGGGTGTACTGGCCGTAACCGGTGACGGTAAGCGCTCCATCCACGACAGCCTTGACCAGGGGGCCCAGGTCGACGCTGTCATCGTGCTCCATCCAGACCACGTCCACGTTGGTCCACAGGAAGCTGCCCCACTCGATCAGTGTCTGGTTCGGGAAGTAGTTCTTACCCTGCTGCTGGATGTAGGGCATCCAGATCTGGTCGACCCGTGCCTTTCCGTCCGTGCCGGCGCCGGCGACGAAGGCGTAGATTTCGGGGCCGCCCTTGTACCAGGGCTCATGGGAGTTCAGGTTCTCGATGGCGACGATGTCGGTGGTCTGCCGGACCGCCGCCGCGCCCTGCTGGAGCGCCTCAGTGCCCGTCTGGACCCCCGCGTTCTGCTGAATCTGCTCAGCGCGCGCACGGTCCCCCTCGTTCTGCTGGAGCTGCTCAGGTCCCGACCGGTCGGTCCCCCCGATACCGGCCGCGGTCAAGCCCTGCCGGACCGCCCGCTGCGCCAGTTCGGCGTCCTTGTGCTCGTCGAGGCCGACGATCAGCACCGGGCGGTTGGGCGCCTTGAACGCGTCGAGCTGCTGGCTGCGGCCCTTGGAGTCGAAGGCGACGACGGTGCGGACCGCCTTCTCGTCACCCGACGGGGTGGCCATCACCAGGGTCTCGCCCGCGGAGATGCGCTTGACCTGCTTCGGGTCGATCCGGATCTGCAGCAGCGACTCCTCGGCCTGAAGGCCCTTCAGCTTGAGGATCTCGCTGTTGGCGTTGCGGGCATAGTCGGCCAGGTCCCGGGCGCCCGGCGCCGAGCCGAGCAGCGCGGCCAGGTCGGCCTCGCCGTCGTCGGCCAGCTCGCGGGTGAGGGCGTCCCGGAACTGCCGCTCGCCCAGCCGGCGGGCCACCTCCTCGGCGAGGTGGCGCTTGAAGCCGTCCATGGTGCCAGCCCGGACGTCGGCGGCCGAGGCGTTCAACGTCTGCGGGGCCGGGCTCGGTGCGGCGGTCGCGGCGGGTGCGGAGGAGAGGCCGCCGATGGTGGCGGCCAGGGCGAGTGCGGCGAATGTTGCGACTTTCTTCACGTGAACCTTCCTCACGTACGAGGGAACGGTCTCCCGAGCAACGGCGGCGGGTTCGCGGGACGGCCTCCTCGCGGTGAACGCCTGATCGTCGCTGAATGGGGGCCCGCACCCGGGGTGGTTGGACAACGTCGGCACCGCGGCGACCGCGGGTGACCTCGTTGCCGAACCAGCGTCACGCGAGGCCCTTGTGAGCTACTTATGCCTGCATGCCGGATTCGCTCTCTGCTGCCGGAAATGACGAAGCGCCTCGCCACCGGCCTTCCGCCCGGCTCCCGGCATGGGCACTCGCATGTCGCCACGCGGCACGTGCTCAAGAGAACCAGCGAGCTCTTTTGAGATCAAAAGAAACCTTCATCTGGAATACCGGCCACAGCGTTAGCACTTCGTTAGAACCGGCTCCGGACCCTCCCTTGCGCACAACGGAATGGAGACGCCACCGAAGCCAAAAGGCGAATCGGATGGACACGGCCCCCGGTTCACCGCCTGTGCGGTGGGGTCACGTCAAAGAGGGTGTGACGCGCGCCGGTGACAACTTCCGTAATATGAGGGGGATGAGCGCCCCAGCCGGCAAGCAGCCCTACCATCACGGCGATCTGCGGCGCGCTCTGATCGACGTCACCCTCGAAGCGATCGCCGAGGACGGGCTGGGCGAGCTCAGCCTCCGTGAGCTGGCTCGGCGGGCGAACGTCTCCCACGCCGCTCCCGCCCACCACTTCCGGAGCCGGGCCGGGCTGCTGACCGCGATCGCGGCGGAGGGCTACCACCTGCTGGCGGACGAACTGGAGCGGGTGCGCGGCGATGACGTCACCGAGCAGGCCGTCGCCTACCTGCGGTTCGCCACCGCCCATCCCGCGCACTTCGCGGTGATGCGGGCACCCGAGCTGTGCATCACCCGGGATCCCGAACTTCTCACCGCCCGCGAGCGAGCCGGTGAGCAACTGCTGCGCCCGGACGACCGGACGGTCGCGCTGGCCGCCTGGGCGCTGGCGCACGGACTCGCCAACCTGCTGCTCGAAGGCAACGTGCACCCGGATCCCGGAAGCGACGTCGAATCCCTCGCTCGCGCCCTGCTGCGCCATCTCGCCTGATCCCGTGCGCTCACCCGGGGAGATCTGCCCGGCCGGCCGGCCCTCCTGAACGCCGCTCGCCCGGGTCCCAGCGGCACCGACAAGGAATCACTATCGATTCGCAAGGACCGTGTCGGATTATTTGGTCGGGCTGAACTCGCATGAGAGTGCGGGAATGACAAGCAGGCGAGCCTCATTCTCGGCAGGCAGTCCATAAAAGAATCCGGCGACACATGCTCGCTCTCCCCGTCAGGCAGGGTCAGGCGACCTCGCCTGGCACCGTCCGTCATCGCCGGGCGCGCCGCGAGAGAGACAGCGCTCCCCAACGACGCCGGAAAGAGCAGACGCATCCTTCTCATGGCATCGCGCCGCGACACACGAGCGGATGAGACGTCTCGCATGCCCCGTCGGCCCGGCTGTCAGGCCGGCGGTATCAGGCGCCACCCCGGAACCGGGTGGAGGCGCAGACCAAGGAAAGGTGAACCGATGGAACTCGACGTCACTGCCCTCGACATGCTCCCCGCCTCTCAGGAGGTCGGCCTGTATCCCTGCGCCGTAACCTGCTCGGAGAACACGCGCTGCGGCGACCACGGCACCGTCCTTTGATCGCACCGCTACTCCGGCTCGGCGGTCCGGCCTGAGTGAGAGCCGGGCCCCTTCGCCGGCCCCTCGCTGACTCCCGGCCCCCGCGGTGAGGCCAGGATCCCGGCGGCCTCCGCCTCACCGCGGGACTCCCCTTCTAAGTCCACCTGATAAGGCACTGGCGACGCCGCCGGATACCGACGAGAGGACGGAACATGGATCGTCCAGGACCCAGCGACGTCATCTGGGACATCACTTATGCGTGCCCGCTGCGATGCGTACATTGCTACTCCGAGTCCGGAAGACGACCGGGCCGGCAACTGAGCCTTGACGACATGCTCAAGGTGGCCGATGCGATCATCTCCCTCGCCCCGCAAGCGGTCGAGTTGGCGGGGGGTGAGCCACTGCTCGTGAAGGGTGTCTACGAGGTCGCCGAGCGTATCTCCCGGGCCGGAATCGCCGTGAATCTCTACACCAGCGGGTGGACGATGACGGCCTCCGTGGCGGAAGAGGCGGCGCGAGTGTTCTCAAGGATCACCGTGAGCGTCGACGGGGCCGACGCCGCGACCCACGATCGGATCCGGGGGCGGTCCGGCTCCTTCGATCGGGCCATGGAAGCGTTGGCCCTCCTCGAGGACGTCTCCCTGCAGCGGACGATGCGCGGCGGCGACCCCGTCCTGTTCGGGCTCGACTGCGTGGTCATGCGCGGCAACTTCCACCAGATGAGCGAGCTGTGCGGGGTGGTCGCGTCTCGCTTCTCGGAAATGCGATTCCTCACCTTCGGCGCCGTGGCCCCGTCGGGTCTCGCCAGCAGGCCCGGGTTCAGTGACCGGGAACTCCTCACGGACGAGCAACTCAAGACGCTCACGAGCGCCGAGCACAGGCAGGGCCTGCAGAACCTGGTGCCCGCCACGGTCCGGGTGGCGACCACGGACAACTTCATCCTGCAGATGAATCCGGCTGTCGTCGAACGATTCGGATTTCCTTTCATGGAGATCGAGCCCGACGGCCAGGTGCGCGCCATGCCCGTCTACGAGGGCACTGTCGGCAGCCTGCTGGAGGAGGATCCGCACGCGTTGTGGGAACGGGCGGTCGCGCGATGGAGCGACCCTTTCGTCGTCGACGCACTCCGATCCGTACGCACCTGGGCCGACTGGGCGGAGGCGACCCGGCTCATCGACTACCGCTTCGGATCGGACGAGGTCAGGAAGCGGATCGGCCGACGGCCCGAATATCGCGTCCAGGCATCTGACGACGCTCCGGGGGAAGGCCAGAAGGCCGATCGGCGCCCGCGCCCACCGTCGCCGCTGTGAACGCCGACTCGGGACGCCGGCTACCACGCCGACTCGGCATCCCGTTCGGCGCCGTCCTCGTCTGCCGCCGCAGAGAGAATCCGCGCCTGCGTACCGGGCGTCTGAACCGTCGACAGGTTCAGGCGCCCGGTCGGTTCAGCGGACGGCCCGGAAGGCGTCCACGATGCCGTAGCCGTAGAAGCCGTTGCGAAGCCTGTTCCCCTCACAGACGTGCGTGACGGTGACCGTTTCGCCGCTCGGCAGGTGCCGGACGTAGGTGTACGCGGCGGGAGTGGGGCAGTCCTTCTTGATGGCGGTCGCCTTCAGCATCGCCTCCACCACGGCGGGGTCGAGCGTCTTGCCGCCGCGCTTCGGGTCCCGGTGACCGTACTTGCTCACGATCAGCGCGGCCACTCCGGCGGCGTGCGGCGACGCCATCGACGTGCCCTGGAGGTATTGGTAATAGGCGCAGACGGTGCCCTTGCAGTCGCGGACGACGCGAGCGACGCTGGGCGTGCCGTCGGGGTTCAGCTCGCCGTTCTTCTCGGCGAGCGCCTTGGGGTAGGCCGCCAACACCGCTTTGGTGGTGTCGCGGGTGTTGTCCGGCGTGTCATAGGTGTCCCCGCCGGGGGCGGCGAGGTCGACGGAGCCGTTGCCGTAGTTGGATCCGTAGGCCTTGCGCTCGCTGATGCCGGTCCCGGACACCCTGATCACGTGGTTGCCCTCGACCGGCATGATGGAGCAGTCCGGCGTGATCGTCCGTGAGTAGGGCGCCTCGCCGGGCACCCTGACGAAGTTGGGACTGAAGGTGTCGACATAGTCCTTGCTGAGATCGGCGAACTGGTTGCCGATGGCGGTGATCAGCGTCACACCCCTGGCGTGGGCGTAGTCGAGCGCCCGCTGCATGGCCTTGATGATCGTGGTCTGCTCCAGCCGGGCGGCCGGAGAGTCGGCCGGGTTGTCAGCGCAGTTGGACAGCCACGGGTCGATGTAGTAGCTCATGTTGGCCACGTCGATGCCGATGTCGGCGGCGTAGGTCAGCGCGTCGACGCTCGGCTGGAGGAAGAAGTAGCCGACGTCGGAGCCGACCCTCAGGTTCACGATCGAGACCTTTGGCGCCACGCCTGCGACGCCCAGCTGGTTGATCGGCGAGGCCAGCGCGGACGCGACGTGGGTTCCATGACCGTCCTCGTCCACATCCGCCGGGTCGTCGCACGAATGGTCCGGATCCTCCTCGCAGGGGCCGTCCACCTCGTTGCCGTCGGCGTCGTACGGGATGTCCACCGTGAAGTTGCGGCTCAGCGCCCGGTTGAAGTTCGGTGCGATGTCGGGATGGGAGCCGTCCACGCCGGTGTCGAGGATGCCGACCAGCACGTCGGGGTCGCCCTGCTCGTACTTGTACGAACCCTCGACGGTGGCGTGGATCTGCTTCATGTCCCACTGCAGTTCCGAGAGCGGCTCGGCGTCAGGGGC
Source organism: Microtetraspora glauca (assembly GCA_001570385.1). Taxonomy (GTDB): domain Bacteria; phylum Actinomycetota; class Actinomycetes; order Streptosporangiales; family Streptosporangiaceae; genus Microtetraspora; species Microtetraspora glauca. Next base: position 211,014 of record BBYL01000006.1, on the reverse strand, counting down.
GGGCTTTCCCGGCCTGACGCCGGAGGGCGTGTCGCGCTCCCCTCTCTCCGGTTTCTCGTACGCCTCGGCCTCAAGGGCTTTGCGCACCGCCGCGTCCCTCATGGGGGCGGATTCGGGCACGCTGCCGATGGACCGGTTGCGGGCGATGCCCTCGATCAGGGGGCTGCTCCGTAACACGTCCGTGAAGCCGGTTTCGGTCGTGCTGACGGTGGCGAGACCGACGGCGCCGTTCTCCTTGAGAACCCTTCCTCCCGCGGCATGGATGGCGCCCCTGGCATCGGCGGCGTTGACACCCTCCTTATAGAGGACCACGTATTCGGTCTCCCGGCCGGGTTCCGCGCCCGGCGGCCCGGCCTTCGCGGGAGCGGCCTGCGTCGTCGCGATCAGAGCGGTGAGCGCGATGATGACAGCGCGTTTCACATATACCTCCGCGTGCGGGAAGCATCGGCCGATCTCGGCCGGAGTCTCCCCGAGTGGAAGGTCCCGCTTCTGGCGGGACCGGTCGATGAGTCTCCGTCGAGGCTGACCGTTCGCGCTTGTGATCCACTAGCGGTCGTCCATGAGGATCGACGGCTCGCGCAGGGGCGGGAGAGCCGCACGCCCGCGGCCGTGTGCCGCCTCGCCCTCCGGCACAGGACCGCTCCGGCCAGCGGGATCTCGTACTGGCCGGAGCGCGCTGACAGAGTCTCGGACTTACTCGGTGCGCCGATCGTCAGTGCAGGATGAAGCCAGGCCAGCGGGACGCACCGGTGATGCCCAGGTCGCCTGGGTAGATGAGCTGGGCGTTGGTGGCGGAGATGCCGGTGGCCGAGCCGCGCAGGACGGCCAGCATGCCGGCGTTGCTGTTCTTGCCGGAGGCGCCGACGATGACTTCGCCCTTGCCGTCACCGGTGACGTCGATGATCGAGACGGCGTCGCCGAAGCTGTCGTTGGTCTGAGATTGCGTACTGAGGGGATCGGTGACCGGAGCGGTCGGCGTCGGGGTGGAGCCGAGGTGGTCCTGGGTGACGAACTGCGCTCCGGTCAGCACCGGACCACCGGCGGAACCGGGGATCACTGCCACCATGCCGGCGCACACCTTGCCGGAGACCGTCTTCTGCCAGTCGCCGATGGCGATCTCGGCGGCGCCGTCACCGTTGACGTCACCAACGGCCACACGGATATCCACATCGTCTTTCAGCCAGGTCAGGTCACGGGTGGAGAAGCTCGGCGTGGCGGGCAGGCCGGTGGGCGAGCCGTACCAGACCTGCAGGGTCCCGTCGGAACCAGCGGTGACCGTGATCAGGTCGTCGTAGCCGTCGCCGTTGACGTCGCCCATGGCAGGGCGAGTGGTGGCTCGAGCACACCCCGCGGCGGCGCTGCCGCACGACGCCAGGGTGCCGAGGATGGTGCGCCGAAGCGGAGAGGTGTGCGGGGGATATACGACGCTCAGCTCGTAGGTATATCCGTTGTTGTCACCGCTGATGTACGCCAGTTCGGTCTTCCCGTCGCCGTTGACGTCACCGGCAGCGGTGTCATGGGCGTGCACCATCGTGCTCGACCCGTCCTGGTTGTACAGGTATTGGTAGGTGCCCTGCTGGGCCCCGTTGTACCACCCGGCCAGGGTCTCGCTGCCGAACCACTGGTCTTTCCACATGGTTTTGACGATGTCGATGCCGGGCTGGTCGTCGAACTCCCCGGCCTGCATCTTGTCTGTCGTATACACGCCATATCCCCTGTAGCCCGTGTAAGGGAGGCGGCGAGTGTTCTGGGCGATGCCGGTGGATGTCCACGAGTTGACGACCGCGTACCACTGGCCGGCGGCGATGAGGTCGGTTCTGCCGTCCTTGTCGACATCGGCTGCGGCCAGATGCAGGCCTAGATCGTTGCACTTGTAGTCGGAGGTCGCACAGTCGGCGGGGGGCTTGAGGAGGACGGTGTTGGTTTTGCTGAGCCCGTTCGGCCCGCCGTACAGGACGCGCGCGCCCTCGAGAGCGACATCGTTGTAGCCGTCGCCGTTGAAGTCGTAGTTCTTCTGTGCCGGCGCGGCCGCCTGCGCGGGGGCGGGGATGACGGCGAGGCCCGCCGCGAGGGCGAGCGACGCCGCCGAACACGAGATCTTTTTAGCGTTCATGAGGAGCAGCGTGCCGAGGAGGGCTTAGCGCTTTCTTATGGGCGCCCGCTGAGACTACAACGGCATTTCGTTGTGTTCGGAGGCGGCGCCGGCGTCGGCCGGCGTGGGGGGACGGGGCTCGACGCGCTGCCACTCATCGCGCACCGGCCGGACGGCGGGGGCGGGTCAGGTATGCCAGGAGACGACGGCCCCCGGCTCCCGTGAAGCCGGCCGGACCGCTGCTGACCGCGCGGGCGCGGTGACCGCGAGGTAGGCGTGGGCGAGCATGGCCAGGGTGATGTGGCGGTGCCAGGCGTCGTAGTGCCGCACCTGGTAGTGGTCGAGGCCGGTCTCGTTCTTGGCGCTCCGGAAGCACTCCCCGATCGCCCGGTGAGCCTCGGCCACGCGGGCCAGGTCGTCGATGACGGTTCCGGCGGGGCTGTGGCAGGTCGGCCAGCCAGGACTGCGGCAGGTAGAGTTCGGCGTCGATCAACGCCTCGCCCAGCGGGGACGCGTACGCCAGGAAGATCCCAGCGGGCGTTGCTCAGCAGTCGCTGCATCCGCCCGGGCGTGACGTGCCCTGCCGCCTCGGCCAGTTGCCAGCCGTTCTTGCGCTCCAGCGGAGCCAGTAAGCCGGTCAGGTACGCCCGCGCCTGCCGCCGGGGCTCCACTCGCCCGAACCGGCCCGCCACCCGCGCGAACAACACATCCAGCCCGAACTCCTGCGGGCCCTCAGCACTCATACACTCGACATGCTGAAACTCATAAGGTCACGAAACCCGACTGCAGCATTAAGGCCTGTTTAGAGGGACGGGCGCCATGTCCTGTTCCCGAAGACACCGGCGAGTCTTCCGGGGCCCTCCTAAGAATCCACTAGTGAGGCCTTGGGATGCCTCCTTGTCCGGTCGATGCCTTTCACGCCTCAACGGCAACGACGCGGCCGCCACCCTGATCGTACCGACCGGCACGATCAGGGTGGCGAGCTGACGCTAGTTCTCGTCATCCCGGAGGTCCGACCGGCGGATGAACAGCGAGGCGATGACGGAGATGACGGCGCCCGCGGCGGCGTACCAGCCGACCCAGTCCTGGTGCCCGGAACCGGTCATGGACTCGGCGACGAGCGGGAAGGTGCCGCCGAATGACGCGACCGCCAGGGAGGTGGAGACGCCGATGGCCATGGCCCGGATGTGGATGGGGAACAGCCGCCCGCCGAGCACGTTCAGGACCGCCAGCGCCGGAGCCGCGCCGATCACGTAGAGGCAGGCGGCGGGCAGGAAGGGGATCGCTCCCGACAGGAGCGCCGACATCAGCGGCACGGTCGCCACGGCCAGGTAGACCAGTCCGACGCGCGTGAGCGTCAGAGGACCCAGCCGATCGGAGATCTTTCCGAAGACGACCATGGCGATGAACTGGACCAGCACCGCGACCATGATCAGAGTGGACCCCGCCGACGCGGAGACGACCCCCGCACCGATCGCGTACTGGGGAAGGTAGAGGCTTCCGAAGTAGACACTCATCGTGGTGCCGACGGAAATGAAGAACACGGCGAGCAACTTGCGCAGGTTGGCGCGCAGAAGCGGGCCCACCTTGGGACGCTCGCCCGACACGCGCGTCCTGACGAACTCCTCGGGCTCCTCCACCGACCGGCGGATCCACAGGGCCGCCAATCCGAGAACCGCCCCCACCAGGAAGCCGTACCGCCAGGCGCCGTTCTCGAGGCCTTCCTTGCCGAAGCCGACGAGCAGGACGGACAGGACCGCGAAGGACAGCAGCTGTCCGAGGGCGCTGCCCCCGTAGGAGATGGCGCTGTAGAGGAACCGGCGGGACCGCGGCGCCGTCTCGGTCACGAAAGCCGCCGAGCTGGCGAGCTCGCCCGCCACCGACAGCCCCATCGCGAACCGTACGACCACGACGAGGACGGCCCCGGTCACACCTGCCGACGCGTAGGTCGGCGCGAGACCGATGAGGAGGCTGCCGATCGCGATGACCGATACCGACAGGGTCATCATGAAGCGCCGGCCGCGCGTGTCCGCGACGCGGCCCATGACGATGCTGCCGAGCGGCCGGGTGAAAAAGCCGATCGCGAAGCCCATGTAGGCGGCGAGTAGCTTGGTGAGCGAATCGCTTCCGGGGAATATCTGCTGGGCAAAGTATGGGGCGAGCACGCCGTAAAGCGTCCAGTCGAAGAACTCGACGACGCCACCGACGGTGGCGGCGGTGAGTTCCCTGCGTGCGGGACGCTCGGGCGTGGTGACGGTACGCGAGGTTGTGATCACAGATCCTCCCGAAGGCGGAGAGTGGAAAGCCTCCGGCCCGTGTTGCGACAATCGCCAGAATTCGCATCGAGGCTGCGGTGGCATCGGGAAACGAAACCGGCTGCTCCCGCTTTCCCGATGAGGAAAGGCCCGGGGCCATTCTGCGAGGCTCGTCGTGGAGTGAACCGCACCAGGTTCGACGGAGGCCGGGTTACTCGGCTCCGGCGAGGATAGCCGGGTTCAACTACGTGCGATAGAGGGATCCGAATTCCGCCGGCGGAAAGTCCTGGCAGGCGTTGCGCAGCCGGCGTCGGCGCAGGTCCGCGCAGAGCAGCTCCGCGCAGAGCAGATCCGCCGGCTCGCCTCCCGGATGCGTGGATTTCGAGCCGGCCGAGTACATCTTGACAGTGTCACATGAGGCGAGCCTATGATGGCGACCGTCGACCCGATGGTGTTGTCGTGGCATCAAAGGGCGAGCCGTTGCAAGGGCCGGCAGCGGCCATTCACCGCTCGTGATCTCGCATGTCTTTCGCCACGGTTCACCCGCCCGGAACCAATCATGGCGATGACGTTTGGTACGCCGGAGATCGCTCAGGCACAAACCCCGATTCCGCGTCTGCCGGCCCGTGCCGAGCGAGCGGAATCGTTTGAGGGAGTTGAAAGCGATATGCAGGACAACATCTGGACCGATTTCGCCAAGAGTTACGACCAGATTATTCCCCAGCTGAACTGCTACCAGCAGATGCTCACGAAGATCCTGCGCGACACGGAGGGCCGGCGGACCGTGATCGACGCCGGCTGCGGAACCGGACTGGTGAGCCAGGCCCTGATCGACCGCGGTCACCAGGTCGTCGGTTTCGACAACAACACCGCCATGCTGCAGCTGGCTCATGACAAGAAAGCGGACGCGCCGGACGAAGCCGGCGACCGGTGGACGGTCATGGCGGGACCTGTGGAGCGGTTTCCGTCCCAGGTCGTCTCCGATGCGGACGCGGTCGTGCTCAACAACGTTCTCTTCTACGTCCGAGACGCCGAATCAGCGCTCCGTGAGGTGTTCTCGCACCTCAAACCGGGGGGCGTCGTGGTCGCCACCGGGCCGAAGCGCCGGCCGGACCTGCGGAAGGTCCTGCGGCACTCCATCGCGGAGTGGCAAGCGGAAGGTCGTTACACCGAGGCGCTCCAGGCGGCGGTGGACCATCACACGATCTGCGCCCAGAAACTGACCACCGATCCCAACGAGATGGTGACGTTCTTCGAAGTGGACGAGCTGGTCGACACGTTGCGGCGCCTGGGTTTCTCGCGTCCCCTGGCCGCGGACGGCGACGACTACTACGGCGAAAATTATTACGTCTGCATGCAGAAATGAGGTTTCCGGTGGAAATCGTCGCGGTGAATCCCAGACTGCAGCGCAACCTGGGCATCTTGGACGAAAAGTCGATGCAGAGGGTCGCGGACACCCATGTTCTCGTTGCCGGAGTTGGCGGCGCGGGCGGGCAGTGCGCGGCGGATCTGGCCCGCCTCGGCTTCGGCTGGGTGACACTCGCGGACTTCGACGTCTACGAAGTGCACAATGCCAATCGTCAGATCGGCAGCTTCGACAGCACCCTCGGCCATCCCAAGATCGATGTCGTCCGGAACATGTGCCGGGACATCAACCCGGAGCTGCGGATCCGCAACGTCGCGGAGGGCGTGACGGAAAGCAATATCGATTCCCTGCTCTCGGGCTTCGACGGAAAACCCGTGGATTACGTCGTGGAAGCCATCGACATCGTCGGCGCCAGGGCCAAAGAATGGCTTCATCAGGAGTGCCGGAAGCGGGGGATCGTCATCATGACGGCCCTGATGCTGGGATTCGGGGCCGCTTTGCACGTGTTCCAGCCGGAAGCACCTCTCTACCAAGACCTGTACATCCTTCCGGATGGGCGCATCGATCTCCCCAAGATCATCCCTGGCCTCGGCAGCTATGTGGTGCGGGAGTACTGGGATGCCTGCTTCGCCGGGCGCGGGCACGCTCCCACGTGCATAATCGGCGCCACGACCGCCGCCGGGATGATGGTGAGCGAGATCATGCGCGGCGTCCTCCTGGGGCGGGACCAGATGGTGTCCTACCCCGAATACCTGTACGTGGATTTCTTCGACCACCGTTACATCCGGGGCTCGGTCGCCTCCGCATGAACGCCATGAACATGCTTTTCACCCTGACGCGGCCCGATGAGAACGGCCCGGTCGTGCTGTGGGGCGGGCTGTGCGAATCGGGAAGCCTCAAATACCTGACGTACGAGTTTTACCTTGACGCGGTTCCGGAGGACGTCCGGGGATTCGTCGAGATGTCGGGGGCGTCGACCGCGCTCGCCCTGGACCTGATCGGAAGAAGAGGCGGACTGCCGACGGTCGCCGTCGCGGACGCCGCCGGCCGCGACAACCTCATGAGGCGTGGCTTCCGTGGCGATGTGCGGGTGATCACGAGCATCGAGGAAGGCCGCGAATTGTGCCTTCGGTACGAGCGGGCGGGTTGGTGCTGGCCGAGGCAGTTCACCAACGCGGCCCTCGTGAAATGCGTGGAGCGATGGGCGGCACACCTTCTGCGGGAGATCCGTCAGAACTGGCCCGGAATCCGCTACCTGGTGTGTGGATTCGGTACCGGCGCCACCGTCGCGGGATTGCACCAAGTGTTCGCTCCGCTGGGGTATTCGATCGTGGGATTGCAGGCAAGAGAAGGCGATCCCGTTCCCGGCTGGAGAAACTATGCCCTCCAGAATCTGGGCGATCAGGATCTTTTCCATCGCTACCGGCGAGAAATCCCGATCACAACCGCGGCCGAAGCCGGGAACCTCGGCGAAGGTGCTTTGAGTTCACTTTTGAGGCATGCGAATGCCCACGTTAGTCCGGAACAGGTTTTGGTGATTTCCCACGACGGCCGTCCTCGGCCTCGAGGCTGAATCCTGTTCGGAGCCAGACGCACGGCGGCCTGGTAGCGCAACAGCGAGGTTGCCGCGACAGGCAGTAACCCGCAGCGGCGTTCACGGACGCCACAGGACGGCCATCAAATCATGGGCACAAGCGGTTCGGAGGCTCGAATTTTTCCCGAAAAGATCCTCGAGGCAGGACGTAGGACAACAGCCTCTGCCGCAGTACTGAACGATTTCCTTCGAGAATCCCAAGGCTGGTTCAGCCGGCGGCGACTGACTCTGAGATACGACGAAGACGTCTCGGGCTGGGTGCGTCACATGCGGACAGCGGATCGGGCTGACGGCACGAATCCCACCTTCGATCCAGAGCGCAGTCCCGTTTCCGCGGCCAACAGTTACTGGTTGGACGTCAGGGACCACGACGGGCAAACCGTCGCGTGCCTCGCGGCCCGAGTGATCCATACCGACGACTTCGCCGGGCACTTGAGCTCCATGAGGCTGTGGTACGACCCGCTCCCCACGGAACTGAAAGGGCCGCTGGATCTTATCCTGCCTTCGGAGACTCCGGTCCTCTCCGGCGCTGTGGCGCACTACGGCGGACATTGGGTCCACCCGAGCTGGCGGGGAAAGGGGATACCGGGCGCCATGCTCCCCCTGGCCAAGATCCTGACGATAGAGCTGTTCGGAAACGACTGGGACACGGGAATCGTGCTCTCGAACAGTGCCCGGAAGGGCCGCCTTCTGACCGCATACGGCTTCGCGAATACAGAGATTTGCTACTCCGGTTTCTTCCCTCCGTTGCAGCGCGACGAGACCTTTTTCCTGGTTTACAGCAGCCGGGAGCAGACCTTACGGGCCTTGCCGGCCGTGATCAGGAAATTGTGCGGGGATGGGGAGATGCGTGAGGCGGGTGCCCATACTGCGCAGCGCGTTCTCCCGAGACCGGTGCTCGATCCAGGTGGACGCACTCCACGCGCAGGCCGACACGTACCTCGGCGAGATGCTCGGTGAAGGCATCGAGGTGCCGGCCTCGGAGAGCGGCGGGCGTTGTGCGACGCGTGGGTGAGAAACCAGTGGCTGTTCCGCGACAACGCCCCGGACGGCAGCCTGGTGTACTCGCTGACATCGTCGTCACCGGAAGCTCTCGACCTGATCCAAAACCTGTCGCGAGATCGGGCGCTGGTCTCCGAGCCCCGCCTGACGATGATCCTGGACACGGTCCGCTCCCGGGCGACCGAGGCCTCGACAGATCCCCAGGATCGTATCGATCGCCTGAACGCGCAGATCCGCGAGTTGGAGGTCTGCCTCTCGTGAGGGTGCCTTCAGGCGGTGGCGGGATCCGCGTTCGCGGGGCGGCGGGCGTGCGGGACCACCATCGGGGTGAGCGTCCGCGGGTCGGGCACGATGTCGCACGCCAACCCGAAGACGTCCTCGACGAGCTGCGGTGTCAGTACCTCAGCCGGTGGACCTTCGGCGACCGCCTGTCCGCCGCGCATCACGATCAGGTGGGAGGCGAACCGGGCGGCCTGGTTGAGATCGTGGAGCACGGCGACGATGGTCGTGCCCTCGTGGTGCAACTCCCGGCAGAGCTCCAGCAGTTCGTACTGATGAGCGATGTCGAGGAAGGTGGTCGGCTCGTCGAGGAGCAGCAGATCCGTCCGCTGCGCCAGCACCATGGCGATCCACGCGCGCTGCCGCTGACCGCCGGACAGCTCGCTCACCTGCGCCTCCGCGAGATCGGACAGGCCGGTACGGTCGAGCGCGAAGCCGATCGCCACGTCGTCGTCCGGCGACCACTGGCGGAGCAGCGTGTGGTGCGGGTAGCGGCCGCGTCGTACCAGGTCTCCCACGCTGATCCCGTCCGGTGCGATCGGGTTCTGCGGCAGCAGGGCCACGTGGCGGGCGGCCTCCTTCCCCCGGTATGCCCAAAGGTCCCTGCCGTGTAGGAGCACGCGCCCCCCGGCCGGTTTCAGCCCGCGTGCCAGCGCCTTGATCAGGGTCGACTTGCCGCACCCGTTCGGTCCGATGATCATGGTGAACCCGCCGTGCGGGATGTCGAGGCTGACCTCGCGCACGATCGGGGCACCACCGTAGGAGAGCGTCAGCTCCCGTACGGCCAGCCCTTTGCCTCCTGGTTCGACCTGGGTGTTCAAAGGCTTCCCTTTCTCCATTCGCGGGTCAGCAGATAGCCGAGGTAGAGGCCGCCGACGGCCAGCGTGTAGATGCCGACGGGCAGGTTCACGGGGACCGGCGACTGCTGCGCGGCGAGATCCGCCAGTGCCAGCAGCAGCGCGCCGACCAGTGCGGCCAGCGTCAGGTGCGGTCCCGGCCGGCCGGTGATCCGCTTGGCGATCTGCGGGGCGGTCAGCGCGATGAAGGCGACGGGTCCGGCGACGGAGACGGCGCCCGCGGAAAGGACGATCGAGAGGGTGACGGCCCAGGCTCTGGTGGATCTCGGCCCGGCTCCGAGCACGCCCGCGAGCTCGTCGCCCATCTCGCCGATGCGAAGGCGCCCCGCGATGAGCGCGACGAGCGGCACCACGACGAGGAGCACCACCCAGATCGTGACGGCGTGACTCCAGGACCGCGCCGCCAGGCTGCCGTTGATGTACGCGGTGAGAACGGCGGCCTTGTCCCGCTCCACGGCGTACACCACGTACTGCGTGAACGCCGTCGCGATCGAGAAGACGCCGATGCCGGCCACGATGAGGCGCCCGGGATTGCGGAATCCGGTCCCGGTCGACAGGTAGACCAGCGCCATCGCGGCCGCGCCGCCGGCCAGGGCGCCGGCGGGCACCGGCAGCACGCCGGGCAGGAACAGCGCGACGACCGCGGCGCCCGCTCCGGCGCCGGCGGCGAGTCCGATCACGTCAGGGCTGCCGAGCGGGTTGCGGGTGACGGTCTGGAACAGCGCGCCGGAAAGCCCGAGTGCCGCTCCGGTGCCGACGGCCACGACCAGGCGCGGCCCGCGCAGCCGCTCCAGCACGAACGCCTGCTTGCCGTCCGCGCCTCCGGTGAGGGCACCGGGCAGATCGGCGACCGGGATGCCGAGCCGGCCGAGCGACAGCGTGGCGACGGCGGTCGCGACGATGAGGACCACCGTGACGACGGCGACGACGACGGACACGCGCGCGACCGGGATCGCCACGGCGCGGCCGATCGTGACGAAGCCGCGCGGGGACGCGGCACGGGTCCGGGTCATGAGGTGCCCTTCATCCTGCGCACCGCGAGCAGCAGAGCCGGAGCTCCGATGAACGCGGTCACGACGCCCACCATCAGTTCCTGCGGCCGCAGGACCAGACGGCCCACCACGTCGGCGAGGAGCAACAGGGCGGGACCGATGACGGCCGAGAAAACGATCTGGACCCGGAAGTCGATGCCGACGAGGGCCCTCACCATGTGCGGTACGGCGAGGCCGACGAAGGCGATGGGGCCGACCGCCGCGGTCGCCGCCGTGCTCAGCAGGACCGCGGCGAGAAGGCCGCCCGAACGTGTCAGGGCCGGATTCGCGCCGAGCGCCGACGCGGACTCGTCGCCGAGCGCGAGCGTGTTGAGGCCCGAGCTCAGCAGCACCGCGAGGACGAGACCGGCCGCGGCCGCCGGGAGCACCGACATGAGGACGCCGACGTCCCTGCCGCCCAGAGCACCGACCACCCAGTAGCGGTAGCTGTCGAAGACCTGCGGCTTGCTCAGGGCCACCGCCTGCACGTACGCCCCGAGCACCGCCGAGACCACGGCCCCGGCGAGGACGAGTCGTACCAGGCCCGAACCGGAGCCCACCGCCCCGATCACATGGACGACCACCCCGGCGACGAGCGCCCCGGCCAGCGCCCACCACACGGCGGCCCATTGGCCGGTCGCTCCCAGGAAGGCCGTGGCGGTGACGATCCCGGCGGACGCGCCGGCGGTGATGCCGAGCAGCCCGGGGTCGGCGAGGGGGTTTCTGGTCACCCCCTGCATGAGCGTGCCCGCGACGGCGAGGCAGAGACCGGCCAGCAGGCCGAGCGCGGTCCGCGGATAGCGGCTCTCCACGACGGTGGTGATGTCGGAATCCGCGGTCCCGTTCAGTACGGCGACGACCTCGGAGAGCGAGGTGGGATGGCTGCCGAACGCGATGCTCGCCAGCACCGCCAGCCCGAGCACGACGAGTCCGAGGAGCAGGAAGGACGACCGCCGAGCGAGGCCGGCGCGTTTCGCGCCGGCCTCGCTCGGGCGGGGCGGGGTGCCGATGGCCATGGGAGCCGGGCGTCTCAGCGAACTCAGCGGTCGATGGTGGCGACGGCCTTGTCGATCATCGGCAGGTACCGGTCGATCACCCACGGAACGGTGAGCGGGTTGATGATCGACGACGCGGTGACGAACGAGTTGTCGTGGCTGTACACGACACCGCCGCGCTTGACCGCCGGGATCGCCGCGTACAGCTTCTGCGCCTCGATCTCCTTGCGGGTCTTCTCGTCGGTGTAGAACGTGAAGATCAGGTCACTGTCGGCGAGCTTCGGCGCGTTCTCCAGGCCGATCAGGGCGGAGGCGGTGCCCTTGGTCTCCTCGAAGGTGTTCACCACCGGGTCGACCGTGAGTCCCAGCGAGGAGACCATGTCGACCCGCTGCTCCCCCGGCATGAACACGCCGAGCGTGCCAGGACCGGCGGTGTAGATGTAGGAGAAGGTCACGTCCTTGTACTGCGCGCGCGACGCGGCCGCGTCCGCGAGTTGCCGCTTGACCTGCGCGATCAGCTTGTCGCCGTCGGCGGGCTGACCCAGTGCCTTGGCGATGATCTGGATCTGCTCGTCCCACTTCGTCGTCCACGGCTCGCCCGGATAGGCGACGGTGGGCGCGATGTCCTTGAGGATGTCGTACTGCTCCTTCGTGATGCCGGACCAGGGGGCCAGGATCACGTCCGGGTCGAGTTCGACGATCGTGTCGAAGTCGATGTCCTCACCGCCGTCGAACTGCTTCGGCAGCGTGCCGCCGGCCTTGGTCACCGCCTCGTGGATCCACGGCAGGTAGCCGGTCTTGTCGCTGCCCCAGGCGTAGCTCTCGATGCCCACCGGCGTGTAGCCGAGCGCGATCGCGGTCTCGGTCGACCCCTGCCCGAGGGTGACGATCCGCTCGGGCTTCTCGGTGATCGTCGCCTGGCCGAGCGCGCTGTCGATCGTGACCGGGAACGCGGCGCTCGCGGTCGTGGTCGGCGCCGGGGCGGGCTTCTCCTCGGCCGTCTTCTCGGTCGTCGAGCAGGCGCCGAGGGCGAGGACGGTCGTGGCGACGATCGTCGTGAGGGTGAGCGCGCGGCGGCGCACCCGGGTGAGCGAGAACGGCATGGGGGTTCCTCGTTTTTCATGGACTGCGCGGCCGCACGGCGCCACCGGGGACAGGGGTACAGGATCCGAGGACGAGCCCGGGCGGGAGGCTGCGCAGGTCACAACCAGAGCTGCAGTGTTAGGTAAGGCTAACCTATGTAGCAACCGATCCACAATCTACCCTCCCTTTGCCGGGCCATTACCCGGAGCCCGCTTCGCCGGTCGGGAGCCACGACCGGCCGCCGAAGCGGGACGGGGGCTCGGGGCGGGCTCAGCCGCCGGCGCCGAAATCCGCCCGGTCCAGGAAGACGAGCCTGGCCCGCTTCTCGGGCAGGTCGATCTCGGGCCCGAGGACGAACCCGGTCCGGAGCAGGCGGGCGATCGCCTTGTCGTTGCGGGCGTCGGGTTCGGCCACGATCCGCTTCCGGCCGGGCTCCGCCAGGACGTGGCCGAGGAAGACCGAAAGGAGCGTGCCGGTGAAACCCGGTTCCGGCTCGCCCGCGACCGGTCCGATCATCAGGTGGATGCCGAAGTCGCCCGGCTGGACCTCGTAGCACTCGCCGACCGGATCGAACTCCGGCTCGTACGTCTGGAAGAGCGCGACCGGCCGGTCGTCCCGGTGGACCAAGTAGGCGTGGTGCGTGGTGAGGGTGTCCAGGAAGCCGTACACCTCGAGGACCCGCTCACGGTCGGCGTCCAACATGCCCCAGAACCGGGCCCGTTCCTGGGTGACCCACTCGTAGATCACGTCGATGTCGGCCGGAGGGTCCAGGGGGATGATCCGGACGGTGCCGAACCCGTCGATCACCCGCTCGTGCACGGCCGCGCGGCGGGTGGGGAACTCAGTGGTCATGTCTCTCCTGGTCATGTCTCTCCTCGGTCAGCAGGGTCCAGTCGGTGATCACAGGAACGAGGTCGCCCCGCAGCCAGAGCGGAAGCTGGTCTCGCCGGTGGGCGTCGCCGGGCACGCCGGAGGCCCCGAACGGGACCACCCACAGGCTGTCGTCACGCCGCGCGAGGTCCCACACGTAACGCGCGGCCGGCCCGCGGGCGCTGAGGTCGGTGACGCCGGGCACGCTCGACGTGGACAGTACGCAGTCGTGGTCGCCGGACAGCGCGGGCCACTCCTCGGGCGTCTCGCCGGGCAGCGCCTGCCAGGGCGCGAGCCGGTGCGTCTCCCCCCACGGCGCCGACGTCCGCCCATGCGACGCCACTTCCTCGACGGCCGCTCTGACCATGTCGGCACGGCTCGGCCCGGTCGCGTCCAGCGCGGGCAGCGCGGTGGTGGTCAGCAGGTTCTCCAGCGCGTACGCGACCCGAGGGACCAGCGCGATCCAGGGCAGGAAGATCTCCGGATACGGGATGGGCGCTCCGGACTCCCCCAGCGCCCCGGACTCCCCCGGCCCCCCGGACTCCCCCGGTCTCTTTGACTCCCTTGAGTCCTCGGAGTCGCGTACGGCTCCGGCCGTCCCGGTCGGTCCCGCGAGGGCGGCCAGGGCCGGATGCGCCGCCAGGCGGCGCACCACCGCCGAGCGCAGCGCGGCGTACGACGCGGCGTCCGCGCTGCCCGCGTCCATCCGCCGGTCCCAGCGCAGCAACCGGTCGCGGAGCCGTACGGCCTCGGGACCGAGCCCGTCCAGCCCCGCGAGCAGGTCGAGCAGCGGCCCGGCCGAGGCCAGGTGGGTGTCGGTGTGCACGGCCGCCATGTCCTTGGCGGTCCAGGCCGTGGGGACGTCCAGCAGGTGGCGGATCCGGTCCGCGCGGTACGGCGGGGCGAACTCGACACCGAGAGGCTCGGCCAGGTCCCGATGGTTCGCCATCACGGCGAGGCCGTCGACGTCCGCGCGCGGCATCGGGTCCTGCCAGCCGCGCCATTCGTGACCGGGCTCCCACGCCCGCACGACCCGCACGCCGTTGTCCGGATGGCGCAGGGGTACCGCGCCGGCGACGCGGTGGAGCAGCCCGCCGTCCGTGTCCGCGGCCAGCACGACGTTGACCGGCTCCGCCCACATGTCCAAGGCCCGGTCCACGTCGGCGACGGTCTTCGCCCTGAGCAGCGCGGGCAGCGCGCGGAACCCCAGATCGGCGCGGACCCGTGGAGGGCAGCGCAGGCTGATCGCCTCCCAGGCGGCCTCCCCGGAGGGGTCCGCGTCGGGCCTCCCGCCGGGATCCCCGTCCCCGGAGCCGTCTCGACCCGCGGCGGCACCGGAACCGGCCCGGCCCGCCGGGGCACCGATCACGACGGGACCGCGCTCGGTCTCGATCACCTCGACCTCGACCGGTTCGCCGCCGGCCACCTCGATGATCTCGACGTGCGCCGACGCGGGCCGCCAGCCGTCCGGGCCGAGCGCCTCGACCTCCGCTCCGCGGCGGCGGAGCCGTTCCCGGTAGAGGTCCTGGTAGTCGGCCATGGAGTTGGTGATCGCCCAGGCGACCGAGCCGGCGTGCCCGAAATGCGCGATTCCTGGCACGCCCGGGACGGCCAGCCCGACCACGTCGTACTCCGGGCAGGCGAGGTGGATCTGCTGGTAGATCCCGGGGTCCTCGATGAACCGATGCGGATCGCCCGCGACGAGCGCCGCGCCCGTGGTGGTGCGGTCCCCGCCGACGAGCCAGCCGTTGCTTCCCGAGGTGCCGGGGCCGTCGGTGGCGAAGACCTCGATCGCGTGTGTGCCGAGCCTGGTGGCGACCTCCTCACGCCACAGCTTGGCGGGGAATCCCGCGAAGAGGATGTGATGCGACAACCAGATCGCCAGCGGCGTCCACGGCCGCCACCGCCCGGGAGCGAGCCCGGTGGCCGCGAACTCCGGCGCGCGGCGCGCCCCGTCGGCGAGGCCGGCCTCGACACCGTCGACGTAGCTTTCGACCCAGGCCGCGGTGTCCGCGTCGAGCGCCCGGAAGCAGCGCCGGGCCGTGTCCTCGATCCTGGCCTGCCGGGCGAAGCGGTCCCAGCCGACGGAATCGCCGCCGAGGAAGGCGGCGCTGGTGCCCGCCGCCCGGTGCCGTTCCACCTCGATCTGCCAGGCCCGGTCCGTCGCGGCGGCACGCCCCTGGGCGAAGGCGAGCGCGCGGGCGTCGCCCGCGCGCAGATGGGGGATCCCCCACGCGTCGCGGAAAATCTGGATGCTCACACCTCTCCTCACCAAGATTAGGTAAAGCTAACCTAATCTAAACCGGCCATGATCCGGCAGGGGCGGTCCGTGAACCCGACGGGGGCGCTTCAAGATTAACTTAGGTTAGGCTAACCTAAGTTTTACTTTTCCGGCCCGCGACTGTTGAGGACTTGACCATGACTTTTCACGGGTACACCGCCGACCTCCCGTCGGCGGGCGTCCGCCCCGAAGCCGCACGGGCCCGGTCGCACCTTTTCAACGATCGCAACGTGGCCCGCTACCGCAACGCCATGAGCGCGGGGGCGGAGCGGGTGGCCGCGCGGGTGCTCCGCACCGAGCGTCCGTTCAGCGGGATCTCGCCGTCCCGGCTCGCTCCCGAGGTCTCCGGCATCGACCTCGAACTGCCGTTGCACGACCCGTCGGCCGCCCTCGACGAGCTGGACGACGTCTACCTGCGTGACGCCGTCTATTTCCACCACCCCCGCTACCTGGCGCATCTCAACTGCCCGGTGGTGATCCCCGCACTGCTCGGCGAGGCGGTGCTCAGCGCCGTCAACTCCTCCCTCGACACCTGGGACCAGAGCGCGGGCGCCACCCTGATCGAGCGCCGCCTGATCGACTGGACGGCCGGCCGTATCGGCCTCGGCCCCGGCGCCGACGGTGTGTTCACCAGCGGCGGCACCCAGTCGAACTTCCAGGCCCTGCTGCTCAGCAGGGAGGAGGCGTGCGCCGCCGCCATGGCGCGCTCCCCGCTGTCCCGGCACGACGTCCTCTCCCGGCTGCGCGTCCTCACCTCCGAGGCCGGACACTTCAGCGTGCGGAAATCGGCCAAACTTCTCGGCCTCGCCCCGGACGCCGTCATCTCCGTGGAGACCGACCCCGACCGGCGCATGCGGCCCGCCGCGCTCGCCCGCGAGCTGGAGCGCTGCCGACGCGAGGACCTGCCGGTCATGGCCGTCGTCGCCACCGCCGGGACCACCGACTTCGGCTCCATCGACCCGCTGCCCGAGATCGCCGACCTGTGCGAGCGGGCCGGGGTGTGGCTGCACGTCGACGCCGCGTACGGGTGCGGGCTCCTGGTGTCCCGCACCCGGCGCGACCTGCTCGACGGCATCGAGCGCGCCGACTCGGTGACCGTGGACTTCCACAAGTCGTTCTTCCAGCCGGTGAGCTCCAGCGCCCTCCTGGTACGCGACGCGGCCGTGCTGCGGCACGCGACCTACCACGCCGACTACCTCAACCCGGCCCGCATGGTCGAGCAGCGCATCCCCAACCAGGTCGACAAGAGCATCCAGACCACGCGCCGCTTCGACGCGCTCAAGCTGTGGCTGACCCTGCGCATCATGGGCCCGGACGCGGTCGGCGAACTCTTCGACGAGGTGGTGGACCGGGCCGCCGACGCCTGGGCGCTGCTGGCCGCGGACCCGCGGTTCGAGGTCGTCACCCGATCACAGCTGAGCACCGTCGTCTTCCGCTACCTGCCCCCGGAGGGGCCGGGCCGCACGCTGGCCGACGACGCCAACCTGTACGCGCGCGATGCCCTGAGCGCCTCCGGCGAGGCGGTCGTGGCCGGGACCAAGGTCGATGGCCACCACTACCTGAAGTTCACCCTGCTCAACCCGGAGACGTCGCTGGACGACATCGCGCACGTCCTGGACCTCATCGCGAACCACGCCGGCCGGTACATCGAGGACCGTGCCCTCCTCCAGACCTGCCACCGCGCCGGCTGACCGCCCCCCAACCCACCCCCGCACGGGAGGAACCCATGTCCACCCACGACTTCATCGCGATCGGGCTCGGCCCGTACAACCTGGGCCTCGCCTGCCTGACCGAGCCGATCGGCGAGCTCGACGGCCTGTTCCTGGAGAGCAAGCCGGACTTCGACTGGCACCCGGGGATGCTGCTGGACTTCGCCACGCTGCAGACCCCGTTCATGGCCGACCTCGTCACGCTGGCCGACCCCACCTCGCCGTACTCCTTCCTCAACTACCTGAAGGAGTCCGGCCGGCTGTACCCCTTCTACATCCGGGAGATCTTCTATCCGGTGCGCGCCGAGTACAACGCGTACTGCCGCTGGGCCGCGGCGAAACTCCGCTGCGTCCGCTTCGGCCACGAGGTGACCTCCGTCGAGTACGACGACGCCGACGGCCACTACGTGGTACGCGCGGTCGTCACCGGCACCGGGGAGACCACCGAGCACCGCGCCCGGCGGCTCGTGCTCGGCACCGGCACCCCGCCGTACATCCCCGAGACCTGCGCGGACCTCGGCGGCGACTTCATCCACAACGCGGACTACCTGGACGGCAAGGCGGCGCTACAGGCCAAGGACAGCATCACCGTCGTCGGCAGCGGCCAGAGCGCGGCGGAGATCTACCACGACCTGCTGGCCGACATCGACACCCACGGATACCGGCTCAACTGGGTGACCAGGTCCCCGCGGTTCTTCCCGCTGGAGTACACCAAGCTCACCCTGGAGATGACCTCCCCGGAGTACGTCGACTACTTCCACGCGCTGCCCGAGGAGACCCGCTACCGGCTGGAGGACGAGCAGAAGGGCCTGTTCAAGGGCATCGACGCGGACCTGATCAACGAGATCTTCGACCTGCTCTACCAGAAGACCGTCACCGGCCCGGTCCCCACCCGGCTGATGACCAACACCACGCTCACCGGCGCCGCGTACGACGAGCCGAGCGGCACGTACACGCTCCGGCTGCGCCACGACGAACAGGGCCGGGACTTCACGCTCACCACGCAGGGGCTCGTCCTGGCCACCGGATACAAGTACCGGATCCCCTCCTTCCTCGACCCGGTTCGCGACCGCATCCGCCAGGACGGCCGCGGCCGCTTCGACGTCGCCAGGAACTACAGCATCGACACGACCGGCCACGAGATCTTCCTGCAGAACGGCGCCACGCACGCGCACAGCGTCACCTCGCCCGACCTGGGCATGGGCCCGTACCGCAACTCGTGGATCATCCGCGAGTTGCTGGGCCGCGAGCACTACCCCATCGAGAAGGCCATCGCCTTCCAGGAGTTCGGCGCGCCGGAGGGCATCGCCTCATGAGTGAGATCGTCTTCACCCGCACCGACGCGCGCCTCGGCGAGTTCGCGGTACGCCCGCTCGACCCGGACGCGGACGCGGAACTGCTGCACGGCTGGGTGACCCACCCCAAGGCGACGTTCTGGATGATGCAGGACGCCGACGTGGCCCGGGTCCGCGAGGAGTACCGCGCGATCACCCGGCATCCGCACCACGACGCGTTCGTCGGGCTGGTGAACGGCCGCCCGTCCTTCCTGGTCGAACGGTACGACCCCGCCCACGTCGAGCTGGCGGGCCTGTACGACGCGGCGGAGGGCGACGTCGGCATGCACTTCCTGTGCGCGCCGTCCGACACGCCGGTGCACGGCTTCACGCTGGCCGTGATCACCACCGTGATGGAGATGCTGTTCGCCGATCCGGCGGTCCAGAGGGTCGTGGTCGAACCCGACGTACGCAACACCGCCGTCCACGCGCTCAACGCGGCCGTGGGCTTCGACGTCGTCGGCCCGGTCGAGAAACCGGAGAAGACCGCGCTGCTCAGCTTCTGCGGCCGGGACCGCTTCCTGGCCACCACCCGGGGGGTGTCCGCGTGAACCCCCGCGAGGCCGTCGCCCACCTGACGCCCGGCAACTGGGCCCGCGCCAACCGGCTGCTGGTTCGCAAGGCGCTCGCCGAGTTCTCCCACGAACGGCTGCTCACCCCGGAGCCGCTGCCCGACGGCCGCTACGCCGTCCGCGGCGACGACGGGACGGTCGAGTACCGTTTCGCCGCCCGGCTGCTGTCCCTGGACCACTGGCACATCGACGCCGAGAGCATCACCCGCCATCGCTCGCCCTCCCCCGACGCGGCCGACGCGGCCGACGAGGAGGAGCTGCCGCTCGACGCCATCGGTTTCTGCGTCGAGATGCGTGCCACGCTGGGCCTGTCCGACGAGATCCTTCCGGTCTACCTGGAGGAGATCGGCTCCACGCTCGCCGGAACCGCCTACAAGCTCACCAAGCCGCCGGTCACCGCCGCCGAGCTCGCCAAGGCCGACTTCCAGGCGATCGAGTCCGGCATGACCGAGGGCCATCCCTGCTTCGTCGCCAACAACGGGCGGCTCGGCTACGGCATCCGCGAGTACCACACCTACGCGCCCGAGGTCGCGAACCCGATCCGGCTGATCTGGCTGGCGGCGCACCGCGACCACTCCACCTTCACCTGCTCGGCGGACATCGACTACGACCGGCTGATCCGGGGCGAGCTCGGCGACGCGGTGCTGGACCGGTTCGCCGCCACGCTCGCCGACCTCGGCCTCGACCTCGCCGACTACCAGCTGATCCCGGTCCATCCCTGGCAGTGGTGGAACAAGCTGTCGGTGACCTTCGCCGGCGAGGTCGCGGAGCGGCGCCTGGTCTGCCTCGGCACGGGCGACGACGAGTACCTCGCCCAGCAGTCGATCCGTACGTTCTTCAACGTCAGCGCCCCGTCCAAGCACTACGTGAAGACCGCGCTGTCCGTGCTGAACATGGGCTTCATGCGTGGGCTGTCGGCGGCGTACATGGAGGCCACTCCGGCGATCAACGACTGGCTGGCCGACCTGATCGCGAACGACCCGGTCTTCCGGGCGACCGGCCTGACGATCATCCGGGAGCGGGCGGCCATCGGCTACCGCCACCGGCAGTACGAGGCGGCGACCGACAGGTACTCCCCGTACCGGAAGATGCTCGCGGCGCTGTGGCGGGAGAGCCCCATGCCCTCCCTGGAGCCGGGCCGGAGGCCGGCCACCATGGCGTCGCTGCTGCACACCGACCACGAGGGCCGCTCCCTCGCCGCGGCGCTGATCGACCAGTCGGGGCTCGCGCCCGAGGTGTGGCTGCGCCGCTACCTGGACGCGTACCTGACCCCGCTGCTGCACAGCTTCTACGCCCACGACCTGGCGTTCATGCCGCACGGCGAGAACGTCATCCTGGTCCTCGACGGCGGCGTGGTCGAGCGGGTGATCTTCAAGGACATCGCCGAGGAGATCGTCGTGATGGACCCGGAGGCGCCGCTGCCGCCGGAGGTCCGGCGGGTCCGCGCCGAGGTGCCCGAGCACATGAAGCTGCTCTCGATCTTCACGGACGTCTTCGACTGCTTCTTCCGCTTCCTGAACGCGGTGCTGACCACCGAGGGGGTGCTCGACGAGGAGACCTTCTGGCGGACCGTCGCCGAGTGCGCGGCCGACTACCGGGACTCGGTCCCGCACCTGGCCGACAGGTTCCAGCGGTACGACCTGTTCGCCGGGGACTTCGCGCTGTCCTGCCTCAACCGGCTGCAGCTGCGCGACAACCGCCAGATGGTCGACCTGGCCGACCCGTCGGCCGCGCTCCAGCTGGTCGGCGACCTGACGAACCCGATCGCCCGATTCGCCGTGAGACCGTGACCACGGGCGCGGACCTCACCACCGGTACGGGGGCCGGGACCCGGCTCCCCACCCGGTGGCCGATCCTGATGGTGATCTGCCTCGCCCAGCTCGCCGTACTGCTCGACAACACCGTCCTGAACGTGGCGATCCCCTCGCTCGGGACGGAGCTCGGCGCGTCCACCGCCGACGTGCAGTGGGTGATCAACGCGTACTCGCTGGTGCTGTGCGGTCTGCTGCTCGCCTCGGGCAGCGCCGCCGACCGCTACGGCCGTAAGCGGCTGCTGCTCGCCGGGCTCGGACTGTTCGGCGCCGGGTCGCTGGCGGCCGCGTTCTCCCAGTCCGCCGGGCAGCTGATCGCCGCGCGCGCGGGCATGGGCGTCGGCGGGGCGCTGCTGATGACCACGACCCTCGCCGTGGTCATGCAGATCTTCGACGCGGATGAACGCCCCCGCGCGATCGGCGTCTGGAGCGCGGCGAACGCTCTGGGCTTCGCGGCCGGACCGCCGATCGGCGGGATGATGCTCGCCCACTTCTGGTGGGGCGCGATCTTCCTGATCAACGTCCCCGTCGTGCTGCTCGGAGTCGTCGCGGTCAAGGTCCTGGTGCCGGAGTCGAGGAACCCCGGCTCGGGGCCGCCCGACCTCCTCGGCGCGCTGCTGTCCACGGCCGGGATGACCGGGGTGGTCTACGCGATCATCTCGGGTCCCGATCACGGCTGGGGCTCGGCCCGGGTGCTGGTCCCGGCGGTGGCGGGCGTGCTCCTGCTCGGCGCCTTCGCCGCCTGGGAGCTGCGCACCCCGCATCCCATGCTGGACCTGCGCTTCTTCCGGAACCGCCGGTTCATGGGGGCGATCTCCGGCGTGGTCCTGATCACGTTCGGCAGCGGCGGCGTGCTGTTCCTGCTCACCCAGCAGCTGCAGTTCGTCCGCGGTTACACGGCGTTGGAGACGGGCTTGCGCATGGCGCCGTTCGCGCTCAGCGTCGTGGCACTCAACTTCACCGGGATCTCGGCGTGGCTGATCCGGCGCCTCGGGCTGCCGCTCTCCATCGCCGTCGGGATGGGTCTCCTGTCGGGCGGGTTCGTGGTCGTCGCGGCCTTCGCGGCGGACGGCTACGGCGTGCTGCTGGCCGGGCTGGTGCTCATGGGCGCGGGCTGCGCGCTCGCCAACCCGGCCATCGCGGAGGCCGTCATGGGCGCGATCCCGCTGGAGGCGGCCGGGGCGGGCGCCGGGATCGACGGCACCATGACCGAGGTCGGGACCAGCCTGGGCGTCGCCGTGCTCGGCGCCGTCATGAACTCCCGCTTCATCGCGCTGCTGCCCGCCGCCGCGGCCGGTGCGGGCTCGTTCCCCGCCGCCCTGGCCGCCACGCGTACGGAGGCGGAGCGGGACGCCGTCCTCGACGCCTTCGCCGCCGGGATCGAGACCAGCCAGTTGGTGGGCGCGGCCGCGGTCCTGGCCGGCGGATGCGTCGCCGCGCTGCTCCTGCACCGCGCCGGCGCGGCGGCCCGGGAGATTCGGGGCCGTTGAGCCGATCGCGGCGGCCCCGCGGAAGTGTTCGGGCCGGGATGCCGGGCGCTCGAGAGGAGAGGTCGATCCACCCGTAAGATACGGGATTATGCTCATTCATCCGTGGGACGCGGCGGATGAGGATGCGTCGCTCGACTTCGTCAGATCCAACGAGTTCGGCCATCTGATCGCCGCCGGCCGGGGGCGGGACGTCCCCGTCGTCGTGCCGACGCAGTTCCACCTGACCGAGGACCGCCGCGCCCTGCTCCACCTGGCCCGGCCGAACCCGATCTGGACGGCGATCGACGAGAACCCGATGCTGCTGCTCTCCGTCGCGGGTGACTGGGCCTACATCCCCGGAGCCTGGAAGGTACTTCCCGGCGAGGGCGACCCGGCCATGGGCGTCCCGACGACGTACTACGCGGCGGTCCAGCTCGTCTGCCGGGCCCGGGTCGTCACCGACGCCGAGGGCAAGGCGGCGATCCTCCGTCGGCAGATCGAACGCCTCGACCACGATCTCGTGGATCCCGTACGGCACGAGCGGCGCTTTCCGGGCATCCGTGGCCTGGAGCTGACGATCGAGAAGATCGACGGGAAGTTCAAGTACGGCGGGAACGCCGACGTCGCCCATCGCGAGCACATCTCCCGGCTCCTCCGGGAGCGGAACGCCCCCGGGGACGCGGCCGCCCGTGAGCGTCTGGTTCGCGGGCTGCACCAGGCCGACCCTCTGTAACCTCCGCGGGCTTCACCAAGGCCGGTCGCTGCAACGCCCGCCGGCCTCACCGGGCGGAGCCGCTGCGGCGAGGCGGCGAAGCCCCGCCGGGACGGCTCAGCCGTTCCCGCGGCGCAGGTGCGGGTCCTCCTCGCGCAGGTGGACACGCGGGTCCTCCTCGCGCACGTGGACATGAGGTTCGACGACGGTCGGTTCGGCGGTGTACACGGTGTCGGGCTCGACCACCTCGACCACCTCCTCGGAGCGTGGCCGGCGCGTGTACAGCCCGGTCAGCAGCGCCCCGACCGCACCGACGGCGATGAGGATCCAGCCGATCACGTGCAGGTCGATGCCTGGGACGTCCCACGTGACGGCGAAGGCGAGAACCGCGCCGACCGCGATGAACGCGAGGCTTGCTCCGAATCCCATTGTTACCTCCTCTTGCCGGTGAACGTCCGGGCTACCCGGCAAACCTGGGATTACGCGTCCTTTACGGTCGCTTTCCGCGACAGGCGCCACGGCGCCCGACCGCCGCTTTCGGCCTTGCGTGCGCTTGAAGGGCCGCGTCCGGGGCAGTGCGAGACGACAACGCACTCATCTCTGGAGGCAGATATGACGCCCGTCGCATGGCTGGTCGTGGCCATTGCCATCGTGGTGGTGATCCTGGCGGTGGGTTACATCACGATGACCAACCTCAACCGCCGACGCCGCCTGCAGGACCGCTTCGGCCCCGAGTACGACCGTACGGTGCGGGAGCGGGACAGCCGGAAGGAGGCCGAGGAGGAGCTGCTCGCCCGCGAGGAGCGGCACACCCGGCTCGACATCCGCCCGCTCGACCAGGAGACGCGGGACTCCTACGCGAGGAAGTGGAGCGAGGTCCAGGAACGCTTCGTCGACGCCCCCGGCTTCGCGGTGACCGAGGCGGACACGCTGGTCACATCGGTGATGGGCGATCGCGGCTACCCCACGGAGGGCTTCGAGCAGCGCCTCAGCGACCTGTCGGTCACCCACGCCTCGACGCTCGACCACTACCGCCGGGCGCACGACATCAGCGGGCGCGCGGCCAGGCAGGACGCCACTACCGAGGAGCTCCGGCAGGCCATGGTGCACTACCGCGCGCTCTTCCAGGAGCTGCTCGACGAAGTACACGCAAGACACGACGGCCACCGCGCCGTACGTACCGACACCTCGGAGGCTGACCGCTGATGGAGAGGAACCCCTACGACCCCGGGCACGGCATCGCGCCCGCCGGGGACGAACCGCTCGACGACCGGCAGGCGATCCGGCCCGAGTACGAGGAGCGGCACAGCCGGTTCGAGGGCCCCGGGCCCGTCTACTCCCCCGAGGAAGCGGAAGAGACCCGGGAGAACGGCCGGGCCGGCGAGGACGCCGTC
The DNA here is from genome assembly GCA_001570385.1 of Microtetraspora glauca. Taxonomy (GTDB): domain Bacteria; phylum Actinomycetota; class Actinomycetes; order Streptosporangiales; family Streptosporangiaceae; genus Microtetraspora; species Microtetraspora glauca. The sequence goes on along the minus strand of BBYL01000006.1, from coordinate 186,308 downwards.
CGCGACGCGCCGGTGGCGCCCGAGGGAAGGGCCGCGGACACCGCCCAGGAGCCCCGGGACGTCGACATCGACGTGGACCAGCGGTGGCGCGACATCAAGGCCGCGTTCGTCGACGATCCGCGCGGATCGGTCGAGCAGGCGGACGCCCTCGTCGAGGAGGCGGTCTCCGCCGTCGACGACCGGCGGCGCAGTCTGGCCGACCGCTGGCGGGACCCCGACACCAAGGACACCGAGGAGCTGCGGCTCGCGCTGCGCGAGTACCGGACGCTGCTCACCCGACTGACCGGAAAGTGAGAAACGCATGTTAGCCGTCGTCGCGGCGATCGTCTTCGGGATCGCCTTCCTGCTCGATCTTTTCGATGCCGGTATCGGCATCGGCATGACCGCGCTCATCGCGCTCGGCCTGTGCCTGCTGGCACTGCACCAGGCCGGGATCGGTACGGCGAGCGCCTGGCGCGGGAGCTGGAGCTCCAGGGCGCGCCGCTGATCCTCGGGGAGCCGCCCCGACCGTGCCGATCTCGGACCGACCTCAGGCGGATCTCAGGGCGGTCCCCGGTGCGCCTCTCGCCGGAGCCGCACGCCTGGCGCCTTCAGGCCCCCGAGAGCCCGAAGCCGCCAGGCGCGGGGATCAGGCCGGGTGTCCGCACGCCCACCGGAGAGCCGCGGCACCCGGCGACAAGCGCAAGTACGGAAGGGGAGGATCGACATGACACAGAAGGCACGCGACGTCATGACTCCGCAGCCCGTGATGCTGCCAGAGGACACCCCGGTGGTACGGGCCGCCAAGCTGATGCGCGACCAGGCGATCGGCGACGTCCTCGTGACCAGGGGCGACCGGCTTCGCGGCGTGGTGACCGACCGCGACATCGTGGTCCGGGCGGTCGCCGAGACCCGCGACGTGAGCGTGACCCCGATCGGCGCCCTGTGCTCGACGCACGTCGTCACGGTCGGCCCGGACGAGGACGCCGACGCCGTGGTCCGGTTGATGCGCGAGAAGGCGATCCGGCGCGTCCCGGTCGTGGAGAAGGGGCACGCGATCGGCATCGTCTCCCTCGGCGATCTGGCCGTGGAGCGCGACCCCACCTCGGCGCTGTCCGACATCAGCGCCGCCCCGCCGAACGACTAGACCCGGCCGAACGACGAGTCCGACCCGTCGTGGCCACCGGTCGTGAGGAAGGCTCGGGAGCTGGATACCAGCGGGCCCGCTGGGGCCTACCTGGATTCGAACCAGGTGAGAAGGAAGCCCTCGAATGGCCTCACGACCGGACCATGAGGAAAGCGGGAGAACTAGATCATTCCAAGATTGAGAAGGAAGCTCCCCCATGGCCTCACGGCGCCCCCACGGTATCAGGCGGGGATCAACTCGTGCAGCGTGCCGGGCGTGTACACCCGCGCCCCCCGCGGCAGGTCAGCCGGAGCCTCCAACCCGCTGTAGGTCGTGTGCTCGGCCGAGGACGCCCTCGCGCGCAGCAGGTCGACCAGATAGCGGACCCGAAGGTGGTCGCGCTCCACGATCGAGCGCACCAGCAGGGAGGCGGTGACCCGGTTGCCCTCCACCTGGTTGAAGCCGGGATGCCCCTTCAGGTAGAGATGCAGCCATTTCACTCGCCATCCGCCGTCGTCACCGCGGAGGAAGACGAGCGGCAGGGCGACCCGGCCGGAGCCGCGCAGGTCGGACTTCATCCGTACGGTGCGCGGCTCGAACGGCCGGCCTTTCTGCGCGGCGTCCCTGGTGATGTACCCGAAGAACGCCTCGGCGGCCTCGTCGAACCGCTCACCGTCGTAGACGAGCCCGGGCGCGACGGCCTTGCCGGACAGCGGCAGTGCGACGTCGAGCACGTCGGGATCGACGATCAACTCGCCGGGGTCGGGGAGGCGGCGGGCGATCTCCTCGTCCAGCATGGCGAGCGCCCGCGACAGGGCGTCCTCCTCCAGCGGCGCGCGGGAGTCGGGCGCCGTCCACGCCCTGCCGTACCGGTTGGTGAAGACGCGGCCGGAGGCAGGGGCGAGCCGGAGCACGTCGGTCACCGTGTCGACGAGCAGCGGCTGACCGGAGGCCATCCGTACCTCGTTGATGACGGCGCGGTTCTCGCGGACGGGGATGCGCTCCGGCCGGTCGGCACAGAACGACGCCAGGGTGCGCAGGGCCGCCAGATCCTCGGCGGCCGGACGCGCGCGGCGGCGACCGGGTCGAGCAGCGCCTCGCGCAGCAGGCCGGCCCAGAACTCCAGCGTGTCGGGCACGTTGGCCGGAAAGTCGATGAAGTAGGCGTTGTGCTGGACGTGGTCGCCGACCAACAGGCGGACGGCGGCCAGGATCCGTACGCCGAGATCGACAGTGTTTGATCATCAAACGTTCACGGCGCTCGGGAACACCCCATCATCTTGGTGCGGCCCCCGGCGAAGCGCCTACGCGGTGTACTCCGGCCCGTACGGCTACTCCTCAACGGCGGCACATGTCACTACGCTTTCCGGAAGTTTCGTCTGTTGCCCGGTTGGAGAACTTCATGTCTTTCGCTGGACCCCCGGCCGCCTCGGAAGCTGCGGGGGACGTCGCCCTCGCCCGCAGACAGTCGCTCGCCGACCTGCTGCGCCGCTCCGCCAGACGCCACCCCGACCGGCTCGCCGTCTCGGACGGGAGGACCAGCCGTACCTTCGCCGAGCTGGACGAGGACGCCTCGCGGGTGGCCGGCGCGCTGATCGCGCGGGGCGTGCGGCCGGGTGAGCGGGTCGCGGTGCTCTCGCGCAACAGCGTGGAATACGTGCAGACGATCTTCGGGGTCGCCCGTGCCGGAGCGGTCCTCGTACCGATCAACTTCATGCTCGGGGCCGACGAGGTCGGCTACGTGCTCGCGCACTCGTCCGCCGTCGCGCTGATCGCGCAGGACGCGCTCCTCCCCGTGGCGCGGGACGCGGTCAAGGCGGCCGACCGGCTCAAGATCCGCGTCGTGTACGGGGACGCCGACGAGTGGGAGCCGTTCGCCGCGTTGCTCGCTCACGAGGGCGCCGAGACTCCCGCTCTCCATATCGGCGCCGACGACCCCGTCCAGGTCCTCTACACCTCCGGCACGGAATCACGCCCGAAGGGCGCGGTGCTGTCCCACGCCGCACTGATCGCGCAGTACAGCAGTTGCGTCATCGACGGCGGCATGGATCGCCACGATGTCGAGTTGCACGCCATGCCGCTGTTCCACTGCGCACAGCAGCACTGTTTCCTGGTGCCGGACATCCAGCTCGGGGCGGTCAGCCACATCCTGCCCGGCCCCGACCCCGCCGCCGTGCTTGAGGCGATGGAGCGCCACCGGGTGACGAAGTTCTTCGCTCCGCCGACCGTGTGGATCTCCCTTCTACGCCACCCGGACTTCGACCGGCGCGATCTCTCCTCCCTCAGGAAGGGCTACTACGGCGCGGCGATCATGCCGGTCGAGGTGCTCAGGGAGATCGGCGAGCGGCTGCCCGGCGTGCGCCTGTGGAACTTCTACGGTCAGACCGAGATGGCCCCGGTCGCGGTCATGCTCCAGCCGGAGGACCAGATCCGCAAGGCGGGGTCGGCCGGCCAGGCCGCCCTCAACGTCGAGACCCGGGTCGTGGACGCCGACGGCGACGACGTGCCCCCGGGAGAGATCGGGGAGATCGTCCACCGGAGCCCGCATGCCATCCTCGGCTACCTGGACGACCCGGAGAAGACGGCCGAGGCCTTCCGCGGCGGCTGGTTCCACTCCGGGGACCTGGGGGTGATGGACGACGAGGGGTACCTCACGGTCGTCGACCGGATCAAGGACATGATCAAGACCGGTGGTGAGAACGTCGCCAGCCGGGAGGTCGAGGAGGTCATCTACGAGCACCCCGCCGTCGCCGAGGTCGCGGCCGTGGGGGTCAGCCACCCCAGCTGGATCGAGGCGGTCGTCGCGATCGTGGTCACCAAGCCGGGCACAGCCGTCACCGAGGAGGAGCTGCGGACCCACACGCGGTCGCGGCTGGCCGCCTTCAAGGTGCCCAAGGCGATCGCCTTCGTCGACGCGCTCCCGAAGAATCCGAGCGGCAAGGTCCTGAAGCGCGAGCTGCGGGACCTGTACGCCGGCCTCGCGGACCGGATCCCGGGCGCCGGCCGCTGACTCGGGCCGTACCGCTCACGGGCTCACGGGCTCACGGGCTCACGGGCGGGCGTCGGGGGCGTGGTCCTGGCGGCGAGCTCGAACTCCTCGCGCGGCCGCTGCAGCGCGCCGAGCGAGACGATCTCCCTGGGGAAGAACAGGGCGAGCGTCCAGTCCGCCAGGATGCGGGACTTCCGGTTGATCGTCGGCACCCGGGACAGGTGGTAGGTGCGGTGCATCAGCCACGCGACCATGCCGCGCAGCTCCCGGCCGTAGATCTGGGCGACGCCCTTGCGCAGGCCCAGCGCGGCCACCGCCCCCGCGTTCCTGTGCCGGTACGGCTTGCACGGCCGGCTCCTGATCGTCGCCAGCACGTTGTCGGCCAGCCGCCGTGCCTGCCGTACGGCGTGCTGGGCGTTGGGCGGGCACAGCTCACCCGGGCGGGTGAGGTCGGGAATGGCGGCGGCGTCCCCCGCGGTGAAGGCGAACCGGGTGCCCTGGATCTGCAGGAACTCGTTCGCCAGGACCCGATCCCTGGAGTCGAGCGGGAGGTCGCCCGACCTGACCAGCGGGTGCGGCTTGACCCCGGCGGTCCACACCAGGGTCTCGGCTTCGAACTGCTCGCCGTCGTCCAGGACGATGCGCCCGCCCTCCGCGGACAGCAGCCGGGTGCGCAGCCGTACGTCGATGCCGCGCATGCGGAGCTGCTCGGCGGTCCAGCGCCCCATGTCGAGGCCGACCTCGGGCAGGATCCGGTCGGTGGCCTCGATGAGGAACCAGCGCATGTCCTGCCGGCGCAGGCCGTGGAAGTACTTGATGGCGTCGCTGACCATGTCCTCCAGCTCGCCGAGCGCCTCGATTCCCGCGAATCCGGCGCCGACGAAGACGAACGTCAGCGCGCGGCGGCGGAGCCGCTCGTCGGAGCTGGACGCGGCGACGTCGAGCTTGCCGAGGACGTGGTTGCGCAGGTGGATGGCCTCTTCCACGGTCTTGAACCCGATCCCCCGCTCGGCGAGGCCGGGGATCGGCAGCACGCGCGAGATCGACCCCGGAGAGAACACCAGGTAGTCGAAGCCGAGCACCCGTTCCCGCCCCTCGTGCGGCCGGAACTCGGCGACCTTGTCGGCCAGGCTCACCCGCAGGATGGTGCCGTTGAGGATCTCGCATCGGGAGAGCACCCGGCGCAGCGGCACGACGACGTGCCTGGGCTCGATGCTCCCCGCCGCCGCCTCGGGCAGGAAGGGCTGGTACGTCATGTAGGAGTCGTAGTTGACGACCGTGATGCGCGCCTCCGCCCGGCGGAGTCTGCGCTGCAGCCGCAGCGCCGCGTACATGCCGACGTAGCCGCCGCCGACGACGAGTATGCGCGGAACAGTCATGCTGGGCTACTACCCCTGTCAGACGCTGAAACGCATCGTGACGGTAGTCCCGTTGCTCCCTGTTTCGACGTAGATGTCGGTACTGAGCCGGCGGGCCACCCACAGGCCCATGCCGCTGGTGGCGTTCTCCGGCGGGGCGACCCGCCCGGGCGGGGACTCGGGCCTCCACACCCTGCCTTCGTCGTGGACGTCCACGACCAGCCCGTCCCGATCGCCCCACAGGCGCAGCCGCGCCTCGGAGGCACCGTGGGTCACGGCGTTCGTCGCCACCTCATTGAGCGCGACGACGAAATCGCCGACGGCGTCCTCCCGCATTCCCTGGCTGCGCGCCTGGACCGCGGCGAACTCCCGCACGTCGGGCAGATCGTCCAGGGAGAACGTGAGCTCCTTGGCCGCGCCGGGCCCGGACGGTGGGACGCCCTCCTCGTTCACCCGGAAACGCCTCCCACAGGACATGTCAGGACCGTCCGCCGCGACGGGCCGGAAATCGAACATACCCCGGAACGACGGCGCACCGACGCCACCGCCCCTCGGATGGCAGATCACCCCGCCACGAGTTCCGAACGGAGCTGGTCGAGCACCTTGCGCAGGATTCTCGAGACGTGCATCTGCGATATGTGGAACTCTGCCGCGATCTCGGCCTGGGTCAGGTTGCCGTAGAACCGGAGCAGCAGGATGTTCTTCTCCCGCTCCGGAAGCTCGTCGATCAGCGGCTTCACGGCCTCCCTGTCCACGAGGGTCGCCAGCGCGTCGTCCTCCTCGGGAAGCACGTCGCCGAGCGCGGCCGCGTCGTCGTCCGCGCCCAGGGGCGCGTCCAGGGACAGCGTGCTGTACGCCGCCGAGGCGTCCATCGTGAGGAGCATGTCCTCCTCGGAGATGCGCATCTTCTTCGCGAGCTCGGCGACCGTGGGGAACCGGCCGAGCTCCTGGGTCATGTCCGCGACGAGCCGGTTCAGCTCGGAGCGCCGTTCCTGGTAGAGCCGGGGGACGCGGACGGCCCAGGTGCGGTCCCGGAAGTGCCGCTTCACCTCGCCGGTCATGGTCACCATGGCGTAGCCGCGGAAGCCGTGCCCGAGGCTGGCGTCGTACCCGTTGATCGCTTTCATGAGCCCCACGTAGGCCGCCTGGAGGAGATCCTCCAGCGGCTCACCGCGGTGGAGGTACCTGCGGGCGACGTCCCTGGCCATGGGCAGGTGCATCTCGACGACCTGTTCCCGCAGCCGTTCGCGGCGCTCCTGGGCCAGGTCCTCACGGGCGAGCTCGGCGAGCAGTTCCTCGGCGGTCGGCTGGCCCTGATCGTGCGGCCGCTCGGCGGGAAGGGCGTGCTTCGCCCGCGACGGCGGCGTGCCCTTGCGCCCGGTCGTCGCTCCGGCCTGCGGGGGGATGGTCGCTACTCGAACCTCGGCAGCCATCGTGGAATCTCCTCGTACTCGCATCGCGAGCGACGCCGAGCCGGGATTCAGCCCACGCAGACGGCGCGCCTCGCTACAACTTCGAGACAGGGCCCTCTGCTGGACCTCTACTCCGATATTCCCCCAAATCCGGAAGTATCACCACCCCCTGGACGCCAGTAAAGTTGCCGGACAGGCCTCGCGCGGCGGGGTCTCTTCCCTTCCTGGAGGCGCGAGGTGCCAAAGCCCGGGACGCTGTCCCTGCAGTCCACGGTGCACGCCACGCCCGCCGGCGTCGCGGTGGTCGTCCACGTCACCGGCATCCTCGACGCCACCACGCGAACGGAGTTCTCCGGCTACCTGGACGCGGCCGCCGACGACCACGGGCCGAGCATGATCCTCGATCTGGCCGGCGTCACGTTCATGGACTCGCGGGCACTCGGGCTCATCGTCCACCACTGGCAGCGCGCCACCGGGGCGGGCGGCGACTTCGCCCTCGTCGCCGTGCAGTACCCCAGTTCCAAGGTGATGTGGGTCACCGGCCTGTCCCAGCGGCTGCCGATGTTCGACACGCTGGAGGAGGCGCTGGCCGCCTTCGGGACCGCCAGGGAAGGGCACTAGAGATCACTCCGTGCGGTTGCCGCCGTGCTTGTTCTGGTGCTCGGTGACCAGCAGCTTGGCCAGGTCGGCGACCTTGATCTGATGGTGCTGGGACACCCGTCTCAGCTCGTCGAACGCGGCCTCGGCCGAGCAGCCACTCGTCGACATGATGATGCCCTTGGCCTGGTCGATGACCGAGCGGCCGGCCATGGCCTCCTGCATCTGCGCGGCCCCCGTGACAACGTCGTCGAACTCCCAGAGGTTGGCCAGCACCACGGTCACCTGCTCGGCGAGCATGGTCATCAGGGAGCCTCCCCCGGCGAAGACGCCGGGTCGCACCGCGTACAGGCCGATGATGACGACGGCGCGCTCCACCTCGATCGGCAGGACCAGCACCGAACGCACGCCGTGCCGTACGGCCGTCGCGGCGTAGCGGGGCCAGCGCGCGTCGCGCATCACGTCCGGGATCACCACCGGCCGCCCGGAGGAGAGCGCCTCCCTCGACGGCCCCTCGCGCAGGTCGCGCTCCCGATCGGTGAGGGCGATGAGCTCGCTGTGGGAGGCGGCCAGCATCACCCGCCCCTCCTGCCACAGCTCGGCGGTGCCCGCCGCGCATCCGGGAACGCCGCGCGCCACCGCCTCGGTGATGCCGCGCAGCACGCTCTCGTACGAAACGCCCTCCGTCACCCTGCCCAGAGCGGCGAGATCGCGGGCGAGACTCGGGGTGGTATCCATGACGGGAACAGTCATTCCCCTACTTTCAGCGTTAATCCGGACCCCGTCGATGCGCGGAATCCGGTGACGTACCGTCGAAACAAGAGAGGGGGCAAATGTTGACCAACCTACCCGAGCTGGAGCGCGAGCTGAGCGGCCTCGCGGCCCGCATCGCCGCACTCCGGGAGACGTCCGCGCCCGGTGCCGCGCTCGACGAGCTCGAGGCGGCGGAGGAACTGCTCCGCTCGGCGCTCGCGGAACTCGGGAGGAGGCGCGGGCGCAGGGAGGGCGGCAACCAGCGCGAGCAGAAGCTGCTGCGCCAGATCTTCCGCGCGCTGCCCGTCCCCGTGGTCGTCATGGACGCCGGGGGCGTGGTCCGGCGGATCAACAACGAGACCGCCCGGCTGCTCGGCAGCCCCGCGGGATACCTGCTCGGGCGGCCGTTCCCGCTGCTGGTCGACGTCTCCGGCCGGGCCGCCTTCCGGTCCCACCTGACGGCCGTACTGCACGGCGAGGAGAGCGCGACCTTCCAGACCCGGCTGGCGCACCAGGGGCGCACGCACACGGTCCGGCTGGTCCTCAGCAGGCTGCGCATGCCGGGCGAGCCCGGGGAGATGGTCGCCGCGGTCGCGCTCCCGACCGACGTGCGACTCCCCGAGGCGTCCGGCCCGGACCGGGCCCCGGACGAGTCCGCCGTCATGGCCGCCGCCCGGCGCCACGACCTGCTCGCGCGGCTCACCCGCCTGCTGCTCGACGAGGAGAGCCTGCGCGAGCCGGTGGCACTGATCCGCGCGGCGCGGCTGTTCGCCGCCGAGACGGCGGACTGGGTGATCGCCGACGTCTTCCGCGACGACGTCCTCCACCGGGCGGCCGTGATCCCACCGGCCAGCGAGCCGGTCACCCGGCTGCAGCGGGCCGTCGAGGGGCTGGACCCGGCGTGCGCGCCCGTCGTGCGCCAGGTCCTGGAGACGGGTGGCGGGACCGTCCACGAGATGCTGGCCGACGACGGACTGCTCGGTCCCGATGTCCTCCGGGACATCCGGGCCGGGTCGCTGCTGTCCGTGCCCATCGGGACCGGCCAGGAGATCCTCGGCGTGCTCACGCTCGTACGGCTTCGCGACCGGCCGCCGTTCGGGCTCGCGGACCTCGGCCTGCTGGAGGAGGCCGGGGCACAGCTCGGCCTGGCGATGCGGGCCCAGCGCAGCTTCCAGCGCAGGTCGCAGGCGGCCGACACGCTGCAGACCGGGGTGCTCCCCCGGACGCTTCCGGACATCCCGGGATTCGAGACCGCGGCGATCTACCATCCGGGGTCGGAGCCGCGTGCGATCGGCGGCGAGTTCTACGACGTGTTCCCGGTCAGGGACGGCTGGGGGTTCGTCATCGGCAGTGCGGCGGGCCGGGGCGAGGAGGCCGCGTCGGTCACCGCCATGGTGCGCGGCGGCCTGCGCGTGGTCAGCGTGCGTGAGGACGACCCCGGCGCGGCGCTGCGCACGGTCAACGACGCGCTCGTCGCGCAGAACACCGGGTTGTTCGTCATGGCGGCGGCGGGCTTCGTGCACGGACGCCGGGTACGGCTGGCCTCGGCCGGGCACCACCCGGCGGCCCTGCTCCTCCCGGACGGCGGCGTGCGCTTCTCGGAGGGCGGCGGCGTCCCCTTGGGGTTCGAGGAGGGCGCGGTGCCCGCCACGGAGGAGCTGACCCTGACCGCCGGCGAGACCCTGCTGCTCTACTCCGACGGGCTGGTCGGGTCCCGCGACGCGGAAGGCGAGAGCTACGGGGAGGGCCGGCTCACCGAGGTCCTGACCCGGTGCGCCGGCCAGCCTCCGGGCATTGTGGTGAAGGCCATCGAGGAGGACCACCGGGCGTTCTCCGGCGACCACATCCTCGACGAGATCACGATGCTCACCCTCCGGCGGTCCCGCTGACCCCTGAGCCGCTCCTGGCGCGACCCGCCCGGCTTTCCGGCGGGCGGGAAGCGGAGGCGAGCCGGGGCCGGAGGGCGACCGGGTCCCGGGACGAACGCCCAGGTCAGAGCCGAGGTGAGAGGCGAGGTGAGAGGCGTGCCGGGAGCCGGTGGTGCGGGGTCGGCGCGGGGCGGGGAACGAACCCGGCGAAGAACGAGACTGTGGGATTTCCACCGTTTCGGGGGTTTAGCGCGAGTTGGAGCGCGGTAAACTCTGCGGAGTAGTTGGTGCCTAAGACGCAGGCACACCCTTTTCCAAGCACTTTAGGCTTGAGGTGTGCCATGAATATCGCCATTGTTTCCGCGCAGGCCCTGACGTCCGACACTCCCGCGATCGCCCGCGAGCTGGGCCGTGGTCACCGGGTGACGGTTTACACCCGATCCGCAACCGGCCAGCCGTCCAAGGGCGTGTCCATAGAGCAGGTGGCCGCCGGGCCGGACATTGAGCTGTCCGAGAGCGACCTGCTTCCCTACCTTTCCGACTTCAGCGCCGGTCTCATGCGGCGCTGGCGCAGGGACCGGCCCGACATCATCCACGCGCACTCCTGGGCCGGTGGCCTGGCCGCCATCGCGGGCTCAGAAGGGCTCGGCGTGCCGGTCACCCAGACGTTCCACGGGCACTTCCACGGCGGGCAGACGCCGGTACGGCGGCTGGAGTGCGCCATCGGCCGTCACGCCCGCGCGGTCATCGCGTCCTGCGCCGACGAGGAGTCCGAGCTGATCAGGATGGGCGTGCCGCGCCGCAACATCGCCGTCGTCCCGAGCGGGATCGACGTCGAGCGGTTCCGCCGCCAGGGCCCGGCCTTCCCGCGCGGCGAGCGGCCGCGCCTGCTCCACGTCGGGCTGGGCAGCGACCCCGGCGAGATCGCCGCGAGCGGCGCGGCGACCGCGATCGGCGCGCTGGCGGCGATCCCCGAGGCCGAGCTCGTGATCGCGGGCGGGGACGACCTCAGCATCGAGCGGCTGCGCGCGATCGCCAGGGACCACGCGGTCGGCGACCGCGTCGAGCTGCTCGGCCCGGTCCCGCACACCGCCATGCCGAAGCTGATGCGCAGCGCCGACATGGTGCTCTCGCTGGCTCCCACCGTGCCGACCGGCCTCGCCGCCCTCGAGGCAATGGCCTGCGGCATCCCCGTCGTCGCGTCCGCGGTGGGCGCGCACCTCGACTCCGTGGTGGACGGGGTCACCGGCTTCCTGATGCGGCCCGGCCGGCCGGCCGAGACCGCGGTCCGGATCCGCGAGCTCCTCGGAGACGTGACCCTCCGTACGGCCATGGGCTACGCGGCGGCCGACCGCGCCCGGTCCCGTTACTCCCTGGAGCGGATCAGCATGGAACTGCTCCGCGTCTACGAGCGGACCTGCGCCTGACGTCCGATGTGCGGCCCTCCGGGCCACGGAGGGCGCCGGAGGGCGCGGTGTCCGGATGCTCAACCGGCATGATCCTGTTATTGAAGTGAGATCGGTGCTTTGATGCGTGCATGTCACTTCATGGACCTGGTTTAGCCGTGGCGGCGGCGATGGTGATCGCCGCCGCCACCGCGTGTTCGAGCGCGGAACCCGTGTCGGTCCTGACCGCCGCCGGCGAATCCGCCACCGAAGTGTCCGCCACCCCGTCCGCGGCCGCCCGGCAGGGGAAACCCGCCGCGGTACCGGCTCGTACGGCCTCCGGGGCGGCGTCCTCCTCCACGGGGCCGCGCGCGGCCGCCGTCGCCCACCATCCCCGGCCGGCGCGCGAGCGCCGCGCGGCGAACCTGCTGCCGCCCGCAGCGTCCGGAAGGGGTGCCGCGACCAGGCATACCGGCGCGTCCCCGGACGGCACCTTCTCGTATCCGGACGACCGGGTCACCGTCTATCCGGAGGGCACCTTCCCGGACGGCACCGCCGCGGAGGGCGCCTATCCGGACGGGACCTTCGCCTACCCGGACGGCTCCTCGGGGTACCCGGAGGGCTCCTCCGGCTACCGGGACGGCTCCTCGGGGTACCGGGACGACCGCGGTGACCTTCCGGAGACCGGATACCCGGATGTGTACACGGGCGGCGACGGGTCCGGACGTTCCGGCGCGTCCCCGCTCCCCCTCGGCCAGGCGGACAGCTCGTCCGTGATCCACCCCGCTCCGGGGACCGGCACCGGCGGTACGAGCGCAGGCGTGGGCGGCACCGGCACTGGCACTGGCACTGGCGGAACCGGCACCGGAACCGGCACGGCCGGCGTCGCGGGTGGCACGGGTGGCACGGGTGGCACGGCGACCGGTTCGGGCCAGTCCACGACCGGGGCGGAGTGGGGCGCGCCGATCCTCGTCGAGGACTTCAACGGGACGAGGATCGATGAGAGCAGGTGGGGCGTCTACGACTCGCCGAACGCCCGGACGAACCCCCGTACCTCGCGGGCGACGAGCGTCTCCGGCGGCATGCTGCGCATGACCGGCGGGATCTACGGAGGCAAGGACCTGTCCGGAGGCGTCGCGAGCCTGCTGCTCCAGCAGTACGGCCGGTGGGAGGTGCGCCTCCGGTCGGAGGCCGGCGCCGGATACTCCGCGGTGGCGCTGCTGATGCCCGAGCAGGTGAGCGCGAACAACTACGCGGAGGTCGACTTCGTCGAGGTCGGCGACATCCCCCGGCAGCTCAGCGGCATCTTCGTGCACGGGAGCGGCGGTCAGCGGGCGGCGAGCTCGATGCGCGCCGACTTCACCCAGTGGCACACGGCCGCCGTCGACTGGCTGCCCGACCGGCTGACCTTCTGGCTGGACGGCAGGATGGTCTGGAACTACACGGGCCCGCTGGTCCCCAAGGGGCGGACGATGGGGCTGGCCCTCCAGAACGACGTGGTCTGCGACGGCGCCCTGTGCCGCAACGCGTCCACACCCGCGACGGTCACGATGTACGTCGACTGGGTGCGTATCTACCGGGCTCCCCAGTGAGGGCGGCCGCCTTCAGCGACAGATGGAGCAGCAGGCGGTCCCGGCCGTCGGCGAGGTCGAGCCCGGTGAGCTGCCCGGCCCGTCCCAGCCGGTAGTACAGCGTCTGGCGGTGCACGCCGAGCGCGGCCGCCGTCTCCTGGACCTGGCCGGCACGGTCGAGGTAGCTCTCGACCGTGCCCGCCAGGTCGCCCAGCGGCGCGGACTCGGCGGCCAGCTCGGCGAGCTCGCTCCTGGGCAGCCGGGCAAGGAAGCGGTAGACGCCCAGGTCGGCCCAGCTCGCGACCGGCCCGAGCCGCTGGACGTGCTCGGCGATCCGGAGCGCGAGCACGGCCTCGGCCCAGCTCTCCCACGCGTCGCCCGCGTCCTCGCGGACTCCTCCGATGCCGGCGGCCGTGCCGTACGTCGTCTGGAGGGTGCCGGCGACGCGGGGGGCCTGTGACGCGGGCGCGAGGACGGCGGTGAGCGGCTCCGGACCGTCGCCGGGCTCCGCGAGCACGCCACGAGGGAGCCGCCACAGCGCCGCCGCGCGATCCGGCGCGGTCCGTACGGCGATCGCCGCGACGGGGCCGGTGACGTGGAGCGCGGCGGCGGCCCTGGTGGCCGGGTCGGCGGAGAAGAAGTCCCACAGGCGGGCCCTGCCGGTGCGCGCCTCATGCGCCAGGACGGCCGCGGCGCGCTCGACCAGCGGGGTGACGGCCGCCAGGCGGGCGTCGGTCAGCGCGCCGGAGTCGAGGAGCCACAGGTAGCCGTAGGTCACGCCGCCGTGCCGCAATGGCACGCACACGCGGTCCAGCAGTCCGGGAAGTCCGGGGATGCCGGGAATGCGGACCGGGACGGTGGACGTGGCGATGCCGTACGCCTCGAAATGGGCCCGGACCTCGTCGCTCGCCCTCCGGCGCAGGATCGACTCCTGGCGCACGGTGTCGATGTCGCCGCTCTGCGCGCCGTACGCCAGGAGGTGGAAGGAGCGGTCCTCGATCGTGACCGACGCGTCCAGCAACCGGGCTATCTCATCGACGATTTCCTGCATGCCGACATTATTGTGCATTTGTCTGAAAATGCTGTGACGCCTGTCCGTGGACCGGCTCTGAACTGCGGATCTACGCTTGAGCCATGCTCGGTTCCCTGCTTCTCGCGGCCTCGCGGAACGCGCTCGCGCGGCGCGTCGTGTCCGGCCTGCCGCCGACCCGCCGCGTCGTCGACCGTTTCGTCGCGGGCGAGTCCGCCTCGGACGCGGTCGCCACCGTGGAACGGTTGGCGGCGTCCGGCCTCGCGGTCACGATCGACCACCTCGGCGAGGAGATCCGCGACGCGGAGGCGGCGGCCCTGACGGCCAAGGCGTACGTCACCGTGCTCGACGCGCTCGCTCCGCTCGGGCTCGGGCGCCGAGCGGAGGTGTCGGTGAAGCTGTCGGCCGTCGGGCAGGCGCTCGACGAGACCATGGCGCTGGAGCACGCGCGGCGGATCTGCGCCGCCGCCCAGGACTGCGGGACCACGGTCACGCTGGACATGGAGGACCACACCACGGTCGACTCCACGCTCTCGATCCTGCGCGCGCTGCGCGCGGACTTCCCCGACACCGGGGTGGCGATCCAGGCGTACCTCTTCCGGAGCGAGGAGGACTGCCGCGACCTCGCCGGGTCCCGTGTCCGCCTGGTCAAGGGCGCCTACCGGGAGCCCGCCTCGGTCGCGCACCAGAGCAAGACCGACGTGGACCGGGCGTACGTGCGGTGCCTGCGCATCCTCATGGCGGGTACGGGATATCCCATGGTGGGCACGCACGACGACCGGCTCATCGCGATCACCGAGATGCTGGCCGACCGCTACGGGCGTGGCCAGGACAGTTACGAGTATCAGATGTTGTACGGGATCCGGACGGACAAGCAGGAGGCGCTCGCGGGCGCCGGAGCCACGGTCCGGGTCTACGTGCCGTACGGCGACGACTGGTACGGCTACTTCATGCGCCGCCTGGCGGAGCGCCCGGCCAACGTCGCCTTCTTCCTGCGGTCTCTGAGGGGTAAGTGATGGACGCGATCAGCAATGTTCCGGTTCCGGCCAACGAGCCGATCTACGGCTACGCGCCGGGCAGCGCGGAGCGGGCCTCCCTGGAGGACCGGATCAAGGAGCTGAGCGGCGCGCCGCTCGAACTCACCATGACGATCGGCGGCGAGCACCGGCTGGGCGGCGGTTCGCCCATCGACGTGGTGCAGCCGCACAACCACGCCTCCGTGCTCGGGCGGACGTCCGAGGCGACGGCCTCCGACGTCCGGGCGGCGATCGACGCCGCGCGGGCGGCCGCCCCCGCCTGGCGGGCGCTGTCGTTCGACGAGCGGGCGGCGGTGTTCCTGAAGGCCGCCGACCTGCTGAGCGGTCCGTGGCGGGCGACGCTCAACGCCGCCACGATCCTCGGCCAGTCCAAGTCGGCGCAGCAGGCCGAGATCGACTCCGCCTGCGAGCTGATCGACTTCCTGCGGTTCAACGTGGCGTACGCGCGACAGTTGCTGGCCGAGCAGCCGGTGTCGTCGCCCGGCGTGTGGAACCGGCTGGAGTACCGGCCGCTCGAGGGCTTCGTCCTCGCGATCACGCCGTTCAACTTCACCGCCATCGCCGGAAATCTGCCGACTTCTGCGGCTTTGATGGGCAATGTCGTGGTCTGGAAGCCGTCGCCGACGCAGCAGCTCGCGGCGCACTTCACGATGCGACTGCTGGAGGCGGCGGGGCTGCCTCCGGGCGTCATCAACATGGTCACCGGCAACGGCACCGCCGTCTCCGAGGTCGCCCTCAGGCACCCGGACCTCGCCGGGATCCACTTCACCGGCTCGACCGGGACGTTCCAGCACCTGTGGCGCACCGTCGGCGAGAACATCACGGGCTATCGGAGCTACCCGAGGCTCGTCGGCGAGACCGGCGGCAAGGACTTCGTCCTCGCCCACCCGTCGGCGTCGCCCGAGGTGCTCTCCACCGCGCTGATCCGGGGCGCCTTCGAGTACCAGGGGCAGAAGTGCTCCGCGGCCTCGCGGGCGTACGTGCCGCGGTCGGTGTGGTCGCGGATCCGGGACGACTTCGTCGCCACCGCCGAGTCGCTGACGATCGGTGACGTGGCGGGCGACCTGTCCACGTTCATGGGCGCCGTCATCGACGGACGGGCCTTCGCCAAGCACCGGGACGCGATCGACCGGGCCAGGTCGGTGGACTCGATCGACGTCCTTACCGGTTCGTACGACGACTCGACCGGATATTTCGTGAAGCCGACCATCCTGGAGTGCTCCGACCCCACGGACGAGATCTTCGTGAAGGAGTACTTCGGCCCGATCCTCGCGGTCCACGTCTACGAGGACTCCGCGTTCGATTCGGTGCTCGACCAGATGGAGAGCGTCTCGCCGTACGCGCTGACCGGGTCGGTCATCGCCCAGGACCGGTACGCCATCGCGTCCGCGTCCGAGCGACTGCGGTTCGCGGCCGGCAACTTCTATGTCAACGACAAGCCCACCGGCGCGGTCGTCGGCCAGCAGCCCTTCGGCGGCGCCCGCTCCTCGGGCACCAACGACAAGGCCGGCTCGATCTTCAACCTGATCCGCTGGGTGAACGCCCGCACGATCAAGGAGACCTTCGTGCCGCCGACCGACCATCGTTATCCCCACATGGGCTGACCGGCGAGCACGCACCGCGAAGGGCCGGCCCTCGGGAGCCCCCGCCTCGACACACGGCGGCGACCGGGCCGGCCCTCAGACCGACGGCGGCGGGTAGCGGTGGATCTCCGCCCGATGGCCCGTGGAACCGGCGAACTTGGCGTCATCGGTCAGCAACGGCACACCCAGCAGCTCGGCCAGCGCGACATACATGCCGTCGTACGCGGTGAGGTTGTTCCTGAGCTGCAGCACGCGGGACCGCAGCGGCGCCATCGGATGCCGGACGATCCTGAGTTCGGCATAGCGCCGCAGCATGATCTGGGCCCGCTCCTCGGAGATGTGGACCTCGGGCTTGCTGGTGATCACATGCCCGCGCACGACCGAGGTGATCTCGACATCGATCAACGCGGGGGCGTGCACCTTGCGGGCGAGCCGCCGGCGGAGAAGGTCGTCGCCCTTGACGTTCGCCAGCAGGCGGAAAACGATCGAGGCGTCGACGACCAGGCTCACCGGCGCCCCTCGCGCAGGGTCTCGCGCACGAAGTCGGGGTCGTACGGAACGGGCTCATCGGCCTCGATCCTGGACATCACCTCGTCCAGCGCCGGAGTGGCCGCCTCGTAGCATGCAGACTGCATGCAGCTGTGTATGAATCTCGATCCACCAGCGCTCTGGCCGGGCCGTCGCCGTAGTCGAGGCGGGAAGGGGCGGCCGGTCTTCACGCGCCGCCCCCTTCTCACGCCCGTCCGCCCCCGCGGAACCGGGGTGTCAGCCGCGCTCGGGCACGGCCATCTCGCCGAGGAGGGACCAGTCGTCCTGCGGCACCGTCGTGTTGACGATCCGGGGCGTCTCGGCGAGATGCCGCGGCAGGGTCCGCTGCGCCTCCCGGAAGTGCTCGGACTGGACGTGCGCCGCCCCTGCCGCGTCGTCGCGGAACGCCTCGACCAGGACGTACTCGGTCGGGTCGTCGAGGCTGCGCGACCAGTCGAACCACAGGCAGCCGGGTTCGGCGCGAGTCGCCCGGGTGAACTCACCGGCGATCTCGGGCCACTGGTCGGCGTACTCGGGCAGGACGCGGAACTTCGCGGTAATAAAGATCATTTCATCTGTCTCAACAGGTAGGCGTACCGGACGCGAGCCGGTCCGGCCGGGTGACGATATCAGCGGCGCCTGCGCGGGGTCGTCTCCCGCGGTCCGGCCCGCCGAGGCGGCGGCGTTCAGCGCGAAATTGCCCAGTCCGGCACCCAGGTCCCGGCGGCGCCGTGGCCGGCCGCCGCGGCGGCGAGGTGGGCGCGGAGGGTGGCCAGCGCGGGGTGGGGGTTGTCGCGACGCCACAGGAGCGAGTGCGGATAGACGGGCATGGGGTCGGTCACCGGGATGCGGCGCAGACCGTGACCGGCGGGCCAGACGAGGCGGGTCTGCCCGCCCATGAAAGTGGCCAGGGCCGGGGTGTCGGCGATGGTGTCGAGGAGCGCGTCGGAGCCGAAGTTGGGACCGGTCGCCTCGATGGTGAGGCCGAACTCGGCGACGAGATCGTCGTAGTAGGCGGTCCACTCGGTTCCGGGGACGAGGCCGGGCATCCAGATCCGGTGCCCGGCGAGCTGAGCGACGGTCACCGACCGGGCGCCGGCCAGCGCGTGGGCGGGGCCGATGAGGAGCTGGAGCGGCTCGTCGAGCACCCGGACTGACTCGATGTCCTCAGGAAGGGGCCGGCCGGGCATGGCGACGGCGCGGAAGGACGCGTCGATCGCACCGGACCGAATGGCGGCGACGGCCTTCTCGATGTCGAACAGCATCACCACGTCGAGGTCGATCTCGGGGTGCGCGCGGTGGAAGCCGTGCATCAGGCCCGACGCCGCGCTGCGCGAGGCGATCATGTCGACGCGCAGCGGACGGCGGCCGGTGCGCACGGACCCGACCGCGCGCTCGGCGACGCGCAGCAGCTCCCGGGCGTGGGGCAGGAACGCCTGCCCGTCGATGGTGAGCTCGGCGCCGCGCGGCGTGCGGGTGAACAGCCGCACGCCGACGTCGCGCTCCAGCGCGGCGATGCGCTTGGAGACGGCCTGCTGGGTGACCGCCAGCTCGGCGGCGGCCTCCTGGAATTGCCCCGCGTCGGCGGCGGCGACGAAGGTCCGGACGGTGTCGAGGTCCATCCGGACACCCTATGGATACAACCGCTGGTTGTGGCCGGGCGGCCCTGCGGTTGTTTGATCCCCGGGCATGGTGCTCGCTTTGATGCTTCCGATCGCGGATCGGTTGTGCGAGTGAGTGACGAGGAGCGTCGGGCATGCGGAACGGGCACCGGTTGGGGCGGCGGTTCGGGTGGCTCTGGGGAGCGTACGGGACCAGCGCGCTCGGCACGTGGCTCGCCTTCGGCGCGTTCCCGCTGATCGCGATCCAGGTGCTGCACGCCGGGCCGGCGGAGGTCGCGGCGTTGTCCTCCGTGGGGGCTTTGGTGGGCGCGGCCGTGGCGGTGCCGCTGGGCCCGTGGGTGGAGTTCCGCCG
Organism: Microtetraspora glauca; assembly: GCA_001570385.1. Lineage (GTDB taxonomy): Bacteria > Actinomycetota > Actinomycetes > Streptosporangiales > Streptosporangiaceae > Microtetraspora > Microtetraspora glauca. The sequence goes on along the minus strand of BBYL01000006.1, from coordinate 167,119 downwards.
CAAGCGGCCGGTGCTGATCGGGATGGACCTGGTGCGGTTCGCGGCGCTGATGACGATCCCCGTCGCGTTCGCGCTCGGCGTGCTCTCCTTCGTCCAGCTCCTGCTGGTCTCGGTCGTCGTCGCGGCGGCCGACATCACCTTCCGCGCCGCCTCCGGCGCGTACCTGAAGACGCTGCTGCCGGCCGAGCACCTGCTCGTCGCCAACGCCCGATTCGAGTCAACGACCTGGACGACCACGATCATCGGACCGCCGCTGGGCGGTGCCGCGATCGGGATCCTCGGTCCGGTGGCGACGGTGGTGGCCGACGCGGTCAGCTACCTGCTCTCGGCCCTGGGCATCCGCGCGATGGGCGGCCGGGAGCCGGGGCCCGAGCGCCGGGAGGCCGCGCGCATGCGGGCCGGGGACCTGCTCGACGGTTGGCGGTACATCCTCGCCGACGCGACGCTGCGTCCGCTGTTCTTCAACACCGCCTTGTTCAACGGCCTGGTGATGGCCACCGACGCGCTGCTGGCCGTCCTGATGCTCGGCCGGCTCGGGTTCTCGCCGTGGCAGTACGGCCTCGCCTTCGCCGCGCCCGCGATCGGCGGGCTGATCGGTTCGCGGCTGGCCCGACCGCTCGTCACCCGGTTCGGGCAGCACCGGGTCCTGGTCGTGGCCGGGGTGCTGCGCGCGATCTGGCCCGTCGGGCTGGCCTTCGTGGGGCCGGGGACCGGAGGGCTGCTGCTGGTGATGGGCGTCGAGCTCGGGCTGATCCTCTGCTGCGGGGTCTTCAACCCCGTCTACGCCACCTATCGCCTCGAGCGCACCGCGACCGACCGGGTCGCCCGCACGCTGTCCGCCTGGTCGGTGACGACCAAGGCCTCGACCGCGCTCCTGACGGCCGTCTGGGGCGTGCTGGGCGGCCTGCTCGGCCCGCGCACGGCCATCGGCCTGGCCGGCGTGCTCCTGCTGGCGACCCCGCTGCTGCTCTCCCGACGCGCCGCGGCGCCCCTCGCCGAGCCGGAGCCGGCACCGAGCCGCGCCTGAAGGCTCACATGCCCAATGTGTAGTCGGCCCCGGCGCGCGATCTCGCGTGTCAGGGCGCCCTCATCACCCAAGGAGAGAAAATGACCGTCACGACCCCGGCGCTGGACCCCCGGACGGCCGCCCTGCTCGTCATGGATTACCAGCAGGGAATCCTGGCCTCGCTCCCTGGCCCGGCAGACCCGGAAGCGCTGCTGTCACGGGTGGCCGGCGCCATCGCCGACATGCGAGCGCACGGCGCCGCCATCGCCTACGTGCGAGTCGGATTCACCGAAGCCGACTGGGCGGCGATCCCGCCGGCCAACAAGACGTTCTCCCTCCTCGGCCGGCAGCGCCTCATGCACCACGCGGATCCCGCCACGGACTTTCACCATCAGCTCGCTCCCGAGCCCGGCGACATCACCGTACGCAAGATTCGCTACGGCGCGCTGTCCACGACGGACCTGGACCGGCGACTGCGGGATCGCGGCATCACCACCCTGGTCATCGCCGGTATCACCACCAGCGGCGTCGTGCTGTCCACCGTCACTGACGCCGCCGACCGCGACTACCGGCTCTACGTCCTCTCCGACGGCGTCACCGACCCGGACCCGCACGCCCACCAGACCCTGATGACCAGCGTTTTCCCGAGACTGGCCCACGTCATCGACACCGCCGAACTGCGCTCGCTCCTGCACGAGAGCCATCCCGATCGGGCGAAGACCGGCCGGGCATGATCGTCAATGATGATCGGCGACCGTCAGGGTGATCGCTGTCAGCGGCCTGACCTCGGTTCTGGCCGCTGACGGATCATGTGACTACCTCGCTCCCAGAGCGCTCTCCGGCTCATGGGGTCGTGCTCGCAGAGATGAGTAGTTCTGAGAGACCGGAGGCCCTCACTGGACCGCGCCCGCCGCGGGTGCGGCTGCTACTTCGCCCCTGGGGGCAGAGCTGGGAGTTCGGGCCCGTTGCGTGGATAAATCTGGACATGTAATATCCAGGATCATGCGGATGAGCGAGGGCGTGGAGTGGGCGCTGCACACCTGCCTGAACCTGAGTTGGGCCGAGCCGGGCGAGGCCGTCTCGGCGGCCAGGCTGGCGGCCTTCTACCGGCTGCCCGCGGCGTACCTGAACAAGCAGATGCAGGCGCTGGCCCGGGCCGGCATCGTCTCCTCCACACCGGGGCCCCGGGGCGGCTTCCGGCTGGCCCGCGCCCCGGAGGACATCACACTGCTCGACGTGGTTACCGCGATCGAGGGCCCGGAGGAAGCGTTCCGCTGCGCGGGGATCCTGCGGGAGGGTCCCGGCGGAGACCCGGACGTCGACTATCGGGAGGTGTGCGTGATCTCCCAGTCCATGCGCAAGGCGGAGCTCTCCTGGAGGCGCGAGCTGGCCGGGCAGACCCTCGCCGGCATCAGGGCCACCGTGGAGCGGCGCCATCCCCACACTCCCGGGAACACCCGCAACCGGTTCGCCAACGTGAAGATCTGAAATCCCGCCCCTCTCCAGAGGGGCTTTTCCAAGAGGTAATTCTGGATGATGAATATCCAGATTCACCCGATGTCAGAAGGAGAGCATCTTGATCACGACGCCCGACCACTCCCTGGTGCTGGTCCGCGCGGCCGAGGCCGACGTCCTCGCCGACGGCCCCACCAGCATCATCACCCTCCTCGCCGACTCGGATGTCACGGGCGGCGCGCTGACGGTCAACCGCGCCACCCTGCACAGGGGCTCCGAGGGCGCCCCGCCGCACTATCACCGGCGTGCCGGCGAGCTGTTCTTCGTCCTCGACGGCTCCTTGCAGGTGCTTGCCGGCGAACTGGTCCACACCCTGGAGCGCGGAGACCTTCTGATCGTGCCCCCGCTCCTGCCGCACGCCTTCGCCCCCACGCGCGGCGAGGAGGCCGACCTGCTCGTCGTCTTCACTCCCGGCATGGACCGGTTCGACTACTACCGGCTGCTGGAACGGGTGTACCGGGGCGAGGCGGAGCCGAAGGAGATCCGCGAGACCTCCGAACGCTTCGACAACCACTACGTCGACAGCCCGGCATGGACGCACGCCCGCCACACCGAGTGATGCAGCAGGACCGAATCCGGTTCAGCATGGGCGATATATAACGCAAGAAGCAGCAACATCAGCTTTTAACAGGAAACGTCGCAAAAGCCGGTTGAATGTCGCGTTGACGGCGATCCGCTGCCGATCAAGACTTCTTCCACTCGCGTGCTCCCGCCGGGCTGACCCCCTACCCGGCCGGGCACGCCGGAACAGGAGTCTCTGATGAGGAGTTCTCTGGACGGCAGGAGGGCGCGCCGTGTCGCGGCCGCGCTCGCCCTGCCGCTGGCACTCACCCTGAGCGCGCTCCCGGCGCTCGCCGAACCGTCCCCCTCGCCCGGCGATGTCGTCCCCGACCGGCAGTCCACGACGGCCCAGAACGGCGTCGCCCTGATGCGGATCGTCGTCCCCGACCAGGCCGACGTGGACCGGCTGAACGCCATGGGCGTCGACCTCGCGGAGTACAAGAAGCCCCTTGACAACGGCATCGAGGTCCACGCGGTACTGAGCCCCGAGGAGGCCCAGAGCCTCCGCGACCAGGGATTCGACGTCCAGGGCGCCATCTCCGACCAGACCGACTACGCCGAGAACCAGGTCGAGCGGTCCCAGGCGATGCGGTCGGCGGCCGCGGCGACGGCCGAGACGGACACGCTGACCCCGCTGCGCGCCGAATGGTTCACCAGCCTCGACGACCAGCGGTTCCTGTCCGTCGAGGTGAAGTCGAGCGCCACGGACGCGCAGACCGTGCTCACCGTCACCTGGGACAGCGGCCCGGGCACCGCACCGGACTCCGGCGGCACGGCCGCGATGTCGCGCTTCACCGACGCCGGGCAGTACATGTACCACCGGTTCAACTCGCCGCTCTCGGTCACGCAGGCGCCGACCAAGGTGACCGTCACCAGCAACCGCGGCGGTTCCGTCACGATCCCGGTCACCAAGTGGCTGGGCGCGGCGCGCAAGGCGCCGGGCAAGCACTACGTCGCCGACTTCGTCGACCACTACATGGATCCGACCGAGGTCACCGACCGGATCTCCTCGCTGGCCCGGGAGTTCCCGAAGATCTCCGAGATCGTGGACCTGCCGTACAAGACGAACGGCTACCGCCGGGCGGCGCAGGCGCAGTTCGGCACGGTCGCGGCGAGCACGTTCTATGTCAGCTCCAAGGCGTACGGGCACGAGGGCGGCAACGACATCAGCGTGGCCCTGACGAAGCCGGAGGCCGCGTCCTCCGCGCTCGGCGTCACGGTCACCGGCAAGGACGTCGTGGTCGCCCTGGCCACGGACGCGTCGGGGGCGGTCACCAGCACCGCCCGGCAGGTCGTGGACGCGCTCAACGGCGACGCCGCGGCGTCCGCGCTGCTGGCCGCCGGCACCTACCGGGGCAACGCGGGCACGGGGCAGGTGGCCGCCACGCCGGCGACGAGGCTGACCGACAACCTGAAGGCACCGGCCACCGTCTCGCGTGAGCCCTTCCAGATGAAGGCGCTGCGCGTCGGCAAGCGGCGGGACGGCTCGAAGGCCGGAGTGTTCCTCTACTGCCAGGAGCACGCCCGCGAGTGGGTGACCCCGCTGACCTGTGTGGAGACCGCCGAACGGCTGCTGCGCAACTATGCCAGGGACGCGGACACCCGCAAACTGGTGGACGACCTCGACATCTTCATCGTCCCGACGGTGAACCCCGACGGCGCGCACTACTCGTTCTACGACTACAACATGCAGCGCAGGAACATGACGAACCACTGCGCGGTCAACCTGGCGGACCCGGCGGCGCGCAACTCCTGGGGCGTCGACCTGAACCGCAACTTCTCCGTCGGCTCGGTCTTCGACGGATACAGCGGCGCCTCGACGAGTTGCACCAGCGACACGTTCGCCGGCCCCTCGGAGCTCTCCGAGCCCGAGGCGAAGAACGAGGTGTGGCTGACCGAGAAGTATCCGAACATCAAGTTCGCGATGAACACGCACTCCTACGGCGGCTACTTCATGTGGCCTCCGGGGGCGTACAAGGCGGCCGGGCGCGAGCTGCTGCCGCGGGTGGACTACGGCACGGAGAGCTTCTTCTGGAGCGCCTCCAGCCACATCCTCTCCGCTGTGCAGACCTGGCGGGGCACGGCCATCTGGCCGGGACGCACCGGCCCGGTCCCGGACGTGCTGTACTCGGCGGCCGGCAACAGCGCCGACGAGCACTGGTACAACAAGGGCATCATCGGCTGGGACTTCGAGGTCGGCGCGGACGTCTACAACCCGGAGACCAAGCGGTTCCAGGCCGTGGGCTTCCAGCCGGCCTTCACCGAGGGGCACGAGGAGGCGATGGAGTTCTCCGCCGGCCAGATCGCCATCCTCGAGGTCGCCCGGGCGTTCTCCAGCGACAGGAACGCGCCCAAGTCGGAGCTGAAGGTCACCGCGCAGACCGCCGGGTCCACCTCGTTCACGTTCACGATCGACGAGCCGGCCAACGTGTACTACACGCTGGACGGCAGCCGGCCGACGCTCTCCTCCCCCAAGCTGACCGCGGCGGGGATGCGCGAGGGAGCGCAGCAGATCACGATCGACGCGACGACCGAGGTGCACTGGTTCGCGGCGGACATCGCCGGAAACAACGAGAAGAACTACAAGCCGGACGGCAACGGCAAGAACTACAACAAGGCCAGGGTCGTGGTCGGCGACGCCCGCTGACCCCGTACACCGGACACCGGACACCGGCCGCCCGCACCGGCCCGCGGAGCCTCGGGGTATCACCCCGAGGCTCCGCCCCGTACGCGCAGGGGCTCGCCGGCCCCGTCCGTACGAGCCGGACGCGGGCGGGCGGTCCTGTCGATCTCACGGTGAAACCCGTCGACGCGCAGCGGGATCGAGCTGCGCCTCCCCTCCAGCGTCGACGGGCTGACGGCCGATACCGAATCCCGGACGGGCTTTTGATCGGGTCGTGTGACCGGCCACTAACGAGGCGTCGTGTCCGCCGTCGTGCGGTTGGCGCTCAGGTCGCGTGGACCGGGAGCGCCTTTCGCCAGACCTCTACTTACAACCACGGCCCGCACATGGAGTCTCCATCGACCCGTCGCCCGCAGGCGCGGAACTGTTCGCCGGGCTCGCGGGTCGCCTTGTGCGCTGCGCTGGTATTGGGTGATCCGTTGCTCTGCACGGTGAAGGGTCCACACTGAATCCAGCCGTCCCCATAGGTCGTGCTGTAGTCCATCCAGACCAGATCTCCGGCCTTGGTGGCTCCGCTGATCCTGGCCCATCTGTGTGGAACGCCGTTGATCCATGCGATGTGGAGTTCCGCCCGCCGGCCGCCGCCGAGGTCTTTGGTGGTCTCGACGGTCCCGGACTTGTTGTAGGGGATGCTGGTGAAGCCGTTGGCTCCGTTTGTGCAGTTCGCCGCGGACGCGTTCGCCGGACCCGCGGACAGGGTGACCGAGAGGCCGCCCACCACAAGCGCCCCCGCCGCGGCGGTCGACAGAAACCTACGACCGAACGTCATTTCTCGCCCCTTCGTTTTGTATGAGCCCCGTCGGGACTCTGGCTCATGCGCTTACAGGTCTAACCGCTTCCGGGTTGTGCGGCATCGGAGCACACAATGCACAATCAACACTGCACAACCGTCACAAAAGTCTCAGTTCTCCCGGAGGTGGGGATGCCGCGCCCTGAGCGGCCAGTGGATCCGGGGGAAGGGGCTGTTCAGCGGTTCGCGTGGGAACTCCGCCGGTTGCGCCAGAGCGCGGGCAATCCGGGCTATCGGGATATGGCGCGACGCGCGCACTACTCCGCCAGCACTCTTGCGCAGGCCGCCCGGGGGGAGAAACTACCGAGCCTGGCGGTGGCATTGGCCTACGTACAGGCGTGCGGCGGTGACAGCGCGCAATGGGAGGCGCGCTGGCGCCAGGCCGCGGAGGCCGTGGAAGACGCGCGCCTGTTCTCCGGGAAGGCCGGCGACGACGCGAGTGGAAAAAGCCCCTACCTGGGATTGGCCGCCTTTCAGGCGGAAGACGCCGAGCGTTTTCACGGCCGTGAACGAATCGTCGACGAACTCGTCGCGCGACTGACTCGGCAGCGTTTTCTCGCGGTGTTCGGTACGTCCGGGGCGGGAAAGTCGTCGTTGTTGCGGGCCGGCCTGATCCCCAGGGCCCGAGCCTGTGACCCGGAAGGCGGCGCGGGATGGCGGACAGTGCTGATGACCCCCGGGGCACACCCGTTGCGCGAGTACGCCACCCAGGCCGCCGCCGCGAGCGGCCGGTCGCCGGACGAGATGTACACCGCGCTCGTCGACGGCCCGTCCGGCCTCTCCGGCCTGACCGAGCAGCCATCGCCGCAGCGGCCACTGCCCGCTCCGCTCCTCATCGTGGTCGATCAGTTCGAAGAGATCTTCACCCTCTGCCACGACGCGCATGAACGCGGCCGGTTCATCGGCGCCCTGCTGGCCGGGGCCCAGACGACCGGCAGCCGGACACGAGTGGTGCTCGGCGTACGCGCCGACTTCTATGCGCACTGCGCGGATCACCCTGATCTCGCGGCGGCGCTCACGGACGCGCAGATCCTCCTGGCTTCCATGACGACCGAGGAACTGCGGCAGGCTGTCACACAACCCGCCCGTGCCGCCGGCTGCAGTGTCGAGGGCGCCCTGCTCGCCGCGATCGTCGCCGACGCCGTCGGGCAGCCCGGCGCCCTGCCCCTCGTCTCCCACGCCTTGGTGGAGACGTGGCACCGCCGCCGCGGCAACACGCTCACTCTCGCCGGGTACCGGGAGGCGGGCGGCATCCATGGCGCCCTGGTGAAAACCGCCGAGACGCTGTATGCCGATCTCTCCCCCGCTCAGCGATCCCGTGCCAAGGACATGTTCATCCGGCTGACCGCCCTGGGGGAGGGCACCGACGACACCGCCCGCCGGATCACCCAGGGCGAGCTGGACATCGACGACCCCGATACCCGCGCCATCCTCGGCATGTTCGCCGAGGCCCGGCTCATCACCCTCGGCGACGACACCGTGGAGATCGCCCATGAGGCGTTGATCCGAGGCTGGCCCCGACTGCACAAGTGGCTGACTGCCGACAGAGAGTCCCTGCGCGTGCGCCGTCAGCTCACCGAGGCCGCACAGGCATGGGCGGCGCTCGACCACGATCCCGGGGCGTTGTACCGCGGCGCCCGTCTGGCCATCGCTCGGGAATGGGCCGCCTATGGCGGCCACCGTGACACGCTGAACAAGCTGGAACGCGACTTCCTGGACGCCGGCATCCAGCGGGAGAAGGCCGAGCACACCAGAGCCCTCCGCCGCAGCCGCCAACTCCGCTACCTGGCGCTCGGGCTCGCGCTTCTGCTGCTCGTCACCACCGGTACCGGTCTGATAGCCGTCCGGCAGTGGCAGGACGCCGCGGCCGCCCACCGGATCGCGCTGTCGCGCCAACTCGCCGCCCAGGCGCTCACCGTCGCCGACTCCGAACCCGACACCGCCATGCTCCTGGCCGCGCACGCCTTCGCCATCACACCGACCGTCGAGGCACGCGGCGCCCTCCTGAGCACCTCAGCCCTGCGAGCCCACCAAGGGACGCTCACCGGCCACATCGGCGCCGTCTCCCAGGTGCTCTTCAGCCCCGACGGCCGCACCCTCTTCAGTGTCGGTAGGGACAGAACGGTGGCGGTGTGGGATGTCCGGCGCCGGATCCGGCTGGCCACACTTCGCGGGCACGACACATGGCTGAAGGCCGCGGCTCTCAGCCCGGACGGGGAGGTGCTGGCCACCGGTGGGGAAGACGGTCGCCTCGTGCTCTGGGACACGGCAGGGCGCGCACGTGTCGCCACCCTTGACGGCCACACCCAGCAGATCAGGGAGATCGCTTTCAGCCCCGACGGCCGCACTCTGGCCACCGCCGGCGACGACCGGACCGTCATCCTCTGGGATACGCTCCGGCACGCCCGCCTGGCGACGTTCAGCGCCCACACGGGAAAGGTGCGCGGCGTGGCTTTCAGCCCCGACGGCCGCACCCTCGCCACGGCGGGCGACGACAGGCAGGTGATCCTTTGGGACCTCACGCGGCGTGTCCGGCTGGCGACCCTGACCGGGCACGCCGAGACCGCCAGCGCCGTCGCCTTCAGTCCTGACGGCCGCACCCTCGCCAGCGCGGGCGGGAACACGACGGTGATCCTGTGGGATGTCGCCCGGCGCGCCCGCCTGGCGGCCTTCAGCCATCAGCGGCCGGGGGAGGTCATCACCCTTGAATTCAGTCCGGACGGCCGAACCCTCGCCACCTCGGGACACGATCCGGCGATCCTGTTATGGGACGTCGAGCACCGTGTCCTGCGCGGACGCCTCACTGGGCACAAGATCAACGTCTACACGCTGGCTTTCAACCCCCGGACGTCCATGCTGGCCTCAGCGGGAGAAGACGGGGCCATCATCGTGTGGGACACGGCGCAGGCCTCGCTGGCCGGTCAGTCCACACGGGTCAACGATGTCGCCTTCAGTCCCGACGGCCGCCTGCTGGCCGCCGCCGGCGCGCATCAGACGATGGTGTGGGAGACGCGGAATCGAACCCTGCACGCCATACACACGGACACATCCTCGGACATCTACGCCCTCGCCTTCAGCCCCGACGGCCGCACCCTCGCCATGGCGGAGGGAAAGACCGGATTGTCCCCGGAAACGTCGGCCGGCACCGTCACCTTGTGGGATCTCGAGAAGGGCACCTCGGCGAAACTCACCGGACACACCGGTGCCGTGCTCGACATCGCCTTCAGCCCCGACGGCCGTACCCTGGCCACCGGCAGCGTGGACACGACAGCGAATCTGTGGGACGTGGCCCGGCGCACCCGCCTGGCCGTCCTGACCGGCCACAATGGGCCCGTCAACGGAGTCACCTTCAGCCCCGACGGCCGCACCCTCGCCACGGGCAGCCACGACCAGACCGTGATGCTCTGGGACATCGCGACGCGCAGACCGCTGGCCGCGCCACTGGCCGCCCACACCGCTTGGGTGAGAACCGTGGCCTTCAGTCCCGACGGCCACACTCTGGCCACCGCCGACGCCGACAAGACGGTGATCTTGTGGGACGTGGCCCGGCGCACCCGCCTGGCCGTCCTGACCGGCCACGCCGACGCCCTCACCACCGGCGTCGCCTTCAACCCCGACGGCCGTACCCTCGCCTTCACCAGCGGCGACAACACCGTCACCTTGTGGGACGTCCGCCAGGGCAGACGTACGGCTCACCTCGCCGGTCACACGGAGCCGGTGCAAGCGATCGCCTTCAGTCCTGACCGGCGCACGCTCGCCACCGTCGGCGCTGACGCCACCGTGTTGCTGTGGAACACCGACCCCCAGGAGACGGCACGCCGCATCTGCGGGGCTCTCGGGCGTGACCTCACCCGAGAAGAATGGCGACAGTACACCGAGGGGACGCCGTATCGAAAGACATGCGGCGCTCCGTCATCACGATGATCCTGCTCTCTCGGAGCGTCGCACGAAACGGGCGAACAGCGGCCGGTGTCGGACTTCAGAAAGTATCCGCAACATTCTCAACATTCCTGGCATCTCATGAAACATGAGATTCCGTGCAGCGCTCGCGACACTGCTTCTGACCGCCGCGACACTGATTGGACCGCCCGCGGCGGCTGCCACGCCGGTCACGATCGCGTACGCGCAGCGAACACAGACCTGGCAACTGGTGCTGACCAACGGAGACGTGGTGGAGGTGCCGGAGGCGCTCGCCAAGGCGCCCGATGACGCGGCCAATCCCGGTGCGCCGGCGCCGTTCCTGGTCAGTGGGGACGGGCGGCATTTCTTTTATTTCCGGAAATCGGATCAGTTGTTCGTCGAGCGGACGCTGAACGGCAAGGAAAGGGTGGTGTCACGGCGGCTCACGGCGTTCGCGATCAACGAGGAGTGGCCGGTGGTGTCGGACGACGGCAGTTTCGTGGTCACGACGACCTCGGCGCCGGGCGTGGGGGTCTTCGCGGACCTGCGGAAAGGCAAGACGTTGCCGCTTCCCGGGCGGACGGACGCGTGGAGCTTCCTGGGGTTCAGTCCGGACAGCAAGCGACTGCTGCTGGCAGGGGAGAACCAGCTGACGGTGTTCGACCGAGGGCTGCGCGCCCGGATGCGGCTGAAGACGCGTCTCGGGTCGATGGCGCTGGCGAATGACCACGTCACGGCGGCGGTGCCTGTCGGCACGTGGCCCAAGTACCGCAAGCTGCGCCTGCTCAATCTGCGTACCGGCCGTGTGAGCGGCACGGTGACCGTGCGGTTGCCGCGCGGGCAATACGTCGACGACCTCGCCTTCGACCGGGCGGGACGCATGATCGTCCGATCGAGGACCGGGACGGGGGTGGGGATCTACGGATCTCGAAGGCGACCGGCAAGGCGACGCTGCTGCGGACGATCGCCAGGCCTGATGCGGAGGTCTGGGTGCTCCCGGGGGACGAGACGTACGAGGCGTGGACGGAGAGGAAGAGCAAGGCGTCTCAGAAGTGAGGTGAGCCCCCCCGCCGGCGGCACCCGGGCCGTGCGCACACCCTGGCACTCCAGTGACAGCGACCGCGCCGACGCTGAGGGGCACCGCGGGTCGGGGCACCGGGCCTCGACCGATCGCCAGGTCCGGTGCGCCCCGCTCCGGCTCAGCGTGCAGCGTACGCCCGCAGAAACGCCCGCACTCCGGCGGTTGTCAGCCGCTCTTCCTCCTCCTTCGGGAGAGGAATGACACCCCAGTAGGACCGCTGCACGATGTCAGTCGAGATGAAGCTCATGAAGTGGGAGGCGGCCTGCGCCGGGTCGCCATGGACGTCGATCAGACCGTGGTCGTTCAGGGTTGCCATGGCGGAGGCCAGTTCGTGACCCACCGCGCGAGGTCCGGCCTCCTGCCAGGCGTCCAGGGCCTCGGCCGGGATGTGCCCGGCCTCCGCATGGATGTGCCGCACCAGTGAGAAGTGGTCGCTGAAGTCCGTCATCAGACCGACCCAGGCGTGGGCCAGGGCGAGCAGGTCGCGTTCGAGGTCGTCGGGGTGCGGCGGGCGGGCCGGACAAAGTTCAGCGAGCCACGGCACTGGGCGCCGATATCGCCGTCGACCACCGCGACCCGCGCTGGCCGGACGCGGTACGCGACGCGCTTGGCGGCAGAGAACTCAGCATCGTGTTCGACGGCGTCGGCGGAACCGCAGGCCGCCACGCCTTCGGCCTCCTCGCACCTGGCGGGAGATTCCTCCTGCACGGCTGGTCGTCAGGGACCGCCACCCGCATCACCACCGACGACATCATCGAGCACGCGAGCACCGTCATATGGGCGATCGCATATGGGCGATCGGCCCCCAGCTGCTTCGACGCGCCGGCACTGTCCATGAACTGCAGGCCCGCGCGATCCGGGCAGCCGCTGACGGTGTGCTCGGCCCCTGATCTCCCGCTACCCTCTCAGCCGTGCCGGCGACGCGCACGCCGACCTTGAGAACCGCCGTGCGACGGGCAAGGTCGTCCTCGTCCCACGCTGACCACCCGCGCGGCACGGCCCTTGGTCAGCGAGCGAAGAACTCGTCAAAGTTGCCCGCGCAGCACAAGGCCAGCCACCCATCAGCCGTGTCACCGACCTGCCTGGGCAGTACGCCTAGGAGACCTCGTCCGGGCTGGGCTTGGCGGGGCGGGCCCTGCGGGGAGAGTCCAGGGCGGCGGCCTCCTCCGGTGTGGGCGCGGTGCCGCCGAGGTGGGCGGGCTGCCACCAGACGCCCGGGGGGATCTCGGGGTAGGTCCGCTGCGCGCGGTCGAGCAGTTCCGACATCCGCCGCCGGAGCTCCGTGGTGAGGTCCCCGATCGGCTGGCCGGGCTCCGGGTGCATCGGCTCGCCGACCAGGATCGTGATCGGCACGTGCCTCTGGAGGAGCTTGCGCGGGCGGCCCTTGGTCCAGAGCCGGTGCGGCCCCCACACGGCGACGGGGATCATCGGGACGCCCGCGTCCGTGGCCATCCTGATCGGGCCGCTCTTGATGTCCTTGATCGTGAACGACCGGCTGATCGTGGCCTCGGCGAAGTTCCCGACGATCTCGCCGTCCTTCAGCGCGCGCACCGCCGCGCCGAAGGCGCCCGCCCCGGCCGAGCGGTCCACCGGGATGTGGTGCATGCCCCGCATCAGCGGTCCGGCCACCGGGTTGGCGAAGACCTCCTCCTTCGCCATGAACCGGACGAGGCGGCGCGAGGGCCAGGCGGCCAGGCCGGCGAAGATGAAGTCGAGGTAGCTCACGTGGTTGCTGACCAGGACCGCTCCCCCCGTCTTGGGGATGCGCTCCGCGCCCTCGATATTGATCTTGAGGTCCAGCACCCGGAAGAACAGGAGCGCGCTCCGGATCACCGGGGGGTACACGATCTCAGCCATGACTGAACGGTAACCTACGCAACCGTAACCTCCGGACTCACCCCCTCGGGAACGTCCCGGCGTGGCGCGCTCCCGTGGCGGGCGGTCATCGAAGGTCAGTGCCCGCGGAACGCCTCCTCCAGCCACCACGAACCCCGATCCCCCGTCACCTTGGCGTGGACGACCAGGGCCTTGTCGCGCGGCCCCTTCAGCCACTCGGCGACCCCCGCCAGGTCCGCCCGCTCGCGTACGGTCACCGCGTCGCAGCCGAAGCCCCGGGCGATGGCCCCGATGTCGACGGCCGGGAAGGTCACGGTGTCCAGCGCGTGGCCGTCCGGGCCGAAGTGGTGGACCTCCGCGCCGTACGCCTCGTCGTCGTAGATCACGATGACCATGGGCAGGCCGAGCCGTACCACGGTCTCCAGTTCGGCGACGCCCATCAGCGCGCCGCCGTCGCCGAGCGCGGCGACCGGGAGCCGGTCCGGCCGGGCGAGCGCGGCACCGACGGCGGTGGCCAGGCCGAGCCCGACCGACTGGAACGCCTGGGTGAAACAGAAGCCGTTCTCGTCCGGCACCGAGAGGAACATCGACGGATATCCCATGAAATTTCCGGAATCTACGGAGATGATCCGCTCGGCCGGCAGGAGATCGTCCAGCTCGATCGTGAGCGTCCGGGGGTCGATGCGCCCGTTCCCGCTCCGGTCCTCGTACGGAACGTCGCGCCAGCGGATCTCGGCGGCGATCCGCGTGGCCAGCTCGGCGCCGCGGTACCCGTCACGGGGCTCGCCGAGTGCCTGCGTCACCGCCCGCGCGGTCTCGGCCACGTCGCCGATCACTCCGAGGTGGACCGGCCGGTGCGCGCCGACGGCGTCGGGGTCGAGGTCGACCTGCACGACCTTCGCGTCCGGGCCGATCAGCGAGCCGTGCCGTGTCGTCCACATGTTCAGCGCGCAGCCCCAGCCCACGACGACGTCGGCGTCGGCGATCAGCTCGGCCGCCAGCGGGGACGCGAAGCCGCCGCTGACGTCGAGGTCCCACTGGCTGCCCCGGAACAGGCCACGCGCCACCGCCGACGTGGCGAGCAGCGCGCCCACGCGATCGGCCAGCGCCTCGATCTCCCGGCGCGCGCCGCGCGCCCCCCGCCCGGCGACGAAGACGGGGCGCCGCGCGGTGGCGAGCAGCTCGGTCAGCTCGCTCACGGAATCGGCCGGGGCCGAACCCGCCACCTCCGAGGCGGACGGCTCCGCCGCGTCGGCCTCGCGCTGCTCGTCCGCGAGATCGCGCCGGGCCCGGTCGCGCAGATCGCGGACGGCCGCCCAGGCCCTGCTCCCCTGCTCCCCCGCGTCGGTGATCCGGCTGGACCGCAGATCGCGGACGGCCTGCGCGACGTCGTCGGGCAGTTCGGCGTCCTGAACCTCGAGCGGGAGGTTGAGCAGGACGGTACGACGCCCGAGCAGCGCGGTGAGGAACGCCAGCACCGTGTCCTCGACGACGGTCTCCGCCGAGCCGACCCGGGCGGCGAGCGCGCCCACGGCCGCCACGAGGCCGGGCTGGTCGACCCGGAAGTTGGAACGCGGCGAGGTGGCCTCACCGGCCAGGACCAGCAGCGGGGTGCGGCTCTTCGCGGCCTCGGCGACGCCGGTCAGCGCGTTGGTGAGGCCCGGACCCTGGTGCACGCTGAGCACGGCGACGGTGCCGCTCATCCGCGCGTACGCGTCCGCCATGGTCGCCGCGCCACCCTCGTGGCGCGCGGCCACGAACCGCACGCCGTGCTCGGTGAGGGAGTTGGTCACGTGGAAGTTGCCGCTGCCGACCACGCCGAAGGCGGTGTCGACTCCGAGAGAGGCGAGGATCGCGCCCACGGCCTCCGCGACGTTCACCGCTCCACCAGGGCGAGGACCCGGGCCGGGCTGCCGGAACCGCCGACGATCGGAAGGGGACCCGCGATGACGACCGCCCCCGTCGGGGGCAGCCGATCGATGTTGCGCAGCTGGGTCAGGCCGTACTTGCCCGCTCCGAGCAGGAACGAGTGGCAGGGGAACGCCGGGTCGAAGGAGTGCGCGGCCCCGGCGTCGGTGCCGACCGTCTCCACCCCCAGCCCGATGATCGGCGTGCTCTCGGCCAGGTAGCGCGCGCACTCGGGCGAGATGCCGGGGGTGTGCGGGCCGTTCTCGTCGGCGTTGAGGATGCTCTCCTGGTCGTGCGCGCGGGCGTCCCAGCCGGTGCGGTAGAGGAGCCAGCCCCCGTCCGGCAACGGGCCGTGCTCCCGCTCCCAGGCGGTGACGTGCTCGATCTCCAGCAGGAAGTCGGGGTCCTTCGCGGCCTCCGCGGTGAAGTCCAGCACGACGGCCGGGGCCAGCAGCCGGGCGGGCGCGACCTGGGCGACGTCCTCGCCGTCGCGGCCCGTGACCCAGTGGACCGGGGCGTCGAAGTGGGTACCGGTGTGCTCACCCGTGGTGATGTTGTTCCAGTACCAGGCCGGGCCGCGGTCGTCGTACCTGCTGATCTCCTGGAGACCGAACGGGACGGTGTTACCGAACGGCTCGGGGAGCATCAGGATCGGCGTCGTGTCCGACAACGGCGCGGTGAGGTCCACCACCTCGATTCCACCACCTCGGATGCCCTCCACGAGATCCCGCAACACCGACATGCCCCGCCTCCCATCCGTCACAGATCCCCAGAATCCTCCTACAACCGCCATCCCGAACGCCAGCGTGCTCGCCGGACACCTCGGATCAGCCGATCAGGGCGTACACGGGCCAGCAGACGGCGACCCCGGCGACCGCACCGGCGACGACCTGCGCGGGCGTGTGGTCGCGCAGCATGATCCGCGACCAGCCGACCAGGGCCGCGAACGGCCAGCAGATCCACGCCCACGGGCCGAACTCCACCATCAGGATCGCCGCGGCCCCGGCGACCGCGGCGGCGTGGAAGGAGATCTTCCAGAGTCGCGTGATCGGCAGCATGACCACGCCCATGCCAAGCAGCGCGCCCTGCACGGCCAGGACGGTGCTGGGCGCGCCCGCCAGCAGGAGCACGACGACACCGCCGAGCACCAGCGCGACGCTGATCGCGAGAGGCACCAGCCGCTGCTCGCGGCGGGTGATGTGCCGGTCGTTCGCCTTCCCGCGCGCGACGCGCCACAGCACGAGCCCGTACGGCAGGACGCCGCCCGACACGGCGGCGAACAGGCCCCACAGGAATCCGGTGGCGGCCGGGTAGGTCTGGTGCCAGCCGACCACGACAGGGAGCGGGATCACCACGTGAAAGGGGCTGAGGACCTCGGTGACGACCCGGGCGGCCCGGGACTCGCGGGCTCGCGGCTCCGCCGCCTCCA
This sequence comes from Microtetraspora glauca, assembly GCA_001570385.1. Lineage (GTDB taxonomy): Bacteria > Actinomycetota > Actinomycetes > Streptosporangiales > Streptosporangiaceae > Microtetraspora > Microtetraspora glauca. The sequence continues at coordinate 150,410 of BBYL01000006.1, read as the reverse complement.
CGGGAATGGTCACCGCGTTCCTCCATCAGTCGCCACGGGGCTCCGGCATGCCGGGGACGCCGTCGCGCCTCCGACATTAGCGTGATCTTCAACCTCCACGGGAGCGCGGAGAAACGGACGCCGTGGACGGCCGAGGCTTGCCGTCCCTTGTGACAGGGCAGGCGTAAAGGGGACGATGGCCCCCCACACGAGGACGGCGGCATGAAGAAGCTCATCAACGATGTCGGTTCGGTGGTCGCCGACACGCTGCGCGGCGTCGCGGCGGCGCATCCCTCGCTCCGGGTGGACGTCGAGAACAGGATCATATTTCGGCGGGACGCGCCCCGGCCGGGCAAGGTGGGGCTGGTCTCCGGCGGCGGGTCCGGCCATGAGCCGCTGCACGGCGGATACGTCGGGTACGGCATGCTCGACGCGGCCTGCCCCGGAGAGATCTTCACCTCGCCCGTCCCCGACCAGATCGCCACGGCGACCACGGGAGTGGACGGCGGCGCCGGGGTGCTGCACATCGTCAAGAACTACACGGGCGACGTGCTCAACTTCGAGATGGCGGCCGAGCTCAGCGGTGACGAGGGTGTGGAGGTGGCCCGCGTCCTGGTCGACGACGACGTGGCCGTGCGCGACTCGCTGTACACCGCCGGCCGTAGAGGCACCGGCGCCACGCTGTTCGTCGAGAAGATCGCCGGAGCGCTCGCGGAGAGCGGGGCGCCGCTGGCCGAGGTGGCCCGCGTCGGCAGGGAGGTCAACGACCGCAGCCGCTCCTTCGGCGTCGCCCTGACGCCGTGCACCACCCCCGCCGCGGGCACGCCCACGTTCGAACTGGGCGACGCCGAGATCGAACTCGGCATCGGCATCCACGGGGAGCCCGGCCGTACCCGCGCCGCTCACCGGGAGGCCCGCGAGATCGTCCGGCTCGCCATGGACGCGATCGACGACGACCTCCCCCTCTCCGGGGAGACGCTCGTCATGGTCAACGGGATGGGCGGCACCCCGCTCATGGAGCTGTACATCGTCTTCGCCGAGGTCGCCGCGTACCTGGAGGAGAAGGGCGCGACCGCCGTACGCAGCCTGGTGGGCGACTACGTCACCAGCCTCGACATGCAGGGTTTCTCGGTGACCACGTGCGCGCTCACCGGCGATCTCACCCGGCTCTGGGACGCTCCGGTGGAGACGCCGGCGCTGCGCTGGGGCCGCTGACCGAATCCCGACCCTCTGGAGTCCCCCTTGGACACGCGGTTCTTCGTCACCTGGATGGAGGAGATCACGGCCGCCGTGCGGGCCGCCCGTGACCATCTCACCCGGCTGGACGCCGCCATCGGCGACGCCGACCACGGGACCAACCTCGACCGGGGCTTCTCCGCCGTGGCCGAGGCCCTGGCCGCCCGCCCGCCCGCGACCCCCGGCGGTGCGCTCGTCCTGGCCGGCTCCACCCTGATCAGAAAGGTCGGCGGAGCCTCCGGCCCCCTGTACGGCACCGCCTTCCGGGAAGCGGGGAAGACACTCGGGGAGACCCCCGAGGTGTCGACGGCCGAGCTCGCCGCCGCCCTGGAGGCGGGCCTCGCGGGAGTGCGCAGGCTGGGCGGCGCCGAGGAGGGCGACAAGACCATGGTCGACGCACTGGCCCCGGCCGTCAGGGCGCTGGCGCGCGCCGTACACGAGGGGGGAACGGCCGGGGAGGCGCTGGACGCGGCCGCCGCGGCGGCGGAGGACGGCGCCAAGGCGACGATCCCGCTGCAGGCGCGCAAGGGGCGGGCCAGCTATCTCGGGCCGCGCAGCATCGGCCACGAGGACCCCGGGGCCGCCTCGACCGCGCTCATCCTCGACGCGCTCAGGACCGTCGGCTCCCGCTGACGACCGCACATCGGACGACACACATCAAGGAATCGGAATGGTGGGCATCGTTCTCATCTCGCACAGCGACGGCCTCGCCGCAGAGGCGGCCGAGCTGGCCAGGCGGATCTGCGGAACGGACGTGCCGGTGGCGGCGGCGGGAGGCACCGACGACGGCGGAATCGGCACGAGCCTGGACAAGGTCGCCGCGGCCATCGACAAGGTGGACCAGGGCGACGGCGTGATCCTCATCCCCGATCTCGGCAGCTCCGTGCTGACCGCGCGGCTACTCGAGGCGCCCGGCGCCGTGGTGATCGCGGACGTGCCGTTCGTGGAAGGCGCGATCTCGGCGGCGGTCGCCGCCGGGTGCGGCACCCCCCTCGACGGCGTGCTCGCCGCCGCCGAGGAGGCCAGGACCATCCGCAAGATGTGATCCGCGGTCAGATCTCTCTGGCGCTACTCCCGCCGGACGTACGCGTGCTCGCCGGTGATCACATCACGGCTGCTCTTCTGAGCTGGGCATCGCGGTCTCTTTCGTGATGATCCGCGCGGTGAAGCCGCCGGCCGTCGAGGCCGCCCCTGCGGCACCCCCGGAGACCGCCGCGGTCCACCAGTCGGCGGTCCGGCGTTTCTTCGCCGAACTCGGTGAAGGCACTCGATTCGTCGCCGACAGCCCGGTGCTGCGGGTCCTGCTGGTCACACTGGCCGTGTTGACGCTTGGGGCGGCGACCCTCAATACGCTCAACGTCTTCTTCGTTTCGGAGAACCTGCACGCGGACGCCGGCTGGTTCGGGACGATCGGCATGGGCGAGGAGGTCGGCGCTGTCGTCGGCGCGCTGGCGGCGGGTCGGCTGTGCCGGCGGTTCCGGGACGTCACGGTGTTCGGCGTCGGCCTCACGCTGGTCGGCGTGGGGCTGGTCGTCTACGCCCGGATCGGCACGCTGTGGGCCGCGGTGCTGGTGATCGCACTCATCGGCGTGCCGCTCGGCGCGATCAACTCGGCCATATCGCCAATCGTGCTGCGCGCGACACCGCGGGAGTACATCGGTCGCGCGATCTCGACGTTAAGGCCGGTGCAGCAACTCGCGTCGATGGTGTCGGCGATCGGTGCGGGCTGGCTCGTCAGTACGGGCTGGCTCGTCAGTACGGTCTGGCGCGACTTCGATCACGTCGTCGCCGGAGTGACGTTCGGCCGGATCGACACGGTGTATCTGATCGGCGGGGTCGCAATCGTGATCAGCGGGGTGTTCGCGACTTTGGCGTTGAAGGGACCGGGCGCGACGCGGCTCACCGACGCCGCCGTCGCGGACGAGACCGTGGGAGCGGACTGAGATCACCGGTCGGCGCCTGCCTCTGACGGTCGGCGTCGCCGTCGGGTTCAAAGGAGGTCGAGCGGTTTCTTCTACGACGGGTTGGTGTGGCGTTCAGGGTCGCAGAGTTTCCAGGTGCCGGCTTCCTTGCGCAGGTACAGCGTGGCGGGTTGCTGGGCGGGACGAGTCACGCGGGCCTTGGCCACATCGCCGGAAACGCGAATGTCTGAAACGTCGATGGGACGTTCGTGGCTGGGGTCGAGGCCGGGGTCATCAGGGGACGGCACCTCGTCGATGACGCTTTGGGCCTCTTCCTCACAGAGCATGGCGACCATGGTGACTGTGTCTTCTCGGTCAACCGCGTGGGCGAACTTCTCTATCGTTGTGCGAATCTGGGCCTCGCCCGCCTTCTCTGCTGTTTCGCGGATCGGGGTCGCGCCGGGGTGCGTCCGGGAGAGGGCGCTGTGGACCACGGCAGCGGACACCGCCAGGGCGATGATCGTCGCAGCGATCAGCAGGGGCTTCCGGTGGGGCCTGCGGGGCCGTTGAGGTCGCGTGGGGAAGAGCGGGTCTGGGGGCTCCATCTGGGGGTCCATCGGTTCAGGCTCCCTGGCTCTTGAGGAGCGCGGCGATGAGCTCCTGCACTTCCTTCGTGGCTTTCTCCCTGAGCTTCGCCTGCGCCTGCAACCATGCGGGGGACGCACCCGAAACGAAGTAGGAGCTTCCGGACTGCTTCGAGCTGTTCGCCGCGCGGGAGAGCCACTGTGAATTGGCGGGAGAGTTGGCGACGAGATACATGTTCCGCGGGGTGAGCTTCAGGAAGTCGCGAAATGTGACCAGACGCCTCAATGGAATGATGTGATCGAACGCCACACCATTAATCCTCCGACCGGGGTATGCGGGGTCAGCGGACCCGATTGCCGGAGCCCGCACGCCTTGCAGGTACGAGGTCCGGGGTATGTCGGGCCGAGTTTCATCGAGCGCCTTATAGACCGCCTTGATGGACGACGGAAGCGGTACCGGTTTTCTGTCCGATCGCGTGGTCATGCCCGGCTTTCCTGGCCCGTACTTGAGGAAGTCATAGGTTTCCGGATTCCATCGGCTACCGGCTCGCTTCTGTGCGAGGGTCAACTTCCCGGCCGCTGTCGCGATCTTGCTGAGCTTGTCCTTGCTGGGGGTGACAACCGTCGACAGCGGGTGGTTGGCTTTCATCTGGAAAAACGCCTCGGCGCAGGCCCGCAGCCGGGCGGCGACCGGGCCTTTTTGAGCATTGAGAGCCCTCGCTTCGGCGTTGTACGTAGCGACAGCTCCCGCGTTGGATTGTGCGGGTGGATTAGCGTTGTGCACGCGGATCTTCTCGCGTAACGCCCTCGCTTCCGCGACCGGATCCGCACAGTTTTCCTTGTAATCGAGGCTGGTCGCCGCCACTGGCGAGGCTCCGGCTGTTACGAGGCCGGCCGAGCAGACCAAGGCCAGGGTTCCGGCGACCCTCCGGGATGTGTGCGGCATGCTCCTCGCTCTCTCGTTTCCTCACACCCTCATACGCCGTGGACGATCGGTCAGGGGAAACCGACCCGCTGGCGTACGACGCTTCGGGAGATAAGACCAGATGTGCACTGCGAGCTCTTGCCTCATCCTGCCTGTCATGCGACCGTCACGCCACCCCCGTTACCATCTGATTCTGCTTTCGCCGCCGACACAGAAATACTGTCCACTCGCGCATAAGAGCGTGTTTGAAAAGTGGCAATATCGGTTGATAACAGGAAATTTTCTGGCCAGAGCCAGCACGGTCGACTTTCACGATTCCCCACGCCTATCTCTTCTCCGTGAGCGGCCGGCGGCGGTCCTCGCACCGGCCGGCGCACAGATCCGACTCGGCGAGAGCGGGCCGGCGCGGCCCGCTCGCGCCGCGGCGGCCGTCGCCAGCAAGGACGAGCGACCCCGCTCAGCCGCCATGTAGCGCGCCGCCATGTAGTGCTGCGACCCGTTTCACGGGTGCTCTGACCTCCGGACCATTCGCCAGCCGGTCGATAGCCGATTGCGAAATGCGTTTCCGGCCGACCCTGGAAGCTTCCAGGTTGTCCATCCCGTGCTCGCGCCTGAGCATCTCACCGGAGAAAGAAGAATCTGTGATCACCTCTTGCTAGGAGGATTCATGGCACTGGCGAGGAAAGTCTTCGCGGCGGCAACTCTGTGCGCGTCGGCGTTCGTGGTCCCGATCGTCGTCGCGCCGGCGCCGGCATTCGCCGCGAACACCTGTCGTCTGCCGACGCAGGCCACGCCGCCCAGCAGGTTCATCAAGAGTTACAGCAACTGCAACACCTGCGTCTCCGAGGCCTACAAGAAGTCGCAGAACATCCTCGGTTTCCGGTACTACTGCACCTACAACCCGAGCAACAACCTGAACGACCTGCACCAGTACCTCGGCTAGGTACTCCACCCCTAGATCCTGATCATGCCTCGTCAACGGCCTGTCGCCGGTAGTGGCTGATCCGGGCACGGGCTTGATGGCCTCGTCGCCAGCGGAACCAGCCCAGCACATCAGCCGCGGTCTGATCAGTCCTGGTGAGCAGCCGAACGAGCAGGCGCCTGATCTCGCCCAGAGTCAGTGGAGCCGGTTCGGAGACCGCGGTGGCAGCCTGGCTCGCTCGCAGGCGGCCGCCGCGGCAAGGAAGGCGTGGGCCGGCATGGCCAGGGTGGTCCACCGGTACCACGATCGCCAACGGCGGACGTGATGCTCGTCCAGACCGGTCAACCCCTTGCCGGTCTGGAAGGACTCCTCGATGGTCGATCGACGGCCAGCCACCTTGACCAAGGCGGCCAGCGGTACCGGGCGAGGGGCGTAGCAGCGGTAGAAGTCCAGCTCATCGGTGCGCCGGTTCCGGCGGATCAACGACCGGCGACGGCCCCGTCGGTGATCGGGCCCGAGCCGTGGATGCGGCGCATCGGACCTGGCATCAGCCGGAACGCCGCTGTGGGCCGAGGCCCAGCAAGCCTCCGCGAATCAGTGAGGCGACGATCAAGCCGAACGTGATGCGTCCTTCCGGCCAAGACCCGGCGGAAGATTTCCGGGCGGCCGCGTTCGGAGCAGGCCACACGCAGAGCGACAGCCGGCCGACCAGACCCGCGTGCGTGGCCAAGGCCTACCGGGCCTGCAAGGAAGCCCGCCACGAGGACTCTCACCGTGCGCCTTCCGGCCAGATCACGATCAGACCGCGATCCGGGCCCCTGCTGATCAATGACACGACAAGAGCTGCCTAAGAACGGTATGGCGGTGTTTGTCGTCTCACAGTTCCGGAGATCCACACGATGCGGAAATGGCCCCATCGGGGTTATCCGGGGCATTCTTCGGCATGGATGGCGGAGATGTCCGAGCGTCTAGAGGAATCGATTCCTTTTCGGGGGAGAATCGCTATGTCAAAGTTCAAGAGTCTCGTCGGGCTGCTCGCCGTGAGCGCCGCGTTGACCGGTGGGGCGGTCGCGCTGGGCGCCGCTACCACCGGCACTGCGGCGAGCGCCGCCGTCATCCAGACCGGCGGCTACATCCCCCCGGCGGCCCCGGTGGCGAAGCCGGTGGCGAAGCCGGTCGTGGTGGCGAAGCCGGTCGCGGTGGCGCCGGCGGTCGGCTGCACCAGTTGTGGCGTCAGCAGCAACCGCAACCGCAACTGGAACCGCAACCACAACCGCAACCGTCAGCACCAGCGCGAGGAGCAGCGCCAGCACCAGCGTCAGCGCCAGCACGTGATCAACAACATCCGGATCAGCCAGCCGGAGCAGCGGCGGGAGCGTGAGGTCAGGGAGAACCGGGGCTTCGAGATCCCGGCCGATGTCCTCGCCCAGCTCGTCGCGCCCGGCGGCGTCAACGGCGGCTGAAAACCGGCGGCATGCGCCGTCACCACAATCAAAGACCAGCAGGAGGAACGGCGGAGCGACGCGTATCGATCCGCATAACCTGAAGGTCCACGAAGCGGTTGGCTCTTGCCGTCCGGTGGAGGACCGCGAACAGGACCTGCCAGCTGCCATGGGAGCTGGCCTGCTGATCTACAGGAGAGCGCCCCGCCACCCTTCGCCAGGGTGCGGGGCGCTTGACTGTGCTCGATGCCCTACTACTGGGGCCAGCCGAGCACCCGGTTCGCCGTTCACGGCTGAAGCTCGGCCGTTGCCGGCGCCTCTCTTCCTCTCGCGCCTTCGGTTCGGACGCCGCCTATCTTGCGCCTTTCGCCGGCTGACCTCGCATTTCGTGATCGGAAGGCAGGGTGACGGTCATGTCGCCTCCTTCGCCGACGGCTTCGGCCCGTAGGTCGGCCATCAGGGCGGGGTGGCTTCCTCCTCCACGGACGCAGGTAGCCCGATCTGCCGTTCGCTGATCATTCGGCCCGAGCTCGTGACTGGCTTTCCGCACCGCATGCTCATGGAGTCCGGCCAGACGCGCGACAGCGCGCGGCGGTCTCGATGATCACGTCGGCGTGTGTCCTGGTCGTGCCCTCGGGCACGCCGAGGTGAGCCTTACGCCTGGCGGACGCGCCGTACGGTCACTTCCACTGGAAGTAGACGAAGAGGCGGCCGTGGTTCTTCGCGTCCTTGTCGATGCGGTGATAGAGGGCCTTGATCTCCTTCTGCTCGAGGAAGCGGAGGACCTTCTTCTTGAGCTGGCCGGAGCCCTTACCCGGAATGATCTCGACCTGGGTGGCCTTGACGCGCACGGCCTCCTGGATGATCCCGTTCAGCGCGCGGTCGATCTCGCGGCTGTTGTTGTAGATGTCATGGAGATCAAGCTTGAGCTTCACGTGATCGAGTGTAGAGCTTGTCAACTTCCACCCAACAGAGCCACATAAAGTCAGCATAAATAGCGATCTATACGTGAAATTGATCGCTGGTTAGACTCCGAGTCAGGTGCGCCCACCTCCTGGAGGTGGGCGTTCACTCGTCGCCCAACGGGGGAGGGTCGTGCACCTTCCCGTGTCTTCAGGGCGGCACGACACCTCACGCTGCGGGCGGCGTCCCCGCAGTTCCCTCATGGGAGGTGTTCGTGTCAAGGAAGACCCCGTCCACCTACTTACGCATGACCGCCGTCGCGGGCGGTCTCGCCCTCGTCGCGGCGACGATCCCCGCGGCGTCCGCGACGGCGGAGCCCACCCCCGGTTCCACCGCCTCATGGTCCGCCACCGCTCTCACCGACGGTGAACGGGTCCAGGGCGCCAAATCCTCAAGCGGCCGGCTGGCCGAGAGCGACCCCGCACTGCTGAAATCGAGATCCGCGGCGCCGGTGAACGTCGTCGTGAAGCTGGACTACGACTCCCTCGCGGCATACCGGGGCGACCTGCCGGGCCTGCCCGGGACCAGCCCCGCGGTCACCGGCAGGTCCCTCGACGTGAAGAGCGCCGACGCCGCCAAGTACGCCAAGCACATCGAGGGGATCGAGAACGCGTTCCTCGGCGAGCTGGCCAAGAAGGTTCCCGGCGCCAAGGTGGGCCAGAAGCTCCGCACGGTGTACGGCGGCGTGGCACTCACCCTGCCCGGCGAGAAGGCCGCCGAGTTGCTGAAGCTCCCCGGGGTCGCGGCCGTGCAGGAGGACAAGAGGGAGCAGCCCCTCACCGACTCCAGCGCCTCCTTCATGGGGGCCGACACGATATACAACCAGCTCGGCGGATCGAGCTCGTCCGGCAAGGGCGTCATCGTCGGCATCCTCGACTCGGGCGCCTGGCCCGAGCACCCGTCGTTCGCCGACCCGGGCACCCTGCCCGCGCCCCCGGCCAAGGCCGACGGCACTCCGCGTACCTGCAACTTCGGGGACAACCCGCTGACCCCGGCGGCCGACGTCTTCGCCTGCAACAACAAGCTGATCTCCGGCCAGCCCTTCCTCGCCACGTACAACGCCCTGGTGGGCGGTGAGATGTACGGCGACAGCGCCCGCGACTCCAACGGGCACGGGACGCACACGGCGACCACCTCGGCCGGCGGCCCGGTCGAGCACGCGAACCCGCTCGGCATCGACCGCGGCGCGATCCACGGCATCGCACCGGCCGCCCACGTGGCCGTCTACAAGGTCTGCGGCGCCGAAGGGTGCTACCAGTCCGACTCGGCCGCCGCGGTCGCCCAGGCCATCGCGGACGGCGTCCGCGTGATCAACTTCTCGATCTCGGGCGGGTCCGATCCGTACAGCGACCCGGTGGAACTGGCGTTCCTCGACGCGTACGCGGCGGGTGTGTTCGTGTCTGCCTCGGCGGGCAACGCCGGTCCGGGCGCGGGCACGACCGACCACCGCAGCCCGTGGGTGACGACCGTGGCCGCCTCGACCCAGTCGCGGACCTTCCAGTCGACGATCACCCTCTCCGGCGGTGGCGCGACCGCCACGATCAAGGGGGCGTCGGTCACCGCGGGCGCGGCGACGCCTCTGCCGATCGTGCTGGCCTCGGCTCCGCCGTACAACGACGCGTTGTGCGTCGGCACGCCGCCCGCCGGGCTGTTCACCGGGAAGATCGTCGCCTGTGAACGCGGCCCGAACCGGGTGCAGAAGAGCGCCCAGGTCAAAAATGGCGGCGCCGCCGGGATGATCCTCTACAACTCGTCCGCGATGGACGTCATGACGGACAACCACTGGGTGCCGACGGTCCACATCGACAAGCCGGAGACCGACGCCCTGCTGGGCTTCCTGAGTGCCCACCCGGGCGCGACGGCGAGCTTCACCCAGGGTGAGAAGGCGACGTGGCAGGGCGACGCGATCACGACGTTCTCCTCGCGCGGCCCCGGAGGCGACTTCCTCAAACCGGACGTGAGCGCGCCGGGCCTGCACATCCTCGCCGGCACGACCCCGACCCCGGAGTCGGAGCTCGAAGGCCCGCCCGGCAACCTGTTCCAGGCGATCGCGGGGACGTCGATGTCGTCGCCGCACGTGGCGGGCGCCGGGGCGCTCATGGCGGCGCTGCACCCGGACTGGACACCGGGCCAGATCAAGTCGGCGCTGGAGACGACGGCCACGACGAAGGTCACCAAGCAGGACCGCACCACGCCCGCCGACCCGTTCGACTACGGCGGCGGCCGCGTCGACCTGTCGAAGGCCGGTGACGCCGCCCTGACCCTGGACGAGACCGCGGCGAACTACGCGGCATCGGCGACCGACCCGATGGGCCGGATCGACCTGAACCTGCCCTCGGTGAACGCGCCGACCATGCCGGGCGTGATCACCGTGAAGCGCACGCTCGTGAACACGACGAACAAGAACCTGGTCTACACCGCGACCGGCACCACCGTCAGCGGGGCGAACATCGCGGTGCTCCCGCCGCTGTTCACCGTCAAACCGGGCAAGAGCGTGAAGATCACCATCGTCATCACCGCGCCGGACCTGCCCGACGGGCAGTACTTCGGCCAGGTGAACCTCAAGCAGGTCAACGGCAACCGGGCACAGCACCTGCCGGTGGCGTTCTACCGCAAGGAGGGCGCGGTCCCGATCGACCAGACCTGCTCGCCCGACACCATCGCGAAGAACACCGGCACGTCCACCTGCACGGTGTCGGTGCAGAACAACACCCTGGAGAACGCCGAGGTCACCGCGCTCAGCACGCTGAACACCAAGCTGAGCGTCACCGGGGTCACCGGCGCCACGCAGACCGGGAACCGGCTCGTCACGGCGAAGACCACCCTGGCGGCCCGGCAGCCCGACAAGCCGGGCATCGCGCCCGGAACGAACCCCGCGGGCGGCTGGCTCTCGCTGGCGAACTTCGGCATCGCGCCCACACCGATCGGCGACGAGGAGGCGATCAACTTCACCGTCCCGGCCTTCGTCTACGCGGGCAAGACGTACACGCGGCTCGGAGTCGTGTCCAACGGCTACACGGTCGCGGGAGGTACGAACGGCTCGGCGGACATCCAGTTCGCCCCGCAGACGCTGCCCGACACGACACCGCCCAACGGCGTGCTCGCGCCGTATTGGACCGACCTCGACGGCGGCGGGGCGCCGGGTGTGTACGCGGGATCGCTGACGGACGGCGTCAACCGGTGGCTCGTCATCGAATGGCACGTCCACCTGTACGGCGACAGCGCCATGAAGGTCTTCCAGCAGTGGATCGGGCTCAACGGCACGGAGGACATCAGCTTCGCCTACAACCCGGCCGCGCTGCCGCCCTACCCGGGTGACGACTACGGCCTGACCGTGGGCGCGGAGAACTCCGACGGCAACGCCGGCAGCCAGATCACCGGTCCGCCGACGCAGGACTACCGGATCACGAGCACCCCCGGCGCGCCCGGTGGGACCCTGACCTACTCGTTCACGGTCAAGGGCACGTCCACCGGAACCGGGACGGTGACGACGGCGACGTCGACCCCGCAGGTGCGCGGCATCACCGTGGAGGTGGACAAGATCACAGTCCAGTGAGCGGTCCGATGAGCTGTCCGGCGAGCGATCCGGAGACGGATCGCGGGAGAGGTTGAGAAGAGGAGGGGCCCGGCGTCCGCCGCCGGGCCCCTTCCCGCGTGGAAGACGATCGTTCAGCTGTGGATGTATCCGACCAGGGCCTCGTTCTCCGTCTCCAGTTCCTCGATGGTGCTCTTGACCACGTCGCCGATGCTGACGATGCCGGCGAGACGGCCCTCACGCAGCACGGGGACGTGCCGTACCCGGTGGTTGGTCATGGTGCGGCGCAGCTCGTCCACATTCGCCTCCGGTGCGCACGTGTGCACCTCGGACGTCATGATCGCGGAGACCGGGAGGTCCAGGACGGCGGCGCCGCGGTCGGCCAACCGGCGCACGACGTCGCGTTCGGAGACGATGCCGGTGATGGTCGCACCGTCCTCCGAGACGACCACGGCTCCGATGTTCCGCTCCGCCAGCACGGCGAGCAGTTCGGTGACCGTGGCGTCCGGCGCCACCGTCGCCACGTCCGTTCCCTTGCCCCGCAGAATCGTTCTGATCAGCATCGACACCACCTCGACTCGGCCCCGGCTCGGTTTTCCCTGAACATTGCCCTCTCCGCGTTCCGCCTAAGCGCGCCGCGCCCGCGTGCGCGGCTCAGGTGACGGGCAGCAGCCGTACGGCGTCCAGGGCGAGGGCGAGTTCCACGACGTCCAGCGGCCGGGCCAGTGACCGTCCGGTGAGCTGCTCGATCCGCCTGATGCGGTTGAAGACCGTGTTCCGGTGGCAGTAGAGCCGCCCGGCGGCGCGCATCGCCGAGCCCTCGCAGCGAAGCCACGCCTCCAGCGTACTGAGCAGCACCTCGCGGTCGGCGGGGTCGAGGGCGAGGACGGGTCGCAGCACGGCGCCGCTGAGGTGGCCGGCCAGTTCGGGCTGGCTCACGACGAGCGCGGCGGGCAGCCGGTCCTCCAGATGCGCGATCTCCGGCCCGTCGCCCGCGCAGGTACGCAGCGCCAGCTCGGCGAGCCTGCGCGCCCGGCCCAGTTCGGCCAGTCCCTCGACGACCGGGCTGATCCCGGCCGGGCGGGTGACATGCGGGCGCAGCCCCCGGGCCAGCTCCTCCATCTCCGCGTCGCGCAGCAGGGCGACCGCGACCTCGTAGTCGGGCCGCATCCGCCACAGCAGCCGGATCGGGCCCAGGGTCGTGGGCCGGGTCGCGGAGTCGCCGTGGTCGTGACGGCCGGGCAGCCGGGTGATGACGACCGCGTAGCGGCCGAGCTCCGGCAGGTCGAGCGCGGCCGCGGCGCTGCGCGCGAGCGAGGCGTCGGCGCGGTCCTCGATCAGCGCGTCGAGCAGGGACTGGATCCGCTCGGCGGTGCGGCCGAACATCTCCGCCTCGCGTCTGCGGTACGTCTCGGCGGCGGCGACGGCCTGCCGGTCGATGGCGTGCCAGACCCGGGTGGCGCCGCGGATCAGCACGGGCAGGCTCTCCGGCTCCTTGTCCGCGACGACGTCGATCAGGGCGTTCCACACCACCTGCGCCGACATCTGGTAGCTGCGCAGCAGCGAGTCGATCGGGAGTCCCTGCTCGGCGCGGCGCCGGGCGGTCCGCTCGGCCTGGGCGACGTCTCGGCGCTCCCCCGGCGGGAGCAGGATGGCGCCGATGCCGGTGCGCATGGCGTCGTGGACGCTCTGCCAGTGGTCGTCGGTGGGCACCATCCGCCGGTACGCCTCGTCCGCGTCGCGCATCTTGCCCACGAGCTCGTCGGCGAGGTCGGGAAGCCGGTCGAGCAGCACGCCCGCGGCCAGGCGCATGATCCTGCCGATCTCGTCGGCGGCCGCGCTACCGCTACCCATCGCGCCATCGTGCCAAGAGCACACCTACCGGAACAAGGTTCTGTTCTCTTTCGTGACACGGCGTTGTACTCGTGCACAACCGCCCCCCTCCCGCCGTGGGCGCGCGCCCCGACTTCGCCCCGGGCTCTGGACGCGGGTGAGACGCCTCGGTTGTGTTCGTTCATCGGCGTCCCAGGAGGCGAATACATGAATGTCCACGCCCCCGGGTCCCCCGGCGCCACCGGGGACTCGGGGTTGACGGTCAGGGATCTGGTGGTGGGCTACGGCCCCGTCGCGGCGTTGCGCGGGATCTCGCTCCGCGTACCGCGCGGCGCCGTCGTCGCGGTGCTCGGCGGCAACGGCGCGGGCAAGTCCACGCTGCTCCGCGCGATCTCGGGCACGCTGCGGTTCCACCGGGGCGGGATCGCCTCGGGCGACGTCACGTTCGACGGCGAGCGGATCTCGGGGGTCGAACCCTCCGGCGTGGTGGCCCGCGGCGTCGTACAGGTGCCCGAGGGGCGGCGGATCTTCGCCAGGATGACGGTCGAGGAGAACCTGCGGGCGGGCGCGCTCGGTGTGCGCGACCGCGGGGCGAACGCGCGGGCGCGCGAGCGGGTGCTCGGCCTCTTCCCGATCCTGGCCGAGCGGTCGCGGCAGCGGGCCGGGCTGATGTCCGGAGGCGAGCAGCAGATGCTCGCCATCGGCCGGGCGCTGATGGCCGCGCCCCGGCTGCTCCTGCTCGACGAGCCCACCCTCGGCCTCGCGCCGATCATGGCGGCCAGGATCGCCGAGACCATCCAGGAGATCAACGCGCAGGGCACCTCGGTGCTGCTGGTGGAGCAGAACGTCGCCACCGCGCTCGCGCTGGCCTCGCACGCGTACGTCCTGGAGGTCGGCGAGGTGGCGCTCTCCGGCGCCGCGCGCGACCTCGCGGGCGACGACGAGGTACGGCGGCGCTACCTGGGGATCGACCCGGACGCGGACGGCGGCACGAGCGCTCCGGGAACTCCGGACGCCCCGGGCACCCCGGACGTCCCCGCCGAACGCAGAACGCTGACGAGGTGGTCGGCGTGACCGGAACATACCAACCGGACGGTACGGCGCCGCCCGTCCTGGAGGTCAGGGACGTCACCGTCCGCTTCGCCGGGCTGACCGCGCTCGACGGCGTCGGATTCACCGTGGAGCCGGGCAGCGTGCACGCGCTCATCGGGCCCAACGGCGCCGGCAAGTCGACCTGCTTCAACGTGCTGTCGGGCGTCTACCGCGCGACCTCGGGCAGCGTCCGGTTCGGCGACGCCGAGCTGACCGGCCTGCCCCCGCACCGCGTCGCCGCGCTCGGCATCGCGCGGACCTTCCAGAACATCGCGCTCTCCCCGCACCTGTCGGTGCGCGACAACCTCATGCTCGGGCGGCACCGGCTGACCCGCGCCGGTTTCGTCGCGGCGGGGCTCCGGCTGCCCTCGGCCCGCGGGGAGGCCGCCAGGCATTCCGGCCGGGTCGCCGAGATCGCCGCCTTCGCCGGGCTGGCCGACCTGCTCGACTGCCCCGTCGGGCTCCTGCCGTACGGCGTGCGCAAGCGGGTGGAGCTGGCCCGCGCGCTCTGCGTGGAGCCACGCCTGCTGCTGCTCGACGAGCCGGTGGCGGGGATGAACGGCGGCGAGCGCCGGGACATGGCGGGACTGATCGTCGCGGTCCGGGAGAGCCTCGGCATCTCGATCCTGCTGGTCGAGCACGACATGGGGATGGTCATGCGCCTGGCCGACACGGTGACCGTCCTGGACTTCGGGCGGCGCATCGCGACCGGGCCTCCCGAGCGGGTCCAGGACGACCCCGAGGTCGTCCGCGCCTATCTCGGCGCGGCCGCGCGGGACTCCGCGGGAGACGCGGCGCGAGGGACAGCACGAGAGGCAGCACGAGAGACCGGACGAGACAGGCCGAGGGACGGGGCGACGGGAACGGCGCCGGGTGTCGCGAGTGGCGGGGAGAGCGCGTGATCACCTTTCTGGAGCTCCTGGTCAACGGCATCTCGGTCGGCGCGGTCTACGCGCTCATCGCGCTCGGCTTCGTCGTCATCTTCAAGGCGACCGAGGTGGTGAACTTCGCGCACGCGTCGCTGCTCCTGGCCGGCGGCTACGTGATCGCCCGGCTGCACGAGGTGCTCGGCTTCTGGCTCGCGCTGCTCGCCGGGATCGCCACCGCGGCCCTGGTCGGCGCGCTGGTGGAGTTCCTGGTGATCCGCCGGGCGAACGTGGCCGTACGGAGCGTGCTCGCGATCGTGACGATCGGCGTGGACATCGTGCTCACCACGGAGCTGACCCGGCGCATCGGCACCGAGGTGCTGGCCCTGGGCGACCCCTGGCGTGACCGGGTGCTGCGCGTCGGGGAGGTGTCGATCGCCGAGACCCGCCTGGTGGCGCTGGCCGTCGCCGCCGCCCTGATCACCGCGTTCCTGCTGGCGTTCAAGTACACCGCATGGGGCGTGAGGATGCGCGCCGCCGCCGAGGACGCGGAGACCGCGGCGCTCATGGGGGTCCGGCTCGGCCGGGTCTCGCTGAGCGCGTGGGCGGTCGCCGGGGCGCTGGCGGCGGTGGCGGCGCTGTTCCTGTGCGTCTTCCCCACTCCCGGCCTGGACCGCGGCACCGGTCTGGCCGCGATGAAGGCGTTCCCGGCGGCGATCCTCGGTGGTCTGGACTCCACCACCGGCGCGCTGGCCGGCGGGCTGATCGTCGGCCTGACGGAGGCGCTGATGAACGGCTACCAGAACCAGCTCGCCTTCCTCGGCCGGGGCGTCGGGGACGTCGCGCCGTTCGTGGTGATGCTGGCCGTCCTGCTCGTCCGGCCCGCCGGGCTGTTCGGCACGAGGGAGCCCGCCCGTGTCTAGGACCGTGATCCTCAGAATCCTGACGGGCCTCGCGGCCGTCGCCGCCGCGTTCGCCGTGCCGTTCTATCTGGACGGTTTCTGGCTGCAGGCCGGGCTGTTCGCGATGTCGGCGGCGGTCGGCGCGATCGGCCTCAACCTGCTGACGGGCGCGACCGGGCAGCTGTCGCTCGGGCACGCCTTCTTCCTCGCGGTCGGCGCGTACGCGTACGTCTACTTCGGCTCGGAACCCGAGGGCGAGCTGGGCGGCCTCGGACTGCCGACGCCGGCGGCGGCCGTGCTCGCGGTCCTCGCGGCCGGGGTCGCGGGCGGCCTGCTCAGCCCCATCGGCGGCAGGCTCAAGGGCCAGTACCTCGGCATCGCCACTCTCGCGCTGATCTTCTTCGGCCAGCACGTGCTGTTCAACGCGACACCGGTCACCGGCGGCTACAACGGCCGGGCCGTGCCACCGCTGGAGCTGTTCGGCTTCGCCTTCGCCGACTCGCCGGGACTGGTGGTGCTGCGGGTGCCGTTCGGCGCGCTGGAGCGGCTGTGGTTCCTCGGCCTCGCCGTACTGGCGGGCGCGGCCCTGTTCGCCAGGGGCGTGCTGCGGGGACGGCCGGGCCGTGCCATGAACACCATCCGCGACCACGAGATCGCGGCCGGGGTCATGGGTGTGCCGGTGGCGCGCTACCGCGCGGGCGTGTTCCTGCTGTCATCGATGTACGCCGGCCTGGCCGGGGTGCTGCTCGCGCTGGCCTTCCAGCGCACCGTGCCGGAGTACTTCGGCATGCTGCTGTCCCTCGACTATCTCGCGATGATCGTGATCGGCGGCCTGGGTTCGGTCGCGGGAGCGGTGGCCGGCGCGGTGTTCGTCTCCCTCCTGCCCCAGTTGCTGACGCGGTACAGCGACGCTCTGCCGCTGGTGTCCGACCCCGGCACGGGCGGGCTGTCCCCCGCCGAGGCCGCCCGCCTCCTGTACGGCGTGGCCGTGGTGGCCGTCGTCCTCTTCCTGCCCGGCGGCCTCGCGGGCCTGGCCTCCCGTACGCGTGCCGCCGGCCGCCGGTGGTTCTCTCCGGGGTCCGCCCGGCGGCGATTCTCCCCCTCATCCCCCGAAACGACGTCACCTGAGTCGACGTCGCCCGAAACGACCTGACCCGAACCAACCTGACCCGAAACGACAAGGAGCTGACCCATGCGCAACCTCAGGTCCACGGTCGCGGCCGCGGCGATCCTCGCCCTGGCCGTCACCTCCTGCGCGAGCGAGAAGGCGACCGGCGGCGCGGCACCCTCGGCCGCCGGCGGCGACGGCGTCACGACCGGCCCCGGCGTCACCGCCGACACGATCACCGTCGGCGTCATGACCGACATGACCGGCCCGTACGCGTCGTTCGGCAAGACCCTCACCCAGGCGCAGCAGCTCTACTTCGAGCAGCTCAACGCGGCGGGCGGGGTCTGCGGCCGGAAGGTCGAGCTGGTCGTGCGCGACCACGGCTACGACCCGCAGAAGGCGGTCACGGCCTACACCGAGATCGCGCCGAAGTCGGCGGCGATCGCGCACTTCATCGGCTCCCCGATGGTGATGGCGCTCAAGTCGCGTATCGAGACCGACAAGCTGCTGACCATTCCCATGGCGTGGTCCACCAACCTGCTGGGCGCCAGGGCCGTCCAGGTCACCGGCACCACGTACGACATCGACATGATCAACGGCGTGGACTTCCTGGTCAAGGAGAAGGGCCTCGCGGCGGGCGACAAGATCGGCCATCTGTACTTCGAGGGCGACTACGGCGAGAGCGCCCTCAACGGCTCGGTGTACGCCGCGAAGAAGCTCGGCCTGACCGTGGTCGAGCAGAAGATCAAGCCGACCGACCAGGACATGAGCGCCCAGGTCGCCGCGTTCAAGGCCGCGGGCGTCAAGGCGGTGCTGGTCTCCGTCGGCCCGCGGCAGGCGGCCTCCCTGGTCGGGGTGGCGCTCGCCAAGGGGATGGACGTGCCGTTCCTGGGCAGCAACTCGGCCTACTCCCCGCAACTGCTGGCGACCCCCGCGGCTCCCGCGCTGCTGAAGGACTTCTACGTCGCGACCGGCGGGGCGCCGATCAGCGCGCCGCTGCCCGCCATGCGCAAGCTCGTCTCCGAGTACCAGGCGAAGTATCCCGGGGAGGCCCTGGACAGCGGAGTCTCCGCGGGCTACCCGGCGGCGGCCATCGTCGGCGAGGCGCTGAAGAAGGCGTGCGAGGCCAAGGACCTGACCAGGGAGGGCATCCTGACCGCCCACCGCGCCAGGGGCGCCTGGGACGGCGGCTACGGCACCACGATGGACTTCTCCCTGATCGACAGGCCCGCCACCCGCGCCACGTACATCGTCAAGCCGGACAAGGAGGCGGTCGGCGGCGCGGTGATCTACAAGGAGGCGGCGGTCTCCGGTCTGGCCGAGGAGTATCCCGTCCCCGTGGGCTGACCTGTCACTACCGTCCAGGGCGTACGCTGGTGATACTCGGGCACCGAAGCAGTAATGTGTGAAATACCACTATTACCGCCGCCGGAGACACACGATGACGGACACGCTCAACACCGGAAGCCACGACCTTCCGATCACCGAGGCCCTCGCGCAGTTCATGACGACCGGCTGGGCCGACACTAGCCGGTCGGACGTGGAGCCGCTGCCGCTCGCCGCGTACACCGCCAAGCGGCGCGCCGCGCTCGCCGCGCGCTTCCCCGGGGAGCGGCTGGTCATCCCCTCCGGCACGCTCAAGGTCCGCAGCAACGACGACGACTACAGGTTCCGGACGCACAGCGCGTTCGCGTACCTCACGGGCGCCCAGCAGCCGGGCGACGTCCTGGTCGTCGACCCCTCCGGAGCGGCCCGGCTCTTCCTGCGCCCGCGCTCGCCGCGCTCGGAGGGGCAGGAGTTCTACCGCGACCGTCGGTACGGCGAGTTCTGGGTGGGCCGCCGCCCCGACCTGGCCGAGGCGGAGCAGCTCTACCAGGTCGAGTGCGTCCACATCGACCGGCTGGCCGACGCGCTCGGCGGGCCCGCCCGGGTGCTGCGCGGGGTGGACGCCTCGGTCGACGCCCTGGTGTCCCCGCAGGACGGTGACGGCGAGTTCGCCCAGTTCCTGTCGCAGATGCGGCTCGTCAAGGACGAGTGGGAGATCGCGGAACTGCAGCACGCGGTGGACGCCACCGCCCGCGGCTTCGAGGACGTGGTCCGCGCGCTGCCCGCCGCGATCGCCCACCCGCGCGGCGAGCGGTACGCCGAAGGGGTCTTCGGGCTGCGCTCCCGGCTGGAGGGCAACGCGGTCGGCTACCAGTCGATCGTGGCCTCGGGCGCGCACGCCTGCGTGCTCCACTGGATCCGCAACGACGGGCGGCTGAACCCCGATGAGCTGCTGCTCATGGACGCGGGCGTCGAGAGCGACAACCTCTACACCGCCGACATCACCCGCACGCTGCCGCTGTCCGGCCGGTTCAGCCCGCTGCAGCGGCAGGTGTACGAGCTCGTCCTGGCGGCGCAGGACGCGGCGATCGCCACGCTCCGGCCGGGCGCGCGGTTCCGCGACTTCCACCGGGCGGCGATGACCGTGATCGCCGAGGGTCTGCACGACTGGGGCGTCCTGGCCGACCCCGACGTGGACAGCGGGCTCCACCGCCGCTACACGCTCTGCAGCAGCGGGCACATGCTCGGCCTCGACGTGCACGACTGCGCCGCGGCGCGCGCGGACGCCTATCTCGACGGCGTGCTCGAAGAGGGCCAGGTGCTGACCGTGGAGCCCGGCCTCTACCTCCAGCCCGACGACCTCACCCTGCCGCCGGAGCTGCGCGGCATCGGGGTGCGCATCGAGGACGACCTCGTCATCACCGCCGACGGCGCGCGCCTCATGTCCGAGGGACTGCCCAGGCACCCCGACGCGATCGAGGAGTGGATGGCGGAGCTGCTCGGTTGAGCCACCCGCAATTTACGCGATGGTCACAATGCTCGAATAAGGTGTCACCGTGCGAGCTCCCCTGATCTTCGCCGGCCACACCGACGAGGTGCTCGACATGGCCGGGGGCACGCTGACCGAGGTCGAGCGGTCCCGGGCCGAGCGTTTCACCCGCGAGCAGGACCGGCTCGACTTCGTCGCCGCCCACCTCCTCGTACGGCACTGCGCCGCCGAGTTCCTCGGCACCCGGGCCTGCGTGCTCACGCTGGTGCAGCGCTGCGACCAGTGCGGCAAGCCGCACGGGCGGCCGTCGCTGGCCGAGGAGCCCGACCTGTCCGTGAGCCTGGCCCACACCTCGGGATACGTCTGCGCGGCCGTGGGACACGGCCGCGTGGGCGTGGACGCGGAACACGCGACGGGCGGCCCGGCCGACCAGGGTCTCGCCGCCCTCGCGCTCACCCCCGCCGAGGCGGCCCTGGTGGGGCGGGACAACCGCAAGCTCATCCGGCAGTGGGTCCGCAAGGAGGCCCTCGTGAAGCGGGGCGAGCTCACCCTCGACCGGCTGCGCGAGGCCGACCTGTCCAGCCTGCCGCCCGATCCGGGCCACGCCACCCTGGAGTGGCAGGGCAGGCACCTGCTCGAATGGACCGCGGGCACGGTCATCGCGAGCGCCATCACCGACAGCCCGGCCCGGCTGCGGCTCCTGGGTGGCAGGACCTACGCCGCCAGGGCGTGAGCGGATACTCCGGCCGTACGGACGCGATCTTATGCTGGTCGTCATGGACGACCCTCGCTGGCTCAGCCCTCAGGAGCAGCGGGCCTGGCGCACGCACCTGGCCGCGCACCGGCTGCTGTCCCACCAGCTCGACCGCGAGCTGCACGAGGCCGGCCTGTCGCTGAACGACTACGAGATCCTGGTGAACCTCTCCGAGAGCCCGCGGCGCCGGATGCGGATGAGCGACCTCGCCGACGCGACCGTGCAGTCGCGCAGCAGGCTCTCCCACCAGATCGCGCGCATGGAGGACGCCGGACTGGTGACCAGGGAGCACTGCGAGGACGACCGCCGCGGCACGTTCGCCGTACTCACCGGCCGGGGCTGGGAGACCATCCAGCGCGTCGCGGGAGACCACGTCGAGGGCGTGCGCCGCCACTTCATCGACCGGCTCACCGCCGACCAGGTCGCCGCGCTCGAAGCGATCTACCGCCCGATCGTGGACCATCTCCAACGCGTGCGCGCCGGAAAGACCGCCTGACCACGCCGTTGGACGCCCGCCCCGGGCTGTGGTTCCAAACCGATACGTCACGACCCTGCTCACGGCGGGTGCCGATCGCTACGATCCGGCGTGTGACAAGACTCCTGACCAGACGCCTGGCAAGCGCCGTCTGGCTCGTCCTGGCCGTCCTTCTGGTGCCGGCCTGCAGCGGGACGAGCGAGGCCGGCCTGCCCGACGGTCCCGACCTGATGAAGAAGGCCGCCACGGCGATGGCGGCGGTCAAGACGGTCGCGTTCACGATCGACACCGAGGGCAAGCCGGCTGTGTCGGTCAAACACGCCGAGGGCAGCCTGACCAAGGAGGGCGACGCGAAGGGCAGCCTCCAGATCGACATCATGGGGTCCCTTCAGGAGCTGGAGTTCGTCCTGGCCGGTGACGCGGTCCACTTCAAGGGCCCGACCGGCGGCTTCCAGCGGATGACCCGGGAGGAGCTCGCCGCGATCTACGACCCCTCGGCCGTGCTGACCGGGGTGCCCGCCCTGCTGAGCAGCGCCACCGACCCCCGCGCCGAGGCCGTGGAGAAGGTCGCGGGCGCCGACGCCTATCGGGTCCCGGTCACGCTGTCCCAGCAGATCCTGGCCAAGCTGATCCCCGGGGTGAACCAGGGCGTCAACGGCACCGTCTGGATCGACAAGGCCACCAGCAGGCTGGTCAAGATGGAGCTCCCGCTCACCGGGGGCAAGGTCCTCGTGAACCTCGCCGACTACGACGCCCCCGTGACGATCACGCCGCCGGTGTCCTGACGGCATGTCCTCACCCTCCCGCGCCTCCGAGCCCGCTCCCGAGCCCGCGACCCCACCCTCTGGTGCGCCCGCCGGTGCGCCCGCGGCCCGCCGGGTCGCGCTCGGCGTCGGCGGCACCGCCGTCCTGCTCGCCGCGCTCGACGCGTACGTCGTGGTCACCGTGCTCATCGACGTCGCCAGGGACGCCGGCGTCCCGCTGAACCACCTGGAGCGGGCGACGCCCATCGTGACCGGCTTCCTGCTCGGCTACGTCGCCGCGATGCCGCTCCTCGGCGGCCTGTCCGACCGGTACGGCCGGCGCCCCCTGATCCACGCCTGCCTGGCCGGATTCGCCGGCGGGTCGCTTCTCACGGCGCTGGCGGACGGCGTGCCCATGCTGGTCGCGGGCCGCGCGATCCAGGGCGTCGCGGGGGGCGCGCTGCTCCCGATCACGATGGCGCTCATCGGCGACCTGTGGGACGAACGTGCCCGCCCCGTGGCGCTCGGCGCGGTGGGCGCGGCCCAGGAGCTCGGCAGCGTCCTCGGCCCGCTGTACGGCGTGGCCCTCGCCTCGGTGATCCCCGCGGGGACGGCCTGGCTGGGCCTGCCGACCGGCGGGTGGCGACTCATCTTCTGGGTCAACATCCCCCTGGCGGCGCTCGCGGCGGCGGCCGTGCATCGGGGCGTCCCCGGGAGGCGCGGGCCGTACGGCGGGGCCAGGATCGACGTCGTGGGCGGCGTGCTCCTCGCGGTGGCGCTGGGACTGCTCGTGGCGGGCCTGTACAACCCGGCGCCGGACACGTCGGTGCTCCCCCCGTGGGGCGTGCCCTGCGTCGTGGCCGGGCTGGTCGCGGCGGCGGCGTTCGTCGTCTGGGAGGTCCGCTCCCCGGTCCGGCTGCTCGACCTGCCGTCCGCGACACGGCGCCCCCTCCTCGCGACGCTCGCGGTCAGCTTCCTCGCCGGGGCCGCGCTGCTGGTCACCCTGGTGGACGTGCAGTTCACCGCACAGACGCTGCTGGGCCTGGACACCGTCGGCGGCGCGCTCGTCCTCACCCGGTTCCTCGTCGCGCTGGCCGTCGCCGCGCTCCTCGGCGGCCTGCTCGCCAGGAGGTTCGGCGAGCGGGCGGTCGCGGTGGCCGGGCTCGCCGTCGCCGCCGTCGGTTACGCCCGGATCTCCCAATGGCCCCTCGACCTCGCGTCCGCGGGACCGCGGATGGACGTCGACCTCGTCGTCGCCGGGCTGGGGCTCGGCCTGGTCATCGCGCCGGTGTCCTCGGCGGTGCTGCGGGTGATGCCCGCCGTACAGCACGGCGTGGCGTCGGCGGCGATCGTCGTGGCCAGGATGATGGGCATGCTGCTCGGCGTGGCCGCGCTCTCGGCGTGGGGGTTTCACCGGTTCCAGTCGCTCACCGCCGACCTGGACACACCGCTCCCGATCGGGGTGGAGGCGGCCGAATACGCCCGGCGGCTCGCGGAGTACACCGCCAAGGTGCACGCCGCCCTCCACACGGAGTACTCCGAGATCTTCCTGATCACCGCCGTGCTCTGCGCCGTGGGCGCGCTGACCGCCCTCCTCCTGCCCCGCCGGGGAGCCACCGCCCTGCCGTGACCACCCTGCCGTGACCGCCCGGCGGTGACGACCTGACCGTTGTCCGACGGGGCAACTTCCCGAACAAAGGGGACCCGCGTCCCATGCGGCCGGGACACCCGAGAGTGCAGGCTGTGCGCGAACCGCCCCGTCACCAACCCCCGGGGCCATTCCACACGTCTGAGGGAGCCCCCATGCGCAAGGTCTTCTACGGGTTCACGGTGGTCCTGCTGATCTCCGTGCTCGCCCAGTTCTACCTCTCCACGTTCGGCGCGTTCGAGCGCCCTGTCCCGGCTCCCGGGGCCGAGGGCGCGATGATCGGATACCACGCCCTGAACGGCGAGCTGGTCATCCCGATCCTGTCGCTGCTGACCACCATCGTCGCGGCCATCGCCCGGGTGGGAGGCCGGCTGATCTGGCTGTCGATCACGCCGTTCCTGCTGGTGGCGGTCCAGCTCTTCGTCATCTTCTCGCTCGCCGAGATGGCCGGCGCCTCGGAGAACGAGACCACCACGGCCGGCCTCGTCGTCCTCGGCTTCCACGCCCTCGACGGCGTGGCCATCCTGTGGGCGGCCTTCGTCCTGCTCCGCAGGGCCCACGCGCTGACGAAGGGCGTCGCCACCACTCCCGCCACCGCGCGGGTGACCACCGGCGGGTGAGCACCGCCCCGCTGATCGCCCTCGATCAGATCCTGTTCGTCCTGGTCGCCGGGCTGTGGGGCGCCGCGGGAGGGTTCGCCCTCGCCGCCGCCCGGCAGCCCGGCGACGCCGGTACGGCCCGCCGTACCTCCCTGGCCGCCGCGGCGCTGTGCGCCGCGGCGATCGTCATGACCGGCCTCAGGGTCCTCGTGACGATCCTGCTCGCCCAGGTCGGCTGGTGGTTCGTCGCCGAGAAGGTCACCCTGGCCCTGCCCCTCGTCGTGCTTCCCGGGCTGGCCACCGGCGTGGTGAGCCTGCCCAGGCTGCTGCGCGGCGCCCCCTCCGCGCTCGCCGCGTTCCCGCCGCTCGTGGCGGCGTACGGGGCGGTGGCGGGCATCGCCTGCGGCGTCATCGTGTCCTATCCGGTGACCGTGTCCGACGCCGTCGCCGTCCTGACGCTCTTCACCGGAGCTTCCGCGATCACCTGGCGGATCCTGTGGCGCGGGCGCGCGGTGAACCGCTGGCAGGTCGCGGGCGTGACGGTGCTCCTGGTCGCCTTCGTCTGGGCGGTCACCGCGGGCTGGTCCGGCGGCCACCTGCACGACGGGCACGGAACCTCGGCCGCCGGGACGCCCGTCGACCGGCTGATCGGCCCCAGGGCCGAGGACGCGCGCCGGTTCACCCTGACGGCGAAGGCCGCGACCGTCCGGCTGCCCTCCGGGCAGTCGCTGGACGCGTGGTCGTTCAACGGCCAGGTCCCCGGCCCGGTCCTGCGCGTACGGCAGGGCGACCTGGTCGAGGTGACCCTGCGCAACGAGCTGGCGGACCAGGGGGTCACGATCCACTGGCACGGCTACGACGTGCCCTCCGGTGAGGACGGCGTCCCCGGAGTGACCCAGGACGCGGTCCGGCCGGGCGGATCCCACACCTACCGGTTCCGCGCGGACGACGCCGGCACCTACTGGTACCACAGCCACCAGAACTCCAGCGTCGCCGTGGCGCGCGGCCTGTTCGGGCTGCTCGTCGTCGATTCGGCCGGAGCGTCCGCCACTCCCCCAGCCGGGGATCACACGGTCGCGCTGCACACCTTCGGCGGGCGGGTCACGACGTCCCTCGACGGCGCCGCCCCCACCGACCTGCTCGCGACCTCCTCTCACCGGCCGGGCACGCCCGTACGGCTCCGCGTGGTCAACACCGACACCCTGCCGCGGACCGTCGGGCTGGCCGGCGTCCCGTTCACGGTCGCGGCGGTGGACGGCGGCGACGTGCCGGGGGCGACGGAACTGACCGGGCGGCGGATCCGCCTGGCCGCGGGCGGGCGCTACGACCTGGCGTTCACCATGCCGGACGGCCCGGTCCTGCTGTCCGCGGACGGGCGTCCCGGCCTGCTGGTCGACAGCGGAGGCGCCCCTGCCACGGCCCAGCCCCCGCCCGCCTCCGGCCCGCTGCTCGACATCACCACGTACGGCTCACCCGCGCCGGTGCCCGGACGGGCCGACCGGCGGATCACCTGGGTGCTGGACCGGACCCTCGCGATGGTCGACGGGGTGCCGAAGCTGGGATACACCGTGAACGGCAAGGCCTGGCCGCACATCCCGACTCCCGTCGTACGCGAAGGCGAGACGATCAGGATCACCGTGGTCAACCGGAGCGGGGACACCCATCCCATGCATCCGCACGGCCACCACGTCCAGGTGCTGTCCAGGAACGGGGTGCCCGCGAACGGCCTGCGGATGGACACCTTCGACGTGGAGCCCGGCGAGGTCTGGGAGGTCGTGCTGGTGGCCGACAACCCCGGTCTGTGGATGTCCCACTGCCACGATCTGGCCCACGCCGTCCAGGGGATGGAGTTCCATCTCGCCTACGAGAACATCACCACGCCGTTCGACGTGGGCGGACCCGCGGAGAACCATCCCGCGTGACGCCGGCCGCGCGTGACGCGCCCGACGCGCGGTCAGGAGCGCAGGTAGGCCAGCACCGCCAGGACGCGGCGGTGCTGGTCGGCGTCCTGCGCGTGCAGGCCGAGCTTCTGGAAGATGCCGGTGATGTGCTTCTCGACCGCGCCCTCCGTGACGACCAGCTGGCGGCTGATGGCGGGGTTGGACCTGCCCTCCGCCATCAGGCCGAGCACCTCGCGCTCGCGCGGGGTGAGCGAGGTCAGCGGGTCGTCCCTGCGGCGGCGCACCATCAGCTGGGCGACCACCTGGGGGTCGAAGACCGTGCCGCCCCCCGCGACCCGGCGCAGCCCGTCCATGAACTCCTCGACGTCGACCACCCGGTCCTTGAGCAGGTAGCCGACCGCGCCGCGGGCGTCGGCCAGCAGGTCGTCGGCGTAGGAGACCTCGACGTACTGGGACAGGATCAGCACGGGCGCGCCCGGAACCTTCTCCCGGGTCTCGACGGCGGCCCGCAACCCCTCGTCGGTGAAGGTCGGCGGCATCCGCACGTCCACCACGGAGACGTCCGGGCGGAGGGCGACGACGGCCCGCACGAGCTCATCGCCCGTGCCGACCGCCGCCACCACCTCGCAGCCGAACTCCTCAAGAAGACGGACCAGGCCCTCCCGGATCAGGACGGCGTCATCGGCCACGACTACCCGCACGGCACCTCCGCGACGATCAGCGTCGGCCCACCGGCCGGCGAATTTACGGTCAGCTCACCCTCGACCACGCGAACCCGGTCGGCGAGGCCGGCCAGGCCGTGTCCCTTCGCGACGTGCGCGCCGCCGACCCCGTCGTCGCCGATGGTGAGCAGAAGGGAGTCCCCGATCCTGGTCAGGGTCACCGAGCACGACGTGGCCCGGCTGTGCTTGGCCACGTTCGTGAGCGCCTCGGCGGTCAGGAAGTAGACGGTGTTCTCCACCAGCGCGGGGAACCGCTCGGCGACCTGGACGTCGAGCTCCACCGGCACGGTGCAGCGGCCCGCGAGGGCGGCCAGCGCGGGGGCGAGCCCCCGGTCGGCGAGGATCGGCGGGGCGATGCCCCGCGACAGCGCGCGCAGCTCGTCGAGGGTCTCCCGGGTCGCGGTGATCGCCTGGCCGATCGTGTCGTGCGCCGCGGACGCGTCCCGCTGTAGCTCCCGCTGCGCCCTGGACAGCTCCATCGCGAGGTGCACGAGACGCTGCTGCGGCCCGTCGTGGATGTCGCGCTCCAGCCGGCGCAGCGCGTCTGCCTCCGCGTGGACGGCGGCGTTGCGCCCCTCGGTGAGCCCCTCGATGCGCTCGTGCAGCTCCGCCACCCCGGTCAGCAGGGCCCTGCCCAGCGAGGCCTGCATGACGGCACACCCCCGGATGACCGGCACGAGCGTGACCGCGAAGACCAGGCCGAGGAAGAAGTAGAAAGCGGTGTCGACGACGTATCCGCTGCCGAGGCCGATCAGCTCGGGCAGCTGCTGGTTACCCGGGATGTTGGAGGTGATCCATCCGTAGAGGGGATACAGCAGGCCGAAGGCCGTCGCCGCCCACCACGTCACGGCCACGCAGAACGTCAACGTCGCGACGGGGAAGACCACGAATCCGTGCAGCACGTCGAGCCAGGACTGGCCGCTGAGGAGCGGGGTCACCACGCGGCGCACCCATCCGGCCCCCGCCGGCGCCTCCGGATAGCGGGGCCGGGACAGGGGCTTGTCGAGAACGCCGCGGACCCGCACCCGCTCGATGTCACCGAGGCCCCGCGCCCCGAGCAGGGTCAGGGCGAGCAAAGGGACGCCGATCCAGACGACCACCAGTCCGACTCCGGCCGACAGGCCGACGGACAGCAGGCAGAAGGCGATGAGCGCGAGGGGAAGACCCAGCAGCAGATAGGTCGTGTCAGCCGTCAGGCGGCGCAGTAGTCGTCGCATGCCAATCAAACTAGGTTTTCCCGCTCGCGCGATCGAGCCAGCCCACCAGCGTTCCGATGGTGGGGTCAGCCCTACCATCGGAACCGCCGGCGGGTCACTTGCCCTTGCGCTTCTCCCTGATCTTCATCGTGACCTCGATCGGAGACCCGGCGAAACCGAACTCCTCGCGAATCCGGCGCTCGATGAACCGGCGGTAGGTCTCCTCCAGGAAGCCCGAGGTGAACAGCACGAACTTCGGGGGCTCGGTGGACGCCTGGGTCGCGAACAGGATCTTCGGCTGCTTGCCGCCGCGCACCGGGGGCGGCGTCGCCTGGACCAGTTCGGTGAGGAACTGGTTGAGCCGGGCGGTCGGCACCCGTGTCCCCCAGGAGTCGAGCGCGCGCTCGATCGCCGGGGTGAGCTTCTCGACGTGCCTGCCCGTCTTGGCGGAGATGTTGACCCGCAGCGCCCACGGCGTGCGGACGAGCTGCCGGTCGATCTCCTTCTCCAGGTAGTAGCGCCGGTCCTCGTCGACCAGGTCCCACTTGTTGAACGCGACCACCATGCACCGGCCGGACTCGATCACCAGGCTGATGATGCGCAGGTCCTGCTCCGTCAGCACGTCGGAGGCGTCGATCAGCACGATCGCGACCTCCGACCGCTCAAGCGCGGCCCGCGTGCGCATCGCCGCGTAGAAGTCGGCGCCCTTCAGCTCACGGTCACGGCGGCGGATGCCCGCGGTGTCGACGAAGCGGTACGTCCGGCCGCCCAGCTCGACCAGCTCGTCGACCGGGTCGCGGGTGGTGCCCGCCATCGGGTCGACCAGGACCCGCTCCTCGCCCGCCACCTTGTTCAGCAGGGAGGACTTGCCGACGTTGGGCTTGCCCAGCAGCGCCACACGGCGCGGGCCGCTGCGCACGCCGAACGTCTGCGGCGGCGTCTCGGGCAGCGCGTCCAGCACGATGTCGAGCAGGTCGCCGCTGGCGCGGCCGTGCAGCGCCGACACGGGGTACGGCTCGCCCAGCCCGAGCGACCACAGCCCGGTCGCCTCCAGCTCCATGAGCTGGTTGTCCACCTTGTTGGCGGCCAGCACCACGGGCTTGCCGGAACGGCGCAGCACCGCGCCGACGGCCTCGTCCGAATCGGTCACGCCGACGCTCGCGTCCACGACGAACAGGATCACGTCGGCCAGCTCGGCCGCGATCTGCGCCTGCTCGGCGATCCGCAGCGCCATGCCCGTGGCGTCCGGGTCCCAGCCGCCGGTGTCCACCAGGGTGAACCTGCGGCCCCGCCAGGTCGCCTCGTAGGTGACCCGGTCCCGCGTCACGCCCGGCACGTCCTCGACGACCGCCTCGCGGCGGCCGATGATGCGGTTGACCAGCGTGGACTTGCCCACGTTGGGGCGGCCCACAACGGCCACGACCGGCAGCGGCCCGGTGTCGGGCGTCTCCTCGGCCTCGTCCCCGGCGAGATCGGCGAGCTCGGCCTCGATCCAGCCGGCCTCGTCCCCGTACTCCCCCGTCACGTCCCTGCTCATCGCTTCCTCTCCCGATCCGGAGAGGATCAGGTTCGCTTCTTGCCCGTCGGCCCTTCGAGACCGGGTGCCCCGGCCCTTCCCGAACTCAGGCTCGTTCCTTGACCAGCCGCAGCACCTCGGCGATCACCTCGTCGAGGTCCAGCGGCGTCGTGTCCAGCTCGATCGCGTCCGCCGCCATCGCCAGCGGGTCCGCCTGGCGGGTCGAGTCGAGCGTGTCCCGCCGCGCCATCTCGGCCTTCTGCGCCGCGACGGTCGTGCCGGACAGCTCGGCCGTACGCCGCCGCGCGCGGGCGTCGGCGCTCGCGGTCAGGAAGACCTTGACCTGTGCGTCCGGGGCGACCACGGTGCCGATGTCCCGCCCCTCCACCACGATGCCGCCGGAGGCCAGCGAGCCGGCGATGATCTCCCGCTGGAGGTTCACCAGGCGGGCGCGCACCTCGGGGACGGCGCTCACCGCCGAGACGGCCCGCGTCACCTCCTCGGTGCGGATCGGCCCATTGGCGTCCACGCCGTCCACGGTGACGCCCGGGGCGTCAGGGTCGGTGCTCATGACCAGCTCGGGCTCGCCCGACCGGCTCGCGATCGCCCCCGGATCGGCCAGGTCGACGCCCCGCTGGAGCATCCACCAGGTGACCGCGCGGTACATCGCTCCGGTGTCGAGGTAACGCACCCCCAGAGCCCGCGCGACCCCGCGCGACGCGCTCGACTTGCCCGACCCCGAAGGCCCGTCCATCGCGACGACCAGACCCGACACGATCGCTCCTCTGCCTCAAGAGCGCGTCAAGATGCACTCCGACGTTGTCCGCCCCCGAGAGTACCGGCACTCGCCGATCCCCCGCGCATCGGACAGCGCCGCCGGCGATCAGGGCACGGCCCTGCCACCGCTGACGGCATCGGGCCCCTCACCCGACGAGGAGGCTCCGGGCGTCCGCCCTCAGGGCACCTGCCAGCCGCGCTCGCGCAGCGCCTCTGCGAGCCCTTCCGCCGCCTCCGGCTGGACGTACAGCTCGGCGGCGCCGAGAGGCAGCCCCGGCGCGTGCTCGAGGCGGATGTCCTCGATGTTGACCCCGGTCTCCCCCGCGGCCTGCACCAGCCGGGCCAGCTCGCCCGGCCGGTCGCCGATCACGACCTGGACGACCGTATAGGTGCGGGCCGGGCCGCCGTGCTTGCCGGGGATCCGGCCGGTGCCCACGACGCCGCGGGCGAGCAGGTCGGTCACCTCGGCGACGGCCGTGCCCTCGCCCGCGAAGGCGCGCAACGACCGCGCGGCCGCGGCCAGGTCGGCCGCCACGACCTCGAGCACCTCCGCGACGGGTACGGCGTTGCCGGACAGGATGCCGGTCCACAGCGACGGGTCGCCCGCGGCGATGCGCGTGACGTCGCGTACGCCCTGGCCGGACAACCCGAGCGCCGTCTCCGACGCCTCGGCCAGCCGCGCGGCCACGGCCGCCGCGGTCACGTGCGGCGCGTGGGAGATGACGGCCACCGCGCGGTCGTGCTCCGCGGCCTCCACCGTGACGGCGTTCCCGCCGCAGAGGGCGACCAGCTCACGCACGGTCTGTACGGCCTCCGCCGACGTCTCCGCGATGGGGCACAGGGCCCAGGGGCGGCCAAGGAAAAGGTCGGCCCGCGCGGCTGCCGGACCCGACCGCTCGCGTCCCGCCAGGGGATGGCCCGGCACGAAGGAGGTCAGGTCACACCCGAGCTCCTCCGCCTGAGCCACGGGGAGCGCCTTGACGCTCGCCACGTCGGTGTAGCAACGGGCGGCGCCGTTCTTCTGGAGGTCGAGCAGCTGGCGGGCGACGAACTGCGGCGGCACCGCGATGACGGCGAGGTCCGCGGTCGCGCCAGGCGCCCACTCCTCCCCCGCGCCGAGCTCCCGCGCCAGCCGTACGGCGCCCGCGTCGCGGTCGGCGAGGTAGACCCGCACGCCGCGCTGGCGGAGGGCCAGCGCGACGGAGGTGCCGATCAAACCGGTGCCGACAACGACGACGCTGCCGATCGTGCCGTCCTGGATGGGAGTCATGGTGCTGCCCTACCGTGCCGTGTCGTGAGGCGTCCGCTCGCCGGACGCTCGTACCAGGTCCTTCTTGCCAGGCTCGTCCTACCCGAGGCGTTACGCGCCGTCTCACCCGGCTGTGATACTTGGCCCAACTTATGGTGCTCAATTCACCCGAGGGGCTTTCGCGCCCTCCGGGGCCCCGGCAGGCCGTGCTAGCTCGCCGGGCGGTCTACTGGGCGATGTCCACCCTGAGGGCGACCGCGCCCCGGAGATAGACGTGCTGGATCTCCTGCCGGGGCCGGTCGGTGGCCACGTGGGCCATCAACCGGACCACTCTCGGCAGGGCACCCGGCACGTCGATCTCACTCGCGCACAGCAGCGGCACGTCGTGGAAACCCAGCTTCCTGGCCGCGAGGGCGGGGAACTCCGCCGTCAGGTCGGGTGTGGCCGTGAAGATCACGCTGATGACGTCGTCGGTGGTGAGCTTGTTGCGCGCCATCACCTCGGTCACCAGCTCCGTCGTCCCGGCGAGGATCGACGCGCGATCGTTGCCGTCGACCTGGATGGCTCCCCGGACCGCCCGCACCATGTCGTCCCCTTCTCGTTCCACCACGCCTGATTCCACGGGGCGCCGCTGCCGCCGTCTGTCGTCCGGACAGGCTACAGGCCGACCGCCGCGTACAGCTCGCCGACCTCCTGCAGGGTGAGCGTGCGCACCGTGCCCGGCTTCAGCCGGCCCAGCTTCACCGGGCCGAACTCGATGCGGGCCAGGTCGATCACCCGGTGGCCGGTCTCCTCGAGCAGCCGCCGCACGATGTGCTTGCGCCCTTCGTGCAGGACGATCTCGACCAGCGCCTGCTGGGCGTGCTCCTGAACCACGTGGAACTCGTCCACCTTGGCCAGGCCGTCCTCCAGCTCGACGCCCTTGCGCAGCACCCGGTGGAGGTCACGCGGGACCGGTCCGGGGACCTTCGCCCAGTACTTCTTCTGGACGCCGTAGCTGGGGTGGGTCAGCCGGTGGGCGAGCTCGCCGTCGTTGGTGAACAGCAGCAGGCCCTCGGTCTCGGTGTCCAGCCGTCCGACGTGGAACAGGCGCGGCGCGAGATCCTGGACGTAGTCCTGCAGGCAGGGCCTGCCCTCGGGGTCCTCCATCGTGCTCACCACGCCGATCGGCTTGTTGAACGCGTAGTAGACGAGGTCGGCCGCGGTCGGGATGCGCTTGCCGTCCACGTGGATGACCTGCTTGGCCGGGTCGACCCGCGCGCCGAAGCGGCGGACCACCTGGCCGTCGACCGTGACCCGGCCGTCGCCGATCATCTCCTCGCAGGCGCGGCGGCTCGCCACCCCCGCCTGCGCGAGGACCTTCTGCAGCCGGACGCCGCCCGGCACCTCGGTGGTGTCGCGCTCGTCGGTGTAGCCGGGCTCGTAGAAGTCCGGGTCCCGGCGGGGCTGCCTGGCGCTCTTGAACGGGTTCTCGCCGGGGGCCCCGTCACGGCCGCCCGCGCGGCCGCCCGCCGGGCCGTTCCTGAAGTCGTTCCGCGGACCGCCGCGCAGCTCGCGCCGGGAGCTGTCCCTGCCGAACCGGCCACGGGAACCGCCTCTGTCGCCGCCGCCGACGCGCCCGATGGTCTGCACCTCGTCACGGCGCTCACGGCGCTCGCCGTCCCTGCGGCCTCCGCCCTCGGGCCTGCCGTACCGGCCTCGGGAGCCGGCGCCGGACGTACGGCCGTCGCGGTCGCCCGAACCGTGCTCGCGGAAGTCACGGTCACCCGAACCACGGGAGTCACGGGAGTCACGGGAGTCACGGGGACCACGGTCGCGGAAGTCGCCGCCCCGGGAGTCCCTGCCCCGGAAGTCGCCGCCCCGCGAGTCCCGGTCGCGGAAGTCGCGGTCACGCGAGCCACGAGAGTCGCGCGAGTCCCGGAAGTCACGAGAGTCGCGGTCGCGCGCATCCCTGCCCCGGAAGTCACCGCGAGAGTCACCACCGCGAGAGTCACGATCGCGGGAGTCACGGAAGCGGTCGCCGTCCCGGCTCCGGTCGCCGGCCGGCCTGCCGTATCCACCGGCGGAACCGTTCCGCCCCGCCCGGAAGGATCCGCGCTCGCCCCGGTCGGATCCGGCGGGGCCCCGGTCGCGGCTGAACTCGCGGGAGCCTCCGCGGTCCGCCCCGCGGTCGAACCCACGGTCGGGCCCGCGGTCGAATCCGCGGTCGCCCCTGCGATCCGCTCCTCTGCCGGCCCCGCGGTCGGCTCCTCTGTCGGACGCACGGTCACTCGACCGGGAGGAGCCTCCTCGGTCGTCGTACCGGCGCTCGCGGTCGCCATATCTGTCAGAACGGGGTTCCTGGGAACGGAACCCGCCACCTCGGCCGGCCCGGAATCCGCCCTGGGATCCACCGCGCGATCCGCTCTGGGATCCGCCCTGTGACCCGCCTCGCGTGTCGCGCCCGCCGGTGCTCCGGCTCCGACCGCGTCCATCACCGGACGGGGTACGCCTGCTGTCCACTACTTCTGCTCCTCTAGGGTTTCCACGTCGTCGGGGAGGAAGGGGGCGAGCTCCGGCAGTTCGCCGAGATCTCGCAGGCCCAGCCTCTCCAGGAAGTAACTCGTCGTCCGGTAGAGCACGGCCTGGCTCTCCGGATCGGTGCCGGCCTCTTCCACGAGGCCACGCGCCACCAGCGTCCGCATGACGCCGTCGCTGTTGACGCCGCGGACCGCCGCCACCCTGGCCCGGCTGACCGGCTGGCGGTAGGCGACCACGGCGAGGGTCTCCAGCGCGGCCTGCGTGAGCCGCGCCTGCTGGCCGTCCCGGACGAAGCGCTCGACCACCTGGGCGTAGTCCGCCCGGGTGTAGAAGCGCCAGCCTCCGCCGACCTCCCGGAGGTCAAAACCCCTCCCGGCGGCGGTGTATTCCGCCGAGAGGTCACGCAGGACCGCGGCCACCTCTCCGGTCGGGCGTTCCAGGACCTGTGCGAGCGTCACCTCGGCGACCGGCTCGTCCACCACGAGGAGGATGGCCTCGATCGCGGACCTGAGATCGGGCCGGGCCGTGATCGTCGTGTCGTCGACGTGCTCGGACTCACTCGGACTCATCGGCGGCCTTCTTGCCCTCGTCGTAGTCGTCGCCGACGGTCACGTCCCCGTCGGCGGCGCCGGTCCAGGTCACGTACAGATCGCCCAGAGGCTCCAGCTGCTCGAAGGAGACAGCGGCCTCCCTGAACAGCTCCAGGACGGCCAGGAAACGCGCGACGACCTCGAACGTGCCCGCGCAGTCGGCGGTCAGCGACCGGAAGGTGGCCGTGCGGGCCAGCCTGAGCCGCTCGACAAGGATAGCGGCCTGTTCGCGGACGCTGGCGAGCGGTTGGTACATGTGATGCACGGAGACGGACGGCGGAGCCTTCGGTGTGAAGACCTTGACGGCGATCTTGGCGAGCCGGTCCGGCCCGATGCCGATGATCAGCTCCGGCAGCAGGTTGGCGAACCGCTGCTCCATCGGGACCACGCGGGGGAAGCGCAGCGCCTCCTCGGCCATGCGGCCGGAGAAGATCTTGGCGACCTCCTTGTAGGCGCGGTACTGCAGGAGCCGGGCGAACAGCAGGTCACGCGCCTCCAGCAGGGCGAGGTCCTCCTCGTCCTCGACCTCGCCGGTGGGCAGCAGCCGGGCCGCCTTGAGGTCCAGGAGCGTCGCCGCGACGAGCAGGAAGTGGCTCGTCTGGTCCAGATCCCACTCCGGGCCCCGGGAGCGGATGTAGGCGATGAACTCGTCGGTGACCTTGTGCAGGGACACCTCGGTGATGTCCAGTTTGTGCTTGGCGATCAGCCCGAGCAGCAGATCGAAGGGGCCCTCGAAGACGTCCAGGTGCACCTGGAACGCGGTGGCGGGCTGCTCGGTCACGCCGCCCATTGTCCCGTACACCGTCGCTCCCCGTGAACGGATCAGCAGGACAACGGGCCGGTGGGCAGCGCCGGGCCGTCAGACGCGGGCGGGCCACCTGGCGAGCAGCTCGCGGGCCAGCTCGCGGTACGCGGTGGCTCCCATGGAGCCGGGGTCGAACTGGGTGATCGGCTCGCCCGCGAGGGTCGCGTCGGGGAAGCGGACGGTCCGGTTGATGACCGTGTGGAAGACCTTGTCGCCGAAGCCCTGCATGATCGTCTGGAGGACTTCCCTGGCGTGCAGCGTGCGCGGGTCGTACATCGTCGCGAGCAGGCCGTCGATCTCGAGGTTCTTGTTGAGACGCTCCTGGACCTTGCCGATCGACTCCATCAGCAGGGCGACGCCGCGGAGGGCGAAGAACTCGCACTCCAGCGGGATCATCACGCTGTGCGCGCAGGTCAGCGCGTTGACGGTGAGCAGGCCGAGGGACGGCTGGCAGTCGATGAGGCAGATGTCATAGTGCGGCAGCAGGGGTTCGAGCGAGCGCTGCAGGGCGTACTCCCTGGCGACCTCGTTGACGAGCCTGATCTCCGCGCCGGACAGGAAGATGTTGCTCGGCAGCAGGTCCATGCCCTCGACCGTGGTGTTGAGCAGCACGTCCTCGGCGGTGACGTCGGGCTCCTCCATGAGGAGGTCGTAGATCGTCAGCTCCAGCGGCCGGGGATCGATGCCGAGCCCCACCGACAGCGCGCCCTGCGGATCGAAGTCCACGAGGAGGACCCGCTGGCCCACCTCGGCGAGCGCCGCCCCCAGGTTGATCGTGGTCGTCGTCTTGCCGACGCCGCCCTTCTGGTTGACCATCGCGACGATGCGCGCGGGACCGTGGTTCTCGGGCCGGGCGGGGTCCGGGAAGACCGGACGGGGTCGGCCGGTGGGCCCGATCTCACCGCCGGGGGTCCCCGCGGTCCACGTCGCATCGGTGGTCGCAGTCACCTTGTTGAACCTCCCTGACGGTCACGAACTCGACCGAATTTAAAGGCTTGGCACGTATGCGGCAAGGCGCCGCGCCCTTCCGGGCGATATTCGGCCGCCTTTTCAACGCAGTGCACGGGGATGCGTGGCCGCGTAAACCTCACGGAGCTTGTCGACCGTGACCAACGTGTACACCTGGGTGGTGGTCACCGAGGCATGGCCGAGCAACTCCTGGACAACCCTAACGTCAGCTCCGCCGTCAAGGAGATGTGTTGCGAACGAATGCCGCAACATATGTGGTGAAACTCCGGAAAGACCGGCTCTTTCCGCGGCTTGTTGCAGGACCTCCCAGGCACCCTGACGGGTCAGCCTGCCGCCCCTGGCGTTGAGGAACAGCCCCGGGGTCCCGCGGCCGTGCGCGGCGATCTGGGGCCGCGCCCTGACCATGTACGCGTCGAGCGCCTGGCGGGCGAACTGCCCGATGGGGACGATCCTGGACCGTCCCCCCTTGCCGCGCAGGCGAACCTGGTCCTCCTCGCCTCCCGAGGAGCCGCCGGACCTCCCGCTGAGCGACACGTCGTCCACGGCGAGGCCCACCGCCTCCGAGATGCGGGCGCCCGTGCCGTACAGGACCTCCAGGAGCGCCCGGTTGCGCAGGGCCAGCGGGGAGTCCTCGGGGCCCGAGGCGGCGATGAGCCGCTCGACCTCGGCGACCGTGATCGCCTTGGGGAGCCTGCGGAGCTGGCGCGGGGGGCGGACCTCGTGCGCCGGGTCGTGGCCGGCCACCCCCTCGCGCAGCGCGAACCTGTGCAGGCCGCGCACGGCCGACACGGCCCGCGCGGCCGAGCTGGCGACCAGCGCCGGATGCTCGTCGTCGCCCTCCCGCAACGCGGCCAGGAAGGCGACGACGTCGGACTCGGCCACATCGGCGAACGTGTCGAGTCCACGCGACCGGAGATGGTCCACATAACGTCGCAGGTCACGCCGATAGGAGGCGAGCGTGTTGGCGGCCAGGCCCCGCTCCACCGCCAGATGGGCGAGGTAGCTGGACAGCACGGCCTCCGTCTCGCTCAGGACGTCCCCCTACGGACTCAGGCCTCCGGCGCGTCGGCGGGACGGAGCCCCTTGAAGCCGTCGGCGGAAGCGGCGTACGCGGCGAGGATACCGGCGATGGCCGGGGAATTGTGGATCATTCCCGCCATCGCCTTCTCCACGGCCTCCTGCAGGGGAATCCACTCCACCGGCATGCCGATCTCCTCGTGCCGGTGGACGTAGTCGTTCTCCTCCTCCGGGATCGGAGACAGGTCCCGGGCCAGGAAGATCCGGATGCGCTCGTCACACATCCCGGGCGAGGTGTAGATGTCGAGCAGCGTGTGCCACGTGCGCGCCCGGTAGCCGGCCTCCTCGGCCAGCTCGCGTGCGGCGCAGTCCACCAGCGGCTCGCCCGGCACGTCCCTGATCCCGGCGGGCACCTCCCAGAGCAGGCGCCGCACCGGGTGGCGGTACTGGCGGATCATCAGCACCTTGTCGTCCTCGTCGATGGCGAGGACCGCCACAGAACCGGGGTGGACGACATAGTCGCGGTCGGCCGTCTCGTCGCCGGGCATCCGCACCGTGTCGGTCCGTACGGAGATCACGCGAGCGGCGAACCGCTCCTTGGAGTCCGTGACCTCCCAGGACTCCGCGACGTCTTCGACCCTCACTTGGTCCTGCCCGCCTTCACCGCGGTCCCACGGGCGTCGGCGTACGCGAGGGCGGCGCCGATCAGACCCTTGAACAGCGGGTGCGGGCGGGTCGGCCGCGAGCGGAACTCGGGGTGTGCCTGGGTGCCGATGAAGAAGGGGTGCTGGTCGGTGGCGAGCTCGGCGTACTCGACGAGGCGGCCGTCCGGCGAGAGGCCGGAGAACACCATGCCGACCTTCTCCAGGCGCTCCCTGAAGGAGTTGTTGACCTCGTAGCGGTGCCGGTGGCGCTCCTCCACCTTGGCCTTGCCGTACAGCTGGCGGGCGAGCGAGCCCTCGGACAGCTTGGCCGGGTAGAGACCGAGCCGCATCGTGCCGCCCATGTCGCGCTCGCCGGAGACGACGTCCTCCTGGTCGGCCATCGTGGAGATCACGGCGGCGGACGTCTCCGGGTCGAACTCGGTGCTCCCCGCGTCCTCGACGCCGGCCAGGTTGCGCGCCGCCTCGATCACCATGCACTGCATGCCCAGGCAGATGCCGAGCAGCGGGACGGTGTTCTCGCGGGCGTGCCGGATCGCGCCGACCTTGCCCTCGATGCCGCGTACGCCGAACCCGCCCGGGATCAGCACGCCGTCGACGCCGTCGAGCTCCCGCGCGGCCCCCTCGGGGGACTCGCAGTCGTCGCTCTTGACCCAGCGGATGTTGACCCTGGCGTCGTTCGCGAAGCCGCCCGCGCGCAGCGCCTCGGTGACCGACAGGTACGCGTCGGGCAGGTCGATGTACTTGCCGACCAAGGCGATCGTGACCTCCTTGGCGGGGCGGTGCACCCGGCGCAGGAGCTGGTCCCACTGGACCCAGTCCACGTCGCGGAACGGCAGGCCGAGCCTGCGCACGACGTACGCGTCGAGGCCCTCGGCGTGCAGGACCTTCGGGATGTCGTAGATCGAGGCGGCGTCCACGGCGGAGACGACGGCGTCCTCGTCCACGTCACACATGAGGCTGATCTTGCGCTTGATCGCATTGGTGACCGGACGGTCGGACCGCAGCACGATCGCGTCGGGCTGGATGCCTATGCTGCGCAGCGCCGCCACCGAGTGCTGGGTCGGCTTGGTCTTGAGCTCGCCGCTCGGGCCGATGTACGGCAGCAGCGAGACGTGGAGGAAGAAGACGTTGTCGCGGCCCACCTCGTGGCGGACCTGGCGGACGGCCTCGAGGAAGGGGAGCGACTCGATGTCGCC
Organism: Microtetraspora glauca; assembly: GCA_001570385.1. Taxonomy (GTDB): domain Bacteria; phylum Actinomycetota; class Actinomycetes; order Streptosporangiales; family Streptosporangiaceae; genus Microtetraspora; species Microtetraspora glauca. Next base: position 110,965 of record BBYL01000006.1, on the reverse strand, counting down.
GACCGTGCCGCCCACCTCGGTGATGACCACGTCGACGTCCGGACCCGCCATGCCGCGGATCCGGTCCTTGATCTCGTTCGTGATGTGCGGGATGACCTGGACGGTGTCGCCGAGGTACTCGCCGCGCCGCTCCTTGGCGATCACGTTGGAGTAGACCTGGCCGGTCGTGACGTTGGCCGAGCCGTGCAGTTCGGTGTCGAGGAACCGCTCGTAGTGGCCGACGTCGAGGTCGGTCTCCGCCCCGTCGTCTGTGACGAACACCTCACCGTGCTGGAACGGGTTCATCGTGCCCGGATCCACGTTGAGGTAGGGGTCGAGCTTCTGCATGGTGACCCGCAGGCCACGAAGTTTGAGGAGGCGTCCGAGGCTGGAGGCGGTGAGCCCCTTGCCCAAACTGGAGGCGACGCCGCCGGTGACGAACAGATGCTTGGTATGTGCGGCGCTGCGCAAGAGTGGCTCCCGTGGTCGTTGTGATCCCCGGCCGTCCAGATGGGGCGGCCTCCATGCCCACGGGCTCTCAGAATAACAAACCTTGTCCGCTACGTGCACGAACCCGCCATAGCCCGCACTTCGACCGAGGAGTAACTTGTCCCGTTATGTCGATCGTGAAGCGCGCCGTCGGCCGCTTGCTCCACCGTGGCTGGGCATACGCGAGGGAGGCCGGGGCCGTCAGCCCCCTCTCCCCCGCGGGCTATCGGTTCCGGCGTCTCGGCGACGGCGCGTGCCTGTCCTTCCCGCTCGGCGCGATCTTCGGCGAGGCGTGGATCGAGATCGGCGACCACACGTTGGTCGGCGAGCGCGTGTCGATCTCGGCGGGCATGGGACCGGGTGTCGACCTCGGACCGGACTCCATCGTCAGGATCGGCCGCGGCTGCTCGATCGGCAGGGGCAGCCACATCGTGGGGCACCAGTCGATCGACATCGGCGAGGACGTCTTCACCGGACCGTACGTGTACATCACCGACCAGAACCACGTCTACGACGACCCCGAGATGCCCATCGGGCGCCAGTGGCCGCGCAACAACCCGGTCTCGATCGGCTCGGGCTCGTGGCTGGGCACCGGGGCGATCATCCTGCCCGGCACTCGGATCGGCCGCCAGTCCGTGGTCGCCGGGGGCGCCGTGGTGCGCGGCGAGTTCCCGGACCATTCGGTCATCGCCGGGGTGCCCGCCAAGATCGTGCGCAGGTACGACCCGGACGAGGGCTGGACCGCGCCGCGCCCCGGCGGCACGGCGGCCATACCGGACACGGCGGCAGTACCGGGCGCCACGGAGCGGCTGGACGAGGCGGAGCGGCCGGAGGAGGCGGAGCGGCCGGACGATCGGCCCGTACGGCATCTGGCCCCGCACGAGTGAGCGGCTGAGCCGTCCCCGCCGTCTGGCGCGGCGGTTCCTGAGCCGTCCTCCGGCGTACGGCGCGGCGGTTCGCACCCTAGACCGAACGTCGTTCTGGGGCGTAGGTTCGCGGCATGCGCACCAGCCTCACCGAACGGCTCGGCATCGACTTCCCGTTGTTCGCGTTCAGCCACTGCCGCGACGTCGTGGCCGCCGTGACCAACGCGGGCGGGTTCGGCGTGCTCGGCGCCGTCGCATACTCGCCGGAGCGGCTGGACCAGGAGCTGTCCTGGATCGACGCCCAGGTGAACGGCCGGCCGTACGGAGTGGACGTGCTGGTCCCCGGCAAGATCGACCCCGGGGCCGCCGATCCCGGCGCGCACCTGCTGGACCTGGTGCCCGAGAGGCATCGCGACTTCCTCGCCCACCTGTTCCGGAAGTACGGCCTCGGCCTCCCGGGCGGCCCCATGGAGCCCGGCGCGGACGAGGCCGGGCGCAGGGTCACGCCGGAAGGCGCGACCGGCCTGATCGACGTCGCGCTCAGGCACCCCATCGGACTGATCGCCAGCGCCCTCGGGCCGCCGCCCCCCGCGATGGTGGACCGGGCACGGGCGGCCGGGGTACCGGTCGCGGCCCTGGTCGGCACCGTCGAACACGCGACGCGCCAGGTCGCCGCGGGAGCCGACATCATCGTCGCGCAGGGCACCGAGGCAGGCGGGCACACGGGTGAGGTGTCCACGATGGTCCTGGTCCCCCAGGTCGTGGACGCCGTGGCCCCGGTGCCCGTGCTCGCGGCGGGCGGCATCGCCGAGGGGCGGCAGGTGGCCGCCGCGCTCGCCCTCGGCGCCGAGGGGGTGTGGTGCGGCTCGGTGTGGCTCACCACGGACGAGGCAGAGACGCCACCGGTCGTCAAGCGCAAGATGCTCGCCGCGACGTCGCGGGACACCGTCAGGTCCCGCTCGCGTACCGGCAAGCCCGCCCGCCAGCTCAGGTCCGCCTGGACCGAGGAGTGGGACGGTGCCCCGGAGAGCCCGGGGCCGCTGGGGATGCCGCTGCAACTCCTGCTGGCCGAGGCCGCGATGGCCCAGGTGGGTCAGGCCGCCGAGTCCGGCAATCCGGGCGCGCGTGAGCTGGCCAACTACTTCGTCGGCCAGGTCGTCGGGCAGATGAACCAGGTCAAACCGGCCCGCCAGGTCGTCTACGAGATGATCAAGGGGTACGGCGACGCGGTCGAGAGGCTCCGCGGCATCACCGACGCCTGACTCCCCCTGACACGACGGACCACGGCACGGCGCCGGGTCACGACACGTACACCACGGACCACGACAGCGACACGACACCGGCAGGCGGCACGGCACCGGGACGCGGCACGACACGACACGAGCAGGCGGCACCGCGGCACGATGCCGCGTCCCGATGCGACATCGCCGGTCGCGTCGCGCGCTCATGGTTTGTTGCCGAGACCGGCCTGCCGGGCCCGGATGATGGCCTCGGCCCGGTCGGCGACCTGAAGCTTGGCGAAGATCGCGGAGATGTGGTTGCTGACGGTCTTGACGCTGATGACGAGGTGGCGGGCGATAGCGAGGTTGGTGTGACCCGCGGCGATCAGGTCGAGGACCTCGCGCTCGCGCGCGGTGAGTTCGGGAAAGGGCTCGGCGGCCGGGGCGGCGCGCGCCGCCCCGGCGAAGAAGTCGATGATCCGGCGCGCCACGCTCGGGCCGAAGACGGCGTGTCCCGCGGCGACGGAGCGGATCGCCCGGACGATCTCGTCCTGCTGGGCGCCCTTGACGAGATAGCCGGAGGCGCCGGCCCGCATCGCCCCGAAGACCGAGTCGTCGTCCTCGAACATGGTCAGCACGAGCACCCGCGTCGCGGGCGTGGTCCGCAGGATCGCCCGTGTCGCCTCCACCCCGTTGGTCCCGGGCATGTGAAGGTCCATGATCACGATGTCGGGCTGGGTGAGCTGGGCCTCACGGCGGGCGGCCTCGCCGTCACCGGCCTCGCCCACGACCTCGACGTCGGGCAGTGACGCGACGAGGGCGCGTAACCCCTCGCGCATGAGCGGATGGTCGTCGACCACGACGATGCGGATGGGGCCGTCGGCGCTCATGCGCGCTCCAGTGGTAGCAGGACGTGGACGAGGCCACCCCGGTTGGTGGGTCCGGCGGTGAGGGTACCGCCGAGTTCGGCGGCGCGCTCGTGCATGGAGCGCAGCCCCACGCCGTGGGACCACTCGCCACCGGCGGCGGTGCCGTCGTCGCGCACTTCGAGGTGCAGGGCGTGGTCGGCGCGCAGCGAGACGCTGCACGTGCTCGCGTGCCCGTGCCGGAGGGCGTTGGTGACCGCCTCGGTGGCGATACGGTACGCGGCGACCTCCACGGCCGCGGGCAGCGGCGGCAGGTCGTCGGGGATGTCGACGGTGACCACGAACCCGGCCTGGTCACGATGCCAGGACTGCTGGGCGCGCTGGCGCAGCGCCCCGGCCAGCCCCAGCTCGTCGAGGTCGGGCGGGCGCAGATCGTAGACGAGCCGCCTGATGTCCGCGATCGCGTCGGTCAGGTCGGCGCGCAGGTCGAGCAACAACCGCCCGCACCGATCCGGATCGCTCTGCCGCAGGTTGTGCGCGGCGTCGGCCTTGAGAGTGACCGCGGTCAGCGCGCTGCCCAGGCCGTCGTGCAGGTCGCGGCGCAGCCGCCGGCGCTCCTCCTCACGGGCGGCCACGATCTGCGTGCGCGACTCGCGCAGCCGCTCGGACAGGCGCACCGCCTGGAGGGCGAGGCCGACGGGGGCGACCAGCAGGCCGAGAGCCCGCCGGTCGGCGGCCGAGAGCCGCGTCTCCCCCGCGCGCAGGCCGACGAGCAGGTCCGCCGGCTCCCCCTCCGCCACCTCGATCGCCACCGTGTGCCAGGCCGTCGTGGGCCGGCCGTACGCCGAGATGAGGCGGCCGTCGGAGCTGATCGCGGCGTAGGGCAGGCGCAGCGCCTCGCACACCGCCCGCAGCACACCCTCCAGGCCCGTGCCGAGACGGACCCCGACCCGGGCGGCGGCCTCGGCCGGGTCATGCCGCCGGCCGTACATGAGCCGGTCCACGAGGGACTGCACGGCTGAACGGGCCGGCGCGAACGCCACCGCGATCATCGCGGTCGCGACCAGCGGGCTCGCCGACAGCCGGTCGCGGGCCAGCGGGGCGAGTCCCGCGACGATGCCCAGATACGCCCCGACCACGCCCAGCGTGAGGAGGCCGTACACCAGGGAGCGGTTGACGATCAGCCGGATGTCGTAGAGCTGGTGGCGCACGATCGCCACCGTGGCCGCCGCGGGGATCAGCGGCAGGGTGAACAGGAACAGGATCGGCCCGTCGGTGGTGACGATCCGCTGCAGGTTCAGCGCCACGAACAGGACCACCGCCCACAGCAGCCACATCACCTGCAGCCGCTCCGCACCCCGCGACCGGTACGCGCGAAGCCCGAGCGCGACGATGCTCCCCAGCAGCACCAGCCCGGCGAGGGCGACGAACACGGGCATCAGGGTCGCTATGACACGTTCGACCGCGTCGGGCAGCAGCGGGCCCTGCTCGGCCGTCGACTCACCGCTGCCCCCGCCGGGCTGCAGTGTCACGGTCGGCGCCAGCAGGGTCAGCGCGACGGTCACCACGGCCAGCGGCCGCCACCTGGGGGACAGCGGGCGACCGTCGGGGAACACCTGCAGGATCAGAGGCAGGCACACCACCGGCGCCGGGATCCAGGCGGTGATGCCGATCAGGTCGATCGCGCGTTCCCAGCCGGGTGACAGCGTGAACGCACCCGACAGCGCGCCCAGGCACGCCACGCTCACGGTGTAGCAGGCGCCGTACGCGACGAAGAGCAGCCCGACCCGATGTCGCGGCCAGTGTGCCAGCACAAGCGCGCCGAACGCGGTGAAGGTCACCGACATCGCACTGTTCGTCAACAGGTACGACTCCGCCGCGTCGCCCACGGTGAGACCGCCGGCGAACCACGACACCCATGTCGCGACGACCACGACTCCCGTTACCGCGACGACGGCGACAGGCGCGGTCCGCTTCCCTGGCATGGACCCATCATCGGGTCCGCCGACCCCGGCGGCCATGGGTGCGCGCTCCTATCTCGCCTGGGAGTACGCGGGACCGGCATGGGAGGCCGCACCCACGACGGCGGGGGCGCGCGCCGGTCACCCTCGGATCCGCAGGAAGGACCAAACCACCCCACATTCGGAGGACCCCATGGAACCCGGCACCCGACCCGACCCGGCGACGACCAGCGGCCCGTCGCGTGCCACGCCGCTACGCGACGTACGCGGCTTCTGGCGCATCCTTCTCGCGGTCATCGCTCCGCTTCCCATGCTCGCGCAGGCCGTCTACTACCTGCTCAACCCGGTCGACGGAGGGTCGTCCTTCGCCGACACCGTGACCGCCTACACGGCCCACCAGCAGCTCATCGGCGTCCTCAGGCTGGTCGGCGCCGTCTTCGTCGTCGGACTCCCGGCCGCGACGTTCGCGGTCGCCTGGGCGGCCCGTCGCGGCGCCCCGCGACTCACCTCGTTCGGCGCCTTCATCTCTCTGCTGGGCTCCTTCTCCGGGATCGCACTGATCATCGGTGGGGACCCGCTCGCGTACTACACCGTCCGCGAGGGGCTCGACGTGGGCGTCATGACCAAGCTCTCCGACGACGTGGTGGAGAACGATCCGGTGCAGCAGGTGGCGGGCCTGCTGTTCATCGTGGGCATCGTCATCGGCCTGCTCCTGCTGGGTCTCGCACTGTGGCGCAGCCGCGTCGCCCCCGCGTGGATGGGCATCGCCCTCGCCGTGGGGGGCTCCACCCACCCATTCCTGCCCGGCCACGTCGCCCAGGGCGCCGGCCTGCTGGTCGCCGCCGCCGGCTTCGCCGGGGCGTCGTACGCGTTGCTGCGCATGCGGAACGACGACTTCGACCTGCCCGCCATGTCTCCGGCCCCTCGCCTCGTCGCACGTGCGCACGTGAGGGACGTGAGGCGGCCGTTTCGGCGAACCCGGCGGGTGCGGACCGCCGGGATCGCTGCTTTGATGGCCTCCTGCGGGGATCACGCGCTCCCTCAGGCACTGACACGCGGGCGCGTTCGTTGGAGGGGTGATGTTCGCCGCACTCACCGGGCTCGGCCTGTCCACCGCCGCGGGGCTCAACGCCTACATCCCGCTGATGGTCGTCGGGCTGGTCGCCCACTTCACCGACGCCGTACGGCTCCCGCAGGGCTACGAGTGGCTCTCGAACGGCTGGGTGCTGCTCATCATCGGCGTGCTGCTGGTCGCGGAGATCGTGCTCGACAAGGTGCCGGTCGTCGATCACGTCAACGACATCATCCAGACCGCCGTGCGTCCCGCGTCCGGCGGCGTGGTCTTCAGCGCCACCACCGCCGCGGCGGAGCTGGACAACTCGGCCTGGATGGCCGAGCATCCCGCCGTCGGCTGGATCCTCGGCATCGCCGTCGCCCTCGCGGTGCACGCCGTGAAGGCGAGCGCCCGCCCGGTCGTGAACGTCACCACCGCCGGAGTGGGCGCCCCTGTCGTCAGCACGGTGGAGGACGCGGGCGCGCTCGGCATGAGCCTCATCGCGATCTTCCTGCCGGTGCTGGTCGTCGTGGCGGTCGCGGTGCTGGCCTTCGTCGGCTGGCGCCTCACCCGCCGCGTCCGCCGGTATCGCGCCTCGCGCAGGGCCGCCCGTACGGCGGAGCCGACCTGAGGGCGCTCGGACCCGCTCAGAGGTCGGCCGTGTCCGCCAGGAAGTCGAAGAGACGGGCCAGCTCCGCGTACGTCGCGCCCTTCTTGATCAGCGCGCCCATCCGCTGGGCGGCCTCCGTCGTGAAGTGGTGACCGGCCAGCGCGGGCGCCAGCGCCGCCCGGCGGCCCAGCAGATCGGCAGCCGAAGTGCGGTGCGGGTTGCGGACGATCGAGACGCTGACCCGGATGGCGTGCTCGTTGCCCCAGTGGACGCCGGGGCGGTCGGTCTCGACGGCCGAATAGCGGAAGCCGTGAGACCGGTCACAGGTGGGGCAGCCGACCGGCCCCCCGCCCAGGCTGCTCCCGCAGTCGGCGCAGACCAGCCGGTCCATGGCGGCGTCCACCACCCGCCAGTCATGCCGGTCGGGCTCGTCCACGACCATCGCGGCGATGCCGGGCTCCTCCTTCAGCGTGATCATGCCGAACTCCCGGGAGACGAACTCCCGCCAGCCGTCGTCCACGATCTCGTCGACCAGCACCCGGCACCGCGCGCAGTCCGGAGCCCCGCCGTACTCCCAGCAGTCGCACGCCGAGCAACGCCGGAGCCGATCACCCACCGCCGGCCGCATGTCCGTCACCCCGTCCTGTAGATCACCTGCGGACGTACCGTATCGGATCGGTCATTTCACCCCGGCTTCGCGCATGTCGCGAAGCTCGCGCTTGAGCTCCTTGATCTCGTCGCGCAGCCGGGCCGCGACCTCGAACTGCAGGTCGGCGGCCGCCGTGTGCATCTGCTCGGTGAGGGATTCGACCAGGGCCTCCAGCTGGGACCGGGGCATCTCCCCGACGATCGCCTTGGCGTGCTGGCCGGCCGTGCGGGACGCGAGTCCGGGCACCGGCGCCTTGCCGCGCGACTGCTGGCGCCCTCCGCCGCCGAGCAGTTGGGCCGTGTCGGCGTCCTCCCTGGCGAGGCTGTCCAGGATGTCGGCGATCTTCTTGCGCAGCGGCTGGGGGTCGAGCCCGTTCGCGGAGTTGTAGGCCATCTGCTTGGCCCGCCGCCGGTTGGTCTCCTCGATGGCCCGCTCCATGCTCGGGGTGACCTTGTCGGCGTACATGTGGACCTGGCCGGACACGTTTCGCGCGGCACGGCCGATCGTCTGGATCAGCGAGGTCTCCGAGCGCAGGAATCCCTCCTTGTCGGCGTCCAGGATGGCCACCAGGGACACCTCGGGCAGGTCGAGGCCCTCACGGAGCAGGTTGATGCCGACCAGCACGTCGAACTCGCCCATGCGCAGCTCGCGCAGCAGCTCGATCCGCCTGAGGGTGTCGACCTCGCTGTGCAGGTAACGCACGCGGATGCCGTTCTCCAGGAGGTAGTCGGTGAGGTCCTCCGCCATCTTCTTGGTCAGGGTGGTGACCAGGACCCGCTCGTCCTTCTCCGTGCGCACCCGGATCTCGTGCATCAGGTCGTCGATCTGGCCCTTGGTCGGCTTGACGACGACCTCGGGGTCGACCAGCCCGGTCGGGCGGATGACCTGCTCGACCACGTCGCCCTTGCTGCGGCCCAGCTCGTACGGCCCCGGCGTGGCGGACAGGTAGACGGTCTGCCCGATCCGCTCCAGGAACTCCTCCCACTTGAGCGGGCGGTTGTCCATCGCGGACGGCAGCCGGAACCCGTGCTCGACGAGGGTGCGCTTGCGCGAGGCGTCTCCCTCGTACATCGCGCCGATCTGCGGCACGGTCTGGTGCGACTCGTCCAGGACGAGCAGGAAGTCCTCGGGGAAGTAGTCGAGCAGGGTGTGCGGAGCGGTCCCCGGCCCCCGCCCGTCGATGTGGCGGGAGTAGTTCTCGATGCCGGAGCAGGTGCCGATCTGGCGCATCATCTCGATGTCGTAGGTCGTGCGCATCCGCAGCCGCTGGGCCTCCAGCAGCTTGCCCTGCTGCTCCATCCGGCTGAGGGACTCGGCCAGCTCCGCCTCGATGTCGCGGACGGCCCGCTCCATCCGCTCGGGACCCGCGACGTAGTGCGAGGCCGGGAAGATGTACAGCTCCGGATCCTCGGTGATCACCTCGCCGGTCAGCGGGTGCAGTGTGGCGAGCTTCTCGATCTCGTCGCCGAACATCTCGATGCGGACGGCGAGCTCCTCGTACTGCGGGATGATCTCGATCGTGTCGCCGCGCACCCGGAACGTGCCCCGCGTGAAGGACAGGTCGTTGCGCGCGTACTGCATGTCGACGAGCTTGCGCAGGAGCTGGTCGCGCTCGATCTCCTGGCCGACCTTGAGCCGGACCATGCGGTCGACGTACTCCTGCGGGGTGCCCAGGCCGTAGATGCACGACACCGAGGCCACCACGACGGTGTCACGGCGGGTCAGCAGCGAGTTGGTCGCCGAGTGACGCAGCCGCTCGACCTCCTCGTTGATCGAGGAGTCCTTCTCGATGTAGGTGTCGCTCTGCGGAACGTATGCCTCGGGCTGGTAGTAGTCGTAATACGACACGAAATATTCGACGGCGTTGTTCGGCAGCATCTCGCGCAGCTCGTTGGCGAACTGCGCGGCGAGCGTCTTGTTCGGCTGCATGACCAGCGCCGGGCGCTGCAGACGCTCGATCAGCCAGGCGACCGTCGCGGTCTTGCCGGTGCCGGTGGCGCCCAGCAGGACGTTGTCCTTGTCTCCCGCCTTGACCCGGCGCTCCAGGTCCGCTATCGCGGACGGTTGGTCGCCGGAGGGCGTCATGTCGGTGACCACCTCGAAGGGCGCCACTTTACGCTGCAAGTCGGTTACGGGCCTCACGTCTGCATAACCTACGCCGGGCCACCGACATTTCCGTACCCGAGCCGGACCTTCCCCTCCGCCACCGCGCGGGCGGCCCTCAAACGGCCCTCACACGGCCCCGGCAGGGGCTACGCCGCCTTGGGAGGGCTACACGGCCCTGGCCCGCAGGTCCTCCCAGAGCTCGGCCACCCGGGCGTCGAGATCCTCAAGAGGGCCCTCGTTGCCGATCACCACATCGGCGATCTTCAGCCGGTCGTCCCTGGCGGCCTGCGCGGCGATGCGCGCCCGCGCGTCCCGCTCGGACATGCCGCGACATCGCGTGAGGCGGTCCAGGCGGATCTCGTCGGACGCGTCCACGACGACGACGACGTCGTACATCGACGCGAGGTTGTTCTCCGCGAGCAGCGGGACGTCGTACACCACGATCGCGTCCTCGGACGCGGCCTCCTGGAGCTCGCTCACCCGTTCGCCGACCCTGGGGTGGACGATCCCGTTGAGCACGGCCAGCTTCCCCGCGTCCGCGAAGACGATGGAACCGAGCCTCTCGCGGTCGAGACCGCCGTCCGGGCGGAGCACGGTCTCGCCGAACGCCTCGACGATCTCCTTGAGCCCCTCGGTCCCGGGCTCCACCACCTCACGCGCGATCTTGTCGGCGTCGATGACGACCGCCCCGTACTCCGCGAGGCGCCTGGAGACCTCGCTCTTACCCGACCCGATGCCGCCCGTGAGGCCCACCTTCACCACGCCCGCAGCCTATCGGGAGCCTTCCGCCCCCGGTAGGCGGGCCCATATTGGGCAAAGAATGGCGATTTATCGGGAGATCGCCTCGCGCCGCAAGTGGATCAGGGTGAGGTGATCCTGGACGCGCTCCCTGCGGGTCTCCCGGTACCCCAGGCGGCGGTAGAGCCGCAGGTTGCCCTCCGACAGGTGCCCGGTGAAGAGGTCGAAAGCGGTGGCCTCGGGCACCGCCGCGTGGAGAGCCTCGAGCAGGGCGGTGCCGATGCCCGTGCCCTGCCGGTCCGGAGCGACCACGAGGCGGCCCACGAGGCACGCACGGCCGGGCCGCCCGCCCGCCTCGTGCTCCGGCCTTCTCGTGGGTCCACGCCCCGCACCGCCGTCCTGAGCTCCGTCAGGCAGCCGTCCGCGCACGGAGCCGACGATGCGCGTGCCCTCGACGGCCTTGAGCACCACGCCGGTCTCAATCACCTTGCGGAGCTGTTCGAACGACTCGACGAGGGGGGCGATGAAGGGATCGCCGTACATCTGGGCCTCGGTCACGTACGCCGCGCGTTGCAGGGTGAGGATCTCCCCGGCGTCGGCGGGCGACGCCCTCTCGATGTCCGCCACGCCGCCACCCTATCGGCAGCGGGGCGGTGAAGAAGATCACGGAGAAGACGGCGGGAAACGCGAGAGAAGGAGGAAAACGCGAGAAGGCCCCGCCGAAGCGGGGCCTTCCCGTGCTTACTTCACATCCCGAGCGGTCAGCTCTGGCCGCCGGCCAGCTTCTCGCGCAGGGCGGCGAGCGCCTCGTCGGAGGCGAGCGCGCCGCCACCGGTCTGGGACGGGGTGGCGGTCTCGCCGGAGTAGGACGACGGAGCGGCCTCGCTGGCCTCCGCCTCCTCCTGGCGAGCCTTCTCGACCTGCGACTTGTGGGCCTCGAAGCGAGCCTGGGCCTCGGCGTACTGCCGCTCCCACTCCTCGCGCTGCTTGTCGAAGCCCTCGAGCCACTCGCCGGTCTCGGCGTCGAAGCCCTCGGGGTAGATGTAGTTGCCCTGGTCGTCGTAGGTCGCCGCCATGCCGTACAGCGTGGGGTCGAACTCGACGTCGGCGCCCATCGCGCCCTCGTTCGCCTGCTTCAGCGAGAGGGAGATGCGGCGGCGGTCCAGGTCGATGTCGATGATCTTGACGAAGATCTCGTCGCCCACCTGCACGACCTGCTCCGGGATCTCCACGTGGCGCTCGGCCAGCTCGGAGATGTGGACCAGGCCCTCGATGCCCTCCTCGACGCGGACGAACGCACCGAACGGCACCAGCTTGGTGACGCGGCCCGGGACGACCTGGCCGATCTGGTGGGTGCGGGCGAACTGCTGCCACGGGTCTTCCTGCGTCGCCTTGAGCGAGAGGGAGACGCGCTCGCGCTCCATGTCGACGTCGAGAACCTCGACCGTGACCTCCTGGCCGACCTCGACGACCTCGGACGGGTGGTCGATGTGCTTCCAGGAGAGCTCGGAGACGTGCACCAGTCCGTCGACGCCGCCGAGGTCCACGAACGCACCGAAGTTGACGATCGAGGACACGACGCCCTTGCGGACCTGACCCTTCTGCAGGGTGTTGAGGAACGTCTGGCGAACCTCGGACTGGGTCTGCTCCAGCCAGGCACGGCGGGACAGGACCACGTTGTTGCGGTTCTTGTCCAGCTCTATGATCTTCGCCTCGAGCTCGCGGCCGACGTACGGCTGCAGGTCGCGGACGCGGCGCATCTCGACCAGGGAGGCCGGCAGGAAGCCGCGGAGGCCGATGTCGAGGATGAGACCACCCTTGACGACCTCGATGACCGTGCCGGTGACGATGCCGTCCTCGTCCTTGATCTTCTCGATCGTGCCCCAGGCCCGCTCGTACTGAGCGCGCTTCTTGGACAGGATGAGGCGGCCTTCCTTGTCCTCCTTCTGGAGGACCAGGGCCTCGACGTGCTCGCCGACTTCGACGACGTCGGCGGGATCGACATCGTGCTTGATCGAGAGCTCACGCGAAGGGATGACACCCTCGGTCTTGTAACCGATGTCGAGCAAGACCTCGTCTCGATCGACCTTGACAACGGTGCCCTCAACGATGTCGCCGTCGTTGAAGTACTTGATGGTCTCGTCGATCGCGGCGAGGAAGGCCTCCTCGGAACCGATGTCGTTGACCGCTACCTGCGGGGTGCTCGAGGTGGCCTCAGTGCTGCTCGTCATGTGTGGAATTGCTCCGAACCGGACAGATGTCGTTGTGACCGAGGCGCGATGGGCTTGTTTTCCGTTCAACCACGGTGATGGTGATCGAGCGCGAGCCCGCTCCGTCCGAGGCGCACGCGAGCCCACGGCGCAGCGATCAGCATATGAGACGACGCGTCCCAGGTCAATCCGGCCGCGATGCTAGTAAGCGATGACCCTTTTCGCCGCCTTTGAAATGATATTACCTCGAAGCCTCTTCGGTATTGAGATGTGCTCAGGATCCCCATCGGACGTGTACCGCTCCCCCGGATGCTTGTCCAGCCAACCCAGCCAGTAGGCCGAACACCAGCGGCGGCACTCCCCCTTCTTTCCGTTGGACTGGATGCGCCAGATCGCGGAACGGTCAAAGCTTTTCGCGAACGGCGGCACCGAGGGCTCCGCCCCGGCGAGGAAGACCCCCTCGAACCGGTACGGGGTGCCGTCCCACTTGCCCTCTCGCGCTATCTTCGGCTTCCTCGGGCGGGAGCCGTACGGCAGAGCGAGGGTGAGGGACGGCGGGGCGCCGAGCTTCTTCAGCAGCCGTTCCTGCCGGACGATCTGCTCACCGACGCCCTCCTTGGACAGCCGGCGCAGGTCGGGGTGCGAGTAGGTGTGGTTGGCCACCTCGAACCCGTGATCGACCAGCCACTTCACCGCCGCCTCCTGCCGCGCCCGGTCGGGCAGGCCGAACGGGGCCCGGTTCACCCAGAAGGTCGCGGCCGGCCGGAAATCGGGATATTTCGCCGCGACCTCGTAGATGATCCCCACCGCGGTGTCCTTCTCGGGCATCCCGTTCGCGTCGAACGCGAAGTGCGAGGGGTGGCCGTCGTCGAAGGTGAGCACGACCGGATGCGCGCCCGCGGGGATGTCGATCTTCCCGGTCACGAACTCGGCCGCCGTGATCGGCACGTACCCGGCCTTGGCCAGCTTCTCCAGCTCGGACCGGAGCTGGGAGGGCGTCCGGTCGATCGAGGCGATGCGCTTCTTCAGCAGCCGGTGGTACATGATCACCGGCACCAGGCCGAGTTCGTTGGCCCCGACCGCGCGGGCCGACTCCACCGTCGCGGTGACCGGCGGCGGCGTGTGGCTCGGCACCACCGGCGCCGCTCTGGCCGGAACCCTCCCGTCTCCGGACTCGTCATCGCCCGCGGAGGGCAGCAGCGTCAACGCCACCAGACCCACCGCGATCACCGCCGCATTGGCGACCAACGTCGCCCGAGCAATTCTTCGCACAGTCATTTGACCTTACTGCCCGAAATTTGCAGAAGGTCATCTGTGCTCGACTTACTGATGAATCACGGCATACCGGCGGAGGATCCCGCCACCCGTCAGTGGCCGGCGTCCTCCCAGGTCGGGCCGACGCCCACGGACACGTCGAGCGGCACGCGGAACTCGAACGCCGCGCACATCTGCCCGACGACCGCGCTCTTGAGCTCCTCCAACTCGCCCGGGGCGACCTCGAAGACGAGTTCGTCATGGACCTGGAGCAGCATGCGGGAGCGCATGCCCTCGATCGCCTTCTGGACGTCGAGCATCGCGACCTTGATCACGTCGGCGGCCGAGCCCTGGATCGGCGCGTTCAGCGCCATCCGCTCCGCCATCTCGCGGCGCTGCCGGTTGTCGCTGGTGAGGTCCGGCAGGTAGCGGCGACGGCCGAGGATGGTCTCGGTGTAGCCGTCCTTGCGCGCCCGCGAGACCAGCTCCTCCAGGTAGTCGCGGACCCCGCCGAACTCCTGGAAGTACTCGTCCTTGAGCGCCCGCGCCTCCGGGACCGGGATGCCGAGCTGGCCGGACAACCCGAAGTCGGACAGGCCGTACGCCAGGCCGTAGTTCATCGCCTTGATCCGGGCCCGCAGATCGGCGTCCACCTGCTCGGGCGGAAGGTCGAAGACCCGCGCGGCCGTCGCCTGGTGGAAGTCGTGACCTGACTCGAAGGCCGCGATCAGCGACTCGTCACCGGACAGGTGCGCCATGATCCGCAGCTCGATCTGGCTGTAGTCGGCGGTGAGCAGCGTCTCGTAGCCCTCGCCCACGACGAACCCCTTGCGGATCCGGCGGCCCTCGGCGGTGCGGATCGGCACGTTCTGCAGGTTGGGCTTCTCGGAGCTGAGCCGCCCGGTCGCCGCCTTGATCTGGTTGAACGTGGTGTGGATCCGCCCGTCGTCGCCGATCTCCTTGATCAGGCCCTCGACGGTGGTGCGCAGCTTCATCTGGTCACGGTGCCTGAGCATGATCGTCGGCAGCTCGTGCTCGGTCTGCCCGGCCAGCCAGGCCAGCGCGTCCGCGTCCGTGGTGTAGCCCGTCTTGGTCTTCTTCGTCTTGGGCAGGTTCAGCCGGACGAAGAGGATCTCCTGGAGCTGCTTGGGCGAGCCCAGGTTGAACTGCTCGCCCACCGCCGCGTGCGCCGCCTCGACGGCCTGCTTCACCGCCGCGCCGAACTCGGCCTCAAGCGCCGCGAAGTACTGCCCGTCGGCGGCGATGCCGGCCCGCTCCATCGTCGCGAGCACCCGCAGCAGGGGCAGCTCGACCTCGGTGACCAGCCGGGTGCCGCCCCGGCTCGACAGGCGCTTCTCCAGCTCGTCCGCGAGGTCCCGTACGGCGTGGGCCCGCAGGGCGAGCTCGGCCGCGACGGCGTCGTCCTCCTCGAACAGGCTGGTCTGACCATTGGCACCGGTCTCGCTGCGCAGCTCGCGATGGAGATAGCGCAGCACGAGGTCGTTCAGCGGGAACGAGCTCTGCCCCGGCATCGCCAGGTAGGCCGCCAGCGCCGTGTCACAGGTCAGGCCGCGCAGGTCCATGCCGAGGTCCCACAGGGCGAGCAGCGGCCCCTTCGCGTCGTGAACGGCCTTCGGCTTCGTCTCGTCGGCCAGCCACGCCCCGAGGGCCGCCTGGTCCTCCGGCGTGAGCTGGGTGGGATCCACGTAGGCGGCGCCCGACTCGCCGGAGATGGCGATGGCGTCCAGCCGCCCGGTGCCGCTGCCGTACGCGCCGCGGAACTCCAGACCGGCACGGCCCTCGGGCAGCGCGGCCAGCCACGCGCCCACCTCTCCGGGGCCGAGCACGGTCACCTCGACCTCGAAGCCCTCGCTCACCTCGGGCTCGGCGGTGCCAAGGGTCTTGAAGAGCCGGTCACGCAGCTCGCCGCGGATCTGGAGGGTGTCGAGCAGCTTGTTGATCTCCTCGCGGTCCCACTGGCCCATCAGCAGCTCGCCAGGGACGGCATCGAGGGGGACGTCGCGCCGCAGCTCGGTCAGCATCCGGTTGTGGATCACCTGGCCGAGGTGCTCGCGCAGCTTCTCGCCGACCTTGCCCTTGACCTCGTCGGCCCGCCGGACCAGCTCGTCGAGCGAGCCGTACTCCGAGATCCACTTGGTCGCGGTCTTCTCGCCCACGCTGGGAACACTCGGCAGGTTGTCGCTCGGGTCGCCGCGCAGCGCCGCGAAGTCGGGGTACTGCGCCGGGGTCAGGCCGTACTTCTCCGCGACGGCGTCGGGGGTGAACCGCGTCATGTCGCTGATCCCGCGCCGGGTCATCAGCACCGTCACCCGGTCGTCGACGAGCTGCAGCGCGTCGCGGTCACCGGTGACGATCAGGACGTTCATGCCGGCGCCCGATGCCTGCGTGGCCAGCGTCGCGATCAGGTCGTCGGCCTCGTAGCCCGCGAGTGACAGGCGCGGGACGCGCAGCGCGTCGAGCAGCTCGAAGATGAGGTGCACCTGGCCGCGGAAGTCCTCCGGCGTCTCGGACCTGTTCGCCTTGTACGCCTCGAACGCCTCGTGCCGGAAGGTCGGCTCGCTCCGGTCGAAGCACACGGCGACATGGGTCGGCCGCTCGTCGCGGAGAATGTTGGTCAACATCGAGGTGAAGCCGTACACCGCTTCCGTGTGCTGACCGTCCGTCGTCATGAGGTTCGCGTCCTTCAGGGCGTAGAAGGCGCGGTAAGCAAGGGAATGACCGTCCAGGAGCAGCAGGCACGGACGGTCGGGGGTCGCTTCGGTGTTCGGCACATCCGCAGCCTAGTCTCCATCTACGACAGAATCCGCAGGCTCTTGCGCACAGGAGGCATCCCCTTGACCCTGACCAATCCCGACGAGTCCGTGTCCTTCCTCAACCAGATCAGCCGCGGGCACCTCCCGGATCGGATGGGCATCGAACTCCTCGAGGCGACCCCGGAGAAGGTCGTCGGGCGCATGCCCGTGGAGGGCAACACCCAGCCGTACGGCCTGCTTCACGGAGGCGCGTCGTGCGTTCTCGCCGAGTCGGTGGGATCGATGGGCGCCGCCCTGCACGCGGGTCCCGGACGGGTCGCCGTCGGCATCGAGATCAACGCCACCCACCACCGCTCGGCCACGTCCGGTCACGTCACCGCGGTCGCCACCCGCGTCCACGGCGGCCGCAGCCTCGCGACGTACGACATCGAGATCAACGACGACGAGGGGCGGCGGGTCTGCACCGCGAGGCTCACCTGCATGCTGCGCGATGCCGGCTGATCCGCCGGCGGATCGGAACGGATCCCGTCGTTTCTTTGCACGGCGGGTCGTGTCGTCGCTACCGTAGTCCGCTCGGAGCCCGTGGCGCGCCGAGTAGACAACGTGCGGAGCCGGGGAAGCTGTGCACGGCCCCAAAGGCCGCCACGGGCACGATGAGACGGGACGGCGCCGCCCCGCTCGGCCGCGAGATCACGCGGGACCTCACGCGAGAACGCCCAAGACATCGCGCGAAGGAAACAATCCAAGAACGCCTTGACGCACCCCGATGCGCCGGTTCGGTCGCGCGGGCTATCGTGCGGGAATGCCATGGTTCGGCCGGGTCGGATGCCTGATGGTCACCGCTGTGGTCATCGCACTCCTGTCCGGGTGCTCGGACACGCCGGCGAAACCGGCGGCCGCCCCCACCTACCCGTTACCCGCGCAGACGGCCCGCCCCGACGAAACCGTGATCACGGCCCCTCCCGTGATCGACGGCCAGATGCGGTTCCGCGTGATCGGCTACCGGGACGGCATGCCGAGCACGTTCGGCAGCCACGCGGAATGGAACGCCAAGGGGCAGTTCGTCCGGGTACGCGTGCTGATCGAGAGCACCGACCGGACCAACCAGAAGTTCGACGCGAAGCAGCAGCTGCTCGTCGCCTCGGACGGGCGCACCTTCCACGTCGACAACTTCTCGCAGGCGATGAAGCGCCAGCCCGACGAGCTCCCGGTCGGCAGCTTCGTGCGGATGGAGTTCGACCTCTGGTTCGACGTGCCGAAGGACGCCAGGATCGTCAAGGTCCGCTTCGTCGCGGATCCGCCGCTCGGGGCCACCGGCCCGTCCAAGGGCGTGGACGTACCGGTGCGCTGACGCGCCCTTCGAAGAGAACAGGGCCCGGCGGGGGACGCACCCCCGCCGGACCCTCGTCCGTCGCTCCGCGACCCGCTCAGTGCGGCTCAGGAGCGGTCGTATGAGCGGGCCTTCCATGAGCGGCCTCCTGCAGAGGCCCCCATGGAGCGGCCCCTGTGGGGCGGCTCAGTGCTGGCCCAGTGATCCGCCCAGGTACGCCTCGCGGACCTGCGGGTCGTCGAGCAGGTCGGCCGCCGGTGCGGACTTGACCACCTTGCCGGTCTCCAGGACGTACGCCCGGTCGGCGAGCTGGAGCGCCTGCTGGGCGTTCTGCTCGACGAGCAGGACGGTGGTGCCGCGGTTGTTGATCTCCTTGATGATCGAGAAGATCTGGGCCACCAGCATGGGGGCCAGTCCCATCGACGGCTCGTCGAGCAGCAGCACCTTGGGCTTGCTCATCAGCGCCCGGCCGATGGCCACCATCTGCTGCTCGCCGCCCGACATCGTGCCGCCGGCCTGGGTCTTGCGCTCGGCCAGGCGCGGGAACAGCTCGAAGACCTCCTCCAGATCCTTGGAGAAGTCCCCCTTGCGGGCGTACGCGCCCATGAGCAGGTTCTCGGTCACCGTCATGCCGGGGAAGACGCCACGGCCCTCGGGCGACTGGCCGATGCCGACGAGCACCCGCTTGTGCCCCGGCAGGGCGCTGATGTCCCTGCCGTCGAAGACGACGCTGCCCGAGGACAGCGGGCGCAACCCCGAGATCGTCTTGAGCGTGGTGGTCTTCCCCGCGCCGTTCGCGCCGATGAGGGTGACGATCTCCCCCTCGTCGACTTCGAGCGAGACGCCCTTGAGAGCCTCGATCTTGCCGTAGTGGACGTGGATGTCCTTAATCTCAAGAAGCATCTGCGGGAGCTCCCAAGTACGCCTCGATGACCCTCGGATCGTTCTGCACCTCGGTCGGGAGCCCCTCGGCGATCTTCTGCCCGAAGTCCAGCACCCCGATGCGGTCGCTGATGCCCATGACGAGGGCCATGTCGTGCTCGATCAGCAGGACGGTGCGGCCGGCGTCGCGGATCCTGCGGATGAGCCCCTGGAGGTCCTCCTTCTCCGCGGGGTTCATGCCGGCCGCCGGCTCGTCGAGGAGCAGCAGCTTGGGCTTGGTCGCGAGCGCGCGGGCGATCTCCAGCCGCCGCTGGTCGCCGTAGGGCAGGTTCTTCGCGGTCTCCTCGGCACGGTGGCGGATGCCCACGAACTCCAGCAGTTCCAGCGCGAGGGCCTTGCCGTCCCGCTCCTCGTGCCGATGCCACGGCAGGCCCAGGGCCGCGCTGAACAGGCCCGTACGGTGGTGGGCGTCGGCCCCCACCATGACGTTCTCCAATGCCGACATGTTGTGGAAGAGGCGGATGTTCTGGAAGGTCCTGGCGATCCCGCGCTTGGTGACCTTGAACCGCTTCATGCCGTCGATCCGGTCGCCGTCGAAGACGACGTCGCCGCCCGTCGGCTGATACACGCCGGTGACGACGTTGAAGACCGTGGTCTTCCCCGCGCCGTTCGGCCCGATCAGCGCGAAGATCTCGCCTTCGTTGATCGTCAGTTCCACCTCGCGCAGCGCGGTGACACCGCCGAACTGCATCGTCACCTTCTCCAGCTGGAGAAGCGCACGGGGATCACTCACTTGGCCACTCCCTCACCCGCGGGCTGGTCCTCCGGACCGGGGACCTCGGCGCCCAGCGCGCCCATGCCTCCGGTGCCCTCCGCCAGTTCGGCTTTTCGGCGCCGCGACGGCAGCAGGCCCTCCGGACGGAAGATCATCAACACGACGAGGGCGGCGCCGAACACCAGGATCCGGTAGTCCGACAGGCCGCGGAACCGCTCCGGCAGCCAGGCGACGAGGAACGCGCCGAGTATGACGCCGGGGACGTTGCCCGAACCGCCCAGGACCACCGCCGCGACGATGGTGGCCGACAACATGAACAGGAAGTCGTTCGGGTTGATCGAGATCGTCTTGGCCGCCCAGACGACTCCCATCGCGCCACCGATCGCCGCGCCGATCGCGAAGGCCAGGAGCTTGAACTTGAACGTCGGCACGCCCATGACCTCGGCGGCGTCCTCGTCCTCGCGGATGGCGGCCCAGGCGCGGCCGACCCGGCTGCGCTCCCACCGCTTCACGAAGACGATGATCAGCACGGCGAGGGCGACCAGCAGGTAGTAGTACGGCCGCGGGTCCAGCACGCCGTAGTGGAAGATCTGCACGCCGAACAGCTCGATCCCGTCGATGTCCGGCGGATGCGGGATGCCGGCGATGCCGCGGGGACCTCCGATGGCGTCGGTGTTCTCCGCCGTCTGGCGGACGATCTCACCGAAGCCGAGCGTGACGATCGCGAGATAGTCGCCCCGCAGCCGCAGCGTCGGCGCGCCGAGGACCACACCGGAGGCGGCCGACAGGAGGACCCCCACGACGAGGATCTCCCAGAAGTTCAGCCCCATCCTGGTGCCGAGGATGGCCATCAGGTAACCGCCGATGGCGAAGAACGCGACGTACCCGAGGTCGAGCAGGCCGGCCTGGCCGACCACGACGTTGAGCCCGATGGCCAGGACGATGTAGGTGCCGATCGGGAAGAAGAGGATGCTCGCCCAGTCGTTGTACGGCGACATGAAGCCGCCGATCGACTCCGACGGCAGCAGCAGCGCCCCGACGATCAGGAGGATGTAGATGGTCCAGCGCTGCCAGCCGGGGGCCGTCGCCCACCGGCCGCGCACGCCGTCCACGAACGCCCCGAAGGCGTTCCTGCCATTTGTGATCATGGAGTTCGAGCTCATGCGCGCGCCTGCTGGAGAGATTCACCGAGAATGCCGGTGGGCCGGAACATCAGGACGAGGACCAGGACCGAGAACGCGATGACGTCCTTCCATCCCGACCCGAAGACCGCTGCGCCGTAGTTCTCGATCAGGCCGAGGAACAGACCGCCGAGCAGCGCACCGCGCAGGTTGCCGATGCCTCCGAGCACCGCGGCCGTGAACGCCTTGATGCCCAGGAGGAAGCCGATGGAGAACTTGGTGACCTCGAACTGGAGCACGAACAGCGCGCCCGCGACGCCGGCCATCAGACCGCCGATCAGGAAGGTCACCCGCACGATCTTGTCGATGTCCACGCCCATCAGCATCGCGGTCTGCGGGTCCTGCGAGGTCGCGCGGATCCCGCGGCCGATCTTCGTACGGTTGACCACCTGGTCGAGCAGCACCATCATGCCGATGGCCGCCACGAAGATCAGGAGCTGGTCGACCCGGACGTCCGCGCCGCCGATGGAGAACAGCACGTCCTTGTCCATGATGCGAGCCACACCCATCTGGTTGCGGCCCTGCTCCGGACGGTTGAAGGCGTGCGGGATGATCACCAGCGCGAAGAGCTCCTGCAGGAAGAGCGAGGCGCCGATGGCGGAGATGAGGGCGGCGAGGCGGGAGGCTCCCCGCTTGCGCAGCGGGCGGTAGGCGATGCGCTCCAGCAGCATGGCCGAGCCCGCCGAGGCGAAACCGCCCACCAGGATCATCAGGAGCAGGCCGCCGACGAGGGCGAAGCCGGTCAGCGGGTGGGTCAGGCCCATCGACATCACGACGAACGCCGACGCCATGGTGCCGATCATGAAGATTTCGGAGTGGGCGAAGTTGATGAGCCGCAGCACGCCGTAGACCATCGTGTAGCCGAGGGCGACGAGGCCGTAGATCGCGCCGAGGACCAGGCCGTCGATGGTGTACGGCCAGAAGGAACCGAGGAGATTATCGAACACGAGGTTTCGCTTTCAGGGGAGCCTTCACGCGATAACACAGAGGGCGGGGTCGCTGTGGCGTCCCCGCCCCCTCATTACCTGGTCGGTGACCGTCGACGACGGTTAGCTGAGCTTGGCCGTCGTGGTGTCGCCCAGCAGGCCGATCTCGCCGCCCTTGACCTCGTACATGTAGATGGACTTCGCCGAGGGCTCGCCGTTCGGGTCGAACTTGACGTGCTTGGAGACCCCGTCGAAGTCGGACTTGCCGACCGCGTCGTTGATCGCCTCAGCGGTGGTGGCACCCGACTCGATCGCCTTGAGGAACGCCGTCATGGCGTCGTAGCCCTCGGTGGCGTAGATCAGCGGGTCGGCGCCGAACTTCGTCTTGTAGTCCGCCGCGAACTTCTTGACGTTCTCGTCGGTCTCCGTCGCGGTGGAGATGCGGCACGGGCAGCCGATGAGCGCGCCCTCGGCCTGCGCGGCACCGGCGCCCTCGATGAGGCCCTTGTCAAGGGAGCCGTCGGCGGAGAAGAACTTCGCCGTGACACCCTTGTCCCGGAGCTGCTTGAGCAGCTTGCCGGCCGCGGCGTAGTAGCCACCGAAGAAGATGGCGTCCGGCTTGGTCGCCGAGATCTTGGTGACCGTCGAGGAGTAGTCGGTGGCGTTCGGGTCGAGCGCGTCGTCGCTGACCGTGGCGCCCTTGGTCTTGAGCTGGCCGCGGACCGCGTCGCCGAGGCCCTTGCCGTACTCGGACTTGTCGTCGACCACGACGACGTTCTTGGCCGCCGCCGCGCCGACGATGAAGTCGGCGATGGCCGGGCCCTGGACGCCGTCGTTCGGGACGACGCGGTGCCAGAACTTCCAGCCCTGGTTCGCGAGGTCGACGTTCGTCGCCGAGGCGGAGATGCTCGGGATCTTGGCCTCCTCGAGCACCGGGCCGACCTGCTTGGACTCCCCGGAGAACGCCGGGCCGACCATGGCCACGACCTTGTCCTTCTTGATCGCCTGCTGGGCCAGACCCACGGCGACGGTCGCGTCAGCCCGGCTGTCATAGGGGATCATCTCCACCTTGACCTTGGGGTTCTTGGCGTTGTACTGCTCCACAGCGAGCTGCGCGCCGTTCCTCGGCGGGATGACGATGCCCGAGTTCTCACCGGACAGGTCGCCCATGAAGCCGATCTTGAGCGTGGTCGGAGCGGCGCTGTCGCCACCGCCGTCCGACTCCGTGCCACCGCCACAGGCCGTCAAGGCAAGGCTGGCAGCAGCCGCGATGGCCAGCACGCGCCCGAGTGAGGCAATGCGGATCATGAAGTGTCTCCTTCATCCAGGCCCGGGATTCGTCAGCTCCGCCGAACCGTCCCGATCGAATGTTGGAAACGTACATAGCTCAAGGGCCCCGCGAACAGGAATGCATCAGAACCGTCCGCATCTGGTTGCGGAGTCGTAATAACTCCTCAACATCAGCGCCGAACATGCCTTTTACCAGCGGCCTCGTCCCGCGCTCAGACGATCCGGTCGGTTACTCTCCGGTATGTTCACGCTTCCGGCTGAGCGTCCGCCTGCCCCTCGTTCACCACGATCTGGGCCACCTGCCGCATGCTCATGCGACGGTCCATCGACGCCTTCTGGATCGAGCGGAACGCCTGCGGCTCGGTCCACCCGTGCTGCGCCATGAGCAGGCCCTTCGCCCGCTCGACGAGCTTGCGGGTCTCCAGCCGCTCGGAGAGTCCGGAGACCTCCTTCTCCAGGGCCGCGATCTCCTCGTGACGGCTGACGGCCATCTCGATGGCCGGGACGAGGTCCCCCTTGGTGAACGGCTTCACCAGGTACGCCATGGCGCCCGCGTCCCTGGCCCGCTCGACCAGGTCGCGTTGCGAGAACGCGGTGAGGATGAGGCAGGGCGCGATCCGCTCGGAGACGATCCTCTCGGCGGCCGAGATCCCGTCGAGCACGGGCATCTTCACGTCGAGGATCACCAGGTCGGGGCGCAGCTCCATGGCCTTCTTGACCGCTGTCTCCCCGTCACCGGCCTCCCCGACGACGGCGTAGCCGTCCTCTTCGAGCATCTCCTTGAGGTCGAGGCGGATCAGGGCCTCGTCTTCCGCGATCACCACTCGCCGCTGCGTAGTCACGCACAAGAGGTTACCGATGTCCACTACAGTAGGACCACGCCTGGGGTCGTGTGGTGATCACTCATCCACTAAGCTCCGGAGCGACGGGTTCGGACGCGTCGTATAGTGTCCGAATTGAAGCCCCGGTACCCCAATTGGCATGAGGGAGCGGATTCAAAACCCGTACAGTGTGGGTTCGAGTCCCACCCGGGGCACTTTCATCAGTTGCGTCGAGCCGAAACCGTCGGTTCCGCTCGGCACGATCGAGGGCGTGTTGCGACTGCGGCACACGCCGACACCCTCCTACGGCTGCTCGAGTCGGGCCTCAGCGGACGGTCTCACGCCTCACTGCCGGTTCAGACGGAGGACCTGGCTGCAATGAGCGGATTGTGCCAGATGAGCCCGGGAACCGGGCGGAGTCGGAGTCGGAGTCGGCAGAGCAGATCCCGACACCATGCTCGATCGCCAGAGCCGCCCTCGGCCACGTTGGAAACGTCCACTCGCAGGCCCAGAGGCCGGGTGCGCTGCACGAAGGGGCGGGTGGTCGGTAGTCGGGGCCGCATCAGGCGAGGCTGTCCACCCACGCGCGGTGCAGGCGGGCGAAGCGGCCGGATCCGCCGATGAGCCGCTCCGGCGAGCCGTCCTCGACGACGCGGCCGCTCTCCATGACCAGGACCCTGTCCGCGATCTCGACGGTGGACAGCCGGTGCGCGATGATCACGGCGGTCCGGTCGGCGAGGATGGTGCGCAGCGCCCGCTGGACGAGTCGCTCGCTGGGCACG
Source organism: Microtetraspora glauca (assembly GCA_001570385.1). Taxonomy (GTDB): domain Bacteria; phylum Actinomycetota; class Actinomycetes; order Streptosporangiales; family Streptosporangiaceae; genus Microtetraspora; species Microtetraspora glauca. The sequence continues at coordinate 86,202 of BBYL01000006.1, read as the reverse complement.
TCCAGGCTGGAGGTCGCCTCGTCCAGGATGAGGACGGCAGGATCGGCGAGGAAGGCCCGGGCGAACGCGACGAGCTGGCGCTGCCCGGCCGACATCCGGCCACCGCGCTTGCCCACTTCTGTGTCGTAACCGTCCGGCAGCGCGGCGATGAAGTCGTGGGCCCCGATCGCCCGCGCGGCGGCGACCACGTCCTCGTCACCGGCCTCGGGACGGCCGAACCTGATGTTGTCGGCGACCGTGCCGGTGAACAGGAAGTTCTCCTGGGTGACCATGACCACCGAACGGCGCAGCACGGCCTCGTCGAGGTCGCGGAGGTCCACCCCGTCGAGCAGGACACGTCCGGCCACCGGGTCGTAGAACCGGGAGATCAGCTTGGCCAGCGTGGTCTTGCCCGCGCCGGTGGTGCCGACGACCGCCACGGTCTGCCCGGCCGGGATCTCCAGGTCCAGCGCGGGGATGACCGGAGCGCCGCCCGTGTAGGAGAACTCGACGCCGTCGAACCGTACCGACCCCCTGGCGTACGGCAGCGCGGCGGGACGGCGGGGCTCCGCGACGGCGGGCTCCTCCTCCAGCACGCCGGACAGCTTCTCCAGGGCCGCTCCCGCGGACTGCAGGGTGTTGTAGAACTGGCTGATCTCCTGCATGGGCTCGTAGAACTGGCGCAGGTACAGCAGGAAGGCGGCCAGCACCCCGACGGTGACGGCGTCGTGCAGCGCGAGCCACCCGCCGTACAGCAGGACGGCCGCCACGGTCACGTTACCGATCAGCTTGATGCCGGGCATGAAGATGGCGACGATGCGTGCGGCCCGCATGTTGGCGTCGCGGTAGTCATCGTTGAGCCGCTCGAAGATCTCCTGGTTGCGCGGCTCCCTGCGGAACGCCTGGACCGCCCGGATGCCGGTCATGGACTCGACGAAGTGGACGATGACCAGGGCGACGGCCTCCCTGGTCCGGCGGTAGGTGATGCCGGACTCGCGCCGGAACCAGCGGGTGAACAACAGCAGCAGCGGCAGCGGCAGCAACGCCACCACCGCGAGGTGCGCGTCGAGCACGAGCAGCATGACCGCGGTGCCCACGAGGGTCAGCACCGCCGTGACCAGCCCGTCGAGGCCGGACGCGAGCAGCTCGGCGATCGCCTCGATGTCGGAGGTGAGCCGGGAGATGACCCGGCCCGAGGTGTACTTCTCGTGGAACGACAGGGACAGCTTCTGGAAGTGGTCGAAGACGCGGCGGCGGAGTTCGAGGAGGATGTCCTGCCCGATCCGGCCGGACAGTCGCAGGAACGCCTGCCGGGTGAGCGCCTGGATCAGCGCGGCCGTGACGACCGCCACGACGATGACGAGCAGCGTGCCGCTTCCGTCGTCGCGCAGCATCGGCGGTATGCCGTCGTCGATGCCGGCCGCGACGAGATAGGGGATGGCGAGCCCGGCGCCGCTGGACAGCACGATGATCGCGAACAGCAGCGCCATCTGCCGCCTGTGCGGGCGGAGCAGGTCGCCGAGCAACCGGCGTGACCGGGTGCGCAGCAGGAGCGACACCGTGTCGGAGAGCTGGTCCTTGTCCTCGGCGGCGACCCCGCGCCACGTGTCTCCCGCTACTCCCTCGCTCACTGGAGCGCCTCCTCCGGGTCGAGTTCGGCGTCCTGGGCGAGGAGTGCCCGGTATTCGGGCACCTCGGACAGCAGGTCGGTATGCCGGCCGATGTGGGTGATGGTGCCCTCCCGCAGGAGCGCGACCCGGTCGGCGAGCAGCACGGTCGACGCCCGGTGCGCGACGACGAGCCCGGTGGCGTCGGCGAGGACGCCGCGGAGCGCCTCCTCGACCAGCGCCTCGGTCTCCACGTCGAGCGCCGAGAGGGTGTCGTCGAGGACGAGGATCCTGGGCTTGCCGAGCACCGCGCGGGCCAGGGCCAGGCGTTGCCGCTGGCCGCCGGAAAGGGACATGCCCTGCTCGCCGATCCGGGTGTCCAGCCCCCAGGGCAGGTCGTACGCGAAGGTGGCCTGGGCGATCTCCAGGGCCGCGCGCACATCGTCGTCAGTGGCGTCCCGGTGGCCGAGGGTGAGGTTCTCCCTGACGCTCATCGAGAACAGCGTGGGCTCCTCGAAGGCGGTGGCGACCACGGAGCGCAGCGATGGGAGGGACAGGTCGCGCACGTCGTGCCCGTCGACGGTGACCCGGCCGGCCGTGACGTCGACCAACCGCGGCACGAGCGCGGTCAGCGTGGTCTTGCCCGAGCCGGTCGCACCGACGACGGCGACGGTCTCCCCCGGGCGCACGTCGAGCCAGACGTCGCGCAGCACGGGCCGGGCGGCGCCGGGGAACCGGAACTCCACCCCCTCGAACCGCAGGTGCCCGCGCGGGGCGGCGACGGTGTCCGAGCCGCCGACGATCTCGGGCATGGTGTCGAGCACCTCGACGACCCGGTCGGCCGACGTCATGGCCTCCTGGCCCATGGCGAGGATGTAGCCGAGGGAGGTGACCGGCCAGACGAGCTGAAGGACGAGCGTGGTGAAGGCCACCAGCGTGCCCAGGGTCAGCCCGCCGCCGCCGACGGCGAGCGCGCCGAGGAGCAGCACCATGGCGAGCGTGACGTTGGGCACCACTTCGAGGAACGTGAAGAACCGGGAGGACAGCCGCACCTTCGCGAGGGAGGTGCGGTGGACCTTCCCGGCCAGGCCGTCGTACGTCGCGGCCACGTGGCGCCGCCGCCCGAACGCCTTGATCGTGCGGATGCCCAGGGCGGACTCCTCGACGAAGGTCGCGAGGTCGCCCTGCTCGTCCTGGACCTGGCGCGAGATACGGATGTAGCGCTTCTCGAAGCGCTGCGACAGGATGACGACGGGGATCGCCGACCCGGCCACGAGCAGGCCGAGCGGCCAGTACATCCGCAGGAGCACCACGATCACGGTGGTGAGCTGGAGGACGTTCATGACGAGGAACAGGACGCCGAACCCGAGGAACCGGCGGATCGTGGACAGGTCGGTGGTCGCGCGGGAGAGCAGCTGCCCCGACTGCCACTCGTCGTGGAAGCGCATGGGCAGGCGTTGCAGGTGGCGGTAGAGATCGTCGCGGATCGCCGTCTCCAGGCCGAGCACCGGCGCCGCCTGGGACCACCTGCGCAGGAAGGTGAGGAGGGCCTCGGCCACGCCGAGCACGAGCGCGAGCAGCCCGAGCGGGAGCAGCGCGCCCTGGTCGCCGTGCGCCACGGGACCGTCGATGATCTCCTTGCCGACGAGCGGGGTCAGGATGCCGGCCGCGATACCGAGGACGGCGGCCACCCACGAGACGACCAGCGGGCGGGTGTAGGGGCGCAGATAGGACCTCAGCCGCCACAGGGAGTTCCACGAGGATCGTCGAGCGTCGGAGGTGGAACCGGCTTGTGGGGGCATGGTCGGGCGTAACACTCCTCACCTGACGGGGGATGGTTCGCTTCCGTCATGGTTGCCCAGGAAGTCATGCCCGATCAAGCGGTTTTCCGCTACCTCCTGGGATGCCCGGTGACAGACCCGCGACCCCGCGGCGGGTCAGCTCACGGGGCCACGCAGCAGTTGCCGCACCCGTGCGGCCTCCCGAGTGAGGTGGTCACGCTCCGGCACGCTGGCAGCGGCGCGGGAGGCCTCGGCATACAGCTCGGCGGCGTGCTCGAGGTCACCGGCGCGTTCGTGCAGGTATGCCGTCACCGCGGCGTAACGGGGCAGGCCGGGGTTCACGTCAGCCAGCGCCGCCAGGCCGGCCCGCGGTCCGTCGGCCTCCCCGACCGCCACCGCGCGGTTGAGTCGCACCACCGGGCTGCCGGTGAGGAGCAGCAGTTCGTCGTACCACTCCACGATCTGCACCCAGTCCGTCTCGGAGGCGCTCCGGGCGTCCGCGTGCAGGGCGGCGATCGCGGCCTGTGCCTGGTATTCACCGAGCCGGTCGCGGGCCAGCGCGGCCTGCAGAATCGTCACCCCCTCGGCGATCAGACCGGTGTCCCAGCGCGATCGGTCCTGCTCACCAAGCGGCACCAGGCGACCTCCCGGGCCGGTGCGAGACGCGCGGCGCGCATGGTTCAGCAGCATGAGGGCGAGCAGCCCCGCGCCCTCGGGCTCGTCTGTCAGGGCGACGAGCTGACGGGTGAGGCGGATCGCCTCGGCCGCCAGGTCGACGCTTCCGCCGTACCCCTCGTTGAAGACGAGGTAGAGCACGCGCAGCACCGTGCCGAGATCGCCGGGCTGGTCGAGCGGCAGCCCCGCGATCCGCCGCTTGGCCCGGCTGATCCGCTGCGCCATGGTCGCCTCGGGGACGAGGTATGCCGTCGCGATCTGCCGCGTGGTCAGGCCACCGACCGCGCGCAGTGTCAGGGCGACGGCCGAGCCCTGCGGCAGGCTCGGGTGCGCGCACAGGAAGTAGAGCCGCAGCGTGTCGTCCGTGACGGGCGCCGGACCGGCGGGAGGCTCGACCTCCACGGCGAGTTCCCGCCCCCGCCGCGACGCCTCGGCACGGGCGGCGTCGAGGAACTTGCGCCACGCGACCGCGACGAGCCATGCCTTCGGATCGCGCGGTGGATCGTCCGGCCAGGTTTCCAGCGCCCGGATCAGGGCCTCCTGCACGGCATCCTCGGCCGACGCGAAGTCGGCTCCGCGTCGGACGAGGACACCGATCACCGCGGGCACGAGCTCCCGCAGCAGCGACTCGTTCACTCGGTCACCGTGGGCGGCTCGGTGAGAAACGGTCGAACCTCGAGCCACTCGTGGATCGGCTCGCCGCCGGCCCCGGGAGCGGCGGACAGCTCCCCGGCCAGCTGGACCGCGCGATCCCAGGACTCCACGTCGATGACCATCCAGCCGGCGATGAGGTCCTTGGTCTCGGCGAACGGACCATCGGTCACCGGTGGGCGCCCCTCGCCGTCATACCGCACGAACGCGCCCTCGGGTGCCAGTGCCTGTCCGTCGACGAACTCACCCGTCTCCTCCAAGCGGGCCGCGAAGTCGCGCATGTACTGTATGTGCGCGTCGACCTCCTCCGGCGTCCATTGATCCATCGGCGCCCAGTCGACGGCGGGGGCCGGGCCACCTCGGTAGTGCTTCAGCAGCAGGTACTTCATCGTGGTTCTCCTTCTTCGTCGCGCGGCCCGTCGTGGCCACTCGTGTCCCTGGGACGGAGCCGGCGCCACATTCTCGACACCCGGAAGCGTGCTGATTTCCAGGTGCCGCCCAAGTGCCGCCTTCACCGGCCCCGACGACGACTCCGTCGGCCTGCCGAGCCCGTAAATCGTTCGACCGCCGTGCCCGCGGCTGCCACGATGAACCTGATGTTCCGAGCGTAGTAGCACATCGATTCCGCCAAGGGGATGGTCGCCGACCACCCCCCAGTCATCGATGTGCGAGAGCAAGGACTCATCATGCGAATTCACGAATACGCGGGCTTTGACGCCATCGGCCTCCGTGACCTGATCAAGGCGGGCGAGGTCACCGCCGCCGAGGTCGAGGCCGTCGCCCGGGAGGCCATCGCGACCGCGGACACCGAACTGAACGGGCTGGCGCTACCCCCGTTCGATCCCGCGCTCGGCCACGTTGCGGACGGCCCCCTGGCCGGGGTGCCGTTCCTGATCAAAGACCACGGGCCGGTGGCCGAGGGCGTGCCGTTCTTTCTCGGCAGCCGGGCACTGCCGGGCACCCTCGCCCAGCGCGACACCGACCTGATGACCCGCTTCAGGGGCGCCGGACTGGTCACGCTCGGCCTCACCACCGTGCCGGAGATGGTGCTCAGCTTCTCCACCGAATCCCTCAGGTACGGCCCCACCCGCAACCCCTGGGATCGTGATCGCGGCGTCGGCGGATCGAGCGGCGGCGCCGCGGCCCTGGTCGCGGCCGGTGCCGTCCCGCTCGCGCACGCCAGCGACGGCGCCGGGTCCATCCGGATTCCCGCCTCCTGCTGCGGGCTGGTCGGGCTCAAGCCGAGCCGGGGCCGGGTCCCGTGCGGTCCCGGCATGGGCGAGCCGATGCTCGGCATGGCGTATGAGTTCGGGCTCACCCGCACCGTCCGCGATGCCGCCCATCTGCTTGACGCCGTACACGGGCCCGGCATCGGCGACAAGTACACCGCGCCTCCCCCGAGCCGCCGGTACGCCGAGGAGCTGGGCGTTGACCCCGGCTCCCTGCGGGTGGCGGTGACCACCGAGACCTGGTCGGGGGCGAGAGTGGACAGCGAGGTGGCCGCGGCGACCGTCCAGGCCGGGCACATGCTGGAACGGCTGGGCCATGCCATCACTTTCGGCCGTCCCGAACTCGACTGGGACGATGTGCTGACGAGCGCGACGGCCGAAGGCGTCGCGATCGCCTCAATGGTGCTTCGGGCGCCTCGGCGACCCGACCCCGACCACCTGGAGGCGGTCTCCCGGCAGTTGTTACAGGTGGCCGACGCGTACACGGCGATGGACCTGATGAACGCCTTCGACGCGCAGAACCGAGTCACCCGATCGGTGGCCGCGTTCCTCACCGGGCACGACCTGCTGATCACTCCGACGCTGGGTCGCCTGCCCGCGCCCCACGGCACCCTGCGCTACAACGACCCCGGCCACACCTTCGCCACGTGGCTGGACTCGCTGTTCAACTATGGGCCGTTCACGATGGTCTTCAACGTCTCCGGCCACCCGGCGATCAGCCTGCCACTCGGCCAGAGCGAGAACGGGTTGCCGATCGGCGTCCAGCTCGTCGCCTCCTACGGCCGCGAGGACCTGCTGTTCCAGATCTCCTCCCAGCTGGAACAGGCCATGCCCTGGCGCCGGCGAACCCCCGCCTTCTTCGTCGGGAGGAGTTGACCGGCGGCGCGGTCGGCGCTCCCGATCGCCTGTGCCGTCAACCACCAGACCCGGCCGCAGGGTCTGCTCCTGCTCGAAGACGCCGTGCACGACGGCCGTCACGTCCGCGCAGCCGTCACGTCCGCGCAGCCATCACGTCCGCGCAGCCGGCGCGGACGTGGCCGCCGGTCGTCTCCGGGTGCCACTGGAATGCGGCCGAGAGGGGCCGCGGCCCGCGCGCTCGCGGGCCGGGTTTCGCCGTGCCGGTCAGCGGGGGTGGGCGACCGCCGAGCCGATGGTGTGCACGCGGAGGAAGTTGGTCGAGCCCGGCGTCCCGGTCGGGGAACCGGCCACGATCACGATCTTGTCGCCCTTCTCGAAGTCGCCGAGCATGAGCAGCGACGCCTCCACCTGGCGCACCATGTCGTCGGTGTGGTGCACGAACGGCACCTCGAAGGTCTCGACGCCCCAGGTCAGCGCGAGCTGGCCGCGAACCTGCGGGTTGGAGGTGAAGGCGAGCAGCGGGATCGGCGAGCGGTAGCGCGCCAGCCGCCGCGCGGTCTCGCCCGACATGGTGAACGCGACCAGCGCCTTGGCGCCGACGATGGCGCCGACCTCGGCCGCGGCCCTGGCGATGGCGCCGCCGGTGGTCTCGGGCAGCCGCTCCAGGGTGTGCGTGGCGTGCAGCGTGGCGCTCTCGGCCGCGGTGGAGATGCGGGCCATCGTGGAGACCGACTCGACCGGATAGCTGCCGACGGAGGTCTCGCCGGAGAGCATGACGGCGTCGGCGCCGTCCATCACGGCGTACGCGACGTCGGACGCCTCGGCCCGGGTCGGCCTGGGGGCGCTCATCATGGAGTCGAGCATCTGGGTGGCGACGATGACCGGGTGGGCCTTGTCGCGGCACAGTTCGATGATGCGGCGCTGGACGATCGGCACCTGCTCCAGCGGCAGCTCGACGCCGAGGTCTCCGCGGGCGACCATGACGCCGTCGAAGGCGTCGACGATCTCTTCGAGGCAGTCGACGGCCTGCGGCTTCTCGATCTTGGCGAGCAGCGGGAGGTGAACGCCCTCCTCCTCCATGATCCCGCGCACGATCTCGGCGTCGTGGGGCGAGCGCACGAAGGACAGCGCGATCATGTCGAAGCCGGTGCGCAGCGCCCAGCGCAGGTCCCTCTCGTCCTTCTCGGTGAGCGCGGGCGCGCTGACCGCGACACCGGGGAGGTTGAGCCCCTTGTTGTCGGAGATCATGCCGCCGATGACGACGCGGGTGACCACGCGCGGACCGTCCACGGCCGTCACCTCCAGGTGGAGGCGGCCGTCGTCCACGAGGATCGTGTCGCCCGCCTTCACGTCGCCGGGCAGCCCGGAGTAGGTGGTGGAGACGATGTCGCGGTCACCGGGGACGTCCTCGGTCGTGATCGTGAAGACGTCTCCGAAGCCGAGGCGCACCGGACCGGACGCGAAGCGGCCGACACGGATCTTGGGCCCCTGGAGGTCGGCGAGTACGCCTACGGCACGTCCCACCTCGGCGGAGGCGGCCCTGACCCGGTCGAACACCTCCTTGTGCAGCTCGTGGCTGCCGTGCGAGAGGTTGAATCTGGCCACGTCCATGCCGGCGGTGATGATCTCGCGCAGCCGCTCCGGCGAGGAGGTGGCGGGGCCAAGGGTACAGACGATCTTTGCTCGACGACTCACGGTCCTAGCCTAATTGGTACAGACCACTTGATTGTGACGACGCATGGAGCTGTGGCCAAATTGTCAATGACATAACGCGCTCATCCAGGTGTCCCGATCGCCCCGCGTACGGGGGTGCTGCCGGGGCCCGTCGCCCGCCGTCGCGGCGCCGCCCGGCATGGCGCGTGCGCTGCACAGGGTACCCAATCCCGGGGAGGGCCACCCGAATTTCCGTCAGCGCGTGAACGTCGCGGCCCTGGAGGCGCTCACGACGCCGTGGCCGTAGAAGCCGTTGTGCGCCGTGCCTCCCTCGCAGGTCTGGATGTCGTTCTTGGCGTACTTGTACGCGCGGGGCTCGGGGCAGGGCTTCCTGACCGCCGTGGCGTACAGGATCCGCTCGACCTCGGCGGGGTCCATCTGCAGGCCGCCCCTGCCCGGCCTGCCGAAGCGCCCGATGATGATCGCGGCGACGCCGGTGGCGTGCGGCGCGGCCATCGAGGTTCCCTCCAGGTACTGGTAGTAGGAGCAGACCCCGCGTACGCAGTCCCGGAGCACGGAGGGATCCACGGGAATCCCGCGCTCGTCGATGAGCCCCTTCTTGCGCAGCGGCTTCGCCGGGACCGCCGCCAGGACCTCCCTGCGCACGCCCTTGAGCCGGGCGTCCTTGGCGAAGAGGTCGCCGCCGGGAGCGGCGATGTCGGTCTGCTCGACGCCGTAGTCGGAGTAGGCCGCCTTGCGCTCCGTGGGGCCGACCGCCGAGACCGAGACGACGCCCTCCAACTCGACCGGCACGTTGAGGCAGGTGTTGTCGACCTTGCGTTCACGCTCGGTGCCGAGCGGATAGTCGGGGCTCGCGGTGTCCTTCACCGGATGGCCCAGGTCGGTGGCGCTGTTGCCGATGGCGCTGATCAGGGTGACGCCGTGCCCGCGCGCGTAGGCCACGGCGCGGCGCATGCCCTCGACGATTCCGCGCTGCTCGAGCCGCTCGGCGGGCGAGTCCTTGGGGTTGTTCGCGCAGTTGAACGTCCAGGGATCGACGTAGAAGCTCATGTTGACCACGGCGATGCCGTTGTCCGCGGCGTACGTCAGGGCGTCCATGGTGGGTTTGAGGAAGAAGTAACCGGAGTCGCTGCCCGCCCGGAGGTTGACCAGCGACACCTCGGGGGCGACCCCGGCGACGCCGACGCCGTTGAGCGGGGAGCCGATCGTGCTGGCGACATGCGTGCCGTGGCCGTCGTCGTCCACGTCCACGGGGTCCTTGCAGCCCTTGTATTCACAGGGGCCGTCGAAGGTCTTGCCGTTCGGGTCCTTGGGCCGGTCGATGACGAAGTTGCGGCTCAGCGCGCGGTTGAAGTTGGGCGCGATGTCGGGGTGCTTCCCGTCGATCCCGGTGTCGATGACGCCGACGAGCACGCGGGCGCCCCGGGCCGTGGCGTAGGACCCGTCGGCCGTGGCGCCGATCATCTTCATGTCCCACTGGAGGCCGGACAGCGGGTCGGCCAGGGTGGCCGCGTGGGTGGTGGCCGGTGCCCTGCCGGTCCCGGTCCGCGTGAAGGTCCCGGAAGCCCCCGAAGCTCCGTAAGCCCCGTAAGCACCCGACGCACCGGGAGTCCAGGAAGCCCCGGGCATCCTGAACGACCCGGAGGTCCCGGAGATTTCAGGCGCGGCGACGGGCCGGACGGCCGGCAGCGCGGCGGCCTCGCCGATCCGGCGGTCGGGGGTGACGCCGACGACCGCGGGACTGGCGCCGATCTTCTCCGGAGCGGAGGTCCTGACCAGGAGGTAGCCGAGTTTGGCCTCTTCTCTCATGATGACGCCGCCGCTGTCCGTGACCGCGCGTACCGCCGCGCCCCGGGCGCCTTCGGCGTAGAAGACGAGGTACTCCCCCGTCGGCCCGGCGGCGGGGCGTCCCGTCGATCTCGTCGCGGAGGCTCGCTCCGGTCGCGCGTCACCGGCCTCGGGACCGGCCGCCGAACACGCCGTACCCGCCAGCGCCACCGACACGACCGCCGCGGCGAGACGTCCCCGTACGTTCAACGACCCTCCTCGTTCCGGCCCGCGCGTTCCGGCAGGTGCCTGACAGCGAGAGCACACCACCGACCATAGTGGAGATACCCGTTTTGTCCGGTTTTCGCCAGCGGCGGGCAGCAAGAGACGAGCTCCGGCCCACAACAATAGACGTGATCACGCGGCCGGAGACCGCGTGATCACGCCTGTCGTACGGGCCTCAGACCAGCGAGCGCGCCGTCGGAGGGATGGCGACCGGCAGAGCCGTGCGCCCGGTGAGGTACTCGTCGACCGCGGCGGCGGCCGAGCGGCCCTCCGCGATCGCCCAGACGATCAGCGACTGGCCGCGGCCCATGTCACCGGCGGCGAAGACGCCGTCGACGGCGGTCTCGTACGAGGTGCCGCGGGCCACGTTGCCGCGCGGGTCGAAGAACTCGCGCGAGGCGAGCGCGGCCAGGTCGGTCAGCAGCGGGCCCTTCTCCGGGCCGACGAAGCCCATCGCGAGGGTGACCAGCTCGGCGGGGATCTCCCGCTCGCTGCCCGGGACCTGCCGGAACCCGCTCGCGGGCCCCTCGACCTCGACCAGGCGCAGCGCCCGGACGTCGCCGTCCTCGTCCCCGAGGAACTCCGTGGTGGAGACCGCGTAGACCCGGTCGCCCGCGCCGGCCTCCAGTTCCTCGTGCGCGCTCTCCATCTTGAACAGCATCGGGTACGTCGGCCACGGCTGGGAGTCGGGACGGGCCGCCGGCGGCTGCGGCATGATCTCCAGCTGGGTGACCGAGGCGGCCCCCTGGCGGATCGCCGTACCGATGCAGTCGGCGCCGGTGTCGCCGCCGCCGATCACGACGACGTGCCTGCCCTCGGCCGAGATCGGCGACGCGGCCATGTCACGGTTCGCGGGCGGGAGGTACTCCATGGCCTGGTAGACGCCCTTGAGGTCGCGACCCGGCACCGGCAGGTCACGCCAGGCGGTGGCCCCGCCGGCGAGCACGATCGCGTCGAACTCCTCGCGCAGCTCGGCGACCGTCACGTCCACACCGACGTTCACCCCGGTGCGGAACTCGGTGCCCTCGGCCTCCATCTGCTCCAGACGACGATCGACGTGCCGCTTCTCCATCTTGAACTCGGGGATCCCGTAGCGGAGCAGGCCGCCGATCCGGTCCGCCCGCTCGAACACGACCACGTCGTGCCCGGCGCGGGTGAGCTGCTGGGCGGCGGCCAGGCCGGCCGGGCCCGAGCCCACCACGGCGACGCGCTTGCCGGTCTTCGCCTCCGGAGGCTGGGGGGTGACCCAGCCCTCGGAGAAGGCGCGGTCGATGATCTCGACCTCGACCCGCTTGATCGCGACGGGGTCGGAGTTGATGCCGAGGACGCAGGCCGCCTCACACGGAGCCGGGCACAGGCGCCCGGTGAACTCCGGGAAGTTGTTGGTGGCGTGCAGCCGCTCGATCGCCTCACGCCAGTCGTCCCGGTACACCAGGTCGTTCCACTCGGGGATGAGGTTCCCGAGCGGGCAGCCGTTGTGGCAGAACGGGATGCCGCAGTCCATGCAGCGTGCGGCCTGCTTGGTCAGCGCGGGCTTGGGGAAGTCCTCGTAGACCTCCCGCCAGTCGCGGATACGCACGTCGACCGGGCGGCGCGCCGGCAGCTCGCGGTCGTGCGTGAGGAAACCCTTCGGGTCAGCCATCGGTGTACCCCCCTTATCCGTGTGCGGTGGACGTGTCGCGGCCCATGACGGCCCGGTGGTTGTTCATCGGCGTCATCCGTGCGAGGCGGCCATGACGGCCTCGTCGATGTCGCGGCCTTCGAGCCTGGCGGCCTCCGCCGCCTGGAGCACCCGCTTGTAGTCGGTCGGCATGATCTTGCCGAACCGCGGCAGGGCGGCGTCCCAGTCGGCCAGCAGCCCCTTGGCGACGGTCGATCCGGTCTCCGCGAGGTGCCGTTCCACGATCTCCCTGAGGAACTCGGCGTCCTCGTCGGTCAGCGGCTCGATCTCGACCATCTCGCGGTTGACCCGCTCGGCGTTGAGGTCGAGCACGTACGCGACGCCGCCCGACATGCCGGCCGCGAAGTTGCGGCCGGTCGGTCCGAGGACGACGGCCCGGCCGCCGGTCATGTACTCGCAGCCGTGGTCGCCCACGCCCTCGACGACGGCGGTGGCACCCGAGTTGCGCACGCAGAACCGCTCGCCCACCACGCCGCGGACGAACACCTCGCCGGAGGTGGCCCCGTACAGGCCGACGTTGCCGGAGACGACCTGGGTCTCGGCCTCGAACGGCGCGTCCGCGTGCGGCCGGACGACCAGCCGGCCGCCCGACAGGCCCTTGCCGAGGTAGTCGTTGGCGTCGCCGGTGAGCCGCAGGGTGATGCCGCGCGGCACGAAGGCGCCGAAGGAGTTGCCCGCCGAACCGGTGAAGGTCACGTCGATGGTGCCGTCGGGCAGGCCGGCCCCGCCGTACCGCCTGGTCACCTCGTGGCCGAGCATCGTGCCGACCGTACGGTTGACGTTGCGGATGGGCAGCTCCAGCGTGACCCTGTCCCCGTACTCCAGAGCGCCCTCGGCGAGCTGGATGAGCGTGTTGTCCAGGGCCCGGTCAAGACCGTGGTCCTGGTCGACGACCTTGTGCAGCGGGGTGCCCGCGGGCAGCTCCGGCTGGTGCAGGATCGGCGCCAGGTCGAGACCCGCCGCCTTCCAGTGGTCGACCGCCTCGGTGGTGTCGAGCATCTCGGCGTGGCCGATGGCCTCGTCGAGCGTGCGGAAGCCGAGCTGGGCGAGGTACTCGCGGACCTCCTGCGCGATGAACTCGAAGAAGTTCACCACGAACTCGGGCTTGCCGCTGAACCGCTTGCGCAGCTCCGGGTTCTGCGTGGCCACGCCCACCGGGCAGGTGTCCAGGTGGCAGACCCGCATCATGACGCAGCCGGAGACGACGAGGGGCGCGGTGGCGAAGCCGAACTCCTCGGCCCCGAGCAGCGCGGCGACGATCACGTCACGGCCGGTCTTGAGCTGGCCGTCGGCCTGGACGACGATGCGGTCGCGCAGGCCGTTGAGCAGCAGGGTCTGCTGGGTCTCGGCCAGGCCGAGCTCCCACGGCGTACCGGCGTGCTTGAGCGACGTCAGGGGCGAGGCGCCGGTGCCGCCGTCGTGGCCGGAGATCAGCACGACGTCGGCGTGCGCCTTGGACACGCCCGCGGCCACGGTGCCGACCCCGACCTCGGACACCAGCTTCACGTGCACGCGGGCCCGCGGGTTGGCGTTCTTGAGGTCGTGGATGAGCTGGGCCAGGTCCTCGATCGAGTAGATGTCGTGGTGCGGCGGCGGCGAGATGAGGCCGACACCGGGCGTGGAGTGCCGGGTCTTGGCGATCCACGGGTAGACCTTGTGGCCGGGAAGCTGGCCGCCCTCGCCGGGCTTTGCTCCCTGGGCCATCTTGATCTGCAGGTCGTCGGCGTTGACCAGGTACTCGCTGGTCACGCCGAAGCGGCCGGAGGCCACCTGCTTGATCGCGCTGCGCCTGGCCGGGTCGTGCAGCCGCTCGGGGTCCTCGCCGCCCTCGCCGGTGTTGGACTTGGCGCCCAGCCGGTTCATGGCGATGGCGAGGGTCTCGTGCGCCTCCATCGAGATCGAGCCGTACGACATGGCGCCGGTGGAGAACCGCCTGACGATGGACTCGACCGACTCCACCTCCTCGATCGGCACGGGAGCGCCCGGACGGAGCCGGAACAGGCCGCGCAGTGTCATGAGCCGCTCGGACTGGCCGTCGACCAGGGAGGTGTACTCCTTGAAGATCTCGTAGCGCCTGGTGCGGGTGGCGTGCTGGAGCTTGAAGACGGTGGTCGGGTTGAACAGGTGCGGCTCACCCTCGCGGCGCCACTGGTACTCGCCGCCGACCTCCAGACGCCGGTGCGCGTTCTCCGCGCGCGGGTAGGCCCGCTGGTGCCGCTCGAAGGACTCGCGGGCGAGGACGTCGAAGCCGACGCCGCCCAGCCGGGAGGTGGTCCCGGCGAAGCACTCGTCGATGACCTCGGCGCCGAGGCCGAGCGCCTCGAAGATCTGCGCGCCGGTGTACGAGGCGACCGTGGACACGCCCATCTTCGACATGACCTTCAGGACGCCCTTGCCGTACGCCTTGATGAGGTTGCGCACGGCGGCCCGCGGCTCGATCCCGGCGAGCTGCCCGGTCTCGATCATGTCCTCGACGGTCTCGATCGCCAGGTACGGGTTGACGGCGCTGGCGCCGTACCCGATCAGAAGGGCCATGTGGTGGCACTCGCGGGCCTCGCCGGTCTCGATGACCAGGCCGACGCGGGTGCGCGACTTCTCCCGGATGAGGTGGTGGTGCACCGCGCCGGTGAGGAGCAGCGACGGGATCGGCGCCTTCTCGCGGGAGGAGCCCCGGTCGGACAGCACGATGATCCGCGCGCCGTCCTCGATGGCACGCGAGACCTCCTCGCGGATCTCCCGCAGCCGGCGAAGCAGCGCGTCACCGCCGCCACCCACGTGGAACAGACCCGAGACGACGTACGGCTGGAAGCCCGGCAGCGCGCCCTCGTCGTTGATGTGGACGATCTTGGCGAGCTCGTCGTTGTCGATCACGGGGTAGGGCAGGACGAGCCGCCGGCAGGAGGCCGCGCCGGGGTCGAGCAGGTTGCCCTCGGGGCCGATGGTCGACTGCAGCGAGGTGACGAGCTCCTCGCGGATGGCGTCCAGCGGCGGGTTGGTGACCTGGGCGAAGAGCTGGCTGAAGTAGTCGAAGAGCAGACGCGGCTTCTCGCTCAGCACGGCGACGGGCGTGTCGGTGCCCATCGAGCCGATCGGCTCGTAACCGCTGCGGGCCATCGGGGAGAGGATGATCCGCAGCTCCTCCTCCGTGTAGCCGAAGGTCTGCTGCCGCTTGACGAGCGCCTCGTGCGTCGGGTGCTCGTGCTCGCGGGCGGGCAGCTCCTCGAAGCGGACCAGGCCCGCGTGCAGCCACTCGGCGTACGGCTCGGCCGCGGCGAGCTCGGCCTTGATCTCGTCATCCTCGATGATCTTGCCGCGGGCGGTGTCGACCAGGAACATCCGGCCGGGCTGGAGACGACCCTTGCGGACCACCTTCTCCTGCGGGATGTCGGACAGGACGCCCGCCTCGGAGGCCAGGACCACCAGACCGTCGTCGGTGACCCAGAACCGGCCGGGGCGCAGGCCGTTGCGGTCGAGCACGGCGCCGACGAGCGTGCCGTCGGAGAAGGTGATCGACGCCGGCCCGTCCCA
Organism: Microtetraspora glauca; assembly: GCA_001570385.1. Classification (GTDB taxonomy): domain Bacteria; phylum Actinomycetota; class Actinomycetes; order Streptosporangiales; family Streptosporangiaceae; genus Microtetraspora; species Microtetraspora glauca. The sequence goes on along the minus strand of BBYL01000006.1, from coordinate 70,487 downwards.
CGCCTCCATCAGGGTGGAGTGGAACTCGTAGAACGCCCGCCGCGCGGGGTCCATCTCGGTGTGGTTCTCCCACGCCTCCGGGATCATCATGAGCACGGCGTGCGGGAGCGACCGGCCGCCCAGATGGAGCAGTTCGAGCGTCTCGTCGAACGACGCGGTGTCCGAGCCGTCCGGGTCGCAGATCGGGAACAGCCGCTCCATGTCACCGGGGATCAGGCCGCTGGCCAGCATCGCCTCGCGGGCGCGCATCCAGTTCCTGTTGCCCTTGACGGTGTTGATCTCGCCGTTGTGCGCGATGTACCGGTAGGGGTGGGCGAGCGGCCACGAGGGGAACGTGTTGGTGGAGAACCGCGAGTGGACCAGGGCGATCGCCGTGGCGTAGCGCTCGTCGGACAGGTCGGGGAAGAACGGCTCGACCTGCAGCGAGGTCAGCATGCCCTTGTAGACGACGGTCCGGCTGGACAGCGAGGCGAAGTAGACGTCGGCCTCGTGCTCGGCCCGCTTGCGGAAGGCGAAGGCCAGCCGGTCGAGGGCGATGCCGGTCTCGCCGTTCGGCGAGGTGATGAAGAGTTGCGTGAAGTGGGGCATGACAGCGCGGGCGCTGGCCCCGGGGAGGGCGGCGTCCACCGGCACATCACGCCAGCCCAGGACGGTGACACCCTCCTCGGCGGCGATCTCCTCGATCAGGCCGACGGCCACGCCGCGGGCCTGCTCGTCGTACGGGAGGAACGCGAGGCCGGCGGCGTACGCGCCCTCGGCCGGGAGAGGGCTCTGCCAGCCCAACTCGGCCACGACCGCGCGGAAGAACGCGTCCGGGATCTGCGTCAGGATGCCGGCGCCGTCGCCGGTGTCCGGCTCGCTGCCACTCGCCCCCCGGTGATCGAGATTGCGGAGCGCGGTCAGGGCCTTCGCGACGATGTCGTAGCTGCGGCGGCCGGCGACGTCCGCCACCATGGCCACGCCACAGGCGTCGTGCTCGTTCGCGGGGTCATACAGGCCCTGAGGCTCGGGAAAGCCCCCAGGACGGCCAAAGCGGGCAGCAGGCATGAATCCCTCCCGTCGTCATCTTCTGCTCGAAACAGAGGGACGACGTTGGCCCTGCTGCGGTGATAGGTGCGTCAAAGATTACCGCATGCTGCCCGATTAGTCCCAACCAGGTCCGCTTCGCGAATCTTCACGTGTCGAATCGGGCGGAGAAAAGTGGGCACGGCGGCGGGCGCTTCACCTGCCGGGGAGACCGCCTCGTCGCGGTGGACCGTGAGTGCGCCGCCGCGTCGCTCCCCCTTGAGCACGGCAGTCGATCACGTCCGTATCCCGGCTGACCGGTTTTTACACTACAACAGCGTGATTCAAGCCGATATTTCGGTATCCAGCGTGGATGGCAAACCCTCCCGCGGCCGGGCCCTACTGGGGCGCCGGCGTCGGGGAGGCGGGCACCCCGGACGTCGTGGATCCCGTGGCGCCCGGGTCCGTGGGAGTCGGCTCGGCGGGTTGGGCCGTCTCCTCCCCCGGCGAGGGCTTGACCGTGACCGAGGGGACACCGGCGACGGCGACGACACGCCGGTAGAGGGCGCGCTCGACCTCGCGTACGGCCAGGCCGAGCGTCACGAAGTCGTCTCCCGCGCCCGGCTCGGCGCCGTCGGCCCGGCCGATCCAGACCAGGCCGACGTAGTGTCCCATCGCCAGGCCGCTGGACTCGGTGTAGTCGCCGAACTTCACCCTGGTCGACTCGATCGGCAGCGTCCAGCCGCCCAGGTGCAGCGTCTCCAGGCTCTCGACCAGGGCGTCGGCCGCCTTGACGTCGGCGAGGTTGAGCATGGCGTACTGGGCGACGTAGACGCCGTCGGCGCTCGCGTAGAGGCCGCGCGCGATCTGCGTGCATCCCGCGTCGGAGAGCTCCTCGACGAGGTCGGCGCCCCAGACGGCGGTGCGGCATCCCGCGTCGAGGTGGACCCCGGCCCGCCTGAGCGTGATCTTCCCCGCCTTGAGGCTGCGCGCCCCGAAGAGCTCCTGCAGAGTGAGGGGTTTGGAGTCGGCCTTGCGGTCCGCGATGGGGGTGAACTGCTTCAGCGACCGCCAGGACTGGTAGTCACCGGGCCGGGTCCCGCCCAGGGACCCGGAGCCCGCCCGCGCGGGGGCGACGTCACCGCCCCCGATCATGTTGATCACGAGCGTCAGGCCGAGCGCGGCGGCGATGACCGCCACCACGGAGCCGACGCCGATGACGAGCCGCTGCTGGATGACGCTCAACCCGAGCTCCGCCAGGGTGTCGCTGGTCCAGCGTTCCGATGGCACCGGCGCTGGCGCCCGGCGCTTGCGCTTCGTCACAGACCGCTAGCTCCGACCGCCGTCCCGAGGCCCCAGGTGAGGGCCGCCGCCACCGCGCCGACCACGAGTTGGCGCAACCCGCTGAACCACCAGGTGCGCGCGGTCACTCGGGACACGACCGCGCCTGCGGCGAACAGCGCCACCATCGACACGATCGCCGACACCCACAGCCCCCGCACGCCCAGCAGGTACGGCAGGAGCGGGATCAGGGCGCCCACACTGAACGACAGGAACGAGGAGACCGCCGCGAGGATCGGGGAGGGCAGGTCGTGTGGGTCGATGCCCAGCTCTGCCCGCGCGTGCACCTCCAGCGCGCTCTCCGGATTACTGGAGATCTGGCGGGCGACCTCTCTGGCCGTCTCCAGATCGACCCCGCGCTGCACGTAGAGCTGCGCGAGCTCCTCCTCTTCGGCCTGCGGGTTGCGTTCGAGCTCCCGGCGCTCGATATCGATCTCCGCCTGGGCCATCTCGCTCTGGCTGGCGACCGAGACGTACTCGCCGCCCGCCATGGAGAAGGCCCCGGCCGCGAGCCCGGCCACTCCGGCCAGCGAAATGATCTTCGCGTCCGCCGTGCCCCCCGCGACACCCGCGATGAGGGCGAAGTTGGAGACGAGGCCGTCCATCGCCCCGAACACGGCGGGACGCAACCAGCCGCCGGTCACGTCCCGGTGCTGGTGGTGGATCTCGGCGCGAACCCCCGAATCTGCGCCGTTCATCGCGGGCTCCCTCCCTGCTCCGGCGTGGCGTACGCCTCACCGGAAGGAGCGGGATCGGCCGGACCGCTGCCGGCGCCTTCGGCCGCGACGCCACCGGAACCACCGCCGGACTCGGTTCCGGACTCGGTTCCGGACTCGGTTCCGGACTCGGTTCCGGACTCGGTTCCGGACTCGGTTCCGGAGCCGGTGCCGGAGCCGGTGCCGGAGCCGGTGCCGGAATCACCGTCCGCGGCGTCCGGCTCCTCCTTCGCGTCGGCCTCCGCCGGGTCGGCCTGGTCCTGGGAATGCGCCGGGTCGGCATGGTCGCCGCCCTGGCCGTCCCCGGTGTCCGCCACGGCCCCGAGGGGCTCGTCCCCGGTCTTGTTCCGGGTGAGCCAGAAGTACGCGATCGCCAGGACGAAGATCACCACGGAGGTCCACTGGTTCAACCGGAGCCCGAGGATGTGGTGGGCGGGGTCGACCCGGAGGCCCTCGATCCAGAACCGGCCGAGCGTGTATCCCGCGACGTACAGCGCGAACAGCCGACCGTGGCGGAGAGCGAACCGCCTGCCCGCGAGCACGAGGAGACCCGCGAGCGCGAGGTCCCACAACGACTCGTAGAGGAAGGTCGGATGGTAGGTCTCCACCCCGGGCATCGTGCCGGGACGGCCCGGGTCGATCTCCAGACCCCACGGCAGCGTGGTCGGGCCGCCGAACAGCTCCTGGTTGAAGTAGTTGCCCCAGCGGCCGATGGCCTGGGCCACCGCGATGGCGGGGGCGAGGGTGTCCGCGACCGCCGAAAACGCGATGCCCCGGCGGCGGCAGGCGATCCACACCCCGAGCCCGCCGAGCGCGATGGCGCCCCAGATGCCGAGGCCGCCCTTCCAGATGAAGAGGGCGTCGATCGGCCGGTTGGGCGCTTCGGAGCCGAAGTAGAGCTGCCAGTCGGTGATGACGTGGTAGAGCCGCCCGCCGACCAGGCCGAACGGGACGGCCCAGACGGCGAGGTCGGTGATCGCTCCCGGCGCGCCGCCGCGGGCGCGCCAGCGGCGCTCCCCTATCCAGACGGCGACGATGACGCCGAGCACGATGCACAGCGCGTACGCCCGGATGGGGAGCGGTCCGAGGTTCCAGACCCCTTGTGACGGGCTGGGAATCGAGGCGAGGGGCATGTCAGTGGACGTTACCGTAGACCGGACCGCTCCGACGCAATGCTGTGGAGAACGGGCCACGGAGATCCCGGGCCCGTTCCGTCCTACTTGGCGCCTGCGGCATTGAGGATCTCCTGGCGGAGCGCACTCGGCACGAAGATCGTGTTGTTGTCGATGGTGGCGCCGTTGAGCTTGAGCGTCGGGGTGCCCTGGAGCTGCTGGTCCGCCATCGTCTTGGTGGAGAACTGCTCGTGGGCCGCCTTGTGCGTCTGGTCCTTCACGCAGGAGTCGAAGCCGGGCGCCGTGACGCCGACGTCGTGGCCCCACTTGACCAGATCGTCGATCTTGAAGCCCTCGACGGTCTCGCTGGGCTGCTCCTTGAAGAGCCTGTCGTGGAAGGCGAGCCACTGCTTGCCGTCGGGCACGCACCGCAGCGCCGAGGCGGCGCGCAGGGAGTTCGACCGGGTCGGCTCCTGCGAGAAGATCGTGAGCGGGTGGTAGACGACCTTGACCTTGCCCTCGGCCGCGAGGTTCTTGATGGTGGGCCCGCTGATCTCCTCAAGCTGCTTGCAGACCGGGCACTGCGGGTCTTCGAAGATGTCCAGCACCGGTGTGGTCACGCCGGCCTTGGCCATCACGACGGAGCCGTCGCTCTGCACCGTCACCGGGGCGAGCCCCCCGGCGACCGTCTCGGACTTGGTCTGCTCGGCGGCGTACCACCAGCCTCCTCCGATCACGGCCAGCACGACGACCACAATGGTGATGATGGTGGCCAGGCGCCTGCGCTGCTCCTGCTTGCGCTGGGCTTCCCGTTGCGCCGCGATGCGCGCTCGCACCGAGGCGTCCCTCGCCGCCTTGCTCATGGTGGGTCTCTCCCTATGCGTCGGGCTCTTCGCCCTGGAATATGTCGCCTTCCGGCTGGTACGGCTCACGCGGCCCGGTCAGGCCGAGCGCCGAGTCCATCGCGAGGCGGCCCGGGGGGCGGATGACGATCCACGCGGCGACGATCACCAGACCGAAGTCACGAAGGATCTCCCAGAAATAGTTGGGATCCTGACCCGCACTGAGCTCGCCCCCTCCGCCGAAGCAGCCGCAGTCGATGCGCAGACCTCGCGCCCACGCGGAGGCGATGCCGACGACGAACGCCAGCATGAGCAGCCCGGCGACCACGGCCGAAACCCTGGTCAGCAGACCGACCGCCAGCAGCACCCCGACGACGATCTCAAGAATGGGCAGGCCGTACCCGATGGCGGTGGCCAGCGAGTCGGGCAGCAGCTGATAGGCCTTGACGGCCTGCACCGACAGCGCGGGCGCGCCGATCTTGAGTCCGCCCGCCGCGATGAGCACCGCCGCGAGGACCAGTCGAGCCACGGTCGTCACCCACGGTAACGCGGGATGTTCGGTTCGCGGTCGATCAGGTGCGGCCTTCTCGTAAGTCAACACCATCGTCTCCTCGCGGGTGGGCATCGCTGCCGGTCACGATGTCTGGCCGCAGCTCGGAGAGCCGCGGCCATGTTCTCTGCACACTACTTGGAGCCCACCACATCATGGACGACATAAGCGTCGGTTAAGCGCGCGACCCCCGTGGAAGGCGGACTTCGCCGGACTTCGGGGGACCCTGCCGAGGTCCCGCCGGTCAGCGGCGTACGCCCGCGGCGAGTTCGGCCGCGAGCTCGCGCACCGAGGCGAGGCCGGACGCCTCGTCCGGGGCGTCGAGGAGGCGCCGGATGAAGGCGGAACCGACGATCACTCCGTCGGCGTAGGCGGCCACCTCGGCGGCCTGCTTGCCGGTGCCCACGCCGAGGCCGACGCAGACGGGAAGCGAGGTGTGCCGCCGGGTCCGGCCGACCAGGCCCTCGGCGGCGGATCCGACCGACTCGCGGGCGCCCGTGACGCCCATCAGGGACGCGGCGTACACGAAGCCGGTGCAGATCTTGGCCACCTTGCCGATCCGGTCCTCGGTGGAGCTGGGCGCCACCAGGAAGACGGTGTCGATGCCGGCGTCCTTGCTCTCCTGGAGCCACGTGCCGGACTCCTCCGGCGTGAGGTCCGGGGTGATCGTCCCGACGCCGCCCGCGTTCGCCAGATCACGCGCGAAGCGGCCCGCGCCGTACTGGTCGATCGGGTTCCAGTACGTCATGACGAGGGTCGCCGCGCCCGACTTGGCGACACCCTCGACGGTGCGCATCACGTCGGCGATGCGGGTGCCGTTGGTCAGCGAGCGGTGGACCGCGTCCTGGATGGTGGGACCGTCCATCAGCGGATCGGAGTACGGCAGACCGATCTCGATCACGTCGCAACCAGCCTCCACCATGGCGGTCGCGGCGGCGACGGCCCCCTCCTTGGTGGGGAAACCGGCCGGCAGGTAGCCGACGAGGGCGGCCCGGTTCTCGGCACGCGCCTTCGAGAAGACCGTCTGAAGAGTCGTCATCGGATTTCCGTTCGTCTGTGTCGGATCCACCTCGCCCTGCGTGTGGGGCCGCCGTCTCCGCTCCGCCGTCGCCGGCTCGGCTCCTTGGTCAGCTGGAGTCGGCTTAGAGGTTGAAGTACTTCATCGCGGTGCCCATGTCCTTGTCGCCGCGGCCGGAGAGGTTCACCAGGATGGTGGCCTCGGGGCCGAGCTCCCGCCCGAGCTTCAGTGCGCCGGCGAGGGCGTGCGAGGACTCGATCGCCGGGATGATGCCCTCGGTGCGGGCCAGCAGGGCGAACGCCTCCATCGCCTCGTCGTCGGTGACGCCGTGGTAGGTGGCGCGGCCGGAGTCCTTGAGCCAGGCGTGCTCGGGGCCCACTCCGGGGTAGTCGAGGCCGGCCGAGATCGAGTGGGACTCGATCGTCTGGCCCTCGTCGTCCTGCAGGACGTAGGTGCGCGAGCCGTGCAGCACGCCGATGGTCCCGGCGGTGAGGGTCAGGGCGTGCTCGCCCGACTCCAGCCCGCGCCCCGCGGCCTCGTAACCGTGGAGCCGGACCTCCTCGTCGCCGATGAAGGCGTGGAAGATGCCGATCGCGTTGGAACCGCCGCCGACCGCCGCGGCCACGGCGTCGGGGAGCCGGCCGGTCAGCTCGATCATCTGGCGGCGGGCCTCGACGCCGATGATCCGGGCGAAGTCGCGGACGATCTCGGGGAACGGGTGCGGGCCGGCGACCGTGCCGAACAGGTAGTGGGTGCGGTCGACGTTGGTGACCCAGTCGCGGAACGCCTCGTTGATGGCGTCCTTGAGGGTCTGGCTGCCGTTGGTGACCGGCACGACGGTCGCGCCGAGGAGCTTCATCCTCGCGACGTTGAGCGCCTGGCGCTCGCAGTCGACGGCGCCCATGTAGATCACGCATTCGAGGCCGAGCAGCGCGGCGGCGGTCGCGGTGGCGACGCCGTGCTGGCCCGCGCCGGTCTCGGCGATCACCCGCGTCTTGCCCAGGCGCCTGGTCAGCAGGGCCTGGCCCAGCACGTTGTTGATCTTGTGGGCGCCGGTGTGGGTCAGGTCCTCACGCTTGAGCACGATCCGGGCGCCTCCCGCGTGCGCGGCGAAGCGCGGCACCTCGGTGAGGGTGGTCGGCCGGCCCGCGTAGGTGCGCAGAAGGTGGTCGAACTCGCGGAGGAACTCCTCGTCGTTCTTGGCCTTCTCGTACTCCACGGCCACCTGGTCCAGCGCCGGGATCAGGGCCTCCGGCACGAACCGGCCGCCGAAGACGCCGAACTTGCCGTGGCCGTCCGGGTCGTCACCGTAGACGCCGTTGCCGGCGAGGTCCGCCGCGGTGAGGATGGGTGCTTCTGTGGGGCTCACGACTGCCTCTCCTGCCGAGACGATGGGTGGGCGCCGGCGGTCACCAGGTCGTTCACGGCGGCCCTGGGGTCCTTGCCGGTGACCAGGCTCTCGCCGACCAGCACCGCGTCCGCCCCGGCCCGCGCGTAGGCGAGCAGGTCGTGCGGGCCGCGCACACCCGACTCGGCGATCTTGATGACGCCGTCGGGGATCTTGGGCGCGATCTTGGCGAAGACGTCCCGGTCCACTTCCAGGGTCTTGAGGTTGCGCGCGTTGACGCCGATGATCCTGGCTCCGGCGGCGAGCGCGCGGTCGAGCTCCTCCTCGGTGTGCACCTCGACCAGCGCGGCCAGGCCGATCGACTCGGCCCGCTCGATGAGCGAGACCAGCGCGTTCTGGTCCAGTGCGGCCACGATGAGCAGGGCGAGGTCCGCGCCGTACGCGCGGGCCTCCCAGAGCTGGTAGGAGGTGACGATGAAATCCTTGCGGAGGATCGGGATGTCCACGGCGGACCGGACCGAGGCCAGGTCCTCCAGGGTTCCGCCGAACCTGCGCCGCTCGGTCAGCACACTGATCACGTGCGCGCCGCCGGCCTCGTAGTCCGCGGCCAGGGCGGCGGGGTCGGCGATGGCGGCGAGCGCGCCCTTGGACGGGCTCGAACGCTTCACCTCGGCGATCACCGACACCTTGTCGCCGCCGAGCGCGGCATAGGCGTCCTTCACCGCGGGCGCGCGTCCGGCGCGATCCTTGAGAAGGTCGATCGGCACGGCCTTCTGCCGGGCCTCCAGGTCCTCCCGGACACCGACGATGATCTCGTCGAGAACGCTCATGAGCCCTCCTCGCCATCGGCTCGGAGCCCGCATGAGTGAACACTGCCGCGCAAACCTGTTCGCTCGCTACGCTCGCTCACGAGAAGCGGTCCCTCCGGTCGCTGCTGTCGCTACCTTGCCCTGCCGATGCTATCGGCCTCGCCGGGGCCGCTCGGCCATCGGGTCTCGTCAGGGTGCCAGGAAGCGGCCGAATGGGAGGTTTCGCACCACCCAATAAACGATCACCAGGGCGAGGAAGGCCCAGAGATAGATGGGGTTCGCCAGATCCGTACGCGCGGGCCGGCCCTGCCAGGACCGCACCGCCCAGCGCCCCCACCAGAACAGCAGGAACGGGATGGTGGCCACCGCGAGAGGGTTCAGCCCGAGGGCGGTGACCGGGTCGGCGTGCGCGAGCGCGTGCATCGCGCGCAGGGTGCCGCATCCGGGGCAGTAGAGCCCGGTCAGGAAAAGGAAGGGGCAGGTCGGATAGTGGCCCGGCTGGTTCGGATCGACGGCGCCCACGAACGCGAAGGCGGCGCCGGTGACCGCCGCGACGCCGAGCGGCGCGAGCACGGACCGGAGCCGGTCCGCGCCGCGCCGCCCGTGGACAGCGGCCGTCGTGCCCTCAGTCATGCCCTCAGTATGACGAGGTGCTGACGGTGGCGCTGAACACGCCGAGCACCACGACGAGGATGATGTACAGGACGATCAGGACCACGCCCGTGATGATGGACGCGAGCCACCACTTCTTGGCCGACTCCGAGGCGGCCATGGCGCCCTGGTAGTCGCCCTGCGCCCACTTCGAGTTCACCTGGGTGGCGTAGACGATCGACACGACGCCGAGGGGGAGGCAGCACAGGACAGTGGTGATGATGGCCATCACCAGGTGGTTGTTCGGGGGGGTCGGCGCACCGCCGTACCCGCCGGGCGGCGGATAGCCCCCGGGCGGCGGGTAACCACCGCCGGGCGGCGGATAGCCGCCGTCGCCGGGAGGCGGCCCGTATCCACCGCCAGGCGGCTGGGCTCCGTAGCCCCCCGTGTCGCCCGGCTGGTTTCCGTAGCTCATTTAATGACTCCTAATAGGTCATGAGTTGCGGTCGGGAAGCTTAGCGACATATGAGACTGGCGTTGCGGAAGTATCCAGTTCGTGGACAACTTGTGATGTTGCCGCAAAGATGGAAACCCCCACGCCACATGGTGCTTTTCTGTTATTCGCTTTCGTTTCCGGAACGATCATCTGGATCGAGGGTGGGGTCCGCGCCTTCGTCGATCGCGTCCCACAGCGCACGGTCGCCCGTGACCTCACGGCGCGGCCGCCTGGCGCCGGTACGGCCCGCGTCCCCCGAACGGCGCTCGTACTTGCCCGACATGCCCGGCCAGCCGCCGCCGAGCAGGACGGCCACCACCCCGCCCAGGGCGAGCAGAACGCCACCGGCGACCCCGGCCCACGGCCACGCCGACACGGTGACGTGCGCCGCCTGCCCGGCGAGGGAGCGCAGGGTCTCCGCGACCTCGACCGCCCTCGCGGGCACCCGCGACGGCCAGGCCAGTGCCACGACGGCCAGGCCGCACGCGGCCAGCACGACGCCGACGACGCGGCGCCACACGCCGCGGGTGGCGAAGACGGCGAGGACGGCCGCCAGCGCGGCCAGCGCGAGGGGCGTCAGACCGGGAACGGCGTCGCCCCCGCTCACGGGGACGGGCGCGGCACCGGCCGCGCCGCCGTAGTTCACGGACGCCCACTCGCGGCCCCCGGCCAGCAGCACCAGGCCCGCGCCGGCCGCGCAGGCGGCCAGCCAGGCCGTCAGCGAGCGCCGTGCCGTACGCGGACGAGTCGAAGGCGCGGGCGGTCCGGCCTCCGGCGCCCCGGCGACCGGGTCACCCGCGCGATCGGGCGACGTCATGACCGATCGCCGGCCCGCGTCCCGGCGCCCTCGTCGTCATGGCCCCGGACCGCGTCGAGGACCCCGGCGTCGAAGCAGGTGCGGTCACCCGTGTGGCAGGCGGCGCCCACCTGGTCGACCTTGAGCAGGATCGTGTCGCCGTCGCAGTCGAGGCTGACCGACCTCACCCACTGGACGTTTCCGGAAGTGTCGCCCTTGATCCAGTACTCCCCGCGGCTGCGGGACCAGTACGTCGCGCGGCCCGTGGTGAGCGTGCGGTGCAGCGCCTCGTCGTCCATCCAGGCGAGCATCAGCACCTCACCGGTGTCGTGCTGCTGGACGATGGCGGGCACCAGCCCGTCCTGAGTGCGCTTCAGCCGCGCGGCGATCTTCGGGTCGAGGGACATGCGCCAATTCTGCCGCAGGCCGGGACCGGTCTACCGGGCGGTGCCCTCCACGAGCGACAGCGGGAGGCCCGGCACGGGGCGCACGGCGAAGCCCTCGGCCCCCCGGTAGACGGACCCGGCGATCCATCGGGCGGTGTTGGAGGCGACCACCCGGCCCTGGGCGTTGACCAGGAACGCCGGGACGGGGACGTCCCTGAGCGCGGGGACCACGGCGGCCTCGAACCGGCGCACGAAGACGTCGGCGGCGGCCACCCCGAGGAAGACGCCGTCGAGCGTGACCGGCACCGACAGGGTGAGGCTGTACTCGTCGGTGCACAGGTAGTCGACGTACGGCCCGCAGATCGTACGGTCGGCGCCCGACTCGGGGCCGGCGTACCAGTCCCAGTGGGTGTAGTCGTAGAACGCGCTGCTCGACGGGTCGAGATCGCGCAGGAGTTGCACGGGCGTCCCCGTGGGGTTCTCCTGCCACCACTCCAGGTACCAGGGCGCGTCGGCGAGCAGTCCTGGGGCGGCGATGAAGCCGATCCCCGCGATGACGGCGCCGAGGCGGCCGAACAGCAGGGGACGCAGCGCGGCGAGGTCGGCGCTGACCAGGCGGCGCCCGCCGCGCCGTACGGCACGGGCCCGCCCCCTGGTGGCGGCGCGGATGTCGTCGAGTGCGGCGAAGATCTCCTCGGCGGTGTCGCGGACCCGCGCGAGTGCGCAGGTCACGGCCGCGGCGGTCGCGCCGGCCGGCGTCGGGTCCGGAGGCGCCAGGTCCGAAAGCGCCGTTGTCGACCCTGTGATCATCGTCTTACTCCCGGAGCCGCAGCCGAAGCTCGATCAGGTGGTCCGTGGCGTCGAGCACGTGCCGCTCGGCGAGGGCGCGCGCCCGGTCGGCGTCGCCCCCGCCGATCGCCTCGGCGATGGCGCGGTGCTGTGCCGCCGTCTCATCGTGCCCTCCGAGGTTCTCGTGCGAAAGCCACAGCAACGGTCCGATGTCGGCCTGTAACCGGATCTCCTCCCGAGTGAGTCGCGCGGACTGGGAGGCCGCCGCGACCTCGATGTGGAAGCGGCCGTCCAGGCGGCGCAGGTGGGCGTTCGACTCGGCGCCGGCCATCTCGTCGAGCGACCGCCACAGCGGCGCGACGTCGGAGGGGAGCGACCGCTGCGCCGCGAGCCTGGCCGCGGCTCCGGCGATGGCGGCGTAGTGATCGCCCAGGTCGCGCAGCTCGTCCACGGCGAAGGCGCGCAGCCGCTCGGTCACGTCCAGTTCGGAGGGGGCGCGGGCGAAGCTGCCTCCGCCCCTGCCGCGGCGGGTCTCGACCAGCCCTTGCTGCCGCAGCGCCATGAGCGCCTCGCGCACCGTCACGGTGGAGACGCCGAGGCGTCCGGCGAGCTCGGCCTCGCTGGGCAGCTGCTCGCCGTCCGCGAGCAGGCCGAGGGCGATCGCGTCGGTCAGGCGCCGGACCACGACGTCGACCCGCGCGGTGCTGTCCACCGGGGAGAAGACCGCCAGGCGCGCGACGTTCACGGCCACGCCCAGTCGGTCTCTCGCCCGCCGGGTCCGGTGTGTCGCGTCGCAGTCATCGTGCCCACCTGCCCGCTTTCCTGTGTTCGATCACGTTCGCCCGATAGTTAACACAGTGATACCGGATCGCGGCTTTACCAGAAACATTTAACCCCATATGTTTCCGTTCATGCCACAGCAAGCAGTGACACCCGTCACCATCCCGGCATCCGAGCACGCGGTGCGCCTGCGCGGGCTGCGCAAGAGTTTCGGGAGCGTCGTCGCGGTCGCGGGGGTGGACCTCGACGTCGCCGACGGCGAGTTCTTCGCGATGCTGGGACCGTCCGGTTCCGGGAAGACCACCGTCCTGCGGATGATCGCGGGGTTCGAGTCCCCCACCGGCGGAACCGTCGAGCTGGGCGGCCGGGACGTCACCCGGCTCGCGCCGTTCGAGCGGGACGTGAACACGGTCTTCCAGGACTACGCGCTGTTCCCGCACATGAGCGTGCTCGAGAACGTCGAGTACGGCCTGCGGGTGAAGCGGGTCCCCAAGACGGAGCGGCGGACGCGCGCGCTGGAGGCCCTGAAGTCGGTACGGCTCGACGGTTTCGAGAAGCGGCGCCCCGCGCAGCTCTCCGGAGGGCAGCGCCAGCGGGTCGCGCTCGCCCGCGCCCTGGTCAACCGGCCCCGCGTGCTGCTGCTGGACGAGCCGCTCGGCGCGCTCGACCTCAAGCTGCGCGAGGAGATGCAGGTCGAGCTGAAGGCCATCCAGCGCGAGGTCGGCATCACGTTCCTGTTCGTGACCCACGACCAGGAGGAGGCGCTCACCATGAGCGATCGGGTGGCGGTGTTCAACGAGGGCGGGATCGAGCAGGTCGGGACGCCCGCCGAGATCTACGAGCGTCCCGCGACCGCGTTCGTGGCCGGATTCGTCGGCACGTCCAACCTCATCACCGGAGCGGCGGCGCGGTCCGTGCTCGGCAGGGACGGCACGTTCAGCGTCCGGCCGGAGAAGCTGCGGGTGGTTCCCGCCGATCCCGGCGCGCCCGACCCGGTGAGCTCCGACGAGCACAGCGCCGAGGGCACGGTCTCCGAGGTCGTGTACGCGGGCCCGGCGACCCGGTTCGTCGTGGACCTCGACGTCGGCGGCCGGCTCATCGCCCTCCAGCAGAACCTGGAGGTCTCGTCGATGGACGTGATGGGCCTGCGCGGCCGCCGGGTGCGGCTCGTCTGGCAGCGCCGTCACGAGTTCGCGATCGGCTCCTCCTAGCCCCCTTGACCACACCCGCTTCGTCACGTTCGTCACCACGCGCACTGATCTGTCACACAGCAAGGAGAGACAGCATGCGGTCCACCTCCCCCCGGCCCGTGTTCCTCACGCGCGGCCTCGCCGTCACGGCCGCGCTCGCGCTCGCCGCCCTGACCGCCTGCGGCGGCTCCACGTCCGGCAGCGGCGGCAGCGGCGGCGGCACCGCCGCCGCGCCCGGGCAGGGCGGCTTCAACCCGCCCGCGATCGAGGCCCTGAAGTCCCTCGGCGCGGGAGAGGGCCAGGTCAACCTGATCGCCTGGGCGGGATACGCCGAGGACGGCTCCAACGACCCCAAGGTCGACTGGGTCCACCCGTTCGAGCAGTCGACCGGGTGCAAGGTCAACACCAAGGTCGCCGGAACCTCCGACGAGATGGTCAACCTGATGAAGACCGGCGAGTACGACGCCGTGTCCGCCTCGGGCGACGCCTCGCTGCGGCTGATCGCCTCCGGCACGGCCGCGCCGGTCAACACCGACCTGATCCCCAACTACGCGGACGTCTTCGACGGCCTCAAGCTCAAGCCGTGGAACTCGGTCAAGGGCGTCGCGTACGGCGTGCCGCACGGGCGCGGGGCGAACCTCCTCATGTGGCGGACCGACGCGGTGAGCCCCGCGCCCGACTCGTGGGGCGTCGTCTTCGACCCGGCCTCGCCGCACAAGGGGAAGGTGACGGCGTACGACTCGCCGATCTACATCGCGGACGCGGCCGTCTACCTGATGTCGGCCAAGCCCGAACTCGGCATCAAGAACCCGTACGCGCTGGACGACAAGCAGTTCCAGGCGGCGGTCGACCTGCTCAAGCAGCAGCGGCAGATCATCGGCGAGTACTGGTCGGACTACACCAAGGAGATCCAGGCGTTCAAGGGCGGCGACACCGTCGTCGGCACCACCTGGCAGGTGATCGCGAACCTCGCGAAGGCGGAGAAGGCGCCGGTCGAGGTGACCCTGCCCAAGGAGGGCGCGACCGGCTGGTCGGACACCTGGATGGTCGCGGCCAAGGCGAAGAACCCGAACTGCGCCTACAAGTGGCTCGACTGGATCATCTCCCCCACGGCGAACGCTCAGGTCGCGGAGTGGTTCGGCGAGGCCCCGGCCAACGCGAAGGCGTGCGCGAAGACCTCGGACGCCTCGTTCTGCGACACCTTCCACGCCACCGACGAGGAGTACTTCTCCAAGGTGCGCTTCTGGACCACTCCGATCGCCCAGTGCCTCGACGGCCGCACGGACGTGACGTGCAAGGACTACTCGGAGTGGACCCGCGCCTGGACCGAGATCAAGGGCTGACCGTCCCCCGGCGTCCCGCTCCCGGCCCGGTTCCGTACCGGCCGGGGGCGGGGTCTTTGGAGAGATCACATGACTACTTCGGCTGCTCTCAGCCGTCCCGGTCCGCGCGGGCGGCTGGCCGCCTTCCTGCACCGCCACGCGCGCGTACGGCTGTCGCTGCTGCTCTCGGCGCCGCTGGCTTGGCTGGGACTCGCCTACCTGGGGGCGCTCGCCGCCCTCTTCGTGACGGCGTTCTGGTCGACCGACACGTTCACCGGCGACCTGGTCAGATCGTTCACCTGGGCGAACTTCCAGGACCTGGTGACCGGGGACGTCTACCGGACGATCGCCCTGCGCTCCCTGGGCGTGGCGGTCGCGGTCACGCTCATCGACCTGATCGTCGCCTTCCCCATGGCGTTCGCCATGGCCAAGCTGGCCTCGCCGAGGGCGCAGCGCTGGCTGGTGATCCTGGTGCTCACCCCGCTGTGGGCGTCCTACCTCGTCAAGGCGTACGCGTGGCGGGTGATGCTGTCCTCGGACGGCGTGCTCGGCTGGGGGTACGGGCTGACCGCGACCATCGCGACGCTGTCCTACCTGTGGCTGCCGTACATGATCCTGCCGATCTACGCCGGACTGGAACGCCTGCCGTCCTCGCTGCTCGACGCGGCGGGCGACCTGGGCGCGCGCGGGTGGCGGACGTTCCGCACCGTGGTGTGGCCGCTCAGCTTCCCCGCCGTCGTGGCGGGCTCGATCTTCACGTTCTCGCTGTCGCTCGGCGACTACATCACCGTGAAGATCGTGGGCGGGAAGTCCCAGCTCATCGGCAACGTCGTCTACGACAACATCGGCGCGGCGAACAACCTGCCCTTCGCGGCGGCCGTCGCGACGGTGCCCGTCGTGATCATGCTGGTTTACCTCGCGGCGGTCCGCCGTACCGGCGCCCTGGAGAACCTGTGAAGGAGACCGTGAGCGAGCGCGGCGAACGAACCCGGGAGCGCGGCGATCCGCTTCACCGGCCGGCGAAGGAGTCACGATGAATCTGTCCCGTACGGCTCGCGCGTCGTTGTGGACGGCGCTGGTGCTCGGTCTCGGCGTCATCTACGTGCCGCTCGGCGTGGTCGTGCTGAACTCCTTCAACTCCGACCGCACGTTCGGATGGCCTCCTCCGGGGTTCACGCTCCAGTGGTGGGGCGCGGCCTGGCGCTCCACGGGTGTGCGCGACGCGCTGTGGACCTCGGTCCAGGCGGGGCTGGGCGCGACCGTGATCGCGCTGCTGCTGGGGACCATGGCGGCGTTCGCCGTGCAGCGCTACCGGTTCTTCGGCCGGGACACCGTGTCGCTGCTGATCGTGCTTCCGATCGCGCTGCCCGGCATCGTGACCGGCATCGCGCTGAGCAACACGTTCCACTCGGTGCTCGGTGTCCCCCTCGGGCTGTTCACCGTGATCGTCGGGCACGCGACGTTCTGCGTGGTGACCGTCTACAACAACGTGCTGGCGCGGTTGCGGCGCATGGGCCTGAACCTGGAGGAGGCGTCGGCCGACCTGGGCGCGGACACGTTCACCACGTTCCGCCTGGTGACGTTCCCGATGATGCGCTCGGCGCTGCTCGCGGGCGGCCTGCTGGCGTTCGCGCTGTCGTTCGACGAGATCATCGTGACCACGTTCACCGCGGGCGCCGGAGTGCGGACTCTGCCCATCTGGATCTTCGAGAACCTGTTCCGGCCCAACCAGGCGCCGGTGGTGAACGTCGTCGCCGCCGCGCTGATCGTCGTGTCCGTCGTCCCGATCTACCTCGCCCAGCGGCTGTCCGGGGGCGACCCCCAGACGCGCTGAACGCGCCCGGATATCGATTCGGGCAGCCCGCTGTCCGGGGCGCACTCAAGGGGCCATCCTGACGGTGGGTCCCCGGCGCGGGCGTGAGGAGGCGCGGAATGCCCGAAGAGGCGGTGGAGACGCGGCCGGCCACGGTGGGGTTGTCCGTTCCACCGGAGCCGGCCCTCTCGCTGGGCTGGCAGCCGTTCCGCTGGGCCGGGGCGCTGCGTGCGCACCACGGGCTCCTGGTGGATCACGCGCTCGCGCTCAAGCTGAGGGCCCTGTCCCCCTACCTGGACGACCTCGACGCCGCGGCGCGGCGGCGGGTCCGGGAGTCGGTAGAGGCGGGCGTGCGCCGCGCGCAGCGGCTCGAGCAGGTCCAGACCGTCATCGAGTCCCTGACACCCGCCCTGCTGGGCTGGACGGTCGCGCTCGCGACGCTCACGGCGACGGCGTGGCCGCCCGCCGGCCCCTGGTACGGCTATCTCGCGGCGCCGGTCGCCGCGGTCGTCGCCGCCGCGCTCACCTGGCTCGCCATGATGTGGGGTGAGCAGCGACGGTCCAGGTGGGGCCGCTGGCTGGCCACGCTCCTGATGGTGAGCGTGATCGCGCTGTGCTTCGCGGCTCTGTTCCCGCCGCGCGTACCGGACTGGCTGGTGCGCCCGCTGCGCGGAGCCGGCGCCGCGTCGGCCTCCCTCGTCGGCACGTACTTCCTGGTGCTGATGGGCGAATGGCTCACCCGTGCGGGGATCTGGCGGCGCAAGGACCGCGCCTTCCCCGTGGAGAGCCTCCTCGACAACCTGGCCTGGCTGATCAGGGAGACGGCGGCGGTGTCGGCGGAACCCGGCCTCTACGCGGCCACGCCTGTGGTGGGGACCGTGAGCCTGAGTGTGGAGACCCGTCGCTGGTTCGTCCGGCAGCTCGACTACATCGCGGGCGTGTACCAGACGTGCGCGCCCCGGGCACTGCGTACCGGGGCGCCCGCGGTGGACGCGGTGATCCTGGACCAGATCCGGCGCACGGGGTCGGCGATCCGCCGCGACCAGGTGGACTTCTTCTACGGTCGCCGATCCGTGGCCGAGCTCGGCGAGACGCTCTTCGACGTCCTGCGGCGGCTGGCGCTGGACGGCGGGCTCTTCGACGAGGCGGCCGACCGGCCCGGCGCGGAAAGCCCGCCGTCGTCCTCGCGCTGGGCCGGGTTCCGCACGCTGCTGCGGTTCCTCCTCGCCTGCGCGCCGGGGGTGGTGATCATCCTGGTGGGTTTCTGGGCCTATGCCACGAAGGTGCTGGGCGAGGAGATGGCCGGGGTCGTGATCACCGGAGGAGGCACGCTGATCCTGGCCTTCCTCCAGCCGCGGCTCTCGGCGGGCCCGAGAACCGCGCGCTCCCGTTCCGAGCAGAGCGGCCCGCTCCACCGCCGCTGACCGCTCGGAAACGCCGACCCTTCAGGAACGGGTGGCGGAGGTCCAGGACGCGTAGAGGTCGGCGTAGACGCCCGGCTCCTCGACCAGCTCGGCGTGCGGGCCGCGCTGGACGATCCGGCCGTGCTGGAAGACCAGCACCTCGTCGGCGGCCTCGGCCGTCGAGAGGCGGTGCGCGATCGAGACGGCCGTGCGACCCCGGGTGACCCCGTCGAGCGCCCGCGCGATCCGCACCTCGGTGGCGGGGTCCACAGCGGAGGTCGCCTCATCGAGAAGCAGCAGGTCGGGGTCGGCGAGGTAGGCGCGCGCGAGGGCGAGGAGCTGGCGCTCCCCCGCCGACAGGGACTCGCCGCGCTGGCCGACCGGGGTGTCCAGGCCGGCGGGAAGCCCGTCCAGCCAGTCGGTGAGCCCGAGCTCGGTCAGCGCCAGCCGGATCTCCTCCGTGGTGGCGGACGGCCGGCCGAAGCGGATGTTGTCCTCCAGGGTCGCGTCGAAGAGGAAGCCGTCCTGGGGCACCATGACGATCCGCTCGCGCAGCGAGGAGAACTTCACGTCCCGCAGGTCGATGCCGTCCACGAGGACCTGGCCGGACACGGGGTCCATCAGGCGGGTGAGGAGCTTGGCGAAGGTCGTCTTGCCGGACCCGGTCTCCCCGACCACGGCCACGCGGGTGCGCGGCGGGATGTCGACGGAGACGTCGTGCAGGACCGGAACGCCGCCCGGATAGGAGAACCCGACGCCCTCGAACGACACGGAGATCGGCCCGCGCGGCAGCGTCACCCCGTTCTCGGGGTCGGCCACGTCTGCCGGGGAGTCCAGCACGCCGAGGATGCGCCGCCACCCCGCGATCGCGTTCTGCGCCTCGTTCAGAACCTCGGTCGCGGTCTGCAGCGGGCTGATGAACAGCGTGATCAGGAACAGGAAGGCGACCAGCCGCCCCTCGGTGATCGAGCCGTGCAGGCCCAGCTCGACGCCGAGCAGCACCACCCCCGCCAAGGCGACGGACGCGACCAGCTCAGTGACCGGGAAGGTCAGCCCGACGATCTTCTGAGCCCGGGTCTGCGCCGCGCGCTGGCCGTCGACCGCGGCGTCGACGCGCCTGGCCGTCCGGTCCTCCGAGCCGTACGCCCTGATCACCGCGCTGCCGACGACCGACTCGCTGACGGCCGCGAGCACGTCGCCGGTGCGCTCGCGTACGGCGGTGTACCCGGCCGCCACCAGCCGCTGGAACCTCGGCAGCACGAAGATCAGCGGAAGGAAACAGGCCCACACCAGGAGCGTGAGCTGCCACGAGAAGACCGCCATGACGATCGTCGCGATCAGCAACTGCCCGGCGGCGACGATGACCATCAGGCCGCCCCACTGCATGAAGTTGCTGATCTGGTCCACGTCGCCGGTCACCCGCGAGACGAGGGAGCCGCGCCGCTCGCTGTTCTGGGTGAGCACGGACAGGTCGTGCACGTGCCGGAAGCCCTTGCCGCGCAGCGTGGCGAGCCCCGACTCGGTGGCCCGGTAGAGCCGGACGTTCATGAGGTATCCGGCCAGCGCGGTCAGCAGCACGGCCAGGCCGCACAGGAGGACCATGTTCCTGATGAACGGCACGTCGGGCGCGGCACCGCGCAGGCCGTGGTCGATGACCTGCTGCACGGCGAACGGGATGATGACCTTGCCGAGGGTGGCGAGCACGGCGAGGACCGCGGTCCCGCCGAGGCCGCGGCGGAATTCCGGCGACAACCGCAGGCCATGCCGTAGGGTCTCGAGCGCGGACCGCTCTGCGGCCCGCATGGCGCCGCCGGCCGCGACGGCCTCCCGCTCCTGTGTCACGGCGGTCACGCCACGACCTCCTCGTCGCTCTCGATCGCGGCCCGCTCGGCCTCTTCCCGCTCGTACGCGGTGACGAGGTTGCGGTAGCCCTCGCAGCGGGCCAGCAGCTCCTCATGGGTGCCGTGGTCGGCCACCGCCCCGTGCTCCAGGTAGACGACCTCGTCGGCCAGGGCGATGGTGGCCATCCGGTAGGCCACCACGATGACCGTGGACCGGGCCGATCCCTCGCGCAGGCCGTACAGGATGCGCTTCTCGACCTGCGGGTCCACGCTGGAGGTGGCGTCGTCGAGGATGAGCAGGCGTGGTTCCCGCACGAGGGCGCGGGCGAGCGCGATGCGCTGGCGCTGGCCGCCGGACAGCGTGGCGCCGCGCTCACCGACCCGCGTGTCGAGGCCCTCGGGGAGCGCGGCGACGAAGCCGTCCGCCTGCGCGAGCCGCAGCGCCGCCCAGACCTGCTCGTCCGTCGACCGGTCGTGCGTGTCCCGGTCGAGCGCGATGTTGCCGCGCACGCTGTCGTCGAACAGGAAGGTCTGCTGGGGCACGAGCGCCACCACCTCGCTGACCGCGCCGCGCGCCGCCTCGCGCAGGTCGGTCCCGTCGACGCGCACGGCGCCGCGGTCCGGGTCGATCAGGCGGGCGAGGAGCTGGGTGAGCGTGGACTTGCCCGACCCGGTCGGGCCGACGACGGCCACGGTCCTTCCCGGCGTGACGCCGAAGCCGACGTCGCGCAGCACGGGCGCCTCGGGGTCGTATCCGTAGGTGACGCCGCTCATCTCGATCTCGGCCGGGCCGTGGCCGTCCAGCCGGGCCGTGCCGTACTCCATGGAG
Source organism: Microtetraspora glauca (assembly GCA_001570385.1). GTDB lineage: Bacteria > Actinomycetota > Actinomycetes > Streptosporangiales > Streptosporangiaceae > Microtetraspora > Microtetraspora glauca. The sequence goes on along the minus strand of BBYL01000006.1, from coordinate 49,510 downwards.
CCCGAGGCGTCGAGGACGTCCTGGACCCGGTTCCAGCCGACGACGCTGCGCGGCAGCTCGGCGAGCACCCAGCCGAGCGCGCGGATCGGGAAGGCGAGCAGCGTGAACAGGTAGGCGATCTCGATCAGCTCGCCCGCCACCATGCCGCCGCTCTGCAGCCGGAGCGCGCCGACGAGGAGGACGGCCAGCACACCGAGGGTGGGCAGGGCTTCGAGCATGGGGTCGAACAACCCGCGGACCCGGCCGACCGCGATGTTGGCGTCGCGCAGCTCGTCGGCCTTGGCCTGGAACCTGGCGGTCTCGGCGTCCTCCCTGCCGAGGGTCTTGACGACGAGGGCGCCGTCGAAGCTCTCGTGGGCGATCTCGCTGACCTCGGCGCGCAGCTGCTGCGCCCGGGTCGCCAGCGGGGACAGCTTGCGCTGGTAGATCAGGTTGAGCACCGCGATAGCCGGAAATATCAGGAAACCGACGATGGCGAGCACCGGGTCCGTCACCAGGATCGCCACGGCGGCGGTCACCAGCATGACGATGACGCCGACGGCCATGGGCAGCGGCGCGAGCGGCCCCCAGGCGGCCTCGGCGTCGGAACTGGCATTGGAGAGCAGTTGGCCGGTCGGGTGGCGGTGGTGCCAGGCGAGCGGCAGCCGCAGGTATTGCCGCGTGACGGCGCGGCGGGACGCGGCCTGCATGCGGTACTGCATGATCCCGGCCAGGATGCGCCGCCCCATGATCCCGAGGGCCTTGAGCACGGCCACGCCGATGATCAGCAGCGCGGCGGTCGTCAGGGCGCCGGCGCTGGTCCGGCCCTCGCGGAAGGCGGGCAGCACGACGTGTTCCGTCGCCCGGCCCAGGGCCCAGGACGAGGCGACCGTCATGACGCCGTAGAGGCCGCTGGAGAGCACCGCGGCGGTGAAGACGCGCGGCTCGGTCCTGATCGCGACTCCGATGACCTTGAGACCCTGGCGCATGACGGCGGTGGACACCTTGGACGACACGCGTGAGGTCCTCTCGATCGTGGCGGCGCGGTTCGACCGGCTCGCTCCCGGCAGGTTCCGGCCCGGAGCCGGTTTTTCCGGACGGGCACCCGAGACGTTACCCCGCCCGCGCGGAGCCCCGGATCCGTCCTCGGACCGACACCTTCCCAGGTAATTGGTCCTAGATACTCCTTATCATCCTGATCAACCGGAATATTCCGCAGATCGGATCGTTCGTTGCGGCTCGGTTAGGCTCGGGGCGTGACCCACACCCGCGCGGAGCGCGCCGCGCTCTGCGACCTGCTCGACGACCTCGGCCCCGACGCGCCCACGCTCTGCGAGGGCTGGACGACCGCGGACCTCACCGCCCACCTCGTGCTCCGCGAGCGCCGCCCGGACGCCATGGGCGGCATCGCGGTCAAGGCGCTCGCCCCCTACACCGCGTCGGTGCAGGAGGGGCTCAAGGCCAGGCACCCCTACCCCGAGCTCGTCGATCTCGTACGGCAGGGCCCCCCGAAGTGGACGCCGTACGGCTTCGTCCCGGGGGCCGACGAGCTGGTCAACACGGTGGAGATGTTCGTCCACCACGAGGACGTCCGCCGGGCACGGCCGGGCTGGGAGCCCAGGGAGCTGCCCGCGGGCCTGGACGACGTGCTGTGGAAGCGGCTGCGCACCATGGCCCGGGTGTTCTTCCGGAGGTCGCCGGTCGGCGTGGTGCTCCGCCGTACGAACGGGGAGAAGGTCGCGGGCCGCATGGCCGAACCGGCCGTGGTGGTCACCGGCGACGCGCAGGAGCTGCTCCTGCTGGCCTTCGGCCGCCAGGCCCACGCCCGAGTGACCTACGAGGGCGATCCGGGCGCCGTGGCCCGCCTGCGCGAGGCGCGGCTCGGCATGTGACAGGGGCGGCTCCGCCTCACCGTTCTCTCCAATCTCGGGCACTCCTCGCGAAACACGCACATATCACGACGTGATGCGGCAGCATGAGGGCCAGCGATCGGAGAAGAAAGGGGGGCGGCGCCTCCTCACCCGTCACGGCGGGGGCCGCGCCAGAACTCTGATGAACATGAAGAAGTTGCTGACCTACGCCGCTGTCGCTTTCGTGGTCTTCTACCTGTTCACCCAGCCCGCGGGGGCCGCCGCCGCCGTCAGGGGCGTGTTCGGCAGCATCGGCACGGGCGCCGATCGGCTGTCGGCCTTCTTCACGTCTCTGTTTTCTGGCTGAAGAGTTAGGCCCCGGAAGGGCCTCGTGGCTTCCCGGCTAGTTATGATCATTCGCGTCGCTGGGTATGTACAGCCGGGAAACTGACTGCAGGAGGCCCCCCAATGCAGGTCAAGAAGGTTCTTACGTACGCGGCCATCGCGTTCGTGGTCTTCTACCTCTACAATCAGCCAGCCGCCGCCGCGGGCGCAGTGAAGGGTGTGTTCGACACGGTGACCACAGGCGCCACGCGATTGGGGCAATTCTTTACAACTGTTCTGAGTTGATATGTGGCGTCTCTGCTTTGTGACGTGATGTGACGTGACGTGATGTGACGGCATCACGATGACACCCGGCCCCGACGGTGTGGCCGGGACGGCGCGGCGGCACTTCCGCGACGGCGCCCGGCGTGTTACGCAGGCATGATGAGGGATCGCCACAACGTCTCCGACGTGCGGCAGCTCGAACCCGCGGCACTGCGCGTCCTCGAACGCGCGGAGGTCGAGGGCGTCGAGCTGGTCCGCTTCATCTATGCCGACCACGGCGGGGTGATCCGGGGCAAGGCCGCCGCACGAGCGCGTCTCGCCGAACGGATCACCACCGGCATCGGGCACACGGTGGCGATGATGGCCATGTCGATGCTGGACCACCTGCAACCGGTGGAGGGCATGGGTCCCGTGGGCGAGGTGCGCATCGTCCCCGACCCCGCGACTTTCGTGATCCTCCCGTACGCCCCGGGAGCCGCGGCGATGCTCTCGGACCTGCGCGACCTCGACGGCGCCCCCTGGGCGGCCTGCCCGCGCACGTTCCTGAAAGACGCGATCGCCACGCTCCACGACGAAGGGTTCACCCCCGTGGCGGCGTTCGAGCCCGAGTTCACCCTCGGCCGGCGGCTCCCCGACCCGACCGGCGGCCCGGACCGGCTCATGCCCCTCGACGACAGCCTCTGCTACGCCACCACGGGGTTCGACCTGGCCCACGACTACGCCGTGCGGCTCGTACGCGATCTCGACGCGCAGGGCCTGCGGGTCGAGCACTACTACCCGGAGCTCGGCGCCGGCCAGCAGGAGCTGTCCATCCGGCACGCCACCGCGCTGAAAGCGGCCGACAACCACGTCCTCTACCGCGAGACCGTGCGCGGCGTGGCCTTCCGCATGGGCCTGTGGGCTTCCCTGGCGCCCAAGCCGATCCCGGCGCAGGCGGGCAACGGGACGCACCTGCACGTCTCCCTGTGGGACGAGGAGCTGCAGCGCAATCTCTTCGCCGGCGGGCGGGACGGCCTGTCGGACACGGCCCGCCACTTCATCGGCGGCATCCTGCGCCACCTTCCCGGTCTCGTCGCGCTGACCTGCGCGAGCGTCAACAGCTACCGGCGGCTGGCCCCGCGGGCCTGGGCCAGCGCGTACACCTGTTACGGGATGGACAACCGGGAGGCGGCGGTCCGGATCTGCTCCCCCATGGCGGGGAACGTCGAGGCGTCCACCAACCTGGAGATCAAGCCCTCCGACTCCACCGCCAACCCGTACCTCTCGCTCGGCGCCGTCCTGCACGCCGGGCTCGACGGGATCAGGCGGCGGCTCGATCCGGGCGAGGCGGTGAACGTGGACCCCGCGACGCTCACCGACGACGAGCGCGCCCGCCTCGGCTGCGTCCGGCTGCCCGAGTCGCTCGACGAGGCGCTGGACGCGCTCGAGGCCGACGAGCTGCTCATGGAGGCACTCGGTCCCCTGCGCCGCCGGGCCTACCTCGCCGTCAAGCGTTCCGAGGCCGCGGACTTCGCCGGCCACGACGCCGAGTACGAGACCTTCCACCATTTCCGGGTGTTCTGATTCCCTCCGCCCCGGGTGGCGGGGTGGCGCGCGAGGACAGCAGATCATGTCCAACCCGAGCTGATGATCCGCGAGTCCACCCGCCGGCGCGCCGCCGGACGGTGTGACACTGGACGGATGACCTCTGATCTCATCGCCGTGACCGGAGCGACCGGTCAGCTCGGCTCGCGGGTGGCGCGCAGGCTCGCCGCCGCCGGAGTGGAGCAGCGCCTCGTCGTACGCGACACCTCCCGCGCGCCGGTCCTGCGGGGCGCCCACGCGGTCGCCGCGTCGTACGAGGACGCGGACGCGCTGCGGGGCGCGCTCGACGAGGTGCAGACGCTGCTGCTGGTCTCCGCCACCGAGACGGCGGACCGCGTGGCACGGCACACCACGGCCGTTGACGCGGCGCTGGACGCGGGCGTCTCCAGGATCGTGTACATCTCGTTCCTCGGCGCCGCGCCGGACGCGACCTTCACGTTCGCCCGCGACCACTGGCACACCGAGCAGCACATCCGCCGAAGCGGCATCGCGTTCACGTTCCTGCGCAACAGCCTCTACATGGACCTGGTGCCGTCCTTCGCCGGTGAGGACGGTGTCATCCGGGGGCCGGCCGGGCAGGGCCGCGCCGCCATGGTGGCGCGGGACGACATCGCGGACGTGGCGGCCGTCGTGCTGCGGGAGCAGGGCCACGGCGGCGCGACGTACGACGTGACCGGGCCGCGCGCGCTGACCCTCGCGGAGGCCGCCGAGACGATCAGCCGCGTCACCGGCAGGACGACCCGGTACCACGCCGAGACGATCGAGGAGGCGTACGCGTCCCGTGCCCGGTACGGCGCCCCCGAATGGGAGGTGGCCGGATGGGTGACGTCCTACGCCGCGATCGCCGCGGGAGAGCTGGACGTGGTCTCCGACACCGTGGAGAAGCTCGTCGGCCATCCGCCGATGAGCTTCGCCGAGTATCTCCGTACGACCTCGGCCCTCTGAGCGGCCCTCTGAGCGGCCCTCTGAGCGGCCCTCTGAGCGGCCCTCTGAGCGGCCCTCTGAGCGGCTCTGTCAGTGGCCGGGGTCGCGTGGCCGGTCAGCGGACAGGATGTCCCGCGGCGCGGAGGGTGTCCTTGACATCGGCGATCTTGAGCTCGCCGAAGTGGAAGACGCTCGCCGCGAGCACGGCGTCGGCGCCCGCCTCGACCGCGGGCGGGAAGTGCTCGAGCGCGCCCGCGCCGCCCGAGGCGATCACGGGGACGGTGACGGCCGCGCGCACGGCCCTGAGCATCTCCAGGTCGTAGCCGTCCTTGGTGCCGTCGCCGTCCATGGAGTTGAGCAGGATCTCCCCCACGCCCAGGTCCTGGCCGCGGCGGGCCCACTCGACCGCGTCGATGCCGGTGCCGCGGCGGCCGCCGTGGGTGGTCACCTCGAAGCCGGAGGGGGTGGGCGGCCCGTCCACGACGCGGCGCGCGTCCACGGACAGCACGATGCACTGGGCGCCGAACTGCCGGGACAGCTCGGTCAGCAGCTCGGGCCGCGCGATGGCGGCGGTGTTGACGCCCACCTTGTCGGCGCCCGCGCGCAGCAGCCGGTCCACGTCCTCGACCGTGCGCACGCCCCCGCCGACGGTCAGCGGGATGAAGACCTGCTCGGCGGTGCGGCGGACCACGTCCAGCATGGTCTCCCGCTCACCCGACGACGCGGTGATGTCCAGAAAAGTCAGCTCATCGGCGCCCTCGGCGTCGTAGCGGCGGGCCAGCTCGACCGGGTCACCCGCGTCCCGCAGGTTCTCGAAGTTGACGCCCTTGACCACCCGCCCGGCGTCCACGTCCAGGCAGGGGATGACGCGTACCGCGACCGTCATGGCGCCTCCTCGCTCCGCTCCTCGCGCGTGCCGTCGTTCAGGTAGGCCTCCACCTCGACCTCCACCAGCATCCTGGGGTCGACCAGACCGGCCACCTGGATGCTCGTGCACGCCGGCCGGACCGCGCCGAAGACCTCTCCGTGCGCCCGCCCGACGGCGTCGAAGTCCTCCGCCTTCACCAGGAAGATGCGGGTACGGACGACGTCCTGCAGGCTGCCGCCCGCCTTGCCGATCGCGTCGAGCGCGATGGAGATCGCGGTGAGCGTCTGCCGGTAGGCGTCGCCGACGTGCCGGACCTCACCGTCCACGGTAGCGGTGCATCCGGAGACCCACACCCGGGGCCCGGCGACGACGGCACGGGCGTAGCCGTACCTGTCCTCCCACGGCCCGCCCGAGAAGATCCTGGTGCTCATCGGGGACTCACCGCCGCCAGGGCCTCCTCCAGGGTGAACGCCTGGGCGTACAGCGCCTTGCCGACGATGGCGCCCTCGACGCCCTCGGGAACGAGGGTCGACAACGCGCGCAGGTCGTCCAGCGAGGACACGCCACCGCTGGCGATCACCGGCTTGTCCGTACGGCGGCAGACGTCACGGAGCAGGTCCAGATTGGGCCCGCGCAGTGTGCCGTCCTTGGTGACGTCGGTGACGACGTAACGCGGGCAGCCCTCCGACTCCAGCCGGTCGAGCACCTCCCACAGGTCGCCGCCCTCCTGCGTCCAGCCGCGCGCCGCCAGGGTGGTGCCCCGGACGTCGAGCCCGACGGCGATGCGGTCGCCGTGCTCGGCGATGATCTTCGCGCACCAGGCCGGGTCCTCCAGGGCGGCGGTGCCGATGTTGACCCGGCGGCAGCCGGTGGCCAGGGCGGCCTCGAGCGAGGCGTCGTCGCGGATCCCACCGGACAGCTCGACCTGCACGTCGAGGGCGCCCACCACCGACGCCAGCAGCTCACGGTTGCTCCCGCGGCCGAACGCGGCGTCCAGGTCCACCAGATGGATCCACTCGGCGCCGGCCTCCTGCCAGGCGAGCGCCGCGGCGAGCGGGTCGCCGTACGAGGTCTCCGTGCCCGCTTCACCCTGGACCAGGCGAACCGCCTGGCCGTCGGCGACATCCACGGCGGGGAGCAAAACGAGCGACATCAGTCACGACCTCCGGTCAAAGACGACGGTGACGAGCACCGGGATCAGCAGAATCGACAGAACGAGCACGGCGAGCCTGGCGGCCCAGCCGTCGAGCAGCAGCCAGGCGAGGACCTGCGTGATGAACCACAGCACGGCGATCACAGCGTTCTGGTCACGGCGCCTGCGGGCGCGGATTCCGCCCTGCCTGGCCACCCGGACCCGCCGCGGCAGGACGGCGGTCACCCGGCCGCGCAGCTCCCGCCGCCTGGCCGCCCGCGCCTCGCGGAGCGCGTGTTCCGCCGCGCGGCGCTCCCGCTCGGCCTCGCGCTCCGCCCGGCGCCTGGCTCGTTCCCTGCTCACGTGGCCTCCCCTCGCGACGGTCCGGGGCTCGCGCCCGGGAGGCCCCGCGGGTTCACAGCGTGCTCAACCAGTTGGAGAGCAGTACGGCTCCCGCGTCCCCGGACTTCTCCGGGTGGAACTGGGTGGCCATGAGCGGCCCGTTCTCGACGGCCGCGACGAACGGCACGCCGTGCTCGGCCCAGGTGACCAGCGGGTCGGCGAACCCGGGTCCGGCGGCGAGCTCCCATTGGCGCACGCCGTACGAGTGGACGAAGTAGAAGCGGGTCTCGGCGTCGAGCCCGCGGAACAGGACGCTGCCCTCGGGGGCGGTCACGGTGTTCCAGCCCATGTGCGGCAGCACGGGGGCCTCCAGGCGCTGGACGACGCCGGGCCACTCGCCGCAGCCCTCGGTGTGGACGCCGTGCTCGACGCCCTTCTCGAAGAGGATCTGCATGCCGACGCAGATGCCGAGGACCGGACGCCCCGCGGCCAGCCTGCGGCCGACGATGCGGTCGCCGTGGACGCTCTTCAGCCCCGCCATGCACGCCGCGAACGCGCCGACCCCGGGGACGACCAGGCCGTCCGCTTCGAGTGCCGCGTCGTAGTCGGCCGTCACCGTGACGTCGGCGCCCGCGCGGGCCAGAGCCCGCTCGGCCGAGCGCAGGTTGCCCGATCCGTAGTCGAGGATCACGACCCGCTTCGCTACTGCCACCACAACGCCCCCGCGGTCAGCGCCAGCACCGCTCCGGCGCCGGTGACGATGGCAAGCCCTTTCAGGCCCTGGCGCACGGCGGAGATGACCCCACCGATGAGGAAGAGCCCCACGAAGATCATGCCGACGGACGCGAAGGTCATAGCACGCCCTTGGTGCTCGGCACGCCGGTGGCGCGCGGGTCCCGCTCCGACGCCTCGCGCAGCGCGCGGGCCAGAGCCTTGAACTGCGCCTCCACGATGTGGTGGGCGTTTCGCCCGTACGGCACGTGCACGTGGAGGCAGACCGCGGCCTGGGCGACGAACGACTCCAGGATGTGCCGGGTCATGGTGGTGTCGTACTCGGGGCCGATCATCGGCGCCATGCCCTCGGGCTCGGTGTGCACGAGGTAGGGGCGGCCGGACAGGTCCACCGTGACCTGGGCGAGCGACTCGTCCAGCGGGCACGCCGCGGTGCCGAACCGCCGGATTCCCGACTTGTCGCCGAGGGCCTCGCGGAACGCGGCGCCCAGCGCGAGCGAGGTGTCCTCGATCGTGTGGTGGGAGTCGATGTGCAGGTCGCCCTGCGTCTTGACGGTCAGGTCGAAGAGACCGTGCTTGCCGAGCTGGGCGAGCATGTGGTCGAAGAACCCGACGCCGGTGGCCACGTCGACGAGGCCGGTGCCGTCGAGGTTGACCTCGACCAGCACGGACGTCTCCTTGGTGGCGCGCTCCACCCGGCCGATGCGCCCCGTGCCGCCGAGCCCCGTGCCGCTCGCACGCGCGTCGCTCATCCGAGGACCCCCTCCAGTGCGGCGCGGAAGGCCGCCATCTCGTCGCCTGTCCCGATCGACACCCGCAGCCAGCCGGCCGGACCGGTCTCCCTGATCAGCACGCCGCGGTCGAGAATGTCCTCCCACACCGCGTGCCGATCCGGAAACTTACCGAATAGCACGAAATTGGCGTCGGAGTCTGCGACGGACAGGCCACGTTGCCGTAGCCAGTCCACCGTCGCGTCCCGCTCGGCGCGCAGCGCGTCCACCGTGCCGAGCAGTTCCTCGCGGTGCGCGAGCGCGACCCGGGCCGCCGCCTGCGTCAGCGTCGACAGATGGTACGGCAGGCGGACCAGCAGCAGCGCGTCGATGACGGCGGGGTCGGCGGCGAGGTATCCGAGCCGGGTGCCCGCCATCGCGAACGCCTTGGACATGGTGCGCGTCACGATCAGCCGGGGGTTGCCCGGGAGCAGCGACAGCGCCGACGGCGTCCCCGCGCGCGCGAACTCGGCGTACGCCTCGTCGACCACGACCATGCCGGGCGCGGCGGCGAGGATCCGCTCGATCACGCCGAGGGGCAGCGCCGTGCCCGTGGGGTTGTTCGGCGACGTGAGGAACACCACGTCGGGCCGGTGCTCCTCGATCAGTGCGACGGCCCGCGCCTCGTCGATCGCGAAGTCCTCCTCGCGCGCGCCGTCGATCCAGCGGGTGCCGGTGACGCCCGTGATGATCGGGTGCATGGAGTAGGAGGGCTCGAAGCCCATGGCCGAGCGTCCCGAACCGCCGAACGCCTGGAGGATCTGCTGGATGATCTCGTTGGAGCCGTTGGCCGCCCACAGCTGCCCGGCGGTGAGGCCGTGGCCGAGGTAGTCGGCGAGGTCCTTGCGCAGGTCGAGCGCGTCCCGGTCGGGATAGCGGTTGAGCGTCGCCGCGCCGTGCCGTACGGCACGGGCCAGGTCGTCGACCAGGCCGGGCGACGGCGGGTAGGGGTTCTCGTTGGTGTTGAGCTGGACGGGCACGTCGAGCTGGGGGGCGCCGTAGGCCGTCTTCCCCCGCAGGTCGTCCCGGATCGGCAGGTCGTCGAGTGTCGTCACGGTGCTCTCTCGCTGGCTGTCCTGTCGGGCGGGATCCGTCATGAGGGGATGCCCCAGTCGAACCGGGCGCGGATCGCCGCGCCGTGCGCCGGGAGGTCCTCGGCGTCGGCGAGCACGCAGACGTGCGGCGCGGCGCCGGCGAGTGCCTCCCGGGTGTAGTCGACGACGTGGATGCCGCGCAGGAAGGTCTGCACGGACAGTCCCGACGAGTGGCAGGCGCAGCCGCCGGTGGGCAGCACGTGGTTGGATCCGGCCATGTAGTCGCCGAGCGACACCGGGGAGTACGCCCCGACGAAGATGGCGCCCGCGTTGCGCACCCGTGCGGCCACCTCGGACGCGTCCGACGTCTGGATCTCCAGGTGTTCCGCGGCGTAGGCGTCGACGACGCGCAGGCCGTCGTCGAGGGTGGAGACCAGCACGATGCCGGACTGGCGGCCGGACAGCGCCTCGGTGACCCGCTCGGAGTGGCGGGTGGCGGCGACCTGGCCGGGCAGCTCCTTCTCCACCGCGTCGGCGAGCTCGACGCTGGTCGTGACGAGCACGGAGGCGGCGATCACGTCGTGCTCGGCCTGGCTGATCAGGTCGGCGGCGACGTGCACCGGGTCGGCGGTCTCGTCGGCGAGGATCGCGATCTCGGTCGGACCCGCCTCGGAGTCGATGCCGATGCGTCCCTTGAGCAGGCGCTTCGCCGCGGCCACCCAGATGTTGCCCGGCCCGGTGACCATGGTGGCCGGGGGGCACTCCTCGGTGCCGTAGGCGAACATCGCCACGGCCTGTGCCCCGCCCACCGCGTAGACCTCGTCGACGCCGAGCAGCGCGCAGGCGGCGAGGATGGTCGGGTGCGGCAGCCCGCCGAACTCCTTCTGGGCGGGCGACGTCACGGCGAGCGACGGGACTCCGGCCTCCTGGGCGGGGACCACGTTCATGACCACGCTGGAGGGGTAGACGGCCCGCCCGCCCGGCACGTAGAGGCCGACGCGGTCCACCGGGACCCACCGCTCGGTGACCGTGCCGCCCAGCACGACCTGCGTGGTGGTGTCGACGCGCCGCTGGTCGCGGTGGACCAGGCGGGCCCGCCTGATCGACTCTTCGAGGGCGGCGCGCACCGCCGGGTCGAGACCGGCCAGGGCCCGGCCGAGCTCCTCCACCGGAACGCGGGTGGACTTCAGCTCGACGCCGTCGAATCTCGCGGTCAGCTCCCGTACGGCTGCCGCGCCACGATGGCGCACGTCCTCACATATGGGCCGCACCTTGTCAAGGGCGGCCTCGACGTCGAGCTCGGCGCGGGGCAGCACATCGCGCAGGTCATCGGGCAGGGACCCACGCAGGTCGATACGGGAAATCACCCACCCAGTCTACGGACGGCGCGAGGCTGATCCCGTTACGTCCAGCATGCGGACAACGCGTTTCGTTCCGGTGACCGACTCTTGACATCTTTCGGGCACTAATCCACAATTCCGGGCAATAGCAGTCAATTTCGGTCAAGTGGATGGTGTCCATGCTTCCGGCCCAGCGCCATCAGCGCATCGTCGAGGCACTGTCGCAGGCCGGCACGCTGCGCACCGAGGATCTGGTCGACCTGCTCGGCGTCTCGCACGAGACCGCCCGCCGCGACCTGCACACCCTCGAACAGCGCGGCCTGCTGGTACGGGTGCACGGCGGGGCCACGGCCATCACGTCCGGCACCGGCGAGGAGTCCTCCTACCTGGAGCGCTCCACCGCGCAGGCGGAGGCGAAAACGGTCATCGGCGCGCTGGCCGCCCAGGTCCTCCGGCCGGGCCAGACGGTGATCATCGATGTGGGCACCACCGCCGTGCACGCGGCGCGGGCGATCCCGCCGGGGTTCCACGGAGTCGTGGCGACCTGCTCGCTGCTGGTCGCCGCGGAGCTCGCCGGGCGGCCGGGCGTCGAGGTGCTGACCGCCGGAGGCCGGGTCAGGCAGGGCGACCTCGCGGTCTGGGGCGCCCAGACCGTGGCCTTCTTCCAGGACCTGCGGGCCGACGTGGCGCTGCTCGGCTCCGGCGGCGTGACGGCGCGGGCCGGGCTGACCGACTACTACCTCGACGAGGTCGCGACGAAGCGGGTCATCCTCGCGAACACGGCGCGCACCTACGTGCTGGCCGACAGCACGAAACATGGCAGGGTCGCCGCCTACCGGGTGTGCGGCCTGGACGGGTTCTCCGGTCTCATCACCGACGGGGAACCGCCACCCGAACTCGCATCCGCCCTGGTCAGGGCGGGTGTGGAGGTAATCAGGCCGTAAACTCGGCCCGGCGGCGCTGCAACGCCACCGGGCCAGGACCGCTCACTTTCTTCGCAGCAGGAGACGATCCATGTCCCATCGTTCCACGCCCCCGACGGGGGTCACGACCGGGAGCGACAGCGCCGCCGACGCGGCGATCTCGCACGCCGGGTACTCCCAGCAGTTCAAGCGCACCCTGAAGTCGTTCGAGTCCTTCGCGGTCGCCTTCTCGTTCATCTCGATCACGACCGGCCTGTTCTCCACGTACGGCACGGTGCTCAGCTCGGGCGGCCCGGCCGGCATCTGGACCTGGCCCATCGTGGGCGCGGGCACGCTGATGGTGGCGCTGGTCTACGGCATGCTCGCCAGCCGGATCCCGCTGTCCGGTTACAGCTACCAGTGGGCGAGCCGGCTCGCCTCCCCGGTTCTCGGCTGGTGGTTCGGCTGGGTGTCGTTCGCGTTCCTCGCGATCGTCGCCGTCGCGGTCGACTACGGGCTCGCCCAGGCGGCCCTGTTCCCGCTGTTCGGCTGGACCTACACCCCGCTCAGCGGCGCCCTGGTGACCCTGGTCGTGCTGCTGGTGCAGATGGCCCTCATCATCTGGTCGACCCCCATCACCACCAAGATCAACAACCTGGCGGTCAGCGCCGAGGTCATCGCGATGATCGGGCTCACGCTGCTCATCGCCGGATTCGCGATCTTCGGCGGGCACGCCGAATGGTCCAACCTGACCTCCACCGGCGTCGCGTCCGGTGACGGCTACTTCGGCTGGCTCGGGCCGTTCATGCTCTCGGCCCTGCTCGGCGCGTTCACCCTGGTCGGCTGGGAGTCGGCGGCCAACCTCGCCGAGGAGACCATCAACCCCAAGCGGGTCGTCCCCCGGGCCATGGTCCGCGCGATCCTGGTCAGCGTGATCATCGGCATGGTGTTCCTGATCGTGGTCACCGCCGCCCTCGGCACGGACGTCGCCGGCATCAGCGCCTCCTCCGCCCCCGTCGCGCAGGTCATCGAGAACGTGGTCGGGGCCGGCATGGCGCGCGCCTTCCTCGTCGTCGTGAGCGTGGCCATCTTCGCCTGCGGCCTGGTCATCATGGTGAGCTGCAGCCGCCTCGTGCACGCCATGGCCCGTGACGGCAGGCTGCCGTGCTCCACCGCCCTGAGCCGGGTGCCGCGCGCCACCGGCGGCCCCACCTGGGCCACCGTCGTCGCCGCCGGCGCCTCGATCCTGATCGTCCTCGCCTTCTCCGGCAACGCCGACGCCCTGTCCCAGCTCCTGGGTGCGGGCACCCTGATGCCGGCCATCCTGTACGCCGGGACCGTGGCGCTCTATCTGGGCACCCGGCACAAGTACCGCCCGCAGCCGGACGACTTCCGGCTCGGCAGGTGGGAGAAGCCCGTCGTCGCGGGCGCCGTCGTCTGGCTGCTCATCGAGCTGAGCATCTTCATCATCCCGTCCGACTTCCGTACGGCGCAGCTCTACGCCCTCGGCTCGCTGGTGCTCGGAGCCATCGTGTTCGCCTTCGTCTGGGCCACCCGCAGGGACCGGCTGACCGCCGAGGTCGGCACGGAGGTGGATGAGCTGTGACGACCATCCTGGCCATCGACCAGGGGACGTCGGGCACCAAGGCCGTCGTCGTCGGGCCGGACGGCGCCGTCCTGGCGCTGGCCGAGGTCCCCGTCCGCCCGGCGTACCTGCCCGGGGGCCGGGTCGAGCAGAACCCGCAGGAACTGCTCGACTCGGTGCTCGCGGCGGGCCGCCAGGCGGTCGCCCAGGCGGGCCGGCCGATCGACGCGGTCACCCTGGCCAACCAGGGCGAGACCGTCCTCGCGTGGGACCCCGACACCGGGCGGCCGCTGACGACCGCGCTGGTGTGGCAGGACCGCCGCGCGGAGGACGTCTGCGCCGATCTCGCCGACCACGCCGCCCGGATCGCGGAGCTGACCGGGCTTGTGCTCGATCCCTACTTCTCCGCGCCCAAGATGGCGTGGATCCGCCGCAATCTCACCGCCGACGGGGTGGTGACCACCAGCGACACCTGGCTGGTGCACCACCTCACCGGCGAGTTCGTGACCGACGCCGCCACCGCCAGCCGGTCGCTGGTACTCGACCTGGACGCCGTCGACTGGAGTCCCGAGCTGCTGCGCCTGTTCAAGCTGGACGGTGAGCGGCTGCCCCGGATCGTCGCCTGCGACGAGGTCGTCGGCACCACCCGGGCGTTCGGCGGGGAGATCCCCGTCGGCGGCCTCATCGTCGACCAGCAGGCCGCCCTCCTCGCGGAGGGCTGCCTGCGCCCCGGCGAGGCCAAGTGCACCTTCGGCACCGGCGCGTTCCTGCTGGCCAACACCGGCGAGCACGCCGTACGGTCCACCTCCGGCCTGACCACGTCCGTGGCGTGGCGGGCCAGGGGCGGCACGCCGTACTGCGTGGACGGGCAGGTCTACACGGCGGCGTCGGCGGTGCGCTGGCTCGGCGACCTCGGCTTCATCGGCGGCGCGACCGACCTGGACGCGCTCGCCGCGCCGGACAGCCAGGGCGCGCTGTTCGTCCCGGCGCTCGCCGGGCTGGCCGCGCCCTGGTGGCGCCCGGAGGCGACCGCCTCGTTCCTCGGCATGACGCTGTCCACCCGCCCCGGCCACCTGGTCCGGGCGGTCCTCGAAGGAGTGGCCGCCCAGGTGGCCGACCTCGCCCAGGTCGTCGCCCGTGACCTCGGCGCCCCCCTGACCCGGCTGCGGGTGGACGGAGGGCTCACCCGGTCGGCGACGCTGATGCAGGCGCAGGCCGACCTGGCCCAGATGCCGGTGGACGTCTATCCGTCGCCGCACGCGACCGCGCTCGGCGCCGCCGCCATGGCCCGGCTCGCGGTGGAGCCCGCGCTCAGCGTGGAGGAGGCCGTTCCGGCGTGGACGCCGTCCATGACGTACGAGCCGCGCTGGCCGGGCGACCGCGCCGCCGAGTTCCTGGCCCGGTGGCGTCAGGGAGTCGACGCGGCCGTCGACCGGGTCGCGGAGGGGGCCGTGGACAGGGCGGACGGCGCCGACGACATGGGGAGTGACGCATGAACGCACGGCAGATGAGGTACGGCCCGCTGCCGGTCGAGAGAGTCGACGTGGCGGTGATCGGCGGCGGGGTCGTCGGTGCCGCCGTGGCCCGCGCGCTGGCCGGGCACGAGCTGTCGGTCGCGCTGGTCGAGGCGCGCTGCGACGTCGGCGACGGCACGAGCAAGGCCAACACCGCGATCCTGCACACGGGGTTCGACGCGACGCCCGGAACGCTGGAATCCCGGCTGGTACGGCGGGGCTGTGAGCTGCTGGCCGAATACGCCGGCGCCACCGGCATCCCGGTCGAGCGGACGGGGGCGGTGCTGGTCGCCTGGACCGACGAGGAACTGGCCGCGCTTCCCGGACTGGCCGCCAAGGCGGTCAAGAACGGCTACGAGCGGTGCGAGATCATCGGCGCGGAGGAGGTCTACCGGCAGGTCCCGGCGCTGGCGCCGGGCGCGCTCGGCGGCCTGACCGTGCCGGACGAGTCGATCATCTGCCCGTGGACCACCACGCTGGCGTTCGCCACGGAGGCCCTGTCCCGCGGCGCGTACGTGCTGCTCAACACCAGGGTCGAAGGCGTGGAGAGCGGCGGGGACGGCGACACGGTGCTGCGCACCGGCCGCGGGACGCTGCGCGCGGGCTGGGTGGTCAACGCCGCCGGGCTCGGATCCGACGTGATCGACGGTCTCTTCGGGCACCGCCGGTTCACGGTCACCCCGCGCCGGGGCGAGCTGTTCGTGTTCGACAAGCAGGCGCGGCCGATGGTGAACCGGATCGTGCTGCCGGTGCCCAGCTCACGGGGCAAGGGCGTGCTGGTCAGCCCGACGATCTACGGCAACGTCATGCTCGGCCCGACCGCCGAGGACCGGGACGACCGGACGGACACCTCCACCTCGGAGCACGGCTTCGACTTCCTGCTGGAGAAGGGCAGGAAGCTCATGCCCGCCCTGCTGGACGAGGAGGTCACCGCCTCCTACGCGGGCCTGCGGGCGGCCACGGAGCACGGCGACTACCAGGTGCACCTGGACGCCGGGCAGCGTTACCTCGTGCTCGGCGGCATCCGCTCCACCGGGCTGACGTCGGCCATGGCCCTGGCCGAGCACACGCTCGGCCTGCTCGGCGATGCCGGGCTGCGGCTCGACGCGAAGGCCACACTGCCGGACCCGCCGCGCATGCCCAACATCGGCGAGGCGTTCCCTCGGCCCTACCAGCGCGCGGACCTCATCGCCGAGGACCCGGCGTACGGCACGGCCGTGTGCTTCTGCGAGCGGGTCACCGAGGGGGAGATCAGGGACGCGCTCGCCTCGCCCATCCCGCCCGCCGACGTCGACGGGCTGCGCCGCCGTACGCGGGCGCTGATGGGCCGCTGCCAGGGCTTCTTCTGCGGGGCCGAGGTCGAAAAGCGCCTGCGCGCGGGGGAGTCACAGTGAGCGGCACGGGGAGCATGACAGAGAACGTCCTCCTGGAGACACCGGACGTCGCCGTCATCGGCGGCGGGCCGTCCGGCCTGACCGCGGCACGGGAGCTCGCGGCCGGAGGGCTGGATGTGCTGGTGCTCGACCGGGAGCGGCAGGCCGGGGGCATCCCCCGGCACAGCGACCACACCGGGTACGGCGTGCGCGACCTGCACAGGGTCATGACCGGTCCGGCGTACGCGCGGCTGCTCGTCGAGCGCGCGCTGGAGGCGGGCGCCCGCGTCCGGACGTCGGCGATGGTCACCGGCTGGAGCGGCGAGCGCGCCCTGGACGTCACCACGCCCGAGGGCCGGGTCCGTGTCGACGCCCGCGCCGTCGTGCTGGCGACCGGGGCCAGGGAGCGGCCCAGGACGGCCCGGCTGGTGCCGGGCGACCGGCCGCCCGGTGTGATGAACACCGGCCAGTTGCAGAACCTGGTCCACCTCCACCATCGCGAGGTCGGCACGCGGGCGGTGATCGTCGGCGCGGAGCTGGTGAGCTGGTCGGCGGCGCTGACCCTGCGCGAGGCCGGGTGCCGCACCGTGCTGATGACGACGGAGCAGCCGCACGCCGAGTCCTACGCCGCGTTCAGCGTGCCCGGACGGGCCGTGCTGCGGGTGCCGGTGGCGACCCGGACCCGGGTCGTACGGATCATCGGGCATCACGCGGTCGAGGCGGTCGAGGTCGAGGACCTGGCGACGGGAACGCGCCGCACGGTGCCGTGCGACACAGTGATCTTCACCGGTGACTGGATCCCCGACCACGAACTGGCCCGCGCGGCCGGTCTGGACATGGATCCCGGGAGCAAGGGGCCGCTGGTCGACAACGCCCTGCGCACCAGCCGTCCCGGCGTCTTCGCCGTGGGCAACCTGATCCACCCGGTGGACACCGCCGACATCGCGGCGCTCGACGGCCGGCACGTGGCCCGGCACGTCCGGGACTACCTCGCGGGCGCCCTGCCGTACGGGCCGGGCATCCCGCTGCGGGCCGAGGCACCGTTCACCTGGGTGTCCCCCGGCCTGATCCGTCCGGGTGCGGGCACGCCGCCGCGCGAGCGGATCCTGCTCTGGTCGGCGGAGCCGCGGCTCGTCGCCCGGGTCGAGGTGACCCAGGACGGACGGCGGATCGCCCGCCGGACACTCCCCTGGCCGGTCTCCCCCGGCCGGGTCTTCCGGGTGCCGTCCTCGATGCTCTCCGGCGCCGACCCGCACGGCGGCCCCATCACCATCGCGCTGGCCTGAGCGGCCGGAGGCGTGCCGGGCTCGCCCCCGGCACCTCCACCCAGCCGTCGACGTCGAACGCCAGGCCGGTCCACGCCCGGTGCGTCCAGCTGATCGGGTCGTGCTGGACGAACTCCGGCCAGTCGTTGGGCATGTCCCACAGGCGGTCGCCGAACTCGGGGCCGCTGCTCAAGAGAGACGATCTCAATATTCATCACGGGAGGCTATCCACGGGCCCTGGGGCCCAAGCTGATTTCCGGTCACGCCCGGGACCGGGAGGCACGGGTGGTCAGGCAGCCGAGCAGCGCGATCAGAGCGAAGCCGAACAGCAGGTAGTGCGCCGAGCGGAGGGTGGACGGCTCGCCGAGGTTGACCAGCACCCCGGCGAGAGCGGAGCCGAAGGCGCTGGCGATGAGCTGCACGGTGTTGATCGCCGTGGTCGCCCGGCCCGCCTCCTCCGGGTCGTCCGTACTGCCCATCACCGCGGTCGCCAGGTGCGGGAACGCCATGCCGATCCCGGCCCCGGCGATCATGTACGTCACGATCCACAGGATCATGGTCGGCCCGCCGGCGTTCTCCGCCTGCAGGAGCCCGGTGAGCGCCAGGCCGGTGGCGAGGACGGCGGGGCCGGCGACACGGATCCGCCGGATCGCCGCCGGGCGGACGGCGTTGGCGCTGAGGAACTGGGCCGTGGACCAGCCGAGCGACAGCGCGGCGCCGAGGAACCCGGCCGCCACCGGCGCCAGGCCGCCGAGCCGCTGCCCGAACAGGGGAATGAAGGTCTCGGCGGTGGAGCCGATCGCGAGGACGACGATCGTCAGATAGATCCACTTCAGCGACGAGCCGCCCGAGAACGTCAGGGCGGGCAGCACCCGGACCTCGGCGCGGCGCTCGTGAAGGAGGAACAGCGCGACCAGGGCGAGCGAGCCCGCGACGGCGAGCGCGGTGAGCGCTCCGCGCGGCAGGACGCCGGCCAGGCTGATCAGCGCCGCCGCCCCGGTGAGCAGGGCGAGCGACATCCCGGGAATCGGGCCGGCGGCGACGCCGCGCTCGCCGCGCGGCAGTGCCCTGGGCACGATGAAGGCGATCGCCACGGCCAGGGCCGCGAGCGTCCCGAACGCCAGCCGCCACGCGCCGATCTGGGCGAAGAGCCCGCCGAGCGCGGGCCCGACGAAGGCCCCGATCCCCCACATCGCCGACACGAGGGCCGCGCCCCTGGTCCACAGGTGCGGGGGCAGGGCGGAGCGCATGACGGCGAAACCCAGCCCGGCGAGGAGCCCGCCACCGAGGCCCTGGATCGCGCGCCCCGCGAGCAGGAGCTCCATCACCGGGCTCGCGGCGCAGATCACGGTGCCGAGTGTGAAGGCGCCGAAACCGGTCAGGTACGCCCCGACGGCCCCGCGCGACGCCAGAATCCTGCTGACGAGCATCGAGGAGATGACCGAGGCGATCAGGAAGACCGTCGCGTTCCAGGCATAAAAGCGTTCCCCGCCGATGTCGCGCACCGCGGTCGGCAGCAGGCTGGTGGTCACATAAACGTTGATCGCATAGAGGGCGACCCCGCCGGCGAGGACGACGGACGTCCCGATGTGCCCGGGTCCGAGCAGTTCACGCCAGGTCCCGACCCTGGTGCCATCATCAAGCAAAGTCATGGCACGGACCTTAGAATCTCCAGCGCACTTGAGGTCAATTGGAGGTCCGGTGAACCGGAGATCCGATGACTTGCTCGCCGTCGGCGACGCCTCGCGCCGCCGCTCCGGCTGGGGGCCGAGCGCCTGGAGCTCGCCGCCGGGACACCCGGGGACGTCGAGGCTGTTTCCGGACAGGACGTCTATTGATTGGAGCCGCCGGAACGGGATGCCCTACCCTTCGAGAGGTGAGCAAGACCAAGGGCAAGGGCGGGCAGGGCACCCCGGCGACCATGGCACTGGCCAAGGCCGAGGTGGACTTCACCCTCCACCCGTATGACCACGACGCGGGCTCCCAGGCGTACGGCGAGGAGGCGGCGGACGCGCTCGGCCTGCCGTACGAGCGGATCTTCAAGACGCTGGTCGCCGAGACCGAGGGCGGCCTCGCCGTGGCCGTCGTCCCGGTCTCCGGCAAGCTGGACCTCAAGGCGTTCGCCGCCGCGCTCAAGGGCAAGCGGGCCGCGATGGCGGACGCGGCCAAGGTGGAGCGGGTCACCGGATACGTCGTCGGCGGGATCAGCCCGCTCGGCCAGCGCAAGAAGCTGCCCACCGTGGTCGACGAGTCGGCGCTCGGGTTCGAGACGATCTACTTCTCCGCCGGACGGCGCGGCCTGCAGATCGAGACGGCGCCGGCGAACCTGATCGAGCTGACCCGGGCCGTCACCGCCCCGATCGGCAAAACCGGCTGATCCGCCTCGGCGAACCTTGCCATCGCGGTCCGGCGACGGCTCCGCGAGACTCGGAGGGCCAGCCGTACGACCGTCCTTGGGGGCCGCACCGATGACCGATCTGCACTACCTGACCGCGACCGAGATGTCGGAACTACTCCTGGCGAAGCAGATCAGCGCGGTCGAGCTGGCCGAGGCGCACCTGCGCCGCATCGAGGAGGTCGACGGCCGGGTCAACGCGATCGTCACCCTGACCCCCGAGCGGGCGCTCGACCAGGCGCGGCGGGCCGACGAGGCGCTGGCCAGGGGCGAGGTCCTCGGCCCGCTGCACGGGCTGCCGGTCGCGCACAAGGACCTGGCCGACACCGCCGGTGTCCGGACCACCTACGGCTCCCGCGTGTTCGCCGACCACGTTCCCGACACGGACGACATCCTGGTCAAAAGGGTCCGGGCGGCCGGCGGCGTCATGATCGGCAAGACGAACACGCCCGAGTTCGGCACCGGGTCGCACACGGTCAACGAGGTGTTCGGCGTCACCCGCAACCCGTACGACCTGTCCAGGAGCGCGGGCGGCAGCAGCGGCGGCGCCACCGCCGCCCTGGCGTCCGGCATGGTGCCACTCGCCGACGGATCCGACATGGGCGGGTCGCTGCGCAACCCCGCCTCCTTCTGCAACGTGGCCGGGCTGCGGCCGACCCCCGGCCGGGTTCCGGCCAGGTCGGCGCACGCCGCCTGGTTCACGTTGAGCGTTCCCGGGCCGCTGGCCAGGACGGTCGCCGACCTGGCCCTGTTCATGCGGGCCATCTCCGGCTTCGACCCCTCCTCCCCGTACGCGGTGCGAGAGGACGGCGACAGGTTCGGCACCGGGCTGGACCTGGACGTCACCCGGGCCAGGATCGCCTACAGCCCCGACCTCGGGGGCCTTCCTGTGGACGCCGAGACCGCCCGGTCGACCGCGGAGGCCGCCGGGACGCTGTCCGAGATGGGAGCCCGGGTCGAGTTGGTCGACCTCGACCTGTCCGACGCCGAGGACGCCTTCCGGATCCTGCGGGCGTGGTACTACGCGCTCAGCTACGGCGACCTGCCCGGGGTGGGTCCCAACGTGGCGTGGAACGTCGAGGAGGGCCGCAAGGTCACCGGCGACGATCTCGCCCGCGCCGAGCGGCTGCGCACCGGGTTGTTCCACCGGATGAACGCCTTCTTCGACGACTACGACTTCCTGATCGCTCCGGTCAGCCAGGTGCCGCCGTTCCCGGCGGACGACCCGTACGTCACGGAGATCAACGGGCGGCCGATGCCGGACTACCTCGCGTGGATGCGGTCCTGCTACTGGGTCAGCGTGTTGCACGCGCCGGCGATGTCGGTGCCCTGCGGGTTCACCTCCGGGGGGCTGCCCGTCGGCCTGCAGATCGTCGGCAGGCCGTGGGCCGACCTCGACGTGCTCCGCCTCGGCCACGCGTTCGAGCGGGCCACGGGGTACGGCGCGCGGCGGCCCGGACTCTGATCGGACGGCGTCCGCCACGCCCCGGCAACCCGCCGTCGGACGGCTTCCGGCACGCTCACATGGTCGGCCACCGCCAGGAGAGACCGCGGCAGCGGGCCGAGGTCGCCGCGCGGCTCGATGCGCTGAAGCCGGACGACGTACCGGTAGACGTACCGCTAGGGGTGGTGGACCTCGCGATAGGTCAGCATGAACTCCAGCACCCAGAAGATCCCTGCGGCGAGGAGCGGCCAGATCAGCAGCACCCCGTGGGCGGTCAGGCCAAGGGAGTCGGTGATCCTGATCCCGCCGGGCCCGGCCGCCTGGATCGTGGTCCCCGTCACCGTCGAGCCCACCTGGTAGGCGACGTACGCGCCGAACAGCCCGCCTCCCGTCACCCCCAGCACGGCGCCGACGGGGGCGCGGCCGCGCGTCACGAAGTAGGCGGCCGCGCCGGAGGCCAGGCCGAGCGCTCCGGTGATCGCGGCGAACCAGCCGTCCGCGGCGATGAGCGTCTGCGACTCCGGATCGGCCAGGTGGAGTCCCGAGTCGGTCAGCGCGAACCTGGACGTCGGCGCCACCGCCGACCATGTGAACCCGGCCGCCACGCCGAGGGCGCCCAGCACCAGCACCGTCACCGCCAATGTGGCCAGATCGACTCTCAGATGCCGCACCGTCACGATGCTACCTACGCGGACCGGGAGCAGAACGCCGTTACTCTTGCCACGTGAGCGAAGAGGTGTGGCACATCGAGCCGTCCGGGCCGCTACGCGGCGACGTCGAGGTGCGCGGGTCCAAGAACGCGGTGTCCAAGCACATGGTCGCGGCCATGCTCGGGACCGGTCCAAGCACGTTGCACAACGCGCCCGAGGTCGGCGAGGTCGGCCTGACGGCGGCCATGCTGGAGGCCCTGGGCATCCACGTGGAGATCACGCCCGGAGAGATCAAGATCGAACGCGGCGCGGAGATCCGGCCCCGCGTCCCGGAAGAGTACACCGGGCTCAACCGGATCCCGATCCTGATGCTGGGTCCGCTGCTGCACCTGGCCGGCGAGGCGTTCGTCCCGCTCGTCGGCGGCGACCCGATCGGGCGACGGCCGGTCAACTTCCACGTCGAGGCGCTGCGGCTGATGGGCGCCGAGATCGCGGTCGGCGAGACCGGCATCACCGCCAAGGCGACCCGGCTGCGCGGCAACCGGATCACGCTGCCCTACCCCAGCGTCGGCGCCACCGAGACGATCCTGATGACGGCCGTGCTCGCCGAGGGCAAGACCGTGATCAAGGGCGCCGCGATGGAGCCCGAGGTGGTCGAGCTCGCGCTGTTCCTGCAGCGGATGGGCGCGATGATCGAGCTCAGCCCCGACCGGCGCATCGTGATCGAGGGCGTCGAGCGGCTGCGCGGCGCCTCCACCTGGCTCGCGGGCGACCGCATCGAGGCGTTCTCCTACCTGGTGGCCGGCCTGGTGTCCGGTGGCGAGGTCCGGGTGCACGGCTGCCCGCAGGACCGGCTGGTCACCGCGATCACCACCCTGGCCCGCATGGGGGCGCGGTTCGACATCACCGACGAGTGGCTGACCGCGTCCGCGCCCGGCGGGCTGCGCGCGGCGGCGGTGCAGACCGACACCCACCCCGGGTTCATGACCGACTGGCAGACCCCGCTCATGGTGCTGTTCACCCGCGCCGACGGCATGTCCGTGCTGCACGAGACCGTCTTCGAGAACCGGCTCGTGTACGTGCCGGCCCTGCAGAAGATGGGCTGCGAGATCGAGGTGTTCGCCCAGTGCCTGGGCGGCCCGGCCTGCCGCTACCACGACAGCAACGCCAAGCACTCCGCGGTCGTACGGGGTGTCTCCAAGCTGCGCGGGGCGGACGTCACGCTGCCCGACATCCGCGCCGGATTCTCCGCCGTGCTGGCCGCGGCGGTCGCGGAGGACACGTCCACGCTGCGCGGCGTGAACCACATCGAGCGCGGCTACCACCGTCCGTTCGAGCAGTTCACCTCCCTCGGGTTGAAGATCAGCCGGGGAATGTAAAAGCTTCCGCGCGCCACCGTTTCGAGGGCGGCGCGCGGTCGTAGGCATTACCTCGTGACCATTCGACTCGCGTACGCCGGGGCGCTCGGGACGGCCGGTGCGCTCGGCGGCGTTCTGGTCGCCACGCTGGTCCTTCCGGCGGTGGGCGGCGTCGGTCTGGCCGCCAAGGAGGCGGCGAGCACCTTCACCGACCAGCTCCCGGCCCCGCCCGAGGATCCGCTGCCGGAGATGACCCGGGTGCTGGACCGCGACGGCAAGCAGATCGCCCAGTTCTACCTGCAGAACCGGGAGTCCGTGCCGATCAACCGGATCGCCCCGGTCATGCGGCGGGCGATCGTCGCCATCGAGGACGCGCGCTTCTACGAGCACGGCGCCCTCGACATCAAGGGCACCTTCCGCGCGCTGGTGACGAACGCCCAGGCGGGCGGCATCCGGCAGGGCGGCTCCTCCCTCACCCAGCAACTGGTGAAGAACCTCCTGGTCAACCACGCCGAGACGGACCAGGAGCGGCGGCTCGCCCGGGTCCAGAACGTCGACCGCAAGATCACCGAGCTGCGGTACGCCCTGGCGCTGGAGCGGAAGTACTCCAAGGACCAGATCCTGGAGCGCTATCTCAACATCGCGTACTTCGGGGCGGGCGCGTTCGGCATCCAGGCGGCGGCCCAGCGGTTCTTCGGCGTGAACGCGTCACGGCTCACGCTGCCCCAGGCGGCGACGCTGGCCGGGGCGGTGCGTACGCCGTACAGCACCGACCCGTCGCTGGGAGCGCCGCAGCGGCGGGCGCTGCGCGAGCGGCGCGACCTGGTCCTGGAGCGGATGGAGCAGCTCGGCGTGATCCGGGCGACCACCGCCAGGTCGGCCAGGTCGAAGCCGCTCGGCCTGGACATGCGGTCCGAGGGCGGCGGCTGCGGCCAGAGCCGCTACCCGTACTTCTGCCTGTACGTGCAGCACGAGATCCTCACGAACCCGGCGTTCGGGTACACCGCCGCCGACCGGGAGCGGACCCTGCGGCGCGGAGGGCTGATCCTGCACACCACCCTCGACCCGCTGGCACAGCGGTCCGCGGAGCGGGCCATCGCCGCGCGCGTGGCCCCCGCGGACACCGAAGTGGCGGCGGAGGCGATGGTGGAGCCCGGCACCGGCCGGATCCGCGCCCTAGCGGCCAGCAAACGCTACGGCCGCAACCCGGGCAACAAGAAGAACGGGCCGAACACCACCTACAACCTGCCGGCGGACCAGGCACACGGCGGCGGCCTCGGATTCCAGGCGGGTTCCACGTTCAAGGCGTTCACCTTGGCGACCGCGCTGTCGCAGGGCTGGCGGTTCGGGCAGGGTTTCCAGACGCCCGGCCGGTTCGTCCCGCGTGAGGGGTACACCGACTGCTCGGGCAAACCGGTGAACGATCCCCGCGCGAGGATCTTCAACGCGGGTGGTGAGGGCAGCGGCGGGCCGTACAGCCTGGAGCTGGGCACGTGGAAGTCCGTCAACATCTTCTTCATGAAGCTGGAGCGCAGGGTCGGGCTGTGCAACGTCGTCAGGACGGCGCGCAGGCTCGGGATCGACCGCGCCGACGGCACTCCCCTGCACGAGGTGCCCACGTTCACGCTCGGCGTCAACGAGATGGACCCGACGACCGTGGCCGCGGCGTTCGCCGCCTTCGGCGCACGCGGCCGCTACTGCCGGCCGGTCGCCATCACCGAGATCGTGGAGCGGGACGGCACCCGCGTCCCCGTTCCGCCGAGCTGCTCGCGCGCGCTGGAGCCGCAGGTCGCCGACGCCGTCAACCACGTGCTCCAGGGCGTCTTCACCCGCGGCACGATGCACGGGCAGTCGATCGGCCGACCGGCGGCCGGAAAGACCGGCACGAACAACGGCTACACCTCGGCGTGGTTCGCCGGGTACACGCCCGACCTGGCCGCCGCAGTCAGCGTCGGCGACATGCGCGGCTCGTACCGGTACCCGCTCACCGGGGTGACGATCGGCGGGGAGTACTACGGATCGGTCCAGGGCGCTTCGCTCCCCGGCCCCATCTGGGTGAACTCCATGATCGGCGCGCTCAGGCGCACCCCGCCGAGCGGCTTCAACGGACCCGACATGGCGAGGTTCGGCGGCGGCTACACCCCCGGCCTCAAGGAGATGCTGGAGGCCGCACGGAAGAAGGCGCGCGAGGCCCGGCGCAAGGAGCGGCACCGGGGCGAACACGAGCGGGACGCCCGCCCGGCCATACCGGACATCTTCCAGATCCTGGAAGGAGCCCAGCCGGCCGGGACCACCGGGGACGGCGCACCGGCGACGGCCGGTCTGGACCCGGCGACCGTGTTCCCGGCCGGACAGCCACCGCGCCTCATCCCGAGCAGGTAGGCGACGCCCTGCCTGGTTTCGGTGTTATTCCCCGCGGGCGCCGTTCCCGGCCAGGAGCGTGTCCGCAAGCCGCAGGACCTCGGCCTCCGTGGCGAAGGACTCGGCCGCCGAGATGAAGGTCAGCAGGCGGATGGTGCGCCCCACCGCGGCGGCCGTCTTGTGGTGACCGTCAAGGAGGTAATGGAACAACCCCCAGTGGCGTTCGCTCCGGAACCATGGCCTGTGGATGTCGAGCAGACCGAAGGCGACCGCCGTGGGATGGCCGTCGACGGCGCCGGCGTAGCGAGCTGTGGTGGCCGGGTCGGCCTGCGCCGGGTCGGTGATGGGGACGGCGAATTGGAACAGTTCGTCGTGCTCGTCGACGTGATCGCGGCCGAGCCGGTAGTAGGCACTGTTGGCCGGGTCGAGCGGACACTCGAATTCCTCGTTCTGCCAGGCATCGGGACCCTCCGCGGCGAAATAGTCCTCGGCTGATCCGGGCATGACGAGGCTCGGACGGACATCCAGCAGCATGACGAGGTAGTCGCCGTAGGGCAGCTGAGCCGAGAAGGCGCCGACGACCTCGGAGTCCAGTGCGTCGAGTCCCGCGTTGAGCCGGTCGCGCACCTGCTCCGCGGGAGGTCGGCCCGGAGTCGTTCCCGGCTCGCGGCGGAGGACCAGCCCGCAGGTGCCGCACGAGTAGGCGATCTGGTACGCGGGCCTGCCGTCGATCGTCAGGTAGCGCTTGGGACGGTCTGTCCAGTCGACCCTGAGCCGGGGCGTCTCCGTTCCGAGGGTCATGAGCTCGTGGGCGAGGACGTGGGTCACGGCCCAAGTCTGCCGTCATGCCGATCCCCGTGGCATCTGCGTTCGCCGAATACGGGGACATCAGGGGCGGCGTGGCGGCACGTCAGGGCGGCGTGGCGGCACGTCAGGGGCACCCGCGCTCCTCCTCGGCCAGGTGGAGACCGGCCTCGATCACCGCGTTCATGACGGGCGCGAGCCGTACCTCGCCCAGGCGGGGGGCGCGGTGCGCCATGGCGGCGACCAGGCGGCGCTCTCTGTCCATGTCCCGGCCGGCGAACCCGCCGACGGGCTTGAGCCGCTGTACCGTGCCGGCCAGCGCCGCCCGGCGCTCCAGGAGCGTGGCGAGCGCCGCGTCCACCCGGTCGATCGCGTCCCTGGCCCGTCCGACGGTCTCCGGGGCTTCGTGCCGTACCAGCGCGGCCAGCACCGTGGCGGCCTCCGCGGCGGCGGCGACCGCGGCGGCGGGAGCGTCCGGCGCGAGCAGCAGGCCGTCGGCTCCGGCCGCGACGGCCGCCGCGGCGAGCGTCGCGTCATCGCCGAGGTCGGCGAGGACCGGCCGCCCCGACCGCTCCCGCGCCGCGCGCATCAGCGCCATGTCGAGCACACCGGCCGAGCCGTGCGTACGGCTTCCGCTCTCGCACAGCACCACCTGGTCGTTGCCCTCGGCGACGCAGTAGTCGGCGATCGCCAGCCACTCCTCGAGCGTGGCGGCCGGGCCGCGCTGCACGACGATCGGCAGGCCGAGCCTGGCCGCCGCGCGGACCAGCTGGAAGTCCTGCATCCAGGCCGCTCCCACCAGGACGCCGTCCGCGCCGGCGGCGACGGCGTCGAGGTCTTCGGCCGAGAACGGTTCCACGAGCAGCGGGCCGGACCAGCCCGCGCGCGCCTCGGCGACGGCCTCCGCCGCCGACCTGCGGCCGTGATGGCCGCGCAGGCTCAGCCATCGGGCGTCGCCACCGCCGATCACGGCGACCGGCGACCCTTCTCCCACGATCAGGGTCCCGATCCGTACGGCGGAGCGGTCGGGCGCGCCGCCGGTCGTGCCGTCGGGCGGCGTTGTGACGAGTGGGACGGCCTGGGACATGTCGGCTCCTCGGTTAGGCCGGCACTCGACCGGCTCGTTGACAACGAAAAAGGCAGAGACGCTCGTCTCTGCCTCAGCCGGCTCCGGATGGTCGCTAGATCACGCGCCTGCGACCGGCCCTCCCGGAGCCGGCTGCGTAAACGTGAAATACCGAGCCATACCTCGACCCTACCAGGCGCCCTCCGCTGGCCGGAACGATCTGTCTCAGATATCGGACACGGCGTCATCGGCCGGGTTGATCCCTTTGTCATCCATGGGACGATCTATGCGTCCAGGAGGGGATTTGATGGCGCATGCGGAAGGCCGGCTGGTCGGCGGCCGGTACCAACTGATCGAACCCATTGGCCGAGGTGGCATGGGAATCGTCTGGCGAGCCCATGACGAGCTGCTCGATCGGACCGTGGCGGTCAAGGAGGTCCGCTACGACAGCGCGATGGGCGACCAGCTCGACGAGCTCAATCGCCGGACCATGCGCGAGGCACGCGCGGCCGGGCGGCTCACCCATCCGAACGTCGTCGTCGTCCATGACGTGATCGAGGAGGACGACCGGCCCTGGATCATCATGCAGCTCGTCCAGTCGCGCTCCCTCGGGCAGGTGATCCGCGAGGACGGCCGCCTCTCCCCCGAACGGACCACCGAGATCGGGCTGCAGGTCCTGGACGCGCTGAAGGAGGCCCACGCGCAGGGCGTCCTGCACCGTGACGTCAAGCCGGAGAACGTCCTGATCACGGACGACGGGCGGGTGGTGCTGACCGACTTCGGCATCGCGCGCCTGGAAGCCGACTCCACCATGACCAGGACCGGGCTCATCGGCACGCCCGCGTTCATCGCCCCGGAACGGCTGCGCGGGGACGCGGCCCAGCGCGAGTCCGACCTGTGGTCGCTCGGCGCCACGCTGTACGCCGCGGTGGAGGGCAAGCCGCCGCACGACCGCGGCATGCCCATGGCGACCATGCACGCCGTGCTCAACGAGGCACCCGCTCCCGCCGTACACGCCGGGGAACTGCGCGTCGTGCTCGAGCGCCTCCTGGACAAGGACCCGGCGGCCCGGCCCGGCTATGACGAGACGGCCGAACTCCTGCGGCGTTCGCTCACCGGTACGGCACGGCCGAAGCCGGGAGCCACGCCATCGTCCAGGGCGTCCGCGCCTCCGGCCTCCCCCGCGCCGCGATCGGCCGAGCCGCGGGAGGCGGGCGACGCCGGAGAGAGCGCTCGCCCGATCCCCGAGACGGGCCAGAGCGCCTGGGACGGCCCCGCGCGGGAGGGCCGGGCGGGCGGTGAGGCCCGGCGGCGGCCGTACGAGCAGCCCCGGGCCGCGGCGCGGTTCAGCGAGCATGACACCCAGCCGGAACTCGCGCGCCCGCCGCTCGCGCAGCCGGAACCCGAACGGCCGGGCGGATCGGCGGCAGCGCGGCCCGGGTCCGGCAAGCCCGGCGCGGGGACGGGGCCGACGTCCGCCAAGGGATCCGGCACGGGATCCGGCGCCGGGTCTGCCGCGGGATCCGGTTCCGGGTCCGCCGCGGAGTCGCGCGCAGGGTCGGGCGCGGAGTCGGGCGCAGGGTCGGGCGCCGCCGGATCGGCTGCCGGGGGTGCGTCGTCCGCCGCGAAGCCGGAGACCGGTACGGCCGGGCCCGCGTCCGCGACCGCGAAGTTCGGCGTCGAGAAGCCCGGATCCGGGACCGGCACGCCCACGACCACGCCCACGTCGCCGGGAACCGGGGGCGCTGCGGGATCGGGCGCCGGGCGCGCGTCGTCCGGCGCGGCGAAGCCGGGCGCGGGGACGACGCGGCCCGAGACGGACGCCGCCGGGTCCTCCTCCGGGACCCCGACCGCCTACTCCGCGCGGCGGCCGGGCGGGGCCATCGACCTCTCCGGCGACGGCCCGCTGGACCGGTTCTTCTCCGCCGAGCACAAGGAGGCCGTACCGGCCGGGCAGTCCGGAGGCGGCCAGGAGGCGACCCAGCTGAGCGCCTCCTGGGGGAACGCCCCGGCCGCTCCGGCCAGGTCACGGCCGGTGCCGCTGCTTCGCGCCGCACTGGTCATCGTGCCCGCCCTCCTGATCGTGGCGGGCGTGGCCGGTTTCATCGGCCTGCGGCAGGGCGAGCAGGATCCCCCCGCCGTCGGCGGGGCGGCGCGGAACTCCAGCGCGCCGGGTCAGGACCACACGTCGGCGAAGCCATCCGGCTCCGCGAGCCCGTCGCAGTCCACGTCCTCGCCGTCGCCGAGTCCCTCGCCCTCGGAGACCGCGGAGATCCCCAAGGGCTGGAAGCGGTACAAGGACAAGACGGGCTTCTCGATCGCGCTTCCCAAGGGCTGGAAGGAGTACAAGCGGGACGGCGGCAGCGTGTGGTTCCGCGGCTCGGACCGCAGCCAGTACCTGCTGATCGGTATGACCAGCAGTCCCAAGGACGACGCGGTGAAGGACTGGAAGAGCCAGGAGAAATCCGCCCCGTCCCGCTTCGGCGGTTATGAACTCATCGACATCAGGCGGGTGGACTATTTCAAGGAGGCCGCCGACTGGGAGTTCACCTGGCGGACCTGGAGCGGCAAGGCCCACGTGATCAACCGCGGTTTCGTGACCGACAAGCGCCACGGCTACGCCATCTACTGGCACACCCAGGACAAGCGCTGGAAGAAGGAGTACCACTACTTCGAGACCTTCACGGCCACGTTCAAGCCCGCGAAGTGACCGGCCGCCCGTCGGCCGGCGTTCCACTGACCCGGCCGACGGGCCCCGAGGGAGGAGAGGGGCGCCGCCGGCCGGGGCAGGGCTATCACCAGGCGGACGGCTTGCCCTTCTGGAAGACCCACACGTCGAAGAAGGCGGTCAGGTCCATGCCCGACACCTTCTCCGCGCTACGGATGAACGCGGCGGTGTCCGCGTTGCCGTACCGGTTGTCGGCGGCCCAGTCCTTGATCAGCTTGAAGAAGGCGGTGTCGCCGATCTTGCCGCGCAGCGCGTGCAGCGTCATCGCCCCGCGGTTGTAGGGCACGTTGCCGAACATGTCGACCGTGCCGGGGTCGGTCAGGACGGTCTGCCAGAACGACGACGTCGCCGCGCGCCCGTAGTTGCTGGAACTGTTGAACGTCGTCTGCGCCGAGGCGCCCCCGGTGTGCTCGGTCCAGAGCCAGGTGGCGTACGTCGCGAAGCCCTCGTTGAGCCAGATGTCCGACCACCGGGTCGGCGTGACGCTGTCGCCGTACCACTGGTGCGCGAGCTCGTGCGCCATCGTGCCGACGCTCGCGGTGTTGGAGAAGATCGGCTTGGTCTGGGTCTCGAGGGCGTACCCGACGTTCGGCGCCCGGTCGACGATCGCGCCGGTCGAGGCGAACGGATACGGCCCGAAGATCGAGGAGAAGTACTCGATCATGTCCGGGATCTTGGACACGGCGCTCGCCGACCCGGCCACCAGGCGCGGATCGACCGCGGTGTAGACGGGGATCCCGCTCGGGGTCCTCGACTCGTTGACGACGAAGTTCCCGATGGTCATCGTGGCCAGGTAGGTCGCCATCGGCTCGGTCGAGTCCCACACGAAGGTGGTCGTGCCGTTCTCGGTCTTCTGCGACAGCAACTGGCCGTTGCCGACCGCCGTGACGCCCTCCGGCACGGTCACGCGGAAGGTGAAGGTCGCCTTGTCGGTCGGGTGGTCGCTGCCGGGGAACCACGCCGGGGCGCCCTGCGGCTCTCCGGCCACGAACGCGCCGTCGTCGGTGGGCACCCAGCCCTCGATGGAGCCGTCCGGGTCGGTGATGACCGGCGGTGTCCCCGCGTACTTCACGGTCACCGTGAAGACCTGCCCGGACTTGAGCTTCGGACGCGGGGTCACGACGAGTTCCTGCCCGTCGCGCGTGAACGAGGCCGGGTGCTTGTCCACCTTGAGCTCGGTGATCTCCGGGCCTCGGAAGTCGAGGTTGAACTGGTCCATGTCCTGGGTGGCGACCGCGGTGATCGTCGTGGTGGCGTCCATGTGCCGGCTCGCGGGGTCGTACGTGAAGGCGATGTCGTAGTGCTTCACGTCGAAGCCGCCGTTGCCCTGGTCGGGGAAGTACGGGTCCCCGACGGAGGCCGCGCCCGCCGAGTAGCGCGGCGCGCCGGGGTTTCCAGGTGCGGCGAGCGCGGGGTGCGCCACCTGGGCGCCGAGGAGGGCGCCCACCGCGGTCGCGAGGGCCGCGCCGCGGATACGGGAGATTCTCATTCGGTTCCTTCCACACGGGTTCCGGCCGGGCACGGCCCGGCCGGAACCACTCGTTCTGCTTCGGGGATGGCGTCGGCGTGGTGAGTGACGTCAGCCGACGACGGAGCGTAGCGGGATGCCCGCACCGTTCAGGTCACGGACAAGATCGCGCAGGAACGGATGCTCGTCGGCCGCCAGACCCTCAGGGTTCGGGATCGTGATGTACGACGAGCCGTCGGCGGAGGCCGTCCGGCCGGTGTCGGTGTACGTCCTGACCAGGGCCTCGGTCCGTGCCGCGTCGGCGTCGGCGACCTGGATGACGATGGGGCGCCACTCACCGGCGAGGTCGTCCGGCTCCGCCGCCTTCGCCGCCGCCGCCCGGAGGGCGTCCGCGCCGCCGCCCGGCGTCGCCGTGAGCTGCCGCTGCTGCGCGCTCCCCGCCGGCTGGAGCAGGGCGTTCGCGACCAGGTGGATGCCGTTCTCGTTGTAGGCGCGGAACAGCGGGTTGTAGGCGAAGAGCACGGCGTGGCCGGCCCCGGTCGGCTCGTCGACCAGCGCGACCGTGCCCTTGAGCGCGTCGGCCTTCATCGTGTAGCCGTTCGACCAGAACGCGTCGTCGGACGGATAGGTGAGGACGTTCGTGCCCGTCTGGCTCGGGTTCAGGATCGGGTCGCCGTTGTTGAACTGGAAGTCCTCCGCCGGACGGCCGAGCGCGACCGCGCTGCCGGTGTTGACGTTCACCCGGAAGTGCGAGCCGATGACCTGGTAGCCGGTCGGCTTGGTCTTCTCCGTGGTGGAGGTCAGTCCGGCGGTGCGGGCGACGCGGGTGCCCTCGTTGCGCAGGCCCACGTACGTGCCGCCCGCGGCCACCCATGCCTTGAGGTTCGCCAGGCCCTGCGCGTTCAGGCCGCCGTTCGCGCTGCTGCCGTCCGGCACCAGCACGACCGTGCGCTCGGTGAACGCCGGGGTGTTGTCGTTGATGTCCGCCGTCGTGACCGTCTTGGGAGCGAGGCCCCAGCGCTCACTGAGGACGTAACGCGCCTCGCCGTACGAGCCGGAGGTGGTGGAGATCCCGGTGCCGGCGAACAGGCCGACGTCGGGTGTGCGCAGCGCGGTGCCGGAGGCCGGCGTCGCGCGGCCCTCGACGGCCACGCCGTACGACTGGGCGAGCTTGTCGAGCTCTCCGCGGGTCACTGCGCGGGCGGGCAGGCTGACCACGCCCGTCCCGAGGTCGCGCGACAGCGGCACGCCGGAGCCGAGGAGGCGGAAGGTCAGTTCGGACGCGGCGGCCGAGTCCATCGGGTAGGTGTACGAGCCGGTGGACGGGGCCGCGGAGACGACGCCGCCGTCCATGCGCTTCACCAGGTCGGCCTTCGGCGACAGCGCGTCACCGGTGGAGACGGTGCCCACGCCCATCAGCAGCGGGTTGCTCCACGAGGAGACGTCGTAGAAGTAGGGGAAGGGGACGTAGGGGTCCTCCGCGATCAGCGCCTGGATCCAGTGCTTCTGCGGCTGGTCCATCGGGATCCAGTACGCCCCCGCCGGAACGGACAGGTTCGTGGCGGAACGGCCGCCGAAGACCTGGGCGGTGGGCACCGTGACCGGCTGCTTGAGCCGGTAGACCTCGACGTCCATGTCGCGCAGCCGTTCGACCAGCCGGCGCACGTCGCCGATCTGGCGGTCGGGCAGCAGGAAGTACGACCGGACCTTGACGTCGGGGACCGGGAACTGGACGGTGTTGGTCGGCTGTACGACCTCGTTCGGCTCCAGCGTGCCCGCGGCGCCCTGCTCGATCGCGGTCTGCCAGATCTTGTAGTAGCCGTCCAGGATCTCGCGCTTGTTGTCGGCGGCCCAGCCGATGGTGGCCCACTGCGTGTTGAACTGCTGCTGCACGCGGTCCTCGACGGCCGAGGAGCTGCCCTTCTCGAAGGTCATGCCCGCGGCGCCGAAGCCGGTCGCGGGCACGGTGTCGCCGTACCCCATGTAGAACATGTCGTACGTCGCGTAGTTGAAGTAGCACTCCGTGGTGACCGCGCCGCCGCAGGCGCCGTTGTAGCCGAAGCCCGCCGCGTTGGCCGCCCCGATGCGGTTGATCCAGTCAACCGGCTGGGAGGCGATCTCGTGGTGGATCGGGTCGGCGTTCGGCGGGAAGAAGTACTGCCGCCCGCCCATCTCGTGCGCGTCGACGAAGACCTGCGGCGGGTAGTCCCGCAGCATGTCGATCTTGCCGCCGGTCTCCGGCTGGGTCCGGGCGAACCAGTCCCTGTTGAGGTCGAACCCGTAGTCGTTCTGGCGGCGGTTCGCCTCCCTGCCGTCCGGGTTCTGGGTCGGCACGATGATCGTGACCAGGTTCTCGTTGCGCTTCGCCACGTCGCAGGAGAGCCCGCCGGCCAGCTCGTACAGCGTCTTGAGCGCGGCGTCGGCCCCGCTCTTCTCGCCGCCGTGGACGTTCCCGGCCACCCACACGATCGCCGGGGAGTCGTCGGCGAGTCGCGCCGCCTTGTCCTGACGCAGCGACCGGGGATCCCGCAACGACCGGATCTGCGACGCGATCTTCTTCAGCTGTCCCGGCACCATGTGGTGACGGCTGGAGACGATGGCGTACGGCAGCTCCTGGCCGGAGACGCTGTGGGCCATCGTGCCGGTGACCACGCGGTCGGACGCGTGTCCCACCGCCTCGACGTACTTCCTGATCTCGTCGGACGTGAGGGTCCGGGACTGGCCCTTGCCGAGGGGGAAGCCGAAGAACTGGTCGGGGCTCGGCACCGAGGTCGCGTGGGCGTTCGGGTCCGAAACGCACTGCCGGTCGCCCGGGTCCGCGTACGCGGGCGGGGAGGCGAGTGGGAGGACGAGCGCGGTCAGCGTGAGGACCGCCGCTCCTGCGATCTTTCCGTACGGAGATTTTCTGCACGTCGTCGTGCGTGGCCGCATGATCTTTTTCTCCTGGGGGGTAAGGGGAAGGGTTTTGCGGGCGATGGCGTCCTGAGTGAGACCGATGAGGTGAAAGTAAAAGTTGCTGCGGATCGTATAAGTTGGGAATAAAGCGGGCAAGAGATATCAAAGTTCAAATTCCGGATGTCCGAATGTGCGGACGTGGCGACATGCCGCCGGGGAGTCGGGGAACCCGTCCCGGCCAGCGGGCACCCGGACGCCAGGACCGCGGCGCGGGAACGATCCAGGGACACCGAATGGCGGGTGCGGAGATCGCCGGGACGCCGGAGGCACGGCACAGGGCCCCGCTCGGGCCGAATCCCCGCCCCCCGGCCCACCTCGTGAGCACATGACCCGCGGCCCGCTCCCCCGCCGCTCCGCCCCTTCTTCCGGCTGTCTTCGGACTGTCTTCCGACTGCTGACACGCTCGTG
This sequence comes from Microtetraspora glauca, assembly GCA_001570385.1. Classification (GTDB taxonomy): domain Bacteria; phylum Actinomycetota; class Actinomycetes; order Streptosporangiales; family Streptosporangiaceae; genus Microtetraspora; species Microtetraspora glauca. Next base: position 14,070 of record BBYL01000006.1, on the reverse strand, counting down.
AGCTGTGGGACGATTCAGAGGTTTCTGAGGAGGAGGGCTGGTGGAGGCAGGGCATCGTGTGGCGGGCAGATATCACCTGCTCGAACCCATCGGCCGGGGCGGCATGGGGGTCGTGTGGCGTGCTCACGATGAGCTGCTCGACCGTGCGGTGGCCGTCAAGGAGGTTCTCTACCAGCCGATGACCGAGGAGGACCGGGCGGCGTTCAACCGCCGGACCATCCGCGAGGCACGGGCCGCCGGCCGGATCTCCCACCCCAACGTCGTGGTCGTCCACGACGTGATCGAGGAGGACGGCCGCCCCTGGATCATCATGCAGCTCGTCCGCTCCCGTTCCCTCGGCCAGGTGGTCCGCGAGCACGGCCCTCTCGTTCCCGAACGCGTCGCCTCCATCGGCCTCCAGGTGCTCGACGCCCTGTGCACGGCCCACGCCTCCGGGATCCTGCACCGCGACGTCAAGCCGGAGAACGTGCTGCTCACCGAGGACGGCCGGGTGGTCCTCACCGACTTCGGCATCGCGACCATGCCGGAGGAGGCCGGGCTGACCATGACGGGCGTCGTCACCGGCACCCCGGCGTTCCTGCCCCCTGAGCGGCTCAACGGTGACCCCGCGACCCCCGAATCCGACCTCTGGTCGCTCGGCGCGACCATCTACGCCGCTGTGGAGGGCAGAGCGCCCTTCGACCGGACCTCGCCCATCGCCACCATGGCGGCCGTGCTGCACAACGACCCCGATCCGGCCAGGCGCGCCGGGCCGCTCGCCCCCGTGATCGACGGCCTGCTCATCAAGGACCCCACGCGACGGATCGACGCCGTGGAAGTCTCCGCGATGCTCCACGCGGTGGCCACCGGAACGGCCGCCGCCCGCGACCGCCACGCCGGACACCGGCCCGAGCCGTTCCCTCTGGCCGCGGCCTCACCGGACTCCGGAGCCGGTCCGCACGCGCCCGGTGCCGCTTTCGGTACGGCTACGCCCCCCTCGACCGGCGCCCACGCCGTCGGCATCCCCGGATCCGGTGTCCCCGGGCCCGGCGGTTACGGACCTGGCGGTTATGGACCCGACAGCCACGGGGCCGGCGGTTACGGACCTGGCGGTTATGGACCCGACAGCCACGGGTCCGGCGGTTACGGACCTGGCGGTTATGGACCCGACAGCCACGGGGCCGGCGGCCACGGCTTCGCCGTCCCGGGGGTGACCGGTCCCGGGTCCGCTCAGGGGGTCGGCAACCACAACGGCATTCAGGGACCCGGCGTCCCCGGCGGCGCATTTGGAGCCTCCGGTCCCGGGCCGGTACATGGAGCCGCCGGTCCCGCGGGCGTGCACGGGATGGGCACCGTTCCGCCCTGGAGCGGCGCACCGACCGGCGGCCCGTCCCAGCCGCCCGCGCCGCCGCAGTCCGGGCGGCGCTCGTCCGCGACGCGGGTGGTCCTGCTCATCCTTCTCCCGGTACTGCTCGCCGGTGCCGGGGTCGGCGGCTGGTACGGCTATCAGGCCCTCACGGCGGATTCCGGCGGCGGGCCGTCGTCAGCCGGTTCGTCCGGGGCATCCGGTTCGTCCGGGTCGTCCGGGTCGTCCTCTGGGCCGTCCGGGGCGCCGTCTCCCGCCCCGTCCGCGAAGCCGTCTACTGGCAGCGGATCTCCCGTCCCGTCGGCGTCACCGTCTTCCGCGAGCAGGCTGCCGCGCGGGTGGGCGATGCGCAGCGACAAGCTGGGCTTCTCCATCGCGGTTCCCCAGAACTGGACGGAGGAACGGGGAGCGACACGAGTACGGTTCCAATCTCCCACGTCCAGGACCACCTATCTGGTGGTCGACTTCACGCGCTGGGTCGACACCGACCAGGATCCGATGCTCCACGCTCAGCAACTGTCGGAGAATCCCAAGACCACGAGCGCCTTCCCCGGCTATCAGCGGCTCGGCCTGCGGTCGGTGGTCTTCCAGAGACTTCCCGCCGCCGACTGGGAGTTCACCTGGCAATCGGAGCAGGGCCCGGTGCACGCCCTCGACCGCTCCTTCGTCACCGCCGACAAGCGGGACGTCGCGATCTACTGGCAGACCTCCGACAGCCGATGGGCCCAGGAGGGGCAGTCCTACTTCGCCTGGTTCACCAAGACGTTCCGGTCGGGCCGGTAACGCTCGCCCTCACCGCGACCGGTCCGGCCGGTGACGCTCGCCCTCACCGCGACCGGTCAGTCCGCACCGCCCCGTGATCGCGTCGTCCGGCACGCTCAACGCGAGCACGCTCAACGCCGACACGCGGCCACGCGACTGAGCACCGAAACCGGAGCGGTCCGTGGCTGGCGGAACGCGGCCGCGCGTGTGCATCGTTGACCATGAGCGATCCTCTGCACGAACGCGACCAGGCCGCCGCGGCGCTGGACATGGTGGCCAAGGCCGCCGGCCCCTACCTCGACTCGCTCGGTGACCGTCCCGTTCACGACCACCGCGCGGACATCCTTCTCGACCTGCTCGACGGCTCGCTTCCGGAGCACGGAGAGGGCACCCTCGACAGCGTCGAGCTGCTGCTGCGCGTCGGTACCGAGGCGGCGACCCACTCCTCTGGCCCCCGTTTCTTCCACTTCATCGTCGGAGGCTCGACGCCGGCGGCCCAGGCGGGCGACTGGGTGACCTCGCTGCTGGACCAGGCCGGCGGGCTCTGGCTGACCTCGCCGTTCGCCGCCCGGGCGGAGACCGTCGCGCTGCGGTGGCTGAAAGACCTGTTCGGACTGCCGCAGTCCTACGGCGGCGTGCTGACCCCGAGCGCGACCTTCGCCAACCTCACCGGGCTGGCCTGCGCACGACAGTGGTGGGGCGAGTGTCACGGCCGTGACGTGGCGGCCGACGGGCTCGCCGGACTGCCGCCGATGCCGGTGCTGGCCGGAGGCTACCTCCACCCGAGCAGCCGCAAGGCGCTGCTGACCCTCGGCTGCGGCCGGGACAGCGCCCGGATCTTCGCCCGGGACGACGCGGGGCGGGTCGACCTTGCGGCCATGGAGCGTGAGCTCGAACGCGTCGACGGCCCGGCCGTGATCGTCGGGAACGCGGGTGAGGTGAACACCGGCGACTTCGACCCCATCGGCGACCTGGCGGACCTGGCCGAACGGTACGGCGCCTGGCTGCACGTGGACGGCGCCTTCGGGCTGTTCGCGGCGGCCTCCCCCCGGCTCTCGCACCTGGTCGAGGGGGTGGAACGGGCGCACTCGGTGACCGCGGACGGGCACAAGTGGCTCAACGTCCCCTACGAGAGCGGGTTCGCGTTCGTCCGAGAGCAGGGGCTCATGGGCCGGACCTTCGGCCCGTGGGGCGCGGCCTACCTCCCCGCCGAGGACGACCCGCACCTCAACTACAACTGCCTGGGCCCTGAGTCGTCGCGGCGGGCGCGGGCACTGCCCATCTGGGCGACCCTACGGGCGTACGGCAGGCAGGGCAACCGCGAGATGGTCGAGCGCCACCACGCGCTGGCCCTGCGGCTGGGCGAGATCGTCGAGAGCGCCCCCGACCTGGAGCTGCTCGCTCCGGTACGGCTCTGCGTGGTCTGCTTCCGCTACCGCCCGCCCGGCGTTCCCGAGGAGGAGGTGAACGCGCTGAACGCGTGGATCGGCGAGGAGTTGCTCGCCGACGGCCGCGTCTACGCCGGGACCACCACCTACCGTGGGATGACCGCCCTGCGCCCCGCCATCCTCAACTGGCGCACCACCGAGGCCGACATCGATCTGCTGGTCTCGGTCGTCCGGGAGATCGCCGCCCGCCGTACGAGATGACGGGAGCCGGCCCGGCGTGACGTGGGACGGGCGGGCTCCGATCCGTGAGACGGGTGAGACCCGGGGTCGCACTAGCTCTCGTCGCTGACGATCTCCAGGGCGCGGGCCAGGTCCTCGGGATAGGGGCTGGTGAACGAGACCCACTCCCCCGACGCCGGGTGTTCGAAGGCGAGGGAGACCGCGTGCAGCCACTGCCGGGTCACCCCGAGCCGCGCGGCCAGCGTGGGGTCGGCGCCGTACATGAGATCGCCCACGCACGGGTGGCGCAGAGCCGACATGTGCACCCGGATCTGGTGCGTCCTGCCGGTCTCCAGCTTGATGTCGAGCAACGACGCCGCGCGGAACGCCTCCACGGTGTCGTAGTGGGTGACCGACTCCTTGCCGCCCGCCACGACCGCGAACCGGCCGTCACCGGACGGGTGCCGGTCGATGGGCGCGTCCACCGTGCCGCGCAACGGGTCCATGTGACCCTGCACCAGCGCGTGGTAACGCTTGTCGACGGTGCGTTCCTTGAACGCCCGCTTGAGGTGGGAGTAGGCGAACTCGCTCTTGGCGACCACCATCGCGCCGGTGGTGTTCGCGTCGAGCCGGTGGACGATGCCCTGGCGTTCGGCGGCGCCGCTGGTCGCGACCTTGTGCCCGGCTCCCAGCAGCCCGCCGATGACCGTGGGTCCGGTCCAGCCGACCGTCGGGTGGGCGGCCACTCCGATGGGCTTGTCCACCACGACGATGTCGTCGTCCTCGTACAGGATCGTCATGCCCGGCACGGGTTCCGCCACGGGCATCGGTGTGGCCGGCGGCGGGGGAATCGTCACGTCGAGCCAGGCCCCGGCGTGCACGCGGTCCGACTTGGCCGCGATCGAGCCGTCGACGAGCACGTCACCGGTGGCGATCAGCTCCGCGGCCCTGGTCCGGGAGAAGCCGAACAGCCGGGCCAGGGCGGCGTCCAGGCGCTCGCCCTCCAGGCCCTCCGGCACGGGAAGACTGCGCTGCTCACCCATCGGACTCCTCCCCGGTGTGCCGTGAACCGTCCACCTGGTAACCGCGCCAGGCGAGGAAGACGGCGAGGATGCCGCCGCAGACGATCGCCGAGTCGGCGATGTTGAACACCGGGAAGCGGGTGGCCGGGAAGACCTGGATGAAGTCGACCACGTGTCCCTGCAGCGGGGCGGGCGCGCGGAAGAGGCGGTCGGTCAGGTTCCCGAGCGCGCCCCCGAGCAGCAGCCCCAAAGTGATCGCCCACGGAAGGCTCCGGAGCTGCCGTGCCGTACGGAGGATCGCGATGACCACACCGAAGGCGATCACCGTGAAGACGATCGTCATCCCGGTGCCGATGCTGAACGCGGCTCCGGAATTGCGGATCACGTTCAGGAGCAGCACCTCGGGGATGACCTCCACCGGCTCCTTGTGCTCGAGGAAGGTCACCACGAGCGTCTTGGTCACCAGGTCGAGGACGTACGCGAGAACCGCCACGACGCCGAGGACGGCGATCCTCCGCGCGCGGACGGGGCCGTCGGCGGTCCCCGCGTCGGCCTGGTCGCTCAGCGGCGCTCCTCCCGCTGCTTGCAGGCCACGCACAGCGTCGCCCTCGGGAACGCCTGAAGGCGCTCCTTGCCGATCGGCTTGTGGCACGATTCGCACACTCCGTAAGTCCCTGCGGCGATGCGGGCGATCGCCCGCTCGTTCTGCGCGAGCAGGTCGCGCGCATTCAGGGTAAGGGCGATCTCACGCTCACGCTCATACGTCTTGGCGCCGGCGTCCGCCGGATCATCTCCGGCGCCCTCACTGGCGTCCCCTGACGCGAGCTGTTCCTCGGCCCGGGAGATGTCGGCGACGAGTTCCTCGATCTCGTGCCGGAGCCGCTCCCGCACCTCGGCGAGCTCTCCTTCTGACCAGGTCTCTTCGCTGGTGGCGGATCTCGTCGCACGCGTCGTCATGAGGGCCTCCCGTTGTAAGGCGCAGTGATCAAACACATGAGCAGTCCGGGCAGCATAGGTCGCCCGAATCGGCCCGGCAATCGACGCGCCGGGCGCTTTACCTGCCCCATAAGCGAACGATGCACCTGTTCCTCAGGCGAACGGGACACCCGCCCCGCGAGCGAATTCCACCCGTGTGCGGACGGCTCACCCGGCCCGCAGGCGAGCGGCGCGTTCCGCGATCTCCTCATCGTTCCCCTCGATGTCCACGACCTTGTCGCGACTTGTCGTACCCGTGACAAGCCGGATCGCGCCCCGCGACACCCCGAAAGCGGAGGCGACGGCCCTCAGGGCCGCCTCCGTCGCCTTTCCGTCCACCGCGCGGGCGCACACCCTGACAACAATCGCGGTGTCTCCGTATGTTCCGCCCACGCCCTCGCGAGCGGAACCCGGCTTCACCCTGATCGACAGCCGCATTTCGGGAAGCCCCTATCGTGTCTCTGCGTTATCGTTTTAGTTTGCAAGGCGCTGATGGGGACGAGTACCTCCGTACCCACTCGCAGGAGCGACCCGGGGACGGTGCGAGCCCGGGGCGAGTCACGGAGAGAAGATCACCCCGGAGCCGCCGGAAGAAAGGCCCACAGCCGAGTAGACCCGGCCGCGACACGAATGAGAGGGCCCGCCCACGAGGCGGGTCAAGAAGGGTGGTACCGCGGAGCCGTCCGGCTTCGTCCCTTCACGCCATGTCAGTCACGCGTGGAGGTCCCGCCCGACGATGTCTTCCCATTATTTCCGCTCTCTTCCCGCGCAGGTAGACCTGCCGGCCCTCGAACGCGAGGTCCTCGAACGCTGGCGGGACGGGAAGGTATTCGAACGCTCTCTCGAACAGAACGCCGGCGGCCCGTCCTGGGTCTTCTTCGAGGGTCCGCCCACCGCGAACGGCATGCCCGGCGTCCACCACATCGAGGCGCGCGTCTTCAAGGACGTCTTCCCCCGTTACAAGTCGATGCGGGGCTACCACGTTCCCCGCAAGGCGGGCTGGGACTGCCACGGCCTGCCCGTGGAGGTCGCCGTCGAGAAGGAGCTCGGCCTCTCCGGCAAGCCCCAGATCGAGGCGTACGGCATCGCCGAGTTCAACGCGAAGTGCCGGGAGTCCGTCCTCCGGCACGTGGACGCGTTCGAGGAGATGACCGAGCGGATGGGCTACTGGGTCGACATGTCCCAGGCCTACCGCACGATGGATCCCCAGTACGTCGAGGCCGTCTGGTGGTCGCTGAAGACCATCTGGGACAAGGACCTGCTTTTCCGCGACTTCCGCATCACGCCGTACTGCCCCCGCTGCGGCACCGGGCTGTCCGACCACGAGCTCGGCCAGCCGGGCGGGTACGAGACCGTCTCCAGCCCCTCGGTGTACGTGCGGATGCCCGTCACGTCCGGCCCGCTGGCCGAGATGGGCGCCGCGCTGCTGATCTGGACGACCACGCCGTGGACGCTGGTGTCCAACACCGCCGTGGCCGTGCACCCCGACGTGACCTACGTCGCGGCGCGTACCGGCGGCGAGGTGCTCGTGGTCGCCGAGCCGCTGCTGGCGCAGGTTCTCGGTGACCACGCCGAGGTGCTCGCCACGTTCACCGGAAAGGACCTGGAGCGCACGTCCTACCGCCGCCCATTCGACCTGGTCGCCTTCCCTGAGGTGCCCGGACAGGACGGTCCCGGCGCGCACTATGTCGTGCTGGGCGACTACGTCACCGTGGAGGACGGCACCGGCCTGGTCCACCAGGCCCCGGCCTTCGGCGCCGACGACATGGCCGTCTGCAAGCGGTACGGCATGCCGGTCGTCAACCCGATCGGCCCTGACGGGCGCTTCCTGCCCGACGTCCCGCTGGTCCGCGGCATGTTCTTCAAGGACGCCGACGAGCCGCTGACGGAGAGCCTGCGCGAGCGCGGCCTGCTGTTCCGCGGCAGCCACTTCGAGCACAGCTACCCGCACTGCTGGCGCTGCCACACGGCCCTCCTCTACTACGCGCTCCCGTCCTGGTACATCAGGACGACCGCGATCAAGGACGAGCTGCTCGCCGAGAACGAGCGGACCAACTGGTTCCCCGGCACGATCAAGAACGGCCGGTACGGCGAGTGGCTGCGAAACAACGTCGACTGGGCGCTGTCGCGGTCCCGCTACTGGGGCACGCCACTGCCGCTGTGGGTCTGCTCCGAGGATGACTCGCACGTCACCTGCGTCGGGTCGCTCAAGGAGCTCGGCGAGCTCGCCGGGCAGGACCTGTCCGGGCTCGATCCGCACCGCCCCTATGTGGACGACGTCGCCTTCCCCTGCCGCGAGTGCGGTGCCGAGGCGAGGCGCGTGCCCGACGTCATCGACGTCTGGTACGACTCCGGCGCCATGCCGTTCGCCCAGTGGGGCGCGCCGCACGTCGGCAAGGAGACCTTCGAGCAGGCCTATCCCGGGCAGTTCATCTGCGAGGCCATCGACCAGACCCGCGGCTGGTTCTACTCGATGATGGCGGTCGGCACGCTGGTCTTCGGCCGGTCCTCCTACGAGAACGTGCTCTGCCTCGGCCTGATCCTCGCCGAGGACGGCCGCAAGATGAGCAAGCACCTGGGCAACGTGCTCCGGCCCATGCCGCTCATGGAGCAGCACGGCGCCGACTCCCTCCGCTGGTACATGGCCACCTCCGGCTCGCCCTGGGCGCCCCGCCGGATCGGTCATGCCGCGCTGGAGGAGATCATCCGGAAGGTCCTGCTTACCTACTGGAACACCGCGTCGTTCTTCACGCTCTACGCCAACGCCGAGTCGTGGTCGCCGTCCAGGCTGGCGGACGCTCCGCCGAGCGCCGAACGCCCGCTGATCGACAGGTGGGCGCTGGCCGAGCTGCACCGGACGGTCGCCGAGGTGACGTCCGCGCTCGACGAGTTCGACACGGCCAAGGCCGGTCGCCGGGTGACGGAGTTCCTGGACGATCTGTCGAACTGGTACGTCCGGCGCTCCCGCCGCAGGTTCTGGTCCGGCGAGGCCGCCGCGTTCGCCACGCTGTACGAGTGCCTGGAGACCGTGACGCGGCTGATGGCCCCGATCGTGCCGTTCCTCACGGACTACGTGTGGGATGTGCTGCGCGGGGTCGACGCGCCGCAGTCGGTGCACCTGACCGCGTGGCCCGAGGTCGACGAGGCGGCGCTGAACCCGGCGCTCTCCGAGCAGATGGCGTTGGTCCGCCGCCTGGTGGAGCTCGGCCGCTCGGCCCGTGCCTCCTCCTCGGTCAAGACCCGCCAGCCGCTGGGCCGCGCGCTCATCGGGGCTCCCGGCTGGCCCGCGCTGCCCGGCGAGCTGCGTGAACTGATCGCCGACGAGTTGAACGTCCAGGCGCTGGAGGACATGTCCGGATTCTCCGCCGACCTGGTGACGTTCACCGTCAAGCCGAACTTCCGGTCGCTCGGCAAGCGGTTCGGCGCCCAGACCAAGCTGGTCGCCGCCGCCGTCGGCGCCGCCGACCCGGCGGCGCTCGCCCAGGCCCTCAGGTCCGGTACGGCCGCCGCCGTCGAGGCCGGTGAGCTGGGCACGGTCGAGCTCGGGCCGGACGACGTGATCGTCACCGAGCAGCCGCGATCGGGCTGGGCCGTGGAGACCGGCGCGGTGGACACCGGCACCGGGGAGACCGTCGCGCTCGACCTGGAGATCACCGATGAGCTGCGCCGCGCGGGCCTGGTCCGCGAGGTCATCCGGCTCGTCCAGGACGCCCGGAAGTCCACGGGGCTGGCGATCACCGACCGGATCGAGCTGTGGTGGTCCGCGAGCGGTGACGATTTGGCCGACGCCCTCCGCGCCGGGGGCCGGGCCATCTCCGACGAGGTCCTCGCCTCCGGTTTCGCCGAAGGCTCCCAGGACGGCCTCCCGCGGTTCGAGGACGCCGACCTCGGGCTGGTCTTCCAGCTCCGCCGCGCCTAGGCCGGCCTCCTCATCCTGCGGCCGTCCGGCCGCAGGATGAGGAAAACCCGGCAGCGGAACCCGTACGCGGGTCCTGCTGCCGGGTGAGGGCCGGGATCTAGGCGGTGCAGACGGGGCAGGGTGTGAGCCCGGCCCCTTCCGCGTCCGGCCTGGTCTTCGTCTCGACGCTGTCCTCGGGAGCGGCCTTGATCAGGGGGCACTCGGGCAGGTGGTAACGACGGGCACCGATCATGATCTTCACGATGTCCGTCTCACCCGGCTGTGCCACGGGATCCGGCTGCACCACGGGGTCGAAGAAAGAACGCGACACGGGTGCCGTGGTGGAACCGGCCGGGTCCGCTGACCCGGCGCGCCCGGGATCCTCGGTCTCGGCCGGGTCCGCCGGCTCCGTGTTCTTCGTCATGCTCTCCGCCCGTGGGGCGGTCTCTCCGGCGGATGCCCCGGTCTCCGCGACCGCGGGCTCACCGGGTGTGCTTCCAGAGGGTGTGCCTTCCGAGGGCGTGTTCTCGCCCGCCGTGCTCTCCTCCGCGTCGGCCGCGACACGCGCCGCCGCCTCGGGGACGCAGGCGGTGCAGGGCGTGAACCCTTCCTCGCGAGCTTCCTCGTGCGTCAACTCCTCGACCTCGCGCCCCTGGAGCTGCCGGCAGTCCGCCAGGTGGAACCGCTTCCTACCGGGGATGACCAGCACGATCGCGTCAGGCCCCAGGTCCCGCCCGGCCGAGGCCGGTGGCCTCGACAGCGGCCGCGTCGGCTGCTGCTGCGGGAAGGCGTGCGACATCGGCGCCCCGGGAGGCGGAACCGGTGGGACCGCCATCATGGGGGGCGCCGCCGGATGCGCCGGGGGCCCGCCGAAGGCGGGAAGCCCGACGTGTCCGGGAAGAGGGGCGTGTCCGGGAATACCCGAATGCCCGAGAACGCCGGCGTGCGCCATCTGGGGAACCGCCGCGCCGCGAGGAGCCTGAACCGGTTCCTCGGCGGCGCGACCGCCGGCGGGGAACAGCTCATGGCGCCTCAGCAACGCCCCGATCAGCAGGCAGACCGCGGACAGCACGCTGACCACGATCGACCACATCACGAGGAACGGCTTCGCCAGCACCACACCTGCGATGAGCAGGCCGATGGCGACGAGCACCAGCGCGGCACTGATAAGGATCACGGGGGGATCTCCGAGAAGCGGGTCGTGAGGAGGGGACGACCCGTCGCCTTACCGGCGGTCGTTGTGGGGGCCGTCGGGGGTCTGGAACGCGCCAGAGTGCTGCGGAGGCTCCTGGCCGAAGGGGTTGGGGTTGCCCTGCATCGGCTGGGGACCCGGGGCGACCGCGTGGGCCATCGCCGGGGCCGCGCCCACGATCGGGAAACCGCCGCTGTTCTCGGCCGAGACGTTCAGGTCCGCGAGCTGCTGCTCGAGGTACAGCTTCAGGCGGCTGCGGTACTCCCGCTCGAAGCTGCGCAGTTCCTCGACCTTGCGCTCGAGCTCGTCCCGGGTCTGCACCAGGGAGCCCATGGCCTGACGGTGGCGCTCCTGCGCGTCGCGCTCGAGGGTCTCGGCGCGGGCACGGGCGTCACCGATGATCTGCTCGGCCTGGCGGCGAGCCTTGCCGAGGATGTCGTCGGCCTCGCGGCGGGCGCGGGTCACGGTCTCGTCCGCCTCGCGGCGGGCGTCGGCGATCGCCTGGTCGGCGGTCTGCTGGGCGAGGGCGAGCACCCGGGCCGCGGTGTCCATGTTGTCCTCGGCGGGCGGCATGCCCATGCCGACGGGGACGGGCTCGGGACGGACGGGCTCCGGAGGCTTGATGGGCTCGGGCTGCGGCACCATCATCTCGGGCTTCGGCTCGGCGACCGGGGCGGGCGCCATCTGCATGCCACCGGCCATGCCCATGCCGCCCGGCACCTTGCCGCGCAGGCACTCGGCCAGTTTGGCGCGAAGCTCCTCGTTCTCCTGGATGAGGCGGTCGAGTTCCGCCTCGACCTCGTCAAGGAATGCGTCGACCTCCTCCTCGTCGTACCCCGGCCTCAGCCGGGTGGTACTGAACTGCTTGTTCCGCACATCGGCGGGCGTCAGCGGCATGTGAGTCTCCTTGGCGCGCTTGGAGTCTGTCCGGAGGGACGGTTCCCGATCAACGAAGCGCGGACACGACTTGGATCAAGACCAAGACCACAATGAACAGCACTGTGAAGCTTAGGTCAAAGGCCACCGTACCCAACCTCAGGGGCGGAATGAAACGGCGGAGAAATTTGAGAGGCGGGTCGGTCAGTGTGTAAGTGACCTCCGCCACTACCAGGACGACCCCGGAAGGCCGCCAGGAGCGGGCAAAAAGCTGCACCGTATCAAAGATCATTCTGCCGATCAGCAGAACGAGATAGAGAGAGAGTACAGCGACCAAGATCTCACTGACGATCCCCACGGTCGAGCCTCACCTCCGTCCCGTTCCGCAGTCTCCGGTCCCCATGGGCACCGCTCAGCCGGTCACTGTCCATACATGGAACTCTAGCTCTGGTTGAAGAAGCCGCGTTCCGCGATTCTGGCCTTGTCTTCGGCGGTCACCTCAACGTTGGCGGGGGACAACAGGAACACCTTGTTCGTAACACGTTCGATGCTGCCGTGTAGGCCAAAGACGAGACCTGCCGCAAAATCGACAAGACGCTTGGCGTCACTGTCAACCATTTCCGTAAGGTTCATGATGACCGGAGTGCCCTCACGGAAGTGCTCCCCGATCGTGCGCGCCTCGTTGTACGTGCGGGGATGAAGGGTCGTGATCCGCGCCAGATCGGTCGTACGACGCTCGAGCACGGTGGTGGAGGGACGGGGCGCGGGGACGGACGCGTCGCCGTCCTCATCGTGCTCCTGGGACGCCGTATGTCCTCCCTGCCCCCCGGCGGAGAAGCCCCGGCGCGCCGACTCGTAGTCGTCGTCGGCGTAGTCCTCGTCGTTCGCGTACTCGGTCACGTACCTGTCGTCGTAGCGGTCGTCCTCCACGAGACCGAGGTAGACCGCCATCTTGCGCATCGCGCCGGCCATCTCTCGTCGTCCTCCGTGTCACCGGGGCGGGTTCACCGCGCCACGCGCCGTCCGGTACTGCCACGCAGTCCCGGCCGATGCCCGGCCCGGCTTCCTCCCCTTCATGCCTTCTAGGTCCCTGTCGGAAGGCCAGGGCGGTAGCCGTACCCCCGTGGAGCTCACCGCTGATCGACCTCTACCTGGATGCGGACACCAAGGTCCACTTGGGGGACATTACCTGACGAAGGGCTTCCTGCGGCCGAGCAACGCCGTACCGACACGCAGGTGTGTCGCGCCGTTCGCGATCGCCTCGTCGAGGTCCCCGCTCATACCCGCCGATATGACGTCCGCGCCGGGGTGTTCCTCCTGGACGGCCCGCGCCGTCCGGGCCAGGCGGGCGAACGCCGGGCCCGGCTCCTCCCCCAGCGGCGCGACGGCCATGACACCGCGAAGCCGCAGGTTGTCGGCTCGGGCGATGGCGGCGGCCAGATCGGGAACCGCCGCCGGAACGACGCCACCGCGCTCGGCGACTCCTCCGGAATCAGGCGGCGCGGTGTCCAGCGACACCTGGATGAGGCAGCCGATCTCCCGGCCGGCCTTCACCGCCTCGCGGCTCAGCGCGTCCACCAGCCGGGGACGGTCCACAGAGTGGACCAGGTCGGCATACGCGACCACGGAGCGGACCTTGTTGGTCTGCAACTGGCCGATGAAGTGCCAGGTGAGGCCGAGACCGGCGCATTCGGCCGCCTTGGCGGCGGCCTCCTGGTCCCGGTTCTCACCGACGTCAGTCACTCCGAGCCCGGCGAGCAGCCGTACGTCGGAAGCGGGATAGGTCTTCGTTACCGCGATGAGTGTGATCTCGGAACGGTCCCGGCCGGCGGCGCGGCACGCATCGCGGATGCGTGACTCCGTCTCGGCCAGGCCCGCCGCGAGCTCCTCGCGTCGTGCGTCGTTCACATGTACTCGCGTGTGGGGAGGGTCACTTGAGGAAGTCGGGCACGTCGAGCTCCTCCTCCTGCTCCTCGAACACCACCGGCCGGCGGGTTGCCGGCTGGCTGACGCGCGAGGTGATCGGAGTCGGCGGCTCGGGCGTGGGGCGCGGAATCGAGAAGGGTCCCGTTGCCGTGCTCTGCTCCGAGCGCGACGCCTCCGCCGTGCTCTCACGTGAGAACGGTCCAGCGGGCTCGGAAGTTTCCGGAGCGCGATCGGAAACCGGCGTCACCGCGGGCTTGGGCGGCTGGACCGCCTCGACCTGGGAGACCGGCGGCGCGGGCGGGGTCACCGGAGTGGACGGGGCGGACATCGGCCGGACCGGGGCGGACTGCTCCGCACGCGGTTCGGGCTTAGCCGGGGCGGACGCCGCGGCCGGCCGCGCGGGCGGCGTGGCGGCCGGGCGGGCCGGTTCCGGCCGGGCGGGCTGCGGCCGCGCGGCGGACTGGGAC
>BBYL01000005.1 GCA_001570385.1 Microtetraspora glauca | reverse complement strand
CCGCCCACACCGACACAAGCGCGACCCTCGCCAATCATGCCGACCATGGCGACGGCATCGATACGTCGGACGCGTGCGGCACCGGTGGTGGCGACCTCGGTCCCAGTGCGAGCGTCAAAGACCCCCTCGGAAGTAGCGACGCCCCTGGCTCCGAGGCGAGTCCCAGCAGTCCCGTCGACAACGGCGGCGACGTCTGCACCCCCGAGCCGGGCGACAGCGAGCCTGACGCGGGTCCGCCCGGCCCTGACTCCGGCCCCGACCCCGGTCCTGGCGCTGGTCCCGGGCCTCTTGATGGCGACCCTGCTGGTCGCGCACCGGGGTCCGGTCCCGATCCTGGTCCCGATCCTGGCGATGGTGGCCCCGCCGACCCCGCCCCGGGGTCCGATCCCGACCCCGATCTTGGTCCTGGTGGTCCTGCCGGTCCCGCCCCAGGGTCCGGTTCCGCCCGCGGGTCCGGTTTCGACACTGGCCCCGGCTCTGGGGTCGAGTCCAACGCTGTCCCCACCCCTGGGACCGGTAACAGCAACCTGCAGCAGACGGGCCTGGCAGGCGCGGGCACCATGACAGGAAGCACGAAGAACGAGAACGGGACCGCGGCCGGTGC
>BBYL01000004.1 GCA_001570385.1 Microtetraspora glauca | reverse complement strand
AGCCAACGCGGATGCTGTCTCCCGGACCGACGCCACCAACGGCCACGACACCCGACCCGCGCCCCTCGCAGTAGCACGGGAGGGGTCGTCGGCGCCTGAAGCCCCGGCGGCCTCGCCGCCACTCAGAGGCTCGCCCCCACTCAGAGGCTCGTCCCCGCTCAGAGGTTCATCTTCGCCCGGAGCCTCGTCTTCGCCCGGAGCGTCGCCGTCGCTGGAAGTCTGGTCACGGGCAGGGGCATCGGCATGGCTTGGGGCGGCGGCCGCGCTGTGGTCGGTGGCGCTCAACCTTCCGTCGTCCGTGGGGCCCTCGATGGGGAAAAGGGGCGATTCGGGGGAAGCGCTGTGGTTGTCAGTGGCGGCGCCCGGCTTTTCATTGTCGGCACGAGCGGAATGGGCGGAGTCCTTGTCGGGGGCGAGAGCCGAGCTGCCGTCCGATTTCCAGGCCTTCGTTCGAGCCGTGATTCGTTCCCACCACTCGGCATCGCATGGACCGGCCTGAGAAGGGCGCTCGTGCCGCGAAAAGAACTCCAATGACCCGAAGAGCTCCATCGCGCCCGCCCCCTCTCTCGAATATTCGAACGTGCATATGAATAATGCCATGTCCGAACACGTGCTCGCAACGGGTTTGTTGCGAGGATTAAGAAGTTATTTCGAAATCAAATTTCATAATATGTCCCTTATTGGTGGGCGTAGTGGTGCACCAATGAGCGTTGTCCAACCTGAAGTGGCAGGTCGCAAGCCCGTTGCAGGTCAGCAG
>BBYL01000003.1 GCA_001570385.1 Microtetraspora glauca | reverse complement strand
TTGGAAGCGATCAGCAGGAGCTCCCCGTTTTATCGGCTTTATCGGTCGCCCTGTACAGGCCGATGAGGTGACGGTCGATAGACCCCTCGCCGAAAGCCTGAGATCATCCGAAGAACTCTCGATAACGACCGCCGCGTAATTCCCGCCCAACCCCGAGGTCAGGGTCCGCATTGTTTGTCGGTGGCATCGAGTAGGTTCCTGGGCCGTGCCGAAATCTGATCCGTCACCGGATTCCGTCGTTCCGATGCGCGTGTCTCGCATCGTCATGACCCGTGAACTTAGCCTTCGCATCCGCGAATGGGCCAAGAACCAAGGACTCCCGGTGAGCGTACTGGGCCGCGTCGCCGGCCAGATCATCGATACGTTCTGGGCGGCCAATCCGGACGTACACGCGACAGCGCCCACGATCGACTTGGTGCGCGCCACCTCACGCACGCCTGGACGTGTCGGACCCGACGACTACGAATGGCAAGCCGAGAGCCCGCTCGGCCCCATCTACACGATCACCTTTGTCCGGGGCCTCAACGCCCAGCCCGGCACTCTCCATCCGTCTCTGAATCCCCGCTGAGCCCGCGCTTCCGTCCATTTCTGACTCCCCGCCGAGCCGCCGGGACCGGAGCCGCTCACACGACGCTCGCGTGGTGAATCGATACCACCACCCCCTCTTGGCCTGGCACCGATCACATGGCGAACCGGGATCGCCGTCGCCCTCCCCCAAATGCACTTATTCACCAGATTTCTCGGGAGGGGCTGTGACTCCAGATAAATGTGTCGGCGTCTTTTCCGGAGCCGTTCGGAGG
>BBYL01000002.1 GCA_001570385.1 Microtetraspora glauca | reverse complement strand
CCGCCCTCACGGGCCGGGCGCCCGCCACGGTCATCACGGTCACGGAACCCCGAACCCCGGGACGCGTCACGGTCCCCATAGGACCGCTGCGGACGGTCACCACCACGAGCGGCATCCCGATCACCGTACGAACGCTGCGGACGGTCACCGTACGAACGCTGCGGGCGGTCGCCACCACGAGCGGCATCCCGATCACCATAGGACCGCTGCGGCCGATCACCGTACGAACGCTGACCACCACGGTCATCACGATCACGGAAGCCTGAACCGCGGGACGCATCGCGGTCCCCAAAGGACCGCTGGGGACGGTCACCGTCACGGTCGCCGAACGTGCGCCGCGGGCGGTCGGCACGGGACGCGTCGCGATCCCCGTACGAACGCTGAGGACGATCACCCCGGTCGCGTCCGCGGAAGTCGCCCCGGTCTCCAGAACGGCCCTCACGCCGCTCCCCGTAGCCGCTCCGGCCCTCGTCTCGGCCCCCGCTCGTACGGCGCGGCCGGTCATTGCCTTCTGCGCGGTTCTCTTCGCCACGGCCCACGCCGTCACGCCCGTCTTCTCTGTTCACTTCTGTCCTCTATTACTCACTCACCGCGTAGGGGGCTTAGTGCCGGGATCTCACGTGATCCCTTGGCTCCTCCGCCCGCGGGAGATGAACGTATGAGCCGGACGATGCTGAACGTCCGCTTCCGGCCGAAAGTCTTGGCTGCCGGCTCTCGTCGCTCGCCGTGGCCTTCGCTCCTTGCCTGACGCGAAGAAGGCCACCAATTGAAGGTGGCCCGACTCTGCAAGCCTAGCAAGTCAGCGCTACCACACGAGCCGAAGTCACGATCCCGAAGCACTGCGCAGCATCTGGGTAGGAGACTACGGCGGGAAAGGGGGGCGCGGAGGCGGGGGTTTGTGGAGGCCGGCGTAAGACCGTGCCAGCAACCACCGCGCCCGCGACCGCGACAGCGGTATGCACCTGATCGCAACTATCACGGCCGGCCGGAGCAAGCCCCCGCCTCCGCGCCTACGGACACCAGGCAGCCCTCCGCCACCACCAAAACCCCCACATCGAGTGGCTCACCCCACACACCACCGCGCTCACCCCGCAACCCGACGCGCTGGGCCGCGGCCGTACCGCGGCTGACCCGGCCCGCGATTGGCCCGCAGCTGGGCCGCGGCTGGCCCCAGCAATACACCGCCAAACAAATACCGAAAGCCCCTGCCCAACAGCCGAAAACCAGCACACCGGCATCAGCGCAGAACACAACAACAACCACCGCGCACAACACCGACCACCAGCCGGCCCACCACCACACCACGAAAAGACACCACCACCGGAAGCGCCTCCACCGGAAGCGCCGCCACCAGCGACAGGAACACCCACACCGACCAACAAAACCCAGACCAGCCAGAACCAGCACCACCAACGAAACCAGCCGGAAAGCGCTTACCCACCAAGGCACAAAAAAGAGAAAGGGCCACCCCAAACAGGGTGACCCTCTCCCACAAAAATTGTCCGGCGGCGTCCTACTCTCCCACACCGTCCCCAGTGCAGTACCATCGGCGCTGGAAGGCTTAACTTCCGGGTTCGGAATGTAACCGGGTGTTTCCCTACCGCTATAACCGCCGTAACCCTATGAAACACACAACCA
>BBYL01000001.1 GCA_001570385.1 Microtetraspora glauca | reverse complement strand
AAGCGACCAGAGAGGGAAGGGAGGCGTAATCGGATGATTGTTTCGGGTGGCGTGCTGCTGTCACGTCACGCGGAGGGCTCAGAGGAGTCATGTGGGCTGCCGCCGTCCTCCTTGGGGCGGCGTGCGCACCGGCGGCACAGGCCGCCGGCCGGGGCCGGTCGTTTCGCCGGTGACGCGTACGGTGCCGTGCTGTTGCTCGACCGTTCTCGTCTTCGCCGGCCGGTTTCGCCCCCGCCCGCCGCCGGCCGGCCTGACCTCATCGCTGCTGCGGAGTCCGGTCCTGCCGGACAGGTGATGGCAGGGGCAGGCCGCTGGTTTGAGCGGTCGCGGCCGGTAAGGGAGGCGAAGGAGGCGACGGAGGCGAGGGAGGCGAGGGAGGCGAGCGGGGACGCGTCAGCCTGGGACGGGATGTGGCAGGACCGCCGAGACACGCCGGGCCCGGCCGACGCGCCCCTGGCTGGCGGGGATGACCGTCACGCCCCTGGGTGGGGGGACCGGCCCGATCCCGGACTTGCCGGGGCGGCGGTGGCGGACCTGCTGCGCCGCGCTGAGGAGATCGCCGCCGACCTCCAGCGGATACCACAGGACACCGAGGCGGCGATGGCGGAGATCGTGGCGCTGGCACGCGCGATCGATCTGGCCGAAGCCGCGCTGGCCGCCCGGGTTCGGGTGGCCGAGGCCGGGAAAGGCCACCACCTGTTCGGGCGGCGCTCGATCGGGGCGTGGCTGGCCCGCGCCACCGGATCACGTGCCGCCCGCGCGAACGAACGCCTCACCCTGGCCCGGCAACTGCCCCGGCTGCCCCAGGTCGCCGCCCGGCTCACCGACGGCAGCCTGACCTTCGGCTACGCCACCACCATCGCCTCCGCGGTGCGTCATCTGGACGATGCCGAGACCGGCCTGGCCGAACCGATCCTGCTCACCCTGGCCGACGCCCCCGCCAGCACCGTCGAAGACGTCGCCCGCGCCGGACAGGCCATCATCGAGACCATCGACCCCGACGGGCGGCTGGCGCGGGCCGCGGCCACGACCGAACGCCAGCACCTGACCATCGCCGACACCCTGGACGGGATGGGCCGCGTCACCGGCCTGCTGGACCCCGAACTGACGATGCGGCTGAAGACGTGGCTGGAACCCCTCGCGGTCGCAACCGACAGCACCGACACGCGTAGCCACGCCCGCCGGATGGCTGATGCGCTGGCCATCCGCCTATCGGGCGGCGGACGCCGTACCGTCTTGCACGTGCAGGTGACCGAGCAGACCCTCACCGGCGAATCCGACGCCCCCGCCCATCTGGAGGACGGCACCGCCATTCCCGCCGCCGACGCCCGCCGGATGGCCTACACCGCCGAACTGCGGCGGGTGCTCCGTGACGCGCGGGGGATCGTCACCGACTTCGGCCGTTCCCGCCGTCTGGCGTCCGCCGACCAGCGGGAGGCGATCATCGCCCGGTACCGGTACTGCTGCCGCGAGGGCTGTGACGTGCCGGCGTATCTGGCCGAGATCGACCATATCGAGCCGTGGTATCCCAGTGGCCGTACTGATCTGGGTAACCTCGCGCCGTTGTGCGCGCCTGACAACAAGTGGAAGTCTCGTCACCCGGACAAGGTTGAGGTCATCGACCAGCCGGACGGTACGGTGACGATGCGTTTCCATCGTTATCCCAAGCACCGACCCCGCGCCTGGGCCCGCAGACAGTGA